>NZ_JAVMJZ010000001.1:0-4800000 GCF_036320405.1 Streptomyces sp. WAC07094
CGTATCTGCGGTTGGAACCGCTCTGGGTCCTTCCTCCACGCAGCGGGTGGGAAACCCCGCCCGCGTCGGGGTTTGGGCTCGACCAGCGCACAGCGCCGTCCACGTGGCCTGTACGTCGCCGAGTGGGTGGACGCCCAAGGCCACCGGTAGGGAGGCGTCGTCCGACCGGTTCCGGGTTCTCCCCCTACCTCGACCCTGGAAAAAAAAAAAAAAGGAAAAAAAAAAAAAAAGAATAAAGAGAAGAAGAGAATAAAAGGGAAAAAAAAAAAAAAAATGATCCTGTCCCTGCCGTGTGGCAGGAAAAAAAAAAAAAGACAAGCTGGTGTAGGGGAAGTCGGTGCCGATCATCAGCAGGCGTCACACGCGTGCTGGAGCGCGTGAATGGCAGCCCGCGTACCGAGGAGGCCGTCATTCCGCAACCTGCGTTTCGCGTTGTCGTGTTTCGAGGACTGCTTGCCCTTGAGTGAGTAGCCCGACGGGCGCACTACTCAGGTTTTTTTTTTTCTTTTTTTTTTTTGTTCCTTTTTTTTTTTCTTTTTATTTTTTTTTTTTTTTTTTTTTTTTTTTTTTTTTTTTTTTTTTTTTTTTTCTATCTTTTTTTTTTATTTTTTTTTTTTTTTTTTTTTTTTTTTTTTTTTTTCCTTTTTTTATTTTCCTTTTTTTTTTTTTTTTTTTTTTTTTTACTTTTCTTTTTTTTTTTTTTTTTTTTTTTTTTTTTTTTTTTTTTGTTTTTTTTTTTTTTTTCTTTTTTTTTTTTTTTTTTTTGTCTTTTTTTTTTTATTTTTTTTTTTTTTTTTTTCGTTTTTTTTTTTTTTTTTTTTTTTTTTTTTTTTTTTTTTTTTTTTTGTTTTTTCTTTTTTTCTTTTTTTTTTTTTTTTTTTTTTTTATTATTTGTTTTTTTTTTTTTTTTCCCTTTGTTCCCTTTTTTTTACTCCTTCGTGCCACGCGCGTGCGCGGTGACCTCGTGTGGGGCCCAGGGCGGAGCGGCAGATAGGGGGCAAGCCCTGGCCACCGAGAACGGCGACCAGTGCCGGCTTCCCGTAATCATCTCGGCAGGCGGGGGGCGAGATCCCCCCTCCTCCCCGGCCGGGCGCGCGCAAGCCGGCCTGGGCATCCCGCTCAATCTCGTAGCGAATTATCCTTTTCGGCGCGTCCGCGGCCCGCTATGGTCGCCGGGGTCGTGCGACGACTGCGGGACCGCCCCGGTTTCCTTGCGGCCGTCACGGCCGAGGTCACGGACGGTACGGTAGCCTGGGAGTGAAGGGCCGATGGTTGACTCAGCCAAGGACAACCAGAGTACACCGATGCGGTCGCGAAGAACAACAAAAAAAACCGGTACGGGTTCAAACACCATTTTCCCTCTGACGGGTCTCGCTGTCCGCATCAGGGCCGGGTTTCGGGTTATCGCCGCCAGGCACTATTAAGTGGGGCACCTGCTCCTTGATGGCGTCCGCATCCCGTTGATCAGGTTAGCCAACCACCGGTGGCCGTCCCGTTCCGCACACGTGGCGAGAACCCGGATGCCCCGTCATTTATCGTCGACCCCCCCATCCCCCCCCCCCCAAAAAGAAGAAGAAAAAAGACCCCGGGGGGGGGCCCTCGCAAAAGGCGGCCCAGAGGCGAAGGGCGCCGAACTCCTCGTTTCGCACGTGTAACGAAGTCGGACCTCATTGGCCGTTGCGGCGCAATGGGGGGGGGGCGTCGACCAACGCGGGTTTGATGCGCGCAGGAAGGTCGCCGCCACGATTCCGTATCAATCGTCACGTAAAACACGCCGGTCTGCTGACCAGCAATCGATCCCACAGGCCGGTCGGCCACCGTCTTCGAACATGGCGTACTTCTCCCTTTCTCATCGGGTTTGCGGAGGTTGTCGGATTGTTTCCGGTCAGTGTTCGCACGTGGTGGCTTCGAGGACTCCCCCGCTGCGCGGAGGGTTCAGTGCCCTAAAAGTCCCAGGGCTTAGTCGGCGACGGCTATTCCCCGGCCGGGCGTCGCCGCAGGTTGAAGTGAATCGCGGCCCTTCGAAGACGGTGTGTGGGCGGTTGACCGCCGTCGAGTGCTTGGCGTTCTGTCCCTTCTTCGTAGTTCTGGCCGCTGGCGGCAGTGTGGGCAGGATGTGGTCGCTGCCGCCGGAGACAAAAACAACAGGCGGGCGCCGGTCGTTTGTCCGGAGAAGTTAACGGTCGTGGCTGCGTGCGGGGGGTGACGGCCGCGAGTCCGCCCTGGAACAGGAAAATGCGGGCCCGGTTGTCGGCAAAACCCGCGCGGGGTAGCGGTCGTAGCCTGCTGAGAGCTTCTCATCCGGGTGTTGGTGAGGCGCGTAGTCAGCAACGAAAAAAACTGCTGTTGCCGTCAAGGGGACGGCCCTGTGTATGTTTCGCGCCGGGTCCTTCAGGACCGGCAGGACCGAGCGGAGGTTTCTGACAACTGCATCGCGTTCACCATCAATACAGAGAAACCAACCCGTGGTGGGGGTTGTGGGGGGGGGGGGGGGGGTTTGTGGGGGTGTGGGGGGGGGGGGGGTTGGGGGGGGGGGGGGGTGGGGGGACGGCGGGGCTCTCGTCGGTAATCGAACTACAACCCCCCGGCGGGGGCGCCGAAGCCCGGCGCCCCAACCCCCGCACCCACGCATACCCCTCACCACCCTGCTAACCAGTCTGCCTCCCCAGCAGGCTGGGCGAAAGACTTCCCGCCGAAGGAGTGCCGCTCCTGATGATCGGCGGAGTTTCGAGCTTCTTCTCTGATCACTTGATGAAGAATGGTCACAACAACAACCTCCCGGCCACCCCGACAAAGACTTCAACACCGAGGCGATCCAATACACCCCTGCCGAGTTTTCCCCTCCGCGCGCGCTCGCCAACTCCGTCCTCTACCCTCCTCGATCCCGGGGTATCCGGGTGTGATCGAACGGTGATAGCCCCGCTCCTCGTATCGCGGGCGGTTCCAGTGCTCCCATCCACGGGGTCATACAAAGCCGTGAAATCAGAACGAATTCGTGTTATCCGTTGCATCACCTCATGGGTCGGCATCCCCTTTGGTCGCTGTCTGCGGGTAGTTGTTTTGTCCTGGCAGAAACACTCCCCGGACAACCCTCGATCTGTCCTGCCGCGATCAGCCTGCCCCAAACTGCACTGTGCGGTGGCCCCAACGCTTTCTCGGAACCCAACTCTCCCCCCCCCCGCCCCCGGCCCCCCACCCCCCCCCCCCGCCCCCCCACAACCCTCTCTCCCGCCCCCCACGAGCCCCGCCGGCGGTGTGGCACAGCAAGTGACCAGAACAGCTGCTTTTTTGGTGGGGGGAAAAAAATTCGCGATGCCGGCTATTGAGCGGTGCAAGCGGTGCCTGTTCGAGTATCCCCTAACCGGGGGGGACCGCTTCGCCAGGGCAGGCGGTACCCTCCGGCGCATCAGCGCGCCCGTCTCTCCAGACTCGTGGCCGGGTGCCGGAACATCGCCGCCCATGGTGTCCCTCCAGACCATCGGCCAGTCCCGGGCACGCGCACCGCGAGCTCGCCCGGCTGGCCGTGGTCTGGAGGGACACCATGGGCGGCGATGTTCCGGCCCGGCACGAGTGAGAGCCGGCGCGGATGCGCCGATGGGTCCTGCCCTTGGGAAGCGGTCCGGTCGGGGATATCGAACGCACGCGTGCACCGCTCATAGCCGGCATCGCGAATTCAGCTGCTGTTCCTGGTCGTTGCTGTGCACAACCGCCGGCGAAATCGTTGGGGCCACGCACAGTGCACGTGGCGGCAGGCTGATCGCGGCAGGACAGATCGCCGGGTGTCTGCCCGGACAACTACCGCAGCGACAAAGGGGATGCCGACATGAGTGATGCACCGAACACGATCGTTCTGATTCACGGCCTTTGGATGACCCCGCTGGCCTGGGAGCACTGGACCGCCCGATACGAGGAGCGGGGCTTCACCGTGCTCACACCCGGATACCCCGGGATCGAGGCGGGTGAGGCCGGAGTGGCGGCGCTGCGCGAGGACCCCTCGGCGATCGCCGGTGTCGGGGTGCGCGAGGTGCTGGACCATCTCACCGAAGTGATCGAGAAGCTCGACACTCCGCCGATCATCATGGGGCACTCCTTCGGCGGGACGTTCGCCCAGCTGCTGGTGGGCGCCGGGCTCGGCGCCGCCGGGGTGTCGATCGACGGAGCCGCCGTCAAGGGTGTGAACGCGATGCCGTTGTCAGAACTCCGCTCGGTCCTGCCGGTCCTGAAGGACCCGGCGAACATACACAGGGCCGTCCCCTTGACGGCCAAGCAGTTCCACTACGCCTTCACCAACACCCTGGATGAGAACGCCTCTCAGCAGGCCTACGACCGCTACGCGGTGCCGACACCGGCCCGCATCCTGTTCCAGGGCGGCTTCGCGGCCGTCACCCCGCACGCAGCCACGACGTTCAACTTCTCCGACAACGACCGGGCGCCGCTGTTGTTTGTCTCCGGCGGCAGCGACCACATCCTGCCCCCTGCCGTCCAGCGGCAGAACTACGAGAAGAACGCCAAGCACTCGACGGCGGTCACCGCCCACACCGTCTTCGAAGGCCGCGATCACTTCACCTGCGGCGAGCCCGGCTGGGAAGCCGTCGCCGACTACGCCCTGGACTGGGCACTGAACCCGCGCAGCGGAGTCCTCGACGCCACCACCGGCGAACACTGACCGGATCCGACGCAACCCGCTGAGAAGGGAGAGTCCCGCCATGTCGAAGACGGTGGCCGACGGCCTGTGGGAGATGCTGGTCAGCGCCGGTGTACGGCGCTGCTACGGAATCGTGGGCGACGCGCTCAACCCGGTGGTCGACGCCATGCGCCGCAACGGCCAGGTCGACTTCGTACACGTGCGAAACGAGGAGTTCGGCGCCTTCGCCGCGGTCGCCGAGGCGAAACTGACGGGGCATCCGGTCGCCGTGTGCGGAACGGCCGGCCCCGGGGTGGCTCACCTGATCAACGGGATGCTGGACGCCCTCAAGGAGCAGGTGCCCCTCATCGTCCTGGCCGGCGACACCGAAACCGGCCTGATGGACAGCGAGACCGTCGAGGAACTGAACCCGTACCGGTTCTTCGCGCCCGCATCGGTGTACGTGGGCCGGCTGGTCAACCCCGGCCAGCTCCGTACCGTCGTGACCTCGGCCGTGACGGCCGCAGTAACCCGGGGCGGTCCCGCAGTCGTCGCACTGCCCGGCGACATAGCGGCCGCGGACGCGCCGAAGGATCGCTACGAGATACGGCTGCCCCGGCCGGTGCGCGCGCCGGCCGGGGAGGAGGATCTCGCCGCCATGGCCGAGATGATCAACGAAGCCGGCACGGTCGCCGTCTTCGGCGGCCAGGGCTGCGCCGGGGCCCACACCGAGGTCACCGCGCTGGCCGGAAAACTGAGTGCGCCCGTCGGCTACTCACTCAAGGGCAAGCAGTTCCTCGAACACGACAACGCGAACGCGGTCGGAATGACCGGCCTCCTCGGCTACGGCGGCTGCCATCACGCGCTCCAGCACGCGGACGTCCTGCTGATGCTCGGCACCGACTTCCCCTTCACCAGCTTCCTGCCACACGGCAGGACCAGGATCATCCAGGTCGATGAGAACCCGGAACGGCTCGGCCGACGCGTACCGGTGGCCTTGGGCGTCACCGGCGACGTACAGGCCACCGTGGCCGCGCTGCTGCCGCTGGTCGAGCCCAAACCCGACGGCGGGTTCCTCACCCGCTGCGTGGAGGAGACCGAGCGGTTCCACCGCAGGACGCGGCACTACACGAGCAAGGGCCCCCGCATCAAACCGATCAGGCCCGAGTACCTCGCCACCGTCCTCAGCGACCTCGCCGCCGACGACGCACTGTTCTTCGCCGACACCGGCACCCCCGTCATCTGGGCCGCCCGGCACATCAAGTACGGCCCGCGGCGGCGGCTGCTGGGATCGTTCTCCTGGGCGTCGATGGCCACCGCCTCACCCGGCGCGTTCGGCGCCCAGCTCGCCTTCCCCGGCAGGCAGACGATCGCGCTGTGCGGCGACGGAGGATTCACCATGCTCGCACTCGGCGACCTGCTCACAGAGGTACAGCGCCGACTGCCCGTCGTACACATCGTGCTCAACAACAGCAGCCTGGACTTCGTCAAGATCGAGCAACAGGAAGCCGGCTTCGTCCCGTTCGGCACCGACTTCACCAACCCGAACTTCGCCGTCGTCGCCGAGGCCATGGGCGCGAAGGGCATCCGCATCGAAGACCCCGACGACGTCGCGGACGGCCTCGCAGCCGCCTTGGCCCACACGGGCGGCCCGGTCGTCGTCGACGTCCTCGTCGACCCCTACGCACTCGCCGTCCCAGCCCACGTACCGGCCAAAACCGCCGTCGGATTCACACTCAGTGCGGCCCGGCAAGTCCTCGCCGGCCGTCTCGACGACGTCATCGACACCGCTACGCACAACGCCCGGCTCATCTGAACCGCCGCCCCGCCGACCAAGGAAGACGCACAATGAAAGACAGCCACGACTCCCCACCAAAAACCGCGGGCGCGGCGCCCACCTGGCACGAGATCCACCACGGCGGCTCGCCGGAGGCCGAAGAGGCTCACTTCCGCGACCTGGCGGACGTCATCGTCAACATCCAGCGGACCAACAAGCAGAAATCCGGCTCCCAGGTCTCCCGCCGCACGTTCCACGCCAAGATTGTCGTCGGCGTGGACAACGCCGAACTCGCCTTCCGGGACGATCTGCCCGCCGACCTGCACGCCGGAAACTTCACCGCCGGGGCACGGCTGCCGGCCATCGTCCGGCTGTCCAACGCCAGCGGTGCCGTCCGAACCGACACCAGCCCCGACCTCCGCGGCGCAGCACTGAAGATCACCCTCCCCGGTGGCAGCGAGCACGACCTCCTCATGACCAGCTATCCGGTCTCCCACGCCCGTAACGCCGCCCAGTTCGTCGAGATCGCCAGGATCGGCGCCGGTCCCAAAGCCCTGGTCCTGCCGCGCATGCTGGCGGAGTTCGGTCCCTCGGAGACCGCACGCATCCTCGGCAATCTAAAGAAGGCCAACCGCCCATCGGCCAGCCTGGCCCAGGAGTCCTACTGGAGTCGCGGCGCCGTCCTGTGGGGGGACACCGGGCCCGTCAGATTCCGCCTCAGTCCCCTCGGCGCACCCACTGCGCCTACCCTGCGGCCGGACTCAACGGACGAACTCCTAGCCGACTTCTCCGCCCGCTTGAGCACCTCGCCGGTGCGGTTCGCCCTCCACATCCAAAAGTACGTCAGTGAGCGGCTCACCCCGATCGAGGACGGGGCAGTCGAATGGAAGGAGGCAGTCTCGCCCTGGGTCAGCGTGGCCACCCTGGCGATTCCCCCTCAGAGCATCCTCGACGCCCAGGGGCGGGCTACCCGTGACCGTATCGACACCCTCGCATTCAACCCCTGGCACGCCCCTGCAGAGTTCCGCCCGCTCGGCAATCTCAACCGTGCCCGCCGCACCGTCTACGCGGCCAGCGCCAGGGAATGGCAAGCCCGGTAGCGGCCGCGCCGAGCGTCAACCCGCATCGGCCAGTAGAACTCCGTGACCAGGTCGCACGGATAGGCACGGTGGAGGACCGTAGACACGACCCCGCATGAACTCCAGCTCATGCATGCTCAACAGGGTTGCAGCCCCCACCTACAGTCCTGCCGTTACCAACCCGCGGGAGAGCCGTTGAACACGGCATCGCGCATTACCATCCGTCCCCCGCGGAACGCGACGCGGTAGAGGCCCGAATCCCATCCGGTTTCGGGCCTCTGCTCATACCCAAAGCACACGTCCGGCCCGACTCCAGCCGTAGATCGTGGTCATGGAGCTGAGGCTGCTCGAAGTACAGCCCCGACGGCTCAACGCGCATGACCAAGACCGTTCAATGGGACCATCCCTCCGACGCCCCTTCGACCAGCGCGCCACCATCAACGGCCGCCCCATGCTGCGCATCAGCACCGGCGGACTGACCGGCTACTGGGTATGGCAGGGCAACGTCGCCACCGACGGTCTCTGACACACCTGCCGCTGCGCGGGGCTTCATGCCCCATCGAGCCTCGCGTCCCAGGACTTCACGGTGATCAGAGGGGGACCGAGACGCCTGCGGGCGAGCAGCAGTGGCACAACCACCGTCCAGGGCAGCGCTGGGGCAGTTCTGCTGTGGTTCAGGTGGTGCTGAACCGCGCGGTGCAGGAGTTGCTGTCCCGGCGAGCCGCTGGCCGCGTACACGATCTGCAGCAGGAACTGGCCCTGGCCCGCACGGTCGCGTTGTCGTGGTGACCGGGCAGCCGAACGGCCCTGGCCCGAGCGGTTGCAGCAACCATACCCGTGGCCTGGCCCCGCGTCCTGAAGTCGCGTGAGGGGTGGCCTTGCGCGACGCCGTCATGCTGCCCGAAGTCTCGTGACGGCATTGACCTATCCCGCTCCTTCCGGACGGTGCGAGCCGCCCACAACAGGGAGGTCCCGGCCGGCTGGGGCGCAGAAGGGCCCTTCGTCTACCACCCCCGCCGCCGCCTGAACCCCTCTGGCCCGGCCCACTCCTCAGCATCGACTACACCGCGTTCGCCGCGCGGCAGCACACGAACACCCCAAAAAGTCTGCCGCGACACGGCTCCCACATGAACATTCCGCTAACATGTTCGAACTCGCGATGATCAACCGATCGCCTCAGCGACAAAATGCTCTTTTTGGCATCAAGTAAACAATCAACCAACATCTAACAAATCGACTCTAATTGATATCTATAGCATCGCGGACGTTTTCGCGAATAAGACCCAGAATCGTCTTCTCCGCGTGGCATCGACCACGGGCGATACTGTGGACCGCAGCGGGTGTGACGGCTCTCGGATTCCTCGTCGCGCTGGAAATCACCGCACGTCACTACGGCTTGCCCGGTCCGATCACCCAGCAGATGCAGGAGGTGATAGTCCCGCCCAAGTCAGGCTTCCTGCTATACGCCAGTCTGGCCTTGATGACGGTGGTGCTCCCCCTGCGGCAACGTCTCCTCGCGGCAGGTACCGCGATCGGCATCGACGTCGTCTTCATTCTGGTGCGGTGGGCAGCCCACATCAGGGTGACCCAGGGACACCCCTTCGGTAACGGCGCATTGTGGGTGATCCTGGGCTGTGCCGTCCTTGCTGTGACCCGCCGTGCCGGCCAGGAACGCGTATTGCTCTTGAAGGGGGTCGGGCTGGCCCTGTTGCTGGTGGCCGGTCGCAAGACCGGTGACACCTGGCTGCTCATCACCTCGAAGACCCGATCGATGGTGCTCGACCAGTACGTGGCAACCGCCGATCACGCGCTGGGCAATCCCTCGTGGCTGGTAGGCCGGATGGTCAGGTCCACCGGCCCGATCGGGGCCGGCGCTCTCAACATCGTCTACGGTCAGCTTGCCGTGGCCGCGGTCGTCGTGGCCTTTTACCAGCTGCGCAACGTGGCGACCGAACGCCGCTTCCCGGACCACCATCTGGTACGCACATTCCTGGTCATCGGCCTCCTCGGGCCCAGCATCTACATGCTGTTCCCGGTGGTCGGACCGGTCTTCGCCTTCGGTGCCGACGGCGGGAACTGGGCGATCGCCAACCTGTGGCCGGACACCCCCACACTGGTCAATGCACCGCACCTGATGCCCTTCGACGGAATCACTCCGCGCAACTGCATGCCCAGTCTGCACACCGCGTGGGCCACCACGATTTTCATTCATACCCGCCGGGGTCCACGGGCTCTGCGCATCGCCGGCACGTTCTGGCTGGTCGCCACGCTCGGCGCAACGCTGGGATTCGGCTTCCACTACGGCGCGGACATCGTTGCCGGAGTGGTTTTTGCGTACACGATCGAGGCGGGTCTGCGCTCGCTCGCACATGGCTGGGACCGGTCCGGATTCCAACTGGTCGCTCACGGCACAACGGTCTTCGCTGCACTGCTGCTGTCATATCGCTATCTGCCGGTGCAGATGGCCGACCATCCATGGCTGTTCGGACCGCTCCTCATTCTGGCGATGACCTCCGTGGTGCACGGCTACCTGCGGACCACCCGACTGTGGGAACCAAAAGCCGCACCGGCACGGCAACCGGAACCGCAACCCGGACTGGCCTGAGCCCGCTCATCAGGGTCCGTCTCCAATGCCGCCTGACTCTGCCGCCGAGCTGTAACCCCGCTTCTACCCGCCGTCCACCGCTCTCTGAACTCGCCCACCGACGTCATCGACGTGAGCAGCAACCATCCCGCGCCCGAGGCGTCGCCGAAAAGTCCCGCAAGGGTGAATCCGCCCGGCCGTCAACAGCGCATGCCGCGAGGAGCTTTTCGTCCAGTAGGGGGAATGACAGCCCCCCCACCACCGAGGCCGTTACTCGACAGATACTTCGGGAGGTCTCTCCGACGCAACGCGCGCAACTGGCACCGGTCATGGAGCTCAGCGGACGCCGCGTTGCGCGGACGGGACCGCGTACGTGAACACCGACCTGCCTGCCCCTGGCTGAGGCGACAGCCCGCGCCTGTCCGTGCTGCTGCTGGTAGCGGCCGCGCAGAGCGAGGCATGGGCAAACGCTCTGGGAACTGCGCTCACCTGTACTCCGTCCCGCGCACCGGCAGCCAGGACCGGAGAAACCATCCCCGCGGGGCGCGAGGGGCAGAAGCCGTTCATCCAAGTCCCAGGTGCCCTTGTCGAACTGCGAGGAACCGATTGGGTCGGCCATCCACCTCGGCCCCGGCCCGCCGCTACACCTACCTTGCCATATGGGTGAGCCGGTGAGCTTCGCCTCCTTGGCCTTCACATGCCCCGTAACTCGTGGCCCCCTGTGCAGGAAGTGAAACCAGCCATTTATGTGATCACAGCGTCGGCTCCGCTTGAACTTACCGGTGGGCGTGTCGCAGTGAGGGCAGAGAGCGCCTGCGGTTCCACCGGGATTCCACTTCTAGATCAATTTAGGCCGTGGACGGGGACTTTCGAAAGCGCTTGCGCCGCAGGGGTCACTGCCGTTGCTAGCGTCAACGGCGCTGACAGAGCACTCCGGCCGTCCAATGCTGCAATACCCCGACGCGCGACACCACAGCACGCCGGCGCAACCACCAGCACTCCGTCACCCGGAAGGACATGTCATGTCGGTTCCCAGAGCAGGTCTGCGCGTTGCCACCGCCGCTGCCGTGCTGGCCGGTCTGGCAGTAGCGGTGCCGCAGGCATCCGCTACCGGCCGGCCTGCCGTGAAGATTTCGGCAAAGGCCGACTCGACCACGCGGGCCCTCGTTCAGGCGGATCCCTCCCGCGCTGCTGCGGCTGCCACAGTCTGCGGGTCCGGCTACGCGCTGAGCAGGGCCATACCGCTCCCGGTCGGCGTTGATCCCAGCGTGCGAAAGGGCACACTGTTCGCCTACGAAAACAGCGGCAACGGCTGCGCCATCCTCGACAACAACGTCGGAGGAGCGAAGTACATGTACCTGCATGTCTGCAGGGTCGACGGCACTGGTTGCGACACGGACACGGGAAACTTCAGCGAGTACGCTGGCCCGGTCTACGTCACCAGCTTCGCTTGCGCTCCCGTCACCGCCAAGATGGGCACCACATCGAGCAACTTGTACTTCAACTACAACTCCGAGTATGTCTTCCCCTGTGACTGAGCTCAGACTTCGCCAACTTGGACTCCCCGCGCGCCTGATAGCCGTGGCCGCACTGATTCCACTCGCTCTGACAGCGTGCGGGGGTCAAGGCGACCAGCGGGCCGCTACACCTACTGCACACCCGTCAGCGGCTGAAGAGCCGTCCACGGGTGCAGACCAGTCGGTGGCCGCCAGCCAGGCAGCCTCCGCAGCACCCCGACAGACAGCGCAAGCTGGTGACCCGTCCCCGGAATCGTCGGACGTCGACGAAGCCATGGCAGAGGCAAACCGCGAGGCTGACGAACAACGTGCCGCCGCGGCCGCCAGCGGAGAGCCCGTCGCCCCTAGGGACACTCACGTCCCGGCCCCCGGGGAGTACGGGTTTGGGAAGCCAGCCGCTACCGCCCAACATGGTGAGGTCGTCGCCTACACGCCGCGCCATGAGTCAGGGCGACTGACCGTTCCTATCACCATCCACAACGGGAGTGACGATCGTGTCAACTATCGAGTCGAAGTAACGGTAGTGGGGGGAAACCAGGATTCCCCCGTCACGGTCACGACCAACGCGAACAACGTCTTCCCGGGAACCACCTGGCCTACCCAGGTCGACATCACGACAGCAGGCGTCACCACCAGCCCTGCCAACCTGCAGATCAGTCTGGAAGTAGTGCAGGACGTCTACCCATACGGCGACGGCCACTGACTCTTCCTGACGCTGCGCGGGAATTCCGTTGTCGACGAGACGGTGCCCGGTGCGCCCAGTATTTCATCAACACCACGTGCAGCGGGGGTGGGTGTGCGGCACTTAGGCATTTTGAAGCCGGTCGAGAACGGTTACGCCGGCTGGGCTTTGACGTGCGCGGCCGCTCGGGCGTTGCTGCACGAGGGGGGATTACGTCTCATTGGGTAATTTCAGCCCGAGCGCGCTCGCGACAGTCGCGTCGAAACATGGATAGCGAGACCAGGCCGGGACACTTTCGGCACCATGATCATCCAATCCGCCCTCTACCGTAAGGGCTGCGACGGTGGTGGCGTCATTGGGACTTGCAGCGACCGCGTCGAGAGCGATGTGGAGCAGTTGAAGACGCAGATGAGAGCCGGTATCGCCAATCGGTATCGCTCTCCGGCTGTGGGAAGCGCGTATCCCCCGACGGCAGACACGACCGCGGGCTTCCCATTGCCATCCAGTGCGAGCTCGCAATCGCGGACGGCGCAGCGAACGAAGTCTTCGGCCCCGGAACGCACAGCACCTGCGCCGCAACCACCGCCCTCGCAACAGGTCTAGGGGCGACCTGCACCCCCTTGGCGCTACCTGAGTTCCTCTCGTGGAGCCGCCCCGTCGATGATGCCCAAGTGGTGTCCTCTATTCGCGGGTGACTCTGCAGAACGGGAGCCAGAGAGGTTCGCTGCCCGTGCGTCCGATCCCGAGGCGTGCCAACCACCCTGGCAGAGAACAGTCCAATTCATCGCGAAGGTAGGAGGAGTAAATGGCCGACGAGATGGTGCTTCGCGCACAGAGGTTCGTCAATACGACCTACAACAACGGTTCCACTCTCGGCATAGGCAAACTCGAGGAGAACGGGCAGACCGGCTGGCCGGTCATGTACGCCCTTACTCGTGCCCTCCAGTATGAGATGGGCATCACGGCACTGTCGGACTCATTCGGTCCGACCACGCTGGCGACCATTGGTGAGAAGTACGGCAAGCTCGACGAGACGACCATCCCCTCGGCGAACTTCTGCCGGATCATCCAGTCGGCGCTTTACTGCAAGGGGTACGACGGCGGCGACATCGACGGCACCTACAATGATCGGGTGAAGGCCGCCGTCGGGAAACTCCACCAGAACATGGGCGTGGCCAGCACATACCCCGGCAGCTCCCTGTGGCCGAAGACGACCAAGGGTCTGTTCAACATGGACGCTTACGTCACTGTCGCCGGCGGCTCTGACACCATTCGCTCTGTCCAGCAGTGGCTCAACGGCCGCTACATCCTGCGTAAGGACTACTACGTCATCCCCTGCGACGGCCACCACTCCCGTGACGTCGCCAAGTCGTTGCTGCTGGCCATCCAGTACGAACTGGGCATGGCCGACGGCGTTGCGAACGGCGTCTTCGGCCCGGGAACGCAGTCCGGCCTGAAGTCCCACACCGTCTCCGTCACGAGCAACGCCACCGGCGTGTGGGCACAGCTCTTCACTGCAGCAATGATCCTCAACAAGAACACTGTGGCCTTCGGTGACTTCACCACCGCCGTGCAGAGCACCGTCCAGACCTTCCAGGCCTTCTGCCAGCTTCCCGTCACGGGTGCCGGCGACTTTTCCACCTGGGCATCCCTGTTGGTGTCCTACGGCGACCAGTCCCGCAAGGGCACCGCCTGCGACGGCGTCACCATGATCACTGCGGAGAGGGCGGCATCACTCAAGGCGGCCGGCTACAAGTACGTCGGCCGCTACCTCTACAACCCCTACCCCGACGGGGATCTCCCGGAGAAGCAGATCCAGCCCGGGGAACTCGCCACCATCAAGAACGCCGGGCTGCGCTGCTACCCGATCTACCAGACGTGGAGCCGCTCCGCCGACTACTTCAACACCAACCAAGGCGTCAGAGACGCCTTCCAGGCCATCGACTGGGCCCGGTATCACGGCTTCAAAGCAGGCACCGTCATTTACTTCGCGGTCGACTACGACGCGATGGACGACGAAGTCACCTCGTACGTCATCCCACACTTCCGCGCCGTCATGCGGACCATCAGCGAAAACTCCGGGTACAACGTGGGCATCTACGGCGCACGCAACGTCTGCCAGCGCGTCATCGACGCCGGCTACGCATCGGTGTGCATGGTCTCCGACATGTCCAGCGGCTTCTCCGGCAACCTGGGATACCCGCTGGCCTCCAAGTGGTCTTTCGACCAGATATCCACCATTACGGTCGGGTCGGGCAGCGGATCACTCGAGATTGACAACAACATTGCGTCCGGCCGCGACACCGGCCAGGGCGACTTCGACGCCGGTGTCTCCTTCGATGGCCTGGACACGGACCTGGACAAGGACGCCTACCGCGCCTCCATGCTGACGGACGTGAAGAACTACCTGGAATCGATCGGCGTTCCCGAGACGGGGGGAGACGGTTGGACCGACTCGGACTGGGCCACCCTCGGCGGCATATCCACCACTGAGGCCTTCGGTGCTGTGGTGGATGCCGACTGGCTCTTCACTTCGCTGGCCCGAACACTGAGGGTCCGCAAAGCACTCATCCAAGCCCCGGTCATGTGGGAACTGCGCAAACTCAACCCCCTCGACTTCGCCGCCGATGCCGCGGTCCAAGCGGGTCTGAAGGACGACTGCAGCACCGGCTGGGGGCAGATCTTCGCCAAGACCGCCATCCAGGCCCGCAACTACTGCATCGGTGAGGGCATCATCAACGGCACGGGCCTGGACTACAACAACAAGGACGACCTCAGAGCCGTGTGGGACAAGCTTCACGACGATCAGGAGTACAACATCCGCTCCGTCGCCTACACGTTGATCTTCAACGCGGAGCTACTGGGTATCCCCCGGCCGGATCTGACGGGCAATGTCCAGGTCACCGAGGCTTGTCTCGCTCGGTACAACGGAGAGGGCCCGGACGCTGAGAAGTACGGACAGGAACTGATGGGCCTGTACAACGTCTTGGAAAACTACAACGCGTTGTCGCGCGCCGCATAGCGCACCCGCACAGAAGAAGGATGAAGAGATGATCAGGCGGTGGTCGGTGCCCCTGGGGGCGAACATGCTCGTCGGGATCCCCGGCGTGATCCCATACTGGCTGCTCTGGTACCTCGCATCGAGTTGGGCGACGGGCCCCGCGCCGGAAGAGAACGACGGCATGGCACTCTGGCTGGTCATAGTCGTGCCCATCGTCGGGCTCTACGCCCTGCTCTGGGCGTCCGTCAACCGGCCACTCGCCCGCCGGAGTGCGCTTACGTCACATGCTTACTGGTCGCTCAGCATCCTCGCCACCTTCCTCCCGACTGCCGCGCTCATCATCTACTCCCCGTGAAAGGACACGAAACCGTGCAGCAGGACACACGAGACGTTTCCAGGCGAACTGTGCTGGCGCGCGCAGGCATCATTGCAGCCGCCGCAACTGTGGCCACCCTGACGCCGAGCGTGGCAACAGCCGCGCCCATCAAGGCCTCGAAAGGTGCGCCTGCAGAGGTGCCGACATCCGCGAACGGCTGGCCGTTGGAACAGCAGACGAACCACATCTCCACTGTCTGGACTCGTCCTGTTCCTGGAAGCGGCCTTGAGGTTGATATCCGGATCGGAGACGCGGAAGCAATCCTCCTCCACGTTGTTCGTCGCTTCCACTATGAGGTAGAGCAGCTTCACACGGTCGACATCGCCGGCTGGCAAGCGATCGACGAACTGACCAAGAACGCGCCTGAGTCGAACCTTGCCTCTGGCACCGCGGTCCGCATTCGCCCTGGTGCCGCGGCCCAAGGCAGCCTCTTCCCTCTCCAGGAAGTCGTAGTACGCGACATCCTTGCTGACTGCGGGGGCGTTGTCCGTTGGGGCGGTGACGACAACCCGGTGGACGAATCCCTGTTCTACCTCGACCGCGGCCCCAATAGCCACGAAGTACGAGACCTAGCACGCACGTTGCGACGTGGCGAGGTAACACCCGGTCAAGGTGCCGGGAACGCCGTCGATGTAATGGCCCGGTCGAGACGCGACCGCGCGAACCGCCTTGCCGAGGTGCAGCGCGAGCGCTGAACCCCCCGCCGACGGGGCAAGTTGAGCAGCGTCCCATCCGCTTTGCCGGTACGGCACCATGCGATGCCGGGGACAATGGTGGGAAGGTGCGGGTAACCGAAGGGGCCGCGCAACCCGACCGGGTTGCGCGGCCCCTTCTACCTGCGGTCAGTGCGTGCCGGGATGGTTAGCGGTGGCGGTGTCCCCAGGAGATGGAGTCGACGGTGCGGCCGCGCTGGTTGCGGAGGGTGGCGGTGTCGGTGTCGTTGTTCCACGCGTAGGCGCGGCGGTCCTGGTAGAGGTCGGTGCGCATGTCGCGGCCGATACCGATGTGGATGCGGACCATGGCCCGGCCGGCCGGGCGGTAGTGGTGGAAGCGGTACGTGTGGTGGGGGCGGTCGGACAGCGTCCATCCCATCCAGGTTGGTCGCGCGGCGGGTGTTGTTGGTGATCTGCACCCACTCGCCGTTCAGGGAGCGGTTGGAGCGGTCGTCACGGCCCGGGGAGTCGTACTGCACGCGGCTGATCTGGACGTCGGGCCGGTGCGGCCGGCCGCCGGCGGTGGCCGACACGGCGGCCAGGCTGCCGAGGGTGGCGGCGGTAAGGGCAACGGCGGCCAGGCGGCGAGTACGTGCCGTAGCCCGCCGGGCGGCGGTAGAAGCCGTACCACCAGGTCTGGCATCGCAACACCACACCGCACACCTCCACCCCACTGGACCTGGCGCATCTCCTGAACGGCCGACCGCGCACCAGCGCACTGCAGCGAATCAGCAGCGTGGAACGCCGAGCCGGGCGACCTCAGCTCAGCCACTCGCTGCCGCTCTGGGACCATGAGCCCGCAACGTTGCGGCGATCGGGAGAATCCGCCCCCACAGGGGGCCACCTCTTCAAGCGCGCTACTGATCCAGTCTTCAGCCGTCGCCGGCAGAAGGGGGAGGGGCTGAGAAGCGGGATACGACTGCGACCCCGACAAAGAGGAGCGCGAGCCCGGTCAACATGCCGTACAGAGGCGGCCCAGGGCGGGCCAACCCTGATGCGATAAGCAGCGCAGTGGACGCGGCCGGCGGATGATTGGCATTCAGGAGAACGAGCAGCAGGATGGTCAACCCTACCGCCAAGGTCTGGGCGGCGATCTGGCGCCAGCTCTCGCGGTGCTGTTCGATAGCAGACGGATGGTGCCACAACCCAAAAGCCGCCAGGCACGCCAAACCGCTGGCGGTCGCGCACGCATGGCCGAGAAGGCAACAACGGAGCCGAGCAGATTCTGCCTGTGGATGAGCAAGCAGCAGGTACGCCGTCGGGCCGATGGTCGTGGTGAGCAGCGCCCAGCCGACAGCCTGGCCGACAGCGCCGACACCTGCAATGAGGGCGACAGCCAACACCAGCAACCTGGCTCCGGACCGCAGTCGTCTGCGAAATCGGCTCTCTTCCCATTGCTGTGGAGAACGGCGAATCCTTCCTACTCCCATCGCGATCTCCTGGTCACTTCGGCCGTCCGTGACTACCACAGATTCCGTCTCGTCGACAGCCACCGCCTTGGCGAGTGACCGCGCGAACACGTGTGGTCAGGTGTTGTCACCCTCACCGTCACCGTGCCGCTCGATCAACTGGTCCGCGATCGCATCGAGGTCCTGCCCGATGTAGTCGGGTTGCGGGCCGACGTCGAGTGGCGCGTTGCCCTCGCGGAGGACGAGCGCCGTCTGCCAGCCGGCCGCCGCGGCGCCGATAGTGTCCCAGACGTGGCACGCCACCAGGCAGATGGCGCCGGGATCGACCTCGAGTGCGTCGGCCACCCAGTGGTAGACCTTGGGCGCCGGTTTGTGGCATCGCACGGTCTCGACGCTGAAGCGGCGCTCGAACAGATCGCTCAGGCCGGCCCGCTCCAGCTGCCGCCCGGACGTCTCCGGCGGGTTGTTGGTGAGCGTGAAGAGCCGGAAGTCGTGGTCGTTAAGGCGTTGCAGGGCGGCGGGGACCTCGGGGTGGGGCGGCATGGCGGCGAACCGGTCGGTGAGTTCGGCGGCGTCGGCGTCGCTGATCGTGATGTCGCGGGTGGCGGCGAGCATCCGGAGCACGGCGCCGCCGATGTCGGTGAAGGGGACGTACACGCCGCTGAGTGTGAGCGCCTGGGAGTAGGTGATCAGGTGGGCGAACCACAGGCGCAGGGCTGCGGGATCGTCGAAGATCCTCTCGAAGGCGGGTCGGATCGCGTCCAAATCGAGCAGGGTCTCGTTGACGTCGAACACGACGATCGGTCGCTCACGCATAACCGGGCTTCCGTTCATTCGTGGGCCGGAATACCGGGCCGCCACAACAATCGGGCCGACCGGTCAAGGCGCGCGACCACGACGCAGCCCCACCGGAATCTCCCGGCAATGACGCCGTTGACGGCATCGCCAGTATGCGGCGCGAGCCACGCGGTGGAAGGCCGTACACGACGACGCCGCACAACTCTGCACCCGTCACTCACCCGCGTTGAGCTGATCGGGTTATGCAGACGTGGTCGGTGTCTCCGGCCAGCTCACCATCCGGGAGCGGACCAAGCGACGGGATCTGATCCTCACGCGTACGCGTGGTGACATGCGACGGGTGGAGCTGTGGGCATGGTGTCCGGCGGTGCCGTTCGCCGCAGTCAACGACGCCCCTGTGGACACTCTCGGAGCGCTGCTCACGGTGGCCGCCCTCGGCGCGGCCGCGGGAGCACGTCGTGGAGCGCTGCTCGGGGCGGCGACCGCTGCCAAACTACCGCCCCGTACTCGCTCTTCCAGGCGCGCTGTCGGTGGGCGCTCGCCCCCGGGTATGACCCGCGTGCCAGAGGAAGGAAGATGGCGAGCGTGCTACTCGCCGCCGTTGGTGTCGTGGCGCTCGCCTGTCTCCCTTACCTGTTGGCGCCCGGTTCCGCGGTCCTGGGTTATCTCCCCGGCTCCCGTGGAGGCGGCACCGATGACGACGAACCAGAGCACTTCCCTGGTCAGTCGGTGCGGTGCGGCCGGGCCGGGTTCATGCGCTGTGTCGCGCGCTGAGACGTCGCGCCCCATCATCGTGAGGCCGCCGTGCGACCCCCCGAGCCGTGCGGAGCGCTGGTTCAACCGTTCGGCTGGCAGCGGACACCCGCATGCATGCCACGCACGGAAAGCCGACTCGATCTGTGCCAGTTTGTAGCTGACGACTTAACGGGCACCGATGGCTCGGTAGGGTGCAATCCGCCCCTGTTTGAGAGTCGGCCTGGGACAGAGGAGACGGCCGATGGGCAGTGGCGGACGGCCACCGGCCCCAGGCTCCGGCGAGCCGCAGCGCCCGAGATCGGACGAGGGCCATGCGCAGGGGCGCCACGAGCGCGTGCGTGCTGCAGTGGCGGCGCAGGCCGCCAAGGGGGCCGCTCGTGCACGGGCTCTCGTGCGGCGGGTCGAGCAGACTCCCGCGCCCCCGGGGCCGTTCCGTCCCGGCTTCTGGCGCAGTCCTCTCCGCGGGCCCTGGCTGACGTCCGTGTTCGGCCTGGTGCTGCTGTTCGGCATCCCGCTGCTCTTCGTCACCGGGATGCTCTCCTACGCCTCCTACAACCCGGGACTCGACCGCATCAACGATCAGACCCCGGACAAGGGCCTGCTGGGTTTCTACCTCTTTGCCTGGCCCACTCATCCCTACTGGCTGTACCGGCTTACCCAGGGCGTGCACGTGACGCTCGGCGTGGTCCTCGTGCCCGTACTGCTGGCCAAGTTGTGGTCAGTGATCCCGAAGCTGTTCGAGTGGCTGCCGGTCCGCTCCGCCGCCCACGGACTGGAGCGGTTGTCCCTGCTCATGCTGGTCGGCGGGGTGATCTTCGAATTCGTCACCGGCATCATCAACATCCAGCTTTTCTATGTCTTCCCGGGCTCCTTCTACGCCCTGCACTTCTACGGCGCCTGGGTGTTCATCGCCGCCTTCGTCGTCCATGTGAGCCTCAGACTCGGCCGGATGATCCGCGCCCTGCGCTCCCGCAGCCTGGCCGCGGAAATGCGCACCGACCTCGCCCACACACGGCCAGAACCCCCGGACCCCGACGGCCTGGTTGCGACCGCCCCCGCGCCACCTACGATGACCCGGCGCGGTGCGCTCGCCATGGTGGGGGGCGGATCGCTGCTCCTCCTTGTGGCCACCGCAGGACAGAGCATCGGCGGCTGGCTGCGCAGCACGGCCCTCCTCGCGCCGCACAACCGCACTCCGGGCAGCGGCCCGAACGGCTTCCAGATCAACAAGACGGCAGCCTCCGTCGGCGTCACCCCCGCGCACGTCGGCCCCATCTGGCGGCTGGAGATCCACGGCCCCCGTGAGACGCTCGTCTTCACCCGCGCACAGCTCCTCGCGATGCCCCAGCACGTCGCCGCACTGCCGATCGCCTGCGTGGAAGGGTGGTCCACCCCCGACCAGCAGTGGAGCGGCCTTCGGCTGGCCGACCTCGCCGCCCTGTCGGGCCTCCCCGACGCCGGCAGCGTCCTGGTGCAATCCATCCAACCACCCGGCCCCTACAGCTCTGTGGTCCTGCGGGGCAATCAGATCCACGACCCTCGATCGCTTCTCGCCCTGCGCGTCAACGGCGCGGACCTCTCGCTCGACCATGGCTACCCAGCCCGCGTCATCGTCCCGGCCAACCCCGGCGTGAACAACACCAAGTGGGTGCACCGGCTCACCTTCAGGACGTGACCATGGCACGCTTCGCCCGCTGGTACGGCTCCGGCCCCCTCCACCTTCTCGTCCTGATCGCCTCGTTCGCGATCGCCGGCTACGCCATGGTGCGACTGTTCGCTGTCCGCCCGCTGGAGGTCGCGATCTGGTTCGTCGGCGCGGCGATCCTCCACGACCTGATCCTGCTGCCCCTGTACTCGCTCGCCGACCTGTCGGCACACGCTGTCCTGCGGCATCGCGCCACCCGCATGCCACAACCCCCGTGGATCAACTACCTGCGCGTACCCAGCTTTCTCTCCGGTGTGCTCCTGCTCGTCTGGTTCCCCCTCATCTTCGCCTTGTCGACCCCCTACCCAGGCGCCACCCGGTTGTCCATCAACGTCTACCTCGGCCGGTGGCTGGCTATCACCGCGGTGCTCTTCGCCGCCTCCGCCGTCGCCTTCGCTCTCAAGCTCCGCCGCGTGCGGCGGGCTGCCCGCGCCGACGAGGAACGGCCTGCACCAGGTCACGACGGCGCATCGTGACGACCGACGAGGACGGCTCGCCCTGCACCGAAGGAGACCCCTTCGCGCTCGCCCTGCAGGTCGGCCACGGGCCGGTGTACCTGCGGCTGGCGGACGGGGGCCGGATCCGGATGCCGGTGCACCGCTGGTATGCGCATCCCAACGTGGCCGACGAATCAGTGCTCAATCGCTGCGTCGGCCCCGTTCTCGACGTCGGCTGCGGACCGGGCCGGCTGTGCCGAACGCTCCTGAGCCGCGGAGTCTTCGCACTCGGCGTCGACGTAGCCCCCCGCGCGGCGGCCCATACCATCGCTCTCGGCGGAATCGCACTGTGCCGATCTGTGTTCGACCGGCTGCCGGCCGAGGGAGGCTGGCGGACCGTTCTGCTCATCGACGGCAATATCGGAATCGGCGGCGACCCGCGCGCCCTGCTGGGCCGCTGTTTCCAGCTCACCGCTCCGGCGGGCCTTCTCCTCGTCGAGGTCGACCCCGACGATGTCGAGGAACGCTGCACCGCCCGGTTCGAAGACATCCACGGCCACGAGGGCCGGCCGTTTCCCTGGGCACGTCTGGGAGCACCAGCGCTCCACAGGATCGCCGAGGACCTTGCCCTCAGCGTCACCGACCAGTGGATATACGGCCACCGACGCTTCCTCGTCCTCGGCCGCCAAGACACGGCCTCGGGACCATGCTGATGAAGCGGGGCCGCTTCGCCACGCGACAGCGGGGAGACATGGCGTACGTGCGGAGGGCGGGCACCATGCCGTGCCACTCGCTCGGGGCAACTGCCGGCAACCGGCACCTGCGATGCGCTGATCATGCTGATTGGCTGGAGGTGAATCCGCTGTTCAGGGAGGCTGGGATCCATGACGCCCGTCAGGCACCGCGGCAGGCCAACGGTGCAGGCGACTGCTCACGTCGTTCCGGCCGGGCCTCGTCCGGACCACAGAGCACGGGCTGCTACGCATGAGTACGCGGCCGATCGGTGACCACGCCCTGCTGTCCGACTGCCGCTCGGCCGCGCTGGTGACTTCCGACGGCTCGGTGGACTGGCTGTGCCTGCCCCGGTTCGACAGCCCAGCGATCTTCGGCCGGCTCCTCGATAAGGACGCCGGCCATTGGTCCATCCGCCCTGTCACCGGCCCGGTCGACATCAGCCGCCGGTACATCGAGGACACCCTCGTTCTGGAGACGGTCTTCCGCACGACCGGGGGCACGGCCGTCCTGCGGGATGCCCTTGCCCTGGGACGGCGCGAACGCGGGCACGCGCTCGGCACCGCGTCGCCCGGAACGCTGCTGCGGCAGATCATCTGCACCGAAGGACAGGTGGACATCGAGATCACCTACGCGCCGCGCCCGGAGTTCGGACTCGTCCACCCACTCCTCTCAGCCGTGCGAGGCGGGCTCACGGCGTACGGGGGCGCCCATGTCCTGCTGCTGTCGAGCCCCGTCGACCTGCGGGTTAGCGGCTCCACAGCGCACGGCCGAATCCCACTCTCGGCGGGGCAGCGCCTCGGGTTCGCCCTACACGTCGTGCCGGCGTGGGAAAATGAGTCGGTGGGCTGGCGGGCAGGGCGGATCCGGCACCGCATGTCCGACACCGTCAAAGGCTGGCGCTCCTGGTCCAAGCTCCACCGCGGCTACGTCGGCCCCTGGCAGCACGAGGTGGGCCACAGCGGACGCGTGCTGCGAGCCCTGACCTTCGCTCCCACTGGAGCCATCGTCGCCGCAGCCACCACCTCCCTGCCCGAGACAACGGGCGGGATGCGCAACTGGGACTACCGCTACACCTGGGTCCGCGACGCAAGTTTCACCCTGCAAGCGCTCGCCACGGCCGCCTGCGAGAAGGAGAAGAACCGGTTCTTCGACTTCCTCGCCCGAGCCGCGGCCACCCAACTCGACCGCGGCGTCGACCTGCAGATCATGTACGGCATCGGCGGAGAACACGACCTGAGCGAGCGGCTCCTCCCCCACCTGACCGGCTGGCGCAACAGCCGCCCTGTTCGGATCGGCAACGACGCCTGGCGCCAGCGTCAACTCGACGTCTACGGCGAACTACTCGACGCCGCCCACGAGTGCCTCCCACCCGGGGACCGCCTGGCCCCGCCCACCCGCGCCTTCCTGGTCCAGGCGGCCGACGCAGCCGCCCGTCGCTGGACCGAGCCCGACCAAGGCATCTGGGAGAGTCGCGGGCCCAGCAAACACTTCGTGCACTCGAAACTCATGTGCTGGGTCGCCCTGGACCGCGCCATCTCCATGGCCCCCGCCCTCCAGGCCCACGAACGCCTACCCCACTGGCGCCACGAACGAGACAACGTCCGCCAAGCCATCGAGGAACGCGGCTGGAACCCTCGTTCAGGTGCCTTCACTCAGACGTTCGGCAGTGACGAGCTGGACGCCTCGGCGCTGATGCTGCCCATCGTCGGCTTCCTGCCTCCGCAGGACTCTCGCGTCCAGTCCACCGTGCTCGCGATCGCCACCCGGCTCACCGACCACAACGGCCTAGTCCGCCGCTACCTGGGCGACGACATCGAGGAAGCGGAAGGAGCCTTCCTGCTCTGCACCTTCTGGCTCGCCCACGCTCTCGCCCTGACCGGTCATATCGTCCGTGCACGGCAGGTGTTCCAGGCCGCTCTCGTACACGCCAACGACGTCGGCCTGCTTGCCGAGGAAACGGACCCCGCCACGGGAGAAGCCCTGGGTAACTACCCCCAAGCCTTCAGCCACATCGGACTCATCAACGCCGCCCGTGCCATCCGCGACGCAGGGCGTCAGCCCCCGTCGCAAGGAGTCGAGTAAAACCGTCCACTGCACGGATCGGGGACTGCCGCGCATACGCCGCTGGGGGCAGACCAGCGTGTATGACTCATCCTGCGCATCCGCCTCCTTACAGTGGGCCGCATGCGAGGACACCCGACCCTGGCAACCGTCGCGGCCACGACAGCACTGCTGGCGTGCGCTTCCTGCTCCGGCACATCAGAGCCCACCCCCGGCGCCCGCACGCCCTCCACGGCCACCACACGCACCGCCACTGTGCCGGCCGGGCCCCTCACCCTCACGCGGGGACAAGGATTCGACCGCGCCGGAGCATTCACCTCGCTCATGACCTGCGACGATCCAAGGGATCACTCGCCAGCTCTGAACTTCGCGAACGTGCCGACCGGAACACGGGAACTCGCCCTGACCATGATCGACCTCGATACCCACAAGATTCACTGGCTCCAGCTCGGAATTACCCCAGCTACCCCCGGAATCAGAGCCCACCACCTTCTCCCAGGCGCCCGTGAGGCGCTCAACGACTTCGGGGAAGCCACCTACGACGGACCGTGCCCGCCCCACGGCAAAACCCACAGATACCAACTGACGCTGTACGCAATCCACGAACCGATTCCGGCCTCCTTCGGCGGCAGCACGCCACCTGCACGTACCCTGCAGGAGATCAAGCGGCGAGCCTTCGCCTCGGCGGTGCTCGTGGTCCCCTACACGCGTCGCTGACGCCCCCTGGGACGGCGGCAGGACGGGTTCAGGCGGGGCGAGTCGGCCGTCGTGAAGGCGGGTGCCGGCCTGATTGAGCTGAAGGCACTGCGGCAGGCGGAGCCGAAACCCAGCCCTCTCGCGTCGGAATCGACGTGGACACGAGCAGCCTGTAGCCGCAAGGTCGCACCCGGCGCGTCAGCCCCATCCCGCTGAGATGCAGGCGCCGCGTCCACGTCAGTCAGGATGCCGAGGGCGGGCGCCAGGCGGTTGCCCAGAGGGTCACTCATCACGACTCCGAACGGCGTCATCGATTTCCGCACCACAATCGGCAGGCCTTGATGCGGCTTTCACCGCACCCACGAGGCCCGCCTCGACGCCTGCGCCACGGTCATCTTCAAGGAACGTCTCCGCACCAGTCGAATACACACCCATCCGCCTGCCTGGGTGCATACAGGGCACGACCACCCGGACCGTACCGCCCTATCTCCGTGCGCAACGCGACACCTTCAGTCCGATCATGCGCAGACCAGCCCGTGACATCCAAGAGCAGACCGTCCAGCGGGCCCGCGACCAACTCCGCGTACACACGCCCGTGCCGTGGCCCGGCGTCCTCGTGGTCGGCCCCGTAGACGCGACCCCGCATGAACTCCAGCTCATCCATGCTCAACAGGGTTGCAGCCGCCACCGACAGCCCTGCCCGTCACCAACTCGCGGGGAAGCCGTTGAACACGGCATCGCGCATTCCAATCCGTCCCCTGCGGAACGTGACGCGGTAGAGGCCCGAACCCCACCCGGCTTCGGGCCTCTGCCCGTACCCCGAGACGCACGTTCGTCCCGGGACAGCACACCTGGCGTTGTGACACGGGCGTAGACTGCGGGGCTCGTCGTCAACCGTTTGCGGCCCTTCCAAGCGCCGGGTTGACCAGGCCGGTTCGGCAAATGCGGAGCTTCCCCGGCAGGTCCCATGACACGGCAGAGCGCCGAAGGTCACCGACGGAGTCAAGCTCAGGAACCCGCATTGAAGCACTCCCGGCCGGGTCGGCCGGCCAAGGGGTAGTAACAGCACCGAAGCCTCGTGGCGTGCGCAGTGGCGATCATGGTGGTGGTGACCATCTCTGCGGCCGTCGGCAGGGCAGTCGGGGTGGTGGCGGCCTGAGCATGTCCGTCAGAGCTGATGACCTCGATACGGAATCCACCGTGTGTGGGCCAGCTGCGTACCCATCCGGCCTGGCAGCTTGGACTGAGGCGGATTTCCAGCCGGGTGCCGTCGGCCGCCGTGCGCGAACCCACCGTTACTGGATCTTCGCATGCTGTGGTGAGCGGATCGCGGCCCTCGCAGGACCGCAGTCGGCAGATGGGCGGGCGCGTGGCGGCCGGGCCGGTTTTATAGGAGGCGTGGATGATAGCGGCCGGTGCGAGCATAGCCGTACACAGGAGGATGACTCCCGCCGTGGTGGCCCAAGGCCGTGTGGTGATCAGAGTGGAAGCAGCGAGCAGCGTTCGATGCATGAAGTTGCGGGTGGCTTCGGGGTCCGTGTTGTCGCCGCCTGCGTCACGGTGAGCGGTGGTCTGGTCCGGGGTGGGTCCGGGTGGGGACGTGGTGTGCCCGCGTCGGTTCCATGCCTCGTCCGCAAGTTCCCATCGAGGCAGTACGGCTTCCTCGCTGAACTGTGCCGCCCGGCACAGGGCCTGTACGGCGTGCCGGGGAGGGAACTGTTTGGCGTTGAGATAGCGCTCCCAGGACGACTTGCTGATGGCGGTCGTCCGTCCCAGCTCCGTCAGACTCAGACGGCTGTGATCCTTGAGTTGGCGCAGTTCGCTGACCAGGTCCCGGTACGCGGGGGGCAAGTTCCGCGGCACCGTCCGCCAGTGGGGTCTCCCGGGTAAGTACCTCATCGCTCGGGTTCTCCTTACTCGCCGCGGTAGGCGATCACTGCACGTGGCGCAGCAAGGACCACGTCTGCTCACCGATGATTCCGTCCGGGGAGACGTGGTCCTGTTGCTGCAGGGTCTTCACCTGTGCTTCCGTCCGCTTACCGAAGTAGCCGTCCACGTCGCCCGGCGACAGGTGATGGCGTCGCAGGAGGCATTGGACTTCCGCCACGTCCGGGCCTGTGCTGTTCAAGGCGACGAGGTCGGAGTTGGTGGTGCTGTTGCCGGCGAGCATGAGGTCTCCGTGCCGGACGTAGGCACAGCTGTATCTGCCCACTTGGGTGGTGCTGTCCGAGGTCTGGCCGGCAGCGTTGGGGCGGTCGGCGATCAGCCACCCGGAAAGGGCGGCGGAGAGCAACAGGATGCCTCCGACAAGGGACAGGGCTACCCCGTGTACCTTCTCCTGCTCCTGGTGGTGCTCTCGGCCTTTGCCCGGGCTGACGCAAGAGGCGGTAAGAGGGCTGGGGGCGGGAGTCTGTCGGGGTGCCGTCGGCGCGGCACGATCACGGTGGGGGCGTTCCCTCGCGGCGCTGGATTCCTGTGCTGCGTGTTGCAGGGCCTGCAGCGGTGAGGCGTCGGCATCGGTCAGACCAGCGAGGGCTTCGACCGCCGCCGCGGGTGGCAGTGTCTTGCCGTTGAGATACCGCTCCCACGACGAGCCGCTGAAAGGCGTCTTTGCCTGGAGCATCTGCAGGGTGAGACCGCTGTGGTCCTTCAACCGCCGCAGCTCCTGTACGAGTCGTCGGCCGTTGGGGTCCAAGGTCTCGGGCAGCTCTCTCCATCTCATGACATCCCCCTGAGCACGAGTCTCCTGGATGCCGGGCCTTATCTGCGACCCCCTCCAGCCCCAAAGCCGTGCCCCGCCACACGAATCCGGCCACCGACGTCACACCCCGACGGCGCCGCGAGATTTCCCGGAATGCCGTCCCCGTACACGTCGTCGCACGTCGCGGGCAGGGATGTCCCGAGACATCGCGAGACGCCCGATAGATATGGCGATCGGCACAGCCGCTTCGAGAAGCTCTCTCAGGCCGTACCGCTTCGAGGGGTCCTGGTCCCGGCACATGCGGCCGGCCGGCCGGGCTGCCTCAATACAGGGGGAGAGATTGACCAGACGCTTGCGCCACACGCTCGTTGCGCTGGGGCCCACAACCAGCGCCGTACCAGACACGGTCAGGGGCGGCCTCGGCCACTCCCCCGCACGCAGCACAGCATGAGCTGTCCGCCCTGTTGAGGCGGCATCGGCATCGCAGTTGGACGGGGAGGCGCCGGGGGGCGTCACGCAGCCCGACGATCGGCCTGCGGGCTCGGACCGAACGAACTGTGACAGCTGGTTCTGGGCCTTCGAAGACAACGACACGATCAACGAGATCGTCGACTGTCGCTGCTCAGACCAGCACTTCCGAGTGAGGACACACGAACTGAGGAGGGCAAGTCCCGTGAAACGAATCGCTACGATCGCCGCGGTTACGGCATCTGTCGGATTCCTGCTGGCAGGGCCGAACGCGGTCGCGGCGGCACCCAGCCACCAGGCACCGGCCGTCGCAACGAGTTGCTACGGCAGCGCCAAGAGCTTCAGCACGGACTCGGCCGACCAATGGCCTCAGGGCGCGAACTACGCCACCACGACGTCCAACTGCGCCGACATCAACGTCAAGCCCACCAGCGGCATGTGGGTCCAGACGTGCTTCCTCGGGGCAAATTTCTACTGCAACAAAGCCACGTGGATCACCGGCGGGACCTGGGGCACGGCCGCAACCGGCGTTCTCAACGGCACCGCCTTCTACCTGCAGTTCGACCGCCCCACCCACGGGCTCGTCGCCTACTGACCTCGCTGCGACTCGTGCTTTGAAGTCTGCGAGGCAGATACGGGGAGGGCCTCCGGGGCGAACGGGCGCCGGAGGCCCGCGATATGTGGACGCGCGTCGTCAGCTGCGATGAGTCCGCTAATGGTGCTCTTGAATTGCACGTAGAAGGACGTGCAATTTTTGACGTCGGTGGCTGCCAGCCCCCAGGTGCCGGCAGCAATAGATCGGTAAGCGTTGCACTACCAGCCACCCGTGCCCGAGGGCGGAGAAGCAGGCGCGCACGCATTCGCTGCTGTTCGGCTTCACGTTGATGTCTGCGCAGTTGGACGTGGTGACGGCCAACTCGGCGCCTTGGGGCCACTCGTAGTAGGTGCGCGGCCCGTGCACTGACGCCCGGCACCCTCGGGCACGGCGGCCGCGGCCAAAACTACTACCTGTGCAAGATTGCGGAAGCCGGCAGAGGCTCGCCGGGCCCTCCCAGCCCTGGCTGTTGGAAGTCGAGGCAGAGCGCGCCTCCCGCCCGGCGGGGCGCAGCACCGCCACGGTGGGAGGCGCGCTCGTGTGGTCGAGATGCGGTGGAACACCGGCGGCGTCAGGCTTGAAGTGGTGGAAGGTGCCCCAGCCGATCGGGGCTCCCAGACCGCCGGTTGCGCCGAGCGTAGCCCGACGGCGGCTGGTGTCGCTGCCCGTCGGCTACGCCCTCGATGCCCGCGCAACGCACCGCGCCCCCCACACGAGCCACGCCGTGCGGGGGGCGATCTGCGTCCAGGGTGGCGGAAGAGCGACGGGACCGCTCCACTGCTGCCTTTACCCGGCTTCCGGTGTGACCGTGAGAAGGAAGCCGTGTGCGGGTACTCGATTCGCACTGTGGACACCCAAACCATGAAGGCCGACCGCCCCCTCACCGTGGAGGCACCGTGTCTCACGCGAACGAGTTCTCCTACACCGTCCCGGAGCCGGAACCCCGCACCGATGAGCAGCTCAAAGACCTTCAGGGCAAGTTCGCTCACCTTGAGCAGGCCGATGCACACGCCGCGCGCTGAACTTCTACTCCAACCGGCCCGGGGCATTCAACACGGTCAGCGAGATGGCCGGCTGGCTGCTGGCTTCGCACGCGGCGGTTGCCCTGTCCAGCGCTCGCGCCCATGCGCAGATGGAACAGGCGGTGGCCACCCGCCACCAGATCGGCGAGGCCATGGGCATCCTCATGGGCGGCCACCACCTCACCGAAAACCAGGCGTTTGATGTACTGCGCCGCTACTCCCAGGAGAAGAACATCAAGCTGCGCGAGGTCGCGCGGCAGATCTGCGAGAAGGGCGGCCTGTCCTGACCGCGGGGTAGGTCGGGTATCGAGTTCTAGGCGCTGCCGTGGGCCGCAAGGCATCCGGTGTCGGCTCCAGCGCTTGCATGGCGCCCTCGGGTCCGGGGGCCATGCCAGTCCAGACAGATGATGGTGGCGTCATCAGCAAGGTGCTCGTCGCAGGCCTCAGTGACTGCGGAGGTCATGGTGCGTACGACCTCGCGGGGGTGATCCGCGGCCGTGTCGTGGATAAGGCCGCGCAGGTCGACCGCTTCCGCCTGCCGTTCCTGCATGCCGTCGGTGTACAGGACCAGGCGGTCGCCGGGCTGCAGATCGATCTCTTGCACGCGATACGGAACAGGCGACGCGATCCCGAAAGGCAGGCTGACAGCGACGCGCAGTTCGTCAACTGTGCTGTCGCGCAAAAGCAGCGGCCAGGGGTGGCCGGCGTTGACGACTTGCGCGCTGGTGCCGTCCAGCGCGAGGCGCAGCAGCTGCCCTGTGGCAAAGGTGCTGCGGCCATGGTCCAGGAGTGCCTGGTGGATCTGGCGGGCCTGTTCGGCGAGGTCGGCTCCGGCGCGGCGGGCGCCGCGGGAGGCGTTGACCAGCAGCGTGGCCATGAGGGCGGCCTCGACGTCGTGCCCCATGGCGTCGGAGATGGACAGGTGCAGGGTGTCGTAGTCGAGGGTGTAGTCGTAGGTGTCACCGGCGCAGTTGTCGGCGGGGATCAGAGTGGCGGCGAGGGCGAACTCGGCCGCTTCGCAGGAGGGGGCAGTAGGCAGAAGTTGGCGCTGGATCTCGGCGGCCAAAGTCACTGGGGTAGTGCGCTGGCCCCAGTGGTAGAGGTCGGTGAAGCGGCGGTCGGTGACAAGGATGTACGCCAGGGCGTGCGCCGCTTCCTCCACCTGCTCCAGCACCTCCTGCGTCACATGGGGCAGGAAGAGCTCGAGTACGCCGATGGCGTCGCCGCGGTTGGTGACGGGCGCAAGCAGCCGGTGGCCGCGTCCGTCATCAGGTACCTGCACCAGCTTCTGGGTGCGCAGGACTTCGTCGTAGACGCCGCCTGCGAGAGGAATCTGCTCTGCGCGGCGCCCTCGCTGGGAATCGGCGTCCTCGCTGACCCTGACCATCTTCCGGCCGACGATGTCGAGAAACAGAAAAGACGCGTACCGCGCCCCGAACCGGTCGCGCAGACTCTGTGCCACCACATCGAGAGACCCCACCGGCGCTGCATCCTCCGCCGCGCCCAGAACGTCGGTCAGCCACATCCGATCCCGGGCCATGACGTCCTCCCAGGGGTCTACGGTCCCTTCCCGCAGTCACCGCAGGCATCACCATTCCCACCTTAGGCGGCTGGGCGGGGCGCCGAACCTTCGCCGGTGCAGACAACCACCTGTCGAAACACGCCGGCGGCGCTTGCTTCAAAAATCGAACACATATTTTAATTCAAGTATGGCCAATCACCGGGCCGAGTACCTCATCGATAAGCAGGAACGCATCCTCGCCTACATCCGCCACACCACCGCCGACCAGAGCGAAGCGCCCACGGTCGACGAGATCGAGACCGAGGTCGGCTTGCGTAGCCGCTCGTCCGTCGGCTACCAGCAACGAGGGCTGGAGGCGAAGGACGCGATCCGCTAGCTGTCGAACCCGAGGCGCTTGCTCAGCTTCCAGAGTTGTGTGCCGCGGATGCACCGCTCAGTGAATCCGATCGGCGCCCCGGCACGACCGCGACGATCCGCTGGGACCAAGACGGCTACTGGATCGCCGCGACGGTACGTGAAAACGGATACCGCGTCGCCTTCACATGGGATTCGGAGGCGAAGCAATGGCGCGAGCGTACCTACCGCCGCCCAATTCCCGTCACGTAGGCGCGAGCTGAGGGCACGGACTCATCAGCCAAAACCACCTCCATTGGAGTCTGCATAGTTGTACATGGTGACGGCCAACTCGGCGCCTTGAAGTCACTCGTAGTAGGTGCTGTCGACGCTATGGCCGTCGCGCCGGCGTTGCTGCAGTGGCCGAGTCTCTGGTGGCGGCGGACAGCCCGACTGCCACAAAGCAGTGGCCGTCGGTACTTTTCACGACACGCGATCGACGCCGCCCGCAGTTCGCAGGGCGAACGGGTCTTCCGCATCGCCGACCTCACCGCCGAGCAGCAACGCTGGCCCGCCTTCGCCCCGCGGGCTCACGCACTCGGCGTAGGCAGCATGACGGGATTCCTGCTGTTCACCGACGACGAAGACCTCGGGGCACTGAACCTGTACTCCCACCACCCCGGTGCATTCACCGAGACCAGCGAGCTGGCCGGCTGGCTACTGGCCTCCCACGCGGCGGTCGCCTTCTCCGGCGCCCGAACCCACGCCCAGATGGAACAGGGCATCGCCACTCGTCACACCATCGGCCAGGCCATGGGCATCCTCATGGGCCGCCACCACATCACCGAAGAGCAGGCCTTCGACGTACTGCGCCGCTGCCCGCAGGAAAGCAACATCAAGCTCCGCGAGGTCGCCCGGCGAGTCTGCGAACAGGGCAGCCTCCCGTAAAATCTTCGGCGGCCCCGCCTGGCACGTTGCTTGAACCAGAGGAGCCTGAGCCAAGCCAGCCCCATGGCCGCTGAACCCGGCCTCCCCACCAAGTCCCCTCTTTCGAACGCCTTACACACGCGTCCGTACCCTGGTGGCCTGATCAGTGTGAACGATCCCACGCCGTCCAAGGGACCCGCGACCTGCGGAGCGTCTCGCTGGCCCGCCACGTACGTCGCTGTGGAGCTGTCCGCGTAGTGGCCAAGACCGGCGAGGCCGACCGATCGATCCGCAGCATCGTCATCGCGGCCCTGTCGCTGGCGATCATGCCGTCCCTGTCCGCCGCTCAGCGCAATGCCGACCGCGAACTCGGCTCCGCAAGTGCGGTCGCCGGCTCGAGGGGGACGATTGCTGCGCAGCTACCTGTCCGCCGTTCTGCTCGTCGGCCTGCTACTGAACGCGCCCCTCGGATGGTCCCGGGCCAACCCGATCGCCGCCCTCGTCATCGCGGCCGTCGCGGTCAAGGAAGGCCTCGACGCCTGGCAAGGCAAGAGCTGCGGCGCTCCCACCGCCCATACCCCGACCCCACCGGGCCCGCCGCGGCCGTGACGGACGCGTGCGGCTGCGAGCCGGGCGGCACCTACTGCTCGTGAACGCCTCGTTGGAGGTCCGCTGCCGCCCGCTCCGACCCACCGATACCGAACCCGTCGAAACACGGCGGGGGCGGCGGTGGAATGGACGAGGCGAATGCGCTGCACGGGTGCTCTTTCTGGTTGTGTGAGGTTTCCCGCCGCTCAGGAGGTCCTGAGAATGGCAATGGCGGCGATGTCGTCGTTGAGGTTGTCGCCGCTGTGGTCGAGCAGGGCCTGGTGCAGGTTGCTCAGAGCCTGTCGAGGTGGCGTGGTCAGCTGCTTCTGCGCCCAGGCGTCGAGGGGGAAGAACGCTCCGGCCGCGTCGCGCGTTTCACTGACGCCGTCCGTGTAGAGGAGCAGGTGGTCACCGGATTGGAGGGCGAATCGCCGGGGACGGGAGGGGGTGGTGAGCAGGCCGCCCAGGTTCAGGGGCGGGGCGGGATCGTCCGTGTCGAGGATGGCGATACTGCCGTTCCGCCCGCGCAGGGGTGGGGGGTGGCCGCAGCTGAAGATCGTGACGTGACTGCCGCCATGGGGGATTTCCACCAGTGCGGCGGTGGCGAAGAGTTCGGCGGGATCCCCCTGCGCAAGAGCGGCGGCATCGTCACGCAGCAGCGTCGTCTCCAGACGTTTGGCGAGCTGCGTCAGGTCGGTGGCCTCGTAGGCTGCTTCGCGGAACGAGCCGAGTACGGCCGCGGCGACGGCGAGGGCGGGCAGTCCTTTGCCGCGGACATCGCCGATGATGAGGCGGATTCCGTACCGGGTGTCGGCCAGGGCGTAGAAGTCGCCGCCCACCCGTGCATGCGGGGTGGCGGTCAGGTACAGGCTGGCGATCTCCAATGGCCCGACGCGTGGCGGGATGAGCCGCAGCAGAACCTTCTGCGTGGCGTCGGCCACGGTACGCACCTCGGTGAGCGTGCCCTCACGCTGCAGACGCAGATGGCTGGCGTACGCGGCGGCCACGGTCACCGCACCGACAGCTCCTGCGGAGAACAGAGTGGGATGGTCCGAGGACAGGACAGCGTAGGCTGCGAGCCCCGACAGACACACCAACCCCAAAACCAGCGTGGGTACGACCGGCCACAACGCCGCCGCAAGCGCGGGGACGGCCGGAAGCATCCGGGCGATGGGCATTTCGGGCGGAGTCAGCCCCTCGAGGACAGCGATAAACGCTGTCAGGATCAACGGCGAGAGCAGCACCGGATCCTGACGCACCTTACTCATCCACCGCGCACTGTTCCCGCCAAAAACCTCCATAAAGAGCAAATATATCCAAAAGGGGCGAATGCTCAGCCGCTCCCGTCACGACACTGATCCGGGCGTGGCACACACGACGCGAGAGGCGTTTTCCGAGACGTCGAAGGCGTAGGTCTGGACACGGGCCGCCCCGCTCGGTGGGTCCGAGACCAACAGCCCGGACCCACCGCAAAGGTCAGTGCGGCAGCCTGACGCGCACCACAAGCGCGTCGTGGTCCGTGTACGTCGTCGCCTCGATCTCCAACCGCGGCGTCACAAGGTTGCCGTAGGAGTGCTGGATGCCGGGGTCCTTGGCCGCGGCCGCGTCGGTCAGCGTCCAGTGCCCCTTCGGCGCGCACGAGGCGTGCCGGTTGACGTCGCCGGCGAAGATGGTGGGCCGGCCACGGGAGGCGAGCACCTGGGTCAACTCCAGGCACTGGGTGGAGTTGGCGGAGCCGGGGGCCTCACCGTCGGTGGAGAGGTGGCTGGTGCACACGTCTATGCGGCGGGCTGTCGTCACGCAGAGCCAGCGGCGCTGCTCGACTCCGCTGAACACGGAGTACGGCGCGTCCTCGGATGCTCGGATCGCCTCCTTGGTCAGCACGGCATTGCCGAAGAAGCCTCTTCCTTCAGGCGACTTGCAGGACAACGGGGCGCCGTTGTAGATCACTGTGGCGAAGCGGTAGTGGAAGCCGGTTCGTGCCGCGATCTCGGCCACATCGCCGCTGCACGCCTCGTTGAGCGTCACCGCATTGACGTGGTTGGCCTCGATGCGGGCCACCACCTCGTCGAGGATCTTCGGGTACTCGGTTCCCGGGTAGCAGCCGGCGTACCCGCTGGAACATACGTTCATCTGCAGGAGCGCATAGGTCGGGTGCGCGTGGTGCGACCGTACCCCGTGGGACTGAGCCGTGGTGGCAGCCGCGGCAACGTGAGGAGACAGCACCGACCCGGCGGTCAGCAGGCAGCCGAGAATCAGGGAGCGCAGAGCTCTCAGGGAAAGGATCACGGCGCGATTGTCCTGGCGGCTCGCAAGATCGGAAAGGTGACTCCGGAAGAGTTCACGGCCTGCTCAAGCAGACGTCACTGTCCCCTGTTGCGGCCAGCACGCAGTGCCGCATCTTCGGTTCCCCGGTGGTGGCCACCTGTCGATCCCGCTGGCGGCCTCCTCGCATTGGTGCTGCGGACGGCGCCAGGTCAGGCTACGGGGACCACCCTGTGACGCGGTGCGGCGGATGGCCGCACCGCGTCAGCGGGTCTGTTGCTGTCCGCGCACAGGCCGAACTCTCATAGATCTACGCGGCTCGGCCGGTGAGCGAGTCCGAAAGGGCGTAGGCGACTGTTTGATGCCCGGTCATCATCTCGATCTGATAGCCGGTTTCGTTCCCCACGAGCTACTGCGAGGGCGCCGGCTATGCGGCGGTGATGCGGGCGACGGCCCATCGCGTCAGTTCACGTTCGTGAGGCGAGCCGTCCAGAGCGCGGTGCAGGGTCAGCCCCTCGATCGATGCGTCCAGTCGGCGGGAGGTGTCTGCGTTGAAGAGCACAGCCGATGACGCAGATGATTCGCGGCCCGGCGGCCGAGTGGTTGATCTTGCCGGGCGGCGAGTGCTTCGGCGGCATCTGCGGCGGCGGGCGGCGTCGGCATCGCAGATCACCTGGCGCCCGGCAGTATAAGTCAGGCAGTTGGGTCACCAGCCGAGGTGCGCGTAGTCGGACACCTCTCGTCCCGGGCCCGGTAGATGAGCAGGCGGCCGGGCACCCGGTCGTACTCGATGCCAGGGGCCGCCGTGTGCTCCGTCCAGGTGGCGGTCAGAAACGCCAGTCCGCTCGGTCAGGCGTGGTCGACGAGCTCTGCCTTGCCTCGCTGGCGGGCGCAGTGCGCGCAGCAGAAGAACTGCCCGTCGGCTTGGAGGCCGTGACCGAGAATGCGGCATTGGCAGTTGTTGCAGACCGGTGCCATTCGTTGGGCGGCGCACTCGAGGCTGTCGAAGGTGTGGACAGCTCCCTTGGCGTGCACCTCGAATGACATCTCGTAGTCGTTGCCGCAGACCTCACAAACGGCCATGGACGCCCATCTCCTTAACACTTCTCGACAGGACCGCTGCCGGAACCAGCAACCGCCAGCGTTCCAACAACGGTAGTGAAGGGAGACCACCGTCCTCAGGCGGCACCCTTGGCGCGCAGCCCGAGTGGCATACAGGAATCACTCGGCCGGGCGCCGCGACGGTACGCGACAGCCGCGCCTGTCCTGCCGGTCTCCTCCCCTTCGAGCAGAACCTGAGCACCAGGGTTCTCGACGCAGCATCTGAGTCCTTCCGCACACCCAACTGAAGGGTCCACTTTGCTGGACGCTGTGTTCCGAGCAGCCTTCCGCGGTGGCGACCGGCGAAACCGCTGGCTATCCGGTCTGATCAAATGCGGCTGACCGGTGCTCTCGTTTTTGGGGTCGGCGGAGTACACAACGGTGCCGAGCCGCGAGCAATAGTCAAGACTTGTGGATCGGCAGTTGCTCAGCTTCGAGTTGATCGAAGCCTGGTGAGTCCTCCGACCGCCGAGAGTTCGTCGTTGAGAGGCCCGGCGGCGGTCGGCGAGGTGATGAGCAGGAGTACCGACACGTCGGGGTGTTCGTCGTCGTAGAGATCGTCTTCCCCGTCGTCGCCGGGAAGGGCGTTCGGCTGGACCTGGACGCGGGTCGTGTCGGCGAGGGTGGCAAGGAAGTAGACGCCGAGGTAGTCGCTCTCGCGTTCGGTGAAGGTCACGTCGAGCCGGTCGGCGAGCAGGCGGGCCAACTCCTTGGCCGTGTAGGAGTTCGTGCCGTAGGTGTCGGAGACGGTCATCTGGGCATTCTTCCTCAGGCTGCGTGGCTCTCGGTGCGTTCGACCAGGATGCCGTTCTCGAACCGGGCCCCGGCCCGGACGAGTGGGACCAGGTGGGCTCCGGTGATCGCCCGCCAGCGGGCCTGGGCGGATTCGACGAGCTTGAATACCATGGCCAGGGCCGCGGCCGGGCTGCCGGCGCCTCGGGTGACCTTAGTCCGGAGCCTGACGGTGGAGAAAGTCGACTCGATGGGATTTGTGGTCCGCAGGTGGACCCAGTGCTCGGCCGGGAAATCGTAGAACGCGAGCAGCTCATCCCGGTCGTCGGTGATCTTCGCGACGGCCTTGGGCCACTTCGTGCCGTAAGTGCGGGAGAACGCCTGGATCGCCTTCTCAGCGTGGGCCCTGTCCTCTGCGTTGTAGATCTCCTGCATTGCCTTCGTCGCGCCCGGCTGTGCGGACTTCGGAAGACAGTTCGTCACATTGCGGGCTTTATGGACCCAGCAGCGCTCGTGCCGAGCAGTCGGGAACACCTCGATCAGGGCTTTCCACAGGCCCATCGCACCGTCGCCGATGGCGAGCTCAGGGGCGCGCATACCGCAGCGGCGACAGTCGCGCAGCAGGTCGGCCCACGACTCGGTGGACTCCCGCAGCCCCTCAGCCAGCGCGATCAGCTCCTTGGTGCCGTCCAGGCGGACGCCGAGGAGGACCAGCACGCACGAGTGCGCCTGGCCGAGCCGTACCTTCGGGTGGACCCCGTCGGTTCATACGTAGACGAAGTCGCGGTCGGACAGGTCCCTGTCCTGGAAGGCGGCGTGGTCGTCGCTCCACTGCTTCGTCAGCCGGGTTACCGTCGCGGCCGACAGTCCGGCCGTGCCGCCGAGGAACTGCTCCAGCGCGGGCACGAAGTCTCCGGACGACAGTCCGTGCAGGTAGAGCAGCGGCAGCACCTCCGAGATCTTCGGTGACTTGCGGCACCACGGCGCGAGGATCTTGGAGGAGAACCGCTCGCGCTCGCCGGTGGCCTCGTCGACGCGGCGGTCGTTGACGCGCGGCGCGGTGACTTCGACCGGCCCGGCCGCGGTGACGACTTCCGGGGCCGGTGGTGGCCGTTGCGTACGACCAGGTGCCGTCCGCGCTCGTCGGTCTCGGCAGCCAACTAGGCTATGTACTGGTTGACTTCTGCCTCCAGCGCGGCCGCCAGCATCCGGCGGGCGCCCTCGCGGACGATCTCGTCGATCAGGGAGCCGGACGCGGTACTGCCGTCGCCGTTCACTACGCTCAGCACGGGCGTGCCTTCCCGACCCGCGCTGCGAACGCGGGCCTACTCGGAGACCTTCAGGGGATCATCGGGAAGGTACGCCCTCCGCGTTCCTCCCGGCACCGATCCACAGGTTCCGAGCATTGCTCCCGAGCCGCGGGTCAGCAGCACTTTGTAGGCGTTGCGGATCAGGCGGTCGACGTCGCGCCAGGCATCGCCTTCTCGCAGACCAAATCCGTTCACGCGGTGCGGCCTGGACGCTCCCGGCCCGCCGGCCAGACGGGGCGTGGCATGAGCAGGGCGATTTCAAAGTCTGAGTGATCTTGTAAGTGTGCAGGTTACGGTGCGCGACGCAACGCAACGAAGCTCCGTTGTGGAGGTGACCTTCCCAAGTCGCCTTCGCCCAACGGAGCTTCGATGTGCCGCCAGTCTGCCACCGTCTGCCTGACCAAGTCGCCCAGCCGTCAGCATCGGTCGATCGGTCCGCTGGCGCTGCGGCTGCAGACGCTGGCTGATCCCCGCTCGCGGCGCGGGAAGCGTCACCCGTTCGTGGCGGTGCTGCTGGTGGCCTGCTCGGCAGTGACCGCCGGAGCACAGTCTTTCGCGGCCATCGGGCAGTGGGCCAAGAACGCGCCGCAGGACGTCCTGACCCGGCTCGAGGCCCGCACTGCCACCGCGCTCGGTGTGCGGGTGGCACCGAGTGGAGCGACGATCCGCCGGGTCATTCTGCACACCTGCCCCGGAGGCTTGGCCGACCTGCTGGGATGCGAGCCGGATGGGAGCGAGACGTTGGCTGTGGACGGCAAGAGCGCCCGCGGCTCGCGCCGTGGCACCACCCCGGCCGCCCACCTGCTGGCTGCGATGACCGGCGGCGGGCAGACCGTCACCCAGCTGCGAGTGCCGGACAAGACAAACGAAATCACCTGCTTCGCCGCCCTGTTGGAACCCTTCGACCTGACCGGCATCACCGTGACTGCAGACGCCCTGCACACCCAGCGTGATCACGCCCGATTCTTGGTGGAGGGCAAGAGGGCCCACTACGCGTTCACCGTGAAGAAGAACCAGAAGGGCTTGTACGAGCAGTTGCGCACCCTGCCCTGGCAGGAGGCGACCGCGAAGTTCTACGACCGGACCACAGGACACGGACGCCTGGAGACCCGGGTGGTGCAGGCGCTGACCGTCACCGAGCTCGGCGTGGACTTTCCGCACGCCGTCCAGGTCGCGAAGATCGTGCGGCACCGCACCAGCGTCACGACCGCCAAACGCAGCCGCGAGACCGTCTACCTCATCACCGATCTGAGCAGCAGGCAAGCCTCCCCGGAACGGATCGCGAAGATCGTCAGATCACAGTGGGTGATCGAAAACCGGCTCCACTTTGTACGCGACACCACCTACCGCGAGGACGCTTCCAAGATCCGTACCGGACACGGCCCAGAGAACATGGCCGCCCTCCGTAGCTTCGCCATCAACCAGCTCCGTGCCGCCGGCCACACCAACATCGCGGCCGGACTGCGGGAGATGGCCCTCCGACCCTTCGAGCGACCGCTGACCCTCCTCGGACTCAGCTGACCAGCATCAACCCCGGATCATCGGACTTTGCAATCGCCCTGGTGGCATGAGGGCTAGCAGAGGTTCCGTGTGGGAAACACGAATTACCTTCATGACGGCCATGAACTGCATGCAGTCGGTGGCGTTCCCGCCCGGTGACGACGAAAGCAAACGGGCGGGACAGGGCGTCGCAAGCCGGGCGGATTTTGCCGGTCAGCCCGCTACGCGACCGTCAAAGATTGCGTCGGCCACTTCGAAGCCCACACCTCCGCGCCCGGTGGCACCGTTGCTGCAGCCCCGCTGGGTGTCATCAGCGCCGGCTCCGGGCGGGCGATCGCTTGGCGTCGCGCTCGTCGGCCTCTTCTTCGTATTCCCCTTCTTCCTCTTCTTCCTCTTCGTCGTTGCCCTCGTTGTCTTCCTCGTCCTCGTACTCGCCCTCCGGTTCCTCTTCGTCGGACTCCTCCTCCTCGTATTCGCCTTCGGGTTCCTCTTCCTCGGGCTCTTCCTCGGGCTCCTCTTCCTCGTACTCGCCCTCCGGCTCTTCCTCTTCCTCTTCCTCTTCCTCTTCCTCTTCCTCCTCGGCGATCGCATCCTCGTGCGTACGGACCACCTCGCCGTCGCGGATCTCGCCACGCCAGCTGTCCTCCGCCTCTCCCTTCAGGGTGATGAAGCGGACGAAGTTCTTGAGGTCCAGGCGAGTCCGGCGACCCTGAGCGCGCCAAATGTTGCCGGTCTTCTCGAAGAAGCCGCTGGGGTAGTACTCGATGAGCAGCTCGATCCGCGTCAGATTCTCGGCGAGCCAGTGGAAGGAGACGACGCCCCTTGTCGTACCCTTGGCGCCCTCAGACGTCCAGGAGATGCGGTCGTCGGGCACCTGCTCGTTAGTCTGAGCCTTCCAACTGCGGTTGGACCACCACACCTTGGCCTGCCAGTCGGAATGGGTGTCGTCGGCACGACTCGCGCTTTTGACGCCTTTCGCGAAGGTGCTGAAGTCCTGGTATTGGGTCCACTGGTCGTAGGCGGTGCGCAGCGGCACACCGACATCGATGGACTCGAGAATGACGGTGGGCTTGTTGCCCGCACGGCCCTTGCCCTTGCTCTTGCTCTTGCCACCGGTGACGCTCTTGACGGCTTCGCCGATTTTCTCCTTGGCCTGGCCTGCGCCCGTCTCCATGACGGCGCGCAGCGGCCCCTTGCCTTCGACAAGTTTGCGTCCGCCTTCCAGGGCCATCTTGGTGAGGCCGGGGCTCTTGCCATCGGCGATGTCGGTGAGTTTGCCGGTGGTCTCGCCGAGCTTGCGGCCCGCGCCGGCGAGCATCCGCTGGCCTTGCGCCGCCAGGTAGCTCTGCAGCTCCTTTTTGAGGTGGTCGACCGCTTCGCTCTGGGCGAGCTGGGACAGTCCGCCCTTTGCCTTGCCGTTCCCGGATGTGTCGGCGTCTGCCATCGTCACCGCCCCCTTTCGCCGGCCGACCCGCTGGTGGCGCGACGCGCGCCGCCCTTCGTGGTGGTGGCCTTCCTCGCTGGAGCCTTCTTTGCAGGGCCCTTCTTTGCAGGGGCCTTCCTGGCGGTCGCCGAGGTCTTCTTGGCCGGAGCCTTCGCCTGCGCCTCACGTGGAGCCTTCTCGCCCTGGGAAGCCTCGCCAGCGCCCTCTTCCTCTCCCGCTTCCTCTTCTTCGTCGTGGAGGCCGGACAGATCGGAGGTCGCCGGTACGCGACCGGAGAGCTGCTCACGCGCGCGGTCCGTGCGGCCGTGCAGCCGCTTTGCAAGGCCCTCGAGCTGCCGCTCGACCAGCGGGCCGGAGGCTGCCTTGCCCACTCCGCGCAGGTCCTGGCGCAGCTGGTCGCCGATCTCCTTGAACTGCGGATTGTTGTGCAGTTGCTCGCTGATCAGATCCGTGACGCCCTTGGGGCTCAGATGCATCCGCTTTCCGGCGACCAGCGAGCCCACGGCGCATGCGAGCTTCATCTTCTTTGTGCGTCCGAGGACGTACCCGGCCCCTACGGCGAGGCCCAATACCAGTCCGTTCATCGTGTCGTCCTATCGACTGTTTCCGATGTATGGCCCTGCCGCTCCCAGCCAGGTCGCGCGGCTTCGGCGGTCACGTCTCTGATCCCCTGAACGGTGCCTCGCGCCAGTGCCGCGGCAGCAACAGAGCCCCTATGAGCAACCCCTTGGATTTCTTCTCCCCCGACACCCGTGCTCGTCGACATGGGCTCGGCAGCGCCACAAGCTCCACTTGTACGGCGGTAGCGAGCCGTTCACCCCGCGCTGCAAGGAGCGGACGGCTCTCGCGGGCCTCTGTTTTCCGCGGCGGCCAAGAACTCACCGGCCGAGGCCCGAGTCACCTGGAAGGAGAGGTTGACCGGTCAACAGGTGGACTCGGGGCCGACGCTGACGGCGCCGGCAGCCGGTTCCAGCAGGCTCTGAAGCTGCGCAGCGTCCTCCTCCTGGACACGACCTTTTAAGCGAGTGCCCAGCGTCTCCCCTGCAAACACCGCGAGATGTGGTGGGCCTATTCGGCACGGCGGGCTTTGTGAGGAGTGACGCGCAGGCGGGCCTCAGTGGGTAGAGGGGGCAAGCCGGACTGGTGGGCGGTGCGCAGCGGGCCCTTGCAGAGGGCATGGAGGACGGCCTCAGGTGTCCCCTGAGGGGTGAGGGAGAGGGTGATGTGGGCGCGCGGGTGGGCAAGTCGGCCTGTGATGCGGACAGTCGCGTGCTGGACTCCGGGCAGTGCGCCGGCCTCCTTGGCAATGACATCGCTGAGCGTGCGGGCGCGCAGTTCGACGCCTTCTTGCGGGGGGCTGCCCACGGGTATCCCGCCCTGGTGACGCCGGGACAGTTGGGCCAGTAGCCACCACAGGGCGAGCGCGGTGATGAGGACGAGTGCGGCGATGACTGCGGGCCACCACCACCAGCCCTGGCTGCTCCAGCGGACTCGGTCGGCGGAGCTGAGCAGGATGTCGTCCGGGGTGGTGAGGGGCCAGCCGGCCGGCGGTGCCAGGTTGTGGCTTGCGTAGAGGTCGAGCCCGGCGGTGATGATCAACAGTCCGCCGCCGAGCAGTACCAGCCCGATGAGGGCCAGCAACGTCCGGTTGAGTACGGGTCGCGGCGTCATGGTGGCAGCTCCGGATACTGGTTGTCGCTCAAGCGTTGCGTTGCCGCACACGTACGACGAGGCGGGGGGTATGGGTGAGGGCGAGCTTCTCGCGTTCCTCGTTCAGGACGGCGGCAAGATCGGCCTTGACGTGCTTCGGATCGCGGAAACGGACGTCCGCGCGGGCTTTGATGCGGTGGCGCCGCACCCGGACATGGGCTGCGCCGACGCCGGGGACCCGCATGGCGGCGTCGCGCAGCAATGCAGCGGCACCGTCTCGGTTCAGTGAAGCCCGTAGTCGGGCGGGACATCCGGCAGGCGAGCGCAAGGGAAGCCAGTGGCGTAGGCCCGGGCTGAGTGCCAGGGCGATCAGCCAGATACCGACGACTGCGGCCACGGCGGCTCCGGTGAGCATCCACACGTCGTCCACCGGACGGGTGGCCAGCTCGTCGGCCAGGTGCTTGCGCCAATCGGCCGCCTGGCGTCCTGCTCGTACGGCCACGACGTCGATCAGTGTTGCGCCTGCCGCGACAACGATCGCCGCGGCTACCACCGCGGCCGGAATGCGGCGCGCGGACCACGGACGGTGTGTGGTGTGCCGCCTGCTGTGGTCGTGTTCTGCCGTATCCGGCCGGGGTGTGTCGCGTTCGGGCGGTGCAGGCCCGATCGGCTTCTGCTCCGGCGACACGGTGTTGCGGCGCGCCGTCGGCGGGGAGTCTGGAGCGGGAGGGCCCGGGTGGGGTGTCATTGCCGGTCCTCCTTCGTGTGAGTGCGCGGCTTGCTGTGCGACGCGATCCGGCAGGCTCACCGGACCCGTCCCCGGTTCGCGGCCGTCACCAGGCGCCGGACGGTCAGGGTGACCTCTCCGACGTGCAGGCCGGTCAGCTGAGTCACTCGCTCGGCGACGTCGTGCTGTATCCGCTCGCAGAGGGAGGGGAGGTCTGCGGGATAGGGCAGGTCCAGCGCCAGGTGCAGGCGCACCCGTCCCGTGTGGGAGGCCGCGGAGGCGCTGGGGACCGACGATCCGCCCCGCTCGGGTGGTAGGGCGGCGCGCCGGGATTGAGCCGCACGTGCGGCCCGAGCGGCGATCCGGGCGACCACCTTGTCTGGTATGACCGTGGCACCGCGCTCGGCCGGGGGTGGCAGGCCGGCGGTCCGCGGCGATGGCGGCGGTCCGCTGCCGGTGGATACGGCGGAGCCGGGGCGGGCATTCACTGACGCCTCCGTGAGCGGAGGGCAAGATCCAGGTCTCCTTGCACCGCGAGGCCGGCCGTCAAACCGGCCACGCCCAGAACCAGGACCAGCAGGAACGCCCAGAAGCCGCCGAAGTAGCCTGCGAAGCCCAGCGCCATGCCTGCTGCCAGCCCCGTAATCGCTGTGTTCATCTCGCACTCACCTTCTCGCGAGCACCCTCACGTCCCGCCGTCGGCGCCGAGGACGCCCGGCGGTACGGCGGTCACCTCACGCGCCCCTCGTCCGATTCGGACTCGTCCTCCTCGTCGGGCAGGTGGACGTCATCGACGGTGAGGTTCACCTCGACGACCTCCAGTCCGGTCATCCGCTCCACGGCACTGATCACGTTGGTGCGCACGTCACGGGCGACGTCGACGATGCAGACGCCGTACTCGACGACGACGTCCAGGTCCAGGGCGGCCTGGCTCTCCCCGACCTCGACCTTCACCCCTTGCGCGACACTGCCGCCCGGGCCGGGGACGCGTTCGCGCACCGCGCCGATGGCACGGGCCATGCCCGCCCCGAGGTTGTGGATGCCCGGTACCTCGCGGGCGGCCATCCCCGCGATCTTGGCGACCACGCCGTCTGCGATGGTCGTCTTCCCCCGGGTCTCCGCCGGAGCCTCGGCCCCGGTATGGCCCTTCAGCGCGCTCACGCCCGCCTCCGGCCGCCTGTCCAAGCCGATGCTGGTGCTGTTGTCGGTCATGGCGGTCGCCTCGATCGGTCGGTCGGACCGGACATCATGTGATGCCCGTCACAAGGTTGGACACCTCGCAGGGCGCACTCCTCACACCCATTCGATGTGACGCACATCACATTCATCGGATCGGGTACCTGACCGTCGTGGGACCGGCGCACAGGAGTCGCATGATGGAACGAACCGGGTTCCCGCAGCTGGAAAACGACCTGCCGGACGGGCTGCTGGCCGTGCGGGCTGCCGAGGGAGACGACGACGCATTCGCTGTTCTCGTCCGGCGCCACAGCCGTGGCCTGCTCGGCCTCGCCTGTTACATGCTCGGCAACTCCCAGGACGCCGAGGAGGCTGTTCAGGACGCCTTCGTCAGCGCCTGGCGTTGCCTGCCGGAATACCGCCACACAGCGCAGTTCCGCACCTGGATATACCGCATCACCGTCAATCGCTGCCTGACCATGCTGCACCGCCGGACGCCGCCCCTCCCTCTGGACACCGTCGCCGAACCCGCGGCGGGCGACGAGGCGAGCTCGCCCGCCCGAGCCGCGGAGGACGACGCAGAAGCGGCCGCCTTGATGTGCGCGCTCGGTGAGATGGATGCCGCACTGCGTGTCTGCTGGATCCTGCGGGAATTGCAAGACCTGTCCTACAAGGAGATCGCCCAGGTGACACAGACCAGCGAGCAGGCGGTCCGAGGCAGACTGTTCAGGGCACGTCGGCTGCTGAAGGAGGCGATGGCCCCATGGCGCTAGACGATCCGCACGCACAGCCTTCCGAACCACCGGGCAACGACGGTCCTCACGACGACCCGGCCACCCGCGACGCAGCCCCGTTCGCGGGCGACCAGGCACTGCCCTGCGGCCGCCTGCTCAGCAAGGCCTGGGAACAGGCGCAGGACGCGACGCCGACCACCGATCCGCACGCCGCCTCATGCCCCCACTGCCGCGAGGCCGTCGAAGGACTGGCCACGTTGAACGCGGCCACGCGGGCGCTGCGCGCCAAGGATCCTCCCGGCCTGCAGGCGCTCGCCCACCGTGTCATGGACATCGTCCGGGCCGAGGTCCGGCTCGGACGGCTCCTGCCTCTCGCCGACACGGTCCTGGACCTGCGGATCGCAGAAAGCGCCGCGGCGAAAGTCCTGCGGCGGGCCGCAGACGCGGTACCGGGCGCCAGGGCCGCAACCTGCCGGCTCGCACCCGAAGGGGAGGGAACCGGCGTACAGGTGACCATGACCCTGGCCGCCGCCCTCGAGCGCCCACTGCCCGACACGGTCAATCAGGTCCGTCGATCGATCATCCATGCCGCCGAACAAGCCCTGGGACTGGCCGTGACGACCGTCGACATCATCGTGGTCGACACACTCGAGCCCTTCCCTCCCCCGGCAACAGGCTCCGCAGCAGCCCCAGAAGGTGAAGCGTGATGGCCGCCACCGCAACGTCCCCTCCCCCTACAGTCGCAGCCGAGGCAGCCCTCGCGGTTCCCGGGGTGGCCGGCCTGCAGCCCCGCCTGGCCCGCCGCCTGGCAGCAGCCGCGCTGCCCACCCGGCCGGAGACAACAGCGGGACGCATGCCGCCAGAAGCAGGCGTGCGCACCGACCCGCTCCCTGACGGCTCGGGATGGCACATCGAGGTGCGCTGCGTCCTGGTCGAGGGCCACAGAGCGGTAGACGCAGCCCGGAACGTCCACAACCAGGTACGGGCCACTGTCCTGTCCTACCTCGCCGCCCACGGCGCCCCGGTAGCGGTCACCGTCACCGTCACGGTCACCCGCATCGCCGCACGGGACCACACAGCATGAGCGCCCCACGCGACGTCCCGGGACCAGACGCCGATGCGCGCCGTAACTGTCCCTGACGTTGTTCGCCGGCCGAAGCCTTCTGGTCTGCGGCGGCTCCGTTTGAAGAGAGTCCTGCACACTCCGGACGCGACGCCAGCGGCCCGGGAACCGTGTGAACTGGCCCCATAAGATGCGGCTGTTGTCCCAACCGCGCCTCGGCCAGTGGATGCCGCATTCCGTGAACCGGCGCTCACCCATCACCTCGCCATGATGGAGCCCAGCCGGGATCCATGTCGCGATACAGCGTTAGTCTTCTCCTCGCGCCGCCGCCTGCGTCGCGCGGAGACATTCCACCGGACCAGGACGGAAGCATGTCGGGAGAGATCTCGCCCAGGGGGAAGTACTCCAGCCCCGGCTCGTCGCCCCAGCTGCGGGCCTCCCACGCGGACCGGGACCGGGTGGTGGATGTGCTGCGTATCGCGGCGGGGGACGGCCTTTTGACCGCAGACGAGTTGGACGAGCGCTTGGAAGCTGCCCTGTCGGCGCGGACTCTGAGCGAACTGGCCGTGCTCACCGCCGACCTGCCGGCCGTGCCCACCACCGCGAACGGTACCGCGGTAGAGGCCAAGGACGTCGTCCGGATCGAGCAGGTGTTCAGCGGCGCGGTCGAGCGGACGGGCCGCTGGGTGCTGCCACGCAGGCTGGAACTCGCGGTGACCTGGTGCGACGTGACGCTGGACTTCACCGAGGCCGTGATCACACAGGACACCCTGCGGATCGACGTGGCCATGGCGGGGAAGAGCCTGACGCTGATCACAAAGCCGGGCGTCGAGATCGATGTCGACGGCCTGACCCTGATCCACTGCAAGTTCAGACACCGCCGCACGCAAACACCCACGGACACACCGACCACGCTGCGCGTGGAGCTGGCCGGCCAGAAAACCCACGGCAAAGTGGTAGTGCGGCCCCCGCGTCGGACGTTCGGGCAGTGGCTGCTGCGCAGGCCCGCGCCCTCAGACTGAACCACGCGCGGACGCTTCGCTCAATCAGGAGGCAGAGGCGCTCGTTCGAATGCCGTAGCCCGCAAGGCCTTCTGCCAGAAGGGCAGCTGACTCATCGATCCAGGCGTTCAGCGCATTCAGGCGCTCGTCGGCTGACGCAGAGGCGACACGCTCGCGTGCCTCCTCGCTGGTGACCAGCCGGAAGAGCGAGATGAGCTGGGCTGCGACGAGGCGCGGTGCCGGATGTCCGGCCTCGCTCTCGCTCTCCTCGGCCAACACATGGGCCAGAGCCTGCTCGAAACGCTCGTACATGAGCAGCAGCCGGGCACGGAGTTGGGGGACCCCGCCGAAGGCGGTGTGGAAAGCTTCGATGCCGTTTGCGTGTTCGTCGGCGGCGGCGAGGTCCTTGAGGAAGACGCGTACGGCATCCAGTGGGGACTGGCCCACCTCACGTTCGCGCACTGCGTCACACAGGGCGTCCTGCACATCGGCTTCACCGGCGAAGACGAGGTCTTCCTTGGAGTCGAAGTACTTGAAGAGCGTCTTGACCGAGACGTTGGCCCGGTCGGCGATCTGGGCGACGGTGACGCCCTCGTAGCCGTGTTCGGAGAAGAGGTGCTCGGCAGCGTCGAGGATTCCCTGGCGGGTCATCTGCTTTTTGCGCTCCCGGAGCCCGGGGCGGGGGACGTCGGCCGTCACTGCTCGCATAGCACTCACTATAGACACTCACACGAAAAATTCAACTCACTTACCTTTTCCACCCTTCATCGGGCTGCCTACGGGCGCCGCACCGGACTCGCCTCCTCTCCGGCAGCAGCTGAACCCGCCTGAGGCATCCACCCGGCGGGCCACTCTGCACTCAGGCGATCATGCTCCGCGGTCGAGTCACGCGGAAAGTCGCGTCAGGCGATTTCCGCCTTGCGGCAAAAAGGTGAGTCAGTTACCTTCGATAGGAACTTACCTCTTCTCACCTCCCGGAGGTCGGACCGTGTCCGCCCAGACCACCCCGATGCCGCACCCCGCAGCCGGCACCGAAGACGGCCCCCCGCACGACGGCGGCGTACTGCTGCTGATGGTTCCGCTGATGCTGGTGCTGTTCATTTCGAACCTGGATCAGACGATCGTGGCCACCGCCCTGCCCTCGATCGGCAAGGACCTCCACGACGCCTCCGGCGCCTCGTGGGTGGTCACCGCCTACCTGCTGACCAGCGCGGTCACCACACTGATCTTCGGCAAGCTCGGCGACATGTACGGCCGCAAGAAGATCTTCCAGTTCTCCATCGGGGTCTTCCTGACCGGCTCACTGCTGTGCGGGGTGGCCGGCAACATGACCGTCCTGATCTTCTTCCGCGCCCTGCAGGGCATCGGCGGTGGCGGCCTGAACTCCCTGGTCATGGCGATCATGGGTGACCTGGTCCCCGCCCGCCGGCGCGCCAAGTACCAAAGCATCACCGGCATGGTCGCCACCCTCGCCCTGATCGCCGGCCCACTGCTGGGCGGCGCCTTCTCCGACGGCCTGTCCTGGCGCTGGATCTTCTACATCAACCTGCCCGTCGGTATCGCGGCCTTTGTCACCGTCGCCGCCAAGCTGCGCCTGCCGCGCCCGCAGGCCTCCAGCGGCCGCATCGACTACGCCGGCGGCGTGCTGGCCACCGTCTTCACGGTTGCGGTCATGCTGTTCACCACCTGGGGCGGCACCCGATACGCCTGGTCCTCAGGCATCGTCCGGGGCCTCATCGCCCTCAGCGCCGTTGCGCTGATCGCCTACGTACTCGTCGAGCGCCGCGCTGCCGAGGCGATCACACCGCTGCGCCTGTTCCGCTCCAGCGTCTTCAACCTCGCCTCGTTGCAGTTCTTCCTGGCCACGCTGGTGCTGTTCGTCGGCATGCTCTACGTGCCGATGTTCCTGCAGACCGTGCAGGGCAAGTCCGCCTTCACTGCCGGCCTGTACGTCATCCCACTGCTGATCGGCCTGGTCGCCGCTGCGCTGATCTCCGGCCCGGTCATCAGCAAGACGGGCCGCTACAAGCTCTACCCCGTCATCGGCTCGATCCTGACCGGCACCGCCATGTGGCTCGTCAGCTTCTCCGACGCCTCCACCAGCACGCTCACCCTGATCACGCTGCTCCTCGTCGCCGGCGTCGGCATCGGCTTCTTCGTGCAGGTCTCCCTCCTGGCTGGACAGAACGCCGCCGCATACCAGGACCTCGGCGCAGCCACCGGCACACTGAACTTCTTCAAGAGCATCGGCGGCGCCTTCGGCGCAGCAGCATTCGGCGCAGTCCTTACCGCCCAGCTCGGCAACACACCGTCCACGGCCACGACCGCCCACGCATTCCAGACCGTCTTCTTCTTGGCCGTACCGTTCATGGCGCTCGCCCTGGTCTCCTCCCTGGCCATGAAGGAGAAGCCACTGTCGGACGAAATGATGGAAGTCGCCCAGGGCAAGGTCGAGGTTCCCGAGTACTAAGCGGCTGTCACTGTCCTGGCGGGGGCGCCGCAGTGGCGACACCCCCGCCAGGCACGTCCCCATGCCCAGGAGCTCTTCAATGCGTTCCCACTCCCCCGGCAACCTCGTATACAGGGTCTGTCTCGTCACGCACGCCACCGGGACAGGACTGGCAGCAGCCCGGTACCTGCATCGGCAGGGAGCCCAGGTCATCCTCACGGACAGCGACCCGGACGATCTCGAAATCACCGCGCGCCAACTAGGCAGCCGCATCCCCGCCATCGCCTGCGACCTTTCCACGATCGCGGGAATCGAGAGCCTCATCCAGCAGATCGACGACCGCTACGGCTACTTGGACCTCGTCCACACCAGCATCGAGATGACGCACCGTCATGACCCGTACGCGCTCGACGAGCAGGACTTCGACCTCTATGTCAACGCCACTCTCAAGAGCACGTACTTCCTGGTCACCCGATCCCTTGAGCTTCTGAATGACGAAGCGTCCGTCACCCTGGCCGCGCACTCATGCTGTGTACGCGATCCGTTGTGCAGTCTCCCAAGCCGCCATCGATGCCTTCGCTGTCAGTCTCGGGTCCGCTCGCCACCTGAGAGACCGTGGGATTGGCATCAGCGTCCTCACCTGCGCCTCCCTCAGCCTCGCGGCCCGCAGCCGGATGCGGCGGCAGCGGCTGGAAGCTGAAGCCCGCCCACCCAAGCTGACACCGGACGGATAGCCCGTCACGGCATGCGCGGAGTCTCGGCCACTGCAGTGGCCGAGACTCCGCGCATGCCGTGGCTGCTCGACCATCCGCGTCCCACCGCAGCATTACCGAGTGAAGCTATGGCTTGCTCGGCGAGCACCACGCGACGCCTTCGCCTCCCGTCTCAGCCGGGGACGTCACGCGATGGATGCGCGGGCCGGGCACCCGGGGGGGTGGAGCACCCGGTCCGCGAGGCGACCGTAACAGGACGGGCGAGCACGTTGCGGATTCCGTGCCTTACCGGCGATTCGCGCCCGATCGTCCAGCGGCGGACAGGTTCGGCGTTCGCCCTCGGGCACGGCAAATGCGGATGCAGACGCCCTCCGTACCCCGAAGTCGCACGGAGGGCGTGAGCCGTTGCGCGGGCATCGAGGGCCGTAGCCAGCAGGCGGAACAAGATGGACACCGGCAACCTGCGGCAGGCCTCACAGCGCAACGTGTACTTGTCGGCGCGGGTCATAGAGCCCGCAACCGCCACAACCCCAGAGCTGAAGAGCCGGCCTGGAAACCGGGTCCTTCCGGGGTACCTTCCGCTCTGTCCATCGTGACGCCGTCAGCCTTCCGGCGCATCTCAAACGGGTGGCACAGCCCGCTGTCCGCAGTGGGCTGAAGCCGCACGCCGCCTGGGCCTCGACTCAAAGCCATCCGCTGGGAGGGAAAACCCCTGGGTCACGATGGTGTTGTCGAGCGCCGGTTCTGAGGCTTCGCGTGCCGATCAGCCCCGCGACGAGGCACGGCTATAGCGGTCGCTTTGCGGTGCGACACACGGCCGTCGGTGTCGGAATTGGACGTCGACTGTCCTTCGGGTTCGGAACCGGAGTCCAACGGGGAAGCAGGGCGATCGGTTTCACGTTGTACGGGCCGAAAGGGCCCCAACCCGTCGGACAGGCACGGTGGCTGTCCGTTGCGCGGCGACAGAGCAGCGGTGCGTCAACCTGCGACGGCCCGAAGGACGGCCGCCAGCCGTCGGTGTGTCCGGCGTTCCCTCCACCGCCGGAGAGGCTTCATCGCCACGGCCAGACCATGGCGCCGCGCGGGCAACTCACTTCCGTCCGGCTCCGAGCCGACACCCCCCTGCTGATCGGCGCGGGATCCCCCGCAGTGCCGACTGCTCGGAGCCGAAGGGCTGAGGACGATTACACCGGGGCGGTGAAGACGGTCAGGACTTCTTCCGTGCGGAAGCCCAGGGATGCGTATACGGGCTCGCCCATGGGACTGGAGTAGAGGTAGGCGGTCGTGGCGCCGGCACTCTGCCCCACGCGGATGATCTCCGCCGTGATGGCCTGCCCGTGGCCTTGCCGCCGATGCTGCGGGAGCACGCCGATGTTGAAGACGCCCACGAGGTGATCGGAGACCGCGGACATCCCCGTACCCACTACGACGCCGTCCGCCTCCGCCAGGTAGAAGACGAAGTGCTCCGTCTTGGCCAGGGCGGGTTCGGCGAACATCGCGAACACCTCATGGGGAACACCGAAACCCTCCGCCATGGTCCGGGCGTACAGCCCCAGCTCTCCATCCTCCACCCGGCGTATGCGCAGGGACCCGGCGCGCCCCGGCAGCACCCCCGCACCGGGCCGCCTGATCATGAGCGGCAACGTGCTGACCGCGGTCAGCCCAAACCGTGCCGCCACCTCAGTAACGGCCCGACCGGCACGACCACGGACCTGAATACTCCAGGGCAGCCCTGTGAGGCTCGGATCGCCGGCCAGGGACTCGAGCACCTGGGGGTTCGGATCACGGTTGGGATTGATGACGCCGTTCAATGTGGCCACAGGCGCACCCGAGACAGCCAGAACCGTGCCGTCCGGGTCCCTTGTGCAACGCCCGTCCGCACCGGCGGCCAAAGCGTCGCGGACGACCGTGTAGGCGAAGACGATCGGTCTGAGCGGGTCGTGGAGCGGTGTCATGGTGTCGTCTCTCTGTGGTCCCTGGACGCTCGGGACTACGGTGGCCATGCGAGCGGCCCCCCGATCCACGCCTGCGCGGTCGATCCGAAGCAGCCCTCACGGGGAAGGTGGGTGCGGCCTCGGCTCGAGGACGACGGTCTGCGTCGTGCCACGGCGCTCCCCGGCGGGCGGGGAATCCCATGCGACGCGCCCCCATCGCAGCGGTTGCTCCAAACTCATCACACCGCGCAGGCACTCGGATAGAACGGGGATGCCACATGTGCCGCGATGCTCCGACCGGCACACGAGCTGGCCCAACGCTCACCGACGGCCGTTCACAACGACGGCTGCCCGGAGCAGCCACACGAGTCACTTCAGCGACAGCGAGCTGGTCAACACTTGTCGAGAGGCAATTGAGAGTAGGGTGACATTTACGGTGGTTTCTGGGCACTCGGAAGGGAGCTGCAGCAGGTTCCATGAGGCCGTCTCCTGCCACGGACACCGAACCGCGCGATGTCGACGCACCGAAGGAAGTGAGCAGCCATGCTGGCGCTCTTCCTGTTTTTCATACTCGTAGCTGTCGCCCTGGGACTTGTCGGCGCACTGACGCAGGGGCTCTTTTACCTTTTGATCATCGGAATCGTTGTCTTCGTGGCCGACTTCGTACTCCTGGGCGCAGGTTGGTCCCGGCGGTCACATCGACATGTCCTCCGGTGAGGGCGTGACGCCCGGCTCCACGGCTTCCCTGGAGACGCCTCAGAGATGATCTTGAGATAAGGCGTCGCAACGCCGACCGCGAGGGCGGGGAGGATCAGGATCAGCGCCCGTTCGCGATGCTCCGCCGGTTCATGCAAGCCGAAAGGTTGGACGGCCGGTCGGGGGCGCGCTCGTATGTGCGTGCCACGCGATAGAACCTCAGCGCCAACGCTCCTTGATCATTCGACAAGAACCCTTCCCTGCAAGTAAAGTGAGCAAATCCTTGCGTGCGACAACGATGTCACCTGCTTGCAAGCAGTCCTATTCCCCTGTCGATCGCCCTATGCCTTTCACCAAGAAGATCGGTTGGAGCGATCGAAAAGAGGCGCAGATGAGTGACCAGAAACTGGAAGATTCCGCAGACTCTTCACTGAACTGCGGACGCGCAACAGATTTCAAGACCAAGATGAATCTGACGGCCCGGCAGATAAGAGATACCGAGCATATCTTCCAGGAGTGGGAAGGCGGCCCCTTCTCCCACCTCACGCGCCTCACCATCCCTCAGCAGTCCGCTCATGGATTCAAATTCTCCGCAAACGGACATCTCTTCGAGAGCCTGCTGTCGGTAAAGGTTTACTGCGACTCACTGACGGGGATTTCCGGGAGCAATCTGGACCAGGATCCGATCGTGGCCGACCTGGTCACTGCCGGCCGGATCGGCTTCGCAGGAAAGTACGGCACCCACATCGTCACGCCGGGCCAGATCTGCATCCGTGACACAAAGGCTTCTTGGGAATTCGATTGCGCGCCCGCCACCCGCGTACGCGTCGTGACCATCCCGAGGCACCTGCTGTTCTCGCGCATGCGATCGACCAAGGTGCTCAATCAGGCGTACGTCTCTGACATCTCTGCCCCCGAGGTCCGCTTTCTCCTGAACTTCCTGGAGGCGATCGAGAAGACCAGTGACGATCTGGACCTTTCCATCTCCGCGCAGAATATTGCGTTGGATGCGTGCGCGACCTTGTTTTCAGGAATGCTCTCCGAGCGCGCCGAGCTGGGGCTGCAGGAACACCCGAATGCCACATTGAAGGCTGCGAAGAACGTCATCGAAAAAAATCTCGACAAACACGACCTGTCCCCCGCGATGGTCGCGCAAACAGTCGGGGTTTCCCTTCGCACGCTGCACAGATCTTTTTCTGCATCCAATGATTCCATCATGGCTTTTGCTCGCCGTCGGCGTCTGCAGAAGGCACACGGCGAACTGGTGAGGCTGGGCAGCAAGGCCAGCGTTTCCGAAATCGCAGCACGTTGGCATTTTGCAGATGCCAGTCACTTCATCAGGCACTTCAAATCAGTCTACGGAACCACTCCGACCGCCTACTTGAGAAATTACGGCGCGACCGGCAGCGAGAATTGACGCCTACCTCCCCCACCGTGAGCACCGCGAGGGCGGGGGCAGAGGCCCGACAGCGGAACTCTCAGCCCTTCAGAGGCCTTCGCCGTATCGAGAGCAACTCTGCCCCTGCCACGCTCTAACCCAGAACGGCGGGCTTGAGCACCTCCTCGCACCACTCGCGGAAGTGGGTGGGCGCCGACTCGGGCGTACTCGGCGCGTCAGCCCCGTAGAAGCCCTGTTCGTTCAGGGCGTCCGTCATGTCGGCCAGCGCTTGCGCCCAGGCCTCGCTCGCTCCGCGACGCAGCGCCGCGGCCCTGTAGTCCGAGCTGCTGATCAGCTGGACACGCACGGGACGGTTCAGCACCTCGGAGACGACGTCAGCCATGCCCCCAGGGGCCAGGTCGTCGGGTCCTACGAGCGGGACATCGTGCTGCTCCGTCCACGATCCGTCGAGCAGCAGCCGGGCCGCCGTGGCAGCGATGTCGCGGGTGGCGCATGTGCGCAACACCCGGTCCTCCGTCATCGACAGGAAGAACACCCCGGCGTCTCGGATGGAGGCTGCCTGCCCCAACAGGTTCTCCATCAGGAACGGCGGGCACAGCGCGCGGTAATGCACACCGGTGGCCATGATCGCCTCGTCCATGGCGAGCGAGGCGGAGATCTGCCCGGCGTTCTTCGCCACCGTGCGGCCCAGGGTCGAAACACCCACGACACGTTCCAAACCGTGGCGTGCGATCGTCTCGCACAGCGACTCGGTGAAGGCTCGGAAATGGCCCTCGACACTGTCGGCCCGCGGCGCCGGGGGCACCAGCCAGAACAGGCGGTCGGCACCCTCGCACGCCTCCTCGAGGACGTCCGGGTCGGCGTGCGAGCCCCGTACGACCTCCACGCGCTCGTGTACACGGGCGGAGAGCCGTTCGGGCTCCCGGGCGATCACCCGGATGTCCGTCGTGCCGTCCAGGGCGTCCCCGGCGTCCAATAGGTGGTCGAGGACCTGTCGGCCGATCTGACCGGTGGGGGTGGTGACGACGATCATTCAATGACTCCAGCTCAACAAGGCGAACCTGACGTTGTCGAGCCTGCTGCGCAGCGCGCTCGAACTGAAGGATCCATCGGATCTCGCGCGTTACCCTGAGGGCAATACCGAACAGAGGGGGCCGTGTGGAGTCACGCCCGCTGCGCTACTTCGTCGCCGTCGCCGAAGAACTCAATTTCACCCGTGCCGCCGAACGGCTCGGCATCTCCCCGCCACCCTTGTCCCGCGCGATACGCAACCTGGAGAAGGAGATGGGCGTCGCCCTCTTCGACCGGAACACCCACGGCGTGGCGCTGTCCCCTGCGGGAGAGGTACTGCTCGCGGAAGCGAAGATCGTCCTCGACGCCCTGCAGGCCGCCGAGCGGCGGGCCCAGCGCGCCGCGGCGACGGAACCGAAGCTGATCCTGGCCGTCAAGGCCGACGGAGACGCGGGGCTGCTGGAGCCGATCCTCGCGCGCTTCGCGTCGGAACCCGCGGCCATACCGGTCGCCGTCCGCCTGTGCGGCTGGCACGAGCAGCCACAGTTGCTGCGGCAGGGAGAAGCCGACGCGGCCCTGGTCCATGAGCCCTTCGACCGAACCGGCCTGGACGCGGAGACGCTGATCCATGAGCCGCGCGTCGCAGCACTCGCCGCCTCCCACCCGCTTGCCGCTCGCGACCGGCTGACCCTCAGCGACCTCGAACTGCGCCCTGACGACGTGGAGCAGTTCATCAACCGGCACCGCGGCCAGGGCCGCGACCTCGCCCAACTGCTCACGCTCGTCGGGCTCGGTGGCCCGCCTCATCTACTGCCGGCCTCCGTGGCCGCCCGCTATCCGCGCCCCGGTGTCGTCTACCGGCCCGTCGCGGACGCACCACATTCGGTGCTGGCCATCGCCTGGCCGCAACAGTCCCGTTCGACCGCCACCGCGGCACTCGTCCGCGTCGCATGCAGTGTGGCCGATGCCGTCGGGGGCGCGGAAGCTACCTCTTGAGGGCGCGTCCTGGAACTCCGCCGCGCCATGACGGCCGCGGCCCTGCCGTGTTCGTCGGCCCTCCCTTGGCCTCAACGAAAGCGCGTGGTGGCAGATGGCGGGATCGTGCTTGCCACCGGAAGGCCGGCCTCACCGGCACATCGCATCCGCTCGGGCCGCAGTCCACACTTGGCAACATGCGATTGGCCAAGGCCGATTGCAAGCGGCAGGGCCCGGTCACTCGCTGCGCAGTGCGGTCGCTGTGTCCTGCCTGGCGGCCCAGCCGGCCGGCAGCAGCGCGCCCGTCACCGCGATGACCAACCCGCCGAGGGCGAGCACGGCCAGCAGGGGCGCGGGAAAGACAGCGACGACCGAAGTGGGCAGGGCCATGCCGATGGCGTTACCCATGAGCGGCGTGACAAACCGGTGCAGGGCGACCCCGGCCGGGACGCCCGCGGCACCGGCGACCAGGCCGATCCCGCCGACCGAGGTCAGGACCATGGTCACGGTCTGGCGGGGCGCCATGCCCAGAGCCTTGAAGACGCCGAGCTCGTGCACCCGGTCGCGGGTCTCGAGGACGACCGTGTTCAGCACGCCCAGGCCCGCGACCGCAACGAGCATCAGGGTGAGCGTCCCGACCAGCGCGTCCATGGTCACGATCACATCGGATGTGTTGGCGGTGTTGGCCCGGGCAACGGCGCCGACCGGCTCCAGTGCGGTGTTGAGCGAGGTCAGGTAGTGCGCCAGAGCCGTGCCCGGTCTCGTCTCTACGTGGTACCGGCCGGGTTTTGCATCGAGTCCCAGTACCGCGAGGGTCGAGGTCGGGGTGAGGAGTTCCATGCCCTCGCCCTGGGTGAAGAACGCCTCGCCGACGATCCGCACCGAGGTCCGCCGCCCCTGAGCCGTCAGGGTCACCGTGTCCCCGACACGGATTCCGCCGGCCCGCAGGAACCGGGGGGTGACCACGGCCTGACCGGGGCCGTCGAGCCAACTCCCCGCGACCATCTGCGGGGCGGCCCACGAGGCGTCGCCCTGATACGCCACCACGGTGGTGGCGCCCGTGATCCCGGACGCGCTTACCTCCGCCTGGGCCGTGCCGTAGAAGCGCCTCGTCCCCTGCTGCGCACGGAGCGCGGTGGCGATCTCTGCCAGGTCGGCCTTCGGCGCGTCGGGCTCGCCGCCCGCGTGCACCACCTGGGCACCGGGCGGCGCCTGCCCGCCGCCGGTCTCCACCACCACCGAACCGGCCGAGTCGAGCATGCGGCCCGACTGGACGGCCCCGAGCGTCAGGGCGAGCCCGACGCCGAAGGTGACGGTGGCGGCGCCGAAGGCGACCGCGGCAGCCGTCGTCGCCGAGCGCGTCGGGCGGACGAAGGGGTTCGCCAACCCGAGGCTGACCGCGCGCGGCAACGGGAGCCGACCGGTCAGGCGCCGAACCAGGCGCCCTCGACCGGCGTCGGGGATGCGGCCGACGCTGATCGCCTCCACGGGACGCAGTCGGCCGGCGCGCGACGCGGGTACCAGTGCCGAGCCGGCCACCAGAACGAGGGCCGCGGTCGAGACAACGGCGTCTATCCACACGGGAATCGACGCTGCCGGGCCGCCGAAGGCCGTGCCGATCTCACGGAGCACCGGAATGGCCAACAGATTGCCCAGAGCCAGTCCCAGGGCACAGCCGACCGCCGCCGGGATCAGCGCCTGCCCGACGTAGGCCCGTACGACCTGTGCCGGGGTGAAGCCGAGGGACTTGAGGATGCCGATGCGCCGGGTCGCGGCCCCGACCGCGCCGCTGACCACGATGCCGATGACCAGCACCGACAGGAGCAGTCCGAGAACACCGAAAGCTGCCAGGAAGGGCACGAAGGCCATCGCGTTGGCGGTCTCCTGTTGCTTGACGGCCAGGTAGGAGTGCGACCCGGTCATCGTGCCCCTCGGCACTGCGGTGGTGACGGCGGCGCGGTTCGCGGCCATTTGGGCGTCCGTATCCGCGTGGCGGAAGCGATAGAGCATCTCGTACGTGAGGGGGCCGCCCGGCGCGGTCAGCGCCTCGGCCTGAGCGGGAGTCACCCAGGCATCCGCACTGCCGGTCACCGACCGGGCAACCCCGACGACGGTCAGCGTGGGGCTGCCCGGCGCGGAGGGGAACGTCAGCCGCTGACCCGGCTGTACGGGCCTGTCGTAGGCCACCACGATCTGGCCGGGTCGGGTGGCCCAGGTGCCCGCGACGACTGTGAGTCCGTCGACGCGGCCTGCGGCATCCGCCCGGCCGACGACGGTGAGCGGCGGCAGATCGACACCGGCCGGAAGCATGTCGGAGCGCGACGCCGTGCGCGGGCGTACCGAATGGGTCCGGAAGGGTCCGACTGCGGCGGTCACGCCGGATGCGTGCGCGGTCGCCGCGAGCTTCGAGGCTGTTGCCTTCGTCCCGTCGAACTGCGCGGTCAGGTGGGCGCCGCGCTGCTTGGCGAAGGCGCGGTCGAAGGGCGCCTGGGCCGCGACGAGCAGCCCGGCGGCGAGTACCGACGCGGTCACGGCCATGAGCGTGGTCAGGATGATCACCGCGGTACGGACGCGCCGCCGCCCGACTCCGGCGCGTACCACCCGCCCGAGCGCGCTCATCGGGCGACCGCCGCCGTGTGCACGGTGTCCTGCACGATCCGGCCGTCGACCAGCTCGACGGTCCGGGTCCCGCAGGACTCGGCAAGGCCCAGATCATGGGTGACCAGGATGATCGTCTGCCCTTCCGCGTTGAGTTCGGTCAGCAGTTCTCGGACGTACTCTCCAGAGGCGGTGTCCAGCGCCCCCGTGGGCTCGTCGGCCAGCAGTAGAGCCGGGCGGTTCATCAAAGCCCGGGCGACCGCGACCCGCTGACGCTCGCCGCCGGACAGCCTGCCGGGGTAGGCACCGGCGTGCCGGTCGATACGGAGGTACTCCAGCAGACCGGCGGCACGCCTTCGGGCCTCGGCCCGGGGCAGGCCCGCCAACTGCGCGGGCAGCAGCACATTGTCGGTGACCGTCAGGTCGTCAAGGAGGTTGAAGAACTGGAAGACCATGCCGACTTTCACCCGCCGGTACTCCGCCGACCTGGCCTCACTCAACTCGTCCACCCGCAGTCCGTCGACCGTGACGCTGCCTGCGGTCGGCCGGTCCAGTCCGGCGATCAGATTGAGGAGCGTCGACTTGCCGCTGCCGGACGGCCCCACGACGGCGAGTGCCTCTCCGGTAGGCACACTCAGTGTCACGTCGTCGAGAGCGGGCGACCCCTCCCCGTATGTTCTGGTCACATGGCGGATGTCGATCACGGGCGCAGTCGCTGGCACGGTGCCTCCACGGGCCGGGAGTTGACGGTTCGGCCCGAAGTTAGGCGCTGGGCCGTGCCCGGTGCGTCGCCTGCGAGGGCGAGAGGGGCTACCGTGCCCGGGTGACCAGCCGCTCGCGTCATCCCTGCGATGTACGCGGGGGATGTAGTGCTGGTCCTCGGCGGGAGGGATGTGCCGGGGTCCGGGGCTTGCGAGACTGTGCCCATGGGCGCAGCTGTTCTTGCAGAGATCGTGGAGCGGTGGAGGGCGGGTGTCGCAGCGCTGCGTCGCTCGAGCCCGCTGCCCCGGCCGTCCCGGTGGATGTGGGCCGCCGACGCGATCCTTGCCTTCGTCCTCGCCGCATGCACGGTGGGAACCGTCCTCCGGCAGGGCAGCAGCCACGCTCCGGTCCCGCCGTTTCTGGTGCCGACACCACCGCCCGTGCCGACGCCGGGCTCCGGGCCGGCTGCTCCGCCCGCGCCGCTGGGAGTCGCGCATCACCTCGAAGCGGGCCAGTCCTGGCAGTTGATGTTGGCGGCGCTGACCGCGTTACCCCTGGTGGTGCGCCGACGCTACCCGCTGGCCGCCTTCTGGGCCGTGATCGGCGCGAGCCTGCTGTTCAACCAGCGCACGGGCGGCGGTGACGCGACCGTGTACACCTTCCTGACCTGTGTGGTCGCCGCCTACAGCGCCGCCGTATACAGCGCCTACCGGGCGCTCGCCCTCACAGGCCTGGTGACCGGCACCGGCCTGCTCGCTGTGTTCCACGATGAGAGCTTCCCGTCCTTTGCCCCCGATTTGGCGCCGTTCCTCGCGTTGCTCGGTGTGGGGCTCGCAGCCAACGCGATCCACACCTGGAAGCAACGCCTGCGTCTCCTACAGGACGAACACGAGGCCGCCACGCGACTGGCGGTCGACCGCGAACGCTCACGGATCGCGCGTGAACTGCACGACGTGGTCACCCACAATGTGAGCGTGATGGTGATCCAGGCGGGTGCCGCCCGCACAGTGATGGGCACCGCGCCCGACCGGGCCCGCGAGGCACTGCTGTCCGTGGAGGCCGGCGGACGTACCGCGATGGCCGAACTGCGCCATGTCATGGGTCTGCTGACGATGGCCGGTGACGACCGCGACACGGCCACCGACACCGACCTGACGCCCCAACCGGGCCTCGGCCAAGTGCCGACCCTCACCGACCGCATGCGCGAAACCGGTGTCCCTGTCGAACTGATCGTCACCGGCACCCCCGTGCCCCTTCCCGCAGGTGCCGACCTGGCCGCATACCGCGTGGTGCAGGAGGCGCTGACCAATACCGTCAAGCACGCCGTCGGAGCCCGTGTACGGATCGCAATCGACCACGTCCCCGGCGCCGTGCACATCGATGTGTCCGACACCGGTGGCGTCTCCCAGGCACCGGCCGGTCCCGGGGGCGGTTGCGGACTGAGGGGCCTCCGTGATCGCCTCGCCGTCTACGGAGGCACTCTCCAGGCCGGCGAACGCCCTACCGGCGGCTTCCGGCTCCGCGCCGTCATACCAGTTGAGGAGATGGCGTGAGCGAGCTGCCACGTGTGGTGATCGCCGACGACCAGGCCCTGGTCCGCACCGGTTTCGGCCTCATCCTGGCGGCGAACGGAATCGACGTCGTCGCCGAAGCCTCCGACGGGGACGAGGCGATCGACGCTGTCCACCGCACCCGCCCCGACCTGGTCCTGATGGACATCCGCATGCCCGGGACCGACGGACTGGAAGCCACGCGGCGCATCCTCTCCGGCACCGAACCCTATCCGCCCCGCGTCATCATGCTGACCACCTTCGACCTCGATCGCTACGTTTACGCCGCACTTACCGCAGGCGCGAGCGGCTTCCTCCTCAAGGACGTCACCCCCGAACACCTGGTCGCCGCCGTCCGCCTTGCCCGCACCGGTGACGCGCTACTCGCTCCGGCCATCACTCGACGTCTCGTCGAACGCTTCGTTTCCCGCGACACCCCGGCCGCCGCCCTGCACCGGGACCTGTCTGTACTCACCCCCCGCGAACTCGAAGTCCTCCGTTCACTGGGCAGCGGCTTGAGCAACGCCGAACTCGCCGCGCACTTCCGCTTGAGCGAGGCCACCGTGAAAACCCATGTGGCCCGGATCTTGGCCAAACTCCGCTTGCGCGACCGCGCCCAAGCCGTCGTCGTGGCGTACGAGACGGGACTCGTCACCCCGGGGGCGGGCGCCCCAGCGGCGGAGCCGTAGACGTGGACGTGGACGTGGCAGCGGGAAGTCCGGGGGCGGGGCAGTGACATCCGGTCGTAGTACGACGGCATTCGCCCGTTCGTGCGCGGCATATGAAAGTCCCGTCAACATTGACCAAGGCCCTTCCGAAACGTTTCGGGCGGCAAGAGGCCCGGCCGGGCTCGACGAACATCCGTCGGACGCCGGACATCCTGGGAACGCCGGATCACCGTCGCTGTGTTCGCCCATGACGTCATGGTCAGGCCGCATCCGCCCGGCAGCCGCTGACCACCCGATCGAACAGTTCACCCCCGCACCCGGCTGCCAGGTCCTCCATCGGACCGACGCTGCCCACCGCGAACAGAGACGAAGAATCCAGGGCCGGTTCTAGACTCGGGCCATGAACAACAGGACCGACCGCGCCGGCCGGCTCATCTCGGCGCCACCGGCGGCTGTCTACGACGCCCTGCTCGATCGCGAGTCTCTCGAGGTGTGGCTTCCGCCGGAAGGCATGCGAGGGCACGTCGAGCGGTGGGATCCCCGGCCTGGTGGAGGGTTCCGGATGGTACTCACCTACCTCGACCCCGCCGAAAGCCCCGGTAAGACTTCAGATGCGACGGATGTCGTCGACGTCGAGTTCGCGCAGCTGGTCCCGCCCACGCGCCTGGTGCAGAGGGCGGTGTTCGAGGCCGACGACCCCTCGTATGCGGGCACCATGACAATGACCTGGCACCTTGCTCCAGTTGGTGACGGTACCGAGGTGACCGTCACCGCCACGGATGTGCCGCCCGGCATCGACCAAGCGGTCCACGAGGCGGGGATCGCCTCGTCGCTGGCAAATCTGGCGTCGTACATCGAAGCGAGGGGCTGACACCCGGACGGCAAAGGCTCGGTTCGGCCACCTCGCCGTGAGAGCTGTCGAGCACTCACGTCCCCTCAAGAGTCCCCGAGTCGACGGTTGGCCAGAACGTGTGTGCTGCGCAAACTACCCACGGACGGCACGGGCAGGGGGCCGCGGCGCTTCCCGACCGTCCTGCCGCCCGCTCCGCGGTGGAAGCACCGGTGGCCAACAGACGGCGGCTCAGCTCATCAGGACCCGCAGTGCCGGACACCCGCGCCCCTAGCCGGAGCAAACTCCGTAAAGGCAGGGTCAGATCCATCGCGAGCCACCGCACTTGCCGATCGGAAGACAACTGGCCACAGGGCATCGTCCCAATTTTCCCACTCCACCGAATACGGGGCAATTAGAGGTAAGAATTCCACCGGCGAGCGTATTTCATTCCATTTCCCTGCAGGTCCCGGCCGGCGGGCTGCGCCACGAGGAGTGAATTCGTCTGGACGGGTGTTTCAAAAAAGACTGGAATCCACCGTTCCGTACCTATCGGAAAGGCTGCTGAGCTGCCACTTTCCGCGCATCTTCGAATCGCCGCTGACCACACCCACAGGACCTGGCCCCCTTTCAGCTTCCCCAGAGAGGTGCGGAATTCGAGGTAGCGTCTGACGCAGCAGCAGGGAAATGATCGAATTCCTGCTGTCCGAAAGGAGAGTTCGTGAAGACCATTGCTAGGGCCGTGGCAGTCGCGCTGATGACAGCCGGAGCGGTTGCCGTGCCCCTGACGGCAGAAGCCAGCGCCACTCCGCTGCCGGGATCGGTTTCCGCGGCGCCCGTCACCTCCGCCCTCCACCGCGGCGACAGTGCGCGGATCCACCACCCCTCCCACTACCGCAACAACGGGGATCTGCGCCGCTACCACGGTGTCGACCTGCGGCGGTACCGCGGCTACGACCGCGACTACTGGCGCTGGGACAGGTACCGCAACCGCTGCGACCGGCACTCGGGCTGGGACCTGGGCCGCTACCGGCACGGGCGCTACAGCCTGTACTCCTACGGTTGGGACTGCTGCCGCCACTGACCCGACAGCGCATCCACCTTCCATGAAGCCGCGTCGCCCGCCGTCGAATTCCGCCGACGGCGGGCGACGCGTATTTCACCCGGAAAGACAGAAGACGGGCCCCGAGCCCGCCGCTCTCATCGGGAACTCCGGCCTCAAGCCCGGGTCAGTGGCCGGACAGCCTGTAGACCGTCATAATCTCGTCACCGACCGCAACACGCGAATCCGCCCGACCCGCCCGCAGACGCGGGATGGCCTGGCTGACCACGCGTAACTCCGCCTCGCTCAGAACAGCTGAAGCCGCCCGGACCATATCCAGCAGCGTCTGCTCCGGCACACCCCGATGCCCGTTCCCGGACAACAAAATCACCGGTTCACCCGTACTGCCACGAACGACAGCAGTCACCGAGGCACCCTGCACAACGAGCATCCGCCGCCCCTCTCCCCGGCACGGACAACCAACCCGCCGATCCTGACACGCCCACACAAAAACCTCGGCACTCCCCCATACCCTTGGGCGTGTTGGCACGCATCAACCCCGAAAAACCCCTGAAAACCCGGACACGCCCCTGGAGCGCGCCTCAAATTGACGTCACGGCGCACCGACGCTCTTCGCGATGCGCCGCGACGGCAACCCGGCCCACCAGGCAGCCGACTTGGCCCTCACATGGCGTTCAACGGGACAGACGGAGCAGCAGGCGGGCAGGCAGCGCCCGAGAGGCTCGGCGAAATCGTCCGCCGTCACCGGGGCGGAGGTTGCATCTTGCCGGTCGAGGAAGGGCTCGTTCCTCCGTCGAGTCCGTGTCACCCCAGGGCGACCGCTCCCCAGTCTCCTGCCGCGTCCAACTCCTCCTGCAACTGGATCGCCTGGGTGATACTCCCGCCGAGCGTCTTGCGGATGATGGGATCGGTGATCCCCCACGCATCCATCGCCTCCTGCGCGGACAGCACCGACGCCACCACCACATCCTTCTCCACCGACTGCGGCCCGCGCTGCTCCGGGATCAGACCGCTCTCCACCAGCATCCGGCGATGATCAAGATTCAGGACCGTCGCCCAGGTCGTCAGCTGCGAAGGAAGCGGCAACGTCTTGCCGTCCAACGTCCGACTGATCGTCGTCAAACTCAGACCGGTCACGGCCGCCAACTGCGCCCGGCCGCCCTGCCGCCGCCGCACGTCGTACCCGGCCGCGGTCGCCACCGCCGTCAAAAACGCACCGACCCGCCGCGCCTGCGCCTGCCGCCTTGCCCGACTCCCGTGGGGGGGATCTTCCATACTCCGCATCCCCGGAGAGTAGCGCGCCGACCCCGGAGGGTAGCGCACATGCCAACTACTGCCCCCCAGTTGCACTCCTGCACCTTCGCAGGTCACAGCCCTAGATCCACAAACACACAGGCCACATCACCAACACCGAACTCCTGTGCGCATCAAAATACCCTTGCGTCACTCCAAGCCGACAACTTGCATACGTTGCGTGCGCGTGGGCCAACCGCACAAACGCATTCCCAGAGGGGGTCCCAGACCATGCTCCGCCTACACATGACCACACTCCTGGTCAAAGCCAGAGAACACGGCGACGACACCGTCGCCGCCGTGGCCGAACGCACCGGCATCAGCAAATCCACCCTCCACCGCCTCGCCGCCGGCACCAAACAACCCAGCCTCACCACCCTCTGGACCCTCCACCACGCCTACGACATCCAACTCGACACCCTCGTCTACAACGATCCACACACCACCTGACAGCGGCCGCCAGCCCTGACTCCAGACGTTCCGGCGCTGCGGTACGGACCGGCACCCGCCCCAACCCGGCAATGCTGCGACCCCAGCAGGACTTTGACTCAGCAGGACCCCGGCTCCGACTCAGCCCCTACCAGTTGCGCTGGGGCCGCAAGTCGGCACTGCCTCAAGGGCCAACGAGCCGGACCGAGTTCGCTGCACGGCGAGAGCGCCGCATGTCGCTGATGCAGATGCTGCTCGGAGCGGGCTTGGAACCAGTCGCCAGGGGACAAACCGGCCCTGCGCAACACGCTGACGTGGTGGAAGCGGGCAACGAACCCGAGCAGTTGACGCTGCCCCGAAGTCGGAAAAACTGAAGAGGTGTTGACTTCCCTACTGGCATTAGGTTTTCTTATCTGCATGAGGGAAGACCGGAGGCTTCGACGGCGCAATGAGACCGTGCAGGAGATCCTCGATACCGCGATCGAAGTCATGGCCGAGGACGGCGTGGCCGGGCTGAGCATGGCCGAGGTCGCCCGGCGGGTGGGAGTGCGTCCGCCCTCGCTCTACCAGTACTTCCCATCGAAGATGGCCATCTACGACGCCCTGTTCGAGCGCGGAGGACGTGAATCGGCCGATGTCCTGGAGCCCTACAGTGCCCGGCTCGCCGAGGATCCGCGGGCTGTCATCGTGGCGGGTCAACAGGCCGGCGTCGCTTGGGCGATGGCCAATCCGGTGCTGGCGCAGCTGCTGTACTGGCGGCCCGTACCCAATTTCGAACCAACCCCCCAGGCCTACGAACCGTCGGTGCGCCTGCTGGAAGTCCTGCGATCAGCCCTCCAGGCGGCCGTGCACGCCGGGCAGTTGGCCCCCGAAGCCGCCGACGACGAAGGTGTGGCGCTCTACACGGCGCTGGTCTCCGGCGTGATCAGCCAGCAGCTCGCCAATGAACCATCCACACAGGTCGAAGAAGGCCGCTTCGCCCGACTCACGGGCACGGCAGTGGACATGTTCTTCCGCTACTACGCCCCAAAGGAGGGCGAGTGAGATGACTCAGACCTTCGTCGATGCCGCAGGCCTGGCGCAGATCGACCGCGACCGTTCGGCCATGATCGCTGAGGCCGAGGGTCGCGCGGCGCTGCAAGTGCTCGAGAAGCTCGGCGACGACGACTGGAGGCGTCCCACCGACTGCGTGGAATGGGATGTGCGCACCCTGGTCTCCCATCTTGTCGCGCAGTGCGAGGACAACATCAGCCTGCGCACGATGCTGCGCCGGGAGATCGCGGGAAGGCGGCGTCATCGCGGCAAGGGCCCCATCGATGCCCACATGGCGGCACAGGTCGAAGACCACACCGAGGCATCGGGCCCGGACCTGGTCGCCGAGTTCGCTGAGCTGTGGCCCCGCGCCGTGCAAGCCCGCCGGAGCCGTCCCGGGCTGATGCGGCGTGCCAATCTCGACACCGGCATGCCCACGGCCCCCCGGGTGTCCGTCGGCCACCTGCTCGACACCATCTACAACCGCGACCTATGGATGCACCGCATCGATCTGGCACGGGCGACGGGACAGACCATCACCGTCGGCGATCACGACGGGCAGATCGTCGAACAGGCCGTCCGCGACCTGGCCCTGGCCTGGTCCGAGGCACCCATCGCCCTCGAACTCACCGGACCTGCGGGCGGCACCTGGCTGATCGGCTCCGGCGAGCCCAAAGCGGTCATCCGCGCTGACACGCTGCACTATATGCGCGCCCTGGCCGGTCGTGACCCCGATGTGGCGCTGGAAGTGGTCTCCGGAGCCGAGTCCGCCCTCGCAGCCGCCCGCCGGGCCAGAATCGTCTTCTGAGGTCCGTGGACGTGCCTTCCGGTTGGCCCGCAAGGTCACGGAGTCACTCGTCCACAAGGGCACGGAGTCATCCCGGCGGTCACCCCTGAAGCCCGGCTGGGGGTCTCTGCCGACGAGGCAGCCGAGGTGACGCGGCTGCGGGCCCTCGGTGCCACCGACATCGACCTGGGCCTGTGCGCCGCCCCCTGGACGTGCCTGGTCGACCCGGAGGACCGAGTTCTGCGTCCTCGCCCCGTCCTGACACAGAGCTCCGACGACGCCCTGGCAGGTCAGCCTTACGGGCTCATCTGCCACGGCGTCGGATGGGTTGGGCTGCGGTGTCAGGAGTCCGGGCGTCACACCCGGCGTCGGAGATGTCACCGAGTGTGCGGGGTTCGTAGAGGTGCCCGGCTGTGGCCGTCCCTCTCACGCGGTGCTGCTGGTGCCTGGGCGCTCCAGCTGGCGAGCAGTTTCCAGGCGTCCCGAGAGGCCTGGTCCTGGGCCGGCAGGTACAGGAACAGTGTCTGGTCGGTCTCGCCGAGCGCGGTGAAGGCCTGGTAGTCGATGACAAGGTCACCGACGACGGGGTGGTGCAGGCGCTTGTGGCCGTGGGTGCGATCGAAGACGTGATGGTCGGCCCACCAGCGGCGGAAGTGCTCGCTCTTCATCGCCAGCTCACCCACCAGCTCGGCGGTTCGGGTGTCGTCGGGATGACGGCCGGCATCCAGCCGCAGGATGGCGGTCATCTCTGCGGCGACCTGTTCCCAGTCCGAGTACAGAGCGCGGGCATCCTCATCGAGGAGGATCCAGCGGGTGAGGTTGCGTTCACGCGCAGGCATGGCGTCGAAGTCGGTCATGAGTGCGCGGGCAAGGTGGTTGGTGGCCAATACGTCCGTACGGCGGCCGAGGACGAAGCCGGCTTGGTCGGTGAAGGAGTCCAGAAACCGCCGTACCCCCGGCCGGACGCGCTGCACGGTCGGTGCGGAACGGCGGGCCCGGCCTGGATTGGGCCCTACGAGGTCGAACAGGTGGGCGCGTTCGGCGCTATCCAACCGCAGCGCGGCGGCCACCGCCTCCAGCACAGCGGCTGACGGGCTGATCTGCCGCCCCTGTTCCAGGCGCGTGTAGTAGTCGGTGCTGACCCCGGCCAGCTGGGCGACCTCTTCCCGGCGGAGCCCCGGGACCCGCCGATAGGCCCCGCGCTCGGGCAGTCCGGCCGATTCGGGACTGATACGCGCGCGGGAACGGCGCGGAAACTCGCTGAGCTCGACGTTGCGGGCCATGCCTCCATTCTCCCTCGCCGCTGTGCTCGGTCGGCCGGGGAAAGGGGGTCGCCGAGTCCTACGCAGCGGCTTCCCTGGCAGGTCAGGGCCGGGAATCGGCCCCTGCGCCGCCGGAGTCGCGTGTTGTCCTGGATCGCGGGGCCCCATCGGACGGTCGCGGAGTCCGTCCCACGACCGGCCCGATTTCCGGTCCCTCCGTAGTGCTCATCCGCGGATGGCATACCGACCGAAGAAAGTGAGTGCCAACATGACCAGGATCCTGATGGTGCTGTCGGGCGTCGACTACTGGACGCTGGCCGACGGCAGCAAGCACCCCAGCGGCTACTGGGCCGAGGAGTTCGTGGTTCCGCACCGCATCCTCACTCAGGCCGGGTTCACCGTCGACATCGCCGCCCCGGAGGGCGGCAAGCCGGCAGCCGACCCGGTGAGCCTGCGGCCCGAGGTCGCCGGCGCCGAGGCGGAGGCCTTCGCCGACTACATCGGCGAGGCAGCCGAAGCGCTCGCCAACCCCGTCGCGCTGTCCGCCGTCGACGCTGCCGGCTACGACGCGATCTTCCTCCCCGGCGGGCACGGGCCCATGGAGGATCTGGCTCACGACCCGGATCTCGGGCGTCTGCTTGTGGAAGCCGACACCGCAGGAAAGATCATCGCCCCGGTGTGCCACGGGCCGGCCGCACTGCTGTCGGCGAATCTGCCGGGCGGACGCTGGCAGTTCACCGGACGCACCCTGACCGTGTTCACCAATGAGGAAGAGCGGCTCAACGGCACCTCCGACCGGGCTCCGTGGCTGGTCGAGACCGTGCTCACGGCGCGTGGGGCGGTCGTCCGCGCCGCGGAAGAGGCGTGGCAGGCGAACGTCGTCGTCGACGGCAACCTGTTCTCCGGCCAGAACCCCGCCTCCAGCAAGCCGCTGGCCGAGCGAATCGTCGCCGCGCTCACCGGGCGCTGATCCGCTTCGCCTCATCCCCGCTTGTGACACTTGGGGCCCGGCGTGGCCGCGCTTCGCTGCGGGCGGGGACAGTTGGCGTTCCGACCCGGTCATTCGCACCGTCCAGCCGTCAACAACCTGGTGAAGACGGGCCGATCACTCAGGCCACGAACTCGTGGGGCGGTGATCGGTCATCGGCATCGGAGGGGCGGGCGGGACGGGCCCGAAGTGGCTGCGCAGGCTCCGATGCGGCCACTGGAGCCATCGCTTCTCGTGTCGAACGGCCTCAGCAGCCCGCGAGTCGTCAAGGATTCGGATCGTGGCAGGTCCTGTGACCGCGGTCCTGCTTTCCTGATGCACGGCCGACCCCGGAGCAGTGTGGCAGCGGGGGTCGGGACCAGCTGTCCCTGTGACCACGAGGAGCGCACACCCATGGGCGACGCCCCCACGACCATCTGGCCTCTGGACGATGCGCGACCCGGCGAGGTCGTCGTGATCGCTCGTTGGAGCCCGAGTGCCGGCAAGAGCGAGACGATCGCCGCTTTGCTGCCCGAACTGATTCAGCAATCTCGAGCCGAGTCCGGCTGCCTCGGCTACCAGGCGTACCGCCCGGACGGCGCCGACAACGGCGACCTCGTGCTCGTCGAGCGTTACTCCGACCAGTCAGCGCTTGACGCGCACCGCAACAGCGTCCACTTCCGCACCCTGGTCCTGGAGCGCATCCTGCCGTTGCTCGCGGACCGCCATGCGGTCGTCACAACGGTGCAGTAGTTGGCACGCGGCGCTCAATGTCGCCGGTGCGCACCGGCGCAGGCCGGCACGTCCCCGTAGCTGCACCAACGAGCAGCCGGACCGGGACGTACATGATCAACTGCTCCTTCCGGGACCCTTAAATGATGTTGAGGCAGTCGAGGAACGGTGTCGCGGCGGATGCGTCCCCTGTGATGGTGCAGTAGTCGCGCCAGGGTTTCCGGGTCGTGGCCCATGCGATGAAGTCGAGGGCCGTGCTGTGGACTTGGGTGGTGGCGTCGGCGCCGGGTGTCACGGTCAGCTGCCCGGTGGGCCCGTTCGCGGGGAGGACGGTGACCGTGGTGGCGCCCGGCCCGGTCAGGTCGAGGACGATCGGCCGGTTCACGGTGACGGTGAGTTCGGGCCCCTGCATCTGCGGCAGGCCGGCGAGCATGAATTCGACGGCGGGGGCGACTTGGTCGTCGGCCGGTTCCGGGAGGGTGAAGGGGAGGGGGCCGCCCGGGGCGAGCATGTCGTTGCGCAGATGGCAGAAGACGTTGAACGCCATGGTGTTCGCCAGGAGATGGCGCGGATACGTTCCGAGTCCGGGTACCTCGACGGGTTCACCAGCCCGGGGCGGCTCCTGGGCCGCTGCCAGGAGGTCCAGTTGACGGGGGCTGCTGCGCCGCCATTCGTCGAGGACGTCTTCATGGCTCCAGCCGCGGCGTTCGTCGACGCGCACGTCGTGGTAGCGCTCACGGTTCTTCGGCAGTGAGGGATCGGGCGGCGGCGGGTCCACCGCCTCGGAGGCGAGCGCCGCCAGGTGGGCCACCACATCGATGATGCGCCAGCCGTCGCACGCGGACGGCAGTTCCCATTGCACGTCGTCCACCTGGGGCACGATCTCGGCCAGCTGCGCCGTACTCGAACGCGCGGCGGCGATGCCGGCGCCGGTCATCGTTCCTCCCTCGCCTCGCTCGAAGGACGGTCCGGTCAGGTCGCAACCTGGCGGGACACACGGTAGGTCGCGGCAACGTCCGCGCGACCGAGTCCGTCGTCGGCCGCACGGTCGAGGCGTTCACGCACGACTTCCGCGATGCCCAGGTGCAGACCGGCGGCGCGCGCGGTGTCAGTGATCAAGCCGGCGTCCTTCTCCGCCGCTTCGAGAGGGAAGGACGGGGTGTCGAGGTCGTCGTCGAGCATCCTCGGGCCCTTGCTCTGAACGTAGGGGCTGTCGAGACCGCTGCCGTCGATGACGTCGATGACCAGGTGGGGGTCGACCCCCAGGGTGCCGGCCAGGGTGAGGGACTCGGCGATCCCCTCCACGGTGGTCAGGACCCAGGCGTTGTAGGCGAGTTTGAGGCTGCTCGGCTGACCGACCTCGTCGAGCCATACGGTGCGTGAACCCACCGCCTCCAGCACCGGTCGCACCCGTTCCCGTGCGTCCTGCTGGGGAGAGGCGGCCAGGACGGTCAGGGTGCCGGCCGCGGCCGGTTCCTTGGTGCCGAGGAGGGGAGCCTCGACGTACGGGACGTTCAGGCGGGTCGCCTGCTCCGCCAGACGGCGGCCCCCGTCCGGGGACACCGTGCATGTCTGCACCCACACCGGGTGGCCGCCCAGGCCGTCGCGGGCCTGGTCCATCACTTCGGCGACCACTCTCTCGTTCGCGAGCGCAGTCAGTACGACGTCGGCGCCGCGACAAGCCTCGGCCGGCGTGTCGCACACCGTGGCGCCGGCGCCGGCCAGCGGTTCGGCGCGGGCACGATTGCGGTTCCAGGCGCGCACCCCGAGCCCCGCCGCCGCGATGTTGCGTGCCATGGCCTCTCCCATGGTGCCCGTGCCGAGCACCGCGACCATGGGCCGCTTCCGTCCTGACGACGTCTTCCGGTGCTTTCCGCTCATCGTCGCGTCTCCATGCGCTCGGCGGGCCTGCGTGCCGCGATGTCCGGCACGCAGGCCATTGGTGTCGAATGCCTTCCGGCTGACGGGTTCAGGTGTCCTGGCCGATCCAGACGGTCTTGGCGTTCATGAACTCCCGCATGCCGAGGTCGGACAGCTCGCGTCCGTATCCGCTGCGTTTGACGCCGCCGAAGGGGATCTCGGGGAAGCTGGTCGTGTTGCCGTTGATGAAGGCCATGCCGGACTGCACGTCGCGGACGAACATCTCCCGCTCGGCCTCGTCCTCGCTCCAGAGATTCGAGCCGAGACCGTAGGGATGTCCGTTGGCCTCCCGCAGGGCCTCCTCGAGAGAGTCGACGGTCCAGACCTGCGCCACGGGTCCGAAGACCTCCTCGTGGTACATGTTCATCTCCGGCGTGATGCCGGTCAGCACGGTGGGCGGGTAGAACCAGCCCGGCCCGTCCGGGCGTTCACCGCCCAACAGGACCCTCGCGCCTTTCGCCACGGCGTCCTCCACGTAGGCCTCGACGTCCCGGCGGCCGGACTCCGTGGCCAGTGGTCCCACATCGGTGTCCTCGTCCATCGGGTCGCCCACCACCAACGCACCCATCTTCGCCACGAACATCTCGATGAACGCGTCACTGATGTCCCGGTGCACGAAGAACCGTTTGCCGTTGATGCAGGACTGGCCGTTGTTCAGACACCGCGCCGTGACCGCGACATCGGTGGCCCGATCCAGATCCGTGGACGGCATGACGATGAAGGGGTCGGAACCGCCGAGTTCGAGCACCACCTTCTTGATCTCGTCGCCGGCGATGGTCGCCACCGACCGCCCCGCCGGCTCACTGCCGGTCAGCGTCGCGGCCGCCACCCGCGGGTCGCGCAACACCTGCTCCACCCTGCGCGCGGAGATCAGCAGGGTCTGGAACACATCGTCCGGGAAGCCCGCCTCACGGAACAGCTCCTCCAGGTAGAGGGCGCACTGCGGCACGTTCGAGGCGTGCTTGAGCAGTCCCACGTTCCCCGCCGTCAACGCGGGCGCGGCGAAGCGCATGGCCTGCCACAGGGGAAGGTTCCACGGCATCACCGCTAGCACCACACCGATCGGCTGATACGTGACGAACGTCTGCTTCGCGCCCACCCGGCCTGCGTCAGCCTCCAGGTCCCGCAGATACGCGGGGCCCTCGGCGGCGTAGAAACGCAGCCCATGCACGCACTTGACCACTTCCTGCTCCGCCGCGCGGAACGTCTTGCCCATCTCCGAGGTGATCATCCGGCCGACGCTCTCGATCTCCTTCTCAAGGCGGTCGGCCGCGTGATGGAGCCACTCCGCCCGCTCCTCCACGCTCGTCAGACGGTACGAGGCGGCCGCAGCCGCCGCCCTGGCGAGCTTGTCCTCCAGCTCCTCAGGAGTCAGCTCGTCGAAGCTCCGGAGGACCTCACCTGTCACGGGACTCGTCGTTGCGATAGCCATCAATCCACCGTATGACCACCCGATAAAACCGGCAATTCACCCATTTGCGCCAATGTCCGAGATCCGCGAGGCGGGCTGCAGGACACTACGACGATGCCCAGCTCACCGGAACGTGAGGGCGCCACTCGCATGCATCACGCTGATCGGGTGCACGGTGTGGGCGCGCCCGGGCACCGTCGGCGACGGCCTCGCTGAGTGGCACATCCTGCCCTCGCCGACAATCTCGACCACGGCCTCGACGGCCTCACCGACGGGCGCGTACGGGCCGAAACGATGGGCAGTGCGGGACGACGTGATCGGTGCCCGGTCGCTTCAAGGAGCGCCCCATATGCTCGCGCTTGTACTCGAGGCGGCAGTCCATGACCGGGGCCGGGGGCCGCGGGCCGGCACCGTCGGCTGGGCGACAGGCCGACGAGCCGCTCGGTCTGCACCGAATTCACCGGCGCCCTTCGTGCGACCACCGCCTCGGTGCAGCGTCGTGGCCGCCACCGATTCGCATGATCCCATGACGTGGCACAGGAACCGCAGGCTCCAAGGGGGGACTCTCAGGGCCTCGGGGCCTTTGTACTGTGCGGCATACGCTGCCGTTATGAGCGATTCGCACGACGATAACCGGCTGGGCAAGTACCTGCGCGCGCGTCGCGAGCTGGTGACCCCGGAGCAGGCGGGGATCCCCGCCGGCGCCAACCGGCGCGTGCCCGGCCTGCGCCGCGAGGAAGTGGCGATGTTGGCGGGGATCAGCGCCGACTACTACCTTCGGCTCGAGCGCGGACGCGACAAGAATCCCTCCACTCAGGTGCTCGAGGCGATCGGCCGAGTACTGGGGCTCGACGAGGTGGAGCAGAGCTATCTGCTGGGCATGATCGCGCCGCGTGTGCGGACCCGCAGGCGTCACCGACCGGAGCGCGTCCCGGCTCGCCTGCATCAGCTTCTCGCGACGATCGGACTGCCGGCCTTCGTCGAGGGCCGCGCTTTCGACGTCCTCGCCTCCAACGACCTGGCAGTCGCGTTCTCGCCTCGTCTCCGGCCGGGCGAGAACCGGCTGCGCTCACTCATGCTCGACCCCGAGGAACAGGCGTTTCACCGAGACTGGACGACCGCGGCGGCAGGCTTCATCTCCGCTTTCCGCCGACAAATAGGCGAAGACGTCGATGATCCCCGCTTCATCGAATTGGTCGGAGAGCTCGCTCTCTCAAGCGAGCGGTTCCGCGCACTGTGGGCGCGTCATGACGTGCGAGAGCTGGAGGGCGGCACTGCCCTCGTCAACCATCCGGTCGTCGGCGAGATGGATCTCCACCGCGACAAGTTCCCGGTGGAGAACGTGATCCTGGTCGTCTACTACGCCGATCACGGCAGCGACAGCGAGCAGAAGCTGCGGCTGCTCGCCTCGTATGGGGCCGACGGCAGAGGGGGTCCTGCCACTCCCCGTCCCAGCGGGGCTCTCCCCCGGTCCGGCGAGGCCTCGCAGGATTGAGAGGTCCACTCGGAAAGGGATCTCATGAACATCACCTCACGCACCGTTCTCGTCGTCGGCGGCACTTCGGGCATCGGCCGTGAACTCGCCCGGCGTTTCGCCGCCGCGGGGAGCACCGTCATCGTCGGTGGCCGCAATCCGGAAGCCCTCGCCCAGCTCGCTGCCGAAGGATTCGGCACCACCGAGCTCGACGTCACCGACGACGGCTCCGTCAGCCGGGCGCGAGACGCTGTGCTTGCCAGGCACCCCGACCTCGACACCGTCGTGGCCATGTCGGGTGTCATGCTCTTGGAGGATCTGCGCGACCCGGCACACTTCGACGCCGCGCAGGCAACCATCAACACCAACCTCATCGGCACCATCCGGGTGGTGGATGCCTTCACCCCGCATCTGATCGCACATGGCACCGGCACGATCGTCACCGTCACCTCGGGCATCGCCTTCCTGCCGTTCCCCCCGATGCCGACCTACGCCGCCTCGAAGGCCGGTGTACACGCCTACTCGGAGGCGCTGCGCGCACAGCTGGACGGCACAGGCGTCGAGGTCGTCGAACTCGTGCCGCCGGCGGTGGCCACAGCCGGACAGGATCAGGTGAATCCGCACGCGCTGCCGCTCGACGCCTTCGCCACCGAGGTCATGCAGCTTCTGGCTCAGGACCCCACGCCGAACGAACTACTCGTCGAGCGGGTGAAGATGCACCGCTGGGCGGAGCGCGACGGCAGCTACGCCGAGCTGGTCGCACAGCGCTCCCAGGCACTCGCGATGCTGCCCGGGCGCTGAGACCACCACCTGGAGCACGCCGCGCACGCCCACGGCGGACAGTGGCTTCGGGGGTTGCCGAGCCCTGGCCGGAAGCCGGCCCTCGGTGTGCGCAGGGGGCTCCCGGCCGAACGCGGTGGGGCGGGGAGGCCGTCGCCCCCCGCCCCACCGCGACCGCCGCTTCTCACACGGGGGTGGGCTGCCCGGCCGCCTCCCGGCCCTCGCTCGACGCGGCTGGACCCGGGTCCGTCGCGCTCAGCGAGCGCAGTATGCGCTCCACGCTCTCCTTGGCGTCGCCGAAGAGCATGCGGCTGTTCTCGCGGAAGAACAGCGGGTTCTGTACGCCCGCGTAGCCCGAGGACATGGACCGCTTGAACACGATGACGTTCTCGGCCTCCCACACCCGCAGCACAGGCATCCCCGCGATGGGGCTGGACGGATCCTCCTCCGCCGCCGGGTTGACGGTGTCGTTGGCGCCGATGACCAGCACCACCGTGGTACCGCCGAAGTCGTCGTTGATCTCATCCATCTCCAGCACGACGTCGTACGGCACTCTGGCCTCGGCCAGCAGCACGTTCATGTGCCCCGGGAGCCGCCCGGCCACCGGGTGGACGCCGAACCGTACCTGCACTCCGCGCCGGCGCAGCGCCTGCGTCAGCTCCGCCACCGGGTGCTGGGCCTGGGCCACCGCCATGCCGTAGCCGGGTGTGATGATCACGGAGGTGGCGTTCTCCAGCAGCTCCGCGGTCTCCTCGGCGGTGGTCTCGCGGTGCTCGCCCTGTTCGGTCTCGCCGCCCGACGGCGCCTCGACACCGAAACCACCGGCGATCACCGAGATGAACGAACGATTCATCGCCTTGCACATGATGTACGAAAGATAGGCGCCGGAGGAACCGACGAGCGCACCGGTGACGATGAGCAGGTTGTTGTTCAGCAGGAAGCCCGCTGCCGCCGCCGCCCAGCCCGAGTAGCTGTTGAGCATCGAGACGACCACCGGCATGTCCCCGCCGCCGATGGAGACCACCAGGTGCCAGCCCAGTGTCAGCGCCAGGGCTGTCACGGCGATCATCAGGCCGAGGCTCGGGGCCACGGTGAACCAGATCGTCAGGCCCACGAAGGCCGTCAGAGCACCCAGGTTGAGCGCGTTCTTGGCCGGCAGCGTCAACGGGCGGGACTTGATCCGCCCCGACAGCTTCAGGAAGGCGACGATGGAACCCGTGAAGGTGACCGCGCCGATGAAGATGCCGATGAACACCTCGGCATGGTGGATGCCCAGCAGGTCCTGGGTCACCGCGGTCTGCGCGGCGCCGTGTGCCTCAACCTCGTAGTAGCTGTTCCAGCCGACGAGGACGGCGGCCAGACCGACCAGGCTGTGCAGTACGGCGATGAGCTCGGGCATCTGCGTCATCTCAACCTTGCGGGCCCGCCACAGGCCCACCGCACCGCCGATGACGGTGGCGACCACGATCAGCAGGACGGCGGTGGCCGACACGTCCTGCGACGCGGCCACCACGGTGGCCACGAGCGCCAGCGCCATGCCGGCCATGCCGTAGGCCACTCCGGCGCGCGAGGTACGGTGCTGGGAGAGTCCGGCCAGGCTGAAGATGAACAGCAGCGCGGCAACGATGTCAGCGGCGTGGGCCGCCGTGGTCGAGTTCATCGATCATCAGCCTTTCGAGAACATGCCGAGCATGCGGCGGGTGACGGCGAATCCACCGAAAATGTTCACGGTGGTGAGCATGATCGCTACGAACGACAGCACGCTGACGGCCGGTCCCGCGTGGCCGATCTGCAGCAGCGCCCCGACCACGACGATCCCCGAGATGGCGTTGGTGACCGACATCAGGGGGGTGTGCAAGGCGTGGTGGACCTTGCCGATCACGTAGTAGCCGATGACCACGGCCAGCGCGAACACCGTGAAGTTGCCGACCAGTTGGGCCGGGGAGAACGCGATGAGGAGGAACATCGCGAGCATGCCGAGGCCGATCAGGCCGTAGCGGACAACCGGCGACAGGCGCGCCTCCTTGATCTGCGGAGTCGCCGCCGGCGGCGCCGGGATCCGCCGGGCCGGCGCCGCCGACACCTCGACGGGCGGCGGGGGCCAGGTCTTCTCTCCGTCACGCACCACCGTCACCGACCGCTGCACGACGTCGTCGAAGTCCAGCGTCAGGCGCCCGTCTTTGCCGGGCGTCAGCAGCCTGAGCAGATTGACCAGGTTGGTCCCGTACAACTGCGAAGCCTGCGCGGGCAGTCGGCCGGCGAGATCGGTGTACCCGATGATCGTCACGTCGTTGTCCGTGACGATGGCCTTCCCGCTGACGGTGCCCTCGACGTTGCCTCCCTGCGCGGCGGCCATGTCGACGATGACGCTGCCGGGCTTCATGGATGCCACGTCAGCCGCGGTGATCAGCCTCGGTGCCGGGCGGCCGGGGATCAGCGCGGTGGTGATGATGATGTCGACGTCTTTGGCCTGCTCGCTGTAGATCTCGGCGGCTCGCCGGTCATAGGCCTCGGAGGTCGCCTTGGCGTAGCCGTCGGAACTCACCTCTTGCTCGACCTCCACGGCGAGGAACTCCCCGCCCATGGAACGGACCTGCTCTGCGACCTCGGCCCGTGGGTCGGTGGCCCGGACCACCGCGCCGAGGCTGCCCGCCGCACCGATCGCGGCCAGGCCCGCCACGCCCGCCCCGGCGACGAGCACCTTGGCCGGCGGCACTTTGCCGGCCGCGGTGACCTGCCCGGTGAAGAAGCGTCCGAAGACGTGGGCCGCCTCGATCACCGCCCGGTATCCGGCGATGTTGGCCATGGAGCTGAGCACGTCCATCGACTGGGCACGGGATATGCGCGGTACGGCGTCCATGGACAGGACCGTGATCGACCGTTCGGCGAGCTCGTCCACGAGGCCGGGGTTGTGGGCGGGAGCGATCAGGCCGATGAGGACCGCTCCGTCGCGCAGCTTCTGGATCTCCTCGTGAGAGGGGGCGTTGACCTTCAGGACCACGTCCGCCTGCCAGGCGTCGCCGACACGCGCGCCCGCCTCGTTGTAGGCGTCGTCGGAGAAGCCCGAGGCCGCTCCGGCGCCCGGCTCCACGACGACCTCATAGCCGAGGGACAGGAGCCTGCGGACACTGTCCGGTGTGGCCGCCACGCGGGTCTCCCCGGCGGTGGACTCGGTGACGACACCGACCTGCTGTGGGGGTGAATCCAACATCACTCTCCTGTTCCACTACGTGTTCCTGGGGCTGAAGGCACACTCCTACCCGACCACCGGCCCGCTCGCCACCCCATTGCTCGGTGAGCGGACGGGGCTGGTGGCTCGTCAGAAGCGCATTCCCTGATTAGGTAACGCAGGACGGAGGCGTCCCGTTGCCACCACTGCCCGGCATGCGGGCTGGTGATGTGCCGCTCCACGCCGTCGACCGGCATCGGACATCGCTAAGCTCCCGGCATGTTCGATTCGCCCGACTTCGATCTGGCGCCCTACGACGATGTCGACACGGCACAGTACGTACGGCGCAGCTACTGCAGTTGGAACGACTCCGACTGGAGCTCGTTGCTTGTGCAGTGCTTCGCGCACGCGCGCCAGGTCGAGTACCTGCACCTGCCCGGCACCTCCGACCTGCATCTCGTGCTCTGCACTGCCGGGCAGGCCGACATGCAGGTCAGCTCCGAAAGGACGTCGTCGAAGAGACGCTGGACGGCCGGTCGGCTGGAACTCATGGTGCCGGGTCGTTCGACAGTGCGCAGCTACGCAGCGACATCCGCCCTGTCCACCGTCCAGGTGCACATCCCGGGCGCTGTCATCGAGCGAACAGCGGCTCAACTGGGTGGGCGACAGCCGGACTTCGAGGCCATATCGGCCGGGCTGGGCATGGGTGACCCGATGCTGGAACACCTCGTACAGTCGCTGCCGGCCCATCGGGAGGCGGGTGACCTCTACGCCGAGTCGGCTGCCGCGTTCCTCGCGGTACACCTGCTGTCTCGGGGGCGGGATCCGCGTGTACCTGGCGGTGAGCACTCCGCTGTCCGCAAAGCCGCAGCCATCATGCAGGACCGTCTGGCCGAGCCGCTCACTCTCGCCGACATCGCGGCCGAGGTGCACTTGAGCGTTTACCACTTCGTACGCGTCTTCCGGAACTCCACCGGCGAGACGCCGCATCGGTATCTCACCCGGCTACGCATCGAGTTGGCACAACGGCTGCTGTCGGAGACCACCCTCACCATCGAGCAGATCGCCGAGCGGTGTGGCTTCGCCGGCCCCGGCCCCTTGTCGTCGGCGTTCCTGCGCCACGTCGGCGTCCGGCCGTCGGTCTACCGCAAGCACCGCAAAATGTGATCGCCATGTGGGCAATCCGGTGCATGTTCGCGCACAACATCGCTCGCCTACGTTCGAGAAATGACGTTCACCTACTCCGTGACGGCGCACTCGCAAGCGAACCCCGATGCCGTTTACTCAGCCCTTGTTCGCGCAGGTACCTGGCCCCTGTGGTCGCCGATCGACGCCGTCGAGGTCACCGCCGGCAGCCCGGACGATGCTCAGCGGCCCGGAGACACCAGAGTCTTTCGAACGGGACGGGCCGTCTCGCACGAGAGGATCCTCGAGCTGGCCAAGGACAAGCGATTCGTCTACGAGAACATAGATGGGCCGTTCCGCTTCTACCGAGGCGCCGTCGAACTCGCGCCGCCGTACGAGGGCGGCACGAACATAGTCTGGTCGGCGGAGTTCGCACCCAAGTTGCCACTGACCGGGCCGCTTTGGCGCTCGTATCTGACTCGCTACATGCAGCGCATGGTGCAGGGACTCGCCAGGTATGCGGAGGACGCAGCAAACCAGGCCTCAGGTTCACCTCGATCCCGGCCTCCGACCGCGTGACGAAGCCGTCGGCGTGGCTCGTCGCTGCTGCCCTCGGCGTCTTTCTGGCTACGGACCTGTAGGGCGCGGATCGAAGGCGCGCCCCGGGGACAGGCACGGCCACCGACCTCACCGACCCCGACACACTCGTGTCGGCGATATCAGTCGGCCGCAGTGGCAACGCCGGTCCGGGTCGGGCCGTCTTCGGAGCGAATGTTCGCCCTGAACCGGCCCGGCGGCTGGGAGCGCGCCCGGCGGAAGGCCCGGCTGAAGGCATAGGCGGAGGAGTAGCCGACCGAGGCTGCGATCGCATCGAGGCTGTCGTCGGTGTCACGTAGACGCCGGGCTGCGAGGTCCATCCGCCAGCGCGTGAGATAGGCGCCCGGTGACTCGCCCGTCGCAGCGGCGAATCGGCGGTCGAGCGTCGCCCGCGAGACGCCGACCTCACGGGCGAGGGCGGCGGTCGTCCATGGTCTTGCGGGCTCCTCGTGAAGTCTGGTCACGGCGGCTCCCACCACGGAGTCGCCCAGGGCCCCGAGCCAGGAGGGTTCCGACGTCCCACCGGAAGCGAGCCAGGCGCGCAGCACCTGTACGAGCAGCACGTCCACCAGCCGGTCGAGAACCACTCCGGTGGCCGCACGCTGGGCGGCGAGTTCGCGGCCGAGCAGGCGCACGGTGTCCTCCGCCAACCCGTCCGGGTCGCAGTCGGCGCGCAGGTGGAGCACCTCCGGCAGCAGGGGAAGCACCTGGGTCGAGACGCTCTGATCATGGTCGTACTCGGCGCACAGGACGCGGGCGCGCACGGGTCCTGTGCCGATCGACACGGTTCCCGAGGCGGTGGCATGCCAGTCGTCGAACATGTGGGGCCCGGTGCGGGCCACTGCTGCCGGGTCACTGCCGAGTGCATGCTCGGCCCCTCCGGGCAGCAGGACGACGTCCCCCGGCATCAGCTGCAAGGGCGCGCCGTCGGGCAGACCCACCCAGACGGTTCCCGCGGTGACCGCGTGCAGCGACGCACGCGGTGTCGCAGATGTCCACCACCAGCCCCAGTCTTCGCCGGCCTCGATCCGTGCACCGACCGCTCCCCGCACATCCGACAGCGCCAACACCTCTGCGAGCAAATCCACGGATGTACCCTACCCGGGACATCGCGGCAAGACAAATAGCCATCGTATTGCGGAAAGCAGCTATCGATTGACTCATCCCGTGCGTCATACGGTGAGCGCATGAAGATCTCAGGAAGCACCGCACTGATCACCGGGGCATCGCGTGGCCTCGGCCGCCATTTCGCCGAGCAGCTCCTCGCACGCGGCGCCAAGGTGTACGCGACCGCACGCGACCCGGAACGCGTGGATGTCGCGGGAGTCGAACGCCTGCGCCTCGACGTCCTCGACCCTGCGTCCGTCACCGCCGCGGCCGAGGCCGCAGCGGACGTGACACTCGTCGTCAACAATGCGGGCGTCAGCCTCTACCAGGACCTCGTCACGGGCGATCTGGACAAGATCCGTCGCGAGCTGGACACCTCCTTCTACGGCACGCTGGCCGTCGTACGCGCCTTCGCTCCGGTACTCGCGGCAAACGGTGGAGGGGCGTTCCTGAACGTGCTGTCGCGGATGTCGTGGCTCTCCTATCAGGGGGCGAACTCCTACGCAGCGGCCAAGGCGGCGGCCTGGAGCCTGACCAATGGTGTCCGCCTGGAGTTGGCCGAGCAGGGCACCCACGTGACCGGCCTGCTGATGAGCGCCACCGACACCGACATGATGAGCGGCTGGGACATCCCGAAGAACGATCCGGCGGATGTCGTGCGCCAAGCCCTGGACGGGATCGAGGCGGGCGCTCTGGAAGTGATCGCTGACGAGGACACCCGCTTGGCGAAGGCCGCGCTCAGCGCCGACCCGGGCGAGACGTACGGTGCGCTCCTCACACAGGCCGGCCACTCACGGTGAACGTGAGCGTGCCCCAGCGCCGATCGTGCGCCGACGGGGACGGTGCCCGGCGGAGAGGGGGCCAGGATGACGTCGGGCCGACCTCCCCCTCGTGTGTGGCCCGGGTATCCAAGAACTCCCTGCGTCATCGTCGAAAATGAGGGATCCTGGACGACCGTGACCGAAAATATGAGCGAACGAATCCCGGACGGCGAGGTGCGGGCGCTTCTCAGGGTCCTGGACGGGCAGCGCCGACACGTTCTGGGCATCCTCGACGGGCTCGACGCGGAGGCTCTGCGGCGGCCCGTGCTTCCCTCCGGATGGCACTGCCTGGGACTGGTCCAGCACCTCGCGCTGGACGTCGAGCGCTTCTGGTTCCGCGCGGTCCTCGCCGGGGACCCGGAGATCATCCACGGCCTGACGAGCGGCGACGAAGCGTGGAACGTGGCGCCGGAAGTACCGGCCGCCGACGTGCTCAACGCATACCGGCAGGAGGCGGAACTCTGCGACGCCGTCATCACCGCCACCCCTGCTGATGCCGCCCTGGCCTGGTGGCCGCATGACCTCTTCGGTGAGCCGCATCTTCACAACCTGCGCGACGTCCTGCTGCACGTCATCACCGAGACCGCGTGCCACGCCGGCCACCTCGACGCGGCCCGAGAGCTCATCGACGGACGGCGCTGGCTGGTCCTCACCTGAGCGGTCGCTCCCGCGGGGCACGGGGAACGCGCCCGCCCGGCTGCTGTGGTTCACGAGGTTGCTGACGCCGGAGGGAGGGCTTGCCCGCTTCGTGATTGTCTGACTAGGGTCAGAGAATGGAAGCTGAGCAGATCGAGTCGGTCCGACGGTTCAACCGGGTCATCACGCAACGGGTCGGCGCGCTCGAGGACGCGTACCTTTCACGCGAGCACTCGCTCGGCCTCTCGAGGCTTCTGTGGGAGATCGGACCCGAGGGCGCAGAGGTACGCGTCCTGCGCTCCCGGTTGAGCCTCGACTCGGGATATCTCAGTCGCCAGCTGCGGCGACTGGAGTCAGAGGGGCTCGTGACCACCGATCCCGATGAGAACGACGGGCGAGTGCGGACGGTGCGGCTCACCCACGCCGGTGCCTCCGAGCGTGCGCTGCTGGATCGTTCTTCCGATGAGCTGGCGGCATCGATGCTTGAGCCGCTCACGGCGTCGCAGCGCGAACGTCTGGTCGCCGCCATGGCCGAAGTCGAGAGGCTCGTCATCGCGTCGCTCGTGCGTATCGAGATCACCGACCCTAGGGAGCCGGACGCCCGATTCTGCCTGCGGTCCTACTTCGCTGAGCTGGGACGCCGGTTCGACGGCGGCTTCGATCCAGCGCAGAGCATCCCGGCCGGCGACCAGGAGATGAGCCTGCCGGACGGGTTGCTGCTGGTTGCGACGGTTCAGGGATCGCCGGTCGGGTGCGGAGCCCTCAAGCTCCACCCGGACACCGGAATCGCCGAGGTCAAACGCATGTGGGTCTCCTCTGGCGTCCGCGGGCTCGGGCTGGGCCGGCGGCTGCTGGAGTGCCTTGCGGAAGAAGCCTCAACACGGGGGATGTCGACGCTGCGGCTGGAGACGAACCAGACGCTCACCGAGGCACGGCGCCTCTACGAGACAGCTGGATTCGCCGAAGTCGAGGCCTTCAACGACGAGCCCTACGCCCACCATTGGTTCCAACGGGACCTCAAATCCCTCTGAGCGCAGAGGCCGATACCCCTCAACGCACCAGTACCGGTCGAGGGCCGCCGCCGACTCGTCGAGCGATGGCGGACTCGTCCGGTCTCGCACGTCGCGGCAGGTATGGACAGCTCCCGGGCGTGTGCCTCCACGTTAGTCAACCGTTCGATGATGCGGGGGGGGGTGAACAGGCCGACCACCGGCGTGGGAGCCAACGGCGCATCGCCCCGCACGGTGAAGCGGTCCTGATGGAGCCAGAACGGTGAACGGACGGAGGCGGCAAGGGGGCCGGTGTCCCACGGGCGTCACAGAAGGGCAACCACCCCATCCACAGGGCCTTGAAGGGCTGGTGGGGGGCCGCATCATGGTGCCTGGAAGGAACGACCAAGGGGGGTACGGAGCAATGGAATTCACGGTCGAGCGAACCTTGAGAAGACGCGGGATGCGGTGGACGGGTTGGGGGCTCGTCGTGCTGGCGGGTTCGCTCGTATGGCTGATCGGCTCTTTCGGAAACGCCGTCCCCGGCGCGGCGTTCGTGGGGATCCTGTCCGCGCTGGCGGTCTGGCACGGGTGGAATGACCTGCGCAAGGCGCGACGCCCGTTCCGGCTGCAGATCGACGGCCGCGGAATCACACTGCACGACGCCGTCCTGTCCTGGGAGCAGATCGATGCCGTCGCCCTGTGGCACGATCGCGCGGCGGACAGCGACACCACACCGCCCGATCCGCGGCTGATGCTCTGGACGGCGCCGGGCGTGACGCTGCCACGCAAACAGGACCGCACCTGGGACGCCCGGAATCGCTACACGCTGGTGAACTGTTCGGACCTCGACCAGAGTGTCTCGCAGCTCACCACTGCGCTCGCCAAGCACGGCGGCGCCCGTTTCGAGACGGCGCCGCGCGCAGTACGGCCGCCGATCCCGGTGACCGTCGCCGGACCCGAACTGAGTGTTCCCGGCGGGGAGCGGACCTTCACGGCAGATCAGGGCGCCGGCCGGAAGGCTGTCATCTGGACGATGCTGGCGCTGCTCTGCAGCGCGGTGTTCGTGTCGCTCAACCTGTACCTGATCTACCACCCCGACAAGGCCGACTACGATTCCGGAGCCGGAATCCCCGTCACAGTGGCGGCCCTCGCCGCGCTCGTCTTCTGGATTCAGGTGCGCTCCTCCTACGTCCGCTGGCGCAAGCCGTTGCGGCTGCGGATCGGGGGTGCAGGCATCGGCATGCGCGAGGTGGCCGGTGAGGAGAGGTACTTCCAGTGGGCGCAGATAGCCACCGTCTCGGTCGGACCGCAGCCGTACAGCTCCGACTCCCATCCCTGTCTCACCGTGTGGCCGCTGCCGGGCACGCACGCACACGACCATCCCAGCCATCTGTCCGACGGCCATCGGGCCTACGTCCTGCCTGGACTGGACCGGTTGCCGGGGGGCGTGGCGGCGGTCGTGCCGGTGCTGCGCGCATACGCGGGCGAGCGGTACGCCGAAACGGCGTGACCGTAGGCGGCTTGGCCGCGCCGGACATCCGGCCGCCAAGTCATGGGCACGCCCTTCCCCTTCAACGGCGCTGCACATCTCCGTCGTGACGGTGGTCGTGGTTGGGCGTCGGTGGTCGAGTCAGGTCGGAATCGGCGCTCCCCGGGTCATGGCCGCGTACCTCACACACACGAACTGGGCACCCGCACCGCCAGAAGGGCCACGTCGTCGTCGTTGTCGGGTGGGCGTGCCCGTGCCAGCAACTGGTCCGTGAAGGCCTCCAGAGGGCGGTGGGCCAAGGCCGCAGCGTGCCTGCGCAGACGGTTCAGGCCCTCGTCCAGGGAGTGCCCGGGAGACTCGATCAGGCCGTCGGTATACAGGAGCAAAGTCGCGCCGGGCGGCAACTGCGCCGTGGCATCCGGACGGACCTGGTCGGGCGCGACGCCCAGCAGTATTCCGTGGCCCTCGGTCAGGTACTGGGCCAGGCCCTCGCGGCTGACCAACAACGGTGGTGGATGGCCCGCGTTGGTCCAGGACAGCTCGCACTGGCCGGCCTCGTTCACCGCCATGCGGGCGAAGATCAATGTCGCCATGGAGACCTCCGCCACGTGCAGGATCGCGTGGTCGAGCCATTCCACGATCTTGCTCGGCGGCTCCTGTTGGGACAAGGCGTACGCACGAAGCATGTTGCGTAGCTGGGCCATGCCCGCTGCCGCGTCCAGGTCGTGTCCGACGACGTCGCCGATGGCGAGCGCTGTGGTGCCGTCCGTCAAGGTGAACGCGTCGTACCAATCGCCTCCGACCTGCGAGGCGTCCGGCGCGGGCAGATAGCGGACGGTCATGCCGAGACCGGAGACACGCGGGAGATGCGGAAGGAGATGGCGCTGCATGGTCTCGGCGACCTTGCGTTGCCGCTGATAGAGGCGGGCGTTCTCCAGGGACAGACCGGCCCGGCGGGCGATGTCTTCGACCAGGGCGACATCGGTCGAGGTGTACCGCTCAGGCTGATCGGCACGGCCGAGGGTGATGGCACCGAGTACGTCCACGTCACGCAGGCTGTGGATGGGGACGACGACGGCCGAGTGCATGCCGGTCTCCTCGAACAGGCGCCGCTGCTCGACCGCGATGCCGGTATCGGACCGCCCCTGATAGGTCTCGGGTCCGATGCGGCTCGACGCGACGCCGCGCAGGGCTCGAGACAGGGGCATCGAGGACTCCAGGGGCACGGGCGGCATCGGCCCTTGGAGGTCCTCCCGGAACACCACGGTTCCGCCCTCGGCATGGGCGACGGCGAAGCGGAGCACCTCGTCCTCCTCGCTGATCAGGTCGATGACGGCCCAGTCGGCGAGGCGCGGCAGGAGAAGGCCGATCAGGCGGTGCAACGCCTCGTTGATGTCCAGAGTGGAGGTGAGCAGGGTGGTCGTCTCGGCGAGCAGCGCGAGCCGTTGCAGTTCGGAGAGCCGCCCGCCGCACAGTAGCTGTTCCCGGGGCCGTTCGGCCAAGCCCGCGGAGTGGAAGAGGACGAGGGTGATCGCCGGCCGCACATCGATGTCACAGGGGGTGGCCAGCCATGCCACCGGCAGCAGTGTGCCGTCGCCGCGCTCAAACCACTCATCGGCACCCTGCTCCGTGCGCCCGGCGAGGATGCACTCCCGGAGCCGGCACTGCGCCCTCGGCACGGACTCCCCACGGCTGTTGCGGTGCAACAGATCATGGGCGTCCTGACCGAGCAGACTCGACGCCGAGCGCGCCAGAAGCTGTTCGCCGCGCCTGTTGACTCCCACGATGCAGCCCCGCGGGTCCGTCAGGAAGGCACCCGTGCCCAGGGCGTCGAGGGCCCTGGCAACCGCCTCCCGAGAACCGTCTTGGCCCGGCATGGCCGCCTCCCCTCACCGGAGAAACGCCTCGTCCGCCCTCTTTTCAGGTTCCCCATCGGGAGCATGTGATGCCCTCATGAGGGAGGCGCAATGCCCCTCGCAGCCGCTCCGCCTCGAATCGGGTGGCCGGAGGCGGTACAACGCCCGCACTCCCGTCGCCTGCGTCCGGCGCCCCGCGCGGCAGCCGCAAGGCCCACTCCTTCTCGCTCCTTTGCGCAACCAATGGCCGACGCACGGTGTCGACGGGACGGCTTGCAGGCAGGCCACAAAAGCCCGGACACCACTGGCCGCTGTCTGCACCCACCTCGCTACGTGACGCAACAGTCAGCCCGACACTTTCCAGGGGGCCACCACGGCCGACACCGTGCATGGCCCACGGGGTCATGCACATCATCCTGGTGCGTCCGGATCCACGACGCCCGTCGGCGGCGGCGTCGCAGACCCGGCGGACGAACTCATACTGTCGACGCCCGTAGCCGATCCGGACGACCGGATGCGTTCGCTCTCCCTGGTCGCGGCCAACTGCGCCCCTGACCGATTCTCAATGGCCCTGGCCGACGGTGCTCCGCCTTTGCCGGGCGTTGCACCGTCGACCCGTTCACTCCCGAACGACTCGACATTCAGTCCTACGTGGCAGGACCCCGGGTGGGGTCCGTGGTCCTCGGCAGCAGAACGCCGTCGACGTACAGATCGACGTGCTCGTTGTAGAACGCCGCCAAGCCCGCGATGCGGTTGGCGTGAACGGTCGGGAAGTCGTAGGCCCAGACGATGTCCTCGTGGGAAGCGGTGTCGCTGTCGAACGACCAGTAGCCGCTCGTTGTCCCCTTGTACGGGCATCGCGTCACCGTGTCCGAGCGCCGCAGTTTCGTCCAGTCGACGTGCATGCGCTCGACGTAGTAGCGGGTCGGCAGGCCGGTCTCGAACAGCTTCACGCAGTTGGGCGCCTCCGCCAGCACGACCCCGTCCAGCTCCACCCGTACGCTGCTGGCCGATCGCAGCGCGTCCACCCGGGAGTAGGGGCTTCTGGGGTGCACAAAGACCGGCTCGTCCTCCTCGAACCACGAGTCGAGCGCGTCCCAATCGAAGCGCACGGTGTTGAGCAGACGCTCCGGGCTGCCCTCTTCCCACACCCACGCCGCACCCTCGCGAAGCTCCGAGCCGACCCGCAGCGTGTGCCGGCGAGCGGGGCCCGCGCCATGGTGCTCGGTGTGATCGTCGTCGATCAGCACACCTTCGACCAGATCCTCCACCGGAATGCTGAACTGGGGGTACGCGCGCCACTCCCACACATAGAGCGCACGCCGCGTGTCGAAGACCACGCGGCCTCCGATCAGTCCTCTGATCCTGCGCGGTACGGGCTCGACGTGCCCGACCGGGACGATCAGGCTCGGGTGCAGAACACTTTCGTTTGCCATGGTGACCTCGATTCGCTCGTTGCTCGACCTCCAGCGCCTGCCGCCCGCCGGTCGTCTCCGTGACCGGCGGGCGGGAGGGACGGAGGACAGATCAGGGCCGCGGAGCGCGCAGGTGGGCGCGTTGCTCGAGTTCCTCTTCGTCCACAAGCTCGAGCATGGGCTTGCCCGGCGCGCACATCATGGTGACCACGAAAGAGGTCCTGGCGTCGGTGAGGGCGTTGCCGTCCTGGTAGTGGATGACGTCGCCGCCCGGCTCCCAGAACGTGCCGCCGGCCTCGACGATGCGCTCGGGCTCGCCCTCGAGTTCGAAGCGGACCGCGCCCTCGACGACGTAGCCGAACGCCGGACCCGAGTGGCGGTGCGGCGGAGTGCCGGGATCGCCGGGCTCCCACTCCACGCGGATGGTCATCGCCGAGGCACCCTCGGGGACGGTGATCGGCGCGGCGTCCTGAAGCAGCTTCGCCGCCCTGGTCCAGCTCGGGCCGTCCTCAGCGCCGCCGTCATGGCCGTGACCGTGGTCGTGTTGCGCATTGTTCGACATGGTGTCGCACCTCCATAGGTCCTCGACGTCATGGGGCCCGGCCCACCAGCGGACGCAACCGTCCTCCTGGCAGTCGGCCACCGGACACCTCATAGGGAATGACCGACGACGCGGTGGATCCGTGACAGGCCCGTGCAGAGGGGCCTCGCTGGTCTTGGGTCGTATGGGCAGACCGGTGACCTCGCGATGCGGCAGGAGTCAGACCAGGGCCGAAAAGCGGTCGAGTTTCGACGGGTTGAGCACCCACAGCAGCCGCGCGATGCCATCCGTGCCCGCATCGACGCTCAGCAGGGCGATGACGTGTTCGCCGCGGGTGATCAGCGCACACGTACGGCCGTTGGCCTCCACCCAGCGAGTGCGAGTACCGGGCCAAAAACGCGGTTGGAAAGCCACGATGTACCGTGCGACACGGCTCCTTCCGAACACCGGGATGCGCGACGCGCCTCGCACGCCGCCGCCGTCCGAGTAACTGGCCGCATCCGACGCGAGCAAGGCCTCGAGCGCCGCGAGATCGCCAGTCTGCGCAGCCGTGACGAAGTTGTCCAGCAGCCTGCGGTGTTCGGCTGCGTCGACGTGGCTGCGCCGCTCACCGGCGATGTACGTGCGGGCCCGTCGGGCCAGTTGGCGGGCGTTAGCCTCGCTGGAACCGATGACGGCGGCGATCTCCCGGTACGAGTAGTCGAAGGCTTCTCGTAGTACGTAGGCCGCCCGCTCCGTCGGCTTCAGCCTTTCGAGGAGCAGCAGGACCGCGAAGTCCAGTGCCTCGCCCCGCTCCGCACCGATGGCCGGATCGGCACCGGTGTCGACCGGTTCGGGGAGCCATGGTCCCACGTACGTCTCGCGGCGCATCCGCGCGGACATCGCGACATTCATGGCCAGCCGTGTCGTCACAGTCGACAGGAAGGCGGTGGCATCGATGACGGCCGAACGGTCCGTGGTCTGCCACCGCACCCATGCGTCCTGAACCACGTCCTCGGCCTCCGCGGCACTGCCGAGCATCCGGTAGGCGATGCCGAACAGCCTGGGACGGACGCCGTCGAACACCTCCACGGCGTCCCCGAGGTCGTCCGCCTCCGGCCGCTCTGCCCGCAAGGTACACGTCCTGTCCCGCCCCACCGCTCACCGACTCCTCTCACGACTGCGTCCGGTACCGCAGGCCCCCAGCCGCCGGGACGCGGCTGGGGCCACCTGCTCCGCACCTATGACCGAGCAGCCCTTCCAGACGTGACAATCACGTCCTGACGCTCGTGCACGCATGACTTCGCGCCGGGGTTTCCGACCGCGAGCCTCTTGTGCGCGGTGAGCATGTGTCGCTGAGGGTGATGTGTGGGAGGTGTCGACAGAGAGACGCCAGGCCGACGGAGGAGACGGCGCCGGTGCGGAAACCGCTTCTCAGGCGGGGCGCGGCGCTCGATCTGCGGACCATCGCGCTCCTTGGCGACGTCGGCGCGCCTCGGCGCTAAGCAACCGGTCCGTCCGTTGCACCTCCGTCGCCGTTCGGCCGGGCGGCCAGAATTCCTCTGAGCAGGCCGGTGGACTGGCCGACCTCGATGAGGTAGCCGTCGGGGTCGCGCAGATAGCAGCGCAGTTCGGAGGCGCGGTCGATGGGTTCGGTCAGGAAGTGGGCACCCTTCGCGACGGCGTGCGTGTAGAAGGAGGCCATGTCGGCCACGCGCACGTTCAGGAAGCTGGACACCCGATCGCCGTTCCGGGGGACTTCCAAAGTGACATCGGGCTTGTCGGGAGTCGGTCCTCCACCGGGGTTCATGATGATCCAGCTGTTGGCGACTTTCACGATTGCCGGGTTCTCCTCCATCACGACCTCGCCGCCGAAGACGTCCGCGTAGAAGCGCCGCGCGACCGCCACGTCGCGCACGGTCAGAAAGTAAGTGAGGAGGAGGCCGTGCTCGGGTACGGGGAGATCACCCTGGGAAGTCGTCATCGTTTTTGCCCTCCGTTGGCTTACGTGTTCCTGGATGTCGCTGCCTTCGCTGTGGGGTGGACGGCTCAATGCTTCGCACCGGCGAGCCGTCGGTGATGTTCGGCGGCTTCCGCGGGGCTCAACTGCGCAGTTCGGGTGTTACGTACTGGAACGTCGGACCGGCCGTGTTCTCGTCGCCGTCGAGGGTCTGCAGCAGGCTCTGCGCCTTTCCTTTGAGCATGTACATCGTGCCCATAGAGGCCCCGAGCGCCTGCGGCACGCCGTTGAACGTCTGCTCCAACTGCTGAAGCAGCGTGCAGTATGCCTGGTTGAACTGGGTTTGCACGCTCCGAATCGGATCGCCCACAGGGTGATCTTCGAGTCGGGGATTGGGACGCATCGGGTAGATGCCTTCGGGATCGACCACCACCGGTTCACCCGTGGGTCCGGTCTGCGGCGTGTCACCGGGCTGGTAGCGGCGGCCCAGCTTGAGCTCGAGGAAGCGGTAGTAGTGCGAGACCTCGTGACGCTCGGGGTGGAAGACGTCCTGGTCGCTGTCCCAGACTGCGCCGCGTTCCGTCCCCTCGCCCTGTTCGACGATTTCCTGCATCGCCGCCAGCGCCGAGGCGAGGTCGGTGACCGCGGTCAGCTTCCCGCTCGTGTGGCCGAAAGGCCCCGCCGTGACCTGTCGAGCCGGGTCACCGCTGAATACCTTCTGCTCGCCGAGCTCGGCGCAGAGGTGGCGCAGGCCCTGTTCGATCGCGTCGTAGAACTGCCCGATCGTCTCGTAATCGTCCCCCTCGGGCCCGGCGTCCGGCAGCGCGGGCTGCTCGAGACGAAGGAACATCTCCAGGGCATCGGGGCCGAACGGGAGGAGCGACAGCTGCATGGAGCGGTCGCCGTGAGGCAGGGCGCGCGGGTGGACCGGCAGCATGTGGGGTGCGTCCAGGACGGGTTGACCACCGACCGCGTTCAGGAGGTTCGCCGCCAGCGCGAGGTGCAGCATCTCCTCGACGAAGACCCCGCTCACGGCTTGGACGGCGTCCGGGTTCCGCTGCGGATCGAGCGAGTACAGGGCACAGAGGTAGGGCGGCAGCGTCGCGTGTTCCAGTTCGATCGCCCACTGAAGATGCTCACGCAGACTTTCGAGCGTCGTGATCGGTGCCTTGGCAGGCGTCTCGTCGATATTGCGCTGTGGTGAGTTGTTCAACGTCTTCTCACTTGGGTCGCCGACACGGGTGAGTACGACGGCAGTGGCTGTGGTGGGCCACCCGCCGTTCCCGTCCATCGGGAACGCTTCAACTGCCGCCTGCAACCTAGGACCGGGCGGCCGAAGGATCCGTGACGGCTTCGCGAGACCGGTGCGGGTGATCCATGTCACAGAGGCGCCGTGCCTGTACGGGCCTCGGGCACGCCGAGCAGGGAGCACTCGCAAACTGGAGTGCGACCAGAAGGGGAGGACTCTTGGGGGGCCGTGGGTTGCGGCCGCGCTCCCTCCACGGACGAGACCGTAATGTCCGATCAAACCCGCGGTGTGGGATCGGCGTTGTGGTGCAGAGTGTCCGCGCCGCGTTGCCTGCATCAAGGCCGGAACCTTCGTGTTGCCCACCGACACACCTCACGATCACCCGGCGCCGTCGGGTGCCACGTCAGCGGCGGCTGGTGGGCAGGCAGGCGGACACGGAGCCCAGGCGCGCAGTGGGCACATCGGCCCCCGACGGTAGGCAAGCGCACGAAAGCTCCTGGCGGACAGACGATCTTGGTCATGAACCCGTCCACCAGGAGCTTCTCCACATCCGAACGCTGCCCCCACCCCAACTACCGAATATCCGCGTCAGCTGGGAAAGGGTTCACGGCCTGTGCAAACGACAGCCTCGAACTGCCGGCCTGGCGTGTGGGCGCCCGGGCCCGTCACCGGCCCCGTGGGCAACGACGCGTCTCCTCGGGGCAGGGCCAGTGACAGGTGGCAGCCGGCCGGGCCTGAGGTGCCGAGGCGGCGGCTTGCACTGCTCCACCCGGGCGGCCGACGAGGGCGGCGCGTCGGGCACGGCAACGCCGTCGAGTCAGCTGTTCTGTCGGCTCGGCATCGACGTGTGCGCAGAGTTTCGAGTGGGCTCTTGGCCCGCCTTGTCGACCACTGCGTGTTCGAGCACCGCACTGCTGGAGAGCAGGGTGCCCTTCTTCCCGTACGAGGTGTCCTTGATCAGGTAGCTGCGGGTACCGAGGAGGGCGAGGTCGTCCTTGTCGAAGATCCATTCGGTGCGAGTGCCGGAAGCGGCATCGTCGCGGGCGATGCCGACACCTCGGCGGCCGATCGCATCGTGGGCCTGGGGCGCCGGTTCGACTCCCGGGATCCGGGCGGCAGCCTGGTAGAGGGCGGCAGCCGTCTGGGGCGGCATCACCTCACCGATGAGGCTGCCGATCTGCTCGAACACGGCCTGATTGTGCCCTTGGCCCCGGACCTTCGCCGTCTTCGGCGTCTTCGCGTCGAGATATGTCAGGAGCTTGTCCGGGTCGGTCGGCAAGGCGGCGAGCCACCGATAGGTGGGCCGGCTGAGGCCTGCCGGAGTGCCGTGCTCGTCCCCCAACTCGGCATTGATGGGGAAGGTTTCGCCGTCGACCCGGACCACACCGAGCTTGAGCTGTGGCCCCTGCTTCTGCGACTCCCAGGTCTCCATGTCCCTCAGTGGGCCGACTACGGCCTTGTTGGTGGTCAGATCCGCCTCGCGGATCTTGGCCCGCCTGTAGGTGAACTGGTCGTCGTGTACCGCAATGGCGTCGGTTTTCAGCGCAGCCTGGGAGATCCGGCCGAGAAGCGCGGCGGCGGGCCGCATGGTGTCGCTGGTGGTGGCGTGCTGCGACGGGCCCGCGGTGGCGGAGTGGCCCGCGTTGCCGGTAGCGGTGACGACCGTGAGCGCCACGGCGCCCATGGCCAATGCCGTGACCGGCACCATGACCGCGGGCCGCAGCAGCCGCCGGGAGGGACGGGTACTGGGCGTAGTCTGGGCATGACCGAGGGCCTGGTCGCGGTCGATCTGGCGCATTAGCAGTTCCTTGCAGTGTAGGTATTGCTCGCGCGGAACGTCCCACTCGGCCGGCGCCGGGAGCAGCCCGGCGATCTCGTCGGCGTCGGTGCGCCGGGCCTGGGAACGGCGGGTGTCATGGGTCGTCATACGGTTTCCTCCCGCACGGGCAGGGCCGCGAGTGCGGCTTCACTGATTACCTTTCCGCGAGGGGCCTGCGGTTCCATGTTCGTTCCCGGCCCTTCGTCGGTAAGCCGGGCCAGCTTGGCGCGGGCCCGCGACAGGCGCGAACGCACGGTGCCGACGGGGATACCAAGAGCCTCGGCAGTCTGCTGGTAGTCGAGGCCCGACCACACGCACAGGGAGAGCACTTCCCGTTCCGAACGGCGCAGTTGGCGCAGCGCGATCTGCACCGCACCCAGACGGCGCGCGTCGTCGATGCGTCCGTCGACCTCCGGCGCGAAATCGGTGACGGCGGGCGGCTGTGGCTGCCGGACCAGGAAGGCGAGGCGTCGGCGCGATCCGCGCCGGGCGTTCTCCGCCTTGTTGGTGGCGATGCCGAGGAGCCAGGGAACGAGCGAGCCTCCGTCGGCCTCAAGTCGCTCCCGTACCCGCCAAGCGGTCAAGAACGTCTCCGACATGATTTCTTCCGCCGTTGACCAGTCGCCCGTCAGCCGCAACCCGTGGTTGTAGACGGTCCGGGCGCACTGCTCGTACAGCTCGGCGAACGCGTCGCGTTCCCCGGCGCGCACACGTCGGCGCAGGTTGTTTTCCGAATCCCTCACAGTAGATACCTCTCCGCCGCCCGGGCGGCGTTCCTGTGACGTGCGCCATGTTCGGCGCCGCGAAGATGGAGATCCGGCGTGGGCAGATTCAACAAATCGTCGCACACAGCGTCGGGGCGTACTTCGGCAGCACGGACAAGCGCACGGCCGGGCTGTCCCAGCCGAACGTCTTCCGCGGTCCGGCGTTCAGCACGTCTCGTCGTCGGAACGTCGATCGCCAGGTCCGACGCCCCGGACCTGGCCCTAACCTGGTACGGGCGGTCTCGACGCGCACCGCGCGTCGGGGAGTCGAGAGTGACCACCGTTGCACCTACAGTGCAGTGGTCGATCCGTGTGCTGTGCATGATCCGAGAGAGGGGACTGGCCGGTGGCTGAGATCGACGGTGAGCGGCGGTCTGCGGGTGAGCTGGAGGCCAGTGTCCTCGCTGCACTGTGGGCGGCCGGCAGGCCTCAGTCAGCAGCGCAGGTCAGGGAGGCCATGCCACAGCCCTTGGCTCGGACGACCGTGGCGACGCTGCTCGCACGTCTGCACCAGAAGGGCCTCATCGACAGGCGTCCCGGCGGGCGCGGTTTCGTCTACTTCCCGATGGATGACGCACACGGTCTCACGGCTCGGCGGATGCATCACGAACTTGATCGGGACAGTGATCGCAGCATGGTGCTGGCCCGATTCGTCAAAGGGCTGAGCCAGGCCGACGAGGAGGAGCTGAGGCGGCTTCTCGAGGAAGGCGAACGATGATCGCACTGCTGCTCGTCCCGCTTGCCCTCCCCTGGTTACTGCCGCCTCTGGCCCGACGTACCGCGGAGCGAGTACGGCCGGACGTCGCCTTGTGGTCGATCACCGTCGTCTCCGCCGCACTCGCATTCGGCGTGGTGACGTGCTTGGGCGCACTGCTTCTTCCTCTCGCGCTACAGGTTCCTCGGTTCGCTGTCCTGGTGGATCTGATCCAGCCGCTCAAGGCCGGTCCTCAATCGCTGGTTCTGGGGGTTTCGGCGCTGGCTGCCGGTATTGCGGCCGTCACCGTTGTCGCCGGGGCGCGGCGCGTGACGTCGGAGGTGCGCCGTCTGCGTGCCGCCCGTGGGAATGTCGCCGCGCTTCCGGACGCCGGAGGGCTTTGTGTGGTGGATGACCCGCAGCCGGACGCTTATGCGCTGCCCGACGGCCTGCGTGGGCGGGGGCGGATCGTGGTGACCTCGGGCATGCTTCGCGCCTTGGGCGGTGACGAACGCGAGGTGCTCCTCGCTCATGAACGCGCCCATCTGGCCGGTCGGCATCACCTCTTTCTCGCTGCCGCACTCATCGCCGCTCAGTGCCATCCCGCGCTGGCCGCCGTCGTGCACCCCGTTTCCTTCGCGGCTGAGCGCGCCGCCGATGAGGTTGCCGCCCGCGAGGCAGGAGACCGGAGACTGACCGCGCATGCCGTAGGGCGCGCCGCTCTGGCCTCCGCTCGCCGGCGCGGAGGCACCCGGCTGCCGGTGGTGATTCCTGGAGCGGTGACGGGCCCGGTGCCCGCCCGTGTCAGGGCACTTCTCAGTGAGGCACCGACACGACGGTTCGTTCCGGCGTTGCTGGCCATGGTTCTGGTGTGCACCGGTGCCGCCGCGTCCTCCCTCGGCGGAGCCGCGCTCCTGCACCACGGCGTCGAGGTCGCCCAGGGTGAGATCCCCTCCCCCTGACATGCCACTCGCAAACGAAACTAAGGGCAGCCTTTCCTTACCGTCTACTGCTGTGTAGACTCAGCGGACGATCGGGCCTTCGCTCACGCCTTCCTTCCCGTGTGAAACGAGGCATCCTGCATGTCCGCGAATTCGCGATACCTGCTGACCTGCGCCGTCTCTGCCACGGCGGCCGTCGTATCGCTGTCGGGGTGCGCCCAGAAATCCGACGGCGGTGACGGATCGGTTCGGGTTACGGCGTCGCACTCCAAGTGCGAGGTCTCTCGGACGCAATTCCCCGCCGGCCATGTCACCGTGAGCATCGAGAACACCGGCTCGAAGGTGACCGAGGTATACGTGCCGTTCCCGGACGACCGGATCGCAGCGGAACGCGAGAACATCGGGCCGGGCACCAAGTCGTCGATCACGACAGAGATCAAGTTGGGCGAGTACCGGATTGCCTGCAAGCCAGGCATGAAGGGCGACGGCATCCGTCAGAAGGTGACGGTCACCGGCAGGAACGCAGCCGCCAAGCGGAGCCCTGAGGCCGACAGGGCGGTGGCTGCCTATCGCTCGTACGTCCTTGCGCAGGCTGAACAGACCCTTCCGCGGGCGCAGGCCTTCGCCGACGCCGTCAAGGCCGGAGACGTCGCGAGGGCGAAGAAGCTTTACGCACCCTCCCGGATCGGATGGGAACGCACCGAACCGGTCGCCGAGTCCTTCGGTGACATCGATCCGAAGGTCGACGTCCGCGAAGACGGCCTCGAGGCAGGCCAGGATCCGGCCACGGACTGGACCGGCTGGCACCGCCTGGAGAAGGCGCTCCGGCAAGGAGGGAAGATCGGCGCCCGCGAGAAGGAGCTCGCCGACCGGCTGATGTCCGACCTGAACACGTGGGTGAAGAAGGTCGGCGCCGCGGAGATCACCCCGACATCGATGGCGAACGGCGCCAAGAGCCTGCTGGACGAGGTCGCTCGCAACAAGGTCACCGGCGAAGAAGAGCGTCACTCCCACACCGACCTGGTGGACTTCAAGGGCAACCTCGAGGGCGCTCAACAGTCCTACGAGCTTCTCAAGCCGGTCGCCTCCAGGAACGACATCGGTTTGACCAGGGAACTCGACAGTCAATTCGTCGCGCTGTCCCAGCTGTTGGAGAAGTTCCGCACCGGCGGCGACTACACCTACGCCTCCTACGACACAGTCACCGCGCCCCAGCGCAAGGAACTCTCCGACGGAGTGAATGCGCTGGCCGAGCCGCTCTCGAAGCTGGCCGCCGCCGTCGTGAAGTGAGCCGCCGCACACCACGGGCGTGAGGTCAACACATCTCACCGGGAAAGGCGCGTCCGTCCCCTTCGCAGCGCGCAGTCGCGTGAGGGACGCCTGCTCTTCGCCCAACGACGCGCCAGACACCAATGACTTCAACCGACGGAAGGACTCGGCGTGTTCGCCAATTACCTGAGCGGCCTGCGTGAGGGGCTGGAAGCCGGCCTCGTCGTCTGCATACTCGTCGCGTACCTGGTCAAGAGCGGCAACCGGCGACAGCTGCTTCCCGTGTGGGTGGGGGTCGCGCTGGCCGTGTTCCTCAGCCTGGCCTTCGGCGCCCTCCTGCAATTCGGTTCCTCGACGCTCACCTTCCAGGCTCAAGAAGCCCTCGGCGGCACCCTGTCCATCCTGTCGGTAGCCCTGGTGACCTGGATGGTCTTCTGGATGCGGCGCACCGCACGCCATCTGAGGAGCGAGCTTCAAGGCAAGCTCGACGCGGCCCTGGCCGTCGGCACCGGCGCGCTGGTGGTGACCTCATTCTTCGCCGTGGGACGGGAGGGCCTGGAAACGTCCCTTTTCATCTGGACCGCCGTACAAGCCACGGGTGACGGCATCCGCCCGCTGATCGGCGCGCTGCTGGGGCTCGCCACCTCCGCCGCGCTTGGATGGCCGTTCTACAAGGGCGCCCTGCGGATCAATCTGGCCAGGTTCTTCCGGTGGACCGGAGCCATGCTGGTCGTCGTTGCCGCCGGCGTCCTCGCGTACGGCATTCACGACCTCCAGGAAGCCGGCTTCCTGCCCGGACTGAACGATCTCGCCTTCGACATCGGCACCACCCTCCCCCCCTGACTCCTGGTACGGCACACTCCTCAAGGGTGTCTTCAACTTCCAGCCCGATCCCACCGTGCTCCAGATCATCATCTGGACGCTGTACCTGGCCCCCGTGATGGCCGTGTTCCTCGCTCCCCAGCGCACCGGCACCGCGTCCCGGCCTCGTCAGCCGATCAGCGGGCCGACGGCCGAGTAGTGCAGGTCGGGCCGGACGGTCAGGGGCCCGCAGCAGTCAGGATGCGTTCAGGTGTCCGATGGCACGGTCGGGAACCATGACATATGAAACCCCTGGAAACACCGCACTTCCCGCGGTCGACGAACCGGCCCCTCCGCAGCGCGCTGTGTCGCGCCTCAACAAGGTGCCCGAAGTCACCGTCTACTTCTGGATCATCAAGGTTCTGTGCACCACGGTCGGCGAAACCGCGGCCGATCTGCTGAACTCCGACGCAGGACTGGGCTTGACCGGTGTATCGGTGCTGATGAGTGCCCTGCTGGCCGTTGTGCTGGTCGTACAGTTCCGCACGCGGGCCTACCGCCCCGGGATCTACTGGCTCGCCGTGGCCCTCATCAGCGTCGTCGGCACGCTGATCAGCGACAACCTCACCGACAACATGGGTGTGCCGCTGGAGACCAGCACCATCGTGTTCGCCCTGCTCCTCGCGATCGTGTTCCTGGTCTGGTATCGGCGCGAGCGCACGCTGTCGATTCACCACATCGACTCCACCGGCCGCGAGTCCTTCTACTGGCTCGCCGTCCTGTTCACCTTCGCCCTGGGCACTGCGGCCGGCGACCTCGTCTCCGAGCGCATGTCCCTCGGCTACTGGCTGTCGGCCGTACTGTTCGCCATCGGCATCGCCGCGGTCGCCCTGGCGCGATTCGCGCTGGATCTGAACGCGGTCGGCAGCTTCTGGATCGCCTACATCCTGACCCGTCCGCTCGGCGCCTCCATCGGCGACTACTTGTCCCAGCCGACCGCCGACGGCGGACTGGGGATCGGTACCGTGGTGACCAGCGTGCTGTTCCTCGCGGTCATCCTCGGCCTCGTGGTGTATCTCGCAGTGACGCGTAGGGACGTCACGGAGCACAAGCCGGTCAACCGGCCCGCGGCCTGAGCGGTTGATCAGCAGGCGACCATGCCGCGTCCCGAAGATCCGGCAGAGGTCGCCGCTCACCCGACTCCGGGGCGCTCGTCACCGATCACGACGGGTGCCCCGCCGCTCTACGAACCCACGGAGGTTGCCCGGCCGGGTACCGTCACCCGCGTCCGGTCTCCGGTCGTCACCGACGCTGCGCCGGATATGCGTCCCTCCTGTGCCCGGATCACGGCCTCCGCTACCGTTCGCGGCGCGGATGCCGGTCAGCCTGCCGGCAGACTGACGGTGAACTTGGCCCCAGGTGCATGGGCGGAGTCGTAGGACACTTCACCGCCCACAGCCCGGGCGAGACGTCGCGCGAGCGGCAACCCCAGGCCGGCGCCGTCGTGCCCGTCGTCGGCGTCGGCACGCCGTCCTGGCTGGAACAGGTCGGCGATGAACGTCTGCGGCACACCGGGGCCGTCGTCGACGACATCGATCCGCACTGCGCCCGGGATGCCTCGCGCAGAGACCTTCACGCTTGAACGTGCATAGCGAACAGCGTTGGTGAGCAATGGGCTGACGATGCGTTCGAGAAGGGCGGGCGGAACTCCCACCTCGAGCACCGAGGACTCGGCCTCTACGACCCCGTGTACCTGATCCGGTGTCCCTGCGTGTTGAATCATGCGGCCCAGCACCGATACGACGTCCGAGGTTCCGGGCACGGCCGCCGGATTGCGCGCGCTCTCTCGGGCGTCGTTCAAGAGGGTGTCGCAGATCAGGCGCATGGCCTGAGCCGCCTCCGCAATCACCGCTTGAATGGCGCGCGTCTCCTCGGCGGAGCGCGGACGGCGTCTCCACCAGTCGAGTTCGGTGACGATCCGGGTGAGCGGGGTGCGCAGTTCGTGGGACAGCTCGGCGGTCAACTGCTGTTCGTATCGCAGCGCGGTCCGTATGCGATCCAGGAGCGCGTCCAATGAGGTGCCCAGCCGGGTGAGTTCCGCCGGGTGATCCTTGGCACCGAAGCGGTCGTCGGAGTGCACGGCACTCCACTGAGTGGCCTGATCGGTCATCACCCGTACGGGACGAAGGGCCCGGGCGACAGACAGACGTGTGAGCATGTAAGTGCACAGCAGCATCACGGCATCCAGCACCAGCGAGCCCAGGAGCAGCGTGTCGGCCGAACTGCGGTAGGGGCCGAGGTCCAGGGCGGTCACGACCACGGCACCACCGCTCCCACCCGACAAGGGCTCGGAACACAATCGCACAGGCCGGTCACCGCGGGCGGTCACGGTCGTGCAGGCGCGCCCTGACTGTGCGGCCAACCGGTCGACGGCTCGGGACAGCGGCCCGGCGGAGGCAGCCGACGGCGGCTTCTCCAGGAGACGCCCACCGTCGAGGATCCATACGTTCGTATCGAGGAGGCGGTCATTGACCGTTTCCAGTACACGTACGTGGGAGCCGCTCGTGTCGACGGTGGTGGCTACTGCGGCTGCCCGGTTGCGCAGTTCGTCGTCCGCCTGGTGCCGCAGGTGCCGGTCCATCGTCACGTTGAACAGGACGGTCAGGACCGCCATCAGCAGCGATGCGGCCGTCAGGGCCACGAGGGAAAGGCGCCCCCGCAGGGTTCGAGGCGCCAGGCGTGTCATGAGTCCTTTCATGACAGGCGGTGTCCGATTCCGCGGGAAGTACCGATGGTCAGGTCGCTGCCCGCCTCGCGCAGCTTTCGTCGTAGCCGGCTCAGGTACTGGTCCAGGGTGTTGTCACTCACGTGCGCTCCTTCGGGCCAGGCGGCCCGGACCAGGTCTCTGCGGCGCACGATGGTGCCGTCGGCGGCGGTGAGTGTGGCCAGTAGCCGGAATTCCGTCGGGGACAGGCCGATGCGGGCTCCCGGTGCGGACATGCTGTGGTTCACCGCGTCGAGGACGAGATCGCCGGCCGACATCGCGGTCTGCGGGGCCGCTCGCTTGAGAAGGGCCTTGATCCGAGCGATGAGTTCGGCCGGGTGGAACGGCTTGACCAGGTAGTCGTCGCCGCCGGCGGCGAAACCGGACAGACGGTCCGTGATCTGATGGCGGGCGGTCAGGAAGATGACAGGGGCCACAAAGCCGTTTGCGCGCATCGCTTGGCACACGTCCCGCCCGTCCGCGTCGGGTAGCCCGACGTCCAGGACGGCCGCCGCGATATCGTCCGTGGCAAGTCGAAGGGCACTCGCGCCGTCGGCGGCGACGATGGGGATGAGGTCCTCGTCGGACAGAAATCGGCGCAGCACATCGCGCAGGGCGTGATCATCTTCAACGGTGAGGATTTTGGGGTGCATGGTCCTCCGCCGGTCTTTGGCCCACCGTGTCACTTTGCCTGAACGAGTCCGGGAGCCACCGGGCAAGGGCCCACAGGCAGGCTCCCAGCCAGCCGACCGCGAACAGCCATCCGCCGAGGACGTCGGTGAACCAGTGCACTCCGAGGTAGATGCGGGTCAGGCCGACGAGCAGTGCCCAACAGCCGATGAAGATCCGCAGCGGCGTCCCGCCGCGCGGGGCCCACAGCGACACGGCGGCGATCAGCACTCCGGCGGCGAGGGCGGACGTCGTGGTGTGGCCCGAGGGGAACGCCCAACGCGTTGCGTGCGCCGCCCAGTCCGTTGTGGGGGGCCGGGATCGATGGACGAGCTGCATCACTTCGAATCGCAGGGTTTGGCCCACTGCGAGGCAAGCGAGACAGAGCACGGTGGTGAGCACGCGCTGCTTCGGTGACCGTCCTGCGAGGAGGCCTGCCAGGACGGCAAGGACATAGGGGACGGCGCCGGTTCCTGTGGCGGTCACACCGCGTGCCACAGTCACGGCGAGATGCGGGCGGTGTGCGACCGACCACGACAGGAACCGGTCGTCCAGCCAGCGCGGCGCATCGGCGTGGACGGCAGCGGCGAGGATCGCGAACGCGGTCCCGGCGCCGAGGGCGGCCCACCCGGCCGGGCCGGAGACATCGCGGCGGCTCATGAGGCGAGCAGCAGTTCGCCGAGACGTCTGGAGGCGAGCCGCCGGGCCAAACTGTCTGATTGTCGTCGTACGACGAACGTCGCGGCCCACGCCACCAGTCCGCCGACGAGCACGCCCGCCAGGACGTCATGGGGATAGTGCAGGCCGACCCAGACCCGGGAGCCCGCCATCGCCACGGCTGCGACCCCCGCGACCGCACCGAGGAGGCGCGAGACGAACAGCAGAGCCACGGCGGCGGCCGCGGCGATGGCCGCATGGTTGCTGGGGAACGACCAGTCGCCGTGTGCCGGGCAGGCATCCAGCGTTGTCACCTGAAGGCTCTGGCAGGGGCGGTTCTCCCGTACGACCGCCTTCAGGACCATGTCCACTCCGTATGAGACAACCACGACGACCGGTACGGCCAGCGTCGTGACCGCGGCCGCCGGGCTGACCCGCCGGGCGCGCCACCAGCCGATGACGGCCAGGACGGCGAACACCAGGAGTCCGTACGTCGACCAGACCGACACCGTGTCGTCGAGCCAGTCGGCCGAGTGATGCGCGCGGACAACGACGTCCGCGTAGAGGGAACCGTCGATGGCCGACCCGTCGAAGGCGAGGATCACTTGTGCCTCGCCTTCGGCCTGGCGCTTTGCCGGGATCGCAGGACTTCGCTGAGCAGCGGGATCAGCGACACCACGACGATCAACGCGATCAGAGGCAAAAGGTAGTGGTCGACGTTCGGGATCGAGGACCCCAGCACATACCCTGCGAGCGTGACGCCGACGGCCCAGACGAGGCCACCGATCGCCTGCCACAGCGTGAAGGTCCGCACGGGAACTTCGAGCGCGCCCGCCATCGGGTTGAGCACGGTCCGCACAACCGGGATGAATCTCGCCAGGACGATCGCCTTGGCGTACCCGTAGCGCTCCAAGAGCTCTTCGGCCCGCTTCATGCCGTCGTGCAAACGCTGCGAACGACTGCGGGCGACCAGCGCTCCCCCCGCCCGGCGGCCGATCAGATAGCCGCACTGCGCGCCGGCCAGGGCACCGACGGCGGCCGAGACGAGCAGCGGTGTCAGCGACAGCTGCACGGCCCGGTCCGCCGTCCCCGTGCACAGGAGCCCTGCCGTGAACAGCAAGGAGTCTCCTGGCAGGAAGAACCCGATGAGCAGACCCGTCTCCGCGAACAGCACCACACCCACGCCCACCACGCCGAAGGCGGTCAGCAGAGATTGGGCGTCCAGTACGTTCACGGCGAGCTGCGAGGCCAGGTGCGGCGGTGTGGTCATTCAGCGAAAGCCTTTCCCTATGGCCTTGAGGTGAGCAGTCGGGCACACAATGATCGACTACAGCAAGGTAGACGGTCTACAGCACTGTAGACGATCGAGGGCGGTGATGCGTTCCCGGCGAGGACGTGTCTTCGCGGACGCTCACAACCACCCGTGCTCACTCAGAGGACCGACTTCGTGGCGGCGCTGCTCACATGTGTCGAGAATGCGCGGCAGCGCACCCAGCGCAGAGCGCCACGCCCCGGGTGCGGAGGTGCAGTCGGAATCGTGGAGCAGGATGGTTCCGCCTCCGTCCAGGTCGGCCGTGACCGTGCGGTGGACGGACTGCGGCGTCGCCCTGGCAGTCCAGTCCTCTCCCCAGCACGTCCACAGCACGGGAGTGAGCTCCAGGCGCCGGGCGGCGTGGTGGGCGCACGTCGACATGACGCCGTACGGGGGACGGAAGAGCCTGGGTCGCTCGCCCGTGATCGCGGCGAGGGTGTCGCGGGCCCGGGCCAGGTCGTCGTACGCGGCTCCAGGGCCACGCAGGAGCAGCGGTCGGTGCAGCCAGCCGTGCACTCCTATCTCGTGACCGGCGGCCACGATCTCCTGGACCAATCCGGGAGACCGCCGCGCCGCCCTGCCCAGCATGAAGAAGGTCGCACGGATGTTCCGCTCGTCGAGCACCTTCAGGAAGAACGGGGTGGAAAGGGGGTCGGGTCCGTCGTCGAAGGTCAGGGCCACGTGATCCGGGCGGCCCCGACCCGAGAGGCGGGGCATGAGCCGCCTGCGCAGCGGCCCGAAAGTGGAGATCACCGGGGCGGCGTGGGCGACGGCCAGAGTGGGGAGGGCCGCCAGTGCGGCGGTGCGAACCAGTCGGGTGGCGGTCACGAGCGATGTCCTTCGGATCGGTGGCCGGGAGGGAGGTCGTCCAGGTCGAGGCTGTGGCCGATGGTGTGCACGAGGCCGGGGGCGTCGTGCGTCGTCGCGAATCCGGCTCCCACGGCGCACGCCCATACCGCGCCCGCGAGGGCCGCGGTGGTGGTGACGCGTGGGCGCAGTGCGAGACGTCGACGGGCGAGAGGCCGGCGGCGGGGGCGCGAGGGCGGTGCGGAGCTTTGCGGGGAAGTCCCCGAGAGGCACAAGCGGGCGATCTCGGCTGCCGGACCCTCACCCGGGGCCCTCGCGAACAGGTCTAGACCCACTTCGCGTTGGTGCTGCCCGAGCGATCCGTCGATGAGGTCGCAGAGCACCTTCTTGAGGTCGTCGGCGTTACGGACCCACACGGCTGCACCGGCTTCGTCGAGCGCGGCGGCATTGGTCAGGCCATGGCCGGGTATGCAGCGGTAGCTCGCGACGGGCAGGCCTGCGGCGAACGCTTCCAGAGAGGTCAGGCCGCCCGCGTTCTGCACGAGGACGTCAGCGGCATGCATCAGGGCCGGCATGTCGTCGACCCAGCCGAAGACGTGCTCGATCCCATCGGCACGCAGTCGCGCCGCGAGCGCCTCGTTGCGCCCACAGACGACAACCGGCACAGCGGCACCGCAGTCGCGCAGCTCCTTGGCGACCTGCCGGACCGGCCCCACGCCCCAGGAGCCGGCGACCAGCAAGGCCAGCGGCGTCTTCTCCGGTAGACCGAAGTCGGCGCGCCCCCGGTCGCGATCCTCCCTGGCCCCCGGCCGGAAACGCGGATCGGTGACCGGTCCGCACGTTCGCACGTCCCGCGCCCCGGCTGCCCGTGCCTGGCGAGCCGGCACCGCATGAGCAGCCAGGTGGACGTCCACCCCGTCCGCCACCCACAGCGGATGCACGGAGAAGTCGGTCAGATAGGTCAGGACGGGGACCGTCAGCCGTCCGCCCAGCCGCAGATTGCCCAGCACACGGCTGGCCCCGGGGTAGGTCGAGACGACCGCGCCGGTATCCGGAGGCAGAGCGCGGAGGACCCGTTCCTCTGCAGACCGGAGCAGCGTCCGCGCCACCCGACCACCTCCTCCGGCGCGCTCGGTGCTGGAGTAGATCCGCTGGTAAGCCCATGGCGCACGGACGAGCATCCGGTGGTAGATCTCCTGGACAGCCTGTCCGAGCCTCACGGGCAACAGATCCAGCAGGTCGAACCGGTCCACTCTGAGTCCGTCGCCCTCGAGGCGCCGGGCCAGCTCGGCGGCGGCACCGTCGTGGCCGGCGCCGACGCTCGCAGAGATGATGGCGACGCGCCCAGGGAGCGTCGCCTGCGCCCAGGGGGCCGGGACCGGTGCAGGACTCGCGGCCGCGGGGCGCGGAAGCGTACGTCCGATGTGAGGCATGAGCTGCTCCTCCGCCCGACGGGGGCTGCAGAATCTACAAGATGTAGTAGTTCGCGCTTCGAAGCCCGGAGCATACCTCCTACAACTAGTAGTAGACATGCCGGGTAGCCTGTGCTGACACGGCAGGAGGGAAGGCGGACGGTGAGCGACCCCAACGGCGAGGAGACACCCGGCGGATCCGGCAGGCGGGCGCGCGGCGAACTGGAGAGCGATGTACTTGCCGCACTTTGGGCTGCCGACCGCCCACTGACCGCCGGTCAGGTTCGGGAGCGACTGCGAGGCGACCTCGCCTACACCACCGTGCTGACGATCCTGTCGCGCCTTTACGACAAGGGCGTGCTCCTCCGGCACCGTGAGGGCCGCGGGTACGCGTACACACCGGCGTCGGACGAGGCTTCGCACACCGCGCAGCGCATGCGGACACTGCTGGACAGCGGCTCGGATCGAGAGGCGGTGCTGACCCGCTTCGTCTCGGAGCTCTCCGAGCAGGACGAAGAACTACTGCATCACCTGCTGTCCGAACACGACCCCAGCGACAGTGACGGGCCCTGAGGCACCAGGTTGTGACGACGTGTTGATCAGTGTGTACATTCCCTTCGCCGTAACCGCCGTGCTCACGGCGCTCGCGCCGCGCATGGCACGCCGGCTCGCGCCACGCCCGGCCGCCTGGGCCCTGGCCTGCGCCGCCCTCGTCACCGCGGGCGGCTGGACGGGCTCACTGGCGTTGCTGGCCTTCACCGGCGTGGCACAGATCCCCCAAGTCGCGGCGGAGGGTCACTGGTCGGTGGCCGCCCTGCGGGACGACGATCCCGTGTACCTCGGCGTCGCTGCCGCCAGCGCGCTCGTGCTGGCAGCCGGCCTGATATCCCTGGGGATCGCAGCCCTCAGCCAGACTCGCCACGTCATCAGGGCCCGCCGGGAATGCACTCGCCTGCCTGGCGACACGGAGTTGGCCGTACTCGACGACGACACTCCCCTGGCCTTCGCCCTGCCGGGCAGTCCGGGAAGGATCGTGGTGTCCCGGGGCATGCTCAAGTGCCTGGGCGACGGCGAGCGCCACGCGCTGCTGACGCACGAGCGGGCCCATCTGCGGGGAAAGCACCATGTCTTCAAGACCATCTGGCGGCTTACGTCTGCCGTGAACCCGCTGCTGCGTCCCCTGGCCCACACCGGCGCCTTCGTCCTGGAACGCTGGGCCGACGAAGAGGCCGCCGCGCAGACCGGCGATCGTGTGATGGTCGCCCGTGCCGTCGGTCGCGCCGCGCTCGCGTCCGCCGGTGCGCCCCGCCCCGCCGCACTGGCCGCGACCGGCGGCGAAGTCCCACAGCGCGTACGCGCCCTGCTGGGCCCCCCACCGGCACGCCGGCCCCTGCCCTTCGCAGCCGGCGCCCTGCTGCTGATTCTGTGCTGTATCAGCCTGGTCAACGCGGCATCCGACAGCGACGAATTGGTTGATGACGCGCAGTGGCACCATGCGCAACACACAACCGTGCCACAGATTCGCGGATGACGTACCGTGCCCACTCGCGGTGGTACGTGCCCCCCTCTTCCCCGCCGCCAAAGGAAACACGGCTGCACCTGTTTCACCCTCAACTCGCCCGCCGAGCAGGCGAGTCCTGCCCCGATGCCGGCCAGTCGGTCGTCTTCCGTTCTCGCATGTGCCCGTAAGCCACCAGAGCCGACAGGACGGCAAGCAGAACCACCGACGAGCCGATCGTGCCGAGGTTCAAGCCGCCCTTGGCGACCGGCTTGGTGAGGAAATCACCCGCCGTGGCGCCAAGCGGCCGGGTGAGAACGAAAGCAATCCAGAACAGCAGGGTGTTCGGCACCGGAACCTTCATCAACGCCACCAGCACCGCCAGTGCCCCCACCACCAATAGTGCGCCGCCTCCGTAGCCAAGGCCGGAACTGTCGGACAGAAAGTCACCCATCGACGTTCCGAGCGTGTTGGACACAAGGATCGCCGCCCAGAAAAGAGTCTCGCCTCGGAACGTGACGATGTCGCGGATCTGGAAAGTCATGCCACTCAGCTTCCACACGAAGAAAATCGCGAGGAGGATCGAGACGAGGATCGCGGCTCCTGTCGGGTAGCCCATGCCGAGGCCCTGCGGCCCCCAGCCGAGCGAACTCGTCCCGCTGGAGAGGTACTCGGCACTCGCGTCCCGGTTCATGAAATCGGACATCGTGGTGCCGGCCATGCTGGTCGAGAGGATCACGGTCCAGTAGAAAAACGGCTGGTAATGACCGGACCGCAACTGAACCACCAGCGTGACCACGAAGACCAGGAAGAGCACGATCGTGGTGAGGAAATAGCCGATCTGCAGCGTCTGTGCGAAAAGGTCACCGGCCGTCTCACCCAGTGTCGTCGCGGCGATCTTCATGACCCAAAAGGCCACAGTGACCTCGGGCAGTTTCTTCATCACCGACTTACCGGTACCTGAGGTTGCCTTCGCGCCCGCCGCGTCGCCGTCGGCGATGATGCTCGACCGCTTCACCATCGATCACTCCCGTCTGATTTTCCGACAGGGCGCCAGCTCCCCGCGGCAGGAGCTGGCACCCTCCGAAAAATATCCAACCATAAGGAGCGATCAATTCAATTGGCCAGGACCGCCGCAACCTGAAAGCATCCTGAAAGCCGGTCGGCCACCGGCGAACTGAACAAACGGATACGACCGGTTCGATAATCGCCGAAGTTTTCGATCCCGAAGCGACCTGATGGCCTTCAGCACTTGTCGTCGACGAGTTCGCCGAAGTCTCCCGCGCTCATGGCCCGGTCGTCGGCCCAGACCTGGCCCGGCTGGAGGGAGGCGAGGTCGTCGGCCGTGAAGTAGACGTGGGCCATGTAGCCACCGGCCCCGTGGAATCTCAGCGCGTAGGTCCGGTCGGGCAGCAGGGTCTGTCTGCCGAAGGTTTGGACGCGCCACTCCGGTGGTGGGGAGAAGAGCGGGAAGACGACACCTCCGTGGTTCGTCGCTCCCCATGCCTCCCACCCGCTGTCTTCCTCGAGGGCCTGGTCTTCGTCCGGATCATCGGTGCCGGTCGCGGCATGTCGGGAGGTCGAGGAAGAGCCGATCGAGCCAAGTGATGCTTCCTCGACTGCGGCTTCGCCCTCGTCAAGGGTCCAGCTCCCCAGACGCATCCCCGAAAGGGTCTCGCCCCCTTCGCACGGCCGCAGTTCGGCCACCGGCCGCCCGTCGTTTCCGTTTCGCACTGCTACGAGCGGCCGGTCAGGGGGGCTGCAGCCGCTCATCATGGTGAGCCCCAACGCCAGGCACGCTGCCGCACACACACGTTTCATTCCGACCCCCCTTCTGATGCTTACTTCGAGAGGTTCGGTCCGTCCGGAGGTGGAGTCGAGTTCCGTACGGTCTCGGTTCGGACTCGTGTACGTGCAAGCCCCCTGCGCCGAACACGCCGGCCGGAGTGTCCGGAGCACAAGGACGTTGCGCGACGATCGCCGCCCAGATCCGCAGCGGTGGCCTACCCCCCGCACGACGGCGACTATCCGCAATCTCGCGGCCAGCGTGTTCTTCCAGGCCGGCCAAACCAACATCGCCGCTGCCTGCCGCCGCACCGCCCGCCACGGCCGTCGCGCCGTTCTTCTTTCGAGATCGCCACCCGGCCCGATCTGCGTAACCGCATCAGCCACCCAGTTGCTGAAGCCGAAGGTTCGGGGACGGCATCAAGGGTCTGTACAAGCACGAGGGCACCGACTGGTCAACACGGCATGCACCACCGCACGTCACTTTCCGCGCAGGAGGGAGTGTCATGCGTAGGTGCGCAGCTCGGGCCACATCTCGCCCCAGGGGCGTCGGGGGTCGGTGCATACGTAGACATGGCCGCCCCACTCGATGTTGTGCACCCCATCAGGATCGGAGAGTGTGGCGGCGACACGGACGTGCCGGAAGTAGTGGCGCAGTCGGGCGGCGTAGTCAGGGGCGTAGTCGGGGCCAGGGGCGATCGCCACCACGGTCGTGGCGTGCGTCTTGCCGGGACCCCACCACCAGTCGGTGTTCTGGGCGCCCACGGCCGTGGGCAGCCCGGCGCCGCGCCCCAGTTCGTTGATGGCGCCGGACTCGCCGTAGTCCGCCGCGAAGATCACCGCGTTTGCGCGCTGTCCCGCCGGGAGCCCGGTCCACACCCGCCCCACGGTGCCGACCAGTTGGGACCAACCCAGCATCTCCCCCGAGTTCGAGCTGATGCCGTACGTCCAGCCCACGTCGGACGGCGGTAGCAGCGGCAGGACGATCACGGCGGACAGCGTGGCCGAGACGGCGGTTCCCACCATCAGGCCCCGCAGCTGTTCCGGGCGTGAGTGCAGCCACCCGTCGAGTCCCACAGCTCCGGCGGCCAGCAGGCACACATACAACCCGGCCAGGTAGTACACCTGTGCTCCGGTCGTCACGGCGAACAGCACGAACAACACTGCGTACGCGATCACCAGGCACTGCCACAGCGGCCGACCGGACCTCCACAGGAACTTGAGGCCCGCCACCCACAGCACGACCATCGCCAGGCAGGACATGCCCAGCTGCCCCACGATCCAGGTGAAGATGTTGCCTGCGCCTCCGTGCTCCCCGTTAAGCGCCTGAGTCATCGCGAACATCGCCCAACCGTGCTGCGACTGCCACCACAGGTCGGGAAGCACAATGACCGCTGCGATCAACGCGCCCGCGAGCAACCACCGGTCGACCACGCTCCGGCGAGCCGGGCCGAGCACCGTCGCCGCCAGCAGGACGGCCCCGAAAATCGCCGCGAGATGGTTGAACTCCGCGCCGATGCCCACCAGCGCTCCCACGGCGAGCCACCACCGCGTGTCGCCCGTGCGGCCGATCCGCACGACCACGAACGCGATCGCCGCCCACGCCAGCACCTCGTACGACGTTGTGTTGGCGACGTGAGCGCTGCCCAGCAGCACGGGCATGGTGCCCGTCGCGATCGCCGCGAGCAACTGAGCCCTCCGCGCGCCGCCGAACTCCCGCGCGGTCAGCCCGCCCACGACCACCGTGCCCGCGGCGGCCAATGCGGGCCAAAGCCGCAAGCCTTCCGCCGAAACCCCGAAGAGAGACAGCGAAACCCGGGCCAGCAGCGGCGCGAGCGCAGGCTGGTCCACATAGCTCGCCTGCAGGTGTCGGGCGCAGTCCAGGAAGTAGAGCTCGTCGCGGTGGAAGCCGTAGCGCGAGGACAACACCATCAGCACGGCGAAGACCACACCTGCGACGACGAACACCCTCCGGTCTACGGGGGCGATCCCTCCGCCGCTCTCCTCCCCTGCCCCCTCCGAGCTCCCCACGTCCGCCACATCCGCCGCGTCCGCCATCCCCGCACCCCCGGTTCTCGGCCCCTCGGTCACGTCGTCCACGCGACCGGCGCGGCCCGGCGCGCACGGCTGCCGGGCCGCTCGTACCTTACGCACCCGGTCTGCACGGGTTGAAGCGCCCTCGGGCCGCTTCGGTCGACGGCCGGTCCAGTCCCGATCGGAACAGCGACGCTTCCGTACGCGGTGCCCTGCGTGCCACGGGCCGGGGGATTGCCAAGCAGTCCATATGACCCCTTCTTCGCGCCGAGATCGGCGCTGTCGGAGCAGTTGTTCAGGCCCGCGCTCGCCTGAATCCCGTCTGCGCGGTGAGGCGACCGGACAACTGCGCTCAGCCTTGCGACGCTGTCCACACCGTGGCGCACTCCCCACTGCCACCACATCGACGCCACGCGACCTCGGCCGACGAGGCAGCACGTTACGAGAGGAAGACCAACCCGTGCGCGACCAACGACCGACGAACGGCGCCGAGCCCGCAGTGGCCGGCATTGCCCTCGGTGACGTTCCAGTCCCGGACACGGCGGCCTCGAGAGCCGCCTTGCAGGTGGCGTCCGACTACCACTCCCCCGCGCTGCTCAACCATTCCGTGCGGTCCTACATCTGGGCGGCGGCCCGTGCCACGGCCCAGAGGATCGAGGTCGATTACGAGTTGCTGTATGTGGCCGCTCTGCTTCACGACATCGGTCTGGTACGGGAATTCGACAGTCACACGGTTCCGTTCGAGGTGGCCGGCAGCCATGTGGCCCGGGTGTTCTCTGCCGGCGCCGGGTGGCCGGCAGAACGACGCCGGCGACTGGCAGAGGTCATCATTCGACACATGTGGCCCGATGTCGACGTGTCCATGGATCCCGAAGGGCACGTACTGTGCAGGGCGACGGCCATGGAGATCGTCGGCAGGTACGCCGACGACTTCGCGCCCGAATTCAGGGCCGAGGTCCTCGAACACCATCCCCGACTCGGGCTCGCCACACAGTTCCTGACGTGTTTCCAGGACCAGGCTGCCCGCAAGCCCGACAGCTCCGCCGCGGGCGCCGTACGGGCCGCCCTGGAGACGAGGATGGCCGACAACCCACTGGACGCCCCCGAGCACCACGGAGATTCATAGCGACATTCGGGTCGCGGCAGCCCCCAGCCGGTGCTACGTGCTCTTGCTGGTTCAACAGCCGCCCGAGACCAGTCGAGTTGGCCGAATGGCACCCCGCTGCTGACCGACCACTGCCCCGGCTCCTACCCTCCTCCGAGCCGGTCAGGTGCCGGGACACCCGGCGGCGGTCCACGCGGTGTATTCCTGGCGAACGTAGCTTCGGTGGTTGAAGTCGGGCCCGATCGCGTCCGGCTGATTCGGGCCGGCCACCAGGTGAGGATGCAGACGATCGTGCAGCACGAGTTGTTCGCCGGTTTGTACGGCGGCGCCGACCGGCCCGGGACTCGGGTCGTTCAGGGCCATTCGGTCCATGAGCGCGGCCCGGCGCAGCAGCCAGGCGCGCTCGACGACGGTTGCGTCGGCCGGTGGCCCGGTGACGCTCCTCGCCTGGCGGCCGTCGCGTTCAGCCCCGAGCGCGAGCACCTGGTGCAGCTCGCGGCGCAGGTCGGGGGCGTTCTCGTACGTCTGGTGCGGGGACGGAGTGCTGGTGTCCGCGGCGACCGCAGCCGGCACGTCGGCGCCGCAACGTCTGCACAGCACCTTGCTGTGGTCACGGCCGCCTTGTTCTGTGTCCCCCCGGACCGGGGTTCGTGCGGACACCACACCCCGGCCGGCACAGCCGTCGATGGGACATGGCTTGTGGGTCGATGGCGCGCATTCGGTGGCGTCGTCGGCTGCCCTCACGGGGATGTGTACGGATCCCTGGGCGTCGCCCTGTCCGGAAGTCGATGGCCACCGCAGTGACGCGGTGCCGGCCCGCGCAGGGGTGTGCCGACCGTGCGGAAGTCCGAGGCAGATCATGCCGAGCACCGCAGACGGGCCCGCACTTCACGGCCGCCGCGCGTCTGGCAGATCTCGGTCGACTGCGCGAGGCAGCTGACGATGCCCGTACCGCGGCCGTGTTCGTCCGGGGCGATGTGGGGGTGTGAATGCTCGACAGCCGTTCCGGAGTCACTGACCACGATGAGCAGCATGCAGTCTTCGAGAACGAGCAGCAGGGTCATGCGCTCTCGGCCGTACTGCGCTGCGTTGGCGGTGAGTTCGTCGATGATGAGAACGGCGGAGTCCCGTTCCCTCTCGGGCACGCTCCAGCTCTGCAGCAACTCGGCAGCGAAGTGACGGGCGACGGAGACGTGTGCCTCATGCGCGGGCAGGCTGAGCGTCGCCTGGCGTCGGCAAGGCTCGGGGAGTGGTGGGCTCGGGCAGGGGGGATCGGTCACAAGCATGATCGTCTGGCTCTTCTGTGAAGTGGCGGAGACCGGGACTCAGGGGGCCGCCGTGTACATGAAGGGGCGGCCGGAATGCCGGGTCCTGCGTAGGAGCGCTCATCGAGTTTCACGTCGTCGCACGCCGATCGGTTCAGGCTTTTCATCCCTTTTTTCCGAGTTCTTCGCGACGTCGGATTCCGCACCCGTGGTGAGGTACGCCGATGCGGATCTGCCGAAGTCCGGTACCGAACTCGGTGAGTGGACGCGCTCGTCGGAGCTCTGAGAGGACAACAGCCCGGTAGCGGGAGCACCGGCGTTCCCGAACCGGTCCCGGACATGTGCAGCACGGTGGTGCGAACGACCGTGCCGCGATGCACCTGACGCCGAGCCCTGATCGGCTCGCGTGCGCACCGTCGACGCGATGGGCGCGCACGCCGTCTCGCGGAAACCGGTCGTAAGCACATGCAAGGTCGTACGCATGCACCAATGCGCCCGCCGGGCGTATCCCCACGACCTCACGCCTGCATGGTGACCAACTTCTGACCGTTGCCCGCAACGATCTCGAAGTGCCCGATGGCGTCCGGAGCCATGGGGGCGGATCCCGGAATGGTGGCAGTGGAGGGATAGGAGCCTGCACGCCAGGTTGCAGCCTCCGCCGTTGCCCCACCGGTCCCGACGACCTTCAGCCGGCAGGTGATTCCGGCGGGCGCCCCCTTGGCGGAGACCTGCAGAGTGCTGCCCCAGGCGGAGGGTGAGACCTTCACCGTGGCGGAGACGCCGGTCGTGGGGTCGTGCCCGGTGAAGGTCCGCAGCGGGGCCGGCACGGTCGGGCCGGGCGGTGTCGCCTCACTGCTCACGGATCCGATGGCCGCCAGCCATGTGCCGCCGAGCGCCGCAGCCAAGAACAGCAGGGAGGCGGCGGCACCGGCCAGTTGCAGACGCCAGGTCTTGCGCCGCCGGGCGGCGGCCTGCCGGAGCAACTTGTCCAGCAGGCCGCCTTCGGAGGTGTGCGGCGTTGCGGCGGAGTCGGACCGCACGGCCGGAGCGGCCTCGGCGCCCTCAACTGCCCGCGCCACAAGCCGATCAGCAAGGTCACCGTCGGCGGCGGGAACCGTCTCGCCCGTGACCTCCGATTCGGTCACCATCGAGAGCAGCGCCGGCAATCCCGCCATCTGCGCGTGTTCCGCCCGGCACTCGTCGCATTCCGCGAGATGGGCGCTCACCTGCTCCATCTCCGCCGGAGGCAGCGCACCGAGAACATATCCACCCAGCGCCAGCCTGAGGCTGTCGTGGTCCTGGCTCATGGTCGGCACCTCCTCCAGGCCACCGTCATGGCTCGATGCCGCGTTCCTGGAGCGCAAGCCGGAGGGCGTGCAGGGCGTAGTACGACCGCGACTTCACTGTGCCCACCGGAACACCCAGCACCCGTGCGGCCTCTGCCATGGTCCGGCCTCGGTAGTACGTCTCCAGAAGAACCGCGCGATGGTCCGGGGACAACGTACGAACCGCCTCCGCCACGGCCCAGCTCTGCAGCGCCTGCTCGATCTGGTCCTCGCCCGGTGTCTGCTGGGCGGCCCGCTCCAACGCCTCGCCGCCCTCCTCGGCGACCCTGGCCCGCCGGGCCCGATGAGCGTCGATGACCAGGCGCCGGGCGACCGTGCACAACCACGCCCGAGCCGGGCCGCGTTCGGGCTCGAAAGCTGCGGGATGCTGCCACGCCCGGAGCAACGTCTCCTGTACGACGTCCTCTGCCCATTGCCAGTCTCCCGAGGTGAGTCGCAACACGTAGTGGAACAGTGGCCGGGCGTGCTCGGCGTACAGAGCGCGGAGCAGTTCCTCGTCCGCGGTCGAAAGGTTCCCTTTACCGGAGACACGTTTCGCGGAGCGATCCGGATCGGTTGTCGGGCTATGCCTTCGCGAACCCCATGGCATACGCCGATCATCGCTCACATTGACCGATTTGTCAGGATACACACCGTTACGCACCGGGCACGTCGGGTGGCACGGGCCACGGCTCTCGCCCAGGCCGAAAGGCCACCCACGTCAGGGCTGCGGGCACGGCACACGCCCGGGGACCCAGTCGTCCTCGGTGACCACAAAAGAAACCCGGAAAATGTGCGCGCCCGTCGAACCGCGCGACACTCGCCGTCCGTGAAGCCTGACAAGAACGGTCATACGCGACATCGCTCCGCCCTGTTTGACCCGGAGCCGGCAGAAGTGACCGCCACTCGGAACCGGCATGCACGGAACACCGGCCATGCCCACCCGTATGCCTTACAGCCGAGCACGTCGGGGTCGCGCACCCACGCTCGACCGCGACTTGGCTCCCCCGCACACCCACTGCCCTCGACGGTCGCCTGCTGCCGACGGGCACGTGGCCCCGTCTCTGCTGCCCCATCCACAAGGAACCAGCACCATGCACCTGAACTTCCGTCCATCACGCCGCCGGACACGCGTTGCAGCCGCACTGGCGGTCGCCGCACTCGGCACCCTGGGGCTCTTGAGCGCGTGCGGCCAGTCGCCGCACCCCTCCTCCCACGCCGGCGACATCACCCCAGGCCCGGGCCAGAGCCAAACGGCCGGGACGGCCGGTGACGGCGAAACGGGCAACAAGGCGGGCACCGCTTCCAGCGTCCCGGCGATGCCTCACATGAGCATGCCTCCGAGTTCCCCTGACGCAAAAGCGCCCGCCACCGGAGACGCGGTGGCGATCAAGAACTTCACGTTCTCCCCGGCCAAGCTGAAAGTCACAGCCGGTACGACGGTGACCTGGACCAATCAGGACACCGACCCCCACACCGTGACCAGCGCCGGATCGGGTGGCCCGCTGCATTCGGCCGCCCTGACCACCCACGCAACCTACAGCTACACGTTCACCAAGCCAGGGACCTACGCCTACCTCTGCACCATCCATCCGTTCATGACCGCAATCGTGGAGGTGACCTGATGGCCGAGGACCGCAACAGCGACGAAACCCATGAGAGGTCCACGTCGGCACAGGGCATGTCCCGACGACAACTCATGCGGCACGCCGGATGGTTCGGGGGCGCCGTGGTCCTCACCGTGGCCAGCGGCGAGGTGATCAGCCACATGGCGGGCCCCAGGAGTGCCACGGCCGGGACCGCCGCAGGCGCCGCACCAGCCAGTGGCACCCTGCGATTCGTGCAGATCTCCGACAGCCACATCGGCTTCCAGGGCCCGGCGAACACGGATGTGACGGGTTCCTTCGCCGAAGCGATCAACCAGGTCAACTCCCTGGGGTTCCGGCCGGACTTCGTCATGCACAGCGGAGACCTGACCCACCTGTCAACGGCGGGGCAGTTCGACCAGGTCAGGCAGATGATGACCAGTCTGCGGACAGATCGCGTCTTCACCGTACCGGGCGAGCACGACTCCATCGGCGACGCCGGCCGCGCCTACCGCCGGATGTTCGCAGGCGGCACGCTCGGAGACGGCTGGTACAGCTTCGACACCCACGGTGTGCACTTCATCGCCCTGGTCAACACCCTGAGCCTGGAAAAGCTCGGTCACCTGGGCAACGACCAGATCGAATTCGTCCGCAGGGATCTTTCCGGGCTGTCGTCGGACACTCCCGTCGTGGTCTTCAGTCATATCCCGCTCTTCGCCATGTATCCGCGGTGGGGCTGGAGCACGGACGACGCTTTGAAGGTGATCGCACTGCTGCGCCGATTCGCCTCGGTCACCTGCCTCAACGGACACGTCCACCAGCTGTTCACCAAAGCGGAGGGCAACATCACCTTCCACTCGGCCACCACCACCGCCTACCCGCTGCCCGAACCAGGCCGGGCCCCCGCCCCCACCCCCCAGGTCGTCCCCGCCCGACAGCTCAAGGACGCGCTCGGCATCCGCACTGTCGGCTACCACCAGGGCGACCGAGAACTGGCCGTCATAGACCGGAGGCTCGCGTGAACACTCGCAGAATCCTCATCTGCACCCTGCGGTGGGCGACCTCCGCCACCCTCGCCGTGAGCGGGTACATCCACGCCCAGCTCTGGGGGGAGGAGTACCGCTCCCTCCCCGTCATCGGGCTCCTGTTCCTGTTCCAGGCAAGCGTCTCCTTCGCCTTCGCCGTCCTGCTGCTGATCGGAACACCGCCACTGGCGGTGAGGGTGGGCGCGGCCGGCGTCGCGGCCGGTGCGCTCGTGGGCTTCGTCGCCTCCCGCACCGTGGGCTTGTTCGGATTCACCGAACACGGTCTCCAGCCCGCCCCGCAGGCGCTGCTGAGCCTCCTGGCGGAAACGGCCACATTGCTGCTCCTCGCGGTCTGGCAGGCGACCCTGATCGCACACCAGCGAGCTGCCGGACCGCCCGCCAGAACACACGAATGGCGCCCTCCCGCCACCCGCACACCATCCAGCTGATCCACCACCACCGAGAAGCCGCTCCCCATCGGGGATCCGCCCTGAGGACACGACAGAGCAGGAGTGTTCGCGGCAACCAATCCCGCGCCGGCGGCGTGGTCCGCGCCGCAGGCGCCCTCCAGCACGTGAACGAAGGAACAACCCCCATGCCCCTGGAACCACGCCACGCAACCGCCGCGCCGGACTCACACCTGCGCGGACTCAGGGACGCCGTGCGCACCCTGCTCCGACTCGACGACGACACCGCCGTCGTCATCCGTCAACTCAACTGGACCACACCGGGCCACCACCGACAGGAGACCAGCATCTCCGCGCGGCGCATGGACGGCCGGGTCCGCCACTGGACACTCGACGGGCCGATCGACCAGATCACCGACAACGATCTGCGCGCCGCCCTGATCCCCCATCCGACTCCGCGGGCCATCGCCCGGTAGATGCGCGAGGCGGTGGAGGGCGGGAGGTGACGGTCGCGGACCAGGCGCCGATGCGGCATCAAGGTGCCGTAGGGCCGCTCGGCCCTCCACCGCTTCGACTGCGTGTCACTGGTTGGCGTAGCCGGGGATGCTCGCCTTGATGCGCTCGAGTTCGCGTGCGTCGGAGATGCCCTGGAGGTCGTAACGGGGGGTGTAGGGCGCTTCCAGGCGGCGGGCCTCGTCGCCGGTCAACTCCAGGTCGAGGGAGGCGACGGCGTCGTCGATCTGCTGGATCGTGCGTGCGCCGACGATGGGTGCGGCGACGACGGGATTGCTGCGCAGCCAGGCGAGGGCGACCTGGGCGCGGGTGACGCCGTGGGCCTCCGCGATCACGCCGACCTCGTCGAGGATGGCGCGGTCGCTGTCGGCGGTGGCCTTGCTGTAGAGCATGTCGGCGTAGGCGCCGTCGGTGGCGGCGCGCTCGGTGGCGTTCGCCTGGTCGGCGGCGCGGGCGAGGCGACCGCGCGCGAGCGGGCTCCACACCATCGTGGCGACACCCTCGTCGGCGCAGAGCGGAAGCATCTCGCGTTCCTCCTCGCGGGCGAGCAGGTTGTAGTGGTCCTGCATGGTGACGAACCGGGCCCAGCCATGGCGCTCCTGCAGATGGAGGACCCTGGCAAACTCCCAGGCATGCATGGAGGAGGCGCCGAGGTAACGGGCCTTACCGGACTTCACCACGTCGTGCAGCGCCTCCAGGGTTTCCTCCAGCGGGGTCTCGTTGTCGAGACGGTGGATCATGTAGACGTCGACGTGGTCGGTGCCGAGGCGGCGCAGACTCTCGTCGATCTCCGTCATGATCGCCTTGCGGGACAGGCCGCCGCCGTTGGGACCGGGGCGCATGGTGTGGCGCACCTTGGTGGTGATGACGACCTCGTCGCGGCGTGCGTAGTCCTTCAGAGCGCGACCGAGGATCTCCTCGCTGGAGCCGTAGGAGTACAGGTTGGCGGTGTCGAAGAAGTTGATCCCGGCCTCCAGGGCGTGCCGGATCAGCGGGCGGCTGGCCTCCTCGTCCAGGGACCAGACAGGGTGGCCGCGGTCGGGCTCGCCGTAGGTCATGGCGCCGATGGCGACCGGGGAGACGTCCAGGCCGGTACGGCCCAGCTTGATGTAACGCACGGGATGGCTCCTACAATGGGGGAGAACGATAAGCGGAGACCTCTCCGCTTGACCCCGGTGACATTAGCGGAGACCTCTCCGCTTCGCAACCGGTCGATCGCCCGTACGCCAGGAGGACCCATGCCCGACGCCGCGCCGCAGCGCTCGGACGCGCTGAAGAACCGCGAGGCGATCCTCCAGGTCGCCCACGACGCGCTCGCCGAGTCCGCGGACGCCTCGCTCAACTCGATCGCCAAGCGCGCAGGCGTCGGCCCGGGCACGCTCTATCGCCACTTCCCCACCCGCGAGGCGCTGATCCTGGAGGTCTACCGCCGCGACGTGGACCGACTCGTCGACTCCGTACCGGACGTCCTCGCCGGCCGTCCCCCGCTGGACGCACTGCGGCAGTGGTTCATCACCCTCGCCGCCTATGTGCGCCTCAAGCACGGCCTCGGCGAGGCACTGCACACCGCCGCGGCGCAGGAGGTCGTGGGGGCGACGTCCGCTTCCGTCACCGCCGCGGTCGGCCGGCTCCTCGACGCATGTGAACGCGCCGGGGAGGTACGCCCCGGCCTCGACCCGACCGACGTCATCATGCTTCTGAGTTGTCTGTGGCGGACCCCCGACAATCCCGTCGGCGCCGCCCAGGCCGACCGTCTGATGGAACTCGCGATCGCCGGTTTCCGGCCGTAGAGGAGCCGATCCGGGCGAGGCCGAGCGTGTCGTCCGGGCCCGGCATTCACCAGCACCGACGCGGCCACCTCGCCGCTCTTCCTCGCACCCCTCGATCCCGTGATCGGACAGACGGTCCGTCCGCTCGCGCATGACCGCCGCGCCAGGCGGTACTCGCAGGGTTCGGCGCCGCATCGATCGGGCTGGGAGGAGTCATGGCCGAACCGGGTACTCCGGACGGATCGGTGACACGCGTCGAGGACGGCCCCCTGGTTTCGGGGCGCGGATGCTTCGTGGCCGATCTGCGGGTGCCGGGGTGTACGGAAGCCGCGTTCGTACGCAGTGACACGGCGCACGGCCGGCTCCGGGCGGTGGACCTGGCCGCGTCACGGCAGGTACCCGGTGTGCTGGGAGCCTGGTGGGCGGGTGATCTCGAGGAGATCCCCCTCGTGCCGGTGTTGATGGAGCCGGATGTCGACGGCGGCCGTCCCTGGCCCGCCCTTGCCGTCGACCGGGTCAGGTATTCCGGTGAAGCGGTGGCCGTCGTCGTCGCCGAGGACAGGTACCTGGCCGAGGACGGTCGCGATGCGGCCCGAGTGACCCTCGACCCGCTGCCTGCCGTGCTCGACCCGCAGGTCGCCGCCCGGGACGAGGTCCTGCTGTACCCGGGACGGTCGAACGTGGCCAGGGAGACGAATCTCGGCGACCCGATCGACCCGGGTGTGTGGGAGCGTGCCGCAGTCGTCGTCGAGGCGACGTACCGGTACCCGCTGCTGTGCCACACCTCCATGGAGGCCCGCGCCATCCTGGTCAGGCCCGACACCGGCGGAGGCATCACCGTCTGGTGCTCCCACCAGGCGCCGCACCGCTTGCGTGGTGACCTGGCCGACGCCCTCGGCCTCGCAGCGGACAAGGTCCGCGTGGTGGTGCCGGATGTCGGCGGGGCGTTCGGCGGCAAGAGCGAGACCTGGCCGGAGTACCTGGCCGTGGCCTTGGCGGCGCTGCGCCTGGATCGCCCGGTGCGGTGGGTGGAGGACCGGAAGGAGGCGCTCACGGCGGGGCCGCGTGGTCGCGGCCAGAGCCAGTGGGTGCGGCTGGCCTCGGACGCCGGGGGCCACCTCCTCGCCCTGGAGATGCGGACCGACGCCGCCGTCGGCGGCTATCCGCACACCGGTTCGTTCCTCCCGGAGGTCACGGGGAGGATGGCCGCGGGTACCTACGCGATTCCTCAGGTGTGCGTACGGGCGCGAGCCGTGGTGACCACGACTCCCCCGCTGTGTCCCTATCGGGGAGCGGGCCGGCCCGAGGCCGCCTACGCGGTCGAGTGCACCGTCGACCTGATGGCCCGCCGCCTCGGCATGGACCCCGCTCAGCTGCGCCGTCTCAACTTCGTCCGGCCGGAGGCCTTCCCCTTCGACACACCCACCGGGTTCCGGTACGACAGCGGCGACTACGCGGCCGCCCTGGACCTGGCGCTCCGTACCGCCGGCTACGCGGACTGGCGCTCGGAACAGGCCGGCCGGCGTGCGCACGGCGGAACTCCGCTCGGACTGGGCATCTGCACGTACGTCGAGCGTTCCGGTGCGGGAGGCGAGTACGGGGCCGTCGAGGCGCACGTGGACGGCTCCTTCACGGCGACGTCCGGGTGCTGCTCGACCGGGCAGGGGCATGCCACGACGTTCGCCCAGGTGGTGGCAAACGAACTCGGGGTGGACCGCAGGAGGGTCCGCCTGATCGAAGCGGACACGGCAGTCGTACCGGACGGGGTGGGATCGTTCGCCTCCCGCTCGATGCAGAGCGGCGGCGAGGCTCTCCTACGGGCCGCGCGCGACCTGGTGGGCGAGGCTCGGGTGCGGGCGGCCGCCCGCGCCGGAGTGCGCGTCGACACGGCGTCCTTCGAACGGGGCGCCGTCCGGGCCAACGGCAGCACCTTCACCCTCGCGGAACTCGCGGCGGACGGTCCACTGCGCGCCGAAGCCAGGGCGGAGCCGCCACAGGCGTTCCCCTTCGGCGCCTATGTCGCGGTGGTCGAGGTGGACCCGGAACTCGGCACAGTGCACGTTGTACGGCTGGTCGCGGTCGACGACTACGGCACCGTCGTCAATCCGCTCGTCGTACGCGGGCAGACCTACGGATCGATCGCACAGGGACTGGGTCAGGCACTGTACGAAGCGGATGTCCACGACGAGGAGGGTGTGCCCCGGGCCGTCTCCCTCCTGGACTATCTGCTGCCGACCCTTTCGGAGATGCCGGAGGTGGCCATGGACGAGACCTGCACTCCCAATCCCAACACGCTGCTGGGCGCCAAGGGCGCGGGGGAGGCCGGCTGCATCGGCACGCCCCCGGCGGTCGTGAACGCGGTCGCCGACGCCCTGCGGATCGACCCGACAGCCCTGGCGATGCCGCTGACCCCTCGGGTGTGCTGGGAGGCGGGCCGGTGAAACCAGCGCCGTTCGACTATGTCGCGCCCGCCACCCGGCAGGAGGCGCTGGAGGCACTGGCCGTCGCGCCGGACGGGACGCGTGTACTGGCAGGCGGTCAGAGTCTGGTGCTCGAGATGAACCAGCGCGCCGCACGCCCGCGCCGACTGGTCGACATCAACAACATCGCCGACTTCGACCGACTCGAAGTGGACCGTGCCGAAGAGGACGGAGGGTGGCTGCGCGTGGGCGCTCTCGTGCGCCATCGCGCCTTCGAGCAGCCGGTGGAGAGCGGACCCCTGGGCCGGCTCCTCGCTCGCACCGCGCACTTCATCGCCCATCCGCCGGTCCGCTGCCGCGGCACCCTGCTCGGCAGCCTGGCGTACGCCCACCCCACCGGGGAATGGCCGACCCTGGCCGTCACCCTGGGCGCCGAACTTGTACTCGCGAGCGTCGACGGCACCCGCACCCTGGACGCCGAAAGCTTCCTCATCGGCCCCTTCACCACCGCACTTCGGCCGGGAGAACTGCTGGAGGAGGCCCGCTTCCCGCTGCTGCGACCGACAACGGGAACGGCGTTCGTGGAACTCCGGCGCACCGCCGCGAGCTTCGCCCACCTGTCCGCCGCCACCGCCCTGTCCGTCGAGGACGGCATCGTCGTCGACGTACGGCTCGGCATGGCCGGCATCGCCCCGCAGCCCGTCCGGGCCCGCGATGCCGAACATCGTCTGGTCGGACGGCCACCCACCGACTCGTTGATCGCCGAGGCGGCGACGGCGGCAGCGGCCGGTGTCACCGATCCCCCGCCCGACCCGCACTCGGGAAGCGCCTACCGGCGCCATGCGGCAACGGTGCTGGCCGAGCGCGCTCTGCTGAAGGCGCGCCAGGACATCAGCGAGGACATGGAGCGGCCATGAGGATCTCCCTGACTGTCAACGGCGAGAAGTTCCGTCTGGAGGTGGAGCCCCGCCGGACCCTGGCCGACGCGCTGCGCGAGGACTGCGGCCTGACCGGTACCCACCTCGGCTGTGAGCACGGCGTGTGCGGAGCCTGCACGGTACAGGTGGACGACAGCGCCGTACGCAGCTGCCTGATGTTCGCCGTTCAGTGCGACGGCCGGACCGTACGCACGGTGGAGGGCCTCTCTGCACCCGACGGCACCCCGCACCCCCTGCAGTCGGCCTTCACCGTGGAACACGCGCTGCAGTGCGGCTTCTGCACCCCCGGCTTCCTCATGCTTGCCGCGGCCGCCCTGGAAGAGGATCCGGCGGTCGCCGACGATCCGGATCGACTCCGTGAGCTGCTCACATCCAACTTGTGCCGTTGCACCGGCTACGAGTCGATCCGCCGTGCCGTGCGACGCGCGGCCCACATGCCCGGTCCGCCGGACTGACATCCGCCGGGCCACACGTCGGCCGCGCCCTTCCGTTCACTCTGACGGCTATTGGGCCGCTCTGAGGGCTGTTGGAACCACTCGACTGGAACCACGCGACTCAAAGGAGGGTGTCGAGGGTGATCGGCAGCGAACGGATCCGCTTTCCGGTCGCGTGGTAGACGGCGTTGGTGATCGCGGGTGCGATGCCGACCAGGCCCACCTCGCCCACGCCCTTGGTGCCCGTCGGCGTACCGCGGTCGGGTTCACCGACGAACACCACGTCCAACTCCGGCACATCGGCGTTCACCGCCACGAGGTAGTCCGCGAAGGTGCCGTTGGCGATGCGCCCGGTCCGCGGGTCGGTCACGGTGTCCTCCAGCAGAGCCATGCCGATCCCGCCCACCGTGCCGCCGATGATCTGGCTCCTGGCCGTCTTCTCGTTGAGGATGCGCCCGCCGTCGATCGCCGAGACCACCCGGGCGACACGGACAAGACCGAGGTCGGGGTCGACGCGCACCTCCACGAACTTCGCACCGTAGGCCCCGGCGAGGGACATGCCGATCTCCGTGGCGTCCGGAGGCGTGCTGCTACCGGTCGCCGACAGCTGAGGCATCCCGTGCCGGGCGAGAATGTCGACGTACGACTCCCCACGGTCAGGACAGCCCATGAGGTGGACCCGGCCGCCGCTGCACTCCACCTCGTGCGGGGAAATCCCCATCAGGGGCGAGTCGGCGTCGTTGCGTACGAGTTCCACGAACGAGCGCACGAGTCGTCGGCAGGCGTCGTGGACCGCGTTGCCGAGGGCGCCGGTCAGGCCGGAGCCTCCCGCCATCATCGAGTTGGGCATGTCCGAGTCGCCGAGGTCGAAGCGCACCTTCTCCAGGGGCAGGCCCAGTTCCTCGGCGGACAGCTGCGCCATCACCGTGTATGTGCCGGTGCCGATGTCGGTCGCCGCACTGCGCACGAAGGCACTGCCGTCCCGGTTGACGGTCGCCTCGGCCATGCAGGGCTGCGCGAAGTACGGGAACATCGCGCTCGCCATGCCGTATCCGACGAGCCAGTTGCCGTCACGCATGGACCGCGGTTCGGGGTTCCGGTCGGACCAGCCGAAGCGTCGCGCGCCGATCTCGTAGCACTCCAGGATCGCCTTGCCCGACCAGGGCAGCCCGTTACGGGGATCGACGTCGGTGTGGTTGCGCACCCGCAACTCCACCGGATCGATGCCCAGGGTGTAGGACAGTTCGTCGAGCGCCGACTCCAGTGCGAAGTTGCCCTGAGCTTCGGCCGGGGCGCGCATCGACGTGGGAACGGCGATGTTGAGCTTGGCCTGTTCGTCCCGGGTGATGACGTTCGGGCACTGGTAGGCGAAGGCGGTTCCGGACGAGAACGGCTCGAAGTCGTTGTCCTCCATGCTCAGCGAGCTGAGACTGCGGTGGTCGAGAGCGACCAGTTCGCCGTCGCGCCTGATGCCCACGCTGAGCCACTGCACTCCGCTCGGGCGGTGCCCGATGGAGGTGAACATCTGCGGCCGGGTGAGCACCAGTTTCACCGGACGCTTGGTCATCCGGGCGGCCATGGCGGTGAGGATGACATGCGGCCATGCGCGCAGACCGGCTCCGAAGCCGCCGCCCACATAAGGCACCAGGACCCGCACCGAACTCTCCGGGATGCCGAAGGCCATGGCCAGGGTGGTGCGCACCATCGACGGCCACTGGCTTGTGTCGTGGACGGTGAGGGTGTCGCCGTCCCACACGGCCAAAGTGGCGAACAACCCGAGCGGGTTGTTGGTGTTGTCCGCCGTCAAGTACGTGTTGTGCAAGGTTACTTCGGCGCTCTCCAGCGCGGCGGCGGCGTTGCCGCGCGAGTGGTCCATCCCCCACGGGTCGTGCAGGTGCTCGGCCCGTGGGTCCTGCAGGTCGAGCAGGGGCTCCGCGGCCTCGTAGTCGGCGCGCACCAGCCGTGCCGCGGCAGTGGCCTGCTCAGGTGTCTCGGCCACCACGAAGGCGATGTGCTGGCCGTGGTGGACGATCCGGTCGTTGCGCAGCGGGGCGGGCGGCGAGGCGCCGAGCACCGATGCCGGGCCCATCCCGACCTCCAAGGCGTTCTCGTGGGTGAGTACGGTGACCACGCCCGGGGAGTGTGCGGCCTCGTCGGTGTGCATACGGACGATCCGGCCGGCGGCGATGGTGCTCTGCACCAGGGTGCCGTAGGCCTGACCGGGAACGCTGAAGTCCATCGGGTACGGTGCTGCGCCCGTGACCTTGCGCGGGCCGTCGACCCTGCTGATGCCTTCGCCGATCAGCGGCCTGCTCTCGACCGTGCTCATGAGGTCACTCCTGACACTGTCTGCAGCTCGCGCACCAACGTGCGCCGGGCGAGCGGCACTTTGAACTCGGTGCCCGGCACCGTCCAGGCGTCGCGCATGGTCGCCTCGGCCGCGTCCAGGAAGGTGGCCGTCGTGACCGGCGCGCCGGTCAGCACGTGCTCGGCTTCATAGGCACGCCAGGGCTTGGACCCCACTCCACCGAGTCCCACCCGGGCCTGACGGATCGTGCCGCCGTCGATCACGAGCAGTACCGCGGCGGAGGTGAGGGCGAACTCGTACGAAACCCGGTCACGGACCTTCAGGTAGCCCGAGCGCGCGGTCGGTGGCGGCAGCGGGATCTCCACCTCCGTGATCAGCTCTGCGTGGTCCAGGACGTTCTCGTGCTCGGGGCTTTCGGCGGCGGTGATGTAGAACTCGGTCAGGGGCACGGTGCGCCGCTGTGTCGGCCCCTGGATGTGCACGAGCGCGTCCAGCGACACCAGGGCGACGGCGAGGTCGGAGGCGTGCAGTGCGATGCACCGCTCGCTCACGCCCAGCACGGCGTGCATGCGCGCCGCACCCATCACGGCCGCACAGCCCGAGCCCGGGGAACGCTTGTTGCACTCGGCGACGCCGGGGTCGCGGAAGTAGCGGCAGCGGGTGCGCTGCAGCAGATTGCCGCCGATGGTGGCCATGTTCCGCAACTGCACCGATGCCCCCAGCAGCAGGGATTCGCGCACCACGGGCAACCGCTCGGCCACGGTCGGCTCGGCCGCGAGTTCCTCCATGGTGGCCAGAGCCCCCACATGGAGGGACTCACCGCGCCGCTCGATGCCGTGCAGCGGAAGCCGGGTGATGTCGATCAGCCGCGGTGGCTCAAGGATCCCGTCCTTCATCAGATCCAGTTGCGTCGTGCCGCCCGCGAGGCAGGAGGCCGCCGGGTCGTCGGCCAGCAGCCGCACCGCTTCCTGAGTGTCGGTGGCCCGAACGTAGTCAAAGGTGCGCATCGTGACCTCCCCCGGACGCCACCGCGCGTATCGCGGCCACGATGTTGGGGTACGCGCCACAGCGGCAGATGTTGCCGCTCATGTACTCCCGGATCTCCTCGTCGGAACCGGCCCGGCCCTCGGCCATCAGCGCCACCGCGGACATGATCTGTCCCGGGGTGCAGAAGCCGCACTGGAAGCCGTCGTGCTCCATGAACGCCCGCTGCACCGGGTGCGGCCCGTCGGCGCCGGTCAGTCCCTCGATGGTGGTGATCTCCCGGCCCTCGGCCTGGGCGGCGAGAGTCAGACACGACAGCACTCGTCTGCCGTCGAGATGGACCGTGCACGCACCGCAGGCGCCCTGGTCGCACCCCTTCTTGGTGCCGACCAGACCCAGTCGGTCCCGGAGGGCGTCAAGCAGGGTCACTCGGGTGTCCAGACGCAGGGTGTAAGTCCGTCCGTTCACATCGAGCGTCACGACCCGCTCGTTGACAGTGGAGCGGCTGTCCACGTCCCGTTCGCTCGCCACGTCTCTCATCGCGTCCTCCTCCGGACGGGCCACATATGACTCACGCCCCTCCTGAGGGCGGAAACGGTGAGTTCATTCGACCGCCGCGGGATAATTAGTGCATTTCATCACCATATAGTCCGAATGAGTGCTCGGCATGCAGTCCAGCCGGGGGTCGCACGGCGTCGCGAGGGTGACCTCGACGGAGATCCGGGGCGTCGCGGCGCCACCGCGCAGAGGGCACGGTACGGACAGTGGTCAACGGGCCCGGATGGGTGACGTACGGCAAGCCGTGCGCGCCCTGCGCCGCGGCCGAACAGAGCCCTCGATGGGCAGTACGGCACACTCCCGATTTCGACCGGGGCCGTACTCCGACGGGGGCTGCACCGGGAACACCCGCGGCAACCCCGCAGCCTCACATGAGTGCCGCCTGCCGGTCACAGTGAACGCATGGCCACGCGAAACGATGGTCGGTGCTCATGCCCGAGCACGCCCTCGGCCGCCTCGCGCGGATCAGGCTGTCGCTGCCGGGCCCCGCGCATGGCCGGCCATGACGCTCTGCGCGGCCCGGACGAAGGCGGTGACCTCCGGCCGCGTGGCGTCCTTCAGCCGGCCCAGAGCCAGGGTTGTGCCGGGCAGATCCGTCACCGGGACGGCCCTCACTCCGGGCGTCAGCCGCTCGCCGACACCGGAACCCACGACGGTGATCAGACGTCCGAGGGTGACCCTGTCGAGGATTTCGTCCAGCCCCATCGGCGGGCAGGGATCCTGATACATCGGATCCCGGCGAAGGTCCGCGACCGTCACCGCCGTCTGCCGCGTCAGGTCGTGTTCGCGCGGCAGCAACGCCATCGGACGCTCCTCCGTGACCACGGTGGTCCGCAGTTCCGTGAGATCGTCGCTGCCGATGCACAGCAGTGCGACATCGGCCGAACCGTCGCGCAGAGCCTTGGTCCCGTCATGGGTGAAAACGAGCTCGAGTTCTGCGCTCTGGTACGAACGCAGCATCCGCGCAAGGAGCTCGGAGCCGGTTCCCGGTCGAACCGCGAGGACGAGCCGTGGCGGAAGGCTCGCCTGCTGCGTGCGACGTACGGCACCGTCCAGCCCCTCCAGCAGACGCCGGCATTCCTCCAGGAAGACGGAACCCGCCGAGGTGAGGGCGACCCGGCGACTGGTCCGCTGCAGAAGAGCGACCCCCATCCGGCGCTCCAGTCGCGAGATGGCCCGCGACAGCGGCGGCTGCGCGATGCCCAGCCGCTCGGCGGCCCGGGTGAAGTGCAGTTCCTCGGCCACGGCTACGAAATAGACGAGCTCCCGGGTCTCCAGCCGATCCATACCTTCAGAGTATCGCGGCATCTCACAACGATCATGGCTCGTCACGCCGACGACTGGTCCACTGGACGTCGCGACCGGTTCGAAATGGGTGCTCCACAGCGGCGGACCCGTCGACAGCCCCCCACCGGGTCCGCAAATGAGCCCTGAAGGAGCAGTACGAGTGAGTGACGAGCGCAAGATCCAAGAAGTCCTGGCCCGATACGTCCGCGCTACGGACCGCCGTGACGGCAAGGCGCAAGGGGCCTTGTTCACCGACGACGCGGTCGTGCAGATCCAGGTGAGGACAGGACGGGACTCCTACGAGCCGTTCGGCGACCCCTTGATCGGCGGGGCCGGCGTGGAGTACGCGGTGGAGAACCTGATGGCGCCGCACCCCGAGGGCGGCTCGAGCCATCACACCACCGCCGACCACATCATCGACGTGGACGGAGACAACGCCCGGATCAGCGCCCAGTTCGTCGTCTTCTCCGTGCAGGCCGCTGCCCGGCCCGCGGACGGCTGGCCGGAGGGCGTCTTCGGCGCCCAGGGCACTGTGCGGCCGATCGAGTCCGGCTACTACGAGACCGTACTGCGCCGCATCGGCGGCGAGTGGAGGATCGTGAGGCACGACGTTCTCATGGACATGCCGATCGCGGTTCCGGGTGCGTGATGAAGGCGATGGTCTACCGCCGTTACGGCGGTCCGGAAGTTCTCGAGCCCGCCGAACTGCCCGAACCGAAGACACACGTCGACACGGTCCTGGTACGGGTGAAAGCCGCCGCGCTCAATCCCGCGGACCTGGCCCTGCAGGCGGGAGCGCTCGACGACGCCCTCGACACGTACTTCCCCGTCATCCCCGGCTGGGACATCGCCGGCGTGGTGGAACGCCCGGGGCCGGCGACGCCGGAGTTCTCGGCGGGCAGCGAGGTCATCGGATACATCAGGGGGGATGTGCAGCGCACTCACGGCGGACTCGCCGAATTCGTCGCCGCGGATGTGCGCACTCTGGTCCGCAAACCCGGCACCATGAGTTTCACGCAGGCATCCGGTCTCCCACTCGCGGGTCTGACCGCGTATCAGGCCGTTGTACACGCCCTGAACGTCCAGCAGGGCGAAACCCTGCTTGTACACGGAGCGGCCGGTGGCGTCGGCTCCCTCGCCGTCCAGATCGCCTTGTCACGAGGTGCCCGAGTCATCGGAACCGCGTCGGAGCGAGATCACGAGTACCTGCGGGCGCTCGGAGCCGAGCCGGTCACCTACGGATGCGGTGTCGGCGACCACGTCCGCGAACTCGTCCCCAACGGCGCGGACGCGGTCCTGGACACGTACGGCCACGGCGTGCTCACCGCGGCGGCCCGGGCGGCGGCACATGGCGCACGTGTGGCGTCGATCGCCGACGCCGGCCTGACGGATGTCCTTCGGGTCTTCTGCCGTATGGACAACGCCGACCTCAGCGCGCTCGTGGAACTCGCGGAGGCGGACCGGCTGCACGTTCGGATCGGCGCCACATATCCGCTGGAGCGCGCAGCCGACGCACAACGCGCGCTGGCCGCCGGGGACGTCGCCGGCAAGATCGTCATCACCATCGGCTGACCTGCCCCCGCTGACGCTCACCAGGCGTCCGCGCGGCAATGCCCTCGCCGTACGGCATTGCACGTCGCAATAGCCCAGGAGGACCGCCGGCCTCCTGGGCCCGGCAGGAATTGTCCCGCCCGGCCGACCATCAGGTGCCCGCCCGCATGCCGACGGTGCCGGCGTTGGGCATGCGAGTGATCCGTGCCACGACAGTACGGGACCTGTCAGGGGCACTTCGGGCACCGCGCCTCTCATGGGCCTCGGCGGCGAGCCTGGAACCGTAGATTCCAACTCAGCAGTCCCGCTCGCGCGGCGTGGTCGCACTCGACCGTGGCTCACTGCGCCGGTCGCCCTTCCGGTCCGAGCCACTTCACGAATCCCGCAGCCCGCCGCCATCTTTTGAGGAGTTCCGGCGATGAAGACCGTCACCCACTGGATCGGTGGCAAGCCCTTCGGAGACGCTTCAGGCGCCACCGGGGCCTGGGGCCCTGTGACCGATCCCGCCACCGGAGAGGTCACCACGCACGTGGCGTTGGCCGGCGCGGACGAGGTCGACGCCGCAGTCGCCGCGGCAAAGACGGCCTACGCCACCTGGAGCACGTCCCCGCTCGCCCGGCGGATCGCGATCCTCTTCCGCTACCGGGCCCTGCTGGACGCGCGCCGTGACGACATCGCCGCGCTGATAACCGCCGAGCAGGGCAAGATCCACTCGGACGCACTCGCCGAGGTGGCCCGCGGCCTGGAGATCGTCGAACTGGCCTGCGGGCTCGGCACGGCGCTCAAGGGCGACACGTCCACCGAGGTGTCGAGCGGCACCGACGTGGCGTCCATCCGCCAGCCGCTCGGTGTGATCGTCGGCATCTCGCCGTTCAACTTCCCCGCGATGATCAGTATGTGGATGTTCCCCATGGCCATCGCCTGCGGGAACACCTTCGTCCACAAGCCGAGCGGGAAGGCGCCGTCCGCGTCCATGCTCCTCGCGGAACTCGCGGCCGAGGCGGGCGTGCCCCACGGTGTGCTCAACATCCTTCATGGCGACAAGTCCGCCGTGGACGCGCTGCTCGACCATCCGGACGTCGCCGCCGTGTCGTTCGTGGGCTCCACGCCGGTCGCCCGTCATGTCTACGGCAGGGCGTCCGCCGGTGGGAAGCGCGTCCAGGCCCTCGGCGGCGCGAAGAACCACATGCTGGTGCTGCCCGACGCCGACCTCGACGCGGCGGCCGAGGCCGCCGTGTCCGCAGCCTACGGCTCCGCCGGTCAGCGCTGCATGGCCGTCTCCGTGGTGGTCGCGGTCGGCTCGGCGGGTGACGCGCTGGTCTCGCGGATCGCCGAACGCGCCGCACAGGTCAAGATCGGGCCGGGCAACGACCCGACGTCCGAAATGGGCCCGCTGGTCACCAAGGAGCACCGCGACGAGGTCGCGGAGTACGTCGCCGGCGCCGCGGCCCAGGGGGCCGAAGTCGTGCTCGACGGCAGGGACTTCACCGTGGAGGGCCTGGAGAACGGGCACTGGATGGGAATTTCGCTCCTCGACAGGGTCCGCACGGACTCGGACGCCTATCGCAACGAGATCTTCGGTCCCGTCCTGTGCGTGCTCCGCGCGGAGACCTATGAGCAGGCCATGGAGATCATCAACGGTAGCCCGTACGGCAATGCCGGCGCGATCTTCACGCGCGACGGCGGCGCGGCGCGGCGGTTCCAGCTGGAAGTCGAGGTCGGCATGGTGGGTGTGAACGTGCCGATGCCGGTCCCTGTGGGCTACCACTCCTTCGGCGGCTGGAAGGACTCGGCCTTCGGCGACCACCGCATGTACGGCAGCGAAGCCGTGCACTTCTACACACGGGGCAAGGTCGTCACAAGCCGCTGGCCGGATCCGGCCGAGACGGCGACCGGTCCGGACTTGGGCTTCCCCACGTCCCGCTGAGACCGCGTTTGGTATCTGCAGCGATGCCGGCCACGCGGTGTACCACACGCGGAAGTCTGTCCTGGGGGCCAAGCCGTACCGTCCCGGCAGCGTTGCCCATGATGATCAGGCGTGAGAAGGTACCGCAGCCGGAGTCGCCGAGGGCCGCCCCCGACCCACCGCACTCACAGGTGGCCTCCACCCTCGCACGGCGGAAGGACAAGCCCGCTCACCATGGCCGAAACCCCCGACGGCGTCCCCGGGATAGCCAGTGAGGGCCACTTCGCGGCATTCGTCCGCAGATACCAACCCCTCGACCTGTTCGCCCGATTCCTCGGCAACCCGTTCGAGCTCCTGTGCGGCCAGGCCCAGTGCGCCCTCGAAGCGCACGATCCCGGGACCGTGCTGGAGCGACTGGTGATCACCGGCCGGCCGTATCCCCTCGCGGACACCCACCTCGACTGGGACGACCCGGTGCCGGAGAGCCGGTACATCATCACCCGGGTCGCCCTGTTCGCCCCCGTCACTCTCGGGGTGTGGACCCCCGCCGCCGGCACTCACGTCCTGCAGGGCGCACTGACCTGCGTCATAGCCAACCTCAACCAGCCCGAAGACGACCGCATGGTGCGGTCCTGGCTCGACCTGGACGAGCAAACCCCGAGCCGCCTCCTGAAGCCCGACAGTGACCTGCTCCGCAGCCGCCTGCTCAGCGTCGGCGAATGGCTCCCCACCGACTACCCGCACGGATCCCCCGAACGGGATGGCGGGAGCACGACCTGACGTGCCCTCCCAGAGTCAGGCTCGCGGCTCGGTCTGAAGCGGCCGACTCACCCTCTTCTCCAACCACCGGGTGAGCCACTGCGACCGGGCCGATCCCCGCCTCCCGCTGGGCCGGCAGTGCCACTGGCCACGTTCGAACAGCACCTCGAGCGGCCTCAGCTGAACCAATGGTTTCGGGCCGGGCGGGGCGGCGGGACGGAAGCGGGTGAGCCGGCGGACCATGAGGCCGATCATCGCCCAGCAGATCATGGTCTCCGATCGTGCCGGACGACGGCATGGAGGATCGCATCGACGATCCGCCGCCGCGGATGTTTTCCCCGCCGTCCGCCCTTTGACCCGACGCGCGCGGCGGGCAGCAACGGCTCCACCAAAGCCCACTGGCTGTCCGTCAGATCGGGCAGCCCCCACCAGTCACATCGGGCCCAACGATCGCCCGGATCCCAGGACACGAAAGATCTCAAACGCGGTTTGAGCCCAACAAGTCCATACGCGCAGCCGAGTCGAGTCCCCGTTCCGGGTCAGTCACGGGCGATGTTCCTGCCCGGCATCGGCTCAGCCAGCGCTCTGCGCCAGTCGGGCGCACCGAAGGCATCTGCGAAGTACTGAGTCTCGTGAACGACTTGCCCATGGGCGAATTCCATGACGCTGACCGAATAGGTGGGCACCCCGTCGTACGTGATGACGCACTCGCTGACCCACAGATCCCCGAAACCTACGATCCTGTGGACGGTGAAATGCCGGTCGGCGGGGTGCCCACCACGTTGCGCCGAGATCGTCGCGCGGCCCCGAAATCGTTCGCCTGACTGGGGGTAGTCGAGGATCGCGTCCTCGGCGTAGATGGCATGCTCGGATTCGATGTCCCCACGTTCCGACGCCCGCCAGTGTTCTTCGAGTGCGTCCCTGGTCCGGATGTCGGGATCCATCTTCTTCACCCTTCCACAGATGTCCGGACCACGACCCGAATCCGGGACCGTCTGGACCCTTCCGCGAGGCGCGCTCGGCCCTTTGAACGTCATCGGCAACGGAGAACAGCGTAGGACCGGCCAACACAATGAGGCGGCTCACTACACGCGGGCGGCGCAGCGGGTGAGATCTTCCGAGAGGAAGACGATGAATCGTCGCTGCGAGCCGGTGATCGTCGCCAGGTAGATTCGGGCTGTTCCTGCGGCACGGAGTCTGTCGACGGCTTCAGCCAGGCCGGGACGACGTATGACACCGGTGTGGAGCATGACCTCGTGTCGATGGGACCAGATGTCCCAGAGTTGGCGGGAGGAGGTGGTTTGACTCCCGAAGAACTGGAAGGCCGCGCCCGCCTGGAGTTCTGCCCGGGCTGCACGTGCAGAGGTGCTGTCGTCCTGGTCCAGTGCGGATTCCGGGTCGTCGCGGTTCATGCGGTCAGTCTGCCGGACCCATCCATTGGCGTCAGGCGGGTGCCGGTCAGGTCAGGGACAGCATTTGTCGGTGGGCCATCAGGCAGCAGGCGAGCTTGAGGAAGGCTTCGTGGATGTCGGCTCCTGCGCAGGACCTCTGCTGGAGGTGATGGAAAGTGTCATCGTCCTACAGTCGGGTTGGACGATGATGCGGCCTCTTGACCGAATCTGCTGCTGTGTGTGGGTGAGGAGGCCTTGCGGTGCACGGGAAGGGGCGCGGGGGGCGGCTTTGCTCCCAGTGTCCGGGACATGGGCGAGGGATTTGTCTCTGCTCCGGGCTTCCCTGCGCTTCAAGGAGAGCCATGCGATACACCACCCTGTCCGGCATCGCCGCCCTGGCCACGATCGTGGTCAACGGTGTGAGCACGGTACCGGCCGTCGCGGCCCCCGGCATTTCGGTGCCGTGCGACACCACGGCCCTGATCAACGCGCTCGCCACGGCGCCCGCGGGATCCACCCTCGTCCTCGCCCGCCACTGCACCTACCACCTGACCACCGCCTACGCCGGCGCCGACGGACTGCCCCCCATCGACAGGCAGCTCACCATCGAGGGCCGCGACTCCACGATCGTCCGCGACGGCCTGACAGCCGGTGCCTTCCGCATCTTCCACGTCACCTCCACCGGTGACCTACGGCTCGACGACGTCACGATCCGCGGCGGCAACGCGCCCGATGCGGGGGGAGGCATCCTCGTCGACAGCTCCGGCAAGCTGAAGCTCGACAAGGTCACCCTCGACAACAACCAGGCCGACGTCGAGGGAGGCGGCGTCTTTGTCGTGGGCGGCGCCATGGCGTACATCACCCGCAGCGAGTTCACCTTCAACAACGCGGGAGAGGGCGGAGGTCTGCAGTCGGACGGCACCGTCACCACCGACAGCGTCCAATTCACACACAACAACGCCGGAGTTGGCGGGGCCATCGGTCACGAGGACGGTACCGCGGTCTTCCGCAATACCACCCTGAAGAACAACACCAGCAGCTTGGACGGCGGTGGCATCGACACAGAAAGCGGCACCGTCCAGTTCATCAACAGCAAGATCATCGACAACACCACCACAGGTGCGCAGGGCGGCGGGATCTGGAACGCGGTCCCGATGACGCTTATCAAGACCGAGGTCTCAGGCAACGTCGCAGGAGGCTCCAACGGCCAGGGCGGCGGCATCTACAACAATCCCGCCGGCACTCTGGTGCTGCGGGACAGCTCGGTCGACCGCAACAGCGCGAACGGCTCCGGCACGTCACAAGCCGGCGGCATCTACAACCCCGGCGGTACGGTGACGCTCGACCGGAGTGAGGTGAACAACAACGCCTCGACCGTCGCACCGGGCGGCGTATGGACCGACACGCAGTTCACGGTGAACCGGTCGGAGATCCAGCGCAACATTCCCACCAACTGCGCGGGCAGCCCCGTCATCGTCACCAGCTGCGTCGGCTGACACAACCTCCGATGCCGCGCCCCGCACCGACCGTCGATTCCGGTGCGGGGCGCCCGGCCCAGCACATCAGAGGGCCAGCGCGGGAACGCACCTGCCCCCACACGTAGGACAACGCTCGTGTCCAGCAACTCGAACCCGGCCAGTTCGAGAAGGAACGAGGTTCAGGCACCCTCAGTTCAGGGCCGGGCACGTTCTGATTCCGGGAAGATCCCCCGCACCAATCGGTCGCTCGAAAGACAACCTTGAGGCGGCTGCAACGGGCAGGCCTGGGTTCGGATTGACGCAACATCGGCATTCGAGAACAGCCAACTGCGGCCAACCGGGGGAAAAGAGAAACGCGGCACGTTTGATCTTTGACTTCCCCTCGACAAGATCAATACTTGCAGTCGTTCGTTTGGGAAAATCGACGACAGAGGTGAGTAACGGTGCATACCGTTTCCAAGTGGGGGCTTGTCGCAGCAGCCGTACTTTCGGTGGCGGCCGCACCGAACTCCGCGTCCGCCTCCCAACAACCCCTCTCCCCCGGCGTGCAACGAAGCGCCGACCGTTATGAGGTCCTGCGCTTGACCGCGCACGCGGAGCAGATCACGTACCTCTCCAACGGCAACCCGCAAACCGGGGTGGGAAAGCAGTATCTCTACATCAACACAATCCAACGGAACGGGCGGCCGTTCGGCACGGAGATGCTGGAATGCACCCAGATCGGGGGCACTCTCACCTCCCCAAGTCCGCACAGTGACCAGTGCAGAGGCACGTTCCTCTTCCCCGACGGACAGGTCACCTGGCAGAACGGGACGTCCTCACCCACGTCCGCGCCACCGGAGGACATCGACATCGCGATCACCGGTGGTACGGACAGGTACGCGGGTGCCACCGGTTACGGCCACGTCAATCTCACGGCACCCGGGGAAAGTACGCAGACGCTCCACCTCTGGCTGAGGCCGGAGGTATCAGGGCGATAGACAGCCCCACCCCGATGAGCGGTACGCGTCGGCGGGTCAGACGCGAACGCCGAACATGAACGGTCCGCCGATCGTGCTCATGGACTCGTACCGGACTACCGTGCCGGGGCGCGGGGCGTGCAGCACCTGACCGTTGCCCGCGTAAAGGCCCACGTGGTGCAGGTCGTTGAAGAAGAAGACGAGATCGCCGACCTTCAGACCGCTTGTCGAGTAGATGCGGGTACCGGCGTTCGCCTGCGCCTCGGACGTGCGAGGTATGCCGACACCGACCTGAGCATAGGCCCAGGAGGTCAGGCCGGAGCAGTCGAAGGAGGACGGACCGGAGGCGCCGTAGACATAGGGCGAGCCGACCTTGCTCTGGGCCACGCCGTACGCTGCGCCGGCCCGCCCGGAGGCGGGTGCGGTGGAACCGCCGAGGGCGTCGCGCATGCTGTCGCGGCTGGCCCGGGCCTGATCGGCCTGGAGGGCCGCACGTTCCTGCGCGGTGAGGCTGTTGAGCAGCTTCTGGGCGTCGGCGAGCTTGCCCTGGACTTCCTTCTTCTTCTTGCCGAGTTCGGTGCGGGTGGAGGCCAGGTCCTTGAGCTTGTCGGTGGCTTCCTGCCGCTCCTGGGCAAGCTCGCGCTGCTTCTCCTGGATCTTCTTCAGCGCCTCGACCTGCTGACCGCTGAGCTGGTCCAGCGTCGACGCCTTGTCGAGGAAGTCGTCCGGGTCCGCGGACAGGAAGAGCTGGATGGACGGGTCGATACTGCCGCTGCGGTACTGAGCGCTGGCCATCGTGCCGATGCCGTCACGCAGCTGGTTGAGCTCGTCCTGACCCCGGGCGACCTTGTCCTGCAGGATGGAGATCTCCTTCTCCAGCTTGCCCTGCTTCTCCCTGGCCCCGTTGTACGCCTCGGTGGCCTTCTCCGCCTCTTCGTAGAGCTTGTCGACCTTGGACTTGACCTCGTCCTTGCTCGGCTTGGCGCCGGGAGCGGCGTCGGCCGCCTGGGCGCTGAGAACAACGGCTGCGGCCGCCGCGGTGGTCAGCACGGTCACACGTGCGCGGCTCGGCTGCTTGGGTCGACGGTGGGACGCCACGGAGGCGAGCTCCTTCTTCCTTCAGCCGCCTACCGACACGCCGGTGGGCGGGCCCCTCCGCCGCCAACCACCCCTTGTGAGTGATCGCCCGGACGGGGGTTCGAAGCCCGACTCTAATGACTTTCTTGTCGGAACTTCAAATCTTGGCAAGAAAATTCCGGACGCCCGTGGATCCTCCACACCAGACCCGTGTGACGCAACTGGCGTGCCGCCTCGTCGTGTTGTGCGACATCGCCGAGCCGATCGCTTCGACGCGGCCCTCACCGGTGGAGGCCGGCACCCCGTGTTCGGCTTGTCGTGGCGGGCCGCCCGCGGAAGTCTCACCGGACTCCGGGGATCGCCGAGACCAGCTCCGACATCAGGACCGCCGAGGGCGCCACCGCGGCCGCCGGTTGCCGCCACACCTGCACGGCGGAACCGCGAACCCGGATCGGATGGCATCCGAGTCCGCGGCCGCCGCCGGGCGTTCGCGGCAGCGTTGGACGTGACGTCAGCCAGTGGGTGCCAGGACGGTGGCACGGCCGCCGAGTGCCGCGGAGAAGCTGTCCGTCACCTGCGCCAGCACCTCGGCGGCACCCGGCGCAACGGTCAGCGTGCCGTCGTCGCCGACGCTGATGTCCTTGTCGACCGTGAACCAGCCCTGGACGATGTGCGAGGCGCCCATGGAGCTCAGGACCGGACGAAGTGCGTAGTCGATGGCCAGGACATGGGCCGTGCTGCCACCCGTGGCCAGCGGCAGCACGGTCTTGCCGGTCAGCGCGTATTGCGGGAGCAGGTCGAGCAGCGACTTCAACAGGCCTGCATAGGCGGCCTTGTAGACAGGGGTGCCGATCACGACGCCGTCCGCCCTGTCGAACAGAGCGGCTGCCTCCGCGATCGCCGGGTGCCGGATGTCCGCGCCCAGCAAGGCGTCGGCGGGGAGTGAGCGCACGTCCAACGCGACCACGTCATGGCCCTGTTGCCGTAGCCGTTCGTCCAGGTGACGCAGGAGTCGAGCCGTGCGGGAGGTGGCAGAGGGGCTGCCGGAGACGGACAGGATGGCGGCCATAGGAGGACCTTTCGGAATCAGGTTCACTGCTGCGAGTGCGAGGGTGCGGTGCGGGCGGCACACCTCGGCGTCTTGTTCTCACCGGCGCCTGCGTGGAACGAGGGCGTCACCAGGCGCTCAGTTCCACGCCGATCAGTGGCACGAGGTTGTTGCGCACGGTCTCGAGAAAGGTGACGATCTCGGCCGCCACCGAGCGGTGTTGCAGGTCGTTCAGGACGTCGTGGTGCGCACCGCGGACCACCGCCAGGCGGGCACGGGATTGTGATTTCGCCGTGCGGGCGAGCGCGTCGTGGTCCGCGAGCGGGTCGGCGTCGCCGATGAGGAACAGTGCCGGCGCGATGAAGTCCCCGTTGTACGCCTCCCTGAGTACGGCGTCCGGTACGGCGTCATTGAGCGACCCTCTCCGGACTTCGTCGTCCTGGGTCAGCGTGCCGCGATGGGTCGGGCAGGAGGTGCGGACCTCGAGTTCGTTCTCCCACGCACCGACGTCGGTTGGAGTGTGGCCCGGAAGCCCCGCGAGGACGACGGCGTCGGGATGCCAGGCGGCCGGGGCGGCCGCCCGGCCGAGGAACGCCGCCACGGCCGTGGCTCCGGTGTCGGCCGCCACCACTACGACAGGGTGGACGACACCTTCTTCGGCCGCGGTGTCCTCGACGACGGCGGCAAGTCGGGCACCGAAGCGGTTCAGGGAACCGGTCGGATCGTCGGCGTCGATGTCCGGGGTGTCGATGACGCGGACGCGGTAGGCGTCGGCGGCAAGCCGCCTGCCCAACCGTGTATATGTCCTCCGGGTTTCCCCTCGGCCGGGGACGATCACGATCGTGCCCCGTGTACGAAGGCCTTCAGGGCCGTGGTGGTCGGCGTACTCGGTCATCTCACTCTCCTGCGGGCCGGGACTCGGTCGCGGGTTTCCAGCCCAGTGCGGGTGCCACCTCGGTCGCGATGAGCTCGAGGGCACGGATCGCGGCATCGTGGTCGGGGACAGCGGGATTGAACTGGGTGATCAGGTCGGTCACGACGGGCAGGACCTTCTCTTGCCGAAACGCCGCGACGACGTCGTCGGGATGGCCGTAGAACGTGTGGAACCGGCGCAGTGCCTCCTCGAGGTCCAAACCCTTGGGGAAGGTGCCGCTCTCGGCGAGGCGATGCGCCGCCCGGAGAACGTCGTCGCCGATCTGCAGAAGTGCTGTGCGCTTGTCCTTGGCGGGGAAGACGAACCGTGACAGGCCGATCCGTGGACGTCGCGGATGCTGCCACGCGGCGAGAAACGCCTCTGCCCATGGGCGTTGCACGTCGTCCGTGGGGTCGTCGAATCCGTACGCCGCCCGGTTGAGCAGCAGGTTGGAGCCCGCAGCAGCGGCGTGTTGTGCGCCAGTACCGCTGAAGACGCCCTGCCAGATCCTGTCCCTGTAGTCGGCGGCTTCGGGTTGGATGCGGAATCCAGGCGTACGTACCTCCTCGTTGGCAAGGGCCTGCCGCAGCAGTACGAGGTGCTCGCTGGTCGACCGGCGTTTGTCGGCGACGTCCTTGCCGAACGCCGCGTATTCGACGTCACTGGAGCCGCTGCCCACACCGACTTCGACCCGACCGCCGCTGAGCGTGTCGACGACGGCGATGTCCTCGGCGAGTCGGACAGGGTCTTCCAGGGGCAGGATCGTGATGGCGGTTCCGAGCCGGATCCGGGTCGTCCGCGCGGCGGCGTGTGCGAGGAAGGGCCACGGCGAGGAGAGGCCGCCACCGCCGAGCGGCACGTGATGCTGGGCGACCCAGCCGACGTCGAAGCCGAGTTGATCCGCAACGACGAAGAGCTCCTGAGCGTTGTGGTACGTCTGGCGCAAGTCGTCACCTCTGCCCTGGACATGGGTGAGGAAACCGAGCCTGAAGCGCGGTGCCTGGGTGGTCATGAGTGACCTTTCGCGGTCGATCGACGTCCAAGTCGTGGCGGGGCTTTATGCACTGGTGGAGCATCAGTGCGTTGTCCCCCTCGGTCGCGCACGGTTCGGGCGCGGCGGTCGGCGGTGGTTTCGGCACTGCGGTCGCCTGCTCCAGCAGCGTGGCGAGCGTTGCCGGGCCTGCGCGGGCACGCAGGAGCCTTCACCGTCATCGGCGGGGCCGCGGAGGTGGGAGCCGAGCTGTGCCCGCCACCGCCGACAGCCCTGTCATCGCCCGGTCCTCAGCCGTTGACGAGGTGAGGCTCGCGGGTGTTGCGGTTGTCCGGGATCGGCAGACCGAGGTTGCCGCGCAGGGTGTCGGCTTCGTACTCGGTGCGGAACAGCCCGCGCTTCTGCAGGATCGGTACGACGCCGTCGACGAAGAGGTTGAGGTCGTCGTCGGTGCGGAAGGCGAGGTTGATGCCGTCGAAGGTGCCGGCGTTGAACCACTGCTCGATGGAGTCGGCGACGGTCCGGGGTGCTCCGACGAACGGCGAGCGGCGGAATTCGCTGATGGATCGGGCGACTTGGCGCAAGGTGAGGTTCTCGGCCCTGGCCCGCTCGATCAGCTTGGCGGCGCCCGTCCGGCCGCCGTTCTCGGCGAGATGTGCGACGTCCGGGAAGGGTGCGTCCAAGTCGTGCCGGCTGAAGTCGTAGGCGCCGAAGGAGCGGCCGAGGAGTGCGAGGTTGCGGTCGAAGTCGTTGTCCTCCTCGAAGATCTCTCGCTCACGGCGCCGGGCGTCCTCGTCGGTGCGGGCGACGATCGGGCCGCCGTGGATGAAGATCTTGATGTGCTCGGGGTCGCGGCCGTAGGAGGCGGTGCGCTTCTTGATGTCGGCGTAGTAGTCCTGGGCCTGTTGCAGTGGACCACCCGGCGCGTAGATGCCCTCGGCGACCTGGGCGGCCAGGTCGCGGCCTTCGTCGGAGACACCGGCCTGGAAGATGACGGGCTGGCCCTGGGGCGAGCGGGAGATGTTGAGCGGGCCCGCGACGTTGAAGTGCTCCCCCACGTGGTTCAGGGCGTGCAGCTTGGCCGGGTCGAGGAAGACGTTGCGTTCCACGTCGGCGGGAAAGGCGTCGTCCTCGTAGGAGTCCCACAGGCCGCGGGCGACATGCACGAATTCCAAGGCACGTCCGTAGCGGGTGGCGTAGTCGAGGTGCTCGTCGAGTCCGTAGTTCTTGGCGGTGCCGGTGTCGAAGCTGGTCACGACGTTCCAGCCGGCGCGGCCGCCGCTGATGTGGTCGAGGGAGGCGAATCGGCGGGCGAGATTGAACGGTGAGTTGTAGGTGGAACTTGCCGTGCCGACCAGGCCGATGTGCCGGGTGTGGGTGGCGACCGCCGAGAGCAGGGTGAGAGGTTCCAGCCGGTTGAGGTAGTGCGCCGGGTAGGTGGCGTTGATGAACTGGCTGTCGACGATGAAGAGGGCGTCGAAGAGCGCGTGCTCGGCCGCCTGTGCCTGGGCGATGTAGTAGTTGATGTCGATGCTGGCGTTCTTGGCGATGCGGGTGTCTTTCCAGAGTCCGTGCTGGCCGGGGCCGCCGACGCCGTACGGGTGCAGCGCGAGGTGGATCTTGCGGGGCATGGCTGTTCCTCTCTGTGGTGCGCTTCAGGCGTGCAGCAGCGCGCGCAGGGCTTTGCGCTCCTCCCGGTCGGCCGAGGCCGTACGGAGGGTGGGCGCGGAGCTGACGAGCAGGCGGGTGTAGAGGTGTTGCGGACGGGTGATGACGTCGCGGGCGGGGCCGACCTCGACGAGTTCGCCCTGGTGGAGCACGGCGATGCGGTCGGCGATCCCGGCGACGGATCCGAGGTCGTGGGAGATGAAGACGAGGGCCACGCCGGTGGCTCGGAGTTCTCTGAGGATCTCCAGGACCTGGACGCGGTTGGCGGAGTCCAGGGCGCTGACCGGCTCGTCGAGGATGACCAGTCGGGGCTCGGTGACCAGGGCCCGGGCCACCGCGACGCGCTGCCGCTGTCCGACGGAGAGCTCCCCGGGCAGCCGGTCGAGAAGTTCGTCGGACAGGCGGACACGAGGGAGGAATGCGCGGGCCCGCTCGGCCGCCTCGTCGCGTGGAACTCCATGGACGAGCAGAGGTTCGGCCAGGGACTCCCCGATGGTGAGGTCCGGGTCGAGGCTGCGCAGCGGGTCCTGGAAGACGTACTGGACGACGCCGCGGCGACGCAGCCCGCGCCACTGGCGGTTTCCGTAGGCGCTGACGTCGTGGCCGCCGATGACGATCCGGCCTGCCGAGGCGCGGACGAGACCGAGAACGGCGCGTGCGAAGGTGGATTTGCCTGAGCCCGTCTCGCCGATGACACCGACGGTTTCGCCGGGTGCGACGCTCAGCGAGACCCCGTGCAGGGCCTGTCGGCGTCGGCGTCGCAGCCCGTAGTGCACCTCGAGGTCGGTCACCTCGAGTACGGCACTCGGGGGCTCTTCGGTGCCGGCGACCGATGGCGCCGGGAGCTGGGCGGTCACGATGCCTCCTGCGGCGTGCGGAACTTCTCCAGGCCGTACTGCTCGTGCTCGGCGATGAGCAGACGGGTGTATTCGTGCTGTGGGGCGTTGAGCACCGTGTGTGTCGGGCCGTGTTCGACTACGCTTCCCTGCCGCATGACGAGCACCTTGTCGCACATCTGGGCGACGACGGCGAGGTCGTGGGAGACGACGACGAGGGCCAGCCCTGTGCGTTCCCGCAGGTCGGCGAGCAGGTCGAGGATCTCGGCCTGGACGGTGACGTCGAGGGCGGTGGTGGCCTCGTCGGCGATGAGGACCTGCGGGTCGGCGGCAATCGCTGCCGCGATCAGGACACGCTGAAGCATGCCTCCCGACAGTTCGTGGGTGTATTGGCTGTAGACGAGTTCCGGCTCCCGCAGCTGCGTCGCCTGCAGCAGTTCGACGGCACGGTGCCGAGCCTGGCGTCGGTTCAACCCCTTCTTGATGCGGATGACCTCGGCGATCTGGGGTCCCACGCGGATGGAGGGGTTGAGGTAGGAGGCCGGGTCCTGGAAGACCGCGCTGATGGTGGCGCCGCGCAGTGCCGTCCACTGCTGGGGTGTGAGGGTCTTGATGTCGGTGCCGCCGATCTCGATCGAGCCGTCCGAGACCTCGAAGTGCGGGGGCAGAATGCCCAGGGCGGCGCGGCAGGTGAGGGTTTTGCCGCTGCCGGACTCACCGACGATCCCGACGGATGTGCCGGGCGTGAGGTCGAAGGTCACCCCGTGGACGATCTCGCGGTCGGTGACGCGGTCGCTGATGTGCACATCGCGGACCCCGAGCACCGGCGGAGCCGACGGGGTCCTGTCCGTGGCGGTGCTCTTCGTCTTCTCGGACAGCGTCGTCATCGGGCGCCTCCGCTGGTTACGAGGTCGGACTTGCTGCGGCGGTCGGTGTGGGCCTTCCGGTTGTTGATCAGGGCTCTGCCTGCCTCGCCGGAGACATCACGCAGGGTGTCGGCGAGCAGGTTGGCGGCCCAGACGGTGACCATGATCAGGAGGGCGGGGACGAGTGGCGCCCAGGGCTGGTAGCTCAGGTAGCCCAGGTCGGACGCGAGCAGGCCGCCCCAGGTGGGCTTGGGAGGCTGGATGCCGATGCCGAGGAATGTCAGGCTCGAGACGATGATGAAGCCGACGCCGATGGTCTGGGCGAGTGCGACGGCGATCGACGGCAGCACCTTGGCCCAGACGTGACGGCGCACCACCCAGCCGATGGAGGCCCCGGAGATGAGCGCGGCCTCCACGTACTGCGAGCGGGCGACGGCCAGTGTGGCGGCGCGGGACACCCGGTAGAAGAGGGGTGACACCAGTGCGCCGGTGACGAGCATGGCCTGCGTGAGGCCGTTTCCGAGCAGTGCGATCACGGCTACCGCGAAGAGCAGGAACGGCAGGGCGACCAGTGTGTCTGCCAGGCGGAGGGTGACCCATTCGAAGGCCCGGCCCAGGTATACCGACAGGATGCCCGGGATCGCGCCTACGACCAGCGCCGTCGAAGCCACTTCGAGGGCTCCGGCCACGCTGACACGGGAGCCGTCCAGGAGACGGCTCAGCACATCGCGACCGAGGTTGTCCGTGCCCAGCAAGTGGGCGCTCGAGGGGTTCGCGAGAGTGTGGCCGCTGGTGGCCAGCGGATCCTGCGGGGCCAGCAGCGGTCCGAAGAGCGCGAGGAGCGCGATCACGGTGAGGACGCCGAGGGCGATCCGTCCGGAGGTGAGGGAGAGGATGCGGCGCATCATGGTCAGACTCCTCGCTGGGAAGCGGGCGTGACGCGCGCCAGCACCAGATTGACGATCAGGTTGAACGTGACGACCAGGAGGATCGACACGACTAGGACGCCCTGCACGGCCGGCACGTCGCCCGCCTGGGCGGAGTCGTTGGCGAACCTGCCGAAGCCCTGCAGACCGAAGATCCACTCCGTGACGACTGAGGCACCCACCAGGGCGGGGAATTTCAGACCGAGGGTGGCCAGCGCCGGGCCGAGGCCGTTGCGCAACACATGGACGAAGAAGATCCGCCGGGTGCTCAGTCCTCGCACAACGGCGCCCGTCACATAGTTCTCGCGGTAGGCCGCGACGAGGCTGGTGCGCAATTGGCGTGCGACGTCGGCGATCACGTCGAAGCTCAAGGCCAGCGCCGGGAGGGTGATGTGCGCCAGCCAGGGGCCGGTTCCCTGCTGCGCGGGGACGTATCCCGCGGAAGGGAACAGGTGGAGTCCCACCGCGAAGATCTCGATCAGCACGATGCCGACGACGAAGGCCGGCATCACCGAGATCACCGTCACGAATCCGGTGATCGCGCGGTCGAGCCAGGTGGTGCGCCGCAGGGCCGCCAGCGTGCCGAGGGCAAACCCGACGACAACTCCGATGAGAAGTGCGAACGTCGCGACCGACAGGCTCACGCCCAGGCCGAGACCGATCAGCGTGGAGATGTCGGCGCCGTTGGTCCAGCTGGCGCCGAGTTGTCCGTGCAGGACGCCGCTGAACCAGTCCCAGTACTGGGCGAAGAAGGGCTTGTCGAGGCCCCATTGGGCCTCCACCCTGTGGATCGCCTCGGGTGTCGCGTCCTCCCCCAGCTGGATCCGCGCGGGGCTGAGTCCACTCAGCGATCGCAGCGCGAATGTCACGAACGTCGCGACCAGGAACACCGGCACGAAGATCGCGATCGACCGGACGAGGACGGCCAGGACGCGGCCCAGCGCGTGCCGCACCCCTGGCCGGGCGACCCCGTGGCGGCGGACGGGAGGGACCTGGACCGTGGTCGTCGTCATGGGGCTGCCTCCTCTCTGTGGTGGGTGGAAGTCACTTGCTGCCGGAGATCGTCACGCCGGTCCAGTCGATGTGGGCCGGGATCTTCGGAAGGCGGGAGATCGTCTTGCTCTTGGCGATGAGGTTGGGCGCGGAGTACGTGAAGACCAGCGCCTTGCTCTGCAGGCCGGACCGGGTCGCCGCCCGAAGGACGGTGGTGTAGTCCGGCGCCTCCAGCGGTGTCCGGCGGACCTTGGCGACGGCCGCCTCGAAGCCCGCCGGCTCGTAGGGCGAACTCAAATTCAGCGGGCCGTTGGGGCCGAAGTGGGCGGTGAGGGTCTGGACTGCGGAGTCGCGGCCCGTGGTGGAGTACAGCGAGAACGTGAGGTTCTTGGCGAAGAACGGGGTGGCCCAGTTCTTGTCGATCTTGATGGTGACGGTGATACCGACCGCGGCCAACTGGGACTGGACGATTTCGGCTTGCGGATCCTCGGCGGGGATCACCAGATCGAGCTTGAGGTCCCCGGCCTTGTAACCCGCCTCGGCAAGGAGTTTCTTCGACTTGCCCGGGTCGTAGGGATAGTTGTTCTGCGATGCCGGGTCGTAGGCCACGTATCCCTTGGGGAAGGGCTGATCGGTCACCTGGCCGTAGCCGAAGGTCAGCTTGTCGACGAACTCCTGGCGGTTGATCGCATGGCGAACCGCATCGACGACCTTGTTGTTGTCGAAGGGCGCCTTGTTGACGTTTAGGCTGATGTTCGAGGCGTTGAAACCGGGTTGTACGAAGACGTCCAGGCCGGCCTTCTTGGCTGCGGCTGCCTGACTCGGTTCGATGTCGGCGAAGTTGTACACCCCGGTCTGCAGCCCGGACACGACGGTCGACGCGTCAGGTGCCGAGGTCAGCTCGACGTTGTCGATGTGGATGTTCTTCGCGTCCCAGTAGTTGGGGTTCTTCTTCAGAACGGCCTTCGTACCGGGGATCAACTGAGTGATGGTGAACGGCCCCGCGCCGACCGGGTTCTGGTCCAGCTTGCCGGGGTCGGCTGCCGCCTTGGGGCTGGCGATCTGCAGGACGCGCTCGCCGAGCAGCTGGGGGATCTGGTAGTCGACCTGGGTGAGGTGGACAACCGCGTCCAGTCCACGGGCATCCACCGATTTGATGGAGGTCAGGTCGCCGAAGAGCGCGGAGTTCTTCTGCTTCTTGGCCCGCTCGATGGCCGCCTTGACCGCGGCGCCGTCGACGGGCTCCCCGTCGCTGAACTTCAGGCCCGGGCGCAGTTGGAAGGTGATCTCGTCGCCCTTGCTGTTGTACTCCCAGCTCTTGGCGAGGTCCGGGACCGCCTTGCCGGTCTCGTCGGTGCGCGTCAACGAGGCGTACACCAGCGCCAGTTCACGGAACTGGGCGCCGCTTCCCCCGACCACCGGATCCCAGTGGGTCGGGAAGTAGGAAGAGGCCCACTTCAGCGTGGCGGCGCCGCCTGCTGAGGACGCGGTGCCCCCGCACGCGCTGAGAGCGCCGACGAGCACGGTAAGCAGGACAGTGGCGAGGGCTGTGGCTCGCAGGCGGATCGCATGCAGGGCGGGGCGGCGAGGCATGAGTCGTCCGGGCATGTGGCTACTTCCTTTGATGGCCCCGTCCCCGTCATGAGCGGGCAGGACGGGAACGAGGGACGGCACGCACCCGCGCCGGGACGACTGCGCCTGACGGCACGCCGACGGTTGCTTCGGTGCACACGTCGGACATGCGGCGTTCAGGCCATGGGGCGTCGGCAGGTTCGCGGGGAGGACCGGGATACGGAAAGACAGGGGTGACGAAGCGCAGAGGTGCGGGCGCGGCGACAGGCCGTGCTCAGTGGAGCAGTGGGCGGCCGGTACTGACGGAAAAGGTCAGGCGCCTGGGTGCCAGAGGCGGGCGATCAGCGACAGAGCGCGCTGCTGGTGCGCCGCAGGTCCACATAGCGGCACACCACACCGGGGTGCGTCGTAAGCATGCTCAACATCTTGGTGGTGGCCATAAGCGGCTGTCAATGGACACCAATTGGTGTCTCATTCAGTGGAACTGGCCCTGCCATCAACTCGAACCGTGTCACGGCCGCAAGTCAACGCGGGGTGGTGGCCGGGTGGACCGCGGCCTCCCGCGGATGCAGCCACAACGGTCCGTTACCGGTCTCCGCCCGTACCACGTGCTGCGGCGGCCACGGCCCCTGCGTCAGAAGGCGGACCTCCGGGTCGGTCAGACTCCCGTACCGCTCCAGCGCCGCGCCGGCGGACAGCGCCACCGAAGCCGACAACAGCCCCGGGCACAGTTCCTCGACGGCCGCCGCGTACTCCTCGAAGGACCGCCAGCCGGGCACCGTACGGCGCTCGGAGGCGACGCGGAACAGCAGCGTGGGCAACGCATACCGGTAACCGCCCTCGGCGGTCTCCTTTGCAGTGCCGGGGTGCGGCGAGCCCCCAAGGCCGGACAGCACCTCGGCCACCGGACGCCGCGCCTCGGCACGATCGGCTCGTACCTCCTCCAACACCCCAGCGGAGGCCGCGTCGTGCGAGAGCCGCTCCCAGTCCAGGCCCGGCGTCTCCCGCGCCGCGGACAGGGCCAGCGCAGTGGTGTCCGCCGGCTCACCGAGTACGAATACGGTCTCGCGCAGCCGCCGCAGCACCCGCTCGGCCACGGCATTCCCTTGCAGTTCCGCGGCTTTGGCGACAACGGAGGACGGCCAGGAACTCTCCGCCACCCGTTGCAACCGGACCGCGTGGGGCGCCCCGGTGTGTCCGCTGATCTCGGCGACGTAGTCCGCATACCAGGCGGTTTCCGCCGCCGGGTCCGGGGGCGGATCGTCGTCGTGATCGAAGAGGATGCAGTACACCCGGCGCCAGTGCACTCGCCCGGCAAGTGCCGCCCGCAGCCGTCGGAAGACCGGCTCCGATCCCCAGGCCCAGGGGCACAACGGGTCAGTGTACTCGACCACTTCCACCGTGCGCAGCTCTGGCACCTGTGTCATGCAGCGCCCTTGTGGGCAGACCGTTCAACCGCCTCCGCGGGCAGCAACGAGGCCAGCGTCACCCCGCCGAGGACGGCCGCCGCATCCGCCTCGACCTGTCGCCACACGCCGGGCAGCCCCATGGCGGGGCCGGGATAGGCGAGTTCGTCGAGCGACTCACCGCGCAGGGTGATCACCTCACCGTCGACGGCCCGCACGACATCCAGCAAGGTGATGTCCTCGGCGGGCCTGCCGAGCCAGTAACCGCCCTCGCAGCCACGCTGACTGCGCACCAGACCTGCTCTGCGCAGCTCACCCACCACGGACTTCAGGAACCGGAACGGGATCTGCTGCGAGGAGGCGATGACCTCGCAGGTGAGCGGCCGGGCCGGCGCACGGGCGAGCTCCAGAAGAGCCCGCGCGGCGTAGTCCGCCTTCGCGGAGATATGCATGCGCCCATCATGCCCGACGGCTCCTGCGGCGACCGGGCCTGTTTCCCCTATTCCTCTGCATTGCAGGAACGTTGCCGCAGGTGAACGGCAATGGACACCACTTGACATCCTTTTTTGCCCGCATCTAGCGTCCCCGTCATGAGCGAGCCCTCGACGACCCCTGGTGAAGGATTCCACCCCCATCTCCACGAGACCGCGGGGAGTCCGGCGGCCCCGCTGCGGAACCGTCTGCACCACATCCGCGCCGACTCCCTGGACGGCGACACCGCCCAGACGGGCGGCATGCGCAGGTTCGCCGCCGTCAGCGGAAAGACCGTCGGATCCGAGAAACTGTGGATGGGGCAGACACACGTCGCCCCCGCGACCTCCTCCTCCGACCACCATCACGGCGAATCCGAGACCGCCATCTACGTCGTGAGCGGCCACCCCGAGTTCGTCTTCCTGGACGGCTCGGGAGAGGAACCCGACGAGATCCGACTGCGGACCGGGCCCGGTGACTACATCTTCGTCCCGCCGTTCGTACCGCACCGGGAGGAGAACCCCGACCCCTCCGAAGAGGCGGTGGTCGTCATCGCCCGCAGCACCCAGGAAGCGATCGTGGTCAACCTCCCCGGGCTGTACGCCCTTCCCGCCGAGGAAGGTTGATCGGCGCGCCGAGGCGTCCCGGCCGTCGGCGGCTGCCCGAACGACCTGTTGGTCAGCCCCCGGCCCTGGTCTTGACGAGCGGCGCATCCCGCGTGAACTCCCAGAACCCGACGCTGTAGTACGGCCCGCGCGCCGCGGGGTGCCCCGGCGCGCCCAGACGGGCGACCGTCGCGTGCGTGGCCTCGGCTGACCGCACCAGTTGCATCCCGTGCAGAAGCATCGCCCTCCCCAACCCGCGACGGCCGGTGGCCGTACCGGTCGATCACCTCGTCGACCAGTTGCGCGTGGTCGGGATGGACCGGAGATGAGCCCAGCCCCAGGCCACCAGATGCCCGCCCGAGAATCACAGACGACGTCGCCAACTCGCGCCGTCACTGACATGCCCCTTGCGCCAGTTCCAGGCGAGTTCGCCGAACGTCGCGTCGCTGTTCACCAGATCCGGAAGGGTGGCGGTGACACATTGCGCCAGACCCTGCATGAGCTGCACATCCGCGGCGGTCACAAGCTCGGCGCTCGTCATGGCGGGCCACAATGTCAGGGTTCGGCGATGCCGTCGACCCGTTTTCCCGTGCCGCCGATCGCGACTGGCAACGATGCCGTGCCCGAGGTGGACGGTCGCGGCTGCGAGCCCCAAGGAAGGCCGGGCAGCCATCCCCGTCGATCACCCATGAGCCCCGTGGACACCGGTCTGCCCCACCACACCCCGACCGGCCCGACAGGCCCCCGTCTCGCACGCCTCGCCGTCGCCGGATCTGCTCTGGCCGCGTACCGCGCGCGGCCAGAGCAGATCCCCTCCTCCCCGTCCATCCGGCCATGGAACACGGGGAGCCGTTGGATCAGGCGACCTCGGCGCGCGGCCGAACCACGATCTCGCTGACGTCGACGTCGTTCGGCTGGCCGATGACATAGGCGATGGCGTCGGCGACCGAGGAAGCCGGCAACTGAAGGCTGTCTGCCATCGAGCGGATGTATGTCATGGTCCCGGGGTCGCCGCCCTGGATCAGTTCGGACTCGGTGAAGGACGGACTTATGTCGGTCACCCGGACGTCGTTGTTCTCCTTGCGCAGACCCTCGGAGATCGCGCGCACGGCGTACTTGGTCGCGCTGTACACGGCCGTGGCGGGCGCGACGTAGTGCCCCAGGGTGGAGGCCATGTTGATGATGTGACCGTGCCCCTGCGACTTCATCAGCGGCAGCGCAGCGGCGATACCGTGCAGCACACCCCTGATATTGACGTCGATCATCTGGTTCCAGTCCTGCAGACGCGCGGCGTCCAACCGCGACAGCGGCATCACACCGGCATTGTTCACCAGGACGTCGACGCGGCCGTGCCTGCTGTGGGCGCCTTCGACGAATGCCTTCACACTGTCCGCGGCGGTGACGTCGACGGCGGCGCGGTCCGCCTTGTGGCCGGCCTCCTGCAGCTCCCTGACCAGGGCGTCAAGACGGTCCACCCGGCGGGCGCCGACCACGACGTGGTGTCCCTCTCCGGCCAGACGACGGGCCGTGGCCGCGCCGAGCCCACTGCTCGCTCCGGTGATGAGGACGATCTTCGAGGACATGAGTACTCCAACATGTTTCACGCACGGCCGTGACGCCCTGGGACCGAGCGACCCTCGAGGAGGACTCGAGTGCGCCATGGGCCGTGCGGGTGCGCGATGGCTATATGCGAATGACTTTTACTGATGCCGACAGCAGACGACCACCCGACGGCACACCCCAGGGCGCCACCGTCAGACGTAATGTCGTTCCGAGGTTTGCACCTCACGTCCCAGCCGTCAAGCCGCTGGATGCCATATGCGTAATGCATTAGCTCATGCCTCTGCGGCGTGGTCTACCATGGATCCCGACACAAGGAGAGTCATGACCGAACAGTCCGCGCCCACGGCACCGGAGAACGCGCCGCCGGCCCCGTTCGCCACAGCCGACCTGCTGCTGGCCTTCGTCAACACGCAGTCTCAGCCCGGGCGCGCACGCGACCTGCTCGACGATCGCACGGCGCTCTCGGAGTGGCTCGCCTCATACGCCATGGACGACGACGCGATGATCGTCACCGACGCGGACGCCGCCGCGACCCGCGAACTCCGCGGCGCCTTCACGATCGTCTTCCGCAGTCACGTCGGCTGCGAACAAGGGGCAGAACTCCTCGGCGAGGCCGAACACTTGCTCCGGAGCTACGGCCAGCGCTACCCGCTGACCCCGGTGATCGACTCCGACGGCTGCACCTTCCGGCCCTCGCACACCGGAATCGTCGGCGCCTTCGAGGCGCTGCTCGCCGCCGCCGTCGACCTTGCGGCCCGTGACGCATGGCCCCGGATGAAGATGTGCAGCTCTTCCTCCTGCTACCGCGGTTTCTACGACCGCACACGCAATTCCTCCGGACGCTACTGCAGCACCCGGTGCAGCCAGCAGGCGGCTACGCACGCCTATCGCGACCGGCAGAAGAAGAACTGCGCGACCAAGCCAACGCCGGCCGCCTGACCGTAATCGACCGTACTGGAACACCTGGCGCAGCGCCTCAACCCCGCCACGGAACGGGAACGTTCAAGCCCACGGGGGCGCACATCTGCGCGTGAGTCAGCACGCGGCAAGGGCGGCGTGGACACGCTCGCCGACACCGCGTCCAAGGAGCCGCAGACTCGGTCACTTGAACGAATGCACGGCGATCTCCGCTCCCCGTCATCGAGTGGACGGTCTCGCCGGCCACGGACGGCCAGATCCGGGCGCGACACCTTGGACGTCATGCTGCGCCAGGCGCGCTCCCTCAAGGTGCACGACTGGCTCGTGAACTACGTCGTGAAGAAGAACCGTTCTTGGCGTGGTTGGCCTGTGGTGGCTAACTCGCCTGAATCCGGACATGAGGTGGTCCGGTGATCTCGCGAACGGTCTTCGAGGTCGGGGAACAGCGTGAGCTGGTCACCTTGGCGCAGTCGGGTCTTGTCACCTCCGTTTGGCGTGCCCGCTGTCCTGGGTGGGCTCACGGTCCCACGCGTCCTCGGGACCCGCGCGGTCTGGCCGGTAGCTCTCCGCTGTCCGATCCTCTGGTCGGGAGCGGTCACACCTGGCCGTCGCCGTGCTCGGTGCCCGAGTGCGCGTCGTCCAATCGTCACGCCGGCGCCGTGATGCCGCGTGACGGTGATCTTCAGGTGCTGCTGCTGGAGTGGATGCTGCCAGTGCTGGGTGCCCCAGATCGAGGTGTAGGCGGGTCTACTGCGATCACCACAAGGCCCTGGTGGAAGGCCATGCCTCGCAGTCGTTCCCGGAAGCGGGCGGTGGGGATACCGGCCACGGTGCGGCGGAACGTCTTCCCGCGTGCGCCTCGGCCCATGGTCTCCCGGCCGACAGCGCGGGCGTCGTCGAAGCCCAGGTTCTCCACCGCGATCCCGGCGCAGCTGTGCTCCTTGGCGATGCGGATCAGCTCGGTGACCGCGGCGCGGAGCCGTCCGTCCCGTTGCGAGGCGGGGCCCGACATCTCCAGCGGCACGGTGACGGGGTCACCGACGGGGTTGCCGTGCGGGCCGAGCAGGTAGGCAGCCAGGTGATCGGCGTTCAGGTCAATACCGAGCAGGCATTCGCCGGATGCCTGGATCTCCTTGGGTGTTGGCAGCACGACAGGATCGCAGGACCACGAGGCATCCAGGTACCAGCGGTCACGCGCAGGGGCCGTTCCGAAGCAGCACAGCTCTCAGTGGCCTCCGCCGCCGAACAGCCTTTCCGTGAGGGGATGTTCACCGAGGAATTCCCCCAGCGCGGCCCGGTCGGGTGCGGTGGCGGGTCCACGGCGGCCAACCGCGTAGGCCGCCGCGGCGTTCGCGCCGTGTGCCGCAGTCAGCGGATCGTGACCCTGGCCGAGCAGGGCCAGAAACGCACCGACGTGTGCGTCGCCCGCGCCGTTGCTGTCCACCGCGTCCACCGGGAACCCCGGTACATGCGTCGCAGCCTGGCCGGGAGCAGCCAGCCAGCAGCCGTCCTTGTCCGCCCGTACGATCACACCCGCGCCCGGCGTCAGTCGTTCCCGCAGCGCCGCGGTGGCCGATCGCGGGTCCGTGTGCCCGGTCATCAGGCGCGCCTCACGTGCGTTGCAGCTCAGCCAGTCGGTGCGGGCGAGGACCGGCCCGAGAACGGACGCGGGGATGTCGGCGACCAGGGGCGCGGGGTCGAGGCAGACGGTGATGTCGGCCGGGAGTCCGGCGGTGAGACCGGACAGCAGCGGGCCGTTGCCAGGCATCACCAGTCCATAACCGGAGAGTTGCACGAGGTCGCCGGGACGCAGCCGCGTGGCGACCACGTCGACGTCCGACTGCGTCAGTGTCGCTTCCACCCCGAAGCTGGTGACGAAGGTGCGCTCGCCACCACCGTCGATCAGGGCCACGGTGAAGCCGGTGTCACCCTCCGCGCGGGCGGGCAGCAGCGTTGTGATGTCCTCGGCCGCGAGCGCCGCGCGTACGAGGTCACCGTGCGGCCCTGTGCCGTGCAGACCGGCGAAGGCCACCTCGGTGCCCAGGCGGCGGGCCGCGACCAGAGTGTTGAAACCGCCTCCGACGGTTGTTCCGCTGCGGGTGCCGATGACGTCTCCCCCGCGTTCGGGCAGCGTGGGAACCTCGATCACCAGGTCGGCGATGACATTCCCTACGAGCACCAGGCGGCTGCTCATCGTCCGGCCCTCTCAAGAGTGGGGGACGTGGATCCGTCGGCACTGCCGGCGGCTGAGCCGGTGCGACGCCCGAACAACGCGTAGATCAAGCCGCCGACGACCATGGAGATCGCCCAGCCGAGGCCGTTCACCCCGAACCAGGTATCGGAGAGCGGCCCCGCGAACCAGACGTCGGTCGTGCTCGTCGAAGCCTTGGTGAAGAGCAGTCCGGCCACGATGGCGATGGCCCAGCCGAGGACGGCGGGCAGCCGGAACCCGCCCGAGTACCAGTACCGACTGGTACGGGTGGTGTCCATCAGAGCCGCGGAGTCGTATGTGCGCCCGCGCAGTGAGTCCACTGCGATCACTCCGATCCACGCCGAGATGGGTACGGCCAGGAGGGTCAGGAAGGTCGAGAAGGGCCCGTAGAAGTCGTCGGCGATCAACATGAGGTAGATGCCGCCGGCGAACATCACGACCACATCGAGGGCGACCGCGGCGGCGCGCGGCACCCGCAGCCCCAGGGTGATCATCGTCAGCCCCGCGGAGTAGGTGGAGAGGTGGTTCGACATCAGCAGCCCGCCGAAGGCCGCGATGAGATAGGGGATCGCCATCCAGGAGGGCAGCATCGCGTTGATGGCCGCGACCGGGTCGGAGGCGGTGGCGAGCGTGGGGTCGCCGGCCGAGAGCAGCGAGCCGAGCGAGATCAACAGCACGAGCGGGATGCCCGCGCCGAACGCCGAGGCCGTGATCAGCCGGCGGCCGGGGATGGTGCGGGGGAGATAGCGGGCGTAGTCCGCACCTGCGTTGGCCCAGCCGATACCGGTACCGGCGGCGACGAAGCCGACACCCGCAATGACTCCGCTGGTCGGTCCCGCTGCGGCGTCGAGGACCTTGGACCAGTCGACGGTCGCGACCAGGAAGCCCATCACGATGAGGTTGAGGACGCCGAAGACGATCGTGGCCCACTTGTTGATCCACATGATGGTGGCGTGGCCGAGTCCGCTGATCAGCAGCGTGCAGATGATGAAGACCAGCAGACAGACGAGCGTGAGCACGGTGTTGCGGCCGACCCCGAACCCGGTGTTCAGCAGCGCCAGCAGCGCGTACGCCGCCGTGGTGGTGCTGATCGTCTCCCAGCCGACCCGGCTCAGCCAGGTGATCAGGGTCGGTCCCGCATTGCCCCTCTGTCCGAAGACCGCTCGGGAGAGGGTGAGTGCGGGCGCGCCGCCCTTCTTGCCCGCCAGGCTCAGGGCTCCCACCAGCGCGAACGAACCGAAGGCGCCGACGACGGCGACGAGGACCGCCTGCCAGATGTTGAGTCCGCGGAAGGCGACGAGGGTCGCGCCGAGTGGGAGGCCGAGGATGCTGATGTTGGCTGCGAACCAGGTCCAGAACATCTGGCTCGCCTGGCCGTGCCGCTCGTGGTCGGGGACCGGTTCGATCCCTCTTGTCTCGATGGCACCGACTCGATCGTTCGTCTTCGAAACGGCCATGACGGAACCTCCTTGCAGGATGCGGAGGGGACGGGTGGTGGGAGAAGGGGTGTGCCGGGTGAAACAGCCGGGCTCGTGATTCCCATCCGGCTACGGGTGTGCGGGCGGTTCAGCGGAGTGTGAGCAGCCGGGTGGTCAGAGGTTCCAGGTCGAGGGAGTTGACGGTGCGAAGCGTCCGCACGGCCTCTGGGGGCAGCCCCGAGAGCCCGGTGATGGACCCGGCGACCGCACCGGCGATCGCGCCGATGGTGTCGCTGTCGCCGCCGAGGTTGGAGGCGAGCAGGGCAGCTCGCCAGGGGTCGCCGCCGGCCACGGCGAGTACCGCGAACGCGGCGGGCACCGACTCCTGGCTTGCGACGCTGGTGCCGATGAGCGCGACGATCCGGTCCAGGGCCGCGGCCTCCGGGAGACCGAGGGCCAGGTCCCAGGCCCACTCGATACGGGACGCGATGTCGGCCCCGGCGACCCAGTGCCCGCGCCGCGCACCGGCCCGGGCGGCGGTCACCGCGGCTGTCACGGCGTCGTCCAGCGATCCGCCGCCGACGCCCGTGCTGACGGCGGCGGCGACGGCCGCCGCGCCCGCGATGCCGATTCCCGTGTCATGAGTGACTTGGCAGGACTCCACGACATGGTCCAGGAAGGTGTCCAACGGGTCCACGGCGAACGCGATCCCGACCGGTGTGACGCGCATGGCGGCACCGTTGGTGGTGCCGTGCTTGCCCGCCTCCTGGGTCGGGACACCACGGGCGACCGCGTCCAGGGCCGCCTTGGTGGACGGGCCGAGGAGGTCGAAGGAACCCTCGGCCTTCATCTCCTTCTCCCAGTCCAGCAGCTCATGAGCGAGCCGCAGGGGGTCGATCCTGCCACGGCCCTCGTCGAGCAGTCGGCCGACGATGACGGCCTGGTCGGTGTCGTCGGTGACCGACCCGGCCGGCATACCGGCGCTGACCGGGTTGTCGGGGCGGGCCGGCTCGAAGCCGGTGAGGGTGCCGTAGACCCGGACGACCTCCTCGCGGGACATCACCTGTGTGGGCATGCCGAGAGCGTCACCGAGGGCGAGCCCGTAGTAGGCGCCGAGGGCGCGGTCGAGTCGGTCGGTCACGGCCGGCCTCCTCGGCCCGAGCTCACGTGGAGTTCGAATCGGGCGGGGTCGAGGAGGCTGGTGACCTGTTCGACGACCGAGCCGTCGGCGGCCCGGTACACCTGGGTGAGCCGCAGGAAGGGCTCCCCGGGCGAGCGGTGAAGTGCGGCGGCCTCCGCGGCGTCGAGCCCACGAACCGACACCCGTCCCTCCCCGGAGTCGGCGACTCGACCGGCGGCGACCAGCGCGCGGCTGAGCGAGCCGCCGTCGAGGCCGCGTTCGGGCAGCCCGGCCAGTTCCTCCGTGGCCGGGACCCTGCTGTGCTCGAGGGATACGCCCTGCCCGCCGACGAGCCGCCTGACCCGGTCCAGGGCGATGAACGCCGTGGAGACAAGTCCCAGTTCGGCGGCCAGCTCCTGGTCGGTCACCTCTTCGAAGCGGAGCGTCTCGGTCGTGAGCTCGGTGTCCTGCTCGGCCAGTGCCCGGGTCCAGCCGAGACGGTTGTCGAGCGGCGTTCCGTCGAAGGTGACGAAGGAGCCGATTCCGGCGTGGGTGGAGATCAGCCCTTCCTCACCGAGAACCTGAAGTGCTTGCCGGAGGGTGGTGCGGCTGACGCCGAACCGCCGGGTGAGTGTGTATTCCCCGGGGAGTCTGCTGCCGTCGGCGTGCACCCCGGCTCTGATCTCGTCGGCGAGAACGCGGGCGATGCGATGATGCTTGTGTACCTGTCCAGGCATGTCTAGACAGTACATGTGACTGTTGCCCTGGTCTACCAGTGCGCGTGAATCTTCTTCCCGGGCGCCGAGGCGCCTGCGTCACGGCGGACCCTGACACCTGGGGCGGGGAGAGCCGGCCCGACCCACTCCCCTGACTCTCCTCAGGCCGCAGTCCCCGGACCACACGTGTCACCCCTGCACCCGCACGCCGCACGCCGCACGCCGCACGCCGCACGCCGCACGCCGCACGCCGCACGCCGCACGCCGCACCGATGATCAATCCGCTCGGTGCCGTCGGCCACCTGCGCCCCAGTGGCTCCAAGGCCACAGCAGATCGAGAAGAAGCTCGTTGCACCCGGCCCGTCGACCCGCTGTCGCGGCCGAGCCATTCTTCCGGGGCGAAGGGACCGATGCGGTGGTTGTCAGTACACCCCTGAGGTGGTGGTCAGTACGCCTCCGCCTCTGCGACCAGCTGATCGAGCGTCGCACGCAGCTCGGCGAGTTCGGCCGGGGTGGGGTCCACCGGTTCGTGCGGCACCAGTGCAGCGGGATTGATCACGGGCGTGGTGCCCTCCGGACCGGGGGCAGCCGCGGCGTGGGCAACGATCGAGGCACTGTCGGTCGGCGGGGTGGCGAGGCCGTCGCCGAGCTGTCGCAGCGCGGCCCCGACCGGCCGCAGTGGGAAGGCGAAGTCGGCCGGGAGCAGCCCTGCCTGATGGGTGTGGTTGTCACCACGGAACTCCAGGTCCCAGTTCTCCCAGCCCGGCAAGGGCCAGTTGTGTACGCCGGCCGCGGTCTGCACCGCCCAGAGCGAGACGGTTCGCGCCCCCGGGTCGAAGTGGACGCCGCCGTAGGGCATGTCCGTGAGCGGAGGGGTGGCCGGTGACACGACGATCAGGTCGATCAGGCCGGGGCCGTCTGCGAGATGCTCGACGGGCTCTCGACCGCTGCCCCAGGCGCGAACACTTCCGTCGGGCAGACGGACAGAGACGACGGACCAGGGTTCGGAGTCCTCGAGGTCCGCGTACCAGGACGGCTCGAAGGTCTCGAACCAACCTGGCGACCGGGTCAGATCCCTGCCAAGGCCCAGGTGATGGGTCAGATCGCCCATGCCGTCGTGCGCGAAACGCACGTCCCAGCCGGGCCATGTGCGGGCGAGTACGGCCCGGGCCGCGACATGGTCGGCCCAGCTGTCCGCGAAGGCGAACCAAAGCAGGGTTCGGCGGTCGTGGTCGACGAGTGCGGCACCTTCGCACCACACGTCGTCGAGCCATTCGTCGATCTCCCGGTTCGCGCGGAAGCAGCGTGTCGCCGCCGCCGGACCGGGCAGCAGATCGTCCACCACCCGGTTGGCGGCCCAGTGCGAGAAGTACCGCTTCCAGGTGCCGTTCTCGACCACCACGTACTGCGCTCGTGCTCCCATGACCGGCGAGGCTAGCGCCGCCGGTCTACGGGCGACGAACGCATTTCCGGCGACGAACCGCGCTCGTCGAGGATGGCCGGCGGCCAGGCCCACGAACACCGGACAGCCTTCCCGGCTGGTCCAAGCGATGCCAGACTCGACCGCCATGAGCGACTGGTTCCTGCAGCAGGGGTATGGAGTCCGATTCGAGTGGGGCCCCACGGGCGCCCGGCAGTTGGCGCAGGATGCCGCGTGCCTGGTGGTGGTCGACGTGCTGTCGTTCACGACGTCGGTGACCGTGGCCGTCGAGGCAGGAACCCGGGTCTTCCCCTATGCGTGGCGTGACGAGACGGCGTCCGCCTTTGCCCGAAGCAAGGCAGCGGCGCTGGCCGTAGGGCGACGAGCCGCAACTTCGAGCTCACCTTGGTCGCTGTCCCCGGCAGCACTCCGGCAAGCACCGTTCACCGCCCGGCTCGTGCTCCCCTCTCCCAACGGATCCGCCATCGCCGCGGCGGCAGGCGATTCATCGGTGGTGGCGGCCTCGCTGCGTAACGCCACAGCTGTCGGGCGATGGCTGACCCGGCGCGGCTACGGGACCGGTGATCGACCCCTCGCGGTAATCGCTGCTGGTGAGCGGTGGCCGGACGGAAGTCTGCGACCTGCGCTGGAGGACTTGCTGGGCGCCGGGGCGATCATCGCCGAACTGGAGTCGCGAGGCGCCGGCCCACTGTCCCCCGAGGCGGCTGCCGCACGGGCCTGCTTCACACACACTCCCGACGTCGCCGGTGCCGTGGCTGCCTGTTCCTCCGGTATCGAACTGGCCAGGAGCGGATTCGCCGACGATGTGGTCATCGCCACCGAGCTCAACGCGAGCGCGATCGTGCCCGTCCTCACCGACGGAGCCTTCAACCATGGCACCGGTACGGAGTCGTAGCGGAACCTGTGAGGTCTCGGCGACACCTGGCACGCGTTCGCCGGAACATGTGCGCCTGGGCGAGGAAAGAGTTGGACGGGACGCGGATCGGTCTTGTAGCGTCCTGGTCACCGTGACAGGACGCGAGGAGGTGAGACCCATGAACGCTGTATCGACGTGGGTGCTCCCGCTTTTCGTCACGGCCGGGCGATCGACATAGGTGTCGCCGGGAGTGCCTCCACAACAAGGCGCCTCCGAAAGGCAACAAACCTATGCATTCCTTGCAGTTCACTGCCGAGTCGTCGTTGGACGGCATGCTCGAGCGCGGCTTCACCGTCGGTGACATCCCCGGCGTGCTCTGGTCTCCGGTTTCGGGCGCCGATCGTGCGCCTCTGGTGCTGATGGGGCACGGCGGCGGAACCCACAAGAAGGCACCGGCCATGTCGGGCCGTGCACAGCGCCTCGTGGCCGGCTGCGGCTTCCACGTCGCGGTCATCGACGCACCGGGGCACGGCGACCGGCCGCGCACGGCACATGACGAGCAGGAGATCGCCGCCCTGTACCGGGCGAGGTCCGCGGGCGAACCGGAAGGTCCGATCGTCGTCCGCTACAACGCGCATCTGGCGGAACTCGCCGTGCCCGAGTGGCGGGCGACCCTGGACGCCCTCCAGGAGGTTCCGGAGATCGGCGCCGACGGGCCGGTCGGCTACTTCGGTATCAATATGGGCACCGCGATCGGTGTGCCGCTGGTGGCGGTCGAACCCAGGATCACGGCCGCGGTCTTCGGTCAGCACTGGCCCGATGTGCTCGCCGAGAAGGCCCGGCAGATCACCATCCCGATCGAGTTCGACATGCAGTGGGACGACGAGCACATTCCGCGCGAGGCGGGTCTTGCCCTGTTCGACGCCTTCGCCTCGAAGGAGAAGACATTGCACGCCAACGCGGGCAGGCACAAGGAGTTGCCCCGGTTCGAGGCCGACAGCGCGGTCCGCTTCTTCGCCCGGCACTTCGGCCGAACGGTCGCCTCGCCGGCCGGACGTGAATTGCTGTCCTGACGTGGGCTGTTGCGGCGTCCGGCCGTTCGGCCGGGCGTCGCATCGGCGGCGCCGAGTTCCTGAGGTGCCGCCTGTGTCCGGGCACATGGGGCCGGCTGTGGCGGCACGCTGCGCCGCATCTCGTCGGTCCGCCCGCGCCCTGACGGTGCGGGCGCGGGCGGTCCGGCTCAGTGACGGTTACGGACGGCGACGGACTGCCGTCCGACTCGGCGTCGGAAGGTTCCGCCCGGCTGTCACACGCACCCCGCCGGCACCGGCCGTGACGCATCGTCGATCAGGGCGTCCTGGGCCGCCTTCACCCGCGCGACATCGGGTTTGACCACCTTGCGGTCGTACGTCAACAGGCCGTTGAGCTCGCCCTCGACGTCCGAGATCTGTGTGTAGACCGCTCCGTTGCCGCCGCGGCACGCGAGTGCGTGGACTTCGGTCAGCTTCTGCAGGTAGTCGTCGGTGTAGGTCGTGGGGTCGACGTCGACGTACGACTGCTGCACCGACCAGGCGTGGCCGGGTATTCCGAGGCCCAGACCCCCGTACTCTCCACTGACCAGGGCCCGTTGACCGTCCGGGTGCGGTGGCAGGGCCGGGCTCGGATAGCCGTGCTCGTCCATGATGTCGCCGGCTCCGCCGTCGTTGCCGAGGTTGAGGCCCGACATGTTGTTGACCAGACGGCTGGGGTCCCACGACTTGGCCTGTGAGGCGACACGGCCGATGTCGTACTGGCCCCAGCCCTCGTTGAAGACGACCCACATGACGACTGCCGGGCTGCTGATGTGTTCGTCGATCATCTCCTTCATCTCGTGCTCGTACTCGGTGCGGGCTGCCGTGGAGGGGTTCACACCCGCGGTCATGGCCGGCATGTCCTGCCACACGAGCAGGCCCAGTCGGTCGGCCCAGTAGAACCACCGGTCGGGTTCCACCTTGATGTGCTTGCGGACGGCGTTGAAGCCCATGTTCTTGTGCATCTTCAGGTCGTACGCGAGGGCCTCGTCGCTCGGTGCGGTGTACAGGCCGTCCGGCCAGAACCCCTGGTCGAGTGTGGCCATCATGAAGACCGGTTTGCCGTTGAGGACCGTACGAGGGACGCCGTCGATCTTCTGCACCTCGATGGAGCGCATACCGAAGTAGCTGCCGACGCGGTCGGCGCCGACGCTCACTCTGAGGTCGTAGAGGAACGGGTGGTCGGGTGACCACAGGCGGGCGTGCGGGATCCGCAAGGTCAGCGGCTCGCCGGTGCGGCCGGTGGCGGTGGCCACCTTGTGCTTGCCGTCGTAGGCCGTTGCGGTGACGCTGACGCCGTCGCGTCCGCCCTGCGGTTCGACGGTCAGAGTGCCGCTGTCGACATGCGGGGTCAGCTTCAGCTGGTCGACGTGGTCGCGCGCCACGGGCTCCAGCCATACCGTCTGCCAGATTCCGGAGGTCGGGGTGTACCAGATGCCGCTGGGGTCGAGGCGCTGCTTGCCGATCGGCGGGTTCTCACCGTTCGCGGCATCCGTCGGGTCGTAGACACCGACAATGAGTTCCTGGCCGCGGCCGGGCTTGAGGGCGTCGGTGATGTCGGCACTGAACTTGTCGTAGCCACCCTTGTGTTCGGCTACCTTGGTGCCGTTGACATAGACCTCGGCCTGCCAGTCGACGGCGCCGAAGTTCAGTTGCAGCCGCTTGTTGTCGCCGATCTTCCAACCCGGGGGCACCGTGAAGGTGCGGCGGTACCACATCCGGTCCTCGTGCCGTTCCATGCCCGAGAGCTGGGATTCGACGGGGTAGGGGACGAGGATCTGCTCGGCGAGCTTGCGGCCCACGGGCGGTTTTTCGCCCGCTGTCGCCGCGGCGAACTGCCAGCTGCCGTTGAGGTTCTGCCAGGCGTCGCGAGTGAGCTGCGGGCGCGGGTACTCGCGGTGGGCGTTGGCCGGCGTGACGTCATCGGCCCATTTGGTGCGCAGCTCGTAGGTGGAACGGTTAGCGCCGCTGCTCCAGAACGCGCCGACTTCCTTGCCGTTCTTGTCGGTCAGGCCGCCTTGGCCGTCGTAGCGGACGTCCGCGAGGCCCGGCGCGGTGCCGGTCTTGTTGCCGACGACGGGTTCCTTGAGGGACACGAGCAGGGACTTGGGGTCGGCCGGGTCGAGGCGGACGGTGCCCAGTGGCCAGGTGGCTCCGCCGATGACCGCGTCGAGATGGTTGACGAGCCCGGTCGGCGGGGCGTTCAGCGCCTGTGCGAAGTCGAGTTGGAGGGTTCGGCCGTCGCGCTGGACGGTGGTGGCGATGGCGCCGTCGTAGTCGTAGCCCTCGGGCAGGAGGAACGCCGACTGCGGGATCGCGGTCTTGGTCCCGCCCGGTGGGGTCCAGCGCACGTGGAGGTTGGAGCCCCCGTAGTGCTCGAAGTACTCGACCTTGATGTCATACGCCTTGCCTGCCGTCAACTCGACCGGCTCGCCGGTCTGTTCACGGTCCCAGTCGTCGACCCAGTGGTCGATCACGAGACGGCCGTCGACCCAGAGCCGGAATCCGTTGTCTCCGATGATCGAGAACGTGGTGGGGCCCGTCTTCTCCGGCACGACGCGCCCGGTCCAGCGGACGCTGACGTCGTCCGACTGTCCGGTGGCCGAGTTCAGGCGGGACTCCAGGGACCCGAAGTCGAGTTGTGGGTCGAATCCGGTCGCCTTGAGCTGGGCGAAGTCGAAGGCTCCTGGGGCGGATTGCGTGTAGTACTCCCCCTTGAGGCCGTGGACTTCGACGGGGTCGTCCACGGGTGTCGCGGCTGAGGTGGCGGTCGGTGTCGCGGCCAGCCCTGCAATGCTCAGGGCAGCCGCGAGCAGTAAAGTCAGACGACGTCCGACTGGTCTGATGCGCACGGATCCTCCTTGACTGAGGAAGGGTGGCGGCTCACTGCTTCAGTCTGTACAACGTTGGAAGCACGGCAGTTGGCATGAGAGCACGGCTCCCGGCCGCTGTCCAGGGCCATGACAATGCTCCGAGGTCAGGAGCTCCCATCGATGCCGAGGAGATCCGTTGCGGGTCAGCCTGAAGGACGTGGCCGAAAAAGCCGGCGTCTCGATCAAGACCGTGTCCAACGTCGTGAACAACTATCCGCACGTCACGCCAGCGATGCGGGCCCGCGTCCAGCAGGCCATCGACGAACTGGGCTACCGGCCGAACCTCACCGCTCGGCACCTGCGCAAGGGCCGAACGGGCATCATCGCGCTCGCCGTCCCCGAGCTCGGCAACCCCTACTTCGCCGAGCTGGCCGGCGCGGTGATCGACGCGGCCGCCGAGCACGATTTCACGGTCCTGCTCGACCACACCCGTGGCCGGCGCGAGCAGGAGGTCCTCGTCAGCCAGGGCTTCCGGGCCCGGGTGATCGACGGGCTCATCCTCAGCCCTCTGGAGCTGGAGGCAGAGGACCTCCAGGGCCGGCCGGACGACGTGCCTCTGGTCCTGCTCGGCGAGCGGGAGTACGACGCTCCGCACGACCACATCGCCATCGACAACGTGGCCGCCGCGCGTGCCGCAGTCCGCCATCTGCTCAGCCGAGGCCGCACCCGCATCGCCTACCTCGGCGCACGTACGGACTCCGCGAACCGTCCGGCCCACCTGCGACTCGTCGGTTGGCGTGAGGAGTTGAAGACGGCAGGGGTGCCGGCCCCGGACGAGCTGGTGGTTCCGGTCGACGGCTGGGACCGGGACGACGGCGCGCGGGCCATGGCCAGGCTGCTCGACGCGGGCGTGCGGCCCGATGCCGTCTTCGCGTTCAACGACCTGATCGCGATCGGAGCGATGCGGGTGCTGCACGAGCGCGGACTGCGGGTGCCGTGGGACATCGCCGTGGCGGGATTCGACGACATCGCCGAGAGCCGGTTCGGCGCCGTGTCGCTGACCACCGTCGCGCCGGACAAACAGGCCATCGCACGCATGGCGGTCGCCTCGCTGCTGCGCAGCCTGTCCGGGCGCAGCGAGCCGGGCGGACGTGAACTCATCGCGGAATTCCGGCTGGTGGAGCGGGAGAGCACCCTCGGTCGCCGCTGACTGCCGTCCGTTCCGTTGGGCCGAGATTTCGGACGGCAGGGTTTACAGGCGCCTTCCAACGATGTAAAAACCTCCTCTGAACGACGTGCACGCCGAGTTGACCGCAAGAGCCGTCCTTCCCCGTGAGCGCTCCGAGCGCCGGGGCCACGCCGTTTGGGGTACTCATGAAGCACATCGCACCACTGCGTCGCGCCTCCGTGCGGACACTGCTCGCCACCGGCCTCGTCACCGGTCTGGCGCTCACCGCCGGATGCGCCAAGTCCGAAGACAGCTCCGGCAACGACAAGGCCTCCGCCCAGCAGGAGGATCCCGGCCAGGTTGTCGCCTCACCCAGCGGCGGTTCAGGGCCGAGCTGCACCATCGACTCCTACGGTGGCGCGAAGGTGGACCTGAAGTCCGCCACGGTCGGCTTCTCCCAGTCCGAGAAGGAGGCCAACCCCTTCCGAATCGCGGAGACGGCGTCCATCAAGGCCGAGGCCCAGAAGCGAGGCGTCAAGCTCCTCACGTCCAACGCCCAGTCGCAGTTCTCCAAGCAGATCAGCGACGTGCAGGACCTCATCGCCAAGGGCGCCGATCTGCTGGTCATCGCCCCCCTCAACTCGGACGGCTGGGAGCCGGTGCTGCGCACCGCATCCGCCAAGCACATCCCCATCGTGACGATCGATCGCAAGATCAACGCCGCCGCCTGCAAGGACTACGTGAGCTTCATCGGCTCCGATTTCGTCGAGCAGGGCCGGCGGGCCGCCGACCAGATGATCGAAGCGACCGGCGGCAAGGGAGAAGTCGCCATCCTGCTCGGCGCCGCGGGCAACAACGTCACCACCGAACGCACCAAGGGCTTCGAGGACCGCATCAAGGAGAAGGCGCCAGGACTCGAGATCGTCTTCCGGCAGACGGGCGATTTCGCCCGCGAGAAGGGCCAGTCCGTCACGGAGAACCTGATCCAGTCCAAGCCGGGGATCAAGGGCATCTACGCCGAGAACGACGAGATGGGACTGGGCGCCGTCAACGCCCTCAAGGGCGCCGGCAAGAAGCCCGGTGACGTGAAGATCGTGACGATCGACGGAACCCGCAACGCCGTTCAGAGCATCGTGGACGGCTGGATCGACGGGGTCATCGAGTCCAACCCGCGCTTCGGACCGCTGGCATTCCAGACGCTGGACACCTTCACTCAGGGTCAGGAAGTGGCGCAGGACATCGTCATCCAGGACAGCTCCTACACCGAGAGCAATGCGAAGGCCGACCTGGGCAAGGCCTACTGAGATGCTCGCGGTCACAGGACTGTGCAAATCCTTCCCCGGCGTGCGGGCCCTGTCCGATGTGGACTTCACCGCACACGCCGGGGAGGTGCACGCCTTGGTCGGCGAGAACGGCGCCGGCAAGTCGACACTGATCAAAGTCCTCACCGGCGTGTACCGGCCCGATGCCGGTGAGGTGACGTACAACGGCACCCCTGTCCGCTTCGCCACTCCCCTGCAGGCTCAGCAGGCGGGCATCTCCACCATCTACCAGGAGGTCAACCTCGTCCCGCTGATGAGCGTGGCCCGCAACCTCCTGCTCGGCCGCGAACCACGTGGTCGGCTGCGCCTGATCGACTTCGGCCGTATGCACCGTGAGGCGGACGAGACCCTGCGGAGCCTCGGCATCCGGGTCGACGTCCGCCGCCCCCTGCGTGAACTCGGCGTCGGCGCACAACAGATGGTCGCGCTCGCCCGGGCCGTGGCGGTCGACGCCCGAGTCGTGATCATGGACGAACCCACCTCGTCGTTGGAGCCCCGCGAGGTGAGCACGCTGTTCGAGGTGATACGCACGCTGCGCGAACGAGGCATCGCGGTCGTCTACGTCAGCCACCGCATGGAGGAACTGTACGAGATCTGCGACGCGGTCACCGTCCTGCGCGACGGCACGGTCGTGCACACCGGACGGCTCGCCGACCTCGACCGGCTGCATCTGGTGTCGCTGATGCTCGGACGGGAGATCGGAGAGGTCCGCCGAGAGGGTCTGACGAAGTTCGCCGGGTCCCATGACGCCGCCGCCGAACCGGTGCTCGAGGCAGCAAGATTGACGGCCCGTCACCGACTGCATGGCGTCTCGCTCTCCCTGCGTCCCGGCGAGGTGGTCGGACTCGGCGGTCTGCTCGGCTCCGGACGCAGCGAGACCGCCAGGGCCATCGCGGGCGCTCTGCCGGTCGACGGCGGCCGGGTCGTGGTGGCCGGTGCACCGGTACGCACCGGCTCCACCCCGGCTGCGATCCGCGCCGGGATCAGCCTGCTGCCCGAGGATCGCAAGGCCGAAGGCATCGTGCCGGGTCTGTCGGTCCGGGAGAACATCGCACTCGCGGCGCTGCCGGGCCTGTCGCGCTTCGGCCTGGTGGACGACGCACGGATCGACCGTATCGTCGACACCTTCATGAAGCGGCTGCGCATCAAGGCCTCGAGTTCTCACCAGAAGGTCAGCGAACTGTCCGGCGGCAACCAGCAGAAAGTGCTCCTCGCCCGCTGGCTAGCCCTGCACCCCAAAGTCCTGCTGCTGGACGAGCCCACCCGCGGAATCGACGTGGGCGCCAAGGCGGAAGTACAGGCACTCGTCGACGAACTCGCCGACGAGGGCCTGGCCGTCCTGCTGATCTCCTCCGACACCGAGGAACTGATCGAGGGCAGCGACCGTGTGGTCGTACTCAAGGACGGTGCCGTGGTACGCGAACTCACCGGAGACGCCGTCACCGAGGACGAACTGATGCGCGCGATCGCCGAGGTACCCGAGGGAGGGCCGCATGGCTGACGTCAGCGTCGCCCGCGTCACAGTGGACCGCGACCGGGCGCTGCGCCTCCTGCAGAACTACGGCGTGTACGGCGGAGTCGTGGTTCTGCTGGTCTTCAACTTCGCCTTCACCCCGCACTTCGCATCCGCCGAGAACTTCCGAACCCAGGCCGTGCAGGTCACCCCCGTGCTGATCGTCGCCCTCGGCATGGCCCTCGCGATCGGCACGGAGGGCGTCGACCTGTCGGTCGGTTCGGTCATGGCCCTGTCCACGTCGCTGCTGTCCCTCTACCTGGGCTACGGGCCCTGGATCGCCACGCTGATCGCGGTCGTCGGCGGCATCCTGGTCGGCGCGGCCAACGGGGCACTCATCGCGTTCGTGGGCGTGCAGCCCATCGTCGCCACGCTCGCGCTGATGGTCGGCGCCCGTGGTCTCGCGCTGGTCCTGCTCCCCCAGCTCAAGGACGTCCGCAATCCCGGCATGGCAGCCCTCGGCTCCGGAGACGTGTTGGGCATCCCGTATCTGGTGCTGATCGCCGCCATCCTGGCTCTGCTCGTGGCGTTCGCCGTCAAACGCTCCACGTTCGGCCGCCGCCTGCTGGCCGTCGGAGACAGCCGGCCGGCCGCGCGTCTCGCGGGACTGCCCGTGCGACGGGTTCTGATCGTGGTCTACGTGTGTTCGGGCGCTCTGGCGGCAGTCGCGGGCGTGCTGGCCACCGCTCGCCTCACCGCGAGCGATCCCACCTCACTGGGCACGCTGATGGAACTGTCGGCCATCACCGCTGTGGTGGTCGGAGGTACCCCGCTCAGCGGCGGCCGCGTCCGCATCGGCGGAACGGTCGCGGGCGCCGTACTGATCCAACTGCTCACCACCACGCTCATCAAGCACGACCTGCCGCCGTCATGGACGCAGATCGCGCAGGCCGTGGTGATCGTCGGTGCCGTCTACGCAGCACGTGAGCGAGGGAAGCAATGACCACCGACACCGGGGAAGCCACCATGGGGACCGAAGACGCCCTCGCCACCACCGCCGACGACCTCCCGCCCGGCACGACCGGATCCGAACGCCTGAGCGCGCTCGCCCAGCAACACGGCGCACTGGTCACCCTCGTGATCGCCATGATCATCGCCTCCCTCGCCTTCGACACCTTCCTGACCGGCGACAACCTGGAGAACATGGCGCTGTCGTCGGCGTTCCTCGCCGTCGTCGCCCTCGGCATGACCTTCGTGATCGTCACCGGTGGTATCGACCTGTCCGTCGGCTCGCTGTTCGCTCTGGGCGGGGTCCTCGCCGCTTGGGGTTCGCAGTACGGGACCGCTGTCGCACTGCTGTTGCCGCTCGCCGTGTGCGGGCTCGTCGGTCTGGTGAACGGACTGCTGATCGCACGCTCCGGACTCGCCCCGTTCATCGTCACCCTCGCCGCCATGCTCGCGGCGCGCGGTGTCCTCCTCGCGCTGACCGACGAGGGGTCACGGACATACCTGGTGGACAAGGACTCGTTCTTCGTCGAGCTCGGCCAGGGCTCGCTTCTCGGGATCGGGGTGCCGGTCTGGATCACCGTCGCGCTGTTCACGCTGGGCGCCCTCGTCCTCAGGCGCACCCGGTTCGGTCAGTACGTGTACGCCGTCGGCGGCAACGAGGACGCCGCAGCCCTGATGGGCGCGCCCGTGACCCGGACGAAGGTCGCCGTCTACACCCTGTCGGGACTGTGTGCGGGCCTAGCCGGTGCCCTCAACGCGGCGTGGCTCGCCTCGGGTGTGACGATCCTCGGCACGGGCATGGAACTCGAGGCGATCTCGGCCGTCGTCATCGGCGGCACCCTGCTCACCGGTGGCTTCGGCTTCATCAGCGGCTCGTTGGTGGGCGTGGCGCTGCTGAAGGTGATTCAGAACGTCATCAACCAGATCGGATCACTGGACTCCGCCTATCAACAGGTGGTCAGCGGGGCCTTCCTGGCACTGGTGATCGTTGCCCAGACCTGGCTCGGCCGCCGACAGCGCGTGCTCTGATCCGGACGACCTCGACTTGGGCACTGGGCTCGACTGCCGTACTTATGCCTGATCCCGGCACCGCGCCGGCGGTCCGCAGCCAGGCCGGGGCTCCTTCTTGAAACGGCCGCAGGAGGGTCGCTCGATGTATGCCATGCCGCGCTCGCATCAAGACATGATCGACGGTGGAACCCCAGCCCGACCATAGGGTTTGGGGAATGAATCGTTCCCCGAGTGCCGGTCCGCCGGCGCCTGCGAGCAGCACGATCAGGCGTTCGCTGCTCGGCCCCAGTTGGTTCGCGGCCGTGATGGGCACGGGCATCGTCGCCAATGCGGCGGTCACCCTGCCCCGGAGCTTGCCCTGGCTGCACACCGCTGCCCTGGTGGTCTGGCTGGCAGCCGCGCTCCTGCTGACCCTGCTGGCCGTCGGCTACCTGCGCCAGCGGTCGCTGCGGTTGCACGCCGGTGACCCGGTGATGGCCCAGTTCTTCGGTGCGCCGCCCATGGCACTGCTCACGGTGGGAGCCGGGACGCTGCTGCTCGGCCGCAGGCTGCTCGGGCCTCAGGCTGCGCTGGACGTGGACTGGGTGTTCTGGTCGCTGGGTACCGTGCTCGGCCTCGTCACGGCGTGCACGGTGCCCTATCTGATGGTCACGCGGCACCGTTTCGCGCCGGACGCGGCGTTCGGAGGCTGGCTGATGCCGGTGGTGCCGCCGATGGTGTCGGCAGCGACAGGCGCGCTGCTGGTCCCTCATGCACCGGCAGGGCAGTTCCGGCTCGCCCTGCTGCTGGGGTGCTACGCCATGCTCGGACTCGGCCTTGTGGCGGCACTGTTGGTGCTGGCCATGATCTACGGCCGCCTGGTGCACCACGAAGCACCGACCGGAACGGTCGTGCCCACGGTATGGATCGGCGCGGGAGCGCTGGGCCAGTCGGTCACCGCGCTCGGCGCACTGGCTGCGGCGGCACCGAGCGCGCTGCCCGCACCCTACGCGCGGGGCACCGCGGTGTTCGCGCTGCTGGGCGGGATCGTCGTGTGGGGCTTCACCATGCTGTGGCTCGTGCTGGCCACGGGGCTGACCGTACGCACGATCCGGGCGGGGTTGCCCTTCGCCCCCACATGGTGGTCGTTCATCTTCCCGGTCGGCGCCTGTGTGACGGCCACCGGCGCCCTGGCGGTGCGAACCGGTTCGGATGTTTTCGCATGGGTGGCGGTGGTGCTCTATGGAGCACTCGTCGTCGCCTGGGTGGTGGTGTCAGGTCAGTCCGTGCGGCACGCGCACGGGCACATGCGGCGTCGATCCCCCGGCGGGCACGCGCGTCGACGCGCCGCCGAGTCGGAGGAGGCGCCCAGCGGAGCGACCGTGCTCAGGGGGACCGTCCGCACCACCGCCGGCGGCCGTCCTGTCTCCGATGCCCGTGTCACGCTTCTCGACCCGGCAGGCGATGTCGTCGCCATGACGCTGACCGGCGAGGACGGCTCCTACTCGTTCAGCGATCTCGAAAGCGACCGCTACACCGTCGTCACTGCGGGATACCCGGCGCAGGCCTCGCTCCTCACGCTCAACGGCAGCGGTCAGAACGCCTTTGATCCGACGCTGACGCACGAGGTGGACTGAGCAACTCCTGTTGCCGCGAGCGCATTCAGTGCGTCACGCGCACTCCGCGGTGATGCCGAAGGCAACCACGTCCGAGCAGATGACCGACGGCGAGCGTGCCACCTGGTTGAGGTGGGATTCGGCAACTGGGGTTGTTACCGCATGGATTCACCGCGCCGAGGTCGAGCCGCACCCCGCCGCATGCGGGCCCTGACAGGATGTCCGGCATGTTGGAAAAGAAGCTCGACGCGCTGTCGCAGATGTTGGCCGAGCACATGGCCAGGCCGTTTCCCCCGAGCTTCCGCGGCCTGGACATCGAAGACCACGACATGGTGCTGCTCGACGCGGACGCCTACGGATACGCCTCCAGCGTCCTCCACGGCCCGCTCGATCAGAAGCGCCGCGCAGGCTTGACGAGGCTCACAGCGGCATTCGAAAGGGTGCTCCCCGCGATCGAAGACGCGTACGCGGCGGAGTACTACGCACACGTCCGCGATATGGCGGTACTGGCCGCCGAAGTCGAGACCTTGCGGGTCAAGTAGACCTACGGCAGGGGAAGTTCACCAGGGCCGCGGTTGGGTAGGGCGCCGTGCGGTCACCTTGCCGATGCACTCGGCCGACCGGACGGCGCCCTGATCGGGCTTGCGCACTGCCATGCCGCGATGCCCCTCCCCCGTGGTGACACGGGTCCCGCGGCTGCCAAGGCTCGAACCGTCTCCAGGCGCCGCGCACGGCATCACGTCAGGTCCGCCTCCGACCCCTTGCTCATCGCCGCGAGCCGGGCCATTTGGCGTCCCATGCCGCCTGCTCCGGCCAGCGGCGCCAGAACGTGCGGCCAGATTGAGCGGACGAGGCTGACATGCCGTGCGCCGCCGAGGGCCACCACGGGGTCGAGGAACACGATGTCGCGTGCGGTGGCCTGCTCGAGGAGAGCGTGGGCCGTTATGGCGTCGGTCGTGCCATGGGATGTGTCATAGGGCTCGATGACGTCGTCGAGGTCGAGCAGGCCGTAGCGTGCCGAGAGAATCAGCACCCGGTCAGGTTGCAGTGCATCGGCGGCTTTGCGGCACGCCCGGTGATAGGAGCCGATGTACATGTCCGCCGCCCGTGCAGCTCGGCTCAGTTTGCTGCTGCCGCACGGGATGACGACGAGCTCGGGTCGGAAGTGGTCGAGGTTGCCGTCTGCGGTCATTCCCATTGTCCTGCCTGTTGGTGTCGGACATGCACAGCCCCGGTGGTGTACGCCGGGCGGCCTTCTCGTCGGGTGACCGGAACCGCGACAGCGGACCGACGGCCCACCGGGAGCGGCGCCTCACCGCCGCACAGGAAGGGGCGCCATGGTTCGAATGACGGGCGTCTGTCACCGAGTGTCACAGACCGACCACGATCTGCCATCTGCCACATATATCCCTCCACTCGACACCGTGGCCCGAGGTCGTGATGATCGATACCCACAGCCGGCGTCTGATCGGTAGCGGTCCTCGGTGTGGGCGCCACGCCATCGGATCAGGACACCTGGTGCCGAGAAGACAGACCTCGGTACTACGGTCGAAGCATTCCACGCACGATGCGCAGACTCGACGCCATGTCCTCATGTGCCGCCGTTATGGCACTTTCGCTCGGCCTGCTCATATCCCCCCTTGTCATAGCCTCGGTACTACGACGCGGTCCGAGAGGGTTGCTTCCCCAGCACATGCGGGAGGCGGTAGCCCCGGGCAGGATGGAAACGATCAGCCAAACCGGCCGCGTCCGCCATTGGTCGTATGCAGCGAGGAAAGAAGGCGATCCACACCGTGGCGTCGCAACCCCACGCCGGACAGCCGGTGCTCCATGGGCAGGAATTCGGCCTCAACGAGTGGCTCGTGGAAGAACAGTACGAGCGGTACCTCCATGACCCGACTTCGGTCGACGAGGCGTGGAGGGAGTTCTTCAGGTCTCCATCAGCCATGACACCGACGCGTCATGAGACGAACACCACGAGTGACGCTGCCGACGGCTCGGCGGTCAAGGCGGTCCGCGTCGCGGCACTCATCCACGCGTATCGCGTGCGCGGGCATCTGATGGCCGACACCGACCCGCTCACGACACATCAGCGGGACGCACACCCGGGGCTCGACATCACGGCGTTCGGACTGGGCACCGAGGACCTTGACAGGGCCTTCGTCGTCGACGACTTCGCCGGACGGGACGTCATGACGCTTCGCGACGTCCTTCACGTCCTGCGGGAGTCCTACTGCGGCTCTCTTGGGACCCAGTACATGCACATCCAGAGCTTCGAAGAACGCCACTGGGTCCAGCAGCGGCTCGAGACGCCCCACCGCTGCCCGGACCGCGCCGAACAACTTCAGATCCTCTACCGGCTTGGCGCAGCCGAGGCGTTCGAGACGTTCCTGCACACCAAGTACGTGGGCCAGAAGCGGTATTCACTCGAGGGCGGCGAGTCCGCGATCGTGCTGCTGGACGCCTTGCTGCGCCGCTCCATCAGGAACGGGGCCCGGGAGGCCGTCATCGGCATGGCACACCGTGGCCGGCTCAATGTTCTGGCCAATATCGTCGGCAAGTCCTACGCGGAGATCTTCCACGAGTTCGAGGACGAGGTGGACATCCGGTCGGTCCAGGGGTCCGGGGATGTGAAATACCACCTCGGTGCGGAAGGGACCTACCGTGCTCCCGACGGTGGTGCCATGCCCGTCTCCGTCGTGGCGAATCCCTCGCATCTGGAGATCGTGGGGCCGGTGGCGGAGGGTGTGGTCCGAGCGAAGCAGGAGGTGGCAGGCGCCGGCGACGTCTCGTCCGTCCTGCCCGTCCTGGTCCACGGGGATGCCGCCTTCGCGGGGCAGGGCGTGGTGGGTGAGACGCTGAACATGTCACAGCTGCCGGGCTACCGCACCGGCGGGACGGTTCACATCATCATCAACAACCAACTCGGCTTCACGACCTCGCCCACCCACGGCCGTTCGAGCACATACGCCACCGACGCGGCGAAGACCGTCGAGGCCCCTATCTTCCATGTCAACGGAGACGACCCCGAGGCAGTCGTGCGCGTCGCACAGCTGGCCTTCGACTACCGTCAGGCGTTTCACAAGGATGTCGTCATCGACCTGATCTGCTACCGGCGCCACGGTCACAGCGAGGTCGATGACCCGTCCATCACGCAGCCGGCGATGTACGACCGCATCGATGCCAGGCCTTCGGTGCGCAGGCTGTACGCCGGGGCACTGGTCCGCCGAGGGGACATCACCGAGCAGCAGGTCGAAGGCGCCCTGCGGGACTATCGGGAACGCCTGGAACGGGCCTTCGTGGAAACCCAGGCGGCGTCGGCATCCGACTCCCCCGGACTCCTCGCCGTCGTCGGCGACGACGGATTGCCCCCCGGAGTGAGCACCGCAATCACGGAGGCGGCGGCTCGGCACGTCATCGCGTCGCAAACCGATCTGCCGCCGGGTTTCACCGTGCACCCGCGTGTTCTGCCGCAGTTGCAGCGGCGCACCACGATGCTTGATGCGGGAACCATCGACTGGGCCACCGCGGAAACCCTCGCCATCGGCTCGCTGCTCCTTGACGGGGTTCCTGTACGGCTTGCAGGACAGGACTCCCAACGCGGCACGTTCGGGCAACGGCACGCCGTACTCACCGACCGCCGCACCGGCATCGAACACACACCGCTCAACTCCCTCGGTGCGTCGGTCGAATTCGCAGCCTGCAACTCGATGCTGTCCGAACTGGCGGCACTGGCCTTCGAATACGGCTACTCCCTGGCACGGCCCGAAACTCTGGTGCTGTGGGAGGCCCAGTTCGGCGATTTCGCCAACGGGGCCCAGACCGTGGTCGACGAGTACATCGCCTCGTCCGAACAGAAATGGGGACAACGCTCCGGGGTGACGCTGCTGCTCCCGCACGGCTTGGAGGGGCAGGGACCGGACCACTCCTCCGCGCGAGTCGAACGATTCCTGCAACTGTGCGCACAGGAGAACATGACCGTCGCCATGCCATCCCTGCCGGGCAACTACTTCCACTTGCTCAGACAGCACGCTCTCGGCGAGCACAGAAGGCCGCTGGTCATATTCACTCCGAAGTCGATGCTGCGGCTGAAGTCCGCGACCTCCACACTGACGGAGTTCACCACGGGCGCTTTCCGTGCAGTCCTGCCGGATGAGACGGCGGACCCGGCCCGGATCGAACGCGTGCTGGTGTGCTCCGGCAAGGTCTTCTACGACCTGGACGCCCATCGGCGGAACTCGCACCTGTCGAACACCGCGATCGTGCGTGTGGAGCGCCTGTACCCGTTCCCGGAACACGAACTCAGCACGGAGCTCGGACGCTATCCGGCCGACGCCGAGGTGCTGTGGGTGCAGGAAGAGCCCGAGAACCAGGGTGCCTGGCCCTTCCTGGGTCCACGCATACAGCGGCTGACGAAGCGTCCCATCGGATGCATCAGCCGAGCCCAGGCGCCGGCCCCCGCCGTTGGTTCCGCCCGACGGCACGCCGTCGAGCAGAAGGAACTGGTCGCGGCCGCCTTCCGCTGACCACGCCGGCCGCCGGCCGCCGAACAGAAAGGATGGCTTCGGGCCCTGCGAGATGGTGGATTCCAGACGCGTCGCACGACACCAGCTCCGGCAGGGCGGAGGGTGGGTCGGCGGCGTGGGCTGGGCAAGGGATGTCGTCGGTGAGCCGTTCACCTGGACCCGTACGGCGCGCAGTTGCTCATCGTCAGTACCGTCGCCTACTTGGGGTGGGGATGCCGGCCGTGTCGATCGGCAGCCCGTGGTGGACCGTACCCCTCCTCGTGGTGTGCGCGGCGGGACTGATGCATCACCGCTACGGGGCCGAGCCGCAGGCGGAGCGCGACGGCCCTGGCGAATGCCGGCGTGCCCGTGTGACGGGCGGGTGAGACAGACAAGATCGAGCGGCCTGTACACCTCCCTCGCTGGTCATTTCGGCAACGCGCAAGCGGCCACTCCAGCGGATGCCCCTCACCTGAATCACGCGCGACGTAGCAGAACTAGCGGCGGCGAGCGAGCGCATCACTGCCCTCAACGATCCTGCGCCGGTGCTCGTTCAGCCGGCGCTGCTTCACTCGGCCCCGACCTGGCTGATTCCTCAAGTGCTCAAGCGCTATCCGGCAGAGGCTCCAGCGATACGCTTCGAATTGCGTCACCCGGCAGGCCACGAGACTCTTGAGGTGTTATAAGTCCATCATGCCGACGTCGCGGTGATCAGTCCTCGTCCCGATTCGTCCGAATTCTCGTGACACATTCTTGCGCGGGAGCAGCTGTGTTTGGCCGTCCCGCGGACCCATGCGCCGACCAGGCGCAGAGTCTGGCGTTGGGGAGGCGCGAAAGCGGAGCCCTGTATCACTTTGCAGCCCGAGTTCGAGTTGCGCCGACTGATGGACGAACGGTGGCACCGGCGGGCACAGGGATCATCTCGATGGAACTTCTGCTGGTCGCCGACTTCGGCGTCGCGATCGTGCCGTCACCACTCCCGAACCGTACTGACCCCGAGGTCGCCTACATCCCGCTTCGGAACGGTGCCCGCGAGGTTCGCCGAGTTCGTCGTCTCCGGCCGATGCGACTGACGCCGCCCGCAGCCTTATGCGCCGGATGCATGAGTTGAGCGCAAAACACTCATTGGACGCATGAAGCCGGGCGTTCCACGATGGCTACCAGGAACGAGGAGATAGCCATGGGACTCCCAGACACGACCGAACCAGCGCCCGACGACGAGGCGACGGTCAGCTGGACGGGCCGCTATTTCGAGGACTTCAAGGTGGGTGACGTCTACCGCCATCCGTTGGGGCGAACGGTCCTCTCCACCGACAACAGCTGGCTGACCATGTTGACACAGAACACCGCGCCGCTCCACTTCGACCATCACTATGCGGCGCAGACGCCGTTCGGTAAGCCGCTCGTCGACTCGACCTTCACCTTGGCGCTCGTCACGGGCCAGAGTGTCGTGGACGTGTCCCAGCACGTGATGGCCAACTTGGGTTGGGACAGGGTGCGGATGCCCAACCCACTCTTCGAGGGAGAAACGGTGTATTCCCAGTCGAAGGTCCTGGCGATCCGAGAATCGGCCTCTCACCCCGAAATCGGCATTGTGACCGTGCGCACGGTCGGTTATACGGAAAGCGGCAAGATCGTCATCACCTTCGAGCGCACTCTGATGGTGTACCGACGTGGTCATGGTCCGAGATTCGTTGCCGCCAGGCCCATTTGGGACGACCGTTCGCGGCGTGCTGCCGGACTGGAGGAGGGGGCATGAGCACTCTTCCGAACAGCACCCCATCCACTCGTGCGCAGGCCGTGCACTCCCGGTCGTGGCTGTTCGTGCCGGGAGACCGGCCGGAGCGGTTCGCGAAAGCCCTGGACAGCGACGCTGATGCCGTCATCGTCGACCTGGAGGACGCGGTCGCTCCCCAGCACAAGACAGCGGCACGCGACAATGTCGTCGAGTTTGCGACCTCCTCTGCGATATTCGTGCGGGTCAACGGCGCCGACTCCCCTTGGTACAAGGACGACCTGGCGGCCCTGCGGGACTGCTGCCCACCTCTGGGCGTGATCCTGCCGAAGACCGGTTCCGCCGATGACGTGGCCGCTGCAGCAGCGCTCCTCGGCCCGCAGATCCCGGTCGTTGCCCTGGTGGAGACGGCGTCGGGAGTGCAGAACGCCGGCGAGATCGCTGCTGCTGTCCCCTCCGTCCGGCTGGCTTTCGGCAGCCTCGACTTCGGCCTCGACATCGATGCGGAAACGGACGACACCACTCTCCTGTACGCCCGATCCACGCTGGTGATCGCCTCGCGCGCTGCGGGGTTGCCCGGCCCGGTCGACGGTGTCACTACCGAATTGGACGATCCAGCGGCGGCCGGTCGTGACGCCGGGCGGGCCCGCCGGCTCGGCTTCGCGGGCAAACTGTGCGTCCACCCTCGTCAGACCACCCCCGTGAATGAGGCCTTCGGTTACTCCCCGGAGACAGTGGCCTGGGCACGGCGCGCCGTGGAGGCCGCCGGCAAAGCTGACGGGGCCGCTGTGCGCGTGGACGGCGAGATGGTCGACAAGCCCCGCCTTCAACTCGCTGAGAGAGTTCTGGCATTCTCAGCCAAGGGGAACGAGCCATGACCAGGGACGCATGGGCAAGCGTGGAACGGCCTGGAACTGCTGACGACGTCCTCAGCTTTGTCGACGACGGTGCGGACCTGATCGTCCCCATCCACCACGGCGAGCCCCACACGGTCATCGACGCACTGGAACGGCACGCTGAACAGTTCAAAGACGTGCGGATCCATCAGATGGATCCGTCGGTGGAACGTCCCTACATTGTGGGCAAGTTTCCTGGCCGTCTGACGCATGTCAGCTACTTCCTCGGGCCGGGCGACAGGCACGCCTACTGGAACGGCCTGTGCGAGCTCGTGCCGGCGCACTTCAGTGAGGTGCCGAGACTGCTGAGGAAACACACCCGTCACAGCTTGATGTTGGCCGCGTCCAGCCTCCCCGACAAACACGGGTATTTCAGCCTGGGCACGAATGCCGACTACGTTTCATCGTTCATCGGCGAGGTGCCGTTCTTCCTCGAGGCGAGCCCGCGCATGCCGCGCACGTTCGGGCAGAACCAGGTCCACATCAGCCAGGTCGCAGGCTGGTGCCGTGCCGACTACGCGCTCGAGGAGACGGTACCGGCGGTACCCGACGAGCGCGACCGGCGCATCGCGGAACTCGTCGCTGAACGCATACGTGACGGATCGTGTCTGCAGGTCGGCGTCGGTCGGATTCCCAATGCCCTACTGGCGGCCCTGGCAGATCACCGTCATCTCGGCGTCCACACCGAAGCGATGTCAGACGGGGTGATGAACCTGGTGGAACAGGGCGTCATCACCGGCACGCGCAAGAAGCAGCATCGCAACAAGCACGTCGCCAGTTTCTGCATCGGGACGCACCGCTTCTTCGACTGGCTCGACGGCAACGCCTCGGTGTCCATGATGCCTGTCGACTGGGTCAACGACCCGCGTGTCGTGGGCAACGAAGCCAACATGGTTGCGATCAATGCCACGAGCGAGGTCGACCTCATGGGCCAGGCCGCGAGCGAGACCATCGCTGGTCGCTACTGGTCCGGCTCGGGGGGCCAGGCGGACTTCTCGCGTGGAGCGCTGTACTCGCCAGGGGGGCAGGCATTCCTGGTCACCCATGCCGCCACCAGCGACGGCACCAGTCGCATAAACGTCGAACTCGGCGATGCGAGCCCGGTCACCACCTTGAAGAACACCGTCGACCATGTCGTCACCGAGTACGGCGTGGCCGAGCTGAGCGGGCGCAGTATCTCCCAGCGGGCCTCCGCCCTGATCGCGATCGCACACCCGGATCACCGCGACAGGCTCGTCTTCCAGGCACGTCGCGCCAGGATTCTGCACTGATCCGGGGAAGTCGCCCGCCCGTGAACTGGGGCTGCTCCCAAACCGTGCACAGAGAATACGTCCAGGAGCATCGATGAGTGAGACCTCGATTCCCGTGAAAGACATCGCCGTCAAGGACAACGAAAGGGCGCACGAGGAACTGCGCACGCAAGTCCGCAAGCTGTGCCAGACCTTCGACGACGAGTACTGGCGTCGTTATGACCGGGAGCGCGCCTACCCCGAGGAATTCGTCCAGGCCCTCACGGAAGCCGGCTACCTGTCGGCACTCATCCCCACTGAGTACGGCGGGTTGGGGCTAGGAATCACCGAAGCAAGCATCATCATGCAGGAGATCAATCGATCGGGCGGGCACTCAGCGGCCTGCCATGCGCAGATGTACACCATGGGGGCTCTGCTGCGGCACGGTAGTGCCGCACAGAAGCAACGTTACCTCCCGGAGATCGCGAGCGGTCGACTGCGGCTGCAGGCGTTCTCCATCACCGAGCCGGAGGCCGGCTCCAACACCCCGCAGATCCGGACTGCCGCCGTGCATGACGGGGACGAGTACGTTGTCACGGGCCACAAGAACTGGACCAGCCGCATCGCCCAGTCCGACCTTCTGATGCTTCTGGCGCGCACCGAGCCACTGCCGGACGATCCCGCGGAGCGGACCAAGGGCATCAGCCTGTTCCTCGTCGACCTGCGCCGCATCCGCGCCGAACAGCCCGAGACACTGGTTGTCGAGCCGGTCCGGACGATGTTCAACTACGCAACCAACCAGGTCTGGTACAAAGAGATGCGTATCCCCCCCGACAGCCTCATCGGCGAGGAGGGCAAGGGTTTCCGCTACGTCATCGATGGTTGGAACGCCGAGCGGATCCTGCTGGCCTCGGAAGCCATCGGTGACGGCTACTGGTTCCTCGACCGGGCGATCTCCTATGCCAAGGAGCGCAACATCTTCGGCCACCCGACGGGAGCCGACCAAGGAGTGCAGTTTCCCCTTGCCCGCGCGTACACGCAGGTCGCGGCGGCTGACCAGATGCGTACGCGTGCCGCTACTCTCTTCGACGCCGGCGAGAAGTGCGGGGCCGAGTCCAATATGGCGAAGTTCCTGGCGAGTGAGGCGAGTTGGCAGGCCGCCAATGTCTGCCTTGACACCCATGGCGGCTACGGCTTCGTCGACACCTGGGACGTCGAGCGCAAGTTCCGCGAGACGCGCGTCTACCAGGTGGCGCCCGTCAACAACAACATGATCCTGGCGTTCCTGGGCCAGCACGTGCTGGGACTGCCGCGTTCCTACTGAGCGCAAGCCCCACTCGGCACGGTTCCGGTGCCCGCGGGTACCCAAAGACCCCGTCACCAGTGGAAGTCTGCCCCGGCTCGGGAGCCCTCGTTTCGGGAGAAAGATGCGTCCGACAGCTCTGGGTGTACTGCCATGAGCAGAAGATCCGTGGCCGTCTCCTCGGACCACGTGACGTCGCCCTGGGAGAGAGAAGAAGCCTGCCGCGCAGATGGCGCTACTCAGAGCGTGCTGCGAGATCAGGTCTCGCCTCCGAGTGAATCGGGGAGCCGTCGGTCGCAGGCCCTGACCTGAGGGTCTGCGAGGAGTACGACTCGATCAGCCTCGACGTCGAAGCCGAGCACTGGATGGCCGTAGTCGGCTTCCGGGTCCATCAGTACCGGTTTACCCAACCGCCGCCCGATCTCCCGAAGGAAGTCGCAGAGCACATCAAGTCGGTCCTGGCCCTGCAACTCCCGCAGATCAACGTCGAAGTCGAGGTCGTCGTCGGTGTGGAACCGGAAGATCGCCAACACATCGGCGGTCGGCCAGACCCGCAGCTCCGGGCACTCGGCATCCGCCGGACGGGACAGCACGGTCTCCGCCCGAGGCACTGGAAGCACCGTCTCTCTCGGAGTACTGGCACTTCCAGCCCTTCTCCGCAACAAGATCGAGAACCGTTTGCCAGTCCTCCATCGAGGCATTCGGAACACGTACGTCCGGCAGCGCCCCCATCAAGTCCGGGTCGAAGAACCACTTCACGTCGTCCCACAGCAGGTCGGTCACCCCGCCAGACTGCCTGGACCGCCGGCCCGACGCACCCGCGTTTCCCTGGGCCAAAGGCATAGGGGCGCCAGGCCGGCACTACTGGCCTGGCGCCGGGTCCGCCCCTCGGACCCTACCCGCCGGGTGGTTGCCAGGGATCAACTGGACCAGGTGCCGACAATCCCCCACGCCCAGTGCCCAATTGGACCCCTATCACGCGTTCACGTCCTGTCGCGGGGAGCGGATCCCGACGAATCCCAGCAACGCGCCGAAGGCCGTGACACCCGCGGCGATGCTGAAGCTGAAGGCGTATCCGTGTGTGGTAGCGGTCATCGGATCGGTGCCCGAGTGCCGCAGCACGGCGGCGTGGCCGGCGCCCAGGGAGACCAGGGCTGCGAGACCGATCGCGCTTCCGATCTGCATGGACGCATTGTTCATGCTGGTGGCGATGCCCGCGTCCTCACCCGTGGCGCCGTCCACTCCGGCGACGGTGGATCCGACCAGGACCAGGCCGCCTCCCAGCGGCACAAGGATCAGTCCCGGCAGCACGTCCGCCGCATAGGTGCCGTGTGTGCTCAGCCCGGCGAGGAGAACGTAGCCGATCGTGGAGATCGCGAGGCCTCCTCCGTTCAGGGCCCGAAGTCCGAAGCGCGCAAGGAGCCTCGGCGCCAGCACGGTGGCGCTGAAGAGAATGACCAACCCGAACGGCACAAAGGAGAATCCGGTCGCCAGCGCGGAGAAATGCAGTATGTGCTGCACATACAGACTCAGCGAGAAGAAGAGTGCCGCGAAGCCGACGTAGTAACAGATGCGCACGGCGTTGGCGATGCTCCGGTTCCTTGAGCGGAGGAAGGCAAGGGGGACCAGGGGCTGAGCCACTCGGGCTTCGACGAACACGAACGCGATCAGGCAGACGACACCGATCCCCACACAGCCCAGGACAAGGAACGAGAGCCAAGCATGGTTGTCCTTCTCCAGGAGGCCGAACACGATCAAGAGCAGCCCGAGGGTCACCAGGACGGCGCCGAGGACGTCAGGCCGGCCTCGCTTGGTCGCCCTGCTTTCGGAGACGAGTCTGAGCGTGGCGAGGAACGCGAAGGCGGCGATGGGGAGGTTGATGAAGAAGATCCAGCGCCAGGAGGTGAGGGAGGTCAGAACCCCCGACAGCACGACACCCAGTGCCACGCCGACTCCGGCAAGGCCGCTCCAGATGGCCATGGCCCGTGCCCTTTCCTGCCGCTGGGTGAACAGCAGCGTCACCAGGGCCAGCGCCGCGGGGCTCACTAGTGCCGACCCGACGCCCTGCACGAAGCGGCTGGCGACCAGTACACCGGCTTGCTGAGCCACCCCCGCGCTCGCCGACGACAGTGCGAAAATCACCAGGCCGACGAGAAAGAGGCGTCTGCGGCCGAGCAGGTCACCCAGACGCCCGCCCAGCATCAGCAGGCCGCCGTAGGTGACGGTGTAACCGTTGACGACCCACGCCAGGCCGGTTGTCGTCAGGCCGAGATCCCGCTGGATGGGGGGAAGGGCCACATTCACCACGGTCACATCAAGTAGCAACATCACCTGCACCAGGCAGATGATCCCGAGCGCGCGCCATCTGCGCGGATCGCCTTCGGGCGTGGGACTGGTCGAAGTCATCGCTGATCGCCTTCTGTTCGGTCGGGCCGACGCCGTGTCCTCGGGCATCGCCTGGAGGGCACGGCACGGAATCGGCCTCGTCCACGGACATTTCCTGAGGCGTTCAACACGCGGACGGCGCCTGTGCCTGGCCGCAGCAAAGGACAGCGATGGCGCACATCCGGCCCTCCTGGAGAGGGCTCGACGCAAAGCGCTCGCCGGGGGCTGTCGTACAACAGAGGGCTGTTTCTCGGGCGGCCGACGGCCGACGCCGACAGAACGCGTCGACAACGCCGCCGTCCGCTCTCAGCCACGGCAGGCACGGCCGACCGTCAGGGCCCGATCCCCGACCGAGAGGCCCGCGGAATCCGCGAGGCAACCGTCTCCGGTGGCGAAGCGACTACCGCAGGATCACCTGGGACTCCGGCTCCCCAGCACCCACGCCGGTGGTACGGAAACTGTTGCGGTACGCACCGGGCGTCACGCCCAAGTGCCGTACAAACGCTCTCCGCATCGACTCGGGCGACCCGAACCCCGTGTGCCGCGCTACCACCGGCATGGAATCGTCCCCCGCCTCCAGCAGTACCCGAGCAGCCTCCAGCCGGACCTGCTCCACGTACCGGGCCGGAGTGGTCCCCACCTCTTCGAAGAAGAGCCGGGTCACATGGCGGACGCTGACGCCCGCCCTTCGTGCCATGGCCGTCAGCGTGTGGTTGGCGCCAGGGTTCGTGGCGACCTCATCGAGCACCCGCCGAAGCATCTCGTGACGGGAGTGCGGCACCTGGGAGCGGATGCTGAACTGGGACTGACCCCCCGGCCGTTGCATGAAGACCACCATGTCCTTGGCCACCGCTCGGGCAACCTCTGCGCCGCAGTGCTCCTCGACCAGCGCCAAGGACAGGTCGATGCCCGCACTGACGCCTGCCGAGGTCATCATCCTCCCGTCCCGTACGAAGATCGCGTCCTGTTCGACCTGCACGGACGGGAAACGCAGGGCAAGTTGCTCCGAGTGCCGCCAGTGTGTCGCGGCGCGACGTCGATCCAGCAGTCCGGCCGCAGCGAGCAGAAAGGCACCGGTGCACACCGATGCCGTACAGCGGGCCTTCTCATGGAGTCTGCGGACGACATCCAGAAGCGCGTCGTCCTTGATCAGCGTCTCCCATGACGGACCGCCCGGGATCACCACAACGTCGGACGGCTCACGCACATCGTCGACGGCCAGGTCGGCGCTGACGCGGGTCCCTGCGGCCGTCGTCACCTCCGCCCCGTCCTCGGACGCGATCTGTACCCGATAGCGCCCACCGAACTCGTTCGCCGAAGAGAACACCTCGATGGGACCTGTCACATCGAGCAGCCGCACTCCGGGGAAGACGAACACCGTCACGGTGACCGCGTCCGTTCCGGAACGGTGCTGAATCATCGAATGCCTCCGAGTCATACACGAGGGGGACACGGCAGGCATGACAGCGCTCCGCCGTTGATCGGGCTTCGCGACGCCCATCGTGCGCCCATTACCCGCGTCGACGCCACGACCGGCAGACTCCCTGCTGGGAGGCACAGCCTCCCAGCCCGCTCATCAGGCCGGTGAATCCGTGCCGGCCGCGGTGACAGCGCGGCCCTGGCGCCGTCCGGTACGCGTCGACCAAGGCCCGCCTGTGGTGACGGGCCTCTTCTTGAGGCCGTCCATGCGACGACCGAGCCCGCCCGGGACCTCGGGGGCCCGCCCGGTGTGCCCGTGGCGTGGTGACGCAGCGTCGTTGCGAACACTATGACCGCAACGATCGGAGGCGTGGCTGCCCGCCCCCGCCCGCGCCTAGCATCCACCCCGCGGCGCAACGCCGCGCCCTGTGAGGACAAGGAGCCGCGCCTTGGCAAGCCTGAGAACGCTCGCACGTATTGTCCGTCGATCGCAGTCCGGCACAGGACGACGGGCGGGACTCGCCGTCTGCCTCGCCGGGGCGGTGGCCTGCGCTCTGCCCGGTGCGCCGTCCGCTTACGCCGACCCTGGTCGTCCCGTGTCCACCGACTGCCCGGCAAGCCTGGCGGGGGCGGCCACGTGCTACACCGGCCAGGACGCCGACGGCGCGTTCTACGCGATGGCCGTTCCCAAGACGTGGAACGGCTCGCTCGTCGTCCACGCCCACGGCGGCCCCGACCTCGGCGACAGCTCGGACCCCGAACGCAGCGTCGGCGACCTGGACCGCTGGGCGGTGATGGTCAAGGAGGGTTATGCCTGGGCCGGTTCGTCGTACCGGCGCGGCGGCTACGGTACGCGGATGGCCGTCGAGGACACCGAGAGCGTACGACGCCTGTTCGTAGACGAGTTCGGAAGGCCGAAGCGCACTTACGTGCACGGTCAGTCCTGGGGTGGGGATGTCGCGGCCAAGGTGGTCGAGACATACGGCGCCAAGCACGGCGCGTACGACGGTGCGTTGTTGACCAGTGGTGTGCTGGCGGGCGGTTCCCGTGGCTACGACTACCGCGTCGACCTCCGTGTGGTCTACCAGTACTACTGCCAGAACCACCCACGCCCCACCGAACCTCAGTACCCGCTGTGGAAGGGCCTGCGCGCCGACTCGACGATGACGACCACCGGACTGCGCGCCCGGCTTCAGGAATGCACAGGTTACGAGTCTCCCCCGGCAGAGCGGACTGCACTGCAGCAGCGCAACCTCGATGACATCCTGGCCGTGACCGGCATCCCCGAGCGCACTCTCGAGTCGCATCTGCGGTTCGCGACCTTCACGTTCCGCGACATCGTGACCAACCGTCTCGGCGGTCGCAACCCGTTCAGCAACGTGGGCGTCCGGTACTCCGGGTCGCACGACGACAAGGCCCTCAACGCCGGCGTGGAGCGGTTCACCGCCGATCCGACCGCTGCAAGGGACTTGTCCTACGACAGCGACCTCACCGGAAAGGTGTCGATCCCCGTCCTGACGATGCACGCGATCGACGACCCGACGGCATTCGTACAGCACGAGTCTGCCTACCGCGCCTCCCTCGACGGCGCACACCGGGGACGATACCTGGTGCAGACGTTCACCAAGGAGAGCGAGCACAGCGCACTGAGCGACTCCGAATACGCCAACTCGATCGCAACGCTGGACAAGTGGGTGCGTACGGGCAGGAAGCCCAACCCCCAGGCGATCGCGTCATCCTGCCCGGCCTTCGATCGCACGTATGGCACCGGATGCTTCTATGACGCGGGCTTCCACCCCGGCCCATACGCTTCACGCGTCACCCCCCGGCCGGGCGGCCTGAACTGGCCTGCCATGACCGCCGCGCAGGAGAAGTCCTGGAGCCGGATCGACGGCGTCGGTATCGCTCCCTGACAACGAACCCTCCGTCAGCGCTCGCTCCGGACGTCCAGCCGGTCGGCTGCCGGCAGGCTGGTCGCGGGACAACAGACGCCTGTTGAGAGCCACTTGTGGGTCGAGGTGGTTGCTGTGCCCCTTGCAGCACAGCAACCACCGGTCACCGGCGGCCATCACCCGCTTTCAGCAACCGCGTCGTCATTGAGCCGGAAACGGCGACACCGCCGAAGTGGCATCGCGCGATGCAAAGGTTGCTCCCGCTCACGGCACAGAACGTCCAGTGGCCCGGAATCCTTCGCTCTTCGTGGCCACGCCGGTGATCAGCGGCCGGACGATGGGCGGCATTCCGCGCCACGACGCCCCCGCCATGGATTCAAGCTCGAGCCCGCACTCCAGGATGAGCCGGTCGGTCGTCCGGTTGCAGTGGCAGCCTTCCGCGAAGCGCCGCCACGGGCCGCTGAGACGGTCCTGCCAAGAGGCGAGCCGCGGCGACCGAGAACGCACATGTTCAAGGAACAGCAGTCGGCCACCGGGCCGCAATACGCGCCCGATCTCTCGCAAGGCCAGATCGGGTGACTCCACGGTGCACAGCACGAGCGTCGAGACGACCGTGTCCACAGTGTCGTCCGCGAACGGCAGGCGCTCCGCCGACGCGTCGAGCACCCGCACCCGACGTGGGATGCGACGCAACCGCTGTCCCAATCGAGCACGCATCGCCGCTTCGGGTTCAGTGAGGATCAGCTCGTCGAGATCGCCGGGGTAGTAGCGCAGGTTCAGGCCGGTGCCGCTGCCGAGTTCCACCGTCCGTCCTTCGGCACGGCCGATCAAGTCCTGCCGAAGAGCACCCAGGGTCACCCTCTCCCCCAACCAGAGGAACGGGTCGTAAATGGCCGCGAACACCCGAGCCCACGCATCCGAGCCCCGCGCCGCCCGCTCTCCGGTGCCACTCTCCACAGTCCCGACCGTACGTCGACGGGGTGGGTGCTGCATGTCCAGGCCGCCGATCGGAGGTGGACGGGTTGCGGCGGGCGCTGCGCCACCGCTGCTGCGGCAGCGTGCACATCGCCGTCGCCCGCTCTCGATCCGATGATGATCGCAGCGGCTCCGATGTGCTGTGATGCCGTCGTCGAGGGAGGCTGATGTCATGAGCGAACCTCGCGTAATCGTTGACGCGCCCGCTGAAGGGGGAGGCCGGCGTGTCCGGGTCGATGACGAGGTCCTGGGTGTCGCGTACAGCCTCCGAGACCTGAGCGTCTTCCTGCAGCGCGCCGGCGCGGAATCCCTGGACGAGGTCGATGTGGCGGACTCACCACTGATCGAGTGGTATGGAGGCGGCCCGGAAGTATGGCCGCGGTTCCGTTGATGCGTTGCGGGTCGTCTTGTGCCGTTCTCGGCGATGGAACAGCGGAGACGTCACCTGCCGTCCGGGTCGAGACATGTCGTCGACGACGCCGTCGGGGACTCGAATTCTCCAAGTGCAGCGTATGATCCACGGCTGGTCGGAGACCGCCTTTCCAGGCTTCGGGTACCCACGACGTCGCGCTTCGCCGGCCCTACGGACCCTTCGCCAGACCAACCGGCTGTCGAGACGACTGCCTAATCCAGATCGCCACTCCCCAGGTATTCACGTACGTAGCTGGAAAAATCGCATCCCTCGCCGATCACCTCACCCTGGTCGTCGAGCACGAGGGCGTAGTCTTCCGTGTCCACCAGGTAGATGCGACCTTCGACCCTGTACGCCCCGCAATGCTTCACGGACATGAGCTTCCTCTACTTCGTCTTGGTGCGGCCACAGGGGCGGCGGGACCGCTCAAGCCAACCGTCGCGCACTTGCGCACGGGCAGCGGGGCAGATGCGCCGCCCGGCTCACCGTTGTCTTCGTCAGACCGTGGTGACGACTTGGTTGTAGGTCAGACGCGGGGAGCGCGGGAACCATGCGTTCTCGCCCGGTTTGCCGATGTTGACGACGACAAGAGCCGAGTGCTTCCCATCGCTGAAGAACTCCTTGTTGACTCCCTCGGCGTCGAAGCCGGTCATCGGTCCCGCCGCCAGGCCGGCGGCACGGACGCCGATGATGAAGTACCCCACCTGAATGAGCGCGTTGAGCCTCGCGGACTGCTCGCGCGTCTCACGTTCGGCGAAGAGCTCCTTGGCCTGCGGGAAGTGCGGGAACTGGCTGGGCAGTTGCTCGTGGAACTCGTTGTCCGCGGCGAGGATCGCGACGAGGGGGGGCGTCCGCGGTCTTCTTGCGGTTGCCCTCGGAGAGGTGCTCGGTCAGGCGCTCACGTGCTTCGACGGATCGGACCAGCACAATACGCAGCGGCTGCTGGTTCATCGAGGTGGGGCCGTATTTGACCAGGTCGTAGATGGCTTGGACCTGGTCCTCCGTCACTGGCTCCTCGGCGAAGGTGTTGGCGGTCCGTGCCTCACGGAACAGAAGGTCCTGAGCAGTGGGGTCGAGCACAAGGGACATGGTGAACCTCTCAGTGGTGAACTTCTATGGCTTCTTGGTGATTCGGCGAAGTGCAAAGCAGAAGTACTGAGCGCTGGCACCCAGCAGGTACACGGCGGTCGTGGTCGTCCCCACCAGCCCCCACAGCAGAGGCCCTGAACAACACCGCGTCAGCAGCACACTGACCAGCCCGGTGCACGCCGCCATGGGTAGATGGAAGGCGGCCCATATCCGGGTGCCCGCCGCGACGGCACGGTCCGGTTTGATGGAGGTACCGCCGTATGCAAGAGCCGCCAATGCGACGAAGGCGAGCGTCGCGCCGACGAGAAGGGCCAGAACGTCGGCCGCGCCTGGGCCACCTTGATGGGACGATGCCACCGCGGTGGCGGTCCACAGTGCCAGCGTGTACCCGTGCGGAGCCGCACTCGCGGCCACGGCTGTGCGGAGTTGGCCGCGGTAGTCACGCCTCGGACTTGTGGGCGGTTCGGGTCCGACCACCCTGAGCTGCGGTTGACTATCCGCCCGCGACATGGACGACGACCTCGCCACGCTGGTGCTCATCGTTGAGCGCCTCGTAGGCGGCAGGAGTCCGGCCGAGCGGAACGACCCGCTCGATCGGCCGGCTCAGCTGTCCGCTTGCCGTCGACTCGCTGATGGCGCCGAGTTCGTCGCGGTCCGGCTCGACGACGAGGCGGACCGCGCGTGCGGCGTCGTCCCGGAACCCCGGGACATGACGCGGTGCGGTCTCGAAAGCCGACTCTCCGGGGTCTTCGCGCCTGTGGGCGCGTACTGTGCGCATCGTGTTCATGAGGCGGTCGCTTCCTGATGAATGACGGTGCCATGCGAGGGCCACGCCGGTGCGTCCACCATCACGGCTGACCCCAGGGCCGGGCATCACCCATTCAAGGGATCCTTGGCACCCTGTTCCGTGATCGCGTGCAGGGCAGGCCCGGTTGAACTCCACCACACGTCGCGAGCCGCGCCTTCATCCTGGCCGAACTGGTTGGACAAACGCCGGGTCGGGCCCGGGCCCAGTCACGTGCCCCACTTGCCCACGCATCGGCGCACAGTCATACCGATGCCGACTCCACGAACGTCACACGAAGCCGTCTGCCGCACCGACTCCGCGCTCGATCGCCAGCCGGGTCAGTTCGACCCGCGAGTTGATTCCGAGCTTGGTGAAGATGTGTTTCATATGGGTGTTGACGGTGTGGACGGACACATAGAGCCGGTCGGCGATGGCACGGTTGGTGAGACCGTCCACAACGAGCGGGATCAGTTTCTGCTCGGATTCGGTGAGGTTCTCCCACTCCTGGTGACCGGCCGTATGGCTCCGCACCGGCGCACTGCGCACGCCGAGTTGGCGGAGGCGCCGCCTGATCCGTTCCTGATCCCGTTCGGCTCCGGCAGCCGCCGCCCATTGGCCCGCTTCTTCCAGATACGGGATCGCCGACGTCGTGTCGTCCGACACCGCCAACAACTCACCGAGGTCTTCACAGGCCGCCGCCAGGGCCAACGGCCTGCCGGTGCTCCGGTAGCCGCTGATGGCGGACGTAAGGGCACGGGTGTCGCGGTGGAGCAGGCCGTCCACATGGGCACCGACCGTCCCCATGATCTGCTGGCTGTCGTCCTGTGCCGTCAGACTGCGCAGTGCCGCCGCCACACCCTGCGCGACCGACGGTTCGTCGCCTCGTAGAGCGATACGCACGATTCCAGGCCACTGGGACGGAGGCAGCGCAAGAAGCCGCGTCGGTTCACGGCTTGCGAAGTGTTCCCTGAGCGCAGCCGCACCTACGCCGGCTTCGTCCTCCGCGTCCGCCAGGCCGGCGCGCGCTAGAGACACCAAAGGCCCGTACCGCTGGGTGTTGCCGGACCCGGATGCGGCCACGCGGAGGTGGTCCCTGGCCTTGCCGAGGTCACCGCGTCTGATCTCCACCAAAGCCAGCACCGAGCGGGCCTGTGGAATCGGCAGAGTGATCTCGAGTTCGTCTGCCACCATCAGACTGGCCTCGGCCTCCACGGCCGCGTCGTCCAACGCCCCTTGTTCGAGCAGTGCGCAGGCACGCGCGGCATGCCAGTGGGGCAGCGACCAGCCGAGACCCAGCGCCTCCGCTTCACGCTGTCCCTCCCGCAGGATTCGCTCGGTGTCGGCGAGGCGGTCAGTGGCGGTCAGCACGGTGGCCAGCCACAGCGCCGGAATTCGCGGGGGCCGCAGATAGAGCGCGGCGGGCTGGGTGCCGGCGCGTCGGGTGGCCTCCTCGGCCAACTCCAGCGCGTGGGCCAGACGTCCGCGGTAGAAGGACGTCTGCGACTGGAACACCAGGGCGCTGACGATGACGGCCGGATCGTCGCTGCGGTAGGAGGTCTCGAGCAGCCCGGGTCCGGTCCGCTCGGCGGCGATGATGTCCCCGAGGTACACGTGGCCGGTCGCCTTGGTCTTGAGCAGCCGAGCGCGCAGTTCGGCCGGCAGCGCGGGAAGATCCAGAGCCTGCTGAAGGTGCGTCATCGCGGCTGCGTCGTCGCCCGCGGCCTGGTGGATCTCGGCCGCCACCAGACGCAGGTACGCCTCCTGAAGCGGCTCAAGGCCTTCCGGCAGAGTGACGTCGACCAGGTCGAGCGCCTCGTGAACCCGGCGAGTCCGGCCGAGGTACTCGGCGGCGTCGGTCAGCAGGCTGATGCGACGCCGGTCGTGCGGGGGCAGCAGTCCCGCGACGCGCTGAGCCAGGTCCGCGGCCGCGTCGGGGGCCGACGACGACAGTTCGCGTACAGCCGTGGTCAACGTGGTCACGGCATCGTCGTCGACCGGGCCACCCGACATGACGACATGCCAGGCCACCTCGGCCGATCGCGCCCCGAAGCCTCGCAGGCTGTCGGCCGCCTCCCGGTGCAGAGCGGTCCGTACGGCCGGCGGGAGGTTCTCGTGGACGGCCTGCCGGATGAGATCGTGCCGGAAGGCCAGTCGCGGTCCGTCGGCCGAGAGCAGACCGGCGTTCAAGGCGGCCTCGACACCCGACAGAAGGCTGCCGACCTGCCTGCCGAGCATGCGAGCGGCTGTTCCGAGGTCGAATTCGCGGCCGAGTACGGACCCGATCTGGAGCAGGCGCACGGCGTCTTCCGGAAGCTGGTTCACCCGCATGGCGACGCTCCGCCGGAAACTGACGGGTATGCCGTCGTGCAGGAGACTCGCCTCGCCCATGTCCGTCCTGGCCGCATCGGTGTCGGCGAAAGCGCGCACCAGTTCGATCGCCAGGAAGGGATTGCCCGCAACGCCCCGCAGGAGCCGGGACAGACCCGGTGACGGCATCGCACCGAGCACATCGGCCGCGATGTGCTGCAGCTCCTGCTGCGGCAGGGGGCCGAGGGTCAGCCATCGGGCTCCCAGGCGTTCGAGGTCCTCCCGCACCCTGGCCACGATCGGTCGCTCGGTGTCCGGCCGTACCGCCAGCACCCACAGGATCTGCGAGGCGGCCAGGCGTCCGGGCAGGGTCCGGAGCGCGAAAAGTGTGGCCGGGTCCGCCCACTGCGCGTCGTCCACGATCACGGCCACCGGGGCGCGCTGAGCGCGTACCTCAAGAGCGTCAGTGATGCTGTCGAGCAACCGGAGTCGCTGGTCGTCCGTGGCCGCAGTCGCATGGTGGGAACCGTCGGAGGACTGCAGGGCGGACTGAAGTGCGGCGCCCGCCGCATACTGATCGAGCTCATCGGCCCGCACCAACACCACATCGAAGCCGGACCGCCGGGCCATTTCGTCCAGCTCCGCGAGCAACCGGCTCTTGCCCACACCGGCCGCGCCCTCCACGACGACGCAGGCACCTCGTCCGCCGCGCACCGCATCCAGGGCGTCACGGACAGCCAGGACCTCGCGATCCCGACCTCGCAGGCGCAACCCGGACTCGACCTGGTTGCCACGCCTGTCGGCCCGGTCGTCGGCGGGGTCTGTGCTGTGCATGAAGCCCAGCATGGCCCACCTCCGCATATGCCCTCAACATCGGTGCCGCGGCGATCGTCTCTTTCACCCGGGTGATCGCCGGTTCCGCGGCGCCCTGTCACCCCACACCGGCGCATGCTCCGTGCCGTCCAGATCTCTTGCCCCCGGAGAGGAGCACGACGTGCGTACAGGCAAGGAATACCTGGCGGCGCTGAACGACGGCCGCAAGGTGTGGGTGGGCGACGAACTCGTCGACAACGTGGCGACGCACCCCAAGACGCGGGCGTACGCCCACAGCATTGCGTCCTTCTACGACCTTCACCACCGCCCTGACCTCCAGGACACCATGACGTTCGTGGACGAGGACGGCGTCCGGCGATCCATGACGTGGTTCCAGCACCGCTCCAAGGAGGACCTGCGGCGCAAGCGGCACTACCTGGAGACGGTGCAGCGGGAGCTCGGCGGCGGAGCGATCCCGCGCACTCCGGATGTCAACAACTACGTTCTGCTGACCTACGTCGACGACCCTGAGCCCTGGAGCAGCCAGTCCGTCGGGACCGACGGGCGCGATCTCACCAAGGGGATCTTCGACTTCTGGAACCTGATGCGGGACGGTGACTTCAACGCGACGCCGGCCTTCGTCGACCCGCAGGCGGACCGCTCCCGCGATTCCGCGCAGGCCGAGTCGCCCGCCCTGCGCGTGGTCGCCACCTCGGACGAGGGCATCACCGTGCGGGGTGTGAAGGCGATCAGCACCGGCGTGGCCTTCGGGGACTGGATCCACATCGGTGTCTTCTACCGCCCAGGCATCGTTTCGGAACAGATCATCTACGGGGCGGTGAGGACGAACACGCCCGGGGTCACCATCATCTGCCGAGAGAGCAACGCGCGAGAAGGCGGGGAGGTCGAGCACCCCCTCGCCTCACGGGGCGACGAGCTGGACAGCATCATCGTGTTCGAGGACGTACTCATCCCCTGGGACCGGGTCTTCCACATCGGCAACCCCCAGCACGCGTCGCTGTACCCGCAGCGGGTCTTCGACTGGCTGCACTACCACTCGCTGGTGCGTGCGATGGTCAAGGCCGAGTTGACGCTCGGCCTGGCCCTGCTGATCACCGAGCACATCGGCACCTACCAGCTGCCGCCGGTGCAGGCGCGGATCGCCCGGTTCGCCGGCTTCCACCTGACACTCAAGGCGCATGTGGTCGGTTCGGAGGATCAGGGGTTCTTCACTCCTGGCGGCATCTTCAAGCCGAACGTCCTGATGTTCGACTTCGGGCGGGCGTACTACATCGAGCACATCAGCGACATGGTCCACGAGCTGATCGACCTGTCCGGTCGTGCCGCGCTCATCTACCCCACCGAGGGTCAGTGGGAGCGTCCCGAACTGCGGCCGTGGCTGGAGGCTCTGCAGACCGGGCCGGTCGGTAGGCCCCACGACAGGCTGAAGATCAGCCGAGTGATCCGCGACATGTTCCTGTCCGACTGGGGCGACCGCATCAGCACCTTCGAGAACTTCAACGGCACGCCGTTGCTGGCCATTCGCAGCCTCACCATGAAGCGCGCGGAGATGTCCCCGTCGGGGGCCATGGCAGATCTCGCGCGCAAGGTGTGCGGCATCGAGAACGTGCGCAACGACGAGGAGACCGTGTACGAGGCGCAGGCGAACTACGCCCGACGTCAGGACGCCTCACGCCACGGCGCCTAGGAACCGTCTCGTCCACCCGTCGTTGAGGTGTCCTGGGCGGAGGACCTGCCGCGGTGACGACACACGGCGAGTCGACGGTTTGCCTGCGAGACCGAGGAGCGGGACGCTCAGCAATGCGCGGGACGCGGGCCGCTGAACGGTCCGGCCTGCCCGGCCGGTTCGCCCGCGACCTGGACACACGGTCGGGCATCACCCACCCCCGGCCCGCCCCGAAGATGATCGACGTGCATGGCGCCTTGGTCGTGCACGTCGATCAGCGGGCCCGCTTCGAGGGCCTCCGCCAGGAAGTCGAAGCCTGCCAGGCAGTCGGCGAACAGCGGAACCGGCTCGTTGTGCACCTCATGGCATGACGAGCCGCTGCGTATTGCTCGGCGTCGCCGTCCCGATGAGGAACACCGCTGGGCGGTGTTGCGGCCTGGTGGAGGATGGCACACCGGTATCCGTGATCCGGCCCTCTCCCCCATCGTCTTCGTCGCCACTGAGCGAACCGGCACATACGGGCAACGAGGTCGTCGCCACGGAGACTTGGCCCAGGGGCGGGGTACAACACGTTTCCCGAATCAGAGCACACCGCATTCTCGGGCTCTGGCGACCGCTTCACTTCTGTCGTGCGCGTCGAGTTTGCGGAAGATCGCGCGCACCTGCGTCTTGACGGTGTTGTGGGACACATACAGCTCGGAGGCGATCTCACGCAGTGTCAGCGGCCCGCACAGGGCACGGAGCACTCGGCGCTCCCGCAGCGACAGGTCCTGGGGGCGCGGGGCCGCAGGTGGCACCACTGTGTGCCCACCGGCTCGGGCGAACAGGTCCGTCAGTACGCGGGGTGAGCCGCATTGGGCCGCCGCTCGCTCGCCGGCTTCCCGGGCCGCTCTCGCCGCGTCGGTGTTGTGCCGTGTGCGCTCGAGTCGCGACCGCGTGAAGTGGCACAAGGCGCGTATGTGGGGTTCGCTTCGTGTCCGGGGCGACTCCGCGAGTGTCGCCTCCGCACCGGTCAGAATGCTGTCGGCCTCGTCGATCCGTCCCTCGTCGAGAAGCAGGACGACCCGGCCGACATAAGCAGATACGGAGACGAAGTGCCGGCCGAGGCCGAGCGAGGAAACCGCTTCGAGGGCCTCGTCGCTCAGGATGCCGGCCAGTTCGTGCCGTCCGGAAAGGAGTGCGCACACCGCCCGCAGGCCCAGCGCGCGGACGAGCGCCAGGCCATGCCCGGCGGCGTGCGCATCACGGGTCGCCTCACCGAGCAGTGCCTCCGCCTCCTCGTACCGGCAGGTCCACAACAGAGCGGTACCGCGGGCCGTACAGGCCAGGGCACGCCAGGAAGTCAACGGCACGGTGCCGGCGACGGCGGATTCGCCGAGGCGATCGGCGGCCCGGACCTCCCCCTTCAGGCAGCAGGCCACGGCTTGAGCGACGACCGCCGCAGCGGACACCGTGCTGCCATCGCCGACCGTCTCCCGTCCCGACTGCCTGAGGCGGGCCACATCCAGCCAGCGCCAGGCCGTTTCCGGGGCACCTTCGCAGAGAGCCGCCATCGCCGCCACGACGCACAGTCTCGCGTCGACGGCGACGGTGCGGGGTGACAGTAGGTCCAGCCAATGCGAGACCTCTGCCCCGCCGCCCGTGGCGATCACCTTCTCCCAGGCGTCGAGAATGGATGCGGCCGCGGCGCTCGCGTCGCCACCGCGCGTCCAGTGCCGCACCGCCGCAGTCGTCTCCCCCTGCTGGGTGTACCACTTGGCCGCTGCCCGGTGCAGATCCGCAACGCTGTCCGACCCTTCGGATGTCAGGATCTCGGACAGCAGCGAAGACAGTGCCGGGTGATGCCGGTACGCCGAGGGATCGGCGGCAACGGGCTCGAGCAGCTGCACTGTCCGCGCCAGCTCGCGCAGCAGCACGCCCGCATGGTCCCCGGCGAGGGCCTGGCACGGCCCGGAAGTGAGCTCGTCCAGCACGCTCGTGCGCAGCAGGAATCGACGCTGCTCCGTGGTCAGCCGATAGAGGACCTCGGTGGCCAGATACTCGGAGACCGCTTGTCTGCCGTGGGCCAGCTTCCCTTCCGCCTCTCCTTCGTTCGCCGATCGCGCGAGGCTGCGTCCCATGATGCACACCCCCGCCGCCCATCCCTCGGTGGCTTCGTACAACGCGTTGGACGTGTCCACGGCCGGAGAGGATCCGAGCAGATGGGTGAGCACTGCCTGTGCTTCCTCCGAAGTGAAGGCCAGCTCGTGCCGGTCGATCTCCGCGACCAGCCCCCGGGCACGCAGGGTCGGCAGAGGCCGTCCCGGGATGTGCCGGGTCGACAGAACGATGCGGAAGCCGTCGGGGACCCTGGTCAGGAAGTCAGCCAGGCCACCTACCGCGTCGGCGTCCGTGATGGCTTCCAGTCCGTCGAGGACGAGCGTGAGCGGTCCTTCCCGGTCCGGCCCGGTCACCAGGCTCGGCAGGATCTCCTCCAGCCATGCCTCGGCCGCCCACCCGTCACCGTCAAGACCGGTAGGCAGTTCGGGACGAGCGTGGTGCACTGCTCGCAGGATGCCGTTCCAAAGCCGGCCAGGGGCGTTGTCGTACGCGTCCAGGCTGAGCCAGGCACATTCACCGCGAGCCGCAAGACCGCGCGACCACTCGGTCAGGAGTACCGTTTTCCCGGCACCGGCCGGGCCGGAGACCACCACCACCGGCTCCCTCACCGCGTCAAGCCGACGCAGCAGACGCGGGCGTGACAGCAGGTGCGGAGGCTGCGCCGGAGGATGCAACTTGAATGTCGGAACGAAGCTCGTCATGGCACTCTCCGAGGAGTCGTCGAGACGGTCGGCGCCCCCGACGTCCATGGCTCGTCCTTCATGAGCCTGACATCGGGGGCGGTGGCGGGCCGGTCACGGTTCCCGCAGCGGCCTTGTTCGGACCGCTGCCACGAGGACTACTGCGGAGCCTGCAACATGCTGAAGCCACCCGCGAAGTGGAGCAACGGCCGGCACTCCACCTTGTGCACGCAATAGCGGACCTCACCCACGAAGATGGTGTGATCACCCCCGGGGATCGCCTCTGCGACATCGCACACGACAGCCGCGATGGCGTCCTTCAACACCGGCACGCCATGGTCGTCGACGGTCTCGACTCCTGCGAACTTGTCGGGCTTGGAGGCGGCGAAGTTCCGCGCCAGGTGCTCGCTGTCCTCCCCGAGTACGTTCACGGCGAAGCGGCCGTGCTCCGCGATCGCGGTCCGCGTGTACAGGTGATTGCCGATACACACGAGCAACTGGAGAGGGTCCAGGGACAGTGCGGACACGGCGCTCGCCGTCATGCCGATGGGTGTGCTCCCGGAGCGCGTGGTGATCACGCTGACGCCCGTGGCGAGCCGGCTCATCGTGGCTCGGAAGTCGACTGCCATGTCAAAGGTTTCGGTCATCGGAGGACCTCCTTGAAAGTCGGGAATGCCGTGGCCTGTTGCGCGGAAGACTGGGTGAACGGGTGCACTCACCGTCCCGCTGGATAGGTCGGCGGGCAGGGCGAGAAGGCGGGGCTCATGATGTCCGCGAGGTCGTCGCGCGCGTGGCGCACGTATCGCGCCGCGCCGAGTACAAGGCGGAGTTTCGGGTGGCCCCGGAGCGGGACCTCGATGACACCGGTGCCGCACCTGGCCCTGGTGCCTGGGGCGAAAAATGCAACGCCGGTCACCGATGCCCGAGCCATCGCGTCGTGGGCCGGGCGTTCACACCGGCTGACGGCTCATCGCTGCGGCCGGTCGGCCAAGCATCTCAAGTCCATGGACGGCGCGTTGCAGATTTCCTCATGACACTCGGACGCAGCCGACGGCAGCGCGCCTGCAGGCGCACTCACCCCATGCGCAGCGGTTCGAGGACGAAGGTGTGACGCAGCAGGGTGTACGGCTCGTCGGTGAGCCCGCGGCAGGGGCCGGCGTCAGCCGCGTACCTGTCATAGGACTCGATCAGCGACTCCTTGACCCCGAACACCGGGTCGTTGTCCAGGTACGGGTCGTCGGAGGGGAACAGCATGCTCGTCACACGCTCGAATCCCGGGGCGTCGATCATCAGATGCACGTGGGCGGGACGCATGAGCGACCTGCTGGTCGCACTCATGAGTTCGCCGACCGGGCCGTCACCGGGGATCGGGTAGCTGTTCGGGCGGATGGAACGAAAACTGAAGTGTCCTATCTCATCGGTCCGGAACAGCGCGCGCATGGCCGGGCCGACTTGACCGGGTACATCGACGTCGTAGTGGCCGTCCGCGTCACTGTGCCAGACGTCCACCGCGGCGGCGGTCACCGGCGCCCCCTCACGGTCCACGACGCGTCCCTCGAAGAACAGCGCAGTGCCAGGAAGCCCCCCGGAGATGTCCGCGGCCTCGTCGTACTGTGGCCTGTCCTCCCTGAAGAAGGGGCCAAGGACACTGTTCTGCGTGGATTCGGCCGGGCGTCGATTGCTCAGGGCGTCCACCAGCATGGTGACGCCCAGCACGTCGGACAGCAGGATGAACTCCTGGCGCGTGGGCGTGCACTTCTGCCCGGTGCGTGTCAGGAAGTCCACCCCCTGGGCCCACTCATCCTCTGTCAGTCCGACTTCACGGACGAAGGAATGCAGGTGCCGCACCAGGGATTCCAGGATCTCTGCGACGCGGGCGTCCTTGGTGTCCCCCATGGTCGAGATCACGGCCTCGGTGATGGTGTCACTGGTCAGATCACGCATGGCGCGCTCCTGTGGTGATTGAGTGTTCGATGGCGGAGTCGGTATGAGCGTGTTGGGCACCGGACGACGTCTACGGCGTCTCTCCGGCCCAGGCCCGGGCCAGGAAGGCGTGGACAGCGGTGCGATCCACTGGACGCGGATTCCAGTAGCCGTCCCGCACGACGAGTTCGGCCGCCTGCTCGATCCCCGATTCGGGCATGCCGAGGTCCCGCAGCGCCCTGGGCGCGCCGAGCCTTCCGGCGAAGTCGAAGAGACCGTTCGTCGCGTCCTTCCCCGGCAGCGCCTGCGCGAGGCGTGACATGGCCTGCGGGGCCGCCGGACTGTTGTAGGCGACCACGTGGGGAAGGACGACGGCGTGGGTTTCCGCGTGCGGAAGCCCGAATGTGCCGCCCAGCACATGGCACACCTTGTGATGCAGTGCCATGCCCACAGTGCCGAGACAGGTGCCGGCCAACCACGCCCCGTACAAGGCATCCGAGCGCGCCTCGCCGTCGTCCGGACGTTGCGCGATGACCGGAAGGGACCGGGTGAGGGCGTCGAGCGCTTCACCGGCCATCAGGAAGGCGACCGGGTCCCGATCCTGTGCATAGAGGGCCTCCACGGCGTGCGCCATTGCGTTGAGGCCACTGACCACCGATATCGCGGGCGGAAACGTGAGTGTCAGGTCGACGTCGTACACCACCGTCTTGACCAGCACTTCCGCCAGTCGTCGGGTTGTCTTCCTGCGGCCTTCGGTCTCTCCGAGGATCGGTGTCATCTCCGAGCCGGCATAGGTGGTGGGCAGCGCCATCTGCGGAAGGCCGGTCCGCACGGCGATCGCCTTGCCGAGACCGATGGTCGATCCGCCGCCGATGGCGAGGACGGAGTCCGCTCCGAGGGATCCGGCATGTGCGAGCGCCTTCTCCGTGGCCTCGACAGGGGTGTGCGGAGCCGCTCCGGCGAACGTTCCCACGGCAGCCGCGCCAAGGAGCTCGCGGATCTCCGCTGCCTGATCCACTTGACCGGGTGTGCTCAGGATGAGGACCCGACGGCATCCGAGAGCGTCGGCCTCGTCGGCCACGCGGCTGCGTGTACCGCTGCCGAAGACCACCTTGGTGATCTGTCCCCGATGCACGAATGTCTTCATGAGAATTTCCCCGGTCCTGCCGTTCCGCTGTTTATGGCTGAAAGCGTCGGCACTCGGATGATGCACGTCAACGGAATCCGTGAGTGATAGCGACGATCAGCACCGGAATACCGTGTTCACGCGACGAACGCCGGCGGTTCGACCCAGGTCTCGCATGCGATATCACTCATCTGCGGGATGGCCCCGGTTGCCAAGGGGCTGGACCGTGGAACCAGGTGTGGCCCAGGTCAGATGGGCATCAGACCGACAATTCCGCTGCAGAGTCGCTCCAGCAACACCTGCAACACTCGCAAGAACATCACAGAACCACATGAATTCCTGACATTGCCGTACGGGAGCAGCGTCCGATGGGTTCGCATTGGCGAGAGGCAGAGTAAAAGAGATGGATAAAGTGGTCGCCACGGCCTTGGAGGCGGTGGGCGATGTGCCGGACGGTGCGTCGCTGGCGGTCGGCGGGTTCGGGTTGAGCGGTGTTCCGAACGTGCTGATCCAGGCACTGTTCGAGCGCGGGATCGGCGGCCTGTCGGTCGTCTCCAACAACTGCGGCGCCATGGACTCCGGCCTCGCGGTACTGCTGGCCGCCGGACGGATCGCACGGGTCACCGGTTCCTACATCGGCGCGAACAAGGAGTTCGCACGCCAGTACCTCGCCGGGGAACTGGAGGTGGAACTGATCCCGCAGGGCACCCTCGCCGAACGCATGCGGGCCGGCGGAGCGGGCATCCCCGCCTTCTACACCCCCGCAGGCGTGGGCACACAGGTCGCGGACGGCGGACTGCCCTGGCGCTACGACGGCCACGGCGGCATCGCCCTGGCCTCACCCCCCAAGGAAGTACGCGCCTTCGACGGCGTCGAGTACGTCCTCGAACACGGAATCCGCACGGACTACGCACTGGTACGGGCAGCACGCGGCGACCGCCACGGAAACCTCGTCTTCAACAAATCCGCCCGCAACTTCAACCCCCCGGCCGCCATGGCCGGCAAAGTCACCATCGCCGAGGTCGAAGAACTCGTCGAACCGGGCGCGATCGATCCGGACGCGGTCCATCTGCCGGGCATCTTCGTCCAGCGCGTGGTGGCCCTCACCCCCGATCAGGCAGCGGACAAGAAGGTGGAGCGGCGCACGGTCTCCGCGCCCTCGACACCGGGGACGGTGAACGGCTGATGGCCTGGACACGCGAGGAGATGGCCGCCCGGGCCGCACAGGAACTCCAGGACGGCCAGTACGTCAACCTCGGCATCGGACTGCCCACCCTGATCCCCAACCACCTCCCCCCAGGAGTGGAGGTGGTCCTGGAATCGGAGAACGGCATCCTGGGCACCGGCCCCTACCCCACCGAGGACCAGATCGACCCCGACCTCATCAACGCCGGGAAGGAGACCGTCACCGTCCTGCCCGGCGCCTCCTACTTCGACTCGGCCCTGTCCTTCGGCATGATCCGCGGCGGCCACATCGACGTCGCCGTCCTGGGCGCCATGCAGGTCTCCGCCCACGGAGACCTGGCCAACTGGGCCATACCCGGAAAACTCGTCACCGGAATCGGCGGAGCGATGGACCTCGTCCACGGAGCCCGCACCGTCATCGTCGTCATGACCCACACCGCCAAGGACGGCACACCGAAGATCCTCGACCAGTGCTCCCTGCCCCTGACCGGCAAACGGTGCGTGAACCGCATCATCACCGACCTCGCCGTCCTCGACATCACCCCCGACGGACTCCTCCTCACCGAAACCGCACCCGGCGTCGGCATCGACGAGATCAACGCCAAGACCGGCGCCGAGCTGACTGTCACGGAGGGCCTGAAATGAAGCATGTGTACATCGTCGACGCCGTACGCACACCGATCGGCCGTCATAACGGCGCTCTGGCCTCAGTACGGCCCGACGACCTCGCCGCACACACCATCCGCGAACTGATCACCCGAAGCCCCCGGTTGGACCCCGTGCGCCTCGGGGACGTGTACTTCGGAAACGCCAACGGCGCAGGTGAGGAGAACCGCAACGTCGGCCGCATGGCGGCGCTGCTGGCGGGTCTGCCCACGTCCGTGCCGGGCGTGACCGTCAATCGGCTGTGCGCCTCCGGTCTGGAGGCCGTCATCCAGGCGGCCCGCGCCATCACGGTCGGTGACGCCTCCCTCGCCATCGCCGGTGGTGTGGAATCGATGACCCGTGCTCCGTATGTGCTGCCCAAGAACGACCGGCCATTCCCGGCCACCCACACCGAGCTGTACTCCACCACGCTGGGCTGGCGCATGGTCAACCCCAAAATGGAGCCGCAGTGGACGATCCCGTTGGGCGAGTCCGCCGAACTCATCGCTGACAAGCACGCGATCGGCCGGGCGCAGCAGGACGAGTTCGCCCTTGCCTCCCACCGGAAGGCGGCGCAGGCGCAGTCGGAGGGCCTGTTCGACCCTGAACTCGCGCCCGTACCGATCCCACAACGCAAGGGCGAGCCGCTTCTGTTCGCCGTCGACGAGTGTGTTCGGCCGGATGCGTCGCTGGAGGCGATGGCGAGGCTCAAGCCCGCTTTCCGCCCCGAGAGCGGCACCGTGACCGCGGGCAACTCCTCTCCGCTCAACGACGGTGCCGCCGCCCTGCTCCTGGCCGACGATGAGGGTCTGAGAGCCATCGGCCGCGAGCCGCTGGCCCGCGTCTCCGCCACCGGAGTGTCCGCGATCGACCCGCACTACTTCGGTCTCGCCCCGGTCGAAGCCGTCAACCGGGCCCTGGCCAAGGCCGGCCGGACCTTCGCCGATCTCGACGTGCTCGAGTTGAACGAGGCCTTCGCCGCGCAGGTCCTCGGGTGTGTGGCCGAATGGCCCGAGTTCGACCCGGCGATCCTCAATCCACGAGGCGGCGCCATCGCACTCGGGCACCCCCTCGGCGCCTCCGGAGCCCGCCTCGCCGGCGCCGTCGCCCACCAGCTGGCTCGCAAAGGCTCCGGTACCGGTGTCGCGACCCTTTGCATCGGAGTGGGCCAAGGCCTCGCCCTGGTCCTCGAACGCTGACACCGCTCCCGGGACCGACGACATTGCGATGCTGCTCATCGGGCCGGGGCCCTGGGCAAGGCGTCGGATCGCGGCCGGCACGAGTGATCGTCGAGGCATGCGCTGTTCCGGGAGCGGGCCTCACCGTCGCCGGCCGGCGCGTGCCCTCAACTCTCGTCTGCACAGGGTGAAAACACGCCTCCATGACCTTCCGATCTCCTGTCGCCTCACCCCAGCCACTCAGCAACACGGCCCCGCGCCTGCAAGGTGCCTTGACAGGACGGGGGCAGCAGCACACGATGGAAACTATGGAAACTAGTTCAGTTGATTCAGTTTCCGAGCGCGACGGGCAGCGAGCCGATGTGATCGTGGAGGCGGCCGGTCGGCTGTTCCTCGCACCCGGTCTCGCGCGAGTGAGCATGGATGAACTCGCCCGTGAACTCGGTATGAGCAAGAAGACGATCTACCGTCACTTCCCCGACAAGCGCAGCCTGCTGACCGCGGTGCTGGATCGGCAGTTCGCGGCAGTGGAGCGGACGCTCGTGGAGGCGGCCGACAGCGCAGAAGGGCAGCCGTTCCATGTGCGGGTCCAGCGTTTCCTGATCGCGGCCGGCACGGAGCTCGGGCGGATCGGCGCGGCTCAGCTCGCGGCCGGGCGGGGCGGAGACGCGATGCTGCGCCGGTACGTGGAACAGCGCACGGACACCGTGGTCTATCAACGCCTCGACGAACTGTTCAGGGACGGACACCGGCAGGGACTGCTGTCGACGCCGCCCGAACTGCTCAGTGAAATCACCCGCGGCGCCTTGGAACGGCTGCTCACCTCGCAGTTGCCCCACGAGCTGGACTGGACCGCTGCGGATCTTCTCCGGGCGACCGTGGACACCGTGCTCCACGGGGCGATCCGTACAGCTCGTCCCGGCACCGACGACGACCAACGCGGGGCGGTCATTCCGACGGCCCGCAACGAGGAAAAGGAGGGCTCATGACCGGGTCGACCGGCAGGGTGGCACTGGTGACAGGCGCCAGCAGCGGAATCGGCGCGGCCACCGCGCGCCTTCTGGCCGCGCGAGGGATGCGCGTGGTGGTCAACTACCTCCGCAGCAGCAAGTCGGCCGAGGAGGTTGTGGCCGATATCGAGGCCGCAGGCGGCCAGGCCATGGCCGTACAGGCCGATGTGCGCGAGGTGGCGGCGATCGCGAACATGGTCGAGCAGGTCCGGGCAGCATGGAGCGACATCGACGTGCTCGTGCACAATGCGCTGATCCCGTATGCGGTCAAGTCGTTTCAGGACATGACGTGGGAGGAGCTGGGCGGCAAGCTCGATGCCGAAATGCATTCGGCGTACGCGGTCACAAAGGCGGTCCTGCCGGCCATGACGGCGCAAGGCTGGGGCCGCATCGTCTATCTCGGTACCGGCCTCAGCCGCCGGCCTCGGGAGGGCATGATCGCACTGGGCACCGCCAAGGCCGCACTGGAGCAGTTCGCGCGCTACCTCGCACAGGAACTCGGCCCGCAGGGCATCACCGTCAACATCGTCGCGCCCGGTCCGGTGGAGTCCCGCATCGCGAACGACGTGTTCGACGATGCGCAGAAGCAACGGCAGGTGGCCGCCACCCCCCTCGGCCGCCTCGCGCACCCGGACGATGTCGCCCAGGCGGTCGCCTTCTACGCAGCCGAGGACAACGCCTTCATGACCGGCACCACGGCCGCGGTCAACGGTGGAATGTCCATGTACTGACGTGTCGCTGACCACCACGCCCGGGACGACAGCGTTCCGATCGGGCGCACACCGGCACACCCTCCTCAGCACCATGGACCGCGGCGTCCGCGCCGACCACGGACGCGCGGCAGTGGCACGACCAAGGAAGCGAATCACATGCTCACCATCGATCTCGCCTACGTCGGACGAGGCCTGCACGAAGAACTGGCCGCCTACATAGCCGACCAGGAGGACTACTACGCCGACGAGGGCGTCCACGTCGCACTGCGCGACGGCTGCACCTGGGACGAGGAGCGGCTGCGCCGCGGCGCCACCATCGGGCTCGGCCGGGCACTGCTGTCCCGACTGACCGATGACACCCCCTGGGTCGCACTCAACGTCAACACGCACCGCCCGCTGTTCTGGTTCATCGCCCGCCCCGGCCTGACCTCCCTGGCCGACCTGGCCGGACGACGGCTGGCCGTACACGCTCCCCACACCGCGCCCGGGTGCTTCACCCGCATCGTGCTGCGCAAGGCAGGCCTCGACCCGGACCGCGACATCCACACCATGGTCCGCACGCCCGGCGATTACGGCATGGATCTGCGGCAGCTGGTCAACGGCGAGATCGACGCGGCCTTGGTCGGCAGCACCATGGCACCGGAGGCGGTTGCCGCCGAGCACGGCTGGCAGGTGCTGGCCTGGGTCGGCGACCATTTCCAGATCCCCACCGTGGGCCTGGCCGTCGACCCCACTTACATCCACCCGGACGACCCCGCGGTCCAGGCCGTGCTCCGAGCACATCGGCGCGCCCTGCAGGTGATCTGCGACGACCCCGACACCACTGTGCGGCACATGCGGACATTCCTCGGCGGACATACCGAAGACGAAGCCCGAGCCCACTACGAGACCTTCATCGCGCCGTACTTCACCACCGACGGCCAGGCCGACCTTGCGGTCGGCGCCGCCGCGATCACCGCAGTCGCCGCCGAACTCGGCGTCCCCGCTGCCGTCACCGCAGAGGATTTCTACCGCACCGCAACCGCCACACCTTAATGCCGATGCAGTTGCTCTTGAGTTGGCTGGTCCGTTGACCTGCTCGTGGATGAGCGGGGGCCGGGGTGTCGGTCGCACACAGGGATCTTGATCAAGGTGTTCACGCCGGAGCTCGTGGACGCGGCCGTCGCCGGGCGCAGGCGGGGCGAACTGCGGCGCCGACTGCTTCCGGCCCCGGCTGACCAACGTCTGGAGGGAGGCCATCCAGGAATCGCGGTCGCGTCTGCTGCCGCTCCGGTCCGGCCGGGACTGGCCCGAATCCTCAAGCAGCCGATGCGATGGCCTTTCCTGAGAGCTCGGAGCGGCCGCAGCACGGTCGAGCCGAGGCGATGGGCGCACAACCAGACCACCGAACAGCGTGAACACCGGGGTGCCCGCGGACCTGTGCCGCGAGCTCAACCGCCTTGACCTCCTACAGTTGATCCCCCTTGCCGGCTGGTTTCGGAGGATGCATCCCGCCACCGTCCTTGATGTCCTGATCGCAGGTTCGTCGGTCGTAGGACTGGTCGTTGGGGATCAATAGCACTCCGGCGACCTGCTCGGGGTGCGCGACGGCGAGCCACCCGTCGCCCGTGAGGTCGCCGCCCGGCCCGAACGCCTGGGACGAATAGACCGTCTGACACCCCAACGCCACACGCTTCTTATCAACCGCGCAGGCGTCCACTGCAGGGCCGGAATATTTGTCGGCGCCGTCGAAGCGGTAGTGGAAGTGGACCCGGTCACCCTCGGAGGGCTCCTGCGGGTGGGGCTCAAGGCGCCAGTCGACGACCTCGGCGGTGACGCCGCTACGCTGCCCATACGTGTCCGCGACCTGCACTCTGACACCGGCCTCACCGCGCTTCGCCGTCGAGTCGGTGCAGCCCCAGGGGGAAGAGCAACCGGACAGGGCGAGAATCACCAGAGCCAACGGGACACCGGCAAGTGCCCGTGCGGGAAGCACCGAGACGACCTCCGCTCGGGGTGGGGCTGAGCAGTGTATCCCGGGGCCCGGCAGCTGGAGGTGATGGCGACGAACGCCTGCGGCGGTGAAGCGGAAGTGCAGAGGAACCCTGTGAACTGAGCGGACATCGACGGCATCACGTGCAGCCGAGTCGACCAACATAAGCAAAAGGATTATACTTCTGTCAGGATTCTGGATCGAACCGTCAGGGACCGGCCATGAGCATGTACCTCGGCAGCGGCAACGCAGATCTGCACCGACGGGACTACCGTCCCGCCTGGTTGGACAACCTGGCGGAAGACGCCACCATGGAAGCCTCGGTCCTGAACGGAATCGTCGAGGGAGCACACGCCGTGCGCGAGATACTCGCCTACGCCCGCACCCTTTACGACTACCAAGAGTTCAACTACGTGGGCACATATGGCGAGCACGGTTTTGTCGAGGACTACACCTCGCGGGTGCACGGCGAGCCGATCGGCAGCGTCGTGGTGGTGCGCTACAACGACGCCGGCCTGGCTCAACACGTGATCATCAACCATCGGCCGCTTCGGTCGGTCCTTCTGTGGTCCCGGCTGATGGCCGAGCACTTCGCGAACACGCCCTACGCCGAGTACTTCCTCAGCCCGGAACTGGCCCAGGAAGTACTCGAGCCGGACACGACCTCATAAGGCGGTCCGAGCCACCGGGATTCACCTGGATCGACCTGCCCGAGACGGCGCGCCACCGGGCTTCTTCGTCGTTGCCACCGACCTGATGCCGTTCGCAGTCGAGCACGGCCCTTCGCGAACAGTCGATCAGGCCCCAGTCAAGGCCGCTGGATCGGGTGGCACATTCCCGCCCCCGCGCCGTCCCACCGTCCTGCCCCACGACACCAGCATGGGCGCCGCTCCGCCATATGTGAGTCAAAGGGCTACCCGTATGCCTCGCAGGTGACCCGATCCCATGGCAGACGGGTGAGTTGGGGCGCGAGGGATTTGACACTGCCGCGCCGCACGCTTCAGTCTACGATTATGACATTCATTTCCAATAGGAGTCGTTGACGATGCGCGTTGCCTTCGTGGGCAAGGGCGGCAGCGGCAAGACGACTCTGTCGGCCCTCTTCTCCCTCCATCTGGCGCGCTCGGGCGCGCCGGTCGTCGCGATCGACGGCGACATCAACCAGCATCTGGCGCACACCTTGGGTCTCGGCGAGAACGAGCCCTTCTCCGCACCACCACTCAGTGCGCGCACCGGCGAGATCAAGGACTATCTACGCGGCACCAACGCGCGGATCGTGTCACGCGATGCAATGGTCAAGACGACCCCTCCCGGGCGCGGGTCCCGGTTACTGCGCCTGCTCGGCGCCGACGAGCTCCATGCTACGCACATCCAGAACGTGGGCGGCGTACCGCTGATGGTCACCGGGGCCTTCGGCGAGAGCGACCTGGGCGTGGCCTGCTACCACTCCAAGCTCGGTGCCGTGGAGATGTACCTCAACCATCTCGTCGACGGCCCGGGCGAGTACGTCGTCGTCGACATGACCGCCGGCGCCGACGCCTTCGCCTCCGGCCTGTTCACTCGCTTCGACATGACGTGCCTGGTCGTCGAACCGACCCGCAAGAGCGTCTCCGTGTACCGCCAGTACCGCGATCACGCCGCCGAGTTCGGCATCCAGGTGGCCGTCGTCGGCAACAAGGTGACGGGAGAGGACGACCTGCTCTTCCTCAAAGAACACGTCGGCGACGATCTGCTCGTCCACTTCGAGCAGTCCGCCCACGTTCGCGGCCAGGAACAGGGCCGTCACCAGGGCGAGCTGGAACTTCACAACCGGCAGGCACTCGACCTGCTGCGCGAGGCCGTGGACGCCCGCCCCAAGGACTGGGTGGCCTTCCAACAGCACGCTGTGGACTTCCATCTGCGCAACGCGGCCGCCTGGGCGAACGAGGCCTTGGGGCAGGACCTCACCGCACAGATCGACCCCGACTTCGAGCACGGCCCGGCGGCACTGGCCACCCGAGCCTGACCCCGCCTCCGACACAGCACCATCCCAACAGAACAGGAGAATTCTTCATGTCGCTCGAGGTCTCCCAGCAGTTGCTCACCAAGGCCGAGAAGGGCGAAGTACGGGAGCAGGACTTCATGGAATCGGTCCGCGCATCCCTGCCCTACGCCTACGACCTCATCGCCCGCCTCACCGCGGAACTGCGTTCCGGAGCCGCGGAGTTCGCCGACAACCAGACCCCGCCGCCCTCCGAGCGGGAACGCGGTCAGCTGTTGCGTGCGCTGTCCAGCGACGCGATCCGCGGCACTCTGGAGCGCCACTTCGGCATCGCCCTCGCCTTCCAGAACTGCCACCGCGTCGCCGCCTTCCACCCCGAGGCACGCGGCGGCGACACTCACACGCGCTTCACCTCGTTGCGCGCCCAGATCCTGAACCAGTCACCGGAGTTGCGCGACTGCTGACGCCCGAGAGGAGCCGTCAGTTCGCGGCGAGCACGCCGGCGGCCGTCGTGCCGCGATTCCCCCGGAAAGGGCGGGCTCGCCCCACGGCCGGACACGAACGTATCGGCCCGACCTCGGTGGGTTGATGCGGTGTTCGGTGAGCAGGGCGGCCCGCTCCGGGTCCTCGCAGACGGCCGGGACACCGGAAAGCCCCGCTTCCTGGCCGGGAGCGGGGTGCTGGGGGCCCAGGGGCCGCTCGGGACGCCGGGACCAGTAGTAATGGTATTCATTTCCACTTACTCTTGCGCCGGACCATTTCCCAGTGACGCGAGAGGCAGGCGTCATGCACCTTTCGTCGACGAGCGAGCGACCTCCGGGCCGGCGGTCGACATGGCAACGGACAGCCGTCCTCCGAACCCTGCGCGAGCACCCCGGCTTCGCCTCCGCCAGGGAGTTGCACGCGGCCCTCGCATCGGGGGGCACCGCCGTGGGCCTGTCCACCGTGTACCGCACCCTGCAGGCGCTGGAGCAGGACGGGCGCGTGGACGTCGTGCGCGACAGGACCGGCGAGCGGCTCTACCGCCCCCGGCCGGTCGACGGCCACCGGCATTACCTCGTGTGCCGACTCTGCGGCCTCAGCCTCCCCGTCGCGGCCGAGACCGTCGAGCGATGGGCCGACGGCGTGGCCTCCGCGACCGGGTTCGCCGACGTCGAGCACATCGTGGAGCTCACAGGCGTCTGTGATCAGTGCCGTCCGAACCCTGACAGCACCTCGCCACCTGCGGACAGATCAACAAATGGCAACGATTTTCATTAGCGCCCTCGTGACCATGGTGTTGACATTCATTTTCATCTAGCGTGAGCATTGTGGCCGCCCGCACCGGGCGGTCCCGCCCTAGTGAAGCCATCGTGAGCAATCTGTCCTGGAGGAACCATGTCCGCGTCCCCGTCCCGTCGCGTGCCGGCCTTGATATCAGGTGGTGCCTGTCTGGCCCTTCTGGCAGGTTGCGGCAGCTCATCGGACTCCGGAGGCGACGGTAACGGCCAGACCCCCGTGTCCTCGTCCGCCGTCCCTGTGGTCGCCTCGACGAACGTATACGGCGACATCGTCAAGCGGATCGGCGGCGATCACGTCGAGGTCACTTCGATCATCAGCGATCCCAGCCAGGACCCGCATTCCTACGAGGCGAACACCCAGAACCAGTTGACCCTCTCCAAGGCCAAGGTCGTCATCGAGAACGGCGGTGGCTACGACGACTTCGTCGACAAGATGCTCAAGAGCGGCGGCAACACGAGTGCCGAGGTGATCAACGCCGTCAAGGTCTCCGGAAAGACCGCTCCCAAGGGCGGTGAGCTCAACGAACACGTCTGGTACGACTTCCCCACCGTCGCCAGGATCGCCGACCGCATCGCCGCCGCCCTGAGCAAGGCCGACCCCGCGGACGCCGCCTCCTTCACACAGAACGCCGAGACCTTCAAGACCGGGCTCCAGTCCCTGGAGGCGAAAGAAGCCCAGATCAAGAAGGAACACAGTGGTGAGTCGGTGGCGATCACCGAGCCCGTGCCGCTCTATGTGATCGAGGCGAGTGGGCTGGTCAACAAGACACCCGAGGAGTTCAGCGAGGCCATCGAGGAGGGCGACGACGTCTCCCCCAAGGTCCTGCAGGAGACACTGGGACTGTTCTCCGGCAAGGAGGTCCAGGCGCTGGTCTACAACGAGCAGACCTCCGGTCCCCAGACGGAGAGGACCGAGTCGGCGGCCAGGTCCGCCGGTGTCCCTGTGGTGCCCGTCACCGAAACGCTGCCCCAGGGCAAGGACTACCTGGGCTGGATGACCGCCAACGTCGACGCGCTCGCGAGCGCGCTGGACAAGTGAGCGCACCGGGCATGGTCTCCGTGCCCCGGGCCCGGCATGACGAAGGTGCGAACGACGCCGCGGTGATCAGTCTGCGCGGCGCGGCACTGTCCTACGGCGACCGCAGCGTGTGGAGCGGTCTCGAACTCGACGTGTACCCAGGCGACTTCGTGGCCGTGCTGGGCCCGAACGGGGCGGGTAAGACCAGCCTCGTCCGGGCCCTGCTGGGCCGGCAGCCACTGTCCGCCGGGACCCTGACCGTCCTCGGCCGCTCTCCCCGCGAGACCGGCCGCGAAATCGGCTACATCCCCCAGCAGGCCGCTGTGTCCGCGCACGCGATGCTACGAGCCCGTGACCTCGTCCGCTTCGGCATCGACGGCCCACGTTTCGGTCCCCGTCCGCGCACAGCCGCCGCCCGCCGCCAAGTGGACGAGATACTCGAGTCGGTGGGAGCGTCTTCGTACGCCGATGTCCCCCTCAGCCTGCTGTCCGGCGGCGAAAGACAACGCGTGCGCATCGCGCAGGCCCTGGCCACCGACCCGCAGCTCCTGCTCTGCGACGAACCGCTGCTCTCCCTCGACCTGCACCACCAGCGGGCCGTCACCCAACTCGTCGACGCCCGGCGGCGGTCCCATGGCACGGCGGTGGTCTTCGTGACCCACGAGATCAATCCGGTGCTCGGTCTGGTGGACCGGCTGTTGTACCTGGCCGACGGCGGCCACCGGGTCGGCACCCCCGAGCAGGTCCTGACCTCGGAGTCGCTCTCCACGCTGTACGGAACGCAGATCGATGTCGTCCGCACGCCCGGCCGGATCGTGGTCGTCGGAGCACCCGACGGGCCTGCCACCCCTGCCCATCACACCCACGCGACACGCGCCACCGACGGAGTTCGCCCATGACGATTGCCGACGGGATCTGGCACCAGATCTTCAGCTTCGACCACTACGGCGAACTGCTGACGCTGGTCCGCAACTCCCTCGTCGCCGGCGCCGCTCTCGGCCTGGTGGGCGGCCTGGCCGGGGTGTTCGTCATCATGCGCGACCTGCCCTTCGCCGTGCACGGCATCAGCGAACTCTCCTTCGCGGGTGCCTCGGCAGCCCTCCTGCTGGGGACGAACATCGTGGCCGGCTCGATCACCGGATCACTCCTCGCGGCCGGAGTGATCGGCATCCTGGGTACGCGGGCGCGGGACCGCAACTCGGTCATCGGCATCATCATGCCGTTCGGCCTGGGCCTGGGTGTGCTCTTCCTCGCCCTCTACAAGGGCCGGGCGGCCAACAAGTTCGGTCTGCTCACCGGCCAGATCGTCGCGGTCGACACACCGCAGATGGCCTGGTTGCTCAGCACCTCCGTCGTCGTGGTCATCGCACTCGCGGTCATATGGCGGCCTCTCGCCTTCGCCAGCGCCGATCCCGATGTCGCCGAGGCACGCGGAGTGCCGGTACGCGGCCTGTCGATCGCCTTCATGCTCGTACTCGGACTGGCGGTCGCCCTGTCCGTACAGGTCGTCGGCGCGCTGTTGGTCCTCTCACTCGTCACCACACCCGCCGCGGCCGCCGCCCGCGTCACCGCGTCACCGGTCCTGCTGCCCGCGCTCAGCGTGCTCTTCGCGATCGCCTCGATCGAGGGCGGCATCCTGCTCGCCCTCGGCAGCAGCATCCCCATCAGCCCTTATGTCACCACGATCTCGTTCACCATCTACGTCGTCTGTCGACTGACGGGCCGTTACGGCACCCGCGTACGCGGCGCCAGGAGGAGGTCGGTTGCACAACCCGCCTGAGTCAACCCTCGTAACGGGTGGCCAAGGTACGTACGGTCGTGGCGATCCGGTCGCGGAGTTCGGCCGGTGCCATGACCTCGACGTCGGCGCCCAGTCGCAGGAACTCTCCATGGGCGTGGTCGATCGACTCGATGGGCACCCGGGCATCCGTCCATCCGTCACTCGTGGGTGTCACACCGAGACGGCGAGCGCCCTCCGGGGAAAGCCTCACCAGGGCCTCCCCTGTGTGCAGGCGGGCCCGGAAGTCCGCCAGATAGCTGTCCCAGTACGCGACCAGGTCGAACTCGTCAGGGACAGCGAACCGCTCTTCCAGCGGCCCGATGTGGAGGATCTGGTCGACCCGGTAGGTGCGGATCCCGGACGATCCACCCGCGACCAAGTACCAACGGCCCGCCTTGAGTACGAGCCCGTACGGCTCCACCCTCCGCTCGATCTCCTCCGGCGCCCGCCAGCGCCGGTACCTCAGCACCGCCGCCCGCCGCGCCCACACCGCAGCGGCGACCGAGGCCAGATGAGGCGCATCGTCAGCGTCGCCGTACCAGCCGGGAGCGTCGAGCAGGAAACGCTCCTGGATCCGCCCGGCATCCTCGCGCAGTTCGGCCGGCAGGGCGGCCCGCAACTTCAGCTGTGCGGTGGCGAGCGCCTCGCCGAGGCCGAGTTCGGCGGCGGCACCGGGGAGTGCGGCAAGGAACGCCGCCTGTGCCTCGTCCGCGGTCAGTCCGGTCAGCCGGGTCCGGTACCCGTCCACCAGGCGGTAGCCACCCGCGTGTCCCGCAGCTCCGTACAGCGGGATACCGGCGGCACCGAGCGCCTCGACGTCCCGGTAGACCGTACGGACGGAGACCTCCAGTTCCTCGGCCAGCTGCTGGGCCGTCATCCGGCCCCGGTTCTGGAGCAGCAGAAGCAGGGTGACCAGTCGGCTCGCGCGCATGCCGCTCAGTATCTCCTGACACTGGATGGCAGTGGAGTGCCCATAGCTTGTCGCGCATGAACGACTTCGACTTCCTGCACGGCCTCTGGGACGTCTCCAACCGCCGTCTCACCTCACCGCTCGACACAGGCCCAGCCACCTGGACGGAGTTCCCCGGACACGCCGTAGTCCGGCCGCTGTTCGGAGGTGCCGGCAACATCGACGAGATCACCTTCCCCACGCTCGGCCGCCAGGGAGTCACGCTGCGTCTCTTCGACAGGAAGACGGAACGCTGGACGATCCACTGGGCCGACAGCAGAACAGGCCGACTGGATCCGCCGCTGGTCGGCGGCTTCGCCGACGACCGCGCTGACTTCCACGGCGAGGACACCTATGACGGCCGCCCGATCCGGGTCCACTTCACCTGGTATCGCCTCGGCACCGACACCGCCCGCTGGGAGGAGGAGTTCTCCGCCGACGACGGCCGCACCTGGGAACTCAACTGGACCATGAACCTCACCCGTACCGGGGACGCCGGCGCATGAGCATCGTCGAACTCCGGCAGTACACCCTGCACCCCGGGGCCCGGGAGACGCTGATCGAGCTGTTCGAGCGAGAGTTCGTGATCGGCCAACAGTCCGTCGGCATCACCGTCGGAGGCAGATTCCGCGATCTGGACGACCCGAACCGCTTCGTCTGGCTGCGCGCGTTCCCCGACATGACGCGCCGCCGGCGCTCGCTGGAGGCCTTCTACACCGGCCCGGTCTGGCGGGAGCACCGCGAGGCGGCAAACGCCACCATGATCGACAGCGACGACGTCCTGCTGCTGCGCGGCCCGGGCTTCACAGCGGAGCGGGGCACCCGTGAGGTGGTAGCGACCGTCTGCCATCCGTCCGACGCTGCCGCCTTCGACGCGTACGCCGCCCGGCACCTCGGCCCAGGCCATGCACTGCACCGCACCGAGCACGCCGAGAACAACTACCCCCTCCTGCCCGTACGTACCGGTGAGGACGTCAGGGTCTGGTTCGGCCGGGGGCAACCACCGCCCTGCCCGACACGGCGGCTGCGGCTCGAACCAGTCACGAACCACTGACCGTTATGCATGTGATGTGCCCGAAGCCCTGGCGGGTTACGGCCGGTGGCATCGGGTGCTTCCAAGTCCGGCCGATGCAGCAGCATCGGCCGGCACTCGTTTCGGCTGAGGCGGGCGGCGCTACGCGAGCCAGAGCGAGCTACGCCGATGACGCGTCGGCGGGATGTCCACCATGTCAGCCGCATCGAGGGCGAGTTCGCCGACGATGGAATGTACCAGCTTGAGAAGACTCTCTACTTGGGCTCGCAGTCGCTGTCGTGACCGGCGTTCTTCCGCCGCAGACCACTGGGCGACGGAGCGGTCGCGCTGGTGTCGAGGGAACGAGTACACATTCACCGTGCGGCGGACCGTGCTCGGTTGGGGCCTTCTGGACTCTCGTGTCGCCTCGGTGAAGGTGCGTGCGCTGTACCTGAGGTCGTAGAGAACCACGGAACGCCAAGGGCTCCCTGACGCGCGGCCGTCCGCGCTCCGGCCGTACGAAGGGGGAAGGTGGTGGGCGGTGCGTGTCACGGAACTCCGTTCGCAGCGACCGCCAGGTATCTCCTGGCGGGCTACCTGAAGCCCGTCGCCCCTGTCGAACATGCGATTTCCATGCGCACAACCCTATCTCGCCGCGTCCCTGTGCACGCAGGTTGCCTGTCTTCCGGACCTGGTCCCGTTATGTCCTGTGGCGGCACGTTGCCCGATTGCTGCCGCCCCAAAGAAGCTCTCGAAACCGAATCGGCACGGGAGTCGTCCTAGGCAACAGATCAAGCAGGTCGGAAACCAAGTGGAGGAGAAGTCAGTAGTGGCCCCGTGGACCCGACGCCGAACCGGACCATCGGCCACGAGCGGGACTCCGGAAAGGGCCCCGCGAGGTCGGTGGACCTGGACACGAGGACGGGTATCTGCCGGCTTTGCGGTGCTGACGGCCGCACTCATGGCCTTCCACGCGGCTGTGCCCAACTCCGCGGGGCACGTGGGGAGTCTGCTGGAAGCCTTCCTTCCCTGGTGCGGCCTGGTGATCGTGGTCCTGCTCGCCCTGGCCCTGCTGCGACGTTCGGTGACCGCACTGGTGGCGCTGCTCCTGCCGATGGCCGTCTGGGCGCACCTGTTCGGCAGGCTTCTCCTGCCCGGCACGGAGCCCGGCCCGCACGACCTGGTCGTAGTGCAGCACAACGTCAGCGACGAGAACACCGACCCGGTCGGCACAGCCCGCACTCTGGCTGCTGCCGAGCCCGATCTCATCGCCTTGGAGGAGCTGGTGCCCCCGGCACTGGCGGAGTACGCGAGGACCCTGGCCCCGAACTACCCGCACCACGTCGTCCAGGGCACCGTCGGACTCTGGTCGAAACATCCGCTGACCGGCACCCGGCCGGTGGACATCAAACCCCGCGGGATAACGGAGCCGTGGAGTCGCGGGCTGCGCACCACGGTCCACACCCAGCGCGGCGCAATCGCGGTGTATGTGGCACATCTGCCTTCGGTCCGCGTCCGGGCAAGCGGCCTCGCGTCCTCCTGGCGAGACGAGAGCGCCGGTCTGCTCGGCAAGGCCGTCGCCGCCGAGCAGCTCAAAACGGTTCTCCTGCTCGGCGACCTCAACGGCACCGTCGACGACCGCGGGCTGGCCCCGTTGACGTCACGGATGAACACAGCGGAACGGGGATTCGCCTTCAGCTTCCCCGCGGCCTTCCCGATGGCCCGCATCGACCAGGTCATGGCCCGCTCAGCCACCGTCCGCCAGATCCGCACTCTGTCGTCCACCGGCAGCGATCATCTGCCGGTCACTGCCCGGATAACGCTGGCGTGAAGCAGTGATTTCGACGACAGGGTGAACTCTCCGAACAGGCTGTGCACAGGTCGTCCTCGGCCCTCGGAGTGGTTCCCCGGCCGGCCCGCGGACACGGTGGACGCTCAGCCGTGCGTTCCCCTCGCACGGCTGACCAACCCTCGGTCCGGGCCGGGATCATCCCCTCTCCCGGTCCTGGCTCGCCCCGACCCCGCTCCCCCACCGTCACGAGTCACGGAACGCCCCATCTCCCCGCCACCAAGCGCCAGGGCGAAGCGCATGCTGACAGTGTGCGCCGCCACTCAGACAACGGCCTGGGCGGCAGCGCGCAGTGGCGCGAGCGCGGTGCTCCAGGCGAGCAACTCGTCGACGAGCTGGTACACCTCCGAAGTGTGCAGGTCCTGCGGCTTGAACTGCGTGTTCTGCACGAAGTCGTCACGCAGCGTCAGCGCCAGTTGCGGTCCGATGTCCGCCATCCGCAGCCGTCCTGCCTGCCCCCGCAGCTCCTGGACCGCCATCACGGCACCGAAGATCCCGTAGCCGACGTATGCCACCGCCTTGTGCGTCCACTCCCGGTAGAGATAGTCGATGGCGTTCTGCAGGGATGCGGGAGCGCCGCCGTTGTACTCGGGCGTGACGAAGATGTACGCGTCGTACGAGGCGGCCCGCTCCGCCCAGCGTCGGGTGTGCGGATTGCTGCCGGGCACCACGAGGGCGGGGACCGGTTCGTCCAGCAGCGGAAGTTCGAACTCCTTCAGGTCGAGCAGTTCGAACACGGCGGCTTCCCCAGCGTGCTGTGTGGCGAGCTCCTGCAACCACGCGGCCACCTGTTCGCCGTTGCGACCCGGGCGAGTGCTGCCGATGATGATGCCGATCCTTGTCATCGCTGATTCTCCTGCTCTGCTTGCGGTGTGATCCGGTCACGTGATTTCCGGTCGGTGCGGTGAGACGGTGCCGTGTGCCGCCGCCCGGCGACTCCGGTTCGCGGCGCTGTGGGCGGCCAGGAAGCCTGGACCGCTGCGGGTGTGGTCACCGTCGCGCTCATGCTCAAGACGCGTCTCCGGCAGGCGAGTCGACGGGCATCTCGGGTGCCGAGCCCGCCAACGGACTCCGGTCGCGGTACCTGACCTCGTAGACGCGCTCGGTGAACTTCCAGCCGGCGGATGTGCGCTGGTAACGGTCGTGGTAGATGGCGTAGTTGATCTCCGACCTGCCGTCCCGGCCCCGTCCCAGCTCCTGCATGTAGGAGCGGCCGGACGCCGAGTCGCCGTCCAGCCGGATCACGCCCGGATGGGTGGTCTGCACGAGGAATTCCACAAAGGCCGGTACGCGCTCGCCCCAGGCGCGGATCGCGGCCTGCCCAGTGAGTTCGACGGGGATGTCGGGCATCCTCAACTCCCCGTCGGGCGCGAAGAGCGACGCCACGTGGTCGTAGTCGCGCATCATCACCGCATCCGTGAACTCGCCGCGCAGTGCCTCGATCTCGACACGGTCTGCGATCACCCGAAAGTCGGTCATCATTTCCTCCATGTCACAACACGAGCTCGGAAAGCCTCAGTTAATCGAGGCGGCGTCAACCGCCGACCCCGACTTCACCGGGCTTCCCTGCTCGCGGAAGCGTGTTCGTCTCAGCAGTCCGACGAAGCACTCCCGCGGATTGTGAGGCGGCGTACCGGCCTCACAATCCGGTCCGCTGTCTCGTCGGAGGTTCAGAGGGCACTGGGCGACCGAGGGAGCTGACGGCACCATGAGCACCGCATCCGCGCCGGGACACGGCACGTCCGAGCCGGACCTGAGCGTGATCATGAGCGAGCGGCGTCAACTGATCAATCTCGCCTACCGGCTCCTCGGATCCCTGACAGACGCCGAGGACGTCGTACAGGAGACCTACGCCCGGTGGTACGCCATGTCCGCGGACCGACAGCAGTCCATCGGCTCTCCCGGTGGCTGGCTGACCAGGGTCGCCGGTCGCATCTGTCTCGACCTGCTCGGCTCGGCACGGGTCCGGCGTGAGCGGTACGTGGGCGAATGGATCCCCGAACCGCTGCCCGAACGCTCGGAGTGGATCAGCGTCCGGGCGGGCGTCTCCTCGGCCGACCCGGCCGACCGGGTGACCCTCGACGAGTCGGTCAGTATGGCTTTCCTCGTCGTTCTCGAATCGATGACGCCGGCCGAACGGGTCGCATTCATCCTGCACGATGTCTTTCGCTACCCCTTCTCCGACGTGGCCGAGATCGTCGGCCGCACACCGGCGGCGTGCCGCCAGCTGGCGTCCTCGGCCCGCCGCCGGATACACGCCTCGTCGCAGGCTCCCGCGCCCTCCACGGCCCGCCAGGCGGATGTCGTCAAGGCCTTCAAACAAGCCTGGGAGGCCAAGGACATCGACGCTCTTGTCGGCCTCCTCGACCCCGACGCCACGGCGATCGCCGACGGCGGCGGCCTCGCCAACGCCGCGCTGCACCCCATCACGGGCGGCGAGCGGATCGCCCGCGCCTGGGTAGAGATCGCCGAACGGGTCCCCGACCTGACACACCTGGAACGCACGGTCAACGGTCAGCCCGGTCTGGTGGCTCAGGAAGACGGTGTCACCGTGACGGTGTACGCATTCGAGATCAAGGGCGACCGGATCAAGCACATCTGGGCGGTACGCAACCCGGAGAAGTTGCGGCTCTTCACGGGCAGTTGATGCGTCCCCGGCCGCCTGCCGCAAGTCCGTGCCACTGGCCGCCCTCAGGCCGGCGACGTGCGCACCGCGACCTCAGAACGCATGTGTCGGCCCGGACAGCCCTTCCACGCCCGGCCGAGGGCTGCAGCTGTTCCAGCTGGGGCGGTCGACCCTGTCCGTGCAGTGGCCCGCTCGGTGACGCCTCGGGCGCGCCGGACTCAAGTCGCGGCACTTCGCTGGGACTTCGCAGGCACACACCGCCAGGCAAGGCCTGCGGCGGTCAGGTAGGCGAGCGCGCCGATGGTCATGCTGCTGCGCAGCCCGGCGTTGTAGTCGGTGGCCGAGGCAAGCAGGCTGCCGCCGAGTGCTACGCCGGTGGCGCTGCCGATCTGACGGGTGGTGTTGAACAGGGCTGAGGCGGCCCCTGAGTACGCCTGGGGCGCGGCTCCCATCACGGTGGCGGTGGACCCGGTCAGGGCGAAGGAGGTACCGAATCCCGCGGCCATCATCGGAACCACCAGTAGTGGATATGCGGGGTCGGCGCCGGCCGCGGCCCAGCCGGCCAGCCCCAGTGCGGCGAGGAGCATGCCGGAGATCACCAGCGGACGATCACCGGTGCGGCTGGACAACCGTCCGGACAGGACGGAGGCGAACATGGTCATCGCGACCGCCGGGAACATTGCCCGCCCGGTACCGAGAGCGGTGAAGCCGCGCTGGTGCTGGAACTCCAGGCTGGCGGTCAACTACCCGGTCCTGACGGACCGGGTTTGCAGGCAGAGCACGGCCAAGCCGTGCTGTGGTCCCCTGCATCCGGTATGGCGCTAGGCCGTACTGGGGCGGTTGACTGCGCCCCGCTGCCACACAGCATCGGCCCGGTGGGCGATGTTGCGGGAGCCGTTGTGGTCCGCATGCAGTACCACTCCGCAGGAGCGGCAGACGAACCTGGCTTGGCCGATCCGGTTGGACCGGTGGGTGTGCCAGCACTCGGAGCACTGGCGGGAGGTATTCCTCGGGTCCACGTGGACTACGGGGACACCTGCCCGCCTGGCCTTGTACTCGACGAACGCGCCGAGCTGGGCGAAAGCCCAGGAGTGCAGTCGTGCCCGCTGGTCTTTCCTGGCCGTAACCCTCTGCCGGATACCGGACAGGTCTTCCAATCCGATGCCCCGCAAGGTGCGTTCAGCGGTGTGCACGAGCTTCTTGGCGATGATGTGGTTGCGCTGGGTGGCGTACCTGGATTCCCGCCGCCGGATGCTCTTCAACCGGCGTGTGGCAGATTTTGTCCGCTTCTTCTGCAATGTGGTCCGCAGGTCGCGTTGCCGCTTGCGGTAGCGGTTGACCTGGCGGCCGGACATGATCCGGCCGTCCGAGGTGGTAGCGATGTTGACGATGCCGAGGTCCACACCGAGGAACCCGGTGGGCTCGTACGGTGCCGCTTCGGGCACGTCGACAGTGGCGGTCAGGAAGAACATGCCGTCCCGCATCACCAGGTCCGACTCGCCCTTGCGGGAGGCGAGAAGTTTCATCGCCTCCGGCGAGCAGACGAACGCCATGCCCTTCAACCGGCCCGCCACCGTCCAGATGCTGACTGTCCGCTCGTCAAGGTTCCAGGTCAGCATGCGGTCGTCGTACGGCTGGGCCGCGCCCTCACGGAACCGGACCGGCCTGCTCTCGGCCCGCATCCGGCGCCTGCCGCCTTCCGGCCCAAGGTTCCCCGCCTTCAAGTTCGCTTTGAGGGTGGCATAGGCGTCACACACCTTCTTGATGGTGCGCACAGCCGCCTGTGCTCCGAGGTCGAAGTCGGCCTTGATCCGGTGGTACACAGCCTCCTGCAGCCCGTTGCGCCGTTTCAGATCACGGTCGAACGCCACCTCGGAGGCGGCATTCGCGGCCCCGTTGCAGGCACGCAGGGTCGCTGCCAGTGCGTCCGCGTCATGAGCAGACCCAGGCAGAAGCTTCACCTGCGCGACAATCTTCACACAAAACACCCTAATACGATAGCTGACAGGTAATCAACTCGTCGTCCGAGCACGGCTAAGAACACTCCACCGCCGCGCGGCTCCACACCGAGGAAGCCACTCCTCCCGGGACTGCAGGACTCCGTTGGGAAATCCGTAAACCGGTGATGATGGGGGTGTCCGGCTGCCATGATCGGCCTGTTTGCCGATCGAGGGTGGGGTTGGATGTCGCTGGAGCCGCGGGTTGATCGCGGAGTGCCGGAGCTGACTGCGCGGGGGGTACGGGCTTCGTTCCCGAAGGGGACACTTGCGGTCCGTGTTCGTGAGGCGCTCGGTCCGCTGTTCGAGAACGAGTCGATTGCCGAGGCGTTCCCCGGACGGGGGCGGCCGGCGGTCTCGCCCGGGGCATTGGCGCTGGTGTCAGTGCTGCAGTACGCCGAAGGGCTCACCGACCGGCAGGCCGCTGACCAGGTCCGGGCCCGTATGGACTGGAAGTTCCTCCTCGGTCTTGAGCTGGACGACCCGGGGTTTGACTTCTCCGTTCTTTGCGACTTCCGTGCCCGGTTGATCGAGCACGGCCTGGAGGAGAAGGTCCTGGACCTCGTCCTTGAGCGAATCTCCGGGGTCGGGCTGCTGCGCGCGGGGGGACGTCAGCGGACCGACTCCACCCACGTGCTCGCGGCGGTGCGGACGGTGAACCGGATGGAGTTCGTGGGCGAGACCCTGCACTCTCCTCTGGAGGCCCTGTCAGTGGCGGCCCCGCAGTGGCTGTCCGCGCTGGTCACCGCGGGATGGGTCAGACGATACGGTGCCCGGATCGATTCCTGGCGCTTCCCCAAAGGGGAGAACGTGCGCCAGGAGTGGGCCGCGCAGGTAGGCCGTGACGGCTTCACGATTCTTGAGGCCGCTTTCGCTCCCGGCTCGCCGGGCTGGTTGCGGGAGATCCCCGCTGTCCAGGTCCTGCGGCGGGCCTGGGTGGAGCAGTACCACCGCGATGGCGAGGGGGTGCATTTGCGGGAGGGCAAGGACCTCCCGCCGGGCAGATGCCGGCTCTCCTCGCCCTATGACTGCGACGCCCGCTACGGCGTGAAGCGGGGCTCAGGCTGGTGCGGTTACAAGGCCCACCTGTCTGAGACCTGCGAGTCGGACGCCCCGCACCTGATCACCCAGGTGATCACCACGGACGCGAAGGTCGTCGACACCGAAGTCACCGAGACCGTCCATCAGGGCCTGGCCGCACGGGAGTTACTGCCTGCCGAGCACGACGTCGACGCCGGCTATGTCCTGGCCGCGCACATCGTCACCGCCCGCAACGAGTACGGAATCGAGTTGGTGGGGCCGGTCGGACTGGACACCTGCCACGAGAACCACGAAGGCGAGCACTTCACGCAGAGCGCCTTCACCGTCGACTGGCAGGCCCGTAAGGTCACCTGCCCCGAGGGTAAGATCAGCGCCAGCTGGCCCGACCAGCGAAAGAGCAGCGGAACCCCCGTCGCGCGAGTGCACTTCACCGCCCGGGACTGCGGCAGTTGCCCCGTGCGCGAGAAGTCCACCAAGGCGGCGAACGGCAAAGGGGGCCGCAGTCTGACCCTGCTTCCCCAAGACCAGCAGGAGGCGCTGGAAGCGCGGCGCCATGAGCAGCTGACCGACGAGTGGCAGCAGCGTTACAACATCCGCGCCGGCGTGGAGGGCACGATCTCCCAGGCGGTCCGGCGCACCCGCATCCGCCGCACCCGCTTCACCGGCCTGCCCAAGACCCACCTCGGCCACGTCTTCGCCGCCACCGCCATCAACATCATCCGACTCGACGCCTGGTTCACCCAAACCCCACTCGGCCAGACCCGGACCTCACATCTCACCCGACTTGACCTTGCCGCATAGGGCCCCACACCCGGTTCACGGATTTCCCAACGGAGTCCTGAAACCCCGGGCTTACTGACAAGAGACAGGTGAAAACCATGCCGTAGAAGCCGAAATTGAACAGCAGGCCGATGACGGCTCCACCGCTCAGCGCACGCGAGCGCAGCAGGGTCGGCGGGAGTGCCGGCGATCGGGCCAGCCTCTCGCGTACGGCGAACGCCGCGGCGGCCAGCACGGCCAGACCCGCTCCGGCGAGTACGACCGGATCGGACCAGCCCCGCCGCCCGGCCTCGTTGAGCGCCGCGGTCAGCAGGGCCACCGCCGTGACGACCGCACACTGCGCCGGCCAGTCCGGGGTCCTGGCGTAGCAGCGGGGCGAGCGAGCCACATGCCGCAGCGTCAGCGCCAGGCAGGCCACACCGACAGGCAGATTGATGAGGAACACCCAGCGCCAACCCACCGTGGAGACCAGAAGCCCGCCCAGCAGCGGACCGGCGGAGGCCGCGATGCCCGCCATGGCTCCCCACAGGCCGAAGGCCCTCGAGCGTGCGGCCGGCGACGGGTATGCCTGCTGCAGCAGGGCCAGGGAGCCGGGCACGATGAGCGCCGCGCCCAGCCCCTCCACCAGGCGGGCCACCACCAGGAAGGGTGGGTTCGGTGCAAGCGCGCATGCGGCCGAGGACACGGTGAACACCGCCACGCCCGCACAGAAGATCCGGCGGTTGCCGAGCCGGTCGCCCAGCGCACCACCGGTCAGCAGGAAACCGGCGAAGACCAGGGTGTATCCGTCGGTGATCCACTGGATGCCGGTGAGCGATGCGGCCAGTTCGCGGCCGATCACGGGTACGGCGACATTGATGACCGTCACATCCAGGATCACCATGAAGTATCCGGCGCACACCGCCAGCAGCGGTGCCCAGGAACGTCGCTCGGAGCGTGGCGCCGGCTCGGGAGAGGACGGGGAATCACTGCTTCCGGCCGACTCCGCGAACGCCACTGCGCCAACTCCATCCGTCCACGCAGGGTCTGCACCAGCACGCGCAACACCGGATATATACCGCAGGTTGCAGGAACTCGGCTGCTCGACTCGCCTCCGCCGCGGAAGTGGGTCCGAGCGGGTGCGGCAACCGGTCACGCAGCTTGCGGGAGCCACCGACCCGGCTCACCACCCTGTCACCGGCGGCCTTACTTGCCATCTCATTCGGCTCGTTCGACCGCCTCTGGGTGTGGAGATCGTTGAGCGGCTCGTGCCGGACGAGTTGTGGGAGTTGCTCCATCGGGTGGTGCCGGAGGCGGCGACCCGTCGACAAGGGCTACGACCACGACCACCTGGTCCGATGGTTACGCGCCCGCGGCATCACGCCTCCCATCGCTCGCAAGGGCGAAGAGTCCAGCCGACGCCTGGGACCCGCCGCTGACCATCGAACGCACCATGGCCCGGCTCGGCGGACGCCGGCGTCTGCACACCGTCGCTACGAGCGCAGAGCCGGCCACTTCTGGCCTTCACCAGCATCGCCTGCAGCCTCATCTGCTACCGCGGGCTCGCCACGACAGCCGTCAGTTGTGATTCGCCACGGGCTCCTGGCCGGCCACGCCTGGGGCCGGGACGTCGTCCCGGCCCCAGGCGTTGACGACTACTGCTGCTGGACGCGGTGGATCAGTGGTGGCCGTGGCCGCCGTCGCTACGACGGCGCTGGAGCGTGAACTTCTCGAAGACCGACAGCTCACCTGTGGGCGTGATGATGTTGTAGTAGGTGACATGGATGCGGGTCATGTCACCGGGGCGACGGCCTGGGTCGACGTTGAACTCGGCGAAGCCGTACGGATGCTCCGCGTCGCGGACGCCGATCCAGACCGCGGTCTCCTGCTCCTTGACCGAGTTGAACTTGCCGACGTGCTCCGTCTGGACGTATGCCGAGTGGTGCCCGTGACCGTCGGCGTCGTCGGTGGTGAAGCTGTTGTTGGTGATGCCGGACACGCCGCCACCGCCGAGGATCATGTGCGTGGTGCCGTGTTCGCTCTCGATCACGTCGAGTGCGGTCTGGCTCGGGTTGGGCGTGAGGGTGACGCTGCCGGGGACGACGCCGCGCACCGCCAACGAGCGCTCGTAGTCGTGCTCGTGGCCGCAGACCACCAGGTCGACGCCGTACTTGTCGAACAGCGGGCCGTACGCCTCGCGCAGCGCGAGGTCGGCGCCGTTCGCGGCGGTCGCCGAGCTGATCATCACCTGGTGCATGCAGATGACGATCCAGTCGATGTCCTTCGACGCCCGTGCCGACTTGAGCTCCTTCTCCAGCCAGGCGAGCTGCCGACCGCCGGAGTAGCCCTTGATGTAGATGTCGCCGCCCTCCTGCAGGGCGATCTCGTCGTTCTGCAGGGTGATCACCTTCACCGAGCCGACGGTGAAGGAGTACCAGAGGTTGTCGAGTTCGGGCTGGGTCTCGGTCGAGGGCAGCTCGAAGTAGGTCTGGTACGCGTCGAGACCGAGCTTGCCGTTGCCGAGCTCGATCTCGTGGTTGCCGGCTGCCGGCATCCACGGACGGAATCGCGCCGAGCGGCTGTTGTTGGTGAGGAAGTCGCGCCAGACGCGGACGCGGTCGGGCCCGGTGTTGGCGTAGCAAAGGTCACCGTTGAGGAGGTGGAACAGCGGGCCGACCTTCTCGATACCGGTGACGATGTCGGCTGCGGCGGGTGTGGCGTTGGGCTCGAAGTCCCGGCCCGAGGCGTCGGCCGGGTTCGCTCCCGTCTTCCACGTCACGCTGGGCGCACCCTGGTCGCCGAAGCTGGTGAAGGTGAACGGAGCTCGGCCGGACGGGGCCGTGTGGAAGGTTCCGGCGTCGGGGGTGGCGCCGTCGTGCTGGGCCGCGTACAGGTAGTCGGTGTCGGCCTTGAGCTTGCTGATCAGCGCGTGATGGACCCAGACGGTGCGCCCGGAGGTGCCGTCCACGTAGGTCTTGGTCTTCGCGTGCGCTGTGGAACCGAAGCCGCCGCTCAGCGTGCCGTAGACGACGCGCGGATTCTTGACGGCCGCGTCGGTGACCCACGAGACGACCATCTGGCTGCGCGGGTCGGCGCCGAAGGTCAGGTGCAGGCCCTGGACGGGGGTGGTGGGCGAGCCGGTGGTGAGACCGGTGACCTCCGACGTCGCCGGCATCGCCTCGGCGGTTCCGGCGCCGAGGACCAGCGGCCCGGCGGCGGCGCCGGACACTGTCGCGCCGAACAGGCCGAGCGCGTTGCGACGAGAGATTCTGGTCTGCTTGGGTTCTTCGGACATTCCAGGGGCCTTTCGCATCGTCGGGTGCACTCGCACACCGACCGGACAGCAGCGCTCCGAACCTGACAGCGGGCTGCGGCAGGCCAGCGGTGCGCGCACTCACGGACGCTAGAAAGCACGGTCGACCGGAGCGGTGAGACAGTTATGAACACCAGATGGCGGTCACCGCAACGGACGGCAATTCCCGGCGGCCTGGCCCTGTCTTGACTAATGCCTCGGAGCGGTTGGGGTGTTCGGGCGCGCTCCCGTCAATCGTGATGAGGTCGATGCCGCGGGGCGCGCGCGCCGTCTCGTCGGCACAGGGTCTCCGCGACGGTTCGATGTCCGGGTGCGGGACGTCACGTCGGATGGCCGCGTAAAGCTCAACCCGCGCTCGCTGCGGCGGCATCGGTACGAAAGATCAAGCGAGGCCGGGCGCGAGTGCCGGCAACTGTTGCGCGACCACGACCTGCAGTCCCTCTCCAGGCGCAGCCGGCTGCGCAAGGGAGGCATGCCGCACCGCATCGTCCGCAAGGCTCGAATCCTCCACCCGGCTCGGCCGGCACCGCTGGACGATCGAGCGCACGATGTCCCGGCTGAGCGGCTGCCGCAGCCTTGACCGCCGCTACGAACGCAAGGCCGAGCATTTCCTGACCTTCACCGCTGTCGCCTGCAGCCTCATCTGCTATCGCAGACTGACCAAATGAGACGACGTGTCCTTCGAAGTCTTCCTGCCGCCCGGGCGTTGCACCGGAACAGGACGGCGTAAGTCAGAAACAGAGCATGGACGACCGGGTGATACGAACACTGATCCGAGCGCCATGCGCACGTCCCGAACCCTGGGCATCCACCGAAAGGAGCCCAAGCCACCGGCTTGGAGGATCGTGTGCTGATCCAGGGGAGGTTGCCTCCGCCGTTGGACGGCTCGTCCCCCTGCGAGGCGGGTTCGATCTGTTCCGGCAGACTGAGGAACCCCGCCTCGAGGAGTACAGGTGTCGATGAACCGGCAGGCTATGGATCTTGAGGCATATGCGGACCGCGCGCGACGCGGCCCGTGTTTTGTCTGCGCGTTCTTGGCCGGACATCCGGACTACGCGCACGAGACGGTCTTCGAGGACGATCATCATGTCGCGTTCCTCGACAGGTGGCCGACGGTGCCGGGGAAGGTCCTCGTCGCGCCCAAAACGCACATCGAGCACGTCGTCCGCGACATGGACGAAGCAGCCTACGCCAGGCTCATGCTGGTCGTGCGGGAGGTCGCCCTCGCCGTCGAGGCCGTATGCGAATCTGAGCGGACATACCTCTACTCCCTCGGCAGCCAGCAGGGCAACGCGCACCTGCATTGGCACATCGCCGGCCTGCCGTCCGGTGTCCCCTATCAGCAACAGCAGTTCCACGCCCTGATGACCGAGCACGGCGTACTGTCCGTGGCACAGAAGGAGGCAGCCGCTATGGCTGCACGCCTTCGCGACGCCGTTGCCTCCCGGGGAATCCTGCGCAGGCAGGACACGACTCGCGGTACGTGATCCTGCTCGTTGAAGACAGGTCCGACCACCAGCCGCCGTATCCCGCGAAGGGGTTCGACCCGGGCGAACCTGCCCGCGATGCGGTGCATCAAGCCCTGTAATGCGTTCTGTCAGCGGGCGGGGCCTACGTTGTGACCTGCGGTCACCGGGTGATTGTCTGTCTTCACACGCCGATGATCAACGTTGGTGCACTTGTTGGGGCCGGCACCGCAGGCAGGATCGAAAAACTCATAAGATGCGGTCTATCTGGTCGATGCCAGGGAGGCGCGGACGCGCTGCGGTGGACCGAGAGATCTACGTCCCACGCTCGCGGGCCGACCAGTCCGACCGCTGCCGGGCAGTCGGACTCGATCGGGACACAACGTTCGCGACCAAGCCGGAACTGGCCGCCCGCATGATCGCCCGGTTCCTGGACGCTGGCCACCACGCCTCCTGGCGTATCCGGCGACGAGGTCTACGGCGGCAACCCGGAACTGCAGATCACCCTGGAGGAACACAACACCGGCCATGTGCGCGCGGTGGCCCGCCCACACGAAATCACCACCAGGGCGGAGAAGTTCCGGGCGGACATCCTGACCGAGAAGTTCCCCGAGCGAGCCTGGCAGAAGCTGTCGGCCGGAGCCGGAGCCAAGGGGTAACACGTCTACGACTGGGCCCACATCGCCCTGTCCGAGCCCCGGCCCAGCCACCGCCATCTGCTGATCCGCCGCAACCGCACCACCGGCGAACTCGCCTACTACCGCTGCTATTCGCCCCGACCGGTGCCGCTGGCGACCCTGATCGATGTCGCGGGATCAAGATGGCGGCTCGAGGAGACGTTCTCGTCCGGAAGGGGGCTGGCCGAACTGGACGAGCATCAGGTCCTCCGCTACACGTCCTGAGCGCGCCAGGTCACCCTCGCCATGCTCGACCACGCCTTCCTCGCCGTCGTCCGTACCGAGGAACCCACGCGCGAACCGCCCCCGACAACCTGGTCCCGCTCACCTGCAACGAGATCCAGCACCTGGGTATCACCCTCGTCGTCCGCCCCTCCAGGGCACGGCACACCGGCTCCGCCGGTCCCACTGGAGACGCCGCCACCAGGCACGATCCCATGCACGCCACTATCGGCGGCAAGCCGCAGCCCAACGTGAACACGATCTACCGCTAAAGTACTGGCTCACTCGATCGGCTTTAGACGTCGCTTTATTTGGTGAGGCGGCGGTGGCAGATGAGGGCTTCGGCTATGCCGGCCAAGGCTGGTGCCAGAGCCGACGCGATGTCCGCGGTGGCGCCAATCGCCACCCCGACGCCACGAACGTCTCCAGCACGACGCAGGCAACCTTTGAGCGCCGCCTGGCGGGTCCCGCTGGAATGCGGAGCGGGTTGAGCTGCTGAACGATGGATGATGCTCGGCCTCCGGAGGCCCCACCGAAGCCCATCACAGGACGAGACTCCTGCGATGGGGGCAGTGAGAGGAGCTCCTACCATGAAACGGGAGATGAACACCCTGGGGAAGGCGGCGATCGCTGCGGTTCTGGCGGCGTGCTCCCTGGGCGCGCCACCCTCGCTTGCATCGAGTAGCACTCCACCACCCAGCGCGCAGGAAAAGCAGAAAAACCCTTACGACGTGCTCAACGCCGCCGCCGCCAGAGACCCCATCACCGTGACACCGCTTCGGGGCGGCGTGTACATGCTCCAGGGGTCAGGCGGAAACATCGGCGTACTGCCGAGCAGGGACGGCGCCTTCATGGTCGACGCCGGCATCGCCGTTTCTCGCCAGAAGCTGGAAAGCGCCCTGCAGAAACTCGGGGCTTCCCACATCAGGTACCTGGTCAACACCCATTGGCATTTCGACCACACGGGCGGAAACAGCTGGGTCCACGAGCATGGCGCAGAGATCATCGCCGCCCCCAATACCCTGCGCAACCTGAGCGAGACCATCCGGGTGGTGGAATGGGCGCACACCTTCACCCCGGTCCCTGCCGCCGCCCGACCGACCGTGACCGTCGCCTCCGAGAAGACGTTCACCGTCGATGGAGAGCCGGTGCGGCTGCGTCCCTACAGCCCCGCCCACACCGACGGCGACCTCTCCGTCGATTTCACCAGGGCGGACGTTCTGTTCACCGGCGACACCTTTTGGAACGATCTCTACCCGTTCATCGACCACGAGACCGGCGGCAGCATCGACGGGATGATCCGGGCTGCAAACCAGAACATCGCGAGGGTGGGCGACGGCACAATCGTCGTTCCCGGGCATGGGCCGGTCGGAAGGCGCGCCGATCTGGTGCAGTACCGCAATATGCTCGTCGCCATTCGCAACCGCGTCGCCGACCTCAAGGGCAGGGGCCTTACGGTTGAACAGACCATTGGGGCCAAGCCCACCCAGCCCTTCGACGCCAAGTGGGGGCAGGGGATCATCGGCCCGGACCTCTTCACCAAGCTCGTCTATCGCGGCGTGTGAGGTGCGTCCGCAGTCCTCGACCTTGGTTGTCTTCCAGCGCACGGAGGCCGGCTGGCCCGGGGTGACAAAGGCGTCTTGGCAGTATCCCGAACCAGGGTTCCGAGACTGCTACGCCTCCAGGCATGACTTGAGTTGTCCGTGAAGACCGGACGATTTCCTCTTCGTCAACCTCCCTCTGCCTGTTGCATGGCCCTGTCCTCGTTCGACTGGCGCGATCGATCAATCTGATCTTGCGTAGTCAGGACACCGAAGTAGGTGACTACTGCGGTCAGGATCAAGCCGACCCCGGCGGATGCCGTGGAGATGACCGTGGATCAGTGCGTCCAGTCGATTCCCCTATTCCTGGCGGCCCTCCCTCTTTCGAAGGTTCTGACGTCGATGCCGGGAGTCGGCGTCAGGACCGGAGCCAGGATCCTGATCGAGGTCGGCGACGGCGGCACCTTCCCCGCCGGCCACCCGGCTCCCCGCGCCGGGCTCGCCACGGCAACCCGAAGCTCGGGCTCCTCGATCCTGGCGAGCAGCCCTCGCCGCGCACGTCCGGCTCACCAATCCTGACGACCCCAAAACCGCGGGCCTGGACAAAGTCCAGGCCCGCATGACACACATCTTGTTCGCAGAAGGGCTGCAAAAAGGCCTGTCGAGTCAACCGCAGCGCGATGCACGCCCCCGCAGGGGCCGCACCCACGCGGCAGCCCAACGCCCCGTCCCGGGACCGCGGGCCGCTGCTCGGCAAAACACCACCGACCGGTACCGGCCCACCCCGAGTGAGCCCCGACCCGCAAGCACGCGGGACAAGGCCCACGTCGGAACAGCCACCCCAGTAGGGAACGCACCGCCCACAGACGGCGCACCCGAACAGGAACTGATCGGACGGCATCCCATCACGGGATGACTCTTAGGCAGAGTTGCGTCGGCCGCCCCGGTGGTCGGAGCCGCGGCCGCTGGTGCCGGCAGCACCGCCAGTGGCTCCGCCGGCCGCCGCGCGGCGGCTCGGTCTGCGCACCACCTTGCCGGAGGCCGCACCGGCCGCCGCACCCGCCGTGGCTCGGCGGTCGGCGCTGCGACCGCCCGTGCCGGCGGTGCTGCCCGTGGTCCTGCCGGTTCCGGCCCGGCGGGCGGTACCCCGGCCTCCGGATGAGGAGTTGCCACCCGTCGCAGCCGACCCGTCCGCGGCCCGCCGGGCCGAACCCCGGCTCCCCGTCTCCGAGGCGTTGCCCGCCGTTGCCGTGGCCTTGCCGCCGTTTCGGCGACGACGGTTGGACCGCTTGCCGGGCTCGGTGTCGGTCTTTCGGTCGGAGCGGGACACCGGTGGTGTCGCGGGCTGGGGGATCTCGATCGTCACGGGCACGCCGGAGGGTTCCCGAGCGCCGGTGATGGTGGCGAGTTCCGCGTCACTCGACGTGATGCGGGCCGTACGGGGACGGATGCCGGCATGTGACATGAGCCGGGTGACGTCCCGCTTCTGGTCGGGCAGGACCAGCGTGACCACGCTGCCGGTGCCGCCGGCGCGGGCCGTGCGGCCGCCCCGGTGGACGTAGTCCTTGTGATCGGTGGGGGGATCGACGTTCACCACGAGGTCGAGGTCGTCGATGTGTATCCCGCGGGCCGCGACGTTCGTCGCCACCAGCGCGGTCACCTGGCCGTTCTTGAACTGCTCCAGGGTGCGGTTCCGCTGCGGCTGGGAGCGGCCTCCGTGCAGTGCCGCCGCGCGGACACCGACGGCCAGCAGTCGCTTGGCGAGCCGGTCGGCGGACCTCTTGGTGTCGAGGAAGAGGATGACCCGGCCGTCACGGGCCGCGATGCGCGTGACGACGGCCTTCTTGTCCGTCTCGTCCAGGACGTGGAGCACATGATGGTCCATGGTGGTCACCGCACCCGCGGACGGGTCCACGGAGTGCACCACCGGGTCGGTCAGGAACCGCTGCACCAGGCGGTCGATGTTGCTGTCCAGGGTGGCCGAGAAGAGCAACCGCTGTCCGTCGGGCCGCACTTGCTCGATCACCTTGGTGATCTGGGGCAGGAAGCCCATGTCGGTCATCTGGTCGGCTTCGTCCAGCACCGTGATGCGTACGCTGCCGAGCACACAGTCGCCTTGTCCCACCAGGTCGTTGAGCCTGCCGGGGGTCGCCACGAGCACCTCGGCGCCGCGCCGGAGCGCAGCGGCCTGCTTGCCGATGGACAGCCCGCCGACCACAGTGGCGAGCCGGAGGTTCACCGCCGTCGCGTACGGGGTCAGGGCGTCCGTGACCTGCTGTGCGAGTTCACGGGTGGGGACCAGTACGAGGGCGAGGGGCGCCTTGGGCTCCGCGCGCAGGCCGGCCGTGCGGGCGAGGAGTGCGAGCCCGAACGCGAGGGTCTTCCCGGAGCCTGTGCGGCCCCGTCCCAGCAGGTCGCGGCCGGCGAGCGAGTTGGGCAGGGTGGCGGCCTGGATGGGGAAGGGAGTCTTGACGCCTTGCTCGGTGAGGGTCTTGAGCAATCCCGCGGGCAGGTCCAGATCGGCGAAGTCCTCGACGGCGGGAAGGGCGGGCGTCGTGCTTTCCGGCAGCCGGAACTCCCTCGGCGACGACGCGGACTGCGACGGTGACGAGGCGCGCCGATTGGACTTCTGGGGCCTACGGGACATGCGTTTGTTCACCTTCCTGGAAACAGCACAAACCGGGGTCCGCACCGTTACAGTGCGGACCCCGGTAAGCGGATACGCGCCGGGCGATCAGGCGGGGACGATGTTCTCCGCCTGCGGGCCCTTCTGGCCCTGCGTGACGTCGAAGGAGACCCGCTGGCCCTCCTGGAGCTCACGGAAGCCCTGGGTGGCGATGTTCGAGTAGTGGGCGAAGACGTCGGGGCCGCCGCCGTCCTGCTGAATGAAGCCGAAGCCCTTTTCGGCGTTGAACCACTTCACGGTTCCCTGTGCCATGACTTTCTCCTTTTGGTAGGCAGAGGCCCCATCCGGAGATGCCGGAAAAACAAATAATGCGCCTGCAGGAGAAACATTCCCGTCAGGCGCACATAGGTTCATGGGTACCACAACTGCAACACGAGAAGCGTAGCACAGCCCGGCGGCCGTCGTGGATCATGGAGGTCAGGTGCGGGAGGTCTCGGCGCCTTGTCCGTCGTCGGGACGTCCGACCGGCCGCCGTCTCCGCACTCGGTCCGGAGCCCGATCCGGCTGCCGTGGCCTGCAATGACCGGCCATGGGGCGGGGTGATGACGGGCCCAGGGCTCCCCCGGGCACGGCTGCTGGGCAGGGAGAAACATCGAAGCGGGCGCGCGCCTCTTGTACAGCCGGTGCCGGGACTTCTACTTCTCGTCGTCAGCGGACTGCGGGACCTTGGCCACGGCGTCGAGGGCGGCGTGCAGGTACGGGACGAGCCGCTCGGTGTCGGGGCCGTTGAGGGCGGTGTGACCGAGCAGCAGGCGGTTGAGCAGGACCCCGGCGCAGATGGCGATGAGGACGGCGGAGCGTCCGGTGGTGTCGGTACCGGGCAGCGCGTCGGCAAGTCTGCGCTGATAGTTGCGTTCGATGCTGTCACGCATGATGGCGGCCGCGCGGGGGTTGGAGGCGGAGCGGAGGGTGAGCAGCAGGCCGTCGGCCTGCGCGCCGCCTTCACCGGTCAGAAGCGTGCGCGCTGCTTCCGCATTGTGTTCGGGCGTCATCATCATCGACTTCTCGTAGGCCAGGTCGACGACTTCGGCGAACAGCCCTTCCTTCGAGCCGAAGTACCGGCCGATCAGCCGGGTGTCCGCGCCCGCGGCGTTCGCGATCTCACGGAGTCCGGCTCCGTCGTATCCCCGCTGCGTGAAGGTCTCGCGGGCCGCTTTGAGGATCGCGGCTCGAGTGGCGGCCGAGTCACGACGGCGGGCAGGGGCGGGCGGATGTGCGTCCTGGCTCATGGAGCCCAGGTTACGAGACGCCCGATGAGGCGACCGAACCCCGCGCGGGCCCCGGCTCCCGGGCACGCACCGCCTGCGTCGGCCAGGCGCATCGACGCTCCGGACGTTCACCGCCGTCCAGGTCGATCGGCGTACCGCCGTTGCACGCGTCCCGCGCGCCATGAGCCCTTGTCGAAGTCAGGAGGTGGAGTCCGGACACGGCCGGACAGGGAGGGCTCACCGGCGCACGGCATCACATCCGCTTGCATGTCCACAGTCGTCGACATACGGTGTCCACGGGTGTGGACATAGCGGATGTGCCCCGCCACTGAACCGAACGACTAAGGACCCAGCATGCCTCTCCCCCAGCGCTCCCTCGGCTCCGGCGGCCCGACCGTCGGAGCCATCGGCTACGGGTCGATGAGCTTCGCCCGCCCCTACGGGCAGAGCGCGCAGCAAGCCACCGACGACACCGCGGACGCCCTGATCGGGCGCGCGGTCGAACTCGGCGTCACCCTCATCGACACCGCCGACGTCTACACCGGCAGCGAGGATGCCATCGGCAGCGCCCTCCGCGGTCGCCGCGACAAGGTCGTCCTCGCCACCAAGTTCGGCATCGTGCGGGGCCTGAACCCCGAGGGTCCGCCGATCATCAACGGACGACCCGAGTATGTGCGCGAGCGCATCGAGCGCTCACTGACCAAGCTGGGCACCGATCACGTCGATCTCTACTACCAGCACCGCATCGACCCCGACGTGCCCATCGAGGAGACGGTCGGCGCGATGGCCGAACTCGTCAAGGAGGGCAAGGTACTGCACCTCGGACTGAGCGAGGCCGCACCCGACACCATTCGCCGCGCCCACACGGTCCACCCCATCAGCACCGTACAGACCGAGTGGTCGCTGTGGTCGCGCGAGATCGAGCAGGAGGTCTTCCCGCTCTGCCGTGAGCTGGGTATCGCGGTCGTCCCGTACAGCCCGCTCGGCCGGGGCATGCTCACCGGAAAGATCACATCCCTCGCGGACCTGCCGGAGGGCGACTACCGCCGGCAGATGCCCCGCTTCTCCCCAGAGGCCTTCGACGCCAACCTGGCCGCCGTCCGGGCCGTCCAGGAGATCGCCCTCGCCCATGAAGCGGCGCCGGGCCAGGTCGCCCTCGCCTGGCTGCTGGCCAAGGCTCCCGATGTCGTCCCGATCCCCGGCACCCTCCATGTCTCCCGCCTGGAGGAGAACAGCGCGGCGGTGGACGTGAAGCTCACGCTCGAGGAGATCACCCGCCTCGACGCCCTCCCTGTGGTCGGCGAACGCGAGATGGATCTGGGCAACAACTGGTTCGACGGCGTCACCCCTCCCCTGCGGTAGCGAACGAGGTCGCCAGCTCCGGCGGACGAGGGTCGCCGACCGTCGGCGGCAGCGAGGAAGTGCTCGGGTGCGCGCTCGTGGCCGGCGGTGCGGCGTCGGCAGCCTGCGGACCACGAGACAGCGGAGCGTGCACTCGACGGCCCGAAGGGGGCGGACCGACCCGCCGGTCCCCCAACTCATCGAGGACGGTCCGGTGGAGCCGTGCCCATACCTGGGCCGGCTCCACCGGACGGAGTGCGGTGAACCGTCTGCCGGCACGGCCGCGAAAACCGGGCGCCCACTACCGCCGGGTGCGGCCGGGGGTATCCGAAAAACCAATCTCCGTGGCCGAGCGCCCAGGCCTGAACCGCTTTCACGATCGGTCCGCCGTCACTCGCCCGACCACGTCCGCCGTACCTGGACAACGAAGCAGGCACCGCCGGAGCGACCGACCATGCCCCCCGGCGTACGAGGCGCTGAGGGGCGAGTGGTCGGTCAGCTCACTTCCGCCAGAACAAGTGGTGTGTCACGCCGCTCGGGCTGGGCACGACCTCGAGATCGAACCGGTCGAGGAGCTCGTCGGGGGAATCCCAGAGCCGCAGTCCGGATCCCAGCTTCACCGGCGAGACCGCCACATGCATGGTGTCGACGAGATCCGCGTCGAGGAACTGGCGGACGGTGGTGACGCCGCCACCGAGGCGGACGTCCTTGCCCTGCGCCGCCTCCCGCGCCTGCTCGAGAACGATGGCCGGGTCGCCGTCGACGAAGTGGAACGTGGTTTCGGAGAGCGTGAACGAAGGGCGCTTGTGGTGGGTCATGACGAACACCGGGGTACGGAACGGAGGCTCGTTCCCCCACCAGCCTCGCCACTCGTGATCGTTCCAGGGCCCACGCTGGGGCCCGAACTTGTTGCGGCCCATGATCTCGGCACCGATGTTGCGTGCGTAGTCCCGTGTGAAGTAGTCGTCGAGGCCTCGGCTCCCACCGGGATCGGTCCGCATGGGCCAACTCGCCGTGGCACCGGCCCAGGCGAAGAGCCTTCCGGGATCAACGTGGCCGAAGGGGTTCTCGAGGCTTTGATGCTCACCGGCGCCGATTCCATCACTCGAGACATTGAAGTTCTGCACCCTCAGTAGCTGTGTCACGCGCTTCTCCCATGGTCGACAACAGTGACGAGACTCTCCGGGCTTAGAAAAGTTATCGCGGCATCCAAAACTGGCTGGAGATTTCTCCCTAGGAGCTCTAGGTTTATCCTAGGGCGCCTAGGAAACGGCGAGGACGCGTAGAGAGAGACGGGTCGGCGGGAAGGCGGCTGACGATCGCGGGCGCCGAGCCGGCGGGTTGGCCCATGAGCGGTCACCCGCAACAGCCCCGGGTCACCACCCTCGGCACCCTGCACAGCCTCTTGGAGCCTGGCCTTCGTCCCGAGAAGGAGACGCATCATGACCGATCCGACCATCGGCAGTCTGCGCGTGAACGGTGCAACCTTGCATTACGAAGTGCGTGGCCAAGGCCCGCTCCTGCTGCTGATCCCCGGAGGGACGGGCGGCGCGGCCTCCTTCGAGGACATCGTCGACGGCCTGGCCGCCGAGTACACCGTCGCGGCCTACGACCCACGGGGAATGTCGCGCAGCACGCTGGACGAACCCGAATCCGAGCAGACAGTGGCGGAACACGCTCAAGACGCCTTCCGAATCATCGAGTTGCTGTCGCCCGATGAGCCCGCCCGGGTGTTCGGCGCCAGCTCGGGTGCGATCGTCGCACTGCACCTGCTCACCACGCACCCCGAGCGCGTCGCCCACGTCGTTGCACACGAGCCCCCGGTCGTGGAGGTCCTCCCGGACGTCGCCGACCACCGCGCGCTTCTCGCACGCGTGCAGGAAACCTTCCGAGCACAGGGGCTCATGCCGGCGATGACCGAGTTCGCCGCGGGCCTCACAGGGGACGACGAGTCCGTGCCGAAGCCCGGGATCGAGCTTCCGCCGCGAGCGGCGGCGCGCGCCACGCAGACCATGGCCGACCTGCCCTTCTTCGTATCGCGCATCGTGCCCGGTTTCATGTCCTACGCCCCCGACCTCCACCGACTCAAGGCACTGTCGGACCGGCTCACGCTTGTCGGAGGGCAGGACTCGCGGGGCGAACTGCCCTATCGTGCGACCGCCGGCCTGGCCGAACATCTGGGTACCGACCTCCTGCACTTCCCCGGCAGCCACGTCGGCCTGACGACGCACCCGACCGAGTTCGCCGAGTCCCTTCGCAAAGTCCTCCACGCATAGGTGCTCTGCCCGGGGGGTGCGGCGGGGGCTGCGTGAGAAGTCGGCGTCATCCCCGGGGTGGTATGGCCGGCGGTCGTTGTCGGCCTCGGGACTTCCGATCACGGATGTCACGAGCGTGACAGGGGAGCATGGACGGTCATGGGTGGGGTTACGGACCAGTCAGTGGCGAACGCAGTGGACAAGCCGTTCCTGATGCCTGTCGAAGACGTGTTCAGCCTGCATCAGGGCAGGTTGGTCATGGTGACGGGGCGGATCGAACGCGGCTCGGTGCGCCAAGGGGACGCGGTGGAGATCGTCGGCTTGGACGGCAACGTGACCCACATCGTCGCGGGCATCGAGCAAAGCCGAGTGCCCATCGAGGCGGCGACTGCGGAAATGAACGTGGGCGTGCTGCTGCCGGGCTCTGCCATGGGCGCCATGAGCCGGGGCCGGGTACTCACGAAGCCAGGTTCGATCAGTGCCCAGGTCGGCTTCACCGCCGACATCACGCTGCTGTCCGAGGAGCAGGGCGGCGTGGAGGTCGTCTCCGGCGATCACCTCGTTTTCCACACCCGGACCGCCGCCGTGTTGGGCACCGTCACGCTGCCCAAGGGCGTCGACGTGGTCCGGCCGCTTCACGGAGCCGAGGTGGCGGTCGTGCTCGAAGAGGCTGTCGCGCTGGAGGAAGGCCAATCTTTCGCGTTCCGTCACTTGGGTCGCGCGGCCGGCTCCAGCACGGTGATCAGCCTCCTGCGCTGAGCCTTACGAGCGGAGCCAGGGCCGGGTCACCGCGACGGCCACCGGAGTCGCTGCCGGCCGCTGAGCAGTCCGGCCCCCTTGCACACTCACAGTAGCGGGACAGTGCCGCTCCGAGGTGCCGCTCCCTGCTTGTGGCGCACTTCTCTCGTTCGCCCGGCCACGGGTCAGAAGAGTCGGCGCTCGTCGCGCCACAGCGCATCACCCCCCTGCCGACACTCACCTCGCGCGAGCCGCGTCCGCAGCGCGACCCGTCGGCAGAACGTCGACCTGGGACCGGTCATGGTCGCCGCCACCGCCCCATGACCGGCTCCCCATCAGATGAGGCGTGACTTTCCCGACAGATCACCTTGTTGCGTCACCTGTTGGAGCGGCAACAAGATACTCGCACCACTACTAACTTCCTACGATCACTAAGCATCGTCACCGCCTTGACTGGTGACTCATTCGGTGCGAGTCTGAGACGCACGGAAGTAGAGGGACTCGATCTCCGCCAATGGGACTCGAAGGAGGCTGGCCATGGAAGGTCAGAGCATGATCGACAGCGCCGCGGCGGCCCGGCACGCACGGTTCGGCAAGCTGCCCGAGCGCATCCGCTACGAGGACATGGTTCAGGAGGAGCCGGTCACGTTGCACGACCCGGCAAGGGACGCCTACAACCCCGAAGGTTCATGGACGTCATTCTCCTGCTTCGCCGCCGACCTGGGCCTCTGAGCCGAGTCCAATCCGCAACCACCTGCGAATCGGTTTGGCACAAGGCCACCGAGTTCGTCGCCCGACGGCATCCGTCCTTGTCCACCACGGCACACCACGCCACATCGGACCATGCAGGCAACCCCCGCATCACGACGGCCTTTATTTCTTCCTGAAGTTGGCCGGGTACAGCTTGAGACAGGAACGCGTCAGGGCCGCACCCGGCACCCGGGTGCGGCCCCCATGTATACGGACCGTCCCGGAGGTGCGGCCGGCTTCCGTCCTCCCACCGTGCCGCCACGGCCCGTGACTTCGGGCGGCAGACGCGACCAGGCAATGGCCCGGTTCGCTGCCCGTCGCTGAACAGGACAGAACGAAGCGGGTTGCGCTTGCAGCCTGTTGGCACCTCGCGGCCCGTTCAAAGCCGAACGATGATTGACTGGCTCCGGCAATCGCAGCACCGACCTGCAGGAGAACCCCGTAGCCATGAGCCAGCCCTACACGTACGAGTACAAGGTCGTCACCTTTCGGGAGTCGCTGATCGGCGATGCCCTGGACAGCGACAAGCTGGAGAAGGTGCTCAACAAGCACGCCGAGGACGGCTGGGGACTGAAGGCCATAACGTCCGCCGACGTCAAGGGCCGCATCGGCCCGGGCGCGGTCGAGGGCCTGCTGCTCACCTTCGAACGGCCGCGCCAGTAACGTTGCGGTCCTTCGCCGTCCCGGAGCACTGCCGCCGCGCCGGCGCTTGATGACACGGTTGTGCTTGGCGTCCCGGGTCCCGGCGCCGGGACCCGGGACGCTTGCAACGCCAATGAGCAACAGCTGCCGTGAGACCGGCAGACTGACCGCACCCGGCCATCGTGATCGTGTCGGTCGGCGCCTGCCACGTGGCATCGACGGCATGCTCGGCATTGGTGTGTGCCGCTGTGCGGCTCGCACACTGCGCGTCCAACGCAACGCCCGTCGCGAGGAGTTCGGCGCACCTTCCCGGAACTGCGCCTGTCCCGGACTCACAGTAGGCCGATCCGGGCGCCTTGAGCCGCCAACTCGTCAGAGGACGTCGTAGGTAAGATGCGTCGCGGTCGATGTCGAGGTCACGCTCCGCTGAACCAGCGTGCGGCGGGTTCCTCCCGTGAACAGTGGCGTCCCGCCACCCAGCACGACGGGCGCGAGGTGCAGCGTCAGACCGTCGACCAGTCCCGCGTCCACTGCCGAGCCGACTGTGGCGCCGCCGCCCATGAGGACGACATCGAGCTCCTTGCCACTGTCCGACGAGGCCGCCGCGGCTCGCCGGCGCGCGGTGGCGATGGCGTCGGGCAGGCCGGTGGTGACGAACGTCCAGTCGAGGTCGATGAGCCGCACCGACTCCGGCGGTGATGTCGTCACGACAATGAATGCCGGCTTGCCGACCTCGCGGGCGCCGTATCCGGTCGTGTCGTCCCAGCCGTTCGGCCCGTCGACCAGGTCGAAGAGCCGGCGGCCGAGGACGACGGCTCCCGAGCGGGCCGTCGCCTCACGCAGAACCCTGCGGTCGTCGGGGTCGTCGGAGAACGCCCAGGTGTGCAGGGCCTCGCCACCCGACCCCAGCCCGCTGTGCGGTCCGGGGTCCGGCCCGGTGACGAAGCCGTCGAGGGAGACCGAGATGTCGGCGATGATTCGAGTCATGTCAAGGCAGACCCGATGCGCTGTCCGAACTCATCGCTCACCCACGAGCCGCTGTCGTTGACGCCCGTACGCTCCGGACACCGGCCCACACCGTGTCCATGGGGTGGGCTCGAGGAAGCGCACGCGCGGGGGTATCCGGCTCCACTCGTGGCGAATTCAGCGCCTGGCAGGGCCATTGCCTATCGGCACGCGGTACAGGACGTACGGCTTGCGTCGCAGGTCTCGGCCGCTGTTGTAGGCCGCTTGGCGATTGAGCTGGTTGGCGATCACATAGAGGTTTCGGTCGTAGCCCACGGAGAGGGTGTCCGGCCACAGCAATCGATCGTCCTGGACCACCGTCCGAAATGCACCATCACGATCCCGCCGCACGATGGCGCGACGCTCTATGTCACCGCCGTACACGCGGCCCGACTGGTCTATTTCCAGGCCGTCCGACATGCCTTTTGTCCCGAGGTCGTGTACCGACAGCTCATCCCGCTTCGACGAAGTGCGCCGTTTCACAAGGTCGTTGGTGCGGATCGCGTACAGCTTCCGGCTGGACAGAGGACAGAAGTACAGCCAGGTTCCGTCCGGGGAGAGCGCGATGCCGTCGACCCCGATGCCCACCGGGGTTCCCGGTGCCTTACCCGGCTTGTTGAGGAACGGCACTCCGTCGATCACGGGAACGAAGTCGGGCTCCGGGAGCGTGGCCGGCACATCGTCCAGGCGACGCCACGACTCCCCGCTCTCCAGGTGAACGACTATCAATCCGTTCGGACGGTCCGGCGTGGCATCGGTCAGATACGCATAGCCGCTGCGGAGATCAAAACGCACGTCGTTGACGAAACTGCGAGGCCCCGCGATGTCTCGTGGGAAGACAATGGTCCTCACCACTCTATTCGTCTTCAGGTCGATGGCCACGAGTTTTGGTCCGCCATATGGGGCATCCGCCCATTCGACCCGTCCGGTGTCGACGACCCAGAGGCGCTCGGCAGCGTCGACGACAACGCTCTGCACCCCGAGAAAGTGACCCGCCGGGTCGCTCAGGTCCGCCTGGTTCACAACGGCGTTCGGGTAGGCGACCGGAACGCCGTCACGAATCTCGGCGACCGAGAAAGGTACGTTGTCGCCCCAGCGTGGGAAGTTCACGAAGATACGGCCGGATCGAGAGATGGTGACACCTGTGGGCATGGCGCCGTCAAAGGTCGCCACCTGTTCCAACTCGACACCGGGCTCCACCCGCTCCCGCTGTTCGGCCGCCCCTGCCTGCGGCGCTCCGATCGCCAGGGACAGGCCGACCACTGCGGGCAGGGAGACGACCGCGCGTCTACTGGGCGTGCTGTGCGAACCGCTCGCCCGCGATATGGCATCAGACATGGTGCTGGGATTTCCTTCGAGATGAGAGGGGGACGCCTTGACGTGCGGACGTCGGGCGAGATCCGTGAGCAAGTCCCACACGTCAGCTGTCAAGGGCTGCATACGAAGAGATCCGCCGTCCACAAACAGATATCTCACCTGCAACCGACCGGCAAATCGGAAGGTGACAAAGAGTGAAACACCACGGATGTGATAGTTCGCGCGCCGCTCGTATCGGTAAGGTCGCCGAGCAAGGAGGGGTGACAACTTGAATCCCGTAGCGCTGCACTTCGTTCACCGTACGAATCCCCGCACCCTGCTCCATCTCTTCGGGGTCGGCCGAGTGAGGCCTGTCAGGAAATGAGTGGCGATGATGCGCGGGAAAGCCGGAACGAGCGGTGGTGACAGGCGCTCTCAGCCACAGGCCGAGTGCGTTCGGCGGTGCCGGTCCCGGCCGGGATCACCATCTCTCGACAAACCGCATCAAGGAGATCGCGATGAATGAGACCGCGAGGACCATGCCGGCCGTCGCCTACCGCAGCAGCCTCCCGATCGACGACCCCGAGAGCCTCATCGACATCGAGCTGCCTGTACCTCAGCCCGGCCCCCGGGACATCCTGGTCCGCGTCGAGGCGATCGCCGTCAACCCGGTGGACTACAAGATGCGTCAGACCGCCGACCCGGGCGGTGAGCCCCGCGTGCTCGGCTGGGATGCGGCCGGGGTCGTCGTCGCGGTCGGTACCGACGGTGAGTTGTTCTCCGTCGGCGACGAGGTCTACTACGCCGGGGCCCTCGACCGGCCCGGCGCCAACTCTCGCTACCACGCGGTGGATGAGCGGCTCGTCGCGCGCAAGCCGCGCAATCTCTCCTTCACCGAGGCAGCAGCGCTCCCGCTGACCACGCTCACCGCATGGGAGGGCCTCTTCGAACGCCTCGGGTTGCGTATCGGAGCTCTTGAACAGACCGGTGCTCTGCTGCTCACCGCGGCCGCGGGCGGCGTCGGCTCCATGACCGCACAGCTGGCGCGCGCCCTGACCAGCCTGACCGTGATCGGAACGGCATCCCGCCCCGAGACCTCGGAGTTCGCCCGGCGGATGGGCTCCCAGCACATCGTCGACCATCACAAGCCGCTTGCCCCGCAACTCGCCAAGGTGGCACCCGGCGGTGTCGACTACGTCTTCTCCACCGCCGGCACCGACCGCAATCTGGCCGCCTACGCCGACGTACTCAACCCCTTCGGCCACATCGTCGCCACCGACGATTTCGACTCCCTGCCCATCGGCGCGCTCAAGCCGAAAAGCATCTCCTTCCACTGGGAGTTCATGTACACCCGTTCCATGTTCCAGACCGCGGACCAGGCGATGCAGCACCACATCCTCACCCAGGTCGCGCGCCTGGCCGACGCCGGCATTCTGAGCACCACCGCGACGCGCGATCTCGGCCCGATCAACGCCGCCTCCCTGCGCGAGGCGCACCGTCTCCAGGAATCGGGCACCAGCATCGGCAAGACCACACTCACCGGGTTTCAGGAGTGACGGTCTCTTCCGTATGGGGGGATGGCCTGACGACGGACCACCCCCGGCTCCTGAGCAGCCGCAGGCCTTCGAGGCCCGCCAATTGGCGTCTGGCACGTCCGAATCCGACCAACGTGGTCAGCTGGGTTTCACCGGTGCACTGCTGCCGCTGCGGCGTCGACCGCCGAGCTCGGCGTCAAGTGTCTCCTGAGCTGCGCGCATGGCCTCGGCGTACACGGGGTCCTGCAGCCGCTTCCAGATCTCGTCATCGGAGACATCCTCAACACGGCTGACCACCCGCCAGATATTGCCGAAGGGGTCCTTTACCCGCCCTCCGCGCTGTCCGAAAGCGTCGTCCGCCATAGCAGTGACGACCCGGAAGCCAGCAGCGACAGCTTGTGAAAACGCCTTGTCCGCGTCGGTGGCGAACACGCGCAACAGGCTCCGCATGGCGGGCCAGTCCGCGTGTCGATCGAAGGCCGGCACGACAGTGTCGCCAACTCGGATCTCACCGTGGCCGATCAAACCGTCCTGTTCGTCGCCGACGGCGAGCCGGGATACCAGTAGGGACTGTCACCAGCACCCACTCCGTCAGCCGCTGTAAGTCACTTCCCCCCAGGGACCGCGCTGGCCCCCGACACGCCCCGTTGAACCGTCCCGGGGCACAGCGCGCCGGGGTTCCTCCTACGCCGGCGCGGCGCTGCCACCCGGAGGCCGGCGGAGCAGGTGCAGACAGACGACCGAGGCGACGACGGTCCGCCGTTCGGAAGCGTTCAGGCGAGGGTCCGTTTCGACAACGTACTGCTGCAACCCCGTCCACGAATCAATGGTGCTCACCGTGACCCGGCCGAGGATCTCCGGCGCTGGGTCCTCTTCCGGATCGGTCTCCGTGAGATGCCATTCGACGTTCAGGAGACCCGGACGCGTAAGAAGGAGTTGGCGTCCCTCCTCAGTCCTGAGGCTCAGTTGCCGGGTCTTCATCAGTCCACCCGCACCGGCGGTACCGATTTGCCGGTCCTCGGCGTCGGTGAAGCGGAACTCCGCCGGACCGAACTGCTCGATACGGACGATGAACTCGCCGGACGTTTTCGTCAGGACGGAGAACGTGTCGTCGGTGTAGGTGACCCAGGCGAGCGGTGTCCCCTCCACGGTGGACACCGCCAGCGCTGGGCCCACATATCTGCGCCACCATGAACGCTTCGGCTGACCCACCACAAGGGCTTCCAGCCCGAACAGACCGGGTTCCGTCATCGGTCCCCCCTCCCCTGCCGCTCCGCATCAGGCGACACCGATCACACGATCCGCGGCCGGCTCGTCTCAGCAGTTCGCGCTATAGCGAATACAAGTAGGTGACGTGGAGTGGCTGTTGTCCCACTCCTGCCGCTCAGCCGCCAGTATCCCGCCCGCCAGGAGAGCCACCAATAGATGCGCGACCACCGTCCAGCGGGCACGGAAGACTCCCGCGAGGGCTGCCAGGACGAGCACAGCAATCAGCAGTATTCGTACCCGATCCATGTGTGCGAGGCCGGCCGCGTCGATCCGTGCTTGATCGCCTTGCGCTGCCCATACCTCGAGGCCGAAGCCATATATCCAGTCCAGCGCGAGCCACGCGGTCTCCAACAGGAGCAACGGGATCGCGAAGGCCAGGTCCACGGCCGGGCGTGTTCTGTGCGACCAGGGGCGTCGCCGGTTCGGGGCGGGAAGGGTATCGGCCATGGATGCAGGATGCCGCGGCTGGTGGTGGTGCGCATGAGCACCCGTACTCAACTCCGGTCCCACCGTGTCATCGCCGCTGTCCAGGTCTTCCGCGGGTCGGCGATCGGGGCACCGGGATAGGCTGCGCCGATGAAACGGATCTTGGTGGTGGGTGTCACCGGTGCCGGCAAATCCACGCTCGCGCAAGCCCTGAGCTGGCGCTCGGCTCTGCCGTATCACGAGATGGACGCGCTGTACTTCAACGGCCCCGACTGGGCGGTCAACGGCGCGTTGGCCGAGGACGTGGCAAGTCTGACCGCCGAACCCTGCTGGATCATCGACTCACTCGGCTACCCGGAAGTCCGCGACCTGCTCTGGGACCGGGCCGACACGGTGATATGGCTGGACTACCCACGACGCGTCATCATGCCTCGCGTCCTGCGCCGGTCCTTCCGGCGCACCGTCAGACGCGAAGTCCTCTTCGGCGGCAACAGGGAGACCTGGAAGGGTTGGCTGAGCCGGGAACATCCGGCCTGGTGGGCGTGGTCCCAGCAGGGAACGCGTCGCGAAGAGATCGAGCGTCGTGTCCGCGATCCCCGCTTCGCCCCGCTCCAGAGCCTGCGCTTCCGCCACCCCAGGGAGACGGCGGCCTGGCTGGCATCCCTCTGACCCGGCGGCCAAGCCGGATCTGCGAAAGTGAAGACCTGGCCACTGCTCTTGTCCTACGGAAGCGCGCCCGCCTGCGGTCGCCCCACAGCCGGGGAGTGGGTGCGAGGCCACTCGTGAAGCTCACACGGCACATTCCGACCCGCAAAAACTGGCGGGTCAAGGGCGATCACCAGGCGATTCGGCCTTGCAGCCGCCGATGGATCTCTTCACGGATGTCGGCCGCGAGGACCCCGGTCCTGCCCCACGAGACGACCAGCTCGGCCACATGGCGCAGCTTGATATTGGTGCACATCGATGTCTCGCGAAGCACGTCCCAGACCTCGGCCGGGGTCATACGTGTCATGGCGACGACGACTCCGATGGCCTGGTCGATCACGGCGTCGGCCTTCATGTCCCGTTCCAGCTGGGCGACCTGAGCCTCAAGCTGATCGGTCTGCCCGGGCGAGTCGGCATTCGGCTCCGAAACCGCGTCAGAGAGCCCATCCGCGTGGATGTCCACGTTGCCTCCGTGGTGGGGGGTGGGTATTCCACAGTGCGAGTGTCCAGCCTTGGGCCGTGTACGCCCGCCGATTGTTCGCCGTGATCACGGTACGGGCGGGTGTCGGTGGTGAGGGTCAGGTGAAGCCTGGCACCCCAGCTCCGGCAGAAGCCGTACTACTCTGGAAAACACCGACGGCACGGGATGAACGTGCAGGTGATCGCGGATACGGCCGGACGCCTCGTGCGGGCGCCGATGGCGCTTCCCGGCTCGGCACACGCCATGGTCGCTGCGCAGACCCACGGCATCATCGCGGCGTTGACCGATGTCGACGTGATGAACTTCGCGGACGAGGCGTATCACGCTGCCGACGATTGCACGCGTACCTCGTTCAAGCGGCACCGCTACCGGCCGAAGCCGTCGCCCCGGCAGAAAGCCGTGGGAACGAGAAACGTTTGGCTGTGGCGCCCGACCTTGGTGATGAGTTTTCACGCCCGCACCCGTCACACCTACGACGGAACACGACGAGGCAGAAGGATGACGTGATGAGTGCGGACGCACGGCTGGAGGAGCTGGACGTGAGCGGTCTGGGCGAGGTCGACGAGCCGACGTTCGCGGGCCTGACGGAGCGGCACCGGCGGGAGCTGCACGTACACTGCTACCGGATGCTCGGGTCGTTCGAGGACGCCGAGGACACTGTGCAGGAGACGTTCCTCCGTGCCTGGCGGCGGCGCGAGACCTTCGAGGGGCGGTCGACGTTCCGGGCCTGGCTGTACCGTATCGCCACCAACGCCTGCCTGGACCTGCTCGCCAAATGCCGCCCGGAGCCTGCGACCGGCGGCGAGGTGCAGTGGCTGCAGCCCTACCCGGACCGGCTGCTCGACGAACTGCCCGCGGGCCACGCGGACGAGCCGGAGACCGTAGCCGTCGCGCGGGAGACGATCGAGCTGGCGTACCTGGTCGCGGTCCAGCACCTCGCGCCGCGCCCGCGTGCCGTGCTGATCCTGCGGGACGTGATCGGCTGGCCGGCGAAGGACGTCGCGCAGCTCCTCGGAGACTCCGTCAACTCCGTGAACAGCGCGCTGCAGCGGGCTCGGGCCGGCATGCGGGGACACCTGCCCACCGAGCGGCAGGACTGGACCGGCGGCGAACAGGACGCCGGGACGCGTGAGCTGGTGCGCCGCTACACCGACGCCAGCGTGGCCACGGACGTCGACGGGCTCGCCGCACTGCTGCGGGACGACGTCCGCTGCTCGATGCCGCCCACGCCGGGCCTGTGCGTCGGCCGCGACGCGGTGGTGAACGACTGGGTCGAGAGCGGCTTCGAGGGTTTGCAGGGCCTGCGCGCCGTCCTCACCTCCGTGAACCGGCAGCCCGCCGTCGCCTTCTACCTCTGGCGGAACCAGGAAAGCGCGTACCTCCCGCTGACGATCGACGTCCTGCGTGTCACCGACGGGGCGATCACCGAGATCGTCACGTTCCATGACGACCAGTTCCCACGGCTCGGGCTGCCGGAGCGCCTGCCGGCGGAGGGCACCGAGTAGTCCCGGTACGGACGCTCGCGCTACGCAGTGGCGCGGGCCGCGGTGGTCGCGGCGGAGTGGTGCGACGCTCTCGGCGTTGTCACCCGCGGGTGCAGGTGGAGCCGTATGACGGCGAGCCCGGGCCGGACCTCGGACGCGACGCCGGGTTCCGGCTCCGCGCCACCGGCGTCCGCGCCCTGCGGAATGCCGGCCATCGCGCGGCGAGGGTGCGCGTGGCCACCCCCAGCGCCAGGACCGTCACATGCCAGTCAACACCCCGTACGCCACTTACCGAGTGATGGAGGAACGACATGAACAGCATGAACGACACCGAGGTCGTCGCAGGGACAGTAACGGACCGGACCCACCGCACCCACCGACTCCGCCGACTTGCCGGTACCGGCTTCGTTGCCACGCTCGGGGCGATGGTGGCCACCACCCTCGCCGCGGCGCTTGCCCAGGCCGTTGGCATCGACTTCCAGGTGCCCGATGGTGGCGAAACGATCCCGTTGTCCGGGTTCACCGTGGTGACCGGCTTCTTCTCGGTCGTGGGCATCGTCATCGCCGTCGCTCTTCTTCGTTGGAGCGATCGCCCAGCCAAGCGATTCGTGTGGACGACAGTGGCTCTGACCGCGATCTCGTTGGTCCCGCCCCTCCTCTCCGGGGCGAACACCGCCACCATCACCGCCCTCCTCGGGCTGCACCTCGTCGCTGCGGCGGTGGTGATCCCCACCCTGGCTCGCAGCCTCCGCACCCGGACCGATTGACGATCCCGCGACGGACGCACGTGCGGCGCGAGGCGAACACGAGCGCACCGACGTGGTCCCGGGCGCTCCGACCGTCCATTCCAGGTTCCTATTCTTGATCAATTCGAGAGCTGAGACGCTCGTGCGGAGACGGACAGGGCACCTTGCGAGATGAAGACCAAGCGCCACTCGAGCAGTCACCGGCGACCCGGCGACCGTTCCACCACGCGTGACCGACGTAGACACCGGGTCGCGGCAGCCCGGTCATGCCGGCTGGACCGAGCGTCAGCCGGCTCACGACGAGTTCGCCGGTTTCGGACTCCGGTGAAATGCCGGTCCAGCCCTCAGCGTCCGTAGGGGGATCCTCGGGGCCGTCCCAGATCCGGATGGTGATCTCGACGCGCAGGTCGGGCTGCACGGTGCGGCGGTACACGTGGTAGCCATTGCCGGCGACCACCTCGGCACGGGCCCTGACGGCCGCCTCGCGAAGAGGCGCTGGACCGGACCCCGTTGGACACCCCGGCGCCGCCTGGCCAGGGCAGGACCGCACGCCACCCACCGGGCGCCCGGCAGGCATGGGCTGAAGGTGCCTCGAGGGTCAGGAAGTGGTTCCGGCATACTGCGCGCATGAGCCTGCCCGCCGTGCGCGCGTCTGCCTCTGCACTCGTGATCGCGTTCCTCGCCCTCTCCGGCTGTCGTGCCGAGACGTCTGACGGCGAGGCCTCGGCGTCCCGCGGTGCCGCAGCCGTGGCTCCCCTCGCGGACTCGGCGGTGGGGGCGGCGCTGGCCGACCGGGCCGGGCATCCGTACTCGGCGCGGTTCGTGACGAGCGGGGGTGTCCAGCGCATGGCGGGCTTCCTGAACCTCGGCGCCCGTACCAGTGGTGAGTTCTCCATCTCCTCGGTGTCGCCGGACCAGTACAAGGAGACTCAGGAGGTTCTGCTGCCCGACCACGCCTACTTGCGGCGGGTGACTGACCGCGGTGAGACCGTGAAGGGCTGGTGGCGCGACCCCCTCACGAAGGCGCCGCCCGGCAACCAGATCGTCGAAATGCACACGCTGGCCCGCCTGTTGGCACGTCAGCCCGCCAACGCCCACGCACGTCCCGTCCGAGCCCCGTCCGGCACGACCGCATACCGCCTCACCGGCTGGATCGACACCGCCGCGCTCAAGGACACCGACCCGAGGACGTACGTGATGCTGGCGCCGAGGCCCGACGTCCCCGGCGCGAAGGGCGTCAGGTGCACTGCTTGGGTCGACATGCGGGGCCGGGTCGTGCGCTTCGACGAGGGCCTCGCCTATCCGGACGGCAGCGAGTACCGCAGCGTCACATCCCTCACCGGGTTCGACGACCCGCTTCCCGTACATCCACCAGCCACAACGCGTTGACGGCCCCGGGCAGGCTGCCGATTCCGCCCTTCCCGTGGCAGGCACCGGCAGCCGGACGACGGCACGTCCCGCATGCACGGGGCGAGTCGTGGACCGTCACACATCCATCTACGGTCCGCACCGCATCGTCGCCCCCTTCGGTCCCTGAACGCTCGACCGTCGACCGCTCATGAAGCCCGGTCGCGCAGCACGGCTTCTTCGTCTTCTTCGCCCCCGCACGAATGGTCGCTGTCCGTGCGGCGCACATGATCCACCGCGCGCGGCAACGCCCTGCGGATGACCTCGGGCAGCGGTCCGCCGGCCGGCCATTGGACCAGAACGCGCGCCACCTCGCGCAGCTTGACGTTGGTGTGCTGCGAGATGTGTTTCAGCACCTCCCAGCCCTGCTCGGGCCGCAGACCACCGACCGTGACGACCACACCGATCGCCTGGTCGATGAGAGCGTGCGAAACCACGGCAGAGCGGAGCTGCTCGACCTCTTGCTGCAGGACCGCGACCCGGTCCGTGTGCTCGCCGCGCTCGATCATGTCCCCAAGCTGCCGCGGAGGCGTTGTCAGGGACAGCCGTCAGGCGAACGATTTCACCACCGGCAGTACAAGAAACGAAAAACTCCTGCTCACGAATCACATGCCGAAGCCGGTCGCGGGCATCAGGCAATCCATGGAGACGCTGACCTTCGACAGCGACAACCTGGAAGAGACCGAGGAATTCCTCAGCCATGCCTATGCCAGGATGCGCATCGGCAGCAATACCGCCGGCCCCAGCCGGGCCCGTATCCACCGCACGGGCATCGACGCGGTCAGCGTCGACGAAATCGACCTGGACTTCGAGATGAGCTACGCGGTGACGCCGCTCGGCAAGCTCTGTCTGTGCGTCGTCCATGACGGCACGGTGCAGGATCACACCTTCCAGGGAGTCGAGGACGCCTTCGGCCCTGGCGACGTGGTGCTGTTCGCGCCCCCGGACCTGCCCTATGCCGGACGGATCTGCAATGCGCGCTACACCATCACCATGCTCGAGCCCGCACTGCTCGCCCAGGTGGCCGGCTCGACCGGACCGCACGGCGACGAGTCGGTCAGGGTGACAGGGCACCGGCCGCACTCCCCGGCGGCCGCACGGCAACTGAACCACGCCATCAACTATCTGCGTGATCACGTCCTTGCCGACCCGGCCGTCGCCGACCAGCCTCTGGTGGCGTCCACCGCCGCGCAGCACCTGGCAGCCAGTGTGTTGTCCGCCTTCCCGAACACCGCGCTCCCCGACGACGGGAGTCCCGAGAGGGATGACGCGCACCCGGCGGTGCTCCGCCGTGCCCTCGCCTACATCGACGACCACGCCGACCAGCCGATCACGGTCGCGCAGATCGCTGCGGCCGCCCATGTCACCCCGCGGGCACTGCAGTACGCCTTCCGGCGCCATCTGGACACCACCCCGCTCGCCCATCTGCGCGGCGTGCGGCTCGCGGAGGCGCATCGGGATCTTGTGGCCGCCGACCCCGCCGAAGGTTCCACGGTCACCGGGATCGCCTCTCGCTGGGGCTTCTACCACCCGGGTCGGTTCGCCTCCCTCTACCGGGACATGTATCGGCGCGCTCCACGTCAGACGCTGAACGGCAGTTGAGCCGGCTCTGTGCCCGCGCAGGTGGTGCCGACGGGCGGTGGGCGTCATCTCCGCATGAGGAGTTGATCGAGGGCGGCCAGGATGTCGTTGACAGGACCGAAGCTGATCATGGCGGTCGTTCCACCCGCGATCTCGCCGCGCAGAGGGAAGAGGGCGTCATGCGCCTGTGTGGCGAGTGATCGGTCCTGGAGCAGGACCGCTGTATGGGCGTTGACCGCCCAGAGCGAGTCATACAGGTGGTCGGCGGGGGGTCCGGGCAGGACGGCGGCAGCTTCGCGGGCCGCTGTGAGGTTGCCGCGGGCGAGGTCGAGGAGGGGCTGCGCCCAAGGCCGGTAGGGTCCCCAGTCGAGGGCGGGGTCCGCCTGCGCGGGACGCTGATGGCGCATGCGCAGGGAGAGAAGCGCAAGCGGCAAGAGGCCCGCTTCCACTCCGGGCATGCCGGCGCCAGCGAGGTCGGTGGCCACCGTGCGATAGGCATGAGCGACCTCGGCGGGGTCGTCCGAGCGTGTCGCCAACCGCATCGCCCGGAAAGCGGCGGTGAGGACGTGAACCAGCGGGGTCTCGTGAATCCCGGCGAGGCGCTCGGCCGTCTCGACGTGGCGTTGCGCGGTCTCGGTGTCGCCGCAGGCCGCGCAGACCTGGATCTTGATCAGATGGCCGAGCGTCTCGAACATCGGCAGATCGTGCCGGGTGGAGAGATCTATGAGTTCGCCGGCGATCACATCGCGTTCTCCGGTGCGCCCGGGGTGTTGGAAGGACTGTACGAATCGGGCGTTGAGCGCGAGTACGAGCACGCCGGGGTCGTGGAGGTCTCGGGCGAGTCGTTCGGCTTCCCGCGCTGCCTCGGCAGCCCAGCCGTCTCGGCTTCCGCGATGCTCCAGCCCGATGGTGGCGAGGAGACGTGCGCGAAGCGCGGGTGAAGCCCCTGGCCCCAGTCGGTGCAGAGTGCGCCGAGTGGCCGCGACCAGTGCTTCGGACCGGTGGGGATCATCGGAGCGCGTCCAGATGGTGGGGACGTCGTACGCCGCGATCACTCGGGCAGTGAGGCCGGGGTCGTCGGTCCGTTCCGCTTCCGCGACCGCCGCGGCGCGTTGCTCTTGGGCAAGTACCAGGTTGGTACCGCCTGTGACCGCCGCGGCCCGGGCGACGGTGCTCATGGAACGCAGCCGGGTGTAGGTCCCCGTCGCTTCCGTGCGGGTGAGCAGACGCAGCCGGTCCTCGTCCCGAGGTGCGGGTGTGAGGTGCGGAGCGTGTCGCAGGATGTCGCGCTCGAGATGGTCGAGGCTGTCCGCCGACTCCAGTCCGAACCGATCCAACAGCCTGGCTCGCGCGTCACGCAGCGAGGCCAGCGCATCGACCTGGCGGCCGGCTTGGTAGAGAGCATGGGCCAGCAGAAGCCAGGCGTGTTCCCGCCACGGGTGTGTGGTGGCGAACGCCTCCAGTTCCGGGACGAGTGGCGCGCCGCGTCCGAGGTCGAGCATCGCTCGGGCACGCAGTTCGACGGCTTCACGGTGCAGTTCTGCGAGTCGGGCACGCTCCGGCGTCAGCCAGGGCGAGGCGTCGAGGTCTGCGTACGGCTCGCCCCGCCACCACGACAGCGCTTCGCTCAGCCCACGGGCAGCGCGGCCGTCGGGCCCGTCGTGCACGGCCCGAAGGGTGTCCTCGAATCGGTGGGCGTCGACGTGTGCCCGCGGAATCCGCAGGGCGTATCCGGTGCCGACGGTCTCGATGGTGAGCGAGCGGGTTCGCGGAGGACGATCGGGTTCGAGAGCGCGGCGGAGTTCGGCGACGAACGTGCGGACCGTCCCTGCCGCAGCGGGCGGCGGGTCCTCCCAGAGATCTTCGACCAGCACCGGAAGCGGGACGGCCCGGCCGCCGGCCGCGACCAGCCGTCCCAAGAGTTCGCGGCGACGCCGGCTGCCCACCGCTACGGGGTTGCCCTCGGCATCCGTGACCTCGACCGGCCCGAGCACGTTGACGAGGATCTCCATGTCCTCATTGTCGTCGGTCTCGGTCTGCTGCTGATCCACTGCTGATCCGGCTCTCGGATCATTCCTGTCGTTCACGCATCCGTGTGTGAGTCGCAGCGACTCACACGTCCCAGGAGAAGGAGACGACAACGATGGGCATCGGCATTCCGGGGTTCGAATCAAGGGCGATCGCTGTGGCCGACGGTGTGGAGCTGAACGCGGCGGTCGGCGGAGAGGGACCGGCCGTTGTGCTGCTCCACGGTTTTCCCCAGACCCATCTGATGTGGCGGCATGTCGCCCCCGCCCTGGCCGGGCACCACACCGTGGTCTGTCCCGATCTTCGCGGTTACGGCGCCAGCAGCAAGCCGCAAGCGGTCACCGAGGACATCTACTCGAAGCGGACGATGGCCGCAGACATCGTCGGCCTGGCCGACGCACTCGGGTTCGACCGTTTCGCGCTGGTCGGGCACGACCGCGGTGCGCATGTCGCCTTCCGGGCCGGTCTTGATCACCCGAATCGGATCAGTCACCTGGGAATCCTGGACATCATTCCCACTCCGGACACCTGGAACGTCCTCCACGGGGTCGGCGCGGCGGTGGCCTTCCATCTGTATCTGATGGCTCAGCCGCCCGGTCTGCCCGAGCAGATGATCGCGGGCAGCGCCGACGCGTTCTTCGGCCACTTCCTCGACGTCTGGTCCATGAGCTCCGACGCGATCCCAATGGACGTGCGCGCCGAGTACCTTCGCGCATGCCGGGAAGCCGTTCCGTCGATCGTCGCGGACTATCGTGCCACCGCGACCGTCGACATCGAACATGACCAGGCCGACCTCGACGCCGGCAACCGGCTCACCATGCCGGTGACGGTCGTCCAGCAGGACTGGGGACGGCAGTTGGGGTTCGACGCCACCGCGACCTGGCGGCCGTGGAGCACCGACCTCGAGCATTTCACCACCCGTGCGGGCCACTTCATGGCCGAGGAGGCTCCGGAGGACATCGCCACGCTGATCCTGAACCTGGTGAAGCGGTGATCGTCGCGGAAGGGCCGTCATCGGCCGCACTCGCCCACGGCACGGATCGGGAACCGCACAGCCCACCTGTGCCCCGGGAAGCCCGACGAGTGGGCGGGTGCGGAGAGTGACATCCGATCGGCGAAATGTGCGAGGGTCGGGAGTGCAACCCCGACGCCGCAGCTAGACCGCATTTTGGGCCTGGATCCAGTAGATAACGGATCATTGTCCAGATATTGAACATTTCTGGCAAAGTCAGGCATGCGCTGAGAGGGTGGGAAGTGTGATGCCCGAGGTGACTGCGGGAAGTGACCGCAGGACCGAGGGAGAGTGTGATGGCGCAGAATCGGATGTGGTTGGCCGAGGTTCTGGCCGCGGCGGAGGACGCCGCGCCGGTGGCGTCCCTCGATGTGGTGGCGCGCAGTCTGCGTGATCGGTTCGGTGCGCAGTGTGTGTCGTTCCTGTTCGCCGACATCGTCGGCCGGAAGATGGTCAGGGTCGGCGAGGACACCGACTCCCAGCGAGGGCGCCGTGCCGATCAGATTCTTCTGGCGGGCAGCCTCTACGACGAGGTCCTGCGCAGCCAGAAGCCGGTGCAGGCGCTGGACGGCGGGCGAGGACACCGAGTGGTCGCCCCCGTCACCAACCGCGGTGACGCCATCGGTGTACTGGAACTGTTCCTGCCCCATGTGACACAGCAGGTGCTGGACCAGGTCGAGGGGACGGCGCACGCGCTGGCCTACATCCTCGTCACCGACCGTCGTTTCACCGATCTCTACCACTGGGGACAGCGCACCGTCCCGGTGACCCTGGCCGCCGAGATCCAGCGCCAGCTACTGCCGACGGCTCCCTCCTGTGAAGCCGCCGAGTTCGCCCTCGCCGCCACTCTGATCCCCGCCGACAACTGCGCCGGCGACAGCTACGACTACACCCTGGACCACGACACCCTCCACCTGTCCATCTCCGACGCGATGGGCCACGACGTTGATGCCGCGCTCATGGCGACTGTCCTGGTGAACGCCTCCCGTGGCGCCCGGCGCGCAGGAGCCGATCTGGCCGAACAGGCCCGCCGGACCCATCAGGCCCTCCTGGACCACGGCCGCAGCTCTTTCGCCACCGGACAGCTGCTGCGGGTCGCCCTGGACGGCAGTGGCGCGCAGGCCGTCAACGCCGGTCATCCCTGGCCACTTCGGCTGCGTGACGGCAGCGTGGAGATGCTGCACCTGGACGTCAGCCTGCCCTTCGGCTTCAGGTCTCCTTCCCCGTACCGGGTCCAGGACCTCGACCTGCGGCCCGGGGACCGTCTGGTGCTGTACACGGACGGCATGCAGGAACGCCAGGCGGAAGCCGTCGACCTGCGGCGCGTCATCCACGACACCGCAACCGAGCATCCCCGCGAGGTGGTCCGGGTCCTGACGTCCGCGGTCACCGACGCGTGCGAGGGGCACCTCGCCGACGACGCGACGGTCATCTGCCTGGACTGGCACGGCCCCTGTCACGAAGGTCGACACACAAGAGCCGGCGCCGACCGCTGACAGGGGGCGGACGACCGTAGCGAGGCCGGTACGGGGTGTGCGTCGGCCAGGACGCCCACGGGTACCCCGCACATATCGCCCCGTCGCAGCTTCAGCACGGAAGGACCGCGGACGGGACGTGCAGGCCCGGTCGGCCGGCACCCTCGTGCCGGCCGACCGGTCATCACCGGGCTCGGCCCGGCTCGAGTTGCGGTCAGGACAGGCGGGTGGCGGAAATCCCGCCGTCCACGTAGAGCGTGATGCCGTGGACCATGGCCGCATCGTCACTGGCGACGTACAGGACGCCCTTGGCGATGTCGTCCGGCCGCACCACAACGCCCGCCGGTGTGGCGGCCGTCAGCGCGTCGAGCTGCGCCCGGCCCGCCTCGTTGCCGGGTGTGAGGGTCGCCCCGGGCGCGACGGTGTTCACGCGCACGCCCCGCGACCCGTATTCCGCGGCCCAGCTGCGGGTGAGCTGCTCGTCCGCCGCCTTGGTCGCGGTGTACATCGCCGCGAAGGGGCTGCCGACCCGGGCCATCCAGGAGCCTATGTTGACGATGACGCCGCTGCCCCGCTCGGCCATGGACGGCGCCATCGCCGCGACCAGGACGTGCGGGGCTCGGATGTTGACCGCCAGCATGGCGTCGAGGTCCGCGTCCGGCAGGTCCTCCGTCTGCGTCGCGGGATAGATGCCCGCGTTGTTGACCAGGATGTCGACCCGTCCTCCGAGCACGTCGGTGGCCTGTGCCGCGAAGGCGCGCAGCTGCTCGTAGCTTCCTGCCAGGTCCGCCGGGACGAAGTCCGCGCTGCCTCCGGTCTGCCGGATCTCCTCGACGACGCTCTTTCCGCGGGTTGCCTGCCGGCCGCTGACGACGACGTGTGCGCCTTCGCCGGCCAGTGCGCGGGCTATCGACGCACCGATCCCGCTGGTCGAGCCGGTGATCACAGCGGTGCGGCCGGAGAGCCGGGCGCCGGTGGCTGCGGGGGTGCTGATGTTCGTGTGAAGGGAAGTCATGGGTCCCTTTCTAGGGCGGCCCGCTGGTATCGTGCCAGGTCAGGACGAACCTGGGCATGCCAGGACCACCCAGCGGGCCGATGGGCCGCCTACCCTGGAGCCATGTCACGCGACCGCGCCGCGCTCGGGGCGTTTCTGCGCTCCCGGCGAGACCGCCTCACACCCTCCCAAGCCGGCATCGAGGCATTCCCCGGGGCCCGACGGGTGCCTGGGCTACGGCGCGAGGAGCTGGCCGTGCTGGCCGGTCTCAGCCCGGACTACTACAGCCGGCTCGAACAGGGACGCCAGGCCAATATCTCCACCGAAGTGCTCGACGCGCTGGCGCGGGCACTGCGTCTGGACGAGGTCGAGCGCGCACATCTTCGGGACCTCGCCGCGCCCACCGCACGGCGCCGCGCCGCGACCTCGCACGCCCTCCAGCGCCCGGATCCCGGCCTTCTGCGGCTGATGCACACCCTCGATCATGTCCCGGTGCTGCTCCTCGGCCACCGCGGGGAGGTTCTGGCCCGCAACGCCCTACTCACCGAGGTGCTGGGCCGTCCGCTGGAACCGGGGTCGTCGTTCGTCCGCTTCATGTTCCAGGACCCGGTCGCCCGTGAGCGGATCCTGAACTGGGCGGACTTCGCCTCGGCCACCGTCGCCACGATGCGCCGGGAGATCGCCCGCCGCCCCCATGACAACCGGCTCACTGCGCTCGTCGACGAGTTGCGCGCCACCGATCCCGATGTCGCCCGGTGGTGGGACGACCACGCCGTCCGCGACTACGCGTCCGTGACCAAGCGCATCCAGCACCCCGCGGCCGGCCCGATGTCGTTCGATATTGAGATCGTCTGCGCGCCCCACGAGCCGGACCAGCGGCTCGTCGTCTACACGGCCGAGCCCGACTCCCCCACCGCCCGCGTCCTGCCGCTCCTGGCCAGCTGGAACGCGACCCCCGTCGTACGGCCCGACACGCGCACCGGTGGGTGATCCGCCCGCGTGTTTCGTGGGCAAACTCCGGATACTGCATTCGGCATGATTCCGAGGCTGTCAGTGATGCTCTTCCGGAGTCGGAGGTCTTCGCGTATGCCGTGCAGACGACCGGGCCCGACGACGGCACCGCATGCGGGGCCTGGACGGTGCGCGACATCCTGATCCATCGGACTGACAACACTCCGGCCCGAGTTCCCACCGCTCACCCGACCGGCGCACCGGTCAAGACGCGAGAGCTCCATCAGGCAACGTCAGAGCCCTGTGCGCCCTGCTTCACGACCGCCCGTTTCCTCAGCCGATGGCGCCAGCTCTCCGGACGACGGCGCGAGCTCGCCCGGTTCCGTCCAGCAGTCCGGTCCGCCGCCCTTGCGCGGCCAGACCTCCGGGCCACCGCCGTGCCACTCGATGAGATCCGACTCGGCCACGTCCAGCTCGTCCCCTCCCACCAGACCGACGTAGCGAAGTAACACCGTCAGGTCGTGCAGCGAATACGCCGTGCCCAGGGTCTCGCCATCGATACAGACCCGCCGACCGCCGGATCCGCTTGGCCCCCGCACGATCACGCAATGCTCGACCATGAGCTCAGCCTCTAACATTCGCAAACCGAGCGCATTCTGTGGGGTGATCCACGGCGGCGGGCGTCGCAACCGTCGTCGACAGCGACTGACTGCGGGTGTTGCCGGCATGGTGTCCCTGTCGGCTCGCAAGCCTCCCGCCCTCCCGTCATCGTGATCGACCCCTGTTCGACGCGGTTTTCGGGTCGACTTGGGCCGCAACGGATGCAGGGCGAGGGCAAGGCGTGCATGCAGGAAACCCTGATCACGGCAGAGAACCGGGAGTTGAACCCGTCAGGAGGCACGGCGGAACCTTGCCGCCGGACCGATCACTCCAGGCCCGAACTTGTCGCGGATACGGTCGCTCACGGCCTCGGCGGCCAACCGCGATTCACGGGCACCGTCAAGGCTGAGCTGCTCGGCGACCCGATCGGCCTCCACCAGGTCCTCCGCCCTGAGCGTCAGTCCGGCGAGCCTGCCCCGCTGCAGGCCGGCGGCATCCATCAACTGGTACGCCAGGGTGCGCAGGTCGTCGTCGTGCGCGGAGGCGCTCGGCAGGCGGCGGGACTTCTCCCACCTGCCCTCGCCGACGAACCGCAGCGTCAGTGTCAGACCTCGGGCCGCCTGTCCGCGTCGGCGCAACAACCGCCCGAGCTGGATGACCAGGTCGAGCAGGGCGGCGCGGACCTCGGCACCGTCCAGGGTGTGTCGAACAAAGGCGTGCCGGACCGCGGCCGAGGCCGGCAGGGCGCGCGGAACGACGGGGCGGGGGTCGATCCCATGGGCCCGGTCGACGGCCAGGCGCCCACTTCGGCCGCCGAGCAGACGCTGCACCGTGGCCGGCGGGACAGCGGCGAGCAGGCCGACACTGTGGATCCCGTAGTCGCGCAGAGCATGCGCTTGCTGGGGGCCGATGCCGTGGAGGGCTTCCACGGGAAGCGGAGCAAGCCACTCGGTGACGTGCTCGGGGGTGACGACCAGTACACCGCCCGGGCCATCGATCCGACCGGAGGCCGTAGCGGCCACGGTGATCGACGGCCCGATGCCGACGCGCACGTCGACACCCAGGCGGGAGAGGGTCCGCACCCGCAGTACCTCCGCCAGCCGACCGGGGTCGACGCCGTGATAACGCAGCGCACCCCTGAGTTCGACCAGGGCTGCTGACGGCGGCAGGGCCTGCACGACCGGGGACAGCTCAGCGAGTTCCTCGAGGACTCGCCGGAAGACCTCCTCGGGCACCCGGTCCGGACAGCGGACATGCATCACGACGGACAGTCCACGCCCCGTTACGTCATCGGCCACGGCGGTCCACCTCCTCCGCAGCCACCATATCGAACGTAAATTCGAACACGCGAGGCCGACGACCCGATCTCGAAGGTTCGACCGCTGAACCGGCGGAAGCGGAACGAGGTGCTGCCGACATCGTCCGGCGGCGAACACACCCCGCCCGCAGTGGACAAGCGCGGAACGCCGAGCGATCAGCTCGCGCCGGAACCGCCGCTGCCGAAGGAACCACCGGAGCCGGACTCCCACCGGGGGCGACTCTGGTCCTCGCTGCGCCTGCTCCCGCTGGAATGCAGTTGGTGCGGCGTCAGGCGCTCACTCTCGTCTGCGGCCCGGGGTACCTCGTCCGGCTCCCTCCGCTCGTGAGCCGACATGTCGGGACCGCCGCCGCGATCGGGGCGCGGGGGCTGCGGGGAGGTGCGTGACGGGTCCTGCTCCCGGCGTCGGACCTTGATCCCGAGCCGGATGGCCCAGACCAGGAACCCGGCGACGACAAGACCGGCCACCAGGGCACCGGTCACGCCCCACGCAGCGTCCGAAGCTGCCATTTCGATCGAGATCAGCATCATTCCCGCCGGGTTCCCCCCAGAGGGAGAGAAACACGTCGACGCGCGACCGAAGAGCCCATCCTGCGCCCGCGGCAGTGAAGGACCGCGCGACGGGCGTGGCGCAACACGGCGCCCGGGATGCCCGTCGGTAGGGTCGCGGCGTACGGCCACTTCGACCGGTGATCTTCCCCACCGGCCGACCCGGACGGATGCGGCATGTCCGCTTCCTCAGCCCGATCGGTTTGCCTCGGCGCGCGCCGGGCACCCGCGTCGCGCCCGTATGCCGCCCGGCCTCGCAGCGGACCTGACGCCCGCGAGGTCGGGCTTTTGGAGGAGAGGGATGTCGCGTCTGTCGGAACCCGCCGCCGCCCGGCACGGCGCTTCCGCCACGTCCCCGCTCGGCCGGTCGCTGCTGCACTGGACGACGACGACCGATCACAAGGTGATCGGCCGGTTGTACATGGTCACCGCCTTCTGCTTCTTCCTCTTCGCCGGTCTGCTGGCGTTGGGCATGCGGGCCGAGCTCGCCCGTCCAGGACTGCAGCTCATGTCGGAGGACACCTACAACCAGTTCTTCACGGTGCACGGCACGGTGATGATGCTGCTCTTCGCCACCCCCATGTTCGCGGGGTTCGCCAACGCGGTCATGCCGCTGCAGATCGGTGCCCCGGACGTCGCCTTCCCGCGTCTGAACGCACTGTCGTACTGGATGTATCTCTTCGGCGGTCTGATGGTGATCTCGGGGTTCCTGGTGCCCGGAGGTGCCGCGTCCTTCGGCTGGTTCGCCTATGCCCCCCTGAACAGCGCCTACCGCTCCCCCGGTGCCGGCGGGGACCTATGGGTGATGGGCTTGGTGGTGACCGGCGTGTCGACGACCCTGGGTGCGGTCAACTTCATCACCACCATCATGTGTCTGCGGGCACCCGGTATGACCATGTTCCGGATGCCGATCCTCACCTGGAACATCCTGTTCACCTCGATCCTGGTGCTGCCGGCCTTCCCCGTGCTCACCGCCGCGCTGCTCGGTCTGGAGGCCGACCGGAAGTTCGGTGCGCACATCTTCGACGCGGCTAACGGCGGCGCCCTGCTGTGGCAACACCTGTTCTGGTTCTTCGGCCACCCGGAGGTCTACATCGTCGCGCTGCCGTTCTTCGGCATCGTCTCGGAGATCATTCCGGTGTTCTCCCGCAAGCCGCTGTTCGGCTATCTACCCCTGATCGGTGCGACGGTCGCGATCACGATGCTGTCGGCGGTCGTATGGGCTCATCACATGTTCGCCACCGGCGCGGTGCTGCTGCCCTTCTTCTCCCTGATGTCGTTCCTGATCGCGGTACCCACAGGCATCAAGTTTTTCGCATGGATCGGAACGATGCGCGGGGGATCGCTGTCGTTCGAGACACCGATGCTGTGGTCGGTCGGATTTCTGGTGTCGTTCCTGCTGGGCGGTCTGAGTGGCGTGCTCATCGCGTCCCCGCCGATGGACTTCCACGTCACCGACTCGTACTTCATCGTGGCGCATCTGCACTATGTGCTCTTCGGCACCGTGGTCTTCGCCATGTTCGCGGGCTTCTACTTCTGGTGGCCGAAGTTCACCGGAAGAATGCTGAACGAGCGGCTGGGCAAAGTGCACTTCTGGCTGCTGTTCATCGGCTTCCAGCTGACCTTCCTGGTCCAGCACTGGCTCGGCACGGAGGGCATGCCCCGCCGCTACGCCGACTATCTGCCCGCGGACGGCTTCACCCTGCTCAACACGCTCTCCTCCGCAGGGGCGTTCCTGCTCGGCGTCTCCACTCTGCCGTTCCTGTACAACGTGTGGCACACCGCACGGCAGGGCGAACAGGTCACCGAGGACGACCCCTGGGGTTACGGCCGCGGCCTCGAGTGGGCCACATCCTGCCCACCGCCACGCCACAACTTCAAAGCCCTGCCCCGGGTGCGGTCCAACTCGCCCGCCTTCGACCTGCATCACCCGGAGATCGTCCGGCAGGCACAGCAGGAGGAATTGCGATGAAGGTCGAGGCCCTGCTGTTCGGCGGCGTCGCCCTGTTCTTCGCCGCGGCCGCCGCGCTGTACGGCGCGTGGTCGGGCGAACCGGCCGGCACAGCGGTACTGATCGTCGCCTTCGGCATGGCCGCGGTGGTCTCCTTCTTCTGTGCGGTGCAGTACCGGCGCCGCGGACGCCGCCCCCAGGACCGCACCGACGCGGAAGTGGCGGATGCGGCCGGACCGCTGGAGTTCTTCCCGCCCCACAGCCCCTGGCCCCTGGTCACGGCGCTGGGCTTCAGCATCGCCGCCCTGGGCGTCGTCTACGGACTGTGGCTCTTCCTCATCGGCGCCGGGGTACTGGCCCGAGGGGTTCTGGGGATGGTGTTCCAGTACGCGACGCGCCAGGACTGACCGGCCGTATCGAGAGCCCGGCCGGTACCTGGGCGTGAGAGAAGGTACCGACAGCGCTTCGCTGCCTCGAGTGGCCACGTGCCTGCGAGGCGAGGACTTCACACCGTTCGGGCGAAGGGCGGTGGCGTGAACGACGGCAGTGGTGGAGAGTGAAGGGCAGGTCATCACTTCGGGCAGCGGCAGTGAGGTCCGAGGGATATGAGTTCCTCCGCTGAGGCGTGCGAGCATGCGCATTTCAGTCCTCGCGATCTCCACAGGCGCCTGCACTGCCCGAGTTCGACAAAAACGACCTTCGGATGAAGCTTCGGGCTCAAAAAACCGCTGCCCGTGCGAAAGTTAGGACGAACCCGATGGGCGAGACCAGCCCCCTCAAGCGAGCGGCAGATAAGATCGCCAACACATTGCAGAGCAACGGCGCAGGTCCGCAAGACGGGATTCCTGGCAAGCCTGGGTCCAAGTCACCAACCGTTTCCGAGCCGACGGAGCCCCAGGAGCCGATGCCGCCGAAGGCTGACCAGACCGGACCTGACACTGTCTCCCCGACAGGGCAGCCCACGGGTGCCGATCAGGCCCGGATGGCACAGTCCGGCGCCTACTTGACCACCGCGCAGGGTGCACGGCTGTACGACACCGATCACTCGCTCAAGGCCGGCCCGCGCGGTCCGGTGCTGCTGCAGGACCACCATTTGCGCGAGAAGGTGATGCACTTCGATCACGAGCGCATTCCTGAGCGCGTGGTACACGCCCGTGGTGCGGCTGCGCACGGTGTCTTCCAGAGTTACGGCACGGCCGCCTCCGTCACCAAGGCCGCATTTCTGGGGCCGGACACAGAAACGCCGGTATTCGTTCGCTTTTCCACGGTGCTCGGCTCACGGGGGTCGGCCGACACCGTCCGCGACACCCGAGGCTTCGCGACGAAGTTCTATACCAGTGAGGGCACCTTCGATCTGGTCGGCAACAACATCCCGGTGTTCTTCATCCAGGACGCGATCAAGTTCCCCGACGTCATTCACGCCGGAAAGCCGCACCCCGATCGGGAGATTCCTCAAGCCCAGAGCGCACACGACACCTTCTGGGACTTCGTCACCCTGCACACCGAGGCCACGCACCACACTATGTGGAACATGTCCGACCGCGGTATCCCCCGCTCCTTCCGCATGATGGAGGGCTTCGGCGTCCACACCTTCCGCCTCGTCAACGCAGACGGCGCCACGACACTGGTGAAGTTCCACTGGAAACCCAAGCTGGGCGTCCACTCCCTCGTGTGGGAGGAGGCGCAGCTCATCAACGGCATCGACCCCGACTTCCACCGCCGTGATCTGGCCGACGCCATCGAGGCAGGGGCCTATCCGCAGTGGGAGCTGGCCATCCAGACCTTCCCCGACACCCCCGAACAGACCTTCGAGGGCATTGATCTGCTCGACCCGACGAACATCGTCCCGGAGGAGCTCGCCCCCGTGCAGCCGGTCGGGCTGCTGACCCTCAACCGCAACCCGTCGAACTTCTTCGCCGAAACCGAGCAGGTCGCCTTCCACGTCGGACACCTCGTGCCCGGCATCGACATCACCGACGATCCCCTGCTGGCCGGACGGCTCTTCTCCTATCTCGACACCCAGATCACCCGCTTGGGCGGCCCCAACTTCGCGCAGATCCCCATCAACCGCCCGCACGCCCCGGTCAACGACATGCTGCGCGACGGTATGCACCAGACAGCGGTCCACAGGGGTGTGGCCCCCTACCGGCCCAACTCCCTCGACGGGGGCTGCCCCTTCCAGGCAGGCACCGACACAGGTGCCTACGTCGAGGTACCCCTCCGCATCCCCGAAGCCACGAAGGTCCGCGAGGCGCCCGAATCGTTCTCGGATCACTTCAGCCAGCCCCGCCGGTTCTGGCTCAGTATGAGCCCGGTGGAGCGCGAGCACATCATCGGCGCCTACACCTTCGAGCTCGGCAAATGCTACGAACAGGCAATCAAGGAACGAGCTCTGCTGGTCCTGGCACGGATCGACGCCGAGCTGTGCGAGCAGGTCGCCGCAGGCCTCGGCCTTCCCGCTCCGGACCCCACCGCGCCGCCGGCCGACGTCGAACCCAGCCCAGCACTCTCCCAGGTGGGCCGGACCTGGCCCACCGACGGACGCGTCATCGGCATCGTCACCGGCCCGGAAGGCGACCTGGACGGCGTCCGGGCCGTGCGGGAAGCAGTACTCGAAGCAGGCATGGTCCCCCTGGTCGTTGCGCCGACCGGCGGCATGATCGGTGACGGCGACGATGCGCTGACTGCGCAGCGAACCTATGCCACCGCACGCTCGGTCGAGTTCGACGCTGTCCTGGTGGCCGGAAACCCCGGCACGGGCAGCGACGCCTACGGTGCACGCGACGCAAAGGGCAAGCCCGCCGCCACCTCACAGCCGGCGTCGGACCCGCGGGTGGCTCTGCTGCTGTCCGAGGCCTTCCGGCACGGCAAGGCCATCGGCGCCTGGTCGGGCGGAGAGGGGGCGCTCGACGCTGCCGGCGTACCCGCCGATGCACCAGGCGTGGTCGTCGGTGACAGCGGCGCGACCGTCCTGGAGCAACTGGCAGGTCTGTTGGGCGCACACCGCGTATGGGAGCGCTTCACAGTCGGTGGCTGACGTGCTGCCGAGGCGGTCTGTGTGACCGCGAGCGGCAGCCCCTCGGGCGAGGCGAGCGAGCCGAACCCTTGGCTTGCCGGGGGGCAGGTACAGGCCGGGCACACGCACCGGTCTCATTGAACGGAACGAGAGGTGATGGACGATGGGCCATGGCGGGAACGTCATCGAGGAACTGACGGCCGACCATCGGGAGGTCGAGGAGATCTTCGGCAGAATCCAGTCCACGACCGACCAAGGTCAGAAGCTGCGTGATCTCGTGGACGAGGTCACCATCGAGTTGGTGCGGCACGCGGTCGCCGAGGAGCAATATCTGTATCCGGCGGTACGCGAACACGTGGAGGGCGGCGACGGGATTGCGGACAAGGAGATCCGGGACCACAGCCGTATCGAGAAGCTTCTCAAACAGTTGGAGAAGACGAAGGCCGACAGCCCTGAGATGAGCCCGCTGCTGCAGCAGCTCATGGAAGAGGTAGCAGAACACGTCGAGGACGAGGAGAACAATCTCTTCCCGATGCTGCGCCAGGCCTGCTCCTCGCAGATGCTCGGCGATCTCGGGGAAAAGGTGCGGCGGGCCAAAGCCATGGCCCCGACACGTCCGCATCCTGCCGCCCCGGACACTCCGCCTGCGAACAAGCTTCTCGCACCGGGCGCCGGCCTGGTGGACCGGGCTCGTGACTTCGTCACCGGACGCGGGAAGTCCTGACCTGCCCGTCCCACGGAGATCGGATGGGTACCGGGGCCCGGACAGCACGTACCCGCAGGGCCCCGGTATCCAGCCTGACAAGCCGTGACGCGGGTCATGGAGCCGGTTGGGGACATCCGCCTACACTGAGACGGCAGGAGCGGGGCAGCGCGGCCCCGCGCATCAGCTCGCGGGACCGTTCGGCCGGGTAGGGCGAGCACGCTCCAGAGGGATCGATCGCCGTGCCCACCGATCTGACATCCGTGATAGCCGCCTCCGTCCGTTGGCTCCTGTCCGCCTATCCGGCAGCCAACGGCGCGCTCAGCCAGGCGCTGGCCGAGGTTCAAGCCCGGCAGGCCGTCTCGCTCGCCGCCGCCCTGCGCTATCCCACCGACATGGACGTGCAGCTGCTTCACTTTCTCGGTCCCAGCGGGGCTGATCGACTGGACTGGCTCACGGGAGGCGACAGGCGCCCGGAGGACTTCGCCTGGCAGAGCTGGGTCGACGAAACCGTTGTCAGCTGGGCGGCATGTCTCCTGGCCGACCCTGCCCTGGCCCTCACCGCGATCGAGCAGCACGCCGAGGTCGGCGGCATGGAACGCCTGATCAACCCGAGTTCCCGGGACACCGAGGCAGCCCCCTTGCTTCGCCATCCCGACCTGCTCGAAGGCGTCGCTGCCCTGCACCGCCTTCAGCTCGTGGAACTGCTGCACACAGAGGCGTACCGCGGCGGCAATGCCCCCGCCTGACCCGGCGGCACCGGCCCATCCCACTACTCGTTGGGGCGCGCCGCGCTGATGTCGCCGAGTACCGATCGCGGATCGCGTTCGATCGCCATATCCCCGAGCGACACGATCCCGACCGGGTGGTCACCCTCGACGACGGGGATGCGGCGGATCGAGTACTCACGCATCACCTCGACGGCCCTGTCGAGATCGTCGTCCGGACCGATGGTGACCAGGTCATCACTGCATGCATTGGCCACCGTCGTCTGTTCCGGGTCCGCGCCCTGGGCCAGGGCCCGCACCACCAGGTCCCGATCGCTGACCAGGCCGCGCAGGTGATCCTTCTCCGTGACCAGGACTGCGCCGATGTTCTGATCTCGCATCAACCGGGCCACATTGGCCACTGAAGTCTGCGGCTCCACCGTCACCGGTGCGGTGGTCATGATGTCGCGCACATGCTGAGTCATGATCGTTTCCTCCTGGTCCGGGCGGTGCCCCTCACCGCCTTCGGCCGCCGGGTACCCACCGAACGAGACTGTCCACAGAAGGGCCCGACAGCTCTGCCGCCGGAATCGCGCGCACCGCAGCCGATGGCTGGATTGACGCTGCAGAGGACTTCGACTTCCCACGAAAGATCGGTCGCGGCGACCGCGGCGAGGGCGGGCGCTGGTGCCGGGCCGGCGGCAACCCGCGACAGCGTTCCGCTCTCGCCTCCCGACACACGCAGGGCGGCGCGAAGGTCACGCCGTCCTGCTCGATGTGGTCGTCCATGGCGTCGGCGTCTGCGGGCACTGTGGCTTGATACGCCCCCAGACGTAGAGGGTTCAGCGGCCGAGCGCCTTCTCCAGCTGCTGCTTGGTCATCGAGGACCGGCCGTGAACGTTGCGCTTCTTCGCCTCCTCGTACAACTGGTCCCTGGTAGGGCCTTCCGCGCCGCTATGAGACCGCTGTCCGCCACGCTGGGAAGCAGACTTGGGGTCACGTGTAGAAACCCTGCTGGTGGTCTTCGACTCGCCCGCCCTCGCTCGTTCCTTGTTCACCGTTCGCGCAGCGATTTCCTTCGCCCGCTTCGACGACTCTCCACCGTCCTGGACGCTCTCCTTGATGTGCTCGTACTGCCGCTCGCGCTTGGAGCTCGATCCGGCCGGCATGGCGTCTCTCCTTCCTGCCTCTGAGGTGACTGCGATTACCGCGGGGGACACTCATGGGTGCTCGGACTGCTGGTCCGGCGGGCACCCCGCCGCCCTCTCCCCCACCCTTTTTGGGCTGCCGCGCCCTGAGTGCTGCGCTGGACTGGGGTGCGGCGCCGCCTTCCGGCTGCGTCGCTGCACAGGCTGCTGTGGATCGGGCATCCGAGACACCCATCTTGTTTCGGAGTTCGTGCACGGCGGCGAGTTCCCCGAAGCAGCGACACCACTCGTCCGGCTCCCGCATGACATGCCGACCACGGTTTCGGGAACCGCTCACACCATGAACCATGAAGAGGCACCCGTCCTGGACTACCTCACCTCCGGGGTCGCGGCCGGCATGTTCTTGCCGGACGCAGCCGACTCACGCCTGCACACCATTCGGGTAGTCAAGGAGGCCTGACGCGCCGGACCCTGCGCCTACAGCAACTCCCTGTCGACGCCCGCCGGCCTGGACCCGGGTCGCGCGTCCTTCACTCGCGTCGCTGTCGGCGCGGGCGATCCAGTGGGTGTGTCGAGAAGGACGTATTCCTCCTTTGCACCCAGCCTGACGGCTCCACCGACCGCGCCCATGAACAGCCCCCTCCTCTTGTCGCCTTCGTGCCTCCCTGGGCAGGCACTGGGGGCCTCGACCGGTGCCTTGCTTCCGGATTACCGACCTCTGCGTAGTCCCGGGTGTCATCCCGGCGACGAGTGGTACCCGCCCGCCATGCGAAAGACGCCTGGTCCGCACCCGGCCAACAAGCACGCTCCGAGCGCCACCGATGAGGTGCTCAAGGAGTTTGAGGAACAAAGCCGGGAAGGCGACACCGACACGCGCACACCCTCGCGGGGTGGCACGGGGGATCCCATCACACCCAGCCCGCGGGCCAACAAGAAGACCGCGCAGGGCCGTCCGTCCGCGCACAGGAAATGAGGCACGATCCCGTTCCGGCCACGACCGGAAGTCTTGGGACGGACGGGACTCCAGTGTCGTCCCACGTTCAAGCGAAGGGCAGTCCCGGTGCGGGCTGCCGCTGACAAGGAGGAACGTATGAGCACGGTCAGGGAAACGGTCGACGTCGAGGTTCCCCTTCACACCGCCTACAACCAGTGGACCCAGATCGAGGAATTTCCGAACTTCATGGAGGGCGTCGAGGAAGTCAGCCAGCTCGACGACCGGCACAACCACTGGGTCACCAAGATCGGTGGCGTGCAACGCGAGTTCGACACCGAGATCGTCGACCAACTGCCCAACGACAGGATCACCTGGCGGGTTGTCGACGGCGACACCCGGCAGCGAGGTTCCGTCCGGTTCCAGCGCTTGGACGACGCACACACTCGGGTCGAAGTCACGATGGACATCGAACCCACCGGCCTGGCCGAGAAGGGCGCGCACATGCTGGGCATCATCAACCGGCAGGTCAAGGGAGACCTGGGCCGATTCAAGGAGTACATCGAGCACCAAGATGGCGCAAGCGGTGCCTGGCGCGGCCGTATCCGGCCCGAGGACACCGGCTCTGTGTGACGCCCGCTGGGTCCCGGTTGCCCAGCCGGAGGAGTCTGACGGTTCAGCTTCTGGCCCCGCAGGAACGCTTCACGTCACGCCAGACCTTGAAAGCCGGCGTGTCAACCGTCAAGACCATCCCTCGCGCTGCCCGGCACTCCCGGGGTCAATCCCCGCAACTCACGTTCGGAGCCATGGTGAAAGCACTCGTCATCAACTGCACACTCAAGAGGTCCCCTGAGCCCTCCAATACTCAGGCATTGGCCGAGGTGGTGGCCAGGCGGCTGTCGGAGCATGACGTGGAGCACGGGTTCGTGCGCGCCGTCGACCTCAACATAGCCCCCGGTGTGGTCACTGACGCCGGGAGTGGCGACGCGTGGCCCACGATCCACGACCGGCTCCTGGAATCGGAGATTCTGATCATCGCCACCCCCACGTGGTTGGGAAGGCCGTCTTCGGTTGCGCAACGAGTGCTCGAGCGGATGGACGCGATGATGTCCGAGACGGACGATGCCGAACGGCCGGTTGCCTACAACCGCGTGGCCGGCGTGGTTGTCACCGGAAACGAGGACGGAGCCCGCCACGTCATAAGCGAGATCTCCGGCGCTCTTGCGGACATCGGTTATACCGTCCCGGGTCAAGCCTGGACATACTGGCACCTCGGCCCGGGGCCAGGGCCCGACTACCTGGAGGAGCAGCGAGGACACGCCTGGGCGCACAGCACCGGCCGCACCATGGCCGACAATCTGTTCGGCGTCGCCCGAGCCTTGTCCGCGCTGCCATTGAAGACATCAGGCTGACCGGAGCCGGAGGAAGTTCGGTCTCCGCTCGGCTCCCGGCTGCACGCCGCGCAGGTTCTTCTTGCTGATCGGTCAGGGCAGTACCGGGGACTCGCCGGAGGATGTGGAAGGCGGAAGACCGACAAGAGTCACAAGGTCTTCGGGCCGGTAGGACACGGGGCCGTGCCACTCCAGCAAGAGAATTGTGGCATCGTCGTTCAACTTCCCCCGATGGTGGTCGAGATGGTGGCGAATCAACCGGCGCAGGGTCTCGGGAACGGGGAGATCGTCGGTGTTGTGGCGGATGAGGAAATCAGTCAGGCCCTCAAGACCGAATTCTCGGCGGCACGCGTTGCGAGCTTCGGTGACGCCGTCGGTGTAGAACAACAGGCGGTCGCCCGGTTCCAGTTGCTCCCGGCAGACGGTCGCGGACAGGCCAAGCCCCGTACCCAACGGAGGTGAGGGCTGGCACGACAGGTGAACGATCGTGCGGCGACCGCGAACGACGACCGGCGGGTAGTGACCGCAGCTGATCCAGGTGCACACACCGGTCGCTGTGTCCAGATACGCCAGGATGCCGGTGGCGTAGCGGCTCCCGTGGAACTGCTCTGTCAGCGCTTCCTCGATGGCCTCCGCGATCCTGAGAAGATCCGCGTCGCGGCGCCGATGGCTGCGGCAGGTCGCCACCGCCAGGTTCGCTGTGAGGCCGGCGGCCGTGTCGTGGCCCATCGCATCGAAGAGAGCCACATGGAGTAGGTCGCCGGAAAGCGCGTAATCGAAGGCGTCTCCGCTCACCTCGTAAGCCGGTTCCATCACCGCGCTGAGCAAGATCCGGTCGGTGGCGAAGGTCCTTGGAGGCATCAGGCGCCATTCCATTTCGGCAACCGCCTTCATGCGCCTGCGACGAACCAGCCGAGCGTAGGAGTCGCTCGTGCCGCGCTTGCTGACCAGCAGCAAGGCAATGAGCCCTGCCAGCTGGCCCAGGTCCTCGTCCGGCTCCTGTCCAGCGGGCAGGTGGACTCGAAGCACACCCAGGCGCTCCGTCCCGTCCAACAACGGAATCCACCATTGCCCGGTCGAAGAGGCAGACGCCGGGAAGACCTCCCCCAACTGGAAGGCCCGACCCGCCACCGTCCCCTCCACAGCCAGGTCTGTAGGCGCGTCGCCAACCTGCTCACCGGCAAGCAGATGCAGCCGCTCCTGCTGCAGATCGGCGAGGTAGATCAGTACGTCGGCCCATCCCGCCCGCGCCGCCCGCCTTGCCACCGCTGTGGGAACCTGGTCCAAGGTCATCAGATGACTGGCCGCAATCAAGTCTCCCAGTACCCGCTCACGCACACGGGCCATGTCACTCATCCGAAACACCTTCCCACGGGCCGAGGTGACGTGATCGGCTCCGAGCACCGCCCACGCCTGCTCGTCGGCCGTCCCAACACCCTGGACTGGAGCAATTGCGCAGACGCCCGTCACCACGCCGGGTCCGCACCCGACTCCCCCATCGGGACCAATGCCGGCGGGACGGCGAAGGCGCATCACCCTCGCCCACCGGCCGAGCGTCACCGGGATAGGCGCGGACGGACGTTCGAAAAGCCCGGGCAGGGAGCGATCTCTGGCCTGGCTGCACGTCGCCGTCCAAAAACCGCTCACTCGACACCTTTCAGAGCCCCAGGCGTGTAGCCGGCACTGCAGCGGGTACTTCGTGGAGCCGGAACCCGGACATCCGCTGACGTCACCGGTGCTCGTCACCAGCCCCCGGGCAGCGCAGTCGGTGATCAGCATCCGAGCAGTCCACTGCGACCGTCGGCGAACTCGATCGGGACCTGGGTGCGAGCGGGGTGGCCCGAGCAGAGAGCCGACTACCTGCCAGGAGCCTGGGCCGCCCAACGCTTCCGGCTTCGCTCCGGATCTCAAGCCACTTTCGGCCCCCGCACGAGCCGGCAACGATGAGAAAGGCAACCGTGACCATGCCTCAGCACCCAGCCCAGCAGCACCCTCGCCCCGATTTCCCGTCCCAGGACCAGCCGCATCCAGGCTGGACCGGACCGATGGACCCGCCTCCGGACCACGGCGAGGAGTCCTACCGGGGCAACGGGCGACTCGACGGGCGCAAGGCCGTGGTCACCGGAGGTGATTCCGGCATCGGACGTGCGGTGTGCCTGGCCTTCGCCCGAGAAGGAGCCGACGTCATGTTCACCCACTTGGAGGAAGAGAAGGGCGAGGCGCAGCAGACCGCCGACCTGGTTTCGAGGGCCGGTCAGCGTGCACTGCCGATCCAGTGCGACGTCCGGGAGGAAGCGAACTGCCGGGCTCTCATCGACCAGGCCGCACGTGAGTTCAGCCGCATCGACATCCTGGTGAACAATGCGGCGTATCAGATGTCCCAACCGGAGGGCATCGAGGCGATTTCCACGGAACAGTTCGACCGCGTGCTGCGCACCAATCTCTATGGCATGTTCTGGCTGTCGAAATTCGCCGTGCCACACATACCCGAAGGCGGCAGCATCATCAACTCCACCTCCGTACAGGCGTATAAACCCAGCCCACATCTGCTGGACTACGCCATGACAAAGGGCGCGATCGTCACCTTCACTCAGGGGCTGGCCCAGATGCTGATCGATCGCGGCATCCGCGTGAACGCTGTGGCGCCGGGACCTGTGTGGACGCCTCTGATCCCGGCGACGCTTCCGGACACGGTGGAGTTCGGCAAGCAGGCCCCGATCGGTCGTCCGGCACAACCGGCGGAGATGGCCCCGGCCTATGTCTTCCTTGCCTCCGATGAGGCGTCCTTCATCACCGCCGAGATCCTCAATGCCACCGGCGGAACGCCCCTGCCGTAGAAGGCCCTCGCCTCAGGCCAACAGAGGCCGCAATCCCCACGCGACCGTATTCGGGGCGCCGGCGTGTCGGGGACCTCGCCCACAAGGCCGACCCGACCGGCCGGCCTGTAGTACGGAGGGTGATCTGACGCCCCAGCGCACAGTCACCCTCCGACAGCGTGTACTCGGCCGGGCGGGCCCCCTTTCGGCAGTCAGACGGATGCTGTGCGCGATTTCCTGGGAGCCGCGCCTTCACACCGAATGTCGTCCGGAAAGGCGCCGCTCGGATTTCGGTTCGCGACCCCGTCGGCCGTCGAGCAGACATTCACCCGGCTAAACCAGTTCAAACGACCCCGGCCCTCGGGACCACAGTCCGACGGACCAGAAAGTGGCTCAGTTGAAGGTGTCGGGGTCCGGGCCGGTGCGCAGGCCGCGGTCGAGCGTGGCGATCGCGGCCATCTCGTCGTCGGACAGGGTGAAGTCGAAGACGTCGAGGTTCTCCCGGATGCGAGCGGGAGTCACCGACTTGGGGATCACGACATTGCCGAGCTGCAGGTGCCAGCGCAGGACCACCTGGGCAGGGGACTTGTCGTGCCGCCGCGCGACGGTGGTGATCGCGTCGTCGCCGAGGACGGCGCCCTGAGCCAGAGGGCTCCAGGCCTCGGTGACGATGCCCAGTTCGGCATGCACCGCTCGCAACTCGGTCTGCTGCAGGCCGGGATGCAGCTCGATCTGATTCACGGCCGGCAGGAGCGAGGCGCCGTCGACCAGCCGCCGCAGGTGGGCGGGCTGGAAGTTGGACACGCCGGGGGTGCGGACCCTGCCGTCGGCCACCATCTTTTCGACCGCCCGCCAGGAGTCCCGGTACAGGTCACGGGCCGGAGTCGGCCAGTGGATGAGGTAGAGGTCGATGTACTCGAGGCCCAACTTGGCGAGGCTTGCGTCGAACGCCTTGAGCGTGGCGTCGTAGCCCTGGTCCGCGTTCCACAGCTTGGTGGTGATGAACAAGTCCTCGCGGGGGACGCCTGCCACGGAGAGTGCCTTGCCCACGCCCGACTCGTTGCCGTAGATCGCGGCAGTGTCGATGGAGCGGTAGCCGGCCTCCAGAGCGGAGGCCACGGCCGCGGTGGTCTCCTCGTCGGGGACCTGGAAGACACCGAAGCCAAGCTGCGGGATCTTCTCGCCGTTGTTGAGGGTGACAGTGGGGACAGAAGTCATGTGGGTGGAGCTTTCTCGTATGAAGTACTGGTCAGGCTGGGTGGGCGACGGAGTCGCGAAGCGTCCTGACGACCTCGCCGGCAAGGTGCCGTCGTCTTCGGGCGTACGTACGCCGATCCCGTCGGCGCCGTCCGGGTGTGCGCCGAACCGAAGAGGGACGGCCCGGGACGAGGGACCTCAGGCGGTGACGAGTGCCGGTCTCCCCCGAGTCGAGGACCGCCCGCGCGACGGAGGGAACGGCGCAGGTCGCCTCCGGAACCCAGGACGGTCAGGAGGTGCCGATCGCGGTCGTTCTCATGGTCACACTCCGTTGGTGAGTGGTGGGTGGGACGCCGTCGCAAGGGACGACGCGCAGCCGGGTCGTACGTAGAGGTGCAGATGATCAAGGGAGCACTTACAGGCGACAACACTAGTTGCAGGCGCTTGCTACATGCAAACGCGGGATACCGCTTATGGATTTTACTGTCGCATGCAAGTATCTCGGAGGCAGGCGTCCTCGGCGTGCCCGACCGGGAGCGGGCCCGATCTCGAGGTCCGCGAAGCCGGCAATCAACGCGGTCAGCGCCGCGGCAGGCGGGGCGCGGGCCAATCCGGCCCAACAACGCCATGATCGGCGGCTTCCACAGCAGCAGTTCGGTGTCCAGCCACACCCCGGCCACAAGCTCCAACTCCCCCATGGCCATCGCCTCGAAGGCCACACAGCGCGGGAACCGGTCACCGTCGGCACAGGCCTCGACATACCGCCACGGCCGGCGGAGCTCCCCGCCCGGCGCGCAGGCGGTCACCAGCGCCTCGGCGCCGTCGGCGACGACCCGGAGCGCCTGCTCGCTCATACGCGGCCGCTGCGGTGCACATCGCGTCGTACGACCGTCTCTCCAGCCTCAAAGCTGCGCACCGCTCCTCCTCCGGAACGAACAGCCCACCCCATCGCCCTCCGGCGGTTTCGGGCGAGTCGCCGAAGCACGGTCCAGGGCTGTCGCCGCGCATTCGACCACTGCGGTCGGGGTCCCGCGAGTTGCGTGACCGTCAGGACGCGTGGCACCAAGCCCTGGCGGTGAGATGGTCGCGCGCGTCAGGCGTACCGCGTGATCGACACCTACGAGCCGACTGCCCACAGGGCCCCTTTTCGGCGCCGGTCGGGCGACCGCAGAACCGCAAGTGTCCGCATCGGAGAGTTCTTCGCTCCGCCAGTCGAGTGGTTGCTCGCCGCGGGAAGAACCTGTCGTCTGCCGCGGATCGTGATGGTGTTCGTGGATGTGATCAACGAGGTTCATGTGTCGGAGCCGGGTCTGGTCGTGGTCGACGTGGTGGCCGCGGACGACGCGACTGCCTTTGCGTTTCATGCGGCCCTGGCGGCGATGTGGGTGACCACCGGGATCGAGCGAACGACCCGAGGCCCCGGGCGGTCGGGAGTGCGACTGCGCTGCTGCCTGGACATGCGCCGACGTCCGGGCTGATTCGGGCTGATTCGGGCTGATTCGGGCTGCGGACGGTCGGCGAGCCTCTCGGGCGGGGTGCGCATACGGCCCCGGGCGGGGACGGTCGCTCGCGCTCCGTCCGGCTCGGGCGTGCCGGTTCACGGGGCGCCAGGCCATGGGCCCGGTCGCCGGGCATCCGGCGCGTGTTCAGCCGGTCAGCAGGTCGCCCACCACGGCGACACCGTCCGCGACCGCGCGCTCAGTCACATTGCCGAAGCCCAGCACAAGCCTCGCGCCGCCGATACCCGCCGGCACCGAACGGTTGGCCGACATCCCGTACAGACCGACCCGACGGGCGCGGGCCGCCGCAACGACCTGCTCCTCATCGCAGCCCGAACCGAGGTGGGCCACCGCATGGAAGCCGGCGGCGAGGCCGGTGAGCCGTACGCCGGGGGCGTGCGCCGCCAGCGCCTCGACCAGCGTGGCGCGCCGGGATGCGTACACCGTCCGCATCCGCCGCAGATGACGGTCGTAGCGCCCGGACGCGATCAGTCGGGCCAGCGCGACCTGGTCCAGGGTGGGCGATCCGCGGTCGTCCGCCACCTTGAACGCCACGACCGATTCGACCAGCGCCGGTGGGCACAGCAACCAGCCCAGTCGAAGCGCGGGCGCGAGGGACTTGCTCACGGTGCCGATGGCCACGACACGGTCGGCGGCGAGCCCCTGCAGCGAACCCACCGGCTCACGGTCGTAGCGGAACTCCGCGTCGTAGTCGTCCTCGATGACGAAGGCGTCCCTGCGCTGCGCCCAGGCGATCAGCGCTCGCCGTCGCTCGGCGGCCATGACGACTCCGGTCGGCCACTGGTGCGCGGGCGTGACCAGGACCGCCCGCGCGCCGGTTCGCTCCAGTGCCCGGACGTCGACGCCGTCCTCGTCGACGGGCACCGGTACGGCGGTCATCCGGGCGTGCGCGGCGGCCACGGACGTCGCGACCGGTGCGCCCGGGTCCTCGTAGGCGAGGGTGCGCACGCCCTGGGCTGCCAACGCGCGCAGAGCCAGGGCCAGGCCCTGGGCGTAGCCGGAGCAGACGACGGTCCGTTCAGGGTCGGCCGCGGCGGCCCGCACCCGCCGCTGGTACCCGGCGACCACCTCCCGCAGTACGGGCGACCCGTGCGGCTCGCCGTAGTCGAGCGCGGCGGTCGGCAGGGCCCGGCCCGCCTCACGCATCGCCCACAGCCAGTCGGCCAGCGGGAAGGACGCGAGGTCGGGGACACCGGACCTGAAGTCGGCGATGAGGCGTGGAGCGGGCGGCGGTGCGGGAGCCGGCGCGGGCGGCGGGCAGGCACGAGCGGCGACGGTGGTGGCGGCACCCACCCGGGTGGAAAGGTAGCCCTCGGCCTGCAGTTGGGCGTAGCAGTCCTGGACGAGGCCGCGGGAGACCCCGATGCGGCGGGCCAGTTCGCGGGAGGACGGCAGCCGCTCCCCGACCTCGAGGCGGCCGGCCCTGATGGCGTCTCTGATCTGGCGTTCCATCTGCGTACGCAGGCCTTCTGTGCTCTCCCGGTCCAGGGTGAGCAGCAGTTCGGGCGAGAGACCGGACCACTCCAGCGGCATGGAAATGGACCTTATCGGGGGGCCGGGCGACCCCTAGCGTCAACCGCATGACCAAGCCACCCAGTTACTCGTCCGCCGACACCGCACGTCTCCCGGACGGCTCCCCGGCGCCCGCCCTTCCTCCGCTGGTGACACGGCAGTTGCTGCTGCGCTTCCTGACGGTGATCGGCGCCTCCGCAAGCTTCTTCCTGCTGTTGTCGGTGGTGCCGCTCTACGCACAGCGCAGCGGCGGCAGTCCCGGTCTGGCCACGGGAGCGTTGATGCTGGCCACAGTAGGCGGTGAGTTGGCCACCCCGCGCCTGGTCGCACGGTACGGCTACCGGGTGGCACTGGCCGCGGGGCTGGGTCTGCTCGGCGCGCCCGCACTGGTGTTGACCGCCGCAGACGGCATGGCGTGGATCGTAGCGATGTGCCTGCTGCGCGGGTTGGGCTTCGCCCTCACCGTCGTCGCCGGCGGTGCTTTGACGGCTTCCCTGATCCCGGCCGAGCGACGCGGCGAGGGACTGGCACTGGCCGGGATCGTGTCGGGTGTGCCTTCTCTGGTGGGCCTGCCGCTGGGTGTGTGGCTGGTCTCGCACGTGGGGTTCACGCCGGTGTGCGTGGCGGGCGGGGTGGCCGCCCTGGCCGCCGTCGTGGTGGTGCCGGGGCTGCCAGGGCGGGAGCGGTCCACGGGCCGGGACGCCGGGGTCGTCGCGGGCTTGCGCAACGGGGCTCTAGCCCGGCCCACCGCGGTGTTCGCGACGACCGCGATCGGCGCCGGAATCATCGTGACGTTCCTGCCGGTGGCCGTCCCCGCCTCACTGTCCGGGCTGGTGGCGGTCGCGCTCTTCGCCCAGCCCGCGATGGCCACCGTGGCCCGCTGGTTCGCCGGACGGTACGGCGACCGCCACGACCCGGCCCGCCTCGTCCTGCCCGGGCTGCTCGCGTCGTCCGCCGGTCTACTGGTGACGTCGGTGACGAGCAGTCCGATGGCGGTGCTGGCCGGGGTCGCGTTGTTCGGGGCCGGTTTCGGCGTGGCGCAGAACGCGACGCTGACGCTGATGTACGCAAGGGTGCCGGAGTCCGGGTACGGGACGGTCAGCGCGCTGTGGAACGTCGCCTACGACGGTGGGATGGGCCTGGGCGCGGTCGGCTTCGGCGCGGCGGCGGCACACACCGGCTACCCGGCCGCCTTCGCCCTCACCGCTGGGGTGATGCTCGTCGCCCTGGTTCCGGCGTGGCGCGACCGTTGAGCGGGGCGGCGCGCCGGTGGCGCGGGTGTCCTCGTCGGCCTCGGGCCGGTGTCCACTGAGCGCCGCGCTCGACCGCCGGCCACCAGGACCGCTCGGCCGCCGGTTCGCGGCGGTAGGGAGTCGCCCTTTGTCGGTGTGACCGGGGCGGTCACACCGACAGGGGCGACTTGGTGATTCCGTTGCGCGCCGGAAGCGAACACGCTTGATTCCAGGGTCCGACCTGAACATGTGGCCCGTACGACCGCACGACCCCTGGAGCGCACATCCCCACCCTTGACCGCACCGACGAGAACCTGTCGCGGTGGAACTGGTACGCATCGGCACCACCTCGATGACCTTCGACTTCGAGGTCTGGGGCCAGGAATTCCGGCAGCGGCCGTGTCGCCGGGCGGCGCGCGGGCGATACGTGACGGCCCACAGCAACCGCGACCACCTCAACGGTGCCGCGAGCACACCTTGGCCCGAGGAATGGATCGCGACTGAGCAGGCCGGAGTGATCACGGGACTTGCGTCCACCGTGCTGCCCGGGATGGGCGCCTCGGTGACCGCGTCACGGGCGTGGTGACCGCGTCGCGGATGTCGATGACCAGATACCGGGCGTCGGTGGCCAGGTCACGGGCCAGAACCTCACGTCCGTACTCCGCAATGCGCGGGACTTCGCCGAGATGACCCGGCGCCTCCGCGAGTTCAGCGTGGACTACGGGAGGGAGGCAGTTCGGCTCGCCACGGCCGGGCGCGGCGCCTCACCGCCCGCCCGCGATGCGACCCCCGGCGGCGTCCGAAGAGTCTCGATATTCAACTGGAGGAGATATGAGCTCCACGTCTGCGAACGCGGCCACGATCACCGTCGAACGGGACGGACATGTGCTGCTGATGGGCCTGAATCGGCCGGCCAAGCGCAACGCCTTCACCGGGCAGATGATCAGTGAGCTGTCGTTGGCCTACGGGCTGCTGGAGTCCGACGAGAACCTGTGGTGCGGGGTGCTGTTCGCGCACGGCGACCACTTCACGGCAGGGCTGGACATGGTCGATGTCGGTACCGATCTCGCCTCGGGCGACTTCACCGTCCCGGAAGGCGGCCGGGATCCGTGGCGGCGGGACGGAACATGGTCCACGCCACTCGTCGCGGCGGCGCAGGGCTGGGTGATGACCGCGGGCATCGAACTGCTGCTGGCCGCCGACATCCGCGTGGCCGCCCAGGATGCCCGCTTCAGCCAACTCGAGGTCCGCCGTGGGATCTACCCCTTCGGTGGAGCCACCTTCCGCTTCCCCCGGGAAACGGGATGGGGCAACGCGATGCGCTGGATCCTGACCGGCGAGGAGTTCGACGCCGCCGAGGCCCGGCGCATCGGCCTCGTCCAGGAAGTGCTCACCGACGGCGCCTCCGCAGTCGAGCGGGCCAAGGAGATCGCGCGGGTCATCAGCGAACGGTCCGCGCCGCTGGCCGTACGCACCACGCTCGCCTCCGCGCACCTCGCCCGCGAGTCGGGGGACGCCGCGGCCATCGCCCAGCTGCGCCCCGACCTCGCCCGGCTCAGCAGCACCGCTGACGGAGCCGAAGGCGTCAGGTCCTTCGTCGAGCGCCGCAACGCCGTCTTCACCGGCCACTGACGTCCCCACCGGCGTCGTCAGGGTGCTGCCCGCCTCGACAGCCAACGTCGTAGCTCCGCAGGCCGCGCACGATCCCCGCTTCAACCCGCGGTCATGCGCGCCAGTGCGTTCCGGCCGGTGTCGAAGCTGTGCAGTGCCGCGCCGACGGCGGCCGCGACGGTGACCTCGAAGATCTGGTCTTCCGAGCACCCGTCGGCGGTGAGCCGGTCCATGTCCGCTTCGGTGATCCGGTACGAGGCCGCACGGACGGTCGTGGCGTATGACTGCCAGGGTTCGGGAAGGGGCTCACCGGCCATTGCGGCGGCGCGCAGCGCCGGATCGGTGGTGGCAGGCGCCTCCAGCACCGACCGGCGCAGGTCGGCCACGGCGTCGCCGTGGCCGGCCGCAGGGCCGTCGGAGAGCAGGAATGACGGGAAGCGGTAGCCGAAGCGGTGCAGCGCACGGGTACCGCTGTGCAACTGGCCCTCACGGAGGGTGAAGCCGAAGGCGTTCGCCAGACGGTTGACGATGTTCCACACCAGGTTGACGCGCAACGCTTCTTGCAACGCGTGCTCGGGCACGTCGGCGAGGCCCGCGGTGGCTTCGGCGGCGTTGCTGCGGTCCGGGGTCAGGCTGGTCAGTTCGAGGAACCGCCGGACGGCGCGCAGTTGTGGCCGGGCCGACTCGGGATCGTCCGGGTCGATCTCGCCGTGCCCGGCGATGCGGGTGAGCTCGGCGTGCGTGTCGATGCAGAACGGGCACTGGTGGAGCCGGGCGGTGCACATGGCCAGGTATTCGCGTTCGCCCGCGGTCCAGTACGACGGTCCGCGCATCGCATCGGCGGTGAGCTCCAGCAGCGGACGGGTGAGGAGGCCGGGCCGGTACAGCAGCATCTTCACGATGTCCGGGCTGTCCACACGCGACGTCGCGGAGGTGAGTGCCAGGAACAGCTTCACGCGGCGGCGGTGGCCATGGTCGAGGATGGACAGTCTCATCAGGACTCCGCGATGTCGAGGTCGTGCAGCCGGCCGGCAAGGAATCGCCGGTCGGCCGGCTTGGTGGCCAGTTCATGTGCACGCCGGTACGCGGCTGCCGCGTCAAGGGTGCGGCCCAGGCGGCGCAGCAGATCCGCGCGGGCGGCGTGCAGCAGGTGGTAGCGGTCGAGCCCGTCGATCCGGTCGATCAACGCCAGCCCCTTGTCCGGACTGCCGGCCATGGCCACCGCGACGGCGTGGTTGAGCGCCACCACAGGTGAAGGGTTCAGCGCGAGCAGCCGGGTGTAGAGGGCGGCGATGCCCGGCCAGTCCGTCCGATCGGCGGAGACGGCCTGGGCGTGCAGCGCGGCGATCCCGGCTTGCAACTGGTACGGGCCGGGTCTGCCCAGGCGCAGCGCACGGTCCAGCAGCCCGACGGCTTCGACGATCTCCGTGTGATCCCAGCGGGACCGGTCCTGGTCGGCCAGCAGCACCACATCACCGGAGGGGCTGTAGCGGGCTGCGCTGCGCGAGTCGTGCAGCAGCAACAAGGCGACCAGGCCGAGCGCTTCGGGCTCATCGGGCATGAGGGTGGCGACGAGCTTGCCGAGCCTGATCGCCTCCTGGGACAACGTGCGATGTTCGGGCCGTTCGGGACCGGCGGTGTAGCCCTGGGTGAAGATCAGATAGATCACCGCGAGGACTCCGGACAGCCGCTCGGACAACAGCGGGTCGCCGGGCACTTCCAGGCTGATACCGGCATCGCGGATCTTCCGTTTCGCGCGTACCAGGCGTTGCGCCAGAGTCGATTCGCCGACCAGGAACGTACGGGCGATCTGCCCGGCGGTCAGTCCGGCGACGGCCTGCAGGGTCAGGGCGACCCGTACGTCCTCGGCCAGCGCGGGGTGACAGCAGGTGAAGATCAGACTGAGCCGCTCGTCACCCAGGCCGAGCAGACTTTCTTCCTCGAAGTTCGTCATCGTCGTCACCGCCTCCTGCGCTGCGCCGAGTTCGGCGAGCTTCGCTCGACCGAGCCTGGCTCGGCGAAGCCGGTCGATCGCCCTGTTGCGGGCCGCGGTCAGCAACCACGCCACTGGGTCGTCGGGTGGCGATTCACCCCATGTGCCGAGCGCGAGCGCGCATGCGTCCTGCAGCGCGTCCTCGGCGAGTTCGAAGTCGCCGAGAACACGGATCAGAGCGGCGAGCATCCTCACCCGGTGCTCCCGGTAGACCGGCTGCAGGATCGCCGCGGCGTTCATTCGCGGGTGGCCGCCGGGTCCGCAAGAAGGTGGTCCGGGCCCGGCACACCGACGATCGGCCGCACCTCGATCCCGCCCTGCTCGGCCATCGGGCACATCGCGGCCAGCTCCAGGGCCTCGTCCAGGTTGCGGCAGTCGAGGACGTAGATGCCGCCGAGGTGCTCATGGGTTTCGGCGTACGGACCGTCTGTGATCAGTGCCCGTCCGTCCCGCACGCTGACGGTGGTGGCGGTGTGCTCGCCCTGCAGGGGATGCCCCGAGACGAAGGCGCCCCGCCGACGGCACTCGTCGGCGAACGCGTTCACCCTTGCCAGTGCCTCGGCGAAACCCGGATCGTCGGGCCCGGGCCGCTCACAATCGTAGATCAACAGCATGTACTGCACTCGTCCTCCACTCACCCGGAGACAGCCGGTCGAAGAGGATGACGAACGGACCGACCGTATCTCGACACCCCGATTCCATCCTCACCGGATTCGCGGGGCCGTGGGGACGGCGGCGAGCGAGGCGGGACGCAGCAGGGCGGAAATCGGCAACCGCAACACAGGGCGAGTCGGGCTTCGCGACAGCGGTGACGACCGCCTGCACGGCACCACCGATCCACAGCCCCCGTCCCACGGCACGATGCCCGGCCATGCCCGCCGCACCCGGGGTCGAACACCCGCCGGCGGTTCACCACCTGGAGCCGGGCCCAGCCGTGGGGCAAGCTCCACCGCCCGATGCCGGACCAACTGGGCATCCGAGGGGAGTCGGAGTGGTCGCCGCGCGATCGACTCGGTGCAGACGAAGGCGCGTCAGTCGGCGAATCTTGAGACCATGGCCGGGAGTGGCCGCCAGCTGACGGGGACGCCACGCATGACCAGAGCGCAGTCCAGGGTCGCGCTCCCCGTCGGGAAGCGGTCCGGGTCGTCGAAGAAGGACGACGCAGCGGAGCGAACCCGGCCGGCTTCCACGTGCCAGGCGCTGGTCCGCAGTTCCATTCCATCGAGGTGGCGGCCGGAGCCGGTGGCCGAGAATCCCTTTGCCCCGCCCCGGAAGAAACACGAAGCCTCGGCAAGATCGGCGAACAGCTCGCTGCCTCGCAGTTCGTCGGACAGTTCGACGGTGACATCCACCCGGGTGTCGCCATCCCGTGCCGCCAGGGCGACGCGCATCCGACCGGGCGTCTCGTGGACTTCGAAGTCGGCACGGCCATGCTCACCGGGGAAGAGGCGGCCTCCGGCCCAGGTGTTGAACCATGAGGCCGTGTCACGCCGTGGGATGTAGACACCGGTCTCGACACCGGCCGGTCCGTCCCATTCGACGGCGATCCGGTGTGCCGCGTTCTCACTCCGCAGTCCGAGGGCCTTGGGGACCCACGTGGGCCGTACATGTCCCAGGCGCAGCAGGCAGATGCCCGCGACCGCGTAGCCGTGCACCAGGTGCGGGCGCAGTGGCCCGGGGAGCAGGCGTGCCGCGACGTCCGGGGCGACTCGGTAGTTCACCAGAAGCCTGCGTTCGACGACGCTGGACAGTCGCGGCTGTCTCATGATCCCTCGTTCTGCGCCGTGGGGCGCCATTTGGTGTGTCGGAGCACGATCTGCTCGGGGCAGACGGCGCTGAGAAACCGACCGATGGAGTTGGCCAGGCGTTCCTCGGCCAACGCGTAGAAGATCCGGTTGCCTTCCCGTCGCTCAGTGACGAGCCCCGCCCCCTTGAGCACGCCGAGATGTCGTGAGATGGAAGGCGCACTGATTGCGAACCTGGCCGCGATCTCGCCGGCCGAGAGCTCGCCGCCTCTGAGGTCCTCGAGAATCTGGCGCCTCGTCGGATCGGCGAGGGCGCGGAAGGCTCCCGCCTCGTCCTGAGCTTCTGCCATCCCTTGTATTTAGCATCTTGGCTAAGCATCTAACAAGGGGCACGCTACGGCCGGCACGGGTCGTGGTCGTCAGCATCCGCTCATCCCGCGTCCCGGGCCGCTCAATCGCCGACTGAACGGCTCAGCCGCAGCGAGGCGCGTCCGGTCGAGCAGCGGGGTTTCCATACCGGTCGATGACGGCGCCCGTCATGGACCTGTGGTGTCGTGCTCTGTGCGGTCGTAGCGTGCCGTCTCGGCCAGCCGTTCGGCGAGGTAGCGCTGTTCCGGCTCGGTCTGCGCGAGATCCAGTGCCCGGCGGTAGGCACGGTGGGCCTCACCATCGCGGCCGGCACGGCGCAGCAACTCGGCGCGGGTCGAGTGGAAATACCGGTAGTGGTCGAGGTCGAGGCGGTCGAGGACGGTCAAGCCGGCTTCCGGCCCGTCGATCTCTGCCACAGCGATGGCCCGGTTCATCTCGACGATCGCGGAGCGGGTCCGTCGGGCAAGCCTTTCGTACAGGGCGGCGATCTGGCGCCAGTCGCGGGGCTGGTACAGATGCTGATCCGCAATGGCCGCCTGGAGCAGGTAGGGCCCGGTGCGCCTCTGGGTCATGGCCCGTCTCAGCAGCGCGCGCCCCTCGTCGATCTGCCGTGTGTCCCACAGGCTGCGGTCCTGGTCGTCGAGGGGAACGAGTTCCCCGTCGCGCAGACGGGCGGCCTTGCGTGCGTCGTGCAGCAGCATCAGCGCCAGCAGCGCGAGTACTTCGGGTTCGTCCGGCATCAGGTCGGCAAGCGGCCGACCGAGGTGGATCGCTTCCGCGGCGAGGTCGACACGGCCGCCGCCCCAGCCCTGGTTGAAGATCAAGTACACCACGGAGAGGACCGCCGCCAGTCGGTCGGGCAGCTGGTGATCGGGCGGCACGGTGAAGGGGATGCCCGCATCACGGATCTTGTGCTTCGCCCTGGTCAGTCGCTTGCTCATGGTTTCGAACGGAACGAGGAACGCGAGCGCGATCTCATCGGTGGACAGGCCGCCGAGAGTGCGCAGGGTGAGCGCCACCTGCGCCTCGAGGGCGAGGGCCGGATGGCAGCAGGTGAAGACCAGTTCCAGTCGCTCGTCCGGGATGGAGACGGTGTCGTCCATGAACGGCTCCGGTGGCTGTGGCCCGGTCTCGATGTCGCGGGCGAGCAACTTCGTCTTGGCGGCCAGGACCTGCCGACGGCGCAGCTGATCGACGGCACGGTGACGAGCGGTCGTGACCAGCCAGCCGGTGGGGTTGGCCGGTTCCCCGTCGTGGGGCCAGCGTTCGGCGGCGACGGCGAAGGCTTCGGCGACGGCTTCCTCGGCCAGTTCGATGTCACCGAGGACCCCGACCAGGGTGGCCAGCACGCGGCCCCACTGGTCACGGAAGACGGCGTCAAGCGCCACGGAAGTGTCCGGCGAGGACGGGCCGCACCTCGATCGCGGTACCGGGCCTCGTCTCCTGGAGCATTCCCTCGGCGATGGCGAGTGCCCGGTCCAGGTTGTCGGCCTCGATCAGGATCAGGCCGGCGAGGTACTCCTTGCTGTCGACGAACGGACCGTCGGTCAGCAGCATCCGTCCCTCGTCATTGCGCAGGGTGGTGGCCGACTCGTGGGCGTGGAGCCGTGCCCAGCCGGTGACGTCCGGCTGATCGAACAGGTCGGCAAGGGCACCTGGGATCGGGCGCGTTGCCCGGTCCGTTTCCTCCGGCGGGGTGTAGGCCAAGAACGCGTACTGCATGAGTCCTCCTGTCACCGGTCGGTGCCTCGTCAAGTATCAGACGAACGGCATCGCCGTGGACGGACAGCGGACGCCGAGCAATCTATTTTCAGCGTGGTGTCCGTCCGGGACTCGGCCGTTCGTCACTGCTGCAGAGCCGCTGATGAAGAAGCGGCGAGGACGTAGGAGGAACGCATGACGAACGCCCGTTCCCCGTCCCCCACGACCACGACCACGACCAGGTGGTGTGGCGGGTGACCGACGGCCCCGGCACCTGGACCGACGCTCTGATCACCTTCACCCTCCGCCCCAGCGACCACAACAGCACGACACTTCTGCTCACCCACGCCAACTGGCGACAGCCAGACGAGTTCATGAGCGGACGCAGCACCAACGGGGGCGCCTACCTCACCAGCCTCAAGACAGGTGCCGAGAGCGACACGTTAGCCGTGTACCCCGCCGGCGAGATCAGCCGCTGGAACTGAGTTCAGCCCCCTCAGAGGGCGTCGTTGTCGGACCGACGGACTCGAACGACCCAGGAGAACCCATGACCACCGAACCGACCCTCTGTCCGAACGCCGCACGTCTCGAGCGCACGTACGACGCACCGTCAGAGCTGCTGTGGGAGCTCTGCACGACCGCCGCCGGTCTCGAGGAGTGGTGGACCACGGACGGATTCCGAACGCGGGTGAGCGCGCTCGAGCTCAAACCCGGCGGTCGACTCAGGTACACCATGACCGCGACCGCGCCCGAACAGATCGCGTTTCTGCGCAACGCCGGCATGCCTCTCTCGAGCGAGTTGCGCAAGACGTTCAGCGAGGTCGTCCACCCGAGTCGCCTCGCCTTTCTGACACTGATCGACTTCGTGCCCGGGCATGAGCCCTATGAGCACCTGACAACCATCGACATCGAACCGGCGGGCGACCGCACAAGGCTGACCATGACGGTCGATCCTCTCCACGACGAAACCTGGACGCAGCAGCACCGCGCCCATCGCACCGCGGAACTCGACAACCTCGGCGCGGCGATCAGGCGACGCACCACGTGATCGCACATGAGCGAAGTCGACGGGAGCAATCCCACCGCTCCTCGACCGCCTGACCTGCCAAAGACGTCCCTCACGCTGGTGTGACCACAGTGGTCACACCAGCGTGAGGTACCCGATAATTCCAATTTGCCTCGAAAGCGTGGATGCTCGATTTATCCGGTTTCGACCAGAGCAGTTGCCGTTCGGGTTGAACCACACGCGCCGAGGTTCCGGATGGCCTTCTGCGCGATGCGCCTCAGCCGCCGAAACAGGAAGTGCGGCCTGTGACGGCGGGCTGAGACGCCACGTGGCCCTTCCACTCCACCCCGGAGCGGAAGGGCCACGTGCGTTCAAGGAGGTCACTCGGCTCCGCCACGGGGCGGCCGCATTCCGCAGCCTGAACGGCAGACGCCTGCGCGTCACCCCATGGACGCTGTTGATCGCCGCATCGAGTGAATCTGATGGCAGTTGGCTGCGTTCCGGTCGCCGGTGGCCGCCGTCCAGAGTTTCCTGGCGGAGAACACACACCAGGAGATGCGGATGCGGCACACCCACAGCGCAGTGCGGCCCGCGAGACGTCGCGGCCTGTACGCCCTTGCGCTGCTCGCCCTCCTGGCTCTCCTCCACACGACGTTCAGCACCTGTGCGTCGCACCTGACCGTGCTCGAGCCGGACGGTTGCCGTCAACAGGCCGTCTCCGCAAGCGATCCACGCTGTCAGGCGACACCTTCGACAGCCGTCGCCGGCCCCGACGCCGAGCGGCACCACCAGCACAGCGGAGGCGTGCAGTCCCGCTCCGCCTCCGCGTACGGACGGCAGCAACTCGGGGCTCCGCCGCACGCTGCCCCCGCCGTCGACGCCGTCCGCGCCGCACCCGGCACTGCTTCCACGGCCACATGGCGAGGGACGTCGGGTTCCGGGAACATCGCGTCCGCTCCCGGCTCGGTCGTCCTGCGCTGCTGAGAGCAGCGATCACTGCGCCCGCGCGCCGTTACGGGTGAGCCTGCCGACGTTCACGCGTGAACGCTCCGGAACCCCGGCCGGCGGCATGCGGCCGTACCCCGTGATCCTTGCGACACCCGTACCGCCTCGAACGTGGTGCCGAGGTCCGCATCCGCAATCGCATCGCAACCACCCGGACCGCCCGGCCCGGACACCGCTTCCCTACAGCACGCCCTGACCCGGCTCGACCACCCGAGCAGCCTTCCCGTTCATCGCCCGGCGTCCGGATCCGGCCCTTCCGAGGCCGCAGGCCCGGTACCGCACGGCCTACACCCGCAAGGTACTTGCCGCCACCCCGCGCGCTCCTACCTTCGTGTCCCCGCGGCCCGAGCGGCCACGGCCCGCGCGGCACCGCCCACGCGGCACCGCCCGTTCCGGCGCCGCCCGCGACGTTCCTTCCCCCCGCAGAAAGAACGCCATGACTCCACGCATCTCCAGCTTCGCGACCGCACTGCGGACCGACCTCTCCTCCTCCCTCATCGTCTTCCTCGTCGCCCTGCCGCTGTGCGTGGGCGTCGCCGTCGCCTCGGGAGCACCGGCCGAACTCGGCCTGATCACCGGCATCGTCGGTGGCCTGGTCACCGGGCTGCTCCCCGGCAGCAGCCTCCAGGTCAGCGGCCCGGCCGCCGGACTGACCGTGCTCGTGTTCACCGCCGTACGGGACTTCGGGCTGTCCGCACTCGGCGTCATCGTCCTCGCCGCCGGACTCCTTCAATTGGCCCTCGGCGCCCTGCGTCTGGGACGCCTGTTCCGTGCCATCTCGCTGTCCGTCGTCCACGGCATGCTGGCCGGCATCGGGCTGGTGCTGATCGCGGGACAGCTCTACGCGCTCGCCGACCGCAAGGCCCCCGGCAGCGGTACGTCGAACATCGCGGGGCTGCCGGACCTGGTCGCCGACGTCGTCGGTTCCGGCCCCGCGTTGACCGCCGTCGGTGTCGGTGCCGGAACGGTCACGATCATGATGCTGTGGAAGAAGCTTCCGCCGAAAACGCAGATGCTGCCCGGCCCGCTCGTCGCGGTGGGTGCGGCGATGCTCGCCGCCTTCGCTTTCGATCTGCCCGTCGCCCGCATCGAGGTGAACGGGCTGATGGCCTCCATCCAGCCGCCCGGTCTCGACGCATTCGAGAAGTTGGCAGAGGTGGCCATGCTGACGACCATCGTCGCCTTCACTCTCATCGCCTCCGCGGAATCCCTTTTCAGCGCGGCAGCCGTCGACAGGATGCACGACGGCCCCAAGACCGACTACGACAAGGAGTTGATGGCACAGGGCGCGGGCAACACCGTGTGCGGTCTGCTCGGTGCACTGCCCATGACCGCGGTGATCGTCCGCAGCGCCGCCAATGTGCAGGCGGGAGCCAGGACGAAGCTGTCGCGCGTCCTGCACGGGGTCTGGCTGCTGATGTTCGCCGCACTGCTGCCCCACCTTCTGGACCTGATTCCGACTGCCGCTCTTGCCGGGGTCCTCATTCACGCGGGCCTCAAACTGCTGCCCCACAAGGAACTCGGCCCCCTGTGGCGCGATCACCGGGGCGAGGCCGTGGTGCTGGTGGTCACCGCGGGAGCGATCCTTCTCACGAACATGTTCGAGGGCGTGCTGATCGGATTGCTGCTGTCGGTGGTGAAGACCGCCTGGGAGACTTCGCGCGTTCAGATCGAGGTCGATGACGCCGGAACCGGACCGGTACGGGTACGGATCCTCGGCCATGCGACCTTCCTGCGGCTGCCCCGCATCCTGGAGACCCTGGAGCAGCTTCCCGCGCATCGGCCCACCGAGCTCAACCTCACCGGTCTGCTGCACCTCGACCACGCCTGTATGAGCGCGCTGCAGAACTGGGCCGACCAGCACAACGCACGCACCATCCACCCCGAACTCTCCCCCGCCTCGGTCTGAGCCGGAGGACTGCGGGGCAGAGGTCCACCGCGCTCGGTCCGCCGCGCTCGGTCGACCTCGCGGGCATGTCGCCCGCGGAAGCGGCCGAGCGGTGAAGTGCCGGTCCGACGCTCTGCGCTCACACGCGTGGCGACCCGCAACGGAGTGGGCCGAGCAACGCCTGCGCGCGGTCGCGTACCAGGGCGCGTATCGGGTCGTGATCATTGAGCCGCGCGCCCCTGACGGGACGCCCGCCCCGTCGAGGGTGCGCGGCCCGGCGATGCACGGCTGAGCCGTGTGGGCGTGAGTGACCGCAAGCGGTGCCATGGGCGGGCACCACGCCCGAGAAACCCGATGCCACAGCCGGGCAGCCGCGCCCGAGGACCCCGGCTGTGTGCTCGCCGGGCGTTGCGTCAGAGCATGGCGAGCCGGTCCACCAGCAGTTCCACCCTCCGCTCGGCGTCCTCCGGTGGCAGCCGTCCCGCCCGGGTCAGGGTCGCCAGCCCGTGCAGGGCCGCCCAGAACACCTCGGTGAACAGCGCCGGGTGGACGCCGTCCCCGGCGACCTCGCCGAGGCTCTCCAGCAGGGCGGCGAAGGCGTCCTTCAAAGGCTCCGGGGTGTCCTCGTTCGCGAACGCCAGGCCGCCGTCGAGCTGGAACATCGCGTCGTAGACCGCCGGGTTGCTCTCGGCGTAGTCGAGGTAGGCACGGGCGAGGGCGGTGACCCGGGCGCGCGGACCGTCCGCGGCGGAGGTCGCGGCCCGCACCGCCGTGGCCATCTCGGCGGCGCCCTGCAGGGCGACGGCGCCGATGATCTCCCGCTTGCCACGAAAGTGGCTGTAGAGGACGGGTTGGCTGTACTCGATGCGCTCGGCCAGCCGGCGGGTGGTGACCGCGTCCCAGCCCTGCTGCTCGGCGAGTTCACGGGCCGTCGCCACGATGAGGCGCTCGCGGCCCGCCCGTTCGCGCTCCTTGCGTTCCTGTACCGACATGATTCGATCCTAGCACCGCTAGACAATCGAGCGGCAGCAGTACTAGCGTTGCCTTGTCATCTAGCAGTGCTAGATTCCAGGAGGGGTCATCATGCTCAACGCACTCGAGATCTTCACCACCGTGATCGTCGGCCTGATGGTGGGGGTGGAGTTCTCCGTCGCCTTCGTCATCAACCCGATCCTCAACGGACTCCCCGGCGACAACGGCCTCCGCGGACGCACCCACGGAGCCCGGATGCTCGGCGCCTTGATGCCGTTCTGGTACATCGGCTCGCTCGTCCTGAGCGCGGTCTGGGCCATCGCCGGACGGCATCACCACGGCGCCGGTCTCGTCGTCATCGCCGCCGCGCTGCTGATCTTGAGCGTGATCATGTCGCTCCTGCTGCTCGTCCCGATCAACAACCGGACCAAGACGTGGACCACTGAGAATCTGCCCGTGGACTGGAAGGAGCAGATGAATCGCTGGGACCGCTTCCACTACGTCCGCGTCGCCGTCATCATCGCCGCCTTCACCCTGCTGGTCACCGCCCTCACCTGAGCCCGCGGGCCGACACCGCGCCGGTGGCGCACAATCCGCACCCCCGCTGCAGCACTGCCTCGAACTCCGGGAGCGGGACCCTTAGCTGGTCCCGCCCCCGGTGGTTGCGTTCCTCTCTCAGCGATGGCGCGCCGAGGTCACCTCAGTCCGAAGGCACGGACGATGGTCTGCTCCACGGCGTTGCCGTCGGAGTCGGCGGCGCCGGCCCGGACGGTGACGAAGCGGGCACCCTTGGGGGCGTTCAGCTCCGTACGCCAGCCACGGCCGTCGGGCGTCCGGGTCAGATGTGCCTTGTGCCAGGTGACGCCGTCGTCGTAGGACAGCTCCAGGGTCCCGTTGTGGAAGGCGGCGGGGGGCAGGTCCGCGTAAGCCTTCGGCCATTCACCGGACGGCTTGGCGGGCTTGATGGTGAACTCCGCGTCGCGGCCGGCCTTGCCCGAGAAGTCGGTCGTGACGTTGTAGTCGAGCTGGACCAGGGGCAGCGGCAGGTTCTGGTAACGCCCGCCGGCCGCGGACGTGAAGTCCCAGACCGTACGGGTGCGGGTGGAATAGGGGCTCGCCCAGGTGCCGCGGGAGAACTCCGAGACGATGCGGTACGGAAGCGCCTCGGGCTTCAGCCCCGCCGTATAGGTGTAGTAGTCGGACGACTGGGCGAGCAGGGTGTCGCCCTGGTAGATCGATGTCTTCGCCTGGACACCCGGGGCGGTGCCGTATCCCTCGCGGTCGGCGCCCGCGTCTCCCCACCCGGCGACGAACGCGAAGAGGGCGTCGTCCTGGCGGGACAGCGACGTGCCGTCGTACGAGATGCGCGGCCGCTGGATCGGGGAGAACCAGTTCTCCGCCGTGCGGCTCCCGGTGCCGTAGTGCTTGTCCGCGGCGATGACCCGGGTCTCACCTGTGACCGTCGCGCTCTCCCGGTACTGCACGCCGGGGGACACATAGTCGGTGCGGTCGCCCTGGCCCTGTCCCGGGATCTCCGGCCAGCCGATGGCCCACCAGTCGGACTCCGGATACACGTCGTAGCGGAAGTCCGTCGCCTGGGCCGGACGGTAGTTGCGGAAGGACATGTCGACCCGGGCGAGATCACCGGTGTTCGGACGGTAGGTGAGATCCGTCGGGATCTGGTTGCGGTAGTTGCGTACCACGTCGTACAGGTACTCGGTGGTCGGGTTGGAGTACACCTCCAGTGCCGTGCCGGACTTGGCTGCCTGCGAGATCAGGCGGCGGCCTTCCTCCTGGTCCAGTGTCGCGATGTTCATCGGCGCGATGCTGTCGAAGGCCAGCGGTTCCACAAGGCCGGGGCCGTCGTTCACGACGAGCAGCAGTGCGGCGCCGGCCGACGCCGCGGTGGCCGCCTGCTCGGACAGCCCCACCGTGTCGTTGCGGTCGACCACAGCGGCCTTGCCGCGGACGTCCCGGCCCGTGTAGTCCGCCGCGGCGCCCTGGCCCACGTACACGGGCCTCAGCCGGTGCGAGCCCTTGGAGAGGGGCTTCGTCCCACGCCGCACCAGCAGGTCGTCGAACGAGGTACCGCCCATGGAGATCTTCAGCGCGGGCTGCTCATTGCGCCACCGGGTGCGCACGTCGAAGGTCCCCTTGGTCACCTTCGCCGTGGGCACCGCCCAGAGGGTGTCCTCGGTGCGCGGCACGAGGAAGGACATCACCTGGTTGCCCGCGCCGGGGAAGGCCCGTGTGTAGTCGACTCGCAGAGCGCTGCTCCTGGACTCCCGAGGGGTCAGCAGCTTCATCTGCCGGGCCTTGGCCGCACTGAGCACGATGGTGGTGTCACGGTTCAGGTCGAACTGCGGCACCATGGCCAGCGCGTGTCCGCGGGACTGCGGACCATGACTGCCCTCGACCTGCATCCACTGACCCAGCGACCAGGTCCCGGCGGGAAGTTCGAGCGTCAGAACGCCGGGCGAATCGATGTCGAAGTTGATGTTCCAGTTGTTCACGAAGGGGTCGGAGGTTTCGTCGGACGCCCCCATGAGCGTGCCCGGGCCCGTGTAGATGCCGCCCGACCGGTCCTTGGACACGATCGTCACCTTGAAGGTCTGGTTGGCGGTGACGAAACCCACGGCGGTGTGAGCGAGAGGGACGCCCGCCGCCGTCGCATCGATGCGCGCGTCGTAGGTCGTCCCTCGGGCGGCCTTGTCGACGTCGGCCGTCACGGTGACCGTGCTGGTGCCATGTGCCGGGACGGTGACCTTGTCCTTCGACAGGGTGAACAGCCCGGCAGGGGCCTTGGGGGCGGAGACCGCGAGGTCCAACGTCACCGCGGAGTCGCCGATGTTGGTGTATGTCACCGTCTTGTCGACCGTCGCGCCGGGATCGGCGGGCCAGGGGTGCTCACCCAGGGAGACCGTACCGGTGGCGTACAGGGTGGACTTGGTGGCTGCCGCGATGTCCACGCGGCCGGCACCGGCCTGGAAGGCGGTGTAGGTGGGGGTCGGCTTCGATGTGCTGACCAGGGCGTCCTTGATCTGCCGGCCGGTCCAGTCGGGGTGCTCCGCGGCCAGCAGCGCGGCGGCTCCCGCGACATGCGGAGTGGCCATCGAGGTGCCGCTCATCGTAGTGTAGTCGCCGGTGCCGCCGGCGTACCGCGAGCGGGCGGCGAGAATGTCGACGCCGGGAGCAGTGATCTCCGGCTTGACCGCACTGTCCGACCAACGCGGGCCGCGGCTCGAGAAGTCGGCCAGCCTGTCGTCGCCGTCCACGGCACCGACGGTCAGTGCCGCATCCGCGGCGCCGGGCGCGGCAACCGTCTTCGAGTCCGGACCCGAGTTGCCGGCGGCGATGGTGAACAACGCGCCTGTCTCTGCACTGAGTTGGTTGACGGCCTGGCTGAGCGGGTCGGACCCGTCGGACGGGCTCCCGCCGAGGCTCATGCTGATGACCTTGGCGTGGGCGTCCCGGGCGGCCCACTCCATACCGGCCAGGATCCAGGAATCCTGTCCTTCGCCGGAGTCGTTGAGGACCTTGCCGACGTGCAGCCGGACGCCGGGGGCGACGCCCTTCTCCTTGCCACCGGAGGCCGCGCCGGTCCCGGCGATGGTGGAGGCCACATGGGTGCCGTGCCCGTGGTGGTCCACGGCGTCCGTATCGGCGGTCGCCTGGCCCTGAGGACCGTCGCCTCCACCGGGGGGCTGGTCCGGTACGAAGCTGGTCGCCTCCGCGACCTGGCCCACCAGATCGGGGTGTCCGTCGTCGACGCCGGTGTCGAGTACGGCGACGTCCACGCCCTTGCCTGTGTTGCCCTCGCGCCACACCTCGGGCGCACCGATCTGGGCGGTCGAATCGGCGAGCGTGGCCTTGGCCCTGCCGTCCAGCCAGATCTTGGAGATATCGCCGGCCAGAGTGGGTCTGGGGGCGGGCGAGGCGAGGAGTGCGCTGCTGCGGGACACCGCGGATGCGCTCACCTTGGCGGTGACGGCCGACCAGAATTCGGCCGCCTTGTCGTGGTCCTCGGTGAGAGCCGCTCCGTTGATGCTGGAAAGGGTGCGCACCCGGTTCGCGCCGCGCGGTGCGGCCTGTGCGCGGGCGGTGGCGTCGTGGGTGTAGGTCACGATGAGCGGCAGGTGGTTCACCCGGGCGTCGTCGTAACCGTCGGCCACCAGCCCCGTGACGTTGAACAGCTCCTTGTCGAGGAGACCGGCGGAGACGTACGGCGCGGCCGACTCGGGGTACACGTACAGGTCCTTGCCGACCTTGTCGGTGTGCGCGGCGACGGGCTCACCGTGCGGACCGCTCACCGTCATGGTGCCCGCGTCTCCGGCAGGCGTGACCGTGACCTTGTCGCCGGTGATCAGCGTGACGGTACGGGGCTGCGCGGCCGCGGGCGCGGCAGGCACACCGGCCGCCGCCGTGCTTCCCGTCTGCCGTACGGGCTGCGCGCCTGCGGATGTCGTGACCGAAAGGGACAGCATGGCCGCTGTGATGCCGAGCGCCGTCAGCCGTCCTCTACGAGAGGATATGTGAGGCAATGTGAATTCACCGCCGTGTTTGCGTGGGCAGTACCGGGCGATCATGCGGCGTTCGCTTTCCGGTCAGCCATACCGGAATGGTGTCGCCATTGGTCATGGCACATATGCGCCATGAGGACGCCCACTGTGCGCAGCGGCGGTTCACGCTTCACGTGACAACGCGGCATCCGCTCGTGGCGCTGTTCGGTTCACGGCCGGCGGGGAGGACTGCGGCCGCATGTGCCGCGGTCGGCGTGGGAGACACAACACCGCCTCACCGACCGGCCCGCTCTCGGACATTGATGAAGGAGTTCGGTATACAGAACGTCCGACTCGACGTCGGTCAGGACACCCGAGGGCCAGTTTCCAGGCAACTCGCGTCATTGCGTGCATCGTTGACACCCGACCAGCAGCGCCATACGCTCCCGATCGTTCGTTCCGCAGAACGACAACAACGTTCAGGAGGCGGTGCCACGTGTGGTCAGGCCTGATCGGCGGAAGGACCAGAGCAGTCGCGGCAGGGGCCGTCGCGATGGTGACGGCATTGATCGGCAGCAGTGCGGGGGCGGCGCCCGCCGGCCCCGCAGGCCCTCCGCCCGCCGCGGCGCACATCTCGGATCCGTTCGCGCCCATCGATCCGCAACACCCCCAGGACCAACAGGACATGACCTGGAGCGACTATAAAAAGGTTCCGGGTACGAACTGGGCGGATCCCCAACTCCAGCCGACCCAGAAGAAGTTGCGCATAGCGTTGGTCGCGGTCGATTTCCCGGACCAGCCATTTGTCATGACTATGCCGAAAAAGAGCGACCCTTTCGGCAACCCGCAGATCGACCCCGTATCCCGCGACGACATCCCCGGGTTCTACGCGGATTTCTACAACAAGCCCAGCGCGCTGAACCACGGCCACACCGTGAACGAGTACTGGATGGAGCAGACCGGCGGCCGTATCGGCGTCGAGTTCGTTCCCTTCGGACCGTACCGGGCTCCCCGGCCGTCGTACGAGTACGGGCTGAACGACATCGGCCAGGAGCGGGAGGGCTGCCCGAGCGGACACACCTGCGACGGCAGCATCGAGAAGGACATCGACCCCGTGTGGAAGCAGGACGTGGGGGCCGACGAGGCGAAGACCTTCGACCGCGTGATGCGTATCTACGCCGGTTACGACGAGACGTCCGTCTGGCAGGAGTTCGGCGAGATGAAGTTCCAGACCCCGCAGGACGTGCCCGATGAATGGGGACCGCCCGATCCGGACCTTCCCAACGCCGTGCGCAGCCGGTACACCGGCTTCACCTCGTGGAAGGCCGGATCGCAACTGTGGGGCAACTCCGGTATCCGGCAAGGGGAGAGCTCGGGAACCATCACACACGAGATCACCCATACCTTCGGTATCGGTGACAACAACAACAATCCATACGTCGAGCCCTACCACCGGGTGGGCACCGGCCCCTTCGACGTGCTCGACCGCGGCTCCTTCAACGGGCCGGGCGGACCGCACAACCGCTGGCAGGTCCCGGCAACCCAGGGCGCCTCGATGCCCGCCGGCCAGACCGTGCGGACCAAGACCAAGCTCGGCTTCCTCGACGACGACCAACTGCTGACGCTGTCGCCGCAGGCACTCGCCGACCATGGTCTGGCCGTGTTCGACGTCCGCGCCCGGTCGGCGAAGGTGAAGAAGAACCAACTGCAGGGTGTCGAGATCGACTTGGGCACGGACAAGACCCCGGCATGCGACGTCAATACGGATCCGTTCTGCTCCGGCCCCGGCTTCACCGACTACACCATCGAGACGGTGCAGCGGATCGGCGCGGACTCCTTCACCCCCGATCACGGGGTGATGCTCACGAAGAACAAGCCGTTCGACGACGAGGGCGCCAGCTGCGGTTACCTGTGCTTCAGCTGGATGATCGACGCCAATCCCCAGGACATCAACATGGTCGACTTCACCCGGCCGGACGGTACCAAGGTGATGCGCTCGATCGGTGACTACCGTCAGCTCAACGACGGCCTGTTCCATGCGGGGACCGGCTCCGGCAGCGCCTACGAGTACACGGACACGGCCAACCGGCTCAAGTTCTACGTCATCAACATGAAGACCGATCCCGCCGGTGAGCTCTCCTACACCGTGGCCGTACGGTCGCTGGACGGATCGGGCCCGCAGACCCGCGGCGTGGCACTCAGCCACGGCAGCTCGGCCGGTGACGCCCAACGCCGGGGTGCCGTCTGCACCTTCCAGCTGGCCAACACCGGATACGGCTCCAGCGGCGCGACGGACAAGTCGGCCGCGTACCGGGATGCGGACGTCTACCGGCTCTCCGCGACGGCCCAGGGAGCGGGGTGGCGGGCCGAGGTGCCCAATGCTCTGGCCACCGCCAAGGTCGGCGAACGCACCACGGTCAACGTCGCCGTGGCTGCCAGCAAGGGCGCGGCGAACCACTCCAAGGTGACCCTGACCGCACGCTCCGAGAGTGATCCGCACAAGACGGCACAGGCGAACTGCACCGTACACCGCTGAGAATCCGGTCGCCGGGAGCACTCCCGGCGACCGTATCGGCCGAGGACCGGCGTCGCGACGGCGCCCGGCCCTCGGCCTCTCTCCCTCAAGTCCTCGGCCGCCAACGGCCGTCAAAGGCAGGCGCGGACCCCGTACGCTGAGGCGAAAGCACCCGCCCCGCAGGAGATCGTGTGATGACCCCGAGCAGCTCGGTCAGACAGACCCTGGCCGCCAACCTCAGGCGTGAGCGGAACCGCCGCGGGCTGTCCCTCAGCGAACTGTCCCGGCTCTCCCGGATCGGCAAGGCGACGCTGTCGCAACTGGAGTCGGCCACCGGAAACCCGACGATCGAAACGGTGTTCAGCCTCTCCCGAGCTCTGGACCTGCCGATCTCCGACCTGCTCGAGACCGATCCCTCGGGCAGCGTCACCGTGGTCCGGGCCGCCGACACCGAGGTCCTGAGCGGCGAAGGCGTCGACCTGCGGCCGCTGCGCCGGATACAGACGGGCGGGCTGATCGTCGAGGTGTACGACCAGCAGGTACGAACCGACGGCCGACAGGCCTCTCTCGGTCACGCGGGAACCGAGCACACCATCGTCCAGTCCGGCCGACTCGACGTGGAGGTCGACGGACACCTCACCCGTCTCGGCCCCGGCGACTACATCGCCTTCGACGCCTCGATCCCCCACGGTTACGCCGCGCCGGAAGGCCCGGTGCGTTCGGTACTGCTGCTCCAGTACCGAACGCCCCGGTCCCAGCAGGACGACGACGAAAGCGCGGTCAACGCACCGCACTGAAGAGACGCGGGAGCGAGCGGCAGGCGCGTCTCCCCCGGATCGGACGACCCTCAACCGGGCCGGGGCGGACTGAACTCCTGCCGAAGGTGGTGGGCTCGACCTGGTCGGAGGTCGGTGTCGTGCACGAGGCCGCGGGGGGCAGGACGTGGTCAGCCGCGTAATCCCACGTGACAAACCCGGCGACGTCGGCGATTGTCGCCGGGATACTGGTCGCCCATGGATGAGGTCGAAGTCGTCGTCGCCCATTCCGAGCGCGCGACCCTGCGCGTCGGCGACGTGTTCCTGAAGGTGGACGCCGATCAGGCGCACATCGACGTCGAGGTGGAGGCGATGTCCCTCGCGCCGGTCCCGACCCCGAAGGTCCTCTGGCGCAAACCGCCCGTGCTCGCGCTCGCCGCGGTCCCGGGGACGACGCTCGGACGCCTCGGCGGGCCGTCGACCGGGTCACCGGCGGCGTGGGCCGCGGCGGGCGCCACCATCCGGAAGCTGCACGACGCGCCGCTGCCGCCCCGGACCGGCGGGGCCGGGCGGAGCATCGTCGCGCTGGCGGCGGAACTCGACGCCGAGTGCGAGTCGCTCGTCACCAATGGCGTCCTGCCCGCCGACCTGGTCACCCGCAACCGCCGGGTCGCGGAGGCCGCGCTCCGGCCGTGGGCTCCGGTGTTCACTCACGGCGACCTGCAGATCGCGCACGTCTTTGTCGACGGCGGCGAGGTCAGCGGCATCATCGACTGGTCCGAGGCGGGCCAGGGTGATGCCCTGCACGACCTCGCCACCTTCACGCTCGGACACGAGGAGCACCTCGACGACGTCATCGCCGGCTATGGCACCGATGTCGACCTCGACGTGATCCACGCGTGGTGGTCGTTGCGAAGCCTGCTGGTGGTTCGCTGGCTGATCGAGCACGGCTTCGACCCGTTTGCGCCGGGCTGTGAGGTCGACGTGCTGAGATCCCGGATGTGAGGCTGCGCGGGCCCGACTGCTGTGAGTGCGTTCTGACGCATCAAGCAGGCCAATCCCCTGGGGCGATCGCCCGCCCTTGCCTCAACAAAGTGCGGTGCCCAGTCGTCACCGTCAGATGACGGCGCAGCCGAGGGTGACGAACGCGTGGTGAATGCCGTCGCGGAACTCCTGGCGGATCCCGGCGCACAGCACGAACAAGATCCCTCACAGCATCTGTGGCGGCCACCGGGTCCCAAGACCGGGGTCGTCGCCGGCAAATGCGTCGACAGCGGTCAGGGGGATCGTGGATGCTACGCACGATGACCAGAATCGATGACATGCCTCCCGCTTGGGACGAACGCAGCCAGCTCACCACGTTCCTCGACTACGCACGTGACACCGCCCGCATCAAGTGCGAGGGCGTCTCCGAGGAGAACGCCCGCAAGGCGCTCCTGCCGGGCTCACCGCTGATGACCTTGAGCGGACTGATCAACCACCTCCGCTGGGTCGAGTACTACTGGTTCCAAGTCGTCTTCCTCGGCGAGGAGGACGACGGGCCCTGGACCGAAGAGGACCCCGACCGCGAGATGCGGATCGCCGTCGACTTCCCGCTCACGCAGCTGCTCGACGAGTACGCGGAACAGAGCGCCCGCTACCGCGAACTGGTCGACGGGAACAGCCTGGACACCAAGGCCAAACGTGCCGGCCGCGACGGCGTGCACTTCGACCTGCGCTGGATCCTCCTCCACCTCACCGAGGAGACGGCCCGGCACAACGGCCACTTGGACATCCTGCGCGAGATGCTCGACGGCGCGACCGGTGACTGAGGCCCGCTCACTCTTGTGACCGTCCGGCTGTCCGCTCCCCGGTCGCCCCGGCATGGGTGTGTACGAGCAGGCTCCACCTGAGTGCCGACATCCCTGGTCCGCCCGTGATCGCCCCTCGTCACGGGCGGACCACGGGCGGACGGCACGTCGTACCAAGCGGTACTGGCAACGTTCCGTATCCCGCGCATCGGACCGGACCGTCCGCGCACAAGGGCCGCCGATCTCGCCGCCGATCGGGCGGCAAACAGCAACGGCCCATGCCACCAGCGCCTGCGGCATCCCGGTAACCGTCCCACGATCTGTGCCCGGTCGTCCCGACCGGCAGACAGGCGGCAGGTCGTTTGGCCGGCACGGCCTGCGTCATGCCGACGTCGCGGGGATCTTCTCGCTGAGCCAATCGGCGAACGTCTGGGTGCCACGGGGGCCGGTGCCGGTCGGAAGCAGGCCGCCGCTGCTCATCCCGCCGGGGAAGTACAGCGGGAGGACCGGGCGTCGGCGCGCGCCGCCCGCGGCGATGAGGCGCCGGGCCATGTCGACCAGCGACTCGGTCTGCGGCCCGGCGAGCTCGGGGGCCATCGCCTGCGGTGCCCGAGGGGCGATGTCGGCGAGGGCTTCGGCGACTTCCCGTACGGCGATGGGCTGGACCCGTCCCGTCGGCACCGTCGCGATCGGCCCGGGCACGCTGTTCAGCATCTGTCCCGCGAACTCGTGGAACTGCGTGGTGCGCAGCACGGTCCAGGGCACAGCCCCGCCCCGGACGATCTCCTCCTGCCGCAACTTGCCGGCGTAGTAGGCGCTCTTGACCCGATCGACCCCCACGATCGACAGGGTCACGAGGTGCCGCACCCCGGCACGCTCCGCCGCCTCCACGAGGTGCCGTCCCGCCGTGTCGAAGAAGCCCACCGACACCGACTTGCGCATGGTCATCACGTTGCTGACATCGATCACCGCTTCCGCTCCGGCCAGCGCCGCATCCAGCCCGGACCCGCTCAGCAGATCGACACCCGCACCACGCGACAGCACCACGGGCGCATGTCCGCGGGCCTGAAGCACCTCCACCACGAGCCGTCCGGCCACCCCGGTCCCGCCGGCAACTGCGATCTCCACAACCACTCCCGTCTCTCGGCCCTGTCCGGAAAGATGACCGCGGGGTCAGGCCATTTGTGACACCCACCTCATGAGCGGAGTCACACGGTCCCGACTCAAGTGCCGTCGTACCACACAGGTCTCAGGCCGGCGGCCGGAGTCCGCTGCGGTGCCGGGCGCCGGGACATGAGCCACCATGGCTCTCATGGGACGCCGACCGTGCCCCGCCTTGAACTCGTGTGCGGGCCCTTCGGCTTGGCGAAGGACCCGCACACACCGGCTCCGCACCCGACGATCAACCGAGTGCCTCAGGCGGTGACCTGGGCGATGAACGCGGCGAGGTTGGCGACGGTCCGCTCGATCTTCTCCTCCAGTGTGAGCGACTCGTGGAGCCGGGCGCCGATGCCCGCGTCCTTCTTGCCCCGTACATACAGCGAACAGGCGAGGTCGCTGCATATGTAGGCCCCCACGGAGTTGCCCTGCTGCCCGGCCTTGCCCGCCTTCGCGGCGACCATCAGGGACACGCCTCCCGTGTGCGTGGTCATGCAGATGGAGCACATGCTGCGGCGCGTCCCGGGCGTGACGGCCGGGCTGCGCAGCGTGAGCGCCACCGGCCGGCCGTCGAGTTCGACGGCGAGACAGGCCCGGTCGGGAGCCCGAGGGTCGCGCCAGCCGAGAAAGTCCAGGTCGTCCCAGGGCCGCTCGGCCAGGTCACGGGGTACGGAGAGCCGCTTCGCCTCACCCTTGGAGCAGTTCACGAAGGCGGCTCGGATCTCTTGCTCGGTCAGCGGGTTCATGAGCGGCAGGCTAATTTGCCTAAAGCTTTTAGGCAAATGCATAATAGTTGTCGCCAGAAGGGAGAGGTGTTATGGTTCGAGTAGGCCTGACCCCGGAGCGACTGACCCGGGCGGGAGCGGAACTGGCCGACGAGGTCGGCTTCGACAAGGTGACCGTCTCGGCGCTCGCCCGGCGCTTCGACGTCAAGGTTGCGAGTCTGTACTCGCACGTGAAGAACTCCCAGGACCTCAAGACCAGGATCGCCCTGTTCGCCCTGGAGGAACTCGCCGACCGGGTGGCCTCCGCGCTGGCCGGACGCGCCGGCAGGGACGCCCTGGCCGCCTTCGCGGACGCCTACCGCGACTACGCCCGGGAGCATCCCGGCCGGTACGCCGCCGCCCGTCTCAGGCTCGACCCCGAGACGGCGGCCGCCAGTGCAGGTCCCAGGCACGCGCAGATGACACGGGCGATTCTGCGCGGCTACGACCTGACGGAGCCGGACCAGACACACGCGGTCCGGATGCTGGGCAGCGTCTTCCACGGCTACGTCAGTCTGGAAATGGCCGGAGGGTTCGACCACACGGCCGTCGACCCGAAGGAGTCCTGGGACTGGATGGTGGATTCCCTGGACGCACTGCTGCGGAACTGGACCACGTCCTGACCGGTGGCCCCGCACCACCGAACACGTTCGCCCCGCTGCACGTCGGCGCAGCGGCACCCTGCACACATCTTGATCAACAGGCTGAGGCAATGAACACCCAACACGGCTGGATCACGACACCGGTCACCGAGAACATGCTGCGCGGTTTCCTCGACGTCGAAGCGACGCAAAACGGTCTGCTGCCCCATCGACTGCCCGCTCGTGCTCGCCGGCAGATCCCCGACGACCAACTGGCCATGGCCGAGGCCCAGCCCTCGGGTGTGCGGCTGGTCTTCCGCACCCGGGCCACCACCGTCGAACTGGACACAGTGCCCACCAAGCGGCTGTACCGAGGTCTCCCTGCCCCGGCGGACGGCGTGTACGACCTACTGGTCGACGGCCGCCTCGCCGCCCAGGCCACGGTGACCGGCGGCAACGTCCACCTGATCGACATGGCTACCCAGTCCTTCGAACTGCAGGAGGGGCCTGTCGGCACCGCCCGCTTCACCGACCTCCCGGCACGTGACAAGGACGTCGAGATCTGGCTGCCGCACACGGAGATCACCGAGCTCGTCGCGCTGCGAACCGATGCCCCGGTCGAGCCTGCACCGGCCGGCGGCCGCAGGGTCTGGCTGCACCACGGCAGTTCCATCAGCCATGGCTCGAACGCCACGCACCCCACCGCCGTTTGGCCGGCGCTGGCCGCGGCCCGGGGCGGTGTGGAGCTGATCAACATGGGGTTCGGCGGCAGTGCGCTGCTCGACCCCTTCACCGCCCGCGCGATGCGTGACACCCCGGCGGACCTGATCAGCCTCAAGATCGGCATCAATGTCGTCAACACCGACGCCATGCGCCTGCGCGCCTTCACCCCCGCAGTCCACGGCTTCCTCGACACCATCCGCGAGGGGCATCCCACCACGCCCCTACTGGTCGTCTCCCCCATCCTGTGCCCGGTCCAGGAGGACACCCCCGGACCCCTCGCGCCCGAATTCGAGGGCGGGACCCTGCGGTTCAAGGCCACGGGCGATCCGGCCGAACGCGCCGCCGGGCGCCTGACGCTGAACGTGATTCGCGATGCACTCGCCCGGATCGTCGAACAGCGCGCGGTCGACGACCCCCACCTGCACCACCTCGACGGCCGCCGCCTCTACGGCGAGACGGACTACGCCGAACTCCCGTTGCCCGACGAGGTCCACCCCGATCCGGCGGGACACCGACGCATCGCCGAGAACTTCGCGCGGCTCGCGTTCGGCGAGGGCGGCCCCTTCTCCTCCGAGGCCGGCTGACGCAACGGACCGCCGCGCGGCGATCCGCACCCTTTCGACGTCGTGGGCGAGACGGTGGAGCGGTGCTTCCAGGTGGGTGCCGATCGCATGCGCAGCACGGCGAGGGCCCGCGACCGCGGGCCCTCGCCCATGCGTCAGGCGGACATGTGCTGCTTGCCACCGTGTCCGTGCGATGTGTGGTGGCCTCGGTGGTGGGGACGCAGGCCGGAGAGATCGTGGCGTACCACCGAGTTGCGGTCGGCGACGCTCGCGCCGAGGGCGAACTGCGGCCAGTAGCCGAGGATCTCCATGCGGCTGCGCTCGCTCCACCGACGGGCCAGTTCGCTACGGCTCTTGTAGAAGTTGAGCGCGTAGCCGCCCGTGTACAGGCGCAGCAGGGAGAACCCGCCCGGGTACTCCTTGGCGGCGGCGACCTCCTGTTGGGTGACACGCGGCGCCAGCGGGCTGATGGTGCGCTTGTTGCGATGCGTGTGGCCCGCGTGGTGCAGGAACAGGCCCGGCATGCGGGCGTAGTCACCGAGGATCGTGGCCGCCTGCGTGGAGTCCAGCGAGTTGCCGGCCGTGATGGGGAACGCCGAGTCCTGCACGACGAGCGGGTGGTGGCCGAAGACGATCGTCGGCCGGTCCTGGTCGCGGTGCAGCTGGTCGCGGAACCAGGCCATCTGGTCGGGTGAAAGGGCCCCGGAGTCACCTCCGTTGCCCGGCTTGTCGTAGGTGTCGATTCCGATGACCCGCAGTCCGTTCAGGGTCCGGGTGAAGTAGGTGCGGTCCAGCTGGGCGGGGAAGAACCGGTCCGCGAAGCAGTCGTTGCCCTGCCACTGCCCGGCGCGGCAGTGCACGTACGGATCGCCCAGGTGCGCCCGGTCGTGGTTGCCGCGCGTGACGAAGTAGTCGTCCCGGTAGGCGCCGAACCTGCCCAGTAGCTTGTGGGCCCGGCTGAGGTCGAGGGGCACGGCTTCGGCGGAGATGTCGCCCGCGGCGAGCAGGTAGTCGGCACCGAGCGCTGTCACGTCCTGCACCAGGGACTCCAGCATGACCTCCGGGTACGGCGGCAGGCCCGGTTCCTGCTGGATGCCGATGTACTGCGGCTGGCCGCCGACGAGTCCGGCCTGGGTCTCACCCATGTGGAGGTCGTTGCACAGCGCGATGGAGAACAGATAACGACCGGGCGGAGGTTGGGGCGTGGTGAAGCTGTAGGGACCCGTGCCGTCGAGGCCGTAGTCCGAGGTTCCGACGGCGTTGCCCTTGATCAGGGTGAAGGCCGTCGGAGGGACCGGCTTGCCGTGCGAGGTGGCCTGGTAGTAGTAGGTCCGGCCCGGCTCCAGGCCGGTCAACTCGACGTAGTGGTACGGCGTGTGGGCTGACAGGCCGGTCGCGACCCGGGTGAGGCGGCCGGGGTGGGTACCCCAGCGCACCTCTCCGTCGGCGGGCGCCGGCACCATGCGGCCCAGTCCGTCGTCGCTGCCGGTGTAGCCGGTGTACCAGGTGATGACGGCTCGGTCCTCGGTGAGCGTGACCAGCTCGAGGTTGGCGGGTGAGATGTCGTCCCCGCCGGTCGCGGCCGAGGCGACGCCGTCGAACGCGGTCGCAACGAAGGGCGCCGCCGCGGCCACCGCGGACCAGCTCAGAAGATCTCTTCGGGTGAAATCACATCCAGGCATGCTGCCTTGAGTAATCGCTGCCGTTGAACACGGCATGTACGAGTCGCCACGTCCGCCATTACTTTGCGACTCGGGGCCCGACCAGGGCCTCGCTGTCTCAGGGACGGCGCTCCGGTACGTTGTCGTGCACGCGCTTGGGGTCGGTGACCGCGACCGGCTCGAGGATCTCCTCGATGCGCGCCATCAGATCGGCCTCGAGCACCACGCCCGACGCCTTCGCGTTCTCCTGGACCTGCTCCGGCCGCGACGCACCGATGATGGCCGCGGACACATTGGAGTTCTGCAGCACCCACGCCACGGCCAACTGCGCAAGCGACAGATCCGCCTCCGCCGCCAACGGCTTCAACTGCTGCACAGCCGCCAGCACGTCATCACCCATCCACCGCGCGATCATGCCGGCGCCACCCTTGTCGTCCGTGGCCCGCGAACCCGCCGGCGGCTGCTGACCCGGCTCGTACTTGCCCGTCAGCACACCCTGCGCGATCGGCGAGAACACGATCTGGCCCATACCCAGCTCCTCGCAGGTAGGCACCACCTCGCCCTCGATCACCCGCCACAGCGCGTTGTACTGCGGCTGGTTGGAAACCAGAGGAATCCGCAGCTCACGCGCCAGCGCGTGAGCCCGCCGGATCTGCTCCGCGGGCCACTCCGACACACCGATGTAGTGAGCCTTCCCGGAGTGCACGACATCGGCGAACGCCTCCATCGTCTCCTCCAACGGCGTCGCCACGTCGTACCGGTGCGCCTGATACAGATCCACGTAGTCGGTCCGCAGCCGCCGCAACGACCCCTCGATCGACTCCATGATGTGCTTGCGCGACAGCCCCCGGTCGTTACGGCCCGGACCCGTCGGCCAGTACACCTTCGTGAAGATCTCCAGACCCTCGCGGCGCTCACCCTTCAGCGCATCACCCAAAACCGCCTCGGCCCGCGTCCCGGCATAGACATCCGCAGTGTCGAACGTAGTGATGCCCGTCTCCAGCGCGGCACGCACACACGCGACAGCCGCATCGGCCTCCACCTGCGAACCATGAGTGAGCCAGTTCCCGTAAGCGATCTCGCTGATGATCAGGCCACTGCGGCCGAGATGACGGTATTCCATAGGGGCAGTCCTTTGGTCGGTGGCTTCGCTGGGCCGGGAGTTGCCGGTGCGGTCAGGGGTCCTGCTCCTGTATCCGGCCTTGCCGTCCCGCCCTTGTGTGTGGTGTCGGCAGCCTTACGGCTCCGGGCGCCGGAGTTCAGGTCCGGTGTTCGTTCCGTACCTGTTGCCGTGCTGTGTGCAGGGCCAGGGGTGTGGCCGCCGCCCAGGCCTGGGGCGAGCAGGAATGGGGGTAGGGAACAGGGCCCTTGGTGGCGGATCGGCCGTAGCCGGCGATGACCTCCGGCAGTCGGTGGCCGTGGTGGGCCGCTGCCGCGATGAGGCCTTCGGTGACGGTGTCGACCTCGTCGGTGAGCCCGTAGCGGGCAAGGCCCAGAGTGATGACGGCGTTGTCGTGGGGCCAGGCGCTGCCGCGGTGGTAGGAGAGGGGGTGGTACGGCTGCTGTCCCGAGGCCAGGGTGCGGATCGCCCAGCCGGAGAAGAAGTCCGGTGCCAGCAGGCGGCGGCCGACCCGGCGGGCGTGCTCGGCGTCGAGGATGCCGGACCACAGCAGGTGGCCCGCATCCGAGGCCAGGGCGTCGACTTGGTGTCCGTCGCCGTCCAGGGCCAGAGCGGGGAAGTCGGCTTCCGGCATCCAGAAGTCGGTGGTGAAGCGGCTGCGCAGTCGGGCGGCCACGTTGCGCAGACGGGTGGCGCAGGCCTCGTCCTGCCAGACCTCATGGGCGAGTTCCGCTGTGCGCCGGAGTGCGTCGTAGGCGTAGCCCTGGGCTTCCGAGACGGCGATGGGGCCCTTTGCCTGGGTGCCGTCCGTGAAGCAGATGGCGCCTGCGGAGTCTTTCCAGTTCTGATTGACCAGTCCGCCGGGATCGGGGGTGTAGACGAGGTAGCCGTGTTGCTCCAGGCCGCCGTCGGTGAGCATCCACTCAACGGCCCGCCGTGCGTGGTCCTCAAGGCGCGTGGCAAGGCTGCTGTCGCCGGTCGTCTCGTAGTGGGCGTGCAGCAGGACGAGGAACAGCGGTGTGGCGTCGACGGCGCCGTAGTACCGGCCGTAGGGGATCTGACGGAAGTGCGCGAGTTCGCCGTGGCGCGTCTCGTGGACGATGCGTCCGGGCTGTTCGCCGCTGAAGGCGTCGTGGCGCTGCCCCTGTGTGGCGGCGAGGGCGCTAAGTGTCGCGGCGGCCGCGTCCGGTCGGTAGGGCAGCAGGAAGTAGGAGGTGAGCAGGGAGTCGCGGCCGAACAGGGTGAGGAACCAAGGAATTCCGGCGGCGGGTACGTGCACCGGGTCACCGTCCACGCCCGTCACCGGGATGGTCAGCAGATCGATGTCGGCGAGGCCTCGCTCGCAGGTACGACTCAGATCGTCGGTCGCCGTCGGTGCCTGCCGAGGGGGGTGCGGAGCGCCAGGCGGCTCGTACGGCAGTCCGTGCGGCTGGGCGCGGACGGTCAGTTGGAGTTCGCTCTCGCCGTGTTCGTCGAGCGGGAGATGCCAGGTCAGGGTCCGCGCGGTGGACGGTGCGGCGCCCTGCCGGGTGTCGACGGCGTCCGGGGCGGGGCGGCAGGTGAGCGTGGTGCGGGAGTGCCAGTCGGCCCGGTGGTAGTCGAAGTGCAGGCCGTCGGACGTCGTGCGGGTTGTGTACCGGGCGTCTTGCTTGGAGTAGTGGCGGTCGTCGGCCCGCAGTTCGAACAGGTCGGCGAAGTCGGCGTCGACGGTGAGATCGATGCGGGCCGTGACCGGGTGGGGAAGGTTGCTGACCAGCCGGAGATGTTCGGTGAGCGTGCCCGCGGTGAGGGTCTGCCTGCGGAAGACGGTGTAGGCGGGGGGATTGTCCCGTGTGCCCCGCGGGGTGAGGACGCACTCGGCCGTGTCGTCCGTCGTCGCCTCGGCCGGCACCAAAGCGACGGGACTCCTGCCGTCGACGGTGAGCTGCCAGCGGCTGAGATGGCGTGCGTCCTTCAGGAACAGTCCGTCGGGTGTGGTCCCGCGGATGCCGCTGATGCCCGCGCCGGCATCGAGGCGGGCGAAGGTGGCGTCGCGCACCAGCTGCACGGCGTGGTCGCCCGCGGTCATGGCTGGGGCTCCTTCGGGTCGGCGCACAGCAGATCCAGTGCGAGGGCGGCGGTCCAGGAGAAGTGCCGGGCGCCCCGGGCGGCGCCGGTGGTCGGGTCGACGTACTCGGCGAACTCCGAACGCCCGGCTTCGGCGAGAAAGCCCTGCTGGAGCCGTTCGGCGTCGGGGTGGAGGCCGTGGGTGCGCAGCCCGCGGTGGATCAGCCAGGCCGTGTTGAACCAGGCCGGGCCGCGCCAGTAGCGCTGGGCGTCGAAAGCATGACCGGTCAGGTCGTAGCTGGGGATCAGCCGGGTGGCAGGCGCGCTGAAGTGCGGTCCGTCGAGGGTGTCCTGCAGCCGCCTGACGATGTCGTGCGGCAGGCCGGGCACGACGAGGGGGACCAGGCCGGTGACACTGCGCTCGTCGACCAGGGTGTCGGTGGTCAGGTCGCGGGCACGGAACATGCCGGCCTCGTCGTCCCACAGGCGCGCCATCAAGTGGCCGGTCAGTTCCTCGGCGCGCGCGGTGTGGGAGGCGCCGTCGACGCCGAGTTCGTGGGCCATGGCGGCTAGGGCGTGCTCGCTGACGATGAGCAGGGCGTTGAAGCAGGGGTCTTCCATGGCGAAGCCGTGCCGCAGCGCGCGGTCGTCGTAGCCGGCCTCGCGGTAGTCGGTCGCCAGCCGGACATAGCGGGCGTAGTCCAGGTCGGTGGGCCGGTCGGCGGGGTGGCCGTGGTTGAGGTCGGCGCGGCGGAAGGCCTCGGGCGCGGCGGGTTGCACGCGGCGCAGGGCCCGGTCCCAGCAGGGGCTGTTGTCCATGCCCGGCTCCCACGGGTGGACGACGGCTGCCAGCCCCGCGCCGCCGAGGTCGCGGCGAGCGAGGAGGTAGTCGTGCCAGGCGGCGAGCCGTGGATAGGCGCGGCTGAGGAATCTGCGCCGGCGAGATTCCCGCGGGTCCGCCTGGTGCGTGAGCCAGGCGGCCAGCGCGTGCACGGGAGGCTGGACAATGCCCGAGGTCTCCGGCGTGGCCGGGGCGCCGGCGGTTCGGCCCGAGCGCGAGGACTGCCAGAAGTCGGGGCTCGGGAAGTAGGCGTCGTGCGGCAGGGCGGGGTTGAAGACGATGTGCGGGATGCGTCCGTCGGCCCACTGGCCGGCCAGCAGGGACTCGAGTTCCTGCTGGGCCCGGCGCGCGGAGAGGTGGCGCAGTCCGATGGCGATGAAGGCGGAGTCCCAGCTCCACTGATGGGGGTAGAGGGTGCGGGAGGGAACGGTGGAGGTGCCGGTCCAGTTCTCGATAAGGACCCGTGCCGCACCGCGCCGCAGTGTCAGGGCCGCGGACGCGGTGGACACGGGCCGGTCCAGGAGGGAGTTCACGCGCCGGACCTCTGCAGGAAGGCGGGGATGGAGCGGACGGCCGCGACGGGGTCGCCGGTGAGACGGCATTCGGCGGCGAGGTACCCGTCGTAACCGATGGTGTGCAGGGCGGCGAGCCAGGCGGGCCAGTCGAGGTGTCCGGCGCCGGGCTGGAAGCGGTTGGAGTCGGAGACCTGGGCATGGCCGATGAGGTCGGCGTGGGCGAGGATCGCGGCGGCGGGGTCGCTCTCCTCGATGTTCATGTGGTAGCTGTCGATCCCGATCTTGACGGAGTCGAGTCCGGTGCTGCGTATCAGGTCGGCCGCCTGTTCCAGGCGGTTGACCATGTGGTCCTCGTACCGGTTGAGCGGTTCGAGGAAGAGCGTCACGCCTTCCCTGCGTGCGTGCTCCCCCAGTTCGGTCAGGCCGGCAAGGAGGATCTCGCGGTCCTCCTCCTCGCTGCGCGGCGGCTCGAAGGGCGGCAGACGGCGCGAGAACATGCCGTAGGAGGCGGGCGTCTGGGCGCCCAGTCCGCCGATCTCGGCGATCACGGTGAGCTGGGACTTCATCTGGGTGATGGCGTCGGCGCGCAGGGCGGTGTCGAAGGCGCCGAAGAAGTGCAGCATGTCGACGCAGACGGTGGGCATGACCACGCCGTCCTTCGCCGCCCGCTTCAACTCGTCGAGGCGGGAGGCGAAGTGCAGATCGCCCTTGCCCCGCAGTTCGATGGCGTCGTAGCCGGCCGCTTGGGCGAAGTCCCACTTGGCCTGCAGGGTTTCTCCGGGCAGGAGTTGCTCCTGAACGGCGGTCTTGAGCATGGTGGGGCCTTTCAGAATTCCAGGACGACCTGCAGCGCCTCGGCAGGGCGCTCGTCGAGCAGCACATAGGCGTCGGCCGCGTCGGCGGCCGGGATGACGTGGCTGACCAGGGAGGCGACGTCGACCTGCCCCTCGGCGACCAGCCGGAGGAAGGTCTGCTGAAGGCGCTCGACGCTCCAGCGGTGGGACAGCTGCGGTGGGACGCCGCCGATCTGGGAGCAGATGAGCTGAACGCGGTTGTGGTGGAACTCGTCCCCCAGCCGCAGTCCGATGCCGTCGCCCTGGTAGAAGCCGGAGGCGACGACCCGGCCACCGACGGCGACCGAGCGCAGGGCGTCGTGCAGGGCCGGGTAGGCGCCGCTGATCTCGATGGCGAGGTCGGCGCCGAGTCCGGCGGTGGCCTCGCGGATGCGTTCGGCGACCGCGTCGGTACGTGCGTTGAGCGTGTGATGTGCGCCATACCGCTTTGCGGTCTCCAGGCGGCCGTCCAGTGCGTCGACGGCCGTCACACGGGCGCCGTTGAGCTGCGCGAGCCGGGTGGCGAGCAGGCCGATGACGCCCTGCCCGAACACGGCCACATCCTCGCCGAGGTGGATGTCGCCGGCCAGGACGGCGTTGTAGGCGATGGCACCGACCCGGGCGAAGGCGCCCGCCAGGGGCTCGAGCCCGGCCGGCAGGGTGTGGCCGGTCATGCGCTCGGCGGGGACGATGCCCTCGCTGCGGTGTCCCCAGATGCCCCACACCAGGTCGCCGGGGCGCGGCAGCCCCGGGGTGTCGGCCAGGTCAGGGGCGATCTCGACGACCTCGCCGACCTCGGAGTAGCCCCAGCCGGCCACCGGGTACTCGATGCCGGCCGCGCCCTCCCGGAAGAGCCGGGCTTCGGGATCCCAGGTGCGCGTCAGGTAGGGGTTGGTCCCCCGGTAGGCGGTGAGCTCGGTACCGGCGGAGATGCCCGAGTAGCGGGTGCGGACTCTGAGGTGGCCCGGCGGCAGCTCGGCTCGGACGTGCTCGGCGACCTCCACCTGGCGAGGGCCGGTGAATTGAACGACGCGTTCCACGGATGGCTCCGGAAGTGGTGCGGTGGTGAGTTGCGTCGACAATATCTCCAACTTATGTCTTGTCAACACGCAAAACTGATGCTGAGATGCGTGCCCAGTAGACGTAAGCCGGAACAAGGACACGCAATGCGCACCATGACCCTGCGGTCGAGGACGACCGCGGTCGGCGTCACAGCAGCCCTGGGACTCGGGCTGCTCACGGGCTGTTCCAGCAGCACCGGGCCCGGCAAACCGGACCGAGAGATAACGGTCTGGTCACAGGAGAACCTCCCTGATCGCATCGCGGCAACGCAGAAGGCGATCGACGGGTTCGAGAAAAAGACGGGGATCAAGGTCCATCTCGTCGGGGTCGACGAGGGCCAGATGCCTCAACTGATCATGTCGGCCGCGGCCGCAGGCAAGCTGCCCGACGTCATAGGCGCGGCCCCGATGGGCCAGGTCTGGCAGATGTACACCAATGGGCTGCTCAACACGGACATCCCCAAGAAGATCATCGGTGAGCTGGGCCGCGGCACCTTCAACGCCAACGCGCTCGACCTGACCTCCGACAAGGACACCAGCCTCGGTGTGCCTTCCGACGCGTGGCTCCAGCTGCTGGTCTATCGCAAGGACCAGTTCGACCAGAAGCAGCTGGCGGCGCCCGACACCTACGAACGCGCCCTGACCGCCGCCAAGGCACTCACCGCCAAGGGCAACGACGGCATGTCGGCGGCCACCGACCCGGGTGACGCGTTCACCTCGCAGAGCTTCGAGAGCGTCGCCCTCGCAAACGACTGCCAGCTCGTCGACGACCACCACGAGGTCGCCCTCGAATCCCCGCAGTGCCAGACCGCGTTCCACACCTACGACCAGCTCGCCCGTACCTACGGCGCCCCGGGAACCCAGACCGTGGACTCCACCCGCGCGACCTACTTCGCCGGCCGGTCCTCCATGATCATCTGGTCGTCGTTCCTGCTGGACGAACTCGCGGGACTGCGCAAGGACGCCCTGCCCAGCTGCCCCCAGTGCAAGCAGGACCCGCAGTACCTGTCCCGCAACAGCGGCATCGTCACGGCGCTGAAGGGCCCCGACGCCGCGCAGGCGGCCCAGTTCGGCGAGATCACCTCATGGGTGACCACCAAGACGGCCGAGACGGCCGCCTCCCGCCAGTTCATCGAGTACATGATGGGCCCGGGCTACGAGACCTGGATCGGCATGGCTCCCGAGGGCAAGATCCCCGTCCGCCACGGCACGGCCGCCCAGCCCGATCTCTACCTCGACGCCTGGCGGCACAGCGACATCGGCGTCGACACCCGAAAGCCCTTCGACCAGGTGTTTCCCGAGGAGCTGCTCAACCAACTCGCCGACGGCGTCAGCAACATGCGGCGCTGGGGCATCACCCAGGGCGAAGGGGCCCTCGTCGGCGCGACCAACGGCGAACTCCCCGTGCCGAAGGCCATCGGCGCGATGACCAGCGGACAGATCTCCCCCTCCGAGGCCGCACACGAGGCCGACGACGAAGTCGCCGCCCTCAAGAAGTCCCTGCAGTAGCCGCCCGCATGCACGCCCGCAAAGGTCCTTCCATGACAACAGCCCCCGTCGGCGCACCGAAGCGCCGGCACACCAGCCCCGGGTCGGCGGACCGGTCCGCCGATCGCCGGCGGCGCCCGATGACCGCCAGCCGACGCGCCAACCGCGCAGGCCTCGCCTTCGTCTCCCCCACCTTCGTCGTTGTCCTCGTGGTGGTCATCCTGCCCATCCTGTGGACCGTGCTCCTCGCCTTCCAGCACGCCAGGCTGGTCGACATCCAGGGCATGGGCCTCGTCGGCAACTGGTCCCTCGACAACTTCACCCAGGTCTTCGACTCCGCCGGATTCTGGTCCAGCCTGGCCACCACCCTGCTGTACACCGCGGGCGCCACCCTGGGATCGGTCCTCCTGGGACTCGTCGCCGCCCTCGCCCTGCGCAAGCCCTTCCGCGGCCGCGGACTGCTGCGCGCGGCCATGCTGCTGCCCTACGTCGCCCCCGTCGTCGCCGTGGCCTTCGTCTGGGAGGTCGCCCTGAGCCCGCAGTACGGCGTGGTCAACGACTGGGGCCACCGGCTGTTCGGCTGGGACAACCCCATCGCCTTCCTGTCCACCCGCGAGTACCAGGTCAACCTGCTCGGCGCGCACTTCGACATACCGCTGGCCCTGCTGACCGTCATCGCCTTCGAGTGCTGGCGCTACTTCCCCTTCGCCTTCCTGTTCATCCTCGCCCGGCTGCAAGCGGTCCCCGCGGGCCTGGAGGAGGCCGCCATGGTGGACGGCGCCACCCTGACCCAGCGCTTCCGCCACATCCTGCTGCCCCAACTCATGCCCGTCATCGCCCTGCTGTGCGTCCTGCGATTCATCATGACCTTCAACAAGTTCGACGACGTCTACCTGTTGACCGGGGGCGGAGCCGGAACGAACGTCGCCGCCGTCCGGGTCTACGACTTCCTCACCGCCCGCTACGACGTCGGGGCCGCAGCCGCCCAGGCCCTGGTTCTGGCCGCCTCCCTGATGATCCTGCTCGGCTTCTACTTCAAGTTCTTCGGCAACAAGGTCCAGGAGGAATCGTGACCCGCAAGGCCACTTTGACCAGGGCCCAGTTCGAGGACAGACTCTTCGGCGTCCTGCGCTGGTTCGTCATCGCCTTCCTCGCAGTGATCACCGTGGCGCCCTTCTACTACATGGTGCTGCTGTCGGTGAAACCCATCGACGCTCTCCTGCTCGACCCGGGTTCGCTGTGGGTCTCGGCGAAGGACTTCACCCTCTCCACCTACCGCGACGTGCTGAAGTCCACCGACGACGGCGGCCAGGGTTTTGTGAAGTTCCTGCTCAACTCCGCACTGGTCTCCCTCGGTACGGTGATCCTCACCCTGCTGGCCGCCGTGCCCGGCGCCTACGCGGTCAGCCGCCTGAAGTTCTTCGGCCACCGTCAGGTCAGCGCGCTCTTCCTCGCCGTCTACCTGTTCCCGGCGACCCTGCTGGCCGTTCCGCTGTTCGTCATCTTCGCCAAGCTGGGCCTGTCCTCCAGCCTGGTCGGCCTCGCCATCGTCTACGTGGCCCAGACCGTGCCCGTGGCGATCTACATGCTGAAGAACTACCTCGTCACCATCCCCGCTTCCATCGAGGAAGCAGCAGCGATCGACGGAGCCGGCCGACTGCAGACGGTCCGAAAGGTCATCCTGCCCCTCGCCCTGCCGTCCCTCATGGCGACCGGTCTGTATGTGTTCATGATCGCCTGGAACGAGTTCCTCTTCGCTCTCCTCTTCCTGGCCGCCGACCCCGAGAAGTGGACCGTCTCTCTCGGCCTGGCACAACTCTCGAACGGCGTAGAAGTGCCCAAGACCATCCTCATGGCCGGCTCGGTGGTACTGACGATTCCCGTGGTACTTCTGTTCTTCGCCGCCGAACGCATGCTCACCGAGGGCCTGACCAGCGGCGCCGACAAGAGCTGAGCCATGGGGGAAGTCATGATGACGCCGAGTCAGGTCAGCGCGGGAGAACTGCTGCAGCTGATCCGCAGCGGCCGCGCCAACACCCGCGCCGACCTGCAGCGCGCCACCGGCCTGTCCCGCTCCACCATCGGAGCGCGACTGGACGTCCTCAACCGCGCCGGATGGCTTCGCCACACCGTCGGCACCTCCACCGGCGGCCGCCCGTCCCACAGGATCGTCTTCGATCCGACGCACGCGTCGGTGATCGCCGTCGATCTCGAGACCCGTCATGCCCGGGCCGCCGTGCTGGATCTGGCGGGCACCATCCTCGCCGAGCACACGGGCCCCCTGCGCATCACCGACGGCCCGGACGACGTACTGGACCGACTCGCCGCTTGGTTCCCGGATCTGATCGGCGCCGCCGGCGTGGACGCCACCCATGTCCGCGGCATCGGGCTGTCGGTGCCCGGCCCCGTCGACTGGGAGACGGGGCGGATCATCGAGCCGCCCATCATGCCCGGCTGGGACCGCTACCCCGTCCGCGAACGCCTGCAGAAGGCCTACGCCGACCACGTGGGCACCGGTCCGGACGAGGAGCCGATCCCCGTCTTCGTCGACAACGACGCCAACCTCATGGCGCTGGCCGAACACCAGGCGAACCACCGTGACAGCGCGGCCTTCGTCCTCGTCAAGGTGTCCACCGGTATCGGCGCGGGTGTCGTCGTCGGAGGTGACGTCTACCGCGGCATCGACGGCGGGGCCGGCGACATCGGCCACATCCGCCTGCACGACCGCCTCGACGCCCTGTGCATGTGCGGGTCCTACGGCTGCCTGGCCGCAGTGGCCAGCGGCCGGGCCCTCGCCCGCGAGCTGTCCGCACTCGGTTTCGACACCGCCTCCGGTTCCGACGTCAAACGCGCTCTCGCCGAAGGCCACCCCGACGCCATCCGCCTCGCCCGGGAGGCGGGGCGCCGGGCGGGCGAAGTCCTGGTGACGGTCGTCACGCTGCTCAACCCGGGCGTGCTGATGCTGGCCGGAGACCTCTCGGGGGTGCCGTTCATGACCGGAGTCCGCGAGCTGCTCTATCAACGTGCCATGCCCCGCACGACCGCCAACCTCCAGGTCGTCACCTCACGGCTCGGTGACCACGCCGGTCTCATCGGAGCCGCTTCCATGGTCGTGGAGTTCCTCTACTCACCCGACCGCGCCGACGCCCGCCTCAACCGCCTCGCACTCTGACGTCGAGGCGCCGCACACCCACAGGAATACCGTGACCGCAGAACCCACCCCCTGGAAACACCGCCCGGTCGAGGTCGGCCTCGTAGGCGCCGGCCCATGGGCCCGTGCCATGCACGCCCGCATACTCGCCGCAGGACCGGAAACCCGACTCGCCGCGGTCTGGGCCCGCCGTCCCGAAGCGGCCGAGCAGACTGCCGCCCCCTACGCGGCCCATGTCGCCGCCGACTTCGACGAACTCCTCGACCACTGCGAAGCCGTGGCCTTCGCCGTCCCACCCGCCGTCCAGGGCGAACTGGCACCACTGGCGGCCGAACGAGGAAAGGCCCTGCTGCTGGAGAAGCCCCTCGGCCCCGACCTCGCCACGGCCCGGCGCGTGGCGGACGCCGTCGCCGAAGCCGGGGTGATCTCCCAACTCGTCCTCACCAAGCGCTATCACCCGACGACCCGCGCCTTTCTCGACACCGCTCGCAGCCTCGACGTCACCGGGGCACGTTCCGCCTATCTCCACGGCGCCTTCCTCGGCGGCGACTTCGCCACCGGCTGGCGCCTCGAACACGGCGCGCTGCTCGATCTGGGACCCCATCTGCTCGACCTCCTGGACGCGGCGATCGCTCCCATCACCGCCATACGCAGCACCGGGGACCCCAGGCGATGGATCGAGCTCACCTGCGAACACGCCAACGGAGCCGTGAGCCAGGCCTCCCTCTCCGGCTCCGTCAACCTGCCGCGCGCCATCACACGCATCGAACTCTTCGGCCCGAATCAACCGACGGCCTACGACACCGCGGAAATCGACCACGAGGAGTGCTGGCCCATCCTGCGCCGCGACTTCGCCACCGCCGTACGCACCCACACACCGACCCAACTCGACGCTCACCGCGGCCTGTACCTGCAAACCCTCATCGAACAGGCAGCACAGCAGTGAGCTGACCGGTCGGGGCGGCGGCGTGGGGCGCGTTCGACACCGAGCACGGCGCGTGCACGCCGTCGCCTTCAAGGCGTCAGCCGGGGAGGATCCTCCTCGGCCGCACTCCAACCCTCCGATGATGCCGCGCCGGCTCCTGCCGCCGGGTGGGTGGTCCACACGGAACCCGACCAAGGCTCAGTCGTTTCCAACGCCCCTAGGATCAAGGGATCGACCAACGACGCATGTTCAGGTTCGGGGAGGCTGTCACCGGTGGTGCTGCAGGTGCGAGGCATCGTGTTGCCGGAACGGGAAGAGCGGTCCTTCTGGATCGATGGAGACCGGTTGCGGACAGAGCCGGTTCCGGACGCGGACATCGTCGTCGACGGCGGATGGCTGCTGCCCGGCCTGGTGGACGTGCACACACATCCGGGCACCGAGGTCCACGACGCCCCGTTCAGCGACGAGATGCTCCGCCGGCACCTGACCGACCACCGCGACGCCGGAGTGCTGCTGGTCCGAACGCCCGGGTCTGCCGCACGCATCCCGGATTGGGTCGACGAGGATCCGCAACTACCGCGCGTCCGCTCGGCCGGACGCTGGCTGGCCACTCCCGGCCGCTTCTTTCCGGGCCTCGGGCGTGACGTGAGTGAGGAGGATCTGGTGCACGCCGCGGTCGAGGAAGCCAAGGCGTCCTCGGGCTGGTGCAAGGTCATCGCCGACTGGAGGCATGACGAACCGGCACTGCCACGGGACATCCTCAGCGCCGTCGTGCAGGCCGTGCACGCGATCGGCGGCCGAGTGGCCGCCCACTGCCAGACCGCCGACGGCAGTCTCAACGCCGTTCGAGCAGGCGTCGACAGCCTGGAACACGGCATGCACCTGGACCCCGGCCTGATCGATCAGATGGCTTCCCAAGGCACCGCCTTCGTCCCGACGCTCAGTGCCTTCGGCGCCGGAGCCGACCGACGGCGCACTGAGGAGCCGAGTGCCCGTCGCGACTGGTGGCTGGCCGGATGGGAAGCCATGCTGCCCAACGTCCGGGCCGCGCACGAAGCCGGCGTCACCGTCCTCGCGGGCACCGACAGCTTTCCCTGCGGCACCGTCACATCGGAGGTCGAGTGGCTGGTCCGTGCCGGTCTTTCGGCCGAAACGGCCCTGGGCGCGGCATCGTGGTCGGCCAGGTCCTGGCTCGGCCTGCCGGGCCTGGTCGACGGAGGCCCGGCCGACCTTGTCGCCTATGACACGGACCCGACGCTCGACATCTCGGCTCTGGCCAACCCGAGCCGCATCATCCTGCGGGGCCGAGTCATCGCCTGATGGTCGGCGACGCTTCTCCGCACTCCGTCGACCCAGGATCGACTTCTGTCGATTTGTGATACACGGACAGCGGCCGGCGACCACTGCCGCCGGAGCCGGTGTTCGGCTCCGGTCGGACATCCCGGCGCAGGCCGGTCCGCCGGCACAGGCACCGGCATTCCGCTGCGCGCACCCTGGCCGGCGGCAATGGCGAGGAGGTCGGCGGGACGGCTGCGCTCCGACCCTGCCCGCCTTGGTGCCGTCGCAGGGCGAGCGTGGCCGGCCGCGGCCCGAGGCGTTATTCGTCCTGGTTCCGGTGCAGGAGACGTGCGAGCCAGTCGGTGCGGGTTCGGCGGGCCGTCGCCGAGATGTGCGCCTGCGGGTACAGCGCGTCGAATCCGTGGAATCCCCCTGCCCAGACGTGGAGTTCGGCCTGGCCGCCGGCCGCCCAGATGCGGGTGGCGTAGTCGGTGTCCTCGTCGCGGAAGACTTCCGCGGAGCCGGTGTCGATGTAGGTGGTCGGCAGACCCGAGAGGTCGTCGGCCAACGCGGGCGAGATGTACGGGGACACGTCCTCGTCGCCACGGTCACCGAGGACGGCACGCCATCCGAACTCGTTCATCTCTCGGGTCCATACGCCGGGCCCGCCGGAGTACTGTCGGCTGGACGTGCTGGTGTTGCGGTGGTCGAGCATGGGGCAGATGAGCATCTGCGCGGCGACCGCGGGGGTGCCGAGGTCGCGGGCCAGCAGAGTGACACCGGCCGCAAGGCCACCGCCCGCGCTGGCGCCGGCGACGATGATCCGAGCCGGGTCGACGCCCAGTTCGTCGGCGTGTTCGGCGATCCAGAGCAGCCCCTGGTAACAGTCGTCGACGAGGGCGGTACCGGTGACCTCGGGTGCCAGCCGGTAGTCCACGGAGACCACGACCGCGCCGAATTCGTCGAGCCATTCCAGCGGGATGTCGATCTGTGAGAAGCGGTCGCCCATGACCATTCCGCCGCCGTGCATCCAGTAGATGCAGGGGGCCGCGGTGGTGCGGTCGCCTGTCGCGGGGCTGATGACCGACATGGGGATCGGAACGCCGTCCGTGGCGGGCACGGTGATCTCACGCCGGTCGACCGACCGGTGCGTGAGCAGGGACTCGACGGGCGTCGAGGGATACTGGCGCAGTTGCGCGAGCACTTCGGCGCTGAGCCGGGTCATCTGCGGCATGTCGGCCAGGAGTTCACGCAGTTCGGGGTCCAGAGCGGGTCGTGCCACGGTCATGGTCGTAGGCCTTTCGCGAGTGGTACCGGGTGGGTGGACGAGCAGCGGGCCGGCCGCGGCGGGGATGGCGGCTGCGGCGGCCAGGACCGACGGGGTCCTAGATGGTGGCCTTACCGCGAAGGGGCACGTAGTCGGTGTACTCGGGCTCCTTGGCCAGCAGTGCGCCGATCTGCGCCACGATGGCCTGGGCGGCCTCGCCGCCGAAGATCCGGTGGTGGTCCTCCTCGCTGGTCCAGCCCTCGGTGACGTGGACGACGTCGGGGTCGGACGCGGAGCGGGAGACCAGATAGACGACGCAGAACCGGCTCGCCCCGGGGCTGCCTTCGTTCAGGCCGGTCAGCAGCAGGTCGACCAGCGCGTCCCCCATGTCGGGCCTGGCGGTCAGGGTGGCGTTGAATCCATATTTGGCGATCATCGATTCGGTCCTGTCGGTGAAGGATTGAAGTGATTCCATTCAATCGGCCTGACCTGGACAAACGTTAGATCGTTGCTCGCTTGTACCTGCACAATCCTCTCGACGGCGGGAGCACAAGGAGGGAGAGGTGCTGCAATGGACGCATGCACCTCGAAGAGTTCCGCACCCTGCTGGCCCGGCACGCGCGCCCCGACTGGACCACGGCCATCGACGGCGTACTGATCTCGAAGGTCGACCGGCCGGATCCGCCGGCGCCCTCCATGTCGGGCACGGTGCTCGCCGTCATCGCCCAGGGCGCCAAACGGCTCGCGCTGGGCGAGAGGGTCTACGAGTACGGCGCCGGGCAGTATCTGGTCGCATCCGTCGACCTGCCGGTGACGGGGCAGTTCGTCCAGGCCGACCCCGGAGAGCCGGCACTGGGCGTCGGTCTGGTGCTGGAACCGTCCGCCGTCGCGGAACTTCTGCTGCAGGCCGGCCCCGGAGACATCCCCCACACCGGCGGAGGCGCGCCGTCGGGGATCGCCGTCAGTGACGCTCCGGCCGAACTGCTCGACGCGGTGGTCCGGTTGCTGCGTCTGCTCGACGAACCCCGCGACCGCGCCGTACTGGCCCCACTGATCAAACGCGAGATCCTGTGGCGCGTGATCACCGGTGAGCAGGGCGCGACGGTGCGTCAGCTCGGCCTCGCCGACAGCGGCCTCAGCCATGTCTCCCGTGCCGTGCGGTGGATCCGCGAGCACTACGCCGAGGCCTTCCGCGTCGAGGACGTGGCGCGCCTGTCGGGCATGAGCGTCTCCGCCTTCTACCGCAACTTCCAGGCGGTGACCGCGATGAGCCCGATCCAGTTCCAGAAGCAGATCAGGCTCCAGGAGGCCCGACTGCTGCTCGCCACCCACCCCAGCGATGTCACCGGGGTCGGCCAGCGGGTGGGCTATGACAACCCCTCCCAGTTCAGCCGGGAGTACCGCCGCCAGTTCGGCGCACCCCCGAGCCGGGACGCGGCCCGTCTGCGGGACACCGTGCGCAGCCCCGCGGGTGCACTACCGTAGTCGGAGCCATCAAGCAGGATCATGCAAGAGTCAGCGAGGAAAGTTCTATAACTGACCAGGTCAGAGCGATTCAATGGGATTACCGATTCTCCTCTGAGGCAGGAAAATGCCTGCCGGGATCCCGTCCCATCACAAAGGATCACAGCATGAAGACCGTTCTGATCACTGGCGCCTCATCCGGATACGGGCGACAGACCGCACTCCACTTCCACGAGCAGGGGTGGAACGTCATCGCGACGATGCGGACACCCCGCGAGGGCGTGCTGCCCGAGTCGGACCGGCTGCGCATCGTCGAACTCGACGTCACCAAGCCCGATTCCATCACCGCCGCGTTCGATGCGGCGGGTGCCATCGACGTCCTGGTGAACAATGCGGGCGTCCCCTCGATCAGCGTCTTCGAGGGCACCCCCATGGACCGGGTGCGGGAGGTCTTCGAGACCAACACGTTCGGCGTGATGGCGACGACGCAGGCGGTGCTGCCCCGGTTCCGCGAGCGCGGCTCCGGCGTGGTGGTCAACTTGACGTCCAGCGTGGTGCTGGGCCACATGCCGCTCTCGGCCGTCTACAAGGCGAGCAAGATGGCCGTCGAGGGTTTCACCGCGTCTCTGGCCCTGGAGCTCGCACCCTTCGGCGTGCGTGCGAAGACGGTCGAGCCGGGCGCCTGCCTGAAGACGAACTTCGCCGCCAGGGCGACGAACGGTGCCTCGCTGGACGAGCTGGTTCCCGCGCCCTACGCACCGTGGGCGGAGAAGGCCATGGCCGACTTCACGGGCCAGGAACTGTTCACCAAGGAGAGCGACGTCGCGGAGACGGTGTGGCGAGCCGTGCACGACACCACCGGCCAGCTGCGGTTCCCGGCCGGCCCGGACGCGGTCCAGCTCGCCCAGGCGAAGTAGTCAACGGCCCTTCCATGGCAGTCGGCCGGCCTGCCGCACTCCCGCGGGCGGTCCCGATGCGGAACGACGCCGGGCAGGGCACGGTCGATCCGACCGTGCCCTGCCCGGCGCGCCTGAGGTGTGCGGCCGTCCCGACGAGGTCGCCGCCACCGCCCACTTTCGACGGTGGCGCCGACCTCCATCGACATCCCCTCGGAGCCCATCGGCCAGGACTCGGCGAGAGCTCCGGTCATCGCGGCTGCGGGCGCTCGGCCTTGCCCGCGGAGACCGGGCCCGGAGGCCCGTCTCCACCCGCGCCTGAACGGAGGAATCGGCAAGCCGTCAGGTGCGTGCTTCCGCGCTCGTCCGGCGGTGATCGTCGGCAATCTGCACCGCCTGGGTGGCCGCCACGATGCCGCTGTCGAGGCCGCAGGTGCAGCGCACCACGGCACGCCCGGTCGCCTCGCGCTCGACCCACCCACCGGGCTGCGCTGCGGGCCGGGTGATGTCGTGCACGACGGTCTCGTGTTCCACCATGCGCTCATCCTCCTGTCACGGGCTCGGTCCGCCCACACCGGCCGCGGTTACGAGATGACCGCGCCGGGGGCGATCCGACTCGTCGTCTCACCGAGGTCGTGCACACCGTCGTGGACCATGCCGTACACCTCCACGTCTCCGCCCATGTTGTACAGGCCACCGGTCACCATTCCGTGGATCCGGGCCGTGGCGCCCTCCTCGACAGTGACGCGTCCGGCCACGCCGTGCAGATCCAAGTGTCCACCGCTCACGACCCTGATGCCCTTGGGAGCCATACCGCTCAGCTTGTGGTGCGCGCCCACCGTCACGAGCAGGTGGTGCACACCGTTCGTTTCGACCATGGCCAAAGACTACGGACGGTGTCCGCCGGACAGAGCTCGACGCGGCGGCGTTGGGCCGGGCTCTCTCACCGATCCGGTCATGCGCTGTCCCCCGGCCCCGTCCGCAGTGCGAGGATCTCGCACTTCACATGGACCAGGGCGACGGACACCAGGGCCGCACCCACCCCGTTCGGCCCGTACAGCGGCGGATCCTCACAATCGACGGCCGGCATGCTGCCCGTCGCATGCCGGTCCGACGAGATCCAGGTTGCCGGACCGAAGACCGACCCGACCAGCACGGTCGCGCCGACCACCGGCCCGAATCGGGCGATGAGTCGGGCCTGGCGGAAGACCACTCCGCCCGGCCCCGGACCGATCTCCGGCGCTGTGCCCTAACGGCGGGTGCGCAGCAGCAAGTAGAGGAAGTACGGGGTACCGATGACCGCCGTCATGAGACCCGCGCCCAGCTGTGCCGGTGCGATCACGGTCCGGCCCATGACGTCGGCCACGCACACGAGGGTGGCGCCCAGCAGCACCGCCACGAGCACAACGCGTATGTGCCGGCGGCCGACCAAAGCGCGTGCCGCGTGCGGGGCGACAGCCCGACGAAGCCGATCGTGCCCGCGGCGGCCACGGCCGTCGCACCGAGCAGCACGGCGACCGACAGGAATCCGAAACGCGCCGGGGCCGGCCGAAGGCCGAGCAGTCCTGGCGTGTCCTCGTCGAGGGACACCAGGTCGAGTTCGGTGCGCCTGGCCACGACGACCACGAGGCCGAGGACGAGGGCGCCGCCCACGGGCAGGTCATCTGGCAGTTCCCGTCCGTAGGTGGAGCCGGACAGCCAGGTCAGTGCCTTCGTCGCGTTGAACGGATCGGTGAGCACGATGAACAGGCTGATCAGCGCCGTGGTCGCGGCGGACACGCCGACACCCACCAGGACCAGTCGATTGCTGCCGAACCCGCCGCGCGCGGCGAGTCCGAACACGACGACCGACGCGACGGCCGCGCCCGCGAAGGCGGCACCGGCGATACCCCACGTGGCGGCGGCCGGAACCGTCGTCACAAGAAGTACCGCGCCGAGCGCCGCACCGCCCGAGACTCCGAGGATGCCGGGTTCTGCGAGAGGGTTGCGGGTGACGGCCTGGACCAACGTGCCGGACAACACCAGTGCGGCGCCGGCGAGGAGCGCCGTAAGCACCCGCGGCACACGGGTGTCGAGCACAAAGGAGACGGACTGCCCGGCCGTCCCCTGCGCCCAGTGGAACACGTCCCCGAGCAGCAGCTTCGTATCACCCAGCAGGACTCCGGCGACGGTCACCCCGACCAGGACGGCGGTCAGCGTCGCCACCGTGACCAGGAACATCGTCCTGCTCGGGATGCGCATCCGCTCCGGTGAACGCGCGGTGGCCGAGTCGCGGACCCGTAGCGCCAGACCTATCAGGAACAGCGCACCGACGAGGCTGGTGACGACGCCAGTGGGCACGGCGACGGCCTAGTCGGAGAAGACCAGCGCACGCAGCGCGTCGTCCGAACCGAGCACCAGGCATGCGCCCGCGAGCGCCGCGACCGGCAGACTCGTCCGCATCCGGACGAACGACCGCAGCCTCCGGCGAGGGGCCGCACCAGGGCGGGCGCGCACAGACCGACGTAGCCGATGGGCCCGGCGAGGGTCACCGCCGCGGCGGACAGCAGCGCGACGAGCACCACCACGGTGACCCTTGTCCCGCGGACCGGGACGCCCAGCCCGCGGGCCGCCTCGTCACCGAGCGCGAGGGCGTCCACCCTGCGGCCCACCAGGAGCAGCCCGATGACGCCCATCAGGACGACGGGCGCCATCTGCACGACGCCGCCGAATCCGTTCTGGCTGATGCTGCCCTGGTTCCACCGGTAGAGGCCGTTGGTCTCCTCGGGGAAGAGCAGCAGCAGACCCTCGGTGACCGAGGACAGGCCGAGCATCAGGGCGCTGCCGGCCAGCACCAGCCGTACGGTGCCGGTGCCCACCCCGGACAGGGACAGAGCGACGGCCGCGGCGCCCAGTCCGCCGAGGAAGGCCACTGCGGAGGAGGCGAGCAGCGGCAACGAGGTACCGGTGACGGTGATCACGCCGAGGGCGAGGTAGGAACCGGCGTTCACAGCCAGGGTGTCCGGCGCCGCGAGCACATTGCGGCTGACGGCTTGAAGTGATGCGCCGGCCGTGCCGAGCGCCACGCCGACCAGCAGGCCCGCCGTCATACGGGGCAGGCGCGAGGCGATGACGACGGACGCGTCACCGGTGTCGGCCCGGCCGGTGAGGGCCTTCAACACCTCGGAGGGCCCGACGGCCGCCGTGCCCTGGGTGATGTCGAGGACCGCGAGGACCGCGACCAAAAGCACGAGCAGGGCCGTCACCGCGGCCGCGCCCGTTCTCGAGGAGGCGGTCTCTGTCTCGGCCTCGGTGGCGGGAGCTGTTGCGGTGACGACCATGGCGTTACTTCGTCAGCGCGTCGACGAGGGCGTTCACGTACGCCTGCATCGACTTCGGGCCGCCGAACATCCAGATGCCGTCGCCGCGGAATCGGCCGGGAGGCGGCCCGGCGGCTGGCGGGCGAGGGCGCGGCAGTCGTATTGGTCGCTCGTCGCGCCGAACGACTCGAGAAGCTCGCCACCGAGGTCCGCCGAGCCGGAGGGACGGCGGTGGTCATCACTGCGGATCTGGTCGACGCCGGCGCCGCGGCCTCGGCGGTCGACAGGGCGGTGGCCGAGCTCGGTCGTCTCGACACTCTTGTGAATGCGGCCGGGGTGATGCTCAACGGTCCGTCGGACGAGTCGCCGCTGGAGGAGTGGAACCGAATGGTCGACGTCAACCTCCGCGGCCTGATGTACGTGACCAAAGCGGCGCTACCGCATCTACTCGCGGCGGCGAGGACGAGCACTCGTTCCGTTGCCGACGTGGTGAACGTCTCGTCCGTGGCCGGCCGGTTCGCTGCACCGACGGTGGCGCTCTACAACGCGACCAAGTTCGCCGTCACCGGTGCGACCGAGGCATGGCGTCAGGAGTACACCACCCGCAATCTGCGGTTCTCGGTGATCGAGCCAGGTCGCACCGAGAGTGAGCTGTTCGACCAGAAGGACAACTCCGGCAGGGACTTCACCGCAGCATTCGGGCAGGTCGAAGCTCTGCACGCACAGGACGTCGCCGACGCGATCGGCTATGTCGTCACCAGTCCCCGCCGTGTGGCGATCAACGAGATCGTCATCCGGCCGACCGACCAGCCATGACGTCATCAGCCGCAGTCCGGGCGAGTGCTGACGGGTGCGTGTTCCCGCATGGCGAAGAGGCATAGGCCGGACCGGCGGCGAAAACCATGCCTGACAAGTCGGTCCGTCGGGCCTCGGAGCGTGGTCGGGAGTTTGCTTGCCGGTCCACGGTCGTCACCCTCCCCCGGCGTTGGGGGCGCTCGAAGTGAGCGCCCCCAAAGGGTGTTGCAGACGGCATATCCTCCGTCGACGTCCCAGTTGATGCCGGTGATGTAGTGGGCTTCAGGGCCGGCCAGGTAGGCGACCGCGCTGGCCTGCAATATCCTCTGGAGCCATGCCGAAGCAAACCCACAGGTGCGCCGTCAGCGGCCTGCCACCCTTCGGGCATGGCACAGAAGCACCATTGCTCGACGACCCTTCGCCGCTCGACCATGGCAGGGCGCCCGGTGCGGCCGATGCCCCGCACATCGGGTTCTTGAGGGGCCCGAGGCCGCTGATCGCCCATACGAGCGGCACGCTGGTGGACATGCGCGGGCAGTCCAGGTGACGCCGGCCGTCACCCTGGCCGTACTGCTCGCCGCCGTCACCCATGCCAGCTGGAACGCGATCGCCCACCGCATCACCGACAAGCTGGTCGGCTTCACACTGATCGCGGGCGGCGGGACGCTCATCGGCCTGGCGATGGCCGTGTTCGCGTCGTTCCCCGCGCCGGCCGCCTGGCCCTACCTCATCGCCTCCGCCATCATCCATATCGCGTACTACGCGCTGCTGATGCGGTCCTTCAGGCTGGGCGACTTCGGTCAGGCCTACCCGATCGCGCGCGGGACCGCCCCCTTGGTGGTCACGGTGCTGGCGGCGGTGTTCGCGCACGAGGTGCCCGACGGCTGGGCGGCGGCGGGTATCGCCGTGTCGTGCGCAGGACTGACCGGGGTGGCCCTGTGGGGGTTGCGCGGGCGCCGGCCCGACTGGGCTGCCATCGGCGCCGCGCTCGCCACTGGGCTGACCATCGCGGCGTACACCGTGGTGGACGGCCTGGGCGTACGCGCCTCGGGCTCCTCACTCGGGTACATCGCATGGCTCATGGCGATACAGGGCGTCGTGATCCCCTTGTACGCGGCGTACCGATGGCGAGGCCAACTCCTGCCCACGCTACGGCCGTTCGCGATGCTCGGGCTGCTCGGCTCGGCCCTGTCCGTCGCGGCGTACGCACTGGTCCTGTGGGCGCAGACCAAGGCGGAACTGGCTCCCATCGCCGCTCTGCGGGAGTCCTCGATCATCGTCGGCGCGGCGATCGGCGCGGTCTTCTTCAAGGAGCGGTTCGGAGCGCCGCGGATCGCGGCGGCCGGGCTGCTGGTGGTCGGCATCGGGCTGATGCTGCACGCCGGCTGACTGCTCACCGAAGGGCGCGGTGTCGAGGCCCGGGGAAGGCTGGTGGTGGACCGCAGGGTCTGTGGCGATGGAGCGTCGATGCCTATGGGAGTCGCCCAGGCAGTTGGTTTCAGGTGAAGGCGATCTCCGCGAACGAGATCCCTCCGCGCTCGCTGTTCGAGAGGACAAGCCGCTGCGCGTGCTGGGGCGCCTGCCGTAGGTACTGGTGGAATCCCGTGGCCTGGAACTTGAGGTCGAAGAAGTGACCTTCGAGGTGCCACTGCGGGCCACCGCGACCGTCCTCCGGTGCCGAGCGCCGAAGGTGGTCGATCTGGAGGCTCAAGCCCATCCCCTTGAAGTCGAGGTCGCCCTCGAAATCCCAGACATCGTCGAACACGAGCGTGGACGGCGCGGTCCAGAAGCTGAAGTGGGTCTGCGGTGCGACCGGATGCACCCAGCGGACGATGTAGTCGATGTCCAGGAGCGGGCGCGGCGGCAGCGAGCCGTCGGGGGCACCTGGCTGCACGCAGAGTCCGTGGATGGTGGCGTCGTGCCATCCCATCTCGTCGAAGTCGGCGTCGCTCCAGGCGCTCTTCGTCAGACCGGATTCCGGGTGAGTGCCTGTGCCCATGGCTGCATCCAACCAGAACCGGCCTGTCGTGGTTCAACTCGTCGCGCCGGGTGGTCAGACACTCGTAGACCCGGCCCCGGACGCGGGACGCTTCGCCCCGAGGGCGGCCGAAGGCCACAGCCGTGAGCCTCAAGCCGGTCGAAGCACCACCGACGGCAGTCGAAGGACGAGTTCAGGCCTCCGTCCCGGGGTCGCCATAGGTGTCGCCGGCCAGTCCCGCCGCGGTCAGGGTGAGGTGCCGGGCCAGCACCTCGGCGGCAACGTCGGCGTCGCGGGCCAGCGCCGCCTCCTCGAGCCGGCGATGCTCGCCGACACCGTCCCGCTCGGGGGTTCGCTGCGCCGACCAGCGGCGTGCCAGCTCGCTCGCGGTCCACATCCGGTCGAACGTCTCCAACAGCACGGGGTTGCCGCATCCTTCCAGCAGGGTGCGGTGGAACACCCTGTGCGCCTCGGACCATGCGGCGCTGTAGTACTCGCCCTCCTCCGGCACAAACGCCGGTGTGCGCGCCAGCCGGTGGTGTGCCGCTCGTACGCGGGCCTCCCAGTCGATGTCGCCGCGCTCGATGGACATACGCAGCACGACCGGTTCGATGGCGCGGCGGGCCTCCGCGATCTCCTGCCAGCGGCGGTCGGAGAAGGCGGGGACGGCGAACCCGCGGTTGGGCAGCCGGTCGGCAAGCCCGTCGCCGACCACCCGCACCAGCGCCTCCCGAACGACGGCCAGGCTCACGCCCTGTTCCTTGGCGAGGTCCTGCGGTTTGAGTGCGTCGCCGGGGCCGTAGTCCCCGCGCATGATCGCCTCTCGCAGGCGTGTGTAGACCTGCTCGGAGAGCATCTGCTTCCCCGGCACGCCCGAGTTGGGGACCGTCTGAGTCATGCCGCCATCATAGACGACCCATTGTATAATCGATTATCAGTGTTATGGTCGATCCAAGGTTGACATTGAAACCTGCCGGCGATGCCTGGGACACAGCCGGCCGTCGGCCATGCCACCGCCCACCCCACTGAACGGCCTGAAAGGAATGACGCGATGCGCGCCAACGATCCGTTCGCCCGCCTCCCCGAGGCGGCGTCCTTCACCGTCACCAGCACCACCGTCGCCGACGGCGCCGCCTGGTCACCGGAGCAGTTCTCCGGCATCTTCGGCGTCCCGGGCGGGAAGGACCTCTCTCCGCAGTTGTCCTGGAGCGGCGCCCCGCTGGGCACGAAGAGCTATGCCGTCACCGTCTACGACCCCGACGCCCCCACCGGATCCGGGTTCTGGCACTGGGCGGTCGCCGACATCCCCGCCACCGTCACCGAACTGCCCGAAGGCGCCGGCGACGACACCGGCTCGGGCCTGCCCGAGGGCGCCTTCCAACTGCCCAACGACGCCCGCGCCGCTCGGTTCATCGGTGCCGCTCCCCCGGCGGGGCACGGCCCTCACCGCTATGTCGTCGTGGTACACGCTCTCGATGTCGAGTCCATCGGCGTATCGGCCGACGCCACCCCTGCCGTCCTCGGCTTCACCATGGCGGGCCACATCCTCGGCCGCGCGGTTCTGACCGCCACGGCCGAAACCCCTGCCTGACGACCATCGTGTCCGCACTCATCGGTACTGCGTGATTCGTGCCTCGACGAGAGCGCGAGCGGCCCCGGTGACGTACAGCATCGGGGCCGCGCCTCGCGGCGTCGATGTCCGCGGCCCACGGGGCAGGACCGTCAAAGGCGCGACGGCGCGAACGACAGCGAAGTCGCCCAGGAGGCCGCCTCCGTCTCTCGCTCCTACGGGAGGTCTGCGCGGCTCATCGGCCTTATCCCGCACTGAAAATCACGGGGTAAGCATGGAGACATCGGAACGCGCCAAGGCCGCACCCGGAAACCGGGTGCGGCCGCCTTCCTGTACAGGTGTCGATCCCCGCCCCGGCCGGTCCGCCACCGCGGACATCGGCCCGACGGGGCGACCGTCACTGACAGGCCCGGCTATGCGCGCCAGAGCCAGGTGACCCTCTCGTACAGCGGCTGGAACCCGGCGCGCAGCATGTTGTGGAGCGAGGTGTTGTGCTCGCCGGGAGCTTCGGCACCGGTCTCGGCCACGAGCCATCGGCACCCTGCGTCCTGGGCCGCCCGGGCGCGGGCGGCGAGCAGCGCCGACTGCGCGCCGCGGCCGCGGCCCCGTGGCAGCGTCGCCCCGCCGAACATGTCTGCGCAGTCGCCGTTCACAAAAATGCTCCCGATCGCGATGATCCGTTCGCCCTCCCACACGGCGTACTGACGCCAGTTCGGCCTGCCCACACAGGCCGCGGCCATCTCGATCATGAACGGAGCGGTGAACCCGAAGGTGTTCATCATGACCGTGGCCCACTCCAGCGCATGATGGCGCTCGACGGGACCTACGCGCAGGTCGGGGTCCAATGCGGCCATGCCGCCGGCTGAGCCGACCAGGGCATCGACCTCGCACCCCAACTTCGCGAGACGGCCGCCCTCGGTCAGGTTCCTCTTCGCGGCGATCGAGCCCCAATCCTGCGGCAGCAGCGGCGGCGCGACCATGAACGCGCCCTGGGGCACGCCCTGCTCACGGTAGAACTCACACACCTGCGCCACGACGTCCTCGGTGATCGGCCCGTCGGCGCCGAATCCGCCGGCCTTGTTGAAGAACCGGCTCGGGTCCTCACGGATCGCCAGTGCCAGCGCCGTGCCGACGCGCAGTGAGCCGATGCCCAGCGCCTCCCACACGGGCGCGGGGGCCCCGGTCACGAAGTCGGCGTACGCCCTGATCTCGGTCTGCTCAGCCAGCTCGATCGGCACAACGGTGCTCATGCCCGATTCCCCTTTCCGGTGGTGTGAACGAAGTCCATTACGGCAGCGTTGAACTCGTCGGCCTCCTCGACATGCCCGAAATGCCCGCTTTCACGGAGCTCGCACAGCCTCGAGTCCGCCAGCCCCGCGTCCATCTCGTACGCAAAGCCGAGTGGACAGATGAAGTCGTACGTGCCGACGATCACCAGCGCCGGCACGTCGATCGTGCCGAGCCGGTCCCGTACATCCCAACTGACCGGGTGCCGGTTCGCGTCATGGGTGACCCGAAGGGTGCGTTCACCCACCCGTTCGACCGTCCTGCGGTAGTCGGCGAAGTAGGCCGGGAGGATGCCATGAAGGTAGCGTCGGTGCGCCTCGTCGTCGGCGATCTCCATCGTCTGCGACACGACGGCCGCCTCCCACATCCGGCCCGCCTCGACGGCCTCCGGGCGATCCGGCCAGCGCTGGACGAAGGCCGCCATCTCCTTGGTCGCCGCCTCCATCAGCTCCCGCCCGTACACGGGTGCCGTGTCGTACAGGATCAGCCCCTCGAGGCGGTCCGGACGGTCGACAGCGAACTGGAGGGCGACGAAGCCGCCGTGCGAGTGGCCGAGAAAATACCCGGTCCGGGCACCGAGGTCGTCGAGCACGGCCTCGGCGAAGCGCGCGTAGCGGGACATCGCGTAGTCCCCGTCCGGCAGCAGGTCGCTGTCGCCGGACCCGACGGGGTCCACGTAGACCATGGTCAGGTGCTCTTCCAGGGAGGGGATCCGCAGGTACTCCGGGTGAACACCGGGACCGCCGGAGTGCACAAGACACAACGGGCCCTCACCCGCGACCCGGTACACCTGACGGACGCCGTCGACGACGACGGTGCGCGCCTCAGCCTCCGTGGTTCCCGTGAGTCGCCCGGCGCGCGGACTGTGGTTCGTTTCGTTCATACCCGCACGATGCGGCGAGTCATGGAAAAGTTCGATCGGTCGGCGAATTCGTCCGCGGGACCGTTCAGCGGCGGCGCGGATGGTACAGACGGACCCTGCTGACTCGGCCCCGGTCCAGGAAATGCACCCACACGACACCGGGCGGGCAGTGGAACGGGTCCTCCGGAGGGTTGAGCAGGGCGGCCTCCCAGATGACCACCTCACGGCCCGCCACCACGTTCCGCAGATCGTGGCGTACGCCGTCGGACAGGTCACGTCCGAAAGCGGGACCCAGGTAGTCGATGTCCGTGATCTTGCCGGTCGGCCAGGTCACGTCCGCGTGGGGCGACCACCCGTCGGACATGGCCGCAGTGATGTCGCCTCGATGGGCGGCCGCCATGACCTCCTCGGCAAGCCTGCGGTGCAGTGCCGTCCGGGCGGTGGCGTCGTCGTGCACCCGGTCGGCCGAGCGCAGCAGCGCATCGCTCAACTTTGTGCGCGCCTGATTGAGCCTGCTGCGCACGGTACCGACCGGCGTACCGCACAGCGCCGCCATGTCCTCGTAGGACGTCACGTCCGTGAAGTAGCGCAGCATCGTAACGAGCCGCAGCCCAGGTGACAGGTCCTCCATCGCGCTCCAGACCCAGTCCCCCAGCGCATGCCGGTCGAGCACCTCAGCCGGATCTGGTGGACCGTACGTCCGGTCCATCACGGCCGCTCCGGCGGGCTCGGCCACGGGCACGGCCGACGTCCTGCGCAGCTGGGCGCGGCACGCGTTGCGCACCACCATGCGCAGCCAGGGACCCACCGCGTCCCGATCCCGGACGTCGCCGATGCGGCGCAGCGCGATGAGCGCCGCCTCCTGTACCGCGTCCTCGGCGTCCGAACTGTGCCCCAGCAAGGCCAACGCGACCGCGAACATACCTGCCCGATGTCTGGCGAGCACCAGGCCAAGAGCACCGGCGTCACCCGCCTGTGCCGCGCTCACCAGCTCCGAGTCCGGCGGCGCGCCCACCAGAAGACCAATCACCCTCCGACGATATCAATGGGGTGCATCGGGACGGACGCGATCATGTCGCCGCCACCATCCTGCGCTGGGCACCCGGTCTCGTTGTGCCGCCCCACAGCGACCGTGGCCGAGTCCGGAACATTCACCACCCGCGTACGTCGCGCATGACTGGGCGCACACCCCTCATGCCACACCGTCCCCGGGCCGTGCGGAGCACGCCTCGGCCTCTGCGCCAGGGCACCCGCCCGTGCCGTCACCCGCACACGTCACCCGATCAGCCGCCGCCCCGACGACGATCGTCCGAGGACCGGCAGCCGGCCCCGAGAGCGACCCGTACAACCGGTGTGCGTCCCTGCTCAGCACCGGGGACAACGGGTCGCCGATGCGTCCCGACACAAAAGGTCCCCTCGATTGCCGGAGGTCGACCGACAGGATGGTAGATGCGCCACGCGTATCGGGCGCCGTCGAAACTGCGGAGATGGCTGATAGCTTCACCGGCTGTCGGAGGCTCCCGGAAGCGTGACTCCCAGGTAGAGCCGTCCCTTATCCGCGGAGGCTGTGATGACGGTAGGCAAGGATGATCCGGACAGGGAGACTTCTGCACCGTTGGGACGCAGGAGCTTCCTGGCTTCGGCCGCCGTGGCAGCCGCCGCACCCGTCTCGGTGCCCGAACCCGCCCTTGCCGCCCAATCGTCGACAGGCGAGCACATCGCGGCAACCGGCCACGGTGCCGTGGCACGCCTGCTCGCCGTTCCGGAAGCCGGGCGCGGAGTCGGCTGGCTCAGAAAGGCGCTTCAGGTCGCTGTGGCGCTCGAGCTTGCCACCATCCCCCCGTACCTGTGCGGCTGGTGGTCCGTCAAGGACCGCCGCAGCGAGGCCGCGCGGCTGATCCGCCGCATCATCGGTGACGAGATGTACCACCTGGGCGTGGTCTGCAACCTGCTCGTCGCCGTGGGCGGCCGGCCACGGATCAAAAGGGCCGCACCCACGTACCCCGGGCCCCTGCCGGGCGGTGTGCGTGCCGGGGTGAACGTGTACTTGTCCGGCCTCACCAAGCCCTTCGTCCACGACGTGATGATGGCGATCGAGGCCCCCGAAGCACCCCTCGCCCGCAGCGCGGACGGTTCCCCCACGATCGGCGCCTTCTACGACGACCTGCTGAAGGCCTTCCACAGCACGGCTCCGGAGCTCACCACGCAGGGGCAACTGTCCGCGCACGTCACCACCGATGTGCTCAAGCCGGTCAAGACCCTCGATGATGTCGAACGCTCCATTGGGATCGTCAGAGAGCAGGGCGAGGGCACCACGAGCTCCCCGGCCGTGGCCTTCGGCGACGACCATCCCGCGCACTACTACGCCTTCGCCGAGATCTACCACGGCAGGCGACTGCGCAAGGACCGCGGCAGCTGGCAGTTCACCGGCGCCCCCGTGCCCTTCCCCGCCACCCGCCCCATGGGTCGAGTCCCAGCAGGTGGCTGGCAACGTCCACCGGCTCCCGTGCGTCGGCGCCTGATCGAGTTCAACACCGCCTACACCGCCGTGCTGGACACCCTCGACATGGCCTGGGACAGCGACGGCCCCGGCAGCCTGGATGTGGCCGTCCGCGCCATGCGCCGGATGGAGACTCCCGCGCTGGAACTGATGGAGATCCCGATCCCCGACACGGACCAGACCTATGGCCCCTCGTTCCGGCCGCCCCTGAACTCGTGAGCCGTCCACTCCTGGGCACCGTGTTCGTCGACGGCGTGAGCGGAGATCCGCGTGGCGCGGATGGCCAACCCGGCCCCGGCGAGGGCCGATCCGGCCGTCAAGCCGCCCAGACCCGCTCCGCGTAGTCGACGAAGTTGCGGCCCATGATCTTCTCGATACGGCCGGCGGAGTAACCGCGTTGTTCCAGCAGTCGGATCAGTTCGCGGAACTGGTCCACACCGCGGAGATCCACCACGAAGGGGAGGGTGTCCGCTCGTTCGCCCGCCGCCGAGACACCGGCCTCCTGGCGCTGCGCGACATGTTCGGCCAGTCGGGCCCGGTAGGCCTCGAGGTCGTCGATGGCCGTGACGGGTCCGTCGGTGCCGATGCCCACATGGTCCTCGCCGCACACGTCCACCGCGTGCACGATGTGCTCGACGACATCGGCTGCGCGGGCGTGGCCGGTGGGGTTGAGGAAGGGCATGAAATAGATGCCGACGAAGCCACCTCGTGAGGCCACGAGCCGCAGCTCCTCATCCGATTTGTTGCGGGGCAGGTCGGTCAGTGCACGGCAGCCCGTGTGGTTGATCGATACGGGCACACGGGAGTGCACGACAGCATCCAGGCAGGTCTGCTCACCGCTGTGGGAAAGGTCGACCATGAGGTGATGGTCGTTGAGGGCATCGATCACCTCCCGTCCGAACGAGCTCAGTCGTGTGGTGGCCGGAGCTGCCGAGCCTCCGCCGAGGCGGTTGGCCTGGTTGTAGGTCAACTGCACCACGCGGACGCCTCGTTGAGCGAAGGTGGCGATGCGGCCCACGTCGTCGCCGACGGCCACCGCGTTCTGGAATCCGTAGACGACGCCGATCCGGCCGTCGCGCCGCGCCGTGCGGATGTCGGCGACGGTGGTGACCTTCAGCAGGTCGTTGGTGTGGCGTGTGACGATGGCGTCCCAGACGTCGATCTCGTGCAGAGTGTGTTCATAAGGGGGGAGATCGCCCATCACATAGCCCAGGGTGATGTTGACGGCGGTCAGTCCTGAGGCCCGGGCGTCGGCCAGTGTGCGCGCGTCGATGCTGAACTGTTCGCTGGTGGGGTTCAGATCTGCGGCCGCCTCCATCGACTGCGGGGCGTTGGGGTTGTCGAGTTGGCCGAGCGCGTTGATGATCATCGGGGTGCCGGTCAACGGTTCTCCCGGGGGCGTTCGGCGGTGTAGGCGCTCCGCGGGAAGCGGCGGCCTCGCTTGACGGTCTGGGTGATCGTGCGAAGGTGGTCGATGTCGGCCAGCGGGTCCTGGGCGAAGACCACGAAGTCGGCCAGTTTGCCCGGCTCGACGGTGCCCGTGAGGTGGTCCACACCCGCGCTGCGGGTGCCGACGAGTGTCGCGGAGCGCAGTACGTCCAGGGTCGGAATGCCGCAGCGGCGGACCAGGAAGGCGAGTTCCTCGTACAGGGCGGGGAAGGGGTCGTCGGGGTCGGTCTCGTAGTCGGTGCCGGTGGCGAGTTCCACGCCCGCCCGGTGCGCCTGGGCGGTGAGGGCGATCGCCAACTCGGTGTTGCGGCGGGCTCGTTCGATCGCCGCGGGGTCGTCGCCCGCAAGTGCGTCGGCGGCCCACATTCCTGCGGTCGCGTCAAGGACGGTGCCCTGCGACCGCATCCGGGCGAAGAGCGCGTCGAGTCGTGGATCCCGGCCGGTGACGAGGGCTGCGTGCTCGACGGCGGGTTTGTTCTTGTAACTGGTCAGCGGGCCGGTGGACGATTCGTGCGCCAGCAGGGTCACATGCGAGACGGTGTCCACGCCTGCCTCGACGACCTGGCCGGGGGTGGCGGGGAAGACGGTCGCGTGCGCCCATACCGCGATGCCCTGTCGGTGTGCCTCCGCAGTGACGGCGGCGACGAGCGCGGCGTCGAGGTCCGCATAGATCTTGATGGCCGAGGCGTACGTGCCGCGTGCCAGGGCCACCGCCAGGGGCAGGTCGGTCGCGTCGGTGATGGCCTGCATCCAGGGCACCTGTCCGGCGGTGGCACCCTGTGTCACCTGGTGGGTTCGCACGTCGTCGAAGAAGCTCGGGCCGGCCATCAGCGCCGCGTAGTGGATGTCGGGGCCGGCGATCTCACCCACGCGTGTGGCGCGCGCGAGGTCACCGACGTGCCGGAGGTCGTCGGCCATGTCCCGCACACCCGTGACGCCGCCGTACACAAGACGGCGCAGGACGGCCTCGGCGACCGGGCGATCGGGCGGGGTGGCGAGGTGCTGATGCGCGTCGATGAGGCCGGGCGTTGCGAAGTGACCGCTGAGGTCGACCACTTCGGCGCCGTCGGCGAGGGCGGCCACGACGTCGGATTCGTCGGCGACGGACCGGATCACCGAGCCGTCCACGACGATCGTCATATGGGGACGGGGGGCACTGCCCGTCCCGTCGAACAGGGTGAGGCCGCGGTAGACCACCAGTTCTCCGGTCTCGGGCGGCGCGAACGCCGTTGCCGCCCCGGCACTTTCGTATGTCACGGTCACCACGCTCTCGAACTGTTACGCTCTACGTAACACACATCTCGCCAGACGAAACGAGCGGTACTCTACCTCCGAACCGCGGCTGAGGACACGCCCCCGTCGGCACGGTTCACCGAAGACGTCCGGGAAGGGTTTTGATGCCGCAAGCACAGCGAACGGCCGTGGACAAGGCGCTGGACCTCATCGAGGCCGTGGCCGCAGCTCCTCTGCCTCCCCGACTGACCGACCTCGCCGAGGAGGTCGGACTGCACAGGGCCACCGCCTACCGGATCCTGGTGGACCTGGTCCGTCGCGGCTGGCTCCTGCGAGCCGACGACCGCTATCTGCCGGGCACGGCCGTCCTGCGCCTGTCGGCCCGGGCGGCACACAATTCGCTGACCGTTCTGGCCCGTCCGGTGCTGGAGGACCTGTCCGCGCGTACCGGCATGATGGTCAATCTCCAGGTCCTCGACAGCGACGGTTCCCGGGTGGTGGACGTGGTCCGGCCGGATCGCCTGGCGATGATCAGCACCCTCCGCGACGAGACCCTGCCCGTGCACCGCTTCGCCGGACCGCTCGCCCTGGTGGCGGCCCTCGCTCCCCAAGCACGTGGCCCCTACCTCGACGTGGCCCGGAAGGCGGGACACCCCCTGGACGGAGCGGCGGGGCTGCTCGCCGAGATCGAGCAGGCCGAATCCACCGGGTTCGCCGTCGAACACGGCCGCAACGAACAGTTCGTGGCCTCCGTGAGCCGGGCCGTCGTCCCCCTTCCCGGCGCGCCCGTCTGCGCCGTCACCGTGGTCGGGCCGGACGCCGAGATCGACGCGGAGCGGATGGGACGGCTGCAGGAGGAACTCGCCGTCGCCGTCGACACCCTCGGCAAGCAGTTGAGCGGCCCGAGCGCACAGGCCGACGCACGATGAACGACATCCTCGTCCTGGACGGGGCCGCCACCGCGGCCGCGCTCGCGCCCCACCGCCTCATGTCCGCCGTGGCCGACGCGCTCGTCGCCGTCGCCCGGGACCACGTTTCCGCACCGCCGCGGATCGCGGCGTTCGCGCCCGGCGGGCTGCTCGGCGCCATGCCCGGGTACGTGCCGGGGCTGGGCCTCGCCGCGAAACTCGTGTCGGTGTTCGCGGACCCCGATCGCCCCGGCCGCAGCACCCATCGAGGCATCGTGGCCCTCTTCGACTCCGAGGACGGCCGCCCGCTGGCCGTCATGGACGCCGAACCCATCACGGCCTGGCGCACCGCGGCCGCCGCCACGCACAGCGCCCTGGCCCTGGCCCGGCCGGGCCCCGCCGTGGTCGTCGGCACAGGTGCTCAGGCCCGGGCCCAGGTCTCCCTCCTCGCCTCGCTCCGGCCGGCCGAGCCCGTGACCGTCGCAGGCCGTGACCATGCTGCAGCCCGCGCCACGGCGGCCCACCATCCCGCGGGCCGTGCCGTCGACAGCATCGAGGCGGCAGTACGCGAGGCGACCACCGTGTACTGCTGCACCGGAGCGACCCGCCCGGTCCTCCGTCGCCACTGGCTCGCCCCGGGCACCCATGTGAGCTCGGTCGGCGGCTCCCACGGACCCGAACTGGACCCCGAGACGGTACGCGACGCCGCGCTCTTCACGGAGTGGCCGGGGGCCGCCACAACACCGCCGCCCTCCGGCGCCCACGAGCTGCAAGGACTGCCGGCGGACCGCGCCGTCACCCTACTGGGATCCGTACTGAGCGGGGACGCCCCCGGGCGCCGCTCCCCCGACGAGCTCACCGTCTTCAAGTCCACCGGCCACGCCGCCCTGGACGTGGCTGCGGCGTACGTCGTGCACCGCACCGTGACCGGCGGCTTCACGGAGGACCCACTTCCGTAGCCGTGTCGGGCCGCTGAACGCTTCCGCGCGCTTGGCGGCCTCAGCTCGGAGCTGCTGCTGGAGCGCCGAAGCCGCCGATGGCCGACCGCCGCGAACCTCCCTCTGGTGTTCACCAGTCGGACCGCCCACACGACCAACCTGGCCGGCAATCACTGAATCAGGCGCTCCGATGCGAGGCGGGGAGCAACCCTGGAGAGACACCCCGCCGAGCGGCCGCTCGAAGAGGCTGCGGTCGAAGGCCCTGACTTGCTCCATCTCGGCGCGGTCTTCGGATTCGATGAGAAGACCGCGATGCTTCGCAGGCTCCGCACAGGCGTTGCTGAAGCAGGCCACTGGACAAACCCCGGGAGTCGACAGTGAGCTTCTGGCAATCTGCTTGTCGTGTCCGCACGAAATCGAAGACTGCCCCGGCACCGTGCCTGGCCCCTGACCACCACCGACATCAACGAGTGCCTTGGGCCCTACATCGGCCGCGTCACGGACCTGCGGTTCCTCACGGGACATGACGGCGGGACCATCGTCCTGGGCGCGGCATGGGTTGCTGCCGACCCCCGCAACCACGGCCGCGGCATCCACCCGGACATGGTCGGCTTCCGCATCGACGTCCACCCGGTCGATGCCACTGATCGTGCGGCAACCCGCACTGTTCTACGAGCGCATGCCCTCCCGCAACTCCGCGAATGGATCGCGCGGGCGGCCACTGCCAACGAGACCTGGCGGTCGACCGACCACCAACGCCACTGGCGGCTGACCGACGGCCACCTCATGCACAGCGACGAAGCGTGAGCCCGGGTCGGGACGACACGCACACCCCGCATGAGCTAGGTCACGCAGTCGGTTTCACAACCAACCCGGGGGCGCACCGGGAAATCGCCCATCACCTGCGGCATAGTCGATCTCCGGCCTGCGGCAACTCCTCGGGGTTGTGGGCGAAGTGATCCCGATGTCTGCGACGGCCGCGAGGGACCAAAGCTCCGCTCAGCGGCTTCCCGCCGGTGAGACGTTGACCGTCGCACAGCCGGAGGAGGACGCGTTCGTCGACTCGGCCGACCACGCCAACACCCGCCGCTTGTAAGGCATCGGCGTCGGCAAAAACGCCAACGCCCCGTCAGCAGCCGCCGACCCGAGCCGGGCCGGCTGCCTCCCCCTGCGCATGGAGCCAAGCTCTTTTCGGCCATGCAACTCTGAAGCGATTATTGCGAAGTTTCCGCTTCATACCTACGGTTGATGCATGCGACCGAAGCACGAGCCCGAGCAGATCACCGACCTGTCACGGTTGAGGGCGTTCATGAACCCACTACGGATGCAGCTCTACCGGCTCCTGTACGCCTCGGGCGGCGCGACCGCCTCGCAGCTCGCCGAGCATGTCGACGAGACGCCGTCGCTGGTCAGTTACCACCTGCGCAAGCTGTCCGAGCACGGCTTCGTGACCCAGGTGAACGGCCGGAGCACCGACGGCCGCGAGCGGTGGTGGGAGGTGGCATCCGAGGAAGGCTGGGGATTTCGCGACTCGGACTTCACCGACACCCCGGAAGGCGCCTCCGCCGTCGGCGCGGTGACCCGAGGGATCTTCGACACCCGCGTCGCCCAGTACCGCACGTATCTCGACCAGAAGTCCGCCTGGGGGAAGGCATGGAATGACGCGGCCTTCAGCTCAGAGTGGCTCCTCGACCTCACTGCGGCCGAACTGGGCGAGATGAGCGACGAATTCGAGGCGCTGGCGCGGCGCTGGCGGGAGCGCGGCAAGGCCGCCAGGACGTCCGGCGACGCCGAGGACCGCGAGCACGTGTCCGTGCACCTATACGGCTTCCCCTTCCGGCCCTGACCCGGCCGTATCCCCGACTCGCTGGAGCCTGCCATGCCCACCGCGGAGACAGCCCTGCCCGAACGCATTGCCAAACCGGCTCACCGAGACGGCAACGTGCTGCGTTGGCTCGCCGCGTACACCGCCTCCCTCGTCGGCGACAGCGTGTACTTCGTAGCCCTGGGCTGGTCCGCCCAGAAGGCCGCCGGCCCTGCCGAGGTCGGCTTCGTCATGGCCGCAGGGGCGCTGCCCCGCGCATTACTCATGCTCGGCGGAGGCGTGGTGGCCGACCGGTTCGACCCCCGAAGAGTGATTCTCGGCAGTGACGCGGTGCGCTGTCTCCTGATCCTGACGGTCGCCGCAGCCATCGCGGTGACAGCACCGGCCCTGTGGATCCTGGTCTCGGTGGCCCTCGTATTCGGTGCCGTGGACGCACTCTTCGTACCCGCCGTCGGGGCCCTTCCACCGCGCATCACCAGCCCCGACCAGCTGGCCCGGGTCACTGGCCTGCGCTCGCTGTCGATGCGCCTCGGCCAGATCGCGGGCCCGCCGATCGGTGGTCTGGCCATGGGACTCGGTGGGCCTTCGGCCGCCTTCACTGTCGCCGGGCTGCTCTTCGCCCTGTCCCTGCCGCTCCTGCTGACGACACGGATACGATCCCTTGAGGGGCAAGACGCGATGCACCAGCCGGGGCCTCCCGGCACGGCGGGCAAGGACCTGCTCGACGGCCTGCGCTACATCCGCCGCCATCGCCTCATCGGCCCGCTCGTCGTCGTCGGCGCCATCTGCGAACTGGGCCTCACCGGAACCTTCAACGTCGGCATGGTGCTCCTCAACGCCGAACGCGGCTGGGGCCCCTCCGGCTATGGCTGGATAATCAGCAGCTTCAGCGCAGGAGCGGCCGCCAGCGCCGCGCTGCTCGCCATCGTCGGTTGGCTCCCTCGTGCCGGACTGATGCTGGCCGGGACGTTGCTCGTGGGCTGCGCGGGCGCGGCGACCATAGCGCTGGTGCCTGTGCTTTGGCTCGCCGCGGTACTGGCCGCGGTCATCGGGCTCAACGCAGGTGTCTTCGGCAGTCTGGACAACACCCTCATCCAGACCACGGCGGACCCGACCTACCTCGGCCGTGTCACCTCCGTCGTCATGCTCACCATCGTCGGTCTCGCCCCCCTCAGCTACCCGCTGGTCGGCGCTGCCATCGGGGCCTGGGGCGCCGCCCCGGTGTTCGTCGGCTGCGGCATCTTCGCCGGCCTTGGTGTGGTCATCGCCCTCTCCTCCGACGCGGTGCGGCACGCCGAACTGGCCCGGCAGCGGCCACGCGTGACCACCTGAGCGTCCGAACCGCATTGCGGGCCCGGCTCCCGGTCGGACCGGCGAGCCAGGCCACGATGCGATCGATGGTTCAACGGTGCCGCCCGCACAAGGTCCTCGCGGAACTCTCCGGGACAAGGCTCCGGCCACAGCGACATCCCTCCCACCCGCCCTATGGGGCAGGCCAGTTCAGGATGTCACCGGACCGTGCAGCAGACCCTTCACCGTGCGGTGATGAGTTGCGTCAGGCCGCGGAACGGGGAAGCCCAATGAAACGGCTTTCCTGTATGACCTCGTAGCCAGCGCTCGTGTACAAGCTCATTGCCACCTCGTTGCCACCCCACACCGTGAACATCAGCGCCGAATCGCCGGCTGCGAGCGTTGCCTGCTCACCGGCCGCCATCGCGGCCCGCCCGTACCCCTTGCCCCGGTGCTCCTCCTGGATGTACAGCGAGTAACCGTAGGTGACTCCCGGGAGGTACCCGTGCTTCAACCAGCCGGTGCCGATCCGCTCACCCGCCACCTCGAGCACCAGGAACGAATTGTCGGGCGTCGCCAAGCCCTCGGGAATCAGCTTCGCGAAGTCGCTGTCGGACTTGCGCACGGCCTCTTCGGGGCTCAGGGCTCCCGCCCGGACGATGTCGCCGACGTAGGCAACCTTCTCGGAGGCGAACCACTCGGGGTATTCGGCCTGTGTCATCGGTCGTGCGATGACGCCATCGAGGGGTTCCGGAGGCGAACTGATGCGCCGCGCCCTGAGCTGTCCGCGAACGCAGTAGGCGTCGAACAGCTCGCCGACGGGTCCTGTGAGCCGTATGTCCAGCCGGCGTGCACCGCGCTCCGCGCACCATCCCTCGGCCCAGTCCCGGGCTGCTCGCTCGTGCCCCCGGCCGGTGTGGAGCGTATCAACGCAGAGGTCGCCGATACGGCCCGCGAGCGTGCCGTTGTCGTCGGCCACAACCACGGCGACATATCCCACCCGGGTCCCGGCGTCCGCAATCTCGGCCACGGTCCAGTCGCCGATGCCGGCACGTACATCTTCGAGCATGTGCTCCACCGCGGCCGCACCGAGCCCGACCGCCGAGTACGAGGCGCGTAGCCGCCGCTCGAAGTCCTTCTGCCATTCGGTGTTCTCACCAAGGATGCTGAACTCTGTCACCTGATCACACTAGCCACATTGTCAGGGACGCCGTCCGCCCCCCTGAGGTCGCGTCAGCGCCTCCGGTACTACCCGTTGGAACGGCTCCCACAACTCGTCCGGAACCAGCCGCTCGGCCCACCCCTTGAACAACGGGCTGCGTTGCCGCCTCTCCGGCGCTGCCGTCAGGGCTTTCGGGACGACGGTGTGCTCGGTGGTGTGGAGTCCGCGTCCTGTTCGGGTTCGGTCGACGCGCTCCAGCTGGCCAGCAGCTTCAGGCTTTCCTCCGCGGCGGTCCCGGAGGGTGCGCTGTAGACGACCACGCTCAGGCCGCTCTCGTCCGGCAGACTCATGGTCTCCTGATCGAGTTCCAGGTCGCCGACGAGTGGATGGTTGAGGCGTTTTGTGCTCTCGCGGAAGACGTGCACGTCCTGGGATCCCCACATCAGGCGGAAGGCGTCACTGCGAGTGGAGAGTTCACCGATCAGGTTCGTCAGTTCCCGGTCGTAGGGGCTTCTCCCCGCCTCGATACGCAGCGCGCCCACGGCGAAGCGGGCCATGCGCTCCCAGTCGACGTAGAACCGCCTGGCCGCAGGGCTGAAGAACGCGAACCTTGCGACGTTCCCCCCACACGTTGAGTCGGCGTACATCTCCGAGTACAGGGCCCGGCCCAGCGAGTTGGCAGCCAGCGTGTCGAGTCGGTTGTTCATCACGTATGCCGGCAGCTGCGGCATTCCCTCGACGATGCGCATCACGCTCGGCCGAACCGTCGGCCGCACCTGCTGCCGGCTGGTTCGGCCGTGAGGCGCCGGTCCGGCAGCGCGGGCGAGGTCGTACAGGTACATGCGCTCGGTGTCGTCGAGTCGCAGGGCGTGAGCGAGAGCGTCCAGCACGCCGTCCGAGACACCCTTGAGGTTGCCGCGCTCCAGGCGTGTGTAGTACTCGACGCTGACCCCGGCGAGCGTGGCGACCTCGGCCCTGCGCAGGCCGGGCACCCGTCGCTGGCCGTAGGTCGGCAGGCCGGCCTGCTCAGGGGTGATCCTGTCGCGTCGGGAGCGGAGGAATGCGCTGACTGCGTCCCGGTTGTCCATGAGGACCAGATTAGGCAGGCCGGGCGAGGGGTGGGGGTCCCTGTCAGTACCTCTCACGGCAAGGACTCCCCCGTCCCGGCCGCCTGCCGTTGCATGGTGCGTGCCCCGATCCCTCGGGGCCCGACCGGTGGAAGGGGAGTGTGTTTCCCGGCCGGCCGAACTTTCCCGTACCGGGTCCGCGAGTGGGCTCGGGTAACGACAAGGCTGAAGGAGCGCACAAGATGAACGACCGGATCCGGACGACGGCGCAGAGTCCCGCAGATGTCGTGCGCGAGTTGTATGCGGCGCTGCGCAAGGGTGACGTGCCGGGAGTCCTGGCCAGGCTCGCGCCCGAGGTGATCGTCGACGAGCCGAACCGGCTCCCCTACGGCGGCGTGCACCAGGGGCGTGACGTGTTTGTGGAATCGGTCCTGGGCGCGATGATGGGCTACGCCGACGTCGCCATCACCGAGGCCGAGGTCTTCGAGGGCCCGGCGGGCGTCGTCGGAATGCTCACCGGTACCCTCACCGCCCGCTCCACGGGTGAGGAGTACCCGCTGACCATGGTCGAGGTCCACCAGGTCGAGGGCGGTGCCGTGCACAAGATCGACGTCTACACGAAGAACCCTGACGAACTCGCCGCGTTCTATGCACGGGCCGAGGCGGGCACCCGCTGAGGACAACCATTCGATTCCGGCCGGGTCGCCCGCTTCGTGGCGCGGGCGACCCGGCCGACTCGCGTCCGGGGCCGGGCCTTGCGGGCGAATGCTCGCCGACCTCGGCCGGGCCTCTTGGGACCGTGTCGACGGCGCGGTCCCCCACTCCGGGGCTCGACACCCTCTACGCCCATCGCCCGGAAGGCGTAGGTTACGCCGCTCCGAACTCGTGGTGGTGCAGCATCAGCGGGTGATCGCCTTGGTCTCGAGGAACTCCTCGATTCCGGCGCGACCCATCTCCCGGCCGTTTCCGGACTGCTTGTAACCACCGAACGGCGCTTGGAAGTTGTGTTGTCCACCGTTGACGTCGACCTGGCCGACGCGAAGGCGCCGCGCGATCGCCATGGCGTGTTCCTCGTCGCCGGTGATGGCCGCGTTGAGGCCGTAGACGGTGCCGTTGGCGATCTCGACCGCATGATCGTCGTCGGTGTAGGGGATCACGACCAGGACGGGACCGAAGATCTCCTCCTGGGCGATGACGGAGTCGGGGTCGACGTCGGAGAAGATCGTGGGCCTGACGTAGGCGCCGGTCTCGAAGCCGTCCGGGCGGCCGGGACCGCCGACCACCAGCGTGGCGCCGTCGGCGATACCGCGCTCGATGTAACCGTCCACGCGTCGGCGCTGGGTCTCCGATGCGACCGGGCCGATGCACGTCGCCTCGTCCGCGGGGTCGCCCACGGTGTACTCACCGGCGGCCGCGCGCAGCTTCTCGACCACCGTCTGCTGCAGGTCCTCGGGCACGAGCAGACGGACGTAGGCGCCGCAGGCCTGACCGCTGTTGGCCCAGGCGTAGGCGAGCCCGCGCGTGACCGCGAAGTCGAGGTCGGCGTCGGGCAGGACGATATGGGCAGCCTTGCCGCCGAGTTCGAGCGCGACCCGCTTGACGGTGTCGGAGGCGGCGACCGAGACGGCCTTGCCGGCGCGGGTGGAACCGGTGAAGGAGATCATGTCGATCTTCGGATGCCGGGCGATGGCCTCGCCGACAACAGGACCTGTGCCTTGCACGACGTTGAACACACCGTTCGGCAGACCGGCCTCGGTGGCGATCTCCGCGAACGTGCGGGCGCTCAGGGGGGAGAGCTCCGACGGCTTGAGGACGACGGTGTTGCCGGCCAGCATCGCGGGGACGACCTTGGTCACCAGTTGCTGAAGTGGGAAGTTCCACGGGGTAATGGCCCCCACGACGCCGATCGGCTCATGGATGACGAGCGAGTTCTCGATCACCTCCGTCCATTCGAACCCTTCCGCCGCTGTGATCGCCGCCAAGGTCGACGCGACCGGGAACCCGGCCTGCGCCTGTCGCGAGAAGGTGATCGGTGCGCCCATCTCCGCAGTGATCGTTTCGGCGAGTTCCTCGGAGTGCTTCTGCATCCCCTCGGCCAGGCGCCGTATGACGGCGATGCGGTCCTTCGGCGACGTGGACGACCATCCGGGGAAGGCGGCGAGCGCGGCGTCCACGGCCCGGTTCACGTCTTCGGCCGTGCCCTCGTGCACCGAGGCGATCACCGAGTCGTGGGCCGGGTTCACAACATCGATCAGCGGCCCGGAGCCCTGGACGGCACGGCCGTCGATCCAGTGGGACGGGGCGGGAAAGGGAACGTCATGGGTTTCGTTCATGGTGCCAAGAAAACCTCGGCCGCCCTGCCGCATCCATGTTCGGCCATGCCCATGATCTGCGTCACTGTGCCGCCACGCCCCTCGGCACCGACCGGCCGGACCGGTCCACCCGCGGCCCGGCCACCCGGCCACCCGGCCACCCGGCCACCCGGCCACCCGGCCACCCGGCCACCCGGCCACCCGGCCACCCGGCCACCCGGCCACCCGCGGATGATCGACATGCCCCGGTCGTCACGGGTCAGGCGCGATGCTTGATCCATCGGACGGCCCGGCTCTCGGCGAGCCGGGCCGTCCCGTCCGCGCGCCGACGGATCAGACCAGCTCGACCCTGAAGATCTGCTGGGTCTGGTCCCGCTGCGTACGCGTCGCGCCACGGTCGCTGGTGAAGACCACGACGCCCCGGTGCAGGGCGGGCCAGGTGTTGTTGCCCTGGTGGCTCACCTGGGAGGCGCCGGACCAGCCCTTGTCGGTGTCGAGGGTGGCGGTGAAGACCTTCCACCGCCAGTCCGTCGAGCGGGAGTCGTACCAGACGGCCCGTATCGTGCCGTCGGGGTCCACCCCGAGCCTGGGCCGCTGGCTCATCGCGTCGGCGTTCAGGGCGACCTGCTCGAACGCCGTCCATGTCGATCCGCCGTCGGTGGAGCGGGCCGACCGGAGCTGGAGGTTGGTGCCGGAGCTCTGCAACGCACCGCTCTCCCAGATCGCGACGAACGTGCCGTGCTCGTCCACGGTGAGGCCGGGATGCCGGTCCGAGCGGTCGCCGACCTTGCTGACCTGGACCGGGTTGCTCCAGCTGTGGCCCGGTGCCTTGCGGACCGACGCCAGAATCTGCCAGTTGTCGGGGTCGGTACCGCCACTTGCCGGCTGTCCGGCGGGCGGGGTGTGGCCGGTCCACAGCGGGTCCGGGTCGTAGCGGTCGTCCTGCCAGCTGACCACCGCTCGCCTGCCGTCGTGGACGGCGATGACCGGGAACAGCGAGGCGGGGTAGCGCGGGGAGCGCGCGTCGGTGGGCACACCCGGGCTGGTCGCCTTGCCCGCCGCGGAGATGTTCACGGCGGCCTTGTCGACACCGAGGATCTGCGCGTACACGTCGAAGGCGCCCTCGCCGTTGTCCGACCAGGCGACGAGCGGGTGCTTGCCGTCGATCAACGCCAGCGCCGGGTTGATCGCACGCCCCTTGCTCCTGCTGATCTTCTGCGGGGACCTGAAGGAGCCGCCGCCGTCGGTGCTGTGCGCCAGCAGGATCACGGGGCGGTGCGGCTGCTCCTTGCCCTGCTCGTCCTGCCAGACCACCCACACGTCGGCGGAGGTGGCGACGACGCGCGGGAATCGCGCGGTGGCCGAACGTCCGGACAGGGTGATGGACTTGGTGATCCGGCCCTTGCTGTCGAGCCGGCGGTAGACCACCTTGCTCGCGTGGTCCTCGTGCATCTCCGCCACGACGTGCGTGATGTCGCCGGCGACCGCGACATCGGAGAATCCGGTGAACGTGCCCTGGTCTCCCATGACGAGTCCGGCCCGGTCGCCGGTGGTGTCGGCGGCCGGAAGCGCGATCTCGGGCCGGGGCGCGGCCGGGGCGCCCACGGAGACGAAGATCGGCGAGGTGGCACCGCGCAGCTGGTCGGGCAGGTTCGGGTCGGCTTCGGACCCGGCGGCACTGCCGGGTGACCGGGCCTCGACCCGGAACCAGCCGTGTTCCGTGCCCTTGAGTACGAGCGGCAACTCGTAGGCCTCGTTGGCCCGCTGCGGACGGAACGTCGCGATCGGGCCCGCCGAACGGCCGGGCGCCCCGTAGACGTGGACAGTGGTGCCCTTGCCGCCCCCGACCTTCACCCGCAGCATGGCCTTCTTGGGCAACTTGCGGTCGGTCACCACGACTTCGTCGCCGCCGATCGCCTCGAACACGCCGTCACCGTCGACGTCCGCCTCGATCGTGAGGAACGGCCCTGCGGTGTTCTGCGCGACCGTGGTGCGGCCGCTGCGGAACCCGTCGAGGATGCCCAGGACCGACCGATGTGCCGCAAAGACGTGGGTGGTCGGCATCCCGGGGGAGTCGATGTCCCAGAGCTCGCGGAAGTGGCAGTCGCTCGCCGCCGCCACACCGAAGCGGAAACCCGCGTTCCAGCGGTTCTCCGCGTAGTCGACCTCCGCGTCCGGGTCGCTGGCGACGTTGAGTACCTCGGCCAGATCCGCGCCCTGAACGCTGGCGTTGTCGTTCGGACCCGCGGCCGGCGTGTACTCGCCGTCGTCGGGGTGGGCCTGTGACCACACCGCCCCCTGCGCGTGGGCGTCCCACAGCGACTGCTGTACATGGCGGAAAGCCGCGGAGCCGGGCGGGTTGGAGCCGTCCACGATGACGTCCACGTTGCCCAGCACAATGGCGTGGGGTGAGCCGTTCGCCTCCTCACCCGGGAGCAGCAGCAGTTTGGAGGACTTCCACTGGGGATCCCAGACCTGGTCGTAGGTCCGGTGGTCGGTCAGCGGCATGAAGTCGAGGCCAGCCTTCTCGCCCTGCGCGATCTGGTCCCCGACGGGAAGGTTGCCCGGGAGGGTCTGGTGGGACGTCTGCCGTGGGCCGCTGCCGTCCGAGGAGTGGTCGTCGTGGACGTGGGTGTCGCCCGCGAGCCACTTGCCCTTGGGTGCTTTCGCCCGGTGGTTGCCGGCGCTCGAGGCGGGCGGCTTCGCCTTGCCGGCCGGCTCGGGGGTCGATCCGGTGGCCGCGCCCGCGGTGCCTGCGCCGGTGCCGACCGCCGCGACCGCGGCGCCCGCCACGGCCACGAACTTCCGGCGGGTCAGGTCTGCGGCCTCCGCCCTGCGGTTCGGGTCGTTGGGCTCCCTTGATGTTTCCATCTCGTTCTGCGCCTTTCGTTCACCGCTCCCGTGCGAAACGGTGTCAAGTCGCCGAGACGCTAGGAAGCCTCGTCTTCCACGACATGAACCGCCCACAAATCATTCGCGGTGATCACACGAAATAATGCGGAGCGTGAACGGTGATCCGATATGCGGCTGGACCGGTAACACCCCCGTTCATCTGCGCAGACGAGGCGCCCGCCCTTCCGGCGGCTCATCCCCGGTCCCCTGCGCCGGTCGTGGGCGGGCGTCACATGAACCGGGTCCTCGTTCGGCCCGTTCCGGTGCGGAGCGCCGAGGAACCTGGTCTCGCGACAGCCGTGCACGACCGCAGCGCGGTACGTTGCCGCCGGCACCGTATGTACGGGCGGGGCGGGATATTCGTGTGCCTCGACCGGCACTGCGCGTTACCCTTGGCGCCATGAACGTCACAGGCCACGGCATCACCGCCACCGCGCGAGCGGCCAGCTCGCCGGTTGCCGCCGCCTGACCTCTCCCTTTCCCATCGGCGACCGGAAACGGCCCGTCGGTGGTTCCGTGGCGTTCTGATGACCCTGCCCCGGTGTGACGACCACGCGGTTCCGTTGTCCGGTGCCTCCGACGCCAAGGAGTCACCCCTGATGAACACCGAGCAGATCATCCACACCTTCGTCGAGTACTTCGAGGAGCGCGGCCACCGCCGCATCACCGGCTCGACGCTGCTGCCACCTCCCGAGGACTCGGTGCTGTTCACCACCTCCGGGATGCATCCGCTCACCCCCTTTCTCGAGGGCCGCCCCCACCCACTGGGCAGTCGGCTGGTCAATGTGCAGCGCTGTCTGCGGACGACGGACCTGGAGGAGGTGGGGGATCCCACCCATCTGACGGTCTTCGAGATGCTCGGCACCTGGTCCCTGGGCGACTACGGCGGCCCGCAGAGCCTCGACTGGGGGTACGGACTGCTCACGGAAGGGCTCGGTGTCGACCCGAGCCTGCTGCACGCCACCGTCTTCGGCGGCGACGACCGGATCGGACCGGACACCGATTCCCTGCGGCTCTGGCAGGACCTCGGTGTGCCCGTGGAGCTCACCGTGGACGACAACTGGTGGTCCAACGGACCCGTAGGCCCATGCGGGCCCGACTCGGAGGTCTTCCTGTGGAGCGGCGACACCCCGCCCTGTTCGACACCGACGCGTGACGACCGCTGGGTCGAGGTGTGGAACCATGTCATGATGCGCCACAGGCGACTGGAGGACGGCCTACTTGTGCCCCTCCCCCGGCCCAACATCGACACCGGGCTCGGACTGGAGCGCCTCGCCTCGCTGCTGCAGGGAAAGTCGTCCGTGTTCGAGTGTGACGTCTTCGACCCGTGGCGCCGGCTCGTGCCGGCCCTGTGGCGCCTGGACGAACGCTCGCTCCGTCTGGTCCAGGACCATCTGCGGTCGGCCGTCGTGGTGGTCGGTGACGGGGTACGTCCGGCCAACACCGGACGGGGCTATGTGCTGCGCCGCCTGATGCGACGAGTACTCACCGTGCTGTGGCGGGACGATCCGTCGCGCCGTCTGGGAGACCTGCCGGACGAGTTGGTCACGCACACCCTGGACCACTTCCGGCAGGACGTGGAACCAGGCGATGTGCGTCGTCAACTGCTCGAGGAGGAACGCCGGTTCACCCGGCTCCTGGAGCGTGGGCGCAGAGTACTGGCCCGGTCCCGGTTCCAAGGCCCGTTGAAGGACGAGGACTTCGAGTATCTCCACGACACCCATGGTCTGCCACGCGATCTGGTGATGATCCTGCGAGAGGAATGAACGCGGTGGTCCGGTCTCCGGCTCACCCGCCGGGTCGGGCCGCGCCGATGGGGCACCGCCTGATGCTGCGGAACCCGACGGGAGGACTGGCCGGCACCGCCGACCATGGCGGTGCCGCCGCCCGCCGGCTCCGCATGGGCTCCACCTCCCGAGGAGGGTGCACCGGCACCGGGGTCCGGTCGGAAACAGCGCAGGACGACCGCCTCATCGGCATGGTCGCCGCCACGCGGGTAGGAGTGACCGGGCGGGAGGTGCGTATGACCGGGTGGTCGGCCCCTTTGTGGGACGTGGACAACGGGCAGGGGCTGCGGCAGGTGGCAGAGCTCGGGCTCGCGCTGCTGCTGTCGAGTCTGATCGGCTGGGAGCGGGCGGCGCAGCAGAAGAGCGCGGGCCTGCGCACCCACACCCTGGTCGGCATCGCGAGCGCACTGATGATGGAGGTCTCCCAGCACGGCTTCACCAATGTCCTGGGGCTGGACAATGTCGCCTTCGACCCTTCCCGGGTGGCGGCGCAGATCGTCTCCGGGATCGGCTTCATCGGGGGCGGCCTGATCTTCGTACGCAGGGACGCCGTCCGGGGGCTCACGACCGCTGCGACGATCTGGCTCACCTGCGCGGTCGGCATGGCCTGCGGCGGTGGGCTTCCCGTCCTCGCCATCGCCGTCACCGCCGTGCACTTCCTCGTCGTGCGCGGCTATCCGCGCCTCTTCGCCCGCATCATCCCCGCCACCACAGCCACCACGATCGAAGCCCGTCTCACCTACCTCACCGGCCGAGCGCTGCTGCCACAGCTGATGGAGACCTGCACCCGGCGAGGCTTGCGCATTCTGCAGGTCAGGGCCGAGCGGCTCCCCGGGCGCAGCGACTCCGCGGCCCGCGTCATGCTGGAGCTCGAAGGGACCACCGACACCAGTCGATTGGCGTCGGCGCTGTTCCATCATGAAGGTGTCCTCGACGTCGAAATGGTCACCACCGACGAAGAGTGAACGGCTGACGGCGACGCCCAACCGCCGCTCCTTCCGTGCCGCGCGAACGGATCGGCCGGAGAGGCGGCCGACTCCCCCGGACCTGGGGCGGACGGCTGCGGCAAAGGCACGGATCCAAGGGCGACAGTCGACAGTGGGACGGCCAAGTGCAAATCCCACTCGGGCGCGTCCGGCAGGACGGCGGATCCCGTGAACCGGCGTCGCCTCAGGGCTCGGTCCGACAGTTCCTCCTGCCGGCCACCGGAACCTGCAAGGTGACCGTGGTACCCGCCCCCGAGACGCTGCGGAACTTGAGCTGAGCGTCGATGAGGTCGGCGCGCTCGTGCATGGCGGAGAGGCCTACACCCTGCAGTGCGGGGGCGGGTGAGGTCGCCGCGCGCAGAGCAGGGCGCCGCCCGGAGTTCGGGGACTGCGCCATGCCGCACCCGTTGTCGGCCACGGTGAGTGTCACCGAGCCGGTGCCGCTCCTCATGCCGACGGTGATCCGGGAGGGGTCGCCGTGCTTCACCGCGTTGGTCAACGCCTCCTGCACGATCCGGTAGGCGTGTGCCTGCGCCGTCGGGCACAGCTGGTCGCCGACGCACCCGTCCTCCCAGGGCATCTGGAAGTCGACGCGGACGCGGAAGGTCTCCGCGGTCCGCCGGCACAGTGCCTGCAGGGCCGGGCCGAGTCCCAACTCGTCCAGCACGGCCGGTCGCAGATCCACGATCAGGTGCCGCAGTGAGGTGATCTGGTTGCCCACCAGACCACGGGCCTGCTCGATGGCACTGCGCATGGCCTCCGAGCGGCCGTCGGTGGCAGCGGCGGACAGCACCACCTGGACTGCACCCAGTTCCTGAAGGGTCTCGTCGTGAAGCTCGCGGGCCCAGCGTCGGCGCTCCCGCTCTTCACCGTCATGACGTGCTCGGAGCCGTTCGCGTTGCAGCAGCCGCCTGCGCTGTGTCGTATTGCGCCTCGTGGAGGCGGCATACACCACCAGCAGCAAGGGGAGCACATGCAGCCCGTTGAGCAGGGGTTGCATGGTGATGCGCACCAGGCACGCCACGGCCACGAGCAGTGCCAGGGCCGCCGCCACCGCCAGGAGGATGCGTCCTCCCGAGCTGTTCAGCGGCGCTGCCACAACGTAAAACGCCGCGCTCACCAGCGACAGGACGAGTTCCGGAAGCAGGGGCCCGTCGGTGATCTCCAGGGCGATCGCGGATACGAGCAGACAAGTGCCCGCCGCCTCGAAGACGAGGCCCGGGCGGGTCGGCTGCTTTCCGGTCATGCCACCAGTCCACGCTCCCGGGCCGCAGCAATCAATTCGGCCCGGGTTTCCTTACCGAGCTTGTCCCGGATACGGGCGCGGAAGTTCTCCACGGTCCGTACGGACACATACAGGCGCTGAGCGATCTCCTGGTTGGTGTGCCCCAGCGCCAGCAGGGACAGGACCTCCGCCTCGCGTTCGGTCAGCGGTTCGGGCTCGGCGGCCCGCTGCGGTCCGGCCCCTTCGACGGCCAGCCGGGCACCGAGAGCGGGCTGCACATATGTGGACCCGCCTGCGACATGACGGGCGGCGGCGAGCAGTTCCTCCGCGGCCGCCTCCTTGAGCAGATATCCCGAGGCGCCGCTGCGCAGCGCCGCCCGGGCGAACGCGGGGTCCTCCTGCATGGTCAGCACCAGGATCCGCGTGCCGGGGGACGCCGTGAGCAACTCGGGGATCACCGGCAGGCTCGACCGACCGGCCAGTGTCAGGTCCAGGACGAGAACCCCGGGACGGTACTCACGCACCATGTCGAAGGTCTCCGGGACCGAGGAGCTCTCTGCGACGACCTCCAGCGCCGGATCCTGGGACAGCAGCAGCCGCATCCCCGCCCTGACCACCAGATGATCGTCCGCGAGCACAACGGTGGTCTTGGGGGAGATCGACCGCTCGACGTCGGGAGACTGCACGTCCATAGCTGCCACAGTAGATCGGGCGCTGTTCTGTGGCAGCCGTCGATGTCATCGATGCGGCAAACCCACAGCCAGGTGTGCGGCAGCGGCGCAGTCCCCTGTGGACGCACCGCACGAGCGGTTCACCACATCACGGATGGCGTGTGTGGCCCGGTACCGATGCATTCCTCGGCTCGGCGATGGATCCTCGAAGTCAGTAACGCCCCCGTTCGACGCTCGAGGCAATCATGATGACGTACTCCCCTCACGCGTCCGCTCGACGGCACGTCTCTCCCGCCCGGGATGCCTTCGACATCGCCCGGCAGCTGGTCGACTCGGCGGTGCCGGACCTGGCCGACATCGCCGCCGTCGAGGTCTCGGACGCCCTCTTCGACGAACGCAGTGCTCTGTTGGAGGCGGGCGCCTGCCAAGGCTTCCGGCGAGCGGCCTTCCGCGCCGTGTGCGGTCATGGTTCACGGTGCGCCTACCGGATCGGCGAGGTCAGCCGCATTCCCTCCGGAACGCCCTACCGGCGTACTCTCTCGGACCGGCGACCGCGGGTCATCGCGTCCCTTCCGCCGCAGGCTCACTGGCTCGCCCGCGACCCGGTAAGGGCCCCGCTGATGCACCAGGACCGGGTGCATTCCCTCATGGTGGTTCCGCTCGTGGCCCATCGCGTGGTTCTCGGGCTTGTGGCCTTCTACCGGTGCAACGGCTCGTCTCCGTTCGGCAAGGCCGACCTGCGCACGGCGGCACGGCTCGCGGGCCAGGCCGCCCGGATGCTCGACGACGTCCATCGCGACCTACGCGAACAGGCGATGGGACGCATCCTGCAGCATGCCCTGCTGGCGAGGCCACCTCACCTGACGGCGGTCGAGGATGTCCGGGGCCATGTGCCGGCGGACGGCGCTCCCGGCGGTTGGTTCGATGTCATTCCGCTCCCGGGCACCCGTGTGGGACTGTCCGTGGGGTCGACCGGTGGCCGCGGAATCGCCGCGGCGGCGGTCATGAGTCAGCAGAAGGCGCGGGTCGCAGCACTGGCGGCACTGGACGTCGAGCCCGTCGAGGCCCTGACCCACAGCCTCCGCCCCTCCACGGTCACCGCCACCCCGCCCCCGGTGGATGGGTCGGCTGCCGACCGGTCCTCGGCGCAGACGCACTGTCTGTACGCGGTCTACGATCCGGTGACCCGTCGCTGCACCGCGGCCCGTGCGGGCGCGGCCGGCCTCACCGTCGTCGCCCCCGACGGTGACGTCACATCCGTCGGTCCCACCGCTTCGGACGCCGCCGACGGGGACGGTTACGACGTCGCCGTGTTCGACGTTCCGCCGGGCAGCCTCCTCGTCCTGAGCTGTGCAGGCGCCCCGGAGCAACGTGGCGATGCACCGGACGACCAAGAGGCGCGGAACGGCGCCTGCACCGGTGGGGAAGCCCGTCTGCCGTTGACGGGAAGGGGCGCGCACGTACTGCTCACCGCCCGCACACGGGCTGTCGCCCCCATGGACATCGCCACCTGGGAGCTGCCCAACGACCCGACCGCCGTGGCCGACGCACGCGACCGGACCGCGACGCAACTGACCGCCTGGGGACTCCCCGACCTGTCCTTCAACACCACCCTGGTCGTGAGCGAACTGGTCACCAACGCGATCCGCTACTCCACCGGTCCGATCGGTCTGCGCCTCATTCGCGATGCCGCCCTGATCTGCGAGGTGTCTGACAACAGCAGCGCGGCCCCGCGCACTCACCTACCGGCGCCGAGCGACCAGGGCGGCCGCGGTTTGATCATCGTCGCCCATCTCGCCCGGGCCCATGGCACGCGCTACACGGCACCGGGCAAGATCGTCTGGGCGGAGCAGGCCATCGACGTGGCATGACCACTCCGGCCCGCCGGGTCAGGGCGCCCCGAGCTCGAACTCGGCCCGGTCCGATGCCACGCCGTTGACCTGTAGCGACACTGCGTGCGGGCCCGGGTGATAGCGGCGGGTCGTGATCGGCCGGAAGGAGTACTCACGGCTCACCTCGACCTTCTCGCCCGGGGCCAGCGTGCGGGTCGTGAGTTTGAACGTCTTGGAGCTCTGGGAGCCGTTCGCCTTGTTGTGGTGCACCACGTAGTCGATCGACAGCCGGGCCTCCTGGTCCCCCGCGTTGCGGATCGTCGCGGTGAAGCGCACGCTCCCGCCGAACGGAACGGTGATCCGATCGAGCACCGGTCCGCCGATCTCGAGGGTCGCCGGAGCGAAGCCGAGCAGTTCAAGGGCGCCGGGGTGACCGCGCTTGACGAGCGTGCGCAGTCCATGGCGTACGAGCCGTCCGGTGGTGGGGGCAGGATCGGCGAGCCAGCCCCGGGCCGTCGCCACGACGAGGTCGGCCTGGTCACGGCTGAGGTCGTTCAGGTGGTTGGCGACCGACCGCCTGACGTACTCGCTCTCGTCGCGGTAGAGGGCGTCGAGGACGGGCACGGTCACGCCGGAGCGGGCGATCAGCGCAGGCACGCGGATCGCCCAGGGAAGGTAGGGCCGGGTGCCCTCCGAGGCGAGACGGCGCACGTCGCTGTCGGGCGACGCCGTCCAGTCGGCGATGATCCGCAGGGCCCGGTCGACGTCGTGCCGCAGCAGGACGCGGATCGCGAACTCCGAGGTCAGCCGCCCGGTCAGAGCGGCCAGAAGCGTCATCGCGTCGTCGAAGGCGTCATCGGTCCCCTCCGCGACGGCCTTCGTGGCTATAGCGCTCGTGACCGGCCAGATGAGCCATCCGGTGAACGCCGGCACGCCGGCGTGAGCTGCGCGCACGACCCGCGCCAGCTCGGCGTAGTCCCCCGGTACGTCCGCGAGCAGGGCGTCCCGCAGGAGATCGGAGCGTTCGCGCAGTGAGAGGGAATCGAGTTGTTGTGCGGCCGCCCGCAACGAAGCGGGGTCCGCGTCGGGGAGCACGGTGCGGACGGCCTGGGTCAGCGTGTGGGCGGTGTGACCGTTGATTAGTTCGTCGGCAAAAGGCATGGTTTGTCTCTTCGGTTGGTTCGAGGTGCGGCCGCCGGCTGACCCGGGCCAGGGCGGTGCCCCCGGCCTGGAATGCGTGGCGACGGGCGGTGAGGCAGCTGCTTGATGGTGTGTGCGGCGTCCGGGGGGGAGGGCGCATATGGATTCGTACGAAGCCGTGGCACGTCAGGGGGACGGCGCTGCCGAGGCCAGAAAGGCCATGGCCTCCTCACTGCGACTGCCGGGCTCGGGGGTGCCTACGAGCAGCTGCTGCCCCGGAGCGTCCACCACGTCGAAGGTCTGATAGGTCAGCTCGATGGGCCCCACGTCCGGGTGCACGAACACCTTGAATGCACGGGTCAGACCTGCGACGCCGTGGTCGTCCCACAGCACCCGGAACTCCTCTGAGGCCGTCTTGAGTTCGGCGACCAGGCCGCTGATGCCCGTGTCGTGCGGGAACTGCCCGGCGTTCAGGCGCAGTGCGTACACGGTGCTGCGCCGCAGCGGCTCCCGATCAGCGAACACCGTCTCCGCCCGAGGGTGGGTGAACAGGATGCGTGGCATGTTCCGCTCGTCTCCGAACGGCGCCAGGAGCGCGTCGGCGATCGTATTGGTCGCCAGTACGTCGAAGGCCGGGCCGAGCACATAGGACGCGGCACGGGGGAATGCTTCCAGCAGGCGCAGAAGCGCGGGATGCACCAGTTCCCGCGTGCTGTCAGGCCCGAGCCTGGGGTTGAGCCCCGCCAGCCGGTGCAGATGCTCGCGCGCATCGGGCGCGAGGCGGAACGCCCGCCCGAGGGCATCGATCACCTGGGCGGAGGGGTGGCGCTCGCGACCTTGTTCCAGGCGCGCGTAGTAGTCCGCGCTGACCCCGGCCAGCACCGCAACCTCTTCGCGCCGCAGACCGTGGACGCGCCGTTTGGAGACGCCACCGGCGAGTCCGGCGTCCGCGGGCTCCACGCGTGCGCGACTGGCACGGAGAAACGCGCCGAGTTCGTTGTCATCCGCCGCCGTGCCCCCAAGGGCAGCACCGCTCGCCGGATCCCCCCTTCGATGATTCGGGACCGTCAAACGCGTGATCATGCCTCGTCTCCCGTTCAGCTCGCCGTTGCCCCCGGACCGACGGATCGTACGACCGACCGCTGACATCGCCCCGACCGGCGGCTGCGGCGCGGACGGATCCCGGTGACGCACGTGCCGACGATCCGCCGCACTCGGGCTGACGGCGGCCCCATGAGTGACGCCGTCCCCGCGGGCTCCTGCCGTTCTCAACGAGACACCAGCGTGCACCGCCACCGGGAGACCAGGAAGGCTGCGTGTACCTGGGTGCCGCACACCCAGGTACACGCAGCCTTCCTGGATCCGGTCGGGCGCACTGAGGTGGGGAGCGCGGCGGCCGCCGCCGGAACATCCCGAAGGAGCACCATGACCACGTCAGCGGAATCGAAGACCGTCCTCGTCACCGGGGCGAGCAGTGGAATCGGCGAGGCCACCGCCCGTCGGCTGGCCGGACTCGGCCACCGTCTGCTGCTCGGTGCACGCCGAACCGCACGCCTGGCGTCCCTCTCCGAGGAGCTGCGTGCCGCCGGGTCATCGGTCGCCCATCGCGAGCTGGACGTGACCAGCCTCGACTCCGTGCACGCTTTCGCCGCCGCCGGGATCGAGGAGTACGGGCGTATCGACGTCTTGATCAACAACGCCGGCGTGATGCCGCTGTCGCCGATCGCCGACCTGCGTATCGCCGAGTGGGAGCAGATGATCGACGTCAATCTGCGTGGCGTGCTCTACGGCATCGCCGCGGTACTGCCGCACATGCAGCACCAGGGCGGCGGGCACATCGTCAATGTCGCCTCGACGTCGGGGCACCGGGTGGACCCGACCGCAGCGGTCTACTGCGCCACCAAGTTCGGCGTGGTGGCACTGTCCGAAGGGCTACGGCAGGAGAGCCGGGACATCCGGGTCACCGTCGTCAGTCCAGGGTTCACACAGAGCGAGCTGACCCACCACGGTGGGTCGGCCGAGGCCCGGGCGGCGGCGCGCGCGGCGGCCGAGCAACTGGCGATCCCGGCCTCGGCCATCGCCGACGCCATCGCTTTCGCCGTCGACCAGCCGATGCACGTGGACGTCAACGAGCTGATCGTGCGCCCTGCCGCACAGGGCTGACGACAGAAGATCCACAGAAGATCGACCGCTGGTCCGCAACGCCCGGACAGGGCGCGGGCCCCCCGCAAGACATCTTCGACAAGAGCCGGCGAGTGGCTGCCAAGCGGCTGGCGGACCACCAACGGGCGACTGCCTGAAGGCCGAGCGCGCCCTCGCGGCCCTCTCTCTGAACGCCGGTGCCTGCACCGTCGCGGTCGACGCGCCAGGCGGGGCGGGAAGTGCCGGCTGACAGGCACACCCGGCGTGGCGCCCCGCACCTCTCCATGGCGCGGGGCGCTCCCGGCCCGGCTCCCTTCAGCGGGACGCCTGGGCCTCCGGCACCCCCCTCGCGCCCGCGAAGGATCAGCGAGGGCGCCCGGCGGCTGCCGGGGCCGCAGGCGCGCCGGGGCCCCGGGCCATCACACGGCCACGGACCCTCTCGGTGTCTACGGATACGGCTTCTCGCCCTTCGCCAGCATCGCTACGTACTTCTCGATCCGGCGCGCCCGGGTCTCGGCCTTCTTGGCGTCCTGGACCCGGTACAGGATCGCGTAGCGGTTCTGCCGGTCCAGTGTCTCGAAGAACTCCGCCGCGGCCGGGTCGGCGGTCAGGGCCGCAGTGAGGTCCTCCGGGACCGTGGCGGTCTTCGCGCTGTCGTAAGCCGCCTCCCAACGGCCGTCTGCCTTGGCGCGGTCGACCTCGGCCTGCCCCGGCGAATGCATCCGGCCCTGCTCGATCAGGGCGGCCACCTTGTCCCGGTTGACCTTGGACCACTTGCTGCGCGGCTTGCGCGGGGTGAACCGCTGGAGCCACCACTGGTCGTCGAACTTGGCCTTCTGGCCGTCGATCCAGCCGTAGCAGAGTGCCACGTCGAGCGCCCGGGCGTAGTCCAGCGCGACGATTCCGGGGCCCTTCTTGCGAAGCTTGAGCCAGACGCCCGACGAGCCGGCGTGGTTCTCACCGAGCCATGCCTCGAACGCTTCGGCGGATTCGAATACGACGATCTCCAAGTCCTGAGTCACCCCAGCAGCGAACCACACCCGGCCGATTGCCATGACGCATTCGGGCACGGCCCCGGATGCAGGATGCCCGTGGAGTGCGTGATCATCTCTGTTCTCGACGGGTAACGATCATGCAGGAGCCACGGACCTGCTCAACGACACGCCATTGCTGCTCGACCTCGACAGGGGGTCCGTCGCGCGAGTTGAGCGGCCGGCCGACGGAAGCGCCGAGCTCACCCGGTCACGGCCGACGAGAGGGCCAGAGCCTGCCCGGCCTGTGGGGTTTTTGCCAGCAGGGTGAAGGGCTCGGCGGTGACCAGGCCGCGCGATCTCGTCTACGGCGAGAGCGGAATGGAGTTCCGTCGGCACAGGCGCCGCTGGTGGTGCCGCGAGACCGACTGTCCGCGGCCGTCCTTCACCGAGCAGCACCCGCAGATCCCGGCCGGTGCCGGACTGACCGCCCGGCTACGGGGTGCGGCCGGGCGCCGCATGCGGGATGCCGGCTCCACGGTCATCCAGGCCGCGCGGGATCTGCATCTGTCCTGGCCGACCGTGCTGGATGCCTTCCGCACGCAGGTCCGCGACGTCACCGAGGCACCTCTGCCGCAGGTCGCAGTCCTGGGCATCGACGAGACCGGCCGCGGACGGCCCCGCTGGGAACAGAATGCGGATACCGGCAAGTGGCGCCCGACCCGGGACCGGTGGCAGACCGAGCTTCGTCGACGCCCTCGGCCACGGCGGGCTGCTCGGGCAGGTCGAGGGCCGCACCACCGCCGAGACCCGCGGCCGATGCGGACGGGCGAGCGACCCGGAGCCGATTCACTCGAGCCAGCCGCGGCGGGCCGCCTGGGCCGCCGCCTGGAAGCGGGTGTCGGCGCCCAGTTCGGCCATCAGGCGATGGATACGGCGCTGGGTGGTGCGCTGACTCCAGCCCAGGGTTCGCGCGATCGCCGCGTCCGCACAACCGGAGGACAGCAGCCTCAGCAAGGCGAGGGTTTCGGCATCGGGGCTGCCCGGTCGTTCGACCGGGGCTCTGGTGTCCCGAAGCGGCGTCGCCCGTTCCCACTCGACCTCGAACAGCGCCTCCAGAGCCACGAGCATCGGTGAAGGCTGGATGAGATAGGCGGCGGAATGGCCGCCGGGCGCGAGGCTGAAGGGGATGATCGCGGACCTGTCGTCCGAGATCACCAGTTTCAGCGGCAACTCCGGCAGCACCCGGGCCTGTTCACCGGCGCGTATGCTCGGCAGGATGTCCTCCTGGAGCCGACCCGGCCAGTCCACGGCGGCCCGATCGTAGATCACCCGGTGGACGACACCCGTGCGTTGCCGCCGGCGCTGGTTGTCCAGGTTGCTCCCCGGCCGGTCGACATAAGGAGGCCGGTCGAAGGCCCGCACCTGGCGCCGGGCACCCTGCGTGAGCCGCTGGACGGCCGCGCTGATGTCCTCGTGGCTGGTGAGCAGTTCCACGGCGATGTTCGGATCACTGATCCGGTGGGCCTCGCGGTGCTTCTCGGCAAGCTGCTGCACCAGGGAGCGGGCCGAGTCGAGCCGGCGCTCACGTTCCTGGATCAGCTCGCTGACCGCCACATCGGGAGCCGCCGCGGTGAAGTGCGGCGGACGGCCCGCGGATCTGGTGGCAAGGCCGTCCTTGACCAGAACGGACAGCAACCTGCCCACCGCGCGCACGCTCATCCCACACGCTCCGGCGACCTGCGAGGCGGTGCTCCGGGGCCGCCCGACCAGGGCGGTGTAGACGAGTTGTGTTTCGTCGCTGAGTCCGACGACGTCAAATTCCATTTCCACTCCGGTCGTTCCTGGCAACCAGTCGCCACCTGGCGGAAGTTGGCCACAGCAGCGTCCTTGCGCCCGGTCCGCTTCCATTGACATCTTCCCTGGAGAAAAGGGGCGTTGTCCTGCGGTGTCGCGCGGGCCCACGTCCCTGTCGTGTGTCAGCACACCGAACAACAGCGGAAGGTGCCCCTATGCCCCAAGCCCGACCACCGGCCCTACGGCTGCTGCGCGCCTGCGCAGTCCTCGCCCTCACCGTCGCCGGGACCGCCGTGGCACTGCCCGCATCCGCCGCTCCTCCGACCACCCCCGCTCCCCCGGTCCGCACACCCGCCACGCAGGCGTCGCCGAGACCCGACGAGCAGCGGCACGGTGTCGTTCCCGGCCAGACCCTGGTGACGCTGGACCAGCAGACCTCGGTCACCGGAACGCCCCTGCGCGGCACTCGCCTCGCCGCCCGCACCCCGCTGACGAACAGCGCGGCCCTCAACGCCAAGTTCCGGGCCGTCGGCGCCACATCACTGCACCCGCTCGTGCGGAAGGACGGCGCCGGGCAGTCCCGGACCTACGTCCTCTCCACCGGCCGACGCGACTCCGATGCCGTCGCCCGTTCCCTGCGCGGCACTCGAGGAGTCGTCGACGCCGAGCCCAACCGCTACGTCAACACCATGAACACCGGAGCCCGGTCGCTGCCGGCCACGGCGGTCCGGTCCTTCCCCGCGGCGCACACCCGCGGTTCCGCCAGGACCGGCGGGACACCATCGACGTCGCCCTCGGACGCCGTTCCGGCCAACGACACCCTCAGCACCTCCGCGCAGGCGTTCCTCAACTCCGGCGGTGTGAACGCGATCGGCGCCTTCTCCCTGCTCCAGGGTCGGTACGGCCAGCAGCCCGGAACCGGCGAGACCATCACGAACGTGTCGATCGGCGACCTCACCGACCAGTCGATGGCCGACGACGGCGACTCGTACGTGCGGTCCAACGGCCCGACCACCGTCCTGAAGGACGGACAGCGCTACCTCGACCTGCCGTCGATGCCGCTCATCCCGACGTATGTGGCCAAGGACTCCGGCGGTCTGGACGGGGCCGCGTCGACCGAACAGCAGGACCCCTCCCTCGACGAAGTCATGCTCGACTTCGGCGTCATGGCCCCGCTCGCCCATGACCGGCAGCGTCCCGAGGCGACCGGCAGTGGCTACACCGACCTTCTGGGCATCGCCCCCGGCGCGAACTACCGACTGGTCGTCCCGCAGCAGCCGACCACCGACCGGATCGCGGGCGCCCTTCTGGCCGCCGCCCACCAGTCACCCAAGCCCGACGTGATCACGGCCAGCCTCGGCTTCGGCACCGACGCCGAGGGCTTCCCCGGCCGCTATCTCGAGGACGACCCGGTCATCCGTTCCGTCGTCACGTCCATCGTCCATGACGACGGTGTCGTGGTGTCCATCTCCTCCAACGACGGCACGCGCCTCTACACGCCCGCCTCCGTCGGCCCCGACGGCGGCAGCACGCCCACCGACCTCGCCCCCGACAGCCGCTCCGCGACCACCATCGCCGACGACGCGGAGTCCACGACTCCTTCGAGGGTCCCCGACAGCGGGGCGATAGCCGCGGGCGGCACCACTCTGGACGACACCCTGGCCGCAGGACCACGGGGCGACGCGACCACGGCCGAGACTCGGCTCAGCGGCTTCGGCACCTTCTCCTCGGGCTTCGGCAGCCGCGTCGACCTCTCGGCGCCCAGCGACAACATCCTGGCCTTCTCCCACCAGGCCCAGGGCGGGGCGCAGGACGTCGCCGTGTCCCTCAACGGCGGCACGTCCGCCTCGGCCCCCGAGATCGCCGCCGCAGCGGCGGTCGTACTCCAGGCCGGACGGCTCGGCGGCCACCGTCTGACTCCCGCGCAGGTACGGGACATCCTCGAGAAGACCGGTCGCGCGGTCTCCACCCCGCCGCAGATCGATCGTGCGCTGCACGTGGGCCCGCAGATCGACGTGACGGCGGCGACCGAGAAGGCGCTGGGCCGCAGCTCCGGGTCCCCGTCACTGGTGCGCCTGTCCGTCGCGCACCGCGTCACCATCGGCGACCTCGGCGGCGCCTTCATGGAGACCAGCGACCCGGGCCGCATCGACCTCGGGGACCGATCCTCCGGCGGCAACGGTGAAGGCCTGGTCGGTCCGGTGACCTTCGCCGGCGACACCACCGGGGTGACCGGCCGCGCCCAGTACACCCTCACTGTCGGCAAGACCGTCTTCCGCTCCTCCGACAGCCCCGCGATACGCGTGACACCGGCCCAGCTCCTGACCGCCGCCGGTCTGCCCCTGACCTCCACGACGGACCGGCAGATCACCGTGACCTACCGCGTCCTGGTCGACGGACGCACCCGCGTGAGCACCACCCGTACCCTCGCCGTCGGCCCCAGCGACGGCACCTACGCGGAGGCCACCGCCCCCGACGCTCCGCCGACGGTCGGAGCCGGGCACCCGGTCACCGTCTCGTACGACCTCACCGGTGTCGCGTCGACCTCCGACCCGCAGCTCGTGGTGTCCACGGTCGGTCACTGGAACCCGAGCCTCGCTCCCCTGTTCACCGCCGGCTGGCATCAGGCGCTGACCGCGCCCAAGGGAACGGTGACGATTCCCGCTGAGGCGTTCGCGAACGGCGGCGGCCTCTACGGCGTCGGCATCGCCCAGCGGGGCTTCGGCGGCAACCCGCTGTCCGTCGCCTACGGGGAGTTCGCCCCGATCCGGGTGGACGGCGGCACGGCGGCGAACCGCCCGGCCGCCCCGGTCCTGACCGGGGCCAACGGCATCGCCGGCCACACCACCGAAGTATCCCGCGACGCCTCCCTGTTCACGCTCCGCTACGACGTGCGGGACGTCCCGGGTGCGCGGGCCGCCGAGGTGGAGTTCTCCGCGCCGGCCCCCACCCAGCACGGCACGCTCAACACCTTCACCAACGCCAACGGCACCCGACTCGACCACGACGGCGTGAACAGCCCGTCGGTACTGCACCGCACGCTGCAGGCCGCCTCGGGTTCGGTGCGACTGGACGCCGCGGCACTGGGCCTCGGCAGCTCGGACAGCTACAACGTCCGGGTGCTCGCCCTCGGCCGCAACGGCCAGGTCGTGGGTCAGGCGTCCCCGTTGTCGACGCTGGCCTTCGACGACGGGCAGGCGCCCGGCGGTGCGTCGGTGGAGAGCTTCGCCGCGGCCGGTCCCCACTCCGTCGCGGCGCTGGCCACGGCTTCGGGCGGCTCGGAGGTCCGCCACTACTCGACGGCGACCGGACGCTACGGCGACGTCATCACCTCCGACCCGGGCTCCGGCTCGTCCTACGAGGTCGTGGGAGCCACCGCGAACCGTGTTCTGCTGGCCCACAAGGCGGCAGCCGACGGCGATGTCCGGGTCGAGACCTGGAACACCACGACGGACTCCCTCGCCGGCGTCACCGTGCTGCCCGCCGACAAGTACAGCTACGTCACCGGCCGGATCGACGGCGTTCACAACAGGGGCGCCATGCTCCTGCACGGGACCGACAAGGCCGACCTGGTCCTGCCCGTGGACCTCGGCGCGGGCACCACGGGCGATCCGATCCAGGCCGACCCGACCGACGTGCCGGCCGGAACCTACAGTCTGCTCACCCTCGACTCCTCGACCGGTGCCGTCTTCCTGGCCAAGGCCGCCGGGGCCTTCAACTGCCTCGGCGGAGTGACGCCGGCCAAGGTCGACCTGGGCACGCGGACGGTGACCGGTCTCGGCAGCACCTCCGGATGCAGTCACGGCATCGCCTCCGACGGAGCCGGATCGCTGTTCAACCTCTCGGCCACCGTGCCCAGCGTCAACATCGTTCCCACGAGTGTGCTCGGACCGATCGACGAGACCAGCGGTGAGTCGGCCGATGTCATGAGCGTGCGCCTGGGCAAGGCCTCGGCCCTCGCGGTGGACGGCACCCACCGGATCGCCGTGGTGTCCTACGCGACGCCGGAGGGCAAGGCCTACTTCGGCGCCGGAATGTGGGTGCCGGACAACAACGCCACCAGTCAGCTGGTCGTCATGGATCTCACGACGGGAACGGTGATCCGCACGCTGACCGGCTTCGCCATCAACACCCACGGAGGGGCCGAGAACGCGCTCCAGCTCGATCCCGGCACCCGGACCGGGTGGACGTACGGCCCGAACGATCAGCAGATCCAGCAGTTCAGTTACTGACGGAGCGACCCGTCCTCCGTCCCGGGGGCCCGTACTCACCACGGGCCCCCGGGGCACGCCCCGCAGCCGGCCGCCCGGACAGGCCGACTCGGCCTCCACGGAAACCCAGGTGCTCCGAACGCACTGTCCGGGTAGGTTCGCAGAGTGCCCGAGCTGAAGCTGCTGCACGCCGACCACGGCCCGGCGGTCCTCGCCTTCGAGCTGGCGAACCGCGCCTACTTCGCCGCCGCCGTCTCTGATCGGGGCGACGCGTTCTTCGATCGATTCCGGGAGCGGCTCAGCGCCATGCTGGCCCAGCAGGACGCCGGCATCAACGCGTTCTACGTACTGATCGCCGAGGACGGCTCGATTCTGGGCCGGTTCAATCTGTACGACGTCGAGGACGGCACCGCCGAACTCGGCTACCGCGTCGCCCAACACATCGCGGGCCGCGGCGTGGCCACCGCGACCGTCCGGGAGCTGTGCCGACTCGCGGTGGCGCGGCACGGACTGCGCACGCTGCGGGCGGCCGCCGCACACGACAATGACGCCTCCCGGAAAGTGCTGGCCAAGGCCGGGTTCGTCCCGGTCGGCCCGGCGGGCCCTGACGACCTCGGCGGGAAGACGGGCACCTGGTACCGACTCGACCTCGTGCCGCAGCCGTAGTACGCGATCCTGCAGCCTGCCGAAGGCTCTCCGTGAACCGGTGGCATCGGCCTCAAGTCGCGCCCGGTCCGGGCCGATCACCGCCCGAGCGGCACGGAACCCATGTCCTGCGGGATGCAGGCGCCCCTCGATCAGTGTGCGGTGCTCCCCGAGGTGCCGTAGTGCACGAGTGTGGTCGGCACGACGGTCCGCCGGGTGGCGGAGCGCACGGAGCCGTCCCGGATACGCGTGGCGAGCAGTCGGCCCGCCTCACGGCCGAGTTCGTCGCTGTCGTAGGCGACGATGGTCAGCGGCAGCCCCAGCGCGTCGGCGAGTTCGAAGTCGTCGAAGCCGGCCAGCGCGGTGGTCGTGCCCGCTCGGCGGATGGCGCGGAAGGCGCCGATGGTGTTGCGGTTGTTGGAGCAGAACAGCGCCGTGGGGGGCTCCGGGAGGTCGAGCAACTCGCTTGCGGCACGGGCGGCTTCGCCGGTCTGCTGCTGGCCCTGCCGGATGTAGGCGGGCTCGGCGCCGATACCCGCGTCGGCCAGTGCGTCGGCGTAGCCCCGCAGACGCTCGATGCTCGTGTAGACGGTCGGCGGCGAGCCCAGGAAGCCGATCCTGCGGTGCCCGGCGGCGAGCAGCCGCTCGGTGGCGGAGCGTGCCCCGCCGTAGTCGTCGACCAGCACGCAGTCGGCGGCGAAATCGCTCGGCGGGCGGCTCGCGAGCACCACGGGCACACCCTCGGCCGCGGCGGCGGCCAGATGGCGCTGGTCGGCGTCGGCGGGCACGGCGATGATGCCGTCGACCCGGCGGGCCACCAGGTCCTGGACGAGGCTCCGCTCGCTGTCCAGGTCCTGTCCGGTGTTGCCGATGACGGACTTGAGACCGTGCTGGGCGAGCACGGAATCGACGCCCAGGGCCAGGCGGGAGTAGAAGGGGTTGGCGAGGTTGGTGACGACGAGCCCGACGAGTCCTGTTCCGCTGCCCAGTCGCAGGCTGCGGGCCATCTCGTTGCGCCGGTAGCCGAGTTCCGCGATGACCGTGCGCACCCGGGCCGCGGTGGCCGGCGCCACCTTGGGGTCGTCGCGCAGGACGCGCGAGACGGTCATGGCGCTGACCTCCGCACGCTCGGCGACGTCCCGCAAGGTCGGCTGCGCGTCCCTCGGTCCACGTGTGTCCGCCATCACGGCCGTGTCCCCTTCGTCAGTCCCCGTCGGCCGCCGCGCGCGCCGCGCCGATCAGTGCGGCGTCCCCGGCGAGACGGGCGGGCTTCACCGCACGAGTATGCCGTGTGGCGGCCGCGGTTTCGGGGGACACCGGGCCACGAGGGGCGTCGCCGGCGTCGGGCACCCAGCCCCCGGCCTCGAGTCCCGACGTCAGGGCCGGAGCGACGAGATCCCAGGAACGGGCCATGGAACCGCCCACGACGAGTGCCGTGGCGCCGAAGGCCACCAGCCGCGGCCCCAGCACGGCACCCAGCGTCGAGAAGGCGTTGCCCAGGACCCTCAGGGCCCGCCCCTCGCCCGCCCTGGCGCGCTCGGCGATGTCGTGCACGTCGAGGGCCGGATCGCCGTACCGGAGCAGGATCGCGCGGCGTGACACGACGTCTTCGAGTGGCTCGTCGCCCACCTCGGTCAGGTCCATGCGTCCCTCGGGCGGCACGCCGGGCCCGTACTCGCACATATGGCCGTCGGCAAGGAACGCGGAGCCGACACCCGTCCCGAGGGTGATGCCGACGACGCGGCGGTGGCCGCGCGCGGCGCCCGCGGACCACTCGCCCGCCAGGAAGGCGTGCGCGTCGTTGAGGAACACGACGTCGGCGGGATGACGCCGCAGCCCGCCGCGCAGCGCGGCCCCCACGTCCACTCCGTACAGGGCGTCGAACTTCCCGACCCCCGCGAAGAGGGCGATGCCCCCCGCGTAGTCGAACGGGCCCGGCACCGCCACACCCCAGCGGGCCCCCGAGGGCACCACCAGGGTGGCGGCACAGTCGTGCACGGTGCCGAGGATCTCCTCGGCGGAGCCGTGTGCGTCCAGCGGCATACGGGTGCGGTCCAGGACCCTGCCGTCCCGCGGCTCGACGAGGGCCGCGGTGACGTGGGTGCCGCCGATCTCCAGAACGGGTATCAACGCACGAGCGCCTTCACCACCCGGACGGGTCCGCCGTCCGCCGCCCGCAGGGTGTAGTGGCCGACCGCGGCGGGGACGGTGAGCGTCTCCGCACAGGCCAGTTCGTGCGTGTCCCCGGCCGCCGTCCGCACCGTCACACCCGCACCCTCCACCACGTTCAGCACATGGAAGCGCCCTTGCGTGGCATCCTCCGCCTCCGCTCCGGCGTCGAGCACATATCTCCTGACCTCGTAGAACATTTCGTCCAGTGCGCCGATGACCTCCTCGCGCCAGCCCGCACCCTCGCGCAGGGTGCGCGGCTCCTGCACAAGGTCACGGGCGACGGCCGCACCGCGCCGTCCCGTCTCCAGGTTGGCGAAGCCGTGCTCGTACGGCAGCGGCCGGGGGCTGCCGTCCACGCCGGGCCGCAGCCAGTCGTAGAACCGCAGGCTGTACAGGTACGGGGTGGCGCTGATCTCGAGTACGACGTTGCCGGCGCCGCTTGCGTGCGGCGTGCCCGCCGGGATCATGAACAGCCTGCCCTGCTCGGCGGGGAAGGTCAGGACATGGTCCTCCGGATCCATGGGCACCCCCTCGGTGGCGGCCTTGAGCACCTCCTTGCGGAAGACGTCCACGTCGGCGTCCTCGCGCAGGCCGAGGAACACCTTGCTGTCAGGGCCGCCGAGGGTCAAGTAGTACGTCTCGTGCTGGGTGTAGGGCCAGCCGAAGCGCTCCCGCATGTACGGCTCCCTGGGGTGGCAGTGCACCGAGAGGTTGCCGCCGCCGACCGTGTCGAGGTAGTCGAAGCGGATCGGGAAGGAGGTGCCGAAACGGGCGTGCACATCGTCGCCGAGGACGTCTTCGGGGTGCAGGACGCACATCAGCTGGAACGGCACCTCCGCCTGGGCCTGCGGCCCGTCACCGACGAGGATGCCCGCCTCGGGGGCGATGAGTTCGTAGCCGAGCGCGGTGTTCCGTGCCTCCGGGTCGAAGCCGAGTTCCTGCTGTGCCCAATGGCCGCCCCAGGGGGTGGAGTTGAAGAACGGCCGGGTGCGCACGGGACGGCGGGCCAGGGTGGCGAGGGTGGCCCGCAGACCGTCGCCGTCCAGATAGACCGGACGTTCCGGGTCCTGGACGTCCAGCCAGCCGTCGAGGCGGGGGGCGAGCGCGTCGCGATGGCGGTCGAGCATCGGCCAGTCGACGTAGAACAGGCGGCGGAAGTCGCCCTGTTCGCCGGGCAGCCCGAGGTTGACCCCTCGTCCGCCGGCCACGGCGTCCTCCGCATGGCGCTTGGGGAGGTCGGCGTACCAGAGGACGTCGTGCCGGACGAGGGCGGCGCCCGGCCCGTAGACCACGGCCGATCCCCCTTCCGGTGGCCGCGGCACGTCGCCGAAGAGGTCGTCCAAGGTGTTCTCGGCGAGCTTGCAGTAGTACGGGTCGGCGGCGTCCTCCGGGCGTACGGTGCGCCGCCTGACCTCGGCGGGCGGTGCGTAGTGCTCGCGCACGTCGAGCAGCCGCACCGCCTCGCCCGGCCAGGCGGCCACGAGCCGGTCGGCCAGCAGGTCCCAGTCCACGGACGGCGGCCCGTCAATGGCGACGACCGCCGCGGCGGGGGGCAGTTGGTCCGCGATCGCCTGCCAGCCCGTGGCGAGGACGGTTCGCGGTGCGGGGGTGTATCGGGGGTCGAGCCGGTACACGCAATCTCCTTCGTACTGTCGTGCTGATTCAGTGGCGCTCGAGGAGTACCGCTGCCGTGCCCAGTGCGGGGATGTCCAGCGTCACCTCGCCGTCGTGCAGGGGAAGCCGGGTGGAGGCGGTACCCAGGTAGTTCGATCGGTGCGCGGCAAGGACCGGGAAGCGGGCCCGCACGGGGCAGGCCACCGGCTCCTCGGCGAAGGACTGCAGCCGCAGCAGCACCCGACCGGGTGCGGGTGTCGTGGCGCCGACCAACCTCACCCGGGGGTCGCCCAGTTCGGCAAAGGCCAGGGAGGTGGATGCAGCCTCCGACTCCGGTCCTCTGGCGCGCACGGCGTGCAGGGGGCGGCTCCAGGCGGCGGCCGTGCTCGGGCCGAGACCGGCGTCCGTGCCGCCGCAGGCGATGCTGTAGCGGAAGGTGAACTCGAAGCCCTGCTCGCTGGGGAAGTTCGTGTCCCAGAGGTTGTTGTGGATCCAGGAGAAGACGGTGGCGGGCTCGTCGTGGCCCATGGTCTTCGGGAACGGGGCGTACGGCAGCGCGATGTTGCCGAACTGAACCAGCGGCGCGTCCTGGCTGGCCCACGCGACGGTGAACTCGTCCTCCCGCAGGGTGATCCAGCGGCGCACGGCGCGCATGTGCAAGGCGGAGCCCGGGACGACCGGGAGGCCGGTGCCGGTGGCACCGCCGGACGCCTCCATGCGCACCGTGGGCGTCCCCAAGGCGAACGGGAAGGCGAAGTAGGCGCTTTCCTTGCCGGTGGTGGCGTCCTTGTCGACGCGATTCTCGATGTCGAGACGGGCGACACCGCGCGGCAGTGTGAGAGTGGTGCGCACCCGGTTGGCGCCCGCGGGACGGGTCTCGTATGTGATCGTCTCGGCCGTGGCGGTCGACCGGCGCGCGATCAGGGCGGCCGGCGGTGCCACGGAGCGGTCGCCCAGGTGCTCCAGGCGGTCGGAGCCGGTGGTGCGGCTGGAGTTGTGGTTGAAGCCGCCTGCGGTGGTGTAGCTGTCGTGGATGTAGGCGTTGAAGCCGGTGACGGCGTCGTCACGGACCAGTTCGCGGCCGGTGGCCTTGTCGGTGACGGAGCCGATGCAGGCGCGGGCGAGGTCCACGCGGACGGCGAGGTGCTCGTTCTCCAGGAGCAGCGGTTCGGCCAGCGCGTAGGCCGCGGCGGCGGTCTCGGCCGGGTCCTCCCGCTCGGTGCCGCCTGTGGGGTTCCAGCCGGTGGCGGCCTTGAGGACGGCCTCTTCGGCCGCGTCGCCGATCGCCTCCTCGGCGATCCGGATGTCGAGGCGGACGGAGCCTGCCGACGGCACGTCGTCCACACGCACCAGCAGGAAGCGGCCGGCGTCCCGGTGGTCGTCGTTGACCTGGGGACGTTCCTCGTGCTGCAGGTGCGCACCGGTACGGGCGTCGTGGACCACGACGGGTTGTTCCAGCGGGACGCTGGACTCGGGCACGAAGATGCGCACGACGTCGGTACGCGCCCAGGAGCAGGTGTTGACGACGTGGTAGGAGGCGGGAACGCCGGCCGGGGAGCCGAGTCGCTGGCCCAGACGCGCGGAGGCGCGGTTCAGCAGTGACTGACCGTCGTCGTGGGCGCGCAGGGCCTGCCCGTACTTCCAGTGCCACTGCTGTTCGCCGGAGTGCCCACCGTGGTCGCCGTGTGTCCAGGGGTCGCCGGCACCCCAGGTGTGCTCGTCGAACAGGGACACCGCCTCGTAGACGCCGGCCGCGTCGCGGCTGTCGTCCTCGGCCCCGGCGGCGCCGAGGACACCCGCGAAGGTGCCGAGGGTCTGGGCGTCGGTGACGACGGACTGGGCTGTTCGGGCCAGGGACAGCGGGTGGGCGCCCGAGCCGACGCCGTCGACCCACCAGTCGGTCCAGTCGCCCTCGAAGGTGCGGATCTCGTCGCCCAGCCGGGACTCGGCATCGGTGAAGAAGTCCTCGTTGCGCGACAGCCTCAGCTGCGGATAGGCCCAGGTCTCGTTCCAGCGGCGCACGGTGTCGGCGATGATCCGGCGTGGCGGCGCGTTGTCGCCGAACTTGCCCTGCACACGCAGGTGCAGCACGTCCCACGGGTAGGGCTCACGCTTGATCTCCTCCTGGTCCATGGCCCAGCCGAAGATGCCGCCTCGATAGGGGTAGGGGTTGGTGGCGAGGGAGGTCAGATAGGACGGCAGGAGATCGTCGACGCTGCCGTAGTCGGTGTCGAAGCCCAGCAGCGGGCCCTCCATGTAGGCCAGGCCGTGCGGGGTGTCGGTGACCCATACCAGCAGGCTGTTGCCACTGGGTGCGCGCCAGCGGAACAGCCGCGGCAGCTTCTCCCCGCCGACGAGGTGCGGTACCGAGCGGCCTGCCCAGTTGTGCGCCACCGACAGGTACTTGACGCCCGCGTCACTGAGCGCGTCGACCAGGCCGACGACCGATCCGGGCACGTCGGTCTGCATGGCCGAGGTGAAGTCGACGCCGTAGCGCTCCCTCACCTCATGGGCCATGCGCAGCAGTTCGTGCAGTTCGTCGGTGGAGCAGGTCTCGGTGTGCAGGTTGAAGGGCATGGCGGTGAGCTCGATCCTGCCCTCGCGCACCCGCCGTACGAACTCCTCGACCTGTTCGGCCGGCCGCGCGTCGGCCCACTGCCGGAAGGACCACAGTGATTCGACACACCACCGGAACTGCGACTCGGGTGCCCAGTCGTCGGTGGCCCGGGTCAGCTCGAGGCAGGAGTCGAGGAAGGACAGGTGCTCGGCCAGCACCCTGCCTTGAGGGTCGGTGTAGCCGATGTCCAGGTGCGAGTGGTGGACGAGGTGGACGGTCCAGTGGCGTTGGGGGGTGAGAGTGACGTCGATTCCGCTGTCCGGGTCGCCTCCGTGCAGGCCCACCGTGACCCGCTGCGCGGTGTCGACGGCGGGCAGCAGCAGGCGGACTGAGCCGTTGGGCCCGGCGATGCGTTCGGCGGGGAGTGCGCTGCCGGACTCGGTGCGCACCGTGAGCTCGTCCGGGAGTCGGGATCCGTTCACCGCTTCCACCCGCAGCGACTGCAGCAGGCCACCGTTCTCGGCGTGGCGCAGCAGTGGTTCGACGGTGAGACGCAGGGCGCTGCCGCCCAGACTGCCTTCGGCGCTCACGACCGAGCCGCGAAGGCTGTCGCGTATCCGGTCGTTGTCCCAGTCGGTCGTACGGACGAGTGCCCGTGTGGTCATGCGGATCTCTCCAGATCGTGCTGAGGGACGGGGCTAACGTGCGGTCGCGGTGATGCCGCGCAGGAACAGGCCGCGGAACACCAGGAAGACGACCAGGGTGGGAAGGGAGACGATGAGCGCGCCGGCCAGGATGACGGGCGGTCCCGAGGATGCGTAGGCGTTGTTGAGGGTCGTCAGAGCGGCCATCACCGGCTGGATGTCGGGGCTGCGGCTGAGCGTGATGCCGAACAGCAGGTCGTTCCAGACGGCGGTGAACTGGAAGATGAACGCGGCCGCCAGGCTGGAACCCATCAACGGCACATGAATGCGCCAGAAGATGCGGCGGAAGGAGGCCCCGTCGAGCATGGCCGCCTCCGTCACCTCGGGCGGCATCGTGGTCATCTGATTGCGGATCAGGAAAAACGCGAACGGGACCGCCCACGCCACGTACACGAGCATGAGGCCGAGCCTGGTGTCGTACAGATTGCCGTCCGCGTACATCCCGAACAGCGGGGCGAGGAACATCTGCAGCGGGAAGAGCGTCCCCGAGTAGATGAGCCAGAACCAGAACACGGGCTTCGGTATGGGCAGCACCACCACGGCGAAGGCGGCCATGGCCGCCACGACCACGGCGGCCGCGCCGCACACCACGGCGTACACCAACGAGCTGAGGAAGCTGTCACCGATGCCCGCGTCGCTCCACGCGGTCGAGAGGTTCTCCCACACCGCGAAGCCCCGCGGGGCCCAGTCGGGCCGGCCCGTATAGGCGGTGACGGGTGTGAGCGCGTTCACCACCAGCAGGTACAGCGGAATGAGCCAGAGCACCACGCAGCCCGCGACGAAGAGGTTTCGGAAGATCCGTCCCATGGGTCGTCACTCCTTTCGAACGCCTGGGGTCAGTTCTTCGCAGCGGACATGTCGGGCATCTGCCGGCGCAGGTACATCCATGAGGAGGCGACGACGATGACGGACAGGACGAGTGCGATGGCGGATCCGTAGCCGACGTGGAAGAGCCGGAAGGCCTCGCGGTACATGGTCAGCGCCAGCGTCTCGGAGGAGCGGGCGGGCCCGCCCTGGGTGAGCACCCAGATCAGGTCGAAGGCCTTGAGGCTGTTGACGATGGCCATCCCGACCACCACCACCGTCACGGATCGCAGTTGCGGCAGGGTGATGTGCCGGAACATCCGCCAGCCGGTCGCCCCGTCGAGTTCGGCCGCCTCGACCGTCTCGCGCGGTATGGCGCGCAGTCCGATGGCGAACAGGACCACGTTGAGACCGGTGGCCTGCCAGGTGCTGGCGACGATCATCGCGATCGTGTTCTGCGGCCACTCCAGCAGCCAGGCGCGCGCGAGTGAGTCCAGCCCGATGCCGTGCAGCACCTCATTGAGCGAACCCTCCGAGGTGAGGATGAACTTCCACACTACGGCGGTCGCGGCGCCCGAGATCGCGTACGGCAGCACAATGAGCAGTTGCGCGAGCCGTCCGAAGCGCATCCGGTGCGTCGCCACGGCGATGGCGAGACCGATGGCAACGGGCAGCAGCAGCGTGCCCGCCACCCACATGACGGTGTTGAGGAGCGACCGGCCGAAGATCGGGTCGTCGGCGAGCCGCGCGTAGTTGTCGAGGCCGGTGTAGTGACTGGTGAAGCCGTTGTCCTCGAAGAAGCTGCCGTAGACGCTGCGGAAGAACGGGTAGACGAGCAGTATTCCGACGAAGAGCAGTGCGGGCAGCGCCCATGGGATGCCGACCAGCGGGTGGCCAAGCCGGTGCCCGGCCCGTATGCCGTCCGCGGCCTGATGAGGGGTGCGCGTGGGGATCCGCCGGCGTATCCGCAGTGGCTTGCCCGCGGCGCCGGGTCCGTCTGTCGCAGCGGGAGTTGCCGTGCTCATGGCGTCCGTCATGACTTCTCCGCCTCCCTCCACACCCTCCACGCGTCGTCGGCCCGGCCCTGCATCGTCCGCAGCACCGAGCGGTACGACGACGGATCGAGCAGAAAGGCCGCCAGATCGTCGACGGTGGCCTCGACCAGTTCCGGCGGTCCCAACTCCCAGAAGCGGTTGAGCATCCGCACCTTCTTCCCCCGCACGGTCGCGGTGATGCCCGCGATCATGACGTTGGCCGGTGCGACGCCGGGGTTGGGGCACCCGTCCTGCAGGGTGTGCGAGAAGGCCTTCATGACCTTCGGGTGCATCCAGGCGCCGGCGGCGCGATGGGCCTCGTGGCGATCGGGGCCCTTGACGGTGCAGACGAGGGCGCTGGATTCGAAGATCATGCTGGGCCGCGCCCGGGTGTTCTGCATCGGCAGCACGAAGGCGTCCAGGCTCTTGCCCGGCTTGCCGCCCGCACCGACGAGGGTGGAGCCGAGCCAGGTGCCGCAGGGCAGCATGCCGACCTTGCCGTGCACGACGGCCGCGGCGGCCATCGTGTGGTCCATGTCCATCGAGGTGAACCAGTCCTTGTCGAAGAAGGACGCGATGGTGCGCATGGCCTGTTCTGCGGGCGGGTCGGTGTAGCGCGCCCGCCCGTTCATGAGGTCTTCGTAGAACTGCGGGTCCTGGCGGCTGAGGATCTCCTGGAACCAGATGAACGAGGGCCAGCGCCCGGCCGCGGTCCCGTGCAGCGGGGTGATGCCGGCGCTCTTCAGACGGGCCGCGGCGGTGAGGAAGTCGTCCCAGGTCTCCGGTTTTCTCAGGCCGTTGGCCCGGAAGACCTCGGGGTTGTAGTAGAAGACCCAGTAAGCCAGGTTCATGGGCAGGGCGTAGACCCGGCCCTTGTATGTGAAGGCGGAGCGCAGCGAGGTGTCGACCCAGCCCTTGCCGGCGGCGCTCTCCCAGTGTCCGGTCATGTCCACGATGCCGCCGGTGCGGGCCAGGTCCTGGAGACGGTAGCCGGACCAGTACTTGAGCATGTCGGGCGTCTTGTCGGTGCGCAGTGAGGACTTGACGACCTGCTCGAACGACTCCAGCGACGGGATGACTTCGGGCACGATCTCAATGCCGTCGACCGAGTGCATCGCCATGCCCGCGGCCTTCAGGGGTTCGGCCCAGGCCGGATTGTCCCCGTGTACGGCGACCTTGCCGGGGGGCTCCGCGGCGGCGCTTCCGCAGGCGGTGACCAGAGTGTCGGTGGCAGTGGCGAAGGCACCAGCCGTGACCGTTCGAAGGACGGTGCGGCGGGTGGGACCGGTAGTGCTCGGGGCGAACTGGGTTGTGTTCATGGGCGGGTGACGGCCTGGCATGGGGCGGCTCCCTCAGGCATGTTCCATGGTGGTGTTATCGTTAACATGCGTTGCGGGGAGCTTGGACGCCAGGGGTGGTGGATGTCAATGGCCCCGACAGCCGGAGTTTTGGAACCGAACCACGAACCGGCGGTGCGGCAGGGGTTCGACCTCACATGGATCTGCGGCAGACCGGCACTTACGACGCCGATCCGACTCACGGTTCCGGCGGTAGTCGGCTCCCCGACGGTCGAGTTGAGGCATCGGACATCTCGATCAGCCGCCCAAGAACGAACACTGGGGGCACCCCCCCCGGACGTCGGCCTCCTGCTTCGTCCTGGTCGACGCGAAGGGAAGACAGCTCTGCCCGCGCCCGGACCCAAGCAATCGGTGTGAAGACCTCGTCATGGACACCCCTGCCCTGGCACACAGGGGGAACTTTGGTGTCGATCGTTGAATCGGGATCGAGCAAGCCCATCATGGTCGTGGAAACCATGACACACATTGCAGAAGTGAATCGTTCTGCGTGCTCAGCAAATTCCGTTGCACACAGGCCCACGAGCGGAGCAATGATGCCCGACATCACACAATCCCGCGAGGAATGGATCGCCGGCGGCAGCCGCCGGCGCCTGCCGGGGTTTCCACATGTCGTGTTCGTGAGGCACGACGGGCCGTCGACCGGCGTCCCCGTGACCCTGCTGCACGGATTCCCCACCTCCTCGCACGACTGGGCAGCCGTCGTCCCGCAACTCGTGGGCGCGGGTTTTCGGGTGACAACGGCGGACTTCGTCGGATTCGGCGAAAGCGACAAGCCCTACCCTCACGCCTATTCGATTCTCGAGCAGGCGGACCTCGTCGAGGCGGTCTGGGAAGTCGACGGACACGACACCAGCGCAGTGGTGGCCCACGACTACGCAGTCTCCGTCGCTCAGGAACTTCTGGCCCGCACCCCTGACAGGGTGACCTGCATGACGTGGCTCAACGGAGGCATCTGGCCGGACCTGCATCACCCGATCCCTGAGCAGAATCTCCTCGCCGGACCTGCCGGAGCGGAACTGGCAGAGCAGATGGACGAGGAGAAGTTCATCTCCTTCATCGATCGCCTCATCGGTGAACGCCCCCTGCCAGGTGCAATGCTGCACGACATGTGGCTCGGAGCACGGGCACGTGACGGATTGAGGGTTCTCCCCGCGCTCCTTCACTACATGGAGGAACGCAGGCGGAGCGCCGCTCGCTGGACGGGCGCAGTACATGATTACGAGGGTCCACAACAGTTCATCTGGGGACCCGAGGATCCCATCAGCGGGGCCCATGTGATTCCACGGATCCGCGAGGCCGTCCCCGAGGCGAGACTTGCCGTCCTCGACCAGGAACCGGCCGTCGGGCACTTTCCCCAGGTCGAATCACCCGAACGCGTCGGCCCCCTGCTCACCGGCTGGATCAGGGAGAATTCCTGAACCGTACGAGCCGGATCGCCGACCGGCCCCGTCTTCGAATTCACCGCGAGCACAAGAGAGCACACTGCACGCGGTGAACTTCGGGCAACACGGCAGCACTTGCCGCAGCTCCTCCGCAACTGCCATGCGCAGTCGAGGATTCACCCTGACCGCTCCTTGATCGGTGCCGGCTCAGCTTGGACTTCAACTTTGAGGGTGAGCTTCGACTTCAGCTCCACAGGTTCGGTCCGGCAGCAACGGTTCGAGCCGCGCCCATCACCCGTCAGTCAACGGAACACATCGATCAACGAGCAGATGACCCGCCGGAATCGTTCCGGCGCGGTTGAATGTCAGGCCGGTTCGAAGCCGTTCCGGATGACACCGTATTCCGTAGTCGTCTCCCAGCACGTGTAACGGCGGCCAAGAAGATCGGGCAGGTCAATCCCCAGTTGCTTCGCCAGGAGGTCGGCACCGGTCTTGGACGTCCGAGAGGCGTCATCGGCAGCTTGGCAGTGAGCGGTGGCGCCGCGCAGTGCGACAACTACGTACTCCACGCGCCTGCCCGCGCTCATCCCCGATTCCTCGTGGTTCTGCTCATGCTCGGCATCCATGACCTGCCCACAGAGCCCACAGCGCAAGTCGTCCTTCGCGGCATCCATGGCAGAATCGTACGGCTTCCTCGAACACGCTTTGCGAGCAGCTGTCTTCGCCCCAAAACACCCAGGCATCGGCTCGCCGGGGTCCCATTGCATCACCATCCGAAAGAAACGCCCCAGGTGCGCTGTTCGGACAGGTCGGTGACGCGGACGGCCTTCACCCCGGTCGACGTGCGTTCTCGGAACCCAAGGGAGCCGAACGCCGGCCTATATGCCGGTCACGAACCACTGCTTCGCCGAGCCGCGTAGATACAGGTGTCGCCCGCGCCCAACAGGGCGCGCGTACTGCTTGATCGGTGCGCCGTCGAGACGGGTGAGCTGCGCTTCTTCGACGGGTATGACTTTGTGCCCATCCATTCGGCAGCGGTGGAGCCGGTCGCTCTGCCGGTTCCCGCCGAGCATCACGATCTCCTCCCCGTGCACGGCCATTCCCCGGGGAGCGACCACGGACGACGTACGGACGCGGATCTGCCCGTTCGTACGGACCTCCAGCAGGGGAAAGGTCGGGTAGTAGCAGGCCCAGGCCACCCCGTCGTCGACGTTCAGGGCATAGACCGTATCGATGTATTCGATGCCGTCGGGAGCCGAGTAGCGCCATTCCTGACGGCCCCCGCTGTCCCAACGCACCAGGCCCGCGGCGCTGATGGGGTCGGCGTAGACACCTTCGTCGAAGCAGGCGCTCCAGACATGATGCCGCCGGTCCGCCATCGCGAACTCGATGGCATCCCCCATCTGGAAGGCGTGTCGGCGTCGACCGTCTCTGCCGTGGATCCGGGCGGTGCGCTCACCTCGGGTTCCGCGTCCGTCCACCAGGATGAACCGCCCGTTGGGCAGCGAGTCCACGTGTCTGACCCACGCGCCGACGTCGTGCAGGGTCCGTTCCTGTATGGTGCCGCGGTCGTCGGTGACGAGAATCGCGTCATAAGAGTCGGTCCGGGGTCTGGGATACGGCCTTCCGTACGGTTGCGGTTCGAGTTCCGCATCGGGGCAGATCAGCCAGAGGGCCCTGCCCCAGGCATCCACCGTGGTCGCCACGACCCTCCGGTGGTCGTACTGCCGAGGCAACAGTGCGTGGGGACGCAGTGCCACCCTTCTCAAAGGATCACCTCACGGGCGAACGAACATGGTGGGAGCCATGTTCACCTGGTTCCACCACACGTCGCCACTGATTTCAGCACCCGCGGCGAAGGTGACAACGCAACTGATTCGAGGACCGCTCGGGCAGATGCGCGGCACCGTCAAACCGTCTCGGTGCTGACGTCAATGTCCGCGCCATGGGCGCGGTCAGGCGGTTCGACGGCTGAGCCGAGACAGGATTGGGTCCCATGGCTGAACGGCGGCTTTGCCGCACTACGACGAGACGGTGCGTGTGGCCACAGCCGGTTCGGGCCAGGTCTCCGACTCGGCGGAGTGAACCTGCTCCAGGATCGGGGTCAGAAGGGTACAGCCAGGCCGCCCTCGCTCAGCCGGAGCAGCGCTCTACTCATGCACTCCGCAGCTGAGCGCCCATCGGCTCTCATCCCTTCCGACAGCGGTCCACCACCAGCCGCAAACGTCCACGCCGGTCGTCCTTCCCGCAGTCGCTCCGCGTCGACCCGAATCATCGCCCCGACACCCTGCTCACCGAGCCATTCCAGAATGAGCAGCGTCGCGTCCTCTACGCCCTGATCCGGATCCGGCTTGGGCCACCGCCCCTTTGCCCTAGTCATGACCAAACCTTACGCAGTGCCGCAGGCTGGTCGGACACAAGCTGCCAAGCGGACAGCCTTCGACAACGAGCGCGGTGGGAGTTCGAGAACCCGTTCCCTACTCGATGGCACTGTGCAGGCCGAAGACGCGAGTGACGCAGGAGTCGAGCAACGCTCCGAACGCCTGGGCGGAACGTATCGGCGGAGCAGGGATCGCTCCTGCGTCGTTGATGCTTGCGATGTGGTCGACGTCGGCCCATCCGCCGCGGTAAAGGACGACTTCAAGCTCGGCCTCCCGCGCACGGCGCACATGGATGCCGATCGAGTCGGGATCACTCACCTTGCGCCTCACCGTTTCGAGGCGCTGCGGCCAAGGAGCCGCTCCATCGCGCCACGTGACGGGCCCCACGGTCAGTCCTGCTGCCTGCCAGGCGGATCGGCGCGAAACGACCACGGCAACAGCCTCGTCGAGGTCTATGACTCGCTCCATGTGACGATGATCGCCTGTCGCGGCGGATATTCGTGATCCCGTCGACGAGGGGACGGTCGGCAGCGAACGGGCACCGGGCCCTGCCTTCCCGATGAGTTGAGGAAGTCAGAGCGCCGGCCGTCTCCACTGCTCGTCCTTCAGCAGGCGCGGGCGCCCGTCGTGGTCACCGGGGTTTGTATGCGGTGGCCAGCACAGAGACGGTCACCCGGTCGGGAAGGGGGCTGCCATCGTCCAACTCTGCGCGGCTCACGTGACGTGCACTCGGCGTCATCCCCACCAGGTTCAGGGCCTCCAGCCCGCCCAGGGCGATAGAGTACTCCACCTGTTCGGTGACGACGACCTCGAAATAGGGGTCCAGAGCGCGATGCAGGCGTTGTTCCTTGGCGGGATCGACGGTGACCATTGCGGGTACCCGACCGTGCAACTCGGCCAGATGCCGCCCGGTAGGTCGGACCACGATCAGTCGGCCGGCCGGGCGGAGCACTCGGTGGAACTCGACCGGATTGCGCGGTGCGAACACGTCCAACACCACGTCGGCCACCCCGTCGGCCAGCGGGAAGGGGCGGAAGACATCCCAGGTGGCGGCAGCGGCTCGTTCATGGGCTCGGGCTGCCGACCGCAGTGCTCGCACCGATGTGTCCAGGCCCAGGCCGCGGGCTTCGGGCAACTGGTCGAGGACGCCGGCCAAGTAGTAGCCCGTACCGCATCCGACGTCCACGACCGTGCCCCGTGCAGGGGACGAGTCGGCCACCAGGCAGGCCACCGTTCGGCGGATGGACGCGTACCGGCCGGTGGCCAGGAAGCGGTTCCGAGCCTGGACCATGGCCGCGTCGTCGCCGCTGGTGGCGCGGGTGCCCGTCAGGAGGCCGGCGTAGCCGTGGCGAGCGATGTTGAAGGTATGACCCGCCCCACAGCGCAGTGCACCGTGGTCGGCATACAGACCGCGTGTGCGGCACGTCGGGCAGCGCAGCAGGTCGAGGAATCGTTCGAGAGCAGGGGGAAGCAACACGGGCACGAGCACTCCTGGCATGGCTGAAGGGAAGGGACCGTGCCTGCGCGCACCGAAGGCGACTGCTGCCTCAGCAAGGATCGGGCAGTGTCAGAAAGGTGGTTCGCACGACAGGCACGCCGAAGAGGGCGACGTCGTCCGACATCGCCCTCAATGCCTTCCGATCACAGGAAGCAGTAGTGCGGGGTGCTCGTGAATGCCACCCCATGAGTTTACGAGCCTCGACAAGGTCCTTCGTGCTGCCGAAACTGATGCCATGACCGTTGATCGCGAGGCACTTCAACCCGGCTGGAACCTGACTCGCGCCCACCTTGACGCAGCCCGGCTCCACCTGGGAGGCCTCCCGGACATCGACCTCGCGGCCGTGCTCGAATTCCTGGAGCACAACGAGCTGGGACTCGCCTTCGATTGTCTCGTCGATCTCGGTGACGACCTCGACCTGCCGCTCGCCTTCTGGCAGCACCTGGACCGAGCGGCCCGGGAGATGCGGCTACAGCGACGCGCCGCAGAAACCCCACCTCACAGCTGCCGACGTCTGCCGCCTCCACCTGACCGCCGCCCCGGAAACGCAATGACCCACCGAACCGGCCGGCGGACCCCGTCCGGGCGGCACCCGGCAGGGTTCAAGTGTGCAGCCGAACCCCCGTTGAGGTGCCGCGGGATCCGTCCGGTGGCCGTTCGGTGGTGGCCCCGCAGTGTGGGCCGAGCCAGTGCGAGCCCCGCAGCCTGGACCGATCCGGTCGGTGGTGACCGACACAACCGACGAGCAACCGCGAGGCCCGGTCATCGGTGTGCCGGCGCGAACCATGTGCGTGGTGGCCAGGGCGTCAGGCGGCCGGGGCGGCGGCCTCGACCATGTCGATGGAGAGCTGCCACAGGCGAGCCGCACTCTGGGGGTCAACGGCGTGGCCGGCCACTCCCCGGCGCACACCCGGCCGGTGCGGACCGGCCTCGTTGCAGTCCTCGAAGTACCGTCCGGTGACACCCTCGACCAGCGGCGAAGCCGCGAGCAGCACCGATGTCGCAGCGCCCTGCTCGATGTTCTTCCAGGACACGTCGGTGCTGGTGGGGTCGAAGGAGGACGGGCTGTTGCCGATGTCCCCGATGTGGCGACCGAGGCGGGTGGTGGTGATGCGGCCGGGGTTGAGGGCGTTCACGCTGATCAGGTCCTGAGCCCAGCGACGGCCGGCCTCGACGGCGAAGAGGACATTCGCGGTCTTGGACTGGCTGTAGGCCGCCCAGGGGTCGTAGGGGTGCTCCTCGAAGTTGATGTCGTCGAAGAGCACATCGCCGTTGACATGGCCGACCGAGCTGACGACGACCACGCGTGCACCGCGGGCCTCCGTCAGGGCGCCGTGCAGGCCGGTCGCGAGGGCGAAGTGGCCGAGGTGGTTCGTGGCGAACTGCAGCTCCCAGCCCTCCTTGGTCCGTTCCGGCGGGCACGCCATCACACCGGCGTTGAGGACCAGGACGTCCAGTGGTCCCTGCCATGCCGCAACGAAGGTGCGCACCGACGCCTGGTCGGCGAGGTCGAGCATCGCGGCGCGCACCGTGCCCGGACCGCTCTCCGGGGCGATCTCCTCGGCCGCCCGTGCGCCCGCGGCCAGGTCACGGACGCCGACGATCACCTCGGCACCCGCAGCGGCCAGCACCCGGGCGGTCTCACGCCCGATGCCGGAGGCTGCTCCGGTGACGAGGGCTCGGCGACCGCTGAGGTCGATTCCGGCCAGCACCTCCTCGGCGGTCGTCTGCGCGCCGAACGGGGTGGTGACAGGGCTGTCCGTCATGTGACTCTCCAGAACTAGGGAAGAGGGGAAGGGGATACCGAGATACCGAGTTGCGCGGCCGGTGGCGCGGGACAGGGCTCGTCGTAGGCCGATATCCGGAACCGGTTCCGGTTCGTCTTAGACATTAAGCGGAACTGGTTCCGGTTGCAAGCGGCGGCTGAAAGTGAGCCGACAGTGAGCATGCGGGCACAGACCGTCGCGCTGCGGACCTGCGGGCATCGCTGACGGGCGCTTCATCGACGACGACCCGCATCGCGCCTTCGACCCGCGACTTCAAGTGCCACCACGCCCCACATCGGCACCGGGATGTGCCGGTATCACACACGGCACACCCACCGTCACGACACCACGCAGGGTGACTTCCGGCTCGGGTCCGTACAGAGTTCGCGTCGGACCGCACAGACGCCGAATAATTGCTTATCACTCGAATACGGCAGATCTTCTCTCGCGCCAACCGGCTCTTCGCGCCGGAGGGAGTCGTCATCGTGACGAGCAGCAGCCCAGGAAAAGATCAGCATCCAAGCGGCGAACCCACGGACATCCACTGCGCAGACCTTGCGGAGGTCCTGCACCATGCCGTCCGTGAGGCCAAGAAGCGGTTGTCCGCCGTGGCGGCAGCGGTCTACCTGCTGGACGAGGACCGGGGCGAACTCCGACTCGCGCTGGCCGCCGGGAGCCAGCTGTCGCTCTACACGATGCCCGGACGCATGGGACTGGACGGGTACGGCGCATCAGCCCGGGCTCTGCGGTCGGGGAAAGCGGCCGTCCTGGTCGATCCGGACCCAGCCGACCCCGGCCAGAAGCATGTACTCCCGTACCCCTACGTGGCCCTCTCGGCCCCCGTCATCACCGGGGACCAGCGCTTCGGCGCCCTCACCGTCCTGTGTCTGGAGGACCGTGGCTCCTGCCGGCCCGGCGACGGACCGGCTCTCGAGGAGATCGGCGACAGGCTGGCCAAGGCTCTCACCATGCTCGTCAAGGACGGCGTCACCGTAGCGGCCGATCCGATGCCCATGCTGATCCCGCCGGAGTCCGCCACCGACATGTGCGGGAGCACAGCGGGCTGGGGAGTGCAGGGTGTTCCCGGGTCCGCGGGCACCAGCATGATGTACCCGCTGCGGCGGCTGTCCGTGCTGCTCAACCGCGCCACGACCGTGGACGAGGTCGTCGGGGCCGCCCAGTACTGCATGATGGACCCGCTGCGGGCCCAAGCCCTGGTCCTGGCCACAGCCAGCGAAGGGCGCCTCTGGGTGCTGGGACACAGCGGTGCCTCCTCCGGCGTGGTCCGCAGCATCCACGGTGCCCGAGTCGAGGACCGGATACCGGCGGCAGAGGCCTTTCGCGGACGCCCGTTGTACCTGTCCGCGGACTCCTCGCCGAGCGCCGATCCCCTGTCGGTCGACGAACCTCGAACCGAGGTGTACCTCCCGCTCATCGGCAACGGACAGCTCCTCGATCTGCCTGTCGTCGAAAGCGGCCGGGTCGTGGGCGTCTGCTGCCTGACGTTCTCCGGGCCCCACATTTGTCCGCCCGAGGAAAGAGCCCTCCTCGGCATGATGGCGGGCATGCTCGGAGCGGCGGTCGAACGGGTCGAGCTGAACCAACAACAGCGTGCGGTCGCCGAATGCCTGCAGAGATTCCTGCTGCCGTCCCGGTTGTCGCACCTGCCGCAGCTGGCCACCACGGCGCGCTACCGCCCCGCAACCGTCACCTCCAAGGTGGGTGGCGACTGGTACGACGTGATCAAACTGGCTGACGACCGTGCGGTGCTGGTCGTGGGCGATGTCGAGGGACACGCCATGGAGAGCTCCGCGGTCATGGGACAGGTACGCACCGCCGTCGCCTCCTATGCCACCGAAGGGCACCGTCCCGCCGCGGTGATAGACCGGACGGGCCGGCTCCTCATAGGGCTGGACACCGGTCTGACCGTGACCTGTTGTGTCGTCGCGCTCGATACGTCCGACGACACCGTAGAGGTGGCCCTGGCCGGCCATCCGGCGCCTCTGGTACGGCGGCCCGACGGAAGCGTCTACGCCTTGGAGGCCCCGGCCAACGTGCCTCTGGGTGTCTGCGCGCCGGGCCCCTACCAAGGATGCGAGCACACCCTCGAGGCCGGTTCCGTCCTGATGCTCTATAGCGATGGTCTCGTCGGATGGGACGCAGCCGATCCCGAGGCCCGTGCGCAAGCGCTGCTCGGCTCCGGAGGCCCCGGATCCACACCCGACCTCGAGCAGCTTGCCGACGAGGTGATCGCGGAGGTCTCCGCACCACAACAGCGCCGGGACGACGCCGTTCTGCTGCTGGCACTGTACGAAGGCACGCAGGGCGCTGACGGGCCCCATGTGGGAAGCCTGCACATTCAACGCCGCGACCTGCGCGGGGTCAGGACCGCACGCTCCTTCGTGCACGACCAGCTGGACTGCTGGGGACTGGACGACTTGTCCGAAGCCCTTGAACTGGCCGCATCGGAAATGGTGACCAACGCACTCATCCACGCCGGCAGCGACGTGGACGTCCGTCTGCGGGCCTTCCCCGATCACGTCCGGCTGGAGGTGCGGGACTCCGACAGCAACCCACCCGTCCCCTCGCCGCTGTCCCTCAGCGAGGAGGACAACGCGGAAGCGGAGCACGGCCGCGGCATGCTGATCGTGGAGGCCTTGGCCGAGATGTGGAAGAGCTCCCCCAACGGCCAGGGCAAGACGGTCTCGTTGAACCTGCCCATCTCCCCGCACTGACCGCGCGATCGACGACCCTCCGAGCGTGCAAGTCGTGGCCGGGAGTCACAACACCCCGCCGCGCGGCGCCACGAGAAACCCGGCCACGCTCCCCCGCGCCCGTACAAGCAACTACCGTGCACTGCCCGGCCGTTGGTGGGAAGAGTCAACCCGCCACGAGGCCCGACCAGAATCCGATCAGCGCCCTCGCCGTCTCCGTGGGACGCTGGAGGTTCGGCGAATGTCCCACGCCCCGCAGGACCGTCCGGTGCGCGTTCAGCCGGGTGGCCATGTCCTCCAGCTCCACCGTCGTCCAGGTGTCGTCCTGATCGCCGTACAGGACATGCCTCGGCAGCGAGGCCACGGCCGCGAGTTCCGGTGTCCGGTCCGGTTCGGACAGGAGTTGCCGTCCCACCACGCGCAGGTGCGACGGGTGTGTGCGCAGCCATCTCGTGCGAAGCCGTTCCGCCTCAGCCGGGGACGCGGGTGCGGGCCGGGACGCCTGCATCGCCTCCCACACTTGTGTCATCGTCATCGTTTCGAGCGCACCCAGGAGCAGCTTCAGCTGCAACTGCCGTTCCTCACCCACTCGGGCGGGCCCGGACGACAGCAGCGTGAGGGACAGAAAGTGCCGGGGGTCCGTCAACACCGCAGCCCTGGCCACCTGCCCGCCCATCGAGTGGCCCAGCAGATGCACCGGTCCACCGAGGGCCTCCACCTGCGCCAGCACGTCCAGGGCCAGAGCTTCCTGCCGATACGCTTCCTCGTCGTCCGGACCGGCAGTCTCGTTCTGCCCACGGGCGTCGATCGCGACCGCTCGATAGCCGGCGTCGACCATGTCCGGGAGAAGGGGGACGAACTCCTCCTTGCTGCCCGTGTAACCGGGAAGCAGCAGGACGGTGCCGCGATGCTCCCCGCCGGTCGGCGTGGACTGCAGCGCGGCGAAGTCACCACGCAGGGTTTTCAGCGGCAGAGAGCGCACGTGGTGCGGCAGAGCGGAAGAAAAGTCCTCAGACATGGGCGGATCATAATCTTTGCCCGTCGCCTGGTCGGACAGCAGGCTGCGCATACCCACCGGACACATGTCTGAGCCCGCTCGCGGATCCGAGGGCGAATACCTGCATCCCGGCCGAGACTCCGAGCGGAGCTTCACTCGCACAACGTGCGGACGTAGATCAAAAGTTCTGCCCGCACATCGCCGAGGACCTCCGCCACGACCGTCGAAGCCACGGTCTGTCCGGGCGCCGAAGCCACGGTCTATCCGGTCGTCGGAGTGGCGGACGCCGGGGCGTGACTCGGGTGCAGTGAGGCGGGCAGCGGGGCCAGCGACGCGCACAACGAGGTGGGGAAGGCGGGCTCCTTGCGTTGCACGTCTTGGCAGCCTCCTGCCGAGGTCCGCAGCATCGGCTCCCAGCCCGACTTCTTCGCCCGGAAGAACCAGCGGTCGCCCAGCCGGGAGGAGCAGGCAGGGTCGGTGGAGTCGCCGCAGGCAGGCCCCGTGCGCCAGGAGAAGTCCAGCACCAGCCATTCTCCGTCACACTTCTCCGAGTCCCGGTACGTGTGAGCGGGGGCGTCGACCGCCATCAACGCCTGCTCGTAGGAAGCGGCGGTGCAGCCGATGGTCGGCGGTGTGCAGCCGAGTTCCCCGCACAACCGCAGCGCGGGCGGTTCGGCACCGTGGGCGGTGAAGACCGTGTTGTAGTCGACGACCACCTCCCGGTCGCCCAGCGGTCGGGGCAGTCTGACCTTCGCCGTGGCCGTGCTCTCCTTGGTGCACCCGGAAGCCCTGTCCGCGGACGGCGAGGTGAAGGTGACCTGCACCCGAACGAGGTCCGTCATCGGCTCGGTGAGCACTGCCTTGAGTTCGCGGAAGCACGCGTGTGCGCCACTGGGCACCTGCGTATCGAGGAACAGCGTGCGGCGGTCGTCGCCGAGATGGGCTCCGGTGACCGCGGAAGGCGCCATCGTGGTCCATGGGATCGGCCCGGTCGTCGTCGACAAGGGCGACCTCCCGTCGCCCTGACCGACCACCTGTGTTCCGCACGCGCCGAGGAACAGTGCGGCAACGACGCTGAGCAAGACGACCACAGCAGCTCGACACGTTCCACCTGATCGCAAGAGCGCTCAATCCCCCCGGCACGCACCGACGTTTCCCCCCGGCCAATATAAGGCGGCGGCCGCGTCACCTTTCCGGTGGGTCGCCCACCGGGCCGACGCTGTGATGTGAGCCCGCCGGCCCCTACGCAACACCGCCGCCCACCACAACGGCGACCGGAACCTGCCCACAGCACGACGAACAGGGCCTTCGCGCCCATCGAACACAGCGGCGCCGACACATGCCGGCAGTCGCCCCACCCGTACGACACAGGAGACACATTCGCTTGACCGGTCAAATGTGCGCCGCATGGCCTTGTCGCGCAACGACATGCCGACGGAAGCTTCCCGGGTGCTGCTGCCGAGCCACCCCGCAGGGCCGCAGTTGGCGCGCGCTCCTCCTCCACGACCGACCTGCCCCCGGACCCAAGAAGCAAGTGATGACAACGGGGGGTTGACGCGTCAACCCCCCGTTGTCATGCTGCGGTCCATGGCAGACACCAGGGACCTTTCCGTGCATGAGCCCACCTTGAGCCGTATCAAGGAGGCCCGCGAGCAGGCGATCCACCACGCCCGCCTGGCCCAGCAGTTCGCAGCCGAGCGGCGCGACCTGATGCAGAGCCTCATCGACCAGGGCGTGTCGCAGGCCGACATCGCACGGGAGCTCGGTGTGTCACGTCAGGCCGTTCAAAAGATGCTGGCCTGACCGGCCGCGCCCCCCGCCGTTCGCGCGATGGGGCCATGGGCGGCTTCCGATGAGCGGCGAGGGGGCAGGGCGACGTTCGGCTCGGGTTTCTCGTCGAATCGTGAACCAGCCCCGGCCTCTCGCCCGTATCTCCAGTAGCAGGACCCCACCGACGCGGTGTTCATCAACCGGCCCCGACGATGGGACGGCGCCCTCACACCCTTCCCCCTGGCGTGAGGGCGCCCTGCTGGGTGCGCCGCTGCACCGCGTGCCCGAACATACTGTCAGTGCGGCAGACTTCGCCGCACTGGTGAACCCTTCAGGCGGATCGGATCGGGCATCGGCTCCCGGTCCATGGGTCGGTCAGCGGCGTCATGCGTGCGCGAAGCTCGGGACGGCTCGCCTCCCGGCTCACGTGTCGGTCAGCGACGCCAGGCGCGCGCGAAGCGTCGCCATGGTGTCGCCGACGGCCGCGATCTGCTCCTGAGTGAGGGGCTCCACGAACAATTCCCGGATGGCACGCAGATGAGGCAGGGCGGCTTCTCGAAACGCCCGGGCACCCTGATCGGTGAGCACCACCTCGGCACCGCGGTTGTCCGTGGCGCACTCGTCGCGCCGAATCAGCCCGCGGCGCTCCATGCGCCCGAGCTGATGCGACAGGCGGCTCCGTTCCCAGTGGATGGCCGTGGCCAACCCGGAGGAGCGCAATCGGAGACCGTCCGCTTCACTCAGCGCCAGAAGTACCGCGTAGTCCCCCGGCGACAGCGCGAACTCCTTCTGCAATCGTGACGCGAGTTCGGACCTCAGCGCCTCGGCTGTCTCGATGAAGTCCCGCCAGGCTCGCAGCTCTTCGACAGTGGGATACGTTCTGCGCCGCTGCCCCATGACAGCCACCTCTTCTAATTGACACATCGATCATATCTCCACATGCTTGACGCGTCAATCAAATGAGCCCCCGAACGGCCGGCCGCCGGGAGTCGCGAGCAGGGATCCCGGCGGTCGTCACCTTCGGAAGCGATCGCGTCACCTGTTTGACAGGTGACGCGATCGCTTGCCAAGATCTCACCGGTTGAACCGGTGACGCACAGCGGTGCGGAACCTCCGTCCGTGAGAGCGAAGGCGAAGATGGATCTGAAACTCGAAGTTGTGGTGCTGCCCGTTTCCGACGTCGACCGGGCCAAGGCCTTCTACGAGAAGGCCGGCTTCCGACTGGACGTCGACTATGAAGCCGACGACAGCTACCGAGTGGTGCACCTGACGCCCCCCGGCTCGCAGTGCTCGATACTCTTCGGCACCGGCGTCACCACGGCCGCACCCGGTTCCGTGCGGGGCCTGCACCTCATCGTCTCGGACATCGAGACGGCTCACGCCGAGCTCGTCGAGCGCGGCATCGAAATGGGCGAGATCTTCCACGACGCGGGCGGGGTCTTCCACCGCGGTACGGAAGAAGGACGGGTCAGCGGCCCACATCCGCAGCGCGCCAGCTACAGCTCGTTCACCTCCTTCAGCGACCCGGACGGCAACGAGTGGGTGCTTCAGGAAGTGACGACCCGGCTCCCCGGCCGGTGACGAGGGCCTCCCACCGAACACGGATCAGGCGCACACGTTCCGGAAGGACCGCGTGGTGGCCGTCGAAATGGCCACCGCCTGGCAGGCGCTGGGTTCCCAGGTGACGCTGCTCGTCCGTGGCGGCGGCCTGCTGGCGAACATGGAACCGTTCGCCGGTGAGCTGGTGGCGGAGGAACCTCACCGTGGACGACACCTGCCGCGTCATCGAGGTCGCCGAAGGCTGGCTCTACGCGGTCGGAGACGTCAATCACCGTGCTCTGATGACCCACCAGGGCAAGTATCAGGCCCGGATCGCGGGCGCCGCCATCGCCGCACGCGCCTCAGGAAAGCCTGTCGACGACACCCGCTGGGGCGCGCATGCGGCGAGCGCCGACCACACAGCCGTACCCTAGGTCGTCTTCACCGTCCCGGAGGCAGTCTCCGTCGGTCTCACCACGCACGAGGCCGCACGCACAGGGCGTCGGGTGGACGTGGTCGACTACGACCTGGCGCGCCTTGCGGGGGCACAGCAGTACACCCCGGGCTACAAGGGCCGGGCGCGTATGCTGATCGACCCCGATCCCGGCACCGTCGTGGGAGTCACCTTCGCGGGCCCCGGCGTCGCGGAACTCCTCCACTCGGCCACGATCGCCGTCGCGGGCGAGGTGCCGGTCGAACGGCTCTGGCACGCCGTGCCGGCCTTCCCCACCATCAGCGAGGTCTGGCTGAGGCTGCTCGAGACCTACCGGGACATGAACCGGTAGGTCTCCGCAGACGGTGCTGCGCTCGCCGGTAGCCCTCCATACGGCCGCCGGGCGCACCACCGCCCACTCGCACCGTCGGCGACGCTTCAACCGTTGCACAGCGGCGGAACGGGGGCTGCGTCCGTCGAGGAGATGTGCAGGCCGCGCACGTCACTCGGCGTCGGCAGCGGTCGTGTCCGCCTCGGAGTCGTCCTGATCCGTCTCCTCCGGCGGCAGGGGAGCCTTGGGGGGAAGCGACAGGACCGTCCCGGGTATGCGGACGCGGCGCAGACGAGAAGGGGCGTTACTGATCTCCGATCGCTTCATGGCCATTCCCATCTGTGTCAACGCGCGGTATCCGCGCCGCAGTCGGCTCGGGGCGAGGGGGTGTCAGGGAAACCACGGACGGGCACGGCGCATTCCGCACTCTTTGAGAGGAAAAGCGTGAGGGGCCTCACGATGCAATGATGAGGTGAGATTGCTCCGACGGCACGGCGAGCGCCCTTCAGCCCGTTCGTTCCCGCAGCCGGTGCCCATGCGCGGGATACACACCGAGGATGCGCACCTCCGAGGAGAAGAAGCGCAGCTCCTGCAGCGCGAGGTCCACTCGGGGCTCATCGAGGTGCCCCTCGATCTCGACGTAGAAGCGGCTGGGATTGAGCCCGGCACCCATCTGGTAGCTCTCGATCTTGGTGAGGTTCACTGCACTGCTGGCGAATCCGCCGAGCGCCTTGTACAGCGCGCTGGGGATGTTCCGTACGCAGAAGAACAGGCTCGTCATCGTCGGCTCGCCCGTGGCCGGCGCAAAGGAGGCCTCCCGCGAGAGGACGACGAACCGCGTGGTGTTGTCCGGGTCGTCCTCGACTTCGGACCGCAGGACGTCGAGGCCGAAAAGCCGTGCCGCGGCAGGCGGGGCGAGAGCCGCGTGCCGGGCATCGCCGAGCTCGGCCACTTCGCGGGCCGCTCCGGCCGTGTCGTCGCTCACGAGCGTGCGCCAGCCGCCCTCACGCAGCACCTTCCGGCACTGTCCCAGGGCATGCACATGACTGCGCACGCACTCCACCTGATCGAGCGATGTGCCGGGCACACCCATGAGGTCGAAACGGATGGCCAGGAAGTACTCGGCGACGATGAACAGCCCCGACTCGGGCAGCAGGTGGTGCACGTCGGCGACGCGTCCGGCCGCGGAGTTGTCCACCGGGATCACGGCGACGTCGGCAGCACCCAGTGTCACCGCGTCCAAGGCCTGTTCGAAGCTCGTGCAGGCCAGTTCGTTGCCCGTGGGATAGAGCACTCGGGCGACCGTCGACGAGTTGGACCCGGGTTCACCTTGATATGCGACGGTCGTCACTGTGTTAAGCCTTCCACATAGGGATCTTGCTGTGCGGCGGCAGAAGCTCCACAACGAACCGCATACATTGCAGTATCGGTGAAGCGCCCTCGATCAGGCACATCAAGGGGTGACGATCGTCGCTCCCGACCCATGGGGCCGCCTGTTCGTATGCGGCCGCGACCGCGTGACCCACCGTGCGGCAGGCCGGAGCACAGGTGGCGCCCAAGGCTGTGAGAGATGCCAGGGGCCGAGACGGTCGGGCGCGGCGCGTGGCGTGCACAGCTGCCACGAGGGCCGACCCCTCGTCGTACAGTACGGCGGCCGGTCCGGCCGCCGATACGGCGGGTGGCATGGCCACGGCAGCCGCCGTACGCACCGCGTCGGCGGTGAGCCCGCTCAGGACATCGGTGAGGCGCCGGGCCGCGGCCAGGGCCATGGCCATGGCAGCGGTGCGGAGAAAGATCCCATCGCTTGTCCGAAGGGGCGCACCCGCCGACCCTGTGGAGAGGCCGGCGGGTACACGTCTCGGTGCTGGTCAAGCCCTGCCAGGCCGCCGAGGGATCCTCATGGGCGTCTGCCTCGAAGTGTTCAAGCACGCGCGGCAGCACCGACGCCGGCCCGATTCTCCCTGGAGATCCGTTGTGCGCACGCGATGGCCGAACGGCCTCGGCCGACGTCCGTCCCCGCTCACTCCGATCACGTTCGCCGCAGGGCGGCCGTGGCCGCGCGGCCGGGCGGTCCCGGGCAGGAAGTCCGCCCGGTCTCGACGGTGGATACGAGCACCGCGCGCACGGCATGGAGGCACGACGCCGTGCGTCGAACGGGCGCGTGCTCCTCCCCCTCCCGTTCCGTCGACGCCGGCGGTGGCGGTGGCGGTGGCGGTGGCGGTGGCGGTGGCGGTGGCGGGAGTGACACACCCGCTGAGCACGTCAGTCGAGCTTGGACACCTGATAGTGACCGATGTACCACTCACCGTCGATGCGCCGGAGCACGATGCTGAGGCTCACATGAAGGGTCGGCCGGTCGGTGAAGGAGAAGTCGACACTCAGGTAGCCGAGCAGGACGTCCTCGGCGAGCGCCCGCGTCTCGAGCACCTCGTATTCCGCCGCCAACCCCAGGGGCTGCGAATCGTAGTACTCCGCGACCCCTTCTCGGCCGACGCTGTGAGGGTGGAGCCCCTGGAAAATCGCGTCCTCCGTGAAATACGAGGCCACCTTGTGCGGCTCGTGGGCACCGACCGCGGCCTTCCACCGGTCCATGACGCCACTCAGCACGGCCCGCTGTGCCTCTGTACTTGTCATCAGAAGTTCCTCATCTCTTGTGGTGCTGCGCCGACAGCGCCCCGGGGTGGGGGTCGCCGTCTCTGCCGAGCGGGGTCAGCTGGTCCGGCCCGGATCGTTGGGGTGCGACTGCAGGGCGGTGATCTTCGCGGTCATCCAGGGCCACAGGGGCAGGCTCCCGAGGACCTTCTCACGCAGTTCCGCCTCGTCCTCAGCACGCCACACACCGATGCTGCGAAGCTCGCCGACCGGACGCCAAAGCCGGAACAAGTGCCCTTGGGCGGTGAGCTCCTTGGCCCGCTCTGCTTCGGCCGCACGGCGCCGGTCGACCTCGGCCGGCTCGGTGTCTTCGGGCACGGTGGTGGTCAGTTCGACCAGGAACTCCTTCATGAATTCTTTCCTCTTCTCGGATGGAACCGGGCGGGGACGACGGGGTTTCGGGTCCGGAAGGAACCCTGTAGGTGCCGAACAAGCCGGGAACCGCTCGTGCGGCACCTACAGGACGTGCGTGTCGTCAGGCGGCAGCCTTGATGGCGCCTGCCATCTTGATGACGCGCTGGACCTGGATGCGGGCCGCGATGCGGGTGACGTCGTCCACGGGGTTGGTGCCCTGCGCGTCGACGTGCGAGGTGCCGTAGGGGTTTCCGTCGATGAACTTGTTCGGCTCGGTGAAACCGGGGGTGACGGTGAGCCCACCGAAGTGGTGAATCGAGTTGTAGAGGGCAAGGAGAGTCGACTCCTGCCCGGCGTGGGCCGTGGCGCTGGAGACGAAGCCGCTGTACACCTTGTCGGCCAGCTTGCCCTCGGCCCAGAGGCCGCCAAGCGTGTCGATGAACTGCTTCAGCTGCGAGGAGACGTTGCCGAAACGGGTCGGCGTGCCGAAGATGACGGCGTCGGCCCACTCGACGTCCTCGGGAGTGGCCTCGGGAACCAGGGCGGTGGCCGCGTGGTTGGCCGCCCAGGCGGGATTGGAATCGACGGCGGCTCGCGGAGCGAGTTCGGCGGCCTTCACAAGGCGGACCTCGGCGCCGGCCTTGACGCCTTCGTCGTGGAGCTCCCTGGCGATCTCCGTGATCGTGCCGGTGGACGAGTAGTAGACGATGGCGAGCTTGACGGGGGTGGCCACGAAGGTGCTCCTTCATCAGGGGATCGGAAAGATCCGGTCGATGTAGTCGACCGGTCAACTAAACTAGACGACCGGTCGACAACCGTCAAACACTCCCCGGCACACCAGAGGCAGACACCGGACGGGGGATCGTGCCAACCTCGGGAAGCCACTGGGCCCCGCACACCGCGGGAGGCTCCCGACGACGCGTGCCCGACGGTCCTGGGGTTGCCGCCCGCCCAGGACCTTCAGGGTGCATCTCCGACCCCGCGATCGCGTATATTCCCCGGCAACGGCCACGGGCGGGCCGAGAGCGGCAACCCCCCACTGGCCGCCCAGGGCTTCGTCGAGGCCCTGCGTCTCTGGCGCGGTCCCATGGTCGCCGACGGTACGTCGGTCACCGGGCATCCGGCGTTCGCCTCGGTCGGCCATGAACTCGTCGCGACGGTCGAAGAGGCAGCCGACGAAGTTCTCGCGGCTGCTCCCCCTCCGCCGCAATCCGGCCGACGAACTCGGTGCCGAACCCGGCCCTCACCCGCGCGCGCCCGGCAGCACCTGCTGAACCCCAAACCCTCCCGGGACGCCAAAACCTCACGGACGGCAAGCCGAAGCCATGGGCAGTGCCCCTCATCTTCCCGCCGACTCCGTGCCGTTCGCCGGCCGCCAGGAGGCACTGCGGCAATGCCTGGAGCTCTGCCCGGGGAGGGTCAAAGCCTGGTCGTCACGCACGACGGCCAGATCGTCACGTACCGACCGCATCCAGGACCGCCCGGTGCTCCAACAAGAGTCGGCGGAGCGTGGGTTCGGGCACCACGGCTGGTGTACCGCGTCGATGTGCCCGGTCCCCGAATTCGGGTCGCGGTAGGTCGCGCCGACAACTTCCTTGCGTACATGGGTTTTACGCGCCCAGTCGACGACCAGGCGCGGATTTCCTTGTGTGCACCAGGCCCAACGACATCGAGGCGCCCGCATTCACCTACCCGCGCGGCGTTTGCGGGTCGGAGGAACATGCAGAACATCTGTTTCTCGTGTGTGGCAGCCGACGCAGGAAAGGCCCCGCGCACGTCCGCGTCCACCGTGATCAGGCACCTACACTGTGCGCATGACAGACGCGACGACGATCGAACCTCTGAACAGGGACGAGGAGGCCTTCCTACGGGCTCTGGGCAGGGTCATGGCGCTCCTGCCCCGAACCGTCGACGCGGACATGCTCGAGGAACATCCGATTTCCGGTACCGAGTACAGAGTCTTGATGCACCTCTCCGAAGCGCCGGACAACCACATGCGCATGAGCGAGTTGGCCAACATGTGCGGGCTGTCCCTCAGCGGGATGACAAGAGTGGTGAACCGACTGCAATCACAGTCATTCGTCGTTCGGGAGAAGTGCTCCGACGACGGAAGGGCCTGGTTCGCCGTGCTCACGGCTGCCGGGTTGGCGCTGCTCAAGGAGGCGTGGCCCACCAACCTGGCGAGTGTGCGACGCCATGTCTTCTCCCGGCTGGAGGGCTGCGACATCGCCGCGGCCGCCGAGGTGTTGGAGCGCATCGCTCCCGAGTAGTCGCAGCGTGTCCGAGCCCAACCTCGGCTTGCTGTGTTGAGGTGCGGGACGAGGACGGCTCGGACGAGTGCGGTGAGGCGAGTCGCGCTCCACCGCCGGCACCCTGCCGTACTCAGGGGGTTTGATCCCCACCGCTTCAGTCTGCGACGCCGGTGGCGCCGCCATCCCCGCGCCCGACCTACCGCCCGGCACTCATGCCGCCGTCCACGTGCAGGATCTCACCGGTGACGAACGGGGCGTTCTCCAGGTAGAGCACGGCGTCAACGATGTCGCTCTGCTCCCCCAACCTGCCGACCGGATGCATGGCGGCAAGTGCTTCATGGTCTTCCACGGCATGCATCGGGGTGTTGACGTTTCCCGGCGATACGGCATTGACCCGAATCCCGCGTGTGGCGTACTCGATGGCCAGGGATTTCGTGGCCGACTGAAGCCCTCCCTTGGTGAGCGAAGCCAGCACCGAGGGAACCCGCGAATCCGCGTTGTCGACCAGGCTCGTGGTGATGTTCACGATGTGGCCGCCCCCCTGGGACAGCATCTTCTCGACGACGAGCTGGGTGATGCGGAAGAAGCCTGTGAGGTTGACACGGGTCACCGCTTCGTAGTCGCCCTGGGTGTACTCCGTGAAGGGCTTGGATATGAAGATTCCGGCATTGTTGATGAGCGTGTCGACACGGCCGAACTTCTCCATCGCCGCAGCGACGACACGTTCGGCCGTCGCGGCCTCGGCGATGTCGCCCTGGACCGTCAGGGTGCCCTCGTCGTCGGAGGGGGAAATGTTGCGGGAGGTCCCGACGACGCCGTAACCGCTCTTGCGAAAAGCTTCCACGATGCCCGCACCGATGCCCTGCGAGGCACCGGTCACGACGGCGACCTTCTTGACGTGATGAGAGGTCATTCTCAACGAACCCCCTTCGCTGCGGGGATGGTGAAGCCGGAAGTTTCCGCGCCACTCCTAGACCAGAGCCTTGAGCAGTCGCTCCGCCAGGACCGCGGCCGATGCCGGGTTCTGGCCTGTGTAGAGGGTCCGGTCCACCACCGTGTACGGCTTCCACTTCTCGCCGCGCATGAATTCGACGCCGAGTCCCCTCAGCTCGTCTTCCAGCAACCACCGTGCTCTGGGCGCCAGGCCGACGGCCTCCTCTTCTTCGTTGGTGAAGGCCGTCACCTTGTAACCAGCGAAGGGGGACATACCATGCATCCTGGTGGCCAGCATGGCAGCGGGGGCATGGCACACAACGGCGAGGGGCTTGCCCGAGGCCAGCGCCGCCGTCAGCAGTCGGCCCGCATCGGCGTCGACGCACAAGTCCTCCATGGGCCCGTGGCCACCCGGGAAGTAGACGGCGTCGTAATCCTCCAGTCGGGCGTCCGACAACTGTATGGGGCGCCGCATCTCCTCCGCGGAACGGATGATGGCCTCGAGGTCGAGGGCGATCTCGGCGGTACCCGCCATCTCCGGGCGCAGACTCATCATGTCGACAGTGGGAACCACACCCCTGGGCGTGGCCACCACAACCTCATGCCCGGCAGCCGTCAGCGCCTTGTAGGGCACCGCGAACTCCTCGGCCCAGTAGCCGGTCGCATATCTGGTGCCGTCCTTGAGCGTCCAGTACGCGGTTCCAGTCATCACGAAGAGTAGTTTCGCCATGCGGGAAGCGCCTCCTCATTTACACCCTCGCGACTGAGGCGTTCTTCGCCGCTTATCAGCGTAAGTCGCCCCCTCGTCGGCCGCATGCGGGGCTACGATCCCGTCCATGTGCGCGTAGGGCATTCCTTCGCGCTGGCTCCGTGGCGGCGCGAAGGCGACTGCACAGGCCCAACATGCCATGATCAGAGTTTACGTTGCGTAACGATGGCGCTCTCAACGTCACTTCTCGAAACGGTGACGAGTCGCGACGAGTCACATGGCATCGGTGAGGCCCACCACATGCGATGGGGTCCGGCACCCGTGCCGGACCCCATCTGCACGGCCGAGTCTCGAGGCACGACGATGAAACGTGCGCCTCGCAGGCTCCGCCCTACAGCCGGGTCACGAAGCAGCCCGTCGCTTCGCCGATCGTCACAGTGATCCGCAACTTCGTGTCGGCCGAGGTGGGCACGAAGATCGTGCCGTTGTAGATGCGCTCCGGACCGGCGGTCGGCGGCGGGACCACCGTCTTGATGTCCTTCGCCGCCCGCACATACAGCGCCGGATCGGATGGGCGCTCGGCGTCGACGACCTCCACACGGATGACGGCGTCATCGGTTCGGCTCTGTCGATTCGACGCTGCCACCCAGAACTTGGCGAGTCCGGACTCATGGCCGGCCCCCCGCATACCAGCGAAGGGACCGGCGATGACCCCGCCGGATATGGCGGAGTCCTCCTCATCCCCCACGGTGGTACATCGAGTTGCGGCACCCGCAGTGGTGGGAGCTCTCACCGGACGAGCCGAGTCCTGCGCAGACGGGTGGTCGTCGTCGGTGGCCGACCCCTGGTCATCGCAGGCCGCCAGAACTCCCATGGTTGCGAGCAACAGTAGCGCCGCCGCCACACGCATTCGGGTCATCTGCATCAGCGACCACCGACCCTCTCGCCGTGTGACCTTACTTGTGGCATTCGTCCAAAGGAAGGACCTGGCGCGCCGGGGGCAACAACCCGGCCACTGTCCGGGAACCCAGAAGCGGTGTCCGGGCAGCAGGACCAGCACCACTGGGCGTCTCGGCACTTGAAGAAGGAGCCGTAGGGCCTCCAAGTAGCCGACTACGCCCGCCTGTCGGCGAACCTGACGGGGCAACGGGTCACGTTCAGGTGCCGTGGGGGTTGGCGTCCTGTTCCGCCCAGATGGTCTTGCCGCAGTCGTGGTAACGGGTGCCCCAGTGCTGGGAGCACTGGGCGACGAGGAAGAGTCCGCGTCCGCCTTCGTCCGTGGTGGCCGCCCGCCGGATATGGGGCGAGGTGCTGCTGGCATCGCTGACCTCGCAGATCAGCATTTGGTCGTGGATGAGCCGGAGCCGTATCGGCGGAACGCCGTAACGGATGGCGTTGGTGACCAGTTCGCTGACGATGAGTTCAGTGGTGAACTCCAGGTCCTCCAGGCCCCACCGCTCCAACTGGTGCAAGGCGAGCGAGCGGGTGTCCGCGACGGCACCGGGTTCGGCAGGCACGTCCCATGTGGCGACCTGAGCAGCAGGAAGACGACGGGTACGGGCGAGGAGCAGAGCCAGGTCCTCCTGCGGTCCGATGCGGGAGCACGCCACGTTGGCGAGAGCCTGGCAGATGTCCTCCGGCGGCATGCCGTCCTGGGCGATGAGCGCGCAGAGTTGCTCGTCCAGAGCGCGCCCGGCGTCTCGTGAATCCGCCATGCTTCGGGTGTGGAACAGGAGGGCGCTGCCCGCGGGCAGTTCGACCTCCAGCGGCTCGAAGACCGGATCGCCCAGGCCGAGGGGCTCGTTGGGCGGCAACTCGAGGAACCGTACCGGACGGTCCGGTTCGGCGACGGCAGGCGGCGCATGGCCCGCGCTGGCCATGACACAGCGGCACGAGACCGGGTCGTAGATCGCGTAGAGGCAGGTCGCTCCGACGAGCCCGTCCATGATCGGGGCGGATCCCGAGGTACGGGCGCGTTCGACCAGGCGCGGCACCATGTTGTCGAGTCGGGCGAGGACCTCTTCGGGGGCAAGGTCCAGTTGCGCGAGGGTGCGAACGGCGGAACAGATCTGCCCGGTGCAGGCAGCGGCCTCGATGCCCGTCCCGGGTATGTCGCCGATGGCGAGGGCGACGCGGGCACCGGACAGCGGAATCACATCGAACCAGCAGCCGCCCACCCCTGTGTGCGTACGGGCGGGCCGGTAGCAGTAAGCAAGGTGGACCGCGCTCTGCTCGGGCACATTGCGCGGGAGCAAGCTCCGCTGAAGGGTGACGGCCGCGACACGCTCGCCTGTGTACCGTCGGGCGTTGTCCACGCAGACAGCCGCCCTGGCCACCAGATCCTGTGCCAGCACCAGGTCGTCAGGCTCGAAGGCGTCCGAGCGAGCCGACGTGCGGTACATGTGTGCCACACCCAGAACGGTGTCCCTGGCCCGCAGGGGCACCACCATGAGGGAGTGCGTCCCCCGCTCCACGAGCGCTTGCGCCCTGGGATCGAGGGAGCCACCGACCCAACCGGCGTCCGGGTCGATCACCGGCACCAATACGGGTTGCCCGCTGACGAGGCTGCGTGCGTGCGGGGTGTCCGCGGCGAACTCCTGAATGTCACCCATCTCTCGCAGTCCTTCGAGGATGGACGGCCGAGCGGCCTTGCGCGCCGTCAGCCGCAGCTCGACCCCGCCCGTGCCGGGGGTGAGGGGCTCCTCGCCTGCCTCCACCCCGTCCAGGAGGTCGATCGCGGCCAGGTCTGCAAGGGCCGGAACCAGGACATCGGCCAGCTCGGCGGCAGTGCGTGTGACGTCGAGCGTTGTGCCGATACGGGCCGCAGCATGGTCGAGCAGGGCCAGACGCTTCCGGATGTGGTGACGTTCGGTGATGTCCATCACCATGTCGGTGACACCCAGTGTTCGCCCGTCCTGTCCGGTCAGCGCGAACGAGGACGCCACCCACACACGATCCCTGTCGGGGTCGGCGGGGGTGCGCCCGTGCACCTCGGTGCCGGCGACGGGCTGACCTGTCTCCAGGACCCTGACGAGGCGGCTTTCGATGGCGGTGGTGTCGAGGTCGGGCAGCACCTCGCCGAGCCGGTGACCGAGCAGTCGCGCATTGGGAACCCCGTGGATGCGTTCAAGCGCGGAATTGGCCCGTACGACCCGCAGTCCCGTGTCGTAGACGGCGACGCCGACCGGTGACTGGTTGAACAGCGCGTCGAGGATCGCGAGGTCTTCCTCGCGCGGAGACAGGCGATGCTCCCCTGGTCGGGAGTCGTCCTCGGGCACGCCTTCAGCGTAAGCATCCCCGAGCGGCTTTCGCGCGGTGACCACCGGCGGTACCCGCGGATCTCCTGTCTTCGCCGCCGACGCACCTTGCCCTCACGGCCAGGGCGAAGCTCGCCGCCCCATGCGGGTCACCGGCCCATAGGGTCGGGATGTGTGCCCGCGGCGCAGCGGGGTCGCGGCGGGCGGGTCCGGGGCCGCACGTTCGCCCCGCTCATCGCCGAGACGGAACATCAATGCGCGAACCAGCCGTTCGACGGCGAGTCGGCAGGCGCCCTGGGAACCATGCGAGACGCCGTCCGGCTGACCCGCGGTCGAGGGCCGACGTGCCCGTCCGCCGACCGGAATTCCCTCGGAAGAATGGGCCTTGCAGGTCATACCGCTCAATAGGGCCGCGGGATGCCGTGCTTGTGCAACGCATCCTCATACCGCGTCAGCAGAGCGTCGAGGGCGGCCAGGACCAAGTCACCGGAGTCCCGGGCCTCGGCCGGATCGCTGCGCTCGCACGCGTCCACCACCTGGGCCAAGTCGCTCCTGAGGATGCGCAGGGAGTCGCCCTGAATCAGCACCCCGGGGAACCTACGACCGGGCAGGCGGACAACGGCGTTGTTGCCGCCATCGGTGAAGAGTTCTGCCTCGACGCGCTCCATCGCACCATCCAAGCCGACATCACCCGACGACGGCAACGACGGCGTACGCAGGCAAGTGGAGCGAGCGACATACCTCACTGATCGTGTCCCGGCAGATCGGCGTGCTCGGCGGCTCCGGAGGCGTGCTGAGTGCCCAGCATGTCGAGAAGAACCATGGCGTCGTGGTCGGGGCTTGCCACGTCGGCGTAGTAGGCGACGAGACGGTGACCAGAGGTGCCTTCGAGCAGCATGGACTGGTAGCCGAGGGTGAGGTCGCCGACCTGGGGATGATGGAAGTGTTTGGTGCCGGGGCGATGGGGACGCACATCGTAGCGCTCCCACAAGCGGGCGAAGTCCTCACTCTTCAAAAGGAGTTCACCGACGAGCTGGGCGAGGTCGGGGGCGTCCGGATCGGTGCCGGCCAGAGCGCGTAGGCGTGCGACACAGCCGCGGATGCGGGTGTCCCACTCGGGGAACAGGTCGCGCGCCGCGGGATGGAGGAAGTAGTAGCGGGCCAGATTGCGCTGTTTGACCGGCCAGCTCTCCATGCCCGCGTAAAGGTGCAGGCCGCCGGGGTTGGCCGCGAGTATGTCCAGGGTGCGGCTCAGGACGTAGGCCGGGCCAGGTCGCAGGTTCTCCAGCAGAAGCTGGACGCCAGGCCGCACCGCGCGGCTGGGCGCGGTGGGTGGCTCGGGAGCGGTTCGAGCGGCCCGGGCCGCCAGTCGGCGCAGATGCTTGTGTTCGTCCGTCTCCAGGCGCAACGCCCGGGCGAGGGAGTCGACCACGGCGGGGCTGGGGCGGGTCTCCTTGCCGCGTTCGAGGCGGGTGTAATAGTCGATGCTGACCCCGGCAAGAGTGGCGAGTTCCTCGCGGCGCAGTCCCGGAGTGCGGCGGAGCCCCGGGCCCGTGGGAAGACCCACCTGCTCGGGCGTCACCTGGATCCGTCGGGCGCGAAGGAAGCGCGCCAACTCGTTGCCGTGCTGGTCAGAGCTCATATGGACAGTGTCGCAAGCCGCTGGCCCGATTGAGGGGCTGTGGGGGGCCGTATCACTCCCTGGAACGCCGCTCCCCAGCACCGTGCGGCCTGCCACGGGATGCCCGGGGGCGCGACGGTGGAAGGGCCGCGAACGACCGTACGTCCAGCGGCCCCCTTTCAAGGGGATGAGAACCGGCAGCCACGAAAGCAGGAGACCAGCATGCGCACCACCACCCTGGGCACCCACGGACCGCAGGTCGGCGTCATCGGCCTGGGCGCCATGGGGATGAGCTTCGCCTACGACATGGCCACACCGCGTGACGAAGCCACCTCGGTCTCCGTCATCCGCCAGGCCCTCGACCTGGGCATGACCTTGATCGACACGGCTGACGTCTACGGCCCCTACACCAACGAGGAACTCGTCGGCCGAGCCCTGGCCGACCGCCGCGAGCACGCGGTGATCGCCACCAAGGTCGGCATGGAGGCCATCGACCCCACAGGCGGCCCCGGCGGGTCCCCACTCGTCAAACCCAACGGCCGACCCGAGCATGTGCGTGCCGCCATCGACGCGAGTTTGCGCCGTCTGGGCACCGACCACGTCGATCTCTACCAGCTCCACCGAGTCGACCCGGAGGTCCCGATCGAGGAGACCTGGGGCGCACTGGCCGAGGCCGTGACCGCCGGTAAGGCCCGTCACCTGGGTCTGTCCGAGGTCGGCGTCGAGCAGATCCAGCGGGCCCAGGCCGTGCATCCGGTGACCACCGTGCAGTCCGAGTTCTCACTGTGGACCCGTGACGTCCAGGCCGAAGTCCTGCCCTACTGCACCCAGCACGGCATCGCCCTCCTGTCGTACTCGCCGCTGGGCCGCGGCTTCCTCGCCGGCCGCTTCGCCTCCTTCGACGAACTGCCGGAGAAGGACCAGCGGCGCCGTCTGCCGCGGTTCCAGCAGGACAACCTGCAGGCCAACCTCGACATCGCGAACGGGGTCCGTGCAGTCGCCGACCGCGTCGGTGCCACTCCTGCCCAGGTCGCTCTCGCCTGGCTCGTGGCTCAGGGCCCGCACGTTGTTCCCATCCCCGGCACCAAGACCCCGAAGTACCTGACTGACAACGCGGGCGCCGCCGACGTCCGACTGTCTCCGGGCGACCTTGCCGAACTCGACGCCGTCCCGGCCCCCGTCGGCGGCCGGTACTGACCGTCCCACCTCGACCGTCTGCCGGCGGCCGATCATGACAACGAGGACGCGGAGAATGCCGCGTCCTCGTTGTCATGTGCCGTGTTCCGGCAGACGGCCCGGGCGCCCACCGACGCCGTGCTCCAGGAGTGCGGCGGCGGCCCCGGCAGTGACGGCGCATCGGCGGCCCGCAGCCGTCGAAGACCAGGTGGAGACAGCGACGCCACAGGTGCGGCTGTGTGGCCTGCACCGGGGATGCCGTCTGGTAGATCCCGCTCATCAGCAGCGCGATGTCCTGCCCGGTGGTGTCCTGGCGAACGGCACCGTGCCGACGGGCGCGGTCGGTCAGTGCGTCGGTGACCGCGCTCAATGTCTCCTGGCTGTTGCGCACCTCGGGGTGATCCGGAGCGACTCCATGGACGACCTCGCAGAAGGCACGGTCCTGCATCTGCAACTCGATGGCGGCGCTCATGAACTCGTGCAGTGTATGTGCCGGGTCCTCCGCCTCCGTCAGACGTTCACCGGTCGCGGCAAGGGCGTACAGCTTCTCGGTGACAATCACCGCCAGAAGATCGTCCTTGGTGGGGAAGTGCCGGAAGACGGTGCCCTTGCCGATCCCGGCGCGCTCCGCGATCTGCGAGACCGGCACCTCAGTGCCCTGCTCGGCGAATGCCTCCGCCGCCGCGTCGATCAGGAGCTTCCTGGTGCGGACGGCGTCACTGCGCATCGGCTCGGCTGCCGGGCTCGTCATGACATTCTGCCGCTTCAAAGACCGACTCCAACGCAAGCGGACCGCGCGGTCACATTCACCTTCCACCGGCATGACGGGCAGGTCGCGCAGATCCCGGGCCAACATGACCGGCCGGTCACATTGTGACGTTCAACATGACCGGCCGGTCCGCTTCCGTGTTTACGGTCAACATGAACGCCCGGTCCGCAAGGTGCCCAGTGCGCCCTTACATGGGCATGCACCGGGGCCACAGTTGGTGCCCGGAGGCCCGAAACTTCGTGGCCGCCGTGCCGACCCTGTCGCTACGCTCAGGGCTCACCTTCGGCCGCAACCACGGTTGCCGCACACAGAGAGCCATCCCCCGTGACCAGCCAGCGAACGACGACCCTGTGGCGTCCTACCGGTCCCAAGGAACTGGACCTCGTGCGGGAGTCGGACTGGCGTGCGTGGCCGCCCCGGCTTCCCGAGCAGCCGATCTTCTACCCGGTGCTCAACGAGGACTACGCCGTCAGGATCGCTCGGGACTGGAACGTCAAGCACGACGGTGCCGGGTTTGTCACCCGGTTCGAGGTCGAGTCGGAGTTCCTGCGCAGATACCCGGTCCAGCAGGCCGGCGGACAGACCATCCTCGAACTGTGGGTGCCGGCTGAGGAGCTCGAAGAGTTCAACGCCCACATCGTCGGCAGAATCCGGGTGGTTCACGAGTTCCGCTGAGTCGAGGAGCCCCGGGCGGTGCGACGGTCCCGACACACGGCCGCAGCCGAGCGGGGGCCCGCACCCGCGAACGCACGGTGCCGGGCCACCCGCCGGCTCACCCCTTGGCACAGCCGGCTTCGAAGGCAGCCTCGCTGCTGCGATGCATCACGAACTCGGGCGGGTCGGGCCGCTGTTGATCCGAATGCCATGCGCCGTCGCTGTCGATGATCGCTGTTCTCGCCAGCATCCGGAGATTGTCGCCCTTCCAAGTGCCATCGATGTGCTCGATGTTCACGTCGCCCTTGCTGCGCGGAAGGTAGGGACTCACTGAGAATCGGGTGCCTCGCCAGTTGCGCACTTCTCCCGATACGTCGCCACTCGCGTCCTTGCCTGCTCCGCAGACCTTCATCCCGCCTGTCATACCGCAGACAGAGTCGCAGTTCTCGTTGTAGTTCAGCCGCAGGAGGACCCGCCTGCTGTCGGTCTTCGAATACGAGATCTCACCCTGCCAGTAGCCGGTCAGCCTGGGCTGCCCGGGCAGCGGAAATGCCCACGGCGCAAACACCGTCCGCAGAGCAAGCACCACGGCGATCAGAGCCGCCAAGAGGGCCACGACCACGGTGCCTCTCTGCCAAGGGCCGGTCGTTCTCCACCATAGTCGTGCACGCTCGGTCTCCATCGTCTCCCCCAATGACCATGATGGGCCTGCCAACGCAGACGTGGGACAAAGCGCTACCGTTCCGGCCCCCCGGAATGCACTCCCCTACAACAGGACGCCAGCCGAGCCCAGCCGCCGGCCCGACATCTCGGGCCGACTCCCGTGGCGCGTCCCCACGTCACGGGTGAGATCGTTCCCGCGCACTGCATCGTCCTGGCACACTGCATCCGAACGGGAGGCGACGGGCGCCATGCCGTCGGACTGCGGACCAGCCTCCCTGGACCCGTCTCGTCGCCTGCCCCCAACACCTCGTCTGCGGGCAACCGACCCCTGGACAGGCCAACTTTGACTCGGCCCTGAAGGACCGGGCTTGGAGGCAGTGTCCGACCGGCTGTCGTGTCGACTCGTCCCTCCGGCAGCCACCTATTGAGTGGCAGGCACGGGTCGATCGCCCGCATGCTGCCGCTCGACACTTGCGCCGAGCTCAGTAGCCGAAACCGCCGTCGCCGCCGTCCTGGGTGGCGGAGGCGGCCGGGGCGGCCTTCTTGACCGCGGCGCCCTTCCCGTCCAGCGCGAACCAGACGCCGTCGATGCCCTGGCCCTTGACGTCGCCTGCCGCCCGGTCGGCGGCGTAGTAGTACAGCGGGTGCCCGGCGTATGTCACCTGCGCCCGGCCCGCGCCGTCCGTCGTGCCGATCAGGCCCGCATCGACACCGTCACCGGGCTTCGGCTTACCCTCCATGGGCGGCCACAGCTTGAGGCACGCCGCGTCGCAGTCCATGGAGTTCGTGTTCTTCCCGTCCGCGGTGAACAGGTACAGGGTCCGGCCACTGCCGTCCACGAGGACCGTACCCAGGGGCGAGTCACTCGTCCGGACAGCGGAGGGGTTCATGGCTACTGCCGGCGCCTGGCCCTTCGCCCCGCCTTCATCGCCGGTACTGCCGCCGCCGCAGCCCGCCAGCCCGAGGGCGGCCACGAGGGCCAGCCCGGACACGGTGATCCTTCCACGATGCATGGTGCCTCCGTTCCATTCCGCTCGGCCGTACGACCGAGTCGCATGGGTTGTACGGGCGAGCCCTGCCATGGGATTGCGCCACATTCCCGAAAAAAATCCCGGCCGCTTCGCCAATCTCTTCGCCGGGTTCGTACGTACACATGGACGTGGTGCTGTTCTCGCGTGCGAACCAGGTCGACGACGTCACACTCGTCGCCTCCTTCGCCCTGGGCGACGAGCAGGCGTCCGTCGCGTTCGTCAGACGTTTCCAGGACTCCGTGTACGGCCTCGCGCTGTCGGTGACCCGGGAGCCGGCCCTCGCCGAGGATGTGAGCCAGGAGGTGTTCGTGCGTGCGTGGCGCGCGGCAGGCAGCTACGACCCCCGGCGCGCCTCCGTCCTCACCTGGCTGCTGACGATCACACGCAACGCGGCCATCGATGCCGTACGCGCCCGCCGGGCGACGCCCGCCACGGACGCCACCCTGGAACGTCTCATCGACGTGGCGCTTCGCAGCGACCCCGGACCCGACGATCCCGAGCAACGGGCCCTCACCACGCTGGAGAGCGAGCGCGCCCTGCGCCGGTTGCGTGCCCTCCCGCCGGAACAGGCCCGCGCCGTCGCCCTCGCCGTCTTCGGCGGTTGTACCGCCGCCGAGATCGGCCGACAGGAGAACATTCCACTCGGGACTGCCAAGACCCGCATCCGCAGCGGTCTGCGAAGGCTGCGCGACTCACTGAAGGAGGAACGCCGTGATGGATCGCCACCCCGATGAGAACGAGTTGGTCGCGCTGGCGCTCGGCGCCCTCCCCGGCCCGGAGGACGAACTGCTGCGGCACCTCACCGACTGCCCTGGCTGCCACTCGGCCTACGACGACGTCGCCACCGGCGTCGATGCGGTGCTCCCTGCAGCGCCGTCCGTCGCGGCTCCTCCCGGTTTCGAGACACAGGTCCTCGACCGCCTGAGACTCGAACGCCCCTCCGACCCCGACCGATCCAGGTATCGGATCCTCACCCGCGAGGGCTCCGCCCTCCATCGCTCACGTTCGGCATCGGGCGACGTACGCCTCTCCCCCGGCTGTCCGAAACCCGCGTCGCCCGGCCGCATCCGCGACCGGCGCCGCCCTCGTCGGACGCTGCTGCTCGCCGCGGCCGCGGCCGCCGGGGTCTGCATCGGCGGTGCAGCCGTGACCGTGCTCCATCACGACGACGCCCCGGTGCACGTGGCCGTCGGCGACCGCGGAGCGCCCCTGGTGACCGCTTCGGGGACCGCGGTCGGAACGGTCGAACCGAGTCTGGCCGGCAAGGACCGCGTCGTGGTCATGCAGATCACCTCGGGCGCCCCCGGCACGCACTACACCTGCCGGCTTCTGCTCGAGGACGGCTCCAGCCGCGACGCCGGCTCCTGGTGGATGCCGGACTCCGGGCAGGCGACCTGGATCGCCTACGCGACCGCGGCCACCGTCGAGCGGGTCGAACTGACCACGGACGACGGTCGCATCTGGTCGTCAGCCGTTCTCCGGCACTGACCCGGCACTCCCGGGCGAGGGCGGGCTTCGTGCCGGAGCCGACGTACCTGCCGACCCGCAACAGCCCCTTCCCGGCTCACTTCCGTGCCCTGTACGGCGCCGTACAGCAGTCGCGCCCGCAACGAAGGACGCCGTTCCTTGCGTTGCCGCATGCCTCTGCTCACCGAGAGCGCCCTGGAACGAGCAGGCCGGAAAGGCGCTGCACCGCCGGCCATCCCATAGGCAATTCACAACGTCCACACACGACGGTGGTTGCTCGTCAGGCGTTCAACGAATGACAATCGCACGCGAAGGATCTTCCCGGCGAGTCGATGACGCCCCCACGTGCGGTCATCCCATGGGCCCCGGCATGGATCCGACCACGTCTCAAGTGAGGGTGACAACGTTGTCAGAGCGCGTACCGACGCGACTTTCGCCCTTCACGCGCCCACTGCGCCGTTCGTACTCGGCCAGAGAGTTCAGGAACGCTTCATGACAAGATCCACAGATTCCCGCCGGCGCAAGTCGCGACACCGTGTGCCCTTGTTGGCGGCGGCCGGCGTGGTCGCCCTCGCCGGCGCGGCGGTCCTGCCGCTGACCGCCATGGCCAGCGGCGACGCGACGCCGTCGAAGACCGCACGGCAGGACGACTTCGCCGCGGCCTCGAAGGAGTTCCACGTCCCGCTGCAGGTGCTGCTCGGCGTCGCGTACCAGGAGTCGGCGTGGGAGGACCACGCCGGCCGGTACAGCACCAACGGCGGGTACGGTCCGATGCACTTGACGGACGTCACACCCGAGATGCTGGCCGGTGGCGACGCCGGGGCCGTCGGCCGTGCCGATCTCAAGACGCTCGCCGCGGACCCCGCCCTGCACACCGTCGAGGCGGCGGCACGACTGACCGGCCTGTCCGCCGAGGAACTGCGCAAGGACCCGGCGGCCAACATCCGCGGCGGTGCCGCCCTGCTCGCGTCGTACCAGAAGGCGACGGTCGGTGCTGAGTCGTCGGACCCGGGCAAGTGGTACGCGGCGGTGGCCCGTTACAGCGGTTCCGCGCATCAGCAGGGTGCCGCCGCGTTCGCCGACCGGGTGTTCTCCACCGTCAAGCACGGCGCCCGGCGCACCACGCAGGACGGGCAGCGAGTGAACATGACCGCGGCCCCGGACGTCTCCCCGGCCACCGGGCAGTTGGGCACCCTCCACCTCAAGGCGGCGGCCACCGCGGAGACCGAGTGTCCGTCCACGGTGGAATGCACCTTCGTCCCGGCCGCCCCGTCGAACGGCCAGGTCTCCAACCGCCCCGCCAACGGCATCCGTATCGACTCCATCGTCATCCACGACACCGAGTCGTCCTACGAGTCCGCCATCGCGACCTTCCAGAATCCCGGCGGCAGCGCGTCACACTATGTGATGCGGTCGTCGGACGGCGCGGTGACGCAGATGGTGCCCACCAAGGACCTGGGCTTCCACGCGGGCAACTACTCGACCAACATGCACTCCATCGGCATCGAGCACGAGGGCTACGCCGCGCACGGCGGCAGTTGGTACACCGAGGCACAGTACGAGGCCACGGCGGATCTGGTGAAGTACCTCGCCGCCCGCTTCGACATACCGCTGGACCGGCAGCACATCATCGGGCACGACAATGTCGCCGGGCCGTCGTCGGCCCTGGTCTCCGGCATGCACTGGGACCCGGGCACGTCCTGGGACTGGGAACACTTCATGAAGCTCCTGGGCGCGCCGATCAAGGGCGCCCACGGCGTGGGCCGCGTCGGCTCGGTGGTGACCATCGCCCCCGGCTTCTCCTCCAACCGGCAGACCGTGCAGATCTGCCCGGCGGACGACCCGACCGGTGACACCACCGCCTGCACCGACAAGGAGCAGCCGTCGAACTTCGTCTTCCTGTACACCGAACCCAGCCGGACCGCCCCCCTCTTCGGGGACCAGGCGGTCCACCCGGGTGGCGCCGGCACCGACCGGATCAACGACTGGGGCAGCACGGCTCAGGCAGGCCAGCAGTTCGTGGTGGCCGATCGTTCCGGTGCCTGGACCGCGATCTGGTACAGCGGCGCCAAGGTGTGGTTCTACAACCCGCTCGGCCGCAACACCGTACCGGCTCACGGTGTGAAGGTGATCAAGTCCGCCGGCGCCGATCCTGTCGCGGTCTACGGCTCCAGCTACCCGGACGCCGCTGAGTACCCCGCCGGGCTGTCCCCGTCGACGCAGGCCCCGCTGAGCATGTACTCCGTCCCTGCCGGCCAGGCCTACGTCGCCACCCAGCCGCCGGCCGCCACGGACGACTTCTTCCCCTCGAGCGGAGCGGTGGTCACCGGCGGCAAGAAGATGTACACGATCCAGTACAACCACCGGGTCGGGCTGGTGTACGAGTCGGACGTGACCGCAACCGACCTTCCGGCCCTCGGCCACCACAGCTGACGCACTGATCGGGGGGTGTCCGGTATCCGCACGACGGACCGGGCACCCCCTGCCGCTCTGTACGGACGACGGTGGCCCCCGCACTGGTCGGCGCGTCGCGTGATAGTGATGAGCCGTGATCGGTCGCCTCCCGCTGGATGAACAACTCGCCACCCTCCAGTCGGTCCTCTCCCGCAACGAGGTACTGCTCGAGGTGCTGGAACGGTCCGCGTCCCTGGCCCTTCCCGGCTGGTACGTGACGGCGGGCTGCCTCTTCCAGACCGTGTGGAACGTCGTCACGGACAGGCCACCCACGAGCGGGATCAAGGACTACGACGTCTTCTACTTCGACGGCGGCGATCTGTCGTGGGAGGCGGAGGACGCGGTGATCACTGCGGGTGCGAAGGCCTTTGCCGGGCTGCCGGGCGAGGTCGAGATCCGCAACGAGGCCCGGGTCCACCTCTGGTACCGGCAGAAGTTCGGCGTCGCGTGCGCTCCCTATGCGTCCGCGGAGGCGGCCATCGACAGCTTCGCGGCCACCACCTGTTGTCTGGGGGTACGGCTGGAGCCCGGCGGCCGGTGGCGCGTCTACGCGCCGCACGGCCTCTCCGATGTGTTCAACCTGGTCGTACGGCCCAATCCGGTGCTTGCCCCGCGGGAGGTCTACGAGAGCAAGACGGCCCGCTGGCGGCGGCACTGGCCCGAGCTGAGGGTGCTTGAGTGGCCGACCGGAACCATGGCACGGGGTGGCTCCTCGTAGTGACCCGCGCGGGAGGCGCAGGCAGGACGGGAGCCGGGCGAGACGCCGTCAGATCAACCCGCTCGTAGGCCCTCGATGAATCGACCCGCCAGGTCGACCCGTTCGTCGAGTGTGGCCGACATCTGGCCGAAGTCCACGAACAGTTCGTGCACACCGGCCTCCTCGACGGCCCTGGAATAGTCGATGTACTGGTCCAGGGTGCCCGCTCGGGGGAAACGCTCCGGGCCGGTCGGTGTGGCGGTCAGCAAGGGATTCACCCGCAGGGCCATACGGAGTGTGGCTGGATCCCGATCCGCCGCCTCGGCCTCTTTGACAATGGTCGCCCACATTCCCAGCAAGGCGGACATCGGCATGGCGCCGGGCAGCCAGCCGTCGAGGCGTCGGCCGATGCGGCGAAGTCCCCTGGGGGTGAAGGCCGCCAGCAGGAGAGGCGGACGCGGACGCTGGTGAGGCTTGAGCCCGACCACCGTGTCCGGAACGGTGAACAGGGGGCCGTCGTGGGCGAGGGCGTCCTTGGCCCAATACTGCTCCAGGACGTCGAGCGTCTCGTCGAGTCGCGCGCCTCTGCCGTCCCAGGGGACGTCGACGGCTGTGTACTCCTCGGGCATCCAGCCGAAACCGAGGCCGACGTCGAGGCGCCCGTGGCTCACGAGGTCGAGGGTCGTCAGCGATCGTGCCAGCATCAACGGTGGCTGCCACAGGGCGTTCAGCGTGCTGGTGCCCAAGCGGACCCGGCTCGTGTGAGCGGCGGCGAAGGTCAGGCCGAGCAGGGGGTCCAGGTGGTTCTCGTAGACCCGCGGCATCACGCCGTCGACTCCCGGGTACGGGACGCTCGGTGCGACCGGTGCCAGCAGACGGTCGCCCGTCCACAGGGAGTCGAACCCCAACTCCTCGGCCGTACGGCTGATTCTGATGATGCCTTCCGGCCGAGCGTCCGGACCGAAGGTCGGAAGGGCCAGACCAAGTCGCATGTCAATTCCCTGGTGGCGTAAGGGGGGTACGGGTGCTCTGCGGGCCGCGGACCGACGGTCCCTTCCGGCCGTTCCGGCGCAGCGCACTCGAGGACGGCGGCAGAGGGGTCCCAGGGCGGATCGATCGTCGGCTCGCTCGCGATCGGTCCCTCCTTCAACCGGTGGACCGCCATCCGCACCCACGATGCTCCGTGGCCAGTCTCCCGTATTTCGCGAGGGCGTAGGCCTTGACGGGGAGGTTTCCTCGAAGCCGGGCCAGATGTCTCGCCCGCGTCGTGACCCCTGCGGGCAGGACCGGCACCCGGCGCACAGCCGATCGGATGTCACAGGGGTCGAACCGAGCACATGCAAGTCGGGCCCGGCCCGATCGCGAGCGGTGCCCGGCTGGGTTAGTGTGAATCGTGGGGTTCGCCATCACCGGAGCCATATCGTGCGTGCCATCGTCATCAAGAAGTTCGGTGGTCCGGACAGCCTCGTCTACACGGAACTCCCGGACCCTGAACCCCGAACAGGGGATGTAGTCATCAACATCAAGGCGTTCGGGCTCAACCACGCCGAGATGCATATGCGCAGGGGTGAGTGGGCCGAGGCCGCCGAGGTCAGCGGTATCGAATGCGTCGGCCTGGTCACGTCCTGCCCCGGCGGTGAGTTCCCCGTGGGCGCGAAGGTCGCCGCGCTGATGGGTGGCCTCGGGCGCACGATCAACGGCAGCTACGCCGAATACACCCGGGCGCCGGCATCGAATGTCGCGACCATCGAGTCGGACCTGCCCTGGGCCCACCTGGCGGTCATCCCGGAGACGTACGCAACCGCGTGGACCTGTCTGTTCCGTAGTCTGGAGATCACCCCGGGTGAGACCCTGGTGGTCCGAGGAGCGACCTCCGCCTTCGGTCAGGCCGCCGTGAACCTGGCCGTGAACGCCGGTGTGCGGGTCATCGGTACGTCGCGCGATCGTAGGCGATTCGACCTGCTTGAGGAACTCGGCGTGGATCGAGCCGAGTTGGAGGGCCCGGAGCTCTCCGAGCGGATCGCCGAGGCCAAACAACTCGACGCGGTACTCGATCTGGTGGGCAACAGCACCATCCTCGACTCCCTTGCCATGCTGCGCCGGGGCGGACGTGCCTGCTTGGCGGGCTGGCTCGGCGGGCTCGAGCCGATCAGCGACTTCAATCCCTTGCTGCAGATGGCAAGCGGCGTCTATCTGACCTTCTTCGGCAGCTTTGTATTCGGAAAGCCCGGATTCCCGCTCTCGGATGTACCGCTCCAGGAAATCGCGGAGCAGGTGGCGGCAGGGCGTCTCAAGGCAAAGCCCTCTCGCGTGTTCCGCTTCGACGACGTACGTGAAGCCCATCGTGTCATGGAAGCGGGCGAAGCCAAGGGGAAGATGGTCGTCGTCCTCGATTGACCGCCCACCCGATTCCGGACAGCGGCGGCCGACGGGGTTCGGCGCGCGGTCAGGGATTGCTGCAACACCTCGGTACCGCTCCATACGGTGCGGCGCCGGTTCCCGCTGTCCTCGCCCCCACCACGGTCCCGGTGTTGAACGTGCCTGTGCCGTAGCCGCCGCCCCGTCACTGGCGGCGGCTACGGCATCCACGCCCCGTCGCGTGGCAGGTTGACGTGTCGCCCGTGCTCGGCTCATCCGATCGGCCCGGCGGAACCCGTGAAGTGCGCAGGTCCCGCCGGGCGCAGGATGCGGGCGGCCGTCAGCTTCGCGGCGTCGACGTCGCTTCCAGGAAGACCGGGTTGGTCAGGGCGGCCATGGGACCGAACAGCAGCGCGTCGCCCATGGTGTTGCCCTGCCCCGGGGAACCGTCGGCCATCGGGTGGCGCACCTCGGCACGCACGTACGCCGCGAGGGAGGCGGTCGTCCGCCACACCACCGTGCCGGAGCCGGAGGCGTCCACCGACTCCTGGTGCATCTGGCCCTCGTCGGTGATGAACCGCACCGTGCCGTGGGGCACACCCTCGACGTCGAGGCGGACGTCGACGGGAGCGTCCACGGGCACCCTCAGCTTTTCGCCGATGCCCGCGTGCTTGCCGTTTCCGGTCACGGAGAACGTCAGCTTGACGGCGGACGACTCGGCGATCCAGCTACGGCCGGCGCGGATGCCGTCCGTGATCGAGTCGGTGGCGAGGTCGTCCGCGTAGACGACGTTGTGCGGCAGGCCGATCACCTGGGGGTCGCTGTGGGCGTCGCTGTTGCCCATCGCGGGCAGCCAGCGCTTGCCGGTGCGGACCGCCTCACCGAGCTTCTGGTCCCAGGTGCTGACCGCGTGCTCGTCGTCGTAGGTCCACGGGCCGGTCCACACCTCCGTGGCGTCGGCGTCCTCGAAGCCGAACTTCCACTGGCAGGCCACATACGCGCAGTACATGTGCGCGGGGACCACGAGACCCCCGCTGCGGCGCACCTGACGCGAGAAGCGGGCGAACGCGTCGTCCCGGGACCGGTAGCGCCAGTCGATCCATTCACCGGCCGGAAGACCGAGCGCGAGCCAGTGCCCGTTACGGGTGGTGACCTCCTCACCCGTCATGATCAGCAGATCCTGCCCGGCGTACTCGCCCCACACCGCGTGCGACGCCGAGGTGTTGTGGTCGGTGGAGACCATGAAGTCCAGGCCCGCGGTACGCGCCCCGGCCGCCACCTCCGCCGGCAGGCGCTTGCCGTCGGAGTGGACGGTGTGCAGGTGGCAGTCACCGCGGTACCAGTCGCGGCCACGGCCCTTGGCCCGCTGCGGCGGGTACTTCTTCACGAAGGCGGGCCCGGGCTCACCGTAGGTGAGGGTGATCTGGACCTGGTAGTGCATGCCCTGCGGAGCCACCTGGTAGGGGCCGAGGACGATGTTCCAGGTTCCGGCGTTGACCGGACCGGGCAGATAGCCCGGAGTGGCCTCGCTGTTGCTGATCTCGAACGAGGTGCGGAAGCCACCGGACCAGCCACGGAAGCCACGACCGCCGAGAGCGATGCCCCGCTCGTCGAACACACCGATGTCGCAGGAGTTGCCCGGGGTGCCCGAGGGGACGGCCGGCTTGTCGTAGGAGTACGAGACAGCGATCTTCTGGACCCCGTGCGGGATCTGCACCGGAAGGTAGACGAAGTCCGCGACGCCGGTCTCGAGGAACCCGCTGATGACACGGGTCTCGTCGCTGCCCGCCGCAGGCTTGCCACCGGTGGAGCCGTCGGCCGCTTGCGCGAAGGAGACCGGGGTCAGGGTCAGGGCTGCCGCGCCGGCCACGCCCACCGTCAGAATCGCCGACGTCCCAGCCCGCTGCTCGCCTCGTCGGCGGTCAGCGCCTCGGGGTCGAGGACATCCACATCGTGTTCGCAGTGTCCGTCAAGACACATGTCCGTCCTTACCAATGTCGGTGATATGTGCACGCTGAATGCACCTGAAGCCTTCAGACCTTGATCCTGCTCAGTGGACGGCGGATGAGTTCAACGTGAAGGCGCTGCGGCGGACGGGCAACGACCTCCCGCGATGCCGCGACGCGTACCGGCCCGGATCCCCGTGGGCGATGCCGCTGAAATACCGGCGCGGCGGGTCCCGGTCCAGTCTCGGGACGGCTCGGTCCGAATGGACCGCAGCGGTTCGGATGGACCGCAGCGGTTCGGATGGATCGCAGCGGTTCGACGAAAGGAACCAGCCAGGCAATTGGGGCGGCGGCATGTCCCGAAAAATTGGCGCCGCTGCGGGACGGGCGCTCACGGACGCGTTTGCTGCTAGCTTGCTCAGTGTCTGCAGGGGGGCTCCCCCGTACCCCCTGCAGACGCATGACGATTGCGCCCGCCTCCCTGCGAGCGCCGGCGCCGCGTGCGCGTGCAGGCGGGAGCACAGACGGTCGGCGGGACCCCATCGAGTTCAGCGACTCAAGGGCTGCGGGATCGAGGCCCGGTGACTCCCGAAGCGGCCCGACTGCCCTTTCGCATCCACCTGAGGGACGAACCGCTCCGAACCGTGCCGCATCCCCCGCGAGCCCCTCCCCCGTTCAACTCGCCATTCCCTGGGGCGGGATTGCGACAAATTCCAGGCTTTCGGCGCCGCCGGAAGGCGCAACAACGCGCGCGAACGAGGAGTCCTCACCACCGCGGAACTCCTAACCGCCGCAACAGGTCCGGAAGCGGCGGCGGTCAGACCACCGATACGACGTGGCGCCGCGTCGGCTCGAGATCACCGGAATTGCACCACCTGGCTGCCTCCTCAACCGGAGGCCGCCCTCGCCGCGGCGGTGCCCTGCTCGCCGTCGGCCGGCGGCCTGAAGACGCGGAAGAGCTCAACGGGTCATGGCAGGCAGCGGGGTTGCGGGGCGCTGGCCGACCGGGAACGCAGGCCTGTTCCCGAGGACCGCACACCCGTTCCAAGCGGGATATGCTGTACATGCCGCCGATCCATTTACGGTTCAACAACATGTCGGACGCATCGCTGCCTCCGTCGGGTGACTGCCGTCCGGCAAGGACACGCGTCGATGAGTCCGGTGGCCCGCAGTGATATCGATGTCATCATCCTCCGGAAGGAACTGCCGTGGCTCCGGTGCTCGTCGGACACCAAGGTCTGCTGGCGGGAGAGCGCATCCCGATCCTGGACACCCGCGTCACCTTCGGTCGCAACTCCGACAACACCGTCGTCATCTCGAGTCTGAGCGTCTCCCGCTTTCACGCGGAGATCGTCTTCGACGAGAACGAGGGATACGTGCTGCACGACTGCGGCAGCAGCAACGGCACGCAGGTCAACGGCGAGGACGTGGAGTCCCGGCTCCTCCAGTCCGGCGACGAAATCACCATGGGTGACCAGGAGTTCCGCTTCGAGGTCGCGGACGCCATGGAGACCCTCATGGCGCTCTCCCTGCCGCGATCCGTGACCCACGGCGCCGAGGAGGGCGAAAGCGGTCCGGTTCTGCGCGTCACCGTCGCCGGCGGTGGTCCCGTCGGTCTCTCCTTCGCCCTGCTGCTGGAGCACTTCCTCGGCCCTCAGGCGCAGATCACCGTCTACGACGGCAGGTGGCGCAAGCAGGGCCGCGCCATCGTCTGGAAGGGCCAGGACGAAGGCAACGTACGGCGACAGCAGGTGGTCACCGTGCAGAGCCGCCAGTACCTGGCCTGGCCGGAGGAGGTTCGGGCACGCCTCTTCGATCCGCAGCACTACAGCGAGATGTGGCCCTCCGGTCCGGACTCGATCGGCGACCACCACCCGCGCAACATGCGGATCGCGTACATCGAGGACCGACTGCTGGAGCTGGCGAACGAGAAGCGGGAACGGATCCGCCTCATACCCACCCGGTTCGACCCGGCGGAGCAGCAGGACGCCCTCGCCGCGCAGCACGTTCTCGCCATCTGCGACGGCGGGCGATCGCACACCCGGGAACACTTCGCCGCCCGGTTCGGCAAGGCCGACGAGTCCATCTACTCCCTGGACGGCCGCCACCTCCAGGACGTCGTCCTCGGCCTGCGCGTGAAGTCGACCCTTTCCGACCCCATGGCGGTCCTGCTGACCGTCGCTCAGAACCGCTTCCTGCTGAACTCGCTTCGCGGCGAGGGCTTCCTCAACATGCGCCTGACCGACGCCGAGCTGTCGGAGGTCATCGGCATCGACCCGGTCCGCCGCGTCTTCGAGGAGTGCATCGCGTCCCGGCCGTGCCTTATGGACCGCGACGAACACGGCGACTTCCAGTGCGCCACCCACGGCACGCTGTTCCTGCCCGCCCTGATCAAGGGTTCGTCCCTGTGGAAGCGTGTGCATGAGGGACTGCGACTCTTCGGTGTCGAGTCCGAGGATCTGACCGCGGTCACGAGTTTCCGCCTGGACATGGTCCAGCGCCCGCGCTTCTCGGCCGAGTTGATGCCCGCCACCGCCGGCTCTCCCGGCACCTACGGGTTCCTTCTGGGAGACGCCGCCAACGCCATTCACTTCTGGCCCGGTCGCGGACTCAACAGCGGTCTCGCCTCGGCCATTTCCCTGGCCCGCTCCCTCAACGGGGCCTGGAGCGGAAAGGCTTTCCGCGACGCGGACTTCCTGAGGCACGAGGCCGCGATGTCCATGCTTCAGTACCGGCACAAGAGCCGCGCATGGAAGGCGATGGTCACCAGCGACGACAAGGGCGCCACGTGGGCCATCAAGGACATCATCGCCCACGGGATCGACGCGGCCGACGACCTGGATCGCGACGCGGACACCAAGGCCCTTCTGGAACGCATGCGCACCCTCCGCGAGAGGCTGGCGCCCCGCCTGCCCGGGATGCCTGACGACGAGGCGATCCTGGAGCGCCTGCAGACGCTGGAGGCCGCCACACTGCGCATGCTCGTCCTCAGCGGCGCCTGGGACACTCTCACCATGGGCGGCGAAGAGGTCGACATCGACATCTTCTACGGCCAGGACTCCTCCGCGGCGGCCGCCGCGGTGGAAGCGCTGGAGCCCGCCGTCCAGTCGTGATCCCTTCAGGCAGCTGACAGGCGCGGAGAAGGGACCCTCTCCGCGCCCTTCCAGCAGTACGCCGGTCGCACACCCGTAGCTCAGGCTTCCGCCCGGCGGGACCATTCGACGACGCCGGCGCAGGCCACCTGGTCGGCTCGACGGCGCGCGGCGGGTCAGACCGCCGAGTGGGCACTCCAATGCGCCTCGAGGGCCGCAGCGACCTCGGCCGGCCTCTCGAGCACCGTCCAGTGGTTGCAGTCGAGCTCCAAGACCCGGGACGCCCGCAGCGCTACGCCGAGCTCCCGCCCGAACCGGACCGGACAGGCCGGGTCGAGCGCCCCCCTTGGCGGGCATGGTCGAGGTCCTTGTCCGAGCGATGCTGGTGGGAGGGCCGCACGGTCACCGCGTATCGAGGCGCGCACAGCGACCGTATCTCCGGGAATACACATTGTGTCACACGGTGTTGAGTGGAGGTGGTCGGAACGGATCACACTGTCGGAATGGCGGATCGCGCACAGCACTCGCGGTCAGGCCCTTGATCCATGACCGAGGACGGACACAAGCCCCGAACGGCAATGGGCGGAGCGTTTGAGTCAACGTGTTCTCAGGACGAACGGTCGTGTACGAAGAGGACGGGAAGCAGTGGACAGAGCCGGACTGGCGGCCTTCCTCAGGGCGCGACGCGAGGCCCTGCAGCCGGAGGACGTGGGCCTGCCGCGTGGGCGACGGCGGCGCACAAGAGGCCTGCGCCGAGAGGAAGTGGCCGCGCTGTGCGACATGTCGGTCGACTACTACACCCGGCTCGAGCAGCCTCGGGGCCCGAACCCCTCGGAGCAGATGCTCGCGGCGATCGCACGCGGTCTGCATCTCTCGCTCGAGGAGCGCGATCACCTGTTCCGACTCGCCGGCCACGCCGCCCCCCGAAGAGTGCGGCGCGGAGACCACATCAACCCGGGCATGATGCGCATCCTCGACCGCCTCGAGGACACTCCCGCGCAGGTGGTCAATCACCTGGGTGAGACGTTGAAGCAGACGAGACCCGCGACAGCGCTGCTGGGTGACGAGACGGCTTTCAATGGACCGGCCCGCAGTCTGCACTATCGGTGGTTCACCGATCCCACCTCACGACTGATCCATCCCATCGGCGACCACCCGGTGCACAGCCGGCTCCTTGTTGCGGATCTCCATGCCGCCCATGCGCGGGACGGCCGTGACTCGCGAACCGCCGAGCTCGTCGACGCGCTGCGGGCGGCCAGCCCCGAGTTCGCCGCACTCTGGCGCGAGCATCCGGTACTCGGGTCCTACTGCGCGGCCAAGCGCTTCCAGCACCCGCAGCTGGGGACCCTGGAACTCCACTGCCAGACGCTCGTCGACCCCGACCAGTCGCAGCGCCTGCTGGTCTACACCGCCGCACCGGGCACGGAGAGCCACGCCCGTCTCCAGCTTCTCGCCGCCGTCGGGTAGCCCGCACGACTGCCGCGCTCCAAGAACGCCGGCACCGCCCCGGGGCAGTCCCTGCACCGGGACACCGCATCACCGACCGGGCCGCCGCGTCGTGACGACGGCGCCCATGACCGGGCGGCCCCTGACCGGTGACGGCTGCCGCCCCCAACGGGCAGGGATCCAGACCCGCAGACCCGCACACCCGTCGGACGATCCCGGCAGGCATCGGCGACACACGCCGAGAGACGTACGTCACATTTCACGCCGTCACACTTTTCCGAGGTGTCCGGTCACTAGGGATGTATCCGCAACACGGCGAGAGGATCACCATGGAACCGCGTCTCAACTACTTCGGAAACTCCCTCGCAGGCAAGGTCCTGAAGCACATCAACTCGGCCAGCAAGGTGCTGTCCGAGTCGACGCTGCCGCACGCGACGCAGGAGCTGGTGAAAATCCGCGCAAGCCAGATCAACGGCTGCGGCTTCTGCACCGACATGCACACCAAGGACGCCGCTGCCGCCGGTGAGACCGCGCAGCGCCTCCACCTGGTCGCGGCCTGGCGGGAGGCCACTGTCTTCACCGACGCCGAGCGTGCCGCACTCGAAGTGGCCGAGCAGGGCACCCGTCTCGCCGACGCTGCCGGTGGTGTCACGGACGAGGCCTGGGCGAACGCTGCCAAGCACTACGACGAGGACCAGCTCGTCGCCCTGATGTCGCTGATCGCGGTCATCAACGCCTACAACCGCGTCAACGTGATCAACCAGCAGCCCGCCGGTGACTACAAGCCCGGCATGTTCGGCTGACAGGCACTGCTGTCCGGTGAAACACAGCGTCCGTCTCCGCGCCCCCCGACCTCAAGGTGTGGAGACGGACTGCCGGCACCCACAGGCCGCACCCGATGCGCGGACCGTCCTTTCCGCGGCCTGACAAATCCTCGGGGAATTTCGCCCCGCGTCCGCCCTCACAGCGAAACTCACTCGACGAGAAAGACGCACTGCGAACAGAGGCAAGTCATGTCCAATTCCACAGCCCGGAACTTCATGGACCGTGCGGTGATCGTCACCGGAGCCGGATCGGGAATCGGCCGCGCCACGGCTGTCGCCTTCGCGGAGTCGGGGGCCCACGTCCTCGGCGTGGGCCGCCGAAGGAATGCTCTGGAGGAGACGGCCGGTGCGCACTCCGGCATCGCCGTCCTGCCGCTCGACATCCGCGAGGAGGGGGCCGCGGAAAGGGTCGTCGGCACGGCCGTGGAGATGTGGGGCCGGCTCGACGTACTCGTCAACAACGCCGGTGCGGCCGCCATGATGCCCCTGTCGGAGACCGACCGGTCGGTCATCAACGACCTGTTCGATCTCAATGTGACGGCCCCCAGCGTGCTCGCCCGTGCGGCCCTGCCCCACCTGCGCGACTCCGGGGGTTCCATCGTCAATGTCTCGAGCACCTACGGCCACCGCCCCCTGCCCGGCGGAGCCCACTACGCCGCCACCAAGAGCGCTCTGGAGCAACTGACGCGAAGCTGGGCTCTCGAACTCGCGCCGACGGGGGTACGCGTGAACGCGATCGCCCCGGGCCCGACCGAGACGGACGTCCTGGCCGCGGCCGGCCTCCCCGAGGACACGATCGACGAGATACGCAGCGCGGAGCGCGAACGCATCCCGGTGGGCCGTCTGGGTGACCCTCAGGACGTCGCGGACTGGATCCTGCGTCTGGCCGACCCTCGGGACACGCACATCACCGGGCAGATCCTCACGATCGACGGCGGACTCGAACTCGTCTGATCCGGCTGAAGGCACCGCAGTGCGCGAGACAGTCGGCCGGTGCGACGGGCGCCCCGGATCGCGCCTTCGAGGCTGAGAATCTCCTTTCGGGTGCCCAGGGGAACAAGAGCTCGTCGACGATGAGAGCGATTTTCTGCCACCCGAGCGCCCGGCGGTGCATATTCCTCTGAGCGGGCAATGTCATCCGCCGTCAGCCCCCTGCTTCGCCGGACCCCTCAGGGAAAAATTCATCACGTCGCTGCGGGCACGTTGTCACAAATGAAGTAGCCGCCTTGTCTTTCATGGTGAAGACACCATTGACCGGTATCGGTGAGCGGCTCATTGCGGGTGCACATCTCCCGTGAGCACCGAAAGGATTACATTATGAAGGTCGTAGTGATCGGCGGAACCGGGCTCATCGGTTCGAAGCTGGTCGGCAAGCTCAACGAGCACGGGCACGAGGCGGTCGTGGCCGCGCCCAGCACCGGCGTGAACACCCTCACGGGCGAAGGGCTGGCCGAGGTCATGAAGGATGCCTCGGTCGTGGTCGACGTGTCCAACTCTCCCTCGTTCGAGGACGAGGCGGTCATGACCTTCTTCCGCACCTCCACCACCAACGTTCTCAACGCGGAGGCCGAGGCCGGTGTGCAGCACCACGTGGCGCTGTCCGTCGTGGGCACCGAACGGCTCCAGGAGAGCGGGTACTTCCGTGCCAAGCAGGCTCAGGAAGAGCTGATCAAGGCGTCTGGGATCCCGTACTCCATCGTTCACGCCACCCAGTTCTTCGAGTTCATGAAGGGGATCGCGGACTCGGCGACCGAGGGCGACACCGTGCACCTCGCCCCGGTGAAGATCCAGCCGGTCTACTCCGACGACGTGGCCGCGGCGGTCGGCCGCACCGCGGTCGGCACCCCCGTCAACGGCGTGGTGGAGGTCGCGGGTCCCGATGCCTTCCAGCTCGACGAGCTGATCCGTGACGGGCTCGCCGCCAAGGGCGACCCCCGCACCGTGGTCTCGGACCCGCACGCCCGGTACTTCGGAGCGGAACTGAAGGAGACCACCCTTCTCCCGGGTCCTGACGCCCACCTGGCCGAGACCCGGTTCGCCGACTGGGCCGCTCAGCAGAAGTAGGCGGATGGGTGGCCCCTGCGTTCCGGCGGTGGCCACCCTCCCCCGCGGCAACCACGCCTTTCGTCGCACTCCCAGCGCCGCACTCCGCCATGGCGTGATCACCCGTGTCGCGCAAGGAAGTTGACACCCGCGCCACGCACTCCCGCCCGTCCCCGGCCCGGAGTGGCCCGCATCCCAGGGCGGATCAGCCCCAACTTCGAGAAGCACCCAGAGTCTGCCAGCATTCGCCGAAGGAGGGCTCACGATGACCAGAGCGGCAGAGGACCGCGTCGCCTTCATGGCAACCATCGAGTCATTGGCCGCGAAGGCGACCGAACTGGAAACCCGTGCCAACGACCTCCGCCAGGAGCTGGCGGACCTCGATCAGCGAATGACGGCCATCGCCAACGCCCTGCACAGGGCTCCCCGTTCGGCGGACCTCCCCGGCGAGCCCGCCGGCGAGGGGGACTGACCCGCACCACGAGGCCCGCTGACTGTCCGGTGTCGTACGCTCGTTCCCGCAGCGATGCTTGAACGAAACGATGGATCAAGTCGAGGTGTTCGAGGTTGTACGCCCACAACCACCCGTGCCGGGACTCGAGCTGGAGCCACAGCGGCATCCCGGAGTAGGGATCGGTCGCTGACTGACGTGTGCCACAGGAGAGCGCGACCGGAGAACAAGGCCATACGGTGAGTATGCGACTGTTCCGCAGCCCAGCGCATCCCGATTCGACCGCTCACGCTCGGGCCCGTCGGCCACACTCTCAGAGGCGGAGGGAAGTCAAGATTCGCCGACAGCGCCTGATGGATCATGGGTACAGGCGCGGTGTCCGGACCCGTGCACTCCTGCTCCTCCCCTCCTCGCGTCGGCCCCGGGCGCGCACGAGGTCCTGGGCTCAGGCAGGTTGCGGAGCTTCACCACCTCGGCCGGACGGTCGGCTCGACCGTTCAGCGGGCTCTCATCTTCCCGTCGCACACTGTCGTCGTATGCATGAATGAGTGGCGGGTGCCACGAAGTGAGTACTCGGGGGATCGACCGACATGAAGAGCCCGTTCCGGCGCCTGACCCTGCGGCTGCGCTTGGGGCTGTCGGCCGCTGTCGCCGTGGCCCTGGCCGTCAGCGCCGTCGCGACAGCGTCATGGCTCGTCACTCGGCAGCAGTTGACCGCCCAACTGGACTCGAACCTGCAGAGTGTGCAGGCGCAGCCCGGCTATGTCCAGGATCTGCTGAGCCTGTGCGGTATGCAGCTGCCGGATGTCTCCCAGCGCAACCAAACGCCCACGCCCTACGTGGTGCAGGTCATCACCGCGGACGGAACGGTATGTGTCGCCCCGGGCAACAAGAAGGTCGCCGTCGACGAGACCGACCTCGCCGTCGCCCGTGGTGTCCTCGAGTCGGCACTGCACAACGCCACGTCCGAAGACGGACGGAGAATGCGTGTCTCGACGACACGTCCCGACATGCCCCCGCGGCTTTCCGGTGAGTTCGCCGTTTCCATCGCGCAACCGCTCACTGCCGTGGACAACCCGCTGAACAGCCTCGCCCTCTTCCTCCTGGGCTTTGCGGGCGTGGGCGTCGTCGGCGCGGCCACGGCAGGAATCGGCATCAGCCGCGCCGGCCTGCGACCGGTGGAACATCTCACGGACGCCGCCGAACACATCGCCCACACCCAGGACCTCACGGTTCGGATACCGGCCGACGGCGATGACGAGATCGCCCGACTGTCCAAGAGTTTCAACGACATGACCGAGGCCCTCGCCACCTCACGGGAGCGGCAGCAGCAACTCATCGCCGACGCCGGCCACGAGTTGCGCACCCCACTGACATCGCTCCGCGCGAACATCCAGTTGTTGATCAGGAGCCACACGTCAGGTCGAAAGCTTCCCGGGAACGCGATGAACGACCTCCTTCACTCCGTGGAGTCTCAGGTGGGGGAACTCGCCTCACTCATAGCCGACTTGCAGGAGCTGTCCCGGCCGGACACCAAGCCGGACGAGACGTCCCTTCACGTTGTCGCGTTGCACGAGGTGGCAGGTCGGGCCATGGAGCGGGTGAGGCTCCGTGGGAGTGATCTCGAGTTCATCAGTGACCTGGAGGAGTGGTACGTACTGTCCGAACCCTCCGCTCTCGAAAGAGCGGTGGTGAACCTGCTGGACAATGCGGTCAAGTTCTCGCCCCCCGGCGGCACCGTCAGCCTACGGCTCGGCGACGGCCGGCTGGTGGTGCGTGACCAGGGGCCGGGCATCCCCGCCGACGAGTTGCCGCATGTCTTCGACCGCTTCTGGCGCTCACCCACGGCCCGCAGCCTGCCGGGCAGCGGCCTCGGCCTCGCCATCGTGGCAAAGACCGTTCAGCAGGCCGGTGGCACGGTGACGCTGCGCCCCGCCGCCACCCAGGGGACCGAAGCCGTCATACGCATTCCCGGTACCCGCAACCCTCCGCCGACGGTGGAGTCCCGGGACACGCGGTCCGAGGCCACGGCATAGGCGTCAGCCGGCCCCGGACAACACCGCACACCAAGGCCGGTTCGTGCGGGCGGTCCTCAGGCGTGAAGACCATGACGGGCGGCAGCGGACAGCGCGCGGTGTGCGAAACTGCGGAGCACCGCCGTTCGTCACCCGGCTCTCTCCAATGGCCGCGCGACCGCACGCCGATCCCGAAACGGCCTGATGCCGGCAACCGAGCCGTTTCACACGAAAACGACGACGAGGAGTCACGTGAGGCGTCCCCTGTTCCCCGCCGCAATCGGCCTGGCCGGCATCGCCCTACTGGCGCTGACCGGTTGTGAGGGCACGCCCGCCACGTCCCACTCGGCCCCTGTCTCCGCCGCTCCCGCCGCCGAGTCCGCGGCGCCCGCCGCATCCCCGACGTCCTCCGCGTCCGAGAAGCCCGCGCTGGGCTACGACCCGGCCGCGAACGCCGCGGCGGACATCACGGCAGCACTCAAGGCCGGGAAGAAGGACGGCCGCCCCGTGCTCGTGGACTTCGGCGCCGACTGGTGCCCGGACTGCCGTGTCCTGGACGCACGGTTCGAGGAGCCCGGGCCGGCCACGATGCTGGCGAAGTACCACGTGGTGACCGTCGATGTCGGCGAGTTCGACCGCAATCTGGACATCGCCGAGCGCTATGTGAACCTGCAGACCAGCGGAATTCCGGCACTGGTCGTCCTCGACCCTGCGTCCGGCCGGATCAAGGTGGCGACGAACCGAGGCGAGTTCGCCAATGCACGGACCATGTCGCCCGGCCAGGTCGAGGAGTTCTTGAAGCGATGGGCATAGCCACCCGGCTCCCCGCCCTCGGAGCGAACCCGTGCGTGTCGCTCACCCTCGCGATCTCCGCCCTCCTGCTCACCGGCTGCGGACATGAGCAGAACACGGATCCCGCAGCCGTGGGCGCACCGTTCTCGGACGGCGGCGTGGCTGTCTCGGTCAGGGTGGAGTCCCACGACGGGGGCTTGCGGGTACTCGCCGACCTGCGACCCGAGCGGGACGGCTTTCACGTGTACAGCCTCACCCTTCCCGACGGTGGCGTCGACGGGATCGGCATTCCGACCCGCATCCGTACCGAGGGCGCCCTGCGGTCCGCGGGCCCTGCGACCACCGACGCCCGGGAGCGTGTGGTGCGCCCCGATGGCCTCGACGTCCGGCTGCCGGTCTACGAGGACGGGCGGGTCACCCTCCAACTCCCCGTGCGCCGGGTCGGCGGTACCGACCGGGCCAAGGTGCTTCTCAGCTACGGCGCTTGCAGTGAGCGGGACGGGTGTCTGGCGCCGGTGCGCGACCGTGCCGTCGCCCTGGCGCTCCGGCCGACGGACTGAGCACGCTCCGAAGAAGGGCGGAGTGATCGGCGGTACGTCGGGGACATGGACGTGCCGCCGATCTGTACGGACTGACGGTGGTGATCCGTCCGTTCACCAGCGGGGCGACCCCTCCGAGAGTTGCAGTTCGCCCCGGCCGAAGGAGAAGTTCTCGTTCGGGACCGGGATCAGCGCGATGAAGATGTCGTCGGGCGAGACGCCGAGCGCCTCGACCACGAGCCGGTTGATGGCGGCCGACACCGCCCGCTTGTCCTCCAGGGGGCGGTGAGCTCCGAGCAGAACTGTGATGATCATGGCGTCACTACTGCGCTCCATACCCATGAAGGTCGGATCCAGGGACAGTTCGCTGTCACCGTGCTCACTGATGATGATGAAGCGGTCGCCCTCGGGAATGCCGAGACCCTGCACGAGTGACTGGTTGAGTGCGTCGGCGAGCGCACGCTTCTGTTCCGACGAGAAACGGTTGGCCGGGATATGGGCGTTGAAGACGGGCATGAAGTGCTCCTTCGGGGTGTCGTTGTACGTTCGGTTTGGATTTCCTCCGGGGCCTGAGTGCTGTGTCATCGCTCCGGCTCACCGTGAGAGGCCGTTCGTCCGCGCTCCGCGGGGAAAACCCTCGCCCGAGCCGGAGTTGTGGGGGCATCACGCCTGGGTGGCCCCGGAGGGCGACCAGCCGGCCGTGTCCACCGGTGACCATCCGTCAGGACGCTCGTCGAGGCGGCGCATGCGACTGTCCGCGCGTGGGCGCAGCACGTCGTCCGTCAGCGGGGTGACAAAGGCGTTGTCGGCCAGGGTGTACTCCGCGGCGAGGCGGCCGACGGTCGGAATGGCTCCCGTGTCGATGCGTCCGGTTTCGGTGTACAGGTCGTCTCTGATGTGGAACCGTACGACCTTGCCCCAGACGACATGGTCCTGCACCTCACCGACCTGGATGACCCGGTCGACTTGGCATTCCATGGCGATCGGGGCGTCCTCCACACGCGGCGCCTTCACCACTTCGCACGCGCCTTTGGTCAGGCCCACCTCGGTGAACTCGTCCTGGTCGCTGTCGAATTCGCCGGCGCTGCGATGCATGTGGTGGGCGTGGGGAAGGGTCACCAGGTTGGTGACGAACTCACCGGTCTCCCGCATGTTGACGAGTGTGTCCTTGAGGGTTCTCCCGTCGGACCTGGGCTGTATGGTCAGGGACACCATCGGCGGCTTTCGGCTCACCACGGTGAAGAACGAGATGGGTGCCAGGTTGGCGACACCGGACGACGACAGGGTGCTGACCCAGCCGATCGCACGCGGCGTGATCGACCCGATGAGGAGCTTGTACGCCGACCGCGCGTCCAGTTCGTCGGAATTGATGATCACATCGACCGCCTGTCGAACGTGTGCGGTGGTGTCCCACCGCACGTGATGTGAGATGTGAACCCCGCTCGTGACAGCGGGTGGGTCACCACGTGGCCGGCCCGGCGTGCGGCCGATTCCCGCCGATCTCCCCGACAGCGGCTGCCGCTCATCCGTCGCTCGCCTTCTCGGTCCCGCCCAGGAAGTGGTCCACGATCAACGCGACGGTGCGGGCCGGGGTCTCCATGGGGGCCAGGTGAGCCGCGCCCTCGAGGACCAGGCTGCGCACGTCGGTGTACTGCGGAACGATCTGATCCGCGGCAACCTCGGCGGTGAGAACGGTGTCGTACTGTCCGGTGAGCACAAGAACGGGTCGCTCGTATCCATGGACCTGGTCGGACACGTCGTCCTGGGTCCAGGTCCGCAGGTAGGAGCCCATGGCGGCGGGATCGGCGGTTCTGCGGGACAGCTCGTTCACGTGGCGGACGAAGCCCGTCCCCAGTCGTCCGCCGGTCACGGCGGCGATGACCGAGGCCCGTGCGTCGGAGTCGGCGATGGCCGCTTCGAAGAGCCTCGAGCCCTCCTCGTCGAGCGGGAAGGCACGGCTGGGAACGGCGCACAACAACACGAGACTGCTCAGCCGGTCCCGGGCTCCGGGTTGCCCCGAGACCCACTGTGCGGCCTGACCCCCCATGGAGTGCCCGACCAGATGGAACTCCTGCCATTCCAGAGCGTCGGCGAGGTCGACGATATCGCTCCCCATTTCCGTGATCGAGCAATCACCCGTCAGCCCGGAGGACCGACCGTAACCGCGGAAGTCCGGAAACACCCACGTGAATCGCTCGGTATCGAGATAGGGAATCATGCAGTCATAGGCTTCGTGGCCGGCGAGCCACGAGTGTGCCCACATGACCTTCGTCGCCCCACTGCCTGATGTTCGGTATCCCAGAGTCATGCGAAAATTCTTTCCGGTTGCTCAAGAGCGCAGGTTCACCGAATACGGCGGGCCGCCCTCGAAAGGACTTCCAGAGGTGGACGGCGTGACGTCCCGGCCCCTCTTCGGCTTGTGTCAGGACGCGGCGGCCGCCGAGGGGAAGACTTCGAGGCCGTCGATCACATCGCGCCCCTTGGCGGTGTCGGCGTACAGTCGCGCCTCCACCACGAGTCCGTCGACCACCCTGAACAGCAGGCAGTGTTCGTTCTCCATGATGCGGCCGTTCTTCGCCTTCGCCCTGGCCGTGACGGGGACCACCACATGCGATCCGGCATCGAGCACCGTGTGCGCGTCGTAGTCGAAGTACTCGTAGTAGTGATCGAACAGATCTCGATAGAAGGCCCGGAAACCCTCCCGACCGTGGAATGTCCCGCCGTACGGCAGCGAGGTCGGGAAATGGAAAATCACATCGGGTGACATCAGGGCCACCAGGTCTGACGAATCGTTCTTCTCGAACCCGGAATAGGCGCTACGACATGCGTTCACGATGTCCTCGTTGCGCGACATGCTTTCTCCATGGTGAGACCTGAAAGCGGCGTTGTGCAGAAATCCGGTTCGGTCTGCACCGTCCTGACTCGTCTCCGTACAGGACCGATCCCTGAGCAGATCGGGCCCCTGCATTCCGCCGGGCGCGTTCTCGAGTCGGGGTCATTTCCACCTGAGTGTCCAACTGGAACCCAGGAGGAGTCAAGGCTGAGTTCCGGATGGCAACTCTGCGATACTCTGAGTTCATGGAGTGGCGAGAACTTGATCTGGGCAACTGCAGCGTCGCCGCGACCTTGAGCCTGGTCGGCGAGCGCTGGACTCTGTTGATCATGCGTGAGGTCTTCGCCGGACTTCACCGCTTCGACGAGATCGCCGACCACCTCGGGGTCTCCCGAAGGGTGCTGAGCGAGCGTCTACGGCAACTGGTCGAGGCCGGCCTGCTGGAGCGCCGGAGCTACCAGGAAGCCGGGCAGCGCTCGCGACCGGAATACCACCTGACGTCCCACGCGCACGACTTGCAGTGGGTGCTCGCCGCGCTGCTCCAGTACGGCGACACCCATCTCGGCGACCCGGCGGGCGCGCCGGTGCTGCTCCACCACTCCGGCTGCGGCGGCCAGGTCCACGTAGAGCTGCGGTGTTCCTGCGGACACGAAGTCCCCGGCTCCGAGGTGGAACCGGGCCCCGGCCCGGGTGCCCTCCGCGTCCCCTCCGAAGAGGCGACGCTCTCCTAGGACGGCCGCGGGTGCCCACCCGCGTGCATCAACCCCGCCCGGACCCGCTTACGACCGGGTCAGCGCCGGTGACGACGAGGCGTCTCGATGGGGACGGCGCTCTCGATGGGGTCCGCCGCCCGTGACTGGACGATGAGCATGTCGTCGGGGGTCAGTTCCCTGCCGTCCTCGGCGGTGAGCGTCATCGGCCGGGGCGGTTGTCCCGTGCGGGCGTCGATGGCGCGGTTCATCGGCTCGTCCTCGTCGAAGAGGTGCTTCTGCCCCCACTGGCGCAGTGCCGCGAGGACGGTGTGGAAGTCCCGCCCCTTCTCGGTCAGCACGTACTCGTGTGAGTTGCCGAGATCCGACTCGCGGATCTCGAAGATCCCAACGGCCACCAGCTTCTGCAGCCGTGCGGACAGGACGTTGGTGGCCAGGCCGATGTGCTTGCTGAAGTCCGTGAACCGCGTGACGCCGTGCATGGCGTCCCGGAGGATCTGGAGCGTCCAGGTGTCACCTACCTCGGACAGGGAGCGGTCGATCGGGCAGGCCGAATTGACCAGTTCTCCACGCTTCATCGGTGCCCCCAATCACAGGTTCCTTGCAATTATAGAGCAAGGTGGCACTCCCCCGACAGACGCCCTGGGTGCCCGGCCCGGGGCCCAGCCCCGGCCGGGCCCTGCCGGGCCCCCGTCGTCCCGCACGCCTACAGGTGCATGCGGAAGAACCGGACGGCAGCCTCCGTACTCACGTCGAAGCCGTCCAGGTACGGATCGAAGTGACCGCCCGGTATGACAATGAGCTCCTTCGGCTCGAGCGCACGTTCGTAGGCCCGAAAGGCCAGGTCGGTCGGGGCGACGGTGTCATGGGTGGCGACCAGCATCATGAGCGGCGTCGGGGAGATCTGGTCGATCCAGGCGCCGGGGTCGTAGGCACGGGAACGGCGGTTCGACTGCACGGTCACGCTGTTCTCCCAGAGGCCCTCGGGGGCGTCGTGCTCCAGATAGAACTTGATCGCGTCGGCGGCACGGTAGGACGCCGGCGTCGCGGGGTCTGCGTTCACGAATGCCTGCGTCGCGGGCGCCTTCCCGTGAGCCTGCGCCAGTTCGTCGGCGGCGAAAGACTCCTCCAGCCCCCGTGTCAGGTGCGGCGGAACACGCCGCCGCCCGCTCTCGGAGCCACTGATGGTGGGGACCTGCGAGTAGACGGCCTTGATCCGCCGGTCCGTCGCACCGAGCACGAGCGCGTGTCCGCCGGAATAGCTCGTGCCCCACACGCCGATCCGGTCCGCGTCCACCACGTCGAGGGTCTGCAGGTGGGAGATGACCCGCCGCCAGTCCTCCAGCTGCCGATAGGGGTCGATGTCATGGCGGGGCTCACCGGTGCTGTCGCCGAATCCGCGGTGGTCGTGGAGCGACACGGCGAACCCCGCCTCCGCGAGCTTGCGCGCTATCGGCTCGATCCGGTGGTACTTGGTGCCCCCGAACCCGTGAGACATCGTGATCGTCGCGTGTGGGCCCGTGTCCTCCGGCAGGAACAGCCATCCACTGAGCACGGTCCCGTCGGGAAGGTGAATGCGCTCTTCGGTGCGCTCGACCATGTGAACTCCTTACACCGTTTCCGCGCCACGGTGGCGGCCACCGGGCGTTCGATCAGGGCTTGCAAATCGCAAGCAACACTGTCAAGGTAATTCGGGCAGCTTGCAAATCGCAAGTGACATGTGAGGGAGTGAACCGATGTCCTGGGACTATCCGACGATCCGAACCGAACTGCGCAACGGGGTCCTGCGGGCCACGCTCGACAACCCCCCGCTCAATCTCATCGACGAGAAGTTCGTCACGGACCTGATCGCGTTGCTCGACGAGACCGAGGCGGACAACAGCGCCCGTGTCGTCGTCTTCCGCAGCGCCGATCCGGACTTCTTCGTCCCGCACGTGGACATACAGCGGATCCCCCAGTACACGGCGAAGGCCGCGACGTCCGGCGGGCCGGACGACACCAGCCTCGGTGCGCTCTACCGACGGCTCAGCGAGGCGCGTCCCGTCACGATCACGGCTCTCGAAGGCCGTGCGCGCGGCGCAGGCGCGGAGTTCCTCTACGCGTGCGACATGCGGTTCGCCTCGCTGGAGCGCGCCGTGATCGGGCAGCCCGAGGTGGGCTTGGGCACCTTCCCGGGCGCGGGTGCGGTCCAGCACCTCGTACGGCTCGCCGGCCGCGGCCAGGCGATGCAGATCATCCTGAGCTCGGAGGACCTCGGCGCTTCCGAGGCCGAACGGGTCGGCGTGGTCAACAAGGCACTTCCGGACGGCGAGTTGATCTCCTACGTGGAGCGTCTCGCCGAGCGCATCGCACGCTTCCCGGAGGCCGGCGTGCGGCTCGCCAAGCGGCGGATCAACGCGGCCGGGCTCGCGGCCAAGGAGGATGTCCACGTCGACGCCGGCTTCTTCCAGATACTGGCCCGGGACGAGTCCGCCGCCGCCAGGTTCGGCGCCATCACCGAACGCGGATTCCAGGAACGCTCCCTCGCCGAACTTGAGTTGGGCGCGGCCATCGGGGAACTCTGAGCGCGACGTGTCGCCGTCCACTCCCGCTCCCCTTCGGGTACGCCGCGCTGCGAGACCGCGCCGGGAGTCCTTTCAGGCCACGGGGACAAGGGTCAAGTAGGCCAGCCCCAGGACACCTCGATATCCGCGGAGCCACGTACCGCGGTGGCGGTCCACCCGGTCGCGGGTCTCCTTCGCCAGGGGGTGGTCCGGGTGGGCTGCGAGCCACTCCTCGACGTCGGCCTGGTAGGCGGACTCGAAGTGCTCCCACTCGTCGTGGTTCGCGGTCTCGATCCAGGCGGGGCGGAAGCCGGCAGTGACCGTGAGGTCGACGAGGCCGGCGACGTCATGGAACTCGGAGGCCGATGCGTCCGGCCACATGGCCGACAACTCGGCCGCGGTAGGCGGCCGTTGCCAGAATCCCTCACCCAGAAGGACACAGCCGCCCGGCTTCACCAGGCGGCGAAGGGCGTGCAGCGCGGCGATGGTGCTCTCCGGGGGCTGATCGTCGCTGAGAGCGTGCCCGGCGCCGAGACACAGAACGATGTCGGCCGGGTCTCTGCTGGTGTCGACGGCGGACTCCTGAACGAATCGGACACGCCCGGCCAGCCCACGGGTCTCGGCCTCGGCGCGGCCGCGGGCCAGGTCGTCCTCATTGATGTCGATGCCGACAGCGGTCGCGGCGGGCGCCGCTTCGAGAAGGCGAAGCATGAACTCCCCCCATCCGCAGCCGATGTCGAGCACGGTGATCGGGGCGGTCCGGCCGACCCGGTCGGTCAGCCAGCGGATCATCCCGGCGGCCCGGTCGTCGGAGAGTGGGCCGTGGAAGGTGAGCCGGGTCAGTCGCGGCGGGGCGGTGGTGTCATCCATGAGCCGCAACAGTAAGGACGCCTCGGCCCCCTGCGACACCTGTTTTCCGCGCGACGGGGCACAGGCGGGTAGATCGACGCAGGCAAGCCGACCCGCCCGCTCATGGGTCGGCGGTCGGCGGTCGGCATCACGAGTTCACGGTCTGCAGCCGCTCGGGGCGATGACATCGACTCGCCGTCGCGGCTCGTCCGTCCCGGTGGTTCACACCGTCACCGGCGGTCTTTCCGCGCCGACCATGTCGAGCAGCAGCTTCGCCGCCACAGCTGCCCCGTCCGTGCGGATCGAGTCCGCCACCGCGCTCGCCCGCGCCCGGGTCTCGGGGGCCAGGGCCGTCCTGAGCGCGGCGGACAGGGACTCGAAGGCCGGAGTCGGACCGTCGTGTGCCGCGCCGATGCCCAGGTCCGCCACGCGGGAGGCCCAGTACGGCTGGTCCGTCCCCTGGGGTACCACCACTTGCGGCGCGCCCGCCCGTGCGGCCGTCGTCGTTGTGCCGGCACCGCCGTGGTGCACAACGGCGGCCACCCGTCCGAACAACGCCCGATGGTCGACCTCGCCGACGACAAAGCAGTCGTCCTGGTCGTCGATCACAGCCAGGTCCGCCCAGCCACGCCCGACGAGAACGCGGCGGCCCTGCGCACGGATCGTCTCGATGGCGACCCGGGAGACGTCCGACGACGTGTGCATCGGCATGCTGCCGAAGCCCACGTACACAGGTGGTGTCCCGGAGTCCAGGAACGCCGTCAGGTCCGCCGGAAGCGGTCGCGCGTCGGGCAGGATCCATGCACCGGTCTGTACGACGTCGAGGCACGGTGCGCCGAGCCACGGGTCGAGTACGGGGTCCGTCGCAAGCCACGGGCTGTGCCCGACGACATAGTCGCGTACGTCGTCCACCGGTGCCAGACCGATCGACGCCCGGTTCGTGTTGAGCGCCGCGCCGAACAGAACGTTGATGCTCTGGGCGTCCAGGTCCCACAGCACCTTGTTGTCGGTCACCTCCGGCGGGAACGGGCGACCGGGGTACGCCAGCGGCGAATGGTGCGGCGATGGCAGGGTGAGCTGCTGGAAGGTCACGGACACGGACGGGATACCGAGTTTCTCCGCAACGGACAGCGCGCCCGCGGCAGCCGGCACCACCCCGGTCGCCACCACCACGTCGCATCCCTCGGCCGCCGGAACGACCGTGTCGAGCTGGCCCGCGATCAGCTCGGCCGCCCGCTGGGGAAGGGACGACGGAGGGGGCGCCCCGGTCGTGAGCGCGCGTGCCGACGGGCCGATCGGCACCAGCGGGACGCCCGCACCGGCCAATCGCTGCGCGAACTCCTGGTCCGGCGGCGCGCACACCCGCACCTCGGCGTCCAGCTCCCGCAAGCGCACCGCGAGGGCGACGAGCGGTTCGACGTCCCCGCGCGACCCGTAGGTCGACAACAACACCCGCATTTCGCGACTCCGATGTCCGGTGGATTCAGCCCGGCGATTCTGCGGCACGATACGGGCCTTGCCGCAAGGCCCCCGGTGCGCTGTACGTTGAGGCCGGAAAGGCGCGGGTATCCCCCTTTCCCTTTCGATGTCCGCGGTGCACGGACATCCTTCAGCGAAGCGGCGCCCAACACACGGCATACGTAGGGCTGTTGGCGAGCGCCCTCGGGTCCTGCGGAGGGACCTTCGTGGTGGTCGGCCGTGACGAACCGTTCCTCGCCCGGATCGGCGTCAGCCGGTGATTCCGGTCGGCCGAGGGCGGGTTGAGGGAGACGGGGGCACCTCAGGGGTGCCGTCGTCGCGGTCGGACCGGAAGGGCCCCCGCCGGGGCCGCCGACCGGTCACAAGGACCGGTCGGCGAAGACCACCGCGGGGACCGTTCCGTGCCCGTGTCCCGCGCTCGTGCCTACCCCCCTCCCCCGTCGCGGGCCCGCTCGGCCGACGAACGTCGGGTCAGACGAGTCCGACCGTGGCGGAGGCGGTCCGGTCGCCCGAGGACACCGTGAGGGTGACCGTGCCGGAACGCACCGCGGTGAGGCTGCGCGACGCCAGGTCGAACACCGCGAGCGTCTTCGGGCTCCGCCCGGCGGACTTCGCCTCGGACTCCGTCCGCACCACCGCAAGTCCGGGACCGCCGCTCCAGCTGACGGTCGCGGGATAGCGCAGGGGGAACTCGAGGCCGAATTCGCTGGTGACACCCGTCGCGGAGACGGCCTCCGAGTGGCCGACCGTGATCTTCTCCGGTACCGACAGTTCGATCGCGTCGATCAGAGGACGGCACTCGGCCTGCAGCCAGTCACGGGTCTCCGGACTCGGCTGCCCGGCCCTGATCCGGGCGGGCCGCCGGTCGACACCTACGTGCATCCAGCCGAAGAAGCCGCCCTGGTCGGGCGAGCTGTAGGGGGTCTTGCCCACGGCCGGGGTGGTGACCTCGAGCACTCCGTCGGCTCGGCTGACCGACGCGGTGTGCGCATGACCGGTGAACAGCGCCACCGGCTTGCCGGCGTTCTCCCGGAAGTCCGCCAGCCAGCGCTTGAGGAGGTCGGCCTCGAGCTGGTCGGACAGCTGTGAGGCGGCCGCCCCGGACGGATCGTGCAGGGGGTGGTGGAAGGAGACCACGACACCGGTGACCGAGGGGTCCTTCGCCGCCTTCGCCAACTCCGACTGCAGCAGCGGAACCTGGTCCCAGTCCGACGTACGCATGTCGCCCGTGTGGGAGTCCAGCAGGATGAAGCGGGTGCCCTTGTGGTCGAAGACCTCCTTGTTGGGGCGGCCGGTCGCGGCGAGGAAGGCCTCCAGCCCGCCGCTCGAGGACAGCCCCGCCTCGTGGTTGCCCGGCGTCCAGTACACCGGCAGGTCACTCGGTACGTGATCGCGCAGCAGACCGTTGGCGAGCTCGAAGTCCGCGGGGTTGTTGTTGTCCACGAAGTCGCCGTTGATGAGGATGAAGTCGGGCTCGGCGGCAACCACCTGGTCCAGGGCGATCGCCGCCTGCCGGCCGGAGAAGGAGTTCAGGCCTGCGGCCGCGCTGATGTGCAGATCGGACAGGACGGCGAACGTCCACCGGTCGTGCGGAACCCCGCCCTGCTCGACCACATAGGGGTCGGGCTGCGGCGGTTCGTTGGTGTCGGGCTGCTGCCCGACCTGTGCGACGAGTGCGTCGAACTCCAGTTGGCCGGCGTTCTTGTTGGCCTGCGACGTCTCCGCGATGTAGACGCGCTGCAGCGTGACGGGGTCGGAGAAGCCCGCGGGTATGTCGCCCACGACCCTGCGCCAGCCCGTCCAGTCGACGGTCAGGGCGAAGGTGAAAGGCACATTGGTGGTGCCCTGCGACGACATCATGGCGCGCAGCCAGTGCTTCTGGCCGTCGCCGTTGACCCAGAGTGCGAGCTTCTTCGCGCCTGCCGGCAGGGTGATCGGGCCGGAGCCGGTCACCGCGTACGCTGCCGAGGTGCTGGACTGCCCGGTGAAGTCGTACGTCAGCCGCAGAGCGTGGTTGTCCGCGGAGGCACCCGGGCGGTCCGGGGCCGGGACGACGGCGATCGTCGCGGTGCCGCGGGCGGCCAGCGCCGTCCAGGTCTCGTCGGGCTCGAACTCGGCCAGCGGGACGTCGAGCAGTCCCACCGTCACCGGAAGCTTCGCCGTGACGCCCTGCACGCTCGCCGTGAGGGTGGTGGCCTTGCCACCTGCCTCCGCCGCGCCGGTGACGCTGAGGCTGCCGTCGGTCTCGGCCTTCACCGTGACCACGGTCTTGTCGTATTCGAGGCTCACGTCGCGCGGTACGACCGGTGCGTCGAACCCGTCGGCGTCGTACCCGGTGAGCCGGACGCGCGCCGAGGTGCCGGGGTCGATCGTGACGGCGCGCTGGGTGAACGCCAGCCGGTGCAGGTCCCCGAGGACCCGCAGCTCGTGCCGGCCGTCCGCGGAGCCCGAACGGGCGCGCAGCGTCCCGGACCCCGGCCGCTTGGCGTGGAAGACGCCGTCCTGCGCCCTGCCGAGCGAGCTGGGCTTCGCGGTCCATTTGACCGGCTTCTTGTCGGCGTCCACCGGTGCCCACGTCTCGTCGTAGCCGGCGGCCGTGACGTCCATGGTGAGTCCGGGAACCACCCGGTCGGCCTGGAGACGCACATCGAGGCCGCGCAAGGTGCCCGATCCTCGCGGGGAGAACAGCCCGACACCGTTGGGTACGGGCCGCTCGTTCCCGTCCGACGGCGTGTTGACGACATCGGCCCGGGCGTCGCCGGGCCGTCGTGCGACCAGTTCGGTGGAGCCGCCGCCGTCGAGCATGAACGCCTCGGTGGCACCGAGCCGCACCATGAGCTTGGCCATGTCGTCGAAGCTCAGGCCCGCGGAGAAGTTGGCCGATCCATCGACCGCGACCAGCAGCAGCCTGTGCCCGCCGTCGAGCCACCCGATGGCCGTGCGGGGCTTGGGGACATCGTTGCCCGTGCTGGGCGGAAAGTCGATCGGGACGCCGTTTCGGACCAGCACCGCGCCACTGCCGAGCGCCGTACGCAGCTCGGAGCCCGCATCGCTCTGGGGCTTGAACGCCACGCTCACGGCGTCGCCCGGCTTGGCGGTGGCCAGTTGACCCGCGGCGGTACCACGGCCCAGGACGATCAGCCCGTCGTCCGGTACGGCCGTGTCGGTCAGCTTGCTCTCGACGGAGACGACCTTGCCGTTCACGACGACGAGTTCGGTGTAGGGGCCGCCGTCGTGGATGAGGGTGCGGTCGCCGGGACCCCACAACGGGGTGAACACCGCGATGGAGTCGGCAGGCACGGTGGCGGAGTTGAGCGCGGCGAGCGGCCGCTGAGTGTCCGCCACGGTGACGGTGCCCGTGATCATGAGATCGGCGAGCCGGGCGATGCGGTCGGCGCCGATCGCCGCGACGGTCGACGGCTGGACGGCCCCCTTGCGCAGCGTGCCGTTCTGGATCTCGGGACCCTCGGCCGCGTTGGTCTCGGTGATGTTGAAGTAGTCACCGTTGACGGCGGCGACCGCGTGCTGGGCATCGGACAGCTGCGTCAGCGCCCGGGCGTCGCTCACCTTGCCTGCGACCAGGTCCACGCCGACCGACTCGTCGCCCAGGTCTGCGTTCAGTACATGGACCCGCATCCAGCCGGTACGGCCGAAGGTGTCGAAGGAGGTGAGGACGATCCCGGGGGCGACGGGACGGTCGACGCGATCTGCCTCGACGGACTCTCCGGGGACGGTGGTCCGGTACTTCGGAATCGTGTGGCCGAGGAGGTCCTTCGACGCCCGGGCGGGGGAGGTCGAGGGTCTCCCGACCGGTCCGGATCCGTTCTCCTGGCGGGGACCGGCGGTTGCGACACCGCCGGTCGCGGCGAGCCCGGCGGCGACGGCGCCGACGATGAGCCCGCGTCGTGTGACGCCCGCGGCGCTGGTGTGATGGTCGTTCATGAACGCGGAAGGTATTGGCCCCGACGTACGGCGAGATGAACGAAGAACCGAGGATGGACGTCGGATTGGCGTTGCGGGTGTGGGTGCTGGGCCCGAGCGCAGGGCCTCGGCCGCCGTGTGTCAGAGTTGATCCCGCCGAAGCTGCACGAAGGTGCGCCCGCCCTGCGCATCCGCGATGTCGACGGTGACGCTCTCCCATGAGCCGGCGGGCTCCTCGGGCACATCGCCCGTCCGGAACTCCGCCTCCGCCAGCAGTTCGTCGGTCACCCGCACGCCTGTGAGGCGCTCGGTCAGTGCGAACACCGCCGCCTTGCGATCGACACCGGGCGCTTCGTCGTCCGTGGGGTCGAGACCGACCTCACGCATCACGGCGTTCAGTTCGTCGGGAGTGCTGCCGCTTCTGACCTTGGGCCACTCGAACGTGGTGCGCAGCTCTCCGTTCTCGTACCAGTGGAAGAAGTGCAGGGGCTTTCCCCCGTTGCTCGAATGGGAGACGGCCCGGGTCCCGATGGAGAGGGTCTCCATGAGGGAAGGCGACCCCAGATCGCCGCCGAGCACGAGGGCGAGAGTCCAGTCCCCTCGTTCGCCCTCGACGGTGCACGCTCCCGCGACAATCGTCTCGTCCCAGAACTCGGCCGCCATGAGACGCTCCTGGTGCCGCTCGATCAGTTCGCCGAGCCCTGCGGACACACCCCTCGGCTCGGCGCCCGCCATCCCGAGCAGTTCGTCGGGCCGGACTCCGCGCACCAGGGCCAGGGTGTGTCCGAGGTCCAACGCGTATCCGAATCCTGCGGACGAGGAACGTATCCAGCCGTAGTCGGCTGCGGTCGCGGAAGCCATGCGCGGCATACTGCCAGTGCCCACCGACATCGGTCCGCCGCCCCCGCCGCCGGTGCACGGTGCCGGAATCGGAGGGTCACGGCTGCCCGGGTAGCCCGGTTCCTGCCGCACCGCCGGGCTCCGGGCCGCGGGTGCGGGCGAGAAGCAGGGTGACGTCGTCGGACGGTGCCGGGCCCGTCAAGGTGTCCAGGACCTCGGAGCACAGCACCTCGAGAGAGCGGCCGGGATGATCGAGAGCGGTGCGCAGCCGCTCGATGCCCGTGTCGATGTCGTGGTGGCGGTCCTCGATGAGGCCGTCGGTGTAGAGGGCGATGGTGCTGCCTTCGGCCAGTTCCACCTCGGCGGACCGGTACGGCAGCACACCGAGGCCGAGTGGTGTGCCGTTGGGCAGCCTAGGCAAGGTGACGCCACCGCCGGGATGGAGGATCGCGGGCGGCGGATGCCCGGCCCGTGCGACGGTGCAGCGGCGGGTGGCGGGATCGTAGACGGCGTAGAGGCAGGTGGCGCCCGCGGACGGGTCCGGGGTGCCGACCTCCTCCTCGGCGATGCGGATGACGGCCTGGTCGAGATGGGCCATGAGCCGGTGCGGGGGCAGGTCAAGGTCGGCGAGCGTGTGCACGGCGGTGCGCAGGCGGCCCATGGTGGCCGCCGCGTTGATGCCGTGCCCGGTCACATCACCGACCACCAGCGCCACCCGGCCGCCGTTCAGGGGGATCACGTCGTGCCAGTCCCCTCCCACACGGTCCTCGAGGTCCGCCGGCCGTGAGCGGGAGACCACCTCCAGGTCGGGGCCCCCACTGACGGCGCGGGGAAGCAGCCCGCGCTGGAGGGCCAAGGCCGTGGCGCGTTCATGGGTGTAGCGGCGTGCGTTGTCCAGGCTGAGCGCGGCTCTGGCCACGAGCTCCTCGGCGAGGAGCAGGTCCTGCGGGTCGAACGGGGCCCGGTTGTCCGTCCGCACGAACACCGTGACGCCCAGGATGACTCCGCGGGCCCGGATCGGCACGACCATCAGGCTGTGGATCCCGCGTTCCCGAATCGTCCTGGCCCGTGCCGGGTCGTTGGTCAGCCAGGTGGAGCGCCTGTCCAGGACGGGCTCGAGGTAGGAACGCTCGCTCGAGAGGACCTGGGTCAGAGGGGACAACGGCGGCACGTACACCACGTCACCGACGCCGAAGAGCGACTCCGGCGCGCCGGGGTGGATCGATGCGAGACCCGCCCTCCGGAACACGGGCATGTACTCGCCGTCCGCACCGAGCCGTGCCAACGGCTCCTCGCCCAGTCGCACGGTGTCGGCGAGGTCGACGGTCACGAAGTCGGCCAGCAACGGCACGGTGAAAGCGGCCAGTTCCCCCGCGGTGCGTGTCACGTCGAGTGTGGTGCCGATCCGGGCACCGGCCTCACTGAGCAGGCTCAGACGGTCCGCGGCAGGATGCCCGCCGGTGACCTCCACGACCACCAGGGCCACCCCCGTCGTGCGGCCGTCCGCGTCGTCCAGGCGCAGGCAGGAGAGCGACAGCGTGCGGTGGTGTTCCACGCCGTCAGCGGCCGGGATGCGGTACTGGCGGCCTATGACGGGGGTGCCGGTGGCCAGCACCTGGCGCATCACCGGCGCGTACGAGGCGACGCTGCCGGACAGTGCCGTCTCAGGCCGCCGTCCGAGCCGCTTGTGCCGCGGGACGGCGTCGTACTGCTCCAGGGCGTCGTTGGCCCAGGTGCAGTGCAGTGCGGCGTCGAAGAGTGCAAGGCCTATGGACGAGTGGGTCAGCAGGGCCGACGCCGGTTCGCCGTGGCCGGCCGCGCTCTGCAGGACCTCTTCCAGGTCCTTCGGTGTACCGGTCGGGGGTGTTTCCATGGGTGGCGTGGTTCTCCGGCTCTGCTCAGGGAGCTCGTGTCGTTCGATGCCGGCGGCAGCACAGGGCGCGGTGAGCGGCCGGGCGCGCACGGGTGGCGGGACATGGCGGTTCGGGACCGGTCGCTCGTCCGGAACCGCGCGAGGGAACGGGCACCACCGCATCGCGTCAAGAACCCCGGCCGCGCAGCATGTCCGCAGCGCGTTCGGCGATCGCACAAACGGTGGCGTTGGTGTTGGCGGAGGGGATGGACGGCATGACGGAGCCGTCGGCGACCCGTAGGCCGCCGATCCCGTGAACACGCAGGTGCCGGTCCACAACCGCAAGGGCGTCCTCGCCGATCCGGCAGGTGCCTACGGGGTGGAAGTACGAGGCGAGGCTTCTGCGCACGTACGCCTGCAGGGCGGCATCGTCGTCCGTCCGGGTGCCCGGCTTCATCTCGTACGCGCGCCAGTCGTCGAGAGCCCCGGCCTGCCCGATCTCCCGGGCCAGACGGAGCCCTTGGACCATCGTGGCCAGGTCGCGGTCGTCGCCCAGGTAGTTCGGGTCGAGCCTGGGCAGAGCACCCGGCTGCCCGCTCGACAGACGGACGGTTCCCCGGCTGTAGGGGCGCATCACGGCGACTCCGATGGTGTAGCCCTCCCCCGGTTCGGGGGCGTCGACCCCGGGAATGTGGCCGAGGGAGTCCACGAAGACCATCTGGAGGTCGGGCCCGTCCAGACCGGGTTGGCTTCGGACCAGACCGGCGGCCTCACCATGGTTGTTGGACCCTGCCGGGACCGGCCGTGCCGCGCTGTAGACGACGTTGCATATGGGATGGTCCTGGAGGTTCGCTCCGACTCCTGGGAGGTCCGCGGCCACCGCGATGCCCATCTCGCGCAGGTGCCTCGGCGGTCCGATACCGGAGAGCATCAGCAACTGTGCCGAGCCGAAGGTGCCCGCAGTGAGCACCACTTCGCCGCGGCAGGCGACGCGGTCGGTGCCGCCCGGGGTGCTGTACTCCACACCCGTGCAACGCCCGTCGCGGACGTCCAGGCGGTGTACGAGCGCCTCGGTCAGCACCGTCAGATTGGCGCGGTGGCGCGACGGAGTGAGGTAGGCGTCGGCGGCACTCTGGCGCCTGCCGTCGACGATGTTCAGGTCGGTACAGCCGAACCCTTCCTCCGTCCCACCGCTGATGTCCCTCGCACGGCGGTAACCGGTCTGCGTCGACGCACCGAGCAGGGCCGCGATCACCGGGTGGGGCGGCTGGGCGGGCGCGACGGTAAGTGGGCCGTCCATACCGCGCAGCCCGGGATCGCGCCCCACCGTCGTCTCGCTGCGCTTGAAGTACGGAAGCAGGTCGTCGAACCCCCAGCCCCGGGCCCCGTCGGACTCCCACGCGTCGTAGCAGGAGCGATGGCCACGCAGAAAGGACATGGCGTTGATGGCGGATCCGCCACCGAGTACGCGGGCACGTGCCAGGAGGGCGGTGGTGCCGGTGGCCTCCTGCCGGACGGTGCTGTCGCCCCAGGTCGCCCCGGTGTGCACCAGGGTCGGCCAGGCCGGAGGCAGGGCGGCGTCCGGCGGCGGCCGGTCGACCCCGGCCTCCAGGAGCAGCACCCGGGCGGCGCCGTCCTCGGACAGGCGCGCGGCGATCACGCTGCCTGCGGTGCCACCCCCGACGACGACGTAGTCGTAGCTGTCCGATGGCGCTGGCATCACGAGTGTCACCTCTTCGGTGCGTCCGTTGTTTCCGTTGCTAACGGGATCTCGTTACCGACGACCAAGGTAGTACATACAAGCTAATAGCGGTAGCTTTTTCTTGTTATCGTTGAAACTGTTGAGAAACAGACAAAAAGGTCTCCTGCAGCGGACACCCGGGAACGTCTGCTGGACGCCGCGGCATCTCTCCTGAGCCACGGCGGCAGAGAGGCGGTCTCCACGCGCGCGGTGAGCGCGGGGGCCGGGGTGCAGGCACCGACGATCTACCGGCTGTTCGGCGACATGAACGGACTGCTCGACGCGGTCGCGACCCATGGATTCCGCACCTACCTCGCCGACAAGCACTCCCTCGGCGACACCGACGACCCGGTGGACGACCTGCGCCGCGGCTGGGATCTGCACATCGAGTTCGGCCTGTCGATGCCCGCCTTCTACGCCCTGATGTACGGCGAGGGGCGCGAACGGGCCTCGCCGGCGGGCCGGGAGGCCTATCGGATGCTGCGTCGGCAGATCGGGCGGGTGGGCGCCGCCGGAGGTCTGCGCATGAGCGTGGACCGGGCGACCCTGATCATGCACGCCAGCGGTGTAGGTGTGGTCCTGTCACTGCTCGCCACTCCCCCCGCCGACCGGGACGCCGGGATCTCACTCATCGTCCGCGAACAGGTGCTGCGCACGATCACGACCGGACACGAGGACGAGTCCGCCGCCCCGACCGACGTGCCCAGCCGGTCCGTCGCACTGCACGAGGCGCTCCGGAGCAGCGGTACCGCGGCGCTCACACCGGCCGAGCAGGGCGTACTGGCCGAATGGCTCGACCGTATGGCCGACGCGGACAGCGTCGGCCGCAGTCGGGCGGGAGGGCGACCGTGACGGCGTCCGCAGCCGGGCCCGGGCGAACAGCGCGTCATGGTGTGCGAGTACCTGGGCGAGCCATCCGGCCGGGCCCCGGACACCCGCCGACCGTCTGCGGGAAACCCGCCGGTCAGGAGGAGACGGCCGACCGTTCCGGGAGCACGACGGATTCGGGGGCGGGCCCCTTCGGCGTGCGCCGACCCAGGAAGCCGTAGGCCGCGCCGACGAGCAGACATCCGCCGACGAGATTCCCCAGTCCGACCAGAACGAGATTGTGGGCGAAAGCGCCTGCGGTCGCATCCGGCACATGCTCGAACATGCCGAGCGCGAAGTAGGTCATGTTGGCCACCACATGCTCGAAGCCGGACGCCACGAAAGCCAGAATGCCCCAGAAGATCAGCATGATCTTGGCCCCGTCGGACGTGGTCCGTGCCGCCATCCACACAGCCAGGCAGACCAGGAAGTTGCAGAGCACCGCCCGAAAGAAGAGGGCCGCTCCGGACGCCGCCGTCTTCGCCTTGATCACGCTCGTCAGCAGGACGAGAGCCGGGGCGGCATGTCCCGGGGTGGCACCGGAGGTGATGACACCGCTGCCGTGCACCAGCCAGGCGAACAGAACCGACCCGACGAGGTTGCCCACGAACGAACCCACGATCACCGCCAGGGCGTTACCGACCGTGCAGCGCCGGGCGATCGCCCCCTGGACCATGGTCATCATGTTGCTGGTGGTCAGTTCGGCACCCGCGAAGACCACCAACGTCAGTGCAACGGCGAACACCAGCCCTTCGACGAGCTTGGTGAACGGCGACGACGCGGCGAGCAGAGGTCCGCCGACGCTCAGCAGCAGCACCACCCCCACCCCGATGAAGGCGCCGCCCAGCGACGAACTGACCAGGTAGCGACCCGGCTTGCGGAGACTTTCGGCCTTGTCGGCGGCCACCTGCCCCTGTTCGACAAGGGCCTCGGATATGGCGATGGGCATGCTTTCACTTCCTGTGCAGCGTTGTGGTCCCCCTGAGGGATCTACGGCGAAGCGCCGGGCCTGCAAGATCGGCGGTACAGGCTTTTCGATCCTGATCCGCCTCATGACCCAATTGCTTCAACGGAATACAAAGGTCTGACAAAATGGTGGATGTCCGATTCGACGGTACAAGATCGGACTCGTTCGCGGCTGTGTGCATCGTCACTCCGGAACCGGCGCCGAGGTCTTTCGCTCCGCTGCATGCCCCACCGAGGGACCTGACCTCGCGCGGCCGCGCCCGGCGCAGGCATACTCGGGGCCCTGCGGGCGCGTCCGCGTTCGCGAGCAGCAGGAGGTGGGCGATGGTCTCGTCGTCGTCGGTGCCGGGGACCGAGCCCCGGAAAGTCACGATCCATGACGTCGCCCGGTCCGCCGGGGTGTCCCGGCAGACCGTGTCGCGGGCGTTGAACGACAAGGACGAGATCGACGGCACCACCAAGCAGCGCGTCCTCGACGCCGCCCGGGCGCTCGGCTACCGGCCCAGCAGGTTCGCCCGAGGTCTGGTCCGGCAGGACACCACCACCATCGGACTGGTCATCCCCGACCTGCTCAACCCCTTCTTCACCGAGGTCGCCGCGGCCGCCCTGGAGGCGGCACGGTCCCGGGGCTGGCACGTGGTCGTGTACGACACGGCGGACAGGGCCGAAGAGGAACGCGGCACACTCCAGGTGATCAGCTCGCAAGTGGACGCGGTGGTCGGCTATTTCAGCTGCCCGGAGGACGAAGTCGAACTGTTCACCCGCGGCATGCCGGTGGTGCTCATCGGGCGCGAGCACCGCACGGCGCGGTTCAGCTCCATCCGGATCGACGGTGAGGACGGTGTCCACGCCGCGGTCGCGCACCTGGTCGCCCGGGGCCACGCACGGATCGGCATGCTCGACCACGACGGCCGCGCCGAGCCGAGCATCCGGCGCGAGTGGTTCACCGCCGCCGCGACGTCCCATGGGCTCGACGCCGGCATGGTGGTCGGTGCGGACCAGTCGGCCGACGGCGGCGGCGCCGCGCTCAGGACGCTGCTCACCGCACATCCGGATGTCACCGCGGTCCTGACCTTCAACGACATCATCGCGATCGGCGCGCTGCGCGAGGCGCGCCGGATCGGCCGCAGCGTCCCCGAGGAACTGGCCGTGATCGGCTTCGACGGCCTGCAACTGGGCGCGGTCGTCGAACCGCCGCTCACCAGCGTCGCCCTCGACACACGCAAGCTCGGCGCACTCGCCATCGAGCAGGTCGCACGCCTGCTGACCGGGGTGAATCCGCTCGCGGCCGACGACCTCGTCGTCCGGGCCGAGCTCCGGCTGGCGGGTTCCGCTTAACCGGCCGGACTCGTGCGCGACTCGAACTCTTGACACTCGACCGGACCGGAGCGCACACTTCCGAACACTTCACAACGTTCCCCGTGAGCGTTCACGTGAACGTTCACGTGAACGCTCACGGGGATAGCACACATGGTTGCCAAGTCCCGCCTCGGCGTTCGGCGTCCAGCCGACACCGTGGCGTCCTGTCCCCAGAAGGCATCCCGCCTCAGGTGTCAACGTCGACCCGTCTAGCGCCGCCGCTAGGCGTTCTCTGGAACGGAAAAAATGAGCAACACAGTCACGCGCATCCGCTTCGCCGTGGTCGCCGCGGCCGCCAGTACCGTCGTACTCGCCGGGTGCTCGTCGCCCGCTCCGTCGGACAAGGCCTCCGCGGCGTCCTGCGAGCCCTCCAAGGGCAAGGTCACTCTTCAGTACTGGAATACCGTTCCGGGCATGGACCAGGTCGTCGCCCTGTGGAACAAGAAGAACCCGGACATCCAGGTCCAGATGAAGAACATCTCCAACGACCAGTACGGCACGATCGGCAACGCCCTCAAGGCGGGCAAGGCGCCGGAGCTCGCACAGGTCGGCTACGACGAGCTTCCCAGCCTGCGCACCCAGGACGCCTTCGTGGACGCCTCGGCCTGCTCGGACGCCACCGCCGCCAAGTCGAAGTTCGTCCCGTGGACCTGGTCGCAGACCAGCTTCGGCGGCACCGGGGTGTTCGCCATGCCCCAGGACACCGGCCCGATGGCCCTCTACGTCCGCAGTGACATCTTCAAGAAGAACGGACTCACCATCCCGAAGACCTGGGACGAGTACGCGGCGGACGCGCAGAAGCTGCACAAGGCGGACCCCAACCTCAGCATCACGTTCTTCGATCCGAACAACGCCGAGTGGTTCAACGGGCTCCTCTGGCAGAACAACGCCGAGATGTACAAGTACTCCGGCGACAAGTGGCACGTCAACGTCGAGTCGGACCAGAGCAAGCAGGTCGCCGACTACTGGCAGAAGCTGATCGACGACAAGCTCGTCCGCACCGACCTCGCGCACGGTTCGACCCAGATGTACGCGGCCTACCAGAAGGACCAGATCGCCACCTACGTCGGTGCGGCCTGGGGCTACAGCATGTTCCGCGACAACCTGCCCAAGCAGGCCGGCAAGTGGACCATCGTCCCGATGCCGACGTGGGGCGCGAACGGCGCGTCGGGCGACTGGGGCGGATCGACCGTCGCGTTCATGAAGGGCAACAAGCACCTGTACGAGTCGGTCAAGTTCAACACCTGGCTGAACAGCGACCCGGAAGCCCTCGCGATGGAGAACAAACTGGGCGGCCTCTACCCCGCGGCCAACGCCGGTCTGAAGCTTCCCGCCCTGTCCGAGGGCGTTCCGTACTACAACAACGAGAAGATCTTCGACGTCTTCGCGGACTCGTCCACGAAGATCGACACCAACTTCGCCTGGGGCCCCACGCAGAAGACCGTGAACCTGGCCCTGCAGGACGCGATGGCCAAGGCCGCAGGCGGCAAGGGCAAGATCACCGACGCGCTGTCCGCCGCCCAGGCTGCCGCACTGAAGTCGATGAAGGACCAGGCGATCCCGGCCACGGCAGGCAAGTGACCGCAGCATGACCGACATAGCAACCCGCCCAACCCGCGTGGTGGCACAGACCGGGGGCCGCCGCCGTCGTCTCAACGGCGGCGGCCCCCGGGCCGGCGTCATCGTCGCGTTCCTGACCCCGTTCTTCCTCCCGTTCGTGCTGTTCTACCTGGTGCCGGTCGGCTACGCCCTCTGGCAGAGCTTCCTGGTCGTGCGCAGGACCGGCGGCCAGTACGGCACCTCGTACACGACCTTCGGCGGCTTCGAACAGTATGTGCAGGTGTTCCAGAACCATGAGTTCTGGGCCAGCATCGGCCGTATCGGACTGTTCGGCATCGTCCAGGTCCCGATCATGCTGTTCGTGGCGCTGATCATGGCACTGCTGCTCGACACTCCCCTGCTCAAGGCCAAGGCGTTCTTCCGCATCACGGCGTTCATGCCGTACGCCGTGCCGGGTGTGATCGCCGCGATCATGTGGTCGTATCTGTACTCGCCGCAGCTCAGCCCCGTGGTCGACCTGCTCAAGGGGATAGGCCTCCAGCCGGACTTCCTCGGCCCGGACGCCGTGCTGTGGTCGGCGGCGAACGTCTCCACCTGGCTGTGGACCGGCTACAACATGCTGATCATGTTCTCGGCCCTTCAGTCGATCCCGCAGGAGCTCTACGAAGCCGCAAAGATCGACGGCGCGAGCAACTGGGCGATCGCGTGGCAGATCAAGGTCCCGATCATCGCTCCCTCGATCATCCTGACCACGGTGTTCTCGATCATCGGCACGTTGCAGCTCTACGCAGAGCCGGCCGTGCTGCGCCAGATCTCCTCGAACATCTCGAGCACGTTCACGCCGAACATGCTCGCCTACGCGGTGGCATCCGGAAACAACTACCAGCAGGCGGCGGCGATCTCCGTGGTCATCGCCGTCATCACCTTCGTCTTGAGCTTCGGGTTCATGCGACTGACGTCGAAGAGGGCCGGACTGTGAGCAACCAGCCCCTGATCCGTGAGAGCCGCGTCAGCCGCACGGCCATGATGGCTCTGATGTTCCTGCTGGCGATCTACTTCCTGCTGCCGATCTACTTTCTCATCGTCGCGGCGACAAAACCCCAGGGCGACCTCGCCGCCACCAACGGGCTCGCGTTCTCGCACTTCAACCTGTTCGACAACCTGAGCACCCTGTTCAGCCGCAGCGACGGCATCTTCGGCCGGTGGGCGCTGAACAGCGTGATCTACGCGGTGCTCGGCGCGGCCGTCGGAACGCTGATCTCCGCGCTGTGCGGGTACGCGCTCGCCAAGTTCACCTTCCGGGGACGGGAGTTCCTCTTCTCCGTCATCCTCGGTGGCGTCCTCGTGCCCACCACCGCGCTCGCGCTCCCGCTGTTCCTCCTGTTCTCGGCGACCGGGATCGTCAACACCTACCTCGCGGTGTTCCTGCCCAGCATCGTCAGCCCGTTCGGTGTCTACCTCGCCCGTATCTTCGCCTCCGCCGCGGTGCCCCAGGAGCTTCTGGAGTCGGCGCGCCTGGACGGGGCCGGCGAGTTCCGCACGTTCTTCTCGGTGGCGATGCGGCTGATGTCGCCCTCGCTGGTGACCATCTTCCTGTTCCAGTTCGTGGCCATCTGGAACAACTTCTTCCTGCCGATGGTGATGCTGCAGAAGGAGTCGCTCTTCCCCATCACGCTCGGACTCTTCGAGTGGAACGGCCAGACCGCCCGTGCCCCACTCCTGCAGGAATCCGTTATCACGGGGTCGCTGGTCTCGATCGTGCCCGTGATCATCCTGTTCCTCCTGCTGCAGCGGTTCTGGCGCACCGGACTCGCAGCCGGCTCCCTCAAGTGACCCCGCGCCGGCGCGCTCCCCACACGCACATCGCTCCACCCACACAGAAGGTCCCTGCCCTCATGCAGAACTCCGCAGTCTTCGTGCCTCATTTCCATTGGGACCGGGAATGGTATGAGCCTTTCCAGGTGTTCCGGCACCGGCTCGTGGCCGCCCTCGACACCGTGCTGGAGACGGCCGAGGCCGATCCGGACTTCCGGTTCACCGTCGACGGGCAGATGGCCGCCATCGAGGACTACCTGGAGATGCGCCCGGAGAACCGCGACCGGGTCATGGCCCTGGTCGCCGACGGCCGGCTCGCCATCGGGCCGTGGCTGATCCTGCTCGACGAGTTCCTCTGCTCCGGCGAGACCATCGTGCGCAACCTGCAGATGGGGTGGGCGGCCGCGGCGGACCTCGGCGGCTCCATGCCCATCGGCTACCTGCCGGACATGTTCGGTCACGTCGCGCAGATGCCGCAGATCCTGGCACGCGCCGGAATCGAGCACGCCGCGCTGTGGCGAGGTGTCCCCGGCTCGGTCGACGGTCACGCCTTCCGCTGGCGCGCTCCCGACGGCTCCGAAGTGCGCACCGAATTCCTCTTCGACGGCTACGACAACGGACTCGACGTCCTGCTGGTGCCCGACCAGATCGGGCGCGCGCTCGGCGAGTACGCGGACATGACGGCCGAGCGCTGGGGTGCTGACCCGGTGCTGGCGATGGCCGGCACGGACCACAACGCGCCCGACCCGAACCTCGCCGCCTGGCTGCGGCGCGCGTCCGGCGACGAGCGCGCGATCACCATCGCCACGCTCGCCGAGTACATCCGCGAGCACGTGCGCGACGAGGTCTCCGCCGTCGTCACCGGTGAGCTGCGCAGCCATGTCCGCGGGAACATCCTCCCGGGCGTGCTCTCCGTGCGGCGCCGGCTGAAGCAGCGGATGGCCGACGCCGAGCGGACCGTCGGCCACGCCGAGCGATTCAACGCACTGTGGTCCCGGCGCGACGACTCGGCCTTCCTCTCGCTCGCATGGCACAAGATCATCGAGTCGAGCGCCCACGACTCGGTCGTCGGCTCCGGCACCGACGAGACCGCCGATCAGGTCGAAGCACGTCTCGCCGAGGCCACGCACGCAGCGCGCGCGGTTCGCGACGCGGCGCTGGCCGAGCCCGCAGCCACGGTGCCGAGCGACGGCTATCTGGTCGCCAATCCGGTGCCGTTCGTCCGTACTGCCCTGGTCGAGGTGGATGTCGTGGCGCCGCCCGAGGGCGCCGTTCTGGTGTCTTCCGACGCCGACGGCTCGGCGCATCCCGTGCAGCTGATCTCCAAGGCCCCGACCGTGCTCAGCGACGAGCGCATGGACGCCTCGCAGCTCGAACGTGTGCTGCGCCGCATCCACCGCCGTGAGCTCTTCGGCCGGCTGATCGACCGCTACGAACTCACCCCGGGCACCCTCGTCTTCCACTTGGCCGAGGTGCCGACCAGCGGACCGTTCGATCTGCTGATCCTGCGCCGTGAGGTCGCCGACGCGGCCGCCGCGCATCCGGGTGAGTGGCGGGTGCTGACACTGGAGGAGGCACGCGCCACCGCCCTGGTACCCGTGACCGTACCCGCCGCCGGACTCGCGAGCTTCCGCGTCGAGCCGAGCGACCGAGGTGCCGAGCAGTCCACGACGGGCGCCCCCGCGACGGCGACCGCCCGCACTCTGGCGAACGGACTGGTCGAGGTGGCGGTGGCCGCGGACGGCACGCTGGATGTGACGGGAGCCGACGGAACCGTGCTGCGCGGGGTCGGCCGACTGGTCGACGGCGGTGACCGGGGCGACAGCTACAACTACGGCCCTCCGGCGCGCGATGTGCTCGTGTCGGAGCCGACGAAGGTCGCCGTGGACGTCCTCGAGAACGGCCCGCTGCGTTCCAGGCTGCGCGTCACCCGCGTCTACGACTGGCCCGCCCAGCTCACCTCCGACCGCGACGTGCGCAGCGGGGACACCGTGTCCACACCGGTGGAGACACTCGTGGAAGTGCGGGCGGGTGAGCCGTTCGTGCGCGTCTCCACGTCGTTCCTGAACCAGTCCGCCGACCACCGGCTGCGCTTCCATGTGCCGCTGCCCGAGCCGGTTGCCGGGTCCGCGTCCGCAGGGCAGTTCTCTGTGACCGAACGCGGGCTCACCGCCGAGGGCGGCTGGGGCGAGTACCCGATCCCGACGTTCCCCGCGAGTGAGTTCGTGTCGGCCGGCGCGGCCAACGTACTGCTCGACCACGCCACCGAGTACGAACTCGTCGGCGAGGGTTCCGAACTCGCCATCACCCTGCTCCGCGCGATCGGCTCGATCAGCGTGAACATCCACCCGCTGCGCGACGAGCCCGCGGCGAGCGAGATCCCGGCCCCCGGCGCGCAGGACCTCGGCATGCGCATCGAGAGCCGGTTCGCCGTGGTGCCATCGGCAGCAGGATGGCAGGGGGCGAACGCGGTCGCCCTCGCAGAGGGCTTCCACAACGATGTGCTGGTGACTCGTGGAACGGCGCCCGCCGGGGGCCGACTGCCCGACGACACGACCGGCGTGCAGGTCGAAGGTGCGGACGTGCTCGTCTCGAGCATCCGCCGCGTCACCGACGAGGAGAGCGGTACAGGCATCGAGGTCCGGCTCACCGCGATGAGCGACACGGGGTCGACCGTCCGCGTCAGCGGCGCATTCAAGGAAGCCACCACGGTCGACCTGCTCGGCCGGCGCCTCTCCACGACGCCGGCCGCGGACGGACTCGAACTCGAACTCGGCCCGTGGGAGATCCGAACGGTCGTGGTCCGGTAGACAACCGCACCCCCACCCAAGGGACGGCCCCATGGTGATCGGCGGACCCACGATCCACGGCACGGGCGAACGGCCCTGACCACACCCCCCATTTCTGGAGCCGGTCTTCTTTGCACGACGCCGGTGATCGAGGCCCACGACCACGCCTCGATCACCGCGCCGCGAGTGCGGTCGGCGTTCGGATCCGCATCGATATCAAGAAAGAGTTGTGACCTCGTGCCTTCCGAACCTTCCTCATACGTCTCGGACCCCACACCAGGACGTGGTGCACTACGCCCTGCGCGCTCGTGGCTCCACTCCGACGCCCCCTCACTCTCGCTGAACGGGTCCTGGCGTTTCCGCCTGGCCCCGACGGCGTCCGCGCCGGAGGACTTCACGGCCGACGCATTCGACGACGGCGGCTGGGACAGCATTCCGGTGCCCTCGCACTGGGTGCTCCAGGGCGACGGAGAACACGGGCGGCCGATCTACACGAATGTGCAGTTCCCCTTCCCGATCGACCCGCCGCACGTCCCGGACGAGAACCCCACCGGTGACTACCGCCGCCACTTCGACCTGCCCGCCGGCTGGTCGGAGGCCGAGCGTGTCGTGCTGCGGTTCGACGGCGTCGAGTCACTCTTCAAGCTGTGGGTGAACGGCGACGAGATCGGCAGCGCCGCCGGCAGCCGGCTCGCCCACGAATTCGACGTGACGTCGTCCGTGCGGCCGGGCGACAACGTCGTCGCCGTGCGGGTGCACCAATGGTCGGCGGCCAGTTACCTCGAGGACCAGGACCAGTGGTGGCTCCCCGGCATCTTCCGCGATGTCACCCTGATCGCACGCCCGGCCGGGGGCATCGAGGACGTCTGGGTGCGCGCCGGGTTCGACGACGGGCGCGGACGCGTCGAGGTGGAGGTCACCGCCGATGCGGCGGCGTTCCCGGTCACCCTTCGGCTGCCCGAACTCGGCGTCGAGCGGGTCTGGTCGACGGCCGCCGACGTGGCCGCGTTCGACATCGACGGCGTGGAGCCCTGGTCGGCCGAGCAGCCGCGTCTCTACGACGCCACGGTGTCGTCGGCGACGGAGACCGTCTCCCTGCGAGTGGGTTTCCGCACGGTCGAGATCCGCGGCGACCGGTTCCTGGTCAATGGACGCCGCGTGGTGTTCCACGGGATGAATCGCCACGAGGCCCACCCCGAGCGCGGCCGTGTCTTCGACGAGGAGCACGCCCGCGCGGACCTGGCCCGAATGAAGCGGTTCAACGTGAACGCGATCCGCACCAGCCACTATCCGCCGCATCCACGACTGCTGGACCTGGCCGACGAGCTCGGCTTCTGGGTCGTCCTCGAATGCGACCTCGAGACGCACGGCTTCGACAAGCTCGACTGGGTCGGCAATCCGAGCGACGACCCGGTATGGCGCGAGGCGTATCTCGACCGTATCCGGCGGACCGTCGAACGGGACAAGAACCACCCCAGTGTCGTGATCTGGTCGCTCGGCAACGAGGCGGGAACCGGCAGCAATCTGGCCGCCATGTCGGCGTGGGTCCACGCCCGGGACGCCGAACGGCCCGTGCACTACGAGGGCGACCACGCCGGCGAGTACACCGACGTCTACTCCCGTATGTACGCGTCGGTGCTCGAGACCGAGCAGATCGGAACCGACGGATCACGCGCGCCGCTCATGAACTGCACTCCCGCACAGGGCGCCCGGCAGCGCACCAAGCCGTTCCTGCTGTGCGAGTACGCGCACGCGATGGGCAACGGCCCCGGAGCACTCGACCGCTACGAGGATCTGGTCCACAGGCATCCCCGGCTGCACGGCGGCTTCGTCTGGGAGTGGCGCGATCACGGCATCCTGACGACGGCACCGGACGGTACTCCCTACTACGCGTACGGCGGCGACTTCGGCGAGGTCGTGCACGACGGCAACTTCGTGATGGACGGCCTGCTGCTGAGCAATGACGTCCCCACTCCCGGCCTGCACGAGTACAAGGCAGTTGTGCAGCCGGTCCGCTTCGCCTTCGACGGTGACGACGTCGTGGTCACCAACCTCCGGCACTCGGCGGACACGTCCGACCTGCGTTTCCGCTGGCGTGTCGAGCACGACGGCACACTGGTGGATTCCGGGGACATGAAGGTCTCCGTCGTCGCGGCGGGCGACTGTGAGCGTGTGCCCCTTCCGTCGGTGCCGGTGGCGCCCGACGCGGAGACGTGGCTCACGATCGACGCGGTTCTTGCCGCCGACACCGCTTGGGCGGGCGAGGGGCATGTGGTCGCCACGGCCCAGCTGGACCGTTCGGCCCCCCGTGCCGTGCCGGTCGCCCGTCCCGTCACCGACTGGACGCCGAGCGGGGGAACACTGACGCTGGGAGTCGCGGAGTTCGTCGACGGGTCCCTCGTACGCCTTGCCGGCCGTGCCGTGGCGGGTCCCCGGCTGGAACTGTTCCGTGCACCGACCGACAACGACGAGGGCACGTCGGGTGAGGTCGAGGACAGCGACGCCAGCATCGCCGGGGTGTCCCACGCCGAGCTGTGGCGCCGCGACGGACTCGACCGGCTCACCACTCGGCGTCTGTCCGTGGAGCGCGCGCCCGACGCCCTGCGAACGGTCTCCAAGGTCTCCGCGGCGCACTCCGCCCTGTCGGTGACGGTGGAGACCCTCTGGTCGCTCCAGGACGGCGAGCTGGAGCTCCGCGTGGAGATCCAGCCCTCGGCCGGCTGGCGGACGGTGTGGCCCCGGATCGGGATCCGTTTCGATCTGCCCGACGACGCGGCTCCCGTCGACGGCGCCGAATGGTTCGGCCTCGGCCCGCACGAGTCGTACCCCGACAGTCTCCGCGCGGCACGCACGGGCCGCTTCTCGTCGACCGTCCGCGATCTGTCCGTCGAGTACGCGCGGCCCCAGGAGACCGGTCACCGCTCCCAGGTGCGGGAGCTGGCCCTGACCAGCGCCGGTTCCAGGGTGCTGCGCATCGTGACGCTGCCGGACACACGCGGACGCCGCCCCGGCTTCACCCTCGGCCGCCACACCCCGCAGGACATCGCACAGGCCCGGCACCCGTTCGAGCTGCCCGAGTCGACGACCAGCCACCTGATCGTCGATGCGGCCCAGCACGGGCTCGGTTCTCGGGCATGTGGGCCCGATGTCTGGCCCGAGTTCGCTCTGCGCCCTGAATCCCGCACGATCAGGCTGCGCATCACGGCGGGCTGAACCATCGGCGTCGTACAACGGCCCGCGGGGCACACCGAGTCTTCGGTGTGCCCCGCGGGCCTTGGCTGTTGTGGGGCACGGCAGGTGCCGTGGCCGACGAGCCCGAAGCACGGAGACCGACGCGCGCGCGACCCCGCACGCCCGTACGCCGCCCCGCGCTCACCGAGTCATACGGTCCCGGTGTCGCGCCGGGCGGACGTGTGCGTGCGGAGGTCGGCCGGGCCGGTCGCGCTCCGTCAGGAACGGGCCCTCGTGGGGCTGCTGTTGTAGGCCTCCGCCTCGAGCGTGGGACGGCCCGAACGCAGCGCCCCGGCGGGCCAGGAGAGGGTGACGGTCTGGGACTCACCGGGCAGCAGCCACACATAGTTGTGGCTGTACAGCGTGGGCAGCACACGGCTGCCGTCCTCGCCGTCGAGCAGCGAGAGCCGGACCATCGCCGCGACGGCCGTTCCGCGGTTGCGGACCGTGGCCGTCAACTCGTGCCGGCTGCCGGAGCGGGAGACCTTCTCGATCGACGCCGACAGCTTGACCTGCTTCGCCGTGCTGAGCGACTTCATGGCGGCCGGCGTGCGATGGCGCCAGTAGGTGTTGCTCGACAGCAGGTGGCCCGCGCCGTCCTCCAGGGTGAGCCGCAGCATGTGCAGGTCGGGCAGATCGTCCGTCCAGTCGGTCGTGAAGGCAGACGCAGTGGCGGACGAGGCGATGTCGACCCTGGCGCGCTTCACGCTCCCCAGTTGCTGGCCGGAGAGGTCGTACACACGCGCGGTGACGGTGGCCCCCTTGACCGCCCTGGCGGTGTGGTTCACCGCGAGGACCTCCCACTTCAGCGGGTCGGCCTGGACGTGCAGGGGCTCACAGGCGGTGCGGGCACCGTAGTAGGTCCCGTTGACGTCGAAGTCGTAGTCGTAGGTCTGCCAGACGGTGCTGTGCCAGGCCGGGTGGGACATCCAGAGCATGAGGCCGCTGGCGTTGTCCCACAGGTTGGCGTTCCACGCCTCGAACATGGCACGCATGTTCTCGTAGTTGACGAACTGTGCCTTGCGGGCGAAGTCGTCCAGGTCCGTGGCCGTGCCGAGCCGGTCCTCGATGGCGGCCTTGTAGTTCTGCGGCGCCTGGTTTCCGTGCTCGCTCCAGTCGTGGTAGTACCACGCGCCACGGATCGGCCACTCCGGCTCGTCGCCCGTCATGTTCCGCATGCTGGCCGCGGTGGACACCACGGGCATGCCGATCTCGGTGTGGAAACCGAAGTCCCTGCTGCCGTAGGTGGAGGGGTCGAAGTACTTCTCGGGCTCGACCCAGCCGTAGGGGCCACCACCGGTGATGATCCCGCCGGCCGAGTTGTTCTGGTACAGGATCCCGGGCGCCTGCTGCTCGACCGCGTCGCGCATGCCCTTGTCGATGGCGGCGGGGGGATTGCCCTCGTTGGCACCGCACCACACGACCACGCTGGGGTGGATGCGGTAGCGCAGCACGGTGTCGGCGGCGAGGGTGTTGAAGGCGTCGTGGTCCGGCGGGTCCATGCCCCAGGCGTTGGGGAAGTCGTTCCACACCAGGATGCCGTGCTCGTCGCAACTGGCGTAGAACTCCTCACGGTTGCTGCTGCCGACCCAGTTGCGGATCATCGTGAAGTTCATGTCGCGGTGCATCCGGACGGCGGCGTCCATCCGCTCGGCGGGCATGCGGCGCAGCAACTCGTCCCAGCCCCAGTTACCCCCGCGGGCCAGGACCCGCACCCCGTTCACGCTGATCTTCAGTGGGTCGGGGTTGTTGGACACGGACTTCACGTCGGTCCAGCTGTCGCCGTCGGCGGACACCTGGATGACATAGGTCTTGGGGTAGGCCTGCTCCCACACGACCGCCAACCGGTCGAAACGCCGGGCGGATCCGAGGTCGACCTGGATCCACTGGTGGTCCTCGTACTGCGAGGACCAGCGTGTACCCGAGTTGCCGTCGGTCGCGTGGGCGGCCGGGTGGTCGGGGTCCTCCGTCGAGGCGGTGGCCTTCTGGTGCAGTGCGAGGTCGGTGCCCGGCTCGGTGCTGTCGATGACGGACAGGGACCACAGCGAGTTGCCCCAGCTGGTGTTGCGCAGGCCGCAGTTGAGGCGGACGTAGCGCGCGGTCTGCGCGGTGAAGTCCTCGACCTGGAGGCTGGCGTCGCCGTTGTTGAACGGCAGCGGCACGGCGGTGTTGTCGACCGACTTGGCGTCCGTCCAGGTGGCGTCGTCGGTGGACACCTGCACCACGTAGCTCGCGGCGTAGGCCTGTTCCCAGACCAGGTCGACCCGGTCGAAGGACTGCTGGGAGCCCAGGTCGACGCGGATCCACTGGTCGTCCTCGTACGAGGAGGACCAGCGGGTGCCGGGGTCGCCGTCGGTCGCGTTGGCCGGGCCGTGGTCGTCCCCGTCGACGCTGGAGGACGTGGCGGGCGCGTGCAGGGCGAGGTCGGTGCCCGGCCGGTCGCTGTCGAACACCGACAGGGTCCACAGTGAACTGCCCCAGCCGGTGGCCCGGGTCAGACATCTGATCCGGACGTAGCGGGCCTGCCGGCTGCCGAGGTCGACCGACTGCGTATAGGCGTCACCCGTGGCGACGAAGGGCAGCGGCACCTTGTACTCGTAGCCGAACTGACGGATGCCGAAGCGGCTGACGCGCCGGTCGCTCTCCGCACCGTCCACCGAGGCGACGAGGGTGAGGTCGTGCAGGTCGGGGCTGCCGAGGCCGTTGGGCCACCACAGCTTCGGGTTGCGCAGCCGCAGCCGAGTGAAGGCGTCAGGGGTGAAGGTGACGTCGAGGCTCTTGCCGCCCGGGACGGTGACGACCTTGGACACCTGCACATCGCCGAAGGAGGCGGAGACGGTCGCCTTGTGGTCGGCGGAGTCTGCGTTGCGAACCGGGACCACGATGGTGATTTCCGCGACGGACGTATCGGGGAGCTGCGGCAGCACGCTGTCGACGCGCGGGTCGCCGATGACGACATGCCCGGTGGATCGCAGCCGCACATGGTTCCAGATGCCCGCCACCCGGTCGCGCACCGCGGGCATCCAGTCCCATCCCGAGGAAGCGAGATAGGTGGGCGAGTTCAGGTTCATCTGCTGGGCGCCTGCATCCACCCAGGACTCACCGGCCGGGCCCTTGTCACCAGGGCTGCCGGGAACGGGCATCGGCGTGATCTTCACTGCCAGGGCGTTCTCGCCCTTGGCGGCAAGGAGCGCCGTGATGTCGTGCGACGAGCGGGCGAAGGGATAGGTCACCCCGCCGACCTGCTGCCCGTTGAGCCAGATGTCCGCCCGGTGGTTGATGCCGTCGAACTCGAGCCAGACATGACGTCCGGCCCCGGTCCGCAGGCCGCGCGGCAGATCGAAGTCGCGCTTGTACCACCAGGAGTGGCGCGACAGCGCCTCGGGGATGTGCAGGTTGTTCAGGCCGATGACGGGGTCGGGCAGCTTGCCCTGGTCGACGAGCGAGGCCAGCACCGTGCCGGGAACCGTGGCAGGCAGCCAGCCGCTCGTGTCCACGGTCGCCCTGGACAGCTGCGCGCCGTCGCCGCCCGCCCAGTCGTCCATGGTGAGGGTCCAGCCGGACTCCAGCGGCACCGTGCCGTCGTCGGCGACCACCAGTTGCGGCGCCCTGTCGTGATGGGTGCCCCAGTCAGTCCAGCCGGTGGCCGACGGGCGGTGGCCCTTGGCGATGCCGTAGACCTCGAAACCGTTCAGACCCAGCGGGTTGGGGTTGGACCGCTTGCGGGCGGTCATCCGCACCCAGCGGGCCGTCGCCGGCTTCGGCAGCTGGATCTCCACGACCCCGCCGGTGCCCGCGGTGGTGCGATACACGCTGGTCCAGGACTTGTGATCGCGAGAGGTCTCGACGACGAAGTCCACCGCGTAGCTCGACAGGATCTCCTTGCCGGTGGTGCCGTCGGCCCAGTTGCCGCTGGAAGGAGGCGTGAACACCGGGTCGCTCGCGTCGGCCTCGAACGTGAGGCGGATCCAGGTGACCTGGCAGTCCGCCTGAAGGTCGACCGATATCCACTGAGGGTCGCCGGCCGCGGCGCGCCAGCCGGTGCCCCGGACTCCCTGCGCGGTGATCCGGTCCACGACGAACTCGCCCGGGGTGGGCGCGTAGTCCGTCGAGGAGACCGAGACGGGACGGTACGCGGCGAGTTCGCCCGGGGCCGCCGTGGCTCCGGTGGACGCGGGCTCAGCGGCAGAACTCGTCCCCGGGAACACGGTGCCGAGACCGAACCCTGCCAAAAGAGTGGAGCCGGTTGCGACGACGGAACGTCGAGAGGGGTGACGCGACGGATGCGCCTGATGTGCCATGGGTGGGAAGTCCAATCACAAGAAGACGCCGGCAGGATGGACGGCTCGGCCAGCACGAGCTTCAGCGGTATGACAACGTTGCCTGACAACGTTGCCAAAGGCTGTTCCGCGAAGCGGCTTCTGTCAAGACTCCCGGTAGGGATCGAGACCTGCCCGAAAGGGGCGGGACGTATGGGAAGTTGCGGCCGCAACGACTGGCGCGGGGGTGCTTCGCGCAGAACGGCACCATGAACACAGGCCGGACACGCCTTTTCCTTGGAAGGAACGCCGCCCCGGTTCTCGGCCGCCAACCACTTTGCCGAAATTTTTTCTTTTACTGCCGAGCGCCCCGATTCGGGAGCGGGGAACCCACCCCGCCCTTGCGCCGCGACGGCGATCGCGTCACGGGCGGACGGAGGCCCGTCCGCCGTACAGGTCCACGCAAATCCCGCCGAGCGGGCGCCCCTTCCGCTCCCCACTCCGGGATCAGCCGGAAACCCTTTCTTCACACCTTGACTTAACACCAGTGAAATTGCTTGGATCCAACCCGTCGGTGAGGCGGGAGGGGGCGGTCGGAGTGACTGACGCCATGTCGGGGTGTACGCCCACCGACCCCTTTCCGGGCGCCCGTACCGCGGCAACAGGCCGGCCGGTCCCTTTTCCGGAACAAGGCCGGCCCGCGTCGCCGAGGGAGGTCGACACCGCGGCGGCAGGCCCTGACAAGCCACATGACCACGGCTGCCGTTGCCGATGCGACGGGCTCCCTACCACCGACCTGGCACAGCACAAATCCCCGGTATCCCCAGACTCCAGGAGAAGCTGTGAGACGTTCTCTCAGCGCGATCGCCGCCGTGGCGGTCACGGCGCTGACCGCACTGGTAGGCACGGGCCCCACCGCACATGCGGACCGTTCCGGTCATGAACCGGCCGGGCGGGGCCCGGTCGTGACCGGCACCTACTCCACCGGCGCCGCCCACGCATGGCAACCGCTGCCGAGCGTCCGCGTGGGCGAGGACAAGGACGCCCCCGCCGATGCCACCGTGGTCGTCGATCCGAGCACCACCCGGCAGCAGTACACGGGCATCGGCTTCTCCCTCGACGAGACGAGCGTCTCCAACCTGTGGAAGCTCACCCCCGCGAAGCGCGAAGAGGCCGTCAAGCTCCTGGTCGACCCCAGACACGGTGCGGGCCTCGACCGTTTCCGGCTGACGATCGGCAGTCCGGACCTCATCGAGCATCTGCCCTTCTGGTCGGAGGACGACCTCCCGGCGGGCGTCTCGGAGGACTTCGGCCTCAAGCACTTCTCCATCCAGCGGGACACCGACCTCCACATCGTCGACACGATCAAGCTCATCCAGCGCTACAACCCGAAGGCGACCTTCTTCGCCTCCGCGTGGAGCGCGCCGGCGTGGATGAAGACGAACAACCGGTTCACCGGAGAGGTCGCACTCAGGCCCGGCAGCACCACGGACTATTACCAGGTCGGAAAGCTGCGCGACGACTGCATCGACGTGTTCGCGCGCTACTACGTCAAGTTCGTCCAGGCCTACGCCAGGCACGGCGTCCGCGTCGACGCCCTGACCATGCTCAACGAGCCGGGCATGGACGTGGTCTACCCGGCCATGGACATCAGCGTCGCCCAGCAGCAGAAGCTGGCCCTGGCGATCAAGCGTGAGTTCCGGGCCGCCCATCTCGACACCCAGCTCTATGTGCACGACTTCAACTTCTGGGACTGGCGTGACCCCAACAGCACGGCCACCAAGAACTACCACCGCATCTTCGACGACGCCCCCGACGGTTCGGTGACCGGAAGGCAGGTCCGGAAGGCTGCGGACGCCATCGCCTTCCACCCCTACTGGGGGGATCCGCGTGTGATGCGCGACGCCTACGAGGAGACCGGCAAGCCCGTGCACCTCACGGAGACGAGCGACCTGTCGTCCTCGACCCTGCTGAGCGACTTCCGTCTCGACGCGGGCTCCTACATCCTGTGGGCCCAGACGACGGACCAGGACGGCGGGACACTGCACTGGACGCCCGCGCGGGACAACAACATCGACTGGGACCAGGTCGCCGCCACCACCAAGTGGCCGGACCGGCTGGTCACGGTGGACACCACGGCCAAGGACTTCACCGTCCGCGACGAGCTCTACGGCCTCGGGCAGTTCGCCAAGTACCTCTCCCCCGGTGATGTGCGCCTGGAGTCCAGCGCGGCGGAGCACGGGATCAGCAACGTGGTCTTCCGGTCCGGCGCCGACAGGTTCGTCGCCGTGCTCGGCAACACGAACGACACCGACACCGAGGTCAGGGTCGTCACTGCGGGCAGTTCGTTCGTGGTCACCGTCCCGGCGGGCTCGTTCGCCACCTACCGCTGGCAGGACCACGCCCCCGCGGACCACCGCAACCACGCCCCCGTCCTCAGCGGGAGCACCGAGGTGGTCGCCGACCAGTACAGCACCGTGCACCTGCAGTTGCGGGCCACCGACCGTGACGGGGACCGGCCGGCCTACTACGCCGAGGAACTGCCGGACGGGGTCGCCGTCGACCCGGCGACCGGCCTGGTGACGATCCACCCGACGGCCGCGGGCGAGCAGGACATGACCTTCTACGCCACCGACGGCCGGGCCCGCGACCAGTTGGGCGTCCACCTGACCGTGCGGCCGCACGCCGTCCCGGTGGGCGAGAGGATCGAGGCGGAGAACTACACCGACCAGCACGGCTGGCCCGCGGACGGCAGCAACTTCGTCGAGAGCAACGCCGCGGCGAGCGGGGGCAGGAACGTGGGCTGGACGGCCGCAGGCAACTGGCTCCGGTACGACGTGGACGTGCCGCAGTCCGGCACCTACGACGTCGAGTTGCGCGTCGCCAACGGCACCGGTAGCGCGGCGCCCGACGCCCTGTCCCTGCGCGACCGGAGCGGAGCCACACTGGCCACGGTGTCGGTCCCCGCGACGGACGCCTGGAGCGACTACCGGTCCGTGCACACGACCGTCACGCTCGCAGCCGGGGAGCAGCCGATCACCGTCTACTGCGGGACCGGCGGCTTCAACCTCGACTACCTGCGCCTCACCGAGTAGTCACCGGCCCGCCGGGAGCCCGGGTGCCTCCACGCCCAGTGGAGGCACCCTGTGCTGCGAGAACGCCTCGGCACCCGCCGCGGTCCCGGCGCCGGCCCTGACTCGACCACAGTGAAGGGGCGTTGACGACCTCGCCTGACACGACGTCAAGTGAGGCTTCGAAGGCGCGAGATCGCCCTCCACTCACGCTCCGCGAGGGCGTCGGGGACCGTGCTCCATCAAGACGGAGTCTTGGGAAAACATCTGCGGCCGGGGCGCCGTCCGCTCCTGCGGTCGCCATGCGTGATTCACCCCGTCGACGCAGCCGGCGTATGCAAGTCCGGTCATCCACTCGGACGCTGGAGGAGCCGTCATCGCGCGGTGTGTCCGGCACCATCGACCAGTCCTTCTTCAAGGACGGCACCGCCAAGGTCATCACCGCCGTCACCGGCGACCCCGACGGTGGACACACCTCGGTGTACGCCAAGGAGGAGGTGATCTGGATGGGCACGCGCGATGTCGACCACCCCTACGGCTTGGCCGCCTTCACCGTCGATCCCGGCCGCTTCCCCGGTGACACCACGCGGATGCATGTGACGTATTACAAGGTCAACAGGCCGAACGGCGAGCTCAGCGTCTTCGAGCGGTTCACCCTGTACCGCGAGCGGTCCGACGGCCAACGTCACTGATCCCCGGCGCGGACGAGCATCGTGCCCCTTGCCAGGTCGTCCGCGCCGTGCCCGCCGTCCGCCGACGGCGCCGGCGTGCCTTAGCTCGTCCCGGGCTCCGGCACACCCCGCGACCGGCCTTCGGCTGTCCCGGAAACCCTTCCGTCGCCCGCGACGGCCGATCGCTTCGCCCGGCGCTGAATCACCCCCCCACCGCCCCCCTGACGTCGTGCGCACCAGAGTCCGGCCGCCTGCCCCCGTACGCCCCTGTGGTCCGTCGACGGCGCAGACAGGCACCTGCCCGTCCGGGGGGTGCACCGAGCCGGCACCCGAGACGCGAGTCCTTCACCCGGCTGGAGCAGAGCGGGGTGGCGGTGGCCGCGCCCATGGCGCAGCGGCGCCGCCGGAGAAACGCGGGCTGAGCCGATCGGTGTAGCTGCCGTGCGCGGGGGCCTGTCGTCGCCGCAGGACGGGCACAGATGGATCCGGAGGTGCTTGCCATGCCCAGCGGTGACGTGCTCATCCTCATCGATGAGGCCGGCAGGGTGGTCGAGTGGGGGCATGCGGCCGAGGAACTGTTCGGGTGGTCGGCCGAGGAGGCCGTCGGCCGGCACGTCTCCACACTCGTACGGGAGGGCGCCGACGACACAGGACGCCGAAGAGGAATCCCCGAGGCGGCCGCGGTCCTGGTCAGGCCGGTACTGCGCGGCGCACGGGTGACATGGGAGGTACGGACGTCGTCGGAGCCCACGCCGGAGCAGGATGCGGCGATCCTGAAGACGCTGTTCGCCCACTCCCCCACGGGGCTGCACGTCCTCGACGCCCGGCTTCGTGTCGTCCGCGCGAGCACCCCCGGACTGCGCGACACATCCACGGGACGCCTGCTCGGCACGCATTTCACCCGGGTGTACGACCTCGAGGACCCCGAGCGGGAGACGGCCGTGGCGCAGGGCGTCCTCGACAGCGGAGCGGCGGTCGTCAACCGGCTCGTGCGAAGCGCGAGGACCCCGGGTGGCACCAAGCGCCGCGTCCACTCCGTCTCCTACGTCCGTCTGGAGGACTCCCGGGGCCAGGTGCTCGGACTCGTGGCCTCCACCCTCGACGTCACCGATCGGGAGAACGCACGGGACCGGCTGGACCTCCTGAACTCCGTCCGCGCGCGGGTACGCCACGGCCCGAACGTGGGCGCCGTGTGCCAGGAGTTCGTCGAGGTGGTCGTTCCCGCCTTCGCTGGCATCGCCGTGGTCGAGGTCATCGACGACGTCGTCCGCGGTGAGGAGCCTCCGCTGGTCCCGGTCCGCGAGGACATCCCCCTGCGCCGAGCGGCCTTCCACGGCGGTAGCCCGGCGCACCCGATGGCCGATGTGCGCCCGCCGCCGGCCGGCACGCCGTTCAGGAACGTGCTGTCCGATCTCCGGCCGCGCCTCGTCCCGATCGGGGAGGACAACCCCTGGCCCGCGGCGGATCCGGCCCGCGCCGAGGCCATCAGGAGAGCCGGCGCCCACTCGCTCATCGTGGCGCCTCTGGCACTGCGCGACCGGGCGCTGGGCATGGTCGCCTTCTACCGCGTCCACGAGCAGGACCCCTTCGAGGAGGAGGACCTCGAGGTGGCTTCCTCCGTGTGTGCGCATGCCGCGCTCTGTATCGAGGACGCCCGTCGCTACATGCGTGAGTGGATCACCGCGGCCACCCTCCAGCGCAGGCTCCTGCCACAACAACCAACCACACAGAGCACCGTCGAGACCTGCCATCTGCACATCGCCGACCCGGAGGGCGGCGGCGCGTTCTGCGACACCATCGCTCTGCCCGGCGCACGGACCGCGCTGATCGTCGGCGACGTCGCCTGGCACGGCATCGCCGCGGCCCTCACGATGGGCTTCCTGCGCACCGCGCTGCACACCCTGGTCGCGCAGGACCTGCAGCCCGACGAGCTGCTCGCGCGCTTGAACGACACTGCCGACCGCATCGCCGCGGCATGCGCCGCGCTGCCCCCCGGTGATCCACTGCACACCGAACAGCTCACCGCGGGCTGCATCATCGCCGTCCACGACCCGATCGAGCTCAACTGTACGATCGCCCGGGCCGGCCTCCCCGAGCCGGTCGCCGTGTTCCCCGACGGGTCCACCCTCGTCCTGCCGGTACCTCCCGGTCCCCCGCTCGCCGGAAAGGGCAACGCCCCCTTCCCCGCCGCCACCGTCAGCCTCCCCGAGGGAAGCACACTGGCCCTGGGCACGACCGGGCTCGCCCCGCATGTCCTGATGCGGTCCGCGTCGCAGAACACCTTCGCGGACGGCGTCGGCGCAGGGCCTCTGTCCGATCTCCGCGACGCCGTCGCCCATGCGCTCACGGGCGCGCCCCACACCGGCGACCAGGTGATGCTGTTCGCCCGGACGACGGCACTGCCCGGCGATCGCGTACTCACCCGCGCACTGCCCGCACACCCCGAAGCCGCGTCCATCGCCCGCAAGGTGACCCGTGAGCGGCTCCGGGCCTGGGACATGGACGAGGAGACCATGTTCACCGCCGAACTCATCGTCAGCGAACTCGTCGGCAACGCCATTCGCTACGGCGCACCACCCCTGCAACTGCGTCTCATCCACGACCGCATGCTGACCTGCGAAGTCACCGACTCCGCCAGCAGCGCCCCGCATGTCAAACATGCGCGCACCGTCGACGAAGGCGGCCGGGGGCTGTTCATCATCTCGCACCTCACGGACCAGTGGGGCACGCGCTATCACGAGCGGGGAAAGACCATCTGGGCCGAGCAGCCGACCCGGCACCGCACGCCCTCGTCGTGACCCCGGTGCGCCCTGCATCCACCGCGCGCCAAGCCCGGATGCCGCAGCGGCGTCATCCCTCGACATCGCATTCCGCGTGATAGACACCTAGGAGGCATCCGCGGGAAGCGGACCGTGCGGTCGATCCTCACACAGCCGCGGGCCTGTGGCCTCACCGCAAGGCCACGCGCCGCAAGGCCACACATCTCGCCGGAGAAAGGTGGACGGGCGTGCAGCGCTACGATCTGGTGATCCTGGGGGCCGGCAGCGGCAACATGCTGCTCGCCGACGAACTCGCCCATCTGCGCACCGCCGTCGTGGAGCCGAACCGCTTCGGCGGCACATGCCTGAACCGCGGGTGCATTCCCAGCAAGATGTACGTCCTTGTCGCCGACGCGGTCGAAAACGCCCGGGCCGCGGCCCGGCTCGGCGTCCATGCCACCGTCGAGCGCGTCGACTGGAGGGCCGTCCGCGACCGGATCTTCCGGCGCATCGATCCGCTGCACGACGGCGCGCTGGACTACCGCAGGAAGAACGGCGTCGACGTGTACACCACGGAGGCACGCTTCGTCGGGCCCAAGGTGCTGCAGGTGGGAACCGAGCGGATCACCGCCGACACGTTCGTCGTCGCCGTCGGATCACGGCCTGTGGTGCCGGACATCCCGGGATTGGACTCCGTTCCCTTCCACACCTCGGACACCATCATGCGGATCGACGACGTGCCCTCCTCCATGGCAGTCATCGGCGGCGGTTTCATCGCGGCGGAGTTCGGTCATGTATTCGACGCGTTCGGTACGGACATCACGGTCGTGACCCGGGGGCCGCGCCTGCTGACCGGAGAGGACGAGCAGATCTCCGCCCGGTTCACCGAACTCGCCTCGCGGCGGCATCGCGTGCTGCTCGATGCCCGCATCACCTCCGTCGAGCGGCGTTCCGGAGGCGTCGCGCTCACTGTGACCTCACCCGACGGGGAGCAGGTGGTCGAAGCCGAGATGCTCCTGGTGTCCGCAGGCCGCCGGCCCAACACCGATCGGCTGGACGCGGTCGCCGGCGGGCTGGAACTCGACGAACACGGCCACATCGTGACCGACTCGGCCTACCGCACGTCGGTACCCGGCATCTGGGCCCTGGGTGACGTGGCCAATCACTTTCAGCTCAAGCACATGGCGAACGCCGAATCGCGGATCGTACGCCACAACATTCTGCATCCCGAGGACCTGCGCACCCTGCCCAACGCCCTGGCTCCGCACGCTGTGTTCACCAGCCCTCAGATCGCCGGTGTCGGACTGACCGAGCAGGAGGCACGCAACCGCGAGATCGACTATCTGGCGAGCGTCCGCGACTACGCCGACACCGCATACGGATGGGCGCTGGAGGACACCACCAGCTTCGTGAAGGTCCTGGCGAGTCCTCACGACCGCAGGCTTCTCGGGGCACACATCATCGGCCCTCAGGCGGCGACGCTCATCCAGCCGTTGCTCCAGGCCATGACGCTGGGCCTCACGGTGGACCGGATCGGCCGGGACGTCCTGTACATCCACCCCGCACTCACCGAGGTCGTGGAACAGGCCCTTCTGGCCCTGTAGTTGCGACGAGACACCGCGCCGCTCGGGCAACGGTGGTCGCTTCGGTCGCAGGTCGGACGGATACCATGAGGCTTGTATCGCCGGAATTGGACTGAGCCCATCTGCTCGGTGAGCGCCTGGGACGATGCTTTCACCGATCTGCACGGCGCAAGTCGGATCACCGTGGCGGACCGTGGCGCGCCCTGGTCAGGACCCACGCCTGCGACGACGATCTCGACGTCGTCACCGTCGCGCGGGATCTCGGCCGGTCGACCCGCTACGTGCAGCAGGGCACGGTGATCGGTGCCCCGGTCCGCAGATGGGCCTGGGCCACTGCGCGCATCACCCGCTCCACGCCAGGGGTGAGGGTGTCCTCGATCGCGCCAATTTCCTGCGGTTCACCCGAGGGCGTCGGCGTGATCCGGGCGAGTGGCGGCCTGGACGCCGCCGCGTTCTGTCGGCGCGGCCGAGCCGATGTGCCGGCCGGCCGTCGGTATGGCGTCCACTCTCGGGCACCGGGCCCGAGCCGTCTTTCGCCCCGGCGCACGGTCCTTGCGCTGAGACGCAGTCCGCTCATGCCGTCGGCCGGGGGTCGCGCCACCCGACGGCGGCAGACGATACGACGCTCAACTTTCGCCAGTACTGGCCTGTTTGACGAGTCAAAAGATCAATAACCTGGCATCCGACGGCAGGCATCTACCTGAGGAGTTCCGTGTCCGCTGCGCAGCAGCTTCCCGACATTCTTTCGCCCGAGTTCGCCGCGGATCCCTACCCCGCCTATGCGGTGATGCGGGAAGAAAAGCCCCTGATCTGGCACGAGGCCACCAAGAGCTACATAATCTCCCGTTACGAAGACGTGGAACGCGTCTTCAAGGACAAACAGAGCCAGTTCACCACCGACAACTACGACTGGCAGCTCGAACCGGTCCACGGCAAGACGATCCTGCAGCTCAGCGGCCGTGAACACGCGGTGCGCCGGGCCCTGGTCGCCCCCGCGTTCCGGGGCAGCGATCTGCAGGAGAAGTTCCTGCCGGTCATCGAGCGCAACTCGCGCGAACTCATCGACGCCTTCCGGCACTCCGGATCCGCCGACATCGTCGGCGATTATGCAACCCGCTTCCCGGTCAACGTCATCGCGGACATGCTGGGCCTGGACAAGGCCGACCACGCCCGGTTCCACGGCTGGTACACGGCTGTCATCGCCTTCCTCGGCAACCTGTCCGGCGATCCCGAGGTGACGGCCGTAGGGGAACGTACCCGGGTGGAATTCGCCGAGTACATGATCCCGATCATCCGCGAGCGGCGCGACAGCCTGGGTGACGACCTGCTGTCCACACTGTGTGCCGCCGAGGTCGACGGCGTCCGCATGAGCGACGAGGACATCAAGGCCTTCTGCAGCCTGCTGCTGGCTGCCGGCGGGGAGACCACCGACAAGGCGATCGCCAGCATCCTGGCGAACCTGCTGGTCAACCCCGACCAGTTGGCGGCCGTCCGCGAGGACCGCAGCCTGATCCCCGCCGCCTTCGCGGAGACCCTCCGCTACACGCCGCCGGTCCACATGATCATGCGGCAGTCGGCCACCGAGGTCGAGCTCACCGGTGGCACCGTCCCTGCCGGCGCCACCATCACCTGCCTCATCGGCGCCGCCAACCGGGACGGGCAGCGCTACCGTGAGCCCGACCGGTTCGACATCTTCCGTGACGACCTCACCACGACCTCGGCGTTCTCCGCCGCCGCCGACCACCTCGCATTCGCGCTCGGCAGGCACTTCTGCGTGGGCGCGCTGCTGGCCAAGGCCGAGGTCGAGGTCGGTGTGAACCAACTGCTGGACGCCATGCCCGACCTCCGTCTCGCCGACGGATTCGACCCGGTCGAGCAGGGCGTCTTCACCCGCGGCCCGAAGGCCCTGCCGGTGAACTTCACGCCGTCCGCGGCCTGATGCCGCTGTCCCGCTGAATTGCCTCCTCCGCGTGCCGGGAATCCCGCCCGGCACGCGGAGGGCATGCGGCTACCGCACCTGCGGAGTGAACTGCACCGGAAGCGAGGTCAGACCGCGCATCCAGATGGACGGGCGCCACGTCAGCTCCTCCGGTTCCACGGCCAGTACGAGGTCGGGAAGGTGTTCCAAGAGGGTCTCCACCGCCGTCCGTGCCATCACGTCCGCCAGGAGCGGTGCCGGATACGGGCAGCGGTGTTCGCCGTTGCTGAAGGACAGATGAGCGGAGTTCTCGGCGCCGACGTGTGATTCCGGCCAGATGTGCGGGTCCGTGTTGGCGGCCGCGAGACCGAGGACCAGGCAGTCGCCCTCGCGGATGAGGCGTCCGCCGAGCTGTGTGTCACGTACGGCCCAGCGGCCGATGAAGTTCTGCGTCGGTGTGTCCAGCCACAACACCTCGTTGAGCGCGTCGCCGACACTGACACGACCGCCCGAGACGTTGACCGCGAAGCGTTCGTCGGTCAGCAGCAGCCGCAGGGTGTTGCAGATCCAGTTGGCGGTCGGCTGCTGTGCCGCGGCGATGACGGAGATCAGGTCCTGCACGATCTCCTCGTCGCTGAGCCCGGCGGGATCCAGCAGCATCCGCGATGTGACGTCGGGACCGGGCCGCTCCCGCTTCTCCTTCACCAGTTGCATGATGCGTTCACCGACGCGCATGTACGCCGCCACCGGGTCGTCTCCCTCGCCGGCGTCGAGGGAGATCCGCAGATCCTCGACGAGACGCTCGGTGTCCGCGCTGCCCTGCGGCATGCCGCACATCCACAGCACGCCACGGGCGGGCAGGGCGTGCGCGTACGTGCTCATCAGCTCGGCCTGGCCGCTTCCGGAGAACGAGGAGATCAGCTGATCGGCGATCAGCTGGCACTCGCGGGCCAGCTCGAACTGGTCCACGCCCTCCAGCGCCTGGGTGATGACACCCGCGCGGCGCTGATGCTCAGCTCCCTCGGTGAACAGCACGGAGGGCTGGTAGCCCACGTACGGCAGAAGAGGCCAGTCGTCCGGGATGTGCGGCCATTGGTTCCACCGCCGGGAGTCCCGAGCGAACAGCTCGTCGTGCACGGTCACATAACAGACCTCGGGGTAACCGAGCACCAGCCAGGCGGGGATGTCGCCGTCGAGCTGCACCGGTGCGACCGCCCCGTGCTTCTGGCGCATGGCGCGGTAGAGCTGTGACGGCGTCTGCTGGTACTCCAGTCCGGCCAGATGCACGGCGGACGAGTGCGCGGGGCACCCCGGAGGAGGATTGTTCGTGGACGGGGAGTCGGCGGTGTCGCTCACGGTGTCCTCTCCTGGGCCAGCGCCAGTGTGTACAGGTGGTCCACGAGAGCGATGAGGACCTCCTTGACCGAGCCCCTGACCCGCGCGTCGCAGTCGATCATGGGCACGTGCTCACCCAGGGCCAGTGCCTGACGGATCTCGTCGAGCGTGAACCGGCTCTCGTCGCCGTCGAAGCGGTTGACCGCCACCACGAAGGGCGTCTTGTGGTGTTCGAGCCGGTCGATCGCATACCAGGAGTCCGCCATGCGGCGGGTGTCCACGAGGACGACCGCGCCGAGCGTGCCGGAGAACAGCCGGTCCCACAGGAACCAGAAGCGCTCCTGACCGGGCGCGCCGAACAGGTAGAGCACCATCTGCTCGCTCAGGCTGATGCGCCCGAAGTCGAAGGCGACGGTCGTGGTGGTCTTGCGTTCCACACCGGCCGTCTCGTCGATGCCTTCACCCGCCTGCGTCATCACCTCTTCGGTGTTCAGCGGCCGGATCTCGCTGACCGAGCGGACCAAGGTGGTCTTGCCGACGCCGAAGCCGCCCACGACGATGATCTTCAGACCGGTCTCGGCGGCATCGGCCAGCGGCGTGCGCTGCAAGGGCAGCTCAGAGGTGGCGGAGTCCATCAAGCACTTCCTGGAGCAGGGTTGTTTCGGGGAGGCCCGCGACGGACTCGGCGGCGCGGGGGTGCCGGGCGCTGACCTTGCCCATGTCGTGCAGGTCGCCCAGCAGAATGCGTACGACGGTGATGGGGAGCTTCAACTCGGCGGCGATCTCGACCAGTGCCGTCGGATGCCGGCACAGCTCGAGGATCCGCACGTGCTCCGACTGCAGCCCCGCGGTGGGTTCGCACTCACTGACGATCAGCGTGACGAGGTCGAAGGTGTCGTCGGCTTCGCTGCGACCGTCCGTGACCATGTACAGCCGGTCCGGATCGCCGACGTCCACGGGTTTGCGGATCACGCGGAGGCACCCGGGCCGACGGAGGCGCGCGGCTCGGCCCTCAGATGGTCCCCGATCTGCTCCACCAGCTCCGTCATGTGATGACCCACCACGCCCGGGTCGGCGCTCTCCTGCGCGACGACCGCGAGGTGCGCGCCCTCGCCCGCCTCCACGATGCACAGCAGGCCGCCGTGGAACTCGGTCATGGAGTGCCGGACACCGCCCGATCCGTCACCGAACTCGGCGGAAGCGCCCTGGGAGAGGGCTTGGATACCGGAGCAGATGGCCGCCAGCTGGTCGGCCTGGTCTTCGGTCAAGTGCTCCGTCCAGCACAGCTTCAGGCCGTCCCGCGACAGGACGAGAGCGTGGCGCGTGCCCGGCGTACGCTCCAGCAGGTTTCCCAGAAGCCAGGTGAGGCTGTTGTCAGTGGTCTCCATCGTGGGCGGGGCGGGTTCTGACCGGTCGAAGGTCACCCGACCCGTTCCTCCAATCCAACGTGGTGCGGCGAATCGATGCGGGGGGTGGTGGGCTGGGGCGCCCAGGCTGTGCGGAGGGTCCGGCCCTCAGTCGTCGGTGGAGGCGTGGCCCGTGTCCTCACCGCCCTGGGCGCCGCCGGCGCTCCGCCGACCGCGGTGGAAGGCCCCGAAGCGGCTGCCGGCGTCGCGTGCGGGGCCGGGTTCACCCGGCTCGGCGGGCGTCTGTGGGCCCTGCTTCCGCCGCTCCCGCTCCGCCTCTGCCATGGTCCGACCCGGGGTCCGCAAGGGCAGGCCGCCGGTTGCGGCCCCGGCAGGCCTGCTGGGGATGTCCGCGCGGGGCGCGGGTCCTCCTTCGGCCGGCGCGACCGACTGCGGGCGTATCACCGGGGGTTCGGCCGCGGGGGCGGGCACGCTCGGCGCGGAGGTGCCACCCCGGAGAGGCTCGGAGACGATCGGCTCGCGCTGCTGGGCGACCATCTGAGGCGGCAGCAGTACGACCACACCGGTGCCGCCGCGCGAGGACGGGCGGTAGTTGACGCTGATGCCGTATTTGACGGCCAGCCGTCCCACCACGCCGAGTCCGAGCCGGGTTCCCTGCAGCGCGGCGAGGTCGACTACCTTGCCCGACACGGACTCCTCCGCCCGGCGCATGGCCGCGTCGGACATCTTCAGACCGCTGTCCTCGATGGTGACGACGATGCCGGCGCTGCGTTCCTCCACATAGACGTGGACCTCGTCGATGGGAGGGGAGAAGTTGGCGGCGTTGTCCATGAGTTCGGCGAGCAGATGCATCACGCCCTCGGCCGCGAAACCGTTGATCGCGGCCTTGCTGGAGGAGTGCAGGCGCACCCGCCGGTAGGCGGCGATACGGCCGACGGCACCACGCAGGATGCTCTCCATGACGATCGGCTTGTTCCATACGCGGCTGGAGCGCCCGCCCATCAGCAGCGCAAGCCGGTCGGTCATGAGGCCCAGCTGCGAGGTGCTGTGGTCCAGACGCAGCAGGTCGCCGAAGACCTCCTCACCGTGGCGGTCCTGCATCTCGCGCAGATCGGCGAGCATGCTGACGGTCTTGGCCTGAACTCGGCTGAGCGCCTTGGCGGAAGCGGCCTGCGCGGCGGCGGAACGCCTTTCGCTGTAGGCGAGTTCACGCACGACCCACTCGGCCAACTCCCGCAGCAGGGTGCTCTGCGGCCAGTCGACCTTGGCCAGCGCGGTGTCGGCGGAGCTTCCCTCCCGCAACAGCTCCACCGCTGCGGGCAGCGTCTCCTCGGCCAGCCGCTCGAGCTCCGCCTTGCCGCGGTCCAGTTCGGAGCGCAGGTGCTGCCGGTCGGACTCGGCCGCGGTTGCCCGCCGGACCGATTCGGCGAGCACGGTGGCGAACACCTGTGACAGCTGCCGCAGATGCGGGTCCGAAGGCACGGGGAACCGCGACAGGGCCTCTTCCGCCTCCGCGCCGTTCTTCACCTTCTCGGCGACCCCCGGCATGGTCGTGTTGACCAGGTGCGACCTCTCGGAGACCTGCTGGCGCCAGACGCTCTCGCTCATCTCGAGCTCGCTGCCCTGCGCGACGGCCTGCCGGTGGGCGCGGCGCACCAGATACGAGGCGGTGCCGACGACAACGGCGACGCAGCACCAGGCGACAACCGCCGTAGCCAGGACCCAGGTGCGGGAGTCCTGGGGAGCGAAGACACCCGCTGCCGCGGCGCCCGCGGCGGTGACGAGCAGGATCACCGGAAACGCGACCGGGGACGATCGCCCTCCTTTGGCGCTTCGGCGCTGGCGGGGGCGAGTTGGCACTGACATTCCGCGGTCCCTCGGTCCGTGAGAGCAGGGGTGGTTGGACGGCTGAACAACGCCGACGGCCCGGAAGGGGGCCGACCGAGGGCGGCGCTGTTCCGGATCAGGGTTTTGCCGCACATGCTAGTCACCGGGCCGAGAACACCGGTACCGGCCGATGAGTTCGACCTCCGTACGAATTCACTTCGACGGGAAATGACCACCACGGGACTGGTGCGTGGTACCGGATCGGTCGCCGATCATGACCGATCTTGCGTAGGCCGAAAGCGGCGTTCCGGGTGCAATGTCAGCCCATCACCGTATACGCCGGACCGAACCCCCGCCGACCGATGTGGGTTTTCGGCCAACTATTGAGAATGAGGCGGGTTGCAGGCCGGAGGCAGCACAACCCTGATCCGATACGGCAACCGTCGTGGACCTCCGCACCACGGAACCGAATCCAACTGGAGCGGGACAAAAGGGCGTCGGCAATTTCACCGATGGGGTAGCCGAGGTGATGGCCCGTCAGGCGGTATGGCCGTATTGGCTTACCTGTTCCGGATAGTGACATAGTTCTGGAAATCCACGCTCCTGTCGGACAATAAAGGAGTTGGATCGATCGAGTTCCCAGATGTCCCGCTATCGCGCCGCATGCGATGTCCCGACGGACGGAAAGTGCGTGTCAGCGCCTACCCCGATGGGAGCATCCGGTTTCGGGTGGACGGCCGCCGAGGCCGTATTGAGCGCGATGCGGGACGGCACCCACTCCTACGCGCCTGCGGGTCCATGGGGCCGGGGCAACGCGGCGCACAACTACGCCGAACTGCTGGAGAAGAAGCACCGCGGCCAGCGCCTGAGCCTGGCCGCGGCGTCCGGTGCTGCGCACCCCACGGACGAAGGCCGCCCACGTACGGAAGGTACGTGGGCGGTCAGGCACCGTCCCGGGCCTCACGCGCCCGGGCTTGCCACTGCGAAACGCGTCAGCTCTCCTCGCCCGTGCCCTGTTCCCGCGACCGCGGGCCCTGCAGTTCGAGCCGCCCGTTGCCCTGCTCCGGCCGGCCGCCGGAATTCGGGGAGTTCTGGCCGCTCTGACCGTTCAGGTTCTGCCGGACCGAGTCCAGGATCGTCAGACCCTGGGCGACCAGACCGGCCGCGATCTCGCCAAGTCCGTCCGCACCGTTCAGGACGTTGACGTTGGCACCGGAGAGGCCACCGGCCGCCTCCTTCACGATCTGCGGAAGCTGGTCGATCAGCATCCGGTCCAGGGCGACGCGGTCGTGCGAGGCCGCGGCCTCGGCCTGGATCTTCATGCGCTCCGCCTCCGCGGCGGCGAGGATCCTGACCCGCTCCGCCTCGGCCTCGGCGGGCTTCACGACCTCGGCCACGAGCTGCTGCTGCCGCAGCTTGGCCTGGCGCAGCGCCAGCTCGGTCTGGGCGGCCAGCACCTCCTGCTGGGCGTGGGCCTGCGCCAGCGGTCCGGCCTGGGCCGCATGCGCCTGGGCGCGGTCCACCTCGGCCGAGTACTCCGCCTTCACCACCGCCGTCTGCCGGGCGTACTCGGCCTGCTTACGGGCCGCGTCCTGCTCCGCCTCGGCCGCGGTCTGGTTGGCCTGGGCCTGGGCTATCTGGGCCTGGCGCTGGATGGCCGCCTTGTGCGGCGCGGACATCGCATCGATGTAGCCGGTGTCGCCGTCGTCGATGGACTGGATCTGCAACGAGTCCACGATCAGGCCGATCTTCGCCATCTCCGTCTTGGACGTGTCCAGCACCTCGGCCGCGAGCTTCTGCCGCTCGGTGACGATCTCCTCGACCGTCATCGAGCCGATGATGGCCCGCAGATGACCGGCGAAGATCCTCCCGGTCAGGACCGACATCTGGTCCTGGTCGGAGAGGAACCGCTGGCCGGCGTTGATGATGCTCTCCGTGTCGTTGCCGACCTTGAAGGCGATCACGGCACGCACGTTCAGCGCGATGCCCTGCCTTGTCACACAAGTCTCGGTGACCTCGGCCTCGCACATCGACAAGGTGAGAAAACGGACCTTGCGCAAAACCGGCAGCACGAACTTCCCGTGCCCCGTCACCACCCGGAACGGCGCGCCCCCCAGTCCCCGCCGTCCTCCCGAGATCAGCATCGCCTCGTCGGGGGCGGGAACGCGGTAACCGAACATCCTCTTCTCCTTAGCCGGCGTCGGCGGCGTCGCCGCACAACGCATCCAACGGATCGACCCACTCGATGACGTCCACTTCGCGGCGTCCGCGGGAGTCGATCACGAGCACGGTGGCCCCAGTCGGCAGGGGCTCCTGCGACCAGGCGAGGAATGTCTCGGAACCGCCTCTGACCCGCACCAGGATCTCGCCGGGACCGGCGGACCCACGAGTGCCGATGAGCAGTTCCCCCGTGCAGCCGATCACGGCCTCGTCCTGCGCCATTTCCGACTGCCTCCCATCGTTCTGGTCCCGTGTTTCCGACCTTAGACCCAGCCGTGACGGCCCTCTACACTGCGGTGCCGCCGTTCCCGGCCCGCCGCCGGCCCGCCCCGAGCCCGACCCTTCCGACCTGCGCGAACGCCAGGCCGGCCGACGCGCCCTTCGAACCTTTTACGCGCGTCGACACCGCGGCCGACCCTGCCGGGCTCGCGCTGCCACGGCCACGCGGATCCATGGGACCCGACCGGCCAGTACTGCGGGTGACACGTGCACCGCCTTCTTGCCACTGGACCCGCCTCACGGGCCGGAACACGCGAACGCGCAATCGGCAGCGCCGCTTCTGCCCGCGACAGTCGCTACCGTGATCCCCGCGCGCCCGCCAGGGAGTTGACGACCACTCAGCATGCGATCGAGGCCGGACGGCATACGGTCGGCCCCACGGGCGCCGGAGATCGCAGCCCGGGTCGACCTCGGCGGTACCCGGACGATCGCGGGAGCGACCCGCTCCCGCCGGGCAGTTCGGTCGGCGGACGCGGCACACTACGTGTGGGGGAAGAAGGCCGGAAGGGACCGCATGATCCGGGACGAGGACGAAGCCGCGCGCCTCGAGGACGCGCAGCTCACCCGTGCTGCCCAGGCGGGTGAGGCCACGGCACTGGGCCTGCTGCTGGAGCGGCACCGGGCGGGTATGCGGGCGGTGGCCCTGAGCATTCTGGGGCCGGGTCCCGATGTCGACGATGTGCTCCAGGACGCGGCGGTGCGGGCGCTCCGGAACATACGCGACGTCCGCGACCCGGCGGCGGTGGGCGCATGGCTGCGGATGATCGTGCGCAACACCTGCCGCTCCCTGCTGCGGGACTCCGTGAGGTCCCAGCCGGTCGAGGACCTGAACATGTCCGTCACGGACAGCGGTCCGGACCGCTGGCTGGAGCAGAACACACTGCGGGACTGGATCTGGGAAGCCGTGGAGGAACTGTCCCCGGCACTGCGCATGCCCCTGGTTCTGCGCCATTTCAGCACGGGCGTCACCTCCTACGAGCAGATAGCCCGCGCGTGCGGTGTCCCGGTCGGTACCGTCCGCAGTCGTCTCAACCTGGGACGCGCCAAGCTGGCCGCGGCTCTCGCCGCCACGGCCGATGCCCCGCACTCCGACGCCGCACGGCGCGTTCGGGCCAGTCGCATCGAGGCACACGAGACGCTGGCCGCGGCCGAGCAAGGGCGCTTCGCCGCGTTGCTCGCGGAGCGGTGGTCCCCCGAGGTCGCGCTGCTCAGCGGGAACACCCCGGTCGGCAACGGGGACCTGCTGGTACGCGGCATGGACGGCGACCTCGAGGCGGGTGTGCGGCAGCGGCTCTTCCACGCCGTCGCCGGGCGGTCGCTCGCCGTGTGGGAGATGGACCTGCTCAATCCGCCCGAGAATCCGGAGCACTGCCCGCCTGCCGTCGCCTGGCTCATGACCCTGGACGGCGCCGGCCGGGTGCACCGGCTGCGGCTCTTCCACTCGAGGCAGACGCCGGCCACCGACCCGGCGTCCTATGTGTGACGACCGTCACATGATCGGGATCGAACTTGCCCGGCTCTCCCGCGTCTGGCCGGTGTCGTAAACACCAGCTGGACAGGAGACACCTGTGAACAACTCCCCGGCCGATCCTCTGGCCCCCGGCACCCACACCTTCGATGTCGACGGGATCGTGCAGCGCTACCACGTCCATGGCACAGGACCGGTGTGCGTGGCGCATTCCGGCGGTCCCGGCATCCACTGGGAGTACCTGCGCATGCCCGCGGTGGAGCAGCATCTCACCGTGGTCTACCCGGAGCCGGTCGGCACCGGGGGTTCCGGCCGCCTGCCCTCCCACCCCCACGGCTACACCCGCGGCCGCTACAGCCGCTTCCTCGGCGCCCTGGTCGCTCACCTGGGCGTCCCGGAGGTGCATCTGCTCGGTCATTCGCACGGCGGCTTCGTCGTGCAGTACCACGCCCTGCACCACCCCGAAGGGATCGCCGGAGTGATCCTCTACGACAGCGCACCGCTCACCGGTCCCGAGCACGGCGCCGAGGCCATGCGCCTGGTCCAGGAGTTCGCCGTGCGTCATGCCGGCCGCCCCGAGCTCCCCGAGGTCCTGGAGGCTTTCCAAGCGATTCCCACCATCTCCGACGACGCACGGATGACATCCGTCGCCAAGGGCCTGCTGCCGTCGTACTTCACCGACTACTGGGGACGGGAGGAGGAGTTCGCTCCCTTGCGCGCCTCACTGAGCGCCACCTACGTCTCGGGGCTGGACGAGGACCTCGTCCCGGACATCATCGACGACCGTGAGGCTCTCGGTGCGCTCTCGGTGCCCGCCCTGGTGGTCGTAGGCCGCCATGACGTCATCTGCGGGGTGCGCTGGGCGGAGGAACTGCACAAGCTGATCCCCCGTTCGGAACTGCTGATCCTCGAGAACAGCGGGCACTTCGGCCATATCGAGGAACCCGCGGACTTCGCGCGGGCGGTGGCGGGCTTCGTGACCAACACGACGCACAGAACACCGTGACGGTCCGGTAGCGCAGGGATGTTCTTCTGACTGCTCGCGTCCGGGAGACCGGTGTTCCGCCTCCCCGGACGCGAGGAGCACCCCCCTCACCGCGTCGAAGTCCTCGCCGGCCCCACGCCCCCGCCGAGGGCCTGCCACAGGCGCGTGGCGATAATGGGGCGCCGCCCACTGCGGTCCGGGGCGCCGACGGCGAGTGCGGTCCGGGCGAGTGGTTGCGGCCGGCCGGACCCCGCGTCCCGAAACCGCCCGGGTCCGCGCCGGTGGTCCACGACGGACGGCACCGGACCGCCCGCGGCGCAGGACTGGATGGCCAATGAGGAGCGGACACGTGAGCCAGGCACCCATACGGTTCGGCATGGTCGGCAGTGGCTGGCGGTCCGAGTTCTTCGCCCGGCTGGCCAGGGCGCTGCCCGGGCGGCTGGAGGTATCCGGCGTGGTGACCCGCTCGGCCGCGCGGGCAGCGCAGGTGGAGGCGGAGTGGGGGGTGCCCGCCTTCCGGAGCATCGGCGAACTGCGCGGCACCCGGCCGGAGTTCGTCATCGCGTCGGTGCCGTGGCAGATCACGCCCGAGGTCGTCCGGGACCTGGTCGAGCAACGCGTGCCCGTTCTCGCGGAGACTCCCCCCGCACCCGACGCGGAGGGACTGCGTGCCTTGTGGGCCGCCGTGGGCGGCGTGACACGGCCGGACGGCGGAGGGCTCGTCCAGGTCGCGGAGCAGTACACCCTGATGCCCGGTCACGCGGCCCGCATCGCGCTCGTGCGAGAGGGGGTCATCGGCAGGCCCACCTCGGTCCAGGTGTCGTCGACGCACATGTACCACGCCATGTCACTGATCCGGCACACCCTGGGTGTCGGATTCGAGCCCACGACCGTGACGGCACAGGCCTTCATCGCCCCGCTCGCCGACCCACTCTCCCCACGCGGCTGGTCGGACGACCTCACCCCCAGGGACGCCACCACCACGCTCGCGTTCCTGGACTTCGGCGAAGCCCGCACGGGCCTGTACGACTTCACCGACAACCAGTGGTGGAACCCTCTGCGCGCCCGCCGAATCGTGGTGCGCGGCTCGCTCGGTGAGATCGTCGACGACACGGTGGTGCGGATGGCCGACCCGCGCACGCCCGTCGAGTCCCCGCTGGTGCGCCGTCGCACCGGCACCGACCTCAACCTCGAGGGATCGGAGGTGCACCACATCTCCTTCGACGGACAGGTCGTGTGGCGCAACGACCATCTCGGGGCCAGTCTCTCCGAGGACGACCTGGCGGTGGTGGACCTGCTGTGCCGTACCGGGGCATGGGTACGGGACTCCGGACCGGAACCGTATCCCCTTGCCGACGGCTGCCAGGACCACCTCCTCGCCCTCGCCGTCGAGGAGTCGGCGCGTACGCATGCACCGGTGACGACCGCCCTCGAGGCGTGGGCGACCCGCTGACCCCCACCCCCTCGGGCACGTTCCACGGTTGGCCGCCGACCGGGTCCTGGTGCCCGTCGCCCGTCGAACCCCCGGCCCGCCGGGGACACGGCCCCTGGCCGCCTCAGTGGTCCAGTACGTCCCGCCATGAGTACCGCGGCTCGTACCCCAGCACCTCACGGGCCCGCCGCACGCTGAGCAGCGTCTCGTGGGTGCCGATCTCCCGGGTCAACCTCACCTCGGGAAAGACCTCGGCGAGCAGTTCCGCGGAGGGGCGGTCCATGATCGTGTCGGCCGCGGCGATGACGTAGCTGGAGGCGCCCGTGACGGCGGCGGTCAGCGCGAGCCGGCACGCCTGCGCCACGTCCCGCGCATCCACGTATCCCCACAGGTTCCACTTGCGGGCGTGCGGGTCGGACCAGTAGCCGGGCACACGCGCATAGTCCTCCACCAGGTGGACGTTGGACAGGCGCAGGGCCACGAAGGGAATGCCCGACCAGCCGGAGATGTGCTCGGCCGCGGTCTCGCCCAGGACCTTGGACAGGGCATAGGTGGAGGTGGGGTGGGGATAGTGGTCCTCGTCCACCGGGGCGTAGCGGGGCGGGACGTCGAAGGGCAGGCCGAGGGTCGTCTCGCTGGAGGCCCACACCACGCGGTCCAGCTTGTTGTGCGCGGCGGCCAGGAAGACGTTGTCGTTCATCGCCGTGTTGGTGGTGAGGGTGAGGGCGGCGGGCCGGAGGCCGGGGGCCGGGATGTTGGCCAGGTGGACAACGCTTCCCGCGCCGCTCAGGGCATCCACCGCCTGACCGTAGTCGGTGAGGTCCGCGCGCAGCAGTTGCAGGCCGAGGCCGTCCGCCCACGCACGCTCGACCGGGCCCACGGACACGTCCACGGCCAGTACGTCGTACCCCTGCTCCAGCAGATCCGCGACCACGACCCGACCGGTCTTCCCGGTGGCACCCGTGACGGCAACTGTGCTCATGTGTGCTGATCTCCCCACTCGAACCCCCGGCCCGGCTTGTGCCGCCATCCTCGCGCCCCCACCCGGGCCGTGTCAGTACCGTCCGGCGATCGGCCACCGACAGGTGGCGCCCACCGTCCCGATCATTACTAACCCTTGATTGAACAGTCCAGACTGATAAACCTACTATTAATACCTGTGGACATCGATGCACAGACAGGACACGAGCATCCACGCGGCTCGAGTGACACCGCGGGGCTCGCGTACCGCCTCCGGCTGGCCGTGGGCCGCATGACCCGGCGACTGCGCCAGGCGCATGCCGTGGGAGACGTGTCGCTCTCCGGCGTCTCGGTGCTCGCGCGACTGGCCGCCGACGGCCCCGACTCCCCCGGATCCCTGGCCGAACTGGAACGCGTACGGCCGCAGGCCATGGCGAGCACGCTCGCCGTGCTCGAACAGCGCGGGCTCGTCGGCCGCACCCCCGACGCGACGGACGGACGTCGCGCCATCGTCGCGATCACCGAGGAGGGACGGGCCATGCTCGCGGAGCGGCGCTCGGAATCCGTCCACCGGCTCTCCACCGCCCTTGACGAGTTCACGGCGCAGGAACGCCAGACCCTCGCCGCGGCCCTGCCCCTCCTCGACCGACTGGCGGAGCGGCTGTGACGGCGCACGGCCCCGGTTCCGGCGACCGGCACACCGACCGCCCGCGCGGCAGGACCGCCTCCGCGCTGCGGACCCTGCAGTCGGCTCGCAGTAACGACACACCCGCGGGCCCGGGCTACAAATGGGTCGCCCTGTCCAACACCACGCTGGGCGTGCTGATCGCGACGATGGACGCCTCCATCGTGATCATCTCCCTGCCCGCGATCTTCCGGGGCATCGGGCTCGACCCCCTGGCGCCCGGCAACATCGGCTATCTGCTCTGGATGATCCTGGGGTATCTGCTGGTGTCGGCCGTGCTCGTGGTCGTCCTCGGCCGGCTCGGCGACATGTACGGCCGGGTCAAGATCTACAACCTCGGCTTCCTCATCTTCGCCTGCGCGTCCGTCGCACTCTCCCTCGACCCGTTCCGGGCCGGCGCAGGAGCCCTGTGGCTGATCCTGTGGCGCATCGTGCAGGCGTTCGGCGGCTCCATGCTCACGGCCAACTCGGCCGCCATCCTGACCGACGCCTTCCCGGCGCGGCAGCGCGGCATGGCCCTCGGCATCAACCAGATCACCGCGCTCGCGGGACAGTTCCTCGGCCTTCTCGCCGGCGGACTGCTGGCCGCCGTCGACTGGCGTGCCGTGTTCTGGGTGAGCGTGCCGGTCAGCATCACCGGCACGATCTGGTCGTATCTGAGCCTGCGCGAGACGTCGGCGGGCCGCCGCGGCCGCATCGACTGGGTGGGCAACACCACGTTCGCGGCGGGCGCCGGAATCCTGCTGGCCGGTATCACCTACGGAATCCAGCCCTACGGATCCCACCCCACCGGCTGGACGAACCCGTGGGTGCTCGCGGGCCTGATCGGCGGCGTCGCGCTGCTGCTCGTCTTCTGCGTCGTCGAAACGCGCATCGCGGAGCCCATGTTCAATCTGGCGCTGTTCAAGATCAGGGCGTTCGCCGCGGGGAATCTCGCCGCGCTGCTGACCGCGATCGCGCGCGGCGGACTGCAGTTCATGCTGATCATCTGGCTGCAGGGCATCTGGCTGCCCCTGCACGGCTACGCCTTCGAGGACACCCCGCTGTGGGCCGGCATCTTCATGCTGCCGTTGACGGTGGGCTTCCTGATCGCCGGCCCCGTCTCCGGCTATCTGTCGGACAGGTTCGGCGCCCGCATGTTCTCCACGGCCGGTCTGGTCGTCGTCGCGGCGTCCTTCTTCGGGCTGCTGGCGCTCCCCGTCGACTTCGACTACGGGGTCTTCGCCGCGTTGCTGCTGCTCAACGGGCTGGGACAGGGGATGTTCTCCTCGCCGAACACCTCCTCGATCATGGGTAGCGTGCCGGCCGAGTACCGAGGAGTCGCCTCGGGCATGCGCTCGACGTTCCAGAACTCCGGCACGGCACTGTCCATCGGCGTCTTCTTCTCGCTGATGGTCTCCGGCCTCGCCTCGTCGCTGCCCGACACGCTCCGCGGTGGCCTGGAGGCGCACGGGGTCCCGTCCGGCGCCGCCGAGCATGCGGCATCGCTGCCACCCGTGAGCACTCTGTTCGCCACGTTCCTCGGGAACAACCCGATCGAGCACCTGCTCTCGTCGGAAGGGACGCTCGACCATCTCTCACCCTCCCAGCACGCCGCCCTGACCGGTCACAGCTTCTTCCCGCAACTGGTCTCGGGACCGTTCCACCACGGTTTGGCGATCGTCTTCAGCGTCGCCGCCGGCATGGCTCTGGTCTCCGCCGTCGCCTCGGCCCTGCGGGGTGGCCATCGCCCTGCCGGGGACGCACCGCAGAGCGGCCGGCCGATCACCGCGGCCGAACCGCGCCCGGCGGCGGAGCGGCGGCACAACGCGCCTTCCTGACCACCGGGCGGTTTCGTACGCGCCCGGCCACCCGCGAGACGGGGGCCGGGCGTGTCCGTGTTCCCGGCTCACTTCCCGAGGGACTGGGTGAAGCGCAGCAGATTGCCCGCGGGGTCGCGGAATGCGCAGTCGCGGACGCCGTAGGGCTGGTCCATGGGCTCCTGCAGCACCTCACCGCCTGCGCCGCTGATGCGCTCGAAGGTGGCGTCGCAGTCGTCCGTCGCGAAGATGACGCCGTGCAGCAGGCCCTTGGCCATCAGCTCCGCCATGGCCCGCCTGTCGTCCGCCGACGCGTTCGGATGGGCGATGGGCGGTTCGAGGACGATGTTCACGTCCGGTTGCGAGGGTGCCCCGACGGTCACCCAGCGCATCCCCTCGAAGCCGACGTCGTTGCGTACCTCGAGGCCGAGTACGTCGCGGTAGAAGGCGATCGCCTTGTCGTGGTCGTCGACGGCGATGAAGCACTGGGAAAGCGTGATGTCCATGCCGCTCACGCTACGGCCGAGTCGTGGGACCCGCTTCTCCGTTCCTGACCGGTGTTCCTCACGGGCCGCGTATGGATCTTGACCATGCATGCCGGGATGGCGGCGCCATGATCGTGGCTCCTGGCCCGGTAGGTACTCGGACTCTCCCCGACCAACTGCGTGAACCGCGCGCTGAACGACCCCAGCGAGGTGCAGCCGACCGCGAAGCAGACCTCGGTCACCGTGAGGTCGCCGCGGCGCAGCAGCGACTTGGCCCGCTCGATACGGCGGGTCATCAGATAGCTGTAGGGCGTCTCCCCGAAAGCGGCGCGGAAACTGCGGGAGAAGTGGCCCGGCGACATCAGGGCGTCGCGCGCCAGGGCCGGGACGTCGAGCGGCTCGGCATAGTCGCGGTCCATCCGGTCGCGGGCCCGCCGCAGCCGGACGAGGTCGTCGAGGTCCTGCCTTCTCACCTGCTCAGTTTCCCACAGCAAACAAGTGCCGAGGCCGAGGGGGCGAGGGGACGCGGCGGCAGGGGGGCCCGGATCCTGCACCGGCCCGCCGGCGAACGCCAAGGACGCCGTGACGAGGCTAGCGCCCTTGGCCGGCCGGCTCCATCACGCGTGGCGACGCTCCTGAGCGGACCGGTCAGGAATGGAGAAGCGCGGGTCGCGGACCGGTGGCTAGCGTGACGGCCATGGACATCGGCATCCACGCGAGCTTCCTCCCGCACGACGACCCGGAAGCCTCCCTCGCGTTCTACCGTGACACCCTCGGCTTCGAGGTCCGCAACGACGTCGGATACGGCGGAATGCGGTGGATCACTGTCGGCCCCGCCGATCAGCCCGGCACATCCGTCGTCCTCGAGCCGCCCGCCGCGGATCCCGGAGTCACCGAGGACGAGCGCCGCACCATCGTCGAGATGATGGCCAAGGGCAGCTACGCCCGCGTCCTGCGGGCCGCCCCCGACCTCGACGGCGCCTTCGCGCGACTGCGGACCGCCGGCGTCGAGGTCGTCCAGGAGCCCACCGAGCACCCGTACGGAGTGCGCGACTTCGCCGTCCGGGATCCCGCGGGCAGTCTGATCCGCATCAACGAGCGGCGTTGAGCCCTCCGGCGATCGTGGCCATGAGCCCCTCCGGCCCGGGCCGGTGACCGGGAGGTCACCCCCGACCTCAAACGCGGGCCCCGCGCCCGGACGAAGCACGTACCCTCGAAGCTCGTCAGATCGAGCCAGGCGACGCCGACGGGAAGACCGCGAAGGCCGACCCGCCTCACACATGGAGACCCGATGAGCAAGGTCACGAAGGTGGATGCGCAATCGCCTGCGCTGCATGCCGCCGACAGCCACGATCTGATCCGCGTGCACGGCGCGCGAGTGAACAACCTCAAGGACGTCAGCGTCGAGATCCCCAAGCGCCGCCTGACGGTGTTCACCGGAGTCTCCGGCTCGGGCAAGAGCTCATTGGTGTTCGGCACCGTCGCGGCCGAGTCGCAGCGGCTGATCAACGAGACCTACAGCGCCTTCGTACAGGGCTTCATGCCCACGCTGACGCGTCCCGAGGTCGATGTGCTCGACGGGCTGACGACCGCGATCATCGTCGACCAGCAGCGCATGGGCGCGGACCCCCGCTCCACGGTCGGCACCGCCACCGATGCCAACGCCATGCTGCGCATCCTCTTCAGCCGGCTCGGCACGCCGCACATCGGCCCGCCCAGCGCGTACGCCTTCAACGTGCCCTCGGTCAGGGCGAGCGGCGCGATCACCGTCGAGCGCGGTGCCCGCAAGACCGAGAAGGCGACGTTCACGCGCACCGGCGGCATGTGCCCGCGCTGCGAGGGCCGCGGCGCCGTCTCCGACATCGACCTCCGCCAGCTCTTCGACGATTCCTTGTCGCTGAACGAGGGTGCGATCACCGTCCCCGGCTACAAGGGGGGCGGCTGGAACTCGCGTCTCTACATCGAGTCGGGCTTCTTCGACCCGGACAAGCCGATCAGCAAGTTCACCAAGAAGGAACTGCACGACTTCCTCCACCGCGAGCCGACCCGGATGAAGATCGCGGGCATCAACATGACCTACGAAGGGCTGATCCCGCGGGTCCAGAAGTCGATGCTCTCCAAGGACACCGAGGCGCTGCAGCCGCACATCCGGGAGTTCGTGGAGCGGGCGGTCACCTTCACCACCTGCCCCGAGTGTGACGGCACGCGGCTCAGCGAAGGGGCCCGGTCCTCGAAGATCGAGGGCATCAGCATCGCCGATGCCTGCGCGATGCAGATCAGCGACCTGGCGCAATGGGTCCGCGACCTCGACGAGCCGTCCGTGGCGCCGCTGCTCACCAAACTCCGGCACACTCTGGACTCGTTCGGCGAGATCGGACTCGGCTACCTCGCGCTCGACCGGCCGGCCGGCACCCTGTCGGGCGGCGAGGCGCAACGCGTCAAGATGATCCGCCACCTCGGCTCCTCACTCACCGACGTCACCTATGTCTTCGACGAGCCGACCGTCGGTCTGCACCCGCATGACATCCAGCGGATGAACGACCTGCTGCTGCGGCTGCGGGACAAGGGCAACACGGTGCTCGTCGTGGAGCACAAGCCGGAGGTCATCGCGATCGCCGACCACATCGTCGACCTCGGGCCCGGCGCCGGTACGGAAGGCGGCACGGTCTGCTTCGAGGGGACCGTCGAGGGGCTGCGCGCCGGGGGCACCATCACAGGCCGCCATTTCGACGACCGGGCCGCCCTCAAGCAGACGGTGCGCAAGCCCGACGGCGCGCTGGAGATCCGTGGTGCGTCGGCGAACAACCTGCATGACGTGGATGTCGACGTGCCGCTGGGGGTGCTGACCGTCATCACGGGCGTCGCGGGCTCCGGCAAGAGTTCACTCGTGCACGGGTCGATCCCCGCCGCCGCGGGCGTGGTGTCGGTCGACCAGGGCCCGATCCGTGGCTCGCGCCGGAGCAACCCGGCGACGTACACCGGACTGCTCGAGCCGATCCGCAAGGCGTTCGCCAAGGCCAACGGCGTGAAGCCGGCGCTGTTCAGCGCCAATTCCGAGGGTGCCTGCCCCACCTGCAACGGCGCCGGAGTGGTCTACACCGACCTCGCGATGATGGCCGGTGTCGCCTCGACCTGCGAGGAGTGCGAGGGGAAGCGGTTCGAGGCGTCGGTACTCGACTACCGCTTCGGCGGCCGCGACATCAGCGAGGTCCTCGCCCTGTCGGTGACCGAGGCCGAGGAGTTCTTCGGCGCCGGTGAGGCGCACACGCCGGCCGCGCACCGCATCCTCGAGCGCCTCGCCGACGTCGGGCTCGGCTACCTCACCATCGGCCAGCCGCTGACCACCCTGTCCGGCGGTGAGCGGCAGCGCCTCAAGCTGGCGACCCACATGGCGGACAAGGGCGGCGTCTACGTACTCGACGAGCCGACCACGGGCCTCCATCTCGCCGACGTCGAGCAGTTGCTCGGTCTGCTGGACCGGCTGGTCGACTCCGGCAAGTCGGTCATCGTCATCGAGCACCACCAGGCCGTCATGGCCCACGCCGACTGGATCATCGATCTCGGCCCCGGCGCCGGCCACGACGGCGGCCGGATCGTCTTCGAGGGCACACCCGCCGACCTGGTCGCCGCTCGCTCCACACTCACCGCGGCGCACCTCGCGGCGTACGTCGGCAGTTGACCGCCCTTCGGGCCGTCATCACCTCCGCGGGGCCCGACGGCCCCGCGGAGCCGCACAACGGTCCCGACGCCGAGCCGCCTGCACCGTCGGCAACGACGCCCGGCGGCGGGAGCGTTGCCCGACGCGGATGCCCGGCGCAGCGGCGCGGGCGGGCGACCACCGGGCGATGCGCGGCGGCGGGCGGGACACCACCGGTGGCTAGCCGGGCGCGCCGCACGACGACAGTGGGCCGAGGCGCCGGATCGCCGACATGAGCACGTCCTCGCTCAGAGGCCATGCCGCGCACCCTGCGCGATCGTGCCGCCGCGCTCTCCCCGAACCGGACCCTTCGACGGCCGTGGTGCCCGTCGGCTGATACGCCCTGTGATTGCGGCAGTTGCGGCGATCGAGGCTCCTTCGATCGCTCTCCGGCACGACCAGGGACGGCGCGCCGGGCCGGCCCCGTCGACCTCGGCCATCCGCGCACCGGCGCTCAAGGGCGGAGGCCGATCCGCACCGACCGAAATTCTGTGGACGGACGGCGAACTTTTTTCGATCCTCCCGCAACTCACCTGTCCAAGGGCGGCGTTCGCCGCCGGAGACGGTAAGTCCGCAGGAGTGATGATTTGTCCATATCGCATAGACCCGTGCCCCACCGGCGGAGACTCAGATCCCTCGGTGCAGGCCTGCTGAGCGCCGCCCTCCTGGCGACACTCGGCGCCCAGAGCCCCGCCCTGGCCTCCGGCCGTCAGGAGACCAAGGCCGCCTCGCCGTCCACGCACCCGCAGCCGGGGCACGTGGAGCCGCTCTGCGGGCCGCCCGAGCCGCACGAGTTCACCTGCTTCGGCCTGCGCCGCACCGACGTCACGGCTCGCAAGGGGCTGAGGGCCGCACAGGACGCCCCACAGGGATTCGGCCCGGCCGACCTGCGCAGCGCCTACGGGATTCCCGAGGACGGCGGTGCGGGCAGGACCATCGCCGTCGTCGACGCCTTCGACAACCCCGACGCCGAGGCCGACCTCGCGGTCTACCGCGAGCAGTACTCACTGCCCCCCTGCACCGGCGCCGACGGCTGCTTCACCAAGGTCGACCAGCGCGGTGGAACCCACTACCCGGAGCCCGACGCCGGTTGGGCCGGTGAGATCTCCCTCGACCTGGACATGGTCTCGGCCATCGCCCCGAACGCCCGCATCGTGCTGGTCGAGGCCGACAGCGCCACCATCGAGAATCTGGGTGCCGCCGTCGACCAGGCCGTGTCGCTCGGGGCGGGGTACGTCTCCAACTCCTACGGCTCCAACTACGCGTTCTTCCCGGAGGACTCCGGCGAGTCGGCGGCCGACGTCCACTACGACCACCCGGGTGTCGCCATCGTCGCCTCCTCCGGCGACTCCCGCTACGGCGTGGCCTACCCGGCCGCATCCCCGCATGTCACGGCGGTCGGCGGTACGACACTCACCCGGGACTCCAGCGCCACTCGCGGCTGGACCGAGTCGGTGTGGAGCCACGACGGCGCCGGAACCGGCTCCGGCTGCTCCCTGTACGAGCCCAAGCCCGCCTTCCAGCACGACGGCGGCTGTGCCGGGCGGACCGTCGCCGATGTCTCCGCGGTGGCGGACCCGGCCACGGGTGTGGCCGTGTACGACAGCGCCTCCGGCGGCTGGGGCGTGATCGGCGGCACCAGCGCCTCGGCGCCCATCATCACGGGTGTCTACGCGGACGCGGGCACCCCGGTCGCCGGGACCGAACCCAACGTGTACCCGTACGCCTCCGGCGGCTCCGGGCTTCATGACGTGACGACCGGCACGAACGGAAGCTGCTCACCCGCGTATCTGTGCACCGCCGGCCAGGGCTACGACGGACCCACCGGCCTCGGCACCCCCGACGGCCTGTCGGCCTTCCGTATGGGACCGCACGGCACCGTCACGGGAACCGTCACCGACGGGGCCACCGGCGCTCCCGTGGCCGCGGCCCGGGTCACGGCGGGCAAGTTCGGCACTACCACCGACGCGGGCGGCCACTACACCCTGCCACTGCCCGTCGGCAGCCACGACGTCCACGTCGCGGTGTACGGCTACGAGCCCGCCGAGGCATCGGCCGTCCCTGTCGCCGACGCCGCGGCAGTCACCCGGGACTTCGCCCTGCGGAAACAGGCGGTGCACCGGGTGTCGGGAACGGTCGGCGACGGATCCGGACACGGCTGGCCGCTGCACGCGAGAATCACCGTGGACGGGGTTCCCGGAGCTCCGGTGTGGTCGGACGCCTACACCGGCGCGTACCGCCTCGACCTGCCCGAGAAACACACCTACACCCTGCGGGTCACGAGCGACGATCCGCACTACCGGTCCCTTGTACGGCAGGTGGCGTTGCGGAGCACCGACCGGACCGTGGACCTGGCGCTTCCCGCGGACACCTGGGCGATCGACGATCCCGCCTACTCCTTGAAGGTCGACACGCTGGACACCCAGTCCTTCGACGTCCCGACGCGGGCACCGCAGGGCTGGAGCGTGGTCAACGCCCCCGGAACGACGCAGGGCTGGGCGTTCGACGATCCGGGCGGCCGGGGCAACGGCACCGGCGGTTCCGGCGGTTTCGCCGTCGCCGACAACGACCATGTCGGCTGGGACACCGCGCTCGACACCCAATTGGTGAGCCCCGTGTACGACTTCGGAGGCAAGGGCGACCCGGAGCTGGTGTTCGGCACGGACTACGAGGGCTCCGCGGAACAGCGGGGCGATGTGGACGTCACCGACGACGGCGGCAGGACCTGGACCACCGTCTGGCACCAGGACCAGCTGTGGGACATCGGCCGCGTCGAGATCCCCCTGACCGCCTACGCGGGCAAGCACGCGGTGCAGGTGCGCTTCCACTTCACCGGACCCGGCCTGTTCTGGGCCGTCGACGACGTGACGATCGCGCAGCGGGTCCTCTCCCCCGTCCGCGGCGGAGTGCTCACGGGCACGGTCACCGACGCGAACACCGGGCAAGGCCTGGTCGGCGCCACCGTGCGTTCGGGCCCCACGAACGGCCCCTCGGCCCCGACGGTGCCCACCACGGGGGACCCGCGTGTCGGTGACGGCCTGTACCGGCTGTTCGTCCCCGGCGGCGGCAGCCGCACCGCCACGGCCGCCAAACCCGCGTACCGCACGAACGCCCGCACCGTGACGGTCTCCGCCGACCGGGTGACCAGGGCCTCCTTCGTCCTGGCAGCGGGCCGGTTGAGGCTCGACACCACACGGATCGACGCCACCACCGCCCCCGGGGGCAAGGTGGTCCGCAAGGTGACCGTGCGCAACACGGGCACCGCCCCCGCGACGCTCCGGCTCGGTGAACGCACCGGCACCGGGCCCGGCTCCGCGGCACCGGCCACGGACTGGCGCCAGGTGCCGGACCTTCCCGAACCGGTGATGGACAACGCTGTGGAGACCTACGGCGGCAAGCTCTACTCGGCGCTCGGGTGGGACGGTTCCGGCCCCACCGCCGAGCTCAACGTGTACGACCCGTCGGCGGGCACCTGGACGCGCGGTGCCGACGCGCCCGCGCCCCGGCAGGCCACGGCGCACGGTGTCATCGGCGGCCGGCTCTACACGGTGGGCGGCTGGGGCCCCGAGGAAACGGTAAGCAGCACCATGCAGGTCTACGACATGGCGAGCGGCACCTGGTCGAAGGGGGCGAGCATGCCCCAGCCACGCTTCGGCACCGCGAGCGCCGTCCTCGACGGGGACCTGTACGTCGTCGGCGGCTGCACCAACACCGAGTGCGCAAGCACCCTGTACGTCTTCGACCCGGGCTCGGGCAGATGGACGCAGGCCCCGGACTACCCCCAGTCGATCAGCTGGACCTCGTGCGGCGCCGTCAACGGCAAGCTGTACTGCGCCGGCGGCATCCACGAGGGCGTCGAAACGGACGCAGCCTACGTCTACGACCCGGCCTCCCGCAGCTGGCAGAGCATCGCGCCCATGCCCGTCGGTCTCGCCACCGCGGCCTACACCGCCGCCAACGGGCAGCTTCTGGTCTCCGGCGGCTTCAAGCGGGTCGGGGTGAACAGGGTCCTCACGGCGGAGGGTTACGCCTACGACCCGGGCCAGGACGCCTGGACCGCTCTGCCCGCCGCCCCGACGGCGGTCTACCGTGGCGGCGCCACCCCAGGCCTGTATCGCGTGGGCGGCAGCGACCAGAGCCGCTTCCCCGTACCGGTGGCCACCGTGGAGCAACTGCCGGGATACGACCGGATCGAGGCGAACGTGGACTGGCTGTCGGAGAATCCCGGTCGGCTGACCCTGCAGCCCGGCCGGAAGGCGTCGTTCACGGTCACGCTGAACGCGCACGACATCACATCAGCCGGTGACCGCACGGCGTCCTTGATCCTGCGCAGCGACAGTCCGTACTGGCTGCCGGCGATCCCGGTCTCGCTGCACGTCGTCAAGCCCCACGGTTCCTAGCACCGTCTGCCCGACTACCGCGCCCCCGAGCGAATCGTGCGCTGCTCGGGGGCGCACTCGTCGCTCCGCGCCGGAAGCGGTCCTGCGGGGCGCGCCGACCGCCCCGGCGTGCACGGCGCGACGAGCGCCAGAACAGGCACCGCCCGTCCACCGAGGAGACCCCCGGCGGAGCGATGAGTTTTCGCGTACCCGGGCGTCTACAGATGCGACAGGCCCGACGACGAGGAGACGAGACATGAGCACCGAGCAGACCACCACTGCCGACGGCCACTCCTACACGCTCACCCGAACGCTGGACGCCCCGGCCGCGAAGGTCTGGCAGGCGTGGACCACCCCCGACCAGTACGCCCAGTGGGCCTATGCCGCTCCCGGCTCCGTCGAGATGGACGTACGGCCGGGCGGGACCTGGAAGGCCACCGTGGTCACACCCGACGGCGGAGAATACCCGCTGACCGGCTCGTATCTCGAGGTCGCCGAGAACCGCCTGCTGGTGATCGGCATGGACGCACCCGGCAAGCCCGCACCCCAGACCATGACCGTGGAACTGGACCAGCAGGACGACCGGCACACACAGATCGTGCTCCGCCAGACCTGCGACACCGCCGAGGAACGCGACATGGCCGAGCAGGGCAGCACCATGCTCCTCGACGGCCTGAGGGGCTTCCTGACGGGAGCGGCCGGGGCCTGAACCGCCTCGAACCGATGTGTGGGACACCCGGCGGGCGGGGGCACGTCTGCTCCCGTCCGACCTCCTCCGCACCCGGATCCCGGCCGCTCACCGATGGTGCGTCGACTTGGTGTGCGGGGCACGAACACGGCTCGACCCGCGTGGAGTTCGTGTTCCGGGCGCGCCTCGCACCGCGTGGTCAGGAACGGCAGGTGACATGCAGCCGGGCGGCGGCGTTGTTGGCGTAGCCTCGTGGATTCCACACGGTCGCCGGGGATTCGGGCTGCACGGCGGCGGTGGAGTCCCAGGCACGGGCGATGAGCTCGGTATCGCCCGACGGCAGATCGAGTGTCGTGTGCCAGTGCTGCCACGTCCAGGGGCTCTCGGGGAGGTCCACCTTCGCGTGGGTCCAGGTGTCGCCGTCGTCGGCGGAGACGTCCACACGTTCCACGGTCCGGTCGTCCCCGGCGTAGGCGAAGCCGGCGACCTCGGTCGGTCCGGCGGGCAGCCGGGCATCCTTGCCGGGTCGCAGGATGGCGCAGTGAATGGCCACCGGCCCCAGCGTGATGCCCTCGCCGCGTTCGGCCGTGTGCGGGTCGGCCTCGGGCGGCAGGATGCTGTACTCGGTCTGGAAGTAGTTGTCGGACGGTCCGGCCTGTACGCCGATCCGCAACAGCCACTTGACGCTGCGGGCGCCGATCCAGCCCGGGACGACGACCCGCAGCGGCGCGCCGTGCACGGCCGGGAGCGATTGCCCGTTCATGGACCAGGCCAGCAGTACCTCGTGCGAGGTCGCCTTCGCCATCGGTATCGAACCGCCGAAGTGCTGCGGCGGATAGGCCTGGTCCGACACATCAGCGCCGGTGAAGGAGACGTGGGCGGCATCCGGCCGCACTCCCGCCTCGGCCAGCACGTCGGCCAGGCTCACCCCGCTCCAGCGCGCGGTGGAGATCGCCCCGGGCCCCCACGGAACCAGACCGGGTATGTCGGAGACCTCCATCAGATCGGCGCGCCGGTTTCCCGCACACTGCAAGGTCGCCACCACACTCCGCTCGGGGAAACGGTCCCGCAGCTCGTCCATCGACATCTCGAGAGGACGGCCGACCAGGCCCTCGACCCGCAGCCGCCAGTTCTCGGCGTCGAGCTGCGGGATCGGAGCGTGGTTGCGGCCGTAGAACGTGTCCACGGGAGTGATACGGCCGGCCAGGGCCTGCGGAGGCGATTCGGCGTTGTACGGCTCGACCTCGTGCACCACCATGTCGTCCCGTTTGTTCCATATGCCCATCCCTCCACTGTTCACCATGTCCCGTGAAGGTGCCAGATCACCCCGGCTGCGCCGCCTCGGCCGTCCCGAGCCTCGCCAGGGCCGTCGACACCAGCGCGGCCGTCCCCGTCTCGAGAGTGAGGCGGACACTCAGCAGGAAGCGGGGTGAATGATTGGCCGGCGGCGCCGACAGGCCGTCCAGGCCGGGAAAGACGCATTCCGCCCAATGCCGTACCTGGCGAAGAGCTGACGCAGCCGCCGACGGCGCGTCAGCGGCTACGCTTCCACCGGAGCGCACCCGTGCTCCCCCGGACCACCGCACACAGGGGAGGATCCATGCCGTGGTGGGCGCTGATCCCGGTCGTCTCGATGATCACCGGGCCCGCGGCTCTGTACCTCCTGACCAGGCGCAAGCGTCAGGCGAGCGGTGACGATGCACGCTACGACCAACTCTCCCGGAAGTACACGGCGTTGCTCGAGGAGACAACGCGAAAGCATTGATCCCGCCTCCAGGACAGAATCGCTCGTGGTGATCCAGCCGAAACGGCCTAGAGGTCGAGGACGATTTCGGTCGTGGGCTCGCTGCAGCAAACGAGGACGGTGCCCGGCTCGGGCAGTTCCAAGGGCGGGGTGGTGTAGGTGACATCGCCTTCGACGAGGTGTGTGACGCAGGTGTGGCAGACCCCCGTTCGGCAGGACCAGCGGGTGGGGACGTCGCAGGCCTCGGCGAGGTCGAGCAGGGACGTATGGTCCGCCGACCACGGAGTGGTGATGCCGCTGCGGGCGAAGGTGACGAGCGGGCCCGTGCCCTCGGGACCGGGTGGCTGGTGCGGCCGGACCGCGGCGGTGGGTGTGACACCGGGGTTGATGGCGGGCAGGGCACTGAACTGCTCCACGTGGATCCGTTCGGAGCCCAGGCCGTGTTCGCGCAGGAAGCCGCCGAAGTCGTCCATGAAGGGGGCCGGTCCGCAGAGGTAGGCGTCGGCGTCCCGGGGGATGCCCATGGCCGCCGGTGATGCGGCGGTCGGCCGGCCATGGACGATGCGGGGCTCGTCGGCGTGCGGGCTTTCGCGGGTGTAGTAGATGAACTCCTGGGCGCCCGGAAGCTGCGTCAGGAGTGCGTGGGCCTCGGCCGCGAAGGCGTGGTGGGCCCGGTCGTGCGCGATGTGGATCCACCACACCGGGCGGGGGTCCCTCGTGGTGGCCAGTCGGTGGAGCATGGCCAGCACAGGGGTGGCGCCGATGCCCGCGGAGACGAGCACGACCGGACGGGTGCCCGCCTCCAGTACGAAGGTCCCCCGAGGGCTGGCGATGTCGACGAGGTCACCGGGGTGGACTTTGGTGTGGAGATAACCGCTGACCAGACCGTGGGGCTCGTGCTTCACGCTGATGCGGTAGGTGCCTGCGCCGGGCGCCGACGACAGGGAGTAACTGCGCACCGCGGGCGCGGGGTCACCTACCGGCAGGCGGATGGAGAGGTATTGGCCCGGGCGCGCCTCGGGCAGTTGCATACCGTCGGTGGTGTCGAGGTAGATCGACGAGACGGCGGGAGTCTCGGGGACGATGCTGCCCACCCGCATCGGCTTGAAGCCGGGCCATGCCGGTTCGCCTTTGTGTTGCTGGGCGGTGGCGCGTTCGTCCGGCCATCCGGGTTCCTGAGCGGGTTGCTCGGCGGCGGCCAGTTCACGGAAGGAGCCCTGCCAACCGGGGCTGAGCGCGGGGATGTTCAGCGCCTTGCGAAGCTTCACGGGGTCGCGGTCGGGGAGATAGAGCAGCGCATCGGTGTCGGCGACGCTGAGCCTCTCGGGGCCCTTTCGGGTGAGGCTGATCTCGTCGCCGGCCTGGACACGGCCTTCGGCGATGACGCGCATATAAAAGCCGGGGCGATGGTGGGCGACCAGGAGTGCGGCCATCGTGGGTTCGCCCAGGCGCATACCGACGCGATAGCAGGTGACGCGGGGTTGGGAGACCTCGAATTCCGCTTCGCCGATGCGGTATCGGTCGCCGATGCACACTTCGTCGTCGGGCAGGCCGTCGACGGTGAAGTTCTCTCCGAAGATCCCGAAGGTCAGGTCGTCGCGGCCGAGTTGTTTCCGCCAGTACTGATAGGACTCCACCTGATAGACGAGTACGGCCCGCATTTCGCCGCCGTGTCCGGCCAGGTCGCCCTGGCCGTCCCCGTCGACATTCAGTCGCCGCACCATCCGGGGCCCGTCCACGGGGGCCTTCCATGCCCCGGTGCGGACGGTCCTTCCCTGCCACGAGACGTCCTTGGGCATCCCTACGTTGACGGACAGCAGCGTCGCCATCGCGGACCTCCTGCGTGGGTGGCCGACCGGCGCAACCCCTCATCACGCGGGTCTGTGCACTCGGGCCGATAGTAGTTCTTCACCCGGTGGCGCCGCGATTCCGTGATCCCGAGTCCACCGGCACAATCGCTGACATTTCCCGAGGGACGCACGAAAACGCGCCCATTCGTTTTCCCTCGCCGGGCGATTCACAATCCGCATGCTTTCACGGTGGCGAGGACGTGTACCGCCGCGCGACACTGTTGCCCTCTTGCCGCCGAATTCCACGGCGGACCTCATTACGCACAGCCGACCGCCGGGCGCTCGCCCAGGTTCGACGGTTCGGTTCGGCGCAATGGGGGCCCTGCGCCTTGCGTCGACCAACGGCAGTCACGCACGGTCACGCCGCGATCGCCGAGAGGTGCGGCGGCCTCTGCCCGAGGACGGCTTGCCGACCGGGTCGGCCCACAGGTCTCCGCCATCGGTCCGCCGCCGTCATCCGGCCGCGCCGTCGCGGGTGCGCTGATAGTGACGCCTGGCCTTCATCCTGTTGCCGCAGACGGCCATGGAGCACCACCGGGCATTGTTGGTCTTGCTGCGGTCGAGGAGGAACCGGCGGCACTCGGGATTGTCACACGGCCGCAGCCTGCCGGGCATCGTCTCCTGCAGCGCGCTCCAGGCAAGCACGGCCTCCACCGCCATCCGGTGCTCCCTGGGCGCGTCAAGCTCCCACGAAACGCCCGCCGGGGAAAGACGCGGCCGGGAGACGACACCCTCGAGGAACGGTGCCAGTGACTCGGCCGGCCGACTGCCGCGCACCACACCCTGAAGGACGTCGCGCGCGTCGAGGAGGCGCCGGCGCTCCGCCGCTCCCCCGCGGCCGCCATGTGCCATCTGCCAGGACTTCGCCGCTTCCGGGTCGGCCAGCTGATCCTCGACCACCCCGTTGACCACCGGCGTGGTGTTGAGGAGCTCGAGCAGTGCGTCCTGCTGTTCCCGATCGACCACCACGGCCGCCTCCTAACCAGAAAGATTACTTTGACAGGTTACATGAACACACCCGCCCTAACCAAACAAGCAGCCCCTAGCGGTTAGCCCCGACATCCATCGCACCCTGCGCCTTGCGGGGCGCCGAGGGTGACGCCGGACCGGCAGGCGCAGCACCCATCAGTCATAACCCTCATTCTTCACTTGACAGGTTAGGTGCGACATGGTCGACTGGCTCTATAACCAGCAAAGAGACCCTATAAGGGTTATGGCCATGAACTCGGCAGTCATCCGGACCGGCTTCCGAAGGCCCCCGGAGCAGCGGTTCCCACTGTCCTCGCCCCCCGGCCCGTCGACCGCAGCGACAGGTCGACCCCGGAGCGCACGCCGTAGGCCGCGCTCCCGCCCGAAAGGAACACGCCATGGGACTGTCCTGGCAGCAAGGCCCCTTGTCCGCAGGAGCGATCGGACACTTCCTCACCGCCGAACCCCTGCCGGAACGCCTGCCGTTCGCCGAGCGACTGCGCCGCCGCATGCGCGTGAGGTTCAACGGCACCTGGATCGCCGACAGTGAGGACGTCGTCCTGCTGCACGAGCCCGGTCGCTACCCGGTGGCCTACTTCCCGCGCGCAGAGGTGGACGACAAGGCACTGGTCGCGACCGACAGGGTCACCCACCACAGGGATCTCGGCGACACCGCCTGGTTCGCGGTGCGCGCCGGCGAGCGCACGGCCGAACGCGCCGCCTGGGAGTTCACCGCGCCGCCCGAGTACGCAGCGGAGTTCCAGGACCGCGTCGCCTTCGCATGGCGCGCGATGGACGCCTTCTACGAGGAGGACGAGCGCATTCTGGGCCACGCGGCGGACCCCTACCACCGCATCGACATCCGCGACACCTCGCGCTCTCTGGAGGTCCGCCTCGGCGACACCGTGGTGGCCCGCTCCGAACATCCGGTCGTCCTCTACGAGTCGGGATTCGCCCCGCGCTGGTACGTCCCGCGCGCCGACATCGACGAGAGCCTGCTGCGCCCCGTCGAAGGCCGGACCTTCTGCCCCTACAAGGGACTGTGCGACTACTACGACATCGGCGACGCGCGTCGTGCCGCCTGGTCGTACCCCGACGCCTACCAGCAGGTCGGCCGGATCGGCGACATGGTGTCGTTCGAGCCCGACAAGATCGAGGTCCGGCTCGACGGCAAGCACCTGGCACCCGAGCCCGGGCAGAAGGTCGTCCCGCACGGCATCGACCGCGGCCTCGACATCGACGAGGTCGGCTCCCGCTGAACCGCCGGGGCGCCGGCCGCACCACGCACCGCCGGCGGGAGAGACCGCACGTCCACCCGCGCGGGCGGCCTGCCGTTATTCGCGAACCCACGCCATGAGCACGGAAATTCACGTATCAGAACCGTGCAGCACGAGGCTTGTTCGTCCCGGCCTCGGCACCGATCGATCACAAGGAGAGTAGTGATGTCAGCATCCCTGCAGGGCCGAACAGTTCTCGTGGTGGGCCGCGGCAGCGGAATCGCCCGCGCGGTCAGCGACGTGGCCCTGGGAGAGGGGGCCCGTGTCATCGCGGCGGGCCGCGACAAGGCCGCACTGCAGGAGAGTTACGACGGGACCGAGGTGACCGTCGCCACCGTCGACGTGACCGACGAGGCCTCCATCGCGGCACTGGCGACAGAGGTCGGCCCTGTCGACCACGTGGTCACGGCCGCCTCCGCCCGGGCCAGGGGCACCGTCGGCGAACTGACGCCCGAGGCCATCCTCCGGTCGTTCCACACCAAGGTCGTCGGACCGATCATGCTCGCCAAGCACTTCGCGCCCACCATGCGGGCGGGCGGCTCCTTCGTCCTGCTCTCCGGCGTGGCCGCCCTGGAGCCGGACCCAGGATTCCTCGCGGTCGCGGCGACGAACGGCGCGGTCAACACCGTGGTGCGTTCCCTGGCCGTCGAGTTGGCCCCGATCCGGGTCAACGCCGTCTCGCCCGGCACGATCGACACCGGCGCGTGGGACGCGCTCGGCGAACAGAAGAAGGCCGAGTTGTTCGCGCGTCTGTCCGCCGCCAACCCCGTTGGGCGGATCGGCACCCCGGAGGATGTGGCCCACGCGGTCCTCTTCGCGATGACGAACACCTTCATGACCGGCGTGTCCCTGTCCGTGGACGGTGGGCAGCCTCTCGTCTGATCCCACCGCATCCCCCGCACGACCGGGAGCAACCACCCCGGCCGTCCGGTGATGCGCCGCCCCTGAACGCGGCACGCCGGGCTGCTGGTTCCTGCCCGACAGCTCCGGCCGACGCGATCCGCGTCCCCGCCTCCGGCGGTGCGCGATCCGCCGCTCCGCTCATCCGAAGGTCCGGAGGCCGTGGCGACCGCCTGCTGACAGACGGTCGCCACGGACGAACTCTCTTCTGATGTCCGGCGGACCGGATCGGCATCGCGTCGCAACACCGGGCATCCGCAGGCCCGAACGCGCCCGACGGGACCGTCACACGTCCCCGTGGCCACCGCGGTGGCCACGGGGCGAAGGCGGCGTCAGCGGAGGCCGGCGACTCCGGCGTAGATACCGCTGCCCTCGGCGGAGGGCGCCGGCGGGGCCTTGAACCACTCCGTGGCGGTCACCAGGCCCGGGTCGACCAGATCCAGTCCGTCGAAGAAGCGGGCCACTTCGGAGCGGGTGCGGAAGCCGAGGCGAATCCCGCCCTTCGCGTACTCGGCGGTGACCTGCTCCGCCAGTTCCGGGTAGAGGTCGGACGCGGCGTGCGACAGCACCAGGTAGCTGCCCGACGGCAGAGCGGCGAGCAGCTCGCCGACGATGCCGTGGGCGTCCTGCTCGTCGGGGATGAAGTGCATGAGGGCGATCAGGGACATCGCGATGGGACGATCGAAGTCGAGCACCTGCCGGGCGTGCTCGAGGATCTCCGCGGGGCGGCGGACATCGGCCTCGATGTAGTCGGTGAGTCCCTCAGGACGGCTGACCAGAAGCGCTTCCGCATGCCGCAGCACGATCGGGTCGTTGTCCGTGTAGACGATCTTCGCCGACGGCACGATCTCCTGCACGATCTGATGCAGGTTCGGCTCGGTGGGAATGCCCGTGCCGATGTCGAGGAACTGGTCGATGCCCTGTCCGGCCAGCCAGGCAGCCGCCCTGCGCATGAACTCGCGGTTCTGTCGAGCGGCGTCGTGCGCCTCGGCCGGCAGCATCTTGCCGACCGCCTCGTCGACGGGATAGTTGTCCTTGCCGCCCAGCAGCCAGTCGTACACCCGTGCAGGATGCGCCACACTGGTGTCGATCTTCCGAGGGTTGGGGGTGCCCGTCGTCATGACATGCTCCGTCGCGCGAGTAGATCAGAAAGTATTTTCGATCAGCTCAGTCTTGCACACCAAATCAGCGGCCTGAGCACGCAGTTGGCATGGTCAGCACCGCACCCTTGTGCCGGGCTGATCCCCGGCAGCCCTCTGCACCCCGTTGCACATGCCCACACGAATCGAGCGACAACCTCCCCATTGCCGCGGGCAGGTCTGTCGACGTTCTTGTCAACAGCTTCCGTGAACCGGATGCAGGGCCCCGAGGCTCGGGATCCAGGCCCGGTCGCGAGTGCGGCGACCACCACGACTGAATTCGTCGAACAAAAGTAAGCTGGTACACAAGGAAGAGACACATGCCGCGGAATGTCGTGAACCGGAGTCGCATCCACGTCTGAGCGTGGTTCTCCTCCACGCAGGCGACCGGTCACCGACCTTCGGCGCGTCGGTGGAACGCTGCTCGACGCAGTCGTCGCGGACTCGGAACACGCCCGGGAGCACCGATGCGCAGCACGGAAAGCTTCGACTACATCATCGTCGGTGGCGGCAGCGCGGGATGCGTCCTGGCCGACCGGCTCAGCCGCGACGGCTCCGCCCGCGTGCTCCTGCTCGAGGCCGGCGGCTCGGACAGCGACGAGGCGATACGCATACCCGCCGCCCTCGGGATGCTGTTCAAGTCGGAGGTGGACTGGAACTACCGTACGGTCGCTCAGCCGGAGGCGGGCCGCACGTTCTACTGGCCGCGCGGGAAGACGTTGGGTGGATCGTCCTCCACCAACGTCATGATCTACATTCGCGGCAACAGGTACGACTACGACGGCTGGCGCGACCGCTTCCATGCGGTCGGCTGGGGGTACGACGACGTGCTCCCCTACTTCGTGAAATCCGAAGCGCATCGCCGGCTGGGCCCGCCCTACCACGGCAAGGACGGCCCGCTGCATGTCGAGGACCGCGCCTACACGCACGGGCTCTCCCATGCCTGGCTGGCCTCCGCCCAGCAATGGGGACTGGAGTACAACGACGACTTCGCCGGGCGGTCTCCCCTCGGCGCCGGCCCCTTTCAGGTGACATGCCACGACGGACGCCGCTGGTCCGCCGCCGACGCATATCTGCGCCCCGCACTCAGCCGTCCGAACCTCGCCACACGGACCCGTGCCTTCGTCACGCGGATCCTTCTGGCGGGCTCCAGAGCGACGGGGGTGTCCTACGTCGTGAACGGCGGGGAGGTGACGGCGTACGCGGACGCCGAGGTCCTGCTCTGCGCCGGCGCCGTCAACTCCCCTCAACTCCTGCTGCTGTCGGGCATCGGTCCGCCCGACGAGCTGCGCGAGGTGGGCATAGAGCCGCGGGTGCCACTGGCCGGAGTGGGACGGAACCTCCAGGACCAGCTCCTCGTACCCCTCGTGTGGGAGACCCGGGAAGCCGGCGACGTCGTCCTGGACCTGCTCACCCCCGCCAATCTGGCCCGGTGGCGGACCTCGGGCGACGGGCCCTTCGCCTCCAACTACGGTGAGGTCGGGGCCTTCCTCTCCGTCGCCGGCAGCGGGCCCGGGCCCGACATCCAGCTCACCGGCGGTCCAACCGCCCTCATCCTCAGCGGAGAAGAAGTACCTCGGCGTTCGGTGTTCACCATGAACGCCACCGTCCTGAATCCCTCCGCGCGCGGGTCGATCCGTCTGGCGTCGGCCGATCCTCGGAAACACCCCCTGATCGATCCCCGGTATTTCGACGATCCCGCCGATCTGCGGCTCATGGTGAAAGGCCTCCGGGCGGCCGTGGGCATCGCCCGGTGCCCGCCCTTCGCCGACCACCTCACAAGGCCCTACCTTCCGCACAGTGCGGACTTGGACCACCTCGACCAGGCGGACTGGGAACACCACGTTCACCGGTGGAGCGCCACGTGCTACCACCCCGTGGGCACCTGCCCGATGGGGGAGGACGAGGAGTCCGTCGTGAACCCTGCGCTCCAGGTCCACGGCGTGGACTGTCTGCGGGTCGTGGACGCGTCGGTCATGCCGACGGTGACCAGCGGCAACACCAACGCACCCACCATGATGATCGCGGAACGGGCCGCGGATCGCATCCGGCCGGAAGCATGACCTCGAGCCTCCCTCGGGGAGACGACCGACCGGCTACGACTTCGTGGTGGTGGGGGCGGGTACGGCGGGGTGCGTTTTCGCCTCACGACGGGGACGGAGCGCCGAGGCGACCGTCCTCGTTCTGGAGGCCGGTCGGCGCGAGTCCCTGGACACCGCCGCGGAGCCGGCCGTGTCCGCCGACATCAACGCGACCGACTGCGGCATCGCCGAACGCGCCGCGGACCTCCTCCTCCGGGGACAGACGTCGGCCTGCCCGCGCAGCGCCGCTCCCCTACGGGGTGCTTCTCAACGGCTGCAGTACGGCGGCACCGGCTCGCACGATCGCGGACACGGGTCCCTCCACCCACCGCATCACATCGCGCGGCAGGGAGGTGTCGAGTTCGATGGTCACCCGGACGTACCGGGTGTGCAGCTGGGCGACCTTGGCCGGACGCGGTGCGGTGGCCTCCGGTCCGCGCTGCAGAGCGGCCCGGTAGGTGTCCTTGCGCTGGTTCACGGCTTGTCCTGACGCTTGATGAGTTCGTCTGCGAGATCCATGTACGCCGAGCCCTTGACCCGGACCGGGCTGCCGAACGACTGGGCGTAGAGGTCGAGCCGTGGGACATGGGTCGACAGCACGTCGAAGCCCCGCTCGGTGAGGGCTTCCCGGGCATCGGCATCGGGACCGGTGCGCGTGGCGTCGGCACGGTTGGTGCGGTTCAGCAGCACGGCGGCGCGCGCCGGACTGACCCGCAGTGACTGCACGTCACCCATCTCACCGCCGATGGGCGCCATGCGGTCCAGCTCGATGGGGGCCGGGGTCACCGGGACGATCCACTCGCTCGCGTACCTCATGATGCTGCGGGTGATGTGTGCGTGGTCCTCCATCTGCGGGGCGTCGAAGACCACGGCCTGCCGGTTGCCCAGGAAGTCGTTCACGCGCCGGTGCACGTCCCCCACCGGAAGGGCGATCACAGGGAAGGGGAAGCCGCCTGCCAATTCGCTCCAACGCAGCGCGGAGGACGCGGGATCGCTGTCGACCAGGAGCGGTGACAGACCCGACTCGTGAAGTGCGTGAGCCAACCAGACCGCGCTGGTCGTCTTTCCCACTCCGGGTTTCAGGTTCACAAACGCATAGCTCAGCGACACGAGAGTGGACGCTATCGGCCGTGAGCCGCAGGTCATCGCGGCGCGGGGCACACGAGTGCGTGGTTCACCCGGCAGCGCGGGGGGATCATCCGTATGGGCCAGGGGTTCGGTTGCCGGGCTGCTCGTTCCGTCCGTGGACGCCGAGGACCTCGCGGTCCTCGGCAGTGAGCAGCGGCTCGGCGGATCACGAACTCGTGGGCCCCGACGACGTTCGGGCTTCGTCCGGGCGGGCGCCGCGGGTGGCGCCCGCCGATGCGGCCACCACGCACAGCACCGCGATCCACTGCGCCCAGTGCAGCCGCTCCTGCAGCACGACGAGTCCGATGAGGGCCGCCATCGCCGGTTCGAGGCTCATCAGGATGCCGAACACACGCGGGGGGATCCTGCGTAGCGCCTCCAGGTCCAGCGAGTACGGGATCACCGACGACAGCAACGCCACGCCGAGCCCCGCGACCAGGACCCAGGGCTGCATCAGCGCCGCTCCGCTCTCGGCCACGCCGAACGGCACCGCCACCAGTGCCGCGACGACCATTCCCAGCGCCAGACCGTTGCCTTCCGTGGTGTGGCGGCCCAGCGCCGCGCCGAGCAGGATGTACACCCCCCAGCACGTTCCCGCTGCGAGGGCGAACAGAACGCCGACGGGGTCGAGGTCGCCCCGCCCCTCCATCAGCAGTACCACACCGCCTGCCGCGAGCACGGCCCAGAAGCCGTCCAGCCAGCGCCTCGACCCCGCGAGGGCCACCGCGAGCGGCCCGAGGAACTCCACGGTGACCGCGATCCCCAACGGGACCCGGGCCAGGGCCAGATAGAAACACAGGTTCATCAGGCCGAGAACCACGCCGTAGCCGAGCACGACGAACCATGTGCGACGCTTCAATCGCAGGGACGGCCGCCACAGCAACATCAGCACCGCCGCCGCGAAGAACAGCCGCAGAGCGACGGTCCCGAAGCTGCCCACCTCGCTGAACAGGTGCTTGGCCAATGCGGAGCCCAACTGAACGCTGACGATGCCGAGCAGTACCAGCGCCGTCGGCGGGATCGCTCCGACGGCCCGTCCGGTCAGGGATGATCGGGGCGACGGGCCGCGCTTGGCCCGGTCGACCTTCGTGGTGGCCACGCATGGATTATCGACGACCGGGCGCCACGGGTCACATGATTAACCGGCATGGCATCCACCGTCCGACCACAACGAGACCGCACGACGGGCGCTGCGGTTCCGTCACGTTCCCGGCCCGATTGCGCCACTCGCCGCCCCGCCTCGTGACGTCGATTCCCGGGCAGGGATATATCTCGAAGTGGCGTGAGTCGTGGGTGTCGTCGAAGAGAAGGGCCGGCTGTGATGGAGCGGACAACGTGCTGCGTGGTGGGCGGCGGTCCCGCGGGCATGATCCTCGGTCTGCTGCTGGCCAGGGCAGGGGTCGCCGTCACCGTTCTGGAGAAGCACGCCGACTTCCTGCGCGACTTCCGCGGCGACACCGTGCATCCGTCGACCCTGGCGCTGCTGGACGACCTGGGACTCGCCGAGCGCTTCGCCGGACTGCCGCAGCGCAGGGTGACCGCACTCCAACTTCCGCTCGGCGCCGACGACGCACTGATCACCGTCTCGGACATCAGCGCGCTTCCGGGTCCCTACAACTACGTGGCGATGGTGCCGCAGTGGGATCTGCTCGACCTCCTCGCCGACGAGGCGGGCAAGGAGCCGTCCTTCTCGCTGCGGATGAACACCGAGGCCACCTCCTTCCTGGTGGAGCGCGGACGGGTGACCGGAGTGCGCTACCGCACCTCCGACGGCCGTAGCGGCGAACTGCGGGCCACGCTCACCGTGGCCTGCGACGGCCGGGGTTCACTGGCCCGTACCCGTCCCGAGCTGGGCTTGACGGAGTTCACCTGCCCCATGGACGCCTGGTGGTTCCGGCTGCCACGGCGGGACGGTGACCCGCACGGACTGGTGGGGGGCGCGGGCGACCGGTTCATCACCGCCATGATCGACCGCGGGGAGTACTGGCAGTGTGCCGCGCTGATTCCCAAGGGGACGGACTCCGAGCGCCGCGGGGACGGTCTCGACCGGTTCATGGCCGAGTTCTCCGCTGCCGTGCCCTGGATCGGGGACCGCACCCACGCGCTGCGGTCCTGGGATGAGGTGAAGATGCTCGATGTGCGTCTCGACCGCCTCCGGCGCTGGCACCGCCCGGGGCTCTTGTGCATCGGAGACGCCGCGCACGCGATGTCACCGGTCTTCGGTATCGGCATCAACCTCGCGGTCGAGGACGCGGTGGCCGCCGCGCGGTACCTCGTCGAGCCTCTGCTCAGGGGCGAGGTCGGCCTGCGCGACGTACGCGGTGTCCAGCGCCGCCGATGGCCGACCACCGCGCTGACGCAGGCACTGCAGCGGCTCGCTCATGCGCGGGTCATCGCCCCGGTACTCGCGGGCGACCCGCCGTTCGGCCACGCACGGCTGGCGGAGCGGGCGAGCGAACTCCTCGCCGGCTCACCCTGGCTCAAGCGCCTGCCGGCGTACTTCATCGGCTACGGTGCCCTGCGCGAGCGGCCGCCGGCGCAGTCGGTGCGGTGAGCCGCGGCCGGCGGCCTCTTTCGTTCAGGAGGGCGCGCCGGTCAGGACCTCCACCTTGCCCTCGTCGAGCGAGTAGTAGGCGCCGACCACTGCGAGCGAGCCCTTTTCCACGAGCGGGGCCAGGTCCTGGTTGGAGCGCAACGCGTCGGCGGTCAGCCTCACCTGGGCCCGGGCCATGGTCTCGACCGGGTCGGACCCGCCGTCCCGGGCCGCCTGTTCGTAGGCGGGCCGCAGCGCCTTCGCGATCGCCTCCAGGTTGCCGGGCAGTGGCTTGCCGTCCCGAATGGACTTGTGGGCCGACTCGACGGCACCGCAGCGCTGGTGTCCGAGCACCACGACGAGCGGAGTGCCGCTCGTCATGGGTCCGTACTCCACGGAACCCGTGACCACCGGGCCGACCGCCTCGCCGCCCGTGCGCATCACGAAGAGGTCGCCCAGCCCGGTGTCGAAGAGGAGTTCGGGCGGCACTCGCGAGTCGATGCAGGCGAGGACCGACCCGAAGGGCTGCTGCTTCTGGGCCACGAACTCGCGTCGGGTGGGGTCCCGGTCGGGATGCCGGAGGTCTCCCCTCACCCAGCGGTCGTTGCCGTCCATGAGTCTTGCGAAGGCCTGGGCCGGTGTGACCGGCCGCGCGTCCGCCGGAGCGCGGGCGGCCAGCGGTGCCGTACGCGTGGACGAACACCCCGCCAGCCCGATGGCGGCCACCGCAAGCCCGCTGCCCAGCAGGGTTCTGCGATCCGGCTGTCCCGTCCTGTCCATCGGCCGTTCTCCTCGGTCTGCTCGACATGTCCCCTACGACATGACCAGGGAGATTGTTGAGCGCGCCGGGCACACCGGCCGGTAGGCGCAAGCGGACGCGGAACGCTTTGCCACCAACGGCGCACGACCTCGCCGGCGACCGTTTCGGTGAAGGGCTCGTGGACGAACAGGCCATCCGAGGTGAGCCCGTACTCGCGCCGTCGCCATGGAGGCGGCTCTGCGGCCTCAGGCGTGTGGTGGTGTGTGGTGGCGACGGTAGTGCCGGGCGACGCGCATGCGGTTGCCGCAGGTGGGTGAGCACCATTCCCTGCGTGCGTGGTTCTTGACGAAGAAGAGCAGGCAGTTGGGTGCCAGGCAGGGGCGCAGCCGGTCGCGGTCGGGGCCGGCGAAGAGCTGGACGGCCTGGTGGGCGAGGAGCTGGACGGCGTGGTCGGCGGCGGTGCCGGGTCCTCGGTAGGTCCGTGTGGGGTGCCCGTCGGTGGGCCAGACCAGCTCGGGCCAGGTCTGCGCAAGGCGGTTGAGGGTGCCGATCGCTTCCGGGCGGGCCAGGCCGGGTGCGGTGGCGGGAGGGCGTGGGTCCTCGGTCGTCTCCGCCGCGAGCCGTCGTAGTGCGTCGCGCAGTGCGCGCAGGGGGCCGGCGACCGCGCGCACCGCGTCCTCGTCCAGCTGCTCGGCGGTGATCGCGCTGTCGGTGGCCAGCCGGTCGGCGACGGCACGCAACCAGGCGGCGGCGCCGGACTCGCTGTCGAGGGCGTCGTGGGTACGGCCGTGGTCGGCGGTGACGGTGTTCATCAGCTCGACCGGCAGTGGTTCGCCCAGCAGCGGCGCGCTCGTGATCACACCCTCATTGCTCATACCCCCAGGGTAACTCCAGGGCTAATGGATGCGATCCGCCCCATTCATTTGGCGACACTGCGGCTCGGTACCAGGGCGGACTTCCTCGCGCAGAAGCGCCGGCCGCCCCGCTCACCCACCCTGCTCGACGATCGCCCGAGCCGTCCGTGCGGCCCTGTCCTCCGTTTCGGCCAGTGCGCTCTCCGTCACCCCGAAGAGGCCCTGACGGAGGAAGACGGCGAGGCCGTGGGCGGCTCCGGCGACCCGGAGCAGCAGATCGTAGGCGCTGTCGGGATCCGGCGTGAGGCGGCCGACCATCGGCATCACAGTCTCCGCCACCTCACGCCCGGCAGCCTCGAGTTCAGGGTGGCGGGACTTGTCGAGCCCCGCGTGGAAGGTGATGTCGAACAGGGCCGGCTCGTCCGCCGCGAAGCGCACATAGGCGGCGGCGAAGGCCGCCAACTGTTCCACGGGGTCGTCACTGGTGCCCACGGCTGCGGCAAAGCGCCCGCACTGCTCGCGGTAGCCCTGTGCGGCCAGCGCGGCCAGCAGCGTGTCGCGGTCGGCGAAGTGCTTGTACGGAGCCGCCACGCTCACTCCGGCCCGGCGGCTCGCCTCGGCGAGGGTGAAGCCGTGCGGCCCGCGCTCGGCCACGAGCTCCAGCGTCGCTCGCAGCAGGGCATTGCGCAGGTCGCCGTGGTGGTGACCGGTGGGACGCCGCTTGACAGGTGAGCTCACGGGCCTAAGGTTAACATCACTCACCAGGTAATAAGCATTAACCAGGAGGACCCGTGGCCACCGTTCCCACCTACCGTTTCCACCACATCAGCCTCTCCGTGGCCGATCTGCCCGCACAGGAGGGCTGGTACCGAGCCGCCTTCGGTCTCGTTCGGGTGGAGGAGCGGCTCGAACTTCCCGACGCGGGTGTGCGTACCGCCGTGCTGAGCGACTCCGCCGGCCTGCGCGTGGAATTCGTCGAGCGATCCGGATCCACACCGATCAGCCACAGCGACCCCTTCGCCGCCACCGCCACGCAGACCTTCACCCACCTCGCCCTCCAGGTGCCCGACCTCGACGCCGCCTTCGCCCGGCTGGTCGACGAGTGCGGCGCGGTGCGGGTGTCGCCGCCCTCCCCCGGTGTGACCGACGGCATGCGCTACGCCTACGTCCACGACCCCGAGGGCAATCTCATCGAGCTCATCGAGGTCTCGGCCGCCTGACAACTCGGCCACCTTCAGGGCACGTTGGACGCCACCGTCATCGATGCGGCGGGCCCGCTGCGGAAGTCGACTTCCGGCGCACTCAACCCACTCTTCCCGGTGCGGTCTTCAGGCGCGTCGCCCAATGAGGTTGTTCCACGGCGGCCCCACTGGCAAGGTCATGCCCTATGCCTTCCTTCTCCGCCCACGACGGAACCGAGCTCGCCTACCAGGCGTTCGGGGACGGTCCTCCCCTGGTCTGCCTGCCCGGAGGACCCATGCAGGACTCGGCGTACCTCGCCGAGCTCGGCGGTCTCTCCGCGCACCGGCAGCTGATCATGCTGGATCTTCGAGGCACAGGACGGTCGGCGGCACCGAAGGACATCGCCTCCTACCGCTGCGATCGGCTCGTGGACGACGTGGAAGCTCTCCGTGAGCACCTCGGCCTCGACCGGATGGATCTGCTCGCGCACTCCGCCGGTACGAACCTGGCGCTGCTCTACACGGAGCGACACCCGGCACATGTCGGCAGGCTCGCGCTGATCACGCCGAGCGTCGCCGCGGTCGGCGTCACGATCACCGGGGACGTGCGACGCGAGACGGCACGGCTCCGCCGGGGCGAGCCGTGGTTTCCGGCGGCGTACGCGGCTCTGGAATCGATCACCTCCGGCCGGGCGACCGCCGACTCGTGGCAGGACATCGCACCGTTCTGGTACGGCCGCTGGGACGAAGCGGCCCAGGCACATCACGTTGCGGGAAACACGCAGCGGAACAGCGAAGCCGCGGGCGTCTTCGGCGCGGAGGGCGCTTTCGCTCCGGACGCCACCCGCACGGCGCTGGCGCTGTTCGGGCAGCCGGTGCTCCTGCTCGCCGGGGAGGTCGATCTCAATTCCCCTCCCCCGGCGGTGGCCGAGACGGCCCGGCTCTTCCCCCGTGCCGAGCTGGTCGTCCAGCCCGGCGCGGCTCACTTTCCGTGGCTCGACGACGCCGACCGTTTCACCGCCGCCGTCGCGGCCTTTCTGGGGTGAACGAGCCCGGCCGTGGAGTCCGACCGAGCGACCAGGCCGCATCCGGCTCGCATCGATGCCGTCGCCGCGACCGCTTCCCCGCTGCGCGACCCGTCTGCGCCAACGGACGAAGCTCTCCCGGACGGGGGTGCCCTCCGGTCCGTCGGCAACGGGCGGATGTCCGCACGAAACGTCCGCGGGGTGTTCCCCCGGCGGAATGATCAACGGGCCCGGCACTGCCGCGGGGTGGGGCGGCGGCCGCTTCCGCCACCTCACACCATCGGTCGAACGAGCACCTGGCAGCTCCGACAAGGTTTGCCGGGCTGCGTCGCGGGCACCTCCGACGCCTGGAGCAGGCCGACTCGGACACACGCGCGGACCGTGCCGACGCGGAAATCCCGCGCCCGCAGCGCACGCCCCGCCCCGTTCAGGTCGCAATATCACCCAGACATGCAAAGAGTCGGACAAGTACGCATAACGTACGGTGTGTTTCACGCGGTGGGCCCAGTCCGCCGTGCCGGAAGCGGCTCTGAAGCCCGCGGCCCCAAGCGGTCCGGGAAGCACCTAGGGCAGGAGAAAGATCGATGACAGCACGTGTCCGGTGGCCGCGGGGCCGCCGTTCAGCAACCCTGCGCACCGCGGTCCCCTTGGTCACTTTGGTGCTGGCCTCGACCGCCTGTGGTGAACCAGCCCTGCACGTGGGCTCCGAGGACTCCCGTCCGTCAGCCACCGGCCAAAGCGCGACCACGCCCCGGACTGCGACCCCCCGGACGCTCAGCCCCGGGCCCGATCTCAGCTCCGCGACCGGTGAGGCCCCGTCCGTCACCAGCGCCGCCCCGGCGGCAACCACCACCACCTGCACCGACCGCTACTTCAACGGCATGACCACGGCCCAGCGGGTCGGGCAGCTCTTCATGGGCGGCGTCTCCGCGGCCCGCCCCGACCAGGCACAGCTGCGCACTCTGCGGGCATACCACGTGGGTTCCATCATGCTGACCGGGCGCAGCACCGCCGGAGTGGCGGCCACCAGGAAGGTGGTCGACGCCATCCGGAGCCAGGCGGACCAGGTCGCCGGCCGACGGGTCGGGATGCTGGTCTCCACGGACCAGGAGGGCGGCCGGGTGCAGGTGCTCAGCGGCCCCGGCTTCTCGACCATGCCCAGTGGACTGACTCAGGGCAGCTGGTCGACCACGACACTGCGCGCCCGGGCCGCGGACTGGGCCAAACAGCTCAAGGCCGCCGGGCTCAACGTCAATCTGGCCCCGGTCGCCGACGTGGTTCCGGCGAGCCTCGGCACCCGCAACCGCCCGATCGGCTTCTTCAACCGGGAGTTCGGTCACACCGCCGACGTCGTCTCCTCGCACAGCAACGCCTTCGCCGCCGGTTTCGCCCAGTCGGGCGTGCTGACGACCATCAAGCACTTTCCGGGGCTGGGCCAGGTGATCGGCAACACCGACACCACCGCGAACGTCGTGGACTCCGTGACCACCGCCAACAGCTCGAGCATCACGCCTTTCCGAAACGGAATCCGGGCCGGTTCGCCGTTCGTGATGGTCTCGCTGGCCACCTACAAGAAGATCGACTCCAAGCACCTGGCGGCCTTCTCACCGACGGTCATCAATCAAATGCTCCGCACCCAGCTCGGCTTCAAGGGCGTGGTCATCTCCGACGACCTCGGCAACGCCGTCGCGGTGCGGTCCTTCACCCCTGCCCAGCGCGCGGTGAACTTCGTCTCGGCGGGCGGAGACATGATCCTCACGGTGAATCCGAGCACCGTCCCGGCCATGGCACAGGCCGTCCAGGCCCGGATGCAGCAGGACGCCTCCTTCCGCGCCAAGGTCAACGCGAGCGTCCACCGCGTGCTCGACGCCAAGTACAAGGCCGGCCTGCTGACCTGCAGCTGAACCGCCGGCGAGGCCCTTCGGCGTCCCGGACGCCCCCCAGAGGGTCAGGGCACGCACAAGAGGCCCGCCCCTGTCGGCGATGCGACCGCGTCGCACCATCCGCCCGTTCCGCCGTGGCCTGCAGGCCACGGCGGAACGGGCGGCCCCGTATCCCGGCCCCGTCCAGCAACGGATGATCGCTCTGTCAAGTCAGCGATCTAGAAATAATGCACCTTTTAACGCCTTTTTACTCATAAAAGTCATAGAATCCCTATGTAATTGTTGAAAACGAAACGCGAAGGCAGCCGGCAAAGGATGCTGCCCACCCGCCCCACCGTTCCTGCGTACGGGAACCCCGCTCATGCACGAGACAGGCAGCCGACAGAGCCCCGAAGGACTCGCCGAGGCACTGGGAGATGCGGCACTGCTGGTGCTGCGCCACCTGATGACCGGTGGCGACCTCAGTCTGACCAGCGTCTCGACGCTGGACAGACTCTGTCGGCACGGGCCCGCCCGGCTCACCGAACTGGCGGCGGCGGAGGGAGTCGCTCAGCCCTCGATGACCCAGCTGGTCCACCGCCTGGCACGGATGGGTCTGGTGCAGAGGGTCCGGCACCCCGGCGACCGCCGTGTGGTCCTCGTCGCCGTCACCAAGTCCGGCCGGGAACTGCTGTCCCAACGGCAGCGGGTCCATGACGCCCGTCTGACGGCGCTGCTGACCACCCTGTCCGTCGAGGACCGACGTGCTCTGACCGCGGCGATGCAGGCAGCAGGCCCCGTGCTCCGGCAACTGCTCCTCAACGCCACCGCACCACCGCGCCGGGTCGGCACGGCGACCGCCTCAGCGACCAGCTCATGAACGAACCGACGTCGGACGCCGAGCGCGAGGGCGAAGAACGGATCAGCGCCCTCCGGCCAGGAGTGCGCAACTCACGGGCGGACGGTGCGGAGCCCCGGGCCACCCCTCACCCGGTGACCGGTCGACGGCTCGGCGGCTCCGGCGAAGAGGAGGCGCCCCGGATGGCGAGGCTCTGGCACGACCGACGTCCGCAACGGGGTCTTGTCAGCCTCACGGCCGCCGCCGGCGCGCTGCTCGCCGTACTGATCGGCGCCATCTTCGCCGCATTCATCTGGTCCGGGAACAGCGTGCGGGAAACCGGGCTGGCCGAACGGCAATCCCACGCCGCACTCAGCCAGAGCCGCTTGGTCGACTCCCTCGTCCTCGACATCGAGACGGGCCAGCGGGGATTCATCATCACCCGAGACCCTCATTTCCTCGAGCCCTGGAAAGCCGCCCAGGCCCGATTCCCCGCGCAGGCCGCAAAACTCGTCCGGCTCAGCGAGTCCCCTGCCGAACGAAACCTGGCGGTCCAGATCAGCCGGGCGGGCCGGTCCTTCATCGACACCTACTCGACGCCCCTGGTAGACGAGGCACGGCACGGCAACCCCCAGTCGAGGAGCCTGACGGCGATAGTGATGGGCCAGCAAAAGGTCGATGCGCTCAGGCACATGTTCGACCGCTACACCGCGACCGAGCAGTCCGATGTCGCGTCGCGTGAAGCCGCCGCCGACGCGAGCGCACGAAGGGCGACAGCCGTGGCCTCGGCGGGCTTCGGCGCTTCCGTCCTGCTCATCGGCACATACTCGGCGTACGTCATCCGGGTGATCGTCTGGCCGGTACGCACCGCCGCCGCGGTGGCCGCACAACTGGCCGTCGGCGACCTGAGCGCCCGTATGCCGATGACCGGAAGGCGGGAGATCGGGCAGCTGGAGACGGCCTTCAACACCATGGCCGAGTCGTTGGCGAGCAGTCTCGCCCAGGCCCGGCGGGCCCACGGTCGCCTCAAACTGCTGTACGACTCCAGTGTGGCCGTCGGTACCACCCTGGACGTCACACGAACCGCTCGGGAACTGGTGGACGTGGCGATACCCCGATTCGCCGACTTCGCCACGGTCGACCTCGCGATGTCCGCACTGCGTGGCGACGAACCGACCGTCACCGGCGACACACCCATGCAGCGCGTGGCCGTCGGCGGCATCCGCCACGACTCACCCCTGGAGCCGGAAGGCACCGTGGTGGCATGCGACCGGCCGCCCACCGAGGGGTCCGCTTCCGCGCCGCAGCCGTTGCTCGTACGCGATCTGAGCACGTGCTCCGCGTGGCGGGGTGACAGCCCTCAACAAGCCGAGCGCCTCCTCGCGTACGGCATGACATCGCTGATCACGATTCCCCTGACCACCCAGCACATTCTGCTGGGAACGGTCACCTTCTGGCGCTCCCGGTCCGCACCGTTCGAGAGGCAGGACCTCATCGACGCCGAGGGGCTGGCGGTCAAGGCCGCGGTCGCCGTCGACAACGCCCGCCGCTACACACACGAGCGGGACAGCGCGCTCACCCTCCAGCACGCTCTGCTGCCGCAGCGGCCGGCCGAGCAGCCCGCCGTCGACGTCGCCTACCGCTATCTCCCGGCGGACACCCGGGCGGGTGTGGGCGGGGACTGGTTCGACGTCATCCCCCTGTCCGGTGTACGGGTGGCCCTGGTCGTGGGGGACATCGTGGGGCACGGCATCCACGCCTCGGCCGCCATGGGACGTCTGCGCACCGCGGTTCGCACCCTCGCCGACGTCGACCTTCCACCCGACGAGCTCCTCACCCATCTCGACGATCTCGTACTCCATCTGGAGGACGCGCCGGCGAACGGCGAACGGGGCGCCACCTGCATCTACGCCGTCTACGACCCGGTCTCCCGGCACTGCACACTCGCCAGCGCCGGCCACCCCTTGCCCTTTGTCATCGCCCCCGACGGCACGGTGGAGGAGATCGCCGGGGAGATCGGCCCTCCGGTCGGGGTGGGCGGCCTGCCCTTCGAGAACATCGAGCTGGACCTGGCCGAGGGCAGCACCCTGGCCCTGTACAGCGACGGCCTTGTGCACTCCTGGGAGCGTGACTTCGGCGAGGGCCTCGCGATGCTGCGCAGTGCGCTGGCCTCTTCGCCGGGCTCGCTGGAAGCCGCATGCTCCACCATCCTGGACACACTGCTTCCCGGCCCTCCGCAGGACGACGTCGTCCTACTGCTGGCCCGTACCTGTGTGCTCACCTCGGACCGGGTCGTCACCTGGGACATCCCCGTGGACCCGGAGGAGGTGTCCCGGGCGCGCACACTGGCCGTCGAGCAGCTCGAGGCCTGGGGGCTGGACGAGTTGTCCTTCGTCACGGAACTGGTGGTCAGTGAGCTGGTGACCAACGCGATCCGTTACGGCGCCCCGCCGATCCAGCTGCGCCTCATCCGCGACGCCGCGCTCATCTGCGAGGTCTCCGACAGCAGCAACACCGCACCCCACCTGAGACGGGCACGCACCTTCGACGAGGGCGGCCGAGGGCTGCTGCTCGTCGCCCAGCTGACCCAGCGCTGGGGCACCCGGCACGCCAAGAGCGGCAAGACCATCTGGTGCGAGCAGTCGCTCGCCACGCCGGACCACGCACCCCGCACGAGCGAGGAACCGGACGACGGAACGCCCCGCCCACGAGCCTGAGCGTGGACCCCGCCCTCCACCGCACCGGGCGGAGCCGTCGTGGAAGGCGTTCATCCGGTCAGGTGCGCGTGTGGGCCCGCCGCCTCTCCGTCAGCACCGCGATCGCCCGTTGGCACCAGTCACGGTTGCCCTGTTCGAAGGCCAGGCCGCGCATACACGTCAGGTAGGGCCCGACGCGGTCACCATGACGCAGGAACTCCTCTTCCGTACGCTCACCCCGCATACCGCGCAGCAGTTGGCCGAACAGGTCGATCTTGGCTGCGGCGATGGAGGCGCGTTCGTCGAGTTGTGCGATCAGCGCTCCGAGATCGACGTCGTCGGCGGCCTGCACCTTGACGAGGAGGTCGTCGCGGATGAAGGGGGGTTTCGCGGAGGCGGCCGTGAAGTCCTCCAGCTCCGCAAGCCCCGCCTCGGTCACGCGAAACAGGCGCTTGTTGGGCCGGGCGTCCTGCACGACCTCACGACCCGCGATCAGCCCGTCCCTCTCCAGCCGCGCCAACTCGGCGTAGAGCTGCTGCGGCTGGGCGTACCAGAAGTTGGCCACACCGAGGTCGAACGACTTGGCCAGCTGGTAGCCGCTGAGCTCCACGTCGAGCAGTGCTGCCAGCACCGCGTGCCGTAGCGCCATCGCTCGCCTCCTTCGTACCCCTGTCGCCTGACCCGCCGCCCATGGTAGTCATAAAACTGACTAGTCACATTCATGACTATCCGAGAGAGCGAGCCGGACCATGGCCACCACAGATCGTTTCCGCGACGCCGTCGACAACCGCGACCTCGCGGCCCTGGAGGACCTGTTCACCGAGGACATCCGCCTCTACAGCCCCGTGAAGTTCACACCCTTCGAGGGCAAGCAGATGGTCTTGGGCCTCTTCGGTGTCCTGTTCCGCACGTTCGAGGACTTCCGCTACATCGGCGACCTGTCCGGTACGGCACAGACCAGCTTGGACGGCACGTCCGCCCCGTCGACGATCCTCCTCTTCCGCGCCAAGGCGGGAGGCAAGGAGATCCACGGCATCGATCTGCTGCACTTCGACGACGACGGTCGAATCAAGGAGTTCACCGTCATGGTCCGGCCCCAGTCCGCCGTCCACGCCCTGGGCGAAGCCGTGCTGGCCGGCCTTGTCTCGGCCGGGCTCGCACCCGCCGGCCGCTAGACACGCCCGCCGACCCGCGGCGGCGGTGCCACGCTTGCGGACATCCACCGCCCGGGACCGGCCGAGGCACGCACCGCCGCCGCGCAGGCGGTACGTCGGACTCCCGCGCCGCCCGTGGGCGAATGCGGCGGGGCGACTGCGTACCGATTCGCGTTGCGGGGTCAACTTCACCGTTTCCGCATTCCCCCCGCTGGCTCTCGGCTACTTCGGACTCGGCACCGGTTATCTGATGTGGGGCCCGCAGGAGCTGCTCGGATGGCCCAAGCGCGGCGAACGCGCGGACCGGGCGCTGGGCGTGTGGGGAATCTGGTTGCCGGGCTTCTGCCAGTTCATCAGTGGCATCGTCCTGATCATCGGCCTGACCTGGTTCCAGGTCTTCAAGGCGCCACCGGAGTACATGGCCGCGCTGGCGTTCTCGGCCTACGGCATCCACTGGTTCGCCCTGGGCTGGAACCGCTGTCAGGGCAACGACCTCCGGCCCAACGCAGGCATGACGATCGCCTACATGCTCATCTCGGCAATGGGCGCGACCGTGTTCTTCGCTGTCGGCGACTGGCCGGTGGGAGTCCTGTTCGTCGGCCTCTTCGCCGTCTACTTCTGCCACTTCTTCACGACGATCGGTGTCGGCGTGGCCGAGCGTGTACTCGGACTGGTCCGCATCCTCACGGGCGCCTGGCTGATGTACCTGACGTACGCAGTCGTGGTGAACTTGTGCCTCGGCTATCACTGGCCGGTGCGACACGAGCCGGTGGCCGCCGGCGAACGCCCGCGGCAGCCGACTCGGCGGGTGCTCCGCGCCGTGAAGCGGATTCGGCTCAGGCAGTGAGCGCGATCACGACGCGGGCGTTCGAACGAGATAGACCGTGTAGTCGCGCTTTTCCCCGTCGACAAGGATGTACCCGCGAGCGTTGTCGTACGCGCCGGTGCCACCCGTGATGGCCGTCTTCCACGGCGCCGGAACCCCGTCACGTGTGACGGCGAGCGTGTTCTGCCAGGTGACCTGCCCATTATCGAGGTTGTAGACCCCTGAACACAGCTGGGTGGTCGGGTTCTCCGGGGTGGGCTTCAAGGGCCCTCCGACCTGCGTGCACATGGTTGCGGAGAAACCGTACTTGCTCCCGTTACGAGAGAGCTTTTCCGTGATCAGAACCTTATTTCCCACTCCGGTTGCCGGATCTCCGTCGTTGAGCCTCTTGGTTCCCGTCAGGTCTCCGTGCAGACGGATTACTTCGTAGTGCCCCTGAACTTCATTGGCCATGGGCTTGAGGCTCGAGGGTGAAGAGGCATGGCATCCGAGATCGGTCAGTGCGAGCACCGAAGCAGCCATCAAATACCACCGTGAGATGGGCACAACCGTTCCCTTTCTGAGGGTGATTACTTACCGCGATGCGAGCACGCATCACGGTATACGGCAGCATCAACACGTAAACGCAATCAGAGAGGCCGAAATCTTCGTGTCGTAATGGACCGCCGGCCCGACGTCCGGCGCCGTGTCCACAACGATCGGCGCGGCCGCATATGTGCCGCCGCGACCCCGGACCGAGAGCGGCGGTTGTACAGACTCTCGGATGAACCGTCACTCCCGGGCCGCGTGCCTGCGCCACCTGAGGGGGTACACCACGGTCCGCGGCGCTCCCCGGCGCCGAACGATCCGGGTTGCGTGACGCTGTGGTGCCGTCGGCCGCGGAGCTACGCCCAGCTACTTCCGACCCATCTTCGAGGTCGTGCGCTTGCCGTTCCGCCGCGTCGCGTGATCGGATGACGGCAGCATCGCGTGCCGGTGGCGGACGGCGTCAGGCATGGAGGTGCGGAACCGAAGGGACTGCCGTCCGTGGCTTCCCACGACCGCGACCGTGCGGCCGCATTCAGTCTCCGACTCGCAGAGGCACATCAGGAACTGCGTCGCCTGATCAACGAGATCAGAACGGGCCTTGGACAGCGCCGACTGACTGACGACGTACTCCTCACCCACTGTCTGGCCTTCTGTGCGGCATTGACGACACACCACCACGGCGAGGACGACGGGATGTTCTCGCAGTTGTTGCTCGATCGCCCGGATCTCACCGCGACGGTCGCGAACCTTGCCGAGGATCATGGAATGATCGCCACGATCCTGGCTCAGGTGAGCGAACTCGCCGACCGTGCGGCCGAATCCGGCGGCGATGTCCTGGAGCCGATCGGGCGTGAGCTCGACGGATTGGCGGCGATCATGGAGTCCCACTTCGGCTACGAAGAACGGACGATCAGCGAGGCGCTCGACGAGGGAGTAGCCGACACCGGATGGTCCGACGACGTGTTCCGGTTCGGCACTGCATGAAACGGCCGTCCGCGCGTGGGGACGGCACTGTCCGAAGCGGGTGACACTCCCATCAACAGGACGGCAGGGTCGGTCAGATGGAGGGTCGGACACCTCGGAGGGCGCCGGACACCATCCTCACTGTCTCAGGTGGATACCGGAAGTCCCCTGATTCATAGGGCCTGTTGTCTCGCCCTGGCGGAAAACCCCAGGCGCGCGCCGACAGTCCGAGGGATCATGAGGCATGCGCCCGGACGACTGGCACCTCACCGAAGACCTGGAATCCTTTCTCACCCGAGCCGGCGAATTCCTGCATTCGCGCCCGGCCCTGCACACCCTCCCCTTGACGGTGACCGAGACACTTCGCACACGCGGGTTGGATGTGTACGGCGCCGAGGCTCCGGCCTTCGGCTGCTTGGAGCGGGCCGGTGAGGTTCGCGCGGCCTTCTTCCGCACCCCGCCCCACCGGCTGAACCTCACCCCCCTCACCCCCGAGGAGGCCGACGCTCTTGCCGCTCACTGGGCCGGCCTCGACCGCCCCCTCCCCGGCGTCAGCGCGGACCACGACACCGCCACCGCCTTCGCCGAGGCCTGGCAGCGGCACACCGGCGCAACGCCGACGCTCCACGAGCGCCAGCGCCTGTACCGCCTCGGTACGCTCACACCACCGCAGCCACTCCCGGAGGGCCGGGGTCGAGTCGCGGGCGAGCAGGACCGCGAGCAACTCATGCTCTGGCACGATGAGTTCGCCGTCGCCATCGGAGGGCTCACCTCCACCGACGCAGGCTCCTGGGCCGACGCGCGCATCGCCTCCGGACGCATCACCTTCTGGGAGACGCCGGACGGCACCCCCGTTTCCATGGCGGGCGTGAGCCCGATGGTCGCCGGCCAGATCCGGGTGGCGCCCGTCTACACACCGGCCCATCTGCGCGGCCGCGGTTACGCAGGCGCTGCGACGACCGAGGTGAGCCGAGCCGCGTTGGCCGCGGGCGCGGCGCATGTCCTGCTGTTCGCGGACCTGGCCAACCCCACCAGCAACGGGCTCTACCAGCGGCTCGGGTACAGCGCGGTCACCGATTTCGCGATGTACGACTTCGAGTAGGCGCGGGTGGAGACCCGGTTCGGCGACGTGGATCCTCTGCGGGCCCGTCAGGTCGGCTAAGGCTCGCCGGGGCGACCAGGAGCTGTCGAATGCGACCAGTGCCCGGTGTGCCGGAATCGGAACCGAGGCGGGAGACAAGGCGCTGGGAAGCAAGGGATCACGGCGCTCAGTGGCTGTCGGGATCGGATGATCTCGGGAGCGTCGTCGGGTCCCCTTGAGTCAGAACGGCGGGTCTTCGGACCAGCCATCCGCCCAGGATTCCCGTTCGTCAGCTTCCGGAGCTTCCGGCGTGCTGAGGGGCGGTCACGGGTCCGTCCGCTCAGCGGGCCATCCAGCGGTCCATCTCCCTGGGCCCGTATGCCGAGCGCTTCGACCTTGTCGTGCGACGCGGTTCGAGGGTTGCCGGAAACCTGAATGTCGCGTTGCGGGTCACCGCACCTGTGGTCCGGCGCCGGTTCAGGCACCTCCATGTCGATGCCCGCTCGCCGCGCGAGCGTGACTGCCGTCGCCGTGAACCCCTCGGAGAGAGCGCGGATCACGGAGTGCCCCGTCCGGCAGTACCAGGCGACCAGGCCGCGCACGAACACCGCGTACACGGCCGGATCGACCTCGAATGTGTCCGGGTCACCCCAATACCTGCCCTGGCCGATTCCCGAGGGCAACTTGAGCTCTGCCTCGAACACCTCGACCTGCCTCATGAAGAGGCGGCCGGCACCGTTCGATGGGTTCCACAGCGTCTCGTCGCCGACGTCGAAGTACATGCTCATCGCCGATCCCCCCGCTCCGCCGCCCGCCACAGAGTAGAAGGTCGGGCAGCCGACAGGCATCCGGATAACAGGCCGCACGTGGAGAGCCGCCGACACTTCGGCCGGCCGGGCCGACCGCGCACGGCCGGGCAACCGAGCGGAGCCGGGCCCGGGTGTCGGGCAAGCACGGCTCAAGACTCCCATGACGCAGAGGATCGATGGTCGTACCCGAGGGACGATTCCGGCCACCCTCGTGGAGCACACCAAACGCCCCGCGTGGCCGGCAAGCAGGCCCGGAACCCGCAGGTCAACCACAATGATCACCGATCGACCACAGCATCGTAACGATTGACTTGCACGCGTCAATGAGCAGGTTTTCGGCAACCTTGATCGGGTTCGATGAGCGCACACCACCACCGTCATCCCTGGGGGGACACTCATGCACTGGATCGTCGACGTCTTCAAGAAATACGCCGTGTTCAGCGGTCGCGCGCGCAGGCAGGAATTCTGGGTGTTCTTCCTGTTCAACCTGATCGCGACCAACGTGGTGACGTTCGCGGGCCGCGCCATCGATTCGAGCGTCCCGCTCATCGTCTATACGCTCGTCATCGCGCTGCCGCTCCTCGGTCTCGCCGTGCGCCGCCTGCACGACACCGACCGCTCCGGTTGGTGGTTCCTGCTCACCTTCGTCCCGTTCGGTGTGATCGCCCTGATCGTCTTCTACGCCACCGCGGGCAAGCCGGAGGAAAACGAGTACGGCCCCAACCCGAAGTTCGCTGCGGCTCAGTGAGCCGACAACAGCGCCGGCGAAGGCCCGCCAAACCCGCTCGGTGGGCCCTCGCTATCGCTCGGCCCTCTCCCGCCGTCGACGTCGTCAACTCGAATGGCGATCGTGCGCAACTTCCGCGGCTCTCGCAGCGAGGATGTGCTCCGCCTCCCGCAGGATCCCGCGCAGCAGTTCACCCGCGGGGAGAACGTCACGGACGAGCGCGGCGGACTGGCCGGTGAACGGCAGGAATTCATCTCCGCGACCCCGGCTGATGGACTCCATCAGCCGGGGAACGACATCCTCTTTCACTTGCTCGGGATGATGACGGAGTGTGTCCACCAATTCCGTGCGCAGCGCGCGGGGAACGCCGTAACTTTCGGGGCGCGAGTACGGCGGGAGAATCCGTTCACTGTTGAGCACCTTCACGGCGTCCACCGCGTCCGCACCGACAATGCGTTGCTTCCAGTCGTCGGAAATGTTCATCTCGGTTGAAGCCAGAAAGCGGGTGCCCATCGCCACACCCTGGGCGCCCAGTACGAACGCGGCGGCGACCCCGCGTCCGTCGGCTATCCCACCGGCAGCGACGACCGGGGTGTCACCTGCCATGTCGACGACCTGCGGCACCAGTACCAGGGTGCTCACATCACCCCCGTGACCTCCGGCTTCGCCCCCTTGGGCAATGATGACGTCGGTTCCCGCATCGAGCGCCTGAGCCGCCTGGTGGGCATCGGTCACCTGCTGGATCCATCTGATCCCCGCCGCGTGCGCCCGCTCGATCAGATCCCCCGGAACCGCCAGATGGAAGGAGATGGCGGTGGGGCGTTCTTCGAGCGTGGCCTCGAAGGCTTCCTCGCTGAACGGCCGCATCGTGTGGTTGATCGCGAAGGGACGATCGGTCAGTTCACGCAGGCGCGACCACTGATGCCTCAGCTCATCGACGGTGCGTGCGGCTGTGCCCAGGCTGCCGAGTCCTCCCGCCCTGCATATGGAGGCCGCCAGTGCGACTTCGTCCCAGGGGCCGAACGGGGCACCGATCACGGGTGCCTCGATTCCGAGGAGTTCGCACAACGGAGTGTGAAACACGACTACCTCCGCCACGGCAAGCATCATGTCCATGCACCGGCCACGAGCCCGCTTCGATCCCTCCAGTATGCTCTTTCGCACCGCTCCCGCCACAACGCCGGCCGCCGCCACCCACGAGAGGTGCCGGAAATCGAATCGCGGCCGAATTCAATTTCCGCTCTCCCGAGTGCGGCGCAGTTGTCGAGGGAGGCCCTGCGCGTACGTCAGTGTGACGGGGGGCCCGCCGGTCCGGCCGGGTCCGGCCCGGCGATGTGGGCCTGGGCGTATTTGCGGAAGGCCGCCAGCAGACGGTTGCGGTCACCGGCGCGCGTCGCCAGCACGACGTGGCTCGGCTCGACGCCCTCCAGGGGGACCGTGGTGAGGTCGGGGCGGAGGCTGTTGATGTGGGTGGCGGCCGCGATGGCCACGGCCTCCCCGGCGGCAATGAGTTCGAACTTGTCCTCGACGGCCTCGATGAAGGGGCCGTCGGGCGCGGGCCTGCCGTCGGGACGGGGGTCGATGCGCCAGAAGGCGCTCCAGGCCGGGTCGGACTGCCGCACGCGTGGGAGGGGTTCGTCGGCGATGTCGTCGAGGGTGACGGACTCCTTGCCGGCCAGCCGGTGGTCGTGCGGGATCACCAGCACCCTGGGCTCGTCGTAGAGGACGGTCACGTGCAGCTGGTCGGTGGGGAGCGGCAGCCGGGTCACCGCGGCGTCCACCCGGTGATCGAGCAGTGCCGCACGCGCCTCGTTCCATGCCAGATGCAGAGTGTGCACGTCGGCGTCGGGGTGCCGACGACGCAGCTCGCGCACCGCAGGGGTGACGATGATCCCCCCGGTGTACCCGATGGTGATCCGGCTGGGCTCGGCGGCGGCCCGGGTGTCGGCCGCCGCATGGGCGGCCGACCGCAGCAGCGCTCTGGCCCGGGGCAGGAACACCTCCCCGGCCTCGGTGAGCCGGGTGCCCTGCGGGGTCCGATCCAGAAGGCGGGCGCCCAGCTGCTCCTCCAGACGGCGGATCTGCCGGCTCAGGGACGGCTGCGCGAGATGCAGGGCGGCGGCCGCGCGGCCGAAATGCAGGTGCTCGGCGACGACGGTGAAGTAGCGCACCAACCGCAGATCGAGGTCTGCCGTTGGCGGCGGCAAGTCGGGCATACCCGCATCGTATGCCGACCGGCCCGCCCGCTGACGCCCCGAGGCGGCTGTGACCTGTGGTGATGCATGTTTCGTATGGCTCGTTGCGAAACAGGTCTTGGACACGCGCAGCCGGCTGTTCCAGCGTGGAGGCACGAGCCCGTCGCCCTCTGGCGCCGGGTCGACTCGAATCACCAAGGGATCTTCACTATGCGCGTATTCGTCACCGGCGCGACCGGATTCATCGGAACTGCGGTTGTGCGCGAACTCCTCGATGCGGGGCATGAGGTCGTGGCACTTGCCCGCTCGGACACGGCCGCCGCGGCTTTGACGGACTCCGGCGCCGAGGTGCAACGCGGCTCCCTCGACGACCTCGACAGCCTGCACGACGGTGCCGCCGCGGCGGACGGTGTCATCCATCTCGCCTTCAGCCATGACTTCTCGGACTACGTCGCCGCCGGCAAGCAGGACCTGCGTGCCGTCGAGACCTTCGGGGCGGCGCTCGAGGGCAGCGGCAAGCCGCTCGTGGTCACCTCGGGAACATTGATGCTCACGATGATCGCGCCGGGTCGCCTCGGGACCGAGGAGGTCGTGCCCGACGCCGGGGCGACGGGACCGCGGGTGGCCTCGGAGAGCGCGGCCATCGCGCTTGCCGGGCGCGGGGTGCGGACGTCGGTCGTGCGGCTTTCACCGTCCGTGCACGGCAAGGGCGACAAGGGATTCGTACCGCGCCTGATCGACATCGCCCGCGAGAAGGGCGTGTCGGCCTACGTCGGCGACGGATCGAACCGCTGGCCCGCCGTCCACCGCCTCGACGCGGCGCGTCTGTTCCGGCTGGCGGCGGAGGCCGCGCCGGCCGGCTCGATCCTGCACGGAGCCGGCGAGGAGGGTGTGCCCTTCCGTGACATCGCCGAGGTCATCGGCCGCCGGTTGGACGTACCGGTCGCCGGCATCGCCGCCGAGGACGCGGCCGAGCACTTCGGCTTCCTTTCCGCCGCGGTGCCGCTCGACAACCCCACCTCGAGCGCGCTGACCCGGAAGCGACTGGGATGGGATCCCGTGCAGCCCGCACTCATCCCGGACCTCGAAGAGGGCCACTACTTCGACGACTAGGAGTCATCACGCAATGCCGTGATGCCCGTCCGTGCCTGTGCGGGCCGGCGTGCCGGGGCGGCGCTTGCCCGTACAGCCGGCTGATCCGACGTGGCCGTCGTCCGGCGGCCGTCTCTCATCCTTCGGGGTTCGCGGTGTCCAGCGGGGTCTTCGCAGCGTCCAGCTCGCGGAGGATGCGCGTGAGGTCGTCCGGGGCTGCGGCAAGGCGTACCGATCGGCCCTCGTCCTCGAGTTCGGCGATGTGCCAGTTGCTCGGGACGGTGTCGCCGTCGGCGCCCCGGGCGCGGCGTACGTTCTTCACGGTGATCCGCTGCGCCGGTATCCGTTTCGCCGCGAACCGGCCCGGGCCGGCGTGGGGTGTCACCGCGGGCGGCCCGTCGCCGAGGAGGACATGGGTGCCGAAGCCGTGCGGGTTGTAGTCAGTGTGCTCCAGGAAGCGGGCGGCCAGGAACACCTCCCCGTCCGGGTGCACGGCCCCATCGGTTGCTTCGGTCACGCCTGGTGTGCGAACCCGGGTGGCGCGCCAGGCCAGAGCGAACAGGCCCAGTGAAAACAGCGTTCCCCCCGCCGACCAGGGGAGCGCCGCCGGGGGTCCGAGGAGGGTCGTGGGGTGCAGGTAGCAGAGCGGCAGCAGCCACAGCGCGGTTCCCACGAGCGCGCCCGCGAACGGCAGGGCGGACGGGAGGACTTCGTCGTCCGGCAGCCTGCGCCCGCGCAGACGCAGCAGGACCTGGGCGCCCGGGTAGCCCGCGGCCAGGGCGAGCACGGCGGCGACGACGGCGACCTCCCCTCCCCCGGTGATGTGCTCGCGCCAGATGTGCCCCGCTCCCGCCACCTCCATCACCTGGTGATGCCAGACGGTCAGTTCCACGCGGTCCCCGGCCTCGAACTCCTCGGCGGCCTCCTCCGAGACCTCCAGCCTGTGCAACGGCCGGCTGCCGGTGAAGTACAGCCAGCTGCTCTGTTTGGGCTGGTGCGGCTCGGTCCGCGCGACGACGGCCGGCACGGTGGACAGGCAATCGCCGTTCTTCCGGACGGACGTCCGCACGGTGCAGGGGGCGGCCGCCTTCCACGCCTGTTCGTCGGCGGCGGCGATCGGCACGAAGTACGCGGCCACGCCGGCACCCGCCAGGAGCGCCGCGCCCAGAACCAATGACCCGATCCTGCCGCGACCAGCGGTTCGGTGCGTGACGACGGGGAGGCGGCCCGGCTCCGCGCCCGAGTGGCGGCAGTGCAGTTCGCGCAGCGAATCCACCGTCGCGTCGAAGTCCGGATCGTTGTACGACCAGGCCACCGGAAGCGGCAGAAGGCGCTTGTGTCCGCCACGGCGTGAGAGGCCGACGCGACGCTGGATGTGGGCGTTGCGCGCGGGCTTCTCGAAGATGTACAGGCCGGTGACATCGCTCCACGGCACACTCGAGCGACGCAGCAGGGTGCGGACGTGAACGCCGTGCACATCGGCACGCACTTGGGCGAAGACATACTGGAGCGACACCGTGCCCGCCACGATCAGTGCCAGACCGATGGTCGCTCCCACGACAAGGAGCGCGCCCCCGAGAGCGATGCTCCCGGCGGTCAGGCACACACCGAGCGCACCGAGTCCGACGAACAACCGGAGCGTGCTTCTCCGGGGCGAGCGGCAGGCCACTTCCAGGACATCCGTCATGACAGGAATCCTGCCACCGGTCCGGACACACCTGCCGCTCGGTATGCGGCTGCCTCGTCTCCCCCAACACCGGTCACCCTGCCAGGCGTTGCCCTCGCGGTCGAGTCAGGCGCCGTCGGACCCGGGCTTTCCACCGGGACTCAACCGGCCGACGCGACGGGCTGCAGCCTCACGATGGGAAACTTTCGGGACGTCTTGGCCTCGTAGTGCGCGCTGTCGGTCCAGTATGCGGACCAGATCCCGTACAGACGCTCCCACGCGGGTGACGGATGCAGCACGACGGTGGGAGTCGCCTTCATGACGCGGTCCCCCACCTCGATGGTCACCTCGGACATGGCGGCGACGTTGGCCACCCATGCCGGATCGTTCTCCGCGCCACGCGCCGAGCCGCAGACGAGATAGCCGTCGCCGTCGGCGGCGTACACGAGGGGGTTCACCCGTTCCCGGCCCGTACGGCGGCCGACCGTGTGCAGGAGCAGGAGCTGGGCGCCCTCGAAGCGGCCCCCCACCGCCCCGTTCCCGCACCGGAACTCGTCGATGACCCGCTCGTTCACGCCCTGCACATCGGTCATGCCCGCCTCACTCCACACGGTGATCCACTCGGTTCTCAGCTAACCAGCAAGCCACCTGGCTGCACCGAGCCACGCCGCACCATGCCCGGGATGCCGAACGGCTCCACCCGGACCGAGGGCGGTCGACGGCCGGCTCATCGGGCGTCGACCCGCTTGCGCCGAAACGGATTGGAACGGCTCGAGGCGGCGGTGCCCCGTGCCGCGGCGCGGGCCGGACCGTCGGGGAGAGTGAAGGAGAAGACCGCCGTCAGCGCGGCGATCGCGGCCAGGGCGAGGTAGGCGTGCTGGTAAGCGGAGACGGGCGGGTCCACCGCGGCACCCGCCGGGGTGCTCAGCACCAGGGCCGTGGTCACCACGGCGGGGGCGAGGGCTCCGCCGGTCTGGCGGACGACGGTGTTCAGAGTGGAGGCCTGCGCCAGGTCCGTCCGGGCGAGGGTGGCCAATGAGGCCACCGTCGTCGGCATGAAGACCCCGCCCATGGCGACGCCGAGAAGGAACATGAGGCCGCGGAACGTCCACAGTCCGGTGTGCCCGTCACAGGCGGCGAACAGCAGCAGGACCGCGCTGACACCGGCCATACCGCAACCGATGATGACCCGCGGGCCGACCCTGGCGTAGAGGGCCCCTGCGATCTGGACGGTCAGCAGGACGCCGAAGGCTTCGGGGAAGGTGCTGGTGCCGGACTCCAGGGCGCTGCGGCCCTGTCCCTGCTGCAGGAAGAGGGGGCCGAGGTACATGGCACCGAGGATCGGCACCAGGCCCACCAGGTTGATCAGGTTGGTGTCCCGGAAGAGGCGGTCCGCGAAAAGTCGCAACTTCAGCAGCGGCTCGGCGATGCGCAGTTCGAACACGACGGCGGCGGCGAGCAGGACCGCGCCCAGGACCAGGGAGGTCACCACGGCGACGGAGGACCAGCCTCGGTTGGGCCCTTCGCAGATGCCGAACATCAGGGAACCGAGGGCCGCCGCGCTCAGCACCAGCCCCGTGAGATCGAACCGGCCGGGCCGCCGGCCGTGTTGTTCGGCCAGGAACAGCAGCCCGAACAGCACGGCCGGCAGACCCACCGGCAGGTTGACGTAGAAGACCCATCGCCAGGACAGGTGGTCCACGAGCAGCCCACCGAGGATGGGGGCGGCGGCCGGGGCGATCTGCTGGGGAATGATCGTGTACCGGGCGATCCGCACCTGCTCGAAGGAATTGAAGGTGCGGAACAGCAAGGAGGCCGAGGCGGGGAAGAGCACACCCGCGGACAGCCCCTGGAGCGCGCGGAAGACCACGAGCTGACCGAGGTCGGCGGCCGCGCCGCACAGCAGCGAGCAGCCGAGGAAGCCGACGAGGGCGGTGAGCAGGACCCGTTTGCCACCGAAGCGTTCGACCAGCCAGGCGGAGGCGGGGATGGCCATCGCCAGGCAGACCGGATAGACCACCACCACCCCGTCCAGGGCGGCCGTGGTGAGCCGGAACTGGCGGGCGATCGAGGGTAGCGCCACGGTGGTGATCGCCCCGTCGACGATCGCGATGAACGTCACGCAGACACACATGGCGGGGACCACAAAACGCTGGCTGGGCTGCACCGGGGGGACGGAAAGGAAGGGACGACGTCGGAAGGACAGCACATGCTGAGCATACTCACTATGTGCATGGTCCTAGAATCGGATGAACGGCGGGGCAAGGAAGTGACATGGCAGTGCACGGCAGCAGCGACATCCTGGTCGACGAGCTCTACGAGACGACGCACCGGCTGCGCCGCTTTGTGGAGTCCCGGTTGCGAACCCATGGGGCCTCGGTGGCCCGGCTGCGTGCCCTGCGGATGCTCGCACGCTCCGAGCAGCCCCTGCGGATGCGGGACCTGAGCGAGATGACGGGAGTCGCGGCGCGCACCACGACCAGCATCGTCGACGGCCTGGAGCGCGACGGTCTGGTGGAGCGTGTCCGCCACCCCCACGATCGCCGCGCGTTTCTGCTGCGCCTCACCGACAAGGGGCTGCGACGCCATCACGAGGCGGAGGAAGTGGACCGCCGCGCCCTCGCCGAGGCGACGGCCGGCCTGGACGCGGAAGACCGCGCCCGGCTACGGGACCTGCTCGCCCGCATCCGCGAGTCCACCGGCTGACACGCCCCTCATGGGTGCACGAGTGCAGGGCCGGCGTCGGTTCCGGTGGCCTCGCACCACCGGAACCCCTGCGCGTCAGCCGCCGAGCGCCCGCAGAACCACGACCTTCGCCTCGTCCTGCACATGGCGAAGGTGATCGGATCCGAGGAACGACTCCGCGTAGATCTTGTACACGTCCTCGGTGCCCGACGGACGAGCCGCGAACCAGGCGTTCGCGGTGGCGACCTTGATGCCACCGATGGGCGCACCGTTGCCAGGCGCCTCGGTGAGGACGGCGGTCACCTGCTCACCCGCAAGGGTGTCGGCGCTGACCTGGGCCGGGGACAACTTCGCCAGGCGCGCCTTGTCCTCGCGGGACGCCGGCGCGTCGATGCGCGCGTACGCGGGCTCGCCGAAGCGCGCCGTGAGAGCGGCGTAGTGCTCGGACGGCATCCTGTCGGTGACGGCCGTGATCTCGGAGGCGAGCAGGGCCAGAATGATGCCGTCCTTGTCGGTGGTCCAGACCGAACCGTCCCGGCGCAGGAAGGACGCCCCGGCGGACTCCTCGCCGCCGAAGCCGAGCGAACCGTCGACCAGGCCGTCCACGAACCACTTGAACCCCACGGGCACTTCCACCAGCCGCCGGCCCAGGTCGGCGGCAACCCTGTCGATCATGCCGGACGAGACCAGCGTCTTGCCCACACCCGCCTCGGCGGGCCACTGCGTGCGATGGGAGTACAGGTAGGAGATGGCGGTGGCGAGGTAGTGGTTGGGGTTCATCAGCCCGGCGTCGGGCGTGACGATGCCGTGCCGGTCGGCGTCGGCGTCGTTGCCCGTCGCGATCCGGAACCGGTCGCGCTGCTCGATGAGCGACGCCATCGCGTACGGCGACGAGCAGTCCATACGGATCCTGCCGTCCCAGTCCAGCGTCATGAATCGCCAGGTGGGGTCGGTCAGCGGATTGACCACCGTCAGGTCCAGGCGATGCTGCTCCGCGATGCGCCCCCAGTAGGCGACCGACGCCCCGCCCAGCGGATCGGCACCGATGCGTACGCCTGCGGCACGGATCGCATCGAGGTCCAGCACGCTCGGCAGATCGGAGACGTAGGCGCCGAGGAAGTCGTAGCGGCCGGTGCCGGGCGCCGCGAGCGCCCGGCTGTAGGTGACGCGGCGTACGTCCTTCATCCCACCCGCGATGATCTCGTTCGCCCGGTCCTGGATCCAGGAGGTCGCGTCCGAGCCGGCCGGGCCGCCGCTCGGTGGGTTGTACTTGAACCCGCCGTCCCCGGGCGGGTTGTGCGAAGGCGTCACGACCACACCGTCGGCCGGGCCGGAGGTGCGCTCCCGGTTGTGGGTCAGGATCGCGTGGGAGACCGCCGGAGTGGGGGTGTAACCGTCCTCCGTGTCGAGGAGCACCGTGACGTCGTTGGCCGCGAACACCTCGAGAGCGGTGATCCTCGCGGGCTCCGACAGCGCATGGGTGTCCGCGCCGAGGAAGAGCGGACCGTCGGTGCCTTGCCTCGCCCGGTACTCGCAGATGGCCTGGCTGGTCGCGGCGATGTGGTCCTCGTTGAACGCCGTCGCGAGCGAGGACCCGCGGTGCCCCGACGTGCCGAAGGCCACCCGCTGTCCCGGCTCGGCCGGATCGGGGTGCAGCGCGTAGTACGCCGTCACCAGCCGCGGGACGTCGATCAGGTCCTCGGGGCCGGCCGGCCTGCCCGCTCGTTCGTGCTGCATCGCACTCACTCCTCCACATCGACCGTGCATCCGCTCGCGCTGTCATCTTGCCCTTTGCCGGGGATGGAGTCTCACATTCCGGCGCGGAGCACGGGGATGACCGGTGGCGACAGAGTGTTCACGTGGATGAACTTGGCTCAGATGGGTGTACGCCTCTGTGGCTGCTGTGCAAGACTCCCCCAACTCCCTTGTGACGTCGGCTAGTTCGAGAGGTAGGCGCCCGTGAGTGTGTCACGACGTACCGTGCTGGCGACGGCGGCCGGAACTGCTGCCGCATACGCCTCTCCAGGGCAGCAGGCACAGGCGGCTGCCGGCCCGGCCCCCGCCTCGACCGTGCGCACCCTTCGCGCGGCCGCCGACTACGCGGTGGACAAGGTCCGCTCCGTCGCACCGGGCGTGAACGGATTTCCCGTCGGGACGAAGTTCGAGAAGTGGGTGTACTCGCAGAACGGCGACTGGGTCGGCGGGTTCTGGCCCGGAACGCTGTGGATGGCGTGGCTCCACACCGGCGACGATGCGCTCCGCGCATGGGCGCTGGAGTCGGCGCAGAAGCTCGCGCCCCGCCAGAACGACACCAGCACGCACGACCTCGGCTTCCTGTTCTATCCGTCCTGGGTCACGGCCTGGCGCCTGACCGGCGAGGACACCTGGCGGGCGGGCGCGGTTCGCGCGGCCGACTCGCTGATCCAGCGGTACAACCCCCGTGGGCACTTCATCAGGGCCTGGGGCGCGCTCAACGACCCCAACAACGCGGGCCGGATCATCATCGACACCATGATGAACCTCGACCTGCTGGCGTTCGCGAGCAAGCAGACCGGCGACGACACATATCTGAACATCGCCGTGGAGCACGCGAAGACCGCCCAACGGGTCTTCCTCCGTCCGGACGGGTCGACCCCGCACGCCTTCGACATCGACCCGGACAGCGGCGCTCCGATCGGCCAGGCCACCGTGCAGGGATACAGCCCCACCTCGTGCTGGTCACGCGGACAGGCATGGGGAGTGTACGGATTCACCACGATCCACCGTCGCACCGGGAACCAGCAGTTCCTGGCCACTGCGCGGAAACTGGCGGACTTCGCGATCGGCGCGCTCGGCTCGGACCACGTCCCCGTCTGGGACTACCGTGCGCCGCAGCAGCCGTACGACATCAAGGACGCCTCGGCCGGTGCGATCATGGCATGCGGACTGCTCGACCTGTCCGCTGTCACGGGCAGTCAGAAGTACCGTGATGTGGCACTGCGACTGCTGACCGCTCTGTCGGAGACCTGTCTGACCCGCAACTCCTCCCGCGCCGAGGCAGTGGTGGCCCGCTGCACCCGGAACCGGCCGGCCGAGGACGGCATCGAGATCTCGCTTCCGTATGCCGACTACTACCTGCTCGAGGGAATCCTGCGCGTGCTCCGGCCGAGCGACGTAGACCGCGCGATCGACCTCTCGGCCCTCTGACCCGGCAGGACGGGGCGAGCACCATGAGCACCGGGGCAGGGCGGGCGGCTGCGGTGCCTCGGGAATCCTGACGTCCACCGAGCCCCTCGGGGCTCGGTGGACCGCCTGCCGCAACGGCCCCTGCCACCTCCGTCGTACGGCGCGGCAGCCGGTCACCGCATGGCGCGCATTCGCATGATCTCGCTCGACTGCTGGGCGATCACGTCGTCGGCCATCTCCTCGATCCGGATGTTGTTGCCCTCCGCCTTCACATCGGTGGCCATGGTGATCGCCCCTTCGTGATGGGTGATCATCAATGTGAGGAAGAGCTGGTCGAAGGCCTTGCCGTCGGCGGCACGCAGATTCTTCAACTGCTCCTCGGTCGCCATGCCGGGCATTGCGGCGTGCTCGTGCTCGTGACCACCGCTCTTCTCCGTTTCACCGTATGTCGTCAGCCAGCCCTTCATGGCCTTGATCTCCGGCTCCTGGGCGGCGGCGATCCGCTCGGCCAGTCGACGGAGCTGAGTGGAATCGGCGCGCTGCGGGACGAGTTCGGTCATCTCCAGAGCCTGCGAGTGATGCTCGATCATCATCCGCGCATAGGAGACGTCGGCCGAGTTGGGAGAGTCGTCCTCCGCGCGCTGCTGGACGGCGTCCTCGGCGGACAGGGTGCGGTTCGCCTCTCCGGGCTCACCGGGCGCGATCACCGAAGGACCGGACCCCGTACTCGACTTGGCCTCCGAACCGGAGTCGCACCCCCCGACCCCGAGCACGGCCAGAGCGGACAGCGTGATCGCGACGCGTGTCGCCCGTGACGCACGGCGGAACAGCACAACAGCCTCCTGTGGCAGGCGGGTTGAAGGACGGCGCGTGGTACTCGGTCACAGTCCTAGCAGGCTTCCGCGCGTTACTGATCAGAAACCTTCATTACAAGTACATTGCCCTCTGTTGGTCTGCGCATGATGAAGACGATACTGCGGGTTGTGTGAACCGTTCCGAGGCGAACGGAACTAGGGAGGAAGCAGTGATCCTGTTGAACGACCCTCGAACACGGCGCAGACGCCTGGGAGTTGCCGCAGCCGCCGCCGGGCTGCTGGCAGCTCTCCTCACGGCCGCACCGGCCACGGCGATACCCGACCCCGGGGACGCCCAGACCGCACGCAAGGAGGTCTCCAACAGCACACAGGCCGAGGCACGACAGGCCATAACGAACGGCGAGATACCCGGCCAGGACGAGATCGTCCACTCCCGCAACATCGAGCACCTCGCCAACATCCCCAAGGACGTACTCCCCGGGACCAATTCGGACCTGGCTTTCCAGGGCAAGTACGCCTTCGCGGGCAACTACGACGGCTTCCGCGTCTTCGACATCAGCAACCCGCGGTCCCCGAAGACGGTCGCGCAGGTCCTGTGTCCGGGATCGCAGAACGACGTGTCCGTCTCCGGCGACCTGCTCTTCCTTTCCACCGACTCCTCGCGCAGCGACAGCAGTTGCAACAGCACCACGCAGCCGACGACGGAGAAGTCCTCGTGGGAGGGCATGAAGGTCTTCGACATCAGCGACAAGACCAACCCGAAGTACGTCGCCGCCGTCGAGACCGCCTGCGGCTCGCACACCCACTCGCTGGTGCCCGAGCGCAAGAACGTCTACATCTACGTCTCCTCGTACTCGCCGAACGCCGCGTTCCCCGACTGCCAGCCGCCGCACGACGGCATCTCCGTCATCAAGGTGCCGCGCAACGCGCCCGAGAAGGCGGCTGTCGTCGACTTCCCGGTGCTATTCCCGGGTGAGGGCCCGGACGGAGGCGGCAACCCCGGCGCTCCCACGAACCCGGGCGTCTCCAAGACCACCGGCTGCCACGACATCACGGTCCTGCAGTCCCAGGACCTGGCCGCGGGCGCCTGCATGGGTGACGGCATCCTGATGTCCATCAAGGACCCGGAGCACCCGAAGGTCATCGACCGGGTGCAGGACAACGTCAACTTCGCGTTCTGGCACTCCGCGACCTTCAACCAGAAGGCGAACAAGGTCGTCTTCACCGACGAGCTGGGCGGCGGTGTCGGGGCCACCTGCAACGAGGCGACGGGCCCGAACCGCGGGGCCGACGGCATCTACGACATCGTCGGCAAGGGCGACAAGCGCAAGCTCGTCTTCCGCAGCTACTTCAAGATCCCCCGCCACCAGGCGGACACCGAGAACTGCGTGGCCCACAACGGATCACTGATCCCGGTCAAGGGCAAGGACATCATGGTGCAGGCCTGGTACCAGGGCGGCGTGTCCGTCTGGGACTTCACCGACTCCCGCCACCCGAAGGAGATCGGCTACTTCGAGCGCGGTCCTCTCACCACCGACACCCTCACGACCGGTGGTTCCTGGTCGGCGTACTACTACAACGGTTACGTCTACTCGAACGACATCGCCAAGGGCTTCGACGTACTGAAGATCAGCGACTGGCGTACGGACCCGGCCAAGCGGGTGCGTCTGTCCGAGCTCAATGTGCAGACCCAGCCGGACTACTTCGACTGACGCACAGCAGGCCATGACACCGCTCGGACTCTGACACTCGGGCAGACCGGCGGCTCGGCAGGGCCGGGCCGCCGGTTCGCCCGTGGCAGGGCTCGGGTCGGCGTGAACCTCCCGGGGCCGACGCCCCGGGGGCTGCTCGGCGGGGACGTCGTTCCCGGCCGAGGCGCGGTGACCGACCGCGCGTGCACATCACCACCGCCGCGCCGACCGCTCGGCCGATACCGGACCTCGGCATCCGGACCGCGGTGACAACGGTGGCCGTGCCACCGTTTCGGCGTGCCCCTCTCCCGACGGCTCGTCCGGTGCGGCACGCGAGCCGGCGGCACGACGCGGTCGGGTCCGCCGATGGTGTCGAAGCGTCCATGTCACGCCACTTCTTGAACACAATGACGGCGACGACGTCCGCCCATGTGGCCATGAGTTGAAAGATTCCCGTGTCCGGGGGCTTGCCTGCCGTGAGGACTCATCAGTTAAATCAAGTCGTGAACTAAGCGAATGCACGGGCCTGTTCAGCTCCCACGTCGATCGGGGCAACCGCGGGTGGGCGTTCCTCGGGCCCGGTCGCACACCTGCAGGGCCGCACCTCAATGCCTTCCGCTCGTCGTGTCCACCGACCCTTCGCACCCGCAGGGGACCTCACATGAGACTCAGATCCTTGGGTGTCGCGCTGGCCGCCACGGCAGCGCTGATCACCCTGCCGACCACCCATGTCCCGGCCGCCGCGGCCGAGACTCCGCTGTCCCAGGGCAGGTCGGCGACCTCGTCGTCCGACGAGAACGCCGGGACACCGGCCCGCAACGCCGTGGACGGCGACGCCGGCACCCGCTGGTCGTCGGCCGCCACCGATACCCAGTGGCTCCAGGTCGACCTCGGCACCACGGCCTCGATCTCGAAGGTCGTCCTCAACTGGGAGGCCGCCTACGGCAAGGACTACAAGATCCAGGTCTCCCAGGACGGCAGCAGCTGGAACGACCTGAAGTCCGTCACCGCCGGCGACGGCGGCGTCGACACGCTCGATGTCTCGGGCCAGGGCCGCTATGTGCGCATGTACGGCGTCCATCGGGCCACCCAATGGGGCTACTCGCTCTGGGAGTTCCAGGTGTTCGGCACCACCGGTGGTGGCACCGCACCCACCTGCGGCACGGCGAACGCCGCGAAGGGCAGGCCCGCCTCGGCGTCCTCCACGGAGAACGCCGGCACCCCCGCGTCGGCCGCGTTCGACGGCGACGCCGGCACCCGCTGGTCCAGCCAGGCGTCCGACCCCCAGTGGGTGCAGGCCGACCTCGGATCGGTCCAGGACCTGTGCAAGGTCGATCTGACCTGGGAGGCCGCCTACGCCAAGGAGTTCCAGATCCAGGCCTCCACGGACGGCCAGAACTGGACCACGCTCAAGAGCGTCACCGGAGCGACCGGAGGCAGCGCCTCCTACGACGTCAGCGGCTCGGGCCGGTACGTCCGCATCAACGGCACGGTGCGCGGCACGGGCTACGGGTACTCGCTGTGGGACGTCGCCGTCCACACCGGTTCCTCCACCACTCCCCCCGTGCAGGGCGGTGGCGACCTCGGTCCCAACGTCATCGTGGTGGACCCCTCGACGCCCAACCTCCAGCAGAAGTTCGACCAGGTCTTCGCCCAGCAGGAGTCCAGCCAGTTCGGCACCGGCCGCTACCAGTTCCTGCTGAAGCCGGGCACCTACAACGGCATCAACGCCCAACTCGGCTTCTACACCTCGATCTCCGGACTGGGCCTCAACCCGGACGACACCCAGATCAACGGTGACATCACCGTCGACGCGGGCTGGTTCAACGGCAACGCCACCCAGAACTTCTGGCGTTCGGCGGAGAACCTCGCCATCAGGCCCTCCAACGGCACGGACCGCTGGGCCGTGGCGCAGGCCGCTCCCTTCCGACGGATCCACGTCCAGGGCGGGCTCAACCTCGCCCCGAACGGCTACGGCTGGGCCTCCGGCGGCTACATCGCCGACTCGAAGATCGACGGCACCGTCGGGCCCTACTCGCAGCAGCAGTGGTACACCCGGGACAGCTCGGTCGGCGGCTGGACCAACGGTGTGTGGAACATGACGTTCACCGGGGTCCAGGGCGCTCCGGCGAGCAACTTCGACACGGGCCCGTACACCACGCTGGACACCACGCCCGTCTCCCGCGAGAAGCCGTTCCTCTACCTCGACGGCAGCAACTACAAGGTCTTCGTACCCGCCAAGCGCACCAACGCCCGCGGGGTGTCCTGGCCCGCCAACGCCGGCACCTCGATCCCGCTGGACCAGTTCTACGTGGTCAAGCCCGGCGCGACCGCGGCGACGATCAACGCGGCCCTGGCCCAGGGGCTCAACCTGCTGTTCACTCCGGGTGTCTACCACCTGGATCGGACGCTCGAGGTGACGCGCGCCGACACGGTCGTACTCGGCCTCGGCCTCGCCACCCTCGTCCCGGACAACGGCGTGGACGCGATGCATGTGGCGGACGTCGACGGCGTCAGGCTCGCGGGCTTCCTGATCGACGCCGGAGCCACCAACTCCGACACGCTCCTGCAGATCGGCCCGGCAGGCGCTGCCGCCGATCACTCCGCCAACCCCACCACCATGCAGGACGTGTTCATCCGCATCGGCGGTGCGGGCCCGGGCCTGGCCACCAATTCGGTCGTCGTCAACAGCGACGACGTCGTCATCGACCACACCTGGATCTGGCGCGCGGACCACGGTGACGGTGTCGGATGGAACACCAACCGCGCCGACTACGGTCTGCGTGTCAACGGCGACGACGTCCTGGCCACCGGTCTGTTCGTGGAGCACTTCAACAAGTACGACGTGCTGTGGAGCGGCGAACGCGGCCGTACGATCTTCTTCCAGAACGAGAAGGCCTACGACGCGCCCAACGCCGCCGCCATCACCCATGACGGCATCGTCGGTTACGCGGCCTACAAGGTCGCCGACACGGTGAACGTCCACGAGGCCTGGGGCCTGGGCAGCTACTGCAACTACACGGCCGACCCCAGCATCGTCCAGGCGCACGGCTTCCAGGTGCCCGTCAAGACAGGCATCAAGATGCACGACCTCCTGGTCATCTCCCTGGGTGGCAAGGGGCAGTACGCCCATGTCGTGAACGACACCGGCGCCCCCACCTCGGGAACGGACACCGTCCCCTCCAAGATCACCCAATTCCCCTGATGCACGGAACGGCACGGGTCACCCGCAGGTGACCCGTGCCGCCGCACTCCGGCACGAACCGGTCGGCTCCCGGTCCGAAAGACTCCGGCCGGTGACGGCCACCGGGCAGTCGGCAGGCGTGCTGGGCGGCAGGACCTGCCGCCGAGCCGCGAGGCGGCCGGGACCCAGCCTTAGCAGGGTCCCGGCCGCCTCGGTCGCTCATGTCTGCGAACAGGACGTGGGTCGCCGTCTCAGGAACGGCGCTCCGGTACGTTGTCGTGCACGCGCTTGGGGTCGGTGACCGCGACCGGCTTGAGGATCTCCTCGATGCGCGCCATCAGATCGGCCTCGAGCACCACGCCCGACGCCTTCGCGTTCTCCTGGACCTGCTCCGGCCGCGACGCACCGATGATGGCCGCGGACACATTGGAGTTCTGCAGCACCCACGCCACGGCCAACTGCGCAAGCGACAGATCCGCCTCCGCCGCCAACGGCTTCAACTGCTGCACAGCCGCCAGCACGTCATCACCCATCCACCGCGCGATCATGCCGGCGCCACCCTTGTCGTCCGTGGCCCGCGAACCCGCCGGCGGCTGCTGACCCGGCTCGTACTTGCCCGTCAGCACACCCTGCGCGATCGGCGAGAACACGATCTGGCCCATACCCAGCTCCTCGCAGGTAGGCACCACCTCGCCCTCGATCACCCGCCACAGCGCGTTGTACTGCGGCTGGTTGGAAACCAGAGGAATCCGCAGCTCACGCGCCAGCGCGTGAGCCCGCCGGATCTGCTCCGCGGGCCACTCCGACACACCGATGTAGTGAGCCTTCCCGGAGTGCACGACATCGGCGAACGCCTCCATCGTCTCCTCCAACGGCGTCGCCACGTCGTACCGGTGCGCCTGATACAGATCCACGTAGTCGGTCCGCAGCCGCCGCAACGACCCCTCGATCGACTCCATGATGTGCTTGCGCGACAGCCCCCGGTCGTTACGGCCCGGACCCGTCGGCCAGTACACCTTCGTGAAGATCTCCAGACCCTCGCGGCGCTCACCCTTCAGCGCATCACCCAAAACCGCCTCGGCCCGCGTCCCGGCATAGACATCCGCAGTGTCGAACGTGGTGATGCCCGTCTCCAGCGCGGCACGCACACACGCGACAGCCGCATCGGCCTCCACCTGCGAACCATGAGTGAGCCAGTTCCCGTAAGCGATCTCGCTGATGATCAGGCCACTGCGGCCGAGATGACGGTATTCCATAGGGGCAATCCTTCTTTGGCATGTGCGGGGCTCGCGACATGGCCCTGTGCGCACGCGCCGCGGCCTGCCGACAGCTCGGCAGCCGGGCAATCGGTCGCCACAGGGACGCTTGTCAGCTCATCAGATCATTTCATGCCCCGATGACGACGGCGGATGACTACCCCTGCTGGACGTACTCTGCGCAGGGTCACCCACCGCGTCCGGTCAGGAGCGTATACGGCCGTCAGTCCTTGACGGTCATCTCCCCCAGCTCGGACCAGTCGTCCTGCTCCAGTACCGTGTTGATGATCCGCGGCGTCTCGGTCAGGTGAGCCGGCAGGTTCTCCATGGCAGCCCGGAAGTGCTCGGACTGGACGTGTGCGGCGCCCGCGTCGCCGTCCCGGAACGCCTCGACGAGCACGTACTCGGCCGGGTCCTCGATGCTGCGCGACCAGTCGAACCACAGGCAGCCGGGCTCGTTGCGCGTCGCCTCGGTGAACTCGCGCGTGATCTCGGGCCACTGCTCCACGTACTCCGGCTTGACCCGGAACTTGACCGTGATAAAGATCATTTCACGCTCCCTGTTCGCATGTGATCTTCACTCATCGTAGGACGACGTGCGACCGCGGCGCGCAAGGGGCGATGGCCCGAACGCCCGCAAAAGCCTACGGCGAAGGTGACGTTTCGGGCCCTCTTCGCACGGACGACTTCGTCGGGCGCGGCGACGGTCACGCGACTCCACCGCTGAGCCCGCACCGGACCGTCCCCACCGCTCCCCACGAATCGATCATGGATCATGCCTCCTTGTGCCGCCGCGCGCCACCGGGCGTTCCTCTCCCGGACCCGCCCGCCCCGTGCGGGCCACGACGGCCCGCGAAGGTACCGCGCGGGCCGGTGAGCGCAAGGACACGGAAGGGCCGATATGAGACCGTAGAGCCAGGTATCCGCCCGTGGAATGGACCCCCGTATGGGTCGCACGAACATGGCGCATGAACACCGGGGCGATCCGCTCGGGATCACGTCCGCGGCCGTCGCCCTCGTGGACACACACGGCTTGATCAAGTACTGGAGCGCGGCGGCCCAGAACCTGCTCGGATATGCGGCGGCCGAGGTACTCCGGCGGCCCGCGACATCACTCCTGCTGTGCGAGGACGCGCTGACGTCCGCATGGTCCGGAGCACGGCGGGTGGGAGCGGGCTGGGAGGCGGAGGTCACCGTACGTCACCGCGCGGGTCATCCGCTCGAGGTCGCGCTGCGGGCGTGCCCCGTGCGCGCCGGAAACGGGTCCGAGTGGCTGATCGCGGCCTGTGACATCGCCGCCTCCCACAGGTGGGAGCTGGACCAGGCGGTGGTGCGCACCCTGCTCAAGGAGCGGGCGCTCACCGGCACCGGGCCGGACGAAGAGCCCCGGCCGCCGTGGGTGAACCCCCCGGCCGGTATGGAGGGTCCGCCGCAGGATGCGCCCGTACTCCCCCCGTCCACCCTGTGTGCGCGACGGATGCCGTCGGTCGTGGACGCGCCGGCCGGACCGGCCACCGGGCTCGGCCGCGGGCAGGGCACACGCCGCTCATCACGCCGGCCGGCGAACCAGGGGAAGGCGCTCGGACCGCGCTCCACCGCCGTCGCCGTTCCGTCCTACGACGAAGCGCGCGAACGGCTCGCCCTCATCAACGAGGCGGGGCAGCGCATCGGCACGACGCTGGACCTCGACCACACGGTGCGCGAACTGGCCGAGGTGCTCGTGCCCGAGCTCGCCGATTTCGCCGCGATCGACCTCTTCCAGGGAGGCCTCACGGCGAAGGAGGTCACGGGCGAACCGGTGACCGGCGGGGCCCTGCGCAGGGCGGCCAACCTGTCGATCCACGAGGAGCACCCGGAGGTGGTCGTCGCGATCGGGGAACCGACCAGATATCCGGCACGGTCCCCGCAACGGCGGTGCCTGGAGGCCGGACGGTCCATCCTCGACCCCGTGCTGGCCCCGACGACCTGGTGGCTCGCCGATGACCCTTTGCGTCTGGAGAAGCTGCACCGGATCGGTGTGCACACCCATCTGACCGTGCCGCTCCGGGCACGGGGCGTGACCATGGGGGTGGTGACGCTGCTGCGCTGGGAGAACCCGGACGCCTTCGACGAGGACGACCAGTTGCTTGTTGAAGAACTGGTCGCCCGAGCGGCGGTGTGCGTGGACAACGCCCGGCGGTTCGCACGCGAGCACAACGCGGCGCTCACCCTTCAGACGAGCCTGCTGCCGCCCGATCTGCCCGACCACAGCGCCGTCGAACTCGCCTATCGCTATCTGCCGACCGATGCCGAGGCCGGCGTCGGGGGCGACTGGTTCGACGTCATCCCCCTGTCGGGCGCCCGGGTCGCGCTCGTGGTGGGTGATGTCGTGGGCCATGGGATCCACGCCGCGGCGAGCATGGGCCGGCTGCGTGCGGCCGTGCAGACGCTCGCCGATCTCGACCTCCCGCCCGACGAGCTCCTGGCCCACGTCGACGACCTCGTCCTGCGTCTGGCGGACGAGGCGGAGGCGGCCACGGACGACCCGATGGTCATCGGCGCCACATGCGTCTACGCCGTGTACGACCCGATCTCGGGCAAACTCAATGTGGCGCGGGCCGGGCATCCCAGCCCCGCCATCGCCCATCTCTCCGAACCCGTCGAGTTCCCCGACATCCCCGCCGGGCCGCCGCTGGGACTGGGCGGTCTGCCCTTCGAATCGGCCGAGATCGAGGTGGAGGAGGGAAGCGTCATCGCCCTCTACACCGACGGGCTGATCGAGGCGTCGGACCGGGACGTCGACGTCGGCTTCGAGCGGCTCTGCTTCGCCCTGGCCCATCCCGACCGGCCTCTGGAGGAGATCTGCGACACGATGGTGCGTTCGCTGCTGCCGGACCACCCCCATGACGACGTCGCCTTCCTGATCGCACGGACGCACCGCCTCCCCCTGGACCGCGTGGCCTCCTGGGAGGTGCCCTCCGACCCCCGGGCTGTGCACGATGTGCGCTGTGAGGCCGTCCGGCAACTGACGGAATGGGGCCTCGAGGATCTCGCCTTCACCACCGAACTCATCGTCAGTGAACTCGTCACCAATGCCATCCGGCACGCCAGCGGACCGACCGCTCTCCGGCTGATCCTGGACCGCAGCCTGATCTGCGAGGTGTCGGACGCAAGTAACACCTCCCCGCACATGCGCCGTTCACCCATCACCGACGAAGGAGGCCGCGGGCTCTTCCTGGTCGCCCAGGTCGCACAGCGCTGGGGCACCCGGTACACCGGCACGGGCAAGACGGTGTGGGCGGAGCAACCGCTGCCGTCCGGTGATGTCCCCCCGCGGAGGTGATCGCCTTGGACCCCTCGACCCTTGAGGCCATGAAGGCCGCCCTCCGTTGTCCGGTCATCGGCCCGCAGGACGCGGAGTACTCCCGGGCGCGCACGGTCTACAACGCGATGATCGACAAGCGCCCGGCCGCCGTGGTGGGATGCGCGGATGCGGCGGATGCAACGGCCGCCGTCGACTTCATCCGCGACAACGGCCTGGAACTCGCGGTCCGCGGGGGCGGCCACAGCGGCCCGGGGCTGTGCCTGGTGGAGGACGGCGTCACCGTCGACCTCTCCGCGATGCGCCGGATAGAGGTCGACCCGGTCGCCAGGACCGCTCGGGCCGACGGCGGCTGCCGACTTCGGGAACTCGACCACGCCACGCACGAGTTCGGGCTCGCCACGCCCGGCGGCATCGTCTCGACGACCGGTATCGGCGGGCTCACGCTGGGCGGCGGACACGGCTACCTCACCCGCACGTACGGACTCACCGTGGACAATCTGCTGGGCGCGGACGTCGTGCTGGCCGACGGCAGCTTCGTTTCGGTGAGCGAGACCGACCACCCGGACCTGTTCTGGGCACTGCGCGGTGGCGGCGGCAACTTCGGTGTGGTGACCTCGTTCACCTACCGGCTCCACCCGGTGGACACGCTCGGGTTCGTGATCACCCTGTGGCCGGTGGACGGCACCCGCGAAGTGCTCGCGTGGTACCGCGACTTCCTTCCGCGGGCGCCCGAGGACGTGTACGCCTACTTCGCGCTGTTCGTCGTCCCTCCCGTCCCGCCGTTCCCCGAGGAACTCCACGGGCAGCGGATGTGCGGCATCGTGGGGTGCCACACCGCTGAACCCGACCGTGTGGAAGCGGCGTTCACGTCGGTTCGGGAGCCGGGTCCGCCGACCTTCCACTTCACGGCAGCGCTGCCCTATCCCGCGGTGCAGAGCATGCTCGACCCCATCATCCCGGCCGGCTACCAATGGTATTGGCGGGGCGACTTCTTCGATCGCATCCCGGATGCGGCGCTGGATGTGCACCTCAGGTACGGCGAGCACATCCCGACCCCGCTCTCGCTCATGCACCTGTATCCGGTGGACGGGGCCGCGCACCGGGTGGCTCCGGACGACACCGCCTGGAGCCACCGGGACGCCGTCTGGTCCGCCGTCTTCGCCGGGGTCGACCCCGATCCGGCCAACGCCGGGACCATCAGGCAGTGGTGCGTCGACTACTGGCAGGAGATGCACCCGCACTCCATGGGCGGCTCGTACGTGAACTTCATGGGTGAGGACGAAGGCCGCGACCGGGTGCGGAACACATACGGAGACCACTACGACCGGCTCGCACGGGTCAAGCGGACCTACGATCCGGACAATCTCTTCCGCGCGAACCAGAACATCGAGCCCGCCCGGAACCCGTGACCGGAAGGCCCCCCACGCCCCGGCCTGCTGCTGGGACTTCTAGCGAGCGGCGTACGGGGGCAGTTGGGCCCGGCTCACCCGCTCGCCCAGCACCTCGGCCATGAACTGGACCAACCACCGCTGGGACGGAGTGCGCGAGGACTCGTGCCGTGCGTACAGGGCGACTTCGATCGGCTCAGTGACGAACGGCAGCCGCACGAGGCGTACTCGATGGGAGGCGGTGAAGACCTCTCCGACGTACTCGGGGACGATGGCGATCAGGTCGGTCTGCTCCAGCAGATACGGCAGCATCGAGAAGCGTGTGGCGTCCACTGCCACCCGGTCCAGGAGCCCGTGCGCGGCGAGCACCGCCCGTGGCACCACATGTCCGTTGGGGCCGAAGACGGTCGCATGGTGCTCGGCCGCGAGCTCCGGCAGCGTGACCCAGTCACCCCGCACGCGCGGATGGTCGGCGGCGACCATGCCGACGTACCGCTCGTGGAAGAGCGGTATCCGGACGGTCCGGTGGGAGGTCAGCACAGGGGTGGCGACGAACGCGTCGAGCTCGCCGCGGCGCAGTTGGTGCTCCGCGTCGTCGACGTCCAGCGGACGCACGATGAACGACACCCGCGGCGCCCGCTCCCGGGCCGCCGCGAGGAGACGTGGCAGCAGGGTCGCCTCCCCCAGGTCGGACAGTGCGAGCGTGAACCGTCCCGCCATGGTCCCGGGGTCGAACGCGTCGGCCTGACCCACCGCCCCGTCGATGTCCGCGAGAGCGCGCTGCAGCGGCTCGTACAGCCGACGGGCACCGGCGGTCGGCGTCAAGCCGCGCCCGGTGCGCCGGAACAACTCGTCGTCGAAGTGCCGGCGCAGTTTGGCCAGGCTGTAGCTGACCGTGGGCTGCGTGAGGTGGAGCGTCTCGGCCGTGACCGTGACACTGCCGGTCTCGTAGAGCAGCACGAACACGCGGGCGAGGTTGAGGTCGAAGCTCCTCATATCGAAGGACTCTATATCTCCGCGCCACAACATCTATTGGCGCTCATGTTCCGGGACTGCCTAGCGTGATGCACGTCACTTCGGAAAGGAACGTCTGTGCCGTCCGTGCGTCGCGTCTCCCATGAGTTCCTGGAGCGTCAGGGGCTCACCACCGTCTTCGGCAACCCGGGCTCCAACGAATTGCCCTTCCTCGCCGAGCTCCCCGACAGCTTTCGCTATGTCCTCGGTCTGCACGAGGGAGCCGTTGTCGGCATGGCCGACGGCTTCGCGCAGGCGACGGGCCGTGCCGTCCTGGTGAATCTGCACGCCGCCTCCGGATCCGGGAACGCGATGGGCGCGTTGACGAACGCCGTGGCCTCCCGGACCCCCCTGGTGATTCTGGCCGGTCAGCAACTGCGGTCCGCCGTCGGCCTCGAGGCGAATCTGGCCAATGTCGACGCTCCCGCGCTGATGAAACCCCTGGTCGGCTGGGCCGCGGAGCCGGCCTGCGCCGAGGATGTTCCGCGTGCCCTCGCCCAGGCCGTGTTCGAGGCCCGGCTCCAGCAACGCCCCACCTATCTGTCCGTCCCCTACGACGACTGGGCGGCCGACTGCGAAGACAACGCCCTGGCGGTGCTCGACCGGAACGTCCAACGCGCCTCTCTGCCCTCCGGGGAGCAGGGCCGCCGACTGGTGGAGGACGTGACCTCTGCTCGCCGGCCCGCACTCGTACTGGGCGGCGACATCGACTCGGCGGGCCTGTTCCACGACGCCGTCCGGCTGGCGGAGCGCCTCGGCGGACCCGTGTGGGCGGCCCCTTCGCTCTTCCGGCTCCCCTTCCCCAACCGCCACCCGCTGTTCCGCGGTGTGCTGCCCGCCGGGATCGCGCCCGTCTCCGAGGCGTTCGAGGGCCACGACCTCGTACTCGTGCTCGGCGCGCCGGTGTTCCGCTACCACGAGCACCTCCCCGGCCCCTATCTGCCGCGAGGCACCCGGCTCGTCCAGGTGACCGACGACGCCTCCGCGGCCGCGCGGGCGCCCATGGGCGAGGCACTGGTCGCCGACCCCGGCGCGGTCATCGATCTGCTGATGAAGGTCCTCGACGCCCCGGCGGCGGCCGAAGCGGCCTACCGGCCCGTACCCGAACCGCAGACCGCCGACGGACCGGCGATGCATCCGGAAGAGGTGTTCGCCGCACTGCGCGACACGCTGCCCGAGGACACCGCCTACGTGGTCGAGTCGACCTCGACGAACTCCTCGTGGTGGCGCCAGATGGATCTGCGCCGACCCGGCTCCTACTACTTCCCGGCGGCGGGCGGACTCGGTTTCGGCCTGCCCGGTTCCGTCGGTGTCGCGATGGCCCAGCCCGGCCGGCCGACCGTCGGTGTCATCGGGGACGGCTCGGCCAACTACGGGATCACCGCCCTGTGGACGGCCGCTCAGCACCAAGTACCCCTGACCGTGGTGCTGTTGCGCAACGGGACGTACGGCGCCCTGAGGTGGTTCGGCGACCTCCTGGGCGTGCCGGACGCCCCGGGCCTGGACATCCCGGGCCTGGACTTCACTCGTGTCGCGGAGGGCTACGGCGTCGCCTCCCGCCAGGTCAAGGGTGCCGAGGAGCTGCGTGCGGTCCTCGCCGAGCGCCCCGACGGTCCCCGCCTGATCCAGGTGGACACGGCACTCACCACCCCCTCCTGAAAGAAAGGGAATCGATGACATTCCTGGACAACGGCGTCCGGGGCACGGGACTCCACAGCGACGGCTGGACGTACTCCGCCCCGAAGGACGCGGCGCATCACCCCCTCCGCGCCCGGCACCGGTGGAAACGGGCGCACCGTGTCGTCACCGACCGGATCGGCTCCGGCGATCTCCCCCTCCGCCAGCGGACCTCCGGGGCGGGCCCTCACACGCCCACCGGTCGGCCCGACGGCGGCGGCATCGGATCCGGTCACGTCGGTCACCGCGACACCGCGGCCCAGGTCGGCGCCCCCAGCGAGACCCGGTGGGTCGCGCGAACGGGCATCGCCTCTCACCCGTTGCGAACCCACTCACCCACACCGTCCCCTGGGGGAATGTCACGATGACACCCGTCACCCCGTCCCAGACGTCGGCCCGCTTCGGCCTCGCCGGCCGCGACGCCTGGACGGTGGTCCTGTGCTGGATCACCGTTCTGCTCGAGGGCTACGACCTCGTTGTCCTCGGCGCCATCATCCCGACCCTTCTCAAGACCCACTACCTCGGAATGACCGCGGCCGACGCCACCACGATCGCCACACTCTCGCTCGTCGGTGTGGCCATCGGCGCGGTCTGCGTCGGCCCGCTCGCCGACCGGTTGGGGCGGCGCCACCTGCTCATGGGCTCGGTGGTGCTGTTCTCGCTCTTCACCGTCCTGGTACCGCTGGCCGACTCCGTCGCGATGTTCGCCGTGCTGCGCCTCATCGCCGGTGTGGGCCTCGGCGCGTGCATGCCGGTCTCACTCACGATGATGGCCGAGCACATGCCGGCCCACCGGCGGGCACGGGCCAGCACGCTGACCATGACGGGCTACCACACCGGTGCCGTGATCACCTCGCTGCTGGCACTGCAGGTGACCGACAACTGGGAGATCCTCTTCTACGTGCTCGGCATCGCGGGATTCGTCGTCGCCGTCGTCCAGTGGTTCCGCCTGCCGGAGTCGGAGGCCTTCGTCCGGGCCAGGCAGTCGACCGGCTCCGACCGTGTCCCGTTCACCGAGCTGCTCAAGCCCGCCTACCTCCGGGCGGGCATCGGCATCTGGGTCGCCTCCTTCATGGGGCTGCTGCTGGTCTACGGCCTCAACACCTGGCTGCCGAAGCTCATGAACGATGCCGGCTATCCCGTGCCGACAGCGGTCACCCAGCTCCTCGTGCTCAACGTCGGAGGCGTGGTGGGCCTGATCATCGGCGGCTTCGTCGCCGACCGACGGGGCATCAAGGGCACGACACTCGGCTGGTTCGCGGTCTCCGTGGTCATGCTCGCCTGTCTGAGCGTCAAGATGGGCAGCGACATCCTGCTCGACCTCGTCGTCTTCCTCACCGGCGTGTTCGTCTTCTCGGCCCAGGTGCTCGTGTACGCCTATGTGACGAACTTCTACCCCGCCTCCGTCCGCAGCACGGCTCTCGGGTCGGCCTCCGGCATCGGCCGTATCGGCTCGATCGTCGGCCCGTCGATAACCGGAGCCCTGGTCACGGCCGGTATCGGGCATCCGTGGGGCTTCTACTTCTTCGCAGCGGTCGCGGTCCTCGGCTTCCTCGCCGTACTCACCCTGCCGCGCCAGACGCAGAGCCTGCGCACCCAGGCAGTCGAGGCCGTCGCCTGACGCACGACCCGCCCCCGTCTCCATACCGGTTCGGCGGTGCGGGCACTCACCCCCGAGGCCCGTACCGCCGTCTGCCCTCCGTCCAGCGGGCCGTCGGCCGGAGGAACTGCACGGCCAGAGCCCGGAGGGCGCGGACCCCTTTTCCAAGCAGGCCCCGACTCAGGACTGTTGACGTCGTTATCGGGTGGCGGACCGAGCCACCGCTGGTGAAGATCGCTGCATGCCTGTCTTCCTGGAAACCGAGCGGCTGGTGTTGCGCCCATTCACCGAGGCCGACGCCGAGCACCTCTTCGCCCTGGACAACGACCCCGTGGTCATGCGGTTCATCAACGGCGGCAAACCGGTCGGCCGCGAGTCGATCCGCGCACGGACGCTGCCACGGCTCCTCCGCGACTACCCGTGCCTCGGCACCCGTGGTTACTGGGCCGTCGAGGAGAAGGCCACCGGGACTTTCCTCGGCTGGTTCGAGTTCCGCCCTCTCGACGCGCACAGCGCCGCCGTGGTGGAACTCGGCTACCGGCTGAACAGGGCCGCCTGGGGCAAGGGGCATGCGACGGAAGGCTCGCGGGCTCTGATCGACAAGGGGTTCACGGACTTCGGCGTGCAACGGGTCACCGCGAACACCATGGCGGTGAACACCCGGTCCCGGCGGGTGATGGAGCGGGCCGGTCTGTCGTTCCTCCGGAACTTCACCGAAGACTGGCCCGAGACGATCGAAGGTTCGGAACACGGCGAAGTCGAGTACGAACTCACCCTGACCGACTGGGAGGAGCGCCGATGACGGTCGCCGGCCGTTCCCCGGCCGGGGTCGGCTCTCAGTGAACTCCCCCGTTCCTTGGTGCACTTGTGTCTGCGAGCGATGCCGTCGTGCAGTCGCGTCCCTGGGACGGCACCCCGCGTTCAGGCCAGCGTGCTGCCGCAGTACCGGCACTTGGTGGCGGCCTTGGGCACGTCCTCCGAGAGACAGGCGGGACACGTCCTGGCGGGCTGGGGGTCGCCGAAGACCGACAGGCCACGCCGGGCCTGCGTGCGCTTGTAGGGGACGACGATCAGGAAGTACACCACCGCCATGAAGATGAGGAAGTAGATCAGCGCGGAGATGAACGCCCCGATGTTCAGGTAGGTGGCGCTGTTGCCCGGTCGGCCGAGCTGCCAGCCGAGTCCGGGCGACACCCCGCCCTGAGCCCTGGCGATGATGGGGTTGATCACGTAGTCGGTGAACGCCTTGATCAGTGTGCTGAAGGCCAGCGCCACGATCAGGCCGATGGCCACGACGATGACGTCGCCGCGCATCAGGAAGTTCTTGAAGCCCCGCAGCATGAATGCTCCTCGCTTCTGGTCACGCCCCCGGTCGCTCACGGTGCCCTGTCCATCGCTGTCAGTGTCACCCGACTGCCCGCCGACCGCACTCGGGGCACCCCCGATCGAGCAGGTCGCACCCATCGATGCGCACGCCGCTTGCGGGCGGAATAAATAGCAAGCGCATGCAATTATTCTGGACGTCCACGGCACGGGTGTGGGTCACACACTCGGTCCCCGCCCCACAGGCATGCACTAGGAGTCATCGAGTTGACCTCCCTCTTCACCCCGTACACCCTCAGGTCACTGACCATCCCCAACCGCATCTGGATGGCGGCGATGTGTCAGTACAGTGCGGCGCCGGACGGCGAAGCGGTCGGCGTCCCGACGGACTGGCACTTCGCCCACCTGGCCGCGCGCGCCTCCGGCGGCACCGGACTGATCATCACCGAGGCCACGGCCGTCAGCCCCGAGGGTCGCATCTCCCCCTATGACCTGGGCATCTGGAACGACACCCAGGTCGCCGCCTTCCAGCGCATCACCGCGTTCCTGAAGACACAGGGCACCGTCCCCGGTATCCAGCTGGCCCACGCCGGGCGCAAGGCCTCCACCGAGCGCACCTGGGTCGACCGCGGGCGTCCGATCAGCCCCGACGAGCCCCACGGCTGGACCCCCGTCGGCCCCAGCGCACTCCCCTTCGGCCCGGAGTCGACGACCCCAGAGGAACTCACCAGGGACCGCATCCGCGGCATCGTCCGGGAGTTCGCGGAGGCCGCCGAGCGTGCACGCGCTGCCGGATTCGAGGTCGCCGAGATCCATGGAGCGCACGGCTACCTGATCAACCAGTTCCTCTCCCCGTACAGCAACCACCGCACGGACGAGTACGGCGGCTCGTTCGAGGGCCGCACACGGTTCGCGCTGGAGGTCGTGGACGCCGTGCGCGCCGTATGGCCGGACGACCTGCCGGTCTTCTTCCGGATCTCCGCCACGGACTGGCTCACCGAGAACCCCGAGGACGGCCGCGAGGGGTGGACGGCGGACGACACCGTCCGATTCGCCAAGGAACTCCAGGCCCGCGGAGTGGATCTGATGGACGTCTCCACCGGCGGCAACGTCCCCGACGCCAAGATCGTGACCGGCCCCGGCTACCAGGTCCCCTTCGCCGAGCGCGTCCGCACCGAGACGGGGATGCCCGTGGCCGCGGTCGGAATGATCACGCAACCGGACCAGGCCCGGGAGATCGTCGCCTCCGGCCGGGCCGACGCCGTACTGCTGGCCCGGGAACTGCTGCGCAATCCGTACTGGGCACGTCACGCCGCCGCGGAGCTCGGCGGCGAGGTCGCCTCACCCACGCAGTACCACCGCGCGTGATCCTCTCGGGCGGGGTCCCCGACCCCGCCCGAGCCCCGCGCCGGACAGCCCGAAGCTCCTCCCCCGCCGCTGTCCCGCCGCGTCCCCGTGAGACCCGCGGTACGGTCCGCCGTGCCGTCTCCCCGCAGCCGCCCGGTCCCGGCCTCTGGCCCTCAAGACATACCGGACGGTATACAAGCCCAGTCGAACGCGCGAGGGCCGCTCTCCGAGCGGCCCCGCGCGACGTCACGGCCTCAGGGGGAGGATCGTCATGGCAAAGGACGGACAATCGGGCGGAGCGGCGAGACGTCGTCGATTCCCGATCACCGCGGGGGCGGCGCTCGGCGCCTGTGCCCTCCTCGCCGTCTCCGCGGTGCCCGCCGCGGCATACGGCACGGCACCCGGCCGCAGCACGCATTACGCGTCGCTCGGGGACTCCTACACCTCGGGACCGCTCATCCCGCAGCAGGTGGACGCGAACTGCGCCCGCTCCGACCACAATTACCCCTCGATCGTCGCAACGGCCCGGAAGACAACGGCGTTCAAGGACGTGAGCTGCGGCGGGGCGACGACCGCAGAGATGTGGACGGCGCAGGGCACCAATGGTCCCCAGCTGGACGCGGTGGGGCGGGACACCGATCTGGTGACGGTTCAGATCGGCGGCAACGACATCGGTTTCGGCTCCATCATCTCCACCTGCGTCCGGCTCGCCGCCCAGGACCCGACGGGCGATCCCTGCCGCCGCTACTACGCCTCGTCGGGGATCGACCGGCTGGCGGTCGCCATCGCGCAGACCGCGCCGAAGGTCGACCGCGTACTGCGGGCCGTACACGCAAGGGCACCGCACGCGCGGGTCCTCGTCGTCGGCTACCCGGACCTCCTGCCCGACGACGGCAGCGGCTGCTCGCCCTCGGTGCCGTTCGCGTCCGAGGACTTCCCCTATCTGCGGGACACCGAGAAGGGGCTCAATCTGATGCTGCGCGTGGTGGCCGCGTGGAACCGCGCGGAGTACGTCGACACCTACGCGCCCACACGTGGCCACGACATGTGCAAGACGCCCGCCGACCGGTGGATCGAACCGTTGCAGCCGGCCTCGCCCGCGGCCCCCGCACATCCGAATGCCAAGGGTGAGGAGGCCATGGCGCGGGCCGTGCTGGAGAGCCTGGGCAAGAGGCACGGCCACCACTGAGCCGATCCGCCCGCTGCGGCGTACCCGGTCGTCCCCGTGCGCCTCGTCGACGCCCGGGGATCCGACCCGATCTCCGATTCACCCGTCCGCGTCACCGGTCCGGCATGGGACCGGTGGCGCGGAACCGTCTCCCGGGCAGGCGCGGCACGAGTCCGCACCTGACCGCCCGCGTGGCGCGCGAGCACGGCCCACTGGGCCGTTCGGGTGTCCTTCCCCCGTGTGGACACGGCGGCCGACGGCCCTCGTCGCCCCGAGTGTGATGTTTGCTAGAGGACCGGAATGAAAGGAGAGGAACGGGCAACGTTCCCCTTCATGCTCAGCACGAACGCGCCCAGGCAGGTGAGACGATGACGACGGCGACCAGTGTGGCCAGACGGCCGTCGGCCACACCGACCACCGCCAGAACCCCTCCCCCCGCTTCGACGGCGACGCTGCCCTCGCTCACCGGACTGCGGTGGGCGGCCGCATTGCTGGTCTTCGGGCTGCATGTGCGCAACTTCGGCTATTTCGCGGGTACCGGTGGCGACATCATGACGTGGGCGTTCGACGCCGGCGCAACAGGGGTGTCCTTCTTCTTCGTGCTGTCCGGTTTCGTACTGATGTGGTCCGCGCGGCCGAACGACCGGGCGCCCGCCTTCTGGCGGCGGCGCATCGCACGCGTCTACCCCGTCCACCTGGCCACCGCCGCGATCGCCCTGGCCATTGCGTACACACTGGACCATCGGGAGATGCCGACGGCGCACCAGGCACTCGCCAACGTCCTTCTGGTGCATTCCTGGTGGCGTCCCTGGTGGCAGACGCTGGACCCGGTCAGCTGGTCGCTCGCCTGCGAAGCCTTCTTCTACGCCCTCTTCCCGCTGCTGGCCCTGCTGCTGCGCCGGCTCGACGTCCGAGGGTCGGCGGCGGTCGCCCTGGCCTCTGTACTGGCCGTGCCGGCTCTGGGCTGGGCGGACGCCCACCACTGGCTGGGGCAGACCGTCAACTCCTTCCCCGCCGCTCGACTGCCCGAGTTCGTCCTCGGAGCCGCGGTCGCCCGTCTGGTGCTTCTCGGCCGGTGGCGCGGCCCCGGCCTGGAGGCCTCGCTCGCCCTGGCCGTCATCGGCTACTTCTTCGTCCCGCAGGTCACCCCCGGCTATCCGGCCACGGCCTGCACCATCGTCGGCTTCGCCCTGCTCATCCCGGCGGCGGCCGTCGCGGACCTGCGCGGTCTGCCGTCCCTGTGGCGGCATCGGCGGCTGGTACGGCTCGGGGAGCTGTCGTTCGCCTTCTACATGGTGCACCTGCTGGTGCTGCAGGTCGGCACCCACCTGCTCGGCACCTCACCCCGCTACGGCGTGCTGGGCGGCGTGTGCGCGACGACTCTCGCGTTCACCGTGTCCCTCGTCCTGTCCTGGGTCCTGTACGAAGCGGTGGAGCGGCCCGCACGACGGCTGTTGCTGCGCGGACGACGTTCCTCCGGGACACGGCCGAGGCCACCGGCGGCCCGCTCGAAGTCCGTTCCCGCCGCTTCCGACTCCTCGGCCTCGGCACGCGACTGAGGCCGGCCGGTCCCGGCTGTCGGGGCGAGGCGTCGGCGCCGCGCACCGTCCGCGATCCGGGCGCCGTACCGCCGGTGCTCCCCGGTCGGGGCCGACCGAGGGTCAGTGGGGAATGGAGTCGATCAGTTCCCGCGCTCCCTGGCGCAGGAGCGTGACGGCGACCGACGTGCCCAGGGTGGCCGGGTCCAGACGCCCCGCCCATTCGTGCGCGTTGAGGACGGTCTTGCCGTCGGGTGTGAACACACATGCCCGCAAGGACAGGTCGCCGTTCGGCGTGGCCCTGGCGTATCCGGCGATCGGCGAGTTGCAGTGACCCTGGAGGACGTGCAGGAACATACGCTCGGCGGTGGCCTCACGATGGGTGTCCGGATCGCCCAGGCCGCTCACGGTGTCGATCAGGTCGATGTCGTCCTCACGGCACTGCAGCGCCAGGATGCCCGCACCGATGGGCGGCATCATCGTCTCGAGCGGCAGCACTTCGCTGATCGCGTCGCGGCGGTCGATGCGGTCCAGACCGGACACGGCCAGGACAAGAGCGTCGGCCTCGCCCTCGGCGAGTTTCGCCAGCCGGCGGTTGGCGTTGCCGCGCATCGGCACACACGTCAGGTCCGGCCGGGAGACGGCCAGTTGGGCGATGCGCCGCACCGCCGAGGTGCCGATGCGGGTTCCGGCGGGGAGTTCGTCGAGAGTCAGCCCGTCGGGATGGACGAGAGCGTCACGGATGTCATCGCGCTCGAGGAACGCGGCGAACACGGTCCCGGCCGGCAGCGGGCGGTCTGCCGGCACATCCTTCATGCAGTGCACGGCCAGGTCGGCCTCACCGGCCAGCAGCGCCGCGTCGACCTCCTTGGTGAAGGCGCCCTTGCCCTCGACCTGGGAGAGATCGCCCATCCACTTGTCGCCGGTGGTCCTGACGGGCACGACCTCGGTACGGATGCCGGGGTGCAGCACGGCGAGTTCCCTGCGCACGCGTTCCACCTGGGCGAGAGCCATGGGCGAGTCGCGGGAGACGATACGGATGAGGTCGTGCGCAGACATGCCCTACACGATAACCCGTCGCCCACGGCTGCCCAGCGGCATCGAGAAGGTCCGCCCCGAAGCCGCGGCGGGCCGGTCGGCACCCGGTGGAGTCCCGGGGTCGCAGGCCGCGTCGATGTGCGACGCAACGCCCGGGACGGTCGTACATCTGTTCTTCGAGTGTTCCCTGGGACGTCACTGCCGAGCACGGAAGCCGCTCCGCCGGCCGGTTGTGATCAAGGGGAAGAGGTGGCCTGAAGGGCTCGACCCGTGCGGCCACACGCCGTGGGAACGAGAGGATGGCCATGAGCCACAAGCACAGCCGGTCTGCCGCGCGCGCACGAGTCCTGCTGGGCGCCGCCACCGTATGCGCCGTCGTCGCCGCGGGAGGCGTCTGGGGAACGGCGGAGGCCGCACCCCGCTCGGCCGCCGCCCCGGCCGCGGACGCGATCACGTGGACGACACAGACCATCGCTCCGGGCGTGCAGGTACGCAGCGCCACCATCGAGAACGCCGAAGCCGCGCCGGTCTGGACGGTCACCGTCCAGGCCCCGGCCACCGGTCGCCTCAGCGGCGCCGCTACCTGGGCGGCGGTCGGGACGCGGTCCTGGGCCGACACCACCGCGAGCGGGTTGCGCTCGGGCGGTTTCGAGCCCCGGGTGGAGACGGTGCGCTGGCCCGGCTACGCCGACACCCCGCGCGGCGTCATGGGCCTGCGGGTGCGGGTCGGTTCGTACGCCACCCAGGCGGCGGCAGCGAGCGCCGCACAGGCGATCACCGCGGCGGGCTTCCACACCGCCGTCGACTGGACGGGCTACGACGCCGAGCAGCCGGCCGACCGGGAGAACGTGCACGTCGCGGTCGTCGACCCGCGTACGTTCCGGGGCACCGTCGAGGGCACCCATGCCGGGAACGTCGCGCGACGCGTGACCACTTCGTCCGTCGCCGCGGGGCTGGGCTCCCTGGTAGGCGTCAACGCGGGCTTCTTCGTCACATCCGACGCCGACGGAGTCCAGGGAACGCAGGCTGGCGTCAGCGCCGACCACGGTGAACTGCAGTCGATGGCCTCGGGGTCCCGGGCGGCACTGATCCTGAAGGACGGCGGTCGTCACGTCCGCGTCGCCGACCTGACGACGACCGTCACGGTGCGCGCGGTCGGATCCGCCCACCAGGCCCAGGGCATCAACCGTGTTCCCGGTCTCATCCGGGACTGCGGGCGTCCGGGGGCGACCCCGAGCGAGCTGCCCTGGCAGGACGTCACCTGTCACACTGCCGACGATCTGGTGCTGTTCACCGGCGAGTTCGGCGCGCCTCTGCCCACCGGTCGCGGCACGCAGGTCGTGCTGGACGCGCACGGCCGTGTGGTGTCGGCCGGTTCCCGGGGCGGTGCCGTCCCGGCCCACGGCACGGTGCTCCAGGGCATCGGTTCGGCAGCGGACTGGCTCACCGCTCACGCCCGTCCCGGAGAGCGGTTCGGCGTGGACGAGGTCATCCGTGACACGGCGGGCAAGCGCGTCGTGCTCGACCGCGACGACAGCATCGTCAGCGCTGCCCCCACGCTCGTCAGTCACGGCCGCGTCAGCATCGACGCGGCGGCCGAGGGTGTGGTCGACCCTCAGGACCTGTCCTTCGGGTACGCCTGGGCGAACGCCCGTCAGCCGCGCACGATGGCCGGTGTGGACGCCAGGGGCCGGCTGATCCTGGCCACGGTGGACGGCCGTCAGAGCGGTGGCAGCGAAGGCTTCACCCTGCGGGAGGCTGCCTCCTTCATGCGCTCGATCGGCGCCGTCGACGCCATCAACCTCGACGGCGGCGGCTCCACCGCGATGGCCGTCAACGGTTCGCTCGTCAACCGTCCGTCGGACGCCACCGGCGAGCGGGCGGTCGGCGGCACCATCCAGATCCTGCCCGGCCGCACCCACTGACACGGCACTGCGGCGACTCCCCCCGGCTGTCGGACGGTCGGGGGGAGCCGCCCGCCGCGGTGCACGGCACACGGGCCGTGCCGGAGGGTCATCGAGCGGACAGGGACTCGCGCAACGCCCTTGCGGTGACGGCCGGGTCATAGCCCTCGGGGATGCCGGGCACCAGGATGACGTCCCCCTCGATGTGCCGCGAGCGCAGCGGCGCGATCGCGCGGTATGCGGAAGAGTCCCACCAGGCCCGTGCCTCGTCCATGCCCGGAAAGGCGATCACCACGACGTGCCCGGGCCAGTCGCCCTCCATCACCTCGTGCTGGGTCGCGTGCACGAGGAAGTGACCGCCGAACGGCTCGAACGTGGCGGTGATGCGCTCGATGTACTCGGCGATCTCCGGGTGCGGGGATGCCTCCTGCAGATGAGCGATCGCGTAGGCGGGCATGGCGTCCTTCCGGTCGGTCGGGCTCCGTACGGCGACGATCGTGGCACGCGAACACGGAGGGGTCGATGACCCGTCGGGTAAGGAGGCCCACTTCCGAGCCCCTTGGCCGCCCTCGCTTCGAGGCACATGACGACGACCTCCCACGCTGCGACATGCGGACGCCCACCCTGCACGCGCTTCTGGGCAGGACGGCGCATGCGCCCACCGTACGGCCGGGTCGACGCCACCGAAGGCGAACTCCGCGCACGCGAGCGGACGTTCAGCACTGCGTCCGTACCTGGGCCGACCCGCGCCCGCGACAGGGGGCGCGGAAGACGGCGAGGGCACCCGCCGAAAATCATCTGGCGGCGCACGGCGACCGCGGGTACTCTCCAGCCGATGACAACTCATTGTGTTGACAGATGGGGGGTCCCGTCCGCGGAAGGTGAGCGCTGATGCTCACCGAGACCGCGTACGAGGATCCACGCCTTTCCTTCTGGCTGCGTGTGCGTGAGTTCGCCGTGCCGCCGTCCATGATCGAGACTGCCGGTCTGCGCCGGCGCGTCGGGGACTGGGCCGGTGCGTGTGCCGCGGCACACATCGACGTCGATCTCGATCTGCGTTCGATGGCACGTACCCACGGCCGGGAACTGACCGCCCGCATCCGGGACGACCTCCGCCATCTGGCACCCGACCTGCTGCGCTGGCATCTGCCGAGGATCGCCCCCGACGGATTGCTGCGCCCCGGCCTGACCGTCGCTCTGGCCCGGTACGAGCCCGCGACCGAAGGCGGGAGCCCGGTGCACCTCGTGGTCCGGACGCCGCCGGCCTGGGCGGACGCGGGCCAGCGGATAAACCTCGCCCTGTGGGACGGATCCGCCTCCGCGGCGGCCGACTGCCCACATCCCCATGCCCGTCCCAGTCCGCGCTACCGTCTCGACCTGCACCGACATCTGTGGGACGCGCGCAGGACCGACGAGTTGCGCCTGCGGTCGGGAGCCGAGCGGCCGCCCCTCGACGGCCGCCCCGAGGAGGACCCGGATCCGCTCGGGCTGGTGCCGCCCGGGCGGCGTTGTGCCGTAGACCGATGGGCGGCCGAGGCGGGGATCCTGCTCCGAGCGGAGGGACGGCGAACCGGGGGCGTCCGGGTCCGTCTGGGAGGCGGGCACCGGCTGGTCCTCGACCTCGCGGCGGACGCGGCCGGCGACGGACCGTCCGTATTGCGCATCGCGGCGGCATCCACGGTCCGGGGCGCATCCGCGTTGCCGGTGCTGCCCGATGCGGCCACCTGGGTGCTCCCCGACCTGGAGCTGATGCGCGCCGGATTGATCGAGCCCGATCGACTGCACCCGCTGGTCGCCGCGGCACTGGTTCCGGGCTGGTCACCGTCCGATCCGTCCCGGGTTCCGGACCGCGCGGGACAACCGCGCCTCGTCGAGTGCCGCGGAGCCCTGCACCGGATCGGGTTGGTGGACGGGAGGCTCTCCGCGCTCGACCACGACCCGGACGAGATCCGGCGGGAGGAACTCCTGGCCGCGCTGGCCGGTGCTCCGCTTCCGTGTCTCCGTGCCATCGACGAGGCACACCGTCGTCCCGACTGCCTGACAGACGTCCGTGAACGCCTCGACCACGGCGACTTCTCGGGTGCGCTGGCTGTCGTCGAAGGCCTCTTGGGGCCTGATGCGGTGCTGCGCAGCGGGTCTCTGCGCGACGCGTTGGAGGCCGCCGCGCTCCGGCGGATCACCTACGGACTGTTCAGGGCGGGACTCGCCGGGCCCGGGCCGGGGCGCATCAACCCGGGGCGACCCCGTCCCCACCACCGCCGCCCGCGCCGGCGCCACGCGACCGCCCGCTGAGCCGGTCCCCCGGTCCCCCGGTCCCCGCACGCGCGCATTCCCTCACTCACGACGAACCCATAGGTGATCGAACATGCCCATGAACACCCAGGCCACTCCGGCCGGCACCTCCACCCACTCCGCCCACCTCTCCCGGCTCGATGTCGCCGACGCACTGCTCGCCCTGCTGCGGGAGTCGACCACCGAACCACGTCCCGACACACAACTGGAGGCTCTCACCCTGGCCGTGGCCGCCGATCTGCCCGTGCTGCTGTGGGGCCCGCCGGGGATCGGCAAGACCGCGGCCCTCACACAACTCTCCACGGCCCTGCGGCTTCCACTGACCACGGTGATCGCCAGTGTGCACGAACCGTCCGACTTCTCGGGGCTGCCCGTCGTCGGCGCCGATCCCGCGCGGCAGGGTGTCCCCATGGCGCCGCCCGACTGGGCGGTGCGCCTGGTCCGGGCCGGCAAGGGACTGCTGTTCCTCGACGAGTTGTCCACCGCGCCACCGGCCGTTCAGGCCGCCCTGCTCCGCCTTGTCCTGGAACGACGGATCGGCGCACTTCAACTGCCGCCCGGTGTCCGCATCGTGGCTGCGGCGAACCCGCGTTCCTCGGCTGCCGACGGCTGGGAACTGAGCCCGCCCCTGGCCAACAGGTTCGTCCACCTCCAGTGGACCCACGACCACGATGTGGTGATCCGCGGCCTCGGCGGGACATGGCCCCGGACCACGCTGCCCCGGCTCGACCCGGGCGCGCTGCCGGACGCGGTGGACTTCGCCCGCCGTGCAGTGTGCGGGCTCCTCTCCGCCCGCCCCGGACTCGTGCACCGGCTGCCGAGCAGTGAGGCCCGCCGGGGCGGTGCCTGGCCGTCACCCCGGAGCTGGGAGATGGCCCTTGGCCTGATCGCCTTCGCGACCGCCGCCGGCTCCTCGCGGGAAGTCCTCTCGCTGCTGGTCAGGGGCACAGTGGGGGACGGGCCGGGACTGGAGTTGCTGGCGGCCATGGACCGGATGGACCTCCCCGACCCCGAGGCACTGCTCGCCCACCCGGATGGCGCCGCTCTGCCCGAGCGGGGGGATCTGCGCCAAGCCGTGCTCGACGGTGTCGTCGAGGCGGTCCGCAGGCGCCCGGAGAGGGCTCGTTGGGACGCGGCGTGGGCGCTGCTGGTCCGGGCGACGCAGACCGGAGCGCCGGACCTGGTGGTGGTCCCCGCGAGCACACTCGCCTCGCTGCGCCGCGAGGACTGGGACGTTCCCGCGTCGATCGAGCGGCTCACCTCGGTGGTGTCCCTGTCCCGACGGGCCGACGAGGCGGCCGCCCGGGCCGCGGCCGTCACGAAGGCGGGACGGTGAGTCCGGTCGCATCGGGGCCGCTGGATCTCGACAAGCTCTTCGCCGCCCGGCTGCATGCCGCCCGCGTCCGGCCCTACCTGGCGACCGCCCTGTTCGCCCTGCTCACCGTGGAGTCACGGTCGGTGCCGACGATGGCGGTCGACCGGTACTGGCGGTGTTACGTCTCGCCGGCGTTCGTGGACCGCACTCCGGTGGAGGAACTCGCCGGGGTGTGGGTGCACGAGGTGTCGCATCTGCTGCGCGACCATCACGGGCGTAGTGACCGGTTCGCCGGGGAGCACGGGCTCACCGGCCCCGGAGAGCGGCTGCGGATGAACATCGCCGCGGACTGCGAGATCAACGACGACGTCTACGGGGACGGGCTCGCCCGGCCCAAGGGCGCAGTGGGGCCCGGGACGTTGGGGCTGACCGAGGGCCGGCTCATGGAGGAGTACCTGCGCCGGTTCCGGCTCGGGCCGCACACACACAGCATGGCCTGGCTGGACTGCGGCAGTGGTGCCGACGGACTGGAACGGGTGTGGGATCTGGGACCGGACGGCGCGGACGGACTCAGCGACCAGGAACGGGACCTGGTCAGGTTCCGGGTGGCGCAGGGCATCACCGCCCGACCGGGCAACACCCCCAAAGGATGGCGGCGTTGGGCGGAGGAGGCCTTCCACCCGCCGCAGCCGTGGCGCGAGCTGCTGGGTGCGGCGGTCCGTTCGGCGACCTCCGGCGCGGGTGCGGGCGAGGACTACTCGTACGGCCGGCCGTCGCGCCGCTCGCCTGCTCTGCCCGGTGCGGTTCTGCCGAGCCTGCGGCGCAGGCCGCCCCGGGTCTGCGTGGTCATCGACACCTCCGGGTCGGTAAGTGACACCGAGCTGGGCAGCGCGCTCCTGGAGGTGGCCGCCATCTCCCGCGCCGTGGGCGGCCGTCGGGACCTGGTCACCGTGGTGTCGTGCGATGCGGCGGCCCGTGTCGCGCACCCACTGTGCAGTGCCGAGGGGATACCGCTGGTGGGGGGCGGGGGCACGGACCTTCGCTCGGGCTTCACCAAGGCGCTCCGGGCGCAGCCCCCACCGGACGTCGTCGTGGTCCTCACCGACGGGCAGACGCCCTGGCCGGACACCAGGCCGCCGTGCCGTACGGTCGTCGGCCTCTTCGCCGGGCGGCAGGTGTCCTCCTGGAACGAGAAGGATCCCGACTACGTGCCGGACACACCACCCGACTGGGCCCGGGTGGTGGTCATCGGCTCGGCCGACGGTTCCCGGTGACCCGACTCGGGACTTCGACCCGCCTCGGGGCCTCACCGGGGAAGTGGCACCGGTCCCCCGTCAGCCGGGGGACCGCCGGCCCACGACGGTGCGGATGCCGCGTACACCGCCGCAGGCGGCATCCACCGGCCATTCGGGGGTCCGAGCGGCGCGTCCCATGTGCCGGGGCGGTCTCAGGGGTACCGGAGCGGTGCACGCACACGAAAGGGCAGTGACGAGATGCAGATCGATCTGACGGGCCGTACGGCGTTGGTCACCGGCTCCACGCAGGGAATCGGCGCGGCGATCGCCGTGGAACTGGCCCGTGCCGGGGCCCGCGTGGGAGTAAACGGACGTGACTCGGGGCGCGTGGAGGACAGCGTCGCCCGCATGGCGCGGGAGGTGCCCGGTGCCGATGTGGTGCCGGTCGCCGCGGACGTGAGCACCGAAGAGGGCGCGCGGCGAGTCGTCGAACTCCTGCCGCGAGTGGACGTTCTCGTCAACAACCTCGGTGTCTTCGAAGCGAGGGCTCCCCTGGAGATCACTGATGCCGAATGGCGGCGCTATTTCGAGGTGAACGTCCTGGCCGCGGTGCGGCTGACCCGGTTGTATCTGCCGGGCATGACGGAACGCGGCTGGGGGCGCGTCCAATACATCGCCAGCGACTCCGCCGTCGCCATCCCCGCCGAGATGATCCACTACGGCATGTCCAAGACGGCCCTGTTGGCCGTGAGCCGGGGGTTCGCGAAACAGGCGGCGGGGACCGGCGTCACCGTGAACTCGGTCATCGCGGGCCCGACGCACACGGGAGGCGTCGAGGACTTCGTCTACGAACTGGTCGACCGTGAGCTGCCCTGGGACGAGGCCCAGCGCGCCTTCATGCGCGAGCACCGGCCCCAGTCCCTGCTCCAGCGGCTGATCGAGCCGGAGGAGATCGCCCATATGGTCGTCTACCTCAGCTCCGAGCAGGCCTCGGCCACCACCGGGGGCGCGCTGCGTGTCGACGGAGGTTATGTGGACTCCATCCTGCCGTGACGGCTTCCCCCGTCCGCGGCGCGTCCGCCCGCGAGGGCCGACGCGCCGCCGGGTGTGGGCCGATGCGACGCCGCGGCGGTCACCGGCACGCCGTCGCTAGCGGACCTGGTGGTCGAGGTGGTGGCCGCCTTCGCGGTGGCGCTCACCGTTCCAGGTGACGGCGTCGATGTACCGGCCGTGGTCGTTGCGCAGGACGGCGATACCGGAGCGGCCCGCCCACACCGCGCGCCGGCGGTCCTGGTAGAGGTCGGTCCGGCTGTCCCGGCCGAAGCCTGTGTGGACCCGGACGGCCGCGTGGCCCCTCAGACGGTAGTGGTGGAAGGTGTAGGTGCGTCCGTCCTCGTCGGACAGCGTCCAGCCGTCCAGGTTCGCCGACCGGCCGCCGGTGTTGCTGATCTCGACCCACTCCCTGTTCAGGGAACGGCCGAAGTGGTCTCCCCGGCCGCGGGCATCGAACTGCACATCACTGATCTCGACGCGCGGTGCGTACGAACGCGGGCCGTGGTCGGCCGCGGATGCCGGCGGCACGACCGCCCCGGCGACGGCCACCGCCGCGACAGCGGCAGCGGCCAGATGACGAGCGGTCACAGTGGAAACGGACACTGGCTCTCCCTGCGGGATGCGAGCACGCCCGCTGCACGGCCCTCGGGCCGCGCAGCGGAGTCGTGCGAGGTGTTGAGGTGCGACCGGTCGGCCGCACAACGCACACCTTGATCGCATATGCGGGGGATGCGGTGAACCCATAAGCTGTGTTACGAATCATGCATATTTCTGTGACTCTCGGATGCATGGTTCACATACTCGCCGGAAGTTCCGACTTGACGGCATTTCACCGGCAACCATCCCCGGCCACACGGCGTCCTGCGGCGCCCGAGTGCCGCAGGCCACCACCCCCGTACCGTCCCGGCCATCACCCGAAAGTGAGTAACAGCCCGGGTCTCGGACTCTTCGTGGAACAGCTCACTCGGGAGCCGACTGTTCGGGGACAGTGGCATCCGGTGAGCGTGGCTCGGGCGGTGGGAACAAGGCGTTCTCCAGTGCATCCAGCCCGAACATCATCAACAGAAGCACCACCGGGACGAGCAGGGCTATCACGATCATGGTGCCTCCCGACGGAGCAGCGCTCACAGCTGCGGTGCATCGGCTACGGCTTCACACTCAGCGTGCGTCCGAACGGGGGACATCGCACGCCAGGGCCCAAGAGCGTGTAGGCCGAACGGGTGGCCCCCCTTTGGCCACAAGCCCGTCCGGGCAGGTGGTGCCGCGATGGCGACCGCCTCCCGCGCTGAACAGGGCCGGACCAGGGACGGCGTGCACTACGGAGCGTCCATCACAACGGCCCGATCGTCACCGAGCGTTACCTTCGACGTCGGTATTCCGACGAGCACAGGCAAGCCGGGACCGCACTACGGATGCCGCGATCGCCGCTTCACGGATCTTCCCGAACCACGCCCGGAGAAGCCGGGCGTGACCCGCCTTCGACTACGGGTCCATGGTCCGGCGGTGGCTGTGGCGGACCTGCCGGTGCCTCTGTTTCCCGGCCCTGCAATTCCCGGTTGCCGAGCCTGACGCCGTACAGCAGGATGCGGGGATGCGCTTCTCGGTCAACATGCCCAACTTCGGTGACTTCGCCGATCCCAGAACCGTGGCGAAGGTGGCCGTGGCGGCTGAACAGGCAGGGTGGGACGGGCTGTTCGTGTGGGACCACGTGGTGCATCGCAGGCACGGGGGCAGGCCCTTCGGGGATCCGTGGATGCTGCTGACCGCCGCGGCGCTGGCCACCTCCCGGATCAAACTGGGGACACTGGTCACCCCGGTGGCCCGCCGGCACCCACAGGAACTCGCCCGCCAGGTGGCGACACTGGACGCCTTGAGCGGCGGCCGGGTCGTCTTCGCCGCGGGGCTGGGCGGGCCCATCGAGGACGAGTACGCGAGTTTCGGCGACACCACAGACCCGAAGGTGCTGGCGGAGCGGCTGGACGAGGGCCTGGGCCTGCTGGAGCGCTACTGGTCGGGCGAGACGGTGAACCACGACGGACGTCATTACCGGGTCCGCGATGTGACACTGCTGCCCGCCGCGGTACAGCGGCCCCGGCCGCCGGTGTGGATCGCGGGCTTCTGGCCGAACCGCGCGCCGATGCGCCGGGCCGCTCGCTGGGACGGTGCGGTCCCACTGTTCACCGACGCCAGGCACGGCCAGATCCCACCCCTCGATCAGGTCCGCGAGCTGGTCGCGTACGTCCACAAGGAGCGTGAGAGCCGGCCCGGCGCTCCTTTCGACATCGTGCTCGGAGGCGCCACGCCCGGCGGGGACGCCGCCAGGACCCGTGATGTCGTCGGCCCGTTGGCCGAGGCGGGGGCCACTTGGTGGGACGAACGGCAGATCCAGACCAGCGACGCGCTCGACCGCCTCACACCCGTGTTGCGCCGGGTCGAGCAGGGCCCACCCGTCCTGTGACGCAAGCGGATCGCACAGACGAGGACCCTCCACGGCCGGGCGCCTCACACACTCGATGTGTGCTTCATCTTTACAAGCTGCATGGCGGACCGGACGCATAGGGCATATTCACAAGCTCGCTATAATCGAGACATGAAACGTCGGCACTTCGGGCAATACTGCGGCCTCGCGCGTGCTCTGGAGCTCGTGGGCGAACGGTGGGGGCTATTGATCATCCGCGATCTCACGGTTCGACCGCAGCGGTACACCGACCTGTTCGACGGCTTGCCGGGCATTCCCACGAACGTCCTCTCCACGCGCCTCAAGGAGCTGGAGGAGGCGGGCATCATCGAGCGCCGCATCGCACCCGCGCCGCAGCGAGGCGTCCTCTACGCCCTGACACCCGCGGGGCACGATCTCGAACCGGCCGTCAGCGCCCTCGGCCGCTGGGGGACCATCCAGCTCGGCGAGCCCCGGCCCGGCGAGATCGTGACGCCCTCGGCCGTGGTCATGGCGCTGCGAGCCGCCTTCGACCCGCACGCGGCGGCCGGGCTGACCGCGTCCTGGGAGATTCACGCCGGTGACATCGAAGTGCACGCCGCCGTCACCGAAGGGCGGCTCACCGCCGGCATCGGACCGGCCGCGGACAAGCCTGATCTCGTCATCGACTTCGAGCCGGACGATCTGCCCTCCTACCCGGCGCTGATGCAGGCCGCCAAGTGCGGGCTGGTCAAGCTGGACGGGCCGCGTGAACTCCTGGACTCGTTCATCCGGGTGTTCGGTCCCTCGAAGGCAACGCTGCCCGACGCGCCCGCCCATCGATCGGCCGCCCTCGACGAGTGAGACCGCGCGAACAGGCCGGAAAGCGGCACCCCGCCGACGCGGAGTCGGCGGGGTGCCGCGTCGTCGCCCGGTCGTGCGTCGAGACGGACCGTCGGTAAGGCGACCCGCCACGGACGATGGGTGCCTGTCGAGGGACGGGAAAACGCCCCAGGACCCGCGCACGGTGAACGCAATCCGGCTGCGGAGGACCCTTCTCAGGGGCAGACGCCGTTGAGAAGGCCTACGTGCGCGCGGGCGAGCTCACGGACGTACATGGACAGTCGGCCGGTGAGCGTTTTGACGGTGGCGTCCACACCTGCCGGACGGCCCTTGTGTCGGTGGCGTCGGACGGCGGCCGGCATGTGGGCTATTCCGAGGCGAGCGCCGGATACAGGGCGGTGACGGGCTGGGACAGGGCCCCGTGCACACGCCTGGTCATCTCGTCCGGGAGCAGTTCGAACTCGCCCGCTTCGAGCGCGTCGAACGTGGCGGCGGCGATGTCGGACGGCTTGCTCATGCCCGCACGATCGTCACCCGGCTGCATGGGCGTGTCGATCGGCCCGGGATACACCCCGAGGACATGCACACCCTGCGGCGCGAGTTCGAGCCGGAAGGCGTTGGTCGCCATCCACAGTCCCGCCTTGGAAACACTGTGGGCCTTGCCCACCGCCAGCCAGCTGAGCACCGAACCGACGTTGACGACGGCCCCCTCGGCCGAGCGCAGCACGGGTGCGAAGGCGCGTGTGGTGAGGATCGGGCCCAGCAGATTGGCGTCGATGGTCGCCCGAACGTCGTCGATCGGAGCGTCCAGCAGATCGCCGCGCGGGAAGAGGGCGGCGTTGTTCACCAGGATCGTGGTGTCACCGGCCCGAGCGAGGGCCCCCTCGACGGAGGCCGGATCGGCCACATCCAGCTCCAGGGGCTCGACCCGCTCGTCGGCCCACTTCCTGGGGTTGCGTGCGGCCGCGTAGACCCGGCGGGCGCCGCGCTCGAGGGCGACGTCGACGTACGCGGTACCGAGACCGCCGTTGGCACCTGTGACGAGAACGGTTGCGTCTTTGAGTGAACTCATGGCCCCAGCATATGGCGCTACTGCATTTTTGCAAGTTCCATCTCTTCTATGCAGCACACAACTCTCATGAGAGCGTAGTTCCGGTCAGAAACTGCCGACCTCGGCGTATCGCGCATGAGTGCGACCGTGCCGCACCAGCGGCCCGGGAAAGCGCGGGAACGGTGGGCAACGTGACGATCGGGCCGGGCTTGCGGCCAGTCGGGCGTAGGAGGGCCCGATGGTCGCCATACTTCTCTTATGGAGACGCAAGCCGTCGAAAGGGCGCGGCGATGGCTCGGCGAGCGGGGCATCGTCGAGACGGGTCACGGTTGGATCGACGCCGAGGAGCCGGACCGACCGCGCACCGCCCGCGAGATCGCACACACCTGGGCCGGCCAGGCGTTCACGGACGGGCCCCTGGACGTGGCCGAGCAGGTGCGGCTTGCCTTCGGACTGCTGGATCTCCTCGACGACTACTGGGTGACGTGCGAGATCAGGTTCGCGGACCGGGGCGGGGAGGGACCCCTCCCCGCCGACGTCCTGTGGGGCGGCTATCGCCGCAGGCTCGAAGCCGAGCGCGACGCCGAGGCCGTCACCTACTCGCTCTGGGTCGACTGGTTCGAGGACCACGACACCGCGGCGACGGCTTTCGCCGCGGTGCTCGGGGACGACATCGACGACGTCGTCAAGGAGGGGTCGGCCGACCTGCTCCGACGGGCCGGCCGTGTTCTGACCTGCTCAGGCCCCGTGCCCTGGGCCGCGAAGGAGCGGACGTACGAAACCGCCGCCCGGCTCCCCCAGTTGCACACGCCGCTGTACATGGGCCTGCTCGCCGGCTACCACGACGTCTACGGCCAACTGGAACCCGAGGCGGCGCTCCGACTCCTGGCACGGCTGCGACTCCCGGCCGACACCCCGTATCTCGCCGGCCTCAAGACCGTGCTCGCCGCAGGCCACAGGAACCACGGCCGCAGCCCGCACGCCTGGGACGAGGCGGTACGAGCCTCGACAGGTTGAGCGTCGGCGCGGGACCGCGCCTGCGGGCCCGCCGGCCCCGGCGGACCGCGTCTCCGGCTCAGGCCGGGCTGCCGGCGCTGCGCAGCCGCGCGAAAGACGCGTTCAGCCCCTTCTTCATCAGGCGGGCCAGTGGCCGCTCCACAAAGCGGTGGACCAGATAGCTGAGCGCCAGGAAGCCGGAGAGGACGACGACGATCAGAAGCCGGGCGTCCATGGTGTCGTGCAGGCGGTTGATCACCGTCGTGCCGGCCGCGTAGTGCATCAGATAGAGCGGATACGTCATCGTTCCGGCCGTGACCAGCCACCGCCAACGAACGCGATCCGTCAGACCGAGCGCGACGGCAACCATGACCAGCAGGAACACGGTGAAGACCAGCACACTGCCCCGCCAACTGGACACGTGCTCGACCTCGTCGATCCGCTGACCCAACTCCAGTTGTCCCATCAGCCAGGCCATGCCGAGGATGCCCCACAGCAGCAGGTCCGGACCGAACCGGTGCATGAGGTAGAGCGCGAGTCCGGCGATGAAGTACCAGGCCCCGTCCGGGTTCGCGACCAGTTCCAGCAGCGGGAATCCGGACACCGGTGCCAGCATCGCGACCGCGCCCCACGCACAGCAGAACAGGACGACCTTCCGATACGTCAGCCCGGTGGCGACGACGGCCAGGAAGAGCAGGTAGAAACGCAGCTCGGACCAGAGTGTCCAGTACACGCCGTCGACATTGGCCACGCCCGAACCCGACTGCAGCATCGTGAAGTTGAGCAGGATCTCGCGAGGCCGCAGATGGCCCCACACACCCGGCAGCGCGATCAGCACACCAGTGGTGAACAGGATGGCGAACCAGTACGCGGGGTAGAGCCGGATCACCCGGGAGACGAAGAACTGCCGCGGACTGCGCCCCCAGCAGGACATGCAGATCACGAACCCGCTGATGACGAAGAAGATCTCGACACCGATCCACCCGTAGGAGGCGAACCGGAAGACGGTGGGCATGATCTCCGACACCGGCCGGCCCCAGTACCGGTTGCCCTCGTGGTTCATCCGGTTCGTGCCCGCGTAGTGGTGCACTGCCACCATCAGCGCCGCTACCAGACGGATCCCGTCGATGGCGTAGAGGCGGCTGCCGGCGCCCGAGGAACGGGCGGCGCGCTTGGGCTCCGATGTGGTCAGCGGCTGCGGTGCGGCTTCCGGTGCGGAGAGCGGAGGCAATGGCTGCTGCAACCCGCTCCCGGTCCTTGGCCTGGGTATGAACGAGCCCCCACGAGCCGTCGACATCTTCTCGTCCCCATCCCGCATCGACACCTACTCATCCTCACAAGCCAGTCTTGGCCGTGCGGCAAGCATGCGGTTTACGGACGACTGCCTGACGGTGAACAGACTTGAACATTCCTCAGGAGGTCGGCATGCATTCACCGTGGCTACCGCGGCCCGTCGCATGCCGTTTCCCCTGCGGCGCCGCCTGCCGCGCGGCAGGCGAGCCCGGACCGACCGCCCTCCGCCACCGCGCCGACCGCGACCGCTCCGGTCGAACATCCGGCGGACCGAACCTATCGACGATCAACCACCGGTGACAACATTCAACGTCCAAGGGGCCGGGTCGCAGCCGACGGGTCGAACAAACCGGGCCCCGGCGATTCCGTTGCCCCCGATCGGCACCTGCGGGAGGGCGACACCGCAAGGTAAAGCAATCGCAAAAACAACACGACTGGGCACAAATGGGCATCAAACGGTTAATAATGGACACCACCCGCTGCAGGTGCCCACCACAGGGACCGCTTCACCACCAGGAGAGTCACATGATCCACGGAGCGACCCCCGCTCCCGATCCAACCCCCCGCGCCGACGCTGCATTGGCCGCCGACTGCGCCATGTGCAACGGCTGGGGCAGCGTGATCACCTCTCAGGGCCTGCATGAACTGTGCCCGATCTGCCAGCACACGACCGACGCAGTGCACCGTGAAGGAGACCGCGCGCCCCGGGCGGACTGAGCAGGTCAGGTCCGACCCGTGCGGCGCAGCTCCTCCAGCCGGGCGGCCGCACTGTCGAGCACCATCTCCAGCGCCGTGGGATAGGCACTGGTGACCATGCGGGTGGCGAGGAGCGGGGCGGCCTCGGCGATGCGCGGGTGGGTCGCCGCCGGCAGTCGGGCGTATGTGGAGCCCCACATCTCCTCGTCCGCGCGCAGCGCCGCGCTGGGCAGGGCCAGTGACGCCGCGTCGAGTGCCGCGAAGGCGAGCGTCTGGTCGATGAAGGCGTGGTAGATCCGCACCGTGTCGGGAACCGGAAAGCCCGCCGTGCGCAATACCTCCAGAACGGCCTCGTCCGCGGCCAGTTCGTGTGCACGGCCGGTGACACGGCCCGCGGTCAGCTGGGCCGCTTGCGGATGGGCGACGTAGGCGGTGTGGATGCGCAGACCGACCGCCCGTAGATCGGCCCGCCACTCCCCCGTCGGCTCCCAGCCCTCCAGCGCCTGGCCGATCAGGGCGTCACCGATCGCAAGGGTGAGGTCGTCCATGCCGCGGAAGTAGCGGTACAGCGTGCTCGGATCGCAGTCGAGCGCCGTACCCAGGCGTCGCGCGGTCAGCCCGGTGCTGCCGTGCTCCCGCAGCATCCGTAGCGCGGTGTGCACGATCAGACTCTCGGACAGCACGGTGCCGCTCTTCGTGGGACGGCGCCGTCGCCGCCGTTCCTCGGGCACCACCGGTTTCGCCATCAGACCTCCCCGGCCCGCCTTACGCCAACACCATTGACCTTACGACGGCACCCGGCGTTGTATCTGCGGTCAAGGGCGCGCCTCGTCTTGTTCCGACAGACCGAGAGACCGACAGGGAGTTCTTGCCATGCGTGTACTGCTCGTGGGTGCCGGCGGAGTGGGTACAGCGATCACCAGGATCGCGGCCCGGCGTGCGTTCTTCGAGGCGATGGTGGTGGCCGACTACGACCCGGCCCGGGCCGAGACCGCGGTGGCGGCCCTCGGCGACGACGGCCGGTTCGTCGCCGAGGCCGTGGACGCGGGCGACGAGGCGGCGGTGATCGCCCTGCTGGCACGACATCGCTGCGACGTGCTGCTGAACGCCACCGATCCGCGGTTCGTCATGCCCTTGTTCCGGGCGGCCCGCGCCGCAGGGGCCACCTACCTCGACATGGCGATGTCGCTGTCCCGCCCGCACCGGGACCGGCCGCACGAGGAATGCGGGGTCAAGCTCGGCGACGAGCAGTTCGCCCAGGCCGGCGCATGGCAGAGCGAGGGCATGCTGGCGCTCGTCGGCATGGGCGTGGAGCCGGGTCTGTCCGATGTGTTCGCCCGGTACGCGGCGGACGAACTCTTCGACGAGATCGAGGAGATCGGCGTACGCGACGGGGCGAACCTCACCGTGGACGGCTACGACTTCGCACCCTCCTTCAGCATCTGGACGACCATCGAGGAATGCCTCAACCCGCCCGTCGTCTACGAGGCCGGGCGCGGCTGGTTCACCACGGCGCCCTTCAGCGAACCCGAGGTGTTCGACTTCCCGGAGGGCATCGGGGAGGTCGAGTGCGTGAACGTGGAGCACGAGGAGGTGCTGCTCGTTCCGCGCTGGATCGACGCCCGCCGCGTCACCTTCAAGTACGGTCTCGGACGGGAGTTCGTCGAGACGCTGAAGACGCTCCACCTCCTGGGACTGGACCGCACGGAGCCGGTGACCGTGCCGAGTGCCGCCGGTCCGGTCGCCGTCTCGCCCCGGGACGTCGTCGCCGCCTGCCTGCCGGACCCCGCGACGCTGGGTGAGCGCATGCACGGCAAGACCTGTGCGGGCACATGGGTGCGGGGCAGCAAGGACGGGGCGCCGCGCGAGGTGTACCTCTACCACGTGGTGGACAACCAGTGGTCCATGACGGAGTACGGCTGCCAGGCCGTGGTGTGGCAGACGGCCGTGAACCCTGTTGTGGCCCTCGAACTCCTGGGCGCGGGCACCTGGTCCGGAGCGGGCGTCCTCGGTCCGGAGGCCTTCCCGGCACAGCCCTTCCTGGACCTGCTGACCGCCTACGGCTCCCCCTGGGGCATGCGCGAGCAGTGACCCATGTGCCGTCCCGGCCAAGGGTGCAGGCCGGGATGCGATCCGCCGGTACGGGGACCGAGCGGATCACTGCCTCGGGGAACGGCGTACGGGACAGGTGTGTTCGTGCGGCGGAGTCGTGCCGCTCGGGGACGGTCCTGACACGCGGTTTGCCGGGCCCCGCCGGGCCCGGCGTCCCCGGCCCTCGGGCATGAGGGCGCCGATCACGTCCCGGCGCGCCCCTCACCCGTCGCTGTTCCGGAAGTAGTGCCCCTTCTCCAGGTCCTCGATCAGCGCGGGGTGGGTGGGTCGCCATCCCATGAGCTCGCGGGTCAGGGCGCTCGAGGCCGGGCTGTCGGCTGCGATGAAGCCGGCCAGCCAGCCGAAGTGTCCGGCCGCGTCCTCGGGTGCCACCGCGGCGACGGGGAGATCAAGATGGCGGCCGATCACCTCTGCGACGGTGCGGATGGGGACACCTTCGTCGGCGACGGCGTGCAGCACCGATCCGGCCGGAGCCTTCTCGACCGCCAGGCGGAACAGGCGCGCCGCATCGAGTCGGTGTGCGGCGGGCCAGCGGTTGGCCCCGTCACCGACATGGCCGGAGACACCGTGGGCGCGCGCCATGCCGACCAGCGCCGCCATGAAGCCGGGGTCCCCCTCTCCGTGCACCGTCGGGGGAAGGCGGACCACCGAGGACCGGATGTTGTCCGTGGCGAAGGAGAGCGCCAGCTGCGCGGTGGCCAACCGGGTCTGCTCTGCGCCGTTCGGACGCGCCCCGGCCGGGTCCGGCCGGCCGTCCTCCTCGGTGGCGATCCGCCCCGGTGCGATTCCGAGCGTCCCGGAGGCCATGACGAAGGGACGGCCGGAACCGGCGAGTGCCTCGCCCATCGTCTCCACCGCACGCCGGTCCGCGTCGCTGGCGCCCTGGAAATCCCCCGAGAAGGCGATGTCGTGCTTGAACGCGAGGTGGATCACGCCATCCGCCTCGGCAGCCGCACTGCGCAGGATGTCGAGATCGTCGAGGGTGCCGCGATGCGCCTCGGCGCCCGCGGCGGTGAGGGCGGCGGCCGAGACCTCGGAGCGGGCGAGCCCGACGACCTGGTGGCCGGCGCCGATGAGTTCGGGAACGACGGCGGAGCCGATCCAGCCGGATGCGCCGGTGACGAAGACACGCATGAAAGACCTCCGGATACAAATCGACCGCCCCCTCGCCGAGCACGACGGAGGGGCAGGATCGATGTCAGTCACTGTCATCGAAAGTAGCACCAATGTCAGGGACTGTCATCACGTAGGATCACGGCCATGGGTCGATGGGAGCCGAACGCGCGCGAGCGACTCCAGCAGGCAGCACTGGAGCTCTACAGCGAGCGCGGGTTCGAGCAGACGACGGTGGCCGAGATCGCCAAGCGGGCGGGGCTCACCGAGCGCACGTTCTTCAGGCACTTCGCCGACAAGCGGGAGGTGCTGTTCGCGGGGTCCGAGACGTTGCAGGCGCTCTTCGTGAGCACCGCCGCGGCCGCGCCGCAGTCGGCGACGCCGATCGACGCGATCGCCGCGGCCCTCGATGCCGTGGCTTCGGTGTTCCAGGACCGCCACGCCCACTCCCGCCGGCGCCAGACCGTCATCGTCGCCAACGCGGAACTGCGGGAGCGCGAACTGATCAAGCTTGCGTCGCTGTCCGCGGCGCTCGCCGACACCCTGCGTCAGCGCGGCGTTCCGGAACCGGCCGCCAGCGTGGCCGCCGAGGCGGGGATCGCCGTCTTCAAGGTCGCGTTCGAGCGCTGGGTCGGCGAAACCGATGGACGCGACCTGAGGTTCTTCATTCGGGAGTCGCTCGACGAACTCAAGGGCGTGGCCTCCGGCAACTGATCACCGGCCGCCGGCCACGGGGATCACGCGAGGTTCACGCGGAGTCCCGCCGGCAGTGCAGGAACAGATGGGGCTCGGGGACGGCCTCGGGGTGGGCGGGGGTGAACATCAGTGCCTGCCGAGTGACGACACCCAGTCCTGCCCCGGTGACCATGTCGGCGAACTGCTGGGCGGCGAAACTGGTCACACGCACGGCCTGTCCCATGAAGACGCCTTCGACGCCCTCCAGATCGAGCGGCACCGTGGCCAGGACCACACTCCCACCCGGCTTCACCGCTCCCGCGAGCCGCCGTACGACGGCGGTCTGTTCGGCGCGGGACATCTGCAGCAGGGCGAAATAGACGCACACCGCATCGAACGAGGCTTCCTCGAGCGGCGTTTCACGGATGTCCGCGCACCGAAAGGTCGCATCGGGCACCTGACGGGTCGCCAGGTCGACCATCACCGGGGAGACATCAACACCGAGCACGTCGTGGCCCGCCGCGGCGAGGACGGCTGCGGTGGGCCGGCCCGTGCCACTGCCCACGTCCAACACCCGGCTGCGCGGATTGAGTTGCCGCAGCAACCAGGTCAGCGACGCCCGATGGGCCTCGGAGTCGGCGAACGCCTTTTCGTACTCGGCACCCAAGGCGTCGAAGACCGCGGCCGCCGCCGACTCGTCGTACCGGTCACCCACAGCGTCTCTCCCCCCTCGTCGCGGCGAAGTCGTGGAGGCATCGTCGCATCGCTCGCGGCGGCTCACAACGGGGCCGCGGAGTCGCGTGCCCGGGTGCCATGGACCCGTCCCGGCGAGCCGGGAGCCCGGACAGGCCGGGGGAATCCGGATGCCGGGGGGCGCAGTGGACATCACTCGAGCGGAACGCCGCCGGGCCTTCCTCCGCCGCACCCCACCGGACCGGTTCCGCACATGAATGAACTCACAGCGAGGGTAATAAGTAAAAGACGTATAGTTCTGTTGCAATCTGTGTCATTTACGTCAACCAGGGGAAGTGATCCGGATGAGCCGGTCGGCCACGGTTCGCTATGCCGTCGACCCGGCCCCGGACGGGCTTGCCTTCGTACAGGACCTCATGAACACGGTCTCCGCCGGCAAGCCGCGCACACGCGACCTCCTCACGGACCCGGGTGAGGCCCGGGCCTGGGTCGATCAGGCGCTGGCGCAGTGGAGCAGGGCCACAGGGGAACGCATGCCGCATGTCGAACTCGGCCCCCAGGACCTGGAGGAGCTGCGTTCCTTCCGCGACGATCTGCGCCGGACGGCGCATCACCGCCGCGACGACACACTTCCCCCGCGACGCTCCGTCGCCGTCGCGATGCGTCTCGACGGCAGCGGAGAGGTCCGGCCGGAACCGCGCGGCACCGGATGGCGGCGTGTGGCGGCGCCGGCCCTGATCGAGGTCTTCCGGGCCCAGCGGGCGGGGACCTGGCAGCGGCTGAAGCTGTGCCGCAACGACAGGTGCGGGACGGCGTTCTTCGACCGGTCCCGCAACAACAGCGGGGGCTGGCACGACGTCAGGGTCTGCGGCAACGCGGCGAACCTGCGGGCCTATCGGGCGAGACGGCGCGCCCAGAACGCGTCATAGACACCGCGGTCCTCCGACGGCGCGGACGGCGGCGATACATTCGGCCCGTATTCACGAAATGTGAGATATGCCCTGCCGTTTTTGTTGTTCGACGTACACAAAATACATACGCTTATTTCGTTCGCCGGGCGGCGAACACCCGGATGTCACGGTGCTCCACCACCGCGGCCCTCATCGACGAGCCGGGACCTGACCCGCGCCCGGCCCTCCCCCCACCGCATGCACGCAAGGAACCCACGTGAACGAGTTGCTCACGCAGGCTGTCGAAGCCCACGGCGGTATCGCCCGCTGGCAGGAGCTGACCGAGGGCCGGGCCACGCTCGTCAGCGGCGGCGACCTCTTCTCCGTCAAAGGGCTGCCTCAGGATCCCGCACCCCGCGAGATGAGCGTCCGGCTGCACGAGGAGCACGCTTCGGCCACGCCCTTCGGCGCACCCGACCAGAGGACCGACTTCACGCCCGGACGTGTGAGTATCGAGAAACTCGACGGGCGCGTGGTGGCAGAGCGCGAGAACCCGCGGACGTCGTTCTCCGGACACACTCTTCAGTCCCCGTGGGACCCGCTGGACCGCGCCTACTTCAACGGCTACGCGCTGTGGACCTACCTCACCACCCCCTTCCTGCTCACCATGCCGGGCTTCACGGTCACCGAGATCGAGCCCTGGCGGGAGGGGGACGAGATCTGGCGGGGTCTGCGTGCCACCTTCCCGCCCGAGATCGCCAGCCACAGCACCGAGCAGGACTTCTACTTCGGCTCCGACCACCTTCTGCGCCGGCACGACTACTACGTCGACGTGGCCGGTGGGTTCGCCGCCACGCAGTACGTCCACGACTTCGTGGAAGCGGACGGCATCCTGCTGCCGACCAGACGCCGGGCCTACCGCCGCGACGACGACGACCGCCCGCTGGTGCATCAGGTCATGGTCTCGATCGACCTGAGCGACATCCGCTTCCGCTGACCGGAGCACCGTCCGACGCCGACGCCCCCCGCCGGCCGCCCCCTTCCGTCCTGCCCCGCGGACCCCGTCCGCCAATGATCATGGAGAGATCCAGAGTGCACCCCCAGCTCCCCCAGGCCTCGCATGCCAGACGCCGGCCGCCCGTCCGCGTCTGGCTGCAGCCGTTTCTCATAGGCCTGGTCATCGTCTCCGCATTCGTCAGCTGCTACATCGGCCTCCAGCGGGACCCCCAACCCCACCGGCTGCCGGTGGCGGTCGCCGGGCCCCGGCTGGCGAGCCAGGTACAGGCGGCCCTGGGGGACGCGATCGACGTACGGCCCACCGGCTCCACCGATCAGGCACGCGACGCCGTGCGTCATCGCGACGTGGTGGCCGCGCTCGGCGCGGAGCGTCACGGCAAGGACCTGAGCCTCGATGTCGCGAGCGCCAACGGTGTGTCGACGACGACGGCGGTCAAGGCGATCGTCACGGCCTACGCGCACGGTGCCGGTCGGCATGTCACCGTGTCCGACGTCGTGCCCCTCGACCGCTACGACTCACGTGGACTGGCGGGGTTCTACGTCTCCTTCGGAGTGACGCTCTCCGGGTTCGTCCTCGCACAGAACGTGCTCGGGCTGAGCAAGCTGCTGCATCTGCGGCATCGCTTCACCCTGGTGACCGTCTTCTCCGCCGCGTCGGGCCTGGTCGCCGCCGCGATCGCCGGACCCGTGCTCGGTGCCGTTCCCGCACCGTACCTGCCCCTCGCCTTCGTCCTGGCCCTCCTGGCGGCGGCCGCGGCGTTCACGACGAAGCTGCTCGGCACGTACTTCGGTCCGGTGGGTGTCCCGATGGCCACCCTGCTGCTGTTGACCGTGGGCAACTCCACCAGCGGCGCGACCGTCGGTCCCGACCTGCTGCCCGGTGTCGCACGGTCCGTCTCCGCACTGCTCCCACCCGGCGCCGCCGTCCGTGCCGTCGCCGATGTCAGCTACTTCGACGGCGCACATGTGCTCGCCCCCCTGGCGACACTCACCCTGTGGGCCGTGGGGGCCGCACTTCTCCTGGCGGCCCGTACCCACCGCGCGGCGCAGGACGCCCTGCCGACGGCGGAAGCAGCCGTCTCCTCAGCCTGAGAGAACCCGCAGGACAGCGCCATACGCCGTGGTAGCGTCCGCCTGGAAGCGCTCCCTCCCTGCCCCCGGCACGAGACGTGCGCCGTGGTCCCGCTCCGGGCGGTTCCGCAAGGACGACGCACCGGAGGATTGCCCATGGACGCAGGCGACGCCCTGATCGATTTCGGCGGGGGGACTCCCCGGCCGCGCGCACTCGACGTCCGATGGATCCACGGTTCGACGTCGGCCAAGCACAACACCGATCCGGACATCCAGGTCCACGGCTACGACGAGCACACGTTCATCCTGCGGCAGAACATGGCCGTCAACTACGAAGCGCCGTTCCTTTTCCTGCTGTTCGGCAACGCCCGGGCCGTGTTGATCGACACGGGCGCCACCGCGTCCGAGGAGTTCTTCCCCCTGCGCCGTACGGTCGACGAACTCATGGCGGACTGGCTCGAACGGCATCCCCGCGACCGGTACCGCCTGCTCGTCCTGCACACTCATCCGCACGGCGATCACACCGCGGGCGACGCCCAGTTCACCGATCGTCCCGACACGACGGTGGTGGGGGCGCAACGAGCCGAAGCCTGGGACCACTTCGGGTTCACGGAGGAGCCCGACGCCGTCGCGCCTGTCGACCTGGGCGGCCGGGTGCTGGAGTGCCTGGCCACTCCCGGCCATCACACGGCGGCAGTCACGTTCTACGACCCCTGGACCGGGATTCTGTTCACCGGCGACACGGTCTATCCCGGCCGTCTCTACATCGAGGACTGGCCGGCCTTCGCCCGTACCGTGGGGCGACTGATCGAGTTCTCCGACCGCCGCCCGGTGACACATGTGCTCGGCTGCCACATCGAGATGACCCGGCAGCCCGGCGTGGACTATCCGATCCGGACCACCTACCAGCCCGACGAGCCCCCGCTGCAGATGACCACGCGCCACCTGCACGACATCCGCGCGGCGATCGAGGAGATCGGCGACCGGCCCGTACGGCGTGCCTTCCCCGACTTCGTCCTCTGGCCGAACGACTGAGCAGCGGCCCGCCGGATCCGCGGACGCGGGGTACCCCCGTCAGGTGAGTGCCTCGTCGGCCACAGAAGGCCGGGAGAAGCACGGATCACCGACCGCGCCCGGGGCACGCCCCCACCGCACTGCCACCATCGCGAGGTCGTCGTCGAGATAACCGCCCGTGTAGGTGTCCAGATCGCGGCTGATGTGCCGCAGGAGGCCATCGGGGCTCTCCCAGGTCCAGGCGGCGGCCCGGTCGAGGATCGGATAGAACCCGCCGTCGGCGTCCCTGGCCTCGATGACGCCGTCGGTGTACAGCAGCAGGGTGTCCCCGGGGGCGAACGGAACGGACTCCAGGTGGTACGCGCCCGGATCGGTGTGGGCCAGACCCAGCGGTGGCGCCGGGCGGAGAGCCTCCAGCACCCGCACACGCCCGTCGTGCCTCAGCAGCGGCGGGGGATGCCCGCAACTGACAACACGCGCGACTCCGCCCCGATCCGGGATCTCGACCACAAGCGCCGTGATGAACCGCTCTCCGGCCTCGGGATCGCAGGCGGCGAGTTCGGCCAGATGCCTGCGCACACTGCGCTCCAGCGCCGCGACCAGTTCCGGGAGGGTGGCGTGCTCGGGTGCGGTCTCGCGAAACGCACCGAGGACGGCTGAGGTGTCCTCGATGGCCGCGAGCCCCTTGCCGCGCACGTCGCCGATGAGGATGCGGGTCGCCGTGCCGGTACGCGCGGCGGCGTAGAGGTCGCCGCCCACCATGGCGTGCTCGGCGGCCGCACGGTACTCGCAGGCGATGGACACCGGGCCCAGTCGGCTCGGGATCGGTCGCAGCAGAACCTGCTGCGCGGCCTGGGACACCGCCCGCACCTGGGTCAGCTCTCTCAGATCGCGGTCGTGCAGGGCCCGTGCGGCGACCACGAAGCTGGAGACCGCCAGCAGGGCGCCGATGTGGACGGCGAGGATCGGTGATCGCAGCAGGGTGTCGTGCGTATCGATGACGACGGTCGCCGCACAGGCCAGCAGTGCGATGCCGACCGTGAATCGGACGCGCGCGAACGCCGCGGTGAACGTGGGGGCCGCCACCAGCAGGGGCGAGAGATGGACGACCATGGGCACGAAGGAGGCGGCCAGCGTGATCGCCGCGATCAGTGAGACCGCCGTTCCCCCTATGTACAGTCGACCGGCTGTCGACGTCGGGCCGCGGCCGCGGAGTCCGCGTCGAAGATGCCGTCCCTGAATACCGGGAATCCCGGCCCGATGCTGTACGAGTCCGGCGCCTGTGCCGTGCGACGTCCGGTGAAAGGTCGAGTCGAGGTCCATGGGCGGTCCTGCGGGTCGTACGGGCCCCCGTACATGGTGTGGGGGCAAGACCCGCTGCCGTACGAGGCAACGCGGCTCGGTATACCGCTGCGCGCCGGGCGCAGCCCACCACCTCTTTACCGAATCGTGGAATTCACCGCCCACTATGCGGTCCACTCTGCGACTCGGATCCGGCTGCGTCAAGAACGGGAACGACCGTTCTCGATCGCCGGGTCACCGAACGCGAATCCCTGGTCGCCCCGGGCGAGAGCGTGTCCTCGGCGGGGGCACTCACGACCCTTCGGATACGTCACTCCTCGCGCCGCGAGGCGCGGGGTCACGTATCGCACAGCGACGGAGAAGTCCCACCAGAGGGCCGAGGGCGATGAGGATCGCGAGGGCCATGTACCCGTATGTGAGGGTGGCGAGCGTCGCGACCCCGGCAACCAGCAGTGGGCCGCCCGCGTCCCCCAGCTCGCGCCCGAGCTCGGCCGCGCCCATGGTCTGCCCCAGGCGCTCCTCGGGAGTCGACGAGGACAGGGCGGCGAAGCCGAGCGGGGTGATCACACCCGTACCCGCACCGATCAATGCGGCTCCGACGAGTACACCGAAGAGGCCGGGCAGCATGGCGCCGGCCAGTCCGGCCGCGGTGAGCAGCAGACCGGCGGTCATTCCCCCGCCGGTCGTGATCCGGCCTTCGTCCCGGGCGCGGCCGACGAGCGGCTGGACGACGGCGGCGCAGGCGGCCAGTACCGAGACAGCGGCGCCGGTGACGACCGTGCCCAGCCCGACCGTCCGGCCGGAGACCGGCAGGAAGCCCACACCGGCCGAGAGAGCGGCGGTGGCCGCTGCGAGTGCGGCCGTCGGGGCGAGGAAGGCGGGGTCGGTCATCCGGCGCACGAGTGCGAGCACCGTCTGCCGGTCCTTGGGCAGGGGCGGTACGACGGGCAGCGCGACCGCGGCCCAAACGGCGACCGCCGCACCGAGCACGGCCAGCACCGCGAACAGCAGCCGCAGTCCCCCCGCCCAGACCAGTACTCCGCCGAGCAGCGGACCGAGGGTGTAGCCGATCGACTTGTAGAAGCCGTAGCTGCCGAAGGCTCGACCGCGTTTGGAGTCGGGATTGAGCCGGGCGACCAGGGCGGAGGCCGAGGGTGAGAAGGCGGAGGCAGCGGCGCCCTGCCCCAGACGCGCGGCCCAGAGCCAGCCCGGGCTCGGCGCGACGAGGTACAGGGCGGACGCCGCGGCGAACGCGAGGAGACCGCCGAGGAGTACCGGCCGCGCGCCGATCCGGTCGGCGAGTGTGCCGAAGACCGGCTTGAGGACGACCTCGGCGCCGTCGTACAGGGCGAGCAGTCCGCCGAGCACGAGCAGCGAGGTCACACCGTCCTCGGAGAAGCCTCCGAGGTTGGCCGCGATGCCATGGGCTCCGAAGGCCGTGGTGAACCCGGCCGCGTAGAGCGGCCACATCCGGCGGGGCGGTGCCGACCGCGCCACGGCGCCCGGGCTCATGGCCCCTCGTCCATCGCCAGGTGCAGCGCGCGGAACACGCGCTCCGCGTAGTCCTCACAGGCGACCGTGCACTCCTTGAGCCGCTTCGAGGCCGCTGCCGACTCCGGTGCGCCGAAGACATCGCGCGCCATGAGGTCCCGGTGCCAGCGGCGCAGTCGTTCCAGCGACTGCTCTTCCTCCTCCAACTCGGCGAGGGTGAACTTGGCGATGCGGATCTCCTTGGCCAGTTCCTCCTCGAACTTGCCGCAGTCGGCCAGGAATTCGCGCCAGTCGTCGGACCGGGCGGCGGTGAACATCGCCTGGAATCGGGCCGCGTCCTCGGGACCGCGGCCGGATGCGCTGAGGGTCAGGGCCTGCCCCTCAGCCTGCCCCGTCAGTGCGATCGCGCGAGCGATGCCGTCGGCGAAGACCGGTACATCGGGCACGGCCCACACCCCCTGGCCGAGGGAGAGGGCGCCGATCCGGCGAAGCTCGCGCCACACCGCCACCCGGTGGCGGCTGGGCTCCGCGGGCACCTTGATCACGAGGACGACCCACCGGTTCGCCGGCTCAGTTCTGGTCACGCATTCAAATGTAGCAGCCGTTACATCAGATGACGTGCTCACTGTTCCGTCAGGCGCTGAGCACACCGGTGGCGAGCAGCCCCAGCAGCGCCGCCCCGACGACGATCCGGTAGACCACGAACGCGTTGAAGGAGTGCCGGGCGACGTATTTCAGCAGCCAGGCGATGGAGGCATAGGCGACCGCGAACGAGACGGCGGTGCCCACGGCGAGCGGTCCGACACCGACACCGGCACCCACGGCGTCCTTCAACTCGTACAGGCCGGCACCGGTCAGGGCCGGAATGCCGAGGAAGAACGACAGACGGGTCGCCGCCACCCGGTCCAGATCCAGGATGAGCGCCGTGGACATCGTGGCGCCGGAGCGGGAGAAACCCGGGAAGAGCAGCGCGAGGATCTGCGAGCCGCCCACCAGCATCGCGTCCTTCAGCGAGGTGTCGTCCTCACCGCGCTTGTGCCGGCCCATCTGGTCGGCGCACCACATCACACCACTGCCGACGATCAGCGAGCCCGCCACCACCCACAGCGAACCCAGCGGTCCCTCGACGAGCTTCTTGGCGGCCAGACCGACCACGACGATCGGGATCGTCGCGTAGATGATCCACCAGGCGAACCTGTAGTCGTGGCGGTGGCGCTCCTCGCGATCGACGAGGCCGCGCCCCCAGGCGGAGACGATCCGCACGATGTCCTTGAAGAAGTAGAGCAGTACGGCAGCGATGGCGCCCACCTGGATGACGGCGGTGAAGCCGACCACGGAGGTGTCGTCCACCTGGACGCCCATCAGCCCCTCGGCGATCTTCAGATGACCGGTCGAGGAGACGGGGAGGAACTCGGTCACCCCCTCGATGACACCGAGGACGGCGGCCTGACCGATGCTGATAGCGCTCATGGGCGATCCAATGGCACACTCGGGGGCGGAAGCTTTTACACGCCCGTAGAAGTTTTACACGACTGTAGATGACGGACCGGAGAACGACAAAACCCATGGGAGCCGATACGCACGGGCGGGGCCCGAAGCGGGCAAACGGCGCTCGCGAGACCCAGATCCTCGATCTGCTCCAGCGCGCCGACACCGCGCTGACGCCGGGCGAGGTGACCGACCTCGTCGGCGGCGAGCTGACGTACAGCAGCGTGGTGACGATCCTGACCCGGATGCAGACCAAGGGCCTGCTCACACGCAGTCCGCGCGGCAGGGCGTACGCCTACGCCCCGGTCACCGACGACGCCGGCTTCGCCGCCCGCCGCATGCGCACCGTTCTGGAGGAGCGGCCCGATCGCGAGGCGGTCCTCTCACGCTTCGCCGACGAACTGTCCGACACGGACGCCGAACTGCTGAGGCAACTGCTCGGCCCCGAGGCCGACCCCGGCCGGCCGGAAGGACCGGCCTGATGCATGTCGCCGTCTATGTGCCTCTGCTGCTGTCGCTCCTCGCCCCGCTGGGCGCACGACCGTTGGCCGAACGGTGCGAACCCCGCCTGGCCACCTGGCTGCTCACCACCGCGTCCCTGGTACTGGGCGCGGCGAGCACCGTCTCCCTGGGCCTGCTTGCCGTGACGGGGCTGGTCCGTATCCCCGTGCTGGCCGACCTCGGCCATTGGTCGGCCAGCACCGCGCAGCGCGACGACCCGACCGGGCTCCCCATAGCACTCACGGCCGGACTGCTGCTCGGCTGCGCCCTGCTCGCAGCCTGCCGTATGGTCTGGCGCCGCGGACGCACCCTGGCGTCCGCCGCCCTGGACGCCGCCTGCATGCCGGCCCGCGACGACCTGGTCGTCGTCGACGACGAGGCGCCGGACGCGTACGCGCTCCCGGGACTCCCCGGGCGCGTCGTGGTCTCCACCGGCATGCTGCGCACCCTGGACGCGGGCGAGCACAACATCCTGCTCGCTCACGAAAGAGCCCATCTGGGCTCCCACCACTACGCCTTCGTCGCGGTCGCGCAACTCGGGGCCGCCGCGAACCCGCTCATGCGGCCGTTGGCCGACGCTGTCACCTACACGATCGAGCGCTGGGCCGACGAGAATGCGGCCGCCGCAACCGGTGACCGGAAACGGGTCGCCCGCACCGTCGGCAAGGCCGCGCTGGCGGCCCGCCGCGCCCCGGCCCTTGCCCGCACCGCAAGCGCCGCCCTGGGCATTCTCGGCCGCCGAAGCCCGCTCGCCACGGCGGGCCCGGTACCGCGCCGCGTCGCCGCGCTCCTGTCACCCCCGAAGGGGCGTCACCCCGCTCTCGCGGTCGCGACCGGGGCCGTCCTGACCGCGGCGGCACTCGCCACGGCCGAGGCGGCTCACGACCTCCACGTCCTGCTTGCGGGCATCGGCGCCTGGTGACTCCGTCGCACGCCCACGGACATGGACGCCCGCTCGGCCCGTGCACGTATTGCCAGAAGGTCCGCCGTCCTGACCGCCGTTGCGGAAGGGGAGTCCTCGATCGCGACCGCCCCGGTGAGCAGCACGAGTCATGGGCACCGGCCATGAGGGGAGATGATTCGCCCATGCGCATGCGCCGGGACGTCCGTCGGTGGCTGTGGGGGTTGTGGTTCGCCTGCCTGGCCTTCTCCATCTGGTTCCTGGTGGAGGTGGTCATGCTGTTCCTGGAGGCCGAATCATGGTGACCGGCGTCGGAGCCACCGGCCGGTCCCGGACACAGGGAGAACGGCACGGTCGCCTCCTGCTGACGGTGGCCGGCCTTCCGGCGGGGCCACATCACCGATCGTGTCGACGTCCTTGGCCGTTGGCCTCCGGAAGGGACCGGACAACCGGGTGGGCGCGCGGGAGCACCCAGGTCGACCATGTGGTCCCGGCGAAGGCAGCGGCCCGTCGTATCGGGTCAGACCCAGGTGTCCAGCCACATGCGGTCACGCCATGAGTCGGTCGGGATCATGCTCCCCGAATAGATCGGGAAGAAGTAGACGAAGTTCCACAGGATCAGCAGCATGAGCGCGCCGACGCCCGCCACCCCCCACAACCGGCGCCGCTCCGTGGCTCCCGCCGGCCCGAGAAGAGCCCCGGCCGTCATCGCCACGGCCAGGCACAGGTACGGCAGGAAGACGACCGCGTAGAAGGAGAAGATGGTGCGGTCCTGATACATGAACCACGGGAGCCAGCCCGCCGCCACCGCGCACAGGACGGCGCCGGCGCGCCAGTCCCGCCTCAACGCCCACCGGTACAGCAGATAGGCGAGGGCGAAACACGCGGACCACCACAGCAGCGGCGTACCGAGAGCAATGATCTCGCGAGCGCAGCCGCCCGCTTCCTTACAGCCGTCCTGCCCGTAGGACGAGGACTGGAAGTGGAACGGCACGGGGCGCCCGAGCACCGTCCAACTCCAGGGATTCGACTGATACTTGTGCGGCGTGTGCAGTCCGATGTTGAACTGGTAGACCTGGTACTCGTAGTGCCACAGGCTGCGCAGCGGCGCCGGGACCCACGCCCAGGAGCCGCCCCGGCCGTCGGCCCAGTGCCGGCCGTATCCGTCGGACGACATGAACCAGCCGGACCAGGTCGCCAGATACGTCACCACGGCGACAGGCACCAGGGAGGCGACGGACCGGCCGAGGTCCTTTCCGAGCACCGCGCGGTAGGGCTGACGCGCGCCCGCCACGCGTCGGGCGGCGACGTCCCACAGCAGGGTCATCGCCCCGAAGAACACCAGGAAATACAGGCCGTTCCACTTGGTCGCGGCCGCCAGGCCCAGAAGGACGCCCGCGGCGAGCCGCCAGGGCCGCCACCCCATGCCGCCCCGGGCCCCGACGTCCTCGTCCGGCCGTACCTCACCGGTGTCGCTCCTCGGCAGCAGCCGGACCAGCCGCTCCCTGGAGCGGTCACGGTCGATCAGGAGGCAGCCGAAGGCGCACAGGACGAAGAACATCACGACGAGGTCCAGCAGCGCGCTGCGGCTCAGCACATAGTGCAGTCCGTCCACGGCCATCAGCAGTCCGGCCAGGCACCCCAGGAAGGTCGAGCGGAACAGCCGTCGTCCGATACGGCAGAGCAGCAGAACGGACAGCGTGCCGAGGACGGCGGTCATGAAGCGCCAGCCGAACGGGTCCAAGCCGAACAACCACTCGCCGACGGATATGACCCACTTGCCCATGGGCGGATGGGCCACGAACGCCCCGCGGTGCGAAAGGGGGATGACCTGGGGATCGGCGAGTACCTGAGGGTCGGCGATCTTGCGGTCCGGCCACACGCCTTCGTAGCCGAGGTGAAGTTGGGCCCAGGCGTCCTTGGCGTAGTACGTCTCGTCGAACATGAGGTCGTGCGGTCGGCCGAGGCGCCAGAAGCGGATCACCCCCGCCAGAACGGCCACGAGCACCGGGCCCAGCCACCCGGTCGCCCTGGCGGCGCGGTGGGCAAGGCCCGGCGGACAGCCGAGGACACGCCACAGATGGGTGGGCGGCGCGGGGAAGCCGGGGACCAGCCGCTCCGCCGTACCGGTGCGCGCCATCGGCACATAACGGAAGCGGAGTCGCAGACGGTCGAGCCACCGTGCGTCCGCGTCCGCCGGGCCCCGTGCACCCGAACTGCGGCCGTACGTCGGGGCGCTCGGGCCCACCCGGTCACTGCCGTCCTGCAACATGGCCGCGAGACCCGTGGCACGGCCCGAGTCGAGCGATCCATCAGGCGCCCCGCGGTCCCCCACCTGCCACACCTCTCATCGACGGCCCCGGAAACGGGACGCCGGATTCATTCGACGGGCCGATGCGAACGCCGTCCCCGATCCGGCGAGATCCTAGCGTCAACCGACGACGGCTGAAGCGACGGGCCCGCACCGCGCGGACCTCCTCGGCTTCACCGGCGCCGACTCGGCGACCCGAGTACCGCACGGTGCAGGGGCGGCTCAGAAGGCGGCCGTAGCCGGTCCCCGAAGCACCTTTTCGTGCTGCATGCGGGTCAGCCGCAGCACCACGAGGATCGCGAGCACCGCGGCCACGGCGTCGACGACATCCGCGACCAGCACCTGACGCACGGCGCCGCGGATCTCCTCGGCCGTGTCGGAACTGCTGTAGGCGAAGGAACCCGCGCGGTTCGTCAGCACGGAGAGGAGCCACAGCGTCCACCAGGCGTCCACCAGGCCGTGCGACCGCGGCGCGTCCCACGGGCTGCTGGCGTCCCAGATGTCCAGTGCGATGCGGCGCGGGAACCAGAGGTTCACGATCGGCACGAACCATGCCCCGATCGCCCAACCACGCTTCTTGGCGTGCCCGAACGGGCTGAACACCTCGGCGTTGACCCGTACTCGATGGAACCAGCACAGGAACACGACGACGCACGTGAGCAGCACGGACGTCCGGAGGAGACCGACCGAGGAGTACAGCGAGTCCGCGCGTTCCGCCCGCTCGCCCACGCCGCTGACGCCGCCGACGAGGTCGCCCGCCACGTCGTACACGGCCATGGCGGCCCCGATCGCGAACAGGTCGATGACGACGACAAGTCCCAGCACGGCGGCCGCCGTCCGCCCGAGACCCACGGGCGAGCGCACCCAGGCGACCGGCGCGGCGGTGAACTGCGGGGCCTCCGGCTCCGGCGCGACGGCGCACTGGGTGCACAGGGTGCCGCCCGGTGCCGCTTCGAAGTGCTGGCAGCGAGCACAGATCATCGTGCATTCCCCATAGGTGCCGTCGGATCCCGGGACGCCGCTCCGACCAAGACCGACGTGCGGACACGCAACATAGGATCCGCACGGTCCCCGCGTCCACTCGAGCGCGCCTCGGCCGGGCGAGGCCCACTCCGGGTGCCGTCGGCGGCTTGCGCCGCTACCGGCCCGGTCAGGCCGAGGCTGCACGGGGCACTCGCCGTCATGTGTGTACGCGCCGCCACTCCGATGGCCCACGCGCCGTCGGTGCTCGAAGCCGGCTGAGCCGGGTGGTACGACCGTGACCGCGCAAGCCCGGACCGTCGAGGCGGCGGACGGCGGTCCGCACGCGCACGGGACGGTCACCTGTGCCGTCTCCGTGCTCCCGGCGTGGCCTGCAGGGTCACGGGTGTTGAGCGCCGTCGCCGACGGCCGGGACACGGAGAGCGGCCGCCGGGTGAGCCGGCCCTTCGTCCGCGCGCCAGTACCTCCGGCGACGACGACTCACGACGTCCCCGCCGTGTATCGCTCGGCGACGGCCAGGGCGGCCGCCATGATGCTCAGCTGCGGATTGACCTCCGGGCAGCTGGGGAGAACGGAGCCGTCGCCGATCAGCACCCCGTGCACACCGCGCAGGCGACCGTCCGGGTCGGCCGGCGACCGCTCGGGGTCGGCTCCGCCGGCCGCCGTTCCGGTGGGGTGGAACGCGGAGACATGCAGATGCCGCGCGGTCACCGTGTCCAGCACCGCCTCCAGCTGAGCCGGGGTGCGGGCGCGCGGTGCCTGCGGTACTCCGGTGAGCACCTCCTCGGCGCCCGCGGCGAACAGCAGGCGTCCCATGGCCCGTTGGGCACGCAGCAGGCGGCCGGCGTCGCGCGGCGCGAGGTCGTAGCGCAGCAGGGTGCGGTTCCGCCCGAGGACGCGACCCGAGGGACGGTCGGCGATCATGGCCCCGAGCGTCGCCAGGTGTTCCGTCTCCTCCAGTTCGCGGCGGAGTTCGCGTCCGACGCCCGGCAGCACGAACGAACTCATGCCGGGGGGCGCCGCGGTCGCCTCGATCAGGATGCCGTCCTCGCGCAGATGCTCCACCCCGACGCTCTGCAGGACGCCCTTCCAGCTCGTGACGGGGCGGCTGAACCGGCCCGCCACGCTGGTCGCCGGATGCACGCTGAGGTTGCGGCCCAGCCGCGGGTGTCCGCCGAGGCCGGAGCGGCGCAGCAGTGGCGGGGTCTGAAGGGTCCCGGCGGCGACCACGACCAGCGGGCTGAGGATCTCCAACTCGCTGCCGTCCGGGCGGCGCACCACCACCCCGGCGGCCCGTGGGCCGCCCGGCCGGTCGCTGTCGACAAGGATGCGCCGGACGTGGGCGCCTGTCACGATACGGGCGCCGGCCGCGCAGGCCTCGGGGAGCACGGACAGCTGGACGCTCTGTTTCGCGCCGGTGGGACAGCCGACGACACACTGGCACGAGCCCTTGCAGCCGGGGGCGTTGCGGCGCAGGGGTGCGGCTGTCCAGCCGAGCTCCTTCGCTCCGGAGAGTGCGAGCAGCCCGTTGTCGCCGAGCACCTCCAGTGGCTGGGGCGCCACCCGCAGGGAACGTTCGACGTCGTCGAGGTGGGCCTCGAGGTCCTCGGCCGCGGCGAAGCCGTGACGGTCCAGCCAGCGGGTGCGGACGTGGGCCGGAGTGCGGTAGCACGTACCGGAGTTGACGACGGTGGTGCCACCGACGGCGCGGCCCACGGGGAGGACCAGTGGGGGGTTGCCGACGGCGATCGTCGCACCGCCGTCGCGGTACAGGTCGGTGAAGCGGTCGAGCGGAGCCCGGCGCCCGAACGACGCGGTGGTGTGGTGCTCGCCCTCCTCGAGGACGACGACACGGAGGCCGGCCCGGGCGAGTGTGCGGGCCGCCATGGCGCCGCCGGCCCCGGATCCCACGACGACGGCGTCGGCACTCGAGCGTGTGGGCCACTCGCGGGAAGGTGTGCAGTCCAGCGGCGGGTCGTCGGGCGCGGGCGCCGCGGGCGCGGGGTTGTGGTGCAGCGTCCGTTCGGTACCGGCCGCCAGCAGCAGCGGTACCTTGACCGCGTCCAGGAGCGGCAGCAGGGCCCGGCGGGAAGCCAGCGACGCCACGACCCGCTCCCGCTCGGCGGGTCCGAGTGCGGACAGCCGCCTGCCCGTCCGGACGACGGCGTAGGCGTCGACGGCGGCCGCCGCACCGCGCACCGCGGTCCGAGCCGGCGCGGGCATGGTGTCGAGCAGCGTCTCCACCCTGCGTGGCACGGACCGGCTCCACGCGGTGGTGCCGTCGTCGGCCAGCAGCGCGGCGACAAGTCCCTTCAGGGCAGCGGTGCTTCGCAAGGTCATCGGTCACCGACCTCCGCATGCGCGGTGCCCGACAGCTGCCATCCGGCCTCCCGCCGCCAGGTGCCCCACCAGCGCTCCAGGGTGACCACCGCGTCCGCTCTCTCGGTGTTGCGGCAGACCGCGGCGGAGCCGTCGGGGTCGGTGTAGTCCAACGTCAGTGTCTGCTCCGGCGGTTGGGTCACCGTCACCGTGATGCGGCTCAGGCCCGCCCTGCCCTCGACCCGCCACTCGGGAAGGCCGATGTCCGCGCGGAACCGGCCGATTCCCGCCCAGCCCACGGCGGAGCGTTCCGCGCGTCGTGGCCAGGTCCGGCCGTTTCGGTACAGACGCAGGAAGACCAGGGGCGGCAGCCTGTCGAGACCGCGCCGCATGGACACCGCTGCGACGATCTCCAGTACGTCGCCGCCGCCCAGGTCGGCGTGGAGCCAGGCCCAGCGGCGGGCGTTGCCGTGGCCGTAGATGCGCGCGCCGGCTCCGGGAGCACCGTCGAGCCGCAGCTCGTCGGTGCCGTGGCGCACGGTCCCGCTGTAGCGGGCGCGGACGGCGGGGAGCATGTGGGAGGCCGGCAGCCAGGGGCGCCGCCAGGACCAGCCGGGGAAGGTGTGGAGCGGTGGACCCTCGGCCCGCTCGGTGAGCGCCCAGGTGAACGATCCGGCGGAACCGGCGAGTCGGCCGGGGCCTGCGCTGACGTCCCCGGCGGAGAAGCCCTCCGGGTGCCCCGCCCAGGGAACGGGGCCGAAGCGTGCGTGTTCGGCCGGGCCGTCCTTGGAGAAGACGGCGGCCCAGCCGTGCGCATAGGCCGGGGAACCGTCGGAGGGCGCCACCACTTCGTGGTGCAGCCAGATCCCGGTGTCCGTCGCGGGATCGGTCAGAGTCGTGTACCAGACCTCGGTCCGCCCCGGAGCGCCGTCCCAGCGCGACGCCAGGTGGCGGTCGGCGCCGGATGCCGCGGCGCGGGGGAACCGGAAACTCGCGAGGAAGGGCAGCAGGCCGGTGGTCAGCGGGAAGCGCAGGGTGCCCTCGCCGACACGGTGGCCGTCCTCGTAGAGGGTGTACGGCAGTACGGTCATCGATGTGAGCGGACGCCTGGGCGACACCGACTTCCAGCCGTCCAGGGTGAGGCTCCGGCCTTCCATGGTGAAAGCGATCCGGTAGTGGATCCTGCGGCGCGCCAGGGGCGAGATCTCCAACTCGCCGACGGCTTCGGCGTCGTCCGCCCGTCCCGCTATCCGTATCCGTCCGGTCACCTGGGCCGCGGTCGTCCGGTGGGGCAGCAGTACGGCGTCGGCGCGGGCCAGCAGATCGAGCCGCACAGGTCGGTCGCCGTCCTCGTCGGCCATGCACACGCGGCCGAGCATCGTCTCCTTGAACACCGTTCCGCGGACGGTCATCGGGCACCGCCCCGATGTCCCCTCGAGCGGGCGAGGCCCTCGAGCATGATGCGTTCGGTGGCGGACAGATAGTCGCCCGCGGCCGAGTGCGCCGCCCGCTGGTCCCCGGTCGCCACGGCCTCGACGACGGGTGCCAGCCGGTCGTGGGCTGCCCGCGGATCCTCGAAAGGCCCGGCCAGGCTTGCGCGTACGGGGAGGTACGCGTTGAAGAGGGTGTTGGTCAGCAGCACGTACACCCGGTTGCCGGTGGCCCGGGCGAGCGCCCGGTGCACCTCCACGTCCGCCAGCTGTACGGGCTCTCCGCCCTCGGCGTCCTTGACGGCCGCCAGCAAGTGGCGAAGTTCGGCGATCTGCGCCACCGTGGCGTGGGACGCCGCGCGCTCCGCGATCAACGCGCCGATGCTGCGGCGCACTTCGAAGATCTCGCCGATCCATTCGGGGCTGTGACGCACGAGCATCGGCAGCAGGTCCGCGCCGCCCAGCCTCAGGAAATCCCGTACCCGGGTACCCACTCCGTGCCGCGTCTCCAGCAGTCCCGCGTGAACCAGACGGCCGAAAGCGTGCTTGAGGGTGGTGCGGGTCACCCCGAATCCGTCGGCGAGTTCACGCTCGGGAGGCAGATAGCTCCCGGCCGGATGACGCCCGGCGAGGATGTCCTCGCGCAGCCGTTTCTCCAGGACGTCGACGATCGTCTCGCGTGGCAGTGCTTCCACCCCGGCTCCCAACGACTCAGTGGTTCAGTGGATGAGCCACTGAACCACCGTCTTCGACGCAGCGTCAATAGAGCGGCGACTACGAGCAGAAGACGTCCCCATCGGCACGCGACCCGCTCATCCCCCTTGCGCCGAAGGGGACTTGGAAATCGACGCGGGGCCGGGCAGGCGGCGTGCGCGACCGGCCCGGTCTGCGGTCACGGTTCGAAGCGGTAGCCCATGCCCGGCTCGGTGAGCAGGTGCCGTGGACTGGCCGGATCGGGCTCCAGCTTCCGGCGCAGACTGGCGAAGTAGATGCGCAGGTAGTGCGTCTTGTTCTCGTTCCCCGGCCCCCAGACGTGCCGGAGGATCTGCTGGCTCGTCACCAGTTCCCCCGGGGGGTGGCGAAGCAGCATTTCGAGGATGCTCCATTCGGTCGGGGTGAGCCGCAGCCGGTCGCCGTCACCGTCCGCGCGGCGCACGGTGGAGCTGTTGAGGTCGATCGTCCACTCGCCGATGTGCGGCATCCCGATGGTGCGCGATGCGGAGGACGGGCGGCGTTCTCGGCTCGCCCGCCCCTGGGGTCGTCAGGGGCTCACCGCCACGCCGTAGGGGCTGTTGCCGACGGGGACCCTGGCGACGACCTTGCGGGTCTTGGGGTCGATGACGGCGAGCGCGTCCGCTCCCGGCTGTGTGACGTACACCGCGTGGTCGGTGACCTCGATATCGAAGGGATCGGTGCCCGCGGTGCCCACGGCGACGGTCGCCTGGACACGGTGGCCTCCGATGTCGACGACGGAGATGCTGCCCGGGCCGATATCGGCCGTGTAGGCGGTCCGGCCGTCCGGGGCGACCGCCACGTCGAAGGGGGCACCGCCCACCCGCACCGCGGTCATCTCCTCCGTCCTGATGTTGATCGCGAGCACCTTCGCCGCCGTCTCGTCGGCGACATAGGCCGACTCACCGTCAGGGGTGAGGGCGACCCCCGCCGGTGTACGGCCCGCGGGGACGTTGCGGGTGACCCGGACCGTACGGGTGTCGATGACGGACAGGTTCCCCGAACCGAGGTTCGCCACATAGGCAGTTGCTCCGTCCCGGCTGAGGGCCACACTCGCCGGGGAACTGCCGACCGGGACAGTCGCCGTCACCTGGTCGGTCCGGGTGTCCAGCACGGAGACGCTGTTCGAACCGCCGTTGGCGACATAGACGAACCTGCCGTCGGGGCTCACGGCGACGTCGGTCGGGTTGTTTCCGACCGGAACGGTGCCGGTCAGTTTGTTGGTACGGGCGTCGAGTATCGAGATCCGCGCCGCACCGTTGTCGGCGATGTACACCCGTGAACCGTCGGGGCTGACCGCGATGCCTTCGGGGGCAACCCCCGCGTCCACGGTGGCGACGACCTTGTTGCTGCGGGCGTCGATCACCGACAGCGTGTTGTCGAAATGGTTGGTGACGTACACGCGGCCGCCTGCCGCCCGGTCCGCGGCCGCGTGCGGCCCGGATTCCGACACCGCACCACCGGATGCGGCCGGTGTGCAGGAGGTGAGCAGGACGGCCGCGCCGACCGCGAGGGCCGGCCGGCGTCTTCCGCGGCCGCGTCCCGGGGCGCGGCGGGCTCCGGTTCGCAGGGCAGGGAACATCGTGCCTCCTGGGCGTGTCGCTGGTGGTTCGGCCGAGCCCTTACCGGTCGGCTCCCGCCGGGACCCTGCCGTGCCGTCCGTCAGGTCAGCAGACCGCTGGCGAAGTAGTCGTGTTCGTCGCGCACGCCCGGTACCGCAAAGAAGTAGCCGCCGCCGCGAGGACTGATGTAGGGCACCAGCGCCTCTGCCTCCAGCCGGGTCTGCATGGCGATGTAGGTGTTGAGTTCGCGTTGGAAGGAGACGAAGGCATGACCCAGGTCGAGCTCCCGCGCATCGAGGCCGTGGTCGTAGTCGTAGCCCCGCCGCAGGACGGCGCTCGTGGCCGCGGTCTCGGGCGTCTGCGGATTGGCCAGCCTGATATGGGAGTTGATCGGCGTGAGCAGCCCCTGCGGATCATTGGTGTATACGGGAACCATGCGGTCCGAGGCGTCGTCGGACGTGGCGTACACGGGCGCACCGCTCACCTTGCGCCGGCCGAGGATCCGCTCCTGCTGGGCGACCGGCACCTTCTGCCACGCGTCGATGAAGAAGTGGACGATGCGCACGACGTGGTATGTGCCGCCCGCCGCCCAGTCCGGTTCGGCCGACTTCGGTTGCGTCCAGACCACTTGGTCCATCCGGCCGGTGTCCGCCGTGTCCGGATTGGTGATTCCGTGCTTGAAACCGAACCAGTCCCGGCGGACCCGGTCGTGGCGCGGCGGATTGCGCAGGCCGTCGAGGCGCCAACGCAGCTTCATGGCGCCCTTGGTGCTGTTCAGGATGTCGACCATCGCGTGCACGGTCGTGTCGCGGTGATCGGCGCAGATCTGGATCAGCAGGTCGCCATGGCAGATCGAGGAGTTCAGTTCGTCGTGGATGAAGGGCTGCATGGTGACGAGCTGGACCGGCTTGCGCGAGGCGAGCCCGTAGCGGTCGTCGAAGAGCGAAGCGCCCAGTGACAGGGTGAGGGTGAGGTTGTCCGGCTCGACCGTCGGTCCCACGATTCCGTTGTCCGAGGGCACCGAGTCGGGTGGCACCTTCGGCGGTGTCCCGCCTGCCGTGAGGAAGCGGGCCCGGTCGGTCAGCGTACGGAACAGGTCGGTGAGTCCGTCGCTGTCGTCGGCGGTCACGTCGCACGAGAGGAATATCGCGTCCTGCTGGGGTGGGGTGGCTATGCCCGCCTGGTGCCGACCCTCGAAGGGAACCGCACCTGCCCGCGCCGCGACCGCGACCGGCGTGTCCGCCTGCGCCTCCCGGTCACCCAGGGCGGTGCCCGCCGTCGCTCCAGCAAGACCTGCCGCGGCGGCGTGGAGGAACGACCGTCGGGCGAAGGGGCCGGCCGGGCACCCGTCGCCGCTCCACTCCCGCTCAAGAGCCGGGGAACTTTCCTCAGTCATGGTTGTCCTCGTGGATAGGGGCAGACGGCGGACCGCGATGATGACCCGATGGATGTCGCGGAGTCGGCCGGACAGCGGCGGCGCAACAGTTCACAGTTGCACCAATGAGGGCCTGACCTGCGGATTCGGTCACGCGGGTGCTCGCTAGTCGAAACATATCCGCGCCGCGCACCCGGGCCACTCGGGAGGCGCCCATGCGGGTGAGGGCGCCGAACTGCCCCGGAAAGCACGCCGGCTCCCCGGCCCGTCCCGATGTCGTCCGCCGTCTGCGTCGTGCCGCGGGCCCTGCCGAGGACGACCCGAGCGGGTGTGCCCGGTGAGCTGCGCGGCGACGGGGACGGGCGGGTCCGGAGTCCGTGGACGATGATGATGCGGGATCGTCTCCCGCGGTGTGTGCGGCGGACATCGTGCACGCCGCGCGCTCGGCACCTCGCGACCCGCGCGCGGGTGTCGTGGGTGCGTCGGCGGTGCGGCCGCCCGGGTGGAGACACCGTGGCACGGGGGTCGCTCTCCGACAGGGTCGGAGCCTCGGCCCCGGCGTGGTGCCGGACGGGGCCCGGAGCACCCCTGCCGGACGACGCCGCCCGTGGCCACTGACGACGGAGGAGGATCATGGCCTCTCAGGTGCCGAAGGCCGGTCGCCCACGCAGCGAGCCGGCGCGGCGGGCCGTCCTCACCGCGTGCGGCGAACTGCTGCAGCAAGGGGGACTGCGCGCGGCGACGACCGACCGGATCGCCGCCCTGAGCGGGGTCAGCAAAGCGACGATCTACAAGTGGTGGCCGAACAAGTACGCGGTCGCCCTCGAGGCCTTCCTGTCGCAGATGAACGCCGAGTCACCGGACCCGGACACCGGCTCGGCGGCCGAGGACTTCCGTCTCACGGTGCGCGGCACGGCACGGTTCTACGCGAGCCCGATCGGGCGGATATTCGCCCAGCTGCTGGCGGAGGCTCAGAGTGATCCGACGGAAGCCTCGGATCTGATCGGGCGGCTCGTCACCTCCCGGCGCGGCGTGGTGCGGGCCATCTGGGATCGCGGTGTCCTGCGGGGCGAACTGCGCGACGACGTCGACCCGGACGTCGCTCTCGATCTCTTCTTCGGCCCGTTGGTGTACCGGATGCTGGCCGGCCACGCACCCCTGGACGAGCGGGCGGCGGACGAGGTCGTCCGCGTCGCACTGACCGGCCTGAATCGGACGAACCACAATAAAACTTAAATTAGGCATCCTAACGGGAATTGCGCCCGCCTCCCGAACGTTGAGCGGGGTGGAAAACGAAACGTTCAGTTTCAGAAGGAGGGCAGGCAGCACCACACCGGAGGTCTCCCGCGTGATCCGCCGCGAACGGAACCACGCGAGCGAGGACGTCTCGCCCCTGCTCGACCGGGCCCGCGCCGCAGGGCGGCACCGCCGCTCGCCGAGGCGCCCGGACGAAGTGATCACAGCAGGCCACGGCAAGGACGACGGGCGCCGTGGCCGCCGTCGTCATCGAAGGGCTCCGGGCCCATCGCGCGACACCTGTTCCGGTCGCGGCCGGACGACCGGGGCGAGCCTGCCTGCACCACCACCACCACGAAAGGAGACCGACGTCATGACCCTGGCGGTCTACGAGGTCGACGTCCCGACGACGAACGGCGACGGACTCCGCGGAGTGCACGTCTTCACAGGCCGAGCCGAAAGCCCCGCGAGCGCGCTGCGCCTCGCACAGGAGGTCTACGCCGCCGCCGTCGCCGCACGGCAGGCCGGACTCGAGATCCCCCGCATGCGGCCCGACGGCTGGGTGGCACGCGGGATACGTCCTGGCTGGGAGCCCGACTGGTCGGCCGCGACCGCAGGACGCTGGAGCGACCCGCACAGCTTCGTCCGCACCTACGACCTGGAACCGTGATCCTGCCGTGCGAGACGGCGTGCATGCGCGAGGGTTTCCCGTCACGCGCGCGCACCGCGGTACCTCGCCGGGACCGGGCGGCAGGCCGCATGGCGGCGCGCCGGGCGATGCCGGTTCCGCCCCCGGCCCGTACCTCTCGCGGACGAACAGGTCGAGGACCCTGCGACCGCCACCGGCCGCCGATGGCCGCCTCAGAGTGCGAGGGTGACGGCGGAGGCGGCGCCGCCGATCCCGAGGGCGAAGGCGGCCGCCGCCCAGCCGCCCTCCCCCCACCGGAAGAACCGGTCGAGGGCCAGTCGGCCGGGACCGGTGGCGGCGACAGCGAGGGCGACAACGGCGATGCAGACGTTGTACTCGACCCCGCCGTCCCGGTCCCACAGCCCATGAGCCGCGGTGACGGACACCATCGCGTTGATCATCACGCCGATGAGGGCCGCGGCCGCGAGCGGCGTGAACAGCCCCAGCGCGAACCCCAGGCCGCCGAGGAACTCGGAAAGGCCGGCGATCGCCGCATAGACCTCTCCCGGGTGATAACCGAGGGCCGCGAATCCCCTGCCGACGCCTTTCAGACCCTGGCCGCCGAACAGTCCGAAGAGCTTCTGGGCACCGTGCCCGGCCAGGAGCAGGCCGAAGGTCAGCCGAATGAGCAACAGGCCACAGTCGCCGGCGAGCCTCCCCGATCCAGCGCTGTGCCGTGCGGCCGGCTCAGTCGGAGCCGGTAGCCGGTCCGAACCCTGCTTCTCCATATCGGTGCTCCGCCCACGACGCGGAGACGTTGACCGAACCCTGTACGAAAAGGCACGGATTCATGGTCGGCGGTGGGCGTCCGTATGTCTCGGCAGAACGCCGGCCACCTCTGTTCAGCTTTCCCCGAAAGCATCGACTTCGCACGCCTACGCTTCCGAGAACGAGATTTCGATGACGCCGTCGGGGTACGGAATTGCCGAAGGGCTCCAAGTCTGGGTGCAGTCCAGATCCGGTGGCATTCCATCCGCACAGGAAAATCGGGCATCACCCGCTTTCACACCGCGGTGCGACCGCCGTCGACGGGAAGCACGGCGCCGTGCACAAAACCGGCCGCGTCGCTCGCGAGGTAGACGATGCTCGCCGCGATCTCCTCGGGGGAAGCCGGTCTGCCGGCCGGGGCCTGAGCGGCGAGGCCCGCCAGGTCGTCCCCCATGGGCGCGGTTCCCTCGGTCCTCGTCGGGCCGACGAGGACCGCGTTGACACGTACTCCGCTGGGCCCGTACTCGGCCGCCCACGACTTCGTCAACAGGTTCACCGCGGCCTTGCTGGAGCCGTACAGCGCCATCCCGGGCGCACCGTACTCGGACACCATGGTGCTCACGTTGACGATCGCGCCCCTGCCGCGCTCGGCCATGCGTGGTGCGAGCTCGGCGACCAGGAAGAACTTCGCCTTGACGTTCAGCGAGTAGACGGCGTCGAACTCCTCCTCGGTGAACCGGTCGGTGGGCCCGAAGGGGTAGATCCCCGCATTGTTCACCAGGATGTCCACCCGGCCCCCACCCAGTTCGGCGGCGCGGCGGGCGAGTTGCCGTGCCGGCTCGGCACCGCGGAGGTCGGCCGCGACGAAGTCCGCCTTGCCGCCCCGCCCTCGGACGGTCTCCACGACGGCGTCACCGCGCTGCTGGTCGCGGCCCGCGACCAGCACATGGGCTCCACGCTCGGCCAGTGCAAGCGCGGTCGCGGCCCCGATGCCACTGGTCGCGCCGGTCACCAGCGCGACATTCTCCGCGAGGGACAGCGAATTCATGATGACGCCCTTCGTTTATTCCGAATCCCCGGGCTCCGATTCCCGAGCCCGGGGAAACCGCCTGATTGCGATGGACCCATGCCATCACACGGCGCAGATTTCCGACCACTCGTGGCCACAGGGATCGGTTATGGCGGCCAAAGACAAAAGTTCTGCCCCTACGGAGACTGTGATTTCTCCGGGAAGGCCGCCGGTATTCGCTGGACCCGATCCGCACGGCGCCGACGGCCCCGTGCCGGCAATGCGGCGATTCGACTGCGCCGTCGGCAGGCGTCAGCCCGGCGACGGCTGCTCGAAAGCGGCGATCAGGCGCCCCAGATCCTGGCGACGGGACGCGGCCGGCCACACGGCCCATGTCCGGCGGACGATGGGACGCCCGGCCAGCGGCGACCACGCGACATTGCCGGGAATCGGGTGCGGCCAGTCCGGCGGAGCGAGCGCGAAGGCCTGTCCCGCACTGACGGCCGCGAGTTTCACCTCCGCTATGAGCCGCTGCCCTTGTGGCGCCTGCGCCCCCGGGTCCAGGCCGTGGCTGCGCAGAATCGCGGTCAGCTCGTCGTACCAGGCGGGGCTGTCCGCCCGGGGAAAGGCCAGCCACTCCAGACCGGCCAGTGCATCGAGCGCGATCCCTTCCGGTCCGGACAGTTCAGCCGCCTGCGGCGCGGCCAGCAGCACCCCGAGTTCTTCTCTGTTGACCAGCATCGCGTCGAACTCCTGCCCGATCGGCCGCTCCCGCAGCAGACCCACGTCGAGCTCGCCGTCGTGCAACGCGGACAGCTGCTCCGTCGTGGACAGATGCCGCGCCTGCACACGGGTGTCAGGGCAGGCCTCGGCCAGCTCACCGAGCGCGGGGGTCAGCAGTCGCGAGGGAAACTCCAGTGGAATGCCGATCCGCAGCACACCGCCGCCCCCGCCGGCGAACCGGGCCATCCTCCGCAGCGCCTGATCGTGCCGGGCCAGCACCGCACGCGCCTCCCCCAGCAAGGCGGCCCCCGCGTCGGTGGCACGTACGCCGGTACTACTGCGCACCAGCAACTTCACCCTGAGCTGCCGCTCCAGACCACCGACCGTCTGGGACAGTGCCGGCTGGCTGACATGCAACCGCCGGGCCGCGGCCGAGAAGCCGCCTTCCTCGACCACGGCCACGAAGGCGTGCAACTCCCGCAACTCCATGCACCCATCGCACCATGGGAGCGGTCGCTCCAGCCACCAGGGCCAGAAGCAGGCCTTATAACCCATATCGCCACAATGAATGACCCTCTGGCCATGAATTTCTGGATTCGAGAGGTTATACGAAGCACCAGGCGGGGTAACCGGGTGCCCTGCAGTGGTCACTCGCGGTCCGTCGAAGTCGGCGGGCCGCCGCGCGGGGCAAGTCCGCCCGTCGGGTGCACCCACGAAGGAGCAGGATGCAGCGCTGGCCGCCGTTGGCGACGAACAATCCCCCCACCCTCTGGCAGGGGTACAGGTGGGTTGTCCTGTGGTCCGTCCCCATCGTGGCCGTTCCGGTGGCCGACTTGTTCCTGCCCCCGGACATCCATCTCGCCTACCTCCTCGTGGTCCCGCTCGCGCTCTCCACGGCCTTCGCGGACACGCGCCGCACGGCCGCCCTCGCCGGACTCGCCGTGGCGGCGCTCATCGCCGCGGGTGCCGAGCGGCATGCACTGACCACCGAAAACGTTCTGGTGCAGTTGCTGTCCCTGGTTCTGTTCTCGCTCCTGCTCCTGCTCGTCACGCGGGTGAGGGAGCAGCAGCAACGCCAGCTGGCCGGAGTCCGCCGGGTCTCGGAGGCCACACAGGCCGTTCTGATGCGCCCGCTGCCGCGGCGTTCAGGACCGGTGTATCTGGCCTCCACGTATGTGGCCGCGGAGGCCGAGGCCCGTATCGGAGGCGACCTCTACGCGCTGGTCCGCACGGCCGGGGCCACCAGATTGATCATCGGGGACGCCCGCGGTAAAGGGCTCGACGCCATCGGCGACATCCAGGCCGTCCTCGGTGCGTTCCGCTTCGGCGCGAACCAGTACTCCACACTCTCCGACCTGGCCGCAGCGCTGGACCGCAGTGTGCGATGGGACCTGGCGCAGACGTCCGGCCCGGAGACGGCCGAGTGGCCCGGGGAGCGCTTCGTGACGGCCGCCGTCCTCGAGATCCCGGACTATGAGCCCCGTGCGCGCCTGTTCAGTTTCGGCCATGTGCCTCCGCTCCTGCTGCACGACGGCGCCGTCCTGCCCATCGACGTCCGTGACCCCGCTCCCCCGCTGGGACTCGGAGCTCTGGCCGAGTCCACCCACACGCCCGTCACCTTCCGCTTCACCCCGGGCGACCGGCTGCTTCTCTACACCGACGGAGTCAGCGAGACCCGGAACGAACAGGGCGCCTTCTATCCCCTGGTGGAGCGGCTGACCGCCTGGACCGAGCAGCGCCCGGAGACGCTCGTGCGGACCATCCGCGAGGACCTCCGGGAGTTCTCGGGCGGGTGCCACGCGGACGACATGGCCCTCATCGCGCTGGAGCGGGACGAGTCGGCGGTGCGACCCTGCGTGCTTCCGACGGCACGGCGCCTGTGACGTCCGCCGAACACCTCGGATGTCCGCACCGCCACAGGCCGGTGGAGTGAGCAGGGCCACGGCCTGCCCGGGATCCGCCCGCCGTGCGCGAACGACCCCGGAAACCGGCGTCGCGAGACCGGTCAGTCCTGGGCGCGCTGGTAGGCGGCGAGCAGGAACAGCCAGATCTCGCTGACGGTCGGGAAGCACGTAACCGCGTGCCGCAGCCTCTTGAGCGGGACCTCCCCGGCCACCGCGACGGTCGCCGAGTGCAGCAGCTCGCTGACTCCCGGACCGACGAACGTCACCCCGAGCAGGATCTCCCGGTCGACGTCGACCACCATCCGGGCATGCCCCTGGTACCCGTCGGCGTAGAGGTTGGCTCCCTTGGCGGCGTTGAAGTCCAGGTCGATGGTTTTGATGCGGTGTCCGGCGGCGGCCGCCTGCTCGGCGGTCAGACCCACCGCGGCGGCCTCCGGGTCGGTGAAGAACACCTGGGGAACGGCATGCTGGTCGGCCGTGGTCGCATGATCGCCCCACGGTGTGTCGTCCACCCCGAGGCCACCCGCTCTGGCCCCGATGACGTCGCCCGCGGTCCGGGCCTGGTACTTGCCCTGGTGGGTCAGCAGAGCCCGGTGATTGACGTCTCCCAGCGCGTACAGCCAATGCCCGTCCACCCCGCGGACCAGGCACGTCGTGTCCACGTCCAGCCACGCCCCCGAGGTGAGCCCCACCGTCTCAAGGCCGATGTCCTCGGTCGCGGGGATGCGTCCCGTGGCGAACATGACCTCGTCCGCCTCCAGTTCACTGCCGTCGTCCAGGGTGACCGTGACCGGCCCGCCCGCGTCCGGGCGCCGCAGCGCGGTGACCTGCACCCCGATCCTGACGTCCACACCCGCCTCGGTCAGACCGCGCTCCAGCAGTTTCCCCGCGAAGGACTCCATCCGGGGCAGCAGCCCGCGGCGGGCGAGCAGAGTGACCTGCGAGCCCAGTCCCTGCCACAGGGTCGCCATCTCGACCCCGACTCCGCCGCCGCCCACGATCGCGAGCCGTCCGGGCACCGTGCTGGAGTCGGTCCCGTGCCGGTTCGTCCAGGGCCTTGCCTCCCGGATGCCGGGGATCTCCGGCAGGAGGGGCAGGCTGCCGGTGGCGACGGCCACCGCATGCCGCGCGGTGAGGGTGTGCCGGGCGCCGTCGTCCCGGGTCACCGTGACCCGGCGCGGGCCGTCGATGCGCCCATGCCCCCGGAACAGGTCGGCGCCGAGGGACTTGACCCCCTCCGCCTGCTTGGAGTCGTCCCAGTCCGTGACGTAGTGATTGCGGCGGGCGAAAACCTGAACAGTGTCCAGATCGCCGGTGACCGCCTGCCGGGCACCGTCCACACGGCGGGCATCGGCGATCGCGATGACCGGCCTCAGCAGTGCCTTGCTCGGCACACACGCCCAGTACGAGCACTCGCCGCCCACGAGTTCCCGCTCAACGACGGCCACGGTGAGCCCGGCCGCGCGAGCCCGGTCGACGACGTTCTGACCGACCGGACCGGCACCCAGCACGATGACGTCATAGGTGTCGCTCGCCTGGTTCTCCGCTGTTTCACTCATCCTGTTCCCTCGCATCGTGATCGCGGCGGAGCAACTGCGGTCCATGGACCCGTGGCGGCTGTTCTGACGGGTCGTTCCGGGAGTGGAAGTGCGTCGTTCCGCTTTCGGCCCATGTAACCGCGCGGAGTCCGGCGGTCACCACAGCCGGGCCACGGGTCTCACGAACAGCGGCCACAAGCGCCCCTTTTGGACGCACGGGGGAAAACGGCCGCCTGACGTACGCGCCGGTCCACCGACACGGACGGCGCGACCAGCCGTGTGCGAGCCACTCGCCTGCCGCACACATCCGTGCGGCAGGATGGGGCCATGAGCGTAGTCAAGATCAACGTACTGACCGTCCCGGGCGAGCAGCGGGAGACGCTGGAGAAGCGCTTCGCCTCACGTGCCCACGCGGTCGAGAGCTCCGACGGGTTCGAGTGGTTCGAACTCCTCCGGCCGGTCGAGGGCACCGACGACTACCTCGTCTACACACGGTGGCGTGACGAGGAGTCCTTTCAGGCGTGGTTGGAAGGACCCATGAAGGCCGCCCACCAGGGCGCCGGCGGGGAAGGTGGCGAGCGGCCGAAGCCCGCCGCCAGTGGGTCGACGTTGTGGTCCTTCGAGGTCGTCCAGCAGGCGGCGCCGAAGAACGCGTAGGCGGGCCGCCGCCGCATCGGGACCACGGCCGTCGGGGCACATGCGGGACCGCGGGCACCGGCCCCGATCGCACCTTCGCGCGGCCGCGCGACCACCTCGTACCGCGTGACACGCGGCATGGAGTCCGGCCGATGCGACCTGAGCCGGTGGAGCGATGTGCTTCACCGGCTCCATGACACCGGCACCCGGAAACCACCGAAGCCATCACCCGGTCGGGCCAACCACCCCCGGTCGGAACAACGCGAAGCACGGCAGGCACCGGGGAGCGTCGCCGGTCCGGCCGTTTCACCACGTCGGACGAACCCTCGGGCGACGGGGGCGACGTGTGTCCTCCCCTGGACCACGCCGCCCCGCTCCCGCCCTCGCGGCGTGGCGTCTACCCACGGCGAGCCCCTTCACTCCGCGCCCGTCGTTCGACAAGCGTCTGAGGGATGCCGGCTCCATGAAGCGGCGGCACCACCAGTCGAACCGTGCTGCTCGCACCGGGCATACACAGAGCGGCGAAGAGCGGGCAGACGGCAGAAGAGCGCCGCTGCGACGGGTGGCCCTCATGGGTCCGGGCAGGCCGTGCCGGGCCGTCGCTGCGAGGGTGGGAAGACCGAGGGGTGGGAGCGTGGATGTCTCTGTCGAGGCGGGGCATTCCGTCGCGTCGTGGTGCGGCGGGATTCGGCTGGAGGTGTATCCGCTGATGGGGCGCCCCGGCGTGCGCGCGATCGGGGAGATCGGCCTCGACACCCGGACCGCCTGGCGGGAGGTGCTCGCCCGGCTGGTGCGAAGCAGTGCGGACCGCCTTCATGTGGACCCGTCCCGGGTGACCTTCATCGACGTGGCGGGAGTGACGGATCTGGCAGTGGCCGCGCGGTCTCTGTCCGGGGGGCGGAGGATTGTGGTTCACCGACCGCCGCCGCAGTTGGCGCGCGTACCCGCAGTCTGCCGGCCCGAGCTGGGTGGGATCGAGGTGACACCGTGACCAACGCAGTGACCACGGATGAGCTGTTCGTGCATCCGGCGCTGTTCTATCGCGGCGAGCAGGAGTTCCTGGCAGGCACCGTTCCCTTCGTCCTGGCCGGTCTGGCCGCGGCGGAGCCGGTCGCCGTCGCCACCCCGCCCGAGCACCTCGAACTGATCAGACACCATCTCGCTGATCGCGCCGACGAGGTGCACTTCGTGGACATGACCCGGGCCGGCCGCAACCCCGGGTGGATCATTCCGGGGGTGCTGCGCAGGTTCGCCGACGCCCATGACGCCGGCCGTGTGCGCATCATCGGTGAGCCCGTCTGGGCCGGTCGCAGCCATCTGGAGTACCCGGCGTGCGCGCAGCACGAGGCGCTGATCAACGCCGCGTTCGTCGAGCGTGAGGTGACGATTCTGTGCCCCTACGACACCGACGGACTCGACCCGCGTGTGCTCGACGACGCCTGGGCCACACATCCGCTGGTGATCGACGGCGCCGGTGAGACCGCCTCGGCCGCCTACAGCCCCGAACTCGTCGTCGCACGCTACAACGAGGTCCTTCCCGTTCCGCCGGACGCCGAGACGTACCACTTCGACAGCAGCAGTCAGCTCGCCGGGGCACGCGAGTTCGCCGTCCGGTACGGCGGACGGACGGGACTCGACGGACGGCTGCTGAACGATCTGGCCCTCGCGGTGGCCGAGTTGACCACGAACAGCGTCATCCACGGTGCCGGCTCCGGAACTCTGCGGATCTGGACGGAAGGCGTACGGATCGTCTGCGAAGTGCACGACGCGGGGCGCCTCGTCGATCCACTGGCCGGCCGGCGCCCTCAGGTGCCCAGCGAGCCCGGCGGTCGAGGGCTGCTGCTCGTCAATCACATCGCCGACCTGGTGCGTGTCCACACCGGCGAAACCGGGACCACCATCCGGTTCTACCTCGGCTCCTGACCGCCCCTGGGCCGGCGACCGGGCGACGACGTGCCGAACCCCGGTGCCCCGCTTAGGCTGGCCAGGTCCGCCTCCGAGACCCTGTCCGGGTCACTCGAGTCGATTCGGGACCTACGGGAGCGATCATGGTCGACAACCCCCTGATTCTCGTGACCGGGGCGGCCGGAAGCGTGGGGGCGGTGGGACGCCGTGTGGTGGACAACCTGCGGCGACGGGACCTGAGGGTGCGTGCCCTCGTCCACCGGGAGGACGAACGCGCGGACGCCCTGCGCTCCACGGGGGCCGAGGTGGTGGTGGGCGACCTCGCACGTGCGGAGGACGTCGTCCGGGCCCTGGAGGACTGCGACCGCATGTATTTCGGCATGGGGGTCTCTTCGCAGTACCTCGAGGCGGCACTCGTCACCGCCGCCGCCGCACGTGCCCAGGGACCGCTGCGGGTGTTCGTCAACATGTCGCAGATGACCGTCTCCCAGATGGATCTCACCAGCACGGCCGAATCGACGCAGCAGCGTGAGCACTGGCTCATCGAGCAGGTCCTCGACTGGTCGGGCCTTCCGGTCACCCACATCCGCCCGACGGTCTTCATGGAGAACCCGATGTTCTCCCTGTTCTGCTTCGCCACGATCGCGCAGGACGACACCATCCGGCTTCCCTTCGGAACGGGGCGCACCTCACCCGTGGCGGCCGGCGACGTCGCCGATGCCGTGGCCGCCGTCCTCGCGGACCCGGCTCCGCACGTCGGGCACGTCTACGAACTGACCGGGCCGGTGTCGCAGGACATGTCGGCCATGGCACAGGAGTTCAGCTCGGTCCTCGGGCGCCCCATGAGCTACATCGACACTCCCTACGACCAGTTCGTCGACGAGCTTCGGCGCCGCGGCCTGCCCGACCACGTCGTCGATCATCTGTCGACCATGGCGCGCCTGCATGCGCAGAACCGCTACGACCGGCTGACCCATGACGTCGAGAAGATCACCGGCCACCCCGCGACGGGCGTAAGGGCCTACGTCGAGGACAACCCGGAGCTCTTCCGCCCGGCAACGTGACGTGGGGCGGGGCGGGGGACTCCCGATCTCGTCCCCGTACGGACCCGGGCGGGTTCACCGGGGTCCCGTCGGTCCGGAATGCGGTGAACTGCCGGGTGTCGAGGCGCCCTTGCGCCTCGAGTCCTCGTCACGACGGCGGCCCGTCGCCCGCCTCTCACCCGGCGTCGTCGACCTCGCGCACCAGCTCGATCGCCCTGGCCAGGGTGTTCAGCCGCTCCTGTACGGTCCGCCCCGCCGGGTACAGACGGACGGTGTCCACGCCTGCGTCGCGCCACACTCGGAGCCGCTCACGCACCATGGGCTCGGTGCCGATCAGCGTCGTGCCGAGGACCATGTCGTCGGTCACCAGACGGGCGGCACCGTCCCGGTCGCCCGCCTGCCACCGCTCACGCACTTCGGCGGCCACCTCCGCCCAACCCTGGCGGCTGTAGGCGTTGTTGTAGAAGTTGGTGGAGGCGGTGCCCATACCGCCCAGACTGAAGGCGAGTTCCTTCCTCCGCTCCGCGGTCATCGCACCGAGTGCGCCCTCATCGGGGGCGAAGGCAACCTCGGCGCCCTGGCAGACGTCCAGTTCGGAGCGCGTGCGCCCGGTGCGGGCCAAGCCGTTGTCGAGGTGGGCGAAGTAGGCGTCGGCCGCGCCTTCCGGTACGAAGCTCGTCCCGAGCCAGCCGTCGGCGACCTCCCCCGTCAGTTCCAGCATGGCCGGTGAGAGCGAGGCGAGGTAGACGGGGATCTCGTGCTCGGCCCGCATCGACAGCCGCATCGGCACGCCCTCACCGCCGGGCAGCGGGACGCTGAACTCCGCGCCGGAGTAGGAGAGTTTTCCACCGGCGAACACCTGGCGCACGATGTCCACGGTCTCCCGCACCCGCCTCAGCGGCCGGGCGAAAGGCACTCCGTGCAGGCCCTCGATCACCTGCGGGCCGGAGGCACCGAGACCGAGCAGGAACCGCCCGCCGGACAGGTTGGAGAGCGTGATGGCGGTCTGCGCGACGGCCGTGGGGGTGCGCGTACCCACCTGCATGATGCCCGAGCCCAGCAGCATCCGGTCGGTGAGCGCGGCGTAGTAGCCGAGCGCGGAGGGGCCGTCGGACCCCCAGGCCTCGGCCACCCAGCACACGTCCAGGCCGAGTTTCTCTGCCTCCACGACGAAGTCCGTCTGCTCCGACCAGTGTTGACCCCCGGAGGCCTCGACGGTGGTGGCGGTGCGCATCAGTGTTCGGCCCGCTGCTTGATGGCCCCCAGGGTGGCGGTGATGTTGCGTTCGAACTCGCGCAGCCGCACGAACACGATCTTCTGCTCCTTCTCCGGCATGCGGTCGATGGCGAGGGAGAGGCCGGAGCGGCCCGGCCCCAACTGCATCCATTCCGACAGCTCGGTTCCTCCGTCCTCGGCCCGGAGCCGGAAGCGCCAGACCGCGGAGGGCCGATCCGGGTCCTCAACCGCCCAGGCCAGCGACCGACCCGGTTCGCACTCGATGACATGCGAGGTGGTCTGCCACTCCCCCAGGGCGTCGTGCCTGCTGCGGCCGACGAACCGGGCGCCCACCGCTGGACCGGCGGCGCCGTCGAGCCACTCGACCGACTGGAGTTCCTCACTCATGTCCGGCATGAGCTCGATGTCGCTGACCAGTGACCAGACGCGCTCCGGCGGAGCGTCGATCCAGGTCCGCACCTCGAGGGTGGGTTTGTCCGCGTAGCGTGCGCCCGTCCACTCCAAGTCGGCCGGCCTCCTCGTCATCAAGGGGTTGACCACCAGAGTTGCTTCACAAGACTCGCGGTGTCAAGGGGGAGCGCACCTGCCCCGGGGCGCTCAAGCGGCGCCGAACCTGCGCCGGACGTCCGGCCGGCGGCTGAGCCGTTCCGGGTATCCCGGCCCCATCCGCATCGACGTGTCCTGCGCCTCCAACGGCCGGCGGCAGACGGCGCACACGACCTCCGCCGCGGTGTCATGGCCGCAGGTGTCGTGATGGAACACGACGGGCACGCCCTCCTCACCCGCCAGCCAGCGGTCACCCCACCGCGACATCGCGGCGAGTACGGCGAACAGTTCGCGGCCCTTCTCCGTCGGCACGTAGTCGTAGCGCCGCGGCTCGTCCTGGTAGAGCCTCCTGTCCAGGACGCCCTCGTCCACCAGCCGACGCAACCGGTCGGTCAGGGTGTTGCGGGCGATCCCCAGTCCCTGCCTGAAGTCGTCGAAGCGGCTGACCCCGTAGAAGGCCTCCCGCAACACCAGCGGCGTCCAGCAGTCACCCAGCAGATCCATGGACCGTGCGATGGAACACGGCCAGTTCTCGAACGACGTCCGGTTCATGCTCCGTACGATATCGAGTCTCGCCATGAAACCAGGCTGGTGAGCACACGAGGAGGTCCGGCCCGGTGCGTCCGCGGCCACCGGCCGTGCCCACTGCCGGATGCGGCCGCCGCGGGGTGCGGGCGCCCGTCCTGGACGCGGATCGGACGCGGCCAGGGGAGTGACCGCCGTGCGGGTGATGTCCGGGCGAGGAGCACGACGCCGTCGCCCTGCCGTGTCCCGCGCAAGTCCTCTGCCGCACGCGGCGCTTAAGCGGCGGCACGCGCGCAGGGCCTCTTCAACACGACCGGCCGTGTGCTCATCGCCCTCGCCTCCGGGGTGCACGGAGCGTGCTAAGGCAAGAGATTATGAGACAGTCCCGATTCGCGGTACGCGTGTCCTCCCTCCTCCTCGCCGCCGCCTGCACCTTCACCGGAGCCACGACGGCACAGGCGGCTCCGCAGACAGTGGCCACGGGCTACGCGGCCCTCGGCGACTCCTACTCGTCCGGGGTCGGAGCCGGCACCTACATCGCCTCCAGCGGCAACTGCCTGCGCAGCAACCACGCCTACCCCGCCCTGTGGGCGTCGACCCATGCGGTGTCGTCCTTCGCCTTCGCCGCGTGCAACGGCGCTCGCACAAGTGATGTCATGAACCGTCAACTCGGCTCGCTCACCCGCCGCACCGGTCTGGTCAGCCTGACCGTCGGCGGAAGCGACTCGGGGTTCTCCGACGTCATGATGACCTGTGTGCTGCGGGGAACCACCGCGTGTGTGTCCGCCAACGCCGACGCGCGCACGTACATGGACACCACCCTTCCGGGCGATCTGGACCGTCTCTACGCCGCCATCAGCAGAAGGGCTCCGGCCGCCCGCGTCGTCGTCCTCGGGTATCCGCACCTGTACAAGCTCAGCGGCAGCTGCATGGCCGGTCTCTCGGACACCGCACGGGCCGCCGTCAACCGCTCCGTCGACCGTCTCAACACCGTGATCGCCAAGCGCGTCGCCGACCACGGGTTCACCTACGCCGACGTCGCGGGCGCCTTCTCGGGTCACGAGATCTGCTCCGCCAGCCCCTGGCTGCGCAGTGTGAACCTGCTCGCCGTCGTGGAGTCGTACCACCCCACTTCCACGGGGCAGTCCCACGGCTACCTCCCCGTCTTCGCCAGATCGGCCTGAGCCCGGGCGCCGGACAGCGGGCCGTCGGCCCGCTGTCCGGCGCCGTGACCGACCGGGGCCGGCCCGGTTCGGCGGGAGGTCGGCTGCCGGAGCACGGGGCGCGTGTCAGGCGCCTCCGGGCCTCGCCGCAGGTGTGCACCGCGGCGGCAGACGGGTTGCTACGGGGGCGGGGAGGTTTCGTGCCATGTCGGTTCGGGAAACGGGGGACGCATGACGGGTTCCTCAGGCCCGCCCCGGGACGAGCGACCCCAGCACCACGGCCTGCGTTCACGCTGGCACAACTCGGCCGCCGGACGGCTGTGGCAGCACGGCAGCGAGATGGAACTTCTGCACCGCTCCATGGGCCTCGCCGCGCTGGCTCTGGTCACGCTCGCCCCCCTGCTCATCGTCATCGCCGCCGCCTCCCCCTTCCAGCACCGTGGCTTCGCCTACTGGGTCATCGACGGCATGAGTCTTTCGGGGCATCCCGCGGACGCCGTGAGCCACCTGTTCGCCACGCCCCGCAGGGTGCTCAGCGCCACCAGCGTCTTCAGTGTCCTCGCCGTCGCGCTGTTCGGCCTCACCTTCGCCTCGAGCGTGCAGACCGGCTACGAGCGGGTCTGGAGTCTGCCCGCGGGTCGCTGGCACACCGTCTGGCGCCGTGCCGTGTGGCTCACGGCCCTGACGGCCTATCTCTTCGCCGAGGTGCAGAGCGGTGCCGTGCTGGACAGCTCGGTGCCCCAGTCCGCCGTCCGCATCACGCTGACCGTCCTGTTCGGTGTGCTGTTCTTCTGGTGGGGGCAGCACTTCCTCCTCGGCAGCCGGGTGTCCTGGCGGGCACTGCTGCCCGGGGCGGTCTCCACCATGCTGGGCCTGGTCGGGCTGCGTTGGTTCTCCTACCAGGTGTTCTCCCCGCTCATCGTGAACAACGCGGTCACCTACGGCGCCATGGGCACCGTCCTCGTCGTACAGTCCTGGCTCATCGGAGTGGGCTTCGTCGTCTTCGGAGGAGCACTGCTCGGTCGTCACATCCACGAGGCACACAGACGGTGGAGGCCCCGACGTGCGTCTCGACCCGACCTGCGCTGAAAAGCGCCGTAGCGACGGGGACTTCTCGACAAGGATGTGACCGTGGGACGCCGGGCCCATTGCGCCCGGCGCGACCCGGCCCTGGGGCGACAACGCGCGAACCCCGCCCCCTGGGCGGGGACGGGGTTCATGATGGAGCGCCGGGCAGGCCTTGCACCTGCATCTCCCCGCAGGAAGCGGGACGTCTTTCCTTGGACCACCAACGCACTGCCGGGCGCCGTGAGTTCCGGCGACCTGCTGTGCGTCAATCCTAGCGCATGTCCCTCACTCCTTCGGAGCCACCGATGCGGTGGCCAAGCGACAGGGAGACGGCCACGCTCAGCGCGGCCGCGGCCCCGGCGCACAGCACCGCCCAGGAACCCGCGAACGTGCAGGCCAGAATCGCCAGCGCGGTGAGCGGCAGCACGGCCTGCTGACCGAGGGACCGCTTGAAGTGGCGCGCGTGCAGCAGCCAGGTGAAGAAGACGAATCCGGCGGCGGGCACGGTGACCGATGCGGCGGCTGTCGCCGTGCCGATGTGCGCGTCGCCGGCCACGTGGGCGATCGCCACCTGCAGTCCCGCACCGATGGCGGCCGCCGTCGCAAAGACGAGGTAGTGACCGTATCCCCACAGGAAGGCGCTCCTGCCGCCACGGAGATGCTCGTGGATGGGTACGACGAAGTAGGTCCAGTAGGCGGAGAAGACGAGCAGCAGTCCTCCTGCCGCGATCGGCAGCAGCTCCGTCGAGCCGCCCCTGTCCAGCGCCCGCTGGACGGCCACGGTCGCGGCGGCGACCGTCTCGCCGAGGACGATCAGGGTGAACAGACCGTAGCGTTCGGCGATGTGGTGGGGATGCCAGGCGGTGGCTCTGGGGCGCTCGGCCAGCACCGGAACGGCGAGCTCGGCGGCCGCGAGCAGGAGGAAGACCCACGCCTTCATCTGGTGGTGCGGCACGAACCCGAACGCCACCCAGCCGATCTGCACCAGGACGACTCCGAAGGCGTACCGCAGGGCCGTGGTTCGGGCAGCGCCCCGCTCGGCCCGTGCCGCCCTGAGCCACTGGGTGGTCAGTGCCAGCCGCATGACCACGTAGCCGACCACGACGATGGAGTAGTCCGAGCGGTCGAAGGCGCGGGGCACGCCTGCCGCCAGGATGAGGACGCCCGCGATCTGCAGCAGTGTGGTCAGCCGGTAGGGCACGTCGTCCGTGTCGTACGCCGACGCGAACCAGGTGAAGTTCATCCAGGCCCACCAGACGGCGAAGAAGATCATGGCGTAGCCGACGATGCCGTGGGCGGCGTGCCCCTCGACCACGGCGTGCTCCAGCCTGGTGCCGGCCTGTGCGATGGCCACGACGAAACACAGGTCGAACAGGAGCTCGAGCGGCGTGGCGACGCGATGCTCCTCCTCGGGGTCGCGCCTGATCATGGCCCGCAGCAGGGATCCTGTCGACCCTCCGCCGCCCGGCGGTCCTTCGCCGCTTCCGGTCACGCTTCCCGCTCCTCTCCCGGCACCCGCCCATGCGGAAGCCCCTCGGCACACGGCCACCACCGGTCACGACGAGCCGGACGGGCGCGGGGTACGTCCGGTACCCGTCGCCGCCCACGGTCATGGTGATGCGCTTCGGGTCGATCACATCATCACCGTCGACGGGCCTGCTCAGCGGGTCGGGACGGCGAGGCGCGTCGCGGCGCGGGTCAGTGCGCCGACAGACCGACCCCCAGTGCGATCAGGAGAACGACCTTCACCGCCTCCAGAGCCACATAGTGCAGATGCCCCCTCGACCGGGGCAGGTCCTCGCCGGCCAGGACCCGGTCGGACCGCCGGTTGAGCCGTGGGCGGACGGCGCCCAGTTGCACGACGAGCAGGGCGACCAGAGCGCCCGTGAGCACGGCGAGGGAGCGCGATGGTCGCCGGCCCCCACGGTCACGGCGCCCGCTGCCGCCAGGACGGTCTCGGCGATGTTCAGTGCGCGGAAGACGAGTCTGCCGATGCCCAGCCCGAGGGGGATCGTCACCCCGGGCGCGCGGAACTTCAGCAGGGCTTCGAGGAAGGAGATCGCCAGGACCGTCCCGAGCCATACGAAGACCACCGCGCTCGCGATCGCGGCACCGGTCGTGTTCAGCGTGTCCTTCGCCCTTTTTGCCCATCGGCCACGGCACCGGGTCTTCCCGGCCCCGCGCCCATCATGGGTCCCTGGCCGGCACGACGAACGCCATCCGTCGAACTCCGGGGCCGTTCCGACGCACGCACGGCCCCGCGGTTCCGCATCGGGCCGCGTCCAGCTCCACGATCTCCTCGAACGTGAGCCGGGATCCACGGATGACACCGCCGCCGGCGAACCGGACACCGGCCGCTCGACCGCGGCGCCCAGCCAACGCACGGGCGATCCCGACCGGCTACGGCCCGCCCCTCACGAGCGCCAGGCCTGGCGGTGCCGCATCAGCCATGCGTCCGGGGAGGGCACGAGCCCCGACATGCGGATACGCCCGACACGCACCGGACGCCCCCGCCGGATCCCGCGCCCCTCGGAGGAGTACTCGGTCCGGACGAGCGAGGGCCCGGCACCGAGGTGCCGGGCCCCGCGGTGCCGCATCAGACCGCGTCCAACTCCGCGATCTCCTCGGACGTGAGCTTGAGGTCCGCGGCGGCGACCGAGTCGCGGATGGTCTCCGGGCGGCTGGAGCCGGGGATCGGGACGACCACGGGAGACTTGGCCAGCATCCAGGCCAGGCAGACCTGCTGCGGGCTGACCCCGTGCGCCTCGGCGATCCGGGCGAACGGCGCGTATGCCGAGCCCAGTTCGCTCGCCCGGGAGATGCCGCCCAGCGGGCTCCACGGCAGGAACGCGATGCCCAGTTCGTCGCAGAGGCGGAGCTCCGGCTCGCTGGAGCGGAAGGCCGGCGAGAACTGGTTCTGGACGGAGACCAGGCGGCCGCCGAGGATCTCCCCCGCCAGACGGATCTGGTCCGGGTCCGCGTTGGAGACGCCCGCCATGCGGATCTTGCCCTCGTCGAGGAGATCGCGCACCGCTCCGACGGACTCCGCGTAGGGAACCTTGGGGTCGGGCCGGTGGAACTGGTAGAGACCGATGGCCTCCACGCCCAGCCGGCGCAGGGAGGCCTCGCAGGCCTCCTTGATGTGCCGGGGGGAGCCGTCGAGCGTCCAGCTGCCGTCGCCGGGGCGCAGGTGGCCGCCCTTCGTGGCGACCAGGACATCGGCGCCCCGCTCGTGGGAGGCGAGGGCCTTGGCGATCAGGGTCTCGTTGTGACCGACCTCGCCGGCTTTCAAGTGATAGGCGTCCGCGGTGTCGATGAGCGTGACACCCGCGTCGAGCGCCGCGTGGATGGTGGCGAGGGAGCGCGCCTCCTCCGGCCGTCCCTCGATCGACATGGGCATGCCGCCCAGGCCGATCGCGCTGACCTCGACGTCACCGATACGGCGGGTATGCATGGGCTCGTGACCTCTTTCGGCTGTCGCAATCGGGTGGCCGGACCGGCCTCCCCCGGGGCGGGGCCCCGCAGCGGTGCCGGCGCGTCCTCCAGCCTGACCCTCCACCGATCACAGGTCCAATAGAAGAATGCGAACGCATTCAGCAGTGCGCCGCATGAATGGGCGGCACGGTCGAGCGGCACCGCTGTGGAGCGTCGGGCCGGGGCTCCCTCTCAGGCCCACGGCCCGCAAGCGGATCCCCGACACGGAGGTGCGCGTCTCATGGAGCGGGGCACTAGAGCGAAGGCCGGTTCCATGATGCGGGCCACGCACAGGAGCCGACCGACGCTTGGTGACACAACGTGAGGCAACCATTCACCCGTTCGATTCGTATAACTCCGTGGAAGCACAGCGCCCCGGCGGGCGGCGGTGACGCCGGAGCGTCACCGTCCGCTTGACGGGGCAGCACCGAACAAGGAGAGACGATGCGACCCTTCGCACTCAACTACGCTCGCAGTGCCGAGGAGTTGGAGGTCAGCGCTCCGTATAGCTACGACTCCAGACTGCAGTTGAACGTGCTTCCCGACGGGCGAATCGCCGCACACGAACACGCAGTGTTGCGTGAATGGGGGGCCACGACCTCCACCGCGGGCTCGAAGACCCACTTCGACGACTGAACGCGGAACGTCGACTATGACCGTGCTGATCCTCACCTGTGAACAGGACGTGACCGCGGACATGGTGGTGGCCGAGCTGAACGGGGCCGGAATCCCCGTCGTCCGGCTGGACCCGGCCGACCTCCCCGGCGGCGCCGCGCTCTCGGGCGAGTACGTACACGGCTCCTTCCACGGGCACCTGTCCACGTCCGGCCGGCTGGTGAGCACCGACGGGCTGCGGTCGATCTGGGTACGCAGGCCGGGAGAGCCGGCCGCACACGTCGCCGAGCCGTCCACCTGGCTCACCGAGGAGACCTCACAGGCCCTCTACGGCATGCTGCACGCCACCGGCGCACGGTGGATGAACCGCCCCGAAGCGGCCCGGCGGGCCCGCAGGAAACCCTGGCAGCTCCACCTCGCCCAGCGCAGCGGGCTCCCCGTACCGGCCACGTTGATCACCACCTTTCCGCAGGCCGCCCGGGACTTCGCCGCGCGCTTCCCCGATCTGGTGGTCAAACCCGTCTCCGGCACCCACCCCGAGGACCCGCCCAGGGCAGTGCCCACCAGCCGCATCGCCCCCGACGCCGACTTCGCCGCCGTCGCCTTCGGTCCGACCCTGCTGCAACGGCGGATAGCGAAGCGCGCCGACATCCGCCTCACCGCCGTCGGCGAGCGCCTTCTGGCCGCCCGCAAGCCGGCCGCTGCCGACCCGGATCACGTCGACGTCCGCTTCGCCCCGTCCGTCGGGCCATGGCAGCCCGTCGATGTCCCGGCGAGTATCGCGACGGGTGTGCACACCTATCTGCGCGAGGCCGAACTGGCCTACGGGGCCTTCGACTTCGTGGAAGACTCCGACGGGATCTGGTGGTTCCTGGAGTGCAACCAGTCGGGTCAGTTCGGCTTTGTGGAGTTGGACACGGGCCAGCCGATCGCGGCCACCGTCGCGAAATGGCTGGCAGGTCCCGAGCCGGAGTCCGAGCCCCATGCCACACCGGCGACACGTCCGACATGACGGCCACCGCTCTCCCCCGACGTACCGGCCCCGTGCGCCGCGCCGCACACCGCGCTCTGCGCCGTCCGCGGCCCGCATTCCGCGCCATGCTGAACCGCCGCGGCCGATGCAGGTCCGGCGGGTTCCGCCGACCGCCGATCGGACGCATCAGCACACCACCGGAGTCAAAGAGAACGGCCTGAACATCCCCGGAAGCGGGAGCGCGTCTCGTTTTCCGACCGGGCTCAAGGCCACCCGGCCACCCGGCCGCCCTGTCGATCCGTACACAGTGGCCGGCAGCGGCAGGACTGCCCGATCGGCGCCGGACGACACCCACCCCGCCGGCCCGAAATCACGAGTTCGAGTTCAGTAGCATGCGCCGGTGGCCGCACGTGTACCCAAGGTGATCGCAACGGACCTCGACGGCACTCTGCTGCGTCGAGACGGCTCCGTCTCCCCACGCACGCTGCGCGCCCTGCGCAGCGCGGTCGAATCCGGCTGCGAGATCGTCGTCGTCACCGCGCGACCGCCGCGCCATGTGGACGCGCTCGCGGCGGCGACGGGGCTGGGCGGCACGGCGATCTGCAGCAACGGCGCCCTCGTCTACGACCTCGGCACCCGCACCGTCGTCCGTTCCCGCCCGCTCGCCGTCTCCGCCGCCCGCGTCGTCGCCACCGCGCTGGCGCGAACCGTTCCGGGGATCGGCTTCGCGGTGGAAGCGGATCTCAAGGTCCACTTCGAACCCTCCTACCGGCTGCGGCACACCGGTGACCGTGACGCCGCGTTCGCCGTGGGGACCCTCGCCGATCTGTGGACGCTTCCCTCCCCCATCGTCAAGCTCCTCGCCCACTCCGCCGACCACGACGCGGACTTCCTCCTCGCCGTCGCCGAACGCCATGCCGCCGGGCACGCCCACTTCACCCACTCCGGAGGCCGGGGCCTGCTCGAGATCAGCGCCCCGGGGGTCACCAAGGCGGACACCCTCTCCTCGCTGTGTGCGTCCCGTGGGCTCACGGCGCAGGACGTGGTGGCCTTCGGTGACATGCCCAATGATCTGGCGATCCTCACCTGGGCAGGTACTGGCTACGCCATGGCCAACGCCCACCCGGCGGTACGCGCCGCGGTGCCACGGCACACCGCATCGAACGAGGAGGACGGGGTGGCGAAGGTGCTGGAGAGCCTCTTCACGGCCCGTCAGGCGTGAGCAGGCAGCGCTCTTGTGACACCCCTGTGACCGGAGGGGTGGCCTCCGTCACAGCACGGCATCCGTTGTTCCTGATCGACTCGGCCCATGCGCCGCGTCCCCCTCGCCCTCGCCGGTCTCCTGCTCCTGACGGCGTGCGGAACACAGTCCGCCACATCCGGCAGTGTGCCCAGGCCCGCGCACTCCTCCTGCGGGGCGGAGCCCTCGTCGGGAAGCGGTTCAGGTACGGATGTCGACGGGGTCAGGATCCTCGGAGCGGGCACCGGCCCCACCGTCTGCACCGAGTTCGAGGTGACCAATCACGAGGAGGTGCCGTCCACCTTCACGATCACGTTCACCTTGCTCTCGGCGTCCCGGGGCGCACTGGTGAACAGCACTCAGACGGTTCCGTCCGTGGCGCCCGGACGAACCGTGCGGCGCACCTTCGACCTGGACGGTCCTGTCTCGGACACGGACACGACGCGGGTGCGGATCCTGAAGGTGCGAAGCGTTCCCGCCGACGAGGCGCCGTCCACGGGAGGTCCCTGCCCCGCTTCGGGCGCGCATGTGTACGCCGATGACGGCGATGCGGCCATGGGGCTACGCGTGGTGGGTGTCCGGCTGGTCAACTGCGGCTCGCGCACGATGCGACTCCACGGTTATCCGCAGGTCCAACTGCTCGACGAGGGCCACCGCCCGGTCACGGGCGTGAAGATCCTGCACGGCGGCAGCGCCATCGCCACGGGCACGGGTGCGGACGGCCCGCCCGGGACGGTGCTCCTGAAGCCCGGCGAGCAGGCCTACTCCGTACTGGTCTGGCGCAACACGGTCGAGGCCGGTGATCCGGTCGATGCCCCCTATGTGAGAGTCCGGGCGAAGACGGGAGCCTCCCCGGTGACGGTGACCCCGGAGCTCGACCTGGGCACGACGGGGAGGCTGGGCGTCGGCCCCTGGAAGAAGGACACCGAACGCGGCGCCGTCACGAGCCCGTCGCCCAGCACGTCCCCCTGATGCCCACCGTCGTGCGACACCGAGGACATCAGGGCTGCGGGACTTCCGCTGTGACATCACCCGTCCGGGGAGGAGTCATGCGGTGGCCATGAGCACCTCCAGTGCCGCCGCCGTCTGCGGATGGCGGGCGAGCAGCGTCGCCCCCTCCGCTCCGGCGATCTCCGGCTGCCAGGCACCGTCCCAGCCCAGCAGCGTCGCCACCGCGTCGCACGTCGCCGGGTGGGCGGCCGGCAGTACGGCGCCACCGCGTCCACCGGCGCGCACGGCCCGATCCGCGCGCGGTGCGTCCTTCGGCTCCCGCCACGGCGGCACCCACTCGTCCAGCGCGGCGAGTCGGCCCGGGAAGATCCGTCCCGCCTCGCGGATCAGCAACGGGGCCAGATCGGCCCCGCCCGATCGCAGCGTGGTGACGAGGGTCGGCAGCCAGGGCAGCAGCACCGGGTCCGGCAACCGCCCGAAGGCGTTCGACACCGCTTCCACGACGAAGTCGGCAAGGGCCGGCACGGGCTCCAGCGCGTGCACGAATCCGCTCAGGTAGCGCGGATAGGCGGGCAGCGCCAGGGGGTTGCCCAGCAGTTCGTCGCAGCGGGCCCGCAGATCCTCCCGGGACAGGCGCCCGAGCTGCACCTGCGCCGCCCACAACAGCGCCACCTTCGACGGCTCCTGCGGATGCGACTGCATGACCGCGAGCTCCAGCTGCGTCCGGTCGCAGCCCAGCGACAGGGCCAGGCCCTCCATGCTGAACAGGAAGCCGAGCATCGCCCCCACCTGGCGCACGGTCGCTTCCTCGTCGGCGAACGCGGTGGGGAGCAGCGTGCAGTAGTGCGCATAGCCGGCCTTGACGAAGGACTCGATCCAGGACGGCAGCACCGGCTCGCTGGTGCGGTAGTGGGCGAGCAGCCGCCGTACCCGGCGGAGCACCTCAGGAGCGCCGTCGACGCTGCGTTCGCTCGCCAGAACGGCCAAGGCGTGCGTACCCAGTTCGTCGGCGAGGCGGCGGCTGCGCAGGTACAGCGTGGCGTCCTCCACGGCCTCCAGCACGACCGCCGCCGTCGCCTGCGGACCGTACGCCGTGCGCCGAAGGCGTTGTTCAAGGACCTGCTCGATACCGACACCCTCGTAGCCGAGTTCGATCAGGGCCCTTTGGTGGGTGCCGAGGGCGAGGTCCCATGACTCCTGGATCGGCCGCTCGCCGAGCCGTCGCTCACCCATGATGGGCCTCGCCGCGCCCTGCGGCATCAGGTACCGCAGCATCCACAGCACGTCGGAGCACGCCTCGAGCTCGGGCCGGCCGGCTATGTCCAGCAACGCGCGCTGCACACCGCGCTGTTGCAGCTTCAGGTTCAGCGGTGCGAGCCGGTCGTGCACGTCGCGGGCGAGTGGCGGCAGGGCGTCGTACCCGACCTGGCCGATCCGGTCGCCGCCCATCATGATCTCCACGAGGCGGCGCACATCACGCCTGCCGGGCACGGCGTCCTTCTCGATGCAGGTGACCGCTGCGTCCTGGAAGTCGTACGGCGTGGGCCTGGCCCGGTCACGCATCCCGGCGAGCAGGATCGACGTCTGGAACACCGCGATGGCGTCGGCGGTGGAGGCGAGATAGCCGTTGCGCCGGGCGGCGCGCACGATGTCCACGGACCAGCCGAGCAGTTCGGCCTCGTCCAGCTGGTCGAGTACGGGCGGGCGCCGGAGGAAACCGGTCAGCTGATCGGCCGTCGGTGCCTGCGGTACGGGTTGCGGGGTCTTGCCGGGCGCGGTCCTGGCGGGCGCCGTCTTCTTCGTGCCCGCCTGGCCCGTCAGGCGGTACGGCTTCACGCGCGTCCGCTTGAGGTTCTTCGTCCAGAGCGCCGCGGCGATCGACACCGAGCCGGAGGCGAGGCCGAACTGCGCCTCGATCGCCGAATGGCTGGACGGGATGAGGCCGTGCAGCCACTTGGTGCCGCTGCGGGGACCGATCTCGAAGGTGTCGGCGCCGTGCACGCCGAACTCCTCGACGTCGCTGGCGGCGTGGAAGGCACCGCAGACGTAGAGGCAGTCCGCCGGGTCGGTGCCCGTGACGGCCAGGTGCTCGCGCATCCGGGTCCACATGTGGCGCTCCCGGTCCTCGTCCACCCGCACCCGGTGCGGATCACCGGGGGCGAGGCGCCGGAAGAGGCTGCCGATGAGGAACATGACCTGGCGGTATGTGTCGTGATCGGCGTCGCCGAGCGGCAGCTCCACGTACTGGTGCCACCACTCCGACCAGTGGCGCACCCGACCGTGGCGCAGCAGATGCTCCTCGAGTTCCGCGAAGCGCGGCCGCAGGTCGCCGATCTCCACGCCGACCGCGTCGCCGTGCAGCGCGGCCTCCTCCTCGGCGGGTGGTGCCTCCGGGTCGTCCGGCGCGGCGAGCTGTTCGGCGCGGGCGTCCCACTGGAAGACGTGGTCCGAGGAGCGGTCGACCAGGACGAGCTCCACGCCAGGGGTGTCCAGCGCGTAGGCGATCGCCTGGTACTCCGCCGAGGCCTCGGTGATCGGAGCGACCACCGACAGCGGTGCCCAGTCGGCGGGAAAACCGTCGACCTCGGTCGCGTACGCCTGGACCGCGACCGGGAGCCTGCAGTTGCGCAGTTCGGTCAGGAGCGGAGCCATGTCCTCGCACAGCTCCAGATACACGACCTTCGGCTGCTTCTCACGCAGGCGGCGCGCCATGGCGACCGCCGAGGCGGGCGAGTGATGGCAGACGGGGAAGACCTCCAGCGGCTCGCGCACGGCGCGGTCGACGTCGTCGACCATGCCGAGGAGGATGCCCTCCAGGGCGTCGGGCCCGTCGGCGAAGGTCGAGGCGGCCTCGCGCAGCTGCGTGCGCAGCGCTTCGAAGGTGCCCTCGTTCGTGCCGCTCATGACAGGGTGGCGATCGCGTCGCGACCACCCTCCAGGAACTCCGGCCAGGCGCCGCCCTCGTCCTTGCTGCGCGGCTCGACGACGCCGTGCAGGTACTTGTTCAGGATGGCCAGGTCCTCCGGCTCGCGCCGGGCCAGCGAGCCGACGAGCGAGGACGCGAGTGTGCGGGCGGTCAGGGCACGCTCGCCGAAGAAGTTGCTGTGCAGGATGGAGTCCTCCAGGACGCCGATCTGCTCGGCGGTGGACAGGGCGGACTCCAGCTTCTCGTCGTCGCTGCCGGCCGCGGCCGCCGAGGCACGCAGGTCGGCGAAGCTCTGCAGCAGCACGTCGAGCAGCGTCGGCGGCACGTCCAGCTCGATCCGATGGCGGCGCAGGAGTTCCTCGGTGCGGAAGCGGACGATCTCCGCCTCGCTCTTCTTGTTCGTCACCACCGGGATCCGTACGAAGTTGAAGCGGCGCTTGAGCGCGGAGGACAGGTCGTTGACGCCCCGGTCGCGGCTGTTGGCGGTGGCGATGACGGAGAAGCCCGGCTTGGCGAAGACGATGTTGTCACTGTCGCCGTCGAGTTCGGGGACGGAGATGTACTTCTCCGAGAGGATGGAGATCAGGGCGTCCTGGACGTCACTGGTGGAGCGGGTGAGTTCCTCGAAGCGGCCGATCGCGCCGGTCTCCATGGCGGTCATGATCGGTGAGGGGATCATCGACTCCCGCGACTGGCCCTTGGCGATGACCATGGACACGTTCCAGGAGTACTTGATGTGGTCCTCGGTGGTGCCGGCCGTGCCCTGCACGACGAGCGTGGAGTTGCGGGAGATCGCGGCGGAGAGCAGCTCGGCGAGCCAGCTCTTGCCGGTGCCGGGGTCGCCGATGAGCAGCAGTCCGCGGTCGGAGGCGAGGGTGACGATGGAGCGCTCGACGAAGCTGCGATAGCCGAACCACTTCTGTGAGATCTCGCGGTCCAGGCCGTCGGAGGGCTCGGAGCCCAGGATGAACAGGCGGACCATCTTGGGCGACAGCCGCCAGGAGAAGGGCTTGGGGCTGTCGTCGATCGACTCCAGCCAGTCGAGTTCCTCGGCGTACTTGGTCTCGGCGGGGGCGCGCAGCAGGTCGGACATGAGGGGCCTTTCGTGGGTCTTTGGGACGCGTGGGGCGCTCAGGCGAGGAACGTCTTGAGTTCGTCGACGAGCTTGCGTATGTGTCCGGAGATCACGGGTGTGCCGAGAGCTTTGAAGCGCTCCCGGAACCAGGGGTTGACCTCCTGGCGGCCGGAGCTGGTCACCGAGCCGACGGGGATGAACTTCACCCCGGAGCGGTGCACCGCCTCGATGCCCTCGAACAGCGGCTGCGAGCGGTCGAATTCGTAGAAGTCCGAGATCCACACCATCACGGTGTTCCGCGGCTCGGCGATCTTCGGGCGGGCCATGGCCATGGCGACCGGGCCGTCGTTCCCGCCGCCGAGATTGGTACGCAGCAGAGCCTCGAACGGGTCGTTCACCCAGGGGGTGAGGTCGATCGCGCGGGTGTCGTAGGCGATGAGATGGACGTCCACCTTGGGCAACCCGGCGAAGATGGACGCCAGGATGGTGCAGTTGACCATCGAGTCGACCATCGAGCCCGACTGGTCCACCACCACGATCAGCCGCTGGGGCGTGGTCCTGCGGGCGGTGTGCCGGTAGAAGAGGCGGTCGACGTACAGCCGCTCCTCCTCCGGACTCCACTTGGTGAGGTTCTTCCAGATGGTCCGGTCGAGGTCCAGGTTGCGGAACACCCGCTTGGGCGGCACCGAGCGGTCCACGGCGCCGACCGTGGCCTTCTCCACCTGCGTGCGCAGCACGTCGGCCACATCGTCGACGTAACGGCGGATGAGCGCCTTGGCGTTGGCCAGTGCCACGCCCGACAGGTTGTTCTTGTCCCGCAGCAACTGCTCGATCAGCGACATGCTGGGCGTAAGCTGCGCGGCGAGCCGAGGATCCGCGAGCACCTCGCGCAGGTGCATCCGCCGCACGAGATCGGCCTCGATGGCGCCCAGTTCGGGGCCGATCGCCGGGATCAGCCGGCTGAGGTCGGCGGTCGCCCCGCCGCCACCCGTGCCCGTCAAGCCAACGCCCCGGCCCGCGCCTCCTCCGGGACGCCCACCGCGCAGCTCGCCGGGCTTGCAGCCGAGCGCGCGCTCCAGCCAGCCTGCGTCGGACTGCCAACGCGACAGCTGTGCGGCGCTGACCGTACCGGACCCGGCGGCGAAGACATTGAGCAGCACCTTGGACACCAGTGCCGCGCGCCGCACCTCGGCCGCGCGATCGCGCGCTTCGCCGTCGGCCCCGGACTGCGGCTCGGGCACCATGAGACCTTCGAACTCGGCGGCGAGCTCCGGGTGACGCTGCACGATCGAGTCGACGGACGCCTGGGGGTCCAGGAGCGCCGGTGGCAGACCGATGTCCTCGACGACGGCGACACTCGCCGACTCAAGTGTCGTCTGTTCCTCGTTGTCGAAGAGGCGGGACAGCAGTCGCCAGTACAGCACTTGGCGCCGGTTGTCGTGGAGGTCCGCCCGGTGGCTCTGGCCCGTGGTCGCGTCTGTCATTTCCGCAGCAGCCTTCCGGCTCGCTCGCGCAGCACCGCTGCGGCGTCGCTGGCGGCCTTCTCCGCCCTGAGGCCCGCCTTGTCCGTCGTGCCTCCGGCCCAGGCGCCCGCCTGGATCGCGACGGCCTTCTTGCGCACGGTGGTCTCGACGGCGAGCGGCTGCAGGACGAACATCCCCGCCTCCCAGCGGAGCAGTCCGATGCACGCGCTCGACGACGCGACGGCGTCGGCCGTGAGCGGGCCGGCCGCGGGGATGCGGTCCGTGTCGACGGCGAGGGCGCATCCGGCCGCGGTGAGTTCCATGGCGTCCTCGTTCCGTACGGTGTAGCCCTCCAGGAACACCGGTACCGCGACGGCGGAGGGATGCCGGTCCAGCGGCGCGGTCACCGAGGCGTGCGCGGCGGGAAGAGCGACGCGGGCGGTCGCGAAGACCTCGGCGGGCTCACCGGGACGTGCGTGTTCGTCGTGCCAGACCAGGTCGCCCTCGCCGGTGATCGGCATATCGGTGATGTCCATCGAACGGCCTTCGCCGACGGCCGACAGCAGCGCCATATGGGGCCGCATCAGCTGCCACACGCCGGCCCCCACGACGGTGTCCGGCTTCGGCACCGAGACACCTGCGCGCACCAGTCGCGGCGCCGTGCCGTCAGCGGGCTCGAACACGGCGTGGACCTGAGCCCGTGCGGCGGTCGGGTGTTCGTGCAGGTCGACGCCGAGGGGCAGGAGGCGGCCGGTGGCCGTGCCGGTCACGGGCACGTCGGCGGCACCGGGCAGCGTCAGGAGGATCGCACGGGACCACAGATCGGCCCAGCGACGCTCGGGAACCCGCTCCAGGGTCGCTCCCGGGCAGCAGGCGGCAAGTTCGGCGGCGAACCCGTCGAGGAGGGTGGCCAGGCGGCGCAGGGACGGGTCCGGAAGCATCGCGGAGACGACTGGTGCCACCCCGGACACCAGCTCGTGGTCGATGCCACGCCAGCCGGCGCGCGCCAGATCCGACAGCCAGGAGCGGGCGGCGGCGAGCGCGTTCGCCGCCGGCCGCTGCGCGAGGGCCGGGGCCGCCCCTTCGCCGCGGCTTCGGCCGGTCCACTCCTCGACGCGGTCCATGAGGGCGTCATGGACCGAGCCGAGCAGCGCGGTGCGGGCAGCGGCGAGAGCGATGCAGTGGTCCTCGCCGGCTGCTCCAGCGGCCGCCTTCTCCGCGGCCTCGGCGACGCCGGACGCCAGCGGTGTGCCCGCAAGGGCATCGGCGAACTCGGCCAGATCGGCGGCCTGGGCGGGCCGGGGGCGCAGCAGACCGCCGACGAGGGTCCGGTCGAAGGCGTCCACGGCGGCCATCGCCTCGTCGAGGCCGGCGATGGGCTCGGCGAGCAGGCCGGTGCCCTGCACTTCGGCCGAACCGAGCGGGTGCCGGAGTACGTCCGCCACGCCCGCCCTGGTCGGCGGGAACCACTGCATCTCGGGCAACGGCGTCGTGGTGGGGGCGAGTTCGAGGTAGGACAGATGGCGCAGGAATCGGCTGAAGACGGGGGCCGCGGCCTGGTTGCCGGCCGACGAGGGATGCGTGCCCGCCATGGCGGCGGCAAGGCTCTCCGCGCTCGCCTCGGTCTCGACCCGCAGATAGCGGGCGACGCCCTCGACGCCGTACTGCAGCACCGCCTCGTTGATCAGAGCCCGGATGTGGTTGCAGAACGAGCCGCGCGCGCCGCCGCAGGGACGGTTGTTGTTGGTGCTGCAGGCGAACGCGTAGGTGCCGGCCGCGACCGAGGACACATAGACCCGCTCGATGTCGGATCCGCTGGACACCACGCCCTGCAGACGTCCGTCGGCCAGTTCGACGAACGGGACTTTCGCGAGCTTGCGTGGCATCGCGGGTGGTATCACCCGCGCCGTGCTCGACTTCTCCCAGCCCGACAACGCACCATCTCCTTTGCGGCAAGGGGGGATTCCCCACCGGCTCGGCGGGACACGACTGAACCTAGTGGGGACCACTGACAACGCAGCCGGAGCACCGCTCGGCGGCGCCGGGAGTGGCCCATCGCACGCATGGCGCGAAGTGCGCATGGCGCGAAGTGCGCACGGCGGCCCGCCTCACCGTCCGCGGTGCCGCCCGACCGCCCCTTCACACGTCGGAGCACGTCACGGCGCGGGGGTACTTCGCCGTCATGTGCGGGGACCGGCGTACGACGGGCGAGCGGCTCCGGGCCGTCCTCGGAGCCGGGATGCTCCGGGATGTGCCTCAGAGCCGCAGGAAGTCCGCGACGGCCTCGGTGAACGCCTCCGGGGCGAAGCGGTGGACCAGGTGTCCGACCGGAATGGTGACCATACGCCCGCCCGGGATGAGCCGGGCCAGTTCGGCGACCGCGTCCTGGGGCATGTGGCTGCTCGGGCCGCCGGCCACGACCAGGGTGTCGGCGGTGATCCGACCGAGCCGAGCCGACCACGCGGGGTCGGGCCTGTCGAGCTGCCTCCTGACCGCCGGGACCACCTCCCAGTCGAAGGAGAGCTCGCCCTCCGGCCTGGCAGGGGTGCTCGGCTCGCGGTCACGGGGTGCCGGAACGTCCTCGAGGACAAGACCGGCCACTCGCTGTGGACGGTCCGCGGCGAACAAATAGGCGATGACACCGCCCAGCGAATGGCCGATCAGGTCCACCCGGTCGAGTCCCAGGCTGTCGAGGAAGCGCAGTACATCGCTCTGCATGAGTTCGAGCGCGTAGTCTCCGGGGCGGTCGCTCAGTCCGTGACCGCGGAGGTCGAGGGCGTACACCCGTCGGCTCCGGGCGAGCACGGGCGCCACCCTGTCCCAGTCGGCGGCGCCCTCGCCCAGTGCGTGCAGCAGGACGAGCGGCGGGGCATCCGGCGGGCCCCACACCCGGTAGGCCAGCCGGATCCCGGTCAGGTCGACCCGGCGGTGATCCGTCATGTCCGCAGGCTATGCGACGGGTTCACCCGCCGGACCGGGGGTTCGCCGTCGGCCGAACGTCGTCCGGACCTGCTAACGGTTCAGCACCCTCATCCCCGCCTCGTCGTAGCGCTCCCCGGCCGGCTCGGGCAACTCGGCTTCGATGCGCTCGAGTTCGTCCTTCGTCAGCTCGACGTCCACCGCGCCCGCGTTCTGTTCCAGGTAGGTGCGGCGCTTGGTGCCCGGGATGGGGACGAGGTCGTCGCCCTGCGCCAGTACCCAGGCGATCGCGAGCTGCGCGGGTGTGACGCCCTTCTCCGCGGCGATCTCCTTCACCTTCTGCGCGAGCCTCAGGTTCGCCTGCAGGTTCTCGCCCGTGAACCGCGGACCGCTGCGGCGGAAGTCCCCTTCGTCCAGTTCGTCGGGAGAGGTGAACCGGCCCGCGAGGAAGCCGCGCCCCAGCGGCGAGTACGGCACGAACCCGATGCCGAGCTCACGGCACGTGGGAAGCACGGCGGCCTCCGGGTCGCGTGACCACATCGAGTACTCGGTCTGTACCGCGGCGATGGGGTGGACGGCGTTCGCTCGGCGGATCGTCTCCGCGCTCGCCTCGCTCAGCCCGATATGGCGGACCTTGCCCTCCGCGACGAGTTCGGCCATCGCACCGACGGTCTCCTCGATCGGCACGTTCGGATCGACGCGGTGCTGGTAGTAGAGGTCGATGTGGTCGGTCCCGAGCCGCTTGAGCGAGCCGTGGATCGAGCTGCGCACATGCTCGGCGGAACCGTCCTGCCGCCCCACCGTGCTCATGTCGCCCGGAACGGCGTCGTCCATGCGGTAGTTGAACTTCGTGGCGATGACGTACTCGTCACGGTGTCCCTTGATCGCACGTCCGATCAGCAACTCGTTCGTCAGCGGACCGTAGATCTGGGCGGTGTCGATGAAGTCGACACCCAGCTCGAGGGCGCGCTGGATGGTCTTGACGCCCTCCTCCTGATCGGCGGAGCCGTAGAAGGCGGACATTCCCATGCAGCCGAGCCCGATGGCGGAAACCTCCAGGTCCCGAAGCCTGCGCTGCTCCATGTCGTCCCAGCCTTTCTTGCGATGTCGTCCTGCCGCTGGACGGGCCGCGGGCCCGCCGCTGCGCCGGAACTCGCCGGGCACCGCCTTGATGGCCCAGGGACGAGGGCGGGCCGCTTCCCATGCGCGGCTGCACGACCTCGTGACCGCCTTGCCGGCCCGTCGGGCGGCGGATCCCGTAAATCGGCATCCCGGAGTTCCACGGCATGAACGCTAGGGCTTCGCGTGCACTCCAAGTCAAGCAGCGAGGGGCGCCGTGCGCCTCCCCGTGCGCGACCCGGACGCGGCCCTTCGCCACCCGTGCGGCACGCTGCCCGCTGCCGCCACCCGGACGGATCAGCGGGGCAGGGCGTGATCGCACGCACCGCCCGACGAGGATCGCGCCGGTCGGAGCCCCTCTCGGCTCCGTATGGGGGCCGGCGGCCGCCGGGCGATCTTCGGCCCGTTCGCACACGCTGGTGGCGGGGCCCGCCCATACTCGCTGTCCGCGCCGCGGGCGCCTCCCCACTCACGCCGTTCCAGAACGCCACACAAGGAAGTACGGCAATGACATTGACGACGCACGCGCTGATCCCGGCGCTGCAGGATGCCCGGGACGCCCACGCAGCGGTCATCGACAGGTTCAGGGCGGACATGGCCGTGACCCCGGTCGGACCGCACCGCCGGGCCATGGAACACCACCTCGCCGACGCCCACGAATACATGACGCGCATCGACGAGCATGTACGTGCCATCCGGCCCCGCCACCTGCTCTCCGACACGACCGCGATCGTCCGCACGCTCGTGACGGGCGCCTTCCGTGCGGCCCGCATCCCCATGGAGGCCGGCGCGATGATCGTCGACGGCCTGCTGTACGGCGGTCAACCGGCCGCCGAGCGCCGCCTGTTGAAGAACATCGAGGGCGAGTACGCCGCGACCGCCCAGGCGTTGGCGGCCTGCCGGGTCGGTGAGAGCATCGCCGCTCTCGCCGACGACGAACGGGCCATGGACCTGCTGGGCGCGCTTCGCCACCAGGACGAGCAACTGCTGCAGACGCTGGAGAACAGCCTCGAACAGGTCGCCCAGGCCATGGTCGACGCGACCGCCGGAAGCAGCCGGCAGCTCCAGGGCCACACGATGGACCATGCGGTCGCGGGCCGACGTGCTCAGCTGTGGCCGGACAGCCCGCGCACCGACAGCAGGGCCGAACCTGCAAACACCCCCAGGTCGATGGCACCGGCCGCCTGGACGAGGTCGGTGCCACCGGGGCGGGACCGCATGGGGAACATCGGCTGACCCCGGCGCCGGGCCACGCCCGCCTCCCGCCGGCGGGGGCGGGCCCCTGTGTCAGACGACGGTGCCCCGTTCGCAGATCCGGCGGGCGACCTCGCGGAGTTTGATGTTGTGTTCCTGCGAGTAGCGGCGCAGAACGTCGAAGGCCTGGTCCTCCGCGAGGTCATGGCTGCCCATCAGGATGCCCATGGCCTCACCGATGGTGTGGCGGGTGGTGAGGGCGTTCTGCAGTTGGGCGTGGGTGCGGGCGCTGGAGAAGGCGACCGCGGCGTGGGAGGCGAGGAGCCAGCCGGCGGTCTCACTGGCCTCGGTGAAGGCGCCGGGGTGGAAGGAGTAGAGGTTCAGCGCGCCGAGGTCCTCGTCCTCCGTGAACAGCAGGAACCCCATCATGCTGCCCAGGCCGAGCTTGCGGGCCTCGGGACCGTAGGAGGGCCAGCGCGGCTGCGCGGCGGTGAAGTCGGCGATCCGGAAGACGCGCTCCCCCTCGGAACTGCGGGCGGCGTCGAAACAGGGGCCCTCACCGAGGCGCTCCTGGAGCATGTCGCTCTCGACCACTACCCGGCCGGTGGGCGCCAGGGACTCCGCGCGGCTGCCCTGGACGATGAGGATGCCGGCCTCGTCGCAGCCCTCCACCAGTTCCGTCGCCGACCCGGTGATCCTGGCCAGCGTGGCATCGACCGAGTCCTGCGCCAGCAGATCGCGCGCCATCGACGCCATCTGCTGACCGAATACGCGCCAGTCCATACCATCCTCCCTCTACAGGGCTTCTCTCCAGCCTGTCACGCGGGAACCGGACGAATCCACGCCGTGACACGGCCGTCCGGCGGGCAGGCCGGCCCCGCTCACGCGGCCGGACGGACGGCGCGCCGCATCGGGAACGCCACCGGCATCACGCCGGACTGCTCGCCCTCGGTGACGGCCAGGCAGGCGGTTCGGAGGCGCGGCCGCGGTGTTGCTCCGTACAAGTGGTGCATCCTGCGGCACGGTCGTAGCGTCATCACAGAACCGAGCAGGTACGGGCGCAGGAGTCCGAAGACAGGCGGCCGGGAGCACATATGCGGAGATACACAGTCAGCACGGCGGTCACACTCTGTGCCGTCGCATCGCTCGCGGCGGCCATGGGGCCCGCTTCCGCCTTCCCGGCGGCGGCACCACCGGCAGCACACGCCGTGCAGCAACAGTCCGCCCCGCCGGTGCTCGTCGACTGCCTGTGGAAGCCGCAGGTACACCCCGGCGACTTCATGCTGGCCTGCGGAGACGGCAACAGCCGCCTTGCCTCGCTGCGCTGGTCCCACTGGGGTGCGGACTCCGCGCAGGCCACGGGCACGAACCTGGTGAACGACTGCGATCCCTACTGCGCGGCGGGCACGTTCCACTCGTACACGGTCACCGTGCGCCTGGACGACCCCAAGCCCTGGGCGAAGAACCCGAAGATGCAGCAGTTCACCCGGATGAGCCTCGTCTACACGGACGGCAGACCGGACGGGTTCCGGCAGACGATGACCTACCCCCTCTGGAGCTGAGGGAGCCGACTCACCCGCCTGGGTCAACCGAGGTCGCGGCGCATCCCACCACGTCCGTATGTTCGACAGAGGCGCGGTGCGGTCGCACTCGGTGAGTCGCCCGGTGGGCCGCTCCCGTGGGAGGCAGTCGTGCGGCGTGTCGCCGTGGCCGCTGTCGTGGGAGTCCCCGGGCTCGCGGTCGGTGCGACCGCCGGCGGTCACGACACCAACCCGGCCGGTCCCACGCAACTGCACCGGGCCCGGCGAGGGTGGGAGTGCCGAGGGCCGGCTCGTCGGCGGTTCGACGACGGCAAGGTCCCCGTCGATCTCCCGCTCCTCGGACCACGCGGACCGAAGCGCGAAGAAGGAGGCGCGAGATGTCCGACACGGGGAGAGATCCCACGGCCGAGCGGCTTCAGCACCTTGTCGACGCCGGTTATCCCGACGCGCGGCCCGTCGAGGGCGCGGTGGAGGGCGCCGTCTACCTGGTCGGCCAGGGCAGGGTAGCCAGGGTGTGGGAGCACCGCCATGGATCGGAACTGCTGCGCATGCAGCGCTTCTACGCCGACTCCGCCGGGCATCTGCCCTTCGAGGCACCACGGATCCTCGCCGTCCAGGACATCGCGGGCGTGCCGGTCACCGTCGAGCGGGAGCCCACCGGCGAGCCCCTGGCGGTCAAGGTCCGTACCGACGACCCCGAGGTGCTGCCCGAAGCGGTCGACTGCCTGGTGCGGGTGCTGCGCGGGCTCGCGGACGCCCATGACGTCGACGAGGTGAAGCGGCTGCCCGTGCTGGACGAGGAACGCCCGCTGTGGGAGGGACACACCGCCTTCGGGACCGCACTCGCCGATCTCATCGACCGGCGGGTCGGCCGCTGCTCCGCCCCGCTCTCCGCACGGGTCACCGACTTCGCGGGCAAGCGTGCCCGTCTCATGGAGAGGCTGCGGTCCCTGCCCGCGACGACGCCCGAGGCGGTCGTGCACGGCGATGTCTTCCCCGAGACCGTCCTGGTCGACGACGACCTCAGGCCCGTCGCGCTCGTCGACTACGGCTTCCTGTCCACGGGCGGGGACCCACGGTTCGACGCCGCCGTCGCCGCGGCGATCTTTCCGACGTCCGTGGAACACGCGGCGGAGATCACCCGGCGGCTCACCGAGCGGTTCGCCGACGAGTTCGGCTACGAGACCGACGACCTGCTGATCTACCGCGCGGCCTATGCGATGGCCACGTGCGACGCCTTCGCGCCGGGCGGTGGCGACGACCACTTCGCATGGTGCACGTCCGTGCTCGACGACCCCGCGGTCTGTGAGGTCCTGGCACGGTGACGGCCGGACGCGGGTCCCCGGCCCAGGACCTCCGCAAGCTCGTCACACCGTCCGTTCCCCGGTTCGACCGATCCTCGACGGAGTTCCCGTGAAATTCGGCATCGCGACCTTCATCACCGACCAGGGCATCCGCCCGGCCCCACTCGGCAGGGCCCTGGAGGAACGAGCATTCGACTCGTTGTTCATCGCCGAGCACTCGCACATCCCGGTGGACCGCCGGTCGCCGTATCCCGGTGGCGGTGAGCTGCCGGAGCGGTACTACCGCACACTCGACCCCTTCGTCGCCCTGAGCGCGGTCGGCGCCGTCACCGAGCGGCTGCTGCTGGGCACCGGCATCGCCCTGATCCCGCAGCGCGACCCGATCACCACCGCGAAGGAGGTGGCCTCGCTCGATCTGATCTCGAACGGCCGTGCCGCCTTCGGTGTCGGCATCGGATGGAACCGTGAGGAGATGAGCAACCACGGTGCCGATCCCTCGACCCGCGGTCGCCTCACCGACGAGCGGCTGCGCGCCATCGTGGAACTGTGGACCAAGGAGAAGGCGGAGTTCCACGGCGAGTTCGTGGACTTCGATCCGGTCTTCTCCTGGCCGAAGCCCGTGCAGCGCCCGCATCCGCCGATCTACGTCGGTGGCGGCGAGGGCGCCTTCCCACGGGTGGCGCAGTTGGGTGACGCATGGCTGGCCAACAGCGCGTCGCCCGACGAGCTCGGCCCCAGGATCGAACGACTGCGTTCCGTCGCGGGGCGGGACGTGCCGGTGATGGTGTACGGGGTTCCCGCGGACCCGGGGCAGATCGAGGGCTACATCGCCCTCGGGGTCGAGCGTCTGCTCTTCTATCTGCCGACGGCGCCGGAGCCGGACACGCTGGGGAATCTCGACCGATTCGCCGAGGTGGCCGCCCGCTACCGCTGAGCCGGCCACGGCGCCCGTCGCGGCGTCGATGTTTACTCGCGGCTCGTCGGATCACCCGACGTCATGACACCGGAGTCGAATGCGACTGGAGTGAGCAACGGTGGCTGGTGAACAGAAGGCCAAGGCGAAAATGGAAGAGGCCAAGGGCAAGACCAAGGAGACGGTCGGCCGCGCGGTGGGCAACGAGAAGATGACCGCCGAAGGCCGGGCCGAGAAGGCGAAGGGCAGCGCACGTCAGGCCAAGGAGAAGACCAAGGACGTCTTCAAGCGCTGACGAGCGGCACCCCTGAGCGGGGTCACCTCCTGCCGGGAGGTGACCCCGCTGTGCGCGTTCACGGGACCCGGGCGGTCCACTTTGGGGAGGAGAACTTCGCCGCGGCGAGTTCCTCGGCCCGCTTCAGTTCGTCGGGGGTCACCCCGCCGCTCGAGAGGCCGTAGCGCGCGTCGAAGGACCGGATCATGCGTTCGATGACGGTCTCGCGCGACAGACCCGTCTGCCGTCGCAGCGGGTCGACGCGCTTCCTGGCGCTGCGGATGCCCTTGTCGGACAGCTTCTCCCGGCCGATGCGGAGCACCTCCAGCATCTTGTCGGCGTCGATGTCGTACGACATGGTCACGTGGTGGAGAACCGCGCCAGGCCCGCCGTCCGGACCGATCACGCGCTTCTGGGCGGCTCCCGCGATCTTCCCCGCCTCGCTGGTGATGTCGTTCAGGGGCTGGTACCACGCCTTGATGCCCATGTCGTCCAGGGCGCCCAGCACCCAGTCGTCGAGATAGGCGTAGGAATCGGCGAACGACAGCCCGGACACGAGGGAGGCGGGCACGGAGAGGGAGTACGTGATGGTGTTGCCCGGCTCCACGAACATGGCCCCGCCGCCCGAGATGCGCCGTACCACGGTGATCCCGTGGCGCTCGGCGGCTTCCGCGTCGACCTCGTTCCTCAACGACTGGAAACTGCCGATCACGACGGCCGGTCCGCCCCACTCCCAGACGCGGAGAGTCGGTGGCCGGCGCCCCGCGGCGACCTCCTCCGTCAGGACCTCGTCGAGCGCCATGTGCAGGGCGGGCGACTGGGGCCGCTCGTGGACGAGCTGCCAGTCGTAGTCGGTCCAGTCCGTCGCCTGTGCCAGGGCCCGGCGGACCGCCACGGCGACGCCCTCCGCGGTCAGTCCGTACATGACGGTCCCCTCGGGAAGGCCCTGTTCGATCCGCAGGGCGAGCGCGGCCGCCTCCGTGTCGACGGGGACCCCTTCGAGTGCCTGGTTGACGGCGAGCAGCGCCTCGTCGGGTTCGAGGAAGAAGTCACCCGCGACCCGGACGTTGCGCAGGACGCCCCCGTGGTCGTCGAGATCGACCACGACCAGCTTGCCACCGGGCACTTTGTACTCGCCGTGCATGATGATCCGCCTTGATCATTCGTCTGATGCCGACACGGTAACGCCGTCGCCGTCCCTGCTGTTCCACGTCGACGGCCCCGGCCGGTGGTGACACCGGCCGGGGCCGAACAGCGAGGTGGCCGTGCCGTGTGCACGGCGGAAGCCGGTCGCGCGCGGTGGCGGTCACCGCCGCACGGCGGCGTCAGCCCTGACGGGCCTTGAAGCGGGGGTTCTTCTTGTTGACCACGAAGGTCACACCCCGGCGGCGCACCACCTGGGCCCCCGGCTTCGACTTCAGCGAGCGCAGAGAGTTGCGCACCTTCATGACTGTCCTCTCTTCCTGGTTCTCTTGGCCGGATGCCGGACCGCGGTCAGCCGCGGACCTGTGCCGCCCGGCCGTAGCGCCGCTCGAAGCGCTCGACGCGGCCGGCGGTGTCCACGACCCGCGAGGTGCCCGTGTAGAACGGGTGGCTGGCCGACGAGATCTCGACGTCGATCACCGGGTAGGTGTTGCCGTCCTCCCACTCGACCGTGCGCGTGGAGTGCGCGGTCGAACGGGTCAGAAACGCGAAACCCGCGGCGCGGTCCCGGAAGACGACCGGGCGGGAGTCGGGGTGGATACCGGTCCTCATGGGATGTCCCTCCTCATGGCCTCCGCCGCAGGGCGGAGGCGTGGCTCAGCGTTCCTCGCGGAAGAGAACGTGCTCTCCCGCCACCGGGTCGTACTTGCGCAGGACGAGCCGGTCGGGGTCGTTCAGACGGTTCTTGCGCGTCACATAGGTGACGCCGGTCCCTGCCGTCGACTTCAGCTTGACGACGGGCCGCTGTGTGCTGCGTGCCATGAGGTCCTCCTTCCGCCGACACTCCGCGGATTTGACCCGCTCATGTCAGTCGCTTCTTGCAACAACGGGTTCCGTCGCCGCATTCCCGGGGTTCCGGCCGATCGTCCGGCGTCCGCACCCATCCGGTGCGTGGTGCCCGACACCCGCCCCCGGCCGGGAAACCGGCAGGGAGGCGGAGTGGCCGAACCCGTGGTCGTGAAGGGCGGTCGCCTCTCGGCGAAAGGCTCCATGAGGCTTCAGCCGAACGATCGTCCTCATGGGCGGAGGGTGAGGCCCGGGGACACTGTTCCCTTCACCACCACGGGCGCTACAACCGGTCGGACCCCGCGGACATTCCCCGCCGCCCCGGCGGTCTCACGGTGGTGGCGGCAGCTGGAGGTGACGCAGGTCGTCGGGCACCGGGCTGGAGGGCCGGAACATCGGCGCCGCCTCACCGTCCGCGGCCGTCGCGGGGGCGTCCGTGAGCCTCATCCGCTCCCGCAGCCGACCGTAGAAGTTGGTCGGGGTCAGCCTGACCAGGCGCAGGGGACGCGGGGAGGCGATCACGCCGATCCAGTCGCCGGGCTCGAGGATGGCGCGCGGCTGCCCGTCGACACTGACCGCGGCACGCCCCGAGTGGGGCAGGACGCGCAGGGCGACCGGCTCGTCGGCGTTGGCGATCACCGTACGGTTGAAGGCCATGTGCGGGGCGACCGGAGTGAAGATCACCGCGCGCATCCGCGGGGAGAGCACCGGCCCGCCCGCGGCGAAACTGTAGGCCGTCGAACCGGTCGGGGTCGCCAGGATGACACCGTCGGCCGAGTACGAGGCCAGCAGCCGGCCCGCGAAGTAGACGCCCACACTCACCTGGTGGTCCCGCGCCAGCTTCTCCACGACGATGTCGTTCAGCGCGGTGACGTCCAGCGCGATCCCCCACGGATCGTCCTCCTCGTCCGGATCGGTCGCCGGCTGCGGGGCGGGCAGCGCCGGGCCCCTGCCGTAGCAGAGCACCGCCTCCTCGGGGCTGGGCACCTCGAGCAGTCTGGACGCCCGCATCGTCAGCGTCATGCGTTCCTCGCACTCGGACTCGCCCGCGTTCACGGCGTCCAGCGCACGCTCCACGTCCGCCACCGGGGTCTCGGTCAGAAAACCGACCTTGCCCAGGTCCACGCCCAGCACCCGGATGTCCTTCTGGGCGGCGATGCGCGCTCCGCGCAGGAACGTGCCGTCCCCGCCGAGCGTCACGATGAGATCGGGGCTGCCGGCGGCCTGCACCTCCTCGCGGGGCGTGTGCCGGCTCCCCTCGCCCTGCCACACGTCGATGTCGACGCAGCCGATGCCGTGCCGTGCGCACCACGCCCGTACGGTCTGTGCTCCGGACACCGCCTCCCGGCGGCCTCCGTGCACAACGAGTCCCACCCGGCTGATCGGCATGTCATCTCCCAGCCCGCCGTCGCGTCTGTAGGCCTGTAAGCCATCGTCACAGCTTCTGCAGGTGACTGCCATGGGATCGGCCGGTACGGCGACCGGTGGAGGAGACGGTGCGCCAGATGGTCCGGTCGAGGGCCCCGGACGCCGGACGGACGGTGGCCGAGGGCACCCCGTCCACGGCGAACGGCACAGCGGGCGAGGCCCTTGCCCGTGTCACGGGCGCGGTCGCGGTCCCGTGCCGTGCCGAGGGCGGTCGAAAAGTGATTGCGGACGGCACCGCGGCTGGATACAACTTGCTGCTGGATCCCGGCCGCCAGGGCCGAGGACCACGATCCATGAGAGGAGGGGTGGGCCGATGTTCCCCATGATCACCGCGCTTGTCTCCTCCCGGGGCGGGATTCACACCGTCTGACCCCGGAGCGACGGGCGCCTTCACCGAGAGTGCCTCGACCGTGCGACAGAACGACATGACCATCCGCCCGATCACCGGGCGGGAAGAACTCGACCTTTTCAACGAACTGCCCTACCTCCTCAACGACGAACTCGCGGACGACCTCGTCCAGGGCCGCCGGCGCCCGGAGTGGATGTGGATCGCGCTGCAGGGCGACCGGCTGCTCGCGCGGACCGCGTGGTGGAGCCGCCCGGGAGTCGGCTCACCGCTGATCCTGGACCTTCTCGACATCGACGACGGCCTTCCGGAGCCGGATCGGGTGGACGTCGGCGTACGGCTCCTGGAGACCGCGACGGCCGCGACCGTCCCCGAGGGATCCCCGCGTCCGGAGTACAGCCGCATGGTCCCTCCCCGGTGGCGGGACAGCACCGCGACCAGGCGCCCCGTCCAGGACCGTATGGCCGTCCTGGAGCGCACGGGTGCCCGGCTGTTCGTCGAGCGCCTCCGCCTCGAATGGCAGCCCCGGAACCCGGCTCCCGCCGACCGTGGGCGCCTCCGGTTCAGGCCGCCCTTGGACACCGATGAGCTGCTGGCCCTGATGACCCGGGTGCTCGAGGGGACGCTGGACGCCCACAGCCGCGACGAACTGACCCGGGCTTCACCGCGCGAGGCGGCGGTGAAGCAGTACGAGGAAGAGCTGGCCCGCTATCGGACCCCTCGGGACTGGTGGCGCATCGCCACCCTGCCCGACGGCGAGCCGGTCGGCTTCGTGATCCCGGCGCACAACGGCTACAACCCGATCATCGCCTATATCGCCGTCCTGCCCGAGCAGCGCGGCAACGGCTACGTCGACGACGTGCTCGCCGAGGGCACAAGGGTCCTCGCCGGGCAGGACGTGCCCCGCATCCGGGCGTCCACGGACAGGGCCAACGTCCCGATGGCGCGGGCCTTCGCGCGCGCCGGGTATGCCACTTTCGGCGGCGAGATCAACATGACCTGGAGCTGAACGGCGACGGGCCCGCCCGTTCGTCCGACCGACCACGCCGGCCGGACGGGCGGGCCCGGCCCTTCGGAGCCGTCGGCTCCGGCGCGCCGGCCCCCGGTGCCCGGAGTCGACCAAAAAATCGAACACATGATTGAATCCGACCATGCGGCACAGACATCCCGACGACCTCGCCCAGGCCCGGCAGGAGTGGAGCGCGACGTACCGGCGGCTCGCCGAACAGCCCGGCCGGACGGGAGCGCGGGGGCGCCTGTATCGACCGTCGACAGCGGCGTTCCGTCACGCCCACCGGCAGGAGCGGAAACGGACGCCCGCCGCGTGGACGGCGCCGCGCGAACCCGGGCGGGCCGCAGTGGAGCGGGAGCGCGGAGCACGGTTCTGAGCGGGACGGACGAGCTCCATGACCGAGCTGCCACCGGATCCGGGCCGGCTCCGCGCCATCCTGGCCTACCTGGACGAGCGGGTGGCCGAGAACGAGACGGTCGGCATCTACCTGCGGCTTCAGCAGTCCGCCGTACGCGAGGCACTCGCCCGTACGCAGGAACAACGGTCCGCGCGACCGCAGCCGCGCGGACAGCGCCGCTCGAGCGCGCCCGCGGCGACGGACAGCACAAAGGGGGCGGCGGGCTTCACGGTCGAGCGGCAGAAGAGGGCGGTGGGCCCCGAGCCCGCCCGCATTCACACCGCCGACTGCACGAGCGGCGGAGCCAAGCACCCGATCGGCGCCCAGGAGGCTCGGGCGGCGCTGACGGATCCGATGGTCCAGGCGTGCCCCTTCTGCCGTCCGGACGCCGCGCTCGGCATGGACCTCGACTGAGACCGGGCGTCCCGCCCCGCGCACAGGGCCGTCGGCCCGGCCTCTCAGTCCGAGAAGGCCGAGTCCACGTCGAACCAGGTGAGGCCGAGGTCCTCGCCGGTCTCCGGGAGGGCCTGCTCGGCCCAGATCACCTTGCCCTGAGGGGTGTAGCGCGTGCCCCAGCGCTCGACCATCTGCGAGACCAGGAACAGGCCACGCCCTCCCTCGTCGGTCGTCGCGGCATAGCGCAGATGCGGGGAGGTGCTGCTGCCGTCGGCCACCTCGCAGATCAGTGTGCGGTCGCGGATCAGCCGTACATGGATCGGCTCGGAGCCGTAGCGGATGGCGTTCGTGATGAGTTCGCTCAGGACGAGTTCCATACCGAAGCCGAGTTCGGACAGGCCCCACTCCTCGAGCTTGTCGGACAGGGCCACGCGCATGCCGGACACGGCGGCCGGGTCGAACGGCACGTCCCAGTCGGCGACCCGGTCGGACGGCAGCGCACGGGTACGGGCGATCAGCAGGGCGACGTCGTCCTTGCGCCGCCCCGTGAGCAGTTCGTCCAGCACGGCCTGGCAGCTGTCCTCAGGTGACCGGTCGGGATGGCCGGCCAGCGCATTGCGCAGCATTTCCATGCCCACGTCCAGATCGCGTCTGCGGTCCTCGATGAGGCCGTCGGTGTACAGGACGAGCTGGCTGCCTTCCGGGAGCTCCAGTTCGGCCTTCTGGAACGGCATGCCACCCAGGCCGAGCGGCGGCCCGGCCGGCAGGTCGGGAAACGTCACACTTCCGCCGGGAAGGACAAGCGCCGGGCTCACATGTCCCGCGCGCGCCATGCTGCAGTAGCGCGTCACCGGGTCGTAGATCGCGTACAGACAGGTCGCGCCCACCACCCCCGCGGCCTCCGCGCTCGTCTCGTCCTGGTCGATGCGGCCCACCAGATCGTCCATGTGGCCCAGCAGTTCGTCGGGCGGCAGATCGAGCGTGGAGAAGTTGTGCACCGCCGTCCGCAGCCGTCCCATCGTCGCCGCGGCGTGCAGGCCGTGGCCGACCACGTCGCCGACGGCCAGCGCCACCCGGCTCCCGGGGAGCGGAATCACGTCGAACCAGTCTCCGCTGACACCCGACTGCGCCGGCAGATAGCGGTATCCGATCTCCAGCGCGCTCTGCTCGGGCAGGGCGCGCGGCAACAGGCTGCGCTGGAGCGTCACCGCGAGGGCGTGCTCGCGGGTGTACCTGCGGGCGTTGTCGATGCTGACCGCCGCACGGGCCACCAGCTCCTCGGCCAGCGACAACTCCTCGTCGTCGAAGGGGAGGTGCCGTTTGGAGCGCCAGAAGTTGGCCATGCCCAGCACCACGCCGCGGGCCCGGATCGGGGCGGTGATGAGCGAGTGGATGCCGTAGTCGATGATCGCCTTGGTGCGCTTGGGGTCCTGCGCATGCCAGCCCGTGGCGGTCGACAGGTCGGCCACCAGTTCCGAGCTCCCCGAACCCCAGCCGCGCGCCTGGGGCGTCGACGACACGAAGTCGATCAGACGTCCCTTCTCGTAGAGCGGGTGGTCGTTCCGGACGCCGCGCACCGTGGTGCGCCGCAGGTCGGTCGCCGTGGTGGCCGGCTCCTCGCCCTGCAGCACCGCGTCGGCGATGTCGACGGTGACGAAGTCGGCGAAGCGGGGTACCGCGACCTTCGCCAGTTCGTCCGCGGTGCGCATCACGTCGAGGGTGGTGCCGATGCTCAGTCCCGCGTCGTACAGCAGCTTGAGCCGCTCACGTGCGACCTCCGCCCTGCCGGACACCGCTTGGAGCTCGGTGGAGTCGCGCAGTGTCACCACGATTCCCTTGGGACCTCCGTCACGGTCCGTGGGCCGCTGGTTGACCGCGAGCAGACGCTCGCCCGCGAAGTGCACCTCGTCGGTGGCCTCCCGGCCGGAGATGAGCAGCGCGACGATCTCGGGGTCGAGGTTGGTCAACTCCGCCACGTGGTGTCCCTCGGCGTCCGCGGGCAGCTCCAGCAGCCGCCGGGCCTCGTCGTTCGCGAGCAGCAGCCGGCTGCCTTCACCGATGATGAGCACCCCTTCGCGTACGGAGTGCAGCACGGCGTCGTGGTGGTCGTACATGCGGGTCATCTCGGCCGGCGCCAGGCTGTGGGTCTGACGGCGCAGCCGCCTGCTCACCAGGGCCGTCACTCCGGTGGCCACGACGAGCGCGGCGGCACCGGCGCCCAGGATGATCGGCAGCTGCCGGTCCACCTGGCTGGCCACGTTCTTGACCTTCAGCCCGGCCGAGACGAGGGCCACCACCTTGCCGGAGGCGTCCTTGACGGGAACGGTGGCCTGCACTTCGTCACCGAGGGGACCGTGCACGCTCTCGGTGTAGACCTTCCCGGCCAAGGAGGGGCCGATGTTGCCCACGAACCGCTGTCCGATCCGGCTCGGCAGGGGATGGGTGTACCGGATGCCCTTGGTGTCCATCACGACGATGAAGTCGACACCCGACGCCTTGCGTCCCGCCTCGGTGAGCGGCTGGAGCACCGCCGACGGATCGGACGTCCGCAGTGCAGGAAGGATGCCCGGGGAATGGGCGAAGGTCTGGGCGACGGCGATCGAGCGGCGCTTGGCCTCGGAGCCGGTGTCCCGCTGGGACTGCAGGACGAGCGCGAAGACGGCGCAGAGGACGAGGAGTATCACCAGCGCCACCTGCATTACGAACATCTGCCCGGCGACACTTCGAGGGCTCTTGCCGGCCAGCGGACGCAAGAATATACGTCTAAACCGGGCGAGACGGTTCGCCATGGGACATTTCTAGCACCCACATTCCACGGTGGCCATGGCCTGAGGACACGAGTGCGTCACCACGCGCCCCTACCTGCCTCATGAGCACCGTCAGCACCTTCAGTCACACCGGGCACCGGGACATCATCAGCCTCGGCGAACGGGGCCGATCCCGGAAGGGCCCCGCCGTCCCCGAAGGAGAGGGCCGGGCCGTCAGGGCACCACCGTCACCGGCCACCGCGCCGCCTTGACGAGACGGACCGCGAGCGAACCGATGAACCGGTGACCCGCCTTCTCGGAGGCGCCCACGACCACCGCGTCGGCCCGCAGATCGTCCGCGGTCCGCACAAGACCGGAATAGGGGTCGCCGCGGAACGTGTGGAACTCCCAGCGCAGATTGCGGTAGACCTCGCCCAGCCGCTCGGCGTCCCGGTGGGCCTGGGCACCGATCTCCTCGGCGACCTCGGCCGAGGCCTGCGCCATGACCCCCACGACACCGGGAGCGGACGAGACCGGAATCGGCTGCACGTACACGAGCGCCAGCAGCGCGCCCTGGCGGCGGGCGAGACCCGCCGCATAGGACGCCGCCCGCCAGGAGGAGTCGGAGCCGTCGACCCCGGCCATGATGACCTTCGGCCCGTCCGTACCGAGCTCGAAAACAGGGTGCTCCCGCTCCGCGTGGTCGGCCGCTCCCCCGCCCTCGCCGGGAAGACCGTCACCGCTCGGCAGCCCGGGCGCGCCCTGCTCGTCGTCGGTCACACTCCGAGCGTAACCGGCGTGGTTCACCGGAAGTGAGTCCGCCGACCGCGCGGTGGGACACCGTTCGCGAGGTCGACGACGCCCCTGCCGGCGTGGTTGCCACCCCACTCGGCGGGGTTCCCCTCAACCCGTTCGGCACTGCCCGTGGGTGCGAACGAGTCGCTGCGTGTGCACGGCCCTGACGGCTTGCCCGGGCTGGAACGTGCCGCAACCCGTGATCACGGTGAGGGACGATGATCGTATCGGTGGTGTCGATGCCCGCAGGGACCATCACTCGGACCCATGTGCGTGCTGCACCGCACCCGTCTGTGGCGAAGACTGCGTGAGAACGGCCCCGACGACCCGTGACCAGGGTGCGGTCGCCGCGCCGCGGTGCGGACCGGCCGGCGCCCGGGCGCTGAGGACGGCGCCCGGGCATCACCGTCAGTGGCCGGCGTTCTGACCGCCGTCGACGTGGAGGATCTCGCCGGTGACGAACGGGGCGTTCTCGAGGTAGAGAACCGCGTCGACGACGTCGGCCACCTCACCCATCCGCCCGACCGGATGCATCGCGGCGAGCGTCTCGTGGTACTCCTGCGGGTGCATCGGCGTCTTGATGACGCCGAGGGCGACGGCGTTGCTGCGCACGCCCCGGGTGGCGTACTCGATGGCCAGGGACTTGGTCGCGGACTGCAGCCCGCCCTTGGTCAGCGAGGCCAGCACGGACGGCAGCGATGAGTCCGCCTGGTCGACCAGGCTGGTGGTGATCTGGACGACATGGCCTGCGCCCTGTCGGACCATCGCCTCGACCGCGAGCTGGGTGATACGGAAGAAGCCGCTCAGGTTGATCCCGGTGATCGCGTCGTAGTCCTCCCGCGTGTACTCGGTGAACGGCTTGGCGACGAAGATGCCGGCGTTGTTCACCAGCGTGTCGATACGGCCGAACCGCTCGAGCCCGGCCGCGATGACACGTTCGGCGGTGGCCGGGTCGGCGATGTCGCCCTGGACCGTGACGACGCCCGGGTCCTGGGAGGGCGCGATGGTGCGGGAGGTCGCGACGACGGCGTGGCCGAGCTTGCGGTAGGCGTCGACAAGACCGGCACCGATGCCCTGTGATGCCCCCGTGATGACCGCGACCTTGTGACCCGTGGTGTTCATGTCTGTCCTTTCGATCGGGACCGGCCACCAGGCGGCGCCGGTCACTCAGCAAAAGTAGACGACCGGTCGACAAAGTTCCAACGGCAGGAGGGCCTGCCCCGCGTCCGTGCGGCCCGTCCGACCTGCGGTGCGAGGGCGCGGCTCACACCAGGGAGGGAAGCGGTCGCAGCGGCACAGGGAACGGAAGGCAGCCGGCCGTGGGCCCGGCACAGCGGTCCGCCGGCTCCCTCCGGCGTTCGGGGCCCGGAAAGGAGCAGGTCAACCAGGCGGCACGGCGGTGCTCGGAGTAACGTGAAAACAGGCTGGTCGAGCGCGGTCGCCCAGGTCGGACGTCTGCGCAAGGCTGCGGGCCGCAAGGAGCGACGAATGATCCATTCAGCCGATATCCGCGAGTGGCGCAACCGCGACGTGGTCGACCCCAAGGGACAGAAGATCGGAGCCCTGGAAGCGGTCTACGTCGACACGACGACCGACGAACCGGCCATGGTCACCGTCCGTACCGGCCTGCCGACACGGCAGCGGCTGGTCTTCGTCCCCGTCGACGAAGCGGTCGTCGGGCCCGGTTACGTGAAGGTGACACACCCCAAAGGGCTGGTGAAGAAGGCGCCGTCCATGGGCGTGGACGACATTCTGCCGGTCGAGCGGGAAGCAGAGATCTTCCAGCACTACGACAGGGCCTATGCACCCGGCGCCCACCACGGACGCCGGCTCGCACGCCGCTGAACACGGCCTGTCCGTCGGCCGGCCCGGATGCGGGTCGGCCGTTGCTCGACGCCTGGGCGCATCCGCTGCGCCCGGCATTCAAGGCCGCGAGGGGAGCGGAGCAACCACCTGGCGCTCGCCGGGGAACGCCAGGGTCGCCCACACGGCGTTCCCCATGGTGAGCGCCGAACGATCCGCCCCCCAGGACTCCGCCATCTCCTGCACGAGCAGCAGACCCCGGCCGCACTCGTCGTCACTGCCCGGCTGGCGCCGCGGCAGGTCACGGCCGGTGAGGTCTTCGTCGTGGACCTCCAGGCGCAGCCTTGTGTCCGAGACCAGCTGGGCCCCGCACAGGATGCGGGTGCTGAGCGTGTGGATGACCGCGTTCGTGACCAGTTCGGACACGAGCAGAACGGCGTCTCCGACGATTTCGGCGGGCAGTCGCCGCGAGGCCAGCCATGCCTCCACGGAGTGCCGGGCGACCCGGACGCTGGACCGGTGCGGGGGGAGCTCCAGCCAGTGCGCCCGGTGAGGACCGGCCGTCTCTAAGAGCTGGGGCGAGGCAGGCGTGTGGGGGGACACGGCGGGCGCCTTCCATACGGGGCGGCAGACGGGGAGGGTGAGCGACGGGCCGGTCCCGAGGAGGTTGTCCTGCGGGCTGCAACTCGAATGCGGATGCGCGCCAACCCCCTTGGATGAAGGGGACGTTGACGAAGTGGTCGGGCTCGCACCAACGAGAGGGCTCACACAAGTAATCATGCTCGCAGGCGAGTTCACGCTGCAACCGCATCCCTGATAATTTCAGGATGACGGTATGGGCCTGGCGGCTTCATCAAGTCGCTGTCAGACTCGTACTGGTGACAGTCCCTCAGGAGGTAGGGCGTGAGCGAGGCTCGTTCGGGTTCCGGCACCAGTGCACCCACCGTTCTGCGCATGATCCTCGGCCGGCGGCTGCAGGACCGGCGGCAGGGCGCGGGGGTGTCGCTGGAGGATGCCGCCAAGGCCTTGCGTGTGAAGTCGCTGACCATCCGCCGTCTGGAGAAGGCGGAGGTCGGTCTCAAGCCGCTGTATGTGGAAAAGCTGCTGGAGACCTACGGGGCCGATCAGCAGGAGATCGACGAGTTCGTCGCCCTCGCCGAACAGGCCAATGAGCCCGGCTGGTGGCACGCGTACCGCGATGTACTGCCCAACTGGTTCACCGCTTATGTGAGCCTGGAGTCCGGCGCGAAGACCCTGCGCACCTATGAGCCCCACTACGTCACGGGGCTGCTCCAGACGCACGGGTACGCACGCGCCGTTCTGCGCGGGGGTTTTCCGAACGAGAACGAGGAGGACCTCCAGCGGCGCGTGGATCTGCGCCTGACCCGCCAGAGGCTGCTCGAGGGCTCGGACGCGCCGACCCTCTGGGTGGTGATGGAGGAGGCCGTGCTCCATCGGGTGGTGGGCGGGGCCGAGGTGATGCGCGAGCAGATCGACCGGCTCCTCGAGGTCTCGGAGCTCGACCACATCAGCCTCGACGTCGTCCCGTTCACCGCGGGTGCCCACGTGGGCGCGTGCGCGCCGTTCACCTATTTCCGGTTCGAGGAGCCGGAACTCCCCGACATCGTCTACAGCGAGATCCTCTCCGCCTCCGTGTACCTGGACCAGCGCTCGGACGTCGTGGCGCATCTGGAGGCGCACAACCGGATGTCCCTGCTGACCTCGTCCGCGGACAGCAAGGCGCTCTTGAACCGCATGCGCAAGGAGTACTCATGAGCACCTTCGACAGCCTTGTCTACAACGGTATGCCCGCGTCGGACCTCGGCGAGCAGGGCTGGGAGTGCCCGTGGAGCGGCCCCAACGGGGGCCAGTGCGTGGAAGCGAAGCAACTGGCTGACGGTCGTGTCGCGGTGCGGCAGTCCACCGATCCGGCCGGCCCCGCGCTGATCTACACACCGCAGGAGATCGCCGCGTTCGTCGCGGGGGTCAAGAAGGGCCTGGCCGACCACTTGGCGACCGGTTGAAGCACCCGATGAGCGGCGAGGATCCCGGCCGGCCCCGGCCTCGACCCGCCCGCACGCCCGACACACCACCGAAAGGGAGATGATGACCAACTCGCACGCCGCGCGGGGCATCGACACCAGCAGGCCGCACTCGGCCCGCATGTACGACTACTACCTCGGCGGCAAGGACCACTTCGAGGTCGACAAGCAGGCCGCCGAGACGGTCGCGACCGCCTACCCGGGCATCTTCGTCTGCGCCCGGGAGAACCGGGCCTTCATGCACCGCGCCACGCGTGTCCTGGCCCGGGAGCACGGCATCCGGCAGTGGCTGGACATCGGCACGGGCATCCCCACCGAGCCGAACCTGCACCAGGTCGCCCAGTCGGTGGTTCCCGACGCCCGGGTGGTCTACGCGGACAACGACCCGCTCGTCCTCAAGTACGCCGAGCGCCTGATGCGGAGCACCCCGCAGGGCCGCACGACCTACATCGAGGCGGACGCCAACGACCCCGAGACCCTGCTGACCGCACCCGAGTTGGCCGAGGTGCTCGACCTGAACCGTCCGGTGGCCCTGTCGCTGAACGCGCTGATGCACTTCATCACCGACGCGCGGGACCCGTACGGGATCGTGGGCCGTCTGCTGGACGTCCTGCCCTCCGGAAGTGCCCTGGCGCTGAGCCACTGCACGCCCGACTTCGATCCGCAGACCTGGGAGAAGGTCACCGCCATCTACACGGGGGCGGGGACACCGGTGCAGTTCCGGGCCCAGAAGGACGTCGCCCGCTTCTTCGACGGACTCGAACTGCTCGACCCGGGCATCGTCGTCGGGCACCGCTGGCGCCCCGAAGCCGGACAGGGGCACACCGCCACGGACGAGCCGCCCACGGACGCCCAGGTCAGCCTGTGGGTCGGAGTCGGCATCAAGCCGTAGCGAGCAGCGGCAGGACGAGATGAACCGGTCGGAAGGGACGTGGCACATGTCGGCGATGAACTCGGTGCGCCCCGGCTCCTGTTCCGGGGTGGCGCCGCAGGGCTCCAGGGAGCGATGCGACGTGCGGAAGACCCGAACGGCCGCCGAACTCAAGACCTATCGCGCGTACGTGGCCCATGTGTCGTGCTGCGGGCAGTGCGGGCCGAGGCGCTGCCCCGTCGGCGCCGCACTGTGCCGGGCCTATCTCAAGGAGGTCAACTCGCTCAGGTGAAACCGGCTCGGCAGCCTGCCCACCGTCCGGTCCTCAGCACGGCTCGCGGCAGTCGTCGACCGGTGGCTCGTGCAGGGGCACTCGGCCGACGCCAGGCGCGGACGGGTCGGTGCGCCCCGACGAAACCGGCACGGGCAGCGTCATCCCGATCGGATGTCTCGGGAGCGGGACCGCACCGGACAGCAGTGCTGTCCCCAACTGCCGTACCTTGCTAGCGCGTCCGTGGAACAGGCCCAGGACGATCGCGGCCGACACGGCGATCAGGTGTTCCCGGCCGGCCAGGTTGGGCTCGGCGATCGACTCCCACACCATCGAACCGCCGGTCAGCGTGAACACGACGGGGGCCCGCCGGACGACGGCGAGGTACGTGAACAGGCCCACGACCGCGGCGGACGGTCCCGTGTCGAGCACCTGGCCGATTCGGGGCGGCAGACCGAAGCCGCACCAGCCCGGCCCGAGCGCGATCATCACGCGCACCGTCAGCGTTCCGGCGAGCGTGGTCGCATAGGAGACCAGCAGCGTGCGAGCCCGGCCCAGGACCAGTTCGGCCAGGGCGAAGGCGAGGAACAGCTGGGTGATGCCCGCCCACACCGGTAGGTCGAGGGCCGGCACGTACAGCGACACCGGTGTACGCAGCAGCGCCAGCCACAACGGCAGGTCGGCCGTGACGCCGCCCAGGATCCGCACCGCCGTCGCACCCGTGGGCCGTTGGGCGATCGCATGGAAGAGGATCACGCCGAAGCCGGCGACGAAGGCGAGCGACAGACCGGACAATCCACGCCGCAGCAACCGGCGCACCGGGTCGACGACGATGCCGTGCCACTCGCCGCGCAGGGTGCGCACGACAAAGCGTGCGACCCGGACCCGTGCGGCGACCGGCCGACCGGGCCCGGCATCGCTCGCGGCGGCCGGTGATCCGTCGTCGACTGTGCCCGCGGCCCCACGCCGGTAACCGGCCGGACCGTGGTCCCACTCCACCCCTTGTCGACGCAAGAAATCCCCCCGGCGTCCATGAAACGCACAATCGTACGGTTCGAAATCCGGACCGGACAAGACACAGGGGTGCCGGGCGCACCGCAGGACCGTCGACCGGGCGGGCGCACCGGTCAGCGGCAGCGACGCGGAGGATCCGCCGCCCTCGCATCGGCCGCGCTCCTTGCTTCCGACCGGGCGCGGTGGGGGATGCTGCAGACGATCGGCAGCGACCAACGCGGAAAGCCGGAGAGCCCATGAGCGTCATCGTCTGGATCACCGAAGGCACCTGGCCCGCCTGCGTGGACGCCGCGGTCACCCGCGCCACGCCGGACGAGGAGATCGTGCTGCTGTACGTTTGCGAGGACACGGTCCCCGAGACGGCCCACGGCGCGTTCGCCGGGCTGCTCGGCCGCGGTCATCCCGAACGCGACCCGGGACATCGCATCGAGGTGCTGTCCGAGGCCGCCGCACAGGAACTCCTCGACACCGCCGAACGGCACCTGGGCGGTCCCGCCCGCCAAGTCCTCGTCCGCGGGCGCACGGAACGGAGGGTGGTGGAGGCGGCCACCGGAGCCGACCTGCTGGTCTGCGCACGTGACGGCGACCGCTCCCGGCTCGGACCGCACAGTCTGGGCCCCATGACCCGGTTCGTGGTCGACCACGCCCCCTGCCCCGTCCTGCTGGTGTGGCCGGAGGAGGCCCCACCGACCGAACTGCCGCCGCCTCCCCCGCCGCACGGCCCGGGCCGCCACCACTGACCCCCGGCGCGCCTGTCATGAGATCCCGTTCTCCCACGTCACTCGCACGACCTGATCACCTGCCGCCCTCGTCGTAGTCGTAGTCGCTGTAGTAGTGATCCTCGCGCTCGACGAGGACGCGCTCACGGACCACTCGGAAGCTGCCCACCACACCGTCCTCGACCTCCACACCGCCCCTGACATGGCGGGGGAAGAGCCCGTTGGTCGAGCTGAACGGGCCGACCGTGGCGATCGGAGCGCCGTCGCCGCAGGTGGCGCCGCTGAACACCTCGACGGTCTCCTTGCTGTCGTTGCGGACGTTCAGCGTCTTGGACCCGAGGCCGCTGACCACCGTGATGCAGCCGTAGGGGACTGCGGCGTAATCACGCTCGTTGACATGGACCGCCTCGGGGTCACCGCCGTAGAAGTCCCAGCCGTCGAGGCTCCTGCCGTGGTCGGTGTCGCCGTTGTCACGGCCGTCGCCGTCGCCGTGACGGTTGTCGCCGTAACCGTTGTCTCCCTTGTCGTCGCTCTCCGGAGCCGCGGCCGAGGCGACGGCTGCCCGCTGGGCCGCCGCAGCCGCCAGCGGCACGGAAGCGACGGAGGCGTACGTGATCACCGTGGCCATCAGGGCCGCGCCGGCCGCGACAGCGGCTGTCACAGCAGTGGAATGCGTTGCCATGTCACTTCTCCTGTCTCAGACACCTCGACTGTGAGCCCATGCGCAAACGAAGGTACCGAGCATGCATATTTCAGTCATGTCGGATATGCGGATGTATGAGAAAGAATACGTTTGGAGTAATCAATGCTGTGACGCGCCGTCACCAGTAACGGTCTCGGGGGAAATTGAGCTTCGGGCGTGCTCGCCTGGAGGCTCGGCTGGTGGGTGATCAGCGGGCGGTGTCGCGGACGAGGACGAGTTCGGTGCTCGTCCGGCGGCGGGTTGCCCGCTGCGCGGATCGGCCGGAGACGAGCGAGGCGATCGCGAGATGGGTCTCGGCGTAGGTATCGCGGCGTCCGGTGAATCGGCGCAGGGGTGCCCACTGGCGGAGCTCGGCGTCGGTGTGCTCCACGCAGATCCTCGCCGAGGACTGCCGCCGCCGTGTCTCGCGCCAGGCGTGCGTGTCACCGTCGCACGCCTCGTCCTTGGGCTTGTTCGGTGGGGCGCCGACCTGGCCGGGGAATTCTTTGGCCAGCCCGAGGTAGCCGGAGTCGACCTTCGCCTTCACGCCGAGACGGATGCGGAACTGCTCGGCGATGCCCTCGGTGCGCACGGCGGTCTGGTCGTGCATCCGGCCCGGGTGGACCACGCCGGACAGCAGCAGGCGGCCCTGGCCGTCGCTGAACGTGGTGGTCTTGATGGTGTTCTGCTTACGTTTGCCGGAGACGAAGGCCCGGCGCCCGGGGCGGTCGGCCTGTGGGCGGCGGACCTGGGTCTCGGCCCCGTCGAGCCGCAGCTCAACACCCTCCGCCTCGGCATGGGCGAAGACGTCCCCCAGCGTTTTCAGCCGCAGGCCGGGCCGGTCCGGCACTGCGAAACCACGGGCCGCCAGCAGCGGGCGGACCTGGCGGATGGCCGCGGAGACGGTGGAGCGATCCACCTCGAAGAGCTCGGCGAGCACCATGTGCGGCAACTGATGGCGCAGATGGACCAGGGTGACCAGCAGCCGATCGAGGAAGACCAGCTTGGGCTTTCGGCCACCGCCCTCCGCCCTCCGACGCCCCGGGCCTCGCGGAGCACGGACTGCCGCGCGGCCTCCCACGCACTGGCGAGCTCGGCGAACAACTCGCCGAAATGTGCGCGTGAGACGCCGGACAGGGCAGGATGGGAACAGGCCGCGCGGGCCCAGGTCAGCTTCACAACTCACCCAACCTGTGCGGCCCTTCTCATGTCACGGCCCGACAAGGACGCTCACGATTCCGCCGCGGCCGTACAGCTACCCGGCCTGGATCGCGTCAGCCGGGATCTCGAAGACGAGCTCGAGCCCGTCGCGCTCGTTCCCCTGCTCGCCAACGCACGTGAAACCGAAGCCCGCGATGGTGGCCAAGGAGGCGTCGTTGCCGGATCCGATCCTGGCGCGCACGGTCCTGACACCGGGTTCGGCGGCGGCCCTGACGAGCAGCGCTGCCAGCATGGCGCGGGCATAGCCCTGGCGGCGGTACCCGGGCACGACGGTGTAGCCGACCTCGACCATGCCGGCCTCGTCCGGCGGCCCATGGAACCCGGCGTCGCCGACAACGGCCCCGTCCGGCTCGGACACCGCGGCCCGCACGATCCAGGGCGCGACAGAGGGGTCCTCGGCGAGCTGGCCAGCGCGATAGCCGAAGATCCCGCGGGCCCGGTCGGAGACGAAGTACTCGTCAAGGGCGACCCCGGCCTCGGCGCTGCCGCCAGCGAGGTCACCCTCGGCAAGCGCCCGGAGCGCCCTTGCGCTGAGCTCGACGAAGCGGACGCGTTTGGGGAGAAGTTCGCTAGTCATCGCGGAGATGCTCGCCCAGCACCGCAAGGCTGTCCACCGCTTTACGGACTCGGCGGACACGGTGATCGTCCCGGATGGACCGTCCGCGACACCGCCTGACTGTGCACGAGCCGCCAGGCTGGCACGCCCGAAACTCAATTTCCCCCGAAGTCGTAGGCCCTGGCCGCTCCTGAGTCGCCGTCACGCACCTGGGCCATACGCTGCGACACCACCACACGGCGTGCCCGGTGAGGCGAGGTCACGTCTTCCGGGCGAGCGGGCACGGGTGGAGCAGCCACCGGACCTCACGCATGCGGGTCCGCGAAACAGGTTCTCGAAAGGCCGCGTTGAGGTCTTTCTCCGGAGCGCACCGTGCGCTTCGCCGTAGTCACCTCGGCTCCCGCGGAGGGCGAAATCATCACCAGAGCGGAACAATTCGGCTGCACTCGTACGTAGTATCTGTACACCGAGACATTGCACGGCAGTTACGTTGCCGCCACCTGAACACGAGGCCGGAAGCGCGGGCGTGTTCCGCTCGACGCCCGACAGTCCTCCGTCCCGGCCGGTGAACCGAGGAGAGGGTCGACACCATGTCGGAGAGCACCACCACCCGCACGGAACTGACAGCGCAGTACACCGCCCAGGTGACCGGTGACCTCGAGCACAACGTCAAGGAACAGGACCGCGTCAACGGCGAGATCCAAGCACTGCAGCAGTTGCTGGCCGCGCTCAGGCACGACCACGCGATGCTGGTGAACATGCAGCAGGCGCTCGGCGTCTCCCCCGCACCGGAGGGGCCCACGGCCACCGGGATCGGCGCCGCGGTGCCCGCGCCGCGTGAGAAGGAGTCCGCCGAGCCGAGCGCCGGGAAGCGTACGCGCGCCAAGACGGCCGACGCCGCCTCCGGCCGGGCGCCGGCCGGGAAGCGGGGCGGGAAGAAGCCCGCCGGCAAGGCCCCGGCCACGAAGGCGGCGCAGCCCACGCTCGTCGAACTCGTCCGCGGCCATCTGTCCGCACTGGACGAACCGCGTTCCGCGGCCGAAGTGGCCGGCGCACTCGGCCAGGCACACCCCGAGCGCGACATCAGGACGACGGTCGTACGCACCACGCTCGAGGGACTCGTGGCGAAGAACCAGGCCCAGCGCGGCAAGCAGGGCACATCCGTCTTCTACACCACCGCTGACAGGCCCGAACCGGCTGCGGCACCCGAAGCTGGGGTTCAGCCGGAACGCGGCGCGTAGGGGAGCGGGACGGAGCCGTGCCGGGCGGCACGGCTCAGATCCGGTGAGCGCTGTCCGGTGTCAGTTCCTGCTCGGCCCAGATGCACTTGCCGTCGTCCAGATACCGGGTGCCCCAGCGCCGGGAGAGCGCGGACACCAGATGCAGTCCCCGTCCGCCCTCGTCCATCTGCGTGGCCCGCCGGATGCGCGGGGTCGTGAGGCTGCCGTCGTACACCTCGCAGATGAGCGATCCGCTGCGCAGCAGACGCAGGCGCAGCGGTCCCTTCGCGTGCCGTATCGCGTTTCCGACCAGCTCACTCACGACGATCTCCGTGGTGGGTTCCAGGTCGTTGAGCCTCCAGCGGGCCAGTTGCCGTCGCACGAGCTCGCGTGACTCCGACGCCGCCGTGGGGCTCTCGGTCAGCGCCCACGACGCGACGTCGTCGGGCGCGGTCACCCGGGTGTGGGTGAGGAACAGTGCCGCGTCGTCGACGGCCCGCGGCCGGTCCTGCGTCAGTTGCGTCGTGATGAGGTCGCACAGCCGGCCCAGGCACGCTCCGCCGTCGCCGTCACATGCCCGGGAGAAGTACGAGGTCTCCTCCAGGGCGTCGGCCACCGCGCTCACCAGCAGTGCGACACCTTCGTCCGCGTCGCGGTCGACGGACCGCAGCAGTCCGTCCGTGTAGAAGACGAGAACGCACTGCTCCGGCAGAAGCAGCTCCTGGGTGTCGAAGGGCGGCTCGGCCGCTCCGAGAGGCGGATTGGCGACCAGTACCGGCCGGTGCAGCGTGCCGTCGGGATGGACGACGACGGGCGGAGGATGGCCCGCCAGGCAGAAGGTGCAGATACGGCTCACCGGGTCGTACACCGCGTACAGACAGGTGACGTAGGAGTCGTCACCCAGCTCTTTCACCAGGTCGTTCAGGTGGCCGAACATCTCGTCCGGCGGCATCTCCAGGTCGGCGAGAGTGTGCACCGCCGTACGCAGCCGACCCATGGTGGCCGCCTCGGCTATGCCATGTCCCATCACGTCGCCGACCACCATGGCGACCCGGTCGGCAGAGAGGGGTATCAGGTCGTACCAGTCACCGCCCACTGCCGCACCCTCGCTCGCGGGGAGGTAGGACGCGGCCGCGGTCACCGCCGGCAGCCGGGGCAGTGACCTGGGCAGCAGTCCGCGCTGCAGAGACTGCGCGCGGCTGTGTTCGGCGTCGTACAGGCGGGCCCGTTCCAGGGCCTGTGCCACCAGCCCGCTCAGCGCGGTCAGGAGGGTGCGCTCCTCGTCGGTGAACGTGCGCGGCAGGGCGAAGGATATGACGCAGCACCCGAACTCCTGCCCGGACGCGCTCAGGGGAAGGAAGGCCCAGGAGTTCTTGTCGGGATGGGTCATCCTGCGCAGTTCCGGATAACGGCGTACGAAGTCCGCGGTGCTTTCGACGAACACCGGACGACGTCGGCGCAGGACGTCGGTCATCAGAACGTTCGCGTCGGTCGGGAGGCCTTCGAGACGATCCTCCAGGAACTCCTCGGCGTATCCGACGGATCCGACGACGTGCAGGCGCCCGTTCTCGTTCGCCTCGATGACGAGCCCGTCGGCTCCGAAGGGCGGCAGCACGTGATCGGCGACCACCCCGACGACGTCCCGTGTCGTGAACGCCTCGGCCAGGGCCGTCGTCAGCTCCGCCATCCGGGCCGTCTGCCGGGCGGCACTCCCGCGGGATCTCGTGGCATCTGCGGGCTCCAGGGGGTCGGCCGGGACCGCGCGACCCGTGACCGGCTCGCGGCCGGTCGCCCCTCGGCAGGGCGCCGGATCGACCGTGCGCTGTCCCAGCCACTGGGCGGACCAGCCGGCCACCGCCGTCAGGAACGAGCATCCCGAGGCGTCCGGCTTGCGGTCGTCGGACAGGAACAGTGTGAGGACTCCGAGCGGTCGCGCCGTACCGGGGACGGGAACGGCCACCGCGCCATGGCTCTCGATCCGGGGGCTGCCCTCCTCGCTCCAGCACAGGACACCCTCGCGCATGGCCCGTACGGGCACCAGGTCCCGGTCGATCGCGAGATACGCCCACTCGTCCGTGACCTTGTTCGGCAGTCCGCTGGACGCGACGAGATACAGACCGTCCGGCGTCTCGCACGGGAGGTGGACAACGCCTCCCAGCGCCCCCACCTCGGCCGTCGCCTGCTGGAGTGCCAGCGTCATCGCCTCGTGCACCGACAGGTCGTCGCCCTGGGCCTCGAGCAGAGCCAGCCTGGCCACCGTGGAACGCCGGGTGAATACGGGACCTGCGTCGTCTGTCATCGTCGTGCCCGCCCGCGGCCGCACTCCGGAGCCGGTGCCGGCGCGAACGGCTGCTTGGACATCGTTCATCGCCTTGCTCCAGCTTACGTCGCCGTATCGGCACACCGGAGCGCCGCGAGGACCGTCCCGGTGCGCCCGGTGCTCCCGGGGGCGGGAGGCGCCTTCCTCGACACCGGGGCCGAGGGCACGGCCCGGTTGGCGGACGGCGGCCGGTCACCGCCGCTCCGTCTCCTCGGACCGCGGTCTCGAAGGCGGGCGCCCCGCCCACGCCGACGAGCGCCGCCGTAGTGCCCACGGCCCGCAGTCCTGACATGAACCCGGTGTTCATGAACCGGCGGCCCAGGCAGGACAGAAGCGTCAGGTGGGCGCCGTCCCCGCCCGCCGGAACGGCGGTCGGCACCGGGAGTAGCAGCGTCGTGGGGCGAGACCGGTCCCCCGGCTCGCCCCACAGCCTCCCGCGGCGTACGTGTCTACAGGGCCGCTCCGTCGGTGAGCAGTTCCTGGATGCCGATGCGGTGGTAGAACTCGGCACGGATGCGGTCGGCCACGACGGAGACGACCTCGCTGCCGTCCTTGCTCGGGTCCACATGGACACGGAACGGCCGTCGGCCGGCGGGCAGGTCCACCACGTCCACGATCGCCTCGGCGACCTCGTCCGCCGTGCGCCCTGCCGGGAAGATGTCGGCGAGTGCCTGCGCCATGCTGTCCCGCAGGGCGCCGTAGCGCTCGTCGTACTCCGCGGCACGCTCGGTGTCCGCCGGGGTGCCGGAGTGGGCGAAGTGGTTGGTACCGCTGGTGTACGCGCCGGGCACGACGATCACCGTGTCGACACCGAACTTGATCAGCTCGGCCGCATAGCTCTCGGCAAGGGCGTCCATGCCGGCCTTCGCCGCGAAGTACGGGGCCAGGAACGGCGGGTGGCCACCACGGGTGGAGGAGGACCCCACCCACACCAGCAGGCCCGAGCCCTGCTTGCGCAGTACCGGCAGGGCCGCCCGGTTGACCCGCTGGGTCGAGAGCACGTTGACGTCGTAGACCTGCGCCAGCTGCTCCGGGGTGAACGCCTCGGCGGGACCGAGGACCATGTGGCCGGCGTTGTGGACCACCACGTCGAGGCGGCCCTGCTCGGCCACGATCCGCTCCACGGCCGCATCCACGGAACCCTGGTCCTGTACGTCCATCTCTGTGCCGCGCACATCGATGCCCTCGGCCCGGGAGAGCTCGGCGAGTTCCTCGACACGCGGGGCGTTGCGGTCGGCCGTGGCGCGCATGCCGGCGTAGACGACGTGGCCGGCGCGGGCGAGCGCGCGGGCGGCGAGGTTGCCGAAGCCGCTGGAGGCCCCGGTGATGACGATGACCTGCTTCTCGCTCATGAGTGTTCTTCCTCTTCGTGTTCGTCGTGTGAGTGGTGCCGGTGAGGTGGGACGGTGACGCGGGCCGCGCGTCAGGCGAGACCGCCGTTGGTGAAGAGGACCTGGCCGTTGACCCAGCGGGCGGGTCCGGCGAGGAAGGCGACGCTCTCGGCGATGTCCTCGGGGCGGCCGAGACGCTCCAGCGGCACCGCCTTGGCGAGGTGGTCGATGGTCGCCTCGTCCTTGCCGTCGAGGAAGAGCGGGGTGGCGGTCGGGCCGGGCGCGACCGCGTTGACCGTGATGTCCCTGCCGCGCAGCTCACGGGCGAGGATCAGGGTGATCGCCTCGACGGCCGCCTTGCTCGCCACGTAGGCCCCGTAGTTCGGGAACTGCGCGCGGGTCACCGAGGTGGAGAAGTTGATGATCGCCCCGCCCGAGCGCAGCCGCCGGGCCGCGAGCTGATCGACGACGAAGGTGCCGCGGATGTTGGTGCGGTGCATACGGTCGAGCAGGTCCAGGTCCAGCTCCACGAGCGGGCCCAGCCGCATCATGCCCGCGGTGTTCACCAGGACGTCGATACCGCCGAACGCCGCCTCGACGGCGTCGAACGCCGCGGCCATGTCCTGCTCGTCGGCGACGTCGCCGCCGACGGCGATGGCCCGGCCACCGTCTGCAGTGATCGCCTCGACGAGGTCGTCGGCCTTGTCCTTGTTGCCGGCGTAATGCACGGCGACGGCGAAACCGTCCCTGGCCAGGCGCTCCACGACGGCGTGACCGATACCACCGGAGCCGCCGGTGACCAGCGCTACACGGGGGGACGTGGTGTCGCTCATGAGTTGTCTTCTCCTCAGCACGGTGGGTCTCGGGGGCCGGCGTAATCACCGCTCCCCGGAATCTGTAATCGACGATAACAGCCGATCGAATCAATGACAACACCGCTGATGAATCATTGATACGCACCCCCTGGTGCGGCGACGTCGACGGCTCCTCCCCCTGCACCCACGGGCCCGCGATCCCGTAGCGTGATCACATGACCGACCAGTCAGAACTCCGTCTGCGGATGCTGCACGCAGCCGAGACGCAGCTCTCCGCATCGCCCGAACACGACATCTCGACACGGGCCGTGTGTGAGGCCGTCGGAGTGGGCCAACCGGTGCTCTACCGGCTGTTCGGCGACAAGGCCGGTCTGCTCAGCGCCCTCGTGGACCACGGCTTCGACCGCTACGTCCAGCGCAAACAGGCGCTCGCGACCACCGACGACCCCCTCGACGACCTCCGCGTCGGCTGGGACGACCACATCGCCTTCGCTCTGGAGAACCCGGCGATCTACCGGCTGATGTTCTCGCCCATGCTGGCGCGCCAGCCCGCCGCTCCCCGGACCGTCTTCAAGCTGCTCACCGCGACGCTCGAACGGTGCGCGGAGGCGGGTACCTTGCGGGTGCCGCCGGAGATCGCCGCGCAGCAGATCATGTCCGCCAACATCGGCGTCGCGCTCGCCCTGCTGGTGCGCCCCGACATCTACACCGATCCGGACCTCTCGGCCAGGGTGCGCGACGCCACCTTCGCCGGCTGCGTCAGCCGGCCGTCCAAGGAGGCGCAGGGCGGTTCGACGGCCCTGACCGCGACCCAGCTCGCCGCCCGTCTGCGTCGGAATCCGGCCCCTTCACTGGGCGCCGAGGAGCAGCAACTGCTCCTCAAGTGGCTCGACGGCCTGGGCGAGTAGGGCCGCCGGTCGCACCGGACCGGCGACGGCACCCGGCCGGCACCGCTTCTCCCGCACGGCACCCGGCCGTCACCCCTCCCGCACATCGCTCCTCCCGCACACTGCTCCTTGCGTACGCCGCTCCTCCCGCACGCACAGCGGTCGGGGCGGCATTACGCTCTGCCGTTCGGCCGCCCCCGGTGGCGCCGCCCCCTCGACGGCGGCTTGCTGGTGCCAGGGCCCCGGAGAGGAGTGAGCCGCGTATGAGGACAACGGCGCGGAGGCGGCAGGCACTGGAGACCCCGCGGGCCGCCGGCCTGGCCGGGGTCGTCTTCGCGTTGCTGCTCGCCGCGGCCATCGTGCTGATCCGGCTGGGCATCCCGCAGGGCGCCGACGCGGCCACCGGCGGAGGGTTGCCCGACCCCACGCGGCGCAGCGCGGTACGGGCGGCACTCGCGCTCGTACCGTTCGCCGGCATCTTCTTCCTCTGGTTCATCGGCGTGATGCGGGCGCACATCGGCGACGCGGAGGACAAGTTCCTCGCCACCGTCTTCCTCGGCAGCGGGCTGGTCTTCGTCGCCACGATGTTCGCCGCGGCCGCGGCGGCCGACGCCGTGCTGGCCACCACTAACCGGCCCGGGGGCCTTCCCGCCCCGCCGACCTGGGACTTCGGCCGCCACTTGGCGTACACCTTGATGGTCGGGTTCGCGATGCGGATGGCGGCGGTCTTCACCTGCTCCATGTCCGTGATCGGGCACCGTCTCGCGGTGCTGCCGCGGTGGCTCACCGCGCTGGGCTTCCTCACGGCACTGACGCTGCTCTTCGTCGCGACGAACGTCCCCTGGGCGGAGTTGGTGTTCCCGGCCTGGTCGCTGATCATCAGCGTCCACATCCTCGTGGCCGGCGGCCGCTCCCGGCCGAGCCCCGAGGGGACGCCCTGACCCGCGTCCGCCACGGGTCACCTCTTCGGCACATCCCGGCGAGCGGGGCCCCCTCGGGCCTTCGATGCTGGCGGGAGAGGAGATGACCGCCGCCCGAAAGCGCCCACGGCGCGGCGGTGCCCCGACGGGCCGGGCGCCGAAGGGGCGGACATCGGTCCCGGGGACACCCGCAGGCGCGCATTTCTCTCGCAGGACGGCCGCCGCTCGTACGGCCGCTCACTCGCCCACGAACCACCCGCCGAGGACGGGCATCGGCCCAATCGGGCGCGCGCCGCCGCGGGCCGCCAGGGAACCACACGCCTCAAGGACGCCTCATGACACACGCCTCGCTCCTGTACCAGATCACCGACTACGCCAATCGCGCCAACCCCTATCCCCTGTACGAGAAGCTGCGCGGAACGCCGGTGCTGCACGACGAGGAGGGCGGCCCCTACCTCATCAGTTCGTACTGGGACATCCTCAGTCTGCTCCACGATCCCCGGATCAGCTCCGACGCCGCCAACCTCGCCGCCGCCGGTGCCGACGAGACGGGCGGGGTGGAGGCGACGGGGCTGCCGCCCAGCTTCATCCGGCTCGACCCTCCGGAGCACGATCGCCTGCGGCGGATCGCCAACCGGCCCTTCGGCCCGCCGCACAGCCCTCGTCGCATCGACTCGATGCGCGGCGAGCTGGCCGAGATCGTCACCGGACTGATCGACGACTTCCGGGACGCGGCGCAGATCGACCTGGTCGACCGCTTCGCCTACCCCTTCCCCGTCACGGTCATCTGCCGGCTGCTCGGCGTGCCGCGCGAGGACGAGCCGCGTTTCCGGGCCTGGGTCGACCCGATCGTCGCCGGTCTGGATCCGGACACGGGCCCGAACGGCGAGGAGAGCCGGCAAACCGCCCAGGAGGCACGGCTGCAACTGGGCATGTATCTGGCGGGGCTGGTGGAGCAGCGGAGGAGGAATCCGGGCCAGGACATGCTGTCGCAGCTGGCGACGGGCCACGGCACCGACGGTCCGATGACCACGATGGAGGCCATCAGCACCTCGGTGCTGCTGCTGATCGCGGGCCACGAGACGACCGTCAATCTGATCACCAACGGCATGCTCACCCTGCTGCGCCATCCCGAGCACCTGGTGCGACTGCGCGAGGAGCCCGGACTGGCCGTCAACATCGTGGAGGAACTCCTGCGCTACGAGCCGCCGGTGCAGCTCGTACCGCAGCGCACCTGCATCGCGGACATCGAGGTCCGCGGGGTCACCATCGCGAAGGGTTCGAGGATCTGGCTCGTCCTCGCGGCGGGCAACAGGGATCCGGAGCGCTTCCCGGACGCCGACCGGTTCGACCCCTACCGGAAGGACATCCAGCACCTCGGCTTCGGCAGCGGTATCCACAGCTGTTTCGGCGCCCCGCTGGCCCGGCTGGAGGCGCAGATCGCGCTGGCCGAGCTCGCCCGTCGGCTCGAAGGCCCGCGTCTCGTCGAGGATCCACCGCCCTACCGGCGGAACGCGGTGCTGCGCGGGCCGCGCCATCTGACCGTCGCGTTCGACGGTGTCAGGCCGTAGCGGCCCGCACTGCCACAGCCATGCGGCCGCCTGCCCGTTCGCCGCGCGGGTCGACCGCCGAGCACATGGCGCTCACCCCCCGGGGAAACGGTCGAGTAGGGGGCTCCCGCCAGGTGCGGTGGCAGGACACTCGTTGCCCTCGACCAAATAGGAGCATATGCTCGTAATCGCCGGTCGCAGTGACCCGCACATTGAGAAGGAGTCCCTCATGACCGTTGTCAAAGTCGCCGCTGTCCAGATCAGCCCCGTGCTCTACAGCCGCGCGGGCACCGTCGAGCGAGTGGTGAAGAAGATCCACGACCTCGGCAGGCGTGATGTCCGTTTCGCGGTCTTCCCCGAGACCGTCGTGCCCTACTACCCGTACTTCTCCTGGGTGAAGCCGCCCTACGCGATCGAGGGCGACCAGCTGCGCCTGCTCGAGGAGTCGGTCACCGTCCCCTCCGCCGAGACCAACGCCATCGCCGAAGCCGCGCGGCAGAACCAGATGGTCGTCTCGATCGGCGTCAACGAGCGCGACGGCGGCACCATTTACAACACCCAGCTGCTGTTCGACGCGGACGGCACACTGCTCCAGCGGCGCCGCAAGATCACCCCCACCTATCACGAGCGGATGGTCTGGGGACAGGGTGACGCTTCCGGTCTGCGCGCGATCGACAGCGCCGTCGGCCGCATCGGTCAGCTCGCCTGCTGGGAGCACTTCCAGCCACTGGCGCGATACGCCCTGATCGCCGATGGCGAGCAGATCCACGCCGCCATGTTCCCCGGCGCCCTCGGAGCCGAGCGGTTCGTCGACCAGATGGAGGTCGCCATCCGGCAGCACGCACTGGAATCGGCTTCCTTCGTGGTCAACGCCACCGCCTGGCTCGACCCCGAGCAGCAGGCACAGCTCGCCCGGGACACCGGCGGCCCGGTCGGCGCGTTCTCCGGCGGTTTCTTCACCGCCGTCGTCGACCCCGAGGGCCGCATCGTCGGCGAGCCACTCAGGGCCGGTGAGGGCGAGGTCATCGCCGACCTGGACCTCGCGCTGATCGACCGGCGCAAGCGCATGGCCGACACGCGCGGCCACTACAGCCGCCCGGAGCTGCTCAGCCTGCGGATCGACCGCACCCCCGCGTCAGTGCTCCACGCCCGCGACACCCAGGCGCCGGCCCCGCGGGCGACGGAAGAGGACCTCTTCGCTCGGTGAGACCGACGACCGGCACGACCGGGACCGCCGACCGGCCCGATGGGCCGGTCGGCCCGGTCGGGGGACGTGCGGCCCCTGCTGCGGCCGCCGCCCTCCCGGCCACTGTGGAGAACACACTCAGTCCGGGAGGCAGAGCGATGGCGCACACGGTGGTCGCAGGGATCGACGGCTCGCAGGAGAGCCGAGCCGCAGCCGAGTGGGCGGCTCGCGAGGCGCGGCTGCGCGGCGTACCGCTGAGGCTGGTGCATGTCTGGGAGCCCGCACCGGAGCCCTTGGCGCAGGCCCCGCTCCTCGGCACGGAGACGAGTCAGCACTGGAGCGAGAGGATTCCGCGCGAGACGGCCGAGGAGCTCAGGGCACGTCATCCGGGTGTGGAGATCGCCGAGGAACAGCTCACCGGCCACCCCGCCGACGTGCTGGCTGACGCGGCGAAGGGTGCCGTGGTGCTGGTCCTCGGGTCCCGTGGCATGAGCGGCATCGGAGGGTTCCTGGTCGGGTCGGTGGGCCTGGCCGTGATCGCGCACACCGAGGTACCGGTGGTACTGGTCCGGGCGCTCGAAGAGCGCGCCGCGGACCGCTCGGGCCCTGTCGTCCTCGGGCTCGACATCGCCTCCCCCGATGCCTCCGTGATGGCCTTCGCCTTCGAGGAGGCCGCCCGCCGCGGCACCTCCGTGCACGCGGTGAACGCCTGGAGCCTTCCGTCCTCGTACGCCTACGGCCTGGCGGCCGGCGTGGACCTGTACGCCGAGGTCGCACGGGAGCGGACGGCCACGCTCACCGAGATGCTGGGCGAGTGGGAGCGGAAGTTCCCGGACGTGGAGGTGAAGGGCGAGTCCCGGTTCGGGCCTGCCGCCCAGCACATCGTCGAGGCCTCACATCGGGCATCGCTGGTGGTGGTCGGCCGACGTGTCCGCCGCAGCCCGCTCGGCGCCCACATCGGCTCGGTCACCCACGCGGTCCTGCACCACGCGGCGGCCCCCGTCGCCGTCGTCGCGCACGACTGACACTCGATCCGCCCGCGCCGGTGACCCGCCGTCAGAGACCCGCCGCATGGTCGGGGACGTACGTCTGCAGATCACGCGGCGGGCGCTCGTAGCCGGTCGACGCCGGCCGCGCCGGCAGCTCCAGCACCGGCGGCGTCACATCGTGATACGGCACGGAACCCAGCAGGTGAGCGATCATGTTCAGCCGGGCCCGGCGCTTGTCGTCGCTCTCCACGATGTACCACGGGGCTTCGGAGACGTCGGTGTGCACCAGCATCTCGTCCTTGGCCCTGGAGTACGCCTCCCAGTGGGTGATCGACTCCAGGTCCATCGGCGAGAGCTTCCAGCGCCGCAGCGGATCCTCCAGCCGGCGCCGGAAGCGCTCCTGCTGCATGGCGTCGCTCACCGAGAACCAGTACTTGCGCAGCAGGATCCCGTCCTCCACCAGCATCCGCTCGAAGATGGGGCACTGACGCAGGAAGAGCTGGTACTCCTCCTTCGTGCAGAAGCCCATCACATGCTCGACGCCGGCCCGGTTGTACCAGCTGCGGTCGAACAGCACGATCTCGCCGGCCGCCGGGAGATGCTCCGCGTACCGCTGGAAGTACCACTGCGTGCGCTCGCGCTCGGTCGGCTTGGGCAGTGCCGCGATGCGCGCGACCCGAGGGTTGAGGTGCTCGGTCACCCGCTTGATCGTCCCGCCCTTGCCCGCCGCGTCCCGTCCTTCGAAGATGACGACGAGCCGGGCGCCCTCCGCCCGCACCCACTCCTGAAGCTTCACCAACTCGGTCTGCAGGCGGAGCAGTTCGAGCTCGTACGTCTTGCGTGGCAGCGTTTCCGTCTTTTTGTCGGCCATGCCGCCTCCAGGTCGATGACGTGCGGGTCCCCGTGTCCGGCCCGTGCCCTGGATCGAACACTATCCCCACCCGCCGTACAGGCCCACGGACCCGCAGGTCACGACCCGCGCAGGTGTCGACTTCCGTCCGTCCGCGCTGCCGCCGGAGGGCGGACCGCCGTCCGCACCGCTGCGTGCCCCTCACCCCGTGCCGGTACGCTGCGACATGGAGATCGAGCCGATCACGCCGTCCACCCCGCGCCCCGTGCGACGGCCGGTACTCGTGCAGGGTTGGCGGCAACTGACCTTCCTGCACTGGCCGGTGGAGCCGGACCGGGTGGCCGCGCTGCTGCCGGCGGGGACACGTCCCGACACCCTCGACGGGGTGACCTACGTCGGCCTGGTCCCGTTCCTCATGCGCGGCGCCGGTCTCGGCCCGGGACCGGGACTCCCGTTTCTCGGCACGTTCTGCGAGACCAACGTCCGCCTGTACTCGGTGGACGGACAGGGCCGGCGCGGTGTGGTGTTCCGGTCCCTGGACGCGGCGCGGCTGATACCGGCACTGGTGGGCCGGCTCGGTGTCAGGCTGCCCTACACCTGGTCGGCGATGCGGCTGCGGCGTGAGGGCGACGTCATCACCTACAGCTGCCGCCGACGGCACCCGGCGGCCGCCGGGCCCGCCAGCCGCGCCGTCGTGCGGACCGGCCGCCCGATCGTCCGACCCACCCGGCTGGAAAGGTTTCTGACGGCACGATGGGGACTGCACGTGACATGGCACGGCCGTACGGTGCATCTGCCCAACGAGCACGAACCGTGGCCGCTGTTCCGGGCCGAATTGCTGGACCTGGACGACGGTCTTGTCACCGCCGCCGGTCTGCCTCCCATGACGCAGGGGCCGGTCAGTGTGCTCTACTCCCCCGGAGTCGCCGTTCGGTTCGGCACCCCTTCCGTCGTACCGCCGCAGCCGCTCCGGGCCCTTTGACACCGCTGCGGCCACCGCGCGGGCGCGCGGCGGCAACGTCCCGGGCCACGCCGAGGTTCCCCGGTCTCCTTCCGACCGGGGAACCTCGGGTACGCGGTGTCACCGGGGCGGGCCGGACTCACCGGGCTTGATACGTCCGCGCCAGGCACCGGACTCGCCTTCACGGCGCTCGACGTAGTCCTTGAACCGCCGCATGTCGCCCTTGACGCGCCGGTCGATGACCCCGAACATGTCCGCGGCCTTCTCCAGGGCTCCGCCCGGTTCGACGTCCATCACGAGCTCCACCCGCGTGTGCGCGTCGTCCAGGCGCTGGAAGCGGACTGTGCCCTTCTGCCTCGAGTCGCCGGTGGTGGTGCGCCACGTGATCCGCTCGTCGGGGAGCTGGTCGACGATCTCGGTGTCGAACTCCCGCCGTATTCCGACGATCTTGGTGGTCCACCGGTTGTGGCGGTCGTCGATCTGCCTGACCTCCTCGACGCCTCCCATGAAGTTCGGGAACTCCTCGAACTGGGTCCACTGGTTGTAGGCGGTGTGGATGGGGACCTCGACGTCCACCGCCTCCTTGACGATGCTCATCTGCGCCTCCTCCTTGCTGATCGGCGGCGGCAGGGCGGTCGGCCCGCCGCACGGATCCAGGCACAGTGCGGCGGGTACCCAGGGATCATCCCTTTACAGATGTTCCGGTGTGCCAAGGCCGGGCGCCGCCGTCGCACGGTCGCCCGGAGGGCCCGCGCGGTCACCTTGAGCGACGCGTTCGATGTCGCCCCTCGCCACCCGTGGGGCATCCGGTGGCCACCCCACGGGTGGCGAGGCAGGGTGGAGTACATGGGTCTCCGATCGAGACTCGCCTGTCTGCGGCAGCCGTGGCAGTCGAGTCACGCGCTGCTGCTTCTCCCCATCGCGTTGATCGTGGTCATCACCTTGGTGGACATCCACTCGCCCGAGGACGTCCATCTCGGCCCCACCCTCGTCATCGCGCCGGCGCTCACCCCGTCGTTCGCGGGCACCCGGTCGACCGCCTTCGTCGCCGCGCTGGCGGTCGCCGCGCAGACCATCATCGCCGCGTTCCACGGCGGGCTGTCCACCACGAACCACATCGTCCAGATCGGCACGCTCGCGCTGCTCTCGATAGTGATCGTGGTCTACTGCTCCGTCCGGGACCGGCGTCGCCGGCAGCTGGCCCAGGTTCGTTCGGTGGCCGAGGCCGCACAGCATGTCCTGCTGTGGCCGCTGCCGGAGCAGATCGGCCCCCTGAGGGTCGCGTGCCTGTACCTGGCCGCCGAGGACGAGGCGCAGATCGGCGGCGACCTGTACGCCGCGACCCGTACCGACAACGGCGTGCGCGTCATGATCGGCGACGTGCGCGGCAAGGGCCTGTCGGCCATCGGCGAGGCCGCCCTGCTTCTCGGCGCCTTCCGCGAGGCCGCGCACCGGCAGGACTCGCTGCCGGACCTGGCGGCCTCCCTGGAGGAGAGCGTGAGCAGGTACCTGGCCGACTTCGAGCCGGTCGAGGAGCTCGGCGAGCGCTTCGCGACCGCCTTGCTGGTGGAGATCCCCGACGGGGATCCGGTCACGCGGATGACCAGCTGCGGTCACCCTCCACCCCTGTTGCTGAGCCCCGGCAACGAGGTCTCCGTGCCCAGCCTGCATCCGTCGCCCCCGATGGGGGTGCACGCGACAAGCCCGGCGGACTACATCCTGGACGTGTTCTCGTTCGAGCCGGGCGACACCCTCCTGCTCTACACGGACGGCGTCATCGAGGCACGCGACGAGAACGGCAGCTTCTACCCCCTGGCGGACCGCCTCACGCGGTGGACCCATGCCAGTCCGGAGACGCTCCTGCACCACATACGGCGCGACCTCCACGAGCACACGGGCGGTCCCCTCGACGACGACGTGGCCCTCATCGCCCTCCATCGCACGCCCACGGCGCACCGGCACCGTCATCACGGGCTGGGCATCCACACCAACGGTTTCCGGCATCGTTCCGGAACGGAGCAGCGGAGCGCGTGATCGGGGGAGGCCGCGCCGTACCGTCACGACCGCCGGCGGAGCCGAATCAGCCGCCGAGAATCTCGGTGAAACGCTCGGCGCCGATGTTGCCTCCGGACAGAATGACCCCGACCCTGCGCGGCAGGCGGTCGATCCGGTGGGCCAGCAGCGCGGCCAGCGCACTCGCGCCACTGGGTTCGACGACGAGTTTCATCCGCTCGAAGGCGAAACGCATCGCGTCGCGGATCTGTTCGTCGCTGACCAGGGCGATGCCGTCCACCAGCCGTCGGTTGACGGCGAAGGTCAGTTCTCCTGGTGTGTCGGCGGCCTGGCCGTCGGCGATGGTGCGCGGCACGGGGATCGAGATCCGCCGGCCCGCCTCAAGTGAGCGCTTGGTGTCGTCGCCGTTTTCCGGTTCGACGCCGATGACCCGTGTCGCGGACCGCAGCCCCTTGGCGGCCGTGGCGCTGCCGGCGATCAGGCCTCCGCCTCCGACGGGCACGACCAGGGCGTCGAGGTCCCCGGTCTCCTCGATCAGTTCGAGGGCCGCGGTCCCCTGTCCGGCGATGACGTGCGGATGCTCGTAGGGCGGTATCAGCGCCAGGCCGCGGTCGGTCGCGAGCGCTTCACCGATCGCCACCCGGTCCCCGGTGTACCGGTCGTAGGTGACGATCTCCGCCCCGTAACCGGCGGTCGCCTCCCTTTTGGAGCGCGGCGTGTCCTCGGGCATGAGGATCACGGCCGTGGTGCCGAGTTCACGGGCGGCGAGTGCGACCGCCTGGGCGTGGTTCCCGGAGGAGTAGGCGGCGATGCCCCTGGCCACCTGGTCCGCCGACAGGCGTGAGGCGGCGTTGTACGCCCCGCGGAACTTGAACGCCCCTATCCGCTGGAAGTTCTCGCACTTGACGAAGACTTCCGCGCCGACCAGTTCGTCCAGGGTGCGCGAGCGCAGCACCGGGGTGCGGTGCGCCACGCCCTTGATGTGGGCGGCGGCCTCGCGGACGTCCGCCAGGGTGACGAGGGAGGGGGCGGTCATGAATGGACTCCGTCCTGATCTGTGCGGGTCGGGGCGCTGCCGTCCGGGACGGAGCCTTCCGGTCCGTTCCGGGCCCGGGCCAGGTAGTTGTAGGCGGATGCCCGGGAGATCCCGAGCCGTTCCGCGACGTGCTGGGCGGCGCCGCGCACGGCGAAGACCCCTTGCTCGTCGAGGCTGCGGAACAGGCCGAGACGTTCGTCCCGGCTGAGTTCCGACCACTGCTTGTTCTGCCTCAACTGGTGGGAGTCGACGATGGCGTCCACCACGGAGTCGATGTCGTTGCCGAACGTGGTGGTGGGCACGGCGGTGGCTCCGGTGACCCCGGCCAGCTCACCGATGAGGGCATGGGCCTGGTTCACGGCGGTGATGTCGACGTTCACGCACAGCGCGCCGAAGACCGTGCCGGAAGGGTCGCGCAGGAGCATGGTCGACGACTTGAGCAGCTTCCCGGACGGGGTGCGGGTGACGTAGTTCAGCTCGTCGGTCGCCTCGTCGCCGCGGGCGAGGAGGCCCATGCCGATCTCGCTCATCGACCCGCCGACCGCACGCCCTGTGACCGAGCCGGCGATGGCGACGACGGATTTCTCCGGGCGGCGGAAGTCGTGGACGACCACTTCGCAGAAGGAGCCGAGCGTCGCGACGATGCCGTCGACGACGGGCGTCAGGGCCGCGATGACGGCGTCCTGCTCCTCAGCCGACACAGCTCACCTCCGCGGCCGTCGGCTCACGGTGGCGGAACACCCCCGCCCATCGCACGAACGCCTCGGCGCACCCGGCGACGTACTCGTCCGGCATCGTCACGCACCCTCCCCGGATCCCGCGGAACGCCTCAGTTGCTGTACTCAGAATCTAGACCACTGGACAGAAAATCCAAAACGGCGAACACGCCAGTTGGACGGCGGTCATCTCGTTCTTCTGCCGTTAACCCAAGAAACACCGGATGTACAGGCACAGTGCACCCACATCCGACGAAAAGGCCGCATCGTCGGATATCGGACCGCCGCATCGCACCAACAGAAAGTCGACCGATATGGGCCAGATACTTGTCACCGTGGCGACGAAGATCGGCGTCGCGCTCGCCGAAGCGATCCTCATGCGTCTCGTCTGGGAGTTGTGGGCCGCCTTCTCGCGCCGCCTGCACACCGCCACCGCACCGGCCGCCGCCTGACACGCCCCCTCAGTCACCGGCACCGGCACCGGCGACGGAGGCGCCCGGCGGCGCCGTCTCACCGCCGGGCGCCTCGGGCGCCGGTCAGGCTTTCCGTCCGTCCTGGCCGCGACTTCCGTCCTAGCCGCGCCTTCCGCCGTTGTGTTCGCTCGGCATGTCGGCGCCGCCTGCGCGTGCCCGTCCCCCGCGCAGCAGGTACGTGGCTCCGCCGACGGCGAGGGCCACCGGCCATTCGAGGGCGCCCGCCACGGCCATCGCGCCCAGACCCCCGTAGAACACGAGGTCCTTGTTCGCGGGCATGCCGGGCATCCGTGACGTCGCCGCTTTCGCCGTACTCGTCATGTCACCCCTGGTGATGTACGGGATCGTCAACGCGGGGTGCACCGTTCGCGTATGAAGGTGCAGGCCCGCCCCTTCATGCGTGTGCCGCTTCTGTTGCTCTTCCAGCCCTTGCTTGGCCATCCCCCGGCCTCCTCTCTCGGCGTGGGCGTGTTCCAGCGCGCCTGTTGCGGCGTGCCCATTGCTCCTTGCGAACCGGGTATCCGCGCGCATCTGATTTGAATCGCCGATTTGTGGCTACTCATCCAGTTTGTTGCTGTATATACGGCTGGACCGAAACGTCCTCCTACGGGAGCGGGTGATGCGCTGTGGCACTGCCAGGAGGCGGGCTGCTGCGGGCGGTGGTGTCGTCCTCCGCCGCGCTGGCGAACGGCACACGACAGCGCGTACGGCGGTTCGAAGGTCGCACCCACATCGCCGTGCGTGGCCTGAGCGAGGGCGAACTGCCGGGACCCACGGCGGAGAAGCTGGCGGAGGACGTACAGCGCCGGCTCTCGGACGTGCCCGGGGTGGCCTGGGCCGTGGTGAACACCGTGCTCGGACACGCCGTCGTCGCCACGGAGGATCCGTGCGACACGGAGGAGATCGTTTCGGTCCTCATCGAGGCCGTCGAGGCCGCGGAGGACGCCCATGGCGTCGAACACCCGCTGCCCGATCATCCCCTCTCCGGTGACACGCTCCGCCGGGCGGCATGGGCGGTGGCCGTCCACATGGCGGCCGCGCCGCTCGCCGCGGCGAGCGAGCTGACCCGGCGCGCGCCCGTCCCCACCTGGGTCGCCTCCCTCTTCCCGATCATCGACTCGCAGCCCCGGCTGAGGTCTCTCGTCGAGAGCGCGGTGGGCACCCACAACGCAAAGATGCTCATGGCCGGACTGACGGCGCTCGGCCAGGCAGGCTCCGGTGGGCTCCTCGGGACGGCGGTGGACGCCGTACGGCACACGCTCCGGGTGATGGAGGCCGACGCGGAGCGCTCCGCCTGGGCCGCCGCAGAACCGCACCTGACCGGCACCGCCGCGGCCGCTTCCCACGGCGTGGCGCCCTCGCCCCCGCCCCGCCGTACACCGCTGAAGCGCGGACCCGTCGAGCGGTACGCCGACCACGCACCCCTGGTGGCCGCGGCCTCCTTTGCCGGCGCGCTCCTCGTCACCGGGCAGCCGGGGAAGGCGGTCGGCAGTGCTCTGGCGGCGGTGCCCAAGGCGCCGCTGCTGGCCCGCGAAGCCTTCGCCTGCGCTTTCGGCCGGGGCCTCGCCCGCAGGGGGGTCCTCGTTCCCGGCTCCGACGCCCTGCGCGCACTGGACCGGGTCGGCACCGTGCTCCTCGACACGGACGCCCTCGCCACCGGGTCCCATCTGCCGGCCGATCTGATCGCCCTCGACGAGGACGCCCCCGCGGGAGAACTCGCCGCGATGACGCACCGGCTCTTCGACGGCTCCGCACCCGAGAAGGCCGTCCGGGACGGCGAGTGGGAGCTGGGACCCGTCGAACGCCTTTCGCTGCACGGGCGTACCGGATCCGAGGCCCGGCAACGCCTCGAGCACAAAGGCGCGCGACTCGTGCTGGGACTGGCGCGCGAGCACCGGCTGCTCGCCGTGATCAGCGTGGTGCCGGAGCTGCACGACGCCGCCGCCGCGTTCGTACCCACAGCCCATGCGGCCGGACTGACCATCGTGGTCGCGGGCGCGCACACCGGCGACCCGGCGGTACGCGAGGCGGACGCCGTACGCGACGCGGGCGAACGGCTGACCCACTCCGTGCGGGACCTCCAGCGGAACGGCGACGGGGTGCTGCTCATCTCGCGCAACCGGCACGCCCTTCGAGCGGCGGACGTCGGCGTCGGCCTGACCGGCCCGAAGGGCGCCCCGCCCTGGGGCGCGGACATCTATGTGAAAGGCGGCGACCTGGCGGCGGCCCTTCTCCTCGTGCGCGCCTGCCGTGGTGCCCGGGAGAGCGCGCGCCGCGGAGTCCGGCTCGCCCAGGCCGCAGCGGGCGTGGGCGCGACGGCGGTGCTGGCCGGACAGTCGACGCGGCCCGAGGAGCGCGGCGTCACGGCGTTCAGCGCGGCGGCCGCGCTCGGTACCGTCGTCGGGGTCTGGTCGGCGACGCGGCTGCTGCGTCGTCCACAGCCGTCGACCGCCGCCACCCGTCATCCCTGGCATGCGATGGCCCCGTCCACGGTGCTCGACAGGACCGGCAGCAGAGTCGAAGGGCTGACCGGTGAGGAGGTGCGAAGGCGTGGCACGGGTACCGGTGAGCAGGCGCGCACGTCCTCGCTCGGCCGTGCCTATCTGACCGAGATGGCCAATCCGCTCACACCCGTGCTCGGCGCCGGGGCGGCCATGTCCGCGTCCGTGGGTGCCGTGCTCGACGCCGTCGTCATCGTGGCGGTCACCGCGCTGTCCGGGTTCTTCGGCGGTTTCCAGCGGCACCGGACCGACCGCGCGGTGGCCCGGCTGCGCCGTGAGTCGGCCGTCATGGCCAAGGTGGTGCGTGACGGCGCGGAGACCATCGTGCCCGCCCAGGCACTGGTCGTGGGCGATGTGGTGGCCCTGAGCGCCGGTGACGTGGTGCCGTCCGACGCCCGCCTGCTGGAGGCACATCACCTGGAGGTCGACGAGTCGGCACTCACCGGCGAGTCGTTCCCGGTGGCCAAGGACGTCCCACCCGTCCTGGCATCGGACCTCGCGGAGCGCAGGTCGATGGTCTACGACGGCACCACGATCGCCGCCGGTCGTTGCCGCGCCGTCGTCGTCGCGACCGGTACCGCGACCGAGGCGAGCCGGGCCGCGGCGGTCGGCCGGGGAGCCGCCCCCGCCGTCGGGGTGGAGCGCAGGCTGGCCCGGATCACCCGCAGCACGCTGCCCGTGGCGCTCGGTTCGGCGGCGGCGCTGATGGCGGCCGGCACGTTGCGCGGGCGGGCCGTACGGGACACGGTCGGCGCGGGCGTGGGCCTGGCCGTGGCCAGTGTCCCCGAAGGGCTGCCGTTCCTGGTCTCCGCGGCCCAACTCGCCTCCGCCCGGCGGCTTTCCGTGCGCGGCGCACTGGTCAGGGACCCCCGCACCATCGAGGCGGCCGGGCGCACCGACGTCCTGTGCTTCGACAAGACCGGAACCCTCACCCACGGGCACATCTCCCTCGTCGCCGTCGCGGCCGACGGGGAGAGCCGGCCCCTCGAGTCGCTCGGTGACGAGCAGCGCGCGGTCCTCGCCGCCGCCCTGCGGGCGACCCCGCGCCCGCACGGCGACGCAGGACTGGAGCACGCCACGGACGGCGCCGTCACCACGGGCGCCGAGGAGGCGGGCGTACACAGGACCACGCGGGCGCCCGAGTGGGAGCGCCTGTCCAGTCTGCCGTTCGAGCCGAGCCGCGGTTTCCACGCGACCCTGGGCCGGACCGAGGGCCACACGGTCCTGTCCGTGAAGGGGGCCCCGGAGGAGGTCGTCGAGCGCTGCGCCACCCTGGACGGCCGGCCACTGGACGAGGAGGGACGCGCGGACGTTCTCGCCACCGGCGAGAAGCTGGCGGCAGAGGGCCATCGCATCCTCGCCGTCGCCGAACTCCGGGATGCCACCGGCGACAGACTCACCGACGACGCCGTACGCGATCTGGACTTCCTCGGATTCCTCGCGTTCGCCGACCGTGTGCGCGGGGCCGCCGCCGACGCGGTTCGCCAACTGGCCGACGCCGGCGTGCAGATCGTGATGATCACCGGGGACCACCCGAGCACCGCCGGTACCACGGCCGCCGAACTCGGTGTCCTGGACGGCAGACGCGTGGTGACGGGTGCCGAACTCGACGACCTGGACGACTCGGCGCTCGACGCGCTGCTGCCCGATGTGGGAGTGGTCGCGCGCGGCACCCCCGTGCACAAGGTCCGAGTGGTCCAGGCATTCCAACGCCTCGGCCGGACCGTCGCGATGACCGGCGACGGCGCGAACGACGCCCCCGCGATCCGGCTCGCGGACATCGGCATCGCGTTCGGCACCCGGGCCACCCCGGCGGCGCGGGCGGCCGCCGACCTCGTCGTCACCGACGACCGGCTGGAGACGGTGCTCGCCGCCCTCGTGGAGGGCCGTGCCATGTGGGCCTCGGTGCGGCAGGCCCTGGCGATCCTCGTCGGGGGCAACCTCGGTGAGATCGCCTTCACCCTCCTCGGCGCCGCCACAACCGGGTCCTCGCCCCTGACGGCTCGTCAACTCCTTTTGGTGAACCTCTTCACCGACCTCGCTCCGGCCATCGCGGTCGCTCTGCGCCCGCCCAACCCCGAGGCCGCCGAGCGCCTGTTGCACGAGGGCCCCGAGGTCTCCCTGGGCACCGCTCTCACGGAGGAGACGGTCTGCCGTGCCGTGGCCACCGCCCTCGGTGCCACGGCCGGCTGGCTCGCCGCCCGATTCACCGGTCGTGCAGCCCGCGCCCGTACCGTCGCCCTGGTCGCCCTCGTGGCCACGCAGCTCGGTCAGACCCTGCTGGCCGGCGGCCGGAGTTGGGAGATCGTCGGCTCCTCCCTGGGCTCCTTGGCCGCGCTGGCGGCAGTGGTGCAGACCCCGGTCCTCAGCCAGTTCTTCGGCTGCACCCCGCTGGGCCCCGCGGCCTGGGCGATCGCCCTGTCCGCGGCGGTCGGAGCGACAGTGGCCTCGCCGTTCCTCCCGGTGCTCGTCGGCCGGGCCCGGGCTGTCGTCGCCCACCGGGCACCGGTAGCGGCCACGTCCTGAACGGCGCCCCTCTTCCCCGCGAGGCACCAAGATAAAAGTCACAATTACGTATCGGACATTTGGCTCGTCAATCTTCACGCCGGCCACACAAGTTGGCTAGGTTGTCGGCGGGCCGTACGACTCCCACCGGCGAACCTCGCCGGGTCGCACGGCCTCCGCCGAGTCCGGTGCACCACCGGCACAGCCGGAGCCGGGGTCCATCGGCCGCAGTGCGAACCGGCCCGACCACCCACCGGGCAGGGGCCGTGGGACACGCCCTCCGGATTCGTCCGCCCGAACCCTCCCTGGGGTCCGAGCGGCCCGGGGACCCCCATCGCTCACTCGGGCAGGCGGAGCACGGAAGGAGCACGTCCCCATGGCGTCGGAGCGAACCTCGCGTTCCGGAGGCTTCGACCTCCCCGGCTTCCGCGACTCCGCCCCCACCGGCGCCTCCCGTCCCGGGGGCCACGACGCGCCGAGTCGCGCCGAGGTCCAGCAACGGATCCACAGCCTCTACGACCGCGCCGAGACGGACAGCGGGACCTTCAACGCCACCCGCGCCGTCGCGGCGGGCAACGGCAAGCGCGGCAACCCGGCGGTCGACGGCGAGCGCAGACGCACCGATCCCACGCTCGACGCCATCGCGAGGCAGTGGTTCGACGCGGCGCGCGCGAACCTGGGACCCATCGTTCCGGCGGCGCTGCCCGCCGACCGGATGCCGATCGCCGAGGAACGGCCCATGCTCCCGGCGCATCGCACCGGAGACGACCTCGGCTCCCGTGAGCCGGGCGGCCGTCCCCTTCCGGAGCTCACTGCCGGGCCCGCCGGCCGGGCGACCGCCCGGCCCCTCGAACTGACCGCCGGTCCTGTGGCCGCTTTGTCGGCCGCTCCGCAGCCTCGGCCGCAGGCCCCGGCGCCCAAGGCGCTCCCGGCGTCCGCCGCGAAGCCCTCGTCGTCCGCCCCGAGGAGCTCCAAGGAGCGGTCCCGGCGGAAACTGGCCGCCGCGCGTGAGTTGCTGCTCCAGCACACGGCGCCGCAGAGCATGCGTCCGGTGCTCGAGCCGGCGCCCGCGGAGCCGGTACGACCCGTCGCCGAGGTCCCGGCCGTGTGGCAGCAGCAGTCCGCCCTCGACCCGGGCCCCGCCTTCACCTCTCCGGCCCCGGCCGTCATGGAACCGCCTCTCGTCACCGACGCACTCACCCCCGGCGGCGCCTTCGTCGCCCGGAACACGCCCGCCGCGACCGACGCCTTGACGGCCGGCGTCCCGACGGGAGCGTTCACCGACAGCCCCGCGTTCCCCACGCCCGACGTGTTGAGCGCCGCCGAAACCTACCCGGGCGCCACCCCGGCCGCCGGCGCCTTCCTCACCGCCGACACGTTCACCACGGCCGACACGTTCACCACAGCCGACACGTTCGCCTCCACCGGCACCCACCCCGGCGCCACCCCCGCCGACACGATCACCGGCGCCCCCGCCGCCGACGCCTTCCTCACGGCCGGCACGTTCGCCACGGCCGACGCGTTCGCCTCCACCGGCACCTTCGCCTCCCCCGAGGCGTTTTCCGAGGCGTTTCCCCAGGCATTTCCCGAGGCGTTTCCCGGTGCCGACGTTTCCGTGGCCCCGGACGCCTTCGCCGGGACCACCGGTGGTGAGATCCCTCTCGGTATCGGCGCGGTGCCCGGATCCGGGTACGAGACGAAGGCCGCGCAGGCACTCGCCTTCGCGCGTGCGCAGATCGGCAAGCCGTGCGTCTGGGGCGCCGCGGGTCCGGAGTCGTACGACGCCCCCGGCCTCACCCGGTCCGCCTGGAAGGCCGCCGGGGTCGCTCTTCCCCGCACGGCGCAGGAGCAGGGGGTCATGGGGACGACCGTCCCCCTCACGGACATCCGGCCCGGGGACCTGATCTTCTTCTACGACACCAGCAGCCACGTGGGCGTCTACACCGGCGACGCCATGATGATCCACGCGCCCGGCCCCGGGTCCTACATCCGTGAGGAGTCGATCTTCTTCGCGGGGAACGCGGCGATCCACGGCGCGGCACGGCCCGCCTGACCTCGTCCACGAGGAGCCGGACCGGCGGAACACCGCGCGCCCCAGGCCCCCTTCACCGGCCCTGACCGGCCCGGAGGCCGGTCACGGGGCTTTCCACCAGCGCCTGCTCCCACCGGTCGAGGGCCGTCGTCGGCGTGCGTCGCGCGGCTTCGCGTAGGAGCGTGGGGGTGTGCGAAGCGTGCGGGACACGGTGCAGGGACGGGACGGGAGCCGACGGGGCTGGCTGCGCGGTGCGCCGCCCCCGTGGTGGGTGCGGATCATGCCCGTGGGACTGCTGCTGGTCGTCTGCATCGCCACCCTGATCAGCCCCCAGCCGCTCGACATCGGCTTCCTGCTGGGCGCCATCCCGCCGCTGGCCGTGCTGTCCTACGGGCCGGCGGCGACCGCCGTCCTCGGCGTCGTGGTCGTCGCCCTGCAGCACGCCCGGGTCTTCCATCTGGACCACCCAGGCAACACCGACCTGCTGACCATCGGCTTCGTCGCGCTGCTGAGCGTGTTCGTGTCGTATGTGCGCAGCCACCGCGACGCCCAGCTCGATCTGGAGCGCACCGTCGCGGAAGCGACACAGAACGCCGTCGTCCCCCCGCTGCCCGAGAAGGTCGGCCGGGTCCGCTGCACCGGTCTGTACCGGGCCGCCCAGCGCGGGACGCTCGTCGGCGGCGACTTCTTCGACGTGCGCGAGAGCCCCCGGGGGGTACGGGTGGTCATGGGCGACGTACAGGGCCACGGCCTGTCCGCGGTGGCGACGGTCGCCTCCCTGCTCGGCGCCTTCCGGGAGGCGGTGCTCGACCAGCCGGACCTGCCCTCGGTCGCCGCCCGGCTCGACCGCAGGCTCCTCGTCGACTCCGCCGAGGCCCGGCGTCCCGAACTGTTCGCCACCGCGGCGCTGCTCGAGTTCTCCCCCGACGCCCGCACGGTGCGGATCATCGTCTGCGGCAATCCGCCGCCCGTGCTGCTCCAGGACGGGAAGGCCACGGAGGTCCATATCACCCCCGGCACGCCCCTCGGGCTCGGCCTGTGCCCGGACGACGCCTACGACGAGGTGACCCTGCCGCTGCTGCGCGGAGACAGGCTGTTCCTGGCCTCGGACGGCATCTGGGAGGGCAGGAGCCCCGACGGCACCTACTACCCTTTGATCGACCGGCTTCCGGGCCTTGTCGACGACGACCCCGGCGCGACGACGGAGCGGGTGTGGGGGGATCTCGTCCACTACTGCGGCACCATCGGCGACGACGTCACGATGCTGCTCCTGACCCCGGAGCCGACCATGGAGCCGACGGGCATAAAGTAGCCTTATGAGGTCATAGAGCGGACCCGAGTACCAGGTAAGGCATGCCTTAGTTTAAGGTTTCCGATCGAGCCGTCTGTCCTCGCTCGAAGGGAACTGATCATGCCCCGCCCCCTGCGGGTAGCCGTCGTCGGTGCCGGTCCGGCCGGAATCTACGCCGCTGACGCGCTGCTGAAGTCCGAGGTGGCCACCGACCCCGGCGTGTCCATCGACATCTTCGAGCGCATGCCGGCCCCGTTCGGCCTCATCCGTTACGGAGTCGCTCCGGACCATCCGCGGATCAAGGGCATCGTCACGGCCCTCCACCAGGTGCTGGACAAACCGCAGATCCGTCTGTTCGGCAACGTCGACTATCCGACCGACGTCAGCCTGGACGATCTGCGCGCCTTCTACGACGCCGTGATCTTCTCCACGGGCGCGACGGCCGACCGGGCCCTCGACATACCCGGCATCGACCTCGACGGCTCCTACGGTGCGGCGGACTTCGTCTCCTGGTACGACGGCCACCCCGACGTGCCGCGGACCTGGCCGCTGACGGCCGAGAAGGTCGCCGTCCTCGGGGTCGGCAACGTCGCCCTCGACGTGGCGCGCGTCCTGGCCAAGACGGCCGACGAGCTGCTGCCCACCGAGATCCCGGCGAACGTGTACGACGGCCTCAAGGCCAACAAGGCGCTGGAGATCCATGTCTTCGGCCGCCGTGGCCCGGCCCAGGCCAAGTTCAGCCCGATGGAGCTGCGGGAACTGGACCACTCCCCCGCCATCGAGGTCATCGTCGACCCCGAGGACATCGACTACGACGAGGGTTCGATCGCAACCCGGCGGGGAAACAAGCAGGCCGACATGGTGGCCAAGACGCTCGAGAACTGGGCCATCCGGGACGTCGGCGACCGGCCGCACAAGCTCTTCCTGCACTTCTTCGAGTCGCCCACCGAGATACTCGGCGAGGACGGCACCGTCATCGGTCTGCGCACCGAGCGCACCGCCCTCGACGGGACCGGGAACGTCAAGGGCACGGGCGAGTTCCGGGACTGGGACGTCAGCGCGGTCTACCGAGCCGTGGGCTACCTGTCCGACCCCGTGGCCAAGCTGCCCTGGGACATCGACTCGGGCACGGTCCCGGACGAGGGCGGTCGGGTCATCGAGGAGAGCGGCAGCCACCTGCAGTCCACCTATGTGACCGGGTGGATCCGCCGCGGTCCCGTGGGTCTGATCGGTCACACCAAGGGTGACGCCAACGAGACAGTGGCCAACCTGCTGGACGACCACGCGAACGGGCGCCTGCACACGCCCGCCTCCCCCGACCCCGAGTCGGTGGACGCGTTCCTCACCGAGCGCAACGTCCGTTTCACCACCTGGGACGGCTGGTACCGGCTCGACGCCGCGGAGAAGGCGCTCGGCGAACCGCAGGGCCGTGAGCGAGTGAAGATCGTCGAGCGCGAGGACATGCTCCGGGCGAGCGGAGCCTGAACGCCGACGCCGCCCGGCCGCGGCGGATGATGCCGCGGCCGGACGGCGGGCCCGCCGGCCAGGAGCCACTGGCCGGCGGTTCTCCCCCGGGCGGGTCAGGGATAGCTGACCAGGTTCGCCACGTTGGTCGAGGAGTTCGACGGTCCGCCACGGTCGTTGATGACGTGCCGGATCGTCCCGGTGCCGCCGAGGGAGACCGTCACCATGTTGTGGAACTGCACCCCTGAGGTGTTCGGCACCTCGTAGGCGTGCTCGGCGGTGACACTCGGATTGACGTTGAAGTAGCAGTAGCTGCCGAGGCCGTAGGCCTGGTGGCTGGTCACCGAGCCGGCAACCTTGTAGGCCGCGTAGCCCTGTGTGGAGCCGTTCATCCAGGCCGACTGGTTGGGCGGGTCGTACGGCATCTCGTTCTGGTAGAAGTACGTCCGCCCGCCGTTGCCGTTCCAGATCGTCTGGTACTTCTGGAAGTGCTCCACGAACAGGCCGTACATCGTCACGTCGTCTCCGTTGACCACCAGTCCGGTGTCCGCCGTGTTCGACGTCCAGCCGACGCCGTTGCCGTGGTCGGCGCGCCAGATCCACATGTGGTCGCCGATGACGTTGCGGCTGTTGACCACGAGGCTGGTGGTCGCCTTGCCGACACCCGCGCCACCGACGCGGAAGTACACGTCGTGCAGCGAGGTCGGGTCGGTGGCGTGGGAGGCCGAGGAGCCGGACGGCCCGACCTCCATCACTGTCGGCGAGTTGGTGGTGCCCGCGTCGAACAGCAGGCCCGCGACAGAGACTCCGTCCACGTCGGCGACGGTCATCGCGGTGATGCCGTTGTCCGGAACGAGTGTGGCCAGGCCGAGACCGAGGACGACGGTGTCGGGACGGGTCACCTTCAGGGTCTGGTTCAGATGGTAGACACCGGGGGTGACCAGCAGGTTCTTGCCGGCGGCCAGGGCCGCGTTCATCTGGGCCGCCGTCGCGCCGGGTTTGACGACGAAGAACTGGTCGAGCGGCAGCGAGGTGCCGGCCGGTGAACCTGAAGCCCAGCTCGTCGCGGTCGAGTTGGTGCGCACCGACGGCACGAACACCTGGTAGGCGCCGGCGCTGTCGACGTACAGGAACGGCTTCTCACGGGTGACCGGGCTGCGATCGACCGTCGTGTACGGGGGGTTCGGGAAGCTCGTGGCCGGCACACCCTGGCTGCCGACAAAGACCATGTTCCAGTTGGAGCCCGTCCAGCTGCCGAGCTGGGAGTTGCGGGTCAGCCACTGCTGCTGGCTGCCGGAGCGCACCTGCCCGTCGATCTTGCTGTCCGCGAGATAGCCGCCGCTCGACCAGCCGCCGTCGTCCAGCGCGAGGTTGCCGCGCAGATGGATGCGCCGGTACGGCGCGGCCTGCGACACCGCCCAGCGGTCCGTGCCGCCCGTCGGGTTGACCGAGAGATTCTCGGCGCCGCGCCAGAAGTTCTGCGTCGCGTTGCCCTGGAACCAGTCCGCCTCGGCGTGCACGGCGCCGTTGATCGTCACCGCGTCGGGTGACAGGCCGAGTCCCAGGACCTGGGTGTAGAAGCCCACGTTCACGTCGTTGCTGTAGGTGCCGGGCTTGAACATCACGGCGTAGCGCTGGGAGCCGAACTGGTTCGTCTCCTGCTGCTGGAAGATGGAGTTGAGCCTGCTCTGGATCGTCGACGACGGCATGGACGGGTCGAAGACGACCACGTTCGGGCCGAGGTCCACGTCACCGGGAGAACTGGACACGGCTGACACCTGGAAGCGCTGGGCGGCGGTGCCGTTGCAGGTGTACTGCGTCAGCTGCACGCTGTCCGCGGTCGAGGCGCCGGGGACGTCGAGGCACTTGCCGCTGTGCCGGTTCACGAAGTGGTAGGCGCCACCGCCCTCGTCGACCGGCTGCCACTGCTGGTTGTCGCCACCGCCGTACGCCCACAGCTGGAGCGGGGCCCCGTCGGCGGTGGACACATCGGTCACGTCCACGACCTGTGCCGGGTCGTTGCGATTGTTGATGCGGAGGTAGCCGTCGCTGGTGGAGGTGAAACTCCACTGCTGGGCCGTGGAGTTGTTGCAGGAGTACTGCTGCACGGCGGTGCCGTTGGCGGTGCCCGCGGCCCGGGCGTCCAGGCATTTGCCGCTGCCGCTGTTGACGACCGTCGCCCAGCTCGTGGGCAGCGCCGCCGCGGCGGCGGAGGCGCGCGGGGCGGCTCCCGCGGAGACGACCGTCAGCGCCGACGCGGCGGTGACCAGCGCCAGTGCGGCTGCCGTTCCGGGGCGGACACGCCGGAGGCGGCCCGCTCCGTGGCGGAACAGGGATGGGAACACGGTTCCTCCTCGGCCGACTGCTCGCCGGCCGTTGTGGGGGTGGGGGACGGCTCGTTCAGCCGGTGTAGGAGGCGAAGACGCGCGTGTAGTCCCAGGCCTGCTGGCTCACTCCGGAGCAGCTGTCGGCCGGGCCGCCGGTGCAGGGGCGGTCACGGTTGACGGACCAGAAGGTGAGTCGCGCGAGATGGTGCTGCTGGGCGTAGCCGAGGATGGTGCGGAAGTCGGCGACGGTGACCGTCTCGTTCTGGTCGGTGATGCCGTTCATCGACGAGATGCCCATGTCGCGGTAGGCCTGGTCGTCGCTGTAGCCGTACGCGTTCTTCAGCGCCGTCTTCAGTCCTTCCGCGGCCCGCAGGGTGAGCGTGCCCATGTTCTGTCCCGCTCCGCCGAAGTCGAACGGCATGATGGTCCAGCTGTCGACCGTGAGGCCCGATCCCGCGGCCCGGTTGATCAGACTGGTGTCCGGGCCGCTCTGCCCGGTTCCGATGGTGACGTACACCTTCAGACCAGGGTTGTTGGCCTTCACCGTCTTCAGGGCGTCGACCGTGCGCTGCTGGACGGTCGGGTTGCTGTAGGCGTCGGCCTCGATGTCGATGTCGATCGCCTTGAGACCGTAGGCGTTGATGACCTTCTGGTATGCCGCCGCGAGCTCGCCGGCGCTGGAGCAGGAGCTCTCCAGCTTGTTGCCGCTGTAACCGCCGAACGACGGGATCACGTCGCCGCCGTTCGCCCGGACCGTGTTGATCGTCTGCTGGTCGACCCCTCCGGTGAGCGCACGGCCGCCGTCCCACTGGGGGTTGCAGTAGCCGTTGCTGAGCACGAAGGCCAGCGTGAACCACTTCACGCCCGTCGCGTTGGTGACGGTGGTGGGGCTCGGCGGGTCGCCCCAGCCGTTGTAGAGGTACGGGGCCACGGCCATCGGCGCGGCGGGGGCGGTGCCGCCTGACGAGGGCGCCGTCCACTTCTGGTTGGCTCCGCCCGAGCAGGTCCAGATCTGTGTCGGGGTGCCGTTGGCCGAGTTGTTGTCCGTGACGTCGAGGCACTTGTCGGCCTGGGAGTTGACGATGTCGTGCGCGGCGCTGACGGTCCACTTCTGGTTCGCGCCGCCGGTGCACGACCACAGCTGGACGCGGGCGCCGTCGGCGGTCGAATTGCCCGTCACGTCGAGACACTTGCCCAGGGCGCGAATGGTGCCGTCGGCGCCCACGGTCCACTGCTGGGCCGTGGTGCCGTTGCAGTCGTAGATCTGCACCGGGGTGCCGTTGGCGGAGTTGGCGCCGGCGACGTCGAGGCACTTGCCCGCGAGTCCGGTGATGGTTCCGGTCGCTGCGGCGGCGGGGGACGCGGACAGCGCGGTTGCGGACAGAGCCAGCAGGGACACGGCCAAGGCGGCGCGAGCGGCGGTCTGGGAGCCCATGACACTCCCTTTCTCTGCGTGGGGGGTGGGGGAGCTGTTACTTCAGACCGCGATTTAAGAAGTGAAGTAAGGGACTGTCAAGGCTTTGGTACAGACCAGTAGTTCAGGGGTTCGCCGGACGCTGATCGATGCGGACGTCCCGTACCCGGACGGTCGGCGCCCGTGAGTCACGGGCGCCGACGCGCACGCGGTCAGGCGTTGGGGTCGAACGTGATCCCGGACGGCTTGGCCTTGGCCAGGTGGGAAGCGAAGTTGTCGTCCCTCAGGCCGAAGTGGGCACTGCCGAAATCGGCCTGGCTCAACTTCTCGCGGACTCCCGCGGGGTAGCCGTTCCATCCGACCAGGGCGGGGAACTGCCAGGCGTGGTAGTGGTTCTCCGGCGGCTCGTCGTTGCTGTTTGCGGGACGGAAGCAATGGGTGCCGATGCCGTCCTTGTGATACACGACCTTCGGGTGGGTGCCGTCCCAGCGGATCTGGTCGCGGCCGTAGATGTCGAAGTCCCCGTGAGCCGAGGTGGAGACGTACTGCGCCTGGTTGTTCTGCACCCAGACGACCACGTGCTCCCAGTCGTGACGGTGACCGCCGAGGCTCGTGCCGGGGAGCGCCTGGTCCTTCTCGAAGTACAGCCCGTAGATGATGGCGCACCAGCCGTTGTTGCACTTGTAACGGGAGTACCCGTTGGTGTTGTCGAGATCCGAGGCGTCGCGGCAGTTCCCGTTGAGCGCACCGGTCGGGTTGAGACCGCCGTTGAGCGTTCCGTCGGGGCCGATGGCGGGTGTCGGGTAGCAGCCGTCCGTGTCGTAGTCGTAGGCCGGCTGGAACGTCTGCTCCAGTGCGTCCGCGTTGGCGGGCAGACCCTTCGGCGGGGCGGCCAGCGCGACGCCCGGGAAGGCGACCACGAGCGCGGCGGCGGCCGCGACGACGGCCGACGTTCTGCGGAATCTCGAGCGCTTCTGCATTTTCACTGCGTCCTCCTGAGCACGGTGGTGGGGGGTACGCGGAGCACCGTTGGCATGCCCGGAACAATCTCGTGACACACCGTGCATCAGGTGAACAACGGCGCCCCGCCGCGTGATGGGCGCTCAACGAGTAGGCGTTCAGGTCGAATTGGAGACGAACGGCCTGTGCCCTGGCATGCTGCCCGCATGCCGACCCCCATGCGCCCGCGCTCCGCCCCCACGGCCACCGCATCGTCCGAACGCATCGACGGACTGCGGATCCGGGCGCACCGGGTGGACCAGGACGTTCGGGGCGCCGGGCGCGTCCTGCGGGAGGTGTCCTTCGACGCCGACCCGGGGCGCATCACGGTGATCGTCGGCAGCAGCGGGGCGGGCAAGAGCGTGCTGCTGCAGACGCTCGCGGGCCTGCGCGCGCCGACGGGTGGGCGGGTGCTGCACGACGGCGCACCGCCCGGACGGCCGGGGCCCCGGTTCGGGTTCGTGCCGCAGGACGACGTCATCCACCGCGAGCTCCCCCTGCGGCGGACGCTGGTGTACGCGGCGGGGCTGCGCCTGCCACCGGGCACGGCTCCCGGGGACATCGACGAACGCGTGGACCGTGTGCTGGACGTCCTCTCACTCACCGACCGGGCGGACACACCCGTCGGCGCGCTCAGCGGAGGCGAACGCAAACGGGCCAGTATCGCCGCCGAGTTGCTCACCCGGCCGCGCGTGCTCTTCCTCGACGAGCCGACCTCCGGTCTGGACCCGGTGACGGCCGCGGGGCTGCTGCGCACACTGCGCTCACTCGCCGAGGACGGCACGACCGTCGTGCTCACCACACACGTCCTCGCCGACCTGCCGCGCTGCGACCGGGTCGTCTTCCTCTCCCCCACGGGCCGGCTCGCCTACACGGGCGAACCCGCCGATCTGTGCGCGGCGTTCGGCGTCGGCACGGTGGAGGAGGTCTACGAGGCCGTGGCCGGCGGCTCCCGGGCGCAGGACTCCATGACGTCGGAGGCGGGGGCCATGGACGTCTCCGACTCCGCGCCCGGCTCCGCGGCGGCCCCCACCCGGCCGCGCTCCGGTGCCGTGCGTCAGTGGCTGCTGCTGACCCGGCGGGCCGGCGCCCTGATGTGGCGGAACCGGCTGACCGCGGCCGTGCTGGCCGGATCACCCGTGATGATCGTGGCGATGTTCGTGGTCCTGTTCCGGCCGGGCGCCTTCGACGCCTCCTCACCCGATCCGGGCACCACCGCGATGATCATGTTCTGGATCGCGTTCAGCGCGTTCTTCTTCGGGCTGACGTACGGGTTGCTCCAGATCTGCACGGAACTCCCCGTGGTACGCCGGGAGTGGATCGCAGGAGTGCGGATCGGCCCCTATCTGGCCTCCAAGGTCGCCACCGTGCTGCCGCTGCTCGCGGTCGCGGACGCAACCCTGCTGGCCGTGCTGCGCGCCCTGGACCGGCTGCCCGCGGCCGGATGGGAGGTGTACGGATCGCTGTTCACCTCAGCGGTCCTGGCCTCGGCTGCCGCCCTCGCGCTCGGACTGCTCGCCTCTGCCGCGGTCGGCGAACCCGGACAGGCGACGCTGATGCTGCCCCTGCTGTGCTTTCCGCAGGTGCTGTTCTCGGGCGCGTTCGTGCCGGTGCCGCGAATGCCGCTGCCCGGCGAGGTCATCAGCTGGGCCATGACCAACCGCTGGGCCTTCGAGGCGCTCGGCAGCGGGGTCGGTCTGGAGCCGCTGTGGCGCCGGGGAGCCTCACCGCTGGGGCCGCCGCTGCTGCGCTCGTACGGCGACACCTTCGCGCATCCGGCGGCCCGCGGCTGGCTGGTCCTCGCCGGGTTCGCGCTGCTCCTCCTCGGCGTCACCTGGGCCGTCCTCGCCCGCAAGTGCCGGGAGGGAGCCGTACGGAGCCGGGCCGGAGGCTGAGCGCGGGACTCACGGACCCTCCGGCCGGAGCAGTCCCGCGCGACAGGCGCACGGGCGCGTACGAGGGTGGAGTGCATGATCGAGGCCCATTCCCTCACCAAGCGCTACGGCGAGCACACCGCCGTCGACGATTTGAGCTTCACCGTACGACCCGGCGTGGTCACGGGATTCCTCGGGCCGAACGGAGCGGGGAAGTCCACCACGATGCGGATGCTCCTCGGCCTGGACGCCCCCACCTCGGGCCGGGCCGCGGTCAACGGCAGGAAGTACGCCGAGCACCGGGCACCGCTGCACGAGGTGGGCGCGATGCTCGAAGCGCGCGCCGTCCACACCGGGCGCAGCGCCTACCACCATCTGCTGGCACTCGCCGCTACGACCGGGATCTCCAGGCGCCGGGTGAACGAGGTGATCGACCTGGTCGGACTGAGCGCGGTCGCGGGGAAACGGGTCGGCGGCTTCTCCCTGGGCATGGGCCAGCGGCTCGGTATCGCCGGCGCGCTGCTGGGCGACCCGGCGACGGTGATCCTCGACGAGCCCGTCAACGGCCTGGACCCGGAGGGGATCCTGTGGATCCGCAATCTGCTCAAAGGGCTTGCCGGCGAGGGGCGCACGGTCCTGGTCTCGTCACACCTGATGTCGGAGATGGCGCTGACGGCCGAACACCTGATCGTGATCGGGCGGGGACGACTGATCGCGGACACCTCGGTGGCTCAGTTCGTCGCCCGGGCCGCCGGAGACGTGGTGCGCGTGCGCACCGACGAGTCGGACAGGCTGCGCGCGCTGCTGGCCGGACCGGACGTGACGGTCGCCGCGCAGGAGGCGGGCGTGCTCCAGGTGACCGGGCTGAGCAGTGACCGGATCGGACGCCTCGCGGCGGAGCACGGTGTCGCGCTGGCGGAACTGACTCCGCAGCAGGCCTCGCTCGAGGAGGCGTTCATGGAACTGACCCGGGACGCCGTGGAGTACCAGGCACCCGATGCCCGGCTCATCGGCACGGGCGGGAAAGGACTGGCGGCATGACCACGGCATCGGCGATCCCCGCCGCCGAGCGGGGCAGGGTCACCCAGCTGAAGGTGATCCGTTCCGAGTGGATCAAACTGCGGTCGCTGCGCTCCACCCTCTTCACACTGCTGGCCGCGGTCCTCGCCATGGTGGGACTCGGCTGTCTGTTCAGCTACTTCACCTCGGCACGCTGGGACCGTCTGCCACCGCAGGAGCGGCTCGCCTTCGATCCGACGCTGGTCAGTCTGCGCGGCATCTACCTGGCCCAGCTGGCGGTCGGGGTGCTGGGCGTCCTCGTGATCAGCGGCGAGTACACGACGGGAATGATCCGGTCCTCGCTCTCCGCGGTGCCGCGTCGCCTGCCGGTGCTGTGGGCCAAGGCCCTGGTGTACGCGTCCGTGGCCTGGGGTCTGATGACGATCGCCTCGCTCGCGGCGTTCCTGGCGGGGCAGGCGGCGCTCTCCGGCCGGCATCTGAACACGTCGCTGGGCGAACCCGGGGTGCTGCGCGCGGTCCTCGGAGCCGGTCTGTATCTGACTGTCGTGGGGGTGATCGGAGTGGCGTTCGGCGCGCTGTTCCGCAACACGGCGGGTGGGATCGCCACCCTCTTCGGCCTCCTGATGGTGCTTCCCGTGCTCGCCCAGGCGCTCCCGTCGTCGTGGCTCGACGAGGTCAACCCGTATCTGCCCAACACCGCAGGGCAGGGCCTGATCCACGTCCAGCAGATGCCCCACACCCTGGCGCCCTGGACCGGCTTCGCGGTGTTCTGCCTGTACGCACTGGTGGCACTGGCCGGGTCCGGGCTGGCCCTCGGACGAAGGGACGCCTGACCCGGCGCGGTGCCGGCCTGCGCAGCCTCACGGCCGGCCCGGCCCCGGCCGACGGACCTCTCAGCAGCCCACGCGGGCGGTCAGCCCGGTCGTGCCCGGTGTCCTGTCCCGGTAGGTCTCCTCGACGAACCGCAGGAACGTGTCCACGTCCTCCGGCCGCGACGACAGGCCGAGGGAGACCCGGACGGCGCCCGCCGAGGGCAGGTGCAGCAGCTCCAGATAGTCCTCGAGGGACCGCGGACGGGTGCGGGCCGCCGCCCGCAGACGGGGCAGCGGCAGCGCGAAGGCCGCCTCACCGGCTCCGGGGTTGCAGAAGCAACCGGTACGCAGGGAGATCCCGCGGGCCGCGCTGTCCCGTGTGACGATCCGCTCGTCCACGACACGGCCGTCCGCCCCGAGCACGTTCAGCGCGACGGTACCGCCGCGGTCCGGCTCTCCGGCCCCGGGGCCGTACACCCTGACCAGGGGCGAACGGTCGCTGTGGCGCAATCCGCCGAGGCCGGCGAGCAACCGGTCCGTGAGCGCGGCCACATGCGTGTGCACCCGGTGCACTCCGATCCGGTCGATCCAGTCGAGTCCGGCGGTGACATCCGGTATGGAGAGGAAGTTGACGGTGCCGTCCTCGAACGCCGCCTCGTCGGAGGCCAGGACGTGCCACTGCGCCTGTGCGCTGACCGCGTATATCGTGCCGCCCGAGAACCAGGGGCGGCGCAGCCGGGCGAGCGCCTCCTTGCGTGCGATCAGGCTGCCCACGCCGGTGGGGTGACCGAAGACCTTGTACCAACTGACCACGGTGAAGTCCGGATGGAACCGGCTCAGGTCCAGCGTGTTCGTGGGGACGAAGGCGGCGGCGTCCAGCAGCACGTCGTAGCCACGCTCCCGGGCGCGGGCGATCCACTCCAACGAGTGCTGCACTCCGGTGAAGTTGCTCTGCGCAGGATAGGCCAGCAGCCCGCGCCGGCGAGCGCGTCCGGGCAGCAGCCCGCGCCCGGCGGTGGTCAACGCGGCCTCGAGCCGCTGCTCGTCGAGCCTCAGGGCGGGTCCTGCCACGGGAACGTACGCGGTGGCCGCTCCCCTCGCACGGGCGTACTCGCGCAGGCCGTTCACGGAGTTGTGGTTGTCCAGCGCCATCACCAGCCTGCTGCGCCGATCGAACGGATAGGCCTCGCCCACCAGGCGCAGCGCGCCCGTCGCGTTCGGTGTGAAGATCACCGCGTACTCGCCGGGGTCCGCGCGGAAGTGGCGCAGCACCGCCTGCCGGGCCTCCGAGAGCAGCAGGCCCGAGGCGCGTGAGGCGGGGCTCTCCGAGTGCGGGTTGCCGAAGAGGGCACCGGTGATCCGCGCCGCGCTCCCGCTGACGAGGGAGCGCGGGGGCAGGCCGGCCCCCGTGTGGTCCAGATAGGTGTGCCCCCCGGCGTCGAGGTAGCCGAACTCGCGGGCACGTAAGCGTGCGAAGTCCCGCGCCTCCTCGTACCCGTCGCCGTGCGTGCCGTCGATGGTCCGTACGTCCGCCACGATCCCCCCTGTGTCCTGCCTGCCCGGGCCGTCGCGTGCCGTGCCCTTGTCTTCGGCATCTTCCGCCCGGCCGGCGACGGGACCACCCGCCCGGCGCAAGCGGTGTCCGCCCCCGCGGAGCCTTCCCCGGGCCGCCACGCTTCACGTCCGTCACTGTGGCCCCTACGGCACCACGGCCCTGTCACACCCCCGCAACGATCACCTGCGAGAATCGAACACAGCACCGCCGTACGGCAGACATGCCACGGATCCTGGAGGAGCCCTGTGCCGCCGACCTCGCAACCGCTGCAGAAGCTGGGATTCCTCACCATCGGCCTGTTCGACGAGGCCGATCCCCGTCGCGGGCACGAGTCGACGCTGGAGATCATCGAACTGGGCGAGCGGCTCGGCTTCGACAGCGCCTGGGTGCGCCACCGCCATCTGCAGTTCGGGATCTCCTCGCCGGTCGCCGTGCTCGCGGCCGCCACCCAGCGTACGCAGCGGATCGAGCTCGGGACCGCGGTCATACCACTGGGCTGGGAGAACCCGCTGCGCCTCGCCGAGGACCTGGCCACCGTCGACATCCTGTCCGGCGGCCGGCTCAACCCCGGCATCAGCGTCGGCCCCCCGATGCACTATGACCAGGTCAAGCAGGCGCTCCACCCGGACACCGCCGGCATGGAGGACTTCGGCTACGAACGCGTGCAGCGGTTGCTGGACTTCGTGCGCGGGAAGCCGGCCACCGACTTCAGCGGTGTCGAGGGCTTCGAGGTGTTCTCCGAGCGGGTCCAGCCGCACTCCCCCGGCCTGGGCAGGCGCATGTGGTACGGCGGCGGGAGCCTCCGCTCGGCACGGTGGGCGGGCGAACACGGGATGAACCTGCTGACCAGCAGTGTCGTGAAGGCGGAGGAGTCGGAGGACTTCGCCGAGGTGCAGCTCTCGCACATCCGCGCGTTCCGCGCCCATCACCCCGAGGGCGAGCGCGCCCGGGTCTCGCAGGGGCTCGTCGTGATCCCCACCGACAGTGCGACGTCCGAACAGCGCGCCAGGTACGAGGAGTTCGCGGCGAAGCGGATGGCGCGCACGGCAACGCCGCAGGGCCCCGGCCGGCTGATGTTCGCGCCCGACCTCGTCGGCCCGTCCGGGCAGATCGCCGAACAGCTGTATGCGCACACCGCGTTCCGGGAGGTCCACGAGGTGGCGTTCGCCCTGCCGTTCACGTTCGAGCACGAGGACTACGTACAGATCCTCACGGACATCGCCACCCGGCTGGGACCGGCGCTCGGCTGGCGGCCGGCCCTCTGAGCCCCGGGCGGCGGCGCGGCCCCGGTCACGTCCCGCCGGACCGCCCGTGCGATCTTTCGCACGGGCGGCCGACAGGCGATGCTTGCCCCGAGAGGTCCGCACGAACGACGGACGGAGCCGGCATGACCGGGGACAGCGGTACGGAGATCGAGCCGAGGCCCGTCGCGGGCCATATCGGCGCCGAGATCACGGGGGTCGATCTGGCCGGCGACCTGGACGACGCGGCGGTCGCCGCCATCCGGTCCGCCGTGCTGCGCTGGAAGGTCGTGTTCTTCCGGGACCAGGAGCTCGACCACGCCGCACACATCGCGCTCGCCCGTCGGTTCGGCGAACCGGTGATCCTGGGCAAGCGCGGGAGCGCCTCACCGCAGGACCACCCCGAGGTGGAGACCACGGCCGACCGGCTGGAGCTCGGCGGGCGCTACGGCATGGATCACGACGAATGGCTGCGCCGCAGGCGGCACTCGCTGCTGAGGGGCTGGCACTGCGACCACGGTGCCCGTGTCGATCCGCCCGCCGCTACCATCCTGCGCGCCGAGACGGTGCCGCCCTACGGCGGGGACACCCAGTGGTCCAACCTGGCGGCCGCCTACGCCGGGCTCTCGGAGCCGCTACGGGCCTTCGCCGACGGGCTGCGCGCCGAGCACCGGCTGGGCGTCGGCTACCAGGCGCGGCCCGGCGACGACGCCTATCTGCGGCATCTCCTCGACCATCAGGTGGCGACGGAGCACCCGCTCGTACGAGTGCATCCCGAGACGGGCGAACGGGTGCTGTTCGTGAACGGCTACTACCTCGAGCAGATCACGGGCCTCTCGCGCGCCGAGAGCGCACACGTCCTGCAACTGCTCCTGGAGCAGGCCACGCGTCCCGAGTACACGGTCCGCTTCCGCTGGGAACCGGGCAGCGTCGCCTTCTGGGACAACCGGGCCACCATCCACCTCGCCCCCGGGGATCTGGTCACCCCCGGGCATCCCCGGATCATGCACCGCGTGATGCTCGCCGGAGACGTACCGGTGGGGCCCGACGGCAAGCCCTCGGCGCCCATCACCGGTACGGAGCCCGGCCGTTGGTGACGCGGCGCGGGAGGCCGCCGGCGCTCCGAGCCGGCCGTTCAAGGCGTCGTCGCCGCGCAGACGCCCCGCGCACGGACGGAGCGGTGGACCGGGGGGTGTTCGCTGCGGCGAATCCTCCGTCCGCGACCGGAACCTCCTGCTGCCACTTCCCGTGAGTTCCTTGTCGTATTCCGCCGCACCCGGCGGCAACCTGGGCTAGATTCGAGCACCGCCGATCCCGCATCCATCGGCGACGTCGCAGAGAGACTCGGGGGCGGCGCATGCGCGACTTGGGGAACGTCCGGGCGGCCGCCCAGGACACCACCGGATGGCCCGTCATGACCGGAGGGCTCGCCGACAGCGTCTTCGACCGGGCGGCCCGGGACCCGCTTCTGCCACAGATCGCCCGTCGTGGCGCCGACGGCACCTGGACGACGGTGACCGCGATCGAGCTGCGGGACGAAGTGGTCGATCTGGCCAAGGGACTCGTCGCCTCGGGCATCCGTCCCGGCGACCGGGTGGCCATCATGGCGCGCACCCGTTACGAGTGGACCGTGCTCAGCTGCGCCCTGTGGGCGGTCGGGGCCGAGGTCGTGCCGATCTACCCGACGTCCTCGCACGAACAGGTCGAGTGGATCCTCAGGGACTCGGACTCGGTCGCCGTGCTGGTCGAGGACGAGCACGGAGTGATGACCGTGGGGTCCGTGTGCGCCTCGCTGCCCCGGCTGCGCCACGTCTGGCAGTTGGACACCGGCGCGCTCAAGGCACTCGTGGAGCGCGGCCGTCCGGTACCGGCCACGACCGTGGACTCGTTGCGCCGGATCGTGCTGCCCGACTCGACGGCGGTCATCGCCTACACCTCGGGCACGTCCGGACACCCCCGCGGATGCGCGCTCAGCCATCGTAATCTGGCCGGCGCCGGCGACACGAGGTTGGCCGGCTGGGGTCACACCTGGGCTCCGCCCGGCGAGCAGCCGTCCACCGTCGTGTTCCTGCCCTTCTCCCATGTGTACGGGCTGATGGTCCAGGTGCTCTGCCTGCGGGGCGGTCTGCTCATGGGCCACGAACCCGAACTCCGCGCGGACGTCCTCGCCGAGTCCCTGCTGACCTTCCGTCCCACCTACTTGTGCGCGGTCCCGTTCGTCTTCGAGAAGCTCTACAAGAACGCCCTCCGCGCCGCCCAGCAGGCGGGCCGGGGAGCCCTGTTCGAGCGGGCCGTGCGCACGGCGCAGGACTACGCCCTGGCGACGGAGCGGCAGCGGCTGGGCACGGGGCCCGGACCCGGTCTCGACCTGAAGCTCCAGCACAGCCTCTACGAGAAGGCGGTCTACCGGAAGGTGCGCGCCGCCCTCGGCGGGCGGGTGTGCGGCGCCGTGTCCGGCGGATCGCCGCTCAGCCGTGAACTCGCCCTGTTCTACGAGGGGATCGGCATCCACGTGCACGACGGGTACGGACTGACCGAGACGGGCGGAGGGATCACTGCCCAGCCGCTCGGGCGGGAGAAGTCCGGCACCGTCGGGCTCCCGCTGCCGGGCATCGACGTGCAGGTGGCACCGGACGGGGAGATCCTCGTACGCGGCCCCTCGGTCTTCCAGGGGTACGTGAACGACGATCTGGGCACACACGCGGCGCTGCGCGAGGGCTGGCTGGCGACGGGCGACCTCGGGCACATCGATCCGGAGGGATACCTGTCCATCACGGGCCGCAAGAAGGACATCATCGTCACGAGCGGCGGGAAGAGCGTCGCCCCGGCGGCCCTCGAGGAGCGGCTGCGCATGCACCCGCTCATCCACCAGGCGGTGGTCGTCGGCGACAACCGGCCCTGCGTGGGTGCCCTGATCACCTTGGACCCGGAGTTCGTGGCGCACTGGCGCGGCTCGCTGTTCATGCCGGGGGAAGCCCCGGCGGGCGAGGCGCGGGAGGCGAACGCGCTGCGCCAGGAGGTCGCCCGTGCCGTGGCCGCCGCGAACACCACGGTGTCGCGGTCCGAGTCCATCCGGGTCTTCCGCGTCCTTCCGGAGCCCTTCGATGTGTCCAACGGACTCCTGACCCCGTCGATGAAGCTGCGCAGGGACGCCATCGCGCACCGGTACGCGGTCGAGATCGACGGGATGTACCACTCCGCGTCGCGGGTTCCACGGGAGCGGAGGTCCGAGGAACTTCCCCTGTGGGACGACTCCGACGACGTGTTCCGACGCACGAGGTGAGCGGGTGTCAGCCGCTGCGCGGCGGGTCGTGGGGCGGGCACGCACCGCCGCCGCGCCGACCGGCCGACCGTAGGCGCCCCCTCGGACGGCGAATCCGGCTTCGGCGGCCCCCTACGTCGTGAGCCGGCAGCGGCGACGCCGCCCGGCGCGCTGCCGGTCACGCCCGGGGGCCGGTATGGCGGGTGGCCACCGCCACCGCGCCGACCGGTCGGCGGTGCCCCCGCGGACGGCGACCCCGGCAGCGCCCGCCCGACACCTGCCGGTCCCGGCAGGTCATGCGGCCGACGCTCACCACCGGCGCGCCCACCGGCCGACCGTGGTCACCCTCCGCACACGGCGGTCCCGCCTCCGCGGCCCCACGCGTCGCAAACGGAATCGGCAGGCCCGCACGACACGCTGCCGGGCCCGGCACGGCCAGGCCCGGGCCCTCGCCCCGGCGCATACTCCCGGACCGCCCGCCGCGGACTACGGACCGCGCTGCCCCGCGACCGGCTTCGCCGCGCCGCAGGTGTCGGGTGCGACGGCCGCGGCCCCCTTACCGAGCCGTCCGGATGCGCGTCGGGGGCAGTACGGCGCATTCTTGCTGTGATACCTCACCCGACGGCTCGGGACGAAGGCAGACCGATGCAAGGGAGCGCCGAGCGCGTGGACAGCGCACCCGGGACACCGACCGCTGTGCTGACCGGCGCCGTGACGGACGCGATCCAGGCCGTGGCCGGCTTCGCGGGCGGGGTCTACCTGCGCGCCGGCACGCCCGCGGTACTGCGCCTCGCGGTGCTCGCCGGGCTGCCGGGACCGCTGTTCCGGCCGTGGTCGCGAGTGCACATGGACCGGCAGCTTCCCGTCGCGGACGCCTACCGGCTCCGCACACCCGTCGTGCTCACCGATGCCGAGGACACGATGCGGCGCTACCCGCAGATGGCGGCCGGGCTGCCGTTCCGCTTCGGTTCGATGTACGTGCCCGTCATGAGCGGTACAACGGCGTACGGCGTCCTGGCTGTGCTGAGACCCCCGCTCCCCGAGGCCCCCGAGGCGCTGCCCCACCGGGCCAGGGTCACGGCGGTCGCGGAGCGCCTGGGGGGCGCCCTGCGCGCCCTGGAACAGGACGGGGTCCCGTTGCACTGGGACGGGGACCCGATGGGCGTACGGCTGCCCTCCCGCGGTCTGCCCGAGGGCTTCATCGGGCACTTCGTCTGGGACCCCAGCGACTCCTCGGTCACCGCCGACGCCACGTTCTGGGACATGACCGGCGGCGCCAAGGACGACGCGGCCCGCTCACCCGAGGCCCTCGCCTCGGCCATCTCCCCCGACGACGCGCATCTGGTGCTCGGCGCGCTGCGGGAGACCGCCGCCGGCTCACCGCCGTCGCGTCCGCTCGGTGTGCGCACCGAGAACGGCGGTCATCTGATGCTGGAGTTCTGGACCGAGGGATCGACCCGGCGTGGGTACCGCGTCGGCGGACTGGTGATCGACCGGGGGGCGGGGCAGGCGGCCCGGGAGGCCACCGATCTGCTGCCCGACGGTCTCTTCGCCTTCGACCGCCTCGGCCTGATCACCTACGCCAACCCGAGCGCCGCCGACCTGCTGGGCCGGCCGCAGGCCGAGCTCGTCGGCCGGACCCTGTGGGACGCCGTCCCCTGGCTGGAGCGCCCCGCCTACGAGGAACGGCTGAGAGCGGCCCTGATCACGCCGGAGCCGGTGCACTTCCATGTGCAGCGCCCCGGCTCGGGCACCGTACGGGGCGGGGACGGGGACTGGCTCACCCTCTCGGTCTATCCCGGCGCGGACGTCCTGACCTGCCGGATGGTGCCGCTCGGACACACCGCGGAGCCGCCCTCCATGGGTGAGCCCGCGGCGCCGGAGGGACCGCTGTCGGTCGGGGAGACCCCCACCCCCGTGTACCGGCCCATCGTGCTGGCGATGGCCCTGTCCGAGGCCGTCACCGCGCGCCAGGTGTCCGAGGTGGTGATGCGGGAGTTGCTGCCCGCCTTCGGCGGGACCCGGCTGGCCATCTACCTGATGCAGGAGCGGCATCTGCACCTGGCCTGGGAGACCGGTTTCCCGCCGCGGTTCCTCTCGCAGTTCGACGGCGTGGGTCTCGACGCCAAACTGCCGGGCGTGGAGACGCTCAATTCCGGCCGACCGCTGTTCTTCGAATCGATGCAGCAACTGGAGGCCGCCTATCCGGACATGCCGCTCGACACGCCGGTGGGCTCGCGGGCGTTCCTGCCGCTGATCGCCTCCGGGCGGCCGGTCGGTGCATGTGTGCTCGGCTTCGAACGGCCGCGCACCTACAGCGCCGAGGTGCGCACGGTGCTCACCGCGCTCGCCGGTCTGATCGCCCAGGCCCTGGAGCGGGCCCGGCTCTACGACTCCGAAGCCGCACTGGCGCGCGGTCTGCAGGAGGCACTGCTCCCGCACCGGCTTTCGGAGCATCCGCAGGTGGAGACGGAGGGTTGCTATCTTCCCGGCACCCAGGGCATGGATGTCGGCGGCGACTGGTACGACGTCGTCGAGGCCGGCGACGGCCTGGCCCTGGTCATCGGAGACGTACAGGGCCACGGAGTTCAGGCGGCCGCCACGATGGGCCAACTGCGCAGCGCGGTACGGGCGTTCGCGCTCCGCGACAACGCCCCGCACCAGGTGATGGGCGGCACCAACCGGCTGCTCATCGACCTCGATCCCGGCCAGTTCGCGAGCTGCTGCTACATCCGGCTGGACCCGGACACCGGGTACGCACGCGCCGTACGGGCCGGGCACACGCAGCCGCTGCTGCGCCATCCGGACGGCCGGGCGGAGGTCCTCGATCTGCCCGGCGGGCTGGTGCTCGGGGTGGATCCGCAGGCCCGCTATCCGGTGACACATCTGCGACTGGAACCCGGGGCCGTCCTGGCGCTCTACACCGACGGGCTCGTCGAGCAACCGGGACACGACATCGACGAAGGGGTCGAGGCCCTGCGCAGGGCTCTCGCGGGCGACAGTTCGGCCCACGGGCCCGGCCCCTCCCTGTCGGACATCGGGGACCGGCTCATGGAACGTGCCCGGCGGGCCACCGACCGCCCGGACGACATCGCGCTCCTGCTCGCCACACGTCGCCACGAGCCTCCCGGCACCGCCCACGCGTAGCGCCGGGCGTCCTCTCGTCCAGCCCCGCCGTCCCGGCCTCCGTCATGCGCCACCGGCGTTCCCGTCCATGATCCGGCCGCATGTTGACGCGGGCGCCGTACGGGTGCGGTGATGCTCCTCGGCACGACGACCGACCATGAGGCGAGGACAGTCCTTCGATGGCTCTGCAGATCAGCGCGACCAATCCGGAGCACCCCGCGCTCCTGCTCGACCTGCCCTGGCAACTGCCTCTGGAGCAGTGGCCCGAGCAGGTTCTCGTACCGCTGCCGCGCGGCATCTCCCGGCACGTGGTGCGCTACGCGCGGGCCGGCTCGGAGGTCGTGGCGGTCAAGGAACTGGCCGAGCGGCCCGCGGTGCGGGAGTTCGAGCTGCTGCGGGACCTGGACCGGCTCGGCATCCCGGCGGTGGACCCGCTCGCCGTGGTCACCGGCCGCGCCGACGGGGACGGTGAACCCCTCGAACCGGTGCTGATCACCCGGCATCTGGGCGGTTCGATGCCCTACCGGTCGATGTTCGAGACGACGCTGCGGCCCGCCACCATGCACCGGCTGATGGACGCGCTCGCCGTGCTTCTTGTGCGACTGCATCTCGCCGGATTCGCCTGGGGCGACTGCTCGCTCTCCAACACCCTGTTCCGGCGGGACGCGGGCGCGTACGCCGCGTATCTGGTGGATGCCGAGACCGGGGAGCTGCATCCGAGGCTGAGCTCCGGACAGCGCGAATACGACCTCGATCTCGCACGCGTCAACATCAGCGGCGAGCTGCTGGACCTGGAGGCGTCCGGGGCGCTGCATCCGTCCGTGGACGCCATCGAGTTCGGCGCGGAGATCTGCGAGCGGTACACCCGGCTGTGGGAGGAGCTGACCCGCACATCGGTGTATCCGGCCGGCAAGTACCACTACATCGACCGCCGGGTCCGACGGCTGAACGACCTCGGGTTCGACGTCGCGGAGATGCAGATCGGGCACTCCAGCAACGGCGACACGGTCACGTTCGTCCCGAAGGTCGTCGACGCGGGGCACCACCAGCGGCAGCTGCTCAGGCTGACCGGACTCGACACCGAGGAGAACCAGGCCCGGCGGCTGCTCACCGACCTCGAGAGCTGGATGGCCACGCAGGACGACTACGCGCCCGGCGATCCCCTCGCCGCCCGGCCCGAGGTACTGGCCCACCGCTGGGTGCGGGACGTCTTCCGGCCCACGGTGCGCGCCGTGCCGCCGGAACTGCGGGGCTCGATGGATCCCGCCGAGCTGTACCACGAACTCCTCGAACACCGCTGGTACTTGTCCGAGCGGGCCCAGCACGACATCGGTCTGGACACCGCCGTCGAGGACTACGTCGCGAACATCCTGCCCCGGGTCCGCGGGACGCTGTCCGATGCCGTGGACGAGGACACGCCGACACCTCCCTCCGCCTGACGGGACCGTCCTCCGCCCGAACGCCCCACGCGATTCGTTCCGCGTGCCGTTCCGCCGCGCCGATGATCCCCGGGCGCGGGACCGCCGGCCGGCGTTGCGATGATGGCGCCCGAAGGCCCGGCCGGATCGCCATAGGCCGGATGACGAAAGTCAGGAGAACAGCACATGACCTCCACCTGTGGGACGTCCGTGGACATCCCCACTCAGGACGGCACTGCCGACGCCTACCTGGCCTACCCGGACGACGGCAGCCCCCACCCCGCGGTTCTGCTCTACATGGACGCCTTCGGTCTGCGCCCGAACCTGAAGCAGATGGCCGACCGCCTCGCCGGGAACGGCTACACCGTCCTCGTACCCAACGTCTTCTACCGGCACGGCCGGGCGCCCGTCGTCGAACTGCCCGAGTTCATCGACACGGCCGAGCGCCCGGAGATCTTGCAGCAGATCAGCCCGCTCGTGCGGGCCCTGACGCCCGAGGTGGTCGAACGCGACGCGGACGCCTATCTGCGCTGGCTCGCCGACTGTCCCCAGGCCGCCGACGGTCCGATCGGCATCACCGGTTACTGCATGGGCTCCCGGCTGGCACTGCGCACCGCCGGTACGCATCCCGACCGGGTCGCCGCCGTGGCCGGGTTCCACGGCGGACAGCTGGCGACCGACGCCCCGGACAGCCCTCATCTGGTGGCCGACCGCGTCACCGCCGAGGTCTACTTCGGCCACGCCGACCAGGACGCCTCGATGCCGCCCGAGCAGATCGAGCGGCTGGACAAGGCGCTCACGGAGGCGGGCGTCCGCCACCGCAGCGAGGTGTACCCCGGCGCCCACCACGGCTACACCCAGGCCGACACCTCGAGCTACGACGCCGAGGCGGCGGACCGCCACTGGAGCGAGCTGCTCGCGCTCCTGGACCGCACCCTGCGGCGCACCGACGGCGCATCGTAGGTCCACCGCCGGGACGGCGGGCCATCGGGCCCGCCGTCCCGGCGGCCGCCCGGCGCAGCAGATCCAACAGGCCCGTCCACGAGGTACGGCGGCCAGGGAATCCGCCCCGGCGGGCCCCAGGGCCTCGTCCTGAGGGGTCAGGCCGGCGGGACGACCGCGACCGGGCAGGGCGCGTGGTGGACCAGCGCATGCGCCACCGAGCCGATGCGCGGGCCCACCACGCGGGAGGAGTGCCGCCCCACCACCACGAGCTGCGCACGAGCGGCCCCGGAGAGCAGCACCTGACCCGCGCTGCCCATCTCCACGTGCTCGGTGACCGGCACGTCCGCAAAGCGTTCCCGCCAGGGCCGCAGCGCCTCGTCCAGCGCCTTGCGCTCGTACGGCTCCAGACCGCCGGCCTCGTCGAGCAGCTTCAGCGATGCGGGGCTGTAGGCGAACACGGGCGGCAGGGTCCAGGCCCGCACGACACGGACCGCCGCCCCCCGGGCCGCCGCCGTGGTGAACGCGAACTCCAGCGCGGCGGCGCCGTCGTCCGGCTCCCCGTGCTGGCCGACGACGATCTCGCGGCCCGCCGCCTCGGCCGCCGCCCGGTCGTCGGACCTGACCAGCACCACGGGCCGGGCGGACTCGGCGATCACCTGCCGCCCGACGGAGCCGAGCAGGAAGCCCACGACCGCGCCGTGGCCCCGCGATCCGAGCACCACGAGCTCCGCTGCGGCGGCCTCCTCCACCAGGACCTCGACGGGCGGGCCCTCCAGGGCCTCGGCGGTCACGGTCAGCTCCGGGTGGCGCTCGGTGAGCGTCCGCCGGGTCGCCTCCGCGGTCTCCCGGGCCCAGCGCGCCTGGGCGTCCCGGTCCGCGGCCGGGACGATCTCGTACGGCTCCCAGTGCCAGGCGTGCACGATCCGCAGCGGCAGACCCCGGCGCACCGCCTCACGGCCCGCCCAGGCCGCCGCGGCGACGCTCTCCGGTGATCCGTCCACTCCCACGGTGATGGGGCGGGTCATACGGCTGCCTCCCTGTTCATGATCCGACGTGCACACGCTACCGATCCGGGCGCTCACCTGGTTCCGGAGCGAAACCGGACGATCGAACATACGATGGGCGGGACGCCGATGAGTTCGGGGTGGGAGACTTTATGGCACAGGCTGCCAGCGCAGCTGCACGGACCGTCATCCTGACCGTGGACGACGACCCCGGAGTGTCGCGTGCCGTGGCGCGCGACCTTCGGCGCCGGTACGGCGAGTCCTACCGCATCGTGCGCGCCGAGTCCGGTGAGAGCGCCCTCGATGCCCTGCGGGAGTTGAAGCTGCGGGGCGACCTGGTGGCCGTGATCATGGCCGACTACCGCATGCCCGAGATGAACGGCATCGAATTCCTGGAACAGGCCCTGGACGTCTACCCCGGCGCGCGCCGGGTCCTGCTCACCGCGTACGCGGACACCAGCGCCGCCATCGACGCGATCAACGTCATCGACCTCGACCACTACCTGCTCAAGCCGTGGGACCCGCCGGAGGAGAAGCTCTACCCCGTCCTGGACGATCTGCTGGAGGCGTGGCGGACCTCGGACTACCGGCCGGTACCGAGCACGAAGGTGGTGGGGCACCGCTGGTCGGCGCGGTCGTCGGAGGTACGGGAGTTCCTCGCCCGCAACCAGGTTCCCTACCGCTGGTACTCGGTCGACACCCCCGAGGGCCAACGGCTGCTGGCGGCAGCCGGACACAGCGGGGACCGCCTGCCGCTCGTCGTCACCCCGGACGGCACACCCCTGCTCGAACCGGGTGAACAGGAACTCGCGTCCCACGTCGGGCTGGCCACGACACCCACCGCGGAGTTCTACGACCTGATCGTCATCGGCGGCGGTCCGGCCGGCCTCGGGTCCGCGCTGTACGGGGCGTCGGAGGGTCTGCGGACGCTGCTCGTGGAGCGGTCGGCGACCGGCGGCCAGGCCGGGCAGAGCTCCCGCATCGAGAACTACCTCGGCTTCCCGGACGGAGTGTCCGGCGCGCAACTGACCGACCGGGCCCGCCGTCAGGCGAAGAAGTTCGGCGCCGAGATCCTCACCGCACGCGAGGTGTGCTCTCTGGAGGTCAACGGGTCGGCACGCATCGTGCGGTTCTCGGACGGGCCGGCCATCTCGGCGCACAGCGTGATCCTGGCGACCGGCGTGACCTACCGGCAGCTCAACGCCCCGGGCCTCGAGAAGCTGACGGGGTGCGGTGTCTTCTACGGTTCGGCGCTGACGGAGGCCCCCGCCTGTTCGGGCCAGGACGTCTACATCGTCGGCGGCGCCAACTCCGCGGGGCAGGCGGCGATGTACCTCGCCCGGGGCGCCAAGTCGGTCACCGTGCTCGTCCGGGGCGAGTCGCTGTCCGCGTCCATGTCGCACTATCTGATCCAGCAGATCGCCGAGTCCCCCAATATCTCGGTGCGCACCGGAACCGTGGTGGAGGCGGCGCACGGCACCGACCACCTGGAGCAGTTGACACTGCGCGACGTGGTCACCGGTCACACCGAACTCGTCGACGCGCAGTGGCTGTTCGTGTTCATCGGGGCCGCCCCGCTGACGGAGTGGCTGGAAGGGACCGTGCTGCGGGACGAGCACGGGTTCATCCTGACCGGTCCCGACATGACCTGCGACGGGCAGCCGCCGCCCAGCTGGGAGCTCGAACGGCCCCCGTACCATCTGGAGACCAATGTCCCCGGTGTGTTCGTCGCGGGCGACGCGCGCGCCGAGTCCGCCAAGCGGGTCGCATCGGCGGTCGGCGAGGGGGCCATGGCGGTGATGCTCGTCCACCGGTATCTGGAGCAGTCATGAATCCACAGGACGGGGAGCGGTGCGTGGGCGGCCGGACGATGACGTGCGACAAGGAGGAGCTCAAGACACTCTTCCTGTTCGAGAAGCTCACCGACGACCAGTTGGCACGGCTCTGTCACGAGGGCCGGGTGGAACTGTTCGAACCCGGCGCGGTGTACACCGAGGGCGAACCGGCCACGTGCTTCTTCGTCCTGCTGAGCGGCACGGTGGTGATGTATCGCCGTGTCGGCTCCGACGACGTGGAGATCTCCCGGACGTCACAGCGAGGGGTGTACGCGGGTGCCTTCCAGGCGTACCTGGGCGAGCGGGCCCGGGGGGCGAAGTACAACGGATCGATGCGGGTGACCGAACCCTCGCGGTTCTTCGTCCTGCCCTCCGAGACCTTCTCCTCGGTCATGCGGGACTGGTTCCCGATGGCGGTGCATCTGCTGGAGGGCCTGTTCTTCGGCAACAAGAACACACAGCAGATCATCAACCAGCGGGAACGGCTGCTGGCACTCGGCTCCCTGTCCGCGGGACTCACCCATGAGCTCAACAACCCTGCCGCGGCCGCCGTGAGCGCGACGGCGGCGCTGCGGGAGCGGGTCGCCGGGATGCGGCACAAGCTGGGCATGATCGCCGCCGGGCGGTACGAGCCGGAGGCGCTGCTGACCCTGGTCGACATCCAGGAGCGGACCGCGGAACAGGTCGCCAAGGCGATGCCGGTCAGTCCGCTGGAGGCGTCCGACCGTGAGGACGCGATCGGCGACTGGCTCGAGGACCACGGCATCCAGGGCGGCTGGCAGCTGGCTCCCACGTTCGTCCAGGCCGGTCTCGACACCGACTGGCTCGACCAGGTCGAGGCGGCCGTCGAGGAGGGTGCACTGGAAAGCGCGATCCGGTGGCTCAACTACACGGTCGAGACCGAGCTGCTGATGAACGAGATCGAGGACTCCACGACCCGGGTGTCCACCCTGGTCAATGCCGCCCGTCAGTACTCCCAGCTCGACCGGGCGCCGTACCAGGTCGTCGACGTCCACGAACTTCTCGACAGCACCCTGCTGATGCTCTCCGGAAAGATCGGCCGTCGGATCACGGTGGTCAAGGAGTACGACCGCACCCTGCCGAGCATTCCCGCCTACCCCGGCGAGCTCAACCAGGTGTGGACGAACATCATCGACAACGCGGTCTCGGCCATCGAGGAATCGGGCGGTGACGGCACGCTGACCGTGCGGACCTCGCGCGACCGCGACCGGCTGCTCGTCGAGTTCTGCGACACGGGCCCCGGTGTGCCGTCGGAGATCCGCAACCGTATCTTCGACCCCTTCTTCACCACCAAGCCGGTGGGTCAGGGAACCGGGCTCGGCCTGGACATCTCCTGGCGCATCATCGCCAACAAGCACCACGGCAGCCTGGACGTCCAGTCGGTGCCGGGCGACACACGGTTCCAGGTGCGGCTGCCACTGACCGCCGCGGAGTCCGACGTCGCCGAGCAGAGCGCCGAACCCCAGCCGGCTCCCGAATCGTCACCGGAGGCAAGATGAGCACAGTGAACGGAATCGATCCCGGGGTCCCGCCGAGCGGCAGTGGCTGCGTGGAGTGCAACGAGGCGGGCGGTTGGTGGTTCCATCTGCGGCGGTGCGCTCAGTGCGGGCACATCGGCTGCTGCGACGACTCTCCGGCCAAGCACGCCACTGCCCACTTCCACGCCACCGGGCATCCGGTGATCCGTAGCTTCGAGCCGGACGAAGGCTGGTTCTGGGACTTCACCACGTCCCAGCTGTACGAGTCCGGGCCGGACCTGGCTCCACCCGCCTGCCACCCCGAGGACCAGCCTGTGCCCGGGCCGGAGGGCCGGGTACCGGCCGACTGGGCGGAGACGCTGCGCTAAGGCCTTTCGACTGGATCGGATCGGCTGAGAGAGGCTGCGTCTTTCGGTCGATCCGAGCGGGTCGGGGCAGGCCCGTGGATCGCACACGGCCTGCCCCGGCGGTTCCCGCGCCACGACAGGGTGTTCCCCCCCTTCTCCAGAGAGCCGGCGGGCCCGGAAGTCGCGGTCACCGGATTTCCCGCGCCCGCACATGCGAGGGTGGAGGCGGAACGACAGCCGCATCGTGGCGGATGGAACTGTCATGGGAGGTAGGGGCGTTGATCGGGATCTCGGACATTCACGCGGCCGCGGAGCGCATCGCCGGGCACGTCGTACGCACGCCGACGGTGGAGAGCCCCGGGCTCACCGCGCTGCTCGGCGCCCCTGTGACCGCCAAGCTCGAACTGCTGCAGCGCACCGGTTCCTTCAAGGCGCGGGGCGCGACGGCGCGGCTGCTCACGCTCGGCGAGCGGGAGCGGGCCGCGGGAGTGGTGGCGGTCAGCGGTGGCAACCACGGGATCGCGCTCGCCGTCATGGCAGCCGCCCTGGAGGTGAAGGCGACGGTCGTGATGCCGCGGACCGCGCCCGCACGATCGGTCGAGATCGTGGAGTCGGCGGGGGCCTCGCTGCATCTGACGGACGGGATGGACGAGGCGTTCGCGCTCACCGCGCGGTTGCGGGGCGAAGGACTCACTCTTGTGCACCCGTTCGACGACCCGGAGGTGATCGCCGGACAGGGCACCGTCGGCCTCGAGTTCGCCGAGGACGCCGGCGAACTGACCGACGTCCTGGTGAGTGTCGGGGGCGGCGGGCTCATCACGGGCGTGGCCACGGCGCTGCACGCCCTGCGGCCCGGTATCCGTGTGTGGGGGGTGGAGACGGAGGGTGCGCAGGCCATGTCCCGCGCACTGGCGGCGGGCGGTCCGGTACCGGTCGAGCTGTCCTCGGTCGTGACCACGCTGAGTGCACCCTCGGTCTCCCAGTTGACGTACGACCATGCGTCGACCCTGGTCACCGAGGTCCTGCTGGTGTCGGACCGGGACGCGGTCCGCGGCAGTCTGGAACTGGCCGAGCACGCCGGGGTGTGGGCGGAGCCCGCCGCGGGCTGCCTGCTCCCCGCGGCCCGGCAGGTGCGGGAGCGTGTCGGCGACGGGGCCCGGCTGGGTCTGGTGGTCTGCGGCCGCAACGCGACCGTCGCGGACATCATGGGGTGGGCCGACCGCTTCGGGCTGCGCTGATCGGGGACATGGCAGGATGCCCCCTCGATGGTCGAGAACATGGGGTGTGTCCGCTGCGGCGGAACGGTGGCCCCCGACGGTGTCTGCTGGCACTGCGGCGCGGCGCAGCCCGCATTCCGCGCACATGTGGAGATCACATCGGGCAGGGATGCGGCCGGGGTCAGCGACCGGGGTCTGAAACGGGAGATCAACGCGGACGCCGTGGCGCTCGCGGGCGCCGGTGTGTGGACGGTCGGGGTCGTGTGCGACGGGGTGTCCATGTCTCCACGGCCGGAGCGGGCGGCGCGGGTCGCGACCGAGACCGCCGCATCGGTCCTGGCCGCACGGTTGCGGGAGGACGCGCTGCCGGAGGTGGCGCTCCACGAGGCAGCCGTTCGTGCGGGCCGGGCGGTGACCGCCCTGGCCTCGTCCGAGGAGGACGCACCCGCCTGCACGTTCGTCGCGGGTGTGGCCGGCCCCGAGGGCGTCTGGAGCGCCTGGGTCGGTGACAGCCGGGCCTACTGGCTGCCCGACGAGGGCCCGGGCATGGCGATGACCGAGGACGACATCGGCCGGAACGACGCGCTGACCGCCTGGCTGGGCGCGGACGCGGGACCGGTGACTCCACAGGTCCGGGGCTACCGGCCCCTCGTGGCCGGTCGTCTGCTGCTCTGCACGGACGGACTGTGGCGGTGTCTGCCCGATGCCGCCGGGCTTCGGTCGGCTCTGGCAGGGCACGCTCCGGACGCGTGTACAGACGCCCGCACACTGGTCGGCCACGCCCTTCGGGCGGGCGGCGCGGACAACGTCACCGCCGCCGTCATCCGCGTGGTGCCGAGCCCTCCCGGGAGATGACGGGCGCCCGACAGCGGCGCAGCGGGCCGCCGCGAAGGGGGGTCGTGTGCCAACGGGCCGTGAAGGTGCGGTCGTCCAGTGCGCATTTCACCGTCAGACGGTGCGGCGTCTCCAGGAAGACGACGTCGACTCGCAGGGTGTCCGGGGCGGTCCAGCCACCGCTCACCGCCGTGGGGATCGCGCCCTCGTCGACGGCCCATCCCGAGTCGGGAAGGCGCAGGGCGAGACGCTCCTCGCCTTCCACGAGTGTCACCGTCCAGGCGCCGTATGCGGTGGTGACCTCGACCTCCGTCAGCGTCGGCTGGTCCGCCGAGTGGCCGCCCGAGGGCGTGAAACGGGCGTCCCGCCAGGAGCCCGGGGCGGCCGGCGGCCCGGGGTCGGCGGCCACCGGTGGCAGTGCCAGCCGGTCGAGGCGCTCCTGGAGAACCTTGTCCTCCTCGGCGCGGCCGGCGAGCGGTGCGGAGCCGAGGGCGGGCAGCAGATGACGCCACATCGCGTCGAGGAGTTTCTGCGTCTGCCGGGTCGCCGCGGTCATCGCGATGACGGTGTCGTGCTCGGGCAGGACGATGCAGAACTGACCGTAGGCCCCGTCTCCCCGGTACCCGTGCCGTGACATCCAGAACTGGAAGCCGTACCCCTGCTGCCAGTCCGAGGCGGCGCCCTCGGCCGTCCCGTCGGCGTTGGAGATGTGCGACCGGGACGCCTGCGCCACCCACGAGGACGGCAGCAGCCGCCTCCCCTCCCAGACGCCGTCCCGCAGGTACAGCAGCCCCAGCCGGGCGATCGCGTCCGTGGTGGCGTGCAGTCCGCTGAATCCGAGGTCCCGGCCTCTCGGATGCTGGATCCAGGAGATCTCGCCGATGCCCAGCGGGTCGAGGATCCTCGGGCGCAGGTACTCGGTCAACGACTGGCCGGACAGCCGCTGTACGAGTGCGGCCAGCGTGTAGGTCGTGGGCTGGTTGTACGCGAAGACGGTACCGGGATCGCGGTCCGGGGGGATCAGCAGGAAGCCGCGCACGGGTTCGGCGCGGTCACGCCCGAAGGCCTCGGTGTCGGTCTCGGCGAGGTGCCCGCTGGCCATGGAGGCGATGTGCCGGACCAGCATCGCGCGGCTGCGCGGGTCGGTGATGTCCGCCTGGAATTCCGGGAAGTACGAGATGACGGGTGCGTCGAGATCGAGCAGTCCTTCGGCGACGGCCACTCCGGCCGCAGTCGAGGTGAAGCTCTTGCTGAGGGAGTACAGCAACTGCAGGCGTCCGGCGGTGTACGGCGCCCACCAGCCCGAGGCGACCAGGTGGCCGTGGCGCAGGATCATGAGGCTGTGGGGCTCGATGTCGGAAGCCGTCTCGACCGCATCGAGGAACGCCTGGATCCCGCGGGCGTCCACCCCTTGCTCGGCGGGGGTACTGACGGGCAACGGGCGGGACCTCATGCGGCTGGCCTCCTGGAACGCTGCGGTCGGACGGTCGCGACAGCGGTTCGCTGTACGCGCCATCCTTCCGCCGGGGGCCCGGCCTGTCCACAGCGCGGATCGGTGTCGCGGGGCCTGCCCCAACTCGGCCGCGGCGTGGGATGGTTGACGGTGCACCGCCATAATGATCGGGTGATCGACTCTTCCCCCACACCGTTCCCCCCATCCGGTCGGCACGTCCCCGTCGTCATAGTCGGTGCGGGACCCGCCGGGCTGGCTCTCGCCAACGTCCTGCGGAGCGCCCGTGTCGACTGTGTCGTCCTCGAGGCCGAGAGCAGGCCGTTCATCGAACAACGGCCCCGCGCCGGGTTCATCGAGGAATGGGCGGTCCACGCGCTGGAGCGCCACGGACTGGCCGTTCGCCTGCTGGAACAGGCGCAGACGCACACGGAGTGCGAGTTCCGCATCGGCGGCGAGCGCCACAGGTTCGGCTACACGCAGGTGTCCGGCCACCGCCACTTCGTCTATCCGCAGCCGCTGCTCGTCACCGACCTGGTCCGGGAGTACGCGGACGTCAAGGGCGGCGACATCCGGTTCGGCGTCCGCGACGTGGAGTTGCACGACGTCGACGGTGAGACGCCTTCGGTGTCGTACACGGACCCCGACTCGGGCGAACGCCGCCGGATCACCTGCGATGTGATCGCCGGCTGCGACGGCGCCCGCGGCGTGACCCGGGCCTCGCTGCCGCCCGAGCGCGCGCACACGGCGCGGCTGGACTACGGCGTGGGCTGGCTGGCTCTGCTCGCGGAGGCCCCGCCGTCGTCGGACTGCGTGGTCTTCGGGGTCCATCCCCGCGGTTTCGCCGCGCACATGGCCCGCGGCCCGCAGGTCACGCGCTACTACCTCGAGTGCCCACCGGGCGACGACGCCGCGAACTGGTCGCACGAGCGGGTCTGGTCCGAACTGCGCACGCGGCTGTCCGTGGCGGGTGCCGCACCGCTGACCGAGGGGCGGTTGATCGAGAAACGTGTGCTGGACATGCACAACTACGTGGTGCAGCCCATGACGTACGGAAGGCTGTTCCTTGCGGGCGACGCCGCCCATCTGGTGGCACCCATCGCCGCGAAGGGCATGAACCTGGCCCTGTACGACGCGCTGACGCTCGCCGACGCCCTCGTCGCGTACTTCCACGAGGGCGACACCGGCGGGCTGCGCGGCTACTCCGCCGCCTGTCTGCGCCGGGTGTGGGAATACCAGGAGTTCTCCGAGTGGTTCGCGGAGCTGCTGCACGGGCCGTCCTCGCAGGACCCCTTCCGGGCCGGCAACGCCGGTGCCCGGCTGCGGCGGCTGTTCGACTCCCCTGTCGCGGCGGCCGCGTTCGCCGAGTCGTACATCGGCGCGGGTGGCGGCAGTAACCATAGGTAACCTACTGACGGGTAGTCAAGAGCCGTGTTTTCGCACGTACAAGCGGACGACGGCGCCGCCGGGGAAAATACCGCCGTGGAAATCGCCTTTCTTTGAACACCCACCGTCACGTCCGCCGTACAACCGGGAAACGGAGAGTCCGGTGCGCAGCGAAGGATGACGATGGACCACGGGCAGCTCCACACACAAGAGTTGATCGCCGGGCGGTACCGGGCGCTCGAGGCCGTCCACGAGGAGGAGGGACGGTCCGTCTGGGTCGGTGAGGACGTGGAGTCCGGACGGCCGGTGTCGCTCACGGGGTCGCGCCTGGCACCCGTTCGGTCCGAGGACACCGTGCGGCGCACCGTCGCCCGGATCCTGCACGACTCGGGGGCCATGGAACTGCTGTGTCCCGGCCGGGTGGCCGTGGTGCTCGACGTCGTCGAGGACCACGGCGACCTGTGGACCGTGACCGAGCGGATCGACGGCACACCTCTGGGGGTGATCCTGGCCCGCGGCCCCCTCGACCATGTGTGGGCCGCCAGGATCGGCCTCGGCATCCTCGATGTGCTGGAGGCCGCCCACCGCCGCGGGGCGACCCATGGAGACCTGAGCCCCGGCCAGGTGTTCGTGCGGGAGGGCGGCACCGTCGTGGTGACGGGCTTCGGGCTGATCGGCGCCTCTGTCACCCAGCGGGTCACCGCCCCCGCGTACGCCTCCCCCGAGCAGGCCCGTGGGTCGAGCGCGGGACCGGCGGCGGACCAGTGGGCACTGGGAGCGCTGTTGTACGCGATGGTGGAGGGCCGTGCGCCGGTCAAGGACCGGGGGCCGGTCGAGTCGACGCTGCGCGCGGTCGACCGGCTGCCGTTCCGCCACCCGGTGAACGCCGGTCCGCTCGCTCCCGCCGTCACGGGTCTGCTGCGCCGCGACGCCCTGGAGCGGGTGCCGGAACCGGCCGTGCGCGCCTCGCTCACGCGCGTCCTGAACGAGGAACCGGACGAGCCCACGCACGAGACGCCGCTGCCGCGTCTTCGAAACGCGTGGCCGTTCGTCCGGCGAGCGGGGCGGGCAGGGGGCGGACCGTCGGTGCGCCGCTCGGTGCTGGTGGGCGCCGGTCTTGTGGTCGCGGCCTCCGTGGCCCTCCTCGTAGCGGTGGGCCGACCGGACGGCGGCACCTCGGCGGCCGGTACCGGTCCTTCACGCTCCGGAGCGCCCACGGTGCCTGCCGATCCGACGGGCGGCGGCGCCGATCGGCGGACGCCTCCCCCGTCCTCCGGCGCCACCGGGGATCCGAGCGCGGGCTTCGGCCGCCACGTGGCACCGGAGGGCTTCTCCGTCGACCTGCCGCAGGGATGGGAACGCATCCGTACGGAGAGCGCCGCTGAAGACACCTACCGGGTGACGTTCGGCGCGAGCGGGGATCCGCGCACGCTGACGGTCACCTCCGGCGTGCGCCTCGCCCCGGACCCGGTGGCCGTATGGCAGAGCCTGGAGCCGTCGCTGAAGGGCACGTACGCCGACTACGCACGCCTGGGCGACATCAGGCCCGTCACCTACCGGGGCTACAGGGGCGCGGACATGGAGTGGCTGTCCACGGTGAACGGGGTCCGCTTGCACACTTTCGGCCGCGGCTTCCTCGTCGGCGACGGCCGCGGCTTCTCCCTGCGCTGGACCACCCCCGCCGCCGACGCCCGGAGCACGGTCGACCAGCAGGCGCTGACGGTTTTCCTGCGGACTTTCCGCCCGACGGGGTTGTGAGGCCACGCCGTCCGATCGTCCCGCGGTTCCGCGGCACGGTCCGCGCCCCCGTGCGGACCGGACCACAGAAGACAAGGGGGGCCGGGACGCCGATCACCGATGAGGCCGGACCGGCGGTTCATCCACGGCTCTCCGGGACGCGACGCTCCCCCGTACGCCCGGCGAGCCACAGTGCGACCGCCTCCGCGATCGGCTGGCCCGTCTCCAGTTCGACGAAGCCGAACTGCCCTGCCTGGTTGCACTCGAGGAACCACCACAGTCCGTCCTCGTCCTCCGCGAAGTCGAAGGCGGCATAGGCGAGTCCGGACAACGCCAGGTACTCCTGCACGGACTTCGCGATGCGGTCGGGCACCGCCGTGGTCTCCCATGCGTACCCCGTGTCGCCGTACCGTCCGTCGACCTGTCCGGGTGCCGACCTCTTGCGGGCGCCGAACAGCCTGGGCCCGACACAGGTCAACCTGATGTCGGCACGCTTGGGGACGTAGCGCTGGAGCAGCGCGGGTCCGGCCGCGACGGTGGAGAAATCGGCGCCGGGTCCGATGAGCGTGGTCGGCAGCGCCGATGCGGGGTCGCCGGGCGGCGGTCCCGAGGCCGACTTCACGACCACGTCCCGGTACTCCTCGGCGAACTGCTGGGCCACCCTCGGGGCGGTGGTGAAGGCCGTCGGCGGCACGGCGAAGCCGCTGAGGTGGGCGATCCGCAACTGCCACAGCTTGTAGCGGGCCTGGTCGGCGTTGCGAGGGTGGTTCATCCATCGTGTCGGGGCGGAGTACAGCATGCCGTACAGGGCCTGCCGCGTTTCGGCGGTCAGCCATGACGACGAATCGCTCGCATGCGCAGCCGGCTCGCCCGGCCGGCGCACCCATACCGAACGCAGGCCCCCCATGCTCAGGACGTGTCCGTTGACCGACAGATGGCCGTCGAAGTCGCCATGGGCGTAGTCGGCGGACAGCACCGCCTTGCCGGGGACGTCCGCGGGATCGAGGCGCATCACGGGCACGCTGCGCAGGTGCAGCTCCGCCACCACCATGTCGGCGGTCACGTCCTGCTCCGATGTGAGGATGAGTACCGTCATCCGGGTACCGCCGTCAGTCGTCGAAATGGGTCTGTGAACCGGCGGTGGACGTCGTCGTGCCGGCCGCCAGCAGCAGCTCGCGGTCGCTCACGGCGGGACGGCCGTCGGGCAGCACGTTCAACTGCATCGAGGAGTCGTAGCGGTACGGCGTCACCACAGCGGGAAGCACCCTGGGCCGGGCGTAGTTGAGGGTGAACGGTCGCACGGGAAACCTCCGCGTTTTTCGGCATGCCTGTTCCCAGACCTTTACGTCTTCACGGCGTAAGGAATTCACTTCTTTCCGCCACATCAGGGTGAAGGTCGTCACATTGCCCGGAGACAACCGCACGGCGCGGACTGACGTCCCTACAAGCCGGACACACGCTGTCAGTGCCCTCGGCAACAATGCGAACCGAAGATCATCCGCCACTCCCCGGCCGGACGCCGCCGCCCGTGCCCCGAAAGGCTGACCGCCCATGACGCGCCCTCGGCTCAGTGCCCGTGCCGCCGACGTGCTGCGCCTGATCACGAACCAGCGCGAGCCGGTCTTCCTCACGGTGCACGCCAACGGGCGGCGCCGCTGGGGCCGCTGGCAGTCCGACGGGCGTCCGGTGGCGCTGCCCACGGAGGAGTGCGACGCGCTGCACGCGGCGGGACGGATCGTGCTCGGCGACCCGGTGGTCGACCGGGCCAAGACGACCTACCGGGTGAGGGCAGCCGCACGCGGGACATACCGCACGGCGGCCTCCTTCCTCACGGCATGACGGACGAGGCCGGGGGATGCGCGCCCCGGCGTGGCGTCGGTGCCGCATCAGCGGTCATGCTCACACGGGGCGCCGGCACCGTCCCCTGCGCTGTGACGGTGGCCGCTCCGGGGGGAAGTTGCTCACCGGTCGTCGCCATGATGTGAGCGGCTCCTGGCGACAGCCCCGCACAGTTCCGAGGGGAACCGCACCCGTCCGGGCCGGCAGGGGAATTCGTTCGAGGCACCCAACCGGGTCGTGGCACCATGTGCGGCATGACGACAACTCGAAAGGCCCATGCCGCGTAGACGGCCGGGACACATCCGAGCCGCCCTTCCCCGGCGGCCCCGGAACGGCGACGCAAAGGCGGTCGTCGACGCTCTGTCACAGCGTGCGCTGTCCGAGATCACCCGCCTCGAGCACACCTGGAACCATCTGCAACCAGGAGACGTCACCAGGGCCGTTCGCGCGTGGGGGGCCTACGTCAAGCTCCCGGTGCGCCGGCTGTGGCTCGACCACGAGTCGGGCGATGTGCACTGGTACTGCTGCGAGGATCCCCTGGAAGCCCGCGCTCTCCTGGAGATCGTGCTGCACGCCATGTCACCCCGCAGCGCGCGCGAGCTCCGGGTCGTCGTCGGACGATACGACGCCATGTGGAACACCCGCGCTCCGTCGCTTCCGGCGGACGGCCGATGACGGCCGGCCAAGGGCCGACCGGCCGGGGACACGCCGCCGGCCGGTCTCCCGTACACGCCTACCAGCGGCTCTCGACCTGCTCCTTGATCCGCCGGTCGTAGAGGTCCCGGATCGCGTCCAGGGTGTCCTGCGGGAGTGCGGGAAGCTTGGCGACGGCCGCGTTGGCATGGGCCTGGTCCGCCGAGCGCGCGCCCGGGATCACCGTGGTCACTCCGGGCTGCTGGACGACCCAGGCCAGCGCCAGCTGGGCCGGGGTGAAGCCCTCCGGGGCGAGCGCGGCGAACTCCGCCGCCGCCTCCACACCGGTGGCGAAGTCGACGCCGGAGAACGTCTCGCCCTGGTCGAAGGCCTCGCCGTGCCGGTTGTAGGAACGGTGGTCGTTCGCGGCGAAGACCGTGTCCTTGGTGTACTTGCCGGACAGCAGGCCGGAGGCGAGCGGCACCCGGGCGATGATGCCCACGCCGGCCCGCTGAGCGGCCGGGAGGACCTCCCGCAGCGGCTTCATCCGGAACGGGTTGAGGATGATCTGCACGCTCGCCACGTTCGGCCGGGCGATCGCGGTCAGCGCCTCGTCACAGGTCTCCACGCTCACGCCGTACGCGGCGATGCGGCCCTCCTCGACCAGGGTGTCGAGTGCGTCGTAGACCTCGTCGGAGGAGTACACGGGGGTCGGCGGGCAGTGGAGCTGCACCAGGTCGATGCGGTCGACGCCGAGGTTGCGCCGGGAGCGGTCGTTCCAGGCGCGGAAGTTGTCCAGGACGTAGTTCTCGGGGATCTGGTCCAGGCGGCGGCCCATCTTGGTCGCCACCAGCACATGCAGATCGGGCCTGCCCAGCAGGAAGGCGGCGATGGTCTGCTCGCTGCGCCCGTCGCCGTACACGTCCGCGGTGTCGAAGAAGGTCACGCCGGACTCGGCCGCCGCCTCCAGCACCTCATGGGCGTCCTTGTCGTCGACGTCGCCCCAGTCCGCGCCCAACTGCCATGTACCGAGGCCGATGACCGACGCGTGCTGCCCCGACCTGCCGAATTCTCGCTCTTCCATGCGGCCAGTCTGTCATCCGCACCCGCCGGTTCCGCGAACGCCCCGTCCTGCGCGCCGTGGCTTCGGGCGACCACCGGCCGGGGCGAGCGGGCTGCGGGGCCCGCGGACTAGATTGGTGGCCGCCGACCGAGGAGAAGCCCGCCCATGCCCGCCCGCCCCCGCCTGCTGTACGTGACCGATCTGTCCTACCCGGCCCGCGGCCGGCGTTACTGCGACGAGGACATCGCCCTCACCTCACGGCTGCGCGCGGACTTCGACATCGCCCTGTGCCATCCCCTCGAGGCCGTGGCGCTGATGGACGGCTTCGACGCCGTCGTGGTGCGCAACAGCGGGCCGGTGCTGCACTACCAGCGGGAGTACGACGATTTCCGCGCCCGGGCCACGGCGCGCGGCACGCGTGTCTACAACCCGCTCACCGGCCGGGCGGACATGGCCGGCAAGCAGTACCTGCTCGACCTCACCGGGGCCGGACACCCGGTCATACCCACTGTCGACCGGGTGGAGGACCTTCTACGGCTGCCCGCCAGCGACCTGTACGCGGTCAAGCCCAAGGCGGGGGCGGACTCCATCGGTCTCGAATTCGTGCCGTGGGACCGGCTGCCGGACCTGGCCTGGGGCGACATCCTGGTGCAGCCGCGGATCGACTTCCGCTACGAGGTCTCGTTCTACTACGTGGACGACGCCTTCCAGTACGCCCTCCACGCCCCCGACCCGGAGCGGCGCTGGGTCCTCGAACCCTACGAGCCGACGGAGGCCGACCTCTCCTTCGCCCGGGGTTTCATCGACTGGAACACCCTGGACCACGGCATCCAGCGCGTCGACGCCTGCCGCACCCGGGACGGAGAGCTTCTGCTGGTCGAGTTGGAGGACCTGAACCCGTATCTCTCCCTGGACCGGGTGCCCGAGGCGACCCGCGAGTCCTTCGCCGTGGCGATGACGGCCTCGCTGCAGCGGTTTCTGCGGGTCCGGCCGGTCTGACGTCTCCGGCCCCCGTTCATGCTGAGGTCATGCGCGGGGCCGGGCGGCTCGCCCGGCCCCGGACGGCGCAGCCCCGGACGCGTCAGGTGCTGAGCAGCCTGCGCAGCCAGTTCTCCCGGGCCGCACGTGCCTCGCGGGAGAGGGAGGCCTTCGGGGCGAGGCCGTCGAAACCGTGGAACCCGCCCGGCCACACATGGAGTTCGGCGCGCCCGCCCACCTGCCAGATCCGGGCCGCATAGGCGACGTCCTCGTCCCGGAAGGTCTCCGCGGAACCGACGTCGATGAACGCGGGCGGCAGGCCGGACAGATCGGTCGCGCGGGCCGGTGCGGCATAGGGCGACACATCGGGGCCGCCGCGGGCGTCGCCCAGCAGCGCACCCCAGGCGGTCTCGTTCGCGGTGCGGTCCCAGACGCCGTGCCCCGCCATCTGCCGGGCGGAGCAGGAGTCGTTGCGGTCGTCGAGCATGGGGCACAGCAGCATCTGGCCGAAGACGGCGGGACCGCCCCGGTCCCTGGCGAGCAGGGCCAGTGCCGCGGTGAGTCCGCCACCCGCGCTTCCCCCGGCCACCACGATCCGCGCCGGGTCGACGCCGATTTCCCTCGCGTTCTCGGCCGTCCACACCAGACCGGCGTAGCAGTCCTCGACCGGGGCGGGGTGCGGGTGCTCCGGGGCGAGGCGGTACTCCACGGAGACCACGACGAGGCCCAGTTCCTCGGACAGGTCGAGCATCTCGTCGACGCCCATCCTGTTGTTGCCGGTGATCATGCCCCCGCCGTGCATGTGGTAGACGGCCGGCAGCGGTCCGCGCTCGTGTACCGGCCGGCACACGAGCAGGGAGACGTCCGGCGCCCCGGGCGGTCCCGGCACCGTCCGCTCCTCGATCTCGAAGGCCCCGCCGCGGCCCAGGTCCTCGTCCGTGGGTGGGGGCACGACCAGACCCGCGCGGATCTCCGGGATCGCCTCGGGCGGGAAGCCCGGCGGCAGCCGGTCGGCGATCGGCTCCAGGACGGCCGCCAGCTCGGGGTCGAGAGGCGGCGGGCACGGGGCGTCGCGGTCCGCGGCGTTCCGGGAGGTGGTCGGCTGGGTGGTCAGGGCTGCTCCCTCGGGTCGGGGCCACACACCCGTGCGGCCTGTGCGTCGATGAGTGCCGACAGGGCCCTGGCACCACTGCTCACCGGCGGGCGGCCCGGTACGCATCGTCGCTCCGGCCCCGGCAGCCTTCCTTCTGTCCGCCCTGAGCGAGGTTCAGTCCCCGCCCCGGCTCTCCAGCCGCAGCTCGACGTCGACCTCCTGGTCTCCGGCGACCACGCCCAGCTGGTGGACGACGAACGTCTCGTCCAGGGCGTGGCGCAACCGCTCCACCGCGCGGGGCTCACCCTGCAGTTCGGCCTTGACCGGACCCGACAGGGACGGCGGCGGGACCTGCCGCTCGGGCGTACCCGGGAGGGTCGAGGTGTCGAACGTGCCGGTCCACATGGTGGGCCGGGATCCAGCGGTCTCGTGGGGCGTGTCCTCGGCCCTGCGGTCCGAGGGGAAATGCCGGCACAGTTCGGCGAACAGGCTCCCGGCGTCCGACGCCGAACAGCCGCTGACCACCACTTCGACCTGTGGTGCGTGTGCTACGGGCGAGTTCACGGCCGCTCCTCTCATCAGGTGACCGACGCGGGTACCCACCCCAGATACCCCCATGCACGACGGTACGGCCGAAGCGGCGGGCCCGCCTGTCGGCCGTAGCTGTCGCGATCTGAGCGGTAAGGCCCCTGGTCAGCGCCTTCCGTGAGCTATGTTGAAGGTTCTCGGGACACACAGGAGGAGGTCCGGTGTCATCGCCCCAGCAGGCACGTGCGCAGGCGTCTGCGATCACTGCGGGCAAGACGGCCCCGGAGGCCGGCGCTGCACCGACGTCCCAGCTCAGGGAGTTGTTCGATGGTCCGCGGCTGTCCCCGGGGCACCGCCGGATCGCCCAGTACCTGATCGAGCACATCACCGAGGCCGCCTTCCTGTCGATCACGGACCTGGCCGAGCGGGTGGGCGTCAGCCAGCCCTCCGTGACGCGTTTCGCCACGGCCGTCGGCTTCAGCGGTTACCCCGCGTTGCGGGAGAAACTGCAGGCCATCGCCCTGAGCGCGCTGGGCAGCCCGGGCACCCCCGCCGAGCATCGCGGCAACGAACTGCAGGCAGCCGTGGACGGCGAGATCGAGAACCTCGAGAACCTGCGCCGGGACTTCGCCGACCCGGACGAGGTGATCCGTGTCGGCCGCGCGCTGTCGGAGTCGACGCCGCTGACCGTGCTGGGCCTGAGGATCTCCGGCTCGCTCGCCGAGTACTTCGCGTACGGGGCGCGGCGCATCCACCCGGACGTGCGGCTGGTCACACGCGGCGGCAGCGTGGCCTACGACTCGCTGCTGCAGTCCCGGGAGGCCGGCGGGACCTGGGTGCTGGCCTTCGGGATGCCCCGGCACGCCCAGGAGACTCTGACCGCGGTGCGGGTGGCACGCAGTGCGGGGCTCAAGGTCGCCCTGATCACGGATCTGGGGCTGGGCCCGCTCGCCGACGAGGCCGACGTCGTCTTCGCGACGGGCACCGGTTCTCGTCTGGTCTTCGACTCCTACGCCGCCCCGGGTGTGATGGCCGCGGCCCTTCTGCAGGCGATGACGGACGCCGATCCGGAGCGGACGCAGGCGAGGCTCGAGGAATACGAGCAGATCGCCGAACAGCACCAGTTCTTCCTCAGGGACTGACGCCCCGCCCGTGGAGCGCGGAACACCGGTACGGCCCCGCTGTCCCTCGTTCACCGCCCGGCTCGTCGAAAGGTCCGCGCCACCGTCCCGGAGGCGACTGGCACGCGGGACGTTTCACCACAAACCCCGAATGAATTTTTCCATGTCCTTGCGTATCACGCGGCATATATAAATACTTCTCGCGGATCGCAGCCCGGAGCTCCGGGTCGCGCCGTACGGACACCCGCTGCCGTCCGCTCCTACCCACGGGCGCCGGGGTGTCCGGCCGGGCCCCGCTGCGCGGGTGTCCATGGCGGCGGCTCCGGCCATCTCCTGGCCGGGAGCCGCCCCCGATGTCGCCGCACCGACCCGAGCCGACGTGACCCGGAAGCGAAGACCATGGCCTTGACTACGTACTCGCCGATCAGCTCGGACTGGCCGTGCCAGGTCAAGACGCCCGGCAGCTACGACTGGGAGCGATCGGCCGCCAAGTGGCTGCGCGAGCTCGTGCCCGCGCGCTACGCGGGCTATCCGGCGCTGATCCGCCACCCCGTCCTGCTCGCCCGGCACGCCCGGATCCAGGTGCAGCACGAGATGCGGGTGGCCCGGACGGCGCTGCAGACGGCCCGCGTGGAACTGCCCGCGCTCGGTCTGCCCGAGGCGGTCATCGAACACACCATCAGGCTGTACGCCGCCGAGGTCATGCAGCTCCAGCACATCGCACGCAGCGTGCGGGCGGTGAGCATGGCGCTGCTGGAGAGCAGCACGGCGGGCGCGTGCCGTTGACGGCGAGGGTCCGTCGTTCGGATCAGGCCGGCCGGCAGCGACCGAGCCGTTCGATCGAACCGGCATGATCCAAACGACAGGCCCTGGGGGTGCGGCCACTTCCTCCGCGTCCGGACGGGCCGTTCGGACGATCTCGGGCAGTGTCCGCCGCGAAGCCGGGCATCCGTAGGATCAGGACGACTCCTACGGATGCCCGGAGAACTGCACATGGACTCCTCGACCTGGACCGTGATCGCCGTCATCGCGGTCCTCGCCGCCGCCTTGCTGGGCATGGCGCTCGCCGTGCTGCTGCGGCTGGTCCGCACCCGCCGCGACCTCCGTCGCGCCGGGCTGCCGACCGGCCCCCGATGGGTCTTCTGGGGCGCGGTCCTGTATCTCGTGCTGCCGACCGATCTGCTGCCCGACCCCGTCTATCTGGACGACATCGGCGTGCTGCTGCTGGCCCTCAGGTCGATGCGCTCGGCCCTCCCCGTACGGGAACCCGGGCGCGGCGACGGCGCGTTGTCCGACTGACGGGTGCCGGTCCGCGCGGCCGCACCCGGCATGGCGGCGGTACGGACGAGCGGACGGCACCATGAACGAACTGGTTCCCGGCGGCAATCTGCCCCTGCCCGAGGGCTCTGTGACGATCGGCGTGCCGGGCCCGTTCGACGTCTCGGCGATCGTCACCGATACCGGCGGAAAGGTGCGCGGCGACGCCGATTTCGTCTTCTACAACCAGCCGTCCGCGCCTGGCGTCCGGCTGGCCGGCGGGGAACTCACCGTGCATCCGGGCGCCTTGCGGGCCGGAGCCGAGCGCGTCACCGTGATCGTCAGCCCGGCCGACCCGTCCGTGCACCTCGGGTCCCTGCCCGCCCCGACACTGCACGTCAGCGGCGCCGCCGGCCGCGAGGTCGCCCGTTTCACCCCGCAGCGCACGCAGCGGGAGACCGTTCTGCTGCTCGCCGAGCTCTACCGGCGGGGCACGGTCTGGAAGCTCCGTGCGCTGGGGCAGGGGTATGCGGACGGACTGGCGGGTGTGGCCCGGGACTTCGGGGTGGACGTGGTGGAGGACCCGCCCACGGCTGCACCGCGCACCTCGGCGCCGGTGCCCGCACTCGACCGCCGCCCCGGCCCGGGCGCACCTGGGCCCGACGGCTACCTGGTCCTCGTCAATGCGGCGCGCATCAGGGCCGGTTCGCCTCCGGTCACGCTCGATGCGCGGCTCACCGCGGCGGCGCGGGCGCACACCGCCGACATGGCCGCCCGCGGCGCACTCGCCGCCGAGAGCGCGGACGGCACCTCCCTGCACCAGCGGATCACCGCGAGCGGCTACGCCTGTCTGACGGTCGGCGAGCATCTCGTGTCCGGACCCCGCAGCCCGGCCGAGTTCGTGGAGTACTGCCTCGGCGACGAGCGGTCGCGCCGAACCCTGTGCGCACCAGGGTTCACCGACGCCGGTGTGGCCTGGGTCGCCGGACGGCGCTCGAACGACATGTACTGGACGGCGCTGTGGGCCAGCCCCCTCACAGCCGCCGGACTGGCCCGTACGGCCGACGAGGTGCTCGCACTGACCAATGCCGAGCGGGCCGCCGCGGGACTGCCCCCACTGGCCGCCGATCGCCGGCTCACGGCCGCGGCCCAGGCGCACAGCGCCGACATGGTGGCCCGCGACTTCTACGCGCACACCTCGCCCGAGGGCCGCGAGCCCTGGGACCGGGCCGCCGCGGCGGGCTCCCGGCACCGCGCGGTGGGCGAGAACATCGCCTGCGGACAGCGTTCCCCCACCGAGGTCGTCATCGGATGGATGAACAGCCCGGGGCACCGCGCGAACATCCTCGAGCCGGCCTTCACCCACCTGGGCGTCGGTTTTGCGGGCGGCGGCCGGGCGGGGACGTACTGGACGCAGCTCTTCGGCGGCTGACGTCGTCGTCCACTCCTTCGCCAGGACCACGTACGCCGTGCCGCCGCATCCCGCGGTCCCACACGTTGTCTGCCCCGAGGGACGGGAACACGCCCCCGCCCGTGCGTTCCCCGTCCCCGCGGGTCTTCAAGTCCTCGGCCGGCACCGCTACATGCTGAGGTAACCGAGCGGATTGTGAGGCGGTACGGTGTCGGACTTCTCCAGCAGGACGGGCGCGGCGCTCGTGGCGGGCGGAACGGGAGGCATCGGTGCGGTACTGGTCGGTCTCCTGGCCGAGCGGGGCAGCGAGGTGGCGTTCACCTGTCGCACCCACGACGAGCGGGCGGCGGTTCTCGTCGACGAGGTCGAGAAGCGCGGGCGGCGCTGCCTGGCCGTCCGAGTGGACCTGACCGAGGAAACGCCAACGGCACGGGCGGTGAACGAGGTCGCGGACGCTTTCGGCGGCATCCACACGCTGGTGTACGCGGCGGGCCCGCATGTGCCGATGGTCCATCTGAGCCGGGTCACGCCTGCCCGGTACCGGGCACAACTGGAAGCGGACGCCATGGCGTTCTTCCATCTGGTCCATCCCGCGCTGCCGAGGCTGCGGGAGAGCAGGGGCAGCATCGTCGCGGTCACCACGGTGGCCACCCGCCGGTTCCCGGTGCGCGACGGTCTCTCGTCCGGTACGAAAGGCGCGGTCGAGGCCGTCGCACGGGCACTGGCCGCCGAGGAGGGCCGGTACGGCGTGCGCGTCAACTGTGTGGCGCCCGGCATGCTGACGGACGGGAACGCGGCGCGGCTGATCGCGGACGGCGAACTCGACGAGGCAGCGCTCGACATCGCCCGGCGCAACATTCCGATGCACCGCTTCGGCTCCGCCCTCGATGTCGCGGAAGCCGTCGCGTTCCTCGCCTCGGACCGGGCCGGGTTCATCACCGGGCAGGCGCTGGGGGTCGACGGCGGGTACAGCGTCTGATCCGGTGCGGCGGCGTGCACCGGCCGGGCCGCGGGTCGGGAGCCCCGGTTCAGGCCGACGGCAGCGGCGGCAGCATTCGCGACCGCCGTACCGGCGAACAACGCGACCGCGACGGCGCAGCAACGCGCCTGAAGCCGGCCGAACAACGCCGACTGCCCGACGAACACCCCGGTCCGATGTCTGATCCTGTGCATGCACCTGGAGCCGTGGGCCCGGCGCCGGCGGTTGCCCGATGCGGCCTCCTGCGTCACGAGCGGCCGCTCACCCTGCTGTCGTCCCGGCCCGGTGGGCGGCCCCTCCACGCCCTCAGTTCTGTGCGGCGGTCGCCCCGTTGGGCCGCCGGTGCAGCGGCTGTTCCGGTGCGGGGCGAGGGGTGAGGCGAGGGACGTCGCGGGTGTGCGGCTTGTCCGCGTCCACCGTGAGCGGTTGGCCGTGGTGGTGGATCTCCAGCGGCTCCCCCTCGACCAGGGTGTACGTGGCCTCCCTGCTGCGGATGTCCACCCGCACCCGGCGCCCCCGCAGCTCCAGTGTGAAGGCGAGACGACCGAACCGCTCCGGCAGACGTGGCGCGAACTCGATCCTCTCTCCGTGGTGGCGCATGCCTCCGAAGCCCGCGACGAGCGCCATCCAGGTGCCGGCCAGGGACGCGATGTGCAGACCGTCCCGGGTGTTGTGCTCCAGGTCCTGCAGATCCATCAGTGCGGCTTCGTGCAGATAGTCGTAGGCCAGGGACAGATGACCCGCCTCGGCCGCGACGACCGCCTGGCAGCAGGCGGACAGAGACGAGTCCCGCACGGTGAGGGGCTCGTAGTAGGCGAAGTTGCGCGCCTTGTGCTCGGCGTCGAAATACGGGCTGCAGGTGTACATCGCCAGCACCAGGTCGGCCTGCTTGACCACCTGCTTGCGGTACAGGTCGAAGTACGGGAAGTTCAGCAGAAGCGGGTACTGGTCGGGGCGGGTCGCGGCGAAGTCCCACCGCTGGTATCGGGTGAATCCGGCGTGCTGTTCGTGCACGCCCAGTTCGTGGTTGTACGGCACGTGCATCGCCTCGGCCGCGTCGCGCCAGGCCGCGCTCTCCTCCTCGTCGACGGCCAGTTCCTCGGCCCGGCGGGGGTGGCGCTCCACGGCGTCGGCCGCCGCCAGCAGGTTCGCTCGAGCCATCAGGTTCGTGTACGTGTTGTCGTCGGCGACCGCGCTGTACTCGTCCGGGCCGGTCACGCCGTCGATGTGGAACGTGCCGTGATGGTCGTGGTGTCCGAGGGAGCGCCACAACCGGGCTGTCTCCACGAGCAGTTCGACCCCGGTGTCGCGCGCGAACCGTTCGTCGCCGGTGGCTGCGACATAGCGGACGACGGCATCCGCTATGTCGGCGTTCACATGGAACGCGGCCGTGCCGGCCGGCCAGTACGCCGAACCCTCCGAGCCCGCGATGGTCCGCCAGGGGAACGCCGCACCGCGCAGCCCCAGTTGCACGGCGCGCTCCCGGGCGGCAGGCAGTGTGTTCTGCCGCCATCGCAGGGCCTCGGCGACCGCGTCGGGCGAGGTGTACGTGAGCAACGGCAGCACGAACATCTCGGTGTCCCAGAACGCGTGGCCGTCGTAGCCGGAGCCGGTCAGCCCCTTGGCGGGTATCGCGCGCTGTTCGGCCCGGGCCCCGGCCTGCAGGACGTGGAACAGGCCGAAGCGGACCGCCTGCTGGATCTGCTCGTCACCGTCGACCTCGACGTCCGAGCGCGCCCAGAAGTCGTCGAGGTAGAGGCGTTGTTCGTCGAGCAGACCGGACCAGCCGACGCTCATGGCGGCGGCCAGCGCCGCGTCCACCTGATCGCTGATCGCGGGCAGCGAGCGCGTACCGGACCAGCCGTACGAGACGAACTTCTCCAGGCACAGCCGCTCGCCCTCCCGCAGCGGGGAGGCGACGGTGAGTCGGGCCAGGTCACCGGTCGCCTCGCTCTGGGTCGTGGTCGGCTCGGGACCTCTGACGACATGGTCGGCCGCGGCACCGATCCTGAGGCCGCTCCTGCGCGTACGGTGCACCAGCCGCAGCCTGCCGTCCTCGGCGAAGTGCTCCTCCGTCTCCAGCGGGGAGTCCAGGACCACGGCGGCGCGCGGATCGCCTTCACGCACGGGCAGTTGCTCATTGGCGACGAGTTCGGACTGCACGACGATCCGGGCCGGACCGCCGACGGCCTCCACCTCGTAGGCGACCGCGGCGATCGCGCGCTGAGTGAAGGAGACGAGCCGGGTGGAGCGCACCCGGACCGTCGTGCCGGCCGGTGAGGTCCACTCGCAGGTACGGGTGAGCGTCCCGGCCCGCAGATCGAGCACTCGCTCGTGGGAGCGCAGCAGCCCGTAGCGCAGGTCGAAGGGCTCGTCGTCCACCAGCAGACGGATGATCTTGCCGTTGGTGACGTTGATGACCGTCTGCCCGGACTCGGGATAGCCGTATCCCGCCTCCGCGTACGGCAGCGGATGCAGTTCGTGGACGCCGTTGAGGTAGGAGCCGGGCAGCCCGTGCGGCTCGCCCTCGTCGAGGTTGCCGCGCCAGCCCACATGCCCGTTGGACAGTGCGAACACGGACTCGCTCTGTGGCAGGACCTCCAGATGGAGTCCCCGTTCGCGCAGTGTCCAGGGGTCGACGGTGTAGGACGCGTGCGTGATCACGAGCGCTCCCCCAGTTCCGCGAGGTCCGTGACGACGACGTCGGCGCCATGGGCGCGCAGCGCTTCCGCCTGGCCGACCCGGTCCACTCCGACGACGTACCCGAAGCGGCCCGAGCGCCCGGCGTCCATGCCCGCGAGCGCGTCCTCGAAGACGGCGGCGGCCTTGGCCTCGACGCCGAGATCCCGGGCGGCGGCGAGGAAGGTGTCCGGATGCGGTTTGCCCGGCAGCTGCCGCTCGGCGGCGACGACTCCGTCGATGCGCACGTCGAAGAGCTGCTCGGCGCCGATCGACCGCAGAATGTCCCGGCAGTTGGTGCTGGAGGAGACCACGGCCGTGCGCAGACCGGCGGCGCGCACCGCTTCGACGTACCTGATCGTGCCGTCGTAGGCGTCGACGCCGCGTGTCCGGATCAGCTCGAGGACCAACTCGTTCTTGCGGTTGCCGAGACCCTGGACGGTCTCCCTCTCGGGCGGGTCACCGGAGTCGCCCTCGGGCAGGTGGATGTCCCGGGATTCCAGGAAGGTGCGCACCCCGTCGGCGCGGGGGCGCCCGTCGACGTACTCGTCGTAGTCGGCGACCTCGTCGAAGGGCCGGAAGGAGTCCCCGTCCCGCCGGTTCAGAAAGTCGTCGAACGTCTGCTTCCACGCGGCCGCGTGGACGACGGCGGTCTTGGTGATGACCCCGTCGAGATCGAAGAGGCAGGCCTGGATGCCGTCCGGAAGACCGAGCTCTGTCATAAGGGCCAGCTTCCCCGAAGAAGGCCGGACAGTGGGTGGCGAGCGCCACATTTCGACGCTCGCGCACCACGGACGGGCCACGGCGGTGGCTGGAACACCTCGCCGCCGGGGCGTCTCACGAACGTCTGACCCGTTTGCCGCCCAGGACGCGGCCCAGCTCGTGCAGGTGCTCCAGGGCGTCCATGACCACCGTGCGGTCGTACCAGACCAGCCACTCCCCTGCCTCGCGGCCCACCAGGTCGAGAATCCGGGACTGGGCCGCCGTCAGCTCCGGGACACGGTGCTCGAGATGGGCCGATGCCATCCCCACGCACGCCCCGGACACCGTCGTCAACGGCACGCTGTGGCAGGCGCGGCTGACGGCCCGCAGGATCGCCTCGCGCGCGGGTTCGGTGAACACCGGGTCCGTCTCGACGTCCTCGACGGTGATCTGTGCGACTTTGCGGGCGGCCATGGCGCAGGACGTCCCCTCCTCACCGACATGGCCGAAGAAGTCGACGAAGTCGGCGGAGAGTCCGGTGTGCTTCTCCATCCGCAGACCGCCTCCCGTGCGGTCGACCGTCTGGACGTTGCCCATGCCCGCGTCCGTCACGGCGAGGGTCTGGCTGAGCACGGCACTCAGCATCGCGCCCCGGTTCCCGCCCCTGGCCCGGTGGGCGGTGTCGAAGGTGAGCCGGGGCTCGGGCCGCCGGACCCTCCGGGGAAACCACAGCGCCTGCCGCGGGTCCGGGCGCGGGGCGAGCACCAAGGCTTCCGCAAGGACCCGCAGCTTGACGTTGTACTGCTGGGAGGCGCGCTGGAGCAGGGCGAATCCGCTTTCCGCGTCGGGCAGCACATAGCGTTCGCGCAGCAGCCCCTGGGCCTCGGAGATCAGCGGGTGGGCCCGCAACCGGGCCCGCAGATGCCGGACCTCGGCCCGCAGACGTTCCAGCTCCGTGTCCTCGTCGTCCTGATGTGATCGCAAGTCGCTCATCCGACGCCCCGGTCTCCTTCTCATGTCCTCTCGAGCCGCCGAGCCCACTCGGGCAGGACATACGGAGCGCGCCTTCCCCGTACGCCCACTCGTACGCCGGCGAATCCCGGACCGCGTGGCCGGGACATGCCGTTCTCGCCATCCGCCGCCGCCTCTGGTCCAATGACGAGGACCAACTCCCCGGCAGCGAGCGGCACACCCAGATGAACTTCGACGACCTGCTGAAGCGGGCCGCGTCCCTGGTGGGACCCGGCCCTCGTGCGATCCTCGGCATCACCGGCAGCCCGGGGGCGGGCAAGAGCACGCTCGCCCGGCGGGTGGTGCGGGAGCTGAACGGCGACGGGCCGCCGTGGGTGGCGTACGTGCCCATGGACGGCTTCCACCTGGCCGACGTGGAACTCGACCGCCTGGGCCGTCGCGACCGCAAGGGCGCGCCCGACACCTTCGACGCCGCCGGGTACGCGGCGCTGCTCGATCGGCTGCGGACCGGGGACGAGGAGACCGTGTACGCACCGGGTTTCGAGCGCGTGCTGGAACAGCCGATCGCAGGCGCGGTCCCGGTGCTCCCGGCGGTCCGGCTGGTCGTCACGGAGGGCAACTACCTGCTGCTGGACAGCGGTGCCTGGGGCCGGGTCCGCCCACGGCTGGACGAGGTGTGGTTCTGCGAGATCGACGAGGAGGAGCGCATCCGGCGGTTGGTGGCCCGCCACGAGGAGTTCGGCAAGGACCACGGAGCGGCGGTGGCGTGGGTGCTGGGCACCGACCAGCGCAACGCGGTCCTGGTGGCGACGACCAGGGACCGTGCGGACCTCATCGTTCCGGGCACGGCGCTGCCCGCGCCCGGCGCTCCGAGCGGTGGCCCCCAACCGCTCCGTTGATCCTCCGGACGGGCTCTCACCCGTGCAGCGTCAGTTCCGGAACCCCGTGGGCATCGCCGTCGATCCCGCCGATCAGCGCGGTGAACGCCTCGGTCCGTACGGTCAGACCCTGTGCGCCCGACTCGAAGGCGGGCGTGAACGGGCCTTGCGTGCCGTACCGCACGGCGAAGACGTGCAGGTCCTGCGGTGCACCGGCCGCGGGGCCGGCCTCGAGCGCCGAGGAGGACACCAGATGGCGCCAGCCCTCGTCGGGGTCGCCGTAGCCCCGCGGGTCGGCGGCCAGCGCGAAGGCCGCCTGCTCCTGAGTGGTCTCCGTGCGGGCGTCGAAGTGGTCCGGTGCCTGTCCCCGCGGGTGGGTCAGGCGCAGGTCGCCCGCGGAGGCCACCTCCGCCTCGGCCGTCCTGCGCACCCGGTCGCCGTCGTCGGTCGCGTACGGCAGCCCCGCGAGCAGGTAGGGCTCCGCGCCGAGCCGTTCGACGGCGACCGTGACCCACAGGGTCGTGCCGTCGGTGACGTACAGGGACCGCACATGGCGCAGGACATGCTCGCGGTCGACGACCGGCTTCGTGACCAGTTTGGCCGCCAGGCCCGCGGTACGGACGTCCCGCACCCGGACCTCGCCCATCGGCCGGCACAGCAGGAATCCGTCGACGACCGGTCCGAAGCCGTGCTGCCGGTCCACCGCGCCCGCCAGGCAGTATGTGCCCGCCGCCTCGATCAGCGCCGGGGTCATACGGTCGTCGAAGGCGACCGACACGGAGCCGGCGCGCAACTGGTGGCGGGCGACTGTGCTGGAGGGTGTGCGGTGCCAGCGGGTCGGGTCCTGGATCTGCCAGACGAGCATGAAGGCGAAGTGGCCGTCCATGCCGCCGTCCGGATGGACGGCGTGCCGTCCCCATCGGGTGTCGCCCCGGTAGCGGCCCGGATCGGAGGCGATGCGCCGGCTGAAGTAGCGCAGCCCCAGCACGGATTCGAAACCGGAGTGCTGTTCGCTGTAGCGCGGGCCGCCGAGGTCGAAACCGCCGTTCGTCAGGCGTGCGTCGATGTAGCGGGCCAGCGCCTCTCCGTCCCGGGCGAAGACCTCCTCGCCGCTGATCCGGTGCGCCTGGGCGAGGAAGGAAAGGGAGATCGGGCCGTAGTTGTTGTCGTACGCGCCACCGTGCTCCGGCGGCAGCAGCGCGCCCCGGTCCCGTACCCGGCGGGCCCGGATCTCGTCCGCGTACAGGGCCAGCGCCCGTGCGCGGACCGGCTCGCCCTCGGCCGGCGGGAGGTGCCGGGCGAGCATCAGTCCGCCCACGACGCATCCGATCGCCTGGTTGCCCGCCTGCTGCGGGTTGAAGAAGGTCGCCTCGGTCAGCCAGCGCCAGTAGCCGTGTGCCACGACGAGGAGATCGTCGCGCTGCGGACCGTCCAGGAGCCCGTCCGCCGCGTCGAGGACGTTGACCGCCTGGAGCAGCGCCCACACCGTGCTCGGCCAGTCGCCGATTGGGTGGGCTCCCGCTTCGAGGACGTAACGGGCGTACGGGAGATACGAGTTCCGGACCCTCAGGTTCGGGTAGCCGGGGTTGTCCTGTGTGTAGACCCGCTCGCGCAGATGGAAGGCCAGGCTGCGGCGCACCGCTTCGGGCACCCGCGGGTCCTGTGTGCGCTGCCATGCGAGCGCGAGCAGCGCGGTGATGCCGAGCGAGGTGTCGCCGATGTCGAGCACGGCACCGGGGTGTTCGAGGTTTCCCTCCGGTGTGATGCGTTCCAGAGCCTCCTCGGTGACCTCGGCGAGGACGGTGTCGTACGCCACCGGGGTGTCCGCCAGGTCGTGCAACGGACCGCGCTGGTAAGGGAGATGCACGTCGGTGAACCCTTCATCCCGGAGGTCGCAAGGCCTTCCACCAGCTTCGGCCGGAGGGCCGGGGAGCAGATGAGCGTCGGGAGGAGGGCGAGCGTCGGCACGGCGAACATCGCGCCCCGGGAGCTTCCCTTCCGCCGCTCATGTCGGCCCGTGCGGCGGCCCGCTTGATCGGGCGCCGACGGGACGGGCCGTCGGCGCTTCACCGCGGCACGGGAGGTTGCGGTGCGAGTGCGCCGGTGACGGCGTGGATGCCGCGGGCCACGGCGAGGCGGGCGGCCCCGGCTACCGTGCCGCTCTCTCCGACCGCGCAGCCGGCCACCTCGGTGGGCAGTCCCAGGCGGTCGAGTTCGGCCCGCACGCCGGGCAGCAACTGCGGGTTGGCGCCGATACCGCCACCGAGGACGATCAGACCGGGGTCCAGTACGGCCGTGACCGCGGCGGCGAGTCGGCCCACCTCGCGGGCGTGCTCCTCGACGAAGGAACGGGCCTTGGCGTGTCCCCCGGAAGCAAGCGCGAAGAGTTCCACGGCGTCGTGCGGCGCCGGGCCGTCGGCGGCGGTCCAGGCGGTGGTGACGCGCCGGACGAGGGAGCCGGCTCCGGCGTACTCCTCCAGGCCCTCCGGGACCGGCTCGTGTCCCGGGCCCCACGGATAGGGAAGACGGGCGATCTCCCCGGCCGCGCCGGAGGCCCCGCGCAGCACCCGGCCCCCGGCCACGATGCCGAGCCCGATGCCGTGGCCGACCTGGAGATAGCAGAAGATGTCGCGGCCCCGGGCCGCACCCTCGTGGAGTTCGGCGAGGGCGGCGCAGTTGACGTTGTTCTCGATCCGGACGGGGAGATCGGCCGGCAGGCCGAGCGTGTCCACGGCGGTGGCGACGGCCGGGGTCGCGGGGCGTGCACCCGAGCCGCCGGCATCCCCGGCGATGTCCGGGACGGCCACCACCGCGGCCCGCAGCGGCCCCGTCGACAGTTCGCCGAGGACTGCGCGCACGGTGTCCGCGGGCCGCGGGTCACCGTAGGTGGTACGGGCGGCGAGAACGGTGCCGTCGAGTGCGCAACCGCGGACGGCGGTGTGGGTGGAACCGAGATCGACGGCGAGAACGGTGCCCGCGGCCGGGCCGAGGCGGTAGACGGCGGCCGAGCGGCCGGTCGCACCGTGCGCGGTGCCGGACCGTGCGGCGAGACGGGTGCCCTCGAGTTCCGCGACCGCGGAGGACACCGTCGGCTTGGACAGGCCGGCCAGGTGGGCCAGTTGGGGACGGGTCGCACTTCCTGCCCCGGCCAGCACGGCGAACACCGCGCCCGCTGTACTCGGACGAGGACCTGCCGCAACGTCGTGCTCCACGATTCCCTCGCAGGTCGCGGCCGCGCTCCCGGGGACGCTGGTCCGCGGAAGGACGGCGACGGATCTCGGGTCCGGTGCGTCCGGACCGCGGCCGCTCCGGTGTCGGGAGTACGCGGCCCGTCTTGACGCACCCTAGTTGGTTAGTTAATTTCCTAACGAAATCAGGGTACTCATCTGCCGTGTTCCGCCGGAAGCCCGTACCGGTGCACTCGATGTCCCCGACTCCCGTTCGCCCGGGCACGGTTCACCCACCGCCCGTACCACGGCGCGACGATGGAAAGAGGATCCGTGCAGGACTCCACACCCCTTGTGGTCGGCATCGACGTGGGCGGCACCAAGACGCATCTGCGCGCCCTGACGGGGAGTGGAACGGTCGCCGATCACGTCCGCCCGAGCAGTGGCTGGCGGCCGCACGAGCCGGCGGCGGCAGCCGACTGGCTGACCGCGCTGATCAATGAGGCCCTGCCGCACGGCGCCTCTCCCTCGGCGATCGCCGTCGGCGGGCACGCCTGCGAGACTCCGCGGCAGTGCGAGCACATACGCGCCGCCCTCCACCGGCGCCTGGGCGTGCCCGTGTCGGTGGTGGGCGATGCCGAACTCCTCGTGCCCGCGGCAGGTCTCGACAAGGGCGTCGGCCTTGTCGCGGGCACCGGTTCGGTGGCCGTGGGCCGGCTCTGCGACGGCACGGCCGTCCAGGTCGGGGGCTGGGGCGCGGTGCTCGGGGACGAGGGCGGTTCGGCGGGTCTGGTGCGGGAGGCCGCACGGGCCGTCTGGGCGGCGCACGACCGCGGTGAGGCACCGGACGAGCTGGCGCTGCGGCTGATCGGCGAGTTCGCGGTGAGCGAGGTACCCGCGCTCGGCGCGGCGTTGGAGGGTGCGGCGGACGTCTCCGCGGAGTGGGGTCGGCATGCGCCCGCCGTGTTCGCGGCCGCCGAGGCCGGTTCGCACCTCGCCCGCGAGGTGATCGCCGAGGGCGGCAGATCGCTCGCCGCGCTCGTCGTGCGGCTCGCCGAACGCGGGGTGCCGGTCGACGACGTCGTGGTCGCGGGCAGCACCGTACTGGCCCAGCCCGTCCTGTACGGCGCCCTCACCGCCTCGCTCCGGACCCTGCTTCCCGGGGCCCGGCCAAGGCCCCTGGACGCCGCTCCCGTCGAGGGCGCGGTGGCACTGGCCCGTTCGCTCCTGTGACCGGGACGCCGCCGCGCGCCTCACGTCGAGGCCGCAGCCCTCATCCCGGGAGGACAGGCGTGTCGCGCCGGGGGAAACGCGACACGCCGTCCCCCGGAGGGCACGGAGCCGTACGGCTCAGGGTGAGCGGCCGCCGTACGCGCACCGTGCCCACTGCCGCACCCGCTACAGCGTGGTGCGGGACTCGAGGTCGCGCCGGGTGTCGTTGCCGTACACCCCCGTCTCGTCGCCGCGAATGCCGTACCAGAGCTGGAAACGGGCGACGGCAGCGGTGAGCGTGGCGTCGTAGCGGCCGTCGATCGTGCCGTGGGCGTAGACGTCGGGGATCCGTGACAGGCGCTTCTGCAGTTCGGTCACCTCCGGTCCGCTGTCGCCCTCGCGCAGCGTGCCGGGTCCGTCGGGGTCGGTGCCCTGCTGCCGGTTCGAGGCGGTGGCGGGCACACTCGGCGGCACCGCCGCCTGGTGCCGCGCCGCACCTTCGTCCTGCGGGCCCGGGAGGAGCAGCGCGGCCCCGAAGCCGATGATGGCGGCCGCGGTCACACCGGCCACGACCGCCGCGCGGCGCAGGGTGAGTCCGTCGTCGGACGGAACCCGACCGGCGACGGGCGGCACGGGCGGCAGCTCCTGCGTGGCGTCCTCGGTGATGGGTGGTGCGACATGGACGACGACGGTTTCGTGGACCGGTTCCTGAGCGCGGGACTCGCGTTCCCGTAACTCCCGCACCAGTTCGGCGAGCGCTTCGGTGCGACGGCGGCGCACGACGTGGGTGGGTTCGAGCACCGGGCGCTTCGGCGGCTGCCCCGGCTCGGTCGGTGTCGCCACACTGCTCTCCTTCCGTGCGCTGTCTCCCGCCGTCCCCGAAGAGTGATACGTGTCCGCCCGCCGCACGGTTCACCGGGAACGCCCGGTCGCGGTGGGGGTCGGTCGCGGGGTTCCGGTTCCTCGCCCGCCATCGATACCCCCCAGGGGTAAAGTTCGACGCGATGTGACGGTGTGAGGCGGACGCGGAACCGGACGGTCGGCGAGAAGGGCATCCCTCATGTGGCATGCGATCGGGCACGCGTTGTCCATCACCGGCTCGATGACCTGGGAGATCACCTGGGCGCTGATCCTCGGATTCACCCTGTCCGCCGTGGTGCAGGCGGTGGTGCGCCGGTCGACGATCGTCCGGCTGCTGGGAGACGACCGGCCGCGGACGCTCGCCCTGGCCTCGGGCCTCGGTGTGGCCTCCTCCTCCTGCTCGTACGCGGCGGTGGCCCTCGCGCGCTCGCTGTTCCGCAAAGGGGCGAACTTCACGGCGGCGATGGCGTTCGAGATCGCCTCGACCAATCTGGTGATCGAACTCGGCGTGATCCTCGCCCTGCTGATGGGATGGCAGTTCACCCTCGCGGAGTTCGTCGGCGGGCCTTTGATGATCGTGATCCTCGCCGTCCTGTTCCGCGTTCTGCTGCGCGAGCGGCTGCTGCGCGAGGCCCGCGAGCAGGCCGAGCGGGGGCGGGCGGGGTCGATGGAGGGGCACGCGGCGATGGACATGTCGGTGCGGGGCGAGGGCGGCTTCCTACGGCGGCTGCTGACCGGCAAGGGCTTCACGTCGGTGGCGCACATCTTCGTCATGGAGTGGGCCGCGATCATGCGGGACCTGGTGGTCGGCCTGCTGATCGCGGGCGCGATCGCCGCCTGGGTGCCGGACGGCTTCTGGCGCACGTTCTTCCTGTCCGACCACCCGCTCGCGGCCAGGCTGGTCGGGCCGCTCGTCGGGCCGCTGGTGGCGATCGCCGCCTTCGTCTGCTCCATCGGGAACGTGCCGCTGGCGGTGGTGCTGTGGAAGGGCGGCATCAGCTTCGGCGGCGTGATCGCCTTCGTCTACGCGGATCTGCTGATCCTGCCGATCCTCAACATCTACCGGAAGTACTACGGCATGCGCATGGCCGGGTTCCTCCTGGCCACCTTCTATGTCGCGATGACGATCGCCGGATACGTGGTGGAGTTCGCCTTCGGCGGACTCGGACTGATCCCCGACCGGTCCGACGCCAGGATCCCCCACGAGGGCCCCACCTGGAACTACACGACCTTGCTCAACATCGTGTTCCTGCTGCTGACCGCGGCGCTGATCGTACGCTTCCTGCGCACCGGGGGCCCCGCCATGCTTCGGATGATGGGCGGCACACCCGACGGCGGCGGACACCAGGGGCACGACTCGAGCCGAAGCGGCGGTCACCACTGAACGGCACGGCACCGCAGGGCCGTCGCGGGGTGATCGCGACGTGGACGCACGGAAAGATCACCTCCCGCCTTTCCCCCGCGTGACCGAACCTCGATGATGGGGCGATGAGACGACGGGCACACCCGGACGAGAACTGGGCCACACAGCCTGACCCCCTTCTGGCCCTCGCCCGGAAGGACTTGGCGTTCTACGACCGGCAGCGTGATCGCGCGAGGCGGGAGCACTACGCCACGGAGATCGGAGCCCTCGCGGCCACGTCGTCCACGGTCGTCGCGGCGGGACTGCACGCACCGGCGTGGCTGACCGCCCTCATCGCCGGCAGCGCGGTCTTCTTCACCGGTATGCGCCAGCTGTTCAACCCCGCTCCGCGCTGGGTGCTGGCGTCGCAGTCCGGTCAGACTCTGCGCAGATCCGTCGATCGTTATCTGCTGCTCCCCGAGGCGGAGCGCGATACGGCGGCTCGGGCGGCGCTGCGGACGGCGATCGAGGAGGTCGGCGAGAACGAGTTGCGCGAGTGGGCCGAGTCGCAGCGTGGTTCGGCGCCGCCCGCCCCGACCGTCGGAGCCTGATCGGCGCTTGCGCACCCGCTGTTTGACGACTCGTCAACCCCGCACCATGCACGGCCGCTTGTTGTCGAAGGTCCAGTCCTCGATCAGATACCGCATGCCCACGGCGTCGTCGCGGTCCGACAGGTCCATGCTGCGGTAGAGGTCGTGGGCGGCGAGGAGCCGCTCCCGGTCGAGCCGGACACCGAGTCCGGGGGCGTCCGGCAGGACGACCTCGCCGCCGCTGATCCGCGGTGGAGCCGTGGTGAGGCGCTCCAGTCCCTCCTGCCAGATCCAGTGGGTGTCCAGCGCGTTGTACTCGCCGGGAGCCGCGGCCCCGCAGTGGGCCATCATCGCGAGGGAGATGTCGAAGTGGTTGTTCGAGTGGCATCCCCAGGTCAGCCCCATGGTGTGGCACAGCTGGGCCACCCTCACCGACCCCTGCATCGTCCAGAAGTGCGGGTCGGCGAGCGGGATGTCGACGGACTGGAGCGCCAGCGCGTGGGCGAGCTGGCGCCAGTCCGTCGCGATCATGTTGGTGGCCGTGGGCAGCCCGGTGGCGCGGCGGAACTCCGCCAGGATCTCCCGGCCGGAGTAGCCCTCCTCCGCACCGCACGGGTCTTCGGCGTAGGCGAGGGTGCCGACCAGGGGCCGACACAGCTCGACGGCCTCACGCAGCGACCACGCCCCGTTCGGGTCGAGGGTGATCCGGGCCTGCGGGAAACGCTCCTTGAGTGCGCGCACCGCACGGACCTCCTCCTCTCCCGGCAGGACTCCGCCCTTGAGTTTGAAATCGCGGAATCCGTAGCGTTCGTAGGTGGCCTCGGCCTGCCGGACGATCGCCTCCGAAGTGAGCGCCTCCTCGTGGCGGATCCGGTACCAGTCCACGCTCGCGTCGGGTTCGCGGACGTAGTCCAGGTCGGTGCGGTCGGGATCGCCGACGTAGAAGAGATAGCCGAGGACGCGGACCGAGTCGCGCTGCTTGCCGTCGCCCAGGAGGGCGGCGACGGGCACCTCGAGATACTGCCCGAGGAGATCGAGGAGCGCCGACTCGACGGCTGTGACCGCGTGCACGGTCGTGCGCAGGTCGAAGGTCTGCTCACCGCGGCCCCCGGAGTCCCGTCCCGCGAACCTCTGCCCCATCTCGCGCAGGACGCGCTTGTAATCACCCGGACGGGCACCGACGACGAGCGGTTCGGCCTCGCGCAGGGTCCGGGTGATCTTCTCCCCGCCCGGCACCTCGCCGAGTCCCGTCCGCCCCTCGGAGTCCTCCAGGACGACGACGTTGCGGGTGAAGTAGGGACCGTGGGCTCCGGAGAGGTTGAGCGCCATGGAATCCCGGCCGGCGACCGGATACACGGAGAAGGAGGTGATGGTGGGCCGGCTCATGGACGGGACTCCTCGGACGGTGGCAGGGGGCGGCAGCGGTCCGTGCGTGTCAGGCGTCGAGGATGTCCAGGAACCAGGATCGACTCCGTGTGGCCAGAACACCGCCCGGTCCGGGGACCGCGCGGACCGGGCCGCGTCCATGAACGCCATCCCCCTATGAAGATAGCGTCTACACATGGAGATGGACCAGCGTCGCGAAGTTCAGAGGGCGGGTGCGCACCGACGGACTGTGATCCGCCGTCCGGGCGCGACATGAGTCGTCCTCCGAACGGCCGGGGGTTCCGTCGTCGGCAGGAGGCGCGCGAAACGCACGGGAGGGCGGCGCGGGCTCGGGCCGACCCGGAGCGGAGCGCCGCGCCCGGTCCCGCCGGGGTGTTGTTCATTCGCCGCCGTTCCCGGGCGGCGAGGGGTCACACCGAGAGCATGACCCGGATACCCACTGTCCCCTCCCGGCCCCGGCGCAGCCGGCTGCCGAGAAGGGTGAGACGTCCGAGGATGCCGTACTTGCGCCCGATGAGGTCCCGATAGCGAGCCGCGGTGGTCTGATCACCGATCTCGGCGGTGGCGGCGACCTGATCACCCGTCGGGTTGCCGCGCACGTCACAGGGGCCGACCAGGACTTCGGCGCGGGACCGGATCCGCTTCACCTTCCAGGAGTCCCCGGCGGTCCAGACGCCGAGCGCATCGCCGTCACGCACCACCCACACCGGGGTGGCGACCGCCGTTCCGTTTTTACGGTAGCTGGTGACCAGCAGATACTTGCCGGTTGCGAGCCGGTCCAGCGTGGCTTCGTCCATGGGGGCAGTCTAGGCGGGGAGCACTGCCGTGCGCAGGGTGCCGGTACGACCCCACGGCCGTACCGGCACCCTGGTGCCCGAGAGGTCCGTCAGGACAGCTGGCCGTCGTAGTCGGGGAGCTTGAAGGTGCGCTCGGCGTGTCCGCCGACCAGGTCGGAGTCGTTGTTGCCGACGTTCGCGATGATCGTGTAGCCGAGGTCCTCGATCGCGGCGCGCTTGCCCGTCTTGTACTCACTGACCTCGTCGAACAGGTCCGGCAGACTGCGCACGTACAGACCGTCGACCGGGTAGCCCACGGCCTTGAGGTTCCACTTGCTCTCGGACGCGATGATGCCCGGGCGCGCGGTGACGAAGAAGACGGAGACACCGCGGGACTTCGCGTACTTCGCCAGCTCCAGGGAGGGCTTCACCGCAGGGGTGGGGAGCTGGTACCAGGGGTGGAAGTCCGTCTCCAGCGTGGTGTTGTCGATGTCGAAGACGATCGCCGTCTTCTGCCCGGCGGTGTTCGCCGTGCGCTGCTGGACGTACGGCGTCGCCTGGTCGATGACCGCCTTCACGTCCGCCTGCCAAGTGCCGTAGTCGACCTCGGAAGCCTGCGTCGCCGCCGCGCTCACAGCGGTCCGCGCCGGCGCGGCGGAGGCGGTCTGCGCCGCCGTGACCGTGCCGCCGAGGCCCAGCGCCACGACCACCGAGACCGCACCGATCCGGCGTCCCACACCCGGTCTTGTCATGCCCGTCCCTTCTCTAGGGTCCAACTCGCGCCAAAACGGCGACAGTTCTTCGACCGTCGCCGCCGCTTGCCATGCTCACGTCCAAGGATGGACGACAGACGACCGAAAAGTTACTCCCCGGTAGACAGTTACTCGCGAGTAGACTCGTCGTGCGCGCCCGCCGGCCGACGGGAGTGCGCAATCGCCCGGCGGGAGTGGGCTCATGGCATCCGTGCCGCCGGGCCCGGCAGACGGTTCACCGCACCCCCGGGCTCAGGCCGGTCGACTCACGACGGGACCCGACGGTGCAGCTCGCCGACTTCCTCGCCGGGATCGCCCGGAAGATCGCCTCGGACGAACTGAACGAGCGCGTCGACCGTGGGCTCATCGCGCTGCTGCGGCCCTACATGGACGACGACTCGCTGTGCGGCGACGAGCGCAGCGGTGACTCACTGATGCCGTCCTCCGCGTCGCCCACGGGGTGACTCGCACCGCCCGACGGTGAACTCCCGCGCCCCGGCCCACGTATGTAGTGAGGGCGCTCGCCGACCGGAGCGCTCCGCGGTGGTCACGCCGTGCCGTTCGGGGTTCGGGAGCCATGGATGAGGCATGCACGACGACGGATCGTCCGGCGGGGGGCGCGCATCGCGGCCGTCGGCGGAGTGCTCCTGGGAGGCCTGATGGTCACCCAGGCCCTGGCCGCCGAACCGTCCGGCGCGCCGAGTCCCGGCGGCGCGTCCGCGCAGGGCACCTCCCGGACGGTTGCCGGGCTGATGTCACAGCTCGGCATGGCGCGCACCGCGGGCAGTTGGATCGGATCCGACGGGAAACCGGTCGTCGCCGTGACCGACCGGGCCGCGGCCGGCCGGGTCACGGCCGCCGGAGCCCGGGCCGAGATGGTGCGGCACAGCATGGATCAACTCAAGTCGGCCACCGTCGCGCTGAGTTCGGCGCCGAGGGTGGCGGGTACCGCCTGGTCCGTGGACTACCGGTCCAACCAGGTGGTGGTACAGGGTGACAGCTCCGTCTCCGCCTCCGACTGGTCCCGGATGACCCGGCTCGCCCACGACACGGGCGACTTCGTCCGCATGGAGCGCACCGAGGGCAGGTTCACCACCCGGGTGAACGGCGCCCAGTCGGTCATCTCGGCAAGCGGCCGGTGTTCGGCCGGCTACAACGTGACCAACGGGCAGAGCGAGTTCATCCTCACCGCCGGGCACTGCGGCCCCGGCGGCACGCTCTGGTTCTCCGACAGCACGGGCCGGACGGTGGTGGGACGGACGGTGACGTCGGAGTTCCCCGGCTCGGGCGACTTCTCGCTCATCCGGTACGAGAACGGTCAGGAGACACCCGGCGCGAACGTCGTGGCCATCGGCGACGGGCGCGGGGTGCGCATCGCGGGGACCGGTGACCCGGTCGTCGGGCAGCGGGTCTTTCGCAGCGGCAGCACCACCGGCCTGCACGACGGCCAGGTCACCGCGCTCAACGCGACGGTGAACTACCCCGAGGGAACGGTCACTGGCCTCATTCAGACCACGGTCTGTGCCGAACCGGGAGACAGCGGGGGCCCGTTGTTCTCCGAGGGCATCGCGCTCGGGGTGACGTCGGGCGGCAGCGGGGACTGCCGGTCGGGCGGCACGACGTTCTTCCAGCCGCTGACGACGGCGATGTCGGCGCTCGGGGTGCGGCTCACCGGGCAGTCAGGGGCTTCGGGGGGCGCGACGAACCAGGCGCCCGCCGCCCCCGCACCGTCCACCTCGGCCGCCCAGGGTGCGGCCGTCGCACCCGGTGCGGGGACTCCGGGGTCCGCGGCACCCGGCGCGGTCCAGGAGGTCGGCACCAAGGGCAGTTTCGTGACGCGGCTCACCGACGTACGCAACGTAGGACCGGGGCTGCTGGTCATCGCGGGCAGTCTGGTCGCCCTGGTGGCCACCCGCTACATCCGCTCGGAGCACGAGCGCAACGCCTACCGCCGGGCCTACTCCGGCACCTGGGGCTGAACTGGAGGGGGGACGGTCCCCCTGGCGCCCGGCCGGTCGACGGGGGACGGCGCGCAGTGCGCGCCGTCAGGCCTTCACGCCGCCCGGGTGGGATCCGGGGAGACCGTCGCCCATTCCATGACGAGCCGCTGGTACTCCCGCCGCTCGTCCATGTTCAGCATCCCGCCGCTGCGGAACCACAGGGCCCGGATCTCCTCGTTGACCTCGTCGGCGGAGCGTTCCGCTGCGGGTTCAGGAGTAGTGGGCATGGCGTGAAGCATACGGGGCCCGGCGTGAAGGCGCTGTGAGCAATCAGGCACCTCCCGGCATTCCGGACCGTGAAGCTGATCACTCCGTACGCGTCCGGTCCGGCCGTCCCCGGGACGGCCGGACCGGGTCCGTGTCAGGTGCCCGGCTTGCGGCCGTACACGAAGACGTCGTCGCCGGACTTGAGCAGCGACCAGTACTTCTTGGCGTCGGTCTTCGTCATGTTGACGCAGCCGTGCGACCCGGGCGGGTTCCACATGCTCAGGCCGACGGAGTGGAAGGCCTGGCCGCCGTCGAAGAACTGGCTGTAGGGCATGGCCACGTTGTACAGGCTCGACACGTGGTCGATGTCACGCCAGTAGATCTTCTTCAGACCGGTTCGGGTCTCGTAGCCGTTGCGGCCCGTGCGGACCGGGACCGGACCGTACACGAGCCGGCTGCCGTCCTGGATCCAGCTGAGCTGGAGCGTGAGGTTGACGCAGGCGATACGGCCCTTGTTGACCGGGCACTTTCCGTCCTTGTTGGGACGCTTGCCCACGGCCTTCTGCTTGTTCATCAGGTCCATCACCCCCCAGGTGACGGGTCCCGCGTAGCCGATGGTCGGGGTGATGCCGTGCTTCTTCTGGAAGGCCTGGATCGCCTTGCAGTCGGCGGCGGACTGCTTGCCGTCGACCGGGCGGCCGAGGAACTTCTCGACCTGCTTCTGGTACGGCCCCTTCTGCGTGGTGCAACTCGCGGCGTCGGCAGGCGCGGTGCCGAGTGCGAGCGTGAGCGGGGTCACCAACGCGGTGACCCCCAGTGCGACGGCACCCCGTCGGCGTATGTCCCCCATGGCGGCCTTCCATCCTCATCTGCGCGCCCGTGTGCGGCGCGTTCCAGCTTGCCTGCCAGATAGACAGGCGACGGGGCTCGCTGGTTGTAGGACGGGTGGCACTGCGACGAAACGGTGACATTCCGTCGACCACGGACGTTCCGCCGGAATCCGCCGGAGACGGACCCCTGGGCCCGGTGCCCCACCCGGGGTCTGCGTGGAGCACCGTGATCGCCCGGCCCGGGGTGCCCGACCGGCCCCTCGATCACGCATCCGTGGCAGGGATGCAGACCACGACGCGTGCCCCCGGATCGTTGTCCTCGATGCGGATCCGCCCGTGGTGCGCAGCGACCAGGTCGTGCACGATGGCGAGTCCGAGGCCGCTGCCTCCCGTGTCCCGGGCGCGCGCCGAGTCCAGCCGCGTGAAGCGGTCGAAGACACGGCTGCGGTCGGCCGCCGGGATCCCTGGCCCGTCGTCGGCCACGGCCAGGCACGCCTGTCCGTCCCGGACGCGCAGGCTCACGTCGATGCGTCCGGCGGCGTGGCGGAGTGCGTTGTCCAGCAGGTTGCGCACGACCCCGGCGAGGGCGTCGCCGTCGCCGCACACACGGGCCGCGCCGACGGCGCGCTGGTCGACGACGAGCGGTGTGCGCAGTCGCGCGTGGCGTACTTCACGGAAGACGACCTCGTCCAGGTCCACCGGACGTCTGCGCAGCCTCGGCCGGGCGTCGAGACGGGCCAGCCGCAGCAGGTTGTCGACGAGCCTGGACAGCCGTTCGCTCTCCTCGACCAGGGCCGGACCGCGGGCGTTCCAGTCCGCCGAGGCCGGATGCCGGACCGCCACCTCGAGCTGGGTGTGCAGGCTGCTCAGCGGACTGCGCAACTCGTGGGCGGCGTCCGCGACGAACCCGCGCTGCTGACGTGCCGAGTCGTCCAGTCGGGCGAGCAGGTCGTTGAGGGTCCGGGCCAGCCGTCCCAGAGCGTCGTCGGCCGGTGGGACGTCCAGCCTGCGGCCCAGGTCGCCGGCGGTGATCTCCGCCGTCTGGGCGCGCAGGTCCTCCACGGGCCGCAGCGCCCGACCGGTCAGCATCCAGACCACTCCGGTGAGCAGGGCGACCGCCGGCGGCACGGAGATGGCAAGCCCCACCGTGAGCAGGGCCAGGTTGTGAGCCACTCCCGCGGTCGGCACGGCCACGTACACCGTCGCCCGGTCGCTGCCTCCGCCCGCCGCGAGACCCACAGCCCGCCAGCCGCCGTCCCCCTTCAGCGGCAGTCCGCGCACGCTGTGGGCCACGGGCGTGCCGGAGGAGGTCGGGGCGAACGAGAACAGCGCGGGTCGGCCCGCCAGATTCGCCGAACTGGCCCGCACCCCGCCCCCGCGTCCCACGACCTGGACCGCGGTGTCACCGTTGCCCGTGGCCGGAATGATGCGGGGCAGGCTGCCGCTGTCGGCGTTCGCCGCGATGACCTGGGCCTGCTGGAGCGCGGCCTGGTCGAGCCCGCTCAGAAGACTCATCCGCAGCCACACCGCCAGCAGACAGGCCGCGCCGACCAGCGCCGCTGCGATCATCAGGGCGGCCGCGGCGGTCAGTCTGAGTCGCAGGGAGCGACGGGCCCAGCATGCCGGGACACGGACGCGCACCCCTTCACCTCCCGGTGCCGCTCAGCCGGTAGCCCGCGCCGCGCACGGTCTCGATCGTCCTGCGGCCGAAGGGAGCGTCGATCTTGCGCCGCAGATAGCCGACGTAGACCTCGACGATGTTGGTGTCACCGTCGAAGTCCTCCTCCCACACGTGCTCGAGGATGTCGGTCTTGCTGATCACCTCGTCGGGGTGCCGGAGCAGGAATTCCAGCAGCGTGAACTCCCGGGCGGTGAGGGTGATCTCACGGCCCGCCCGGTGGCAGCGGTGGCCCGCCGGGTCCAGGGCGAGGTCGCCGGCCGAGAGCACGGCGGGCCGGGCGGGCGCACCCCGGCGCAGCAGCGCCCGCAGACGGGCGACCAGCACCACATAGGAGAAGGGCTTGCTCAGATAGTCGTCGGCGCCGAGGTCGAGGGCGTCCGCCTCGTCGTACTCGCCGTCCTTCGCGGTGAGGACGATGACGGGGGTCCACACGTCGGCCGCTCGCAGCCGCTTCAGCACCTCGTAACCGGACATACCCGGCAGCATGAGATCCAGGACGATCACGTCGTACGGCTCGTGCACGGCCCGCCAGAGCCCCTCGACGCCCTCGTACACGACATCGGCGACGAAGCCCTCCTCGGCGAGCCCATCAACGATCGCCTCGGCGAGCCCCCGTTCGTCCTCGATCACCAGCACTCGCACGGGCCGACCTCCCCTCCACCCTACGGAGAGGTCCTCAACGCCGCGCGCCGACGGGCCGCGGCGATCTCGGGGCGACTGCGGTGCCGATGGCGTCGGATCTCTCAGGCTCCTCTCAGCGGCGCTGCAGCAGTCTTGAGCCGACGGAAGCGCGAGGGCTTCCGCGCCTGTCAGAGAAGGAGAGACCCGATGACGAACGTCCGACGCAGGGTCGCACTGATCGCCGGCACGATGCTGCTGGCCGGCGCGGCGAGCAGTGGGGTCGCCCTGGCGAGCACCCCGACGGCGGCGCCCACCACGGTCCAGACGGCCTGGGCCCAGCACGGAGGCCATGGCGGCCACGGACACTACGGCGGCCACGGCCACCACGGAGGTCACGGCCACCACGGCGACCATCGCGGCTACGGCCGGTAGGACCGCATCGATGCGTCGCCCGGTGCCGGTTCGCGCCGTGACGCGCGAACCGGCACCGGCACGTCAGGCCGCCCGTCGCGACCGGCCCCGGTGGTCCCGCACGATGTCCGCGTACAGGTGCCCGGTGCCCTTGATCGTGCGGACCTGCGTTTGGTAGTCGACGTGGACGAGGCCGAAGCGCTTGTCGTAGCCGTACGCCCACTCGAAGTTGTCCAGCAGCGACCAGGCGAAGTAGCCGGCCAGCGGCGCGCCCTTGCCTGCCGCCGACGCGCATGCCGCGAGGTGCTGCACCAGGTAGTCCTGGCGCTCGGGGTCGTCCACGGTGCCGTCGGGGCGCACGACGTCGGGGAAGGAGGAGCCGTTCTCGGTGACGTACAGCCTGCGCGCGCCGTACTCCTCGGTGAGGCGCAGCAGCAGCGTCTCGATGCCGCTCGCGTCGATCTCCCAGTCCATGCCGGTGCGCGGCACACCGTCCAGGCGCAGCGAGCGGGCGTGCGGGACCGGCCCGTCCGGGTCGTCGGCGACGGTGGCCGGGAAGTAGTAGTTGAGCCCCAGCCAGTCCAGAGGTGCGGCGATCGTCTCCAGGTCGCCCGGGCGCTCGGGGAGCTCGACGCCGTAGAACTCGCGCATGTCCGCCGGGAATCCGCGGCCGTGTACCGGGTCGAGCCACCAGCGGTTGACATGGCCGTCCATCCGGCGCGCCGCGGCCCGGTCCTCCGGGCTGTCGGTGGCGGCGTGCACGGTGGAGAGATTGTTGACGATGCCGATCGCCGCGTCCGGTACGGCGGCGCGGATGGCGGCGGTGGCCAGGCCGTGGCCGAGGAGCAGGTGGTACGAGGCACGGACCGCGGCGGTCAGATCCGTCAGGCCCGGGGCCATCTTGCCCTCGAGGTGGCCGATCCAGGCCGAGCACAGCGGCTCGTTGAGCGTCGTCCAGTGGGTGACGCGGTCGCCGAGACGTTCCGCGACCACCGAGGCGTACGCGGCGAAGTGCTCGGCGGTGTCCCGCTCGGTCCAGCCGCCCCGGTCCTGGAGCACCTGCGGCAGGTCCCAGTGGTACAGGGTGACGGAGGGGGTGATGCCCGCCTCCAGCAGACCGTCGATCAACTCGTCGTAGAAGGCGAGGCCCTTGGCGTTCACCGGGCCGTCGCCGCCCGGGACCACCCGGGGCCAGGCCACGGACAGCCGGTAGGCGTTGGTGCCGAGCTGCTTCATCAACCCGACGTCCTCGCGCCAGCGGTGGTAGTGGTCGCAGGCGACGTCGCCGTTGTCGTCACCCGCGATCTTTCCAGGAGTGTGCGAGAACGTGTCCCAGATCGAAGGCGAACGGCCGTCCTCGGCGACGGCCCCCTCGATCTGGTACGCCGATGTGGCCGTGCCCCACAGGAAGTCGTGCGGGAGCGCGGCGAGGTCGATGCGTTCGGACACAGAAGCCCTTTCAGGTATAGGCGTGTCGGTCACTTCACGGCTCCGGCGGTGAGCCCGGTGACCAGGTAGCGCTGCAGCAGCAGGAAGCCCGCGACCACGGGGACGCTCACGACGAGCGAGGCGGCCATGATCTGGTTCCAGTAGACGTCGTTCAGCGTGGAGTAGCCCTGGAGCCCGACGGCGAGGGTGCGGGTGGTGTCGTTGGTCATCACCGAGGCGAAGAGCACCTCGCCCCAGGCGGTCATGAAGGCGTAGACGGCGACGGCGACGATGCCGGGGATCGCGGCCGGCACGACGATCCGGAAGAGGGCCCCGAGCGGCCCGCAGCCGTCCACCAGTGCCGCCTCGTCCAGATCACGCGGCACCGAGTCGAAGTACCCGATGAGCATCCAGATCGAGAAGGGCAGCGAGAAGGTGAGATACGTCAGGATCAGCCCGCCGCGGGAGCCGAACAGTGCGATTCCGGTGGCGTTGCCGATGTTGACGTAGAGCAGGAAGAGCGGGAGCAGGAAGAGGATGCCGGGGAACATCTGGGTGGACAGCACGGTGACCGTGAACACCCGCTTGCCGCGGAAGTTGTAGCGGCTGACCGCGTACGCGGAGAACACCGCGATGATGACCGAGCAGATCGTCGCGGCGCCCGCCACGACCAGCGAGTTCACGAAGTACCGGGCCAGCGGGACGGTCGACCAGATGTCGATGTAGGGGCGGAAGGTGAGGCCGCTCGGCAGCCACCTGAACTTCCCCGTGACGTCCGCCAGCGGCTTGAGCGAGCTGGAGATCATCACATAGACCGGCACCAGTACGAAGACCGTGAGCAGCGTGAGGAAGATCCCCCGGGACCACAGGAAGGACCGGGGCGGGGCCATCGGCGAACGCGGTGTCCGCGAGGTGAGCGGCGGCTGCGGCGCCCTGGTGGTGCTAGACATCGGCCGTCTTCCTTCCGCGGGAGGTGAGCAGCAGGTAGACGCCCGTCACGACGAGCAGGAACAGCAGCAGCAGGACCGACATGGCGGAGCCGGTGCCGAAGTTCCAGGTGACGAACGAGGCCTGGTAGATGTGGACCGAGATGAGGTCCGCGGCCTCCGGTGCGGCCTTGCCGAACAGGACGTACGGCGTGTTGAAGTCGTTGAACGTCCACAGGAACAGCACCAGGATCAGCACCTGGTTGACCGGGCGCAGTGACGGCAGCGTGATGCGGCGGATCTGCTGCAACATTCCGGCACCGTCGAGTGCGGCGGCCTCGTACAGCTCCTTGGGGATGTTCTGCAGGCCGGCCATGACGATGAGGAAGGCGAACGGCCAGCCCTTCCACACCGACACCACGAGCAGCGCGACGAAGCTGTTGTCGCCGATGAGCCAGAAGGAGGGCTTGTCGGTGAGGTGCAGCTGGTCGTGCAGGACGTGGTTCACCAGGCCGTTGTCGTGCTGGAACATGAACACCCAGGTGATGACGGCGGCGTACACGGGCAGCGCGTACGGGACCAGGAAGAGTGCGCGCAGCAGGCCCCGGCCGCGGAAGGTGTCCTGCATGAAGACGGCGGCCGCCGTGCCGATCAGCCAGCACAGGCCCACCGAGAGCAGGGTGAAGCCCACGGTGACCAGGAACGAGTGGAGCAGCGCGTCGCCCACGGGGGCGTTGAAGTCCAGCGAGACCTTGTAGTTGTCGAAGCCGGACCAGGGCGCGGTGCCCCAGTCGCGGATGTAGAACTGCGTGAGCTCCTTGAAACTCATCACGATGCCGATCACCATCGGCACCAGGTGGACCAGGAGTTCGAGCAGCAGGGCGGGCAGGAGCAGCAGGTAGGGCAGTCCGATGCGGCGGATCCGCCCGGTGCGGCGCGGGCTGCGCGCCGCACCGGGGGAGTTCTTGCGCACCGTCCGCTCGCCGGTGTCGGCCGAGGCGGTCGTGGTGGTCATGTTGGTGCCCGTGCTCACTTCGTCGGCATCTGCTGCTGGGCCTTCTGGAGCTTGGCCTTCACCGACTCGGTGGTCACCGGCCGTCCGGCCGCGGCGTCGGCGAACAGCTCCTTGACGGCCGTACCGACCGCCGTCTCGAACTGGGACTCGTCGGCGACCTGCGGGAGCGCCGAGGCGCTCTTGGCGAGGGTGTCCTTCAGCACGGCGTTGGACGGCGAGGTGAACGCGGAGTCCTCCTGCGCGGCCTTGACCGGCGGGATGGAGCTGTAGGCCGTGTTGAGGACCTTCTGCTCCTCGTCACTGGTCATGAACTTCACGAACTTCGTGGCCCCGTCGAGGTTGTGGCTGTTCTTGAAGACGGCCAGGTTGATGCCCGCGACCATCGAGTTGACCTGGTTGCCGGTACCGGGGGTGCCGGACTGCACGGGCACCGGGGCGATGCCGTACTGGTCCTCGCTCATGCCCTGCGACTTGAGGTTGGCGGCCGCGGACTGCCACAGCAGCATCGCCTGCTTGCCCTTGGCGAAGTCGCTCACGGACTGGTTCTGCGCGTACTCCGCGTTGCCCGTCGGGATGACCTTGTCCTTGGCCATCAGATCGACGTACTGCTTGACGGCCGCCACCACGCCGTCGCTGGTGAAGTCGGCCTTGCCGTCGGGGGTGAAGAAGTCTGCGCCGTGCTGCTTGCCGAAGACGAAGACGTGGTGGATGTTCTCCGACAGGTTCGAGCCCTCGGCGCCGAGCACCGACTTGCCCTTGGCGGAGATCTTCTTGCCGTCGGCGATCAGCTCGTCCCAGGTGACCGGCGGCTTGGCGATACCGGCATCGGCGAAGATCTGCTTGTTGTAGTAGAGCGCGTACGCCATCGAGTACAGCGGTACGGCCGCCGGGTCCTTGCCCTCGGCTCCGGTCGAGCCGAGCGCCGAGTCGACGAAGCGGTCCTTGCCGCCGATCTTCTCGAAGTTCTTGGCGTCCCACGGCAACAGTGCGCCTGTGGCCTGCAGGGAGGCGCTCCAGGTGTTGCCGATGTTCAGCACGTCGGGGCCCTGACCGGAGGTGGTTGCGGTCAGGATCCGGTTCAGCAGGTCAGACCAGGGGACAACCTCCAGCTTGACCTTGATTCCAGTCTGCTTCTCGAACTTGTCGAGTTCGGGCTGGAGGACCTTCTTGTCGACCTCGATGCTGGCGCCCTGGTTGGAGGCCCAGTAGGTCAGTGTCTTGGGCGAGTCGTTCGACCCTCCGCCCGTAGACGAACCGCCTCCGCAGGCCGAGGCGGCAAGGGCGAGAGACATGGTGACGGCGCCGACGGCCGCGGCTCGGATGCTGCGCATGGCTCCTGGTGTCCCTTTCCGGGAGTCGTGTACGCCGAGGAAGGCTTCGGATGACACACGTTCGACTTCCGAAACCCTCACGGCTTAATTTAGGACGTGAGTTAAACCCCGCGCGAAACCCACGTCAAGGGATCCGGCAGGGGTTAATCGCCGGCGGGCCGCGACGCGGGCGGCCCGGTGGGCGCGGTTCGACCTCCACAGGGCATGTGACCTGCGACGGAGGGAGGGACCCGGCGTACTGCAACGGTTGGGTCTCGACGGGCCGACGGACCCTGGGCCGAGCCGCCGCCGCGGCTCGGCCGGGAGGGCCGTCCGGCGGGAACACGTCGGCAACCTCTGACGGATCTCCGACCGTCGCTCGCGGCGCTGCTTTCAAGCTGCTGAGACGGCTCCCGGACGGAACGGTGAAGCAGGCCTCACACCGTTCACTTCATGAACCCGCGTGCCCGCGGCTGACGGAGCGTGCCCCGGCCGTCGCCGGGGCACGCTCCGTCAGCGCTCCAGGAAGTCGAAGAGCTCCTCCCAGCGACGGGTGATCACTTCGGGGGCGAAGCGCCGCACGTTCTGCCGCGCCTTCTCCCCCATCGTGTCGCGGAGACTCTCGTCGGACATCAACCGCACCAGATGACGTGCGAGTTCGGAGGTGTTGCCGTGCCGGGCCAGCAGCCCGTCCTCACCGTCGGCGACGATCTCGCGCACCCCGGGAGAACAGTCGAAGGCGGCACACGGCACCCCGCAGGCCATCGCCTCGAGGAGGACGAGCGGAAAGCCCTCTCCGCGCGAGGACTGCACGAACACCGACGACCGCGCGAGCGCCGCGGTGACATCGTCGGTCCGCCCCGCCCACTCCACCGAGTCGTCGAGCCCGAGCTCCGTGCACTGCTGCCGCAGCACGCCCTCGTGTTCCCCCGAGCCGTAGATGCGCAGGATCCAGCCGGGCTGTCGCGGTGCGGCCTCGGCCCAGACGTCCAGCAGCAGGTCGACGCCCTTCGCATGGCTGAGCCTGCCGATGCTGGCCACCACCTTCTCGGTGCGCGGCGAGGGGGCGACGGGCGTCAGCGGCAGCGGATTCGGCATGAAGCCGACGTTGTTGAGGCCCTCCGCCACCCAGCGGTCGGCGTCCTCCTGGGTGAGGACCAGCAGCCGGTCCACGTCCTTGTAGTGACTGCGCACACGCGCGAAGCGCGACGAGCGCCTGGAGGCGTCGAAGGATTCATGGCTCATACCGATCACCGGATGCCCGGCGGTGTCCGCGAACGCCACCCACTCCATCGCCCAGACCTGCGTCACGACGATCACCGCTCCGGAGGCCGCGGCCCGGAACAGCCGGGACATGCGTTCGGCGGCGACGCGCATGTCCGCCTCCTGGCGCCGGACGGCCGGATCGATGCGGCCCAGGGGGAAGCGGGGCCTGCGCCGGCCCGGGGGCCGGCGGTCGTACAGGGTGAGCGTCTCGAACGGCGGATCCTCGCCGAGGTCCATCGCCACCTCGGGCGGGGCGATGCCGATGATCCGGACCCGATGGCCGCGCTCCGCGAGCAGCCGGGCCATCTGGGCCTGCCAGCGGCCCACGCCGCCGAGCTCGTTGACCTCGTTGGCGACGAAGAAGATCTCACGCTGCGTCATCGGGCCTCTCCCGCAGGGCCGAAGAAACGGTCCACGATGCGAGCCGCCGCGTCCCCGCGATCGTACTCACCGTACTTGTCCACGAACTCCTTGAGCTGCGCCTCGTACTGGGTGACCACCGCGGGCAGGTCCGACACCGCGGCGAACAGTTCGTCCTCGGTACGCGCGACCGGGCCGGGAGCCTCCTGAAGCAGGTCGAAGTACGTGCCGCGCATGTCCTCGGAGTACTCCTCCCAGTCGTAGGCGTAGAACACGAGCGGCCGGCGCAGCAGTGCGTAGTCGAACATCACGGAGGAGTAATCGGTGATCAGGGCGTCGGCGAGCAGCAGGAGCGGGGTGATGTCCGGTTCACCGGTCACATCGAGGACCCGGTCCGCCACCGACGGCGGCAGAGCGACCCGGTTCAGGTAGTGGGAACGCACCAGCAGGGTGTACCGGTCACCGAAGCGCTCGGCGAACCGTTCCACGTCGAAGGGGAATTCGAAGGCTCTGACCGCGCCGTCGGGGCGGGCGCGGAACGTCGGCGCGTACAGCACCACACGCCGGTCCGGGCGGACACCGAGGCGTTCGGCGAGCCGACGCAGTTCCGCGTCCGGAGCGCGATGGTCACGGGCCGCCCGCACAAGAACGTCGTTGCGGGGATACCCGGTGCGCAGCAGCTTCTCCTCGGGGAGGCGGTAGGCCCGGCCCAGGGTGCGGACATCGTGCTCGCTGCGGACCACGAAGTGGTCGAAGCGGTCCAGCGCCTCTTGGTAGGAACGCTGTTCCTGCTCCGACATCACCCGGTGGGTGGGCTCGTCGAACCCCATCCGTTTCAGGGCCGAACCGTGCCACGTCTGGATGTACGTGGTCTCCGGGCGTTTGGCCAGCCGCAGCGGGAAGCCCTGGTTGTCGATCCAGAACTCGGCCTGCGCCAGCGCCCTCAGGTAGCGCCAGGACCACCGGCGGACGAGTTCGGCGTCCTCGGGGAACCCCTCGGGCCTCGCGCCCGAGTAGGACCAGATGGCGGTGACGGGCAGCCGGCGACGGCGCAGTTCCTCGTGGACGGCCCGCGGACTGTCGCTGTACTGCCGGCCCAGATGGCTCTCGAAGACGACGGTGCCCTTGCGGACCGGGAGCAGCCGGAGCATGCGGTGGTACACCTGGACCTTGCGCGCGCCGGAGGCCAGGTCCCTTCTGACGGCCCGGAGCATGCGGTAGGAGCCCTTGACCGTCCTCGCCGCCGGGCCCTGCAGGTTCCGGTCCACGACGGCCCGGCCGTGCCGGGCCGCGGTGCCCTGCTGGGTGAGCCGGAAGGCGAGATGCCCCTTGGCGGAGACCTGGGGTTCGAGCCGGTCGGCCACGAGCCGGCTGAGCCGGGGCTGCACGGGCACGGACGCGGCGTTCTCCAGGTCGACGCGACCGGCCGTGAGCCGGGTGGTCGTCCTCTTCCCGTCGGCCGTCAGATGCATCCGCACGTCCCACACCTCGTCGACGACGCCGAGCGGCCGGAACCGCGCCGACAGCGGGACGACGGCCTGCCACGTGATCCTTTCGCCCTCATGACGCACCGTCCGCACCGGGAACCGGAACATCTGCAGACTGCGGCGGCGGGCCCGGAACTCCAACTCGGCGGTGAGGTCCGCGTCGGCGGCGACCGTGTGCAGTGGATTGACCATCGCGCCCTCGAGCACCACCAGATCCCCGCGCACGGCGTAACCGGTGAGCAGATTGCGCAGGAACATCCCCTCCAGCGGCTTGCCGTGGTGGCCGAGGCCCGTGACGTCCATGACCGCCCGCGCCTTCGGGTCGTCCAGGTACTGGTCGCACCAGTAGACGCGGCCCTCGCGCTGGACGAGCGGAGCGGAGATCTTGTTCCGGTTGATCAGCGTGTCCACGGCCGGCATCAGATTTTCCCAGTCCTCCCGCATCAGCAGGTGGGCACAGATCGCGTGCACCCGGTCCAGCTCGGCGTACGCCTCCTCCGGGAAGTCCTGAACGTAGCCACGCGCCAGCTCGGCGAAGCGGTGCCGGTAGTCGTCGTCGAGGAAGGGCAGTTCGCGCAGGTAGAGGACGAGGTCGTGCTTGAGGAACTTGATGTCCTTGTGCAGCTTGAGCCCGTCGAGTCCGCGCCGGTCCAGCACGGCGTCGATCCGGCGGTGGATCTCCAGCCGGTCCGTGAAGTTGTTGATCTCGTGGCGCCGGTTGCTGATCGACTTGGTGGTGGACTTCTCCACCACATGCCAGAAGTAGACGGTGTTGGGGATCAGCGTGATCCGTCCGGCGGCCAGATAGGCCTGTGCCGAGAACAGCAGGTCCTCGTAGTGGATGCCGCGCGGGAAGGTGAGCTCGTTCTCGACGAGGAACTCACGCCGGTAGCACTTGTTGGTCGACAGGGTGTCGAAGACGAACAGGTCCGGCAGCTCGGCGATGGACTCGACGGTCCGTGTGGACCGGTACAGCCACGGGTACCAGGGGACCCTCTTGTCGTGCCTGCTGTCGGTGTGCACCCGGACGCAGAGTCCGGAGACCAGATCGGCACCGGTGCGGTCGGCCGCTTCGAGCATGTTGCGGCAGGCATTGGGTTCGAGGGTGTCGTCGCTGTCCAGGAACATCACATAGCGCCCGCGCGCCACGGCCAAGCCCTGGTTGCGGGGCTCTCCGCAGCCGCCGCTGTTCTCCGCCAGCCGGCTCGCGCGCACACGGCCGGGGTGACCGAGGGCGAGTTGCTGCGCGACACCGTAGGAGCCGTCGGTCGAGCAGTCGTCGACGACGATCACTTCGACGTTGCGCAGTGTCTGGTCGAGTACGGAGCGCACTGCTGCCGGGAGGCGCCGGGCATCGTTGTACACGATGACGATGACGCTGATGTCCGGCACCGCGGCGCCTGCCTCGGGGGTATCGATCGACACGGCCACCTCTCGTCTCGGATTCGGCTCTCCGGACGGCGGACCTGTCCCCGCCGCGGATCGGCGGCGTTCCGCGAGGGCATCCCGCGGACAGGGTGCGTCCGGGTTCGGCACGGGCCGGCGGCCCCGCACCCTACAGGGTCGCCGTGTTGCGACTCACCGCGGCCAGAGCGGTGCCCCACCTCCTTTCTTCCACGCTACGTGAGGACGCGGCCACGGAGATCCCGCGGCGCAGTCGGCGTGTGCCGATGCGGCGCCGCCCCGCCGGAACGGCGCGGCGGACGGCCGGGGCGCCGGTGTGCCGGGCATCAGCGGGCCCGGTGTTCGCAGGTGCAGCGCGCCGTGGCGACCGCCTTGCGCGACGGCGCCCCCGAGCCCCGGGGGGCCGTTCCGTGCGCGAAGGCGGCGGCCACCGCGTTCTCCCGTGCCGCCTCGCGCAGCGACGGCGGGACCCCCCGTCCCCGGAGACCGGCGGCCCCGTCCGGAGCCGGCCGGCCGACGGCACACACGGCGATCACCGTCGTACGGCCGGTCACACCGAAGGGCAGGTGGGCGCGCGCGCCCGTCCCGTCCGTGCTCCCGGCGACGGGCGGCAGCCCTTCCGGGCCGGGCATCCCGCGCTCCCGCCGGGCCAGGGACGTGCCCTGGCCCGGCGGCGGGTCGGCGGGGAGCCCGGCACCGTGAACGGCGCGCTGTCCGGTGAGGTGGGTCATCGTGCGGTCCTGAAGGGAGGGGGACTGCATTGTCTTCCCCGTGCCCCGCTCGTGTACCTCCCGCACGCCCGAGCGGACCAAGCCCTTCACCTGATCGTCGGACCGGGTCGGTGGCTGCCGGTGCCGAGGAGCCGCGCGGCCACCGGTTTCCCTAGGGCCTGGAGCCGCTCTCCGCGACGGCCCGCAGAGCCTGGTGGAACCCGGTGTTCACCGCGAGCAGACCGCCGTCGACGTGCAGCGCCGTTCCCGTGATCCACGCGGCGTCCCGTGAGGCGAGGAACGCGACGGCGGCCGCGATGTCCTCCGGTTCCCCGACCCGGCCCAGCGGGTAGAGCCGGCTCACCGCGTCCAGTTCCGCGTCACGGCCTTCCCACCCGGTGGTGCGGACCGTACCGGGCACCACGAGGTTGACCCGGACGCCGCGGGGGGCCGCGTGTCCGGCGAGAGTGCGGGTGAGGGACGCAAGGCCCGCCTTCGCGGCGCTGTAGGCGTGGTTGCCGAAGTCCTGGGCGCCGTTGACCGAGCCGATGTTGACGATGGCTCCGCGCCCCGACGCGACGAGGTGCGGCAGCGCCGCGCGGCTGCAGCGGTACGCGCCGGTCAGGGTCCGGTCGATGTCGCGGGCCCACACCTCGTCGGACTCGTCCTCGAAGAGCGCGGCGTCGGGGGTGCAGCCGTAGGCGTTGTTGACCAGGACGTCCAGCGTGCCGAAGACCTCGACGGCATGGGCGACCGCCGCCTCCACGTCGTCCCGGTCCGTGACGTCGCACCGGAACGCCTCGGCCCGCGCACCCTGCTCGCGCAGCACCCCCGCGGTCTTCTCGCCCTCCGCGGCGTCCACGTCGGCGACGAGTACGGCGGCACCCTCCTGAGCGAGGCGCCGTGCGGTCGCGGCGCCGATGCCGCGCGCCGCGCCGGTGATCAGGATGCCGTACCCCTCGAACCGCCCCATGTGATCCATGTCGCAGACGCTACAGCGCCGACGGGCGGAGAGCGCCGGTCAGGACGGGGTCGCCGTCGGGGACGCGGGCACCCCCAGGAACTCCTCCCAGCCGCCGGTCGGCGACTGTCCCGGATTGAGGGTCCGCAGTTTCCCGAGGACGGCGGGGTCCTGCGCCTCCAGCCACTGCACCAGCTGCCGGAAGGACACGAAGCGCACGTCGTCGTACTGCGCCATCCGCCCGATGGCCTCCTCCACGGCATCCATGTAGATACCGCCGTTCCAGCGCTCGAAGTGGTTGCCGATGAAGAAGGGCGCCCGGTTGGTGTCGTGTGCGCGCCGGAACCCGGCCAGATACGTGTCGCGGGCCTGGACGCGCCAGGCGTCGTACTGCGCGCTGTCGCCCAGAGGGTTACCGGCGGACTGGTTGGCCATGATGTTGTAGTCCATCGACAGGACCTGGAAGGAGTGGCCGGAGAACGGTATGGACTGCAGGGGGAAGTCCCAGATCCGCCCGCCCTGCACCTTCCCGGGCCAGATCTGCAGGCCGCCGGGCGAGCTGGCGTCGTACTTCCAGCCGAGCGCCGCCGCGGTGGGCAGCAGGTTGCCCTGGCCCTCCAGACACGGGGTGCGACCGCCGATCAGCTCCTTGCGGTAGTCGAAGGGCAGCGGGTCGAGGTCCGTGAAGCCGGTGTTGGTCTTCCATTCGGTGACGAAGCTCATCGCCTGGTCGATCTCGCTCCTCCACTCGGCCGGCGACCAGTTGCGCACCCCGTCGGCACCGCAGAAGTGACCGTTGAAGTGGGTGCCGATCTCGTGCCCCTCGAGCCAGGCCGCGCGCACCTGCTGAAGCGTGGCGTGGATGTGCCGGTCGGCGAGGTAGCCGATCGCGGAGGCGCCGACCGCGTGCCGCGGCGGGCGGTAGAGGTCCTTCTTGGACTCGGGCAGCGTGTAGATGCCGCTGAGGAAGAAGGTCATCGACGCCCCGTGGTCGGACGCGACCTTGCGGAAGCGGGAGAAGAGCTGGTTGCTGAGTTCACCGGCGCCGTCCCAGGAGAACACCACGAACTGCGGGGGCCGCTGACCGGGCTTCAGCCGCTCCACCGTGGGCTGGTGCGGCTGCGCGCCGGTGTCGGCGGTGGAGCCGTCGCCGATCGGTTTCAGCGGCCGGGCCTCGACGGTGCCCTTGCCGCCGGCGGAGCCCCCGCCGCCCTCGGTGCTCCCCCCGCCGACCGACCAGCCGCCGGGAGCACAGGCGGACAGTGCGCCCAGGGCGCCCGCCGTCGCCCCGGCCGTCAGCAGACGCCTGCGTGTGATGCCGTTCATCGTCGTCCCCGTTTCCTCGTCGCGCGGCTCCCGGAAGGAGGAGCCCTCTGCGGTGTGGGTCGACGGGTTCGATGAGCGGGGAGCGGCGGAAAGATCGCAGAGCCGGGGACGTGTTGCCGTCCTGTGACAACCGCTGCGGTTCCATGACGAACCCCGCTGCCGGCGAGCGGACAGCGGGGTCGGGGGAAGAGGGGTCAGGCGCCGGTACCGGCGCTGAAGACGGTCAGGGACACCGTGGAGGAGTTGCCCGAGACGGGGACCGGACCGCCGGACCACTTGACCTTCAGGGAGTCCTTCTCGTCGGGCGGGGTGATCAGGATCGCCGCGGGCGTGGCCTTGTCGGCCTCGCTGATCTCGGGGTTGGAGAAGGTCAGCCCGGCCCAGGCGCTCTTGCCCGGGGCCAGCGTGATCTTCGTGGGGCTCCCGGTGCTGCGCTTGGGGTCCGGGCCCAGCTGCTTGCCGGAGGCGTCCACGAAGGCGGCACCCGGGTAGCCGTCGACGGTGCATGTACGCCCGGAGTTGTTGGTGAGGACGAGCGGGAAGTTCTCCTGGCCGGCACCCGGGTTGTTGCGGCCGACCGTGGCGCGCAGCTCGGACGTGTGGCAGCGGCTGCCGGCGGCCGCGCCCTTGTCGCTCGACGCGGAGGCCGCCGTGTCGGGGCTGTCCGATGCCGTGGTCGTGGGCTCGGTGCCGGCCGTGCTCGTCGCGCTGCCGTCGGCGCGCGTGTGGTCGCCGGTGGCGGGCTGTGCCGCCCCGGGCAGCTTCTCCGGGGCGCTGCTCGTGGCATGGCCGTCGCCGCAGGCGGTGAGCAGGCCCAGGGCGGCGAGCGCGCCCAGCGCGGACACCGCACGCCGTGCCGTCAGGAAGGGGGCCGTGCCGTCGGAGGCCTGGTCCGCCGTGGCGCGTCGGAAGGTCACCATGTCTGTCGCTCCTCGAAACTCACCGCACACGCCGGGCGCGTGGGGACGGTGCCGTCTGCCCGTCCTCTCTGTCCGATGCGCTCCGGTGCGGAAAAGTTCGCGTACATTGTCCGGCCTCCGGGCGCGCCGACGGCCGCGGCGTGACGGTTGTCACCCGCTGAGCCGTACGGAGTCCAGAACCCGGTCGGTCTCATCGGTGCCGCCGTCCTGGCGCAGCTGTACGTACATCTGCGAACCACCGGTGCCGGCGACGGGCTTCAGCGCGGCCTCCGTGACGGACCCGCCGCCGCCCGCGCAGTCGGTCCAGGTGCGTACGGCCCCCTGCCAGTCGGTGCCGCGGTAGTCACGGCCGCCCTGGTAGTGGCAGTCCTTGTGGTTGATCGCGCGCACCTTGGCCGTGAGGTCCCCGTGCTCGCTCAACCCGATGAAGGCGCCGTTCGCGCCGGTGCCCAGGTCCTGCCAGCGCGAGAGGTCGTCGGCGACCGCGAGGGCGGGCTCATGCCCGGTCGGCAGGCCCAGTGACTCCGGGTTCCAGCCTGCGTCGCGCAGCTGGCGCCCCCAGGACGCGGGCACGATCGCGTGCACACGCCCGGTGGAGTCCTGGACCTTCACATCCGCCGCCGGATGCTGCCGCAGCAGCACGGTGGTGCCGGCTGCGGCGGCACCCGCGACGACCAGGGCGGCCAGGGTGAGGACCAGGGCGCTACGGCGGCGGCCGGGCCGCTCGGGGCCCGAGTCGACCGCCTCCCGTCGGCCGCCGGGTTGCCCCGGCGCCGGGTCGACGGCCTCCCGTCGGCGGCCGCGCTGCTCGGGCGCCGAGGTGCCGGAGACGTCCGCAAGCCGGTCGAGCGCGTCCGCGAAGGCCTCGGCGGTCGGCCAGCGCCGCTCGCGCTCGAGGTCCATGGCCCGCAGGATCGCCCGCTGGACCTCGGCCGGCAGCCCGGGGCGAAACCGGTCGGGGGGCTCCACCCGGCCCGGACGTGCGGGGACCGTGCCGGTGAGCAGGTGATAGCCGAGGGCCCCCAGGCTGTAGACGTCCGCCCGCGCGTCGATGCCGGAGCCGGGTTCGGACTGCTCGGGCGCCGCGTATCCGGCGGAACCGGCAGCCATGGTGAGGCCCGAGGCCTGGGCGAGGCTCTTGGCCAGCCCGAGATCCGCGAGCAGCAGCCTGGTGGAGCCGTCGTGCGCGGTCCGCAGGAGGACGTTGGAGGGCTTGATGTCCCGGTGCACGATTCCGGCGTCGTGCAGCGCGGCCGCGGAGCGGGCGGCCAGGGCCGTCAGGCGCAGGGCCTCCGCCACGGCTAGCGGGCTGCCCGTGATCCGATCGGCGAGCGTGCCGCCGTCGGCGTACTCCATGACGAAGTAGGGTCTGCCGTCGGGGAGCTCGCCGATGTCGTAGACCTGCACCACCCGGCTCGAGCCGGCCCGGCGCAGCAGGCGCGCCTCGGACAGGAACCGCTCCCGGACATCCAGCCGGTGGGCCCAGTTCTCGGCAAGCACCTTCACGGCGACGGGCGCCTCGAGGACGTCGTCGTGGGCAAGCCAGACGACGCCGAACGCGCCGCTGCCCAGGCGTCGTTCCAAGCGGTAGCGGTCGATCCGCTCCAGGGACTGCATAGGACTATCATGCCTGGTCGGATATCCACATCGAGGGGAGCTCCCAGTGAGGGATGCCGCTGACCCCGAAGAGCTGGCTCTGCGGGCGGCCGCGGGCGACACGGCAGCCCTGGACGCGTTGCTCCACCACATCCGGCCGGAGGTCGTACGGCGCTGCGGGCGCTTCCTGCCGTGCCGGGAGGACGCCGAGGAGGCGGCACAGGACGTGCTGCTGCAGGTGGCCCGGAAGATCGGCACGTTCCAGGGCCGCAGTCGCTTCGGCACCTGGCTGTACACGGTGGTCGCCAACTGCTCCCGGCAGAAGTACCGCGAGCTGAAGCGGCGGGCGGCCGAGCAGCCCGGACCGATCGACGCCGCGCAGCATGTGGATCCGCGGACCACCAGCGTGATCGCTGGATCGCGCGTCGATCTGCTGGAGGCCCTGGAGCGGCTGGAGCGCGAGCATCCGCACCTGGTGGCGCCGCTCGTCTACCGGGACATCTGCCAACTGGAGTACGCGGAGGTCGCCGAACGTGTCGGTGTCCCGCTGGGCACCTTGAAGTCCCGCCTTCACGAGGCGCGCCGACAGGTCAGGCCCTGGCTGGCCGGCTCCGTCTGAGCGCGCCCGTCGCCCTGCGCCGGGGCGTACCGCCCCGGCGCGGGCGCAGGAGGGTCAGTGACCCCTGACGGGGTGCGGCCGGTAGGACTCCTCCAGTGACTGGACGTCCTTGTCGGTGAGGTCCACGTCCAGCGCCGCGACCGCGTCGTCGATGTGCTGCGGTTTGGTGACCCCGACGATCGGCGCGGCGACGGTGTTCTGCCGCAGCAGCCAGGCCAGGGCGACCTGGGCACGTGGAACGCCCCGCTGGGCCGCGACCGCCGACACCGCCTCGACGACGGCCCGGTCGCCCTCCTGGTAGAGCCCCTTGCCGAACTCGTCGGTGCGGCTGCGCTCCGTGGTCTCGTCCCAGTCCCGCGTGAGCCGGCCGCGGGCCAGCGGGCTCCAGGGCAGGGTGCCGACCGCCTGATCCGCGCACAGCGGCAGCATCTCGCGCTCCTCCTCGCGGTAGAGGAGGTTGTAGTGGTTCTGCATCGAAACGAACCGGGTCCAGCCGTTCAGGCGGGCCGTGTACTGGGCCTTGGAGAACTGCCAGGCGTACATCGAGCTCGCGCCGATGTACCGGGCCTTGCCGGCCTTCACCACGTCGTGCAGGGCCTCCATCGTCTCCTCGATCGGTGTGACGGGGTCGAAGCGGTGGATCTGGTAGAGGTCGACGTAGTCGGTGCCGAGGCGGCGCAGGCTGTGGTCGATCTCCGTCATGATCGCCTTGCGGGAGAGGCCGCCGCCGTTGGGTCCCGGGCGCATCCGGCCGTGCACCTTCGTCGCCAGCACGATCTCGTCACGCCGGGCGTGTTCGGCGAGCACCCGGCCGACGATCTCCTCGCTGGTGCCGTCGGAGTAGACGTTCGCGGTGTCGAAGAAGTTGATGCCCGCGTCGAGCGCCCGGCGGATCAGGGGGCGGGACGCCTCCTCGTCGAGGCTCCAGCGGTGAGTGCCTCGGTCGGGGATGCCGAAACTCATACAGCCCAGGCAGATCCGGGACACATCGAGACCCGTTGCGCCGAGCTTCACGTACTGCATGTACTCCTGCTTTCCCTCGGGGCGGGGCGGGGCGCCCGGGAACCACGAGTTCGGACGGCCTCGTACGGTGGCGCCGCAGCCCCCGACGACGTGATGCCTGCCCATCCTGAGTGCGGCCAAGCACGGGCGCGTCCTCTCAGCGGTATCCCGTGGCGTCCGCCGTGCCGCCCTTGTCCTGGACCTCGACGAGGTAGCGCCAGGCGTCGGGACGGCTGCCGTCGCGGTCCGTGAAGCCGTACTCCCGTGCGAGTCGCCCACTGGAAAGCGAGTTCCCGTTCCAGCGGGAGACCCGCGGGTCCGCGGCCAGCGCGGCGACCGCCCGGCCGACGTAGTACGGGCTCTCGGAGATGCAGAAGTGGGGCTCGCGCTCCAGGGCGTCGCGCCAGTTCGCCTCGGTCACCCCGAACGCCTCGAGCATCAGCTCCGAGCGCAGCCAGCCGGGGGTGAGGGCGACCGCGGTGGCACCACGCGACCCCAGCTCGTGGCCGAGGGAGAACGCCATCCGCAGCACGGACGCCTTGGCCAGGTCGTAGAAGAAGGACACCCGGTAGGTGTCACGGTTGTACTCGGCCGTTCCGTCGGTCATCTCCACGACCAGGCCGCCGGGGTGCCTCAGCAGCAGGGGCAGCGCGTGGTGGTTGGTGATCGCGTGCGTCTCGACGGCGAGCCGCAGCAGACGAAGCCCCTTGTCGAGGTCGTGCTCCCACACCGGGCGGTCCCAGTCGAAGAGCTTCTCGCCGCCCCAGATGTCGTTGACGAGGACGTCCAGGCGCCCCTGCTCGCGCTCGACACGCTCCACGAGCGCGCTCACCTCGGCCGGGACGAGGTGGTCGGTGGGGACGGCGATGCCGTGCCCGCCCGCCGCCGACACCAGCTCGGCGGTGTCCTCGATCGTCTCGGGCCGGTCGTACTCCGAGCGCCGCTCGCGGGTGCTGCGCCCGGTCACGTACACCGTGGCACCCGCCGCGCCCAGTTCCACGGCGATCCCCCGCCCCGCCCCTCGTGTCGCCCCGGCGACCAGTGCGACCTTGCCCGTCAGCGGCCCCGGCATGTCCGACCTCCGCGCTCGTTCGTAGAACCGTCTCGCCGAGGATGACGCGGAAGCCGGACATCTCCTGTCGCCTATTGCGGGCGTCTCCCGGGATCAGTGGCCGCGCGCGATCCACTCGTCGAGGTGGGGCGCCTCGGCGCCGATGGTCGTCGACTCGCCGTGCCCCGTGCGGACCACCGTCTCGGGCGGGAGGGTCAGCAGCCGGTCCCGGATCGACTCGATGATCGTCGGGAAGTGCGAGTACGAGCGTCCGGTCGCCCCGGGGCCGCCCTGGAAGAGGGTGTCGCCGGTGAAGACGGTGCCCAGGCCCGGGTCGTAAAGGCAGACGGCACCGGGTGCGTGGCCGGGGGTGTGCAGCACCGTCAGATCGGCACCGGCCGCCTCGACGACCTGACCGTCGGCCAGCCAGTGGTCCGGGAGGCGGTCGGGGTGGGTCGTCTTCCACAGCGGCAGGTCGTCGGGGTGCAGCCAGATCGTCGCTCCGGTCCGCTCGGCGAGCGCGGGCGCGGCGTCGATGTGGTCGTTGTGGGCGTGGGTGCACAGGATGGCCCGCAGTCGCCGGCCGCCGAGCGCCGCGACGATCGCGTCGGCGTCGTGGGCGGCGTCGATCACAACGGTCTCGTCGTCGTCGCCGACGATCCACACGTTGTTGTCGACCTCCCAGGTGCCGCCGTCCAGGGAGAAGGTGCCGGAGGTGACCAGTCGGTCGATGCGTGCGCTCATCACAGCACCACCACCGAGCGCAGGACGTCTCCGTGATGCATCCGCTCGAAGGCCTTCTCGACCTCGTCGAGCGCGATGGTCTCGGTCACGAACTTCTCCAGCGGCAGGCGCCCCTGCAGATGCAGATCGATGAGCATGGGGAAGTCGCGGGAGGGCAGGCAGTCGCCGTACCAGGAGGACTTCAGGGCCCCGCCGCGTCCGAAGACGTCCAGCAGCGGCAGCTCCAGCTTCATCTCCGGGGTGGGCACGCCGACCAGGACGACGGTGCCGGCCAGGTCGCGGGCGTAGAACGCCTGCCGGTACGTCTCCGGGCGCCCCACGGCCTCGATGACGACGTCGGCCCCGAAGCCGCCGGTCAGATCCCGTACCGCCTCGACGGGGTCGGCCTCCCGGGAGTTGACGGTGTGGGTGGCGCCCAGTTCCCTCGCGGTGCCCAGCTTGCGGTCGTCGATGTCCACCGCGATGATCTTCGACGCGCCCGCCAGACGCGCTCCGGCGATCGCCGCGCCGCCGACCCCGCCGCAGCCGATGACCGCGACCGTGTCGCCCCGGCCGACGCCTCCGGTGTTGATCGCGGCGCCGAGTCCGGCCATCACACCGCAGCCCAGCAGCCCGGCCACCGCCGGGGAGACGGACGGGTCGACCTTGGTGCACTGCCCGGCGGCCACCAGCGTTTTCTCCGCGAAGGCGCCGATACCGAGGGCCGGGGAGAGCTCCTGACCCGTGGCGGCCAGCGTCATCCTCTGCTTGGCGTTGTGGGTGTCGAAGCAGTACCAGGGGCGGCCACGCCTGCATGCACGGCACTTGCCGCACACCGCACGCCAGTTGAGGACGACGAAGTCGCCGGGGGCGATGTCCTCGACGCCCTCGCCGACCGACTCGACGACGCCGGCCGCCTCATGGCCGAGCAGGAACGGGAACTCGTCGGTGATACCGCCTTGCTTGTAGTGCAGGTCGGTGTGGCACACGCCGCAGGCCTGGATGCGCACCACCGCCTCACCCGGCCCCGGGTCCGGTACGACGATCGTCTCGATCCGGACCGGCTCGTCCTTGCCAGGAGCGATCACGCCGCGTACTTCCTGCGCCATGCTGCTGCCGCCTTCCGTCGGTGCTGCGGGCGCCGCACGCGCCCGGCGCGGGCCACAGCGGCCCGCACTCGTGATCCTCGCGCGATGGGCACGCGTTGCGCACGCATTCCGCGCGGAACTTCTCGGATCGCCCCGCGGCCGCCCCTTCCGACCGGCCTTCGGGTGACGCCACGTCACCTGTGGGCGGACCTACGACAGGGCCGGACCTCTGTGCCGGCCGCCGCCCGGTGCAGGTCTCCGCGGTCGGCTCGACAGGCCTTGCGGTGACCCGGGTTGCCGGTCCGGCTCGGTGACAGGACCCGACTCGGCGATCGGCCCGGCGCGGTGTCCCGCCGCTCGCCTCCCGGGCGCGGCGGGAGCGCCGGACAACGGGTCGCCGCACGGGGCCGTCACTCGTCGGCGGTCCACCCCGGAACGGTCGGGAGTACCGTCTCGGCGACGCGCAGGAGCACCGCGTCGTCCGGAACCAGGCCGTCGGTGCGCCACAGGGTGACGTCGAAGGAGCCACCGCTGTCCTTCGCGTCCCGGGCCACGGTGAGAGCGCGGGCCGGTACCCCCGGGCCGCTGTGGCTGTCGCTGCCGTCGAGGCGGAAGCTGAGGCTGATGGTGCGGTCCGCGTACAGGACCGCAGAGCGGCCCAGAACGGTCCGCTTCCCCGCGCCGTCGCCGAGAAGTGCGGCGGCCCTGGACACCGGGAGACGGTCGTAGCTCTCCGACAGCGACACGGTGTACGTGCCGAACTCCACCCGTGCCGAGGGATTGGGGATCTCCTCGCCACCGGCGAGCCTGACGGAACCCCCGCCGCCACTGGCACTCTTCGCACTCTCCTGCGGGGTGCCCAGCAACCGGGCGAGGTCGGGACGGTTCAGCGCCTCGCACAGCTGCGCCCCGGAGACGACATCAGGTCCCTTGCCGGGCTTCCCGGACGCCTTCTCTGCCTCCCCGCCCCGGCACCTCGCGGGCGACTGACCGCTCTGCGAGGACGACGGCTTCGCGAACGCCCACAGACCGACGACGAGTGCGGCGACCAACGCCACGGCCGTGATGGCCTGCCCCCACGGGCCGGCACCCTTCTCGGGCACGCCGTTGTCGTCTGCCATGTCCCCCACCTGCCGTGATCCCCGGTTCGTGCCCCGGCACCCTAACCCGTGTGATCACCGCAGGGACAACGCAGCTCCCGTCCCGTTCGCGTCTACAGCGAGGCCGGCGGACGCCATCGTCCCCCGGCGCGCGTCCCATGCCGTCAGATCAGGTGGCCCCTACGGCGGCCGTTCGCCGCGGGGGCCAGTTCACGGGTGGCGAGTACGGACGCCATCAACTCGGGGTCCAGAGCGGTGATGTCGGCCAGTCGCGTGGCGTTCGCGTGGGCGTTGAACAGGAGTTTGGTGACGCGCAGGGCAGTGGGAGAGCGGCGGATGACGGGGGCTGCCCACGTCTTCACCGCCGCGTCGAGCTCGTCGACGGGCACGACCTTCTGGAGGATCGAGAGGGCCCGTGCCTCCTGGGCGTCGAAGGACCGGCAGGTGAGGACGAGTTCACGGACGGTCGCGGCACCCACTTCGTTGAGGAGCCGGGGAAGGATGCCTCCCCAGGCCGTGGGCAGGCCGAGGGCGAGTTCGGGGAGGCGGAACGTGGCGGTCTCGGCGCCGACGCGCAGGTCGCAGGAGAGTGCCAGGGCGAGGCCGGCTCCGATGACCTTGCCCTGGACCCGGGCGATGGTGACGGCCGGGTTGTTGGCCAGGGCCTCGCACACGCGGCGGGCCTTGGTCCCGGAGCCGCGTATGCCGGCTCCGGTCGGGTCCTGCGCCAACTGCTCGGCGTACTCGGTGCGGTCGCCTCCTTGGCAGAAGTCCTCGCCCGCTCCGGACAGGACGATGACCCGGAGGTCGGGATCGTGCTCGTCGAGCACGGCCAGGAGTTCGTCGAGCATGACCTCCGTGACAACGTTGCCCTGGTCGGAGGTGTTCAGCTCGATGGACAGGACGGGGCCCTGCCGGTCGATCCGCAGCGTGTTCGGAATCTGACGGGTGTAGGCGGCCAGTGGCGGGGCAGTCATTTCTTCACTTTCCAAGACGTCGTGAGCCCGGGGACCAGGAGAGCACGTGGTCCCCGGGACGGGCCCGCCGCTCGCGGACCAGGTCCATGAAATAGGTGCGCAGCTCCGCCGTGGCGGCGTCGGACTTCGCCAGCTGACTGGCGGAGGGCAGCAACTCCTGGGTGAAGACGATCTGCTGGAGGGTGGAACGGTCGAACATGCCGGCCGCCCGGCGCACCCATGTGTGCTCCGGGGGGTTCAGGGCCGGCAGGGTCCTGCTCATCTCCTGGGACGAGGGTGCCGTCCAGCGAGTGCCGCTCCCCTGCCGTTCGCGCCAACGTGAGTCGGGCTCCGGCCAGTTGCGGTTGCGCAGAACCTGGTCGCACAGATCGAAGGTGGTCACGAGGTGCCCACCCCAGGGGGCTGCGATGACTCCGCCCCTCGACCGTAGCTCCGCGTAGATCGGAAAGAGGTTGGCCTGGCCCTTCGCCCTCCGCAGACGGGAGAAGAGCGAGACGGCGTAGCGCCTGTCGGGCGGCGGAGTTACCGCTGTCTCCACGACGACTCCTTCCTGAGTATCAGTCGCCATGCATACCCGAGGCATGACTGATACATACAAGATGACTATGCGCATGGAGAGTTGCCTTCGTCACTCGCCCCTGGTCCATGCCAGGAAGCGGCTGAACAGACCCTTGGGCCGCAGTCTCATCCTCACCAACCGCCCCACGGGCGAGCCCACTTGACAACCGGCCAGGGAGCCTCCGGGGCACCCCGCAGGTACACGTCGGCGCATGAGCCGTGCTGCGGCCGATGGGTCCGGCAGAAACGGGAGAAAAGGACCTGATCACGACAATGCACCCCGAGCGAGGAAACGTTGCACAGGGCCCCGCCGACGGCACCTGTCCCCCCTTCTAGGATGCGGACCGCGTAGACCTCGGCTCCGTCCTGACCACCCCCGCCGGGCGTGGCCCGGGAACCGGGGTGGAACAGCCCCTACTCCGCAAGGAACACCGTGAGCATCGCAGTGACGGAAGCCGAACCGGGACCGGTGCCGCCCGCCTGGCGGCTGCTCCTCGGATATGTACGACCACATCGCTGGTCCCTGCTCGCGGGCGCGATCCTCGCGCTCGCCACCGGCGGCACCGGGCTTCTCCTGCCGCTGGTCGCTCGCGGTCTGATCGACGACCTCGCGCACGACCGGTCCATCACCCCTGCGCTGCTCGGCATGTCGGGGCTGGTGGTCGCCAACGCGGCCGTGGGCGCGCTGGGTTCCTACGTGCTGCGGCGTACCGCCGAATCGGTCGTGCTGGGCGCCCGGCGCGCTCTGTCGTCGTATCTGCTGCGGCTGCGGATCTCCGCCGTGGACCGTACGGAGCCCGGCGATCTGATGGCGCGGATCACCTCCGACACCACGCTGCTGCGCGAGGTCACCACGGACTCACTGGTCGGACTCGGCACCGGCGGGCTCACGCTGGTCGCGACGGTGGTGATGATGGGGCTGGTCGACGCGGTGCTGCTGGGAGTCACACTCGGGGTGATCCTGGCCGCGGGACTGGTGCTCGGGCTCATCGTGCCGCGCATCAACCGGGCGAGCCGGCAGGCACAGGACGCGGTGGGCGCCATGGGCGCCTCGCTGGAACGGGTCCTCGGCGCGCTGCGCACGGTCAAGGCGTCCGGCGCGGAGCACCGGGAGGAGGAGGCCGTCCACACGGCGGCCGAGGAGTCGTGGCGGCAGAGCGTACGGGCCGCCAAGTGGGCGGCGGCCGCGGGCAACACGGCGGGACTCGCGATGCAGATCGCCTTCATCACCGTGCTGGCCGTGGGCGGCGCACGCGTGGCGACCGGCGCCGTCGACGTCGGCACCCTGGTCGCGTTCCTGCTCTACGTCTTCTATCTGATGTCTCCCATCCAGCAGGTCGTCGGCGCGGTCACCCAGTACCAGACGGGCGCCGCCGCGCTCGCCCGGATCCAGGAGGCTCTGCGACTGCCCGCCGAACCGCCCTCGAGGCAAGCGGAGTTGCCGGCGCCGGGCGCGCAGCCCGCCTCGCTGTCCTTCGAGGACGTGCGCTTCCGGTACGCCGAGGACCTGCCGCACGTCCACCACGGCGTGACCTTCGCGGTGCCGGCCCGGGGCATGACCGCCTTCGTCGGCCCGTCCGGGGCGGGCAAGACGACCGTGTTCTCCCTGATAGAACGCTTCTACGATCCCGAGTCGGGTTCGATCTCGCTCGACGGACGGGACGTCGCCGAGTGGGAGCTGCCCCTGCTCCGAGCGGCCATCGGCTACGTCGAGCAGGACGCGCCGGTGCTGTCCGGCTCCCTGCGCGACAATCTGCTGCTCGGCAATCCCGGGGCCGACGACGCCGAGGTGCAACGTGTACTCAAGACGACGCGGCTCGACGGGCTGGTCGAGCGGCTCCCGCGAGGTCTCGACACCCTGGTCGGACATCGCGGGACCAAGCTCTCCGGCGGCGAGCGCCAGCGTGTCGCGATCGGGCGGGCGTTGCTGCGCCGTCCCCGTCTGCTGCTGCTCGACGAGGCGACTTCACAGCTGGACGCCGTCAACGAGGCGGCGCTGCGGGACACGGTCGCCGATGTCGCGCGTTCCACGACGGTCCTGGTGGTCGCGCACCGGCTGTCCACGGTGACCATGGCCGACCGGATCGTGGTCATGGACGCGGGCCGGGTCCGCGCGGTCGGCACCCATCGCGAACTGATCGCCGCCGACCCGCTGTACGCCGAACTGGCCGCGACCCAGTTCCTCGCCACGGCCGACTGACAACGGGATCCCGGTCAGGATTCGGGGCCCGCCGCCTCGAGGACCTCCTGGCCGCTCTCGTCGTCGGCGGCGTAGGCGAGGAAGTCGTCGACCATACGGTGGAAGAGGGTGGCGAGCCGGCGGAGTTCCTCCGGCGACCAGGAGCCCAGGGCCGCCTGCATGCCGCGGACCCCGGCGTCGCGGATCCGCTGGATGGCCTCACGGCCGAGCCCGGTGAGTTCGATACGCTGGGCGCGGCCGTCGTCCGGGTCCGGTACGCGGGAGACGTATCCCGACTTCTGCAGCTGGTGCACCTGCCGGGTCACATGGGAGGCCTCGACCCCGAGCCGGTTGGCCAGCTCCCCGGGGCGCAGCGGTTCGGAGTCGGCGATCTGCCGCAGCAGGGCCACCGCGGCACGGTCCAGCGGAACACCCGCGAGGGCCATCAGGCGTTCGTGCTGCCGCGCGCGCGTGCTCAGATAGGTGATGCGGCTGAGCGCTCGCTCGATGTCGATCACTTCCGGCGACGCGGGGGCCGAAGGGGGCTGCGGGTTGGGCATACCGCCCAGTTTACCATATCGTTGCCTGACTCAAGTAACTACCTGCCGCGGGAGACGGATGCGGGCCGGGTGCGCCCGGCGCACGCCGTCGTTCCGTGACCAGTGAGCGGTGAGCAGCTCCTGAGGCGTGCCGCCCGGCGACGCCTGCCGGGTGCGCATGGCCGCGATGCCGATGACGACCATGGAGGACACACCCGCCGGCGCGAAGGCGGTGAAGCCCCAGTCGCCGTGGCCCCCGGCGAGCAGCCGGCCGCCGAGCCACGGTCCGAAGACGGCGCCGAAGCGGCCCATGCCGGATGTCCAGCCGACCGCGGTGGCACGGCTGTCGGGGGTGGCGCGGACGGAGACCGTCGCATAGATCGTCGTCTGGGCGCTGTTCAGGAACACGCCGGTGAGGAACACGACCAGGAGGGTCACTCCGAGCGGCATATGGACACTGAGCAGGAAGACGCCGACCGCGGTCAGGGCGAACCACAGGGCCGAGATGCGCGGGGCACCGAAGCGGTCGGAGGCCCGACCGGCGATCAGCATGCCCACAATGCCTCCGGGATTGAACAGGACGACGAAGGTGAGGGCGGAGCCGAGCTGATAGCCCTCGCCCCGCATCCGGGTCGGCAGCCAGGTGGCGACTCCGTAGACGAGCAGTAGACCGCCGAAGGAGGCCCGCCGGTACAGCAGGGTATGGAGCCACTCACCGCCGCGGAACAGACCGGCGAGGGCGTTCCAGCGGTCGGCCCTGACCTTGACGCCGGGGGCGGGGGGCAGCTCGACGTCGTACCGTCCGGCCGGCGCGCGGGCCTCCTCGGAGCGTCCCTTGGCCACCAGGAAACTCAGCGACTCGGGCATCGCCCTGGCGAGCACGGGGGCGCGCGCCCGCCTCGCCCGAGTCAGTCGCGCAACGCCTCGATGACGCTCGTGAGATGGGCGCGGACGGCCGTCTCGGCCGCCTGCGGGTCCCTGGCCCGGATCGCCTCGATCATGGCCAGGTGCTCGTTCAGGGAGTGCTGCGGGCGCCCCGGCCGCAGCGCCAGCTGGAAGCGGTGGCGCACCAGTTGTGCATTGAGTCGTTCCAGCAGTTCCACGGCCGTCCGCTGGCCGGAGAACCGCCTGATCCGCTCGTGCAGTTCCTGGTTCAGCTCGGAGTAGGTCACCGGTTCGCCGTCGGCGACGGCCTTGGTCATCTCCGCACCGAGATCGGCCAGTTCGGTCAGCTGCTCGTCGCTGGCCGCGACGGCCGCCTTGGCCGCGCACAGCCCTTCCAGGACCATGCGGCACTCGGTGATGGCGACCGCTTCCTCCACCGTCACCACCCGCACCCGCGAACCGCGGTTGCGGATCCGCTCGACCAGACCCTGAGCCTCCAGATCGATCAGCGCCGCGCGGATGCTGGCCCGCGTCACACCGAACTGCTCGGCGAGTTCGTTCTCCACCAGCCGCTGGGCCGGTGCCATCTCACCGTGCAGGATCGCCTGCCGCAGCTGCTCCAGGGCATGCTGCTTGGCCTGCTCTCCGCTGCTCGGACGGACGTCTTTCGGCATCCTTGCCCTCCCTGAGTGAGTACCTGTCGAACCAAGATCCAGCCCAACAAAATTGTCAACAATTTTGTCCTCCATCTTGCCCGCGCGGATGCACCGGCCCCGTCGCGGGGCGGCGGGCCCCCGGTCGCGGGGGCGGCGGCACCGCCGTCACGGCCCGCCGGTCAGCCCATGCGGTAGAGGCAGACAAGCAGTTCGATCACGGGTTGCATGGCGGGATGCGGGCCGTCCCGCCACCAGGCGAGCCGCACGGCGATGGGCTCGGCGTCGCTCACCGGCCGGTAGACGACGCCCGGCCGGGCGTACTGGTTGGCCGTGGACTCCGCCGTGACCCCGATACGGCGGCCGGTGGAGATCGCGGCCAGCCAGTCGTCCACGTCGTGCGTCTCCTCGGTGGCCGGGCGCGATTCCTGGGGCCACAGCTCCACGCTCGTGGTGCCCGTGCGGCGGTCGACCAGCAGCGTGCGTCCGCTGAGATCGGCCAGTCGGACCGAGCGGCGCCTGGCCAGTGGATCGTCCGCGGCCATCGCGCACAGCCTCTGTTCGAGCCCGACGATCGCCGAGTCGAAGCGCCTGTCGTCCACGGGCCTGCGCACCACCGAGAGGTCGCAGGCACCCTCCGCGAGCCCCGCGGTGGCCGAGTTGACCCGCACGAGGTGCAGTTCGGTCTGCGGGTGCTGTTCGCGCCAGCGCCGCTGGAAGGCGAGGGTATGGCGGCCGAGCGCGGACCAGGCGTAGCCGATCCGCAGCCGGGCCGGGCCGGAGGTGGCGCCGCGCACCAGGTCGTCGACCTCGGCGAGCACCCGCCGGGCGTGCGCCACCACGCGCAGTCCGGTGCCGGTCGGGGCCACTTCGCGGGAGGTCCTGCGCAGCAGCCGTACGCCCAGCGTCTGTTCGAGCGACGCCAGGGTGCGGGACACGGCCGCCTGGGAGACACCCAGCGCAATGGCCGCGTCCGTGAAGGTGCCCTCGTCGACGATGGCGACAAGGCAGCGCAACTGCCGCAGTTCCACTTCATGCATGAGTCAAGCGTATGAATGGCCCGGTGGATGCATTTTCCGCACGGGCCGGGTTCTCGCACGATCGGACCATGCACGGAGCATCGGCACGCCCGTCCGCATCACCCGCACGCCGGATCCGTCCGGCATCCCCGGGACCGAAGCCGGCCCGCACGAGCCCGGCAGGAGTCCTGACCATGGTCGGCAGCGGCCTGTCCAACCAGGTCGGCGCCGCGATCGGTTCGCTCGCCTTCCCGGTGTTCGGGCCGGTCGGCGTCGTCGCGGTGCGCCAGTACGTCGCCGCGTTTGTCCTGCTCGCGGTCGGCAGGCCACGGCTGCGTTCCTTCACCTGGCGCCAGTGGTGGCCGGTCCTGCTGCTGGCCCTGGTGTTCGGCACCATGAACCTCTCCCTCTACAGCGCCATCGACCGCATCGGCCTCGGTCTGGCGGTGACACTGGAGTTCCTCGGCCCACTCACCATCGCCCTGGCCGCCACACGGCGGCGTGTCGACGCCTGCTGCGCGCTGATCGCCACGGCCGGTGTCGTCGTCCTGATGCGCCCTCAGCCGTCCACCGACTACGCCGGGATGTGCCTCGGCCTGCTGGCCGCCGGCTGCTGGGCGTCGTACATCCTGCTCAACGGCACCGTCGGCCGGCGCATCCCCGGGGCACAGGGACCGGCGGCCGCCGCCGCGGTGTCGGCGATGGTGTTCCTTCCGGTCGGCGTGGCCGTCGCCGTCCAGCATCCGCCGACCCCGAAGGCCGCCGCCTGCGCGATCGCCGCCGGGCTCCTCTCGTCCGCGGTGCCCTACCTCGCGGACCTGTTCACCCTGCGCCGGGTCTCCGCCCCGGCCTTCGGACTCTTCATGAGCGTCAACCCCGTCCTGGCCGCCGTGGTCGGCCGCCTCCTCCTCGGTCAGCACCTGGGGTGGACGGCCTGGGCCGGCATCGGCGCCGTCGTGACCGCGAACACGGTCGGGATCGCCGCACGACGTGGCTGACAGCAGCGCCCGCCTCCGGCGACGCCCCGATGACGGGGAGCGCGCGTCCGGACACCCTCGGCATACAATTCGATTGCTTGACTCAAGTAAGTCGGTGTGCTTGCCTCTCTCGAGCAACCTGGACCGTCCGGCCGCCATGGTGGTCGTGACGCCCAGGACCGGGGGCCGCCGATGAGCGGCGGCGGGCCCCCGTGCGCCGCATCCCGTGGGGACGGGGGCGGTGCGCCCTCGGGCCCGGACCGGCACTCATCCCGTGCGGAGCCGGGCCCGAGGACGACGGGGGTTAGCGTTTTCGCGACACTTGTCGCGCACAGGAGGGCGGTCCTTCGAATCGGCGCCGGCCTCGAGAGTGAGGCGGTGGGTGCTGCCGGCCCCCTCGGCGGGTGACGGACCGGCCCGCGAGGGGCCGGGCGACCGCTCGCCTTCGCGGCCTCAGGACCGGGCGGCGCTCCCGGCGGGTGTGCGCCGTACGCTCCAGTCGAAGCGGCCCCGGCACACGACGGTGCCCGCCGCATCGGTGATCTCGGCCCGGGTGGAGATCCGTGCCCGGTCGGTCTCGCCCGTCCACAGCGGCTCAAGGGCACTCCGGGCCTCTTCGTCGAGGCGGCAGGCGGCGACCAGGCGCCCCCGGGCGGGAGCGAGGAACTCCACGGCGGCCGCGGTTCCCAGCGGCACGATCCGCTCCAGGGCCCCGGCATGCGACCCCGAGGCGATGAGGGCGCCCAGCCCGGCCGCGTCGAGCAGGGCGACCAGCCCGCCGGAGTGCAGCGAGCCGATGACGTTGGTCAGCTCCATGGGTGTGTCGCACGCGAGTTCGGCCTCGCCGTCCACGGCCCGGACCACCTCTATCCGGGCCGTGCGATGCGCCGGTACGGCCTCGAGCAGCGTTCGGGCCGGTGCCGTCATGTCCACCACGCCAGCCTCGCAGGGTGCGATGGCGCGCGGGTGTCCATCGGGCAACGCCCGGACGCCGCCGTCCGGTCGCCCCGTCAGAAGGGGTAGTGCGCATGCTGGGTGGCGACGGTGACCCAGCGGGTGTTGGAGAACGCCTCGATACCCCACCGCCCACCGAAACGGCCGTAGCCCGACGCCCGCACCCCGCCGAAGGGAGCCTGGGGCTCGTCGGCCACCGACTGGTCGTTGACGTGCACGATGCCGGTGCGGACCCGACGCGCGACGGCCAGTCCATGGGTGGCGTTCTCGGTGATGATGCCGCAGGTCAGCCCGTTTTCGGTGTCGTTGGCGAGGGCGACGGCGGTGTCGTCGTCGGCGAACGTCGCCACCACGCACACGGGGCCGAAGGACTCGGTGCGGTACAGGTCCGCGTCCTGCGGTACGCCGATGAGGACGGTGGCGGGGTGCACCGCGCCCTCGGGCTCGCCGCCGACGAGGACCGTGGCCCCCTTGCCCACGGCGTCCTTCACCAGCCCGGCCACCCGCTGCGCGGCCTGCGCGCTCACCAGCGGACCGATCACGGTGTGCGGATGCGCGGGGTCGCCGGACCGCAGCGAGGCGGTCTTCTCGACGAACTTCCGGGTGAACTCCTCGGCGAGCGACTCGTGGACGAGGATACGGTCGCCGGACATGCAGATCTGGCCGGCGTTCAGGAACACACCGAAGGTCACCGCGTCGACGGCGTAGTCCACGTCCGCGTCGTCCAGCACGAGGACCGCGTTCTTGCCGCCCAACTCCAGGACGGCGGGCTTGAGATGCCGTGCCGCGAGCTCGCCGATGATGCGCCCGACCCCTGTGGAACCCGTGAAGTTCACCGCGCGCACCCGCTCGTCGGCCATCAGCGCCTGCGCGATCGCCGCGGCGTCCTCACGGGCGTTGGTGACCACGTTCAGCACCCCGTCGGGCAGTCCGGCCTCGCGCAGGATGTCGGCGATCAGCAGTCCGCACGCGATCGGCGCGTCCTCACTCGGCTTGACGACCACCGTGTTTCCCGCGGCGAGCGGGGCCGCGACGGCCCGGACACCGAGGATGACCGGCGCGTTCCAGGGAGCGAACGCCGCGACCACTCCGAGCGGTTCACGCACCGCCAGCCCGAGCACCCCCTCCTCCTGCGCACTGAGCACCTCACCGCGCGGCGCGGTGATCGCGGCCGCGGCCTCGCGCAGGATGTTGGCGCCCAGACCCACGTTGAAGAGGGCCCACGGCAGGGTGGCACCGGCCTCGTGGGCCATGATCTCGGCCACCTGCTCGCTCCGGGCGTCCAGCAGATCGGCCGCCTTCAGGAAGATCGCGCGGCGGGCGAAGGGGGCGAGCGCCGCCCATTCCGGGAATGCCGCGTCCGCGGCGTCCACCGCCCGTTTCACGTCCTCTGGGCCGGCCGCGGCGAGCGTCGCGTACACCTCGCCGGTGTAGGGGGCGACGTCGACGGTGGTGCGGCCGGACGCGGCGGGTACATCCTTGCCGCCGATGAGGAGTTCACGGGTGACAGGCATGACGGCTTCCTTCGGTACGTGGCCGGGACGGTGCGCGGAGGACCGAACCTTGTTCGTCTGGTGAAATGTCATTCACTGATCTGCTGCGATGCTCCGGCCGGCCCCCGCGAATGTCAAGGCCCCCGGCATGCACAGCCGGGGGCCTTGGGTCCTCGTCCCGGGGTCGCTCTAGGAGGCGACGTCCGACACCAGTCCCGTCACGGGCGCGACCTTGGCGGTGGCCTGCCGGACCGGCTGGATGTCGTTGACACGGTTCAGTTCCCCGAGCTGCCTCGACGGCAGCGGGACGTCTTCCTTGTACTGCTCCGGGACCTCGCTGTGGGAGAGCGAGTCGAGCATGGTGACCGGGTTCAGCCTGCTCGCGTCCGAGTTGTCGGCGGGGGCCGCGCTGGCCATCGGTACCGCAAGGCCCGTGACCCCGATGGCGAGCCCGACCGCGGCGACGATACGTCGTGTTGAGATCATGCATTCAGCAACGGGACGGGACACCGGGCGGTCACGGGACCGGCCCCGCCCTCACTCGACAGGCGCACAGCTCCCGCTGCGCTTGCCGGGGACCCCGCGCCGGGGGAGGCTCGAAGAAGAGGCCCCGCGGCCCGCCGGGCCCGGCCTTCGAAGGAGGTCTCCATGGCCACCGCGGCAGGCACCGCCGCCGACACCCGCACCGCGCGCCGCAGTTCCCCGTCGACGCCGCCCGACGACAGGCTCGCCGGGCAGCTCCCCGTCGAGGCATGGGACGGCTAGGCGGGCAGCGCCGTCTGAAGGTCCGGATCAGCTCCCGGCTCTCCTGGACCTTCTCGGCAGGGGCCGAACTCGGCGGCCGGGGCCGACGCCTGCCCCCGCCCTCGGCGTGCGCGGCAGGCCTGCGCGCCTCCGCCGCCCTGGTGCGGGCGGCACTGCGGGCGGGCCGTCCACGCCCCTGCCCCCCGGCGGCCCGCGCCGCCCGAAGGCGGCGCCCCGGGCGCCGATGAGCCCCCGCGCCCGGAAGCGGTCACCCGGTCTCCTCAAACACCCGGGAGCCATCCACCCGGCCGCAGGATCGCGAGCAGTTGCCGGACCAACTCGTCCACGATCTCGTCAAGGGTCGCGTCCACCCAGCCTGCCCGCCAGTCGTGCAGCAGACCGTTGACGCTGCCGATGAACGCCGTGGCCGCGATCCGGTAGTCGCGCGGGGCCGCCTCTCCCCGCGCTGCAGCGTCGGCGGCCTCGGCGCAGATGAAGTCCACCCATCGGGAACGGCGTTCGAGCCGCTGCTCCTCCAGCCCGGGGCTGACCCCGATGATCTCGACGAAGGTGATGCGGATCCGGCGCGGATCACAGGTGACGTTCGCCGCGTAGGCCCGGAAGACCGCGGTGGCGCGCTCGGCGAGCGGCAGGTCACGGGCCTCGGCGAGGGCGGCGGAGGCTGCGGTCTCCGCCCAGTCGTTGACCTGGAGGTGCAGGGCGGCCAGCACGTCCTCCAGGGTGCGGAACTCCTCGTAGAACTGGCGCGTCGACAGACCCGCCGCCTCGCTCAGCCCGGCGACCGTCGTGCTCCGGAAACCGGGGCTGTCGCCGAAGAGCTGAAGCGCGGCGTCCAGGAACCTCCGGCGCCGCTCGGCCCGCCGCTCCTCGGCGGACCTGCCCCCGTAGCGGCCCGTCGGCTGCCTGAGCCTGCCTGCCACGCGTATCCCTCACCTTTCGTCGGCCAGTTCGACGGTCGGCCAATTTTGTCCTGCACGGAGTCTTGTGGAGGGGTCCGACTCTTCCTTACTTTCCAGTAAGTCAATCTGAACGCAAGCGTATTCAGATTCGCGGGCCGCAACCCGGCGGTTCCGCCGGACTGCACGATCCGGCTTGTCATGTCCTCATCACGGCTGACCACCACAGACAGGGACCCGCCATGTCCGTCCTCCGATCCCGCCACCTCTTCTCCCTCGCCGCCGCCCTCGCCCTGACCGCGGGCACCACGGCGACCGCTGTCGCGCAGGACACCGCCGCCGCCCTGCGCGAGGTGATGTTCGTGGGCAACAACTGGGACGGCACCGCCGACGTCATCGAGTCCACCGGCGACTTCGCCCGGCTCGGCCGTGTCGACGTGATCCCCGACAAGGCGCAGCGCATGGCGGAGATCAACGCCGACCCGATCAAGTGGATCTACTTCATGGCCATCCGCAACAGCGTCGGCGAGGGCCACGACCAGTTCGTCGACGACATGTACTCGACTCCGGACGGGAGATCGATGGTCGTCTCCCGGCCGAGCTTCGCCGACGTCGTGTCGATCGACCTGACCACCGGCAGGATCAACTGGCGCCACCCCGTGGCCGGTTACCGCGCCGACCACATGGCGGTCTCGCCCGACGGCACCCGCGTCGCCGTTTCGGCCTCCACCGCCGGCAAGGTGCAGGTGCTGGACATCGTCACCGGCCGGGGACTGGGCGAGTTCACCACCGGGGACAAGCCGCACGAGAACATCTTCACCAAGGACGGCAAGTACATCTGGAACATGGCCATCGGCGAGGTCAACACGGCGCTCGACGACCCCGTCTGGGACTGGACGAAGGGCGACCGCCACATCACGGTCGTGGACGCCACCACGTTCAAGCAGGTCAAGACCCTCGACATGCGCGGCAGGCTGGACGCGATCGGGCTGAAGGACTTCTCCGACGCGGTGCGTCCGGCCGTCTTCAGCCCCGACGAGTCCACGCTCTACTTCCAGGTGTCGTTCTTCAACGGGTTCCTGGAGTACGACCTGGCGGCCGACAGGATCACCCGGGTGAAGACCCTGCCGAAGAACCCGGCGACCAGCCCGGATCGCACCACATGGGTCAACGACTCGCGCCATCACGGCATATCGATGAATCCCTCCGGCACCAAGCTGTGCGTCGCGGGGACGATGGACGACTACGCCACCGTCGTGGACCGCACCACGCTCCAGGAAGGTCCGCTGGTGAGCGCGTCCAAGCCCTACTGGGCGACCGTCAGCGGTGACGGCAGGGACTGCATCGTCTCGGAGAGCGGCGCCGACCGGGTCACCGCGATCGACTTCGCGACCGGCGAGAAGGTCGCCTCGGTGCAGGTCGGCGACCATCCGCAGCGGGTACGCCTGGCGCACGTCCCCGAGGGATGGACGGGCCCGTCCGCCGGCTGACCGCCCTCCGCCACGGTTCCGTCCGTGCCGCGCGCGGCACGGCGCGGACGGAACCGTGCCCCGTCGGGACCTGCGCCCGGCAAGGTTGCGGGCCCGAGCCGTACTCAGCCACCGACCCGGCGGCTCACCTTCAGCAGATACTCCTTGCGGTTCAGCGGATTGTGGTCCGTGCGCGGCCGCTCGGGGATCGATCCGCCCGGCACCGGCGCGTAGTGCCCGAAGACGCTCTCCAATTCGCCCTCACCCCGCGTCAGGCCCGGCAGTTGCTGCTCCAGGGTGTGCACCCACGCCGCGGGGACCGCGCCCTCGAGGACGCAGACGGAACCTCGCGTCTCGGTCGTCCGTGGCACCGCCCGCACCGCGGCGAGCACCGGCAGCAGCGCGCCGAGCGTGTCCGCCGGGGCCTCGATACGGAAGCTGTGCATCGGCTCGTGCACCCGGGTGCCCGCGCGGCGCAGCGCCTCGATCAGTACCAATGGCGTCAGGCCCCGGAAGTCCGCTCCGGTACTCGACATGCTCTTGTCGAAACCCTGGTGGGCATGGCTCTGCCGGGGCGAGTAGCCGGAGTGGGTCATCGTGACCGTGCAGTCGGTGACCTCCCAGCCGTGCAGCCCCTGCCCGAGCACCTCCCGCGCGGTGTCCTCGACGGCCTTGAAGAACGCGTACGGCATCGAACCCAGCTCCACCTCCAGGCGGAAGTCCACGCCGCCGCCCGGCGGAGCGGGGTCGACACGCAGACCGACCGTGGCGAGGAACGGGTTCGGGTCCCTCTTGTTGAACTCCACGGCAGCTCCGGTGCCCACCGGCCGCTCGATACACAGCGGGGTCGTCTCCCGGAAGGTGACGTCCAGGGCGAACTCATCGGCGAGCGTGGCCTGGACGACCTCCTTCTGCACCTCGCCGTAGAGGGACACCGAGGTCTCCTGACGCACCTCGTCGTGTCTGAGGTCGATCAGCGGGTCCTGCTCGGCCAACCGGACGAGCGCCAGATGCAGGGCCCCTCTGTCGACACCCGGCCCCGGTACGACCACGGTCTCCAGCGTCGGTGGCGCGAAGAAGCGCTCCCGCGCATGCCGCCGCACGCCGATGTCGTCGCCGATCCGGACGTCGGAGAGCCCCCACAGCCTGCCGATGCGACCGGCCGGCACGGCGTCCTCACGCACATCGGTACCTCGGTCGAAGACGCTGATGGAAGTGACCCGCCCCTCGGGACGGCCGTCGCCGAAAGGGACCCGGTCGCGGACACGGAGCGTTCCCGAGAACATCCGCGCATAGGCCACCTTCTCCCCCGCCGGTCCCCGCTCGACCTTGAAGACCGTGCCGGAGAGGGGCCCCGCGGGGTCGCCCTCGGCGGCCGGAAGCAGGTGCTTGACGCCTTCGATCAGCTGCGGCACCCCGGCGCCCGTGATGGCCGAACCGAAGAACACCGGATGCGCCCGGGCACGCCGGGTCTGCTCCAGAAGTGCGGTGTGCAACCGGTCGTAGGACACCGTGTCCTCCACGTACGCGGACAGCAGCTCGTCGTCGTGTTCGGCGAGGACGTCGAGCAGCCGCCCCGTGAAGGCGGGGTCGTCGGCGTCGTACGGAGTGACGTGCGCGGTCCGCGTGCCGATCCGGTCCGGCCGCCCCATGGGAAGGACCGACGGGGTCAGCCTGCGGGCCAGCGCCTCGAGTGTGCGGCCGTGCTGCGCGCCGCCGCGGTCGATCTTGTTGATGAACACGAGCGTGGGGATGCGCAACCGCCGCAGGGTCCGCATCAGCACGCGTGTCTGCGCCTGCACGCCCTCCACGGCCGACACGACCAGCACCGCACCGTCGAGCACACTCAGCACCCGCTCCACCTCGGCGATGAAGTCCGGGTGACCCGGGGTGTCGATCAGGTTGACGGTGACGTCGTCCAGCGTGAAGGAGACGACGGCCGACTTGATGGTGATGCCGCGCTGCCTCTCCAGCGCGAGCGAGTCGGTCAGGGTGCTGCCGTCATCGACGCTGCCGATTTCGTCGATCACCCCGGCCGTGTACAGGAGCCGCTCGGTGAGGCTCGTCTTACCGGCGTCTACATGCGCCAGGATTCCCAGGTTCAGCGTGTGCACGAAGCGTCATGTCCTTCGGAATGGGGCTGGTTCCTTGCTGGCTGGACATGGACGCTGTGCGCATTTCGGCTCCTATGGGTCGACGATTCCTCACGCGCAGTGGATCAGCGACCCCTTGGGCACGGCAAAGGATTAAGCGTCAACCAATTCCGTCTCCGTCCGCTCAACCGCACCCGGCCCGCGGTCACGGACCGCATCCTGATCCGTCCACTGCGCACTCGCCGCGCCCGCGTGCCCCCCTCGACCGGGTGCCGCCGTCGGACGGCCGGGAAGGCGACCGGCCCACGGTTGCCGGGGCCCCGGGACCGCCGACTACACCGGCTTTCGCACCGGGTGACACCGGTCCGGGCGGCTCGAGGCCCGCCCCGGGGGGCCATGTCGCCGGCGGCCGGTATGGCGGTGGCGCCGACGAGCGTGGACGCTGTTGTCGAGGGAATGATTCCGGCCACGCCGGAACGCCTGGCCGCGGTGGTGAGAGGAGCGGAAGCGTGATCGAGGGAACGCGCGATGCGTGAGATCCTCCCGGCGCTGCACCGGTGGTACACGACGGGATCCCCTTTCGGGCTGGCCACGGTCGTGGCCGTGAGCCGCAGCGCGCCTCGCGGGCCGGGGGCGGCGATGGCCGTCGGTCCCGGGGACGAGGTGGTCGGCAGCGTCTCGGGCGGCTGTGTCGAGGGGGCGGTGTTCGAACTCGCCCGGGAGGTCGTCGAATCGGGCGAGATGCGTGTGGAGACCTTCGGCTACAGCGACGAGGACGCGTTCGCCGTGGGGCTCACCTGCGGCGGGGAGATCACTTTGCTGGTGCGCCGGGTGACACCGGCGGAGGACGTCTCGTTCGGGGCGATGGCCGAGTCGGTGGCGGCCGGTCGACCGGTCACCGTCGCCACGGTGGTCGACGGCCCCGCACCGCGCGGTGCCACCCTCGCCGTATGGCCCGACGAGGTGTCGGGGTCGCTCGGCTCGAGCGGTCTGGACGCCGCCGTCACCGCCGACGCGCGCGGCGGACTCGCACTCGGTGCCACCGGCCGGCGGCACTACGGCCGGCACGGCGAACGACGCGAGGACGCCGTCACGGTCTTTCTGCACTCCTTCGCGCCACCGCCGCGGATGCTGGTCTTCGGCGCCATCGACTACGCGGCCGCGGTGGCCCGTATCGGCGACTTCCTCGGCTACCGGGTCACGGTCTGCGACGCCCGTCCGGTGTTCGCCACCGCGAAGCGGTTCCCGGAGGGTGCGGAGGTCGTCGTGGACTGGCCGCACCGGTATCTGCACGGCACCGCCACCGACGACCGCACGGTGATCTGCGTGCTGACCCACGACCCGAAGTTCGACGTGCCGCTGCTGGAGGAGGCACTGCGCAGGCCGGCCGCGTACATCGGCGCGATGGGCAGCCGCCGCACCCACGACGACCGGATGAAACGGCTGACCGAGGCAGGACTGACGGAGGCCGAACTCGCCCGGCTGCGCTCGCCCATCGGCCTGGATCTCGGGGCGCGCACCCCCGAGGAGGTGGCGGTGTCGGTGGCCGCCGAGATCGTCGCACTGCGGTGGGGCGGCAGCGGAGGACCGCTGGCGGCGACCTCGGGGGCTATCCATCCGAACCGGGTGCGCTGCGAGTCGCTGTAGTGGCCGTCCCACGGCGACGGACACGGCGGCGCCCTCGTCGTGGCGGTCCCGGGCGTGGCCATGCCTACGACGGTCCGGGTGCGCACGCCCCGTCGGGTGTGACGAGCCGGGCTCAGGCCCGCGTGGTCCTGCCGGCGCGTGGCGGCAGCCGGTGCAGCACCACGTCCGTCAGCTCACCGCCGGACGCCGTCGCGGTCAGGTAGGTGCAGTGCGGCTGACGCCGGCGGTCGGTCGGGGAGCCCGGGTTGAGCAGACGCAGCCCGGTGTCCGTGACGGAGTCCCACGGGATGTGGCTGTGACCGAAGACCAGCACGTCGAGGTCGGGGAAGCGCTCGGCACACCGGCGCTCCCTGCCCCGGGCGCCGCCCGTCTCGTGGACCACGCCGAGGCGCAGACCGCCGAGTTCGGCACGCGCCACCTCGGGGAGCCGGGCGCGCAGTTCCGCCCCGTCGTTGTTTCCGTGGACGCCGATCAGCCGCGCGGACCGGCTCTCCAGCAGGTCGAGAGTGGCGACGTCCACCCAGTCGCCGGCGTGGATCACGACGTCGGCGCGCGGCAGTTCGGCGACCAGTTCCGGGGGAAGCTCCCTGGCCCGCTTGGGCAGGTGGGTGTCGGACATCAGCAGCAGACGCACCACGTCAGGGTGTCACGACGCCGGGCCCCGGGCCTCCGGGTCAGGGGCGTGCCGACGGCCCCTCCTCCAGGAACACATCCGCCCACACCTGCTTGCCGCCGCTGACGGGGACGGTCCCCCACGCCGCCGACATGGCCTCGACGAGGAGGATGCCGCGGCCGCCCGTCGCCTCCCAGCCGATGCTCGTCGGCTTGATGGGCGTACGCGCCGAGTTGTCCGAGACCGCGATGCGCAGCCGGTGGTTGAAGAGGGTGAGGTGAAGGCGGACCGGACCGCCGGTGTGGACCAGTGCGTTGGTGACGAGTTCGGAGACGACGAGGAGCACCACGTCGACGTCCTGGGTGACGCCCCAGGTGCGCAGGGTGCGCCGGGTGAAGCGGCGCGCGTGCCGGACCGCCTCCGGGACACGCCACACCGTCCAGCTCTCGCGCTGCGGGCGCGCCTCCATGCCGTCGTAGCGCACCAGCAGCAGCGCGACGTCGTCACTGCGGTTCGCACCGGCGAGGAGGGCGTCCGCGACCAGCCCGAGGTGGCCCGGATCGGAGGCGGACAGCTCGTCGGCCAGCCGCGCGAGACCGACCTCGATGTCGACGGCGGCAGACTCGACCAGGCCGTCCGTGGTCAGCGCGAGGACCGTGCCCGGCTGCAGCCGCAGCGGGCTCATCGGGAAGTCGGCGCGTTCGACGACGCCGAGGGGCGGACCGCCCTCCGACTCGGCGATCTCCGTGCGGCCGTCCGGATACCTCAGTACGGGTGCGAGGTGACCGGCGCGGACACACCAGGCGGAGCCCTCCTCCATGTCGACGTCGACGTAGCAGCAGGTGGCGAACAGATCGGACTCCATGTCCACGAGGAGCCGATTGGCGTGCGAGACGACGACGTCCGGGGGGTGGCCCTCGACCGCGTACGCCCGCAGCGCTGTGCGCATCTGGCCCATCAGCGTGGCGGCGCCGGCGTTGTGCCCCTGGACGTCGCCGATGACGAACGCGACGTGGTTGTCGGTCAGCGGGATGACGTCGTACCAGTCTCCGCCGAGCTCGAGACCCGCGGTGGTGGGCAGATAGCGGGCGACGGCGACCGCGCCGGGCAGCCGGGGCAGGCGGCGAGGCAGAAGGGCACGTTGAAGCATGCCGATCAGTTCGTGCTCGGCGTCGAAGGCGTGGGCGCGCACCAGCGCCTGCCCGGCCAGACCCGCCACCGCGGTGAGCAGAGCACGTTCGTCGGGTGCGAAGTCGTGCGGCTCGTCCCAGCCGATCAGGCAGGCGCCGGCCGTACTGCCTCCGGCGGTCAGCGGCAGCACGGCGAGGCCGCCGGGACCCACGTCCGCGAGCGCGGGCTCCAGTTCGGAGCCGGCGGGCCAGACCGCGGCGCGGCCCTCGCTCAGCGCCGCGGCGAGCGTGGGCATCGCCCGCACCGGTGCGTCGGGCCACTCCGAACGCCACTCGGTCCGCCACAGCTCCGGCCACGCCTCCGGTTCGGGCGGGTCGAGCACGGTCACCACGAGCCGGTCGCCCTCCAGCTCGGCGAGGGCGACGCGGTCGGCCCGCAGCGGTTTGCGCAGGGCGGACACCACGGCCCGGCCGACGTCACGGACGGTGCCCGCGGTGGCGAGGGCCGCGGCGAGCCGCTGGATGCGGGTGACGTCGCTGACGGCGGGGCGCAGCTTGGAGGCGTCAGCGACCGTTCCCACCAGCCGTGCCGGGTGGCCCTGCCCGGCGGGCAGCAGCCGCCCGCGCAACCGCAGCCACTTGGGCTCGCCGGACGGCTGGAGGATGCGGAACTCCAGTTCCCGGTCGCCGATGGACATGTGGTCGGCCTCCACCACGGACATCAACGAGGGCAGATCGTCCGGCACGGTCCGGGAGAGCAGGGTCTCGACCCTGCCGTCGAACTCCTCGGGCTCGATGCCGAACAGGCGCAGCATTTCGTCGTCGACCTCGACCCGGCCGCTTTCCACCGTGAGGCTGAAAAAGCCGGCCGACAGCTCCTTGGCCTGGTCCTCGGCGGGAACGGGACCGGTGACGGCCTCGGCCAGAAGGCGGAGACATTCACGTTCCTCGGCGTCGAACCCCCCCAGGGCGTCACCGACGGCGACCAGGCACCCGCCTTCCCGCAACGGCAGGGCCGCGAGCGAGAAGTCTCTGACGGGGAGCCGCTGCGCGGCAGGACAGCGGGCCAGGTCCTCGGCGGTCAGCCATACGGGCCGTCCGGAGCGGTGCGCGTCCGCCGCGGGGCCACCGGCGGACAGGGGGTAGACGTCACGGAGTCCGTACAGCGCGCGCGGTACGCCGACGGACTCGGTGAGGCACAACCGGTCCCCGTCGGCCGCCGGGACGTAGACGGCCGCCAGCGTCGCTCCGGCGAAGACGAGCGCCTGTTCCAGCGTGCGGCGCAGGCGCTCGCGCGGATCGAGGTCCGCGCTGAGGGTCTTGAGGGCAAGTTCGGCACGGAGTGTTCTCGTTCTGCGTCCCGCAGCGCCGTCACTGCCCATTCGGCCATTACAGCGCTTTGCAGACGCTCGCGCAGCCCCTGTGAAGGTGCCGATCCCACGTGTCGGTGGTGCGGAGCGCCGCGCGCCCCACCGCCTGCCGGTTCCTGGGAGTGACAGGGCCACCCAGGAATCCGGGACCGGCCATACGGTGGTCATATGAACGGCACGAACGCGCTCGGCGACTTCCTGCGCGCCCGGCGGGCCCTGATCCGGCCCGAGGACGCGGGTATCGCAGGTGGCGGACTGCGCCGGGTGCCGGGTCTGCGCCGCGAGGAGGTCGCCTTGCTCGCCGGCATCAGCTCCGACTACTACCTGAGGCTCGAACAGGGGCGCGATCGCCATCCCTCCGTCCAGGTCCTCCAGGCGCTCGCCCGGGTGCTGCAGCTGGACGACGACGCGACCGCGCACCTGATCGGTCTGACACAGCCCGGCGGATCCGGCTCCCGCAGAAGGACCACGCGGTCCGAGAAGGTCCCCCTGAGCATCCGTCAGCTCATCGACGGCTGGACGGGCAATCCGGCGTACGTCCAGAACAGGTTCACCGACGTCCTCGCGGTCAACGCACTGGCCGCCGCCCTCTCCCCCGCCTACGCGCCCGGTGTCAACCTGCTGCGGGCCGTCTTCCTCGACCCGGCCGAGCAGGCCCTGCGCCGTGACTGGGAGGAGGCGACCGCCGAAGGCGTCGCGAGTCTGCGCGCCCACGCCGGTGCCGACGTCGACGACCCACGGCTGGTGGAGTTGGTGGGCGAGCTGTCGGTGCGCAGTGAGCGCTTCCGCCTGCTGTGGGGCCGGCACGACGTGCGGCCGCGCCGCAGCCGGCTCAGCAGGCTGAACCATCCTCAGGTCGGCGATCTGGAACTGCACTCGAACAAGTTCGAGGTCGGCGGTACGGACGGGCTCACGCTCGTCGTCTTCCACCCCGAGCCCGGCAGCCGCAGCGCCGAACTGCTGGCGCTGCTGGCGAGTCTGCACGCCTCCGGCGAGCGACCGGAGCGGCAGGGCGCGCCGGGAACCGCTGCGGGCACGGCCCTCGGTGCGGCCTCCGCCGGGAGCCGGGGTGCCGAGGATGCCGCACCGCGCACACGTCCTTCCGGCCGGCACGCCTCTGACGGAGGGTGACCGGTCATGAGCGGCGCGAGTCCGATCCCCGGCCTGTGGGCGTCCGTGATCACGGCCGCCCCCCGGGAGGGCCTTGACCCCGGGGTCCCGTAGGGCGGCCGAACGAGGAGGTGGTCGGCGTGCCCCAGCGGCAGGCGCCGACACGGGAACCCACCGTCCTGGCGCCGGTGGTGCGGCCACTGCTGTCGTCGGCCCTGGCCGCCATGCTGGACGACGTGCACGCGCACTCGGGCGCCGTGTATCTGCTGGCCCCCGACGAGCCCGTCCTGGAGATGGCGGTCAAGGCGGGACTGCCCCGCGCGTTCACCGCTCCCTGGGAGCGCGTCGGCCTCTCCGCACCGCTCCCTGTCGCCCAGGCCTCAGGGAGCTGCGGCTGATCTGGGTGAACGGCGAGGAGCAGATGGCCGCCCGCTTCCCGCGTATCGCCGTGGTGCTGCCCTATCCCTTCGCCCTGGCCGCCCTGCCGGTGGCGACACCGGGCACCGTGTACGGCGCGATCTATGTGACCTGGCCCGGTTCCCGTCCGCCGGAGCTCGCCGAGTGGGAGCGCGAGCATCTGACCGCCGCCTGCGAACGGCTGGCGTGGCGCCTGGAGCGGGTGGACGCCGGAAATCTGCCGCTCGGCCCCGATCCCGGCCGGCTCACCACCCGGCGCACCGCGCTCGCCGGGGGCACCGCCGGTTCCGCCGAGGCGGCCCGGATGGCGGCACGCCTGCCGCACGGGCTGTGCGCGCTCGACCTGCACGGAAGCATCTCCTACATGAACCCGGCCGCCGCCGAGATGCTCGGCGTACCGGCCGGCGCCCTGATCGGCTCCCCGTTGTGGGCCGCGGTGCCCTGGCTCAACGATCCGATGTACGAGGACCGTTACCGGGCTGCACTGATCAGCGGGCAAGTGACCTCGTTCGTGGCGCTCCGTCCCCCGGGCGACTGGCTCTCCTTCCGTCTGAACCCGGGCAGCGACGGGCTGAGCGTGCGTATCGCCCGGGCCCGCCCGCTCGCCGGGACGGGCCACACCGCCGGCATGCCGGCCCGGGGCACCGCGCGCCTGGTGACGATCTCGCACCTGCTGAACCTCGCCACCGCGCTCACCGAGACGGTGGGGGTGCAGGACGTGGTCAAGCTCGTCGCGGACCAGATAGCGCCCGCCGTCGGCTGCAAGGCCCTGGTCATCCTCGGCTCGCACGGCGGGCGGCTGCATGTGCTCGGCCACCGCGGCTACCCGGACGAGTACGTCATCGAGCGCTGGCACGGTGTTCCACTGAGCGAACAGATCCCCGGGACCCATGTGCTGACCACCGGAGTGCCCGCCTTCTTCGACTCCTGGCAGCAGCTCGAGCGTCTGTACCCCAAACGGCAGGGGACCCAGGACGGGATGGCTTCATGGGCGTTCCTCCCCCTGATCGCCTCCGGCCGTCCGGTGGGCACATGTGTGCTCGCGTACGCCGAACCCCATCCCTTCCCGGCCGACGAGCGGGCGGTGCTCACAAGCCTGTGCGGACTGATCGCGCAGGCCCTGGAGCGGGCCCTGCTGTACGACGCCAAACAGCAGCTGGCGCAGGGGTTGCAGGCGGCGCTGCTGCCGCACTCCCTGCCGTCGCTGCCCGGCATCGAGGCGGCCGCCCGGTATCTGCCCGCCACCCTGGGCATGGAGATCGGGGGCGACTTCTACGACCTGGTGCCCACCGGTGTACGGGCGGCCGCTGTGCTCGGGGACGTACAGGGGCACAACGTGACGGCGGCGGGACTGATGGGGCAGATCCGTACGGCCGTCCGCGCCTACACGACCGTCGGACAGCCACCGGCCGCGGTGATGGGCAGCACCAACCGGCTGCTGATCGACCTCGGTGTGGAGTTGTTGGCGAGCTGTGTGTATCTGCGGCTCGACCCCGGGCCCGGGCGGGTCGTCATGGCGAGGGCGGGGCATCCGCCTCCGCTGCTGCGCCGGCCCGACGGGCAGGTCCGGGTGCTCGATCTGGCGGGTGGGCCGCTGCTCGGGATCGAGGCGGAGGCCAGTTATCCGACGTCCGAGTTCGCCCTGCCTCCGGGATCGGTGCTGGCCCTGTACACCGACGGGCTGATCGAGTCCCCGGGCGTGGACATCGAGGACGCGCTGGCGGAACTGGGGGAACTGCTCGCGCTGTACGGCGACGAGCCCTTGGAGGCGCTGGCCGACCAGTTGGTGCGGGACACCGCCACGGCGGTGGAGCGCCCGGACGATGTCGCTCTGCTCCTCCTGCGGGCGGTGAGGCCCGTCTGACACGGACCGCGCGCCGGTCCGGCCCTCCCTCCGGAGGGCCGGACCGTTTGTCGCCCGGACGGGACCCGAGTCGTGTCCCCGTAGGTCAGTGGCCCGCCTCGGGCGCCTGGCCGCCGCCCGCCCCGGGGTTCTCCGTCCGGCCGGACAGATCGGCTCCGCCGGCCGACGGATCGCCGGCGCCTGCCTGGTCACCGGGGTCCTCGGTGTTGCCGGGGTCCACACTCCGATCGCCCGAGCCGGCCGCGTCACCCGCGCCGAGCGTCGCGCCGGTCGCCTGGAGCGCCGTGGTCACCGGCTGGAAGAACGTCTCGCCACCGGACGTGCAGTCACCGCTGCCGCCCGAGGTCAGTCCGACCGCACTGCCGTCCTGGGTGAACAGGGAACCGCCGCTGTCACCCGGCTCCGCGCAGACGTCGGTCTGGATGAGACCGGTGACCGTGCCCTCCGGGTAGTTCACGGTGGCGTCGAGACCGGTGACGGTGCCGTCGTGCAGACCGGTGGTGCTGCCCATCCGGAAGACCTGCTGGCCCACCGCGGCGTCCGCGGCCTGGTTGATCCGGACCGTCTGCCCGTTGCCGGCGTCGACCTCGCTCGGCGCCTGGGTGGCGGGGTCGTCGTACTTCACGAGCGAGAAGTCGCCGTCGCCGGGGAAGGTCGCCTGGTCGACGGTGGCGATGGGTTGGCCGCCCGCACTGTCCGACCACTGGGCAGCGGCCACACCGCAGTGCCCGGCGGTCAGGAAGGCCGGACTGCCGTCGCTCGCGGTGACGTTGAAGCCGAGGGAGCAGCGGACGGTTCCGCCGTTCTCCTGGGCGAAGATGGCGTCGCCACCCGACACGAACGTCTTGAACGCGCCCTCCGACCTCTTGATGGTGGCCACGCCCGAGCCGAGGCTCTTCACCGTCGACTCCAGAGTGTTCCACCTGTTGCCGGTGACGGTGCTGTCGGCGGTGACCCGGATCTCGTTGGTCCTCGGGTCGACGGACCAGGCCGTGCCGGGGATGGTCGCCCGGCTCCTGAGCGTCCCGGCGGCCGCCCGGAGCGTGGAGGTGCTGTTCTGCACCTGGTTGGGGACGGCTCCCGCGTTCTTGACCGTACTGACGGCGTTGCTGTCGTTACCGACGACGTTGACGACGATCTGCTGCTTGTCCGCGTTGTAGTACGAGCCCGCGAAGGCATCACCGAGTTGTGAGGCCAGCCGCCCGGCGAGGTCCGGTACGTCGTTCGCCCCGAACGTCCTGGGGGCGGTGTCGCCGGACGGGTCCGTCTGTGACGCGTTGGCGTTGGGCAGCAGAAGGGCCGCAGCTCCGAGCGCCGCCACGCTGCCCGCCGCTATCGCGGCCTTGCGCTTGGGTATGCGTTTGTGACTCAACTCTCGACCTCCTGGGACGGGGTGCGTAGCCGCCGTCCGGCAGCTGACCGGGGCGCCTGGATGCCTGTTGATACGCACGCGTCACATGAGGTGTTCAACCGTCGCCGCAACTGGCCGAGTTGGCGTATGCAAAATGTGAAATAGGTGGCAAACGCGTCTGCCGGAGGCCGGCGGCGGGCAGGAATCACGTATGACACCTGCCGAGGCCGACAAGCTCCTCTCCGACAACTTCGCCCCCTGGGTGCTCGAACTGGGCCTGACGGTCGAGGAGCTGGACGACCGGCGGGCCGTCCTGCGGCTGCCGTGGTCCGCGCGGCTCGCCCGGGAGGGCGGGGGCATGTCGGGGCAAGCGCTGATGGCGGCCGCCGACACGGCGACCGTCATCGCCGTGTCGGCGGCGCGCGGCGGTTTCGTTCCGATGACGACGGTGCAGCAGTCCACCAGCTTCCAGCGCGCGGTCACGGACGCGGACGTTCTGGTGGAGGCGGTCCTCGGCAAGCTCGGACGGCGCATGGCGTTCGCCGACATCACGATGACCGCGGAGGGTTCGACGGAGTTCGCGGCACGGGCGAGCACTGTGTACGCACTGCTCGGGTGAGCGCACGGAAAGTCACCGCGACATCCGAAGTGCGCACGCTGGGCCATCATCCGGTGACCGTCCGTCTCCGATTCCGAACGGAATCCCACTTTCAGGGAATCTGCACAGCGAATGCGCAACCAGGTCACCGCACACGAGGGATCTGCACACCCGCGCGCCGGTGACCGCGCCATTGGAGCGGACTGTCCCATTCGGTTCCGGGGCGGCAAGGGACTTTTTCGCGACGAACCCGCGCAGCATGTGAAGAAGTCGCCGCCAAGACGTGCGCAAGCCTGCACGGATTGCCGAATCCGCCCGCCAATTGCCCTGGTGAGAGCGGTGGTTGAGTGGAATCGCCGCGCACCGGCGTGCTTTGATCCATTGCACCGCGGGACCGCCGAAGAGCCCGGCGACGGGTCCACGCCCCCGCGGGTCCGCGGCCGTTCGCCTTTCCCCAGAGGCGGGCCGCTCTCCCCTTATGAGTACCCATATGAAGGGAAGTTCCCACATGAACTCCACCCCCCAGGTTGAGACCGCCGAGATCTCGGACGCCGAGCTCGACGCCGTTTCCGGTGGTCTGCAGCTGAACGCCGTCGGCACCGTCACCGGCCTGGTGGACGGCGTCGCCCCGGTTTCCGGCCTGGTCGGTACGGCTGTCGGCACCGTCGAGGGTGTCACCGGCCTGAACACCTCCCCGGTCACCCAGCTGGTCGCCGGCCTCTGATCGCACTTCTGTGCCGTTGAGTCCCGGAGCCGTACCCCGGCTCCGGGACTCTCCGATGCCCAAATCTCTCCGACAGGTGAGGGAAGTTCCGTGCAGTTCCGCCAACAGGCCCTCGCCAAACTGCAGTCGCCCGAAGAGCTCGACCTCCCGGTGCGCTTCGCGCGCCCCCAGGGCTGGCTCGTACTGAGCGTCACGGTGATCGCCATGGCCGCCGCGTCCGTGTGGGCCGTCACCGGCTCGGTGCCCTCCACGGTCGGCGCCCCCGCCATCCTCACGCACGGGGAAGGCAGTTACATCCTCCAGAGCCCCGTGGCCGGACAGGTCACCGCGGTCCTGGCCAAGGAGGGTCAAAGGCTCCCCGCCGACGCCCCGGTCCTCCAGGTACGTACGAACGAGGGCGACGCGGTGGTGCGCACGGTCGCCGCGGGCCGCATCACGGGACTTGCCGCCACCATCGGCCAGATCATCCAGACCGGGACGAACGTCGCCGCCGTGGAGAAGGTCGCGCACGCCTCCGATCCCCTGTACGCGACGGTCTACGTCCCCGCCGAGACCGCCGCCTCCATCCCGGCCGACGCCTCCGTCGACCTCACCGTCCAGTCCGTGCCCGCCCAGTCGTACGGCGTGCTGCGCGGCCATGTGCGGTCCGTGGACCGCACGGCCCAGTCGGCGCAGCAGATCGCCGCCTTCCTCGGGGACAGCCAGCTGGGCGAGCAGTTCACCAGGAAGGGCCGACCGGTGGCCGTCCTCGTGCGCCTCGACCCGTCGAGCCGCACGAAGAGCGGCTACAAGTGGTCGTCGGCGGAAGGCCCGCCGTTCACCCTCTCCTCCATGACCCTGGCCACTGGCTCGATCCGCCTGGCCGATCAGCGTCCCGTCGATTGGCTCCTGCCGTGACCGCTCCCCAGGACACATTGCCCCCGGTGCGGGGCAGACGCCGTGCCGCACCGCCCAGGCGCACCGTGCCCAAGGGCCGGCAGAAGACCGTGCGCACACCCACCGTGCTGCAGATGGAAGCCGTCGAATGCGGCGCCGCCTCCCTGGCGATGGTGCTCGGTCACTACGGCCGGCACATCCCGCTCGAGGAACTGCGCATCGCCTGCGGTGTCTCCCGCGACGGCTCGCGCGCCAGCAATCTGCTGAAGGCGGCCCGCAGTTACGGCCTGACGGCCAAGGGCATGCAGATGGACACGGTCGCGCTGGCCGAGGTCAGGTCGCCCGCGATCCTGTTCTGGGAGTTCAACCACTACGTCGTCTACGACGGCATGGGCCGGCGCTTCGGCCGCCGGGGCGTGTACATCAACGACCCGGGCAAGGGACGCCGGTTCGTGCCGATGGAGGACTTCGACACGAGCTTCACCGGGGTCGTCCTGGTCATGGAGCCGGGCGAGGGCTTCACCAGGGGCGGCCGCCGGCCGGGCATCATGGGCGCGATGCCCGCACGGCTGCGCGGCACTTCGGGAACGATGCCGGCCGCCGTCCTCGCGAGCCTCCTCCTGGTGGTGGTCGGTGCGGCGCTGCCCGCGCTCAGCCGCACCTACATCGACATGTTCCTCATCGGCGGGCAGACCTCGCTGCTGGGGGTGCTCTTCACGTCGATGGGCGCATGCGTGGTGCTCACCGTCGTACTGACCTGGCTGCAACAGGCCAATCTGCTGCGCGGCCGCATCATCTCCTCCACGCTCTCCAGCGCCCGCTTCCTGCGCCATCTGCTGCGGCTGCCGGTGACGTTCTTCGCCCAGCGCAGCCCGGCCGACCTGGTGCAGCGGCTCCAGTCCAACGACGCGGTCGCCGAGACCCTGGCCCGCGACCTCGCGGCGGCCGGCGTGGACGCGGTCGTGGTCGTGCTCTACGCGGTGCTGCTGTACACCTACGATCCCCAACTGACCTTCGTCGGCATCGGCGTGGCACTGCTCAACGTGGTGGCCATGCGGGTCGTCGTACGGCTGCGGGCCACCCGCACGGCCAAGCTGCGCGCGGACAGCGCCCGGCTCACCAACACCGCGTACACCGGTCTGCAGCTGATCGAGACGATGAAGGCGACCGGCGGTGAGGACGGGTACTTCCGCAAGTGGGCCGGCCAGCACGCCACCACACTGGAGGAGCAGCAACGGCTCGGCGCGCCCAGCGCATGGCTCGGGGTGGTGGCGCCGACGCTCGCCACGCTCAACAGCGCGCTCATCCTGTGGATCGGCGGTCTGCGGGCGGTCGAGGGCCATATCTCGATCGGTCTGCTGGTCGCCTTCCAGGCCCTGGTGACCCGGTTCACCGCGCCGATCACCCGCCTCAACGGGGTCGCGGGCCGTATCCAGGACTTCGCGGCGGACGTGGCGCGGCTGAAGGACGTGGAGAACTTCCAGGCCGATCCGCTCTACGGGCGCCCCGGCTCCGGGGACTCGACCCGCAGGCTGCACGGCCATGTGGAGCTGGAGAACATCACGTTCGGCTACAGCCCGCTGGACAAGCCGCTGTTGAGCGGCTTCAGCCTGTCGCTCGGGCCGGGTCAGCAGGTGGCGCTGGTCGGTGGCTCGGGCAGCGGCAAGTCCACGGTGTCCCGGCTGATCTCCGGTCTGTACGCCCCGTGGGAGGGCGTGATCCGCATCGACGGCCAGCGCCTGGAGGACATTCCGCGCGGCGCCCTCGCCGCCTCGGTGTCCTTCGTCGACCAGGACGTCTTCCTCTTCGAGGGCACGGTCCGCGACAACGTGGCGCTGTGGGACCCGTCGATCCCGGACGACGCGGTGGTCTCCGCACTGCGGGACGCGGCCCTGTACGACGTCGTCATGCGGCGCCCGGGGGGCATCCACAGCCGGGTCGAGCAGGACGGGCGGAACTTCTCCGGCGGTCAGCGCCAACGCCTGGAGATCGCACGGGCGCTGGTGCGCGACCCCAGCATCCTCGTGCTCGACGAGGTGACCAGCGCCCTGGACGCGGAGACCGAGCAGATCGTGATCGACAACCTGCGCAAGCGCGGCTGCGCGTGTGTGGTGATCGCGCACCGGCTCAGCACGGTGCGCGACAGCGACGAGATCGTCGTGCTCCAGCACGGCACGATCGTGGAACGCGGGCGGCACGACGCCCTGGTGGCGTCCGGCGGCGCGTACGCCGATCTGGTCAGGGAGCGGTGACATGACGGCGGTTCACGAGGGCGACCTCGTTCTTGATGCCCTCGGCCAGATGGGAGCACCGGTCGACTGCTCCGGGACGGGCCGGCTCGATCTGCAGGGCCCGCAGGTGCTCTGGCTGGTCGCCTCCGGTGCCCTGGACCTGTTCGCCGTGGACGCGGCCGTGCAGGGCCACTGGCACCATCTCGGCCGTCTGGAGGCGGGCTCCCTGCTGCTGGGCCCGGTCGCGGGTCCCCAGCACACCATGGTCGCCCGGCCGGTGCGCGACTGCGTGGTGCGCCGCATCCAGCTGCGCGAGCTGTACCAGCCCGTCGACACCCAGACCTGGTCGTACGACGCGTACGGCAACCCCCAGTACGTGCCGCCGACGACGAGCCCGCTGGAGTACGCACTGGCGCTCGGGGTCGGCCGGGGCCTGTCGATCCTCTTCCAGGCGCCGATGGCCACCGATCGGGCCGCCGACATCACCGACGACGACGTGTTCTGGATGCAGGTCCCGCCGGGCAGCGTCCAGTACGGCTCCGTGTACGGCGCGGAGGCCGCGGCCGACCTGCTGATGGACCCCGCGGTCTGGCAGGGCATGGTCGACCAGCAGTACCGCCTCCTCGCCGCCCTCGACCGGTGGATCGAGCAACTGGAGCGCACCCACGAGACCCGCACGGCCGCAGGCATCAAGGCGGGCGAGGCGGTGCGCGCCCAGGCCGACCGCACACTGCTCGCCTCGATCGGCAAGACATCGGCGAAGAACACCACGGCGGCCGACACCGACGCCACGTACTCGGCCTGCCGGCTGGTGGCGCGTGCCGCCGGGATCACCCTTTCCGAGCCCGCGCAGAGCGGCACGGAGAGCGACCGGCTCGATCCGGTGGAACGCATCGCGCTGGCCTCCCGCGTCCGCATCCGCACCGTCCGGCTGCACGGGCGCTGGTGGCACGAGGACGTCGGTCCGATGGTGGGCCTGAGGGCCCTGTCCGGCGCGCCCGTCGCGCTGCTGTGGCGGCGCGGCGGATATGTCGCGGTCCAGCCTTCGTCGGGGCGGGAGACGCCGATCGAGAAGGCGAACGCCGCGGAGTTCGAGCCCCGGGGCGTGATGTTCTACCGTCCGCTCCCCGAACAGCGGTTGAGCCCGCTCCGGCTGCTGCGCTTCAGTGTGTGGGGCACACGCGGCGATCTGTCGGCCCTGCTGCTCAGCGGGCTGGTCACCGTCGCCATCGGCGCGCTGGTGCCCATCGCCACCGGCAAGGTGCTCGGCGAGTTCGTGCCCCGGGCGCAGGAGGGGCTGATCGTCGAGGTCTGCCTCGCCCTGATGGTCAGCGCCGTGGTGGCGGCGGCGTTCATGCTGCTGGAGAACCTGACGATCCTGCGCCTGGAGGGGCGGATCGAGGCCACGCTGCAACCCGCGGTCTGGGACCGCCTGCTGCGGTTGCCGACGAAGTTCTTCACCGAGCGCTCCACGGGTGAGCTGGCCAGCGCCGCGATGGGGATCAGCGCCATCCGGCGGCTGCTCGCCGGGGTCGGTCCGGTGGTCGCCCAGTCGGTGACGGTGGGCGCCATGAACCTGGCGCTGCTGCTCTGGTACAGCGTGCCCATGGCACTGGCCGCGATCGGCATGCTGGTCGTCATCACGGCCGTGTTCCTGGGGCTCGGGCTGTGGCAGGTGCGCTGGCAGCGGCGGTTGGTGCGGCTCGGCAACAAGCTGAACAACCAGGCGTTCCAGACTCTGCGCGGTCTGCCGAAGCTGCGCGTCGCGGCGGCCGAGAACTACGCGTACGCGGCCTGGGCGCGGGAGTTCGCACACAGCCGCGAACTCCAGCAGAAGGTCGGCCGGATCAAGAACCTGACCACCGTGATGGGCGCCGTCTACCTGCCGTTGTGCTCACTGCTGCTGTTCATGCTGCTCGCCGGGCCGGCCAGGGGTGCCCTGTCGGCCGCGGGATTCCTCACCTTCACCACCTCGGTGACCATGCTGCTCACCTCGGTCACTCAGCTGACCGGCGCGTTCGTCTCGGTGGTCGCGGCGCTGCCGCTGTTCGAGGAGATCAGGCCGGTGCTCGATGCCACACCTGAGGTGCGCACCGCGAGCACGCGCCCGGGTGTGCTGTCCGGCGCCGTCGAGGCCCGCCAGCTCTCGTTCCGGTACTCCGACGACGGCCCACTGGTCCTCGACGACGTGTCCTTCTCGGTGAGGGCGGGCGAGTTCGTCGCGGTCGTGGGCCCGAGCGGCTGCGGCAAGTCCACCCTGCTGCGCCTGCTGATCGGCTTCGACAAGCCCGTCTCGGGCAGTGTGCTGTACGACGGGCAGGATCTCTCGGCGCTGGACCAGTCGGCGGTGCGCCGTCAGTGCGGAGTGGTGCTCCAGCACGCTCAGCCGTTCACCGGCTCGATCCTCGACGTCATCTGCGGGACCGAGCCCTACACGCCGGAGGAGGCGATGGCCGCCGCGGAGATGGCGGGCCTCGCCGAGGACATCAAGCGGATGCCGATGGGCCTGCACACCATCGTCCAGGGCAGCGGCGCGGTCTCCGGCGGCCAGCGGCAGCGACTGATGATCGCGCAGGCGCTGATCCGCCGGCCGCGCATCCTGTTCTTCGACGAGGCGACGAGCGCGCTGGACAACGAGACCCAGCGCAAGGTCATCGAGTCGACCCGGGCCCTCAACGCCACCCGCATCGTGATCGCCCACCGGCTGTCCACGGTGCTGGACGCGGACCGGGTCATCGTGATGGAGGACGGCAAGGTCGCCCAGCAGGGCCCGCCGGCGCAACTCCTCGCGGACACCTCCGGGCGGCTGCACGAGCTGGTGCGCCGTCAGATGGCGTGATCCGTCAGGAGCCGCCGGGGACGGGAGCTCCCGAGGGGATCCCGGCCGCGACATAGCCTTCGTAGAACGCCTTCCAGGGGCTGCTCGTCCCGGCGTGCGGGCCCTCGAAGCGCTCGCCGCGCGCCTTGGCGTCCAGGGCGGAGAGGCACACCTCCCAGCCCGCGCCGTTGCGTGCGGCGGTGTTCCGCTCGCCCAGCACGTTGGTGAGCGTGAACCGGGTGCGCTTCTCCTCCACCGCCTCCAGGTCGAAGCGCAGTTCGTCGCCGCCCCACTCGAAGGAGAGGTGCCGGGGCGCGTCGACGGCCACGACCGTGCCGGTCGACTCGGGCATGTTCGGGTCCCCGCTGAAGGTGACGGTCCCGCCGGGGCGCAGCTCGAACTCCGCGCGGGAGGGGAACCACTGGGCGAGTTCGTCGGGATCGGTGACAAACCGCCAGACGCGCTCGACGGGGTGGTCGTAGACACGGCTGAAGCGGACGGCGGGGCGGCCGTCGTCGAGGGTGACATAGGTGCCGGTGAGTTCGGCGGCCATGGCGGATCAGTCCTTCGCAGAGGGTTCGTCGTTGTCGTCCGAGGTTTCGTCGAGACGCCGCCCCAGCGCGTCCAGGCTGCTGTTCCAGAGCCTGCGGTAGGGGGCGAGCCAGGCGTCGAGGGCGGCGATCGGGGCCGGTTCGAGCGTGTACACCCGGCGCTGCGCGTCCTGCCGCACGCTGACCAGGCCCGCGTCGCGCAGCACCTTCAGGTGCTTGGACGTGCCGGGCTGGCTGAGACCGCACGCGTCGACGATCTCGCCCACGGTCCTCGGCCGCTCCAGGAGCAGAGCGACGATGGCCCGTCGGTGGGGGTCGGCGAGTGCGTTCCACAAGGGGGCTTCGGACACCGCTTCAATATGCCCCAACGGTTATATTCCCGTCAAGGCATGTTCGGAGCTTCCCGCACGCCCTCACACTCCGCAGGCAGGCGGCGGGGGCCGGCCGGTGTGACCTGGCGCACGCACCTATCGAAACGTTGCCGTTTCGCGGAAACACGCCTACGCTCCAAGTGTACGAAACGGTTTCGTTTACGAATCCGTGACCCGAGCGACGACTTTCCCTGGAGTGGTTCTCCGATGACCCAGACGGTCAAGGACGGCGCCCTCACCAGTGCCGTGGACGCGCCCCCGGCGGCTTCACCGAAGCGGTGGTGGATCCTCGCGATCATCGCGATCGCCCAGTTGATGGTGGTCCTGGACGCCACCATCGTGAACATCGCCCTGCCGTCCGCCCAGGCGGACCTGGGCTTCTCCGACGCCAGCCGGCAGTGGATCGTCACCGCCTACGCGCTGGCGTTCGCGTCCCTGCTGCTCCTGGGCGGACGGACGGCCGACCTCTTCGGACGCAAGCCCGCCTTCCTCGTCGGGGTCGTCGGCTTCGCGGCGGCCTCCGCGCTGGGCGGGGCCGCGACCGGCTTCGGCATGCTGGTCACCGCCCGCGCCCTGCAGGGCGCCTTCGGCGCGCTCCTCGCACCGGCCGCGCTGTCACTGCTGAACACCACCTTCACGGACGCCCGTGAGCGGGCGAGGGCCTTCAGCGTGTACGGCGCCATCGCGGGCGCGGGCGGCGCGGTCGGGCTGCTGCTCGGCGGTGTGCTCACCGACGCGCTCGACTGGCGCTGGACCCTCTATGTGAACGTCGCCATCGCCGTGGTCGCCTTCGCCGGCGGCTGGATCCTGCTGGGCAACCACCGGGACGCCGCGAACTCCAAGCTGGACGTGCCGGGCACGGTCCTGGTCGCGGGCGGCCTCTTCTCCCTGGTCTACGGCTTCTCCAACGCCGAGTCGCACCACTGGGGTTCACCGTTGACCTGGGGTTACCTGGCCGCCGGAGGCCTGCTGCTCGCGGCCTTCGCCTGGTGGCAGACCCGCGCCGCGCACCCGCTCCTGCCTGTGCGCGTCCTGCTCGACCGCGACCGGGGATCGTCGTTCGTCGCGGTGCTGATCACCGGCGCGGGCATGTTCGGCGTCTTCCTCTTCCTGACCTACTACCTGCAGTTGAACCTGGGCTTCAGTCCGACGAAGACCGGCGTTGCCTTCCTGCCGATGGTCGGCGCGCTGATGGTGACGGCCCAGCTCGGCACCACGGTGCTGCTGCCGCGGATCGGCCCGAAGACCGTCATCCCGCTGGGTTTCGCGATCGCGACGGTCGGCATGGCCTGGCTGACCGGCATCGGACTCGGCTCGCACTACGCGAGCGCGGTGCTGCCGCAGCTGATCGTGATCGGCGTGGGCCTCGGTCTGGTGATGCCGACGGCGATGCAGCTCGCCACCGGCGGGGTCGCGCCCGAGGACGCGGGTGTCGCCTCCGCGACCGTCAACGCGATGCAGCAGGTGGGCGGTTCGATCGGCACGGCGCTGCTCAACACACTCGCCGCGAGCGCCGCGACCGACTACCTCGCCGGCAGGAACCCGGCCGACAGGGCGGCCCGGGCGCAGGCGACCATCGAGAGCTACACCACGGCCTTCTGGTGGTCGGCGGGACTGTTCGCCGTGGGCGCGGTCGTCGCATTCCTGCTCTACCGCCGCGGCACACCGCAGCCCGGCCCCGGCGATGCTCCGGTCGTCCACATGTGATCAGTCCGCCGAGGCCGAGGGGCCGCCGTCCGCAGGGAGACGGCGGCCCCTCCCGCCGTTGTGGTGACGGGCGGCAGCGGCGGCCAGGCGTGCCTGCTGGGCGATCTCGTCCCCCCGAACGGCGGGCCGGTACACGACGAGCTTGCCGGGCCGCTTCTCCAGCCGCAGCGCGCCGGTGGCCGGGTGGATCTCGCCGTCGTACGCGAACGTGTCCGCGCCCTCGAGGCCGTCCAGCTGCACCCAGGACACGCGCTCGGCCCGGTAGACCCGGGAGCGGCCGAGCGCTCCGGCGAGGGCCGAGACCACCACCCTGGTGCGAGCGAGCCGGTGATCGCCGTCGATGACGCGCAGATCGAGCAGTCCGTCGTCGAGGCGGGGCCTGAAAGCGGGGGCGAAGCCGTCCGGGGCGTAGCGGCAGTTGCCGGCGAACAGCAGCCACAACCGGCGGGAACGGCCGTTCAGGGACAGCTCGACGGGGGTCGCGTCACGCAGCACCCGCACAAGCGCCAGGCCGGCCGCGGGCCACTTGCCCCAGCGCCGCTCGAGCCGCTCACGGAGGCGGACCAGGTCGGGGTAGAGCCCGATGCTGAAGGTGTTCAGGAACTCGACGGGCTCCGCATCGGGGCCCCGGCCCGCCACGGGTGCGGCCACCGCGACGTCCACGCTGACGGCGTCGCCCCGCACGACCGCGGACGCGGTGTCCTCGGGGTGCGGCACACCGACGTCGAGGGCGAAGTGGTTGAGGGTGCCGCCGGGGAACACCGCGAGGGGCAGCCCGTTCCTGGCGGCTTCCCGGGCCGCCGAGTTGACCGTGCCGTCTCCGCCGTACACCCCGAGCGCGCCACCCCGCTCGACTGCCCGTCGCACCGCACGGTCGAGCAGTGCGGCGAAGTCGTCGTCCGGGCCGCACTCGACGATCTCGGCGCGGGGCAGGAGTTCCTCGATCAGGACGGCGGGCGGCAGCGCGGCGGGCCCGGCCCCTGATCCGGCGCGGGCGTTGACGAAGACGACAAGCCCGTCGCCGTCGGGCAGGGCGGGCGCTTCGGCCGGCCGCCGTTCCGGCTCCGCGCTCGCCGGGCGCGGCGGCCACCAGCGGCAGGTGAGCACCGCGGCGCCGACCCCGATCGCCGCCCCGGCCAGGACGTCTCCGGGATAGTGCACGCCCACGTAGACCCGGGAGAACGCCACGGCCGCCGCGACGGGTGCGACCACTGCCCCGTAGCGGGTCGATTCGAGTGCGACCCCCGTGACGAACGCCGCGGCCGAGGCGGAGTGACCGGAGGGGAAGGACGTGCTCCGGGGCTGCCGGGTGAGATGGCGGACCGACGGCACGAGGTCGAGGAGCGGGCGCGGGCGCCGGGCGCTCCACTTGACGACGGTGTTGACGGTGAGCGAGGCGATCGCGAGCGAACCGATCCCGCGCAGCGCGGCCCGGCGGGCCCTGTGACCCCCGAGCGCGGCGAGTGCGGCCGCCGTGCCCAGCCACAGCCGGCCGTGGTCGGCGCCACGGCTCAGCCGGGTGAGCGCCGGATCGGCACCCGGCACCCGGGCGGTGGCGACCCGGGTGAACAGACGCTGGTCCAGCTCGCCGAGGATGCGCATGCTCCACGGCTACCGGGACGGCGCCGCGCCGGCATCCGGGGCGCGCCCAACCGGTGACGGGACTGGCCCGCGCGGCCCAGCGGGACGGACCGGTCCCGCAGCGCCGGAACGCACGGCCACCGGCGCAAGCGGCACCGGAACGCACGGCCACCGAACGCAGCCGGAGCCGGGACCACGGGGCCCTTCCCGCCGGAACGGATCGCCCCGGGCGCCGACGGCCACCGGCTCGCGCGGGGTCGGCCCGCGCCGGCACGCAGCGGCGGCCCCGGTCGTCGAGGAGCCGGTCCATCACGGATCAGTCCTCTGCCGCGTCATATGGGTATGACCATCACTCTTCGACCGACTCCGCCGGTGGCCCACCCCGCCGAGGACTCCGGCGCGGTGTCCCCGCGGGCGGCGGCCTCGGGTCTGTGTGCCACGCATGCCACAGGTGCCACACATGCCATGAGAACCTCCCGCAGAAGTCCGGTCCGATGATCACCGACCTGCATCTGGACGTGCGTGGACCAGGGCTGCGCGCCGGGCTCACACACGCTCTTCGGGAGGCCGTGCGCATGGGGCGGCTGGCGCCCGGCACCCTGCTGCCACCCTCACGTTCGCTCGCCGCCGATCTCGGCGTCTCCCGCAACACCGTGGCCGACTCCTACGCCGAGCTCGTCGCCGAGGGGTGGCTCACCGCGCGGCAGGGCTCCGGCACCCGGGTGGCCCGCCGCGCCGAACCGAACCCGGCCACCGCCCACCCGGCCGCCCGGCCGAAACCCGCACGGCAGCGTCCTGCCTTCGGATTGCAGCCGGGGTCACCGGACCTTGCCGGATTCCCCCGCAGGGCGTGGCTCACCGCCGCGCGCCATGCGCTGACCGCGGCACCGAACGATGCCTTCGGCTATGGCGACGCCCTGGGGCAGATGCGGCTCCGCACCGCCCTCGCGGACTATCTGGCACGGGCCCGTGGGGTGTACGCCGTGCCGGAGCGGATCGTCGTCTGTTCCGGCTTCCATCACGGTCTCGCGCTGATGGCACAGGCGCTCAGGACGCGGCTGGTACGGGCGGTGGCCGTCGAGTCGTACGGTCTCGACCTCCATCGCGAGCTGCTGACCGGCGCCGGCCTTCGAACCGCTCCCCTCCACGTCGACGAACACGGCGCCCGCGTCGGCGACTTGGCGCGGCTGCGCGGAGTCGGCGCGGTGCTGCTGACACCAGCGCACCAGCACCCGACCGGCGGCACACTGCACCCCGACCGGCGCACGGCGGCTGTGGACTGGGCGTGCTCCACCGGCGGGCTGATCATGGAGGACGACTACGACGGGGAGTTCAGATACGACCGTCCGCCGGTGGGCGCGCTGCAAGGGCTCGCCCCGGAGCGGGTGGTGTACTTCGGCTCGGTGAGCAAGTCCCTGGCCCCCGGTGTGCGGCTCGGCTGGATGGTGCTGCCGGAGGAACTGGTCCCGGAGGTCGTGGCGGCCAAGGGCCACGGCGACTACATGTGCAGCGCCCTGGGGCAGTTGACGCTCGCGGAGTTCATCACCTCGGGCTCGTACGACCGTCATGTGCGCTCGATGCGACTGCGCTACCGGCGGCGCCGCGACGAACTGGTGTCGGCCCTGGCCCGGAGGGCGCCCGCCGTCCGCGTGACCGGTCTGGCCGCCGGACTCCTGGCGGTCCTCGAACTACCCCGCGGAACCGAGTCCTCGGTCGTCCGGGCGGCTTCCCGGGAGGGCCTCGCGGTGACCGGGATCGCGACGTTCCGCTACGAACCGGCGGGATCGGCACCGGAGTTGCCCGGAAGAGACGCGCTCGTGGTCAACTACGCGGCTCCCCCCGACAGCGCATGGGCCTGTGCACTGGACACCCTGTGCAGAGTGATGCCGTGAACCGCGGCCGCACCCGCCCGGGATTGCGCCGCTGTCGCCCGCCCGAGGACATATCAGCCGGCCGTTCATGGACGTCGCCGGGAGCCAGGAGAAGAGGACCCGGATGAACGGCCGCCAAGGCATCGCCCCCCTGTCCGAACTGCTCGAAGAGCGACGGTATCTGCTCGGCCTCGCATACGGTCTCCTCCGTTCCGCGTCGAGGGCGGACGACGCGGTCGAGGAGACATACAGACGCTGGTATGCCATGGACGACGGCGAGATACCGAACCCGAGAGCATGGCTGGCCGACACGCTGGTGACTCATTGCCGGTCGCGCCCGGACGGGCTGGGCGAGCCCGGGGCGTACGACCCGCCGGGGCTCGCGGGGCGGGGCCACGACAGCGCCGCGGCGCGGGACGCCCCGGCACCCGGGGCCGCCGCCGAGTCCCTCGGCGCGCTCGGCCCCGGCAGGAAGGGGGCGTCGCCGGGTGGCGAACCGTCCGGCGACGCCGCACCGGGTGTGCGCCGGGTCCACGATCACGGGCCGCGGTACGAAGCCGTCGGGGAACTGGCCCGGCAGTCCTTGCGCGCTTTTGCGGCCGGGCGTGTGACGGCGGAACAGCACCGGGCGGTCGTCCGTGAGTTCCGGACGGCGTGCGAGACGGGTGACCGGGGCCGTCTGGCGGCTCTCCTCGCCCCCGACGTCTCGGCGGTCTTCGACGGGGGCGGCAGGATCCGGACACCGGAACATCCCGTCGGCGGGGCCCCGCACGTGGCCCGAAGCCTTGCCACGTTGCTGACTCCGAGCCCCGGCCTCGCCCTTGCCGAAGCAAGCGTGAACGGCCGGGCCGGGCTGGTGGTGAGGTGCGGCGGCCGGGTGGCGGCGGCTGTCACCCTGGACCTTCGCGCTCACCTGATCATCAACGTCTGGCTCGTCCTCAACCCGGACAAGCTGCGCGGATGGAACAGGTCATGACGGGTGGGCCGCAAGCGGCACCGCACCCGCCGTCGCGGTCCAGCACGTCACATACGCGCGCGCTGTTCCGTCATATACAGGTGAGAGTGAAGGCCCGACCACCGGCAGCGCAGACGCTGCGGGCCGGGGTCATGGAACCGTCGCACAGTGACCATAGCCTCTGCCTATCATCGTCCGCGCATCTGCGTCTTGGACGTTATGGTGCGGGCGTTCCTACCATCCCAGACATGACACTCAGCGTCAGCTCAGGACCGCGGCCGGCGGGCTGCGCCACGTGCACCACTTCGGCAGCCGTACCCACGACCGTGCAGACGACTCGACCAGCGGATTCCCGGCCGGACAGCGCCGGCGCGGCGCCCCGTCCCGAGTCCGGGCCCCCGGAACAACCGGACTGTCCGCGTGAGGAGGTTTCCATGAATTGGCGCGAAGCCGCGGCGTGCCGCACCGAGGATCCGGAGTTGTTCTTCCCCATCAGCGGCAGTGGCCCCGGAGCGGCGCAGACCGCCGCGGCGAAGGCCGTGTGCCTGCGGTGCTCCGTCAAGGCCATATGCCTGGACTGGGCCCTGAACCGCCATGTGCAGGGGGTATGGGGCGGTACCACGGAGGGCGAACGGCGCGCGATGCACGGTCACGACGCCCGCGAGCGTGCCCGGTCGGCACAGGAAACGGCGGCCTGACCCGGTCAGGTCGCACGCCCGCTCCATCGCCGTACGCCCATTCCATCGTCGGGCGGGCACGATGGAAGCAAGACATCCACAGAGACCCGGCGCGTTCGCGCGGACGTCTCGTCGTCCATAGGATTCAGGCTCATGCGGGGTAAGGACGCGGGGCAGCTGAGCCCCGGCTCCAACCCGACACTGCACGACCAGCCCATGCTGATGGCGCTGGCCTTCAGGATGCTCGGCTCGACGCACGATGCCGAGGACGTCGTGCAAGAGGCATACGCCCGGTGGTACACGATGTCCGCCGCGGCCCGTGCGGACATCAGGTCCCCTTCGGCCTGGCTGGTGCGGGTGGCCGGCCGGATCTGCCTCGACCACCTGAGGTCCGCGCAGGTGCGCAGGGAGAAGTACACGGGTCAATGGCTGCCGGAACCGCTGCCGGACAGCGCGGCGTGGAGCAGCGTACCCACCTCGGACCACACAGGGGATCCCGCCGACCGGGTCGCCCTCGACGAGTCCGTCACCATGGGGATGCTCGTACTGCTGGAGGCCCTCACCCCGGCGCAGCGAGTGAGCTTCGTCCTGCACGACGTGTTCAAGGTCCCCTATGCCGAGATCGGCACCATCGTCGGCCGCAGCACGGAGAGCTGTCGGGCGCTGGCCGCGGCGGCCCGCAGGAGCATCACCTCAGCGCGCCGCAACGAGGCGGATCTGCAGGAGTACAGGCAACTGGTCCGCGAGTTCAAGAGGGCCTGCCGGACAGGCGAACTGGACAGTCTGATCCGATTGCTGGACCCGCAGGTCACCGCCCGGGCGGACGGCGGAGGACACGTCCGTGCCGCTCCCCGGCCCATCCACGGATCGGACAAGGCCGCCCGCTACCTCATCGGTGTGTGCCGCAGGGAGCCCACTCTCACCGTGGCACTCATGACGGTCGAGATCGCGGGACATCGTCCGGCGCTGGTGTGCCGGGTGGACGGAGTGGTGACCGCCGTCGTCTCCCTGCAGGTCGTCGGGTCCCGGATCACGGATGTGTGGATCATTCGGAACCCGGACAAGCTGACTTCCTGGGCCTGAGGCCGGCCCCGAGGGCCGAGCACGCCGGGGCGGGACATCGGGAACAGACCCCGATCACCGAATTGTCCCGGAAATATGTCATGAAATTGGACCACATCTCGATGTCGCCGACTGCGTAGCCTGGCGGACATGAAGACGAACGAAGCACAGGGGAGCCCGGGGTGCCGTCCCGAGCAGGTGCCGCGTCCGGACCGCGGGACTCCGCCCCGGAAGCCTTCACGGCCCTGATCCGTACGGGCACGGCGGCATGGTGGCGCCGGTCCCTCGCCCGTCCGACGAGCCGACGCCGGTGCCGCGGGCCGGGTGCGGTGAAAGGGTGCAGGCCCGTCCTGGCCGCCTCGCTCGATTCGCTTCCCGCCCGGATGCCGGCACACGACCTGGCGGCCACGCACTCGGGCAGACCGTATCGAGGGGGGACACAGAAGGAATGAACGGTGGGCAGTTCCACGGAAACGGCAACGTCCGAGGCCCGGAAGTCCCTCGAGGCGGTCGGCGCGGCGCTCGCGGTGCTCGACGCGGAGGGAACGGTGGTCGGATGGTCGCAGGCCGCCCAGCGGCTCGTCGGGCACTCCCCCGCGGAGGTGGTCGGACAGTCCGCAGCCGGCCTGCTGGCGACCGAGGAGGACCGGGCGAGGGCCGCGACGGTCGCGGCGCGGAGCGGCCCCCGGGGCCGCTGGTCCTGCACGGCCCGGGTCCTTCACCGCGACGGCCACGAAATCGAGGTGGGCCTGTGCGTCGAGTCGCTGGCAGGCCGGGACGGCCGGGCCCAGTGGGTCGTGACGGCGTCGAACCCGGCCCCGCTCCCCTCCTGGACGGCGGAGGACACCGTCGCCACGGAGTCGCCCCCGTCCGCTGGCGGCGCTCCGCAGCGGCCGCCGATAGGCGTCGAGATACGGGACACCCGGTTGCGTTGTATCTGGGTGAACGGCGTCCAGGGCGCCCAGGCCGAGACGCTCGAGGGAGTGATGCACCGACTCCTCGACAACGGCGGCCTTCTGATCGACCCGGATCAGCGGGCCCTCCTTCAGCCGGATGCGCGCCAGGACTCCACGTCGACGGCTCCCTTCTTCCGCCTCGACGACGCCCGGGGCCGTACGCTGGGCGTGTGCGCCGTGGATCCCGGCACCACCGACGCCCGGCGCGCGCAAGAGCACCGGGCGCTCCTGGACGAGGCCGGCAAGCGCATCGGAACCAGCCTTGACGTCATGCGCACCGGACAGGAACTGGCCGACCTCGCCGTGCCGTTCCTCGCGGACTACGCCACCGTCGACCTGGCGGACCCGGTCCTGCTGGGCGAGGATCCGCCGACCCGCCCCGGCCCCGGGAATCGACGTCACGCCCTCTTTCGCCGCGCAGGCCTCGCCTCGATCCACCCGGGAGCGCCGGAGTCCCTGTTCGCCCTGGGGGAACCGGTGCTCGTCCCGCCCACCTCCCCCTACACCACCGTTCTGTCCGGCGGATCGCATCTGTACCCGGTGGTGGACTCGTCCTCCGAGGCGTGGCTGGACCAGGACCCTCTGCGCGCTCGAAGGATGAGCGAGACCGGGATGCACTCTCTGATGATCGTGCCGATCCACGCGCGCGGATCGGTACTCGGCATGGCGGCGTTCATGCGGACCCAGGACCCCCGGCCGTTCGAGGAGGACGATCTGCTGCTGGCCGAGGAACTCGTCGGCCGGGCGGCCCTGTCCCTGGACAACGCCCGCCAGTACGCGCGGGAACGCTCCGCGGCCCTGGCCCTTCAGCGCCATCTGCTTCCCCACCGGGCCACCGGCGAGCCCGCCGCCGACGTCGCCTGGCGCTATCTGCCCGCCGACAGCCACCACGGTGTCGGAGGCGACTGGTTCGACGTCATCCCCCTGTCCGGCGCGCGCACCGCACTGGTCGTCGGCGACGTCCTCGGCCACGGCATCAACGCCGCCGCCACCATGGGCCAACTGCGCACCGCCGTACGCACCCTGGCCGACATGGACCTGCCGCCCGAGGACCTCCTGGCCCACCTCGACGAACAGGTCGTCCGCCTCGCCGAGAACGACGTCGAGCCGGGCGACCCGGCGGCCGCGACCATCGGGGCCACCTGTCTGTACGCCGTGTACGACCCGGCCACCGGGCAGTGCACGATGGCCCGGGCCGGCCACCCGCCGCCCGCGATCATCGACCCCCACGGCCGGGTCACCTTCCCCGAACTGCCCATCGGACCCCCACTCGGACTCGGACTGGCCCCCTTCGAGTCGGTGACCCTGGAGCTGCCCGGGAACAGCGTGCTCGCCCTGTACACCGACGGTCTGATCGAGTCCCGCGACCAGGACATCGACGCCGGCATGGACCGCCTGGCCGCCGCCCTGGCCCACCCCGGCCTCGACCTGGAGGACCTCTGCTCGAGCGTGGTGGACGCACTGCCCGCCCGGGCACCCATCGACGACGCCACCCTGCTTCTGGCCCGCACCCGTTCACTGGGCCCGAGCCGGACGGTCTCATGGGAGTTCGCGGCCGACCCGGCCGTTGTCGGCCACGCCCGGGCGCTGACCACCCGACAGCTCGCCCGTTGGCAACTGGAGCACTTGGCCGATTCCACGGAATTGATCGTCAGTGAGCTGATCACCAACGCCATCCGCCACGGCAGCGGTCCGGTCCGGCTGCGCCTGATCCGCCACCGCTTCCTGACCTGCGAGGTGTACGACACCAGTTGCGGATCCCCGCGGCTGCGCCATCCCCGCACCACGGACGTGAACGGCCGCGGACTCTTCCTCGTCGCCCAGCTGAGCCGCAAGTGGGGCACCCGCCACACCCCGGACGGCAAACTCATCTGGGCCGAACAGCAACTGACGCCGAGGTGCATCGATCCCTAGGACCTGTCGCCACAGGCCCCCGATCACCGTTCGCCGCACGATCAGCGGTCACCGTCGGTGTACTCGGGCCCTCGCGGACCGGCCCGGCGCAGTTCCCCGACGGGGTCGTCCCCCCTACCCCTCAGAAGCAGTTTCCGGCCGGTCATCGCTTCCAGGTCGAGCTGGAGGGGCGACGGCGGCACGACGAGCACCGGGCACGAGGCGTGGGTGAGACAGTACCGGGCGACCGGGGAGCGCCATCGGCGCAGCCTCCTTCGATGCCCTCCCCCCACGACCAGCAGGTCGTCGTCCCGCCGGGCGATCTGGACGAGCGTGCGGCCCGCCGTCCCGGACATGGCCAGTCCCTCGACCTGCACGTCGTGGTCGGTGGCACCGAAGACGTCGTTCAGCGTGTCGGCCAGGAGCCGCATCGCTGCCCTTCTGGTGCCCTTGGGCGCCGACGCGGCGGACCCGCGCGGCGGATCCGTGTCCTTCGGCCGCCACACCAGTACGGCCAGCAACCGGCGCCCGCTGAGCCGGGCTTCGACACCGGCTCGCTGCAAGGCAACCACGCTGTTCAGAGAACCGCTGACGCCGACCACGATGCGCCGCTGTGCCGGTCCGCCCATGGGACTCCTCCTCCTGGCCTCGAGGAGATGACGTCCGGGCGCCGGGGTGTGTGATGTAGGACCGCTCACATCCGGCCATGAGCGCTCGCGCCGGCGAGGCGGTGAGACCCGTGGAGCGCGGGCACGGCATCCGGCGCACCCGCCACCGCTGTGACAGCCGTCACCTCACGCCCGCCCATGTTGTGTCGTCGATCCGGTGAGCGGCTCCCGGCCGTGCACATCCCCGGCGCCGCCTCTCGTCGCCCTCTCCATGCCGTGAGGAGACGCGCGGCAGGCCTCACCCAGAACGGAAGGAACACATGTCCGACTGTCTTGAAGAACATCACGAGCCCATGGGCGTCGGGGCCGGCAGCACCAACCGGCAGGGAGCCGAGCGGTGACGGCCCCACTGCACAAGGACGCCCCGGTCGCCGGAGGAACCCGGCGCAGCAACCATCCGGGACTCGCGCTGTTCGTCATCGCCACGTGCCAGCTGATGATCGTGCTCGACAGCACGATCGTGAACATCGCGCTGCCGGACATTCAGCGGTCGCTCGGCTTCTCCACGACGGACCTGTCATGGGTGCTGAGCGCCTACACCCTCACCTTCGGCGGGCTGATGCTGCTCGGCGGACGGGCGGGCGACATCCTCGGGCGCCGACGTGTTTTCACGGCGGGCATCCTCCTGTTCACCCTCGCGTCCCTGCTGGGCGGTCTGGCGCACGAGCCCTGGCAGCTCCTCTCCGCGCGGGCTCTGCAGGGGATCGGCGGCGCCATAGCGTCTCCCACCTCGCTCGCCCTCATCACCACGACGTTCCCCGAGGGACCTGAGCGCAACAGGGCGATGGGGGTGTTCGCCGGCGTCTCGGGCGCCGGGGCGGCCGTCGGTCTCCTGGCGGGCGGCATGCTCACCGAGTGGCTGAACTGGCGCTGGGTGCTGTTCGTCAACGTCCCCATCGGCCTGGTGATCGCAGTGCTCGCACCGTTGTACATCAACGAGTCCACGCGTCGCCCCGGGCACTTCGACATCGCCGGCGCCACGACCTCCACCCTGGGCATGGCGTCGCTGGTCTACGGGTTCATCCGGGCCTCCGAGGACGGATGGAGCGACACCGTCACCGTCGCCTCCTTCGTGGCGGCGGCCGTACTCCTCGCCGCTTTCGTACTGATCGAATCCCGCGCCGCGGATCCCATCGTCCCGCTGCGCCTGTTCGGCGACCGCAATCGCGTGGGCTCCTACGTCATGATCCTGTGCCTGGCCGGCGCGATGTACGGCATGTTCTTCTTCATCGTCCAGTTCTTCCAGATCGTGCTCGGCTACAGCCCGATCACCTCGGGTCTGGCCTCACTGACCTTCACCGGGGCGCTGGTCGTCGCGGTCGGGTTCACTCAGCGGTTCCTGCCCGTCCTCGGTCCCAGGCCGCTCGTGATCGTCGGATCCGCCCTCTCCATCGCAGGGTTGTACTGGCTGACGTTCATCGAACCCGACAGCACGTACTCGGGCGGTGTGCTGGGACCCATGCTCATCTTCGGTGCGGGCATCGGCCTCAATTTCGTGACGCTGACTCTCACCGCGGTCTCGGGTGTGGCGCACCACGAGGCGGGAGCCGCGTCCGGTGTGCTCAATGCGGCGCAGCAGGTGGGCGGTTCACTGGGGCTCTCCATCATGGTGACCGTCTTCGGGACGGCGAGCCGTGACGAAGCGGAGCACCAACTGCCGTCCTTCATGGCACAGGCCGGTCCCGCGGAGAGGTCTCAGCTGGCCCGGACGGGGCAGCTGCCCGGTGCCTGGGGACACGCGGTACTGACGCACGGCATCGCGTCGGCCCTCCTGACCGCCGCGGCCATGGCCGCCGTGGCACTGCTGATGGCAGTGGTACTCATCCGGGTACGCAGGAGCGACGTGGACGCCCTCAACGGCAGTGCCACGGCCGCGGGTCACGTCCTGTAGCACGCGTCGTCCGTGTCAGGGGCCCGACGGTGCTCGAGGGCACGCGCGCGGGACTCATGGGAGGGGCCGGACGTCCGGCCCCTCCCGTGCGCGCCGCGGTTCACTCCCCCGCGGGACGTGCGCTACCCGACGTCCCGGCTGCGCCAGGCATGCAGCTTGTCCGGGTGCATCATCACCCACAGACGATCGATGCGGTCCTCATCGTCGAGTTCGATCGCGATGACCAGGACGGTGGCCCCGCCGATCCGCCCGACCAGTCCCGGTCGCCCGCTGACCAGCACTTCCTCGAAGGAGACTCCTGGTTCCTTGCGCAGTACTCCTTGGCAGAACCGCGCGATCCTGTCGGCGCCGACCACGGGCCGCAGCGCGGTGCGCACCTTTCCGCCGCCGTCCGACGTGGCGGTGGCGTTCGCAGCGAGCAGTCCGACCAGCATCTCCAGGTCGCCGGTCTCACAAGCGCGCTTGAAGGCCGACACGACATCACGATGCCGTGAGCCACGCACGCTCCGCGGCTGCGCGGCTCTGACGCGGCGCCTTGCCGTCGAGGCGAGTTGACGGCATGCGGCCGGTGAGCGGCCCACGGTCTCGGCGATCTCGGTGAACGGCACTCCGAAGACGTCGTGCAGGATGAACGCGACACGTTCTGCCGGGGTCACCGAGTCCAGGACCACCAGGACGCCCATGGTGACCGACTCGTCCAGACTGACCTGCTCCGCGGGATCCGTCCCCGGATCGGCGGGGCGCCCGGTGTCCCACGGCGTCCCGGGCAGGGGCTCGGGCAGCCACTCCCCCAGGTAACTCTCGCGTCGGACCCGCGCGGAGGACAGCTGGTCCAGACAGATCCTGCCGGCCACACGCACCAGCCAGGCCATCGGTGTCCTGATGCCGCGCCGGTCCTCTTCGGAGAGGGCGTACCAGCGCGTATAGGTCTCCTGGACCACGTCCTCGGCGTCGTACGACGACCCGAGCATCCGGAACGCAAGGTTGAGCAGGGCCCGGCGCTCGCCGAACACGGCCGTCAGTGACCGGTCGTCGGCGTCGGACCGTGGTGTGTCAGTCATGCGGCTGCTCCCGCAGCACGACCTCGTCGCGGATGGACCTCGTCAAGGGCTCGCGCTCCGCCTCGCAACAGTGTCTCTTCAGCATGTCCCTACGACGGTGCGGCACAGGAAAACGTGAGGCCGGCCGGTCGGGGCCCGGCAACGGGCCCGTGCGTCGCGCAGCGCGCGTTCCGCCGCGACACGCCCCTCCGGTCCCGGCACGAGGAGCCGCGCTGTGTCCTCCGTCACCTCACATCAGCACCTTGCACACCGTCGTAACTCGCGACACTTCCCGCCCGTGAACCGCTGACGCGGTCCTGAGAGAAGAGCTCAAGGTGACGATCAGCAACACCAAGGACCCACACGAGTCGCCCCGAGGAGAGCGACTGGCCGACTGGGCGGACGCCCGGCTGGGCCTGTACTCCATCGCCAAGGCCAATATGCGGAAGATCTTCCCGGACCACTGGTCGTTCATGTTGGGCGAGGTCTGTCTGTGGAGCTTCGTCGTGCTGGTGCTGACGGGGGTCTACCTCACCTTCTTCTTCCATCCCTCGATGAACGAGGTCGTGTACCAGGGCGGCTACATCCCGCTCAACGGCATCCGCATGTCGGAGGCCTTCGCCTCCACGCTCGACATCTCCTTCGACGTACGTGGCGGGCTCCTCATCCGCCAGATGCATCACTGGGCGGCTCTCGTTTTCGTCGCCGGAATGTTCGTCCACATGATGCGCCACTTCTTCACGGGCTCCTTCCGCAAGCCCCGGGAAGTGAACTGGCTGTTCGGCTGGATCATGCTGGTCCTCGGCATGTTCGAGGGATTCGTCGGATACTCGCTGCCGGACGACCTGCTGTCGGGCACCGGGCTCCGGTTCCTCGAGGGTGCCATCCTGTCGGTACCGATCGTCGGCACCTATCTCTCCATGTTCCTTTTCGGCGGTGAGTTCCCCGGCACGGAATTGGTTCCGCGCTTCTACTCGATCCATGTCCTGCTGTTTCCGGCCCTCTTCGCCGCGCTGATCGTCGCGCATCTGATCCTGATCGTCTATCACAAGCACACCCAGTGGGCGGCACCCGGCAGGACGAATCGCAACGTCGTGGGCATGCCGCTGCTGCCCGTCTATGCGGCGAAGGCGGGCGGGTTCTTCTTCATGGTCGCCGGGACACTGGCCGCCATGGCCTCCATCGCCTCCATCAATCCTGTGTGGAGCTATGGCCCGTACCGCCCCGATCAGGTCTCGACCGGAGCCCAGCCGGACTGGTACATGGGATTCGCCGAAGGCCTCATCCGCATCATGCCGGGGTGGGAGATCGATATGGCAGGGCATACCCTCGCGCTCGGTGTGCTCATACCTCTGCTCGTGTTTCCGGTGGTTCTGCTGCTCATCGGTGTGTATCCCTTCCTCGAGGCGTGGATCACCGGGGACAAACGCGAGCACCATCTGCTCGACAGGCCGAGGAACCGGCCCGTGCGCACCGGGCTCGGCGTCGCCTGGATGAGCCTCTATTTCTGTCTGCTCGTCGGGGGCGGGAACGACATTTTCGCCACGCACTTCCATCTGTCCATCAATGCCGTCACCTGGGTCATCCGCATCGCGCTCTTCGTCGTCCCCGCGGCCTCGTTCGTGATCACCAAGCGCGTGTGCCTCGGTCTGCAGTACCGCGACAGGGAAAAGCTGCTGCACGGCTCGGAAACGGGTGTCGTCCGCCGTCTGCCGCACGGCGAGTACGTGGAACTGCACAAGCCGCTCGATGCCGCACAGCGACATGTCCTGACGTCCCATGAGCAGTACCTGCCCCTGGCGCCCGGGCCGCAGGAGGACACGCGCGCGCGTTCTCGCCTCCAGCGGGCGAGGGTGCGCCTGTCGCGCGGCTTCCACGGGCCTTCGGCGCAGGTGGTCGAGCCGACCGACGAAGAGATGCGGCGCAGCATCGAGCACTGACCGCCCGCGACGGTGCCGTGTCATGGCGGCGTCGTGGTGCTCATGACGTGTGGGATCGGCCTCGGGGCGGGATGCGAAGGGCGTACCTTCCGGAGTGATCGATTGATGGTCATCAAGAAGGCCCGCGTTGCGGCGCGGGCCGGGAAGGCACCGCAATGACCCCGCTGCCACCGTCCCCAACGGCCCCCGAACTGCTCGCACGCGCCGAGGAGTCGACCGCATGAGCCGGCCGTCGCACGGCACACTGCATCACGTCGAACTGTGGGTGCCGGACCTCCCCCGGGCGCTCGCTTCGTTCGGCTGGCTGCTCCAGGCGCTGGGGTACTCCGTCCACCAGAACTGGGACGGCGGCCGCAGTTGGCTGCTCGGCCCGACCTATCTGGTCGTCGAGCGGTCGCCGGATCTCACCGCCGAACGGCACGATCGCTGCCGGGCGGGGCTGAACCACCTGGCCTTCCACGTCGAGGACGCCACCGCGGTCGAGAAACTGGTGGCCGACTCCGCCGGGCACGGCTGGCATCTGATGTTCCCCGAGCGGCATCCGTACGCCGGCGGTGGGCAGCACTACGCCGCCTATCTGGAGAACGACGACGGCTTCGAGGTCGAACTCGTCGCGATCGACCCGCCCGAACAAGGCCGGGACCGACCGGCCCACAGTTCTTGACGATCATTCGCAGCGCCCAGGCACCCGGACCGCGCCGCGAGCGTGTGCCGCGTTCAGCCGTTCTCGCGCCGCCGGACGGTCACATACTCACTGGCGTCTCCGTCGTGCAGCCGCCGCAGCAGGGAGCCGCCGATGCGGACTGCCTGTGTCTTCGCCAACTCGGCCTTCTCCCCGAGGAACAGCGAGTCCACGGTCGCGTGCCAGATACCGAGCCACCTCGCGAAGTGCTGCTGCTCGAGGGCGACCGAACGGTTCAGGGCCAGGTGCGGCTGCAGTGCGTTCCCGTGGTACTTGCCCGCCCTGAAGAGCACCGATTCCCAGAAGTCGCACATCACCGGCATGTGCGCCTCCAGATCCATGTGCGCCACGTCCGTGAAGACGGGGCCGATCAGCGGGTCCGCGAAGGCCGCCCGATAGAAGCCGCGCACGAGATCCTCCACGTCCGTCCTGCCGGACAGATCCCGGAGCCGTGACCGGTCCGCACCGGCGGCCGCGGAGCCCGGCAAGGTCGCGGGCCCGCTCGGCGTGGCAGGGCTGCGGTCGGTGGAAACGGCCTTCACACGCCTCTCCCTTCCCGAGTGCGCCAGGGGCCGACACGTCCCATGTCGCTGTGGTGTGGGCGCCACGGATCCTAGCAAAATTTTCATTTCAGATGCATATTTTGCCCCTGTGACGCCCCTCGCCCCGGCCGTACCGGAGGACCGGACCCCGCCTCGCGCTCCGGGCGGCGGGCGGGACGGGACATCACATTCGTGGCGGCTGTTTCGTCTACTGGGCAGGGTCAGGGAAGCGACAGGGAGTACATGACCCCGCGATCCGGCGTCGCGGCGCGTGCCCGCCCGCTGGATACGCGCGGCGCGGCCCGCACGGGACGCCCGACGACCTCCCCTGATCGATGCAGGAGTTTGACGTGCGTGTATTCGTCGCCGGCGGGACCGGGGTCATCGGCCGAGAGCTGGTTCCCCGCCTGGTCACGGAGGGCCATGACGTCGTCGTGACGACCCGCAGTGAGGGCCACGTGCCCGCACTGCGCGCGGCCGGTGTCGAGGGTGTCGTGATGGACGCCCTCGACGCCGCATCCGTGACGGCGGCCGTCCTCGGCGCCGCCCCGGACGTCGTGGTGCATCAGCTGACCTCCCTGGCCATGCACGACTCGGTGGCCAACGCCCGGATCCGCCGGGAGGGGACGCGTCATCTCGTCGACGCCGCCGGGAAGGCCGGGGTCCGCAGGATGGTCGCCCAGTCCATCTCATGGGCTTACCGGCCCGGAACCGGACCTGCGGGCGAGGAGACCCCCCTGGACACCGAGGCGGACGGTCCCCGCGCCGTGCCGGTGGGGGGTGTGCGGGCGCTGGAGTCGGCCGTGGCCGAAATGCAGGAGCATGTGGTGCTGCGGTACGGCACCCTCTACGGGCCGGGTACCTGGTACGCGCCGGACGGCCTCATCAGCGCCGCGCTCGCCCGGGGCGCCGTGCCGGCCGACGACGCCGTGACGTCGTTCCTCCACGTGGCGGACGCCGCGATGGCGGCCGTGTCCGCGCTCACCTGGCCCAGCGGAACGTTCAACATCGTCGACGACGAGCCCGCACCGGCCCATGAGTGGGTTCCCGTCCTCGCCGACGTCCTGGGAGCCCCCGTACCCCCGCGCGCGGAGGGAGGCGGCGCCCCCTGGGAGCGGGGCGCAGACAACGCCCGGGCCACGTCGCTGGGCTGGCGCCCGATCCACCCGAGCTGGCGGTCCGGATTCCGGACGGCACTCGCATGAACGCCGGCCACGTCGCCCGGATCTGACGGGGTTCGCACGGCGGTGGTGGGGCTCCCACGCCCCGTTCCCGTCCAGTGCGGCGAAAGCCCGGAGAACAAGAGCAGAACCCTGACGAGAAAGCGGAAGTCTCATGATCACTGAACTCCTGACACAGGTGCCCCCCTTCGTCCCCGACCGCCCGCACGCCATGACGGTCGTCGTCGAGGTTCCGCCCGGCGACGCCGGAACACCGCCGCACCGTCACTCCGGACCCGCCTTCGGTTACGTGCTTGAGGGTGAGCTCGTCTTCGAACTCGAGGGCGAGCCCGAACGCGTCATCACCGCGGGCGAGGCCTTCTGGGAACCGGGCGGCGACGTCATCCACTACCAGGCCGCCAACAACAGGGACGATGTGCCCGTACGGTTCCTGGCGGTGATGCTGTGCGCGGAAGGCGAACCCATGCTCACCCTGGTCGAGCCCGAGGAACTCGAGGCGCGACGGCATCGGCGTGCGAAGCGGCCGGCCGACGCCCGGTTCTGAGCGTCCGGTCAGCGATCGACGCCCTCCGCGGGCTCGTAGTCGAACCAGTCGAAGGCGACGGTGCCCTCGGTCGCGTACATGCCGATCACCCGGCCGGTGAAGCCGGTGGCCACCTGGGTGGAGAGATAGCGGCCGTCGAGTTCGGCCAGGCGGACCGGGGTACCGCCGCCGAGCGAGAAGGTGATGGTGTCGGGTCCGCCCGCTCTGACGCCCAGCCCCTGCGGGCCGTCGGCGATCACGGTGGGCGGCAGTACATCGGCCGTGCGGATGTCCACGGTCAGCGTCACCTCGCCGGACGGCACCGGGTGTCGAGCCAGGCACTGCCGCACCGGCCCGATACGGGCCAGCACGCTCACGGTGCCGGCGCCGACCTCGATGTCGTAGTGATGGGCCTCGTCCATACGGACGGACAGTCCGCCCCGGCCCGCGCCGGGGTCCACGCGGACGGCCACCCGGCAGTCGTGGTGCTGCTGCCGCCGGCCGACGAACGTGTGCCCCGGGCGGTCGAGGCTGTCCCCGGTGGCGGTGAGGGTCAGCCGCCCCGGCCGCTCCTTCAGCGACCAGGAGCCGTCCGGTCTGCGACGCGGCGAGATCCAGTGCGGCGCCAGGTCCGCGGTGTCGAAGTCTTCCCGTACTGGCGGGGGTTCGACGGGATGCCAGGCCGCGGGAGCCGGGTGCCGCTCCCGCACCGGTCCGACCCGGGGCCAGCCGTCCACCCACTCCACGGGGGTCAGAAAGGTCTCGCGGCCCAGGACGTGGAACTCCGGGAAGTACCCCCGGGGACGTGTGGCCAGCAGCAGCATCCACCAGGTGCCGTCCGGCGCGGACACGAGGTCGGCGTGGCCGGTGCTCTGGATCGGCAGGTCGGTGCTGCGGTGCGAGAGGATCGGATTGGCCGGGGCGGGTTCGTAGGGGCCACGCGGAGAGCGGGCCCGGGCGATGGACACGCTGTGCCCGTGGGCGGTGCCGCCCTCGGCCACCATCAGGTACCACCACGCACCGACGCGGTACAGATGCGGCGCCTCGGGATGCTGCATTCCCGTACCGGACCAGACAGGGAGCGGACCCTCCAGCACCGCGCCGGTCTCCGGATCGATCCGGGCCACCCGGACACCGGAGACCGCACACCAGCACGAGCCGTCGTCGTCCCAGGCGAGGTCGGGGTCGATGCCCTCCAGCGCGACCGGAACCGGGTCCGACCACGGGCCTTCCGGACGGTCGCTGCTGACCAGGAAGTTGCCCCTGCCGCCGACGTCCGTGGTGATCACATGGAAACGGCCGTCGTGGTGCCGGATCGTGGGCGCGTAGATGCCGCCCGAGGCGGGCGTCCCGTCCGGCGCGTACCACTGCCCCGGCCGGTCCAGGACATTGCCGATCTGCCGCCAGTGGACGAGGTCGCGGCTGTGGAACAGGGGAATGCCGGGAAAGTACTCGAAGCTGGAGCACACGGCGTAGTAGTCCTCGCCGACCCGGCACACGCTGGGGTCGGGATGGAACCCGCCTATCACGGGGTTGGCGTACGTCCGCATGGTGTTCGGCACTTCCCTCCGGCGCAGGATTTCGAAAGTTTCGCACCGATGAGCGAACCTTCCGAAACCGCACTGTAGGTCTCGGCCGCGAACCCGGGCAAGGCACGGCGTGCGCCGGTCCATCGGGCGCCGATACGGATTCCGGGGTCGGGACGGTCTGCCGCTCCGCGGGCGGAGGGCCCACCGCCGGAGCCGGAGCCGGACCCCGGGCAGGATCCGCGCAGCCGGCGGCCGGCCCTCCGGCGGGCCTGCCGCGGACAGCCGGTGACTACTCGCCCTCGTACGCCTTCTTGAGCGCGGCGATGTCGAGCTTGCCCATGGAGAGCATCGCCCGGGTGGTGCGGGCGGCCTTCTCCGGATCCGGGTCGCCGGTCATCTCGATGAGCCCGTCCGGGATGACCTGCCATGACACGCCGTACTTGTCCTTGAGCCAGCCGCACGGCCCGGGCCGGCCACCGCCCTCGGTGAGTTTGGCCCAGTAGTAGTCGACCTCCTCCTGGTTCTCGCAGTAGATCTGGAAGGAGATCGCCTCGTTGAACGTGAACTGAGGGCCGCCGTTGAGCGCGACGAACCTGTGGCCGTTGGCCACGAATTCGGCGGCGATCACCGAGCCCGCCGGACCCGGTCCGGCCTCGGTGTAGCGGCCGATCCGTCCGATGCTCGAGTTCTTGAAGATCGAGACGTAGTGGTGCGCCGCCTCTTCGGCCTGGCCGTCGAACCAGAGGCAGGTGGTGAATCCATCGGTGGCCATGAGTTCCTCCTGGAGCATGATGCGGTCATCCGTATCGACCGGTCCCGGCACCGGAACTCATCGGCAGGACGCGAATCGATCCGGATGGCGCGCGAACCATGCCGAACCCCCGCAGTTCACGACGGAGATCGACGGGGCGAGCGTCCACTTCGCCCACATCCGCTCGCCCGAACGTGACGCCACCCCGCTGATCGTCACCCATGGCCGGCCGGGCTCGATCGTCGAGTTCCTCGACAACGTCGGAGCGCGCCACCGCGCGGAGCGCACCGAGAACCGCGGAGCGCACCGAGAACATCGTGCGCTGGACGGAGTTCCCCCGGCGGGCATTTCGCAGCCATGGAGGAGCCCGATCTGCTGATCGACGACGTCCGGGCGTTCTTCGGCGAGTTGCGCGAGAAGGGCTGAGCCGGCCCTCTGCCCAGGGCGAATCTGCGGTAGGCAGAGAATCCTCCTGCGGGCACCGCCCGCGATCGACAGTGGAGTCGACGGCTTCCGCGCCACGACAAGGAGACGCGATGACTCCACCGACCACCCTCTCGCCCCGTGCGCAGGAGGGCGACACCCCACCCAGCCGCTTCGACGACCATCTCGCCGCGCAACTGCTCGCCCAGCGGATCGTCATCCTGGGCACACAGGTCGACGAGGTCTCGGCCAACCGGGTGTGCGCCCAGCTTCTGCTGCTGTCGGCCGAGGACCCCCGCGCCGACATCAGCCTCTGCATCAACAGCCCCGGCGGGTCCGTCACGGCGGGGCTCGCCATCTACGACACCATGCGGCTCGTCCCCAACGACGTGTCGACCCTGGTGATGGGGTTCGCCGCCAGCATGGGGCAGTTCCTGCTCACGGTCGGCGCCCGGGGCAAGCGGTTCGCGCTGCCGAACGCCCGGATCATGATGCACCAGCCGTCGGCCGGCATCGGGGGCACCACGGCCGACATCGAGATCCAGGCGGAGAACCTGCAGTACACCAAGAAGGCCATCGAGCGGATCACCGCCGAGCACACCGGGCAGAGCGAGGAGACCATCGCGCGGGACGGCGACCGGGACCGCTGGTTCACCGCCGAGCAGGCCAGGGACTACGGAATGGTGGACCGGGTGGTGGAGTCGCTCGCCGACGTCCGCCCGGCCACGGCACGCCGACGGATGGGGTTGTGACATGGGGTCGTACACGGTTCCCTACGTCGTCGAGCGGACCGCACAGGGCGAGCGTTCCTACGACGTCTTCAGCCGGTTGCTCAACGAGCGGATCATCTTCCTCGGCACCGAGATCGACGACGGTGTCGCCAACGTCGTCATCGCGCAACTCCTGCATCTGGAGTCGTCGAACCCGGAGCACGAGATCTCGATCTACATCAACTCGCCGGGCGGATCGTTCACTTCACTGATGGCGATCTACGACACGATGACGTTCGTGCAGGCCCCGATCTCCACGTTCTGTGTGGGGCAGGCCGCCTCCACGGCCGCGGTCCTGCTGGCCGGCGGCGATCCCGGGCGGCGGTTCGTGCTTCAGCACGCCCGGGTGCTGCTGGGACAGCCGGCCAGCGGCGGGCAGCAGGGCACGGTCTCGGACCTCAGCCTCCAGGCCAAGGAGATGGTCCGTATCCGCGCCCAGGTGGAGGAGGTGCTCTCCCATCACACCCATCACGATGCGACGACCCTGCGTGCCGACATGGACCGGGAAAAGGTGTTCACCGCGCAGGAGGCCGTCGCGTACGGACTCGCCGACGAGGTGCTGAGTCGCCGGCTCGCGTTCGTCTGACGGGGACCGGGGCCCCGTACGTCCCCGAGCCGGTCAGGCGGCGAGGCACAGCCCGTCGTACTTCGCCGTCGGAGACGTACGGCTCCGGCCGGTACGCGACAGGGTGTGCCGCGCCAACTCGCCCTGGGCGAGCGAGAGCAGATCGGAAAGGCCGAGGCCGAGCGCCTGGGCGGCGGCCGCGAGGACCTCGGAAGAGGCCTCCTTGCGGCCCCGCTCGAGCTCGGAGAGGTACGGCATGGAGATTCTGGCCGACTCCGCGACGTCCTTGAGCGTGCGCTCCTGCGCGAGCCGCTCGCGCCGCAGCACGTCACCGACGAGGTCGCGCCACAACGGCTCCCGCGGAGCCGGGGTACGCGGCGCCCGCTCCTGCGGCTGCGCGGGCCGGGCCGGGCCGTCGGCACGGGGCGGAGCGGTCTGCGGACGCAGGGGGATGACGCGGGCTTCGTTCGGCGCTCGATTGTTCACGCCTTCAGCCTAGGCATCCGGGGCGGCACCGGAAGGGTGCGGCATTCCGCCCTGGGTGAATCCCGCGCCGCGGTGACCGCCACCGCCGGGTCCGAGCCGCGGCGCGGGGCGCCCCTACTGACCGACTCGCCCGTCGATCCGCTCCCGCAGAAAGTCGGCGTGGCCATTGTGACGGGCGTATTCCTCGATCATGTGGACGAGGACCGCTCGCAGGGCGATCGGCTCGTCGCCGACCGTTCCGGTGACGTCGAGGCCCGGCGCCTCGGCGACGAAGCGTTCCGCGAAGGCGACTTCGGCGCGCCAGGTCCGCCAGGCCTCGGCGACGACCTCGGGTTCGGCCACCGCGCCGTTGAAGTCCGCGTCCCGGTCCTCCTCGGTGCGGTAGGGCCGCGGCACGTCCTGACCTGCCAGCACCTGCCGGAACCAGCGGTGCTCCACGCCGGACATATGACGGACGAGGCCGAGCAGCGAGAGATCGGAGGGCGGCACCGAACGGCGGGCCATCGCCTCGGCGTCCAGCCCCGCGCACTTCATCTCCAGCGTCAGCCGCTGATCGCGCAGATAGCCCACGAGCGTGGCCCGTTCCCCCACGAAGCCACTGTCGCCACGAGGATCGTCGTCGGGCCGGACGAACATGTCCGACCACCCGAACTTCTTTTCCGCCGAAAGGGACGAGCCGTCTTCCGTTCCGGTGAGATCCGTCATGGCACGAGCATCGGCCGCGGTCCGCCGGCGCGCCACCCGTTTTCAGGACCGCGCCGCCCGTGCCGCGGTGGCCCTCGCCCTGCCGGAGTGACCGGCCTCACGAGGTTGCCACACATGTGCCCACATGGTTCCCGGAGTCGGGGGTACACGCGCACACACGACGCCTGGACAACGCCGAGAGGCCCAACAGTGAGTTTCGTGGGAGAGGTAATGGACACCGCCATGAGCTGGTCGACGGTCACCGACAGGACGGTCCGGACCAGGGTTGGTGAGGAGAGCCTGCCGACCGTCACGGACCCGAGGACGATCGCTCCTCGTGATGCACGAGAGCTGTCCCGTCAGTTCTTCCAGCGGCTGACCGCGTTGGAGGAGGGCACCCACGAGCACCAGTACGCGCGCAACACGCTGATCGAGATGAACATGTCGCTGGTGCGCTTCGCGGCCGGACGGTTCCGCAACCGCGGCGACGACATGGAGGACATCGTCCAGGTCGGCATGATCGGCCTCATCAAGGCCATCGACCGGTTCGAGATCTCCCGCGAGGTGGAGTTCACCTCCTTCGCGGTGCCGTACATCGTCGGCGAGATCAAGCGGTTCTTCCGCGACACCACCTGGGCCGTCCATGTGCCGCGCCGGTTGCAGGAGTTGCGGGTGGAGCTGGCGAAGGCGCGCGAGGAGCTCGCGACCCGCCTGGATCGTGAGCCGACCGTCGCGGAACTGGCAGCGCTGATGAATCTGCCCGAGGACGAGGTGATCGAGGCGCAGATCGCGGCCAACGGCTACAACTCGTCCTCGCTGGACGCGACGCTGACCGGGGACGACCAGGACGGAGAGGCCGTGCTCGCCGACTTCATCGGCGAGGAGGACGACGGCATGGCCCTCGTGGAGGACTTCCACACCCTCGCCCCGCTGGTGGCGAAGCTCAGCGAGCGTGACCGGACGATCATCCACATGCGCTTCGTGGAGGAGGCCACACAGGCCGACATCGGCGCCCGCCTCGGCTGTTCGCAGATGCATGTCTCGCGCCTGATCAAGCGCATCGTCCAGCAGCTGCGCCGCGGGATGCTGGACGACGTCAGGCGGGTCGACGCCATCTGACGGGCCACAGGGCGAGACCGCACGAGGGCGAGACCGCACGCACCACGGCCGTGACCCGCTTGCCGACCGGGACCCGCTCACACGTCACCCGGGTGGCCAGGGCGTGGACGATCTCCAGCCCGTGCATGCCGATACGCCCGGGGTCCTTCGGATAACGCCGGGGCAGGGCGGCACTGCTGTCGTAGACGGCCACGGTCACATCGGTGTCGGTGCCCTCGAGCTCGAGGATGTACGGGCCGTGGCTGTGCCGCTGCGCGTTGGTGACGAGTTCGCTCACCACCAGGAGCACATCGCCGGTGGTGCGCCCGTCGATGGAGGCGCACCACTCGGACCGGAGCTGCTCGAGGAACAGTTCACCGAAGGCCCTCGCCTCGGTGACGGACCCCGGTTCGCCGGTGTAGTGCGACGCTCTCCGCAGCGGCTCGACGGGCGTGTCGAAGTGTGTCGGTATCACCACTTCGTCCAGGTGCTCCCTCATACGGTCTCTCTCGAATGCCGGTCCTCGTCGTCACGGCGCCCCCGAGGGCACCGCACCAGTGCTCGTACCCAGTGACGCGTTCCCCAGTCACCGTGGTTGCCGGCCCCGCCGTCGCGAGTTCGACGGCCCCGTCCGCCGGGGGCATCTTCGCGTCGGTCCGGGGCATTCGCAGGGTACGACGCCCTGCCGTACGCCGTCAGGGCCGGGGTACCGGAGGTGGACCGTGAGCTGGTGGCTGTGGCCGGTCCTCGTGGCTGCGGTGGTGGTGCTGCTGTTCGGGCTGCTCCTGTGGGTGCAGGCGCGCCGGCGGGCGGGCACGGTGATCGCCGTCCAACGGGGACAGGACTCCGGAAGGCGGCAAGCGCGGTGAACGAGTTGACGGGCGCGCGCGAGTTGTCCGGGCGCCCCGTGGTGACCTTGGGCGGGGACGTGGTCGCGCAGGTGAAGGACACGGTCTTCGACGGCCCGGCCGGTCAGGTGACCGGATTCACCCTCAGCGGCCGTGGCCTGCTGGCAGGTCCGCTGCGCAGGAGCCTGCCGTGGGCATCCGTGCACGCACTGGGCCGGCACGCCGTGATGATCCGCGGTGCGGAGGTGCTCGCCGAGCGGTCGGCGGTGGTGGCGCGCAGGGAGGCGGCGCACGGCCGGCTGGTCGGTGCCAGGGTGCTGACGGACGAGGGCACGGAGATCGGTGTCGTGCTCGACGTCGTGGTCGAGGCGGGCACCAGCGGACGAGTCGTGGGTTTCCGGCTCGACGCCCGTGAGTCGCTCGTCACAGGGTCGCGCAGACGCCGCCGCCAGGTGTTCGTGCCCCGTGGCGAGACGCTCGCAGTGTCCGGGCGGGCATTGGTGGTCCCCGCGGACGCCGTTCGGTTCGTCGCCGACGACCTCGCCGGATTCGCCGCCCGCGTCGCGGCGTTCCAGGCACTCGGCAAACCCGCGGCGGGCGGTGTGGAGAGGGGGCCGCTGCCATGACGACGTACTCCCGGGTCCGGGGTCTGCCGGTGGTGACCCTGGGTGAGGCACAGGAGATCGGGACGCTCGCCTCCCTCACCGTCGACGCGGCGGGCGGACGGATCACCCACATCCGGGTGACGGGGCGGCGCGGCCGCGCACAGGGGGCGGTCGGCTGGAACGCCCTGCACGCGATCGGGACCGACGCCGTGCTCGTGGAGTCGGACGTCCTGCCGCAGGCCGGGCCGCCCGGCCCGGGCAACGAGGCGCTCGGGGTCAGGGTGCTGTCCGAGGACGGCGACGACCGCGGGACGGTCCAGGACATCGTGTTCGACGCGTCCAGCGGCCGTATCGAGAAGGTCGTCACCACACTGGGCGAGGTTGCGGGCGATCGGCTGCTCGGGCTCGGGGACTACGCGCTCGTCGTGCGGGGCGACCTGACGGCCGGACCGGAGGGCTGATCGGGGTCGAACGCCCCGGGTGGCGGGCCCGCCACCCGGCGGACGCGACCGGACCGCTCGGCAGGCGCTGCGTGGAAGGGCTGCTTACCGTGGCAGCGTGAGCGCCTCGACTCCGTCCCGGCAGGCCGACATCCCCACCGCGAGCCCACCGGCCGTGCCGCACGGCTGGGGCCGGGCTCTCGCGACCGTGCTCGCCGGGCTCATCGCGATGATCGTGCCGGCCGCGCTCGGACTGTGGGCGGCGGGCCTCACCGGCGTTCCCGACAACGGCTTCCCCCGGGTGGTCGCGGCCACGTTGGTCGCCGCGGTCGGCGGCACCGTGAGGCTGGCGGGCGACGCCGGCGCCCTCGCCGACACCCAGGCGGAGCTGACGGTGATGCCGTTGTCGGTGACGCTCGGCGGAGCGCTCGTGATCGCCGCCGGGTTTCTGCGGCCGCTGCGCCACCGGGCCGTCGCCCCGGCGTCCGAGCTGGCGGGGTGGGCGGCCCGGATCGCCGTGCTGTGGCTGCTGGCCCTGCTCGGACTCGCACGGGTGGCCCGCCAGACCTTCACCGCCCCGCCCGGCAACGGGTCCATCGGCGACATCGAAGACCTGCTCGGCGTCGAGCCGCAGATCGGTTACCGGGCCGACCTGCCGCTGACCGTGCTCTTCGGGCTGCTGTGGCTGGCGGGGGTGCTCGTCCTCGCTCTGCTGGTCTCCCGCAGCGCGCCGCTCCCGGCCCGGCTGCTGCGCCTTCAGGACCGGGTGCGTCCCGCCGCCTACGCCATGGTGGGCCTGCTCCTCACCTGTGTCGCAGTGGGCCTGGTGATCGGGCTGGTCGTGGCGGCGACGCGCGGGCATCCCGCCCGGACGTTCGCCCTGATCCTGCTGGGTTTGCCCAATGTGGTGTGGCCGGCCCTCACCCTCGGACTGGGCGCCACCTGGAACGGCCGGGTGGACGGACCGTTCGGGCTTCCCGTGCCACATCTGCTCGACCAGGTCCTTCGCACACCGGACGTCTCGACGCTCGACCTCGGCACACTCTCCGAGCACGACGGCCGGGTGTGGTGGCTGGTGGCCGTCGCCGCGCTGCTGATCCTCACCGCCGCCTTCGTGATGGCGGCGCGGTCGCCGGCTCGGGTCCGGCCGTGGCAGAACTCCCTGCACATGGCCGCCGCGCTGGTACTCACCGTGCTGATGATCTGTCTGGTCTGCCGGGTGTCGGCCCACTACGGTCTGACCCTGCTGGGTATCGGTGATCTGGGAGGCGGACTGTCCGGCGTGCTGCTCCTCACGCCGCAGCTGTGGACCGCACTGGGCCTGGCCGCGTTGTGGGGGCTGGTCACCGGATTCGCCGGCGGACTGCTCGCCTGGAGAGTGCGCCGACGGCGCGAGGCCGCCTAGCACCCGAAGGCCGCGGGACCGGGCCGGCTGTCAGGCGGCCGGGGTGGAGAGCGCGGGGACGAAGCGCTGCATGCGCAGCGCGTCCACGGATTCCGCGAGCAGTTCGTACTCCGTGGTGTCGTCACTGACGGAGACACGCACCAGCCGTCCGGCGGCCAGCTCCTCGGCCGCCTCCTGCTGCCGGCCGTCGTCACCGCACCAGTCCCGCAGCACGCCCGGCACATCGGGCACGGTGTCGGCGACGGGGGCGAGGGAGTTCGGCGGGAAGAGCGGGTCGTCGGGGTGCGGGTCGAGCCGCTCCGCGATCCAGCACGCCCGGTCCCGCATCCACCACAGCGCCAGGGCGAGAGTGGGCGCTCGATAGGTGCCCAACGGCACACCGACGCGTCGGCCGCCGCAGATGCCGTATGCCGTGACATGGCACAGGAATTCGTCGTGCACGATCGTCCCCCAGTGCGGTACTCCGTGCCGGGTCGGGCTCGTGGTGCCTTGCATGCGCTCGCTTGTGCACGGGGGTGACCCGAGCGCGGCGCGCGACGGCGCGTTCCGGTCGTGGCCGGATCACCCTGTTACTCGAGTATCGTCACTCCTGACTCTCTGTCACCACGCCATTTCGGCGAGTCTCCTGGCATATTCATGCGAGCCTCATGGCCGAAACGATTCGGCAGAGGGCGGGGGCATCGCTTACCCCGGAGGTAATCGACGCCCATGGGCGCGTCCGGGCATCGTTTCCGTACCGGCCCGAGGGGCACCGAGCCCCGGGATCCGGCTCCCGCCCGGCACCATGACCTCGATGGAGGCTGATCCGCCATGTCCGCAGACACCGCCCGCCACGAAACCGCCGTCGCCCGCTACTTCGAGGCGTGGAACACGAACGACCCCCAGGCGCTGGCGAAGGCCGTCGCCGCCGCCTGGGCCGGCGACGGAAGCTACACCGATCCACTGGCCGACGTCAGCGGGCACGAGCAGATCGCCGCGGTGATCGCGGGGGCGCACGAGCAGTTCCCGGGCTTCTCCTTCCGGCTCTCGGGCGCGGTGGACGGCCACCATGGCATCGCGCGCTTCGCCTGGGAACTGGTCAACGAGGCGGACGGGTCGGCCCCCGTCGCCGGCTTCGACGTGATCACCCTTGCCGACGACGGACGGATCCGAGCGGTCCTGGGCTTCCTCGACCGCGTCCCGGCGGGCGCGGCCCCGAACCCGAGGTAGACCGCGTACAGGCAGGCGCGAAACGCAACACGCGGTACGCCGCGCGCCGGCGGGCCCTGACCCGCGCACCCCGTGGACCGCGTCCCGGCAGGGCACGAACCCCTGCACGCCGCGGGCGCGGTCCACAGCATCGGTCCGGGCCGCCGCCGCTACGCGCCGTCGGCCTCCTTGCCGCCTTCGGCCTCGTCCGTCTTCCGGGCCTGTGCGGCCTTTTCGCCCTCGCCTCGCGGCTTGAGGCGCAGGGCCAGATCGCCGTCCGCGACGTCCGCCAGGACCGTGTCACCCGGGTTGACCGTCCCGTCCAGCAGCATGTTGGACAACCGGTTGTCCAGCTCCGTCTGGATGGTGCGGCGCAGTGGACGGGCGCCGAACTCCGGCTGGTGGCCCCGTTCGGCAAGCCAATCCTTGGCCGCCTCGGTGACCTCCAGTCGGACGTCCTGCGCGTGCAGCCGCCGCCGGGTGCCGTCCAGGAGCAGGTCTACGATCTGCACCAGGTCCTCGCGCACCAGCGAGTGGAAGACGATCACGTCGTCGATCCGGTTGATGAACTCGGGGCGGAAGTGCGCCTGGAGCTCGGCCATCAGATCGTCCCTGATCTCCTCGACGTCACCCTGGTGGTCCAGGATGTGCTTCGAGGCGATGTTGCTCGTCATGATGACGACGGTGTTGCGGAAGTCGACCGTGCGACCCTGGGCGTCGGTGAGCCGCCCGTCGTCGAGAACCTGCAGCAGCAGGTTGAACACGTCCGGATGGGCCTTCTCCACCTCGTCGAAGAGCACAACGCTGTAGGGCTTGCGGCGCACCGCCTCGGTGAGCTGGCCCGCCTCCTCGTAACCGACGTAACCGGGCGGGGAGCCGACCAGCCGGGAGACGGTGTGCTTCTCCTGGAACTCGCTCATGTCGAATCGGACCATGCGGTCGGGGTCGCCGAAGAGCAGGTCCGCGAGTGCCTTGGCGAGTTCCGTCTTGCCGACGCCGGTGGGGCCGAGGAAGAGGAAGCTGCCGGTGGGGCGGTTGGGGTCGCCCATCCCGGCCCGGCCGCGGCGTACGGCCTGGGCCACGGCGGTGACCGCCTGGTCCTGGCCGATGACCCGCTCGTGCAGCAGGTCCTCCAGCTTCATCAGCCGCTCGCGCTCGGTCTCCGTCAGCTGGGAGACCGGGATGCCGGTACGTGCGGAGAGCACCTCGGCGATGTCGTCGACGGTGACCATGGAGGCCGTGGCCGCCCCGCCCTCGGCGATCTCCGACAGTTCCCGCTCCAACTCGGGTATCTGTCGCTTGACTTCACTCGCGCGCTCGAAGTCCTCCGCGCTGACCGCCTGGTCCTTCTCCCGGCGCAGTCGCTCGATACGGTCCTCCAGGTCCGCGACCTCCGTGGAGTCGACCACGGCGCGCAGCCCGACCCGGGCCCCGGCCTGGTCCATGAGGTCGATGGCCTTGTCGGGCAGGAACCGGTCGCTGATGTAGCGGTCGGACAGCGACGCCGCGGCGTCCAGCGCCTCGTCCGAGTAACGGACCTGGTGGTGGGCCTCGTACGCGTCGCGCAGTCCGCGCAGGATCTCGATCGTCTCCTCGACGCTGGGCTCGGGCACCATGACCGGCTGGAAGCGGCGCTCCAGCGCCGAGTCCTTCTCGATGTGCTTGCGGTACTCGTCGAGGGTCGTGGCGCCGACGACGCTGAGGTCGCCCCGTGCGAGGGCGGGCTTGAGGATGTTTCCGGCGTCCATCGAACCCTCGCCGGTGGCGCCCGCACCCACGACCTGGTGCAGTTCGTCGATGAAGAGGATGATCCCCTTCTTGGACGCCGAGACCTCGTCGATGACCTTCTTCAGCCGTTCCTCGAACTGACCGCGGTACTGCGCCCCCGCGACGAGCCCGGCCATGTCGAGCGAGACCACACGACGGTCCTTCAGCACCCTGGGCACCTCACCGCCGACGATGCGCTGCGCCAGTCCCTCGACGATCGCGGTCTTGCCGACGCCCGGATCGCCGATGAGCACCGGGTTGTTCTTCGTACGGCGGGAGAGGACCTCGACCGTCTGCTCGATCTCGGAGGACCGGCCGACCACGGGGTCGAGGCGGCCGCTGCGCGCCTCGTCGGTGAGGTCGCGCCCGTACTCGTCGAGTGTCGGGGTGTCGGGATGACCGCCTGCCGCCTGCGCCTGACGTCCGGGAGCGCTCAGCGCCTCCGGGGAGGCGCCCTCCGACTGAAGGGTGCGGGCCAGCGGGGAGCGCGGATCGTCGAGGAGCGCGGCGAGGATGTGCTCCGGACCGATGTAGGAGGCGCCCGCCGCCTGGGAGCGGGCATGAGCGGCGAGCAGGGCGCGCTTGGCCGCAGGCGTGAGCGCGGGCTCGGCGGTGCCGGTCCCGGAGGGCAGCGAGTTCTGCAGATCGGCGGCGAGCCGCTCGGGATCCACGCCCGCCTGCTCCAGCACCTGACGCGCGGCCGGCACCTGGGTGGCGGCCCACAACAGGTGTACGGCATCCAGGTCGGAGCCGTCCTCGGCGGCCTGCGCGCCGGCGGCGGCGAGGAGCTCGTTGGACGAGTCGCTGAGCAGCCGTCCGATGGGTACGCGCTGCACGGCCGGCGGCGAGGTGGCCGGGCTCATACCGAAGAAGCGATTGAAGAGATCGGAAAACGGGTCGCCTGACCCGAAGGGCGAGATCGTCACGATTGCCACCCGTCCGGCGGCGACACACGGCCGCGTATCGCCCGCCGTAGTCGAATTGCCCGTACCTGCCCAGTGTTCGCCAGGTTCTGAGGCATCACAACCGCAGCACAACAGGGTCTATCCGGGTGATTGCGGCGGGATCGCACGGGTACCCGTGCGACGGTCTCGTGCGCCGGGCCGGCCGAGTAGTGCGCGCGCCCCCCGGCGCAACGCGAGTTCCCGGTGCACATGGACGGTCCGGGGTCCGCGGAACGACGGACGTGGACAGCTCGACGTCCGCGGAACGGCTCACGCGCGCCTGGTCCGCGCCCCGTTCAGGGCCCTTGGCGACAGCTCCCGGAGACCGCCGGAACGTGCCGCCCCGGACCCGGTGATCCGGCGACAGATGTGCTCAGCCCTCGACCGCCGCCCGCGCCGCGTCCCGGTAGCGCCTCGGCGCGACGCCCACCGTGCGCTTGAAGGCGTTGCTGAAGGCGCTCTCCGAGGTGTAGCCCACGGACTGGGCGAGCGCCGCGACCGGTGTCTCCTCCTCGCGCAGGGCGCGCGCCGCCAGGGTCATACGCCAGTTGAGGAGGTACGTCAGCGGCGGGACGCCCGCGGCCTCCTTGAAGCGCAGGGCGAACGCGGTCCGCGACATGGCCGCCTCCCTGGCGAGCTCCTCCAGCTGCCAGGGACGTGAGGGATCTCCGTGCATCAGCCGCAGCGCCGGGCCGAGGCGCTCGTCGGCGAGGGCCCGCAGCCAGCCGGCGGGAAGGACCTCGGCATCGGCGAGACAGACCCGCAGAACCTGGACGAAGAGCAACTGGGCCAGCTGGTCGGACGCGAACGCGCTGCCGGCCCCGCCCGTCGTCATCTCCCCCACCAGCTGTCCGATCAGCCAGCCCAGCACCGGGGCCTCGACCTCGGCGGCCCGTACGTGGATCAGCTCCGGCAGAGCCCTGCGCAGCAGGTCACCACCGTCCCGGCTCAGGTCGATGTGGCCGGAGACGCACATGAAGTCCTCGCCGCCGCCCAGACGGGCCATGCGATCGCCCGGATCCATGTGCACCTCGCCCGAGTCCAGCGGCTCGATCCCCGGGGCGCTGCACAGCACGTACGAACGCCTGCCGTCGGAGACGACTACGTCCCCCGCCTCCAGCGCGAGGGACTGCCCGCCGTCCTCGCGGACGAGCAGGCAGCGTCCCCGCACGACCACGTTGACCTTGAGCTTGTCCCGCCCTCGGAGCCTGATTGCCCAGTCGCCGCCAGCCGTGAACCCACCGGAGAAGACACTGCGGGCGTCGGCGACGGCGAGGGCGTCGGACAGGGGATCGGCACGCATGACTGAACTATCGCGCAAGTAATCCGCACTCTCAAGCATTCATCGTACGAATCGCGCGACCTACGGTGGTCCGGACAGCCCGCCGACCCGAGCGATGCGAGGAGATACCCACCATGTCCACCACCCCCCAGCGGCCCCTGCCCTCCGGCTTCGGCGCCGCCTCCACCGCCGACGACGTGATCAAGGGCATCCATCTGACCGGCAAGGTCGCGATCGTCACCGGCGGCTACTCCGGCATCGGCCTGGAGACCGCCCGCGTGCTGCGTGCCGCGGGCGCCGACGTCGTCGTGCCGGCCCGTGACATCGAGCGGGCCCGGGCCGCCCTGAAGGGCGTCGACGGGGTCGAGGTCGAGCCGATGGACCTACTGGACCCGGCCTCCGTGGACGCCTTCGCCGAGACGTTCCTCGGTTCCGGCCGCCCCCTGCACATTCTGGTGAACAGCGCCGGCATCATGGCGACGCCGCTGCACCGGGACGCGCGCGGCTACGAGGGCCAGTTCGCCACCAACCACCTCGGGCACTTCCAGCTCGTGTCCCGCCTGTGGCCCGCGCTGGTGGCGGCCGGCGGAGCGCGGGTGGTCGCGGTCTCCTCCCGCGGGTTCCGCTTCTCCCCCGTCGTCTTCGAGGACCTGCACTTCGAGCACCGGACGTACGAGCCCTTCGGCGCCTACGGCCAGTCGAAGACCGCGAACGCCCTCTTCGCCGTCGAACTGGACCGGCGCGGGCGTGCTGAGGGTGTGCGGGCCTTCTCCGTGCACCCGGGCATGATCATCGACACCGGTCTCGCCAAGCACATCCCCGCGGAGACGATCCGGGCGGCCGGTGCGGTGGACGAGCAGGGCCGCCCGGTACGCGACCCCTCCCGTCAGCTCAAGACGATCGCGCAGGGAGCCGCCACCAGTGTCTGGTGCGCCACCAGCCCGCGGCTGGACGGGCTGGGCGGCGTCTACTGCGAGAACTGCGACATCAGCCCGCTGGTGCCCGAGGCGGAGGAGGCCGCCTGGCGGGCCGGAACGGAGACCGCCGGTGTCCTCGGGTACGCGGTCGACCCGGACGCGGCCTCCCGCCTGTGGCAGATCAGCGAACGGCTCACGGCCTGATCGCCCGAGGGTCTCGCCGCCTCCTGTCCGGGTGCCCTGCGCCCTACTTCTTGAGGATCGCCTCGATCCGCGCCAGCTCGTCGGCGTCGAAGTCCAGGTTGCGGGTGGCCGCGACGCTGTCCTCCAGCTGCTGCGGGCTGCTCGCGCCGACCAGAGCCGAGGTCACCCGACCCTCGCGCAGCACCCAGGCCAGAGCCAGCTGGGCCAGCGACTGGCCGCGGGACCCGGCGATGTCGTCGAGGGCGCGCAGCCGGCCCACCAGGTCCTCGGTGACCGACTCGGAGGTCAGGAACGGGCTGTCGCTCGCGGCCCGGGAACCCTCCGGGATGCCGTCCAGGTAGCGGGCGGTCAACAGGCCCTGCTCGAGCGGTGAGTAGGCGATGGACCCGACCTGGAGCTCGTCCAGGGCGTCCAGCAGCCCTTCGTCCTCCGGGCGCCGGTCGAGCATCGAGTAGCGCGGCTGATGGATCAGCAGCGGGGTGCCCAGTTCACCGAGGATACGGGCGGCCTCACGGGTCTGCTCCGCCGAGTAGTTGGAGACACCGACGTACAGCGCCTTGCCCTGCTGGACCGCCGAGTGCAGGGCGCCCATCGTCTCCTCGAGCGGGGTCTGCGGGTCGGGGCGGTGCGAGTAGAAGATGTCGACGTAGTCCAGGCCCATCCGCTTCAGGCTCTGGTCCAGCGACGACAGCAGGTACTTGCGGGAGCCCCATTCGCCGTACGGGCCCGGCCACATCAGGTAGCCGGCCTTGGTCGAGATGACCAGTTCGTCACGGTAGGACGCGAAGTCCGACCGCAGCGCGTCGCCGAGGGCGGACTCGGCGGCGCCGGGCGGCGGGCCGTAGTTGTTCGCCAGGTCGAAGTGCGTGACACCGAGGTCGAAGGCGCGGCGCAGGATCCGCCGCTGGGTCTCCGCCGGGCGGTCGGGGCCGAAGTTGTGCCACAGACCGAGGGACAGCGCGGGCAGCATCAGACCCCTGCGTCCGGTGCGACGGTAGGGCATGGCCTGGTAGCGGTCGGGGGCTGCCGTGTACAACGTGCACTCCAGGTGGGATCGGCTGACGACGCGGTCCACTGTCACCCGCCCCTCCGGCAGCGGTCCAACAGAGGAATCCGATGGGATTGAGCATCTACACTTCTCAATCATGGAACTGCGCCACCTCCAGCACTTCGTCGCCGTCGCCGAGGACCGGCACTTCACCCGGGCGGCGGAACGCCTGATGGTCTCCCAGTCGGGCCTGTCCGCCTCGGTGCGCGCCCTCGAGCGGGAGCTCCAGGCGCCGCTCTTCGTCCGCACCACCCGCAGCGTCACGCTCACGGAGGCGGGCCGCGCCCTGCTGGTGGAGGCGGAGCGGATCCTGTCCCAGGTGCGCGCCGCCCGGGAGGCCGTCGCCGCCGTCCAGGGGGTGCTGCGCGGCACCCTGTCGCTGGGCACCGAGCAGTGCATCGCCGGGGTGGACGTCGCCCGGCTGCTCGCCGCATTCCGGCGCCGCCACCCCGACGTGGAGATCCGGCTCCGCCAGGCCGGCTCCGGCGCCCTGGCCGAGGAGGTCGCGGCGGGCCGGCTGGATCTCGCGTTCGCCGTGCGCACCCAGGAGGACAGCGACCAGTTGCGCTCCCTCCCGCTCACGAGCGAGCCGATGACCGTACTGTGCCATCCGTCGCACCCGCTGGCCGACGGCGGCCCGGTGAGCCCCGAGGACCTGGGCGGGGAGGCGTTCGTCGACTTCCACCCCGACTGGGGACCGCGCCGCACGACCGACATGGCATTCGCGGAGGCGGGGGTTCAGCGGACGGTGACGCTCGAGGTCAGCGATGTGCACAGCCTGCTCGAGCTGGTCCACGAAGGACTCGGCGTCGCCGTGGTACCGCGTCACTTCGGACAGAAGCGGGAGGCGTCCACCCTCGTGTCGCTCCCGGTCAAGAGCGACGCGCTGTACGAGACCGTCGCAGCGCTGCCGCCGCACGAGGCGACCAGCCCGGCTGCCCGGGCACTGATGGGTCTGCTCGCGGCGGAGACGGAGGACGGCATCCGCGAGGACTGACGGTGAGGATGGCCGCGGCTCCGGCCGACAGCCCGACGCCGTGCCTCCCGATGCGCGATGGTGGACCCATGCATGCGAAGGACATCCTCATCGACGCCTACGGCCGCATCCGGGAAGAAGTCCATGCCGCCGTCGACGGGCTGGGGCCTGACGAGCTCAACGCCCGGCCCGTCGAGGACGCCAACTCGATCGCGTGGCTCGTCTGGCACCTGACCCGGGTGCAGGACGACCACGTCGCCGACGCCGCCTCCCTCGAGCAGGTCTGGCTCTCACAGGGCTGGGAGAAGCGCTTCGGCCTCGGTCTCCCCCGCCAGGACACGGGGTACGGACACAGCCCCCGGCAGATCGCCCGCGTCCAGGTGGAATCGGGCGACCTGCTCACCGGCTACTACGACGCCGTGCACGAGCAGACGCTCGGGTTCGTGCGGGGGCTCACCGCCAAGGACTTCGAGCGCATCGTGGACGAGCGCTGGGATCCGCCGGTCAGCCTGGGCGTGCGGCTGGTCAGTGTCCTGTCCGACGATCTGCAGCACGCCGGACAGGCCGCCTACGTCCGCGGGCTGCTTCAGAGCGCGGCCTCGTAGCCGGGCAGGATCACGTCCCGGATCAGGGCGTTGCGCTCGTCGAACGGGATGAACGCGCTCTTGACCGCGTTCACCGTCACCGTGCGCAGATCCTGGACCGTCCAGCCCGCCTCCTCGACCAGCAGGGACATCTCGCGGGTCATCGTGGTGCCGGAGACCAGCCGGTTGTCGGTGTTGAGGGTGACCCGGAAGCCCAGGTCCTTCAGCGCCGTGATCGGATGCCCGGCGATCGAGGAGGCGGCGCCCGTCTGGAGGTTGGAGGTCGGGCACATCTCCAGCGCGACACGGCGGTCCCGCACCCAGCCCGCGAGCCGGCCGAGCTTGCCGTCGACGATGTCCTCGGTGATGCGCACGCCGTGCCCGATGCGCTGGGCGCCGCAGACCTGCAGGGCCTGGTGGATGCTCGGCAGGCCGTACGCCTCGCCCGCGTGGATGGTGAAGGGCACGCTCTCGCGGCGCAGGTGCTCGAAGGCGGCGAGGTGGTCGGCGGGCGGGAAGCCGTCCTCGGCCCCGGCGATGTCGAAGCCGATCACACCCGCGTCGCGGAAGGCCACCGCGAGGTCCGCGATCTCGCGGCTGCGGTCGAACATGCGCATGCCGCACAGCAGGGTGCCGACGCGGACCGGGGTGCCGGCGGCCGCCGCCTTCGCCCTGCCGGCGGCGAGTCCCTCCTGCACGGTCTCGACCACCTCGGGCAGGGTGAGGCCGCCCTTGAGCATCAGTTCGGGGGCGTACCGTACCTCGCCGTACACGACGCCGTCCTCGGCCAGGTCCAGGACGTACTCCTCGGCGGTGCGCAGCAGGCCCTCCCGGGTCTGCATGACGGCGAGGGTGTGCTCGAAGGTGGCTATGTACCGCACCAGGTCACCGGAGTTGGCGGCCTCGTAGTACCAGTCGGCGAGTTCCCGCGGGTCGTCGGCGGGCAGGGTGTGGCCGACCTCGTCCGCCAGTTCCACGAGGGTGGCGGGGCGAAGACCTCCGTCGAGGTGGTCGTGCAGAACGGCCTTGGGGAGGCGGCGGAGGGCGGCGGTGTCGATGTGCGCGGCGGTCATGTGCGGTTGATCCTCGGCAGATGGGTCTCGTCGGTGGGTCATTCGGCGGGCTGGAGCAGGTCCCAGCGGTTGCCGTACAGGTCCTGGAAGACGGCGACGCTGCCGTACGGCTCGTGCCGAGGCTCCTCCAGGAAGGTCACGCCCGCCGCGGTCATCCGGGCATGGTCCCGGGCGAAGTCGTCGGTGTGCAGGAAGAAGCCCACGCGCCCGCCGGTCTGATCGCCGACCCGGCCGCGCTGCGCCTCGTTCTTGGCCCGGGCGAGCAGCAGCCCGCTGCCCTGGGCCCCGGCGCCGGGTTCGACGACGACCCACCGGGAGCCGTCCGGCCGCGGCTCGTCGGCCGTGAGCCGGAACCCGAGGGCCTCGGTGTAGAAGCGGATCGCCTCGTCGTAGTCGCCGACGACGAGGGTGACCAGGGCGATGCGTCTCATCGGACCTTCCAGGGAGGGAGTTATACGTAACACGTAGCGTACGGCATCACGCCCGGTGCCCCGGCCGACGCACGGCACGGGGGGTGAGCGGCGGCGCTCAGTGGCCCGCCTCGCCCTGAGCGACCTCGACCTCGTGGTGGATGCCGACGGCCTCGGTCGCCGGGGCGGCGGGGACCGTGGCACAGATGACGAGGACCTCGGCGATCCAGGGGGCCGCCCGGCACGGCGCGCGCGGGACCACCGGCGGTGCGGCGACCCGCTGCGGCACGGGTCCGGTGCTCGCGGCGGGCACGAAGTGCTCCCCGGCGCGACGTGCGGCTCGGCCGAGCGCGAGGACGTGCGCCGAGCCGGTCACCACCCACAGGGCGGCGGGGAGGGGAGCCGCGCGAGCGGGGACACGGCGAACGGCACGACGAGCGGCAGGAGCAGGGGGAAGGTCAGGTCTCGTCGGACTCCAGCAGGTCCCGGAGTACGCGCTCGTCCTCCTCGCTGAGCCGGGCCACGAAACGGGCCAGCACCGTGTGCCGGTCGGTGTCCCGGTCCAGCTCGGTGTGCATCCGCCGGGCGGTGAGGCCATGGGCGTCCTGGACGGGGAAATAGGCGTAGCCACGGCCCTGGCGCCGGCGGCCGACGACACCCTTGTCGTGCAGCCGGGACAGGATCGTCGTCACCGTGGTGCGGGCGAGCCCTTCGCCCAGGCTCAGCTGGACCTGACCGGGGGTCCGGGGGGCGTCCGCCGCCCAGAGGGCGGCCATGACGCTCGCTTCCAGCTCGCCCGCCGGGCGACGCTCGTCCTTCGCTTCGGTCATGGATCCTTCCTCATCCCACCGGCCGTCCCTGTCGACCGTCCGCAGGGATGCAGTCCGCGCGAATCCGGTCGTACCGGGTCGCGCATCCATTATGAAAGGGCCGCCGCAGCTCTCGGTCCTCGGTCCTTGGACGGATTGCGGGGGACATGGTGCGGGCCTAGCGTGGAGAGATGTCCGACCTCGACACCGGGTCCGGTGCCGGTTCGGCGTACTGTGACGCCGGCGCCGCGCTTGCGGTGGTCGGCCCGTCGGGAACGGTGACTCGGTGGACGGACGCCGCCCGGGAACTGCTCGGCTATCGGGCGCAGGAGGTTCTGGGGCGGTCCGCGGAGTCGCTGCTGGCGTCGCCCCACGAGGTCGGGCACGGGTTCCGGCGCGAGTGGTCGGGGCGCGTGGTGCTGCGCCGGCGTGACGGCCGGACGGTGGAGCTGCGTCTGAAGGTGTGCGCCCTGCCGGGCCAGGACGGGGCCGTGGACTGGCTGGTCTCGGTGATCGGGCCGGAAGCGGCCCGCGCGATGTCGGTCGCGGAGAACTGTCCCTTCCCCATGGCCGTCTGGGATTCGGAGCTGCGCATGGCGTGGCTGAACCGGGCACTCGCCGAGGCCTATGGAGGTTCCCCCGGGGATCGGCTCGGCCGCGTGCTGGAGCATTCGCCGCTGTACGCGGACACCGACGCCGTGAGGGCGGCTCTGCAGGAGGTACTGGACAGCGGTGAGCCGGTGATCGGCCGCGAACTGGACCAGCTGGACCGCCGCTGGCGGCGCACCTACGCGCTCTCGGTGTTCCCGGTGGAGGACGCGCGCGACGGCAGACCGGGGGTGTGCTCGCTGAACGTGGATGTGACCAGCTCACGGCGAGCGCGGGAGAGGATCACGCTGCTGAGCAGGGCGGGCACCCGCATCGGCACCACCCTCGACATCATGCAGACCGCGCAGGACCTGACAGATGTCATGGTGCCGGTACTCGCCGACTACGCCACCGTCGACCTCCTGGACGCGGCCGATCTGAGCGAGCGGCCCCTGGCCCGGCTGGGCGTGGCGGGCGACGGCCGTATCCCGGCGTTCCACCGCTGTGGCCTGGCGTCGATCCACGAGGGTGTACCGGAGTCTGTCTGGTCTCGCGGCGATCCGGTGCTCGTCCCCCCGAACTCCCCCTTCCTGGACGTGCTGACCTCCGGACGTTCCTATCTGGAACCCGTCCTGGACGCCTCCCCCGGCTCATGGCTCGACCACGACCCGCGACGGCGTGAGCGGGTCGTCACCCTGGGGATGCACAGCCTGATGATCCTGCCGCTCCACGCCCGCGGCGAGATCCTGGGGGTCACGTTGCTCGTCCGTACGGAGAATCCGGTGCCGTTCGACGAGAACGACCGCCTGGTCGCCGAAGAACTGGTCAGCCGGGCGGCGCTGAGTCTGGACAACGCCCGCCGCTACGCCCGCGAGCACACCGCGGCCCTGGCGCTGCAGCGCGACCTGCTGCCCAGCCATCCGAGCGGTGGGAGCGCCGTCGACGTGGTGTGGCGCTACCTGCCGTCCGACCAGCGGGGCGGTGTCGGCGGCGACTGGTTCGACGTGATCCCGCTGTCGAGCGCCCGGGTCGCCCTCGTGGTCGGCGACGTCGTCGGCCACGGCATCAACGCCGCGGCGACCATGGGCCGGATCCGCACCGCGACGATGACGCTCGCCGCACTGGACCTGCCCCCCGCCGAGGTGCTGGCCAACCTCGACGACCTGCTCGCCCGGCTCGGGGCCGACAGCGTGGATTCGAAGGCCATGCCCCCCATGATCATGGGTGCCACCTGTCTGTACGTCGTCTACGACCCCATCGGCCGGCGGTGCACCGCCGCGCGGGCCGGGCACCCGCCCCCCGCCCTCGTCGACCCCTCGGGCGCCGTCACGCTGCTCGACGTCCCTCCGGGGGCACCGCTCGGGGTGGGCACCCGTACGTTCGAGACCGTGGAGTACGAGTTGAGCGAGGGAAGCACACTCGTCCTCTACACCGACGGTCTCGTCGAGACCCATGACCACGACATCGACTTCGGGCTGGACCGTCTGTGCCGGGCCCTGGGCGAGCGCCCCGGGGCACCGCTCGAGGAGCTGTGTTCGGCGGCCGTCGCGACCATCCCGGCCGGGGAGCAGTCCGACGACGTCGCGGTGCTCCTGGCGCGGCCCCACTCGCTGGATCCGGACCAGGTCAGGGAATGGGAGACGGCCGCCGACGCCGCGGCCGTAGGCGGTCTGCGCGCCGCGGCCGTTCGCACCCTGATGGAGTGGGGGCTGGAGCGGCTCGTCCCCGCCGGTGAGCAGATCGTCGGCGAACTGCTCGCCAACGCCGTGCTCCACGCGGCCGGCCCGGTACGGCTGCGCCTGATCCGGGACCGGGTGCTGGTGTGCGAGGTCCTCGACCACAGCCTCAACGTCCTGCGGGCGGGCAGTGCCGGACCGACCGACGAGGGAGGCCGGGGGGTGACGATCGTCGCCGCGCTCGCCTCCCGTTTCGGTTCCCGCTGGACGCCGAACGGCAAGTGCGTCTGGGCCGAACTGCCGCTGCCCCCCTGATCCGAGGGCAGCGGCGACGGGGCGCGGCGGCCCCGGGCGCACGATCACGCAGGCCTCGGTGACGGGGCCGCACCCGATCGCCGCGACGGACTACCGCCCCTGCAGACGCACGGTGTTCAGGCGCATCATCTCGTCGTCCGTGAGCCGCAGCGCGCCGGCCGCGACGTTCTCCACGAGGTGGTCGGGGCTGCCCGTGCCCGGGATGGCCAGGACATGGGGGCCCTGCTGAAGCGTCCACGCCAGCCTGACCTGCGCCGGTGTGGCGCCGTGCGCCCGGGCGACGGTCCGGACCTCGTCGAGCTCCTCGCCGGCCGGCCCGCGCGCACCGCCCTGCCCGGCCACCGCGAAGAACGGGACGAACGCGATGCCCTGTTCACCGCACAGCCGCAGCAGTTCGTCCGCGTCCGGATCGGGGGCGTGGAGACCGTACTGGTTCTGTACGCACACCACCGGTGCGATGGCCTGCGCCTCGGCGAGTTGGCGGGGCTCGACACCCGAGATGCCGAGGTGCCGGATCAGACCCGCCTCGCGCAGTTCGGCGAGCGCGCCGAAGTGTTCGGCGATCGAGTCCCACCCCTCCATCCAGCGAAGGTTGACCACGTCCAGGTGGTCCCTGCCGAGTTGCCGCAGGTTCTCCTCGACGTGCCCGCGCAATCGGTCCGGGCGGGCCGGGGTGCCCCAGTGACCCGAGTAGTCGCGGTAGGGGCCGACCTTCGTGACGATGACCAGGTCGTCGGCGTAGGGCGCGAGGGCACTGTTGATCAGCTCGTTCGCCGAGCGCAGCGACGAGAAGTAGAAGGCGGCCGTGTCGATGTGGTTGACGCCGAGCTCGACCGCCCTGCGCAGTACGGCGATCGACTGCGCGCGGTCGCTCGGCGTGCCGAGGTGGAAGGCGGCACTGCCCGTCAGCCGCATCGCGCCGAAACCGATCCGGCTGACGGGCAGATCGCCGAGGGTCCAGGTGCCCGCGGCGTCCGCGGTGATCGTCCGTGAGGTCATGGGTGGATCATGCACACACTCCGCGGACCCGCGCATCCGGTTCGAGGGGCGCTCTACGGATAGGTGTACGTGTTCAGCGTGTTCACCGCCGAGGCCGGGTTGCCGAGGTCGTAGTGGTCGACGGCGAGGTAGTTGGGCTTCTTCCGTGCCGCCGGCCCGCAGAACCGCCGGGCGCGGTCGGCGAGTTTGGTGTTGTCGGTCTGCGCCGTGGACGCGATCGCGACGTCACGGAAGTGGTTCATGACGAACAGCGGACGGAAACCGGGTTCGGTGCGGGTCAGCGGGACGACCGTGTTCGCGTCGTACCAGCGGCTGTAGCAGGACCAGTCGGAGGAGCCGATGCCCGGGCCCATCGACCAGTAGTTCTCCACCGTCCAGTCCTTCTGGTACATCACGCCGAAGCTGTCGCGGGTGAGTCCCGCGGCCTCGTCCGAGGCACGACTGTGATCGGTGAGGATCAGCAGCCGGTCGTTCGCCGCGATCAGATCGGCCATCCTCGGCCAGCCGTTCTGCCGCACCCCGGTGCGATCGGGCCGGTAGAGGACGTCCGACAGCCCGTTCACCCTGGCCAGTTCGCTGCGCAGGACGCCGGGATCGACGTAGTCCTCCAGGAACACGGTGACGAACTGATCGGGGTGCGTCCCGAGGAAGTCCACGATGCGCTGGACGTCCACCCAGAGGGCGACCGGCCGGCTCACCAGGGTGCAGCTGTCGTGACAGAGGATCGCCCCGTCGGGGGTCTGATGGATGTCCAGCATGAATCCCCGGACACCGTCGTCGAGTTGCCAGCTGATGCCGCGGGTCTGATTGGGCACCAGGTTCACGAAGGGCGGCGCGAATCCGCCGTCGACTCCGTTGGCGTAGGCGTTGTGCGCGGTGAGGAACGTGACCTGGTCGAGGGTGCGCCGATCGGGGGACGGCATGGGGCCGGTGGGCGAGTCGACCGGGGTGAGGTACCAGGTGGCGAGGCCGCCCGAGGGGCCGACGGTCAACTGGGCCGGGTAGTTGGACCCGGAGGCTCTGGCTCCCACGGTGAGATGGCGCTCGGTCCCGGGTGCCTTCAGGGTGTACTGGTCATCGCCCTCGGGCGCGATGTCCCACGCCGCGTCGGCGCTCGTGCAGGAGACGGTGCGGGCCTGGTCGCCGGAGCGGCCGAGACAGCTGCCCTGGGTGTCGGCGCTTTCGAGGACGTACGAGGGTCCGCTGCCTCTCAGATTCCATTGCTGGTGGTCCTCGTTGCCCTTGGGGTTGTGCTGCTCCACGGCTCCGCCGTTGTCGGCCGCGTTGAGTCCCGTGGTGGCGCTCTGGACGTAATAGGTCCCTGCGGCGGGGACGGCTGCGGCCGCATGGGAGGGGGGAACGACGGCCGCGGCCACCAGTGCGGCGGTCGCGGCGAACAGGGCGTGGGGGGTTCGCATGACGTTGCCCTTCGCTCGGCGTTGGTCATGCGCATGACACCATGCCGAACGGTCGGGCGTCAGCAGCCGAGGTTGCCGATCGGTGAAACTCCGTCGAGCCGAGCACGGCCGCCCCCTGACGGGGGCGGGCAACAGAGCCTGGCGCACACGCCGTTGGGGGCGGCCGCGGTGGGGGGTTGCGCGGATTCACTCAACACCATTGGTCTGTACCAGTCAAGGGTGTGTACCGGCCATGGCTCGGGCCGGGCCGACGGCGGACGGGCCGCCCCTCCGGGGCTCGGTCACACCTGCGGTCCTCCCGCGAGGTCCCGCAGCCGCCGCTCCAGAAAGACCCGTTCCGCCGTGCCGTCCGCGTGCGCGAGAGCCCTCTCGTAGGCCTTCACCGCCTCGGCCCGGCGTCCGAGGCGCCGCAGCAGGTCGGCGCGGACCGCGTGGAAGACGTGGTACCCGTCCAGGTCCAGCGCGTCCACCAGGTCGAGGGCCGCCCCGGGACCTCGCACCTCGGCCACGGCGACGGCACGGTTCAGCGCGACGACCGGGCTCGGAGCGAGTGTCATCAGATGGTCGTACAGCCTGAGGATCTGACTCCAGTCCGTCGCCCGCGCGGTGGCAGCGTCGCTGTGCACGGCGTTGATGGCGGCCTGGATCTGATACGGACCCGGCCGGCCCCGGCGCAGACACCGGCGTACGAGTTCCTGCCCCTCACCGATCAGATCGCGGTCCCAGCGGGTGCGGTCCTGCTCGGGCAGCGGCACCGGTTCGCCGCCCTCGCCCGCGCGGGCCGGGCGGCGCGACTCGACGAGCAGCATCAGCGCGAGCAGGCCGGTGACCTCCGGCTCGTCGGGCATCAACTCGGCCAGCAGACGCCCGAGACGTACGGCTTCGGTGCACAGATCGGCGGAGCCCGTGTACCCCTCGTTGAAGATCAGGTACACCACGGTCAGCACGCCACCGAGCCGGTCGGGCAGGTCGGCGTCGCGGGGCACGCGGTAGGGGATCCCCGCGTCGCGGATCTTCGCCTTCGCGCGGACCAGCCGCTGGGCCAGTGTCGGTTCCGGCACCAGGAAGGCGCGGGCGATCCGCGCCGTGGAGAGCCCGCCGAGCAGGCGGAGCGTCAGCGCGACCCGCGCCTGGAGGGACAGCGCCGGGTGGCAGCAGGTGAAGATCAGACGGAGCCTGTCGTCGCGCACGGGCCCCTCCTCGGCCGGTGTGTCGGGCGCGAACAGCCGCGCGGCCTCGGCGTGGCGGGCGTCCCGGGAGGACTCCCGGCGCAAACGGTCGATCGCGCGGTTGCGCGCCGTGGTGATGATCCAGCCGGCGGGGCTCGGCGGAACACCGGTCCGCGGCCAGTCCCGAAGGGCCGTGGCGAAGGCGTCCTGGACCGCTTCCTCGGCGAGGTCGATGTCGCCGAGGAACCGGACGAGGACGGAGACCGCACGACCGTACTCGGCACGGAAGACGGTCTCGACGTCGACGGCCCCGGTCATCAGTCCTCGGCCGGATGCAGGAACGGGCGCACCTCGATGGGCAGGGTGGTGGCCCGGGTCGCCTTCCGGCCCCATTCCAGAGCCGCGTCCAGATCGGGTGCCTTGATCAGGCACAGTCCGCCGAGGTACTCCTTGCCCTCGGCGTAGGGCCCGTCGGTGATCAGCACGTCCTCGTCCTCGGGCCGCAGCACGGTGGCCGTCTCCGGACCGTGCAGTCCTCCGGCGAAGACCCAGGCGCCCGCCGCGCGCAGTTCGTCGTGGAAGGTCTCGACATTGCGCATGATCTCGGCCAGGGCCTCGGCCGAGGGCGGGGTGCCCTCACTCGGCTGGATCACACTCAGCAGGTAGTACTTCATGACGTCCTCCTCGGTGCCGTCGGGGTGCTCTCACCTCCTACACGAACGGCGGGGCTCCGGATCGACACCTCTCCCGGCGACACCGGGAGAATCTTCCTCATGAGCACCCCGGCACATCCTCTCGTCGCCCGCGCCCGCCGGCTCGCGCAGGACCTGCTCGCACCCGAGGCCGAGCGTGTCGACCAGGAGTGGGTGCCCGCAAGCCATCTCGAGGCGATCAGGCGGTCGGGGCTGCTCGGGCTGAACGCGCCCGTCGAGTACGGCGGTTCGGCCGCGCCCGCCTCGGTGGCGCGCGAGGTCGCGGAGATCCTGGCGGGCGCCTGCTGCTCGACGTGGTTCGTCCAGACGCAGCACCACACGCCCGTGCAGACGCTGGCGAACAGCGATCTGCCGGTGCGGGAGCGCCTGCTGGGCCCGCTGGCCCGCGGCGAACTGCTCTCCGGTGTGGCGTACGCGCACCTGCGGTCGTATCCGCGAATCCCGGTACGGGTGACCCGGGAGCGGGGCGGCCACCGGTTCGCGGGCACGGTGCCCTGGTACTCGGGCTGGGGTCTGAACGACGTCATGCTGCTCGCGGGGGTCTGCGATGGCGGAGAGGTGGTCTTCGCGTTCGTCGAGGCCCGCGAGCAACCGGGACTGCGCGCGTCGCAACCACTGCGGCTCGCCGCGCTCACGGCCGCACGCACGGTGTCGCTGGAACTCGACGGGCTGTGGGTGCCCGAGGAGGCGGTGGCCCTCCGGGCACCCCATGACCGGTGGGCGGCGACCGACCGCCGCAAGACCCTGCACGCCTCACCGGCGGTGTTCGGCGTCGCGGAAGCTGCGCTCGGCCTGCTTGACGAGGACACCGCCGGGCCCCTGCGGGCCCGGCTCGCCGAGGTGCGCAGGGCCGCCTATGCGCTGGCGGACGGTCCGGTTCCGCAGGAGGAGCCGGCGGATCGGCCGACCCTCAGGACACAGGCGTACGAGGTGATGCGCGCGGCCACGACCGCGGCGGTGGTCGCCGGCGGAGGCCGGGCGATGCTGCTCACCGGCAAGGCCCAGCGGCTGGCGCGGGAGGGGATGTTCCTTCTGGTGCAGGGCCAGACCGAGGAGTCGCGCCGGGCGCATCTGAACAGCCTGGCGGCGTCCGTGGCCCCGGCACACGGCCCGTCCACCGGGAGGGCTGCCACCTCGGCGTGACGGGGAGCCCGCAATCTCCCGCATTCGCGGCGCATTCCGGGCGTCGTACCGTGAGGACGACCCGGCCGGCCGACACGGGAGCCCTACGACCTGCGCCACGCGGCGTGCGGGGCCTGAACGCGGCACCACTCGCCGTCGTCGCACGCGACGGTGCCACGGCCCGCCCGGAGCCCTCCGCTCAGTCCTCGTCGCGTCCCGGGACGACCACGAGGAAGGCGTCCGACATGATGTCCATGATGACCTTCGCCGGCTCTCCTTCGGCACGTCGTCGCGCCGCGTACTCCTCCGCCGGCCATGATCCGCGCGGGGCTCCCGCGGGAAAGCGCTCCAGTACCTTCGCCCCCATAGCGGCAGACACCTCCCACCTCGATCGTCGACTCGAAACGACGAGTCCGTGTCCTTCCGCCTGCCCCCGGTCGACGCGAACATGTCGCACCCGGGTGGATCGGCCCGCTGCCGCATCCGGATCGGCCCCCCGAGGGGAAGTGATCGTTGCAGGACAACCGACACGGAGGACCGGGAGCCGATGAACGACGACGGGACGGGCCCGGGTCTGCGCTGCCTGGTGACCGGTGCCACGGGATACATCGGCGGCAGGCTCGTACCGGAACTGCTCGCCGCGGGCCATCGGGTGCGCTGCCTCGCGCGCTCTCCCGACAGGCTGCGCGACCAGCCCTGGGCGGGTGACGTCGACGTGGCCGCCGCCGACGTCACCCGGGCCGACTCGGTCGCCGAGGCCATGCGCGACATCGACGTGGCCTACTACCTGGTGCACGCCCTCGGTTCGGGCGGCGACTTCGAGAAGACCGATCGCAGGGCGGCCCGGGTCTTCGGAGAGCGGGCCCGGGCCGCGGGTGTGCGGCGCATCGTCTATCTCGGCGGTCTCACCCCCGTGGGGGTGCCCGAACGCGAGCTGTCCCCACATCTACGCTCCCGGTCCGAGGTCGGTCGCATCCTGCTGGACTCGGGCGTCCCCACCACCGTGCTGCGGGCCGCCGTCATCATCGGCTCCGGTTCGGCCTCGTTCGAGATGCTGCGCTACCTGACGGAGCGGCTGCCCGTGATGGTCACCCCGAGGTGGGTGCGCACCCGGATCCAGCCCATCGCCGTACGGGACGTCCTGCGCCTGCTCGTCGGCAGCGCACGGATGCCGGACGACGTCAACCGTGCCTTCGACATCGGCGGACCCGACGTGCTGACGTACCGGGACATGATGATCGGCTACGCGGAGGTCGCGGGCCTTCCCCACCGGGTCGTCCTCCCCGTCCCGGTGCTCACCCCCCGGCTGTCCAGTCTCTGGGTCGGTCTGGTCACCCCCGTGCCCACCTCGATCGCCCGCCCGCTCACCGAGTCGCTGCGCCACGAGGTGGTCTGCCACGAGAACGACATCGCGCGGTACGTCCCCGCCCCGACGGGACACCCGATCGGATTCGACGAGGCGGTGCGACTCGCGCTGCAACGGGTGCGCGACGCCAAGGTCACGACCCGCTGGTCGTCCGCCTCGCTGCCCGGCGCCCCCAGCGATCCGCTGCCCACGGACCCCGACTGGGCGGGCGGCAGCCTCTACACGGACCGGCGCGAGCTGACGGTCGACGCCTCGCCCGAGGCACTGTGGCGCGTGATCGAGGGCATCGGCGGGGACAACGGCTGGTACTCCTTCCCGCTCGCCTGGGCGGTACGGGGCTGGCTCGACCGGCTGGTCGGCGGGGTGGGTCTGCGCCGCGGCCGCCGTGACGCACAAAGGCTGCGGGTGGGCGACTCGCTGGACTTCTGGCGGGTCGAGGAGATCGAACCGGGCCATCTCCTGCGGCTGCGGGCGGAGATGCGGCTCCCGGGCCTCGCCTGGCTGGAGATGTACGCTGAGCGGGACGACGACGGCCGGACCCGGTACCGCCAGCGCGCCCTGTTCCATCCGCACGGTCTGCTCGGTCAGGCCTACTGGTGGAGCGTCTCCCCCTTCCACGCCGTCGTGTTCGGCGGCATGGCCCGCAACATCGCCCGCGCCGCCGCCCGCACCCCGCTGGTCCGGGCGGACGAGCGCACCCCCGACCGCTGACCCGTGTCCACGGGGCCGCCCCCCCCGGAAGCACGAACCGCCCCTCGCGTCCCCGGAGTTCGCGTCATGAACGTCTCGGTCGTCCTGTTCACCTCCGATCTGCGGCTGCACGACCAGCCGCCCCTGCGGGCCGCCCTCGACGGCTCCCGTGAGGTGGTGCCGCTGTTCGTGGTCGACCGGGCCGTGGCCGCCGCCGGTTTCACCGCCCCGAACCGGCTGGCGTTCCTCGCCGACTGCCTCCGGGATCTCGACACGGGTCTGCGGGAGCGGGGCGGCCGTCTTGTCGTCCGCTCGGGAGACGTCGTCGAGGAGGTGTGCCGGGTGGCGTGCGAGGCGGACGCCGACGAGGTGCACATGGCGGCCGACGTCAGTGCCTACGCCCGACTGCGCGAGGCGCGGCTGCGGCGGGCCCTCGAAGGTGAGGGGCGCCGGCTGCATGTGCACGACACCGTGACCACCGCCGTGCCGCCGGGCGCGCTGACACCGGCGTCCTCGGACCACTACGCCGTCTTCACCCCCTACTTCCGGCAGTGGTCGCGGCAGCCGCTGCGCGACGCCCTCGGCGCGCCGCGTACCGTACGGGTGCCGGGCCCGATCGGGTCCGAGGACCTCCCCTCACGCCGCGGGCTGCCGGGTCTCTCGCAGGGGCTGGCCCCCGGCGGTGAGGCGGCGGGCAGGAGGCGGCTCACGGCCTGGCTGCGCGACGGTGTCGCCGCCTACGAGGACCGCCACGACGATCTGGCGGGCGACGCCACCTCGCGCCTCTCGCCGCATCTGCACTTCGGCACGCTCTCGCCCGTCGAACTCGTCCATCGGGCCCGGCGCAAGGGCGGCGGCGGCGCGGACGCCTTCGTGCGGCAGCTCGCCTGGCGCGACTTCCACCGTCAGGTCCTGGCGGCGCGGCCCGATGCGGCGGACAGCGACTACCGCACGAAGCGGGACCGCTGGCGGTCCGGGCGAGCCGCACTGGAGGACATCGAGGCATGGCGGGAGGGCCGGACCGGCTACCCGGTCGTCGACGCGGCGATGCGGCAGCTGATGCACGAGGGCTGGATGCACAACCGCGGCCGGCTGCTGACCGCGAGCTTCCTCACCAAGACCCTGTACATCGACTGGCGCGTGGGGGCCCGCCACTTCCTCGAGCTGCTGGTCGACGGCGACCTCGCCAACAACCAGCTGAACTGGCAGTGGGTGGCCGGCACCGGCACGGACACGCGACCCAACCGCGTGCTCAATCCCGTCGCCCAGGCCAGGCGTCACGACCCGGACGGCGCCTACGTACGTCGCTGGGTGCCCGAACTCGCCGGGATCGAGGGACCGGCGGTGCATGAGCCGTGGAAGCTGTCCGCCTCGGAGCGTGCCGCCTGCGCGAGCTACCCGGACCCGGTCGTCGACCTCTCGGAAGGCCTTGCCCGGTTCAGACGGGCCCGGGGCCGCGAATGAGCGGGCCGTGCCCCGGACCGCTCGCAGTCACCGCCCGGGCGGTGCCGCGGCGAGATCCCCGTATCCGGCGGTGAGCGCGGCCAGGGCTTCGCGCAGCCCGGGCGGCCGCACCATGCCCGGCATCGCGCGTCCCGCCCATCCGGGACCGCCGAGCACGACCGTCGGCTGCCGGCGTGCGCCCTTCACTCCCCACTCCGCGGCGGCCACGTGCCGGGCCAGCGGCAGGCTCGCCGTGGAGCGTGCCTGGGCCCACAGCACCACGGCCGCGGGCCCCAGTCGCCGCACCGCCGCGGTCAGGGCCTCCGCCGGCACTGCCGCGCCGAACATCCGTACGGGTACGCCCTGTTCGCCCAGCGCGGCGTTGAGTGCCTCCAGCGGCAGCGTGTGCTCCTCCCCCGGCACACAGGCGAGGACGACCGGTCCGGCGCCGTCGTGCGCCACGGGTGCGGGTGTACAGCGCCTGAGCGTGGTGGAGACGTGCCAGGACAGCAGATGCTCGACCTCGACATAGCGGTCGCCCGACGACGCCCATCTCCGTCCGACGGTGTGCAGGGCCGGCACCATGACCTCCTGCCAGGCGACGGCGAGGCCGTGGCGATCGACGGCGCAGGTCAGCCGCTCGTCCACGGCCGCGGCGTCCAGCCGCACGGCGGCGCGCGACAGACCGCGGCACTCCTGGCGCGTGTCGCCGGACACGGGCTCACGCTCGGGCGCGGGGGTGCGCGGCACGCTCCCGGTCCGCTGCGACGCACCGGGCACAGGGGCGCCGCCCACCGGTTGCAGCACGGTCCGGGCCGCCTCGGCGGGCGGAACGCCTGCGGAGGTGAGCCGGCACATGGTCTCCAGCATCGCCACATCGCGCGGCGTCCAGCGCCGATGGCGCCCGTCGGGCCGCACCGCGGGCCCGAGCCCGTATCTGCGGTCCCACGAGCGCAGCGTCGTGGGCGACACGCCGAGGTGACGGGCGACCGCGCCCGTCGTCAGCGCCGTCTTTGCCGACTCGGGAAGCCCGGGTCCCTCGTCGCCGCTCCGGACACCGGAGGACTCGTCCATGCGCCGACTATACGACGCAGAATCGATGCACGTTGTGACCGTCGACGGCGACCGCGGACGATGAACAGCACACCGGGGCGTGTCGGCACGCCCCGGTGACCGGCCCACCGGACCGTCCGCCGCGGTCCGGCCGCCCCGTCGGGGAGCAGGGCGGACGCCGCCCCGTGTGAGGAGCCGCCGTCATGCCCGTACTGCGACACCCCGGCCCCGGTCTTCCCCCGCCGCTCGCCGACGACGAACTGGCCCGGGGGCTGAGGGAGGGCGACGAGGACTGTCTGACCGAGGCCTATCGACGCTGGTCGCCGATGGTCCACGCGCTGGCGTGGCGTTGTCTGGGCGACGCGAGGGAGGCCGAGGACGTCACCCAGCAGGTCTTCCTCGGTGTGTGGCGCGGCCGGGGCGGCTACCGGCCCGATCGCGGTGCGCTCCCCGGATGGATCACGGGCATCGCGCGGCGCAAGATCGCCGACGCCCTGTCCGCCCGGACACGCCGCGGCGAGCTGGTCCTGTCGGCCGCCTCGCGCCTCGGCCCGGCCGACTCCCCGGGTGCGCAGCCCGAGACCCTTCTCGACCGCGTGGTGGTCCGCCGCGAGCTGGCCCGGCTCCCCGCCGCACAACGGCAGGTGCTGTGCCTGGCGTACTACGAGGATCTGACCCAGGCCCAGATCGCCGTGCTCACCGGCTGGCCCCTGGGCACGGTCAAGAGCCACGCCCGCAGGGGACTGCGCCGGCTGCGCAGCTGTCTGCAGCAGGAGACCGCACCCTGAACGGGGCGCTCCGACACCCACCCCGTACGGGTCGTTCGCTGCGGAACCGATGCATGCCCGTGGGCGCTCACGCAACGGCCCGGGACGGTGGCACGGGATCACCGTGCGGCGACCGGGTGATCAGGTGGCCTTTCGGCGGCGACTGAGGGAAGGCGGAGAGGGACGGGTTCGCCGCCCGGTACCGCGGTCACCGAGGGCGGCGGCACGCGCGGCCGCGCACCCGTGCGGCTCAAACGGAAGGGCAGCCGTGGAGGGACAGGCCTCACTACCTCACAGGAGACGGCCATGGCTTCGGCGTGTCGGCGCACTGACCGGCCCCGGCGTGCCTCCCGGCGTCACCCGTGCGCTCGCCCGGGCCCGTCGGGCCGGCCCGATGCTGTGGACGGCGTTGCGCCGGACCCCGGTGGCCATGTGGCGGGACGATGCCTCGGACTGGGCGGCGGCCCTGACGTACTACGCCATTCTCGCCCTGCTGCCCATGCTCCTGATGACGGTCTCCCTGATCGGCACGATCAGTCCGCATCTGACGGACGCTCTGATCGACCGTGTGACGGCGTGGGCCCCGGCCGAGTCCGGCTCGGCCCTGCACAGCACGCTGCGCCGGCTGGCCGGAGAGCGGTCCGCCGCGCTCACGGTGGCCGTCGGAGGCGGGGCGAGCGCGCTGTGGTCGGCCTCCAGCTACCTGGCGGTGTTCCGGCGGGCGCTGCACGACCAGCACCGTGTCGCCGACACGCGGCCCGCGCTGCGTACGGCGCACCGCATCCTGCTCACGGCCGTGATCCTGCTGGTCCTGTTGTTCTGCAGTGCGCTGCTGCTCGTCCTCGGCGGCCCCCTGGCGCGCGCACTGGGCGAGTGGGCCGGGCTCGGCGAGGCGGGGGCCGCCGCGTGGACCCTGCTGCGCTGGCCGGCCCTGGTGGCGCTGGTCGCGTTCCTGGTGCTGGTGCTGTTCCGCACCGGGCCTTCCCAGGCCCGTACGCTGCGCCACGCCCTGCCGGGCGGGGTGCTCGCCGGGGCGCTCTGGCTCGCCGCCTCCGCCTGCTTCACGGCGTACGCCGCGGGACTCGGCACCTACAGCAGGCTGTACGGATCCCTGGCGGGGGTGGTCGTCTTCCTGGTGTGGCTGTGGATGTCTCATCTCGCGCTGCTGGCAGGCGCGCAGTTCACGGCCGAGCTGGCCCGGGCCGAAGCGGCTCCGTCACCGGCCCCGCACCCCCTACACATAAAAGAAAAATAAGAGCAAAATACCCTTATACGGCACTTATGCCGCATCGGACGCGATCGGACCTGCAGAGTCGAAGGAGGCCGGTCATGGCTCACGTCTCACACACCAGAGGCGACATCACCACCCACCCCGATGTCCATGAGATGCGGGACCGCTACACCCGCATGCTCGGCACCCGTGACGTGGCGCTCGTGGACGGACCAGTGTTCCTGCTCGGTCTGTACTGCGCGGCGTCCCCGTGGATACTCCACTACACGACGAGCCAGCCCGCCGTCGCGACGCACAACCTCATCATGGGGATCGCGCTCGGGCTGCTGGCCCTCGGATTCACCATCATGCCGGAGAGGATGTACGGCCTGAGCTGGGCCATGTGCGCCATGGGCGCATGGATGATCATTTCGCCGTGGATCGTCGGCGTCGCCCCCGACACGGGGGTCGTGGTCAACAGCATCGTCATCGGCGCACTCGCCGTGGCACTGGGCGTGATGTGCGCGGGAGCGGCCGTGAGGAGCACCCCGCACGCATAGCGGCACCGGCGCCCGGCCACCGCGGCGGAAGGGCGGCCCGGCCGGCCCGCGGTCGCGGACCGGCCACGCCGTGCGCGCCTTCCGCCGCCCGGCACCGGATCAGTCGTTCGGCACCAGCCACGGCTCCTGCGGCAGCGGACTGCCCGTCTCGATCAGCGACTTGAGGTTCGACAGCACGGCCGCCCAGCCCCCGGCGACGTCCGCGCGCTCGCGCTCGTCCGCCAGATCCTCGTGGGTGACGGTGAGCCTGACGATGTCCGCGTGGGGCTGGATGTCGAAGGTGACCTTGGAGTACGCCTCCGGGCGCCCCTCGTTCTCCGGAGAGGTCCAGGTCGTCACGAGGCGGCCGGGCCGATCGCTTTCGACCACCTCGCCGACCACGTCGGCGATGCCCGAGCCGTCGGTGCGGACATGCTCCCAGCGGGAACCGGGCTTCCAGTCGGAGACATTGCTGTGGCCCCAGTACGCGGCGGTCAGCTCGGCGTCGGTGAGCGCGTCCCACACGGCTTCGGGGGTGCTCCTGATGTAGATGACGTACACGAACGTGGGCTTGTCGCTCATGGCTTCCTCGGCTTGTCGTTTGACGGCGCTCAGCGCGCGCAGGCGCGGGCGCTCGAACTTGTCGATCCACCGCTCCTGGATCTCGTGGAGCGGTACCGGATTGAGGTAGTGCAGCTTCTCCCGCCCCCGCCGCACGCTCGCGACCAGATTGGCGGCCTCTAGGACGGCGAGATGCTGGGTGACGGACTGACGCGTCATGTCGATGTGCTCGCACAGCTCACCGAGCGTCTGTCCGCCACGCTCGTGCAGCCGGTCCAGCAGCCGGCGGCGGGTCGCGTCGGCCAGCGCCTTGAAGACCTGGTCCATTGCGGAATCGCTCTCTGATGACACACTCAACGTTATGCAGGCAATTACTTGCATGTCAAGGACGGGCAGGTCCCGCACACTGGCGCGGTGAGCCGGACCGTGAGCGCATGGGTGACAGCGGGCGAGGACGTCCTCGGGGCCGTGGGGCCGTTCCCGGTGGACGTTCCGTGGTGGCAGGAGGTCGAGCCGGTCGTCGCACGGCTGGAGGAGCTGCTCGGGGTGCCCGTGCTGGTCCTGCGCCTGCTGACGGTGGACGGCGGCGAGGGCGGGCGGGACGGCCACGCGACCTACCACGTCGAGGCGTTGGAGCGCCCCGCACCCGGGCCGCTGGAGCGGCGCCCCCTCGACGACGGCCGGTTCGGGACGGACTCCGCACTGCGCGCGCCGTGGGCCCGTGCCGCAGGCCTGCGGGAACTCCTCGACTGGGCCGCGCGCACCCTGGAGGCGGAGGGACGACCCGTCACCGGCCCGGTCGAGCAGCGACGGACCTGGAACCTTGCGGCATTGTTCCGGCTGCCCACCGCGCAGGGGCCGGTCTGGCTCAAGGCGACGCCGCACTTCGCCGCCGACGAGGGGGCCGTCGTCACCGCACTCGCCGGTGCGGACCCTTCACTGGTGCCGGTCCTCCTGGGCCGGGGCCCGGGACGGATCCTCATGGAACACGTACCCGGGGAGGACTGCTGGGGTGCCTCGCCCGGTACGGCGACCGCGGCGATGAAGCGTTTGGTGGCGGCCCAGACCGCCCTCTCGGCGAACCGGCCCGCCGGGCTGCGGGACTGGCGCACACCCGTCCTCGCCACCCGGGTGGACGCCCTCCTCGACGGACCGGCGGCCGCGGGGCTGAGCCGGCAGGAGGTCGCCGCGGTACGGAGACTGACGGACCGTTGGCAGCGGCTGGTGGACTGCGGCCTGCCCGACACGGTGGTGCACGGCGACTTCCACCCCGGCAACTGGCGCAGCGACGGCGGCTCTCCGGTCGTCGTGGACTTCGCCGACGCGTACTGGGGCAACCCGGTGGCGGACGGACTGCGCGCCCGCGAATTCCTCGATGAGCAGGTGTGGGCGACGGCGGCCCGGGCCTGGGCCGAAGCCTGGAGCGCGCACATCCCCGGCAGTGATCCGGCCGGCGCCCTGCGCCTCGCCGAGCCGCTCGCCCATCTCGTCCACGCGGTCCGTTACCAGGAGTTCCTCGACGGCATCGAACCGTCCGAGCGGCCGTACCACGCGGGAGACCCGGTGGGGGCGCTGCGCACGGCGCTGCGAAGCGCGCGAGAGCCCAGCCCGGTCCTCGCGCCTGCGAGTCCGGCCCGGCGCGGAGCCATGGCGGCCACGGTGTTCCGCCGGCCTGCCTCCGGCGAGCCCTTGGCCGCCGCCCGACCGGCACGCGAGGACCGGACGGTGGACGACCTGAGGATCTTCGACCCGTCCCGACCGCTGCTCCTCGAGGGGCTCGGGCTCCGGTTGCGCGAGTGGACCGACGCCGATGTGCCCGACCTCGTCGCGCTGTACGACGATCCCGAGATCGACCGGTGGACACCCGTGGCCTCCCCGTTCGGCGTCGAGGAGGCACGCACCTACCTCGCCGCGGCACGCAGGAAGCGGGCCGAGAGGCAGTCGGTGCAGCTCGCCATCACCACGGACGGTCTGCGGGCGCGGGGCGAGATCCTGTTCTTCCGCAGCGGGCCCGACGAGCGCGAAATCGAGCTGGCGTACGGCGTCGGCGCCGGCCACCGCGGCCGCGGCCTTGCCTCCCGGGCCGTGCGGCTCGTCGTGGAGCACGCCGTCCGCGAGGCGGGCACTCGCTCCGTGGTGCTGCGGATCGAGGCCGGCAACGCCGCCAGCGAGGCCGTCGCCCGGTCCACGGGCTTCGCGCTTGCGGACGACGAGCCCGTCGTCCGCACGTCGAAGGGACGCGATCTGGTGCTCCGCACCTGGCGGCACACCGGGTCCTGAGCCGGCGCCCGTCGGTGGGGCGCTTGTGCGAGCGGCCGGCCCGACACCCCCGGCGGGCCGGCCACCCCTGCGGAACTCCGCAGCGTTCCCCCCTGTCACGGTTCCGTTCTCACGCCTCCGCCGGCTCTGCCTCCCGGCTGGTGAGGTACTCCTCGCTGATCTCCTTCGGGCCGAACGGCCAGACCTTCTCCACCCGGGCCCACAGGACGAACGCCAGGCAGCCGAGCAGCAGCCAGGCCAGCGACCACTCGATGGGATGGCGGCCGGGCGAGTTCTTGTCGGCGTAGCCGTAGATGACCAGCCAGCCGACGAGCGCCACGATGCTCGGCACGGGGTACAGCCACATCCGGTACGGACGGCGCAGCGCCGGCTGCCGTGCGCGCAGGACCGTCACGGCCAGGATCTGCGCCAGCGCCTGGACCAGCACCATCACCGTGGTCAGCAGCTGGATCAGGGTCGCCAGATCGGTATGACGGCCGATCAGGAAACCTATCGCGGTGATCACGCCCATCGTGGCCAGCCCGAGCGTCGGGAAGCGGTGCTTGGCGTGCAGTTTGGCGTACGGGCGGAAGAAGACACGGTCGCGGGCGGCGTCGTAGGGCACCCGGGAGCCACCGAGCAGACCGGCGAACACCGAGGCGAAGGCCGTGATCAGGATGAGGACCGTGACCGTGTCCGCGGCCCCCTTGCCCCATGTCTCCTCGAGCACCGCGGAGGCGACCGACGTCGAGGCGATGTCGTGCGGGTCGGTCATGCGATGCCAGTCCACCACTCCGAGCGTGCCGATCTGGAGCAGCAGGTAGATCACCATGATGCCGAGGATGGAGAAGATGATCGAACGCGGGAGGGTACGGCCCGGGTCCTTGATCTCGGCACCCATGTACGCCGTCGTGTTGTAGCCCAGGTAGTCGTAGATACCGATGGTCAGGCCCGCCGCGAAGCCCAGCCAGAAGTGACTTGCCGTCAGGTCGAAGGCGTGCGCCGGGTAGGTGAAGGCGAGGTGCGCGCTGAAGTCCGAGGCCGACGCGACGATCACCAGCAGCACCGAGGCGATCATCACGACCCACATCACCGCGGTGATACGGGCGATGTGCTCGATGCCCCGCCACAGCAGGAGGATCACCAGGGCGATGACACCGAGTCCGATGAGATCCCCGGAGGTCCGGCCGAGATCGGGGGCCAGGTAGCCCAGGTACTGCACGAAGCCCACCACACCGGTGGACATGATCAGCGGGATGAAGAGCATCGCCGTCCACACGAACAGGAACGGCATCAGCCGCCCCGTACGGTACTGGAAGGCCTGGCGCAGATAGACGTAGCTTCCGCCCGAACCGGGCATCGCCGAGCCCAGTTCGGCCCAGACGAGACCGTCGGCGAGCGCCAGCAGGGCGCCCGCGACGAAGCCGATGACCGCCTGCGGGCCACCGAAGGCGGCGACCATCAGCGGGATGGTGACGAACGGCCCGATGCCGCACATCTGGCTCATGTTGATGGCGGTGGCCTGGAACAGGCCGACGCGGCGGACGAAACCACCGGTGGGTGGCGGGCTACCGGACACGGAACCTCCTGGAGCGGGACGCGGGGAGAGATGTACGGAATGTGGGCCGACGTCGGGACGCGGCCGACGGATCAGGGACGGCGGTTATCCGGCCGGCGATGGGCTCCCCTCGACTCGCCCGGAGAGGCTGACTGGGCGATAAAGTTAAGGAGCCTTACTAGGTGCGTCAAGAGCGCGTCAGGAATACGTGAGAATGGTGCGATGCCCGCCCGTGACCCCATAGCGCAGCCGGAACAGACCTGGAACCGCAGACGGTTGCGCAGCACCAACGAGCGGCTGCTCCTGGACCGGCTGCGTGCGGCCGGCAGCGCCTCGCGCGCCCAACTCGCCCGGGAGACCGGCCTGTCGAAGCCGACGGTCTCCAGTGCGCTCGCCGCCCTGGAGGAGGCCGGCCTGGTCCACGAGGTGGGGACGCACACACCCGAGCGCGGCCGGATGGCGGTCCTGTACGCGCCCGACCCGGCCGCCGGGTACGCGCTCGGCATCGACATCGGCCGGAGCTGGCTGCGGGTCGCGCTGGCCGGCCTCGACGGCGAGGTGGTGGCCCGTGCCGACGTGCGCAACCGCGCCCGCACCTCGGGTGCCCTGGCCGATCTGGTGGTCACGACGGCGCGGCAGGTCATCGAGGGCTCCGGGGCGGGACACGACGACGTGGCGCACGCGGTGGTGGGCACACCCGGCGTGTACGACGGGGAACGGCGCCGGGTGCGGTACGCGATGCATCTGCCGGGCTGGGGCCGGGCCGGTCTGTTCGACCGTATGCGCGACAAACTGGGCATCCCGCTCGAGGTGCACAACGACGCCAACCTGGCCGCGCTCGGTGAGTACACCTACGGTGTCGGCGCGGGCAGCCGCCTGTTCGCCTACATCCTGATCGGGACCGGCCTCGGCATGGGGGTGGTCAGCGAGGGCCGGCTCTTCACGGGGGCGCACGGCGGGGCCGGGGAGATCGGGTTCCTGCCGTGGCCCGGGCGGCAGAAACCGGAGACGCTGGAGGACGCGGTGTCCGGCGTGGCCGTCGTCGAGTCCGCGCGGGCGTTCGGCATGTCCGGCCAGCTCACGGCCAAAGCGGTGTTCGACGCGGCCCGGCAGGGGCATCCCGCCGCGGTCCGGGCGGTGCAACTGGAGGGCGAGCGGATCGCGCACACGGTCGCGGCGGCGGCCGCGGTGCTCGACCCCGACCTCGTGGTGCTCGGCGGAGGGGTGGGCCACAGTGTCGATCTGCTGCTGCGCCCCGTACGGGAGACATTGCGCGCCCTCACGCCGTTGCGCCCGAAGATCGCGCCGAGCCGGCTGGGCGAGGACGCGGTCCTGCTCGGGGCGCTGGCCACGGCGCTGGGCACGGCACGCGACGTGGTCTTCGAGCGGCGCTCGGGTTCCTGACCGGCCCGCCCTGCCCTCATGACGATTGACAGGGCTTCCTCAACGCCCTAGCTTGAAGCGCCAGTTAGTAAAGTTTCCTAACTTTACCGTCGGTCGCCCGTCCCGCCCGATCCCGCGGTGCCGGCCGCCGGGTCCCGCAGTGCCGAAGCGCGGATGCTCCCTCACCTCCCAAGGAGACGACCGTGTTCCACCGCCCTGCCCTCCATCGCCGGCCCGCCGCGGCCGTCCTCGCCCTGGGCGTGATGTGCACGCTCTCCACCGGCGCTCGGGCCGGCACAGGGAACCCCGCAGCGGCGCATCCCGGACCACCCGTCACAAAGGTCGCCTCCGCGCCGGGCAGCGCCACCCCCTTGTCCCGCTACGAGATCCAGTCAACGGCCAGGGTCTCCGACTCCCCCGTCGCGGTCTCCTCCCCCGGTTTCCCGGCGCGCGGCTGGTACCCGGCAGGCTCCCGCTCCACCGTGCTCGGAGCGCTGCTCGCAGACGGCGTGTACGCCGACCCGTTCTACTCGACCAACCAGCAGAAGATCCCGAAGGCAGACTTCCGGGTCCCGTGGTGGTACCGCTCGGACTTCACGGTCGCGGACACCTCCGAGCGCACCCATCTCGACTTCAGCGGGGTGATCTCGGCCGCGGACGTCTACGTCAACGGGCGGCGGGTCGCGGACGCCTCGGCTGTGACGGGCGCGTACACACACCACGAACTCGACATCACCTCACTCGTGCGGGCGGGCAGGAACACGGTCGCGTTCCGTATCCGGCCCAACGACCCCGACAAGAACCTGACCATGGGCTGGATCGACTGGCTGCAACCCCCGCCGGACCAGAACATGGGCATCGTCCGCGATGTGCTCGTCCGCCGCGGCGGACCGGTCGCGCTGCGCGACACCCATGTCCTCACCCGTCTCGACGTGCCCTCGCTCGCCGCCGCCGATCTGACGGTCAAGGCAAGGGTCCGCAACGACTCGGCGAGCGCGGTCACCGCCACCGTGTCCGGGAGGATCGGCTCGCTCTCCTTCGCCAGGAGGGTTCCACTGGCCGCCCACGAGTCGAAGGCGGTCACGTTCGGCCCGGCCGACGTCCCCGGTCTGCACCTGGTCTCGCCCAGGGTGTGGTGGCCGGCCGGGATGGGCGGGCAGCCGCTGTACCGACTCGACCTGACCGCGAGCGTGTCCGGGGCCCCGTCGGACACCGCGCACGAGAGCTTCGGCATCCGGGACGTCAAGGCACCGCTGAACGCCGACGGCGCACGGCAGTTCACCGTCAACGGGCGCAGGCTGCTCGTCAAGGGCGGCGGCTGGTCACCGGACGAGTTCCTGCGCTGGGACCCGGCATACGTGGCGGACCGACTCAAGTACGCCCTCGATCTCGGGCTCAACACCATCCGACTGGAAGGCCACATCGAACCGGACGAGTTCTTCGATCTCGCCGACCGCTACGGCATCCTCGCGCTCCCCGGCTGGGAGTGCTGCGACAAGTGGGAGGGCGAGGTCAACGGCGAGGAGTCCGGCGAGGAGTGGACCGCCGCCGACCACCCGGTCGCCAAGGAGTCCATGGCCGCCGAGGCCGCCCGGCTGCGCGACCACCCGAGTGTCGTCTCCTTCCTCATCGGCAGCGACTTCGCACCCGACGCCACGATCGAGAAGGACTACCTGGACGCTCTGCGGGCCGCCGACTGGCCGAACCCGGTGATCGCCGCTGCCTCCGACAACTCCTCTCCCCGGTTGGGTAGTTCGGGCATGAAGATGACGGGCCCGTACGACTGGGTGCCGCCGGGCTACTGGTACGCGAAGCGGGAGGGCGGCGCCACCGGGTTCAACTCCGAGACCAGTGCGGGCCCCGACATCCCGACGCTCGACACCCTGCGCCGCATGATGACCCCGGCCGAGCTGGACACCCTCTGGAAGGACCCGAAGGCCGAGCAGTACCACCGCTCGCCGTCGTCGACGTTCGGCACACTCGCGCTGTACGACGACGCGCTCACCGGACGGTACGGCGCACCGCGTGGACTCGGGGACTACGTACGCAAGGCGCAACTCGCCCAGTACGAGAACGTACGAGCGCAGTTCGAGGCGTACGGACGCAACGCCACCGATGCCGTGCAACCCTCCACCGGCGTCGTCCACTGGATGTTCAACAGCGGCTGGACCTCGCTGCACTGGCAGTTGGTGGACCGCTTTCTGGACCAGGGGGGCGCCTACTTCGGCGCGAAGAAGGCCAATGAGCCGCTGCACGTGCAGTACTCGTACGACGACCGCTCGGTCGTGGTGGTGAACAACCGGCACACGGCCGTGTCCGGACTCACCGCCCACGTCTCCCTGTACACCACGGACGGCAGGCGGATGTACGACCGCGCGGTGACCGGGGTGAGCGTCGAGGGCGACGGAGCGCACACCACCGCGCTCGCCCTGCCCTCGTCGGTGAGCGGTCTGCCGACCACTTATCTCGCGCGGCTGATCCTGACCGACCCGGCGGGCAAGGAGGTCAGCCGCAATGTCTACTGGCTGTCCAGCAGGCCCGACACGCTCGACTGGGCCCACACCGACTGGTACTACACGCCGACGACGAGCTACGCCGATCTGACCGGACTCGCCTCCATGGCACAGGTGCCGGTGTCCGCGACGGCGTCCACACGGACGGGCGGGGACGGCATGTCGACCACCAGGGTCACCCTGCGCGCCACGGGCTCCGGCAGGACTCCGTCACTGCTCACCGACGCGCATCTGGTGGACCCGGCGGGCAGGCCGGTGCTTCCCGTCCACTGGTCCGACAACGAAGTGAGCCTGTGGCCCGGTGAGTCGGTGACGCTGACCGCCACCTACCGGACGGCCGATCTGCACGGCACGGCACCAGGCGTACGGATCTCCGGCTGGAACACCCCGGAGCACACGGTGCCGGCCACATGATCCCGGGACCGGGGACCCGCCCGGCGACGCCGGCCCGCCCGGAGGCCCAAGCGGAACGGACTGTTGCCGCGCTCAGCGGGCACATCAAGTAGTGCAGAGGCCTTCACATTAAGGGGCGGAGATGGAGATCTCGAGCATCATCGGCGCCATCGTCATCGGGCTCATCATCGGTGTCCTCGGGCGACTCGTCGTCCCCGGACGCCAGCGCATCGGAGTCCTGTGGACCATCCTCGTCGGCATCGTCGCGGCCTTCATCGGGTCGGGCATCGCCGCCGCGGTCGGCGTGGCCGACACCAAGGGCGTCGACTGGATCGAATGGCTCATCCAGATCGGCCTGGCGGCGGTGGGCGTCGCGGCACTGGACCGGGCACGGTCGCACCGCTGACGTCACACTCACGCGGCGCCGCGGGCGCGTTGCGGGCGAGGACCGTGGCGAGCGGGATCTTCGGGCTTCGCCCGCACGACCGGCCGCCACGGATTCCTCGCACCCCTGTGGATCGGCGCTCCGACCGATCCTGCGAGCGCTCACCGGGTCGGCGACCGACGACCGGTGCGTGTCCTCGAGTCCGGCCTCTCCCGGCGACCGAGGCCCTCCGGCGGGAGCCGGCACCGATGCATGCGCGCACTCCGCTCGCCGAAGCGGGTCCCGGCCGTCCCTCGACGTTCCCACCCGGTCGACCGCCGACGCACCGGACGGTCGGTCACGGTCCCAGCCCGACAAGGCGCTCGGCCCGGCCGTGTCCGGGCACGCCCATGGGCGCCGTCGTCGGCCCCCTCGCTCACCGGGCCACCGCACCGCGCGGTGCGGTGGCGGGCGGACCAGCTAGCCGGAACGTCACGGGGAGACGTAGGGCGTCGTCGTGGTCAGCGGTTCGAAGCCGAGGCGGGCCAGAATGGGCCTGCTCTGCCCGGACGCGTCGACCTGGACGTAGCGGTAGCCGCGGGAGGCCGCGACCTCGGCACGATGGGCGACCAGGGCTCGGTAGACACCGCGTCCCCGCCAGGCGGGGACCGTGCCCCCGCCCCAGAGTCCCGCGAAACGGGTGCCGGGAACGAGCTCCATACGGGCGGCGCTCACGGGTTCGTCGCCCGCCAGCGCCAGAACGGCCACCACCTGGTCGCTGTCGCCGGACAGCTGGGCGAGGAGCTGGTCGCGCAACCGGGTGCTGTCGGTGCCGAACGCCCTGCGGTGGACGTCCGCCACGAGATCCACGGACGCGGGCTCGGTGACCGGCACAAGGCGCACACCCTCGGGCGGCTCGACGTCGAGGGTCAGATCGGCGACCTCGGCGACCATCAGCGTCTCCTCGGGCTCGGGGGTGAATCCGGCGGCCCGCAGCCGCTTCCCGAGATCGACCGGCAGATCGTGACCGTACAGCTTCCACTCGAACTCACGACCGAGTTCGGCGAAGTAGCGGACCTGTTCGGCGATCACCGCATCGGCCGTGGCCTCGTCCAGGTCCGACCACACGATCCCGTTCCAGTCGTGTGCGGAGCCGACCTGGCGCACCACCGAGGCGTCGCGCTCGACGCGCGTGCCGGGACCGTCGGGGCGGGCACCCCGCCGCATGTCCCGGTCGTAGAGGGCGAGTACGGCAGCGTGGTCCATGGGCTCACTCCAACCTGCGGGGCATGTATCCGCACGGTAATACGCCGCATCGGGGAGACCGCACCCGGGTCCCGGCCGACCGTGGACTCCTTGCGCCGCGGCGCAGACCTCGGCGCCCCGCCGCACCGCGGGCGGACGGCGTCGAGGCGTTCCCGGGCACGCTCCCGCCGCGCGTGCCGGTGTGCGACACCGCGTCACGAGCCCGGCGGCCGTCGCGTCCCGGCGCGACGCGTGTCGGGACGGTGGCCGCGACGAGACCCGGGCGCCGCGGTACCCGGAGGCCGCGTCTCTTCGGCGGACCGGCCCCCCGACCCGTGGCGCCCAGGACACGCCCGCCGGCGGGGTGGCTCCCCTCCATGCCGAGGACGCGCCGGCTATCCGAGCTCCAGGGTCGTCACCCCGTACACCCGCTCCCCCGCGAAGGCCCTGACCGGCCCCGTGTACATGCGGGCCGTCTCGAAGGAGGGGGTGAGACCCGAGCGTTCGGCCAGGGCGACGCCCGCCGAGTTCGTTTCCGGTACGTCGACGGCGAGCTCCCGCCCGGCGGCCTCGGCGGCGAACGCCGCGAGCAGGGCGCCCGCGTCGTCGGCGGTGTCGGCGAAGAGAGGGCCGACGCGCAGTCCGACCCGAGCGGGGCGGATCACCCCGTAACCGGTCAGCCGGTCGCCGTCGAGGCGGACGAGGACCCGGTGGCCGCGGGCGCTGAGCCAGTGCTCGAGGAAGCGGGGGCGGTCGACCGGGTGGCAGGCCCTGTCGTAGTCCGCGACGGCGTCGAGGTCGGCCTTCCCGGCCGGCCGCACACCGGGCGTCACCTGGTCGGCGGGCACGGTTCCGGTGAAGCGCACGGTGCGGTGCGCGAACACGAAACCGGACCGCCGGTAGTTGTCCTGCTGGGCGACGACGCCGTCGAGACCGATCGTGCGGCCTGCGGCGTGAGCGAGGGCCGTGTCCCAGGTCGCGCGGCCGAAACCACGGCCGCGCAGGTCGGGACGTACCAGATAGCAGCCGAGGAAGGCGTAGCCGGAGTCGTAGTTGACGACGGAGATCGCCGACACGGGCTCGTCGCCGAGCCTGCCGATGAAGAAGCCCTCCGGGTCCTGGGCGAAGAACGCGGGGCCGTCGGACAGCCCCGGATTCCATCCCTCGTCCGCCGCCCAGCCGCTGATCACCGGCCAGTCGTCGAGGGTGGCCCGGGCGACGACGAGGCCTTCGGGACCCGCTGAGGTCATCGATGTGCTCCATTCCGTGGGGGGAGGTGCCGTGGGGGGTGCCACGTCCGGCTGCACCGCGAGCATCCTTCCCGATCATCCCCGCACGCGCCATGCGGGGCGGCGCCGCCCTGTGTCCCAACGTGACGCCCGGCAAGGGCAGTTGCATGGCAGAGGGCCCCGCCGGTTTGTCCGGCGGGGCCCTCTACGGCGCGTACGGCGGTCGGCTCAGCGGGCCGATCCCGGGCGGAATCGGCGGTACAGCACGGTCCCCCCGAGCACCAGCGCCGCGCCTCCGGCGAGTGCGGGCACGGTCGCGTCCGCGCCGGTGTGGGCGAGGGCGACCACGGGACGGTTACTCGGCGGCTGCACCGGCGTCTGCCTCGGCGGCGCGACGGGCCGCGGAGCGGGACGCCGGGTGCTCGAGGTGTTCGTGGACTTGTTGCCGGTGGCCGCGTTGCCGACACCGACCACGCCGACCGTGTTGCCGGAGACGTTCACCGGGAGGTGGATCGGCAACTGCACACCGTTGCCGCCCAGCACTCCGGGGGACTGCCTGCTCACGCCGGACGCGGAGGCACCATGCGCGTGAGGGCGGCCCTGCCGCGGCCCGGCCACGTCGGCGCCCCGATTGGCGCAGGTGTTCCCCGAGGCCGAGTTCAGAAGCCCCACCACCGTCACCGTGTTGCCGCACACGTTCACCGGAACGTGCACCGGGAGCTGCACGGTGTTGCCGGAGATCAATCCGGGCGAACCCGCCGCGGTGCCGTCCGCCGCGGAGTCCGCGTGCGCCGGCAGCGCCCCGGCCAGCGCCCCCGTGGCGGCGGCCGCGACGAACAAACCATTTCGGGTAACCCGTTTCATAGGTTCCCTGCCTTCCAGACTTGGTCGCGAGCACTCGCCCGCACCCCGTAAAACGCAGACGCACCATCCGAGTTATGGCTTATCTGCCTTTCACCCCATCGAGTGGCTGCGATCCGAACGCACTGAGGAGACGGGTCCACCGGTCCGACCTGCACCGTGGCGCGGTGGGTGCCGACGGCGCGGAGCCCACCGTGTCCGACTGGCCGAACGCCGGGAGGCGTGCCCGGGACAGCCCGCATAACGTGACCGAAGGGCCGCCGCCGGATCCGCAGCCGGGCGCCCCAGGAGGCGCCATGAAGTCCACGCACACCCGCACCGCGGTCACCACGGCAACGGCCGCGGCCGCGGTGCTGGCTCTGCTGGGAGCCGCCCTGCCATCGGTGACCGAGGCCGGCGGCGGCCCCGATCTGTCCCGGTTCTACAACCAGCGGATCGCATGGTCGTCGTGCCCCGGCGAGGGGGCGCCCCGTGACCTTCAATGCGGGAAGGTCACGGTCCCGATCGACTACGCGAGGCCCGAGGCCGGGACGGTCGACGTGGCGATGACCCGGTACCGGGCTTCGGCCGGGTCCCGCGGCTCCGTGCTGCTGAACTTCGGCGGTCCCGGCGGCGCGGGCGTCCCCGAGCTCGCCGCCGGCGGCAAGGACTTCCTGCATCTGACGAACGCCTACGACGTGGTGACGTTCGATCCGCGCGGGGTCGGCCAGTCCTCGCCCATCAGCTGCGGGCAAAGGGCGGCCGGGGACACGGACGCGGACGACACCGTCATCGACGTGACCAATCCACGGGCGGCGCTCACGCAGATCCGGAAGACGGCCGACCAGTGCGCGAAGCACTCCGGGCCGCTGCTGCCGCACATGGGGACCGTGGATGTCGCACGCGACCTGGATGTGATGCGCCAGGCCCTCGGCGACAAGAAGCTCAACTACCTCGGATTCTCCTACGGCACCCGCCTCGGTGCGGTCTACGCGGCCCAGTTCCCCGGCAAGGTGGGCCGGATGGTCCTGGACGGTGTCGACACCCTCACCGAGTCCCTGGCCGAGCAGGGGCTGGTGGGCGCGCAGGGACAGCAGACCGCGCTGGAGGGCTTCCTCGACTCGTGCGTCAAGCATCTCCTGTGCCCGTTCGGCAGCGACGCCCGCTCCGCCCGCGAGCAGGTCGTGCAACTCGTGGCCCGCCTGGACAAGCAGCCCGCCTCGACCCCTCTCGGCCAGCCGTTCACGGGGCAGGACCTCGTCGCCGGGATCAGCGAACTCCTCTTCAGCAAGCGGATGTGGCCGATGCTGGAGCAGGGCCTGTCCCAGTTGATGGAACAGGGCGATCCCTCGGGAATCATGTACTACTCGGGCCTCAGCATCTCCGCGCCCTCGGTCCATCGGGCGAACGGTGGGATCGTCGCACCCAACGACGTGCCCGTCGACAACATGACGGCCGCGCTGATGGCCGTCAACTGTGCCGACGATCCGGACCGGCCGAGCGCCGACCGGATCACCAAGGACATCACGCGGCTGCGGGGCCAGTACGACGAGGCCTCCCCCGTCTTCGGACGCTACCGGCTCACCCAGGTGCTGACGTGCTACGGACGTCCCAAGGGCACCGACTTCATCCGGGAGAAGGTCAAGAACGTGCACAGCGCCAAGATGCTGCTCGTCGGCACGCGCGGGGACCCGGCAACCCCCTACCGCTGGACCCTGGAGACCGCGAAGCGGCTCGGCCCCTCCGCGGTGGTCCTCGACAACAGGGGTGAGGGGCACACCGGGTACACGACGTCCCAGTGCGTCCACCGGAAGGTCGACTCGTTCCTCCTGTACGGGTCGCTGCCGGCCGACGGGAGTTCGTGCGGGCCCGACACGGCCGGCTGAGCCTGCGCCCCGGGCGACCGGGGCGCAGTGGTGTCAGGTGAAGGAGATCTCCGGCTTGTAGATGTCCAGCCATGTGGCCAGGTCGAGGGTGCGTTCGAGGCCGCGGCGCGACGGCTGGGTGATCTGCGGGGCCTCGCGGTGGGCCGCCCGGGACACCCGTTCGCGGTCGACCAGGTCGAAGACGGGATGGGAGGGGCGGGTCAGCAGATCCTTGGCCTCGTCCTGAAGGGCGACGGCGTACCCCGGGTCCTGGGTGGACGGGTACGGGCTCTTGAGCCTGTCGTACACGGACTTCGGGATCAGGTCGGCCGTCGCCTCCCTCAGCAGGCTCTTCTCCCTGCCGTCGAAGGACTTCAGCGACCAGGGGGAGTTGTAGACGTAGTCCACGAGCCGGTGGTCGCAGTACGGCACCCGCACCTCCAGGCCGACCGCCATGCTCATACGGTCCTTTCGGTCCAGCAGCAGCCGCACGAAGCGGGTCAGGTGCAGGTAGCAGATCTGCCGCATCCGGTACTCGAAATCGCTCTCGCCCTCCAGCCGCCGGATGTCCGAGACGGCCCTGCGGTAGCTGTCGGCGACGTACGCCTCGAGGTCCAGGGCCTTGGTGAGATGGGGGCGCAGAACCTCTTCGTCGTCGCCGAAGTCCCTGCGGAAACGCACCAGCCAGGGGAAGGTGTCGGCTCGCCTGGCCTCCTCGTCGAAGAACTGGACGTAGCCGCCGAAGACCTCGTCGGCGGACTCACCGGACAGCGCGACCGTGGAATGCCCGCGGATCGCCTGGAACAGCAGATACAGCGAGGCGTCCATGTCCCCGAAGCCCATGGGCAGGTCGCGTGCCCGGATCACCTTCGCCCGCACGTCGAGGTCGGCGAGGGCCCGGGCGTCGAGGACGATGTCCTGGTGTTCGGTGCCCGAGGCGGTGGCCACGTCGTGCACGAACGGCGTGTCCGGTGTGGAGCGCAGATCGTCGGCCACGAAGTGGTCCGTCTGCCCGACGAAGTCCACCGCGAAGCTGCGCACCTTCTCGCCCTGTTCCGCGAGTTGCCGGGCGGCGAGCGCGGTCATCGCGGACGAGTCCAGGCCGCCCGACAGCAGGGTGCAACGCGGTACGTCGGCGACCAGCTGCCGGCGCACGATGTCCTCGAGCAGCGAGCGGACGGTGGCGATGGTGGTCTCGCGGTCGTCGGGCTGCGCCCGGGTCTCCAGTTGCCAGTAGACCCGCCGGCTCAGGCCCTGCCGGTCGAGGGTGACCACCGTGCCCGGCTCGACCTCGCGCATGCCGTCCCACACGGCGTGTCCGGGCGTCTTGACCATGGCGAACAGCTCCCGGAGCCCGTCGAGGCCGACCCGGGGCCGCACCAGCGGGTTGGCCAGGATGGCCTTGGGTTCGGAGCCGAAGACGACGCCGTCGGAGGTAGGGGCGTAGTAGAAGGGCTTGATGCCCATGCGGTCGCGGACCATCACGAGCTTGTCGTGGCGGCCGTCCCAGACCGCGAAGGCGAACATCCCGTTGAGCCGTTCGGCGAGCTGCTCGCCCCAGGCCAGGTAGGCACGCAGGACGACCTCGGTGTCGGAGTCGGTCGTGAAGCGGTGACCAAGTCCGATCAGCTGGTGGCGCAGTTCGGTGTAGTTGTAGGCCTCCCCGGAGTAGACGAGCACGACGGTGCCCTCCGGGGTCTCGGCCGTCATCGGCTGCCGTCCGCCCGCCAGGTCGATGATCGCAAGCCTGCGATGACCGAGGCCGGCGGGCCCCTCCACCCAGGTGCCGCGGTCGTCGGGTCCCCGGCAGGCCATCGTCTCGGTCATGGCGTCCAGTGCCGCGATCTCGTTCCGCAGGTCACGGTCGTAGGAGATCCAGCCGGTGATGCCGCACATGCGTGCCTCCCGTGCGATTGCCCGGACCGGCGTGTGCGCCTTCGACGGCGCAAGGGTTCCGCTGCCGGACAACCAGTTGTATCGAGCAGCTATATCTCCGAGCCTACGTCGGCGTGACGCGGTCCGGCGGGCACGCCGCCGGGAACGCGGACGTGTCGTGAGCCGGCTCCGCGGCCCCGCCGGGCCGTGGGGCCCCGGCGTGGGCGGTACACGGTGTGATATCGGCACCCCCAGTGACCATAGCAACCAATTGCCCCGAATGCCCTACACGTGAATCCGCCCTAAGGTGCTCATATGGAGCACGACCTCAGTCCCTCGACCCTCGCGGACCTGCGCCGGCCACGGCTGTACCCCGCGGTGTCGGTGCTGACGCCGACGCACCGCCGCGAGCGCGACAACTCCCAGGACCGGGTCCGGCTGCGCAACATGCTGGCCGACGCCAAGAAGCAGCTCGAAGCCGATCCGGCCGTAACCCGTGATCACCGTCTCGACGTCGCGGATCAGCTCGACCGGGCACTCGCCGAGGTCGACCTGACGTACGCCGAGGACGGCCTGGTCATCTTCGCCGCCCCCGGCGAGCACCAGGTGTGGTCGCTGGCGCGCACCGTGCCCGAGCGGGTGGTCCTCTCGGACACCTTCCTGACCCGCAACCTGGTGGCCGCGGAGGCCGCGGAGCGTCCCTTCTGGGTGCTCACCGTCGCGGCCGACCGCGCGACGCTGTGGAACGGCGGCGCCGACCGGGTCGCCGAGGAACACATCGGCGGCTTCCCGATGATCCGCAGCCGGGAGAACTTCGACGCGGAGCGCCAGGAACGGATCGGCGACATGCCGAGCACGTTCCGCGACGAGGGGACCCGCCGCTTCCTGCGCGATGTCGACACCGCGCTCAGCGGGATGCTGCGCCGCTATCCGCGCCCGCTGTACATCACCGGCGAGCAGGCCGCACTGTCCCTGCTCGACGAGGTCGGCAGCGTCGCCGGGGAGGCGGTGCACGTTCCGCACGGAGGGCTCGCCCACGCCACGGCCGACGCCGTCTGGCAGACGATCCGGCCGGTGATCGACGAGGAGGACCGGAAGAACATCGACACGGTGAGCCGCGAGCTGGAGTCGGCTCGCGGGCACAAGACGTTCGCCGCCGGCGTCGACGAGGTCTGGCAGAACGCCTCCGACGGCCGTATCCGGCTGCTCGCCGTCGAGGAGAACTACCGGGTGACGGTCCGCGACGGGGCCGGTGACCACCTCGAGCCCGCCGAGAGCGGCGATCTCGACGCCCGTGAGGACATCGTGGACGAGATCGTCGAGCGCTGCCTGGACACGGGCGCCGACGTCCGCTTCGTTCCGGACGGCGCCCTCGGGGACGCCCAGGGCATCGCCGGGATACTCCGCTACTGAGAACGCCCACCCCGGAGGTCTACCCTGCGCAGGGACGATCGGCGCGGCGGGAGGACGGGCATGGGTGATCTGCTGGGCGTGGCGGTACTGGGTGCGGGGCACATGGGTGCGGATCACATACGCCGGCTGGACAGCGTGGTGAGCGGTGCGCGTGTGGTGTCCGTGGCGGACCCCGAGACGGACCGCGCCAAGGAGGCCGCGGCCGGCATCGACGGTGTCTCGGTGCACGCGGAGCCGGCCGCCGCGCTCGACGCACCCGGGGTCCGGGCCGTACTGATCGCCTCCCCGGGGCCGGCACACGAGGAGGCGCTGCTCGCGGCCTTCGAGCGCGGGCTGCCTGTGCTGTGCGAGAAGCCGATGACACCGGACCCGGCCGGGGCCCTGCGAGTGGTGGAGGCGGAGGCCCGGCTCGGGCGGCGGCTCGCACAGGTGGGGTTCATGCGCCGGTACGACGCCGAGTACCTGCGGCTGAAGTCCCTGCTGGACAGCGGCCGGCTGGGACGGCCGCTGATGCTGCACTGCACGCACCGCAATGTGTCCTCGCCGCCGCACTTCACCACACCCATGCTCATCAACAGCTCCGTGTCGCACGAGATCGACGCCGCCCGCTGGCTGCTGGAGGAGGAGCTGACCGCGGTGACCGTGCTGCGTCCGCGGCCGTCGTCCGACGCACCCGAGGGTCTGCTGGACCCCCAGTTCGTGCTGTTCGAGACCTCCGGCGGGGCCCTCGTCGACGTGGAGATCTTCGTCAACTCGGGGTTCGGCTACCAGGTGCGCTGCGAGGCGGTCTGCGAAGGCGGCAGCGCCCGGATCGGCGACGACCGCACGATGGTCGTCACGACGGGGGGCGGTGCGTACGAGGAGGTCGCCCAGGACTACCTCGTACGGTTCGCGGGGGCCTACGACCGCGAGGTGCAGGCATGGGTCGACGCCACCCGGCAGGGGCGCGTCGCGGGCCCCTCGGTCTGGGACGGGTACGCGGCCGCGGCGGTCGCCGAGGCGGGCGTCCTGGCGCTGGAGAGCGGCGTTCGGCAGTCCGTCGAGCTGGCCCCGCGACCGCAGGCGTACGCGGGCGACGGCCGTCGCACACATGCCCCTCGAACGCACAACTGAACGACCGGCCGTCCGCCCCTCGAACCCCTCAAGTCACGTACGCCACCTCAGACTTGCCCCCCTCCGGCGAGTACGCCATCTGCCTTTCGGGACCACTCCGGAGAGCCTGTGGCATATGCCAGAAGCACCACCGTATCGTGTCTTGCCAAATCCCTTACAGGGCATCGCGGGCTGTGCAACAGTCGTAACGGTCCTTCTCCCAGCCTTGGCCGAACCGTCCCCGCATCGGAGCGCGTCATGCCACCCCATCTCTCCGCGGACCGCCCTGCCGCCCAGCCCCCCCGGCCCGGTACGGTCGATGCGCTGATCTCGCAGACGCGGCGGCTGCGCGGCGAGGTGGACGCTGTGCGGCAAGGTGCGCCCGAGGACGGCTCGGACCCGGAGGGACGCTGGCAGCGCGCCCTGTGCGATCTGGCCCTGCACCAACTCCGCGATCTTGACGAGCACTTGGCGCAGCTGCGGGACGGACCGCCACCGGTTCCGGCCGGACCCCCCGTCCCACCACCCCCGTCCGCACGCCCCGCGTCCTCCCCCGGTTCCCTGCTGAGCCGGGTCGGCAGCGCGGAATGGAACCTGCTGACCGACGAGGCGAGCTGGTCCGGCGAGCTGTACCAGATCCTGGGACGCGACCCCTCGGTCCCCGCGCTCACCCTCGACGAACTTCCCTCGCTGGTGCACGACGAGGACCGGCCCCTGCTGACAACGATGGTGACGGACTGTCTGATCGACGGCAGGCCGATCGACGGCGAGTTCCAGATCCTGCGCCCGGACGGCACGTTACGCACCGTGCACATGATGGGCGAGCCCGTGCTCGCCGCGGACGGCAGCACCGCCTCGATGTGGGCCGTGCTGCGGGACGTCAGCGAACTGCGCCGCCACCGGCGGACCGTGAGCGAGACCCGTGACTCGCTGCGGCACCACCGGAACCGCGAGCACAGCGAGCACCGGCTCGCGGTCGAACTGCAGGAGGCCGTGCTGCCGCCGTGGCGGGGACCGCTGCGGCTCCCGCGACAGGGCCCCGGCACCCTGGACCTGGCCGCCCGGTATCTGCCCGCGTCGGTGAACACGCCGATCGGCGGCGACTGGTACGACGCCCTCGAACTGCCCGAAGGGGACATGCTGCTCAGCGTCGGGGACCTCACCGGACGCGGGGTGACCGTGGCGTCCGGCATGGCGACGCTGATCGGTGCCCTGCGCGGCATGGCCGTGACCGGGGCCGAACCGGGCCGCCTGTTGGGCTGGCTCAACCAGATGCTCGACGCCTCGGTCCAGCCGGCCCTGGGCAGCGCCGTGTGCTGTCGCTACCACCCCGCCACCCGCACCCTGAGCTGGGCGCAAGCAGGGCACCCCGCCCCGCTGCTGTTCCGCGGCGGGACGGGGCGCATGCTGGCGGCACCGGACGGCGTGCTTCTCGGCGCGACCTCGGGGGCCGCCTACGGGCAGGCCGAGGAGACGCTCGAGGAAGGCGACCTGCTGCTGCTGCACACCGACGGGCTGGTCCCGGGGTACAGCGGCCCGGCTGCCGTCCGGAGGCTGCTCGACCTGGCTCCGCTCTTCGACGGAACCCGCACAGCACAGGATTGCCTGCGGACCGTTGTGGAGGAGTTGGGCGAGAGCGCGCGCGAGGACAACGCCTGCGTGCTCCTCGCCAGGGTCATGTCCTGAGCCGCGGGCATGTTCTGAGCCCGAATCAAGTCCTGACGAAACGGTTCAGGGCGTCCGCGACACCGGCACCTCCGACACAGGCGCGGGCCTCCCTCATGCCTGCGCGCTGTTACCGCCCTTGGGTTTCGTCAGGCCCTTGGGAAGCGCCCGCCTGATCTCCTCACGCAGATCCTGGATCTTCGGATAGCTGGAGTACTGCCCGGTGAGCCGGTACATCTCACGCAGCCGGTCCCAGGTGCGATGGGAGGAGTTGGCCCCCATCGACGTCAGGGCCAGGCGCGCATACCGGTCCGCCTGTTCGGGGTCGTCCGCGATGAAGCACGCGGACGCGAGGGAGATGTGGTCGAAGATGTTCGACCGCTCCCGGCCCGAACCACGCAGCTCCAGCGCCTCCTTGGCGTGCCGCTGCGCGATGGCGGCCGCACCCGGCTCGTGTTCGGCCAGTGTGCGATAGGCCAGGGCCTGCATCCCGTGCAGATCGGCCTCGTCGAACATCTGCATCCAACTCGGGGGAGGCACATCCCTCTTGTCGGAGACGAAGAGGTCCTCCGCCTCCCCGAGAGTGCGCCGCATGGCCTGCCCCTTGCCCATGGACGCCTGCGCCCAGGCCTCGATGGTGAAGAGCATGGCCCGGGTGCGCGGCAGCACCTCGTCGCCGGAGCCGGATTTGGCGAGCTGCATCAGGTCGAGTGCGTCGTCGGGCCGGCCCAGGTGCACCATCTGGCGGGCGGCGCGGGAGAGCGCCTCCCCGGCACGCGGCCGGTCGCCGCCCTCACGGGCCGCATGGGCGGCGATGACGAAGTACTTCTGGGCCGTCGGCTCCAGGCCGATGTCGTGCGACATCCACCCGGCGAGCACGGCGAGGTTGGCGGCGACGCCCCACAGGCGCCGCTGCAGATGGTCGGGGTGGCGGTAGGAGAGCATGCCTCCCACCTCGTTGAGCTGCCCCACGACAGCCTTGCGTTGCAGCCCGCCGCCGCGGGCCGCGTCCCAGGCCCGGAACACCTCGACCGAGCGCTCCAGCTCCTCGACTTCCTGCGACCCGATGGGGGCGGCCTCATAGCGGTCGTACCCAGCGGGGTCGGCGTGCAGGGGGTCGTCGAAGCGGGGAGCGTCGGCCGCGAGGGCCGGATCGGTGTGCAGCCAATCGTTCATCGCACTGCTGAGTGCGGATCCTGCGGCGAGCGCGGCACCCGCGCCCACCAAGCCGCGTCGGTTGAGCATGAGGTCCATTCCCGTGAATTCGGTGAGGACCGCAGCCGTCCGCTCGGGCGCCCACGGAATTCCGTCGGGGTGCTGCGCATGTTCGTCGTCACGCCGTCTCCCCGCGCGCCCGTGCCGGACCAGACCGAGGTCCTCGATGGTCACGACACGGCCGAGTCGCTCCGTGAACAGCGCCGCCAGCACCCGCGGCACCGGATCGCGCGGGATCTCTCCCATGTCGATCCAACGCCGCACCCGTGAGGTGTCGGTCGCCAGCTGGGGGTGGCCCATGGCCGCCGCCTGCCGGTTCACCATCCTCGCGAGTTCGCCCTTGGACCAGCCGGTAAGGCCGAACAGGTCCGAGAGGCGGGTGTTGGGTTGTCCGCTCACGTCAAGCCCCCAGGTTCTCGGCTGAGTTGACAGTAACCCTCTGTCAGTTGCTGCGGGACTATTCGCCAGGGTTCGCCAGGGTGCGCCAGATGGTGTGCCACGGGCCCACGGGTGTCATGTAGGAACGCGCCATCCCGACCCGGTCGCCGCAGGGACATTCCCCAGGGTGCACCCACGGCGACCGGGGCGGGCGGCGCCGAACTCGAAGGCACACGAAGGGATCTGTATCAACCATGTACGCAGCATCGTCCTCCGTGTCCGCCCCCACCCGGTCGCTGCATCCCCGCCCGGGTGCCGGCGGCCCCTACCTCGACCCCGCGCGGCCGACGGCCCCTGTACTCGCTGCCGGCAGGGCACGGCGCGTTCCGGGTGCCGGCATGCAACCGCTCAGCGGGAGAATCGACTTGTCCGGCCCCCAGGGCGCGCAGCTGCGCACGGCGATCGCTTCGGTGCACCGCATCTGCCCGGAGTTCACTCCGGTGCAGGTGCTGCGCCGAAGCGGCCGCTCCGTGCTCCTCGTCGGCACGACGGGACGCAGCACGGCCGTCGCCAAGTGTTTATTGGACCACTCCACGATCTGGTCCGAGCGGCTCCGGCACGAGATAGCGGCATACCGGTCGTTCGTCCGGCATCGCCCACCGGTGCGGGTGCCCCGGCTCATCGCGGCGGACCCGGACAACTGCACCCTGGTGATCGAGCGGATGCCCGGCCGGGTGGCCGCGTTGCAGCGGCATCCGGCGGAGGCGCCGCCGCGAGCCGACATCCGGGCGGCACTCGGTGCGATCTGCCGGCTGAACGCCTGGCGTCCACCGGCCGGGACGTTCGACGCGCCGCTGGACTACGCGGAGCGGATCTCGCGCTTCCACGATCTGGGGCTGCTGACGGACCGGGACATGGGAGACCTGCAGAAGCTGCTGCACGGTATCGCCCACGCCGCGGGCCGTCAGGGCATGGGCCAGTTCTGCCACGGCGACGCCCTGCTGTCGAACATCCTGCTCTCACCGGCGGGTCCCGTGCTGGTGGACTGGGAGCACGCGGGCTGGTATTTGCCCGGGTACGACCTGGCCACCCTGTGGACGGTCCTCGGTGACGCCCCGGTCGCCCGCCGTCAGATCAGCCAGATCGCGCAGTCGGCGGGGCCCGCCTCGCGCGACGCCTTCCTGGTCAACCTGATGCTCGTGCTCACCCGCGAGATCCGAACCTATGAGACGGCCGTGCAGCGATCGATGCACGACACGACCCCCGCGGCATCGGGAGTGGCCCACCCGGGTGCTGCGCCGTCCGGCGAGGAACAGCGGCTGCTGCTACGGCGGCTGCACGACGACTGCCAGATGGCCCGCAAGGCCGTACGAGCGGCGGTCGGTACTCGCTGAGGGGGATGGCGGTCCGCGGTGCGCTCGCGCGAGCGACGCACCGCGGGCCTTCGTCATGTCCGGTCCCTCTCCGTACACCGTGCGGGCCTCCTCCGTACGGGCCATTGGTCCACTCCACTGATGCCCCGCAGGCTGTTCCACTACCGTGGCGAAAATCCACGCCACCGCTGCTGACATGGGAAATCCCCTCCTCCTGTGCGTGATTGACGGATCGTCGCGAAGCCGGTACCACTGACGCACGTTCGGCCCCCGCACGCCCCAGAGCGCCCCACCGTCCCAGGAGGCTGCCTTGCGCGGATCCGCCATCGACCTTCGCACTCCCACCGGACGCAGACGCGCCCGCAGAACCGCGGTGGCCGCCGCCTCGGCCGCCCTGCTGCTTCCACTGCTGGGTGCCGCCCCGGCGGCGCCGGGAAGCGGCGCACCGGCCGGCCTGCAAGGGGCCTTCGCCACGGCCGCCGCCCGATACCACGTGCCGCAGAGCGTGCTGCTCGGCGTGTCGTACCTCCAGTCCCGCTGGGACACGCACGCCGGCGCGCCCAGCGTCTCGGGCGGCTACGGCCCGATGCACCTCACGGACGCCCGGACCGCGATCGCCGGGGCCTCCCACCACGGCGCAGGCACGGAGGACGCCCGCGGCGACCAGGCGCGTGCTGCGCTGCTGCCCACCACGACGGTGCCGGCGGACTCCGTACTCCCGGCGAGACTGAAGACACTGACCAAGGCCGCCGCACTGACCGGCATCCCGGCGCAGCGACTGCGCACCGACCCCGCGGCGAACATCGCGGGCGGCGCCGCCCTGCTCGCCGACGCGCAGCGACGCCTCGGCGTGTCGCCCGGCACGGATCCGGCCGACTGGTACGGCGCAGTGGCGGAGTTCTCGGGTGCGGACGACAGGTCCACGGCGTCCGCGTACGCCGACGACGTCTTCCAGATCATGCGCGAGGGCGAGCGGCGCACCACCGACCTGGGGCAGAGCGTGACGCTCACCGCGCAGCCCGCGCTGACACCCGACACCGCGCAACTGGCCCGCACCGGACTGCGCGCCGTGTCCTCCGACGGCACCGAGTGCCCGCGGACCGTGGCCTGCGAGTGGATCCCCGCGCCGTACGAGGAGTTCGGCGACGACTACGGCAACCACGACCTGGGCGACCGGCCCGCCTCGCAGAGCATCAGGTACATCGTCGTCCATGACACGGAAGGCCAGTGGGACGGCGTCCTGAACCTGATCAAGGACCCGACCTATGTGTCGTGGAACTACACCGTCCGTTCCACGGACGGGCTGATCGCTCAGCATGTGAAGGCCAAGGATGTGGCCTGGCACGCGGGCAACTGGTACATCAACGCCAAGTCGATCGGCATCGAGCACGAGGGTTTCCTCGTCGCTCCGGATGCCTGGTACACGGAGGCGATGTACCGCTCGTCGGCGCGGCTGGTGCGATACCTCGCCGCGAAGTACCGCATCCCCCTGGACCGGCAGCACATCCTGGGACACGACAACGTTCCCGGCACGACGACGTCCACCATCCCCGGAATGCACACGGACCCGGGCCCCTACTGGGACTGGCGGCACTACTTCGAACTGCTGGGCAGACCGTTCCACGCCACGGCCGGCTCCAGGGGCGGTCTGGTGACGATCCTGCCTGACTACCGCGCCAACCGGCCGCAGTACACGGGCTGCACCACCGCGGGCGAGGCGTGCGCGGAGCACGGCTCGAGCGAGTTGCGCCTGTACAGCGCGCCCGACGAGAACGCCCCACTGATCAAGGACATCGGGCTGCGCCCCCAGGGCGACCCCTCGACGATCGACGTCAACGACGTGGGCTCACGCGTATCCACCGGTCAGCGGTACGCCGTCGCCGACCGCGACGGGGACTGGACGGCGATCTGGTACCTGGGCCAGAAGGCCTGGTTCCACGACCCGAAGGGACGGCGCACGGCCGTGAACGCGTCGGGCCTCGTGGTCACGCCCAAGCCCGGCCTCACCGACGTCCCCGTGTACGGCCGGGCGTACCCGGAGAAGGAGGCGTACCCCGAGGGGGTGCCCGCGCAGTCGGTCTCCCCGCTGTCGTACCGGCTGCCGGCCGGCCAGCGTTATGCCGTCGGTGACGCCCTGCCGGGTGAGTACTATTACGCGGTCACGTTCACGACGGACTCGCACCGGGTCGTCGTCGGCAAGGACCTCTACTACGAGATCCAGTTCGGTCACCGGGTGGCGTTCGTCCGGGCGGCGGACGTCCGGCTGCTGCCCTCGGCCTCGTAGCAGGCGCACAACGGCCGGGCCCCGCGGGGCCCGGCCGTTCCTGCATGGACGTCTGGCAGGTCAGCCCTGCTGGAACAGCTCCGCCGGCAACGGCTTGAGCAGCGCGTACAGGTCGTCGGTGATCGGGCGGTCCCAGGCCGCGATGGTGACCAGGACGTTGTCACTGCGGTCGAACTGCACGCAGGAGATCCGGCCCTCGGAGAGCTTCAGCCGGCGCACGATCAGAAGGTTGTCGCCCTGCATCACCGGGATGTCCTCGCTCCCGACGACGGTGACCTCCTCGTCGTTCTCCAGCGCGATGAGGAGCTGGGCCACCTCGAACGGGATCTCTCCCTCGGCGACGTCGCGGGCCGGGGAGCCCTCGGGCAGGTTGCCGATGATCATCGCGGGACCGCGGCCGCCGAACAGGTCGTAGCGCAGGAAGACACCCTGGCAGCTGCCGTCGGGAGCGGGCAGCAGACCGGCACCGAGATTGCCCGGCCAGTCACCCGGGTCCATGGCCAGGACATCGAAATCCGGCCCGGCGGGAGTGGCGCTGCGGCGGCGGAGGAAGGACATGCCGCAATGGTACGTGGCCGAGCGGGAAGCGGGGCTGTGGGCCCGCTCTCGTGGGGCGCCCGTCGGCGGCGGGTCCCCGGGGCGCGACCCCGGGACCCGCGAGGTGTCCCGCCCGCCGACCGGGCCGACCCGAACCGGCACTTCGGCGGCCCCGACCCGGGCGTTCGAGGAGGCTGCCGCGAGGGTGATCCGCTTCCGGGGCACCCGGGGACCGGGTCCGCTCACCCGGTGCCTCGCGGGCCCCTCCGGTCAGCCGTCGGTGCGGATCGGCTCCGCTGCCGGCGGGATCACCGCGACGGGGCTCGCCGCATGGAGCAGTACGGCCTGGGTCACCGAACCGATCATGCGTGCGGGGGCCAGCAGCCGTCGGCGGTGGCGGCCCACGACGACCAGCTCGGCGTCCTTGGAGGCGGCGACCAGAAGGCCCGCGGCCTGGCCGGGAGGGGTCGAGAGCTCGACCCGCACATCCGGGTGCCGCTCGCGGTGGACGGGGAGGAGGCCCGTGACCAGGGTGCGGATCTCCTCCTGGACGGCGTCGTCCTCGACGTCCGGGGACACCATCTGGCCGGGCGCCGACCAGACCTCCAGCGGGGCCCAGAGATAGGACGAGATCACATGCAGCACGGCATGGCGCCGGTCCGCCTCCGCGAAGGCGAAGGCGAGAGTGGCCTCGGTGGGGCCGTCGACATCCACACCGACGACGACCCGCGGTCCCGGCGCGACGGGGGGACCCTCGTGCACCTCGCGTCCCGGACGCGGCACCACGACCACCGGGCAGTCGGCCTCTCCCGCGACCGCGAGGCTGGTGGACCCGAGGATGAGACTGGCGAATCCCCCTCGGCCGCGCGAGCCGACCACCATGAGCTGTGCGTCCGCGCCCAGTTCGGGCAGGACGGTGGCCACGGCGCCGTCGCAGGCCACGTACTCCGTGGCCGGAAGGTCCTGCCGGTCGGCCAGTTGTGCGCGGACGTGGTCGAGCACAGGCTCCTCGACCGATGGCGCAGGCGCGGCGGCCACGACGTCGGGCTGCGCCCGCCTCACCTGCCCGCGTACATGCACCACCCACAGCGGTGCCGCGCGCAGCCGTGCGGCGGCCAGCGCCCAGTCGAGGGCGCGCAGGCTGTCGTCCGATCCGTCGACGGCCACGACGACCGGCAGAGTGATCATGGACTCCTCGCCTCCGGCACACCGCTGTGCACCCTCCGGGGCCAGCCTGACGCACAAGGCGGCCCCGGCGTGGATGCGACGGCCGCGTGTCCGGAAATTCCGGACCGGCGACGAGTCAGCTCACGAGGGCGGCTCAGGTGAGGTCGAACTCCCCCTTCCGCGCCCCCGACACGAACGCACCCCATTCCGCCGGGGTGAAGATCAGGGAGGGACTCTCGGGGCGGCCACTGTTGCGCATCGCGATGAACCCTTCGACAAAGGCGATCTGGACATCCCCGAGCCCTCGGCTGCTGGAGTGCCAGTCGGCCTTGCTCAGATCCAGCTCCGGCTTGTCCCAGCCCTTGAGCGACTGCTGCTGGATGGTGCTCTCGGCCACGTCCGTGCTCCTCCCGGTTCGTCGTCCGCGGCCAGCCTAGCCATCGCATCCCACTGCCGACAGGTCATGTGACGGGGATGCCGTCACGAGGTCGGCGGACGGTCCCCGACCAGCCACATGGAGAAGAACTGGGACCCTCCGCCGTAGGCGTGCCCGAGGACCCGCCGGGCCCGGTCCACCTGGTGTTCTCCCGCCTGTCCGCGCACCTGGAGTGCCGCCTCCGCGAAGCGGATCATGCCGGAGGCGCCGATGGGGTTCGTCGAGAGCACTCCGCCCGACATGTTGACGGGCAGGTCCCCGTCGAGCTCGGTCACGCCCGACTCGGTGAGCTTCCAGCCCTCGCCCTCCGCGGCGAAACCGAGGTTCTCCAGCCACATCGGCTCGTACCAGGAGAAGGGCACGTACATCTCCACCGCGTCGACGTCCCGGCGCGGGTCGGCGATCCCCGCCTGCCGGTAGACGTCGGCGGCACAGTCCTTGCCCGCCCTCGGGGAGACGAAGTCCTTGCCGGCGAAGAGGGTCGGCTCGCTGCGCATCGCTCCACCGAGCATCCATGCGGGACGCCGGGGTGAACGGGCCGCTCCCGCACGGTCGGTGAGCACCATGGCACAGGCGCCGTCGGAGGACGGGCAGGTCTCCGAGTAGCGGATCGGGTCCCAGAGCATGGGCGAGGACTGCACCTTCTCCAAGGTGATGTCGTGCTCGTGCAGGTGGGCGTACGGGTTCTTCAGGGCATTGCGCCGATCCTTGTAAGCGACCAGTGAACCGACCGTGTCGGGGGCGCCGCTGCGTCGCATATAGGCGCGCACGTGCGGGGCGAAGAAGCCGCCCGCTCCGGCCAGCAGCGGCTGCTGGAAGGGGATCGGCAGCGACAGACCCCACATGGCGTTGGACTCGGACTGCTTCTCGTAGGCGAGGGTCAGCACCGTGCCGTGCACACGGGCCGCGACGAGACCCGCCGCCACGAGAGCGGTGGAACCGCCCACCGAACCCGCGGTGTGCACCCTGAGCATGGGCTTGCCGACGGCGCCGAGGGCATCGGCGAGATACAGCTCCGGCATCATGACGCCCTCGAAGAAGTCGGGCGCCTTGCCGATGACCACGGCGTCGATGTCCGACCAGGTCAACTCGGCGTCCTCCAGGGCACGTCGGGCGGCCTCCCGGACGAGCCCGGCGATGGACACGTCCCGGCGCGCCGCCACATGCTTGGTCTGTCCGATGCCGGTGACGGCCACGGGCTCCTTGCTCATCGCGGCTCCCCTTCGAGTACGGCGACCAGGTTCTGCTGCAGGCACGGGCCGGACGTGGCGTGGGCGAGCGCGCGGTCGGAGGCGCCGCGGTGGATACGGGCGGCGGCCTCTCCGATGCGGATCAGACCGGCGGCCATCACCGGGTTGGCCGCGAGGGCCCCTCCGGAGGGGTTGACGGTGACCGTGCCGTCCAGGCGCAGGGCCCTGCGCAGGACCACCTCCTGGGCGGTGAACGGCGCATGCAACTCGGCGGTGTCGATGGGGCGTTCGAAGACCCCGGCCTTCTCCGCCGCGAGCCGTGTCGACGGCGAGTCGGTGAGGTCGCGCACTCCGAGGCCGTGCGCCTCGATCCGGTGGTCGATGCCCCGGATCCACGCGGGGCGTGCACACAGCTCCCGGGCCCGCTCACCCGCCGCGAGGACCACGGCGGCGGCACCGTCGCCGATCGGCGGGCAGTCGCCGGTGCGCAGCGGCCGAACCCGGTAGTCACCGTGCGGGACCGAACCCCTCAACTGTGCATGGGGGTTGTCGGCCGCGGCGGTACGGCTGCGGGCGGCGATGCCGGCCAGCGCCGGTTCATCGGTCTCACCCGCGTCGATGAGCGCCTGCGCCTGGAGCGCGGCGAGCGCCACCGAGTCCGGCCACAGCGGCGCCGTGTAGTACGGGTCGAGCTGACGGGTCAGGACGTCCCGTACGGATCCGGCCGAAGACTTGCCGTACGCGTAGACCAGCGCGGTGTCGGCGTCACCCGTGAGCAGCTTCGTCCAGGCCTCGTACAGCGCCCACGCGCCGTCCATCTCGACGTGCGACTCGGAGATCGGGGGCCAGGCTCCCACGCCGTCCAGTGCGAGGGTGAACGAGAAGGCGCGCCCCGCGAGGTAGTCGCTGGAGCCGGAGCAGGTGAAATCGATGTCGGCGGCCTGCAGACCTGTCCGGTGCAGCACGTCGTGCAGCACCGGCATGAGCATCTCCACCTCGGAGAGTTCCTCGGTGGTGCGCCGATGGTCGGTCTGCGCGAAGGCGACGACGGCGATCTCGCGGACCTCTGGGTCTTCTTCCAGCCTCACAGCAGCTCCTTGTACGACTCGTAGTCCGCGTCCGGTTCACCCGTGGGCCGGTAGTGATCGGGATGGCGCGCCCCTTCGATCCACACCGGCTCGACCCGCAGCCCCATGCGCACCTGGTCGTAGGGGATGCCCCCGATGCGGCCGTGCAGCGCGAGGTCGGCGCCGTCGAGGGCGATGTGCGCGTAGACGTACGGCACTTCGATGTCGAGGTTCTTCGCCTTGATGTTCACGATGCAGAAGGTGGTGACCGTGCCGCGGGGCCCCGCCTCGACCTGCTCGGACGTGGCGACACCGCAGGTGGGGCAGGCGCCTCGGGGCGGGATGTACACCTTTCGGCACGAGGGGCAGCGCTCGCCCACGGTCCGGCGTTCGGACAGGGCGCCGATGTGGGCGGACTGTGCGCGACCGGGCGTGTAGACGTAGTCGAGCCGGGCCGGGACCATGATGCCGGTCACCCCGTCCTCGAACTCGCCGTCGTGGCCGCCCGGTTCGACGGGATCACCGTCGTAGGGCTCGAAGCAGGCGACGTCCGTGATGGCGCCGGAGCGCTCCGCGGCCCAGCGGATCCGGACCCGCATGCCGGTCCGTACGGCACCTGGGCCGGAGGCGTCGAGGGCGTGCAGCAGGGCGGTGCCCGCGCCGTCGAGCCGGACCAGGACCCAGGCGAAGGGGCGGTCGAGGGGCTGGCCGCGGCGGGGGGCGTGGTTCCAGGCCCATGTGGTGACGGTCCCGGTGGGGGCGACCTCGACGAGGTCGCGGAGTTCCTCGGCGGTCACGGGGTCGTACTCGACGGGCGGGACGAGGGTCCGGCCGTCGCTTGTCCGCACCCCGAGGACAACACGTTCCCGCAGACCCGTGAGGAAGGCGCTCTGCACGGGCCCGAGAGAGCGGGTGAAGGGGAACTCCACGACGAGGGGGGCTTTGAGGACTTCGGGCATCCCGTATCTCCTTGTGTCTCCCGGGGGGATCACGCGCGTCGGTAGACGGGCGGCCGCTTCTCCGCGAACGCGCGGGTGCCTTCCCTCGCGTCCGCCGTGTCGAAGACGGGCCATCCGCGCTTCAGTTCGGCGGCGAGCCCTTCGGTCTCGGTCATCTCGGCGGTCTCGTACACGGACGCCTTGACGGCCTCGACCGCGAGCGGGCCGCAGGCGTTGATCCGTTCCGCCGTCTCCAGGGCCGCGGCGAGCGCGGTGCCGTCGGGCACGACACGGCCGACAAGACCGATGCCGGCCGCCTCGCCTGCCGTGTACGGGCGACCGGTGAGCAGCATCTCGAGGGCGTGGGTCCGCGGGATCTGCCGCTGGAGGCGGACGGTCGAACCACCGATGGGGAAGAGTCCGCGCCGCACCTCGAACAGGCCGAAGGTCGCGGACTCCCCCGCCACCCGGATGTCGGTCCCCTGCAGAATCTCGGTGCCGCCCGCCACGCACGGCCCCTCGACGGCGGCGATCACCGGTTTGCGGGGGCGATGATGGCGCAGCATCGCCTTCCAGTGCAGATCCGGGTCGGCGGCGAGCCGGTCGCGGTACTGCTGCCCCTCCATCCCCTTGCCGGCAAGGGCCTTGAGGTCCATCCCGGCACAGAAGGAGCCACCGGAGCCGGTGAGCACGATCGAGCGGACCTCGTCGTCCTCGTCGGCCTCGATCCAGCCGTCGTAGAGCCCCACCAGCATCGGCAACGAGAGCGCGTTCCTGGCTTCGGGCCGGTTGAGCGTGAGCACCAGTGTGGCGCCTTCGCGCTGCACGGTGAGGTGTTCGGTCCCACCCATCGCTTCCTCCCGTCTGCGGAACGAGAACAGGTTGCAGGAGGCGCGGAGCCAGGACAAGGGTTTTCTGACAGATAGTCAGATTTCCTGTGCCGGGGCCCTTCCCAGTTGCGCCGGCCTTTGCTCTGATGACCCGCGAACCGAGGATCGCCTTCTTCGCGGAGCGGCGCCGGGGTCAGGAGGAGCGGTGGAGTACAACCTTGCGGACCTGTTCGAGTCGGTCGTCGACGTGGTTCCGGACCGCGAGGCGCTCGTGTACGTCGACCACCCCGGCACGGGCGCCGAGCACCGCCTCACCTACGCGGACCTGGACGCGGCGGCCAACCGCGTCGCACACCACCTGCTCGACGCGGGGATGCGGCCCGGGGAGCATCTGGGGCTCCACCTGTACAACGGGATCGAGTACCTGCAGACGGTGCTCGGCTGCCTGAAGGCCAGGATCGTCCCGGTGAACGTCAACTACCGTTACATCGAGGAGGAGTTGGCGTACCTCTACCGGGATGCGGACCGGGTTGCGCTCGTCTTCGACGCGGAGTTCGCCGACCGGGTGGCCACGGCCGCGCCCCGGGCGGAAAGGCTGAGGCATCTGCTGCGGGTGGGCACCCCGCCCCCGGACGCGGCCGGCCCGCCCGCCGAGGACTTCGCCGAGGCCGTGGCCGCCGCCTCTCCCGGGCGGGACTTCGCCCCGCGTTCGGCCGACGACCAGTTCATCATCTACACCGGCGGCACCACCGGCATGCCCAAGGGTGTGATGTGGCGCCAGGAGGACCTGTTCTTCGCGGGCCTCGGCGGCGGCGCACCGACCGGCGATCCGGTGCGCAGGCCGCAGGAGCTCGCCGAGTGCGTCGCCGCCGGCGGGGACGGCATCACCTTCTTCCCGACTCCCCCGCTGATGCACGGCACTTCCACGCTGACGGCGTTCATCGGCTTCAACTTCGGACAGCGGATCGTGATCCACCGCAAGTTCGTGGCCGAAGAGGTGCTGCGCACCGTCGAGAAGGAGAAGGCCACCAGCGTGTCGCTGGTGGGCGACGCGATGCTGCGGCCGCTGATCGACGCACTGAACGGTCCGATGAAGGGCACGGACTGCTCGTCCCTGTTCAGCGTGTCGTCGTCCAGGGCCATCATGTCGGAGACGGTGCGGGCACAGTTCCAGGCACTCGTCCCGAACGCCGTGCTGCTGAACAACTTCGGTTCCTCGGAGTCGGGCTTCAACGGAACCGCCACCCCCGACTCCGGCCCGGACAACGGCTTCCGCATCCACGTCAACTCCCGCACCCGTGTGGTGGATCCGGTCACCCATGAACCGGTGGCGGCCGGTGACGTGGGCCGCGTCGCGCAGTGCGGGAACGTACCCCTCGGCTACTACAACGACCCGGGGAAGACCGCCGAGACCTTCTTCCTCAAGGACGGCGTGCGCTGGGTGCTCCTCGGCGACATGGCCACGGTCGACGAGGAGGGGGTCGTCACGGTCCTCGGTCGCGGCTCGCAGTGCATCAACACCGGCGGGGAGAAGGTGTATCCGGAGGAGGTCGAGCAGGCGCTCAAGTCACATCCGGACGTCTACGACGCGCTGGTGACCGGGGTGCCCGACGCGAGATGGGGCAACCACGTCGCCGCGGTCGTGCAGTTGCGCACGGGAGCGGCGCGGCCGTCCCTGGACGACATCCGGAGTCACTGCCGAACGCGGCTGGCGGGCTACAAGGTGCCGCGCCAGCTGGTGATCACCGAGGCCGTCCGGCGTTCGCCGAGCGGCAAGGCGGACTACCGCTGGGCGAAGCAGATCGCGGCGGCGGCGAACCGCTGACGATGTCGGGTCCGGCCGCCCATCGGGGTGTTCGCGCGGCGCCTGCGACCGTCTCACCGATCGCACGTTCGCTCCGCCCGTCGGGGACCCGAGCCCTCAGGGACTCGGCGGTGATCGAGGTCTGTCTCATGACGCGACCGGAATGGCATGCCGCCTCGCGGGGGGCGCGGCCGGCGCGCGCCGGGTGGCGCAGTGCCTCCACGGTCGGCCCCCTGGTCACATCCGTGGATCGTGGGGTCCACCGGTTTCGGCCGCACTCGGACCCGCGCACGGCGGCCGCCGCCGAAGGTCGCCGGGGCGCCGCCGAGCGGGCCGACGAGTGGGCCGACGAGTGGGCCGGCTCGCCCCGACAGCGAGCGAGGTCCCTCCGCAGGGGGCGGACGCGGCATGTCCCTGATCGTTTCGGGCAGGCGGAAGCCGGCCGCGATCGCGCACCCTCCTCGCGCGTGCGCACTGCGGCGCAGGAAACCGGAGGCAGACCTCTTGCCTGCGGGCCGACGAGCTGGATTACTGATCCCCAGCAGATCCGACCGAATGATCGGTCGCCCGGATTGATGTGGTTGGCGAGGGAGACGGCGCGATGGCGGAAGCGCACGACCTGCTGGACGCGGGAGAACGGCTCGACGCGGAGGAACTGCGGGTCCTGCAGATCGAGCGGTTGCGGGCATCGTTGCGACACGCCTACACACACGTGCCGTTCTACCGGGACTCCTTCGACAAGGCCGGCGTCCACCCAGACGACTGCCGCACGCTCGCCGACCTCGCCCGGTTCCCCTTCACCGTGAAGGCGGACCTGAGGGAGAACTACCCGTACGGGATGTTCGCGGTGCCCCGGGAGCGGCTCCGGCGGATCCACGCCTCGAGCGGCACCACCGGGCGCCCCACGGTCGTCGGGTACACCGAGAACGACTTGTCCATGTGGTCGGACATGGTCGCCCGGTCGATCCGCGCGGCCGGCGGCCGGCCCGGTGACACGGTGCATGTCGCGTACGGCTACGGCCTGTTCACCGGAGGCCTCGGCGCCCACTACGGCGCCGAACGCCTCGGCTGCACGGTCGTCCCCGCCTCCGGCGGCATGACGTCACGGCAGGTGCAGCTGATCCAGGACCTGAAGCCGGGCATCATCATGGTGACCCCCTCGTACATGCTGACCCTGCTGGACGAGTTCGAACGCCAAGGGGTCGACCCGCGGAGCACCTCGCTGCGCGTCGGGATCTTCGGTGCCGAACCGTGGACCGAGGAGATGCGACGCGAGATCGAGGAGCGGTTCGCCATCGACGCGGTCGACATATACGGCCTCTCGGAGGTCGTCGGTCCGGGCGTGGCACAGGAGTACGTCGAGACCAAGGACGGCCTCCACGTGTGGGAGGACCACTTCTACCCCGAGATCGTCGACCCGATCACCGGTGAGGTGCTGCCCGACGGTGAGGAGGGCGAGCTGGTCTTCACCTCCCTCACCAAGGAGGCCATGCCCGTGATCCGCTACCGGACCCGGGACCTCACCCGTCTGCTCCCGGGCACCGCGCGCACCTTCCGGCGGATCGAGAAGATCACCGGGCGCAGCGACGACATGGTCATCCTGCGCGGCGTGAACCTCTTCCCCACCCAGATCGAGGAGATCGTGCTGCGGACGCCGGGTGTGGCACCGCACTTCCAGCTCCGGCTCACCCGTGAGGGGCGGCTCGACGCACTGACCGTACGGGCCGAGGCGCGGCCCGACGCCGGTTCCGAGATCCGGGAGGCCGCCGCGCTCGCCATCGCCGCGGCCGTGAAGGACGGCGTGGGCGTCTCGGTGGCGGTGGAGATCGTCGAACCCGAGTCGCTCGAGCGTTCGGTGGGCAAGATCCGGCGGATCGTGGACCTGCGCACGGGCCGGTGACCGGCGCCTCCTCGCAGGCACCGCCGACAAGGTGGCATCCCGGCGACTCCTTCACGGGGTGGGGCGCCGGATGCCGGACAGGTCGCGGACGACCACGGCGTTGCGGTCGGCGACGGAACGGCCCAGCGCGTGATGCGGCCACAGGCCCGCCGCCACCCAGCGGCTGCGCTCCGTCCACGCCCTCGCCGCGGCGCCACCGGCGCGGTAGAAGTTCAGCGCGTAACCGCCGGCGTGGATCCGCAGCAGGCAGAAGCCGCCCGGATACTCCTTGACCGCACCGACCTCCTGCAGGGTCACGTGCGGGGCCTGCGGCAGGAGGGTGCGCTTGTTGCGATGGGTGTGGCCCGCGTGATGGAGGAAGACGCCGGGCGCGGCGCCGTAGGCCTCGAGGATCGTGCGGGCCTGGTCGCGGCGCAACCGCTGGCCGGCCGTCACGGGGAAGACGGAGTCCCGCACGGTGAGCGGATGGTGGCCGAAGACCACGGTGGGTTGTTCCTTGTGCTCCTTCAACTGGCGCCGGAACCACGAAAGTTGCTCGCCACCGAGGCCGCCCGCGTCCGCTCCGGTCCCGTGCTTCTCGTAGGTGTCGAGGCCGACGATCCGCAGTCCGCCCACGTCACGCGCGAAGTACGCGGACCCGTCCGCACCGGCGAACCCCTCCCGGAAGGTGTCCGCGCTCATGCCCGAGCACTGCCGGCAGTCCTCGCGGCAGGTGCCGAGCGCGGCTCGGTCGTGGTTGCCCCGTACGACGAAGTAGTCCCGGCCGTGCGCCCCGAAACCGTCGAGTATGCGCCTGGCCTCCGTCAGGTCCCTCGGGGCTCCCCCGGCCGAGATGTCCCCCGCGGCCAGCAGCAGGTCGGCACCGCGACGGCGCGCCTCCTCCACCATCGCCCGGCTCATGATCTCGGGATAGGGCGCGAGCCCCGACTCCTGCGAGACCCCCCGCATCAGGGGCAGACGGCCCACGAGTCCGGCGGTCGTCTCGCCCAGGTGCAGATCGTTGCACAGCGCGATGGTCAGCAGATGGCGCCCGGGCGGGGGCTGCGGTGTGGTGAAGCAGTACGGGCCTCCGCGCGTGCCGAGGCCGTGCGCAACGGTGCCCACGGCGTTGCCGCGCACCAGGTGCAGCGGAGTGGGGGCGGCGGCCACACCCCGGGAGCGGGCCTGGTAGTAGTACGTCTGCCCCGGTTCCAGGTCGGTGAGTTCCACCTGGTGGTACGCAGTGGGCCGGTCCTCCCCCGCGGTGCGGTTCAGGCGCCAGGGGCTCGTTCCGTAGACGACCTCGCCTTCCGTGACCGCCGGGATCATCCGGCCCAGTCCGTCGTGGGTGCCCGGTACCCCGGTGTACCAGGTGACGACGGCGTGGTCCTCGGCCAGGGTCACCAGTTCCAGATGGACGGCTGCGACGGCGTCGCGGTGCGCGGGCCGGCCCCTGTGCACCGGCCGGCGGAGGACGGCGACGGAGGCGGCCCGCAACAGGGCCGGGGCGAGCAGGGCGCCGGAGCGCAGCAGCTCGCACGGGGCGGGCAGGGCCGACACGGCCGCAAGGGGGGCGGAGAGGCAGCAGCGCATGTCCGGTGCGTGCCCGGGCGCAGTGAACGGCATCGGTGGAGGCGACGGCGGTGCCGGGTCGGGCACGCGACAACTCGGCGTGGAGTCGGGCCCGGCGCGGTCGGCGCCGAGCCGGGGAGCCGGTGTTCCGCGCCTCCTCGCGTCGCGTTTCACACCGTGTCGCCGAACCGGTCCCGCAACTCCCGTTTGAGGATCTTCCCGCTCGCGTTGCGAGGCAGCGCGTCCACGAACAGCACTCGCTTCGGCGCCTTGAAGGGCGCGAGCCGCTCCCGGGTGTGGGCGATGAGTTCCGCCTCCGTGACCTCCTCACGTGCGACGACGACGGCCGTGACGGCCTCGATCCACCGCTCGTCCGGCAGGCCGACGACCGCCGCCTCGGCGACCGACGGATGTGTGTACAGCGCGTCCTCGACCTGCCGTGAGGCGACCAGGACGCCACCGGAGTTGATCACGTCCTTGACCCGGTCGACGATGGTGAAGTACCCGTCCGCGTCCCGTACGGCGAGGTCCCCGGAATGGAACCAACCGTCCCGGAAGGCCTCGGCGCTCTCCTCGGGCTTGTCCCAGTAGCCCTCGCACAACTGCGGGGAACGGTAGACGATTTCGCCCTGCTCTCCGTCCGGGACGTCATCGCCGGCCCGGTCGGCGAGCTTCGCCTCCACGAACAGTACCGGCCGCCCGCACGAGTCCATGCGCCCCTTGTGCTCGTACGGTCCGAGGACCATGGCCAGCGGCCCGATCTCGCTCTGCCCGAAGCAGTTGTAGAAGGCGAGTTCGGGCAGCCGCTCCTTGAGGCGCTCCAGGACGGGCACCGGCATGATCGAGGCGCCGTAGTACGCCTTGCGCAGCCCGCTGAGGTCCCGGGTGGCGAAGTCGGGGCGGCCGGCCAGGCCGATCCACACGGTGGGCGGCGCGAACAGGCTGTCCGCCCGGCCCTGCTCGATCAGGTCGAAGAGCCGGTCGCCGTCGGGCGCGTCGAGGATCACGTTCTGCGCTCCCACTGCCAGATAGGGCAGCAGGAAGACATGCATCTGCGCCGAGTGGTACAGCGGCAGCGAGTGCACCGGCAGGTCGCCCGCGCTCAGGTCGAGGGCGGTGATCGCGCTCAGGTACTCGTGCACCAGCGCACGGTGCGTCATCATCGCGCCCTTGGGAAGCGCGGTGGTCCCGGAGGTGTAGAGGAGCTGCACCAGGTCCTCGCCCCGCGGCTCCGCTCCGTCGTACGGCTCGGTGCCGGCGAGCCGTACGAGCAGGCAGTCGTCGGCGTCCCGCAGCGCCAGCACCCGTACGCCGGCGGGAAGGTTGCCGGCGAGGGACGGATCCACGAGTACGAGCGCACAGCCCGACTGCTCCACGATGTACGACAGGTCGTCGCCGATCAGGTTCTGGTTGATCGGAACGTGCACGAGACCGGCGCGGGCACAGGCCAGGAAGGCGATCAGATACGCGTCGGAGTTGTGACCGAGGGCACCGACCCGGTCCCCGCGCGAGAGCCCGGCATCGCGCAGGACGCGGGCGGCGCGGGAGACGGCGTCGTCGAGTTCGGCGTACGTCCACGACCGGTCGCCGTAGTCGATCGCCCTGCGCTCCGGGGTCCGCCGGGCACTGCGCCGCAGCGTGCCGTCGACCGTGACGCTTCGTCCCGCCGTCATGAACAGCCCCTTCGTCCGCCTCAGCCTGGCGCGATCCTCGTTCCGTGCCGCCGGGGAGGTCAAGCTCCCTACGTCCGCGGCACGAGAAAACCGGCCCCGACTCACACCGGACGGGTGCGGCCTTCCCAGTACGGATCGCGCAGCCGGCGCTTGTACAGCTTGCCGTTCGGGTCGCGGGGCAGCGTTCCTACGAAGTCGACGCTCCTGGGCCGTTTGTAGTCGGCGAGCCGCCGGGCGCAGTGGCCGAGGATGGCCTCGGCGAGCGCCGGCGACGGCTCATGGCCCGGCGCGGGTTCGACGACCGCTTTCACCTCCTCGCCCCAGTCGTCGTGCGGGATGCCGAAGGCGGCCGCGTCGGCGACGGAGGGGTGGCCGAGCAGAGCGGCCTCGATCTCCGCGGGGTAGATGTTGACCCGCCGGAGATGATCAGGTCGATCTTGCGGTCGCGCAGGAAGAGGTAGCCGTCCTCGTCGAGCTGGCCGAGGTCGCCCACGGTGAAGAAGTCCCCGATGCGGTTCTTGCGCGTCTTGGTCTCGTCCTTGTGGTAGGAGAAGCCGCCGGTGCTCATCTTCATGTAGACGGTGCCCAGTTCACCGGGCGGCAGCCGGTTGCCGTCGTCGTCGAAGACGGCGAGTTCGCTGATGGGCCACGCCCTGCCGACGGTTCCGGGCTTCTTCAGCCAGTCCTCGGCTGACGCGAAGGCACCGCCGCCCTCGCTGGCCGCGTAGTACTCCTCGACACTGTCGCCCCACCACTCGATCATCGCCCGCTTGACGTGGTCGGGGCAGGGGGCGGCGCCGTGGATGGCATGCCGCATGGAGGAGACGTCGTAGCGCGCCCGCACCTCGTCCGGAAGCGCGAGGAGCCGGTGGAACTGGGTGGGGACCATGTGCGTGTGGGTGCACCGGTGGGTGTCGATCAGGCGGAGCATCCCCTCCGGCGTCCACTTGTCCATGAGCACCAGCCGATGGCCGATGTGCAGCGCCGCGCCGGCGAACTGGAGCACCGCCGTGTGATACAGCGGTGAGCAGACGAGGTGGACGTTGTCGTCGTACGGCTTGATGCCGAAGATGCCTAGGAAACCGCCGAGATGCGACTGCTCCGGCGCTGTGCCGGGCAGCGGACGCCTGATGCCGCGGGGCCGCCCGGTCGTGCCCGAGGTGTAGTTCATGACCCAGCCGAGGGTGCGTCCGCCGGGGGCCGACTCGGGCTGTCCGTCGAGGAGTTCGGCGTAGGGCCGGAAGCCCTCGACCGCGCCGACGGCGTACCGTCCCGCGGCCGGCAGCCCCGCCTCGTCGGCGGCGCCGCGCGCCGCCTCCGCGAACCTCTCGTGCGCTATGAGCACCTTGGCGCCGGAGTCGGCGACGATCCAGGCGATCTCGGGTCCGACGAGGTGGTGGTTGACGGGGACGAGGTAGAGGCCGGCCTGGGTGGCGGCCAGATAGGCGGTGAACAGCTCGGCTCCGTTGGGCAGCACCACCGCGAAGGAGTCCCCCCGTTCGAGCCCCGCCGCCCGTAGTCCGTGGACCATCCTGTTCGCCGCGGACAGCAGCCGTCGGGCGGTCCACTCCTCCCCGTCGGGCGCGACGAGGACCCTACGGTCGGGGTCTTCCCCGGCCTGGGCCCAGAATCCGTTGGCCTCCTGGCTCACTGCCGGCTCCTTCCTGCGATCCGGTTGAGGCGGTCGACGGCCCGCTCGAAGCCGCGGGTGAGGTCGTCGACGACCGCCTGGACACTGCGCTCCTCGTTCATCCGGCCGACGATCTGCCCCACCGGAGTGCCGAGCAGCGGTTCCACCTCGTACCGCTGGATGCGAGAGATCGCGTCGGCCACGAGCAGCCCCTGCAGGGGCATGGGGAGTGTGCCGGGTCCGCCGGCGTCGTCCCAGGCGTCGGTCCACTCGGTGCGCAACTGCCGGGCCGGTTTGCCGGTCAGCGCCCGGGAGCGGACGGTGTCGCCCGATCCCGCGGCGAGCAGTTTGCGCACCAATGCGCGCGAGGGCAGTTCCGCCTCGGTGGTGGTCAGCCAGATCGAGCCGAGCCAGACCCCCTGCGCGCCGAGCGTGAGGGCGGCGGCGACCTGCCGGCCGCAGCCGATGCCGCCGGCCGCCAGCACGGGCAACGGAGCGACGGCGTCGACGACTTCGGGGGTGAGCACCATGGAGCCGATCTCCCCGGTGTGTCCACCGGCCTCGTACCCCTGGGCGACGACGATGTCGATGCCCGCCTGCCGGTGTTTGCGCGCATGCCGGGCGCTGCCGGCGAGCGCGGCGACCAGGACACCCCGGTCGTGCGCGCGCCGGACGACGTCGGCGGGCGGGGAGCCCAGCGCGTTGGCGAGCAGTGCGATCGGGTAGTCGAAGGCGACGTCCAGCTGCGAGCGGGCGACCTGCTCCATCCACCCGGTGATCCGCCACCCCGACGCCTCGCCGTCGGCCAGTTCGGGCACCCCGTACCGGGCGAGGGTGTCCTCGACGAACCGGCGGTGCCCCTGCGGGATCATCGCCTCGACATCGGCCTCGGTGACGCCTTCCACCTTCCTGGCGGGCATGACGACGTCGAGCCCGTACGGCCTGCCGTCGACATGTCCCTCGACCCAGTCCAGGTCGCGCTTGAGGTCGTCGGGGGCGGTGTAGCGGACCGCGCCGAGCACGCCGAGGCCGCCGGCCCTGCTGATGGCCGCGGCCACGGCGGGGAACGGCGTGAAGCCGAAGAGGGCGTGCTCGACGCCGAGTTGCTCGCTCAGCTCCGTCTGCATGGGCGCAGGATGCCGCAGCGGTCCGGAGGAGGGAAGACTGTTTCTGATACTCCGTCAGATCACTTGCCGGGAACCCGCGGAGCCCGGACCCGGCCACGACCCCGGTGCGGGGCGTGCGGGAACGGGCGTCCGCCGCCCGGTCATGGTGCCGAGGTGCTCTCCGCCGTTTCGAGGACCGCCATCGCCGCGTTGTGCCCCGGCACCCCGCTCACCCCGCCGCCCCGTACCGCTCCGGCACCGCACAGCAGGACGTTCGCGTGCGGGGTCTCCACGCCCCAGCGGCCCGTGCCCTCCTGTGCGTACGGCCATGCCAGTTCACGGTGGAAGATGTTGCCGCCGGGCAGACGCAGATCGCGCTCCAGGTCGAGCGGGGTCTTCGCCTCGATGCAGGGACGGCCGTCCGCGTCCAGGGCCAGACAGTCCTCGAGGGGCTCGGCGAGGTGGGCGTCGAGTTGCGCCAGCGTCGACTTCAGCAATTCGTCGCGCACACCGTCGTTGTCGCCTTCGAAGAGCCGCGCGGGCGTGTGCAGACCGAAGAGGGTCAGGGTCTGGTAGCCGCGCTCGACGAGGTCGGGTCCGAGAATGGTCGGGTCGGTGAGGGAGTGGCAGTAGATCTCCGAGGGCGGCGCCGAGGGCAGTGCGCCCGCGGCCGCCTGGGCATGGGCGGCGGCCAGTTGCCCGTACCCCTCGGCGATGTGGAAGGTGCCGGAGAAGGCCTCACGCGGATCGACGCCGGTGTCCCGCAGCGCGGGCAGCCGGGTGAGCAGCATGTTCACCTTGAGCTGTGCGCCCTCGGCCGGGGCGGGTGGAGTGTCACCCGTGAGCCTGGCCAGCTCCTGCGGTGAGGCGTTGACCAGGACGTGGCGGGCGGACACGGTGCCCTCCGCGTCCTCGCTCCGGTAACTGACCTCGGCGGCGCGCCCGTCTGTCTCGATGCGCACCGCCTCCCGCCCGGTGGCGATCACGGCGCCGGCGGCACGCGCGGCCGCCGCGAGCGCGTCGGTGAGCGCACCCATGCCTCCGACCGGGACGTCCCAGTCGCCGGTGCCGCCGCCGATGACGTGGTAGAGGAAGCAGCGGTTCTGGCGCAGGGAGGCGTCGTGGGCGTCCGCGAAGGTGCCGATGAGCGCATCGGTGAGGACGACACCGCGTACCAGGTCGTCGGCGAAGTTCGCCTCGACGGCGGCGCCGATCGGCTCCTCGAACAGCGCCCGCCACGCCTCCTCGTCGTCGATTCGGTGGCGCAGGTCGTCCCGGGTGGGCAGGGGCTCGGTGAGCGTGGGGAAGACCCTTTCGGCGACCCGCCCGGTCATCGCGTAGAAGCGCTGCCAGGACTCGTACTCGCGCTCGGACCCGGTCAGCCGGGCGAACGCCTCCCGGGTCCGCCGTTCGCCGCCGCCGACCAGGAGTCCGGTGGGCCGGCCGTCGCGCTCGACGGGCGTGTACGAGGACACGGTCCGCGCCCGCACCCGGAAATCGAGCTCCAGGTCCCGCACGATCTTCCGCGGCAGCAGGCTGACCAGGTACGAGTAGCGCGACAGCCGTGCGTCCACTCCGGCGAACGGCCGCGTCGAGACCGCGGCTCCCCCGGTGCGCTCCAGCCGCTCCAGGACCAGCACGGACCGCCCGGCCCGCGCCAGATAGGCGGCTGCCACCAGTCCGTTGTGGCCCCCGCCGACGATCACGGCGTCGTATTCCTCGTGTGCAGGCATGCCCCTTCGTAACACGCCATGATCCGGATCGGCCAGAGGCGGGCCGACCGCGCGCCTCAGGGTCCGGCCGCCGCCCTCTGTTGCCGTGACACCGCCACTCTCCGGTACAGCTCCACCGCCTCCTGGCCACGGCCCAGCTGCTCGAGGCAGTGGGCCTCGTCGTTGCGGCTGGCGAGGGTGTCGGCGTGGTCGGGGCCGAGAACCCGCTCCCGGGCGGCCGCCACCCGGCGGTACTCGCTCAGGGCGTCGGCCCAGCGGCCGAGCCAGCCCAGTCCGACGGCCACCTCGCGTCGGCTCACCAGGGCGTCCGGGTGGTCGGGGCCCAGTGCCTGCTCGCGCAGCAGGGCCACGTCGCGGGCCTCGGCGAGGGCCTCCTCCCAGCGGCCGAGGCGGCCCAGGTTGACGCCCAGGCCGTGCCGTGCGCGGAGGGTCTCGGGGTGCGAAGGGCCCTGGACCCGGGTGCGGTCGTCCACCAGTTCGCGGTAGAGCGCGAGGGCCTGCGCGCTGCGTCCGAGCCGGCCGAGGCTGATGCCGATCTCGTGGCGGGCGGCGAGGGTGTCCGGATGGTCGGGGCCCAGCGCCGCGGCCCGTTCCCCGGCCACGTCCCGGTACGTCTGCAGAGCCTCGCCCCAGCGGCCCAACTGGCCCAGCACATAGGCGACCTCGTACCGGGTGACGAGGGTGTCGGGGTGTGCGGCGCCGAGCACCCGGGCCCGGGCCTCCGCCACCTCGTACGCCGTCCGGTACGAGTCCTCCAGACGCCCCAGCCGGCTGAGGTTGAAGGCGATGTTGTGGCGGCAGCGCAGGGTGTCGGGGTGGTCCGGTCCCATGGTGCGCTCCCGGGTGGCCAGCACCGACGTGTACACCTGATGCGCCTCGAAGGGCCGGCCCAGCTGTCCGAGGACGTAGGCCATCTCCTGGCGTGCCGCCAGGGTGTCCGGGTGGTCGGGGCCGAGCACCCGCTCCCTGGCCCGGGCGACGTGGGTGTACTCCCGCAGGGCGTCGGCGGGGCGGCCGGTGCGGCTGAGTGTGAAGCCGACCTCGTAGCGGCTGGCCAGGGTGTCGGGATGGTCCGGGCCGAGAAGATGCTCACGCTCGGCGGCGACCCCGCGGTGCACCTGGCCGGCCTCGGTCCAACGGCCGAGCCTGCCGAGGCTCAGCCCCGCGTTGTGCCGGTCGGCCAGGGCGCTCACCCTCTCCGGTGGCGGAGTGGGCCGTTCCGTAGGTGCCGGCCCGGCCGGACGGCCCGTGCCGGGACGGGCGACCCACTCGTCGGTCAGACCCGCCGGGCCGTCGGGCGGGGTGGTGCGCAGCCCGGTGCCCGCGGCCTTGTGACCGGTGGTCATGCCCCGGGTCCAGGACGGCAGCCGGGGCTCGCGGGAGGAGGAGCGGACGACGGGTGCGGGCGAGACGACCGTGGGCACATAGACGGACCGGGTGCGGCCCGCGCCGATCCGCCGCGCCAGCTCGTGCGCGTCCCGCGGGCGCTCGTCGGGGCTCTTGGCGAGCAGGTCGAGGACGATGCGCTCCAGGTACTCCGGGAGATCGGCGCGGTGACTGCGCGGCGGCTCCGGCAACGTGTCGCGGTGTCCGACGAGAACGGCCCACGCGTCGTCGCGGTCGAACGGCGGTACGCCGGTGGCGATCTCGTACAGCACGCACCCCAGCGAGTACAGGTCGCTGCGCTGGTCCACCGGTTCCCCGCCGATCTGCTCCGGTGACATGTAGTGCGGGGTGCCCATCGCGATGCCCGTGCCCGTGAGCCGTGTGGTGAAGCCGATGTCGTGGCCGAGGCGGGCGATGCCGAAATCGCAGATCTTCACCGTGCCGTCGCCCGTCCGCACGATGTTGGCGGGCTTCAGATCACGGTGCACGATGCCCTGGCGATGGGTGTAGGCGAGCGCCGACGCGACCTGTTCGGCGATGTCGACGATGTCGGCCAGCGGCAGCGGATGGTGCTTGTTGTCCTCCAGAAGCTGGCTGAGATTGCGCCCCTGAAGCAGCTCCATGACCAGGTACAGCACATCGTCGGACTCGCCGAAGTCGTGCACCACCGTCACCCCGGGATGCTGGAGGCCGGCGGCCACGCGCGCCTCGCGCCGGAACCGCTCCCGCAGGACCCCCGTGAAGGAATGGTCCTGGTCCGGGCCGATCGGCTTGAGACACTTCACCGCGACCTTTCTGCCGAGGGATTCGTCCCTCGCGCGCCACACCTCGCCCATTCCGCCGCGCCCGATCAACTCGAGCAGCCGATACCGGCCCTGGATCAGCCTGGTCTCCGCCATCGCCTGAGATCGCCCCCGTCCCGGCCCCGCCCCTCCCCTGGCCCGTCCAGTATGGCGAGTTATCTGCCGACTTTGTACGGCGCAGGACGTGCGCCCGGGCCGAGTCTGGCCATTGCGCGGAGGATGTGTTTGGGAGGCAGTTGCCAGCGCAGACGTGCGGGAATGCAGCGGAGCAGGGTGCCGGTGAGGCGCAGACGCCGGGTCACCGTGGTGGGTCCGGGAGCAGGCCTGCCGTACAACTCGTGGGCGTACGGGGGCAGGGAGGCGTACGCCAGATCGGCCACACGCCGCCACAGCAGGGCGCGCGCCGGTCGGAGCACGGGGTGGACGGGCGGACGGCGCAGGAAGTCGTCCACCTCGTGCGCCTCGGGTCCGGCGGCGAGCTCGGGCCGCACCTTCTCGAAGTACGCGGCCAGTTCTCCCCGGTCGGCCGGGGCCTCCCGCGGATCCAGTCCCACAAGACCGGCGGCGACCCGGTTCTCGTGGACGTAGCGGTCGGCCTGCGCGTCGGTGAGCCGGAAGCCCGAGCGACGCAGGACGTGCAGATAGGAGTCGATCTCCGCGCAGTGCACCCACAGCAGCAGTTCGGGCTCGCCGACCCCGTAGCGCCGGCCCGTGTCCGGATCCGTCGCCCCGAGCATGGCGTGGATCTTCCGCACCCGAGTGGCCGCCCGCTCCGCGGCCTGCGTGGTGCCGTAGGTCGTCGTCCCCACGAAGTTGGCCGTGCGCATCAGCCTGCCCCAGGCGTCGCGCCGGAAGTCGGAGTTCTGCATGACCCCGCGCACGGTCGGCGGGTGCAGGGCCTGGAGGTAGAGCGCTCGGATGCCCGCCACCCACATCATGGGGTCGCCGTGCATCTGCCAGGTCACCGAGGAGGGCCCGAAGAACCCCGGATCCGCGTCCACGTCGTCAGTGTGACCGCGCCCGGCCGGCTCCTCAACCCTCCGCGGCCGCGTCGGGCGGCAGGTTGAACGGGGTGACCACCTGGATGGGCGACGGGAGGTGAGGGCCTTCCTCCGGCAGCGCTCCGTGCGCCCGCATCACCGTCTGGCAGGCGCGGCGCATGTCCTGGCGCAGATCGTGGTGGAGCACGGCGGAGATACGGCGCTCGCCCAGCAGCCGGGTGTTGTCGCGGTCGAGGTCGTGCGCGATGAAGACGGCGATGTCGCGGCCGAGCGCGTCGAAGGCCTCGACGGTCGCGGCGTTCCCCCCGCCGACGGAGTAGACGGCGTTGATCGCGGGATCCCGCTTCAGCGCGCTCAGCACGAGGTCGCGCTGGGTGGCGTCAAGCCCGTCGCTGTCCGTGACCTCGACCAGCGCACAGCCGGGCCGCGACATCCGCAGCGCGGCGCGGAATCCCATCTCGCGCTCCTCCTCGCCGCGGAAGAAGCCCCGGCTGATGGTGACGAGCGCGTGTCCGGCCCGCTCGCCGAGCCACTGGTCGAGGAGATAGGCGGCGGTGGCCCCCGCGGCCCTGTTGTCGATGCCGACATAGGCGTGGCGCGCACTGCCGGGAAGGTCCGTGACGAGGGTGACCACGGGTATCCCGGCCGCGACCAGCCTGCCCACGGCGGCGGTGATCTCCGGCAGGTCCGGGGCCTTCAGGATCACACCCTGGGTGCCTCGCCGGGCGATGCGCTCCAGGATGCCGATCAGCTCCGCGGGCGGACAGGTCTCACGGAAGTGGAAACGGGAGCGGACGAGGGCGGGCTGGAGGGAGGGCAGTTCGGCCTCGAGCGCGTCGCGGATCGCCGACGAGAACCGGGCCGGGGTCTGCATCACGATGTCGATCATGAAGGCACGTCCACCGATACGGACCTGTGTCCGCTGCCGGTCCAGGTCCTCGATCGCCTGATGCACCTCGCGCACCGTGCTCTCCCGGACCCCGCCCCGACGATTGAGGACACGGTCGACGGTGGCCTGGCTCAGTCCGGCCTGACGTGCGATCTCACGGATCGTGTACGGGTGTCCCATGGCTGTGTCCCGGGGGTCGAGGACGGCTGCTGCGGATGGCTGCCGATGATGGTTTTTTGATGGGTTTCTGCTCATTGAATGAGGGGCTCGGGTTCACAAGACTGGCGGAGACGACGGCACGGCGAAAGGACCTTGCGATGTCTCTCACCGCCATCGGGCCGGGAACCTGGTTCGGGGAGCAGGACTGCGACCTCGACGCCTTCCGCACCCTGGTCGACCGGCGCACCGATCCGGGTGACTATCCGCTCGCCGAGGGGGTGGAGCAGGACGTCCTGCTCTACGACAGCGACCGGCTGAGGGCCGCCGACCCGAGGGGCGTGCAGAGCGAATGGGTGCGTGCCCTCATGGACGGGCCCGGCATCGTGGTGCTCAAGCGGGCGTTCCCCGATCTCACCGTGGTGGACCGGGCGAGCGCCGTCTTCACCGCGGTCATCGAGCAGGAGCGGGCGGCGGGCGGTGCCCGCGGCGACCACTTCGCCCGGCCCGGCGCCAACGACCGGGTGTGGAACGCGCTCGACAAGATGGCCGTCCGCGACCCCGAGACGTTCGCCGACTACTACGCCAACGACATGCTGGCGCTGGTCGCCGAGGCCTGGCTCGGTCCCGGCTACCAGATCACCTCGCAGATCAACCAGGTCAACCCGGGCGGCGCCGCGCAGAGTGTGCACCGCGACTACCACCTCGGATTCCTCACCCAGGACCGGGCCGCCCGCTATCCGGCGCATGTCCACCGCCTGTCGCCCGTGCTGACCCTCCAGGGCGCGGTGGCGCACTGCGACATGCCCGTGGAGTCCGGCCCGACGCTGTACCTGCCGCACTCGCAGAAATTCGGACCGGGCTATCTGGCCTGGCGCAGGCCGGAGTTCGTCGCGTACTTCACCGAGCACCATGTCCAGCTGCCCCTGGAGAAGGGTGACGCGGCGTTCTTCAACCCCGCCCTCTTCCACGCCGCAGGACACAACCGGTCCACGGACATCAGGCGCATGGCGAACCTGCTGCAGATCTCCTCCGCCTTCGGCCGCGCCATGGAGACGGTCGACCGCGAGACGGTGTCGAACTCGGTCTACCCGGTGCTGCTGCGGCGCAGGGGCGAGGGGGCCGGTGAGGACTGGCTGCGCCGGGTGGTCGCCGCCTGCGCCGAGGGCTACCCCTTCCCCACGAATCTCGACCTGGACCCGCCGGTCGACGGGCTGGCGCCGCCGTCCCAGGCTGACACCGTTTCGCGGGCCCTGTCGCAGGGCTGGAGCCCCGAGCGGCTCGCCGAGGAACTGCGGGCCGGCGCCGAACGCCGCCGTATCTGAAAGGACACAGCAGCCATGGGACTTCTGGAGGAGAAGGTCGTCCTCGTCAACGGCGGGAGCCAGGGGGTCGGCGCCGGCATCGTCCGGGCCGCCGTACGCGAGGGCGCGAGCGTCGTCCTCAGCGGGCGGCGGGCCGAGGTGGGCGAGAAACTCGCGGCCGAGTCGGGCGCCACCTTCGTGCAGGCGGATCTCGCCGACCCGGCACAGGCAGGCCGCGGCGTGGAGGAGGCCGTGGCGCGTCACGGCCGGATCGACTGCCTCGTGAACGCTGCGGGACTGACCTCGCGCGGCACACTGCTGGACACCACACCGGAGCTGTTCGACGCGCACATCGCGATCAACCTCCGGGCGCCGTTCTTCGCGATGCAGGCGGCCGTGCGGGACATGGTGGCGCGCGAGGCACCCGGCACCATCGTCAACATCATCACCTCCTCGGCCCACGGCGGGCAGCCCTTCCTCGCTCCCTACGTCGCCGCCAAGGCCGGACTCGCCGGTCTGACCCGCAACGCCGCCCATGCGCACCGCTGGGACCGGATCCGGATCAACGGGCTCAACATCGGCTGGACGGACACCGAGGGCGAGGACGCCGTCCAGCGCGCCTTCCACGGCGCCGGCGACGACTGGCGCCGCAAGGCGGCAGAGTCGCAGCCGATGGGCAAGCTGGGCCAGGTCGACGAGATCGCCGACTTCGTCGTCTTCCTGCTGTCCGACCGCAGCGGCGTGGTGACCGGTTCGGTGATCGACTGGGACCAGATCGTCCTCGGTGGACTCGGCTGACGACGCCACCGCGCGAACCGCTTCACGCACCGCTTTCCACGATCGATCGGAGCAACATCTCATGCGTATCGGCATCCTGGGCCTCGGCCGCATCGGCGCCTTCCACGCGGCCACCCTCGCCGGACTCGACGCTGTGGAGTCACTGGTGGTCACCGACCCCGTGGCTGCGGCCACCGCCTCGGCTGCGGAGCGTTTCGGGGCGACGGTGGTCGACTCGCCCCAGGCACTGCTGGCCGCCGGGGTCGACGGTGTCGTGATCGCCGCCGCCACGGACGCGCACCCGTCCCTGATCCTCGCCGCGGTCGAGGCGGGCGTCCCCGTCTTCTGCGAGAAGCCGGTCGCGAAGACCGTCGAGGAGTCCCTGACCGTGCTGCGCGCGGTCAGGGACAGCGGCGTCGAGGTGCACATCGGCTACAACCGGCGCTTCGACGCGGGCTGTGTCGCGGCGCGCAAGGCGGTCCTCGCCGACGAACTCGGCAGACTGCACACCGTGCGCTCCACCACCTTGGACCCGGCGCCGCCGCCGGAGGCGTACATCGCCGTCTCCGGCGGCATCTTCCGCGACTGCTCCGTGCACGACTTCGACATCGTGCGCTGGGTGACCGGGCGGGAGGTCGCCGAGGTGTACGCGGCTGGCGGCAACCGCGGCGCCGCGTACATCGCGGCCGCCGGCGATGTCGACACCGCCTCGGCGATCCTGACCCTGGACGACGGCACCCTCGCCGTGGTCTCCAACTCCCGGCACAACGCGCGCGGTTACGACGTCCGCCTGGAACTGCACGGTATGAAGGACAGCATCGCCGTGGGCCTGGAGGACAAGCTGCCCTTGCGGTCCGTGGAACCCGGCGCGACCTTCCCGGCCGGTACCCCGCACCACTTCTTCATGGACCGCTTCGCGGACGCCTACCGTGCCGAACTCACCGCCTTCACGGAGGTCGTGGCGGGGCGCACCCCTTCGCCGTGTACCGTTGCCGACGCCATCGAGGCCAGCTGGATCGCCGAGGCCTGCGCGCTCTCGCTGGCGGAGCACCGCCCGGTGCGGATGGACGAGGTTCGGCACGGCATGGATGAGGTGGACGAGGGATGAGCGAGCCGCTGCGGATCGGGATCCTGGGCGCGGCCCGGATCAGTGAACGGGCTCTCGTCTCCCCGGCCCGCGAGGGTGGCCACCGTCTGGTGGCGGTCGCCGCCCGCGACCGGGACCGCGCGCGGGCCTTCGCCGACGCCCACGACGTGGAGCGGGTCGTGGACTCCTACGCCGATCTCGTCAGCGACCCGGAGGTCGAGGTCGTCTACAACCCGCTCCCCAACGGACTGCACGGCCCGTGGAACCTCGCGGCGCTGCGCGCGGGCAAGCATGTGCTGAGCGAGAAGCCGTCCGCGAGCAACGCCGAGGAGGCGGCCGAGGTCCGGGAGGCGGCCGCTAAGGCGGGCACCGTCTTCATGGAGGCCTTCCACTACCTCTTCCACCCGGTCAACCAGCGGTTGCACACACTGCTGGCCTCCGGTGAACTCGGTGAGCTGCGGCATGTGGAGACCGTCGTGGCGATGACTCCCCCGCCGGACGACGACGTGCGCTGGTCGCTGCCCCTGGCGGGCGGCGCCATGATGGACCTGGGTTGTTACGGACTGCACGCGCAGCGGATGTTCGCGCCGTGGGCGGGCGGGGCTCCCCGGCTCGTCTCCGCCCGTGGCGGGGACCGCAGCGGCGCTCCCGGGGTCGACGCATGGCTGGACGCGGACCTCGAGTTCCCCGGCGGCGTCACCGGTTCCGCGCGCTGTTCCATGGTGGAGGACGCCTGGCAGGCGACCTGCCGGGTGGTGGGCACCCGGGGTGAGGCGGTCGCCGTCGACTTCGTGCTGCCGCACCAGGACGACCGGGTCGTGGTGCGCACGGAGGCAGGCGAGCGCACGGAGGAACTGGGCCGCAGGTCCTCGTACGCCTACGAGATCGACGCCTTCGCCGCCCATGTACGGCACGGGGAGCCGCTGCCGATCGACGCGGAGGACGCGCTGGCGACGATGCGGCTCATCGACGAGTGCTACGGGAAGGCGGGATTCGCACCCCGGCCGCGCAGCTGACCGGCGTCACCTGCGCACCCTCAGCATCCCCAGGCCGATCCAGGAGATGATCTCGCGCTGGATCTCGTTGTTGCCACCGCCGAAGGTGAAGATCACGGCCGAACGGTAGCCGCGCTCCAGCTCGCCGTGGAGGAGCACGGCGCCCGCCGATCCCTCCTTCAGCCCTCCCGCGGCGGCCACGATCTCCATGAGCCAGGCGTAGGCGTCGCGGCGGGCCTCGGAGCCGTAGACCTTGACGGCCGAGGCGTCCTGCGGGGTGAGCGTGCCCTCCTGGACGGAGTTCACCATCCGCCAGTTGAGGAGCTTCAGCGCGTCCAGCTTCGTGTGCGTCCGGGCGAGGTGGCGCCTGACCCAGGACAGATCGATCACTCGGCGTCCGTCGGCGAGCTTGGTCTCCATGGCCCAGCGCTGCACGTCGTGCAGGGCGCGGATCGCCATGGTGCCGTGCGCGGCGAGGGTGACACGCTCGTGGTTGAGCTGGTTGGTGATCAGCCGCCAGCCCTCGTTCTCCTCGCCGACGCGGTGGGAGAGCGGGACCCGGACGTTCTCGTAGTAGCTCGCGGTGGTGTCGTGCGAGGCCAGCGTGCGGATGAGCGTGCAGGAGTAGCCGGGGGCGGAGGTCGGCACCAGGAGCATGGTGATGCCCTTGTGCAAAGGGGCACCGGGATCCGTACGCACGGCGAGCCACACCCAGTCGGCGGTGTCGCCGTTGGTGGTCCAGATCTTCTGCCCGTCCACGACGTAGTTCCCCTCGCCGTCGTGTACCGCGCGCGTCTTCAGGGACGCCAGGTCGGTGCCCGCGTCCGGCTCGCTGTAGCCGATCGCGAAGTCGATCTCACCGGAGAGGATCTTCGGCAGGAAGAACGTCTTCTGCTGTTCCGTGCCGAACCGCATGATCGTCGGCCCGACGGTGTTGAGGGCCATCAGCGGCAGCGGGACGCCCGCCTGGGCCGCCTCGTCGAAGAAGATGAACTGCTCCATCGGCGTCAGCCCGCGCCCGCCGTACTCCTCCGGCCAGCCCACGCCGAGCCAGCCGTCGGTGCCCAGGCGGCGGATGGTGTCGCGGTAGAAGCGCTTCTGGGTCGCGGGATCGGCGTAGCGGGCGTAGGCGTTGTCCGGTACCAGCCGGGCGAAGTAGCCGCGCAGTTCGGTGCGCAACCGCTGCTGCTCGGGCGTGTAGTCGAGATGCACGGCGCCTCCAGGTTCCCCAAGCCGGTCCTGACGGCGCACACCGTAGAACGTGTTTCAGAAATTGGGAATGGCGATGAACGGGGAGGACCGCCGGCCGTGCGCCGCGCGGTCGATGCAGGAGCCGTCGCCGGGATCCGTCAGCTCAGCGTCCGAAGGAAATCACTGCAGGCCCGGGCGCAGGCGCGGCAGGCACGGGCGGCCTCCGCGCCGCCGGGGTCCGTATCGAACACGTGCGCGCACTCCAGGCAGGCGAGGCGGCACCACTCCACCTGACCGCGGACGGCGTTCTCGTCCTGCCGTTCCTGCTCGGAGAGCACCCGGCAGGTGGCGTCGCACACCTCCGCGCACATGATGCCCTTGCGCCGCAGCAGTTCCTGGTCGTGGGTCCCGTCCGGTTCGGCGAGGCTCGCTCGCAGGGCGCACACCCGCGCGCACTGGGTGCACGACTGCGCGCATGCGAAGCGGTCCTCCAGGAAGCGGTAGACCTCCTGTTGGGATGTCGTCGTCACGGGGTGCGGGTAGCCGGGGCGGAGCATGTCAAACCCGGCGCGGCCGGGGAACGGCCGGACCCGAACGACCGCCCGACCGGCCCACGAGGCGGTCCCCACCCGCGGGCCGGGCGATCCGGTTCGACCGGCTCGGGGGGTACCCACGCCGGATGACTACTGCATCGCTCGAGATCGCCTCGGGCAGCGACCCACTGCTCCGGATCGGACCGTTCGTGGCGGGCGTGATCGTGGTGGCACTGCTGATCGGCGCCTTCTGGCCGGGTGCACGCATCCGCGGCCGCGAGCCGGACCCGCGCCGTCCCGTCCCGAGGAACAGCCGCGGTTCCCCGAGGGCGGCCCGGTCGCCACGGTCCTGGAGAACCGCGAACCCGAGGAGATCCCGAGGAACGGTCGCCGTCCGACCGCCCACCGGGTGAAGGCACACGGCAGTACCGGCTCGCGTCCGAGCCCCTCGGCACGGCGCCGTCGCCGGGACGGCTCGTTCGGCGGGAGCGGGACGGGCTGCGCCCGGCCGCCGTGAGGCCCTCGGCCGGGAGGCCGCACGGCTGCCGCACCTCCGGCGTGCCGGGAGCCGCACCCCGCACGGTCAGCGCTTTCCCGCGGCGCCCGTCAGCGCTTCCCCGTGCCCATCGTGTGCGAGGCGATCAGATCGGGCGTGAGATAGGCGTCGGTCCGCTCGAAGTCCTTGAGCGTGGCCGGACGCTCCGCCTGGAAGCCGGTCCGGACGAAGTCGTAGCCCGCCAGCGCGTTGAGCGTCCAGTTCGTCAGGGTGCGCAGGCGGGCGGGAGCCGTGCGCAGTGCCGCGAGATGGTAACCGCGTGCGACGGCCTGTGCGGGGACACCGGTGAGATCGACGCCGAGGGGCTTGGACACCGCATCCGCGCTCCCGAGGTCCACGACCAGCCCCAGATCCCGGTGCCGGTAGGGATTCAGCGGCATCCCGTGCAGCGCCGCCGCGACGTTCTTCGCGGCGATCCACCCCTGGCGCATGGCGTGCTGGGCCGTGGGCGGGCAGAGCGCACCGTGGTCCTTGGCGAGATCGGGCACGGCGGCGGCATCGCCCAGCGCGAACACCCCGTCGAGGCCGGGCACGCGCAGATCGGGCCGGACGACCAGCCGTCCCCGGTCGGTCTCCGCGTCGAGCGTGGCGATCAGCGGGCTGGGGGCGACCCCCGCCGTCCAGATGAGGGTGTGGCAGGGCAGCTCGCGGCCGTCGGTGAAGGTCACGGTGTTCTCCGTGGCTTTCGCGACCGAGACCCCCAGGGAGATGTTCAGGCCCCGCCGCCGCAGCACGGTGAGCGCCTTGGCACCGAGCCGGTCGCCCAGTTCGGGCATGAGCTTGGGCGCGATGTCGATCAGGTGCCATTTGATGAGCGAGGGGTCGAGGCCCGGGTAGCGCTTGACCGCGGCCGCGGTGAGGTGGTGCAGATAGGCGGCGGTCTCGGTACCGGCGTAGCCACCGCCGACCACCACGAACTGCAGTCGTGTCTCGCGCTCGGCACGGTCGGAACTGGCCGCCGCCAGGTCGAGCTGGGAGATGACGTGATCGCGCACCCAGGCCGCCTCGGCCAGCGTCTTCATGCCCACCGCGTGCCGGTCCACCCCCGGGATGTCGAACTGGCGGGTCACACTGCCCGGGGTCAGCACCAGATAGTCGTAGTGCTCGACGGTCATCTCGCCGTTGATCTTCCTGACCACCACGGCCTTGGCGCCGGGATCGACCCCGACGGCGCCGCCGGGCACGATGACCGTGCGGCGCAGCAGCCGGCGCAGCGAGACCGCGACCGACTGCGGGGTGAGGATCCCGGCGGCGACGTGCGGCAGCAGGGGCAGATAGAGCTGGTGGTCGTAGGGGGTGACGAGCCTCAGCGAAGCCTCGGCGGGCTTGAGGATGTGCTCCAGTTTGCGCGCGGTCTCCATCCCGGCGAATCCGCCACCGACGATCAGGATCCGGGGCACGGCCATGGCAGGTCCCTCCAGACGGAGACGTCGACGCCTGCCACGCTAGGGAACACGGCCCACGCCCGCATCCGCACCGGCCGGGGCGCGACCGCCGTCCGGGCCGCCCGCCGCGAGCGGACCCGCGGGCCACGGCCCGGCCCGACGGCGCACGGCCCGGACCGGACCGTGGTCGGCGATGCGGCCCGGTGCGCGGCGGGACGGCGTCGTCCGGGCCGAGCCGGTGCTGCGCGACCGCGGCGCTCCGGGACGCCGGGTCGTGCGCGCGGTGGCCGCGGGTGGCGTGGCCGCTACGGGCGCTGTCTTCGTACGCCTCCGGAATCCCGAACTCCGCCCGGAACGCCGCCGGTTCTTCCGGGGTGACGCCGAAGGAGCGGGTGCCGAGGCCCCCGTCGACCGCGGTGCCGCAGCGGACGCAGGGCGAACCCCCCGGCGTCGAAGTACCGGGCGCGTGTGACCAAGAACGTCCAGCCACGTGACCATCGCGCCGCGAGCGCCGATACTTCCAACAGTGCACTGTCGACACCGCCCATTCGTATGAAACGCCTGCCTGACGGCCTGTCGGTGGCGCCGGCCGCCGACCGGCGCCCAACCACCGCGGGCCGCTGCCCGCCGCCACGGACCGCCGAGACCGAAACCGCACCCACCATCGACTCCGACCGAGGAATCAGCAGGTCGGGGGCCACTGCCAGGCTCACCAGGAGGTACCCGTGAAGATGTTGATCAACGTCCCGGAAACGGTGGTCGCGGACGCGCTGCGGGGCATGGCGGCCGCGCATCCCGAGCTGATCGTCGACGTGGAGAACCGGGTGATCGTACGGCGCGACGCTCCGGTCCCCGGTCAGGTCGCCATCGTGTCGGGCGGCGGCTCCGGGCACGAGCCGCTGCACGGCGGCTTCGTCGGCCCGGGAATGCTGTCGGCGGCCTGTCCCGGCGAGGTGTTCACCTCCCCGGTGCCCGACCAGATGGTGCGCGCGGCGGCGGCCGTGGACAGTGGCGCGGGCGTGCTGCTGATCGTCAAGAACTACACCGGTGACGTGCTGAACTTCGACATGGCGGCCGAGCTCGCCGAGGACGAGGGCATCCAGGTGGCGAAGGTCCTGGTGAACGAGGACGTCGCCGTCACCGACAGCCTCTACACCGCGGGCCGGCGTGGCACCGGGGGCACTCTCTTCGTGGAGAAGATCGCGGGCGCGGCGGCGGACGAGGGGCAGCCCCTGGAGCGGGTGGAGGCCCTCGCTCGGCAGGTCAACGAGAGCTGCCGCAGCTTCGGTGTCGCCCTCAGCGCGGGCACCACCCCGGCGAAGGGCACCCCCACCTTCGATCTCCCGCCGGGTGAGCTGGAGTTGGGCATCGGCATCCACGGCGAGCCGGGGCGCGAGCGGCGGCCGATGATGACTTCCCGTGAGATCGCCGACTTCTCGGTGAACGCCGTCCTGGACGACCTCCAGCCGCGCAACCCCGTGCTGGTCCTGGTCAACGGGATGGGCGGGACGCCTCTTCTCGAGCTGTACGGGTACAACGCGGAGGTGCAGCGGGTACTCGCCGAGCGGGGTGTCCCCGTCGCCCGCACACTGGTCGGCAACTACGTCACCTCCCTGGACATGGCGGGCGCGTCGGTCAGTCTGTGCCAGGTCGACGAGGAGCTGCTGCGGCTGTGGGACGCTCCGGTCAGCACCGCGGCGCTGCGCTGGGGCAGGTGAGTGCGGTCAACGTCCCTACCATGCAAGGAGATCCAGTGCTCGACGCCGACTTCTTCCGCCGCTGGATGACGGCGGCCGCCGCATCCGTCGACCGCGAGGCGGAACGGCTCACCGCGCTCGACTCACCCATCGGCGACGCCGACCACGGCAGCAACCTGCAACGCGGGTTCCGCGTGGTCGCGGCCACATTGGAGAAGGAGTCGCCGGACTTCCCCGGCGAGATCCTCCAACTCGCGGGCCGGCAGCTCATCTCGACGGTCGGAGGCGCGTCCGGTCCGCTCTACGGAACTCTGCTGCGCCGCACCGGCAAGGCCCTCGGGGACGCTGCCGAGGTCAGCCGGGAGCAGTTGGCACAGGCGCTGCGAGCGGGTGTGGAGGCGCTCATGGCACTGGGCGGTGCGGCACCCGGCGACAAGACCATGGTCGACACGCTGGTGCCGGCGGTGGAGGCCCTCGGTACCTCGTTCGAGGCGGCGCGCGCCGCCGCCGAGGAGGGCGCGGTCGCGACGACACCGTTGCAGGCCCGCAAGGGCCGTGCCAGCTATCTGGGTGAGCGCAGCATCGGGCACCAGGACCCCGGTGCCACCTCGTCGGCCCTGCTGATCGCCGCACTCGTGGAGGCCGCAGGTGAGTGAGGCCCCCGCGAAGCTGGTGGGCATCGTGCTCGTCTCGCACAGTGCCGCCGTCGCCGAGTCGGTCGCCGACCTGGCCAGAGGGCTGACCGGCGGCGGCACGACGGCGCCGGTCGCCCCGGCGGGCGGTACGGCCGACGGTGGGCTCGGTACGAGCGCCGAGCTGGTGAGCGCGGCGGCGGCCGCGGTGGACCGGGGCGCGGGGGTCGCCGTCCTCATGGACCTGGGCAGCGCCGTCCTGACCGTGAAGGCGCTGCTCGCGGAGGGCGACGAACTCCCGGAGAACACCCGGCTGATCGACGCGCCCTTCGTCGAGGGCGCCGTCGCCGCCGTGGTCACTGCGTCTGCGGGCGCGGATCTGGCCGCGGTGGAGGCGGCGGCAACGGAGGCGTACACCTACCGCAAGGAGTGACGGCGCTCCGGGGAACAGCGGCCGCCCGGTACGGCTCGCTCGCCGGGCGGCCGAGCGGCCGGTGCGCCCATCGGGCCCGGCCGCTCGGCCGCATTCGCCGGCGCGGGATCTGCGACGACAGCGGTCCGCGCCGTCGGCCCGAACTGCCTTGGCAAGAAGGAGAGTTCACGCCGAGTCCGGCACCAGCATACGTAGTCGGGCGGTATGCCGGTCACCATCACCCTCCCTCTTGATGCGACCACGTCACCCATGGCATACAGGTACAGACCAATCCTGTCGAGGGGAGGCACCCCGTGCGACGCGCTCCCGTGCCGGTGATCTGCGGTTCGGTTCTGCTGCTGGCGTCCTGCGCCTGGGGCGGCGGACATGGCGACGGCGGAGGCGTTCCCCCGGCTCCCCTGGGTGTGACCGCGGTGGCGGGCAGCGCGACCAGCGTGCACGTGATGTGGAACCGGGCGGAGGGCGGCCCGGACGTCGCCTCCTACGAGGTGTACCGCGGCGGCGCCAAGGTGAAGGAGGTCCGGGCCGGCGAGCACATGGTGGACGTCGTCCGGCTCGCGCCCTCGACGTCGTACGTCTTCACGGTCCGGGCCCGGAGCACCGAGGGCGCGCTGGGTCCGGCGAGCCGGGAGGTCCGCGCCACCACTCCCGCCGCCGTCGCCGCCGACGACCGGGCCCCGTCCCGCCCGGGGCACCCGACCGGAAAGGCCGTGGGGAACCGGGCGGTACAACTGGCCTGGGCCCGCTCGACGGACGACCGGGGCGTGACGTCGTACGACATCTACCAGGGCGATTCGAAGATCCACAGTGTGAGCGGCGGGCAGACGGCGGCCGTGGTCACCGGTCTGCGCCCCGGAACCCGTTACTCGTTCACCGTCCGGGCCCGGGACGCCGCCGACAACCTCTCGGCGGCGAGCCCCGCGCTGGCGCTGACCACTCCGCATGGTTCCGGCGACGCGCAGGGGACCGCGCCGACCCGGTTCCGGGCCACCACCCACCGGGCCGACGGGGCGTACTACCTGGATCTCGCATGGGTCGCGCCGGACGTGGACGGTGTCGTCACCGAGTACCGGATACACCTCGACGGGCAACCCGCCACCTCGCTCGTCTGGGGCGGCACGATCCCGCGTTCGACCGCCACCTACAGCTTCTACGTGGGCCGGGACTCCGGGGTCACCCACCGGGTGCGGATCCAGGCGAAGTTGCCGGACGGAACCTGGGGCGGTCTCTCGGCGGAACGGACCGTGACGACGGGCCGTTGAGTCCCCGCGCCGGCTCAGCCGCTCCCGGGCTGCCCTTCCCGGGCGGGCAGCGTGCCGAACTCCTCGAGCGCTTGGGTCAGCCAGTGGATCCAGAACGTCTCCAGGTCGATGCCCGCCCGCAGCACAAGGTACTGAAGACGGTCCTGCACCGAGTCCTTGCCGGCCCCGAAGTCCCGCTCCTCGATCTCCCGGTATTCGGCCAACTGCTGCTGGTGCAGGGCGAGATGGCGGCGCAGATCCGCCTCGATACCCTCGGTGCCGACGACGGCGGCGGCCCGCAGCCGCAGCAGCAGCACGTCGCGCTGGGGCTTGGGGTCCTGCGACGCCGCGGTCCAGCGGGCGAGCTCGGCGCGGCCCGCGGGCAGGACCTCGTAGGACTTCTTCTGCCCACGGGCCGGCTGCTCGGCGGGCAGCGCGCGAATGAGGCCCTCGCCCTCCAGCCGTCCCAGTTCACGGTAGATCTGCTGGTGGGTGGCCGACCAGAAGTAGCCGATCGACCGATCGAAGCGCCGGGTCAGTTCGAGTCCCGACGACGGCTTCTCCAGCAGTGCGGTCAGGATCGCGTGCGGGAGTGACATGGGCCCATCCTAAGGACGGCGTTCGGGGCCTAGAGCGCCGCGGCCAGCTCGGTGCCCTGCCTGATCGCACGCTTGGCGTCCAGCTCGGCCGCCACGTCGGCCCCGCCGATCAGGTGCGGCGTCCGGCCCGCGGCCACCAGTTCCTCGTACAGGTCCCGGCGCGGCTCCTGTCCGGTGCACAGGACGATCGTGTCGACCTCCAGGAGCCGGCTCTCGCCGTCCACCGTGAGATGCAGCCCGGCGTCGTCGATCCGGTCGTAGGTCACGCCCGGCACCATCGTCACGCCGCGGTGCTTCAGCTCCGTGCGGTGGATCCAGCCGGTGGTCCTGCCGAGTCCCGCGCCGACCTTCGAGGTCTTGCGCTGCAGGAGGTGGACGGTGCGCGGCGGGGCGGGACGCTCGGGTGCGGTCAGGCCACCGGGGGCGCGGTAGTCCATGTCGACGCCCCAGTGCCGGAAGTACGTCGCCGGGTCCTCGCTCGCCTTGTCACCGCCGTCGGTGAGGTATTCGGCCACGTCGAAGCCGATGCCGCCAGCCCCGAGGACGGCGACCCGATCACCGACGCGGGCGCCGTCGCGCAGCACGTCGAGGTAGCCGAGCACCCTGGGATGGTCGATGCCGGGAATCTCGGGGGTGCGCGGGACGACACCGGTCGCGACGACGACCTCGTCGTGGTCGGCGAGGTCGCCCGCGGCGACACGGGTGTTCAGCCGGACGTCCACGCCATGCTGTCGGAGCTGGGTGCGGAAGTAGCGGATCGTCTCGTCGAACTCCTGCTTGCCCGGGACCTTGCGGGCGATGTTCAGCTGACCGCCGATGTCGTCGGCCGCGTCGTAGAGCGTGACGTCGTGCCCCCGCTCGGCGGCCGAGACGGCACAGGCGAGTCCGGCGGGGCCCGCGCCGACGACCGCGACCTTCTTGCGCAGCCGCGTCGGGGAGAGGACCAGTTCGGTCTCGTGGCAGGCCCGCGGGTTGACCAGGCAGGAGGTGATCTGCCCGCTGAAGGTGTGGTCGAGACAGGCCTGGTTGCAGCCGATGCAGGTGTTGATCGTCTCGGGGCGCCCGGCCTCGGCCTTGGCGACGAACTCCGGGTCGGCCAGCATCGGGCGGGCCAGGGACACCATGTCGGCGTGGCCCTCGGCGAGCAACTGTTCCGCCAGCTCGGGGGTGTTGATGCGGTTGGTCGTCACGAGCGGGACGGAGACGGCGCCCATGACCTTCTTGGTCACCCAGGTGTAGGCGCCGCGCGGCACCGAGGTCGCGATCGTCGGGATGCGCGCCTCGTGCCAGCCGATGCCGGTGTTGATGATGGTCGCCCCCGCGGCCTCCACCGCCTTGGCGAGCGTGACGACCTCGTCGAGCGTCGACCCGCCGGGCACGAGGTCCAGCATGGACAGCCGGTAGACGATGATGAAGTCCTCGCCGACCGCAGCCCGGACCCGTCGCACGATCTCGACCGGGAAGCGCATCCGGTTCTCGTACGAACCGCCCCAGCCGTCCTCGCGCCGGTTGGTGTGGGCCGCGATGAACTCGTTGATGAGGTAGCCCTCGGAGCCCATGATCTCGACACCGTCGTACCCGGCCCGGCGGGCCAGGCGGGCGGCCCGCGCATAGTCCTCGATCGTCTGCTCCACCTCGGCCCCGGTCAGCGCGTGCGGCACGAACGGGCTGATCGGGGCCTGGAGCGCGCTGGGCGCCACGAGGTCCCGGTGGTAGGCGTACCGGCCGAAGTGCAGGAGCTGCATCGCGATCCGGCCGCCCTCGCGGTGCACGGCCTCGGTGACGACGGAGTGCTGCTCGGCCTCCGCTTCGGTGGTGAGCTTGGCGCCGCCCTCGTAGGGACGTCCGGCCTCGTTGGGGGCGATGCCTCCGGTGACGATGAGCCCCACCCCTCCGCGGGCCCGGGCGGCGTAGAACGCGGCCATGCGCTCGAAGCCGCGCTCGGCCTCCTCGAGGCCCACGTGCATCGAGCCCATGAGCACACGGTTGGGCAGCGTGGTGAAGCCCAGGTCGAGCGGGGTCAGCAGATGCGGGTAGCGGCTCATCGGGGCCCTCCGTACGGCGTGTCGTGAATCCGTTGTAAACGACCGCGCCCCGGTTTTGCAACTAGTTGCACAACCCTGGGGGTGTGACCTTCACCGGTCCGGCCGGGCACCCGTGCTACCGGCGGGTGCCGATCAGCACGTTGGCGCCCAGCTCCGCCGAGACGGCCAGCCGGACGTCCAGACCGCCGCGCGTGAACGCCTCGCGGGCACCGGGCACTTGGCGTTCGCTCGTCTCCACCAGGACAAGCCCGCCGGGGGCCAGCCATCGCCACGCCTCGGCGGTGACCCGGCGCAGGACGTCCAGACCGTCGATGCCGCCGTCGAGGGCGGCCAGGGGCTCGTGGTCGCGGGCCTCGGACGGCAGCAGGGGGACCTCGTCCGTGGGCACATAGGGGACGTTGGCCGCCAGGATGTCGACACGGCCGCGCAGTTCCTCGGGAAGGGCGGCGAACAGGTCGCCCTGGTGCACCCGGCCGCCGTACGCGGCGACGTTGTGGCGGGCGCAGCGCACCGCGGCCGTATCGATGTCGGCGGCGTGCAGTTCGGGTCCGTCGAGCGCCGCGGCGAGGGCGGCGCCCACCGCGCCCGAGCCGCAGCACAGATCCACGACGACGCGGGCGTGCCGCCCGAGGGCCACCGCCCGGGAGACGAGGAACTCGGTGCGCCTGCGGGGCACGAAGACCCCGGGTTCCACGATGACGCGCAGACCGTGGAAGTCGGCCCAGCCCAGGACCTGTTCGAGGGGCAGCCCCTCGACGCGCCGCTCGACCATGGCGGCGGCCTCGTCGGGCGTACGGGCGGTGGACAGGATCAGCTGCGCCTCGTCCTCGGCGAAGACACAGCCGGCGGTACGCAGCGCGGAGACGACGTCGGAGAGTGAAAGCGGTGGCATGGGGCCGAGAAGCCTTCCGGTTGACCGAAGGGCGCCCTCGTGTGATCTACCGGCGCCGATCCACGCCGTCGTGAGGGGAGAGCACCCGAGCTGACACAGCGGTAATGGGGCTCACCTCCCTCGGTACGCACGGCCGGGGCGATCCACGGCCGGAGCGCTCACCCTAGCAGGAGGTCCGCGCGCCGAAGACCTCGCCGTGAGAGCCGGCTCCCTCGGCCGCACCTTCAAGTTGTACAGTGCAACCATACATGCGAGGAGGGAGTGCCGTGACGACAGCCGAGAGGTCCGCCGGGACCACCGCGGAGCACGCCCCCGCCGCCCGGGCGGCGGTCGAGACCATCAATCGCGAGTTGACCGCGTTCGCCCGCCGCGCCCGCGCCACGGCCGGGCGGATGCATCCGCAGCTGTCGCTCGTCTCGTACACCCTGCTCGGACATCTGGAGCAGAGCGGCGGCTGCAGCGCGACCGACCTGGCCTCCCACTACGGGCTGGACAAGTCCACGGTGAGCCGGCAGGTGGCGGCGCTGGAGCGGGCGGGGCTGATCGGACGGCGGCTCGACACGGACGACCACCGGGTGCAGGTGCTGTATCCGACCCAGGCGGGCAGCGAGATCCTCGCCACGGTCGACGAGAGCCGGCGCAAGGCGTTCCAGGAGCGGCTGGCGGGCTGGTCGGAGGCCGACCTGGAACGCTTCGCGGCGTATCTGCTGCGGTACAACGCGGCGGCCGCGACTCCGCTCACGCCGGCCACCGGCTGACGACCGGCCGGCGCACCGTCAGATCCCGACGGTCTGCTCGTCCCCCGCACGCTGCGGAACCCGCGCCGCGAGGAACCTCGTGGTGCGGCGCAGCCGGAAGCCGAGGGACTCGTAGAGCCGGATGGCGTTGGTGTTCTCCGCAGCGGTGTGCAGGAACGGGGTCTCGCCCCGTTCGCGGATGCCGTGCGCGACCGCCAGGATCAGCCGGGTGGCGAGGCCCTGGCCGCGGAAGGCGGGATCGGTGCACACGGCGCTGATCTCGGTCCAGCCCGGCGGGTGCAGCCGCTCGCCCGCCATGGCGATCAGCGCGCCGTCCCGGCGGATACCCAGGTAGGTCCCCAGCTCGATGGTGCGCGGCAGGAACGGTCCGGGCCGGGTGCGCTCGACCAGGTCCAGCATCTCCGGCACGTCGGCGTGGGTGAGCCGTACGGCCTCGGCGTCGGGCACGGCGGCCAGGCCGTCGTCGACGAGTTGCACCCCGTCCAGGGCGAAGGTGACCTCCCACCCCTCGGGGACCCGACCACCGAAGCCGGGGATCGGGGCCTCGGCTCCCGGACCGGCGAGCGCCGCGAGGTCGGCCCAGTCGTCGGCGCCGGGCTCGTCGGGCAGTCCCACCCACGGCGACACGTCCAGGGGGTAGCGCAGAACGCGGCCCCGGCGCTCGGCGAAGTGGGCATGCGGTCCGGTCAGCGAGGTGAGTGCGGGGTTGTCGAGGACGTGCCGCCCGGTGCTCATGCGCCCACCTCGATCACGATCTTGCCCCGGGCGTGGCCGCCCTCGACCGCGCGGAGGGCGGCCCCGGCCCGTTCGAGCGGGAAGGTCTCGGTCACGCGGGGATCGAGGTCTCCGCGCTCCACCAGGCGGGCGACCTCGTCGAGCACCGCGGCCGTACGGGCGCGGACCACGCGTGACCCGCCGAGCCGCTCGACGTCCTGGGGCGACGCTCCGGCGCTGATCAGCTTCGAGCGGTCGGCGAGCAGGGTCGCCGCCTCGGTCAGCACGTCGCCGCCGACGAGGTCGTAGACGCCGTCGATGCCGCCCGGCGCGGCCGCCCTCACCCTGGCGGCCAGGTCCGGTCCCGACGGGACGTGCACGGCGCCGAGGCCCTCGACGAAGTCCTTCTTGCCCTCACCGGCAGTTCCGACGACGCTCAGGCCGAAGGCGCGCGCGAGCTGCACCGCGGCGACACCGACTCCCCCGCCCGCGCCGGTGATCAGCACGGTCGCGCTCGCGGGCAGATCCAGGCCGCGGATCCCGTCGTAGGCCGTGGCGGCCGCGACGGGCAGCACGGCCGCGTCCGTGAAGGACAGGCCGTCCGGCACCTGCGCGGTCACCGACGCGGGCAGCACGGCGTACTCGGCGTAGCCGCCGGCCACGGTGTTGCCGAAGACGGCGTCCCCGATCGCGAAGCCGGTCACGCCCTCGCCGACCTCCTCCACCACGCCCGCGGCCTCGCTGCCGAACACGACGGGGAACTCGGGCGTGCCCGTATCGCCGGGACGCCGGAAGCCCGAGCGCAGCTTCCAGTCGATCGGGTTGACACCCGCCGCACGCACGGCGACCAGAAGCTCCCCGCGGCCCGAGGCCGGTCGGTCCACGTCGATGAACGCCTCGGTCCCGGGGCCGCCGTACCGCGTGTACGCGTACGCCTTGGGCATGTCCCGCCTCACTCTCCCTCGCTGCTCGCCGGACCCACCGCCGCTGACGCCACCGGTTCCGGCCACTACACCGCAAGGAAGATCACCCGCCTGCTATTCCCGGGCGGGCGCGGAGTTCATGCACTCGCAATGATCGCGTCCGGTGGGTGGCGGGGGCGCACCGGCGAGCGCGTACCGTTGTATGCGTACGCATCGATCACGCACGAACCGGCCGTGCCGTACCGGCGGCCTGGAGGCACCACCCCCATGAACGTCACCCGAGACTTCACCGGGCGCCCGCGGGTCCCCGATCCCGGGCTGCCACCCGGCCAGTACGACGCGCGCGACGACTGGCCCGTCCTGTCCGCCGAGGTGACGCCGGACCTGGACGCCGCCGACTGGACCCTGCGGATCGACGGTCTGGTGGCCGAGCCCCGCACCTGGAACCGGGAGGAGGCGCGTGCCCTGCCCGCGTCGGCCTACGAGGGCGACATCCACTGCGTGACCGGCTGGTCGAAGTTCGGGACACGGTTCCGCGGGGTCTCCCTGGACGTGTTCCTGGACCTCGTCGGACCCGGGGCCGACGCCACACACGCCGTCGCGTACTCCCACACCGGCTACACCAGCAGCCTGCCACTGGCCGATCTGCGCGGCGGACGCGCCTGGATCGCCTTCGAGTACGAGGGCCGTCCGCTGCCCGCCGAGCACGGTGGTCCCGCCCGGCTCCTCGTGCCCCACCTGTACTTCTGGAAGAGCGCCAAATGGATCGCCGGCCTCAGGATCCTCGACCACGACGAGCCGGGTTTCTGGGAGCAGAACGGCTACCACGCACGGGGCAACCCCTGGCAGGAGCAGCGGTACTCCGGTGACTGAGACGACCCTGGTCCCCGGGCCGTTCGTGCCGCCCACGCGCTTCGCCGTACCCGGTCGGATCGCCGTGGGCGGCGACGCGGCGTCCGCGTGGCGGACGGCGACGCTGACCGCGATCCGCCGGGAGACCCCGCACGCGGCCACCTTCCGCTTCGCGGTTCCCGGGTGGGCGGGGCATCTGCCGGGACAGCATCTGCTGCTGCGGCTGACCGCCCGGGACGGCTATGTGGCGCAGCGCCACTATTCGATCGCGTCACCGCCAGGCGACGCCGGGCACATCGAACTCACCCTGGACCGTGTCGAGGGCGGTGAGGTCTCCGGCTGGTTCCACACGGTGGCGAGGCCGGGAGACACCGTCGAGGTGCGGGGCCCGCTGAGCGGCTTCTTCGCCTGGCCCGGCGACCGGCCCGCACTGCTGGTCGGCGCGGGCTCCGGAGTCGTCCCGCTGATGTCGATGGTGCGCCACCACCGGTCGCGCGGTCTTCGGGTGCCCCTGCGGCTTCTCGTCTCGGCGCGGGGGCCGCGGGAGTTGATCTACGCGGACGAGTACGGGGCCGAGACCACGCCCGTCTTCACCCGCGGCGCCCCCGCGGGGGTGCCCGTGGGCCGCATGTCGGCCGCCCATGTTGCGCCGCTGGTCGCCGACGCGCCGCCCGGCGGGTGGGAGGCCTATGTGTGCGGCTCGAACGGCTTCGCGGAGCACGCTTCCCGGCTGCTCGTCGAAGCGGGGCAGCCGGTGGACCGCATCCGCGTCGAACGCTTCGGCTGACCCCCGGTCCCGGGTTTCGGGGCCGGATGGCCGGGAACGTCGCCCGAGAGGAGAATCGGGGTAAAAAGCCGTTTCATGGCGGAAGCGTCGCGCTCCTTGTTGGCACACGGCCATGAGTACTCGCCGCCCGGTTCTGTGCGGGTGGCGGGCTGGTGCGCCGACAGGGGTGGTGCGGTGCACGGCCGAGGGGGTCCTTCTCGTGGCCGGGAAGGCGCGCGGATTCCACACCTGTCCCGCGCGGCGGAGGTCTCGGCCCGTCCACGAGCGGGACGTGGCGGCAAGGAGGTCGAGATGCGAACCCGGGTGCGCGGCTGGCGTTGGCGGCGCAATCCGCTGCGCCGCAGGTCGGATGTGATCGAGGCGTGGACTGCCGCGCTCCTCACCGTTCTGCTGTGCTTCGGCGCCCCGCTCGCCGGTGCGGCCGCGGGTCTGTGGGCCTACGGCACCGCGCACACGACTCAGCTGACCCAGCGTGCCGAGCGCCATCAGGTGTCCGCGGTACTCCTCGAGGACGCCCCGTCCGAGGTGCCTTCGGCGCAGGGCGGCAAGCAGCCCCAGTACCGGGTGAAGGTGCGCTGGACCGAACCCGACAAGGGCACACGGACCGCGGTCGCGCCGGTCCCGGCGGGCTCGCTGCGCGGCGATCGGGCGGATGTGTGGCTGGACGCGAGGGACCGGAGCGTCGCCGCCCCGCCGAGCGACACCGCGGTGTGGCAGCACGCCGTGACGACGGGGGTGTGGTCCGGGGCCGGAGCGGCCGGGGCGGTACTGCTGGCCCGTGCCGTGATCCGCCGGGTCGCCCAGCGGCACCGCATGGCGGAATGGGAGGCCGAGTGGGCCCGTACGGGTCCGGAGTGGGGGCGGCGCACGGCGTGACGGGAGTGCCCTCCCGTGCGGCGGGGGCAGACGCCGGAGGGGTCTGGCGGGCCCGGAACGGCCACCGTACGGTGTGATCATCCGTATGCCCGACGCCAGGAGATCCTTCATGGCCTTGTTCGACCTGCCGATCGACGAACTCCGCACGTACCGCAGCGCCTCCGTCGAGCCGTCGGACTTCGACGCGTTCTGGGCGAAGACGCTGCAGGAGACCCGTGAGCACGACCTCGACGCCCGCTTCGAACCGGTCGACACGGGTCTGCGGACGGTCCAGGTCCATGACGTGACGTTCGCCGGGTTCGGCGGCCATCCCGTCAAGGGCTGGCTCACCGTGCCGTCGTCCGTGGACGGACCGCTGCCCACGGTCGTGGAGTACATCGGCTACGGCGGCGGACGCGCCCTTCCGCACACGCACCTGCTGTGGGCGTCGGCGGGCTTCGCGCACTTCGTCATGGACACCCGCGGCCAGGGCAGCGCGTGGGGCGGCGGCGAGACCCCGGACCCGGTGGGCAGTGCTCCCGCGTTCCCCGGGTTCATGACGCGCGGGGTCGACGACCCCGAGACGTACTACTACCGGCGGCTGTTCACGGACGGGGTCCGGGCCGTCGAGGCGGCCCGCTCGCATCCGCTGACCGACGCCTCCCGCACGGCGGCCATCGGCACCAGCCAGGGCGGCGGCATCACGATCGCGGTCGGTGGCCTCGTACCGGATCTGGTGGCGGTGGCGCCGGACGTGCCGTTCCTGTGTGACTTCCCGCGCGCCACGACGCTCACGGACCGCAACCCCTACCGGGAGATCGGCAACTACCTCCAGACGCATCGCGGCCGTACCGAGCGGGTCATGCGCACGCTGTCGTACTTCGACGGCGTGCACTTCGCCGCGCGGGGCCGGGCCCCCGCGCTGTTCTCGGCCGCGCTGGAGGACCGGACATGCCCCCCGTCCACGGTGTTCGCCGCGTTCAACGCCTGGGCGCACGACGACAAGAAGATCGAGGTGTACGACTTCAACGACCATGAGGGCGGCGGTCCGTACCAGGAAGCGGTCAAGCTGCGCTGGCTGCCGGCCCGTCTCTGACGAGCCGTGGGCAACGGCGGGCACCGGGCCGCTCCGAAGGGCTGATCGGGGCGGACACCTCCCACCGAACACGCGGCGGGCGCGTGATCCGGGCCGCGGACCCGGGTCCTCGCGCGCACCGGCGCGGCCGCATGGCGGCGCCGGCATCCTCCGGATGCAGAGCGCACCCGGCTGCCCTAGCGTCTTTGCCATGCCCGAGTCCGAGGCGCACGACACCGGTGGCCACGGAGCCCACCGGCGGCCTCCGACACGGGCCGAGCGCTGGCAGGCGGCCAGGCGCTCCCCGTTCCTGCCCGCGACGGTCCTCGTGTTCATCATCGCGGTGGTGGCGGGTCTCTTCGCGTGGTCGTACACCTATGCCTTCTCCGATCCCGTGCCGCACCGGGTGCCGGTCGCGGTCGTCGCCCCGCACGGCACGGCGCACGGAGCGGCCTTCCTCGCGGGCATGGAGAAGGCGCTGAACGCCTCGCTCGACGTCCACGGTTACCCCGACTACGCGCAGGCCAGGAACGCGGTCGAGGAGCAGACGGTGTTCGCGATCTTCGACGTGCGCCAGGAGCGGACGGTGACGATGGACGTCTCGTCCGCGTCGGGGGCGTCGGTGGCGCAGGTCCTGGAGCAGGCGGCCCCCGTCGTCGGGCAGAAAGTGGGCACGGACGTCACGGTGCGGGACATCAAACCGAACCAGAGAGGTGATCCGCGCGGTCTGGCCATCTTCTACATCGCGCTGGCGGCGGTGGTGCTCGGCTTCGTGGGCGCGATCCAGATGAATGTGCACGCGAAGGAACTGACCCCGGGCCAGCGCATCGTGTTCACCGTCGCCTACTCCCTGCTCGGGGCGTTCACGATCGCCGCGGTCGTGGACTGGCTGCTCCACGCCGTCGATCTGCCCTTCGTGTCGGCCTGGTTGACACTGGCGCTGACGATGTTCGCCGCGGGCATGGTCTTCCTGATGTTCGCCGTCCTGATCGGGCGGTGGGCGATCATCCCCACCTGGGGCCTGATGGTCCTGATCGGCAACCCCTCGTCCGGCGGTGCGGTCTCCTGGCCGCTCCTGCCCCCGCTCCTGGGCGCCGTGGGCCGTTGGCTGCCCACGGGTGCCGCCATCAGCGCCATCCACACCGAGGTCTACTTCACCGGCCGGCTTCACGCCTTCCCCTTCCTGGTCCTCGCCGGCTGGGCACTTGTCGCCTCGACCGTCTTCTGGCTCTTCAAGCACCGTCATCCCGGGTACCGGAGCGCGGTGGAGCGTTCGGAGTGACGGTGCCGGAACCACTCCGGCCACGACCGTCCGGACGCCGTCGGCGGGACGCGCGCCGGGACGGGAACGACCGGCGTCGGCCGCGCCACGGCCTCCCGCCCCGGGCCCGTCCGACGGCTTCCGCTCAGTCCGACCAGTCGGTATGTTCAACACGCCCCGCCCGTCCGGCCGGGCGGGCCCGCGACGGACCGGAGGGCCCATGTCCCAGTACGAGCCAGAGATCGACGGACGGTGCGATCCACGTTTCGCGGCGGTCCGCGAGGCGTTCGAGGAGAACTTCCGCGGGCGGCAGGAGCTCGGTGCGGCCGTCGCCGTGACGCTGAACGGCGAGACGGTGGTGGACCTGTGGGGCGGCTGGGCGGACGCGAGCCGCACCCGGCCCTGGGAGCGCGACACGGTGGTCGACGTCTGGTCCACGACCAAGGGTCCGGCCGCCCTGTGTCTGCACATCCTGGCCGACCGCGGTCTGCTGGACCTGGACGCTCCGGTGGCCGAGTACTGGCCCGAGTTCGCGGCCGCGGGCAAGGAGTCCGTGCTGGTGCGCCATCTGCTGTCCCACCGAGCCGGCCTCGCGGGGATCAGGGAGCCGCACTCGGCGGACGAGTTGTACGACTGGGAACTGACCGTCGCCCGGCTCGCGGCGACCGAGCCCTGGTGGGAACCGGGCACGAGAAGCGGGTACCACGCGCTGACCTACGGGTTCCTGGTGGGCGAGGTGGTACGGCGGGTCTCGGGGCTGCTGCCGGGTGCGTTCCTGGAGCGCGAGGTAACCGGACCGCTCGGCATCGACTTCACCATCGGACTGCCCGAGAAGGAGTCCGGCAGGGCGGCGGAGCTGGTCCAGCCGCCGGTCGCGGACAGCAGTGAACAGGCCGCGGCCTTCTCCCAGTTGACGCCCGTGGCGGTGGCGGCCCTGGCCAATCCGCTGGTCGGTGCCGCCGAGGCCAACAGCCCCGGGTGGCGGGCCGCGGAACTGCCCGCCCTCAACGGCCACGGCACGGCGCGGGCGGTCGCCGCGCTGTACGGGATCTTCGCCGGGCGGGGGTCATGGGACGGACGGCAGGTGCTGTCGCCCGCAGCCGCCGAACAGGTGCGCGAGGGACAGGGCAGCTGCCGGGACCTGGTGCTGGGCGCCGGGCTCGGCAGGGACACGGAGATCGCGCTGGGGGTGTGGCTGAGTGGTAGGGAGGGTTCCTACGGACCGAACCCGAGGGCTTTCGGACATGACGGCTTCGGCGGGTCCTGCGGTCTCGCCGACCCCGAGGCGGGCGTGTCCCTCGGCTACGTCATGAACCGGATGGGCCCGCACATCGCCGACGACCCGAGGAAGATGGCGCTCCTGGACGCCCTGTACCGCTCGCTCCGGGCGTAGCCGGTGCGGACGGGATCCGGCCGACTCCCGGCCCGCACTTCCCTGGTGGTTTACACCAATGCCAGATCTGGTCGCGCACCGATCGCGCACGGCTACGTCTTGTCACCAGGAGGCGCGGACATGGCCCCGCACCACCCGACCATCGGGTCAGGCCCGCGGTGTGCCGCTCCCCCGTGTGGCCACGATCAGCCGGCAGCGCGGGCTGCCGTCGGGCCGGCGTCCGAAGGCGGGCAGCGCCCGGTGCTCGACCACGAAACCGGCGCGGGACAGCTCACGCCGTACGTCACCGAAGCGGAAGGTCCGGTAGTACATGACGAAGGGCGGGCGACGGACTGCATTGCGCACGCGCATCACCGCGTCGAAGCCGAGCGACGCCCAGTACCAGGCCGAGTCCGGACGCGGCGGGGCCCCGACGGGGAAGACGAACCGTCCGCCAGGCCGCAGCACGGAGTGGACCTCGGCGAACAGGCCGGGCAGTTCCTCCGGCAGGAAGTGGCCGAACGCACCGAAGCTCACGACCAGGTCGAAGGCGGGACCGAAGGGCAGGGCGCGGGCGTCCGCACGCACCCAGGCGACGCCGGGCGGTCCGTCGGAGCGCACCTGCTCCCGCCCGACGGCCAGCATCCCCGCACTGAAGTCGACGCCCGTCACGCTCCCGCGGCAGATCCTGCGCAGCACATCCACGCCGGCGCCCGTACCGCAGCAGAGGTCGAGCCCGTGCTCGAAGGGCCCCAGGGCCTCCAGCTCCCCCTCGACCGCGCCGAGCACGGAGTCGGGCGTGCGGAACGGGGTTCGGTCGAACTTGGGCGCGAGCAGGTCGTAGCCGCGCTCGACCGAGGACAGCGCCTGAACGGCCAGCTCGCGGAGGGTGGGACCGTGCGGGGAGAACATCATGGTCAGCTTAGGGGCTGCGGGGGACGCACGGGTTCCCTTCCCCGGATCCCTTCCCCGTGAGGAGCCGGGACCGGGGCGGCCGCTTCCCGGCCGCGCACGCCGGATCGTCCCCGATCAAGGGGGACGCGCCCCTCCGGATCCGCGCCCACTGCCGTAGGGTCCCGCCCATGACTTCGTTCCGTCCCGCCCCCGCCTGGCTGGCCGACGCCGTCTTCTACCAGATCTATCCGCAGTCGTTCGCCGACTCCGACGGCGACGGCATCGGCGATTTCAACGGGATCGCCGAGCGTCTCGACCACCTCGAGTGGCTGGGCGTCAACACCGTGTGGCTCAACCCCTGCTTCGTCTCGCCCTTCCGCGACGCGGGGTACGACGTCGCCGACTACCTCACCGTCGCGCCGCGCTACGGCTCCGCCGAAGACCTGGCCGCGCTCGTCGACGAGGCGCGCCGCCGCGGTATCCGCATCCTGCTCGACCTGGTGGCCGGGCACACCTCCGATCGGCATCCCTGGTTCCGGGCTTCCGCCGACGACCCGGAGGACCACCGCTACATCTGGGCCCCCGAGGGCCGTCCCGACGGCTTCGTCCCCTCACCCGGAACCCGTCCCGGCTCGTACCTGCCGAACTTCTTCGACGTCCAGCCCGCGCTCAACTTCGGCTACGCGCGGGAGGATCCGGCCGAACCCTGGCGGCAGCCCGTGGACGCCGAGGGCCCGCGCGCCAACCGCGCGGCGCTCCGCGAGATCATGGACCACTGGCTCGGGCTCGGCCTCGCCGGGTTCCGTGTCGACATGGCCGCCTCACTCGTCAAGGACGACCAGGACCGCTCGGAGACGGCCGGGGTCTGGACCGAACTCCGGCAGTGGCTGGACCGGGCCCATCCGGAGACGGTGCTGCTGTCGGAGTGGGGCGACCCGGAGGTGTCGGTCCCGGCGGGCTTCCACACGGACTTCTTCCTGCACTTCGGCGGCCCCACCAACGGCCTGCCCCTGCGCTCGCTGTGGAACAACGGCGAGGGCACGCTGGACGCGGCCTGGGACCCGATGGACTGCTTCTTCGACCCCGAGGGCAAAGGCTCCCCACGCCCGTTCGTGGAGGCGTACGACAAGGCGGCGACGGCCGTGCGGGGCTCCGGCTTCATCTCCCTGCCGACCGCCAACCACGACTTCTCCCGGCTGAACTGCGGCCCCCGTACGCCCGAACAGCTGCCCGCGGCCTTCGCGTTCCAGCTGACGTGGCCGACGCTGCCGGCGATCTACTACGGCGACGAGATCGGCATGCGCTACGTCCCCGGACTGCCCGACAAGGAGGGCAGCGTCCTCGGTCCGCGCTACAACCGCGCCGGTTCCCGCACCCCGATGCAGTGGGACGACGGTCCGAACGCCGGTTTCTCCACCTCCCCCGGGCACCGGCTCTACCTTCCCCTCGACCCTTCCCCCGATCGCCCCACGGTCGCGGCACAGCGCACCGACGAGACCTCGCTGCTGCACCTCGTACGCCGGCTGATCGCCCTGCGCTCGACCACGCCCGAACTCGGCCCGCAGGGCTCGCTGGAGGTGCTGCACACGGGATACCCCTTCGTGTACGTACGGGGCGGCCGCTTTCTGGTGGTCGTCAACCCCCGCCGGGACGAGTCCGCTCATCCCTTCCTCGGCGCCGCCCGCGCCCTGGAGTCCTCCGGTGTGGAGATCTCCGGCGGGACTGTCACCGCCCGTGGGTTCGGCTACGGCATTTTCGAACTGGACGCATAGAGCGGTCGGGTGCCCGCGACCCCTGTCCGGCACCCGGCCGCTGCACCACGCGTCTCCTGATGCCCCATCAGCCACGGCTGCGGCGTGGCGGGTTCCACCCGCCTTCCACGTCCCCCCGAGCGGCCTTCGACTTCTGGGAAGTTGGCCGGGACGACAACGTTGCGACGCTTCACCTCTTGACGCGATTGGTTCAGACCTTTAGGTTCCGGGCCGTCAAGTCACTTGCACACGACCGAAGTTCAGTCGCATCGACCGTCGACCGAGCACGGCCACGGCGGGCGCCCCGCGCAGGAGCGGGACACCCCCGGCGCCGCACGCGTCGTCGTCACCCGGAACGTCCAGAACCGACAAGGAGTGAACTCCGTGATGGCCACCCCCCGCCTCAGACGCTTCTTCCCCAGACGCGCCTTCCTGGGCCGACTCACGGTCGGCGCCGTTCTCGCCGCCGTCCTCATGGCACTCTCGACCGTGCTGCCCGCTCACGCCGCCGACGGCCGGATCACCGGACTCGCCGGCAAGTGCGTCGACGTGGCCGGAGCGAGCAGTGCCAACGGCACCGCCGTACAGCTCTACGACTGCAACGGCACCGGAGCGCAGCTCTGGTCCAACCCGGGTGACGGCACTCTGCGGGCGCTCGGCAAGTGTCTCGACGTCGTCGACCGCAGCACCGCCGACGGCGCGGCGGTCCAGCTGTGGGACTGCGCCGGCAGCGCCAACCAGCAGTGGGTGGTCACCGCGGCCCACGACATCGTCAACCCGGCCGCCAACAAGTGCCTGGACGTGCGGGACAACAACTCCGCCAACGGCACCCGCCTGCAGATCTGGAGCTGCACCGGCGCGGCCAACCAGAAGTGGAACGCCCCCGCGGGCGGCGGCGGCAACCAGAACCCGTCCGGATTCGTGGTCACCGAGGCCCAGTTCAACCAGATGTTCCCGAACCGGAACTCCTTCTACACCTACAACGGTCTCGTCCAGGCCCTCAGCTCCTACCCCGGGTTCGCGAAGACCGGCAGCGACACCGTGAAGAAGCAGGAGGCCGCGGCCTTCCTCGCCAACGTCAACCACGAGACCGGCGGCCTGGTCTACGTGGTCGAGCAGAACACGGCCAACTACCCCACCTACTGCGACTGGAGCCAGCCCTACGGCTGCCCCGCCGGTCAGGCTGCGTACTACGGACGCGGTCCCATACAGCTCAGCTGGAACTTCAACTACAAGGCCGCGGGGGACGCGCTCGGCATCGATCTCCTCAACAACCCGTGGCTGGTGCAGAACGACTCCGCGGTGGCCTGGCGCACGGGCCTGTGGTACTGGAACACGCAGTCCGGCCCCGGCACGATGACCCCGCACAACGCGATGGTCAACCAGGCCGGTTTCGGCCAGACGATCCGCAGCATCAACGGCTCCCTGGAGTGCGACGGACGCAACCCCGCGCAGGTCCAGAGCCGCGTGGACGCCTACCAGCGCTTCACTTCCATCCTCGGCGTCAGCCCCGGCTCCAACCTGTACTGCTGAGCACGCCGGAGGGCCGGGGTCCCGTACCCCGGCCCTTCTCCCCGCCCCCTGCCGGCCCGGGAGACCCGTCCAGGGGCATCGGCCGCCCGCACCGCCGCCACGAGCGCGGAATCACAGGCGCACGGGCAGGGTGAGCACGCTGTTGCCGACAAAACTCGCGTGCCGGGGCGGCTCGCCCTCGGGCAGCGCGAGTTCGAGGTCCGGGAAGCGGGTGAACAGGCCCTCCAGTGCGATCCCGGCCTCCAGGCGGGCAAGCGGCGCGCCCAGGCAGTAGTGGGCGCCGTGTCCGAGCGAGAGGCTCCGCACGGCCCCGCCGCGGCGCGGCCGGGTGACGTCGAACCGGTCGGCGTCGGAGCCGTGGACGGCCCGGTCGCGCCCGGCGGCGGAGTATCCGGCCAGCACGGGCGTGCCCTTGGGGACGACCGTGCCGCCCAAGGTCAGATCCCGCACGGGATAACGGAAGGGGAAGTAGCTGACGGGAGCGTCCCAGCGCAGGGTCTCCTCGACGACGTCCCCCCAGGTCGCATGACCCGACCGGACGAGTTCGAGCTGGTCGCGGTGGTCGCACAGCGCCCGTACGGCGTTGGTGATCAGATTCAGCGTGGTCTCGTGCCCGGCGATGATCATCAGTACCAGTGTGCCGATCAGCTCCTGCTGGCTGAGCCGGTCGCCCTCCTCGTCGCGGGCGGCGATGAGCGCACTGGTGAGGTCGTCTCCCGGGTGCTCGGCCCTGGCCTGCGCGATCTCGCCGAGGACGGCGACGAGTTCACGGTTCGCGGCGATCACCTGCTGCGGACCGATGTCGGTGGCGACGACATGTCCGGACAGCCGGTGCAGCCGGTCCCGATGACGGTCCTCGACACCGAGCAGCTCGCAGATGACGCCCAGTGGCAGAGGCAGCGCGAAGTGGTGCCGCAGATCGGCCACCCCGCCGTCCGACGCGGCCGCGCGGGCGAGGTCGTCGAGCAGCGAGACGGTCAGCTCCTCGATGCGGGGCCGCAACTCCTCGACGCGCCGCGCCGTGAACGCCCGGCTCACGAGCGAGCGCAGCCGCCGGTGGTCGTCACCGTCCGCGGTGGTCATGCCCTGCACGGTGGCGAAGGTCAGCAATGGCCAGCCCTCGCTGATCCGCCCCTCGCGCAGTGCGGTGAAGTGCCGCGCGTTCTTCGCGACGTCGGGGTGCGCGAGGAACTCCTTGAGCGCCTCGTGCCCCACCACGGCCATCCCCTCGATCTCCCCCGGCAGCACCACCGGTACGACGGCACCCCGGGCGAGCAGCCGCGCGTTGTCGGCGTGGGGACAGCCGCCCGAAGGGGCCATGCGGTGTGGTGCGGCGGAAGGGGTGTCCACCGGCAACTCCTCGTCGAAAGGGTCGGGACCGACGCCGTACGACGGTCGATTCTGCCTGCTCCCGGCATCACGCGCAGCTCCCGTGCGCACCACTGCGCGGGGGTCGTGGCCCGTTCGCGCCGGAGTCCGGAATGAACGAGGCCGTCGACGCGTTGGACAGTCCGAGAGCCGTGGCGTATCCCGATCGGCCGCTGAGTGCTACAGTGCGATCAGCACCCGTGGACGCCTCTTCTTGGGCGCCGGTGCTCTTTCCTCCTCAGTTCGCTGACTCGTCCGTCCTTCTGCGACCGACGCATCGGCTTTCCCGGATCACCTCGTGAGCGGCGTGTGTCGCCGTGCCCGAGGTACCGGTTTCCGCCGCGACGAGGCGTGATCATGCCGCCCCCCGGCCCTTCCCCCTCTTGTCCCGTGCAGTCCGTCCTCGAAAGGACCACTCATGACCGTCACTCTGGAACAACCCCCCGCACAGCAGCAGGTCCCGACCCGGACCGTCACCGGCGTGCTCGACATCGACCAGCACGGCAAGGGGCATCTGCGCGCCGCCGGCTGCCTGTCCTCGCCCGCCGACCTCCAGGTCGGCCCTGCTCTCGTCCGCCGATACGGGCTGCGCAGGGGCGACACCGTCGTCGGCACCCCCGGCGGACGCTCCCTCACCGAGGTCGAGAGCGTCAACGGCCGCTCTCCGCAGGAGCTGCGGCACCGCCCGCACTTCCGCGACCTCACCCCGCTGCACCCGAGCCGGCGGCTGCGGCTCGAACACCCGGCGGCCGGCCTGTCCGGACGCGTGCTCGACCTCGTCTCCCCCGTCGGAAAGGGACAGCGCGGGCTCATCGTGGCGCCGCCCAAGACGGGCAAGACCGTGCTGCTCCAGCAGATCGCCGCGGCCCTCGCAGGCAACCACCCCGAGTGTCACCTGATGGTGGTGCTGCTCGACGAGCGGCCGGAAGAAGTGACCGACATGCGGCGCTCCGTGGACGGAGAGGTCTACGCCTCGACGTTCGACCGGACGCCGAAGCAGCACATCGCGCTCGCCGAACTGGTCGTCGAACGCGCCAAGCGACTCGTCGAACAGGGTGAGGACGTCGTCATCCTGCTCGACTCGCTGACCCGGCTGTGCCGGGCGCACAACAACGTGGCCGCCGCCGGCGGCCGCACCCTGAGCGGAGGCGTGGACGCCGCGGCCCTGCACGGCCCCAAGCGGCTGTTCGGCGCCGCACGCCTGGCCGAGGAAGGCGGTTCGCTCACCATCCTGGCCACCGCGCTGGTGGAGACCGGGTCCCGCGCGGACGCCTACTTCTTCGAGGAGCTCAAGAGCACGGGCAACATGGAGCTCCGCCTGGACGACGCCCTCGCCTCCCGCCGGGTCTATCCGGCCGTGGACATCACCTCCTCGGGCACCCGGCGCGAAGAACTCCTTCTTCCGGCACGCGAGTTGACAGCAGTGCGAGGTCTGCGCCGCGCTCTGCAGTCCCGTGAGGGGCAGGCGAACCTGGAGACCCTGCTGGAGCGGATGCGGGCCACTCCCGACAACGCGGCCTTCCTGCGGCTCGTCCAGCCCACGCTGCCCGTCGGCTGAGCGGTTCAGCTCCGATCCCCCGGATGTGCGACATCCGGGTGCACGATCCCCCCACTCGGCCCATCTCTTCGGTGCGTACGAACCGTCACCATTCCTACTATGTCCGGTATGACCATCCGATGCTCGCCCCGCACGGCCTCCTCCTGGTGCCTTCTCGGCGTGATCTGGGCGCTGGCCCTGCCGGCGCACCCGGCGGCCTCCGACACGGGGAGCGGCCCCGGCGCCCCCCGCCCGGCCGCCTCGCTCCTGTACGCGTCCGGGACGCAGGTGCAGCCGCGCTCAGGGGCCCCCGCGCTGCCGGATGTGTCGGCGCTGTCCTGGGTGGTCGGCGACGCCACGACGGGCGAGGTGCTCGCCGCGCACGACGCGCACCGCGCACTGCCGCCCGCGAGCACGCTCAAGACGCTGTTCGCCCTGACGGTCCTGCCGGTGCTGCCCGCCGACACCCGGCACACCGTCACCAACCGGGAACTGCAGGGCATCGGGGAGGGCAGCAGCCTCGTCGGCGTCCAGGAGGGCCATACCTACCAGGTGAGCGATCTGTGGCGGGGCGTCTTCCTGAACTCCGGCAACGACGCCGTGCACGTCCTGGCCGCGATCAACGGCGGTGTGCCTTCGACGGTCCGTCAGATGCAGGCCAAGGCAGACGAGCTGGGCGCCCTGGACACGCACGTGGTCTCACCCGACGGGTACGACGCCGATGGACAGGTGTCGTCGGCCTACGACCTCGCGGTGTTCGGGCGGGCCGGGCTCCAGAACGCGGACTTCCGGCACTACTGCGGCACCGTCGAATCGCGGTTCCCCGCCGACGGCGCGGCCTCGTTCGAGATCGCGAACACCAACAGGCTGCTGACCGGCCGCGACGGGGTGGCCGCCTACCCCGGTCTGATCGGCATCAAGAACGGCTACACCACCAACGCGGGCAATACGCTCGTGGCCGCCGCGCGCCACGGCGGGCGCACCCTCATCGTGACGGTGATGAACCCTCAGCGGCACCGCGGCCACGACGTCTACGAAGAGGCCCGTTCGCTGCTCGACTGGGGCTTCACCGCCGCCGGACGCGTCACACCGGTCGGCTCGCTCCTGCCCGAGCGGCCGGCCGTGTCACGGTCCGGGGCGACCGCGGTGCCGACCGCGGCGGCGGCGGCCCCCGACTGGCCGGCGAGGGCCGTGCTCGCGGGAACGGCCGGGTTGGCGGTGGGAGCGGTGGTCGCGCTGGCGCTCTGGCTCAGAGGCAGACGGTCGGCCCGCGGCTGACCGACCGGCAGCCACAGCAGCAGACCGAGGGTGATCCACACATAGGTGTTGCTGCCGAGGAAGCCGTCGATCCCCGACGCGTCGTCGAACCACAGCCACACCACGCTGCTGCACAGCACGGCGTAGAGGACGGCCGCGAGCCGCAGCCGGCGCGCGTGCACCAGAACGGCGAACGACGGCAGCAGCCAGACGAGATGGTGCACCCAGGTGATCGGGCTGATCAGGCAGGCCGTGAGCCCGGTGAGCGCGAAGGCGGCCCGCCAGTCCCCCGACCGCAGCGCCCGGTGCGTGCGCCACACCCACACCGCGAGGACGGCGAGGACGGCCAGGGCCCAGGCGGCGTGGCTCGGATCGTCCGGTGCCGCGAGCCGGGCGAGGACGCCCTGCAGCGACTGGTTGGAGACGTAGTCGAGGCGCCCTACGCGGTTCGTGTCCCACAGGGCGTGCGCCCAGTAGAAGCGGGAGGCGCCCGGCGCGGCCCAGGCCGCGAACAGGGTGGCGGCCACGGCGACGGCCGTCGCGACGGCGGCGGCCCGCCATCTGCGGGCGATCAGCAGCAGGCCGATGAAGACCGCGGGCGTGAGCTTCACGGCCGCCGCGAGCCCGATGCCGATGCCGGCGAATCGCCCGCGCCCACTGGACAGCAGCCAGGCGTCGGTGAGCACGAGGGCCAGCAGCAGCAGGTTGACCTGCCCGAAGCTGAAGGTGTCCCGTACGGGTTCGAGCAGCGCCAGCGCGCACGCGGCCAGGGCCCAGCCGAACCAGCCGTAGCGGCGCAGTTCCGGACCGATCAGGATCCACAGCACGAAGGAGACGGCGGCGAGGTTGAGCAGCAGCGCGCAGACGATGGCCGTGCTCAGGCCGACGAACGCCATCGGCAGCATGCTCAGGGCGGCGAACGGCGGATAGGTGAAGCCGTACGTCGTCCCGGGCACCCGGTAGTCGTAGATGTGGCCGCCGTGGTGCATCCAGGCGTCCACCGTCCCGTAGTAGACGCGCAGGTCGAACCAGCCGCGCAGCAGTGGCACCGTCGCGGTGAAGAGGGTCACGGCGGCGGCGAGACACAGGACCAGTACGAGCCGTCCGCGCTCGGTGTGCGGCGCTCTCACGCGGTCCGTCCCAACACCGGGGTCTGGGCAGCCTGGTGCGCCTGCCACAGCACGACCACGGCGAGTACGCCGCCGGAGACGGCGAGGACCACCTGGGGTACGTCGGGCGGTCCGCCGCTCGGCAGCACGGCGAGGGCGAGGACGGCGGTGGCGGCGGCCACCCGGTGGCGTACGGAGGCGCTGGGCGCCGCCGCGGCGATGAGGAACAGTCCCCACAGGGCGTACCAGGGCCGGATCGCCGGGCCGAGTACGGCCACGACGGCGAGGCTCAGACCGAGCGCGTAGATCGGTCCGGGACGGAGTTTGAGCCATATGAACAGCACTGCAAGCATGGTGGCAAGAAGTCCGGCCGCGTGCCACACGGGGATCGCGAGGGGCGCGAAGCCGCTGCCGAAACCGTCCAGCAGACGACCGGTGATCCGGCCCAGAACGCTCGTGGGCGACCAGTTGTGCGGCGAGATGGGTGTCTTGAGCGCCGCGACCCAGCCGTATCCCGTGCCGGCGAGCAGGGTGACCCCCACCGTGGTGAGGACCGCCGCGACCGTCGTCGTCGCCACCGCTCTGGCGAGGCCCACATGGCGGCGCAGAGCGATGACGGCCAGCAGGCCGAGCGCGGCCGGTGCCTTGACCAGCGCGGCGAGCGTCACGAGGACGACTCCGAGGAGATGCAGGCGGCCGCGGGCGGCCAGCAGGCCCACGCCCAGCAGCCCCAGCATCATGGCGTCGTTGTGGGCGCCGGCGACCAGGTGCAGCAGCACCAGCGGGTTGAGCGCGCCGAGCCAGAGCGCAGCGGCCGGATCGGCACCGCACTGCCGGGCGAGGCGCGGCAGCGCCGCGGCCATCAGGGCCACGCCGACGAGGGCGACCAGCCGCATGCCGATCAGACCGGCGGGCAGTTCACCGCGGGTCAGCCCGGAGAGCGCCGAGGCGACACCGAGGAAGACGGGCCCGTAGGGGGCAGCGGTGTCCCGCCACACCGGCGCCACCTCGTCCGCCAGCGGGCCACCGAGCTGTGCAGGCCCGTGCGCGTACACGTCGATGTGCGCATCGACCATGGCGCCCTGCGCGAGGTAGCTGTACACGTCGCGGCTGAACAGCGGCGGTGCGAGCAGCAGCGGTGCCGCCCAGACGGCGAGGACGAGCAGCAGTGCGCGCGGCGTGGGCGGCTCGGGACCGCGGATCACCCTGCCGAGCAGCGCCCAGGCGGCGATCAGCAGGACGACCCCGAAGTAAACACCCACGAGTCCGAGGGCGGCGCGCCCGGACTCGGGGGAGACCAGATCCGCGACCGGCAGTGCTCCGGCGGTCTCACCGCCCAACGCGAGAAAGGCGGTACCGGCCAGACCGAGCGCCTGGCAGCGGCGGAGATCGACAGGGAAAGCCATGGCCAACACTCGGAAAGCGTGTCAACGACGGGTGGCGAGAAAGCGACGTCCGCCCCTCGCCGCGGCGGCCTCCACATGACCTCCGTGTGATCGGCAGTTCACCTGGGCTTCGCAGAGCCCGGTCGGAGCCTCGGACTCAGAAGACGGACAACCCGGTGAGGGTCGTGAAGCGGTCGAGTGCCGCAACGCCCGCCACCGAGTTGCCGCGTTCGTCGAGCCCCGGGCTCCACACGCACAGGGTGCACCGGCCGGGGACGACCGCGACGATGCCGCCGCCGACGCCGCTCTTGCCGGGGAGGCCGACCCGGTAGGCGAAGTCGCCCGCCGCGTCGTATGTGCCGCAGGTCAGCATCACCGCGTTCACCTGCTTGGCCTGGCTGCGCGTCAGAAGCCGGGTGCCGTCGGCACGCAGTCCGTGCCGGGCCAGGAACCCGGTGGCCAGGGCGAGGTCCGCGCAGGACGCCTCGATGGAGCACTGCCGGAAGTACTCCTCGAGAAGGACCGGCACGGGGTTGTCGATGTTGCCGTAGGACGCCATGAGATGGGCCAGGGCGGCATTGCGGTCGCCGTGCACGGTCTCGGAGGCCGCCACGTCCAGGTCGAAGGCGAGCGCCGGGTTTCCGCTCTCCGCTCTGAGGAACTCGAGCAGCCTCTCCGCCGCGTGGCCCGTTCGGGTGTGCAGCCGGTCGGTGACGACGAGGGCGCCCGCGTTGATGAAGGGATTGCGCGGGATGCCGTTCTCGTACTCCAGTTGGACGAGCGAGTTGAAGGGGTTGCCCGAGGGCTCCCGGCCCACGTGCTCCCACAGTGCGTCACCCTCACCCGCCAGGTCGAGGGCGAGCGTGAAGACCTTGGTGACGGACTGGGCGGAGAACGGTTGCCGCCACTCCCCCACGCCGTACACGGTTCCGTCCGGCTCGCACACCGCCATGCCGAAGCGGCGCGGGTCGAGGGCGGCGAGTGCGGGGATGTAGTCCGCGGCGCGCCCGCGCCCGGGCGTCCTCTCGATCTCCTCGGCGATGCGTTCCAGTACGTGCTGGAAGGCCTGCAACGACGGCATGGACTCCATCGTGCCGCCTCACGGGGCGGATCGCTCGCCCGATCCGCCCCGGCTCAGGGGCTGGGCGTGAAGCCGGTCGTCGGCTCCACGCCCCATGTCCGATGCACGACCGTCCCGCGGCGTCCCGCGGACCGCGGGCGGCCCGGGATCAGTTGAGCGTGCCGGTCGCCAACAACCCCAGAAGACCCACACCGACGACGATCCGGTAGATGACGAAGGCGTTGAAGGAGTGCTTGGCGACGAACTTCAGCAGCCAGGCGATCGAGGCGTACGCGACCACGAACGAGACGATCGTGCCGACGGCCAGCGGCGCGGCGCCCACCCCCGCGCCGAGCGCGTCCTTCAATTCGTAGATCCCGGCGCCCGTCAGCGCGGGGATGCCGAGGAAAAACGACAGACGCGTGGCGGCGACGCGGTCCAGGTCGAGGATGAGCGCGGTCGACATCGTGGCGCCTGAGCGGGAGAAGCCCGGGAAGAGCAGCGCGAGGATCTGCGAGCCGCCCACCAGCATCGCGTCCTTGAACGAGGTGTCGTCCTCACCGCGCTTGTGCCGGCCCATCTGGTCCGCGCACCACATCACGCCACTGCCGACGATCAGCGAACCCGCCACCACCCACAACGAGGCGAGCGGACCGTCGATGAGAGGCTTGGCGGCCAGGCCCACCAGGACGATCGGGACGGTCGCGGCGATCACCCACCAGGCGAACTTGTAGTCGTGGTGGTACCGCTCCTCCCTGTTCACCAGGCCCCTGAACCAGGCCGAGACGATCCGCACGATGTCCTTGAAGAAGTACAGGAGCACGGCGGCGATCGCGCCCACCTGGATGACGGCCGAGAAGCCGACGACGGCCTGGTTGTCGACGGGGATGTCCATCAGGCCTTCAGTGATCTTGAGATGGCCGGTCGACGAGACGGGAAGGAATTCGGTCACCCCCTCGACGACTCCGAGGACTACGGCCTGACCGACGTTGATGACGCTCATGGGATCCAGTTCTGAGAAGTTGGTCGACAGTGCTGTAGACGGTAGTACTGCAAGAAGGTTCTACTATGTGCGGGCCACGTCCGCCGAGCGGGGCCACCGCGCCCCGGCGGACGGAACGGCGGCAACGTTGCATCCGGACCCGCAGCCGCACCCGCCATGGCGTTGGCGGCAGCGTAGGGCCCGGCCCCGTCCCGGCCGGCCGCAGGGTCTCCTGTGCGGACGCCCGACAGGCGTCCGGTGTCTCGCACCGCCGCCTGCCGATCGGAAAACGCAGGTGGGACGAGCCGGGGCCGACCGCAACCGCGGCGGCCGGCATGCCCCGCACCGCACAGCCAGCGGCATCGATCACGGCGGTGTCCCGGGGCGAGGACCGTGTGACGGCACTGGGCCTGTCCACTTCGGCGCGACCAGCGCCCACGGCCGATTCACAACGAGTTCTCACCTTCCCCGTCCGGGAATCGGGATGCTCCGACAGGCTTCTCATCGGGGAGACCTCTCCCGCCCGCCGGGGGCCCTGTCGAACGGGCGCGCTCGATCGCAAGCAGGGACCCCCGGCGGTGGCGCCGTGAGCCGGGCAGGGCGGGCCCCACCATCGCGGCGCCATACATGATCGCGGCCGGGTAACAGGGTAACGGCTCCCGGGGACACGCGGACGCGGAGACGCCGCCAGGGGTTCACCCGGCCCGCGCCGCTGCCGCCGCCCGCTCGCCGCAGGCGCACGCCCAAGGGCCGGGGCTACCACCCCTTCTCGAACAAGCGCGCGATCTCGGCGATGCATACCTCGTCACGGCGGTAGTACGTACGCAGCCGGATCCTCCTGGTGCGCAGCAGACCGACGGCGGCGAGGAGGCGCAGATCGGCCTCGGCGACGGAGCGGGGGACGGCGAGCTTCTCGGCCACGGCCGCCGCCGTCACCCCGTCCTCGACCCGGTCGCCGTGCCGTAACGGCGGGAAGTGGGTCACCGGATCCCTCAGCCACTCGAGAATGCGCATCCGCCGCCCGTTCACGGGTCTCTTCAGCATCCCGCCCCCTTGTACCGCCCTCCCACCCACTCTCGCGCGCGATGCGGGACGGAGCCGAGGTCCGAATGCGCCGAAGTGGCCGGGTGTGCCGTCCCTGCCGGGGTCGGGCCCGGGTGCGCAGCGGCGGAAGGGATCCCTGCGGGCGCGCACGGAACCGGTCAGTTTCGGAGAAGCCTTCGGGCGATCCGCGGCCATAGCGTGGCAGCGACGACGGATCACGTCGGTCCATCCATCACGGAGGAGCACCCATGACCACCGGCCTCACGACCATCATCTATCCCGTCAAGGACCTCGACCGGGCGAAGGCGGTCTTCCGCGCGCTCCTGGAAGTGGAGCCCTACGCGGACGAGCCGTACTACGTCGGATTCAGGGCTGCCGGACAGGAACTGGGACTCGACCCGAACGGCCACGCCAAGGGCATGACGGGCCCGGTGCCCTACTGGCAGGTGCCCGACCTCAGGGCGCGTCTCGCAGCACTGCTGGATGCCGGGGCCGAGCTGCTCCAGGACGTCCAGGACGTCGGCGGGGGCAAGCTGATCGCCTCGGTCAGGGACGCGGACGGCAACCTGGTCGGACTGCTCCAGGAGCCGGTCGCCTAGGGCCTGGAGGCCGGGCACCACCGCGCCGCCCCGGCACCGGCGGGTTTGCTTGCAGACGCACTAGTTGCACTGTAAACAAAGGGTCGCTTTTCTGTTACCGTGCGGGTATGGCAGCGAATACGGCCGGTGCCCGGCTCGAGGCGCAGTGGCGGGACATCCTGTCGGTCCACGCTCGCACCATGTGCGAGATCGACCGCGTGCTGCATCCGCACGGCCTCGGCGCCAGCGACTTCGAGGTGCTCGACATCCTCGCCGACGAGACACTCGAGCAGGGCTCCCAGTGCCGGGTACAGAACATCGCCGGACGCGTCCATCTGAGCCAGAGCGCCCTGTCCCGGCTGATCGCGCGGCTGGAGAAGGACGGCCTTGTGCTGCGCTCGGTGTGCGAGGAGGACCGGCGCGGGGTGTGGGTCGCACTGACCGAGCGGGGCCGCGAACTGCACGCTCTGGTACTGCCGTTGCAGCGCGAGGTCCTGACCCGCACGCTGACCGGGGTGTGACCCGTCAGACGCTGAACTCCGCGCCGTCCGGGAGGACTTCGGCCCCGGCCACGATCACGGGACGGCGGGCCGTCGGGACCGGGGCCCGCAGCGGGTCCGTACCGCCGGGGGGACTGTGGATCCGGCCCTGACCCGGATGCCGGGCCAGGGCGACCAGACTGCCGTGCTCACCCGTGACGCCGGGCTGCCCCCCCCGGCCGCCGTCCCGGACTCGTCCGGTACGGCGGTACCCATCTCCTCCGCGGCGTAGAACGTGCCGTCCAGCAGTGCGCAGTCGGCTGTCAGCAGCAGCTCGTCCAGGGACCGGGACCGGACGCCCACGCGCGGCGCGTACACGAGCACACCACCCGTGGCCAGATCCTCGACGCGATAGGCGATCACCCAGGAGGCCGATCCGCGGGTGCCGCGTGGACACCCGGGCATCCTGTCGCCGACCGGATGAGCCGTGACGACCAGACCACCGGACAGAACGAATCCGCCCTCGGTCAGGGCGTCCGCCCAGTGCCACACCGCGTAGCGGTCGAGGGCCGCCGCAGCGGGGCCAGCGCCTCCAGGACCGGTGGCGCCGCGTACACCTTGAGCTCCGCAGCCCCGCGCAGCACGCCCAGGCCCGTGACGTGGTCGGCCTCCGCGTCGGTCAACAGCACGCCCCTGACCGGGGTGTCCCGCGGACCGGGCCCCGGGCGGAGCGGGGCGGCCGCCGCCAGCTGGGTCCGGATGTCGGGTGAGGCGTTGAGCAGCCACCAGTCCCGCGAGTTGCCCGAGACGGCGACACATTCCTGGCTGCGGCAGGGCAGTTAGCCGTCGCGCGCCGCGTGGCACAGCGGGCATGCGCAGTTCCACTGCGGGAAGCCGCCACCGGTCGCCGTGCCCAGCAGTACGACCCTCACGACCATCCCCCCAGCACCGTCGGCCGCCTCCCGTGGGCTCTTCCCTCCGCACGGTCCCGGCTACCCTGCCGCAGGGGGCAGTTCCGGCCGATCTCCGGCCGGCTGCCGGTCGACGGGGCGCCGGGGCGGGATCGGGGTGAAGACGAAGTCGCGTGGACCGCTCCACAGCCCCGGGACGGCGTCGAAGCGGCGGCACAGTTCGTACGCGATCGCCTCGTAGTTGACCCGCCAGCCGTGGAAGTGCCGCCAGGCCTCCTTGGCGGACCGCTCGGCCGGGAACCCCGCCGTCGACACCATCGTGACGGCCGCCTCGAACTCCGCGAAGGTGAGCTGGATCGGGGCGTCCGGTTCCGGGTCCGCGTCGAACGGGATACGCAGGGCACGCGCGATGTCACGCAGGGCGGAGAAGCCGGCCCGCAGCACCAGTCGGGCCTCCGGCGGGGCGCTGCCGGGGGTCAGCGAGAGCTGCATCGCGGCCGCGTCCATGACGGACAGCAGGCCGACCAGCCAGTGGCGGTGGGCTCGCGGCGAGCGGAACGAGAGCAGCACCGGATACGTGGAGTGGCTCTCGCCGATGTCCGACGCCTGCCGCTCCCAGGCCCGGTAGAGCTCGGCCAGCGCGGTCTCGGTGTCGACGAGCCACTGCCGGGCCAGGATCTCGGGCCCCCAGGCCGGTTCGCCTGCCCTGGACTGGAGCAGGGTCACCTCGAGCTCGCGGCGGTTGTAGGCGGCGTACAGGGTGGGGAGGTAGGCGATCTGCAGGGCGATGAGCACCGGCCCGGTGGCCGCCGCGAGGAAGTCCAGCGCGGACAGGTGCAGCCGCCGGCCGCTGGCGAAGCCGAGCGTGAACAGGCTGGAGCCCGCCTCGCGGAGGGAGTCGGCCCAGCCCAGTGAGGACAGCGAGTACAGCAGCAGGCCGAATGCGATGAGCGCCCCGCCGAGCCAGGTCGCGAGCATGCCCATCAGGATCAGCGATCCGAGCCAGGTCTGTGCGCGGTCGATGGCCTGGTAACCCCCGCGCAGGGCGCCGAGCCGCAGCACACCGCGCAGGACCCACCACAACCGGTACATGAGCGCCGAGTACAGGCCGCGCGGTACCACCAGCGTGCGCAGGATGCTGGCGACGACGGCCACGAGCAGCAGCGCGCCGACCGCACCGGAGATCCATCTCATGCGGTCATTGTGACCTCGGCGGGACGCGGCCCGGCGCGGTGGTTCCCCTGCAGGGCCGCGCGCCCCGACGCGCCCGCGGCCGAGCGGGCGCGTGCTCGCGGACGCACCGGGCGGGCGGGACGCCGCTAGTGGCGGGCCAGCAGTGTGCGCACCCCGTCGGAGTTCAGGGTCAGCCCGTGCGGCGAGGCCGCGTCTATGGTGAGCGTGAGCTCGTCCGTGGGCCACTGGGAGGCGAGCGCCCCGAGCGGCACCAGCCGGTATCGGGAGACGAACGGCAGCAGACCGGCCATCTCCGTCTCCGAGGTGAACACCGGGACCGTCTGCTCGCCGTCGGGCTGCTCCAGGACCGGCAGGGCCACGGCGTAGGGGTCGATGGCTTCCTCCTCGGCGACATCGTCCGGCACGGGGACGAGCACGTCGCTCCCGGCCAGCGTGTCCAGCGCGTCCGAATCCTCGGCGTGCACCGCGAGGGTGTCGAGTGCGGCCTGAGCTGCGGTCGGTCGGTGGTTCTTGTCGGGCGTGTTCATGGCGGATCCCCAGATAGTGGCGGGCGGACACAGCCCGGAACCGCCGGCTCCGGGCGGGTTCCGGTCGCGTACCCATCCGGCGTCGGGCCATGCGTCATCCGTGTCCGCGATCGGCGGGTGCCCCACCGGCCGCCGAGGTCCCTGCCGACCGCGGGCACGGTGACACACGACGCAGAGCGGGCGGTGGCCCCGGGAGTCCCGGGGCCACCGCCCGCTCAGGTCCGTGCGGCGTCAGGCTGCCGCACGGTCCCTGCGGCGCATGGTGAGGAAGGTGCCGGTCGCACCGACCGCCACGAGGGCGCCCACCCCGATGCCCAGCGGAAGGGCGGGGAAGGACGACGCGTCCGTGGTCGCCGCCGTGTTCTGCATGGCGGGACCGGGGGTGATGCTGGTGGCGACGGCCTTCACCGGGTGGATCTTGCCGACCGACTTCACCGAACCGTCGGAGTTCAGGAGCACCTGCTTGTTGTTCGGGTGCCGGAAGTCGAACATACCTCCGAGGGAGCCGGCGGCGGCGTCGAAGGAGTGGTCGCCGATCCGGCTCGTGTGCCAGTTGTCCTCGATGAAGCGGATGATCGACGACTGGTCGGTCCGGGTGTGGTCGACCTTGTTGACCTTGCTGTAGGGGGAGACCACGAGCAGCGGCTGACGCGTGCCCGGGCCGCAGCGGTCCGCGTAGCCGCCCGTCGCCGCCGGTCCGGCCTGGCAGGCCGGGCTGTCGGTGGTCTTGCCGTTGGAGCCGACCGAGGTGTCCTTGGAGCCGTTGCCCGGCTTGGCGTACGCGTGGTCGTACCAGCCGTCGGAGTCGTCGTACGCGATGACCACGGCGGTCGACTTCCACTGCGGCGACTTCTGGATCGCGTTGATCTCGTCGACCAGGAAGTGCTGCTCGTCGATCGGGTCGGAGTAGGCCGCGTGGCCGTCCTGGTACTCGGCGGCCTTGAGGAAGCTGACCGCCGGCAGCTTGCCCGCCTTGAGGGCGGCGCTGAAGTCCGTCAGGTCGTAGTTGTGGTTCGCCTGTCCGCTGTGGCCGATCTCGTCGACGTTACGGGGCGGCAGGTGGTGCGGGTTGGACGTCGACTTGTAGTACTCGAACGGCGAGTGGTGCGGGCTGTAGTCGATGGCCGCGGCACCGCCGACATTGGTGTGGGTGGCGTCGCACTTGGCGTAGTGGCCCTGCTGGCCGTCCCACGGGGTGGACGGCCGGAAGCCGCCCTGGAACCAACCCCAGCTGACGTCCTTGGAGTTGAGCACGTCACCGATGTTGCGGCCCTGCATCGCGGCGAGCGCGTTCGTGCTGGTGTGATCCTTGTCGGAGCAGTCGTCGTACGCCGGGTCGGGGTCGTTGACGACCGTGCCGACACCCTTGGCGTCGGGCGACTGGACGGTGTAGGAGTCCGGCGTCGTGGTCTGCTTGGGGTGCTCGGTGCCGGACGCGGGGTCCATGGAGACGACACCGTGCGTCTGGCCGGAGACCAGGTTGAGCGCGCCGGGCGTGGACGGGCCGTAGACGGAGCTGTAGGAGCGGTCGCCCAGGGAGTAGTTCTGGGCGTAGTTCCACAGCGCGGTGACGGTGTTGCCGTCGTAGTAGTCCATCACCAGGCCCGGCTCGCCGAACAGGTTGCCGGAGCACTTGCCCGAGTCCGTGTTCTGGACGAACTGGTCGTTCTTTCCGCCGTTGTTGGCGTACTGCTCGGGCCCGTAGCCGTGGTTCTGGTCGCAGGTCACCGCCTGGGACGGGGTGAGCCGCTTGGGCGCGTACTGATTGGGGTTCTTCGTCAGCAGCCCGGCGGTGCGCAGGTTGTCGACGTCCTTCGGAGTCTTCTTGGACGCCGTGAACTTGGTGCCGTCGCTGTTGGCGGCCTGCGGGTAGGTCGCGAAGTAGTGGTCGAAGGAGACGTTCTCGTCGAAGAGCACGACCACGTGCTGAATGGGCGTGGCCGTCGAGGAGTGGCTCTGCCCGTGACCGTGCCCGGCCGGCGGGGCGGCCCACGCCGGCACATTTGCGCCGAGGGCCGTGAGCGCGGCCGCGCCCAGGAGCGCACCAAGGCCCCTCATCGTTGCTCTTCTTCCCCTGCTGGCCATGCTGATTCACCTTCCGGACACGAACGTCATTGCGCCGTACGGTCAGGGATGCTCCGCCGGACGGGCGGCACCATGCTGGAGCGGCGATGTCGGACGCATGAACAGAGGGTCAGGGAAGCAGGGGAAAACCTTGACCGTGTATTGACCAATGAACCCGGAAGTTGTCCGAACAGGTTCAGGACATCAAGGCGCGCCCGTACCAGTCCGCACCGTCCCGCACACCCGGCAGGGCGAAGAAGTAGCCGCCGCCGAACGGCTTGATGTAGTCGGTGAGCGGCTCACCCTCGAGGCGCTTCTGGATGGTCTCGAACTGACGGCTGAGGTCCTGCTGGTAGCAGCAGAACAGCAGTCCCATGTCGAGATTGCCGTTGCTGTCCACGCCCCGGTCGTAGTTGTACGCACGGCGCAGGATCCGCTGGCCGGCGGTCCCCGGTGTGCGCGGATTGGCGAGGCGTATGTGGCTGTCGAGCGGGATGACATCGCCCTTGGGGTCGCTCGGGTAGTCGGGGGTGTCGTGCTCGGCGTCACCGTCGAGCGGCGCACCCGACTCCCGGGCCCTGCCGAACATCCGCTCCTGTTCGCTCAGCGAGACCCGGTCCCAGAACTCCACGAGCATGCGGATCAGCCGTACGACCTGGTAACTGCCGCCCTGCGCCCAGTCCGGCTCGCCCATGCCGCGGTCCACCCAGATCAGGCGATCCATCTCGCGCGGGTCGGACGGGTCGGGGTTGGCGGTGCCGTCCTTGAAACCCATCAGGTTGCGCGGGGTTCCGCTGGGGCGGGGCCGGCTGGAGAAACCGTCGAGACGCCAACGGACCTGCATACCGCCACGGGTGTGCCGCGCGATGTCCCGCAGGGCGTGCAGCACCGTGTCGATGTCGTCCGCGTGCAGTTGGAGGCTGAGGTCGCCGTGGCACCACTCGGGGCGGAGGTCGTCGTCGGGGAATGCGGGCATCGTCGCGAGTCTGCGCGGGCGGCGCGCGGCCAGACCGAAGCGGTCGTCGAAGAGCGAGGCACCGACGCCGACGGTCACCGCCAGCGCGCCGGACGGCAACCGGTCGCCGAGCACACCGGAGTCGGCGGGCGGCCCGGTGATACCGAGGGCCGGAGGCGTTCCGCCCGCGGTCAGGAAGCGCGCACGGTCGGTCAGGGTGCGCAGCAGCTCACCGAGTTCCGCGCGGTTCTCGGCGGTGACGTCGAGAGCCGTGAACGCGGTGACCCGGCGCGGGGCCGCGACCACCGACTGCTGGTGGGTGCCGTGGAAGGGCACGACGGGTGGTGTGCCCGTGGCGTCGGCGGTGGACGGGGCCGCCGCGCCCCCGGCGGCGAGGCCGGCACCGGCGAGGGCGGCCCCGCGCAGGAAACCGCGCCGTCCGAAACCACCCGTGGCGGGCCCGGCGTTCACACTGTCCTCCGGGGGTCGCAGAGCGTCGCGACCGAGGCCAGCCGCTCGACCAGGTCGTCGAGGGCGGCGTCGACCTGCTCCCGCTGGGTGCGGTCGAGCCCGGTGAGCGGGGTCCACCGGTCGCCGTGGTGGAAGCCGTCCAGGGTGCGCTGCGCGCGGTCCAGATCCCTTTCGAGAACGGGCAGGTCCGCATAGCGCGAGGCGAGCAGAGGACGCAGCCGGGACACTACGGCACGCGTGCCGTCGATGTTGGCGCGGGCGGTGGCGAGGCTCGAGCCGCTGCCGTAGTCCGTCCGCCCGGTCAGCTCGAACTGCACGGTGTTCTCCAGGATCTCGTGCGCCCGCAGACCCAGCTGCGCCGGGTCCATACGGGCCTGCGCCCAGTCGTCGCGCAGGCCGCGGACGGCCTTGGTGAGGGCCGCCGCCGGGGCGCGGAGCTGCTGCGCGGACCCGCCGTGCCACAGCCCGTACTCGATGCGGTGGAAGCCCACGAAGGAGGGGTCCTTCACACCGCCCGGCAGCCCGGCGTCCGTTCCGTTGATCTGTGCGTCGGAGTCGCCGAAGGCGTCGTACGCCGCACCGAGCCGCTCGTACTCGAGGTGCGCCGGCAGCCAGGCCTTCCGGGCCGCGTCGAGGTCGCCGCGGTCGATGGCCTCCTGCAGCCGGCCGGTCAGCCGCACCACGTCGTTCAGACCCCCGCCGACCCACTTCTGGTAGTCGATCGCGAGCGGGATGAGATCGTGCTGGGTGACGGGGGCCGCGGCGGGGCCGGGCCTGCCGCCGGTGGTGACGCGGACCGTGGGGCCGGTGACCGCGTCGGCGTCGTCGGGCAGGCAGGTGAACGCGTACGAGCCCTTGCCGAGACGGACGGTCAGCGAACGGGTGGTGCCCGCGGCGAGACCCTCCAGCTCTCCGTACACGGCCCGGCTGCGGGGATCCTCGAGATAGACCTCCGCGGGATCGCTCGAGGTGTTGTGCAGATCGAAGACCTGCAGCCCGGGAACCGGACTCGTCCAGCCGCGGCCGCAGCCACTCGGCGACACCTCGACGGCCGTGTGCCGGAGCCCGTCGCCGGCGGCCCGCGCATGCCGGGCTCCGCCGAGTGTGGTGATCAGCAACGCCGCCACCAGGACGAGGGTGAGCAGGAGCCCGCCCGCGGCCCAGACGCGGCCCCTCCGCAAGGTGAGGCCGGGCACCGGCATTCCTCCGCGCCTCCCCGAACAACGTGCGAACGTACCCGCGCGCCTTCGTGCGGCGCGATCACCTCATGCTAGGCAGCGGCTCCCGTCCGGAAAGCCCCTGGCAGGGACTGACACCAAGAGTTCCCTCGCGGTTCACCGGGGGCTCGCCGGCCGAGGGGCCCGGCGGATCGACCTGGACCCGTGCCGGTCGGCCGCCGCACCGGTCATCCCCGTGGACCACTCCGCCGTGCCGTGCGCTCGAGCGCTTCGTAGGGTGGTGACCCGGAGGCACGTCATGGAGGTCCGCGATGCCCCGCAGCATCTGGTCGGGAGCGATCAGCTTCGGCCTGGTCACCATCCCGGTGGACGTGGTGCCCGCGACCGAGGACCACAGCGTCCGCTTCCACCAGTACCACCTGCAGGACATGGGCCGGGTGCGGGTCCGGAAGTACTGCGAGGTCGAGGACCGCGAGGTCCCGCAGCAGGAGATCGGCAAGGGCTACGCGCTCACCAAGGACCAGATCGTCCCGGTGCTCGACGAGGAGTTGCGGGAACTGCCCCTGCCGACGGCGAGGGCCATCGAGATCGTGGCGTTCGTACCCGCCGGGTCCATCGATCCGCTCCGCGTCGGCGAGGGCTACTACCTCCAGGCCTCCGGCACGGTGGCCGCGAAGCCGTACGCCCTGCTGCGCAAGGCGCTGGCGAGGACGTCGAAGGTCGCCGTGGCGAAGTTCGCCTGGCACGGCAGGGAGAGGCTGGGTCTGCTGCGGGTGCGGGACGAGGCGCTGGTGCTGCACTCGATGCGCTGGCCGGACGAGATCCGGGACCCGGCCGAATTGGCACCGCCGGACATCCGGCTCTCCGACGGCGAGATCACCGAGGCACAGCACCTGATCGACCGGATGACCCGCGACGACCTCGAAGGGCCCGACTTCGCCGACCACTACACCGAGGCGCTCGAGCAGGTGATCGAGGCCAAGCGTGAGGGGCACGCACCGCCCGAGACCCCGGAGCCGGAGGGCGAACCGGGCAGGGTGCTCGACCTGATGGCCGCACTCCAGGCATCGGTGGCCCAGGCGAAGGCGTCCCGCGGTGAGGCTCCCGAGGCCGAGGTGCACGAGCTCCCGAAGAAGACCGCCGCCGGCACCAAGGCGAAGAAGGCACCTGCCAAGAAGACCGCCGCGAAGAAGAGCACCGCGAAGAAGACCGCCAAGAAGACCACGGCCACGAAGGAAACGGCGAAGAAGACCGCGGCGAAACAGCCGGCCCGCCGGCGGCGCAGCGCGTAGCCGGGCCGGGACGGGCCGGGTTGTCGTCACCGCCCGCGTCGACCGCCCGTCCGTGGCGGCCGCAGATGCGGGGTGAGCACCCGACGGTCCGTACGGCCCCCTGGGGACCGCCGCCTCCCGGACCGCCTGTCAGGGACGGTGGGCCGGGGCGGCGGAACGCGCGTCCGCCGCGGTCGCCGGGCGCCCCGACGCGGTGTGATCGGACAGGACCAGGTCCTTCGCCCGGCGGAACTCCTCGTCCGTGATGTCGCCGCGGGTACGCATCTCGGACAGCCGGACGAGTTCGTCGGTACTGCTGTGGCGTCCGCCTTCCGCCGCGGTCCGACGGATGTAGGAGTCGAAGGCCTGCTGCTGGGCGCGCGCCTGCGCCACCTCCCGACGGCCCATGTCCTTCCCACGGGCGATGAGATAGACGAGGACGCCGAGGAAGGGGAGCACGACCAGGAACACGAGCCAGCCGGCCTTGCCCCAACCGCTCATGGAGTCGTCGCGGAACACGTCAAGGACGACCCTGAACAGCAGGACGAACCACATGACCAGCAGGAAGAACCACAGCATCGTCCAGAAGGCGCTCAGCAGTGGATAGTCGTAGGCGAGGTACGTCTGCGCGACCATGTCTCTCCTCCGTTCCGGGCTTTCGCCCCGGCCGCCGGTGCCGTCTTCAGGGTGCGCGAGGCGGGGACGGCGCGACCTCACCCGGCAGGGGTGAGCGCCGGTGCCGCGGGCGCGCCCGCGGTTCTGGACCTCGTTCCGCAACGGTGGCTCAGGGAGCCACCGTCGGCGGCAGGGGCGGCTTCGGCGCCCGCGGGCACATCCCGCGCGCGGCGGACGGTTCGGGCCGGCGGACGACGCTGATCACGCCGCCGCGGATCCACCGGACCGCCCTCCGGCTCCCGCCCTGCGCAATGCGGCCGACCATGCGAAGGCGACCACCAGCTCCGCCAGTCCGAGCAGCACCAGCCACAGGCCGAGCAGCCGCGCCAGGACGACCGCGGACTCGATCGGCAGGGCGAGCACCACGATCCCGGCGACGATGCCGAGTGCCGCCGTGCCGAGGACGAACGCCCGGTGCGGCAGGTCACGGTCGCTGAAGGCCGTGTAGGCGGTCAGCATGCCGGTCACCAGCCATACGACCCCGACGATGAGGGACAGCGCCGCGATGGTCTGCAACGGGTGCCGCAGACACAGCACCCCGGCAAGGACCAGCAGCACCGCGACGAGCAGGCGCGGCACCCGTTCGTCGCGCTCCTCCAGGGGGAAGGCAGCGACGAACCGCAGCGCCCCGGCCACAAGAAGGGACAGTCCGACGAGGACCGCCAGCACGTGCAGGGTCCCTCCTGGCCAGGCCAGCACCATGATGCCCGGTATCAGCGCCGCGAGCGCCGAGCTCAGCACCAGGGTCCACGAGGCGGCGAGACCCACCCGCAGTACCCCGCGGTCGTCGTCCGTGCGGTGCCCGGTGCCGTCGGACAGGTGCTCCGGCCCGGTGCGCGACGCCCGACCACGGGGTACGGTCATGGCTCCTCCTGGCAGGATCGGTACGGGTCACGGCAGGTTCGCCGAGGGGGCGGTGTACGGACCCGTGCGGACCAGGCGTCCACCGCATGCCGGGTCACCCATGGCGGGTGAGGTCGTCCGGCCCCTCGAGGCCGTGCTCACTCCGGCAGCCGGTGCATCTCCACGACACGCAGTCCGAGCGACCGGCACCGGGCCAGCAACCCGTACAGGTGAGCCTCGTCGACGACGGGCCCGACCAGCACGGACTGTCCCGAGAGAACGAGGTGGTCCATTTCCGGGAACGCCTCGGTGAGCGTGTCCGACAGCTGTCCGTCGACGCGGATCTCATAGCGCATGAGCTGCTCTCCCTCGGCTGTGCCCGGGCGGCCGTACCGCGCCCCGTCCGCGATGCTCCGCCCCGCCGCACCGCACGGCCTCACCTGCGGAAGGTGAACCGGGCGACGGCCCGCCCCGGTGTCAGTCCCTCAGGACGATCTTGCAGACGATGATCAGCAGCCCGAGCAGGAGATTGACCGCGGCGCTGACGATCACCAGGCGCCAGGAGGCTCCCGCGGTGCGAGCGGCGGCCGCCGACCAGCCCACCTGGCCGGCCACGGCGACGGCGAGCGCGAGCCAGGCCCCGCCCAGGAGGTCGAGGCCAAGGAGCGGACTGACGATCACAGCGGCGGCGGGCGGGACGGCGGCCTTGACGATCGGCCATTCCTCACAGCAGACGTGCAGCACGACCCGGCGGTCCAGGACCTCCTGCGCCAGGCGGGCGCCGAACAGCTGGGCGTGCACATGCGCGATCCAGAACACCACGGCGGTACTCACCAGCAGCACCACGAGCTCGACGCGCGAGAACACGCCGGCCGCACCGGCGCCCACGACCACGGAGGCGGCGAGCAGCGATCCGTACACGCCGCCGGTGAAGTCACCACGGGCGCGCGGCCCGGTGGGACCTGCCGTGGCCTCGGAGTGTTCCGCCTCGGACATCACAGCCTTCCTGGGGACCGGCTGAAAGTCTGCGTGCACCGCGGCGCCGCGACCAGGACCCGGCGGGCCCCGGGCCGGGGCTTCACCTCACCGGACGATCCCGCCGTCGCGCGGCGCGAACCGGCCATCGATCCGGTGCCCTCGACTGCCGTGCGCCGTCGTCTCCGCCCCGGCCGAACCCTTCCTCCGGCGGGCCTGCGAACGGCAGCCGCCCTCGCGGACCCACGCATCCACCGCGCCGGTCGAACCCTGACGACCTGCCCGCACAACCCTGCGTTTACCATATGAGCGCCGCCTAGCTCGAAAGATAAATCTGTGACTGTCAACGACGACTCGTTCACCAACTGGAAGAACCGCGAGGAGATCGCGGAGTCGATGATCCCGATCATCGGGAAGCTGCACCGGGAGCGGGACGTCACGGTCCTGCTGCACAGCCGCTCCTTGGTGAACAAGTCGGTGGTCAGCATTCTCAAGACCCACCGATTCGCACGGCAGATCGCCGGGGAGGAGCTCTCGGTCACCGAGACCCTCCCGTTCCTCAAGGCGCTCGGCACCCTGGATCTCGGCCCGTCCCAGATCGACATCGGCATGCTCGCCGCGATGTACCGGACCGACGACCAGGGCCTGTCGGTCGAGGACTTCACCGCCCGGGCGGTGGCCGGGGCCACGGGTGCCGACAAGATCGAGCACGGTGAGGGACGCGACGTCGTCCTGTACGGCTTCGGCCGCATCGGCCGGCTCGTCGCCCGCCTGCTGATCGAGAAGGCCGGTTCCGGCAACGGTCTGCGGCTGCGTGCGATCGTCGTGCGCGGCGGCGGTGACCGGGCCGCCGAGGATCTCGTCAAGCGGGCGTCCCTGCTCCGCCGCGACTCCATCCACGGCCAGTTCCAGGGCACGATCACCGTCGACGAGGCGAGCTGCTCGATCATCGCCAACGGCAACACCATCAGGGTGATCCACGCCGACGACCCGGCCGAGGTCGACTACACGGCGTACGGCATCAAGGACGCCATCCTCATCGACAACACCGGCAAGTGGCGCGACCGCGAGGGCCTGTCGAAACACCTGCGTCCCGGCATCGACAAGGTCGTGCTGACCGCGCCCGGCAAGGGCGATGTGCCCAACATCGTGCACGGCGTCAACCACGACATGGTGAAGCCCGACGAGCGGATCCTGTCCTGCGCGTCCTGCACCACCAACGCGATCGTGCCGCCGCTGAAGGCGATGGACGACGAGTACGGCGTTCTGCGCGGACACGTGGAGACCGTCCACTCCTTCACCAACGACCAGAACCTGCTGGACAATTACCACAAGTCCGAGCGGCGCGGCCGCTCCGCGCCGCTCAACATGGTGATCACCGAGACGGGTGCCGCCTCCGCCGTCGCCAAGGCGCTGCCCGACCTCAAGGCGCGGATCACCGGCAGCTCGATCCGCGTGCCCGTGCCCGATGTCTCGATCGCGATCCTCAATCTCCAACTCGCCCGTGAGGTGACCCGCGAGGAGGTCCTCGAGTACCTCCGTGATGTCTCGCTGACCTCGCCGATGCGCCGTCAGATCGACTTCATCAGCGCTCCCGACGCCGTCTCCAGCGACTTCATCGGCTCGCGCCACGCGTCGATCGTGGACGCGGGCGCTCTCAAGGCCGAGGGCGACAACGCGATCCTCTACCTCTGGTACGACAACGAGTTCGGCTACTCCTGCCAGGTCATCCGCGTCGTGCAGCACGTCTCCGGGGTGGAGTACCCGACCTACCCGGCCCCCGCGGCCTGACACCGGCGCGCACGGCTCCCGGTCCGGTCCACCGTCGTACGGGGCCCGCCGCCGGGACCGGCGCACCAGAAGCGCCGCGGCGGCTGCTGCGGCTTCCCCTCCCCGGCGCTGTACGGCTGAACTTCCCTCCTCAACAGGGGAGTTCAGCGATGTTTGCGCCAATGTTCAGTCACGCGGCTCGTCCTGCCCACCGACTCCTTGCGAGAATCTCGGCGCCCGGGTCACTCCCTCCCCAGGAGACCCCGGGATGTACCCCGTCCTCTGACGCCCGCAGGGAGTTGACGTGCGCGACCAGGTACCCCCCACAGCACGCCGCAGAAGAACTCCGTCCGTCCCCAGGCTCTCGCGGCGGCTGCGCCGCTCCGCGTTCGCGAGCGCCCTCGCCGCCATCGCGCTGGTCGTGGCGCTGCCCGCCAGCGCCCAGGCCAACGTTCTGCAACTCCTGCCCCAGAACGCCGACGGTCTGGAGCAGTCCTTCTCCCCCGCCTACGACTACGACGGTGACGGCTGCTACGCCACCGCGGCCATCGGCGTCGACGGCACCATCAACCCCGGTCTGAAGCTGGGCGGCGACGTCAACGGGCACTGCCACGACTACGCCCAGCTGGCCAACGCCAACACCTACTCGCGCGAGAAGTGCAACAACGGCTGGTGCGCCGTGGTGTACGCCAGCTACTTCGAGAAGGACCAGGCCACGCTCGGTCCCGCGGCCATCGGCCACACCCACGACTGGGAGCACGTCGTGGTGTGGATCAACAACAACGAGGTCCAGTACGTGTCGGTGTCGCAGCACTCCGGCTATCAGGTGGCCGGGCGTTCGTCGGTGCGCTTCGACGGGACCCACCCGAAGATCGTGTACCACAAGGACGGCGTCTCCACCCACTGCTTCCGGTTCGCCAACAACAACGACGAGCCGCCGGAGAACGCCACGGGCGGCTGGTTCTACCCGCGTCTGGTGGGCTGGAACGGCTACCCCGCGGGCTTCCGCGACAAGCTCATGAGCGCGAACTTCGGCTCGGCCACCATCAAGATCAAGGATGGTGACTTCGAGTACGCCCTGGCGAACTCCATGCCGTCCGGGATCCCGTTCGACCCCAACGCCTGATCTGCGCACGTCGAAGGGCCCGGTCGCAGCCACGGCGGCCGGGCCCTTCGACGCGCACCACACGGCGAGCGCGGCAGGCGTCCCGAGGAGATTCCGGGTCAGGAGGCCGGTTCGCGGGCCGTCCGGGCCGCCGCTGCCAGGTCCATGTCGGTGGTCTCGGGTGCCAGGAACTGCGACACCAGGCCGCCCACCGCGAGCACCCCGGCGCCGACGAAGAGAACGAACCGGGCGCCGAAGTGGTCGAGGCCCATGGGCAGCAGGAACGTGCCCACGGCGGCGCCGACTCGGCTCATGGCCGTCGCGAAACCCACGCCGGTGGCGCGCAGCGAGGTGGGGAACACCTCCAGCGGATAGACCGCGGTCAGCGCGCTGGAGGCGGCGTTGAGGAAGATGAAGAAGAGGAAACCGGCCACGATGACCGGCGTGGAGGACGGCCACACCGCGACCAGGGCCAGGCAGCCCGCCGTGATCCAGAACGGCGGGATCAGCAGCCTGCGGCGGCCGATGCGGTCCACGACCAGGCAGCCCGCGGTGACGCCGGCGACGGCCGTGAAGGAGTAGACGAGCAGGGCCGCGACCGCGTTGTCGCCCATGTGGAGGGCGTCGAAGACCTGGGTCCAGAAGGTGCCGATCGCGAAGTACGGCAGGACGAGCGCGGCCCAGAAGACGCTGGCGAACACGGTGCTGCGAATGTGCCGGCGGCTGAACAGCGAGCGGAAGCCCTCCTGTCCCGCCTCGGTGCGCTCGTCGAGTTCCGCCGCCACGTCGATCTCGATGCCGTACTTCGTGATGAGCTCCTCGGCCTCCTCGCGGCGGCCCTTGCTCAGCAGCCAGCGGGCCGACTCCGGGATGCCGCCCCGCAGCGCCACGCACACCACGGCGATCACCGCACTGCTGGCCAGGGACCAGCGCCAGCCGCCCTGGACGTCCGCGAACAGCGCGCCGACGACGGTCGCCAGCGCGTAACCGACGTACCAGCTGATCTCCAGGCTGGCCAGCAGCCTGCCGCGCCCCTCCTTCGGCGCGTACTCCGAGAGCAGGGGAGCGCCGATGGCGTACTCGCCGCCGATCGCCACACCCATCAGCAGCCGGATGACGAAGAGTTGCAGCCCGTCGGTGACGAAGAACTGGAGCACCGAGCCGACCAGGAAGACGAGCATGTCGGCGAGGAACACCGGGCGCCGCCCGAACCGGTCGGCCAGGCGCCCGAAGACCGGGCCGCCCACGAAGATGCCGATGAGCGGCGAGGCCCCGACCAGTCCCTCCATCACGGTGGACAGATGGAGGTCGGTGGTCAGGGCGCCCATCGCCATGCCGATGCCACCGATGATGTAGCCGTCGATGCCCTCGCCTATCTGCGTGGCGAGCTTCAGTTTGGTGTGCAGGCGGCGGCGTTCACGCAGCGGGACGGGAGACGGTGGGGTCTCGAACTGGGGCTCGGTCGCAGGCGTCGTTGCCATGAGCGGTCCTTGTCTGTTCGGTGGCCGGGCGGTCCGGGGTGGGGGCCCGGGCCCGTTTCAGGGCATGGCGAAGAGGAACTCGGGGAACGGACGGGTGTGGGGACGTACAAGAGGTTTCAGTCGATGGGCCAGTCGAGGGCGATGTACTGCGTCTCGAGGAACGCCTCGATTCCCTCGCGGCCGCCTTCCCGGCCGAGGCCGGACTGCTTGACGCCGCCGAAGGGGGCGGCGGGATCGGACAGCAGGCCCCGGTTGACGCCGACCATGCCGGCCTCGAGGCGCTCGGCGATGCGCAGGGCACGGGCGACGTCCCGCGAGTAGACGTACGAAGCCAGGCCGTGGACGGTGGCGTTGGCGCGCGCGAGCATCTCGTCCTCGTCGGTGAAGGTGGTGAGCGGGGCAACCGGCCCGAAGACCTCCTCGTGAAGAATGCGAGCCTCCTCGGGCACGTCGGTGAGGACCGTCGTGGGGTGGAAGTTGCCCGGTCCGTCGGGGACCGTGCCCTGTGCGGCGATCGTCGCGCCACGGGCCACCGCGTCGTCGACAAGCGAACGGATCTTGTCGACCGCCGCCTGATTGATCATGGGGCCGAGGGCGACACCCTCCTCCGTCCCGGGGCCGGTGCGCACGGCCGCCATGGCGGCACCGAACTTCTCCGTGAACTCGGCGGCGACGTCGGTGTGGACGTAGAACCGGTTGGCGGCGATGCAGACCTCGCCGCCGCCGCGCATCTTGGCGTCCATCGCACCCCGCACGGCGGCGTCGACGTCGGCGTCCACGCAGACGACGAAGGGGGCGTTGCCGCCGAGCTCCATGGTCACATTGACGACGTTGGCCGCGGCCTGCTCCAGGAGCAGCCTGCCGGTCGCCGTGGAGCCGGTGAAGGAGAACTTGCGGATCCGTTCGTCGCCGAGCCAGGTCGAGACGACCTCGGGGGCGCGGTCCGTGGGCAGGACGTTCAGCAGTCCCTCGGGCAGTCCGGCCTCGGCGAGCAGCGCGGCCACCGCGAGGGCGGTGAGCGGCGTCTCGGGGGCGGGCTTGAGCAGGACGGGGCAGCCGGCCGCGAGGGCGGGGGCGATCTTGCGGGTGGCCATGGCGGCCGGGAAGTTCCAGGGAGTGACGAACGCGGTGACGCCGACCGGGTGCCTGCGTACGACATGCCGGAAACCACCGCCCGGGGCGTCGCCGAAGGACGAGCCGATGCGTACGGCCTCCTCGGCGAACCAGCGGAAGAACTCGGCCGCGTAGCCGACTTCGGCCGCCGCGTCCCGGTAGGCCTTGCCGTTCTCGAGCACGATCAGGCCCGCGAGCAGGTCGGTGTGCTCCCGCATCAGCCGGAAGGTGTCGTGCAGGACCTCCGAGCGGCGCCGCGCCGGCGTCGCACGCCAGGCGGCCGCCGCCCTGTCGGCCGCCTCGATCGCGGCGAGGGCGTCGCCCGGACCCGCCGAGGAGACCTCGCGGACGAGGGCGCCGGTCGCCGGATCGTGCACGGGGTAGGTCCGTCCGTCGGCGGCCGGGAGCCAGCGACCGCCGATGAGCACGTCGCCGTCGGCGAGCGGGGACTTGGCGAGGGTGTCGATGCCGACGAGGTTCATGAGCTGCTCTTTTCTCGGTTCGGACCGGGGCTCGTCCGATGCGCGGTGAATTTACGAGCGCGACATACGGCGGACAAGGCCACTCCGACGGATCGCAACGGGGGTTGCTGTCAGGGCAACTCGGACGATCACCGTCGCCCCGCGGCCGGGATCCCGGGCCGTGTGTCCCCTCCCCTGTTCAGACCAGCCCTGCCCGGGCCGGCTGCGGGCGCCGCGGCTGCCAGCCGAGCAGCGCCGACACCCGGGTCGCGGCCCGGGCCGTCGTGCGTCCCGCCTCGTCGAGCCGGTCGCCGAACCGCGCCTTGGGGGCGGAGATGTTGAGGGCGGCGACCACACGGCCCCGGAAGTCGCGCACCGGGGCGGACACTCCGACCAGACCGGCCTCGAACTCCTCGCTCACGCGCGCGTACCCCAGCCGTCTGGCGTCCTGGATGAGCCCCCACAGTTCCGGGACGGGCATTTCGCTCGTCGTGCCGAAGCGGACGTACAGCTCGTCGGGCGTGGCGTCGCTCAGCAGCACGCGACCGGCGGACGTCTGCCAGGCGGGCACCCCGCGGCCCTCCCAGCCGTGGACGCGGAAGGAGTGCCCGGAGACGGACAGCAGCGTCAGCACCTCGCGGTCGCTGAGCACGCACAGGTGGCTGGTCTCCTCCAGGTCCGCCGACAAGGCGCGCATGACCGGCTCGGCCATCCGTACCAGGCGACTCTCCGTCGTGCGGGCGACGAGGGAGAACAGGCGCCATCCCAGGCGGTACTCCAGCGTGTCGGGGTCGCGCTCGACGATCCCCTCGGCGGCGAGGGCCTTCAGAGCCCGGGAGACCTGGCTCTTCTCGCGTCCCACCAGCTGCGCCAGGCGCACGACGCCGAGGCCGCCGGCCGTCTGCGCCTCGTCGGAGGCGAGGGCCTCCAGCAGGTCGATGTCCCGGCGCAGGCCGTGACCCCGCGAGGCCGAGGAGGTGTCCGTCACGCCCGTCATCCTAGGCCCGTGACACGGGGAAGGAACCCCAGGTCAACCTCTGAGTTGTCAGGAGAGCAACCGGCATTTCGATTCCCCCGGCCGCCTTGCGAGGGGGTGGCGGCAGACCTAGATTCGCCGCATCGGGCCGGATGAACTGCGCGGAATGCGAGGTTCATCCCTTGCCCCGTCGCACCCGGGTTCCCTGCCGAACCCCCCCGCTACCGAAGGTCCAGGAGTTCCGATGCCCTCCCCCTTTGCCGCGACCGCGCTCATCGGCGAGTCCTTCGTCGGTGACGGCGCCGACGCCGCACACACGAACGTGGTGATCGGCCGCAAGGGCGGCCCGGTCGAGACTGCCTGGGCGACCGCGCTGGCAACGCCGAGCGCGGGACATGTGCCGTTCATGACGGTCGTACGCCCGTCGGTGCCGGTCCGGCCGCTGACACTGTTCGTGAACAAGGCCGTCGCCGGAAGCGATCTGCACGAACGCGCCATCTGGGGCAGCGCCCAGGCGGGCCTGGCGCAGGGTGTGCTGGACGCCGTGGCGCAGGGCCTGATCCCGCCCGGGGAGGCCGACGAGCTGCTGATCATCGCCGCGGTGTGGGTCAACCCGGCGGTCCACGACCTCGACGCCTGCTTCCGCAACCAGCGGGCCGCGGCCCACGGTGCGATCCGTGCCGCCGTGACGGGCACCCCGTCGGTCGACGACGCCCTCGCCGCGGCGAGGGAAGGTGCGACGAACCCGTTCTACACACCCTCCCCCGAGGTGCTCGCCGCGTCCGCGCCCGAGGTGGTCGCCCGGTGAAGATCACCGACATCACCCTGGACCGCCTTCGCCTCGAACTCGATCCGCCCTTCCGCGCCGCCTGGGACCCCGAGCCGCGCAGCCGTTTTGACGCCACGATCGTGCGCGTGCACACCGACGAGGGAATCACCGGGATCGGGTCCGGCGACCTCATGGACGGCTTCGACACCTACAAGCACCTGTTCGTCGGCGAGGACCCGCTCGAGATCACGCGGCACGTCAGGGCGATCGAGACGGCCAACTTCCACGGCGCCCACTACTGGCCGCTGGAGGCGGCCCTGTGGGACGTCATCGGCAAGGTGCACGGGCGTCCCGTCTCCGAGCTGTTCGGCAACGCGGCGAGGCGACTGCCCGCGTACGCCTCCTCCGGAGAGCTGAAGTCCCCGGGGGAGCGGGTGGCGACGGCGCTGAAGGTGCGCGAGGCCGGCTTCCGGGCCATGAAGATCCGCATCGACCGCAACCGCGTCGACGAGGGGATCGCGTCGGTCCGGGCCGTTCGCGAGGAACTGGGCGACGACTTCGAGATCATGGTCGACCTCAACCAGTCCTGGCGGATGGCCGGTGACACGGCGAACGCCTCCGACCTGGCCAAGACCCGCAAGACCATCGCCCGGCTCGCCGAACTCGACGTGTTCTGGGTGGAGGAGCCGCTGCCGTACGCGGACCTGGACGGCTTCAAGCGGCTGCGCGCCGAGAACCCGGGCGTGCGCATCGCCGCCGGCGAGATGCACCACTCGCCCACTGAACTGCTGCGCTATCTGGAGGAGGACGCCCTCGACGTCTACCAGATGGACGTGGTCCTCGCGATCGGCATGCACCGCGCCCGCACACTCGCCGAGCTCGCACACCTGAAGCACCGTCAGTTCACGCCGCACAGCTGGACCAACGGCATCGGCGTGCTCGCCAACCTGCATGTCGCGGCCGGCGTCGGCGGCGGCCCGTACTTCGAGTTCCCCTACGACCCGCCCGGCTGGACCCCCGAGCGCCGCGACTTCATGCTCGCCGAACCCGTGCAGGTGAACGCCGACGGCTGCCTCGAGGTGCCCGACAGGCCGGGTCTCGGCATCGAACTGGACGAGGACGCGATCGACCGCTGGAGGGTCAAGTGACGTACACCATCGAGGACCTGCTGACCCGGTCCCACGACGAATGGCGGGCCGCGGCCGACAAACTCGCCTTCGAGGCCCGCCTGTTCATCGACGGCACGTTCACCGATGCCACGTCCGGTGACGGCTTCGCGAGCGTGTCGCCCCGCGACGGCGCGGTGCTGTGCACGGTGCAGGCCGCGTCCGCCGAGGACGTCGACCGTGCCGTGCGGTCCGCGCGCACCGCCTTCGACGACGGCCGCTGGCGTGACCTCGCGCCCAAGGAACGCAAGGGCATCCTGCTCCACTGGGCGGAGCTGATCCGCGCCGATGCCGAGGAACTGGCCCTCCTCGACACCCTGGAGATGGGCAAACCCATCACCGAGTCGCTGCGGGTGGACGTGTCCAAGGCCGCGGAGACCATCGCGTGGTACGCCGAGGCCATCGACAAGACGTACGACGAGATCGCGCCGACCCCGGGTGACGCGCTCGCCTTGATCACCCGGGAGCCCCTGGGCGTCGTCGGGGCCGTCGTTCCGTGGAACTACGCCCTGCTGATCGCCAGTTGGAAACTGGGTCCGGCGCTCGCCACCGGAAACAGCGTGGTCCTCAAGCCCGCCGAGCAGACCTCGCTCGCCGCGCTGCGGCTGGCCGCGCTCGCCACCGAGGCCGGGCTGCCCGACGGCGTGCTCAACGTGGTCCCGGGACGGGGCGAGATCGCCGGGCAGGCGCTCGGCCGGCATCCGGACGTCGACAAGATCGCCTTCACCGGCTCGGCGGAGGTGGCCCGGCTCTTCCAGGTCTACGCGGGCGAGTCCAACGGCAAGCAGGTCGCCGTCGAGGCCGGGGGCAAGTCGCCGCAACTCGTCCTGGCCGACGCCGACATCGAGGCCGCCGCCTCGGCCGTGGCCTGGGGCATCTTCTACAACGCGGGCCAGACCTGCAACGCGGGGTCGCGCGTCGTCGTGCACTCCTCGGTGAAGGACCGGCTGCTCGACGCCGTACGGCGCATCACCGACGACACCTTCCGGGTCGGCGACCCCCTCGACCCGGCCACAGTGATGGGCCCGATCGTGGACGAGGCCCAGCTGACCAAGGTTCTCGGCCATGTCGAGCAGGGCGTACGGGACGGCGCGACCGTGCTGTTCGGCGGCGGCCGCACACTGGCCGGAACCGGCGGCAGCTATCTCGAACCCACCGTGCTCGACGGCGTCGACAACACCTCCGCCGTCGGTCAGGAGGAGATCTTCGGGCCGGTCCTCGCCGTGGTGTCCTTCGACGGAGACGTCGACGACGGCGTGCGGCTCGCCAACGAGAGCGACTTCGGGCTGGTCGCCTCGGTGTGGACGCGGGACGTGACCGTGGCGCACCGCACCGCGAAGCGGCTTCGGGCCGGCACCGTCTGGATCAACACCTTCGACGCCAGCGACGTCATCACCCCGTTCGGCGGCTTCAAGGCCACCGGTGCGGGTCGCGACAAGTCGCTGCACGCACTGGACGCGTACACCGCGCTGAAGACCACCTGGATCAATCTCGCCTGACCCGCCCCCGGAGCGGGGCGCCCCCTTCTTTCTCTTCTCCGACAGCTCTCCGACAGCAGCGAGGACACTGATGAGGATCGGTTTCATCGGCCTGGGCAACATGGGACGCCACATGGCCCGCCACCTGATCCACGCGGGCCACCTGGTCACCGTGCACGACACCCGGCCCGAGGCCGCCGTCGAACATCTTGCGCTCGGCGCCCGCTGGGCCGACTCCCCCGCCGACTGTGCGCGCGACGCCGAGTTCCTGATCACGATGCTCCCCAACCCCCGCATCGTGGAGGACGTGCTGCTACGGGGCGGCGCGGCTCAGGCACTGCCCGAGGGCGCACTGTGGATCGACATGTCGACCTCGACCCCGGCCGCGGCGGAGCGGGTGGCGTCCGCGGTGCTGGACGCCCGGGCCGTGCGCCGGCTCGACGCACCGGTCAGCGGCATGGCGCGCGGTGCGGAGGCCGGGGCCCTGCAGATCTTCGTGGGCGGCCTCGAGGACGACTTCCGGATCGCCCTGCCCGTCCTGGAGTCCCTGGGCGACCCGGACCGCATCCTGCACGTCGGTGCGCTCGGCACGGGTTATACCGTCAAGCTGATGATCAACCTGCTCTGGTTCAGCCACCTGGTCGCCGCCTCGGAGGTCCTCGCCGTGGGCGTGAAGTCCGGTGTCGACCTGGGCGTGCTGCGCAGCGCGCTGCTGGCGAGCCCGGCCGCCTCCCATTTCCTGGAGAGCGACATCATGTGCGTGCTCGCCGATGGCGACTACGACGACTCGTTCGCCATGGCCCTCGCCTGCAAGGACCTCGGCCTCGCCGTCGACCTGGGCCGTGATCTGGGCGTGTCCACCGAGTTGTCCGCCCTGGTCGAGCAGATCTACCGCCGCTCCAAGGCACAGCACGGCGACCTCGCGGGCGAGATGAGCCCGGTCCGTCTCTACGAGACCCTCGCGGGGCGGGAGTTCCGCCTGCCGAACCCGGCGGCCGCACCGGCCGGCGCGGCACTCACGGTCTGAACCCGTACGCAGCACTCCAGGAGCCTCAAGCCATGACCCCTTCCCCACACGGCGGCCTCAGCACACCGTCGCTGAGCATCGATCCGATCTGCCGTGTCGAGTTCGGCCCCGGCCGCATCGTCCGCCTGCCGGAACTGATCGCGACGACCGGCCACAACCGCGCCTTCGTCGTCACGGACCGCGGACTGCGGGCCGCCGGTGTCGTCGAGCGCGTCCTCAAGATCCTCGACTCGGCGGATGTCGAGTACACCGTCCACGACGAGGTGGCGCCCAACCCGTCCACGGGCAACGTCGACGCGGGCGCGGCCCGGGCACGCGCCTTCGGCCCCGCCGCGGTGATCGCGCTCGGCGGCGGTTCGGTGCTGGACGCGGCGAAGGGCATCTCACTGCTCGTCGGCAATCCGGACGCGGTGGCAGCCGACGCCAACCACCTCTGGGGGGCGGCACCCGGGCTTCCGCTGGTCGCCGTCCCGACCACCTCGGGCACGGGGGCCGAGACGAACGGGTTCGGCGTGATCGAGGACGCCGCGGCCTGCCGCAAGGTGTACATCGGGCATCCCTCGGTCAAGCCGCACATCGCCCTGCTGGACCCGGAGCTGACGCTCGGACTGCCCGCCGCGGCCACCGCCGCGACCGGCCTCGACGCGCTCGTCCACGGCATCGAGTCGCTCGCGTCACGGGGCGCGAACCCCTTCTCCGTCGCGTACGCCGCCCAGGCCGTGAGCATGGTGAGCCGCGCCCTGCCCGTGGCGTTCCGGGACGGCTCGGACCTCGGCGCCCGCGCCGAGTTGATGATGGGCGCGCATCTGGCCGGTCAGGCCCTGACCCTCTCGGGACTCGGCCTCGTGCACGGCATCGGCCATGCGATCACGGCCCACACCGGCACTCCGCACGGAGTCGCCCTCGCCGCCGTGCTCGAGGAGGTCATGGAGTTCAGCGCACCCGCCGCGCAGGACGCCTACGAGCGCGCCGCCCGAGCCATGCGTCTCGACCCCCCGGCCGACGGCGACTGGGCCGCAGCGGCCGTGACCGCCGTACGTGAGATCTCCGGACAACTGGACGTCAAACGCCCCTTGCGTGACCTGGGCGCCGACCGCGGCCTGCTGCCGGCCATCGCGGCGGGCGCGGTCGCCGACGCCGTGACCAAGAACGCGCCGCGGCTGCCGGACGAGTCCGAGGTACTGGAGATTCTGGAGCGGACGTACGAGCGGCCCTGACGCACCGACGCCGCACGATGGCCGTCCGGATCCGGTCGCGACACCGGTCCGGGCGGCGTCCCCCGCCCGGGTCGGGTGACCGGTCCGGACGCCGGGGACCGACCGGCCCAGGGGGCGCACCCGCCGGCCGGTCCCGCGTCCGTGTCACGTGCCGCGTCGCCCTCGGCTCACGGTGGCCGCCGCTCGCCGATTCAGGCGGTGTCCGCCCGTGAACACGTTCATGGAGTACCGCCGACATCGGTGTGGACCCGCCTCGGGGGCCGGCCGCGGGGTCGACGGTCGGCGCATCTCCCCGGTCGGCAGGGCCTCGTGAGGTCGTCGACCCCGCTTTGTCTACAGTATTTCGTATGCTCGTGACAAGGGAAGAGGCGGGACGCGGGCAGGGACCCAGCTCGTGCGGGCCTCAGGCCGACGCGAGCGGGGCGGCGGCCCGACACCCGCGGTCCAGGGCGGAGTAGACTGTAGACGAAATCCAATATCGGGCGGCTCTGGTGAGCCGCTACCGAGGGGTGGAGTCATGGCCTTGCCGACCGGCGCCGTGCCGAAGGTGGAACGGCCCGGCCCGCTGCGCGAGCGGGTCTACGAGGCTCTCCTGGAACTCATCGTCACCAGGTCGCTCGAACCGGGCCGGCATCTGGTCGAGAGCGAACTCGCCGGCCAACTGGGCGTCTCGCGCCAACCGGTCCGGGAGGCGCTGCAACGCCTCGACACTGAGGGCTGGGTGGATCTGCGCCCCGGCCAGGGCGCGTTCGTGCACGACCCCACGGAGGAAGAGGCCGACCAACTGCTCGTCGTGCGCGGTCTGCTGGAGGCCGAGGCGGCGAGGCTGGCAGCTGCCAACGCCACCCCGCGCGCCACCGAGCGGCTGCGCGCATTGTGCACGGCGGGCGAACGAGCCCGGGTGTCCGACGATGTCGACGTCGTGGTCGCCGCCAACGCCGCCTTCCACGCCCAGGTGATGCAACTGGCCGCGAACTCGGTGCTCGCCGAGTTGTCCGCCCAGGTGGACCGCCGCGTCCGGTGGCTCTACACACCCGTCGCCCGCACTCGTGGCGCACTCTCCTGGATCGAGCACCGCGCCATGATCGACGCCATCGAGGCAGGCGACGAACAGCGGGCACAGCAGTTGATGCGGGCCCACACCGAGCACACCCGCGCCAGCTACCACGGGCGCGCGACAGCGGAGCAGTGAGGGCCTCGTAGCCCCACCCGCCGGCGTTCACGCAAGCCCGCCGGGGCCTGACGCCATATTTCACCCGAGCAGAGATGGATACCCGTCGCCCCATGGCGGTATACAGTATGCAATCACCCATGAGAGGGGGCTTCGCGGAGTCCGCCCCGCCGGCCCATGAGGCGTCACCCCTCCAAGACCGCAGGGAGCCGCTCCATGTCGTTCCGCTCCGCTCTCTCCCACGTCTTGAGCAGCACCATCGAGCCGTCCGCCGAGGAGACCGGCGCGCGCGGGAGATTTCCCCGCGCCTCGGTGACCGCCCTCGGGGAAGCGGGGCTGCTCGGGCTCACCGTCGCCACCGATCTCGGCGGCGGAGGGCTGGGCCTCACCGAGGCCGCCGAGGTCGTGACCGACGTGTCCCGCGCCTGCCCCGCCACCGGCGCGGTGGTCCGGTCCCACTACGCCGCCGTCGCCTTCATCGAGGCGTACGGCTCGCACTGGATGCGCCGCAAGGTCGCCGTCGGCCTGCACCTCGGCACGCTCGCCCTCACCGACGCCGACGACGCCGGAACACCGGGGGCCGCACCGTCACCGACGGGTTCGACCGAGACGCGCACCGGGGACGTGGTGGCCCTGCGCGGCCGCAAACGCGATGTCGTCGGGGCGGGCGAGGCCGACGGCTACATCTGGTCCTCCCCGCCGGCACACGGCGGGGAGGGACCGTCCCTGTGGCTGGTGCCTGCGGATGCGCCCGGCCTGTTCGTGCCCGCCCGCCCCAGCGGCGACGGTCCGCGCGGCAGCGGAACGTCGACGGTCTGCGCGGATCCCGTCCTGCTCCCCGCCGGTGCACTGCTCGAACGGGACGGCGAGGCGGACGGCTTGCTGAGCACCGTCCGCGCATGGCTGGCCGCGATGTCCACCGCGGGGGCCGGATCGCCCACCGGGGCGCCCGGGGTCCGCGCACTCGCCTGACCGCCCGCCCCGGTCCGCGGTGACCGCGGTTGACCCGTTCCGGACGGTGGACGCAGCCGATGATAACTGCATACAGTATCCGATGAGCCTTCAGAGTCGCCAGGGGGCCACACAGAGTGAAGCTTGTATACAAAGTTCCGTATGCATTGAGAGGCGTCATGCACGGTACGAGCAGCGCGGCGAGGTGTCCGGGCTCGTCGATCACCATCCCCGTAGGGAGGAACCATGACGACGAGCGTCGGTGACGTGACGACGGAGGCCGCTGTCGGTGCGATCGCGGCCGCCCATCGCGGGCAGCGCGGTCCACTGCTGCCGATCCTGCACGCCATCCAGGCCGAACTCGGCCATGTCCCGCAGGAGGCCGTCGCGATGCTCGCCCGTGAGCTCAATCTGTCCCGGGCGGACGTACACGGGGTGGTCTCCTTCTACCACGACTTCCGCCGGGAGCCGGCCGGCCGCACGACCGTCCGCATCTGCCGCGCGGAGGCCTGCCAGGCCCTCGGCGCCGACGCACTGGTGAACTCCGCCCGGGACCGGACGGGCCTCGCCCTCGGGGAGACGCGGGCGGACGGCTCTCTGACGGTGGAGCAGGTCTTCTGCCTCGGCAACTGCGCGCTGGGCCCCTCCGTCGAGGTGAACGGCGAGGTACTCGGACGCATGAGCGCGGAACGTCTGCGCTCGATCGTGGACGAGGCGGTCTCGTCATGACACGGACATCGAACTCCCCGGTGACGGTGTACGTCCCCCGCGACTCGGCCGCGCGGTCGGTCGGGGCGGACGCGGTGGCGGAGGCGATCCGACGGGCGGCCGACGCCCGGAACCTGCCGATCACCCTGGTGCGCAACGGGTCGCGCGGCATGCTCTGGCTGGAACCACTGGTCGAGGTGGCCACCCCCGAGGGCCGGATCGGCTACGGTCCCGTGGCGCCCTCGGACGTGGCGGACCTGCTGGCCGCAGGCTTCCTGGACGGCGCGGACCACCCTCTGCGGCTCGGTGTCGTGGACGAACTTCCGTGGCTGGCCCGCCAGAACCGGGTCACGTTCACCCGGGTCGGGATCATCGACCCCATCTCCCCGGAGGACTACGAGCGCCACGGCGGCCTCGTCGGGCTGCGCAGAGCCCTGGACCTGCCGCCCTCCGACGTGGTCGCCGCCGTCACCGAGTCCGGTCTGCGCGGCCGGGGTGGCGCGGGGTTCCCGGCCGGCATCAAGTGGAAGACCGTGCTCGACTGCGCCGACGCGCTGAAGTTCGTCTGCTGCAACGCCGACGAGGGCGACAGCGGCACGTTCGCCGACCGCATGGTCATGGAGGGCGACCCGTTCATGCTCATCGAGGGCATGACGATCGCCGCACACGCGGTCGGCGCCCGCGAGGGCTATGTCTACATCCGCTCGGAGTACCCGGACGCGGTGGCCACGATGCGGGCCGCGATCGCGATCGCGCGTGATCGCCGTTGGCTCGGGGAGCGCATCCTCGGCTCGGACCTCACCTTCGATCTGCATGTGCGGGTCGGCGCCGGCGCGTACATCTGCGGTGAGGAGACCTCCATGCTGGAGAGCCTGGAGGGCAAGCGCGGCGTCGTCCGCGCCAAGCCGCCCATCCCCGCCATCGAGGGGCTGTTCGGCAAGCCGACCGTCGTCAACAACGTCCTGACCCTGGCCACGGTTCCGGTGATCCTCGCCGACGGGGCGAAGGCGTACCAGGAACTCGGCGTGGAACGCTCGCGCGGCACACAGGTCTTCCAGCTCGGCGGCAACATCGCACACGGCGGCATCGTCGAGACGGCGTTCGGCGTCACCCTCCGCGAGCTGATCGAGGACTACGGCGGCGGGACGCTCAGCGGACGGCCGGTGCGCACGGTGCAGGTGGGCGGGCCGCTGGGCGCCTACCTGCCGACGTCCCAGTTCGATCTGCCCATGGACTACGAGGCGTTCGCCGCGGCGGGCGCCATGCTCGGCCACGGCGGTGTCGTGGTCTTCGACGACACCGTCGACATGGCGGCGCAGGCCCGCTTCGCGATGGAGTTCTGCGCCGCGGAGTCGTGCGGCAAGTGCACACCGTGCCGGGTCGGTTCGGTGCGCGGCGTCGAAGTGATCGACCGGATCGTGGCCGGCGAGCAGCGCGACGAGAACCTCGCCCTGCTCGAGGACCTCTGTGAGCTGATGACCGACGGATCGCTGTGCGCCATGGGCGGGTTGACCCCCATGCCGGTACGCAGCGCCGTCACACACTTCTCCGACGACTTCCTCACGAGGGGGGAGGGCACGGCATGACACTGCTCAAGGAGCCCGACTTCGGAACCCCGGAACGGCCCGGCGGGGCGACCGTCACGGTCGAGGTCGACGGGCTGCCCGTCACGGTGCCCGAGGGCACCTCGGTGATGCGCGCGGCGGCGCAGGCCGGAATCGACATACCCAAGCTCTGTGCCACCGACAGCCTGGAGCCGTTCGGTTCCTGCCGGCTGTGCGTGGTGGAGATCGACGGCCGCCGCGGCACCCCGGCGTCCTGCACCACACCGGTCGCGGACGGGATGTGCGTACGCACCCAGACGCCGAAGGTGGAGAAGCTCCGCCAGGGCGTCATGGAGCTGTACATCTCCGACCATCCGCTCGACTGCCTGACCTGCTCGGCCAACGGCGACTGCGAACTGCAGGACATGGCGGGCGTGGTGGGGCTGCGCCAGGTCCGTTACGGGTACGAGGGCGAGAACCACCTCGACGCCGCGCCGGACCTGAGCAACCCGTACTTCGACTTCAACCCGGCCAAGTGCATCGTCTGTTCGCGGTGCGTGCGCGCCTGCGGCGAGGTGCAGGGCACCTTCGCGCTGACCATCGAAGGCCGCGGCTTCGACTCCAAGGTCTCCCCCGGTGCCGGTGAGTCCTTCCTGGACTCCGAGTGCGTCTCCTGCGGCGCCTGTGTCCAGGCCTGCCCGACCGCGACGCTTCAGGAGCGGTCGGTCGTCGAACTCGGCATGCCCTCCCGCTCGGTGGTCACCACCTGCGCGTACTGCGGCGTGGGCTGCTCGTTCAAGGCCGAGCTGCGCGGCGACGAACTGGTCCGGATGGTGCCCTACAAGGACGGCGGGGCGAACGAGGGCCACTCCTGCGTCAAGGGCCGCTTCGCCTTCGGCTATGCGACCCATCCCGACCGCAAGCTCAAGCCCATGGTGCGCGAGAAGACCACCGACCCGTGGCGCGAGGTCGAATGGGACGAGGCCATCCGGACGGTCGCGGAGAAGATGCGCGCCATCCAGGACGCGTACGGGCCGAGCTCGATCGGCGCCATCAGCTCCTCGCGGTGCACCAACGAAGAGGTCTACGTCGTCCAGAAGATGGTGCGCGCGGCGTTCGGCAACAACAACGTCGACACCTGCGCCCGGGTCTGCCACTCCCCCACCGGGTACGGGCTGAAGCAGACCTTCGGGGAGTCGGCCGGCACACAGGACTTCCGATCGGTGGCGAAGGCCGACCTCATCATGGTCATCGGCGCCAATCCGACCGACGGTCACCCGGTGTTCGCCTCACGCATGAAGAAGCGACTGCGCGAGGGCGCCCAGCTCGTCGTGGTCGACCCGCGGCGTATCGACCTGGTGCGCTCGCCGCACATCCAGGCGGCACATCATCTGCAGCTCAAGCCCAGCACGAACGTGGCCGTCATCAACGCCATGGCGCATGTGGTGGTGACCGAGGGCCTGGTCGACCGCTCCTTCGTCGATGCGCGGTGCGAAGGGTTCGACGACTGGGCCCGGTTCGTCGCCCTCCCCGAGAACAGCCCGGAGGCCACCGAGCCCGTCACCGGCGTTCCAGCGGAGGAACTGCGGGCAGCCGCCCGGCTGTACGCGCAGGCGCCCAACGCGGCCATCTACTACGGTCTCGGCGTGACCGAGCACAGCCAGGGCTCCACGATGGTCATGGGGATGGCGAACCTCGCGATGGCCTGCGGCAACATCGGCCGGGACGGCGTGGGCGTCAACCCGCTGCGCGGCCAGAACAACGTGCAGGGCTCCTGCGACATGGGTTCCTTCCCGCACGAGTTCACGGGCTACCGCCATGTCTCCGACGATGCGGTGCGCACCGTGTTCGAGGAGTTGTGGGGCCGTTCCCTGCTGCCCGAGCCGGGGCTGCGGATCCCGAACATGTTCGACGCGGCGATCGACGGTTCGTTCCGGGGCCTGTTCGTGCACGGCGAGGACATCGCCCAGTCCGACCCGAACCTCCAGCACGTCAGCGCGGCGCTGGCGGCGATGGACCTGGTCGTGGTGCAGGACCTGTTCCTCAACGAGACGGCCAGGTTCGCGCACGTCTTCCTGCCGGGCGCCTCGTTCCTGGAGAAGGACGGCACCTTCACCAACGCCGAGCGCCGGATCAACCGGGTGCGGGCGGTGATGAAGCCCAAGACGGGCAAGCACGAGTGGCAGATAGTCAGCGAGATCGCCACCGCCATGGGCTATCCCATGGCGTACGACCACCCGAGCCAGATCATGGACGAGATCGCCCAGGTCACACCCACCTTCAAGGGTGTCTCCTTCGAGTTGCTCGACAAGCTCGGCAGCGTCCAGTGGCCGTGCAACGACGAGGCTCCGCAGGGCACCCCGACCATGCACGTCGACGCGTTCGTCCGCGGCAAGGGCAAGTTCGTCGTCACGGCCTATGTGCCGACAGACGAGCGGACCACCTCTCGCTACCCGCTGGTGCTGACCACGGGCCGCATCCTCAGTCAGTACAACGTGGGAGCGCAGACGCGGCGCACGGGCAACGTGGCATGGCACCCCGAGGACCTGCTGGAGCTGCATCCGCTGGACGCCGAGAACCGGGGCATCACCGACGGCGACCTGGTGACGCTGGCCAGCCGGGTCGGCAGTACGACGCTTCGGGCCCGGATCTCCGACCGGATGCCGCCGGGCGTCGTCTACACCACGTTCCACCACCCGGTGACCGGCGCCAACGTGGTCACCACCGAGAACTCGGACTGGGCGACCAACTGCCCCGAGTACAAGGTGACCGCAGTGCAGGTGGGCCTGGCCCATCCGCTCGAGCGGCACGCCGGCGAGTCCCTCGGGACCGAGCGGCTCGCGGCGGTGGACTGAGATGGCCGCCGCCCTGCCGTCCGAGCAGCGGATGGCGAACCAGATCGCCGCGAACTTGCGGCATGTACCCGGTGACGAGGCCGCGGAGGCGATCGCGGGCCACATCCGCCGGTTCTGGGACCCCCGGATGCGGGCCCGGCTGCTGGAGCTGGTGGAGACCGGGTCGGACGGCCTGGATCCCGTGGTCGTCGCCGCCGCGGGGCTGCTGGCCCGGTCGCAGGAGGCCCCCACGGGCTGACCGGCGGGCGCCTGCGGCACACGACTTCGCCTCACCCCCCTTCATGTCGAAGGGGGGTGAGGCGAAGTCGTGTGCCGGGAGCCCGAACGCTCAGGCGGCCGCGACGCCGTCCAGGCCGCGGCTGGTGACCAGCCGGACCCGTCCGTCGCCGAGGTGGTAGGAGAGGCCCACGACGGCTGCGTGCCCGCCGACGAGGGCGGGTGAGCGGTTCTGCAGCAGATCCACGGTGTGCCGTATGTGCTCGTCCACGATGTCGGCCTCCTCGCTCAGCCCCGCAGCGCGCGCGGTCAGCACGCTGGGCGTGACGCGCTCGACGACATCGCGGACGTATCCGGACGGGGCCAGGCCCTCCGCGAGAGCCGTGCGCGCCGCACGGATCGCACCGCACGCGTCGTGCCCGAGCACGACGACGAGAGGGCAGCCCAGCTGTCCCGCCCCGTACTCGATGCTGCCGAGCACCTCGGGACCGAGCACATGTCCTGCGGTACGCACGACGAAGAGGTCGCCGAGCCCGCGGTCGAAGATGATCTCCGCGGCCAGTCGTGAGTCGGAGCATCCGAAAACCACGGCGAACGGATGCTGACCGGGTGCCAGGGCGGCGCGGCGTGCGGCGTCCTGGTTGGGGTGCTGCGGATCTCCGGCGACGAAGCGCTGATTGCCCGTCAACAGGATGTCGAGGGCCTGGGCTGCGGAGGGCGTCTGGTTGTGGGCCATGGAATCAGGATGCGTAGACTCCATACAGTATGCAATACCTGTGCAGCGATGGTTCACACGCAGCCGGCGGCCGACCGTGCATCCGCACACGGCCTCGACCGACCACGTCGACGATGCCTGGGCCAAGGAGCGGATGTGTCGGGCCGGGGCCGAGGACGCGCCCCGCGGCATCCCCACGCCCCGGACGCCCTTTCTGCGGCACCCCGACGCCCCGTGTGCCCTTCTGCGGCGGCAGGACGCCTCTCGCCGGAACGCCGGCGAGGTCCGGGTGTCCGCCGCCGTACCGCGGGACATGGGCAGGGAGCCGCGCTCAGCGCCATCGGGGTGGCGCCCGGGCGCGCCCTGCCCGGGCGGCAGGCGTCCCCTCCGGCCCCGCGGCTGACGCGGGAGTCGCCCTGAGAGACGGAGGAGGAGGCGAGGGCCAGGCCGGCCCGCGGTCAGCCCAGCGGCCGGGCACCGTCGCGTCCGGCCGCTTCGGGCGTTCCGTACACCCGCGTCGCCCCGGGCCCGGGACGCGTCACGGGGAGCTCCACCATGACGCACCACCCTGCGGCGTCTCGCCGTATCTCCATCCGCGCCGCGAGCGCGTCGATGATCGCCAGGCCACGGCCGTGCTCGTCGGGGTCGGCGTCCTGGCATGGACGAGCGGGTCGGCGGCCCCCTCCGTGATCATGCGCCTGCAGTCGCAGGAGGTCCGGCCCCAGGTCCAGGCGCAGCGTCAGCCGCCGATGGCCGTGCTCGGCGGCATTGGCCGCCAGCTCGTCGACGACGAGGACGGCCGTGTATCTGTCGTCGGCACCGAGGTCCCAGCGGCGGAGCAGCGCTTCGGCGATGTGCCGCGCACTGCGCACCGACGCCGGCCGGGCGGGCATGACGAGCAACGCATGCCGAGCGGGGTCCGGCTGAGCGGCGGCCGCCGGGCCGTGCGCCACCGTTCCCCCGCGGTCCGGAGTCCCGCTCTGGACGTGATCCCACATGTTGCCACCAGAAGGATTGAATACCGTATACAGTATTCTACTCCCCCGTCCGGGCTACCGGGAACCCACAACGGAAAGCCGGCCCTGGCCGATGGCCGGGGCCGGCTCCGTGATGCGGACAGGACGTCCGCTCTCGCGTCATTCACCCTGTCCGCGGACGGACGGACCGCTTCAGATGACGATCTGCTTCTCGCGCATCGCGGCGATGGCGCCGGCGTCGTAGCCCAGCGCGCCGAGGACGTCGTCGGTGTGCTCACCGAGCAGCGGGGCACCCTTGATGTCCGGCTTGAACCCGGAGAACTTGATCGGGCTGCCGACGGTCAGATACGTCCCGCGGCCCTTCTGCTCGACCTCCACGACAGTCCCGCTGCGGCGCAGCGCCTCGTCCTCGGCGAGCTCCTTCATGCTCATCACCGGGGCGCAGGGCACCTCCCACTTGCGCAAGATGTCGACCGCCTCGTACTTCGTCTTGTCGGCGAGCCACTTCTCGATCTCCTCGAAGATCTCGAAGATGCGGGACTGCCGGGCCTTGGCGGTCGAGTAGTCCGGGTCCTCGGCCCACTCGGGGCGGCCGATGGCCTCGGCGGTCCGCTTCCAGTTCTGCTCCTGGACCGTGAAGTAGATGTACGCGTTGGGGTCGGTCTCCCAGCCCTTGCACTTGAGCACCCAGCCGGGCTGGCCACCGCCGCCGGCGTTGCCGCCCCGGGGCACGGCCTGACCGAACTCGCCGTTCGGGTACTGGGGGTACTCCTCCAGGTAGCCGACCCGGTCCAGGCGCTGTTGGTCACGCAGCTTGACCCGGGACAGGTTGAGCACGGCATCCTGCATGGACACCGCCACCTTCTGGCCCCTGCCGGTCCGGTCGCGATCGATGAGCGCCGTCAGAAGACCGATCAGCAGGTGCATGCCCGTGTTGCTGTCGCCGAGGGCGGCTCCGCTGACGGTGGGCGGGCCGTCCCAGAAGCCGGTCGTCGAGGCGGCGCCGCCGGCGCACTGGGCCACGTTCTCGTAGACCTTCAGGTCGTTCCACGGCGAGTCCTCGTTGAACCCCTTGACGGAGCCGAAGATCAGCCGCGGATTCCACTCCTGGAGGGTCTCCCAGTCCAGGCCCATGCGGTCCATGGCACCCGGTGCGAAGTTCTCCACCAGGATGTCGGCCTCACGGATCAGCTTCTCCATGACCTCCCGTCCCTCGGGGGACTTGGTGTTGATGGCCAGGGAGCGCTTGTTGCTGTTCAGCATGGTGAAGTACAGCGCGTCGGCGTCGGGGATGTCGCGCAACTGGTTGCGCGTCACGTCGCCGCCGGCGGTGCGCTCGACCTTGAGGACGTCGGCTCCGAACCAGGCGAGCATCTGTGTGCAGGCCGGTCCGGCCTGCACTCCGGTGAAGTCGATGACCTTAATCCCGGAGAGCGGCAGTTCAGTCATATTGGTTTCTCTCTCGTGAATCGTCTCGGTGCGGAATGTGCGAGGGCCGGGACGTGGTTCAGCGTGGGACGCTGATGCCCTTGGGGTTGAGGTGCGCGATGTTGCCGCTCTCCGTGCCGTCCGTCGGATCGATCACGCAGTCGATCAGTGCCGGACCGCCCGCGGCCAGTGCCTCGCGAAGGGTGGTGGCGACCTCGTCGGGCGTCGTCGCCTGGTAGCCCGTGCCGCCGAACGCCTTGATCATGAGGTCGTGACGGGCCTTCAGCGCGGTCGGTGCCGGATCGTCGGAGGGGGAGGCGTCGTCGCCCCGGTAGACGCCGCTGTTGTTCAGGACGACGGTGACGATGGGCAGGTCGTAGCGGCAGACCGTCTCGATCTCCATGCCGCTGAACCCGAACGCGCTGTCGCCCTCGATGGCGACGACCGGGCCGCCGGTCTCGACGGCGGCGGCGATGGCGTAGCCCATGCCGATGCCCATGACGCCCCAGGTGCCACTGTCCAGGCGGTGGCGCGGCACCTGCATGCCGATCGTGTTGCGGGCCAGGTCGAGCGCGTTGGCGCCCTCGTTGACGACGTAGGCGCCGGGGTTCTCCTGCAGTACGTCGCGGATGGCCTGGAGCGCGCCGAGGAACTTCATCGGGTGCGCCGTGGCGGCGGCCTTCAGGCGACCGGACATCTTGGCGACGTTCTGCGCGGAGCGGGCGGTGAGTTCCTCGCGCCACGGTGCCGGGGCCGTGATCCGGCCCGGCTTGCTGCGCTCGACGAGGGCCTCCATCACGGAGCCGACGTCCCCGACCAGCGGAGCGGCGATGGGCTGGTTGCTGTCCATCTCCGTGGCTGCGATGTCGACCTGGACGAACTTGGCGTCCGGGTTCCACTGGGGCGCGTCGCCGTGGCCGAGCAGCCAGTTCAGACGGGCGCCGACCAGCATGACTACGTCGGCCCGGCGCAGCGCGAGAGACCGGGCCGTCGACGCCGACTGCGGATGGTCGTCGGGCAGCAGGCCCTTCGCCATCGACATGGGCAGGTAGGGAATGCCGGTGGACTCGACGAACTCCCGGATCAGGTCGTCCGCCTGGGCGTACGCGGCGCCCTTCCCGAGGACCAGCAGGGGCCTCTCGGCGCCGGCGAGGAGTTCGATCGCCCGGTCCACGGCCTCCGGCTGCGGCAGTTGGCGTGGCGCCGGGTCGACGAGCCGCCACAGCGACGCGGCGCCCTTCTCGGCGTCGAGGACCTCACCCAGCACCGCGGCCGGGATGTCCAGGTAGACCCCGCCGGGGCGGCCGGAGATCGCGGTGCGGATCGCGCGGGCGAGGCCGCGGCCGATGTCCTCGGCCCGGTGCACTCGATAGGCGGCCTTGACGAACGGCTTGGCCGCCGCGAGCTGGTCCATCTCCTCGTAGTCGCCGCGCTGGAGATCAACGAGGTGCCGCTCGCTCGACCCGGAGATCTGCACCATCGGGAAGCAGTTGGTGGTGGCGTTGGCGAGCGCCACGAGTCCGTTGAGGAAGCCCGGCGCCGACACCGTGAGGCAGATGCCCGGCTTCTGCGTGAGGAAGCCGGCCGCCGCCGCCGCGTGGCCGGCGTCGCTCTCGTGCCGGAAACCGATGTAGCGGATGCCCGAGGCCTGCGCGAGACGGGCCAGGTCGGTGATCGGGATACCGACGACCCCGTAGATGGTCTCGACACCGTTGAGCTTGAGTGCGTCGACGACCAGATGGATCCCGTCGGTCAGGGCGGCCGGTTGATCGGCGCCCTCCACGCCCGTGTCCTGTACGACAGCGTCCGTCATGGTCCGGATCCTCCCTAGCGGGTCGCCCAGTTCGTCTTCCGTGTTTCACCATCCGCGCCATGGGGCCGGCGCGTCCAAGATCTTTTGCCAACCAGCTGATTTACCGCGTTTATCGAAGGGAGCGGGGTCGGCCGCTTGCGCGGGATGCGCTCGCGGGGCCCGGCCGAAGCACCTCGTAAGAGGCCTCTCCGCCCCGGGACAGCCCCCCTCAGCCCGTTCCCCTGACGTCCACGAGCTGCTTGCCTCGGAGGCCTTCGGCCGCGTCGGGTCCGGCAGCCGGGTCGGGGCGCTCGGACACGAAGACCTCGTCGAGCGACAGCCCCGCCACCACGTTGAGGAACGCCCGGGCCACCACCGATCCGGGCGTGGCCGCATGGATAGCCACCGAGATCTGCGCCCTGGCGTTCGGCTCGACCAGCCGGACGGCCCGGGTCCCCCCGGTCACCGGCATGGCGCTGAGCCAGGTGTGCGGGACGACGCTTGCCCATGCCCCCGTGGAGACATGGGCGCAGAGGGAGGCCACCGAGTCCGTCTCGACCTGCGGGGTCGCCGTGACGCCCGAGCTTTCGAAGGCGTTGTCGATGAACTGGCGGAACCGCATGTCCGGGGTCAGCAGCGCCAACGGGAGCTGGGCGGCCTCGGCCCAGGTGATGGTGGGGGCCGGGGGCACCAGCTGCTCGCCGGACACCAGCAGCACGTACTGCTCCTCGTACAGCGGCAGCATCTCCAGGCCCTCCCGGTCGTCGGGGCCGAAGTGGGCGATGGCGGCGTCCAGTTCGAAATCGCGGAGCTGGCGCACCAGCTCGGCGGAGGACAGCCGCGAGCACACCTTCACCCTGGCCAGCGGGTGCATCGCACAGAAGGCGGCCACCGGGAGCCCCGTGGTGGTCGACACCGTGGGGCCCGCGCCCAGCCGGAGCGTGCCGGTGACGCCGGACTGCATGACCGCCACCTCGGACTTGAACGCGTCGTGCTCGGCGATGATCCGCTTGGCCCAGACGACGAGCCGTTCGCCCTCGGGGGTGAGTCCCTCGAAGTTCCGCCCCCGGTTGATCAGCGTGACGTTGAGCTCCCGCTCCAGCTTCGCGATGGCGATCGACAGGGCCGGCTGCGAGACGTAGCAGGCATCGGCCGCCCGCGCGAAGTGCTTCTCCCTGGCGACCGCCACGAAGTACTCGAGCTGCCGGAACAACATGAGCGGCTCTCCTTCACCTCGAGCGATATTGTATGCAGTATTCCTTATTCACGAACCGGACGCCATACTGACGACGACGTCGATCCGGAGAAGGTGGCGCGCCCGCCGCACGCACAGAAAAGCGGTCCTCGGGGCGCGCCCCGGAAGGAGGAAACCGCCGTGGACGAGAACAACGCGGCCGTCGGGAACGGAGCCCCGCCCGAGCAGGGCGGCCACGGCACCGGGCGCGTCGGCGAGCCGGAAGGCTGGCTGGCCCAGGCGATCGTGCGTGAGTCCTCCGAGGCCATCGTGGTGGCAGATCCGGAGGGGATCATCCAGGTCTGGAACGGCGGAGCGGAACGGATGTTCGGTCACACGGCGGACGAGGCGGTGGGCCGCAGCCTCGACCTGATCATCCCGGAGAAGCTGCGGGAACGGCACGGCAAGGGATATCGGCACACGATGGCCACCGGTCTGACCCGGTACGGAGACACACTCCTCGGCGTGCCCGCCACCCACCGGGACGGCCACCGCCTGTCGATCGAGTTCTCGGTGGCGCTGCTGCGCGACGCGACCGGCCGGATCGCCGGGATCTCAGCGATCATGCGTGAGGTCACGGAGCGGCGCACCACGGAGAAGGAGCTGCGCACGCGACTGGCCCACCTCGAGCGGCAGCTCTCCCAGACGTCCCCCGCCTGAGCGCACGCCCGACGGGCTGCGTCCGGCGCGTCACACACCGCGGCCGGTCGCCGCGTCATGCACCGCGGCCCGCCCGGGGTTCAGGGCCGCGCGCAACGGGGCCGGCCGTACGTGGCCGGACCCGGGCGGGCGTCCGCGGCACCGGCCGCCCGTCCGGGGTGCCGTATCAGCCGGATCCGGCGTTGCTCGGCGGATAGGACGGACGACTCGGCATCGGCGGCCCGAGGGACGGAAGCGGCGGCAGAGCGGCCTCCTCCACCCACGCCGTGAACACGTCGTCCAGCGGCCGGCTCGCGAACCGGGCGACGTGCGTGGTGAAGGCGCCGGTCGTCACGACCCCGCCCCGGTGCACGCCCGCCCAGCCGCGCAGCATCCGGTGGAACGCCTCCTCGCCCATGGCGCAGCGCAGTGCATGCAGCACGAGCCCACCGCGTTCGTAGAGACGGTCGTCGAACATCCGCTTGCGGCCCGGGTCGGACAGCCGCAGATCCTGTGGCAGCAAGGACAGCTTCCGGTGCGCCACCGCGGCCAGCTGTGCGGCCGTGGAACCCCCGGACCGCTCCGACCACAGCCATTCCGCGTACTTTGCGAAGCCCTCGTTGAGCCATATGTGCCGCCAGTCGGCGACGGACACGCTGTTGCCGAACCACTGATGCGCCAGCTCGTGCGCCACCAGCCGCTCCGAGCCCCTGGCCCCGTCCACATGGTTGGCGCCGAACAGCGACAGACCCTGGGCCTCGACCGGGACGTCGAGCTCCTCCTCCGTCACCACGACCGCGTACTCGCCGAACGGGTACGGGCCGAAGAGCTCCTGGAACAGCTCCATCATGGCGGGCTGGCGCGCGAAGTCCCTGGAGAACTGCGGCAGCAGACGCGCGGGGACATGCCCGTACTGCGGCACGCCCGCGTCACCCGCGTCGCCGAGGAGCACCGTCTGGTACCTGCCGATCGACAGCCCGACCAGATAGCTGGAGGTGGGGGCCGGCTGTTCGTAGACCCACGTGGTCGTGGACGCCTTCGTCGTACGGGTCAGCAGACGCCCGCCCGCGACGACCGAGTACGTCGACGGGGTGGTGACCGATATGTGGTACGACGCCTTGTCCGCCGGGCGGTCGTTGCACGGGTACCACGAGGGCGCCCCGACGGGCTGGCTCGCCACCAGCGCCCCGTCCTCCAGCTCCTCCCAGCCGATCTCGCCCCAGGGGCTGCCGACCGGCTTCGGATTGCCCGACCAGTGCACCTCGACGGTGAACGCGGCACCCGCCCGGATCGGCTTCTGCGGGCGGATCCGCAGTCTGCCGCCGCGGTGCACATAGTGCGGCGCCCGCCCGTCGACCCTGATCCGGCCGATCCGGAAGTCGGCCAGGTTCAGCTGGAACTCGGTGAGCGGAGCCCGGCCCGCTATGGCGTTGAGCCGCGCCGTCCCGGCGAGCCGGTTGGGGCCGGGCCGGTAGTCCAGCGTGAGCTCGTAGCGGTGCACCCGGTACCGGGGATCGCCGTTGTCGGGGAAGTACGGGTCCGCTTCCACCTTCTGCTGACCGCTCACTGCTGCGTCTGCTCCCTGCGCCGTGCTCGTACCTCGTGCCGGTGTCCCGACTTCCGGCCCCTGACGAGTCACGCCGCGCGCCTCCGCGGACGCCATGCCTCGATCGGGTTGCCCAGCCAGCGGGTGTCGTCGGGCACCGACTCCGCCGCCATCACGAGCGAGGCGGGGCCCAGTGTGGTGCGGGCACCGACCGTGCTGCCGGGCAGGACGATTCCGCCAGGACCCAGCGTCGCGCCCTCACGGAGGACCACAGTATCCGTCCTCAAGATCCGGTCGTGGAAGAGGTGGGTCTGCAGTACGCAGCCCCGATTGACCGTCGCCCCGTCCTCCAGCGTCACGAGGTCCGTCTCCGGAAGCCAGTAGCTCTCCACCCACACGCCCCGGCCGATCCGGGCGCCGAGTGCACGCAGCCACAGCGTCATCAGCGGTGTGCCCGGAACGGACCCGGCCAGCCATGGCACGGCCACCACCTCGACGAAGGTGTCCGCCAGCTCGTTGCGCCACACGAACGAGCTCCACAGCGGGTGCTCCCCGGTACGGTGCCGGCCCACGAGCAGCCACTTCGCCACCACGGACACCGCACCGGCCGCCGTCCCCGCGCCCAGGAGCACCAGCCCGCACAGCAGCCACGCCCACCCGCCGAGTGCGCTGAGTGCCGCCACGGTCAGCACCGCGAGCCCCGCCGAGCAGAACACGGGCACGATCCGGCACAGCTCCACCAGCCCGCGCGCCCAGAGCAGCCGGGCCGGCGGTTCGTAGGTGCGGCTCTGGTCGCCGCCGGACACCGCGCGCGGAAGCTTCACCGGGGGCAGTCCCAGGTAGGAGGTGCCCTTCTTCGCCTTCTTCGGTGTCGCCGACAGCACACCGACCAGTCCGCCGTCGGGCACACTCCGGCCCGGCGCGGTCATCCCGGAGTTCCCGAGGAACGCCCGCCGCCCGATCTCCGCGCGCCCGATGTGGATCCAGCCGCCACCCAGCTCGTACGGCGCGGTCAGCGTGTCGTCGGCCAGGAAGGCTCCCTCACCGACCGTGGTCAGACTCGGCAGGGCGAGAACGGTCGACACCTCGGCGCCCCGCCCGATCCGCATCCCGAGGAGCCGCAGCCACACGGGGGTGACCAGACCGGCGTAGAGCGGGAACAGGGTCTCGCGCGAGCGGTCCATCAGCTGGGTGACCGTCCAGGCCTGCCAGCCGATCCGGCTGTGCGTCGGGTGCGTGCCCTCGCGGAGACCGAGGCTCATCAGCCGTACGGCGATCAGAAGCAGCAGCGCGTACATCAGTCCGAACGCCAGCGTCGCGGGAACCAGGGCCTCGGCCGCCCCCCGCAGTGCCCGACCGAGCCCGGCGGCCGGATCGACGAACATGTGCGCCACCAGGAGCGCGGCCGCGGCGGCCGGCACCGGCAGCAGCGTCAGCGCGAAGCCGGTGACGCCGTACATCGCCCGCCACCACGGGCCGCGCTGCGGTCGTTCGTCGGGCCAGTTGCGCTTGGCCCTGCCGAGTTTGACGGCGGGGGCGCCCGCCCAGCGCTGTCCGGTCGGGACCTGGCCGGCGACGGCCGATCCGGGCGCGACCTCGGCCCGCTTGCCGACCCGTGCTCCCGGGAAGAGCATGCTGCGTGTGCCGACCACGGCGTGCGCGCCCACCTTCACCTGACCGATCTCCAGCAGGTCGCCGTCCAGCCAGTAACCGGAAAGGTCCACCTCGGACTCCACGGCCGCGGACCGGCCCAGTTTGAGCATGCCGGTCACCGGCGGCAGCGAGTGCAGGTCGACATCGGCGCCGACCTTGGCCCCCAGCGCCCGGGCGTACCGCTCCAGCCAGGAGCCCGTCAGCGAGGACGCCCCGCTGAACTCCGCGAGCCGCTCCGCCGTCCACAGCCGCAGATGGACGCTGCCGCCCCGTGGGTACTGCCCGGGTTTGACGCCCCGCAGCAGCAGCCGTGCCCCGCCCGCGGCCACGGCGAGCCGCCCCGGTGGGGTGAAGAACACGACCGCCCCCGCGGCCACGGCCCACCAGGAGGTGCTCGGCGCCCACGGATACGCACCGAACCAGTGCAGAGCGTTGCCGAGCGCGGCCAGCGCCACGGTCCAGCGCAGCCCCAGCACCGTGAACAGGGGAACCAGCAGGAGGAGTTGCAGGACCCGGGTCCGCGCCGGGACCGGCACGACCACGCGCTGCGCACCGTCGTCCTGCGCCGACTCCTCCAGATGGCGGGCCAGTTTGCGCAGCGTCGGCTGCTGGTAGATGTCGAGGACGGCCGCGCTGGGATAGCGGGTGCGCAGACGGGTGGTGAGCTGAGCTGCGGCCAGGCTGCCACCGCCGATCGCGAAGAAGTCGTCCGAGGCGTCCGCCACCGGGATGCCGAGGACCTCGGTCCACTGCTCGGCGAGCCAGGCTTCGGTGCCGTACAGCTCCGCAGCGGGCTGCTCCAGGCCCTCCAGCGGCCAGGGCAGGGCGTTGCGGTCGACCTTGCCGGATGTGCGGGTGGGCAGATCGTCGACCGGTGCGAGCAGCGGTACCAGGGCGGCGGGCAGTTCGGCGCGCAGCTTCCCGACGGCGACCGTGCGGTCCCATCCCTCCTGGGTGACGACGTACCCGACCAGGAGCTGATTCCCGCTGCGGGCGGTCCGCACGGCCGCGGCCGCACCTGCCACACCCGGCAGGGCCTGCAGCGCGGCGTCCACCTCACCGAGTTCGATGCGCCGCCCGCCGAGCTTGATCTGCTCGTCGGCGCGCCCCAGGAAGATCAGCCCCTCCGGCTCGGCCCGGACGAGGTCACCGCTGCGGTAGGCACGCTCCCAGCCGAGGGCCTCGAGGGGCGCGTACTTCTCCGCGTCCTTCTCGGCGTCGAGATACCGGGCGAGCCCGACCCCGCCGATCACCAGCTGACCGCTGTCGCCCATCGACACCGGCTGCCCGGCGTCATCCACGACGGCCAGTTCCCAGCCGTTCAGCGGCAGCCCGATCCGGATCGGTTCCTCGCCGGTGAGCAGCGACGCACAGGCGACGACGGTCGCCTCGGTCGGCCCGTAGGTGTTCCAGACCTCGCGGCCCTCGGTGACGAGCCGCTGCGCGAGCTCCGGCGGGCAGGCCTCGCCGCCGAAGATCAGCAGACGGACGTCGTTCAGGGTCTCGGGCTCCCAGAGCGCGGCCAGGGTCGGCACGGTGGAGACGACGGTGATCTCCTGCTCGACCAGCCAGGGGCCGAGATCGGCGCCGCTGCGTACCTGCGAGCGCGGTACGGGCACCAGGCACGCCCCGTACCGCCAGGCCAGCCACATCTCCTCGCAGGAGGCGTCGAAGGCCACGGAGAGACCGGCCATCACCCGGTCGCCGGGCCCGATCGGCTCCTCCTTCAGGAAGAGGGCCGCCTCCGCGTCCACGAACGCCGCGGCGCTGCGGTGACTGACGGCGACGCCCTTGGGCTTTCCGGTGGAGCCGGAGGTGAAGATGATCCAGGCGTCGTGCTCGACGCCCGGCCGGGCGTCGGGGGCATCGGAGGGTTCGGCGACGGTCAGCCGGTGCCCCGCGCCGATCACGGCGCGCACCTGCGCCTCGCCGAACACCAGCTCGGCACGCTCGTCCGGGTCCTCGGCGTCCACGGGGACGTAGGCGGCTCCCGCCGCGAGGACGGCGAGGATCGCCACGTACAGATCGTTGGTCCCGGACGGAACACGGACGCCGACCCGGTCGCCGAGGCCGACTCCGGCGTGCGCGAGGCGCCGTTTGAGGGACTCGACCTCGAGGGCGAGGTCACGGTAGGTCAGGCAACGCCTACCGTCGTCGAGGGCCGGCTCGTCGGGATGCGCCCGTACCGAGGCGTCGAGGACGTCCACGAGCGTCCGCGGCGAGGCGGCGGGAGCGGCGGAGAAGAGCGCACGGTCACCGAACTCTGCGCGCATCCGCTCCTCGGACGGCGCGAGTGCGGGGCCTTGCTGGAGGGCTGCCATCGGGTCCTCACGTCTCGTTCCCGGAGCGTTCCGGGGCGCTGGTGGGCCCGCAGGTATGCCTGGGGATCTTCCGGTCCAGCTCCGAACAAGCGGACAATCCTAGTACGGCGCCGGACACGGACCGTACCGACGGGCCGCCGGAACCGAGGTCAGGGGTGCCTCGAACCTGTGATTCCGGCACGCTGACATGGGGATGCGTCACCGTGACGAGATATGCCCCACACCAGGGCGCAACACGGCGCGGGAGCCCATCCGGGCTCCACGACGGGGCACTTGGCGTCTTCGTCGCGGGCGCGGAACGGCGCAGAGTTGCGGTCGGTCACCATGGGAAGCCTGGCCTCGCTATGTCCGACGGGGGCTCCCATCGTTCCGTATCCTTCCCGTTCGCGCCTCTTGTGACGGCCGAGAGCGGTATGCACCGTGAGGGTGATTCAAACCCTTCGGGGGCACCGAGCAGAAATTGCCCTTTCCGTGACCTCGACGGAAAATCCGCGAATCAGTGATATCCATCACATCGATCCCGGAACTAACCGGCCTCAATAGTAGATGCCGCTCCGATGACATACGGGATTTGTCCGTCTTGGCGGCGGTGCAGCACATCCGGGATTCGAGGACTTCTTCCCTCTCGGCGATATCGCCTGTTCGCACTTGCGTAAGGCTTCTGACTGAGCGACAGGAACGTCACAGGCCTCCGCAGCAGGGGGCGGAGCGACCGCTCTTCCTTTGCAAGGGTCATCCGCACCTACGAAGCAAAGTAGTACCAAGGCTCTTTGCGCGCCCTGTGAGCCCGTACTGAGAATGACGGCCGCAGGGCATCGCCGTGGTTCAGGGGTGGGTCCGCAAAAAGCCAGCCGCACAGGGAGCGCTCGGCGATTACCGAGTGAGGTCACGCATGGGGAAGCACCGCAAGAAGAGCCGTCGGAACATAGTCATCGCCGCTGTCGCCGTGGGGGCCGTGGGCGTGCCGTCCGCCGCCGTGGCCTGTGCGAACTGGAGGGACAGCGCAGGGCACCCGTCGTACGCCGCCGCGAAGCTGGAGACCAAGCATCGGCGCAACGACGCCGACCGGTACTACAGCTGGAACGCGGACGGGCACAGCACACCCACGGTGGCAGCATCGAGCACCCCCGCACCCGCCGCGAGCACGCGGAAGGCCACCTCGCCGTCGACTCCCGCGAAGACCACCGCTCCCCGGCCCAGGACCGCCGCACCGCGGCTCACCCCGAAGACCCCTGTTTCCCCCTCCGCCTCCGCACCCGCCACACCGCGGAGCACGCCGGGCACACCGACGGCCACCGCCTCGGCGCCCGCGGCCGGCGCTCCTGCGTCCGGAGACGTCGCACGCGTGGTGGAGCTGGTCAACGCCGAGCGGGCCAAGGTGGGTTGCTCACCGCTGACCGTCAACGCGAAGCTGACGAAGGCCGCGCAGGCGCACAGCGAGGACATGGCGGCCCACGCGAACATGTCGCACACCGGGTCGGACGGGTCCGCCCCGGGCGACCGCATCACCCGTGCCGGATACGACTGGAGCTCCTACGGGGAGAACGTCGCCTACGGCTACGCCACCCCCGAGGCGGTCATGGCCGGCTGGATGTCCAGCCCGGGTCACAAGGCCAACATCCTCGACTGCGGATTCAAGGAGATCGGCGTCGGTCTCGCGCAGCCCAACGACTACTGGACCCAGGACTTCGGAGCAGCCCAGTAGGGCGCCTCGGGCCACGGCCGTGGCTCGCGGCGCGATCGGGCGGCCACGCATGACGGCGTGGCCGCCCGATCGGCGCTCGGGTCCATGCGTGTGCTCCGGCGACCGCGGAGCGGACCACCGGCGGACGGCTAAGGTGCGGTGCGCGAGGTCTTCGCCGTGGGGCCGGCGGTGCCCGTGTTCCAGTCCAGGCGCAGCACGGCGAGGTCGTCTGTGTGCCGGTCCGCGTTCAGCGTGCGGGTGCGGGTGATGAGCTCGTCGAGATGGGTGCCGGGATCGGGTGCATGGAGCGTGTCGATGATGCGCAGCAGACCGTCCACCCCGAGGCGGGCGCCCGTGCCGTCCGCGAAGCCCTCGATGAGACCGTCGGTGTAGGCGACCAGCGCGCCGCTCGCGGGGAGTGCCAGCGTGGTGGCGGGCCACTGGCCCAGTCCGGGTGCGATGCCCAGCGCGACTCCATGGGCGGCCGCCACCTCATGGGTGCCGTCGGGGGTGACGAGCAGCGGTTCGTGGTGGCCGGCGAGGTGCAGGGTGAGGGAGGCCGCCTGCGGATCCAGGGTGATCAAGGTGCACGTGGTGAACAGGTCGCTGCCGGCGCGTTCGGCTATGTGGATCTGTTCGAGGAGATGGAGCAGCTGCTGATCCCGGTGGCCGCCGAGGGTCAGGGCACGCCACGCTATGCGCAGGCAGACGCCGAGCGCCGCCGCGTCGGGGCCATGGCCGCTGACGTCTCCGATGACGGCGTGGACCTGTCCGTCCCCCGTCTGCACGACGTCGAGGAAGTCGCCGCCCAACAACGCCTGCGCACGTCCGGGGTAGTAGCGGCTGGAGGCGCTGACCGTGCTGGAGGACAACAGGGGTTCCGGGAGCAGCCCGCGTTCCAGGCGTGCGTTCTCCTCGGCACGCAGACGTCCGATCTGGAGGGCGGCGTTGGCGCGTTCGGCCTGCTTTCGCTGGACGGCGTAGCGGACGGCGCGTTGCATCAGGTCGGGATCGACCTTGCCCTTGACGAGGTAGTCCTGGGCACCGGCGGCAAGGGCGTCGACTCCCGCGCGGGGCTCGTCCAGGCCGGTCAGGACGATGACGGCGGCGTCGGTGGCCGCCTGGATCGCCTGGACGGTCTCCACTCCGGACGCGTCCGGCAGATGCAGATCGAGCAGGACGCAGTCGACGGGCCCCGAGGCGAGGACCGCACGCGCGTCGACGGCCGTGCGGCACCGTGTCAGCGCATGCGGCAGATCGGTGTCGTGGAGGAACTCCTCGACCAGGAGGGCGTCTCCGTCGTCGTCCTCCACCAGCAGCACGTCATATTGCTCGTCGCGGCCTGCGGCTGGAGCGGTCACGGCTGTGTCTCTCTGTCCGGGGCCGCCGTCGCGGCAGTGACGGCGGGGAGGGTGAAGACAACGCGGGTGCCGAGCTCGACGTCGGGGTCGAGCCTGATCGTGCCGTCATGGAACTCGACGACCTTCTTGCACATCGCAAGGCCGATGCCGGTGCCCGGATAGGCGTCCTTGGTGTGCAGTCGCTGGAAGAGGATGAAGACCTTCTCGCGGAACTCCGGTGCGATGCCGATGCCGTTGTCGGTCACCGCGAACTCCCACGCATCCCCCTGGGGCACGACGCCGATCCGAATACGCGGCGGCCGGTCGGGGCTGCGGAACTTGATCGCGTTCGACAGCAGGTTCTGCCAGAGCATGCCCAACTGGGTCGGATCCCCGACGACGGTGGGCAGCACATCACGGGTGATCTCGGCGCCGCTCTCCTCCACGGCCACGCTCAAGGTGTCCAGGGTGCGGCTCAGCACCTCTTCGAGGTCCACGGTCTGGTGGTCGTTGTGGACCCGGCCGACCCTCGAGAAGGCCAGAAGGTCGTTGATGAGGCTCTGCATACGGTTGGCGCCGTCGACGGCGAAGGCGATGTACTGGTCGGCCTTGTCGTCCAGTTGGCCGCCGTAGCGCCGCTGAAGCAACTGGGTGAAGCTGGACACCTTGCGCAGAGGTTCCTGCAGATCGTGCGAGGCCACGTAGGCGAACTGCTCAAGCTCCGTGTTCGAGCGCTTCAGGTCCTCCGTCTGTTCGTCCAGCAGCCGGCGGGTCCCCTCGCTGAACCGCAGCTCCTCCACCAGGCGCAGACGCATCGAATCCACGTCGGAGGCGAGCCGGCGCAGGTCGGCGGGACCGGTACCGGCGAGGGAACGGTCGAAGCGGCCCCGCGCCACCTCGCGGGCAGCCGCGCCGAGCGTGCTCAGCGGGCCGGTGATGCCGCGGCGCAGCCCCTCGAAGACGAGACCGGCCACCAGGGCGATGACAAGGCCGATGATGGCGAACATCCAGTTCCGCAGCGCCGTCGCACGACGCAGGTCCCGCGTGGCCACCACCCGCTCGTCCTGCAGATGGGACTGCTGACGTGCCATCGCACGGCGCAGCGAGTCGAACACGGCCTTTCCCTCGTCGGCCCGTGCCGTGGTGATCTTCGAAGCCTCCGCGGGGCCGGCCCCCGATACGGGCTGGGCTATGCGCTCACGCCAGGTGCCGGCCAGCTTCTCCACGTCGGCCAGGTCGTCGAGAGCCCGGCCGTCGTGGCCGAGCAGGGACCGCAGCCGCTTCAACGCCGCCTTCTCGTCGGCCACGCCCTGTGCGTACGGCTGCAGGAAGTCCTTCCGGCCGGACAGGCCGTAGCCGCGGATGCCGGTCTCCTGGTTGACCAGGGCCTCCTCCACCCGCATCGACTCGATCAGGGCCGGAGAGCGCCGGTCGACCAACGAGGAGGTGATCTGCGAGGTGCGCCACATGGCCCAGCCCCCCAACGACCCCAGCACCGCAAGGAGGATCAGGGTGGTGGCCACACCGGCCCGCAGCCAGCGACGGGTGGTCCAGCCGGCGAACACACCCGCGGTGTCCGTCCGCTTGCTTGTCATCGCGCCCTGCATCTCTCCCCCGACCGACCGGTCACACGCGCCGTGGCGCGACAGGCACACTGTACCCGCGGTCCGACAACGCCTGTTGTCCCATCCGAGATCAACGCCCTAGGGTGGTGCCATGCCTGGTCCACCTTCCACATTTCGTCCGACGGACGGGGAGACGGCCGCGCTGGTGACCCAGCTGGTGGACGAACTCGCCCGGCGACTGGCGCAGGAAGCCGCCCACCCGCCTGCAGAGCCCCTCGACATGACCGAGGAGTCGCGCCGGCGGGCCCTCGTACGCCTGCGTGTCCTCGCCGATGTCAAACAGGCCGTCCGGCATCTCGAGGACGAGGTGGCCCACACCGCGGCCGCGAGCGGAGCCGGTTACCCGGAGATCGGCCAGGCCCTCGGCATGAGCCGTCAAGGAGCCCGGCGCCGCTGGCCCGGGCTGATCAGCAACAGCACCCCTCACCCAACCCCCCGGAGCTCGTGAATCATGGCTGCCGCCGCAATCCGCCCCTATGACGTGCTGCTGGTCGAGGACGACGTCGCCGACGCGATGCTCATCCAGGACGCACTCGCCGAGCGCGGTACCCGAAACCTCACCCAGGTCTCCGACGGCATCGCCGCCCTGGACTACCTCCGCGACCCGTCCAAGGAGCGGCCCGACCTGATCGTGCTCGACCTCAACATGCCCCGCATGAACGGCCGCGAGTTCCTTGCCGTGGTGAAGGAGGACGCCGACCTGCGCACCATCCCGGTGGTCGTACTGACCACGTCAGCCGCTCCCGACGACGTCACCGGCGCCTACCACCACCATGCCAACGCCTACGTCACCAAGCCGGTCAACCTCGAGGAGTTCGAGGCGGCGGTCCACAGCATCGACGCCTTCTACCTCGACGTCGCCGTCAAGCCCCCCAAGAAGTGACGTCCGGCGGCGGCCGGTCCGCGGAGCCCCGGCGGGTCCGGCGGTCGCCGGGGCGGAGTACGGCCGTCGCGGGCGCGACGACATGACGGCGCCTGCCGGGCGTTCTGCGTGCCGGCGGATCCCCGGCCGTCAGTCGCCGCAGAGCATGCCTTCGCGCAGTCGGGCCAGCAGGCGGGTGATCAGGCGGGAGACGTGCATCTGGGAGACGCCCAGGCGTTCGCCGATCTGGGCCTGGGTGAGCTCTTCGACGAACCGCCAGTGGATGATCCGGCGGTCGCGTTCGCCGAGTTCGGCGATCATCGGCGCGAGGGCGTGGAAGTCCTCGACCAGTTCCAGGGCCGCGTCCTCGTCCCCGATGAAGTCGGCCAACGCGGACTCCCCGTCCTCGCTGCCGGCGATCGCCGCGTCCAAAGAGGCCGAGGTGTAGCCGTTGGAGGCCAGTTGCGCCTCGACGACCTCGTCCTCGGGCAGGCTCATCAGATCCGACAGTTCCCCGGTGGTCGGCGCCCGGCCCAGCCGGCTGCGCAGCTCCTCGTTCGCGCGGGCCAGTTGCACACGCGCCTCCTGCAGCCGGCGGGGCACATGCACGGCCCAGGAGGTGTCGCGGAAGAACCGCTTGATCTCACCCACGATGTACGGGACGGCGAACGAGGTGAACTCGACCTCGCGGGAGATCTCGAACCGGTCGATGGCCTTGATCAGTCCGATCACACCGACCTGGACGATGTCCTCCATCTCCTCCGGTCCACGGCTGCGGAACCGGCCGGCCGCGAAGCGGACCAGGGACGTGTTCATCTCGATCAGCGTGTTGCGGACGTGCTGGTACTCGGACGTGCCCTCCTCCAGCACCGCCAGCTGCCCGAAGAACAGCTTGGACAACTCCCGCGCGTCCCTGGGTGCGACCTTGGACGGGTCCGCGATCTCCGGCACGTCCACCGTCTGCTCGGTCGTCCGCACGGTCTTCGTCGCCACGATGCGCCCTCCCTGTCGATCGGCCTGGTCCCACCGGTCCGCCGTCCGGCAAGCAGGCGCATACCCCGGCTGCCGACCGGCATTCCTCCGGCTGCACCCTCCACCCCGGCGGCCCATGGTGTTCACCCGTACTCCCGACGGACCTGCGATCGCCACGAGTCCCGTCGGCCCCGCCGCGGAGCACTTGGGACCGCGGTCGTCCCACGCGGGCTTCGGCATGGGCCCCGTACGACGCCCGACGGACGTCCTACGCAGGTCCGGAGTCCAGCGGCAGCCACGCGGTGATGCGCTTGCCGACCGTCTCCGCCCGCATGCTGAGGTGGGCGGCGACGGCCTTCACGATCTCCAGTCCGTGCTGGCCCACCCGCTCGGGGTCGGCGGCTCGAGCCGTCGGCAGAACGGGGTCGCTGTCCCACACCTCGACCTGCACCGTCGAGCGGGCCACTCGCAACCGCAGCAGAATGGGGCCCGGAGCATACTTGCGCGCATTGGTGACCAGCTCGCTGACCACCAACTGGGTGAGGTCCACGACCCGTTCGGGGATGCCGCGACCCTGCCCGGTGGAGTCCTGGGTGAGAAAGGCGGCAGCCAGACGGCGCGCTTCGGCTATGCACCCGCCGTCACCCGACAATGCGATCGTCGTCTCCGGCTCATCGGCGTCCTGACTCCCGGGACACCGGCCCTCGTACTCCTCGTCCAGCCGGTCTGCCATACCCGCCTCTCCCCGCATGCTCAGTACCCGGGCGGGTACCACGCCCGCGCTGCACGGTCTGTGGCTGCACCGTCCGGGTGCACAACCAGTACCACGCGCGAGCCGTCCTTCGACCAGAAATTCCGCTCGAAGGCATCTACGACCGCTTCGCCGGGGAAAGCCCTGTCGAAACACCGAACGCGATGGAATCCGTGGTCGACCGGGCGGAGCGGCCGCACCGGCACATCTGGAAAGTGCGGGTGACACGCTCGCCACCGGCCGGGCGCGGACGGAGGAGGAGGCGGCGGCCAAGGGGGCCGAACCGGGCTGAACCGCCCTCGAACGCCGCCCGGGGAGGGGCAGTTCGCAGACAGCCGCTTCCCCTCCCCGTCCCCGGGCAGGCCGTCCTGATCCGGCTCGGCTCGCGGATCGGGCCGGTGCGCTCGGCCCACCGACACCGATACGGGACGTCGGTACACCCTTCATGGTGGAAGCACGCACTTCAGCACCCAGAACTGTGGTGTCCCACCACATACGCCTCCCACTTGCCCGTTCCTACGGTGTGGCGACACACAATCGTCCCCGTCGAACGCCAGGAAGTGGTTCCGATGTCGTCCTCCGCGACCGCTCCACCAGCGCCGTCCCGTCTCCCCCGTATCGTCGCCGCCAGCCTCATCGGCACCACCATCGAGTGGTACGACTTCTTCCTCTACGGGTCCGCCGCCGCGCTCGTCTTCAACAAGCTGTTCTTCCCCGACTCCGACCCGCTCGTCGGCACCCTGCTGTCCTTCCTGACGTATGCCGTCGGCTTCGCCGCCCGTCCCCTCGGCGCCCTGGTCTTCGGCCACTACGGCGACCGGCTCGGCCGCAAGAAGCTGCTGGTGCTGAGTCTGCTGCTGATGGGCGGCGCGACCTTCGCCATCGGTCTGCTGCCCACGCACGCCACGGTCGGCGCCGCCGCGCCCGTCCTGCTCACCGTGCTGCGTCTGGTGCAGGGCTTCGCGCTCGGCGGTGAGTGGGGCGGCGCCGTCCTGCTCGTGTCGGAGCACGGTGACGCACGGCGGCGCGGCTTCTGGGCCTCCTGGCCGCAGACCGGTGCACCGGCCGGGCAGCTCCTCGCCACGGGCGTGCTGTCGCTGCTGACCGCCGTCCTCTCCGACAGCGCCTTCGTCTCCTGGGGATGGCGCATCCCGTTCCTCCTGTCCGGAGTGCTGGTGATCGTCGGTTTGTGGATTCGTCTGTCTGTCGATGAATCGCCTGTGTTCCAGCAGGCGTTGGCACAGGCCGAGGCCCGCAGCTCGGCGCCGGGGGCCGGTTCCGAGAAGCTCCCGCTGGTGTCCGTTCTGCGCCACCACTGGCGGGACGTGCTGATCGCCATGGGCGCCCGCATGGCGGAGAACATCAGCTACTACGTGATCACCGCCTTCATCCTCGTCTACGCCACCACGTCGGCCGGGGTCTCCAAACAGACCGCGCTCAACGCCGTACTCATCGCCTCCGCCGTGCACTTCGCCGTCATCCCGGCCTGGGGCGCGCTCTCGGACCGGATCGGCCGCCGGCCGGTCTATCTGCTGGGCGCGGCCGGGGTGGGGCTGTGGATGTTCCCGTTCTTCGCGCTCACCGACACGGGCGGGTTCGGCAACCTCGTGCTCGCCGTGACCGTCGGACTGGTGCTGCACGGGGCGATGTACGCACCTCAGGCGGCCTTCTTCTCGGAGATGTTCGCGACCCGGATGCGCTACTCGGGTGCGTCCATCGGCGCCCAGTTCGCCTCGGTGGCGGCCGGTGCCCCGGCTCCGCTCATCGCGACCGCGCTGCTCTCCGAGTACGACAGTTCCACGCCGATCACCCTGTACGTCATCGGGGCGTCCGTTCTCACCCTCATCGCGGTGGGCGTCGCGAAGGAGACGCGCCACCGCGACCTGGCCCGGGTCGACTCCTCCGTGGAGACGGAACCCGCCGGGACGCGCACGGCGGACGCACCCATCGTCTGACGGACCGGCACCGAGCGGCCCCGTGCGCCACCGCGTGCGGGGCCGCTCGCCGTTCTCCTCCGGGACGCGCCGCCGCCCGGTACGGAAGGCGGCCCCGGGTCAACGGGAGACGGGCGAGGAGGACAACCGGTGCAGTCGCAGCGCCAGTTGTATCTCCAGGGTGCGGGCCGGGCTCTGCCAGTCGGCGCCGAGGAGCCTGCCCACCCGTTCCAGACGCTGCGCCACCGTGTTCACATGCACGTGCAGTTCGTCCTTGGTGCGAGCCGGGCTCATCCCGCAGTCGAAGTACGCGTCGAGGGTGCGGACGAGGTCGGTACCGCGGCGTTCGTCGTAGGTGACGACCTCGCCGATCGTGCGCTCGACATAGCCGGCGATGTCCCGGTCCCCGGCGAGCAGCAGCCCGAGGAATCCGAAGTCGTCGGCGGCGGCGCCGTCCCCGGTCCGGCCCAGCAGTCGCAGCGCGTCGAGGCAGCGCTGCCCCTCCGCATGGGCCGCCGCCACCGCGTCGGGACGGGAGGCGAGGTCCGAGACGGGCCCGGACGCTCCGACGGTGACGCGTTCATGGACGGCGGTGCCCAGCTCTCCGGCGGTGCGGCGGGCGAGATCCGTAGCGCTGTCACCCGGTTCGAGGGGCAACAGCAGGACCGTACCGCCGGCGCGGGTTGCGGCGAGCCCACGGCGGGTGGACGCGAGATGGGACGCGGCGGACCACAGACGACGGCGAGCGGCCGCCTCCTGGTCGGCGTCGCCCGATGTGCCCTCGAGACGGGCGGCGAGCACCACATGGGTGGCGTCGAGGTCGGCGCGCAGCCGCGCGGCGCGCTCGCGCAGCACACGCGGGTCGCGGTCACGGCCGTCGAGCAGATCGTCCAGCAACTCGCCCCGGACGCGCTGCTCCGCCTCGACGGCCGAGCGGCGGGCCAGCAGAAGCAGCGAGGTGACCATGGCCGCCCGCTCCAGGGTGCGCTGGTCGACGGGGTCGAGCCCCGGATGGCCCCGCAGTACCAGCGCGCCGAACAACTCGTCGCCGGCCGACACCGCGGCGATCCAGTCCTGCCCGTGGCGCACGGCATGGCCCTCCGCGCGGGACGCCTCCAGGGCCGCGGTGCGGGCGGTGGACACCTCTGCGAACTCGACCGTGCCGTCGAGGACCTGTGAGACCGCCGCCGCCACGTCGTGGACGCCACCGCCGCGCAGGACGAGTTCGGCGAGGCGGTCGTGGACGTCGGAGGCCCGCTCGACGGCCCCGCTGCGGTCGCGGATGATCTCGTTGGCGCGTGCGAGCCGGTCCAGGGCCGAACGCGTCTCGGTGAGCAGGTTCGCGGTGTCGATGGCGGCGGCGGCCAGCGCGGCGAACGAGCCCAGGAGCGCGATCTCCTCCCGCTCGAAGACCCGGGCCCGCCGGTCGGCGGCGAAGAGCACCCCGATCACCTGAGGACCGATCATCAGCGGTACGCCGAGGATCGCCACGAGACCCTCGTCGCTCACCCCGGTGTCGATCGTGCGGGTGTGCTGGAAGCGGTCGTCGTCGAAGTAGTCCGGTGTGACATAGGGCCGGGCGGTCTGGGCGACGAGTCCGCCGAGCCCCTCCCCCATGCCGAGCCTCAGTTGCTGGAAGCGAGCCGCGACCGAGCCCTCGGTGACCCTCATATAGGTGTCCCCGGCCGCCTCGTCGTGCAGGGTCAGATAGGCGACGTCCGTGCTCAGCAGGGATCTGGCACGCTGCACGATCGCCTGCAGCACGGCGTCGACGTCGCGCAGCCCGGCCAGGTCGTGGGCGGTCTCGAAGAGGGCGGACAGCTCGGCCTCGCGCCGCCGCCGGCCCTCCATCTCCGCGCGCACGCGCAGGGCGAGCACCTTGGCCCGCTCCAGCGCGTCGACGCGCTCCGCCGACAGGCCTTCGGCGCGGGCGAGCAGCACCGGCTGTTCGTACGCGTCGGCCGACGCGCGCCGGGCCAGGAGCTCCAGGAACGGCGCCTCGGCTCCGGTGCCGAGGCGCTCCGCGGACTGTACGTGATCGCGAGCCATGCCCCCAGAATGGCCCACGGCGGGGCCGGGTCCACCCGACCTGTGGACAACCTTTGACATGCCCGGCTCAGTGCGCCGTCCAGCCGCCGTCGAGCACCAGCGACGTACCGGTGATGAAGGACGCCTGGGGGCTGCACAGATAGGTCACCGCCTCGGCGACCTCCTCGGGTTCTATCAATCGCTTGACGGCACTGTCCTGGAGAAGCACCTCCGAGAGCACGCGCTCCTCGGGGATCCCGTGCACCCGCGCCTGGTCCGCGAGTTGCTTCTCGACGAGGGGCGTGCGCACATAGGCCGGGTTCACGCAGTTGGAGGTGACGCCATGGGGGGCGCCTTCCAGGGCGGCGGCCTTCGAGAGCCCTTCGAGTCCGTGTTTGGCGCTGACGTACGCCGCCTTGAACGCCGAGGCACGCAGCCCGTGCACCGAGGAGATGTTGACGATGCGGCCCCAGCCCTGTCCGTACATATGGGGCAGCGCCCCGCGCACGAGCCGGAACGGTGCCTCGAGCATCACCGTCAGCACGGTGTGGAAGACGTCGGGCGGGAACTCGTGCAGCGGGCTGACCAGTTGCAGACCCGCGTTGTTGACCAGGACGTCGGTGCCCGCGGCGATCTCCTCGGCGGCGTCGAGGTCGGTGAGGTCGAGGACGTGCGGCTCGAGGGTGCCCGCGAGACCGCGGGCGGCGCCGACCAGGTCGTCGAGACCCGCGGCGTCCCGGTCGACCGCTCTCACCTTGGCCCCGGCTGCGGCCAGCCGCAGCGAGCAGGCGCGGCCGATGCCGCCGGCGGCACCGGTGACGAGGGCGGTGCGTCCGCCGAGGTCGGGCGAGGTGTGCGGGGCAGGCGTCATGGCTCGACCCTAGGCAGTGGCCCACCCCCGCCCCATATGTTCATCGCACATACTTCAGAGCGGATGGGTGGGGTCGAACCATGTGGGTACGTCGGACAGTGCCTGCTTGATCCGGAGCAGGCCGAACTCGTTCAGTTCGGGCAGGGCGTCCACCGTGAACCAGCCGACCTCGAGCGACTCGTCGTCGTTCACACGTGCCTCACCGCCGACGGCCCGGCAGCGGAACGTGATGTCCATGTACTGGCAGATGTCGCCGTTCATGTAGGTCACCTGTTCCAGTGCCTGCACGAGGACGACCCGTTCGGGGACGCATCGCACCGCCGTCTCCTCGTACACCTCGCGCACCGCACAGGCCGCGGGCTGCTCCCCCGGGTCGGGGATGCCTCCGATCACCGACCACCGGCCGTTGTCGGCACGACGCCCCAGCAGCACTCTGCCGTCGTCGTCGAAGACGACGGCGGTGACACCGGGGAGCCACAGCAGCTGATGTCCGGCCGAAGCGCGGATGGTACGGATGAAGTCGGGAGTGGCCATGGCCAGAGCCTAACGGGCCGACTCCGACACCCCCGGCTCATCGACACGTACGTCCTGTGCGGCGCGCCCGCGGCGGCCGCGGATCACCGACACCGCCCCCCAGCCGAGCCCGGCGGCCGCGACCAGCACCAGCAGCATCTCCGGCAGGACGCCGAGCCGGGTGGCCGGCGTCTCGGAGGAGCGCAGCGGCACCTTCTGGACGAGTGAGGCGGCGACGAACATCCCGGTCCGCTGGGTGATCTTCCCGTCCGGCATGATCACGGCGCTGACACCGCTGGTCACGGGCACGGTGACGGTGCGACTGTGCTCCACCGCCCGCACCCGGGACATGGCGAGCTGCTGGTAGGTCATCTCGCTGCGGTCGAAGGTCGCGTTGTTGCTCGGGACCGAGATCAGTTGCGCCCCGTCGAGGACGGTGCTGCGCACGGTCCAGTCGAAGGCCGCCTCGTAGCAGGTCACCAGGCCGACCTTGGCGTCCGCCATGGTGAAGACGCCCGGCTCGTGCCCCCGGCTGAAGTCCTGGCGCACCATCGACGTCCAGTTCTTGTTGATGACACCGAGCAGCGACCGCAGCGGCAGATACTCGCCGAAGGGCTGCACCTGCCGCTTGTCGTAGGTGTCCACCGGGCCCTTGTCGGGATCCCACAGGATCTGCTCGTTGTAGAGCTTGCCCCCGCGCTCGACCACTCCGCCCACGGAGATGGGTACGCCGATCGCCTTCGCGGCGCCCTCGATCACGACGGCGGCGTCGGGATTGGCGAAGGGGTCGACATCCGAGGAGTTCTCGGGCCACAGCACCAGATCGGGCTTCGGCACCTTGCCCTCCCGGACCCGCTCGGCCAGACGCTCGGTCTCCCGCGCGTGGTAGTCGAGAACGGCACGCCGCTGCGCGTTGAACTCGAGCCCGGCGCGCGGCACGTTGCCCTGGACGACGGCGACGGTGGCGGTTCCGTTCTCGGCCTTGTCGCTGACCAGGGAGCGCGCGGCCACGGCGCCGAGCACGGGAGCGGCGACACTGATCAGGGCGGCGACGGCCGCCCAGCGCCAGGGCCCCGCCCCGCGGCGCCCGTCCACGGCGACGCGAACGATCTCGTAGAGACCGAATCCGCAGAGCACGACCGCGAACCCCAGCACCGGAGTGCCGCCGACGGCGGCGAGGGGCAGAAAGACGCCGTCGGCCTGACCGAAGGCGATCTTCCCCCAGGGAAAGCCGCCGAACGGCGCACGGGCCCGTGCCGCCTCCCCCGCGATCCACACCGCGGCCGCCCACACCGGCCAGGCGGGCAGTCGCGAGACCAGCACGATGCCCGCGCCGACGAGCGCGACGAACAGGGCCTCCACAGCGACCAGCGCGAGCCATGGACCGGAACCGACCTCGACGCCGGTCCAGACGAGCAGCGGAAGCAGGAAACCCAGACCGAACAGATAGCCGAGACCGAGACCCGCCTTCCAGGTGCGGCCGCGCAGACTCCAGCCGAACACGGCGAAGGCCGGCAGCGCCAGCCACCACAGCGTCCGGGGCGGAAAGCTGACGTACAGCAGCACTCCGGAGAGCGCCGCGGCTGCGGCAGGAACGAGGCGCCGAACCCGGCGCACGGCACGGGGTGCCCCTGCGGACCGGGGTTCGAGCCGCTCCGGCTCGCCCACGGAAGTAGCGGTGACGGTCACCCGGGGAGTCTACGGCGCGTGACCGAACCCCCGACAGCTCGGTTCGGGCGCATCCGGACCGCCCCGTCCCCGTTCGGGGCGTTGGCTCCCCTCCATCCGGTGCATCGTTCCTGCGCAACTCATCCACAAACCGGCGCATCACCCGTTACCGTGTGCCCGAGCCTGTGAGGTGCGGCCGGATACGGCCGGACGGTCGGGCCCGGCACAGGGGGGTGGCGGGGTGGAATCCATGGGGACGGAGTCCGCAACCGGGGCCGCGGACGCGGAAGACGACAGACGAAACGTTTCTGATACAGCGGGCGTCCTGGTGCTCGGCGCCTGCGCCGCATGGTCGCTGATCACGGCGGGCGCACACGGCGGCCGGCCCGAGGGATTTCTGCTCGCCGTGCTGGCGGTCGCCGCGGGTTATGCGGCCGGACGGATACTGGGAGCTCTTCTGCCGGTCGCCGCTCCTGCCGCGGGGGCGCTGGCCGGCCTGGGGCTGGCCCTCGCCGCACCGCACGCCACGGCAGGACCGCAGGTCGTGACGCCACCCGGGGACATCGGTGCGATCGCCGCGCTGCTCGCGCTGTCAACGGGGGCCGCCTGCTGCGCCGCCTGGGCGGCCCGGTTCCCGGCGCAGCGGCTGGCGCTCCGGTCGGCGGCCCTGGGAATCGCGGTGGTGGCGGCGGCGCTCGGCTCGACAACGGGCCTGGTCGCCTCCGCCGGGGTCCTGCTGTGCTCGCTCGCCGCCGACCGGATGCGGCATCGCGCCCTCGCGCTGTCGGGTCTCGCACTCGTGGCGGTCCTGGTGACCGGGACGACCTGGGCGGTCGCCGGGAACGTGGTGCCGAACGGGCTCGGCTCCTATCTCGAGGACCAGCTCGGCCCGCACCGGGTCCTGCTCTGGCGGGACGCGCTCACGCTCGCTCACCGCGACCCCGGGCTCGGCGCGGGCCCCGGGCGCTTCGGGGAGCTGAGTCCCACAGCCGCGCAGTCCCTCCTGCCGGACGCCAAGCCCCATTCCGCGCCGCTGCAACTGGCCGCCGAACAGGGAGTGACCGGAGCGGCACTGCTCGCGGCGGTCTTCTGCTGGGTGCTGTACGCACTGTGGCGCACCGGGCGCCCCACTCCCGTCGCGCTGACGGGGGGCGCCACGCTGACCGTGCTCGCCGTGATCGCGTCGGTGGGCAACGCGTTGAGCTTCACCGCGGTGACGGCGGGAACGGGTCTGCTCGCCGGCATCGCGACGGCACGCCCGCTGGCGGACGAGGGAGGCACGCGGACGCAGACTTGAGGGGTGGTCCGCCGGGGTGGACACACCGGATGCCCGACGTGAAAAAAGAAACGGCGGGCCGTCCGGCCGCACGGGTCAGTGCGTGGCGCCCGGAAGGCTCGGGTGCAGCCGGGCGCGGATGACCCGTACCGCCGTCTCGGCGTTGTCGACGGTGATCGTGAACGTGTGACCGTCCCACAGCCGCAGGACCACGCCCTCACCGCGCCGGACCACGACGGCCGTGCCCTTCTCGGGACGCCAGCGGTAGCCCCAACCGCCCCACTGCCGGGGAGTGACCCTGGGCGCGAACTCGGCGCCGGCCACGAGCGAGAGGGGGATGCGGCGGCGGGGGACGCCGATGTGGCCGCATCTGACCTCGAGGCAGTCCTTGTCGACCTTCACCGCCACGTGCACGAACGCGAGCGTTCCGAACAGGACCAGCAGCCCGGCCGCGATACAGCCGACGACGGACATCACCAGGGGGACGATGCCGGACGTCCACGCCGACTCGACCGCCAGCGCGATGCCGAGCGCCATACAGGCGGCACCGCCGAGCGCCAGCAGCCACTGGGCACGATTGGTCGCACGTCCCGTCCAGATATCGGGGTCGCCCTGGGGATGGTCCCTCATGCATCGAGAATACCCAGCTTCCGGAACGCGGGCACCAGGTTGCGCAGAGTCACAGAGTCCGGCGCCGGTTCTGTAAAGGGGAGCAGTGCGCCCCTCAGCGTGCGGGGCTGACCGCCTGGAGAAGCCTGCCTTCGGGATACGTCAGCGCCTCGGCGGGCAGCACGCCCTCACGACCGCTCAGCAGCACCGTGAGCCCGCCCACGGCGGGGGCGTCCGGCGCCGCGGTCTCCCCGAGGCGGCGCAGCGCCTGCGCGGCCACCGCTCCGGCGGTCCCGTGCAGGATCAGCGGGGCGTGGCCCGGCCTCTGGAGGGCCGTACGGATGGGTTCGGCCACCAGTTCGTAATTGGTGCAGCCGAGGACGACGGTGGTGACGTCCTCGGGGGTCAGTGCGGCGGCCGCGGCGACGGCGGCGTCGACGGCCGGGCGGTCGGCATGGTGCACGGCGTCGGCGAGCCCGGGGCACGGCACCTCGGCCACGGTCACCCCGTCCGCGAAGTCCCGGATGAGTCCGCGCTGGTAGGCACTCCCCGTGGTGGCGGGCGTGGCCCAGATCGCGACGGGTCCGCCGCCCGCCGCGGCCGGCTTGATCGCCGGCACCGTGCCGATGACGGGGAGATCGGGCTCGAAGCGGGCACGCAGCGCGGGCAGGGAGTGCACGGAGGCGGTGTTGCAGGCGACGATCAGCACATCGGGACGGTGTGCGGCGGCCGCCTCGGCGACGGCCAGGGCGCGGGCGGTGATGTCCTCGGGGGTGCGCGGGCCCCAGGGCATCCCGTCGGGGTCCCAGGAGAGGACGAGATCCGCGTCGGGCCGGAGTCTGCGTACCGCTGCGGCGGCCGGAAGGAGGCCGAGTCCGGAGTCCATGAGCGCGATCTTCACCCGGCCACGATAGACGATGTGCCACGGTCGGCCCTCGTGGTGGGGCAGACTGCGCGCGTGAGCGCCATCGTGTGGACTGCCGCGCTGTCACTCGCGGCCTGGTTGTGGTTGCTGCTGTGCCAGGGCTTCTTCTGGCGTACGGACGTGCGACTGCCGGCCCGCCGGGACCCCGGCGACTGGCCGTCCGTCTGCATCGTCGTGCCCGCACGCGACGAGGCAGCGGTACTGGAGCGGAGCCTGCCGTCGCTGCTCGCGCAGGACTATCCCGGACGAGCCGAGGTCTTCCTGATCGACGACGGCAGTTCGGACGGCACCGGGGAGCTGGCCCGCGACCTCGCCGAGCGGCACGGCGGGCTGCCGCTGACCGTCGACTCGCCCGGCGAACCGCCGGCCGGCTGGACCGGCAAACTGTGGGCCGTGCGCCACGGGATCGCCCTCGCACGTGTGCGTGAACCCGAGTATCTGCTGCTCACGGATGCCGATATCGCCCATGCCCCCGACAGCCTGCGGGAACTGGTGGCGTCGGCGCGCACCGGCGGCTTCGACCTCGTCTCACAGATGGCCCGGCTCCGGGTGGAGAGCGTGTGGGAGCGGCTCGTCGTCCCCGCGTTCGTGTACTTCTTCGCCCAGCTGTACCCCTTCCGCCGGATCGCGGTGCCCGGGGGCCGAACGGCTGCCGCGGCAGGCGGTTGCGTGCTGCTGCGCACCGAGACGGCCGGGCGTGCGCGTATCCCCGATGCCATCCGGCAGGCGGTCATCGACGACGTGGCGCTCGCGCGAGCGGTCAAGAACGGCGGCGGCCGCATCTGGCTGGGGCTCGCCGACCGCGTCGAGAGCGTGCGGCCGTATCCGCGACTGCACGACCTGTGGCGGATGGTCTCCCGCAGCGCCTACGCCCAACTGCGCCACAATCCGCTGCTCCTGGCCGGCACGGTGCTCGGACTGGCCCTCGTCTATCTGGTTCCGTCGGCCGCCCTGATCACCGGGATCGTCACCGGAAACCTTGCGGCGGTGGTGATCGGCGGGCTGGCGAAACTGGTGATGACGGCGACGTACCTCCCGATGCTGCGCTACTACCGCCAGCCGCCGCTGCTCGCGCTGTCGCTTCCGGTCACGGCGTTGCTGTATCTGTTCATGACGGTCGACTCGGCGGTGCAGCACTACCGGGGGCGAGGTGCGGCCTGGAAGGGCCGCACCTACGCACGCCCGGACGCGGCGTTCGAGGAGCGGTGAACGGGCCGGTCGCGGGGGCGACCGGCCGCGTCATTTTCTGCCGGGGGTCCAGTTCATGCCCCACCCGTAGGCGCGGTCGATCGTGCGCTGCGGGCTGACCCCGCGCTCCGGAACGAGGTAGCGGGCCTCGCGCTGGACGATCAGATCGCCGCCGGAGTTGGTGATGAGGGCGAGGGCGCACACGGTCGAGGGCACCGTGCACTCGTCGAGGGAGAACTCGACCGGTGCGCCGTGCTGCGGCTGGAGCGTGACCGTGGCGTGCAGGTCGGCGAAGGAGCGGGCGCCTTCGTAGATGGTCACGAAGATGAGAATCCGCCTGAAGCTCTGCGTGCGGTCGAGGTTGACGGTGAGGTTCTCACCGGTCTCCACCGCTCCGGTGCGGTCGTCGCCGTCGAGGTGGATGTACGGCGGATGGTGCAGCGAGCCGAAGGCGTTGCCGAGCGCCTGGACGACCCCCTTGCTGCCGTCGGACAGTTCGAACAGGGCGCACAGGTCAAGATCGAGGTCCGAGTGCCGGGCCACGGCCCGCCCGCGCTTGCTGCCCCAGCCGGAAAACTGTTTGTGCACCTGCCAGTTGAGGTTCACGCGCATGAAACCGGACGTTCCGCCCTGTTTGCTCAGCGAGACCGAGGGGGCCTGCTTGGTGAGCGTGACCTTGGTGAGGCGGACCGGGGCCGGGGGCACCGGAGCAGGGACGGCCGGCACGGGCGCGGGCGCACCGTAGGGCCCCGTCGGAGCGGGTGGCGGCGGCCCGTACGGGGAGGTGGGCGGCACCGCCGTCACCGGAGGCGGAGGCACCGCCACGGGCGGCATCGGCGGCGGGGGCACCGTGACCGGCGCGGCCGGCCGGTCGATACGCGGGGCGGGCGGAGAAGGCGGTGCCGCGCGCTGCGGCTCGTCCACCGTGATGCCGTAGTCCGTCGCCAGCCCTTCGAGCCCACTGCTGTAGCCCTGCCCGACGGCACGGAACTTCCAGGCGCCCTGGCGACGGTAGAACTCCCCCAGCACGAAGGCGGTCTCGGCGCCCGCCGCAGGGTCGAAGCGTGCGATCTCCGTGCCCTGCTGGGCGTCCAGCACACGGATGGCCAGCCCGGGCACCTGCCCGAACGTGCCCCCGTCGGAGGAGGCGGCGAGCACCACGGTCTCGATCGCGGGCTCCACGCGCGCGAGATCGACCACGAGCGTGTCCGTCACCTGGCCGCCGGCGTTCCGCTTGCCTTCGTGGCGCACCGCACCCGAGGAGTGCGCGGGCTGGTTGTAGAAGACGAAGTCCCCGTCCGTCCGGACCTTCCCGGAGTTCAGCAGCAGTGCCGAGGCGTCCACGTCGGGCACGCCGGGTCCTGGGCGCCAGCCCAGTTCGACGCGCAGTGCCGCCGTCGGCACTTGAAGGTTGGATCCTTTCGACATTGACATGTCCGCCCCCATCACGTGGTGCCGCACCGGGACCGAGGCCCGGAGCGGTCCGTTGCAACCGTCGCGGTCAACCTATTCCCCCGGAGCCCGAACTCCCATGACCCCGACCGCGGGACCACCGGCCAACCCCCGGTAACCCACCGGGAACTCGGCCTTTACACGATCTCAACCCCGCTCATTGCCCTTTTTTGCCAAGTTCGCTCGCATTGGGGATCCCGCGTCACCCCGGACACGGAAAACAACCCTCTTATCGGTCTCCCCAACCAGCACATCGTGGGCTTAACTTATGTGCCATGACCTCCCCCCGCTCCACCTATGGCGGCGGCTACTACTCCGCGTCGCCCTTCCCGGACACTCCGATCTACGACAGGCTCGTCGCCGAGCGGGGAACCCCGCAGATCGCCCCGATCCGGGTCCCCTCCGCGTACGACATCCCGGGCAGCAATCTGCCCGCGCTGCCGTCGGCGCTTCCCGCGCTGCCGGCCGCCCCCTCCCCCCAGGTCCCCGCCTACGGCTACCCGCAGGCGGCCCCGCATCCCGCGCCCCTGCAGCAGGCCCCCACCGCGTACATCCCGCAGCAGGCGGCCGGCCCCCGTGGCTACCCTGCCCAGCAGCAGATGCAGCCGCCGCGCCCCATGGGCACGGGCTACGAGGCGATGCGCCCCGCCGCACCCCGTCCCGCCGCACCCCGACCGGCCCCGGCGCCGTACCAGGACCCGTACAACAACGGGCAGTACCGCGGATACTGATCCATTTCACGGGATGAGGCCGTCGGCCCTCGATGGGACGATGGCCTCATGCCGAATCCAGTGCTGCACTCCCTTCATGTCCACCCGGTCAAGGCACTGCGGGGCCAGGCACCCCACGAGGCCGTGGTGGAGCCTTGGGGGCTGGCCGGGGACCGGCGCTGGGCACTGATCGACGAGTCCGGCCGGGTCGTCACACAACGCGAGCACCCGCACCTGGCGTTGGCCGCCGCCGAGCTGCTGCCCGGCGGCGCGATCCGTGTGTCCGCACCCGGCCTGGACCCGCTGACCGTGACCGTCCCCGACCCGTCCGGCGGTACGACGACGGCCAAGTGGGCGGGAGACAAGATCGAGACGGTCGCCGCCGGCCGCGCCGCGGACGACTGGTTCAGCACGTACGTCGGCGTGGGCGTGCGCCTCGTCCACCTGGACGATCCGGCCGTCCGCCGGCCCATCCACGACCCGCCCTTCGGGCGCCCCGGTGAGACCGTCAGCATGGCCGACGGCTACCCGCTGCTGCTCACGACGGTCTCGTCCCTGGACGCCCTGAACTCCCTGATCGCACAGGGCGACCACGCCGCGGAGGGCCCGCTGCCCATGAACCGTTTCCGGCCGAACGTCGTCGTGGCCGGAACGCGGCCCTGGGCCGAGGACGACTGGACGCGGATCGCCGTCGGAGAGGTCGTCTTCCGGGTCGCCAAGGTGTGCGGGCGCTGCGTCGTGACCACAACGGACCAGACCACCGCCGAGCGGGGCAAGGAACCGCTGCGCACCCTCGCCCGCCACCGCCGGGTCGGCGGCAAGCTGGCCTTCGGGCAGAACCTGGTGCCGCAGTCGCCGGGCGTCATCCGCCTCGGCGACCCCGTCACCATCCTCGACTGAGAACCGCCGGGGCGGGTTCGGACCGTCGCCCCCGGCGCCGGGGGCGGCCCGCCGCCGCTTCCCCGATGTCGCCGCTCGCCCTACCGCGTCGAGTCCCGCACACCCGTTACGGAAACGACCCCTTCATATCTCTCCCCGGGAACACCTCGATCGGGTGTCGGTCGGGGGAACCGCGGAACCCGGCACGGTCGTTGAGCCGACGTGAGAAATTCATGAAAGGCGCGTCGGCCCGGGAGAGGTGATGTGGCTCTCTCTTTTCCGGCTCGGCGGCGGACGTCCGGGTTCCGGGGTTATCACGGACGCGTAAGGGGGTGCGGGACGGTGCGAGCAATCAGCGGTCTGTGGCGCTGGCGGGGCAATCCTCTGTGCCGTGGAACCGATCTGGCCGAGGCCTGGACGGCGCTGGCCGCCCTGCTCCTGGTCCTTGCCGCGGCGCCCCTGGCCGGGGTCGTGATCGGTTCGGTCGCCCAGGGGTCCCTGCAGAATGCCGTGCGGGACCAGCAGCACAGCCGCCACCTGGTGGTGGCGACCGTCGTCAAGAAGCTCAACCGCGTGGTGCTGGACCCGGATCCGGAGTCCTCGACGACGGGGAACGCGCACAGCCGGGTACTCGCCGACTGGACCGCGCCGGACGGCACCAGACGCCACGCGGCGGTCCTCGCCGAGCTCGAGTCCCCGCACCCGGGCGACCACTTCAGCATCTGGACCGACGCCCACGGCGGCCTCGTGACCCGCCCGCTGGACCGGGCCACCGCGACGACACACGCCGTGCTCGCGGGCGCCGGCGCGGCCGGACTGACCGGAGCGCTCATAGAAGGCGGCCGCCGGCTGATCGTCTGGCGCATGGTCCGCCGCCGTTACACACGATGGGACCAGGCGTGGGACAGGGCGGGCCCGGACTGGGGCCGCACCGGAACGGGCAGTTGACCGCCTTCGGCCTCCGGTCAACCGGGTACGTCCGCGCACGCTACGGTGGACCGGTCGGCTGGTCCGCTGTCCGGCATCTTCGCGAGAACCCGCGTGAGTACGAGGTGGGGGCACAGCAGCGCCATGGCACAGGGCACGGTCCAGGTGACGCACACCGGCACATCGCGGTGGCGGCGCCGCACAGGTGAGTACGCGTCGCTCGCCGCCGCCCTGGAGGCCGCGGGCGACGGAGACGTCCTCACCGTCGCACCCGGCACCTATCGGGAGAACCTCGTCCTCCATCGGGTGGTGACGCTGCGCGGCCCCGAGGGCTCCCCCGGTTCCGTGCGCATCGCCCCGGTGGACGGGGTGCCGCTCACCGTGCGGGCCTCCGCCGTGGTGCAGGACCTCCACATCGAGGGGCAGGACGCGGCCGCGCCCGCGCTGCTCGTCGAGGAGGGCGCCCCGGAGCTGGTGGACGTACGGATCACCACGCGCTCGGCGGCCGGCATCGAGGTCCGCGGCGGCGCCCGCCCCACCGTCCGGCGGTGCACCGTCGACAATCCGGCGGGCGTCGGCATCGCCGTCGTGGACGGTGGCGGCGGCGTGTTCGAGGAGTGCGAGGTCGTGGCCGCGGCCCAGTCGGGTGTCGCGGTCCGCGGCGGTGCCCGCCCGCGTCTCGAACACTGCCGCGTGCACCACGCCTCGGGCGCCGGTCTGTCGGTGACGGGTGAGAACTCCTCGCTGGAGGCGGTCGGTTGCGAGGTGTACGAGATCCGGGGCTCCGGTGTGCAGGTGACCGCCCGGGCCACGGCACATCTGACGGACTGCGATGTGCACCGCACGACCGCCGACGGTGTCACGCTCGACACCGACGCCGTGCTCACGCTGGCCGACTGCCGCATCCACGACATCCCCGAGAACGCGGTCGACCTGCGCTCCCGTTCGGTGCTCACGCTGACCCGCACATCGGTGCGTCAGTTCGGCCGCAACGGCCTCTCGGTGTGGGATCCGGGCACCCGGGTGGACGCCAACCAGTGCGAGATCTTCGACAGCACGGGCGACTATCCGGCGGTGTGGGTCAGCGACGGCGCCACCGCGGTGCTCGAGTCCTGCCGGGTGCACGACGTACCGGACGCCCTGTTCGTCCTCGACCGCGGCTCGCGCGCGGACGTCGTGGACAGCGATCTGACGCAGGTGCGCAACACGGCAGTGTCGGTGAGCGACGGCGCCACCGCACAGCTCGACGACTGCCGGATCCGGGATGCCGCGACGGGCGCCTGGTTCCGGGACCACGGCAGCGGCGGCACACTGTCCGGCTGCACCATCGACGGCACCCAGACCGGCGTGATCGTCACCAAGGGCGCCGATCCCACCATCGACCGGTGCACGGTGACCTCACCGGCGGAGGCCGGCTTCTACGTCTCGGCGGACGGCCGGGGCAGCTTCCTGAACTGCCGGGTCACGGGCAGCGGTGGCTACGGCTTCCATGTGATAGACGGCTGCCGGGCCACCTTGAGGAAGTGCCGGACCGAGCGGTGCGCGCGCGGAGGTTACGAGTTCGCGGACGGCGGCCCGGGCACCTCCGGCGACGGCCCGGTGGTGGAGGACTGCACCAGCGACGAGAGCGCCGGGCTCCGGCTGCCCGAACCGCCCCAGGAGACCGCCGTACAGACGACGGCCATGTCCTCCGGTCTGCTGGGCGCCATCCCCGGTCAGCGCACCACGGAGCAGGACCATCTCCTCACGGCGGTCCCCGATCCCGAGAAGCCCGCCCGCACCTCGGCGGCCGTGCTCGGGGAACTCGACGCGCTGGTCGGTCTGGAGAGCGTCAAGCGCGAGGTGCGGGCCCTGACCGACATGATCGAGGTCGGACGCCGCCGGCAGCAGGCGGGCCTCAAGGCGGCGTCCGTACGGCGGCACTTGGTGTTCACGGGTTCCCCCGGCACCGGCAAGACGACGGTCGCCCGTCTGTACGGCGAGATCCTGGCCTCGCTCGGCGTCCTGGAGAAGGGCCACCTCGTGGAGGTGTCCCGGGTCGACCTGGTGGGCGAGCACATCGGCTCCACCGCCATCCGCACCCAGGAAGCCTTCGAACGGGCACGCGGCGGGGTGCTGTTCATCGACGAGGCGTACGCCCTGTCCCCGGAGGACTCCGGGCGCGACTTCGGCCGTGAGGCCATCGACACGCTCGTGAAGCTGATGGAGGACCACCGTGACGCGGTCGTGGTCATCGTCGCGGGCTACACGGCCGAGATGGAGCGCTTCCTTTCGGTCAACCCCGGTGTGGCCTCACGCTTCTCACGGACCATCAGGTTCGGCGACTACGGCCCCGACGAGCTGTTGAGGATCGTGGAGCAGCAGTCCGAGGAGCACGAGTACCGGCTCGGCCCCGGCACGGGCGAAGCGCTCCTGAAGTACTTCACGGCGATTCCGAAGGGACCGGCGTTCGGCAACGGGCGCACCGCACGCCAGACCTTCGAGGCGATGGTGGAGCGGCACGCGGGCCGGGTCGCCCAGTTGGCGGAGCCGAGCACGGACGAGCTGACCCTGCTCTACCCGGAGGACTTGCCGGAGCTCCCCTGACCGGCGCTCCCCGCCTCCGTGCCCGGCCCCGCGGGACGGGGTCCCGGCAGCCCCGGCCGCAGCCGGCTCAGCAGCCGCTCGCGCTCCTCGGCGAACGCCGGGTCCGCCTGGTAGTCGCCGTGCCCGAGGATCGGCGCGGGCAGCGGGTGCTCGGCGGTGCGGCCGTAGGCGAGCGGATCCCTGAGGGGTGCGCGGTCCACCTGCGGGCCGCAGTCACCGGGCAGCCGGATCGGTCCGCCGATCGGGTCCGTGAGGCGGTAGAGGTTGCGCCAGCAGGCCACCTCGCGGTGCAGGGAACTGAGCGCGGCGGGCCCGAAATAGGCCGGGAACCAGCGCCCGTACAGCCGCTCGAGCGGCGAGCCGTAGGTCAGGAGGGCCACCCTGCGGCGCACCGAGGGTTCGAGCTGCCAGGCCGCGGCCGCCGCGAGCACACTGCCCTGGGAGTGACCGGAGAGCACGAGCCGTCCGCCGGTGGCCTCGGTCCAGGTGGCCATGCGCCAGGAGAGGTCGGGCACGGCGCGCTCGGCGTAACAGGGCGGGGCGAAGGGGTGCGCGGCACGCGGCCAGAAGGTGCCGACGTCCCACAGGATGCCGATGGTGCGCCGTGCCGAGGCGTCCTTGTAGGCACGGCGTCCCCAGGTCACGAAGAGGAGGAAGCCGATGCCGATCAGCCAGGAGCCGAGCGCCTGAGCGGTCTCGGCGGCTCCGCGCACGAAGGCGTGGCTGCCCCGGGCGGCCCCTTCCGGGGTGTCATGCCCGGCGAACGCCCCCACCAGGGCCAGCGCGCCCAGGAGCAGGGTCGAGGCGGACATGACGGCGACGACGAGCGGCGCCCGGTCGGTGAGGGCGGCCATGGCCCGGGTGCCCGCGATACGGCGGGTGCGGGCCTCGTCCTCGGGCTCGCCCTGGTGGGCGAGTTCCACCGCGGCGGTCCCGGCGCGGCGCAGCACCGCGGTGCGCCGGGCCAGCCGGCCCACGACGACGAGCAGAACGAGCAGCAGGGGCGGGATCGTGGACGCCTGCCAGGTGAGCAGGACGGGTGGACCGGCCATGATGTGCCGGGTCCCGTCCAGCCAGTCGGCGACGCGCTGGGCCACGCCGCCGGACATCACCCCGCCGAGCGCGCAGGCCAGCATCGCGACCGCGGGTCCGGCCAGTCCGCGCATCGCGGTGCGTGTGTCGGGGTGGGTGCGGTGGAGGACATGGGCGACGACGCCCAGCGCGACGACGAGCACCCCCTGCGCCAGGGCGAGCGCGCCGAACGTGGTGTCACCCGGCAACCGGTCCGCGGACCGCCAGCCCGGGCGCGACCAGCCGGCGTACACCGCGGTCACGGCGAGCAGCACCAGCGCACCCGCGGGCAGTCGGCGTACCAGTGCCCGGTCGAGAGTCCTGTCCAGCCGGTTCTCGGTGCGGCCCCGTCGGCACACCACCCCCACCACAACGAGGCCGCCGACGAGGAGAGTTGCGCACAGGAGCCGGCCGAGGACTTCGAGTTCGACGGAGCCGTGCCGGCTGTCGTACCGGGCGGCGGCGGTGGCCGGCGCGGCGGCGACCGTGAGAAAACCCGCGGCGGTGTGGGCGGCGCGCAACCGGGCGACCAGGCGCCGTCCGTACCAGAACCCGGGGCTGTCGAGTGCGGTGCGGTGCGGCTCCTCGTCGGGCTCGGCCGGGCGGGAGATCGGCTGCTGGGACTCGTACGCGCTCCAGGTGCGGTGCGACAGGTACCAGAGCAGCCCGGTCAGCGCCGTGGGCACCAGCGACGCCAGGGCCAGCCGCCGTCCCGGCTCGCTCCACCAGCCCTGGTCGGAGACCGCGGGTGAGAGGAAGCCGAGCCAGGAGTGGCGCTCGGCGCACGCGCGCGTACCGGCGCACTGCCAGGCACCGAGGTCGAGGGCGACCTCGCAGGCGGCGGCGACCAGCAGCACGGTCAGGGTGAGCCCGAGGAGACGGACGATCAGTCCGTACAGGCGGACGGTCCGCGGCCGTCCGGTCGTCGTGGGGCGCATCCAGTGCGCGAGATTGACCACCATGAAGGGCAGCAGCAACAGCCACAGGGCACGGGCGGCGTTCCCGGAGGTGAGGTTGCACCACACGTACGCCTCGGGCACCGGACCTCCGCGGTCCCGCGGGTTCCGCTCGGCGTCGGCGCCGGCGTCGGCCTCGCGGCGGTGGACGGCGGCCGTCTCGTCACCGGAGACACGCACCGTGCGCGGATCGCCCAGCATCTCCTCGGGTGTGGTGCCACCGACACCGTGGACCAGAAGTTCCAGGTCGGTCCCGCTCTCCGGCGGCCGCTGCCCGGTGTCGCCGTGTTCCCGTGCACGCTCCACTGCTCAGCACTTCCCCCGCGTTGCGTACCGTGTGTCATGCGCAGGCAGATGATCTCCGGTGCCCCAGGTGTGCACACCCGTTCTCACGGAATCTCCCCGATACGGGTGACGTGACGAACTGCGGAAGGTGATTCACGGGGCACGGGGGGGTGGCTCCATCCAGGGCAAGCCGTGCGAGGATGGGGCGGCCTCGGCTTTGGCGGCGGGAGAATGGCCTTGTCGGAGCCGGTATGGATGCCATGCCGTGATGGATCAGGCGAAAGGGAGCAATGCGGACGTGAGCGAGAATCAGAACCTCCTCGCGGAGCAGCGCCGCGCCTTGATCCTCGACGAGGTACGACGACGCGGCGGTGTCCGGGTGAACGAGCTCACCCGGAAGCTGGGCGTCTCCGACATGACGGTCCGCCGCGATCTGGACGCACTCGCCCGTCAGGGCGTACTGGAGAAGGTCCACGGCGGCGCGGTCCCGGTGGTGGAGGCGAGCACGCACGAGCCGGGGTTCGAGGCCAAGTCCGGCCTGGAACTGACGGCCAAGGAGGACATCGCCCGGACCGCCGCGGAACTGGTCGCGCCGGGTACCGCGATCGCGCTGTCCGGCGGGACGACGACTTACGCGCTGGCCCACCACCTCCTCGATGTACCGGAGTTGACCGTCGTCACCAACTCGGTGCGCGTCGCGGACGTCTTCCACTCCGCACAGCGCACCTCCGGCCAGCGCCAGGGCGGCGCCACGGTCGTGCTGACCGGCGGGGTGCGAACCCCGTCCGACTCGCTCGTCGGCCCCGTCGCCGACCAGGCCATCGCGTCCCTCCACTTCGATGTGCTGTTCCTCGGTGTGCACGGGATATCGGTGGAGGCGGGCCTTTCGACGCCGAATCTGGCGGAGGCCGAGACCAACCGGCGGCTCGTGCAGTCCGCGCGGCGTGTGGTGGTCGTCGCCGACCACACCAAGTGGGGCACGGTGGGCCTGAGTTCGTTCGCCGCGCTGGAGCAGGTCGACACCCTCGTCACGGACGCGGGGCTGCCCGCCGAGGCGCGGGAGGAGATCTCGGAGCACCTCAGGCGGCTGGTGGTGGCGGGGGATGCCGAAGAGGATACTGACATCTGACAGGCCGCCAGTTATGGTGGGCGCCGACCCGCACCACCGCTTCCGTTCGGGGACGCCGGTGTTCCCGCGAGGAGGTTCCGTCCATGGCACGTCTGTTGCGCCCGGTGGGACTCGACTTCACGAAGACCGCTCCCGTCCGGCTGGTCTTCGTCCGGGAGATCACGGCATCCCCGGCGGCGGTCTTCCGGGCTCTCGCCCACGATGTCCCGGGCTGGAGCGAGTGGTTCCCCGGCGTGACCTACGCCCGCCCCCTCGACGACGGCACCCGTCGCGAGGTGCATCTGGCGGGCGGCACCCGCTACCTGGAGTCCGTGGTAGCGGCCGAGCCGAACGAGGTCTACGCGTACCGCGTCGACGAGACGGGTGTGCCCGGGATGCGCGCGCTGCTCGAGGAGTGGCGGCTCACCCCTGCCGGTACGGGCACCCGGGTGCAGTGGACCTTCGCGGCTGACGGGTCGGCGGTCTTCCGATTCGCTCTGAAGTGTGGGCGCGGGGGCCTGGGACGCGCCTTCCGCGGCGCCGTGCAGGCACTGGACCGAAGGCTGGCGGCGCAGGGCGCCGGGCCGGAGTCAGTCCGGCCACACCCCGGTCTCCAGGAGTGACCCGATCGCCGCGGTGTACGGGGCGATGTCGAGCCCCTGCTCGGCGAGCCATGCGTCCGAGTAGTACTTGTCCAGATAGCGGTCGCCCGGGTCGCACAGCAAGGTGACCACACTGCCCGTGCGGGCTTCGGCCACCATCTCGGCGACGATCTTCAGCGCGCTCCACAGGCCCGTGCCGGTGGAGCCGCCCGCCCTGCGGCCGATGGCCGCTTCCAGGGCCCGCACGGCCGCGACCGTCGCCGCGTCCGGCACCTTCATCATCCGGTCGATGGCGCCCGGTACGAAACTCGGCTCCATCCGCGGCCGGCCGATGCCCTCGATCCGCGAGCCCCGGTCACAGGTGACGTCCGGGTCTCCCGTCGTCCACCCGTCGAAGAAGCAGGAGTTCTCCGGGTCGGCCACACAGATGCGGGTGTCGTACTGCATGTAGTGCACATACCGGGCGAGGGTCGCCGAGGTTCCTCCGGTACCGGCGGTGGCGACGATCCACGCGGGCTCCGGGAACCGCTCAAGTTCCAGCTGACGGAAGATGGACTCGGCGATGTTGTTGTTGCCCCGCCAGTCCGTCGCCCGTTCCGCGTAGGTGAACTGGTCCATGTAGTGGCCGCCGGTCTCCGCCGCCAGGGCGGCCGAGGCCTCGTACATCTTGCGCGAGTCGTCCACGAAGTGGCAGCGCCCGCCGTGGAATTCGATGAGACGGCACTTCTCGGGGCTCGTTGTGCGCGGCATGACCGCGATGAAGGGCACACCGATGAGCTTGGCGAAGTACGCCTCGGAGACCGCGGTCGAACCGCTGGACGCCTCGATCACCGGACGGCCGGGCCTGATCCAGCCGTTGCACAGCCCGTACAGGAACAGGGACCGGGCGAGGCGGTGCTTGAGGCTGCCGGTGGGGTGGGTCGACTCGTCCTTCAGATAGAGATCGATGCCCCACTGCTCCGGCAGCGGGAAGCGCAGCAGATGCGTGTCGGCCGAGCGGTTGGCATCCGCCTGGACCTTGCGGACGGCCTCTTTGAGCCAGGAGCGGTACTCCGCGTCGCTGCGGTCGACGTCGTACGTCCCGCCGGGGCGGGTGATCTGCGGGGTGCTCACCACGGGACTCCTTACCGGGGTGTCCGACGCCCGGTTCACACGGTCGGACGCCTCGATCATAGACACCTTCGGCAGCGCTTCCCACCTGCATAAACACGCCTTTGAGCTGCTCAAAGGCACCGCTGGGGAAGTCGGCGGAAAACGGTGGGGGCGCATCCGCGCGAGTGCGCCGGATACCCGCTGCGACCCTGCCGTGCACACTGGTGGAAGGCGCCGGGTGCGGGCAGACTGCACGGCGTGGGAGGCCGGCCGGTGCGGCCGGACCGTGCGCGCAGCGCCCGTACGGGCAGCACGCGGGACCATGAGCGGACTCGACAGGACCACCCCGGATCGCGGCCCATGGGCGATCCGGACCGGACACAGCCGAGCGCACAAGGGGGCAGGGCAGCATGGCGGAGCCGGACTTCACGGCCACAGGTGTGCGGATCGGAAAGGGACTGCGGTCGCTCACGCGGGCCGGAGAGGTCCGGATCAGCGACGGCAGGCTGCGGCTGCTGACCAGCTACGGCAGCGAGATCGACAGCGCGCCGGTGCAGGCGGTGCGTGCGTCGAAGCCCTGGTACGCACCGCAGGACCGGGCGTCGGCGGATCTCAACGGCACCCGCTACTCACTGATCCTCGGCGAGCAGGACGCCGCTCCGGGCCGGCCGGGGCCGTCTGCGCGCCGGTTCATCGAGGCGGTCCGCAGGGCCGCCCGCGGCTGAGCGCGGCGCGAGTTGCAGGACTTCACCCCTTGCGTCACGCTGGTCTCACCTCACTCTGGGTTTACCGGCGATAACGCTGAAGAACCAGCCCGCCGGTCACGTCAGCGGGCGGCCCCCGTACGAAGCCGTTCGCACTAAGCGGCCGGAGTACTCAGCCGCACAGCAGGCGGCAGGTACGCCCAGCCCTCCTGCTGGATCCGATCTCCGTCTTCTTCCGGACCTCAATTCGGGGAGTCGCAGCCGTGATCAGCCAGCCAAGCAGGCACTGCACGGTGGAGCTCCAAGCCCTGCCGTCGCGGATCGGACAAGTCCGCAGAATCGTATCGGCGCAGTTGCGCTACTGGCACCTCGATCCCTTGATAGACCGGGCGGCGCTCGGTGTGACGGAACTGTTGACCAACGTCCACCTGCACGCCCAGCCCGACAAGACCTGCACCGTGGAGATGGAACTGCTGCTCGACCGGCTCACCGTCTCGGTGCACGACCACGATCCGCGACTGCCGCAGTTGTGCCACGCGGACGTCTCCGCCACCAGCGGGCGCGGACTCGCGATGGTCGCGGCGGTGTCCGACAGCTGGGGTGCGCGCCCGGACGGCGACTCGGGCAAAGTCGTCTGGTTCACGCTGCCCGCCTCGTCCTCGGCACCGTCCCGTCCGGTGCGCGCCCTCACGCCGTACGAGGCCGCGCTCGAGACGTCGGCCCGCTCGCTCGCGGTCGACGAGCGCAGGACGGAACACGTTTCTCCCGCCCGGTCCGCCGTTGCCGGCTGACCGGGCGGTGAGCCCGCCCCCAGGTGCGGCCCGGGCGCGGGCTCGCGCGGATCACTCCGCGGCGATGGCGCGCAGGACGTCCAGTCGGGCGGCTCGCCGGGCCGGGCGCAGGCCCGCGAGCGCACCGGCCGCGAGACCCACCAGCGCCACCACCGCGAGCCGCACGGGAGGCAGCGCGAAAGCGAACGCGGTGTCGGACGCGCCGCCGGAGGCCTCCACCAGGACCCAGCCGAGGAAGGCACCGAGGACCAGCCCGCCGGTCGTACCGAAGGCGGCCACGAGGACCGACTCCCAACGGACCATCGCCCGCAGTTGGGACCGTGTCTGCCCCACGGCCCTGAGCAGCCCGAGCTCGCGGGTGCGCTCGTGGATCGCCAGCGTCAGGGTGTTGGCGATACCGAGCAGGGCGATGAGCACCGCCAGGGCCAGGAGCGCGTAGACGAGGCTCAGCATCATGTCGATGCCGCCCGCCGACGACTGCGCGTACTCGTCCCGGGTCTGCACCGACGGGTTGCCGAACCGCTCCGCCACCCGCTCCACCGCCGCCTTCCCCTCGGCCGGGTCCACCCCGGGCCTGAAGGCGACGGCGACGAGCGTGTCGGAGTCCTGGGTACGGTGCGGGGCCCAGGCGGCACGGGTGATGACGTAGTCGCCCGCGAGTTCCGACCGGCCGTAGACCGCACGGACCGTGAAGGACTGCGTGGTCCCGTCGGTGAAGGTGAGCCGAGCCGTGCCGCCGACCGCCAGATGCTGCCGGCCGGCCTCCTCCTCGGTGATCGCGATGCCGTCGCCGCCGAGGTGGTCCAGGGAGCCGCGTACGGTGCCGAGGTCGAAGACCCGTCCCAGTGCGCCGGGATCGGTCACGGTCAGGGCCCGGCCGCTGCCGTCCACCTTCGCCACGCCGCGGCCCAGGCCGACGGCGTCCGCGACGGCCGGCTGCCGTGCGATCGCGGGGGCCAGTTTCGGGCTCAGCCCGCTGCCGCCCGCGCCGAACGAGGGGTTGCTGACGGCGACGTCACCGGCGAACGAGCGGGACACGGTCCGGTCCATCGTCGCCTTCAGGGACGCGCCGAACACGGTGAACAGCGACACCACGGCGACACCGATCATCAGGGCGCTCGCGGTCGCCGCCGTCCGCTTGGGACTGCGCAGGGCGTTGCGGCGGGCGAGGCCGCCGGTGACACCGCGCAGCCGGTCGACCGGGAAACCGAGCGCCCGCACCGCGACCCGCGACGCGGCCGGGCCGAGCACCACGAACGCGACGAGGGCGAGGACGGCACCGAGACCGGCCGACCACAGGGAGGGGCTCACCAGTACTCCGACGAGGGTGCTCGCGAGGGCCGCCGCCGCGCATGCGCCACCGACGACCGTGCGCGTACGGCTGCCCGCGGACCGGTCGACAGCGCTCTCCCGCAGCGCGGCCAGCGGTGCGGTGCGTCCGGCCCGTACCGCGGGCAGCAGTGCGGAGCCGAGGCAGACCAGGATGCCGACCGCGAGCGGCAGCAGCAGGGACAGGGCCCCGATCACCAGACCGCCCTCGGGGAAGGGGAATCCGATGGCCGGGAAGAGGGCCTGGAGCCCGGCCGCGATACCGAGGCCGCCCAGCAGCCCGGCGGCCGACGCCACGACGGCCACGGCACCGGCCTCGACGAGCGTGGCGACGGCCACCTGTCGGCGCGAGGCGCCGAGCGCGCGCAACAGGGCGTTGTCCCGCGTGCGCTGGGCGACGACGATCGCGAACGTGTTGTGGATCGAGAAGGTCGCCACGAGCAGCGCGACCCCGGAGAACACCAGGAGGAAGGTGGTGAACAGGGTGAGGAACTGGCTGGAGATCATCTCCGTGTTCTCCCGCGCCGACTCCTGGCCGGTGATGGCCTCGACCCCTTTGGGCAGCACGGAGGTCAGCTCGGAGACGAGCCGTGCCTGGCTCACCCCGGGACCGGCTCGCACCTGGATGCTCGCCGCCTGACCGGGCTCGGCGGTGAGGTACTTCTCGGCGTCGGCACGGGTCATGCCGGTGAAGGTCACCTGCGCCATGCCGTCCTGGCCGCCGAAGGTCGCGAGCCCGACCACGGTCACCTCGACGGGGTCGGGTGTGCGCAGGGTCGTCGTGTCCCCGATCCTCAGACCGCCCTTTTCGGCGGCGCCCCGGTTGACGACGACCTCACCGCTCCTCGCCGGGGCCCTGCCCTCCGCGATCCGGTACGGGTTGAGCCGGGCGTCGGTGATCCAGTTGCCCGCGAGGGTGGGCGGGCCCTGACCGCCGACGGGCTTGCCGTCGGCTCCCACGAGCTGGCCGCGGCCCTCGATCCGGGGCACCGCGGCGGCGACGCCGGGGACCTTTTCGATCGCGGGGACGAGCGAGGTGTCCACGGGCTGCCGGACGCCCTGGCTCTCGCCGGGCGTGGTGATGGTGTCGGCGCTGCGCACGACGGCGTCGGTGCCGGCGGTCGCGTCGCCGAACATGCTGCTGAAGCTCGCCCGCAGTGTGTCGCCCATGACGAGCGTGCCCGCCAGGAAGGCCACGCCGAGGAACACCGCGAGGAAGGTACCGGCGAAGCGCCTCTTGTGCGCGCGCAGCGAGGACACGCTCAGGCGCAGGGAGGCGTTCACGACCTCACCTCGAACGCCTTCAAGCGGTCGAGGACCTTCTCGGGCGTCGGCGCCTCCATACGGTCCACCAGGCGTCCGTCGGCGAGGAAGACGACCTCGTCGGCGTGGGCGGCGGCGACGGGGTCATGGGTGACCATGACGACCGTGCGCTCGGTCTCGCGCACGGCGCGGCCGAGCAGCCCGAGCACCTCCTCGCCGGAGCGGGAGTCCAGGTTGCCGGTGGGTTCGTCGGCGAAGACCACATCGGGCCGCCCGGCGAACGCCCGTGCCACGGCGACGCGTTGCTGCTGGCCACCGGAGAGTTCGGCCGGGCGGTGGTGCAACCGGTCGCGCAGTCCGACGACATCGACGAGGGCGTCGATCCACTCCGGGTCGCCCCTGCCGCCGGCCAGGTCCAGGGGGAGTGTGATGTTCTCCGCGACGGTGAGCGTCGGCACCAGGTTGAAGGCCTGGAAGACGAAGCCTATCCGGTCACGGCGCAGGAGGGTCAGCCGGCGGTCGTCCAGGCTGCTCAGATCGGTGTCACCGATGAGGGCGGAGCCGGAGGTGAGGGTGTCGAGTCCGGCGGCGCAGTGCATCAGCGTCGACTTGCCGGATCCCGAGGGCCCCATGATGGCGGTGAAGCGGCCCGCCGCGAAGGCGACGCTCACCCCGTCCAGGGCCCGGACCGCGGTGTCGCCGCTCCCGTACACCTTGACGGCGTCGACGACCTGCGCGGCCGTCCGTGCCGCGGTGGCCGTGGGAGCGGTCCGATGCGATCCCCGCGAGGCGCTGCGCTCCGCGGGGATCTCGTCCGGGACAGTGGTGGGGGTCGGGCCGGAACTCATGCGGCACCGCCCTTGCCCGTGCGGCCGAACTGGTCGTCGAGGACGGAGAGGCGGCGCCAGTACTCGTCCTCGTCGATCTCTCCGGAGGCGAAGCGCCGGCCGAGCACCGCGATCGGCGAGTCGCCCGCCGGACGGCCGTCCACGGCGCGCCAGGGTGCGCCGCGCCCGCGCCAGGCGGTGCGGCGCAGGACCGTCACGACGCCGATCACGACGGCCGCCCAGATCAGCGGGAAGAACAGGATCCAGGGGCCGGGGCCGCCGTCCCAGTGGGCCAGGGTCTGCATCTCGGGTCATCTCCTCGGTGTGTTGCTGCGGGATGTCTCGAGACTGGCGCCGGACGGGGGTCCGGGTCGTCGTACGGCCAGCGGCACTGTGTGTACCCCCGCGGGAGTACATGTGCGGGCGTCCGCTGCTACCCAAGGATCCGCTTCAGGACCGCTGCACGATCCGGTTCGGCTCAGTCGGGTTCTCGTTGCTGGTCAGGGGTGATCGTGGCTGATGGGCTGCGGGATCAGTCGGCGATGTGGCCGACGACTTGGGGAATTTCGAACAGGTTGCCGGTGTCCCCGGTGTGCAGGAACGCGACGTTGCTGTCGACGGGGATCCGCCCACTGCGGGCGTGGTCGAGCAAACCCGCGAGTCCTTTGCCGGTGTAGACGGGGCCGACGAAGACGCCTTCTGCTCGGGCCAGCTCGCGGATGGCCGCTGTGCTTTCGGCGGACGCGACGGCGTAGTCCTCGCCGATGAAGCGCTGGTCGATGTCGATCTCGGCGCGGATCGTCGCATCGTCGGGTACGGGCGCGCCCAAGGTGGCCAGCACCGCCTTGGTCCGGTCGACGATCACGCCGGGGTTCATCCGGTCTCCGTCGTTGAACCTCTGGATGGAGATCGACCGGAACTTCACCGGGTGTCCCAGACTCAGCTTGGCTGCCAGCATCCCCGGCAGCGCGGTCCCGGTGCCGATCGTGTGGTAGACGTAGTCGAGCTCGACCCCTGCGGCATCGGACTGTTCAAGCATCTCCCGGAACGTCAGGGCGTGCGCGATGTAGCCGTCGGGGTGCGCGCCACCGGTCCCGACGACGAGGACCTCGTGCCCCTGCGCTTCGAGTTCGGCCTTGCGCATGGCGATGGCGTCGGTGATCCGCGCGGCCTCGTCCGGAGAGTGCCAGACGTTGCCGCCGACGTTGATGACGTGGGTTTCGACACCCATCGTCTTGTTGAGCAGATAGTTGCCGCGGAACTCGCCGAGCTCACCATGCCGGGACACGTTCCGCGTCAGCACCAGGATCGGCGTGATTCCTGCGTTCAGACAGGCGGCGGCGAACTGCAGACCCGAGTTGGTCAGGTATTCGCCCTGGGTGATGAGGTGTGTCACTCCGTTCTCCAGGGCCCGCCCCAGGATGAACTCGGCCAGGCGCATCTTGCTCCCGCTGATCGCACTGGGTCCGGCCAGATCCTCGCGCTTCATGAAGAGGTTGATCCCGTACGCCGCCGACAGGTTGGGCAAGGCGTGCAACGGAGTGGGGTAGAACCCGACCCGGCATCGGGGGAGTTTGTTGATCGCGGTGTCGAATTGCGTGAAGTCCATGCGCCCAGCGTCGGCCACCCCTCCGGATTAGCACAAGCAATGATCCCTTCTGGGTCGATAAGCTATCCTTAACTTCATGTCCTGGTTGTTCGATCCGCGGCATCTGGTGACCCTTGCGGCTGTCGTGCGGCACGGCTCGTTCGCCGCTGCCGCAGAGGAGCTGGGCTACACCCAGTCCGCGGTCTCGCAGCAGGTCGCGGAACTGGAACGACGGGTCGGTGCTCGAGTCGTGGTCCGGCGGCCCGTCCGGGCGACCGAGGCCGGGCAGGTCCTTCTCGACACCGAGTCCGCGATCAGCGTGTCGATGAGTCGCGCCGCCACCGAGCTCGCGGCGCTCGCGGACGGAACCGGCGGCGAGGTGCGGCTCGGCGCGTTCATCTCGGCGGCGGCCTCCATCGTCCCTCCCGCGCTCGCACGCCTGCGTGCGACCCATCCGGCAGTTCACATCACACTCCGGGAACTCGAGCAGCGCGAAACGCATGCGCTGCTGTTCCGGGGAGAGATCGACCTGGCCGTCACCTTCGACTACGAACACGCTCCCGGGCCGGTGCCCACCGGGCTCACACAAGAGCACCTCATGGACGATCCGATCATGGTCGTCCTTCCCGTCGGTCATCCCCTGGCCGGAACTGACGGTGTCACCCCGGCCGACCTGCCGTCGGACGCATGGATCAACACCGCGGTCGACGCCCGCGACCTGGCAGCGTCACCCCTCGAAGGCGACCGGGGAAGCGGACATCGTCTGGACTTCGACGGCATGGACTTCCGCACCGCGCTCAATCTCGTCGCGGCGGGTCTCGGCGTCGCGCTGCTGCCGCGGCTGTTGCTGTCGGACGCCCCGCCGGGCGTCGTGGCTCTGCCCATGCGGCAACCCACACTCGTCCGTCGTCTCTACACCTGCCGGCTCGATACGAGAGGCGTGACCGCATCGATCAGGCGGCTGGAGATGTACCTGCGGGAGGCAGTGGCGGAATTCTGAAATACCGCACCGATCCTCGAATTCCAGGACGGAGCAATGCGATGGGCACCCTCCTTCGTCTCGCGAGGCGCCCGTCCACGATGGACCCGCGCGGATCGCCGCCTCCGTCGGTGCGGTGACGAACCAGCCGACCTCGGGTCGACGGGATGGCGCGATCGTGGGTATGCCGGTTCAGGCGAGCGCCGCCAGCGGATCGTCGAGCACCGGCTGCCAGGCCAGTTCCGCCGCGCCCACCAGGCTGTTGTGGTCCAGCGTGCAGGGGAGGATGGGGACGCCTCCGCTGCGGCCCCACAGACTGCGGTCGGCGACGACCGCCCGCAGCCGCTCGGGGTCGGTGTCCACCAGGGTGCGGTGCAGTCCGCCGAGGATGATGCGGTCCGGATTGAGGATGTTGACCAGGCCGGACAGGCCGAGACCCAGCCGGTCGATCAGCGCCTCCACGGCGGAACGGACGGCCGGGTCGTCCGGGTACCGGGTGCGGATGAGCTCGTTGGCCTGCTCCAGCTGCGACACCTCGGGCCCGGCGTCGTGGCCCGCCTCCTCGAGGAAGGCCAGCGGGTCCGCCTCTACGTCGAGGCAGCCGCGGCTGCCGCAGTGGCAGGGGCGTCCCTCGGGGTTGACGGTCAGATGTCCCACCTCGAGCGCGAGTCCCGAACTGCCGGTGTGCAGCCGCCCGTCGAGTACCAGCGCACCGCCCACGCCCCGGTGCCCCGTGGCCACGCACAACAGGTCACGGGAACCGCGACCGGCCCCGTGACGGTGCTCGGCGAGCGCGGCGAGGTTGACGTCGTTGGCGGCGAAGGCGGGCCCGGCGATGCCCGCGGCGCGCACGCACTCGGCGAAGATCTCCCGCACGGGGGCACCCGGAGGCCATGCGAGATGGAGCGGATTGAGCGCGAGGCCCTCGGGTTCGGCGACCGCCGACGGCACGGCCAGTCCCGCACCCACGCAGCGCCGTCCGGTCCGGCGCAGCAGCTCGTTGCCCGCCTCCACCACCGAACCGAGCACCTTCGCCGGGTCGGCGTCGACCGTCTCGCAGCCGGGCGCGGTCGCGACGATACGGCCGCCGAGCCCGACAAGCGCGGCCCGGAAGCCGTCCGCGTGCACCTGGGCGGCAAGTGCGACGGGGCCGTCCTCGGCGACCTCCAGCCGGTGCGAGGGACGGCCTTGCGCGCCGGCCGCGGCACCCGGATGCGCGTCGACCCGGATCAGGCCGAGCGCCTCCAGCTCGGCGGCCACCGCTCCCGCGGTCGCCCGGGTGACGCCCAGTTCGGCGGTGAGCACGGCACGGGTCGGCGCACGCCCGGTGTGCACCAGCTCCAGCGCCGGACCGAGCGCCCCGCGCCCCCGGTCGAGCCGCGTCCGGGTGTTCCCTTCCCCTGTCGTCCGGGGGGCCGCCTTGCCAGTCATGAGGGCGAGTCTCCCATGATCCGCTCCGGATCCGACCGGAGCCCGCTGACCCGCAGGGTGATGTTGAGCCGCCCCGTCAGTCGCAGTCCGGACGGCGCGGTCCCCGGACGCACCCGCGGCACCCCGTGGTAGGCGAATCGCGCCGGGCCACCGAAGACGAACAGGTCCCCGCTGCGCAGTTCCACGTGCGTGTAGGGGCGTGCGCGCGTCTCGGTGTTGCCGAAGCGGAAGACGCAGGAGTCGCCGAGGCTCAGTGACACGACGGGGGCGCCGGACTTCTCGTCGATGTCGCGGTGCATGCCCATATGGGCGTCCGCGTCATAGAAGTTGATGAGGGCGATGTCGTACGGCTCGCGGGGTACGGCGGCCGCGCCGAGGGCCGTCCCGGCCGCCTCGCTGCCGAGTGCGGCCAGCCACTCGGGCAGCGGTTTCACGGGGGCGCCGTCGCCGTCGACGACCGTGCGGGCGTATCCGTAGGGATACCAGTGCAGGCCGAGGCAGACCTGCCGTGAGGTCATCGTGCCGCCCCCTGGGGTGTGCACGGTCCGCAGTCCGGCGGGCGGCCGGGCCCACTCGCGGCAGGCCTCCAGAAGCCGCAGCTGACGGCCCTCGTCCAGCCAGTCCGGCACATGGACCGCGCCGGTGACGACTTCGGTGCGGCTGCGCGGGAAGAGCTCGGCGTCCATGGACTCATCATCACGCAGCGCGCGGCCCGCAGGACCGCCTGCCACTGCCGGGAACAGGGCCGGACCTGCCGCTCGGCTAGCCTGGACGCACGATGAACGACCGTATGACCACGCCCTGGGGCACCTGCACGCTGGCCCGCTTCCCCGAGGATCCCCGCGACCGGCTGCGCGCCTGGGACGCGTCCGACGCATATCTGCTGCGGCACCTCGCGGCGGACGGCACCCGACTGGACGGCACGGTCGTGGTCGTCGGCGACCGGTGGGGCGCACTCACCACGGCCCTCGCGGCGCACCGGCCGACCCTGATCACCGACTCCTTCCTGGCCCGCGAGGCGACCCGGGCGAATCTCGCGCGCAACGGCGTCGAGGTGGACACGGCAAGGCTCCTGACCACCCGGGACGTTCCGCCGGACCGCATCGACGTGCTCCTCGTACGGGTGCCGAAGAGCCTTGCCCTGCTGGAGGACCAGTTGCACCGGCTGGCACCCGCCGTGCACGAGGGGACGGTCGTCATCGGCACGGGGATGGTGAAGGAGATCCACACCTCGACGCTGAAGCTGTTCGAGCGTGTTCTCGGCCCGACCCGCACCTCGCTCGCCGAGCAGAAGTCCCGGCTCGTCTTCTGCACCCCCGACCCGGCACTCGTACGAGCCGCCAGCCCCTGGCCCTACCGCTACGAACTCCCCGACGACACCGGTGCGTTGTCCGGACGGACCGTCACCAACCACGCGGGCGTCTTCTGCGCCGACCACCTCGACATCGGTACCCGGTTCTTCCTCGGTCATCTGCCGCAGGGCGGGGGTGCCCGCCGGATCGTGGACCTGGGCTGCGGCAACGGCGTGGTCGGGCTGGCCGCCGCCCTGGCCGAACCCGAGGCGGAGGTGGTGTTCGTCGACGAGTCCTACCAGGCGGTGGCCTCGGCGGAGGCCACCTACCGTGACAACGCGGGTGGGAAGGCGGAGTTCCTGGTGGGCGACGGAATGTCCGGGCTGCCGGACGCGAGCGTCGACCTCGTGCTCAGCAACCCGCCGTTCCACTCCCACCAGGCCACCACGGACGCCGTCGCCCGGCGGATGTTCTCGGGCGCGCGGCGTGCCCTGCGGCCCGGTGGCGAGCTGTGGGTGGTCGGCAACCGTCACCTGGGTTACCACGTGACGCTGCGCCGCATCTTCGGCAACAGCGAACTGGTCGCGAGCAACGCCAAGTTCGTCGTCCTGAAGGCCGTCCGGGAGTAGCCGGAGCGGCATGCCCCACCGCGGCGTCTACCGGGGTGCCTCCTCGGGTGTGCCGCCCAGGAGGACGGTGACGAGGCGGGCCACGCTGCGGACCATGGCCTCCCGGCCCACGGCGAGATACGCGCGCGAGTCGACTGCCTCGGGGTGTGCCACGAGGAACTCCCGGATCGCACCGGTCATGGCGACGTTCAGGGCCGTGCCGATGTTGACCTTCGTGATGCCGCCGGTGACGGCCGCGGTCAGTTCGCCGTCCGGAAGTCCGGAGGAGCCGTGCAGTACGAGCGGCACACCGACCACGGCACTGAGCCGCTTGAGCAGGGCGTGGTCGAGCGCGGCGGTGCGCGTGGTCATCGCATGGCTGCTGCCGACGGCGACGGCAAGCGCGTCGACCCCGGCGTCGGCCACGAAGGCGGCCGCCTGACCGGGGTCGGTCCGGGCGCCGGGTGCGTGCGGGTCGGGCGGCGGCTCGCCGTTCTTGCCGCCGACCTCACCCAACTCCGCCTCGACCCAAAGCCCTTGGGCATGGGCCCAGTCGGTGGCGGCGCGTGTGGCGGCGAGGTTCTCCTCGTACGGCAGCCGGGCCGCGTCGTACATCACGGAGCTGAACCCGGCACCGGGTGCCTGCCGCAGCAGGTCGTCGTCGTGGACGTGGTCGAGATGCAGGGCGACGGGCACGGCAGCGCGTTCGGCGGCGGCGCCGGCCGCGCGGGCGATCGGGAGCAGACGTCCGTGGCGGAACCTGACGGCGTTCTCGCTGACCTGGAGCACGACCGGCGCGTGGACCGCCTCCGCGCCCGCTATCACGGCCTCGACGTGCTCGAGCGTGATCACGTTGAACGCGGCGACGGCCCGGTGCTCCGCGGCCGCGTCGGTGATCAGCTCACCGGTGGTGGCAAGGGGCACGACTCCTCTCCTCTCAGTGGGTGGCGGGAGGGAGGATCACCGAGCGGGTCAGGTGCCGTGGCCGGTCGGGGTCGAGCCCCCGGGCGGCGGCGACGGCGACGGCCAGCCGCTGGACACCGACGAGTTCGGCGAGCGGGTCGAGTCCGCCGGCCACCCACCGCGCCCCGGTCTGCGCGACCTGCCGGGCGAGCCCCTCGGGCGGCTCGCCGAGCATCCAGGTGGCCGTGCCGCGGGTGGTGACGCTGATGGGGCCGTGGCGGTACTCCATCGCCGGATAGGCCTCCGTCCAGGCCAGCGCCGCCTCGCGCATCTTCAGCCCGGCCTCGTTCGCCAGCCCGACGGTCCAGCCGCGGCCGAGGAAGGTGAACTGGGCGCAGTCGACGAGCCCTTCGGGCAGTGGTCTGCCGAGCGCCGTGCGGGCGTCGGCGACCACGGCGTCGGTGTGCCTGCCGAGGTGGGCGCGGATCAGGGTGAGGGCGGTGGTGGCGAACCGGGTCTGGACGACGGAGCGCTCGTCGGCGTAGTCGAGGACGATCACGTCGCCGACAAGGTCCGTCACCGGTGTGCGCGGGTCGGCTGTGATCGCGGTCGTCCGGGCCCTTCCGCGGAGCCGGTCGAGGAGGTCGAGTACCTCGGTGGTGGTGCCGGACCGGGTGAGGGCGACGACCCGGTCGTACGGGCGGCCGTGGGGGAACTCGGAGGCCGCGAACGCGTCGGTCTCCCCCTGCCCGGACGTCTCGCGCAGCACGGCGGCGGACTGCGCCATGAAGAAGGAGGTCCCGCATCCCACGATCGCGACCCGCTCCCCCTCGGCCGGAAGCGCGTCCTTGTACATGTCCGCACCTGCGGCGGCGCGGGCCCAGCACTCGGGCTGACCGGCCAGCTCCTCTACGACATGCGTCATGGCGATCCCCTCCCGCCGTGCGTTTTCTTGCAAGTTATCGGCTACTTTCGAGCATAATCAAGCATCAGGCCGACATCGGGGTGCGCCGGGTTCGTCGGGACGTCTGGGAAACGGAGAGTGCGGATGTCGCGCGACGCCCGCTGGAAGGCACTGCTCGAACTGCTCGTCGAGCGGGGCCGGCTGGATGTCGAGGAGGCGGCGGCCGACCTCGAGGTGTCCGCCGCGACCATCCGCCGGGACTTCGACCTGCTCGCGGAGCAGCAGATGCTGGTGCGCACCCGGGGCGGAGCGGTGCCGCACGGCGTCTCCTACGAGCTGCCGTTGCGCTACAAGACGGCCCGGCACGCCTCCGAGAAGCAGCGCGTCGCCGAGGCGGTGGCCGGGCTGATCGCACCCGGGGAGGCCGTGGGCCTCACCGGCGGTACGACCACGACGGAGGTGGCACGGGCCCTGGCGGTGCGCGGAGACCTGGCGTCGGGCTCACCCGCGCTGACCGTCGTCACCAACGCGCTCAACATCGCCAACGAGCTGGCCGTACGCCCTCAGTTCAAGATCGTGGTGACGGGCGGTGTGGCGCGCGCGCAGTCGTACGAGCTCGTCGGTCCGCTCGCGGACGCCGTGCTCGGCCGGATCACCCTCGACGTCACCGTGCTGGGCGTGGTGGCCTTCGACGCCGTCCACGGCGCGGCGGCCAACGACGAGGCGGAGGCGGCGATCAACCAGCTGCTCTGCGAGCGCGCCGAGCGCGTCGTCGTGGCGGCGGACTCCAGCAAGCTGGGCCGGCGCGCGTTCGCCCGTATCTGCGGGGTGGAGTCGGTGGACACTCTGGTCACGGACGCCGCGGCGGGGAGCGATGCGGTACGGCCGTTCGAGGAGGCGGGCGTACGGGTGATCACGGCCTGAGACACGGCCACCAGCCCACCGCGGACGAACCGGCCCCTGCCCGTGAGGCTCCGCGGTTCCGCTCCCCGTGCCCCCGCTGACCAGGGCGCCTAAGCTGATACCTGCGGTGGGGCGGTACCTGGTGTTCAGGGAGGCTTCGATGGCCGAGACACCGTGCGACCGGTTCGCACCCGGAGACTCGCGGTATCTGCCGATCGCCGACCACGGCCTCATCGGCGATCTGCGCACGGTCGCCCTGGTGGGGACGAACGGCACCATCGACTGGTACTGCTGCCCGGCCTTCGACCGCCCGAGCGTCTTCGCGTCGATCCTGGACGCGGAGCGGGGCGGCTCCTTCGAGCTGACGGCCACCGTGCCGGCCCGGACCAAGCAGTTCTACTTCCCCGACACCAACGTCCTCATCACCAGGTTCTTCACCGAGGACGGCGTCGGCGAGGTGCAGGACTTCATGCCCGTCGGCACGGGGTGCGTCGAGGCCGACCGGCACCGGCTGATCCGGCGGGTGCTGTGTGTGCGCGGCTCCCTCCCGTTCCGGGCGCGGATCGCCCCGCGGTTCGGTTACGGCGCCCAGCCGCACACCCTCCGCCTCCTCGGTGACGTGGCCGTCTTCGAATCCGCCGATCTGTCCCTGGCCCTGACCGCCACGATGCCGCTCGAAGGCGACGACTCCGACGTCTGGGCCGACTTCAAACTCAGCGAGGGCGAGTCGGCGGTCTTCTCGCTGGACCAGGTCGACGATTCCCTCCCTCCGCGCATGTGCGCACGCGCGGAGGCGGAGAGGCAGTTCGCCACCACGGTGGCGTACTGGCGGCACTGGCTGGCCGCCTCGCGCTACCGCGGCCGGTGGCGGGAGATGGTGCACCGCTCCGCCCTCACGCTGAAGCTGCTCACCTACGCTCCGACCGGCGCGATCGTGGCCGCGCCCACGACGAGCCTGCCCGAGCAGCTCGGCGGCGAGCGCAACTGGGACTACCGGTACGTCTGGGTGCGCGATGCGGCCTTCTGCGTCTACGCCCTGTTGCGCCTGGGTTTCACGGGCGAGGCCGAGGCGTTCATGCGGTTCGTGACCCGGCACATCATCCCGGGCGACGGCGGGCCGTCGGGCCCCTTGCAGATCATGTACGGCATCGACGGGCGCACCGACCTGCCCGAGTACGAACTCGACCATCTGGAGGGCCACCAGGGCTCCGCGCCGGTGCGGATCGGCAACGCCGCCGCCGACCAGCTCCAGCTCGACATCTACGGCGCCCTCATCGACTCCATCTATCTCTACGACAAGTGGGCGCAGCCCATCTCCAGCGACCAGTGGGACAACGTCTGCGACCTGGTGGACTGGGTCTGCAAGCACTGGGACCAGCCCGACGAGGGTGTCTGGGAGACAAGGGGCGGCCGCAAGAACTTCCTCTACTCCCGGCTGATGTGCTGGGTGGCCATCGAACGTGCCATCCGGCTCGCCAACCGCCGGGGGCTGCCCGCCGATCTGCCCCGCTGGCGTCAGTGCCGGGACACGATCTACCGGCGGATCATGCAACGGGGCTGGTCCGAGACGCGGCAGGCCTTCGTCCAGCACGAGGACGGCGACGTGCTCGACGCCGCCGTGCTGATGATGCCGCTGGCAAAGTTCATCGCGCCCACCGACCCCAAGTGGCTGTCCACCCTCGACGCACTCACCCAGGACCTGGTGTCCGACTCCCTGGTCTACCGCTACGACCCGCAGGCGAGCCCGGACGGTCTGCGGGGCGACGAGGGAACATTCTCCATCTGCTCGTTCTGGTACGTGGAGGCCCTGGTCCGGGCCGGCCGCCTGGACGAGGCGCGGCTCGCCTTCGAGAAGATGCTCACCTACGCGAACCACCTCGGGCTGTACGCCGAGGAGATCAGTCACACCGGTGAGCAGGAGGGCAACTTCCCGCAGGCGTTCACCCACTTCGCGCTGATCAGCGCGGCGTTCAACCTGGACCGGGCGCTCGGCTGACCGGCCGTGCGCCATCGGCGGCTCCCTTGCCCCGGCCCGGTGGAGCCCTCTAGGCTGATTTTGTGCCGCTAATAAACAAAACCCGATCGCACAGCGTCGTGCCGGGCAACGACCTGACCCGGCTCCGGATCGCCGTCACCGTGTTCTTCGCGCTGGACGGCTTCATCTTCGCCGGCTGGGTGGTCCGCATCCCCGCCATCAAGCAGCAGACGGGTGCCTCGGCCGGCACGCTCGGTCTCGCCCTGCTCGGGGTCTCCGCCGGCGCGGTCGTGACGATGACGCTCATCGGGCGGCTCTGCCGGCGCTACGGCAGCCACCCGGTGACCGTGGTCTGCGCGGTCCTGCTGTCGCTGAGCGTGGCCCTGCCCCCGCTCACGCACTCGGCGCTCGCCCTGGGGCTGGTACTGCTGGTCTTCGGGGCGGCGTACGGGGCGATCAACGTCGCGTTCAACAGCGCCGCCGTCGACCTGGTCGCAGCGCTCCGGCGGCCGGTCATGCCGAGCTTCCACGCGGCGTTCAGTCTGGGTGGCATGGTGGGCGCCGGTCTCGGCGGACTGGTCGCGGGATCCCTGTCCCCCACCCGGCACCTCCTGGGGCTCACCGTGATCGGCCTGCTCGTGACGGCGGCCGCCGGGCCCACACTCCTGCGCCACGAGCCCTTGGTGCCACCCGACCGCGTGCGGAACGCGGCACACCCCGCGCGCCGTCTCGACACCAGGACCCGTGGTCTGGTGACGGTCTTCGGACTGATCGCCCTGTGCACCGCGTACGGCGAGGGCGCACTCGCGGACTGGGGCGCCTTGCACCTGGAGCAGGACCTCGACGCGCACCCGGGTGTGGCCGCGGCCGGCTATTCGTCCTTCGCCCTCGCCATGACCGTCGGCCGGCTCGGCGGCACATCGCTGCTGGAACGGCTCGGCCCGGTCCGCACCGTGGTCGCGGGCGGCGCCACGGCCGCCGCGGGCATGCTGCTCGGCTCACTCGCCCCGTCCGTTTGGGCGACGCTCCTCGGTTTCGCGGTGACGGGACTGGGCCTCGCCAACCTCTTCCCCGTCGCCGTCGAGCGCGCCGGCAGGCTCGCCGGTCCGACGGGGGTAGCGGTGGCCTCGACGCTCGGCTACGGCGGCATGCTCCTCGGCCCGCCCGCGATCGGGTTCATGGCCGACTGGTACTCCCTGCCCGCAGCGCTCACCAGTGTCGCGGTGCTGGCCGCCGTCGCCTCCACGATCGGCTATGTGACGCGCCACGCGACCGCCGTCCGTGAAACCGTGGTGAAACCGGGCTGAAGGCGGCCACCGGCACGCTGTGCGGCATGACTTCACACCACGCCACCACCCCGGCCGCCGGAACCCGCCCGGTCCACCTGACTCCCGAACTCGTCGAGGATCCCGTCGGCGCATACGCGGAGTTCCGCGCCCAGGAGCGGCTTCCCCAGGTGGTGCTCCCGGGTCTGCAGACCCCGGTCCGGCTCGTCACACGCCATACCGACGTCAAGGCCGCACTGACCGAGCCCCGGCTGATCCGGGACCGATCCAAGATCCCCGGCGGCGCCGGCGGCGCCGACCCGCAGGCGGAACTGCTGGAGGCGGCCTTCGCCGGCTTCCCCGCCGATTACGCCAAGTACGTCTCCGGGCATCTGGCCCTGTTCGACGGCGAGGAGCACGCCCGGCTGCGCGTCCCGCTCACCCGGGCGTTCACCGCCCGCCGGATCGCGGCGCTGCGCCCGTTCGTGGAACGGGTGGCCGAGGACCTGCTGTCCGCCCTCGCGCCCAAGGACGAGGCGGACCTGCTGGGCGAGTTCGCCTACCCGCTGACCACCGTCGTCGTCTGCGAGCTCGTCGGCATCGACGACACCGCCCGGGACCGCGTGTGCGCCTGGATCCACGACTTCGCGTACGGCGACGGCAGCCGGACGGTGGACGGGCTGGTCGGCATCGTCGACTACGTCAGGGAACTGATCGCCCGGCGCCGGGCCGAACCCACCGACGACCTGATCTCCGCGCTGATCGAGGGGGGCCGCGACGGCGGTGACGCGCTCACCGAGGACGAACTGATCTCGGTGGTCTTCCTGCTCATCAGCACCGGCATCACCCCACCCGCCCTCTTCCTTGCCCATGCGGTCCTCGCCCTCTTCGACCACCCGGACCAACTGGCCCGGCTCCGCCGTGAGCCAGGCCTGCTGGACCGCGCGGTGCCCGAACTCCTGCGCCACGTCAGCCTCGTACGCATCGGCGCATCCATGTACGCCACCGAGGACTTCGAGTTCGCCGGAACCCCGGTGAAGAAGGGCGAGACGGTGACCGTCGCCCTGCTCGCCGCCGACCACGATCCGCGGGAGTACGGCGAAGGACCGGAACGTCTCGACATCGCACGGGAGTCCGGCCGGGGCGACGGCCATCTGGCCTTCGGTCACGGCCCCCACTACTGCCTGGGCGCGGCCCTCGGGCGTCTCGTCACCTCCGTCGTCCTCGACCGGGTGCTCGTCCGGCGGCCGGAGACCGCACTCGCGGTGGACCGCGGGGAGCTCGAGTTCGGGCACTGGCCGGGTGACGGCTTCCATCTGCTGCGGCTTCCCGTCCGGTTGTGCGCGGACGCCCCCGGGCGGTCGATGGACGCGTGACACGGGCCCACCGGCGCCACTCTCCCCTCGGCGCACCGCGTCCGGCACACTCACCCCATGGAGACTGCCGAGTTCGTACAGATCCTGGACCGTGAGGGCGGGTTGCTGGCCGCGGCGGCGGAGCAGGCCGGCGTCGACGCCGAGGTGCCGACCTGTCCGGGCTGGCAGGTGCGGGATCTGCTGCAGCACACGGGCATGGTGCACCGCTGGGCCGCGTCCTTCGTCACCGAGGGGCACACCTCACCCCACCCGGACGGCGGCCTGCCCGATCTCGACGGTTCCGCACTGGCGGCCTGGTTCCGGGACGGCCACCGCAGGCTCGTGGACACCCTCTCCTGCGCCGCGCCCGATGTGCGGTGCTGGCACTTCCTGCCGGCGCCCTCGCCACTCACGTTCTGGGCCCGGCGGCAGGCGCACGAGACGACGGTGCACCGGATCGACGCGGAGGCGGCGCGCGGCGGCACACCCACCGCCGTCGCCCCCGCTCTCGCCCTCGACGGTATCGACGAGTTGCTGCGCGGCTTCCACGCCCGCCGTCGCAGCAGGGTCCGCAGCGAGGAGCCGCGTGTCCTGCGCGTGCGGGCCACGGATGCCGACGACGCCGTGTGGACCGTGCGATTGTCGACCGAGCCGCCCGTGACCGAGCGGGCCGACGCCGGCCGGGCGGATTGCGAAGTGACCGGGCCGGCCGAGGCGTTGTACCTGTCGCTCTGGAACCGGCTGCCGTTTCCGGCCGTGTCCGGCGACGCCTCGATCGCGGCCCTGTGGCGCGAGAAGTCCGCGGTCACCTGGAGTTGAGCCGGCACCCGCCGGAGGCGTCCCGCCCGGCGCTGCCAGTCCCTCAGTCCGTGAGCATCCTCGTCAGCACCGCACGCTGCACCGGAAGCACCTCGCCGTGCAGCGTTCGCCCCTTGGCGGTGAGTGCCACGCGCACGCCCCGCCGGTCCTCGGGGCACAGGGCCCGCTCGAGCAGACCGTCCTTCTCCAAACGCGCGATCAGCCGCGACAGCGCGCTCTGGCTCAGATGGACCCGCTCGGAGATCTCCTGGACGCGGTAGGAGCAGGAACCGTCTCCCGCCGCCTCGGACAGGACGTCGAGGACTTCGAAGTCACTGGCACACAGACCGTGCGCGTGCAGGGTGCGATCCAGTTCGCACTGGGTGCGCGCATGCAGGGTCAGAATGTCGCGCCACCGGTCCACGAGCGTCTGCTCGGTCTTGTCCACGGTCGCCATGCGCGCACGGTAGCAAGAATCCAAGATTGTTGCATCTGAATTAAATGCACTTGCATTGCATGCATGCGCATGTAGTCTCTGGTCCATGACCTCTCCGCTCACCACCTCTTCGTCCGAGGGACGCTGGACTCCCCGGTTGTGGGGCACCCTGCTGGTGCTCTGCGCAGCCATGTTCCTGGACGCACTGGACGTGTCCATGGTCGGCGTCGCCCTGCCGTCCATCGGTTCCGATCTCCATCTGACGACATCGACGCTGCAATGGGTCGTCAGCGGCTACATCCTGGGATACGGCGGTCTCCTCCTGCTCGGCGGACGGACCGCGGACCTGCTCGGCCGGCGTCAGGTCTTCCTGATCGCGCTCGGCGTCTTCGCGGTCGCCTCGCTGCTCGGCGGGCTTGTGGACTCCGGTCCGCTGCTGATCGCCAGCCGCTTCGTCAAGGGCCTCAGCGCCGCCTTCACCGCGCCCGCCGGCCTCTCGATCATCACCACCACGTTCCCCGAGGGCCCGCTGCGCAACCGCGCACTGTCGATCTACACCACCTGCGCGGCCACCGGCTTCTCGATGGGGCTCGTGCTGTCCGGGCTGCTCACCGAGGCCAGTTGGCGGCTGACCATGCTGCTGCCCGCGCCGATCGCACTGATCGCCCTGGTCGCCGGTCTGAAGCTGCTGCCGCGCAGCGAGCGCGAGAAGGACCACAACGGCTACGACATCCCCGGCGCCGTCGTCGGCACCGCGTCGATGCTGCTGCTCGTGTTCACCGTGGTGGAGGCGCCACAGGCCGGCTGGGCGTCGGCCCGCACGCTGACGTCCTTCCTCGCCGTCGCCGTGCTGCTCACCGTCTTCGTCCTCGTCGAGCGGCGTTCGGCCGGCCCGCTGATCCGGCTCGGCGTGCTCCGCTCCGGCAGCCAGATCCGCGCCCAGCTCGGGGCCATGGCGTTCTTCGGGTCCTATGTCGGCTTCCAGTTCCTCGTCACGATCTACATGCAGTCGCTGCTCGGCTGGTCCGCGCTACACACGGCGCTCGCCTTCCTGCCCGCGGGCGCACTGGTCGCCGTCTCCTCCACCAAGGTGGGTGCGATCGTGGACCGCTTCGGCACCCCGCGGCTCATCGCGGCGGGCTTCGCCCTCATGGTCGTCGGCTACGCGCTGTTCCTGCGCGTCAGCCTCCATCCCGGATACGCGGCGGCCATCCTGCCGAGCATGCTGCTGATCGGCGCGGCCTGCGCACTCGTCTTCCCTTCGCTCAACATCCAGGCCACGAACGGGGTCGACGACCACGAACAGGGGATGGTCTCCGGTCTGCTCAACACCTCCGTCCAGGTGGGCGGCGCGCTCTTCCTGGCCGTGGTGACGGCGGTGGTGACCGCCCACACCCCGGAGCACGCCTCGCCGCAGGCCGTCCTCGACAGTTACCGGCCCGGTCTGATCGTGGTCACCGGCATCGCCCTGGCAGGGCTGCTGATCACCCTCCCGGGACTGCGCACACGCCGGACCGGACGGTCCGTCGTGGTCGCCAGGTCCCTTCCGGTGGAGGCGGACGCGGAGACCGTGGCGGTCCGCGACTAGGGGGACGCCTCCCGGTGTGCGCCCGGCCGGGGTCTTCCCCCGCCGGGCGCACGGCTGTTTGAATCGGCCCATGGAGAACCACGGGGGCGGTTCGTTCGCAGGCCGGACAGGGCGCACTCAGGCCGATCGGGACGCGATCACCGTCGAGATCGGGTACGCCCTGTGCAGCGCCGCGTTCGCGGCGGCGCTGGTGTGCGCGGCCGTGGTGGGACCGGCTTTCACCTTCGGCCTGTCGGGCGGTCCGCGACGTGCGCTCATTCTCGCCGGCACGACCATGGCCTGTCTGGTCTTCGCGGCGCGCGTGGTGGCCGTGCTGATCCGCTTCCGCCCCGGCGCTACGACTCAGCCGAGCCAGCCCGGGCGCACCAGCCCCGACTCATAGGCGAGGACCACCAGTTGGGCTCGGTCTCGGGCCCCCAGCTTGACCATGGTCCGGCTGACGTGCGTCTTCGCCGTGAGCGGGCTGACGACCAGGCGGCGGGCGATCTCCTCGTTGGACAGGCCGATGCCCACCAGCGCCATGACCTCACGCTCCCGCTCGGTGAGCCGCGCGAGCGAAGCGGCGGCGGCCGGCTCCTTGGAGCGGGCCGCGAACTCGGCGATGAGCCGCCGGGTCACACCAGGGGAGAGCAGGGCGTCACCCTCGACCACCGCCCGTACCGCACGCAGCAGTTCTTCCGGCTCGGTGTCCTTGACGAGGAAGCCGGAAGCACCGGAGCGGATCGCCTCGAAGACGTACTCGTCGAGTTCGAAGGTGGTGAGCATGACCACCTTCACCCCTTCCAGGTCCGGATCCCCGGTGATGCGGCGGGCCGCCGCGAGCCCGTCGAGCACGGGCATGCGGATGTCCATCAGCACCACGTCCGGCCGCGTCTCCCGCACCCCGCGCAGCGCCTCCTCGCCGTCGGCGGCCTCCCCGGTCACCTCGATGTCCGGCTGCGCGTCCAGCAGCGCCTTGAAACCGGCCCTGACGAGCGACTGGTCGTCGGCGAGCAGTACCCGGATCACACGTCCTCCTTGTGCTCGACGGACTTCCGGGCCACCGCTTCCAGCGGCAGCCGGGCGAGGACCCGGAAGCCCCCGTCGTCACGCGGACCCGCCTCGATCGTGCCGCCGAGGGCGGTGGCCCGCTCCCTCATCCCGGCAAGGCCGTTGCCGCTGCCGCCCTCGTCGGTACCGCTCGGCGGACCGTCGTCGTCGACACGGAGGCGCAGTACGCCCGCCACCCCCTCCACGTGCACGCGCGCATGGCGGGAACCCGAGTGCCGTACGACGTTGGTGAGGGCCTCCTGGACGATACGGAACGCGGCGAGATCGGTACCCGGAGCCAGTCGCGGCACCGCGCCCTCGACCGTGACCACCAGACCGGCGTGCGCGGCCTGTTCGACGAGTTCCGGCAGCCGGTCGAGGCCGGGCGCCGGCGTGCGCGGCGCGTCACCGGGTGTGCGGAGGGTGTCGAGCACCTGGCGCACCTCTCCGAGCGCCTCCTTGCTGGCGGCCTTGATCGTGGTGAGCGCCGTGCGCGCCTGCTCGGGGTCGGAGTCGAGCAGCGCAAGACCGACACCCGCCTGGACGTTGATCACGGAAATGCTGTGGGCGAGGACGTCATGGAGTTCGCGGGCGATGCGCAGCCGCTCCTCGTCGGCGCGCCGGCGGGCGGCCAGCGCGCGTTCGGCCCGCTCGCGCGCCCATTGCTCGCGGCGGACCCGCATCAGCTCGGCCAGGGCCACGATCGCCACCACCCAGGTGGCGATCACCAACTCCTGCCCCCAGGAAGGAGGCGAGTCGTTCGACGGCGGCAACCACCGGTACAGCCAGTGCGACACGAGCACGTGCCCGGCCCAGAACACCCCGACTGCCGTCCACGCGGCCTTGCGGCGACCGGCGACGAGGGCGCTGAAGCACCCGACGGCGACGGTGAGGAACACGGGACCGTACGGATACCCGGCGCCCAGGTAGACCACTGCGGCGGCCGTCGTCATGAACGCCACGGGCACGGGACGGCGCCTGCGCCACAGCAGCGCTCCACAGGCCGCCAGCAGAAGCACATAGGCGAAAGGGTCGAGGCCGACCCGCTGGCCCTTCTGGTTCAGAGCCGCGAAGTGCGTGCCGAACAGCACGACAAGGGTCAACAGCACGGTGGAGCGCCAGGGAAGACGGGACCCCTCGGACTCGTCGTTCCACCACGGCGGTACGGGCCACCGCCGGGGAACGTCTGCGCGCTGCTCCTGCATGAGGTTCACGCTAGACGTCCCCGGCCGGGTACGACGTCGGCCGGGCGAGGTGATCACGCGTACTCCCGGGGAAGTACGCCGCAGCCGCAGCCGCACCCGGTGCCCGGGCACGCCCCTCAGCGCCCGGCCGTCAGCCCCTCGACCTCGACGGCGAACAACAGCTCGGGGTCGAAGCCCATCCCGGTGAAGTGGCCGGCGAGCTCCAGCGACAGGACCCCGTGCAGGCGGCTCCAGAACACCAGCGCCCTGTGCAGGACGGCGGGAGGGTACGCGTGGTCTCCCGCCCACTGCCCGTGGTCCGCGAGATGCGCGTCGAAGCCGTCGGGGGCCGCGGTCCCGGTTCCGGCCGCCGCGCACACCTCGAGCAGCGCCGACATGATCTCCCGGGCGATGACGGTGATGTCGTCGGGCGCGTGGTAGCCGGGGACGGGCGTGCCGTAGACGAGGAAGTACCGCTGGCGGTCCTCCAGCGCCCAGCCGCGCAGCGCCCGGGCCAGCCCCGGCAGACCACCGCCCGATCCGGCTGCGGCACGGAACGTGTCCGCCAGGCTGCGGTAGGCGTCGCGGATCAGTTCGGTGATCAGTTCGTCCCGCCCGCCGAAGTACCGGTACAGCGCCGGGCCGCTCATGCCCAGTTCCTTGGCGATCGCGTTCAGGGACAGCCCCGACGCCCCGGCCGTGGCGATCTGCTCCCAGGCCCGCTCCTTGATCTCCGCGCGCACCTGGCTGCGATACCGCTCGCGAGGGCTTGCCGCACCTGCCGCCATCGTCCCGGGCTCCTCTCCGTAGGGCCGTTTCAAGCTATCACCGCCGAGATAGGGCGTAACAGACTTGCGGGCAACACCTTGACACTCGCACGAGTGGCAGTCATGTTTGTTATAGCTTCTAACGCAAGCAAGAACTTCACCGCTCGACGGAGGTCGTCATGGAGAACAAGGGACTGCTCGAGGTCGTTCTGCCGGGGAAGGTCGAACCGGAGGGCCTTCAGTTCCGGCGCGGCGCCGTGCCCACGGCCGGCGCGGGTCAGGTGGTGGTCCGCATGGAGGCCACGGGGGTCTCCTTCGCCGAGCAGCAGATGCGCCGCGGCCGGTACTACGACCAGCCGCCGTTCCCGTTCGTGCCCGGCTACGACCTGGTCGGCACGGTCGCGGCGGCCGGCCCCGGCGTCGCACCCGCACTCCTCGGCAAGCGGGTGGCGGCACTGGTCAAGGTCGGGGGCTGGGCCAGCCATGTCCTCCTGGACGCCGCCGACGTGGTGGCGGTGCCCGCCGGCATCGGCGCGGCCGAAGCGGAGACCCTGGTGGTCAACGGCGTCACCGCATGGCAGATGCTCCACCGCAGGGCCCGCGTCCGTGAGGGCGGGACGATCCTGGTGCACGGCGCCAACGGCGGCGTCGGCACGGTCCTCGTGCAGCTCGCACGTGCGGCGGATCTCAAGGTGATCGGCACGGCGTCCGTGCGTCACCACGACTCACTGCGGGAACTCGGCGTCACCCCCGTCGACTACCGGTCGCAGGACGTGCCCGCCCGGGTCCGCGAACTCGCTCCCGGCGGTGTCGACGCCGTCTTCGACCACCTCGGGGGCCGAAGCGTGCTCGACTCCTGGCGGCTGCTCGCCCCCGGCGGAACCCTGGTCTCCTACGGCAGCGCCTCGACGAGGGACGACACGGGCTCCAAGCAGTGGCCCGTTCTGAAGATCCTCGGCCGGGTGTGGTGGTGGAACGCGCTGCCCAACGGCCGCCACGCCTACTTCTTCAACGTCTGGGCCGGCCGCGCACTGAGCAAGGACCGCTTCCGGGCCCGGCTGCACTCTGACCTCACCTCCGTGTTCGACGCCTTCCGCCGGGGCGAGGTGACCGCACCGATCGCCGCCCGGCTGCCCCTCACCGACGCCGCCGAGGCCATGCGGCTGGCCGAGTCGGGCACGGTCGCCGGCAAGGTGGTCCTGGTCCCCGAGGACCAGGGTCTGCCGTATGGATCAAGTCGGCAGGGAGCGACGGCATGACCCGAACGGCAGAGCCTAGGGAAACACCAGGCCCACACCGTGGGCGAGCCGGGCCGCGGCATGGCGGAAGAACGCCTCGCGCTCCACCACCACGTTGTTGAACTGCCCGAACAGCTCGAACCCGACCAGCCCGTACAGCTGCGCCCACGCGGCCACCAGGGCCGTCACCACCTCCGGCGGGAGGTCGGGGGCCAGTTCGGCTGCCATCCGCCGGGCCTCGGGCATCAGTTCGGTGGGCAGCCGGTCGCGGGCCACGCCATGGCGCCCGTAGGCGTCGCGGACGATGCCGACCAGCAGGAGCCCCACCCGGGAGGCCGGCGGGATGGTCGCCTCGGGTGCGGAGTAGCCGGGCACCGGCGAGCCGTAGATCAGGGCGTACTCGTGCGGGTGCGTGAGCGCCCAGCCGCGCACTGCCTCGCACACCCCGACCCACCGCCGCGCGGGGCCGATGTCGCCCGCCCCGGCGTCCGCGGCCTCGGCGGTCTCGCCGAGGGAGTTGTAGGCGTCGATGATCAGTGCGGTGAGCAGATCGTCACGGCTCGGGAAGTAGCGGTAGAGCGCGGAGGAGACCATGCCGAGCTCGCGGGCCACGGCGCGCAGCGAAAGCCGGGCGGCACCTTCCGCGGCGAGCTGCTTGCGGGCCTCCTCCTTGATGGCGGCGGTGACCTCGATCCGGGCGCGGGCCCGGGCTCCTTGTGGGGTGCTCATGCGGGGAGTCTGCCACGTTCGCAGAGCACTGCACACATCACAGAGCGTCGCTCACACTTTGGAGCGGCGCTCACCCGGGGTGGGCGTGCACCCTGAACCGCACCCCTCACTCGGAGCAGCACTCGCCCGCGACTCCAGCGAGAGCACCGCACAAAAACGAGAGCGGTGCTCTTGCATTGGATCACCGATCTCCTCCACACTGTTCCTCGAGCGAGAGCACCGCTCTCGAAAACCGGGTGAGAGCACTGCTCTCCCGACCAGATGGGGGTCGCCATGTCGTCTTCGTCCGCGCCGTACTACCGCAAGGGCAGCCCGATGACCGTGCGCTTCAACAGCGTCATCGGCCGGCTGGCCCGGCTCGGGTTCAGCCTCGCCGGCACGGCGGAGATGTCCGTGCGCGGCCGCAAGAGCGGTCGGATGCAGCGCATCCCGGTCAATCCCCATGTGTACAAGGGCGCCCAGTACCTCGTCTCCGCCCGCGGGCACTCCCAGTGGGTCCGCAACATGCGCGCCGCCGGTGGCGGGGAGCTGCGTGTGGGCCGCAGGGTCCGCGAGTTCACCGCGGTGGAGCTGCCCGACGACGAGAAGCTCCCGATCCTGCGTACCTACCTGGAGAAGTGGGGCTGGGAGGTCAACCAGTACTTCAAGGGGGTCACGGCCAGGTCCAGCGACGAGGAGATCACCGCGGCCGCCCAGGACCATCCGGTGTTCCGCATCACGGTCAGGAGCTGACCCCGTCGCCCGCGGGCCCCCGGTCGAGCGCGGTCAGCGCGCGCTGGGCGATCGGGCGGGTGCGGACGAGCTCGCCCAGGGTGGTGGCGCCCTGGGTGATGTCCTTGAACACGTTCCAGGCGGGCCGGAAGCCGGTCAGCGCCGCGTGGACCAGGCCCGGGCGGCGCTCGAAGACCGCGAGCATCCGCTTGCCGACGCTCATCTCGACGCCCAGCCCGGCCTTGATGGCGAAGGCGTAGTTCAGGGCCTGCCTGCGGGTGTCCACGGCGTCGTGCGCCTCGGCGATACGGACCGCCCACTCCCCCGCGAGCCGCCCCGACCGCAACGCGAACGAGATGCCCTCACGGGTCCAGGGCTCCAGCAGGCCCGCGGCGTCCCCGCAGACCAGCACCCTCCCGCGCGACAGCGGCGAGTCGTCGGCACGGCAGCGGGTCAAGTGCCCCGAGGAGACGCTCGGTTCGAAGCCGGCGAGTCCCAGACGGGCGATGAAGTCCTCCAAGTACCGCTTGGTCGCGGCGCCTTCACCGCGCGCGGAGATCACGCCCACCGTCAGGGTGTCCCCCTTGGGGAAGACCCAGCCGTAACTCCCGGGCATCGGCCCCCAGTCGATGAGCACCCGCCCCTTCCAGTCCTCGGCGACGGTCTCCGGCACCGGGATCTCCGCCTCCAGGCCGAGGTCCACCTGGTCGAGCTTGACCCCCACGTGCGCCCCTATACGGCTGGCGCTGCCGTCGGCGCCCACGACGGCGCGCGCCAGCAGGGTCTCTCCGCCCTGCAGGACGACGGCGACCGTGCGCCGGTCCGGCACCGCCGAGCCGTGCTGCTCGACCCGGGACACCGTGACGCCGGTACGCAGTTCCGCGCCCGCCTTCTGGGCGTGCTCGACGAGCTGCTGGTCGAACTCCGGACGGTTGATCAACCCGAACAGCATGTTCTTGGAACGGCGGGTACGGGTGAAGCGACCGTTGTTCGAGAAGGTGACCGCGTGCACCCGGTCGCGCAGCGGCAGTTCGAAGCCGGGCGGCAGGGCGTCGCGCGAGGGGCCGATGATGCCGCCGCCACAGGTCTTGTAGCGCGGCAGTTCGGCCTTCTCCAGCAAGAGCACGCTGCGTCCCGCGACCGCCGCCGCGTAGGCGGCCGACGCCCCCGCAGGTCCCGCGCCCACCACGACGACGTCCCACACCTGCTGCACGTCGTCCGCCGAAGAGTTCTCGCTGCTCACGATGGTCTACTGCTCCCGATCACGCTGCTTGCCGCACCTGTCCCTCGCATCCTACGGCGGCGTCGTCACAGGTCGCTGTGGGAGGATCGGCAGCGTATGCGCCCTGCACACCAGTACGCGCATGCGCAAATCCGCACAGGAAGTGCTCAACAGTACAAAGTCGCACCTACAAGGAGCGTGCCCATGTCGTCGAATCCGGTCGCCGAGGCCGTCGCCTCGCTGATGCCCAGGGCGAAGGAGGAGCTCACCGAGCTGGTCGCCTTCAAATCGGTGGCGGACTTCGACCAGTTCCCCAGGAGCGAGAGCGAGGGCGCCGCGCGGTGGATCGCCGACGCGCTCGCCGCCGAGGGCTTCCAGGACGTGGCGCTGCTCGACACCCCGGACGGTACGCAGTCGGTGTACGGCTACCTGCCCGGCCCGGAGGGCGCCAAGACGGTGCTGCTGTACGCGCACTACGACGTGCAGCCGCCCCTCGACGAGGCCGGCTGGACCTCCCCGCCCTTCGAACTGACGGAGCGCGAGGGCCGTTGGTACGGGCGCGGCACCGCCGACTGCAAGGGCGGCGTCATCATGCATCTGCTCGCGCTGCGCGCCCTGCGGGCCGGGGGCGGCGTGCCGGTGCACGTCAAGGTCATCGCCGAGGGCTCGGAGGAGCAGGGCACCGGTGGCCTCGAGCGCTACGCCGAGGAGCACCCGGACCTTCTCACCGCCGACACCATCGTCATCGGGGACGCGGGCAACTTCCGCGCCGGACTGCCGACGGTCACCTCGACACTGCGCGGCATGACTCTCCTCCGGGTCAGCGTGGACACGCTCGAGGGCAACCTCCACTCGGGTCAGTTCGGCGGTGCGGCACCGGACGCGCTGTCCGCCCTGATCCGTGTACTGGACTCGCTGCGGGCCGAGGACGGCTCGACCACCGTCGACGGCCTGGCCGCCGAGAACCGCTGGGAGGGAGTCGAGTACCCGGAAGAGCAGTTCCGCAAGGACGCCAAGGTGCTCGACGGGGTGGAACTGATCGGCTCCGGCTCGGTCGCCGACCGCATCTGGGCGCGCCCGTCCGTGACCGTGCTCGGCATCGACTGCCCGCCCGTCGTGGGCGCCACCCCCTCCGTCCAGGCGAGTGCCCGCGCGCTGATCAGCCTGCGGGTGCCGCCGGGCGTGGACGCCGTCGACGCCACCAAGCTGCTCCAGGCGCACCTGGAGGCGCGCACGCCGTGGGGCGCACGGGTGCGGACGGAGCAGATCGGCCAGGGACAGGCGTTCCGGGCCGACACCTCCAGCCCGGCGTACGCGGCGATGGCCGAAGCGATGGAGGCCGCCTACCCGGGCCAGGAGATGCAGTACGCGGGCCAGGGCGGCTCCATCCCGCTGTGCAACACCCTCGCCTCGCTCTATCCGCAGGCGGAGATCCTCCTCATCGGCCTGAGCGAGCCCGAGGCGCAGATCCACGCGGTCAACGAGAGCGTGTCTCCGGACGAGTTGGAGCGACTGTCGGTGACCGAGGCGCTGTTCCTGCGCAACTACGCGGCCGGCTGAGCGACTCCGCACCCGGCGAAGGGTCCTCGCCCCGTGGGCGGGGACCCTTTCCACGGCCGCCTGCCGACCTTGCGTCGCCGTCCTTGAACACCGGCGGCGGCGGCAGGCGCGGCGCGAAGCCGGTTCAGCCGACCGGGACGCCGGCCTCCAGGTAGTGGGCCGCCCCGCGTTCGCGCGCCCGCAGGGCCCAGCGCAGCCTCTCGTAACGGACGGGCGGAAGCAGACCGGCCGCTTCCGCCTCGGTGACGAACCGCCAGTCGCGCAACTCGGGTCCGGGCAGCAGCAGACGGTCGGCCGCCGTGCTGTCCAGCCGGCCGCCGTCGAAGAGGAGCCGCAGCCCGCCGTATCCGGGCGGTGCGGGAGGTTCCCAGTCGACGACCAGGAGCCGGGGGACCTGGTCGAGCGTGAGCCCCGTCTCTTCCGCTACCTCGCGTACACCGGCGCGCGCGGGGGCCTCGCCGGGTTCGACCACGCCGCCGGGGAACTCCCATCCGGCCTTGTAGGTGGGGTCGACGAGCAGCACCCGGTCCTGCTCGTCGAAGAGGAGCACACCCGCGGCGAGGGTCTCGGAGGTCGGCTCGGGGGTCTGCACGATGTCGCAGACGGGTGCGGTATCGGTGCGGACGGCCTCGGCGATCCGCAGGGCGGTCTCGTACGGGGTGAGGGCGCTGGTGTCGACCGGATACGCGTCCGCGGTGAGCCAGGCGGCGAGGGCGGCGCGATAGGGCTCGATGTGGTCGTACGACCACTGGCGGACCCGCATCTCTCCGTCGGGGAGGTCCGGCGGCACCTCCCGGCCGGCTATCCGCTCCCGCAGGATCGTTTCGGCCGGGGCGAGGAGGACATGGCGTACCGGGATACGGCGGGCGGCGAGGCCGCCGAAGATCTCGTCGCGGTACTCCTGGCGCAGCAGGGTCATCGGAACCACGAGGACACCGCCGAGTTCGGCCACCATCGCGGCCGCCGTGTCGATCACGAGCCGTCGCCAGATCGCCAGGTCCTGGAAGTCGCCGACCTCGGCGAGGCGCTTCGGCGGCAGCAGGTACGTGAGAGTTCCGCCGATGACCTCGGGGTCGAAGAGCGTGCTGTTCGGGATCAGTTCGATCAGTTCCCGTGCGGTAGTGGTCTTCCCCGCACCGAACGCACCGTTGATCCAGACGATCACGGTTCCCCCTCTTCTATTGGCCCCCTGTGGCTTGCCCCTTCAACCCTGCCACGGAAACCCGCCGCAGATGAGGGTGCTTCCGGCGGACGGCACGCCGCGGCGCCGGCACCCCTGCCATCGGGGACCGGCGCCGGGAAGCGGGCTCTCCGTCAGCCGTTCTGCCCGAGGGCACCCTCGTCCGCCGCCAGGCCGTCGTGGTCGACGGTGTGGTCGACGGTGCTGAACGTGTCCTTCACGTTGAGGTCGCCGAGCCCGTCGTGGTCGGCGGCGGGTGAAGGGGTGATGGCCGCCACGACGAATCCGGTGGCGAGGGAGGCGATGGCGAGCATGCTGCGCTTCTTCATGCCCTCTTCAACTGCCGAACGGGCCAGGAGTCACGCACCCGCCCTCCGTACGCGTTCGACAGGACGGGCAACCATCACACCGGTCACAACGTGCGGGGACTTCGTGGGCAGGACATCCGATGTCCCCAGGTGGAAGCTCCAGGACAAGGTGCGGCTCAGCGGCAACTCTACACACCCCTCCTCAGCGACCCCCTGCACACAACCGAACGCGAAACTTCGGCTCTTCGCCGGATCGAGCCACAGTCAGCTGCTTCCGGTCCATGTCGAACAGCCGTCACCCATCCTCTTCCACCACACTCCAACACGGCCTACCGTAAGCGAACAGTTTGACGCGAGCATGCAGACGTCCTATCTCTAGCGAGAGACGGAGGAACGTAACGATGCGTCACCTTCTCCCCCGCACAACGCGCCGAAGAGTGTTCGGTGCGCTCACCGCGGGCCTTTTGTGTACGACGGGGCTGGCGGCACCGGCTCTGGCCGCTCCCGCCGCGGCACCGGCCCGGCCCGCACTCGCCGACGGCCTGGCCCTCACCCCGCCCATGGGCTTCAACAACTGGAACTCCACGAACTGCCGCGCCGAGTTCGACGAGTCGATGGTCAAGGGGATCGCGGACCTGTTCGTCGACAAGGGACTCAAGGCCGCCGGGTACCAGTACGTCAACCTCGACGACTGCTGGGCCCTGCCCTCGCGGGACGCGGACGGCAAGCTCGTGCCCGACCCGGTGCGCTTCCCCGACGGAATCAAGGCCGTCGCGGACTACGTCCACTCCAAGGGGCTCAAGCTCGGCATCTACACCAGTGCGGGCACGAAGACGTGCAACAGCGCGGGATTCCCGGGCGCGCTCGGCCACGAGTACAGCGACGCGCAGCAGTTCGCCGACTGGGGTGTGGACTACCTGAAGTACGACAACTGCAACAACCAGGGCGTGGACGCCGAGCAGCGCTACACGACGATGCGGGACGCGCTGAAGGCGACCGGCCGTCCCATCGTCTACAGCATCTGCGAGTGGGGCCAGAACAAGCCGTGGGAGTGGGCCTCGGACGTCGGGCATCTGTGGCGTACCACCGGCGACATCAGTGACAACTGGGGTTCGATGCTCTCGATCCTCAAGCAGAACCTGCCCCTGGCGTCCTACGCGGGACCCGGGCACTGGAACGACCCGGACATGCTGGAGGTCGGCAACGGCGGCATGACCGACACGGAGTACCGCTCCCATTTCTCCCTGTGGTCCGTGATGGCCGCCCCGCTGCTCATCGGCTCCGATCTGCGCAAGGCCTCCCCGGAGACCCTCGACATCCTCGGCAACAAGGAGGTCATCGCCGTCGACCAGGACCCGCTCGGCAAGCAGGGCGCGGTGGTCTCCTCCGACGGCGGACGCTGGGTCATCTCCAAGGAGATGAAGGACGGCAGCCGGGCGGTCGCCCTGTTCAACGAGACGGGCGAGGCCCAGCGGATCGGTACGACCGCCGCGGCCGTCGGTCTCCCGTCCGCGGGCGCCTACACACTCCGCGATCTGTGGCAGCACCGCAGCTACAACACCGCCGGGACGATCTCGGCGACGGTTCCGGCGCACGGCACGGTCCTCGTACGCGTGGCGGCCGACCGGCACTGGGCGCTGCAGCCGCCCGCCGTGGAACTCGGCCTGAGCGGAAGCCCGTTGGTCCAGGCGGGCAGGCCGGCGGTCATGGCCTCGACGGTCACGGACCTCGGGCGTACACCGGCGATGCACGTGTCCGTGTCGCTGAGCGGCCCCGCGGGATGGTCGGTGAAGCCGACGTCCGGGACGGCCGCCAACGTCCTGCCCACGGGGCGCTCGCTGCGCACCTCGTGGCGGGTGACGGCGCCGCCGGGCACGGCGACGGGGTCGTACGCCCTGACGCTCAGAACCGCCTACCGGTCACCCACGGGCGTGCGGGTGGAGAACCTGGTGCCGGTCACGGCCACCGTGGTCGTGCCGCCGCCCTCCGGGGTCTCCTACCTCAGTGATCTGCCGTGGCTCTCGACGGCCAACGGCTACGGGCCGGTCGAGCGCGACACCAGCAACGGTGAGAGCGCCGCGGGTGACGGCCATCCCCTCACGATCGGCGGGGCCGTGTACGCCAAGGGACTCGGCGTACACGCCGAGAGCGACATCGCCTACTACACGGGCGGGGCGTGCACGAAGGTCACGGCGGACGTCGGCGTGGACGACGAGAAGGGCAGCAAGGGCACGGTCGCCTTCGAGATCAGGGCGGACGGCGGAACGGTCCTCACCACCGGCGTGCTGACCAATGCGGATGCCGCCCGGCCGATCACCGCCGATGTGACGGGCGCCCAGGTGGTCCACCTGGTCGTCACCGACGGCGGCGACGGCATCGACTCCGACCACGCGGACTGGGCGGACGCGCGGCTGAGTTGCTGATCGGACACAAGGGCGCCCCGGCGCATCCGCGCCGGGGCGCCACTGTCCTTGCGGTCCCACCGGGACCGCACGGACCGGTCAGCTCGCGAGGCCCGCGGCCGGAGCGTCCTCGCGGCCGCGCAGCGCGGCGGCCGCCGCGCCCACCAGCCCCGCATCCGTGCCCATCTGCGCCGGCTCCACGGTCAGCCCCTGCACGAAGGACAGCGTGGCGTAGTCGGGCAGGGCCTTGCGCAGGGGTGTGAAGAGCACGTCGCCCGCCTTGCCCACTCCCCCGCCGATCACCGCGATGTCGATCTCGACGAGCGTGGCGGTCGCGGCGATGCCCGCGGCCAGTGCGCGGGCCGCCCGCTCGAAGGAGGCCACCGCCACCGGATCGCCCTCGCGGGCGGCGGCGGCCACCGCTGCGGCCGAGGTGTCGCCGTCGGGCCCCGGCTGCCAGCCGCCCTCCAGGGCGCGGCGGGCGATGTTCGGCCCGCTCGCGATGCGCTCCACGCAGCCGCGCGCCCCGCACGGGCAGAGGTCGCCGTCCAGGTCGACGCTGATGTGCCCGATGTGGCCGGCGTTGCCGGTCGGCCCCGGGTACAGGCGGCCCCCCAGCACGAGTCCGCCGCCGACGCCCGTCGACACCACCATGCACAACGCGTTGTCGTGGCCGCGGGCCGCGCCCTGCCAGTGCTCGGCGGCGGTGATCGCCACACCGTCGCCGATGAGTTCCACGGGCAGGCCACCCGTCGCGGCCCGCACCCGCTCGACCAACGGGTAGCCGCGCCAGCCGGGCACGTTGACCGGGCTCACCGTACCCGCGGAGGCATCCACCGGACCCGCGCTGCCGATGCCGACGGCCTGCGCCCGACTCCACAGCGGCGAGGCCGTCAGCTCCCCGACGACGGCCTCCACGGCCCCCATCACGGTCTCGCCGTCCTCCTGCGCGGGTGTCGCGCGCTGTGCGCGCAGCAGGATCCGGCCGTGGCCGTCCACCAGCGCTCCGGCGATCTTGGTGCCGCCGATGTCGAGCGCGGCCACGAGGTCGGTGTGCATCAGTGTCTGATCTCCCAATGCTTCGGTCGTACCGGCACCGCGCACGGCGGGCGCCGCCGCGGATCCGGATGCCCCGGCCGGGCGCAGGCAGGAGGCACCCTGGAGGGAAGGCGCAGGCCGGAGATTGCGGTGGACAGTGTCTCCCGCATCTGACAACGTTGTCCAGGCTCTATGCTCGACGCCACATCCTCATACAACCCCATGGACCGACGCATCACCGTGGACGACAGGACAGGACAGCGCATCGTGCCCGACACCGCACGCCGATCCGAGAACCGCTACGGCAACCGGCCGACCATGAAGGACGTCGCAGCACGTGCCGGAGTCGGTCTGAAAACGGTGTCGCGTGTCGTCAACGGGGAGTCCGGAGTCACCCCTGACACCGAGCGCCGTGTCCAGGAGGCCATCGAGGCCCTGGGCTTCCGCCGCAACGACAGCGCACGGGTGCTGCGCAAGGGCCGCACCGCGAGCGTCGGCCTCGTCCTCGAGGATCTCGCCGACCCCTTCTACGGCCCGCTGAGCCGGGCGGTCGAGGAGGTCGCGCGGGCCCACGGAGCCCTGCTGATCAACGGCTCCAGCGCGGAGGACCCTGACCGCGAGCAGGAACTGGTGCTGGCGCTGTGCGCACGCCGTGTCGACGGTCTGGTCGTCATCCCGGCCGGTGACGACCACCGCTATCTGGAGCCGGAGATCAAGGCGGGGGTCGCCACGGTGTTCGTGGACCGCCCCGCCGGCCGGATCGACGCCGACGTCGTGCTCTCGGACAGCTTCGGCGGCGCGCGCGACGGGATCGCCCATCTGATCGCGCACGGCCACCGCCGGATCGGCTTCATCGGCGACATGCCCCGCATCCACACCGCGGCCGAGCGACTGCGCGGCTACCGGGCCGCGATGGAGGACGCCGGCATACCGGTGGAGGAGTCGTGGATCTCCCTCGGGGTCACCGACCCCGAGCGGGTGCGGCGGGCCGCCGAGGAGATGCTGTCCGGTACCACCCCTGTCACCGCCATCTTCGCGGGCAACAACCGTGTGACAGTCACCGTCGTCCGTGTCCTCGCCGAGCACGACCGGCCGGTCGCCCTCGTCGGCTTCGACGACTTCGAACTGGCCGACCTCCTCGACCCCGGGGTGACGGTCATCGCCCAGGACGCCGCCGCCCTCGGCCGTACGGCCGCCGAACGCCTCTTCCGTCAACTCGACGGAAGCCTCATCACACCCGAGCGCATCGAACTCCCCACCCGCCTGATCGCCCGGGGTTCGGGCGAACTGGCGCCCGCCGACTGAGGAGCGGCGGCCCTAGGGCAGCTCGGCGGCGGCACAGGCCGTTCCGCGGACCTGCCTGCCCGGCCGCCCCTGACCCCGGATGGGGCCCCTACGTGCCCGAGACCGTGAGATCCCCGCGCCCGGGTGCCGCGAAGCCCTCCAGATCCGCCCGGGTCAGACCGGTGGCCTCGGCGACCTCGCCGGCGGCCAGCGCACCGCAGTCCAGCCCTCGCAGCAGATAGTCGCTCAGGGCCTTGGCGGTCGCGGGCTCGTCCATCACATCACCGCCGCTGCGCCGGGCATAACGGGCCAGACGCTCCGCAGCCTGCTCGAACCCCTCGCGGTAGAAGGCGAAGACGGCCGCGTACCGGGTCGGAAGGTGGCCGGGGTGCATGTCCCAGCCCTGGTAGTAGGCGCGGGCCAGCGCCCGCCGGGTGAGCCGGTAGTGCAGCCTCCAGGCCTCGTGGACCTGCTCGGTGGGCCCGACGGGCAGGACGTTCGTGGAGCCGTCGCACACCCGTACACCGGTGCCCGCCGCCGCGACCTGCATGATCGCCTTGGCGTGGTCGGCCACCGGGTGGTCACTCGCCTGGTAGGCGGCCGACACGCCGAGGCAGGCGCTGTAGTCGAAGGTGCCGTAGTGCAGGCCGGTGGCGCGGCCACGCGCCGCCTCGATCATGCGGGCGACCGTCGCCGTGCCGTCGGCGGCCAGGATGGCCTGGCTGGTCTCGATCTGGATCTCGAACCCGATCCGGCCGGGCTCGAGTCCGTGCGCCGTCTCGAACTCCTCCAGCAGCCGCACCATGGCGGCGACCTGCTCGGCGTAGGTGACCTTGGGCAGGGTGAGCACAAGACCGTCCGGGAGACCGCCGGCCTGCATCAGGCCTGTCAGAAAGATGTCGAGCGTGCGGATCCCCCGGTCCCGTACCGGGGCTTCCAGGCACTTCATCCGGATGCCCATGTACGGGGCGGCGGTTCCCGCCCCGTATTCCGGCCCCGCGGCGCGTGCGGCCCGGGCATCCGCGATCAGCCGGGCCGCACGGGCGGCCGCACGGTCCTCCTCGGCGTCGGGACGCGGGCCGTAGCCGTCCTCGAAGTCGACGCGCAGGTCCTCGATCGGCTCGCGTTCCAGCTTCGCTCGCACCCGGTCGTGGACCGGCTCGGCCAGGTAGTCGGCGAGACCGAGCACGGCGGCCAGCGACCCCGCGTCCGGGGCGTGTTCGTCGAGGGCCGCGAGGGCCTGGTCCCCCCAGGAGCGGACCGTACCGGCGGCGAAGACGTCACCGGGGACATAAACGGTGTGGACCGGCTGACGCGTGCCCGGGTCACCCGGGTAGCGGCGCTCCAGTTCACGGTCGACCGGGGCCAGAGAGGCACTGATGTCGTTGACGACGGCGCCCGCGAGACTCGTCGCCACCCTCTCCTGATGCCCCTGGCCCATTCCGCGTCCTCCCGTTTTTCGCTTCCTGGAATCAACAATCTGTTGAATGACGCTATCCGCGGCTCTTGCCGCGGGTCAACACCCCTTGCGCGTCCGGCACTCCTCACCTTCCATGGGAGACACGCCCGCCTTTGTCATGCTCACGCACATCTCATACGGCTCTGTCACACTACGGTGCGCCCGGCCCGTCCGGCACCCTCCACTCAAGGAGCCTCCCGTGCCCCTGTACAGCCGAGTCACCCGCCGCCTGGGCCTCAAGACCGTTGTGGCGGCCGCGGCCACCCTTCCCATGTCCAGCGCGGCGCTGTCCTCGCACCACGCCTCGGCATCGGGCCCGCACGAGCGCCATCTGGAGGTCATGTCCTTCAATCTGCGCTTCGCGAGCACCGCCGAACCCCACAGCTGGACGGAGCGCCGCCCCGCCATGCGCACGCTGCTGCGCCGGGAACGGCCACACGTCATCGGCACCCAGGAGGGTCTGTACCACCAGGTCCGTGACATCGCGGCCGACCTGGGAACGGACTACGCCTGGATCGGCACCGGGCGCGGCGGCGGCAGCCGCGACGAGTTCGAGTCCGTCTTCTACGACACCCGGCGGCTCGACCCCCTGGAGTACGACCACTTCTGGCTCTCCGACACCCCTGACGTGATCGGCTCGAACACCTGGGGCGGTGCCTGCATCCGCATGGTCACCTGGATCCGCTTCCGCGATCTGCAGCACGGCGGGCGGGAGTTCTACGCACTGAACACCCATCTGGACAACAAGAGCCGGTACGCACGCACACGCGCGGCCTCCCTCATCGCCGACCGGATCGCCGGGCTCGACCGCTCCCTGCCGCTCGTACTGACCGGCGACTTCAACGTCGCCGCGCACAAGAGCCCCGTCTACGACACACTCCTCGGCGCCGGCCTCGTCGACACCTGGGACACGGCCGCCGAGCGCACCGCGCCGTACGGGACCTTCCACGGCTACAAGCCGCTCAGGCCGGACGGCGACCGCATCGACTGGATCCTCGCCACCCCGGGTGTGACGGCGCACTGGGCGTCGGTCAACACCTTCGCACAGGAGGGGCGGTACCCCAGCGACCACCTTCCGGTGCAGGCGTCGCTGACCCTGGGATGACAAAGGCCCCCGCGACCGCCGGTGCGGTCGCGGGGGCCTCGTGGCCGAAAGTCGCTCAGCCCTTGCGGGCCTTGACCTCCTCGGTCAGCTGCGGGACGACGTCGAAGAGGTCGCCCACCACGCCGTAGTCGACCAGGTCGAAGATCGGCGCCTCGGAGTCCTTGTTGATCGCCACGATCGTCTTCGAGGTCTGCATACCGGCCCGGTGCTGGATCGCACCCGAGATGCCGGAGGCGATGTACAGCTGCGGGGACACGCTCTTGCCGGTCTGGCCGACCTGGTTGGTGTGCGGGTACCAGCCGGCGTCGACGGCGGCACGCGAGGCACCGACGGCCGCACCCAGGGAGTCGGCCAGCGCCTCGATGATCGCGAAGTTCTCCGCGCCGTTGACGCCACGGCCACCGGAGACCACGATCGCGGCCTCGGTCAGCTCCGGACGGCCCGTCGACTCACGCGGCGTACGGCCGGTGACCTTGGTGCCGGTCGCCTTGTCCGAGAAGGACACGTTGAGCGCCTCCACCGCGCCGGCCGCCGGGGCGGCCTCCACCGCAGCCGAGTTCGGCTTGACAGTGATGACCGGGGTCCCCTTGCTGACACGGGACTTGGTGGTGAAGGAGGCGGCGAACGCCGACTGCGTGGCCACCGGGCCCTCGTCGCCGGCCTCCAGGTCGACGGCGTCGGTGATGATGCCGGAACCGATGCGCACGGCGAGACGGGCCGCGATCTCCTTGCCCTCGGCCGAGGACGGCACCAGGACGGCGGCCGGGGAGACCTGCTCGTAGGCGGCCTGCAGCGCGTCCACCTTGGGCACGACCAGGTAGTCGGCGTACTCGGGCGCGTCGTGGGTGAGGACCTTCACCGCGCCGTGCTCGGCGAGGGCGGACGCGGTGTTCTCCGCACCCGCGCCGAGGGCGACGGCGACCGGCTCGCCGAGGCGGCGGGCGAGCGTGAGCAGTTCCAGGGTGGGCTTGCGGACGGCACCGTCCACGTGGTCGACGTAGACGAGAACTTCAGCCATGGGAATGGATCTCCTTGCGGATTACGAAGTCTGAGGGGCGATCAGGCCGGAGGGCCCTAGATGAACTTCTGGCCTGCGAGGAACTCAGCGAGCTGCTTACCGCCCTCGCCCTCGTCCTTGACGATCGTGCCCGCGGTGCGCGCCGGACGCTCGGTCGCGGTCTCGACCTTCGTCCAGGCACCTTCGAGGCCGACCTCGTCGGCGTCGATCTCCAGGTCGGACAGGTCCCAGGACTCGACCGGCTTCTTCTTGGCGGCCATGATGCCCTTGAAGGACGGGTAACGTGCCTCGCCCGACTGGTCGGTGACCGAGACGACGGCCGGGAGCTGCGCCTGGAGCTGCTCGGAGGCGGTGTCGCCGTCACGGCGGCCCGTGACGACACCGTCCCCGACGGAGACCTCGGACAGCAGCGTGACCTGCGGGACGCCCAGACGCTCGGCCAGCAGCGCCGGAACCACACCGGCGGTGCCGTCGGTTGAGGCCATGCCGGAGACGACCAGGTCGTAGCCGGCCTTCTCGATCGCCTTGGCCAGCACCAGCGAGGTGCCGATGGCGTCGGTGCCGTGCAGGTCGTCGTCCTCCACGTGGATCGCCTTGTCCGCACCCATCGACAGGGCCTTGCGCAGCGCGTCCTTGGCGTCCTCGGGACCCACCGTCAGCACGGTGACCTCGGCGTCGTCGGCGTTCTCCGCGATCTGCAGCGCCTGCTCGACGGCGTACTCGTCGAGCTCGGAGAGCAGACCGTCCACGTCGTCCCGGTCGACGGTCAGGTCATCGGCGAAGTGCCGGTCGCCAGTGGCGTCGGGCACGTACTTCACAGTGACAACGATCCTCAAGCTCACGCCGGCTCTCCTACTGCATCGTCATTTCTGGGCTGCCTTCTTTTAGGCAGCATAGGCGCCTGAAGCGGCCGATCCCGGTCGGGGCGACCCCGCGCTCCGAACGAAATATTACTCGTCAGTACACCCAGTACATGCCCGCTAAGCAAGCGCTTTGAACTGTGACCTTGACAACGCTGCGTAACCGGTCGGCGGGTTCAGTCGCGCAGCCCGTTGAACTGCCCCTGGTGATACAGCAGTGGACGGCCCGCTCCCGAGGGATCGCCGGACACGACCTCGGCGATCACGATGCGGTGGTCCCCGGCGGGCACCCGCGCCACCACACGGCAGACGAGCCAGGCGAGCACTCCGTCCAGCACGGGAACCCCCTCGGGCCCCTCGCGCCAGCCGGTCGGGGCGCCGAAGCGGTCGGCACCGCTCGTGGCGAAGACGCCGGCCAGGGCTTCCTGGTGCTCACCGAGTATGTGCACGCCGACGTGGTCGGCCTCCGACATGACGGACCAGCTCGATCCGCCGACACCGATACCGAACGAGATCAGCGGGGGCTCGGCCGAGACGGAGCTGAGCGAGGTCGCGGTGAAACCCACCGGCCTGCCGCCCCCTTGTGCGGTGACCACGGCGACCCCCGCCGCATGCCGCCGGAAGACGGAGCGCAGCAGGGCCGGGGAGGCGAGCCGGGAGGCGCCGAGGCCGGGTGTGGCCGTCATGGAACTGTCCTTCTGCGAGGGGCGACGTGGGGCGGATCCGTGGCTGTTCAGCGGTCCGGCCAACACGCACTCGCGGTGCGGACCAGGTCCACGTGGACGCGCTCGAAAAGGAGGAGTTCCGGGGGCATGGGGTCAGGCTGACGATAGATGGTGGGCGCAGTCAAGTTCGTCCGGACAACTGGGAGATACCTCATCGTCCGCCTCCCGCTCGTCCCGCGGAGTCCGGCACCGGTCCTGCCGGCCGGCCGAGACGGCGTCAGACCGCCTCGCCCAGCGCGGCGATCACATCCGCCTTTCGGGGCTGACCGGTCGCACGGCGTACGATCCTGCCCTCAGCGTCCAGGACCAGGACGGTCGGTGTCTTGAGGATGTCCAGCGCGCGGACGAGTTCAAGACGCTGTTCGGCGTCGATCTCCACATGAGTGACGCCGGGGACCATCGCGGCCACCTCGGTGAGGGTCCGTCGCGTCGCCCGGCAGGGTGCGCAGAAGGCACTGGAGAACTGCACCAGCGTCGCCCGCTCGCCGAGCCCGTCACCCAACTCGGCGGCACCGAGCCGCTTTCCGTCGTCCCGCCCGCGCACTCTCACTCTCCCGCTCCGCCGCCGGTGCAGCACACCGTAGGCACTCGCCAGTACGAGCACGGCCACACACACCACAAGTCCGGTCATCACCTGCTCCAGCATTCACAGGACTGCAAAGATTCCCGCCTCCACGAAACGTCTTCCCTGCGGAATGCTCGATTCATGGACATCGACGCAAGAGGACCGCGCTTCGGAGCGGCCCTGACGACAGTGGTGCTGGTGATCGTCCTGATCACCGGCAGCGGCTGGCTACTGGCCTGGCAGCTCCTGGCGTTCGCGCTGGGCGCCGCCGGGGGCGTGCCCCGGTCACCCTACGGCCTGCTCTTCCGAACCCTGGTCCGTCCGCGGCTCGGGCCGCCGACACAGTTCGAGGCGCCGCAGCCACCGCAGTTCGCCCAGGCGGTCGGACTGGCCTTCGCGGCCGTCGGACTCGTGGGGTACACCGTGGGGCCGCAGTGGCTCGGGCAGACCGCGACGGGGCTCGCGCTCGCCGCCGCCTTCCTCAACGCGGTGTTCGGATACTGCCTCGGCTGCGAGTTGTATCTGCTCGTACGACGAACAGCGGTGCGGGGTCGGTAGGACGGAGCCGGCAGCCGTGGTGGCGCACACGGGTGACGTGACGAGGATCTCGCCGCCCGCAGGCACCAGGACTGGCCCCGCGTCCGTTCTTCCGGCACGATCTGCGACAAGCCGTAAACCTACGGCTGCGTAACTTCGGCTGGGAGTCCCTTCCCAGACAGAGAGAAGGGTCCGTCCCGTCCATGGCTGAGCTCGTCTATCGTCCCGTCATCGGTCTGGCCCTCACGACCTTCAAGGCATGGGACCTGAAGATCGACTGCAAGGGGGCGGAGAACATCCCGCGCTCGGGCGGGGCGGTGCTCGTGAGCAACCACATCAGCTATCTGGACTTCATCTTCAACGGCCTGGCGGCGCTCCAGCAGAAGCGCCTTGTGCGCTTCATGGCCAAGGAGTCCGTCTTCCGGCACAAGCTCTCCGGCCCGTTGATGCGCGCCATGAAGCACATCCCGGTGGACCGCAAGCAGGGTGAGGCGGCGTACGCCCACGCACTGGACTCGCTGAAGTCGGGCGAGGTCATCGGGGTGTTCCCGGAGGCCACGATCTCGCAGTCCTTCACCCTGAAGAGCTTCAAGTCGGGCGCCGTGCGCCTGGCCCAGGAGGCCGGCGTCCCGCTGATCCCGATGGCTCTGTGGGGTACGCAGCGACTGTGGACCAAGGGACACCCGCGAAACTTCCGTCGCAGCCACACCCCGATCACGATCCGGGTCGGCGAGGCGGTCGAGGCCTCGCGCGACACGTACGCCGGGGCGCTCACCCGCCAGCTGCGCGAGCGGGTACAGGAGTTGCTGGAGGCCGCGCAGCGCGCCTACCCCGTGCGACCCAGGACGCCGGACGACACCTGGTGGATGCCCGCCCACCTCGGCGGGACGGCGCCGACCCCGGAACAGCTGCGCGCCGTCGAGGCGCACTGACCAACGTCAGGCCGGGGCGTGGACGGTGATCCGCGCCCCGGGACTGAACTTCTCCAGCAGTTCGGCGAGTTCCTCGCCGGCCTTCTCGACATCGGCCACCGGCATCGGAGCCAGGCTCTCCAGCAGGAAGAGCGCCGAGGTCGAAGCCTCGGTGAGCCGGGTGCGCGGCCCCTGGCGCCAGTTCCACCGGCGGCAGGTCACACCGGCCCCGTCGCACCAGACCACCTCTCCGGCGTCGGGGTGCTCGACGGTCTCCTCGCCGCCCGCGACGGTCACGAAGTCCTCCTCGCCCGAGGCCCGCACAAGGTGCATGGCGCCCTGGATCAGGTCCAGGTCCTCGCCTCCGACCGGGATCAGATGGGCGACGCTGATCGCGTTGTAGATGTCGACGAGCACATTGATCCGGGGCAGCCCGGCGTCCGACAGCGCCCGCTTCGCCAGCGCCTCGGCCGAGTTGCGGGTGCGCGACGGCTTGGCCCCGAAGGCCGTGTACACCTCCCGCCAGGCCACCATGTGCGGGTCCTCGTGCGGGGCGCGTCCCTCCAGCCGGGCGGCGAGGCGGCGGGCGGAGTCGTCGAGCAGGGCCGAAGTGCCTTCGGTGCTGGGCCCGTTCACCAGGTCGTATGCCTCGACGGCCACATGGGTGAAGCCGGGCGCGAGGGCGCGCACCGTGTCGGACACGGTCAGGGTGGTGGTCATCGCCTTGCCTCAGAGTGCGGTGGGGAGCGTCTTCCAGAGGGCCGGCCGGTCTCGGGCCGCCTCGAGAGCGCTGAGTACAACCGGGTGAGGTACAGCATACAGGACTGGATAGTCCGCTTCATTGGACTTCTTGTCGGGGACCCAGGCCAGGCGCTCCCCATGGAGGGAGAAGCGGGCGTCGACGCCCGGCTTGTTCCCGCGCGGGTCCTGCCGGTGCCAGGCGCCGTCGAACCGCACGGCGACCAGACCGTGCACGACATGGCCGCCGTCGTGGTGCAGGAGCCGCTGGTAGCACAGAGCCGTCGGGATGTCCTCGGCGCGCAGCAGTGCGGCCAGGGCATGGGCCTTGGCATGGCAGATGCCGGTGCGCTGCTCGATGACGTCGGAGGCGCGCCAGGTGACACGCGGATCACCGCTGTCGGCGGAGTGCGGAATGGTGTCGCGCACGAATTCATACGCCGCGCGCGCATAGGCATACGAATCCGCTGCTCGCTCGGCGAGTCGCGCGGCCGTCTCGCGCACCACCGGATGATGGTGGTCGATCGCCTCGTCAGCGCCCAGGTAGGCGGAAAGGTCCGGGGTCTGCTGGATCAGTTCCATGCCGGCAAAGCATAGGAATGCGGCCGACCCTCAGTCGATCGATTTTCGGTAGGCCGCACATTTATGCATGAGAAGCGGGCGGCCGGGGTCTGTCGATCGGGTCAGGTCGGCCGGGAGAGACCTCGCACCGCTAGCGCGCCATCTCCTCCTTGAGGGCGGCGACGAACCGGTCCACGTCGTCCTCCCGCGTGTCGAAGGCGCACATCCAGCGGACGTCACCCGCGGCCTCGTCCCAGAAGTAGAACCGGAAGCGCTTCTGCAGACGCTCACTGACGTCGTGCGGCAGACGGGCGAACACGGCGTTGGCCTGCACCGGGTAGAGGATCTCGACGCCGTGGACCGCGCGCACGCCCTCCGCCAGACGCTGCGCCATCTCGTTGGCATGGCGGGCGTTGCGCAGCCACAGGTCCCTCGCGAGCAGGGCCTCCAGCTGCACGGACACGAAGCGCATCTTGGACGCGAGCTGCATGGACAGCTTGCGCAGGTGTTTCATGTGGCTCACGGCGTCCTGGTTGATGACGACGACCGCCTCGCCGAACAGCGCGCCGTTCTTCGTCCCGCCGAGGGAGAGGATGTCGACGCCGACTGCGTTGGTGAACGTCCGCATCGGTACGTTCAGGGAGGCGGCCGCGTTGGCTATCCGGGAGCCGTCCAGGTGCACCTTCATCCCGTGCGCATGGGCGTGCTCACAGATCGCGCGGATCTCGCCCGGGGTGTAGAGGGTGCCCAGCTCGGTGCTCTGGGTGATCGAGACGGCCTGCGGCATCGCGCGGTGCTCGTCCTCCCAGCCGTAGGCCTGCCGGTCGATCAGCTCGGGGGTGAGCTTGCCGTCCGGGGTGGGCACGGTGAGCAGCTTGAGGCCGCCCATGCGCTCGGGGGCACCGCCCTCGTCGACGTTGATGTGCGCGCTCTCGGCGCAGATCACCGCACCCCAGCGGTCGGTGACCGCCTGGAGGGCGACGACGTTCGCACCGGTGCCGTTGAAGACCGGGAAGGCCTCTGCCGTCGCACCGAAGTGACTGCGGACGATCCCCTGGAGGTTCTCCGTGTAGTCGTCCTCCCCGTACGCGACCTGGTGCCCGCCGTTGGCCACGGACAGGGCGGCGAGCACCTCCGGGTGCGCCCCGGCGTAGTTGTCGCTCGCGAAACCGCGGACCTCCGGGTCGTGGTGGCGACGCGCGTCGGTCTTGGGAGGGTTCACGGCGTCTCGGTGAGCCACAGACGGTTTCCGTTCACTTCGGCGGCGGGCTTCTCCCAGACTTCGGCGATGGCCTCGGCCAGGTCCTCGACGTCCGTGAAGCCCGCGAACTTCGCGTTGGGGCGGTCGGCGCGCATCGCGTCGTGCACCAGCGCCTTCACCACAAGGATCCCAGCCGCCGATGTCGGTCCCTCGGCACCCCCCGTCTTGCGGAAGGCGTCGGCCATGGCGAGCGTCCAGGCCTCGGCGGCGGCCTTGGCCGCGGCGTACGAGGCGTTGCCCGCGGTGGGCTTGGTCGCACCCGCGGCGCTGATCAGGACGTATCGGCCCCGGTCGCTGCGCTGGAGGGCGTCGAAGAAGGCGAGGGACGTGTGCTGCACGGTGCGGATGAGCAGCAGGTCCAGGAAGTCCCAGTCGTCGAGGCTGGTCTTGGTGAAGGTCTCGCTGCCGCGCCAGCCTCCGACGAGGTGCACGAGCCCGTCGACGTGCCCGAAGTCCTTTTCGATGTGGGAGGCCCAGTCACGGGTGGACTTCAGATCGAGCAGGTCGACCGTGTCCCCGATGACGGTGGCGCCGCCGTGCGCGTAGCGGGCCGCATCCACCGCTTCCGCGAGGCGCTCGGGGTCGTTGTCCGAACCCACCACGGTCGCGCCCGCCTCGGCCAGCCGCTGCAGCGCCGCCCGGCCGGCGGGTCCACCCGCGCCCGCCACCGCGATCACCGCGCCGCTCAGTGCACCGTTGCCGTTCCGCATGATCCTCGCCTCCCGAGCAGCGTCCGCTGCATCACCCGTACGCACTGCGCGAGCGCTCACGCGGCTGCCTGCTCGGCGGCGTCCGCGGTGATGCCCTTGGTGGAGGCGATCACGTTCTTCAGCTTCTTCTGGAGCGCCTCATAGAACATGCTCAGCGGAAACTCGTCCGGAAGCACGTCGTCCACGAGCTTACGCGGCGGCAGGGTGAGGTCGAGGGCATCCGGGCCCTTGGCCCAGCGGGAACCGGGGTGCGGGGCTAGGTAGGTGGAGACGAGTTCGTACGCCTTGAACCAGTGGACCAGCTTGGGACGGTCGATGCCCTCGCGGTACAGCGTCTCGATCTCGGTGCACAGCTGGTTGGTGACCTGCGGGGCGCGCTGCCAGTCTATGGACAGCCTGTTGTCGGTCCAGCGGACGACGTCGTGCTTGTGCAGGTAGGCGAAGAGCAGCTGGCCGCCGAGGCCGTCGTAGTTGCGCACACGCTCGCCGGTGACCGGGAAGCGGAACATACGGTCGAAGAGCACCGCGTACTGCACGTCGCGGCCCTGCGGGAAGCCGTCGCCCTCCAGCTTCACCGCCTCCTTGAAGGCCGTGAGGTCGCAGCGCAGTTCCTCGAGGCCGTACATCCAGAACGGCTGGCGCTGCTTGATCATGAACGGGTCGAACGGCAGGTCACCGTGGCTGTGGGTGCGGTCGTGCACCATGTCCCAGAGCACGAACGCCTGCTGGCAGCGGTCCTGGTCGTGCACCATCGCCGCGATGTCCTCCGGCAGCTCGAGACCGAGGAGGTCCACGGCGGCCGCGGTGACCCGGCGGAAGCGGGCGGCCTCGCGGTCGCAGAAGATGCCGCCCCAGGAGAAGCGCTCGGGCGCCTCGCGCACGGCGATGGTCTCGGGGAAGAGGACGGCCGAGTTGGTGTCGTAGCCCGCCGTGAAGTCCTCGAAGGTGATGCCGCAGAACAGCGGGTTGTCGTACCGGGTGGCCTCCAGATCGGCGAGCCACTCGGGCCAGACCATGCGCAGTACGACCGCCTCGAGATTGCGGTCGGGGTTGCCGTTCTGCGTGTACATCGGGAAGACGACCAGGTGCTGCAGGCCGTCCCGGCGGTCCGCGGCGGGCTGGAAGGCCAGCAGCGAGTCCAGGAAGTCGGGCACCGGGAAGCCCTCTTCGGTCCACCGGAGCAGGTCCGTCACGAGCGCCTCGTGGTACGCGGAGTCGTGCGGCAGCAGCGGGGAGAGCTCCGCGACGGCGTCGGCCACCCGGCCCACGACACGCTCGGCCTCCGTGACGGTCGGCGCGCCGTCCGCATCGAAGTCGATCGAGCCGTCCTTGGACTGCCATGGCCGAATCTGTTCCACGGCACCCTTGAGCACGGGCCAAGCCGGGTGATCCACCACCCTGCTCACCGGAGCGACCTGCCCCTCCGGACCCACCTGCACAAGAATTTCCGTCATGACCCGACCTCCACGGGAGAACCTCGCGTAAGGACACCGTATGCGTACAAGCTTTCTCCCAGCAAGTAGACGATCGGGAAATTATCCTGCCCTCCCCCCGCCTTCACCGCGCTTTTTCCTGTCGGCCATGCCGATGACGACGAGTTCGCCATGCCCTGCAAGGCCCGGACGAGCGCGGCCCGGGCCGACCCCGCCATGGCGGCGACACACCCCGTCACACCGGCCAGGTCCGACGGCCGTCGCGGAGCGGTACGGAAGCGGGGGCGACAACCGGCCACACGCGGTCGGCGGCGCGGGCGTCAACACGGGCGTGACGCGCCCACCCAGGGGTGACACATGGTCGCCGGTTCGCTCAGGATTCACGCCGTGCTCGGCACCCATTGGCCCGCGTACGAGCGGGTTCACCTCGGACCCGGGCCACTAGGCTGCCGCCGTGCCACGCCGGTCACGGGAACGCCGTGTGGCAACCGAGCCGCCGTCGACGGAAGCGAGTTGAACCTTGAACTTCCTCACCATCGGTCACCGCGGAGTCATGGGTGTCGAGCCCGAGAACACCCTCAGGTCCTTTCTCGCCGCCGAGCGCGCGGGCCTGGACCTGATCGAACTCGATCTGCATCTGAGCAAGGACGGCGCTCTCGTGGTCATGCACGACGCCGAAGTGGACCGAACAACCGACGGCTCGGGTGCGATCACCGAGAAGACACTCGCGGAACTGCGCGCACTCGACGCCGGTCGCGGGGAGCGCGTCCCGGTCTTCGAGGAGGTCCTCGACGCCGTCGGAACACCGCTCCAGGCGGAGATCAAGGACGTCGCGGCCGCCCGCGCCCTGGCCGAGGTGATGCACCGCCGGGACCTCGTCGGCCGGGTCGAGGTGTCGTCGTTCCACGACGAGGCCATCGCCGAGATCGCCCGGCTCGTGCCCGGCGTGCGCACGGCGTTGATCGCCAGCCGGTACGGGACCGACGTCGTGGAGCGCGCCGTCGAGGCCGGCGCCGCCACGGTCTGCCTCAACATCCGACGACTGACCCTCGAGGTCGTCGAGCACGCCCGCAAGGCCGACCTGAAGATCATCGCCTGGGTCGTGAACACGCTGGACCACCTGCGTCTGGTCCGCGCCCTCGAACTGGACGGCGCCACGACCGACTACCCGGAGATCAAGCGGACCGGCCGGTTCACCGCGTGAGCGTCACCCGGCCCGGCCCCGCTCCCGGAGTCAGACCAGCGGCTTGACCAGCAGCTCGAACTGCAGGTCGTCGCGCTGCGGAACACCGAAGCGCTCGTCGCCGTACGGGAAGGGGCTCATCTGTCCCGTACGGCGGTAGCCGCGGCGCTCGTACCAGGCGATGAGGTCCTCGCGGACGGAGATCACCGTCATCTGCATCTGCGTGACGCCCCAGTCCGAGCGCGCCGCCCGCTCGGCCTCGGCGATAATCACCTTGCCCAGGCCCGCGCCCTGGAGCGCGGGGCTGACCGCGAACATGCCGAAGTAGGCGCTGTCGCCACGGTGTTCGAGCTGGCAGCAGGCGACGACCGCGCCGTCGCGCTCCACGGTGAGCAAGCGGCTGTCGGGCGATTTGACGACCTCGAGCACACCCTCGGGGTCGGTGCGCTGCCCTTCCAGGATGTCCGCCTCGGTGGTCCAGCCGGCCCGGCTCGAGTCACCGCGGTAGGCCGACTCGATCAGCGCGACCAGCGTGTCGACGTCCGCGTCGGTGGCGTCGCGAAAGGTCAGGCCGGTGGTGGCGAGGGCGGCGCTGTCCATGGCTGTCTCTCCGAATCGGTGGCGCGGCGCGGGCATCGACGAGGGTAGCCCTCCCACTAGGCTCCCGTCGCATGGTCCACGTTCTGAGCAGCCGCACGCTCCTGCGCCCGACCGATCCGGACCGCTCCCGCGCCTTCTACGGCGAGAAACTCGGGCTCACGGTGTACCGGGAGTTCGGCACGGGCCCGGAGCGCGGGGTCGTCTACTTCCTCGGCGGAGGCTTTCTGGAGGTGGCGGGGCGCAGCGAGATCCCGCCCTCCCCGGCGCTGAAACTCTGGTTGCAGGTGCCGGACGTGGCGGCCGCGCACCGGGAGCTGGCGGACGCCGGGGTCGGTATCGTACGGCCGCCCGTCAAGGAGCCGTGGGGCCTGGTCGAGATGTGGATCGAGGACCCGGACGGCACGGAGATCGTGCTCGTGGAGGTCCCGGCCGATCACCCCTTGCGGTACCGCCCTGGGATCTGACGCCGGCCGGCGGGGCGCGGGCACCGGCCGCCGCCGGCACGACCGCGGACCGGGAATCGACCGGGCAGGCGGTGCTGCCCCGTCCGCGTCTCTTCCGACACACCTGGACGGGCGCCGGCCGCCCGCCCGAACCGGCGTCGCTCCCGGACGGACCGCGCATCGCGGTCCTCGAGGACCCCCAGGGCGCGAACGCCCGCATCCACACGGCGGAACAGCGAAAACTGAGCGCCGGGCACACCGGTGGGCCGCGGTCGCCCGGGCGGTCAGCTCCGCGACGCGCCGAGCCGGCCCTCCAACTGGACCAGCAGTTCCCCGAGCAGCGCCGCCAGTGTGCGCTGTCCCCCGTCGTCGAGACCGGACAGAACGGTTCTCTCGTACGAGAGTTGCTCTGGCAGGACCTCGTCCACGAGGTCGCGGCCGGCGTCCGTGAGACGCACGTGGGCGACCCGGCGGTCCCTGTCGTCGCCACGGCGCTCGACCAGACCGCGCTCGGTCAGCTGCTTCAGGCGCTTGGTGACGGCGGCCCCGGAGGAGAAGGTCTCGCGGGCGAGTTCACCGGGTGTCAGTTCGTGCCCCGTGCGCCGCAGTGTGCCGAGGACGTCGAACTCCGGCCGGGTGAGCCCGGCACGGCGCAGCGGCGCGTCCTCCGCCTGCTGCAGCAGGGCGGCGCAGCGGTTGATACGGCCGATGATCTCCATCGGCCCGGTGTCGATGTCGGGGCGGACGAGGTGCCACTGACGCACCACGGCCGCGACGATGTCGTCCCCCTGCCCGGCCGCGCCGCTGCCCACGGCCCGCACGTCCCTCCCGGTGCCGCCGCGGTCGTCCGCGCCCTCGTCCGTGTCCCTCCGTCCGACCGCACGGTTCCCGGAGGCCGCCCGTCCGTTCGCCGCCGTCATACCCGTGAGCCTTCCGAGATGTGCAGTCCCTGGCGTCGTACCGTCGCTGCGAGCGTACGGTGTCCGGCGCGCTCCGCCCGCAGCACCCGTTCCTCCGGCAGTGCGCGCTGCCACCATTCGCCCGCAGCGGCGTCGGCCGCGGCGCGCAGGTCCGTCACGGCGGCGGCCAGTTCCCGGCGCGCGGATTCCAGGGCGCGCGGTTCCGGGTGCTCCGCGGCCATCACACCGGACGCGACGCCACGGGCCCGTTCCACGGCAGCGAGGGCGTGTTCGATACGGTCACCGGCCCGCCTGTTGGTGACTGCGATCGCGGCGACGAAACCGACCAGCGCCCCGATGAGGGTGTCCAGGACGCGGTCCGCCATGAGGCCGCCGGGCTCCTGGTATCGGGCGAACTCGCTGATCAACAGGGCCATCGGGGTGACACAGACGCTGCCGAGCCAGTAGTTGCGCCCGATCAGCGCCTCGGCTCCGAAGTTGAGGACGAGACAGCAGACCACGAGGGCGAACCGACCGGCGTGGGCGACCGGGGCGACGGCCGCGAAGACCAGCACACCGGCGAGGTTGCCGACGATCCGCTGGACGCCGCGGCGCCAGGTGAGTGTGACGTTGGCCTGATAGATCGAGGCGGCGGTGACCAGCGCCCAGTACGGACGGCCGACGCCGAGCGCGAGCGAGACGTATCCGGCGAGGGCGCAGCCGAGCGCGGTGCGCAGGGCAAGGGGAGCGAGCGGTCCGAGCGCCTGGCGCCACGGGCGCCGCGGGCGGTCGAGTTCGGCCTCGACGCCGAGGAGCCGGTCGGCCGTCCCACCCGGCTCGGCCGGCCGGGGCAGCGGGCCGGTGCCCCTCAGGGCGCGGGCCCACACGCGCAGCCGCTCCGGCTCGGAGTCGTCGGGCGCCGCCATCGCGACCTCCGCCCGCACGACGAGTCGTTCGAGAGGGCGCCGGGCCGCGGAGCGGGCACCGGTGGACAGAAGTGACTGCCACGCGTTGTGCACCGCCGCCGCGGCACCGGCCCGTGCCGTCGCCTCCCCGCTCTCGGCGAAGGCGGCGGCCGCGTTCAGTGCCTGGGCGACGGCACGGCGCTCGGGGCCGTGCGGACGCAGCAGCCCGGGGGCCATGCCCACGATCCAGGACCAGGCGCCCGCCGCGGCGGCGAGGGCGACGTGGGCGGGGACCTGACCGGGGGACTGCGGGGCGAACAGGGACGCCGAGGTGATGAAGGCGAAGATCACATTGCCCGGCGGGCCGATGCGCGTCGCGTCGCAGAGCGCCTTCTGCAAGGCCGCGAGCAGCGCCCCCACGGTCACCAGCACCACCGCGTTCGCGGTCAGCGAGGCGGCCGTCAGGGCCACGGCGAGGCCGCCGACCATGCCGAGGACGACCAGCGCGAGCACCCGGGCGCGGGCCGCGTAGGGGCGGTTGTGTGCGTAGAGGGCGCACAGGGATCCGGCCATCGTGTAGACGGCCAGGTCGAGCCGGCCGACGGCGAGCAGCGTGAGATTCGGCGGGGCGACCGCGGCCACCACGCTCAGTGCGGGCTTGAACCAGATGTCCGAGGGTCTGCCGAGGCGCAGGATCCCGGCGAGAGGCAGGGGGCGCACTCGGGAGGTGGTTCCGGGGATCTCGCTGCTCATCCATAAAGCTTAGCAGGTGTTTTACTCGCGAAACATCTGACCGGTGCGGCTCCGGCCCACTGGGGCGTTCGCGCGCTCCCCCACGTACCCCTGTGCGCTCGCTTGCGCACCGTCGGTGAGGGGCATGCCCCCTGCGACCGTCCGAGACGTCGAGCAGGAGGTGCGCCGTGCACGGACCGGCTTCGCCCGGCTGGCTGCTCGTCGCGCTGTGTGCGGCGACCGGGGCCTACTGTCTGCTGCGCATGCGCAGCTCCGTCGAGGAGCAGCGCCGTGCCGCGGGCGGCGATGCGCTGATGGGTTTCGGGATGGCCGTGATGGCCGTGCCCGCGGCGGTCCTCGCGCCACCCCGCTGGGCCTGGACGGCCTATCTGGTGGTCTTCGCGGGCGCTGCCGTGCGGGCGCTGTGGACGGCCCGCAGGAGCACCCATCATCTGCACCATCTGGTGGGTGCGTTCGCGATGGTCTACATGGCCGCGGCGATGACCGCCTCTCCCGGGCACCACATGCACGGCGGTCACGGAGGTCTCGCGCCGCTCACCGGCGTGCTCCTGCTCTATTTCGCGGGGTACGTGCTGTGGTCCGGGGTACGGCTCGTACCGGTCACCACCGTGACCGTCGCCGCGGGTCCGCGGACCGTCGGCTGGGGAGACCGGCCGGAGTTGGCGCGCGTATGCCGGCTGTCCATGGCCCTCGCCATGGTGGCGATGCTCCTCACGCTCTGATCCCCGGCGCGGGCGCAGGCGCCCGTGCCGGACGGCTCCGTCGTGCTCCGTGGCGGGTACCGCCGCCGGCGCCCCTGCCGCCCTGCGGCAAACCGTGGCGTGCGTCACTTTGCCGTGGCAGTACGTATCCCGTCGCGACACCCGGCTCATAGGCTTCGGCCCATGATGGTCCCCGCGGCACTGCTGCTGCTCGGCGCCCTGACCGCCGTTCTCGCCCCGCGGCTGCTCGCCCGGGCGGACTGGCCGGACCGGGAACCGGTGGTCGCCCTGTGGATGTGGCAGTGCGTGGTGGCGGCCGTGCTGGCCTGCTGCGTGCTGTCGATGACGCTGAGCGCGGCGGCCGCCTGGGAGGCGGTACGGGGCCATGTGTTCGCCCCGGCGCCGCACGCGGTGGTGGAGGCCTATGCGCTGGGCACCGGGAGCGGATGGGCAGCGACCACGGCCGTGGCCCTGGCCTGTGGCGGGGCGTGGACCGCGGCGATGCTGGTCCGGGAGGTCGCCCGCGCGCGGGCCCGGCGCCGGCAGAGCCGCGCCGAACTGCTCGTCCGGGCCCCGCTGTTGCCCGGCGAGGAACCCGACACCGACCGGCTGGTGGTCCTGGAGGGAGAGCGCCCCGACGCCTGGTGGCTGTCCGGGGCCACGCCCCGACTGGTCGTCACCACGGCCGCGTTGCGCCGGCTGAAGGGCAGGCAGCTGGACGCCGTGCTCGCCCATGAACAGGGGCATGCGCGGGCCCGGCACGACTGGCTGCTGCACTCATCCGCCGCACTGGCCAACGGGTTTCCCCAGGTGCCCGTGTTCGCCGCGTTCCGCGAGGAGATGCACCGGCTCGTCGAACTCGCCGCCGACGACATGGCGTCCCGCCGACACGGCCGCCTCACCACCGCTCTGGCACTGGTGGAACTCAACGAGGACCGTGGCGTGTTCGGGCCCTGCCCGACTCCGCAGGCCCATGTGCCGCAGCGCGTCCACCGTCTGCTCACTCCTCCGGACCGGCTGCCGCCCGCACACAGGCTGCGGCTGACGGCGACCGCCGCGCTCGTGCCCGTGATCCCGGTGCTGGTGGCCTTCGTCCCGGGTTTGCGGGCGCTGGGATAGCCGTTGCGCGTTGGCCCCGTCCCCCTCATGTCGGCGAGGATCGGTTCATGCACCTCGCGCACGTCGACTCGCCGCCGCACCGGTCGAGCCCCCGGGTCGCGGTATTCGCCGCCGCGGCCCTGGCCGTCGCGTCGCTGACACTGCTGTTGCTGGTCGCGCTCTCCTGGAACCCGTTGACGGCGCTGGACGGCGGCATCTCGCGCAGCCTGCACCGCTCGGCTGTCGCCCACCACGGCACCACCCGTGCGTTCCGCATCCTGACGGACTGGGTCTGGGACCCGGCGACCATGCGCATTCTGGCCGCGGCCACGGTCCTCTGGCTGCTGTGGCGGCGCCGGGACGCGCGGGCGGCCCTGTGGGTGGCAGCCACCTGCGTGCTGGCCGCGCTCGTGCAGAAGGCCCTCAAGGTACTGGTGGGCCGGGCACGCCCCGTGTGGCCCGATCCGGTGGACACCGCGCGCGAATCGGCCTTCCCGTCCGGTCATGCGATGACGGCGACCGTGGTGTGCGGCCTGCTGCTGTGGCTCCTGCACCGGTACGGCGCGCGGGGTGCGACACGACTCATGGCGTGGGCGGCGGCGGTGGTCTCCGTCGTCGGAGTGGGTCTGAGCAGGGTCTGGCTGGGCGTGCACTGGCCGTCGGACGTGGTCGGCGGCTGGCTGCTCGGGGCCCTGATGGTCGCGCTCGCGGTGGCGTCGTACGAGCGGTGGGGCCGGGGTGAGGAGGAGCCCGCGGCACCGGCGGGGCCGTCTTGACCTCGAGGGCCGCGTCGCAAAGGATCGCACCCATGGCGATCAAAGGCGTGCTCTTCGACTTCTCCGGCACCCTCTTCCGCATCGAGTCGACCGAGTCCTGGCTGCGTGCGGTGCTGGCCGATGCCGGTGCGGCACTGCCCGAGACCGAGGTCGTGCGTGCGGCGGAGCGGCTGGAGGCCGCGGGCGCACTGGCCGGAGGCGCCCCACCCGAGGATCCCCTGCCGGCCGGCCTCGCCGCGCTCTGGGCGGTACGGGACCGCAGCGCCGAGGAGCACCGGGCCGCCTACACAGCCCTCTCCCTCCGGGTGCCGCTGCCCGACCCGGGCCTCCATGACGCCCTGTACGACCGCCATATGACGCCCGCGGCCTGGCGGCCGTACCCCGACACGGCCGAGGTGCTGGCCGCCCTGCGCGGGCGCGGTGTCGCCATCGGCGTGGTCAGCAACATCGGCTGGGATCTGCGGCCGGTCTTCCGGGAGCACGGCGTCGACCACTACGTCGACGCATACGTGCTGTCGTACGAGCACGGTGTGCAGAAACCCGACACCCGGCTGTTCGCCCTGGCCTGCGACGCGCTCGGCGTGGCGCCCGAGGACACGCTCATGGTCGGCGACAGCCGCCACGCGGACGGTGGCGCGGCGGAGCTGGGCTGCGCGGTCCACTTCGTCGATCACCGTCCGGTGGCCGAACGACCGGACGGGCTCCGTCCGGTCCTCGGCCTGATCGGCTGACGCGGGACTCCCGCTTCCTCAGCCCTGGTAGCCCTCGACCTGCGACGCCGGGCGGACGCGGGCGTCGTCCGGGTTCTCGCCGAACTCGGACTTCGCGCGGCGCTGGCGCAGCAGGTCCCAGCACTGGTCCAACGCGCTTTCGATCTCGGCGAGTCGTTCGTGCTCCGTCTCGCTGTCGATCCGGCCGGACGACACCGCCTCGCGCAGACCGCGCTCCTCGTCCACCATCGCCGTGATCCTGGCCAGGATCTGCTCATCAGCCATGTGCGTTACGCCTCCTCGGGACTCGTGCCCACTCTAGGGACGGATCAGTGGCTCTGCGACACCTGGGCGGACGGCCTCGCCGCGCGGAGACGTCCGTGCAGGGCGGCGCGCAGCGGCGGTCCCAGGATCCGACGGACGTCCGCCGCCTCCAGGGCGGTCACGGGACCCAGCGGATTCAGATAGCGCGTGAAGATCAGGCCGCCGATCACCGCCACCGCTGCCGTGGCGCGGTCCGTGGCGTCCCGGCCGCCGAGATGGTCCGCGATCCGGCCGAGGACCTCCCGCTCGAGGAACTCGCGGAACACCCGCATCACGTCCTCGTCCCTCAGTGCCGTGCCGTCCATGGCGGCGAACCCGGCACCCGACGGGTCCTCCCACAGCGAGGTGACGGCGTCCAGAAGCCGATCGGCGAGTCCCGCGGGATCGCCGCCCAGGGCGCTGACGATCGCGTTCGACCGACCGCAGTGCAAATTCATCGACTCGCCGAACAGCCCCTGCTTCGAACCGAAGTGGTAGCCGATGAGCGCCACGTCGACATCGGCCTCTGCCGCGACCGCGCGCAGCGTCGTGCGCTGGTAGCCGCGCTCCAGGAACAGGCCCCTTGCGGCGCCGGCGATGCGGGCCTTGGTGGCGGGGCGGCCGGGTGGACGGCCGCGTGTTTTATTCATCAGCGTTGAATATCCCGGCCCCCGAGCGCGAGTGTCAAGGGACGAACGGACCATCGACCCGAGGAGACACGTCATGCACATCGCCGTTTTCGGAGCGGGCGGACCCACCGGGCGTGAACTGGTCGCCCAGGCGCTGGCGGACGGCAACGAGGTGACCGCGGTGACCCGCCGGCCGCATCGGACCGCCCCGCGCGCGGGCCTGACCGTCGTCGACGCCGACGCCACCGACCCGGACGCGGTCGACGCCGCGGTGGAGGGCGCCGACGCCGTACTGTCCGCGCTGGGGGTCCGGCCGGGACGGGCACCGGTGACCCTCTACTCGGCATCGGCACGGACCATCACCGAGGCGATGGGGCGCCACGGTGTGAAGCGTCTGGTGGCGGTCACCTCCAGCGCCCTGGACCCGGACTGGCGGCCCAGCGGGGCCTTCTTCTTCAACTATGTGCTGGACCCGTATGTGAACCGGGTGCTCGCCCGGACCGCGCACGACGACATGCGCCGCATGGAGGCCGTGCTGCGGCAGAGCCCGCTGGACTGGACGGTCGCCCGGCCGTCCGGACTCTTCGACCACCCGGAGCCGACCCGCTACAGGGTCGCGCAGGACAGCGCGGACGGTGTGTTCACGGCCCGGGCCGACCTTGCGGCGGCCATGCTGCGGGAGTTGGTCGACCGGCGCTTCGTACGCGGGGCTATGGGCGTCGTCACGAAGGACGTGAAGCCGAGCGTGCCACGGATGATCTGGCGCGAGGCCGTACGCAAACGATGACCTCGGCGCCGCCCTGGACCATCCCCCGTGTGGCCCAGGGCAGACGCCGGCCCCGGACCCTTCCGACGGAAACGGGTCCGGGATGCGCTGAGTATAGTTGGCTGACAACCAGTCAACGCAGGAGTCCAGGATGTCGCCGCGCAGCGCCTCGGTCAATGAAGAATTGCGGAGACGTTCCCGCGAGCGGCTTCTGCAGGCCGCGATCGAACTGGTCGGCGAGCGAGGCTACGAGGCGACGACGCTGGGCGACATCGCCGACCGCGCGGGTTCCGCCCGGGGTCTGGTGTCCTACTACTTTCCGGGCAAGCGGCAACTCCTGCAGTCGGCGGTGCACCGGGTGATGCACCGCACCCTGGAGGAGGCGCTGGAGCGCGAGCCGCGCACCGACGACGGCCGGGAGAGGATGGCGCGGGCGGTCGACGCGATCCTCGGCCTCACCGTGCACCACCCCGTGCTGATGCGCCAGCACATGGCGGGGATGCTGCACGCCGAGGGGTTCGTGCAGTGCCCCGAGCAGCAGCGGCTGGCGCAACTGCTGCGGGACACCGTCACCCGCCACGGTTCGGCGAACACCGAGACCGACTATCCGATGCTGCGCGCACTGCTGATGGGCGCGGTCTACGCGGCGCTGATACCGGGCGCTCCGATGCCGCTGCCGGTGCTGCGCGCCGAGCTGTTCGAGCGGTACGGACTCGACTGGGGGATGGGCACACCACCGCCTCCCGAGGGACCGGACGGGCGGCACGACACCGGCCTCTCGAGGTTCTTCGCGACGGAGAGCCGGCACCCGGAGGCGACCGGACTCCCCAATCAGCCCGGCCCGGCATGAACGTTCCTGTGCACACTGCGGCAAAAGCACCTGTCAGCAGCGCACATGACGCGGCGGCAGGAACCCGGCGTCCCTGGCCCCCGCGATCAGCTTGAGCGATCTGCGCCGGCTGCGCCCGGTCGCCCGCATCACCGCGCACACCGGGTCGACGCCCTCCCGACGAGCGGCCAGATACTCCTCGGCCACGAAGCGCAGGCCCTCGACACCGCGCGGCATGGCCGGCCGGTCGCGGCAGGCGGACGTCCCGCCGGGTTCGTCCTCGCGTTCCGGCGCCATCCCGCAGGCCTCGAGCAGCGGTTCCTCGATCCAGTCGACGACGGCCGCCAGGTCGTCGAACGTCAACGGCGGCTGGGACCGCACCTCCTCGATCCCCACACACCCACCCGACGCCACGGCGAGCACATCGATCCACCCTCCGTCGGGCAGGTCGAGCCGCACGGCGAACCACGTCGTGACGTCTCCGTGCTCCCGCACTTCCCACGCGGGACATACGGATACCGCCCCATCCGACCGGAAGTGATCGGAAAATTCCTGAAAGGACACTTCGAGCACACAACGCAACGTATGCGCGTCATCACATACGATGCGAAAGCCACGCACGGCAGGAGCGCGCACCGCACCCCGTCGGCCCAGCGCCGCACCGTTCACCCCTCCCTTCATGCCGCGCGCGGTGCAATGCTGGAGCCACCAGCGATCTCCTCAGCGAGGGAGTTCCGCCGTGCTGCATGTCGCCGTCGTCGGCTCCGGGCCGAGCGGGGTCTACACCGCCCAGAGCCTTGTCCAGCAGGATCCGCAGGTGCGCGTCGACGTCCTGGACCGGCTGCCGTGCCCGTACGGCCTCGTGCGTTACGGAGTCGCACCGGACCACGAGAAGATCAAGTCGCTGCAGAACAACCTGCGCACCGTCATGGAGCACGAACGGGTCAGATTCCTCGGCGGCGTCCAGGTCGGAACGGGCGGGGTATCGCCGGCCCGGCTGCGCGAGCACTACCACGCGGTGGTCTACTGCGTCGGCGCCGCGACCGACCGGCACCTCGGCATCCCCGGCGAGGAACTGCCCGGCAGCTGGTCGGCGACCGAATTCGTGTCCTGGTACAGCGCGCACCCCGACTCCCTCACCGACGGATTCGTGCTCGGCGCGCGCACGGCGGTGGTGATCGGCGTCGGAAACGTCGCGGTCGACGTGACCCGGATCCTGTCCCGCCAGGTGCCCGAGCTCAGCCCCACCGACATGCCGCAGGCGGCACTGGCTGCGCTGGGCGACAGCAAGGTGGCCGAGGTCCACATGGTGGGGCGGCGCGGTCCCTCGCAGGCCCGGTTCACCACCAAGGAACTGCGCGAGCTCGGCTCCCTGCCCGACACCGAGGTGGTCGTGGACGAGGCCGAGCTTGCGCTCGACCCGGCCTACGCCGACCCCACCGGACTGCCGGCGGCCCAGCGGCGCAATGTCGAGGTGCTGCGCGGGTGGGCCGCCGCACCGCCGCGGGGTGCCCCGCGCCGGATCCGGCTGCGCTTCTTCCTGCGCCCGGTCGAACTGCTCGCCGACGGCGGCCGGGTGGGGGCCGTGCGCTTCGAGCGGACGCTGCCCGACGGACAGGGAGGCGTCACGGGCAGCGGGCGGTACGAGGACATCGAGGCCCAGCTGGTGCTGCGCTCGGTCGGCTACCGCGGAGTGCCGCTGGAGGGTCTCCCGTTCGAGACGGCGACGGGCACGGTGCCGCACCGGGCGGGGCGCGTGCTGCGTGACGGCGAGGTCTCCCCGGGCGAGTACGTGGCCGGCTGGATCAAGCGGGGCCCGACGGGCGTCATCGGAACGAACCGGCCGTGCGCGAAGGAGACCGTGACGTCGCTGCTCGAGGACGCCCCCGGTCTCATGCGGCGCGAGGTCCCCGAGGACGCGCTGCCGGCCCTGGAGGCGGACGGGCTCGCCCCTGTCGACTGGACGGGGTGGCTGGCGATCGAGCGGGCCGAGGCGGAGCTCGGGGGGTCGCTGGGCCGGTCCGTGGTGAAGCTCCCGGACTGGCGGTCCCTGCTGGCCGCGGCGCGCGGAGACGCGCGCTGAAGAGGCGATACGCGGCGGCCGCCACGGAGGCGTCGAGGGCCGGTTCGAGCGGCCCGCGGTCCCGGCCGTGACCATCTCCGTGCACCCGGTCGACGAGGTGCCGCCCCTGCGCCGACTCGCCGTCTTCGGCTTCCAGCACGTCCTCGCGATGTACGCCGGTGCCGTCGCGGTTCCGCTGATCGTGGGCGGCGCGATGAAGCTGTCGGCCGCCGACCTGGCCTACCTGATCACGGCCGACCTGCTGGTGTGCGGAGTGGCCACGCTCATCCAGTGCGTCGGCTTCCGGCGTTTCGGCGCACGGCTGCCGATCGTGCAGGGCTGCACCTTCGCCGCCGTTCCCCCGATGGTGCTGATCGGGACGACGGGTGGTGGGCTGCCCGCGATCTACGGCTCGGTGATCGTGTCGGGGTGCGCGATCATGCTGCTCGCGCCCGTCTTCGGCGGGCTGCTGCACTTCTTCCCGCCGCTCGTCACCGGGACGGTGATCCTGATCATCGGCCTCTCCCTGTTGCCCGTGGCGGGCAACTGGGTCGCCGGCGGTCAGGGGTCGAAGGACTTCGGGGAACCGGGGAACCTGGCTCTGGCGGCCTTCGTCCTGGTCGTGGTGCTCGGGGTGCAGCGGTTCGCGCCGGCGTTCCTGAGCCGGATCGCGGTGCTGATCGGCATCGCGGTGGGGCTCGCGGTCGCGGTGCCGTTGGGGTTCACCGACTTCGGCGGTGTCCGCGACGCCGACTGGGTCGGGATCAGCACCCCCTTCCACTTCGGCACGCCGGTCTTCCGTGCCTCGGCGATCGTGTCGATGCTCGTGGTGGCACTGGTGACGATAACGGAGACGACCGGCGATCTGATCGCGGTCGGAGAGCTGACCGGGCGGAGGACCGGGCCCCGGTCGCTCGCGGACGGCCTACGGGCCGACGGGCTCTCCACCGTTCTCGGCGGCGTGTTCAACACCTTCCCGTACACGGCCTACGCCCAGAACGTCGGTCTGATCGGTATGACCCGGGTGCGCAGCCGATGGGTGGTCGCGACGTCTGGCGGCATGCTCGTGGTGCTTGGGTTGCTGCCCAAGCTCGGCGCGGTGGTCGCGGCGATTCCGGCACCGGTGCTGGGCGGTGCGGGTCTGGTCATGTTCGGAACGGTCGCCGCCAGTGGGCTGCGTACGCTCGCGGAGGTGGACCTGAAGGCCGGTCACAACGTGACCGTGGTGGCGGTCTCGCTCGCGGTCGGCATGCTGCCGGTCGGTGTTCCGACGGTGTACGAGCGCTTCCCCGACTGGTTCCGGACGGTGATGAACAGCGGGATCAGCGCGGGCTCCCTGACGGCGATCGCGTTGAACCTGCTCTTCAACCACCGGCCGGCGAGGGCGGGTTCGGGCGCCCCCGAGGCGCGTGGCGGGGCGGGACACGGCGAAGTCGCCGACCGGCCCTAGGGTCTGCCGTTTGGACCGAGCCGCCGTTGCGTTCCGGGAGCCGAACACGCCGTTCCCTGGGCTCGCACGGTGACGGTTTCCGGCCGTCCCGACCCGACGTCGGTTGCGGCGGACACCACCGCCATCTGTCCGCGACGCGACGTCCGAGCGGATGAGCGCCTGACGTGATCGGCGGGACGCCGCGGACCGAACAGATCGAACCCGAGCGGCGAGGCGGCACCCGCGCCGCTCGTGAGCGTCCGTGCAGCTGCGGGCACCCGTCGCTCCGTTCCCGGCACGATTGTCGCAACACGTGTCCGAACAGGGGCAGGACTCGGCTCGCTTCGGCGGATTCCGGGCGTGACTGTCAGTGGGGTGATACACACTCACGACCGGCTGCTGACTTACGGGGAGGAGCGCCGTGTTCATCGGAATCGACGAGGTCGACTGGGCCTCCATGGAACATGCCTACGGAAGTGCCGAGGACGTGCCCATGCTGCTGCGGGGACTGCTCTCGGAACTTCCGGACGAGCGGGAGAGAGCGCTCGACGGCATGTACGGCGCCGTGCACCACCAGGGGGATGTGTACGACTCGACACTCGCGTGCATCCCCTTTCTGTTCGACGTCATAGGCCAGGCCGGACTGCCCGATCGCGGGAGCGTCGTGGAACTGCTGGCGAGCATCGGCGGGACGGACCTCGAGGACGAGGACTTCCCCGACGACCCGGACGCGGACCGGCCGGACAACCACGCGATGGCCCGCGCGGCGGTGCGAGCGGGCGCCGAGGTCTTCCTCGGCCTGACCGAGGACGCCGATCCCGAGGTGCGGCGGGCTGCGGCACACGCGGTGGTGCGGTTCGCCGACGGCCCGGCACGGGTGTTCACCGTGCTGCACAGGCGCGTCGAGCGGGAGGCGGACGACAGCGTGAAGACGGCGCTGATCGAGGCTCTCGGGTGCTTCGCACGGCTTCACCCCGCGTCGCCGCTGCCCGCCGTGGATCTCCTGCACGAGCTGTACGGGACACTGACCGACCCGGGACTGCGACTGGCCGCACTGGGCCAACTTGCCGGCCGCGCTCCCGAACGGCTGCCGAAGGACCTGGTGCCGACGGTCGTCGCACTGCTGCGGGAGAGATCCCGAGTGGCACGCGCCCCCCGGACGGACGACCGCCCGGAGACGGACACGCTCGTCGGCCGGCTGCGGCGGCTGCGGCCGGCGGACGAGGAGGGCTCCCGGCTGCTGCGCACGCTGCACGCCGCGCTCGGCGGCCGCACCGTCGAGCGGATCGCCCTGCTGAGCGGCCAGTTGACGAGTCCGGACGGGGCCGACCGGTGCAATGCGGTGTGGATGTCGGCCGGGCTGTTCCGCGAGTGGCGTGGCACGTACGAGGAACCGGTGGCGCTGATCGGCGACCAGCTCGCGGCCGACGACGCGCGGTTGCGGGAGGCGGCGGTCTCCGTCCTGGAGGACCTCTTCGAACTGGCGGCGCCGGCCGCCGACCGGCTCGCCGCGCTGGTGACCGCCGACCCCGAGTGCTGGGTGCGGCGCTGGGAGCACGGAGCACCCACCCTCGGCGGTCCGCTGAAGGCGCTGGCACGCACCGGGGATCCTCGCGCGGTACCGGCCCTGGCCGCGGTGCTCGGGCAGGAGACCGTTCCGCACGACCTGGGGTACGTGGTGGCACATCTGGGACCCGAGGCCGCCGGACTCGCCGGTCCCCTGCGCGCCCGTCTGAGGCGCGTCCCGCTGGACTCCCCCGACGTGTGCGGCCATGCCGGGACGACCCTGCACGCGCTCGCGCTGCTGCGCGATCGGGCCGCACTGCCGGAGGTACTCCGTCTGCTGCACGAAGTGCCCGGCGACCTGCCGCGGCGCGAGGCGCTCACGGAATCGGCAGTACGTGTCCTGGACGCCCTGGCGGCACCCGAGGCGATCCCCGTGCTGCGCGGACTGCTGGACGGAGAGTGCGCGGTGACGGCAGCCGCCGCGCTGTGGTCGGCCGAGGGGGATCCCGAAGCCGTTCTTCCCGTGCTGGCCCGGGAGTTGGGGTCCGGACGTCCGCATCGCCGACGGGCGGCCGCCGGGACGCTGGGACGCATGGGCGCTCAGGCTCGGTCGCTGGTGCCGGAGCTGAGCGTCATGACGAGGTCCGACGAGGTGTGGCAGCGTACGGCGGCCGCGTGCGCCCTGTGGCGTGTCACGGGCGATCCGGATCCCGTCCTGCCCGTGTTGCGTGCCGCCTGGGAGGAGAACCTCTACACACGCGGCACGATCGCCGAGTGCCTCGCCGGGATGGGTCCGGCCGGCCGGCCGGTCCACGAGCTGCTGCGCACGGAGGTGGCCGCTCCGCGTCGGCACCGGGCACGAACCGGCGGATACGGCAGCCATGACGTCCTGGAGGACGAACGGCTGCTGCGCGCCTGCCGGGAGGCACTGAGCGCGGACCGGATGCTGCGGCAGAGCTGACGGCGTCGACAGCGGCAGGGCCCAGGTGACCGTGTCCCGGACGCCCCCGGTTCGGGACGCGCGGGGCACGGCGGAGTACGGGCCCCGCCGTCCGTGCACCGTGGGAAGACGGCGGCGCTCCGCCTCGCGGAGGTGCCGCGGGCGCGAGCCGCCGGGCGGGAGGTCCGCCGGACTTGCCGCGGGACCCGTGGATTGCCGTGTTCCCGGGGCGAGTCGGGCGGTGGCCCGCCCAGCCGGGGATCAGCCCGTCTTCCGCCCCCAGGTCGACCCGAACCGCGCCCAGGCCGCGTCCCACTGCGCCATGCGCCGCCGCTCCAGACCGTCGCGGGCGATGCGCCCGCCCAGGATCGGAACGGCCGCCGCGCCGGCCCCCATCATCAAGCCGACCATGGCCGCGCGCACATGCGCCGCGGACGCCGTGGGGGGCTGTGTCACCAGGAAGCCGTCGCGATCCGACCAGACGGTGACGGCGGTGCCCGTCGGACTTCCGGCGGCCACCCGCGCCTGGGCGAGGTGGAACGCCCCGTCCTCTCCCCTCCAGCGCACGTCCGCCCACACCGGGCCGGCGCCGGCCGCTCTCGGCGCGTCCTCGGCGAGCAGAGCCACCACCGGGCGCCACTCGGCCCGTTCCCGGGCCAGACCGCGCTCCACCGTGTGCGCCGCCGCAGTCCCCGCCAGCACTCCCCCGGTCACGGTCGCGGCCCAGACCGTCAACACGATCCAGGCCTCCAGAGCATCGCTGCGGCGCCGCAGCGGATTGCGCCGCCACCGCCACCACCACACCCCGGGACCGCGGAACGCAGTCATCGATGGCAACCACCTCATCGATGGCATCCTCCTCACGCACGGACACCCCCCGACCGCACCTCCATACGCGTGCCGGACGCCCGCTGCTCAGCCGGCGTCCCACCGGTCCGCGGTGCGACGGCGGTCGGGGCACCCGGTCCCGGATCGCCGCGACCAGCCCCACGTACCCCGGCACACGTCGCTCCCCAAGACGGCAACACGGCTGCCGACCTGCGAGAACAAGCGGTCCGAGGGTGTCTGTCAGTGCCGGGGTGCAGACTGACCCCTGTCTGGAACACCGGCGTTTCGGAGGTGGTCGGCATGGCCGACGTACTGCTCACCGTGGGCACGCGCAAGGGACTCTTCATCGGGCGACGGCAAGGCGGCGCCTGGGAGTTCGACGAGAGTCCGTACTTCAACGCACAGGCGGTCTACTCGGTCGCCATCGACACCCGGGGCGACACCCCGCGTCTGCTGGCCGGCGGGGACAGCGCGCACTGGGGGCCCTCCGTCTTCCACTCCGACGACCTGGGCCGCACCTGGACCGAGCCGACACGACCCGCCGTCAAGTTCCCGAAGGACACCGGCGCCTCACTGGAGCGGGTGTGGCAGCTGCACCCGGCGGCGGCGGAGCCGGACGTGATCTACGCGGGTACGGAACCGGCGGCGTTGTACCGCTCCGAGGACCGGGGCGAGACCTTCAGCCTCGTCCGCCCTCTGTGGGAGCACCCGACGCGCGACAAATGGGTGCCGGGCGGCGGCGGCGAAGGACTGCACACCGTGGTCACCGACCGACGGGACCCGAAGGCACTGACGGTCGCCGTCTCGACGGCCGGGGTGTTCCGCAGCGGGGACGGGGGCGCGAGCTGGAAGCCGTCCAACTCCGGCGTCTCCGCGGTTTTCCTGCCGGATCCGAACCCGGAGTTCGGCCAGTGCGTGCACAAGGTCGCCCAGGATGCCGCGACCCCGGACCGGATGTATCTGCAGAACCACTGGGGGGTGTACAGAAGCGACGACGCGGGCGCCCACTGGACGGACATCGGCGCGGGTCTGCCGTCGACGTTCGGGTTCGCCGCGGCCGCGCATCCGCACCGCGGGGACACGGCGTACGTCTTTCCCATCACCGCCGACGCGGACCGCGTTCCGGCCGGACGCCGGTGCAGGGTCTTCCGTACGGAGGACGCGGGCAAGAGCTGGGAACCGCTGTCCGCGGGGCTTCCGGACGAGGACCACTACGGCACGGTGCTGCGCGACGCCCTGTGCACGGACGACGCGGACCCGGCGGGCGTCTACTTCGGCAATCGCAACGGCGAGTTGTACGCGTCCGCGAACGACGGTGACACCTGGCAGCGGCTGGCATCGCACCTCCCGGACGTGCTGTGCGTACGGGCGGCGGTGATCTCCTGATCCGGGGGCGGCCGTGCGGAGGCCTCGGCAGGAGGGAACCAGGCCCCGGCCCGGGGAGGGACGGCATCCGGTCAAGTACGAGCGCGGTCACCCCTGTTCGGCAACCAGACGGTCGTTCCCGGTCACTCTCGGGCCACCCGGTGATCACGACGGTCCGCACGGCAGTAGGGTGACGCCCGTGGCACCACGACCGTTGCATGAGATCGTCGAACCCGGCTGGGCGAAGGCCCTCGAACCCGTCGCCGGACGAATCGCCGAGATGGGGGACTTCCTCCGTACCGAGATCGCCGCGGGGCGCACCTACCTCCCGGCGGGTCCCCATGTCCTGCGCGCCTTCCAGCAGCCCTTCGACGAGGTCCGCGTCCTGATTGTCGGACAGGATCCGTACCCCACACCGGGGCACGCCGTGGGCCTGTCGTTCTCCGTCGCACCGGAGGTACGGCCGCTGCCCGGCAGCCTGATCAACATCTTCCGGGAGCTGAACACGGACCTGGGGCTGCCCCAGCCGTCCAACGGCGATCTCACCCCCTGGACCCAGCAGGGCGTGCTCTTGCTCAACAGGGCGCTCACCACTGCCCCGCGCCGTCCCGCCGCGCACCGGGGCAAGGGCTGGGAGGAGGTCACCGAGCAGGCGATACGAGCGCTGGCCGGGCGCGGAAAGCCGCTGGTGTCCGTTCTGTGGGGGCGCGACGCACGCAATCTGCGGCCGCTGCTCGGAGATCTGCCGTCGATCGAGTCGGCGCACCCGTCCCCGATGTCGGCGGACCGGGGCTTCTTCGGTTCACGCCCGTTCAGCCGGGCCAACGATCTGCTGATCGGGCAGGGTGGGCAGCCGGTGGACTGGCGTCTGCCGTGATAGGGCCGGGCCCTGTAGGCGACCGGGCGGTCGGCACACGGGGCCCGGCACCGACGTCCGTACGATCTGCACCCGAGATGCCGGGACATCGTTTGCCCTGCGAGGCAACTCCCCGAACGGGAAGACGGGTTGGATACGGCTCACGGCCGCCGGCGAGGTGAAGGCCGCAATGCTCGACGGCGGTCGGGCCGCTCCGGGAGGCATTCAGGCCGCGTCCCGGCGGACGGCGACCCGCCGGCCCTGATACGCACCGATCGCACTCGCACTCATGTCCGGTGAACTCGAACTCACCTACGCCAGGAGCCCCCTTTCCGGTACGGACGAAAGCGGAGGCCGATACTCCCCGCCGTAACGGGGAAGTTGTTCCCGATGAACGGAGGAGAAGTCACGCCGTATCGACCACTTCTGCTCCGTACGTAACTCATCAGACAAAACCGGACGGAAACCGCTCACCTGCACCCTCCCCGAACAGGGGAGCCCACAAATTGAGTAGCATGCGGCGCCATGAGCTCCCCCACTGGCCCCGCATCCGGCCTGCCTGTACGAATGCCGCGACCCCGCCAGCCGGGTCGGCACCGCCGCCCGGAACCGCTGGCGGCTCCCGAGGGCGCGCCCGCGCTCGTCCTCGCGGTGCCCGGCAAGCCCAGCGCCGCCACGCGCAGCCTCGCCGAGGAGGTCGTGAGCATCGCGCGTTCCGAGCTGCCTGGCCTTGACGCCCGCATCGGGTACCTGGACGGGGACGACTCCGAGTTCCCCACGGTGCAGTCCGTTCTCGTGAAGACCGCCGAGGAGCGCACCGCTCGTTACGAGCAGGCCCTCGCCGCCGGCACGGAGGCCAAGGAGCCGGACGGCCCCGTCGCCGTGGTGGTGCCCCTGCTGGCCGGCCCGGACAACGCGCTGCTGCGCCGGATCCGCCAGGCCGTCATGGACAGTCGCATCGCGGCCGACCTGACCGACGCCCTCGGCCCGCACCCGCTGCTCGCCGAGGCGCTGCACGTGCGCCTGTCCGAGGCGGGCCTCGCCCGTGCCGACCGCGCCCGGCTGTTCACGGTGGCGACCGCTGCGGACGGCATCATCCTCGCCTCCGTCGGGGGCGACGAGGCCGTGCAGGCGGCAGGCATCACGGGCATGCTGCTGGCCGCCCGGCTCGCCGTGCCCGTGATGGCGGCGGCGCTGGACGAGGATGGCTCGATCGCGGCTGTGGCGGAGCAGCTGCGCGCTTCCGGCTCGCAGCAGCTGGCGCTCGCGCCGTACCTCATCGGACCGGAGCTGGAGTCCGGGCTGCTGGACGCGGCGGCGAAGGAGGCGGACTGCGCCACGGCGGAGGCGCTCGGCCCGTATCCGGCGATCGGCAAGCTGGCGCTCTCCAAGTACACGTCGGCGCTGGGCATCGCCCCGCAGCAGCCGCAGGGCACTCCGGTCCACTGAACCCGGTCGGACCGCGTCCGTTGCCCACGCAAGGGCCCGCTCCCCTCAGGAAGTCGGGCCCTTCGTCCTACCGGAGCCGCGCCCGTGCACACATCGCACGCCGGCGGGGCGCACCACCGCCTCCGACGCCGTGTGCGGCTCCGGGACGGCCCGACCGCACCTGTTCGGGCGGGGTTCAGCCGAAGACGACGCAGGAGGCCGCCGGTGCCTCCACGGAGCCCCGCCGTCGCGGCACGCCCGACGCGGGGTCCACGGCGAACCAGCTCACGTCCCCCGACCGTTCGTTGGCGACGTACAGATAACCCGCCGCCAGGGTGATCGCGCGCGGCCAGACACCCCCGCACGGCACCGTGTCGGGCCGGCCGAGCGACTCGCCCTCGACGGGGAGCACGGACAGTACGTCCTGCCCACGCGTCGCGGTCCACACAAAGCGTCCGTCGGGCGAGACGGCGATCCCGGACGGGTAGGCGTCGCCCACGGGCTCGTCCGGCAGCACGGGCATCTCACCGGCCGGCTCGAGCGTTCCCGCCGCGGCGTCCCAGCGGCAGACGGTGACGGTGGGGGCCAGTTCGTTGAGGACGTAGGCACGCTCACCGTCCGGATGGAAGGCCAGGTGGCGCGGCCCGGATCCGGGACGCAGCACGGTCTCGTGATGCAGGGAAAGGGCGTCGCCCCGCAACGCGCACACCCGCACGGAGTCCGTGCCGAGGTCGACGCTGACGATCCACCGGCCGCTCGGATCGGGCTGCACCTGATGGGCGTGCGCCGACTGCTGCCGGTCCACGACCGGGCCCGAGCCCTCGTGCCGGAGCACGACGGCGGCACCGTCCACGAAGGCGCCGTCGCCGCGCAACGGCAGCGCGCTGACGCTGCCGGAACCGTAGTTGGCGGTCAGTACGTGTCCGGCGTGCACGCTCAGATGCGTGGGTTCGCTCCCCGCTACGGAGACGGGTGCACCGATGAGTACGGTTCGCTCCCCGTCGACGCGGAACGCCGCCACCGCCCCGTCGGCCGTCTCGCTGACGGCGTACAGCACGGTGTCCGACAGTGCGAGGTAGGAGGGATCGGGCACCGCGTCCACGGCGCCCACAAGGCGCAGCGCCCCGCTGTCCGGATCCACGGCCGCCGTGAGGACACCCCGCCCTCCCGCTGCCGTGAACGAGCCGATGTACGCCCTCCGCCGCCCGCCGTCGTCCGCCACTGACGTCCCCTCTCGCCGACACTCTGCGGGAGAAGGTAGCAGCAGGTCTAGACCAAATGGGAGCGGTGGGTGCGGGGAGCGCCGTGCTCCTCCTGGCCGGTGTCACGCCTGCGCGAGGGAGGAGCCCCGCAGCGGGGTGGCCAGGGCCACGAGCGCCCGCTCCAGGTCGTGGAGGTGGCCGAGGGCCTGTTCGGCGCCCGGATGGTGGCCGGGTGCGCCGTCCCGGGACGCCCCTGCGGCGCGCTCGGGGACGGCGCCGAGCAGTGCCTCCACCGCCGTCTCGACCCGGTGGCAGGCGGCCGTGAGCCTGGCGTCGTGCGAGGCGTCGGGATCGGCGGCGACGGCCACGAGGCCGCGCGTCTGACGGGCGCACTCGTCCAGCAGGGCGAGCACCTGAAGTGCCCGCGCCTTGCGCGCCCGGAGCGGGTTCAGCGGGTGCACCAGCGGCGCCAGGGCGAGGCGCACACGCCCCAGAAGCACATCGAGCTCCGCCGCGCGGGCCGCCGGTTCCGAGGCGGCATCACCCGCGAGCCGCCGGGTCGCCGCCGCGGTGCAGTCGTGCACCGCGTGCAGGGCACGGCGCACCCAGTGGTCGGTGACCGTGTGGGTGGTGACCGGCAGCACGAGGGCGACCGCGAGCGCGGCTCCGAGCGCCCCCACGCCCGTCTCCACGAGACGCAGCCCGAGGAGCCCCGGGTGCAGGACCCCCAGGAGGCCGTAGAGCAGCCCCGCCATCACGGTGACGAAGAACATCATCCAGCTGTACGACGGCGCCGCCGTGTAGAAGATCCCGAACACGCAGACGGCGATGAGCGCAGCCGTGGCAACCGGCGCACCGTGCAGTGGGACGGCGATCACCAGTCCCGCCGCGATGCCGGCCACCGTTCCGACGACACGCCTGACGCCGCGCACGAGCGTCTCACCGCGCGAGGCGGTGTTCACGAAGATCCACCACGCGGCGCCGACCGCCCAGTACCAACGCTCGTGCGAGACCACCTGGCCGACGGCGGCGGCGAAGGCGCAGGCGGCCGTCGCCTGGAAGGCCTGCCGGGTGGCGGGCCGGCCGAGGCCCCGTCCCGCGGACGGTGCGGGCGCGGCGGGCAGCGGCCGGCGGCGCTCGATGCACCACACGCCGAACCGGACCGCGAAGGCCGTGGCGAGCGACAGTCCCACTGCCGCGTACAACTGCGGGATCCGGTCCGGGACGGCGTGCAGGAACTGGGCGACGAAGAACATCATGAACGCGAAGATGCCGAGCGCATGGCCGCGCGCCCCCCAGCGGCGGGCGTACACGCCGGCGAAGACGACCGCCGACCAGACCGCGTCCCGCGCCGTGGGAACACCGTGCAGGAACGACGCGAGCGCGAGGACCGGGAGGCCGACGACGGGCATCAGCGCCGTGGTCAGGGCCTGATCCCGCACGGTGGGATCGGCGACCGTGAACAGCGCGAGGAGTGCGGCGAGTCCGCCGGTGATCGAGGCGGGCAGGGAGAGCCCGGCGCTCTCGCACACGGCCACGGCCAGGCCGATCCCGAGCACCGCGCGCAGCGAGATCCGCAACCGGAACAGCCCCGGATCGGGAGCCGAGAACATCTTCTTCACGGTCGGAAGTCCGCCCCCTACTGGTCGACGCCGGCGCCGGAACATGGAAAGGCGCCGCGGGCACGGATTCCGGCTTCGTCACCGGTCCTGCGCTGCGCGGCGCCATTGATACCGACAAGGAAAACATCCGGAGGACGATGGCTCAAGCGACATGTCCCTCAGTGGGCCATTGGTACAGTCGAGCGAAAGGCATGCGTACGCGGAGGAGGCCAACGGACCATGGCCGTGGACGAACTCGACACCCGCATCCTGCGGCTGCTGCTCGAACAGCCGCGCACCAGTGTCCGCGAGTACGCGCGCACCCTCGGCATCGCCCGCGGCACCCTCCAGGCGCGGCTCGGCCGTCTGGAGCGCGACGGGGTGATCACCGGTACGGCGCCCTCCCTGTCACCCGCCGCCCTCGGGCATCCCGTGCTCGCCTTCGTGCACGTCGAGGTCACCCAGGGTCACCTGGACGACGTGGGTGAAGCCCTCGCGGCCGTGCCCGAGATCGTCGAGGCGTTCTCGATCACCGGCGGCGGGGATCTGATGACCCGGGTCGTGGCGCGGGACAACGAGCACCTGGAAGACGTCATCCAGACCCTGATCGGCCTGCCCGGTGTGGTGCGCACCCGTACGGAGGTGGCGCTGCGCGAGCGTGTTCCGCACCGTGTGCTGCCGCTGGTCGAGTCGATCGGCCGTACGACCGGGTGATGATCCGTCCGGTGCGGAGCGCGCAGGGGCCCCTTGGCATCCTGGACCTCATGGCCCTTCCCGGCACGACCGCGGTCGTCTTCGATCTCGACGGAACGCTCGTCGACAGCGAGCCCAACTACTTCGAGGCGACACGGAGGCTTCTCACCGACCGCGGCGTCCCCGGCTTCACCTGGGCGGACCACCAGCGGTACGTCGGGATCAGCACACGGGAGACGCTGGCGCTGTTGCAGGAGCGCCACGGCCTCGACTCCCCGCTGGACGAACTGCTCGCGGAGACGAACCGCCACTACATGGAACTGGCTCGCGCCTCCACCCCCGTCTACCCGGAGATGCGGGCGCTCGTGGAACTGCTGGCCGGCGACGGCGTCCCGTTGGCCATCGCCTCGGGCTCGTCGCCGGGAGCCATCGAGGCGATCCTGTCGGGAACGGGCCTGGCCTCCCGGTTCACCACCTACGTCTCCGCCGACGAGGTCGCACACGGCAAGCCGGCCCCGGACGTCTTCCTCAAGGCCGCACGGCGCCTCGGGGTATCGCCCGCCGACTGCGTGGTCCTGGAGGACGCCGCGCCCGGTGTCGCCGCCGCGCACGCCGCCGGAATGCGGTGCATCGCCGTCCCCTACGTCCCGGCGCAGGCCGACGAACCGGCGTTCGCCACGGCGGGGCTGCTGCTGCGCGGCGGACAGGCGGAGTTCACGGCCCGGACGGCGTACGACTGGCTCATGGGCTCCGCTCGGGCCTCCTCATGACCACGCTGCCTCGTGTTCGTACCACGGCGGCGGCTGCGAGGACTCCCTAGGAGCGGCGGCGGGGCTTGCCGCGCCTGGCGCCCTTCGTGCCCGAGGCACCGCCCTGCCGGCCACGGCCCGTGGACTGCCTCGACGTGGGCTTCTGCCGGGCCGCGACCGCGTCGGGCTTCTTGTCCTTCTTCGGCTGCGCCTCGGGGGCGGCGCGCCCCCGTGTGCTGTTGACCGTCCGCCCCCGGACGATTCCGATGAAGTCCTCCACCAGATCGGTGGTCGCGTCCTCCGGCCAGGACAGGACGACTCCGGACTGAGGGGCGTCCACGACGGTCCGGTAGGTGAGGTCACGGCGGTGGTACAGCCGCGCCAGGGACTGCGGCACGACGAGGAGGCCCACACCGGCCGCGACCAGTTCCACGGCGTCCTCGGTGGTGGCGGGGCGCTCGAAGGCGGGCTCCCCCGGCACCTCCTCCCAGCCCAGGACGTCGTCGAGGGGGTGGAAGACGACTTCGTCGGCGAGATCGCCGACGGACACCTCGTCGACCGCCGAGATCAGGTGGTCCTTGGGGACGACGACCACGGTCGTCTCCGTGTAGAGCGGGATCGCGCTGAAGACCGAGCGGTCCACCGGCAGCCGTACAAGCCCGACGTCCGCCTCGCCGTCGCGCAACACATCGGATGCCTCACGGGCCGACACCGGGAGCAGGGTCAGCGGGACATCGGGCAGGCGCTCGTTCCAGATCCGCACCCACTTGGCGGGCGTCACCCCGGGGACGTACGCGAGCCGGAACGAGGGGGATGCTTCCGAGCCTGTCACCCCGCCAGGTTACCCGGCGTGGTCGGACGTCTCGTGCGCGGCCGATAGTCTGGACAGCATGAAGTCGCACCAGACCACCCAGACGATGAAGCCCGCCACCGCGGCGAAGAAGCTGGGTGTGTACCTGCCCGCCACCCCCGCCGAGTTCCAGGAGGGTGTCGTGACGCGCCAGGAGCTGAACGAGCTCCAGGCCGATCCGCCCGCGTGGCTGGAGGAACTGCGACGCAATGGTCCGCACCCGCGCCCGGTGGTCGCGGCGAAGCTCGGTGTGTCTATCTCGGGCCTCGCCCGCGCCGGGGTCACCGACGCTCTCACGACCGAGCAGATCGAGGCGCTGAAGCAGGACGGGCCCGAGTGGCTGGAGAAGGAGCGCGCCACCCAGGCCGAGGTCCGCAAGGAAACGGCACGGATCAAGAAGCGGGACGCCGAACGCGCTGCCTCCTCCGACGAGCCGGGACGGTAGTTCCTCCCGGCCCCTGCCTTCCGGGTGCCGCGCGACCATAGCGGCGTCCGGCCACCGTCTGTCGCGGTCCGGTGAACCCGGTCGCAGTTGTGGGGCCTGTGCACCACGCCGGGCCGGGCGTGGTCCAAGGGCTGCGGCCGTTCCTCATCGGCGTCGTCGGGTCGGCGCGGAGGGCTCCTGGGACGCGGTTCCGGTGTGCTCGCCAGGACCGATGGGCCGCCTCGGCGCACCCGGCCGGAACCTCGTCACGGGACGGTGATCACTCGCGTACCCGCCCTCCACGGTCTGCCGCACCTCTCCGCTCTCCTGTCCCCGCGTCAACCGCTTCTGCTCCGCCTCCGCCAGGGCGCGGCACAGCCGCCGTGTGATCAGGAAGGCGACGACCGGCGCCACCACCAGGGCGATCCGGAAGATCCAGGTCAGGGCGTTCAGGGAGATCCGGAAGCTGTACGCCATGATGTCGTTGCCGCCGGCCAGGAGCAGGACGGCGTAGAAGACGGTCCCGGCGACGCCGAGTCCGGTCCGCACAGGACGGTCCCGCGGCCGGTCGCACAGGTGCTGCTCCCCGCCCCACTCACCGGTGAGCCTCTGCTCGGCGAACGGGTAGACGTACAGGACCGAGAAGAGCAGCCCGGGCAGCACGACCGCGGGCAGCAGCACGTTCCACATCAGGGTGTGGCCGGCGACGTTCGTCTCCCAGGGCGGTACGAGACGCAGCGCGCCCTCCAGGAAGCCGACGTACCAGTCCGGCTGGGAACCGGTCGACACCTCGTCCGGCCGATAGGGTCCGTACACCCAGACGGGGTTGATCTGGGCGAGACCGCCGAGCAGCGCAGTCACCCCGAACACCGTGAACGACAGCCCCGTCGAGGACGCCATGAACTGCGGGAAGAGCGGCTTGCCGACGACGTTCCGGTTGGATCTGCCGGGCCCGCGCCACTGGGTGTGTTTCAGCTGGAACACCAGCATCAGGTGAACCGTGACCAGGGCGATCAACAGGCCGGGCAGCAACAGGATGTGCATGGCGTACAGCCGGGGCACGATGTCCTCGCCCGGGAACTGGGCCCCGAACACGAACATGCTGACGTAGGTGCCCACCACCGGCAGGGACAGCATGATGCCCTGTGCGATGCGCAGCCCCGTTCCGGAGAGCAGGTCGTCGGGGAGCGAATAGCCGGCGAAACCCTCGCTCATGGCGATCACGAGGAGCGTGACGCCGATGACCCAGTTCAGCTCCCGGGGACGGCGGAAGGCACCGGTGAAGAAGATCCGCAGCATGTGCACACCGATCGCGGCGACGAACACCAGGGCGGCCCAGTGGTGCATCTGGCGGACGAGAAGGCCTCCGCGCACGTCGAAGCTGATGTGCAGGGTCGAGTCGAAGGCCCGCGACATGCGGATGCCGCGCAGCGGTACGTACCGCCCCTGATAGACGACCTCGCTCATCTCCGGAGCGAAGAAGAACGTCAGCCACACACCGGTCAGGATCAGCAGGACCAGGCTGTAGAGCGCGATCTCCCCCAGCAGGAACGACCAGTGCTCGGGGAAGGCCTTGCGCAGCAGCCGACCGCCGCCCGTCATGGGCAACCGTCCGCCCAGCGCCCCGACGAGCCTCTCCCCCGGTCGATGTGCTCCCGTCGTCCGACGAACGGCTGACGGTCGGCGCCTCGCCCTCATCGCGCTCGACCGTCGTCGGCGGGCGCCTCACACCGGTCCCGGTCCACCGAACACCTCCTCCGCCCCTCCCGCCGATCGCTCCCCTGCATGCCTTGCCGCGGGGCCGCCGGATGAGTACAGCGTCATCGTGAAACACTCGCGCGCACCGGACCGGGCACCCGTTCGGAGGCCGGGGCCGACTCCACGGACGATGGAGAAAATGCGTCGACAGCGCCTGGAAGTGCCCGGCAGAGTGGCCGCCCATGACGAGTAGTGAGCTGTGGACCCGAGCGACCGCCGACCGCTACGACGCCGAAGAGACCGAGATGTCCTCGGCCGCCGTCCTCGGTCCGACGCTCGCCTTCCTCGCCGAACTCGCCGGAGACGGCCGGGCCCTGGAATTCGCCATCGGAACCGGACGAGTGGGCGTCCCGCTGCGCGAGCGTGGTGTGCCCGTGACGGGCATCGAACTGTCCGAGCACATGGCGGCGGTCCTGCGGAGCAAGATCGGCGAGGACGCTCTCCCGGTCACCACCGGGGACATGGCCACGACCGTCGTCCCCGGCGAGTTCACCCTCGTCTATCTCGTCTACAACACCATCTCCAACCTGCTGACGCAGGAGGAGCAGGTCGAGTGCTTCGTCAACGCGGCACGTCATCTGGCACCCGGCGGACGATTCGTCATCGAACTGGGCGTACCGCCACTGCGCTTCCTGCCGCCCGGTCAGGTCGCGGTGCCCTTCGACGTCTCCGAGAGGCATCTCGGATTCGACACCTTCGACCTGGTCGAGCAGACGCTCGTCTCGCACCACCTCACCCGCGACGGCGACGGCCGCTATCGCCGCGACAACTCGCGCCACCGGTACGCCTGGCCGGCGGAACTCGACCTGATGGCACGTATCGCGGGGCTCGAGCTGGAGCGGCGCGTCGGGGACTGGGACGGGGCACCGTTCACCCAGGAGTCCGGCAAGCACATCTCGGTGTGGCGCAAGCCCTCCTGAGGAGCCCCTCGGCCGCGGGTGGATTCCGTCCCGCGGCCGTGCCCGGGGCTACCCGAGGAACGACAGACGGACCTGCCGCCGGGGATTGTCCCTGTTCGTGTCCACCAGGCACACCGACTGCCAGGTTCCGAGCTCCAGCCGGCCGCCGATCACGGGCAGGGTCGCGTGCGGCGGGACAAGGGCCGGCAGGACGTGGTCGCGCCCGTGGCCGGGGCTTCCGTGGCGGTGCTGCCAGCGGTCGTCGGCCGGGAGCAGCGTGTGGAGAACCGCCAGGAGGTCGTCGTCGCTGCCGGCACCCGTCTCGATGACGGCCACGCCGGCTGTCGCGTGCGGCACAAAAACGTTCAGAAGACCGTCCCGTCCTCCCGACGTGTCACGGAGGAAGGCCTCACACTCCCGGGTGAGATCGACCACCGTCTCACCGGAACCGGAGGCGACGTTCAGGACGCGGGTGCTGAAGGCATCGGACATGCCTTCATCCTCACCCATCGGACGGCGCCCACACCTCACCGGCCGTCCACCGAGGTGGGGCCTGATCCGGCCGGTGAAGCCACCGGCCGCGGGACGCCGCCACCGCCGAGGCTAACGGCGCGCCGGCAACGGTCCCGGGCGGACGACGGGCCCGGGCCACGGGGACAACGCGTCGCTTGTGATGTGCGCTCCCTCCCGCGGGAAGATCCCCGGACCCGGCGCGGTTGGTGGAAGCGTGAACGACACAGGGGTACGCGAAGTCGACGTGGTCGTCATAGGCGCTGGTCAGGCAGGACTGTCCAGCGCCTACCATCTGCGGCGCACGGGGTTCGAGCCGGAGCGCGACTTCGTCGTCCTCGACCACGCCCCGGGCCCCGGCGGCGCCTGGCAGTTCCGCTGGCCCTCGCTGACGTACGGCAAGGTGCACGGGATGCACGCACTGCCGGGCATGGAACTGACCGGCGCGGATCCGGAGCGGCCGTCCTCCGAGGTCGTCGGCGAGTATTTCGCCGCCTATGAGCGCACCTTCGATCTGCGTGTGCGGCGGCCGGTGGACGTACGGGCCGTGCGTGAGGGCGCGGGCGGCCGATTGCTTGTCGAGACGTCGGCGGGAACGTGGTCGGCCCGGGCGCTGATCAACGCGACGGGCACCTGGGACCGGCCCTTCTGGCCGCGCTACCCCGGACAGGAGTCGTTCCGGGGGCGGCAACTGCACACCGCCCAGTACGCCGGCCCCGGGGAGTTCGCCGGCCTGCGGGTGGTGGTCGTGGGCGGCGGCGCATCCGGCACCCAGCATCTGATGGAGATCGCCCCCTACGCGGCGGCGACCACCTGGGTGACCCGGCGCCCGCCGGTGTTCCGCGAGGGGCCGTTCACCGAGGACGTGGGGCGGGCGGCGGTGGCGCTCGTGGAGGAACGGGTGCGGCAGGGCCTGCCGCCGAGGAGTGTCGTCTCGGTGACCGGCCTGCCGCTCAACGACGCGATCCGTCGGGCCATCGCCGACGGGGTCCTGGACCGGCAGCCGATGTTCGACCGCATCGTGCCCGACGGCGTGGAATGGGACGACGGGAGGCACGTGGACGCCGATGTGATCCTGTGGGCCACCGGCTTCCGCGCCGCGATCGACCACCTCGCCCCGCTGCGCCTGCGCGCGGCGGGGGGCGGCATCCGGATCGACGGCACCCGGGTGGTCTCCGACCCGCGGATCCACCTGGTCGGGTACGGCCCGTCGGCCAGCACGATCGGCGCCAACCGGGCGGGACGTGCCGCCGTACGGGACATCAGACGGCTGCTGGCGGGAGAGCGGTTCGCGGTGGAGAGCGCCGCATAGCGCCCGAACCTCCGTCGCCGCCGGACGCACCCCTCGGGGCGGTGTGCGCCTGCTGCGCCCTCACTTCGACGGTGCGGCCCCGGCGCGCTCCCGGTTGAACTCCCGGACGTTGCGCAGATGCTCCTCGTAGCTCGATGCGAACCGGGTGTCGCCCGGCTTGACCGTGACGAAGAACAGCCAGTCGCCCGGTGTCGGGTTCAGCACCGCGCGCATCGCGTCGCTGCCCGGGTTCGCGATGGGCGTCGGGGGCAGACCCGTGTGCCGGTACGAGTTGTAGGGGCTGTCCATCCTCGTGTCGTCCAGGCTGGTGTCCAGCGTGAAGCGGTCCTTCGCGTAGTTCAGGGTGGAGTCCATCTGCAACGGCATGCCGCGCTGAAGGCGGTTGAAGATGACCCGGGCCACCTTGCGCATGTCCTGGCTGGTCGCCGCCTCGGACTGCACGATGCTCGCGATGGTGACGGTCCGGTAGACGCCCATCGCGGTGCGCGGGGAACCGGCGGTGGTCGTCCCGCCTTTGAACCTCTTGTTCGCGGTGTCGACCATGTACTGCAGCACGGACTCGGGGGTGGAGTTCTCACGGAGCGGATATGTGGCCGGGAAGAGATATCCCTCGGGGTTGCCGTGCGCCTCCTGCGGCAGTCCCAGCTGGGCCTTGGCCAGGGATTTCCGCGTGGAGCCCGGAGGCAGCCGGAGTGCCTTGTCGACGGCCCGGTAGATCTGGCCGGCACGCCAGCCCTCCGGGATGACGAGTCTGACCTGCCGGGGCTCATCACCCCTCGTCAGAATCAGCAGCGGCACGGCCACGACGGCGCCCGCCACGATCGCCCCGGCCACGACGAAGGCGACCCGGGCGGGGCCGGTCAGTCGGGTCCGCTTCCCTGACGGAGTGTTCGTCTCCATACGGGCACCGTAACCCGCCGAACCCGACAAACCCGGCATATCTTCATCTTGTCGTCTCCAATCGGGCGTCCCGCCGGACGAGGGCCGTGTACCTCCCGCCCAGATCCAACAGCTCCTCGTGCGTACCCCGTTCGACCGTGCGCCCGGAGTCGAGGACCACGATCTGGTCGGCCCCCCGGACGGTGGACAGGCGGTGCGCGATGGTGAGCGTGGTGCGGTTGGCCGACAGGGCGTCGATGGCCTCCTGGACGGCGTGCTCGGTGCGAGTGTCGAGCGCACTCGTCGCCTCGTCGAGGATGAGTACCGGCGGGTCGCGCAGGACGGTGCGCGCGATGGCGAGCCGCTGCTTCTCACCGCCCGAGAAGCGGTGACCACGCTCGCCGACGATCGTGTCGTACCCGTCGGGCAGTGCGGCGATGTGGTCGTGGATCTGGGCCGCCTTCGCGGCCGTGTGCAGCTCCTCGTCGGTGGCGTCCGGCTTGGCGAAGCGCAGATTGTCGGCGACCGAGGCGTGGAAGAGGTAGGTCTCCTGGGACACCACGCCGACCGCGCGGGCGAGCGTGTCGAAGTCCAGGTCGCGCACGTCGACCCCGTCGAGCGTGACCCGCCCGCCGGTCACGTCGTACAGCCGCGGCACCAGGTAGCTGAGCGTCGACTTCCCGGAGCCGGTCGGGCCGACCACGGCGAGACTCCCGCCGGCCGGGACCGTGATGTCGATGTCCTCGAGGATCGGACCGCTCTTGTCGTCGTAGTGGAACTCGACGCCCTCGAAACGGATCTCGCCCTTGACCTGGTCGAGATGCACGGGGTCGGCGGGCTCGGTGATGTCGATGGGCAGGTCGAGATACTCGAAGATCCGCTGGAAGAGGGCGAGCGAGGTCTGGATCTGGACACCGGTGGCCAGCAGGCTCACGGTCGGCCGGAACAGCCCCTGCTGCAGCGAGACGAACGCGACGAGCGTGCCGATGGAGATGGAGGGGCCGCCGAGTCGAAGTGCGATTCCGGCGGTCCAGTAGATGACGGCCGGCATGGCGGCCATGACGATCGTGATGACGGCCATGCGCCAGCGACCCGCCATGTTCGACTTCACCTCGAGGTCGACGAGCCCTTCGGACTCGTCCTCGAAGGACTTGGTGAGCGAGTCGGCACGCCCCATGGTGCGGCCGAGCAGGATGCCGCTGACGGACAGCGACTCGGTGACCGTGGCGGCCATGGCGGCCATCTGCTTCTGACGCCGGGTGGCGATCTTCTTGCGTTCGTTGCCGACCCGGCGGCTGATCCATACGAACAGCGGCAGCAGGAGCAGCGAGACGACGGTGAGCCGCCAGTCCAGGGCGACCATCGCGACGATCGTGGCCACAACGCTCGTGACGTTGGAGACCAGGGACGTCGCGGTGGAGGTGACGGTCGCCTGCATGCCGCCGATGTCGTTGGCGATACGGGACTGGACCTCGCCGGTGCGGGTGCGGGTGAAGAAGGCGAGCGACATGCGCTGCAGCCGTCCGTAGACGGCGGTGCGCAGGTCGTGCATGACACGCTGGCCGACCGTGGTGGAGATCAGGGTCTGCAGCACACCGAAGACGCTGTTGACGACGGCGCTCAGGATCATGCCGAGCGCGAGCAGGCTCAGCAGTCCGGTGCGACCCTGTGGGATCGCGACGTCCAGGATCTCCTTGAGCAGGAACGGCGTGGCGACGGACACGAGGGACGCGGCGCCGACCAGCAGGCCGACGATCGCGAGACGGCCACGGTACGGCTTGAACAGCTTCAGGATGCGGCGCACCTGACGCGGTCGCTCCGGCGCGTCGCCGGGCAAGGGGGCCGGGGTGGTGTGGTCGGGATGCATGGGCTCCTACGGGCGGTGAGAGGGACATTCAGGGCTCTGGCTGTCGCGGGCGACCCACAGCGGCGCCATGGCGAGGACCAGCGGACCTCCACTCATTGTTACCTATATTCACAATGAACGGCATCCTGATATTGTTCCCGCATGAGCACCCCAGATCCCGACGACCTGCTCGCCGAGCAGCTCCTGCGGTTCACCCGCCGGGTGCACCGCATCCAGAAGCGCCATCTGGAGCAGTGCGGACTGGGCATCACCCCGGCCCAGTCCCGGCTGCTGCGCACCCTCGCGCACTTCGGCTCACCGCCCCGGATGGCGGATCTCGCCGAGCGCCTCGAAGTGGTGCCGCGAGCGGTGACGACGCTGGTCGACGGCCTCGAGGCGAGCGGGAGGGTGCGCCGGGCACCCGATCCCACCAACCGCCGGGTGATCCGGATCGAGATCACGGACGAGGGCCACACGGCGCTGCGGGAGCTGCACGGCGCACGCAGGGCCGCCGCCCGGGAGATCCTGGCTCCGCTGACGGACGGGCAACGCGAGATGCTCGGCACCCTGCTCGACACCTTGATGGACGGCGGGGACGCCCCCGCCATGTCCGGGCGGAACCGACGCTGCTGACGGCGGATCACCACCGGAGCGACAGCAGGATCGCCCTTTCGCCCGCACGTTCCCGATCGACCGCCGGCTGCCGGGGGCGGCGGCGGCCACCCGGGCCGCACCCGCCGGCGACGAGCGGCCGAAGACGTCCGATCGCCGTACCCGGAGTTCCGCGAAACGGCTAGGACTCCAGGTTCTCCCTGTCCCCCATCACCACCACCGGACGCCGTTCCGGTTCGAGCGTGTACAACAGGTAGTCCAGGCCGTCCTCCGGCAGGGTGACGCAGCCCGACGTTCCGTCACCGTGGTCCACGTGCATCCAGATGCCGCCCCCCTTCTTCTGGCCCTCGGGACGCGTCGGGTCGCTCGGCGGCGTACCCGGGATCCGGTTGTAGTCGATCGCGATGACATGGTCGAAGTCGTTGCGGTGCTTCTCCCCCCAGCCCTTCGGCACCCGGTAGGACACCGTGTTGTGGTCGTACGGGAGCCCGGAGCGCGGGTAGTCGAGGACACCACCCGCGTCGGTGAGCGTGAACACACCCACCGGAGTGCGCAGATCGCCCTCGTGATGGTCCGTCGTCCAGCCCGCTCGCCCGTTGTGGCCCCACCAGCGCCCGGCCTCGTACCAGACGGAACCCTCCCTCTCGTAGAACACGACCTCCGAGTCCGGTGAGTCCTCCGCGTCGCCGTAGACCACCACGGCCTGACCTGTGTCCGCGGGGATGCCGGCGTACAGCCGTTCACCGACCCCTGGAAGGCGACCCGCCGTGTCCGGCCCGCCGACGGGTGGCTCGGCCACGCCGGCAGGGGGACCCGCCGCCCTGGTGGGCGCACGGGCACCGGGCGACCGGCCGGGCTCCGCACCCGAACCGCCGCACGCCGACAGGAACATCAGAAGCACACCACAGGCCGCACCCAGGACCCGTGAGCGCGCCGTGCCGTTCACATCACCTGTTCGCATGCGTCATATCGTCACATTATCTTTCCGGCAATCAGGTATATATGGGCGTGATCCGCCTACGTGTCGCGAAGATGAGCCCCGCGCCCCATCCGGCCGGAAAACCGTTTGCCACCGACCACGTCCCGAGGCGACCCTTTCACGGTTTGTTACGGGCAATCGCGGACGCCCGTAGGCGCTCCCCCAGGGGCGGCTACGCGCCACGGCCCCGTCCATCACTGACACGAGCCACTGGGACGTCATGCAGATCCAAGACCTTCCGTATCCCGACCCGGGGGTGCCGGACGCACGCTCCGGGCCCCGGTTCCTGTGGTGGCTCGGCCGCAATCAGCTCGGCGGTCAACTCAAGTCCCTCGCCTGGGGGCTGCTGCACTTCCTGTCCGTCTGCGGGCTGCCCTTCTGCGTCGGTTTCGCGGTCCAGGCGGTCGTCGACCGCTCGGGGGCTCGTCTTGCCCAGACGGGCGGACTGCTCCTGTTGTGCGGGCTCGGCATCGCGCTGGGCGACGCCATGCTGCACCGCACCGCCGTCACCAACTGGATCACCGCGGCCGCCCGGGTCCAGCAGCTCCTGGCGCGCCGAACGGCGCTGCTCGGCTCAGCCCTGACGCGCCGCGTCGCGGCCGGCGAGGTGGTCGCGGTGTCCACCGGCGACGTGGAGAAGATCGGCTGGTTCGTGGAGGCCGTCTCGCGCTTCAGCGCGGCCGCGCTCACCGTGGTGGCGGTCTGTGTGGGCCTGCTCGTGTACCAGCCCGCCCTCGGTGTGATCGTCGCGGTGGGCGTGCCCGTCCTGGCCCTCGCGGTGCTGCCGCTGCTGCCGCGGGCGACCCGGCGGGCCGACACCCAGCGCGAGAAGGCGGGCCGCGCCACCGAACTGGCGTCGGACACCGTCGCGGGCCTCAGGGTGCTGCGCGGGATCGGCGGCGAGGAGTTGTTCCTCGACCGCTATCGCAGGGCCTCTCAGGAAGTCCGCACCGCGGCGGTGCGCAGTGCCCGGATGTGGTCGGTGATCTCGGCACTCCAGGTACTGATGCCGGGATTGCTGATGATCGCCGTGGTCTGGCGCGGTGTGCAGCTGGCCCACGAGGGCCGGATCGCCGTCGGCGAGCTGGTCACCGTCTACAGCGCCGTCATGCTGCTCACCTATCCGCTGCAGCACTTCCAGGAGATCGCCATGGCGTACTCCTTCTCACGGCCCTCCGCCCGGCGCGCGGCCCGGGTGCTGTCACTGGAGCGCGCAACGGACTCCCGGGGGTCCCGCGAGGCCACCGTGCCGACCGGAGACCTCTACGACCCGACGACCGGTCTCCTGGTACCCGCGGGACTGTTCACCGCGGTGGTCTGCGGTGACCCGGACGCGGCAGGCATGCTCGCCGAGCGGCTGGGCGGACACCCGGCCGAGGAGGGGACCTCGGTGCTCCTCGACGGCATCCCGCTGGACGAGCTCCCGCTCCACTCGGCGCGGACGGCCGTCCTCGTCCAGGACAAGGACCCGGTGCTGCTGTCCGGTTCGCTGCGTGAGCTCCTCGACGTGCCCGCCTCCGGGGCGGTCGGCGCCGAGGCGGCGCTCGCCGCCGCCCAGTGCGGCGACGTACTCGACGCGCTCACGCAGGGGTCGCCGGCGGCCGACGACCCGATGGACGCCCGGATCACCGAGCGCGGCCGGTCCCTGTCGGGCGGCCAGCGCCAGCGGCTCGCGCTGGCCCGGTCACTGATCACCGACCCGCAGGTCCTCGTGCTGGACGAGCCGACCTCCGCCGTCGACTCACACACCGAGGCCCGGATCGCCGAAGGCCTCAGGGCGCTGCGGGCGGACCGTACGACGGTTGTGTTCACCTCGTCGCCGCTGGTCCTGGACCGCGCGGATCGTGTCGTGCTGGTGCACGAGGGACGGGTCGCGGCGGTGGGCCCGCACCGGGAGCTGGTGCGGGACGACCCCCGATACCGCGCCGTGGTGACCCGCGAGACCGACGAGGAGTCCGCCGCCCGGGACGGCGCACCCACCGCCGACGCACCGGCTGACGACGGGCTCACCGAGCGTGTACTGGCCGAATTGGAAGAGATCGAGGAGACCGCATGATCGGCGTGGCGCCACCGGTGTACGACCCGGCGGCCCCGGCGGTGGCGAACACGCTGCCCGTCGGCGCCCCCACGACCGTCCGCACCTACGTGGCCGAACTGTTCCGCCGGCACCGCCGGGCCTTCCTGCTGCTCGTCGCGGTGAACACGGTCTCCGTCGTCGCGTCCATGGCGGGTCCGTACCTGCTGGGCGGCCTTGTGGAGCGCGTGTCGGACGACGCCCGGGAGCTCCACCTGGAGCGCACCGCCGCCCTCTTCGTCCTCGCCCTGGTCGTCCAGGCCGTGTTCGTGCGGCTGGTCCGCCTGAACGGCGCCGTGCTCGGCGAACGCATGCTCGCCGATCTGCGGGAGGACTTCCTCGTGCGCTCGGTGGGGCTGCCCCCGGGCGTACTGGAACGGGCCGGGACGGGAGACCTGCTCTCCCGGATCACCACCGACGTCGACCGGCTCGCCAACGCGATGCGCGAGGCCGTGCCGCAGCTGGCGATCGGCCTGGTGTGGGCGCTGCTGCTGCTCGGCGGCCTGACCGTCACGGCCCCGCCCCTCGCCGCGACCGTGCTGCTCGCGCTGCCGCTGCTGGTGATCGGCTGCCGCTGGTACTTCCGGCGTGCTCCGTCGGCCTATCGCTCCGAGGCCGCGGGTTACGCGGCCGTGGCCGCCGTCCTCGCCGAGACGGTGGACGCGGGTCACACCGTCGAGGCGCACCGCCTCGGCGAGCGCCGTATCGCTCTCTCCGACCGGCGGATCAAGGAATGGACCGCCTGGGAGCGCTACACGCTGTGGCTGCGCTCGGTGCTCTTCCCCGTCGTGAGCATCACGCATGTCACGATCCTCGCCTCCGTGCTGCTCATCGGCGGGGTGTTCGTCCTGCACGGCTGGATCGGCGTGGGCCAGCTGACGACGGGCGCGCTGATCGCGCAGATGCTCGTCGACCCGGTGGGCCTGATCCTTCGCTGGTACGACGAGCTGCAGGTCGCCCAGGTGTCGCTGGCCCGGCTGGTCGGGGTCCGCGACATCGAGCCGGAGGCCGGCGACACCTCGCTCGCACCCGACGGACGCGATGTCGAGGCCGACGAGGTGCGCTTCGGCTACCGCGCCGGAGTCGACGTGCTGCATCGGGTCTCCCTCGAGGTGGCGCCCGGTACGCGGCTCGCCCTGGTCGGGCCGTCCGGTGCGGGCAAGTCCACGCTGGGCCGGCTGCTCGCCGGGATCTACGCGCCCCGGGACGGCCGGATCACCCTCGGGGGTGCGGAACTGTCCCGCATGCCCGCCGAGCGCGTGCGCTCGCACGTCGCCCTGGTCAACCAGGAGCACCACGTCTTCGTCGGTTCCCTGCGCGACAACCTGCTGCTGGCCCTCCCCCATGCCCGGCACCCGTCGAGCGAGGAGGCGACCGCGGCGGCCGCAGCCGACGCCGAGCTGTGGGCAGCGCTGGCGGCGGTCGACGCGGACGGCTGGGCACGCGCCCTGGACGACGGTCTGGACACCGAGGTGGGCTCCGGCGGTCTGGCGCTCACCCCGGCCCAGGCACAGCAGATCGCACTGGCCCGGCTGGTGCTCGCCGACCCGCACACGCTCGTGCTCGACGAGGCGACGTCCTTGCTCGATCCCCGCGCGGCCCGCCATCTGGAGCGCTCACTGGCCCGCGTCCTGGACGGGCGCACGGTCGTCGCCATCGCGCACCGACTGCACACGGCGCACGACGCCGATGTGATCGCCGTGGTCGAGAACGGACGGATCAGCGAGCTCGGCAGCCACGACGAGCTGGTCGCCGCGGACGGCGCGTACGCGGCGCTGTGGCGGTCCTGGCACGGCTGACCGTCGGGCCGCCGACTCCGGGAGCCGGCGGCCCGTCCCGGATCGTGTCCCACCGCCCCGCGTACCTGTGCCGTGCTGCGACCACGGTTGCCGTTGCGCAGTGACGTTGCGGAGTGGAAGGCTGGGAGTGGCAACGGCGCGGGGGACGTGCCGCGGCCACCCGCTTCGGAAGGGCACGGCCCGTGCACGGCGCTACCCGTGTCCGCCGTGACGCGCGCGGCGGTGCCCGGTTCCGTCCCATATCTGGAGGTACCCGTGGACAGCACCGACGGTTGGGGAGACGACGTCTACCAGCCCGACGGATCCGAGGTGCAGGACGACGCGGGGCTGCTCGACTCCGAGGACACCCTGCTCGCCGACGGGGTCGGCGACCCTCTTGACCGGGGCTGGTCGCCACCGGAGCGGCCCTGGGCCGTGGATCACGTGGGCGTGACCGCGTCCGAGGGGCACCGTGGGGAAACCCTGGACGAACGACTCTCCGAGGAAATCCCGGACGTCGCGATCCCCGACGGCGACGGCATCGGGGACTGGATGGACGGCGACGGGGAACCTCTGGACAGCGAGGTCGGCGACGTCCGCTCGGGCCGCCTCGTCGCTCCCGGTGAGGGGGCGCACGAGGACGAGGAGAGCGGTCTGATCGCGAGCGACGTCGGCATCGACGGTGCGGCGGCGTCGGCCGAGGAGGCGGCCGTGCACATCGTCGACGAGGACACCTCGTTCAGCTGACACCGCCGGTCCCCCGCCACCCAGGGAGCAGCCCATGCAGCAGGACAAGCACCCCGACTACCACCCCGTCGTCTTCCGCGACCGCGCCGCCGGATACGCCTTTCTCACGCGATCCACCGCGAGCAGCGACGAGACCATCGAATGGGACGACGGAGAGACGTACCCGGTCGTGGACGTCGAGATCTCGTCCGAGAGCCATCCCTTCTACACGGGCAAGGCGCGGACCGTGGACACGGAGGGCCGCGTCGCCCGGTTCGAGCGTCGGTACGGCGGCCCGGAGCAGCAGGGGGGCCGGGAGGCGGACCGGTAGGCAGCCCGCCGTACCCCGGCCCCGGTCAGATGACGTTGAGGGCCGCCGCGCAGCCCACCCCGCCGAGCACCATGAAGACCGGCATCAGCACCTTCAGCTCGACCCAGCTGCCGGCGCGGAACCGCATCACCTTCGGCGGGCCCAGGGGGTACCAGCGCTTGCGACCCACGGGTATGGGCCACAGGATCGGGCAGCCCGAGACCGTGAGCGCGTCACCGATGTCGTGCACCAGGGCGCCCAGGACGATCGGCATGCCGAGCCACAGATACTGCTGGCCCGGCTCAGCGAACAGCCAGTCGGAGCCGTTGCCGGGCTTGTCGAGTACGCCCGCGAGGATCCAGGCGCTCGTCGCCGCCAGCAGCCACACCAGGACATCGCTGCTCGAACCGCGTGCCGCCCGCCAGAGCAGCCCCTCGATGGCCAGCACCATGTGCACGAAGAGGATGGCCAGCACCGCCCAGCGGCCGCCCGTGATGGCGAGGACCGAGGTGCCTGCACCGATCAGCACCGCCCACAGCCACGTGTGCGTCAAGGTGCGGTGACCGCCGGACCTGCGCGGGTCCCCCGCCTTCCTGGTTCCCTTGTAGACGGCGTAGGACAGCTTGTCGACGATCTCGCACACCCAGCGGGAGATCGGCCCGAAGGACCGCGAGATGGTGGCCGCCTTGTGGTCCAGATCCGGAGCCAGCGCGGCGCCCGCGCAGATCAGGGCCCCTACCAGGAGCACCGGCCAGGGCATCGGGTGGCCCGCCGCGGCGGCCGCGGCCCCGACCCCGAGCCAGGCCGCGGCCCCCGACAGTGAGTGTGCTGGTCCCATCATGGCCGCTTCCCGCCCCATCTTCTTTTCGCGCTGCCCAGTTGCCGGTGTGCGCTGACGCCTCGTAGGCGCCACAGCGTAGCGTTCGTGATCTTCCAACCGGCATCCGATTCCCCCATCCGCTGCCCGGGCAGGCAAGATGGGGGCGTGACCCTCATCGATCAGCTCCCGCGGACCGCAGACCCCGACGCTCTCTACGAAGCCTTCGAGGCGTGGGCCGGGGAGCGCGGTCTCACCCTCTATCCCCACCAGGAGGAGGCACTGATCGAGGCGGTCTCGGGAGCGAACGTGATCGTTTCCACGCCGACCGGCTCCGGCAAGAGCATGATCGCCGCCGGTGCGCACTTCGCCGCTCTCGCCCGGGACGAGGTCACCTTCTACACGGCGCCTATCAAGGCGCTGGTCTCGGAGAAGTTCTTCGAGCTGTGCAAGCTCTTCGGCACGGAGAACGTCGGCATGCTCACCGGTGACGCCTCCGTCAACGCGGACGCCCCTGTGATCTGCTGCACAGCCGAGGTCCTCGCGTCCATCGCGTTGCGCGACGGCAGGCAGGCCGATGTCGGCCAGGTGGTCATGGACGAGTTCCACTTCTACGCCGAGGGTGACCGCGGCTGGGCATGGCAGATCCCGATCCTGGAGCTGCCGCAGGCGCAGTTCATCCTGATGTCGGCGACCCTCGGCGACGTCTCGATGTTCGAGAAGGACCTGACCCGCCGCACCGGGCGGCCGACCGCGGTGGTGCGCTCCGCTACCCGTCCCGTGCCGCTTTCCTACGAGTACCGGCTGACCCCCCTCACCGAGACGCTCACCGACCTCCTGGACAGCCGGCAGGCCCCGGTCTACATCGTCCACTTCACGCAGGCGCAGGCCGTGGAACGGGCCCAGGCGCTGATGAGCATCAACATGTGCTCGCGCGAGGAGAAGGACGAGATCGCCGCGCTGATCGGCAACTTCCGTTTCACCACCAAGTTCGGCCGCAACCTCTCCCGTTATGTACGGCACGGCATCGGCGTCCATCACGCCGGCATGCTGCCCAAGTACCGCCGCCTGGTGGAGAAGCTGGCCCAGGCCGGTCTGTTGAAGGTCATCTGCGGCACGGACACCCTGGGCGTCGGCGTCAACGTCCCCATCCGCACGGTGCTGTTCACGGCGCTGACCAAGTACGACGGAAGCAGGGTCCGCACCCTGCGCGCCCGTGAGTTCCACCAGATCGCGGGACGCGCCGGGCGTGCGGGCTTCGACACGGCGGGCCTGGTGGTGGCGCAGGCGCCGGAGCACGTCATCGAGAACGAGAAGGCGCTCGCCAAGGCCGGCGACGATCCGAAGAAGCGCCGCAAGGTGGTGCGCAAGAAGGCACCGGAGGGCTTCGTCGGCTGGACGGAGAACACCTTCGAGAAGCTGATCGCCTCCGAGCCCGAGCCGCTCACCTCCCGCTTCCGGGTCACCCACACGATGCTTCTGTCGGTGATCGCCCGGCCGGGCAACGCCTTCGAGGCCATGCGCCATCTGCTGGAGGACAACCACGAGCCGCGCAAGCAGCAGCTGCGTCACATCCGGCGGGCGATCGCGATCTACCGCTCGCTGCTGGACGGCGGCATCGTCGAGAAGCTCGATCAGCCGGACGCCACCGGTCGTATCGTGCGCCTCACGGTCGATCTCCAGCAGGACTTCGCGCTCAACCAGCCGCTGTCCACCTTCGCGCTGGCCTCCTTCGAGCTTCTCGACCCCGAGTCCCCTTCCTACGCGCTCGACATGGTCTCGGTCGTCGAGTCCACCCTCGACGACCCGCGCCAGATCCTGGTCGCCCAGCAGAACAAGGCGCGCGGTGAGGCCGTGGCGGCGATGAAGGCGGACGGTGTCGAGTACGAGGAGCGCATGGAGCGGCTCCAGGACGTGACCTACCCCAAGCCGCTCGAGGAACTGCTCTTCCACGCCTACAACACCTACCGCAAGAGCCACCCGTGGGTCGGCGACCATCCGCTGTCGCCGAAGTCGGTCATCCGCGACATGTACGAGCGGGCGATGTCCTTCACCGAGTTCGTCTCCTTCTACGAGCTCGCCCGTACCGAGGGGATCGTGCTGCGCTACCTGGCCGGCGCCTACAAGGCCCTGGAGCACACCGTCCCCGACGACCTGAAGTCGGACGATCTGGAGGACCTGATCGCCTGGCTCGGTGAGATGGTGCGCCAGGTGGACTCCAGCCTGCTCGACGAGTGGGAGCAGCTGGCCAACCCCGAGGAGCTGACGGCCGAGCAGGCCCAGGAGAAGGCCGACGAGGTCAAGCCCGTCACCACGAACGCTAGGGCCTTCCGCGTCCTGGTCCGCAATGCCATGTTCCGCCGGGTGGAGCTCGCCGCTCTGGACCAGGTCGAGGAACTCGGCGAGATGGACGGCGAATCCGGCTGGGACGCCGAGGCGTGGGGCGCGGCGATGGACAAGTACTGGGACGAGTACGACGAACTCGGCACCGGCCCCGACGCCCGCGGTCCCAAGCTGCTGATGATCGAGCAGGAGCCGGAGCACGGGCTGTGGCGCGTCCGACAGGCCTTCGCCGATCCGAACGGCGACCACGACTGGGGTATCAGCGCCGAGATCGACCTCGCTGCATCCGATGCGGAGGGCCGTGCCGTCGTCCGGGTCACCGACGTCGGGCAGCTGTGAGCACAGGAGAAATCGATTCATGACGAACCCGGCCGAGAGGCTCGTCGACCTGCTCGACCTGGAGCAGATCGAGCTCAACATCTTCCGTGGCCGCAGCCCGCAGGAGTCCCTGCAGCGGGTCTTCGGCGGCCAGGTGGCCGGCCAGGCCCTGGTCGCCGCCGGCCGCACCACCGACGGCGAACGGCCGGTGCACTCGCTGCACGCGTACTTCCTGCGTCCGGGCATCCCGGGCGTTCCCATCGTGTACCAGGTCGAACGGGTGCGGGACGGCAGGTCGTTCACCACCCGTAGGGTCACCGCCGTGCAGCGGGGCCGCACGATCTTCAATCTGACCGCTTCCTTCCACATGCCTGAAGAGGGGGGCTTCGAGCACCAGCTGCCGCCGGCGCGGGTGGTGCCGGGCCCGGAATCGCTGCCGACGGTGGCCCAGGAGGTCGAGAAGCACCTCGGCACCCTGCCCGAGACGCTGGAGCGGATGGCGCGGCGTCAGCCCTTCGACATCCGCTATGTGGACCGGCTGCGCTGGACCACCGAGGAGATCAAGGACGCGGAACCGCGCAGCGCCGTCTGGATGCGTGCGGTGAGCCCTCTCGGGGACGACCCGCTCGTGCACACCTGCGCGCTCACCTACGCGAGCGACATGACCCTCCTCGACGCCGTCCGGATTCCCGTCGAACCGCTGTGGGGGCCACGGGGCTTCGACATGGCGTCGCTGGACCACGCCATGTGGTTCCACCGGCCGTTCCGCGCGGACGAGTGGTTCCTGTACGACCAGGAGTCCCCGATCGCGGTGGGTGGCCGCGGCCTTGCCCGCGGCCGCATCTACGACATCGAGGGACGGCTGCTCGTCTCGGTCGTCCAGGAAGGGCTGTTCCGCCGACTCGAGCGATGACGCCGGGCGTGCAGGGCCCCGACGGGGCCCGCCCGGTCAGGAGCTCCCGCGGCGCAGCCAGCCGAACATGCCCCGTGAGGAGGTGGGGTCCGCCCGCATCGGCGGTTCCTGGCGGGCGCTCACTCCTCCGGGAGGACCGGCCGGCTGCGCGGACGGCGCCCCCGGCGCGGGGCGGTACCGACGGGCCTCGACGACCGCCTGCGCCAGGTCGGCCCGGAGCCAGCCGATCTCGTCGTCATCGTTCGCCGTCGTGATCCGCGCGGCGATCCGTGCCGCGGGCGAGTCGGGCGATCCCGGTACGGCCTGCGTGGGCCGGAGCCGGTACAACTCGGCACGCTCGTACGGATCGTGGACGGTCTCCTCGACCTGCGCCGGATCGAGGTGGGAGGCCACCACTGCGGCCTTCGCCCAGAGGTCGTCCGTCTCGCGCAACCGGAATCCGAGGTGGCGGCCCCGCCAGTTGCGGGGCCGCAGATCCAGGCCCCCGTCCAGTTGGTCGCGCAATCCCTGCGGTGTACGGCCTGCGAGCAGTGGCGCGTTGGCCTCGCCGGTGGCGAACTGCCGCAACTCCTCGGCCAGATACAGCCAGACCACGGCCTGGTAGCGATTCAGGTACCATTTGACCGGCACGATCAGGCCGAGCCGGGCGAAGCGCGTGAACCTGGCGGGTGACACACCCATCAAGGCGGCTCCGTCACGTGTGCCCATCACCTCGACCCGCTTCCGGAGCGAATCCGGGAAGTCCTCCTCGCCTCGTACCCGGTCCAGCTCCGCCCGCGTGACGCGACGGCCTCCTGTCTCACCGGGAACGGTCCGCACATAGCCCAGCTGTACAGCGAGCTCGAACTCACCGCGCCTGAGGTCCAGTTCGCGCACGGCGCCGCTCAGGGCCAGCGATGTGCGCCGGGAAGCGGCACCCGGAGCAGTGCGGGTGGCCTCGGCGGCGGTGGACGTGATCGTGTTTCCGGACATGGCGGCTCTCCCCCGTGGAGTCCGTGGCGAGCGCCCAGTGCGTCCGCCTCGGAAAAACCGTAGCCGGATCACCGAATTCCGTTTTCTGCCTGTGGATAACTCGGCGCTTCACCCTTCCTCGCAGGCCCGAGGGGCCGTCCGCGGTGCACGTCCGATGCCGTGTCGACGGCCCGCGAAGTACTCTTGTTCTGGGCAGCGGGTCAGCCGCGGGCGCGCGCCCGCGGGAGACCACGGGCACGCGTGCCAACCACCCCGTCAGGGATCCGTGGACGGCTCACAGATCGACGGACGGCGCGCGGTCCCGGTCCCGTGACTCCACGGCGAGGTGGTCCCCGACCCGGTTCACGAGCAGCGTCATCTCGTAGGCGATCTGGCCGATATCGGCCTCGGCCGCGCTGAGGGCACACAGGCAGCTGCCCGGTCCCGCGGCGGTGACGAACAGGATCGCGTCATCGAATTCGATCATGGTCTGCCGTACCTGGCCCGCACCGAAGTGGCGGCCCGAGCCCTTGGCCAGGCTGTGCAGACCGGACGAGACCGCGGCCAGGTGCTCGGCGTCCTCGCGCCGCAGCCCCGTGCTCGTTCCGGTCACCAATCCGTCGTTGGACAGCAGCAGCGCATGCCGTATGTGCTCCACGCGCTCGGTCAGATCGTCCAGGAGCCAGCCGAGCTCCGTGTTCTGCCCCATTTTCCTCTCTCCCCGTGAAGACGCTCCCCCTCGCCGGAGGATCCGATCAGCCAGCCTTCACCACAGCCGCCTTCGCGGCAAGCAGGATGGAGGCATGGCACAGAAGATGACCGACGAGGAATGGCGGGCCTTCGTCTCGGACGGCACCCGCACCGGGAAACTCTCCACCGTCCGGGCGGACGGAAGTCCGCACGTGGCACCGATCTGGTTCCTGCTCGATGGCGAGGACCTGGTCTTCAACACCGGGAAGGAGACGGTGAAAGGACGGAATCTGGCCAGGGACGGCCGCGTCGCTCTGTGCGTGGACGACGACCGGCCGCCGTACGCGTTCGTCGTGCTCCAGGGACGCGCACGGCTGTCGGAGGACCTGGACGAACTGCGGTACTGGGCGGCCCGGATCGGCGCCCGGTACATGGGGGAGGAACGGGCCGAGGAGTTCGGCGCCCGCAACGGCGTCCCGGGCGAACTCCTCGTGCGGGTCCGCATCGAGAAGGCGCTGGCCTACTCCGCCGTCTCCGAGTAGCGCGTCAGCCGACGGAATCCAGCAGCCGGGCGGTGTGCATCCGCCCGGCGTACTCCACCAACCGGATCAGCACCTCCTTCCCGGAGTCCCGGTCCCGGGCGTCGCACAGCACCACCGGAGTGCCCCGGTCGAGATCGAGGGCACGCGACACGTCGTGGGCGCCGTACGTGCGGGCACCCGCGAAGCAGTTGACCGCCACCACGAACGGGATGTGCCGGTGCTCGAAGTAGTCGACCGCGGGGAAGCAGTCCTCGAGTCGCCGGGTGTCCGCGAGGACGACGGCGCCGAGGGCGCCCTGGGACAGTTCGTCCCACAGGAACCAGAAGCGGTCCTGGCCCGGCGTGCCGAAGAGGTACAGCGAGAGCCCGGACCGGATGGTGATCCGCCCGAAGTCCATGGCGACCGTCGTCGTGACCTTCTGGTCCACCCCGCCGGTGTCGTCGACGGACTGGCCGGCCTCGCTCAGCAGCTCCTCCGTGCGCAGGGGCCTGATCTCGCTGACCGCCCCCACCAAGGTCGTCTTGCCCACGCCGAATCCGCCGGCGACCAGTATCTTCAACGCCAGGGCGGTCATCTCGTCCTCGGAGGCGTCGGAGTGCTCGGAGACCATCGATCACTTCTCTCGGGAGTGCCGGCAACGGTCGATATCAGTACATCCGTGCGGAGTCAGCATCATGACAACTGCGGACCGACCGCGCGGCCTTGGACCGGTATTTGACCGATCTGACCACTTGCCGCCCATTCGGTTACTGAATCGGCGCACATCGCGGTGCGGGTGGTTCCGGTGCACCGTCTAAAGGGCCCTCAACCCCTCGATGACCTCGCGCAGAATCCGTTCGTCGGGCAGCTGGGCCGGCGGTACGGGGCGCGAGACCGTGACACAGCCGAGCTCCAGCAGATCCCCGAGCAGCACACGCACGACGCCCACCGGCAGGTCGGCGTCCGCGGCCAGTTCGGCGACGGACTGAGTCTCGATGCGGCACAGATCGATGAGGGAACGGTGCTCCGGACCCAGTGAGGCGTCGTCGACCCCGTCCAGCGCCCCGATGTCGAGGGAGACGAGGGCGATGAGGTCGAAGCGCACCCCGCTGGGTCCCGGTGCGGTACGCCCGCCCGTCATCGCATAGGGACGGACGAGCGGTCCCGCCTCGTTGTCGTACCACTGGCTGCCCGGCACGTCCGGAGCGCCTGTCCGGTCGTCGGTCATCTGCGACCGCCCTCGGCCGTCATCCGGCGGCCGGCGGCCCGGCGGACGCCCTGGGCGGGGTGTAGAGGTGCTCGCCGACACGCTTCACCAACCGTGCCATCTCGTACGCCACCAGACCGATGTCTGCCGTGACGGCGGTGAGAACGGCCAGACAGGATCCGTCGCCCGCGGCCGCCACGAAGAGGAAGCCGTCGTCCATCTCGACCATCGTCTGGCGGACTCCGCCGACTCCGAAGTGCCGGCCCGCTCCCTTGGCGAGGCTGTGGAAGCCGGAGGCGACGGCGGCGAGGTGCTCGGCGTCCTCACGGCTCAGATCGGAGGAGGCGCCCACCGCCAGTCCGTCGTTCGAAAGCACCACGGCGTGTCGCACTTCCTTGACGCGCACCACCAAGTCGTCCAGCAACCAGTCGAGTTCGCCCGACCGCTGGGCGGTCCTCATACCGGGGTCCTGGATCATGCAGGGTCTCCTTCGCTGCTGTCGCCGACGTGTCCTGCCGCCCGCCCGGCTGCGCGGCCCCCGCCACGCACCCAGCCTTCGCGATAGGCCGCCATGCGGTCCCGTACCAGTTCGGGTGTGCGCTCGTCGTCGCGCACCGGGCCGCGGGGGCCCGTGGTCGGTTCCTGCGCGCTCTGCTTGCGCAGCTGGGGGGCGAGGCTTGCCTGCCGTACCCGCCGCGGCAGGTCCTCGGAGCCCTCCGAGTCGTCCCCGCTGCGGTGCAGCCTCAACGTGGTGACCCCGGGTGGCGCCTTGTCCGGTGGGGCTCCGGCGGACGCCCGCATGCCGGCCGGGGCAGAGGCCGCCAACGCGGGCCGCTCCTGGGCCTGTTCCACCGGCTCCTTGCGCACAACGGCGGCCACGGGCGCGTGCTCGTGGTCCTCGCGCCGCTCGGCTTCGGCCGGCCGGGCCGGACGCCCCTCCGCCCCGTGGTGCAGCAGCGCGGTCGGCAGCAGGACGACGGCGGTGGTGCCGCCGTAGGGCGAGGTCTGCAGATGTACCTTGATCCCGTGCCGGGCGGCGAGCCGGCTGACCACGAAGAGGCCGAGCCGGTCGCTGTCGAACAGATCGAGCGCCTCGGACTGCTCGATACGCCGGTTGGCCTCGGTCAGGGTCTCCCTGCCCATCCCGAGCCCCCGGTCCTCGACCTCGATGGCATAGCCGTTGCCGACGGGCTCCCCGCTGACGCGCACGCGCGTGTGGGGAGGCGAGAACTGGGCGGCGTTCTCGATGATCTCGGCAAGCAGATGCGTGAGGTCCGCCACCGCGGAGCCGGTCACCGAGGCTTCGGGGAGGCGTCGCACCTCCACGCGCGCGTAGTCCTCGACTTCGGAGACGGCGGCCCGTACGACGTTGGTCAGCGGGACGGGCATGCGCCAGGCACGGCCGGGCGCGGCTCCGGAGAGGATGATCAGGCTCTCGGCATGGCGCCGCATGCGCGTGGTGAGGTGGTCGAGCCGGAAGAGGTCGCTCAGCTCGCTCGGGTCCTCGGAGCGGCGCTCCATGCTGTCGAGCAGGCTGAGCTGACGATGCACCAGGACCTGGCTGCGCCGGGCCAGGTTGACGAACACGCCGGAGATTCCGCTGGCGAGCTCCGCGCGTTCGGCCGCGGCGCGCAGGGCCGCGCGGTGCACGGTGCCCAGCGCTTCGGCGACCTGCCCCGTCTCGTCCTCGGCGGACGGTCCCGGCGGTGCCTCCGCGTCGACGTCGATCCCCTCCCCGGCACGCAACTTGCGCATGGCCTCGGGCAGTTTGCGCCGCGCGATCTCCAGGGCGCCGTTGCGCAGGCTGACCAGTTCGACGACGAGTCCGCGTCCGATCCTGACGGAGATGACGAGCGAGGCTGCGACGGCGACGAGGCCCACCAGGACCGCGGCACCGGCGGGGGTGAGCACACCGCGCGTGAACGGGTCCGCCCGGTCCGCCACTCCTCGGCCCGCGTCCGTCTCGATGTCCCGCATTCCGCCCTGCACGCGCGTGTGCGCCGGGGTCCAGGTGGCCGCGGGCGCCGCACCGACGGCCTGGGCACCGGACTTCCCGGACAGCACCTTGTCCTCGACTGCGCCGAGGTCGGCGTATGCGTCGCTCCTGGCGATCCGCTGCCAGGCGGCCTGTTCCGAACCGCGCAGGTCGGCCACGGCGGATTCGGTCAGCGTCCGCCGGGTGTCCACGGCGCCGGTGAACAACCTCAGACGTTCGCCGTCGAGAGTGCCCGCGAGGCGGGCGGTCGTGAGGACGGCGTCCTCCTGGGCGAGCGACTCGCCCGCGCGGGAGAACTCCAGCAGCACGCGCGCGTCGGAGCCGAGGTCGGCGTCCTGGACGTCGGTGAGCGCGCCGCCCACAGCGAACGCCGTGGCGATGGTCCTGGTGTACTGCCCGTACGTCTCGTCCCAGCCGACGCGATGGGCGAGAAGGTCGCCCCGCAGGGAGCGCAGTGCTTCGGCGCCCGTGACGAAGGTCTCGAGCCTGCCGGGGAGACCGGAGGGCAGATCGGCACCGTCGGCGACCGTGTTGCGGTCGCCGAGCCGCAACTTGGCCACGGCACGGTCGGTGCGGCCGGCCAGGGCCTTCAGGTCGTCCGGACGCTCGGCGGCAGGGTCGGTCGCATAACGCACTGCGGCCACCCGTTCGGCCTGGATCGCGGCCACGGCGTCGGCGAGCGGGGCGCGGACCATGGAGTCCACACGTTGGAGCCGGCGCAGTCCGGCGATGTCCTGGGCCGTGGTGACGGTGGCGTAGGCCCACAGGGCGAGCAGGGAGATCACGGGCACCATCAGCAGGCAGACGATCTTCGCCCGGACGGTACGGGGGCGGATGTGCCGGCGTCCCGCACGCACGGGCGGATCGGAGTCCGTGCCCCTCGGCTCGTCGGTTTCGGGGCGCTCGTCGGCCGGCGGGCCGGCGTGTGCCCTTCGGCCGCGCACCGGAGGCGCGGGGTTCGGTCCGGCACCGGCCGTACGGGCCCTACGGGATGTTCGCATGAACTCCTCGCTCGGAGAGTGTCGGGAACGTGTCGTCCGGGCCCGCGGTCAGTGGGCTGCGCTCTCGACGGGTCGCTGGGCCGACGCGGAAGCCTCGCGCTCCCCGGCTGTCGGCGACAGGGCGACGAACGCCGAGGTGAGGAAGAGATAGGACCCGAGGCCGACGGCGAGGGGGAAGATGAACTGCATCGCCGTGGCCCCGGGAAGGGACGCGCCGGACGGAGTGACATGAACGCTCACTGCGAACATTCCGGTGTAGTGCATGCTGCTGACCGCCGCGCCCATGACGAGAGAGGCGACGGTGACCGCGACGGGCGACTTGATGTTCAGTCCGGCCCACAGGGCCGCCGTCGCCGCGACGACGGCGATCAGCACGGAAAGCCCCACCATCAGCGGGTCGTAGTGCACCGTCCCGTGCAGCCGCAGCGCCGCCATGCCGAGGTAGTGCATGCTGGCGACGCCGAGGCCGGTGGTGAGGCCGCCCAGGACGAGGGCCCGGGCGCGGTCGCGGCTGTAGCCGACGGCGAAGACGCCGGCACCTACGACGATCATGGCTACGAGCAGGCTGAGGATGGTCAGCGGCACGTCGTAGCGGATCTCGGTACCGGTGGTGGCGAAACCGAGCATGGCCACGAAGTGCATGGTCCAGATGCCCGTGCCGATCGCCGAGGCCGCGGTGAGCAGCCAGTTGCGACGCGACCTGCCGGTGGCGCTCAGCGCGCGGACCGTACAGCGCAGCCCGAGGGCCGCGCCTATGCACGCCATCACGTACGACAGCAAGGGTGTCAGCCAGCCGAATGCGGCGTGGTCCATGTGTCCCATGGCCACGGGACGCTAGTCGGAGCGCGAGCGCACAGAGGGGGCGCATTTCGAAAGGTGTTGCAATCTGACACAGTCAGGTCCTGGAACGATCGCATCACGCTCGAACATGTGCACTGCGGCACCGTTCGTGGAGGTGAGGAATCATGCGGAACATGAGCGACGACCACACACACGTCCAGGAGTTCTTCGGGGCACGTGCGGCCGACTGGGATGCGCGATTCCCCGACGACGGTCCGGCGTACGCCGCGGCGGTCGACGGTCTCGGACTGCGCACGGGTGATCGCGTGCTCGACGCCGGCTGCGGCACGGGCCGGGCCCTGACGCCGCTGCGTGCCGCCGTAGGGGCCTCAGGGGTCGTCCTCGGCGCCGATCTCACCCCGGCCATGCTGGAGGCCGCCGTACGTGCCGGACGCGACCGCGACGGCCTGCTGCTGCTCGCCGACGTGGCCGCGCTCCCCGTCCGGACGGGATCCCTGGACGCGGTGTTCGCGGCCGGTCTGATCGCCCACCTGCCGCGTCCCACCGAGAATCTGCGGGAGTTGGCCCGGGTGGTGCGGCCCGGCGGCCTGCTCGCGCTGTTCCATCCGATCGGGCGGGCGGCGCTCGCGGCCCGGCAAGGCCGGCAGATCACCCCCGACGATCTGCGCGCCGAGGCGAACCTCGGCCCTCTGCTGGCCGGTTCGGGCTGGCGGATGACGTCGTACGTCGACGAGGACTCACGTTTCCTCGCCGTCGCCATCCGCGAGGGCTGAGCCGCAGCCGGGGAGCCACCTCCGCCACGAGCACGTCTCCGGGTCGCCGGACTTGGCGTCGAACCCGGCACGCACACCGCGCCCGCGTCCTCGGCCTCCAGGCCCCGGCCGTAGCGCAGTTCGCCGTTCGATCGGCGGGCCGCCCTTTCGGCGCGGACTGCGCCATCGCCCAGGCCTCCGCCCGGGCCGATTCGCACCCCCCCCCAACTGCCGACGTCCGGCTCACTCGGGCGGCGGGCCTGTCGCACCGCCCGTCCGCCGGACCGGACATCCCTGGACACCAGGGACGGGACGGGTCCCCAGAGCGGAGACGCGGAAGCCGTTCGGATAGCCCTTGATCTCCGGGTTCTGCCGTGCGAAGTGGGGAGCGGGCCGCGGAGGTATGAGGCGTACGAGACGGCCGCGGACACGGACCGCGCGGCGCACCGACGCGCGCGTGGCGGCGCTCGGCGGCTCGTACCGGAAGGCTTCGAGGAGCGAGTCGTCGAGCAGGGCGAGCGTCGCCAGGCGAACCAGTGGAGCCAGCGCGCGCGGGTACCAGGAGGCCATCAGGTCCAGGGTCGCGTCGGAAACGCGCCGGGCTCCCGCGTCCGTCCCGAAGTGGGCCTCCTCGTAGGCGTCGAGGAAGGTCTCGAACTCCTCGTAGGTCTTCGGGATGTCCGTGATGCCCATGTGCCGCCCGAGGGTGCGGTAGTACACGACGGATGCGACCGTCTCGTGCCGGGAAAGCCTGCGCCATCCGTAGGCGTCGATCCATCGCTTCGGCGTCACCACGAAGGTGCACAGCACGTACCGCATGTCGTCGTCGGCGATGTCGTAGCTGTAGTGCATCTGGTTGATGCGCCGGATCGCGGTGCGTCCCTGTTCGCCGTCGAAGCCGTGCTCCACGATGGTGCCGAGCAGCAGCGCGGTGTCGTCGTAGCGCTTCTGGGCCCGTTCGGTGAGCTCACCGGTCTCGGCGAGCAGACGACCGATACGGGGGACGGCGTAGGTGCGGTAGAGGGCCAGCTCCAGGGCACGGGTGTAGTCCCAGGGGAACTCGTAGGCGGTACTGAGCCGGTAGATCTCCAGGGCGTCCTTCTCAGGATCCAGACGCCTGATCCGTTCGAGTCGATCGAATCGCTTCACCGTCCTGTCCCCCTTCTGCCATCGAGGCTTCAACCTTAGGTTGAGAGCAGCAGATGCACGTCGAAGAAGGCAACCGCGAGGGGGAAGGCGGCCCGGCATGTTCGACAGGATCCGCACATCGGTCGGCAGACTCGTCAAGTCCCTGCGCCTGGAGGAGCCCGCAGGCGGCGAGAAGCGCACGCACAATCTCTTCGAGGCGGCCTCCGAGTATGTCGCGGCGTGTGCCGAGGACGACCAGGACCGGATGGACGAGGTCTCGACATGGGTCTCTCCTGAGGCACTGTCGTTCGGCGTGAGCGAGCTTGCCTGCCGCGCGGTCATCGCCCTTGCGCGGGAGCGCGACGAGTCACCGCGGGCGGTCGCGCGCACGCTTCTCGGTCTGCCCGCCGCCTAGCGCGGACTTTCCTCCGGTCGATTCGCCCGGTCCGGCCTGACACGTGCGGCTCTTCATGGAATTCGCACTCGTGACAAGTGGCTCGCGGGCGCATTAAGGTGCGCCGACGGACCAAAGCTTGGGGAGGATGGCATGGCCGGGACGGACGAGGACGCCGTCGCCGCCGAGGACGACGCGCTGTATGTGCTGACGGCGATTCTGTTGACGCCCGCGCAGTTCCCGAGCGTGCTGGGCGACGACTTTCCTGAGGCCTGCGCGGCTCTCGACCTGCCACCCGTCGCAGACGGATACGGGCTCGTGCTCGGCCAGGACGGCGATGGGGCGCGCTGGACGGTGGTGGTCGACGACGTCTCGCTCGTGGCCGTCGCGATCGCGTCCTGGGACTGCGGCATGGAGTACGACCTGTCGCCCGACGAGCGGTCGGTCGTGGCCGCTCTGCCGGGCTGGCCGCTGGCCGTGGCCGTCGCGGCGCCCAACGTGCCCGCACCCCACGACCCCGGTCCCGAACTCGCCGACCGCAGGCCGCTCGCGCCGCCGGACACCGAGGTCTGGGGGCCCGCACAACGGCGCCTGGGTGCCGACGACATCGCACTGCGGTGGGCCGTCTGGCGCGAGCAGCTCGACGACAACGCATTCGCACCCGCAGACGACGGGACGAAGGCCGAGAAGGGAGTCGGGCCGGCCGAGGTCGTGGGCGAGAGCAGGCTCAGCACCGGCGTCCGCCGCGTCCTCGCCGAGGCACGCGCATATGTGGACGCCCCTCCGCCGCTGGGACGTGTGCGGTCCTCGTTCGCTTCGGGAGACGCGCGCATCCTCCGCGCCGACGGGCCCGGCTGGTCCATGATCGCCCGGACCGACGACATCGCGTTCGTCCTCCTGGACGAGGAACCCGGCGAGGTGGTCCCCGTGGGCCGGGGCCCGGAGCTGCCGAGCCTGCTGGAGGCGCTCGACAAGATGGCGGTACGCCCGCTCTGAGACGCCCGGCGCATCGGGATGGATCAGTGGCCGGCCGGCAGGGGCGCGTTGTGCACCCCCATAGAGCCGGCCACGTCCCTGTGGCCCGCACCCATGGTCGGCGGGCTCCCGCGGCCGCAGCATGGGCAGCTCCGTGCTCCCGTCGCGTCCCGGAGGCCCCGCCATGCGCCTGTCACGAAGCGTTGTCCTGTTCGCCGCCGCCCTGCTGGCCTCGACCCTCAGCGGACCTGCCTCGGCCGTCGGCGGTGACCCCTGCGGACGGCAGGAGAAGGTGCGGGTGCCGGGCGCCGCGTTCCAGCAGAGCGCCTGCCTCGATGACATGACGACGTCCGCTCTCGCGGGGACCCCGTACACTGACATGGCGGATCAGGCAGGGCTGACGGCCAAGGACACCCGCAACCCGTCCGGCGTGCCGGGGCTGCAGATCGACGGCTACTTCCCGGACGGCTCCCACACCAACACGACGCATGGCTGGAATCACGACGCGCAGTTCGTGATCCGGCTGCCCGACCACTGGAACGGCGGTCTCGTCGTCACCGGAGCGCCCGGAACGCGCCGCCAGTACGCGACCGACACGGCGATCTCCGACCGGGTCCTCGCCCAGGGGTACGCGTACGCGGCCACGGACAAGGGCAACAGCGGGGCGGACTTCTACCGGGACGGAAACCACCCCGGTGACGCGGTCGACGAGTGGAACCGGCGTACGACCCAGCTCACGCTCGCCGCCAAGCGGGTCGTCGCCGCACACTACGGACGAGCACCCCGGCGGACGTATATGACCGGGATCTCCAACGGCGGCTATCTGACACGCCGGCAGCTGGAGCACCGGCCCGAGCTGTACGACGGCGGCGTGGACTGGGAGGGCGCCCTGTGGACGACGGAGGGCCCCAACCTCCTGACGTCGCTGCCGGTGACCGTGGCCCGGGCGCTCGGCTCGGCACGGGACGAGGACCTCTACGCTGCCGGGTTCGCCCGGGGATCGGAATTCCTGTGGGCGTACCACGAGAAGGCCTACTGGGGTCTGACGCAGAAGATCTATCGCGCCGAGTTCGACCCGTCGTACGACACCTCCTGCCCCGGCGCGTCCGCGGGGTCGACGGTTGAGGAGATACTCGCCCCCTGCCGCTCGGACGCGGCGTACGACTACGCGGCCCGGCCGGCGTCCGTGCACCGGGCGGTGGCCCGCGTCGCCCTCACGGGACGGATCGGGAAACCGCTGATCACACTGCACGGCGATCTGGACGCCCTGCTGCCCAAGGCCACGGACTCGGACGTCTACGCCCGCATGGTGGCCCGTAGCGGACGCGGCGCACTGCACCGCTACTACACCGTCGAGGGCGGCACCCATGTCGACGGCCTCTACGACACCTATCCCGACCGGCTGCGGCCCGTCCTGCCCTGCTACCGGGCCGCCTTCGACGCGCTCACCGCCTGGGTGGACCGGGGCGTGCGGCCGCCCGCGGACCGTACCGTCGGCAGGCCCGCGAACGGCGACGTGGTCGGCTCCTGCGCCCTGACGGACGCCCCGGCCGGCCGCTGACCCCTCAGCGGCCGATCTCCTTGCGTGCGACGCGGCGCAGCCTGCGCCGCTGGGAGGGGTCCAGGGTGAGGTACGCCGCCGTGGGGACCCCCACCACGATCAGAAGGACCGCCCACCAGGGCAGCCAGATCCACAGGACGAGCCCGGCCAGCACCGCCCCCGTGGCGATCTTCGTGTTTCTCGACATGTGTCGCCTCCTTCGCGGCCGAAGCCGCTCGCGGGCCTCGGCGGCACCGCTCTCTGTTCTGAGAACGGGCACGTGCTCCGGCCGGTTCCGGACCGCGACCCTGAGAGAACCCTGAGCCGCGAACCCTGACACGCGCGTGGCGCCCGCCGGCGAGGAACGACCGGCGGGTCCCGCCGCGGATCAGGAAGCAGGGGTGGCGAAGAGCGATTCGAGGTCGCTCGGGAAGCTGCTGGGCAGCTCGCTGGGGAAGCCGGACGGCAACTTCGTCGGCAGGCTCGTAGGGAGCCCCGAAGGCAGTTCTGTGGGCAACTCGGAGGGCAGCTCGGTGGGCAGTCCGGACGGGATGCCGAGGGAGGGGGCGGACGAACCGCTCGGGCTGCTCCCGGCGGGCGGCTTGCGCTCCGGGGACCCGCCTCCGCGGTTCACCAACAGGACCACGGCGACGATGCCCAGCGCCACGATCACGGCGACGGCGAGGAAGAGCACACCGCGGCGCGGACCGGGGGCACCGGGCGGTCCCTGTGGCGGTGCCGGGGGCAGGCCGCCCCCGGAACCCGGCGACCGGTGTCCGCCGCCCGGCGGTGGGCCGTAGCCACCGGCAGCGGGGCTCCCGTAGGGCGCGCCCTGGTCGCGGGTGGGCGGACCGTAGCCGCCGGAGACGGGGCCATGGCCCTCTCCGGACGGCGGGCCGAATCCGCCGTGGTCCGCGGGCGGCGTGTCTCCTGGTGGTCGGGGTGGCATGGGCGGGATGGCCATACCGCCAGAGTCGCCCCGGACGGGCCCATGGCGCGACCCCCGCACTGCGGTTGATACGGAGTCATGTCGTGGATCGCATGATTCCGGAGCATTGCGCGCGGAGGTCGCCCACAGGCGGGATTCGGCAGCGATCAGCCGCGCGCGCCCAGCAGGTGGTCCATGGCCAGCTGGTCGAGACGCTCGAAGGCCATGCCGCGCGCGGCGGCCGCCTCCACGTCGAACTCCTCGAAGGCACCGCGGTCCGCGAGCAGGCCCTCGAGGCCGTCCGCCGCGGTCGGCTGCGCGAGCTCGTCCAGACGCGAGGCGCGCAGGGCCTCCTGGACCTCCGGGTCCGCGCGGAAGGCCGCGGAACGCTCCTTCAGGATGAGGTAGTTGCGCATGCAGCCCGCGGCCGAGGCCCAGACGCCGTCGAGGTCCTCCGTCCGCGGCGGCTTGAAGTCGAAGTGACGCGGGCCGCTGTAGCCGGCGCTCTCCAGGAGGTCCACCAGCCAGAAGGCGGACCGCAGGTCGCCCGCGCCGAAACGCAGGTCCTGGTCGTACTTGATCCCCGACTGGCCGTTGAGGTCGATGTGGAAGAGCTTGTCCGCCCACAGGGCCTGGGCGATGCCGTGCGGGAAGTTGAGGCCGGCCATCTGCTCGTGGCCCACCTCGGGGTTGACGCCGTAGAGCTCCGGGCGCTCCAGGCGCTCGATGAACGCGAGGGCGTGGCCGACGGTCGGCAGCAGGATGTCGCCGCGCGGCTCGTTCGGCTTGGGCTCGATGGCGAAACGCAGGTCGTAGCCCTGGGAGGTCACGTACTCACCGAGGAGGTCGAAGGCCTCCTTCATGCGGTCGAGGGCGGCGCGCACGTCCTTGGCCGCGCCGGACTCGGCGCCTTCCCGGCCGCCCCAGGCGACATAGGTCTTCGCGCCCAGCTCCGCCGCCAGGTCGATGTTGCGGATGGTCTTGCGCAGCGCGTAACGACGGACGTCCCGGTCGTTCGCGGTGAAGGCCCCGTCCTTGAACACGGGGTGCGTGAACAGGTTGGTGGTGGCCATCGGCACGGTCATCCCGGCCGCGTCGAGGGCCTGCCGGAAGCGCTTGATGTGCGACTCGCGCTCGCTGTCCGAGGATCCGAAGGGGATCAGGTCGTCGTCGTGGAACGTGACTCCGTAGGCCCCGAGCCCGGCGAGGCGCTGAACCGTCTCCACCGGATCAAGGGCACGCCGGGTGGCGTCGCCGAAGGGGTCCCGTCCCTGCCAGCCGACGGTCCACAGGCCGAAGGTGAACCTGTCCTCGGGGGTGGGCTGGTAGTTCATGCCACGGCTCCTTGCTCGCTGAAGACTATTTCGTCATGGCGCTTAACAAATTAGTATGCGAAGGCATCTCTGGGAAGAGACGATGTGTCCCTGTACGAAGACTTCGTACGGTGACGATGTGAGCACACGGGGCCGCACGGGCCCGCGACACGCCCCCACAGGCCAGATCCCGCCAGCCGCGGAAGAGGAGAGCCCGATGTCAGCAGCCGAGGGTCCGCTCGTCGTCGGGGTGGACTCGTCCACCCAGTCCACCAAGGCCCTGGTCGTCGACGCATCGACCGGACAGGTGGTGGCGAGCGGTCAGGCACCGCACACCGTCTCGACGGGCGCGAGCCGCGAGAGCGATCCGCGCCAGTGGTGGGACGCCCTGTGCGAGGCACTTGACCAGTGCGGCGAGGCGGCCCGCGAGGCGGCCGCGGTCTCCATCGGCGGCCAGCAGCACGGACTGGTCACCCTGGACGCGCACGGCGACCCGGTACGCCCGGCCCTGCTGTGGAACGACGTGCAGTCGGCGCCCCAGGCCCGCCGGCTCGTGGAGGAACTGGGCGGCCCGAAGGCATGGGCCGACCGCACGGGCAGCGTTCCCGGCGCGTCCTTCACGGTCACCAAGTGGGCGTGGCTCGCGGAGAACGAGCCGGAGGCCGCCCGGGCGACCGCGGCCGTTCGCCTGCCCCACGACTACCTCACCGAACGTCTCACGGGTCAGGGCACGACCGACCGCGGCGACGCCTCCGGCACCGGCTGGTGGGCGTCCGCGACGGAGTCGTACGACGAGGAGATCCTCGCGCACGTGGGACTCGACCCCGCCCTGCTGCCCCGGGTGGTGCGTCCCGGCGAAGTCGCCGGCACCGTGCGTGACGCCCATGACCTGCCCTTCTCCAAGGGCACCCTGGTCGCGCCGGGAACGGGCGACAACGCGGCCGCCGCCCTGGGCCTCGGCCTGCGCCCCGGCACCCCGGTGCTGAGCCTCGGCACCTCCGGCACGGTGTACGCGGTCTCCAAGCGCCGCCCCACCGACCCGACCGGCACCGTGGCGGGCTTCGCGGACGCGCACGGTGACTGGCTGCCGCTGGCCTGCACCCTGAACTGCACCCTCGCCGTCGACCGGATCGCCGCGCTGCTGGGCCGGGATCGCGAGGCCGTCGAACCGGGCACCGCCGTGACACTGCTCCCCTTCCTCGACGGCGAGCGCACCCCGAATCTCCCGCACGCCACGGGACTGCTGCACGGCCTGCGGCACGACACCACGCCCGGCCAGCTGCTGCAGGCGGCGTACGACGGGGCGGTCCACTCGCTGTTGGGTGCCCTCGACCTGGTTCTCGACGAGGACGCCGACCGCACGGTTCCGTTGCTGCTCATCGGTGGCGGTGCCCGCGGCAGGGCGTGGCAGGAGACGGTGCGCCGCCTCTCGGGGCGTCCCGTGCAGGTGCCGGAGGCCAAGGAACTCGTCGCGCTGGGGGCCGCCGCGCAGGCTGCCGGACTGCTGACGGGCGAGGACCCGGCCGCCGTCGCCCGGCGCTGGGACACGGCCCGCGGTCCGGTGCTGGAGGCCGTGCAGCGTGACGAGGCGGCCCTGACCAGGATCGCCGGGGTACTCTCCGACGCGGCACCGCTGCTGGAGCGCGAGCCCGACCGGCACTGACGGGATCCGAGGGAGGCATGACCGCACCGCTGCACGAAGCCCATCCGTCCAGCCCCGGCCGCCGGCTGCCGGACACCCAGCAAGGCATGCGCCGCCGCAATCTGGCCCGGGTCATGCACACCGTGAGCGCCGAGGGTCCGCTGTCGCGTGCCGCGGTCGCCTCGCGGATCGGCCTGACCCGGGCGGCCGTCTCGACACTGGTCGACGAGCTGATCCGCACGGGACTGCTGGAGGAACTGGGGCCGGAGCGCCCGGGCCGCGTCGGGCGGCCCGGTTCCGCACTGACCGTCAGCGGTCGTGGTCCCGCCGGGATCGGTGCCGAGATCGGGGTCGACCACCTCGCGGTGTGCGCGGTCGATCTGCGCGGTGCCGTACGGGCGCGGGCGGTGCGGCACGGCACGAACCGCGGCCGCCCACCCCAGCCGGTGCTCGGCGAACTGACCGCGCTCGTGGGTCAAGTGGTGGCGGAGGCGGAACGGGAAGGGCTGTGGCCCGCCGGACTCGCCGTCGCGGTACCCGGCCTGGTCGCGCGCGATGCCCGGACCGTCGTCCGTGCCCCCAACCTCGACTGGCACGATCTCGACCTCGGGCCCCTGGTTCCCGCCCGACTGCCGCTGACCGTCGACAACGAGGCCAACTTCGGCTCGCTCGCGGAATTGTGGCTGGGCGAAGCCACCCCTCGTGACTTCCTGCACGTCTCGGCGGAGATCGGTATCGGTGGCGCGGTGGTCGTGGACGGGCGACTGCTGCGCGGTACGCACGGCTTCGCGGGCGAACTGGGACATGTGCCCGTGCGCCCCGACGGACCGGAGTGCGCGTGCGGTGGGCGCGGCTGCCTGGAGCAGTACGCCGGCGAGGAGGCGGTGCTGCGCGCGGCCGGACTGCCACCGGGGCAGGACCGTGTCGGGCTGCTGGCCGAAAGGGCCGCGCAGGGTGACACGGAGGTGCGCGAGGCGCTGGGCGAGGCGGGGACCGCGCTCGGTATCGCGCTGACCGGAGCCGTCAACCTGCTGGACCCGCAGGCGGTCGTGGTCGGTGGTGCACTGGCCGCCCTGGCGCCCTGGCTACTGCCGTCCCTGGAGCGGGAGCTGGCACGGCGGACGGCGGGCCGGGGCTGCGCGGTGGCGGTGTCGCGTCTGGGGCCCGAGGGGCCGCTGCTCGGCGCCGCGCACTCGGTCGTGCGGGCGGTGCTGGACGACCCGGCGGCCGTCGCGGAACGGGTGTAGCGGTCGGGCCGCACCGGCGGAGTCGCCTGCGAGGGCCCTGCGGGCCTCTCGACGGCCCACTCCCCCTCCAACGTGTGAGGGAGTTGTCCACAATCCCGTCGTTGTCCACCGAGGACTCCGCCCCCTTCCTGCTCAACCGCCCAGCGCCTTACCGTTGTTCACGCGAGGCGCAGCTGCGGGGCGGCGACCGCGCACGAGTCGGATCGGGGGATTCATATGGCAGGGCAAGAACCCTTGGGCTTGCGGCGCGAGGCGATCGGTCTGCGCGAAGTCCTCTTCCAGAGCATCACGGCGATGGCGCCGGCCGCCGCGGTCGCGGCGTCCATCCCCTCGGGAGCCGCCTTCGCCGGCGGCAGTCTGCCGCTTGCCGTGCTCGTCGCCCTCGTGGCCTGCCTGTTCACCGCGTCGTGCGTGGCCGAACTGGCCCGCCGGCTGCCTTCGGCGGGCTCGGTGGCGACATATGCGGCGCAGGGTCTGCATCCGGCCGTCGGCTTCCTCGTCGGCTGGGGCTATGTGTTCGTCGAGGCACTGGTACCGCCGCTGCTGCTCCTGCAGCTCGGCTTCACCACGGCAGGCACGCTGCACCAGGAATGGCCCTCGTACCCCGAGGACCTGTGGTGGCCGTGGGCCGTCGCCGGAGCGGTGGTCATCGCCGCGGCGGGGTACTTCGGCGTGCGGGCCTCGGCCCGCTTCGGCACGATCCTCGGTGCGTTCGAGGTCCTGGTCCTCCTGGTCTTCGCGGTCTGGCTCATCGTCAGGGCGGGCGGTGACAACACGCTCTCGGTGTTCGGCACCTCCCACACCGCCAAGGGATACGAAGGCATCAGTGGCGTGTTCGCCGGGTCGGTGTACACGGTGCTCGCCTTCGCGGGGTTCGAGGCAGCCGCGCCGCTCGCGGAGGAGACGAAGGACCCGCGGCGCACGATGCACCGTGCTGTCCTCGGGGCCGCGCTGGCGATCGGCCTCTTCTACGTGGTCACGACGTACGCCATGACCGTGTACTTCGGTCCGGACCGCTTCGCCGGCTTCGGTGCCTCGGGAGCGGCCTCCTGGGAGGGTGTGGCGCGTGCGTCCTTCGGGCTCTTCTGGGTCCTGGTGTTCCTGGCGGTCGTCAACTCCACCGTTGCCAACGCCAACGCGTGCGCCAATGTGTCGACCCGTACGGCCTTCGCGTTCGCGCGGATCAAGGTGTTCCCGGCCGTCTTCGCCCGCCTCCACCCCCGTCACCTCTCCCCTGTGGCCGGAGTCCTCGTGCAAGGCGTGGTGGCTGTCGCCGTCATGCTGGGGCTCGGCCTGTACTACGACCCGGTCACGGCGTTCCTCCTGCTGGCCACGGTCATCGTCACCGTCGTCATCGGTGTGTACATCGTCGTGAACGCGGCCTGCACGGGCTACTTCCTTCGCCGCGGGCGCGAGTCGTTCAGCCCGGTGAAGCATCTGCTGTTCCCGCTGCTGGGCATCGCCGCCTTCGTGCCCGCCCTGCTGACCGCGGCGGGCCTGCCCGTCTTCCACTTCGTGACCACGCTGTCGGCACCGGTGTCGTACGCCGGGCCGATCGTCGGTGTCTGGATGGCCGCCGGGGTCGTGGTGCTGCTCGTCCTGCTGCGGCGCCGTCCCGGGCGCATAGCCGAGACCGCCCGGGTCCATCTCGACGAATCATCCGCACCCGATCCCCGCCCGAACGGAGCCGTGCAGCAATGAGTGATCCCCGAATCCTGACCGTGCGCCCCGCGCCCGGCGAGTACGCGTGGACGTTCGGCGGTGCTCCGCCCGTCGCGCGGATCGTGCCGGGCACCGTGCTCGAGCTGTACACCGAGGACTGCTTCGCCGGACGGGTGCGGTCGGAGAAGGACCTCGTGTCCGAGGTGTGCGAGTTCCCGTTCCTGAATCCGCAGACCGGCCCGTTCCATGTGGAGGGCGCCGAACCGGGCGACACCCTTGCGATCCATTTCGTGTCGATCGAGCCCGCCCGGGACTGGGCGGCCTCGACCACGGTGCCTCTGTTCGGAGCGCTGACCTCCACACACACCACGGCCACCCTGCAGCCGCCGTTGCCGGAGACCGTGTGGATCTGGCAACTCGACCGGGAGCGGCGTACCGCCCTGTTCACCGCGCACGACGGTGACATCAGCGTCGAACTGCCGATGGATCCCATGCATGGGACGGTGGGCGTTGCACCGGCCAATCTCGAGGTGCGCTCCGCTCTCGTGCCGGACGCGCACGGGGGGAACATGGACACTCCGGAGATGCGGGCGGGCGTCACCTGCTATCTGGGAGTGAACGTCGAAGGCGGGCAGTTCAGCCTGGGCGACGGGCACGCCAGGCAGGGTGAGGGCGAGACATGCGGTGTGGCCGTCGAATGTGCGATGAACACCGTGGTGATCGTCGAACTGCTCAAGGGGATCGCCACGCCCTGGCCGCGGATCGAGTCCGACACCCATATCATCTCGACCGGCTCGGCCCGCCCGTTGGAGGACGCCTTCCGGATATCCCAGCTCGATCTGGTGCAGTGGCTGGTGCGGGACTACGGCTTCAGCGAGTTGGACGCGTATCAGTTCGCCACCCAGACGGTCGAATCGCCGCTGGCGAACGTCTGCGACACCAACTACACGTGTGTGGCCAAGATTCGCAAGGAATGGCTGCCCGCGCGCGAGACGCATCGCGGAATCCACACGCAGTTGCGCGAAACGGCCGCAACACTGGGGCGTTGACACTCCAGGAACAAGACCGGCACAGCTGCGGACCTCAGGCGCGGAAGGCACTTCCTCCATGGATCAAGACGCTTCGGAACAAGCGGAACACCATTTGAGCAGACGACGGTTGCTGAAGGGCGCGGCCCTCGCCGCGGTGCCCTACGCGCTGCTTCCCTCGGTACCCGCCGCCGCCCGCCCCCGAATCGTCGATCATCCCTTCGCCGTCTGGATGTCGGCAGACCCGGCCAACTTCACGGCCTCGGCCCGGCCGCTGAGCCATCCCGTAGACCGCGTCGTCATCCATGTGACCCAGGCGACCTACACCAACACACTCGGCATCTTCACCAACCCGCGCAAGAAGGTGTCCGCCCACTACGTGGTCCGGTCGGTGGACGGGCACATCGCGCAGTGCGTCCGCGAACACGACATCGCCTGGCACGCGGGCAACTGGGACTACAACACGCGCAGCATCGGCATCGAGCACGAAGGATGGGTGGACCGGCCCGGCTACTTCACCGACTCCCTGTACGAGGGGTCCGCCCGGCTGACGGCGGCGATCTGCGCGAGATTCGGCATCCCGAAGGACCGTGCGCACATCATCGGGCACTACGAGGTCCCCGGCACGGACCATACCGACCCGGGACCCGACTGGGACTGGGCGCGGTACATGCAACTGGTCAACTTCGGCTGACGGCAGGGATCCACGGCCTCCGGCTCCTCAAGGAAGTCGAGGCCGACGGATCCCACCCCCGTGCGCTCGGCGGCCTCCCGGGCCCCGGCTCCCGCCATGGTTCCGGGGCGACCGCGGATTCTCCCGGCCCCGTTCGGGTCGATGACGGTCCAAACGGTTGTCGACCGGGACCCCCGGAGTGACGATGTCCCCAGCGGAGCGCCGTCCCGGGAGGCCGAGTTGACCGATGTGTGGGTGGCCCTCGAGCCGGGGGCCGATCCCGTCGAGCGAGCACGGGAGTTGCGTCGCGCCCACGAGACGTTCAGAGCGGTGGGCACGGTGGCGCGCCGGGTCCGCCCTGTGGTGGCCGAGTCGTGGCGACGCTCGGCGCGGGCGGGTGTGGGTCCCGACGGTACGGCCCGTGTGGAACTGACGGACGGCGACCTGGGTTCCTACCGCGCGGCACACCCGCTCGCCCGGGTGATGCCACTGGTGCGGGAGCTGATGGGTCCGTTCGCGTCGGACGGGGAGCATCTGCTCGCCGTGTGCGACGCGCAGGGCAGGCTGCTGTGGGTCGAGGGGCATCCCGCGACCCGGCGGCGGGCGGACCGGATGAACTTCGTGCCGGGGGCGCGCTGGGCGGAGTCGGCCGTGGGGACGAACGCGCCGGGGACGGCGGTCGCCGTGGACCGGCCGGTGCAGGTGTTCGCGGCGGAGCACTTCGCCGTGCGGGTCCAGCCGTGGACGTGCGCGGCGGCACCGGTGCACGATCCACGCACCGGGCGCGTGCTCGGCGCAGTGGACATCACCGGTGGCGACAGGCTCGCGCATCCGCACAGCCTGGGGTTCGTCCAGGCGGTTGCGCGCGCCGCCGAGTCCCAACTGGCGCTGCTGGCACCGGCCGAGGCAGCGGCGGACACCGTGGAGCTGACCGCGCTCGGCCGCGACGAGGCGCATCTCCTCGCGGACGGCCGCACGATCAGACTCAGCCGCCGGCACAGCGAGATCCTGCTGCTGCTGGCCAGGCACCCGGAAGGACTGACCGGCGACGAACTGCTGTGCGCGCTCTACGAGGACGAGTCGGTCACGCCGGTCACCCTGCGCGCCGAGCTGGCCCGCCTTCGACGGGTCCTCGGTCCCGGACTGCTCGCCTCACGCCCCTACCGGCTGACGGCCGCAGTCGAGTCGGATGTGGCGGTCGTGGAACGGCGGTTGGCGTCCGGAGCGGTGGCGGAGGCCGCGACGGCGTACCGGGGCCCCTTGCTGCCGGGTTCGCAGGCACCGGCGGTGGCCCGGCTGCGACGCAGGCTCGACGACGGGCTGCGCACCGCGCTCATCGCCCGCAGGGACCCCGACCTGCTGGCCGACTGGGCGAACGCTCCCTGGGGCGAGGACGACCTCGACATCTGGCGCGCGCTCGCGGCGGTGCGGCCGACGGCGACGGTACGGGCACGCCTCGACGAGTTGGAGTCGGAGTTCGCGGCACCGCGGTGGGGACGCGCGCTGCCGCGCTGACAGGCCGCGCACGGGCACGGTGTCCCAGCGGTGCGCTCACCGTGCGTACGGCCCGACAGCCACACACCGCGGACGAGCCGCGCTCGGGCAAGACCGCACCGCAGTGTGCTCACCCTGCCCGCGGCCCGACAGCGACACAACCCCCGCCAGCCGCACACGGACATGGCAGCACCACGGCGTGATCACCCTGTGTACGGCCCGAGAGCCGAGCAACGCGGACGAGCCGCGTGCGAACAAGGCCTCCCCGCAGCGTGCTCCCCCTGCCCGCGGCCCGCAGCATGGCCGCCCTGCGTACGGCCCGACACTGCCACGCAACGTACTCGCAACGTCGCACTCCCTAGCCTCGCGCCGAGAGCTGCCCAACGGCGGGCAGCGCTTTCCCGGGAGGCAGAGCCGCATGACCCGTTACGCAGCGCCCGGAAGCGAGGGCGCGATCGTCTCCTACCAGGCGCGCTACGACCACTTCATCGGCGGCGAGTACGTGCCGCCGGCCCGCGGTCAGTACTTCGAGAACCCCAGTCCGGTGAACGGGCAGCCGTTCACGGAGATCGCCCGGGGTACCTCGGAGGACGTGGAGCGGGCGCTGGACGCGGCGCATGCCGCCGCACCCGCCTGGGGCCGTACCTCCGTGACCGAGCGCTCCGACGTCCTCCGGAAGATCGCCGACCGGATGGAGGCCAACCTGGAGCAGCTTGCGGTGGCCGAGAGCTGGGAGAACGGCAAGCCCGTCCGGGAGACCATGGCCGCGGACATCCCCCTAGCCATCGACCACTTCCGCTACTTCGCGGGGGCGATCCGGGGGCAGGAGGGTTCGCTGGCGGAACTCGACGACGACACGGTGGCGTACCACTTCCACGAGCCGCTCGGCGTGGTGGCGCAGATCATCCCGTGGAACTTCCCGATCCTGATGGCCACGTGGAAGCTCGCACCGGCCCTCGCGGCGGGCAACGCGGTCGTCCTCAAGCCCGCGGAGCAGACCCCGGCGTCCATCCATGTGTGGATGAGCCTGGTGGCCGACCTGCTGCCGGCGGGTGTGGTGAACATCGTCAACGGCTTCGGTGTCGAGGCGGGCAAGCCCCTGGCCTCCAGCCCGCGTGTGGCGAAGGTCGCGTTCACGGGCGAGACCACCACGGGACGGCTGATCATGCAGTACGCCTCCGAGAACATCACCCCCGTGACCCTCGAACTGGGCGGCAAGTCCCCGAACATCTTCTTCGAGGACGTCTGGTCGGCGAACGACGACTTCCGTGACAAGGCGCTGGAAGGCTTCACGATGTTCGCGCTGAACCAGGGCGAGGTGTGCACTTGCCCCTCGCGGGCCCTGGTGCAGCGGGGGCACTACGCCGAGTTCATGGAGGCGGCCGTCGCCCGCACCGAGCAGATCAAGGCCGGTCACCCGCTGGACACGGAGACGATGATCGGCGCGCAGGCGTCCAACGACCAGTTGGAGAAGATCCTCTCCTATCTGGACATAGGCCGTCAGGAGGGCGCGAAGATCCTCACGGGCGGTGAGCGCATCGAGCACGACGGCGAGCTGAAGGGCGGCTACTACGTCCAGCCGACGATCTTCGAGGGCGACAACCGGATGCGGATCTTCCAGGAGGAGATCTTCGGTCCGGTGGTGTCCGTGACGTCGTTCAACGACTTCGACGACGCCATCAAGATCGCCAACGACACACTGTACGGGCTCGGGGCCGGTGTGTGGACGCGGGACGTGAACACCGCGTACCGCGCGGGCCGCGCCATCCAGGCGGGTCGTGTCTGGACGAACTGCTACCACCAGTACCCTGCGCACGCTGCCTTCGGCGGCTACAAGGGCTCGGGCATCGGCCGCGAGACGCACAAGATGATGCTGGACCACTACCAGCAGACCAAGAACCTCCTGGTGTCGTACTCGCCGCAGAAGCTGGGCTTCTTCTAGAGCCCCAGGAAGGGCGCCGGCCGGGAAGAGGACCCGGCGGGCGCCCTTTTCCGGCATCGTCCGGGCTGCTGCTGGAAACGATGCCGCGCACGGACAGAGACCGGCGTGACCGACCGCTGCCGTCCGGTATGCGTGAACAGGCCGACGGCAGTGAAGTCGCGGACCCCTCGTGTTCAGCCGACGTCGGTGCGGCCACCGACAGGCACCGACAGGCACCGACAGGCACCAAAGGACGAGTTGGGGGGCGTTCATGACCGCCCGCGGCTCCGGGAGATTCGTCGTGGGCCGACCCGGACGGGCGGCCAACGCCAAGGACCCGACCGGGACCTCGCCGGCCCGGGCGATCACACGTACACGTCACCGCACAGGTGGACGTGCAGGGCGAGGGCGCTGAGAATCGCGGCCTTGGCCCGCAGTGCCTTCTCCGCAGCGGGGTGTGGGGGGCGTAGGCGACGTCCGGCGTCCGGGTACGGACGGGGCGGGTGTCGGATCCCTGCGGAGAGCCGTAAAAGCGGGAGAACCGTCGCGGTACCGCGGGGAAGCGGGCCGGTGGGATCAGGGGCGGGCGCCGTCGTTCAGGACGACCGTGTGGTCGTCGAGGCTGCGGTGCCAGTCGCTCACCCCGTGCTGGCCGGCGGTGCCGCCCGAGGGGACGAAGTCTTCGAGCTGACCGACGACCCAGGGGTCGAACATCGCGATCTGGTCCGCGATCCAGGGATCGACGCGGTGCTGGGTGTGGACGGTGGCGACCTTGGTGTCCGCGACGACAGCCGAGGCCGGGGCGTGCCCGGGCGTCTGCGGGGTGGCCGCGATCGCCGAGCCGCCGGCAGCGAAGAGAGCGCCGCTGAGAAATGCAGCGGAGACGCCCGCGGTGGTGAGACGCCGCACCAGCTTGTTCATGGTCTTTCCTCCTTGCGCGACCCATCGTCCGGTGGTTGCGAACGGTGGGGTTCCTGCCGTTGTGTCGGCGATCTCAAGCTACGCACTCCGGCATAGTTGAACAATGAACTATCGGAGTGAAACACATCACCGGGCGATCGGGAATGATGTGCCGAATCGCTTACGAAGCCCCCGTACTGGATGAAATACGACAAAGTGGCGAACGTCACCCTACCAAAACGGGTGAAAGGTGCGAGCGTTCAATGTCGTGCAAATTTCAACGACTCATGGCGCCAAGGGACCGCGCCCAGCCGTCCCGGCCGCGTCCGATCACGCCGGTCCCGACGGCCTGATCCAGCTCAGAGACCGCTCGACGGCGCGCTTCCAGCACTCGTACTCCCACTCCCGCCGTTCCGGATCCATGTCGGGCATCCACTGCGCCGCCCGGTGCCAGTTGCGGCGCAGAACTTCGAGGTCGGGCCAGAAACCGGCCGCGAGGCCGGCGGCGTACGCCGCGCCGAGGGAGACCGTCTCCGCGACCAGGGGCCGCACCACGGGCAGGTCGAGGACATCCGCAAGGAACTGCATGAGCAGGTTGTCGGACGTCATGCCCCCGTCCACCTTGAGTTCCTTCATCGCGAGCGCCGAGTCGGCGTTCATGGCGTCGACGACCTCGCGCGTCTGCCAGCCGGTGGCCTCGAGGACGGCCCGGGCCAGGTGCCCTTTGGTGATGTACGAGGTGAGCCCGACGATGACGCCCCGCGCGTCGCTGCGCCAGTGGGGTGCGAAAAGGCCGGAGAAGGCGGGGACGATGTAGCAACCACCGTTGTCCTCGACGGTGAGCGCCAGCGTCTCGATCTCGGGTGCGCTGCTGATCAGGCCGAGGCGGTCACGGAACCACTGGACCAGTGAACCGGTGACGGCGATCGGGCCCTCGAGTGCGTAGACCGTGGGCTGATCCGCGATCTTGTACGCGACGGTGGTGAGAAGCCCGTGCCGGGAGCGCACAAGATCGGTACCGGTGTTCATCACCAGGAAGCTGCCGGTCCCGTAGGTGCACTTCGCCTCGCCCGGCGAGAAGCAGGTCTGTCCGAACAGGGCCGCCTGCTGGTCGCCGAGCGCAGCCGTGATCGGGACACCGGGGAGCATGGAGCGGGCCTGCCCGTAGGCCTCGATCGACGGCCGGATCTCCGGCAGCATCGCGCTCGGGACCCCGAAGAACTCCAGCAGTTCCGGATCCCAGGTCAGCGTGCGGATGTTCATGAGCATCGTGCGGCTGGCGTTGGTGGCGTCGGTGATGTGCAGGCCGCCGTCCGCGCCGCCGGTCAGGTTCCAGATCAGCCAGCTCTCCACCGTCCCGAAGAGCACCTCGCCGTCCCGTGCGCGCTGCTCCAGCCCGTCGACGTGATCGAACAGCCAGCGGAGCCGGGGTGCGGAGAAGTAGGTGGAAGGGCGCAGACAACAGCGGTCGAGGAAGAACGCGTCGCCGGGGCTCCGCCTGAGGTCCTCGACGAGCTGGGCGGTCCGGACGTCCTGCCAGACGATCGCCCGGCACACCGGGGCACCGGTCCGCCGGTCCCACAGCACCGTCGTCTCACGCTGGTTGGCGATGCCGATGGCGATGATCTGGCCGACGTCTATGCCGACATCGGACAGCGCCTCGGGCACGATGCGCTCCAGGTTGCGCCGGATCTCCGAGGCATCGTGCTCGACCCAGCCGGGCTGGGGGAAGAACTGCCGGTGTTCTCGTTGGGCGACCGTCACCAGCCGTCCGCGGTGGTCGAACAGAATGCATCGCGTGGAGGTGGTGCCCTGGTCGATGGACATCACATACCGTTCAACCATGATCGGGACTGCCTTCCGATGCGTCGCGGCGGCGCCGGGAGCTACCAGCGGGCCGCGCCCAGGTCTCTGGAGATCGCCCGTGCGGCTTCCCGCAGCAAGGTGATGAGGGCCGGTTGCGGCCGGCCCTTGGTGTCGCAGATCCGTTCGACCGGTCCCGACACTCCGATCGCACCGACCACAAGACCGCCGTGCCCGCGGATCGGCGCGGCGACGCCGGCCTCCCCCATGGCCATTTCCTGCACCTCTGCGCCCCAGCCGAGCTCCCGCACCTCGACGAGGGCCCTGCTGAGGTCCTCGGAGCGCACCAGGGTGTGCCGGGTGTACTCCTCGAGGCCCGCGTCCACGAGCGGCTCCACGGGCTCGGCGCCGAACGCCAGCAGCACCTTGCCCAGGGAGCAGGCGTGCAGGGGCAGCAGCGTGCCCACGTCCAGCGTCTGAAGGGTGTCGTCCGGACGGAAGACGTGGTGCACCACGAGCACCTTGCCTTCCAGGGGCGTACCGAGACGGACGGCCTCCCCGCTGCGGGCGGCCAGGGCGTCGGCCCAGTTGATCGAGCGCGACCGCAGCTCGTTGACGTCGAGATAGCTGGTGCCGAGATGCAGCAGTGCCGCTCCGAGCTGGTACTTTCCGGTCGCCTCGTCCTGTTCCACGAAGTCCACGTGCTGGAGCGTGCGCAGAATGCCATGGGCGGTGCCCTTGGCCAGCCCCAGCGACGACGCCACCTCGCCGAGCCCCAGCCGGCGGGGACCGCCGGCGAGCAGGCGCAGGATCGCCGCCGCCCTTTCGATGGACTGGACTGGCCCGGCCATGAGCCGATCCTAATCCGGATCGCCTCCCGGTTCAGGACGGCGTTCGGTAATGCCGACCGCCCTTCATTGACCCGCCGGGTTTCCCTCCATAACGTGCCTGAACGCCCGGTATCCGGCCGGCAGCTCGCCCCGAGGAGGAGGGCACATGGCAATAGCGCAGCTCAACGCCGCCCCCGTGGAGGGCGTGGAGTACGTCTTCCCGCTCCCGCACTCTCCCCGGGCCGTCTCCACCGTGCGCCGACGCGCGGAGGCCATCCTGACCAGGTGGAACCTGCCCGCGGGCGCCGCGGAGGATGTGCTTCTCGTGATCTCGGAACTGCTGACGAACGCGGTCGTCCATGCCTTCCCGCCGGCCGCACTACGGCTGTCGCGCGCCCGGCTGGACGGGCGCGATGCCGTACGCGTCGCGGTCACCGACATGGGACCGGCCGTACCCACCTGCCGCTCGGCGGCGACGATCGATCCGGACGAGCACGGCCGGGGGCTGTGCATCGTCGCCGCGCTGTCCGCCCGGTACGGCGTGGAGGTGCATCCGGAGGGGACCAGCCGCTGGGCCGAGGTACTCGCCGAGTGACGGCGGAGGGACGGCTGCGGCGGACGCCGTGGACCACCGTCCGCAGGATCAGGCCTGTGGTGGGGCCGCTCCCCGCAGGACCGCGATGCAGCTGCCCACGGCGGTCTGCAGCTCCTCCAGCCGCTGGAGCATGTCGTCCTCATACAGGTCGTCCAGGTCCTCGACGTCGTCGAGGGTCAGCTCCTCGAACACCTTCGTCGCCCGCTGCAGGCTGCTGTAGAACTTGGTGCGGCGCTCCCGAAGACGCAGGTCGGGATCGGCGTCGACGGTCCGGGCCACGAGTTCCTTCACCGTGTCGTACGCCTCGGCGGCCCAGGGTCCCGCCTCCTCCCCGTCGTCCAGCTCGTCGATCAGGGAAAGATGGCGCTCGGCCTGCGCACGGAGTTCGGCGGGCACATCGATCGTCTGCCCCGCAGGGGTCTTGACCTGGCCCTTCTCCACGATCTGCCGGACGTACCCGATACGGTCCGCTACCCGGCTCTCGGTGGCCACCGCCTTCTTCAGCCCGTCCGTCCTGGCGACGTCACGGGCGAGCTCGGTCTGCAGGACCGGGTCCTCCCGGAGCCGGTCGAGAAGGGCGGCACGCGCGGCCCGGGCGGTGGCGGGATCGGCCAGGATCGCGGCACGCAGCGCGGTGGGATTCTCGGCGACCTCCAGCGCCTTGGTCGGCCGGATGCCCTCGGCCTCGGCGGACGCAGCGATGGCCTGACCCCGCTCGGACGCGGCGCTGGTGCGGGCCGTGTAGTAGGCGAGCCAGGCGTCGGAGTCCGGCAGCGCGACCTCCTGGCCGGGGACGAGGATCTCGAAGTGCGGGACGAGACCGTCGTCGGCCGCCTTGTCCCACGCCTTGTAGTACCGCATGACCCGCTCCGGGGAGCATCCCGCCAGCTCGGCGAACCGCTTGGCGGAGATCTTCGGGGTCTCCCCCGCCGGCTGCCCGCCGGGCCGTACGCTGCGTGCCACCTTCAGGGCGAACGCCCAGCCGCCGGTGCGCGCGTACACCCCGAAATCATGGGCGTCACGCGCCACCGTCCCGTCGACGTCGGACGCCTGCGAGGACGGCTCCGCGTCGCCCGTGGCCGCCGGCTCCACCCAGAACCCGTCGTCCGCGGGCGTCGCCCGGACGACCGGTGCGCCGACGGCCGACGCCTCCCGCGTGGGCTGCTCGTCCTCGGGCGAACCCGTCGCTCCGGACGGATCGATCGTTGCGGTCACTGGAAACACTCCCGGGCACTCGGACTGCGGGAACCGGAGCGAGCAGCCTATATGAGCCCGTTGTCACGGCTTTGCGCCCGCTCCCGGCTGCCGGCCGCTCGGGGCGGACCGGCCGGAGACCGGATGCGGGGACCGGCCGTCGGGCCCGCGTCCGTGCGGCCCGCCGGGGGCCACCACCCGCCGGTCGCGAAGTGCCCCCGCCCCAAGGTGAAGTACCGCCCCGCGAGGAGTACATCCGGCGTGGAATGCGCCGTACCGTCTGTCCGTTGGGTTCTGCTGTGATCAAGTGATGCAGGAGCACGTCGCTGCACCGAGCGCGGAGGGATACGGAACCGATGGGTGATGTCACAGGCACGGACGGCGCGGGCCCGTTGAAGGAGGCCGTCGGACGGCACGGCATCTGGAGCGTGGGGCTGCGTTCGGAGGACCCGGCACGAGGGGGCGAACTGGCCGATGCCGCCGCCGAACTCGAAGAACTCGGTTTCGGTGCCGTCTGGCTCGGCGGCAGCGCCACGGTGCGCCATGTGGTCCCGCTGATCGAGGCGACCTCGAGGCTTGTCGTGGCGACCGGCATCCAGAGCATCTGGCAGCACGAGGCGGCCGGGACCGCGGCGCAATTCGGCGAGTTGGAAAAGGACCGTCCCGGGCGGTTCCTGCTCGGACTGGGCGTGAGCCACGCCAGGATGACGGAACAGTACCGTCGCCCCTACTCGGCCATGGTCGACTACCTGGACGCGCTCGATGCCGCCGGGGTCCCCGCGGGGCGCCGGGTTCTCGCCGCACTCGGGCCGAAGATGCTGGAGCTGTCCCGCGACCGCGCCGCCGGCTCGCATCCGTACCTGATGACGGTCGAACACACCGCCGTGGCCCGGGAGATCCTGGGCACCGCACCGCTTCTCGCGCCCGAGACGAAGGTCGTCCTCGACACGGACCCGGACCGGGCCCGTACGACGGCCCGCGGCACCCTCGCCCTCTACCTGACCCTGCCCAACTACACCAACTCGCTCCTCCGTTTCGGCTTCACCGAGGACGACTTCGCCGACGGCGGCAGCGACCGCCTGGTCGACGCGCTGTTCGCCTGGGGCGACGACGACCGCATCCGGGAGCGGATCGAGGCGTTCCATACCGCGGGCGCGGACCATGTCGCCGTCCAAGTGGTCGACGCCGGGCCCCGCGACGCCCTCCCGCGTGCCGCATGGCGTCGTCTTGCGGAGCTGCTGCGCTGACGTCCGGCCGGACGGCGGTCGCCGCTGTCAGTGGTGCGGCCTACTGTGGGGTCCGGTCAGTTCCAGGACGAGAAACGGGAGAAACCATGACGACCCTTCCCGACCGGCCCCATACCGCACTGCTCGTCATAGACGTCCAGAACGGGGTCGTGGACGGCTCCCACAACCGCGACGAAATGATCGCGAACATCAACACCCTGATCGACAAGGCCCGCGCCGAGGACGTCCCGGTGGTCTGGGTGCAGCACTCCGGCGCCGATCTCGTGCGGGGCAGCGAGAGCTGGAACTACGTACCGGAGCTGGTCCGGCGCGACGCGGAACCGCTCATCCACAAGACCTACTTGGACTCCTTCGAGGAGACGGACCTGGAGTCGGTGCTGGCCGGGCACCGAGTGGGCCGGCTCGTCGTCACGGGTGCCCAGACCGACGCCTGCATCCGCTCGACCCTGCACGGAGCCCTCGTCCGTGGATACGACGCGACGCTGGTCGCCGATGCGCACACCACGGAGGACCTCACGGCATTCGGAGCGCCGCCCCCGGAACAGGTGGTCGCGCACACGAACCTCTACTGGCAGTGGCAGAAGGCTCCCGGGCGCCGCGGCGGAACCATGGACACTGTGGAGGTGAGCTTCTCCGCGGAGCAGGCGGACTGAGGCGGCCGCACAGCGGGACCCGGGGACGATCGATCGGTGCTGCTCGGCACCGACACGAAGCGTGGGCGAGGAGCGAACGAGGGCTGCCGCGGCGCTCCCGCTCACGCGTCAGGGGCCCCACAAAGAGAGCCCCTGACCGAGAAGACTTCCGACGTCGCCGTCGGGACGACAGGATTTGAACCTGCGACCCCTTGACCCCCAGTCAAGTGCGCTACCAAGCTGCGCCACGTCCCGTTGCGCTCTCCGCGGTGATCCGCGTGATCTCGCGGACAGAACTTTACCCCACGGCAGGTACTGCCCCGCAGCGGGCGGGAGGTGCGGGACAATCGGGGTATGAGTGACGCATCGGAAGCCCGGGCTCGTCGGGGGCGCGACCGGGACACGGAGGGGCGAGCCCGCAACGCCCGGCCGCGGGACGGACTGGGGCGGCCCCTTCCGTACGACGCCCAGGGGGTCGCACGCCAGCCCGAAGGGGTCCTGCGGACCCCTGACGACAGCGTCGCCGAAGCCCAGGCACTGCTGGACGCCGGGAAACCGTTCCATGCGCACGAGGTCTTCGAGGACGCCTGGAAGTCGGGGCCCGAAGGGGAGCGCCCCCTGTGGCGCGGGCTCGCCCAACTGGCCGTCGGACTCACGCACGCGGCCCGCGGCAACGCCACCGGTGGCACCCGGCTGCTGCGGCGCGGCGCCACGGCCGTGGCGGACTGGGCCGCTCAGTCGGGACAGAGTCGGCCGTACGGCATGTCTCTGGCGGAACTCATCTCCTGGGCAAGGGAGTTGGCCGCGGTGGTGGAGCGGGACGCGGCCAAGGTCGACGCGCGGGAGTGGGCTCCCCGGCTTTACGGTCGGCGGCCGTAGCGGGCGGAGGCGGGGGCGTCGGGCCGCCCGTCCGCGCGGTACGGCAGACTCGGGGGGTGCGAAAGATTCATGTCATCGGCATCGGAGCGGGCGACCCCGACCAACTGACCCTGCAGGCGGTCAAGGCGCTGAGGAGCACGGACGTGTTCTTCATCCTCGACAAGGGCGAGTTGAAGTCGGACCTCGTCCAGCTGCGCCGGGACATTCTCGACGCACATGTGCCCGAGGGGGCGTACCGCCTCGTCGAGGCGCGCGATCCGGAGCGCGACCGCTCCGCCGGGGGCGCCGCCTACTCCCCCGCCGTCGGCGACTGGCGATCGGCGCGTGCCGGCATCTACGAGCGGCTCATCGTCGAGGACCTGGGCGAGGACGAGACCGGAGCGTTCCTGGTGTGGGGCGACCCGGCGCTGTACGACAGCACGCTCGGCATCCTCGAGGAGATCCTGGACCGGGGCGGGGTGACGTTCTCCTACGACGTCGTGCCCGGCATCAGCAGCGTCTCGGCACTCGTCGCAAGGCACCGCACGGGACTCAACCGGGTGGGCCGGCCCGTGCAGATCACCACGGGCCGGCGGCTGGCGGAGGGGTTCCCCGACGGGGTCGACGACGTCGTGGTGATGCTCGACGCCCATCAGACCTTCCGGCAGTACGCCGACCAGGACATCGACATCTACTGGGGTGCCTACATCGGCACTCCGGACGAGATCCTCGTCTCCGGTCCGCTGGCCGAGACGGCACAGCACATCGAGCGCCTGCGCGCTCAGGCGCGGGAGCGCAAGGGCTGGATCATGGACACCTATCTGCTGCGCAGGCATCCGCGCGGCTAGGGCCTGTGATGGACCCGTCGGGCCCGTCCCCCGGGGCTGCACACCATGACGCGGCACGGCCGGTTGTGGGCCCGCAGCCTCCAACCCCGGGACGGGAACGGGCGGTTCGTCGCGGCGCACTGCGCGAACGCGCGCCCGGTACGAGGGGCGACGAAGGACGACCGTCGTGGCACGACTGCCGGCGTGGGTGAAGAGGGCGCATCACCGCGACGGGACGGTGCACGCCGTCGGCAGGGTCCGTGCGCCCGTCATCGGGGACCGAGCCCCAGGAACGACAGCACCCCCACGACGTCCGGCACCGTGGTCACCCCGTCGGGCAGCGGCGGACGGCGGACCATGACCACGGGAAGCCCGCGATCGCGCGCGGCCGTGAGTTTGGCCGCCGTCGCTGCTCCCCCGCTGTCCTTCGTCACGAGCAAATCGATGCGGTGCTCGACGAGCAATGCCGTCTCGTCCTCGACCGTGAACGGCCCGCGGGCCGAGAGCACCCGGGTGTCCGGCGGCATGGGCGGCTGTGGGGGCTCCACCGACCGCACCACGAAATGGATACCGGCCAGGCCCGCGAAGGCCGCGAGCCCCAGTCGACCGGTGGTGAGGAAAACCCGTCGGCCCAGCGCGGGCACCAGGGCCGCCGCGTCCTCCAAGCCGGCCGCATCGTGCCAGCGGTCTCCGGGGACCGCGCTCCAGCCGGGCCTGCGCAGCACCACGGCCGGAACGCGCGTGGCCACCGCCGCCCGTGCCGCGTTCGCGGTGATGCCCGTGGCGAACGGGTGCGTGGCATCGACCAGCGCGTCGACCCGGTGCACCCGGAGCCAGTCGGCCAGTCCCTCGACGCCGCCGAAACCCCCGACGCGAACCTCCCCTTCGAGCGCACCGGGCCGGGACACCCGCCCTGCCAGGGAGGTGGTCACCCGCACCCCGTGCCGGGAGACGAGCGACGCGGCGAGTTCACGTGCCTCTGCGGTGCCGCCGAGGACCAGGACGTGCGGGGACATGCTGCCGAGGGTACGGGCAGGCCACCCTCCGGTCTCCCCTCGGTACCCGCGGCCGGAGGGCGCGGCGGTCGCATCGTGTCCCGCACGGCGCAGGGCGGGTGGCCGCCGGCCTCGTTAGGGTCCTGCCATGGATTCAGTGCGTGCCGTCCTCATCGACATCGACGGGGTCCTCACCGTCTCCTGGCAGCCCCTGCCCGGCACGGTCGACGCCCTGCACGAGATCCGTGACTCCGGTCTCGCCGTCGCCCTGCTCACCAACACGACCTCCCGCACCCGCGCATCGATCGCCGGGACCCTCTCCGCGGCAGGCTTTCCCGTGGCGGCCGAGGACATCCTGACCGCGCCCGCCGTCACGGCCGCGTATCTCGCGGACCGTCTGCCGGGCGCACGGTGCTCGCTGCTCAACAGCGGCGACATCCGCGAGGATCTCACCGGCGTCCGCTTCGTCGACGACGCGGACGCGGTCCCGGACGCCGTGATTCTCGGAGGTGCCGGCCCGGAGTTCGACTACCCGGCGCTCAACCGCGCCTTCGGCCACCTGCAAAGAGGCGCGCGGCTGGTCGCCATGCACCGCAACCTGTACTGGCGCACCGACCAGGGTCTGCAACTCGACTCGGGGGCGTTCCTGCTGGGGCTGGAGAAGGCCGCACACACCGAGGCCGTCGTCACCGGCAAGCCGTCGCCCGCGTTCTTCGAGGCGGCTCTCGCCCATCTCGGGGTCGGCGCGGATCAGGCGCTCATGATCGGCGACGACATCGAGTCCGACGTGCTCGCGGCCCAGCGAGCCGGGATCACCGGGGCCCTGGTCAGGACCGGCAAGTATCTGCCCGAGACGCACCGGGCGGCGAGCGGTGCGCCCGACCACGTCCTCGACTCCTTCGCCGACCTGCCCGCCCTGCTCCGGTAGTCGGGCGGACACCGGTGTGACGCGAGCTCAGCGCAGCAGCAACTGGAGGCCGCCCACGACCGTCGCCGCGATCACCAGCTGTTCGAACAGCCGCTGATTGATCCGGTTGACCGCCCATTTCCCGAGGAACGCCCCCGGCACCACGAACAGCGCGAGCGCCGCGTCCAGCAGCAGTGAGCGGCCGTCGATCAGCCCGAGACCCGCGCTGAAGGGCACCTTGGAGACGTTGACGATCAGGAAGAAGAAGGCCGAGGTGCCGAGGAAGCCGAGCTTGCGGAATCCGGCGGAAAGGAGATACATCGACATCACCGGGCCGCCCGCGTTCGCCACCATCGTGGTGAAGCCCCCGAGGACGCCGTAGGAACGTGCCTTGGCACGGCCGGCCCGTGTGGTCACCGAGTCCGGTTCCACGTCCTGGTCGGCGCGGCGGCGCCGCCACACGGTCACCGCCGCCATCAGCAGCAGGATCGCACCGATCGACGTCCGTACGACCGCGTCGTCGGCCCACACCAGGAACAGCGTGCCGAGCACGACGCCCGCGGCGACCGCAGGGAACAGCCGCCACAGGGTGGGCCAGTGGGCGTGCCGACGATAGGTCAGGACGGCGAGGACGTCGCCGACGATCAGGACCGGCAGCAGCACGCCGGTGGAGGCGCGGGCGGGCAGGACGGCGGCGAAGACGGCCAGGCTGACGGTGTTGGCGCCGCTCACGGCGGTCTTGGAGAAGCCGACGAGCAGCGTGGCGAAGGCCAGCGCGGCGAACCCCCACGGGGATATGTCCCAGAGCGTCATCGTGTTCATGCGGTGACCGATGCTATGCCCATGCATCTCGCCGCGTCAGGGGTGTCTCGCCTGGTGATCCGCGCCTCGATGATCCGGGCCCTGCGTTCCCGCATGCCCGGGGTCCGTTGGCGCCTCGCGAGGGTCTGCCGTCCACCGGGGCGGATCGGTGCGGATATGGGCACGCACCCCTCGCCACTCTCAACGTATAGCGCACCGGGGGGCTTGCGGCAAGGCCCGGTCCGTGCCGCACAATCGCACACCGACGCCGGAACTTGCGGAAATGGGAGATTCACGAAGTGCATTTGCTTTTGTCGGATCATGGGGCGTGCCGTGACGTTGTGCCGGTGGGATGCCGCGTACTGCCGTCGCGGGCGCTCGACGCGGGGCCGCACGTGTGTGCGGCGCCGGACTCGGCGGACGCGAACCCGGATCGGAGCTGCTGACATGAACTTCCTGACCACCAGCGCGTTCGACCTGCCCGACAACCTCTCCGCCAAGGCCGACCCGTTGCTGATCGCCGATGACGAGCGGCACTTCGCGGCGATCGCCGACACTCTGGAGCAGACGATCGCCGAACTGTCCGACCGCCTCGACGCCGCACTCAAGTCGCCCGGTGGCATCGGGCGGCAGGCGATGGACCGGGACGCGGAGGTCCACCGGCTGACCGCCCGTCTGCGCGCCCTGCGCCGCTTCGGCCTGGATCTGTGCCTCGGCCACATGGTGGACGCGGACAGTCCCGAGCCCCTGTACATCGGGCGAATGGGCCTGACGGACAGCACGGGGCGCCGCCTGCTGATCGACTGGCGCTCGCCTGCGGCCGAGCCGTTCTTCGCGGCGACCCACGCCCATCCGATGGGTCTGTTGAGCCGCCGCAGATATCGCTGGACCCGCGGACGGATCAGCGACTACTGGGACGAGGTGTTCACCGCCGACGGACTGGAGCGGCGCGCCGCTCTGGACGACCAGTCCGCGTTCATCGCCGAGCTGGGCGGCAGCCGCTCGGACCGGATGCGGGACGTGCTCGCCACCATCCAGGCCGACCAGGACGCCGTCATCCGGGCGGCCTCCCCCGGCGCCCTCGTCGTCGACGGCGGTCCCGGCACGGGAAAGACCGTGGTCGCACTGCACCGCTCCGCCTACCTCCTCTACTCCGACCCCCGCATCGACCACCGTCGGGGCGGCGTGCTGTTCGTCGGCCCGCACCAGCCGTACCTGGCCTACGTCTCCGACGTCCTGCCGAGCCTCGGAGAGGACGGGGTGCGGACCTGCACCCTGCGGGACCTGGTCGCGGAGGGTGCCGGAGCGGCGTTCGAGACCGACCCGGCCGTCGCCCGGCTGAAGTCGTCCGCGAGCATGGTGAAGGCCGTCGGGACGGCCGTGCGGTTCTACGAGTCGCCGCCCACCGCCGCGATGACGGTGACCACTCCCTGGGCCGACGTCCGGCTCAGTGCGGACGACTGGGCCGAGGCGTTCGAGGCACCCGACCCCGGTACCCCGCACAACGAGGCGCGCGACCAGATCTGGGAGGCCCTGCTCACGACACTCAGGGACAAGCACGACGACGACATCTCGCCCGATCTGTTCCGAAGGGCGCTGCAACGTGACGAGGAGCTGGTCGGGACACTCAACCGCGCCTGGCCGCTGCTCGAAGCCGCCGACCTCGTGGGGGACCTGTGGTCGGTACCCGCCTATCTGCGGTTGTGCGCTCCCTGGCTGAACCCCGACGACGTCCGCAGGCTGCAGCGCACGGACCCCCAGGCCTGGACGGTGTCGGACCTGCCGCTTCTGGACGCCGCCCGGCAGCGCCTCGGCGACCCGGAGTCGTCGAGACGCAGGCGCCGGCACAGGGCGTCCGTCGCCGCCGAACGCGAGCGCATGGCCGCGGTCATCGACAACGTGCTCGCGGCCGACGAGGACGGCGAGGGAGCGGTGACGATGCTGCGCGGACGGGATCTGCAGGGCAGTCTGATCGACGAGGCCGCACTGCCCGGCACCGCGCAGGAACCGCTGGCCGGCCCGTTCGCGCACATCGTCGTGGACGAGGCCCAGGAACTGACCGACGCGGAGTGGCAGATGCTGCTGCTGCGCTGCCCTTCCCGGAGCTTCACCATCGTCGGGGACCGAGCCCAGGCACGGCACGGGTTCACCGAGTCCTGGCGTGAGCGGCTCGAGCGGATCGGGCTCGGCCGGATCGATGTGGCGTCCCTGACCATCAACTACCGTACGCCGAAGGAGGTCATGGCGGAGGCCGAGCCGGCCGTACGGGCCGTGCTCCCGGACGCCAATGTGCCGACGTCCGTCCGCAGCACCGGAGTTCCCGTCGTCCACGGCCGCGTCGCGGACCGGGACTCGATCCTCGCCGGCTGGCTCGACGGGCATGCCGACGGGGTCGCCTGTGTCATCGGCGATCCCACGTTCCGGGCGACACCCCGCGTGCGGTCGCTGACCCCGGAGTTGTCGAAGGGGCTCGAGTTCGACCTGGTCGTCCTCGTCGACCCGGAGGCCTTCGGGACGGGTGTCGAGGGGGCGGTCGACCGCTATGTCGCGATGACCCGGGCGACCCAGCAGCTCGTCGTTCTCACGAGCTCCTGACGCCGGCCGGGCGGTTTCGGCGACCGCCCTCCTCCTCGGCTGCTCGGGGCCCGTCGTCCGGATGCCGGCATGATCCGGACGACAGGTCCTAAGCGCGCTCGACGAGCACCGTGCTGCCCTGGCCGACGCCCACGCACATGGTGGCGAGGCCGCGGCCGGCACCGGTGCGCCGCATGCGGTGCAGCAGGGTGGTCAGGATGCGGGCGCCCGAGCAGCCGAGCGGGTGGCCGAGGGCGATGGCGCCGCCGGTGGGGTTGACCAGGTCCGGATCGATCCCGAGGCGGTCCACGCACGCGAGGGCCTGGGCGGCGAACGCCTCGTTGAACTCGGCCTCCTGGATGTCGCCGATCGTCCAGCCGACGCGTGCGAGCGCCTTCTCGGTCGCCGGGACGGGGCCGATGCCCATGACGTCCGGGTGGACACCCGCCGAGGCCCCCGCGACATAGCGTCCGAGGGACTGCAGGCCGAGCTCGTTCAAAGCCTCCTCGCTGACCAGGAGGAGCGCGGCCGCACCGTCGTTCATGGGCGAGGCGTTGCCCGCCGTGACGGTGCCGCCCTCGCGGAACACCGGCTTGAGACGGGCGAGTTTCTCGTATGACGTGTCCTCGCGCACACCTTCGTCGGCCGTGACGGTGACACCGTCCGCCCTGGTGACGGGATGCAGCTCGGCGTCGAAGTATCCGTTCTTGCGGGCGTCGGCGGCCCGCCGGTGGCTGCGCAGGGCGAAGTCGTCCTGGCGCTCGCGGGTGATGCCGTACCGCTCGGCGACCTCTTCGGCGGTCTCGCCCATGGACAGCAGACCGTGGAGGTCCTTCATCGCCGGGTTGACCAGCCGCCAGCCGAGGCGGGTGTCCACGGTCTCCATGCGGTGGGGCAGGGCCTCGTCGGGGCGGGGCAGCACGAACGGGGCGCGGCTCATGGACTCCGAGCCGCCCGCGAGCACGATGTCGGCCTCACCGGCGGCGACGGTGCGGGCGGCCGTGGTGACCGCCTCCAGGCCGGAGGCGCACAGCCGGTTGACCGTCGCGCCCGGCACGGACTCGGGCAGTCCGGCGAGGAGGGCGGCCATGCGGGCCACGTTGCGGTTGTCCTCGCCCGCCTGGTTGGCGGCGCCCCAGTAGACGTCGTCGATGCGCGCCGGGTCCAGGGCGGGCACGTCGGCCATCAGACCGCGGATCACGGTCGCCGCGAGGTCGTCGGGCCGCACGGACGACAGAGCGCCACGCAGTCTGCCGATGGGAGTGCGGCGGGCTGCCGCGAAGTGGACGGTACGCACGACGGAACTCCTGAGCACCCTCGACGAGTAATTAGCACTGCTAGTTTTTGACTATAGAACGCCGGGCCGCCACTGGGAAGAACCACCTCCTCGGTATCCCCGGATCGCCCGCCGCCCACCGGGTTTCACCCCCTGCCTCTCGGGCACCCGGGCGCCCATGGAGTGGTTGCGACACGCGGCATGTGTGGAGGAGGACCCCGATTTGTTCTTCCCGGTCGGCACGACGGGACCGGCTCTGGTGGAGGCCGCCGCCGCGAAGCGTGTGTGCCGACGCTGTCCGGTCGCCGCCGACTGCCTCGAGTGGGCACTGGACACCGGGCAGACGGCGGGCGTCTGGGGAGGCACCGACGAGCGGGAACGCGCCGCACTGCTCCGGTCCAGAAAGCGACGCATGACAAGGAGAAGCGCACGATGACCGTGGTGCACAGCGCCCTTCCCGAGTCCGCACGTGCCATCACCGGGGAAGCCCTGCAGGAAACCCTGGTCGACCTGGTCGGGCTCTCCCTCATGGCGAAGCAGGCCCACTGGAACATCGTCGGACCGAGGTTCCGATCGATCCACCTCCAACTCGACGAGGTGGTGGCCACGGCACGCTCCTACTCGGACACCGTGGCCGAACGCGCGGCCGCGCTCGGCGTCCCCCCGGACGGCAGGCCGGAGACCATCGGCTCCGCCTACGGCCTCCCGGGCGCGAAGGAGGGTTGGCTGCGCGACACCGACGTCGTCCGGTTGATGGTCGAGTCGCTCGGGACGGCGATCGGGCGTCTGCGCAACCGGATCGACGCGACCGCGGAACCGGACCCCGTCACCCAGGACCTGCTGATCGGGCTCACCGCAGAACTGGAGAAGCAGCGCTGGATGTTCGAGGCGGAGAACTGGCCGCGGGAGGACTGAGCGGACGGGCGCACGTACGGACACGAGCACGTACGGAGCGGAGGGTGGCCCGCGAGGGCGAGAGGGGAGTTCACGATGGCCGACGCCCTGGAGACGGACGCGCTGTGGGACGAGTTCCAGGAGGTGGTGAACATGACGTCCCAGGAACTCGCGGCCTGGCTGCGGGTCCAGGACGCCGACGAGGACACGGGATCCCCCGGCAGAGCGGACGGCCCCAGCGGCCCCCGCGTCGTCGCCATCCTGCAGAAGCGGCGCATGGACCTCACCGACGACGACATCCGGGTCATGCGCGAGGTGGTGGAGAAGGTGACGCTCGCGCAGGACCGCCGGAGGGGTCGGCGATCGTCGCGGTGAAGGCGGCCGTGCCCACGGGACAGCGGTCCGGGAACGCCGGTGCAGCCCGTCGCGGACACCGAATCCGGCACCGCGGGCCGGGCGTTGACGGGTGCCGCGCTCGCCAGGAAGGCGGCCCGGTCCGTCCCGGGCACGCCGCACGAGCCACTCGGGCCGGAGGGACCGGCCCGCACGGGCGGCGCTACGCCGCAAGGCTCCGACAGGCCGCCACCGCATCCGGTGGCGGCCCTTGTGTATGGCACATCCGGCGGCTCGGGTTAGTCTTGCCGCCGTACCGGACACGGGGTGCCCCATTCGCGGGCTGAGATCACACCCGTTGAACCTGAACCAGTTCGTACTGGCGGAGGGATGTCTTTCATGCCATTGGCGCATGTCTCCGGCGGGCTGCCCGCCGACGGCCGACGGACCGTCTTCGACGGACGGATGCCCACCGCTCCCGGGGATCTCAGGGTCGAGGGACACGGCATCGAACCGGTCCCCGAGAGCAATCGCTACGGCGGCGCGGGCCGGCTGTTCACGGTGTGGTTCGCCCCCAATCTGACCATGACCGGTGTCTTCACGGGCACCATCGGCATCACGCTCGGCCTCGACTTCGGCACGGCGCTCGTCGCCGTGGTGCTGGGCACGGTGCTGGGTGCCGTCCCCACGGCCTACCTCGGCACCTGGGGAAGCCGCACCGGCGCGGGCCAGCTCCCGCTCGCCCGGCTCGCGTTCGGACGCGCGGTGGTGCTGCCCGGAGCCCTGCAATGGCTGTCCTCGGTCGCCTGGGACGCACTGATCGGCCTGTTCGGCGGGGACGCGCTCGCACGCCTGTGCGGCTGGCCGTTCTGGCTGGGAGTGCTGGTCATGATGCTGGGGCAGGGCGCGCTCGGGGTGCTCGGTTACGAGGCGATCCATCGTCTCCAGATCGTCATGACCTTCGTCCTCGCGGCCGCCTTCGCGCTGATCGCCGTACGGATGCCGGCCGACGTCCACCCCGCTCTGACGGGCAGTGCACACGGCGCGGACCGGGCGGGCGCGTTCGTACTGACCAGCACGATCGCCTTGAGCCTGACCTTGTCCTGGGCCCCGTACGCCAGCGACTTCAGCCGCTATCTGCCGAGCACCACGTCCCGGACCAGGATGTTCTGGCACACACTGCTCGGTCTGGTGGTGTCCTTCCTGGCCGTGCAGCTCCTCGGCCTGTGGGGCGCCTCGGCGCTCACCGACCAGACGGCCGCCGGGGTGGACCGGCTGCTCGGCGGAGGCGCGCCGGGCGCGTTCGGGCTGCTGGCGGTGGCGCTGGCGGCCCTGTGCAGCAACGCCATGAACGACTACAGCGGCTCACTGGCGCTGCAGACCATCGGACTGCGCATACCGCGCCCGGTGGCGGCCGCCCTCGCCGCCGCTCTCGGATTCCCGCTGGTGCTGTGGATGCACGCGGCCGACACCACCGCCCGCTTCCAGAACGTGCTGCTGTTCGTCGGCTACTGGATCCCCGGGTTCGTGGCGATCGTGGTCGTCGACTGGCTCGTACGGCGCGGCACGGTGGCCGATCTCGCCGCCGAGACGGCCCGGCCGCGGTCGGTGTGGCCGCCGCTGCTCGCCTTCGCCGGCGCCTTCGCCGCAGCGGTGCCCTTCATGGACACGGGCCTGTACGTGGGTCCGGTGGCCCGTGCGCTGCACGGCGCCGACGTCTCGTACTACGTGGCGTTCCTGGTGGCCCTCGCGGTGTACGCCCCGCTGCGCGTCCGACAGGAGGGCCGCGCATGACCGCGCCGCCGCGCGTCCTGACCATCGCCGGCTCCGACTCCGGGGGCGGCGCCGGGATCCAGGCCGATCTCAAGACCATGCTGGCCCTGGGCGCCCACGGCATGAGCGTGGTCACCGCGGTCACCGCGCAGAACTCCGTCGGGGTGCAGGGCGCCTGGGAATTGCCGGTGGCGGCGGTGCGCGCCCAGTACCGCAGCGTGGTCGACGACATCGGCGTCCAGGCGGTGAAGACCGGGATGCTCGCCTCGCCCCGCCTGGTCACCGTGGTGGCCGAACTGCTCGCGGACGTGGGGGTCCCGGTCGTGGTGGACCCGGTGAGCGTCTCCAAGCACGGGGACCGGCTGCTCGCCGACGACGCGCTGGACGCGGTGCGCACCAGGCTGCTGCCGCGCGCGACGGTGACCACGCCGAACCTGGACGAGGTCGCGGAGCTGACCGGCATCGCGGTGACCGACGAGGAGGGCATGCGCCGCGCGTCCGCGGAGCTGCTCTCGTACGGGCCCCGATGGGTGCTGGTGAAGGGCGGGCATCTGCCCGGTGCTGCCGTCGACCTGCTGACCGACGGCCGCGAGGAGCACTGGCTGCGGGCCCCCCGCCACGACAACCGGCACACCCACGGCACGGGCTGCACCCTCGCCTCGGCGGTCGCGGTGGGGCTCGCACAGGGTCTGACGGTGCCGCAGGCCGTTCGGCAGGCCAAGGAGTACGTCACCGAGGCCATCGCGGCGGGCTTCGCCCTGGGGGCCGGCATCGGTCCGGTGGACCACGGATGGCGACTGCGGGCGGGTGGGTGACGGCGACACCGCACCGTCATCCGGGGCGCTGCGCGTCGAGCGATGCCGTCCGACCTGGTGTGATGGAAGGGCACCGCCGAATCCGTTCCGGAAGGACCGTACTCTGAACACCCCGCTCGCCGAGGCCCTCTCCATCGTTCTGCTCGTCGCCGTACTGGCCGGCGCCGTGGTGCGTCCCTTCGGGATGCCGGAAGCCGTGGTCGCGGTTCCGGCGGCCGGCATCGCGATCGCGACCGGCGCCATCTCCCCGGCCCACGCGGGGGCCGAGGCCGAGCGACTCGGGCCGGTGGTCGGCTTTCTGGCGGCGGTGCTGGTACTGGCCCACTTCTGCGACGTGGAAGGGCTGTTCCGGGCGTGCGGCGCCTGGATGGCACGCTGGGCGGCAGGCCGGCCCGGTCGGCTGCTGACCGCGGTCTTCACCCTCGCCTCGGTGATCACCGCCGTGCTCAGCCTGGACGCCACGGTCGTGCTGCTCACCCCGGTGGTGTTCGCCACGGCGGCCCATATGGGTGCCCGCCCCAAGCCCCACCTCTACGCCTGCACCCATCTGTCGAACACGGCTTCGCTGCTGCTGCCGGTCTCCAATCTCACCAACCTGCTCGCGTTCGGCGCCTCGGGGCTGAGCTTCACACGGTTCGCCGCCCTGATGGCCCTGCCGTGGCTGGTGGCCGTCACCGCCGAGTATGTTGTCTTCCGCAGGTTCTTCCGTCGGGACCTGGGCGCCGGAGCCGGGGCCCCGGTGCGGGAGGAGCCGCCCCCGCTCCCCCTGTTCGCCCTGCTGACCGTGGCCTGCACGCTCGCCGGGTTCGTGGTCGCGTCCGTCTTCGGCATCGACCCCGCGTGGTCGGCGCTGGCCGGGGCGCTGGTCCTGGCCGTGCGTGCGCTCGTCCGGCGCCAAGCCACCCCCCTCACGGTGGTGCGGGCGGCGGCGCCTTCCTTCCTCGCGTTCGTGCTGGCTCTCGGTGTGGTGGTGCGCGCGGTGGTCGACAACGGGCTCGCCGGCGCGCTCGGCCGGGTGCTCCCCGACGGGACCGGCCTGCCCGCGCTGCTGGGCATCGCCGCCCTGGCCGCCGTGCTGGCCAATCTGATCAACAATCTGCCGGCGGTCCTGGTCCTGCTGCCGCTGGCCGTCCCGTCAGGTCCGGGCGCGGTCCTCGCCGTCCTGCTCGGCGTGAACATCGGCCCCAACCTCACCTACGCCGGCTCGCTGGCCACACTGCTGTGGCGGCGCATCGTCCACCAGCACGAGCACGCCGTCGACCTCAGGGAGTTCACCCGGCTCGGGGCGATCGCCGTGCCGACCGCACTGGTGGGCGCGGTGGCGGCGCTCTGGGTCTCCCTCCACGTCCTCGGCGCCTGACGAGGCCGGCCTCCCCCGGTCGGGCGCACGCCACGGGCACGCGCTTGGCCGGCGCGCCGAGATCCCGCTCCCCGCGGTGAGCAACTCCCGCCCCGCCGTCCGTACCTGATCGCGACGGCGGTACGAGCCGCACCGAGCGAGGTCCGCCGCACCCGAGGGACACCCGGGGGCGGTGGATCCGGACCCAAGGAGCACAGCATGCAGGCGACCGCGCAGATCGGCGTCACCGGGCTCGCGGTGATGGGCCGCAACCTGGCCCGGAACTTCGCGCGGAACGGGTACACCGTGGCCGTGCACAACCGCACCCCGACCCGAACCAAGGCGCTGGTCGAGGAGTTCGGGCACGAGGGCGCGTTCGTGGCCGCTGAGACGGCCGAGGAGTTCGTGGCGGCGCTGGAGCGTCCGCGCCGACTGATGATCATGGTGCAGGCGGGCGACGCGACCGATGCCGTGATCGAGGAGTTCGCGCCGCTCCTGGAGCCCGGCGACATGATCATCGACGGTGGCAACGCGCACTTCTCCGACACGCGGCGCCGGGAGAGGTCGCTGCGCGATCAGGGCATCCACTTCGTCGGCGCGGGTGTCTCCGGCGGCGAGGAGGGCGCCCTGCACGGACCGAGCATCATGCCCGGCGGCTCCCCGGAGTCGTATGCCTCGCTCGGACCGATGTTCGAGAAGATCAGTGCCGAGGTCGACGGCGAGCCGTGCACGACGCACATCGGCACCGACGGCGCCGGGCACTTCGTGAAGATGGTGCACAACGGCATCGAGTACGCGGACATGCAGGTGATCGGAGAGGCCTACGACCTGCTGCGCCAGGTGGCGGGATACTCCCCCGCCGAGATCGCCGGCATCTTCCGCGAGTGGAACAAGGGGCGCCTGGACTCGTACCTGATCGAGATCACGGCGGAGGTGCTCGCCCACGTGGACGCCTCGACCGGCGAGCCGTTCGTGGACGTCGTCGCCGACGCCGCCGGGCAGAAGGGAACCGGGCGTTGGACCGTGCAGACCGCACTGGACCTGGGCTCCCCCGTCACCGCCATCGCCCAGGCGACATTCGCCCGCGCCGCCTCCGGCCAGTCCGCGCTGCGCCGGGCCTACCGCGGACTGCCGGGCGGCACGCAGTGGGACCTCACCCCGTACGAGGCCGAGCGCTTCACGGCACAGGTGGAACAGGCCCTCTACGCCTCGAAGCTGATCGCCTACGACCAGGGCTGGAAGATGATCCTGGACGCCGCCGAGGAGTACGGCTGGGAGATCGACCTCGGCGCGGTCGCCAGGATCTGGCGCGGCGGCTGCATCATCCGCGCCGCCTTCCTCGACCGCATCCGCGCCGCCTACGCCGCCGATCCGGGTCTGGTCAGCCTGCTGTCCGACGCGGGGTTCGCGGCCGAGATCGGGGACGCCCAGGTGCCCTGGCGCGAGGTGATCGCCACGGCGGCCCGCAGGGGTGTGCCGGTGCCCGCGTTCTCCGCCGCCCTCTCGTACTACGACTCCCTGCGCGCCGAACGCCTGCCGGCCGCCCTCACCCAGGGCCAGCGGGACTACTTCGGCGCGCACACCTACCGGCGGGTCGACCGCGAGGGCAGCTTCCACACGCTCTGGGGCACGACCGACCGCGCCGAGACGCGGTCCTGAACCGTCCGCCGGGCTCCCGTTCGGGGAGCCCGGTGATCCGGACGCGCGCACCGCTCCCCTGCGCAGGAGCCACCCGAAGGCCGTACGACACTTACCCGCATGACTGATGCACCGCAGAAGGCCAAGATCCCCGCGTGGCGGCGGCCGACCGACGGTGAGCACCGCTGGCAGGTCGCGGCGGTTCTGGCGCTCATCATCGCCGCCCAACTCGCGGAGCCCCGAAAGCTGACCCTTCACCCGCACTGGCTGCTGCCCGCCGTGGAGGGCGTCTTCCTTGCGGTGCTGCTGCTCAGCAATCCGGGCAGGATCAATCGCGAGTCGGTTCCGCTCCGCAGCGCGTCCCTGGCGCTCGCGGCGATCGCCAGCCTGGCCAACGCCTGGTCACTGGTGCTGCTGCTCACCGTCCTGCTCACCGGGCACGAGGAGCGTTCCGCGAGCTCACTGCTCCTGGTCGCGGCCGGCATCTGGGGCACCAACATCGTGGTCTTCGCCCTGTGGTACTGGGAGTTCGACCGTGGTGGCCCCGTCGCGCGTGCGCACGCCCACCGCGCCCATCCCGACTTCCTCTTCCCGCAGATGCAGGTGCAGGAGCTGGTCAGCCGGGACTGGGAACCGGCGTTCTTCGACTACCTCTACGTCTCGTACACCAACGCGACCGCGTTCAGCCCGACCGACACGATGCCCATGTCACGGTGGGCGAAGCTGCTGATGCTCATGCAGTCGGCCGTCTCCATCGTCACCGTGGGCCTGGTCGTGGCCCGCGCGGTGAACATCATGCGGTGACCGCGGGAACGACGGCGGCCGGAGGCCGGCCGCCGAGGTTCCCTTCGCGGCACGGGATCGCGGGTCGGGGCGCCGAGGGCCCAGACACGCGATCAGTGCAGTTCGGCCCGCGCGGGACTGTCGCCGAGGAAGCCGCCCGACTGGTGCTGCCACAGCTTCGCGTAGGCGCCTTCCGATGCGAGCAACTCCTGGTGGGTGCCCTGCTCGACGATCCGGCCGCGGTCGAGGACCACCAGCCGGTCCATGCCGGCGACGGTGCTCAGCCGGTGCGCCACGACCAGCGCCGTCCGCCCGTCCATCAGCCGCCACAGCGCTTCCTGGACGAGGATCTCGCTCTCGGAATCCAGCGCACTGGTCGCCTCGTCCAGCAGCAGGATCGGCGCGTCGCGCAGGATCGCCCTGGCGAGGGCGACCCGCTGCCGCTGTCCGCCGGACAGCTTGACACCGCGCTCGCCCACCATGGTGTCGAAGCCGTCCGGCAGCGCGTCGGCGAACTCCGTGACGTGCGCCGCCTCGGCGGCACGCCGGATCTCGGCGTCGGTGGCGTCAGGCCGGGCGAACGCGATGTTGTCCCGCAGTGAGCGGTGGAACATCGCCGGGTCCTGCGGCACATAGGCGATCAGACTGCGCAAATCCGCCTGGCGCAGCCTGCTGATGTCCTGGCCCCCGACCAGGATCCGGCCCGCGTCGATGTCGGTCATCCGCAGCAACAACCGGGTCAAGGTGGTCTTGCCGCCGCCGGACCGGCCGACGAGCCCGATCCTGGAGCCGCTGGACACGGCCAGGTCGAGCCCTTCGAAGAGCGGCTTGCCGCCTCCGTGGGCGAAGGTCACCCGCTCGAAGCGGACGTCGCCGGTCCGGGACCGCAGGACCTCCGGCGTCTCCGGGTCGAGCACGGTCGGAGGGGTCAGCAGCAGTTCGGTGAACTGTGCGGCCTCCGTCATCGAACTCTCCAGTCGACGGTAGATCTGGTTGAACTCGAACATGATCCGGGTGGCGTTGCTGTAGTACGTGAAGGCGACCACGACGGCCTCCACACCGTGCTCGCCCCCGCCCAGCGTGACCGCGAGCAGCAGGCCCAGGGCGTTGGTCAGCACGGACATCGGCGCGACCAGTGTGTCGATGCGCAGGTTGCCGTAGTCCCAGGACTTGAGCGTCAGCCGCCGCGACTCGGCGACGCGGGACCGGTGCTCGGCGGCCTCGCTCTCCTCTGCGGCGAACGCCCGGACCGTGTCCATGTTCATCAGGCTGTCGGCGACATGGCCGGACACCCTGGCGATCGCCTCCTCGCGCTGATCGACGAGTGCCTGGCGGCGGCGGATGAGGGGCACCACACACAGCGCCGTCAGCGCGATCATCGCCAAGAGCCCGACGACGAGCAGCGGTTCGTAGCGCCACAGCACCACCGAGCCGAACAGCAGCGGCACGAAACTGCCCACGACGTTGAACGTCAGCGTGTCGACGAACTCCTCGAAGCGGGAGGCGAAGCTCAGCACCCGCTTGGTGAGCGATCCGGCGAAGTTGTCGTGGAAGAAGGCGGCGTCCCTGGCGAACAGTTCGTCCATGCCGATCACGTACAGGCGCTCGATGCCGCGGGCGTCCAGGCGGTTCAGGCAGTGGAGGCCGAGTCGCCACAGCGCCTCGGCGACCAGCAGGGCGCAGCCGAAGGCGAGGACGTAGGGAAGCATCGAGCCGACGCCGATGCCCGAGTCGCCCGCGATACGGCCGACGAGCTTCGCGACGACCAGCGGCGCGATGTAGTTGATGCCGATGTTGCCCAGCGCCGGCAGCAGCATCGCGGGCAGCGTCAGCCGCCGCAGCCGTGCCAACTCCCTTACGTAGTAACGAAGTGCCAGGAGCACGGAACGCTTGCCCGGCACGACCTTGCGCGAATCAGGTGATCCCATCCCAACCCTGTGGTGTCGTGCGGCGGCGTCACGTGCTTCTTCCGGATGGTGACGCCACCTCGATGGCCGTGTGGAGGTGCGGTTCGGGTGGGCGGCCCTCGTTCGGGTCGCGAGCGGTCGGACGGGGCACGACGAGGGTGCCCCATGCGGCTCGTGGGGACAACGACGGACGAACAGGGGCAGACCAGGAGTCGAAGTGTCCCGCGGCGGCGCCCGCGGAGTCCAAGCGTTTTCCCGGAGGGCGGCGGACCGCGTACGGCCGTGGAACGGCGACCCGGTCACGGCCCCCCGATGCCTGGCCGGCACGGCGGGCCATCGGAGTACGGACATACGGAAGGCCGTCTTCCCAACTCTGAGAAAACGGCCTCCGACCTGCAATGAAGCTGGTCGGGACGACAGGATTTGAACCTGCGACCCCTTGACCCCCAGTCAAGTGCGCTACCAAGCTGCGCCACGTCCCGTTGCCCGCCTGACCTGGGGTTTCCCCCGGCCGAACGCGCACAGAAACAATACCGCACTCGGGCCGGTGGTCGCGCACCGGTTTGTCCGCCGGTCACCCGCACGTCAGTCCCCGGCCGCAGACCCCAGCTCCGGGTGGTGGTCGAGAAGGCGCGGCGGCGCCGCCTGGCGCCAGGAGTCGGCCAGGATGTCGCGCAGCTCCGCCTCGTCCTCGAGGGTCGCGAGGCGCACTCGGATCCAGGCGAACTGCGCCTCATGATCGGCGACCCAGAACTTCTCGGGCTCGGCCAGGACCAGCTCGTCCCGCTCCTCCTTGGGGCACCGCACCGCTATGGAGGTCTCGTCCTCGGGCAGCGTGGCGAACATCTTCCCCGCGACCCTGAACGTGGGCATGTTCCAGGCGATCTTCTCGGCCGTGTCCGGCAGGGACAGGGCGATACGGCGTACGTCTTCGGCGTCCGGCATGTCCCGCACCGTAGCCAATGCCACTGACAGAGACCGCACGCTCAGCGGGAATCCCCCACATGCTTGTAGAAGACCGTCGTGGGGTGCAGGACACCGGCCGGTGTCGCCGCGTAGTCCGGAATCGCCCCGACCCGTGTCCAGCCGGCGGAGCCGTACAGGACCTCGGCAGGACTGCCCGTCTCGGTGTCCAGATGGAGCAGGGTGATCCCGGCCGCCGCGGCACCCCGTTCGGCCGTGGCCAGCAGCCGGCGCCCGAGGCCACGGCCGCGGGCCTCCCGGTGCACCATGAGCTTGACCAGTTCGGCGCGATGGCGGCTGTTCGCCTTGTCGGGGAGGGCCAGTCCGACCGTGCCCGTCACCCGGTCCCCCTCATGTGCCACCCACACCGTCAGCGCGCCCGCCTCTACCGCGGCCGCCCGCGCCCTCCACCAGGCGACCGCCTCGGACCGCTCGAGCGGCGCCAGGAAGCCGATCGAGGCTCCACCGTGCACGCTGTCGGTCAGCAGTTCCGCCAGGCCCTCCGCCCTGGCGAGCACCTCGGTCCCGTTCAGCGCGGAGATCGTGGTCATGGGAGCACCACCACCAGCGCGTACCGGGCGCCGTCGGGACCGGGGCAGCGGAACCGGGTCGGCCCCCACACCCGCAGCCGCAGGCAGTCGCCGGCGCAGAGCCGGTGCTCCACGTCCCCGGCCGTCACCTCCAGCGCACCGTCGATGACCCAGATGTGCTGTTCGAGCCCGGGGACGGGCGGCCTGTCGTACGCGATGTCGGCGTCCGCCGCGAGCCGCCCCTCCACGAGTTCGCCGCGCAGTCCGGGATGGGGAGGAGACACCGACCGCCGTACGAAGCCGGAGGCCGAGTCCTGCCACACGGTCTGCTCGGCGGCGCGGAGCACCTGCGCGGGCTCCGCCTCGACCTCGCTCAGCAGCCGGGACATCGTGCGGCCGTAGACCGCGCAGAGCCGGTTGAGGAGTGAAGCGGTCGGGCTGATCTCGGCACGTTCGGCCCGGGAGAGGGTCGAGCGGCTCACGCCGCTGCGCTCCGCCAGTTCCTCCAGGGACCAGCCGCGTTCCGCCCGCAGCTCGGCCAGGCGTCCGGCGAGCCGGGCGTCCACGCTGTCGATCACTTCGCCGTCCACATCCGGGATGTTATCCCACATACGAGAATCGCTCGCGGATACGCACAGGACTCCACCGCCGAAGGCAGGCCCCGGCGGAGTGGATCAGTCCTCGGTCGCGGCCTCCGCCAGCGCATCCAGTACCGGCCGGATCAGAGGGTGCTCCTCCGCGCCCCGGCGCACTGCGGCGAAGACCCGGCGCGTGGGCGCGACCCCGTCGACCGGGCGGACGACCACGCCGGTGAGGTCCATACCACGCAGGGCGGAGCGGGGCACCAGGGCGACGCCGGCACCGGCGGAGGCCAGCGCGACCACCGCGCGGAAGTCGTCCGAGGAGTGTTCGAGCCGGGGCTGGAATCCGGCGTGCTCGCACGCGAGCACGACGACGTCGTGGCAGGGATTGCCGGCGTACGGGCCGATCCACGCGTCCCTGGCCAGCTCGCCGAGCGGGACCTCGCCCGCGTCCGCGAGGCGGTGGGTGAACGGCACCACCGCGTCGAAGGGCTCCGCATACAGCGGAACATGGGTGAGCCGGGGGTCGTCCGCGTCGGGTGCGCCGCGGTACTCGACGGCGACCGCGACGTCGACCTGCCGGTCCAGCACCATCGGCAGGCTCGCATCACCCTCGGCGTCCTGGACCCGCACCCGGATTCCGGGCGCGGTCCGGGCGAGCCGGGCCAGCGCGGGGGCGACGACCAGCCCGATGCCGGTGGCGAAGGAGGCCAGGGTCACGGTGCCCGCGGACCCCGCGCCGTAGGCCGCCAGCTCGGCCTCGGCGCGCTCCAGTTGGGCGAGGACGGCGTTGGTGTGACTGAGCAGGATCTCGCCGGCCGGGGTGAGTCGCACGCCCTTGGCGCCGCGCTCCACCAGCCGGTGGCCGGTCTCCTGTTCCAGCGCGGTGAGCTGCTGGGACACCGCGGAGGGGGTGAGATAGAGCGCGGCGGCAGCAGCCGTCACGGTGCGGTGGTCGGCCACCGCACGGAGGATGTGCAGCCGCCGCGCTTCGATCATGCGACCGATTATCGCAAGAGCGCGGGTCGTCTCAGGCCTCCAGCTCCGCCCGAGCAGCGACGAACGCGTCGACCGCGCGGTCCACGTCGTCCGTGGAGTGCGCGGCGGACAGCTGCACACGGATACGGGCCTGGCCCTGCGGGACCACCGGGTAGGAGAACCCGATGACGTAGACGCCGCGCTCCAGCAGCAGCTCGGCCATGCGGCCGGCTCGCGCCGCGTCACCGATCATGACCGGGGCGATGGCATGGTCGCCGGGCAGGATGTCGAAGCCCTCCTCCGTCATGCGGCGCCGGAAGAGCGCGGTGTTCTCGGCGAGCTTCTCGCGCAGGTCACCGGCCGACTCCAGCAGGTCGAGCACCTTGAGCGAGGCCGCCGCGATCACGGGGGCGAGCGTGTTCGAGAAGAGATAGGGCCGGGAGCGCTGGCGCAGCAGCGCGACGATCTCGGCGCGGGCGGCGACATAGCCGCCGGAGGCGCCGCCGAGCGCCTTGCCGAGCGTGCCGGTGATGACGTCGACACGGTCCATGACGCCGTGCAGCTCGGGGGTGCCGCGGCCACCGGGGCCGACGAAGCCCACGGCGTGCGAGTCGTCGACCATGACCATGGCGTCGTAGCGGTCGGCGAGGTCGCAGATCTCGCGCAGCGGCGCCACATAGCCGTCCATGGAGAAGACGCCGTCGGTGACGATCAGCTTGCGGCGCGCACCGCCCTCGGAGGCCTCCTTCAGCTGCTGCTCGAGGTCCGCCATGTCACGGTTGGCGTAGCGGAAGCGGCGGGCCTTGGACAGCCGGATGCCGTCGATGATCGAGGCGTGGTTGAGGGCGTCGGAGATGACGGCGTCCTCCGGACCGAGCAGGGTCTCGAACACACCGCCGTTGGCGTCGAAACAGGAGGAGTACAGGATCGTGTCCTCCTGGCCGAGGAACGCGGACAGCCGCGCCTCCAGCTCCTTGTGCACCTCCTGCGTACCGCAGATGAAGCGCACGGAGGCCATGCCGTAGCCCCAGCGGTCCAGGGCCTCGTGTGCCGCGGCGATCACCTCGGGGTGGTCGGCGAGCCCGAGGTAGTTGTTGGCGCAGAAGTTGAGCACCTCGCCCGGACGGCCGCCGGCGCTCACGCGCACGGTCGCGGACTGCGGGCTGTCGATCACGCGCTCGGGCTTGTGCAGCCCGGCGGCGCGGATCTCGTCGAGGGTGGCGCGGAGGTCGTCGCGCACGGAGTCGAACATCGGAAAAGCTCCTTGGGTGCGAAGGGCGAGTGGGGCGATGGGCGGTGCGGGCGTCGGGAGAGCGCCCCGGACGGGAGACCGCGCCCGATCCGGGGCGGCCGAACACGGTCGGCCTCTCGACGCCTGCTCAGACGGCCCGGGGGCGAACCGCACCGCGCATCAGACGGTCCAGTCGAGGATGATCTTGCCGCCCTTGCCGCTCGCCGCGTCCGCGAACGCCGCCTCGAAGTCGCGGTAGTCGTAACGGCCGGTGATCACGGGGGCCAGGTCGAGTCCGCCCTCCAGCAGGACCGACATCGCGTACCAGGTCTCGAACATCTCGCGCCCGTAGATGCCCTTGATCGTGATCATGGAAGTGACGATCCGGGACCAGTCGACGGGGAACTCCTGGGACGGCAGTCCGAGCATCGCGATCCGCCCGCCGTGCGTCATGTTCGCGATCATGTCGCGCATCGCCTCCGGGCGGCCCGACATCTCCAGACCGATGTCGAAGCCCTCGCGCAGCCCCAGCTCGCGCTGGCCGTCGGCGATGGTGGCCTCGGAGACGTTCAGCGCGAGGCTCACGCCGATCTTGCGTGCCAGCTCCAGCCGCTCCTCGCTGACGTCGGTGATGACGACGTTGCGGGCGCCCGCGTGGCGGGCCACGGCCGCGGCCATCAGACCGATCGGACCGGCCCCCGTGATCAGGACGTCCTCGCCGACCAGCGGGAAGGACAGAGCCGTGTGGACGGCGTTGCCGAAGGGGTCGAAGATCGCGGCGACATCCAGGTCGACGGGGACCCGGTGGACCCACACGTTCGAGGCGGGCAGCGCCACGTACTCGGCGAACGCACCGTCGCGTCCCACGCCGAGACCGACCGTCGCACGGCACAGATGGCGGCGGCCGGCGAGGCAGTTGCGGCACTTGCCGCACACCAGGTGGCCCTCTCCGCTGACCCGGTCACCGATCTTCACCTCGGTGACGTCCCGGCCCGTTTCGACGACCTCGCCGACGAACTCGTGCCCGACGACCAGCGGGGGGCGGATGGACCGCTGCGCCCAGCCGTCCCAGGAGCGGATGTGCAGATCGGTACCGCAGATCCCGGTCCGCAGGACCTTGATCAGTACGTCACCGGGGCCGACCTGCGGCTCCGGGACGTCGGTGAGCCAAAGTCCCGGTTCAGCCTTGTCCTTGACCAGCGCCTTCAACGCTACGGCTCCTGTGGGTGCGATCCCGGAACCGGGCATGCCGAAGGAGCCCCTACCGGGAGGAGAGATGAGATCACTCAGAAATCTGCCGTACCGGCGGCGCCCGGTCCATCGAGGATTTCTTAAGCTCGGCCGCAGCTTTCCTTCACGCCCTGTCTCCGGCGGCGCCGGTCCGTTCCTGCTCGATCCGCTCGGCCAGTTCCGCGGCGAGCGCCTTGATGGTCTCCAGTCCCGACCGGCCCCAGGGGCGCGGTTCGAGGTCGATCGCGCAGACCGTGCCGAGGGCGAGGCCCTCCCGGTCGACGAGCGGGGCGCCCATGTACGAACGGACGCCGAGTTCGTCCACGACCGGGTTGGAGGCGAAGCGCGGGTAGTCGCGGATGTCCTCGAGCACGAGCGCCTTGCCCCGGACCACGACATGCGGACAGAAGCCGTACTCGCGGCCGAGGTGACGGACCGGTTCCGGGTCCGCGCCGTCCGCTTCGGCGACGGCGACGAGCGGCCGGTCGCCGGGCTGGTGGAGTCCCGCAAAGAACTGCCGGTGCTCGCCGACGAAGTTCACCATCGCGTAGGGCGCGGCGGCGACGTCGGCGACGCGGTCGGCGAACGCGTCGAACTCCGGTTCCGCGCGCTCCCCGAGACCCAGCAGGCGCAGCCGCTGGACGCGCGCGGCGGCGCCCTTGTCCTCCGGGGTCAGCAGCAGTCGCCCCGGGGTCATGCGCGGGCCCCCGGGCTCGTGGCCGCCGCCGGGGAAAGCGCGAGGAGATGACGGACGAGCGTGAGCAGGGTCTGCACGCCCGAGCTGGAGATCCGGGCGTCACAGCACACGACGGGGATCTCGGGGGCGAGGTCCAGGGCGGAGCGCACCTCCTCCCGGCCGTAGCGGTGACCGCCGTCGAACTCGTTGACGGCGACGACGAATCCGAGGCCGCGCTGCTCGAAGAAGTCGACGGCGGCGAAGCAGTCCTCCAACCGCCGGGTGTCGGCGAGGATCACCGCCCCGAGCGCGCCCTCGGAGAGCTCGTCCCACATGAACCAGAACCGCTCCTGTCCGGGAGTCCCGAACAGATACAGCACATGCCGCGCATCGAGGGTGATACGGCCGAAGTCCATCGCCACGGTCGTCTCGACCTTGTTCTCGATGCCCTCGAGGCTGTCGGTCGCGGCACCGACCGTGGTGAGCAGTTCCTCCGTGCTCAGCGGCGCGATCTCGCTGACCGCGCCCACGAAGGTCGTCTTGCCCACCCCGAACCCTCCCGCCACCAGGATCTTCAGGGCGGTGGGGAAGGGGTCAGAGCTTTCGTCGTAATCCATCGAGCACTGCCTCCAGAAGGGACCGGTCGGTGGGGTTGTGGTGGTGGGCGGGGGACTTGGTGGTGAGCGCCCCGCAGTCGACGAGGTCGGACAGCAGCACCTTGGTCACCGCCGCCGGAAGCCTCAGGTGAGCGGCCAGTTCGGCGACCGAGACGGGTGCCCGGCACAGGTCGAGCGCCTCGCGGTGTTCGGGGCCGAGGTAGCCCAGGGGGACGACACCGGTGGTCCTCACCTGGGACAGCAGGTCGAACGCGGTGCTCGGCCGGGTGCGGCCGCCGCTGACCGTGTAGGGACGTACGAGCCGTCCGGCTGCGGCGTCGAGCCAGGGGCCATCGCCCGCCGCGGTGACGTTCAAGGCCGGGTCGCCGTGGAGCGGCGCGGAGCGGTCACGAGATACGGCCGCACGCTCTTGACGAGCATCGCCATCTCGTAGCCGAGGACAGCGGCATCGGCCTCGCGGTCGGCGAGGACGGCGAGACAGGTGCCCGCGCCCGCGGTCGTGACGAACAGCAGCGTGGAGTCGAGTTCGACGACGATCTGCCGGACGTCACCCCCGTCGCCGAAGCGGACGCCCGCGCTGCGGCCGAGGGAGTGCAGGCCGGAGGCCAGGGCGGCCATGTGGTCGGCGCTGTCCGGGTCGAGGCCGTGGACGGACTTCACGAGCCCGTCGCAGGACAGGAGGACCGCGCTCGTGGTGTGCGGCACGCGCTGCACGAGCCCGCTCATCAGCCAGTCGAGGTCGGAGGCATGGGCGGTCGGCACTTCGCTCGCCATGATGGATCGACTCCTTGGGGTTCGCGGGTCTGCGGGAGCGGGCGGGGTCGGTGTGGTCATCCGGGCGGTGCACTCCCGTCCTGCCGGACGGTCCGTTCCCGGTCGGGCTCGTGTCGGGCGTGCACCTCGGCGGTGCGCGCCCGGTCCCCGGCCGGTGCTTCGGCGAGGGGCGACGGCGTGTCGTCGGGGAACGCCGGCTCGCGATACGGGACGTCCGACCCTGCCTCTTGGTGCCGGTCGGGGACGGCCCCCGCATCGGCGTCCGGCTCGTCGTGGCCGGGCTCCGCCTGCGCACGTGCCTCCGCGAGGCCGATGCCCCGTTGGAAGGCGGCCATCAGGCCCGGGTCATGGCCGATGTGCTGCTCGCCCTCCTGGTGTGCGGGCGGCGTCGGTCCTCCACGAAGCTGGGGTGCCAGGTGCTCCTGGGCGCGCCGGCGGGGCAGCCGGGGCTTGCCCATCGTGCCGCGGACGGTACCGACCAGGGGAGCCGGCCGTCTGTCGATGGGCCGCTCGACGATCGGCCGGTCGCCGGCACGGAGTCCGGGCAGGGCCTCGGCCGGGTTGGGCCGGGGGCTGTCGGCTTCGCGCACGGGCAGCGGGGAGCGGTCGCGCTCGTCCGGGACCGGATCGTCGCCCGGCCACTGCGATCCGCGCACCGCCGGCTGGTCGGAACCTCCGAGAGGCGGGTGTGCGGCCCGCGCGCCCCGGGGCGGGGGGACGTGCGGGCGGTGGTTTCCGGGAGCGATCTCCTGCGGGCCTGCGGCACCGGGGGTCGCGACCGGTCCGGTGTCGGGGTCGGTCGCCTGCGGCTCCTGGGGCGCCGCGCCTCCGGCCGTGCCGGGAGCCGGACCGATCAGCCCCTGCGGCACCACGAGCACCGCCTGGACACCGCCGTAGATGTTGGTCTGCAGCCGGACCTGGATGCCGTGCCTGCGGGCGAGTTGCGAGACCACGAACAGGCCGATGCGGCCGTCGGCCAGCAGGCCGGCGACGTTGACCTGGTCCGGGTCGGCCAACAGGGTGTTCATCCGGCTCAGTTCGGCCTGCGGCATGCCGAGCCCGCGGTCCTCGACCTCGATGGCGAGCCCGGAGGTGACCTGGCCGGCGCGTAGCAGGACCTGGGTGTGCGGAGCCGAGAACACCGTTGCGTTCTCGACGAGTTCGGCCAGCAGGTGGATGACGTCGGCGACGGCGTGGCCGTGCAGGGTGCCGTCCACCGGCGGTACGAGCTTGACCCGTGCGTACTGCTCGACCTCGGCGACGGCCGAGCGCAGCACTTCGGTCATCGGGACCGGATTGCTCCACTGACGGCGCGAGACCGCACCGCCGAGCACGGCGAGATTCTCCGCGTGGCGCCGGATGCGGGTGGCGAGGTGGTCGACGTGGAAGAGGCCCTTGAGCAGGTCGGGGTCCTCGATCTCGTTCTCCAGCTCGTCGAGGATCGAGATCTCCCGGTGCACGAGGGACTGCAGGCGCCGCGCGAGGTTCAGGAAGACTTCGAGCTTCTGCTCGCTGCCGGTCTGGCTGGAGAGCTGTGCCGCTTGCAGGACCGCGGCGGAGGCGCCGTCGTGGGCCCGCGACAACTCGTCGGCGAGCAACTCGAACTCGTCGCCGTCCTTGGTGGGTCTGCCGCGGGGTGTGCGCGTGGGCGGAGTGTCACCGCGGCGGATCGCCTCGACCAGGGCCCGCAGGTCTGCCTCACCGCGCGCGCTGGTGCGGCGCAGCATCTCGAGCCGCTCCGCGACGGATGTGGCGGCGCGTTCGGCGGCCACGGCGGCGATCGCGATGCCCGCGAAGGCCACTCCGAGGGCGCCCGCGAACACGGCCCACATCAACAGCGTGGGGCGCGCGCCGGTGGCACGGACGGTGAAGAGCACGGCGGCGGAGGCGCTGAGGGTCACCGCGACGCAGGGCAGGACCGCCAGACGCAGCAACCGGGGCCGTATGGCGGTGGCGGGGGGCGCGGGGACGGTTTGGGCGACCGGTCGCCCGTGCCGCCCGCCCTCACGGCGGTCTGCGCGTGCGGCCGGTGCGCGAAGGTGAGACATCGGCGTCCTCGTACTCGGTGCGTCGGGGGCGTGGGGTCCCCGCGGTCTGCGCGACTCGGGCATGCGCCATCGCGGCGCCGGGTCGGGAAGGCCGTGGAATGGCGGCCCTCCGTCGCGCGGCGGCAACTCAGCGTAGTCGCGTTGAAGGCATGCGCGGAGGGCTGTGGACAAAGTCCTCCGGAGAGCTTCCCGCTCTGGTATGACGCGTCGTACGACCGACCGATAACCAACCGGACACGCGTTCCTACCGCAGAAGCGAACCGATCAGAGCTGGTCAGAAGCGGTCGGGAACAAAAGGCGAGGGCCGAGGAGCCCTGTGCTCCTCGGCCCTCGCCGTGGTCCCGCGTCCGCCCGGAAGGTCAGCCCGCGGGGACCGTCTCCGGCTCCCCGGATCCCGCGGTGCCCTCACCCGGGACGTCACCCGGAGTGTCGGCGACGGCCACGGGCGCGGGCCAGCCGCCCTCCGGCTCGACCGCGACCCCGCGCCACCAGGGCTCCGACGGCACGGTCGGAGCCGTCGGCTCGAAGGGCTCACCCGGGCGCGGCAGCGCGACCTGCGCTCCGGCCGCCCGCGCGGCCTCGACGGTGCCCTCGCCGGGCTCGGCCCAGGGGTGCGGCGCCAGGTTGAACGTGGCCCAGTGGATCGGCAGCATCACACCCTGCGGGCTGCCCCCCTGGAGGTCGAGGTGGGCGCGCATGCCCTCCTCGGGCGTCATGTGGATGTCGGGCCAGTACTCCGAATAGGCGCCGATCTGGATCATCGTGGCGTCGAACGGGCCGTGCGCGGCGCCGATGTCCTTGAACCCGTCGAAATACCCGGTGTCGCCGCTGTGGTAGATCCGGTGCTCGTCGCCGGCCACGGCCCAGGACGCCCACAGGGTGTGCTGCCGGTTGCGCAGACCGCGGCCGCAGAAGTGGCGGGCCGGGGTGGCGGTCAGGCTCAGGCCGCCGACCTTCGTCGTCTCGTTCCAGTCCAGCTCGCGCAGCCGGTCTGCCGAGACGCCCCAGTGCTCCAGGTGGGCGCCCACGCCGAGCGGTATCGCGAACACGGTGTCCGTCCCCGCCAGTGCCTTGATGGTGGGCAGGTCGAGATGGTCGTAGTGGTCGTGCGAGATGACGACGACGTCGACCGGGCCGAGCGCGGCGAGCGGCAGCGGCACCGGATGCAGGCGCTTGGGGCCGGCGAAGTCGAAGGGCGAGCAGCGCTCCCCCCACACCGGGTCGAACAGCACCCGGTGCCCGTCGATCTCGGCGAGCACACTGGAGTGCCCCATCCACGTCAGCCGCAGTCCGCTCGCGGGAGGCCGGGCAAGATCGGCGTACGTCGTCGGATGCACGGGCACGGTGCCGGACGGGGCGCGGCGGACCCGGGCGTCCTTGCGGAAGTAGACCTTCGTCAGCTCCAGCGTGGAACCGCCGGACGGGCGGGTCCGGGTGCCCTCGGGGTTCACGAAGACGCCGTCCGCGAAGTGCGGCGACCTGCGGATGCGCGCCAGGCGCTCCCCGCTCGGATCCGCGCCGAAAGCGGCGGGCCGCAGCGCTCGGAGCCCCGAGCTCAGGGAACGTGAACCGGACACAGGACCTCCAGTGGAGTCGATGAGATCTTCCATTATTGTCGGCCCCTCCTCCGACGACGGGCCTGCCGTGCCACAGTGCGACCTCGGCGGCGCACAGCGCGACGCGTGCGGGCCCGCATGTCACATCCGGGGGGTGGCGGTTCGTCGCAACGGTGCGGGCGCTCGCGAAGGGCGCCCCGGAACGACGCACTGGAGGTGCCCCATGGCCCGAGTCTCCCTGACCCCGCGCCGCACGTTCTTCTTCCGCTTCATGGAGTGGTACTCGAAGAAGACCTACGGCAAGGTCCTGGACCCCGGCAAGGCGCTGGCCCATCAGCCGGACGTGCTGCGGGCCGATCTGCGCTTCGAGCGGTCGGTCGCCAAGTGGAACCGGCTCGACGCCGACCTCAAGGCGCTGGCCGAGATGGCGACGGCCGCGTCGGTCGGCTGCTCCTGGTGCATGGACTTCGGCTACTGGGTGAGCCGGGAACGCGGCATGGCCCGCGAGAAGCTCGTCGACGTGCCACGCTGGCGCGAGAGCGGCGCCTACACGGAACTGGAGCGCGACGTCATGGCGTACGCCGAGGCCATGACGGCCGCCCCGCCCACCGTCGACGACGAGCTCGCCGCCCGGCTCGTCGGCCGGCTCGGCGAGCCGGCCTTCGTCGAGCTGACGGCGATGGTGGCGGTGGAGAACCTGCGCTCGCGCGTCAATGCGGCGCTGGGCCTGACGAGTCAGGGCTTCAAGGACTCGTGCGATGTGCCGCAGGGTGCGGAGCCGGTGTCCACCGCACACCAGAGGCGGTAGAAAGCCCTCGAAGGGCGGCTCCCGCGCATCGGGTCCCGGGCAGGCAACTGAATCACCGTTCAGTACAGTGGGCTCATGACCACCGATCGGGGCGCGCCCCTCATCACGCTCGTCTGGACCGACCACATCACCGGCCACCGGGGCTACCTCGTCGTCGACCGCCTCGTCCGGGGCGTCGCCAGCGGCGGGCTGCGGATGCGGCCCGGCTGCACCCTGGACGAGGTCGCCGGGCTGGCCCGCGGCATGACCATGAAAGAGGCGCTGCACTACAACCCGCGGGGCCGCTACGTCCCGCTGGGCGGCGCCAAGGGCGGCATCGACTGCGATCCCCGCGCCCCGGAGGCCTACGACGTCCTGGTGCGCTATCTGCGCGCGATGCGGCCGTACGTCGAGACGGTCTGGACCACCGGGGAGGACCTGGGCCTCACCCAGGACCTGGTGGACCGCGCGGCCGCCGAGGCGGGACTGGTGTCGTCGATCCAGGCCGTGTACCCCCTGCTCACCGACGAGGCGGCGGCCCGGGAACGGCTCGCCGACGCCTTCGCCGTGGAGGTGGACGGAATCGGTCTGGACGCGCTGGTCGGCGGGTGCGGGGTCGCCGAGTCCGTGCTGACCGCCCTGGACCGGGCCGGCGTGCCGTATGCGGGCACCCGGGTGGCGGTGCAGGGCTTCGGCACCATGGGTGGGGCCACGGCGCGGTTCCTGGCGCGTGCGGGACTGTCGGTCGTCGCGGTCGCCGATGTGAAGGGCACCGTCGCCCATCCCGACGGACTCGACGTGGAGGCGCTGCTCGCGGCGCGCGACGCCTACGGGACGGTGGACCGGGGGGCACTGCGCCCCGCCGACCGCGAACTGTCCGGGGACGCCTGGCTGTCGGCCGAGGCCGAGGTGCTGGTGCCCGCCGCGGTCTCGTACGCCATCGACACCGAGAACCAGGAGCACATCACGGCACGGTGGATCGTCGAGGCGGCCAACATGCCGGTGCTGCCCGACGCGGAGGACCTGCTCGCCGCGCGCGGGGTGAGCGTGCTGCCGGACGTGGTGGTCAACTCCGGGACCAACGCCTGGTGGTGGTGGACGCTGTTCGGTGACGTGGGCGCCGACGCGGACGAGGCCTTCGCCTACACACGACGCTCGATGCGGGACCTGGTCGGCCGGATGCTGGACCGGGCGCAGGCCGACGGGACGAGTCCGCGGACGGCCGCGCACGCGCTCGTGGCGGACCGACTGCCGCTGATCGCCGAGCGGTTCGGCTGGTACCGGTGACGTAGGGTTGCCGCGTGACGAGGGTGCGGTTGAACGTGGCCCAGCGGCGTGAGGAACTGCTGCGGGCCGCCGTGGAGCAGATCGAGGCGCGGGGCGTCGCGGCGGTGCGGATCGCCGACGTGGCCTCGGCACTCGGTGTGAGCAACGCACTGGTCCTGTACCACTTCTCGACCAAGGAGAAGCTGGTCTCGGAGGCGTTCGCGTACGCCGCCGAGGACGATCTGGCGCATCTGCGCAAACTGCTCGGGCGCCGTACGTCGGCCCTGCGCCGCCTGCGCGCGGCGGTGCGCTGGTACGCGCCGACCGGGCAGGCCAAGGGCTGGCGGCTGTGGATCGAGGGCTGGGCGGCGTCACTGCGGGAGCCCGCGCTGCGCGAGGTCACGCGAGGCCTCGACCGGCAGTGGAAGGCCGGGATCACCGAGGTTCTGATGGAAGGGGTCGCGGCCGGCGAGTTCCGGTGCGCCGACCCGGCGGGCACCGCGATACGGCTGACAGCGCTCCTGGACGGGCTGGCCGTGCAGATGACGGCGTACAAGGGCACGGTGGCGCGAGCACGGGCGCAGGAGTGGGTGGACGAGGCGCTCGCCCGCGAACTGGGCGTGGATCGCGCCGCGTTGACGGAGCCGAAGGGCTGACGCCGGTCTGCTCCGCCGGGTCGGCGGCATACGTCGACGCGGTACGGTCCGGCGCGTGCCCGGACCCGGCGTATCGGGGCCCCGGGCACGCGCCGGACCGTACCGGCAGGAGGGGCCGGTTCAGACCGCCTTCGCGATGCGCATCTTGATGTCGTCCGGCGACAGGGCGCCCTTCGCCACGACACGGTCCCCCGAGGACTCGCCGCGCAACCGCCGTCCGATCCACGGAACCAGGTACTCACGCGCCCAGTGGATGTCGTCGCGCCGTACCTCGAGCGTGCCGCGCGGCGGCAGCGGCGGCCAGGCCTGGTCGGGGTCTGCGGGCACCTCGACGCCGAGCACCTGTCCCGCCCGCAGAGCCACGCGGGTGTGCCCCTCGGGCGAGAGGTGCAGACGGTCGTCGTCCCAGGCGCGCCGGTCCTGGACGGTCTTCAGCGACCACAGGTCGAGCACCGGGCAGCCGTACCGGTCGGCGATCGCCCGGACATGCCCGTTGTACGTGGCTATCTTGCCGCGCAGATGCTTGAACACGGGGACGCCGCGGGTGTCGAAGCCCGTCGTCACCATCACCGTGCCGACCGCGGAGGTCAGGGCGGCGATGGCATGCTCGAAACGCTCGGCGACGTCGTCGGGGTCGGTGCCCGGCCGGATGATGTCGTTCCCGCCCGCGCAGAAGGACACCAGGTCCGGGGCGAGTTCGACGGCCTTCGGTAGCTGGTGCGCGACGATCTGGTCGAGCAGTTTGCCACGCACGGCGAGGTTCGTGTACGTGAAGGCGCCTTCGGGCCGCCGATCGGCGAGGAGCACCGCGAACCGGTCGGCCCAGCCGACGAACTGCCCGTCGGGGCCGGGGTCGCCGACGCCCTCGGTGAAGCTGTCCCCCACCGCCACGTACGACCCGATCACTGATCTGTTGTCACTCTTCGAATCGTCTGCCACGTCGGTCCATGATTCACCTTGCGATGTGAGCTACGCGACCGTAGGCAGGGGTTGACGGACGGTGAGATAAGCCACGCGCCGAATTCGGTCCGATCCGGAATAACACTCCCAACGCCGATGTTGGGGGAGCCACTGCACACGGAGGCCGGGACGGGCCGCCGGCGGTCGTGACCGCGGGACGAGGGACAGGTCGCCGTCGATCATCGGCCGACAAACCCATGTCGTATCGTCGAAGCTCGGCCCCTCGGCGAGCAGCGCCGGCGGACGGATGGGAGGAGCCCTCGTGACGCAGCAGGTCCCGTCGACCGAGCCCGAGCTGACCGGGGTGCGCAACTTCCGCGACGTGGGCGGTCTGCCGACCGTGGACGGGCGGCGCGTGCGGCACGGAGTGCTCTTCCGGAGCGGCCACCTCGCCCATGCGACGGAGAAGGACGCAGCGTTCCTCGGCTCCCTCGGCCTGCACACGGTCTTCGACTTCCGCAATGCGGCGGACAAGAAGCTCGAGGGGCCCGACGTCGAGCTCCCCGGGGTGCGCAACGTCAGTCTTCCGCTCACCGATCCGGCGGACGGGGCCGAGTTCTGGAAGATGGTCAGGGACGGCGACATCGAGCAGCTGCGCGCGCTCCTCGCCGAGGGCAGGGCCGCGAACCGCATGATCGTCTCCTACCGAACCATCATCCGGGAGCGCACGGCCGAACACTCCCAGGTGCTGCGCTCCCTGGCCGAGGACAGCGTGCCCGCGCTGATGCACTGCGCGGCCGGCAAGGACCGCGCGGGACTGTCGATCGCGGTGACGCTGCTGGCCCTCGGGGTCGAGCGGGAGGCGATCGTCGCGGACTACCTGGAGTCCAACGCGAAGCACCGCCGCTACAAGGTGCACCGCAACGGTTCGTCGCCCGACACGTACTCCCCCGAGGTGATGGAGCTGCTCAGCCCGCTCTTCGACGCGCGCGCCGAGTATCTGGCCGCGGCGATCGACACCGTCGAGGAGACCTGGGGCGGTGTCGAGGACTATCTGGAGCGCGGGCTCGGGCTCACGCCGACACTGCGGGAGCGGCTGCGCGGTCGTCTGCTGGACTGAGTCGCCCGCGCCGCCGCGGCAGGGCCGGTTACTTCGCCCCTACCTCGAACAGCAGATAGATGAACCCGGCGAAGAGGTGGCCGACGGCGATGTAGACGATCAGGCGGACCCACAGGGCACGGGGGAACTTCTCCTCCATGTCCCTGCGCTGGGGGCGGGTCTCCGGCTGTTCGGTCATGGCATTTCTCCAGGGGTGGGTCCGAGGCACAACGTGGCGGTCGGGCTCTGCAGCAGGGTGTGGACGAAGAGCAGATCGGTGCCGCCGTGGTCGGCGGCGGCGATGCGGTGCGGGGTCAGCGAGTCGAAGTGCGCGCTGTCCCCGGTTGCGAGCACATGGGTGGTGTCCCCCAGCCGCAGGCGCAGCCGCCCGCTCAGCACGTACAGCCACTCCTCGCCCGGGTGGACGCGCACGATGTCGCCCTGCGCGCCGTGCGGGACGTGGACGCGGAGCGCCTGCATGCCGCGGCCCGGTGCGCCGGCCTGCCAGTACGTCCAGCCGCCCGCCCGGGTCGGCTCCATGTCGGGGGCGCGGACGACCGCCTCCTGGTCGGCGACGGTCTCGCCGAGCAGTTCGGAGACGGTCGTACCGTAGATACGGGCGAGTGCGAGCAGCATCGGCAGCGAGGGCTGGCGCTGCCCGGTCTCGAGCCGGGAGAGGTGTGCGGGCGAGAGCCCGGCGGCACGGGCCGCGGCCTCGAGGGTGAGCGAGGCGCGGCGCCGCAGCGCGCGCAGCTGCGGCGCGACGGCGGTAAGGTCCTCGCCGGGCCCGGGCTCGTTCTCGGGAGAGCTCATGCTCTCTATTCAGCCGCAGGTTTGCCTCTGCGGCAAATTTATTGCCTCAGAGGCAAAGCCCCTCCGGTGCGCGGCTCAGCGGTTGGCCACCGCCTGCTTGATCAGGGTCTTTCCGAAGTCCCACATCAGTCCCCCACCGTGCGCGTCGTCCATGACGGCGGTGAAGGCCTCCACGAACCGGTCCACGTCGCGCTCGTCGACGGTCAGCGGCGGGATCAGCTTGATCACCTCCAGATGGTCGCCGGACACCTGGGTGAGGATCCGGTGCCGTTGCAGCAGCGGGACGACGACCATCTGTGCGAACAGCCCCTTGCGGGCCGTCTGGAGCATGGTCCACCGGCCGCGCAGCTTCAGTGAGCTGGGCCTGCCGAACTCGATCCCGATCATGAGTCCACGCCCGCGTACGTCGCTGAGCAGCTCGTACTTGTCGACAAGTGTGGCGAGACGGGATTTCAGCTGCTCCCCCACGGCGCGGGCGTTCGCGACGATCTGCTCGTTCTCCATGGCGGAGAGAACCGCGAGCCCGGCCGCCATCGCCTGCGCGTTCGATCCGAAACTCGCCGAGTGCACCAGCACCCGGTCCATGGACGAGTAGACCTTCTTGAAGATCCATTCCTTGCCGAGGGTGGCGCCGACCGGTACATAGCCACCGGACAGCGCCTTCGCCACGCACACCAGGTCCGGCTCGACGCCGCCCTCGTACTGGTAGGCGTAGAAGTCCCCGGTACGGCCGAGACCGGTCTGCACCTCGTCCGCGATCAGCAGGGCCTTGTGCTTGTGCAGCAGCTCCTGCGCGGCCTGGAGATAGCCGGGCGGCGCCTCGTGGACGCCCTTGCCCTGGATGGGCTCGACGATGAGGGCCGCCACGTCCCCCTTCCTGAGCTCCCGTGCCAGGGCGTCGAGATCGCCCAGCGGAACCGCCGTGTCGGGCAGCAGCGGGGCGAACCCGTCGCGGAAGCCGCGCTCGCCGTTCACCGACAGCGAGCCGGTCGTCAGACCGTGGAAGGCGTGCTCGCAGTACAGGATGCGCGGCTTGCCGGTGGCGAAGCGGGCGAACTTCAGCGCGGTCTCGACCGCCTCGGTGCCGCTGTTGCCGAAGAACACCCTGTCCATGTGCGGACTGTGGCTCAGCAGCTTCTCCGCCAGCAGCCCGGGCAGCGGCTGGCAGTCGAAGCGGGTGAGGTCGGCGAGCTGTGCGTCCAGGACGTCGTGCAGCGCCTTGCGGACCACGGGGTGGTGGCGGCCGAGGCCCATCACCCCGAACCCGGCGAGCATGTCCAGGTAGTCGTTGCCGTCGGCGTCCCAGAAGTGGGCGCCCTCGGCCCGCTCGTAGACCTTGTCGAAGCCGATGGTGTGGAGCATGCGCGGGAGCTGGTGGTTGAGATACCTGGTGTGCAGCTCGTAGCGCTCGGCCCCGCGCTCGGCCAGGAGCGCTCCGAGGTCGAAGTCGCGGTTCCCGGAAGGGGTGGTCATTCGTGCTTCTCCTTGGACGGCTCATCCTTGACGGCCAGGCTCGCGCTGATCCGCCCCGCGACCTCGACGGGCGTGAGCCCGATGTCGGCGAGCAACTCGCCCCGCTTGGCGTGCGCGAGGAACTGCTCCGGGATCCCGAAGCGCCGCACCGGCACGTCGACGTCGGCGTCCGAGAGCGTCAGGGCGACCGCCGAGCCGACACCCGCGGCCCGGCTGTTGTCCTCGACGACCGCGACGAGGCGGTGTTCGGCGGCCAGGCCCGGGAGCCCGGGGTCGACGGGCTTGACCCAGCGGGGGTCGACGACCGTGCAGCCGATGCCGCGTGCCTGGAGCAGCTCCGCGGCCTGGAGGCAGACGGGAGCCATGACGCCGACGGCCACCATGAGCACCTCGGGGCGGTCGGCGCGGTGCAGTACATCGAGGCCGCCCACCCGGTCCACCGCCGGGATCGCCGGACCCACCGACTCCTTCGGGAAACGGATCAGGGTGGGTGCGTCGTCGACGGCGACCGCCTCCCGCAGCTGCGCGCGCAACTGGTCGGCATCGCGTGGCGCGGCGATCCTGAGGCCCGGTACCACCTGCAGCACCGACATGTCCCACATGCCGTTGTGCGACGGTCCGTCGACGCCCGTCACGCCGGCCCGGTCCAGGACGAACGTGACACCGCAGCGGTGCAGGGCCACGTCCATGAGGAGCTGGTCGAAGGCACGGTTGAGGAACGTCGCGTAGACGGCGACGACCGGATGGAGTCCTCCTGTCGCAAGGCCGGCCGCGGAGACGGCCGCGTGCTGCTCGGCGATGCCCACGTCCCACACCCGGTCCGGAAAGCGCTCGGCGAACTTGGCCAGGCCCACCGGGTGCAGCATGGCCGCCGTGATCGCCACGACGTCCTCGCGCTCCTCGCCGATCCGCGCGATCTCGTCCCCGAAGACCGACGTCCACGACGGCCCGCCCGAGGGCGCGAGGGGCTCGCAGGTGAGCGGGTCCATCACGCCGACCGTGTGGAAGTGGTCCTCCTCGTGGGCGAGCGCGGGCTCGTAGCCGCGGCCCTTCTCGGTGAGGCAGTGGATCAGTACGGGACCGTGGAATCGCTTGGCGCGCCGCAGCGCCGACTCGACGGCCCGGATGTCGTGTCCGTCGATCGGGCCGACGTACTTCAGCCCCAGGTCCTCGAACAGGCCCTGGGGCGCGAACGCGTCCTTGAAGCCCTTCTTGGCGCCGTGCAGGGCCTCGTAGACGGTGGTGCCGACGACGGGTGTGCGCTGGAGCACGTCCTTGCCCCAGGCCAGCACCCTCTCGTAGCCGTCGGTCGTCCGCAGGGTGGCCAGATGGTTGGCGAGGCCGCCTATGGTCGGCGCGTACGAGCGCTCGTTGTCGTTGACGACGACGATGAGCGGGCGGTCCTTGGCCGCGGCGATGTTGTTGAGCGCCTCCCAGGCCATGCCGCCGGTGAGGGCGCCGTCGCCGATGACCGCGACGACATGGCCCTTCTCCCCCTGCACCTGACGGGCCTTGGCGAGCCCGTCGGCCCAGCCGAGTGCGGTCGACGCGTGACTGTTCTCGATGATGTCGTGCTCGGACTCCTCGCGGGAGGGATAGCCGGAGAGGCCCCCCTTGCCGCGCAGCTTGGAGAAATCCTGACGCCCTGTCAGCAGCTTGTGCACATAGCTCTGGTGGCCGGTGTCCCACAGAATGCGGTCGACCGGTGACTCGAAGGCCCGGTGGAGCGCGATGGAGAGTTCCACCACCCCCAGATTGGGCCCCAGGTGACCGCCCGTCCTGGCGACCGCGTGGACCAGGAACTCCCTGATCTCCTCGGCCAGTCGGCCCAGCTCCACCTCGGACAGCGCCTTCAGGTCGCGTGGTCCCCGGATGCTCTCCAGAATCGTCACGCTCGGGCCTCCCCTATTTTTCGAATCGCCTCCTGAGCGCAGAAGCCGGTGTCGAGAAGACGACCAGGCCCGGCCCTGAGGGCCGGGCCCGCACGTCGTCACCTTCTCGGCACCGTCGCGCTCCTTCACATCACTCACAGGTAAGTCGTTCAAGCGACGGTGACGGCCGGCTCGCCGGATGCGACGCCGTCCTTCTCCATCTGCTCGGCGAGCTTCATGGCCTCCTCGATCAGGGTCTCCACGATCTTCGACTCGGGCACCGTCTTGATGACCTCACCCTTCACAAAGATCTGACCCTTGCCATTGCCGGACGCGACACCCAGATCCGCCTCACGCGCCTCACCCGGACCATTGACCACACAGCCCATCACCGCGACCCGCAGCGGAACCTCCATCCCCTCCAGCCCCGCCGTGACCTCCTCGGCCAACTTGTACACATCCACCTGCGCACGACCGCACGACGGACACGACACGATCTCCAGACCACGCTCCCGAAGACCCAACGACTCCAGAATCTGCGCGCCCACCTTCACCTCCTCCACCGGAGGAGCCGACAACGACACACGAATCGTGTCACCGATGCCCTGCGACAACAGCGCACCGAACGCCACCGCCGACTTCACCGTGCCCTGGAACGCCGGACCCGCCTCCGTCACACCCAGATGCAACGGATACTCACACTGCGCCGCAAGCTGCCGATACGCCTCGATCATCACAACCGGATCGTTGTGCTTCACCGAGATCTTGATGTCCCGGAAATCATGCTCCTCGAACAACGACGCCTCCCACAGCGCCGACTCCACCAGCGCCTCCGGAGTCGCCCTGCCGTACTTCTGCAGCAACCGCCGGTCCAACGACCCCGCGTTCACCCCGATCCGAATCGGCGTCCCATGATCCTTGGCCGCCTTCGCGATCTCCCGCACCTTGTCGTCGAACTGCTTGATATTGCCCGGATTCACCCGCACCGCCGCACAACCCGCCTCGATCGCGGCGAACACATACTTCGGCTGGAAGTGAATGTCCGCGATCACCGGGATCTGCGACTTCCGCGCAATCGTCGCCAACGCATCCGCATCATCCTGCGTCGGACACGCCACCCGCACGATCTGGCAACCCGACGCCGTCAACTCCGCGATCTGCTGCAACGTCGCACCGATGTCCGACGTACGCGTCGTCGTCATCGACTGCACCGACACCGGAGCGCCGCCCCCGACCGCCACCGGCCCGACCTGGATCTGCCGCGACACACGTCGCTGCGCGACGGGCCGAGCCGGCACCTCGGGGACACCCAAGGAAACGGCGGTCATGACATCACCGCTGCTTTCCGGTGGTCATGGTCTCGCGTGCGGCCCGCAGGGACTCCTTCAGGGACCCCATGGTGGCGAGCACGGCGGTCGGCTCGTAGCCGCAGTGCGCCATGCAGTTGGCGCAGCGCGGGTCCTTGCCCCGGCCGTACTGGTCCCAGTCGGTCTCCTCGAGCAGCTGCTTGTACGTGGCCACGTACCCGTCGCTCATCAGGTAGCAGGGCTTCTGCCAGCCGAAGAGGGAGTAGCTCGGGATCGCCCACGCGGTGCACGGGAAGTCGACCTTGCCCTCGAGGAAGTCCAGGAAGAGCGGGCTCTGGTTGAGCCGCCACCGCCTGCGGTTGCCGCCGGAGAAGGCCTTCTTGAACAGCTCCCGGGTCTGCTGCACACCGAGGAAGTGCTCCTGGTCGGGCGCCTTCTCGTAGGCGTAGGCGGGCGAGAGCATCATCTCGTCCACCTCCAGATCGTCGTTGAGGAAGTTCAGCACCTCGACGATGGTCTGCGGGGTGTCCGTGTTGAAGAAGGTCGAGTTGGTGGTCACCCGGAAGCCGCGCCGCTTGGCCTCCTTGATGGCCTCCACCGCCTCGTCGAAGGTGCCCTCCTTGGCCACCGACGCGTCGTGCCGCTCGCGCAGCCCGTCGATGTGCACGGCCCAGGCGAAGTACGGCGAGGGCTTGAACTTGTCCATCTTCTTGCGCATCAGCAGTGCGTTGGTGCACAGGAAGACGAACTTCTTCTTGGCCACCAACTGCCGCACGATCTCGTCGATCTGCGGATGCATCAACGGTTCGCCGCCCGCGATGGACACCATCGGGGCGCCGGACTCGAGGACCGCGCCCACGGCCTGGGCGACAGGCATGCGCTGCTTGAGCACGCCGGCCGGATGCTGGATCTTTCCGCAGCCCTCGCACTTGAGGTTGCAGGCGAAGAGTGGTTCCAGTTCGACCAGCAGCGCGAACTTGTCCCGCCTCTTGATTTTCTGTTCAAACAGGTATGTAGCGACCTTGATGGACTGGCGCAGCGGCATGGCCATCTGGCTCACCTCCGAGGGAGCAGCAAAGAACGGTGCCATTCGAAGAAAGCGGGAAGGACGGCACGCAGGACGCGGAAAGCTGATATTCCACCGCGCAACGTGCCGATACGGACAAGTTCATGTTCTGGAGCGTCCACGACCACCCGGACGGCCGCAACCGGGCGCTCGCCCGTGCGTACGGCTCCGTGGATCGTGGCCGCGGACTCCATGTCGACCGCGATCGCTCCGGTCGCGAGCAGCTCAGACCGCTCCTGACCTCGGACGACATGGTCCGAGCCGGTGAGCGGCCCGGTGTGGACGGTGCGCCCAGGAAGGGCGCGTGCGAGTTCCTTGACGAGTAGATCGGTGCCCACGCACGCGGTGGTGCCGCGCGGGTCCCGGGTCTCCTCGGCGACGACCAGGTCACCGGGGTGCATCCCCGGTGCCAGGCCGGCGCAGAAACCGGTGGCGACGACGGCCGCCCCGGCGAGGGCGGGGTCGTCGAGCACCCGGGTGACCGAGCGTTCGGCCGCCCGGGGGCCCATACCCGTACGGAGCAGGGTGACGGGCCCGTCGGCACCCGCGTGACCGCCACTGCGCAGGGCGAGGTGCTCGATGCCGAGCGCGCAGGCGATCAGCAACGGGAGCTGTTCGGGCTTGTGGCTCATCAGCTCCCCTTGGCCCCGGCGAACGGCTCGCCGTTGACGTAGCGGCCGAGGGCCGTGAGCGGGAAGACCTGCCGGTACAGGTGGTAGTTGATGGAGAAGTCCCACGGGAAGCCCGTGCCGGTGAAGTGGGGCTCGTCCCAGGACCCGTCCTCGCGCTGGGTCCGGGCGAGGAAGTCGACTCCCCGCTCCACGGCCTTGCTCTCGCTCTCCCCCGCCGCGAGCAGCGCGAGCAGCGCCCACGCCGTCTGCGAGGCGGTGGAGGCTCCCCGGCCGCTCCATTCCTGGACGTACTTGTAGGAGCGCAGGTCCTCGCCCCAGCCGCCGTCGTCGTTCTGCACGCTCTCCAGCCAGGCGACGGCCCGGCGGATCGCGGGGTGCGAACCCGGGATGCCCGCGGCCACCAGCGCCGGCACCACCGAACCTGTGCCATACACGTAATTGACGCCCCAGCGACCGAACCATGAACCGTCCGGCTCCTGTTCGGCCAGCAGCCACTCGATCCCCCGCCGGGTGCGCGGGTCGTGGGAGAGCCCTTCGACCGCGAGCATCTCCACGACGTGCGCGGTGACGTCGGCCGACGGCGGGTCGATGACCTCACCGAAGTCGCAGAACGGCAGCCGGTTGGGGAACGCGCTGGTGTTGTCGACGTCGAACGCGCCCCATGCGCCGTTCTTGGACTGCATGCCGAGGTTCCAGCGCACCCCGCGCCCGATGGCCTGCTCGAGGCGCTCCCGGTCCTGGTGCTTCACGCGGCGCAGGGCGAGCACCACCTCGGCGGTGTCGTCGATGTCGGGGTAGTTGTCGTTGTGGAACTCGAACGCCCAGCCGCCCGGCGGCAGTTGGGGGCGTTTCACCGACCAGTCTCCGGGCCGGGTGATCTCCTCGCCGAGCATCCACTCCGCGGCCTTCACCAACTGCGGGTGGTCGGCCGGCACTCCCGCGTCGGCGAGCGCGATGGTCGCGAGGCAGGTGTCCCACACCGGGGACTGACACGCCTCGATCATGCGGGCACCGTCCTCGCGCCACACCGCGAAGCGGTCGAGCGACGCGATGCCCTCGCGCAGCACGGGGTGTTCGAGGTCGTAGCCGAGCAGGTGCAGGGCGATGACCGAGTACACCGCGGGCGGCTGGATGCCGCCCCAGCAGCCGTCGTTCTCCTGCCGCTCGATGATCCAGCGCGATGCGGCCTTCATGGCGGCGGCGCGCAGCCGGCGCGGGGCGACCTTGCGGAACTGGTGCAGGGCCTTGTCCAGACGCTGGAAGGCTCCGTCCCAACTGGCCACCGGGGCCAGGTCCTTGGCCGGGTTGGGGTTGTCCGCGTCGGTGTGCAGCTCGTCCAGCGGGAACGGGGCGGGACGCACCGGGCGCTTCGCCGAGACGACGGTGAGCGGCACGATGGTCTGACGCGCCCAGCAGCCGAAGTCGTAGATGTTCAGCGGCATCCACTTCGGGAAGTAGATGAGTTCCGGCGGCAGTTCGGGCAGGTCCTCCCACTTCCACCAGCCGAACAGGGCGAGCCAGATGCGGGTGAAGACCCGGGAGGCGGCGACGCCGCCCTGTTCGCGGACCCATGCGGACGCCCGTGCCATGTGGGGCTCGTCCGGCGTGTCGCCGGCCAGGCGCAGCGCCACGTACGCCTCGATGGTGGTGGACAGTTCGCCCGGCCCGCCGTAGAAGGTGGCCCAGGTGCCGTCCTCGCGCTGCTCGCCGCGGATGAACAGCGCGGCTGCCTGCGTGGTCCTCTCGTCGCGGATCCCCAGGAACTGGCGGAGCAGCAGGTCCTCTGCGTCCATCGTGACGTTCGTCTCGAGGTCGCCCTTCCACCAGCCCTGGGCGTCCTGCTCCGCGAGCAGGAAATCTGTCGCGCGCCGCATGGCGCGTTCGGCGGCGTGTCGAATGCCGACCGTCCCGGCCGCCTCCGGGAGCGGTTCGTCTGTTTCGGTGGCCGAGTCGGCGCGGGGCGGTAGCGCCCCTGTGCTTCCGTCGGTCGTCGCTGTCATGGCTTCCCCTTCGTGCAGTCATACAAGTAGTGCTGCTGTGGGTCCGCCGTCGGCCGCTGTGCTTGCCCGATGCGGGTTCCCTCACTCCCGGGAGTCCCCCCGCCCGAGCGAGCCGGGACTTGAGGGAGGAATCGAGAGCGGGGAAGGCACCGGCCGGCGACTACGCGAGGTGTGTTCGACCGATAGTGATCATCTCTTTCGTACGACGACGAAGTCGGCGAGCGCCGTGAACCGTGCGCGCACCTCCTGGGGCATCCGGACCGACTCCAGGGCCTGGACGGCGATGGTGTGCTGGCGACGCGCCTCCTGGGTGGTCCACTCGCGGCCGCCCGCCTCCTCGATGAGGGCGGCCCGCGCGGCGAACTCCTCCTCGGAGAAGTTCTCGAAGTCGCTGCTCTTGGCGTCCTCGGCGAGCATCTCCCCCAGGCGCTCGGAGGCGGGACCGCCCGCCGCCAGGGCGGCCACCACCGGCAGGGACTTCTTGCGCTGGCGCAGGTCGCTCCAGGTCTGCTTTCCGGTTGCCTCCGGGTCGCCCCAGATGCCGAGGAGGTCGTCGACGGCCTGGAACGCGAGGCCGAGGTGGTAGCCGTACTTCTCCAGGGTGTCGGCGGTGGCGTCGTCGGCGCCGCCGAGGACCGCGCCGATGGAGGAGGCACAGGCGAGCAGGGCGCCCGTCTTGTTGCCCTCCATCTCCAGGCACTCCTCGACACTGACGCGGTCGCGGTGCTCGTAGGAGATGTCCTGGGCCTGACCGTCGATCAGGGCGCGGGTGGCCCTGGTCAGACGACGGGTGGCGCGACCGGCCTCGACGGTGCCGAGCTCCAGCAGAATCTCGTTGGCCAGGGCGAACAGGGCGTCACCGACGAGGATGGCCTGCGCGGGACCGTGCACCTTCCAGACGGTGTCCCGGTGTCGGCGCTGTTCGTCGCCGTCCATCAGGTCGTCGTGCAGCAGCGAGAAGTTGTGCACCAGCTCGACCGCGACCGCGCCCGGTACCCCCACCTCCGGCGCCCTGCCCGCGGCCTGCGCGGACAGCAGGGCGAGCGCGGGGCGCACCGCCTTTCCGCCGTCGCCGTCCGCGGGCCTGCCCTCGGCGTCGATCCAGCCGAAGTGGTAGGCGGCGACGGTGTCCATGGGCGGCGCCAGCCGGTCCACTGCCTCCCGCAGCACCGGGGTGGCCAGGTTCCGGCCGCGCTCCAGAAGCGCGGACACGGCCACCGCGTCGGCAGCCGTCTCGGCCGGGGGCACAGTGGGCACAGTCTCTCCTCTTGTCGCGATACCGGGGGTGCGGGGGTCAGCCCCGTACGATCGGACGCTCACGCCGCCTCCTCGAAGAGGCCGGACAGGTGCGCGCCGGACCGGCCCAGGGCGGCCAGGGCGGCACCCGCCGCGCCGACTCCGCTGCGGACCGCACTTTCCATGGTCGCGGGCCACCCGGTGGCGGTCCACGCTCCGGCCAGGTAGAGGCCGGGGGCATTGGTGCGGGCGCCGGGCCGCAACCGCCCGACGCCCGGGGTGGGGGCGAACGTCGCTGTGCGCTCCCGGGTCACGAAGAAGTCCTTGACCTCGGCGTCGCGGGCACCCGGCAACAACCGCTCCAGCTCGGGCAGATAGCGCTCGCGCAGCACGGCGACCGGTTCGTCGATCTCGTCCTGTGCCGCCGACTGCGACAGTGCCAGGTACTGGCCCTCGCGCAGTCCCGAGGCCTCGGTGCGGTCGAAGACCCACTGGACCGGGGAGCCCAGAGCGGCGAAGAACGGCCGTCCGAGCACCTTGCGGTCGTAGACGACATGGATGTTGAGGATCGGTGCCGTGCCGATCTCGAGCAGCCGTTCGGGGGCGTCGAGGGCTCCGGCCGGCAGCAGGCCGTGCGCCTCGCGCTGGGGGACGGCGAGGACGACCGCGTCGGTCTCGATGCGTTCGCCGGGAACCTGAACGCTCCAGTTCCTGTTTTCGTCATGGGAGATGGAGGTGACGCGTGTACGGACCTCGGTACGCACGCCCGCGGAGTCGAGCGCCTTGCGGGCCAGCCGGTCGTGCAGTTCGCCCAGCGGGACGCGAGCCCAACCGATGTCGGCCGCGCCAGGGTCGGACAGCAGACCCGTCTTGAACACCATCGCGGCGAGCCCGAGCGAGGCGTCTTCGGCCACCGCGTTGAGGGTGGCGACCCCGACCAGGTCCCACAGTGCCTCGATGGCACGCGCCGACTGACCGTGCGCGGCCAGCCAGCTGCCGAAGTCCTGCGCGTCGAGCGCGGGATCCGCGAGGTCCAGTGTGCGGAGCGCCAATGCGGCGCGCCCGACTCTGGCGCGCTCCGCGAGGGAGAGGTGCGGGTAGGTGGCCAGGCTGCGCCCGAGATGCAGGGGCACGGGCAGCGCGTCGCGCCGAAGTCTGCCCAGCCGTCGTCCCGGTGCGGCGTCCGCGTCGAGAACGGGCACGTCGAGACGATCCTGCAGCGGGGCGAGCGCGGCGGCGTCGATGCGGTCGAGGAACCACCGGTACGCGGTGCAGCAGCGCAGATAGACGTGCTGGCCGTTGTCGACGGTGAGGTTGCCGCGCTCGAAGGAGAAGGCGAGACCGCCGAGGCGGGGGCGTCCCTCCAGCAGCGTGACCTGCACGCCCGCGTCGGCGAGCGCGAGCGCGGCGGTGATCCCGGCGAGTCCGCCTCCGACCACCACGGCGGAGGTTCCCGAGCGCCCGGAGGCGTCCTGAACCGGGCCCTCCGGCAGTGTGCCGTCGCTCATCGTGCATCCTCCCCTGCCGGTCCGCCGTGGTGCTTGAACCATGCACGGCAGGCCGTCGCAGTCAGGGACGCCGCGCCGCGCCGGAGGGTTGCCTGCCGTTTTTCGGCACCGGCATCACCTTGGAGCGGACTGTCCATCAGGCGCGCCTCCTGACGGTCCGCCGGGACACGTTCCTCGCGTCCAGACCCGACAGGCCGCGCACGGCGACATACGCCTTCTCGCGGCCGGGCAGCGAGACCCGCCCGCGCAGCACGGCCTCGGGCTCGCGCTCGATACGGTCCAGAAGCCGGCGGTAGATGCCTGCCATGGCGGCGACGCAGGCTCCGCTGCGCCGGTCCAGCATCGGCAGCAACCGGTAGCCCTCGGCGAACAGGGCACGGGCCCGGCGTACCTCGAAGTGCACGAGGCCCGCGAAGTCGGACCCCTCGGGCGGGGTCGGCCCGTGGAATCCGGCGGAGCAGCCGAACTTGGCCAGATCGTCGGCCGGCAGATACACCCGCCCGCCCTCCGCGTCCTCGCGGACGTCCCGGAGGATGTTGGTGAGTTGCAGCGCGAGCCCGAGCGTGTCGGCGTATTCCGGCGCTCGCTCAGCGCCGCGCGCCCCCGGCTCGGTGCCGAACACACCCAGGGAGAGCCGTCCGATGGCCCCGGCCACACAACGGCAGTAGACCTTCAGGTCGTCCCAGGTCTCGTAGGTCTCGCCGTGCACGTCCTTGAGGACGCCGTCGATGAGTTCGTCGAGACCGCCGAGCGGGATCGGGAACTGCCGGGCGGCGTGCGTCAGGGCGACGCCGACCGGATCGGTGTCGTCCTCGGCCACCTCGTCGGCACGGATCCGCCCCAGCAGCGCCCTGGTCTCCTCCAGCCGCTCGGCCTTGACGTCCGTCGGGAGCTCGCCGTCCCCGATGTCGTCGACCCGCCGCGAGAACGCGTAGAGCGCGGACATCGCCCGACGCTTGGCCGTCGGCAGGAGCCTGATGCCGTAGGCGAAGTTACGGGCCTGCTGACCGGTCACGGCCTCGCAGTAGCTGTAGGCGGCAAGTACCGGTGGGGACACATGCTGTTCCGACTCCACGGTCCGGATCACCCCTCTCCTCGCAGAGTCACGCCCACCTCGCGCAGCAACCGGAGCTTGCCGGGCTTGGGCGGGCCGGGAAGTACGTCGTATTCGGCGGCGGCGATCGCGCGGATCGCCGCCCTTCCTCCCGCCACGAAGCCTGCGAGCAGCAGCCTCAGCCTGCCGTGGACGCTACCCACCAGGGGGGCGCCTTCATTCAGGAGATCGCGGGCGCGTTCTGCTTCGTACGCAACCAGTGCGCGCACCGATGCGCCCGCTGTGGTCGTGGCGAGATCCCCCTCCTGGACATGGAACCGCTTCATGTCCTCGGCGGGCAGATAGATGCGGTCGCGGCCGAGGTCCTCGGCGACGTCCTGGAGGTGTTCGACGATCTGCAGGGCGGTGCAGATCGCGTCGGAGCGCCGGATGCGCTCGGGGGTGGCGGTGCCGGTGACGCCGAGGACGAGCCGGCCCACCGGGTTGGCGGACAGTTCGCAGTACGCGAGGAGGTCGTCGTAGGTCTCGTACCGGCTGACGACCTGGTCCTGGCGGTTGGCGGCGATCAGACCGAGAAAGGGCTCCGGATCGAGTCCGGCCCGCCGGACCGTGGGCTGGAGGCGGACCAGGATCGGGTGACGCGGCGTCGAGTCGAACACCCGGTGCAGATCGGCCTCGAAGGCGTCCAGCAGAACGAGACGGTCCCCGGCATCCTGGGGCGACACGCCGAGCAGACGGGCGTCCGCCCCGCCGGGGGCCAGATCGCCGTCGCCGATGTCGTCGACGAGCCGGGCGAAACCGTAGACGGCCATCAGATCGGCACGCCAGGCCCTGGGCAGGAAGAAGGGGGCCACGGGGAAGTTCTCGTCCGCGGCTTTCTCGAGGGTGCCGCGCACCGGGTCACCGGCGCGCGCCGTCCCGGCTTGGGTCACCGCTCGCCGCCCGACGTGGAGACGGCACATGCCCCGCGGAGCCGGAGACTTTCCGTAGCCATTGCCGTCACATCTCCCGTTCTACACTGCCGACCCAATACATCCTATTTCGGACACGCCGCCCGGCCGTCCGTGCAGCGCAGCAGGTGTGCGGGCGCAGGGCATTATGGCCCCACTTGCCGCGAATCAGCACCCGTACAGCTTACGTTGTACAACTCAGCGGGGTTCGTCGGGGTGTCCTGCACATCACAACAACACACCGATTGGCACCAAGATTCCTAAACGCAAACAGACTTGGCACATCCTTTGCAGACGCGGGGCCCCGCCGGAACGTTCCGGCGGGGCCCTGGGCAGAACGGGTCACTTGCCGATGAACTTCTCGTACTCCTTGAGGACGTCCTCGGTCGGACCGTCCAGCCTCAGCTCACCGCGTTCGAGCCACAGGACGCGGTCGCAGGTGTCCCGGATGGACTTGTTGTTGTGACTGACCAGAAACACCGTGCCCGCCTCCTTGCGCAACTCCCTGATGCGCTCCTCCGAGCGCATCTGGAACTTGCGGTCACCGGTGGCGAGCGCCTCGTCGATCATGAGGACGTCATGGTCCTTGGCAGCGGCGATGGAGAAGCGCAGCCGCGCCGCCATGCCGGAGGAGTAGGTGCGCATCGGCAGCGTGATGAAGTCGCCCTTCTCGTTGATCCCGGAGAAGTCGACGATCTCCTGGTAGCGGGCCTTGACCTCCTCGCGGGTCATCCCCATCGCGAGGCCGCCGAGGATGACGTTCCGCTCGCCCGTCAGGTCGTTCATCAGCGCCGCGTTCACGCCGAGCAGCGAGGGCTGGCCGTCGGTGTAGACCCTGCCGCGCTCGGCGGGCAGCAGGCCTGCGATGGCCCGCAGCAGGGTGGACTTGCCCGAGCCGTTCGAACCGATCAGCCCGATGGCCTCGCCCCGGTAGGCGACGAACGACACGCCCTTGACCGCGTGCACCTTGCGCACACCGCGCTCCTCGCCGCGCTTGAGGATCCGGCTCAGCGCGGCGGTCGCACTGCCCTTGCCGGTCTTGGCGCCGCTGACGCGGTAGACGATGTGCAGCTCGTCCGCGATGACGGTGGGCACCCTGGCCCCGGTGTTCTGCTCAGCCACGGCCGTACCTCTCCTCCGCCTTCCAGAAGTACACGAACCCGCCCCCGAAGACGACCACGGCCCAGAACAGCGCGACGGCCCAGACGTGCGGTGGAAGGTTCTCCGAGCCGTAGTCCTCGATGAGCGCGAAACGCATCAGGTCCATGTAGACGGCGGCCGGGTTCACCTGGAGCACCCGGATGACCCATTCGGGGCGGCCGGCCAGCATGTGGTGCAGGGAGAACATGACCCCGGAGGTGTACATCCAGGTACGCAGGACGAACGGCATCAGCTGCGCCAGGTCCGGGGTCCCGGCACCCAGCCGGGCCACGATCAGCGCGAGGCCGGTGTTGAAGAGGAACTGCAGCACCAGCACCGGGACGATCAGCAGCCAGGGCAGCCGCGGATAGCTGCCGAACCCCACCACCACCAGGAACATCACGATCATCGAGAACAGCAGCTGCTGGAGCTGCTGCAACGCGAACGAGACGGGCAGCGCGGCTCTGGGGAAGTGCAGGGCGCGCACCAGCCCCAGGTTGCCGGAGATCGCCCGGACCCCGGCCATGATCGAGCTCTGGGTGAAGGTGAAGACGAACACGCCGGTCACCAGGAACGGGATGTAGGTGCCGTGCGGCATGCCGCGGCTGGCCTTCAGGATCAGGCCGAAGATCAGGTAGTAGACGCAGGCGTTCAGCAGCGGGGTGGCGACCTGCCACAGCTGCCCCAGCCTGGCCTGGCTGTACTGGGCGGTGAGCTTCGCCTGGGAGAAGGCGAGGATGAAGTGACGCCGCCCCCACAGCCGCCGGACGTACTCGACGAGTCCGGGCCGGGCCCCGCTGACCGAGAGTCCGTACTTGGCGGCCAGCTCGGTCGCGGTCAGCCCGTCGTCGGACGACTGGTGGGCACTCACCGCCACGTCGCCGTCACGCGTTGTCTCACTCACAGATCGGCAAACTCTCGTTCGAGGGATGCGCGGCCGTGCCGCGCACGGGTGGGAACCGGGGTCAGGTACCCGCCCGCTGCATTCCTTCCCTCGAGCTTGTCAGATCACTGGGGGCCGGCCCAGTCGTGTGAGGAGCCACACGGTGCGCCACTTGATGCGCCGCCGGGGGCCGCACGGAGTCGTCCAGCCCTCCCTGAACCCGCCGAACCAGGCCTGGAGGGCCGCTCGCGAGGGGCGCCGCAGCAGCGTCAGGAGCAGCCAGACGCCCAGATAGGCGGGGATGAGGACGACGGGCAGATTGCGCCGGGCCAGCCAGACCCGGTTGCGGGCGACCATGCGGTGGTAGATCGCGTGCCGGGAGGGGGCGGTCGTGGGGTGGTACAGCACCATGTCCGACCGGTAGTCGATCATCCAGCCCGCGTCCAGGGCCCGCCAGGCCAGGTCCGTCTCCTCGTGGGCGTAGAAGAACGCGTCCGGCAGAGCGCCCACCTCGGCGAACACCTTCGTACGGACGGCGTTGGCCCCGCCCAGGAAGGTGGTGACCCGGGAGGAGCGCATCGGGTCCGAGGCGCGCAGTCGCGGTACGTGCCGCCGCTGGGTCTCGCCGGTGTCGGGGTCGGCGATGCGGAAGCTGACGATCCCGAGCCGGGGGTCCGCCGCGAAGGCCAGCCGGCACAGCTCGGCGGTGTCGTTCGAGGCGAGCAGGCCGTCGTCGTCCAGGAAGAGCAGCACGTCCACATCGCTGCCGCCGGGCCCGAAGGCCTCGATGCCCACGTTGCGGCCGCCGGGGATGCCGAGGTTCTCGGGCAGCTCGACCGTGCGGACGCCGTCGGGGACGTCCGGCACGGGCGAGCCGTTGCCGACCACGACGACCTCGACGGGGTCGCCGTCCTGTTTGGCCACCGAGTCCAGGAGGGCCCGGAGCTCGGCCGGCCGGTTGCCCATCGTGATGATGACGGCCCCGACCCTTATGGCGCCGCTCACTTCAGCCTGCTGGAGGCGAGGATGGACACCAGGTGCAGGACCGTCTGCAGCAGCGCGATGCCCGCCAGCACCGCCACGCCGAGCCGGGAGAAGAACAGGTCGCCCCGGACCTCGTCCACCACGGCCAGGACCAGGATCAGCAAGGACGCCTCGATACCCAGGACCAGGCGGTGGAACTTCAGCGCCCCGGCCGCCCTGCGGGCCAGCGCCATGCCGGACGAGCGGAGCTCGGACGCCGCCTCCTTGACCGGCGGCAGACCGCCCTGGTGCCGGGCGACCCCGACCAGGTCGGTCTCGGCCTTGATCAGGACGGCGCCGAGCGCTGCGAGCGTACCCAGGAAGGCCCACAGCCAGTCGATCCGCCCGGAGCCGAACAGATCGGCGGCGCGCAGGCCGAAGCCGACCAGCACGGCGGCGTCGCACAGATACGCGCCGACCCGGTCCAGGTACACCCCGCCGAGCGAGAACTGCTTCTTCCAGCGCGCGATCTCACCGTCGACGCAGTCGAGGAGCAGGTAGAGCTGGACCATCACCACACCGAGCACCGCTCCCGCCACACCCGGCACCAGCAGGGCCGGGGCGGCGAGGACGCCGAAGACCGTCATCAGGTAGGTCAGCTGGTTGGGCGTGACCCTGGTGTTCACCAGGTAGCGGTCGACGCGCAGCGAGATCTCCCGCATGTAGAGGCGTCCCGCCCAGTGCTCACCGCTGCGCCGGTCCTTCACCCCAGCCGGGTGGACGACGGGGCGGAGTTCAGCTACCGATGGCCTTGACATAGTCGGCGTAGGTGTCCTTGATCTGGTCGGTCTTCAGGTCGAGGTGTTCGAGGATCGTGTAGCGGCCGGGCCTGGTCTGCGGGGCGAACTCCACGGCCTGGACGAACTCGTCCACCGTGAAGCCGATCTCCTCCGGCAGCACGGGCAGACCGTGCCGGCGGAGCACCCGGGCCATGTAGGCCGATTCCTCATGGGCTCCGCGCAGGTACATCGCGAAGGCGGCGCCCAGCCCGCACTGCTCTCCGTGCGCGGCCGCGCGCTTGGGGAACAGCAGGTCGAATGCGTGGTTGATCTCGTGGCACGCGCCGGAGGACGGCCGGGAGTCGCCGGAGACGGACATGGCGATACCGCTGAGGACCAGCGCCTCGGCCAGCACCTGCAGGAAGTCGTTGTCGCCGATGCCCCCCGGGTGGCGCAGCACCGCCTCACCGGCCTGCCGGGCCATCGCCGCGGCGAGGCCGTCGATCTTCTCGCCGTTGACGCGGTTGGCCAGCTCCCAGTCCGCGATCGCCGAGATGTTGGACACGGCGTCGCCGATGCCCGCGCGCACGAAACGCGCCGGGGCCTCGCGGATGACGTCCAGGTCGATGACGACGGCGATCGGGTTCGGCACGCCGTACGAGCCGCGGCCCGCGTCGTTGTCGAGGGTCGCCACCGGGGAGCACAGTCCGTCGTGTGCGAGGTTGGTGGGCACCGCGACCAGCGGCAGGCCGACCCGCGCGGCGGCGAACTTGGCGCAGTCGATGATCTTGCCGCCGCCCAGGCCCACCAGCGCGTCGTAGTGGCCGGCCTTCATGTCGCCGGCCAGCCTGACGGCGTCGTCGAGCGTGCCGCCGTCGACCTCGTACCAGGTGGCACCGGGCAGGCTGGGGGCCAGCCGCTCGCGCAGCCGCGCGCCCGAGCCGTCGCTCACCGCCACGGCCAGCTTGCCCGAGTGCGAGATGCGCTCGTCCGCGAGCACGTTCGCCAGGTCGTCCAGGGCACCGGGGCGGATGTCGACGACGACCGGCGAGGGAATGAGCCTCGTCAGTACCGGCACGCGATCTCCCGTCCCCTGGCCAGGTCGTCGTGGTTGTCGATCTCGACCCACGGGACGTCCCCGATCGGCGCGACGTCGATCCGGAAGCCGCGGTTCACGAGCTCCTGGTAGCCGTGCTCGTAGAACTGCTGGGGATCGCTCTCCCACACCGTCCTCAGTGCGTCGGCCAGCTCCGGGGCGGCCTCGCCCTCGATGAGCGTGACACCGATGTACTCGCCGGTCGCCTCGGCGGGCTCCATGAGCTTGGTGATCTTCTGGACGCCCTTGCCGGGGTCCACGACGACCTTCATCTCCTCGTCGGCGAGCTTCTTCACCGTGTCCACGGCGAGGATGATCTTCTTGCCGTCCCCGCGGGCGGCCAGCAGCGTGCGCTCGACGGAGACCGGGTGCACGGTGTCGCCGTTGGCGAGGATCACACCGTCCCGGAGGGCGTCACGGCCGCACCACAGGGAGTAGGCGTTGTTCCAGTCCTCGGCCCGGTCGTTGTCGATGAGGGTGAGCTCGAGGCCGTAACGGCGCTCGAGGGCCTCCTTGCGCTCGTACACGGCCTCCTTGCGGTAGCCGACGATGATCGCGGCCTCGGTCAGACCGATCTCGGCGAAGTTGGCGAGGGTGAGGTCGAGGACCGTGGGTCCGTCCTCTATGCCCGCGGGCCCCACCGGCACCAGAGCCTTGGGCAGGCTGTCGGTGTAGGGGCGCAGACGCCGTCCGGCGCCGGCCGCCAGCACGAGGCCGATCATGCGGGTTCTCCTTCATCGTGTACGGCGGGCGCGCCGCCCTTGTGGGCGGACACCCAGAAGCGGATGCTCTCGACGAGCACCAGCAGGGCCACGTAGCCGGCGAGAGCCGTGAGCGCGAGCGTGAACCCGTCCGCGGCGAGTACCGCGGCCAGGACCGTGACCAGCAGCGTCCGCCCTTCGTGCCCCCCGATCGCGCGCACCAGCCAGTGCGGCGGCGCGCCGGCGTCGCCGCGGATGCGGTACACCGTGTCGTAGTGATGGTAGGCGACCGCCGCCACCAGTCCGAAAGCTGCCGGAAGTGCTCCGTTCACCTTGGATTCGGCGGCCAGCACCAGCACGGTGATGTATTCGGCGGCGCGGAAGAGGGGCGGGATCAGCCAGTCCAGGGCGCCCTTGAGCGGCTTGGACAGGGCCGGACCGGAGGTCGCGGCGTAGACGACGGCTCCGGCGACGGCGGCCCAGTGGTTGCCCGTGAGGAGGGCCGCCCCGAGGGCCACGAGCCCGATCGCGGCGAGCAGCACGGGCGAGCCGAGGCGGATCCGCGGGTTCCTTTCGCGCCACCCGGCCACGGCCCCGGCGAGCGGACCGTTGTCCGCCAGGTCGGCGAGCGCCTGTGCCGCCCGGTCGGTGCGCCGGGCCCTGCGCGTGAGGGAGCGCAGCACACGGCCCGCCGTGGTGTAGGTGGCGGCGAAGGCGCAGCCGACGAGCAGGGCGTAGAACGTGATGCGGGGCGTGGTCGCCGCCGTGAGGACGGCGATCATGGCCCAGCGTTCACCGATCGGCAGAACGATCATCCGGCGCACCCAGACGGTCCAGCCGACGCTGTCGAGCCGGTCGGAGAGGGCCGCGGTGGGGCTCGTGTTGGCGGTCGCGTCGTGGTTGGCCTCGTTGAACGCGAAGTCGACGACGTGCCGGCACGTCTGGAGGATCATCGCCCCGAGGGCGAGCGCCCAGACGTCGTCGCCGCCACGGGCGGCACCGAGGGCGAGTCCCGCGTAGTAGGCGTACTCCTTCGCACGGTCGAAGGTGGCGTCCAACCAGGCGCCGAGCGTGGAGTACTGCAGCGAGTAGCGGGCGAGCTGGCCGTCGGTGCAGTCGAGCACGAAGGAGAAGATCAGCAGGACGCCCGCGGCGACGAAGCCGCCGCGCGTCCCGGTGGCCGCGCAGCCCGCCGCGATCAGAGCGGTCAGCAGGGAGGCCGTCGTGACCTGGTTCGGGGTGAGACCGCGCTGGGCGCACCAGCGGGCGATGTAACGCGAGTACGGGCTGATGAAGTGCGTGGTGAAGAAGCCGTCACGGGCCTTGACGGCGCTGCGCAGGCGCACGGCCTCGTCGTCGACCGCCGCGACCGCCTGGCGGGCCTCGTTGCGGGACTGGGGGTCGGCGGGGACGGCGGCGACCAGCGTGCCGAGCTCGGGGCGGTGGACGGTGACGTCGTCGGCGCCGAGGGCCGAGGTGATGCGCTCCGTGAGGCTGCCGGTGAGGGTCGCGGCATCCGTCTGTTCGGACGCGGCCGGCGGCCGGGCGGGCACGCTGCCTATCGCGGCGGAGTTCTCTCGGGCCAGGGCCCGCGTCAGCGCCTGGCGGGCGGCGGGCTGGACCGTGACCGCGCCGGGCACCGCGGCGGCCGGGAAGCGGGGGTCGGTGAGTCCGAGGCGCAGCGCGTGCAGATGGCCCACGAACCGGGCGTCGACGATGGCGACCCGCTGGGTCGCCGGTACGGCGGCGAGGAGTGTCTCGGCGTCACCGGCGTCGGCGGCGACCCGCACGTCGAAGCCGAGGGACCGCAGATCGCCCTCGAGCGACGATCCGGGGACCGGCTGACCGGTGAGGATGGCGGTCGACAGACGAACTCACTCCCTGGGGTCCGGCACCCGCGGGCGTCGGACATGTGTGTGGTGTGGGACACCCGGGGCAGGGGCCGGGCGGCATGTCGGCAGAGGCTATCGGATGCCTGGAAGCCGGTGTTCACCGGCCGTTCATGGGCCGATCAACCCGGTCTGCATCGCCACCGCCGCGATCATCATCAGGGATCGGGTGTACGCGTCACAAACCATGACCCCATAACCACACGATCCCGGCATCCCGCTCGCCGGACTCTGCGATATTCGCCCCATTGCACACGGAACGGGAGCTTCCACTCCGCTGAGGAGAAGCCCTCCACCGCGGTCCCTACCGGGAGCCCGTTCGTCCGACGGGCATAGGGTGAGGGGCCATGACATGGCTGATCACCGGCGGGGCCGGATACATCGGGGCGCATGTGGCACGGGCGATGGCCGCGGACGGTGAGCGTGTGCTCGTCCTGGACGACCTCTCGGCCGGCGTGCCGGGGCGTCTCCCGGAGGACATTCCCCTAGTGCAGGGCTCCGCGCTGGACGGTGAGCTGCTGAAGCGCGTCCTCGCCGAGCACGCGGTGACCGGTGTGGTCCATCTCGCCGCGCACAAGCAGGTCGGCGAGTCCGTGGCCGACCCGGTCCGCTACTACCAGGAGAACGTGGGCGGTCTGGCGACGCTGCTGGGCGCGGTGGCCGGGGCGGGGATCGAGCGGTTCCTGTTCTCCTCGTCCGCCGCCGTCTACGGCAACCCCGATGTGAACCTCATCTCGGAGGACACCCCCTGCGCCCCGATGAGCCCGTACGGCGAGACGAAGCTCGCCGGCGAGTGGCTGGTGCGGGCCGCGGGCCGGGCGCACGGCATCGCGACCGTGTGCCTGCGGTACTTCAACGTGGCGGGCGCCGCCGACCCCGAGCTGGCCGACACCGGTGTCTTCAACGTGGTGCCGATGGTCTTCGACCGGCTCACCCGGGGCGAGGCCCCGCGGGTCTTCGGCGACGACTACCCGACCCCTGACGGCACCTGTGTACGCGACTACATCCACGTCGCGGACCTCGCCGACGCGCACCTCACCGCGGCCAAGCGGCTCGCCGCCGGTGCGACCGGTGATCTGACCGTGAACATCGGGCGCGGCGAGGGCGTGTCGGTGCGTGAACTCGTGGACCTCATCGGCGAGGTGACCGGGGACCTGACGCCCGCGGTCGTCGAGCCGCGCCGTCCCGGTGACGCCCCCCGTGCGGTCGCCTCGGCCGCGCTGGCCGAGCGGGAGCTGGGCTGGACCGCCCGGCGCGGGGTGCGCGAGATGGTGGAGTCGGCGTGGCGCGGCTGGCTGCTGCACCACCCGGAGGCGCGCCGCGACTGAGCGGGGCACCCGCACAGTGCGCGCCGTGCCGGTGCGCTCCCGTCCGCGGGGGCGCCGGCACGACCCGTGCGGGTGATGCGGGAGCGGGCCCGAGCACGCCCGCATCCGGACGGTGTCCGTCCGGGGAGCACCGCCCCGTTGGGGCGGTTCCCCCTCCCGGGGAGCGGACACGATCAGGTGTCCTGCCGCTCACGGCGTCCGTTCCGAAGGGAGTCGTACGGCCCCGTGCGGACGGCTGCGGCGGGACATGCGGGGGGGGCACAAAGTGCCGGGAGTGCCGGATTCGTACGGCAGACTTGGGGCTGGACAACCAATGCGAAGGATGGGTATGCCGATCACACCTGCCAGCGCGACGCACCGTTCCTCGAACGGCACCGCCGAGGCGATCTTGCTGGAGCTCGTCGACGAGAACGGCACCACGATCGGCACGGCGGAGAAGCTCGCCGCCCACCAACCGCCGGGCCGGCTCCACCGGGCCTTCTCGGTGTTCCTCTTCGACGAGCAGGGGCGGCTGCTGCTCCAGCAGCGGGCGCTGGGCAAGTACCACTCCCCCGGTGTCTGGTCGAACACCTGCTGCGGTCACCCCTACCCCGGCGAGGCGCCCTTCGCGGCAGCCGCCCGGCGGACCTTCGAGGAGCTCGGCGTCTCCCCGTCCCTGATGGCGCAGGCGGGCACGGTCCGCTACCACCACCCGGACCCGGACTCGGGCCTGGTGGAGCAGGAATACAACCACCTGTTCGTCGGTCTGGTGCAGTCCCCCCTGGACCCGGACCCGGAAGAGGTGGGGGCAACGGCGTTCGTCACCGCCGGGGAACTGGCGGAGCGGCACGCCAAGGACACGTTCTCGTCGTGGTTCATGACGGTCCTGGACGCTGCGCGTCCGGCGATCAGGGAGCTGACGCAGCCGTCCGCCGGCTGGTGACCGCACCGGTCCGTCCGGCAGCGCCGGCCGCCGGACGGACTCATCCGGTCGGCGCCCTGCGGCGCGTCCTCACACGAATCCCGGGTGCTTGAGCGGCAGGGCGGCCCAGATCACCTTGCCGCCGCTCGCCGTGTGCTCGACGTCGCACACCCCGCCCGACTCCCTGGTGATCTCCCGGACCAGGAGCAGCCCCCGGCCGCCCGTCCGGCCGTGATCGGTCTCCAGGGCGCTCGGCCGGTAGGGATGCTCGTCCTCCACCGACACCCGCACCCACTCGGGGCCGACGGCGACCTCCACGGCGAGCGTCGGCGACAGCAGCGCCGCATGCCGTACCGCGTTGGTGACCAGTTCGGACACGATCAACAACAACGCCTGCACCGTGTCGTCCGACGCGGGCACTCCCTGACGGGCGAGCAGATCTCGAACGGCGTGCCGCGCCTGCGGCACCGAGGCGTCCACCGCGGCTGCGGTGAACCGCCACACCCCCTCGTACGGCAGCGGTCCCGGTGCTGCGCGACCGTCCGGCGCGATTCCCCCGCCTTCAGGGCGCGGGCCAGACCCTCGCCCTCGGTTCTCCATCGTCCGGTCGCCACCCTTGCGCTCGATTGTCACCACACGTCGAGTGTTGGGAATGCGCTGGTCCGTCCCGAATGACTGAACAGAAGTCAGCGGTTATCGACGACAAATGACCGTTGCCGCATGACACGGTCGACCGAGTGACCGGTCCTGTCCTCGTTGCCACCGACTTCCGAACTCTTCGGGTTGTACGGGTTCCACCCCGCCCTCCCGTCGGTGTGCGAGGCCTTCCCGATCGCACGTCGGGCAGCTGCGGATAGCATCCGGCGTATGGAGCCGCAGCTGCTGCACCGCGTCAGCGACGGGGTCGCGACCGTCGTCATCCACCACCCGGCCAAGCGGAACGCCATGACGGCCGGTATGTGGGAGGCGCTGCCCCCGCTCCTCGACGCGATGGCCGCCGATCCGGCCGTCCGGGTGCTGGTGCTCACCGGCGAGGGCGGGACGTTCTGCGCCGGCGCCGACATCTCGACGCTGCGGGGCTCGCCGCAGCAGGCGCAGACGCTGGCCGTGCTGGCCGAGGAGGCGCTGGCCGCGTTCCCGAAGCCCACCCTCGCGGCGATCCGCGGGCACTGCGTGGGCGGCGGGTCGCAGCTCGCGGCGGCCTGCGATCTGCGGTTCGCCGAGGAGGGCGCGTTGTTCGGTGTGACGCCGGCGAAGCTGGGGATCGTCTATCCGGCCTCCTCCACCCGCCGGCTGGTGTCGCTGGTCGGCCCCGGCACGGCCAAGTACCTCCTGTTCTCCGGCGAGTTGATCGACGCGGCGCGGGCGTTGCGCACCGGTCTGCTGGACGAGGTGCAGGCCGAGGGCGAACTCGGCAAGCGCGTCGCCGAGTTCACCCGCGTGCTGGCGTCCCGCTCGCAGTTGACGCAGGCCGCGGCCAAGGAGTTCGCGAACGGCCGCACGGACCGGGACGCCCACTGGGCCGACCAGGCACGCGGCAGCGGCGACACCGCGGAGGGCGTCGCCGCGTTCCTGGAGCGCAGAGTGCCGCGGTTCACCTGGACTACGTCAGGATGAAGCGGCTCTCCGCGCGGAACTTCTCCACGAGGTGCGCGGGCGCCTTGTGCGGGGACCCCGCGTCGTAGGGCGGCTGCGGGTCGTACTCGGTCAGCAGCTGCACGGCCTGGGCGTGCTCGTCACCCGCGATACGGCCGAGCAGGGTGAGCCCCATGTCGATGCCGGAGGAGACGCCGGCGGCGGTGACGTACTTGCCGTCGAACACGACACGCTCTCCCGTGGGTTGCGCACCGAACCCTCCGAGGGCGTCCAGGGCCAGCCAGTGCGAGGTGGCGCGGCGCCCCTGGAGGAGCCCGGCGGCGGCGAGCAGCAGCGAGCCGGTGCACACGGACGTCGTCCAGGTGCTGGTGGCATCGGCGGAGCGCAACCAGCCGAGCAGTGTCTCGTTCTCCATCTGCGCGGTCTGACCGGGTCCGCCCGGGACGACCACGACGTCCGGGGCGGGCACCTCCTCCAGGGTCCTGTCGGCGGTGAGGGCGAGCGCTCCGGTGTCGCTGCGCACGGGCCCGGTCCGCTCGGCGACGAAGACGGTCTCCGCGTCGGGGAGCCTGCCGAGGGTCTCGTACGGGCCCACGGCGTCGAGGGCGGTGAACCGGTCGTAAAGGACGATGGCGATCTGCATGTGCATCCCTTCGGTCTCGATGGGTGATCGTGCGGTCGGAGGCGGTCAGAGGGCGGGCGCCGGACGGAAGCGGCGCCGGTACTCCGCCGGGGCGGCGCCGAGGGCCTTCACAAAGGCGCGGCGCATGGCCTCGGGAGTGCCGTAGCCGCTGGCCCGGGAGATCTCCTCGACGCCGTCCGCGGTGTCCTCCAGGAGCCGTCGGGCGTGCTCCAGGCGGACCCGGTCGACGAAGCGGCCCGGTGTCGTCCCGGTCTCGGCCCGGAAGGCACGGGCGAAGTGGCGGGGCGAGAGCCGGGCGCGGGCGGCGAGCGACTCGACGCAGAGGTCGTCCCCCGGGTGCTCGGTGATCCACTGCTGGACCTCGCGCAGTGGTTCGCGCCGGGCGGTCTGGGCGGCGAGCTGGGCGCTGAACTGGGACTGGTTTCCGGGGCGGCGCAGGAAGACGACGAGGTGGCGGGCGATGTTCAGTGCGGTCTCGCGCCCCAGGTCCTCCTCGACGAGTGCGAGAGCGAGGTCGATGCCCGACGTGACGCCGGCCGAGGTGGACACATGCCCGTCGCGCACATAGATGGGGTCGGGGTCGATGTCGATCTCCGGATGATGGCGCGCCAGGGTGTCGCAGTACGCCCAGTGGGTGGTCGCACGGCGGCCGTCCAGAAGGCCCGCGCGGGCGAGGAGGATCGCCCCGGTGCAGACGGAGACCAGGCGGCCGACGACCCGGCCGTGCTCGCGCAGCCAGTCCACCAGGCGCGGGTCGGGGCTCCGGGTGCCCCGGCCGCCGGGGACGAGCAGAATGTCCGGAACGGGCGCGTCGGCGAGTGCGAGGTCGGGAACGAGCGTCAGGCCGCTCGAGGAGCGGACGGGGGCACCGTCCAGGGAGGCGGTGACGAGGCGGTAGGTCCCGGGGCAGCAGGCCTCCGCTCCCGCGAAGACCTCCACCGGCCCGGTGACGTCGAGGCTCTGCACCTCGTCGAAGAGGACGACAAGCAGGGTGCGCATGGCACCGATTCTTGACGGACGGCGGGATGGCCGCAACGACGGGCAACCCACCTTTCCTGCCATCGTCCGTGCGGCCGTTCCCTGCGTACCGACCAGTCGGTAACGTACGGGGCATGACGATTCCCCTGCCCGAGCGCGCTGGGCGGCGCTGCCACAACCTGATCAACCCGCTGCACTCGACGCACTACTTCTCACCGGATCTGGAACGGGAACTGACCGCAGTGGGGATCGAGGACCGCAGGGCCGCCTACTTCGCGGTGCGCGCCGCCGCGATGGGACCGGTCGGCGCGGGCGTCGTGACGGCGACGTTCTACAACTTCCGGCCCGAGACGGTGGCACGGCATGTGCCCGCCGTCTGGGAGACCGCGCCCGCCCCCGTGGTCCTCGCGGCACGCACGCGTGCCGTCGACACGACGCTGCGGCGGCTGCTCGGCGAGGAGGCCGTCGCCTCCGAGGAGATGGCCGAGGCCGCGGAGCTCGCGCTGCGCGCGGCACAGGCGTGCACCCCGCAGGCACGCCCGCTGTACGCCGCGCACGCCGCACTTCCCGTGCCCGACGCACCTCATCTGGCTTTCTGGCACGCGGCCACACTGCTGCGCGAACACCGTGGCGACGGTCATCTCGCGGTGCTGCTGGACGCCGGGCTCGGCCCGCTCGAGGCGTTGGTGACGCACACCGCCACGGGCAAGGGCATGGCGCCGAAGTGGGCGCTGGCCACCCGGGGCTGGAGCAGGGAGGACTGGGATGCCGCATCCGGCCGGCTGCGCGAGCGCGGGCTGCTCGACGCGGACGGCGGGTTGACCGCGCAGGGCACCGCGCTGCGCAAGGAGATCGAGGTGGAGACCGACCGTCTCGACCGCGCTCCCTACGAGCACCTCGGTGCCGCGGGTGTCGAACGCCTCACGGGCCTGGCCGGGGATTTCCTCGCCAGGGCGTTCGCGGCGGGAGCCTTTCCCCCGGACATGATCGGCAAGGGATGAGGTACCCGGACCTCGTCCCGGCGGACACGCCGGGACGAGGAAAGGGGAACGACGTGTTCCATGCGATCGCGGATGCACTGCGCCGGATCGGCGGCGCGCTCGGCACTCTGGTGGCCCTGCCCTTCAGGGCTCTGGCCAGGCTCTTCGGCGCGGCGTCCGGCCCGGGGCGAGGCGGCGCCCGCCGGGCCTGAGCGGCCGGTCGCACGCGGCGGCGGGGCCGCGGCGGCCGCCTTGGGCGACCCGGAACCGCCAGGGCCCCCGCCCTGATCCCCTGTTGCCCGTGCGACCTGCCACAATTGCCGCGCAACCTCAGTGGAGAAGGCGGTACGGGATCGTGACGACACCCCTCGTAGGGTCCATCGAAGGCAGGATCGCCGAGGAGCTCGGCGTACGGGAGCGGCAGGTGAAGGCCGCGGTCGAGCTGCTCGACGGCGGTTCGACGGTGCCCTTCATCGCCCGCTACCGCAAGGAAGCGACCGAGATGCTCGACGACGCGCAGCTGCGCACGCTCGAGGAGCGGCTGCGCTATCTGCGGGAGTTGGAGGAGCGGCGCACGGCGATCCTGGAGTCGGTGCGCGAGCAGGGCAAGCTCACCGAAGAGCTGGAGGCCCAGATCCGGGGCGCCGAGACGAAGGCGCGCCTGGAGGACATCTACCTGCCGTTCAAGCCGAAGCGGCGCACCAAGGCGCAGATCGCGCGTGAGGCGGGTCTGGAACCGCTGGCCGAAGGGCTGCTGGGCGACCCGGGGGTCGAGCCGCTCGCCGCGGCCGCCGCCTTCGTCGACGCCGACAAGGGGGTGGCCGATGCCCAGGCCGCGCTCGACGGCGCGCGGGCGATCCTCACCGAGCGGTTCTCCGAGGACGCCGACCTGATCGGCGAACTGCGCGAGCGGATGTGGGTTCGCGGGCGCCTGGCCGCCAAGGTTCGGGAAGGCAAGGAGGAGGCGGGCGCCAAGTTCGCCGACTACTTCGACTTCGCGGAGCCGTTCACCGAGCTGCCCTCGCACCGCATCCTCGCGATGCTCCGCGGCGAGAAGGAGGAAGTCCTCGACCTCGTCCTGGAACCGGAGGAGGCGACGGAGGGGCCGTCCTCGTACGAGGGCATCGTGGCGAACCGGTTCGGGATCGCCGACCGCGGCCGGCCCGCCGACAAGTGGCTGACGGACACGGTCCGCTGGGCCTGGCGCACCCGTGTCCTCGTGCACCTGGGCATCGACCTGCGCCTCAGGCTGCGCACGGCCGCCGAGGACGAGGCGGTGGCGGTCTTCGCGGCGAACCTGCGCGACCTGCTGCTCGCCGCCCCGGCCGGCACGCGCGCGACGCTGGGCCTGGACCCCGGATTCCGTACGGGTGTCAAGGTGGCCGTGGTGGACGCGACGGGCAAGGTCGTCGCGACGGACGTCATCTACCCGCACGTACCGGCCAACAAGTGGGACGAGGCGATCGCCAAGCTGGCACGGCTGGCGAAGGAGCACGCGGTCGAACTGGTCGCGATCGGCAACGGCACCGCGTCCCGTGAGACGGACAAGCTCGCCGGCGAACTCATCACCAAGCACCCGGAGCTGAAGCTCACCAAGGTCATGGTGTCCGAGGCGGGCGCGTCGGTGTACTCGGCCTCCGCCTTCGCCTCCCAGGAACTGCCGGACATGGACGTGTCGCTGCGCGGTGCGGTCTCCATCGCCCGCCGCCTGCAGGACCCGCTGGCCGAGCTGGTGAAGATCGACCCGAAGTCCATCGGCGTCGGCCAGTACCAGCACGACCTGTCCGAGGTGAAGCTGTCGCGTTCGCTGGACGCGGTGGTCGAGGACTGTGTGAACGGCGTGGGCGTGGACGTCAACACGGCCTCGGCTCCGCTGCTCGCCCGGGTGTCCGGCATCTCCTCCGGACTCGCGGAGAACATCGTCGCCCACCGCGACTCCAACGGGCCGTTCAGCTCGCGCTCGCAGCTGAAGGGCGTGGCGCGGCTCGGCCCCAAGGCGTACGAGCAGTGCGCCGGCTTCCTGCGGATCCGCGGCGGTGACGATCCGCTGGACGCCTCCAGCGTGCACCCGGAGGCCTATCCGGTCGTCCGCGCCATGGTGAAGACCGCGGGCCGGGAAGTGGCCTCGCTGATCGGCAACACGGGTGTGCTGCGCTCGCTGAAGCCGTCCGAGTTCGTGGACGAGACGTTCGGTCTGCCGACCGTCACCGACATCCTCAAGGAGTTGGAGAAGCCGGGACGCGACCCACGGCCCGCCTTCAAGACGGCCACTTTCAAGGAGGGCGTCGAGAAGATCTCCGACCTGTCCTCCGGGATGGTCCTGGAGGGTGTCGTCACGAATGTCGCGGCCTTCGGCGCCTTCGTGGACATCGGCGTTCACCAGGACGGCCTCGTGCACGTCTCGGCGATGTCGAAGACGTTCGTCAAGGACCCGCGGGACGTGGTGAAGCCGGGCGACATCGTCAAGGTGAAGGTCCTGGACGTCGACATCCCGCGGAAGCGGATCTCGCTGACGCTGCGTCTGGACGACGAGGCCGTCCCGGAGCAGAACGACGGTGGCGGCGGTCGCCAGCAGCGCGGCGGGCGTGCACCGCAGCAGCGCCAGCCCCGCCAGGGCGGTGGTTCCCGGCAGGGCGGTGGTTCCCGGCAGGGCGGTGGTTCCCGCCAGGGCGGCGGTTCCCGGCAGGCGCCCCCGCCGGCCAACAGTGCGATGGCCGACGCCCTGCGTCGCGCGGGTCTCCTCGACCCGAAGAACGGCCGCCGCTGAGGCACAGGGCCCCGACCTCCCGCGAACCGCGGGGGCCGGGGCCCTCGTTGCGCCTTCGCACGGTCGAAGACGTGCGTGCCGTCGGCGCGTTCGTCACGGCCCGGCCCATGACCGGGCCGGATCACACGGACGCCGCCGGCACACGGGGCACGTCGTCACCGCCCGGGTGATCGTCGGCCGGACCACCGGGCAGCGGCCCGCCGGCGACTGCCTGCTCCCGGGCGGCGCGACGTGGTGGGAGGACGGTCGGGACCGGCCCGGGCGCGCGGCGGCGGAAGCGGGCGGAGCGGCTCGGCGAACGCCGCGGCTCCGGGGTCGCGCCCCCGGAGACAGAGCGGGCCACGGAACTGTCCGCGCGCGGCGTCCGCCGGTGTGTCGGGGCCTCACAGGACGTCGGCGAGCCGGTCCACCTGGGCCGGGTCGAGGCCGTAGCAGTAGAGCATGACCTCGTCGGCGCCGAGGTCGGCGAATCCGGTGATCGCGTCGCGGATCTCCACCGGTGTGGTGAGCATGCCAGCGGCCATCCGGTCGGCCGTGCCGGTGAAGGCGTAATAGTCGTGCATGGCCGCCCGGGCCTCGTCGATCAGCGCTTCCGGTCCGAGGGCGATGTTGATCTGAGCGACGATGCGGGGCTCCCCCTCACGGCCGTACTCGTGCCAGAAGTGGCGGACCGCGTCGAACAGGCCGCCCGCCCAGGAGGGCGGAGCGGCGGCGAGGAACCCGTCACCCCACCGCGCGACGCGTTCGAGCGCGACGGGCCTGAAGCCGCCGAAGAGCACCTCCGGTCCACCGGGACGGGCGGGCAGGGGACCGATGGGGCCGACGCCCTCGCCGTACGGCTCGCCGGCCCACAGCCTGCGCAGCACCCTCATCTGTTCGTCGAGGCGCCGGCCCCGGGTCCGGATGTCGACGCCCGTGGCCCTGTGGTCGTCGTGCCGGCCGCCGATGCCGAGACCGAGGACCAGACGGCCACCGGTCATCCGGTCCACGGTGGCGGCCTGCTTGGCGAGCAGGGCGGTGTCGCGCAGCGGAGCGAGCAGTACCTCGGTCTGCACCCGGATGCGCGAGGTGGCTCCGGCGAGCACGGCGAGCGCCACCAGCGGTTCGGGGTTGTCGTAGACGAACCGGTCGAGCAGGCCGAGGGTGCTGAAGGGCCCTGCGTCGGCGCGCCGCGCCCAGTCGAGCAATGCGGTCGGGTCGCCGATGGGCAGGCCGATACCGATGTGCATGAGGAGACCTCCGGGAGGAAGGGTCGGCAAAGACTGCTGCCGCCCCTCCGGCACCTCAGCGAGGTGGGACGCGCCCGCTCTGCGGCGTACTCCGGGGGAGCGTCTCGTCGAAGTGGACTCACCCTAGGGCGCACGCCTCCGGCGGAACAAGCCGATTACGGCCGCGCGGTCACCGGTGTTCCGTCACCTTGCCGTCCGCCACCTCCAGGCGGCGGTTCACCTGGACGGCGTCCAGCATCCGGCGGTCGTGGGTGACCAGGAGCAGAGTGCCCTCGTAGGAGTCCAGGGCCGATTCCAGCTGCTCGATGGCCGGGAGATCGAGGTGGTTCGTCGGCTCGTCGAGGACGAGGAGGTTCACGCCCCTGCCCTGGAGAAGGGCCAGTGCCGCCCGTGTGCGCTCGCCCGGGGAAAGGGTCGAGGCCGGGCGCAGGACGTGTTCCGCCTTCAGGCCGAACTTGGCGAGCAGCGTACGCACCTCGACCGGCTCCGTGTCGGGGACGGCGGCGCTGAACGCGTCCAGCAGGGTCTCGGGGCCGTGGAAGAGCCCGCGCGCCTGGTCGACCTCGCCGACCAGGACCCCCGAACCGAGCGCGGCATGGCCCGAGTCCAGCGGGACACGGCCGAGCAGCGCGCCGAGCAGCGTCGACTTGCCCGCGCCGTTGGCACCGGTCACCGCCACCCGGTCCGCCCAGTCGAGCTGCAGCGACACCGGACCGAACGTGAAGTCGCCGTGCCGCACCTGCGCGTCCCGCAGCGTGGCCACGACGGAACCCGAACGGGGAGCCGCCGCGATCTCCATGCGCAGCTCCCACTCCTTCCGGGGTTCCTCGACGACCTCGAGGCGCTCGATCATGCGCTGCGTCTGCCGGGCTTTCGCGGCCTGCTTCTCGCTGGCCTCGCTGCGGAACTTGCGGCCGATCTTGTCGTTGTCGTTGCCCGACTTGCGCCGCGCGTTCCTGACCCCCTTGTCCATCCAGGACCGCTGCATCTGGGCCCGGTCCTGGAGGGCGGACTTCTTGTCGGCGTACTCCTCGTAGTCGTCGCGGGCGTGCCTGCGCGCCGTCTCCCGCTCCTCCAGGTAGGCCTCGTAGCCACCGCCGTACAGATTGATCTGCCGCTGCGCGAGGTCCAGCTCGAGGACCTTGGTGGCCGTGCGGGTGAGGAACTCGCGGTCGTGGCTGACGACCACCGTGCCGGCCCGCAGCCCCGCGACGAAGTGCTCCAGGCGCTCCAGACCGTCGAGATCGAGGTCGTTGGTGGGCTCGTCCAGCAGGAACACGTCGTAGCGGGAGAGCAGCAGCGAGGCGAGGCCGGCACGGGCCGCCTGGCCGCCGGACAGGGCGGTCATCCGCTGGTCGAGACCGACGCCCAGGCCGAGGGAGTCGGCGACCTCCTCGGCACGTTCGTCGAGGTCCGCACCGCCGAGCCCGAGCCAGCGCTCCAGGCTCTCGGCGTACGCGTCGTCGGCTCCGGGCGTCCCGTCGACGAGCCCCTGTGTCGCCTCGTCCATCAGACGCTGCGCCTCGGCCACGCCGGTGCGGCGCGCCAGAAACGCGCGTACCGTCTCACCCGGCCTGCGGTCCGGCTCCTGCGGGAGGTGGCCGACCGTCGCGGTCGGCGGGGACAGGCGCAGTTCCCCCCGCTCCGGGGCGAGCACTCCGGCGAGCATCCGCAGCAGGGTGGACTTGCCGGCCCCGTTGGCACCGACGAGCCCGATCACGTCCCCGGGCGCGACGACGAGGTCGAGCCCGGAGAAGAGCGAACGGTCACCGTGCCCGGCGGTGAGGTCCTTGGCGACGAGAGTGGCAGTCATCAGACCGCCGATCCTAACGAGCGCGGGACGGCGGTCCCAACGGCAGGAGCCTCGGGCCGGACCGCAGGGCGCCGCTCCGGGCCGCTCAGCTCGCCACCGCCGCCACCAGCACTCCGGCGGACGTCCGGGCCACCACATGGGCCTCCCCCCTGGTGGCCCTCGGGCCGAGGGCGATGCGATGGCGGCCCGTCGCCAGCATTCCGTCGAAGACCTCACGGATGTGGACGCGGTGCAGTCGGTCCAGGCGGTACGTGGTGAGGCCGACCCGGCAGGTGGCACCGACCTCGAGGTCCGCCGTGCCGTCGGCGGCCGTCAGGCGGACGAGCCGGCGCCGCTGCGGCGGATTGCGGTCCAGCGCCTGCTCGACCTGGGCGACGAGGAGCGGGACGACGGGGGCCGGTCCGTCGACGTACGCCACCTCGACCCCTGCACGCTCGAACGAGTCCCGGACACCGGCGCGTTCCCGTTCGCCGACCGCGTCCCCGAAGACGACCGCGCCGTACCCGCGCAGTTCCTCGGCGAGCACGTCCGTGGCGTCCTGCGTGATGTCCGCACCGATGCCGATGGTCCGCAGTGCGGCGGCGAGCCGGGCCGGGCCGGCGACGCGCGGGCCGATCAGCAGCACCCGGCTCCGTTCGGCCGCACCACCGTCGAGCAGGGCACGCAGGGCACGGCGGTACTCCTCGCCGTGGAAGCGGAACGGCCCTGTTCCCGGGCAGCCGTTCAGCTCCAGGTCCACCCGCTCGTCGCTCTGCCGGACGAAGTCCCGCCAGACGACGTCGTCACCGTCGTTCTCGATCACCGCGGTCACGGCGCCGCAGGCCAGGTCCGCGCACTCCGGGCAGCCGTAGATGATGTGGCGACCGCCGGCGAGAGGCGCACCGGTCTCCAGCAGCAGGGCGCGCACCTGGGCGGTGAGGACGGCGGGCGGCAGGTCGCAGGCGAGCGGGGAGACGGCGTCCAGGTCGGGGAGCCGGAACAGCAGCGGACGTCCGTCCACGACGAAGTCGATGAAGTCCCGGTGCACTTGACGGTCACCGTTGGCGAGGACGCCACCGGTGCGCATCGCCGGCGCCAGGCCGAAGGTCGCGTACTCGGCAGACATGTGGTGAGTATCCCCGCACTCGCGGTGCAGTGAGCGCGGCGGCGCACATTCGGCTAGCGTCCCCGCGTGACGAGAGACCAGAGCGGTGATGTGATCGTGGTCGGCGGCGGCGTCATCGGTTTGACGACGGCGATCGTCCTGGCCAGGAGCGGCCGGCGGGTACGGGTGTGGGCGAGGGAACCCGCCGAGCGGGCCACCTCGGCGGTCGCCGGAGCACTGTGGTGGCCCTACCGGATCCGGCCCGAGTCCCTCGTCGGCGACTGGGCACTGGAATCACTCGCCGTGTACCGGGAGCTGGCGGAGCGGCCCGAGGAGACGGGCGTACGCCTGGTCGAGGGCGTACACGGCGAGACGCGCCTGGACGGGCTCGGGGCCTGGGCCGCGGGCATCGACGGTCTGCGGGCCGCCACGGACGCCGAGTACCCGGGAACGGGGCTGTGGGGACGGCTCCCCCTGATCGACATGTCGACTCATCTTCCCTGGTTGCGCGAGCAGTTGCTGCGGGCAGGCGGCAGGGCCGAGGAACGGGCCGTCACGGATCTGGCGGAGCCGGCCGCCGAGGCACCGGTCGTGGTCAACTGCACCGGCCTGGGGGCTCGCGAGCTGGCCGGGGATCCCCTGGTGCATCCGGTACGCGGGCAGCTCGTCGTGGTGGAGAACCCCGGGATCACGACCTGGCTCACCTCGGTGGACCACTCGTCGAAGGCGAGCACGTACATCCTCCCCCAGCCCGGCGGGCTGATCCTGGGCGGCACCGCCGAGGAGGACGACTGGTCGCTGACACCCGATCCGCGCACGGCCGCGGCGATCGTGGCGCGGTGCGCGGCGGTGCGGCCCGAGATCGCAGGAGCCCGCGTCCTCCAGCACCGGGTGGGGCTGCGACCGGCCCGCGACACCGTCCGGCTGGAACGCGAGGTGCTGCCCGACGGTGGGACGGTGGTGCACAACTACGGGCACGGGGGTGCGGGCGTCACGGTGGCGTGGGGGTGTGCACGTCGGGCGGCCGGGCTGGTGGGCCCGGCCGCCCGACGTGCCGTCAGCGGTGCTTAGCCGGTGTGCGCGGCATGGTCACCGGACGTCCCCCGGAACCCGGTGGGCGGTGTGCGGGGTCCGCACACCGCCCCGGGCGGCGGACCCGGGCGCGGCCGCGGGGGAGCCCGAGGCGGCGCGGTCGAAGGCCGCCGCCCCACCGACCAGCGGCACACGGGCGCTCGTACGGGACAGGTCCACGGTCAGGGTCGGGGTGTCGGCCGGTGGGTCGATGAGATCCCGGTCGGTGCCCGCGACGATCAGTGCGAGCCGGTGGCCCTTCGGGACGACGTGGTCGGTGGCGGCCAGGTCGAGTGTGATCGTGTACGCCCTGCCCGGGGTGAGCGGGAGGCCCTTGCGGTCCGAGGCGTAGTTGCCGAGGTCGGCCCAGCCACGGCTGAACACCGTGGAGCCCACGTCGGTCTTCTTGGCCTGGGTGGCCCTGAAACAGGCGCTGTCGCCCGTCGTGCTCGCACCCCAGCAGGTGCGGTCGGTGAGCGTTGTGATGCCCTCGCCGGAGTCGGCGTAGTCCCGGATGATGTCGGGCCCGAGATCGACCAGCACGGCGGAGAGATGGGCCGTGGGGGTGGTCGGTGTCACGGTGACGGTGACCGTGGAGGAGCCGGAGACCCGCAGGTCCCTCGACAGGGGCGCGGTGAGGAAGCCGGCCTTGCCCGGGGTGGATTCGTCGATGTGTGCGGCCCAGTCGGTCTCGCTCAGCTTCGGATCGTCGGTGAACGTCTCGGTGCCCCTGCCGGTCCGCAGCCCGAGGGTGCCGACGCCCGCCGTGGTGCCCCGGCCCGGCCGCAGGGTGGTGGTCGCCGTGTCCCGCGGCGGCCAGACGGCCGAGGTGGACCACTGGTCTGGGTGGCGTTCGATGTCGGCCATGGGCTCGTGATCGATGCCGTTGTCGTAGCCGAGGAGCTCGTGGTCGAACCAGCGGTGCAGGGTGTCCACCCACTCCGTGCGCCGGTAGTCGAAGGGGTCGACGTGCCCGGTCTGGGAGAGCCAGATCTTGCGCTCGACGCCGTTCTTCGCCAGCGCGTTCCACCACTGACCGAGGTGCTTGGTGCGGACGTTGAGGTCCTGCATGCCGTGCACGAGGAACACACTGGCCCGGACCTTGGCGGCGTCCTTCACGTAGTCGCGCTCGGTCCACTGCGGCGTCCAGTCGCCGGTGCGCGGTGCTCCCTCGACGAGCTTCTGCTGCACGGCGGCGCACCGGGCGCGGGCGTCGGGGCTGTCGACGTAGTCGGCGAGCCAGTCGGGGCCCGAGTCGTACAGGGGTGCGCCCTTGGCGAAGTAGTAGTCGTACCAGGAGGAGATGGAACTGATCGGCACGATGGTCTTCAGGCCCTTGACGCCCGTGGCCGCGACGCCGTTGGCGATGGTGCCGTCCCAGCTCTTGCCGATCATGCCGGTGCTGCCGTCGGTCCAGGACGCCTTCGCCGTGGTCGCACCGGTGCGGGTGGTGTACCCCTTGGCGCGGCCGTTCAGCCAGTCGACGACTGCCTTGGCGGACTGGATGTCGGAGCGGCCGCCGACGTCGACACAGCCGTCGGAGCGGTTGGTTCCGGCCAGGTCGACCCCGACGAAGGCGTAGCCGCGCGGCACGAAGTAGTTGTCGTAGAAGAGCGGCATCTGGACGACATGGCCCGCGGCGTCGTAGGTCTTCGTCTGGCTCTCGTTGCCGCGCCCGCAGCAGGAGTAGTACGGGCTGGCATCCATGATCACGGGGATTCGGCGCCCCTGGGCTGCGGGTTCGCGCGGCCGGACGATGTCGACGGCGACCCGGTCGGTACGGCCGTCGCCGTCGCCGTCCAGGCCGGTGTCCACCCAGACGGACTCACGGATGGCGTTCTCGTACGAGTACACGGGCCGGCTCTCCCGTGGCGCGCCGTGGGCGGCCGACGGCGTGAGGAAGGCGGCCAGCAGGGCGGCCGTGGCCGCCGTCGCGAGTGGTCTCCAGATCGTGAAGCGCGTACGTTTCGGCATGCGCGGGACGGTACATGGGTCAACTCCCGTGCAGAAGAGGGCAACTGACGACCTGCCGGACAGGCGCGGCGCGACGGCCGGGAGCGTCCCGAGGGACGCCGTGGACCATGACGGCCGAATGGCGATCGTATGACAGGGGGTGCCATGGACATGCTCAGGCGGTCGGGGACTGAATAGGGTCCGAACCGATCTCGTGCCCCTATGACTTGGAGCTCTCGTGCACCGCAGACTCATCGCCCCGGGCGCGCTCGCGGCGGCTTCCTTGTTGCTGGCGATCCCGGCATCGGCCGCCGACGACCGGCCCGGCGCACCGGGTATCGGCGACTCCTATTACCCGTACTACGGCAACGGCGGCTACGACGTCTCCCACTACGACATCCGGCTCACCTACCGGCCGCAGACGGACGAACTGGAGGGCACGACCACCCTCCTCGCCACCACCACGCAGAACCTGTCCCGGTTCGACCTGGACTTCCTGCTCGATGTGAGCGAGGTCCGGGTGAACGGCGCGAAGGCGGCGTTCACCACGTCCGGACAGCACGAGCTGGAGATCACCCCGGCCCGTGCGCTGCCGAAGGGCACCGCGATCACCGTCGTGGTGCGGTACAGCGGGGTGCCGTCCACGAAGAGCGCGTACGGCTTCTCCACCTGGCACCGCACCCCGGACGGCGCGGTCGCGGCCGACGAGCCCGAGTCCGCGTGGTGGTGGTTCCCCAGCAACGATCATCCGCTCGACAAGGCGACCTACGACGTGTCGGTGGCGGTGCCGAAGGGCACACAGGCGATCTCGAACGGCACGCTGCAGTCGACCGTCTCCGGGCCCGGTACGACCCGGTACAACTGGCGCTCCGACAAGCCGCAGGCGACCTATCTCACCACGCTCGCGATCGGCAGGTTCGACATCACGACGGGGAGGACGTCGAGCGGCGTCCCGGTCGTCAACGCCTACAGCAAGGACCTCGGTGCGGACGACGGCGCCGCGCGGGCGAGCGTGGAGCGGACCGGCGAGATCGTCGACTGGCTGACCGGCCGCTTCGGGCCGTATCCCTTCAACTCGGTCGGCGGGTACGTCCCCGACACGACCACCGGGTACGCGCTGGAGACACAGACTCGTGTGTACTACAGCCCCCGGCAGTTCGCGGGCGGCTCGAACACGTCCGTGGTCGTGCACGAACTGGCGCACCAGTGGTTCGGCGACGACGTGTCGCTGAAGGGCTGGAAGGACATCTGGATCAACGAGGGGTTCGCACGCTACGCCCAGTGGCTGTGGTCCGAGCACGAGGGCGAGGGCACCGCGCAGGAGCTGGCGGACTACGTGTACGCCTCGCATCCGGCTGAGGACGCCTTCTGGACCGTCGCGCCGGGTGACCCGGGGCCCGACAACCAGTTCGACATCGCGGTGTACGACCGGGGCGCGCTCGCCGTGCAGGCACTGCGGAACGAGATCGGGGACGACGCGTTCTTCGCCGTCCTGAAGGGCTGGCCGAAGAAGCACGCGTACGGCAACGCCTCGGTCGCGGACTTCCGGGCGTACGCGGAGAAGGTGTCGGGGAAGCCGTTGGCCGAACTCTTCGACACCTGGCTGTTCCGGCCGACGAAGCCCGCCGCGCCCGCGGCGCAGGGCGCGGCAGTCGCGCAGCGCGCCACCGCCCCCGTACCGCCGAAGTCGTGGAAGAGGATCGAGGCGACGAACGACGTGCACGGAGGCTGATGCCGAGCCGGGCGGCGTGGGCCGGGTGCCTGCGCCGCCTCACCGCAGGGCCGACTCCGCCTCCGCCGCCCGGGTCAGCAGTTCTTCCCGGCCTGCCGCCGCCGTCCGTGTGGCCGGCACCGTGCAGGCGTGGGCTCCGGCCACCGCGCCGTAGAGCGCGCACCGCCGGGGCGGCTCCCCGCTCAGAAGGCCGAAGAGGAAACCGGCCGCGAAGGCGTCGCCCGCGCCGTTGGAGTCCACCACCGGGGCGGGCGGGGCAACGGCTGGGACATGGGTCACCTCGTCGTCGGACAGGAGGTACGCCCCCTCGGCTCCGGCCGTGGCGACGACGATCCGCGCCCGGCCGCGCTCCACGAGGTGCCGCATGGTCCGCTCCGGATCGGTGAGACGGGCGGTGGACACGAAGACGACGTCCGCGGCGCGGGCGAATGGCTCGTGATACGCATTCTCGCCGTCCCAGTCGTGCAGATCGGTGGACAGGGTGACCCCGGTGTCACGCAGCACGGGCAAGGCGTGGGCGGCCGGATGGGTGATCGCGACATGGACGTGCCGGCTGCCGTCCGCCAGCGCCCGGAGCACCGGCTCGGGGAACCGGTCCTCGCTGTGCGAACGGCTCGCGTCGTACAGGGACAGCCGCCGCCCGTCGGGGCCGACGAGGTTGACGGCGCGCTTCGTGCCGGCGGGCTGGGGTATCACGGTGAGCCCGACGCCCCGGTCGCGGTGCAGGGCACGGACCAGTTCCCCCTCGGGGTCGTCGCCGAGCATGTCGAGGTGATGGGTGCGAAGCCCGAGGGCGCTCAGCCCCAGCGCCACGAAGTCCCCGGTCTGCCCGGCCCGGGTCTCGATCCCGGACCGGATCATGTAACTGTCCGCATACGGGAGCGGCAGTTCCGGCACGTACACGATGGTGTCCACCCCGGCCCCGCCCACGACGAGCACATCGCTGTCCCGGCTCAACTCGGCTCCTCCTCCGGGTCGTACACGGTCACGTGCACGCCACGCCTCAGGAGCCGCTCGCTGATCAACGGCTCCACGCGGGACCAGGTGCCCCCCGCGAGCCCACACCCTATGCGCGGCATATGGACGCGGGCGCCGAGGTCCAGCGCCCGAGGGGCCAGCGCCGCGAGTGCCGTACCGATCGCCTCGTACCGCACGGGTACGGTCCCGCGGCCACGCCTGCGTATCCCCCGCTGCCCGATCAGATTGGCCACCCATACGTCGGTCTCGACCCGGACGACCTGGACGGCGCCCAGACCGAAGTCGTTCGTCTCCCGGGCCCTGTACCAGGCGCGGTACGCCGCTTCCGGCTCCGGCCAGCGCTCGGAGACCGCCCTCACGAAGCCGCGCCCCCAGCCCCCGACGTCGTTGCACACATGGGCGACCACCTTCGCGCCCTCGCCCGAAGGCACGGTGGCGTCACCCCGGACATACAGGATCTCCGACATGACGCAACCGTAGGGACCACCACTGACAGTGGCCGGTGAGCTGCTACTCCGTGAACCCGGTCAGCTCCCGGTCCGCCGCCTTCGCGATGCGCCGGCGCAGTGCGAACCAGCCGCCGACGAGCATGACGGCGATCACGGGCACGAGCATCAGCGTCTTGCGGCCGACGTCGGGGTCGTTCCACATCAGGCCGAGCACGGCCAGCAGGAAGGCGACGGTGACGATCTCGGTGACCGGGCTGCCGGGCAGCCGGAAGGACGGCCGGGTGAGCCGGCCCTCCCGGGCGCGGCGCACGAACACCAGGTGGCAGACCATGATGATCACCCAGGTGCTGATCACACCGAGCGAGGCCACGTTCAGCACTATCTCGAAGGCCTGGCTCGGCACGAAGTAGTTCAGGGCGACGCCGAGGACGCACACCGCGCAGGTGAGCAGGATGCCGCCGTAGGGCACCTGGCTGCGGTTCATCCGTGCCGTGAACCTCGGCGCCGAGCCCGCCACGGCCATGGAGCGCAGGATGCGGCCGGTGGAGTACAGGCCCGAGTTCAGCGAGGACATCGCGGCGGTCAGCACGACCAGGTTCATCACGTCGCCCGCGCCCTGGACTCCGATCTTCGACAGCACGGTGACGAACGGGCTCTGGTCCGCCGAGTACACCGAGCCGGGCAGCAGCAGCGCGAGCAGCACCACGGAGCCGACGTAGAAGAGGCCCACCCGCCACATGATCGAGTTCACGGCGCGCGGAACGACCTTCTCCGGCCGGTCGGTCTCGCCGGCGGCGACGCCGACCAGCTCCAGGGCCGCGTAGGCGAAGATCACGCCCTGCATCACGATGACGACGGGCATGACCCCGTGCGGAAGGATCCCCCCGTGGTCGGTGATCACGCTCAGACCCGGCTTGGTGCCGTCCACGTCGTGTTGCGTGGCCAGCAGGAAGATGCCGACGAACATGAAGCACACCAGGGTGGCGACCTTGATGATCGCGAACCAGAACTCCATCTCACCGAAGATCTTCACCGAGATCAGGTTCACCGCCAGCACGACCGCGAGCGCGATGAGGGCGAGCACCCACTGCGGGACGGAGGTGAAGAAGCTCCAGTAGTGCGTGTAGAGCGCGATGGCGGTGATGTCCGCGATACCGGTCGTCGACCAGTTGAGGAAGTACATCCAGCCGGCGACGTACGCGCCCTTCTCGCCGAGGAACTCGCGGGCGTAGGACACGAAGGACCCGGACGACGGCCGGTACAGGACCAGCTCACCGAGGGCGCGGACCACGAAGAAGGCGAAGACGCCGCAGACCAGATAGGCCAGGGCGAGGGCCGGACCCGCGCTGTGCAGCCGTCCGCCGGCGCCGAGGAAGAGTCCGGTCCCGATGGCGCCGCCGATCGCGATCATGTTGACGTGGCGGGCCTTGAGGTCCTTGCTGTAACCGGCGTCGCCGGCGTCCGCGGGCGTCCGGGCCGCATCGCGCTGGGATGGGACCGCGGCCGTGTTCACGGCGTCCTTGCTCACGAGTGGATCTACTCTCTGGTGCGCCCGTCGCCCAGCTGCTGCGCGGGTGTCCGGATGGGGCTCGGCCCGGACCACCCCTGACGTGGCACAGACCAAGGCGCCACCTTCCCCCGAAGATCGCCGGGCATGCGATGGTGCACGTCACATGGGGGCACTTCTCACATGAAGTCCACCTTGGCGTCACCTGGCGGCCACGTTGCCGTGCAGCACCCGCTCAGGTGTCACAGCAGTGGTGGGACAGCGATACTGCTGCACATGACGACCGAGACCGAGGAGCCGGCACTCACCGTCGACGAGCTGGCCGCACGGGCCGGGGTCACGGTCCGCACCGTTCGCTTCTACAGCGCCAAGGGCCTGCTGCCGCCGCCCGTGATCGGCCCGCGGCGGGTGGGGCACTACGGTTCCGGGCACCTGGCCCGGCTTGCTCTCATCGAGGAGTTGCAGCGCCAGGGCATGACACTGGCGGCCATCGAGCGCTACATGCAGCAGCTGCCGGGAGACCTGTCCCCCAGGGACCTGGCCATCCACCGCGCCGTCGTGGCGTCCTGGGCGCCGGACGCGACGGAGACGATGACTCGCGCGGAGCTCGAACGCCGGGCGGGACGGCCGCTCGGCGAGGAGGAGGTGGAGCGGCTCACGGCGATGAACGTGGCCGTGCCGCGCGACGGCGCGTACCGCGTGGATCCGGGGCTCCTCCGGCTCGGCGTCCAGCTCCTCGACGTGCCCTTCGGCCTCGAGACGATCCTCGCGGCCCGCGGCGTGCTCATCGAACATTCGCGGGCGGCGGCGCACGAGCTGTCGTGCCTGTTCCGCGACGCGGTCGCGGACAGCGACTCCACGGCCGTGAAGTCACTGTCCGCCCATATGCATCCGCTGGTGGTGCAGGCCCTGCTCACCACCTTCCAGCGCTCCCTGAGGGAGGAGCTGCGCAAATGGCTCCCGGACACGGGACCGCACGGGGACCTGTGACCCCGTGCGCCCCGGCCCGTGTCAGCCCGCGTCGGTGAACCGCTCGCCCTTGTCCGCCTTCTCCACCAGCAGCGCGGGCGGGGTGAACCGCTCGCCGTACCGCTCGGCGAGCTCCCGGGCACGGGCCACGAAGGCGGGGAGACCGGCGCCGTCGGCGTAGCCGTTGATGTACTGCAGGACACCACCGGTCCAGCCGGGGAAGCCGATGCCGAAGATCGAGCCGATGTTGGCGTCGGCGACGGACGTCAGCACGCCCTCCTCCAGAAGCCGGACGGTGTCCAGCGCCTCGGAGAACAGCATGCGCTCCTGCATGTCCTCGAACGGGATCGTGCGGCCCGGCTCGGTGAAGTGCTCCCGCAGGCCCGGCCACAGCCGCCCGCGCTTGCCGTCCTCGCCGTACTCGTAGAAGCCGGCGCCCCCGCTGCGGCCGGGCCGGCCGAACTCGTCGACCATGCGGTCGATGACGGCCTCGGCCGGGTGCGGGGCCCAGGTGCCGCCCGACTCCTCGACGGCCCGCTTGGACTCGTTGCGGATCTTCCGCGGCAGGGTCAGCGTCAGCTCGTCCATCAGGGAGAGGACCTTGGCCGGATAGCCGGCCTGGGCCGCCGCCTGCTCGACGGACGCGGGCTCGATGCCCTCGCCGACCATGGCGACGCCCTCGTTGATGAAGTGCCCGATCACCCGGGAGGTGAAGAAGCCGCGCGAGTCGTTGACGACGATCGGCGTCTTGTTGATCCGGCGGACCAGGTCGAAGGCACGGGCCAGTGCCTCCTCGCCGGTCCGCTCCCCCTTGATGATCTCGACGAGCGGCATCTTGTCGACCGGCGAGAAGAAGTGCAGCCCGATGAAGTCGGACTGCCGCTGCACACCCTCGGCCAGCGCGGTGATCGGCAGCGTCGAGGTGTTGGAGCACAGCAGCGCGTCCGGCTCGACGACGTTCTCGATCTCCTGGAACACCTTGTGCTTGAGCGTCGAGTCCTCGAACACCGCCTCGATGACGGTGTCACAACCCGCGAGGTCGGCCGCCTCGGCGGTGGGCGTGATACGAGCGAGCAGGGCGTTCGCCTTCTCCTGGGTCGTACGCCCCCTGCCGACCGCCTTGGCGCACAGCTTCTCGGAGTACTCCTTGCCCTTGACGGCCGCTTCCAGCGACACGTCCTTCAGGACGACCTCGATACCCGCGCGGGCGCACGAGTAGGCGATACCCGCGCCCATCATCCCGGCGCCCAGCACGGCGACCTTGCGGACCTGCCGGGGCTCGACGCCCTTCGGCCGGTTGGCGCCGGAGTTGACTGCCTGGAGGTCGAAGAAGAACGCCTGGATCATGTTCTTCGCGGTCTGCCCGGTGACCAGCTCGGTGAAGTAGCGCGCCTCGATGGTCAGGGCGGTCTCGAAGTCGACCTGGGAGCCCTCCACCGCGGCCGCGAGGATATTGCGCGGGGCGGGGTAGGGAGCGCCGTTCAGCTGCTTCTTCAGATTGGCCGGGAACGCGGGCAGGTTGGCCGCGAACTTCGGGTTGGACGGCGTACCGCCCGGGATCTTGTAGCCCGGCTGGTCCCAGGGCTGCCGGGACTCGGGGTGGGCGTCGATGAAGGCGCGGGCCTTCTCGAGCATCTCCTCGACGGTGGTGGCCACCTCGTGCACCAGGCCGTTCTCCAGGGCGCGCCGCGGCGCGTACTGGGTGCCCTGGAGGAGCACCTTCAGCAGGGCGTCGGCGATGCCCATGAGGCGTACGGTGCGGGTGACGCCGCCGCCGGCCGGCAGCAGACCGAGGGTGACCTCGGGCAGGCCGATCTTGGAGCCGGGGGCGTCCAGGGCGATGCGGTGGTGGGAGGCGAGGGCGATCTCGTAACCGCCGCCGAGGGCCGCGCCGTTGATGGCCGCGACGACCGGCTTGCCGAGGGTCTCGATGCGTCGCAGGGAACTCTTGATCGCGGTACCGGTGTCGAACGCCTGCCGGGCCTCGGCCGGCCCGACCTTCATCATGTCCTTCAGGTCGCCGCCCGCGAAGAAGGTCTTCTTGGCGGAGGTGTAGATGATGCCGCGGATGGAGTCCTTCTCGGCCTCGGCACGCTCGGCGATCGCCGCGATCGAGTCCCTGAACGCCTGGTTCATGGTGTTCGCGGACTGGTTGGGGTCGTCCAGGACGAGGGTGACGATCCCGCTGTCGTCCTGCTCCCAGCGGATGGTGGTGGACTCAGTGCTCATCAGGGTGCTCCGTAGGATCCGTTGGGGAAAGTCAGACGCGTTCGACGACGGTGGCGATGCCCATGCCGCCACCCACGCAGAGCGTGGCGAGGCCGTACCGCTTGTCCTGCCGCTCCAGTTCGTCCACCAGCGTGCCGAGGATCATGGCGCCGGTCGCACCGAGCGGGTGGCCGAGGGCGATGGCACCGCCGTTGACGTTGACCTTGTCCAGCGTGATCCCCATGTCCTTGACGAAGCGCAGCACGACCGCGGCGAACGCCTCGTTGATCTCGACGAGGTCGATGTCGTCGATCGTCAGCCCCGCCTTGGCGAGCGCCTTGCGGGTGGCGGGCGCGGGGCCGGTCAGCATGATCGTCGGCTCGGAGCCGGACACCGCGGCGGAGACGATCCGTGCCCGCGGCCGCAGCCCGTACCGCTCGCCGACCTCCTTGGAACCGATGGCGACCAGTGCCGCGCCGTCCACGATGCCCGAGGAGTTGCCCGCGTGGTGGACGTGGTCGATCTGCTCGACCCAGTGGTACTTCTGGAGCGCCACGGCGTCGAATCCGCCGAGTTCGCCGATGTCCGCGAAGGACGGCTTCAGCTTGGCCAGGGAGTCTGCCGTCGTACCCGGCCGCATGTGCTCGTCGTGGTCGAGGACGACGAGGCCGCTGCGGTCCGTGACCGGCACCACGGACCTCTCGAAGCGGCCGTCCTTCCAGGCGGCCGCGGCACGCTCCTGGGACAGGGCCGCGTACTCGTCGACGTCCCGCCGGGAGAAGCCCTCGATGGTGGCGATGAGGTCGGCGCCGATGCCCTGCGGCACGAAGTTGGTGGCCATGTTGGTCATCGGGTCGGCGAACCAGGCGCCGCCGTCGGAGGCCATGGGCACGCGTGACATCGACTCCACGCCGCCCGCCAGGACCAGGTCCTCCCAGCCCGAGCGGATCTTGGCGGCGGCCATGTTGACGGCCTCGAGACCGGAGGCACAGAACCGGTTCTCCTGGACACCGGCCACGGAGTCGGGCAGTCCGGCGGCGATGGCTGCGATACGGGCGATGTCGGAGCCCTGGTCGCCGACCGGGCCCACGACACCGAGCACGATGTCGTCGACGGCGGCCGGATCGAGGTCGGGGAACCGCCGCCGGACCTCGTGGATGAGTCCGGTCACCAGGTCGATGGGCTTGGTGCCGTGCAGGGCGCCGTTGGCCTTGCCGCGACCGCGCGGGGTGCGGATCGCGTCGTACACATACGCTTCGGTGCTCACTGGTAAGCCTTTCGGGGAGGGTCAGCCGAGCAGGGAACGTCCGATGATCTCCTTCATGATCTCGGTGGTCCCGCCGTAGATGGTCTGGATGCGGCCGTCGGTGAAGGCTCTGGCCACACGGTGCTCCGTCATGTAGCCGTAGCCGCCGTGCAGCTGGAGGCAGCGGTCCGCGACCCGCTTCTGCAGTTCGGTCGCCCACCACTTGGCCATGGAGGCGTGCACGGCGTCGAGTCCGCCGTCCGCGTGGTCGGCGATGCAGCGATCGAGGAAGGCGCGGGTGACGGCGCACTCGGTCGCCATCTCCGCCACTTCGAAGCGGATGTGCTGAAGTCTGGCGAGCGGCCGCCCGAAGGCCTCGCGTTCCTTCACGTACTCGGTGGTGATCTCCAGCAGGTGCTCGGCAGCGGCGATACCGGCGACGGCGATGTTCAGCCGCTCCTGCGCCAGGTTCGTCATCAGGTGCCCGAAGGCGCCGTGCAGGTCACCGAGCAGGTTGTCCTTGGGCACCCGCACGTCGTGGAAGAACAACTCGGCCGTGTCCTGCGCCTTCTGGCCGATCTTGTCGAGGTTGCGGCCGCGCTCGAAGCCCTCCGCCCCACGCTCGACGACGAGCAGCGACAGCCCGTGCGCCCCTCCCTCGGGAGTCGTCTTCGCCACGACGATCACGAGGTCGGCGAGGATCCCGTTGGAGATGAAGGTCTTGGAGCCGTTGAGCAGCCAGTGGTCGCCCCTGTCCTCGGCCCGGGTCCTTATGCCCTGGAGGTCGGAACCGGCCCCTGGCTCGGTCATGGCGATGGCCGTGATGATCGAGCCGTCGCAGAAGCCGGGCAGCCAGCGGCGCTTCTGCTCCTCGGTGGCCAGGCCCGTCAGATACGGGCCGATGATGTCGTTGTGCAGTCCGATCGCGAGCCCGGAGGCGCCGGCGCGCGTGAACTCCTCCACGAGGACGGCGCTGTAGCGGAAGTCCGGGGTGCCGCCGCCTCCGTACTCCTCCGGTACGGCGAGTCCGAGCAGCCCCTGCTTCCCGGCCGCCCGCCAGACGGCGCGGGAGACCACGCCGTCCCTCTCCCACCGCTCGTAGTGCGGCAGCACCTCCTTGGCGAGGAACACGCGCACGGTCTCGCGGAACGCCTCGTGCTCCGCGCTGTAGATCTGCCGCTTCATTGGGTGCACGTCCTCCTCGCAGCCGGTTCCCGGCGGTTTCGGCCGGCCGGGCCGGATCCCGGCACGGCGGCGCGACGTTCAGCATCTCGATCCCGGTGGCGCGCGGGGCCCTCGACACGCGCCCGGACACCGCTCCCCGACTCGCGGAGGAGGTCGGCAGGTACGGCGAGAGCGGTTCGGGCGGTCCCTTCGAGCCGGCGGACCTTGTCGACGGCCTGCCGAGGGGCCGCCGTGCGGCCGAGGAGGGTCGTGGGCGCCATCAGCCGCCGTCCCGGAGCAGTCGGGGCACGTCCCACTCGCGCGCCACGTCCGCGGTGCCGGCCCCGGGCCGCGCGGGTCCGCTGCGCACCGACGCGGGGGTGGCGGAGAAGCGCGGTGCGGGGGCCGGCTGGGTGATTCCGCCGTGGTCGGTGAAAGTGCCGCGGGCGGCGAGATGGGGATGCCCGGGGGCCTCGCGCAGCGAAAGGACGGGGGCCACACAGGCGTCGGAGCCTTCGAAGACCGCCGTCCACTCGTCGCGGGTGCGGGTCTTGAAACGGGCCGCGACCTGCTCCCGCAACTCATCCCAGCGGGTGACGTCCTTGCGGTCCGGAGCCCGGTCCCCGATGCCGAGCAGGGCGACGAACTCCTCGTAGAACTGCTGCTCCAGGGCACCGACCGCCATGTACTGCCCGTCGGCCGTCTCGTAGGTGCCGTAGAACGGGCAGCCGCCGTCCAGCAGGTTGGCGCGGCGGCGGTCCTGCCAGCCGCCGGCGGCGAGCATTCCGTGGATCATGGAGGACAGATGCGCCGTGCCGTCGACGATGGCCGCGTCCACGACCTGGCCGGTGCCCGTCGCACGCGCGTGGTGGAGGGCGGCGAGCAGGCCGACGACCAGATAGAGGGAGCCGCCCGCGTAGTCGCCTACGAGGTTCGCGGGGACTGCGGGTGGCGTGTCGGGATCCCCGATCATGCCGAGGGTGCCGGTGAGGGCGATGTAGGCGATGTCGTGTCCGGCGCGCGGGGCGAGCGGCCCGTCCTGGCCCCATCCGGTCATACGGCCGTAGACGAGGCGCGGGTTGCGGGCGTGGCAGGTCCCGGGGCCGACACCGAGGCGTTCGGCCACGCCGGGCCGGTAGCCCTCGATGAGGATGTCCGCGCGTTCCACCAGCTCGAGCACCGTGGCCGCGCCGTCCGCGGTCTTCAGGTCGACGATCACGGACCGCTTGTTCCGGTTGGTGACGTCGTACGCGGGATCGATCGCGAGCCCTGTTCCGTTCGGACGGTCCACGCGGACGACGTCGGCGCCGAGGTCGGCCAGGAGCATGGCCGCGAACGGGCCGGGCCCGATGCCCGCGAGCTCCACGACGCGCACGCCGGCGAGGGGGCCGTGCCCCGGCGTCCCTGCCACTGCCATCTGGCCCCCAGGTACGTGACACAACTGATGTGACATCGATGATGTTATGAACGGGTGGCGGGAGGGGCAATACCCACACGAGCAAGCGCTTAGTCAATTGCGTCACAGGGACCACCGGCTCACTCGCGCACCCACCTCCCCGTCCGATCGCTCACCGCTCACGCTAGCCTCGGCCACCGACAACGGCGCGGGCGGAGAGGTGTCATGAACAGGCTGAAAACGGATCGCGCGCACGACATCGTGCTGTTCGGAGCCACGGGCTTCGTCGGCGCGCTGACCGCGGAGTATCTCGCCGCGCACGCCCCCGAGGGACTGCGCTGGGCGATCGCGGGCCGCAGCGCCGAGAAGCTCGAGCGGCTGCGGGAACGGCTGCCCGGCGGCAGTGACCCGGGTGTACTCCAGGCGGATGTCTCCGATCCGGAATCGCTGCGCGCTCTCGCCCGCGGCGCGCGGGTGCTGGCCACCGCCGTCGGCCCCTATCTGGAGTACGGCGAGGAGCTCGTGGCCGCCTGCGCCGATGCGGGCACCGACTATCTGGACCTGTCCGGCGAGGCGGAATTCGTCGACCTCATGTACGTGCGGCACGACGCACGCGCACGGGAGACCGGGGCCCGGATCGTGCACTCCTGCGGGTTCGACTCCGTCCCGCACGACCTCGGGGCGTACTTCACCGTGCGGCAGCTCCCGGAAGGGGTGCCGTTGACGGTCGACGGGTACGTCCGGGCGCAGGCCATGTTCTCGGGCGGCACCTTCGCCTCCGCGCTCGGCCAGCTCGCGCGCGGGCCGCAGATGCTGGCCGCGGCCCGGGACCGCGGACGCCACGAGCCGCGCCTGCTGGGCCGCCGGGCGCAGGCGCCGCTCGGCGCACCGCGCTTCGCCAAGGAGGTCGGGGCGTGGGCGCTGCCGCTGCCCACCATCGACGCCCAGGTGGTGCGCCGGTCGGCACGGGCGCTCGAGCAGTACGGCCCCGACTTCCGCTACCGGCATTACGCGGCCGTCGAGACCCTGCCCTATGCACTGGGCGGCGTCGGGACCGCGGGTGCCCTGTTCGCGGCCGCCCAGCTGCCGCCCGCCCGGCGTTGGCTGTCCGGGCGGCTGCGCCCGGGGGACGGCCCGAGTACCGAGCGGCGGGCGAGGAGCTGGTTCTCGGTGCGGTTCGTGGGTGAGGGCGGCGGGCGGCGCGTGTTCACGGAGGTCGCGGGCGGCGACCCGGGGTACGACGAGACGGCCAAGATGTTCGCCGAGTCGGCCCTGTCTCTGGCCCTGGACGACCTGCCGCCCACGTCCGGCCAGGTCACGACCGCCCAGGCGATGGGCGAAGCGCTGATCGGCCGGCTCCGCGCGGCGGGCATCACCTTCCGGACGGCGGACCGCCGCCAGGACCCGTCGTGGCGGACGCGGGTGCCACGCCCCGCCACGCCGGCGTGATCCGAGCGACAGGCCCTGGCGCCTACAGAGGCCAGGTGAGGACGGTGTAGATCATCCCGGCCGTCCAGGCGAGCCCGGTGAAGGCGGCGAGGAGCAACGCGACCCGCACGCCGCGCTCGACGGGCGCGGCGGGTTCGTTCGTGCTCTCGGGGGCGCGATGTGTCGTCATGCGCCCAGCCTGCGCGCCGGGACGACCCGGCCGCATCCGTACGGATACTCAGTTCCCGTACTCGGGCGACCGGGCGCCGGGCCGGGCGACCGCCTCCTTCAGCGCCTCCCGGCACAGGGCGTCGGCACGCCGGGTCGATTCGGGGACGCGGTACTTCGGCGCCAGCACGAGGGTGTGGGCGCAGGCGGTGTCGAGGCTCACCCGGTGTCCCACGGAGACGAACACCGGCTTGACGCCTGCCTGGGTGCGCACCGCCCGGCCGACCTCGTCGGCACCCGCGAGCAGAGGGGCCGTGCTGCCGCGCGGGGCGGCCGGCTCCACGTAGGCGAAGGTGAACGGGTTCTTGGCCACGCCGATGGTGGGCAGCCCGGTGAGCACACCGAGGTGGCTGGCCAGGCCGAAGCGGCGTGGATGGGCGAGGCCGTAGCCGTCGCAGACGACCAACCCGGGGTCGAGGTGCAGAGCCTCAAGGGCCGCCAGGACCGTGGGGATCTCACGGAACGCCAGCAGTCCGGGGACGTACGGGAAGGAGACCCTGCCTACCGCGGTGGCCCGCGCGACCACGGCGAGCGTGGCCGCGTCCAGGACCACGGCCGCCGCCGCGACCACGCCGCGCTCGTCGTCGTAGGCCACGTCGACCCCCGTCACCCGGCCGGTCCCGGGCGGCGGCCCCGGCTCGTCGAGGACCACCCGGTCGCGCAACTCGTCCTGTACGGCGCGTGCTTCCGCTTCCGTGGTGGGCCAGTCCTCGGGGATGCGTACGGTCGTCATGATGGTGTCGAGCGTACGCATCCCCCCACTCCACCATCACGCGTCGCCAGGGTTCCGCCGCCGCCTGCGTCAGGGCTCGAGCCGGGCCACCCGACCCTGCTCGCCGGAGGCCCAGCAGCCCAGATCGGGGGCGCAGTCGACGGTGTCGAAGGAGCCCGGATCGACGGTTCGCCAGGTGCGCCCACCGTCCGTGGTGAGATCGGTGCCGGTCGGGCCCACGGCGAGCGCCGTGCTGCGGCTGTGCGGTAGCCAGGTGACGCCGGAACGGTAGGCGGGCGGCGGCTGGGCCGCCGGCGTCCAGGTACGGCCGCCGTCCCCGCTCACCGCCGCCGCCATCGGCGAGGCCTGGTCCGCGCGGTAGTCACCGCCGACCGCGATGCCGTGGGTGCGGTCGCGGAAGGCGAGTGCGAACACGCCGCGGGCGGGATCGCCCGCAGGGACGGGTGTACCGGCGGCCTTCCAGGTCAGCCCACGGTCGGCGGAGTGCAGTACGCGCGCATGTGCGCCGCCGCCGGTGGCGATCCACACGTCGCGCGGCCCCGAGGTGACCAGGCACTGGCCGCCGGCCGCGAACCCGGCCTCCCCCTCCTGGGCATCGGGCATCCCGGCGCTCGGCAGGACCTTCCAGGAACGGCCGCCGTCGCTGGTGGACAGGATGCGGAACCTTCCGTCGACGGGATCGCTCATGGCCAGGCCGTGACGCCGGTCGAAGAAGGCGAGGCAGTCGTAGAAGGCCTTGGTGTCGGTGTTGTGGAAGGTCTCGGTCCAGGTCGCGCCCCCGTCCTCGGTGCGCAGGACCCGGGAGGCCTCGCCCTCGCCGATGGCGAGGACCACCGCGCGTCGCGCGTCGAACGCCTGGACGTCGCGGAACTCCAGGTCCCCGGCGCCCGGCGGGGAGACGTTGCGCCAGTGCGCGCCGCCGTCGGTGGTGCGCAGCACGGTGCCTCCGGACCCGGCGAGCCACGCGGTGTCCCGATCGACCGCGGCCAGCCCGCGAAAACGCGCCGCGGTGCCGCTGTCCTTGAGCTCCCAGTGCGGCGCGTGCCGCGACGCCCCGTGCGCGTGCGCCGGTGCGACCGACAGCGCGGCCAGCGCGGCGGCACACAGTCCCACGGCCATCATCCGGCCCGAACGCTTCGTGTTCCCCATGCCCGTCATGGCGCGCGAAGCTAGCCCACCGCCACGGCCCCGTCCAGATGGCCGTACCCGGGAACCGTACCGGCGCGCACGGAGTCCTCCCGAGTGACCCGCGAACCACGGGCCGAAGCCATCGAGCTCCTGTGGATCACCTCACTGGCATGGACTCGGTGACAGAGGTCACTCGCCGTTCATGTGCACGGAATCGCCGCTTCCATCGTCTCTTCAAGTGCCGTGTCACATCCGCCCGAAGTCCGTTCAGCCGTCACGAGGGAGCAAGGCGTTGTCCACCCTGATCGAGCAGCCAGTGGAGGCCCGGCTCGTCGCCGCTGCGCCGCGCATGCAGAGCATTCCAGCCACGCTCCACTACGACCGGCGCGACCCCTTCGCCGTCCGCATGACCTTCCCCGCCCCGGCCACCCTGGAGGGTGTGGAGGTCTGCTGGACCTTCGCCCGTGAACTCCTGCGCGCGGGTCTGCAGGGATCCGAGGGCCACGGAGACGTCCGGGTGCGGCCGTACGGCTACGACCGCACCGTGGTGGAGTTCCACGCCCCGGAGGGCACCGCCGTGGTGCACATCCACTCGGCCGATGTCCGGCTGTTCCTGCAGCGGACCGCGGAACTGGTGCCGACGGGCCTGGAGCATCTGCAGATGGACCTGGACCACGACCTGGCGGAACTGATGCGGGACGCCTGACCGAAACCGCCCGCGGGGGTCCGGCCGTCGGGCGGCCGTACCCCGTGAGGCAGGGCGCGCATCGCCTCACAGCGCCCCGGAGGACTAACGAACGCCGCCCAGCAGCCCGTTGAGGCTCGCGTAGTCGGCTCCGCCCGCGAGGCTCCCGTACGTCCCCGCGTCGAGCAGCTCCCGTGCGGCGCGCAGGACCAGACCGTGGACCGCCTCGGCGAGGCCCGATCCGGCGCTGATCCGGGCGACACCGAGGGCCGCCAGTTCGGCGACGGAGGGCGCGCCGAGGCCGACCAGCACGTTCAGCGGACCCTCGATGCCCTCGGCGAGCGCCTTCACGGTCACGGGGTCGAAGGTCCCCGGCACGAAGACGCCGTCCGCCCCGGCCGCGAGGAAGGCGGCCGCTCGCTCGAGGGTGTCGCCCAGTCCCCCGGCACCGCGCAGATACGTGTCGACGCGGGCGTTGACGAACAGCGGTACCCCCGCGGCGTCGGCGGCCGCACGCGCCGCGGCGATACGTTCGGCCTGCTCGTCCACCGGGCGGAGCGGCGCACCCGGGCCGTACAGGCCGTCCTCGATGTTCACACCGACGGCGCCCGCCGCGAGCACCTCCCTGATGGTGTCCCCGACGCCCGCGGGGTCGTCCGCGTACCCGGTCTCGATGTCCGCGGTGACGGGCACGGCCACCGTGTCCGCGATGCGGGCGACGGCGGCGAGGGCGTCGGCCCGGGTCAGCCGGTCGCCGTCGGCGGCGCCGAGCCCCCAGGCGACAGCGGCGCTGGTGGTGGCGACGGCCGCCGCGCCGGCCTCCTCGACGAGCCGCGCGCTGGCCGTGTCCCAGGCGTTGGGCAGGACGAGCGGACGGCCGGGCACATGGAGGGCACGGAAGGCGAGGGCCTGCTCGCCGGGAAGAGTCTCGGAGGTCATGGGGAGGAGCCAACCAGGACCACGGGTCGGAGTCCGGCAGGTTTCCGACAGGTACGTGCCGCAGCGACGGGGATCAGCCCGCCGCACCCGCCGTCGCCACCGCGACCAGGGCCGAGCGCACCTCGTGGACGACCCTGTGCAGCGCGGGCGAGGCGCCACCGGCATGGTCGGCCAGCGCCTCGATGCGCTCCCCGTGGCGTTCCCGCTCCGCCTCGGTCGCCACCGTGCGCAGTCCGGCCGCGGCGGCCAGCGACACGAGGGCGGCGTCACGGTCGGAGACCTCCGTGACGGGTGCCCCGCCCGCGAGCACCCGGCGCGCCTCCTGCTGCAGCGCCTCCACGGCCCGCACGTCCCGCAGTTCGTGGTCCGCGGGAGGCAGCAGCCCGAGCGCCCTCTTCTTCCCGGCGCGCAGCAGGCCTTGCGTGACGAGCCCCGCGCGCACGGCGTCCAGGGTGATCCCGGTGTGCAGGGTCACCCAGGTGCCCCAGGGACGGGGCATCGACTCCTCGACGAGTTCGAGGAGCCCGTCGAGGACGGGGTCGCCCGTCTCGGCGTCGAGGTCGGCGGGGGTGGCGACGCCCTCCACGTCGACCAGCAGACCCCGCTGCGCCAGTTCGGTGAGGGCGCCTGCCCGGACGAGGTATCCGATACCGGCCGCACCGGTGAGGCAGGGCCCGGAGGTGTCCCAGGCCAGCAGATACAGCCGGGCGGGCAGCGAGGTGGAGCCGTGGGACACGAGGCCTCCTGGCGCACGGTTCGGGGGGGAGTCGTCCGGCCCGCGCACGCGGTGGCCGCGTGGCCGGACGGAGGTCGTGATGCGGGTTTTAATCCGTTGACACTCCTCGTACCCGTTCCTACGGTGTTCAGCGGTCCTGTTGCCGTCGATAGGAGAAGGACGTTGCTCGTCTGAGGTCATGAGACACCGCGTCACACAGCGCTGTCCGCGCCTGTGTGCGTCGTGTGCGACCTCGGCGTTCGAGCCGTCCGTCCTCCGGTACGGGGCCGTTTCCCGTTCCCGGACCGTCGCCCCTTTGCGGTGTCTCACACGCGTTGCCCATGTCCACTCCCAGCAACCGCGAGGCCCGTATGTCACAGACCCCCTCACTCACCTGCACGTCCCTGTCCTTCTCCTGGCCCGACGGGACATCCGTCTTCGACGACCTCCAGATCGCGTTCAACGGCGGCAGGACGGGACTCGTCGGCGTCAACGGATCGGGCAAGTCCACCCTGCTGAAACTGATCGCCGGCGAACTCGTGCCGTCCGCGGGAGCGGTGCGCGTCACCGGTGACGTCGGCCTTCTCCCGCAGAACGTCACGCTCGACACCTCCCTGAGGGTCGACGAGGCGCTCGGCATCGCCGCGACCCGCCGGGCACTGCACGCCGTGGAGGCGGGCGACGTGTCCGAGGAGCACTTCACCGCCATCGGCGACGACTGGGACGTGGAGGAGCGCGCCGAGGCGACGCTCGGCGAACTCGGCCTCGGCCACATCGGTCTCGACCGCACCATCGGCGAGGTCTCCGGGGGCGAGTCCGTCCTGTTGCGGCTGGCAGCTCTGCTGTTGCGCCGGCCCGACGTGCTGCTGCTGGACGAGCCCACCAACAACCTCGATCTGTACGCGCGCCGGCGTCTGTACGCGGCGGTCGAGGCGTGGTCGGGGGTCATGGTCGTGGTCAGTCACGACCGGGAGCTTCTCGACCGGGTCGACCAGATCGCGGATCTGCGCTCCGGGGAGGTCACCTGGTTCGGCGGCAACTTCTCGGCGTACGAACAGGTGCTGGCCGTGGAGCAGGAGGCGGCGGAGCGCACGGTGCGCGCGGCCGAGGCCGACTTCCGCAAGCAGAAGCGCGAACTGGTCGACGCCCAGGTCAAGCTGGCCCGCCGCAAGAAGTACGGCCAGAAGATGTGGGACCAGAAGCGTGAACCGAAGATCGTCATGGGGGCGCGCAAGCGGGCGGCGCAGGAATCCGCCGGCAAGCACCGCATCATGCACGAGGAGCGGCTCGCCGACGCCAGGGAACGTCTCGACGAGGCCGTCGAGGCGGTACGGGACGACGACGAGATCCGCATCGATCTGCCGTACACGGCGGTGCCTTTGGGGCGGTCCGTGCTGACGCTCAGGGATCTGGAGCTGACCTACGGAGCGCGTGTGAAGGGCACCTTCGAGCTGCGAGGTCCCGAGCGGATCGGTCTGGTGGGGCGCAACGGGGCGGGCAAGACCACCCTGCTGCGCACGATCGCGGGCGAGCTGGAACCGCTTTCGGGCGAGGCCGCCGCGCACGTCCCGATGCGTCTGCTGCCGCAACGGCTGGACGTCCTCGACGACACGCTGACGGTGGCGCAGAACGTGGCGCGGTTCGCCCCGGGGGCCACCAACAACCGGATCCGGGCCCGGCTGGCCCGCTTCCTGTTCCGTGGCGCACGGGCCGACCAGCCGGCGGGGACGCTCTCGGGCGGCGAGCGCTTCCGCGCCGCTCTGGCCGCACTGATGCTCGCCGAGCCCGCGCCGCAACTGCTGATCCTCGACGAACCGACGAACAACCTCGACATGGCGAGCGTGCGGCAGCTCACCACGGCCCTGGAGTCGTACGAGGGAGCGCTGATCGTGGCGGGCCACGACATCCCGTTCCTGGAGTCGATCGGCATCACCCGCATGGTGCTGCTCGACGGAGAGCTCAAGGAGACCTCTCCCGAGGCGCTCGGAGATCCCGACCCTCGCCCGTGAACACGATTGGCGGACCGTGTGTCGGGCAGGCGACTGCCGGAACCCGGGGCTTTGTCCCCGGGTTCCGGGCCTGCATGATGGCGGGCGAAACCTTCAGCCGAGACGGAGTCCCACGTGCCCAGCAAGAAGGCCCTGATCCGCCGACCCAGCCCACGCCTCGCCGATGGACTGGTGACCCACATCGAGCGGGAGAAGGTCGACCCCGATCTCGCGCTCGAGCAGTGGGAGGCGTACGGCGAGGCGCTGCGTACGCACGGCTGGGAGACGATCGAGGTGGATCCCGCCGACGACTGCCCCGACTCGGTGTTCGTCGAGGACACGGTCGTGATGTACAGGAACGTCGCCCTGATCGCCCGGCCCGGGGCGGAGTCACGACGCGACGAGACCGACGGGGTCGAGGAGGCCGTGGCCCGCCTCGGCTGCTCGGTGAACTGGATCTGGGAGCCGGGCACTCTCGACGGCGGTGACGTGCTGAAGATCGACGACACCCTCTACGTCGGCCGCAGCGAACGCACCAACGCGGCAGCCGTCCAGCAGGTGCGCGCCGTGTTCGAACCGCTGGGCGCCCGGGTCGTCTCGGTACCGGTCACTCGGGTGCTGCATCTGAAGTCGGCGGTCACCGCGCTGCCGGACGGCACCGTCATCGGCCATGTGCCGCTGGTGGACAAACCCGCGCTCTTCCCGCGTTTCCTGCCGGTCCCGGAGGAGTCCGGTTCGCACGTCGTGGTCCTCGGCGGGGGCAGACTGCTGATGGCGGCCAGCGCCCCCAAGACGGCGGAACTGCTCGCCGACCTCGGCCACGAGCCGGTGGTCGTGGACATCAGCGAGTTCGAGAAGCTCGAGGGCTGTGTGACATGCCTCTCGGTGCGCATGCGGGAGCTGTACGTCTGACCTGCTGACTCCGCGTCCGTCACACCCGTGAGGCTTACGTCGCACGGTAGTTCGGCATCCCCGAAAACGGGGCCGGAACCGGTTGCGGAGACCCGCACGGGCACCGGTGGAGCAACTGGCCTTACAGCGCGCTTAACCTACGGGTTCGTAACCTACGGCTTCGTAGCCTACGATCCCGTAGGTTCCGGCACGGTACGCCGGTTTATCTCAGTGTCCCCCTGGAGTTCCTGTGACGATCACTTCTTCCCGCCTCGGCAGCGCCTCCGTCTGGACCGACGCCCGGCTGCTGTACGCACTGGAGGAAGTGGTCGAAAGGGAACTGAACCGCCATCTGAAGGCGACCAAGGACTGGATGCCGCACGAGTACGTGCCCTGGACCGACGGCCGCAACTTCCCCGGCTTCTTCGAGGACGGCGTGGCCTGGGAGAAGGACCAGTCCAAGGTGACCGAAATCGGCCGGATCGCCCTGGTGGTGAACCTTCTGACGGAGGACAACCTCCCCAGCTACCACCACGAGATCGCCACGATCTTCGGCCGCGACGGCGCCTGGGGCACCTGGGTGCACCGCTGGACCGCCGAGGAGGGGCGGCACGGCATCGTCATGCGCGACTACCTGCTCGCGTCCCGCGCGGTCGACCCCGACAAGCTGGAACAGTTCCGCATGTCGCACATGAGCGAGGGCTTCGAGTCGGACAACCGGCACTCGATGCTGCACTCCGTCGCGTACGTCGCCTTCCAGGAGCTGGCGACCCGCATCTCGCACCGCAACACCGGCCACCAGTCCGGCGACCCGGTCTGCGACCGGATGCTGGCCCGTATCGCGACCGACGAGAACCTCCACATGGTCTTCTACCGGAATCTCCTCAAGGCGGCGTTCGAGATCGCCCCCGACATGACCATGGAGGCGGTCCGGGACGTCGTCGTGAACTTCCGGATGCCGGGCCACGGCATTCCCGGCTTCGAGCGCGCCGCCGCGCAGATGGCGATCGGCGAGGTCTACAACCTGCGCATCCACCACAACGACGTGCTCCAGCCCGTACTGCGCTTCCTGAAGGTCATGGAGATCGACGGCCTCGGCCCCGAGGGGTGCCGCGCCCAGGAGGAACTGGGCATGTTCATGGGTGGACTGGACGCCGAGGCGGCGAAGTTCGACGAGAAGCTCGCGGCCCGCAAGGCGCGGATGGCGGGGCGGGACCGGGCGTGACCCCGTGCGCGGCGCAGCGCCGCGCACATGCCGTCGGCCCCGGCACGGTCGGTGGCCGACGGCAGGAACGTCAATGCAGAGGCAGAACGTTTCAGCACTAATCGCCAGGCCGCGCCACCCTTTCCTCGGGGTGGAATTATCTATCAGCATGAATATGCCGGTTGCGCGTCCCCTCCCGGACCCGCGACCGGCGCGGTCCCTGTCGGACGCCTGGTCGCCGGGTGGCGCCCCTGGAGCGGGTCATGAGGAATGCGATGTGGATGCAGGGCGTGGAGTGGCTGGCCGCCGCCGCGCCGGACCCGCAGGCGTGCAAGCGGGAGTGGGAACGCGGTGCGGGCACCGTGCTCCTGGAGGCCGGGCGCCACTGGGACGTGGTGAGCGTCCCCCGGCAACTGGGTCTGCTCGCACTGGACATCCTGTGGTACGACCCGCTGCAGACCCCCGGACCGACCCTGGTGGACTCGGCGGCGCACCGGGTGGGCTTCTTCGTGCCGCCGGACCCCGCCGGCCACTGGACCGGGGCCGACGTCCGCCACGCGAGCAAGGGTTCATGGGTCGCGGCGCCCCCGCCGTACCGGTCGGCGGGCTCGGTGGAGTGGATCGTGCCGCCCGACGGAAGCGGCACCCTGCATCCGCCTCTCACCCTGGAGCTCGCGCTGCGCCAGGCCAACGAGACGCTCGCCGTACTGGCCCCCGTCAGCACCGACTGAGCGCAGAGGTCTCCGATCGGCCCGATCCGCGCCGACGCGGGGGCGGCGCATGCCCGGACACGCTCCTGCGCACGCGGGTCGGCCGGCGCACACCGTCACCACGGCGCGCCCCGACGGTGCGCGTCTCCTGCGGCCGCCTCGTCGCGGTCGGCCGCTACGCCGCCTCGTAGTGGTGTGCGTCCGCGCCGCGCCACTTGACCCACGACGGATCGTCGAGCACGTCCTCGGCATCGGGCAGCCCGGCGCGGCCGAGGAACTCGATCAGATCCTCGTCGGAGAAGGCCATCCCCAGGCTCTCCCCGCGCGTGGTCACCCGACGGCCGCCGGTGCCGGACGGCGGATGAACGATGACAGGGGCCCTTCCGGACATAACTCCAGGATCGTCCCGCGCGCCCCGCCGCGCATCCGGACGGACGGCTCGGGCCACGACCCGGCTTCGTACCCGGCGGTCTTCAGGGACGCCCGCCGGGTCCGGCCGCGAGGCCCACGCGGGCCTCGCCGCCGCGCTCACCGACCCTCGACGGCACCCCCGTACCCGTCGCCGGACCGGTGGATCTCATCCGTTCTCCTCCGACCGCCGCAGACGCATCCGCTCCTTCTCGGACAGCCCGCCCCAGACACCGAACCGTTCGTCGTTCGCGAGCGCGTACTCCAGGCACGCGGAGCGGCTGTCGCACAGCGCGCAGATGCGCTTCGCCTCCCGCACCGAGCTGCCGGGCTCGGGGAAGAAGAAGTCTGCCCCCGTCTGCGCGCACAGCGCCTGCTCCTGCCAGGCGATGTCGGACGCGGTGATCGCTTCGATGTGCATGGCGAAATCGTGTCGCTCGGCGACAAACGTTCGATCAACGCGTGATCAACGGCCCGTCCGGCGTTCCCGCAGCACCCGATGATGTCCCGGGCCGGCCGGCCCGCGCACGGCGGCGCGCGGAGAAACTTCGCCGGACTCACGGCGTGCGTCGGCCCCCCGTGTACGTGGACTTTCGCGCCGTCCCGGCGGCGCACGCCGGTGCGCAGTGCAAGACTCGGCAGTGCAGGCAACGGGAACCTCGAAGGATGCAGTCATGCTCACGACCCGTTTTGTCAACGGCGCCCCGAACTGGCTGGATGTCGGCACCTCCGACATCGATGGGGCCATCTCCTTCTACCGTGATCTCTTCGGCTGGCAGTTCCGGTCGGCGGGACCCGACTCCGGGGGCTACGGCTTCTTCCAACTCACCGGAAGGACCGTCGCCGGCGGTATGCAGACCACCTCCGAACAGGGCGCGCCGTCCTGGACCGTCTACTTCCGGAGCACCGACGCCGAGGCCACCGCCAAGGCCGCCGAGCAGGCGGGCGGCACCGTGCTGCTCCGGCCCATGGACGTGTTGGGCGAGGGCCGCATGGCCATCCTCGCCGACACCGCCGGTGTGCCCTTCGGCGTCTGGCAGCCGGGGCGGACCCAGGGGGTCGACGTGGCCGGGGAGCCGGGCTCACTGTGCTGGATCGAGCTGTTCACACCGGACATCGCCCGCGCCGCCGCGTTCTACCGCAAGGTGCTGGGCTGGGAGACCGAGGGCGTGTCCTTCCCCGGCGGTACGTACACCTGCATCAACCCGGACGGTGGCAGCCCGGAGACGGGGTTCGGCGGACTGGTGCCGCAGGCCGACGATCCCGTGGATCCGGAGTCGGGGGCATATCTGCTGCCGTACTTCGAGGCCACCGACACCGACGCCGTCGCACGCGCGACTCAGGAACGCGGCGGCACCGTCCTGATGCCCCCGACGGATGTGCGGGGAGTGGGCCGCATCGCGCGACTCGCCGATCCGTACGGAGCTCGGTTCGCGGTCATCACGAGCGCGCCGCAGGAGCCCGGCCAGGGCTGACGAAGTCCGGGTCGTCGTCCAGGTGCGCGGTCGGGGGCCCCGCCTCGCGCACCTCTGCCCGTTCGGCATTCGACGCCGTCCTGCCGCCCGCAGCCGGCGGCCCGCAACCGTCGGTTCTTGAAGGCGGACAATTTTCGAGAGCGCTCTCAGTCATAACTCTTGACGCCTCAACCGCCCCTGGGAACAGTGGAGCACCGCAGGGACACGCCCCCCACGGCCGCCCTTTGCACTCCCCCCACACCCCAGGAGACGCCTCGTGATTTCGCGTCGTGTGTTTCTGACCGGAGCCGCCGCCGCCTCGACAGGCATCGGCGCACTCGCCTCCGGCATCGCCCAAGCGGCCCCCGCGACCTGCCAACTCGCCCTGTGCAACGCCTCGTTACCGGGCACGGTGCGGGCGTACGTCACCGGGCACGAGCAGTCGACCGGCGCCTGGATGCTGCTGCGCGCCGACGGCAGCGTCTACCGGCCGACCTCCCCGTCCGCCCCGCAGACCCCGCTGCCCGTCGACTGCTCCATCCCGCTCGGACCGGCGGGTTCCCCGGCCACGGTACTGACACTTCCTCAGATGTACGGCGCCCGGATCTACTTCGTGCGCGACGACACCCTCGCCTTCTTCCTCAATCCGGGCCCCGCCCTGGTCGAGCCGGCCTTCGCGACACCCGCCGACGCCAACTACGGCAAGACCTGGTCGTTCTGCGAGTTCACCTTCAACTCCGCCCAGCTGTACGCGAACATCAGCTATGTCGACCTGGTGACCGCGCTCCCGATCGGACTCACCCTGGAAGGCGACGCCACGCACACCGTCGCTCCCCTGCCCGACGGCGCGGTGGGCGGGATCGCCGCGGACCTCACGGCGCAGGCAGCGCGGGACGGACAGCCGTGGGACCGGCTCGTGGTCCGTGGCACCGGCGGAGAGGTCCTGCGCGTCATCTCGCCGCAGAACCTCATGGCGCCCTACTTCGACCAGCCCGACAGGATGCCGTTCCGCGACCTGTGGAGCTCCTACATCGACGAGGTCTGGCAGAAGTACCGTGCGGCCGACCTCAGGATCGACCTGCAGGGCGGACGCGGTGTGTTCACCGGCAGGGTCAGCGGTGACACGCTCACCTTCACCGGGGGGCACACCTTCGCCAAGCCCAGCTCGAAGGACGTCTTCACCTGCAACCACGGCCCGTTCGCCAACAACCCGGGGGACCCCGACGACAAGAAGGGCCTCCTCGCCCGACTGGCCGCGGGTTTCAACCGCTCACTGATGCTCACCCACCCCGACCAGCCGAACGGTGCCGACAGCGCCGACTACTACCAGGGCGGGGTGACCAACCACTGGGCGCGGGTGGTGCACGCCAACTCACCGATCGGCTACGCGTTCCCCTACGACGACGTCCGCCCGGACGGTCAGCCGGACGTGTCGGGCGCCGCGAACGACGGGAACCCCCGGCGCTTCACGGTGACCGTCGGCTCCTGACCGACACACCGACCGGTGGTTCAGGCGGACGCCCGCCGCACCAGCGTCGTCGGCAGCACGACTCCGGACGGCCCGTCGTCCGCACCCGGCCCGTCGTCCAGGGACGTACCCCGACGGTCGAGGGCGCGCAACAGCAGCCGGGCCATCAACCGGCCCATTTCCTCGATGTCCTGACGGATCGACGTCAGGGGCGGGTCAGTCTGCTCGGCGACCGGAAGCATGTCGTCGAAGCCGACGACGGCGACGTCCTCGGGCACCCGGCGTCCCTGCGCACGCAGTACGCGCAGGGCGCCGGAGGCGGCCAGGTCGTTGGCGGCGAAGACGGCGTCGAGATCCGGGCAGCGCTCCAGCAGCAGCCGCATGGCGCGTTCGCCGCCGGCCGGGGTGAAGTCCCCTTCGGCGATCAGACGCGGATCGGCGTCGACCATGACGTCCCGGAAGCCGTCGAGCCGGTCCACGGCGGAGGTCTGGTCCAGAGCTCCCGTGATGTGCCCGACTCGGCGGCGGCCGAGTCCCACGAGATGCCGCACGGCCTCGCGGGCCCCGCCCCGGTTGTCGCTGTCCACGTACACACTGCGGTTGCCCTCGCCCCAGTCGGGCCGCCCGCCGAACACCGTCGGCACCCCGGCGCGCTGCACCAGCTCCGGCAGGGGGTCGTCCAGGTGCAGCGAGAAGACAAGGGCGCCGTCGACATGACCGCCCGCGAGATAGCGGCCGACCCTTGCGTGGTCGGCGCGGCCCTCCGTGAGCAGCAGCACCAACTGGGAGTCGTGCGCGGTCAGTTCCTTGCTGATCCCGCGCAGCTGCAGGGCGAAGAACGGGTCCGCGAAGACCCGGGTCTCCGGTTCGGCGATCACCACGGCGACCGCGTCGTGCCGTTTGGTCACCAGGCTGCGGGCCGCCTGGTTCGGCACATAACCGAGTTCCTCGACGGCGCGGAGCACCCGCTCGACGAGCGGCTCGCGCACCCCCTCACCACCGTTCACGACCCGGGACACGGTGGCCCGCGAGACACCGGCCCGCGCGGCCACGGCCTCGAGCGTGGGGCGGGGCGCGGTCTCGGTCACTGCGGGACTCCTCCTCGGCGGCTGCCGATCAGGATAGCCCGCAAGGCCCATGGCGCTGAGAGCGCTTTCCCGCACGGGCATCCGATCACGCCTCCGCCGTCGCACGCCGGTGGGTGACGGGGGCGGCAGCGCCCGCGGAGCAGACGACTTCAGCCGATCGACACCGGGTGGTAGCGCAGGTTCACCGCCGCGGTGCGGTCCTCGCCGTTGAGCAGTTCGAGCCGGACCGGGACGCCGCCGGGGTTGTCGAACAGCCGGATCCCCTCGCCGAGCAGTACCGGCACGATGTGCAGGTCGACCTCGTCGATCAGCCCGCGCTCGAGAAGCTGACGGCCGATCGTGGGCGAGAAGACCTCGAGGTTCTTCCCGCCGGCGGCCTCCAGCCCGATCCGGACCGCCTCCGCCACATCGCAGTTCAGGAACGTCACACCGTCGGCGGGCCGCGCGTCCTCGGGATGGTGCGTCAGGACGAAGAGCGGCCCCTGCCACGCGCCGCCGTAGACGGCGGCGGCGTCGGGGCGGGCGTCCCAGCCGTTCCGGCCGCCGAGGACGGCGCCGGTCGTCCCGGTGTACTCCTCGACGAGACCGGGCCGGACGGAGAAGCCCGTCATCCAGTCCATCGAGTGATTCGGCCCCGCCACGAACCCGTCCAGCGACATGGTGAAATGCCACAGCACCTTCGCCCCGGCGGTCTGCCGTTCCGTGTCCGCCGGCGCCCGGCGCACCGCAGGGCCGGTGCGCCGCGGGGTCCTCGATGCGTCCATGGTCGATCCTCTCGTCGGGCCTCCCCCCTCGCCTCGTAGACCCGGCTTCTCCTCGAAACTCATCGCGTCCGGCACGGCTCGGAGGCGTCACACGATCGGGCCGGACGGACCTGAGGATGCCCGGACTCGGGACCGGTGAGGATTCGCCGACACAACGGGCCTTCTCGAGCGCCTGCCTGCCGTGGCGGGGCGCACGGCGGAGCGGAAACCGCACCCTTGCCGCCGCCTCGCTCCCTGACTCGCCCGCCCTGGACCGGGCCGACGGGGAGCGCCGCCGGACATGCCCGCGGCCCGACCCGGTCCGAACGACAGACGCTAGTGCTCGTGCGCCACGTACGTGGGAATCGTCCCGTCCGCCCTCTTCACGATGAAGAGACCCACCATCCCGTGGTCGGCGTGGTGTTGCACATGGCAGTGGTACATCCAGGCTCCGGGTCCGACGTGCTCGCCCGCGAGCACCTGGAAGCCGAAGGAGTCCCCGGGACCCACGATCCTGTTGTCGATGATCTGGCTCGGGTCGTCGGGCCCGGTGAGCAGCCCCGTACGGTTGTGGGCCCAGCGATGACCGTGCAGATGGAACGTGTGGTACAGGTCGCCGTGCGTGATCATCACGAACTCGACCCTCTCCCCGACGATCGCCGGCAGGTCGGGGCCCTCGTGCTTCTGCTGGTTGATCATCGTCTCGTTGAAGACGATCGTGAAGGTCTTGTCGGGGAGCAGATCGCCCACGCGGCGCACGATCACCGGCCCGTACAGGCCCTTGTGGATGCCGCCCGTGCCGTGTTCGGTGCCCACGACATGGTCGTGGTAGTGCCAGTAGCCCGCGCTGCCCTCACGCCAGGTCCCGTCCTCGCGGCGTCCGGGGGTGTGCGTGCGCCAGGTGTAGACGCGTCTGCCGCCCGGCGCCACACTGCTCCGGGACGTCTTCGTGCCGTCGTCGGTGATCGCGTAGTCGAGTCCGTGCACATGGAGACTGGCGGCGACGTCCATGGTGTTCACGAACTCGATGTGCAGCGTGTCGCCTTCGTTGATCTCGATCAACGGGCCGGGGACGGTCGCCTTGCCCCGGGCGAAGCCGTAGCCCATCCGCCCGTCTCTCAGCTTCTCGGCGTACATCGTGATGCGTCTGACCTGGCCGCCTGCGGGCGCGGTTCGCAGACGCTTGTCGACACCGACGGACTCCGGCCCCAGTGTCATCGATGTCGCGACGGCCGTACCGCCCAGCAGCATACTGCGGTGGAAGCTGCGTCTGTCCATGGCGGGTTCCCCCATCCTGTACGGGAATTCACGGAGACAGGCCGCCGGAAAGAAAAAGCGACAGTAGCGGCACAGCGTGATTTTATGCTCACGACTGGCCAAATTCGTAGTATTTCGGTCATACCTCTGGCCGAGTCGTGGCGAGTCCCGTTGCGGAGCCGTCCGCCGCTCAGGGGGAGGCGGAGCCCTCGGGAGGCGCCTCGTCCCCCGGTCCGTCGGTCCCGCCCGGGCCGGCCGGCGCGTCGGACTTCCCGGGCTGCTTCCCCGGTCTTCCGCCCTTGCCCTCGGTGCTCGCCGGCTTTCCCTCCCGCCGCGCGCGGCTCGGCTGCACCCGTTTGGGCTCGCCCGGCATCTTCGGATACTCGGGCGGATAGGGCAGGTCGCCCAGGCCGTGGTCGTGCTCGTCACGGCGGGCGAGTTCCAGGAGCGCCTCGAGGGAGTAGGCGTGGTCGTCCATGTCGGCGTGGACGTCACCGAGTTCGGCGAACCGCCGGGGCATGGTCTCCAGGTCGAAGTCGCGGGGCGCCACGTCGTCGACCTCCTCCCAGCGCAGCGGCGCGGACACCGGGGCGCCGGGTCTCGGTCGTACGGAGTAGGCCGAGGCGATGGTGCGGTCGCGGGCGGTCTGGTTGTAGTCGACGAAGATCCTCTCGCCCCGCTCCTCCTTCCACCAGGCGATGGTCACGCGCTCCGGCATCCGCCGTTCGAGCTCGCGCCCGACGGCGATGGCTGCGCGGCGCACCTGGGCGAAGGTCCAGCGCGGTTCGATGGGCACGAACACATGCAGCCCCCGGCCGCCGGAGGTCTTGGGCCAGCCCCGCAGCCCGCCGAACTCGTCCAGGACGGCACGCAGTTCGTGGGCGGCCCGCACCGCGTCCGTGAAGTCGGTGCCGGGCTGCGGGTCGAGGTCGATGCGCAGTTCGTCGGGGTGGTCGACGTCGCCGCGGCGCACCGGCCACGGGTGGAAGGTCAGCGTCCCGTACTGCGCGGCCCAGACGACGGCGGCCGCCTCGGTGGGGCACATCTCGTCGGCCGAGCGGCCGCTGGGAAAGGTGATGTGGGCGGTGGGGATCCAGTCGGGCATGTTCTTGGGCGCCCTCTTCTGGAAGAAGGACTCGCCCGACACGCCGTCCGGGTAGCGCTCGAGTGTGGTGGGCCGGTTGCGCAGGGCCCGCAGGATGCCCGGACCCACGGCCATGTAGTACTGCGCGAGGTCGAGCTTGGTGAAGCCGCGTTCCGGGAAGAAGACCTTGTCCGGGCTGGACAGCCGTACCGTCCTGCCTGCCACCTCCAACTCCACCGCATTGCCCATGCGTGCCACGGTAGGCCCGGGGACCGGCCCCCGCACACCGGGCGAACCGCATCACATGGCAGGAGAATCGAAGACATGGATCTGCCGGTGATGCCGCCCGTGAAGCCGATGCTCGCAAAGTCCGTGGCCGTGATTCCGCCGGACATGCAGTACGAGGCGAAGTGGGACGGGTTCCGGGCGATCGTCTTCCGCGACGGCGCCGAGGTCGAACTGGGCAGCCGCACGGGAAAGCCTCTGACCAGGTACTTTCCCGAACTGGTCGAGGCACTGCGGGAGCGGCTGCCCCAGCGGTGCGTACTGGACGGCGAGATCGTGATCGCCCGGGAGGGGCATCTCGACTTCGACGCGCTGACGGAGCGGATCCATCCGGCCGACTCCCGGGTGCGGATGCTCGCGCAGAAGACCCCGGCCTCGTTCGTGGCGTTCGATCTGCTGGCGCTGGACGACTCCTCCCTGCTCGAGGTTCCGCTGAGCGACCGGCGCGCCCTGCTGGAGAGGGCGATGTCCGGGGTGACGCCGCCCGTGCACCTGGCGCCGGCGACGACGGACCGGGCCGTGGCGGAGCAGTGGTTCCGGCAGTACGAGGGCGCGGGCCTGGACGGAGTGATCGCCAAGCCCCTCACACTTCCCTACCGGCCGGACGAACGTGTGATGTTCAAGGTCAAGCACGAGCGCACCGCGGACGTCGTGGTGGCCGGGTACCGCTTCCACAAGAGCGGTCCGGTCGTGGGCTCGCTGCTGCTCGGGCTGTACGACGACCGGGGCGCCCTCCAGCACGTGGGGGTGGCCGCCGCGTTCGCGATGAAGCGGCGCGCCGAGCTGGTGCAGGAGCTGGAGCCGTTGCGGATGGACGAGGCGGCTGGGCATCCGTGGGCCGCGTGGTCGGACGAGGCGGCGCACGAGACGGCGAGGCTGCCCGGCGCGCCGAGCCGCTGGTCGGGCAAGAAGGACCTGTCCTGGGTGCCGCTGCGCCCCGAACGGGTGGCCGAGGTGGCCTACGACCACATGGAGAACGGGGCGCGCTTCCGGCACACCGCGCGCTTCCGCCGCTGGCGCCCGGACCGCACCCCCGAGAGCTGCACATACGCGCAGTTGGAGGAGCCGGTGCGCTACGACCTCGCGGAGATCCTCGGCACCACGGACTGACCCGCACCGACGCCGAGCGTGCCAACGCTCCCCACCTTCCCCCTCCTCAAAACGATCGCCCCCACAAGGCACGCGAACGGAAGAGAACGGGTATGGGCATCGATGAACTTATAAGTGCACAATCGATGGCACAGGCGTGATGGAACGGTGGGCATGGGACAGATTGCGCGAATGCGGCGGACTGCGGCGACGGCGGTGCTTCTGACCGTCGCCCTGACGGGCTCCCTGCTGGCGGGCTGCACATCGCAGGCCGACAGGTCCGACGCCCGGGGCGGGCGGTCGGTGCGGCCCCCGCAGAGCAGCACCAAGGCCCCCGCCACCCCGACCACATCCGCCGCACCTGCCGGCCCGCTGCTCGCCGTGAAGATCGACAATGTGTCGGCGGCCCGCCCCCAGACGGGCCTGGACCAGGCGGACATCGTCTACGCGGAGCAGGTCGAGGGCGGTCTGAGCCGGCTGATGGCGGTGTTCGCCACCAGGCTGCCGCCCGTGGTGGGACCGGTGCGCAGTGCCCGCGAGTCGGATCTGGAACTGCTGCGCCAGTTCCACGATCCGACGCTCGCGTTCTCCGGCGCCCAGCACAAACTGCTGCCCCTCATCAACAAGGCGCCGCTCACCCCTGTGCCGCCCGAGAAGAACTCGGGCGCCTACTTCCGCGGCGGCGGCAAGGTCGCGCCGCACAACCTCTTTCTGCGGCCTCGGCGGCTGCTCCGGTCCGCTCCCGGAGCAGCGGCGCTGACGACCGGGTTCCGGTTCGGTTCCGCGCCGTCGGGCGGTACTCCCGAGAACACACGCACGGTCCGCTTCCCCTCGGCCCGCTTCACGTTCAACTGGTCCGCACAACGGCACCGCTGGCTCGTGTCGATGGACGGCACGCCGACCGTGACGTCGGACGGTACGCGGGTGGCCCCGGCCACGGTGGTGGTGCAGTACGTGCGGGTGCGCGCCTCACGCTTCCACGACGTCCTCGGCAACAACTCGCCCTACTCGGAGAGCGTGGGTTCCGGCAAGGCCCAAGTGCTGCGCGACGGAAAGGCGTTCGACGCCCGCTGGCAGCGGTCGTCCGCGACGGGCGGCACCCGGTTCACGACGGCCGACGGCGCACCGTTGAACTTCGCGAAGGGGCAGGTGTGGGTCGTGCTCGCGAAGGCCTGACCCGGCCGCACCAGGCGGGCGCCCTACGCCCGGCGGCCGAGCCGTCGCTCGATCGCGGCGGCCGCGTCCTCGCGTGCGGGAGCCAGCGCCCGGCGGCCCTCCTCGACGGACTCGAATCCCAGGGCCGCCGCGATCGCCTCCCAGGCGACGCCTCCTTCGAGCAATGCCTCCACGGCGGCACCGACGGCGACCACCGTCGCCCGGCGGGCCCGGTCCAGTTCGGTGAGCGTGCGGAGCAGTTCCGGTGCCGTCGCGGCCCCCGCGAGTCCGCTCTGCGCCGCGTGCCGCGCCTGGTCGGCGGTGACCCACCAGTCGGCGGAGGTGCGCGAGGTTCGGGTGACGACGGTGCGGTCCACGGTGGTGCCGCCTTCCTTACGGGTACGCATACAGGGCGCTGCGGACAAGTGGAGTCTAATCCGACGTTCCGCACTACGGCGCGTCCGGTCCGCTGAACGGACCACCTCCGCGGGCTCACCCCTCGAACGGCAGCCCCACCAGTGACAGCTCACGCGCCGCCGCCCGGAGTCCGTCCGCGAAGCGCCGTACACGCTCGTCGGTGAAACGGGTGCTGGGGCCCCCGAAGGAAAGAGCCGCGGCCGGCGCCCCGTCGCGGCCGCGCACCGGCACGGCCACCGCCGAGAGGCCCTCTTCGTACTCGCCGTGGCTCGTGGCGTAGCCGAGGGCCCGTGCCTCCTCGATCCGGGCGCGCAGCGTCTCCAGGTGGGCCGCCCCGTACGGTGAGGTCCCCGCGACGCGGCACAGCAGGGCCTCCGGCGCGTCCAGCAGCAGCGCCCTGGAGACGCCGCCCGCCCACAGCGGCAGTTCGTCCCCGATCCGGACGACCTGGCGCAGCGACTGCGGCCCCTCCTCCTGGGCGATGCAGATGCGGCGGATGTCGCGGCGCACGTGCAGGTGCACCGTCTCGCCGTGCTCCGTGGCCAGCTCCCGCAGGATCACCCCGGCCGCGGGCGGCAGCCGCCAGGCCTGCTCGGCCAGCCGCGACCAGCGCAGCAGAGCGGGGCCCGCCAGATGGCGGCCGTGTTCGTCGAGCCAGAGCAGCCCGTTGAGCCGAAGCGTCCCCAGCAGGCGCAGCACGGTGGTCTTGGGCAGCCCCGACTCGGTGGCGATCTCACGGATCGACAGGGCGGGACGGCCTTCGTCGAAGAGCTGGAGGATGTCGATCGCCCGCTGCACGGTTCTCATCCCGACGCGTTCCGACTCGACCGCCATCGCTGATCCTCTCGATCCGGGAACCGCGCCACGGCCCGGCTGGACCCCCTTGCACCTGCACGGTACTGCCCGGCGGACTTCGTCAGGCGTCCGCCGCGGTGAGAGGTGTCGCCGGGTTGCGCAGCCCCTCGGCGGCCTCCGAGACGCGCCGGATGAGATCGAAGAACACGGACTGCTCGTCGGCGGAGAGAGGGGCGAGGAATACCTGGTTCATCCGTGCCGTGCGCACGATCAGCCTGCGGTGCGCGCGCACCCCCTCGTCCGTGAGCCGCAACAGGAAACGACGGCCGTCCTGCGGGTCGCGGACCTTGCCCAAAAGGTCCCGGCGGCTCAGCCGGCTGATCACCTCGGCGACGGTCGACCGGTCCAGACCCACGCGCTCCCCCACGGTGCGCTGATCGAGGCCGGGCTCGGCGACGAGCGCGTTGAGGACCGCGAACTGCGGCGAGGTGATCTCCTCGGAGACCATCGTGTTCCACAGCAGGTAGTGCGCCTGCTGCAACCGCCGGGCCAGGTGCCCCGGATGGGTGGAGAGATCCACCGCGGCCATGTGCGCTCCCCTGGTCGTTTTGATTCGTGTACTGAACGATAGCCGGTGATTCGACGGCCGTCCCACCTCGAAGTACCCCAATACCTTGTGTCCCATCAAGGGCCTTGACGCCTCTCCGCCGACGGTGGCAGCGTGAGAACCATCTCGCAGAAATGCTCCGTGTGCTGATTAATTACGGGTCGGAACGCCAGGAAGAGATGAGGCTTCGCGGATGGACAAGGTGGTCGCCACGGCCTTGGAGGCGGTGGCCGATGTGCCGGACGGTGCGTCGCTGGCGGTCGGCGGGTTCGGGTTGAGCGGCGTTCCGAACGTGCTGATCCAGGCACTGTTCGAGCGCGGGATCGGCGGCCTGTCGGTCGTCTCCAACAACTGCGGCGCCATGGACTCCGGCCTCGCGGTCCTGCTGGCCGCCGGACGGATCGCACGGGTCACCGGTTCCTACATCGGCGCGAACAAGGAGTTCGCACGCCAGTACCTCGCCGGGGAACTGGAGGTGGAACTGATCCCGCAGGGCACCCTCGCCGAACGCATGCGGGCCGGCGGAGCGGGCATCCCCGCCTTCTACACCCCCGCAGGCGTGGGCACACAGGTCGCGGACGGCGGACTGCCCTGGCGCTACGACGGCCACGGCGGCATCGCCCTGGCCTCACCCCCCAAGGAAGTACGCGCCTTCGACGACGTCGAGTACGTCCTCGAACACGGAATCCGCACGGACTACGCACTGGTACGGGCAGCACGCGGCGACCGCCACGGAAACCTCGTCTTCAACAAATCCGCCCGCAACTTCAACCCGCTTGCCGCCATGGCGGGACGCGTGACTGTCGCTGAAGTGGAGGAGCTGGTGGAGCCGGGCGCGATCGATCCGGACGCGGTCCATCTGCCGGGCATCTTCGTCCAGCGCGTGGTGGCCCTCACCCCCGATCAGGCAGCGGACAAGAAGATCGAGCAGCGCACCCTGACCGTGCCTGCCGCAGGAAAGTCGGTGAACGGCTGATGGCCTGGACACGCGAGGAGATGGCCGCCCGGGCCGCACAGGAACTCCAGGACGGCCAGTACGTCAACCTCGGCATCGGACTGCCCACCCTGATCCCCAACCACCTCCCCCCAGGAGTGGAGGTGGTCCTGGAATCGGAGAACGGCATCCTGGGCACCGGCCCCTACCCCACCGAGGACCAGATCGACCCCGACCTCATCAACGCCGGGAAGGAGACCGTCACCGTCCTGCCCGGCGCCTCCTACTTCGACTCGGCCCTGTCCTTCGGCATGATCCGCGGCGGCCACATCGACGTCGCCGTCCTGGGCGCCATGCAGGTCTCCGCCCACGGAGACCTGGCCAACTGGGCCATACCCGGAAAACTCGTCACCGGAATCGGCGGAGCGATGGACCTCGTCCACGGAGCCCGCACCGTCATCGTCGTCATGACCCACACCGCCAAGGACGGCACACCGAAGATCCTCGACCAGTGCTCCCTGCCCCTGACCGGCAAACGGTGCGTGAACCGCATCATCACCGACCTCGCCGTCCTCGACATCACCCCCGACGGACTCCTCCTCACCGAAACCGCACCCGGCGTAGGCATCGACGAGATCAACGCCAAGACCGGCGCCGAAGTGGCTGTGGCGAAGGAACGCGCGTGAAGGGCGACGGCGACACCACCGGCAGGCGCAGGCGCACCGCCGCCCGCCGGTCCGCCCGCCGCGACGACGACATCGCCTCCCCGTGCATCGGTGTGGTCCGGGGCCGCACCCCCGCCCCCGAACGCTAGGACCCCGCATGGCTCTCACTCAGCACGACATCGACGTCGAGATCGCGGCCGAACACGCCGCCTACGAGAAGCGGGTGGCCGAGGGCGCGCCCGTCGAGCACCATCCGCGCCGCGACTACGCCCCGTACCGCTCCTCCGTGCTGCGCCACCCCCGGCAGCAGCCGATCACGATCGACGTCGGCCAGGACCCCGAGATGGTGGAGCTGTCCTCCCCGGCCTTCGGCGAGCGCGACATCACCGAGATCGACAACGACCTCACCCGGCATCACCGCGGCGAGCCCCTGGGCGAGCGGATCACCGTCTCCGGGCGGCTGCTCGACCGCGCCGGACACCCGGTTCGCGGCCAGCTCGTCGAGATCTGGCAGGCCAACTCCGCAGGCCGCTATGCGCACCGGCGCGAGCAGCACGACGCCCCGCTGGACCCCAACTTCACCGGCGTGGGTCGTACGCTCACCGACGACAGCGGCTTCTACCGCTTCACCACCATCCAGCCCGGGCCCTACCCCTGGCGCAACCATGTGAACGCCTGGCGCCCGGCGCACATCCACTTCTCGCTCTTCGGGAGCGCCTTCGCCCAGCGGCTCGTGACGCAGATGTACTTCCCGAACGACCCGCTCTTCCCGTACGACCCGATCCTGCAGTCCGTGACCGACGACGCCGCCCGGCAGCGGCTGATCGCGACATACGACCACAGCCTCTCGGTGCCGGAGTTCTCACTCGGTTACCACTGGGACATCGTGCTCGACGGCCCGAACGCCACCTGGATCGAGGAAGGACGCTGACCTGCCATGACGAAGATCGACACAAGCAGTCCGGAGAACGTGCTGCCCACCCCCTCGCACACGGTCGGCCCCTTCTACGGATATGCGCTGCCGTTCCCCGGCGGCGGTGAGATCGCCCCGCCCGGCCGGCCCGACACCATCACGATCCAGGGATACGTCCTCGACGGCGAGGGCAGCCCACTGCCGGACGCCCTGGTGGAACTGTGGGGGCCCGATCCCGAGGGCAGGCTCCCCACCGTCGACGGCTCGATGCGGCGCGATGCGGCGACCGGTGGCCATCTGGGCCGCAACGGCGTGGAGTTCACCGGCTGGGGCCGGATCCAGACCGATGCGAACGGCCATTGGTACGCCCGTACGCTGCGCCCCGGCGCACGCGGTCGCTGCGCCCCCTACATCAGTGTGTGCGTGTTCGCGCGCGGCCTGCTCACACACCTGTTCACCCGGATCCACCTGCCGGACGACGAGGCGGCGCTCGCCGCGGACCCCCTGCTGTCCCGGCTCGACGGCAAGCGCCGCGACACGCTGATCGCTGTGGCCGAGGGCAACGGCACGTACCGTTTCGACATCCGCCTTCAAGGCGAAGGCGAGACGGTCTTCCTGGAGTTCCAGTGACATCCGACCCCTCCGATACCGGCCTGCTCGCCCCCGGGTGGGTCGGCGCCCCCGCCGCGGACACGACGAGCGACTCCGCCTGGCTGCGGGCCATGCTCGACGCGGAGGTCGCGCTGACCAGGACCCTGGCCTCGTTGGGCCTGGCTCCCAGCGCGGCGGCCGCCGCGGTGGCCGAGGCGGCCCGTACGAACCGTTTCGACGTGCGCTCCATCGCCCGGCGCGCCCGGGCCGGTGGGAACCCGGTCATCCCCCTGGTCGCGGATCTGACCGAGGCGGTGGGCGCGGAGCACGGGCCGTACGTGCACCGGGGAGCGACCAGCCAGGACATCCTGGACACGGCGACGATGCTGGTCGCCGTGCGCACGCTCGACCCGGTCCTGGCCGATCTCGAGCGCATCCAGACGGCGCTGGCCCGCCTCGCCGCGCGCCACCGGGACACGGTCATGCCCGGGCGCACGCTCACCCAGCACGCCGTGCCGACGACGTTCGGCCTGAAGGCGGCGGGCTGGCGGTCGCTGGTGCTGGACGCCCGGGACCGCGTGCGCACCGTCCGGGACGGTCTGCCCGCCCAACTCGGCGGTGCGGCCGGCACCCTGGCCGCGTTCACCGCGTACGGCGCGGACGACCCACGGGCGCTCACGGCCGCGTACGCACAAGAACTCCGGCTCGCCGACCCGGTACTGCCCTGGCACAGTCTGCGTACTCCGATCGCCGATCTCGCGGGCGGACTCGCCTTCACGGCCGGGGCTCTCGGCAAGCTCGCCGCGGACGTCCTGACCCTCGGCCGCACCGAGATCGCCGAGGTGGGCGAGGCCGCGGGCGGCGGATCCTCCGCGATGCCGCACAAGGCGAACCCCGTGCGGGCGACGCTGATCACGGCCGCGGCCCGACGGGCGCCGCAACTGGCCGCAACGCTGTACGGATCGCTGGCCGCCGAGGACGAACGTCCCGCCGGGGCCTGGCACGCCGAGTGGGAGCCGCTGCGCGATCTGCTGCGGCTGGTCGGCGGCGCCGCCCGCGACGGGGCCGAACTGGCCGATGGTCTGCAGGTGGACGAGGAGTCCATGCGCCTGCATCTGTTTCTCACCCACGGGTTGATCGTCTCGGAACGGCTGGCGGCCGAGCTGACCCCGCTGCTGGGCCGCGCCCGTGCCAGGGAGCTGCTCGACGAGGTCGCCCGGCGCACCCGGACGGAAAGCCGAAGCCTCGCCGAACTGCTGTCCGAGGAAGCCGAGTTGAAGGACATCGACCTCGCGGGTCCCACGGACCCGGCCCAGTACACCGGCTCCGCCGGATCCCTCACCGACCGTGCACTGGAGCGTTCGTGACCGACATGCTGCCGCACCACCGTGCCGAGGGCGCCCCCTCCGCTCCCCCGCTGTTCCTCGGTTCGTCGCTCGGCACCTCCTACGCCCTGTGGGACAGGGTCGCGCCCGAACTGTCCGCCGACCACCGGGTGATCCGCTGGGATCTGCCCGGCCACGGCGGTTCGGCGCCGGGCCTCATCGGTCCCGGAGCGACGGTCGCCGATCTCGCGGGGCTGGTGCTGGCGCTGGCGGACGCCCTGGACGTGGAGCGCTTCGCCTACGCCGGAGTGTCACTGGGGGGTGCGGTGGGACTGCATCTGGCCGTGCACCACCCCGAACGGATCTCCTCGCTGGCCGTCCTCTGTTCGTCCGCGCACTTCAACGGCGCGCGGCCGTGGGAGGAGCGGGCCGCCCTGGTGCGCAGGGAGGGCCTGGCCCCCGTCGCGGCGACCGCCGAAGCCCGCTGGTTCACGGACGGGTTCACCGTGCCGCGGCTCGTGCAGGACCACCACGACGCCGACCCGGCCGCATATGCCGCCTGCTGTGACGCACTGGCCGCCTTCGACATCCGTGACGGGCTGGCGTCGATCACCGCGCCGACGCTGCTGGTCGCGGGCCGGAAGGACCCAGCGACTCCACCGGCCCATCTCCGGGAGATCGCGGACGCGGTGCCCGGCGCCGTGCTCGTCGAGATTCCCGGAGCCTCGCACCTGGCGCCCGCGCAGTGCCCGAAGGCCGTCCTGACGGCGCTGCGTGCGCACTTCTCGGGAGCCTCCGGATACGGCATGCAGGTGCGCCGTGAGGTCCTCGGCGACGCCCATGTGGACCGGGCGCAGACGCGTCAGACGCCCTTCACCGCCCGGTTCCAGGACTTCATCTCGCGCTACGCCTGGGGCGAGATCTGGACGGACCCCACGCTCTCGCGCCGGGAACGCAGCATGATCACGCTGACCGCGCTCGTCGCCCACGGGCACCTCGACGAGCTGGCCATGCATGTCAAGGCGGCCCGGCGCAACGGGCTGACACCGCAGGAGATCGGCGCGGTACTGCTGCAGACCGCCGTCTACTGTGGCGTTCCGGCCGCGAACTCCGCGTTCGCGGTGGCGCAGCGGGTGCTCGCGGAGGAGGACTCGCCCGAAGGGTGACCCTGCCGGTCGTAGCCTCAGCAGTGCCACTCGACCACCGCGGGACGGTGCTTAGGCTGAAGGCATGTCCACTGTTCTGATCACCGGTGCCACCTCAGGTCTCGGCCGCTATGTCGCCTTCGAATCGGTCCGCTCGGGACACCTGGTCCTCGCCCATGGAAGGGACGCGGCACGCACCGAACGGCTCGTCGAGGAGCTGCGCACCGAGGGCGAGGCGCAGGGCTTCGTCGCGGACCTGGCCTCGCTCGCCGAGGTGCGGCGCCTCGGCGCGGAGGTGAGCGCGGCGCAGCCCCGCCTCGACGTCCTGATCAACAACGCGGGTCTGGGCGGCGGTCCGCGCGGCTCGGATCGGGAGATCAGTGCGGACGGTCACGAACTGCGGCTCGCCGTCAACTACCTGGCACCCGTCGTACTCACCCGTGCCTTGCTGCCCGTTCTGCGGGCGAACGCCCCCGCCCGGATCGTCAACGTGGGCTCCGCGGGCCAGGAGCCGCTGGACTTCGACGACCCGGAGCTGACTCGCGGCTACAGCGGCCTCTCGGCGTACTGCCGCAGCAAGTTCGCCCTGGCCGCGTACACCTTCACACTGGCCGAGGAACTGCGCGGCAGCGGTGTCTCGGTCAACGTCCTGCACCCGGCGACCTACATGGACACCGCGATGGTCCGTGAGGGCGGCATCACCCCCTGGAACAGCGTTGCCGACGGCGCGCCCGGGGTGCTGGCCCTGGCGACCCAGGACGCGGGCACCGGCGGCTACTTCGACGGCACCCGTCCGGCACGGGCGCACGAGCGGGCGTACGACGGGGAGACACGGAAGCGTCTGGAGACGGTGACCGGTCAGCTGCTGGCGATGTGACGGGCGGTCAGCGCAGCCCCCTGCCGTGGTCCAGCACCTCCTGCGCCCGCGCCGCCAGCCCGTCGGCGCCGCACGACCGCGCCAGTGTCAGTCCGCGGTTGAGCTCGGCCACCGATTTCGCGGCGATCCCGTACTCGACCCGGGCGGCCGCGTGCTCGTAGGCGCAGGGCGAGGACTCCAGGTAGGTCACCGCCTGGGCGTGCAGCGCCACCGAGCGCTGGCCCGTCTCCAGGGCGGCGGCGACCCGGAGGGCCTCGCCGATCGCCGTGTCGGTGCCGAGGAGCTCCGCCTGCTGCCGTGCCGTCGCGGCCAGTTCGGCCGCGCGACGCGGGTCGTCGGAGACCAGCGCGCGTGCGAGGTCACCCGCCCAGGGGGCCAGCACCGGATTGCGGCCACGTCCGGCGCAGGCCTTCTCGGCGGCCTCCAGCTCGTTGACGCCCTCCTTGGTCCGGCCCACGGCGATCAGCAGCCGCCCGCGCACGGAACGGGTGTCGGGCAGCACGATCGTGGACGGGTAGGGCGGGGCGAAGCCGTAGCGCTCCGCGATCGACCAGGCCTCTTCCACATGTCCGCGGGCGAGCAGCGTGTCGACGAGTCCACAGGTCGACGACCAGTACAGGGGCAGTCCGCGGCCGACGCGCTCGGCGAGGCGCAGTGACTCGCGCAGGGACGCCTCCGCGTCCCTCAGACGGCCCCGCCTGCGATGGGCGAGCCCGACATAGGCATGGGCCAGGGAGAGATGACCGCCGCTCCAGCCGGCCGTCTCATAGGCGCGCAGGGCCTCGGTAAACAGGCTCTCGGCGCGGTCGAGGCGGTCCGTGTAGGCGTAGGCGCTGCCCAGCATCAGGAGCAGTTCGATGCCCCATGCGCTGTCGGTCCAGCCGAGTCCGGGGGCCAGCCGGCCGTTGACGAGGGCGCGGTCGCACAGCTCCACGACCTCCTCGGCGCTCTCGCCGTGGGTCATCGCGTCGAAGCCGCGCAGGATGAGCAGGGCGCGCTCGGAGTTGTCCCGCCCGGTGCAGGTGGCGGCGAGTTCGGCCAGTTCCCGGGAGCGGGCCGGGGAGTCCTCCTCCGCCGCATGGATGCCCTCCCACATGTAGTGCACCGCCTGCAGACGCATGCGCGCGGGGCCGGGCTCGAGCCGGGCGGCCTCCTCGTCGACGGTGCGAATGGCCTCGTCCAGCTGGTCGTTGTGCAGCAGTGCCTGGGACAGCCGGTAGACGGCGCTCACCCGGTCGTCGCCCTCCAGGCCCGGCATGGCGAGTGCCGCCTGGAGGTACTCGATGGTGGTGGAGGGCGAGGTCAGCAGAGTGGCGCAGCCCAGTTCGTAGAGCACATGGGGGTGGACCTCCGGCAGCGGAGGCTCCAGCAGGGCCCGCTCGAGGCAGCGGCGGGCGGCCTCGGGCGCGCCGACCGCGAGGTGCTCGCGCGCGGCCTCACGCATCTGCTCGACGAGTTCCTCGTCGTCGTCCGGATGGACCTCGAGGAGGTGGCGGGAGGCGGCCGCCGCGCCGAGTCCCGAGTCGGTGACGACCTGTGCGGCGATGCCGTGCATCGCGGTGCGCAGTCCGTCGGGGATCGACCGGTACACGGCGCTGGCGATCAGCGGGTGCACGAACTCCAGCTCGCCGCCGTCCGCCTGGCGGTTGGCCGCGTCCGGCTCGGTGAGGATGCGGGCCGCGCTCAGGAGTTCGGCGCAGCGCACCGCCTCCGCGGGACGCATCGTCGCGAGGCGGGCCACCAGGTCCACGGTGATGCCGGTGCCGAGGATGGCCGCGGCCCAGGCGAACCGGGTGGCCTCGATGCCGAGGCCCTCCAGCCGGGCCACCAGGCCATGGCCGCGGGCCGATCGGTTCAGGCCGCGCAGTTCGGCGGCGGACGACTCGACCGGTTCCAGCTGGCTGTCCTGCACCTTGGCGAGGAGTTCGACCGTCTCGTAGGGGTTGCCCCCGGTCACGGCCCACACCTCACGGCAGAACGGGGCGTCGGCGTGTGCGCCGACGGTGGCACGGGTGAGTCCCGCGGCGGCATCGGGGGTGAGCGCCGTCAGCGTGGTGAGCGGGAGGCGGGCGGCCGCGGCGATCGTCTCCAGATGGCGTTCGCTCTCGCCGGAGACCTCACCGGGGCGGCGGGCGACGACGACGAGGACACGCAGTTCGTCGAGGCGCTCGCAGAAGGCCGCGAGCCAGTGGAGGGTCTCCTGGTCGGCCCAGTGCGCGTCGTCGATGAGCAGGACCAGCGGCCATTCCCGCTTGGCGAGCCGGGAGACGGCCGCGACCAGTCCGTCGCACACACCCTGCGGGTCGGCCTGGCGCTCACCGGGGTCGGTTATCCCGAGGGCGGGGCCGGCGACCTCGTACCAGTCGCCCAGGTACTCGCGCGCCTCCTCCGGCATCAGTGAGACGAGCGCGGGCTGCAGCAACTGCCGTACGACATTGAACGGAACGGACGTGACGGTCTCGCCGCCGCGCGCCGACCACACTGTGCACCCGCGGCGTTCGGCGATGCGGCGTGTCTCGGCGAGGAGCGCGGTCTTGCCGATGCCGGCCTCCCCGCCGAACATCAGCAGGCTCCCCATCTCCGTCGGCGAGGCATCGTCGCGCAGGGCGTCGATCGCATCGGTGACGACGGCGAGTTCCGCGTCGCGTTCCCACAGGGAAGCCGAGGCGGCCCCGCCGGGCCCTGCCTCCGTCATCCCGGTACCTCCCCAGATCGCCCAAACGACGTACAGGCATCGAGCCTAGTCTCCCGCGGGCCCCGACGGAGCCAGGTCGTGACACCTGTTGCCGTGACGGGTGACGCGGGGTGTCCGGGGGCGACGCCGATGGCCGCCGACCAGGTCCGATGAAAGTTATCGACAGTAAAGCCCGTTGGAAATGAAGCAAACTTTCCCACGGGGTCACGGCATCCGAAAGGCCCGTGCACGATCGCCTTCGCCCACGACCCGGCCACTCGTACGACACCGGCGGGACACTCCCGAACCGGCCTGATCACCGGGGAGTTGGGCAACTCGGGCGCGGAGGGCGGGATCGGCGTCCGCGACCGGTCGGCCGACGTGATCGGGGCCCGGCCCCGCACCCGGCAGGGCTGCGGACACGAGATGGCGTCAGCCCTCTTCGCACTCGCGTTCCCCCTCGGGCGTCCGGAACCAGTGCCTCCGGCACGCCGGCGACCGGGTGGAGGGACGAACGGCGCGACGGCACTCGATCACGGAGGGCCGGCGTTCCGGGTGCGGAGGGCGCGCTCGTGCCGCAGTCCGGCGGCGCGCCGGTTTCCCGGCGTACGGGGGACGCTCTCATCCGTCTTTCACGCATGCCTCATACGGTGGGTCCATGACGCAGGTGACTCCTCCCGGGTGGTACCCCGACCCGGGGCAGACAAGTGACGCGCCCGCCACCGAGCGCTGGTGGGACGGATCGGCATGGACGGACCGGACCCGCCTCGCGGAGCCGTCCGCCGCGTGGGGTCCGCCGACGGTCGTCGCCCAGCCGGGCGCCCCGTTCGGCGCCGGCCCGTATCCGGGCGCGGCACCCTCGCCCGCACGGCGCCGTGGGCGCACCGCGGTGGCCGTCGCGGCGGCGATCCTGGTCCTCGCGGGAGTCGGCGGCGGCGTGTACGCGCTCACCGCGGACGACGGCGGCAGCGGCAACACGGCGCGCTCCGAGGCCCCGGGCGGTCAGGGCGACCGGGGCGGCCCCTTCGGCGGCCAGGGAGGTCCCTTCGGGGACCAGGGCGGATCCGGTGGTTCGGGCGGATCCGGCGGTCCGGGCGGTTCCGGGGGCTCCGACGGGCAGACGCCCGCACCCGGCGAGCCCGGCGGGCCGCAGACCGAGGACGGATACGCCCTCGACCCGTTCAACGGCATCAGCATCCCCGTGCCGGACGGCTGGAGCGGCGGGATGATCGACGGAGGGGCGACCGTCCAGTCCAAGGGCGAGTACAAGTGCCCCGGCGACCCGTCGAAGACGTGCAGCACCGGAGGGGCGTACTCGGCTTCCGCCGACGCGCAGGGGCTGGCGGCCGCCACCGCGGAGGCGGCGGCGAAGCAGGACATCGCCAAGAACGCCGAGGAGTCCTACGGCGGCAACTCCTACGGCGGGATCACCTCGCACCAGGTGCTGGCCTCCAAGGCGGTGACCGTGGCCGGTCAGCAGGGCTACATGGTCCGCTGGAAGGCGATCACGAAGGACGGTGCGGACGGCTATGTCGAGTCCCTGGTCTTCCCGTCGCCGGCCGGCACAAAGCACCTGGTCGTCGTCCGTTTCGGCATAGACGTGGGGGCGAACGCTCCCGCGCCCTCCGTTCTCGACCAGATCACCAAGGGCATCAAGTCCGCCTCGCTGGGCGGCAGCGGGCAGAACGCCTGAGCCGCTTCGGCCTCCCCGCCCGGCCGGATACCGAGCGGCCGGGTGGGGTTCCCCTCCGCTCAAGGGGAACCCCGCCCGGCCGGGGTGGTGCGCCGCCCCCGTCCCCACGGTGCGGCGCGAACAGGCCGTCGTCCGGTCATCCCGCGGACGACGACCTGCGTCTCAGGTGAGTCCGAGCCCCGGGAGCATCACCGCGTCCACGAAGCGTGTGAGATATTCCTCATCCGCGTGCCGCCCCTCGAGGATCGGGCGCAGTCGCAGCAGGCCCAGCAACTGCGCGGGGATGTACTCCAGTGCCGGATGGTCGGCCGGCACCTCCCCGCGTTCCACACCGCGGCGGACGATCTCCTGCAGCGCCCTGATCTCGGGCTCCACAAGGGTCTCCCGCAGCGCCTGGGCGAGTTCCCGGTCCTGCATGACGGCGGGACCGAGGGCCTGGAACAGCGCGCTGTCGCGACGCGACCACTCCGCGGCGGCCTGCGCCGCGGCACGCAGGTCCCCGGCGAAGGAGCCGGTGTCGATGCCCGAGATCCGCACGCAGCGGGTGGCTCTGAGGGCGGCCGCCACGAACTGGGGCTTCGTCTTCCACTGCCGGTACAGCGTCGACTTGCTGCACCGGGTGCTTGCGGCCACACCCTCCATGGTGACGGCCTCGTAGCCGCAGCTGCGGATCTGCTCGAGAACGGCGTCGAAGAACTCCCGCTCCCGTTCGGGCGTGATCTTGGAACGGCGCGAGGCGGCAACCGTGTCCGGTGCATCCGCTGCCTGCGACGTCATGACGTGGCTCCTCGGTCGTGGCCCCGGCCCGTGGGCCGCTTCACACCAGTATATCGATACGCCAGTGTACCGGTACGGGAGCGTATCGGTACACTGGCGTATCGATGAGCCTTGGACAGGACCCACTCGTCTGTCGAGTGGACCCTTTCCTGGGCTCACCACGCACCACCCCACGCACGTACCGTCAGCAAAGGGGCCGGGGGATGCATTCCCGTACCGAGCCTGAAAGAGACGGAGCCGCCGCAATACGGCGGCCTCCCCTCATCCGCGAGCTCCTGCTGGTCGCAGGGCTCTTCCTCGTCTACAAGTTCGGCCGTCAGTTGGCCAACGGCCACACGGCCGAGGCCTTCCACAACGCGCACCGGGTCTGGCACTGGGAGCGCTCCCTCCATCTGCCGGGCGAGAGCGACGTGCAGTCCGTGCTGCTGCACGGAGACACCCTCGTCCGTGCCGCGAACACCTATTACGTCGCCGTCCACTTCACGGCCACCGTGATCTTCCTGGCCTGGCTCTATCTGCGGCGCCCCGAGCACTACCTGTGGGCCCGCCGCATCCTCGCCCTGCTGACCGGGGCGGCGCTGGCACTGCACCTCACGTTTCCGCTCGCCCCTCCGCGGATGCTCGACGTGGCCCATCTGGTGGACACCGGTCAGGCGTACGGGCCGACCGTGTACGGGGCGAAGCCGGCGGCCGACTCGATGGCCAACCAGTTCGCCGCCATGCCCTCACTGCACTTCGGCTGGGCGCTGATGGTCGCGATCGGGCTGATCGCGGCGACCCGGTCCCGCTGGCGGTGGCTGTGGCTGCTGCATCCGCTGCTGACCCTGGTCGTGATCGTCGGCACGGCCAACCACTACTGGCTGGACGCCGTCGTCGCCGCCGTGCTGCTCTGCATCGCGCTGAACATGGTCCACGCCCCGTCGCCGACCTCGCGGGGAACGACCGGAGCGGTGCCGCGTCCGGTGCCGGCGCCGCGACGGGTCGGGCCCACGAGGGCCGACGGCCCCGGCCTGGTCGGAGCCGGCCGATGAACGCCACGGTCCTCGCCGTCGTCCTGTCCCTGTTCTCCGCCGTCGCGTACGCGGCCGCAGCCGTCGCCCAGGAGCGGCTCGCGGCCCGCACCTCCGGCGCCGGTGTGCTGCGGCTGTTGCGGCACCCCGCCTGGTGGTGGTCGGTCGTGCTGAACGCCTCCGCCGCGCTTCTGCACGTCGCCGCCCTCAAGTTCGGTCCGCTGACGCTGGTCCAGCCGCTGGGCGCGCTGACGCTGGTGGCGGCGGTGCCGCTGGGCGCGCGGGTCGCGGGCCGCAGGGTCAGCAGGGTCGAGTGGCGGGGCACCGCGCTGACTCTGATCGGTCTCGCGGCGCTGCTGGTGACGGCGTCCGGACCCGCACCCGACGACATACTGAGCCCGCCGGAGGCACTGGCCGTGGCGGGCACCACCGCCGCCCTGATCGGCCTGCTGACCCTGCCCGGCTCCCGGCTCCGCCCCGTCGGCGGGACAGCCGCCGGCTCCCGTACCGGGCTTCGGCACGCGACCGCGTCGGGCTTCGCCTCCGGCGTCGCCTCGGCCCTCACCCAGACGGTGACGGTGGCGGCGACGGACCGTTCGGGATCGCTGCTCAGCCCGCAGGTCGTCGTGGTCGCACTGCTGGTGGCCGCGTTCGCGACGGGCGGTCTGCTGCTGTCGCAGACGGCGTACCGGGGCGGTCTCGGTGGACCGCTCGCCCTGGTGACCCTCGCCAACCCCGTGGCCGCGGCGGTGATCGGCCTCTCCCTGCTGGGCGAACGCCTCCAGGGCGGGGTGGCGGGCATACTCCTCGCACTGGTCGGCGCTGCGCTCGCCTCGTGGGGTGTAGTGGCGCTGTCGCGGTCGGCGCCCGAGCCCGTCGTGGCGCCCGCGGACGAGGACCATCCGGTGGCGGCGGTGCTCGCCCTTGATTCCCTGGCGCCGCCCTACGAAGGCCCCCTGGTGCCAAAGCAGCCGGCGCCCACGCCGCCGGAGCACCTGCCGGCGATGTAGACGAACGGCGGCCGGAGCGTGTGTGCACGCTCCGGCCGCCGTGATGGTCCGCCGCGGTCCGGGAGACTCAGCCGAACCCGCGGGAGTCCTGCTTCAGCGCCGTGTCCACGGTGAGCGCAGTGGCCACGACCAGGCTCAGCAACGGCTCGGGCAGCTGGTAGTGGATCTGCAGGACGTAGTTGTCCGCGGTCGTGAACATCGTCTTCGCCAGGCCCTCCCAGGTCTTCGTGATCCGCGCGACCTCGTTCTCCGCGTGGTCGACGATCGCGAAGTTCCAAGCGCGCCAGTTCTCCGCCTTGATCGCGCCGACCTGCCGGCCGTTCGCGATCATCGCGAAATTGATCTTTCCGATCATGTTCTGCTGGACGATCTCACCGACGGGCTGTCCGTCCGGACGCTCCACGACCACCCGGGACTTCAGGAACTTCGCGGGCCGGATCAGCACCAGCTGCGGCTGCCCGTGGGCGTCCCGGATCTCCAGCTTGTGGGTCAGGAACTGATCCACACTGGAGACGAAGCGCAGGGCCTTCTTCAGCACGCTCTGCCCGATCTCGGTGACCGAGCCGATCTGGTTGCCGTTCTGGTCGAAGACGCTGTACTCGTTCGTCAGCTCGATCAGTTTGGCCTTCTGGTTCACGACCAGCACCGGTTCGGTGAACAGCGTGCCGCCGCCGGAGCCGCTCGCGGCGACTCCGGCCTGCTGCTGCACCTGACGCTGTACGCGCGGGTCCGGCGCCGCGGCCTGCTGCTGTGCGTACGCCTGCTGCGGCACCTGGCCCTGGCCCTCGGCCTGGGTGTGCTGGGTCCACTGGGCGCCGTCCCAGTACCGCAGGGTACGGGGCGCGCCGTGCGGGTCCGGGTACCAGCCCGCAGGAGTGTTCGATTGCGTGGTCACCGGGGCACAGTACCCCGAGCACACCGGTGACCGGCGAGCCCCCCGCAACACCGGATCCATGGCGCGTACGGCGTCGGTCCCATGTCTACTTCGCGGCGATCGCGGGATCGCTCACGCCCGGCTGTCCGTTCTCGACGTGGCCGGCGAGACGGCGCAGGAAGGACGGGTCGGCGTCGGACGTGACGGTCAGGTCGTACCAGCGCCGGCTCGCCTTCAGGGAGACGGTGTACTTCACGGTGTCGTGGGCGCGCACCGTGAACGTCTTCGCCTTCCCGCCGTAACCGTCGCCGACCTTCAGCTTCACCGTGCGGGAGCCCTTGTTCACAAGGGTCAGCTCGATGTCGTCGCCGATGTACCGCGCGCCGACCTCGGGACCCGCCTGCTTGCCGGGGCCCTTGAAGACGCGCAGGAAGCCGTTCGGCCCGTGCACGGTCAGGTCGTAGGACCCTCCGGAGTACGCGGAGTTCCACGTGTCCGACAGCGTCTTGCCGGCTGCCGTGGTGTAGGTCCAGGGGCCGTCGGTGCGGTTGCCGGAGGTGACGAGGAACGCGGCACCCGCGTGCGCACCGGAGGCGAACGTCAGCGTGAACTTTCCGGCGGCGGGGTCAGCGGATCCCGTCACGACGGGTGCGTACCCGAGCGGGCGGGCGGGCCGCAGTCCGCGTTCCTGCTTGGGCAGGACCGAGTCGGCGGGCGGGGTGGGCACGAAGTCGGGGTGACGGTCGCGGTCCGGCGGCTCGTAGCCGTCCGTGGCCGGCAGCGACACCGGCTTGGTGTCCTTGCGCGAGAAGTCGAACGCCGAGGTCAGGTCACCGCAGACGGCACGCCGCCAGGGCGAGATGTTCGGCTCGTGGACGCCGAAACGGCTCTCCATGAACCGGATCACGGACGTGTGGTCGAACGTCTCGGAGCAGACGTAACCGCCCTTGCTCCACGGCGAGACGACAAGCATCGGCACGCGCTGGCCGAGTCCGTAGGGACCGGCGACATGGGAGGCGTCGCCCGCGAGGACGTCCGGGCCGGCGTCGACCGTGGACTTGCCCTGCGCGGCGGAGGCCGGCGGGAACGGCGGGACCAGGTGGTCGAAGAAGCCGTCGTTCTCGTCGTACGTGATGAACAGGGCCGTCTTGGCCCACACCTGCGGGTCGGAGGTGAGCGCGTCGAGGACCTGGGAGACGTACCAGGCGCCGTAGTTCGCGGGCCAGTTGGGGTGCTCGGTGAAGGCCTCGGGGGCGACGACCCAGGAGATCTGGGGCAGCTTGCCGCCCTTGACATCCGCCTTGAGCCGGTCGAAGAAGCCCTCGCCCTTGCGGGCGTCGGTGCCTGTACGGGCCTTGTCGTACAGCGGGTCGCCCGGCTTGGCGTTGCGGTACTGGTTGAAGTACAGCAGTGAGTTGTCGCCGTAGTTGCCCCGGTAGGCGTCCTCGATCCAGCCCCAGCCGCCGGCCGCGTCCAGGCCGTCGCCGACGTCCTGGTAGATCTTCCAGGAGACCCCCGCCTTCTCCAGGCGCTCGGGGTAGGTGGTCCAGCCGTAACCCGCCTCGTCGTTGCCGAGGACCGGGCCGCCGCCCTTGCCGTCGTTGCCGGTGTAACCCGTCCACATGTAGTAGCGGTTCGGGTCGGTGGAACCGATGAACGAGCAGTGGTACGCGTCGCAGATGGTGAAGGCGTCGGCGAGCGCGTAGTGGAAGGGTATGTCCTCACGCTGCAGGTACGCCATCGTCGTCGAGGACTTGGCGGGCACCCACTTGTCGTACTTGCCACCGTTGAAGGCGGCGTGGCCGTCGTTCCAGCCGTGCGGGAGGTCCTGGATGAAGGCCAGGCCCAGGTCGTCGGCGTCGGGCCGGAAGGGGAGGATGTCCTTCGACCCGTCCGACTGGTGCCAGACCGACTTGCCGTTCGGCAGGGTCACGGGGCGCGGGTCGCCGAAGCCGCGCACACCTCGGAGCGTACCGAAGTAGTGGTCGAAGGAGCGGTTCTCCTGCATCAGGACGACGATGTGCTCGACGTCCTCGATCGTGCCGGAGCGATGGTGCGCAGGAAGGGCCGCGGCGCGCTCGATGCTGTTGGAGAGCGCGGTGAACGCGGCGGTACCGCCCGCGAGTTGGAGGAATCTGCGCCGGTTGACCTCGGGCATGACTGAACGACCTCTCATCGTGGTGCGGATGGCCGGAACATGAGGAAACGTGTGCGCAGCGAGTGTTCCAAGGGCAACAAACGTCAAGGAAGGGTTCGATGGCGCGCATGTGAAAGTCGCCGGTACAAGTGGTGTCCCTGTGCGCAGCACAGGCCGTCGAGTGGCGCTCCACCGCAGGTCAAAGAGCTGAACGCGCCTGTCATGACAATGACTTGTCCGGAGAGGTTGCCGCCGCGGGCTCCGTCGGGACCCCTGTGGACGCGTCCGGCGCAGGCCGTGGCGGGGCCTCGCACGACCGCGGACGAGGACCGCCGGGTCCGCCGGGTCCGCCGAGGGGCACTCGACCGTCCGTCAGGGCCGGCTCCTCGGGGGTGACCCCCACCGACGGCGGATGCGTCGTCACATGTCGTTTCGCGGGGGCGGTCAACGACACTGCGGCGGCTGCGGAGCGCAGCGCGCCCCGGGCACTGCGGCGCAGCGGTGATGTGGGTCAGCGGCAGTTCGCCGACCGTCCGGCGCGGCTCTTCGCGGTCCGGTCGTGTCCGCGGGGCGACGACGGGTCGGCCGACGCCTCACATCTGTTCGCCGGCCGCCGGAGCGGTCCATCGGATCGCGCTCCCCGGAATGCGGCCGGAAGGTCACGGCCGATACGCACCCGATACGGGCGGGGGAGACGAGCGCTGGATTCGGCACCTACGACGTGGTGACGACGCCGGGCGCCCGGTACGACGGCGATCTCGTTACCGTCGTGGACATCGAGCCGGATCCCGCGATCACTCCTCGGGACGTCCCGGCCCTGCCGCCGCGCCGAGGCGGCCCGGTGGGCACGGCTCAGGCGCTGACGGCCTCGGTCTGGATGTCGTGGCGGACATGGCCCATCAACTCGCCCAGGTCGCCGACGTCGGGGTCGAGCTCCTCGGCCCGCGGTGCCGCCTTCTGCAGCCATGCCGCCGTGGCCAGGGCCAGCTCGACGGCCTCCTTCCGCCGGCCGTCGCCGAGCAGCTCCTCGATCTTGAAGGAGATCCCCGCCAGGGTCTCGTCGTCCGTCTCCGGCACCAGGCTGTCCCTGAGACCCGCCGGATAGGGCGTCCGCTGCCGGGACTCCCGGAGCGCGGTGACGACCGCGGTGTTCTCGCTGAACTGGTCGAGGAGGCCCATGAGGACGTACAGCCGCGCCACGAGCCGCGGCAGACCCTGGTGCCGGTCCAGCCAGAGCATCAGCTGCGTCTGGCCACCGAGGTGCTCGATCAGCTCCGACATCGCCGAGGCCAGTGTGTTGGGCAGGACCCAGTGGAACGGCACCAGCCGCGCCACCTGGTCGGCGAGTTCCGACTCCTCCTGCCGGTCGGTCGAACCGGCGATGAAGTCGCTGACCAGCACACGGTCCAGTCCGAAGCCCGGAGGCGCGGTCCTGTCGGTCGAGGAGTGGGAGGAGTCGTGACGCAGGCGCAGGAGCTCGTCGGCGATCCTGCTCAGCAGTTTCTCGTGCATGAGTCCTCCTGGCGCGCCGTACGTTCCTCGTCGTTCCCGGTGGGTGTTCGCTCCCGGCGGCATGCCGTGGGGGCGCGCGATCGACGGATGAATTGTCCCGAAACCTCCCTCAATACTGTGCCCCACCGACGCCCGGGGTGCGCGTCCGCCGGTCCGGGCGGGCTACCCGGGGTCCGGCCCGGGGGGCTGTCGCCCGGCCGGTGAGCGCTCGCTCATGGGCCGTCCCGACGACCGTGTCCGGCGTCGCCGCGCCGTCGGCTCCTGTATGCGGCCCGGCTGCGGTCACCCGGAACCCGGCCGCGGGACGGGGCGGCACGCCTCCCCGTCCGCGTTCCGCGCCGCGCCCGCGCCGCGCGGTCGGCTCCACCATCCGCATGCCGGACACACCCCCGCAGCCCGTGCGGCCCCGTAGGCCGGCCCCCGCTGCGCGCCGAGTTCCACCAGTACTTCGAGTGGGCCGCCGACCGCATGGCGCACCTCGTCGCGTACGGCAGCGAGGTCACCGCGGTGGAGCCGGTGCGCGACGAGGACGGCCACGTCGCGTACTTCGACGTGGTCAGCCGGGACCCGGGGATCCCGGGCGGCACGGTCGGACGCCGCACCCGCAACGTCAGTGTGGCGATGGGAACCGCACGTGCCGCCCGGCATCGAACTGTCCGAACATGTCTGGCACAACAGCCGGCTGATCCCGCGCGTGAGGGAACTGGGCGCCACGGGACGACGGGGACGCGCTGCGGGTCGGCCGCGACCACGGGTGGAGACGGTGCCGGAGGTGACCGCCGGCATCTATCTCCAGGGCGGGACGGAGCACACCCACGGCCTGACCAGCACCCTGCTGTCGACCACCGCAATCAGGGCCGAGGAGATCCATCGGTCCCTGCTGAAGGGGCGGACGCCGGCCTGAACCGCGCCCGGGCGGGACGTCCCGCCGGCCTACGCGGTCAGGGCGCGAGGAGCAGGCTGTCGCCACGCTCCTTGGCGGCCGCGTAGCGCCTGGCCACGTCCTGCCAGTCGACGACCTGCCACATGGCCTCGATGAAGTCCACCTTCTGGTTCCGGTACTGCAGATAGAAGGCGTGCTCCCAGGCGTCGAAGACCAGGACAGGGGTGGAGCCCTGGCCGACGTTGCCCTGGTGGTCGTAGACCTGCTCGACGATCAGGCGTCCGCTCAGCGGTTCGTACGCCAGCACACCCCAGCCCGAGCCCTGGGTGGTCGCGGCGGCCTTGGACAGCTGCGCCTTGAAGGCCGCGAACGAGCCGAAGGACTCGGCGACGGCGTCCGCGAGTTCGCCCACCCCGTCCTTCTCCAGGGGCTCCCCGCCGCCGTCACCGGACATGTTGCGCCAGTAGATCGAGTGCAGGATGTGGCCCGAGAGATGGAACGCCAGGTTCTTCTCCAGGCCGTTGATCGAGCCCCACGCCTCCTCCTCCCGGGCTTGTGCGAGCTGCTCCAGCGTGTCGTTGGCACCCTTCACGTACGCCGCGTGGTGCTTGTCGTGGTGCAGCTCCACGATCTCCGGGCTGATGACCGGGGCGAGAGCCGCGTAGTCGTACGGAAGTTCCGGGAGTGTGTACAGCGCCATGCCCAACGCCCTCCGACCTTATTGCCAATGATGTGCAACTGCACGCTAGCAGCAAGATTCTCGCGCCGGGCCGCAGCCGGCCCTAGTCGGCGCCTTCCTCGGCCGGGGCGCGTCCGGCCAGGCCCGCGGTCCACTTCTCCTCGATACGGCCGACCTTCCACACCAGCAGGGCGACGGCCCAGGTGGCGAAGAACAGACCGACGACGACGTAGCCGATGGTGTTCAGGTCCAGGCCCGATACCCAGTCCCAGAAGGCGCCGTGCAGACCCGCCTTGTCGGCGATCAGACCGAGCAGTTCGACGGTGCCGATGATCAGTGCGACCGCGACGGACAGTCCGGTGACGGTGAGGTTGTAGTAGACCTTGCGAACCGGCTTGGAGAACGCCCAGCCGTAGGCGAAGTTCATGAACGATCCGTCGATCGTGTCGAGGAGCGCCATGCCCGCCGCGAACAGGACCGGGAGGCACAGGATCGCGTACCAGGGCAGCCCGGACGCGGCGCCGGACCCGGCGAGCACGAGGAGCGCGATCTCGGTCGCCGTGTCGAAGCCGAGGCCGAAGAGCAGGCCCAGGGGGTACATCTGCCAGGGCCTGGTGATGGACTTCATCAGCCGGCCCAGCAGACGGTTCATGAAGCCGCGGCTGTTGAGCTGCTCCTCCAGCGCGGCCTCGTCGAAGTCGCCGGACCGCATCTGCCGGAAGACCTTCCAGATCCCGGCCAGGACGAGCAGGTTGATGATCGCGATGACGTACAGGAAGGTCCCGGAGACGGTCGTACCGATCCAGCCGGTGACACCGTGCAGTTCGGAGCCGTCGTTCTCGACCGGCCCGGCCAGCGCCTTCACACCCATGGACAGCAGGAAGGCCAGTGCGAAGACGACGCTGGAGTGCCCGAGGGAGAACCAGAAGCCGACCGACAGCGGTCGCTGCCCCTCGCCCATCAGCTTGCGGGTCGTGTTGTCGATCGCGGCGATGTGGTCGGCGTCGAACGCGTGCCGCATGCCGAGCGTGTAGGCGGTGATGCCGATGCCCACGCCGAAGGTCTTGGTACCCAGGCTGTAGTGCTCGGGGGCGACGATCGCCACCAGCGTGAACCAGCCGATGACGTGCAACGCCACGATGAAGGCGGCCATCCCGCCCAGACGCACCCACTCCCTCCGGGTCATCGATGCGCGTACGCGGTGCCACAGGACGCCCCGCCCTGCGGCCGGGCGGGCGGGAGCGGAACCAGGAGCCGTGGTCATGGGGGTGCGGGCCTCACTGCTCGGTGATCGACCGTCTTCAGTCGCGCCCTCCAGGCTTCTGCGTATATGTTGCAACAACAACATCAGAGCAGCAAAGCTCGCACCAGGCTTCGGTCAACGCCTCCCGAAGGAACCGCACCCGGATCGCCCCGCGCTTCGCCACCCCGCGGACCCGGGCGACGAAGCGCGGGGCGAGGGGGTCACGAGGTCGAGTAGGCCTCCACCTCACTGAACTGCCCGGCGGGCCAGCCGGTGTTGGCAGTGACGGTCAGCCTCAGGTAGCGCAGATCGGTGCCGACGGGCAGGGTGACCGTGGCCGTGTTGCCGGTCGCCGGATCGAAGCGGTAGCCCTGCGGGCCCGCCACCGTCGAGTAGCTCGAGCCATCGGTGCTGCCGAGCACCGCGACGGTCTGGGTGCGGGCGCCCCACGCCGAGGACGGCGGCAGCTTCAGCACCAGTCGGCGCACGGACTCGGCCGAGCCGAGGTCCACCGTCAAGGACTGCGGGAAGGCGTTGTTGGTGGACTCCCAGTAGCTGTTGGCGTCCCCGTCCACCGCCTTGCCGGGGGTGTAGACGTCCTGCGATCCGGTCGCGGTGGCCGGGCGGCCCTTGGCCAGGTTGCGGTTCGGGTCCTGGGGTGGATTGCCCTGACCGGGCTGGGGCCAGGTCGAGCAGTCCGACCAGGTGCTGTTCCAGCCGGAGTTGCCGCCCCCGTCGGTGAGCGCGAAGCTGCCGGAGCCGGACGGGTAGGGGCAGTTGTAGATCCCGGCGGAACCCACACCGGAGGCGGTCACATTGCGGAAGACGGCCGCGCCCTGGGCTTCGGCCTGGACGACCACCGTGCCGGTGTTGCGCACCGTCGCACCGTCCACGGTGACGTTCCGGACCGGGTAGCCCTGCCCGCCGCCCGATACGAACTCGAAGGCGCTGTAGGGGCTGTCGGTGATCGTCGTGTTGGTGATGGCGACCGTGGCGTTGATGGCGCTGTCGTAGGAGTCGACGCGCAGGGCGCTCATGGGGTGGTTCCAGTTGGGGTTCATGGCGCCGGTGCGGACGAGGGTGTTGCCGTCGACCGTGATCGTGCCCGCCAGCGGGTTGAAGGGGTCGAGGAACTTCTGGTTGGAGATCGCGATACCGCTGCCGAGGGCATTGGTGTCGGAGATCAGGTTGTTCCTCACGGCGATGTCGGTGCCGCCGTAGATCGCGATGCCGTTGGCGAGGTTCGGCTGGGAGATGGTGTTGTTCTCGAAGCTGCTGTTGGTGTCCGGCGCGTACAGCGACCACATGGCGAGCGAGTCGTCGCCCTGGTTGCGCAGGAAGTTGTTGCGGACGCGGACGCCCTTGGCGCTGCCGTTGAGGTTCAGGCCGTCGGCGGTGGTGTCCAGGATGCGGTTGTTCTCGACGACGAGATTGTCGTTGTTGCCGGTCAGCCAGAGGCCCACCTTCAGATGCTGGATCCACATGCCGGAGACCGACGAGTTCGGTCCGAGCGAGCCGTTGACGAAGTTGTCGGGGCTGGAGTCGACACGCTCGGTGACCTCGCCGATGACCGCGAAGTCCTTGATGTGGACTCCCCCGGACGAGCCGGACTGGTCGATGAAGCGGGAGGTGTGCACGACGGAGTGCCAGCTGCCGGCACCCTGGAGTGTCACGTTCTGCACGCCGCCCAGCGACGAGGTCAGCCGGTAGTCGCCCGGCGGGATCCAGACCACTCCCCCCTGGGCCGAGGCGATGGCGTCCCGGAAGGCCTGGGTGGAGTCGCCCTGCCCGCTGGGGTCGGCACCCTTGGAGGTGACGGACACCGATCCGGCCGGCTGGGTGGCGGCGGCCGCGACCTGTTCGAAGTCGGCGACGTCGACCGTGACCTGCGTGCCCGTCGACTCGAAGGCGATCCTGTCGCCCGCCTGGACGTTCTGCCCGAGCAACAGCCGCGCGTTGTCATAGAAGTGGTGGGTCTTCGAGCCCGGGATCCACCCGGTGTCGACGTAGGAGTACTTGGAGGTGACCGCGAGGGTCTTGGACAGCCTCGTTCCGTTGACGTAGACGTTCAGCGTGCCGGACTGACCGTCGAGGACGCTGTAGGCGACGTTCACCGCGTTGGCCGCCCGCGGCACGGTGAACTCGACCCGCTGCCCGGCGCCGAGCCGCACGGCCTGGCGCCCGGACGCCTCGGAGGCGAGGGCGCCCTGGGTGTAGTCCGGACCGATCCTGGTACCGGTGGTCGTCGCCGACTCCGCTTCGACGGAGGTGAAGGGCAGGGTGGCGCCCGCGGCCGCGTGGGCCGCCGGAGCGAGGCAGACGAGCATGCCCGCGGCGAGGGCGACGGCCGCCCCCATTGCCGGCATGCGCCTGACATGTCTACGGGTGCTGCTGTGCATGTGCTGATCCCTTCATGGTGGGGGTACGGGGATAGCAGGGTGTGGTGCGGCACAGCGGCTCAGGCGCGCAGCCAGGCCGCCGTGTCCTTGGGCAGCCGGCCCTGGTCGTCCAGCGGACCGCTGGCGATGAGGACGCGGCTGTGCGGGGGGAGGTCGAAGGGCGTGGCGGCGAGGTTCACCACACAGCTCACACCGTCGGCCCGGGTGAAGGCGAGAACGCCCTGGGGGGCGGGCAGCCAGGTCAGCGGACCGTCCCCGAACACGGGGCGCAGCCGGATCGCCTCCCGGTAAAGGGCGAGCATCGAGCCGGGGTCCCGGTCCTGGAGGTCGGCGGCGTACGTCGCCCAGTCGGCCGGCTGCGGCAGCCACGGCTCGTCCCGGGAGCCGAAACCGGCGTACGGCGCCTCCGCGACCCAGGGCAGCGGGACCCGGCAGCCGTCCCGACCGGGATCGGCGCCGGCCGAACGGAAGTACATCGGGTCCTGGATGCGGTCCACGGGTATCTCCGCCTCGGGCAGCCCCAGTTCCTCGCCCTGGTAGACGTAGACCGCGCCGGGCAGGGCCAGCGACAGCAGTGCGGCGGCCCGCGCCCGGCGGGTACCGAGGGCGAGGTCGGTGGGGGTGCCGAAGGCCTTGGTGGAGAAGTCGAAGCCGGTGTCCGTCCGTCCGTAGCGGGTGACCGTGCGGGTCACGTCGTGGTTGCACAGCACCCAGGTGGCCGGGGCGCCCACCGGGGCGTGCTCCGCGAGAGTCGTGTCGATCGACGTGCGCAGGCGCGCCGCGTCCCAGGGGCAGGACAGGAAGGAGAAGTTGAAGGCCGTGTGCAGTTCGTCGGGGCGGAGGTAGCGCGCGAAGCGCTCGGCGTCCGGCAGCCACACCTCGCCCACGAAGATTCCGTCGTGGTCGTCGGCCACGGCCCGCCAGGAGCGGTAGATGTCGTGGAGTTCGTCGCGGTCCACGAGAGGGTTGGGGTCCCGGCCCTCGACGAAGTCCGGCAGTGCGGGGTCCTTGGCGAGCAGGGCCGCCGAGTCGATGCGGACGCCCGCGACGCCGCGCTCGAACCAGAAGCGCAGGATGTCCTCGTGCTCCTGACGGACGGCCGGGTGGGCCCAGTTGAGGTCCGGCTGCTCCGGCGTGAACAGGTGCAGATACCAGTCGCCGTCGGGCAGCCGGGTCCAGACCGGCTCTGTGGAGCCGGCGAACTGGGACGGCCAGGTGTTGGGCGGCAGTTCGCCGTCCGCGCCGCGTCCGCGCCGGAAGTGGAAGAGTTCACGCTCCGGGCTGCCGGGTCCCGCGGCGAGGGCCGCCTGGAACCACGCGTGCTGGTCGGACACGTGGTTGGGCACGATGTCCACGATGGTGCGCAGGCCCAGCTCCCGCGCCTCGGCGATCAGTTTCTCGGCCTCGGCGAGCGTGCCGAAGGCGGGGTCGATGGCGCGGTAGTCGGCGACGTCGTAGCCGCCGTCCTTCATCGGTGACAGGTACCAGGGGTTGAACCACAGCGCGTCCACGCCGAGTTCGGCGAGGTACGGCAGCCTGGCGCGGACGCCCGCGAGGTCTCCGGTGCCGTCCCCGTCGCCGTCCGCGAAGCTGCGGACGTACACCTGGTAGATGACGGCGGAGCGCCACCAGTCCATGTCTTTCCGGGCAGGGGTGGGCTGTCCCACTGTGCTTGCCTTTCTGTCTCGGCGAGGAGGGCGATGTCAGCCCTTCGTGCTGCCCGCGCTGATTCCGGCGATGATGTGCCGCTGGAAGACGAGGAACAGCGCGACCATGGGGATGCTGGCGATCACCATCGCGGCCACGAGCACGGTCAGCTGGATGTTCTGCGACAGCTGGACCAGGGCCACGCTGATCGGCTGCTTGTCGGTGTCGGAGAAGACCATCAGGGGCCACAGGAAGTCCTGCCACACCGCGACCAGCGCGAAGATCGAGACCACGCCGAGGACGGGTCGCGACATGGGCAGCACGATCGACCACAGGGTGCGCAGCGGGCCGGCGCCGTCGATCTCCGCGGCCTCCAGGACGTCCCGCGGGATCTGGTCGAAGAACCGTTTGAGCAGGTAGAGGTTGAAGGCGTTGGCGACCGCGGGCAGCCAGATCGCGAGGGGGTCGTTCAGCAGGCTGGTGTGCAGCAACGGCAGGTCCGCCACCGTCAGGTACTTGGGCACCACCAGCGCCTGGACCGGGACCATCAGGGTGGCGAGGATGCCGCCGAGGATCACCTTGCCGAAGGCGGGCCGCAGTTTGGACAGCGCGTACGCGGCGGCCGTGCAGAACACCAGCTGGAACAGCCAGGCGCCCGTGGCCTGGACAACCGTGTTCCACAGATGCTGCGGCAGCTGCATGAGGTCCCAGGCGTCGGTGTAGCCGCCCAGGTTCCAGTGCCGTGGGACCAGTGTGGGCGGGGTCTCGGCCACCTCGTCGGGCGACTTCATCGCGCCGGTCGCCATCCAGTACACGGGGAACAGGAAGGCGAGCGTGAACAGCGCGACGACGCCGGTGAACACGGTCCAGTACACCGCCCTGCCGCGCGGGCGGGCCAGGGCGGCCGGCGACACCAGGGTCCGGGTGCTCATGCGCCCTCCTCTCCGGAGCGGGTCAGCCGCAGGTAGAGGGCGGAGAAGAGGCCGAGCAGCACCAGCAGCATGACGCTCAGCGCACAGGCGCCGCCGAAGTCGTTGTAGAGGAAGGCGTACTTGTAGATCAGATAGAGCACGGTGACCGTGGCGTTCTCCGGGCCGCCGCCGGTGATCACGAACGGCTCGGTGAAGACCTGCATCGTCGCGATGATCTGCAGCAGCATCAGCATGAGGATGACGAACCGGGTCTGCGGGATCGTCACGTGCCTGATGCGCTGGAGGAGGTTCGCGCCGTCCAGTTCCGCGGCCTCGTACAGCTCGCCCGGGATGGACTGGAGGGCGGCCAGGTAGATCAGGACGGTGCCGCCCATGTTGGCCCAGGTCGCCACGAGCACCAGCGACACCAGAGCGGTGTCGGCTCCGTTGGTCCAGTTCGAGGTGGGCAGGTGCAGGAAGCGGAGCGTCTCGTTGGCGAGGCCGGCTCCCGGATCGTAGAACCACTTCCACAGCAGGGCGCTGACCACCGGCGGAATCATCACCGGCAGGTAGACCACGACCCGGAAGAACGCCTTGGCGTGGCGCAGTTCGTTCAGGACGAGGGCCAGGACGAAGGGGACCGCGAAACCGATCAGCAGGGCCAGCAGCGTGAAGGTGAGGGTGTTGCGCCAGGCGGCGCCGAACTCCGGATCGTGCAGCACCCGGGAGAAGTTGGCGGTGCCGACCCACTCGGGCGGGGAGCCCGGCGTGTACTTCTGGAAGGCGATCACGACCGCGCGGATCGCCGGGTACCAGGAGAACAGGGCGAAGCAGATCAGCCCGCCGAGGAGGAAGCCGTACGCGCGGGCCTGGTCCGCGAGGCGGCGCCGCCTCCGGCCCCCTACCGGAGGCGGCGCCGGTACCGGGTGTACGGGGACCGCCGAGGCCGTCCTCCGTGCAGCCGTCTTGGTCATCGCCGTCAGCCCCGTGCCAGGATGCCGTCGATCTTGCCGGAGGCGTCCTTGAGGAGCTGGTCGATGTCGGCGTCCTTCTTGGTGAGGACGGCCGAGACGGCACCGTCGAGGACGGAGTAGATCTGCTGGGCGTTCGGCGGCTCGATCTTCATCTGGAGCGCCTGGTTGCCGTCGAGGAAGGACTGGTAGTTCTCGACGGGCACGTTGGCGTTGGCCTTCTTGACCTCCTGGTCCTTGGCGTCGGCGGCGCCGGTGAACAGCCGGGGCTCCGGGAGACCGACCGGGGCGTTGTTCTGCTTGGCGCGCGCGTAGTCGCCGAGGAAGCCCTTGCCGGGGGTGAGGAACATGTGGTCGAGCCACTTCAGTCCGGCCCGGATCTGCTCCGGGGTGGCCTTTTTGTTGAACATGTAGCCGTCTCCGCCGATCAGCGTGCCCTTGCCTCCGGGCATGGGGGCGATCGCGAGATCCTGGTAGTTGCCGCCCTTCTCCTTGACCAGGATCGGGATGTTGTCCGGGGCGGAGAGGTACATACCGAGCTTCCCCGAACCCATCAGCTGCTGCACGTCGTTGATGACGAGGAGCTGCTTGCTGCCCATGGAGTTGTCGGTCCAGCGCATGTCGTGCAGGTTCTGCAGCACGGCGTGGCCCTCGGGGGTGTCGACGGTGGCCTTCTTGCCGTCGGCGCTGACGACGTCCCCGCCCTGCGAGTACAGCTCGGCCGTGAAGTGCCAGCCGCCCTGGTTCTGTGCGCTGTAGTCGGCGTAGCCCACGGTCCCGTTGCCGAGCCCGGCTATCTTCTTGGCGTCGGCGCGGACCTCCTCCCAGGTGGCCGGGGGCTTCTCGGGGTCGAGGCCGGCCTGCGCGAAGAGCTTCTTGTTGTAGATCAGCCCCATCGAGTAGCCGGTGCGCGGGATGCCGTAGATCTTGCCGTCGACGGTGTAGATGTCCCGCAGCTGCTGCTGCAGGGTGTCGTAGCTCTTCAACTCCTTGACGTACGAGGAGATGTCGGCCGCCTGCCCGGTGTCGACGACGTGCTTGACGTCCGTGAAGTACGTGTAGAACACGTCCTCCATTTGGCCGCCCGCGAGCTTGGCGTCGAAGGTCTTGGGGTCCTCACAGGGGAATGCGTCATGGGCGACGACGTCGATGTCCGTGTTCTTCTTCTCGAAGGACGCGATGTCGTCCTCGAAGAACTTGCGGTCCACCTTGGCGCTCTTGGGCGGCTCGCAGTTGACCGTGATACGCGTCTTGCCGCTCGCCGAGTCGCCGTCTGATCCGCATGCGGACGCGGCGAGGGCGAGCGAACAGACGCTGAGCGCGACGAGGGTACGGCGGATCCCGGTGCTTCTCATCGGTGGACCCCTTCGGGCTGTAGCGGTGGGCGCCGCACACTCAAGCACCGACAGCAGCAAGCCGCAAGATGTCGCGCAGAATCTGAAATTATTTGACAGTACACCGGATCTCAGTAACGAGGCGCTTGCGCAGTCGACCCCCTGACCACCAGCTCGGGCTCGAACAGCAGCTCGTCCGCCGGGACGGAGCTGCCCCCGATCTGTACGTTCAGCAACTCCACGGCGGCCTTGCCCATCGACTCGATCGGCTGCCGGACGGTGGTGAGAGGCGGTTCCGTGCAGTTCATCAGCGCCGAGTCGTCGTAACCCACGACCGAGATCTGCGACGGGACGTCGAGGCCCCGGCGGCGGGCGGCCCGCACCACGCCCAGCGCCAACGGGTCGCTGGCGCAGATGAACCCGGTGACCCCTCGGTCGATGAGCTTGGCCGCCGCAGCGTGTCCGCCCTCGATGGAGAAGATGGTCCGGGCGACGAACTCGCCGGGCAGTTCCCCGGCGATCGCCCGTGCCGCCGCGAGCTTGCGGGCCGACGGGACGTGGTCCCCGGGCCCGAGCACCAGCCCGATCCGCTCGTGCCCCAGCGAGGCGAGGTGACGCCAGGCCTGCTCCACGGCCACCGAGTCGTCGCAGGAGACGCCGGGGAAGCCCAGGTGCTCGATCGCCGCGTTGACCAGCACCACCGGGATGTTGCGGTCGGCGAGCAGCCGGTAGTGGTCGTGCGGCGCATCGGCCTGTGCGTACAGACCGCCGGCGAAGACCACGCCGGAGACCTGTTGTTGCAGCAGCAACGCCACGTAGTCCGCCTCGGAGACACCGCCCTTGGTCTGGGTGCACAGCACGGGAGTCAGCCCGAGTTGCGCCAGCGCGCCCCCGATGACCTCGGCGAACGCCGGGAAGATGGGGTTCTGCAGCTCCGGGAGGACGAGCCCGACGAGCCGGGACCGCTCCCCGCGCAACTGCGTGGGCCGCTCGTAGCCCAGTACGTCGAGTGCAGAGAGCACCGACTGCCGGGTGGCCTCGGAGACACCGGGCTTGCCGTTGAGCACCCGGCTGACCGTGGCCTCACTGACCCCGACCTTCTTCGCCACTTCAGCAAGTCGTCGCGTCATGCGCGCAAGAATAGCGCAAGAAATGCAAGCTGCTTGCGTTCGGGAGACAATCGCCGTCCGCCGATCCGACTGCGGAAATCCCCGGCCGGAGGCCGCGAACGGCGGCGGGAGGGACCGCGGCGCGGACGCGCCGCATGCCGCCCGAGGGCCCCTCGTCCGGATCATGCCGGCGTCGCGGGCCGGCCGAAGGGCGCAGTCCTTCTCGCCGATCCGGTCCCGACGAAAGGACCCAGGGTCTGTCGTTCGGGTCGGGTCGGCTGGGAGAGACCGCGCCATTCGCGCGACGCCGAGATGATCCGAACGACAGGCCCTAGTAGGACTCCGTTAGGTCTGTCTCGCGGTCCTGTTTGGGGGCACGGTAGGTGTGTGGACGCACATGAAGTGAACCGTGCTCGGGCGAAGTTGGCGTTGTTCGTGGCCGACGTGTTCGCGTCGGTGCCGCGCAAGGATCAGCGGGCGAAGGGTGACTGCTATCTGCGGGGGCTGATGCTGGACGGGCGGCGCAAGTCGATCCAGCCGATGGCGGAGCGGCTGTCGGATGGCAACGAGCAAAACCTGCAGCAGTTCGTGAACCAGTCGACGTGGGATCCGGTGCCGGTGCGGCGGCGGATTGCGGAGCGGATGGTGCCGCTGGTGGGCCCGGATGCCTGGGCGGTCGATGACGTGTCGTTTCCCAAGGACGGGAAGATGTCGGTGGCGGTCGCGCGTCAGTACTGCGGAGCCCTGGGCAAGCAGGCCAACTGCCAGGTCACGGTGAGCGTGCACGCGGTCTCCGACACCGCGTCATGTCCGCTGCAGTGGCGCCTCTTCGTGCCCGAGGAGTGGGCAGCCGATGCCCTCCGTCGGCGCAAGACGGGGATTCCTGATGAGATCGGGCACCGGGAGAAGTGGCGTCTGGCCCTGGACGTCCTCGATGAGCTGGCCGGATGGGGCCTTGTCCCACCGGTGGTGGTGGCCGACGCCGGCTACGGGCAGAACGCCGACTTCCGCGACGGGCTGGAGCGTCGGAGCATCGGCTACGTAGTGGCGATCCGCTCGGATGTGACCGCCCACCCGCATGATGCAGTGCCCGCTGCCCCCACCTGGTCCGGCAACGGCCGCAAGCCGCAACCCCGCTACCGCGACAAGCCGTCTTCGGTGGCCGCGCTCGCCGCCGGCTATGGACGGCAGGCTTTCACCGAGGTGACCTGGCGTGAAGGCTCCCGCGGACCGATGCGCTCGCACTTCCTGGCGTTGCGGGTGCGGCCGGCCGGGGTCAGAGCCCGACGCCTCGCCCAGGCCGCCGCCACCGCGGGGGACGGCTCCTGGGACGGTGTCCTGTCCGAGGTCACGTTGCTGGTCGAATGGCCCGCCGGAGCCGAAGCACCCACCGACTACTGGCTGTCCAACCTGCCCGCAGACACCCCGCCGACTGAGCTGGTCCGCCTGGCGAAGATCCGCTGGCGGATCGAGCATGACTACCGGGAACTCAAGCACGGCCTCGGCCTGGACCACTTCGAAGGCCGCTCCTGGGCCGGGTGGCATCACCACGTCACCCTGGTCACCGCCGCCCACGCATTCCTCACCGAACAGCGCCTGGCCCCAAAAGCCGATACAGCGGACTCACCCTCTACCAGATCCTCGACACCCTCCAGGACCTGCTGAACTGTTGGGCCGGCACCTGCACCACCTGCCACCGCCCCCTGCCCACAACATCCACCACCAGCCAGAACCCAAGATCCAAAGCAACCTAACGGAGTCCTACTAGAAGACTCATGAAGATCTTGGGGTTCTGGCCCCACCGTGTGAGCGGTGGGGCCAGACTCGTTGTGTGGTGATGGGGGAATGGGTCGGGGAGACGGTCGGGCCGGATGTGTGGGAGACCTGCCGGGAGTTGATCCCGGTAGGGAGTGTGTTCGCGTTCCTGGCCGAGGACCGCGGTGCGCTGTTCCCGGCGGAGATGTTCGCGGACATGTACCCCTCGGGGAACGGACGGCCCAGCATGCCGCCGCAGATCCTGGCCTCGGCGGTCACGCTGCAGGCCCTGCACGGGCTGTCGGACTTCGAGACGGTCCAGGAACTGCGGTGCGACCTGCGGTGGAAGGCCGCCTGCGGACTCGGCCTGCACGACATGGCGTTCGATCCGTCGCTGCTGGCCTACTTCCGCCGCCGCCTTTCCCGGTCGGCCCGGCCGAATCGGGTCTTCGAGGCGGTGCGGGAGGTGGTGAAGGCGACCGGTGTCCTCAAGGGCAAGCACCGGCGGGCTTTGGACTCCACCGTGCTGGACGACGCGGTCGCCACCCAGGACACCGTCACCCAGATCATCGCCGCCATCCGCGCGGTGATCCGCGAGGTTCCCGGCGCCGACCAGATCGCGGCCGTGCAGTGCACCGCGCACGACTACACCGATCCCGGCAAACCCCGCATCGCCTGGAACGATGAGCAGGCCCGCGCCGACCTCGTCGACTCCCTCGTCGGTGACGCGCTCAGGCTGCTGGGCCACCTGCCTGACCAGCAGCTCGGTGAGAAGGCTGCGAACGCGGTGGGCCTGCTGGCCCTGGTCGCCGGACAGGACGTCGAACCCGCCGAGGACTCCGACGGCCGTGACGGGCGCTGGCGCATCACTCGGGGCACCGCCTACGACCGGATGGTCTCCACCGTCGATGGCGAAGCCCGGCACATCCACAAGACACGCACCCACCAGCAGGACGGATACAAAGCCCACCTGGCCATCGAGCCGGAGACCGCGTTATACACCGCTGTGACCCTCACCCCCGGTGTCGGGCCCGAGCACCACGAGGCCACCGTCGGCGTGGACCTGCTCGCCGAGGAAGACGGGCCGGTGGACGCCTTCGGCGACACCGCCTACTCCACCGGCGAGGCCCGCCAGGCCCTCGAAGCAGCAGGCCACCGGCTGTTTTTCAAACCCGCCCCGCTACGGCCTGCCGTCCCCGGCGGTTTCACCCTGGACGACTTCCGTATCGACACCGCCGCCGCCACGGTGAGCTGCCCCGCTGGACACACCGTCCCCCTGTCGGACCCCGGCGGGCAGAACAACCAGCGCAAGGCTGCCTTCGGGAACCTGTGCACCGGATGTCCCCTACGTGAGCGGTGCACCAAAGCCAAGGCCGGCCGCATCCTGACCATCCGTCCCCACCACGACCTGCTCGCGGCCGCCCGCCGCCAGGCCACCGCCGACCCTGCCTGGCAAGCCGACTACCGCCGCTGGAGACCACCGGTCGAACGCGCCGTCGCCTGGCTCGTCCACCACGGCAACCGCAGACTCCGCTACCGCGGCACCATCGCCAACGACACCTGGCTCCACACCCGAGCCGCCGCCCTCAACCTCCGCCGACTGATCAACCTCGGACTCACCCGCACAGGCAACACCTGGACGATCAACCCCGCCACCGCATAGACCAAGGGGCCACCCGGCCCAGAAACCAGACAGCCCCACCAAGATCTTCATGAGTCTTCTAGATCCGGCTCTCCGTCGCCGTGTCCGCCGACAGGCGCTGGGCGATGTAGATCGGGATCACCGACAGCAGCACGAGCACCGCCGCCACCACGTTCACGACCGGGGCCTGCTGCGGCCTGGTCATGTTGTTGAAGATCCAGATCGGGAGGGTCTCGATGCCGGGTCCGGCCGTGAACGTCGTCACCACGATCTCGTCGAAGGACAGCGCGAAGGCCAGCAGCGCACCGGCGAACAGTGCCGAACGCACCAGCGGGAAGGTGACGTCGACGAAGGCGCGGAACGAGTCGGCGCCCAGATCCATCGCCGCCTCCTCGTACGTGCCGGAGGTCCGGCGCAGCCGCGCGACCACGTTGTTGAACACGACGACGATGCAGAACGTCGCATGTCCGACGATCACGGTGAACAGCCCGAGGCCGACGCCGAGCGGCTCCAGCACCGTACCGAAGGCCGAGTTGAGCGCGATGCCGGTGACGATGCCGGGCAGTGCGATCGGCAGCACGACGACGAAGGAGAGCGCGTCGCGCCCGAAGAAGCGGTGCCTGGCCACCGCGAACGCGATCAGCGTGCCGAGCACCAGCGCGATCGCCGTGGCCCCGAGGCCCGCCTTCACCGAGACCCACAGCGCGTTGCGGGCCCCGGCGTTCTCCCAGGCCACCGACCACCAGTGGGCGGTCCAGCCGGGTGGCGGCCAACTCGCGCTGCGGTCGGGGTTGAAGGAGTTGACCAGGACGAGCGCGAGCGGAACGTAGATGACCGCGAAGCCTATTCCGGCGGCGATGCGCAGCGCGATACGCGCGGGGCGGGACAGTTGCATGACGAGGGACCTCTTCTAGAGGCTGCTGAGCGCGCCGGTGCGGCGCATCGCCAGCAGGTACAGCACGATGACCACCACCGGAACCGTGCCCAGGGCAGCGGCCATGGGCAGGTTGAGCTCGATGTTGGAGTACACGAGGTTGCCGATCAGCTGGGTCTTGCCGCCGACGATCTGGACCGTGATGTAGTCGCCGAGACTGAGGGAGAAGGTGAAGACCGAGCCGGCGGCGACCGAGGGCAGCACCATCGGCAGCACGACCGAGCGGAAGGTGCGCCCGGGCCGTGCCCCCAGATCGGCCGACGCGTCCATCAGGCCCGCGGGCAGCTGCTCGAGCGCCGTGTGGATCGGCAGGATCATGTACGGCAGCCAGAGGTATGTGAGCGTCATGACCGTGGCCGGGAGTCCGAAGCCCGGACCGTCGAGGCCCAGCGGCTTCAGCATCCAGTCGGCCAGCCCGCCCTCGGACAGGATCAGCCGCCACGCGTACACCTTCACCAGGTAACTCGCCCACAGCGGCGTGAGGATGGCGACCACCAGCCAGGGCCGCCACCTGGGCCGGGCGACCCGCGCGGTGTAGAAGGCCACCGGGAAGGCGATCACCGCGCACAGGACGGTGACGGCCAGGGCCACGCCGACGCTGCGCAGGATGACCTGGCGGAAGACGGGCGTGGTGAACAGCTCGTGGAAGTTGTCCGTCGACCAGACCTTCACCACCTCGGAGGTGAAGGAGTTCGTCGTCCAGAACGCCGAGATGAACAGGATGGCCAGCGAGCCGAGATACAGCACGGCCAGCCACAGCAGCGGAGCGGTCAGCAGCAGGGACAGCCGCAGCCGCGGGCGGCGGTGCAGCAGCCCGGCGAGCCGCCGGACGGGGGACCGTCCGGCGGCAGGCAGGGTGGCGGTCATCGTGGTGCCTCAGCCCTTGATCTCGGTCCAGGCCTGGACCCACTTCGCGTACGGGACGCACTTGACGTCCGTACGGCCGTCGAGGCACTGCTCGATCGGCGTGTTCCAGAAGGCGACGTTCTTCCAGTAGGCCGTGTCGCCGGCGTGGAAGGTGGTGCAGAAGCTCTTGTCGCTGGTCTCGTCGCACGCCTTGGCGTTGGACGGGGCCTCACCGAAGTACTCGGCGACCTGGGCGTTGACCTTCGGCGAGATGATCCAGTCCATCCACTTGTAGCCGCAGTTGGGGTGCTTGGCCTTGGCGGAGAGCATCCAGGTGTCGGACCAGCCGGTCGCCCCCTCCTTGGGCACGAACGCCTTCACCTTGGCGCCCTCGCCCTGCGTGAGGTTGGCGATGACCTGCCAGGTGGTGCCGATCACGGAGTCGCCGCTCTTGAAGGCGGAGATCTCCTTGAGGTAGTCGCTCCAGTACTCGCCCACGTTCGCGTTCTGCTTCTTCAGCAGATCGACCGCCGCGTCGAACTGCTTCTGGTCCAGCGCGTACGGGTCCTTGATCTTCAACTCGGGCTTGGTCGCCTTCAGATACAGCGCCGCGTCGGCGATGTAGATCGGCGAGTCGTACGCCGTGACATGGCCCTTGTACTTCGCCGCGTCGTCGAAGACAGCGGACCAGGAGGTCGGCGCGGGTTTGACCTTGTCGGTGTTGTACATGAGCAGGTTGGCGCCACGGCCGTGCGGGATGCCGTACGCCTTGCCGCCCACGGAGTTCCAGGCCTGCAGCTTCAGGTCGCCGAAGACGTCCTTGTAGTTCGGTACGAGGTCGGTGTTCACCGGCGCCGCGTCACCGGAGGCGATCAGCCGAAGGGAGGCGTCACCGGAGGCGGAGACGGCGTCGTACTCGCCGGTCTTCATCAGCTTGACCATCTCGTCGGAGCTGGCGGCGACCTTGGAGTGGACCTGACATCCGGTTTGCTTCTCGAAGTCGCTGACCCAGTCGACCTTGGGGTCGTTGGAGCCGTCCTCGACATAGCCGGCCCAGGCGATCAGGTTGACCTGCCCCTCGGTCTTGCCGAGCTTGGAAGGCGCCTTCAGGTCCGGCGGATTGAGGCCCGTGGACGAGGAGGAGCCGCCCGAGTCGGACGAGCCGCAGGCGGTGGCCGCGATCAGCACCGCGGCTGCGGCCACGGCCTTGAGGGTGGGAGTGAGACGCACGACGTTCTCCATACGTGACGGTGGGGGTGGCGTGGAGCGGGGTCAGCGGTCGGCGGGGACCTGCACGGCGTGGCGGCGGTGCCACTGGAGGCGCACCCGGGCGCCCCGGTAGGCCGCGACATCCTCGGAGGAGGTCTCCAGGTTCTGCTGGAGCGCGGTGAGGCGGCCGCCCGCGTCGAGGTCGACGAGGAAACGGGTGACGTCTCCCACGTAGACCACTTCGGCGACGGTGCCGGTGGCGGTGGAGTGCTCCGGCTCGTCCGCGATGGCGGACTCCTTGAGGACCCGGATCTTCTCGGGCCTGATGCTGTATGTGCCGGCCGTGCCGGTGACCCGTTCGGCCGCCTCGCCCCGGAGCAGGTTCGAGGTGCCCACGAAGGAGGCGACGAACGCGGTCGCGGGACGCTCGTAGATCTCGGCGGGCGTGCCGACCTGCTCGATACGGCCCTGGTTGAAGACGGCGATGCGGTCGCTCATCGTCAGGGCCTCCTCCTGGTCGTGGGTGACGAACACGAAGGTGATCCCGACCTCGCGCTGGAGCGCCTTGAGTTCGACCTGCATCTGCTCGCGCAGCTTCAGGTCGAGCGCGCCGAGCGGCTCGTCGAGCAGCAGCAGACGGGGGCGGCCGACGAGGGCTCGGGCGAGTGCGACCCGCTGCCGCTGGCCGCCGGAGAGCTGACCGGGCCGCCGCTTGCCGAACCCTTCGAGACGCACGTCGGCGAGTGCCTCGCGGGCCCGCTGGAGCCGCTCCGCCTTGGGCACCTTGCGCACCTTCAGGCCGTACGCGACGTTCTGCTCCACGGTCATGTGCGGGAAGAGCGCGTAGTCCTGGAAGACGGTGTGCACATCGCGCTCGAACGGCGCGAGTCCGGTGACCTCCTGGCCTGCGAGTCGGATGGTCCCGGAGGTGGGGCTCTCGAAGCCCGCGATCATGCGCAGGACGGTGGTCTTGCCGGAGCCGGACGGACCGAGCATCGAGAAGAACTCGCCGTCGGATATCTCCAGATCCACCCCGGCCACGGCGGTGGTGTCGCCGAACTCCTTGCGGAGTCCTTGCAGCCGGATCGCGCTTCCCTCCATGGACGGGAACCTTTCTGGTGCTCTCTTACATTGAGTGTAAAGATATGAAGTCATAGTTCAAAGCTCAAGCCCCCCTTAAGGTAAAGGTTGAGTCAACGCACAAGGTGGTGACCGTGAAGCACAACAGAGGCGACGGAGCCCGGAGAGCCGTGTTCACTCCGGTGGACACCCGGGCGCGCGTCGAGACGGTCGTCCGCCGGCTCGGCGACGCCATCGAGCTCGGCCTGCTCGCCGACGGGGAACAACTGCCCGGCGAGAGCGAGCTGGCGGGACAGCTGGGCGTGTCCACCGTGACCCTGCGGGAGGCGCTCATGGCGCTGCGGCAGCAGGGGCTCGTCACCACCCGGCGCGGACGCGGCGGCGGCAGCTTCGTCTCGCTGCCCGCCGACCCCGCCGAGGAGCGGATCAGGGCGCGGCTGGCGGGCTGGGGCACGGAGGAGCTGCGGGACCTTGGGGACCACTGGGCGGCCGTGTCCGGCGCCGCCGCCCGGCTCGCGGCCCAGCGCACCGAGCCGGACGACCTCCAGCAACTGCGCAGGACCCTGGAGGAGTTCGCGAGGGCCGGGGACGCCGCGGCACGCAGCCGGGTGTACGGCCGGTTCCATGTGGAGCTGGCCGCCGCCGCGCAGTCCGCCCGGCTCACCCGGGAGCAGGTGGCTCTCCAGACGGAGGTCGGGTCTCTGCTGTGCCTCGTCCTCGGCGACGACGCCTATCGCGAAGAGGTGGCGGACCGTCACCGCTCCGTAATCTCCGCCGTGCAGGATGGGGCCCACGATTCGGCCAGGGAGCTGGCCGAGCGGTGCGTCCAGGAATCGACGGCACGGCTCATCGCGCTGCGCCTCACCCTGTAACGCGCCGGCTTCCGGTCCATGTGCGCGGGAGGGCGCCGATGCGCAGGAGCCCCGGTACGGTCGCCCCGCCCGAGACGGACGTGACGGCACGGACGGCCTCCGCCCTGGAGACGGTCTTCGACGCCGTCGTGCAGACCGGCGCCGAGGCCGCGGCACTGCTCGCGAGGGTGGCCGGACAGGGACGGCGGCCCGCGACCGTGGATCTGGCGGGACTGCGCCCCGGCCTCCATGCCCGCCTCGCCCGGCAGGAGTTGGTGTCCGGCGTGGGGTTCGTGGCCGCACCGGGTCTGCTGAGCGATGTGCCGGCGTGGCTGGAGTGGTGGCAGACCGGATCGGACGGCGGCGTGACTCCGCTGCTGCCCGACCTGGACCCGGCTCGCTCCGCGTACTCCGACTACACGCACTGGGACTGGTTCACGCTGCCCCGGGACACCGGGCGGCGTGCGGTGGCGGGACCGTACGTGGACTACCTCTGCTCGGACGAGTACAGCCTCACCCTGTCGGCGCCCGTGCACATGGCGGGACGGTTCGCGGGGGTGGCCGCCGCCGACGTGTACCTGCGGCACTTCGAGGCGGCCGTGCTGCCGTTGCTGCGCCGCCTGCCGGAGCCTGCCCATCTGGTCAACGCCCGTGGCCGGGTGGCCGCGTCGGCCGACACCGCACATCTGGCCGGTTCGCTCACCAAGGGCCCCGACTTCGCCGCCGTACTGGAGCGGGGTCGCCCCGGCAGCTGGCGGGACCTGCGGCTGGTCCCGTGCGACGGTGTTCCCCTCGTGCTCGTGGTGGGCCGCTGAGCCGGGACCGTGCCCCTGGACGGGAACGAGCCCCGGCGCCGTCGGCGACCTGAACGCCGACGGTGCCGGGGCCCCGCGAAAGTGCGGCACACGGTCCGCATGCCCCGGTGAACGGGCCCGGGAAGTCAGCCCCGCGAGGAGGGCACCACGCTGAGATGGCTCCCGGTGCGCCCGGCTCGGCGCGGCCCGGGGGCAGCGGGCACCGGACGCCGCGCCTCGCGCAGCACCAGGGTCAACCGTGAGTACCCCATGTCCTGAAGGGTCTTCGGGGTCTCCCCCACCACCCGGCAGTCCCTGCCCCACCGCGGGTCGGGGTGCAGCAGCGGACGCACCGCTCCGTCGTGCTCCACCGCCTCCGGCCCGACCGCGCGGATCCAGTGCGGCAGCCCCTGCCGGTAGGCGGCCTCCATGATCGGGTCCTGGGCGATGTCACGGCGGATGGCCTGGAGTTGGTGGTCATGGCCGTGCCGCTCCACCGCTGCGGCGAAATGCGCCAGCATCGGCAGGCACCAACTCGACTCGTGCTCACCGAGGACCGTGCCCGCGTCCGGGTGGAACAGCACGAAACGCAGGAAGTTGTCGCCCGGCATGGCCGTCGGATGCGGTGCCACCGCTCGGAAGAGTGCCTCGAACGCGGTGTTGGCGAGAACGACGTCCCAGCGGTGGTCGAAGACGACCGACGGGAAGGGGACGGCTTCCAGGAGCGTGGCGTAGTCCTGCAGATACGCCCGTGCTCGTGGACTCTCGGGGACGGGCCGCGGCTGCGACCGCTGCCCTCCTGCCTGATACGCCATCGGGAGGTCACCCCTCTTGCCCTTGCGCCCTTCACGCGGCGCCCCGATCCTGGTGCCCCGAGTCCATCCGTGTCAACTATCGTGGCATTTGGCGTCTGTTGACGGCCGAATCTCGCCACAGTTGTGGCGAGACCTGGATGTGAGTTCGAGAAAACGGCTAACCTCCGGATGGTTCCGGACCACCAAGACGACGATGTGAGCGAGACGTAGGAGACCTGTCGGTGACGGATGGCTTCGAGGTTCCGGGCGCCACGGCGACGGGTCTGCTGCCGGCCGTCGTCGCCCGTGTCACCGCCCTCGCCGACCGGCTGGGCGTGCCGCACGCGGAGGTCTTCGACGTCCCCCGCCTGTCGGCCGCGTCCGGCGTGGCCGAGCCGGTGGTGAAGGCCCTGCTCGGCGGGGTTCCCGCCGGGGAGCCCGATCTCCAGGCGCGGTTCCTCCAGCGGCTGGACCTGCTGCGGCGCACCCGGCTCAAACCCAATGGACGCAAGTACACCCAGCAGGAGATCGCCGACGGAGCGGGGATGTCGCGCCAGCAGGCCGGCGCGCTCATCAACGGCGACCGGCGCCCCACCATGGAGCACTGCGACGCCATTCAGCGTTTCTTCAAGGTGCATGCCGGGTTTCTCTCGGCCGAGGACCCGGAGGCGCTCGTGAACACCCTGCAGCGCTGCGAACAGGAGCTCCTCCAGCAACTCGCGGACCGTGAGCGTGAGGCGGCCGCCGCCACCGAGGACCCTTTGGAGCAGCTGCTCCAGGACCACGGCGTCCGCGGCATCGCCTGGCGGGCGGCCCAGCTGCCCACCGACCAGCATCGGGACAAGGTCGCGGAGTGGCTGGACATGCTCCTGGAGAGCGTCAAGCGGCCCGAGTCCTGATCCGGGGGAGAACTGTGGGCATCGGAAGGGAAATGCGCCGCCTGTGCGGCGAGTTGGTCACGGAGCTCTCGCTCCCGGCGCCGGCGCAGCCGGCCGACCTCTACGCCGCGCTGTGCGACGGCATGAGCAGACGCCGCGGCCGTCCCGTCCAGTTCCGCACCGCGGCCTTCCCGCCGGGCACGGCCAGCGGGCTCTGGCTCGACATGGCCGACCAGGACCTCGTCGTCGTCGAGGAGCGCACCGCCCCGGACCATCAACTGGTGATTCTCGGACACGAGTTGTGGCACATGAACGCCGGTCACCACGGCCACCACGTCGATGGCGCCGTGGTGGCCGCGCGGCTGCTGAGCGACACCGCGGACCTGCAGGCGACCGTCCTGAAGGTCGCCGCCCGTACGCACTTCGACGTCACCGACGAGAAGGATGCCGAGAGCTTCGGACTGCTGCTGGCCAGCAAGTGCCGCACATGGCTGGCCGGTTCGTCGCTGCGCGGCCCCGTCCAGCGCGACGGCCTCGCCGGGCGGATCGAGGCGTCCCTGGGGTATCGCGGACCGCAGGGCTGAGGGACGAAGACAACAAGACCATGGACGGGTCCAGTTACTACATACCGGCCGCCGCGATGGGCGTGGCGCTCACCGTCAAGGCGCCCGCGCTCATCCGCTCCTGGCGCGACCCGCTGCTGCGGGCGGTGTGCGCGCTGCTCTCGCTGGCCGGCCTCGTGTTCTTCTTCGCGGCGCCGCCGACGATCGCGAAGGTCAATGACGTCACGGGCATCACCAACGTCTCCGCGCCCTTGGTGTACTGCCTGCTGAGCGCGTTCAGCGCCTCCTGTCTGGTGCTCGTCGTCAACTGGCGTGGCGGCCCTCCCGAGGAGACCCGCCGCACCACACGGCGGATCGTCGCCGGGTACGGCGTCGTGGTGGTCGCCCTGATCACGCTGTTCCTGCTCGGTGACGCGCCGGTGGAGCGGCTGGTCGACTTCGACACGTACTACGCCCGCGCCCCGTACATGCGGGAGATGATCGTGCTCTATCTGGTGGCGCTCACCGTCGCCGGAGTGGCGATGAACTTCATGTGCGGCCGCTGGGCCCTCCAGGTGCGCGGCTGGCTGCGCGCCGGACTGCTGATCATCGTGATCGGCTATCTGTTCAACCTGGCCTATCTGACGACCAAGTTCACTGCCGTCGTCGCCCGCTGGAACGGTCATGACCTGGACTATCTGAGCAGCGACGCGGCACCTGTACTGGCCTCCGCCGGGGCTCAGATCAGCGCGGTGGGCTTCTGCCTCCCGCTGGCCTGCCGGCGCGTCGGCGACAGCTGGAACTCGTGGTCGACCTACCGCCGGCTCGGACCGCTGTGGCGTGAGCTGCGACCGGTCTCCGCCCACGCGGAACGCGGGGTGCGGATCGCGTGGTGGTCGCCTGTCGCGTTGCAGGTGACACAGCGGGAGTCCGACATTCACGACGGCATGCTCGGCCTGTACCCCTACTTCGACACCGGGGTGCGCTCGCGCGCCTACGACGCCGCCGTGGCCGCGGGCTCCGACCCCGCCCAGGCGCAGGCCGAGGCCGACGCGGCGATGGTGGCGGTCGCGGTGCGGGCGAGGGCCGCCGATCCGGACGGCACGGTGATCAGTTCGGCAGGGGCGGCCAACGCCCTCGCCGCATCCCCCGAGGGCCCCCGGGACCTCGTTCGGATGTCGATCGCTCTGCGTCACTCACTCGTCGTCGCGGCCGCCCGGGAGCCGGCCGGGACCAGGCCAGGAAGCGACTTCCATGAGCGAACCCGCTAGCACCACCACGGGTGCAGCACCCCGTAGAGCCGTCGTCGTCGGCGGCGGCATGGCCGGCATGCTGGCCGCCGCGGCACTGAGCTCGTACGCCGACGTCACCGTCGTCGAGCGGGACGTGCTGCCCGAGGGCCCCGAGCCGCGCAGGGGACTGCCGCAAGCCCGGCATGTGCACGTGATCTGGTCCGGGGGAGCCCGGGCCATGGAGGACCTGCTGCCGGGGGTGACCGACGCCTGGCTGGCGGCGGGCGCGCGGCGCATCCCCCTGCCGACCGGGCTCGTGTCGATGCAGCCGCGAGGCTGGTTCCGGCGCTGGCCGGAGATGCAGTTCATGATCGCGTGCAGCCGTGACCTGCTCGACTGGGTCGTCCGTGAGCGCATCGCCAAGAACGACCGCGTGACCGTGCTGCAACGGACCGAACTGCTGTCGCTCGAAGGCGATGCGTCGCGGGTGACGGGCGTGCGCATGCGGACGGCCGACGGCGAGGAGCGCGTACTCGCGGCCGACCTGGTCGTGGACGCGTCCGGGCGCGGTTCCCGGGCCTCGCTCTGGCTGGAGGCGCTCGGCGTACCCGAGGCGCCACTGGAGGAGGTGGACTCCGGACTCGTCTACTCCAGCCGGATCTTCCGTGCGCCGCCAGGCACCGAGGACTTCCCACTGGTCAACGTCCAGTCGGATGCGACGATTCCGGTGCCCGGCCGGACCACGACCATCGAGCCCATCGAGGGCGGACGGTGGCTGGTGACGCTCTCCGGCACCCGTGGCGGGGAACCGCCGTCGTCCGCGGAGGAGTTCGAGACGTTCGCCCGCGAGAGCGTCCGGCATCCGGTGGTGGGCGAGCTGATCGCCCACGCGGAGCCGCTGTCGGATCCGGCCGTCACCCGCAGCACGGTCAACCGCCGGCGGTTCTACGAGCGGATCAAGGGCTGGCCGGAGGGGTTCCTCGTGCTCGGCGACTCGGTGGCCACGTACAACCCGGTGTACGGACACGGGCTGTCCGTGGCAGCCCAGGGCGCGCTGGCACTGAGTGAACTGCTGGCCGTGCACGGGCTGACGGCGCCGGGGCTGGCGCGGCGTGCGCAGCGGGCGGTGGCCCGTCCGGTGGCGACCGCCTGGGAGTTCGCGACCAGCACCGACATCCACTATCCGGATGCGCTCGGCAAGTCCCCGAGCCTCGCGAACCGCCTCCTGGGCGCGTACGTCAATCGACTGATGCTCACCGCGACCGGACGCCCTCTGGTGGCCCGCGCGTTCTTCGACGTGATCACCCTGTCCAAACCCGTGGGAGAGCTGCTGCGACCGGCGGTGGCGATCGCCGTACTGCGCGGCCCGCGCCGTCCGCGGCTGACCGAACCGCCGCTCACCCCGGCCGAGTGGGCCGCGGTCACGGGTGCGCCGAGCGGTGAGCGGCCGGCAGAACCCTCCGCACCCGACGACGGTGCCCGCACCGCCGACGCGACCGGCCGTCCCTGACCGCACGGCCCCGCGCGCCCGCTCGCCCGAGTCACGTCCTGACGCACGGTCAGGTGGGCGAGCGGGCGCCGGCCCCGGGGTCCGCGGGTGCCCCGGCACGGAACGCGGGGCGCAGCCGGCGAGCGGTTTCACCCCCGCCGAGCGGGCGAACCCACCGCCGCGGAAACGGGATTGTCAGTGGCGGACGGCAAGCTGGAGGTGCGCCACCCGGTACGCGCGGCGACCGTCCGCTCGGCCGGGGAGGCGTGAGCCGTGCAGATGCCGCCGCGCGACGACCGTCGCCCGGCCGACCCGGGGAGAGCCGACCGATGCCCACCGCCGTACTGACAGACCGTGAACGCGCCGCCGTGCAGGCCTATCTGCGCCTCCTTCACACCGTACGAGCCGCTTTCGACGGACCGCCGGACCCGCGCCGACCACCTGTGGTCCCGACCGCCGCCCTCGCCGAGGTGGACCGGGCGCTCGCCGCGGCCGGGCTCATGGGCACGGAGGAGGAGTTCTTCCGGCTGCTCGGCGACTGGTGTCCGCCGTGAATCACGCGCGGGGCACGACGACGGCAGTCGCGGCGAGGCCGTGACGCGTGGTCCAGCGGCCGTCGAAGGCCTCGACGCGACGGCCGTCGACCACCGGTCCCGGGACCAGCAGCCGCGCCCGGAAGCTGCCGCAGACGTCCGAGGCGTCGCCCGGATCGATCTCTATGTCGGCCTCCAGGAAGTCGAGCCACAACCCCGTCAGCGGGAACCACGCCTTGTAGACGGACTCCTTCGCGCTGAACAGCAGCCGGTCCCAGTGGACGGACGGACGGCTGCGGGCGAGCTCCCTCAGCCGCGTCCGCTCCGCGGGCAGTGTCGTCACGTCCAGCACGCCCTCGGGCAGCCGGTCGTGGGGCTCGGCGTCGATGCCCAGCGAGACCAGTTCTCCGGCCCGGGCGAGCGCGGCGGCGCAGTAGCCGTCGCAGTGGGTCATGCTGCCGATCAGACCGTCCGGCCAGCGCGGCGCGCCGCGCTCGCCGGGCAGAACGGGCTGGGGCGGCACGCCGAGCTTCTCCATGGCGTGCCGCGCGCAGGCCCGGACGGCCGTGAACTCCCGTCGCCGCTTGTCGACGGCGCGGGCGACGACCGCCTCTTCCTCGGGGTGGAGGACCGCACCGTCTGCGACGGTGTCACCGTCGAAGGCCTCCACCACCACGACCGATCCCGGAAGCAGATCCTCGAACACCTTCTCGAACCTCCATCGGCAGAATGCGACGCAGCCTCCCGGGCGGCTCCGGGCGGGGGCCCCATTCACGCGGATAGCCGACCGACACCTCTTCGAAACGGACGCCCTCGTGGTGGGTGGTCCGCGGGATGTGGAGATGGCCGTACACCATGCAGGCGACCCGGAAGCGCCGATGCCAGTCGGAGGTGAGGTCGGTGCCGCACCACATGGCGAACTCGGGATAGCGCAGGACGTCCGTGGGGTGCCGGTCCAGCGGGTAGTGGTTCACCAGCACCGTGGAGAGGTCGCCGGGGATCTCCTCGAGCCTGCGCTCGGTCTCGGCGACCCGGGCTCGGCACCACGCCTCCCGGCTCGGGTAGGGATCGGGGTGCAGCAGGAACTCGTCGGTGCACACGATCCCGGTGCCGTGCGCGTATTCGAGTCCCTGCTCCTTGGTCGTGCAGCCCTGCGGCAGGAACGAGTAGTCGTAGAGCAGGAAGAGCGGTGCGACGGCCACCGGGCCGCCCGGCCCTTCCCAGACCGGGTAGGGGTCTTCGGGGGTGATCACGCCCAGTTCCCGGCAGACGGCGACGAGATGGTCGTACCGCTCCACTCCGCGCAGGGTCAGGGAGTCGTTCTTGTGGGTCCACAGTTCGTGGTTGCCCGGCGCCCAGATCACCTTGCGGAAGCGGCCGGCGAGCAGTTCGAGGGCCCAGCGGACATCGGCGACGGTCTCGGCCACATCACCGGCCACCAGCAGCCAGTCCTCACCCGAGGTGGGGTGCATACGCTCGACGAGGGCCCGGTTCTCGGGATACCCGATGTGCAGATCACTGATGGCGAGCAGCTGTCCACGGCCGTCCGTCGGCTCCACCCTCGCCCCTTTCGAGCACCGAATGGGAACACGAGAACACAGGGGGCCGCCGAGGGACAAGGGCGACCCGCGACAGGTACCCGACTGCCTCGGGAAACAGCCTGCAGCCGGTGCACACGTGCCGCCCGGAACCCTTCCTGTCGCCGCGGCGAACGGCTGGGGAAATCCGTAACACACGCGTAGCGGGGAGGGGGTCCGAAGGGCCTATGATCGCCCCAACACACTCGCCTCGGACGCCTTTCCGCGTACGGCGGTTCGGTGTACCCCTCCCTCGACCCCTGGCCGGGCACGGCCTGCTCCGCCGTGCCCGCACACCCTGAAAGGCGGCCTGCATGGTCTCTCGCGTACGCGTCTGGCTCAACCGCACGTACGCGGAGAACGTGTTCTTCATGGATCAGCTGCGGCGAAATCCCGGCGACCGGGCCGTCGAGATCCACGCCACGCACGGCGACCCCGACTCCCCCATCCTCGCCGCGGCGGACACCGCCGACCTCGAGCCCGAGGGCCTGTCCCCGGCCGGATACGTCGAGTACGCCCTAGACCAGTGCATACGCCGCGGTATCGACGTGTTCGTGCCCCGTCTGCACCAGGACGCGATCGTCGCCCACCGCGCCGAGTTCGAGGCGCTCGGCACGGCTCTGCTGGCACCGCCCGTGGAGGCGGTGGCGGTCTTCCAGGACAAGGCGACGGCGTACCAGGCCGCCGAGTCGATCGGGGTACCGGTTCCGCCCTGGTGGCGGGTCCGCGACGAGGAGCAACTGCTTTCCGCCGTGGAGGAGTTGGAGGCGGGCGGGCATCGGGCGTGCTTCAAGCCGGCGGCGGGCGCGGGAGGCGTGGGCTTCCGCGTCATCAGTCGCGCACCCTTCTCGCTCGTGCACCTCAGCGGGTTCCCGAGCGCGTATGTCCCGCTGGATCTGGTCGTCCAGGCGGTGCGCGAGGCCGCCGAGCCGGTCGACTGGCTGGTGATGCCGCGTCTGGAGGAGCCGGAGGTGTCGGTGGACTGCCTGACCGGCCCCGACAACCGCATCCGGATGGCGGTGGGCCGCACCAAGATGGGCCGCCGCCGGGGCTTCACGCTCCACGAGCAGTGGCTGGAGCCGGCCAGGCGGCTGGCGGAGGGCTTCGGGCTGCACCATCTGTCCAACATCCAGTTCCGGATGTACGGCGACGAGCCGGTACTGCTGGACGTCAACACACGCCCGGCGGGCGGACTCCACCAGCTGTCGCTGTGCGGTGTCAACGCCCCGTGGGCGGCAGTGCGGTTGGCTCTCGGCGAGGACCCGGGAGAGGTGGTGCCGCCCTTCCTGGGGACGGACTACACGGTGGTGTCGGGTCCCCGCCCCCTGCGCGCCCCCTCGGTGCCGCAGCAGAGGGCGGACGAGCCGGAGCAGACACCCGTGTTGCCGACGGCCCCGGTCGGCGCGGTCGAGGTCGACGCCGCGCAGGCGCTGCCCCTGTAGCGCGTCCCCCGGATGCGGACCGCCCATGGCCGCCGCGCCCCCACGGCGGCGCGGCCCGGCGGCCCGCCGTCGCGCGGGCACCCCGCACCGGTCTGGACCAATCCGCACCGACACCCTTGACAGTGGGATTGGTCCATACCAACTTGGTTGCGCACCCTACTGCACTCTCCTGCACTCCCGAACCCCCCATCACCTTCAGGGAGATCGCGTGCGCACACTCCTCCAACGTTCCAGACGTGCCTTCTTCGCACTCGTCGGTTCCGCCGCGCTGGCCCTGGCCGGCGCGGTCGCCCTCCCCGGAACCGCCCAGGCGGCCAACATCCTGTCCAACCCGGGCTTCGAGTCCGGCGGCCTCTCACCCTGGTCCTGCACCGGAAACCTGGGCTCCGTCGTCTCCAGCCCCGTCCAAGCGGGCTCCAAGGCCCTTGCGGGCGCGGTGAGTTCGAGTGACAACGCCCAGTGCAGCCAGACCGTCGCGGTCCAGCCGAACACGACGTACTCGCTCAGCGGATGGGTCCGCGGCAGTTATGTCTACCTCGGCGTGAACGGCGGTGCCTCGACCTGGACTTCCTCGCCGTCGGCCTACAGCCGGCTCTCCGTCTCCTTCACCACCGGCGCCTCGCAGACCAGCGCCACGATCTATGTCCACGGCTGGTACGCGCAGGGCACGTACTACGCCGACGACATCAGCCTGGACGGACCCGGTGGCGGCGGGGGCTCGGACACCCAGGCCCCGACCGCGCCCACCGGCCTCACCTCCACGGGCAAGACCTCCTCCAGCGTGTCCCTGTCGTGGTCGGCCTCCTCGGACAACGTCGGGGTGACGGGGTACGACGTCTACAGCGGCTCGAACCAGGTCCTGACCGTCTCGGGCACCTCGGCCACGGTCAGCGGACTCTCCGCCGGCACCTCCTACACCTTCACCGTCAAGGCCCGCGACGCGGCCGGCAACGTCTCGGCGGCCTCCAACGCGGTGGCCGTCACGACGAACGCGGGCAGCGGTGGCGGCTCCGGCTTCAAACAGGCGGCACCGTATCTGTTCGAAGGCTGGGGCGATCCGCCGAGCCCGAGCACGGTGATGAGCGCGACCGGCGTCAAGTGGTTCACGATGGCGTTCATGCTCGACTCGGGCGGCTGCAACCCCGCCTGGGACGGCAACCGCCCGCTGACGGGCGGCGTCGACCAGACGGCCATCAACCAGATCCGCTCCGCCGGCGGTGACATCGTCCCCTCGTTCGGCGGCTGGCAGGGCAGCAAGCTCGGCGCCAACTGCTCCTCCGCGAGCGCGCTCGCCGGGGCCCTGCAGAGGGTGATCGACGCCTACAGCCTCAAGGCAATCGACATGGACATCGAGAACACCGACGAGTTCGAGAACGAGGCCGTCCAGGCCAGGATCCTGACAGCCCTGAAGACCGTCAAGGCCAACAACCCGGGCCTGAAGACCATCGTCACGTTCGGCACCTCGACGACCGGTCCGTCGTACTACGGCAACCGTCTGATCGAGCAGGCGAAGTCGCTGAACGCCGACATCGACGTCTTCACCATCATGCCGTTCGACTTCGGCGGCGGCTCCGACATGTACGGCAACACGGTGAACGCGGCCGAGGGTCTGAAGGCCAAGCTGAAGTCGACCTTCGGCTGGGACGACGCCACGGCCTACTCGCACATCGGCATCTCCGGCATGAACGGCCTGTCCGACCAGCAGGAGAACACCACCCCGGCGATCTGGACCCAGATCCGCGACTGGGCGAACGGGCACCACATCGCCCGGCTGGCCTTCTGGGCCGTCAACCGCGACCGGCCCTGCCCGGGCGGCGGCGTGGTCAGCAACTGCTCGGGCATCAGCCAGAGCAACTGGCAGTTCACGTCCATCACGGCCGGATTCACCGGCTGAGCACCGGCGTGGGGGGGGTGCCCGGTGCGGGCACCCCCCCCACGTCGTCCTCGCCTCAGAGGCGGCCCGAACCGCGGTACAGCTCCAGCTCGCCGTCCAGCTCCACGGCGAGCACCGTGGCGTGCGGGTCCAGGTCGGCCGTGGACGGCGGCTCGATCCACAGCACCCCGGGGGTCTCGTGCAGTCCACCGGTGACCCGGTGGGCCAGTTCGGTGCCGCTGCCGAGCACGCTGACCCTGCGCACCGAGCCGAGCAGCCCGCGCACATTGATCTCCGCGCGCGGGGCGTCGAAAAGCATCAGATACAGCGTCCGGCGGTCCGCCGAGAGGGTGCTCGGGCCGTAGTGGTGCCCGGCGGGCAGCCCCCGCAGCGTCCCGTACACGGCGTCCTCGTGCCTGCGGATCCAGTCGCCCAGTCCTTCGAGCGGCCGGGCCTGCTCGTCCGGGATCGTGCCGTCCTCCCGGGGGCCGACACTGAGCAGCAGGTTGCCACCGCCGCCGATGGTCTCGGTGAAGTACCGGATCAGCTGGTCGACGGACTTGTGGTTGCGGTCGTGATGCTGGTGACCCCAGGAGTCGTTGATCGTCAGGCACAGCTCCCAGGGGCCCTCCGGCGGCACGACGGGAGCGCCCTGCTCGGGTGTCGCGTAGTCCCCCTCGCCGAGCATCCGGGCGTTGAGGACGACCCGCGGCACCTCGGCGCGGATCAGCGCGGCGAGCTCGGGGATGCGCCACTGCTCCGCGCTGCGCTCCCATTCTCCGTCGAACCACATCAGGTCGGGCCGGTAGCGGCTCGTGAGCTCACGGACCTGTCCGTCGCGGTAGGCGATGAACCGCTCCCAGGCGTCCAGGTCCTCGTCCTCCTCCGCTGCCTCGGAGTACCGGTTGTCCTCCAGCTCGGGTGGACGCCCCGGCTTGCGTGTCGAGGCGTAGTCGGGGTGGCTCCAGTCGGAGTGCGAGTAGTACAGGCCGACCCTGAGATCCTGCTCCCGCAGGGCTTCGGCATAACCGGCGATCAGATCGCGGCCGACGCCGAGGCCCCCGTACGCGCTGTCCCACAGGGCGACACCGTCGTGGTGCCGGCTGGTGAGCACTGCGTACCTGGCTCCCGCCCGGGCGAACAACGCCGCCCAGGCGCGGGGGTCGTAGCGCGAGGCCGTGAAGCGGTCCAGCTGGGACATGTACTGCTCGTAGGGGACGACGTCGTCGTAGAACGACCAGGACTCCTGGACGCCGTCGACGGCGTATATCCCCCAGTGGATGAAGATCCCCAACTTGGCGTCGGTGAACCAGGGTTGCATGGGCACAGGTCAGCTCACCCCGGCGCGCTCGAGCCGCAGCGTCAGGATCTGGAAGGGCCGCAGCACGACGCGGACACCGCCGTCGGCGTCCCGTTCGGCGTCCTCCAGCGGTCGCTCGAGCAGATCGGTGACCCGGGCTCCGGCGAGCGCGAAACCGGTGCGCAGCACACCCTGCGCCCGGCCGCCCCGGGACTCGTACAACCGCACCACCACATCGCCGGATGCGTCGTCGGCGAGCTTCACCGCCTCGACGGTCACGCCGTCGCCGTCCACGGAGACGACCGGTTCCGGCGCGCCCGCCGAGTCCGCGACCCGCAGGGGCAGGTTGAGGGCGTACCCCTCGGCCACCGCGTCCTCGATGCTCGCGCCCGGCAGGAGCGAGTACGTGAAGCGGTGCCTGCCCTGGTCGGCCTCCGGGTCCGGAACGCGCGGGGCGCGCACCAGGCTGAGGCGTACCGTGGTCGTCGTACCGCCGTCGTCACGGACCGTGCGGGTGACGTCGTGGCCGTATGTGGAGTCGTTGATGACCGCCACGCCGTAGCCGGGCTCGCCGATGTGCACCCAGCGGTGGCCCGAGACCTCGAAACGGGCCGCCTCCCAGGTGGTGTTGGTGTGGGTGGGCCGCTGGATGTGGCCGAACTGGATCTCCGCCGAGGAATGGGCCGCGCGGATGTCCACCGGGAAGGCCGCCTTGAGGATCTTCTCGGTCTCGTGCCAGTCGATCTCGGTCTCGAAGTCGACGCGCGGGCTGCCGGCGCGCAGGGTGATCGTCTGTGTGATCCTCGAGCCCGTGCCGAAGGTCCGCTCGACACGGATCGCGCCGAGGAGCGGGTCGTTCTCGACCACCGTCACCGAGTCCGCTTCCAGCAGGTCCGTGTACCGGTTGCGGTAGTGCTTGTCGATGTCCCAGGCGTCCCAGTAGTTGGGCAGGTCCGTGTGCAGCCGGAGCAGGTTGCCCGGGTCGGCGAGCACTTCACGGTCGGCGCGCAGGTCACGGACGGAGGACAGGGTCCCGTCCTCGGCCACCTCGACCCGGACCAGGCCGTTGTCGAGGACGTTCTCGCCGGCCGTCACGGCCGCGGGGGCCGAGCCGCCGGTGAGAGGCGCGCTTGCGCCCGCCGGGACCTCCACGTACGCCGTCCCGCCCTCGGGAGTGCGGATCACCTCGGCACGGGGGTACGGGCTCGTGTTGAAGACCCGGGGCCCGCCGCCGCCCAGCGCGGCGACCGCCTCGGCCGTCAGCTCCTCCAGCTCCGCCGCCACGCGCGCGTACTCGGCCTCGGCCTCGCGGTGGACCCAGGCGATCGACGACCCGGGAAGGATGTCGTGGAACTGGTGCAGCAGGACCGTCTTCCACAGCCGGTCGAGCCTCTCGTACGGGTAGGACCAGTCCGGCGCGTGCAGCGCCGCCGTGGTCGCCCACAGCTCGGCCTCGCGCAGCAGGTGCTCGGAGCGGCGGTTGCCCTGCTTGGTGCGGGCCTGGGTGGTGTACGTGGCGCGGTGCAGCTCGAGATACAGCTCGCCGACCCACACCGGAGCGTCGGGATACTCCTCCCGCGCGGCCTCGAAGAAGGCGTCGGGGTGTTCGACGACGACCTTCGCGGACCCCTCGAGGTCCTTCAGCCGCCGGGCGCGTTCCATGATCTCGCGGGTGGGGCCGCCACCGCCGTCACCCCAGCCGAAGGGCGCAAGGGAGCGTGTGGCGCTTCCCTTCTCCTGGTAGTTGCGTACCGCGCGGGCCATCTCCTCGCCGCTGAAGCAGGCGTTGTAGGTGTCGACCGGCGGGAAGTGCGTGAAGACACGGGTCCCGTCGATGCCCTCCCACCAGAAGGTGTGGTGGGGGAACTTGTTGGTCTGGTTCCAGGAGATCTTCTGGGTGAGGAACCACTCGTTGCCGGCGAGCTTGGCGAGCTGCGGGTAGGCGGCCGTGTAGCCGAAGGAGTCCGGCAGCCAGACGCCCTTGGTCTCGACGCCGAAATGCTCGATGAAGAACCGCTTGCCGTGGACGAGCTGGCGGGCCATCGCCTCGCCGCCGGGCAGGTTCCCGTCGGCCTCGACCCACATGCCGCCGACCGGGGCCCACTGGCCCTTCTTCACGGACTCCTGGATACGGGCCCACACCCGCGGGTAGTTGTCGCGGACCCACTCGTACTGCTGGGCCTGCGAGCAGGCGAAGACGAACTCCTCGTACTCGTCGGCGAGCGAGGTGACGTTCGAGAAGGTGCGGGCGGTCTTGCGCTTGGTCTCCCGGATCGGCCACAGCCAGGCCGAGTCGATGTGCGCGTGGCCGACGCCGGAGACGACATGGGCGCTGGCGTGTGCGGGCCTGGACAGCACCGGCCCGAGCACCGCGCGGACGGCGGACGCGGAGCCGGAGACGTCGTCGAGGTCGAGGGCGTCCATCGCCCGGTCGAGCGCGTGCAGGATCTCGTGCCGCCGCGGGTCGTGCTCGCCGAGCTCCGCCATCAGCTCGCGCAGCACCTGGAGGTCCAGGTCGAGGTGCCACACGTCCTCGTCCAGGACGGCCACGTCGGCGCGCCTGAAGGTGTAGAGCGGCTTGTCGCCGGCCGTGAGCACATCGCCGAGCGGGGTCGGGCGCGCGAAGCCGCCTGCGAGGATGTCCGGGTTGGAGGCGGCCTCGACGAGGTAGAGGATCTCCTCGCCGCCCAACGCCGGGTCGGCGATCGGAACGTACTGGTTGAGCGGGTTGACGGCCTTCAGCGGCGTCCCGTCGGTCAGGTGGACGAGGGCCTCGGCCTGGTTACCCGGCCAGTCGCCCACGAAGCCGAGGTCGATGACCGCCTCGACCCGCTTGCCCGCCCAGTTCTCGGGCACCCGGCCGCTCATCCGGAACCAGGTGGTGCCCCAGGGCGGACCCCAGGGGGTGTCCATCGTGAAGGGGGCGTACGGGGCGGCCGCGGCCTCGGTGAAGGGGACCGGCTCGCCCGGCGCCTGCCATGCCGCCACGTCGAGCGGCACGGAGGCTGCGTAGATCGCGGGCTTGATGCGCTGGTTGTGGACGCGCTCGACGCGCTCCTCGATCCGACGGCGTTCGTCGTGCATGAAGAGTCTCCAGGGGAAGGGAGGGTACGGAAGCGCTCAGCCGAGATAGGCCAGGCCGGGGTGGACCGACGTGTACCCGTCGACCAGCCGGCGGGCCACGTTGACGGAGTCGACGAGCGGATGGAACGCGAACGCCTTGACCGCGGTCGCGCGGGAACCGGACTCGGCGGCGGCGAGAACCTCGCGCTCGACCGCCTTGACCGCGCAGACGAGTCCCGTCGCGTGGCCGGGGAGCGGGTCGACCGCGACCGGGTGCGCGCCGTTGGCGTCCACCAGGCAGGGGACCTCGATGACCGCGTCGGCGTCCAGTACGGAGAGGGTGCCGCGGTTGCGCACGTTGAGGATCAGCGTCGTACGCTCGTCGCGGGCGATGGCCCGCATCAGCGCGAGGGCCACCTTCTCGTAGCCGCCGGAAAGGTCGTCGGCGTCGCGCTCGCCCGCGCCCGCCGTCTGCCGGTTCTCCGCCATGTAGGTGGCCTCGCGCTCGGCGCGTGTGCGGTCCCAGGTCCGCAGGGCCGAGGCGGCCGGGTCCTTCACGTCCTCGTAGAAGCGCGCCTGCTGGTCGCGCAGGAAGGCGCCGCGGGTCTTCTCGGCCTCGCGGTAGGCGCGCACGGCCTCGCGGTTGAAGTAGTAGTAGTGCAGATACTCGTTCGGGATCGCGCCAAGGGACTGCAGCCAGTCCGGGCCGAACAGCTTGCCCTCCTCGAACGAGCCGAGCAGCGCCGGGTCGGCGAGCAGCCGCGGCAGTTCGTCGCGTCCGGCGACGCGCAGGCCGCGCACCCACCCCAGGTGGTTGAGCCCGACGTAGTCGATGAAGGCCTCGCCCGGATTCGCGACGCCGAGTACGCGGGCGATACGGCGGCCGAGGCCGACCGGGGAGTCACAGATGCCGATGACACGGTCGCCCAGGTGGCGGGACATCGCCTCGGTGACCATGCCCGCCGGGTTGGTGAAGTTGATGACCCAGGCGTCGGGAGCCAGCCGGGCCACCCGCCGCGCGATGTCGACGGCGACGGGCACCGTCCGCAGGCCGTACGCGATGCCGCCCGCGCCGACCGTCTCCTGGCCGAGGACGCCCTCCGCGAGCGCCACCCGCTCGTCGTCGGCGCGTCCCTGAAGTCCGCCGACCCGGATCGCGGAGAAGACGAAGTCCGCGCCGCGCAGCGCGTCGTCGAGATCGGTGGTGGCGGTCACCTCGGGGGCGTCCGGCACATCCGCGGCCTGTTCCGCCAGCACCCGGGACACGGCCGACAGCCGCTCCGCATCGAGGTCGTGCAGCACGACACGGGTGACACGGCCGTCGGCACGGTCCCCGAGAAGCGCCCCGTACACGAGCGGCACCCGGAATCCCCCGCCGCCCAGAATCGTCAGTTTCACGCTTGCACCTTTCCCGCCACGATCAGCTCGACGCCCGCCTCGTCCAGGGAGGACCGCGTCGCCGGCTCGACCGGCGCGTTCGTCACCACCGCGTCCAGGTCCCCGGCGTCGCAGACCTTCGCCATGCCCGTACCCGGGAACTTGGCCGCGTCCGCGAGCAGCACGATCCTGTCGCTCGACTTGATCATGGCGCGCTTGACCGGTACCTCGACGACCGTCGTGTCCATCACCTGCCCACCCGGCCGTACCCCGCTCGTGCCGAGGAAGAGCCAGTCGGCGTGCAGCTGGCGCAGGTTGTCCTCGGTGAGGAAACCGACCAGGGAGCGGTACTCGCGGCGGACCATGCCGCCGAGCAGTACCAGTTCGATGCCCTCGTCGTCGGCCAGCTCCTCGTAGACCACCAGGTTGCTGGTGATCACGGTCAGCCGCCGTCCGTGCAGCTGCCGGGCCAGCCGGAAGGCGGTGGTGCCGATGTCGAGGAGCACGGACTCGCCGTCCCGGACCATCGCGGCCGCCCTGACCGCTATGGAGTCCTTCTCGGACACGCGCACTTCGGCGACCTCGGCGAAGGGCTGGTCGCCCTCGTCGACCACCGCGCCTCCGTGCACCCGCGTCAGCAGCCCGTCGTCCTCCAGCTTGACCAGGTCGCGTCTGATCGTCGCGGGGCTCACGCCCAGTTGCTCGGAGAGATCGGTCACGGCCGCGGGGCCACCGGAGCGCAGGGCCCGCAGGATGAGTTGGTGTCGTCGTTCTGCCAGCACGCCGCGAACACTACTCGTCATCTTCAATCATTTCTATGCTCAGTTCTGCTCGACTATTGACCAATGTCGACGAGAGGCGCACGATTCCGTGCACCGAATTTGAACAGTTCTGACGAGAGGACGTTCGTGTGCACGACGACCGGCCCGATGTGCTGCTGACCGGGCTGCTCTTCTACGACCTCGTCCTCACCGGACTGGGCGGCCCCCCGGCCCCCGGCGAGGAGATCTGGACCGAGGGCATGGGCAGCAGCCCCGGCGGGATCGCGAACCTCGCCGTCGCGGCCGCGCGTTTCGGTCTGAGGACCTCGCTCGCCACGGTCATCGGCGACGACTTCTACGGCGCGTACTGCCGGGACGTCCTCGCCGGCCAGGAGGGGATCGACCTCTCGCTCTCCCGAACGGCGCGGGACTGGCCCACCCCCGTCACCGTCTCGCTCGCGCTTCCCCCGACCGGCGGCGCCTTGGCCGTGCACGATCGCGCACTGGTCACCCACGGCCAGGAGCCCCCGTACTCGCAGGACGAACTCATGGGCGAGGTGCCTCAGGCACGCACCGCCCTGGTCCACCTGGAGGCGGAGCCGCGCGGCTGGCTGGCCAAGGCGGCCGCGAACGGCACGCAGATCTACGCGGACGTCGGCTGGGACCCCACCCGGCAGTGGTCCCCCGAACTGCTCGGCCAACTCTCCCTGTGCCACGCGTTCCTGCCCAACGAGACCGAGGCCATGGCGTACACGCGCACCGACAGCGCGGTCGCGGCGCTCGGCGCGCTCGCCGATCTGGTGCCGGTCGCCGTCGTCACCCGCGGCGGCGCCGGCGCGGTCGCGGTGGACCAGACGACGGGCGAGTACGCGGACGTGCCCGCCCTCGACATCGACGTGCTGGACCCCACCGGGGCCGGCGACGTCTTCGGCGCGAGCTTCGTCGCGGCCTCCCTCGGCGGCTGGCCGCTGGAGGAGCGGCTGCGGTTCGCGTCACTCGCCGCCGGTCTGTCCGTACGGCATCACGGCGGCGCCCTGGCCGCGCCCGGCTGGTACGGCGTCGACCGGTGGTGGCGCTCGCTGACCGACCCCGCTCTTCGGGAGGCGTACGGATTCCTCACCGACCGCCTGCCGGCCGACCCGGGCCCACCCGTCCACCACGCACCCGTCACGCCGCCCGATCCCGCGCGGCGGCACTGACACCCCCTCGTATGCGACACCCGAACAGACCCGAAAGGCGGTGGGAGCAGTGCCGCTCTCACGAAGAGGCCTGCTGCGCGCGGGCCTGGCCGGTACGGCCGCCACGGCGCTCGGCGGCCTGGCGTCCGGCTGTGCCGTTCCGACCGGTTCGACCGGCCGGAACATGGTCCTGTGGTACTGGGACGGGGGCCTCGGCGACACGGTCCTCGACAAGGCCAGGGCGCGCTACGGCGGCTCGGTCGACCTGCAGGCCATCAAGATCGGCGGCTACTACCGGTCCAAGCTGATCACCACGATGGCCGGCCGTGCCCATGTCCCGGACATCGCGGGGCTCAAGGGCGAGGACATGGCGTCCTATCTGCCCAACGCCGACCAGTTCGTGGACCTGCGGACACTGGGCGCGGAGAAGTACCGAAGCCAGTACCTGCCGTGGAAATGGGACCAGGGCATCGCCGACGACGGCACGATGGTCGGCTTCCCGATCGACTGCGGTCCCGTCGCGCACTTCTACCAGTACGCCGTCTTCCAGAAGGCGGGACTTCCCTACGAACCGGACGACGTCTCCAAGGAGTTGAACACCTGGGAGAAGTTCTTCGGGGCGGGTGAGCGACTCAGGAAGAGGATCCCGGGGACCTACCTGCTCAGCGACGTCAACGTGGTCTTCGAGAACGCGGTGCAGCAGGGCAGCAAGCGCTACGTGGACAAGGACCGCCACTTCATCGGCGACCAGCAGCATGTGCGCACCGCCTGGGACCTGGCCGTGGAGGCGAAGCGGCGGGGGATCGTCTCGGACCTCGTCACCGGCACCCCGGACCAGTTGTCGGCCGTTCAGGACGGAAAGCTGCCGAGCCAGCTCGGCGCCTCCTGGGCCACCAACGACCTCAAGAGCGGCGTACCGAAGACCAAGGGCAGATGGCGGGTGGCCGACATGCCCGTGCGGCCCTCGAACAACGGCGGCTCGTTCCTGTCGATCACCAAGGCCTGCCGGGAGCCCGAGCGGGCCTTCGAGATCATCACCTGGCTTCTCGACCCCGCCAACCAGGCCCAGGGCTTCGTCGACGCGGGGCTCTTCCCCTCCACGCCCGCCTCGTACGGCCTCGGGCAACTGCGCGAGCCCGACCCGTTCTTCGGCGGGCAGGTCACGATGGACGTCTTCGGGCCCGCCGCACAGAAGATCGCGGTCGCCTACAACAGCCCGTACGACGTGGCGCTCGGGCAGCCCATCAAAGATGAGATCAAGAACGTCGGCGTCCTCGGCAAGGACCCGAAGAAGGCCTGGAGCGACGCCATGAGCAAATGCCGGCGAATAGCGGAGCACCTGGGGGTGAGCCACTGATGGCCACCGTCCCCGCACTGGACAGGCCCCCGGCGGCCGTGGCGGACACGCCCGTCACGCAGCCGAGGAAGGGCTTCCGGAAGTACTGGCACCTCTACGCCGCCATCTCCCCCTTCTACCTCCTCTTCCTCGCCTTCGGACTGGTCCCCGTCGGCTTCTCGCTCTACGTCTCCCTGCACCGCTGGGACGGCCTCGGCTCCATGGAGTGGGCGGGCCTGTCCCAGTATCAGTACCTGCTCGGCGACAGCGACTTCTGGAGCTCGGTCGGCAACACCGTCCTCATCTGGGCGCTGGCCACCTTCCCGATGATCTTCCTGGCCATGGTGACGGCCGTGATGCTCAACTCGGCGGTCCGGTTCAAGAACGTCTACCGCTTCGCCTACTTCCTGCCGAACGTCACCTCGGTGGTGGCGATCGCGATCGTCTTCGGCTCGGTGTTCTCCACCAACTTCGGCCTCGTCAACGCCCTGTTGCAGGCGGTCGGCCTGGACCAGGTGGCCTGGCTGAACACACCGTGGGGCATCAAGATCGCCATCGCGACCCTGATGACCTGGCAGTGGACCGGCTACAACGCGATCATCTTCCTAGCGGGTCTGCAGACCATCCCGGGCGAGCTGTACGAGGCGGCGCGCATGGACGGTGCGGGGCCCGTGCAGACGTTCTTCCGGGTCACGCTGCCGCTGATGCGCCCCGTCCTGCTGTTCGTGCTCGTCATCTCGACCGTCACCGGTCTGCAGAGCTTCTCCGAACCGCAGGTGCTGCTGCAGAACACGGCGAACGAGTCGACCTTCTCGGGCGGGCCCGGACACGCCGGCCGCACGATGGTCCTCTACTTCTTCCAGCAGACCTTCGACAACAACGACTTCGGCTACGGCGCAGCCGTGGCGTGGGGCATCTTCCTCGTCGTCATCCTCTTCTCGATCATCAACTGGCGTCTGGTGCAGCGCCGGGGCGAAGACTAGGGAGTCCGGTCACCATGGCATCCATCCACAGCGCACGGCGACCGAAGGCCATCCGGGGCACCCGGAGCCGCGGCATCGCACTCCACGCGGTCCTTGTGATCGGACTGCTGCTGTCGGCCTTCCCGTTCTACTGGGCCGTGATCATGTCGACGCACACGTCGTCGGAGATCTTCTCGTATCCGCCCAAGCTCCTGCCGGGGCCCCACTTCCTCGAGAACGTCCGCCATCTCTTCGACAACATCGACTTCTTCGGCTCGATGTTCAACTCCCTGCTGGTGGCGGGCTCGGTGACCGTCCTGGTCCTGTTCTTCGACTCGCTGGCGGCCTTCGTCTTCGCCAAGTTCGAGTTCCCGGGCCGCAGGGTGCTGTTCGCCACTTTGATGGTCATCTTCATGGTGCCGGCGCAGCTGGCCGCCATCCCGCAGTTCGTGATCATGGCCAAGCTCGGCTGGATCGGCACGATGACCTCGCTGATCGTCCCGGCCGCGGCCAACGCCTTCGGCATCTTCTGGATGCGCCAGTACATGAAGGGCGCCATCCACGACGAACTGCTCGACGCCTCGCGCATCGACGGCGCGAACTTCCTGCGCCAGTACTGGCACGTGGCACTCCCGGTCGTCCGTCCGGGCCTGGCCTTCCTCGGCATCTTCACCTTCATGGGCCAGTGGAACGACTACGCCTGGCCTCTGATCGCCCTCACCAACCCGGACAACGTGACGCTTCAGGTCGCCCTGTCCCAGCTCAACGGCACCCATGGCACCACCGACTACGGGATGGTGATGACCGGTGCGCTTCTCGCCCTGGTCCCGCTGCTGATCGTGTTCGCGATCGGCGCCCGGCAGATCATCGCCGACCTGGGCAAGGGGGCCATCCGCTGATGACCCGCGATCCCCTGATCGCGCTGCGCCCCTGGGAGTCGCCCGAGGTGACCTCCTGGGGGCGGCTGCCCATGTGCGCGGTCGACCGCCGTTCGGGAGCGATGCCGCTGGACGGCCGGTGGCGCTTCCAGCTGCTGCCCGCACCGGACTCCCCCGTGACCGGCGACTGGGCGTCCCAGCACGTCCCCGGCGCCTGGACCCTCCAGGACACCTGGGACCTGCCGCAGTACACCAACGTCCGCATGCCGTTCGACACGTTCCCGCCCGCCGTGCCCGCCGCCGACCCGACCGGCGTGTACGAGCGTGACGTGCGGATACCCGCCGCGTGGGCGGGCCGGCGGATCGTGCTCCAGGTCGGGGCCGCCGAGAGCGTGCTGCTGGTGCATGTGGACGGACGGCCCGTGGGCGTCTCCAAGGACTCCCATCTGGCCGCCGAGTTCGACCTTTCCGGCGTACTGCGCCCCGGCGAGCGGAGCACCCTGCGCCTGACGGTGGTGAAGTGGTCGGACGCCACGCACCTCGAGGACCAGGACCAGTGGTGGCACGGCGGGATCACCCGGTCGGTGCTGCTGTACACGACGGATCCGCTGCACCTGGCGGACGTGACCGTGCGGGCGCGGCGGAGCGGGGAGCTGCGGGTCGACTGCCGGGTACGGCACGCCGCGGGCGCGCTGCCCGAGGGCTGGTACATCAGCGGCGAGGTGGACGGCCGGACGCTCACCCAGGACGAGGACTTCGACCGCGCCAACGCCGAGGACGAGCGTGTCTCGGCGTTCCTCGGCGAGGCACGTCTGCTCACCACCGTGCCCGAGGTGCGCACCTGGACTGCCGAGACGCCCGAACTGTACGAATTGACCGTCCGGCTCCACCGTGCCGACGGCACGGTCGCCGACACCTCGCACCATCGTGTCGGCTTCCGCGACGTCGAGATCGTCGGCCGGGACCTGCTCGTCAACGGCGAGCGCGTGTTCATCCGGGGCGTCAACCGGCACGACTTCCATCCGCTCACCGGCCGGACGGTGACCTACGACGACATGCGCGCCGATCTGGTCGTGCTCAAGCGCTTCGGCTTCAACGCGATCCGCACCGCCCACTACCCGAACGACCCGGTGCTCTACGACCTCGCGGACGAGCTCGGCCTCTACGTCGTCGACGAGGCGGACATCGAGTCCCACGACCACGCCCACGAGATCGCCGACGACCCCCGCTATCTGAACGCCTTCGTGGACCGTGTCTCGCGGATGGTGCTGCGGGACAAGAATCATCCGTCGATCATCGTCTGGTCGCTGGGCAACGAGTCCGACTACGGCGCGAACCACGACGCGGCGGCCGGCTGGCTGCGCCGGCACGATCCGACCCGGCCCCTCCAGTACGAGGGCGCCGCGAAGCTCGACTGGGCCGACCCGGGCCTCGCCTCCGACATCGCGTGCCCCATGTACGCGCCGATCGAGGACTGCGTCGCGCACGCCCTGTCCGGCAAGCAGACCAAGCCGCTCATCCAGTGCGAGTACTCGCACGCCATGGGAAACAGCAACGGGACCCTGGCCGACCACTGGGCCGCCATCGAGGCCACCCCGGGTCTTCAGGGCGGCTTCATCTGGGAGTTCTGGGACCACGGCATTCTCCAGCGGGTGAGCGACGGAAGACCGGCCGGGCGCGCGGGCGCCGGCCTGCATGGCAACGGTGTCGCCGCGCCCGGCCATCGCTGGGCGTACGGCGGCGACTTCGGCGAGACGGTGCACGACGGCGCGTTCATCGCGGACGGCGTGGTCTTCCCCGACCGCACGCCCAAACCGGTGATGTACGAGCACCGGGAGATCGCGGCGCCGCTACGGGTGGAGTGCTACAAGCACGAGGGCATCGTCCTGCGCAACCACCAGCACTTCCGGGGCCTGGACTGGCTGACGGGCCGGTGGGAGCTGGCGCTCGCCGACGGCCGCACCCTGAGCGCTCCTGCCGTTCTGCCCGATCTGCGGCCCGGCGAGACGGCGGCGGTCCCGCTGCCGTTCGAGCTGCCGCGGGACGGGGGCGAGGCCTGGCTCACGCTCCGCGTGAGTACGGCGGAGGATCTGCCGTGGGCGCCGCCCGGTACCGAGGTGTGCGCGCCCCAGGTGCGGTTGCGGCTGGCCCCGAGGACCGTTGCCGAGCCGGCGGCGGACCGGCCGGTTCAGGTCGACGCGGAGGGACTGCTCGTCCATCCGCTGCTGATCGCCGCCCCCACACTGTCGCTGTGGCGGGCACCGACCGACAACGACGAGCTGGGCGGCCTCGCGCCGCGCTGGCGGGCCTGGGGGCTCGACGCGCTCGTACGCAAGGTCGTCTCCGTCCAGCGTGACGCATCACGGGTGACGGTGCTGGCGGAGTACGCCGGCACGGTCGGCGTCGTCCGCCACCGCCAGGTGTTCACCCCGGTCGAGAGCGGCATCCTGGTCGACGAACAGGCCGAGCTGCCGGAGGAGTTCGACGACGTGGCCCGGGTCGGCTCGGTCTTCGAGACGGTGGCGGGGCTCGACCTGCTGGAGTGGTTCGGGCAGGGACCCTGGGAGTCGTATCCCGACCGCAGCGCGGGCGCGCCCGTGGGCCACCACCGCGTCCCCGTCGACGAGCTGTTCACCCCCTATCTGCGTCCGCAGGAGAGCGGTGGCCGGCACGGTGTACGCCACTTCACCCTGAGCGGGCCGGACGCCACCGGTCTCGGCGTGGTCCTGGACGAGCCGCGCCAGGTCTCCGTGACCCGCTACCGCGCCGAGGATCTGACCGGTGCCGCACACCACGACGAGCTGAAGCCCCGCTCCGGCTGCGTGGTGCACATCGATGCCGCACACCGCGGGCTGGGCACGGCCTCCTGCGGTCCCGACACCTCGTCCCCGTATCTCGTCCCCCCGGGCGTCCACCGCTGGAGCTGGACGCTGCGCAGTCTCTGACCCCAGCCCTTCCCGCACCCCCCGCGCTTCCCCTCCTCTGTCACCTCTCACGGAGCACACGTGTGTACTTCGCATGACCACACCCAGAGCGAGGCCGCGCAGGCCGGCGCCGGAAGACGCAGCTTCCTGCGCGCGACCGCGCTGCTCGGCGCCGCCGCGACCGCCGGAGTCGCACTGCCGGCCACCGCCGAGGCGGCGCCCGCGGCGACGGCCGGCCGCCTGCGGCCCGACCCCGACAGCCGGCGCTTCACGCTCGTCGTGATGCCGGACACCCAGTACCTCTTCGACGGGCCCAGCATCGACCCGGCGCCCATCGAGGCCTCGCTGCGCTACCTCCTGGAGCACGGCCGGGACGAGAACATCGTCTTCCTGTCGCATCTGGGAGACCTCACGGAGAACGGCGCCGCGGCCGAGTTCGACGCGGCGAGCGAGGCGTTCCGGCTCCTCGACCGCCACGGGGTCGGATACAGCGTGCTCGCCGGCAACCACGACATCCGTTCGTCCGGTGACGACCAGCGCGGCCGCACACCGTATCTGGACGCCTTCGGCCCGCAGCGCTTCAAGGGCGGGCCCACCTTCGGGGGCTCCTCTCCGGACGGCTACAACACCTTTCACCTGTTCCGGGCGGCCGGCCGGGAATGGCTTGTGCTCGCCCTGGACTGGAGGCTGTCGGCACAGGGCTTCGCCTGGGCGAAGAACGTGATCGCGCAGCACCCGAGGACACCGGTCGTCCTCACCACGCACGAACTGGTCTACGGGGACGACGCGCTGTCGTCGTACGGGCAGCAGCTGTGGGACCAGCTGATCGCGGACCACGACCAGATCTTCCTCACCCTGAACGGCCACTTCTGGCCCGCCGCGCGCGCCACCCGGAGGAACTCCGCGGGCAACGACGTGCACCTTCACCTGACGAACTATCAGAACCGCTACTACGGTGGCGCGGCGATGATCCGCCTCTACCGCTTCGACCTGGACCGCAACACGATCGACGTGGAGACGATCTCCCCGTGGATCCTCGGCAGGGCGGCCCGGGGGCTCAACGAACTGGAGCGGCAGGAGATGGAACTGACCGGCCCCGAGGACCGGTTCTCCGTCGCGATCGACTTCGAGCGGCGCTTCTCCGGCTTCGCTCCGGTTCCAGCCCGCCCCGCTCGGCCCACGTCCGAGATGCTCGTCCGCGGTACGGTCGCGTACTGGCGCTTCGACGGGCACGCGGACGGCGCCTCCGTGGACGGCACGGTCCGCGACCTGTCCGGCCGCGGCAACGACCTGACCGTCGTCAAGGTCCAGGACGGCACCCTGAACTGGTCGTCGGACCATCACCCGGATCAGCCGGGACACGGCAGTCTGCGCTTCCAGGGATACAAGTCCCCGCTGCGCGGCGCCTATCTGCGCACGGTCGACAGCGCCCCGCTCAACTCGACCACGTTCGCACGCGGTTACACCGTCGAGGCCTTCTACAAGGTGCCCGCGGACTGGGACGCGTCCCACAACGCGTGGGCAGGCCTCGTCAGCCGCTCGGGCACGGGCGGCGCAGCGGGCAAGACGCAGGACGACCCGGACGAGCCGATCGCCACCCTTTCGCTGTCCGACGGCCCCGGCCCGCAGTGGGCCGTGCGCCCCCTCAACCAGGAGGGCATCGCCACCAACTGGGGTCACGAGACCGCGCGGGAGACCTGGTGGCACGTGGCGGTCGTCAACGACGGAAACCACACGACGATGTACGTCCAGGGCTGCCCCGTCGTCCGCAACCCCACGGCCCGCTCCGTCGGGCTCACCTCGCTCGGCCTGCCGTGGCTGCTCGGCGGATACGAGTACGCGGGCAGGATCGACCAGATCCACCACGGATGGCTCGGCGATGTGCGCATCGTCGACCGCGCCCTGCCCGTGTCCCAGTTCATGAACCACTGACTTCGGTCACTGACGGAGCAGGCCGGGGTGGGCCGGGCGCCCACCCCGGGTCGCCGGCCCGCTCGTCCCGGCTCCGCTCATCTCAGCTCCGCGCGGAACGCGGCCGGGGTCGTGTCCGTGTGCTGGTGGAAGAACTTGGAGAAGTTCGCCGCGTCGGCGAACCCCACGGCGGCACCGACCCGCCCGATGGGCAGCTCCGTGTGCGCGAGGAGGCGTTTGGCCTCCAGGATCACGCGCTTGTCTATGAAACCCTTGGGCGTCTCACCGGTGGCGGCACGCACCGCGCGGACGAGGGTGCGCCGGGAGTATCCGAGGCCGTCGGCGTACGCGCTGACGCTGTGGTTGGTGGCGAACCCCTTCTCCACCTCGTCCCGGAAGCGGGTGAAGGTCGTGTCGGCCTGCTCCTGGGCCGCCTTCGCGGAGCTGGCCGCGAGATGCGCGAGACGCAGCAGGAACGCGGTCAGGGAGTGGCGCAGCACCGACGTGTGCAGACTCAGGGGCAGCGTGCTGGTGTCCTCGTACTCGCGCCGCAGCTGGGCGAGGGCCGACCGGAGCCCGTCGAGCTGGGCCGGGCCGGGGTGCAGCAGGGGCGGCAGTTCGTAGCGGTACAGACCTGCCGCCTCCACGGTGGCGCGCGGCAGGAATCCGGGCTGCATGGTGAGCACGATGCCGTGGTACTCGCTCGCCCGGGAGAAGCGGTGGACCTGTCCGGGGCGGATCCACAGGAGGTCGCCGGCGTTCATCCGGTACTCGGCGAAATCCACCATGTGCGTCACGGGGCCGCCGGTGAAGAGCATCACCACATGGAAGTCGATCCGGTGGACGCGGTCGACCGGCGCGGCCCGGTGCCAGGGCCGCCCGGGGTCCATGGAGGCCACCTGCATACCGACACCGCAGACGCTCTGGTCGACCGGGAAGGGGTACGTTCTGATCCCGTCACCGTCTTGCGTGGTTCTGTCCACCATGTCCTTCTCGTGCCGCCTCGATCGCGCTGCCGATGTCCCACTTTCACCGAAGGCTGACACAGGGGCACCTTCCACTGCAAAAGTCAGACTTTTAGGTTTGAACGCGTTCTGTCAGCGATTTGCCACGCAGTGAGGACTTCTTGAAGATGAGTGCGCAGAGCCCCGATGGATTCGACTGGACCGATCTCGACCGGCGGGCCGTCGACACCGCCCGCATCCTGGCCGCCGACGCGGTGCAGAAGGTCGGCAACGGACACCCGGGCACCGCGATGAGCCTGGCCCCGGCCGCCTACACGATCTTTCAGAAGGTGATGCGGCACGATCCGGCCGACCCCGAGTGGACCGGCCGCGACCGTTTCGTCCTCTCCCCCGGCCACACCTCACTGACCCTGTACACACAGCTCTTCCTGTCCGGATACGAGCTGGAACTCGATGACCTGAAGGCGTTCCGCACCCACGGCTCGAAGACCCCGGGGCACCCCGAGTACGGGCACACCGCGGGCGTGGAGACCACCACGGGACCGCTCGGCCAGGGCGTCGCCAACGCGGTCGGCATGGCCATGGCCGCCCGCTACGAGCGCGGCCTCTTCGACCCGGACGCCCCCGAGGGCACCTCTCCCTTCGATCACATGATCTGGGCGATCGTCTCCGACGGCGACCTCCAGGAGGGCATCTCCGCCGAGGCGTCCTCGCTCGCCGGCCACCAGAAGCTCGGCAACCTCGTCTTCCTCTACGACGACAACCACATCTCCATCGAGGGCGACACCGCGACGGCCTTCTCCGAGGACGTGCTCAAGCGCTACGAGGCCTACGGCTGGCACGTCCAGCGCATCGAACCCGGCGAGAACGGCGACATCGACGTACACGCCCTGTACGCCGCGCTCAGGACCGCACAGGACGAGACCGGGCGACCCTCGATCATCGCGATGCGCACGATCATCGCCTGGCCGGCCCCGAACGCGCAGAACACCGAGGCCTCCCACGGGTCCGCCCTCGGCACGGACGAGGTCGCGGCCACCAAGCGCGTCCTCGGCTTCGACCCCGAGCAGACCTTCGAGGTCGCCGACGAGGTCCTGGCCCACACCCGCACGGCCCTCGACCGCGGCACCGAGGCGCACGCCGCCTGGGACAAGCGCATCGCCGAGTGGCGTGCCGCCCAGCCCGAGCGCGCCGAGCTGTTCGACCGCGTCGTCGCCGGTCAGCTGCCCGAGGGCTGGGAGGACGCACTGCCGGTCTTCGAGGAGGGCGCGTCCGTCGCCACGCGTGCCGCCTCCGGCAAGGTGCTGCAGGCCCTGGGGGCGGTCGTCCCCGAGCTGTGGGGCGGCTCCGCCGACCTGGCCGGCTCGAACAACACCACCATCGACAAGAACAGCTCCTTCCTGCCGAAGGGCAACCCGCTCCCGGAGGCGGACCCGTACGGACGCACGATCCACTTCGGCATCCGCGAGCACTCCATGGCCGCGGAGATGAACGGCATCGCCCTGCACGGCAACACCCGTGTCTACGGCGGCACCTTCCTGGTGTTCTCCGACTACATGCGCAACGCGGTCCGCCTGTCGGCCCTCATGCAGCTCCCCGTCACCTATGTGTGGACCCATGACTCGATCGGTCTGGGCGAGGACGGCCCCACCCACCAACCGGTCGAGCACCTGGCCTCGCTGCGCGCCATCCCGGGCCTGAACATGGTCCGCCCGGCCGACGCCAACGAGACAGCCATCGCCTGGCGCGAGATCCTCAAGCGGCACTCGACGAACCCCGCCCCGCACGGTCTCGCGCTGACCCGCCAGGGCCTGCCGACCTACACCCCCAACCCCGAGGCCGCGAAGGGCGGTTACATCCTTCGGGAGTCCTCGACCGAGGTCCCGGACGTCATCCTCCTCGCCACCGGCTCCGAGGTGCAGCTCGCCGTCGGCGCCCGGGAGCGGCTGGAGGCCGAGGGTGTGGGTACCCGCGTGGTGTCGATGCCGTCCGTCGAGTGGTTCCAGGAGCAGCCCGCCGACTACCGCGAGCGGGTCCTTCCGCCGTCCGTGAAGGCCCGCGTGGCGGTGGAGGCGGGCATCGCCCTGACCTGGTACCGGTACGTCGGTGAGAGTGGACGCATCATCTCCCTGGAGCACTTCGGCGCCTCCGCCGACGCCAAGACCCTGTTCGCCGAGTACGGCTTCACCGCCGAGAACGTGGCCGCCGCGGCCCGGGAATCCCTCGCCGCCGTCCGCGGTTGATCCGATCGCCAGAAAGAAGATGATCACAGTGACCGAAGCAACCGCAGCAGCGGAGCCGTTGAAGCGCCTGTCCGACGCAGGCGTGTCGATCTGGCTGGACGACCTCTCCCGCAAGCGGATCGCGTCCGGCAACCTGGCCGAACTCGTCGCGGCGAAGCACGTGGTGGGCGTCACCACCAACCCGTCCATCTTCCAGGCCGCCATCGGCTCGGGAGAGGGTTACGAGGAGCAGCTGGCCGATCTGGCCGCCCGGGGCGTGACGGTCGACGAGGCCGTGCGCATGATGACCACCGCGGACGTCCGCGACGCCGCGGACATCCTGCGGCCCGTCCACGAGGCCACGCACGGCCGGGACGGCCGGGTCTCCATCGAGGTCGACCCGCGGCTCGCCCATCGGACCAGGGCGACGGTGGCCGAGGCCAAGCAGCTCGCCTGGCTCGTCGACCGCCCCAACGTGATGATCAAGATCCCGGCCACCGACGCCGGCCTCCCGGCCATCACCGAGGTGATCGGACGGGGTATCAGTGTCAACGTGACGCTGATCTTCTCGCTGGAGCGCTACCGCCAGGTGATGGACGCGTATCTCGCCGGTCTGGAGAAGGCGAACGCCGCCGGTCTCGACCTGTCCACCATCCACTCCGTCGCCTCCTTCTTCGTCTCCCGCGTCGACTCCGAGATCGACAAGCGCCTGACGAAGCTCGGCACGGACGAGGCACTCGGACTCAAGGGCAGGGCGGCACTGGCGAACGCGCGGCTCGCCTACGAGGCGTACGAAGAGGTCTTCGCGGGTGAGCGCTGGCTCGCCCTGGCCCGCGCCGGAGCCAACGAGCAGCGTCCGTTGTGGGCCTCGACCGGCGTGAAGGACCCGGCGTACAAGGACACCCTGTACGTCGACGAACTGGTCGCTCCGGGCACGGTCAACACCATGCCCGAAGCCACGCTCGACGCCACCGCCGACCACGGCGACATCCGGGGCGACGCGGTGACCGGCGGCTATGTGCAGGCACGTGCGGACCTCGACGCCGTGGAGAGGCTCGGCATCTCCTACGACGAGGTCGTGAAGCAGCTCGAGAACGAGGGCGTCGCGAAGTTCGAGACGGCCTGGGTCGACCTGCTGGAAGCAGTGGCAACGTCTCTCAGGAACAAGGGAGTTGACGGGGAATGAGCAAGGGCAAGTCCAAGGGGACGCACGCCGGGAGCGCACGGCCCGCGACCGCGGAACCGCAGGCCGGGGCGCCCGAGGCGGCAGCCGGCGCACAGCCGGCCGCCGCAGCGGCCGAGCTCCCGGTCGACGACTGGGACAACCCGCTCCATGACGAACGCGACCGGCGGCTGCCCCGTATCGCGGGGCCGTCCGGCCTGGTCATCTTCGGTGTCACGGGCGATCTGTCCCGCAAGAAGCTGATGCCGGCCGTGTACGACCTGGCCAACCGCGGTCTGCTGCCGCCGGGCTTCTCGCTCGTCGGATTCGCCCGCCGCGACTGGGCCGACCAGGACTTCGCACAGGTGGTGCACGACGCGGTCAAGGAGCACGCCAGGACGCCGTTCCGCGAGGAGGTGTGGCAGCAGCTCGCCGAGGGGATGCGGTTCGTCCCCGGCACCTTCGACGACGACGCGGCCTTCGAGCAACTGCGGGAGGCCATCGAGGAGTTGAACACGTCCCAGGGCACGAGCGGCAACTACGCGTTCTACCTCTCCGTCCCGCCGAAGTTCTTCCCGCAGGTCGTCCAGCAGCTCAAGAAGCACGGACTCGCGGACGCACCGGAGGGCTCCTGGCGGCGCGCCGTCATCGAGAAGCCGTTCGGCCGCGACCTGACGAGCGCCCGTGAGCTCAACCGGATCGTGCACGACGTGTTCGAACCGGACCAGGTCTTCCGCATCGACCACTACCTGGGCAAGGAGACGGTCCAGAACATCCTGGCGCTGCGCTTCGCCAACCAGATGTACGAGCCGATCTGGAACCGGTCCTACGTCGACCATGTGCAGATCACCATGGCCGAGGACATCGGCATCGGCGGCCGGGCCGGTTACTACGACGGCATCGGCGCCGCCCGCGACGTCATCCAGAACCACCTGCTCCAGCTGATGGCCCTCACGGCCATGGAGGAGCCCATCGCCTTCGACGCCGAGGCGCTGGTCACGGAGAAGCTCAAGGTCCTGAAGTCGGTGCGGCTTCCGGAGGACCTCGGGCTGCACACCGTGCCCGGTCAGTACGCGGCCGGCTGGCAGGGCGGCGAGAAGGTGATCGGCTACCTCGACGAGGACGGCATCGACGCCGGGTCCACCACGGACACCTACGCTGCCGTCAAGCTGGAGATCGACAACCGCCGCTGGGCGGGTGTCCCCTTCTACCTGCGCGCCGGCAAGCGCCTCGGCCGGCGGGTCACCGAGATCGCGGTGGTCTTCCAGCGGGCGCCGCACTCCCCGTTCGACTCCACGGCCACCGAGGAACTCGGTGAGAACGCGATCGTCATCCGGGTGCAGCCGGACGAGGGAATGACCGTCCGCTTCGGCTCGAAGGTGCCGGGAACCTCGATGGAGATCCGGGACGTCTCGATGGACTTCGCTTACGGCGAGTCGTTCACCGAGTCCAGCCCGGAGGCCTACGAACGACTGATCCTGGACGTACTGCTGGGTGACGCCAACCTCTTCCCCCGTACCGAGGAAGTGGAGGAGTCCTGGAAGATCCTCGATCCGATCGAGGAGTACTGGGCCACGCACGGCAAGCCCGCGCAGTACCCCGCGGGCACCTGGGGTCCCGAGGAAGCCGACGAGATGCTCGCACGAGACGGACGGAGCTGGCGCAGGCCATGAAGATCGACCTCACCGACACTACGTCAAGCAAGATCAACAAGGCGCTGGTGCAGGGCCGCCGGGCCCTTGGCACCCCCGCCGTGGGCATGGTCCTCACCATGATCATCGTGACGGACGAGGAGAACGCGTACGACTCGCTCAGGGCGGCCGAGGAGGCCTCCCACGAGCATCCGTCGCGCACCCTGGTCGTCATCAAGCGGCACGCCCGCACCCTGCGCGACCGCACGCGCCCGCACCTGGACGCCGAGGTCCGGGTGGGCGCGGACGCGGGCACCGGGGAGACGGTGGTGCTGCGGCTGTACGGCGAGGTGTCCGACCACGCCGACTCGGTCGTCCTGCCGCTGCTGCTGCCGGACGCACCCGTGGTGGTGTGGTGGCCGGTCGACGCCCCGGACAACCCCTCCAAGGACCCGCTCGGTGCACTGGCCCAGCGCCGGATCACCGATCTGTACGCCGTCGAGGCGCCGCTGGCGGCGCTGGAGACGCGAGTGGCCTCGTACGCGCCCGGAGACACCGATCTGGCCTGGACCCGTCTGACGCCCTGGCGGTCGATGCTCGCCGCGGCGCTCGACCAGGCACGCACGAAGGTGACCTCGGCGGCTGTGGAGAGCGAAGCGGAGAACCCGAGCGCCGAGTTGCTGGCCCGCTGGCTGCAGGCCCGGCTCCATGTGCCCGTGGAGCGGGTGGTCAGCGGTGGGCCGGTCGTCACGGCCGTCCGGCTGGGCACCGCGAGGGGCGAGATCGTCATCGACCGCCCCGAGGGCCCGCTGGCCACGCTCACCCTGCCGGGCCAGCCGCCGCGCACCCTGGCGCTCAAGGTGCGCCCGACCTCGGAACTCATCGCCGAGGAGCTTCGCCGCCTGGACGCGGACGAGATGTACGCCATCGCCCTGCGCGGCAATGGTGTGAAGAAGGAGGGGAAGGGCCGTGGCTGACCGTACGAGGCCCAACCAGCTGCCCGAGTGGACCGCGCTGGCCAAGCACCGCGAGGAACTGGACGGAGTGGGACTGCGCGAGTTGTTCGCGGCGGATCCCGGCCGGGGCGGCGGCTACACCCTTCGGGTCGGCGATCTGTCGGTGGACTACTCCAAGCAGCTGGTCACCGACGAGACGTTGCGGCTGCTGCGGGAACTGGCCGCGGCGCGGGACGTCTTCGGGCTGCGGGACGCGATGTTCCGCGGGGAGAAGATCAACGTCACCGAGGACCGGGCGGTGCTGCACACCGCGTTGCGTGCGCCGCGGGACGCCGTGATCGAGGTCGACGGCGAGAACGTGGTGCCGAAGGTCCACGCGGTCCTGGACAAGATGAGCGGCTTCGCCGACCGGGTGCGCTCCGGGGAGTGGACGGGCCACACCGGCAAGCGGATCAAGAACGTGGTCAACATCGGCATCGGTGGATCGGATCTCGGTCCGGCCATGGCGTACGAGGCGTTGCGTGCGTTCACGGACCGGTCGTCCACGGTCCGGTTCGTGTCCAATGTGGACGGTGCGGACCTGCACGAGGCGACGCGGGACCTGGATCCGGCGGAGACGCTGTTCATCATCGCGTCCAAGACGTTCACCACGATCGAGACGATCACCAACGCGACGTCTGCGCGTCAGTGGCTGCTGTCCGGGCTGGGTGCCGGTCAGGAGGCGGTGGCCAAGCACTTCGTGGCGTTGTCGACGAACGCGGAGAAGGTCACCGAGTTCGGTATCGACCCGGACAACATGTTCGAGTTCTGGGACTGGGTCGGCGGCCGGTACTCGTACGACTCGGCGATCGGCCTGTCGTTGATGATCGCCGTCGGCCCGGACCGGTTCCGGGAGATGCTGGACGGTTTCCACACCGTCGACGAGCACTTCCGCACCGCGCCGGCGGAGTCGAATGTGCCGTTGCTGCTGGGGCTTCTGGGTGTCTGGTACGGCAATTTCCATGGTGCCCAGTCGCACGCGGTGCTGCCCTATTCGCATTACCTGTCGAAGTTCACCGCGTATCTGCAGCAGCTGGACATGGAGTCCAACGGCAAGTCGGTGGACCGCCAGGGGATGCCGGTCGCATGGCAGACCGGTCCGGTGGTGTGGGGTACGCCGGGGACCAATGGCCAGCACGCCTACTACCAGCTGATCCACCAGGGTACCGAGCTGATTCCGGCGGACTTCGTCGGTTTCGCCCGCCCGGTGGGGGAGTTGAGCGAGTCGTTGAAGGCCCAGCACGATCTGCTGATGGCGAACTTCTTCGCGCAGACCCAGGCACTGGCTTTCGGCAAGACGGCGGACGAGGTACGGGCCGAGGGGGTGGCGCAGGAACTGGTGCCGCACAAGACCTTCCGCGGCGACCATCCGACGACCACGATCCTCGCCCCGGAGCTGACTCCTTCGGTGCTGGGCCAGCTGGTGGCGCTGTACGAGCACAAGGTGTTCGTACAGGGCGCGATCTGGAACATCGACTCCTTCGACCAGTGGGGCGTGGAACTGGGCAAGGTCCTCGCCAAGCGCGTCGAACCCGCGCTGACCGAAGGCGCGGACGTCCCCGGCCTCGACACCTCCACCCAAGCCCTCGTCGCCAAGTACCGCGAGCTCAGGAAGAAGTGAACTGACATGCAGATCGGACTCATCGGCCTTGGCAAGATGGGCGGCAACATGCGCGAGCGGATCCGCCGCGCGGGCCACACCGTCGTCGGCTACGACCGCAACCCCGAGGTCTCCGACGTCAAGCACCTCACCGAACTGGTCGAGAAGCTCGAGGCGCCCCGCGTGGTGTGGGTGATGGTCCCGGCAGGCGCTGCCACCCAGGCCGTCATCGACGAGCTCAAGGAGCTGCTCACCCCCGGCGACACCGTCGTCGACGGCGGCAACTCCCGCTGGACCGACGACGAGAAGCACGCCGCCGAACTCGGCATCAAGGGCATCGGCTTCGTCGACGCGGGCGTCTCCGGCGGCGTCTGGGGCCTGCAGAACGGCTACGCCCTGATGGTCGGAGGCGACAAGGAGCACATCGAACGCCTCCAGCCCATCTTCGAGGCGCTCAAGCCCGAAGGACCCTATGGATACGTCCACGCCGGCCGGGTCGGCGCCGGACACTTCTCCAAGATGGTCCACAACGGCATCGAGTACGCGATGATGCAGGCCTACGCCGAGGGCTGGGAACTGCTGGAGAAGGTCAAGTCCGTGGAGAACGTCCGCGAGGTCTTCCGCTCCTGGCAGGAGGGCACCGTCATCCGCTCGTGGCTGCTCGACCTCGCGGTCAACGCCCTCGACCAGGACGAGCACCTCGACAAGCTCCGCGGATACGCCGAGGACTCCGGCGAGGGCCGGTGGACGATCGAGGCGGCCATCAACAACGCCGTGCCCCTGCCGGCCATCACCGCCTCGCTGTTCGCCCGGTTCGCCTCCCGCCAGGACGACTCGCCCCAGATGAAGATGATCGCGGCGCTGCGCAACCAGTTCGGCGGCCACGCGGTCGAGTCCGCCGAGTAGGTGACCACCGTGGGCGACCTCCTGCTGGTCCGCCACGGCGAAACCGAGTGGAGCGCTTCGGGCAAGCACACCAGCTGGACCGATCTGCCGCTCACACAGGGTGGCGAGGAACAGGCCAAGTCCCTCGCCACCCAGCTCGCCGGACGCACCTTCGCACTCACTCTCACCAGCCCTCTGCACCGGGCGGTACGCACCGCGGAACTCGCGGGCCTGTCCGGCGCCGCGACCGAGCCCGATCTGCACGAGTGGGACTACGGCGGCTACGAGGGAATCACCACCGTCGACATCCATCGCACCAGACCCGACTGGCGGCTGTGGACGGACGGGGTGCCGCCGGGTCCGCCCGGACACCCCGGCGAGTCGCCGGACGAGGTGGCGGCACGGGCCGACCGGGTACTGGCCCGTATCGCACCAGCGCTCGCCGAAGGCGACGTGATCCTCGTGGCCCACGGCCACTTCCTGCGCGTCCTCACCGCCCGGCACCTCGGCCTCGGGGCCGCCGAGGGACGGCTGTTCCAGCTCCGGACGGGGACGGTCAGCCGGCTGTCCACCGAGCACGACTGGCCCGTGATCGCGGAATGGAACGCAGCGGGCAGCACCGAGACCCCCCACCGGGCGCTCTCTGCGTCGAAGTAGGAAGCAACGAGGCCGGTTCGTCCACGGGTCCACGGGGACGGACCGGCCTTCGCCTCTCGCTCCCCGGCCGCCGGCGTCCTGGCCCCAGGCCCGAAGCCGCCGGTCGGCACACCGGGTCCTTCCCAGGAGCGCCGCAGGACCGGGCTTCTACAATCGCCGGCAGCCGACACGCCGTGCGGCGGCCCGTCCTTCGTCCGGAGGAACCCGATGAGCAGCGTCGACGAACCGGCACCACCGCGCGCCCGTGTCCGCGACGCCGCCCGCACCAAGGCCGAGATCCTGGACGTCGCGACACGGGAGTTCGCGCGCGCCGGGTACGACGGGGCGCGGGTCGACCGAATAACCGCCCTGACCCGCACCACCAAGCGGATGATCTATTACTGCTTCGGGGGCAAGGAGCAGTTGTTCACGGCCGTCCTGGAGCGGGCCTACGGAGTCGTCCGCCGAGTCGAGCAGGAGCTGGACGTCGAGCATCTGGACCCCGTCGCCGCCGTCCGCCGGCTCGCCGAGGTCACGTTCGACCATCACGAGGCGCACCCCGACTGCGTCCGTCTGGTCAGCATGGAGAACATCCGCGGTGCCGAGCGCATCGCCGCGTCCGAGAAACTGGACAGCATCGGCTCGCCGGCCCTGGAGGTGACCGGCCGCATACTCGCGGCCGGCCGGGAGTCGGGGCTGTTCACGGCCGACGTCGACGCGGTCGACCTGCACGCGCTGATCAGCTCGTTCTGCTTCTTCCGGGTCGCCAACCGGCATGCGTTCGGGGCGCTGTTCGGCCGTGACCTGGTGGCCGCCGGCCGGCGCGAGCACTATCGCAGGATGCTCGGCGACATGGTCGTCGCCTATCTGACGGCGGACCGCGCGCGGGTCTGAACACCGGCCGGTCAGGGGTGCCGGCGGACCCTCGTGAAGACATGGAAGCCGACGGTGTTCTCCCGGAATCCGTAAGGGAGGAAGTGGCGGTGCCGCAGACCGAGCGGCTCGAGGGCCGCGCGGTACGCGGCGGCGGGCCGGTACACAAGACCGTCGCCGCGTACGGCCCGCTCCCCCAGGTCCGCGTCGGTGACGATCAGTCGGCCGCCCGGCCGCACCAGCGAGGCGAGGTTGCACAGCGCCGCAGCCCAGGCATCCTCGTCGAGGACGTGGAAGAGGACGTCGAGGCAGAGCACCACGTCGTAGGGCCGGGGGCTGCGCCAGCCACTGAGTTCGGCGACGGCGTAACGCGGGCCGCCGCCTTCGCCACGGGCCTGCGCGACGGCCGCGGAACTGACGTCGAAGGCGTCGACCCGGTGGCCACCCCGGGCCAGTGCACGCGCGAACCAGCCCCTGCCGCAGCCCGCGTCCAGTACCGAGAGCGGTGTGCGGGGGCCGGCCGGAGCGCCGATGACGGCGAGGAGCCGGCCCAGTCGCAGGGCGCGGAAGAGTTCGCCGCCCGACCGGTCGAATCCGGTTGTCCGGCCGCCGGCCGCGGGGTCGTCCTGCGCGCGGTGGCGGGCGTCCCCGTAGGGGCGGATGCATTCCTGCGTGCTCTCGGTCATGGTGCTCCAGCCGACGGAGGATGACGGCGGTGACGCCCCGGGATCGGTCCCGTCAACGCGGCGTACCCGGTCGGAGACGGCGGCAGCGGGGGCTCGGTGTGCGAAGGACCGGCTCCGCCGCCTGGGACCGCCGTGCACCCACCGAGATGTACAGCCGTCCCGCACTCCGAACCCGATACGTGACGCCCGCGTCCGTCGTGATGCGGTGCCGAGCGCCGTCCTGTGCGCCCGTCTTGGGGAGCGGATGCCGGTGCGCCTGTCGTGCGCCGGTCGCGCGGATGCGTCGGGGCCGGCCCCCCGCGCCCGCCATCCGGGTGGACGCCGACCCATGTTGCCTCGTCGTCACCGGGGCGATCTAGCCTGATGCCATGTCCCGTCGCCCGGTGCGCGCACTCACCCTTGCCGTTTCGGTGGCCTGGGCCGAGTTGCGGCACAACCCGTTGCGGGCGGCCCTGCTCGCCGTACGCCTGCTGCCCGCCCCCGTCCGCCGCGCGCTGCGGCCGCTGGAGGCCCGTCTCCTGGCCGCGCCGACCGGGATGTCGGACGAGTCCTGTCCCGCACGCGTACCCGCTCCCCCCGGGCGTGCGATTCTGCCCGTGCGCGGGCGGGTGCTGCACCTGGTCGTTCGCGGGGTGCCGCATGAGCAGGAGGCCCCGGCCCTGCGCACCCAGGAACTGACTCGCGCCCAGTCCGCGGCGGGGCTGGATCCCCACGTGGTGACGCGGATCGGCTTCCCGGTGACACAGGGGGTGTTCGACGCCCGGCCGCTGCACCTGCTCGAGGGCGTGCCCCAGCACCGGCTGCTGCCGAGATGGCTGCCGTACGGCCCCGGACCGGTGCTGGCGCGCAACACGGAGCTGGCCGCGCGGCTCGTCGAGCGGGTGCGCCCCTCGGTGCTGCACGCGTCCGGCGATCACGGCGACGGCCGGGTGGCGCTGGCCCTGCGTGAGACGTACGGCCTTCCCGTGGTCTACGAGGTGCGCGTGTTCCGCGAGGAGAGCTGGCTCGCCGAGGCGCGCGGGCGCTCCCGCGGCGACGCGGCGTACCGCGCACGCCGCGAGTTGGAGACGTACTGCATGCGTGAGTCCGATGCGGTGCTGACACCGGGCGAGGCCATGAAGGAGGAGATCGTCTCGCGCGGGGTGCCCAAGGAGCGGGTGCACGTCGTGCCGCACGCCGTCGATCCGCTCTTCCTGGAGCCGCTGCCGGACGGCGGCCCCCTGCGCGCCCGCCTCGGCATCGGCCCCGAGGAGTACGTCATCGGCACGGTCGGCGGCCTGACCCGTCACGAGGGCATCGGCACACTGTTGGAGGCCGGTGCCGAACTGCGCCGCCGGGGTGTGCCGTTGCGGCTGCTGGTGGTCGGCGACGGTCCGGAGCGGCGTGCGCTCCAGGAGCTTGCCGGGCGGCTCGGCCTCGGGGACGGAACGGCCCTGTTCACCGGCCGGGTTCCGCTCCAGCAGGTGCGGAACCACCACGCCGTGCTCGATGTCTTCGCGGTGCCGCGCACCGACGAGCGCGTCTGCCATCTGGTGACCCCTCTCGAGCCGGTCGAGGCGATGGCGAGCGGTCTCCCCGTCGTAGCGAGTGATGTCCCGGCCATGCGAGAACTGGTCGAATCCGGGGTGAATGGACGACTAATACCGTCGAAATCCCCTCTGGCCTGGGCAGAGGCGCTCGAACTGCTGCTCGAGGACCCAAGGACGCGGGACGCCTGGGGAGCCGCCGGCCGGGCGCTCGTCACCCGCGAGCGCACCTGGGCGCGGGTCGCCGCCACGACCCGTGACACCTACCGCGCGCTCGGATGCCTGTGACCCGTCCGGCCATGCGTCCGGCGTCCGCGCGCGGTGCACGTGCTCGTCCGTGAGCACGCGGGGGTCAAAGACTGTGCGCCACAGGGTGGAGCGGCTCGTACAGACCGATGTCGCTCCCTCCCGGAAGCCGGACACCGGTGACCCGGCCCCAGCGCGCCTCGCTCACCCCGCGTGTGAACTCGACTCCTTTCGAGGCGAGTTCGGACATCGTGGTGTCGAGGTCGTCGCACATCAGCATCAGTTGATGCTCGGGCTCGCCCTCGGCCGGATGGAAGGCGACCTCGGCCGGCGGGGCCTTGAAGACGAGCCAGCCGTGCCCGGCGTCGACGTGCGCCCAGCCGAGGACGTCGCGGAAGAAGAGCCGGTCGGCCTCGGCGTCGCGGGAGTAGATCACCATGTGCGCCCCATTGATCACGTGCGGAGGCTAGCGGCAACCACGGGACGCCCCGGTACGGCGCGCCGTGCTCAGGCGTTGGACCAGGACCGCCGGCACAGCACCAGTCGATAGCCGTCCGGGTCCTCGATCGTGACGCCCCATTCGTTCCAGTACGGGTTCGGCGAGAGGACGCGCTTGCCGCCGTGCTCCTCCAGCCGCGCCACCAGCTCCTCCGGCACCGGCTCGTCGAGGTACACGACGAGAAGGTCCTCCTCCGTGGGACGGGGCATGACGGGACGGGCCGCCTCGTGGACGAGTTCGAGATGCCAGGAGGCCTCCGGCCTGCCGACCATCAGCAGGTCGTGCTCGCCCGGATCCGTGCCGCCTTGGGCGCGGTACACCACCGACAGCCCGAACCCCGCGACCCAGAAGCGTTCGGCCGCTGCCAGGTCCTTGGAGGGACGGGCGATCCTGATGTGACGGTGACCGCCGACAGGCATGGGGGATCTCCTTCTGGACGGGACGAACGGGGAACGGGCCCGTTCGGCAGCCTAGGAGGGGGTTGATCACCGGACCATCGGGCGTCCGCCCTGCGTCTCGGGGCCTAGGACCTCATCAGCCGCCCGGCGACGGCCGTTGCACACCGGCGTCGAGCAGTGGCCCGAGTTCCCGTGCCACGGTCGTCAGGGCGCGCTCGTCGCGTTCGGTACGGGCGATCAGCAAGGCGCCCTCCAGTGCGCTGATCATGAGCGTGGCGAGCGACTCGGCCCGCTCCGCCGGGACCCCCATGACCGTCAGCGCCTCGCCCACCGGGCGCGTCCAGCGCGCGAACGCGTCCGCGGCGGCCCCCCGGGTGGAGTCCGTGGACTGCGCACAGTCCACGGTCGCCGCGGCGACCGGGCAGCCTCCCTCGAACCCGGACGCCCGGTACTCGTCCGTCCACTGCCGTACCATCTCGGCGAACAGCCCGCTCGGCGTGGGTTCGGACAGTGCCGCGAGGAAGCGCGCCACACGCCCGGCCGCGTACCGGCCGGCCCAGGCCACCGCCTCGTTGACGAGTTGCTCCTTGCCACCCGGGAAGTAGTGCTGAAGCGAGCCGCGCGGGGCGCCCGCGTGCGCGGCCACCTCGCGCATTCCGGTCGCGGTGACGCCGTCGCGCCGGATCAACTGGGCCGCGCTGAAGACCATCCGCTCGCGCGGGCCCCGCTCGGATACCGCCATCGCCGACCTCCCGACTCACCGCGGCTCATTCGCCCCACCCTATGACCGCCGTCATAGGACTCGCTACTATGACGGCTGTCATAGCGGCACCTCCATGGAGGGCGGTCCATCGTGCACGTCGGCTTCATCGGTCTCGGGGTCATGGGGCAGCCCATGGCTCTCCGGCTGGTCCGCTCCGGCACACCACTGATCGTCTGGAACCGCACGGCGGCCCGCACCGAGCCGCTGCGCGCGGCAGGGGCAGAGACGGCGACGGACCCGGCCGAGGTCTTCGCCAAGGCCGATGTCGTGATCCTCATGCTGGCGGACGACCACGCGATCGACGCCACCCTGGGCCGCGGCACCGCCGGCTTCGCGGCCCGGGTGGCCGGACGCGTCGTCGTCCACATGGGGACGACCTCTCCGGGCTACTCCCGCGGCCTGGAGGCGGAGGTCCGAGCGGCCGGCGGGCGGTACGTCGAGGCGCCGGTCTCCGGTTCCCGGGTGCCCGCGGAGAACGGGCAGTTGGTGGCGATGCTCGCCGGGGACGACGCCGCGGTGGACCTCGTACGGCCATTGCTCGCCCCGCTGTGCCGCGAGACCTTCGTCTGCGGCCCCGCCCCGAGCGCCCTGCTGATGAAGCTCTCGGTCAATCTGTTTCTGATCACGCTGGTGACCGGGCTCTCGGAGGCCTATCACTTCGCGGACCGCAACGGCCTGGACCGGCGCCTGTTCCTGGACGTGCTGGACGCCGGCCCGATGGCCAGCGGCGTCTCCAGGATGAAGGCCCCCAAGCTGCACGCGCGCGACTTCGCGGTGCAGGCGGCGGTCCACGACGTCCTGAAGAACAACCGGCTGATCGCCGAGACCGCCCGCACGACGGGCGTGGCCTCGCCGCTGCTGGACGTCTGCCACGCCCTGTTCGAGGAGACCGTGACACTGGGGCACGGCGGTGAGGACATGGTGGCCGTCCTGCGGGCGATCGAGGCCCGCACCGCGGGCTAGCCCTCGTTGCCTCCCTCGGGGATGCCGTACGCGCGCTCCACGCGCAGCTTCAGCACCAGACGGCGGTCGTGGACCATGGCGGCGCGGTAGTCGTCCCAGTCCGGATGCTCGCCCGCGACGTCCCGGTAGAGCCGGACGAGTTCCTCGACCGTCTCGTCGTAGGGGTCCTGGGCGACCGGCGTGAGGTCGGCCGTGCCCTCGGCGACCGTGTAGGCCCATCGGTCGCCGCTGGTCACGTGGTACGAGGCCCGCGGGTCCCGGCGCAGGTTGCGGGTCTTGGCGCGGTCGTCCGTCAGCGAGACACGGATGACACGGTCCTTCGGATCGTAGGTGTGGGTCACGTTCGACAACTGGGGCCGGCCGTCGCGTTTGAGGGTGACCAGCACCCCGCCGTGGCTCTCGGCGAGCAGTGCGAGCAGCGCGTTCTGGGTGGCGTCCTGAGTCATACCCCGAACAACTCACGCGGCCGAGTCCCGCATTCCCACGTAGACACTGTCTATCAGCGTCTGGTAGACAGTGTCTATGGCTGATCCGGAGACGGGCCTGCGGGCCCGGCTGATCGATGTCGGTGTCGACCTGGTCAGCACCGAGGGCGTCCAGGCACTGACCCTGCGGGAGATCGCCCGGCGGGCGGGGGTCTCGCACGGCGCCCCCCGCCGCTACTTCCCCACCCATCTGGAGCTGCTGTCGGCCATCGCCCGCCGTGGCTTCACCGACCTCGCGGGCCGGGCGGCCGAGGTGAGGGGCGACGGCGCGGCGAGCCCCAGGGAACAGCTCGCCGCCCTCGGCCGCGTCTATCTGGACTTCGCGCTCACCCACCGCGGGATGCACGAGCTGATGTTCCGTCACGACCTGCTGGAGAGCGGCCATCTGGGGCTGCGCGAGACCAGTCTCCCGCTGTTCTCCCTGCTGGTGGACCTGGTGGGCCGAGCGCGGCCGGACGCCGACGCGGCGCTCGTCGCGGGCTCCCTGCTGGCCAATCTGCACGGCATCGCACAGTTGTGGACCTGGGGCAGTCTCCCGCTCGCCACGGGGGCCGACGACGTCGTGCCGCTGCTCCGGACCGCCCTGGAGGCACACCTCGGGCCGGGCGGCCGGTGAGGGCCCAGCGCGCCACCACGCTCGCGGCAAGCGTCGTCGGCGCCGTCGTCGTCGCCCTCGACGGCACGGTGCTCACCGTCGCGCAGCCCACCCTGCAACGGGATCTGCACGCTTCTTTGACGCAGGTGCAGTGGACGAGCACCGGCTATCTCATCGCGGTGTCGAGCCTGTTGGTGTTCGCCGGCCGGCTCGGGGACCGCCACGGCCACCGGCGCATGTTCGCCCTCGGCATGCTCGGCTTCGGCGCGGCGTCGGCCGGGATCGCGGTGGCGCCGGACATCGGCTGGGTGATCGGACTGCGTGCGCTCCAGGGGGCCTTCGGCGCCCTGCTGCAACCGGCGACGCTCGGCATGCTGCGGGCCGCATATCCGCCGGAGCGTCTGAGCATGCCGATCGCGCTGCGCACCGGCGCGATCGCCCTGGCGGCCGCGGCGGGTCCCCTGGTCGGCGGCGCTCTGGTCGCCCCGTTCGGGTGGCGGGCCGTCTTCTTCCTCAATGTCGCCCCTGCTCTGGTCATGGGCGTGCTCGTCGGATGCGCCCGCGCCCCGGAGCAACGGCCCTCGTCCCGCCCGCCACTGGACCTCCTGGGCGCCGCTCTGCTCGCGACGGCCCTGATGTGCCTCGTGTACGCGCTCACCGCGGGCGCGGACTCCGGCCGGCCCGTGATGTCCGCCCCGGCCCTGCTCGGCAGCGCGGTGGCCGCCTTGATGTTCGTACGGCACGAACGGCGCACCACGGGCCCGCTGCTGCCCCCGGACGTCCTCGGCCGGCCGGGGGTGGGCCCCGCGCTCGCGCTGCTCGTGGCCGCGTCGGCGGCGATGCTGGGAGCGATGTTCGTCAGCAGTTACGTCCTGCAGGACGAGTTGGGCCTCGACCCGTTGCGGACCGCGCTGCGAGCCCTGCCGGGACCCGTGGCGATGGTGCTGGCGGCGCCCACGGCGGCCGTCCTCATGCGCCGCTGCGGTCCGCGCCGCACCGCCGGGACCGCGGCGGCGCTCCTGGGCGTGGGCGTACTCCTTCTGTCCCGGCTCTCGCAGGCATTGCCGGCCCTCTGGACGGGAATGGGATTCCTGCTCGTGGGTGCCGGATTCGGCACGGTGATGGTGACGGCGACGGCGGTGGTCGTACGAGAGGCGTCCGTCACCTCGGCCGGGGTGGCCGGCGGTCTGCAGCAGACCGCGCTGAACATCGGGCCCACGGTGGGCGTCGCCGTTGCCGGCACGCTGATGACGTGCACGAACGCGGCGTCCGGGCCCACCCTCGCGGCCCTCGCCTGTGTGTCCCTGCTCGGCGTGCCACCGGCCCTGCGACTGCCCGGCCGGTCCGAAACCCCGGTGGGCACCGGAGAGGGATCGCCCGCGGCCGGGTAGCCGACCATGAAATGTTGGAACCGGAAGTCCCGGTACAGCACCCGGGGGAGACCGGAGGAGAACGATGGGACACCTGCGGCAAGAGGCGGAGCCGGAGGACGTGGGTCTGGACCCGAAGGCGCTGGCCCGTCTGGACCAGCACTTCGCCCATGAGGTCGACGACGGACGGCTGCCCGGCTTTCTCGTGGCCGTCTCCCGGCACGGCCGCACGGCCCACCTCACCACGTACGGGTATCGCGACGTCCGGGCCGGGCTTCCGGTCGAGACCGACACCTTGTGGCGGATGTACTCGATGACCAAGCCGGTCACCTCGGTCGCCGCGCTGATCCTCATGGAGGAGGGCCGCTTCGGGCTGGACACGCCCGTCGCCGACGTCCTCCCGGCCTTCGCCCGTCCGCGGGTCTACGTCGGGGGATCCGGCGCGGCGGTACGGACCCGGCCCGCCGAAGGACCGATCCTGGTTCGCCACCTGCTCACCCACACGGCGGGGCTGACCTTCGGCTTCTACCACTCGCACCCCGTCGACGCCCTGTACCGGGAGGCGGGCATCGAGACGTCGGTGGTATCCGGCGCGACCCTGGCGGAGACGTGCGAGGTGTACGCGCGACTGCCGCTTCAGTTCGAACCGGGCACGCAGTGGAACTACTCCGTGGCGACGAACGTGCTCGGGCGGCTCGTCGAGGTGGTGGCGGGCCGGGACCTGGACGACTTCTTCGCCGAACGGATCTTCGCCCCGCTCGGCATGACGGACGCCGGCCTGTGCGTCACCGGGGCACAGACGCCGCGGCTCGCGGAGCTGTACGGCGAGACCGAGGACGGTGGCATCGCACCGATCCCGGGACTGCCCCTGCGCGGCCGACCCCGCTTCCTGTCCGGCAGCGGCGGCATGGTGGCGACGGCGCACGACTACCACCGCTTCATGGAGTTCCTCCGTCGCGGCGGCGAACTGGACGGCGTCCGTCTGCTGAGTTCCGAGACGGTCGCCACGATGACCTCGAACCACCTTCCCGGCGACGCCGACATGCTCACCTACGGCAGCCGCGGTCACCGCGACCCCGGCAAGGCGGGCCTCGGCTTCGGCCTCGGGGTGTCCGTCGTCACGGAACCCGAACTGACCAGGTCCCCCGAGGCACTCGGCACGTTCGGCTGGAGCGGGGTGGCCACCACGACCTTCTGGGTGGACCCTCGCAACGATCTGACCGTGCAGTTCCTGACCCAGCTCAGACCGACGGGCTCGCACTCCGTCTACCCGGAGCTGAAGCGGCTCGTGCACGAGGCCCTGACCGGCTGACGCCCGCACGGCCGCGGCCGTCCGGCCGTGACGCACCGTGCGCCGGGGACCCCCGGGATGCGGGCGCGGCGGCCGGCGCCGGACGGCCGCCGCGTGCCCGCTCACGACGAGTGCACCACCGCGTCCAGGTGCGGCAGGTAGTGGTCGAGCCGCTCCCGCTTGGTGCGCAGGTAGGTGATGTTGTTCTCGCACGGCGGTATCAGCAGCGACACCTGCTTGTCGACCTTGATGCCGTGCCGCAGCAACGCCTCTCGCTTGCGCGGGTTGTTGGAGAGCAGACGCACCGACCGCACCCCGAGATCGTGGAGGATCTCGGCCGCCACCCGGTAGTCGCGCGCATCCACCGGCAGGCCCAGGGCGAGGTTCGCCTCCACCGTGTCCAGGCCCTCGGACTGGAGCTTCATCGCGCGCAACTTCCCGAGCAGGCCGATGCCGCGGCCCTCGTGGCCGCGCAGATAGACGACGATGCCCCGGCCCTCGGCGACGATCTCCCGCAGAGCGGTGGAGAGTTGGGGACCGCACTCGCAGTGCGTCGACCCGAAGGCGTCCCCGGTCAGGCACTCCGAGTGGAGGCGGACCAGCATCCCCTTCTCCTCGATATCGCCGTACACCAGCGCCACTTGTTCCTCGCCGCGGTCGTGATCGAGATAGCCGACGGCCTGGAAATCACCGTATTTGGTGGGCAGGGGGGCGTTCACGACTCGGGTGACCCCGGTGGGGGCGTTGGCGATTCGGGTGACTCCCGAGGGGTGGGCATTCCCGCCGAGCACGCCGTCAATGTCTGTCATGATCTGTTCCTATCTGGTAAGCGCAGGCGGTACGAGACGAAAGGCCGTGAAAAAATGAGCGGTTCGGGAACTGCGGACACTGCTGGGTCGTCGCCGACGGGAGACGCGGCCGTGCCCGGACCGCCGCCCGTGCACACCACCGGGGTGTTGCCCTCGGACACCTCGCAGGACGTTCGGACGCGGGCGGCCGGTCCGGGCCGCCAGGTCGCCGTTCTGCCCGTGGGCAGTTTCGAACAGCACGGCCCCTGCCTTCCCCTGGCCACCGACACGCTGGTGGCCTGCGCGATCGCCCGTGAGATCGCCGCAGCGCATCCGGTTCACCTCCTTCCTCCGGTGACGATCTCCTGCTCCCACGAACACGCGGCCTGGCCGGGAACCGTGAGCATCTCCTCCGTCACTCTCCACGCGGTGGTGCGGGACATCGCCGAATCGCTCCGTCGCTCGGGCGTCGAGGCCCTGGTACTGGTCAACGGCCACGGCGGGAACTACGTCCTCGGCAATGTCGTCCAGGAATCCGTGGGCAGCGGTGTTCGGATGGCGCTTTTCCCGGCCCCGGAGGACTGGGACGAGGCCCGTGATCGGGCCGGTGTGCGCACTTCGCTGCTCAGCGACATGCATGCCGGGGAAATCGAGACCTCCATTCTTCTGCACTGCCATCCCGAATTGGTCAGGCCCGGTTACGAGTCCACCGATTTCATCGCCGACGACCGTAGGCATCTGCTTACCCTCGGTATGTCGGCCTATACCGAGTCCGGCGTCATCGGGCGCCCTTCACTCGCCTCGGCGGACAAGGGGAAGCGGTTGCTCGCCGCCCTCAGCGACTCCTTCGAGGCGTGTTTCTCCCTGGTCGCCTCGGACGAGGCCGACGGCGGCGCCCCGGATTCGGCCGACTCCACGCCGGGGCACGCCTCCTGACGCTCGATCAGCAGCTCCGCCCGCGACGCGGGAGGCGAACGAGGGTAGGGGAGGTACGGCACGGGGGCACGGAGCGCGTGGGGGGTACGCTCCGTGCCGCCCGTCCCCGTCCCCGCCGCGGGTGCCTCTTCCCCACCCGCGGCAAGAGCGTGCGAGCCGCCGTCGGCGTGCTCACCACCCGTGGGGACGACGGGCTCGCCGGCCGGCGCCGCGGTCCGCCCGCTGCCGTCGGCGGGCTCCGGTGCCGTCCCGGTCCGGGGGCTCCGCAGGCCCGCGTACGACCGGGCGAGCAGCACCGGGATGCCCGGCAGGCTCGCGACGAAGCTGAGGACGCCGTACACCACCGCGACGGTCAGACCCGTCTCCGCACCCAGCCCGGCCGCGCCGAAGGCCCAGGCCGTTACACCCTCCCGAGGGCCCCAGCCACCGACGTTCAGCGGAAGCCCCATGGCGATGAGCGCGAGCAGGGCCAGCGGCAGCAGCGTGACCGGGGATGCCTGCGATCCGGCGACCCGCGCCGCCACCCAGAACATCAGCAGATGACCGGCCAGCACGACGACGGACGAGGTCAGGACAGCCGGCCAACTACCGCGCGTCAGCAGGGCGTTCCGTGCCTCGCCGAGGGCGGCGCCGAGCGCGCGGCGCCGCCGCGGGGGGCGGGGCGCCCGGCCCATCCGTACGGCCGCCACGACCGCAAGGGCGCCGACGGCGGCGAGTACGAGCAGGCCCGCGAGATGGCGGGCCTGGACGAGCACCGGCGAGGGCAGCGTCAGCAGGACCGGCACACCGACGGCGACGAGCGCCACCTGTCCCGCGGTCCGCTCCAGGACGACGGCACGGACGCCGCGTCCGACGTCACCGGCGCTCTGCCCGTGCCGCACGGCGCGGTGCACGTCGCCGAGCACACCGCCCGGGAGCGCCGCGTTGAGGAACAGCGCGCGGTAGTAGTCGGCGACGGCTGCGCCGAGCGGCAGCCGGATGTCGAGCGCGCGGGCGACACGGCACCAGCGCCAGGCGCTGAACACGGTCGTGAGCACGCCGATCCCGAGCCCGGCGAGCAGTGTGGGGCCGTCGATGCGCCGCAGCCCGTCGAGGAACACCCCGGTACCGAGCCGCCACAGCAGCACACCGAGGATGACGGCCCCGGCGACCGTGCCCAGGTGCGGGCGCAGAGCCCGGAGCACACCACGGCGTGCGGGCGGCGCCACGTCCGTCGCCGGGCCCGCGACGGGTACGCGCGACGGGGCCGGGGCGAAGGCGGGTGCCGCGCCCCGCGCCTTTCCGGGCCCGGACGTCACAGGGTGGACATCCGAGGGCAGAACCGCGGTGACCGCGGCCTGTCGTGCCCCCTCCGCCGCCTCCACCGGGGCGATGGTCCGAGGCGTCATCCCGCCCCTCCCGTGGGCCGCGGCAGGACGAGCATGTCGCTGTGCTGCACCGTCACGCGCAGTTCGCCCGACGCGGCCGCGGCCGACCGGTCCCGCAGATACGTATCGGCTCGGGCCTCGAGGTCCGGCCGCTGCTCCACGGCGGCGCCGACCCAGCCGCGCAGCCACTCCCGCGTCAGTTCGGACTGCCCGGCACCGAGCCGCCAGGGGCTCGGCCGTGTCAGCACACTCGCTCCCAGCCGCTCGAAGACCTCACGGGCCACCTCGACCGCGTCGGGGCCGAGCAGGTCGCCGCGGCGCTGGTGCGCGTTGAACGCGTCGGCGATCTCCCGGTCCATCGGGTGCCCGGGGGTGAGTTCCACGCTGCCGACGACCGACAGGGTCAGCAGCGCCGGACAGCCGGCACCCACGACGGCGGCGGCGAGCGTGTCGATCTCCTCGGCGGTGAGGACGTCGAGCAGCGCGGAGGCGGTCACCAGCGAGGCGCCGGTGAGGGCGTCGGGAGTGAGCCGTCCGATGTCACCGCGCTGCGTGGTGACGGTCACCCGGCTGCCGTCGGCGGCCGCCCGGGGTGCGCCCACCGTGGCGAAGTGGAGGAGGTAGGGGTCGCGGTCGTGCAGGACCCAGTGCTGGGCGCCGTCGATGCGCGGGGCGAGCCAGCGGCCCATCGATCCGGTACCGCAGCCCAGGTCGTGCACCACCAGACCGGTGGCGCGCCCGGGTCGGTTCGCGAGCCGGATCCGCAGGGGATCCAGCAGATCATGGGCGCGCGCCGCGGCGTCGGCCGGCTCGCGCAACTGGAGCCACTGCGGGGCGTATCGGGGCACCTCGAACTCATCCGGGCCGCCGGACGCGGGGTCGGGTTCGGTCTGCGGGACGCCGAAGGACGCCGAGGGCAGCTGGGGACCGCCGGGAGTCGTGCTCATGGTCATGCCGCCCTCCGGGGCTCGCGGGGCAGCCGCGCGAGCACGCCTGCGAGGCTGCGGGCGGTGGTGGCCCAGCCGTCCAGCGCCGCGCGGCGGCCGCGCGCCGCGGCCTTGAGCCGCCGCCGCACGTCCGCCTCGCCGAACCAGCCGCGCAGTTCCGCGGCGAGCGCCGCGGGGTCCTCCGGCGGTACGAGAATGCCGGGCACTCCCCCGTCGGGAGCACGCCCGACCGCTTCGGGCAGGCCCCCGACGTCGGTCGCGAGGACCGGGATACCACGGGCCAGCGCCTCGGTGACCGCCATGCCGTACGTCTCGGCGTACGAGGTGAGGACCATCAGATCGGCGGCGGCGTAACTGGCGTCGAGTTCGGCCCCGGTCTGAGGGCCCGCCAGGTGCAGCCGGTCGCCGAGGCCGTGCTCGTCGATGAGGGCGCGCAGGCGTGCCACGTACTGGGGGTCGTGGCCGAGTCCGCCGACCAGGGAGCAGGTCCACGGCAGGTCGGTGACCGTGGCGAGCGCCTCGATCAGCCGGTGCTGCCCCTTGCGCGGGGTGACGGCGGCCACGCACAGCAGTCGGGAGACGCCGTCGGTGCCGGGCGCCAGGGGCCCGATGTCGGCGCCGGGGGCGGCGACATGGACGCGCTCGGGGGCGAGCCCGTGGTGCGCGACGAGCCGGCGTACGGCCCAGTCGCTCGTGGCGACAACGGAGGGTACCGCGCGAAGGGTGGCGCGTTCCCGGGCGTCCAGTTCGGCGGCGGTCCGCCGGTCGAGGCCCGTCTCGTCGCCGAGCGGCAGGTGCACGAGGACGACCATGCGCAGGCGTTCGGTCTGCGGCACCACGATCTCGGGCACGCCGCAGGCGACCAGGCCGTCGAGCAGGACGACGGCACCGTCGGGCAGTTGCCGAAGCGTGCGGGCCAGTTCCTCCCGGGCGGCCGCGTCCGGGCGGGGCCACGAGCCCTCGACGGCGTGCTGGGTGACCCGCCAGCCGAAGCCGGGCAGGTCGAGGCGGATCCGGCGGTCGTAGGCGTTGCCGCCGCTCGGAGCGGCCGGGTCGTCCACGCCGCCCGGCACGACGAAGTGCACACTGCGCAGTGACATGGGGATGATGTCCGCGTTCCTCAGGGCCGCGTTCTGCACGGGAACGTAGCTCAGCCGGGGCTGGGACGCCGGGCCGGACGCGCCCGGGGAGGTCTGGTCGAGGGTCGTGTCGGTCACTGCTCACGCTCGTAACTCGCCCAGGCGATGTGCGACTCGTGCAGGGTGACGGTGATGCGCGCGATGTCACGGGCGCTCTCGCCCAGCGCCCCCTTGTGGACGCGCTCGGCGAGGCGGTCGGCGATCACCTTGGCCAGGAACTCCGTCGAGGTGTTGGTGTGGGCGAAGTCCGGCTCGTCGTCGAGATTGCGGTAGTTGAGCTCGCTCACCACGGCGCCGAGTTCCTGCGTGGCCAGTCCGATGTCGACGACGATGTTGTCGTCGTCCAGCTCGGCGCGGCGGAAAGCGGCGTCCACGAGGAACGTCGCCCCGTGCAGGCGCTGCGCGGGGCCGAAGACCTCGCCGCGGAAGCTGTGGGCGATCATCAGGTGATCGCGGACGGTGATGCTGAACAACGGACGACCCTCCAGGTGCGGTGCGTCTGATCCCCTGCCGGGGCATGCCGTGTAGTACGGCTGACCCCTGCACGTTGTTCAGGTGCTCGTTCTCCTTGTTTCGAAGTTCCTCGGGGCTTCGTCGGGAGTTTCCGCCGAGTCCGGGCAACTCGGACGACCGGGCTCAGCCGGCGGTGTACCGAACTCGATGGCACAACCCTTCGAGCTCACCACGTGTGAGGCGGGACAGCACCTCGGGGAGGTCGTCGAAGGCGGACTCGCCGGTGATGAGCGCGTCAAACGCGGGTTCGGCAAGCAGCTCGAGGGCGAGGGCGAGCCGGTCGCCGTAACCGCGTCCGGCACGGGCCCGCGGCGAGACGGTGCCGACCTGGCTGCTGCGGACAGTGAGACGGCGCGAGTGGAAGGCCTCGCCCAGTGGCAGGGTGACCCGCCGGTCGCCGTACCAGCTCAGCTCGATCACCGTGCCCTCGGGCGCGAGCAGTTCCAGGGACCGTAGGAGGCCCTGTTCGCTCGCGCTCGCGTGCACGACGAGGTCGCACTCCCCGAGGGCGTGCTCGGGCAGGGCGAAGTCGACGCCGAGCGCGCGGGCCGTGTCGGCGCGCCGGGGATCGGCGTCGACGAGCTGGACGCGGACGCCGGGGTGCCGGCTGAGCAGGGCGGCGACCGAGCACCCGACCATGCCGCCGCCGACCACCGCGATGCGGTCCCCGATCTGGGGGCCGGCGTCCCACACCGCGTTGACCGCGGTCTCGACGGTGCCGGCGAGGATGGCGCGGCCGGCCGGCACGGTGTCGGGTACGACGGTGACCGCCGAGGCCGGGACGACGTACCGGCTCTGATGCGGGTACAGGCAGAACACGGTTCGCCCGGCCAGCTCGGCAGGCCCGTGCTCCACCCGTCCGACACTCAGATACCCGTACTTCACGGGTGCCGGGAAGTCGCCCTCCTGGAAGGGCGCGCGCATCACGGCGTGCTGGCTCTCGGGGACGCCACCGCGGAAGACGAGGGTCTCGGTGCCGCGGCTTACACCCGAGTACAGCGCGCGCACGAGCACTTCGCCGTCACCGGGCTTCGGCAGCTCCACGTCCCGCACCTCCCCGAGCCCCGGCGAGCGCAGCCAGAAGGCGCGAGCTGTGAGGTCCATGTGCGTTCTCCTGAACGATCGGCCGATTCTCCACGTACGCAGCTACGAGAAGTCGCGCACAACGTACGCGCGAAGATCGAATCTGTCACATGGCCGGAGGGTGAGCGGTGGCCCTGAACCACACATACGACGCGAGGCTGTTGCAGCAGGAGACGACCGTGGGAGCGGGCGTGCAGGTGCTGTTGCTGGCCCTGCTGGGCACGGCGATCGGCCTGGGTCCGGCCGGATGGCTGACGGGCCTGGCCTTCGCGCTCGCCACCTGGGCCGTTCTCACGCGCGCCGTGCTGCGATCCCGGCTGCGCTCCTTCGGGCCTGCCAACCGGGTGACGCTCGGCAGGTCCATATTGGTCGGCGGCGTCACGGCGCTGGTCGCGGACTCGTTCGAGAGCTCGCCGCCGGTGACGGTCTTCGTGGGACTGACGGCGGTGGCGCTCATCCTGGACGGTGTGGACGGCAAGGTCGCCCGCCGTACGGGAACCTCCTCCGCGCTCGGCGCCCGCTTCGACATGGAGGTCGACGCGTTCCTGATCCTCGTGCTGAGCGTGTATGTGTCTATGTCGCTCGGGCCGTGGGTGCTGCTGATCGGCGGGATGCGGTACGCGTTCGTCGCGGTGGCCCGGGTGCTGCCGTGGCTGAACGGAGAGCTGCCGTCGAGCATGGCCCGCAAGACCGTCGCGGCGCTCCAGGGGATCGCCCTGCTGGTGGCCGCCTCGTCCCTGCTGCCCGAGGTGGCGAACGTCGCCGTCGTCGCCGTCGCACTGGCGTCCCTGGTCTGGTCCTTCGGGCGTGACGTGCTGTGGCTGTGGAGCGTGCGGAACGTGGGGCTCGGCGCGGAGCGGCCCGCCCGTGAGGAGACGCTGAAGCCGGTCGCGGAGCTGGTGGGGAGCTGAGCGGCGCCGCACCCGGCCCGCACCGACCGCGGGCCGACCCGGTGCCGCCCTGTGGGTGCCCGACGCTGAACGTGCTCCCCTACCGGGCCGGACGCCCGTGATCCAGCCGGCTCACTCGGGCCACGTTCTCGCGGTCGACGCCGTCCTGGCTCGGCTCGGCGCCGAACCAGGCGTCGAGGATCTCCTTCAGCAGCGGCCCGGATGTCAGACGCAGGCTCAGCGCCAGCACATTGGCGTCGTTCCAGCGGCGCGCTCCGTCCGCCGTGTAGGCGTCGGTGCACAGGGCCGCGCGCACTCCCGGCACCTTGTTCGCGGCGATCGACGCTCCGGTGCCGGTCCAGCAGCACACGACCGCCTGGTCCGACCTGCCGTCGGCGACGTCGCGGGCCGCGGCCTGCGAGCATGCCGCCCACTGAGGGTCGTCCCCGGGGCGCAACGCGCCGTGGGTGAGCACCTCGTGCCCGCGCTCACGCAGCTCCGCGACGAGGCCGCGCGCCACGGGCTCGTCCATGTCCGAGGAAACCGAGATCCGCATGCCGCGGAGGTTACCCGCTCTTCATCAGCACGCCGCAGGGCCTTCGGGGACGGGTCCCGAGGGTGAAAGCCCTGCGCCGCGAGGGCCCGACCGGGGACTTCGCGGGAAGGACCTCCTTGTCACCGGGCCCAGCGCCACCCCGGTCGTCAGCGCGACGGCCTGCCCTCGAGAGCGGCGCTTCCGCGGCGGGCGCCTCGCGCCCTCGGACCGCGGCGAGCTCCCGCACCCCGTGGATGCGGGAGCTCGCGTGTCCACCGGTACGGGACCGGTTGTGGGCGTCGCTCCGGGTGCCGGCGTCAGCTGGCGCGCAGCGGAGCCAGCGCCGAGCTCCAGGCGATGACCTGGTCGAGGGTCGTGACCAGGGTGTCGCGCTGGACGTCGAGCGGCTTGAAGGTGCTGAAGTTCTCGAAGTCGGTGAACATCGAGAGGGCGACCTGGCTGCGCACGTCGGCCATCTGCAGCTCACCGGCGATGCCACGCAGGTGCTCCACCGCGCGGGTGCCGCCGTTGCCGCCGTAGCTCACGAAGCCGACCGCCTTGTTGTTCCACTCGGCGTAGAGGAAGTCGAGGGCGTTCTTCAGCGCACCGGGCACGGAGCGGTTGTACTCGGGGGTGACGATCACGAAGCCGTCGAGGGACGCGATCTTCTCGGCCCAGGCGTGGGTGTGCGGCTGGGCGTACTGGCCCATCGAGGGCGGGTAGGCCTCGTCGAGCAGCGGCAGCTTGTAGTCGACCAGGTCGACCAGCTCGAACTCGGCGTCGGTGCGCTGGGCGGCGATCTCGTGGACCCAGCGGGCGACGGCCTCTCCGTTGCGGCCCGGGCGAGTGCTGCCGAGGATGATGCCGATCTTGGTCATGGTCGTACCTCTGCGTTTCCTGAATGCGAACATTTCATTGCCTCGTCAAGTAAAAAAACTTGCAGAGTCAAGTAGATGCGGGACATTCTTGACTTGTCAAGGAGATAGAATCGGCGGTATGCCGTCCAAGGAACGCCGTCTGCCGCCCCTCAGCCCGACCGAGGAGGAGTTCGTGCGTGAGCTGGGCCGGGTGATGATGGCGCTGCCGCGGGTGGTCGACACCGACATGACGCGCGACGCCGGGATCGCCCTGTCCGAGTACACGACCCTCATGCATCTGTCCGAGGCCCCGGGCAGGCATCTGCGGATGAGTGAACTCGCCGCGGCGTGCAACCTCTCGCTCAGCGGGATGACCCGAGTGGTGAACCGCCTCGAGAAACAGGGGCTGATCCAGCGCGCCAAGTGCGACGAGGACGGACGCGGCTGGAACGCGGTCCTGACCGACTCGGGACTCGAACGGCTCGAGAGGGCGTGGCCGACCCATCTGGTCAGCGTGCGGCGGCACATCCTGGACCATCTCGGCGGCCACGACCTCGCCCACCTCACGTCCGCGCTGCGCCGCATCGCCACCGCCTCCGGACCGCCCTGCGACCCCGGGGCCTGATCCGCGCGGCACCGCACCCGCCGCCCGGCGCACCGGGTGTCATCACGGCCGAAGGGGTACTCGGCCCGCGGAAGGCGGGCGCGACCGCTTCGGGGCGGTCGGCGGAAGGGAGCCGGACGTGGGCGGCGGCGATCGGCTGCGGGAGTACCGCGGCAAACGGGACTTCGGCAGGACGGGCGAGCCGCGCGGCAAGGACGCCTCTCCCGGCGAGGAGCCCCGCTTCGTGGTGCAGATCCACGACGCGAGCACTTTGCACTTCGACTTCCGGCTCCAGGTCGGAGACGTACTGAAGTCCTGGTCCGTGCCCAAGGGTCCGTCCGGCGACCCCGGCGACAAACGGCTCGCCGTACCCACCGAGGACCACCCGCTGGAGTACGAGGACTTCGAGGGCGTCATCCCGCGTGGCGAGTACGGCGGCGGCACCGTGATCGTCTGGGACCGGGGCACCTACCGGCCACTGAGCCATGACCGCCGCGGCCGGCCCGTCCCCTTCGAGGAGGCTCTCGGACACGGGCACGCGACGTTCCGGCTGAACGGGACCAAGCTCCACGGCGACTACGCCCTCACCCGCTTCCGCGGCGGACAGGGAAGTGACGGCGAGGAGGCCTGGCTGCTTGTGAAGACCGGGCACGCCGGGGCCGGGAAGCACGGTACGCCCGATCCCCACCGCGCCCGCTCGGTGCGGACCGGACGCACTCTCGCCCAGGTCGCCGGGCACGGCGGCGGGCGGTGAGCCGTCCCGCGGAGACTCTCCTGGACACGCTGCCCGCAGGTGAGCGCCGGCTCCTCGGCGCGGCGCGACCCGGGGTGGAACTCGCGGCGGGGCCCATGCTCGCCACGTTGAGCGACCGGCGGGACTTCTCCGACGGCACCGAGTGGATCTTCGAGCGGAAGCTGGACGGCGTCCGTGCGCTGGTGGTGCGTGAGGCCGGCCGGGTCGTACTGCTGTCCCGATCGGGACGCCGTCTGAACGACACCTATCCGGAGATCGTCGAGGAACTCGCCGCCCAGGACTGCGCGGACTTCACCGCCGACGGCGAGATCGTCGCGTTCTCGGGCGGCCGCACCGACTTCTCCCGGCTCCAGCGGCGCATGGGGCTGACCCGGCGCCGGGACATCGAGGCGAGCGGGGTCGGTGTGACGTACTACCTCTTCGACCTGCTGCGCCTGGAGGAGGCGGACACCCGCCGGCTGCCCGTGCGCACCCGGAAGTCGCTGCTGCGCCGGGCCCTTGCCTACCGGTCCCCGCTGCGGCTGACCACCCACCGCAACAAGGGCGGGGCGGAACTGCTCGCCGAGGCCTGCGACCGCGGCTGGGAGGGACTGATCGCCAAACGGGCGGCGAGCACGTACCAGCCGCGCCGCTCGGCGGACTGGCTCAAGCTCAAGTGCTCGCTGGGCCAGGAGTTCGTCGTCGGCGGCTTCACCGAACCGGCCGGCAGCCGAGTCGGGTTCGGCGCCCTGCTGCTCGGCCACCACGAGGGCGGCCGGCTCCGCTACGCGGGCAAGGTCGGCACCGGATTCGACCGGCACACCCTGCTCCGCCTCCGCGCCTGGCTCGACGCGCTGGCCGCCACCGCCTCGCCCTTCGCCGATCCGGTGCGCGAGCGGAACACACACTGGGTGCGGCCCGAACTGGTCGCGCAGATCGGGTTCACGGAGTGGACCAAGGACGGCATGCTGCGCCATCCGCGCTTCCTGGGACTGCGGGACGACAAGAGTGCGAGCGAGGTCGTCCGCGAACACCCCGTGCGGCACGTGCCCGCGTGACGGGCGGCGCGGCGCCGGGGGTCCGGACGGGCGCTCCACACGGTTGCGAGAGTATGGGCCCGACGCCACCGCCAAGGGTGCCGGCAGCGCGTGCCGAGAAAGATCCGCCCCTCAGGGGCCCTCAAGAAATACCGGTGATCCATGCTCAACGACGGCATCGTCGAGGTCGGCTCCGATGTGTACCTGGTGCCGGGGAGCAGTACCAACTGGGTGATCGTCAAGGACGGCGACACCGCCGCCCTCGTGGACACCGGCTACCCCAGGGACCGGGAACGTCTCCTCGCGTCGCTCGCCGCGGTGGGTGTCGCCCCGCAGGCCGTGACGGCGGTGCTCGTCACCCACGCGCACAACGACCACTTGGGCGCGGCCGAGTACCTGCGCCGCACCCACGGGACACCCGTCCTGATGCACCGGGCGGAACTGCCCCACGCCCGGCGGGAGTTCCTGCATCAGGTCTCGGTCGGCCAGGTCCTGGCCAACGGCTGGCGCCCGGGCGTCCTCCCCTGGGCCGTCCACGCCCTTCGCGCGGGCGGTACGGAGCACATCCCCGTCGTCGAGCCGCAGGCGTTCCCGACCGAGGGCAGGCTGGACCTGCCCGGCCGTCCGCTTCCGGTCCTCACCCCGGGGCACACCGACGGGCACTGCGCCTACCACCTGCCCGACGCCGGCATCCTGATCACGGGTGACGCACTGGTCAGCGGTCATCCGACGTCCCGCCGGCGCGGCGCACAACTGCTCCCCCGGATGTTCCACCGCGACCGGGCCCGTGCCCTCGACTCCCTGACCGTCCTCGAAGAACTCGACGCCGACGTTCTCCTCCCCGGACACGGCCCGGTGCTGCGCAGCACCGTCACAGTCGCGGTGGAACACGCGCGCGAACTGGCCGCCTAGGGTCTGCGCCGACCCTGCGCGCCGGATCGGGCCGCGGCGTCGGGTGCCGTGCGCCGCAAGGCGGAGGGTCGCCCTCGTACCGGGCGTGCCCGGGCGCGCCCGGGCACGCGGCGAGGTGCGGTGCCGGACGTCGCGGGTCCGGCGGGAATCGTCACAAGGGTCCTGGCCGGAACCGCCGGCGCGGCGGGCCGGACGCGCCCCCGGGGCCGCGGGGCGGACGCCGCCCCGCGTCGTCCCGGCCCGGAGCCCCGGCCCCTCCCAGGGCCGGGGTCCTCCGGCCGGCGCGCCGTGGGACGCGCCGGCCGAACACGCTCCACCGGCCCTCCGTGACGGCGGGCATCTCAGCGCCGCGCACCTCGGACGGCGGCCTCGGGCCGCGCCCCGGACTGGACAGCCGACGCCCGAGGCGCTCCCGTCGCCCGCCCCGTGCGCCGGGCCGGGACGAGGAGCGCGGCCAGCGCGGCGGCGAGGCAGAGCAGGGCCAGCAGACCGAAGCCGTGCGTGTAGCCGGAGGCGTAGGGCAGGCCCGAGGGCTGGAGCCGGCCCGTGACCAGGAGGCTGGTGACCGCGGCGCCTATCGAGCCGCCGATCGTCCGGATGTTGGCGTTCATCCCGGTCGCCGCGCCGGTCTGCTCGGCAGGGACGCTGCCGACGATCAGGTTGGCCATGGAGGCGAAGGCCAGTCCGATCCCGAACCCGAACACGCCCGAGACGAGGGCCACCTGCCACTGCTCGTCGTGCCAGAAGGTAAGGATGGCGCAGGCGAGAGCCCCGAAGGCGGCACCGGCGGTGAGCAGCACCTTGGCTCCCACCACCGGCTCCAGACGACCGGTGAGGACACCCGAGAGGAACATGGCGACCAGCATCGGCAGCATCAGCAGCCCGGAGGCGGTGACGGACGCACCGAAGCCGTAACCCGCCGCGCGGGGCGTCTGCACGAATCCCGGCAGGAAGGACCAGATCGAATACATTCCCGCGCCGAACAGCAGGGCGGCGGTGTTGGTGGTCCACACGGCCGGAAGCCGCATCACCTTCAGGTCGATCAGCGGGGAACGGGAGCGGGCCTCGGCCAGCAGCCACAGCGCGAAGAACACCACCCCGGCGACGAACAGACCGATCACCCGGGCCGAACCCCAGCCCCACTGGGTCGCCTGGCTGAGCGGCAGCAGCAGGGCCACCAGCCACGCCGAGAGCAGCACGGCACCGAGCCAGTTGACCCGGCCCTCGGCCCGGCGGGGCGACTCGGGGACGTAGCGGAACGCGATCAGCGTGGTGATCGCGACGACCAGGACCGGGATCCAGAACAGCCAGCGGTAGTCGAGTGCGGACACGATGGGACCGGCCGCCACGATGCCGACACCACCACCGGCGGCGATCACCGCGGACAGGTTGCTGATGCTGCCGCTCACCTGCGACGGTGCGAACTCGTCCCGGATGATGCCGAAGGAGAGCGGGAACAGCGCGCCGCCGGCGCCCTGGATCGCGCGGGCGATGATCAGCACGCCGATGTTCGGCGCGAGCGCGGCGAGAACACAGCCGGCCAGCACGGTGAGCAGGACGGCGACGAGGGTGCGCTTCCTTCCGACGAGGTCGCCCACCCGGCCGAGGATCGGTGTGAAGACCGAGGCGGACAGCAGGTAGGCGGTCATCACCCAGGTCGCGGTGGACTGTGAGGTGTGCAGCGCGTGCTGGACGGTCGGCAGGGCCGGCGCGATCAGTGACTGCAGCATGGAGAACACGCCTGCACCGGTCGCTAGGACCGCGAAGGTGAGGCGGGTGGACTTGCGGGGCATCGAGAGCCTCTCCGAACAGGGTGCGGCCGACGTCGCCCGGCCGCGGTCGTACGGACGCGTGCGCGCTGCGGACAGCACGGAGCACGCCGACGGCCACGGAGGGACCGGTCGCGAAGCTGGCTGGTGGACGGGCGGCGCGGACCGCGGGCCCGTCTCGGGGAAGGGAAAAGGGGGTACGAGGCCGTCGACGGCGCGTGTGGCCCCACGCGTCCATGACGGGCACACCCCGACTGCTAAAGTGGAGGTACGCCTCCACTGTACCGGAGGCAAACCTCCGCTTCAACCTCAGTTCCGGCCAGGGAGGCAGCAGTGACGGTTCAGCCGTTCCCCGTCAGCCAGTTGGTCGCGTCCCAGCGCCCGCACCGGAAGGACGCCGCCCGCAATTACGACGCGCTGATCGCGGCCGCGCGCGAGATCTTCGCGGAGAGCGGCGCGGACGCCTCTCTGGAGGACATCGCCCGCCGGGCCGGGGTCGGCATCGGCACCCTCTACCGGAACTTCCCGACCCGCCGCCATCTCTTCGAGAGCGTGTACGCGGACGAGGTGAACGACCTGTGCCGGGTGGCCCGGGACGTCGCGGAGCTGGATCCGTGGGAGGCACTCACCTCCTGGCTGCGCCGCTTCGTGGACTACACGGTGACCAAGCGGGCCATCCGGCAGGCGATGGACGACGAGTCGGAGATCTTCCTGGCCTGCCGGGAGTCCATGTACCAGGCGGGCGGCCCGCTGTTCGAGCGGGCGCAGAAGGCCGGCCGGGCCCGTACCGACATCAACCTCGACGACCTGCTGCGCATGGTCGCCGGGATCACGGCGACCAACTTCCTGGACGACGCCCAGCGGGACCGGGTGCTGAACGTGGCCCTTGACGGGGTGCGGGCCGACGGCTGACCCGGGGCCGCACCCGGCCGCCGCACCCGAGGGCGGGCCCGCCCCCTATTGGTTCCAGCTCTCGTCGTAGGGGTCCTTCGGAGTCGGCACCGGCCGGGCGGCGGTGACGTCGATGAAGGGGATGATCCCCCCGTTGACCGGGTCCTCGGCGCGCTTGCCGCTGTAGGTGCCGGTGACCTCGAGCCAGGAGTCGGGCTGCAGCACGGGCGGCAGCTTTCCGGACAGTCCGATCTTCACCGGCTGGGCGTCGGCCGCACAGCAGTTGAGGGCCATGCGGACCAGGTAGGGCGTGCCACCGCGGTCGAGGGCGACGAACCCCGTGACCTCGACGGTACGTCCGCCCAGGGAACGCCCGTGCCCGTACGCCGCGCGCCCCGCGTAGTCCACCAGGCTGAGGCTCACGGGATCACCGGACGGCAGGGCCGGATAGGCGAGCGGCGGCTGGAGGGCCGTGCCGCTGCGCAGGGCGCTGTAGGAGCCGAGCGCGGGCGGCGCGACCAGGATGAGGGCGAACAGGGGCAGCACCAGAAGCCAGGAGATCCGGGGCTCGCGATGACCGTGGCCCCCGTCGTCTTCGTGCCCGTCGTGCCCGTCCTGAACGTCGCCGTGCCCGGCGTCGGACTCGGTCTCCGCACGCCGCCGGGCCTCCCGCGCCCGGCGCAGTTCGTACCAGGCGGTGGCCGCGGCCGCCACGATCAGGACGGCGCCGGCCGCGAGCAGCAGCGGCTGAAGCCCTGCCTTGACGTAACGCAGGTACAGGCTGGTGGTGCCGGCGTGCAGCATCGCCCCGCCGACCAGGAACAGGACGGCCGCTTGTGCCTGGCGGTTCACAGCAGCACCGCCCCGACCAGGACCGACATCAGGATCGCCAGTACGAAGGTGGCGGGGGCGAAGCGCAGCGCGAACGAGCGGCCGAAGGTGCCGGCCTGCATCGCGAACAGCTTCAGGTCGATCATCGGTCCGACCACCAGGAACGCCAGCCGTGCGGTGAGCGAGAACTGCGACAGCGACGCGGCGACGAACGCGTCCGCCTCCGAGCAGATCGACAGCAGCACGGCGAGCACCGAGAGCGCGAGGACGGCCACCGCCGGGTTGCCGGCCGCCGTACGCAGCCAGCTCTCCGGGGCGACGGCCTTGAGGGTGGCCGCGGCCATGGCGCCCACGACCAGGAAGCCCCCGGCGTGCATCACGTCATGGCGTACCGACCCCCAGAACGCCGCACCCTTGCCGTCGCCCTCGTAGGTGGCGCGCGCCGGCGGCCGCAGCCAGTCCGTGCGGCCGAGTCGCTGCCACAGCCAGCCCATGGCACACGCGACGAGCAGGCTCGCCACGAAGCGGCCGAGCACCATCTCCGGATTGCGCGGGAACGCGACGGCCGTGGCGGTCAGCACGATCGGGTTGATCGCGGGCGCGGACAGCAGGAATGCGAGCGCCGCCGAGGGCGCCACACCCCGGCGCACCAGAGCCCCGGCGACGGGCACCGAGGCGCACTCGCAGCCGGGCAGGACCGCCCCGGCGACCCCCGCGACCGGTACCGCGAGGCCGGGCCGCTTCGGCAGGGCGCGGGCGAAGAACGAGGGCGGGACGAACACCGCGAGGGCCGCCGACAGCAGGACACCGAGCACGAGGAAGGGCAGCGCCTGTACCACCACCGCGAGGAACACGGTCATCCAGCTCTGCATCACCGGCGTGGACAGCGCCCGCCGGATCGGGCCCTGTCCGACGACCAGCAGGAGCAGCAGGAGTACCAGGCCGTGGGTGGAGGTGAACTGCCAACCCTGCTGCGGAGGCTCCTCGCCGTGCTGCCGGCCGACCGGCGCCGGGGGTGCTTTGACGATCGTCACGGGCGGGGTACCTCCGGGTGGGGGGCGGCGCGGGGGGCTTCCCCCTCCCCTGCTGTACGCGGGCCCGGGCGCCGCGTCTCACCGCGGGCCCGGGACTTTGCCGCTCGATGACCCTCCGCCCACCCGGTCAGGAACCCTTCCCGTGCGCCGCTCGCGGCTGCCCCTGGGCGTCACGCCGGTGGCGCCGCCCGAGGGGCGGCAGGCTCGGCACCGTCAGGAAGCCCTCGGCCCGGGCGCTGGCGATCCCGATGCGCGGGATGTCGCCGCTCTTCTCGAACAGCAGGAAGCGCGGCTCCCACACGGGGCGGTACTTGGCGTTCGCGCGGTAGAGCGACTCGATCTGCCACCAGCGGGAGAAGAAGGTCAGCACCGAGCGCCACAACCGCAGCACGGGACCCGCGCCCAGGCGGGAGCCGCGTTCGAACACCGCTCGGAACATGGCGAAGTTGAGCGAGACCCGCTCGAGGCCGAGTTCCCGGGCACGCAGCAGAAGCTCGATGACCATGAACTCCATCAGGCCGTTCTCGCACTGGCGGTCGCGCCGCATCAGGTCGAGGGAGAGGCCGCGTTCCCCCCAGGGAACAAAGCTGAGCAGGGCCCGGGGCTCTCCCTCGCTGTCGCGGCACTCGAGCATCACGCAGCCCTCGTCGGCGGGGTCGCCGAGGCGGCCGAGCGCCATGGAGAAGCCGCGCTCGCCGCCTCCCTCCCGCCAGTGGTCGGCCTTCTCGATCAGCAGGGCCATCTCGGCCTCGGGGATGTCGCCGTGGCGGCGGATCCGCACCGTGTATCCGGCCCGGCCCACACGGTTGTGCGCCTGGCGCACGACCCGCATCGCGCGTCCCTCCAGGCTGAAGTCGGCGACCTCCACGATGGCCTCGTCACCGAGTTCGAGCGCGTCGAGGCCGTGCCGGGCGTAGATCGTCCCGGCCTCCTCCCCCGCGCCCATCACGGCGGGGGTCCATGCGTGCCGGCGGGCCTCCTCCAGCCACTCGTCGATGGCGCCGGGCCATGCCTCGGGGTCGCCGATCGGGTCACCGGAGGCCAGGGTGACGCCGCCGACGACGCGGTAGGTGATGGCGGCCTTTCCGCTCGGGGACCAGATGACGGCCTTGTCGCGGCGCAGCGCGAAGTATCCGAGGGAGTCGCGTTCGCCGTGTCGCGCGAGGAGGGCCCGCAGCCGCTGCTCGTCCTGCTCGCCGAGCAGTTCCCGGCCGCGGGGAGCGCGGAAGCAGGCGTACAGGACGAGAAGGAAGGTGGCTGCCATCAGGACGTTGATGATGATGTCCACCCAGCGCGGCGCGTCCACGGTGTCGATGCGGTCGGCGAGCGGGCCGACGCTGACCCCGCGCAGCAGCGTGTACGCGATCTTGTCGGTCGGTGAGGCGCCGGGCACCCTGTTGGTGGCGTCCACCAACAAGGTGCCGATGCCTCCGCTGACCAGGACGCCACAGGCGCCCACGACGAGCGCGAGCTTGGGATTGGAGCGGTCGCCCACGGCCCGGAACTCCTTGCGGCCGAGCAGCAGGGCCGCCACGAACACGCCGGTGAGCAACGTCGAGATCCAGTTGAAGACGTGCTGCCGATAGGCGCCCTGGGTCAGGGCGAGGACGTAGAGCGCGAACAGCGGACCGGCCAGCAGCATGTTGAAGATCCATGCGGCGCGCTTGCGGCGCCGCATGACCACGGCGAGGAACAGCGCGAGGGCAGCGGACACCAGTCCGGCGGTGGCCAGGTACGGGGTGAAGAACCGGCCGACGTTGTGTTCGTGCACCTCTTCACGGAAGGGCAGTGAGAGAACCGCCACGATGTTCAGCACGGCCTGCAGCCTCAGGTACCAGACCGTGGCGGCGGCGGCCCCGGGGCGCAGCCGGGCGTGCAGGGGCGTGCGTTCCCCCTCCGAACCCCGGTGGTGCAGGGCCTGCTGCCGGGGGATCAGTGTCGATTGCTGTGCGGGCACCGCGATGACTCACCTTGACGGGGGCCGGAGCGACCGGCGGGGACGGAAGAGGACACATGTGCGGGGACGGTCTGCCCTCGGCCGGCCGTCTCGGACATCACTTCGACCCTACATGCCGTAGGGGTGGTCGTGACCCCGCCCACGGTAGGAGTCAGGCAAGAACGGCTGCTCCGGCCGGGACCGGCCCACGCGGCACCCCGGCACCGCTACTGGGCTCTCTCCTCCGCACCCACGGCGCGCTCCCGGTCCACGGGCCCGCCGTCCGCGTGCCGCGCCTCGACGCGATCGCCTCCTGCACCCCGGCAATCGGCGCGCCCGGGATCGAGCTGCCCCAGCAGGAACGGGACCACTCCCCGCTCCAGCACGGCATGCTCCCAGTCCGCGCGGGCCGAGCGCACCTCTGGATCGCCGTCCGCGCGACCGTCCCCGCCCTGTCCGCAGCGGCCCCGCGACCGGGTCGCCAGGATCCAGGCGAGGTCCCCCAGAGCCGCACCCGCCGTCACGGCGGCGGCGATCACCCCGGCCATCACCAGGCCGTCGCCGATGTGGGGGCGTACGGCAAAGGCGCGCAGGCCGAACCCGCACAGCAGGAACACGCCGGTGGCAGCGGCCCCGAGACTGGGCACCAGTACCGCGAGGACGGGGAGCAACCCGCCTCCGGACCGGCCGCCCTCGCCGTGCCTCCGTCCGCCACGGGCGAGGACGGCGGCCCGCAGCGCGAGATAACGGGCGTATTCCTCGGGTGCGGCGGCGGCGAGCCGGTCGCCCACCTGAAGTGCCCGCGCCCGCAGTGCCGCGCGCGACGGACCCGCGCCCCCGGCGTCGATCGCGTGCGCGACCAGCGGAAGGTCGAGGGCCCGATCCACCAGCCGTTCGTAGATCGGACCGTCGGTTGGTGACGGCTCGTCGGACTCCTGCACAGATCCCCCGATCGGTGACTGGGTGCCGGCCGATGCCGACCGGCCGACGGACGGGCCAAACCCTACAACATGTAGGACAACCGTCAGGGGGAAAGCGGCGACACGGGCACGGCGTGTGCGCATGTCCAGTACGATCACCCGCTCATCGATCACCGCCGGACAGGGCACCGAGGCCGGTACAGGCCAGTTTGCCGTCCACCTCGGCACACGCCTCCACACCTTCGGGTGATGCAGCGGCCAGCATGGGACTCGCCGTGCCGCCGGAGCCGTCGCCCGGGTACGCCGCGGAGAGCACGTCGCGCCCCGAGCGCACGGAGATCACGCGGTCCGCCGACTTCCGCGCCACGACCTCGGCCCAGGCCGTTCCGCAGGACGGCGAGTACTCGAGCCGTACCGCGTAGGAGGCGGCCCGGACGGTGCTCTTGGTCTGGGCGTCCCGGTCACAGGCGGCGACGTCGGGCAACTGGCCCTGGCAGGAGCTGCCCCGGCACCGGTGGGAGGCCGCCACCGACCGTGCGCCCGGCGCCCCGGAGCGGTGGGAGGTCACCAGGGTGACGGCCACGGCGGCGATGGTGACGATCAGGGCGAGCGCCGACAGCGGCAGCCGCCGCAGACGGACGCGGCGCGACGGGGCGGGCCCGGTGCGCAAGGGTGCGTCCACGGCCGGCGGGGCATCGGAAGCCTCCCACAGGCCCAGAACGGGCGTGGGGTCGACGCCCGCGAGCCGCGCCAGCGCCTCCACGGCCGAACGCGGGGGCCGCTGGGCACCGTTGAGATAGCGGTGCCAAGCCGATTTGCTGTACGGGGTACGCGCGGCCAGGGCCGCGAGACTGAGACCGGTGCTCTCCTTCAGATCGCGCAGCTCCGTCACGAACGGTCCGCCCATCGGTGCGAGCGGGGCGGCCGCGGGCCCATGGGGCGCCTCCGTCCGTGCTGCGCCTGCCTTCACGGTCTCGATCCTTGGGACTGTCGCATGACCTTTCCCTCAACGCCGATTCCACTTTGGGCGGTTCGCCCACGTTGTGGGGATGTGTTCCCTTGTTTGAGGGGCCGTCACACATCGGGGGCGGTATGAGGAGGGTGAGCCGACGGGACCGGGACGCACCGACGGCCCGCCCGGACACACGGAGGTGTCCGGGCGGGCTGCTCTTCTGGAGGGAGTGAGGGTGGGGCTTCAGCACCAGCGCACGGCGCTCCGTGGACGGACGTAGTGGGCGGAGACGTATCCCCTGTTGCCCGCGAGCCTGTACCAGCGCCGGTTCCCGAAGACGTAGGAGCCGTGCTTCTTGCAGACCAGCAACACCCGGCCCTGGGCCCGGCGGTGGCTGATCACGCGGTAGCCGAGTCCGGGGCCGGAGCGGACGTTCAGCGACCTGTGCTGTGTGGCGACCCGGCCCACGACCCGACGGGCGCGGTGGTGGTACGCCGCCCCCGTGACGTGGTGGACGCGGCGCGTGTGCCTGACGTAGTGGTGGTGGTGCCGCGTGAACCGGTGCGCGCGGTGACGGACGGGAGTGTGCCGGGCGGGGACCGGGAGCAGCGTGTGCGGGCGGTGCGGGACCGTCGCGACGACCGATGCCGGGCCGGCGTGGTCGCCCTCGGCGGCAACGGCCGCCGTGGGCACGAGCGCGAACATCGCGACCGCGGCCACCAGGCCGCCCTGCAGTGTCCGACGAATCATGGAAACCTCCGTACTGACAGTGCCGATCACGAGGCGTGATCTCACGTCGCCCAGCGTGTCCGCGCCGACGCCCGGGAATTCCGTTCCACCGTTCCAGGGGACGCGAGGAACGTCCCGTGGGACGGGACGGACGCCCTGACCTGCGGACTCCCGTCCCGTGCGGCGCGGGACACCGGGTGCACGGACGGCCCCGCCCGCTCGGGGCGGGGCCGTCGCCGGCCCCTACCGGAGCGCCGTCCCGTCGGACGCCGCGCCCGGAGCCGGGACATGACCGGCCGGCCGGGCGGTGAAGGACCCGCGGCCCTGGGTACGGCTGCGCAACCGGGTCGCGTAGCCGAACAGTTCGGCCAGCGGCACGGTGGCGGTGACCACCGTGCCGCCGGACCGCGCCGTGGAACCCGTGACCCTGCCACGGCGTGCCGCCAGATCGCCCAGCACCCCGCCGACGGCGTCGTCGGGCACCGTCACCGTGACCTCGGCCACGGGCTCCAGCAGGAGCATCGCGCAGGCCCGCAGCGCCGCCCGCAGGCCGAGCCGCCCGGCCGAGCGGAACGCAGTCTCCGAGGAGTCCTTCGGATGGATCGCGCCGTTCGTCAGCACGACGCGCAGCCCGGTCACCCGATGACCGCCGAGCGGCCCCTCGGCCAGGGCGTCCCGGCAACCGGCCTCCACGGCCCGTACGTACTCCTGCGGCACCCGGCCGCCGACGACGGCCGAGCGGAACACGAAACCGGTCGCGGCGTCACCGTCGCCCGCGGGCGGCAACGGCTCCACGTCGAGGACGACATGGGCGAACTGACCCGCGCCGCCGTCCTGTTTGACGTGCCGGTACACCAGCCCGGTGACGCCGCGGGCCACGGTCTCCCGGTACGTCACCCGCGGCCGGCCGACGGCGGGATCGAGGCCGTGGTCGCGGCGGATCCTCTCCACCGCCACCTCCAGGTGCAGTTCACCCATGCCGGACAGCACCGTCTGACCGGTCTCCGGGTCGGCCCGCAGAGCCAGTGAGGGGTCCTCCTCGACCAGTCGCGCCAGTGCCGGACCCAGCCTGCCGGCGTCGGCGCTCCTGCGGGCCTCGAGCGCGACCGAGACCACCGGTTCGGCGACCGTGGGCGCTTCGAGGACGAGCGGTGCCCCCGGTGCGCACAGCGTCGATCCGGGACGGGTCGCCTTCGGCCCGACCACCGCGACGATGTCCCCGGCCACGGCCAGCTCCAGTTCCGTATGGCGGTCGGCCCGCACCCGCAGGATCCGCGCGACGCGCTCGGTACGCCCGGCTCCCGCGTCCAGCACCGTCTCCCCCTTCCTCAACGTGCCCGAATAGACACGCAGATACGTCAGCCGGCCCGTGGCGCCCGCCTGCACCTTGAACGCCAGCGCCGCGAACGGCGCCGCCGGATCGGCCGCCCGCTCCTGCTCCGCACCGTCCGCGCCACCGCGCACCGCGGGCACGTCCAGGGGCGAGGGCAGATAGGCCACGACGGCGTCCAGCAGCGGCTCGACACCGCGGTTGCGGTAGGCGGAGCCGCACAGCACCACCAGGCCGTCGCCCGTGCGTGTGAGGTCGCGCAGCGCACGGGCGAGCGTCCGCTCGCCGAGCGCCGACGCGGCGCAGAACTCCTCCAGCGCCGAGGGGTGCAGTTCGGCCACGGCCTCCTCCAGCAGTCTGCGACGCCGCAGCGCCTCCTCACGCAGGGTGGTCGGTATCGGCCCCTCCTCGGCCGAGTCGATACCGTCCGCCCAGATCAGCGACCGCATGCGCAGCAGGTCCACCACACCGGTGAAGTCCCCCTCCGCGCCGATCGGCATCTGCACCACCAGCGGGGCGGGATGCAGCCGCCGCCGGATCGACTCCACCGCCGCGTCGAGATCGGCACCCACACGGTCCAGCTTGTTGACGAAGGCGATCCGCGGCACCCCGTGGCGGTCGGCCTGCCGCCACACCGACTCGCTCTGCGGCTCGACGCCCGCGACCGCGTCGAACACCGCGATCGCTCCGTCCAGGACGCGCAGCGAACGCTCGACCTCGTCGGCGAAGTCGACATGGCCCGGGGTGTCGATCAGGTTGATCCGGTGGCCGTCCCAGGCACAACTGGCCGCCGCGGCGAAGATGGTGATCCCACGATCGCGCTCCTGGGGGTCGAAGTCGGTGACGGTCGTGCCGTCATGGACCTCCCCGCGTTTGTGGGTGGTCCCGGTGACATACAGGATCCGCTCGGTGACGGTGGTCTTGCCGGCGTCGACGTGGGCCAGGATGCCCAGATTGCGAACGGCGGTGAGCGGACTGGTGGGATGACGGTGCAGGTCGGTACGCACGGCCCGTGGCCTTTCAGGGTGATTCCGAACAGGGCGGCGCGATTCCCGGGCGAACGGGCCCGGCGCGGAGGCGGTTCGAGACGCGACGGCCACGCCCGGCCCGGCGTGCTCGGGCAGTGGGGCGCGGGACGTCAGCCGTTCGTCACGGGCATCCGGTCCCGGCCGCGCAGCCGGCACCGGACCTTCCGGGACACCTGAATCACCTCGGACCGCGACGGGGGGACGACGACGGTGGTGCGCTCACGCACGGCCGGCTCCCCTCACTCGTCACGAGTCGCGCCGAACGGACGTGGCGGCGCGCGATGTGTGACGAGTGTAGGAAGCGGGCCGGGAGGCAGGCACCGGATTTTCTTCCAGGCCCGAAGGCAGGACGCAGCCCGCACGGTCCCCGAACTGCTTGCCCGCGACCGGCCCGTCGTCCGTCACCGGGCCGCGGGCTGTGCGCGCAGGTCGAAGACGTGCCCCGGCGTGGCGATCCTCGTGACGGCTTCGCCGAACAGCGTGCTGGGCTCCTGACCGTCATGGTCGACATCGGTGTTGAGCAGGATCACGAGCGTCGCCCGAGCCGACGGGAGGTACACCGTCAGGGACTCGTAGCCCGGCAGTGATCCGTTGTGCCCGAGCCAGCCCCGTACGTTGAAGATGCCGAGTCCGTACCCCGCGCCGCGGATCGCCGTCGGGGGCGTGGTCAGACGCTGTTTCTGCAGGGCGGGGCTGATCAGCGGGCCGCCGTTCGGGAGCGTGCCCGTGGCCACCGTGCGCGCCCACACGCTCAGATCGTGCAGATCGGAGATCATCGCTCCGGCCGCCCAGCCCCAGGAGGGGTTCCAGTCGGTGGCGTCCTCGGTCTTCCCGCTCGCGGTCTGGTTCGTGTACCCCTGCGCATGCTGGGCCGGGAACGCCGCGTCGGACGGGAACGACGTGTGGTCCAGCCCGGCCGGGGCGAGGACGTACTTCTCGATGAAGTCCCCGAGCCGCTCACCGCTGACCTTCTCGACGACCAGACCGAGCAGGACGAGGTTGGTGTTGCAGTAGTCGAACTTCTCCCCCGGCGAGAACTGCACGGGGTGCCCGAAGGAGTAGTCCAGCAGTTGCCGCGGTGTGAAGGAACGCCGCGGATCGGACGTCAGTGCCCGGTAGAAGTCGTCGTCCTCGGAGTAGTTGAACAGCCCGCTGCGCATCCCGGCCAGGTCGCGCAGGGTGATCCTCTCCCCGTTCGGCACGCCGTCGACGTACTTCCCGATGGGATCGTCCAGGCCGGCCCTGCCCAGGTCGACGAGCTGGAGCAGGGCCGTCACGGTGAACGTCTTGGTCTCACTGCCGATCCGCATGTCGAGGTTCCGGGACATCTGCTTCCCGTCGGCCTTGTCCGCGACCCCGAACGACCGCACGTATTTGCCCTTGTCGCCCATCCACAGCCCCACGGTCACCCCCGGCACATCCGCCTCCCGCATGACCCGGCGCACGGCCGCGTCGAGTTGCCGCCGCACGTCGGGGGTGAGGTCCCGTACGTCCTGAGTCGCCAACGGCGTGGCGTCGGGCGGTAGGTGCGGCAGGGCGACGGTGACGGCGTTGGTGTCCGGCTCCGGCATACCGAAAGTGGCAGCGGCGACGAGCGGCAGCAGGAGCGTCCCTGCCGTGGCGACCGTCGCGGCCGCCCTGCGCAGCCGTCCACGCGAATGCGTCATGGGCTGACTCCAACCGGGCCGCGGAGCACGGCCTGCCGTAGGTCACGACCCCCGAGGTTCGAAATCAGCATATGTCGGGTGGCGGTGCGGCCCGCGGCGGGTTCCGCCAGGTGGGGGACGCGGCGGAAAGCGGCCGTGAGGCAGGGCGGGCGGAACGGGCCGCCGCGTGTACCGAGCCGGGCGGATTGCGCGGTGCGACCGGCCTGGTGTGGCCGGGCGCTCCTGTCGCCCGGCATGATGGTGCCGCTCACGCCAGGCACCGCCGGGCATCCCGGTCCCGTGGACGCCGGTGCCGTCTACAGGAGGTTCACGCTTGTCACGCCAGGTACTGACGGTCGGCCACGAGCGGCCGGGCGGCTATCGGACGATCGGTGAGGCCCTGGCGAGGGCGCGCAGCGGAGCCGTCATCAGCGTTTTCCCCGGTACCTACGCGGAGAACCTGACGATCACCACCCCGGTCACCATCGTCGCCGAACAGTCTCGCGGCACGGTCGAGATAGCCCCCCGCAGGGGCAGCGCGGTGGTGCTGAAGGCGGACGCCGTGATGCTCACCGACCTCGTGATCCGGGGCCGGGACGACGAACTGCCGGTCATCGACGTCCCGCGCGGACAGGTCGCGATGGACGGCTGCGAGGTCAGCGGCACCGCCTGGGCCGCGCTGCTGGCCCGGGGCAGCGGCTCGCTGGCCCTGCGGGACTGCCGGATCAGCAATCCGGGGGGCGCCGGGGTCGTCGCGACCTCGGCCGTGGACAGCTCCATCGAGTCCTGCACCATCGAACACCTCGGCACATCCGGCGTGGTGATCGGCGAGAACGGCCGGATCACCGTGCGCGGCTGCACCATCCGCGACGCCCGCGGCAACGGTGTGCTCGCCAACGGCGAGGCCCAGGGCTCAGTCGAGGAGTGCGACATCTCCTCCACCGACAAGCCGGCCATCGCGCTGGAGGACCGCAGCACCACCCGGGTGCTGCGCACGGTCGTCCACGACACGAGCACCGGCGTACACCTGACCAGCCAGTCCCGTACGACGCTCGACGACGTGCGGGTCACCGGCACCTCCGGACCCGGCGTGGTGCTGGGCGCTGGCACCGATCCGCTGCTGCGCCGCTGCCGCACGGCCCGCACCAAGAGCCACGGGCTGCTGGTCACCGAGCGTTCGAGGGGCACCTTCGAGGACTGCTGGCTGGACGCGGCGCAGGCGCCGGCGCTGCGGGTGACGGGATCGGCCTCCCCCGTCCTGGTCGGGCTGACGATCCGCGACTGCGCGGAGACGGCCGTGCTGCTGGAGGAGGACTCGGCGGCCGAACTGGACCGGATGGAGATCCTCGACGCGGCCGGGGCGGGTGTCTCCATACGCACCGGGGCCAATCCGCTGCTGCGCCGTGCCCGCATCAGCGCGCCGGGCGGCCACGGCGTCGAGGTCGTGAAGGACGGCCGGGGGCGGCTGGAGGACTGCGAGATCGAACGGCCGGGCGGCGCGGGCATCAGGTCCGAGGGCGACGGCAACGTCTACGTCGGTGGCGGCAGCGTCGATTCGCCGTCCGCGGGCGGTCTGTCGATCGGCGCCGGCGGCATCATGACGGTCCGGGACTGCGAGGTGCGTGCGCCCGCCGAGGCGGGGATCACCGTGCAGGAGGACGGAGAGGTCACCGCCACCCGGGTGAAGGTGAGCGGGAGCACCGGTCACGGCGTCCTCGTCGCCGACGGGGGGCGGGCCTCGTTGAACGCCTGCGAGGTGGCCGCGAGCGCCAAGGACGGTTACCGGATCGAGAGCACCTCACCGGTGTCCGTCGTCAACTGCACCGCCCGCGACAACGCCGGAGGCGGCCTGGTCCAGGCCAGGCCCGGAGACCGGCTCGCCGTCGAGGGGCTGACCAGCAGCGGGAACGGCAAGCGGGACGCCTGGGGGCTCGGTGACGCCGAGGGCACCGACCCGGCGTCCGGCGGCGACGGCGACGCGGGGCTCACCCGCGAGGACGGGCCGCTGGCGGCGCTCGACGGCCTCATCGGCCTGGAGAACGTCAAGCACCAGGTCCGCACACTCGTCAATCTCACCCAGCTCGCCCAGCGCCGGGCCCGGCTCGGCATGTCCGCGCCGCCGATGAGCCGCCACCTCGTCTTCGCCGGGCCGCCCGGCACCGGTAAGACGACCGTCGCACGCCTGTACGGCACCATCCTCGCCGAACTGGGCGCACTGCGCTCGGGACATCTGGTCGAGGTCTCCCGTGCCGACCTGGTCGCCCAGATCGTGGGCGGCACCGCGATCAAGACCACCGAGACCTTCACCAAGGCGCTCGGCGGCGTGCTCTTCATCGACGAGGCCTACACCCTGCTGTCCGACGGACGCAGTTCGGGCGCCGACTTCGGCCGGGAGGCCGTGGACACGCTGCTGAAGCTGATGGAGGACCACCGCGAGGACATCGTCGTGGTGGCGGCGGGGTATTCCGCCGAGATGGAGGCGTTCCTTGCCTCCAACCCCGGTCTTGCGTCGCGTTTCTCGCGCACCGTCGAGTTCGAGAACTACGCGGTGCCGGAGCTGGTGGCGATCGTGGAGAGCATGTGCGCCCGCCACCAGTACGAGCTGGACGACACCGCGCGCAAGGCGCTCGCGCTGCACTTCGAGCGCATGCCGAAGGACGCCACGTTCGGCAACGGCCGGGCGGCCCGGCAGGTGTTCGAGGAGATGGTGGACCGGCAGGCGTTCCGGCTGGCGTCGCTGTCGGACGTCGGCGAACGGGACCTGACGCTGCTCGTGGCGGAGGACCTCGGTGAGGAGGTCGCCGCGGCCGTGTCGGGCGAGTCCGCCGCGGGGCAGGAGAGCGACCCGCTGGCCCGGCTGGGCGACCTCGTGGGCCTGGCCGCCGTCAAGCGGGACGTCACCGACCTGGTCAACCTGCTGTCCACCGCGCGCCAGCGCGAGGCCGCTGGGCTTCCGGTGCCGCGCATCAGCCACCACCTGGTCTTCACCGGGCCGCCCGGCACGGGCAAGACCACCGTCGCACGGCTCTACGGCGAACTCCTCGTCTCCCTGGGCGTACTGCCGCGCGGACAGCTGGTAGAGGTGTCCCGTGCGGACCTGGTGGGCCGGTACATCGGTCACACCGCGCAGCTCACCCGCGAGGTCTTCGAACGCGCCCTGGGCGGTGTGCTGTTCGTCGACGAGGCCTACACCCTGACGCCGTCGGGGCCGTCCGCGGGCTCCGACTTCGGGCGGGAGGCGGTGGACACGCTGCTCAAGCTCATGGAGGACCACCGCGACGAGGTCGTGGTGATCGTCGCCGGCTACACGGAGGAGATGGAGCGCTTCCTGTCCTCCAACCCCGGTCTGTCGTCCCGCTTCTCGCGGCGGGTGGAGTTCCCGGACTACTCCTCGGACGAGCTGGTGACCATCGTGCGCCAGCACGCCACCTCGGTGGGATACGAATGCGGGCCGGGCACGGGCCAGGTGCTGCGCAAGTACTTCGACTCGCTGCCGCGTGACCGCTCGTTCGGCAACGCGCGGCTCGCCCGCCAGGTCCTGGAGAGCATGATGACCCGTCAGGCCGGCAGGCTGAGCACGATGGCAGCGCCGGGCATCGAGGACCTGCGTCTGCTGGTGCCCGGCGACGTGCCCCGGCAGGAGCCCGTCGTGTGACGGACGGTGTCCGGCTGCGGTGCCGGGCCGTCGTGGGCCCGGCACCGTCGGCCCGGTACGTCCCGACCCGTCACCTCCGTCCGCCGAACTCCCATTCGTGGACCTCGATGCCGGCGTAGTGCTCCGGGGTGAGGACGGCACGTGCCGTGTCCGGGTCCGGGGCCCGGAGCAGCACCGCCGTGCCCAGCCAGGTGGCGGCGTCGTCGGACAGCAGGGGACCGTACGCGACCAGCCCGTCCCGGTCGGAGGGTACGTCGAGATCGGCGGCCGGACCCGAGCCGAGACCGAGCACCAGGTAGCGGTCGCCGCCGGTGCGCCCACCGGGGAAGTCCCACATGGTGCGACCCAGCAGGTTGCGCCACCGGCGCAACAGCACGTCCCGGTACACACCGGCCTGGTGGTTGGGCTCGTCGAAGGCGAACGCACGCGCGGCCGCGGGATCGGGCAGGTCGACGATGTGCACGCTCCCGGTGGGCGTCTCACCGTCGTCGGCGAAGGTGGGGCCGCGAGCGATCAACTGGGCGGCGAACCGGTCCATGTAGGACCAGTGCTCTTCCAGCAGCTCGTCGCGCAGCGCGACGGAACCGGGCCGGTCGCGGTGATAGCAGAAGAACTCCATGCGCACAGACTGTCCCGATCCGCCGAGCGGTCACAACCCGCTCCTCACGCGCCCCTCCCGGACCTTGTCCCCGCGGGCGGGCCCGTGACCCGCGGGGCGGCGAACGGCGGTTCAGCCGGTCCTGCGGCCCACGCCCCCGTAGAAGCCGATCACCTCGGACCCTGCCGGCGGCGGGCCGTCCGGGCGCCAGAACGGGATCTGGGCCAGGCCCGGCTCGAGCAGGTCGAAACCGGCGAAGAACCGCTCGACCTCGACGCGGGACCTCAGGTTCAGGGTGGCCGTGGCCCCGTTGTAGACCGACTGCGCCTTGGTGCGGTCGGCGAAGTCGTCCGTGGCGTGGGAGAGCACCAGGAAACTTCCGGCCGGGAGCGCGTCGCGCAGGGTGGCGACGATCTGCGCGGGGTTCTCGGCGTCCGTGATGAAGTGCAGTACGGCCCCGAGAAGCAGGGCGACCGGCTCGTCGAAGTCGATGACCCGGCGGACCTCGGGGTGGCCCACGACGGCCAGGGGGTCGCGCAGGTCGGCGAGCACGATCCCGGTCGCCCCCGAGCGGCTGAGCAACGCGTCTCCCTGTGCCTTCACGATGGGATCGTTGTCGACGTGGACGACGCGCACGTCCGGTGCCGGCCGCAGGGCGATCTCGTGGACATCGGGTGAGGTGGGCAGTCCGCACCCGATGTCGAGGATCTGGCGGACCCCTGTTCCGGTCACATGGCGGACGGCGCGCTGCAGGAAGGAGCGGTTGGCCCGCAGGCCGGCCCGGACCTCGGGTGCGGCGGCGACGAGTGCCTCGCCGGCCTGACGGTCCACTTCGAAGTGGTCCTTGCCGCCCAGCAGATAGTCGTAGATCCGCGCGGGGTGCGCCCTGCTCGTGTCGATCTCGTCCGTGCGCAAGCCGTCCTGTCCCACACCATGCTCCTCTCGACGGCCCCACGGCCCCGCCCGTGTACGGCCGACGACAGCCTTCCACAGCAACTCCCGCTTGCACGAGCGGAGTTGGGTCGCGATGGCGGAGGGGACGGCGCGGCGATCCGCCGGGTGCCGAACAGCGGCGGCCTACGAGGGGTCCGCGGAGCCGAGGGCTTCCACGACACGCTCTAGTATGCGTGCCATGCGTCGCCTCCCCCGCTCCCTGCGAGCGCTGATACCGCTGGTCCTCACAACGGTGACGGCACTGGGGACGACATCCCCCGTGGCCTTCGCGGCGGGCACCACCGTAAGGCTGCCGGTGCTGAAGTCGCGGCTCTCCGACGGCGCCGCCTGCGCTGGTGCGTCGAGCGCGGTGGCCTCCGCGGTGCCGTGGGAACAGCACTCCCTGGGCCTGTCCGGCGTCCGGCAGCGGGGAAGCGGTGCGGGCGTGACGGTCGCGGTCGTCGACACCGGGGTCTCGCAGCAGGCACCGACCCTGAAGGGCCGTGTCACGGCGGTCGGCGGCGCGGGCGTGGACTGCGTGGGGCACGGCAGTTTCGTCGCCGGGATCATCGCCTCCGCCCCGGCGAAGGGTGTGCGTTTCGCGGGGGTGGCCCAGGGGGCACGCGTCCTCGGCGTCCGGGGCACGGACGAGCACGGTGTCGCCACCGCCGCCGGTGTGGCGGCGGGCATCCGTGCCGCGGTGGACGCCGGGGCCCGGATCGTCGAGGTGTCCCCCGCCCTCGTGCAGGGCTCCGACGCCCTGACCTCGGCCGTGCGTCATGCCGCCCACCGGGACGCCCTGATCGTGGCCGCCGCGGTGCCCGACGCGCCCACGACCGCCGCCTCCTCCTCCGCACCGCCGCCCCAGGACTACTGGCCGGCCGCCCAGCAGGGCGTGCTGTCCGTGCTCGACGTCGACGTCGCCGGCAAGCGCCCCGACGGCGCCTACACCCCTCGCTCCGCCGACCTCGCCGCGCCGGGCGACGGAGTCGTGGGCCCCGGCCCCAAGGGGACGGGACACTTCATCGGCTCCGGTGCGTCGCTCGCCGCGGCCTACGTCGCCGGTACTGCGGCGATCGTCCGTGCCGCCCATCCCGACCTCACGGCGGCACAGGTCGCCCGGCAGTTGACGGCCACGGCCTATCCGGCGGACGTGCCGCGCCTCGACCCCTACGCGGCCCTCACCTCCGTGCGGGAGCCGGCCGCCGGGGCCGCACGGGCCCATCCGGCCCCGGCGGTCCGTCTCCACTCCGACGCGGCCGGTGAACGCGCGACCCACCGTGCGGTCGTGCTCGCGGCGGCGGGAGCGGGAGTCGTCCTGCTGGTCGTCTGGGCCTCGGTCGTCATTCCGCGCGGCCGGGCCCGCAACTGGCGCCCGGCCCGCCGCTGACCCCACCCCGGACCGCGCGGCACGCCCACAACCGTGGGCGGCCCGGCGAAACTTCCGCTCACGGCGGCTCGCGCAGGACTGGTTCCTACGGGTCGCACGGGCCGCGGCGGCCATTCCCGCCGCCGAACCCCGACCGGCATCCGACCCGCGACAGCCCGCCGCCCCGGCACAACCACCGGCGAACCACCGCCTGAGCAGCCCGGCCCACCGTGGAAACGTCCCGCGGCAGGCCGCCCCGTACGGCGGACGGCCGGCGTCCGCGGTGGAGGGCCCCGACGGCCGTGGCCGTTCGGGGCCCTCGGGGTCACTCCCCCACAAGGGCCGTCTGGATCAGGGTCGGCTTGCGGCGGGTGATGTGCTGCGCTCGACCCGGCGGCAGGTTGCGCGGCTTGATGGTGCCGAAGACATAGCCCTCCGACGGCGGGCAGGACATCAGCAGCCCGGGGGTGTTGACCTCGTCGAGCCGGCGCAGCAGCTGGTCGTTCAGGCCACGGCCCGCGCCCGTGGCCGAGCGGACGACCACCAGATGGAGCCCCACCTCGTGGCCCAGGGCCAGATGGTCGAAGAGCGGCGCGAAGGGATGGTCGAAGGCGTTGCTGCCGCCGACCATGTCGTAGTCGTCGACGAGGACGAACAGCCGCGGGCCCGTCCACCAGTCCGCCTGCCGCATCCGGGCCGGGGTGATGTCGGGACCGGGCAGCCGCGTCTTGATGGCCCGCGCCGAACCGCCCACCAGCTCGCGCAGACCGTCGACCGAGACGGCGTGGCCGAGGCGGTACTCCTCCGGCACCGCCTCGACCAGCTCGCGCCGGTAGTCAACGACCAGAATGCGGGCCTCGGCCGGGGTGTAGCGGGTCGTGATGGATTCGGCGACCACCCGCAGCAGGTTGGTCTTGCCGCTCTCGGTGTCACCGATGGCCATAAGGTGCGGAGTACGGCTGAAGTCGTGCCACACCGGGGACAGCGTCTCCTCGTCGAGGCCGAGCGGGATCCGCAGCCCCTCCACCACCTCCGGCGTCGGCAGTTCGGCGACCGGGAGCCGGTGCGGCAGCATCCGCACCGGCGGGGCGGCGGGCCCTTGCCACGCCTTGGCCACGCTCTCCACGAGCTGGGCCACCCCGTCGGTGAGGTCCTCGGCGCTGTCCTTGCCGTCGATGCGCGGCAGGGCGGACAGGAAGTGCAGCTTGGTGTCGGTCGTCAGACCGCGGCCCGGTGTGCGCGGCACGGTGGCGGCCTTGCGTACGTCGACCACCGAGTCCATCGTGTCGCCGAGCCGCAGTTCGAGCCGGGTGGCGATCTGGTCGCGCACCTGGGCGGACAGCTCCATCCAGCGGGCTGCGGCGACGACCAGGTGGATGCCGTAGTTCAGGCCGCGCGCGGCGATCTGGTTGAGGGTGGGGACGAGGGTGTCGAAGTCCTGGCGGACCGTGGACCAGCCGTCCACCACGAGGAAGACGTCACCGTGCGGTTCGTCGGGGAACTCGCCGGCCGCCCGGCGCCTGCGGTAGGTCGCCATCGAGTCGATGTTGTGGTCGAGGAAGAACTGCTCGCGGTGGTTGAGCACCGCGGTGACCTCGGCCACCGTACGGGTGATCCGTTCGCTGTCCAACCGGGCCGCGACCCCGCCGACATGCGGCAGTCCGGCGAGCGCGGAGAGCGTTCCGCCGCCGAAGTCGAGGCAGTAGAACTGCACCTCGAGCGGGGTGTGGGTGAGCGCGAGCGCGGCGATCAGCGTACGCAGCACGGTCGACTTGCCGCTCTGCGAGCCACCCGCGACGCCGATGTGGCCGCCGCTGCCCGCGAGGTCCACGACGAGCGGGTCGCGTCGCTGCTCGAACGGCATGTCCACCAGGCCGACCGGTACCCGCAGCCGCCCGGTTCCCGGCCACCGCTGCGAGGTCAGTCCGCGTTCGGCGTCCGGGGTGAGGCCGGGCAGCAGCGCGCCCAGGGTGGGCGGCAGGTCCAGCGGCGGCAGCCACACCTCATGGGCCGGAGGTCCGGAGGCACGCAGCCGGTCCAGGGCGACCGACAGCAGCGAGGGGCCGCTCTCGTCGGCCTCGTCCGCCGAGGGTTCCGGATCGGGCAGTTGGGCGGGGGTGCGCGGAACGACCCAGCCGGCCGTCCACGGCACCACCTGACTGGCCACCCGCGCCTGGGCTGCGGCGCCCCGCCTGCGGCGATAGGCCCCGGAGACATAGGCGGCCCGGAACCGGGTGAGCGCCTCGACACCACTCTTCAGGAAGCCCGAGCCGGGCTGCGAGGGCAGCTGGTAGGCGTCCGGCACACCGAGCACACCACGGCTCTCCATCGCCGAGAAGGTGCGCAGGCCGATGCGGTACGACAGATGGCTCTCCAGCTGGTGCATGCGCCCCTCGTCCAGGCGCTGCGAGGCCAGCAGCAGATGCACTCCGAGGGACCGTCCGAGACGGCCGATCATGACGAACAGGTCCATGAACTCGCGGTGCGCGGCGAGCAGTTCGCTGAACTCGTCGACGACCACGAACAGGCTCGGCAGCGGGTCGAGCGCGGCCCCGGCCGCCCGCGCCTTCTCGTACTCCAGCGCCGAGGTGTAGTTGCCCGCCGCCCGCAGCAGCTCCTGACGACGTATCAGCTCACCGTGCAGGGCGTCCTGCATGCGCTCCACGAGGGCGACCTCGTCCGCCAGGTTGGTGATCACCGCCGAGGTGTGCGGGAGTTCGTCCAGGCCGAGGAAGGTCGCGCCGCCCTTGAAGTCGACCAGGACGAAGTTGAGGGTCTCGGAGGAGTTGGTGAGGGCGAGGCCGAGCACCAGGGTGCGCAGCAGCTCGCTCTTGCCGGAGCCGGTCGCCCCGATCAGCATGCCGTGAGGGCCCATACCGCCCTGCGCGGACTCCTTGATGTCCAGTTCGACGGGCGCGCCGTCGGCACCGACGGCGACCGGCACACGCAGCCGGGCCGCGCCGGTGCTGCGCCGCCACAGCGTCTCCGGATCGTGGCGGTGCAGGTCGGGGATGCCCAGCAGGGTGGTCAGTTCCACGTCCGTGGCCAGCGGCTCCGCGGTCTCGGCGGTCAGGCTCATCCGGTACGGCGCCAGCATCCTGGCCAGTGCCTCGGCACCCTTGGGTCCGACCCCGTCGGGCCGGCCCAGCGTCGTGGTCTGCTCCTTGCGGCTGCTGTCGGTGCGCACGAGGCGCAGCGAGTCGGACCGTACGTCGAGCCGCAGCGTGGTGCGGCCCGGACGCCAGCGCAGGGCGCCCGAGAGGTCGACGACGACGGTGTTGCGGAATCCGGGTCCGTCCAGTCGATGCCCCGCGGGCACGGTGACACCGTCCACCACGATCACGGTGAACGGCTCGTCACGGCCCGGCAGCGCGTCGGGGTCGAAGACGGGACGTTCGGTGAACTCCGCACCGAGCAGGTCCTCCAGGTCGTTGAAGGCCGACGCCACCATACGGGCGGGTCCTGCACCGTCCTGCTCCTGCGGATGCAGATTGTGCGGCAGCCACTTGACCCACTCCCACTCCGCCCGCCGCTCGTCCGCGACACACAGCGCGATCCACAGTTCCTCCGGCGGGTGGAAGAGCGCCAGTTGGCACAGCGCGGCGCGCACCGCGGACCGTACGGCCTTATCGTCGCCGCGCAGCAGCACCCGGGCCCAGGACCGCAGGTAGAGCGCGATCGGCTGGTCCGGGACGGTGCTGTAGGCCCGTACGAACCGACGCAGCGCATGCGCCGAGAGCGGGTCGAGGTCCTCCACCGGCTTGGTGGACAAGGGGGTCAGCCGCATCCCCAACTGCTGGTCGCCCACGGCGATACGGACCTCGGCGAAGTCGTCGTCCTTGGGTCGGCGCTCCCACAGCCGGGTGGTGCGCACCATCGAGCGCAGGGCCGTCGGTGCGGGGTGGCGCCAGGCCAGCGCGTGTTGCTGTTCGATCACGGCCCGATGAACTTTGCGGCGGGTCTGGGACAAGTAGCGCAAATAGTCACGCCGTTCGCCACGCAGCCGCTGTTTGCGGTCGCTCCCCTTGCGCATCACCTGCCCGACCATCATGGCCCCCGCGGCCAGCACCATCATGCCGAGCGCCATGTAGGTGAAGACGCTGGCCGAGGCGCCGGGCCTGACGAAGATCAGCATCATGGAGACGGACATCATCGCCATGGGCAGATAGGTCCACACGGCCGCGTTGTCCGGCACCGTCTCCGGAAGCGTGGGTGGCTCCTGGAGGTTCAGCTCTCCCTGCGGCATCTGAGGCCCGCGGCGGCGGGCGGGACGGCGGAACAGGACAACGCTCAACGAACCGGCTCCTTAAACGGCGATGCCGCGTGCGGACGGTGTGCCCGATCGGGCAGGCGACCAGCGGATGACCCCCGGGCAGTTCACAGCCACCACGGCGGCCCCAGTAGTCTGCATGGGCAACACACGTACGTCCAAGTCGTCTCGGATGCCTCCCGGGAAGCGTGGCCCCCTTTCATGACTGACAGCTCGGTGGCCGGTCTGTGCCGCCTCACCGTCCGTGCCCCCGCCAAAGTGCTCGACCTCGCGGTGCCCGCCGACGTCCCCGTCGCCGATCTCCTTCCGATCCTGCTGCAGTACGCGGGCGAGGAACTGGAGGAGAGCGGCCTCGACCACGGCGGCTGGGTGCTGCAACGCCCCGGCGGCCGCCCGCTGGACGAGGAGGGCACACTGGAGACCCTGGACCTCAAGGACGGCGAGGTCCTCCATCTGCGCCCGCACACCGAGGCACTGCCCGAGGTGCGTCTGGACGATCTGGTCGACGGCATCGCCGGTGTCACCAGGGACACGTTGCACGGCTGGAGCACCGAGTCGAGCCGCCGTCTGCTGCGCGCCCTGGTCGTCGTCACCGTACTGACCGGCCTGGGGGTCCTGGCCTGGCCCGCCGGCCCGGCCGCGGCCCGGGCCGTCACGGCTGGTGTGGCCGGTCTGCTGCTGCTCGCCGGTGCCGCCTCCGCCGGGCGCGCGGTGGGCGACGCGGCGGGCGGGGCGACGCTCGGGTTCCTGGCCGCACCCAGCCTGGCGCTGGCCGGCTGGCTGCTGCCGGGCGGCGAGATAGCGGGCCCCGACGCCCACCATGTGCTCGGCGCCCGGCTGCTGGCCGCGGGCGCCGCGGGAGCCGGTGGCGCGGTGCTCGCCCTGGCGGCGGTGGCGGTGTACACCCCGTTCTTCCTCGCCGGTGCCGTGGTGGCGGTCGCCGCCGCGGTCGCGGGCGTCCTGATGAGCGTGCTGGATCTGTCCGTCGACGCGGCCGCGGCGGCGGTCGCGGCGGTCGTCGTGCTCTTCGGCGGTTTTGTGCCGGCCCTGTCCTTCCGGCTGTCGGGCATGCGGATGCCCGCGCTGCCGACGAGCCCCCAGCAGCTCCAGGAGGGCATCGAGCCCTACCGCGGCTCGGACGTCGCCACCCGCACGGAACTGGCGAGCGGCTGGATGACCGCGCTGTACGGGGCGACCGGTGTCGTCTGCGCGGGCTGCCTGGTCGCGCTCGCCCGGCGGCCCAGCCTGCCCGAGGCGCTCACCGCGCTCGCCCTGTCGCTGCTTCTGCTGCTGCACGGGCGGGGCATGGTCAACGCCGGGCAGCGGCTCACGCTGGTGGTACCGGGCGCCTGGGGCGTGTTCCTGCTGGCCGTTCAGACCGCCGCCACACTGGACGCCGCCGAGCGGCCCACCCTCGTCGCGGGGCTGCTCGCCCTCGCCGCCGTACTGGCGATCGCGTCCTGGACGATCCCTGGCCGGCGCATGGCACCGTACTGGGGCCGCGCCGCCGAACTGTTCCATTCCCTGCTGGCGATCGGCCTGTTGCCGCTGACGCTGTGGGTGCTCGGCGTCTTCGGCGCCCTGCGCGCGATCAACGGCTGACCGGCGGACCAGAGGGGATCGAGAGGCACCATGCAGTCCAAGCGCGACCAGGTGCAGGCGCACGCCTTCGTCATGAGCCGGCTGACCTCCGGCATGTTGCTGGCCGACCCGGACGCCCCGGAGAGCCCACTCGGGCGCACCACACGCGGCGTTGTCATCGGCACCGTCATCGCCGTGGTGATCTCGGCGGCCGCCGTGGTCTACGGGCTGATCAACCCCGGGGGCAACGACTCCTGGCGCACGTCGAACAGTCTCATCGTCAACAAGGAGACCGGGGGCCGGTTCCTGTACGTGGACGGCCGCCTCAGGCCGGTCCGCAACTATGCCTCGGCACTGCTGATCGGCGGCTCCGACCTCAAGACGACCGATGTGCGCACCGCCTCGCTGCGCGACACCCCGGTCGGCGCACCCGTCGGCATCCCGGGTGCCCCGGACTCCGTACCGGAGGCAGGTGACCTGGACGGCGGCCCCTGGCAGGTCTGTTCGGTCGTCGCCACCGTGGACAGCACGGCGGGCACGGGCACGGCCGCGCTGACCACGCTGGTCGCCGGCGCCCCCACGGACGGCACCGGGGTGGGCGCGGACCGGGGCATCGTGGTGACGGGGCCCGACAGGGCGACGTACCTGGTGTGGCGGGGCAGCCGGCTGCGGCTCGACAAGACGTCGGGCGCCGCCGTGTCCCTCGGCTACGGATCGGTGACCCCGCGCCCGGTGTCCGCGGCCTTCCTCGACGCCCTGGTCTCCGGACCCGACCTGGCAGCGCCCGCGGTGCCCGGCCGCGGCTCCTCGGGGCCGTCGCTGGGCGGCCGGGAGAGCAAGGTGGGCCAGGTGTTCCAGGTGCGGGTGCCCGGCTCCGACTCCCAGTACTACCTGCTGCGCAGCGAGGGCCTGGTGCCGCTGACCGACACCGGTGCCGCGCTCGTGCTCGGTGACCCGGCCACCCGCAAGGAGGCCTACGGCGGGGCGGCGCCCACGTCCGCCGTCATCGGTGCGGCGGCGCTCAAGGAGCACGCCGCGCCGGGCAGCGAGGGGCGCTCCCCTGCCTCGGCGGGCCTCCCGGACTCCCCGCCGCGCGCGGTCGACGTGCCGGAGGGCTCGTCGGCCTGTGCCAGGGTGCAGCCCGGTGACGGCGGTACCCGGGTCACCACGGTGCTGGTGCCCGCGGGCTCGCTCGCCCCGGTCGTCCAGGCGGACTCCCAGCAGGTGACGGCGGCCTGTGTGCGGGTGGACGCCACCGTCGTACGTCCGGGCCACGGTGTGCTGGTACGGGCGCTCGGCGGGAACGGCGCGACGGTCGGCGACACGACGTACCTGGTCGCGGACAACGGGGTGAAGTACCGCGTGCCGACGGCGGCGGCGCTGCAGTCCCTCGGGTACGCGCAGGGTGATGTGGAGGCGCTGCCCTCGCCCCTGCTGTCGATGCTGCCCTCGGGCCCGGACCTCAGTCAGCAGGCGGCCGTCGGCGGGACCGGCGCGGTGACCACACCGCCGGGCTGCGCGCCGGGCGGTGATCGCCCCGGCGAGACGCCGGGCGGTCGCCTCGGCGCGGCGCTCGGTGGACTCGGCACTACGGCCGGGGGTTCTCTGACCGCCACATTGCCGGGACGTTAAGGAAGTTGAACAACGACATGCGCAAGGAACACATTTTCGCGGCGCGTTGCTCCACTACCTGAAGCAACTCTAATCTCACCAGAAGCAGATCATTCGTTCGACGGAAAGGCGAACCATGGCAGGCGATGGCCAGCAGTCAAGCGAACAGGCCACCCGGAACGGCATCCAGGCTCTGGAGTCGGCCTTCTCCGGAATCATGAAGTCGCGGCAGGACGTGGACGGCACCCGCGCCACCCTGTCCAGCGGTTACCAGGGCAGCGACGGCGGCCAGTACGGACAGCTCCTGCAGCAGTGGGACGAACAGGTCAACGTCATCCTGCGGAACCTGGAAGACATGGTCGACAAGCTCAACACGAGCCTGGTGGAGCACGGCAAGACGCAGGGCTCCTCCAACGACGCGATCAACCAGGCGTACAACTCCTCCGACGCGGTCTTCCACCAGCTGACCGGGTCCTGACCCGGCCCCGAACCACGTCCCTGCACCGACGACCGAGACGAGACCCCCCATGTCCGACAACCTGACCGACGGCTACATCTACGTCGACTACCGCCACATGGAGAACGCGGCCGACGACATGGTCCAGCAGACCAGGGCCATCGCGACCACGCTGTCCTCGCTCGAGGCGGAACTGAGCGAGCTGAAGAAGACCTGGTACGGCTCGGACGCCGAGGTCTACACGCAGAAGCAGGCGGCCTGGGACCAGGCGGTCAAGAACATGGAGCAGCTGCTGAACTCGCACGCGAGCCTCCTGACGGACATCTCCGGCAACTACAAGTACAGCGAGAACTCGCTGTCGCAGATGTGGTCCGAGGTCCAGATCGGCCGCTGAGCCACCCCACGTTCCGACACCCCGCCGTTCGCCGTCCGGCCGCAGCGTCGCGACGGCGGACCCGGCACATCAGCAGCACGCAGAGCAGGAGGATGCCATGGCGGACCTGACACATCTGGATTCCCGGGGACTCCAGGCGTTCCTCGACGGGGACGTGGCCGATTTCATCACCGCGCTGGAGCAGATCCGCAAGGACGATCCCGCGGGCGCACAGGCGCTCAAGAGCCTCCTGGACGGTCGCAACACGCCCGACACCCTCCAGGAGAACCCCTTCCTGGCCATCGGGCTCATGGCCGGCACCGACGACGTGCACGGCGCCAGCCTGATCTCCAAGGTGAAGGACGAGGCCCAGTCCGTCGACGACATCTTCGCGGCGCAGCGGACCCTCTTCAAGGACATCGACTCCGACGTACGGGAAACCATCAGGACGCTGCTGAAGACCCAGGGCAGCAGCCTGACGTCGATCGACGGGGAGAAACTGCTCGACATCTTCTCCGACGTCGACAGCGACCTGAGCGACACGGGTGGTTCGCAGAGCAACACAAACTAGCCACCCGGCCTCTGCCGGGCGGCGCCCGCCCACCGTCCCCCCACCTCCGCGGAGCCTCGAGCGATGCCAGCCACCAACGACGCCGACGACTACTGGGGCAAGGCCGTCACCCTCTACACCGGCTTCCCCATGCCCAGCCGGAAGACGCTGTTCGACAAGCTCAAGAGCAAGGAGGGCATCCCGCTCTTCCGCATGGACATCCAGTCCATGGGCGTCAGGGCGGTGACCGCCGAGGACTACTCGGCCATCAGCGGCTGGATGAAGCACGACGGCGAGGACTACGACCTCGTCTTCTACACCGCGGGCGGGGACGGGGCCCACAGCGGCGTCGAGATGCACCGGGCGAGGATCGTCCTGATCGGCGTGCCGGTCGACTCCAACAGCAGGGCGCGGCTGCTTGACGCAGGTGAGATGACCTCGGGCGGCGCGTTCACCGGCCACTACGGCGACCAGTGGGACTCGGGGCCCATGTCGCAGTACGTCAGTGGCGCCAAGGCCGCGCTCGACAAGCTGCTCGCGGACCACACGACCCGCGGGTTCGCGTACTCCGGGCTGCCGGTGGCGGACGCCGAGGCGGTGGATCTGAACTCGTTCGAGCGGACCGCTCTCGCCTTCGACCGTGCGGCCAAGTTCTTCATCGACCACGCGAAGATACTCGAGCAGTGGGAGACCTCGCTCGGCAGCGAGCAGGCGTCGTGGAAGGGCCAGGCGGCGGGCGTCTTCTGGCACCTGGTCCATCAGCTGCGCAAGAACTACGACAGTTATGTGGAACAGCTCGGCGGTGCCGACTACCACTCCGCCCACACCACGGTGAACGGCGTCTCCCCCAAGTCGAAGTTCGGCGACACCCTGGCGATGGCCCAGCAGCAGCTGGTCACGGAGATCACCAACCTGCAGAACGCCTGGACCACATGGGCGAACTCCCGGGAGCACGATCCGCACCGGTCGGTGCTGGAACTCCTGGACGACCTGTCCTCGTGGGTGCTGACCAACAACGTGCCCTACATCGACGAGACCACCTCCTACGGCGGCGAGACGACGGTCACCAGCTACTCGACGCGGGCGGGGTTCCTGGAGAACCACCCGGTCTACGGCAACCTCAACGACATCCAGTCCTGGAAGAAGCTCGGCGAGGCCGCGGTCACGCGCTGGAACAACTATGTCAACCAGCAGTTGGTGCCGGTCGCCACTCAGTCCCTGTCGACGCTCAACGGCAACTGGATCGACGCGGGGACCGAGTTCGAGGACCCGCTGAAGACCAAGGACACCACGTCCCTGTCGGAGTCCTACCAGCAGGAGCAGAACCAGCTCAACCAGGACCAGCTCAACCAGAATCAGCAGAACCTCAACGACATCCTGAACAACAACCAGCAGAACCTCAACGAGGGTCTCAACAACCTCGGAGACAACCTCAACAACCTCGGCAACAACCTCAACAACGGGCTCGGGAACATAGGCGACGGGCTGAACAACGGCCTGGGCAACTTCACCAACGGGCTCAACAACAGCCTGGGTGACCTCGGGAACAACCTCCACAGTCTGAGCTCCAACCTCAACGGGCCGCCCGGCTCGGGGCTGCCCCTCAACGGCGATCCCGGGGGCCCGAACCCCCTGCTGAACAACCCGCTCAACCACCTCGGCCTCAACGACGGTGGGAACCCCCTCACCAACCCGGGCGGCGCCACCACGCGACTCAATGCCGACGGCACGCTGACCACGGACTATCCGGACGGCAGCAGCACCACGTTCAACCCGGCGACCGGCACGATGACCACCACGTCTCCCGGCGGCAAGGTCACCACCTCCCGGCTCAACGCCGGCGACAGTTTCACCAACCCGGACGGCTCGACGACGACGCTGAACGCCGACGGCACGCTCACCACGAAGTTCCCGGACGGGACGAGCACCACGGTCGACCCGGCCACCGGCGCGGCGACCACCACCCATCCCGACGGCTCGGTGACCACGACCGACCTCAACGCGGGCCTCGGCTCGGGCGCCGACGACCTCTCCCATCTCACGGACTTGCACTCCACGGGCGGCCTCAACGGGCTCGACGGTCTCAACGCTCCGTCGTCCCTGCACTCCGGCGGCCTGAACCCGGGATCCCTCGACTCCGCGTCCCTGCACTCCGGGTCCCTCGACTCGGGGTCCTTGAACTCGGGGTCCCTGAACTCGGGCCTCGACGGTCTCCACGGTGACGACCTGGCCTTCGAGGACTACGACAGCACCCCCTTCACCGGCGGCGCCCTCGGCGCACCGGGCGGATCGGCCCTCAACGCGGGCGGCGCCGCCGCCCCGCCCACCGGCGGCACCCCGCTCAACCCGGGTGGTCTCGGCGGGATGGGCGGCGCCGGCAACCAGTCGAACAACGAGCGTGTCCGCAAGGTGCTGGACGAGACCGGTGGCGCCTCGCTGCGCCGCCCGACCCTCTCCCGGGCGGCGTCGGGCGGGGAAGAGGAGGAGCGGGAGATGGTCCTGACCCGCGGCTCGACCCCGACCACCAGTTCGCCGTACTACCCGATGGGCGGCGGCGGTTCCCCGGCGGGTCAGGGGGCCCAGTCCACCGAGAGCGGTGACCGCGAGCGGTCCAGCTGGGTGCCCGAGGACGAGGACGTCTGGGGCACCGACGAGGGCGGCGCCCCGGCGGTGATCGGCCGATGACGGGGACGCGGGACGCGGGGGGCGCCGGCCGCAGGGAGCCGGCCGAGCCCCTGTCGGTGCAGCAGCGCCTGGCCGAGGCGATGGCCGAGTTGGAGACCGTGCAGGCCGGCGTGGCGCGCGCGGAGGAGGAACTGCGGAATGCGACGGTCACCGTGCGGTCCCGGGACCGTGCGGTGGAGGTCACCGTCGGCCCGCAGGGCGAGCTGACCGGACTGAGGTTCCTGGACGGCAAGTACCGCACCATGGCCGCGGCCGAACTCGCCGCCAGCGTGCTGGAGTCCGCCGGGCAGGCCCGTACGCAGATGTCCCGCCGTGTGATGGAGACGTTCAAGCCCTTCACCCAACCCAGCACCACGGTGCCGGAGCTCACGGGGGTCGACGTCGACTGGGCGCGGATCTTCGGGCCCGGGGTGCTGGAGGAGCCGGAGACCGCCACGGGCCGCGGCGGCGACCGCCGGCTGCGGGACGAGATCGACGAGGACGCGGAGGACGAGGCGAACCATGGCTGACGAGAACTCCTACTTCGCCGACCCTGCCCGCATCCAGGGCGGGGTACGGCAGATCGACCAGATCAGCTCCATCGCCCGGGAGATGATGAGGGACTTCGTGAACGAGGTGAACCTGACCCGGGACTGGCCGGGCACCAGTGACAGCTTCGCCAAGGAGGTCGTCCCGCAGGAGCACAAGGAGCGCGAGAGCACGAGCGACACCGGGCAGGCACTGGCCGATGCCGTCGTCTCCGTCGCCGACGGCACGACGGCCAACCTGAAGAACATCCTCACCACCCAGGGCGGGAACCTCGACGCCATCCACGAGTCGTCCGGCCGGGGGAACACCACGGGTGGAAGGCACTGAGCCTCCATGGCGATCGAGGCTTCGCCCCAGCTCAACAACCTGCTGTTCGTCCTGATCGGCGAACGCCTGCTCCAGGCGAACGAGGACCAGGCCTACGCCAGCCATCTGCCGTACAAGCGGCTCGGCAAGCGTGTCCTGGAACTGTCCGACATCATCAAGCAGTCCGTCGTCGGCACGGGCAGGGCGCTGCCGCCCCGGGTCGGGAACGACTACGTGCGGGCGATGAACCTGTTCGTCAACGACGGCGGAACGAACTACCTCAAGGAGTTCGCCGACCAACTGGACGAGATCGCGCAGGGGCGCGTCCAGACGTCGATGAACATCACCGAGTCGAAGTGGCAGATCATCGCCGAGCTGATCCGGCTGCTCATCGAACTCGCCATCATCCTGGTGATGTCCATCTTCAGCGGCGGCTCCTCCGCCGGTGACGCGGCCGTCGCCAGGGCCCGCAGCCGCGTGGTGATCCTCACTGTCATGGACACGCTGCTCAAGCGGACGCATCTGATGCCCACCCTGAGCGAGGCGTTCGAAGAGGCGTTCATGACCTTCGCGGTCCGGCTCGCCATGATGGTCGCAGGACCGGAGGGGCGCCGTCCCAAGGGCTTCGACTGGGCCCAGATCGCGCAGGACGGCGCCTTCGGCGCCTTCGCCTCGATCTTCCACGGCGCGTTCTCGAACGTCGGGAATGTCATCAGCAAGTTCTTCAAGAACAACCCCTTCGGGAAGGGCTTCGACAAGGACTTCGCCAACGACGTGGTCTCGAAGGTCGGCAAGAACGACGTCCGTGACCTCGGCGGCAAGAACTCCCACTTCTCGCCGGACAAGGTGGCGCGGGACCTCGGCCGGGACGGTCGCGACTTCGTCGTGGAGGGGGGTTCGGAGGCCGCCGCCGAGTTCCTCGGCAGCGGCCTGTTCACGGGGAACTGGTCGACCAGTTGGGACACCTTCCTCGGCGCGGGCATCAGCGGCAAGGTCGAGAACACGCTCAGCGCGGGAGCCGCGGGCTCCGGGAACTGGATCAGGAACACCTTCGGCCCGAACACGCCCACGTCGAACGACGCGTCGGACGGCGGAGCCGACGGTACCCGTGGTGGTTCCGAAGACCATGCAGGAGGGACCCCGGGCACGTCCGGGAACGGCCCCGGGTCCTCGGTGCCCCTGTCCACGGGTGGTGCCCCGCTCCCGGGATCCGGCTCCGGCACCCGTACGAGCTCGCTTTCCGGGACCCGCTCCGGCTCCGCCGAGGACTCCGCTTTCACACCGCCGCCCGTGCACACCGGCACGGTCGGCACGGGGAACACTCCCGGCTCGGGCGGTCGTACCAGCCAGGTGGACCGCGGCGACACACACGGGGACGAGCGGACCGACGAGCACCAGCAGGCCAGTTCCGACCAGGGCGACGGCACCGAAGGGACCCATCACGGCGGCGACGAGAGCCCCACCACCGGCGTCCTCACCGAGAGCGGCGACACCACCGCCCCGCACAGCCCCACGACGCACGTCGACCGGCCGGCCGTCGACCACGCACCCGGCAGCACGGGCTCGGCGTCCCCGCACCCCTCGTCCGCTTCGCACGGACCGCGTACGACGTCCTCCGACGGGGCCTCCACCCCCCCGGACACCACCGAGGCAGCGGACGACCGGGGGGACACGACGGTCACCCCGGCGCCCGCGGTCGACCCGGCGCCCCCGGTCACTCCGGCGTCCACCGTGGGCCCGCCCCCGTCCTTGACGGCTCCGCCCGCGCCGACCGTGCACCCGTCGGCAGCACCGGCCGCCGGCAACACCACCCCCGCCGAACACGACGCCTGGCGGCGGCTGATCACCACGCCCGACACTTCGCACGCGTCCCAACAGCAGCTGCTCGACGAGATCGCGGCCCACCGCGGCGGAGAGATGCCCTCGCCGGCGGAACTGGACCTGCGCAGGGCCGTGCACGAGCAGCTGGCCTCGCTGCCCGGGGTGACGGTGGTGGTGGACGACGCCGCGAACTTCGGCCACCAGGCTGCGGCCACCATGCTGATGGACTCGCTGCACGAGCTGGGCTACGACGGGCGCATCACGGTCGTAGCCCCGGAAAGCGTCCAGGACCGGCTCCAGTTGCTGGTGCCGGACGCCATGAACCAGCGGATCGACTGGCGGACGGGCACGTTCGGGTCGGGCACGTCGGGGTCCGGAGTCCAGGCCGCGAACCTCAAGGACTCCCTGGTCCTGGTGGCCGCGAGCGACCGTCTCGACCCGGACCCGAAAACCGCCAAGGAGTTCCTCGACTTCGTCGGCGCGGACCGCGCGATCGTCCTCAAACCGTACGCCTGGGGCCAGTCGCACCGGCTGCTCTACAGCCGCCCGGGTGCGGGGGGACAGGTCACGGTCCATGACCTGGAGGACGACGGAACCGGCACCCCGCCGATCCCCGGCGGCGCCCTGTACCGCTTCCATGTGCCGAAGCCGACCGGGCCCGAGCTGGACAGCCTGATCACCGACCAGGTCGGCGGCGCGCGCGGTGAGGGTCTGCGGGCCGTGGTGGACGCGGTCCTGAAGAGCCGGGCCGATCTGATGCCCGTCTACGGCCTGCACAACGTGGCCGCCTCCGGCCGTGCCTCCGCCGTGAACACGCTGGCGTCCGGAGCGCATGCGGCCGGCCTCGGCAGGCCTACGGTGGTGATCACCTTCGGCGACGCCACCGTGCCGTTCGCTCCGCGCCACACCGCCGACTGGCTGGATCACGCCGACCTCGACACCGAAGACCTGGCGGACCGTATCGCCGCCCTCGGTCCGGGCCAGGTCCTGATCGTCAACGGCGGCAAGCTGCCGCAGGACGTGTTCCGGCAGGTGTACCGGCTCGGCACCCTGCCCGCCGTCCTGGAGGGTGCCAACACCAGCAACCTGGCACAGCTTCTCGGGCGCCCGTTCTTCTCCGTGCTGACCCATCACACGCCGTACGACCGTCACGATCCCGAGGCCGCCGACCGGCTCCAGGACGTCACCGAGGCGATCGTGCGCAAGAGCGAGTGGGGTGCCCGCTTGGAGAGCGCCCCGGGCTGGGACGACCTCGAGAGGACTCATACCGCACGCTCGGTGCTGGGCGCGCTCCCCTCCCAGGACGGGGGACGGCTGCTGACCCAGGACGAGATGCTGCGGCTGACCGACGCCCTGCCGAAGGAGCGGATCACCGGCATCCTCGGGAACGGCGACACCGTCCAGCGGATGGTGGACTTCGACTCGCACGATCTCGCGAAGGTCAAACGGCAGATGCGGGATCCGGCCGAACTCGTCCTCACCACGGACCAGCACAAGCAACTGCGGGACGTGGTGGACGAGTTGCACGCCGGTCACGAGAGGACCGTGCGGGACGCCACCCGCACGCTCTCGGTGGGTCCGACGCCGGAGCAGACGCGGGCCGTGGCGGACGCGATCAGGGACTCCGTGACCGAAGGCGCCCCGCTCCACACCTACTTCCGGAATCTGGCGGCGCAGGCCCGGGACCCGCGCAACGATCAGGTGCTCCAGGCGCTGAGGATCGCCTTCTCCGGGGCGCAGACCGACGCCGCCTCCGGCCGGCCGGACCCCTTGCCGACGGTCTCCGCCCACGCTCCGGCACCTGCCCCGGAGCAGCAGAGCGCGCCGCCGAGCCCGGTCCGTACGGAGTCGGTCATCCCGCCCGCCCCGGCCAACGTCACCGTCGGCACCGGTCCGACGCGGACACAGGGGCCGTCCCCCGTGTCCACCGTGTCGGCGGCCTCGGACGGCCCCGGAGATTCCCGCCTTCCCGACGATTCCGAGGATTCCGACGAGGACTTCGGCGACTTCACCGATCTGCTCGGCTCCTCCGACGACTCCGACGAGGACTTCGGCGACTTCACCGATCTGCTGGGCTCCTCCGAGCCCACCACGGGAGGCCGCACCGATCCGCCCGACTCCTCCGAGCCCACCACGGGCGTCCTCGTCGAGAGCGGCGGCGGCAGCACCGCGCATCAGGACACGTCCGACCACTCGGCTCCCTCCCTCGCCTCCCGGCCTGCCGCGACCGGCGGGGACCTCACCGCCGAGCAGTCGCTGACGGCGGCCCCGGCGGACTTCCTGGGGGCGAACGTCCTGTCCATGGACCTCGACGAGGGTCTGGCGCTGCACGCCCCTGCGCTCGACCCGAACGCCCGTCGTGCGTTCGTCAGGGCCCTGGCCGACCCGGCCCTGGACCAGCACCGGTTCGTACTGGTCGAGGACAAGCGCACGGACCCCGGCGGGCGGCCCGTGTATGTGCTGGCACCGGCGGTCGAGTGGTACGCGCACCACTACGCGGACGTCAGGCCCTTCGGTCTGCCCGCGGACGCGCTGCCTCCGCTCCGTGCGGAACACGGCTATGTGGAGGCCGCCTTCGCTCCCTATCTCACGGGAGGCACATCCGACCCCGAGCGCAGCGTCGGGCACACCTCTGTACCCCGCGATCCACGCGACGGCTCCGGTCCCGGGCTGGTGGTGACGCCGGCCATGAACGGCTGTGCGTTCGCGGTGTCGGGCCATGCGGCACCCGACCGCTTCACCGTATGGCACTACCAGTCGCCGGAGTCGAACTTCCACCACACCGTCGGCTTCCGGCGCGACATACGGCCGACCGACTGGTTCGGCCACGACGAGTACTACGGCGGCGACCACGCGGAGGGCGGCGACCGGCTCTTCGAGGTCGCGAACATGCTGTGGCACGGTCCGAACGGCTGGGAGGTCCTCAGCCAGGAGAACCACACCAGTGCCACGGCGAAGGACTCCATCTCCTTCGGGCAGTTCCGCAGACGTCCGCTGGTCCTCGGCCCCGGCCGGGAGCTCGAGCACACCGTGCGGTTCTACCAGGCGATGGTGCGCAGCGAACGCGAGCAGCACAACTGGCCACTGCAGCAGCTGCGCAGGAAGATCCTCGACGTGGGCCCGGTGGGCGGCGACCCGCAGCTGCTGGCCAACCTGTTCGACGCCGTGGACGCGCATGTCGACCGCGAGGTGGCGGCGCTCGGGCGTGTCAGGGACTTCGAGTCCCTGCGTGACCTCGCGGACCAGTTCAAGGCACAGCGCGCCTCGCTGCGCGATCAGCTCGAGAGCCTGATCGGCCAGGCGAGCGTCATCGGCGGGAATGCCTCCAGGGAGCAGCGCGAGGCCGCCGTCAAGGTGCGTGATCTCGCTCAGCAGTTGGTGAACGAGTTCATCCACAACCCGGCGAAGAACTGGACGGAGCTGCTGCGGGACGAGGGCGCGGCACCGCACCCCCGGACGGTCGCCGGGCTTCATCTGGCCAAGGCCCGGGCGGAGCGGGACGACCCGGGTTCGCTCCTGAACGTACGCCGTGACGACCTCGCGCGCACAAGGCCCTCCGGTACGGAGGCGACGGCGATGCAACAGGTCGTCAGCCGCGTCCAGAGCCATATATCCGACGAGATCAGGCAACTGGAGCAGGTCACCGACCTCGCGGCCCTGGAGCGACTCGCGACGGGCCTCGTCGAGGGGCGGCGAAACCTCCACCGGGAGCTCGTGGGGAACTACGCCGGCATGATGGCCGCGGCCGCCCAGCAGCACATGTCGACGGCCGCGAGGCAGGCCATGGCGGAGCGGCAGAGGCTGACGTCGCAGATGCTGGAAGTCTTCGTCAACAAGCCGTTCGACGACTGGATCAGCGGCCTTGACCGTGCCACGTCGGCCCTGGCGGGCCAGGGCCCGGCGGCCTCCACGGGAACGGCGGGGAGCAGCGCGCACCCCACGTCCGGCGTGCTCACCGAGGGCAGGGGCACCGGCGGCCGTTCCGTTCCGCCCGCCCGTCTGGTGACCCGTCCCGTCACCCCCGCGCACTCCCCGGCCCCCGTCCCCGCCGTCCGTACGTCCTCCGTCCGCACCCTCGACGACCGCACCGTGGCCGACTCCTCGCTGCGCCGGATCACGCTCACGGGGAGCGACGGACGGCGGGTGGGCCAGGCCTCCTACACACCGGGGGACTGGGCCCGGCGCGAACAGCGCATGCCCACCGTGTTCGCGGGCGGCACCTACTCCGACCATCGCAGCGACCGTGCCGTCCTCGTGGGTTCGCCGCACGCCCTGCCGTGGCGGGAGGGCGGGGCCACCTTCTTCGCCGGACACGGCACGCCGACCCGGGTCACCCTCGCCCTTGCGGACGGGACCACCGTGCAGGTCACGGGCCGGGAACTGGCCCGGTATCTGGAACGCGGGGACCTCGGACCCAAGGACCGGCCGATCGTGCTGTACTCGTGCTCCACCGGCCGGCCGCCGGAGCACGGCGGGCTGTCCGTCGCCCAGCACGTGGCCAATCTGACCGGCCGCGTGGTCCACGCCCCCACCACCGAGGCCGGTACGGCCGTGGACAGCAAGGGGCAGATACGGCCGATCCTCTATCTGGACCCGGACGGCGCGCCGGGCGCCTGGACGGCCTTCACCCCCGAGCCGTCGGGTGACGCCCTGGACGACCTGGCGCGGCACGCGGGACTGCACGACGGCCCGGAGGCCGCGGACCCCTGGGCCCGCAACCGCACCCTCCAGCTGATCCGGACGCTGCGCGGCACCCTCGGCACCGGCATCGAGGGCTCCGCCGAGCACCGTGCGCTGCTGCGCGACCTCGCGGCGCTGGACACGCTTCGCTGGAACCCGGGCGCGGACGGCGCCGCCGCCGGACACACCGACGGCAGGATGACACCCGGCCTGCTGCGCCGGATCACCCGCGACCTGCTCGGTCTGCCCGACACCGCGGCACCGGACGCGGAGCAGTACAGGATCGTGCTGACCGAGGCGGGCAGGGCCCACGACACCGACCCCGCCGCGCCACTGCACCGGCTGTCCCTGTCCTCCGTCCCCGGCGCCTCCCCGTCCCCGCCAGGTCCACCGGGCGAGAGCACACCGGCCACGGACGCCCTGCCCGACGGTGGCGCGAAGGGATCACCCGAGGCGACCGCGGTCCGCACGGTGGCCCGGCAGCTCCCCGCGGCCGGCGGCCGGCCCCGGCTCGACGTGCTGAACGTGGCGGGCGACGGCGACTGCTTCTTCACCTCGGTGCTGGCGAGTGCCGCCCGGCAGCAACCGGCCTCCGAGGTACGGAACATGACCGTGCGCCGGCTGCGCGACCATGCGGCGGACTGGTTCGCCGACTCCGAACTGCGGGACGAGGAGCCCATGCGGATGGATCCGCTGGACGTCCTCGTGGGCGACCTGGACACCGTCACGCTGCGGCACGTACTGGGCGGAGTACCGCTGCCCGCCCTCACCCCTGAACAGCAGGCCTGGGTGGACGGCGCGCCCCGGCAGGACCGGCACCGGCTCGCCGACCAGCACCACGCCGACCTTCTGCGCACACGGCTCCTGGCCGGTCTGCGCGCCGGCGACGAGACGCCGCAGGACCATTGGCGGCGCCTGCTGCAGACCGCTTATCCGCGCTGGGCGCGGACGGCCCCGGACCTCGCCGAGATCACCGGCACCACGACCGCCGGCCTGGTGGAGCGGGCGATCCGTGACGTACGGCTGTGGGCGACGCCGTTCTTCGACCGCGCGCTGCCCGCGGTCGCGCGGAGCATCGGGCTCGACGTGGTCGTGGTCCAGGACGGACGCCAGGACCACCACCTGGCCGAGGGCGCCACCGGACCGGTGTACGTCCACTACAACGGCCGGGACCACTACTCGGCCGTCGCGCCCGCCGCGGCTCCCGGCGGGCCGTCCTCGTCACCGCCGAAGAAGAAGGTGCACTTCGCGACCGGCACCAAGGACGGCACGGCGGGGCAGCCCCCTACGTCCTCACCGGCGCAGAACCGGCCCGGGGCGAAGCCGGACGGAACCGGACCGCAGCGGCCCGAGCCGGGCGAGAGCAAGCCGGACAAGCCCAAGCCCGCCTTCTTCCGTATCGACACCGAGCTCGACACCCACCGTCCGCCCCGGCTCGACCGCTCGCTGCTGCCGCCGCCCCGGGACGGCCGCCCGGTGGTCTTCGGCGACGGCAGCCGGCTCCCTGCCCATCTGACGGGCGACGGCGAGGACGGCACGGCCGCGGGCAGTTACGGACAGGCCCGGGTCACCCTGCGCGGCACCGACCAGGTCGCACGCGAGATCGGCGCGCGGACCGGACTCGACGAGTCGGCCGATCCCGGCGCGGGCGAGGCCCTGGCCGATCTGGAGCGGGCACTGCGGGAGACCCCCTGGGCCTTCCACGGCGACGGCTACGAGTCCCCGCCGTTCCGGGACGCCCGGGGCCGGGTGCGGGTGCTGCGGGTCACCACCCGGCCGCACGGCAACTGGGAACGGTTCACGGACGGTCACGGCGCTCCGTTCAAGTTCGACGGGGTCCAGCGCAGTCAGGTCACCACCGGCGCGGGCAAGAACCTGAGCACTTCGGTGCGGATCGCCCCGAGTTTCGCCATCGGACCGCCCACGGGCGGGGCGCTCGCCGCCTACGGCCGCGTCGGTGGCGCCCTGGGTTACCACCGCTCGTACGACTACGGCATGCAGGAGCAGACCCTCAGCCAGGTCGAGACGCGGACGGGCGACGGGTCCCATCTGCACCTGGACGACGTCCAGTACGAGGTGCAGGTGGTCGGCCCGCGCTCCGGCGTCGCGCGCAGCGGGCTGCCGCGGGCGTTCTTCACCGGCGAGAGCCACTTCACCTTCGGCGTGCGCAACGGACTGTCCGTCCGGCTGTCGGACGGGGAGACCTCACCGTCCCGGGCGGGGCGCGTGCCCCGCACCATGACACTCGGACCGTGGTCCGACTACCGCCTGGTGCACACCGAGGGCTACGGACCGGTCAAGAAGATGCGCGACTGGGCGCTGAGGCGGGCGGGTGCCGAACCGGGCACCGCCGCCTACGACGAGATCGCGGGGTTCTTCACGACGGAGAACTTCCACCGGATGGCCGACCGCCTCGCCCGGGACAAGGTGACCACACGCCAGTTGGTCGGCGACGACCCGCAACGCTCCCCCGTGGGCGCCTTCGTGGTCGAGCGGGTGGTGCCCGGCGAGGCGCGGCTGCTCACCGAGTCAGCCGCCGCGGAGATGCGCAACACCATCCAGCGGGCGGTCAGGAACGAACGCTCGCTGGGCAAGTCGTACAGCCAGGAGATCAACGCGGCCGTCGGTCCGAGCGCCACCTTCGCCGACTTCTTCGGCATGCGTGCCGGGTTGCGGGCCATGGCAGGGCTCGCCGGACGGTACGCGCGCACCACGACGCACACCGGAGTCTTCGGCGGCACCGGCAGCCGCAAGATCGTCGGTCAGGCCAAGAAGGTCCCCACCGACCTGTATCTGGTCCGCAAGACGGTCTATGTCCGCATGACCGGGGACCCGGAGCCCACGCCGTTCACCACCTGGAGCCTCGACCGGATGACGCGCACCGAGGCGCGCCGTCATGCGGGCTGGGACGACGGCACCACCCTGCGCAAGCGCCACCACAACGCGCCGCACGCCCCGGTCTATCTGACCAAGGAGGACCCGGCGGTCCTCGGGATGAGCCGCCCCGAGGCGTTCACCCACGACGACGGTGCCCTGACCCGCAGGGACGGGGCCGAGGGACCCGAGCGCACCCTGCTGGACTCCTTCACCGATCAGGTCGTCCGGGCGGCGGCCCGCGCGTACCCCGGAATGGTCGCGCCGCTGGAGGAGTTCGGCGATCCGTCCGATCCCCGCTGGCGTGACGCCGAGCACTACCGGATGGCGCTCCAGAACACCCTGAACGTCATCAACACGCTGTCCCACCACAGCATGGCGGGCCATCTCGAGACGCTCGTCACCACCGGCCTGCGGATCGGGCTGGTCGTACCCGGCCGCTTCACCCGGTCCTACCGCTGGATCTGGATCGACGGCCGGCTGACGGACCGGCGCTACGAGGGAACCCAGAACGACCTCATCGTGCGCGGCAGTGCCCCGGGCACCGAGCGCCTGGACGGACAGCAGAACGTCGTGCGCGGTTACGAGGCCGGGGTGGACGTCTCCGTGTCGATGCGGGACTCCGCCAAGGACGTCATCGGCCTGCCCCCCAACACCGGCACGCTCCAGGCGGGTCCGCGCTGGGGCCGGCAGACGGGCCGCAGGACCGGCTACGGCGCCACCGTCTCGTACGAATCGCTGAGCATCGGCGCCTCGCCGTCCCATCTGCACAGCTATCGGCTGGAGTTGTCCGCGGTCAGCGGCGGCTACTGGCGCTTCCGCAACCTGTGGCGCGGCGTCGCCTCCCTCGGCGTCCTCGGCACACACCATTTCGTACGGCGTGAGCAGGAGAGCCCACTCGTCGGCGGCACCGCGGGCAACGCGGTGACCGGCCGGGTGCTCCTCGCCGTGCCCGCCGAGCACACCCCCGCCACCGATCCGCACGCGGGAGCCGAAACCCCGGCGCCGGTCGAGGTCGAGCAGATGGACCCGGCCCGGGCCAAGGCCCTCGCGACGGGAGACGTGCGGGGCGCCGGCCGGGAGCACGGCCCGAACCCGTTCGGGGACCTGCCGCACTATCCGCTCAGCGTGGGCGCCCACGGCGAACTCACCAGGGCCGCGGAGGACGTCATGCGTGACGCCTCGGGCGGTTCCTGGCACTTCGGGGAGACCGGCGCCCCCGCCCATGACGCCATGCTGCGGCCGTTCCAGGCGCAGTATCTGACGGCCGACTTCGACCAGGCCTCGGGGCCGGCCGGTTCGCGGATCACCGGTCTGTTCGGGAAGGGGCCCTACCTCAATCGGCTCGGCACACTCGTGCACCGTATGCGTGTGGTCCGTCCGCGGGTCGTCTCCAAGCCGGCCAGGATAGAGACGGAGCAGACGCTCGGCAGCGACCTCCAGGCCTCCGGCGCCGTCACCACCACCCAGAGCTTCACGGTCGTCGGCAGCGCCGCTTTCCTCCACACCCATCCCACCGGGCCCTCGATCGCCGGTTCCTACGGGCTCGTCGGCCGCCGGGGACGGCTGCGCGCGGTGACGCACAGCGTGAACCGCACCGTCACCGCCGACATCAACCCCGTCGACGAGAGCCACAAGGTCCTCGTGGCAGGCGACACCGAGCACGACGTCGCCGGCTCGGTGCGGGCCGACGGGCTGCTGTCCCCGCTGCACTCCCTGGCCACCTGGACGCGGGCCCACTGGGCGGGACGCCGGCTGACCTTCTCCGGGGACTGGCTCGGCCATCTGTCGGAGAAGGCCGCCCACCGGCTGGGTCTGCTCAGGGACCGGCTGGGAGAGGTCCCCCGGTACGCCGCGCAGGCCTGGAGCCAGCCCAAGTGGCTGCGCGACCACCCCTTCGGCTCGTACCCGGTGAACTCCCTGGACACCACCGCGGTGCTCGCCGACTTCGACGGCAAGCTGCGCGAACTGGGCGTCGACGACGCCAGCCGCGACCGCGTGCACTCCCTCGTCACCCCGCGGGCCGTACGCGCCCTGCGGGAACAGCTGACCTCCACCGGCGCCGCGGCACGCACCCGCATCGGCGGGCCCGGGTGGCGCAGCATCCGCGTCGGCGGGCGCACCGCCGCCCTCAAGGTGGAACTGGTCGCGGCGGAGCCGGAGTTCGACGGCCTCGGCCACAGTGCGGTCCTCAAGGACGGCCGGCACGCCACCGAGACCACCGAGGACGCCGTGAGCAGCAGCGGCACCAAGGCCGTGGGCATGAGCGTCGGCGAGGCGGTGCGCACCGGCGACCCCGTCGCCCGGGCCGCCGGACCGACCTACGGCGAGCTGGGGTCGAGCACCCAGCAGACCACGACCGCACGCTCCACGACCCGCTGGCGGTCCTCGATCTTCTACGCCAACGAGCCCTACGCCGAATATCTCACCCGCTACACCCTGCGGCTCACCCTGGATCTGGGCGGCGGCCGTACCGTCCATGCCGAGGGCGCGGTCGGCAGGATGCGCGAGCAGCTGCCGTTGAGCCTCAGCGTCCCGGCCGCCGCACCGGCGGACGGAGCGGCACCGGATCCCCTGGCGCCACCGGAGCCGGAGCCGGCCGCACCGCCGAAGACGGTCACCGTCTCGGCACTGGGCGGCACCACCTCGCAGGGCTTGGGGAAGGCCGTCGAGGCGTGGCGGGCGACCCCTCATCCGGACGGCACCAGCCGCCCGTTCCGGAAGCCGCCGATCGGGTTCGACGTTCGCCGGATCGTGGGCCTGACCGGTCTGCAGGCCGCCGGGGACCTCGCCATCGCCAGGGCGTACGGCGCCTCGGCCGGCCCCGGAGCCGGCAAGCGGCGCAAGCTGTCCGGCGCCGATCTGGAGCAGGCCGTCGGCAGGGCCCGCCGCACCCCGCTGACCAGGCCGGGCACCGCATCGGCGCTGGCGCTGCACGACGGCACGAGCAACGCCTCCCTGGCAGCCTTCTTCGCCGACACCACCACCGACGACGGATTCCAGGTGGCGGGGCTGACCGAGGACAGCTTCGTCGGGGGCGCCCAGGGCGAGTACCGGCTCTACTCGCGGCCGGACCTCGCCGGGGCCCGGCTGCTGGCGGTGGCCCCGGACGCCACGATGGAGAGCGCCGAACGGGACACCACCGGAAGCGACAGTTCCGTGGCCCGAAGCGGCGCGCACGATCCCGCGCTGGGCGGCGGACCGCTGCTGGCCACCGGTGTGGCGGGCACGGCGGTCCCGGCCGTCGCGGGTTCCGACGCCACGGCCGCCGAGGCCGACGCCGCCAGGCTTGGCAGCGCCGAGGGTGCGCAGATCACGCTCAAACCGAAGACCGGCCGCGCCTTCCTGTTCGCGATACCGACGAGTTGGCTCGGTGTCGCGGACGTGGAGCGCAGCTTCAAGGACAGCCGGCCCGGCGCCTGGCTCGGAGAGCACCTGGGCCCCTTCGGTTACGTCAAGCCCCGCCCCCAGGCGGTGGAGGCCGAGACCCAGGTGATCGCCTGGGTCCGCGAGGACGTCGCCCGTGAGCTGGGCCTCGTCTCGGACGAGACCTTCCCGCCCCAGGTCGCGGACGCCTGGTCCAAGGTCACCCGGGCGAGCGACACATGGGTGGGCGCGGACAAGAAGTACTGGCAGCACCGCAGGGCGATGTCGGAACTGCGCGAGCGTCTCGGCGCCGGAAGGCGTGAGCTGACCGCCGCCAAGCTCCGGCTCGCCGCGGCGCTCGAGGCGGACCGTGTCCGCGGGGAGGAGCGGGGCTCCGGGCCACGCCCCGCCGAGGCGGAGCGGCGGGAGGTACACGAGACGGCCGCCGCACTGAAGGCGATCCGACGCGAACTGCGCGCCACGCACCAGGCCATGAACACCGAGCTCGGCAAGGCGGAGTCGGCGGCCGAGGACTTCCACCGGGTCCGGGCCGCCACGGACCGGCTCACCCGCTGGCACCGGCTGCCCGCCGAGCCCCACGGTCCCGGCGAGCCGGAACGGCGGGCCGGTCTGACCGAACCGCCGGCCGTGGTGCTGGACAAGTCGCCCGCGAAGTCCGCCCCGGCACAGGAGCGTTACACCGAGACCAAGGGCACCGGTGACGCCCCGGCGACGCTGACCTCACCGACCGGTGCCACGTACACGCTGCACGATGTGCCCGCCGACGGTGACGCCTTCCACCATGCACTGGCGGAGGGACTCCACCAGGCCGACCCGGATCTGCTCGGTGACCTTGCAGCGGCGGCGGACCGGCAGCATCTCGTGACCGGACTCCGCGCCCGGCTGGCCGCAGGCCTCGACGACCCGGGCAACGCGGACCTGCTCGCCTTCGTCTCCCCGGACACCCGGGACACCTTCAGCACGGCCGAACTGGCCGCCGCCGAGGTCGCGTTCGTACCGGTGGGACCCGAACAGCAGGAGTTCGACGACACCGGCCACATGCCCCTGCACGCGGAACTGCCCGAGGCACAGCGCGGTGCACTCGCCGCGGCCCAGGTGCGCCGCGGCGGCGACAGCGCGGACGACGCCGGCTGGGACCACGGCGCCGCCGACCTGCTTCCGGCCCTGGCGGCCCGGTCCTTCGGGGTCCGGGTGACGGTGATCCGGGCAGACGGCGGCTTCCTTGACTTCACTCCACCCGGGGCCGGGAAGGACGAGAAACTCCCGCGTGTCGTCCTTCACCTGAAGGACCGTCACTATCGGTACGCGGTCCCCGACGGCGAACCGGCGCGGGAGCCCGCACTGCCCGCGGCCCTGCCCCGGGACCGGCAAAGAGCGATGGTCGACGACGGGCCGCGGCGCCCCGCCCACGCCAAGGCGCCCTGGACCACCGCGGAGACCGGCGCCTGGCAGCACGGCACCGGCCGCGACGGGGCCACACTGACGGCTCCGGACGGCACCGTCCACGACCTCATGGAACCGTCGGGGGACGGCAACGGCTTCTGGTCCGCGCTCACGGCTGCCGTCCGCCCGAAGCGCGAGAGCGACCCGGTCGCCCTGGTCGGCGGCTCCCCGCTGCCGCCGTCGGCCGTACTGGATCGTGATGCGCCCTTCACCCACGACGAGTTGGAGCGCGCCGGGGTCGCCCTCGACGCGGCGCGGACCGAGGAGTTCCGGCGCTCCGGCGGGAGGCTGCCCGACGACCTGGAACTGACACCACGTCAAGAACGTGCGCTGATCCGCACTCAGCTCCACACAGCTCGCCGCTGGGACGACGCGACCTCCCGCACCGCGGTCGAGGTGGCGGCCGTCGCCCACCGGGTCCGTATCACCGTCGTCTCCGAGGACGGCCGCGCCGAGACCCATGTCCCGCCCCAGGCGCAGCCGGACCGCACGGTGACGCTGTACCGGCGCGGTACGGAGTATCTGGCGGCCCTCCCGAGAACCACGGTGGCGCCGGTGGTCGACGGGACTCCGCGCGACGCAGACGTGCACGAGGAGCCGAGCAGCAGCCCCCTCACCGAGAACGGCGACATCACGGAGGCGGACCTCACCGACGCCTTCAGGGAACGGCTGAGCGCCCCCGCTCTCCTGGGCACCGAGGTCACCCACGAGGACGTGGCGGATCTCGGGCACGACGGCGCCGCACGGGTCGCCTTCCAGCTCGCCCACGCCATCCCGCTCCGGGAGGCCGGGCTCGGCGAACTGGACCGGGCCCGCCTGGTGTTGCGCAGACCGGAACTGGACCCCGAGTTGGCGGCGGCTCTGGGCAAGCGGCTGGAGGACACCGGCACGGAGCCGAAGCGGCTGCTCTGGCAGCCCGGATACGCCACCGGCGACCAGTTCGGCATCGCGGCCGCACTCATCGCGGACGAGAACCTCCATGTCGCGGTGATCACCGGTATCGCCGACCGGGCGCAACAGGACAAGGGCCCGGACATCCACGACTTCTACCTGACCGGCGGCATTCCCGAGGAGCGGGTACACCTGGTGCGGCTCGCCGAGGGCGAAAAGCCGGCGAAGGCGGCCGAAACCAAGGCCGCCGACGTCATCGGCCGCAGGCTCACCGGCGGTGAGAGGAAGAACCTCGTGATCCCGGTGGGCTCCGGGACGACCTGGATCGGCAGGCACTTCACCGTGGAGGTCCGGCGCAAGGTGCGCGCCGCATGGCGGCTGGACGACGAGGGCTTCCCGGCCGAGGACCGCGCCGCGGCCCGGGAGTGGCTGGCCGAGCGGCACATCGAACCGTCCCCGGAGCGGGACACCGTCATCCTGTGGTCGCGGTTCAGCGGCAAGAAGGGCGATGTCCACGTCGAGCACGACACCGGCTACTCGGGTGTCCGGCAGATCCTGACCCGGCTGCGGGAGGAGTCGCGCACGGCCGAGGGGGGTCCGCTCGTCATCATCGCCGGCGACGCCTACGCCGACCCGGCGCACGCGACGAAGTACCCCGCGATGGAGACGGAGTTCCGTGCGCACGGGCTCGACGTGCACGACCTCACCGCGTTCTGGGCCAAGGGCGAGGCGAGCGAGCGGGCCGCGTGGGGCGGACACACCCGCATCGGTCAGATGCGGCTGTACGAGTACCTGCGCCGCAGCAGTCGCTCCACCCGCCATCTCGGCTTCCGCAGCGGCAATCTGGAGGCCCTGGCCCTGGCCGGCCACACAGTCCGGTACATGGAGGAACCCGGCAGCGAAGGCGGCGAACGGATGCAGAAGTGGCACGCCGCGCAGAACTCCCTGCTCACCGAGGCGGGCGGTCTTGCCCCCGGCTATGAGCGGCTTCTCGTGCAGGCACCGCCGACCCGCTCGGGCAAGTACCTGGTCGGCCTCCGCCCGGCGTCCGGCGAGCGCAACGGCAAGCCCGATCTGAAGCGGCCGCCGTGGGTGTACGGCGCCCCGAACCGTATCGGGAAGCCCGATGACCTCCGGAACAAGTTCAAGGGCTTCGACCAGGAGGACCTCGACCGGATCGTGCGCTATCTGCTCGGCCGGGAGCCTGAGCCGCGGCAGGCCGGAGAGGGGCCCGGGTGAGGCTTCAGTGGCCCGGTTCCTGGGTGACACCACTGGCCATATGGTGTTCACCTCCACAACTTATGTATCAGGAGCACCATTTCGGAGGGGGACACCGCACGGCCGGTGCGACCGGCGACCGGCTCCGGCCCTGGTCCGGCCCCGTCCCGCCCGACCATGAAGGAGTCAACGCAGTGAGCGACAGCCCAGCGCCGCGGCCCTCGTCCCCGGACGACGCGGCATCCGGGCGAGCGGCGGACGGCCGAACACCGGAGCCACCGGTCACGGCCTCGCCGTCGCCCGAGATACCCGCTGAGGTACGGGAGGCGGCCCTGCTCGCGCCCGATCACTGGCTCGGCATGGTCGATCCCGCCTGGCGCGGCGAGGACCCCCCGCCCGGCTGGGCCTTGATCGGGGAGTGGCGCTCCGGGATGAACGGCGAGATCGAGGAGTGGCGCGCCAACGAGGACTACCGTCCCTCGCCCACGGCGCTCGGCTGGCCGGAGCCGACCGACGATGTGGACGAGGCGGTGCAGCGGGCCTCCACCGGATACGGCCCGGTCGACGAGGTCCCCCGGCTGCTGGCGGCCGCGGAGGTCTCGGTGCTGCTCGGGCCCGCAGGCGAACCGCTCGCCGCGCGCACTCCGGACGGCGACGCGGTGATCCCGGTCTTCACCTCCCCCGGACATCTGCGGGCGGCCGGTCTGCTCGCCTCCGAGACCCTGCGGGTCGCCGATCTCGTCGGCCGGTTGCCGCGCGGGCATCGGCTGTACCTCAATCCGACCGGCGCCGTCAGCATGGTGATCGAGACGGAGACGCTCCTCGCGGCGCTCGCATCGGGCGCCCCGCAAGCCGCTTCGGGGATCCCGGGGCCGACGCCGCAGCCGGCTGCGCGATGATCAGCACGCTCGACCCGCCGCACCCGCCCGTGGGTCACGTCGTACCGCCCACCACCTCCCACACCACCGTCTTCACCGGAAGGACGCCATGACGGCCTCCCAGCGCCCCAGTTCCCCGAACGAGCCGACGCAGGCCGAGACCGAGGAACCCCAGCAGACCGCCGCGGCCACCGCGACCGCCGAGGCCCGGACCGAGCCGGAGCCGGAGGCCCGGGCGGCGGAGGCGGAGGCCCGGGCGGCGGAGGCGGAATCGGCGCAAAAGACGGCGCAGACGCCGGAGTCGGCACCGGCCGGGTCCGACGAGGGCGGCGAGCCGGAGCCCGGCAGCAAGGAAACCGCTGCCGGCACCGCCGAGGCCGAGGAGACCAGGTCCGAGGAGGAGCAGGCCACCGCCACCGCCGAGGCCACGGAGGAGGAGGCGTCCGGCGCCACGGCCGCCGAGACGGCGACCGCCGTCGCGCCCGGGCGGCCCCACAAGAGCCTGCTGGCGGCGGCCGCCATCGTCGGCACACTGCTGGTGTCCGTTCCGTTCCTGGTGACGACCGGCGGCGACGGCGGCAAGGACCGGACCGCCCGGACCGGTGCCGCGCCCGGCACCGTCCTCGGAGGCGAACAACCGGGTGGCGGCGTTCCCGGCGCATTCGACTCGGCGTCCCCCTCTCCCGGCGGCTCGCTCAGCGGATCTCCCGCCGCGAAGCCCGGAAAGCACATCAAGGGATCCGGTACGAGCGGCGGTTCCGGTGGTGCGGGCGACTCGGCCGCCGGTACGAAGCCCTCGTCCGGAACGTCGGAACACCATGCCTCGTCGTCCTCGTCCGGCGGCAAGAAGTCCACGACCAAGGGCACGACGTCGACCGGCCAGAAGACGTCCACCGGGTCCTCGGGTTCCTCCGGCTCCTCGGGAGGTTCCCCCGCCGTCGCCGGTGTCTCGATCTGGAGCCACGCCTCCGGCCGCTGTATCGACGTGTCCGGCGGCCGGGGCAACGACGGCACGCCCCTGGACATCTGGGACTGCGGTGGAACCGCCCGTATGAAATGGCAGTTCATGTCGGACGGAACGGTGCGCGCCATGGGCAAGTGCATGGACGTGGCCTGGGGTTCCAGCGCCAACGGCGCGGTGATCCAGCTCGCGAACTGCAGCGGCAACCCCGCTCAGCAGTTCCGCCTCAATTCCGCCCACGACCTGGTGAACCCCCAGGCCGACAAGTGCGTGGACGTGAAGGACGAGGGCACGGGCAACGGCACCCGACTCCAGCTGTGGTCCTGCAACGGCCAGGACAACCAGAAGTGGAGCAGCGGCTGACGGTCACCGGTCGCCGGGCTTGCAACGCCCGGGCCGGGGTCCGGCCGCCGCGCCTCGAAAAGCCGAAGGTTCCGCCCCGGTCCTGAGGACCGGGGCGGAACCCCCTCACACTGTCGGTCGAACGGCGTGCGGCGCCCTACGGCGCGTCAGCCGCCGAAGCCGACGGCGAAGACGTGGTTCGTGCCGTCGTCCGCCGCCGCGAGTCCGACCGAGGCGATCTTCTTGGCCGGGTCGACCGGGATCCTGGTGGCGAAGACGTACGTCGTCACCGAGTCCTGGCCTCCGGAACCGGTGACGCGGTACGGCATGGAGACCACCGTGGTGTCCTGGGAAACCGGCTTGCTGCCTCCCGCGTTGAGCGTCCAGTCGGAGAAGACCGCGGTCCCGGTCGACGTGGTGCCGTCCTCGTAGGTCACGGTCACCCGGCTCGAGGAGCCGGTCGACGGGGCGTTGGTGGCCGCACCGAGCAGGCCGAGCCAGGAGGCTCCGCTAGGCCCGGCGAGCGGAATGCTCTGGCCGGCGAGCTCGATCTCGTCGTCCTTGCCGCTGCCGAAGGCGGGCCAGGTGTACGTGATCCCGTCCGCGGTGCTCTGCCCACCGCCGTCGACACCCGCGGCCGCCAGCGCGTCCTTCGAGTACGCCCATCCACCGCCGTCGAAGCCGCCGGTGAAACGGGTGCCGTCCGGATAGACCCCCTGCGTCGTGTAGTACGGCCACAGTTCGCCCGGTCGGGCCACCACCACGCGCAGCGCCACCGTGCCAAGGCTCGTTCCGGTGCCGTCGGTGAGCGAGAAGAGCACCGGGTAGACCCCCTCGGTGCCGCCCGCGGTCACCTTGATCTGCTGCTGAGCGGTGCCGTCGGCGCCGACGTCGAACGAGCCCGACGAGGCCGGAAGGCTCACGCCCGAGGGCGCCTGGGCGGTCCAGTGCACCGTCTGGGCACGGCTGCCGATGTTCGAGACGTCGAGCGTCCCCGTGCCGGTGCCGTCGGGCGACAGGACCAGGCCGACGCCGGAGGGACCGGCCGAGGCGAGCACGTCCCGCTGGCCGGTGGAGTCCGACGGCGGTGCCGAGCCGTCGGCCGCGGCCCATCCGGTGTTGGCCTGCGTGCCCAGCGTGTAGTCGAGAGTGCCGCCGTTCTTCAGTGCGCCGAAGGTCGTCCAGGCCTTGTTCCACGCCTTTCCGTTCACCGTCAGCGACTGCACGTACGGCGCGTCGGACGCGGCCTGCGGCGCGTCGATGTTCAACGTGCGCCCGCTCGGCAGCGTCACCTGGGCCCGGGTGAAGACCGGGCTGCCCAACGCGAGCACGTCCGTGCCCGGCGTCTGCGGGTACATGCCCAGCTCCGACCAGACGTACCAGGAGCTCATCGCCCCCAGGTCGTCGTTGCCGAACGAGCCGACGGGCGCGTTGAAGTACAGCTTCTGCTGTGCCTCGCGCACCGCCTGCTGGGTCTTCCAGGGCTGTCCGACGTAGTCGTACTCCCAGGGGATCTCCAGACTCGGCTCATTGCTCAGATTGGCGTCGGTCGCCGACGGGTCAGCGATGTCGCCCAGCAGGCTGTCGAGGTAGGAACTCCACGCCTGCGCGCCGCCGCGGGCCGCGATGAGCGCCTTGAGGTTGAACGGAACCATCGGCGTGTACTGCGCCGAGGTGCCCTCGACGAAGCCGTTGGACGTGCCCGGCGCGAAGCCGGTCGCCCACTCCCCGTCGGCCTTCTTCGCCTGGAGGTAGCCGGTCTGCGGGTTGAAGACGTTCTGCCAGTCCTGCGCACGGCTCGCGAACGTGGTGTAGACGTCGTTCCTGCCCAGCGACTTGGCGAGTGCCGCGATGGCGTAGTCCGCGCTGTCGTACTCCAGTTGCGTCGAGACCGGGCCGTAGAAGTTGCAGCAGCCCCAGTCGGCGCCGTCGATCGGCAGATAGCCCTTGGTGTCCCGCAGGGACTGGCCCGGCCGGTCGTTGTTGGGCTTGGTCGCCTCGTGGACCATCGCGTCCAGGGCGTGCGACACGTCGAAGTTCTGCGCCCCGAAGGCGCGGGCGCCCGCGATGATGCCGTCCGCCGGGTCGCCGACCATCACATAGCTCTCGCCGTTGTTCTGCGCCCACTTCGGCAGCAGCCCGGTCTGGTCGTAGCCGTTGAGCATCGAGGTGACGACGTCACCCGTGACCTTCGGCTCGACCATCGCCATCAGCTGGGTCTGCGACCGGTAGGTGTCCCAGCCGGAGTAGTTGGCGTACTGCGCCTGCTGCCCCTTGGCCACCGTGTGGACCTGGTCGTCCATCCCCATGTACTGGCCGTTGTCGTCGGAGAAGACGTTCGGGTGGAGCAGCGCGTGGTAGAGCGCGGTGTAGAACTGCGTCTGCTGGTCACGGGTACCGCCCGCGATCCGCACCCGGTCGAACACCGCGTTCCACGCGGCGTGGTTGGCGGCGCGCATCCCGTCGAAGTCCCAGCCCTTGACCTCCTTGGTGAGGTTGGCACGGGCGTTGGCGTCGGAGGTGTACGAGATGCCGACGGCGGCCGTCACGGTCCGCGCGCCGGTGGTGTCGAAGGTGAGGTACATGCCGTTGGCGCCGGTGACCGGCGGGCTGGACTGCGTACCGCCCTGCTTGCCCGCACCGCCGTGCACGCTCGGGGAGGGGGCGGCCGGCACGGTGAAGTGCCGCTCTGCCAGCTCGTCCGACGAACGCTTGCTCAGCGTCTGCTCGGGGCGCCCCAGTCGCAGCGCCTTGGCGTCGGGGTTGACCGTCGAGCCGGTCCAGGTCCCGCTGCCGGTGAAGGGGTGGTCGAACTTGATGTCGAAATGGATCGTGTAGGTGTTGGCGGCACCGCAGAAGTGGCCGCTCTGGACCGCACCGATGATCTCGTGGTCGTTCACCACCTGGGCACGGGTGCCGTCGATCTGCGTGGCTCCGCCACTCAGCTTGAGCAGCAGGTGCGAGTCGTCGCCACCGGGGAAGGTGAACCGGCCCAGACCGGCGCGGGTGGTGGTGGTCAGCTCCGTGGAGACGCCGTTGTCGTCCTTCACGCCGTAGTAGCCGAGGGCGGCGTGCTCGTTGTCGTGGCTGAATCCCACGCTCGTGCCACCCAGGTCGCCCGAGAGGGAGCCGGTGAGGGGCAGCAAGGGCACGTCGCCACCCGCCGAACAGCCGGGCCCGGACATATGGGTGAGGCTGAAGCCGGAGATCTTGGAGTCGTTGTACTCGTAACCTCCGCCCAGCGCGCGGTGCGGAGTGGTGTCCGGCCCCCACTGCATCATGCCGAAGGGCATGTCGGGCCCGGGGAAGGTGTCGACCTCGCCCGACGTACCGATGAGCGGGTTGACCAACGACGCCGGATCCCCCACGAAGGCGGGAGCGGCCGAGGCGGACACGGCGCCGAGCGCCTGGAGCGGCAGGACGGCCATGGCCAGTACGGACACGGCGGCGAGACGTCTGCGGATGCGGCTGCGGAATCTGAGCGGTCGCGGGGACCTGGGCTTTGCCATCACGTGCCTCCACGGCGGGGGTTGTGACCTCACGGATGACGTGCAGGTGCGTTTCCGCACCACATGCTTGACATCGTTGTCAGACCAGGCGGACGGACCACCCTGACAACGTTGCCAGCGCATGCGGACACCGATCCAACGCCTCGGGTGACCCTGTGTCAACCAAGTCAACGCCCGGTTAAGGCAAACCGATTCAGCCACTCGTGCCACCTGGGGTGCACTGCCGGACGTAAAGCGAGATGACGGACCGTCAGCCGCTACGGGTGCCCCACGCCCTCCGCCGCACCCGGTCCGCCGGGCTCACAGAGGGGTGGCGCGAAAGTCCGGGCCGGCGCCCGGCAACGCTCCGTACCGGCGCACTCGGACGAAGGGCGTTCACACCCGACCAACTCGGGGTCACGATCGCCAGGACGCCGGACGGGCAACTCACCGATGGCGTACCGGTGCCCCGCCCGGCGCGTCACCGTGCGTGGGCGTCCGGCGTCTTCGGGCCGGGATCACCCTCTGCGCGCCGTCCGCTACGCCGACTGCTTCGGCGTCCGGGTGCCGAGGGCGGCAAAGCCGCTACGGTCGGGACGTATGAGCACGTGCTTGCCGGTCTCGGCCATTCCCCGGCTCACCGGCGCCGTGGTCGTCGGAGTGGTGGCCGGTGCCGCCGTCGGTGTGCCGACCGACGCCCCGCTGGGTGTCCTGACGGGCATCGCCGTGACGGAGGCGTTCTTCGTGGTGGCGGGCTGGCTCGTCCTGTGGCCGATGGATGCCGCAGCGACTCGCGGCCATGCCCGGCGCGAGGACCTGCGGCCCGTCGCCGAGGAGCTCGCCGTGGTCGCGGCCGCCGTGTGCGGGCTGGTCGGCATCGTGGTGCTGCTCCTCGGCAGCTCGGACCCCGCCCATGCCGCGACGGCGCTCGGCGGTGTGTTCATGGCCTGGGCGGCACTGCACCTGATGTACGCCACCCGCTACGCGTATCTCTACTATCCGGAGTCGGCGGGCGGGATCGACTTCAACTCCGAGCGGCCGCCGGCGTACCGGGACTTTCTCTACTTCAGCTACAACCTCGGCATGACCTATCAGGTCTCGGACACCGGTGTGTCGAGCTCGGCCATCCGTGCGATGGTGCTGCGCCACTGCCTCCTGTCCTACGTCTTCGGCACCAGCATTCTCGCCACGGCCATCAACCTCGTCGCAGGAATCGTCACCCACTGACGCGGACGCCGCACGCCGTCGACACCCCGTCCCGGCCGGCCGATCGCTGCCGCTCACCCTCCGTCACCCGGCGCTCCCCGATCGAGTGGCGGGCCCTGATCATCCGGCATAGCCTGCCGAAAGGCCCCGGTTGCCCTCGTATAACCGAATGGCCGAAAGGGTGGAGAGCCTTGAGCACCGACAAGGACGAGTGGGAAGAGCCGGAGCCCTCAGTGGGGCCGGTCCCCACGGAAGGCCCGGAGTTCCACCCGTACCACCATCCGGCGGCGGGCTGGGGCGCGGCCAAGAGCGTGAGCCGTGTCCTCGTGCGCGAGCACGCGCTGCTGGACGGGCCGCGGGCGATCATGCGGATGAACCACGAGAACACGGGTTTCGACTGCCCCGGATGCGCATGGCCGGACGACACCAAAGGCCTGAAGCTGGACATCTGCGAGAACGGGATCAAGCACGTCACCTGGGAGATGACACCCAAGCGTGTCGGGCGCGAGTTCTTCGCCGCGCACTCGGTGACCGAGTTGTCCCGGTGGAGCGACTACGCGCTGGAGGACCAGGGCCGGCTGACCGAGCCGATGATGTACGACCCGGAGACGGACCACTATGTCCCGACCCGGTGGAAGGACGCCTTCGAGCTGATCGGCAGTGCCCTGCGCGGGCTGGACGACCCCGGCCGGGCCTCCTTCTACACCTCGGGCCGGCTCGGCAACGAGGCCACGTTCCTTTACCAGTTGATGGCCCGCGAGCTGGGCACGAACAACCTGCCCGACTGCTCCAACATGTGTCACGAGGCCAGTGGCCGCGCACTGCAGGCATCCCTGGGTACCGGCAAGGGGACCGTCGACCTCAAGGACTGGGAGAACGCCGACGCCCTGTTCATCCTGGGGGTCAACGCCGCCTCCAACGCGCCCCGGATGCTCACCGCCCTCGCCGAGGCCTACCATCGCGGCGCCCAGATCGTGCACATCAATCCACTGGTCGAGGCTGCCGCCACCCGCACCATCGTCCCCCACGACTTCCTGGACATGGCACTCTTCAAAACGACCCGGACCAGCACGCTGAATCTCCAGCCGCGCATCGGCGGTGACATGGCGCTTCTGCGCGGCATGGCCAAGGCGGTCCTGGAGGAGTCCAAGACGGACCCCAAGGCCCTGGACCAGGAGTTCGTCGACCGCCACACCTCCGGCTTCGACGAGTACCGGGCGCTGTGCGAGGAGACGCCCTGGGCGGAGCTCGAGCGCCAGTCCGGGATCAGCCGCGCCGACATCCTGAAGGCGGCACGCATCTACAACGACGCCGATCGCAGCATCTTCAGCTGGTGTCTGGGCCTCACCCAGCACGAGCACGGTGTCGACACCGTCCGGGAGATCGTCAATCTGCTTCTGCTGCGCGGCAACCTGGGGCGGGAGGGGGCGGGTCCCTCCCCCGTGCGCGGGCACAGCAACGTCCAGGGCAACCGGACCTGCGGCATCGACCACCGGCCCACTGCGGAGTTCCTGGACCGGCTGGCCGAGGTCTGCCGGATCGATCCGCCGCGTGAGCACGGCCTGGACACCGTCGGCACCATCCAGGCGATGCTACGCGGCGATGTGAAGGTGTTCGTGGGTATGGGCGGCAACTTCGCCATGGCCGCGCCCGACACCCCGGTCACCTGGGCGGCGCTGCGCAACTGCGACCTGACCGTGCAGGTGAGCACCAAGCTGAACCGCAGTCATCTCGTGCACGGACGTCAGGCACTCATCCTGCCGTGCCTCGCCCGCACGGAGAAGGACCATCAGCGCAAGGGCATCCAGAGCACGTCCGTCGAGGACTCGATGAGCATGGTGCACCTGTCCATCGGTATGAAGCGCCCCGCCTCGCCGCATCTGCTGTCCGAGCCGGCGATCGTCGCGGGCATGGCCCGGGCCGCCCTGCCCGCCAGTTCCACTCCGTGGGAGTGGTACGTCGAGGACTACGACCGGATCCGCGACACCATGGCCCAAGTCCTGGACGGCTTCGAGGACTTCAACCGCCGTGTGCGCCTGCCCCTCGGCTTCCGCATCAAGCAGCCCGCTCGTGAGCTGGTCTTCCTCACCGCTTCGGGCGCCGCCGAGTTCTCCGCGGCCCGTCTGCGCGACGTCGTCCCCGCCCCCGGCACCCTGGCGCTCGGCACCATGCGGTCCCACGACCAGTGGAACACCACCATCTACTCCGACAACGACCGCTACCGCGGCATCAAGAACCTCCGCACGCTCGTCTTCATGAACCGGGGCGACATGCGCGAACGGGGAATCGCCGATCTCGGTCCCGTCGACATCACCAGCACGGCCAGGGACGGCAGCACCCGTTCCCTGAGCGGCTACCTCGCCATCCCCTACGACATCCCCCGGGGTTGCGCGGCCGGGTACATGCCCGAGATGAACGTGCTGTGCGCGCTCGCCGACCACAGCACCCAGAGCGACCAACCGATCATGAAGCACGTCAAGGTCACCATCACCCCCGCCACCTGAGCGAGGAGGCGGCCGAAGAATCGAGCCGGGCGCGGGGGCGGCCGGGGCGCACCGCGGCGTCACCGCCCCCGGGCGAGCCGTTCGAGCAGCAGATAGGCACGCTGCTCCGCGGCGGCGAGTTCGGCGGGATCGATCTCCGCCGACCACAGCTCCCCCGCCGCGGCGTCGTCGGCCTCGCGCAGTTCCACGACGGCCACGGCCAGATGCGTCTGTACGAACGGGAACGCCTGCGCCGAGCGCTCGTCCAGCGCCTGCTCCGCATGCTCGGCCGCCTCCGTGCAGGCGGTCAGCGCATGCTCGGCCCGGACCGCGGCGCGGTCGTGGACCACCAGGAGTCCGCAGAGCAGCCCGATGGCGATCCCCAGAATGCTGCCGACCGCCCTGTCCAGGATGAGGGTCCCGGGAGCCGAGGGTACCGCCAGTTCGGTCAGGAGCAGTGCCAGCGGCGTGAGGAAGACGACGCCGAGACCGTAGTTGCGGGACACGACGTACTCCAGCAGGAACTCCAGAAGGACGATCACGAGGACGAGCGTTGCCGCGTCCGGCCGCAGGGCCAGTACGGCCAGGGCGACGACCAGCCCGGCCACCGTGCCCACCGTGCGCTGAACGGCGCGTTGCGCCGCGGTGCGGACGTTGATGGAGTGCAGCACCGCCGCGGCGGAGATCGCCGCCCAGTAGCCGTGCCCGAGGTGCAGGGCCACGGCCAGTCCGCCCGCCAGCCCGGTCCCGAGGACGATCCGCAGTGCGGGTACCACCAGGACCGAGACATGGCTCGGCCGTCCCTGGCGCCGCCCCACCAGCAGTTCGGCGGCACGTGTCTCGGCGGCACGGCCGGCGGCGGGGTCGATCGGTTCCGGTGCGGTGCCCGTCGCGTCCTCGGCGGCTCCGGTCCGGGCGGCCGCGACGGGCACCGGCAGCTCCGGCAGGAGTGGGGGGACCCGGCGGTGCCGGTCCGTCAGAAGCCGGACCTGTCGGCGCAGGTGCCGCGCCAGGTCGGCGTGGTCGTCGGGCGACCGGCGCACGGAGCCGATCAGCAACGACCAGGAGAGGTCGGTCAGGCGCGCGCACACACCGCCGCGGGCACCTTGCCCGGCGCCGGTGGGCGGCAGAAGTCCGAGGGACACATATGCCTGGAGTACGGCGGCGGTGGCCCGGTTCCGGGCCGGTCCGCCCCCGTGCCGCACACCACCGGACTCCAGCAGCCCGGCGAGCTGCCGCAGGGCCGCGGCCACGGCGAGGCGTTGCGGCCGGTCCGGCTGTACGAGCCGGCCCGACATGGCCAGCGCCCACGCCACGGCGGCTCCCACCGCGGCCAGCGCGGTCTGCGGGAGGACATCGTCGAAGACGGGCGACGCGTTGGCCGCCACGGCGAACGAGAAGAGCAGCAGCACCGCGCCGAGCCCGCTCTGTCGCACGGCGTCACAGGCGAACTTCGCCGCACCGGCGACCACGGCCGTGGCCGCGACCACCACGACGGCGCCGCCTCCCCCTTCCCGGGGATGGGCCCACGCGGCGAGCAGCGAGCCACCGCCCACGCACACGGTCATGGCCACCCCGGCCAGTGCGAGGACCCTGGCGCGCCGCGGGTAGGGCAGGTTGTGCCCGAACGTGGTGGTGAAGGCGCCGAGCATGGCGTAGACGGCTTGCTCGGCCCGCCCGGTCAGCACCAACGGCATCGCCGGCAGTGCCATGGCGAGTGCGGCGTGCACTGCGCAGGTGAACGCCCCGTCCACTTTGTGCAGGAAGAGCGCGCCGCGCGGGGTCAGTACGCGCGCCAGGTCGGCCGCCGCACGCCGCCGAGCGCTCCCGGTCACAAGGAGGTGTGAAAGCTGCAAACGGGGCATGATCGGGGTATATCACTTGCTTTCGATGGTGGACTGTTCATCGTCCGCCGGCCACGCAGGCGGCCGTTGGTGCTGGGCGGCGGCTCGGATCAGTTCGGGCGTGGGGCGTACGGCGCGGATCGCGCCTGCCAATGTCGTCGATATCCATGGCCGGGCTTCCGAAAAATGCCGGAACAGGGAATCGGCGCCATTTTCCCGAACCACCCGGACGGAATTGTTCGCCCCTCGACCACCGTCCAGGAATTTACCATGCCGGCCGAAAAGGAATTACCTGTCGTGCGATCGGCGGCTCCTGTCAGGAGGTGCGCTCGTCCCGCCGGCCCGTTCGTCGGCGGCCGCAGGACCGCCCGGCTAAATCCGTCCGGCCGCTCCCGAACAGGCACGCGCCGCGCATTCCCCCGCCACCCGGCCCCGTTCCGTTCCGTCGCCGTCCCGATGAGAAGACCGCCACCGTGATAAGCGGCGCCGATCGGATCATCGAAGAGCCCTCTTTGACTTCCGGCCGGGTACCGGCGGAAGCTGCTCTCGCAGTGGGAGTCGGATATGCGCAGACGGCGCACGTGAATACGCACGTCCATGGCCCGTACGTCCGGCGCGTTTTCCCGGTTCGGCGAAAAGGGGAGAACGGCCGCCGCGGCGCGGTGGTGGCCTCGGACGCGCACGCACACGCGCCGGATGCGCACGGCCCGGCCGGTGGCCCAGCGTGGAAAGAGGCAGCCCGGATCATGAGCAGCATCGAGGACCCCAGCGACGATCTGTCGGTCACCTCGCCCAAGACCTGGGCGACGGGTCTGCCCGCGGTGACGCACGCCCTGGAGTACTCCCTCGGCCAGACGTCCGTGCGGCGCACCGCGCTGACGCTGCTGAACGTCAATCAGGCCAAGGGCATCGACTGCCCCGGCTGCGCCTGGCCCGAGCCCGCACCGGGCAAGCGCCATATGAACGAGTACTGCGAGAACGGCGCCAAGCACATCAACGACGAGGCCACCTCACGGCGCGTGACCCGCGACTTCTTCCGCGAGCACTCGATCGCCGAGCTGGGCGGCATGTCCGACTACTGGCTCAACCAGCAGGGCCGGCTGACCGAGCCGATGGTGAAGCGACCCGGCGCGACCCACTACGAGCCGATCGGCTGGGACGAGGCGATCGGTCTGCTCGCCGGGGAGCTGAGCGGACTGGACTCCCCCGACGAGGCCCTGTTCTACGTATCCGGCCGGCTGAACAACGAGGCCGCCTTCCTCCTCCAGCTCTTCGCCCGCGCGTTCGGGACCAACAATCTGCCGGACTGCTCCAACATGTGCCACGAGTCGAGCGGGTCCGCGCTGCAGGAGACGCTGGGCATCGGCAAGGGCAGTGTCTCGCTGGACGACATCCACGACGCCGACCTGGTCTTCGTCGTGGGACAGAACCCGGGAACCAACCACCCGCGGATGCTGTCGGCGCTGGAGGAGACCAAACGCAACGGCGGCCGGGTGGTGGCGGTGAACACGCTGCCCGAGGCCGGGTTGATGCGCTTCAAGCACCCGCAGCGGGTACGCGGCGTGATCGGCCGCGGCACGCCCATCGCCGACCAGTTCCTGCACATCCGCGCCGGCGGCGACCTCGCCCTGTTCCAGGCCCTCAACCGGCTTTTGCTGGACGCCGAGGAGGCCGCGCCGGGCACCGTGCTCGACCACTCCTTCATCAGGAGAAGCACCACCGGCTTCGAGGACTTCGCCGCACAGGCCGAGAAGACCTCCTGGGACGATGTGCTGACGGCGACCGGGCTGTCCCGCGAGGAGATCGAGCGTGTGCACGCGAGCGTCCTGCGGAGCAAGAAGATCATCGTGTGCTGGGCGATGGGGCTGACCCAGCACAAGCACGGGGTTCCCACCATCCGTGAGATCGTCAACTTCCTGATGCTGCGGGGCAATATCGGCAGGCCCGGCGCCGGAGTGTGCCCGGTGCGCGGCCACAGCAACGTCCAGGGGGACCGCACCATGGGGGTGTGGGAGCGGATGCCGCAGGGGTTCCTGGACGCCCTGGAGCGCGAGTTCGGCTTCACCCCGCCCACCCGGCACGGCCTCGACTCGGTGAACGGCATCCGTGCCATGCGCGACGGCAGCGCCAAGGTCTTCGTCGGCGTCGCGGGGAACTTCGTACGGGCCACTCCCGACAGTGCGGTCACCGAGGCGGCGATGCGCGGGTGCCGGCTGACCGCGCATGTCTCCACCAAGCTCAACCGCTCGCACACGGTCTGCGGCGACACCGCCCTGATCCTCCCCACGCTGGGCCGCAGCGACCGGGACGTCCAGGCCACGGGTGAGCAGTTCATCACCGTCGAGGACTCGATGAGCGAGGTGCACGCCTCCCGGGGGAAGCTGCCACCGGCCTCACCGCACCTGCTGAGCGAGGTGGCGATCGTCAGCCGGCTGGCGCGCCGCACGCTGGGGGACGAACCCTCCATCCCCTGGGAGGACTTCGAGGCGGACTACGGCACGATCCGCGACCGGATCTCCCGTGTCGTACCGGGCTTCGAGGACTTCAACAGCCGGGTGGCGCGGCCCGGTGGCTTCAAGCTGCCCAACCCGGTGAACGAGCGCGTCTTCCGCACTCCGGCGGCAAGGCGGTCTTCACCTGCAACGAGTTCACCATGCCGCACGTCCCCGAGGGACATCTGCTGCTGCAGACCCTGCGCTCGCACGACCAGTGGAACACCGTGCCGTACGCCCCGAACGACCGGTACCGCGGCATACACAACGCCCGCCGGGTCGTGCTCGTCAACCCCGGCGACCTCGAGGCCCTCGGCATCGCCGACCGCGACGAGGTGGACCTGGTGAGCGTCTGGCACGACGGGACGGAACGCCGGGCGGAGAACTTCCGGGTCGTCGGGTACCCCACCAGCCCCGGTTCAGCCGCGTCCTACTACCCCGAGACCAACGTGCTGGTCCCGCTGGACAGCGTCGCCGACATCAGCAACTGCCCCACGTCCAAGGGTGTGGTGGTCCGTCTGGAAGCGGCACGCACACCCGCCTGACAGGGACGCCAAACACGGCCCGCGTCCCGTGCTCGCCGCGCTTCGTCGGCCGTGGCCGACGAAGCGCGGCACGACGGGACGCGGGCCGTGTTTGGCGTTCGGTCCTGCCGTCGGGTACATCCATGAGGTGCTGTTCCGCCAACTCGAGTACCTGGTCGCCCTCTCGCGCGAGCGTCACTTCGCCCGCGCCGCGCAGGCCTGTTTCGTCTCCCAGCCCGCTCTCTCCGAGGCCGTCAGAAAGCTGGAGGAAGAACTGGACGTGCCGCTGGTCCGCCGCGGCCGGAAGTACGAGGGCCTCACACCCGAGGGCGAACGCATCGTGGTGTGGGCGCAGCGGATCCTCGCGGACCGTGACGCCCTCAAGAACGAGGTCGGCGCCCTGCGCACCGGGCTGAGCGGCCGGATGCGGATCGGCTCGGTGCCCACCGCGTCCGGCGCCGTCTCACTGCTGACCGGCCCGTTCTGCGCGGCACACCCACTGGTGAGCGTGGAGGTGATAGCGGACCTGCAGTCGGATGAGATTCTCCGGCAGTTGCAGAACTTCGAGATCGACGCCGGCATCACATATCTGCACAACGGCCTCTCGGAGCATTTCCAGGCGGTGCCGATGTACGAGGAGCGGTATGTGCTGCTGACCACCGCCGCCGACGGCGGCGCCCGTTCGACGGCCACCTGGGCGGACGCCTCGAGGCTCCCGCTGTGCCTGCTGACCGAGGCCATGCAGGGGCGCAAGGTCCTGGACGGGGTGTTCGCGGAGGCCGGGCTGCGGCCCTCGCCCCGGCTGGAGACCGATTCCGTGGCCACCCTGTTCGCCCATGTCAGGACGGGCCTGTGGGCGAGCATCGTGCCGCACACATGGCTGCATGTCTTCGGCGTCCCGCAGGGGATGCGCGCGGTGCCGATGGTCGAGCCGGCCCGTTCCGTGCCGGTCGGTCTGGTGGTCACCACCCGGGAGCCGGGATCGGTCATGGCCCGTGCCCTCGCGGACATCGCCCGCCACACCGACGTCGCCGCCGCGCTGGAGCGCCTTCCCGGGGACTCCGGAGCCCGGTAGCGGCCGACTCGCGCAGGGACACGTTCCCGCGGGGACCGCGTCAACCGCGTATGGGGCGGGCGTCGGTACGGGCGTATGCCCCCGGCCTGCCGCCATGACCGACGGCGCCGGGGCGCCGGCGCGCCGGCGTGGGCGCGCAGCCCGGGAGATCCATGGACCACAGATCCACGTCGAGTCCGAGTCGTCCCAGCCGCCCGGCCAGGTCGTGCTGGATCTCGGCCTCGGCCGCGGTCCCGGTCACGCTCGGGATCGCGATCAGTTCAAGCAGCGTCCGGACGACGGCGGCCTCGTCGACCTGCGCCAGCGCGGGGGCATCCTCGGCGGTGAACCCTGCTGTGGTCATGGGGGGTTGCTCCCGTCGCTGTGTGCTGTCCACTGCGGAAGGCTCGGCATCTCCGGATGCTAGGGGCCGGGCGACGGCGCCTTCAATGTCCGTGTCCGGCCGTCGGCGCCGGCTCCCGCACGCCCCCGCGAGAGCGGGGTTCGCCGCATCGCCACTTTCCGGTCACCTTCCCGACGTGTGAGCCTGTGACCGTCGCAGAAGTTGGCTATACAACTTTTTCCGAGGAGTGAACGTGTCCGCCCTGCCCACCTTCCCGATCGGCGATCTGCCGGCGATGTGGCTCCGCGACAACTGCCCCTGTGCCGAGTGCCGCGATCCCCGCTCCGGACAGAAGCTGTTCCAAATCACCGCCCTGCCCACCGGGCTGCGGGTGGGCTCGGCGGGCGCCGCCGCGGGTACCGTCGAGGTCGTCTGGGAGCCCGACGGGCACCGCTCCGTGTACCCGGTGGCCTGGCTGGCCGCCAACCGCCCCGGCCGCACCGACCACGGTGATCTGCGCACCGAGCACGGCAAGGAACTGTGGACGGCCCGCGACATCGCGGGACGGCTGCCCGCGGCCGACTGGGCGGACTACCTCGACAAGCCCGGCGTGCGGGCGCGGATGCTGGAGTCCGTGCTCCGGCTGGGCTTCATGCTGCTGCGCGCGGTGCCGCAGCGCGAGGAGCAGGTGCTCGAGGTCGCGGAGACCTTCGGCTACGTCCGCGAGACCAACTACGGGAAGCTCTTCGACGTGCGCGTCGAACCCGACCCGAACAACCTCGCCTTCACCTCGGTCGCCATCACCCCGCACACCGACAACCCGTACCGCGACCCGGTGCCGACGCTTCAGCTGCTGCACTGCCTGGTCAACGACGCGGACGGCGGCGACTCCGGTCTCGTCGACGGCTTCGCTGCGGCCGCGATGCTGCGCCGCGAGGACCCCGAGGCGTTCGAGGTGCTCACCCGCACGCCCGCCCCCTTCGTCTTCCGCGACGCGGGGACGGAACTGCGCGCAGACCGCCCGCTGATCGGCACCGACTCGCTGGGCCGGGTGCGCGAGGTGCGGTTCAACAACCGTTCGATCAGCACCCTGAGGCTGCCCGCCGAAGAGCTGGAGCACTTCTACGCGGCCTACCGCACCTTCGCCGAACTGCTGCTCCGCCCGGAGCTCCAGCTCGACCTGCGCCTCACCCCGGGCGACTGCCTGGTCTTCGACAACACCCGGCTGCTGCACGCCCGCACGGCGTTCGCCCAGGACGGGGCCCGCCACCTCCAGGGCTGCTACGCCGACCTGGACGGGCTGGCCGGCACGCTGGCGGTACTGCGCCGCGCGGACACCCTCGAGCCACTGGTCGAGATGTTCGCCGGGGCGGGAACGGCGGAGTACCTGGGCGAGCCCGTCACCATGGCCCAGCACATGCTGCAGGCGGGGGCCAGGGCGGAGGCCGCCGGTGCCCCGCCGCACCTGGTGGCCGCCGCCCTGCTGCACGACCTCGGACATGTCGACGGCGAGGTCGTCACCGGTCTGGAGCTGATGGCCGGCACCGACAACCGGCACAGCCACACCGGCGCCGACCTGCTGGGCCGCTGGTTCGGACCCGAGGTCACCGAGCCGGTGCGGCTGCACGTCGCCGCCAAGCGCTATCTGTGCGCGGTGGAGCCGGACTACTACGACCAGCTGTCCGAGGCGTCGAAGTACACGCTGAAGGTCCAGGGCGGTGTGATGACTCCCGAGCAGGCGGCCGAGTTCGCCGCGCTGCCCGGCGCCGCCGACGCGGTCGCCGTCCGCCGCTGGGACGAGGAGGCGAAGGACCCGAACGCCGACACACCCCCGTTCGAACACTTCCTTCCGCTGCTTGCGGCGCTGGCGCGCGGCTAGGGCCGGACAGACCCTAGCGGGAGGCGAGGCCGCGGGTCTCGGTGAGGTGGCAGGCGGCGTACCGGGCGAGGGTGAGCGCGTCCTTCGGTTCGTCCGCCCGGAAGCGGATGCGGCGCACCAGGCCGACGCCGTTCAGCGCGACGCCCTCGCGGGCGAGGACGAACAGGAAGGCGAGGAAGGCGGACCGGGCGTTGCCGTCGTCGAAGGGATGGAAGAAGCAGACGTCGAGGTAGGCACGTGCGGCGCGGGCGGTCAGCGGGAGGGGCCGCCCGCCCTCCGCCGCACTCTCGGCCAGACAGGCATCGAGCCGATCGCGGCTGTCCGGCCCGATGCCGTAGCGTTCCCGGCCGCCCTTGGCGAAGGCGGGTGAGACGCGGAACCCGGGCGGCTGCGCCGTGCCCAGTACGTGCCGCTGCCAGCCCCGGAGCAGCTCGACGTCGAGGGGCGCGCCGCGCGCCGCGTCGGCCCGCATGAGGTCGAGTGCGGCCAGCAGGCCGTCCGCACGGGCGGCGTCCAGGGCGCCGTCGAAGGCACGGATGTCCTCCGCCGCGCCGTCCCGCGACGGGGTCACCGGTCCGTCGCCGCCACCGTCCGGGCACTCCTGCCACGGCACGGCCTCGCGCACCGCGAGCCAGCGTTCCAAGTGGTCCTCCGGCGGCCCGGGCGCGGGCGCGGTGTCGTCCGGCTGCACGGACAGCGCCAACTGCTCGGCCACGTCGTCGACCAGTACGATGTCGGGCGCGGTCCAGCTCTCGAACCGTCCGCCGATCGCCTCGTCGACCAGTTCCCGTGCGACGTCGGGTGCGACGTCCCAGCGGCTGAGGAACCAGGTGAGCACCTGACGGCAGTGCCCCTGCCAGCCGCTGCCGCAACCCGTGCGGTCGACGACCTGCAGGATCAGGTTCCGGGCGGCGCGCTCCCACAGGATCCGCTGGTCCTCGACCGCCTTCAGGTCCAGCGGATACGCCTCGAACCACCCCGCGAGATCCTCGAGCCACGAGCGCCATTCGCACAGCCCCGCGACGACGCGGACCAGCGTCTCCTCCGAGGTGGTGATCGAGTGCAGCGGGCAGCACCAGCTGCCGACCGGCCCACCGTCGAAGTGCCCTTCGTCGTGCGCCCAGCACCACCCCATGACCCATCGGCCGTAATGCCGTGCGAGGGCGCAGGACATGGCGTCGGCCCACACCCGGCCCGACTGCCGACTCCAGGCACTCATCGCGGGATCGACGACGGGAAGGTCGGGGCGGCGCGGCACCCGCCGGCCGGGACCGAGCGAGCGCACCACCTGCGCCGCCGACGCGCTGTCGAAGGGGTGACGCGCAGGGTCGACCTCGGCCCAGCTCAGCCGCCAGGGGTGCACCTCGAACTCCACCGCGGCAGCCTGCCACGCCCACCCCACCGCAGTTCAACCGGATTTACGCCGGGACGCGGCCGACAAGGACCCACCGAACCGTCCTCAGGACGCGCCGGGACCGTGGCGTTCGATCGTGCGGATCCGTTCGGACGCAAGCCGGCGGACGCGCTTCGTGCGTCCCTCGGTGGCGAGGCGGTGGAGCACCGCGGGTTCGTCCGAGGAGTCCGCGAGGCCCAACTGGAGCCAGTCCGACCAGGAGTCCTGGACGGACGGGTCGTCGAGCAGCGCGGTCACCGAGTCGCCCTGGAGCACGGCGACTTCCCGCGCGCGGCGTGTGGCGTAGGCCCGACTGCGGTCGGTACCCAGCCGGTCGATCCAGGACGGACGCTCGGAGGGCGGGAGACTGCCGAGTAGGTGCAGGACGATGCCGAGGGAGATGCTGTCGAGGGGCTCGAGGGCCACGACGTCGAACAGATCCGGCAGATGCGCGGGGTCGTCCAGGGCCTCGCGGTACACGGCCCATCGGTCGTGCTCGTCGGAGGGGTCACCGGCGTCGGCACCGAGGCGAGCGGCCAAGGCGGCCAGGACGGCTTCGAGATCCGCGGTCATCGGGCCGTCCCCGTACCCGGCCTGTGGCGCCGGCCCAAGGTGGACGTGGCGACGGAGTTGTGGACCGTGAAGGAGATGGTGCCGGGCAGATAGCGGTCCTCGGACCACTCCACCGGGACTCCCTCCGGATCCGTGGTGCGGCGGCGCTCGCGCAGCAGGACCTGACCCGGCGGGCAGTCCAGCAGCCGGGCGTCGTCGGCGTCGGCCCACGCGAGGTCGATCGTGTGGTCGGCGTCGGTGAAGAGCACGCCGTGCGCGACCAGGGCCTCCGTGTGCGAGACGGTGTCCGGCGGCAGTTCGGCCACCAATGCGCCGACCCGGGCCGGATAGAGCGACCGCTCGACCATGACCGGCTCTCCGGACAGCGTCCGCAGCCGCAGCACCAGATACACCTCCGCCCCTTCCTCCAGGCCCAGTTGGTCGGCCTCGACGGGCTCGGCGGGTCGGCGCACCACACGGTCCACCCGTCCGCCCGGCGTCTGGCCGGTGGAGCGCGCCCAGTTGGTGAAGCTCAGCAGTTCCGAGAAGCTCTGCGCCCGGGGCCCGCCGAGCACCGTGCGCCGTGTGCCGCGCCGGGAGGTGACCAGTCCGTCCGAACGCAGCACGGCCAGCGCGTGCCGGATCGTGCCCCGGGAGACGCCGTAGCGCTCGGCGAGCGTCCCCTCCGGGGGAAGCTTCGCGCCGATGGCGTACTCACCCGCGATGATGGCCTCGCGGAGTTCGGCGGCGACCTTGCGGTAACGAAGGTCGCTGTCCGGTGTGCCCTGCTCCTGCCCCACCGTCTCTCCTGGACTGCTCGTGTCGTGCGGGCCGTCCGTGCGGCCGGCTCCCGACCCTACCCGGCGGGGGTTCGGGGCGGGCCGCGGCCCGCCCCGAACCCCCGCCGGCGCGCCTCACAGGGAGTGGACGGTTCCCGCGTACCGCTGAAGGAAGCGGGTCCCCGTGCCCGCCGTCACGGTGACGTCGTAGCGTCCCTCGTCGGTACGCCACGTCACCCGGGTGTGGTCGCCCGCCTTCACCCAGACGGTCTGCTCCTTGCCGACGAAGTCGTTCGGCGTGAGCGTGAAGGCCACGTCGGAACCGCCGTCGTTGCGGAGGTCGAACTCCACCGCCGCGTCCGCCGGCCGCCCGGAGCGCCGAAGGGCCGCCGTGACCGTCGGCACCGCGACATCGTCCTGGCCTTCGCGGACGAGGGTGCCGGAGAACCGGCGGACGAACCCGTCGGCGCCGTACACGGAGAAGTCGTAGCGGCCGTCGGTGGCCGCCGCGTCCCAGACGTAGGTGCGCGACGAACGCGCCGGGACCGTGAACGGCGTACCGGTGAAGGGCAGGGCGACGTTCGGCAGCACGGTGAAGTGGTAGCCGACGCTGCCGTCGTTGGTGAGCGTGCAGGTGACCTTGCCCGTGGCGCGGTCGGCCTTCAGGTCCGCCCAGGGCAGGTAGGGCAGCGGGCGGTGCGGGCGCGCACCCTCCTCCTGCCCCGGCATGGACTGCTCCGTGGGGAGCTTCACGCCCGGCAGGGAGTTGCCGGCGTCCGCCTTCGCCATGAGCGCGACCGTGTCCGGGAGCACCGGGATGCTGTAGTCGGGCTTGGTGAAGTCGAAGCAGCTGGTCAGGTCACCGCAGACGGTGCGCCGCCAGTCGGAGATGTTGGGCTCCTTCACGCCGGTCACCTGCTCGAGGAACCGCAGCACCGACGTGTGGTCGAAGACCTGGGAGTTGACCCAGCCGCCGCGGGACCACGGCGACACGACCCACAGCGGCACCCGGCTGCCCAGGCCGATGGCCTTGCCGTTCGCGAACTCGTCCTTGGTGCCCGGCTCGGGGAACGGCGGGATGACGTGGTCGAAGTAGCCGTCGTTCTCGTCGTACATGAGGAGGAAGACGGTGTGCTTCCACACGTCGGGGTTGGAGAACAGCGACTGCAGCGCGGTGTTGACCCAGTGGGCGCCGTAGTCGGGGCTGGCCGCGGGGTGTTCGCAGAACAGGTAGGGCGCCACCAGCCAGGAGACAGTCGGCAGGGTGCCGTCCTTGCAGTGCTTGTCGAACGCCGTGAGGTCGAACTTCGTCATGGCGTTGACGTAGCGCGGGTCGTCCTTGGGGAACTCGTGGAACTGCTTGAAGTACGACAGCGCGTTGTCGTCGTAGTCGCCGTTGCGGTCGTCCGAGCCATCGGGGTTGTGGTAGACGCGCCAGCTGATTCCGGCCTGCTCCAGGCGTTCGGCGTAGGTCGTCCAGTCCGCGACCGGGTTGCCGGTGACCGGCGTGTTGTCGGTCCAGGGGCCGGTGGTGCCGTCGACGCCGGGGCCGGCGGTGCCGGTCCACAGGTAGAGGCGGTTGGGGTCGGTGGGGCCGTTCAGCGAGCAGAAGTAGCCGTCGCAGAGGGTGAAGGAGTCGGCCAGGGCGTACTGGTAGGGGATGTCCTCGCGGGTGAAGTACCCCATCGTGCGCTCGCCCTTGGCGGAGACCCACTTGTCCATGGCGCCGCCGTTGACGGCGCTGTGGCCGCTGTCCCAGTCGTGCGGGAGGCCGCCCGCGTTCTGCGCGTTGTACTTCGTGGTGTCCATGCGGAAGGGCAGCAGGTAGCCCTCCTTGCGTCCGCGGTCGGGCTGGCGGAACACCGTGTCGCCGCCTGCGAGCGCGGTCGCCTGGCGGTCGCCGAACCCGCGTACACCGCTGAGGGTGCCGAAGTAGTGGTCGAAGCTGCGGTTCTCCTGCATCAGGATGACGACGTGCTTGACGTCGGTGATGCTGCCGTGCCGGGGGTCGCGACCCGCGGCCTCCGCCGTGCCGGGGAGTCCGGCCGCGACGGCGGCTCCGGCTGCGGTGGTGCCTATGAAGGTGCGGCGGCTGATCTCGGTCATGGGTGCAAGGTCCTTCAGGTCGTTCGGGGGTCAGCCGCGGGCGGACAGGGAGAAGGTGGCGACGGCGGCCGCGTGGTCCGAGGGCCAGCCGTTGGCGGAGGTGTCCGGCACCGGCCGGGGCCAGCCGGTGAACAGGCTGTGCGCCTCCAGCACCTTCAGCCGCCCCGCGTACTGGATCTGGTCGATCCGGTCCTGGGGTTCCTTGCCGCCGTCCTCGCGCTGCGGTCTGACGGGGGACCAGGTGATGCCCGGCGCCTTCACCGGGTTGGACCGGGCGTCGCGGAACGCGTCGACGAGACCGGCCTGTTCCAGAGCCTCGGTGACGGGCCAGCGGACGCGCCCGACGCCTCCGTGCGCGGAAGCCGTACGGTTCGTCCAGTCGTGGTGCGACGGCGAGGCGAGACCGGCTGCCAGTACGACGGGGTTGCGGGAGGCGATGTCCGCCCGCATCGCGGCCACCAGGGCCTGCGTCTGCCGATAGCGCGTAGTCCCCCGCTCCGCGGCCTCCACCTGCGCGCCCGTCCGGCCCGCCAGCAGCGCGTACGGGCCGTAGTCGGCCTCGTCCAGCTGGGCGGTCCACAGGCGCACCGTGGTGTCGCCGGGCAGGTGCAGCGTCGCGGCGGCGGCCGGGAGCCCCGCGGTGGGCGCGACGAGGCCAAAGAGCGGGTAGCGGCTGACGATGCCGAGGCCACCGGCCTGGTGGACCTGCCAACCGAGCGCGCCGGCGAGCTTCGTGGCACCGTCGGCACCGCATTCCTGGACCGCGACGGCGTCCAGTCCCTGGGTGAGCACGAGCCTGAGCTGCTTCTCCAGGAAGCCGTCGACATGGGTGCCCGCGTCCCAGAGGTTCAGCGTGGCGACCTTGAGCCGGAGCCGGTCCCGGGAGGCGCGTACCGGCACCTGGACGGTGACGGTGTCGCTGCCCACGGCGCTGTCGGTGACGGCGGCCACCAGCCGGCCGGGGGTCCGCGGCGCGAAGCCCGGGGCCTTGCCGCTGACCGTGCCGTCCGCTGCCACCGACAACCACGGATCGCCCGCGACACGTTTGAAGGTCGCGCTGCCGGCGGCATTGCCCTCGGGCCTGATCCACAGGCCGCCCAGCCGCACGGAGAAGGACGCGCCCGCGGTCTGCGGGTCGGTGGTGAGGGCGTCCACCACCGCGTGCGGACGCGGGATCACGGGACGGACCGCGAAGCTGAACGGGGTGGTGCGGGCCAGAATGCCGTAGCCGTCCTTGGCCAGCAGGTAGGCGGTGTACGGCCCGCCGCTCAGCCCCGAGGTGTCGATCGTGATGTCGCCGGAGGCGCCGGGGGTGTACTCCCAGGCGAGGGAGGCGCCGTTCCCGGGCACCCGGCTGCCGTCGTAGACGCCGACCCAGTTCTTCGCGTCGGGTGCGTCGGTCGTCCAGTGGAAGGAGAGCTTGTCGCCCTCGAACGGGGCGGTGGTCTTCAGCTCGAGCGAGTCGCCCGTGGGGGCGCCTTCGAAGGTGAACGGCTCGGTCTTGGCGAGGACGCCGTAACCGTCCTTGGCCAGCAGATAGGCGGTGTAGGGGCCGCCGCTCAGTCCTGAGGTGTCGAGGGTCGTCTGCCCCGAAGTGCCGGAGACGTACGTCCAGACAAGGGAACCGCCGCCGCTGCCGGGCAGCCGGTCACCGTCGTAGACGCCGATCCAGTTCTTCGGGTCGGGGGCGTCCGTCGACCATGTGAAGGTCAACTTGTCGCCGCGTTGCGGGGGCGTCGTGGAGCCGATCGTGATGCTGCTCCCGGACGCGGCGACCTGTGAGAGGGGTGGCATGGTGTTGGGTCCTCTCCGCCCCGGGTACCGTCTCGGCGGCACCCGGGCGAGCAAAGTTGTCTATATAACTTCGCTCCCAGCAAGCCGTCCCACGGCGACGGGCCCGTGAACGACGGGTTGCCGCCGACCGGGAAACAGACGGAAATCTGAAGATCCTGTGTCCGGGCGAACAGCCCCTGCTCACCCCTGGCACCCCATCTGAACAGCGATGTCCGGTGGCAACTCACCCTGAAGCACCCTCGGGGCACAACATGGGCGACTTCTCCCCGGCCGCGCACTCGGGCGAGCACACCCCGCCACGCACCCCGGAAGGACCCGCGCGACGCTGTGCACAGCGGCACACCCGCGGATGCGTCGAGCACGGCCATCGGAACCGGCCACGTCGTCCTGACCGGGCAGGCCGCGGAGCGCCGCCACCGCCACGCCGGTCGAGCGGCACGCGAATTGCGTGCTCGTCACCCGCTCGACGCGTTCACGACCGCGCCGGCTCACCACCAGAAAACGGGATAGACCTCACGCCGCAGACGGGCGGAGACCATCTGCACCGCGACGAGCAGCGCGGCTCCGGCGGCCAGCAGGGGTACGAAGCGGGTGGCGCGTGGTTCGGTGAGCATGATCATGACTGCGGTCGCCATGGCCGGCGGATGGGCCGCTCCGAGGAGCAGCACAAGTCCGCAGGCGACACCGCAGGCCACCACGGCGGCCCAAGGGCCGTGCCATCCAAGGGTGAGCACGGCGAAGCAGACGAGGCACGACAGCATGTGGCCGCCGATGATGTGTCGGGGCTGCGCGAGTGGCGATTCGGGGGTCGCGGTCACGATCGCCATCGTGGCCGCGAGCGGCGGCACGAGCACCGTCTGGTGCATGAGCGCCCCCAGGGCCACCAGCACGGCCAATCCGGCCGATGTGGTGAGGGCGGCGGCGACGGTGCGCGGAGGCAGTCGCGATGCGACGGGGATCCACCGGCTGACCGGAGAGCGCTTCGTCGGGCGGGGCGGGGCGTCCACGGCTTCCTGCGTCCGGGGCACGTCATATGCCCTGTATACGACGTTCCGGCCCGGACGTGGAGGCGACGGCCTCGGAGCAGTGCGGCCTCTCCGGACCGCCGGGCGAGGACTGGACCTGGGCGTTCGGCATCGGCACGGGAACTCCTCGGAACGGTCCCCGCTTCCGGCCACGGCGGCTCGTCGCCCGTGAAGTCGGGGATCACGCCCAGCATCGTGACCTCGCGAGCCGACGCCTGTCCAAGACCGCCCGCTTATCGCCCGATTGAGCGCCTTTATCGAATGGGGACCATGAGGCCGTCCGGCACTGCCAGGCGTCGGCGGCCGACGCGTGCCGCTGCCCTCGGCGGACACCGCAGGCCGCCACCTCTGAAAGCCGCCGGCGAGCGGCTGAGCCTCGACGAGAAGCTGCGGGACGTTGGCTGCGGTGTGCTACCAGGCGACCGCCGGGAACTTCGTGGACGACTACTTCAACGCCGTCGCCTACAAGGGCGGTTGGTACGACTTCACGGTCACGGTCAGTTCCGACACCACCTTCTCCCGCCGCTTCGTCGGCCACCTCGAGACGGGTGCCCCGAGCGTCACCGGCTGAGCCGGCGGTCCGCACCCCGACGAGGGGTGCGGACCGAGGCGCCGCGCCGCGGGACGCACAGTCACCGCCTTCTACAGCCGATCGAGTTGTCCGTCGAGCCAACCGCCGCCGCCCCGATGCGACTCGACCAACCGGTGCCAGGAGGGGTCGTCGAACACGACGGAACGTGCGTCCTGCACGCTGTGGCGATCGGAACCGAGGAGTTCCCGCGTGACGACGACGGCCGTGAGCAACGGGAGACGGGCCGCGTGCATCTTCTCCTGCACGGCGCGCATGCTCGTCCGCTTCAGCAGTTCCCGGTACTCCCGGATGCGGGGCTCCAACCACCACACGTGGCGGGCGTACTCGTCTTCCCCGAGCCCCACCGCCTCGACGCTTTGGAACGTCGGTGCGAGCGCGGCGACCAGGCGGTCGATGAAGTCGGCCGCACTCTCGGTGACATCGGGGTATTCGGCGATGAAATGTTCCCACTCGACATAGGCCTTGAGCCCGGCGATCTCACGCCGCCCCACCGGGTGGCACCCGTCGGACGGCTCCGCGTCCAGGAAGACGTCCCGCAGCAGTTCGTAACGCAACGACGTGTGTTCGGCCAGCAGAACGGCGTCATAGAGGTCCTTGCCCTGCGGATGCATGTCGCTCACCAGCCACATGAGTTTCCAGGCCAGTGACAACTCGGCCGTGGCGGCGCTCAGCACCGCTTGCGGGTCACCCGACGCCGAGGGGAGCAGGGCCGGTTCGGGGTCGACGGGGAGATGCTCGTTGAAGACGAAGTCGAGTTGTACGACGCCGCCGGGCAACCCGTCGCAGCTCCACGGCAGCACCAGGCGCCGTCCGGGGACCCGGTCGTACGTCCAGATGTCGTCGCTGACCGCTTCCGCCGCGTCGATCCGTACCGCTCCGTCACCGTGCTGCGCCGCCCTCTCGGCGGCCCGGGCCACACCCTCGAGCATGGCATCGGTCCGCTCCTCCTCGATCCGCCACGACGCGGGTGCGACGACGAAGTCGAGGTCGCCCGGTTCTCGTGCGGCATCCCCGAACCAGGCACGGAGCAGCACGCTGCCACGCAGCACGAGCGAGGCCGCCCACGGGGAGCTGGAGATCGCCGAGAGCACCAACTCGATCGCGGCGAGGCGAGCCGTATGCCAGGCCTGTTCGACGTCAGGGTCCGTGAACCGGGGGTCCGAGGCCCGGTAGGCGTTGGAGTACTGCTTGAGCGCAGGGTCGAAGACCGGCCGCTGCACGGCGCGCTCGTCCTTGACGGGACGCAGCGTCGTAGGCAGGTCGAAGCGCGCCCGGTCCTCGTCGTCCGGCGGGACTCTAGGCATCGCGCGACCCCGCCGTACGAACCCCTCCCAGGAGTCAGTCATCACACACACCCCTCCCGCGCGACCGTCTTCGATCGCGGCATCGCCGTTGCGCACCGCGTACCTGAGCAGTGCCACCGGTGCGTCCGGTGGTGGGCGCGGGCCGCTGCTCCGTGAATATCGTTCCCAACGCTCGGCCCAGTCGGTGGAGCCAGTCCTCCCCAGATCCCGTCACCCACGGGTGCCCTTCCTGGAACTCGGCCCAGTCCACCTTCCAACGGGCCACCGTGGCCGGGTCGAAACCGTCGGCTTCCGTGTCCCAGGCGCGACCGAAGACCCTGCGGAGCAGACGCGGTGAGAGCCACGCTCCCTCCGCCTCCGCGAGGAGCACCGCGTCGTACAGGTCCTTGCCCCGTGCCGTACGGCCGTCACGGCTGTCGGAGTACAGCCACAGCACCTTCCAGGCGAGCGACAGTTCGCGGCTCGCCGTTCGCACCGCCGTGGGCCTGCCCCCGTCACCGCGCGGTACCAGTGTCCATACCGGGGACTCGGGAAGCACCTCGTCCCGGGCGAAGTCGAGCCGCACTTCGCCGGGCGGCAGGCCTTCGGTGTGCCATGGGACGATCAGTCGCACCCCTGGCGTGTCGTATTCCGTGTACGTCCAGGTTCCGTCCACTCGCGCCCTGTTCGCGGCGAGGAGCAACCCCGGGGCCGCCTCGGGACACCGCTCCACGCGGTCGAGCAGGTCCAGGTAGGGAGGGCCGGCATCGGCGGCCTCCTGCTCGTGCAGCCAGTGCAGACCCTCCGGAGGCAGCGCCGGCCGCTGCCCCCCTGTGTCGAACTCCTCGTAGGTCCACATCTCGTAGCGTGCCGCGCCGTCCGCGGCCTCAGGCCACTGCTGCACCGTGTCGGCGCCGTCGATGTACGGATACGGGTCCAGTGGATCGATCCCGACGGCGTTCTCCAGGACGACCCAGTCGAGGTCAGCCGGTTCACGCGCCGCGTCCCCCAGCCACGCCTGCACGACCATGCTTCCCCGCAGCACGAGGGTTCCGCTCCAGGGAGCGTCGGCGACAAGGGCGAGTACATGGTCCAGGGCCGCACGATGGGCCGCTCGGCGGTCGATGCCGTTGCGTCCCCGGACCTCGGCGGACCCCGGCTCGCGCTCCACGGCATCGTGCGCGTCGACACCGCGCCGGCCCGGTTCCACAGCCGACGGGAGGTCGCCCTCACCGCCCGGCGGAGGGACGGGTGCGCCGGGTGGTTCCGGTGCCGTCATACGAGCCTCGGCTCGCCCTTGATCCAGCCGGCGTCCACGGCGGGGTTGTCGTCGTACACGACGAACTCCTTCTCCACCTCCACCGCCTCGTACCCGGCCGCCGTCAGCACACGGAGGAGTACGTCGAGGCGTCGGCCCGCCTCCTCCCGGCCGACGCCCCGGCACCGCTGGGTGACGAAGCGCTCGTGCCTGCCGTGGGCCGACGTCCGGCGGGCGTTGCGGGAGACGTGTGCCGAGTGCGGCGCTGCCAGCGCCCGCACCGCGGCCACCTGGGACTCGCTGGACAGGACCAGTTTGGCGTGGTGCTCGAAGTAGCAGTGGCCGGGGAGGTCCGCGGCCTCGTCATCCGTCTCCGGGACGTCGGCGTTCCACGGCGCGGCCTCGATCTTCAGCCGTACGACTCGGAACCCGTCGTCCTGCAGCCGTTGCGACCATTGCCGTGCCGTCGCCAGCTGCCCGGCCAGATGCCCGCGCCCCGGACAGGTCAGCATGGGCTGGTCCGGTGTTCGTCCCCGGTCGAGAACGATGCGCGTGTACTTGATTCCGTGGTGTTCCGCCCAGAGACGTATCGGGTCGTCCCCTTCCCCACGGTTCTGCGCCCGGACCGTCAGATGGGTCTCGAACTCCCCCGCGAACTGTCTCACCGCGCCGTCGCCGCCCCGCTGTTCGTTCACGAGCGCCGACCGTACCGCTCCCCTCGGACAACGCCGGACGCAGGCCGCCGCAGCGTGCCGGGGGTGCGGGTGATCGTGTGCCGCGATGCGCGGGACCCGCGGCATCAGCTTCGACGCCGCGGGTCGGCACCCACCGGGAAACGCGTGTCAGCGCAGTGACCTGAACGCCGCCCGCAGTTCGTCGGAGAAGATCTCCGGGACTTCCCAGGCCGCGAAGTGGCCGCCTCTGGGTGCCTTGTTGAAGTAGATCAGCTTGTGATAGCTGCGCTCGGTCCAACTCCGCGGCGCCTGGTAGATCTCGCCCGGGAACACCGAGACCGCGGCCGGGACGGACACCGACACGGCGTCGAAGTTGTTGGCGTTGTTCTCCCAGTAGAGGCGGGCGGAGGACACCGCGGTGTTCGTGACCCAGTAGAGCGTGATGTCGTCGAGCATCTCGTCCTTGGTGAGCACCCGGTCCGGATGGCCGCCGCTGTCGGTCCACGCTGCGAACTTGTCGTATATCCAGGCGGCCAGTCCGGCCGGCGAGTCCGTCAGTCCGTAGCCGACGGTCTGTGGGCGGGTGACCATCATGGCCGAATAGCCCGAGCCCGTTTTGTAGAAGTCGGCAAGCTTGTCGTACGCCGCTTTCTCGTCGGCGGACAGGCCGGCCGGAGCCGGGTAGCCGCATTCGAGTTTCTGGGCGATGTCCGGGGGGACGGTCGCGGGGAAGTTGACGTGGATGCCGAGCAGTCCCGGGGGTTTCTGGACCGCCATCTTGTCCGAGACCACCGCGCCCCAGTCGCCGCCCTGGGAGACAAAGTGCTTGTATCCCAGTCGCTCCATCAGTACGGCCCAGGCGCGCGCGATGCGTGCGGGGTTCCATCCCGTGGTCGTCGGCCTTTCCGAGAAGCCGTAGCCCGGCATGGAGGGTATGACGAGATGGAAGGCGTCCTGCGCGCGTCCGCCGTGGGCCGTGGGGTTGGTGAGCGGGTCGATCACCTTCAGGAATTCGAGGATCGAGCCCGGCCAGCCGTGGGTCAGGATCATCGGCAGAGCGTTCGCGTGGCGGGAGCGGATGTGGAGGAAGTGAATGTCCAGCCCGTCGATCCTGGTCATGAACTGCGGCAGGGAATTCAGCTTCGCCTCGATCGTGCGCCAGTTGTAGGCCGTTCCCCAGTAGTGAGCCAGTTCTTGCATCGTCGCCAACTGCACACCCTGGGACCGATCGTGGACGGTCTCGCGGTCGGGCCAGCGTGTCGCGGCGATGCGCCGGCGGAGTTCGGCCAGCTCACGCTCCTCGACATGGATACGGAAGGGTCGGATGCGTGCGCTTTCTCGAGCGCTTCCGCTTGTCGCTGCCGGTGTTGCGGAGGCCGGGCCGAAGGCCCCGGTGGTTGCCACGGTCATCGCGGCGGCCGAGAGGGAAATGAACTCTCGGCGAGAGCGCCGCTGGGATGTCTCGGACATGGCAGATCTCCTCGAGATGTTCCAAGATCTTTTCGAGAAGGAGCCCTCGACGAGCTCGCATTCCTCATCGGCGACAGCAGAAATCCGGCAGAGAAACTCCTCCGGCCCGGGGGGCCGTCACCCGGATCCGAGCCGGGACCGCCGGCACTGAGCTGCCGACGCCCACATCGGGATCACCGTTACTGCACGTTACGATATGTAGCCTTCCGTTAACCCGCAACTCGAACGCAGCCGCGAATCCGGAAGCCGCGCGCGCGGGCACCGAGCCGGTCCCGTCCGACACGCCCCTCGGGAGCGGAAGCCCACCCCGGACGTCCGCGCACACATCGAGACACCAGGCCGACACACCACCGCACCATTTCGGCCACCTCCGGATGCCGGCAATCACCGTCGCCTCTTCGAGTCATCGACGCACGGGGCGAGACTCCGGGATGGATCGTGGCATAGATCGTCCATAAAGGGCATTACCTGACAAATAGTGACCAAGTTGGTTTATAAATATGGGCTCTTGACTTAACGGGGGGTGGAGCCGAAGCTATGACCGCCTTTTAAACCGGTTCAAGTCCCGGTCGCACTCGCCTGCAACGGTGGAGTGGCCAGGGGCATGTCCTGCCCTGCTCTGTAGGCGGCGCCGTCCAGGCGTGGTCCCGGATGCCCTTGCGGCGATACGAACCGGCCATATGTCGTCGCTTGCCCAGCTGGCAGAAACCGGAGGTCACCCATGGCCCGTCGTCCCACGATCGCGGATGTCGCCGAGCTGGCCGGGGTGTCGCGAGCGACCGTCTCCTTCGTCCTCAACAACCGTCCCGGTGTGGCACTCGCCACCCAGGAACGGGTCCGGTCCGCGGCCGAGAAGCTGGGATGGACCCCGAGTCGCAGCGCGAGAGCACTGTCCACGGGCCGTGCACGTGCCGTCGGTCTGGTCCTGGCCCGCGAGCCGGAGCTCATCGGCACCGACCCGTTCTACCCGGCGTTCATGGCCGGTATCGAGTCGGTGATCTCCGAGACGGGTGACGGGCTGATGCTGCAGATGAGCCGCCCCGGCGCCGAAATGGAGACCTACCGCAGACTCGCCGCCGACCGAAGGGTCGACGGAGTCTTCCTTACCGACCTGCGCCTCGACGATCCGCGGCCCGACCTGGTGGCGGAACTCGGCCTGCCCGCGATCGCGGTCGGCGGCATCGAGTCGGACAAGGACCTGCCGACGGTGAACCTCGACGACCGTCCGGTGGTCCGCGACGCCGTACGCCACCTCGTGGAGCTGGGCCATCGCGACATCGCCTACGTGGCCGGTCCCGAGGAGTTCGTGCACGCACGGCGCCGCCGCCAGGCATGGGCGGACGCACTCGCCGAAGCGGGCCTGCCCCGCGGGACGTCTCTGCCCGGAGGGTTCACGGCCGAGGGCGGGGCGCGCGCGACCCGGGCACTGCTGGACCTCCCCACTCCCCCGACCGCGATCGTCTACGGGAACGACCTGTCGGCCACCGCCGGTATGGCGGTCGCCCAGGACGCCGGCCTGCGACTGCCCCACGACCTCTCGGTGGTGGGCTTCGACGACGTGCCGCTGGCCTCCTGGACCAGTCCGACGCTGACGACCTGCCGTGCCAACCCGGTCCTTTGGGGCCGGGCCGCGGCCCAGGCACTGGTCGAAATGATCGAGCACGGGACCACGGCCGACGTCGAGTTGGACCCGGCCACGCTGGTCATACGCGGCTCGACCGGCCCCGTTCCCGTCCGTGGAAGCCGATGACCGCCCGTGACGGCGGCCCCCAGACCCCTCCCCCCTCCCGGAAGGCGGCCGGCGACGCTCAGCGACGTCGTACCCGCCGGCTGACCACCCCCAGTGAGAAACGGAACCTCCAATGAAGAAGGCCCTCCTCGCCCTGCTGCCGGCAGCGGCGCTCGCCCTGACCGCGTGCGGCGGCGGATCGGACTCCGGTGCCGCGGCGAACGACTCCCGTGGCCCCATCACCATCTGGTACTCCAACAACGCGCAGGAAGTCGCGTGGGGCAAGAGCATGGTGGCGGCCTGGAACGCCGCCCACCCCAAGGAGAAGGTGAGCGCGCAGGAGATCCCCGCCGGCAAGAGCTCCGAGGAGGTCATCGGCGCGGCGATCACCGCCGGTAACGCGCCGTGCCTGGTGCTCAACACCGCTCCGGCGGCGGTGCCCGGCTTCCAGAAGCAGGGTGGCCTGGTCGCGCTGGACGACTTCCCCGACGGCAAGCAGTACCTGCAGTCCCGTGTCGGCGACCGGCTCGCGCAGTACGCCTCGCCGGACGGCAAGTTCTACCAGCTGCCGTGGAAGAGCAACCCGGTGATGATCTTCTACAACAAGGAGCTCTTCAAGAAGGCCGGACTGGACCCGGAGCACCCCAAGCTGACGTCCTACCAGGACTTCCTGGACACCTCGCGCAAGCTCGTGCACAGCGGGGTCGCCAAGGCCGCCATCTGGCCCGCGCCGACCTCGGAGTTCTACCAGTCCTGGTTCGACTTCTACCCGCTGTTCGCGGCAGGGACCGGCAAGCAGCTCGTCGAGGGCGGCAAGGCACAGTTCGCCTCGCCCGAGGGCATCAAGTCGGCCGAGATGTGGAAGACCATGTACTCCGAGGGCCTCGCCCCCAAGGAGACCTTCAACGGCGACGCCTTCGCCGAGAGCAAGGCTGCGATGGCCACCGTCGGTCCCTGGGCGGTCTCCGTCTACGGCGACAAGGTCAAGTGGGGTGCCGTGCCGGTGCCGACCGCCGACGGCGCGGCCGGCAAGGGGACCTTCAGCGACGAGAAGTCCATCGGCATGTACTCCTCGTGCAAGAACCGGGCGACCGCCTGGGACGTCATGAAGTTCGCCACCGGCAAGGAGCAGGACGGCAAGCTCCTGGAGGCGACCGGCCAGATGCCGATGCGCCAGGCGCTGGCGTCGGCCTACCCGTCGTACTTCGCGTCCCACAAGGACTACGAGGCCTTCGCGCAGCAGGCGGAGCAGACCATCGAGGCGCCGAACGTGCCGAACTCGGTCGAGATCTGGCAGACCTTCCGCGACGCGTACACCAAGTCCGTCATCTTCGGCAAGGGCGACCTCACGAGCACCTTCAAGGATGCCGCGGGCAAGGTCGACAAGCTGGCAGAGAACCAGTGACGCGCTGCCATGACCTCCACCACTCATGACACCCACGGCCCCGGGCGCACCGCGCCCGGGCGCGGGAGGACGACCACGGGCCGATCGTGGCGACTGCGGCTCGGCGGGCACCAGCCCATCGGGATGCTGTTCGTCTCCCCGTACGTGCTGTACCTGGCCGCGATCTTCGTCTATCCGCTCGGCTTCGCCGTGTGGATGTCCTTCCACGACTACTTCTTCGCGGCCCCGGGCGTGTCGGTCGACCGGCCCTTCGTCGGGCTGGAGAACTACACCACGGTCCTGACCGACCCCGCCGTCTGGCGCTCCTTCCTCAACATCGCCGTCTTCCTCGTCATCAACGTGCCGCTGACGGTGGTGGGTTCACTGGTCCTCGCCAGTGCACTGAACAAGAAGCTGCCGTTCCGTTCCTTCTTCCGGACGGCCTACTACATCCCCTACATCACGGCCAGTGTGGCGGTCGTAGGTGTGTGGATCTTCCTGTTCAACTCCAACGGCCTGGTCAACCAGGCTCTCGGCCCACTGGCTCCGGACCCCTCGTGGCTGGTGAACTCCCATCTGGCGATGCCGGTCGTGGCGGTCTTCGTCGCCTGGAAGCAGCTGGGCTTCTTCGTGGTGCTGTATCTCTCGGCGCTGCAGAACGTACCGAACGAGTTGTACGAGTCGGCGGCCCTGGACGGCGCGGGCCGGTTCCGGACGTTCCGGTCGATCACGGTGCCCGCCGTGCGTCCCGCCACGCTGCTGGTCCTGGTCCTCGCCACAATCACCGGAGCCAACCTGTTCACCGAGCCCTATCTGCTCACCAGCGGTGGCGGACCGGACGGAGCGACGACCTCACCCGTGCTGCTCATGTACCAGCGGGGTCTCCAGCAGGGGCACCCCGATGAGGCCGCCGCCATCGGTGTGATCCTCGTCGTACTGATCACGGCCATTTCGCTCGTCTACCGCCGATTCCTGGAGAGGGACTGAGATGGCCGCAGACGTCACACCCTCGGACACGAGGAAGCACCGGCGCACGGCGCGCGCCACGGGATCCGCGTCCAGGTCGCTGTGGTCGAAGCTGGCACTGCTCGTCGGGGCGTTCGCCTTCCTCTTCCCCTTCTACTACATGGTCATCGGCTCCTTGCAGAAGGAGCCCGACTCGAGCCCGAGCGGAGCGTTCCCCGATCCGGGGAACCTGAGCCTGCACAACTACGCCGCGATCAACTCGGCCATCTCGCTGGGGCGTTCGCTGGTGAACTCCGGGATCTTCACCGGCGGTGTGATCGTCTGCACCACGGTCTTCGGACTACTCGCCGGATACGCGCTCGCGCGGCTGCAGTTCCGGGGCCGGGGCACCACCTTCGCCCTGGTGCTGCTGGTGCAGGTCATCCCCTTCCAGCTGCTGATGATCCCCCTGTATGTGCTGATCGTTCGCGACTACGGCCTTGCCGACTCGTATCTGGGCATGATCCTGCCCTTCGCGATCAACACCACCGCCGTCTTCATCTTCCGGCAGTTCTTCCTGCAGCTGCCGCCCGCGATGTTCGAGGCGGCGCGCATGGACGGGGCCGGCGAACTGCAGATCCTGTTCCGCATCGCGCTGCCGCTGTGCAAGCCGGCCCTGCTCTCGGTGGTGCTGCTCAGCTTCACCGGGCCCTGGAACGAATTCCTCTGGCCGTTCCTCGTCACCAAGCGGCAGGACATGCAGCCGCTGGCCGTCTCCCTGGCCAACTACATCAGCACCGTCGCCTCGGCCGCCGCCAATCCGTTCGGCGCCATCCTCGCCGGGGCGTGCGTGCTCGCGGCCCCCGCGGTGGCGCTCTACATCGTCTTCCAGCGCCGCTTCACCTCCACCGACATCGACTCAGCAACGAAGGGCTGAACACCCGTGTCCCACAGCACCACCACCCCCATCCCCTACCGCCTCACCCGGGTCGGCGTCGTGATGTCCCCACTGCCCGGCCACTCCGACGAGGTGGAGGGTGTGCTCAACCCCGCCTCCGGCCGCACCCCCGACGGCAGGCTCCACCTGCTGCCGCGGCTGGTCTCGGAAGGCAACGTGTCCCGGGTCGGCCTCGCGGAGGTGACCGTCGAGGACGGTGTGCCCACCGGGGTGGAGCGCCGCGGTGTGGTCCTCGCCCCGGACGAGGGCTGGGAGCGCGGCAAGAACAACGCCGGTGTGGAGGACCCCCGCACCACCTGGATCGAGGACCTCGGACGGCATGTGATGTCGTACGTGGCGTACGGCCCGCTCGGCCCCAAGCCGGCGCTCGCCGTCTCCGAGGACCTGGTGCACTGGGAGCGTCTGGGCCCCATCCAGTTCGAGTACCAGCCCGACCTGGACACCGACCTCAACCTCTTCCCGAACAAGGACGTCGTGCACTTCCCCGAGCCCGTGCCGGGCCCGGACGGTGAGATGTACTTCGCGATGCTGCACCGCCCGATGTGGGACCTCGGCTGGTTCCGCCCCGGTGAGGGTGTGCACCTGCCCGCCGGTGTGACCGACGAGCGCCCCGGCATCTGGATCTCCTACGTCCCCGTCGCCGAGGTCAAGCAGGACATCCGGGCACTGACCCGGCCGCGCCACCACCGCCTGGTCGCGCTGTCCGAGCACCCCTGGGAGGAGCTCAAGATCGGTGCCGGCCCGGCTCCGATCCGTGTCGAGGAGGGCTGGCTGCTCATCCACCACGGTGTCTCCGGCACCATCGAGGATCCGTTCGCCCAGGTGCAGACGGTCCACTACGCGGCCGGTGCGATGATCCTCGACCCCGCCGACCCGGCCCGGGTGCTCTCGCGTACCACCGAGCCGCTGATGGCCCCCGAGACCGAGGAGGAGCGTTCCGGCACTGTGCCGAACGTGGTCTTCCCGACCGCCATCGAGGAGATCGACGGCGTGCGGTACGTCTTCTACGGCATGGCCGACGCGCACATCGGCGTGGCCCGCCTGGACCGGGCCGAATGACCGTCGTCCCCGACGTGGGTCTTGCGCTGGTCGGCTGCGGCGGCTTCGGCGCGTATGTGCTGGACGCGGTGCGCGACATCCCCGGTCTGCGGGTCGTTGCCTGTGCCGACCCCGACGGGGAGCGCGCCCGCGTGCTGGCGGAGCGCCACGGCGCGCACGTCGCCGCGTCCGTCGAGGAGGTGGTGGGGATCCCGGAGGTCGACGTGGTGGTCCTCGCCACCCCGCCGGCCGCCCACGCGGACGGTGCCGTGACCGCTCTGCGCGCGGGCAGGCATGTGTTCTGCGAGAAGCCGGTCGCCGTCACCCTCGAGGCCGCCGCACGTGTCGCCGAGGAGGCGAGCCGTGCACCCGGTGTGTTCGCGGTCGACCATGTGCTGCGCTACAACCCGATCCTGCGGCTGCTCCAACGGCTGGGCGAGGAGGGGTTGCTGGACCCGTTGCGCCGGTTCCTGTTCGAGAACGACGCCTCCGACGAGGATCTCGGCCCGGACCATTGGTTCTGGGACCCGGCGCACAGTGGTGGCATCCACATCGAGCACGGTGTGCACTTCTTCGACGCCGCGGCCGCCCTGATGGGCAGCGACCCGGTTGCGGTCCACGGCACCGAGGTGCGGCGGGACGGCGGTCCGGTGGACATCGTGGTGGCCACCGCGAGCCATCCCGGCGGGAGCGTGGCGACCCACACCCACTCCTTCACCCACGCCCATCGCGCCGAGCGGCAGTTGATGCGTCTGGACTACGGCTTCGCCGAGGCCCGGGTCACCGGCTGGATCCCCACCTTCGCGACGGTCACTGCCTGGACCGATGAGGCGGGCGCCGCCCGCTGGGCGCAACTGCCGGAGCGGGCCGACGAGTTGCTCGCGGTCCCCGGGCTGCGTCCGCACGGAGGCGAGCGGATCACAGTGTCCGTGCAGCGTGACGCCGGCTCGGACCGCCCGGCCCTCGGCCGGGGCGTGCGGCGCGTCGTCCCGCATCGGGTCGACGTCGTGATCGACCTGGGCGGCGAGGAGCGCAAACCGCACGTCTACGCCGAGAGCGTGCGGGCGGCCATGACCGACCTGCTGCACTGCGCGGCGCACGGCGGCACTCCGGTGGCCGACGCCCGCGCCGGTCTCACGGCGGTCGCCGTGGCCGAGGCCGCGACCCGGTCGGCGGAGAGCGGTCGCACCCTGCCGGTGACCGTGCCCTCCGGCACCTTCGTGGGGGCATCGGCATGACCACGGTCCCGACCTCCGGTGCGGTCGGTCCCGTTGCGGGCCGGGACCTCACCCGGCCCGCCGTCGGCGGGTCGGGTGGGCCGGACCGTGCCGCCCCGTGGTGGCGCGATGCCGTCTGCTATCAGATCTATCCGAGATCCTTCGCCGACAGCGACGGGGACGGCATCGGGGACCTGGCCGGTGCCGCGGCGCGACTCGGGCATCTGCGCCGACTCGGGGTCGACGCCGTGTGGGTCACCCCGTTCTATCCGTCGCCGCTCGCGGACGGCGGCTACGACATCGCGGACCACACCGGGGTGGCGCCCGACCTCGGAACACCGGCGGACTTCGACGCCCTGGTGGAGCGGGCTCATGAGCTGGGCATCAAGGTGCTGGTCGACCTGGTTCCCAACCACACCTCCGACCGGCACCCCTGGTTCCGCGAGGCGGTCGCCGCCGGGACGGGCTCGCGCGCCAGGGAGCGATACGTCTTCCGGCCCGGTCTCGGCGCGGACGGTCAACTACCCCCGAACGACTGGCAGTCCGCGTTCGGTGGTCCCGCCTGGACCAGGATCCGCGAACCCGGCGGGTCTCCCGGCGAGTGGTACCTGCATCTGCACGCGCCCGAGCAGCCGGACCTGAACTGGCGTGACGGCGAGGTCCTCGCGGACTTCGAACGGATCCTGAGGCACTGGCTGGACCGCGGCGTGGACGGCTTCCGGGTCGATGTCGCCCACACCCTGTTCAAGGCGCAGGGCCTGCCCGACGCGGGTCCCGGCCAGCACCAGGACATCCATCGCAACCATCTGATGCCCTACTACGACCAGGAGGAGCTGCACCCGCTCTTCAGGACGTGGCGCACACTGCTCGACACCCACCCCGCGCCCGCCGGCGCCGTACCGCCCGGCGAACGCGTGATGGTGGCGGAGGCCGGCATCTTCGAACCCGACCGGCTGGCTCGCTACGTCAGCCCCGGCGAGATGCAGCAGACCTTCAACTTCGCCTTCCTGGAGTGCCCGTGGGACGGTACGGCGATGCGCGACGTGATCGAGCGGTCCGCCGCCGCCATGCAGGCGGTGGGGGCGCCGGTCACCTGGGTGCTCTCCAGCCATGACGCGGTCCGTCCGGTCTCGCGCTACGGCGGCGGCCCGGTCGGCGAGCGCCGGGCGCGTGCCGCGGCGCTGCTGATGCTCGCACTGCCCGGCGCGGCGTACGTCTACCAGGGGGAGGAACTCGGGCTGCCGCAGGCCGAACTCCCCGACGACCGGCTGCGTGACCCTCTGTGGGAGCGCTCCGGCCACCGGGAACGCGGCCGGGACGGGGCCCGGGTGCCCTTGCCCTGGGAGGGCGGGGTCCCGCCGTACGGCTTCAGCACCGCCGCTCCCGGGGACTGCTGGTTCCCCCAGCCCGAGGACTGGGCGGAACTGACCGCTGCGGCGCAGGAGAACGACCGCGGTTCCATGCTGGCGCTGTACCGCAGGGCGCTGCGGCTGCGGCGCGACCACCCGGCCTCGGGCGCGGCACTGAAGCCGGAGGGCCCCGACAGCGGCGCGTGGTTCGCCTTCGAGCGCGGCGCGGGGCTGCGTTGCGTGGTGAACTTCGGCGCACAGCCGCTGAGGCTGGACGACCGCGCCGAGGTGCTGCTCTCCAGCGCACCGCTCGAAGGCCGCCGCATCCCACAGGACACGGCCGTATGGCTGAAGCACAAGGAGCACGACCAGTGAGTGACACAACCGGCGTCGACCTCTCGGGCCTGGTGAAGGCCTACGACATCCGCGGAACCGTTCCCGATCAGCTCGACGAGGACCTCGCCCGGCTGTTCGGGGCGGCCTTCGTCGAGACGACCGGCGCGGAGGCGATCGTCACCGGGCACGACATGCGCCCCAGTTCCCCCGGCCTGGCACGCGCCTTCGCCGAGGGCGCGGCCGGGCGCGGCGCCGACGTGACCGGGATCGGCCTCTGCTCGACCGACGGGCTGTACTTCGCCAGCGGCGCACTGCAGCGCCCCGGTGCGATGTTCACCGCGAGCCACAATCCTGCCCGCTACAACGGCATCAAGCTGTGCCGGGCGGGCGCGGCACCGGTCGGCCAGGACACCGGTCTGCGGGAGATCCGCGCCCTTGTGGAGCGTTGGTCGGCCGACGGAGGGCTGCCCGGGAGCGGGCGCGCGCACGGCTCCATCACCTCCCGGGACATGCTCGGCGACTACGCAGCCCATCTCCTGGGACTGGTGGACCTGTCCGCCGTCCGCCCGTTGAAGATCGTGGTGGACGCGGGCAACGGAATGGCGGGCCTCACCACCCCCGCCGTCTTCCGCGACCTGCCGGTGGAGGTCGTCCCGATGTACTTCGAACTGGACGGCACCTTCCCCCACCACGAGGCCAACCCACTGGACCCGAAGAACATCGTCGACCTCCGGCACCGGGTGCGCGAGACCGGGGCCGACATGGGCCTGGCCTTCGACGGTGACGCCGACCGCTGTTTTGTCGTGGACGAACGCGGCGAGGCCGTCCCGCCGTCCACCGTGACCGCCCTGATCGCGGCCCGGCTGCTGACCGACCACCCGGGAAGCACCGTCATCCACAATCTGATCACCTCACGGGCGGTGCCCGAGGTGGTGCGCGAACACGGGGGCACTCCGGTGCGCACCCGTGTCGGGCACTCCTTCATCAAGGCCGAAATGGCCCGCACCGGAGCGTTGTTCGGCGGCGAGCACTCCGCGCACTACTACTTCCGCGACTTCTGGTCCGCCGACACGGGCATGCTGGCGGCCCTGCACGTCGTCGCCGCCCTCGGCACGGCGCACGGCCCGCTGTCCTCGCTGGTCGCCCAGTACCAGCGTTATGCGGCGTCCGGCGAGATCAACAGCGTGGTCGACGATCAGCAGCACACCGTCGCCGCGGTCCGCGAGGCCTTCGCCGACCGGGACGGAGCGAGGGCCGACGAACTCGACGGCCTGACGATCAGTACCGCCGACTGGTGGTTCAACCTGCGGCCCTCCAACACCGAGCCCCTGCTGCGGCTCAATGTGGAGGCCCGCGACGCGGACACTATGGCCCGGCTGCGGGACGAGGTGCTGGCGATCGTGCGGGCCTGAGCGTGACCGGGGCCCTACGGCCCTGTCGAGGAGGGGGGAGCCGGTACGGCGGCGGGCTCACGCCCTCGTCGCCGGCTCTCAGGCGGGGCGTGTCCCCTTGAGCGCCTCGACGATCAGGCCGGTCACCAGGTCAGGCGCGGTGACCAGCGGCATGTGGTCGGTGGGCGCATGCCTGACCGTCGCGTTCATTCGTTCCGCCATGTAGCGCTGGGTCTCCGCCGTGATCATGCGGTCCTCCTCCGCGAGGAAGTACCAGGCCGGACGGTCCTTCCACGCGGGCCTTCCCACGGCGGTGCCGATGGCCGCGGCGGCGATGGGCCTCTGCACGGAACTCAGCACATACTGCTCCTCGCGGGAGGCGTTCTGCGCGAACGCCTCGGCGAACGCGTCGTCCGGAAGCCAGACGAACCCGTCGGAGTCCGGAGCGAGGTGCGGGGCTTTCGGGTGGGGCGTCCCGCGGTAGAACACGTCGGCCACGGTCTCGCCCTCGTCGGGAGCCAGTGCGGCGACGTAGACCAGTCCCCTCACCAGGTCGGCCGGCAGCGAGCCGATCACGGCTCCCGCGTAGGCGTGCCCTACCACGAGGGCCGGTCCGTCGGCTCTGCGCACGAACCGCTCGAGCGCGGCGATGTCGTCGCCGAGGGACGTCAGCGGCAGCGGAGCGGCGCAGGCGTCCACGCCTTCGTCCCGCAGCCGCCGGATCACCGGTCCCCAGCTCGACCCGTCGGCCCACGCGCCGTGGACCAGCACGACGGGGGTTCTGCGCGCAGTGGGCGAATCGCCGTTCATGTCCGTCCTTTCCGTCTTTGCTTGTTTTCAGGCCTTGAGGTTCCGGACCAGGAAGTCGGTGATGAGCGCGGCCGCCTCGTCGAGTGCGCTCTCCAGGAGGAAGTGGCCTCCCTCCAGGAGGTGGATCTCGGCGTCCGGCACGTCCTGGGCGAATGCCTCGGCTCCCGCGGGGCCGAAGATGGGGTCGTTCCTCCCCCATACCGCGAGCAGCGGGGGCCGGTGCTCCCGCAGATAGGCGTGGAGGTCCGGATACAGCGGCGGGTTCGTGGCGTAGTCGCGGAACAGCTTGAGCTGGATCTCGTCGTTGCCGGGTCGTGAGAGCAACTGATAGTCGTGGTGCCATGTGTCGGGGCTGACGACACTCTCGTCGGCGACGCCCGTCAGGTACTGCCACCTGGTGACGTCGAGGGTGAGCGCGCTGCGGATCGCCGCCTCCGTCTGCGGGGTCTGCTCGCGCTGGTAGTCGCGGACCGTCTTCCAGAACCCCTCGACGAACCCCTCGTCGTAGCCGTTGCCGTTCTGGGTGACGACGGCCGTGACCGCATCCGGGTCGTTCATCGCCAGACGCCAGCCGATGGGCGCGCCGTAGTCCTGGACGTACATGGCGTAGCGGCGGATGCCGAGGTGGTCGAGCAGCCCCTTGGTCAGGTCGGTCAGAGCGTCGAAGGTGTAGTCGAATTCATCGGCGCTCGGCGCGTCTGACAGGCCGAAGCCGAGGTGGTCCGGCGCGATCACGTGGTACCGCTCGCCCAGGATCGGGATGAGGTTGCGGAACATGAACGAGCTGGTCGGGAAGCCGTGCAGCAGAACGACGGCGGGCGCATCGTGCGGCCCTGCCTCCCGGTAGAAGATCTGCCGGCCCCGCACGGTCGCGTACCGGTGGTGAACAGTCGCCATGAGTAACCCCTTGAGTCGCTTTTGATGGTTAGATTCAAGCGGACGGGCCTTAACCTGTCAACCCCACTTAGATGGTTAGGAGAACATCGGCGCCGCAGGCCCGCGGTTCCACGAGGCGGGCCCATCGCCGCACTCGCGGGCGACACGGATTCCTGCCGGGTCCACAGCGGATCGATCCGTCCCGGGCCACCGCCCTCTTCGGGGGAGGACCGAAACCAGGACCCATGCGGTGCCTTCGTTCGCCGGCGGATCACCAGGGGGCGGCAAACCCTCGCCCCGTGCCCGAATATCGGCGACCGGGCCGTGGGTCCCAAGGCACCATTGGGGTGAGAGGACCCGGGCCCGGTCGCTGCCGGACTCGCCGGCGACGCCGTACCCGCGACGACTCGCGAACGGTCACCGGGCGGGCTGCTGGTTCCCCAAGTCCGAGGGCAGTTGGCGCTTTCCGCGCCCTTCCTCAATGGTGCGGGTGGTCGTCACGAGCAGGATCTCGACGTCGAGACGGGTGACGAGGTTCTTGCGGTCCTCGAAGTGCTCGGCGACCTCGTGACGTTCCCGTGCGCGGACGAACTCGCCGCTGCGTTCATACAGTTCGGCGACGGCTCGCGCCGCTGCGGTCGGCACGGGCGGCAGGGCGGCCGTGCGATCCCGGCTCCCGCGCGGCCGGTCCTCTTCGGGACTGCGCGCCCACTCGGCCGGGTCGGCGCACCTGCGGCAGTGGGCGCAGAGCGCCGAACCGGTGTGGCGGGTCCGACGCCACCGGCAACGGCGCCCCGGCCGTGCCGGGCGGCCATTGAACCGTCCATCGGCCGCCGGAAAAGGTCACGTCGACGCCGACATGGGCGGCTCGGCCACGATGCTCCCGCATCGTGGCCGAGCCGCCCTCGACTCCGTGTCGTGCTGCCCCCCGGTCAGCACGACACGCGCATTCAGTGTCGCGTCACAGCGCCCTGCGGGTCCCGGGCGGCGATCGCCCCGAGCCGCCGCAGGTCCTCGGTGAGCGCGCCGCTGCGGTCGACATGGGTGCTGACGAGCCGCCCCACGACCCAACGGAACCAGCGCGGTGTGCTTCTCGTCCGGTAGGTCTGCACCACCCGTGTCCCGGTGCCGACGGGCTCCAGAGCGATGGTCCAGTCCGTGCTGTCGGGGAACAGCGGGGTCGGGACGGTGCGCCACGTGATCAGGTGCGGGGTCTCGAGCGCGATGATCTCGCAGGACCGGCTCCACCGCAGCCGGCCGGCCCGGTTGTACCCGCGGAACCGCACTCCGGGCGCCGCCGCGGTCGCCCCGCGCAGCCAGACGACCCGGTGGCATTCATGACTCCACTCACTGGTCCGGGTGACGTCCTCGACGACACGCCAGACGGCCTCGACCGACGCGTCGACGATCACCTCCGTCCGGCATGTCCGGGCCACGCTCCGGCTCACTTCGATACCGCCCACCCTGTACTCCCCCTCGAGCCCGCGTCCATCGGTGTCATGTGCCGAGCAGCCGGTCGATGACTCCGGCCGCCCACTCCTCGTACTGCTGCGGTGTCCAGCCCGAGATGCCGGTGAGCAGGTGGTAGACCTCCACGCCGAGGACCGCCCACGCCCCGTCGCGCTCCTCACGGGTCACCTCGCGCCCCGCCACCCGGGTCATGCCCTGCTCGATGCTGATCCGCCTGCGCTGCTGGTTCTCACGCAGCCTCTGGGCCAGATCGCCGTTCGAGGCGGCCGCCTCACGGAGTGCGAGATGCACACCCGCGGTCCGCTCGTGGATGGCGGTGACCAGCCGGGCGGCCGCCGCGATCCGCTCCTGTCGGGTCCCGGAGCCGAGCAGGGCGAACTCGGGCCGCTCCGCCAGCGCCTCCGGCTCCGCGTCGCCGACCACGGCGACGTCCAGGGCCGCCATCAGCAGATCGCTCTTCGACCGGAATCCCGTGTACACCGTCTCGACCGAGACACCCGCCTCGCGGGCGACGTCCCGCATCCCGGTCGCCGCCCAGCCGCGCTCCGCGAACAGCCGCACGGCCGCGGCGAGCACCGCGGCCCGTGTCTCCCCGGCCTGCTGTTCGCGACGCGGTGAGCGGTACTGACGTCGCGCCCGGGGCGCCTGCTCCGCCGCCATCAGCGCTCCACGGCGCTCTGTGCCGGGACCTGCGGTCGCCACCAGGCAGCCACCCGGCGGCGGTAGGCCCGGGCGAAGCCGTGCAGCAGGACGAACCGCGGCAGCGGCGGCACGAGGTGGACCACGATCCGGTGCCCCTCGGGGTCCAGGCCGTCGAGCAGCCAGTGCCCCTCCATCCCCAACTGCCCGAAGGACTTGGGCTTCACGTTGTACTTCTGGTCCCAGGCGTGCCAGTCGGCCCGGGAGAGGTTCGCCGCCACGACCGGCATGCCCTGCTCCACCTCGCGCTCCAGGTGCGGTACGAGCACGATCGTCAACGCGTCGAGTGCCGCGAGGAGTTCGACCCGCGACTCGCCGGTGGCCGATCCCGCGTACCGCCGGGCGGCGACCGTCAGCGCCTCGGCCGCCGGCTCGATCCGGCGGTGGTCGGCGTCCAGCGAGTCCAGGAGCGGCACCGCCGCCGGGTCACGCTCACGGACCAGCGGCCACAGGCCCTCGTCCTCGCCGGTGTGGTGCGCATGCAGAACCTCCATCAGCCACACGACGTGCTCGCCCAGTGCGCGCGCCCGCGGGTGCTCCGGATACGGCTCGGCGGTCAGCACCGTACGGGCACGGTCCAGGTCGCGGCACAGCGCACGGTGCACGATCCCCATCATCCGCGTGTCCGCACGGCTCGAATCCGTTCCCATCTCGCCCTCCCCCTGGTTGCCTCGAGATCGAGACTAGAACGACCCTGCTTTCTCTACAAGCCCGTTCCGTTGAAATCTGGGTGGACACCGTCGATCCACCCAGGAGCCGCGCGGCGGGCCCCGAGGCAGACCGGGAAGGGCGCCGGCCGGTCCACGGTTCAGGACCACGGATGGTCGGGCGCACCGTCGACGCGACGGACACCGTCGTTGTCGTCCATCCAGCTCGGGCGTGTGGTCAGGAAGGACAGATCCTCGTTCCGGCCCTCCGTCATGATCCGTAGCCTCGCCCCCTCTTCGTCGGTCAGCGCGGTGAACCAGGACGTCAGGTCGTCGTCGCCGCTCGTCCAGTCGATGCGCTCGTGGAAGCGGTGGAACCAGTACGTTCCGCAGGAGGCGCACCGCTGCAGCGACTCCATGTCGTGGTGCGACTCGTACAAGGTGCGCACGACGCCCAGTTCGGGAGTGCGACAGCAGTCGATGAAGTCAGGTGTGTTCACGGAGTCGCCGGTCCTTTGCTTCGCCGAGGGTTCCCGTCGGCGATCAGTCGACCAGATCCGGGCGGACGCCGGGAGATCCCGAATGTCCCGGGTACGGTCCGGCCGCCATGGCAGGCGACCCGCTGGGCACACGGAGGACGACTGTCTTCATCGAGCAGGCGTGTGGTGGAGGGGACCGTCCCGGGCTCGCCTTGCGGACCCGTTCCGGAGGGGGCGATGCTGAAGAGGAGGCATGCCGGTTGATCATATGGACCGGGCGCCGCGGGCCCGGAGCCCGCGGCCACCGCGGTGTACGCGGGCAGCGGGCTCCTGGTGAGGCCTGACCGATCCCAGCCCGAGCGGACGGCGTGTCGCGTTCGTTCCGTCATGCCCTGATCGCCGGCCCTGTGCCGCCGGAGCCCAGAGGAGACGCCATGACGTCCGGCACCATCTCCGCGCAGATCACCGACTACGCCAATCGAGCCGATCCGTACCCGCTCTACGCGGAACTGCGCAAGACACCGGTCAGGCGGGAGGACGACGGCACCTACCTGGTCAGCACCTACCACGAGGTGCGGAGCCTCGCCAACGACCCGCGGCTGAGCAACGACACCCGCAACCGTCCGCCGGGCCTCGCCCGCACCGCGGAAGCGGAGGAGACGGGCCTGCCGCCGAGCTTCATCTTCACCGACCCGCCGCTCCACGACCGGCTGCGCAACACCATCAACCGGCCCTTCGGCCCCCCGCACAGCCCCAGATTCCTCGACGACCTGCGCGGAGAACTGGCCGAGGTCGTCACCCAACTGCTCGACTCCTTCGAGGGCAAGGACCAGGTCGACATCGTCGACGACTTCGCCTACCCCCTTCCCGTCACCGCCATCTGCAAGGTCCTCGGCGTGCCGCGTGAGGACGAACCGCGCTTCCACGGCTGGGCCGATGCCCTGGCATCGTCACTGGATCCGCAGGCCGGCGAGGAGGGGCGGAAAAAGGGGCAGCAGGCGCGCCAGGACCTCGGCGCCTATCTGTCCGACCTGATCGAGACCAAACGCCGCCACCCCGGCCCCGGGATACTCAGCGCGCTCGCCCCCGACATGACACCGGAAGACCTGGAGGCCACCGCGGTACTGCTGCTGGTCGCCGGCCACGAGACCACCGTCAACGCGATCACCAACACGACCCTCACCCTGCTGCGCCGCCCCGACGTCCTCGACCGGTTCCGGAAGGACCCGGACCTGGCCGTCCCGCTCATCGAGGAAGTGCTGCGGTACGAGCCCCCCGTCCAGTTCGTCCCGTGGACCACCGCCCTGGCGGACATCGACGTCGCCGACACGACGATCCCCAAGGGCTCGCCGGTCTGGCTCATGCTCGCCGCGGCCAATCGCGACCCCCAACGCTTCAGGGACCCCGACCGGTTCGTTCCCGACCGAGAGGACAACGAGCATCTGGGCTTCTACACCGGCATCCACTACTGCTTCGGCGCCCCTCTCGCCCGCATCGAACTGTATCTGGCGGTGCCCGAACTGTTCCGCCGGGTCAAGATGTCCCGGCTGCTCGAGGACCCCCCGCCGTACCGCGCCAACGCCGTGCTGCGCGGCCCCCGCCACCTTCCCGTAGCGATCGAGGGGCTCACGGACTGAATCACCGCCGCACTGCGCCGAACTGAGCGGGCCCACGGGACGCCTCGAGCCACGCCCCCGCGCCCCGGGTCAGCGCAACCGGACCGGCAGCCGCTCCGGTCCCCTGATGAGCATGCCGCCCCGCCAGGTGATGGTGGCGGGATCGGCGTCGAGCGCGAGGCCGGGACAGCGCCGCAGCAGGGTGCCGATCGCGATCCGCCCCTCCAGTCGTGCCAGTGGCGCACCCAGGCAGTAGTGGAGGCCGTGTCCGAAGGCCAGGTGTCCTCGCGCGTCACGCCGTATGTCGAAGCGCTCGCCGCCGGGGAAGCGCGCCGGATCACGGTCGGCGTCGGCCAGAGCCACAAGCACCAGTTCCCCGCCGCCCGGTATCACCGTGCCGCCGATCTCGACCGCGGTGGTGGTGAAACGGTAGGTCGGGGTCTCCACCGGCCCGTCGTAGCGCAGCATCTCCTCGACCGCGTTCTCGAGCAGTGCGGGCTCGGCGCGCAGGGCCGCGAGTTGCCCGGTGTGGGTCAGCAGGGCCAGGACACCGTTGGAGACGAGATTGACGGTCGTCTCGTGCCCGGCGACCAGGAGCAGCCAGACGGTGCCCAGCAGTTCACCGGCCGACAGTCGGTCGCCGTCCTCGTCCGTGACCCGGATCAGCGCGCTGAGCAGGTCGCCCTGCGGGTCCTGCTGTTTGCGGGCGATCAAGCCGGCGAGGTACTCGCTCGCCGCGGCCGCCATGGCCATTCGTTCATCCGCGTCCCGGGACGTCAGGGCGGTGTTGGACCAGCGGCGGAACGCCTCTCGATCCAGTGACGGAACGCCGATGAGCTCGCAGATGACGGCTATGGGCAGCGGGAACGACAGCGCTTCGACCAGATCGGCCCGCCCGCCGGGGCGCGCGAGCGCGGCGTCCAGAAGCCCGTCGGTGATGCTCTGCACCCGTGGCTCGAGGGCCCGCACCCGGGCAGGGGTGAACTCCTTGGCGACCAGTTTGCGCAGTCGGGTGTGGTGCGGCGGATCGGAGTTCAGCATGTGCCGGCCGGCGGCGATGTTCGACACACCGAGGTCCGGGGAGGCTTGGGACCATTCCTTTGACAGGGTCGGATCCGCCAGCGCGGCGCGCCCCGCCTCGTGCCCCACCACGAGCCATGCGTCCGCGCCCTCGGGTATCCGCACCCGATGCACCGGCCCCTTGGCGCGCAGCGCCGCGTAGACCGGGTACGGATCGCGGGTGAAGTCATGGCCGAGACCGGCGAGGTCCACCAGATCACCGGCACCCCATAAGTCCTTCGCATCTGCCACGTGCAGTCCGTCCTTCTGGTGGGCGAAACGCCGATCCGGTCTGCGGGTGCAAACGTATCCCCCCGAGGTGCCTCGAAGCAGCGGCCGATCCGGCCAAACAGGGCGCCGGGCGGTCGGGCGAGGCCGGCACCGAAGGAGCCGGCGAACACGGTGCCCACCGGCCGGGGCGGTGCTCGCGTCGCGGTACTCCCCGGGGAGTAGCGGCGGCCGCACACCGCCCCACGCAGTACCCCTCGACTCGGCCTCAGGCGCGACGACTTGCCGTCCGGCCACCGGAAGTCTGGGAACACACCCGGAAACCACGGCGGAGGGAGCCCGAGACATGGGGGCGGCAGCGATCACGAAGCGGGGCGGACGACGGCCACGAGCCGTGCCATGGGTGGTGCTCGGGCTGTGGGTGGTCCTCTTCCTGCTGGCCGGGCCGTTCGCGGGGAAGTTCTCCGGAGCGCAGCAGAACGGGGCCGTCGACTATCTGCCCGCCGGCGCGGACTCGACCCGGGTGGCCCGTGTCCAGAACGCGTTGCCGGGCGGCGAGTCGACCGATCTCGTCCTCGTCTACCACCGCGACGGCGGGCTCACCGCGGCCGACCGGCAACGGGCCGCCGACCAGGTGTCCGAGATCGGGACGACATACGAACTGACGGGCCGGCCGAAGCCGATCGGGTCCCAGGACGGCGGCACCGTGATGTACGCGGTGTCCAGCACTCGGCCCGGCCAGGACGAGGACGCGCGCAACGCCTTCGTGGACGGCGTCCGCGAGGTCGCGCGCGACACCGACGGACTCAGCGTCGAGGTCGGCGGGCCCGGGGCCCTCACCACCGACATGAGCAAGGTGTTCGGTTCGCTCGACGGCACCCTGCTGTACGCGACGCTCGGTGTTGTCACCGTGCTGCTGATCCTCATCTACCGCAGCCCGTTCCTGTGGCTGGTGCCGCTGGGCGTCGCCGGGGCCGCCGCGGGCATGGCGATGGCCGGCGCGTACGGCCTCCACGAGGCTTTCGACATCACCATCAGCGGTCAGAGCGGCGGGGTGATGACCGTCCTCGTGCTGGGTGCGGGTACCGACTACGCGCTGCTGCTCATCTCCCGCTACCGCGAGGAACTGCGCCGCCACGAGCGGCCGTACGACGCCATGCGTGCGGCGCTCCGCGGCTGCGGCCCGGCGATCCTCGCCTCCTCCGGCACCGTGGCGGCGGGGCTGCTGTGTCTGCTCGCCGCCGACCTCAACAGCAGCAGCGGCATGGGGCCCGTCGCCATGGTGGGTGTCCTGTCGGCACTCGTCGCGATGACCACGTTGCTGCCCGCGCTGCTCGTCCTGCTCGGGCGCCGTGTCTTCTGGCCCCTGATCCCCGCCTTCGGCAGCGAACCGCAGTCCCGCCGTTCGTTGTTCACCGCTGTGGGCTCCCTGACGGCACGCCGCCCCCTCGTCGTGCTGGTCGGCGGCGCCGTGCTGCTCGGCGCCCTCGCCCTGGGCGCTCTCAATCTGCCCGGAAGCCTCAGGCAGGCGGACTCCTTCACCGAGAAGCCCGAGTCGATCTCCGCCATGGAGACACTGGCCCGTGCCTACCCCCAGCGCAGCAGTCAGCCGATCACCGTCGTCGCCCCGGCCGACCGCGCCTCGGCCGTGCTGGACAAGGTCCGTTCGACGGACGGGATCGCCGACGCCGCGGCGGGTCGCAGCGGCGGTGGCTGGACCGAGATCTCCGTCCACGCCGACGCCGCCCCCGAGACACCCGGTGAGACCCGCACGATCGAGGCGCTGCGCGCCGGCCTCGACCGGTCCTACGGCGCCTATGTCGGCGGCCCCAGCGCGCAGCAGCTCGACCTCGCCGACAGCCAGGCCCGGGACCGCCGGGTCGTCGTACCGCTCGTCCTCGCCGCCGTGTTCGTCATCCTCGTGGGGCTGTTGCGCAGCCTCGTGGCACCGCTGATGCTGCTCGTCGCGGTGGTCGCGGTGTGGGGCGCGGCGCTCGGCATCGGCGGGCTGGTCTTCCACCCCCTGCTGGGCTTCGAGGGGACGGATCCGGGGCTGGGTCTGCTCTCCTTCGTCTTCCTGGTCGCCCTCGGCGTCGACTACGGCATCTTCCTGATGCACCGCATGCGCGAGGAGTCCCTGGCGGGGGCCGCGCCGCAGACGGCGGCGCTCACGGCCCTGCGCACGACCGGAGGGGTCATCGCCTCCGCGGGCGTCGTCCTGGCGGCGACGTTCGCCGTCCTCACCACGCTGCCGCTGGTGGGCCTGGTCGAACTGGGCTTCGTGATCGCGGTCGGCGTACTCCTCGACACGTTCCTTGTCCGTACCTTCCTGGTGACGACGGCGAGCATGCTGCTGCGGCGGAGGGTGTGGTGGCCTGGCCGGCTCTCGCGCGAGCCCGAGCGGCCGGCTCCGCCGAAGGAGCCGCAACCCGTGACCGCCTCCTCGCACTGACCGACCGGTGCCCCTCCCTCCCGGAGGGGCACCCCCGTGGCGGAGGATGAGCCCGTGCAGGCAAACACGACATCGGTACGGCCCCGCCGGGGCGAGCGCATCATCGCCGCGCTCAACCGGGACCCGAGGACCGCACCGCACGGCGTGCGCAACGACGCGCTGCTCGCCGTGGCACTCGCCCTCTCGGCCGTGTGCCTCGGCCTGCTCACCGACCAGGCCCGCCACCCCGACGCGCTCGGCTGGACGCTGCTGCTCGCCGCGCACGTGCCGATCGTGTGGCGGCGGCGCCGTCCACTGCTGGTGCTGGCGGCGGTGGTGGCGCTGGTCGCGCCGTACCACGCGCTGGACAACAACCACGGGGCGCCGCTCCCCGCCTCGTTCGTCGCCCTGTACACGGTCGCCGTCACCGGCCGTCCCCTGCGCACGATCCTGACGGGCACCGCCGTCCTCGGGATCGTGGTGAGCGTGATGCTCACCGTGAACGCCCATCAGGCGCTCGGGCTCCTGCGCGTCTCCGGCTGGGTGATCGCGGTGCTCTTCTTCGGCGTCGACGTCCGCTACTACCGCCAGTACGTCGCCTCGATCGTCGAACGCGCGGAGCGCGCCGAACGCACCCGTGAGGAGGAGGCGCGCCGGCGTGTCGCCGAGGAGCGGGTGCGGATCGCGCGTGATCTGCACGACCTGCTGGCGCACAGCATCACCCTGATCGGGGTGCAGACCTCCGTGGCCGTCCATGTGCTGGCCGCCGATCCCGAGCGACTCGACCGCGCGGCGATCGCCCGGGCACTGGAGGACATCGCCGGGACCTGCCGCACGGCGCGCGGTGAACTGCGCACCACCCTCGATGTGCTGCGTGAGCAGGGCGCGGAGGGCGAGGCGCGCGGGCCGCTGCCCGGCGTCGACGGCGTCACCGACCTCGTGGGCGCGGCTCGGCTCGCCGGCGCCCGCGTCCGGCAGACCGTCCGGATCCGCGAGGTCCCGCCCGCGGTGGGTGCCGCCGCGTACCGCATCGTGCAGGAGGCGCTGACCAATGTGGTTCGGCACGCCGGACCGGAACCTGTCGTACGTGTCGACCTCCACGAGAAGGACGGCGCCCTGCACCTGTCCGTGACCGACGACGGCACCGGCCCCAGCCCCGGTGGAGTCCCCGGCTACGGGCTCGTCGGCATGCGGGAGCGAGCCCGCAGCGTGGGCGGCACCATCGACGCCGGGCCACGGACGCAGGGTGGTTTCGAGGTGGCCGCCGTCCTGCCTCTCATGATCACCGCCACCACCGGGGAAGGGGCCGGATGAGCATCCGCGTGCTGCTCGCTGACGATCAGACCCTGGTCCGCGCGGCGTTCGCCATGCTGGTCGAGTCGGCCCGCGACATGGAGGTCGTCGGACAGGCGGGCACGGGCAGGCAGGCGGTGCAGCTGGCCCGCGAGGCACGCGCCGACGTGGTCGTGATGGACATCCGCATGCCCGACCTGGACGGCATCGAGGCGACCCGGCTGATCGCCGCCGACGAGGATCTGGCCGGGGTGAAGGTGCTCGTCCTCACCACCTACGACACCGACGAGAACATCGTGGAGGCGCTGCGCGCCGGTGCCTCCGGCTTCCTGGTGAAGGACACCAGGCCCGCCGAACTCCTCGACGCCGTCCGCACCGTGGTGGCCGGTGAGGCACTGCTGTCGCCGGGGCCGACGGCCCGGCTGATCGCCCGCTTCCGCCGCAGTCCCGTCGCACCCACCACGGGTGGACCCGAATGCCTGTCCGACCGTGAACGCGAGGTGCTCACTCTGGTCGCACGCGGCCTGAACAACACCGAGATCGCCGAGTCCCTGGGTCTGAGCCCGCTGACGGCCAAGACCCATGTCAGCCGGATCATGGGGAAGCTGAGGGCGCGGGACCGGGCGCAGCTGGTCATCGTGGCGTACGAATCGGGGCTGGTGACGCCGGGGGCCGGTAGGTGAGTCGGCCTGCTTCGCAGGGCGTGACCGGCGCGGACGTGATCCAGGGCGCCTGCGCGTCATGCCCGGGACGTCACCCGCCCGGCCCATCACAGAGAGCCTTCCGCGCCGTCGCGCACTTAGTGTCGCGGCAGGGGCCGATGCGAATCCCGGCCGCGGAATGCGCTACGACGCCTGCCGATCCCGGCGCGTGCTCGCGCGAGTGCGCCGAGGTGGAGCAGAAGACCTGAGGAGAGGCGCTGCCCATGCATGCCTTCGGATCACGACGACGCCTGCGCCGCATCGCAGTGTGCGCATCCACGGCCGCTCTCACCGGCACCGCCCTGACGATCGGCGGCGGCACCGGGGCCGCCGCGCAGCTCACCGCTGCGCCGGCGGCGAAGAGCAGCAAGCCCACCGTGGTGCTGGTGCACGGCGCCTGGGCGGACACATCGAGCTGGAGCGGCGAGGTCCGGATTCTCCGGGCCAAGGGATACGCCGTCCGCTCCATCGCCAACCCGCTGCTGGGTCTGACCAGTGACGCGCGCACGGTCGCCGGCTTTCTGCGGAGCATTCCCGGCCCCGTCGTCCTGGTGGGCCATTCCTACGGCGGCTCGGTGATCACCAACGCCGCGGCCCAGAGCGGGAATGTGAAGGCGCTCGTCTACGTCGACGCCGCCGCTCCCGCCGTCGGGGAGACCACCGGGTCGCTGAGCGGTTCCACATCCGCCCTCAACGCACCGGCGAGCAAGCTGTTCGACTCGGTGCCCTACGCCGACGCCCCGGCCGGAGCCGCCGATCTCTATCTCAAGAGGGACGTCTTCCTCAAGAGCTTCGCCAACAGCCTGCCGGTGCAGCAGGCCACGGATCTCTGGGCCTCGCAACGAGCCGCCTCGAGCGCGGCGTTCAGCATCCCCTCCAAGTACGCGGCATGGAAGACCATCCCCTCCTGGTACTTCATCAGCAGCGGGGACCGGATCATCACACCCGAATCGGAGATGAGGATGGCCCGGCGGGCCGGCTCGAAGGTCACCACGTTCCAGGGCGGCTCGCACCTCACTCTCATCTCCGACCCGGAGCCGGTCGCCAAGGTCATCGAATCGGCCCTCAGCGCCGTGAAGTGAGGCCGGCCGTGTGCCATCGTGCGCCGCTGTCCGAGGAGGTGCGGCCGGTGGAGGCGATACGCGTGCGGGTGCCGCGGCCTCCTGCTCGGGGCACCTGACCGACATGATGCACGAGATGACGACGCATCCCTTTCACAACGTCACGCACGCGGCGGAACCCGCCGCCCTCCTCGACCGGTTGGGCACCGTGTTCCGGACGTTCGACGAACAGGACTCGGGCTGCGTGTCGTACGGGCTACTGGCCGACGGGCGGCGTTGGTTCGTGAAGACCGCCACGACCCCCGAGGGTCTTTCGTCCCTGCGGCGTGCGGTGGCGCTGCACCACAGCGTCTCGCACCCGGCCGTCGTCCCGCTGGTGCACTCCTTCACCACCGACAACGGCGCGGCGCTCGTCCACCCGTGGACGGCCGGGGAAGTCCTCTACCATCCGACCCGCTCGCGCCACGGGGGTCGCGCGGCTCCCGGACGTCCGATGGCGCGCTTCAGAGCGCTTCCGCTCCCCCGTGTTCATGCCGCTCTCGACGCCGTCCTCGACGCCCATCTCGCCGTGGAGGCGGCCGGATTCGTCGCGGTCGACTTCTACGACGGCTGCATGCTGTACGACTTCGACGAGCATCGCATGGTGCTGTGCGACCTGGACGAGTACCGGCAGGGGCCGTTCGTCCTGGACGCGGACCGGCTGCCGGGGTCGACACGCTACATGGCGCCGGAGGAGTCCGTGCGCGGAGCGCGGATCGACCTCCGTACCACCGTGTTCAGCCTGGGCCGGGCGCTGCGCCTCCTGCTGGACGCCGGGGACGACGAAGAGCACTGGCGTGGGACGCCTGAGCAGTTGGAGGTGGTCAGGACGGCCACCGCACGCGTTCCCCGGGACCGGTTCCCGTCCGTCCGCGCCCTCGCCGACGCCTGGCGGTCGGTGGTCTGAGCCCTGGGCCCGAGCCGGGGGCGGGAGTCGCTGCCTCGGTGCGGGCACCCACGATGCCGGGCCCGGGGAGGGCCGCGTCTCCCGCCGTCGTTAGCGTGGCCCCTGCATGTACTGAACCGACTCCGGAGGACCCCGTGCCCGCAGCCCTCGGCGAGGACGTGGTGGCGCTGCTGCGCCGCCCCATCACCTGCTACATCGCCACGACCATGCCCGACGGCTCGCCCCAGCTCACTCAGACATGGGTCGACACCGATGGCGAACACGTCCTGATCAACAGTGTCGAGACGCATCAGAAGACCCGGAACATCGCGCGCGATCCGCGGGTCGCCATCGCTGTCGCGGACCCCGCCGAGCCGGCCTCCTACATCCAGATCCGCGGCCGTGTGGTGCGTGTGACGACCGACGGGGCATCCGAACACATCGAGTCGCTGGCGCAGAAGTACCTCGGCGGGCCCTACCCCTGGTTCGGCGGCCGCGACCAGGTCCGGGTGATCTATGTGATCCGGCCCGAGCGGATCAGCAGCCCTCGCGGCTGACCGTGCCGTCACCGGCAACGCGTGCGGTGCGCGGTAGACCGGGTGATGTGTGGGCCGTCCGTCCGGCGGAACGGTCCCCTGCCTCGCACCGGCCGGTCCCCCTTCGGCCGGCCCCGGGAGCGACCTTCTCCGGTCCGTGTACGGGCCGTACCCGGTAGAGTCCCGCACCCGATCACAGCAGCAGGAGCGAGTGTGACCAGCCGATTGTTCTTCATCTCCCCCGCCGTGAGCGCATCGTTGCGGCAGGCCCGCTTCGACGACGGCTGCTCGATCGACGACGGCGGGGCGGAACAGGCCCGCTCGGCGGCGGGCTCGCTGCCCCCGGCGGTCCGTGTGCTCGTCTCGCCCGGCGTGCGCTGCCGGGAGACGGCTGCTGCGCTGGGCCTGGACGGCGTGGTGACACCGGAGTTGGGCGGTCTCGATGCGGGTCGCTGGCGAGGCCGCACCCTCGACGAACTGGCGGCCGAGGAGTCGGAGGCGGTGGGCCGCTGGCTCACCGACCCCGCCTCCGCGCCCCACGGGGGGGAGTCGGTGCAGGACTTGTGCGGACGGATCGGCCGTTGGCTGGCCACCGCCCCGGAGACGGACGGCCGTACGCTCGCCGTGGTCGAGCCGGAGGTCGTACGCGCGGCCGTCGTACGGGCACTGGACCTGCCGCCGACGGCGTTCTGGCGCCTCGACGTCCCCCCGCTGACGGTGACCGAACTCAGTGGCCGGGCCGGACGCTGGAACCTGCGGCTGGGCCGTCCACCGGCGGGGCCGCACGCGGACTAGGCGATTGACGCGGGCGTCACCGGGAGCACCTCGACAACGAGGCGCCTCCCGAAAGGCAACACCCACTGCATTTGGGCGAGGCCGCGGTCGGCCGCCCCTCCGGGGCGAGGCGGACCGCCTCGTGGCCGCCGAAGGTGAGGCGATGCGCGCCGGTGTCCGGGCAACACGAAAAGGCCCCGGGAAGGTTCCACTCCGCAGGGCCCTGTCGTGTTTTCCGGCGGTGTCAGTGAGCGGCCGGAACCGCCCGCCCCGACGTGGCCGCCGCGGGCTTCGGGTTCAGCAACCGCTGGGCCAACTCGCCGAAGACCAGGCCGAATCCGCCCCAGAGGACGATCTGCATGGCCAGTGCGGAGAGCCGGAACCGCCACAGCAGCGTGGCCGGGAAGTCCCTGGGCACCTCGTTGATGACCGGCAGGAAGGCGTACGCCAGGCCGATCGCGACGGCGAACGCGGCCACCGCCACGACGGTGGCGTACCACGTGCCCAGCGAGGGTGAGAGCCGCTTGCCGAGGATGGTGGCGCCGACCGCGAGGAGCACGCTGAGCACCATCATCAGGAAGTACAGGGTGGTCCGCTTGCCGATGGTGTCGGGGTCGCCGACCGACGGCGGGTTCGCCGGGTACTTCAGGAACGGAACGACGTACACGGCGAGCAGCGCACAACCGGACAGCAGCAGGGCGGTCGCCCGGGGGCTGAAGCGGCCGACACGGCCCAGCGCGAAGCAGAAGGCGAGCGCCGCGATGCCGCCGAAGGCCACCCCGTAGACCAGGACACCGGTGGCGAGACCGGCGGTGGACTGCAGGGAGCGGGAGACGACTTCCATCTCGTGCTCATGGGAGTGGGCGTCCTCGAAGCCGATCGCACTGTCCACGTTCGGCTCACCGAGGAAATAGGCGACGACGAGGGCGAGCACACCGGCGGCCAGGCCGGCGAGCATGCCCCGCACGAGAAGGTTTCTTACGGTTGCGGAGTTCATGGGGGTGCGACGTCCCTCGCGTCAGTGGCAGGGGAAGCCGAGCAGGTGGCGGGCGTCGTGCACCCACTCGTGGACGTCCGTGCCGTTGAACACGGAGGTGGCGCCCTGCTCGGCGCCGACGAAGTAGAGCAGGATCAGCATCAGGATGCCGAAGAACACCGCCCAGGGAGCTATCGCCTTCAGCGGCAGCGTGGCGGGAACGACGGGGTTGGTGGCTGTCGGCTGGGCGACGGACTGCGCCATGGCAGGCCTCCTCTGGGAGTTCGCGTCCCATCTCGGTGGTGCACAGGACGACGGCCACGGGTCTGACTCACCGGGCGCCCAGGGGCTCCCGGAATACAGTGGCGCGACCGTGCCGGATTCCCACCGGCTTCCGTCGTACCGTCGTCGATATCGGACAGACCGTACCGCGTGACACGGGCATGGCCAAGACCGCATCCACCTGGCGTGATCTTCCTCTCCACGCGCGGCGGACGATTCCGTGGCGCCCGGGGCAGCCGTGACGGAACTTCCCCGACGGCCCACCCGCGCACGTGGGCCGACGGTCTCTCGCGGTGGGCGGGCTCCTGGGCCGCGGCCGGACGGCGTGGTCCCGGGCGCCACCCATCGGGGGATCGTGTGGCGCCCGGGCGCTGCACCTGCCGGCTCACATCGCAGGTGGTGCGTTCCGGGCACCGGTCACGGGGGAGTGTCCATCGGCCCCCGGAACGCTGTGAGCAGCATAGCAAACGTTTGACCATCCACTGTTCCGAGCCCGCATGGGCAGCGCAAACAGTGTCATGCACGAGCGATGCACTGCGTCGCGGCGTCCGATACAGACACGACAACTACCGTACAGCGCAGACCATTTGGACGAGGTGGCAGCAGCATGACCGCTTCCTGTGGCGGTCCGCATCGATGCGATGACAGAATTCACAATGTCTTGAGTATGGACGATCATTGGCACACTATCTGGTGACTGTGAACCTTTCGTCTGAGCCTGATCCTCTTCCCTCCCCCGCGGCGGACCCCGGATCGCCGCTGAGTCCCGGCACGCACACGGTGGCGGTGCGGTACGGGTCCTCCCTCATCGAGCAGCGCTACCACGTCGCCGGCACGGGGCCCGTGTGCGTCGCCCATTCCGGCGGGCCCGGCATCGGTTGGGACTATCTGCGCATGCCCCTGCTCGAGCGGCACCTGACCATGGTCCACATCGAGCCCGTCGGCACCGGCGCGTCCGGTCGGCTGCCCGACCCGCGTGCGTACAACCTGGCCACGTACACCCAATTCCTGCACGCGGTGATCGAGCACCTCGCGCTGCCCGAGGTCGCCCTGCTCGGCCACTCGCACGGCGGGTTCGTCGCCCAGCGGTATGCGCTCGACCATCCGGCGCGGGTCGCCTCCTTGATTCTCTACGACACCTCCCCGGTGACGGGCGAAGAGTTCTGGTCGGCCGCGGTCGCCGACATGGAGCGGTTCGCCCGGCGTCACGCGGCCGGGCATCCCGAGGTGGCCACCTATGTCGCCGGGCTCACCGCGCGGCTGGACCTGCTGTCCGACGAAGGCGCGACAGCGGTGCTGCGCACCATCACTCCCACGTACTTCTTCGACTACTGGGGACGTGAGAAGGAGTTCGCCCCGGCCCGCGGGACGCTGCGCATGTACGCCGCGCCCTCGGCGGGGGAGGGCCCGCCCTTCGACGTCCGGGAGGAGTTGCCCGGTATCGCGGCGCGCACCCTGGTCCTGGTCGGAGAGGCGGACTTCATCTGCGGCCGGCGCTGGGCGCGGATGATCCACGAGGCGGTCCCCGGAGCGGAGCTCGTTGTCCTGGACGAAACCGGGCACCTGGGGCACATCGAGCAGCCGGAGGAGTTCGCGACGGCGGTGGTCGCGTTCCTGCGGTCTCCCTCCTGAACCGGCACCCGCAGCGACCCGCCGTGGCCGGGTTCGTGGTCGTCGACGTGTCACACATGTGCGGGCCGTCCGGTCTCCCTTGTGGGGACACGTCGTGGGCAGGCCCTGGGGTGGCCTGCCCACGGCGGCCGCGGCAGTGGTCCGCGCCGGTCCCGTCAGCGCGTCGCGGCGCACCGAGACAGGGAAGGGATGATGTGCATGTCGTACCCCGAGCGGGTGTGGTACACGGGAGATGACGGCGAGATCAACGCGAATTTCCGACCGGTGAGTACTCCGCCGAATGTCGGAACCGCCGGCAAGGACGCCATTCACTACCTCGCGACCACGACCACCACGCGAGGTGAGTTCGGACTGTATCGGGTCGAGATGAGTGCGAGGTCGGGTGGCCCCAAGACCCACTTCCACCGGACGATCTCGGAGTCCTTTTTCATCCTCGACGGCACCGTGCGGCTGTTCAACGGCGCCGAGTGGGTCGACGCGCTGCAGGGCGACTTCCTGCATGTACCGCAGGGCGGGCTGCATGCTTTCCGAAACGACTCCGACGCCCCTGCGGACATGCTTCTCCTCTTCACGCCGGGGGCGCCGCGTGAGAAGTACTTCGAAGGGCTCGCGGAGATGGCTCATGCCACGGACGAGGAGCGCGCCAGGTTCTTCGCCGAGCACGACTCGTACTTCGTCGAGTGACCGGCGGGTCGACACGCCGATGTCCCCCGGCTCCGTGGCAGGGCGCGGGTGTGCCCTGCCACCGAGCCGGGCCGTGTCGGTCGCGGGCCGCCTGCCCGGGCGGAGCAGCGCAGATCAGTGTGCGGACCGGGGCGCCCGCAGATGGGCGCGCTGTGCCAGTTCCTCCTCGTCGACCACCGTCAGCATCGGCTGGCCCGGCGCACACAGCATGGTCACGACGAACCGGCATCGCGCGTCCGTTCGGGCATTGCCGTCCTGGTAGTGGATGACGTCGCCGCCCGGTTCCCAGAAGGTCTCACCGGTCCCGACCACACGTTCCGGCTCACCTTCCAGCTCGAAGCGCATCTCGCCTTCGAGCACGTATCCGAAGGCCGGCCCCGAGTGGCGGTGCGCGGGGGTGCCCGGGTCACCAGGAGGCCATTCGACCAGGATGGTCATGCCCGAGGCGTTCTCGGGGATGAAGGGCGGCTTCACGTCCTGCAGCGTCGTCACCGCCGTCTTCCACACTTCGGATCGCGGCCTGGCGCCCGCCGCACCCGTCGAGTCGTTGCTTGACACCGTGTTGCACCTCCATGTTGTTTCCCTGCACCTATGCATGTCCGTTCACGGGCAGGCGGTGAGGCCGAGCCGCCAAGATCCCCCGCTCGGCGGTGACGCCGTCCGTACGTTCGAGACCGATCGGACCTTCCCCGTCGTGTCTACGTCCGGCGGTCACGGCCTCCTGCGTCCCGGCCGGGGCGTGGGGCGACCGCGCTCGGTGTCACAACAAGGACGTGCGGTCTGTCCTATTCAGTGCGCGCGGCCGGATCCGCCCTCACCAAGACCCGGGCGCAGGCGCCGGAGCCGACGAGCGCCGGCTCAGCGGTCCGCGCGGGCACCGCGGCGCGCGGATGCGGGGCGGCCTCCCGCATCCGCCGTCCTTCGTGCCGACCGCGGGGACGGCCGTGCCCACCGTCCGCCCCTCCACACTTCGACAGGAAGACAGCAATGAGTGTTCCGGCTCGGCCCACAGATTCCTCCGCGACGAGTGAACTCGACCAGCTGCCCGACCGTGATGCCGAGGAGACGGAGGAATGGCGGGCCTCACTCGACGCCGTCATGAGGCATGCGGGGCACGAGCGCGCCGTGTATCTGCTGCGGCGTGTGCACGAGTACGCCGCCGCATCCGGGGTGACGCTGCCCGGGCTTCTGTCCTCCGACTACATCAACACCATCCCCGCCTCGTCCCAGCCGGTCTTTCCCGGCGACATCGGGATGGAGTCCCGTATCACCGCGCTGAACCGGTGGAACGCGGCCGCCATGGTCACCCGCGGCTCCCGGCTGGGTCTGGGCGGTCACATCTCGACCTACGCGTCGGCGGCCTGGCTCTACGAGATCGGGTTCAACCACTTCTTCCGCGGCAAGGACCAGGACGGTTCAGGGGATCAGCTGTTCCTGCAGGGCCACGCCTCGCCCGGCATCTATGCGCGGGTGTTCCTGGAGGGACGGCTGCACGAGGACCGGTTGGACGGCTTCCGGCGCGAGGCCGGCGGTCACGGTCTGCCGTCGTACCCGCATCCGCGCCGCCTGCCGTGGCTGTGGGAGTTCCCCACCGTGTCCATGGGGCTGGGCCCGCTCGCCGCCGTCTACCAGGCCCGGTTCAACCGCTACCTGCACAGCAGGGGCATCAAGGACACCTCCGGTTCGCATGTGTGGGCCTTCCTCGGTGACGGCGAGGCGGACGAGCCCGAGTCGACGGCCGCGCTCCAACTCGCGGCACGCGAGGGCCTCGACAACCTCACCTTCGTCGTCAACTGCAACCTCCAGCGGCTGGACGGTCCCGTCCGGTCGAACTCCAAGATCGTGCAGGAGCTCGAGGCCCGGTTCCGGGGTGCGGGCTGGCATGTGGTGAAGACTCTGTGGGGCGAGGCGTGGGACGGAGTACTGCGGCAGGACACCGACGGATCGCTCGTCCGCCGTCTCGGTGAGGTGCCCGACGCCCAGCTCCAGACCTACGCGGCACGGGACGCCGCCTACATACGGAAGCACTTCTTCACCGGCGACGCCCTGTCCGGGATCGCCGCGGGGCTGAGCGACGCCCAGCTCACCGATCTGTTCGAGAACTCCCGCGGCGGTCACGAACCGCTCAAGGTCTACGCCGCCTACCGGGCCGCCGTCGAGCACAAGGGTGCGCCGACCGTCGTCCTCGCCCAGACGGTGAAGGGGCACACGCTGGGTTCGGACTTCGAGTCCCGCAACGCCAACCACCAGATGAAGAAGCTGACGACGGCCCAGTTCCGCCGGATGCGCGACACACTGGACCTGCCCATCCCGGACAGTGCGCTCGCCGGTGATCTCGTGCCGTTCTGGCACCCCGGTGAGAACTCGGAGGAGGTGCAGTACCTCCGCGACCGCCGCTCCGCCCTGGGTGGTCCGGCCCCGATACGCAAGGTGGTGGCCAAACCGCTCCAGCAACCGCCGTCCGGCCCCTTCGAGGCCCTGCACAAGGGCTTCGGCAAGCAGGAGGTGGCCACCACCATGGCGCTCGTCCGGCTGGTCAAGGACCTGATGCGCGTCGAGGGAACGGGGCGGCGCTGGGTGCCCATCGTCCCCGACGAAGCACGTACCTTCGGTATGGAGTCCCTGTTCCCGACGGCCGGGATCTACTCCCCCGGAGGCCAGACCTACGAGCCTGTCGACGCCGATCAGCTGCTGCACTACAGAGAGGCCGAGGACGGCCAGCTCATCGACGAAGGCATCACCGAAGCCGGGTCACTGGCCGAGTTCACGGCCGCGGCGACGTCGTACGCCACACACGGCGAACCCATGATCCCGTTCTACATCTTCTACGCCATGTTCGGGTTCCAGCGGACGGGGGATCAGTTCTGGGCCCTGGCCGACCAGATGGGCCGCGGGTTCGCGATCGGGGCCACGGCCGGCCGCACCACGATGACCGGCGAGGGACTCCAGCACGCCGACGGACACTCGCACCTGCTGGCGTCCACGAACCCCGCCGCCGTGAGCTACGACCCGGCCTTCGCCTACGAGATCGCGGTGATCGTCAAGGAGGGGCTGCGCCGGATGTACGGCGATCGGCCCGAGGACATCTTCTACTACCTGACGGTCTACAACGAGCCCAAGCGGCAGCCGGCCATGCCCACCGGGCCCTCGATCGAGGAGGGCGTCCTGCGGGGCATCTACCGGTTCAAGGAGGCCGAGCGCCAGGGCCCGGGGCCTCGGATCCAGTTGCTCGCCTCGGGCACGGCCATCCACTGGGCGCTCAAGGCCCAGGAGTTGCTCGGGTCCCAGTGGGGAGTCCGGGCGGACGTCTGGTCCGTGACCTCCTGGACCGAACTGCGCCGGGACGCGCTGGAGGCCGACCGGGCACGGCTGCGCGGTGAGGAGCGCACCCCGTATGTGACGGCGGCGCTGTCCGGCGCGCCAGGGCCCGTACTGGCGGTCAGCGACTGGATGCGGCAGGTACCCGATCAGATCAGCCAGTGGGTCGAGCAGGACTACTCGTCACTGGGAACGGACGGTTTCGGCCTCTCCGACACCCGCGATGCCGTGCGCCGCTATTTCCGCGTGGACGCCGAGTCGATCGTCGTCGCGGCGCTGGACCGGTCGGCCCGGGCCGGCGCCGTCGACCCGCGGACGGTGGTCGAGGCACGCGAGCGCTACGGCTGGCGGGGGTGAACACCGTGCCGACCTGCCGGAGGCGGCGGAGTCCGCCGGCGATCTGCTCAACCGACCAGCCCTGACGGCACCGCTTAACCCGCGGGCCGCACCGCATTCGGCGCGGCCCGCGGTTCTGTCCGCACCGAAGACCGACGGTCGTACCCGGGCGTCGCCGGTACCGTCGACGCCGGCCGCCCGGCCTCGCCGGGGAGGGCGGTCGATCGTTGAAGCGGACCACACTGTCGTGCGGAGACAGTGGGCTGTCCGCCGCCTCCTCCTGCCGCTACGGCCCTGGCGGGGGCACCCGTGGGGACGCCGCGCGTGCCGCTGTGACGGCTTGTAACATGGTGCTGCACAGCTGGAGGAGACGTATGCGCGCCGGTGATGATGCAGGCACCCTCGAACAGGCGACGAAGGATTTCATGGCAGCGCGTCCCCGGCTCTTCGGTATCGCGTACCGCGTGCTCGGCAGTGTGGTGGAAGCCGAGGACATCGTCCAGGAGGCGTGGGTGCGGTGGCAGAAAGCGGACCGCTCCGACGTCCACGAGCCGGCGGCCTTCCTGTCCACGATCACCACGCGTCTGGCGCTCAACTCCGCCCAGTCCGCAAGGACGCGGCGCGAATCGTACGTCGGGCCGTGGCTTCCGGAGCCGGTCGACACCAGCATGGATCCGCAGTTGGGCGCCGAACGGGCCGAGGCACTCGACCTCGCGGTTCTCCACCTGCTGGAGAAGCTGAACCCCGTGGAGCGCGCCGCCTACGTGCTCAGGGAAGCCTTCAACTACCCGTACAAGCAGATCGCGGACATGCTGGAGACGAGCGAGGCCAACACGCGCCAGTTGGTGAGCCGCGCCCGGAAGCATCTGTCGGCGGAACGCAAGGAGCCCGTCAGCTCCACCGCACACCGGCGGCTGCTGGAGGTGTTCCTCAGCGCTGCGCAGACGGGTGATCTGTCGGCCCTCGAGCAGCTGCTCACCGCGGATGTGATCAGCTACTCCGACGGTGGAGGGATGCGCGGCGCGAGCAGGATTCCGGTCGTCGGGCGTCCGCACGTGTCCAAGTACCTCGTCGCCTTCGCCCCGCGTTTCTGGCCTCAGCGGGAGATTCGCTGGGTCGAGGCCAACGGCCGGCCGGCCGCCCTGGTCATGGACGACGGCGAGGCGGTGGCCCTGCTGTCCCTCGACGCCTCGGAACGAGGCATCGAACGCCTCATGTGGGTGCTGAGTCCGTCGAAGCTCGCTCCCTATGTCGCCTCGCTGAAGGGCTGAGGCGCCCCTTCCCACCGCCGTCGCCCCTGCGCGGCGCATCGTCACCGTCTGCTCCGACCCTGTACACAGCGTCACGGGCGGGTCGAGCGGCACTCTGGTACGGGCCCCGCAGGGCGGGCGGGGATCACCCGCGGTGCACGGCGGCGACACTCGATGTCCTCGGGCCGGATGCGGATGATCCGGGGTCCGTCGCGCATGGCTCCGTACGACCGGTCAGCGCTTCGCCGTGTGACAGCTTCCCTGTCACATCCGGAAGATCCTCGCTGTCTTAGCGGAGACGGGACGAGCACCACGCATCCCGTCACACCTCACCGCCCCAGTTGATCACGAGCCGCACAGTGGTGTGGCCGCCCGAGAGGAAGATCGATGAACGCACGCCTCGTGTCAGTGAGTGAAGGCCGGCCGCTCGCCGGCTCCATCGAGATCGGTTCTCATACGCTGACCGCGGGCGCGCACGACCCGGCCGGCGAGGACACGGATCCCACGCCCGTGGAACTGCTCCTCGCCGCGCTGGGATCGTGCACCTCCACGGCCGTCCGCGCGGCCGCCGACCGGCACGGCTGGCTGCTCGACCGTGTTGATGTGACGGCACAGTTCGATCCACAGGGGCAGATCGTCAGGCACATCCGTCTGACCGGCGAACTGGACGCCCTCCAGATCCAGCAGCTGCTGGCCGTGGCGGCTCGCTGTCCTGTGCAACGTCTGCTGACCCGTGAGGCCCGAGTCGTCACCGTGCCCACGGTCGCGGCGAGGCCGGGGACCGTCCGCAGCCGGCCACAGCCGCAATGAGCCTGCCCGCACCGCCCGTTGAGATGTGCGGTGCGTCACGGAGGGGCTGCCGCAAAGCGTCCGGTTGCCCTCGTGGATGCGGTCCACCGGGCATTCGACGAGGCAGGTTCTGTCCTGGACGTCGACACAGGCTGTGCGAGGACGTAGGTCATGTTGTGACACTCCTGGCCTCTCCCCTGGAGCGTGTCCAGCCGGGAGGACCCGGCACGGACGGAAGCGAAGGGGACACGCACCGTTTCCCGCCCCCCGCCCGAGAGCCGCGGCAGCACGTCACGGGCCTGTCGCCGACACAAGGTGTCACAGATGCCGGGACAGCTTTGTCCTAGTCAGTGACAACCACAACGATCGGAGCGGACCGTGGCAATCACCGAACGACGTCTTTCCACCATGGTGCTGGTGATCGGCACCGGGGGTGCCGGGTTGCGCGCGGCGATCGAGCTGGCCGAGGCCGGTGTCGACGTCCTCGCCGTCGGCAAGCGCCCCAAGGACGACGCCCACACGGCCCTGGCGGCAGGGGGGATCAACGCGGCGCTGGCCACCATGGACCCCGAGGACAGCTGGCAGCAGCACGCGGCCGACACCCTGAAGGAGAGCTACCTGCTGGCCGACCCCCGCACCGTGCAGATCGTCACACAGGGCGCCGCGCGGGGCATCGACGACCTGGAACGCTACGGCATGAACTTCGCCAGGGAGCCCGACGGCCGGATCTCCCAGCGCTTCTTCGGCGCGCACAAGTTCCGGCGCACCGCCTTCGCCGGCGACTACACGGGCCTGGAGATCCAGCGCACCCTCATCGGGCGCGCGCAGCAGCTGGACATCCCCGTACTCGACGGTGTCTACATCACCCGGCTTCTGGTGCACGACGGAGCCGTGTTCGGTGCGTACGGCTTCGATCTCACCCACGGAACCCGATACCTGATCCATGCCGACGCGGTCGTTCTCGCCGCGGGCGGCCACACCCGGATCTGGCGACGCACCTCCTCGCGCCGCGACGAGAACACCGGCGACTCCTTCCGTCTGGCCGTGGAGGCCGGCGCCCGCCTGCGCGACCCCGAACTCGTCCAGTTCCACCCGTCCGGGATCATCGAGCCGGAGAACGCGGCCGGCACCCTGGTGAGCGAGGCCGCCCGCGGCGAGGGCGGCATTCTGCGCAACGCCCTCGGGGAACGCTTCATGACGCGCTACGACCCCGCCCGCATGGAACTGTCCACCCGCGACCGCGTGGCCCTGGCCTCCTACACCGAGATCAAGGAGGGCCGCGGCACCGACAAGGGCGGCGTATGGCTCGACGTCTCCCACCTGCCCCGGCAGACGATCATGAACCGGCTCCCCCGGGTCTACCAGACCCTGCTGGACCTGCAGATGCTGGACATCACCCGCGATCCGATCGAGATCGCCCCCACCGCGCACTACTCCATGGGCGGCGTCTGGGTGCGCCCCGAGGACCACAGCACCAACGTACGCGGCCTCTACGCCATCGGTGAGGCCTCGAGCGGCCTGCACGGCGCCAACCGGCTCGGCGGCAACAGCCTCATCGAACTGCTTGTCTTCGGCCGCCTCACCGGCCGGGCGGCCGCCGCCTACTCGCAGTCCCTGACCGCCCAGCCGCGGTCGGCCACGGCGGTGGCGGAGGCCCGCGCGGAGATCGACGACCTCCTCGCCGCCGACGGGCGGGAGAACGTCCGCGCCCTGCAGCGCGCGATACGCAACACCATGACCGAGCACGCCGGTGTCGTACGCGACGAACAGGGTCTGCGCACCGGGCTGGACGAGCTCGCCACGATCGAGAAGAGGATGGAGGACGTCGGTGTCCACCCGGACATCGCCGGCTACCAGGACCTCGCCCACGCCTTCGACCTCAAGTCCGCCGCCCTGGCGGCTCGGGCCACCCTGGAGGCGGCCCTCGAGCGTCGCGAGACCCGCGGCTGCCACAACCGCAGCGACCACCCCGACATGGACCCCGCTCTGCAGGTCAATCTCGTGTGGTCCCCCACGACCGGCGTCACCCGCGAAAGCATTCCCCCCATCCCGGAAGAGATCACCACCCTTATGGAAGAGGTCTCGACGGACGGAAAGCTCGCGGAATAGCCCGGTAGGCACTTCCGGTCCCACGGGACACCTCTCGACCGGCGGTACAGCCGTTTTGATCAGCGACACCCTTCCGGACCGTACGACGGCAGCAGGAAGCCCGGTGGCCCCTGCCCTCGGCAGGGGCCACCCCGTCACGCCCGCCTCGGGGCACCTCCGTCGGGCGAACACCGCTCGGCCTTCCGAGCCCGGCGGGCCGTTGCCGTTCCCGCCTCACATCTCGCGGCGTCGGCACGCACAGCTGGCGGCACTTGGCGGCATTCCTCGCTCCGGCCGCGCCCACGCCGCGTGACGCCATGCGTGGCACATCCGACAGCGCCCACGAAAGAACCCGCTCATCATGTTCCGTCGCAGGGAAGTCACTGTTCTCCCCACCGGCCGTGCTGAAGGTCCGACCGGCATCTACATCATCGACCCGGTCCGCAGCACGATCGGGTTCTCCGTCCGGCACGCCGCAATCGCTTGCGTGCACGGGAGGTTCACCGCCTTCGAGGGGATCCTGAAGCTGGACGGGTCCCGTCCCACCCGGTCGGAGATCCACCTCAGTGTCCAGACCGGCAGCCTCGACACGGGCTCACCGGAACAGGACACGCACAGCACCGGCCCGGACTGTCTCGACTCGGCGACGTTCCCGCTCATGACTTTCCGTTCCACCGGGATCCGTGACGCGGGCGACGAGCGGTACCGCGTGGCGGGACGCCTCCAGATCAAGGGCCTGGAACTGCCCGTCCACATCGACATCGAGCGCGGCCGGGCGAGCCGGGACGTCCACGGCGAGGACCGCGTCGGCTTCGTGGGCACGACCGTCGTGCACGGTTCCGACCGGGGACTCGGCGCGGGCCCGGCCCCGGCGACCGGCGGTTCGCCGACCGGCGACGAAGTGCGGCTGACCCTCGCAGTCTGCGCCGTACAGGTGCGCCGGGCGGAATCCGCCTGAACCGCGAGCCGCCCCCGTGGCGTCCGTGTCCTGCCGTCGAGGGTGTGCCATGTCACAGAACGGGGTGCCATTCAGTCAAGTGTGCATAAGGAGGAACCGCTCCAGCCCAACGCATCTGGACGGCCGGCCGCGTCACCGACGTGATGGCCCGAGGCGGAATGGAGATGAAGCACCATGTTGCTCCAGGAAGACAGGCATTTCGTGCAGGGCTCATCCGCTGTCGCCGTAAGGGCCGCCGGGACGGCTCCGGAGGCCGGCTCGTCCGTCGGCACCGAACGTGATCCCTCGGACAGTGCGCGTGTGCTTCGTGGCCCCCGTGTCACGGGGCGCGACACGTGGTTGGTGGGGTTGCAGTTCCACGCCGACGGCCGGCCCTTGTGGCTCTACTACGTCGTCGCTGAGGCCGTCGGCACGCATCAGGCGGTGCAGCTGGCAGTCCGGCGTGCCCTCGGTGATCCCCAACGGGTGGCTCGTGGCGGATTCCGGGCCGTGGCCGACCGCGTCGAGGTCCAGCGGATCGTGTGTGATGCGATCGGCCGCCGCAGCCTGACCTCCGCTGTGCCGCCCTCCCGGCCTTGACCGGCGCAGGTGTACGGTCGGCCGGCCCTCCGTTCGGTGCGCAGCCGTCTTCCCTCCCGGTCGGGCGGGGCGGCACCCTGCCGCCCCGCCCTGCGCATCCGCCGGTCAGCCGACCGTCCGCGCCGCCTTCTCGATGATGTCGGCGACGGCGTCGGGGTGGGAGACGCTCACGGCGTGGGAGGCCCGTACTTCCGTGATGTGCGACCCGGCCCGTTCGGCCATGAAGATCTGCGTCCGCACGGGGATGTCGAGATCCTCGGTGGCCACCAACGCCCAGGACGGAACGGTCTGCCGGGCGGGCTCGGAGGCGCCCTCCGCCAGCGCGGACGCCGTCACCGGACGCTGGGTGACCGCCATGAGGTCGGCGGTGTTCCTCGGGACGTCCGCGGCGAACTGGCGGTGGAACCCGGCCTGGTCGATGTAGTAGTCGGTTTCCTCGGACCCGTCGGGCAGGGCGACGGGAACCGGACGCAGAGCGCTGCCCGGGGTGCTGCCCGGGAACTTCTCCGAGAGGGACGGCGTACTCTCCCCCTTGTCGGGAATGAACGCGGCCACGTAGACGAGCGCCTTGACGTTGCCGGCGCCGTGGGCGGCATCGGTGATGACCGGTCCGCCGTAGGAATGCCCGGCGAGTACGACCGGGCCGTCGATGCTCGCCAGGAGGTGCTTGAGGTAGGCGGCGTCGCTGCTGAGCCCGCGCAGCGGGTTGGCCGCGGCCACCACCGGATATCCCTCGCGCCGCAGCTTCTCGACGACACCGTTCCAACTGGTGGAGTCGGCGAACGCACCGTGGACGAGTACCACCGTCGGCTTGCGCTGCGGCGGCGCCGAGGGCCTGCCGGCGCTCGCCGGACCGATCGACGCGGCCAGGAGCGCCGCGGCGACCGTTGTGGTGGCCATGATCGACAGCGGCCCGCGGAGACGTCCGCAGAGCGAACGAAGATTCATCAGGAGTCCTCTCGGGACAGGGGTGTCGGCCGTGTCCGCACAGGCGGGAGACGGCGAGTACGACAGGACGCTCTGGCACGTCTTGCGGAGACGGGCGAAGTCGGCGGGGCGCAACCACCCGCCGCCGAAGGGTGGGACGGCTTCGGCAGCGGGTGGTTCACGTGCCGGGACCGAGACGCGTGGGGCCTCAGTCGTCGGCCAGAGCGGTGCGCAGGGCGCGGACGGCCTGCTCGACCCCGGTCGCCGCCTTCGTGGACCTGAGGGGGTTGAGCATCATGAAGTCGTGCAGGGTGCCGTTGACACGGACGCTCGTGGTGGGAACGCCGGCGCGGATGAGCTTGCGGGCATACGCCTCACCCTCGTCCCGCAGCACGTCGTTGTCGTCGACGATGACAAGCGCGGGCGGCAGCCCCGCCAGGTCCTCCGGGGTCGCCCGCAGCGGCGAGGCGGTGATCTCCGCCCGTTGGCCGGGGTCGGTGGTGTAGCAGTCCCAGAACCAGGCCATGGCCTTGGCCGTGAGGTAGGGGCCGTCCGCGAACTCCCGGTAGCTCGCGGTGTCCTGGGCGGCGTCGGTGACGGGGTAGTACAACGACTGGTGAAGGAAGGTCACATCACCGCGCTGCTTGGCCATGTGGGTCAGTGCCGCGGTCATGTTGCCCCCGACGGAGTCGCCGGCGACGGCCAGGCGGGAGGCGTCCAGGCCTTCCTCGCCGCCGTTGGTGGTGATCCATCGCGCAGTCGCGTATGCCTGCTCGATGGCGACGGGGTACTTGGCCTCCGGTGAACGGTCGTACTCGACGAACACGACGGCGGCGTTCACCCCGACGGCCAGCTCCCGCACCGGACGGTCATGCGTGCCGGAGTTGCCGATCACCCAGCCCCCGCCGTGCATGTAGAGGACGACCGGCAGCATGTCCTTGCCGCCCACGGGCTTGACGATGCGTACCGGCACATCGCCCACCGCGGCGGACACCGTGATCCACTTCTCCTCCGCCTCCGGCTTCTCCACCGGTGCCGCCTGCAGGTCGTCCAGGACCTTGCGAGCCCCCTCCGGACCGAGCTCGTACAGGTGGGGCGGGTTGGCCGTCGCGTCCGCGAGTTCCTGCGCCGCAGGCTCGAGCACGGGCTTGGCCAACTCAACTCCTCGATTCGGTATGCCTTTTGTGTGCTTTCACCCTTATGACCGTGCATCGCTGGAAGGTGTGACAACCATGGGAAGCGGCGCAGGAGACACCATGTCCCCATCACACGGCGGCCGTGCCGAGAGCACGGCGCGGCGCCGCAGTGCTCTCGGAGCCGCGTCAATGCCCGCCGGTGATCTCCTTGTACTCCGCCTCGGTGGGCTTGGCGATCTGCGCGTCCCCGCCGTAGAAGTCCCGGCTGAGCCTGGCACGCAGGCGTCGGGCGACGCCGCGTCCGGACCTCGGACCGCCCGCGCCGTCCGAAGGGCCGGGCCCGATCGGGCGGTACTGCTCGTGCTGTGTGAGGACGTGCAGCCGTTCCGGGCCGAGCGGTGCGTGCACCTCGATGAACTCACCGTCCGGCAAGCGCTTGATGATGCCCGTCTCACGACCGTGCAGCACCTGGTCGCGGTCCTCGCGCTGGAGGCCGAGCGCCACGCGTTTCGTGATCGCGAAGGCCGTGCCGGGCACGACGAAGGGGCCGATGCGGACCGCCCACGTCACCGATTCGACCGAGACCTCGAAGTGTGTGGCGATGATGTCGTTCGCCGCACCGATCAGGGCCACCAGGTAGAAACTGATCCAGGCGACACCGAGCGCTGTTCGCACCGGACGGTTGCGGGGCCGGTCGAGGATGTGGTGGTCGCGGTCGTCGTCGGTCACCCAGGCCTCGAGGAACGGGTACAGACCAAGGGCGAGGAAGAGACCGACGCCCACCAGCAGCGGCATCAGGTTGTCCAGTGCCAGGGTGTGCCCCCGGAAGGCGACTTCCCAGCCGGGCATGACCCGCAGCAGTCCGTCCGCCACACCCATGTACCAGTCCGGCTGGGAGCCCGCCGAGACCTGGTCGGCCCGGTAGGGGCCGTACAGCCAGACGGGGTTGATCTGCGCGACCGCGGCCATCACGAGGATGCAGCCCGTGACCAGGAAGAAGTAACCCGCGGACTTCACGGCGTACACCTTGAGCGGCAGGCCGACGACATTCCTCTCGGTGCGTCCCGGACCCGGATACTGCGTGTGCCTGTGGCGGAGGGCCAGGATCAGATGGGCGGCGAGCAGGCCGACCATGAGGGCCGGGATGAGCAGTACGTGGATCGTGTTGAATCGCGCCACCAGATCGTTCCCCGGGAACTCGCCCCCGAAGAGGTACATCGAGAGGTAGGTCCCGACGATCGGGACGGACAGGATCGTTCCGTTCACGACGGCGAGTCCGGTCCCGGAGAGAAGGTCGTCCGGAAGGTCGTATCCCGTCAGTCCGCCGAACATCGCGAGGACGAGCAGCAGGAATCCGAGGACCCAGTTGAGTTCACGGGGCTTGCGGAAGGCACCGGTGAAGAACACCCGCATCATGTGGGTCAGCAGTGCGGCGACGAATACCAGCGCCGCCCAGTGATGAGCCTGCCGGATCAGCAGTCCGCCGCGGACGTCGAAGGATATGTGCATGGTCGAATCGAACGCCTCCGAGACCATCTGACCCTGCAGCGGCACATAACTTCCGTGGTACTGCACCTGATTCATCGAGGGATGGAAATAGAGGGTCAGATACACGCCCGTGACGACGATGACGACGAAGCTGTAGAGACAGATCTCCCCCAGCAGGAACGACCAGTGGTCGGGGAAGGCTCTGCGCGCCCTCGCTCTGACCGCGCCGTACACCCCGAGGCGGCTGTCCGCCCATTCGGCAACCCTTTCGCCCCTGTCACCCCGGCGCACTTCGCCTTCACTTCCCCGACTCGTGTCACCCATGATCCGGCCACCATTCATAGATCGTCCAGAAAGAATGCGTTCGATCCCGTCGATTTTCAGCGCGGAAATTCCTCGGCACGGATCTCCTTCATTGAATCGGCCGTCATCGTTTTCGGACCCGAGGGCGACTTCCGGAGCGCTCGTGCCCCCGGTGATGTCTGCCGGGCCGGTCTCGGCCACGGCTCCTCCTCGGAACTGCGGGTGCGGGCACCGTCTCGTCCCGCCGGCACGGTGGCGTCGTGTGGTCCTTCATGCCGCTGGGGTGACCGCGTCGCTGCCCGGGCGTGCGGCACGCCGGCTCATCGAGCGGCGTTCGCTCTCCGTGGTCCCGCCCCAGACGCCGTCCGCCTGCCCCGACTTCAGGGCCAGTTCGAGGCACTGCTCCACAACAGGGCAGCGACCGCACACGGCCTTGGCCTCGTCGATGCGGGCAGGCGTCAGGCCGCCGTTTCCCACGGGGAAGAACAGATCGGGGTCCTCACGCAGGCAGGCCGCGCGTTCGCGCCAGTACGCGGCGTAGTCACCTCGTTCAGCGGCCACCGGAACGGGAACCTTCCGGGAGCGTCGTCGGGCGACGGGTTCCGATCTTGATCATGGGTTGACTCATCTCTGCGAAACGGTGCCTGGGGCCGCCATAGGAGACCGGGCGACCGTCACATGTGTGACACGCGGTGGAGTTGCAGCGAGCACGCCGTGAAGTCCTGTGCGCTCCGCGACGGCACCGCGGGGCCGGCGGCCGAACAACAGGGCCGGTGCCCGCATTACCTGTGATCGTGCTGCAAAGACCCATGTCACAAGCGCCGCGCGTACCCGGTCTAACAGTTCGAGCGGAATGAATTCGGGAGGTGGTGTCGTGCGGGGGACTCGGCCGTCCGCGGCTGCGACCCCGTCCAGGACACCTGGGCGTGCACGGGCGGCGCAGCACCGCAACGCCCGTGTCACTGATGCCTTGCCGACCGTCGACGGGGTGGACACGTCCGACTGCGTCGAGTGAAGCCTGCAAGGGGGATGCCGTATGGACCACGCTGACATCGCGCCGATCGCGGAGCTGCTCGAGGAGCGTCGGCATCTGCTGGATGTCGCCTACTGGATGCTGGGGAGCCCCAGCGAGGCGGAGAGCGTCGTCGACGAGACCTATCGTCGCTGGTACCTGCTGTCGGACGCGGCACGCAAGGGGATCACCGCCCCCAGGTCCTGGCTCGCGAAGACCGCCGGGGGGATCTGTCTGAACCGGCTCGTCCTGCCCGAGTGGGCGGACGACGGGGCATTCCCCGGGTGCCCTCCTGACGGGCCCCGGGCGACCGACCCTCCTCCGGCCCCGCCGGAGGAGGTCGGTTCGGTCGTACTGGACGCGCTGGACTCCCTGCCGCCGACCGCGCGAGCGGCGTTCGTGCTCAACGACGTCTTCGGGATGAGTCCCGACACGGTCGCCGACATCGTGGGGCGCACGGAGTCGGAGTGCGCCGAACTCGCCGACCGGGCGCGGCGCTACCTCCGGATACAGCGTGCACGGCCCACGACGCCCAAGGAGCACGACATCCTCGTCCGCGCCATCCGCCAGGCCTGTATGAGCCGGGACGCCGAACTGCTCGCGGCACTGCTGTCCCCGGACGCCACGGCCTCCTTCGACGGTGGGGGCAAGGTCCGGGCCTCGAGCAGGCCGGTCAGGGGCGGCCGGCAGGTCGCCGACAGCCTGCTGACCCTCCTGGCGCGACGCTCGCGCACGACCTTGTCGACCCACTCCGTCAACGGCCGCACCGGCCTCGTCGCCCGCTACGACCACCAGGTCGCCGCCGTCATCACCTTCGACATCGCCGATCACCTGGTCGCACAGGTCTGGATCGTCCTCAACCCCGACAAGCTGCACTCCTGGAACCGTACGTAAAGGTGTCGTCACGGAGGGGACCGGCTCTCGTCCGGCGCACCCACTCACCGGCCGAGAAAATGCCAATGTTCTAATGACACTGTTGGGAACGTTTCCACGGCTCCGGTTGCGGATTTGCACCCATTACTACTCGTATGAGGGCAGCTTTGCTCAGAAACATGCTCGATCAAACGGTCAAGCTGTGATCTGCGTAGACACGGTGTGCACGCACAACGGCTGCCTCCACCGACAGCAGCCGGAGATGCCTTCCGCCCCGGCGCCTACACCCCGCCGGGACGGTTCCCGGTCACCGGAACACATTGCTATGGGAGCAGCCGTGACTCGCAGTGCCCACTGCCCACGCGCCGCGGTGACGCGCCGGGCAACACCCTTCGCCCGTCGGCACATCGGCCCTGGCACGAATGTCCGAGGCACGCATGTCGTTGCCGCCCGCCTGAACGCGGTCCCGGCGTGATCCCGACTTCCGGCGGTTGCGACGGTTGCGACAGAGAGAACGGGGAGAGTGGCCTCACCCGTCCGGAGCCGGCCCCCGGCTCCTGCACCCTCTCGAAGGCCGTCTCCGTCTTCGTGCAGCACCGGCCGCGCCTGTTCGGAATCGCCTACCGGGTGCTCGGCAGCGTGGTGGAGGCCGAGGACGTGGTGCAGGAAGTCTGGCTTCGCTGGCAGCGGACGGACCGGTCGGCGGTGGTGAGCCCGGTGGCCTTCCTTTCGAGCACCACGACCCGCTTGGCCATCAACGTCGCGCAGTCCGCACGTGTGCGCCGGGAGACCTACATCGGGCCGTGGCTGCCCGAGCCCATCGACACGAGTTCGGACCCGGAGGTGGGCGCCCAGCGGGCGGAGGCGCTGGAACTGGCTCTGCTGCTCGTGCTGGAGAGGCTGACCCCGACCGAACGCGCCGCGTACATACTCCGCGAGGCGTTCGACTACACCTATCCCGAGATCGCCGCCATCCTTCAGCTCAGCGTGGTCAACGTGCGGAAGATAGTGAGTCGGGCCCGCAAGCATCTGACGGCCGAACAGCGGGAGAGCGTGGACACGGCCGAGCACCGACGCCTCCTGGACGCCTTCGTCTCAGCGGCGCAGTCGGGGGACGTCGCCGCCCTGGAAGCCCTTCTCGCCCCGGACGCCGTCAGTCTGCCCGAGGGGAACTGAATCCGGGGTACCGCACGCAAACCGGTTCGCGGCGGCCGGGCACGTGTGGCCGGCCTGTCCACGGCCACTCGGAGTTTCTGGCGCGGTGCCGAGCCGGTGGCGATCGAGGTCAACGGCCGCTCGGGGGTGCTGCTCCACCGCGACGGTGTGCCGAACACCATCCTTACGATGACCGCCTCGAAGGAGGTTGTCCACAAGGTCATGTGGGTGTGGAACCCCCGGAAGATCGCCGCGTTCCTCGATTCGCGCTCCCGCTTCACCACCGCGCCCGACCCCGTGGCGGACGGTGGGTGACCGCGGCGGGCAGAGCCGGTGCACCGCTCCGGCGCCCCTCGGCCGCAGGCGATCGCGGACGTGACGGACGGGCGGCAGGACATCCACGTCACTCCCACGTCGTCTGTCACAGCTCCCCCGGCTGTCCGGTCGATGCGGACCGCGACTCGTGCGGCCGCCCGCACGAACCCTCGCGGTGAGGAAGGGGGTACGTATGAGCTCAAGAGCCAGGGATCGCCGATGCGTCCATGTGTCGACGGCCTCCGCCTCCCCGGTGGCGCGGGCTTCAGGGCCGAGCCGTCGCTTGGCACCGTCCGCAGGCCGGAAGACCGTATGACGCCGCATCTCCCCGACGGGCACTCCGATCCCGCTGCCACCGGTGTCTCCCTGGCGGCCGAGGCCGCGCTGCTCGAAGGGCGCCTGCGCATGCTGCCGGAGGCGATCGACACCGTCGACGCACGCATCGCGACGATCTCCGATGCGCTGCGACAGCCGCGTTCCACGTCATCGGCCTCTTCCGAGGCCAGCAGAACAGTGGCAATCATGGGTGTGACAACGTTCGGATGAATACCGAACCACACCCAGCATCCCGGGCCGGGTGAGTATTTTGTGAAACCGTGGGCCCTTCATCCCTCTCCGATCCGAGTGCCGCACTGCATATGATGTCGAGTGGACCCGTTCCCGCGTCCAGGCCGGGCGGCGCAGCAGGCGAGCCGAGGCGCGGCAGGAAGGGCTGAGGATGAGAGGAACACATGGTCTCCGTAACCCGCGCGGCACACGACATCGAGATCACCGCCGAGAGCCTGCAGGAGGATCTGGCCCGCCTGCAGATCCAGAAGCAGGCGCTGGAAAGGGAACTGGCCGCGGTCGTCGCGCATCTCGGCTCGGTGCAGCGGGCTCTTGGCGCCCTGCAGGCCGTGATGGTCGACCCAGCCGCCGCGAAGACCTCCACCGGCGGCGGTGCCGCCGTTGCCCGGTCGGCTTCGATCCCCGCCGTCCCGCAGAAGGGCGCGACCTCTCCCAAGTCGGGGGTAGCCGGCGGTACTTCAGCCCCCCGGGCGCAGCGGACCGAGAGCGGCAAGGACGAGGACCACACCGTTTCCGTCGGCGCCGAGACGGACGCGCAGAAGAAGTACGGCATGCTCACCGAGCAGATCATGGAGTACTTCGCCACCGTCGGCGACTCCGACGTGCGCGCCCGTGACGTGGCCGCGGCGCTGGGCCGCGACACCGACAGCGGAAGCATCAACGCCGTCCGCAGCACCCTCGATCGCCTTGTCGGTACCTCCCGCATCCAGCGGGCGGGACGGGGACTCTACCGCGCCAAGCGTCCCTAGGGCGCAGGCGCCGAACTCCCGGACCGTGCGGAACCGGGTCCAGGAGCGGCGTGCCCCCTACCACCGGACGAGTCGGCGGCTGCCGACCGTCCTGCCGGGCAATCGCCTGTCCGCCCCACAGAACCTTGTCACCGGTGACCGATCACCGTCAGCACCTTGGTCCGGCTCGGTCCTCCTGAGTCCGCCCGGGCGCCGAAGCCGCGGATGCTCCGCAGGACCGGCTTCCGTCTGCCCGTGAACCGGATCAGTCCGGCGGCCCGGAGCCGCAGCTCGCCTTCTCCGGTCGCCGACCGCGCCCCCGGCGGCATGGACCGAACGCCTCCGCATCGAGCGCGGCGGACGACGTCTGTCACAGACCCGGGCGCCGCTCGGTCAGGGAGCCAATAGGCGCAAATCGGGTCGTATATGTGCCCCATCCGACTCCGTCACCGAGCACGGAGATCGGGCACGAATTGCCGATATCGCCGCTCCGCCACATACCTGAGGGCAGCAGTTTGATGATCGACACCGAGCAGGTAACCATCAGTAATCGGCAGAACACACGCGTGCCGTCCGAGTCGGCGGTCGCCATGTGCGACAGGACGGGGACGGTGGTCGCCTGGACGGAGGCCGCCGAGCGGCTGCTCGGCTACTCCGCCTGCGAGGCGGTGGGCCGGTCCGCGGCGCTCCTGCTGCCGTGCTCCGAGAAGGCGCCGACGGCATCGTCGTTCCTCGAGCAGTGTGCCGCGCACGACGGCTGGTCGGGCACGACCACGGTTCACCACCGGGACGGCCACCTGCTGAACGTCGTCCTGCGGGTCTCGATGCTGCGGGGGCGGGACCGGACGATCCAGTGGCTCGTGTCCGTGACCGACGTCGGCACGTTCGCTCCGGACTCCTCGGAAGCCGGGAGCAGGATGCGGGAGTCGCAGCTCACCCGGGCACCGATCGGCATCGTCGTCCGTGACGCACGTCTGCGGTGCGTCTGGGTGAACGACACGATGGAGAGCCATGACGGCATCTGCGCCGAACGGCGGCTCGGTCGTCGATTCCCCGAGGCGCTGCCCGGTTTCAAGGCGGAGGCACTCGAGACGGCGATGCGCCAGGTACTGGAGAGCGGCACCACCAGGCTCCACGAGTACCGGATGTGGCTGGCGTCGAGTCCACGCCGGGAGCACTCCATGGCCGCCTCGTGCTTCTGTCTCCAGGGAGCCCACGGCGAGGCACTGGGAGTGTGCACCATCAGCATCGATGTCACCGAGAGCCGGCAGGCGCGGGAGCGTCTCGCCGTCCTGACCGAGGCCAGTACGCGGCTCGGCGCCTCCCTCGACGTCATGCAGATCAGCCAGGAACTGGCCGAACTCGCCGTGCCGCTGCTCGCCGACTACGTCGTCGTCGACCTCGAGCAGTCGATCCCGTTCGGCGAGGGGCCCCCGGCCCGCAGCGGCCCCGTCGACGGCCGCCTTCCCGCCTTCCGGCGCGCGGGTCTCGCCTCGATCCACCACGGGGTGCCCGAATCGCCATGGGTGCGCGGGGAGCCCGTCCCCGTTCCGCCCGGCTCGCCCTTCGCCGACGTCGTGCGCACCGGGCAGTCCCATCTGGAGCCGATACTGAACACCGCTCCGGGCACCTGGATCGACGAGGACCCGGTCCGGGCCCAGATGATCCAGGACCACGGCATGCACTCGCTGATGATCGTGCCCATCCGGGCTCGGCGCGCCCTGCTGGGCATGGCGTTGTTCATCCGTGCCAAGGACCCGGTGCCCTTCCAGGAGGTCGATCTGCACCTGGCCGAGGAACTCGTCGGCCGCGCCGCGCTGTCGTTGGACAACGCCCGCCAGTTCACACGCGAACACACCGCGGCGCTCGCGCTCCAACGCAACCTCCTGCCGCATCGGTTGCGGGGCGGCACGGCGGTGGAGGCGGCCTCGCGCTATCTGCCCGCCGACATCGACAGCGGCGTCGGCGGCGACTGGTTCGATGTGATCCCGCTGTCCGGCGCCCGGGTCGCCCTCGTCGTCGGCGACGTGGTCGGACACGGCATCAACGCCGCCGCGACCATGGGCCGGCTCCGGACCGCGGTGCAGACGCTCGCCGACATGGAACTGCCCCCCGACGAGTTGCTCGCCCACCTCGACGACACGGTCCAGCGGCTGGCCGAGGAGGACGCCGACGACCCGGACCAGACCTTCACGGTCGAGGGCGCCACCTGTCTGTACGCCGTCTACGACCCGGTCACCCGGACGTGCAGCATGGCGCGGGCCGGGCATCCGCCGCCGGCGATCGTCGATCCGCAGGGCCGGGTCGTCTTCCCCGACCTTCCCAGCGGAACCCCGCTCGGCATCGGGCTGGGAATCCCCTACGAAGCCGTGGAGATGGAACTCCCCGAGGGAAGTCTGCTCGCTCTGTACACCGACGGCCTGATCGAGTCGCGCGACCACGACATCGAGATGGGGATGCACCGGCTGGCCACCGCGCTGACACGGCCGAGCCACTCCCTGGAAGAACTCTGCACCCGCGCGACGGAGACCTGCCCGGGTCAGGCACCGTCCGACGACATCACGCTGCTCCTGGTGCGGACCCGCTCGCTCGACCCGGACCGGGTCGCCTCCTGGACGCTCCCGAGCGACCAGACCGCCGTCCGCAGCGCCCGCCACATGGCGGCCCACCAGCTCACCGAGTGGGGTCTGGAAAACCTCGAGGACCCCACGACCCTGATCGTGAGCGAACTGGTCACCAACGCCCTGCGCCACAGCACGGGCCCGATCGGACTGCGTCTGATCCAGCACCAGGTCCTGACCTGCGAGGTGTTCGACACCAATGTCTCCGCCCCGCGCATGCGGCACGCACAGGCCACCGACGAGAACGGCCGAGGACTCTTCCTGATCGCCCAGCTGTCCCGCAGATGGGGCACCCGTTCCGTGTCGGACGGCAAGGTCGTCTGGGCCGAAGCGGACCTGGCGCCATCGCACGCATGAGCCCGCGGGGCGGAGGCACCCGGCGGTACGCACGGGCACACACCCCGGTCCGAAGACCGGTCCACGGCCGGCCGGGCTCCCGGGAGCCGGTCAGACGCTCATGCCCAGGACGACTGCGACGCACAGGCCCATCATGACCGCGGTCAGCAGCGTCGTCGCGGCCAGCGTTCCCCTGCGCCGGCGCATCAGGCGGGTGCGGTAGCGCGCTTCCGCCGCGGTGATGCTGTCGGCGATGTGCCGGGTCACCATGTGCGCCACATAGGTCTGCTCCTCGACGTACCACCGCTCGATGTCGCCCGTCTGCTCCCGGGTCAGATCGGGCATCCGCGCGGTGAATTCCGCCACGCGCCGCTGTGCCGCCTGCAGATGGGCCTCCCTGTACAGGAAGTTCTCGATGTCGCTCAGGCCGCGTGCGGCCTCCTCACTCGCGTCCATGGTGTGCTCCAGTGGGGACGGGGAGCCCCTGCCCGGTGGTACCGGAGCGGGGCAGGCGGAAGATCAGGGATGCGCGAAGGACACGGGGTCCGAGGTCGGTGGCGTCCGCACCCCACCGTCGACAGCCGTGTCCCGGGCGGTCGGGACGGCGCCAGGGCGCGCCGGGCGGCAACAGCGGTGCGCCTCGGCCCGCCCGGGGTGACTCCACAGACCCCACCGGGCGGGCACAGGCATGGTCCGACCGCTCGCCGCCGCTCACCACGGGGGCGAACCGCGCACGCTCATGCCGGCACCGCACACAGGCGGTACCGCTCGGCTCCGAGGCGACCGGATACCCGGCGTGCTCAGGCGGCGGTGGGATCGCTCTCGCGGTTCTCGCCGGTGCGCTGCGGAATTCCCCTGGCGACGAACGCGTCGCGCGGGTGCTGCACCGAGGCGAGCGAGACGAGATCCCGGCCGAACGCGGCCGCGGTGAGCCAGACGGCGAGGACGCGGGCCTTGCGCTCCCACGAGGGAACGGCCAGGACGTGGTAGCCCCGGTGCATCAGCCAGGCGGGAAGTCCCTTGATGACCAGGCCCTTGTACTGGAAGATGCCCCGTCCCAGACCCAGCGTCGCCACCACTCCCAGACTGCTGTGGCGGTAGTCCCGCACCCTGCCCCCGCGCAGGTCGGCCACGATGTTCTTGGCGAGTCGCTTGCCCTGCCGCACGGCGTGCTGCGCATTCGGCACCGTGTGCGCCCCGGGCACGCTCGACGCCAGGTCGGGAACGGCCGCGTCGTCCCCGGCCGCCCACACCTGAGGTACGGGATCACTGACGGTGCCCACTCGGAGATCGGCCCGGACCACGAGCAGACCGCGCTCGTCGACCGGCAGGTCCGTGTGGTTCTGGACAACGGGGTTCGAGGCGTTGCCGGCGGTCCAGACGATCAGTTCCGAGTCGAACTCCGTTCCGTCGGAGAGCACGACGTGCCCGTCCTCGGCGGAGACCAGTTGCGTCTTCAGGTGCACATGGGCGCCACGGCTCTCCAGGGAACGCACCACCCAGGCACCGGGCTCGTCGCCCACCTCGGGCAGGATGCGGCCCCGGGCCTCGACCAGATGGAAGGAGAGGTCGTCCATGCCCAGTTCCGGATAGGACTTGAGCATCGCGGTCGCCAGCGACAGCAGCTCACCGAAGCCCTCGACACCGGAGAACCCACCGCCCACGAAGGTGACGGTGAGCAGCCGCCGGCGTTCCGCACCGGGCGGCAGCGTCGCGGCCTGGTCGAACGCGGTCATCAGCCGGTCGCGGATGGCCACCGCCTCTTCCACGTGCTTCAGCCCGATCGCCTGCTGCGACAGCCCGGGGATGGGGAAAGTACGGGTCACGGCGCCGGCGGTGACCACCAGGGTGTCGTAACGCAGTTGCTGGTCGGGGCCGTTGACGGGGCGGACGGTGGCGGTCCGGTCCGCGTTGCGGATCTCGGTCACACTCCCCGCGATCAGCCGGGTCCTGCGCAGGTGCCGCCGCAATGACACGGCGGCATGGCGTGCCTCGACCGAGCCCGCGGTCACCTCGGGCAGGAACGGCTGGTAGGTCATGTAGGGGCGCGGGTCGACGACAGTGACCCGCGCCTCACCCGCACGCAGCTTCTTCTCGAGGCGCCATGCGGTGTAGAAGCCCGCGTAGCCGCCACCGACGATCAGAATCTCACGCATGCTGTCCTCTGTTCGTTGTTCGACACCCTTTAGACAGGGCGGCTCGGGGTGGTGTGACACGCGGAGACGGTGAAAAACCTCACCGGGTCGCTGCGCAGGTGCGGCGCCCGCTCGGGCGTCGGCCTTCCCGAGGTGCGGCCGCACGTCCGGGTGGCCGATACGATCTCGCCCGGCGCGGGCGAACTGCACCCGCGCCGGGCGCAGACGAGCCGTTCGTCGGCCGGGGAACGCCGTGTGGTGCGACGTCGGCGGGGTGTTCCCGGCGGCGAACCGGCATGTGCGAACGCCGGCCCCTGCGAACGGGGTCAGTCGATCACGGCGGCCCGCCAGGTCTCCTCGTCGGCGTCCAGGAGCGCCGACAGGAGGGCCGGGTCCGGCAGCGGTCCGTGGTCGGCGGCCACTCCCAGGGCCGAGGCCGCGGTCAGATGACCGAGACGCAGCGCGCCGTCCACGGGCAGCCGCCGCAGCAGTCCGCTGAGGAATCCGGCCGCGAACGCGTCGCCCGCGCCCACCGGTTCGGCGACGCGCACCTTCAGGGCGGGCACGCTGTGGACGGCGTCCCCGACGAAGGCGGTGGCGGCACGGTCCCCGTCCTTCACGACGAGGACGCGCGGGCCGGACAGGAGGTCGCGCACGTCCTCGGCGTCGGCGATCCCCTCGCCCCACAGAGCCTGGGCCTCGTCGAGGCCCACCAGCACGATGTCGGCGAGGTCCGCGAGCGGACGCAGCACGTCCGCTGCGGAGCGGCCGTGCCACAGGGCGGGGCGGTGGTTGACGTCGAAGCTGACCGGCCAGGGGCGGTCGGGACGCAGCGCCCGTTCGACCAGGGCCCGGCAGCCGGACGACAGGGCGGGGGTGATCCCGCTGAGGTGCACGAGCGCCGCGTCCGCGAACGCCGGGTCGTCGAGCACATCGGGGGTGAGGGCCGAAGCGGCCGATCCGGCGCGGTGGTAGTGAACCCGGGTGCCCTGCGCGCCCGGGTCCTTGAGCAGCAGTCCGGTGGGTCGTTCGGGGTCGACGCGTACGCCGCTCACGTCGACGCCGCCCGCGGCGATCCGGGCACGGACGCGGCGGCCGAAGGGGTCGTCGCCGACCGCGGAGACCCAGCGGGCGGGGATGCCGTGGTCGGCGAGGTAGAGGGCGACGTTCGACTCGGCGCCCGCGACGTCGACGCGGAGCAGGTCGGCGCCGTCCAACGGCCCGAGCGGGTCGGGGGCGAGGGCGGCCATGGTCTCGCCGACACAGACCACGGGGCCCTGACGCAGTGGCCGGTGGGTGCTCATGATGGGTTTCCTAGTGTGTGTCGGCGCGGTCCGTCGGCTGCGCGGCGGCGGGGACCGCCGGGCGGTAGGGGGCGGCCGGGACGCCGGGGACGTCCACCCGGACCGCGAACACCGCGCCGTCGAGGGGTCCGGGATCGGTCAGGCCGATGAGCGCACTGGTGACCAGCAGCGTACGGCCGTCGGGGCCGCCCAGGCATACCCCCGCGGGCTGACCCGCGGGCAGTTCGACGATGCGGTCGAGGGTGCCGTCGGGGCGGTAGCGGTGGACCTGCCCGGTACCCCAGACGGCGGTCCACAGGCCGCCCTCGACGTCGGTGGTCATGCCGTCGGGGCTGCCGGACTCGACGGTGACGAAGGTTTCGGGAGCGCCCGGGTCGCCGCTCACCGGATCGACCGGGTAGCGGCGGATGACGCCGCGGGCGCTGTCGGCGAGGTACATGAGGGTGCCGTCGGTGCTGAAGGCCGGGCCGTTGGGGATCGTGACGTCCCGCAGGACACGGGTGACGCTGCCGTCGCGGTCCAGGCGGTAGAGGGAGCCCGCGTCCGCGGTGCCCTCGTACGCCATGCTGCCGGCCCAGAAACGCCCGTGCGGGTCGGCGACTCCGTCGTTCATGCGCATCGCCACGGATGCGTCGTCCTCGGGGCGCGCGATCCAGTCGACGCGGCCCTCGGGGTCGATACGGCAGATGCCGGTGCCCGCAGCCGCGACCCAGTGGCCGGGGCGCCCCTCCACCGGTGCCACGGCGCCCAGGGGGCAGGGCACTCGAGTGATCGGGACCAGGGGTGCGTCGGGCTCGTCGGGCAGGGCGAGCAGCCGGCCGCTGAGGATGTCGGTCAGCACGGTGCGGCCGTCCGTCCAGCGGATGCCCTCGCCCAGTTCCAGGCGGTCGGTCCCGAGGACCACGGGGGTCGTCACGGGCGGACCTCCGAGCGTACGACGTCCAGGAACGCGCGGGCGCGCTCGCGCAGGGCGGTGAGGTCGCCGCCCGCGGCGGCGTCGCCGACCAGGGGCGATCCGACGCCGACGGCCGTGGCTCCCTCACGCAGGTAGTCGGCGGCCGCGATCGCGTCCACTCCCCCGACGGGCACGAACGGCAGGTCCGGGAAGGGGCCGCGCAGGTCCTTGAGATAGCCGGGGCCCCCGGCGCTGCCCGCCGGGAACAGCTTGAAGGCGTCCGCACCGAGCCGCTGTGCCTGGAGGATGTCGGTGGGGGTCATCACACCGGCGAGCACGGGCAGTCCGAGTTCCCGCCCGGTGGCGATGCCGTCGCTGACCGCCGGCGTGACGAGGAACGCGGCGCCCGCCTTGTGGGCGGCGCGGGCGTCGTCGGAGCTGAGCACGGTTCCCGCGCCGAGCGTCGCGTCGGGGCCGAGCGCGGCACGGGCCCGCGCGATGACGTCGAGCGCGTCGCGCCCGGAGAGGGAGACCTCGACGAGGGTGACGCCCTCCTCGGCGAGGGTGAGCACGGTGTTCAGCGCGGCGTCCGGATCACTGCCGCGGACGATGGCGAGCAGCCGGTGCGCGCGCAGCGCGGCGAGCAGGTTCATCCGGCATCCCTTCTGGTGACGGGGGTTCAGGGTCGGCGGGTCGCGGTGACGGTGAGCCGCCAGGCGACCTCACCGGCCGGCGGTACGACGGCGGTGTCCCCGTCGTCGGCCGCGGCACGGTCGAAGACGCGGCCGAGCATCGGCTCGACGCCGATCGAACGGTAGGGCGCGTCCTGGGGGAAGCCGCCGAGGTTGCGCCAGAGGGCGACGGCGACCGGCTGGCCGTCGGCCTCGACGGACAGATGCAGCGTATCGGCGCCGTCGTGCACGGCCACCCGGGGGGTGAGCACGACCGCTCCCACGGCGCTCCCGTCGTCGGGGCCGAGCCGGTCGAGGGGTACGCCGTCGACGGCGGGCCAGACCCCGGCGGTCCAGCGGTCGCCCTCGTCCGGGTAGAGCCGGGTCACCGCCGGTCCCACAGCGCCGATCCGAGCGGCCTCGGAGAGGGCGAGCAGGGCGTGGGCGGCCCACACGAACCGGTACCCGGGCTCTGCGGCGAGTGTGTAGTCGGCGACGACCGCGTTCTCCCGCTCGCGGATGCGCCGGGTCAGGCGGAAGTCGGGGCACTCCACGACGTCCTCCTGACCCGCCCTGCGCCAGGGCCGCGACCAGGCGTCGCCGTGGTCGGGCAGTCCGCGCACGGTGGGCACGCACTCCTCCAGCCCCCCGGCGTCGGCGAAGGGGTCGCCGGGCCGGACCGCACCGCGACGGGGCTCGTCGCGGTGCCACAGCCACTCACGGCCGCCGGCGGTGAGCGATGTCCAACGCCCGCCGTGGTCCGCGTCGGTGAGGACGCGGACGGGCAGCGGCGTGCCGCTCACCATTCGGCGAAGGAGCCGTCGGCGTGGCGCCAGACGGGGTTGCGCCAGGCGTGGCCGGACCGGTCGGCGGCCCGCACCGCGTCCTCGTCGACGGTGACGCCGAGTCCGGGCAGTGCGGTGCGGTGCGCCTGGCCGTCGACGAAGCGGAAGGGCTCGGTGTCGACCAGGTAGGACAGCAGATCGGCGTCCTTGTTGTAGTGGATGCCCCGGCTCTGCTCCTGGATCAGGAAGTTGGGTGTGGCGAAGGCGACCTGGAGGCTGGCGGCGAGCGCGATGGGGCCGAGCGGGCAGTGCGGCGCCAGATGGGCCCCGAAGGTCTCCGCCAGCGAGGCGATCCGGGTGACCTCCGATATGCCGCCGGCGTGCGACAGGTCCGGCTGGGCGACCGCGACGCCCGCGGTCAGTGCGGGCAGGAAGTCGGCACGCCCGTAGAGCCGTTCACCGGTGGCGAGCGGCACGGGCGAGGCGGAGACCAGGCCGGGCAGCAGATGCGCCTGGTCGGGCAGGACGGGCTCCTCCACGAACAGCGGGTGCAGCGGGGCTATCTCGTGCAGCACCCGGCGCGCGTTGGCGGCGGCGAAGCGACCGTGGAAGTCGACGGCGACGTCCCGGTGCGGGCCGAGGGCCTCCCGGGCGGCCGCCACCCGCTCGACGACGGCGGCCGTGTCGGCTGGGCTGCCGATCGGCGGGGTGCGCCCGGCGGCGTTCATCTTGACGGCGGTGAACCCGGCTTCGACCTGGGCGGTGACCTCCTCCTTGAGCCGCTGGGGCTCGTCGCCGCCGACCCAGGCGTACACCCGTACCGTGTCGCGGACCGGCCCGCCGAGCAGGGTGTGCACCGGCACCCCGAGGGCGCGGCCCGCGATGTCCCACAGTGCCTGGTCGATGCCGGCGACGGCGCTGGACAGGACCGGGCCGCCCCGGTAGAAGCCGCCCTTGCTCAGCACCTGCCAGTGGTCCTGGATACGCAAGGGGTCCTGGCCCACCAGGTACTCCGACAGCACCTCGACGGCCGACCGGACCACCTCGGCCCTGCCCTCCACCACCGGCTCGCCCCAGCCGACGACGCCGTCGTCCGTCTCGATGCGGCAGAACAGCCAGCGGGGCGGGATGAGAAAGGTCTCGACGCGCGCGATCTTCACTGTGCCTGGCCGTCCTTCTGCTCGGGTGAACCGTCCGCGCCCTCGGGCGCGTTCGGGCCGCTGACCTTGTCGAGATCGCGCGTCGCCTGGTCGAGCAGGGCGCGCATGGCGCGTTCCGCGGCGTCCGGGTCCCGGTCGCGCACGGCGTCGAGGACGGCGCGGTGGCTGGGGACCGGGTCCTCGCTGTGCGGGGCGCTGTGCACGAGCTGGTCGCGCTGGGCGAGGCCCGACTCGATGACCATCTCCATGCGTTCCAGCAGTTCGTTGTGGGTGGCCGCGAGGAGCGCCCGGTGGAAGGCGAGGTCGGCCTCGACGGCGTGGTTGGCGCCGCTCACCTCGCCCATGGCGGTCAGTGCCGCCGCCAGGGCCTCCAGGTCCTCGTCGGTGCGGCGGGCGGCGGCGAGCCGCACGGCGGCGGGTTCGATGATGCCGCGGACCTCGCCGAGGTTGCGCAGCAGCGCCAGGTCGGCGCCGGTGCCGCTGCTCTCGGAGAACTGCCAGCGCAGCACGTCGGCGTCGAGCAGGTTCCAGTCCGAGCGGGGCCGGACGAAGGTGCCGCGCTTCTGCCGGGCGTCGACCATGCCCTTGGCCGCGAGCACCTTGAGCGATTCGCGCAGGGCCGTCAGGCTGACGTCCAGCTCGCTCTGCAGAGCCGCCATGTCGAGCGTCGCTCCCTCGGGGATCTCGCCGCTGAGCACCCGGCGAGCGAGGGTCTCCACGGTCTGGCCGTGCACTCCGCGGCGCGCGTATGGCGTCATGTGTTTGCCTTTCTTGCTGTTCGGTCGGTGGCCGGTGCGTCCGGTCCCGTCAGGCCGAGGCCTTGGTGACGCTCCAGCCGCCGTCCACGAGCAGGCTCGATCCGGTGATGTACGAGGCTTCTTCGGCGGCGAGGAAGGCGACGGCGGCGGCGACCTCCTCGGGGGTGCCGAAGCGGCGGGCCGCGGTCTCGGCGACGCTCGATTCGCGGTCGGCCTCCGGGACACGGTCCCAGGCGGCGGTCAGGATCGGTCCCGGCAGCACCGCGTTGACGCGGACGTCCGGGCCGTACTCGACGGCGAGTTGACCGCACAGCGACAGCAGTGCGCCCTTGCTGGCCGCGTACGCCGGGTGGCCGGGGATGCCCCGGTGGGCGTGCACGGAGGAGACGAGCACCACGGCCCCGCCGTGCTCGCGCAGATCCGGCAGTGCGGCCCTGACGCCGAGGAAGGCACCGGTGAGGTTGACCGAGAGCTGCCGCTCCCAGGAGGCCAGGCTGGTCTCGTGGGCCGGTGCGACGACCACCGTGTACGCGTTGCTGACCAGGACGCCCACGGGCCCGAAGCCGTGCGCGGTGGTGATCACCCGCTGCCAGTCGTCCTCGCTCGCCACGTCGGCGGCGACGAAGAGGGCGCGGGCCCCGTCCTTGCGCAGCCGCTCGGCGGTCTCCTCGCCGCGCTCGGCGGCGATGTCGACGAGGACGACGGCCGCGCCCTCAGCGGCGAGGCGTGCCGCGGAGGCCGCGCCGATGCCCGACGCGGCGCCCGTGACCACGGCGACGCGGTTGGTGAAGCGGGCGGCTGGATTCATGGGGTGGATCTTCTCCTGTTCGAGAGGCCGGTGGGGTGCAGATTCTTCCGCTGTCGTCACTGACGGGCCAGAACGGTCAACTCCGCGTCGTGCTGGGCGGTCCACGCGAACGGCAGCCCCGTATGGATCAGATACGCGCCGCTGTAACGGGTGCCGGTCACGGTGTCGGTGTAGACGGCGTCCGGGGCGAGGTCCCGCAACCGCAGCCGGGCGGGCCGTCCAGGCAGGAGGGGCGCACCGTCCAGCGGGCCGGTGTTCCATGCCGTCACCACCACACGGTCGCCGCCCGTTTCCTCGAACTGGACACCGCACGTCGGGTCGGCGGGGCTGCCCAGCAGACGGACATCGCCGTGGTGGACCACGTCCCGGATCTCCTTGTAGCGGGCGATCCACCGCGCGGCCTCGGCGCGCTGCTCCGGTGTCCAGTGGCGGATGTCGGCGCCGATTCCCAGTACGCCCGCCATGGAGTTGACGAAGCGGAAGGCCAGCGAGCGCGGCCGGGGGTCGAAGACGCCGGGGGCGTCGGTGACCCAGGAACTCATGGTGTGCGGGGCGTGCGCGTGGAGGTAGCCGTACTGGGTGCGCAGCCGGTCCATGGGCGCGGTGTTGTCGCTGGGCCACACCACGTCGGTGCGGGCGATGGTGGCGTGCTCGACGCGCGCGCCGCCGCCGGCGCAGCCCTCGACCGTGACGTGCGGGTGGGCCGTGCGCAGATGGTCCAGGACGCGGAGGTAGCCGGCGACGTGCGCGGCGTCGAGGTCCTGCCGCTCCGCGTCGGGGCCCGCCGGGTGGCCCGGGCGGCCGCGTTCGGTGGGCGGCCGGTTCATGTCCCACTTGAGGTAGCCGATGGCGTGCGAGCCGAGCAACCGGTCGAGGGTGGCGATGACGAAGTCCTGGACGTCCTCACGGCCGAGGTCGAGCAGGAGCTGGTTGCGCACGAGCGTGGCCGGGCGGCCGTCGATCCGGTAGACCCACTCGGGGTGTTCGGCGTAGAGCTTCGAGCGGGGGCTGATGCCCTCGGGTTCGACCCACAGCCCGAAGTCCATGCCGAGAGCGCGGACGTCCTCGATGAACCGGTCGAATCCGCCGGGGAATTCGGCCGGGTCCGGGTCCCAGTCGCCGAGGCCGCCGGTGTCGTCGGGGCGCCCGGTGAACCAGCCGTCGTCGACGACGAAGAGTTCGGCGCCGAGCTCGGCGGCGACCTTGGCGAGCTCCAGCTGGTCTTCGGCGTCGACGTCGAAGCCGGTGGCCTCCCAGGAGTTGTAGAGGACCTTGCGCGGCCGGTCGATGCGCTCGCCGGTCAGGTGCCGCTCGTAGCGGTGCCAGACGCGGGCCAGGCCGTCGAGACCGTCCGGGCTGAAGGCGCAGGCCAGACGGGGCGTGACAAGCGTGGCGCCGGGGGCCAGCAGGACGGCCCCTTCGTGGGGCACGCGGCCGGCCCGCACGCGCACCGCGCCGCCGGGCTCGGCATCGGCGGTGATCCGCCAGTTGCCGGACCACTCCAGCGCGATGCCGTAGGTGGGGGTGGCTCCCTCGGCCGGGGCGGCGGCGTCCTGGATCGCGAGCCAGGGGTGGTAGGCGTGACCCGCCGAACCCTGGGTGCTCTCCATCTCGAACCGGCCGCGCTCCAGTTCCACGTCCTTGAGCTGGAACTCCTGCGACCACTGGCCCGCCAGATACGTCAGCCGTGCACCGCCCTGGACGGGCACGTTGACCGCGGCGGAGTCGAAGCGTTCCAGGCGCACCTCGTCGTCACCGGTGCAGGTGAGCTCCGTCCAGCGCAGGACGACGTCGGTACCGGCCACCGTTTCGTAGCACAGGGTGGTGTGCAGCCCGAGGAGGTCGTCGGCGAACTCCAGGCGCAGCGCACGGTCGCCGTCCTGCGTGGCACCGGTGAACCGCCACCAGCTGCCGCGGTCGCCGCCGGGGCGGGCGGCGACCAGGTCGGCACCGGTGAACGGCCGCAGCCCGTACGGGATGTACTCGGCCGGCGCGGCGTCGGCGGGGGTGATGAAGTGGGTGCGGCGCGACCACTCCATGGGCGACGGTCCGTCCTCGGCGCCGTGCGGCCCCCAGGCGGCGAGTTCGGCCCAGCGTCCGTCGCCCCCGAGGGCGACGGCGTAGGTGGTGGTGTCGGTGCGCAGCAGCCACCGGTCGTGCGCGGTCACTTCACGGCTCCGAGGTTCAGTCCGGCCACGAAGTGGCGCTGGAAGCGGAGGAAGACGGCCACCGTCGGGGCGGCGGCGATCACCGAACCGGCCGCGATGACGTTCCACATGGACACGTACTGGCCCTGCAGTCCGATCAGCGAGGCGGTGATGGGCATCTGGGTGTCGGTGCGCAGCACCGTGATGGCCCACAGCAGGTCGTTGAAGATCCAGGTGAACGACAGGGCGGTCAGCGCGGCCAGCGCCGGGCGGGCCAGCGGGAGGATGATCCGCCAGTAGATCTGCCACGGGCCCGCGCCGTCGATGACCGCGGCCTGCTGGATCTCACCGGGGATCGACCGCATGAAGCCGTGCAGGACGAAGACGTAGAAGCCGACACCGAAGCCGACCTGCACCCCGATCAGGGCGTACAACTGGTCGTAGATGCCGAGCACTTCGCTCAGCTTGGAAACCGGGATCAGCAGGATCTGCGGGGGCAGCAGGTTGCCGCCCAGCATGAGCAGCAGCAGGACACGCCTGAAGGGCATGTCGTAGCGGCTGAGCGCGAAGGCCGCCATGGAGGCGAGGCCGAGCGACAGTGCCACGGTGGGGATGGTGACCAGCATGCTGTTGATGAGAGCGCGCTGCTGGCCGCCGTCCACCCACGCCTGGCGGAAGCTGTCGAAGGTGAACGAGTGCGGCCAGCTGCCCACTCCGTGCGCGGCGATGTCGTCGAACGTCCGGGTGCTGGTGATGAGCACGAGGACGATCGGCAGCAGCCACAGTGCGGACAGCAGGCTCGCGGTGAGGTGGAAGCCGGTGGTGCGCAGCTTGCGGCTGTGCAGCCAGGAGCGGCGGGGTGCCACGACCTCGGCGGGGCCGGCCTTGCTCTCGGTGTCCTCGCTGTGCGCGGTGGCGTGGGTGGCGGTCATCAGTCGGCCTCCCGGAAGGCGCGCACGAGGTAGCTCACGATGACGCCGAACGCCAGCACGAAGATGACGACGGCGAGTGCGGAGCCGTATCCCAGCCGCAGGGACTGGAACGCGGTGGAGTACATGTAGGTGCTCAGCAGTTCGGAGGAGTGGTAGGGGCCGCCGCGGGTGAGCGCCCACACCACGTCGAACGAGCGCAGCGAGTCGATGACGATCACCGACAGGACGACCGCGTTGACGCTGCGCAGCTGCGGCAGTGTGACGAATCGGAACTGCTGCCAACGGGAGGCGCCGTCGACCTTGGCCGCCTCGTAGAGGGCGGGGTCGATGCCCTTGAGGCCGGCCAGGTACAGCACCATCACATAGCCGACCTGGCGCCACAGCGCCGGCACGATCACCGCGTAGAAGGCGGTGTCCTGGTCGGCGAGCCAGGCGTGCTTCCAGCCGCCGAGACCCACGGCCTCCAGCACGTTGTTGATCAGGCCGTCCGGCTGGTACATGGCCTGCCACACCAGCGCGGTCGCGACCAGTGAGAAGACCACCGGCAGGAACAACGCCGCCCGGTAGAACCCGATGCCGCGCCGCTCCTTCTGGAGCAGCATCGCGGCACCGAGCCCGAGTGCGGCGGAGAGTCCGCCGAAGAGCAGCAGCCACAGCACCGTGTTGATCGCGGCGGTGCGGAAGACCGCGTCGTGCACCATCTCGCTGTAGTTGCCGAGGCCGACGAACTTCGGGGCGGCCAGGCCGTCCCAGGACGTCAGGGAGAGGTAGAAGCCCTGGAGCGCCGGCCAGAAGACCCAGAACGCCTCGGCGAGCAGCGGGATGAGAACGAAGGCCAGGACCACGGGGGGCACCCGCGTGGCCCTGGACCGTCGCGTGGAGCCGATCAGCGCCATTGTCACTGGCTCCAGATCTTCTGTGCGCTGCGCTGCCACGTGGTGAGGATCGAGCCGATCTCCTTGGGCTTGGCCAGGTAGTGCACCAGCGCCGTGTCGGCGGTCGGCTGGAGCGCGTCGCTGGAGTCGCGGTTGAAGAACTGGGTGATCTCCGCGGCGCTCTCGACGAGCTTGCGGCCCTTGGCGACCAGCGGGGTGCCGGCGTCCTTGGCGTCGGGGTGGGTGGGCAGCACGGTGCCCGAGGAGCTCTTGATGTACAGCTCCTGCGACTCGGCGGTGGCCAGGTAGCGCAGCAACTCCTTGACGCCGTCGGCGCGCTTGGTGCGGGCGCTGGCGAAGTAGCCGTCGGTGGGCGCCTCCTCGGCGACCGGCACCTTGGGGTCGATGATGGGGAACTGGAAGAAGTCCAGGTCGCCCAGTGCGTCCTTGGGCGCGGCGTCCGCGAAGAAGGTACCGATGAGCATCATGCCCGTACGACCCTGGAGGAGGGCGGTGGTGGCGTCCTGGAAGGGGATCGCCGTGCCGTTGGGGTCGAAGTAGGGGCGGGCCTCGTCCCACTTGTCGAAGACCTTGCGGACCTCGGGGTCGTCGAACCGGTGCTTCCCGGCGAGGAGTTCGCGGTGGTACGTGGCACCGTTGACGCGAATGTTGAGGTAGTCGAACCATGCGGAGGCGACCCACGGGGTGTCGCCGCCCGCGCCGAGGCCGATCGGGGCGACGCCCTTGCTCTTGAGCTTGTCGCACAGGTCGAGGAACTCGTCCCAGGTCTTGGGCTCCTGCACGCCCCACTTCGCGAAGTTGGACTTGCGGTAGAACATGCCCCACCAGTAGTAGCTGGTGGGCACGAAGACCTTCTTGCCGCTGGAGGCCGAGGTGCACAGCTTCTTGAGCGCGTCGGAGTAGCCGGCGAGCTCGGGCTTCGTCCAGATGTCGTCGAGCTCGAGGAGCAGGTCCTTCTTCGCGTACGACTCGGCGACGGAACCGGGGTACCAGGTGTAGGCGTCCGGCGGGTTGGCCGACGTGAGGTAGGTCGGCAGCTGCGTGCGGAAAGTCTCCGACGCGACGGTGTTGAGCTGCGCCTTGGTGTCGCCGCGCTTGCCGAAGGCGGCGACGATCTGCTCCATCGCGGTCTTGGCCTGCGGCGAGGAGAGGTTGGACTGCAGGGTCACGGGACCGCCGGACTTTCCTCCGGAGGCGGACGGGCTCTGGGTGACGCAGCTGCTGAGCAGCGCGCCGGCGCCGACTGCGCCCGTTCCTATGAGGAATCTGCGGCGGGTGGCGTTGAAGGCGGTCATCTGTGCACTCCCTTGGTGCCCACGGAACGGAGCTTGAGGCCCCCTGACGGCCCGGCTCCGGGCGCGGCAGGCACAGCCTGGCGCAGTGGTCAGGGGGCCGTCAAGATTAATTACTAATTTATTTTCTGGAGAGGTGTGCCTCCGGGGCCGGAGAAGACCCCGAGGCACACCTGTCACTGCCGGGCGATGCCGGGTCGAGCGGTTTTGCGGTGGTGCGGTCATGCGGTCTTGCGGTGGTGCAGTCATGCGGTCTTGCGGGATGCGGGTCGACGCCGGTGGAACGGGGTGGAGCAGGTCGACGCCGGTGGAACAGGGTGGAACGGGTTGACGCGGGTGGAACAGGGTGGAGCGGTTGGGCGCCGAGCTCAGAGCCCGGTCTGGTGGACGCGCCCGTCCACTCCGCGGAAGGCGGCCAGCACGCCGCCGTCCGGCCCGGCCACGGCACCGAGCGCGCCGTCGAAGGCACCGCTGACGAACTGGTCGACCTTGCTCCAGCCGGCCCAGTCGCCGGACGCCGTCCAGCCGCGCTGCCAGAGCGTGTAGTCACCGGCACGGGCGTACAGGTGCACCGTGTCCCCGGAGACCACGAGCGTCGGGCTGCCGCTGATCGTGCCGCCGAGAGCCGTCCAGTCCGACCAGGTGCCGGCGGCGTCGCGGGTCCGCGTCCATACGGAGTCGTCCGAGGTGCGGACGGCCACGTGCAGCCGGCCGGCGTCGTCCACGACGCCCGACGGACGGCCGTAGAACGCCTTGTCCTGCGGGGCGCCCTGCGAGGTCCAGCCGGAGGCCGGGCCGCGCGACCACAGCTTGCCGTCCGCGCCACGGGCGAAGAGCGTCCAGTCGTCAGGACCGGCGAACGCGGCGGTCGGCGCGTCCGTCAACCTGCCGCCCAGGCTCTGCCAGCGACCCCAGTGCCCGTTCGTGAACACGCGCCGGTAGGCGGCGTCGTCGGTGCCGCGCACGAAGACGTCGATCCGTCCGCCCGACGAGGCGTACGCGGCGGGCTGGCCGAGGAAGCGGCCGTGCGTAGGGCCGCCCAGTCCGGTGGTACGGGACTTGGACCAGTCACCGCCGCGCGCGGTCTGCGCCCGCAGCGACCCGTCCGTGCCACGGGTGAAGGCGGTCAGGGTGTCACCCTCGCGCACCAGCGCCGGACTCGCCGAGGAGCGGCCGGGCAGCTGCGCACCGGGGGCCTCGTCGGTGCCGGTCAGCTTGAGGAAGGCGGTGCCGTGCGCGGGGACGTGCACCGTGTACGAGCCGGAGAACGTGCCGCGCGAGATGCGGGCCCGCAGGTCACGGACGGAGACCTTGCCCGTCAGACCCGCGTCGGCGAAGTTCACGGTGCGGTCCTGCGCCTGGTCGGACCGGTTGAGCAGGACGACCGCCCGCTTGCCCGCGCCCTGGAGCACCTTGCTGTAGACGTCGCCGACGGAGTCGGTGGCCACACGGGCACCCTGGATGCCCAGCGGGTCCTGGTCGACGGCGAGGATCTCGGGGTTGCGCAGTGTGTCGAGCATGGACTCCGGCAGCGTGCGCGGGTCACTGCCGATGACCAGCGGCGAGGCCATCTCGGCCCACATCACGAACTGCGTGATGGACTCCTCCTCCGTCAGCTCGTAGCCGCCCTCGGCGAGCTTGCGCATCGGGATGAGGTAGTCCGGGTCGTTCCAGTGCCCGGGACCCTGGGCTTCGGGGTGCCAGGCGTTGGCGTCCATGCTGCGCAGGATGTTCGGCCACTCCCCCGCGGTGGGGCTGCCCCAGGCGAGGTCGGTGCCTGTCCGCCAGGAGTCGGCGGTGGTGGGCCCGTAGACGAAGGCGTTGTGCGCGTCCTGCTCGGGGGTGTGCGGCATGCCCCAGTCGTCGGTGAGCGGGTTGCACAGGTTGAGCAGCATCTTGCGGCCGGTCTTGGCGACGGCATCGCTGAACTGCTTGAAGGCCGGGCCCGGGTCGAGCCCCGCGCCGATGCCGCAGAGGAAGTCGACCTTGATGGCGTCGACCTTCCACCCGGCGAACTGGCGGGCGTCCTCGTCGTAGTGGCCGCGGCTGCCAAGGCCGCACCACTTGCCGCCGTCGTACTCACCCGCGTCGGTGTAGATGCCGGCCTTCAGGCCGCGCTTGTGGAGGTAGTCCACCAGCGCGGGTATGCCGGAGGGGAAGCGCGTGGGGTTGGCCACGAGCCGGCCCGTCTGCGGATCGCGAGGCTGGTCGGCCTGCCAACCGCCGTCCAGCCACACGATGTTGTAGCCACTGTCGCGCAGCCCGCTGCTGACGAGGTAGTCGGCGACCTTCTTGACCTGGTCCTCGGTCGGGGCGCCGAGCCCGTAGTAGGTGTTCCATCCCATGTACGGCGTGGGGGCCAGGCCGCTGTCGTAGAACTGCGGCGCGCCCTGGTCGTCCGCGGCGTGCGCCGCGGGAACGGCCGACCCGACCAGTACCGCTGCGCCGAGCACCGCCGCGGTCCGCCGCACGCGCGCCATGCCTGCACGATGCGAAGCCACTGAAGTCTCCCGAGAGTTGGGGGTGCGAGACACCCCGCTCCGTTCATCCCGGGCGCCGGTGCCACGGCGGAAACTGTGCCCAGAGCCCTCAAGCCTGTCAATATTAATTGCTAATTAACTTAAAAACGGGATCTCAAAGTGACGTACCCCCTTCGTCGCCGAGGGTTCCCCAGGCCACGGCGATGCCCTGACCCGGGCGTGGGCACGCCGAAGCCGCCGTACGACCTGCCTCATGGCCGTACGGCGACTGCGGCGCCCGTCAGGTCCTGTCCGGGCCGCATTCCCTCACGGGGTGACGTGGCCCGGACTACGCGCGGTCCGCGTGCGGCGTGCGGGCCGGACCTCACGCCGGGTCGGGGTTGTGCTCAGGCACCGACGGCGGTACGTCCGGCCACGTAGATGCGGGTCTGTTCGGCAACGCGGCGGCCCAGGTGCTCGGCGGTGGCTATGTCCGCCTTGTGGACTTCCTCGGGACCGTGGTCGGTGTGGGTCTGGGCGCCCGCGCCCAGGTAGAAGCCGAGGCGGTTGAGATCGTCCTCGGAGGCGGTGGAGCTGTTCCAGCCCGGGTGCAGGCCGAGGTTGACCCACGTCATGCCGTGCTGGGCCGCCAGGACGGTGAAGTACTGGAGTGTGTGCAGCTTGTCACCGCTCTTGGCTCCGGAGTTGCTGAAGCCGGCGGCGAGTTTGTTCTTCCACGAGTGGACGAACCATCGCTTGGAGGTGGTCTCGGCGAACTGGTGGAAGGCGCCGGACGCCGTACCCATGTAGGTCGGCGAACCGAAGACGATCGCGTCGGCCGCGTCGAGCAGCCCCCACTGCTCGTCGGTGATCTCGTCGACCTTGATCAGGTGGACGACGGCTCCGGCCTCCGCGGCACCGTCACGCACGGCCTCGGCCAGCACCGTCGTGTGGCCGTAGCCGGAGTGATAGGCGATCGCGACGACGGGGTTGGTCATGAAAGTTCTCCTCCTGGCAGTGGGGGGTGACGACTCCCTGCGGGAGCCGAAGGCCGACACTCGTCCGTCAGGGCGGCTCGGAATCGGCCTGCTCCAACCAGGACCGGACAGCCTCCCCATCCGTGACAGAGGAGGAGGCGCGTGCGGATGAGCACCTTTCGTATCAGGGGCGGGCCCCGCGTCGGGAGCGCGCACCACGTTCGGCCGCCGACGAGGCCCTACTGCAAGGGGTGACCGGCACCCGACCGTCAGTCACCACTCAGGACCGCGCCGGGCGCGGGAGGACGTTCCTTACCGTCCGGAACCGGCCGGGGGACGCCGATCCGGGCAGGCGGACGGGCTCACCGGCTGAGGTTGGCGCCCCGGCACGCTCCGCGGTTCGGGCGCCACCCCGGGCAGGCGCACCGGCTTCAGGCGCCACCGAGGACAGGCTCCCCGGCTGAGGTGCCGCCCAGGATCAGCTCACCGGTTGGGACGCCACCCCGGCCGGGACGACGTCCTGCCGCCCCGGGCACGAGGGAGCCGTCTCACGTCTCCCTCTCCGGCATGTACTCGCCCTCCTCGAGGCCGAAGGTCCAGGCGACGCCTTCCCGGGCGGTGCGCATACGCGGCGGTACTCGAAGCCAGTACGTGCGGTGCGTACCGTCGGGCTCGGGCGTCGAGTTGACCACCTCGACCATCACCATCGGCTCGTCCCCGTCCAGTTCGATGCGCCACAGCACACCCGTCTCGTCCCGCTGGACCGGCTCGGCCCCGGACTCCGCCAGATACCGGTCGTAGCCGTAGTGCTCCAGCATCACGCGGCGCAGTTCGGCGTTCTCCTCCTCGCGTATCCGCTGCGGGGTCAGCCCGGCCAGCCCATCGAGGAACTCGGCGGGGACGGGCATGCCGCGCCACGCGTGCAGTGCAAATCCGTCGGGGAAGGCGAGCGCCGGTCCGTCGCCGCGATCGAGCCTGCCCGCCTCGTCCCGGTGCAGTTCCACCGGGCGTTCGCAGACGATCACGGTCCTTTCGTACGGCCACCACCAGCCCGCGGCGCGGGCGACCTCGGCGACCCCGTCGAGCGCCTCACCACCGTCCTGGCCGTCGAAGGCGGCGAGCCACGCCGCGTCGTGCTGGCCGAGGACCGCGTCGACCAGCACCAGCCTGACGGCCTGCTCGTCCCCAGCCGTACCGGCCAGGGCCTCGACCACACCGGTCCGTATGCGCTCGGTCAACATGACCGTGCCGTCCCACAGTTGAGCTCCCGTCAGGGACCAGTGCCCCGCCCACCCGGCCGGCCCGAGCCGGTCGAGGACGCCCTTCCGAGCGGCGGCCCACGGCCGTGTACGCACCGCCTCGCGCACACTGCGACCGGTCGCACCCTCCGCCGTGAGGCGTGCCGCCAGGGCGGCCCCTTCGCGGGGTGACCCCGCCCATACGACGGTCTCCGGCTCCTCCAGGGCCGCCAGCCGGTAGGCCAGGCGCAGTCCTTCCTCCGCGGCCCCCCGGTCCGCGGGGCCGGTCGCCGCCGCCACCTCGCGCCACTTCGCCATCGTGTCCGCCTGTGCGGTCTCCATCGGCGTGCTCACCCTTCCGCTCCCCCGCCGTCTCAGTCCGCCACGACGCGCACCGCGCCGGGCACGTACTCACGCTGCCGGACCACGCGGTACCAGCCCTTGGGCAGCGGTATGGCCGCGTGCTCCTCGTGCACCACCCGTCCGCCGTCCGGGAGATGGAGGTAGGAGACCGCGAACGGCCCGGTCTCACGCATGAGCGTCCCCGGCCCGACCACCGCGTGGGCATGTCCGGTGACCTCGCCGAGAGCGAGCACGAGCCGCCCTCGCGCGTCCCTCGGCTGTTGCGGCAGCCCCTCCGTGCCCGGTGGCAGCGCCGCCTCCGCGACGGGCATGATCAGGACGTCCCCCTGCCGGTACATGCGTGTCTCCCTTTCCGTCGGCGCCTCGCCGATCGATGTCCACGACGTTATGCGGGGGGTCTGACAACGCGGTCCCGAACGGCATCGGCCGGGGTGCGGCTCCGCGTCCGACCTGCGCTTCCGCACCACCGCCGCATCCACCACACCGCGGACCCGCACGGGCGGCCCCGGCCGGAGTCCGGTCACGACACCGACCGACCGCGGCCGCTGTCCCCGGGCTCGAGCGCCGCGGCAGCCGCCGGACGGCGGGCGCCCTCGTGCCACGAGACATCGCCAGTCGCGTGGGTCGGCCGCCCCGCCCCCGTCGAACCGGGTCGCGGACGGCTCCTGTTGATGGCGCGGACCGGCTCGACGACCCGTCGGGCTCCGGGCCGCCGGCCACGCACGGCCCGTTGCCGGCGGTGTCAGTGCCGCTTGGTAGAACTCTTCGCGAGCAACGCACCGCGTCCGCATCCCAGGAGGCCAGCGACATGTCCCCCGTCGAGCATCTTCAGGAACTGCACGGCCTCCCGGCCTTCGACTTCCCCGATCCCGGGACCCACCGCGAGCTGCCCGCCGCGGGCGATGTGGCCTGGCGGCTGGCCGTCGACGCCTATGGAGACTCCTCGGAGGGTTTCGCCGACCTCTGGGACCGATTCCTCGGCTCCGTGGACCCGTCCGGCGTCCGCGCGATCGTCGTGGGTCAGTGGGGTGAGGCGTACGACAACGACTCCAGCGTCATCGTGCAGCGCCTCGTGGATGCCCGGGACCGGCTGACGGCTCTTCGGGCCGTGTTCATCGGGGACCTGGAGATGGAGGAGGCGGAGATCTCCTGGATCGAGCAGTCCGACGTCACACCGGTCCTCGAGGCCTATCCGCTGCTGGAGGAGTTCGGGGTCCGTGGCGGCGCCGGACTGCGCTTCCCCGCCGTCCGGCACAAGCATCTGCGCAGGCTCCGGTTCGAGGCCGGCGGCCTGCCGGGGGAGGTCGTACGCGGTGTCGCCGCCGGCGAGTTCCCCGCCCTGGAGAGCCTCGACCTGTGGCTCGGCGTGGAGGAGTACGGCGGCGATGCGACGGTCGCCGACCTCGCTCCGATCCTGGCGGGGGGACGCTTCCCGGCGCTGCGCCATCTCGGCCTGCGCAACAGCGAGATACAGGACGAGATCGCCGCCGTCGTCGCCGGGTCCCCGGTCGTCGCCCAGCTGACGTCGCTCGACCTGTCCCTCGGCGTGCTCACCGACGAGGGGGTGACGGCGCTCCTCGGCGGCCAGCCCCTCACCCACCTGACCCGGCTCGACCTCCACCACAACTTCGTCAGCGAACCGGTCGCCGAGCGGATCCGAACGGCCCTGGAGCCGTCCGGCGTCGAGATCGACCTGTCCGAAGTAGGCGACTCCTGGGAGGACGACGGCGTCGTCCACCGTTTCACCGCCGTCGCGGAATGAGGACACGATGACGTTCGCCGATCACTTCGAGACGTTCCACGGGCTGCCCGTCCACACCCTTCCGGAGCGGCCCGAAGAGGCACTTCCGGCAGCGGGCGCCGTGGCCTGGCGACTGGACTGCCACGTGGCCGAGTCCATGTCGTTCGACGACCTGTGGCAAAGCTTCGTGGACCGGGTGCCGAGCACCGAGGTACGGGCTCTGGTCATCGGACCCTGGTGGTACGACGAGTACAGCGAACTGCGCCCGGCGCTCGAGCTCATCCTCGCCGACGCGCCGCGATTCCCCGCACTGCGGGCCCTGTTCCTCGCCGACGTCACCGGCGAGGAGTGCGAGATCTCCTGGCTGCAGCTCACCGATGTCACTCCCGTGCTGGAGGCCTTCCCGCTGCTGGAGGAGCTGGCCGTCCGCGGCGGCGACTCGCAGGGGCTCGGCGAGGAGCCCCTGTCGCTGCGCCCGGTGCGCCACGAAGCGCTGCGCATAATGCGCTTCGAGTCGGGGGGCCTGCCCGCACAGGTGGTCCGCGCGGTCGGCGCCAGCGAACTGCCCGCGCTGGAGCACCTGGAGCTGTGGCTCGGTGTGTCCCAGTACGGCGGTGACACGACGGTCGCCGACCTCGCGCCGGTCCTGGCCGGAGGACGCTTCCCCGCGCTGCGCCGTCTCGGCCTTCAGGACAGCGAACTGCAGGACGAGATCGCGGCGGCGGTGGCCTCGGCGCCCGTCGTGGCACAGCTTGAATCGCTGAGCCTGTCCATGGGGACCCTCACCGACGCGGGTGCCGAAGCCCTGCTCCGGGGTCAGCCGTTGTCCCATCTGAAGCGGCTGGACCTGCACCACCACTTCCTCAGCGAGTCGGTGGCCGACCGGGTGCGTACCGCCTTCGGCTCCGCAGGCACCGAGGTCGACCTGTCGGACCAGTGCGCCCCGCACCGCTGGCGGGACGAGGAGTGGCGCTATGTCGCTGTCTCCGAGTAGTCCGGCGCCGCGCACCGGTCTCCGGTTCGCCGTCGTCGGCAATCCCGAGAACCGGCGGACGTCGATGTTCGCCGACGCCGTGCGGGCCGCGGGTCACGGGACGCCCCGTGTCCTCCCATGGCCGGACGTGCTGCGCGGGCGGTACGCCTTCACGCCGGGCGAGTGGGTGCGGATCGACTCCCCTGGCGAGAACGCGGAGGTCGACCGGCTGTTGCGGGGCACCGACGACCCGGCGCGCGTCGAGGGAACGGCGCTGTGGCACCGCCGCTTCACCGCCGTACTGCGGGACGTGGCCCGTGCGGCGCACCGTGCGGGCGCGGTGACCTCCGCCGACCCGGAGGACGTCGCGGTCATGTTCGACAAGCGCCGCTGCCACGCCCGGCTGAGCGCCGCGGGCGTGCCGGTCCCTCCGGCCCTTACGGGTGCGGTCGGCGGCTGGGAGGAGCTCAAGGACCGGCTGAAGCAGGCCCGCCTGGCGCGGGTGTTCGTCAAGCCGGCACACGGCTCGTCGGCCTCGGGGATCGTGGCGCTGGAGACGGCAGGTCCCGGCCGGGTCAAGGCGACGACCTCCGTGGAGACCGCGCCCGACGGCCGCCTGTACAACTCGCTCCGGGTACGGCACTACACCTCGGAGCCGGAGGTCGCCGCCCTCGTTGACGCCCTGGTCCCGGACGGCATCCACGTCGAACGGTGGCTGCCCAAGGCCTCGCAGGGCGGCCGGGCCTGCGATCTGCGGGTGGTGGTCGTCGCGGGACGTGCCACTCACGCCGTCGTGCGGACCAGCCGGCATCCCATGACGAATCTCCATCTGGGTGGCGCCCGCGGCGACCTGGACGCGGCACGCGCGGCGATCACGGCCGCGGGAGGCAGGTTCGCCGACGTGCTGGAGACGGCCGAACGGGCGGCCGCGTGTTTCCCGGGCACTCTCTGCGTCGGTGTGGACATCCTGCCGAGCGCGGGATGGCGGCGGTTCACCGTCGGAGAGGTGAACGCATTCGGCGATCTGCTGCCCCGCCTGACCGGCCTGCCCGGCAGCGGAGCCGAGGGCCTGGACACCTACGCGGCACAGGTCGCCGCGGCACAGGTCGCCGTACGACGTACGGAACGCAAGGAGCACCACCATGACACCACCGCTTGACATGAACGACATCGTGGGCAGCCACGACCTGCTGCTGGTCACGCTGGACACACTCCGCCACGACGTGGCCGAGGAGCTGGCCGCGGCCGGCCGCATACCGAACCTGGCACGCCATCTGCCCGGCGGCGGCTGGGAACGCCGGCACGCACCCGGCAACTTCACCTACGCCTCGCACCAGGCCATGTTCGCGGGATTCCTGCCGACACCGGCCACGCCGGGACCGCACCCACGGCTCTTCGCCGCCCGCTTCGCGGGCAGCGAGACCACGGCGGACGGCACCTTCGTCTACGACACCCCCGACCTGGTCTCGGGGCTGGCCGGCGTCGGCTACCGCACCGTGTGCATCGGCGGGGTGGGGTTCTTCAACAAGCAAGGGCCGCTGGGCTCCGTCCTGCCCGGAATGTTCCATGAGAGTCACTGGGAGCCGGAGTTCGGGGTGGTCTCACCCACCTCCTTCGAGGCCCAGGTGACCTGCGCCGAGAAGGTCGTCGCCGAACTCCCCCCGGAGCAACGCCTGTTCCTCTTCGTGAACGTGGCCGCCCTGCACCAGCCCAACTGGTTCCATCTGCCCGGCGCCACTCGAGAGGACGGCGACACCCGGGCCACTCACGCGGCCGCCCTCGAGTACGTGGACCGGCACATCGGGCGGCTGTTCGACGCCGCGAGCAGCCGCCGTCCGTGCTTCGCCATCGTCTGCTCCGACCACGGCACCGCCTACGGCGAGGACGGCTACACCGGCCACCGTGTCGGCCACGACGTCGTCTGGACCGTGCCCTATGCCCACTTCTTCCTCGATGAGGCCGCATGACCACCGCCGAAGCCGCGGCCCTGCCCGCCGTCCGCCCGTACCAGCACTACGTCTACGCCTATCCGCACAAGACCGCGTACCGGCCCCTGCCCCGGGAGCGCGCCCTTCTGCGCGAACTGTGGGCCGCTGAACCGAAGAACGCCCTCTCGCTCTACTTCCACATCCCGTTCTGCGAGGTACGGTGCGGCTTCTGCAACCTCTTCACCCGGATCGGGGCACCGGACGGTCTGACAGCGGCCTACCTGGACGCGCTGGAGCGTCAGGCGGTCGCGGTGCGTGAGGCGCTGGGCGACGGCGCGCGGTTCGCGAATGCGGCCTTCGGTGGCGGCACTCCGACCTTCCTGGAGGCCGCGGAGCTCGAGCGGCTGTGCGATCTGGCCGAGCACGGCCTGGGCGCCGACCTGCTGGCCGTCCCGTTGTCCGTGGAGGCCTCGCCCGCGACCGCGACGGCGGACCGGCTGTCCGTGCTGGCCTCCCGCGGCACCACACGGCTGAGCCTCGGGGTGCAGAGCTTCGTCGACTCCGAGGCCCGGGCGGCCGTGCGTCCCCAGCGCCGGGCGGACGTCGAGGCGGCGCTCGCCCGGGTCCGCGACGCCGGAATCCCCGTCCTGAACATCGACCTGATCTACGGCATCGAGGGGCAGACCGAGCAGTCCTGGAGCCGTTCCCTCGACGCCGCTCTCGCCTGGCGGCCCGAGGAGCTGTATCTGTATCCCCTCTACGTCCGCCCGCTCACGGGTCTTGGCCGGCATCACGGCCGGCCCACCGAGGAGGCCGACTGGGACGAACACCGGCTGCGGCTGTACCGACACGGCCGCGACCACCTGCTCGCGCGGGGCTATGAACAGGTCTCGATGCGCATGTTCCGCCGTGCGGACGCCCCGTCGACCGGAGGAGAGGACTACGCGTGCCAGACCGACGGCATGGTCGGCCTCGGCTGCGGCGCACGCTCGTACACCACGAAGCTGCACTACTCCTTCGACTACGCGGTGGACATGCATCGCATACGCGCGATCATCGACGACTACACCGCCCGCTCCACCGACGGCTTCCGCCGTGCCGACTACGGCTGGGAGATGAACGCGGACGACGCCCGGCGCCGTCATCTGCTGCAGTCTTTGCTCCAGGCCGAGGGCATGCCCCTCGCCGGCTACCGGACCCGATTCGGCACTGCGCCCGAGGACGATTTCCCCGACGAGCTGGACCGGTTCCACGACCGGGGCTGGCTTGACGACTCCACCGGTCCGGCGCTGCTGCGCCTGTCTCCCGAGGGCCTGGCCCACTCCGACGCGCTGGGACCCGAGTTGTTCTCCGCCGCCGTGCGGGAGCGCATGACCGCGTACGAACCGAAGTGACGGAGCCCGCATGGACCTGACGATCCTCTACCGCGGCCCGCTGGCGTCGTGCGACTACGACTGCCCCTACTGCCCCTTCGCCAAGCGGCGGGACAGCCGCGCCCAACTGACGGCGGACCGCGCCGCACTGGAGCGTTTCGCCGACTGGGCGGTCGCGCAGCGCGAGGACCGGCTCTCCCTGCTGTTCACGCCCTGGGGTGAGGGCCTGGTGCGTTCCTGGTACCGGTACACCCTCGTGGAACTGAGCCGGTTGCCGCATGTGAACCGGGTGGCGATCCAGACCAACCTCAGCTGCCGCACGAACTGGCTGGACGAGGCCGACTTGGACACCATCGCCCTGTGGTGCACCTTCCACCCCGGGCAGACGCCGTACGACCGCTTCCTGGCCAAGTGCCATGATCTCGCCTCCCGCGGCGTCCGGCACAGCGTCGGCGTCGTGGGCCTCCCGGAGCACCTGGAGCACGCGCGCCGCCTGCGCGCCGACCTCCCCCCGCACGTCTATCTGTGGATCAACGCCGCCGAAGGCCACACCTACACCGATGACGAGGCCGACCGATGGACCGACCTCGACCCGCTCTTCCCTTACAGCCGCCACCCGCACCGCAGCGGCGGTCTGCCCTGCCGTACGGGCGAGTCCGTCATATCGGTGGACGGAGAGGGCACGGTGCGGCGCTGTCACTTCGTCCGGTCGGAGTTGGGCAACCTGTACGACGGCTCATACCGCCGAGCACTGCGTCCACGCGCCTGCCCGTTGGCCGCCTGCGACTGCCACATCGGGTACGTCCACTTGGAGACGCTGCCTCTGTACGACGTGTTCGCAGGCGGGGTCCTGGAGCGGATCCCCGCCGCGCTCCCCCCGGTTCGTATCTGACGGCTCGGCCGATCCGTCACCATGTTCTGTTCCTCGCCCATGGCACGAGCTGATTCTCTTCGGCGTCAACGCCGGCGCCGAGCCGCCGACCTGTCCGTGATACTCGTGCGATGGACAGCTACGAGGGCTCGGCGACACTTGAGTGGTGGGCCAACCGCTCGACGTGCTTGGCCCGGTTCGGTGTGCGAGTCGCGATCCACGTCACCGGCGACGACTGGACGTGTGAGGCGATCCCCGAGCCTCCACTGTCCGAGGAGGACCGGGAGGGTTTCGGTTTCCTGATGAAACTCGACCCGGTCTTCACCCTGGGTTTCGACGAGGAGAGCGCGCTGCTGGTCAACGTCGTCCCAGCAGGGGACCACGGACGACTCACTCTCACGGCTTTCCAGACACAGGCGGGAGTCGACAGCTCGCACAACAAACGCCGCGCGGGGCAGGGAAGGCCCGTGCCATCCTGTGGCGGTGCTCCTGAGTGATCACGCGACCAGTGTCGAGCTCGGCCCGTTGCGCTATGAGTTCCCCGTGGTCCGCGGCGACGTACACGACGACAACTGGCTGGTCGTCACCGGCGCGGTCACGACTCCCGAGGGCAGTTGGTCCTTCACCGATCCATGTCTGCTCACGGGTGAGGCCCGTGAGGTGGCCGCCTGGCTGCGCGGTGTGGCTGCGGGGACGGTGGCGGTGAGCGAACCTGCCGCCGAAGACGAGTGGTTGTCCCCCGACACGTGGTTCATCGAGCCGGTCCTGGCCTTCAGCCTCGCCGATCGACGTGAGGACGGGGTGGTGATCCGCGTTCACCTGTCTTTGGAGGCGGCACCGCCGTGGCGGCAGGGTGACAACCGGGCCGACATCTACCAGTACTTCGTGATGGTGCGCGTCGATACGGCTGCCCTGCTCGACGCGGCGGACCAGTGGGACCTTGCTCTGGCCTCCTTCCCGAACCGCTGATCACCATCGGTTCGCCATCGGATGCGGATCTCGGCGACGGTGGGCGGCCGGGACGTGGGCGCCACTGTGCGGGCCGTCGCGGAGCGGGCCGCCACGGTGATCGTCGTTCACCTCCCGGACGATGCCGTTCCGTGGACTTCCGACATGTGACACGGCCCCGAGGGTGAGCTGGGCAGCGGTGCCCGCGAGGAGCGCCGTCGCGTCTGGCGAAAACCGCTGACAACGGAACCCTTCCGGGGCCAGCGCCGATCCTGCCTCCGTCGAGCCTGCATTCGCCCAGGTCACAAGCTTGGTCGCCCCCTCACGTGACGGTCGGCCGCGCGCAACGTTCACCCTCGGGGACCTTGCCTCCCCTTTTTATAGGTTTCGTGCATTTTTGTCCCCGAGTGGGCTACTCGCTCCGGAGGCCGGGTCCGGCGCCGGTACAGCGTGCACGGGTTGTCCGGCCGGCCAGGACACAGTGCGTACCGCTCGGACGGAGGGAATCCCGATGGAGGCTCTGGTGTACGAAGGTCCGCGCGAGGTCGTGGTGAGGGACATGCCCGATGCCAGGATCGAGCGACCCACCGATGTCCTGGTGAGGATCACCACGACCAATATCTGCGGTTCCGATCTGCACATGTACGAAGGCCGTACCGACCTGGAGTCCGGCCGCATCCTCGGCCACGAGAACATGGGCGAGGTCATCGAGGTCGGCGACGGCGTGGACCGGGTCAGGGTCGGCGACATGGTCAGTCTGCCGTTCAACATCTCCTGTGGTTTCTGCCGCAACTGCGAGCACGGGCTGACCGGGTTCTGTCTGACCACTCCGGACGATCCGACGATGGCAGGGGCGGCGTACGGATTCGCGGGCATGGGTCCCTACAGCGGGGGGCAGGCCGAGTTCCTGCGGGTGCCCTACGGCGACCACAACTGTCTGGTCCTGCCCGAGGACGCCGCCGAGCGGCAGAGCGACTACACGATGCTCTCCGACGTCTTCCCCACCGGCTGGCACGCCACCCAGCTGGCCCGGGTGGAACCGGGCGACACCGTCGTCATCTACGGTGCCGGTCCGGTGGGGCTGATGGCCGCCCTGTCCGCGACGCTGAAGAGCGCGGCGAAGGTGATGGTGGTCGACCGCCATCCCGACCGTCTCGCGCTCGCGGAGCAGATCGGCGCCATCTCCATCGACGACTCCAAGGGGTCACCCGTCGACCGGGTCCTGGAGGAGACCAAGGGGCTCGGCGCGGACCGGGGCTGTGAGTGCGTGGGCTACCAGGCACACGACACCCAGGGCAACGAGCACCCCAACCTCACGCTCAATCGTCTGGTCGACTCGGTGAAGTTCACCGGCACGATCGGTGTGGTCGGAGTCTTCGTCGCACAGGATCCGAAGAGCCCCGACCCGCTGTACAAGGAGGGCGAAGTCGCCTTCGACTACGGCAGGTTCTGGTTCAAGGGCCAGAGCATCGGCAATGGACAGGCCAACGTCAAGGACTACAATCGGCAGCTGTGCGGGCTGATCGAGCAGGGCAAGGCCAAGCCGTCCTGGATCGTCTCCCATGAGCTGCCCCTCGACCGGGCGCCCGAAGGCTACCGGCACTTCGACGCCCGGGACGACGGTTGGACGAAGGTCATCCTCCACCCCGAAGGCGCCTGACCGGACGCCCGCGGTCGCCCATCCGTTTCACCGTCAGCGCGCCGTCCGTCTCGGCAACATCCGTGGACAGGGTGAACACCGCGCTGTTCACCCGCTCCACGACCGGGGTGTCGCTCACCGTTCGGTCCGCGAGGGCCGTTCGTTGCGGTGGCGGTGACCGGGCAGGAACTCCTGGACCTTGGCCTTGAAGCCCTGGCGGACCACGGCCGCCCGATCGCTGTCGCCCTTGATGACGGAGGCCGCGGCCGCCTCGATCTGGTCGAGGGTGGCGTGCGGCGGGATGGGCGGCACGGCCGGGTCGGTGACGAAGTCGAGCACACAGGGCCGGTCGGTGGCGAGTGCGGTCTCCCAGGCACCGCGCACATCGACCGGCTTCTCGACCCGCAGCCCCTCGAGGCCGATGAGACGGGCGAAGTCGGCGTAGGCGACATCGGGGATCGACTGGGAGGGCAGGAACTGCGGGGCGCCCTCCATGGCGCGCATCTCCCAGGTGACCTGGTTGAGGTCCTGGTTGTTCAGAATGGCGACGATCAGACGCGGGTCCTCCCACTCGCGGTAGTACTTCGCGACGGTGATCAGCTCGGCCATGCCGTTCATCTGCATCGCGCCGTCGCCCACCAGGGCGATCGCCGGACGGTCGCCGTGCGCGAACTTGGCACCGATGACGTACGGCACTCCAGGACCCATGGTGGCGAGCGTTCCGGACAGCGAGCCGCGCATGGCGCCGCGCAGTTTCAGGTGACGGGCGTACCAGTTGGCGGCCGAGCCGGAGTCCGAGGCGAGGACGACGTTGTCGGGCAGCAGGTCGTTGAGGGCGTGGGCGACGTACTCGGGGTTGATCGGGTAGGCGTCGACGGCGGCACGTCGTTCCATGACCTCCCACCAACGGGCCGTGTTCTTCTCGATCTTCCTGCGCCAGCCCTGGTCCTTGCCGGAGTCCAGGAGCGGCAGCAGCCGGTCGAGTGTCTCGCGGGAGTCGCCGACGAGGTTCACCTCGAACGGGTAGCGCAGGCCGACCATGTGCGGATCGATGTCGATCTGCACCGCCCGAGCCTGCCCGAACTCCGGCAGGAACTGGGTGTAGGGGAACGACGAGCCGATGACCAGGAGCGTGTCGCAGCCCTGCATCATCTCGTACGACGGCCGGGTGCCCAGCAGCCCGATGGAGCCGGTGACGTACGGCAGGTCGTCGTCCAGGGCGTCCTTTCCCAGCAGCGCCTTGGCGACGCCCGCGCCGAGCCGGTCGGCGACGGCCATGACCTCCTGCCGTGCCCCGCGGGCGCCCTGACCGATGAGGATCGCGACCTTGTCGCCCGCGTTGAGCACGTCGGCGGCGCGTGTGACGTCCTCGTGCGACGGCACCGGCGCGTAGTTCGGCATGCCGAGGCTCGACGGCACCATCTTGAACGCGTGCTGGGGCGGCGAGTAGTCGAGTTCCTGCACATCGGCGGGGATGATGACGGCCGTGACCGAGCGTCGTGCCATGGCCGTGCGCATCGCCCGGTCCAGCACGTTGGGCAGTTGCTCGGGGACGGTGACCATCTCGCAGAAGTCGGAGGCGACGTCCTTGTACAGGCTCAGCAGGTCGACCTCCTGCTGATAGGAGCCGCCCATGGCGCTGCGGTTGGTCTGCCCCACGATCGCCACGACCGGGACGTGGTCGAGCTTGGCGTCGTACAGACCGTTGAGCAGGTGGATCGCGCCGGGCCCGGAGGTGGCGGCGCAGACGCCGACCCTGCCGGAGAACTTGGCGTAGCCGACGGCCTCGAAGGCGGCCATCTCCTCGTGCCGGGCCTGGATGAACCGGGGTTTGTCGTCGGCCCGGCCCCAGGCCGCGAGCAGGCCGTTGATGCCATCGCCGGGATAGGCGAAGACGTGCTCCACCCCCCAGTCGCGCAGTCGCTCCAGGACGTGGTCGGAGACCTTCATCGACATGTTCGAGGACCTTTCCGGAGGTTGCTGTGAAGGGACGCGGTCACTGACGGCGCAGTGCGCGGAGGGCTCTGTGACCGGCGGCCGTCGCCACCGCGGCCGTGAGGGCGGCGGCGCCCGCGGTGGTCGCGCACCGGGCAGCGAGGGAGGGGCGGGAGGGCCGCTCGGCCAGACGCTCGGGGTCCTGGCCGGGCAGGTTCCCCTCGAGGCCGAGGGCAAGCACCTCGGCCAGATGCAGGGCCCGGCGTCCGGTGCGACGGTCATCGGATCTCGGCATCCACCGCCCCACGCAGCGCCGCCTCCAGACCGGAGGCATCCACCGTGGAACCGCCGGAGGAGGAGGCACGAGTCATTGGGGAAACCGCCTTCGTTGATTCCGGGGCGTGCGGGACATCGGGCCGTACGAGCGGCACCCCGACGGCCGGTTCGTCGAGTACCCGCCCTTTCCAGGCGCAAGGCGTACTTTCCCTATCCATTACGACCTATGGGTGCTCGGCAGTCATTACGGCGTATGGGCGTTCGACGACGCCGCTCGCGCGGCTCCGGCAATCGGAAGGCCCATTCGGCTGCGGGAACGGCCCGGCCGCGCGGCGGACAAAGCTCGCGGGCTCTGTGTGGGCCCGGGCCGCGCACGGGTTCCCGGGGCCGCCCGCGGCAAACGGCCGGGTCGAAAGCGGCTCGTGCGGGTACCCGGATGGGACCCGACGACGGCGCCCGACGGAGGAACCGTAAGGCGTTGATTCGGCAAACGTTGAATCGGTGACCGCCCATGACCACAAAGACCGGCAGGAAAACGGCTCGATCCGGGAAGACCGGCAGGTCGACGGACAAGGCTGCCGTCCGCGCCCTCCTCGAACACCAGCCGCACACCTACGCGGCGGAGGCCGGCATCCGGCTACGCAACACTCCGGCCCCGCTGTACCAGATGCTCGTCCTGGCGACGCTTCTCAGTGCCCGCATCAAGGCAGACACAGCGGTGGCTGCGGCCAGGGCGCTGTTCGACGCCGGGTTCCGAAGTCCGCGGTCGATGGCGGACGCGACCTGGCAGCAACGCGTCGACGCACTCGGCGAGGGCGGCTACCGGCGCTACGACGAGCGCACCGCGACGATGCTCGGCGAAGGAGCCGAGCTGTTGCTCGAACGCTACGCCGGCGACCTGCGCAGGCTGCGCGAGGAGCCCGACCCGAGGGCGGCCCTGTTGGACGTGCCCGGGATCGGGCCGACCGGAGTCGACATCTTCCTGCGGGACGTACAGGGCCTCTGGCCCGAGTTCGCGCCGTACATCGACGACAAGGCCCGTGACGGCGCCCGGCGGCTGGGGCTGCCCACGACGCCTGGGAAACTGGGCGGTCTTGTCGACGACCGCGAGCTGCCGAGGCTGGCGGACGGCCTTGTGCACACGGCCCTCGACCAGCCCTTCGCCGACGAGGTGCGCGCGGCGGCCCGGGCGGTATGAGCGGCCCCGCGTTCACGGCGGTCTCTCACTGAGCCCCGCAGTCGCGGGCCCCGGCCGACGGCTTGGAGGCCTGCCTCACCGCGCGTCCCGGGGCCGTCGCTCGGGTGCCGGCGGCGGCGCCGGGGCGGACGCTCATGCCTTTCCGCGGCCGGTCACGAAGTCGCGCACCCGATCGACCAGACCCGCGCCCGGTGCCAGGAGCTTGTTACCGGGAGGAGTGTCCGGAGCGCCGGGGTGCGGACGTGTCGGCGCGACCTTCTTGGCACGTCGGATACGGTCACCGAGCCTGTCCAGCTCCTGCGGTGTGCAGACCTGCGCGAGGCTGGGGAAGAGCTGTTGCTCCTCCTCCGACACATGCTCGGTGACCTCCATGATCAGCTTCTGGGCCAGGTCCTCGAACCGGGGGTCGTCGACGTCGAGGTGCTCCAGGTCCTTCAGGATGCGTTCCACCTCGGCGTGATCCTGGATCTCCTTGTCGGCCAGGGCGTCGCCGCCCGGCAGGTACTCCCGCACAGCCGGATAGAGGTACATCTCCTCGGCGACGGAGTGCCGCACGAGCTCGACGGTGAGTTCGTCCACGACGGTCCTGCGGTCCTTGTGGCCTGTCGGCAGCGCGCGCAGGCGCTCGAAGAACTCCTCGACTTCGCGGTGGTCCGTGGTGAGTTCGTCGATGACGTTGCCACCGTGTCCCATCAGACACCTCTTTCGGCTCGGGTTCGGTCGTCGTTTGGTGGGTTCCCCCTCCCGCGGCAGTCAGGCATACATCATCGGCCGCGCCCCTGGGCGGCGGCGTCGGTCAGCATCATGATCGAACAGGGCAGCGCACTCATCGCTCGGCGGAGGCAGCGAACAGCGGCAGTGTCTCCGTCAGCTCACACACGCGTTCCACCACCGGGCTGGCCGCCCGAATGGTCACGGTCTTGCCCTCCTTCAAGGCCGTCCGGCGCACCGCGAGCAGGACGTTGAGACTGGAGCAGTCCCAGAAGGTGACCTCACGCAGATCGAGGTCGATCCCCCGGAGGGAACGGCCGAGGGCCCTGACCAGGGAGCGCCTGAGCACGCCTTCGGACTCGTAGTCGATCGCGCCGCGCAGCACCACGATCATCCGGTCGCCACTGCGACGACTGCTCACGGTGATGAGATTCAGCGGGCTCGGGAGCGCCATGGCTCGTCCCTCGCGTTGTGTCGACGACTTCACCCTGTGGGCCGGCTCCGGCCTCGCGGCCTGTGCAAAGGGCACTGTCCGTCCTCCCCTTGCGGACTTTCCATGAGAACACGTCATTGGATACATGAAATATATGTCACCCGTCTGTCCCACGCCAAGGGCCTCGGACCATAGGATTGAGACATGGATGAAGTGCCCGTGTCTCACACCGGATGGACGTTCCTCACCAATCACGCCCGCGTGCTGGCGGCCATCGCCGACGATCCGAACATCCGCATCCGTGACATCGCCGCGTACTGTCGGCTCACCGAGCGCGCCGTCCAGCGGATCATCTCCGACCTCGAGCAGGACGGTTATCTGTCCCACACTCGTGACGGGCGGACCAATACGTACCGGATCGACCCGGGCAAGGTGCTTCGGCATCCGGCCGAGGCGGGCCTCACGGTGGCCTCCCTGCTCTCCCTGCTCGTCCAGGACGAGACCACCCGGGCCTCGCAGCCGGCCGTGCAGGCGCGTCCCGAGCAGTGACGCCGGCATCTTCGAGCGCTGACGGACGCCCCTGCCGTCCACAGCGCTGAAGCGGGCCGGACGCGGGAGCGCCGGGAGCGGCGGCCCGCAGCCTTCGGGTTTCGCCGAGCACGTTCCCGGTACCCAGGCGCGGGGGCACCCGTCAGCAGGTGCGGGCCACGACGGACGGGCGAAGGCGCCCGTACCGGCGGGTCCGGAGCCGACGGGTCCCCGGTCCGATCCGTCAGGGGAGCGCTCATGGGTGTGTCCGACCGTTTCCGGGAATGGCCCGTCTACCGGCAGTTGAAGGGGGAGGATCGCCTGGGCCGGGGCAGCGCCGCCAAGTCCCGGCACACGGAGCGGTTGCGTCCACGGACCGACACCGCCGACCATGTGACGCAGTCGATCTGCCCGTACTGCGCGGTCGGCTGCGGGCAGCAGGTGTACGTCAAGGACGACAAGGTAGTCCAGATCGAGGGTGATCCCGCTTCGCCCGTCAGCCGCGGACGGCTGTGCCCAAAGGGCTCGGCGACCCTCCAGCTCACCACGGGACCCGCCCGCCGCCACCAGGTCCTCCACCGCGCCCCGCACGGTACCGACTGGGAGCCCCTCGACCTGGAGACGGCCATGGACATGGTCGCCGACCGGGTGATCGCGACGCGCCGCGACACCTGGGAGTGGGAGCGCGACGGCGTGCGGACCGCTCGGACGATGGGCATCGCGAGCCTCGGCGGAGCCACCCTCGACAACGAGGAGAACTACCTCATCAAGAAGCTGCTGACCGGCCTCGGCGTCGTGCAGGTGGAGAACCAGGCCCGGGTCTGCCACAGTTCCACCGTCGCCGGCCTCGGCACCTCGTTCGGTCGCGGCGGCGCGACCACCTTCATGCAGGACCTGCAGCACTCCGACTGCATCGTCATCCAGGGCTCCAACTACGCCGAAGCCCATCCGGTGGGCTTCCAATGGGTGATGGAGGCCAAGGCCCGCGGCGCGTACATCATCCACGTCGACCCCCGGTACACACGTACCAGCGCCCTCGCCGACCTGCACGTCCCGATCCGGGCGGGCAGCGACATCGCCTTCCTCGGCGGGATCATCAACCACGTCCTCACCGAGGAGAAGGACTTCCGCGAATACGTCCTGCACTACACCAATGCGGCGACCCTGGTGAGCGAGGACTTCCGCGACACGGAGGACCTCGACGGCGTCTTCTCCGGACTCGACGAGGAGAAGGGCCACTACGACCCGCGCAGCTGGCAGTACGAGGGCGTCCAGGTGCAGCAGCCGACCGGCGAGGCCGACGAGCAGTACGAGGACCGGGTGCACGCCGCCGGCGGGGCCGAGGCGCACGGGTCCGGAGGAGCGCGCACCGCGCCCCGTGCCCCCGCCGACCCGACACTGCGGCATCCGCGGTGCGTCTACCAGGTCCTCAAGAGGCACTTCGCCCGCTACACACCCGAGTTGGTGGAGGACGTCTGCGGTGTGCCCCGCGACACGTTCCTGCGCGTCTGTGCCGCCCTCACCGCCAACTCCGGCCGGGAGAGGACCAGTTCCTTCGCCTACGCGGTCGGCTGGACACAGCACTCGGTGGGCTCGCAGTACATCCGCGCCGCGAGCATCCTGCAACTGCTGCTCGGCAACATCGGGCGCCCCGGTGGAGGAATCCAGGCGCTGCGGGGCCACGCCTCCATCCAGGGCTCCAGCGACATCCCCACCCTGTTCAACCTGCTGCCCGGCTATCTGCCGATGCCGCACGCCCACAAGCATCTCGACCTCGACACGTTCGTCGGGACGACCCGGACGGAGAAGGGCTTCTGGGCGTCGATGCGGGCGTATTTCGTCAGCCTGCTGAAGGCCTACTACGGGGACGCCGCAACCGAGGACAACGACTTCTGCTTCGATCACCTGCCGCGCCTGACCGGTTCCCACTCCACGTACGAGACGGTGATGGCCCAGCTCGACGGCACCTGCAAGGGCTACTTCCTGATGGGCGAGAACCCGGCGGTGGGCTCGGCCAACACCCGGCTTCAGCGCCTGGGCATGGCCGGGCTCGACTGGCTCGTCGTCAGGGACTTCTCGCTGATCGAGTCCGCGACCTGGTGGCAGGACGGACCGGAGATCGAGAGCGGCGAGCTGCGGACCGAGGACATCGGCACGGAGGTCTTCTTCTTCCCGGCCGCGGCGCACACCGAGAAGTCCGGCTCCTTCACCAACACCAACCGCTGGGTGCAGTGGCACCACGCGGCCGTCGAACCCGAGGGCGACGCGCGCAGCGATCTGTGGTTCACGTACCACCTCGGTCGACGCATCAAGGAGAAGCTGGCGGGCTCCACCGATCCGATGGACCGGGCGATCCTTGACCTCAGCTGGGAGTACCCCGTCGACGGCCCCCTCGCGGAACCCGTCGCCGACGCCGTCCTCGCCGAGATCAACGGTCATGGCCCCGACGGCCGCCCTCTCACGGCCTACACCGAACTGAAGGACGACGGCTCGACCCGCTGCGGCTGCTGGATCTACTGCGGGGTGTACGCCGACGGTGTCAACCAGGCGGCCCGCAAGAAGCCGGGGTCCCAGCAGGACTGGGTGGCCGCGGAGTGGGCCTGGGCCTGGCCCGCCAACCGCCGCATCCTCTACAACCGCGCCTCGGCGGCCCCCGACGGCACCCCGTGGAGCGAACGCAAGGCGTACCTCTGGTGGGACGCGGACGCCGGACGATGGGACGGCCACGACGTCCCGGACTTCATCCCCGACCGGGCGCCCGACTTCGTACCGGACGACAACGCGACGGGCCCGCAGGCACTGCGCGGCGACGACCCGTTCATCATGCAGGCCGACGGAAAGGGCTGGCTGTACGCGCCCGCGGGGCTGGAGGACGGCCCGATGCCGACCCACTACGAGCCGCAGGACTCGCCCTTCACCAACGCCCTGTATCCCGCCACCCCCCGCTCCCCCACACGGCAGGTGCTGTCGCGCGAGGGCAACCGCTACCACCCGAGCGGCGACGAGCCGGGCGCCGGCGTCTATCCGTACATCGTGACCACACACCGGTTGACCGAGCACTTCACGGCGGGCGGCATGAGCCGCTGGTCCCCGTATCTGTCCGAGTTGCAGCCGGAGTTCTTCTGCGAGGTCTCACCGCAGCTGGCGGCGGAGCGCGGACTGGAACCCGACGGCTGGGCGACCATCGTCACCGCACGCAACGCCATCGAGGCCCGGGTGCTGGTGACCGAGCGGATCCGGCCGCTGACCGTCCAGGGCCGCACCGTCCATCAGATCGGCCTGCCCTTCCACTGGGGTCCCAACGGAGTGTCCACCGGGGACGCCGCCAATGAACTCGTCGCCATCGCCCTCGATCCCAACGCCCATATCCAGGAGGACAAGGCGCTGACCGCGGACATCCGGCCGGGGCGCCGCCCCCGGGGACCGGACCTGCCGCGTCTGGTCGCCGAGTACCGCCGCCGCGCGGGCATCACCGACACCACCGGAACGGAGACCCGGGCATGAGCGCAGGCAGCGAGGAAAGGGTCGGGTTCTTCACCGACACGTCCGTGTGCATCGGCTGCAAGGCCTGCGAGGTGGCCTGCAAGGAGTGGAACGCCATCCCGGAGGACGGTCTCTCCCTCAGCGGCATGTCCTACGACAACACCCAGGCGCTGGGCGCGTCCACCTGGCGGCACGTCGCGTTCATCGAACAACCGAGGCCCGAAGGACGCACCGAACTCCCGCTCACCGAACCGGCGTCGGCGAACGGCCCCCGGCACGGTGACGGTGGCCCCGCCGGTGACATGCGCTGGCTGATGTCCTCCGACGTGTGCAAGCACTGCACGCATGCGGCGTGCCTCGACGTGTGTCCCACCGGCTCCCTGTTCCGCACCGAGTTCGGCACCGTGGTGGTGCAGGAGGACATCTGCAACGGCTGCGGCTACTGCGTCCCCGCCTGCCCCTACGGCGTCATCGAACAACGCCCCGGCGACGGGCGGGCCTTCAAGTGCACTCTCTGCTACGACCGGCTCGGCGTCGGCCAGGAGCCCGCCTGCGCCAAGGCCTGCCCGACCGAGTCCATCCGGTTCGGACCGCTCGACGAACTGCGTGAGCGGGCGGCACTTCGCGTCGACCAGCTGCACAAGGAGGGCGTCACCGAGGCCCGGCTGTACGGGCACGATCCCGACAACGGAGTGGGGGGCGACGGCGCATTCTTCCTGCTGCTCGACCGGCCCGAGGTCTACGGGCTGCCTCCGGACCCCGTCGTCACCACGCGTGACCTGCCGACGATGTGGAAACACGCGGGCGCCGCCGCGCTCTCCCTGCTGGGCGGTCTCGCGCTCTCGTTCGCGCTGCCGGGAAGGGGGCGGCGATGACCGGCACCCGGGGCGCGGGGCGCCGGCGGGCCCGCACGGGCGAACAACTGATGGTACCCAGGGCGGAGTTCGACTCGTACTACGGGCGTCCCGTCATCAAGGCGCCCTCCTGGGCCGCACGCGACATCGCCGGGTACTTCTTCCTCGGGGGTCTCGCCGGCGCGGGCTCCGTGGTCGCGGCGGGAGCGCACCTCACCGGCCGCGGCCGTACGGCGACCGCGATGAAGGTCTCCTCGCTCACCGCGGTCTCCCTCTCCGCCGCCGCGCTCATCCACGACCTGGGCCGCCCCGAGCGTTTCGCGAACATGCTGAGGGTCTTCAAACCCACCTCTCCCATGAGTGTCGGCTCCTGGCTGCTGAGCGCCTACGGTCCGGCGGCGGGGGCGGCCGCCGTCAGCGCGGTGACAGGGCGGCTACCCAGGGCGGGGGCGGCCGCGACCGCGGCGGCAGCTCTGCTCGGCCCGGCCGTGGCCGCCTACACCGGGGTCCTCGCCGCGGACACGGCGGTGCCCGCATGGCACGGCGCGCACCGCGAACTGCCCTATCTCTTCGCCGCCTCCGCGACGGCCGCAGCCGCCGGCATGGCCCTCGTGGCCGGACCTGTCCGAGAGAACACACCTGCCCGGTGTGCCGCCGGGCTGGCCGCCCTCGCCGAGACGGCGGTCACCGAGGCGGCGGAGCACCGCCTCGGAATGGTCGCCGAAACATACCGGGAGGGCCGCGCGGGGACACTCCTGCGCGCGTCCCGGGTCCTCACCCTCGCGGGCGGCCTCGCGGCCGCCTGCCTCGGCCACCGTCGGCCCGCCGCGGTCGCATCCGGTCTGGCGCTGCTGGCGGGCTCCGTGTGCACGCGTTTCGGTGTCTTCGCCGCGGGCGTCGCCTCGGCCGAGGACCCGAAGTACACGGTGGTGCCCCAGCGAGAGGGGACGTAGCAAGGCGCGATCGGTCACGCTCGGCGGCGGCACGTTCCGGCCACCTCCACCCGGGTACCCGTACCGCCGTCGACAAGCACGGTGCCGACGGTGGAGTGCTTGTCCCGCATCGGGGCGTTCCCCCGATAGACGGCACGAGGTGGTGAACGGGGTGCACATGCCCGAAGGGCAGGGGGGCAGCGCACTCGTCGTGATCGACATGATCAACACATACGATCACAAGGACGCCGAGCTGCTCGTGCCGTCCGCCGAGCGCATTGTGCCGGTCCTCGCAGACTTGATCCACAGAGCCCGCGCGGGCGATACGCCGGTGATCTATGCAAACGACAACTTCGGACTGTGGCGGTCCCACCAAGGAGAACTCGTGGAGGCCGCGCTGGCGGGCCCGCACGCCCGTCTCGTCGGGCCGATCAGACCGGACGAGGACTCCCTTTTCGTGGTGAAGGCACGCCATTCCATCTTTTACGAGACACCCATGTCCTACTTGCTGTGGCAACTGAACGTTCGACATGTGGTGCTGTGCGGCCAGGTCACCGAGCAGTGCGTTCTCTACTCGGCTCTCGACGCTCACATCCGCCATCTGAACGTCACCGTCCCGAAGGACGCCGTCGCCTCCATCCACCGCCACCTGGAGGATGCAGCCCTGGAGATGATGGAGCGCAACATGGCGGCCCGAATCGTCAGGGCGCAGGAGGTCGGCTTCACGCCCCCGGCCGGCTGACCCGGTCCCCCGACCGGGCGTGGACGCACGGCTTGGCCGCTCACCGGTCACCCCTCGTCGAGGTCTGGCACCTCGGGCACCACAGGGTTCTGCGCCCGGCAACACGGGTCGAGCGCAGGGATGCGCCGCAGCGGGGGCACGACGGTTCGCCGTCGTCCCTGCGCCCGGTGAGCCAGGAGCGTCGAGGGGGCACGCGACCGGCCCGCACGGACGCCGTGAGTACCCGGCCCATCGCGGAGTGGATACGGCGCAGTGCCGTGCGATCCAGATCCCGGGCCGGCGTCCGGGGATCCACCCGAGCCCGCCACAGGATCTCGTCGCACAGCAGGTTTCCGAGACCGGCGATCACGGACTGGTCCATCAGCGCGCTCTTGACCGCGCCACGCCGCCCCGACAGCAGGTCCTGGAACTCGGCTCGGTCCACCGTCAGGGCGTCGGGACCCAGTCCGTCCACGATCCGGTCGACGGTGTACTCGTCGGCCAACCGTACGCCCTGAAGCTTGCGTTGATCGTGATAGCGCAGATCGCGGGCCTCGTCGAGGGTCAGGACGATGCGGTCGTGCGGTTCGATCGGCTCGTCGGGGCGGCAGCATCTCAGCGATCCGGTCATACCGAAGTGACAGACCAGGGTGGACCCGCCATCGGTCGGCACGAACAGCCACTTGCCGTGACGCCAGGCCTTCCCCAGACGTCGGCCCGTCAGCTCCCTGCGCAGCCGCTTCTCGGTGACACCCCGCAGCACTCCTGCGTCGCGCACCTCGATGTCCGTGACACGCCGACTGCGACCGCAGTTCATGAGCACCTGGCGGAACGCCTCGACATCCGGGAGCTCGGGCATGGGCTCGTTCCCGTCTTTCCACGTCCCCGGCGGTGGGCGGGTCCCGCCGCCGGCTACCCGCCGCCGTGCGCGTGGTGCGCCCGCTGGTTCAGCCGCCGGGCCGCGCGATCGTTGAGAGCGCTGCCCCAGTCACGCAGTCGCGCTGCCACCGGATGCCCCGACCTGTCCGGGCCCGGTTCGATGTCCCGGCCCGGGTGCAGACCCGCGGCATCGCTCCCTTCCGGTGGGCGCGGCAGCGCCCGGACCGCCAGCGCGCTGAGCCGGGTGGTCAGTGCGGGGGCCACTCCGTGGGTGAGACCGGCCGCCTTCGCCATCGGGGTGAGCACGATACGGGCCCGGCGCCGCTCCACGGCGGTCACGATGCGGTCGGCGGCGCGGCGCGCGTCCATCGAGACCACTGGGCTGCCCGCGAGCGCCGAGAACCAGGCGAACTCCGCGCCCACGTTCCCGCCGAACTCCGCGGCAAGGTGGGAACCGGTCCGCATCAGCCCCGGGTGGACCGCCGTCACGCTCACGCCGCGGCCCCGTAGTTCGGTGTGCAGGCCCTCGGCAAGGGCGGCGACGGCGGATTTCGCACACGAGTAGGGCAGCAGGTGCGGTACCGCGAGAAGTCCTCCGACCGAGCCGATCAGTGCCAGGCGTCCGTCGCCCCGGCCGCGGCGCAGCCAGGGCAGGGCTTCGAGCGAGGTGTGCACGGCACCCATGTACATGGTCTCCATGGCCGACCGGAACTCGTCGACCCCGATCGACTCCACCGGCGCGACCTGGATGATGCCCGCGTTCGCGATCACCACGTCGATCCCGCCCTGTGCTTCGGCGGCGTGCGTCATCAGTGAGGCGACCGTCGCACGGTCGGTCACGTCGCAGGGCGCGGTGCGCACGCGCGCGTCGGGGCGACTTTCGGTCAGGAACTGCCGCGCCCGGCCGAGCTCCTCCTCGTCCCGGGCCGCGATCGTGACCGCGCACCCCCGGATGAGCAGTTGTTCGGCGAGCAGCAGTCCAAGGCCGCGTGAGCCGCCCGTGACCACCGCGGAGAGTCCTGACATGGAGTCTTCGTGAGAGCGGGACAGCAGCAACGTCATCACGTCCACCTTCCGGGCCTGAGCGGGGCACCGTGGTTGCGGGTACCGCGGTGGCGCGGGCTCACACGGCGTGCCGACCGAGAGTCGCCTGCCCGGCCGGGCGCCGGAGGGACAGGGATGCGCACGGTGTCACCGCGGCAGGCCGGTGGCCGGTCCGGCCGCGTCCTCGGTGACCAGGTCCAGGAGTGCGTGCAGGCCGCCCCTGCGCGTGGCGGCACGCTGCCGGTCGGCTCCCGTACCGGCGTCGAGCATCCTGTGCAGGCCTTCGGCGACCCGGTCGTGGTCACCGAACCTGCGCAGGGCGGGGGCGACATGGTCGTACAGCGTCTCGGCGACCTGTCCGGCCGGTGCGGGCTTTCCGCTGCGCGGATCGACCAGCACATCGCTCAGACCGTGACGGGCCGCGTGCCAGCCGGCCGCGGTGAGGATGCCCGCCGGAGGATTCGGGGCGACAAGGCCCGAGCGGGTCTCGTCCAGACCCGTGGCGACCAGTCCACGGACCAGACCGGCGAGCGTCACCGCGCTGTCGACGTCGATCTGCACGTCCGGCGCCCGTATCTCCAGCGTCGGATAGCAGTCGGAGAGCCTCGCCTGCCAGTACAGCTGACGCCGATCCGGTATCACGCCGGTGGCCAGCAGCTCCCCGACACGCTGCTCGTACTGCGTGGCGTCCGCGGCGAACGGCGGCACACCGCTGGCCGGCCACCGGCCGAACACCACCGTGCGCCAGCTGGCGAACCCGCTGTCCTTGCCCTGCCAGAACGGGGAATTGGCGCCGAGCGCGACCAGTACCGCCAGCCACGGCCGCAACCGGGCCAGCGCACCGGCCCCCGGCGACCGGCCGGGGACGGCCACGTGCACGTGCATACCGCAGATCAGCTGCTCGTCGACCAGAAGCGCCGCCTCATTGTGCATGTCCTCATAGCGAGGCAGCGGCGTTACCGGCACCGCGGTGCGGGCGGCCACCGGGGCGGCGCCGGTCGCCGCGGCCACACAGCCGCTGCGCCGTGCCGCCCTACCCACGGCCTGCCTCAGCCGCACCAGATGCGCTGCGACCTCCGCCAGGTCCCCGCACACCGGTGTAGCCACCTCGATCTGCGCCTGCAGCAACTCCCTGTCGACCTCGCCGCCCGCCAGCGTGGGCTCCAGACCGGCCGCGGCCTCCACCTGGCCCGCCGTCGGTGCGGGCAGCCCACTGCGCGCGTCGAGCAGAACGTACTCCTCTTCCACACCCAGCGTGACGGCACTACCGGCTGCGCCCATGTACGACCCCGACCTTCCGCCTTCGTGTACCTCGGACACGGCACCGGGTACCCCGAGGGCGCAACTGATGCGGTCCCTGTGATGCTCCTCCCGAGACCCGTGGACGGCGCCCGTCGACCGGGCTGTTTTGCACCGCGGCGGCTTCGGTGCCACGGTGAGAGGGAACCCTCATGGGTCAAGCGGCGCGTACGCCGCGCAGGACAAGGCAACATCGGCCATGGAGTCCCGACCACTCCCACATCACGGAGGCGACGTGGACACTCACGCCGGCAGGGTTCCTGGAGTGGTCCAGGAGATGGAGTCACGCTCCGACCGCATCCGGGAACTGGAGGCCGAGGTGACTCAGCTGCGGCAAGCGGTCACCGCACACGCGTTGATCGACCAGGCCATCGGCGTCCTCGTCGCCGTAGGACGGATCACGCCGGAAGAGGCCTGGGACGCGCTCCGTGAGACCTCCATGTGCACCAACACCAAGCTGCGCCAGGTTGCGGAGCTGGTGGTGGACTGGGCGCGGAACGGGTACCTCCCGGCGGACATCCGCGACGAACTCGCACCCCGGCTGCAACCGCATGAGCCCGGATAAAACGTTCCCTGTGTACGGATCGTGAACACGCTCCGCTGACGAGGGCTCTGAGCCGAAAAGACGATGTAGGCGCTGGGTAGCGCTGGTCAGCCGGTCCACGTGCTGCCTCCCGTGGTGGACGGACCGGGCGCGGGAAGGACTCGGGACCAACATCACCACTGGTCGTCGGCCTGTCCGTGAACGGCTGGATCCATCCCCGCATCAATCATCTCTGCCGCCAGGTGACCGCCACCCTGGCGGCGCACGAATCACTTGACCCCTACTGCCCCACCGCCGTCCTGACCTGAGGAGGTTCAGCCCGGCCCCTCGCCGGGTACCCGGCCGCACCGTCGAAAGGCACGTGATCTACCAGGAGGCGTGATGACCCAGTTCGGGTACTTCCTGTCATGCGAGGAGCACAGCCCGAATGCGCTTGTCGAACAGGCACGGATGGCGGAGCAGGCAGGCTTCACCGCGTTGTGGATCTCGGACCACTACCATCCCTGGAACGACGAGCAGGGCCAGAGCCCTTTCGTGTGGTCGGTGATCGGCGCCCTCTCCGAGGCCGTGTCCCTCCCGGTGGAGACGGCCGTGACCTGCCCCCTCGTCCGCACCCACCCGGCCGTGATCGCGCAGGCCGCGGCAACCGCCGCGGTGCAGTTGAGCGGCAGGTTCCGGCTGGGGGTGGGTACCGGCGAGGCCCTGAACGAGCACATCCTGGGCGGCCCTTGGCCCGAGGCCCCGGTTCGCCTGGAGATGCTCGAGGAGGCTCTGCAGATCATCCGGCAGTTGTTCACCGGGGAGCAGGTCAGCCATCGCGGCACGCACTACACCGTGGAGAACGCCCGTCTGTACACCCGGCCCGAGGAGCCCGTGCCGATCGATGTCTCCGCTTTCGGGCCGCACGCCGCCGAGGCCGCCGCGCGGATCGGGGACGGGCTGATCACGATGATGCCCGACGGCGACATGATCGAGCGCTTCCGGCGGAGCGGTGGCGGCGCCAAACCCGCGTACGGCGGGCTGAAGGTCTGCTGGGGGCCTGACAAGGACGAGGCCGTACGGACCGCCCACCGCCTGTGGGCCAACGAGCAACTGCCCGGGGAACTACCGCAGATACTCCCGACACCCCGCCACTTCGAGCAGGCATCCGAGCTCGTCACCCAGGAACAGGTCGAGAGGGCCGTCTGCTGTGGCGACGATCCGGACGCGCACATCGAAGCCCTGACCGCGTACGCCGAGGCCGGATTCGACACCGTGTACGTCAACCAGATCGGCCAGGACCAACAAGGCTTCTTCGACTTCTACCGTACGAAAGTGCTTCCCCGTGTTCGCCGCTGACGACGGGCAGGGCTCCGGAACAGGACGAGCCGCGGTGATCGACGTGGACGGCACCCTCGTGGACACCAACCACCTGCACGTGGCGACGTGGTGATGGGACTCGTCGGAGTCCCGCCCGAAGACGCCGTGTTCGTCGGTGACACCGTAGGGGACATGCGGGCGGGAGTACGGTGCGTGTAACTGCTCTGCGGGGGCATATCCCGTGCGGGCCCGGAAAGGGCCAGCGCAGATGCCGTGTCCGACGACCCGGCCCACCTGTTGGCCGCACTGCCGAAGGGTCCGCGGGACTGACGGAGGGAGGGGCGGCACCGGGGGCCGACGAGGGGCCCCACCGCTCACGGAGCGCAATGCCCCACATGCCGCACGTGCACGGGTTGCCCCTGCTCAGGAGGGGTACGCAAGGAGGAGACCCGAGCCTGCGGCAACTGCCTGTGGGTCTCCTCGGGGCCTGAACGGAGGTGCCTCGATGACGGTATCCGCCGCACCCCCCTGGCTTGCGTCACTCGCGACTCCGCCAGGGGTGTACGCACCCCAAGCCGACACCCTGTTCCTGGCGACGGCTCTTTGGAGGGAGGCACTCGCACCGGGGACGGACGTCCTCGACCTGGGCACGGGCAATGGGACGCTGGCCATCTACGCCGCGCAACAGGGCGCTCGCGTCACCGCGACGGACATCGCCCGGCGTGCCGTGGCCACGGCACGTCTGAACGCGTCGCGGGCGGGACAGCACATCGATGTCCGCCGTGGGGATCTGCTGTCACCGATACGGGGCCGACGGTTCGACCTGGTGGTCTGCAACCCGCCCTATGTCCCCGCCCCGGGGTCTCCCCTTCATGGCACACGGAACGACGACGGCCGCACCGCACCCGGCTCGGCGTGGAACGCCGGCCCGGACGGGCGGGCGATCCTCGACCGCCTCTGTGAGGAAGTACCGCAGGCGCTGCGTCCCGGCGGCGTCCTGCTGATGGTGCAGTCCACACTGAGCGGACCGGACACAACCCTGCTGAGACTGTCCGGATCCGGACTCCGGGCCGCCGTCAGCGATCACATCCGTATACCGTTCGGCCCCGTTCTGCGCTCCCGGCTCCCCTGGCTGCGCGACCGCCGACTGGTCAACCCCCAGGACATGTTCGAAGAGCTGGTGATCATCCGTGCCCAGCAAGCCTGACCGACCGTGCCGCGTCGTGCTCACCGACGACGGCCCGCTGCTCGTACCGGGCCCGGTGGAGGTCACTCTCGCCGACGGGACCGTGGCCGTGTCCACCCGGTTCGTCGTCGCCGTGTGCATGTGCCGACGCAGCGCCATCTACCCGTGGTGCGACACCAGCCATCGGCGCCGGACAGCCGGCTGCCCCGGAACACATGAGGAGGGCGGAGCGTCATGATCGCACCCCCGCCGGCACCCGTGAGCACGGGGCCGGCGCCGCCGCGCCCCCGGGGCGACATCTCGTCCGCCGTCGTCGCGGTGTCGAGGGGGGACCCGGGTGAGCTGCCGACGTCCGCCGAGGCCGAACGGGCGGATCCGTACGGTGACGACATGCAACTGGCCCTCTACAGCCTCTACGAGCTGCACTACTGGGGCTTCGAGGGCGTGGACCCCCGCCGCGAGTGGGATTCCCGTCTGCTGAGTCTGCGCTCGACACTGGAGGACCACTTCCTCGACGCCCTCCGCCATGATGTCGCCCGAGCAGGCAGATCCGTGGGCCGGGCGCTCGACGACCTCCTGGCGGAACCGGCTCGGGACGACGGGAGCAGTGTCACCCACTTCCTCCAACACCACGGCGAACTCTGGCAGTTGCGGGAATACGCGGCGATCAGGTCGCTCTACCATCTGAAGGAGGCCGACCCGCACGTGTGGGTCGTCCCGAGGCTGCGCGGCAGAGCCAAGGCCGGCATGGTGGCCGTGGAGTTCGACGAGTTCGGGGCCGGCCGTGCCGAGGACATCCACGCGACCCTCTTCGCGAATCTCATGGCCGACCTGGGGCTGGACGGCACATACGGCCGCTACCTGGACGCCGCGCCCGCCGAGGCACTGGCCACGGTGAACCTCATGTCCCTGTTCGGGCTGCATCGCCTCTGGCGGGGTGCGCTGGTCGGTCACTTCGCCTCGGTCGAGGTGACCTCGTCCCCCGCTTCGAGGCGCCTGGCCCGGGCCATGCACCGCACCGGCGCGGGCCCGGCCGCCGAGCGCTTCTACGACGAACACGTGGAGGCCGACGCCGTGCACGAACAGGTCGTCCGCCGTGAGGTCATCGGCGGTCTGCTGGCCGACGAGCCGGGTCTGGAGCCCGACGTCGTGTTCGGCATCGACACGACCGCGGAACTCGACCGCCGTCTTGCCGCGACCCTGCTCGAGGCGTGGCGGCACGGCCGGACCGCCCTGAAAACCCCTCTGACCGCGCCCTCGCGGTCACGAGCGCCCGAGTGAGCGTCCCGTCAGCCGAAGACGGTGACCGCCCCTTCACGGCGCATGCCCTCGACGGTGTCGATCTGGTGCCGCGCACGGTCCAGAAGGTCCTGCAGCCGCGCCCTGTCGAGGCCCTTGGCCGGCGGGAGCGACAACAGGGTCTGCCACAGCAGGCTCTTGCCCTCGATGCCCAAGCGCAGGGTTTCCAGTTCAAGGACGCTGCTCAGCCCCGAGCGCCGGGTCACCCGCCCGTTGAGTTTGAACAGCCGTACCTTCTCGACGAGGCGACCGGCGTACACCTTGTAGCGGTGCGCCGGTACACCGAGGGCGTCCATCATCTCCAGGAGGGACCGCCGGTCCTCGGCGATCTCGTCCGCCACGCGGCGCAATGCGCCGCCGTGCGACGAGGCACGGTGATGCTCGGCCAGATGACGTGACATGAACTGCCCCGCGGTCGCACCGGCCAGATGGTCGTTGAGATAGATCTCCAGAGCTTCCGGACCCATGGCGTCTCCTGCCGTTCAGGCCGTCACCGGCAGGCGGACGTCGACGTCGCCGCCCGCGGAGACCCGGCACTCGAAAGAAGGCTGCGGCGCGGTGGCGGGACCGTGCACGTTCACGCCGTCCGACAGCCGGAACTCGCTCCCGTGCCACGGGCAGGTGACGCAGCCGTCGAGCACGTTGCCCTCGTGGAGCGGGCCGTCCATGTGGCTGCACCGGTCGGCGAGGGCGTTCAGCCGGCCGTCCCCGTCACGCACCACGAGCAGCGACACCTCGTCTGCCGTCCGCCGCACGGGCTCGCCGACCGGGAAGTCGTCGAGCGCCCCGATCCGGTGCCATCCGGGCTCGACCAGAACCGGCACGGCCTCCGCATGGTTGACGCCGGCCGCCTGCCGGTAGGCGAGATGGCCGCCGAGCGTGCCCCCGACCGTGGCCATCGTCAGACCCGCGAAGCCGAGCATGCGGCCCAGCACGTTGCGATGGCGCCTGCGCGCCGCGAGGGAGGCGGCGTACGCGCCGACGGCGGCGAGGTTCGACGTGGCATGGACGAGACCCACGCGGGCCTGGCGCGGACGCTGCTCCGCCCAGTCCACCCAGCCGGTCAGGGCCGCCGGTGCGGCACCGAGCAGACCGGCCGCCACCAGCCGGCGGGCCGCACGGCTCTCCCCGGGGAACAGGTCGAGGATCGCGGCCGAGGTCCAGGCCCCGATGGGCAATTGGACCATGACAGGGTGCAGCGGATGACCGAGCCACAGGCCGCGCAGGGCGTCCCGGCCCCGGCCCATGGGGACGGCACGTACGACCTTGCGTATCCCCGCGGCGAGGCCGTCCAGCCACTCCTGTTCTTCGATGGAGTCCATCGCGGTGGCCAGGGGGTCGCCCAGTGGTGTCTGCGCTGCGCTCGTCAGCCTCATGAGGGACACCTCCCCTTCCCGATCGGGAGAAATCGAACTTTGGTCGTATTGCGGTAGGCGTTGTCTCCACCTCTTCGGGGCCGTACGCAACGAGCGGTGCGCTCGGCCCGAACGGCGCTTCGACCGCGAGTACCCCAGACCCATGCGGCCCATACTCGGGCCCATTCCCCGGATCGCCGCCTCCCCGGGCGTCGGCCGGGGGATCGGCACCGGCCCGGGTCTCCCGCGGTCGCGTTGCCGGAGCAAAGCCGTGATGATCCGGATGTACGGGGTACCCGACGCAGAGAGCTCAAGGGAAGAAGTGGGGTGACATCCGATGCCCGCAGGGTCGAGCCGTAAGCGTGAGCGGCAGTACGAGCACATCAAGGAGAGCGCCCAGGACCGGGGCGAGAGCGAGAAGCGCGCCAAGGAGATCGCCGCGCGCACCGTCAACAAGGAACGTGCCCGCTCGGGTGAGGCGAAGACCGCGAGTCGCAGCTCCACCCAGGACATGTCCTCCGGCGAGCGGGGTGGTCACCGCTCGGGCAAGGGTCCTCAGGGCCCGACCTACGACCAGCTCTACGCCGAAGCCAAGCGGCGCAACGTGGAAGGCCGCTCCCACATGAACAAGGCCGACCTGAAGCGGGCACTCGGAAGCTGAGCGGGCTCGCACCGAACCCGGGCCCGTGCCTTCAAAGCGACGCCACGAACGGAGGACAGCATGCTCATTGTCGGCGTTATCTTGCTGATCATCGGATTCCTCACCGGAATCTCCATCCTGTGGACCATCGGGGTCATCCTGGCGGTCATCGGTCTCGTGCTCTGGGTGTTGGGCGCCACGGGGCGTGCCGTCGGTGGCCGTCGGCACTACTGGTGACAAACGTGCCGCTGCGGAAACGGTCCGGAGGAACGGCCGCCGGGAAGACGTCTACGTCTCCCCCGTGACCTGCCACAAAAGTGATCGTTGACTCGCGCATCGCGTAAATGATCAACCTCCCCGGATACGCGATCCTGCGAGGGCCCGAGAGCTCGGCCGAGCTCTCGGGCCCTCGCTCTCTGCCGCGGGGCGCCCGCACCCCGGAACCGGACACTGCTCGCGTCCCGCCGAATCCCGCCGCCGGTCGCTCGACGCCTGCGGTGGGCGCGCAGGGGCGTGGTACCCCGGCTGGCCGACTCGTGCGCCATGGATCTGCTGGTGGGCGGCAAACGTCTCCGGCGCGTGTACGCACCCTTCGCTGCTGCCGCAGGGAGCTGCCGAAGGCTGTCTGCCCACGGCTCCCGAGGACACCTTCGGCCCGCGTGCTCCGCAGGGTCGACCCCTTGCTCGCCCCCCGGGCCGGCTGTTCGCCGGAAGGCACCCATGTGAGAGTGGAACCCGCAGGAACAGTCGAACGCGAACTCGGCGGTGATCGCGCCACGCCTGCCGGCGTGAAATGAGAGCTGTCGCGCCCGCACGGACCGCTCGCGAACGGCTCTTCCGCGAAGACCACCTCGGGCCGACCGCGGAACTGTCGCACCGCATCGCCCTGCAGGCCCCAACGCCCGCCTGCACCGGGCGGTGCGGTCCACAACGGAAGACCGCCGGCGCGTTCCGCTCCCTCAACTGCCCCGCGTCGACGGCGCGGAACCCACCGGACCCCGGGTCGTCGCGTTGCCCGAGGACCAGTGACCTCCCCGGGCACGGGATGTGTGCGCACCGAGGCGGCTCGTCGGGGCCCACCGCGGTGGCCGGGCGAGCATCCGTTCCTTCCCGCATTCTGAAGGCGAGGGGGTGAGGCGACGGAGGGAGTGATGAGGATGCAGATCGTCGTGGACCTCACGCGCTGCCAGGGTTACGCGCAGTGTGTGTTCCTCGCTCCCGGGGTGTTCCGGCTGCACGGGGACGAGGCCCTGCTCTACACCCCTGCCGTCCCCGGTGATCAGGTGGAGCGGGTGCGTCAGGCCGCGGCTGCGTGCCCGGTCCAGGCCATCCTCCTCGGTGAAGAGGTGAGCGTCGGTGGCCGGTGACCTGTGGGACGGCCGGATCGTCGTCGTCGGCGCGTCGCTGGCCGGACTGAGGGCCGCCGAGACGCTGCGTGAGGAAGGCTTCACCGGCCCCGTGACCGTGATCGGGGACGAGCCCCGTCCGCCCTACGACAGGCCGCCGCTGTCCAAGCAGGTGCTGCTCGGCCAGGCCGCCGCCGACACCACCGGGCTGCCGATGCGCCGGGACCCTGACGCGGAGTGGCGGCTGGGGGTGCCCGCCACCGGGCTGGACCCGATGGGCAAGCGGGTGCTGCTGGCCGATGGGGAAGCGGTGCCGTTCGACCGGTTGCTGATCACCACCGGGACGCGGGCGAGGCCCTGGCCGCAGCAGGAGGAGGCCGCCCTCGACGGGGTGTTCACGCTCCGCACCCTCGACGACGCCGGAGGGCTCGCCGAGCGGCTGGCCGCGGGACCGCGGCGGGTCCTGGTCATCGGCGGCGGATTCACCGGCTCGGAGATCGCCTCGGCCTGCCGGGAACGCGGCCTGGAGGTGACGGTCGCCGAACGTGGCCCCGGACCGCTGGTGGGCGCCCTCGGCGGAACGCTGTCGAAGCTCGCCGCCGCGATGCACCGGGCCCACGGGGTCGACCTGCGCTGCGGGGTCACGGTCACCGCGCTGCGCGGGGACGGCGGCGGCCGGTTCACCGGTGCGGACCTGTCCGACGGCAGCCGTGTCGAGGCGGACGTGTGCGTCGTGGCGCTGGGGGCCGTCCGCAACGTCGAGTGGCTCGCGGACAGCGGACTCGCGGCCGGCCCACGCGGCATCGCCTGCGACGCGGGGTGCCGGGCCTTCGACATGTACGGGATCGTCACCGACGACGTGTTCGTGGCCGGCGACGTCTCGCGCTTCCCGCACCCGCTGTTCGAATACCAGATGCTGTCTCTGGAGCACTGGGGCAACGCCGTCGCGCAGGCCGAGGTGGCGGCCCACAACATGGTGCATCCCGGGCCGATGCGGCGCCCGCACCTCTCGGTCCCGATCTTCTGGTCGAGTCAGTTCGGGCACAACATCAAGTCGGTGGGTGTGCCCACCTTCTCCGACCAGGTGGTGATCGCCCAAGGCTCGCTGGAGGCACGCCGGCTGGTGATGGTGTACGGCTACCGGGGCCGGGTCACCGCCGCGGTGACCGTCGACATGGCCAAGTCGCTCGAGTACTACGAGCGCCTGATCGAGACGGCCGCGCCGTTTCCGCCCGCGGCCGGGGCGGCGGACCGCCCGATGGCCGCCGAGGTGCCGATCCCCTCCGACGTACCGGACCCGAAGGGGCTGTACCACGGCCCCACCGTGGCGCTCACCGGTCATCTGCCGGACCGCCGGCTGACCGTGGTGCGGCCCACCGGCTGACCCGCCCCTCGGCAAGGAGCGATACTCATGACCGCCGACACCCTGCTCGAGCGCATCACCGACTACGGCAACCGCCCAGACCCCTACCCGCTGTACGCGGAGCTCCGCGAGGCCGGTCCCGTGGTGCGGCAGTCGGACGGCAGCTACCTGATCGGGACCTACCACGAGGTCGCCGCCCTGCTGCACGACCCGCGGATCAGCGCGGATCCACGCAGCCGCACCGCCCCCTCGCCCGGTCCGTCGCAGGACGCGCCGAAGCCGCCGTTCCTGCGGCTCGACGATCCCGAGCACCACCGGCTGCGCACCCTGGCCATGCGGCCCTTCGGCCCGCCGCACACTCCGGGCCGGATCGACGCCATGCGCGGCGAGATCACCCGGATCACCGAGGAAGTGCTCGGGGGCCTCGGAACCGGGCGGGAGATCGACGTCGTGGACGATTTCGCCTACCCGCTGCCCGTCACGGTCATCTGCCGGCTGCTCGGCGTGCCGCGCAAGGACGAGCCCCTCTTCCGCGGGTGGACCGACGCGCTGATCGCCTCCGCCGATGTCAGGCCCGCGGACGACACCACCACCGAGCGTGACCGCGCAGGCCGGCAGGCGCGGACCGAGATGGGCCAGTACCTCGTGGACCTCGCCGAGGAGCGCCGCGGCCATCCCACAGACGACATCCTGTCCGAGTTCGTCAACGAGCCTGACCCGGCCCTGCGACTCAGCCGCGAGGAACTCGCGCAGACCGCCGTGCTGCTGCTCATCGCCGGGCACGAGACCACCGTCAATCTGATCACCAACGGGGTGCTGACCCTGCTGCGCCACCCGGACCAGCTGGACCGGCTGCGTCGCGAACCCGAGCTGCTGCCGAACGCGATCGAGGAGCTGCTGCGCTACGAGCCCCCGGTCCACATGCGTGAGCGCATCCCGCTCTCGGACGTCGACGTCGCAGGCACCACCCTTCCCAAGGGCACATCGGTCGTACTGGCCCTGGCCTCGGGCAGTCGTGACCCCAAGCGGTTCGACCAGCCCGACCGGTTCGACCCCGCCCGCCCGGACAACGAGCACTTCGGCTTCGGCAGCGGCGTCCATCTGTGCTACGGCGCTCCACTCGCCCGCCTCGAAGCCCAGGCCGCGCTGGGCGCGCTGCTCCCCCGCCTCGGCACGGCGGCCCTCGTGCAGGATCCGCCTCTCTACCGGCAGAACGCCATGCTCCGCGGCCCCCGCCATCTGCCCGTACGGTTGTAGGACGCGCCGTCGGCCTCGCGCCGCCCGCACCACACGTCCGACCTGCACGAAAGACGTTTCTCGGCGAGGGCGGGGCAGGAGTGCTGCAGCGCACCACCCGGCACACCCCCCTCGCCGAGGCACTCGCAGGCCGCCGGACCGCCGTCGGTCGAGGGCGGCGGGCCGGGCACGGAATTGTTCGGCACCCCCGTGCGCTGATGAGGGCGGAGGGTATGCGAGCCGGCTGTGTGCGGGCCGAGCAGCCCGAATGACCGAGGCGACACACATTGGAGGGGCCGACATGGCAGCGCAGACGCAGAGGGCCGTGCTTGCGGGCGGATGCTTCTGGGGAATGCAGGATCTGATCCGCAAGCTCCCGGGCGTGACGGGGACCCGGGTCGGATACACGGGCGGTGACGTGCCGAACGCGACGTACCGCAACCACGGGACGCACGCGGAGGCGATCGAGATCCTCTTCGACCCCGAGAAGACCGACTTCCGCACGCTCCTGGAGTTCTTCTTCCAGATCCACGACCCCAGCACCAAGAACCGCCAGGGCAACGACATCGGTCTCAGCTACCGCTCGGCGATCTACTACGTGGACGACGAGCAGAAGCGGATCGCCGAGGACACCATCGCGGATGTGGACGCCTCCGGACTGTGGCCGGGCAAGGTCGTCACCGAGGTCGAGCCGGTCGGCCCCTTCTGGGAGGCCGAGCCGGAGCACCAGGACTACCTGGAGCGCTACCCCGACGGCTACACCTGCCACTTCCCGCGTCCGGGATGGCGGCTGCCCGCCCGCACGGAGCGCTGAGCGCGGGTAGCGGGCCGGGGCGCGGCTTCGGGTGCCGGAGCGCCGGCGGGCGCACGGCACTCGACCTGTGATGTCCGCGCAGCCGGGCGACCCGGCCCCGGGGCCGGGTCGCGATGCACACCTGGGGATCCGCGCCGGCCGCGGCCGGGCTGCGAGGTCCCCGGGCAACGCTACTGCGGCCAGGAGCTGTTCAGGATGACCTCGACGAAGTCGATGCGCCGGAATCCGGGCACGAAGTGGGCCAGCACATCGGCGTTCACCGTGCCGAAGGTCGTGTCGGGCCGGTCCTTGAAACCGTCGGTGAAGGCCTCCAGGATCCGGCGCTTGAAGTCGGGGCGCGGATGCGCGTCGGTGACGGCTCTCAGGTCCTCGGGATCCAGGTCGTCACGGCCGATCCCGAGCACATCGGTCTCCACACCCGCGGTCACCAACGCGATCTCGGGCTCCATGAACTCCGGGACACCGGGCGTGGTGTGCAGCGCGATGGCGGTCCATACCCGGCGGACGTCGTCGGGGCCCACCTCGTGGTCGGTGAGGAACCGGCGTGCCTCGTTCGCCCCGTCGATCTCGAAACGCTGATCGGTCGTCCGGTAACGCCGGGTCAGCCCGAGGTCGTGGAACATCGCCCCCACATAGAGCATTTCCGGGTCGGGCTTCAGACCGCGTCGTTGCCCCTGCAACATCCCGAACAGGTACACCCTGCGCGAGTGGTCGAAAAGCAGCGGCGGCTCGGCTTCCCGGACGAACTCCGTGGCGTCGGCGACCAACCGCGTATCGGGGATGTCCACACCGGCGATCTTCTCGCTCATCACTGATCCACTCCTCCACGCAGCCCGTGGACGCCCGTGCGTCTACGGAGCCGTGTGAGGTGCCGTTCGGACAGGCGCCAGGCGCGGCGCCCTCGTCAACAAGGTCTCAGCAGCAGCATTTCACCGTTGCCGGCGCCTGTCCTGCCGGCGCCTGTCGCCGTCCGGGAGGGCAACAGGACAGACCTGGCCGGTCGGCATAGCGTGGTTGGAGGTCCGCACGGAACCCCCGAGGCGTCCGGTAGGACGGCGGCGACACGTGTGCGTGACGGGAATTGCCGTCGAAACGGCGTGTGACTGTGTCCCCCGGAAACCGCCCCACCGTGTCCCCGGAACTGCCGGGCCGTCTTCCGGGGGTGAGGAGACACCATGACCTATGTCGCCACTGACCGTCCCCGCATCGGCTGGATCGGTGCCGGCCGAATGGGGTACCGGCTGGCGTCCAGACTGCTCGACGCCGGCCATGATGTCGCCGTCTACAACCGGACCCGCGCCAAGGCCGAGCCGCTGACCGAAAAAGGCGCGACGGTGGTCGACCGGCCGGAGGAACTGGCCGACCGGGACGTCGTCTTCACCATGGTGGCCACGTCTCCCGATCTTGAGTCCGTCACCACCGGCCCCGGGGGCGTACTGACCGCGAGCGACGCCTCACCCGGTGTGCTGGTCGACAGCTCCACCGTGTCCACCCAGGTCTCCGCCCTCGTACGGGCGGCCGCCGCCAAACACGGAACCGGTTTCCTGGCCGCCCCGGTCAGCGGCAACCCGAAGGTCATCGAGGCGGGCGAGCTGACCGTCGCGGTCTCCGGTCCGCGGGAGGTCTTCGACGCCGTCCAGCCGCTCCTGAGCCTGCTGGGACGTGCCGTGACCTATGTGGGTGCGGACGAGGTGGCCCGGCTGGTCAAGATCGCGCACAACGTCTTCCTGGGCGTCGTCACCCAGTCGCTGGCCGAGATCACGGTCCTCGCGGAGAAGGGCGGCGTCACGCGGTCGGCGTTTCTCGAGTTCCTCAACAACTCCGTGATGGGCTCGGTGTTCACCAGGTACAAGTCCCCCGCGCTGGTCCACCTGGACTTCACGCCGACCTTCACCAACGTCCTGCTGCGCAAGGACTTCGACCTGGGGCTGGCGGCGGCACGCGAGCTGGAGGTCCCCATGCCCGTCGCCTCGGCCACCGCGCAACTCGTCCAGGCGGCCGTCGGCGCGGGCCTGACGACGGAGGACTTCGCGTCCCTGGTCCTCGAGCAGGCGCGCAACTCCGGAATGACGCTCGAGCCCGAGAACGTGGCAGTCGACGACGGCCTCGGCGGCCGCTCGTGAGCACTCGGCCCGAGCCCGTAGCCACAGCGCTGTCCGCGCCCGATGCGACCGGCCGTCCGGGAGAAGACCGATGAGTGGACGGCTCGCCGGCCGAAAGGCCCTGGTCACCGGTGGCTCACGGGGGATCGGCGCGGCGACCGCGCGCAGACTCGCCGCCGACGGGGCCGATGTAGTGATCGGCTTCCGGAGCAGCGGCGACGCGGCCGAAGCACTCGCCGCCGAGATCTCCGCCACCGGCCGACGCGCAGCCGCGATCAAGGCGGACGTCGGCGATCCTGATCAGATCCGGCGCATGACGGATCGGGCCGCCGACGCTCTCGGCGGGCTGGACACCCTGGTCAGCAACGCGGGAATCGAGCACTTCGGCAGCCTGGACGCCGTCACCCCGGACGAGTTCGACGAGGTCTTCGCCGTCAACACCCGAGCCCAGTTCTTCGCCGTGCAGAACGCGGTGCGGCACATGGACGACGGTGGCAGGATCGTCCTCACGTCATCGGGCAGCGCCCACAAGGCGGTCTTCCACCACGCCCTTTATGCGTCGAGCAAGGCCGCCGTCGAATCCATCGCGCTCAACCTCGGCCCCGAACTCGGCAGCCGCGGCATCACCGTCAACGCCGTCGCCCCCGGCGGAACGGTCACGGACATGTCCGCCCACGCCGGTGCGCACTACGTCCACCCCGATCTCGACGCGGACTTCAACACCCTGATCCGCACGACCAGTTCACTGGGGAGGATGGCCCAGCCCGAGGAGATCGCCGCCGTCGTCGCGTTCCTGGTGTCGGATGACGCCTCGTTCATCACCGGCCGGACGATCCAGGCCGACGGCGGCTGGTTCTGACGACGTCATTCCCCCATGTCCGCCGCCTCGACGGCCGTGAGCGTCACGGTGCCGTCGTCCGCGACCGACCAGCCGGGGTTGTGGCACACCTCCCAGCGGTGACCGTCCGGGTCGGCGAAGTAGCCGTGGTAACCGCCGAAGGCCGCACGCTGAGGCTCCTTGAGGACGGTCGCCCCTGCCGCACGGGCGCTGGCCATGACCGTGTCCACCGCGGCAGGCGTATCGAGGTTCTGGGCGAGGGTGAACGAGGTTCCGGCCGTCGCCGCATGCCCGGTGTCGGCACCGAGGTCCGCCAGGGGAAACAGCGCCAGGGCCAGCCCCTTGCCGATCTGGTAGAAGACGATCCCGTCCAGATCGAGCAGCGGCGTCCAGCCGAGGCCCTGGCTGTAGAACCGACGGCTCACCCGAACGTCCTGAACGCCCAAGGTCACCAAGTTCACCTGCTGGTTCATCAAACGCCCCCATGCGCCGTAGGAGATCACCACCCACACGCAACGTTACCGGCGCGACGACGCGAACGGCGGCCGGGCAGGGAACAGCGCACCGCAACTCCGGCAGACCCGTGAGTGAAGAGAGGGTCGACGGCGCCAACTCGTCCTACCAGGCCATGTGGTTGACTTGCTGAGGTATCACGGCCGTGTGAACGTCCTGGAGTCGGGACACCGCCGGCGATTTCTACCCCCTTGCCGAACGGGCTTCGGGCTGGCCGTGGGGGGAGCCGGAAGCCATCCTGCAGCGCATCAGTGACGACCTGGACGCCCACACCGGTCGGCGGCTGGAGGACGATCTCGCCATGATGGCCGTGCAGTGCTGCACCCGCCCGAGCGGAGAGTTCCCCCGACCCCGTTGACGACGCGAGGACACCGGGTCCCAGGGCCACCGTTCCCCCGCGCTTGCCCGGCATCGGTGCATGGGGCGCACGCCCGCCCGGGGCCGTGCCGGTGGTCCCGCGGAACGGTCGCGCGTCGGGCGGCGAAAACGCCTCGTCGGGCGTCGCTGCTCAGGCGAACTCCCGGCGCAGCACATCGCTCAGGGTGTTCGTGGCATCGACGATGCTGTCCGTGATGGGGAGGAGGCGACTGCCGTCCGGCAGCGACCGGTCGCGCAGCGAGGCCTCCAGACGCCGCAGTGGCGGAAGACCGCCCGGGGCCTTCAGGGTCACCAGGGCCTCCGCCAGCTTGTCCAAGGTGCCGCCCAGAGCGGCGGCCAGGGCGTCCAGTTGAGCGCTGGGGGCACAGCCGCGCCACTCTTCGTCCCGGTCCGCCGCTCCGGTGCCCGCCGCTCGCCGGGAAGCGGCCTGCTGGAGCACGAGCAGATGCAGGGAGAGCTCCGCGTGTGCCAGACGCATGACGACGGCGACCAGGGTCCGGGCGACGGCCGGGGTCAGCGGCGGGTGGATCGGCTCGGCGGCCAGTCGGGCCGTGGACGCGTCGGCATCGGTGCGAGCGCGGCGGGCCGCGCTCTGCAGGGCGCGCAGCCGGGCCAGGTCGGTCGTCCCGGGCCGGCCGAGCCGGCTCAGCAGATAGGTGAGGTACGCGCTCTGCGAGGTGAGCAGCCGTGCGAACTTCTGCTGGGCCGTGAGGCCCTCCCAGGTGGGCCATGCCCAGTAGGCGATGATCGCGAGCGCCGCTCCGATGGCCGTGTTGGCCAGGCGGGCGGTGGCCGTGGACTCGGCCGACAGCCCGAGGATGTCCAGGATGATCACGATGAACACGGTGAGTGAGACGCTGAAGAGCAGATAGTTCACGGAGAACAGCGCGTAGGCCGCGGCGACGGCGACGGTCGCACCGACGATCAGACCGGCGTCCTGCGGGCGGGCCAGGAGGGCGACCCCCGCGCCGAGGCCGGCTCCGGCAGCCGTGCCCAGCGCCCTGTGCACGCTTCGGGACAGCGTCGAGGCGAAGTCCGGTTTGAGCACCAGGAAGATCGTCAGCACCACCCAACGGCCCTGGAACAGGCCACTGATGTGCACCATCAGCTCGGCCAGCCCGGCGACGACGGCCAGCCGCACCGCATGACGCCCGGTCTCCCCCGCCGGGGTCAGATTGGCCTTGAGCGTCAGGGCCGTCCACTCCACCCCCGGCCCGGGGACCGGCCGCTGCGGCGCCTCGTCGGGACCGGCGTGTCCGGTGCCGCTTCCGGTCGTTCGCATACGGCCCACGATGGTGTCGACGGCGCGCAGTTGCCCGAGGAGCGCCTCGGCGACCCAGTGCCAGCCGCTGGTCCGGGCCGCGGCCGCCTGCCCGGCCAGGGCCGCGTTCAACTCACGCAGCCGCGTGGCCGGAACGGCCGACCTGGCGCTCATCGCCTCGGCGGCGACGTCCAGGACCTCGGAGGTCCGTACGGCGAAGGTCCGGACGGTCCCGGAGGGATCAGCGGCCGTGTGCGCGCCCAGGGCCGCGAGTGAGGCGCGGATGCGTTCGGCCTGCTCCAGGAGGTTCAGACAGATCGCGCGAGTTGTGTCCGAAAGGAGCGGGTTGGGATCGGCGACGACGGCCGTGGCGCTGAAGTCGGCCGGCGGTGGCGGTTCGGTGCTGCCCGCGGCAAGGCCCGACGCGTAGGCGGACAGGCTGCGGTAGGACTCGGCCAGGGCGGCCCGCTCGGCGGCGCCGCGTTGCACCGTCCACGATGCGGCGACCAGCACACCCTGGAACAGGCCCCCCGCCAGCACCAGACCGGCCCGCAGCGCCGCCTGCGACGGGCTCTGCGGGATTCCGACCGCGATCAGCAGCGCCACCGCCCACTGAAGGATCGCGACGCTCAGCCACAGGCCCAGGCAGACCGACAGCCCGGTCGCGTACCCCCACAGGGCCACCACGGGCACGAGCAGCCAGGGGGCCGAGCCGGCCAGTACACCGCCGACGAACGTGGACACCGCCATGCCCGTGCTGGCCGCCACCACCGCTGCGACCCGGGTCCGGGCCCTGCCTTCGAACGACGCGAACCCGGCGGGCAGCGCGCCCAGTGCGGCGAACGCCCCGTCGTCCAGGTGGTGGGTCACCACTCCGACGACGAGCGGGACCGCCACGCCGAGCGCCACGCGAAGCGCCCTGCCGAGGGACAACTCGTGCCATTTGAACGACCCCAGCCGCAGCATTCCCCGCCACTGACGCCGCTCCCAACGGGCGGGGGCGGCACGAAGGTCACCGCCATGGGCTTCTCCGCGCATCTCGCCCTCAGCAGGCAAGGGCCCGGAGGGCCGTCCCCGCGGCGTGCCGCCCCGTCAGCCACCGCGCACCGCTGAGGGGATCCATCATCGCCCGTCCTTTCGGGCCGCCGACCGGCCGTCCCCGATGCGGTGGCCGGGTCCGCCGGCACCGTGGCCCGCAGGCCGCCGGCACCGCAGTGCTCCACCGGCTCACGTTTCCTCAGCGTGCCATGCGTGCACCGCAAGTCAAACCACATCGGCCGCGGGCACCGCGTGTCCCCGGTCCGGTCCGGGTCGTGCCGTTGCGAGGACAAGACCGCCGCCCCCCGAACGGAACGCGGCCGCGCATCCGGGCCCTCCCGCGGTTCACCCGTTCACGGCGTCGTCCAGACGGTCACCTCGGCCGACGAGGCACGGGGCGCCGCCGGGATCATGGTGGACGCGGTCATCGTCCAGGCCTCGGCGGCCGGCGGGCACTCCGCCACGTTCACGCCCGCGCACCTGCCCGCGCCGTTGCGCTGCCGGAACTGATCACCCGGATCAGAGGCGCCGTCCCGTTGCCCGTCATCGCCACGGGCGGACTCGCAGGCCCGGCCGACGTGGCCGACGTCCTCGCCGCCGGAGAGGAGGCCGCGATGGCCGGCACCGCCCTGCTGCGCATCGACAAGAGCGCGGGCGTCCGCGCCGCACAAGGCCGGGCTCACCGATCCCGCCTTCGACACGACCGTGATCACCCGCGCCTTCACCGGGCGGCCCGCACGCACACTGCGCAATCACTTCGTCGAGCGCTACGACCGTGTCGCCCCCGTCGGCCGTCCGGCCCTGCACCACCTCACCGTCCCGCCGCGCAGGGCGGCCACCGCGGCCGGGGACACCCGGCTGATCCCTCTGTGGGCGGGCACGGGCCACCGTCACGCGATGACCGAACCCGCCGCCCGTACCTTCGCCCGGCCGGCCGGCGGCCTCTGACCTTCGAGGGACTCGGACACCTCGGCGCGGGATCCTCGTTCAAGCTCGCGACGTGCAGCCTCTTGACAATCTATTCAGTCACCTAGAACTCTGCATGATGTTATACATGCCCGGCACACCTAGGTCCGTCGTGGAAGACGACCGAGGAGGGACAGCGGATCATGGCAGAGACTCTGGTCGAGCGGCGCTCCATCGACGTCGTACCGGACGAGGAACGACACGGCACCGCCTTCTCCCAGTTCACACTCTGGCTCGGCGCCAATCTCCAGATCACGGCCGTGGTGACCGGTGCCCTGGCCGTCGTCTTCGGCGGGGACGTCGTGTGGTCGCTCCTCGGCCTGGTGGTGGGCAATGTGCTGGGCGGCGCCGTGATGGCGCTGCACTCCGCTCAGGGCCCCAAGCTCGGCCTTCCGCAGATGATCCAGTCGCGCGCCCAGTTCGGCGTGCGCGGCGCCGTGGTCCCGCTGCTGCTGGTGATCCTGATGTACGTCGGGTTCTTCGCGAGCGGCACGGTGCTGGCGGGCCAGGCGGTCGGCGAGCTGACCCACACCGGCGACACCAGCGGCATCGTGATCTTCGCCGTGGTCACGGCGGTCGTGGCGGTGGTCGGTTACCGCGTCATCCACGCCCTGGGCCGGATCGCGAGCGTCATCTGCGCGCTCGCCTTCGTCTACCTGGGCATACGCCTGCTCGATCACGTCGACCTCTCGACGCTGATGAAGGACGCGCACTTCTCGCTGCCGATGTTCCTGCTCGCGATGTCGCTGTCGGCGTCCTGGCAACTCGCGTTCGGGCCCTACGTCGCGGACTACTCGCGCTATCTGCCGCGCACCACCTCCGGCCGGGCCACCTTCTGGTGGACCCTGTCGGGCTCGGCGATCGGCTCGCAGTGGTCGATGACGTTCGGCGTGCTGGTGGCGGCGACGGCCGGTGACAAGTTCCTCGCGAACCAGGTCGGCTATGTCGTCGGCCTCGGCGGCACGGGCCTCATCGCGTCCTTCCTCTACTTCGTGATCGCGCTCGGCAAGCTGACGATCAACGTGCTCAACACCTACGGCGGCTTCATGTCGATGGTCACGAGCGTCAGCGGGTTCCGCGGCCGGCGCCTGCTCTCCCAGCGCGGCCGGGCCACCTACATCGCGTTGATCATGGTCGCGGGCACGGTGGTCGCGCTCCTCGGCAAGGACAGCTTCCTGGCCTCGTTCAAGGACTTCCTGCTCTTCCTGCTGACCTTCTTCACTCCGTGGTCGGCCATCAACCTGGTCGACTACTACCTGATCTCGAAGGAGCGCTACGACATCCCGGCGCTCTTCGACCCCAAGGGCCGTTACGGCGCCTGGAGGTGGGACGCGCTCGTGGTCTACGCGGTGGGTCTGCTCGCCCAACTACCCTTCCTCTCCACGGCGTTCTACACCGGTCCGCTGGTCGATCCGCTGGGCGGCGCGGACGTCTCCTGGATCGTCGGCCTCGTGGTGCCCGCGCTGCTGTACTGGCTGCTGGCCCGGCGGAACCCGGCGCTGCCCAGCGGGAACGAGTCCGGCGCGCAGCCGGCGGCCGCCTCGAGAACCGAGGCTGTCTAGGGCCTCTCGTTCGGATCGGGTCGACTGAGAGGCACTGCGCCTTTCAGTCGGCTCGCGTCGCGGGCGGGCTCGGACGGAGCGTCTCCCGGCCCGCCTCGGGCGGCCCCTTTTCGACGTGCGCGTCCTTGCCGCACCAGGTGGAGTACTCCCCGCCGAGTTCGTGCAGCAGGGGTCTCACGCGTGGGTCGGAGACCGGGACATGCACCACCGTCGGCCCGGGGACGGGCTTCGGTGCGACGGAGGTCATTCGGCCACCGTCGCGTAGGTCCGGGGAACATGCGCCGACCGCTCGGCGTCGCGCCTCGCGACCTCCTCGCGGACGATCGGGATCACGTGCCGCCCGAAGTCGACGGCGTCGCCGAGCAGGTCGTAGCCGCGGGCGGAGAGGATGTCGACGCCGATGTCGTAGTAGTCCAGCAGGGCCTGGGCGACTGTCTCCGGAGTGCCGACCAGGGCGTTGGAGTTGCCCGCGCCACCGGTGGCGGCGGCGGTCGGGGTCCACAGGGCGCGGTCGTAGCGCTCCCCCGCCTCGGCGATGGCGATCAGCCGCTGTGAGCCGGTGTTCTCCGGGGCGTCGCCGCGGTGGTGGCGGACGAGGCCGGCTTCGCGCCGCTGGCGGATGGCACCGACCGTGCGGTGGGCCTTTTCCCAGGCCAGTTCCTCGGTCGGGGCGATGATCGGGCGGAAGGCGACCTGGATGCGCGGCACGTCGGTACGGCCCGCGGCCCTCGCGGCGGCCTTCACCGCCTCGATCTGCTCGGCGGTCCTCTCCAAGGGCTCCCCCCACAGGCAGTAGATGTCCGCCTCGGCGCCCCCGGCGGCGTACGCGGCGGGCGAGGAACCTCCGAACGACACGTTCGGGCGGGGCTGCTGGACCGGGAAGACATCACTGACGAAGTCGTGGAAGCGGTAGTGCCCGCCCTCGTGGTCGAAGGGCTCGTGGGTGGTCCAGATCTTCTTGACGACGCGGATGTATTCGCGGGTGCGGGCGTAGCGCTCGTCCTTGGTCAGGGTGTCCCCCTCACGGCCCTGCTCGTGGTCGTTGCCGCCGGTGATGAAGTGCACGGTCAGCCGGCCCTCGCTGATCTGGTCGAGGGTGGCGAAGGTCTTGGCGGCGAAGGTGGGGTAGGAGACGTTGGGGCGGTGGGCGAGCAGGATCTGCAGCCTGTCCGTCCGGCTCGCGATGTAAGCGGCCGCCGGGGCCGGATCCGGGGATCCGGAGCCATAGGCGAACAGCACCCGGTCCCAGCCGTGGTCCTCGTGCGCCCGGGCGAGCCGGAGCGTGTACTCCTTGTCGAATGCGGGGCCGGAGCGCGGGGTGGTTTCGGAGCCGTTGTTGGTCGCGGCGATGCCGAGGAACTCCACGGGCATGACAGAAGCCTTTCGAGAGGCTGTCCGTGTGCGGGCATGGCGGAACTGCCCTGCGCACGAGCAGGGATGACGAACCGTCAGACGAACGGACGGGGCGAGGCGGGCGTGACGACGCCGGGCGTCGGGAGATACGCGGGTGCGGCAGCGCGCGCAGGAGGAATCTCGGCCCGCGACGGGGTCACCGAGGGAGGGAAGGGCCGGTCAGGCGGCCCGCTGCCGAGTCAGGCGCAACACGCCGCGGACCACACACGACCGAAGTCGATGTGATCGCGCGAGACCAAGCGCAACTGGGCATTCATGCGATTCATTGAGCAGTACGCCGGGCTTTTCGTCAACAGGTGCCCGCATGCCGGACCGCAGGTGGCCGTGGGCCGTGGTTGACACAACCGTGCGGCCCACACATACGATCGACGGCGGAGAGGCCCCGCCGTGCGCGGTGTCTGTCCGGCCGCGTTGAGGGACGCGGCGAGCGTGACGACATCCCGTCCCGGCGGCCCCGTGGCGGCGCGGCACCTTGCGCCCGCGAGGGACCCCGGCTGGTCACCTACGCCTGCGCTTCCCCTCCCCGGAGAGCCTCCCCATGGTCACGCCTTCCGATGTCATGCCCGCCCCCGCACACGAACCCGATGAGCGCGGCGCCCCCGAAGGACCGCCGCAGATCGTGCCGCGCCGGCACCCCGGCCGCCTGCTGACCGGCGCCGCGGCACTGGTGGTTCTCGCACTGGTCCTCCATTCCGTGGTCCGCAACGCCGCCTTCCAGTGGGACGTCGTGGGCCGCTACCTCACCACCGGCGCGGTACTCGACGGGCTGCTGCACACCTTGTGGCTCACGGGCGCGCCACTACGTCCGGGGCTCGCACACAGCCTTCCGCCCACCCCGCTCGCGCGGCTGCGCGCCCGACTCTCCGTGCTGCGGGGCCGGTTGCACGTGGCGACCGCGGCCGACTCCCGACCTGCCCTCGGCGGTGACCGGTGAGCACCGGTTCCGTTTCCACCCTCGTCGTCGTCGGCGCGGGACCGCGCGCCACCGGACTGCTGGAGCGCATCGCCGCCAACTCACCCGAACTGTGGTCCGGCAAGCGGGAGTTGCGCATCCATCTGGTCGACCCGCATCCGCCGGGGCCGGGGCGGATCTGGCGGCACACGCAGTCGCCTCTGCTGCGCATGAACTCCATGGCCGAGGACGTCACAATGTTCACCGACGAGACGTCCACCATCGACGGACCGGTCCGTCCGGGGCCCTCCCTGGCCGAGTGGGCCGCCCAGTTCCGCCCCGGCGGACCGCGGTTCGCACCGTACGCCGAACCGGCCGACCCGCGGGTACTTCCCGAACTGCGCACACTGACCGGGGCCGACTTCCCGACCCGTCGCGCCCAGAGCGCCTACCTGGACTGGGTGTTCCGCCGGGCGGTGGCCGAACTGCCGTCGACGGTCACGGTCGAATGGCACCGCACGACCGCGACTGCCGTCACCGGGCCGTCCGACGGAGCCCAGCAGGTGCACCTCACCGGCCGCACCGCTCCGCTCACCGCCGACCTGGTGGTCCTCGCCCAGGGGCACCTCGGCTCAGCCCCCGCCGCCGAGCACCGCGCCCATGCCGCCTTCGCCCGCCGTCACGGACGCTTCCATCTGCCGCCGGAGTTCTCCGCCGACGCCGATCTCACGGGGCTGCGCCCCGGCGAGCACGTCGTACTGCGCGGATTCGGGCTGGCCTGCGTCGACCTGGTGACGCTGCTCACCGAGGGTCGGGGCGGCACCTACCGCGACGAGCCCGACGGCACCCTCACCTACCTGCCCTCCGGCCGTGAGCCGGTGCTGCACATCGGTTCACGGCGCGGGGTGCCGTACCACGCCAAGACCGGCTACCGGCTCCAGGGACCCCGCCCTGCGCTGCCCCGCCACTTCGGCCCCGAGGCGGTCGACGCGCTGCTCGCCGAGGAACGCCCGCTGAACCTGCGCCGCGACGTATGGCCCTTGATGGCCAAGGAGATCGGCTTCGGGCACTACCACGAGTTGTTCCACGCCCACCCGGAGCGCACCGCCGTGCCGTGGCCGGAGTTCGCCGCCGCCTACGACCGCCTCGAGTGGTACTCGGACGCGATGACGCACCTGGTCGCCGGGGCCGTGCCAGGACCGGACGACCGCCTGGACTTCGAAGCCCTCGACCGCCCTTTGCAGGACCTGGCCTTCGCCTCGCCGGACGACTTCGAGGAGCATCTGCGTGACCGCATCGCCCGGGACGTGGCCCGCCGTGAGGATCCCGCGTACAGCGCCGACCTGGGCGCGTTCCTCGCCCTGCTCTCCGTGTACGGCCAGTTGCCGCGGCTGATCGCCGGGGGACGCTTGTCGGCCCGCTCCCTCGCCGAGGACCTCGACGGCTGGTGGCACGGCTTCTTCAGCTTCCTCGCCTCGGGTCCCCCCGGGTTCCGGCTGCGCCAGTTGCTCGCCCTGTCCCGCGCCGGGCTGGTCCGCTTCCTCGGTGCCGAACTCCGCGTCGGGACCGACGAGACAACCGGCACCTTCACCGCGACGAGTCCCACTGTGCCTGGTCGAACGGTCCGTGCCACGGCCCTGATCGAGGCGTATCTGCCCGGCCCGAATCTCGACCGCACCGAGGACCCGCTGCTGCGGCGACTGCACCGCACGGGCGCGCTCGCGGAGGAGGTCATCGCCGACGCCGGACACACCCACCGCTCCGGCCGGCTCACCGTCGCCCCCGCCGACGGCCGCGTCATCGATCCCGGTCTCGGCGGCCCGCACCCCCGCCGTATCGCCCTCGGCGCCCCGACCGACAGCCGGGCCGTGGCCGCCTTCGCCCGCCCCCGCACCAACGCCCCCGCCTTCCGCCAGAACGACGCGGTTGCCCGGGCGCTCCTGCGCGCCCTCGACACCGGTACGCACCCCGGCGCGCCCGGTGCCGCCGCGGAACGGCTCGACGCCGACGTCAGCGTCGGGGCCGGTGTGCAGCCGGGTGAAGGGTGAAGCGCTTTCCCAGTTTTCCTATCGATTTACTAGGAAAGCATTGACGGGGCCGAACGGGGATGCGCAGGATGATGTACACGGCCTGCACCCGGCAACGACTCGTTCGTCGTCGGCATGTCGACCTCGGTCACGTCATCAGTGCCGTCTGCTGCTGAAGTTGAGGAGACCACCTCCATGGGCGTTGCCCTTGCGTCGTCCGGCCTCACCTCGGAGCGCGACCGAACCGGGCCGCCCCCCGCACTCTGGCTGCGCGTGGCCCGCGAGACGGCCGACGATCTGGCCACGGACGCGGCGGCCCGGGAGCAGGCGGGCAAGGCCCCGTTCGACGAGGTGTCCCGGCTGCGCGACGCGGGACTGCTCTCGCTGCTCGTCCCCGCCGAGTCGGGCGGAGGCGGCGCGGACTGGGCGACCGCCTATGCCGTGGTCCGGGAGATCGCCGCGGCCGACGGCGCGATCGGCCGGCTCCTCGGCTCCCACTACCATCTGTCGTCGAGCCCCCGGTTCTTCGGCGAACCCGCTCTCGCCGCACGGGTCCAGCGCCGGACCGCGGCGGAGCAGTGGTGCTGGGGAGGAGGCTTCGCCCGCCAGGAGCCGTCCCTGACGCTGACCGAGACGACCGACGGGCATGTGCTCGACGGCCGCCAGAGTCATGTCACCGGGGTCCTGGTCGCCGACCGTATCGCCGTGCGGGCCGCGCGGGCCGACACCGGTGAGCCGGTCGCCCTCGTCGTCGATCCCGCCCGTGGCGGAGTGAGGATCGACAGCGACATCGACACCTTCGGCCAGCGGCTCGCGGCCGGTGGCAGCGTCGAGTTCGACGCGGTCCCGGTGGCCGGCGACGACATGCTCGGCTCCCTGTCCGCGGACGAGGACGTCCTCGCACCCCACACCGCGCTGGCGTCGCCGATCGGACGCCTCTTCTCCGTCCAGCTCTGTCTCGGCGCGGCCGAGGGCGTGCTCGCCGAGGTCCGCGAGTACAGCAGGGCGGGCCACTCGCCCTGGCACCCCGCCTGGCCGGCCGGTTCCCCCGAGGAGCCGCAGGTACTGACCGTCTACGGCGAACTCACGGTCCTCACCCGCTCCGCGTCGGCGCTCGCCGATCAGGCGCAGCAGGCCGTGTGCGGCGGACTGGCACGCGGCGAGAACCTCGGCTACGACGAGTACGCGGAGATCTCCGTCCTCGTGGCCATGGCCGAGGCCGCCGCGTCCACGGCCGCCCAGGAGGCCACCACCCGCGCGCTCGACGTCATCGGCGCCCGCTCCGCGTCCTCCCACCTGGGTCTGGACCGCTTCTGGCGTGATGCGCGCACCCACACCCTCTACGAACCCGTTGCGCACCGACTCCGCGACGTCGGGGACTACTTCCTGAACGGTGCGCATCCTCCCTTCTCACTCCCCGTCTGACCGCCGGGGCCGCGCACCTCCGCCGGGCCCGATCGCTCGGCGGGAACCGCTGCCCCGTCCGGGCCCGCCCGGGACGGACGAGTACGGGAGCTCTGCGGAATAATGGGCGCATGCGGATCTCAGCCAGGGCGGACTACGCGGTACGTGCCGCACTGCAGCTCGCCGCGTCCCGGGACGACGAGCCACTGAAGGCCGAGGCCATCGCCGACGCCCAGGACATTCCGCACAAGTTCCTGGAGAGCATCCTGAACGACATGCGCCGGGGCGGTCTTGTGCTCAGCCAGCGCGGCGGCAAGGGCGGCTATCGGCTGGCCAGGCCCGCCGAAGCCATCAGCATCGCCGATGTCATACGCGTCGTGGACGGACCGCTGGTCTCGGTGCGCGGGGTCCGTCCCCCGGAGCTGTCCTACACCGGACCCGCCCAGTCGCTGCTCCCTCTGTGGATCGCGCTGCGGACCAATGTGCGCGAGATCCTCGAGGGTGTGTCGCTCGCGGATGTGGCATCGGCCCAACTGCCCGCCGGCGTGTCCGCACTGACCGACGCCCCGGGCGCCTGGGTGAACCCCTGACGCCACGCCCTGCGGCCTCACCGATCTCGAAGAGCGAGATCTGGTCATCCAGTATGTGAACACCCCCTTGGGGCGGGCGCCGACTTCTGCCACGATCCCCATCAACCCGGTAGGAAAACTAGGGATCTGTGGGGGGAGGGCGGCCATGAGAACACTCAGCCGGGCAGGCCGGTTGCTGCCCCTTCTGACCTCACGTCGCCACATCGACCTCGGCCGTACGTCCAGCGCCATCTGTCGACCCGTCTGAGACCGTCCGCAGAAGCGGCCGGCATCCCGCCGGACATCACCGCGCCCCCGCTCCGCGTCGCGGACGGGACGCCCCTCGACCGGCGGCGTCACCCGCGCGCTCCCATGACCTCGTACCTTCGGGTCCCGCACGGACGCCGTGAAGTCACACCGTCCCCTGCGGCACACCACAGCCCGCTTCACCGCCCGCGACGGCCTTCCATCCGCCGAGGGCCGGTGAACGTCACGCCGGTGTGTGCCCATGGGCTCCGCACCGCCCGGTTCCGTTCCTTCCCCGATCACCCATTCCCTGAGAGGACACCTCCGTGTCTGCCGCAAGACCGCTCACCACCCTGCGCACGATCGCCGTCATAGCGGCGCTCCCTCTCCTGCTGACCGCCTGCGGCTACGGTTCCGAGTCCACGGACGACGGCAAGCAGACCAAGGTTGCGGCGGACGGCAAGAAGCTCTCCACCGACGAAGTGAGGATCGGGTACTTCCCCAACCTCACCCACGCCACGGCGCTGGTCGGCGTCCAGGAGGGCCTGTTCCAGAAGGAGCTCGGCGGCACCACGATCAAGGCGTCGACCTTCAACGCCGGGCCCTCCGAGATCGAGGCGCTCAACTCGGGCTCCATCGACATCGGCTGGATCGGCCCCTCCCCCGCCATCAACGGCTACACCAAGTCGAACGGCAAGAGCCTCCGCATCATCAGCGGCTCCGCGTCGGGCGGTGTGAAGCTCGTCGGCGACCCGAAGAAGATCAAGTCCCTGAAGGACGTCAAGGGCAAGAAGATCGCGACCCCTCAGCTGGGCAACACCCAGGACGTCGCCTTCCTCAACTGGATCGCGGACCAGGGCTGGAAGGTCGACGCGGAGAGCGGCAAGGGCGACGTCTCGGTGCTCCGGATGGACAACAAGGTCACCCCGGACGCCTTCAAGTCCGGCTCGATCGACGGCGCCTGGGTGCCGGAGCCGACCGCCTCCAAACTGGTCGCCGAGGGCGGCAAGGTGCTGCTCGACGAATCGGATCTCTGGCCGGACAAGAAGTTCGTGATCACGAACATCATCGTGTCCCAGAAGTTCCTCAAGGAGCACCCGGACGTCGTCGAGGCCGTGCTGCGAGGCTCGGTGAAGACCAACGAATGGATCAACGCCAACCCCGACAAGGCGAAGGCCTCCGCCAACGCCGCACTGAAGGAACTGTCCGGCAAGGCGCTGCCCGCCGAAGTCCTCGACCCGGCCTGGAAGTCCATCACGTTCCTGGACGACCCGCTGGCCGCCACGCTCGACAGTGAGGCGGACCACGCGGTGAAGGCCGGTCTGCTGGAGAAGCCAGATCTCAAGGGCATCTACGACCTGGCACCGCTCAACAAGGTCCTCAAGGCGGAAGGCAGGAACGAGGTCGAGGACGCGGGTCTCGGAGCCGGGTGACGACGAGTCGGATGCGTCGCCCTTCGGGGAGTGGCCGGCTGGGACATGCCGGCTCCACCCGGACCGTCCGCGGGCCCGGGCCCGAGTGCATCGCCCGTACGCATCCCCGGATCCACGTACGGCGCACGGAGGACCCCGACGGCACCGACACGTTCGTAGCGCGCTCCTGCGCGGCGCCGCGGACGACGGGCGCACCGCCGGAACAGCGGCTGCCGTTCCTCGCCGCACTGCTCGTGGGGGGCACCTTCAGCCGCCCATCGTCCTGGCCGGCGCCGTGGGGGACATGAGCGGGGAACACCTCACCGAGGAGCTCACCGCCGCCGTCCACGCGCTGCTCCATCGAGCGGCCGGGACCGGAGGCCCCGGAGAGGCGGGGTCCGCAGGGAAGCCGGCGGCGCAACGAGGGCACCGCGGGCTGAGTCCTAACGGCCGGCCGGCGCGGTCGAGGCCGAGCGAGGCCTGCTCGCCCGCCTGCGGGCACGGTAGGCGGCGGCCTTCACCCTGTTTCCGCAGGGATCCATGGCGCACCACTCCCGGAAGCCTCCACGCGACCGGTCGAGGAAGACCTGGGTGCATTCGGGCCTGCTGCACTCCTTGAGCAGCGCCGCCTCAGGACCGCCGAGCACCTCCACGGCCTGCCGGGCGACCGACGACAGGGCCTGCTGCGCCGTCGCCTCGATCCGGCGCCCCGCCCGCGTGAGCTGCGGAATCGCGGACGGAGTGCGCGCCCTGCCGTTGACCAGCGCGAGCGCCTCCGCGTCGTAGTCGTCGCCGGCCAGCCTGGCGACGATCAGGAGGTAGATCGCCTCGCGCAGAGCGATCGCGTCATCCACGTCGGACGGTCCGCAGTGCGTGTCTCCGTCGACCATGCCGGACTCCCGGAACCAGGCGTCGAGGCTCTCCGGGGAGGTGAGCACCTCGACGGGCACCGCGTTGCGCCGTGCACGCAGGGTCCCCAGGAAGTCCAGCACAGGGGCACCGCATTTGAAGACATGCATCATGTCACCAGTCTGACCGGTGATGGAAAAAAGAACAAGGGGACAGCCCTCAAGCACCTCGAGGCAGGTCGACCCTGATTTTCACGCGCCGAAAGAGTGATCACAACCTCGTGCATCACTTGGCCCCCTTCCGTCGGGCGCCAGACACTCCGCTCGGCGACCCAGGACACTCCAACCTTCCCATCCGTCACCCGCTTGACAGGTGATAGCGAGACTGCCAGAGTCGTCACCGGTCAGAGGGGTTACGAACTCGATCGGCTCCCTCCCAGGTGAATCCGAAAGGCGCGATCATGGCTGAAACGAACTACACCGCCGTCGTCACCGCGACGGGTGAGGGCCGCAACGGCGGCCGTGCCGCATCAAGCGACGGGCTTCTCGACGTCACCCTTGCCATTCCGAAGGAGTTCGGAGGCAATGGCGGAGCCACCAATCCCGAGCAGCTCCTCGCCGCCGGCTGGGCATCCTGCTTCCTGGGCGCGGTCAAGATCACCGCCGCTCGGAAGAAGGTCGCTCTGCAGGACCCGGCGGTCGTCGCCGAGGTCACGCTGCACCACGACGCGGGCGACTACCACCTCAGTGCCGTCCTGCGCCTCGAGCTCAGCGGAGTGGACCAGAGCACCGCGGAGGAGCTCGGCGCCGGTGCTCACCGGATCTGCCCCTACTCCAAGGCGCTCGACATCCCCGTGACCATCGAGGCCACGGTCGCCTGAGACCGCCCAGGGCGCCGCGGGTTTCCATACCGCCCGACCGTCCCCGCCGCCGGCCACCGGCACGGCCGATCCCCCGGCGCAGCCGGAGGACCGAAGGGCCGCCGGGCGGCGCCCGCCCCTTCGTGACGACCGTGCACATGCAGAGGAGAGATTCGGTGAGTTCGGCAGTCGAGTACGGCGACGCCGCGGTGAGCGCGGCGCCGCAGATGGTGGGACGCGGTCACACAGGGCGTGTCACCGCATTCCCCCCGCACCCCGGGGTCCGGTGACGATGGGCCTCAGAAAGAACCGGCCGGCCGAGGGCGCACCCGTGGCGCGGCGGACGATGCTCACCATGCTCGGCGCCGGGGCCGTCGGCCTCGCCACCGCGCCCTGGCTGCAGGACGGCTGGGAGAAGGCACTCGGCGCGGCGTCACAGAAGGACCCCACGGGACTCACCGGGGTGCTCCCCAACCCGGGGGGATTCCGCTACTACAGCGTGGTGGGCTCGGTGCCGCGCAAGGACGAGACCGACTACGCGCTGCGGATCGACGGACTCGTCGACCGGCCGACGACCTACACGCTCGAGGATCTGCGCGCGCTGCGGCAGACCCGGATCGTCCACGACGTGCTGTGCACCGACGGCTGGCGGGTGGAGAACACCCCGTTCGAAGGTGTGAGGCTCTCCGACCTGCTCGATGCCGCCGGGGTACGTCCCGAAGGCCGCGCCCTGCGCTTCACCTGCTTCGACGGTGTCTACACCGAGAGCCTCACGCTCGCTCAGGCACGCCGCTCCGACATGCTCGTGGCGCTCAGGATGCAGGACGAGCCCATCACCCACGAGCACGGCGGTCCGGTCCGGCTCTACGCGGCCCCCATGTACTTCTACAAGTCGGCCAAATGGCTGTCCGGCATCTCGGTGACCGACAAGGTCGTCCCCGGCTACTGGGAGGAGTACGGCTATGACATCGACGGATGGCTCGACGGCGAGGACCGCGACGGCGACGGCTCCGCGGCCTGAGCGTTCGGGCCGGGTCCGCCGGTTCAGCCGGGCCGAACGCCTGGTGCACCGGGCCACCGGCTGGCTGATGCTGCTCTGCGTGGGGACGGCGGCCTGCCTCTATCTGGCGCCGCTGGCCCAGCTGGTGGGCCGCCGCCACCTGCTCGTCACGGTCCATGAGTGGTCGGGCGTCCTGCTCCCCCTGCCCTTCCTCCTCGGGCTCGCCTCGCCCGCCTTCCGCACGGATCTCCGCCGGCTGAACCGCTTCGCCGCGTACGACCGGGAATGGCTGCGGGCCGTCCGCAGGCGGCTGACCGAGCCCCGGGCGCGCCCCGCCGGCAAGTTCAACGCGGGACAGAAGATCTATGCGGGCTGGATCGCGGGAGCGGTTCTGGTCATGATGGCCACCGGACTCCTGATGTGGTTCACCGGAGTGCTGCCGACGATCTCCCGCACCAGTGCCATCTTCGTCCACGACGTCCTGGCCTGGGGGATCGCCGCGGTGCTGATCGGGCACATGAGAAGGGCGTATCGCGACCCCGAGGCACGGCTCGGCATGCGCACCGGATTCGTGGGGCGCGACTGGGCCAGGACCTGGCACCGCCACTGGACGCCGGAGGACCCGCAGGACGCGCGGGGCCCGGACCCGGGCGACGCCGGGCGGGCAGGCTGAGCCCGCACGGGCACCGCCGGCAGACCGGTCGACCCGGTCCGCCGGCGAAGCTGCCTCATCCGCCCCCTCGGGCGACGAGGGGCGGCCGGCTCACGGCCACGCCCGCAACGGTCGCCCGATCACAGAGCACGTTCATAACCCGCCCAGGCGACATGGGACTCGTGCAGGGTCACGGCGAGGGTGGCGATGCCCTTGGCACCCTCCCCGAGCGCACCCTTGTGGATGCGCTCCGCGAGCCGGTCGGCGATCACCTTCGCCAGGAACTCCGTCGAGGTGTTGATCCCGGCGAAGTCCGGCTCGTCGTCGAGATTGCGGTAGTTGAGCTCACCCACGACCGCGCCCAGTTCCTTCGTGGCCAGCCCGATGTCGACGACGATGTTGTCGTCGTCCAACTCCTCCCGCCGGAACGTCGCGTCGACGAGGAACGTGGCACCGTGCAACCGCTGCGCGGGCCCGAACACCTCGCCGCGGAAGCTGTGGGCGACCATGATGTGATCGCGAACGGTGATGCTGAACAACGGACGGCCCTCCGGGTGGTACGACTGATCTCCTGTTGCTGCCTGCCAGGGGACACTTGTAACACGTCGCCTGTGCCCGTGCTTCAGCCGTCCCGCTCTTCTCCCGTGCAGGTCGGACGGACTTCCGGCGGCCGGATCGGTCGGAGCGGGTGAAGAGGGCGTACCGCACCCGGTGCGGTCAGCCGAGTTTGCGTTGCAGCTGAAGCGTGTAGAGCAGGACGAGCGAAGGCGCGATCAGGGCGGCCGCCACGCAGGAGACCACGAGCAGCACCCACAGGGTGGCCGACGGCGCGGCCGCCTGCTGGATCGTCAGGTGGGTGCCCAGGAGGTACGGATACTGGGCGACTCCCCATCCGGCGACGACGGTGGCGATCGCGAGGGCCGCCAGGGCGCGTACCACGGGCGGACGGCCCCGGTGCAACAGGATCAGCGCGGCGAGACCGCACAGGCCCGAGACGGCCAGGAGCGGCGCGCCCACCGTCCTCAACTGGTGGAACAGACGCGGGGCGTCCGAGTACAGGACGTACACGCCGACCAGGGCCACCACTCCCCCGCCGACGCCCGCCGCGAAGGCTCTCAGGCGGCATGCGTGCTCCAGGGAGGCGTCCGCTCGACGTTGGGCCTGCCCGGTCAGGAACACGGCGGCGAGGTAGGCGCAGACGGTGACCGCGAGGACCCCGCCGAGGACGGAGGTCGGGTTGAGCCAGCTGGACAGCGCGTCACCGTGCCCCGCCGACGGCACGCGCCCCGAGGCGATCCCGCCCGCGATGGTCCCGAAGAAGAACGGGGTGAGCACCGACGAACAGGCGAACGCGATACCGCTGACGCGCTGTGCCTGACGCTCGGTCAGTGCATGACGGAAGGCGAAGCCGGCTCCTCTGGCGACGATCCCCAGCGCCGCAAGTCCCAGTGGGATGTACAAGGTCGTGGTGATGGCGGTGAAGGCCCGGGGAAAGCCGGTCCAGATCGTGACGAGACAGAAGACCAGCCATGTGTGGTTGGCCTCCCACACGGGGCTGAGGGAGAGGTTGATCAGCTCGCGGACGCGGTGTCCCCGCGTCTCGCCCCCGGCCGTCAGATCCCAGAAGCCGGCTCCGTAGTCGGCCCCGCCGAAGAGGGCGTAGGCGATGACACCGACGAACAGGATCACGGCGATCACAGTGCTCATGCGTCATCAGCTCCGGAGGTGCGCCCGTTCATCGCCGGTGCCGGCCGGGGGCCGTACGGGACCGCCACGGCATCGGTTCCTTCCTCCGCCCAACGGCGGCGCATGGTCCGGAGCACGAACAGGGCACCGGCACCGACGCAGAAATAGATCGCGAGGACCGTGGCGAACAGCGGCCACAGATTGCCCTGCGTGGCGACCGCGTCCCGAGTGAGCAGGAGCCCCACGACGGTCCAGGGCTGCCGGCCGACCTCGGTCACCACCCAGCCGCTCTCCAGCGACAGCAGCGAGACCAGACCGGCGACGGCCGCACTGCGCAGGAACCATGGGTTCGTCGGCACCTCGCGCCGCCGCCACCACAGCCAGGCGAACCACAGGGCCAGCAGGAGCAGGAGTGACGCCGTGCCGACCATCACGTCGAAGGCGAGATGGACGACGCTGACCACCGCGTCGTCAGGGCGTACGTCCGGCGGGATCGCGTCGAGCCCCTTGATGGGGGTGGAGGGACGGAAACCGGCGAGGATCGACGCGACACCGGGGAGCGGAATGCCGTAGCGCACCTCGCCGTCGATATAGACGCCGCCGAGGATCTCCGGGACATGGGTGCCGGTGGTCGGCACCATCTCGATGGCGGCGAACTTGGCCGGTTCCCTGTCGAAGACCTGGCGCGCGATGGTGTCCCCGACGAGGAACTGCAGCGGCATGGCGATCGCGGCGACCGTGAAGGGGACGAGGAACCCGAGCCGGTGGTAGTGGTCGCGACGGCCCTTGAGCAGGTCCCATGCGTACACCCCGGCGACCATGAACCCCGCGACGATGTAGGCCGCGAGGAGCATGTGCACCATCTCCCACCAGAAGGCCCCGTTGAAGAAGACCTTGGACGGGATCACGTCCACCACACGCCCGTTCTTCACGACGATGCCGGCCGGCTGGTTCATCCAGCTGTTGGCCGCGATGACGGACGCCGTTCCGCCCACGCCCGACAGGGTGACCACGACGCCGGTGAAGAAGTGTGGCCATGGGGGCAGCCGCTTCCAGCCGTAGATGTAGATGGCCATGAAGATGGCTTCGAGGAAGAAGAAAAGCCCTTCGATGGCGAACGGAAATCCGAACGCCGAACCGTACTTGCCCATGAGCCCGGGCCAGAGAAGGCCCAATTCAAAAGTCAGCACCGTTCCCGAAACGGCCCCGACCGCGAACAGAACGGCGGCCACTTTGGACCATCGCTGCGCCAGGAGGAGCGCTTGCTGATCGCCGCGGCGCAGCCCGCGGTACTGGCAGATCAGCATCATGAAGGTGAATGCGACGCCGAAGGGCACCAGAATGATGTGGAAGCCCAGGGTGAAGGCCATCTGCTCACGCGCGGGGAGGAGTTGTGGCGGGTCGACGGCTCCCAGCAGGGCAGACAGCGTCATGAATTCTCTCTCCGGCTCGGACGGCGGCGGACCATTCGCATGTCACGCCGGAAGACGGCTGATGATGCCGGAATCCCTGTGCAGGCGAACCCCGCCGGGCGGCGAAAGTCCCGAGGCCGACCGGCCGAGAGGTCGTCAGCGTCGGTGCTACTGATATGTCCAGGTGCAGGCCTGTCATATCGCCCGGCCGGTGGCCGCGTCTCCCCGCCCTTTCCGCTGTCCGTTCAACGGACCGTCCCTTGTCCCATTGATCGCGAGAATGCCGTGCCGTTCGTGGTCGATGATAGACAGCGACTCGGCGGCTCACCGCAAAGGCATGAACGAAAGCACCGTCGTGTACGAACTCCACTCGATGCGCGTCGTCCGGACGGTCAATCCGTCGCGGACCCGACCGGGGTGGACCTCGTGTACTCCTGCGACCAGTCCAGCCGGCCGTCGAGGCCGACGATGCCGAACAGGGGCCGTGGACGTCCGTCGGGGGCAGTCCGCTCTCGGCGAGGGTCGGCAGGGCGGCGTCGACAGCGCCCGCCGCGGCAGCGGCGGACAGCAGGGTGCCCTGACGGGCGGACGCAGGGGAGTTCGTTCGCTGTCGGACACAGGGTCAGCACGATTTTTTTGAGCGTGTGGCGCAACCCCGTCACCCGATCCCGCGATGATCGCCCGGGCCGAACAGGCGGGTACGGATGCGCGCGGCAGCCGGGAGACGTCTCCCCGGCGGTCGGCGTTCGTCCCGTCTCCCACGCCCGCAGCATGTCATCAGTCCGTCGAGCATCTGGAGCACTGGGTGAAACACGCGAATCGATTGTCTGTTTACCGGTCACTGGCCGCCGGCGTTCTCGCCTTCGTGGCGCTCGGTGCGACATCACCCGGCGTGGCCACGGCCCGCCCGTCGACCACTGCCGAGCAGGCGCCCCGGAGTGTGCCGCTGCGGGTGGCCACGTACAACATCCACGCGGGGGCCGGCGAGGACAACGTCTTCGACCTCGACCGCACCGCCGATGCCGTCCGGGCCCTCCATGCCGATGTGATCGGCCTCCAGGAGGTCGACGTGCACTGGGACGCGCGGAGCAACTTCACCGACGAGGCGCATGAGTTGGCGGCACGCCTGCACATGCGTGTCTTCTTCGCCCCGATCTACGACCTGCCTCCCGCGCCGGAGCACACGGAGCGGCGCCAGTACGGTGTCGCGATCCTGAGCCGCCACCCGATCGTGCGCGCGGAGAACCACGAGATCACACGACTGTCCACCCAGGACCCCAACCCGGTGCCGGCCCCTGCCCCGGGCTTCGCGGAGGTGACGCTCCGGGTTCGCGGGACCGCTGTGCACGTCTACTCGACGCACCTGGACTACCGCGCCGACCCGACCGTCAGGCGGACGCAGGTCGACGACATGTTGGGCATCCTCGCCGAGGACTCCGGGCCGAAGATCCTCGTCGGTGACTTCAACGCCGAGCCCGGCGCCCCCGAGTTGGCGAAGCTGTGGGGACCCCTCGCCGACGCCGCCCCGCAGGGCGGAAAATCGTACCCGGCGATCACCCCGGTCAAGCGCATCGATGTCGTGTCCGTCTCCCCCGAGGTCACCGTGACCGGCACCCGCGAGGAGGAGACCGCGGCCTCGGACCACCGGCCGGTCGTCGCCGACCTGCTGCTCCGCCGGCGCGGCATCTGACCCTCGCCGGTCCAGAGCGCACTCCGACTCCTGTTGGAACCGGGTCCGTCGGGGTGCGCATGCCGAACGTCGTCGCCCGGTGGGCGCAGATCCGGCCGCGCCCACCGGACGATGCCGGGACCGCGGAACAGCGGTTCTCGACCATGTCTCCGCCCCCGGTCCATCGCAGGCAGGCATCGCCGATTCCTCGGCCGGCGGCGATGGCGCCGGCCGACTCAAGAGGCGGCGCGTACGGCGGTCGCCGCCAGGGTCGTGTAGTTCATGGTGAAGCGTCCACCCAGGGCGTCGATCGCACCCCCGACGGCGTCCAGCACCTCGGCCAGCCGATCGGGGCGGAGCCGGGTGAGGCCCCCGGTGGTGGGCAGCAGATCCAGCCACTGGTCCCGGGTGTAGGGCCGCTGCCAGTCGAATCGCCACAACTCGGGTTCGTCGAACTGTCCGGTCTCCCGGACCCTGTCGGCGAACTGCGCGTACATCACCTCATAGAGGTCGACGGGCCGTCGGTCCTGTCCGCCGTCGAACGGGGAGTCGGGAACGACTCGCCGGTAGGCGGCGGCGAAGGGCCCGGACACCTCGGCGGGCGGCTCATACACATGCCCGAAGATCGCCAACCGTCCCCCTGGTCGCAGTATCCGTGCCGCCTTCACGGCGCCGGCGACCGGATCCACCCAGTGCCACGACTGGGCGGCTACGACGGCGTCGAACGTCCGGCCCGCCGGCTGCCATGTCTCGAAAGTCGCGACCTCGACCTGCAGCCCGCGCGCCTGCGCGAACTCCGCCATCCGCACATCGGGCTCAACACCGAGTACGGCGCACCCTGCCGCCTGGAACTGACGAGCCGCGATGCCGGTGCCGCAGCCGACGTCGAGCACGTCGGGCGCCGGGCCGGCGGCGACGATCCGTGCCACCAGCGCCTCCGGATAACCGGGCCTGGCTCGGTCGTAGCGTTGCGCGTCCACGCCGAACGACTCGGCCGTCCGCCGGGCCTTGTACGGCTCCGGCGAGGAGGGTTCAGGCTGCTCTCGCGGTAGAGTGGGCATGCGCCCACCTTAGTGGGCGCATGCCCACTGGGCCATGGCCGCGGGCGGGCCGACACGAGAGGACGGCGAGTGCCGACCGGGGTGCATCTTCGAGACGCGCGGCAGCAGCTGTTCGACGCCGCCGAACGCGTCCTGCTGCGGGACGGTCCGAACGCGCTGACCAGCCGGGCCGTCACCGACGAGGCGGGCTGCGCCAAGGGAGTCCTGCACCGTCACTTCGCGGACTTCGGCGCCTTCCTCACCGATCTCGTACTCGACCGGGCCGCGCAGCTCGAGTCGCAGGCGGTTGCGCTGCGGGAGTCCGCCGGCACCGGGACGGTCGTCGACAACCTCACCGGCGCGCTGACCGTCCTGTTCGGACCGATCCCGATGGCGATCATCCCGCTCGTCACCTTCCGGGACCAGCTGCGCGAGCGGCTGCGGCACGCCACGCCCGGCGGCGGCGTCGCGATCCTCGCCCAGGCCACGACCGCCGTCTCCGCCTACCTTGCGGACGAGCGCGATCTGGGCCGCATCGCAGTCGACGCCGACATCGACTCACTCACCCTTTCCCTGGTCGGCGGCGGGCATCTGCTGTTCACGGACCGCGAACCGGGCCCACCGGTAACCGCGGCCGTCCACAGGTTCGTGACGTCCGTCGTCACCGGCGCCGTACACCGGCGACCCGCGCGCTGACGTCCGCGACCTCCTCCGTTTCAGGGCGACGGCCCCCGGCGGCGGACCCGTTCCCGCACACCCCTTGTTCTGGCGGGAGCGCGGCTGCACCCAGGTCACGTGTGACCCTTGACACAGCTCCGGCACCACTGCATTCTTCCACCATTCGGTTGGTGTCTACCGAGTAGTGGAATCGACCTCGTCGCCAACTCGGAGTACCCGCATGGGACACCGCATCAGATCCCGCGTCCGCGTGGGAGCGAGCGCCGGAACGTGCCACCTGTTGCGTCACGGGGCCCGCGGTCCCGGTGAACGCAGGACCAAGGCGGTGCCGGCCACCTGCTCCCGGGGCACGTCGGGGACTGACCGCCGCCCCCGGGTGCTGGATACAGGTCGCGACCACGTCCGCCCGCATGTGCGAAGAATGCCCCTCGCCCCCACCGTGCAGGTGCTCGATGCCGCCGTCCGCGGCGTCCCCGCACGACAGTCGCCCAAGGGCGCGCCCGCGTTCCCGGCGACGTCGTCATGTACGCCATCCCCCCCGACCACCACGGTGCCGATCCGTGGCGCGGCCCCCTCATCTCCGGCGTCGTAGAAAAAGGGTGCTACATGTTCCTCGCCAACTATCAGCAGGACTACAGTCCGGTGGGCGATTCGCTCGGGCTGTCGTCCATCGTCGCAATCCTTCCGCTGCTGGTCCTCTTCGTCCTGCTCGGCGTGGTGCGGATGAAGGCGTGGCTCGCCTCGTTGATCTCCCTCGTCGTCGCCGTGGTACTCGCGGTCGCCGTGTACTCGATGCCGGTCGCCGACGCGCTCAACAGCGGCCTGCTGGGAGCCGCGTTCGGCTTCTTCCCGATCATGTGGATCGTCATCAACGCGATCTGGATCTACAACCTCACCGTGGAGACCGGTCACTTCGACGTACTGCGCCGGTCGTTCGCGTCCATCAGCGACGACCAGCGGGTACAGGCGATCATCATCGCCTTCTCCTTCGGCGCCCTCATGGAGGCGCTGGCCGGTTTCGGCACCCCCGTCGCGATCAGCGCGGTCATGCTGATCGCCCTGGGCTTCAAGCCGCTCAAGGCGGCCACGGTCGCCCTGGTCGCCAACACCGCACCCGTCGCGTTCGGCGCGATCGCCGTGCCGATCACCACACTGGCCGGCGTCACCGGCCTGCCCGTGGACGACCTCGGCGCGATGGTCGGCCGGCAGACCCCGATTCTGGCCCTGTTCGTGCCGCTGGCTCTGGTGTTCATCGTGGACGGCCGCAGGGGGCTGCGGCAGACCTGGCCGCCGGCGGTGGTCTGCGGCGTGTCCTTCGCGGTGTTCCAGTACCTGTCCTCGAACTTCTGGTCCGTGCCGCTCGCCGACATCGTCGCCGCGCTCGCCTCCGCGCTGGCGGTCCTGGTGTTCACCCGTCTGTGGCACGCCGAGGAGACGTACCAGGAACGCGACGAGGACGAAGGACTCGACGGCGCCGACGGCGGCTCCAGCGGGCCGCACACCCCCGGGGGCGAACCGGCCCCTGGCCGCGACGAGTCCGCGGACAGCCAGGTGCTGACCCGGGCCCGCGCGGACGCCGACCGCGACATACACGACTCGCCGCTGGACGTCTTCAAGGCGTATGCGCCCTACCTTGCCATCATCGTGGTGTTCGTACTGGCCACCCGGGTTCCGGCGATCACCGGAAAGCCGCCGACCGGCGTCGGCGCCACCGGTACCGGTCTGGAGTCGGTGACGCACATCGTCAACTGGCCCGGGCTGCACATCCTCAAGGCGAACGGCGACCCGGTCGCCACCACCTTCAAGCTCAACTACCTTTCGGCGGCCGGGAGTCTGCTGCTGATCGCCGGACTGATCAGCATGGTGCTCATCCAGGTCGGGCCGCGCCGCGCCCTGCGCGCCTACGGACGCACCCTGGACCAGCTGAAGTTCGCGGTGCTCACCGTCATGCTGGTGCTGGGGCTCGGCTACATCATGAACGAGTCCGGCCAGACCACGACGCTGGGTCTGTGGGTGGCCGGGGCCGGCGGCGCCTTCGCCTTCCTCTCACCGATCCTCGGCTGGCTGGGCGTTGCCGTCACCGGATCCGACACCTCGTCCAACTCCCTTTTCGGCGCCCTCCAGATCACCGCCGCCCACCAGGCCGGCCTGTCGCCGACCCTCATGGCCGCGGCCAACTCCTCGGGTGGTGTGCTCGGCAAGATGATCTCGCCGCAGAACCTCGCCATCGCCGCGGCCGCGGTCGGCTTCGAGGGCCGCGAAGGGATCCTCTTCCGCCGGGTCATCGTGTGGAGCGTGGTCTTCATGCTCTTCATGTGCGTGCTGGTCTATCTGCAGAGCACCCCGGTGCTCGACTGGATGGTCGTGGACACACCGGCGAGCACTCCCTGACGAAGGCGTCGGTCCGAGGCCCCGTCAGTACGGCAACGCCACTGGCGTGAGGTCATGGTGTGTGGCCGACGGGTCGCCCCGCCGACGGTGGAAGCTCACCTCGGCGGGACGGGGAGGAACACCCGGATTGTGCGAACCCTTCTGTTCCTGCGGCCCATGAGCCGCGCGAGGTTCGGCGGGCAGGGGGTCCAGGGCCCCGACGAGCGGTCGGTTCGGCCGGCGAGGCGAAAGCGAGGTGGTTGGATGGGGCGGTGAGCGCGATCCGGCAACGCACCCGTGTCAGTGGTGGGCCTCTGGGAGATCCGACCTACCGCATGCTCTGGGCCGCCCAGTTGGGCTCGGCCGTCGGCGGCTGGATGCAGGCCGTGGGAGCACAGTGGATGCTGGTGCACCGCCCGGGCGCCGCCACCTGGGTCTCGCTCGTGCAGGCGGCGAGCCTGCTGCCGGTGATGTTCGTGTCGCTCCCCGCGGGCGTGCTCGCCGACGTCCTGGATCGGCGTCGGCTGCTCATCGGCGTGCAGAGCGCGATGACGGTGCTCGCCGCGCTGCTGACGTTGCTCACCGCCACCGGTCGGACCACTCCCGCCGTCCTCATCGCCTTCACCTTCCTGCTCGGTTGCGGGCAGGCCGTCGGCAATCCTGCGTGGCAGGCGATCCAGCCCGAGCTGGTCCCCAGGGAGCAGATCCCGGCCGCGGCCGCTCTGGGGAGCCTCAGCGTCAACGTGGCGCGCGCGGTCGGCCCCGCCCTCGCGGGCCTGCTGCTCACGTTCACCTCCACCTGGGTGCTGTTCGGCATCAACGCGGTGTCGTTCACCGCCGTGATCCTGGCGCTGCTGCGCTGGCGCCGGAGCGGGGAGGAGCGCGCCGCGCCCGAGGCGGTCGTCGCCGCCCTGCACGCAGGGGGCCGCTATGTGCGCCATGCCCCGGGCGTGCGCCGGATCCTGTGGCGGGCCGCCCTGTTCGTCCTGCCTGCCAGCGCCCTGTGGGCCCTGCTGCCCGTGATCGCCAGCGTGCGTCTGCACCAGGGCTCCGGCGGCTACGGCCTGCTGCTCGCCGCACTCGGGGCGGGCGCGGTGGCCGGGGCGCTGGGCATGGGCCGGCTGCGCAAAAAGCTGACTGGCAATCAACTTCTCTTGTCCTCAGGACTGCTCTACGGCGCCGGCGTACTGGTCACGGCCTACTCCACCAGCCTGCTCGTCGTCACCGCGGTGTCCGTCGTGACGGGATCGGGGTGGCTGGTCACCCTGTCGACGCTGAACACCTCCATGCAGCTGACGCTCCCCGCCTGGGTCCGGGCCCGCGCGCTCGCGGTCTATCTGATCGTCTTCCTCGGCGGTCAGGGCGTCGGCTCGCTGCTCTGGGGGTTCGTCGCGCGTCCGCTGGGCGCCCAAGGGGCACTGGTGCTGGCCGGCCTGCTGCTGGTGGCCGCAGCGGCGAGCCTGCCGCTGCTCCCGCTGCTGCCCGACACCGGCACGCTCGACCGGACCGTCTCCGCCCACTGGCCGGAGCCCGCCCTGGTCTTCGACACCGTCGGCGACACGGGCCCCGTGCTGGTGGAGGTCGTCTACGAGGTGGACCCCGAGGAACTGTCCGAGTTCCTCACGGCGGCCGAGCGGCTGTCCCGCTCCCGCCGCCGCACCGGAGCGACCCGCTGGCGGTTGTACCAGGACGCGGCGGACCCGGTGAAGGTGTACGAGGTCTTCGAGGTGCCCAGCTGGGACGAGCACCTGAGGCAGCATCATGAACGGACCACCGGCTTCGACCAGGAGGTCCTGGAGCGGGTGCGGTCCCTGTCGCGCACCGAGCCGCGACTGCGGCACCTGCTCCCGGCCGGGTCGGCGACGGCCGGCGGCTGACCTCGGACCAGGGGCCGGGCGGTCGGCGGTTGCCCGGTGAGCGCACGCCCGGGCCGGGGCACGGCCGGAGGTTTTCGATCGGGGCCGGGGCGCGAGTGGCGCGCCCCGGGCACCGTTCAAGAGGTTCTATCCCCTCGGGACGATCTCTTCCAGGTTCTGCGTGTCGATCAGGGTGGGGATGGTGACACTCGTCACGTACTGCTCGCCGAGCCCCGGCTGGCCGAACCAGGGCCTGATGGGCCCGGCCTGCACGGTGAACGCCTTGATGACGCGGTAGAGGTGGTAGTTGTACGCGGGAGCGGCCGGGTCGTACTCGTCGAGGTTGGTCGGCGGCAGCGCGCGCTTCGCGTAGGGCGTGCCCGCGGGCGCAAGGAAGTTGCCGGTACCCCTGCCGAAGAGGTCGACCAGCTGCCCCACCTTGAGCGTCCTCGTCGACTGGACCGGACGACCGTTGCGGAGCACGAACCCGTTGTTGTCCGGGTACCACCAACCGGACTGGTTCTGCTGGTTCGTCTGCCAGTAGCAGCCCAGGAACCAGTACTGCGATGTGCTGTCCTCCGGGTGGTAGCCCCGAAGCATCCTTCCGATCGGCCCGGTCCGGGGCAGCCGGCTGGGCCCGAGCCGCCAGTCGTTGTGGTAGTAGTTCTGCAGCCCCGTCGGCGGAGCAATCGTCGTACTGGCCGACCGATGGGTGATCGGGCAGTCGCGGGCGGCCCGTTGGACACGGACTTCGTCGGCCTGGACGGTGGCCGGGGCGGCTCCGACCAGAAAGAGCGCTGACGCAAGTGCGCTCAGTGCGAGACGCCGCAGTCGCAGTACGCGCATTCGAGTCCCTTCTCTTGCGGTGCCGGCCGGCACCGCCTACGCGGTCATGACGGTTGACCGCGAAGAGGGCTGCGACAAACGGATCCCTGCCGCGCGGCAGGGGGCAGTCAATGCGCGCCGAACGAAGGTGGGGCCGAGATCGCACCGGCGGGCCCCCTGAACGGCGCAAGGAAAGACCTCGAACAGCCGAGCAGCGAACTCACCGTGGGCGCACCGGGATCGGCCCCTGGGTACCGCTGCGCGGCGGACGTCATGGTGGCCCCGCCGCATCGCCGCCCGTACCGGATCCCCCGCAAAAGCGCCAGGGACCCCGACCCTGAGGCCGAGGTCCCTGGCGATACCGGATGCGTGAACGTCCGCCGCCACCGAGCGCGCGGCGGACCCGCGCCTCACCGCCGACCCGCCCTCACCGCGGACTCCGCGGCCCACGGCGGCCACTGGACCGCTCGTTCCGTGTTGCCCGCATGCCCCGTCGCTCCGGCGCCGTCTCCGGAGCGACGGGAATCAGTGGCCCGCCGTCGGGCGTGCGACCGCGGGGATCAATGGAGGCTGCCGACGAGTCCCACGTGGAAGGGGTTAAGTTCCTCGGTACGTCCGGCGAGGACCTTCATCAGCCACTCCGGGTCGCCGAGAAGGGCACGGCCGACCGCGACGAGGTCGAACTCCTCCCGCTCCATGCGGTCGAGCAGCTCCACGATGTCGGTGACGCTCGCCTGCTCCCCCTGGAACACCTGGAGGAACTCATTGCTCAGGCCCACCGAGCCCACGCTGATGGCGGGCTTCCCCGACACCTTCTTCGCCCAGCCCGCGAGGTTGAGGTCGGAGCCCTCGAACTCGGAGAGGTGAAAGCGCCGGGTCGAGCAGTGGAAGATGTCGGCGCCAGCCTCGGCCAGCAGACCGAGGATGGTCTCCAGTTCCTGCGGCGTCTCGGCGATCCGGGCCGGGTAGTGGTTCACCTTCCACTGGGAGAACCGGAACGAGATCGGGAACTCCGCCGACACGGCCGAGCGGCAGGCGGCCACGATCTCGGCCGCGAACCGGGTGCGGCGGGCGACATCACCGCCGTAGCCGTCGGTGCGCCGGTTGGTGTGGGCCCACAGGAACTGGTCGACCAGATAACCGTGGCCGCCGTGGATCTCCACACCGTCGAAGCCGAGTGCCTCGGCCGCGGCCGCGGCCGTCGCATAGGCGGCGACCACGTTGTCGATGTCGGCCTGGGTCATCGTGTGGCCCGAGCGCGCGCCGTCCAGGGCGATACCGGAGGGACCGATCGCCGGGGCCCCCGGCACCGGAGGATTGCCGGCGGTGCGGTCCATGCCGACATGCCACAGCTGGGGCATGATCCGGCCGCCCGCCCGGTGGACCGCCTCGGCCACCGCGGACCAGCCGGCCAGCGCCTCGTCGCCGTGGAAGTGCGGTACCCGGGCGCTGGTGCCCGCCGAGTCATGACCGATGTAGGTGCCCTCGGTGAGGATCAGGCCGACGCCGCCGGCGGCCCGCCGGGCGTAGTACCGCGCCACGTCCTCGCCCGGCACTCCGCCGGGGGAGAACTCGCGCGTCATCGGAGCCATCACGACACGGTTGGGCAGGGTGAGACCACCCAGGGAGAAGGGACGGACCAGGACGTCCCTGGCACGCTCGACCGGATTCGCGGGCATCAGTCTTCGCCTTCGATTGGGAGCCGACCGCACGGCGACGGGGGATGACACCGTACGGTCGGCGGCTTGGATGGGAGGTGGTGCCTGGGTGCGGCCGGGCCGCACTCAGTCCACGTGCGGAGTGCGGACGGAGTCCTTGTCCGGTGCGCTTTCCGGGGCCGCCGTCGCAGCGGCCGCCGGGTCGGGTTCCGGGGTCACGCGGATGAACCAGGCCGTGCCGAACGCGATCACCGACAGGACGGCAGCGCCGACCACGACACCGTGGAGTCCGCTGCTGACCGCGTCCTCGACGGTGTGGCGCACGCGGGTGGGCATGTCCTTCAGCAGGGCCGGGGTCAGTCCGCCGCCGGCGGTCAGCCGCTTCTCCGTGTCGGTGCCCAGCTGTTCGGCCAGGACGTCCGCCATGCGGCTGCTGTGCACGGCACCGAGGACGGCGACACCGAGAGAGCCGCCGATGGTGCGCACCAGGGTGACGGTGCCGGTGGCGGCGCCCATGTCGCGCGGGGCGGCGCTGTTCATGGTGGTGAGCAGGGTGCTCTGCATCAGGATGCCGACGCCTGCCCCGATGACCAGGGTCAGGGCCGAGGCGGCGACGAGCGGGGTGTCCGCGCCGAGCAGGAGCAGCAGCATCGCACCGGCCACGGTGACGGTGCCGCCGGTGAGCGGGACGGTGCGGTCCAGTCCCCCGCGGTCCATGAGCCGTCCGGTGGTGAGCTGGGCGGTGAGCATGCCGAGCATCAGCGGCAGGATCAGCATGCCGCTGACCGTGGGCGAGGCGCCCTGGACGAACTGCATGTACTGCGGGAGGTAGTTGATGACGGAGACGAGTACGGCGCCGACCAGCAGGCTGAGTACCTGTGCGAGGGTGAACTCCCTGCTGGTGAACAGCCGGGGCGGCGTGATCGGTTCCGTGGCACGCAGTTCGACGCGCACGAACCAGGCGAGGCTGAGCACGACCACGACGGCGAGCACGGCGATCTGCCAGGACGTCCAGGCGTAGGTGGTGCCGGCCCAGCTCGCGAGCAGGGTGAGAGCCAGGATGCCGCTGGTGAGCAGGGCCGCGCCGAGGTAGTCCACCCGCCCCGTTACCCGCTGCGCGGGCAGCCGCACGCCCTTGCCGACGGCCAGCAGGGCGACGATGCCGATGGGCACGTTGACGTAGAACGTCCAGCGCCAGTCCAGGTAGTCGGTGATGAATCCGCCGAGCAGCGGCCCGCCTACGAAGGCGACCGGCAGCATGACCCCCACCATCGACTGGATACGGCCACGCTCCTGCGGCGGTACCAGCACGCCGATCACCGACAGCGCCCCGACCATCAGTCCGCCCGCACCGAGGCCCTGGACGGCCCGGAAGGCGATGAGCTGGCCCATGCTCTGGGCCAGGCCGCACAGCACCGTGCCGATCAGGAAGAGCACCACGGAGCTGGTGTAGGCGCCCTTGCGGCCGTAGAGGTCGCCGAGCTTGCCCCAGATGGGTGTGGAGGCGGCCATGGTCAGCAGATACGCCGTCACCGACCAGGAGAAGTGGTCGAGTCCGCCGAGGTCGCCCACGATCGTGGGGAGCGCGGTGCTGACGATCTGCCCGTCGAGGGTCGCCAGGAAGATGCCGAGCATCAGTCCGAAGACGCCCAACCGGGGCAGTGCGGGCGGGTCGGCCGCGGAGGTGGGTGTCGCGGGGTCGTTCATGGCTTCCCCCAAGGCAGAAGTGGCGGGACGTCAGACGGCGTACGGGCGCAGGCTCCTGGCCTCGCGAAGGGCGTGCGCCCACCAGGTGAGCTGGTCGAGCATGGCCTTGGCCGCGACCTCGCAGCCGGGGTCGGTCGGCCTGCCGTCGGCGCCGAAGATCTCGCCGTAGTTGTGGAAGCTGACGGTGTTGCGGATGGTCACCGCGTGCAGTTCCGCGAGGACGACCCGGAGATGCTCGACCGCGCGCAGGCCGCCCGCGAGGCCGCCGTAGGACACAAAACCGACCGGCTTGGCGTGCCACTGCTCGTTGTGCCAGTCGAGGGCGTTCTTCAGCGCCGCCGGGAAGCTGTGGTTGTACTCCGGGGTGACGATCACGAAGGCGTCGGCCTCGGCCAGTCGCGGTGTCACCGCACCGAGTCGGGCCACGACCTCCTCGGAGGGGGCCTGGCCGAAGGCGGGGAAGACGGTGGGCAGCGGGGTCTCGACGAGGTCGACCACGTCGGCCGTCATGTCCTCGCGCTCACCGATGTGCCCGGTGATCCAGTCGGCGACGACCGGGCCGAACCGCCCGTCCCGCGTACTGCCGATGATCACCGCGGTCCGCAGGGGGGTACCGGTCGCGTCGCCCATGGGAAAGCACCTCCAGTTGTGTACGACGTATCCTCAACGTACAACGTACACATCCACGTGTACGTTGTCTACTGCTGATACGCTGTACACAGCACTGTTCGGCGGAAGGAACCCATGCGATGGCCTCCCAGGAGAGACAGGTAGAGACCGAGGACAGGGACCACGTCTCCGTGTGGGAACGCCTCGAACGCCCCGCGCCGGCCCCCCGCACCACCCTCACCCCCCAGCGGATCGCCAGAACCGCGGTCGGCGTCGCCGACGCCGAGGGCCTCGACGCGGTCACCATGCGGCGGCTCGCCACCGAGCTCGGCGTCGCCCCCATGGCCGCGTACCGCTATGTCACGGGCAAGGACGAACTCCTCGAGCTGATGGTCGACTTCGTCTACGGCGAGCTGGACCTGCCGGACGGCACCGACGGCTGGCGCACGACCATGCGCACCCTCGCCCTGCGTATCAGAGAGGTCCTGCTGCGGCACTCATGGGTGACCCGCGCGACCTGGTGCGCGCCCACCCCGCACCAGTTGGCCGTACCGGAGGCCGCGCTCGCGGCGCTCGACGGCCTCGGGCTGGACGCGGACACCGCGATGGCGGTCTACAGCACCGTCACCGCGTATGTGCACGGCGCCGTCGACTCGGAGATCGGGCTGACCCAACTGCTGCGGGTGCGTGGCTGGTCCAGCCGCGAGGAGGCCCGGACGGGACTCGCCTCGCAGATGACCTGGCTCATGAGCACCGGCCGCTTCCCGATGTACGCGCGCTACATCGGGGAGGCCGACCGCAAGGACGATCTGCAGTGGCAGTTCGAGACGGGTCTGGACTGCGTCCTGGACGGCATCGCGGCACGTCTTGCGGTCTGAGACACATCCCGAACAGGTCGCTCAGAAAAACAGAAGGCTCGCTACAGAGGAATTACATGTAGCGAGCCTTCGCTTGTCCGTGCCGGAATCCCCAAAATAGGTTCGCCGTACTTCGAGGCGGTGGGGGAAATGACCAAAGGATTCACGGACACCACGAAGACAGCACCCGGGACGACCGAACCGAGGGAGTGCGAGGGTGCCGCGTGCGGGCGCGACGGAACGGCGGGCCGGGCCCGCGATCTCGCCGCCGCCGGCAGCCGGCTCTGCCCGAACTGCCGGCTCCGGCTCACCCATGATCTTCAGCGGCTGCCGCGGCTGCACGACGAGTGCGGCCGGCTGCTCACCGGTACCGACCGGCCGCGCGATCGCACCTCCGGCGGCCCGCTGCCGGGCATGCCCTTCAACACGGCGGCCGCCGACGCGCGTTCGGCGATCGTCGGGCTGCTGCGGTCCTGGGCCGCACTGGTGATCGAGGAACGCGGTGTCGGCGCTCCGCGCGACACCCCGCCCCAGCTCGCCGCACTTCTGCTCGTGCACCTCGGCTGGCTCGCCTCGCACCCGGCCGCCGGCGAACTGTCCGACGAGGTCAGCCGGTGTGTGCGCCTGGCCCGTCAGGTGATCGATCCCGCTCCCCGGCGCCGTGTCCCGGTCGGCGACTGCGTGGTGCCGGGGTGCCGGGGCGTCCTGCTGGCGGCGGCGCGGTCCGGCTCCACCGCGGGCACGGTGGAGGTCGGCTGCGACGCCGATCCCGAGCACCGGTGGTCCGGTCAGGAGTGGCTGCGGCGGGGCGGAGGGGCGCAGGAGCGGCGCGAGCCCGCGGTCCGCTGGATGACCGCCCGGGACATCGCCCTGCTCTGGGGCATCGCGCCGGGCAGCGTGTACCGCCGGGCCAGTGAGGACCGGTGGCGTCGGCGCGCGCGGGGCGGCCGGACGTACTACCACGAGCAGGACATCCACGCGTCGCTCGGCGTCCGCACCTGAGCGGCGCGGGCCGCAGAACAAGCGGAAAAGAAGCTCTGCCAGGGGTTATTCACCTGGCAGAGCTTTTCTTTGTTGCCCGAGGAATTCAACTTGACAGGGGTTTGACACAAGCTTGTTGTCGAACTGTCATATCCGCATTGACATCGGCCGTGATTCCGAAGAAGCTCTTCATTAGCTTCCGCAGCACTGTGCCGATTCATCCGGCACACATTGGCCACGGACGAATATCACGACCCGTCAGAGGCGGCGCACCGAAGTCCCTTCCGGTGCGCCGCCTCGTCGTATCCCCATTCCGACGCCCCGGAGGACACATCCATGGACGCTTCCGTCATCGTCGCCGGCGCAGGTCCCACCGGACTCATGCTCGCCGGGGAACTGCGGCTCGCGGGAGTCGATGTCATCGTGCTGGACCGGCTTCGGGAGCGCACCGGCGAGTCCCGCGGGCTGGGCTTCACCACCCGCACGATGGAGATCTTCGACCAGCGCGGACTCCTGCACCGCCTCGGCGACATGGGTACCAGCAACGCCGGGCACTTCGGAGGCCTGCCGGTCGACTTCGGCGTCCTCGACAGCATCCACCAGGCCGCCAAGACCGTCCCCCAGTCGGACACCGAGACGATGCTCGAGGAGTGGGCCCGCGAACTCGGCGCCGACATCCGGCGCGGCCGTGACCTGGTCGCGCTGCACGACCACGGCGACCACGTCGAGGTCGAGGTGCGCGGTCCCGGGGGCGAGGAGGTCCGGTTGAGCGCGCACTACCTCGTCGGGTGCGACGGCGGCCGCAGCACCGTGCGCAAGGCGGCCGGCTTCAACTTCCCGGGCACCGCCGCGACCATGGAGATGTATCTGGCGGACATCAAGGGCGTGGACCTCGCGCCGCGGCTGATCGGTGAGACGTACTCCGGCGGCATGGTCATGAGCGGCCCGCTCGGCGACCGCGGCGTCACCCGCATCATCGTCTGCGAGCACGGCACGCCGCCCCGACGCCGCACGGAGCCGCCCTCGTACGCGGAGGTGGCGGCGGCCTGGCAGCGGATCACCGGAATCGACATCTCGCACGCCGAGCACGAGTGGGTCAGTGCGTTCGGCGACGCGACCCGGCTCGCCACCGAGTACCGGCGGGGCCGGGTACTGCTCGCCGGGGACGCCGCGCACATCCATCTGCCGGCCGGCGGCCAGGGCATGAACACCGGCATCCAGGACGCCGTGAACCTCGGCTGGAAGCTGGCCGCGGTGGTCCTCGGCACCGCACCCGAGGCCCTGCTGGACACCTACCACGGTGAGCGGCACCCGGTCGGCGAGCGGCTGATGATGAACACCAAGGCCCAGGGCCTGCTCTTCCTCACCGGAGACGAGATCCAGCCGCTGCGCGACGTGCTGAAGGAGCTCATCCACTACGAGGAGGTCAGCCGCCACCTCGCCGGGATGGTGAGCGGCCTGGAGATCCGCTACGACGTCGGCCCGGGCCCGCATCCCCTGCTGGGACTGCGCATGCCGCACCTGGAACTGGTGGGCGATCGACGCAAGACCAGCAGCACCGAACTGCTGCGCGCGGGACGCGGCGTGCTCCTCGACCTGGAGGACAACGCCGTCCTGCGCGACCGCGCGGCCGGATGGTCGGACCGGGTCGACCTCGTCACCGCCGAGCCCCACGGCGCGCCGGCCGGCAGCCCGCTCGCGGACACCTCGGCGGTACTGGTGCGGCCCGACGGGCACGTGGCCTGGGCGGCGCCGGGCAGCCATCACGACCTGCCCATGGCACTGGAGCGCTGGTTCGGTCCGTCCCGGATCCAGCAGTCCTGACAAGGAGAGACACATGCACAGCACCCTGATCGTGGCGCGGATGGAACCCCACACCGCAGACGAAGTGGCGGGCCTCTTCGGCGAGTTCGACGGCACGGAGATGCCACATCTGATGGGCACCCGGCGTCGGCAGCTCTTCAGGTACCGCGGCCTCTACTTCCATCTGCAGGACTTCGAGACCGAGGACGGCGGCGAGCGGATCGAGGCCGCGAAGACGGACCCCCGGTTCATCGGCATCAGCGAGGACCTCAAGCCGTTCATCACCGCCTACGACCCCGCCACCTGGCGCTCCCCCGCCGACGCGATGGCACAGCGCTTCTACCACTGGAGCGCACGGTGAGCGGCCCGTATGCAAGGCGGGTCGTGATCACCGGGATCGGGGTCACCGCACCCGGCGGGGTGGGCGTCAAGAACTTCTGGAGCCTGCTGTCCGACGGCCGTACCGCCACCCGGCGCATCAGCTTCTTCGATCCGTCCCCGTTCCGCTCGCAGATCGCCGCCGAGGTCGACTTCGACGCCGAACTGCTGGGCCTGGGCGCCCAGGAGATACGCCGGATGGACCGGGCCGCGCAGTTCGCGGTGGTCACCGCGCGCGAGGCGGTCGAGGACAGCGGCCTGGATCTCCACTCCCTCGATCCGCACCGCACCGGCGTGACCATCGGCAGCGCCGTCGGCGCGACGATGGGGCTCGACCAGGAGTACCGCACCGTCAGCGACAGCGGCCGGCTCGACCTCGTCGACCACGAGTACGCGGTCCCCCACCTCTACAACTACCTTGTACCCAGCTCCTTCGCCGCCGAGGTGGCCTGGGCGGTGGGCGCCGAGGGGCCGACCACCGTGGTGTCCACCGGCTGCACCTCCGGTCTGGACGCCGTGGGTTACGCCACCGAACTGATCCGGGAGGGATCGGCCGACGTCATGGTGGCCGGGGCGGCAGACGCCCCGATCTCCCCCATCACCGTGGCCTGCTTCGACGCGATCAAGGCGACCACCCCGCGCAACGACGACCCGGAGAACGCCTCGCGACCCTTCGACGGGACCCGCAACGGCTTTGTACTGGGTGAGGGCTCGGCCGTGTTCGTGCTGGAGGAACTGGACAGCGCACGCAGGCGCGGCGCCCATGTGTACGCGGAGGTCGCCGGGTACGCCACGCGCAGCAACGCCTTCCATATGACGGGCCTGCGCCCGGACGGACGCGAGATGGCCGAGGCCATCAGGATCGCCCTGGACGAGGCCCGCCTCGGACCCGAAGCCGTCGACTACGTCAACGCGCACGGCTCGGGCACCAAACAGAACGACCGGCACGAGACCGCAGCGTTCAAGCGCAGCCTCGGCGAGCACGCCTACGGCGTGCCCGTCAGCTCCATCAAGTCGATGGTCGGCCACTCGCTCGGCGCCATCGGTTCGATCGAGATCGCGGCCAGCGCGCTGGCGATGGAGCACGGCGTCGTGCCCCCCACCGCCAACCTGCACACGGCGGACCCCGAATGCGACCTCGACTATGTGCCGCTCACCGCCCGGGACTGGCGAACGGACGCGGTGCTTTCGGTGGGCAGTGGCTTCGGCGGGTTCCAGAGCGCCATGGTGCTCGCCCGTCCCGATCGGAGGGACGCATGAGCGAGTCAGGTGTCCGGGTCGCCGTCACCGGGCTGGGCGTGGTCGCGCCCAACGGCCTGGGCGCGGAGGCCTACTGGGCCGCGACCCGCAAGGGGACCAGCGGCATCGGACGGATCTCGCGCTTCGTGCCCGACCGTTACCCGGCCCGACTGGCCGGGGAGATCGACGGGTTCACCGCGGAGGAGCATCTGCCCGGCCGGCTCCTGCCGCAGACCGACCGGATGACCCAACTGGCCCTGGTGGCCGCCGACTGGGCGTTCCGGGACGCCGCCGTGCGCCCCTCGGAGCTGCCCGAGTTCGAGATGGGTGTGATCACGGCGAGCTCCTCGGGCGGCTTCGAGTTCGGCCAGCGAGAGCTTCAGGCTCTGTGGAGCAAGGGCGGCCGGTACGTCAGTGCGTACCAGTCCTTCGCCTGGTTCTACGCCGTCAACAGCGGCCAGATCTCCATCCGCAACGGCATGCGCGGCCCGAGCGGCGTGGTGGTCAGCGACCAGGCGGGCGGGCTCGACGCCGTCGCCCAGGCACGGCGGCAGATCCGCAAGGGCACCCGGTTGGTGATGTCGGGCGCCGTCGACGCCTCGATCTGCCCATGGGGCTGGGTCGCGCAGATGGCGAGCAACCGGCTGAGCACCACGCACGACCCGGAGCGCGCCTACCTTCCCTTCGACGGATCCGCGCACGGACATGTGCCGGGCGAGGGCGGCGCCCTGCTCGTGCTGGAGGAGTTGGGGCAGGCGCGGGCCCGGGGCGCCGAGCAGATCTACGGCGAGATCGCCGGGTACGGCGCCACGCTCGACCCCCGTCCCGGCAGCGGGCGTCCGCCCGGCCTGCGCAAGGCGATCGAGCTGGCGCTCGCCGACGCCGGGGCACTGCCCCGCGACATCGACGTGGTGTTCGCCGACGGGGCGGCGATCTTGGAGCTTGACCGGATCGAGGCCGAGGCGATCAATGGGGTGTTCGGCGAGCGGGCGGTGCCGGTCACGGTGCCCAAGACGATGACCGGGCGGCTCTACTCGGGAGGCGCGCCCCTGGATCTGGCGGCGGCGTTCCTCGCCATGCGGGACGGCGTGATCCCGCCGTCCATCGGCATCACCCCCTCCCCCGGCCACGCCCTCGACCTGGTCGTCGGCCACGAACGGACCGCCCCGGTGCGGTCCGCCCTGGTGATCGCCCGGGGCCACGGCGGATTCAACTCCGCGACCGTGGTGCGAGCCGTGGAGTAGGCGCTCCACGGGCCGTGCCGCCCCGAGCCCCGCGGACGGTCCCCGGCCGGTCGCGCCGTTGCCGCGCCCTCACGGGGCGGAGCATCGCACCGGCCTGCGCGGGCCCCGGCCCGCAGGCTCACGACGGCATGCGCAGGGCCGGGCGTGACCGCCTCCCCACAACAGCGACGAAAGGACAGCCACCATGCCCGCCCATGAGTTCACCCTCGACGACCTCAAGCGCATCCTGCGCGAGGGAGCCGGTGCGGACGAAGGTGTCGACCTCGACGGCGACATCACCGACACCGACTTCGAGTCGCTGGGCTACGAGTCCCTGGCCATGCTGGAGACCGGCAGCCGGATCGAGCGCGAGTTCCGCGTCACCCTGGACGACGACACGCTGACCGAGGCCAGGACGCCGCGTGCGCTCGTCGAGGCCGTCAACGCTCTGCTGGTGCCCGCCGAGATCGGCTGAGCCCGGCCCGGACGGCGCCCGCCGGTTCCCGCCGGCCACCGTCGATGCCCCCGGCGGGAACCGGCGGCGCGCTTCCCCCCTCCCCTCACTCCCCTCCCACCGCTGCCGCCGTGCGCCCGTCGGGCCCGGCGGCAGCGGCCTGTCAGCCGCCACCGACACATCCAGGAGACAGACATGACGCAGCAGAGCCCGAAGGTCGCCGTTGTCACGGGTGCGACCAGCGGTATCGGCCTGGAGGTGACCAGGCTGCTGGCCGGCCGGGGCCACCGGGTGTTCCTGTGCGCCCGCACCGAGGACGGCGTGACCCGGACGGTCAAGGAGCTCCTCGACGAGGGGCTGGAGGTCGACGGCGCCCCCTGCGACGTTCGCTCCCGGGACGACGTGGGGCGGTTCGTGCGACAGGCGGTCGACCGCTTCGGCACGATCGACGTGCTGGTCAACAACGCCGGCCGGTCGGGCGGCGGGGTCACCGCCGACATCACCGACGACCTCTGGTACGACGTCATCGACACGAACCTCAACAGCGTCTTCCTGATGACACGCGAAGTGCTCACCACGGGCGGCATGCGCGGGAAGGACCGCGGCCGGATCATCAACATCGCCTCCACCGCGGGCAAGCAGGGTGTGGTGCTCGGCGCCCCCTACTCGGCGTCCAAGCACGGTGTCGTTGGCTTCACCAAGGCGCTCGGCAACGAGCTGGCGCCCACCGGCATCACCGTCAACGCGGTCTGCCCGGGCTATGTCGAGACCCCGATGGCGCAGCGCGTCCGCCAGGGCTACGCGGCCGCCTACGACACCACGGAGGACGCGATCCTCGAGAAGTTCCAGGCGAAGATCCCGCTCGGCCGCTACTCGACCCCCGAGGAGGTCGCGGGCCTGGTCGGCTATCTGGCCTCCGACAGCGCCGCCTCCATCACCTCCCAGGCGCTGAACGTCTGTGGCGGCCTGGGCAACTTCTGAGACCTCGCCCAGCACTTTCGACGACACGAGGAGAGCACGTCATGACGACCCGTCAGGTCGAACACGACATCATCGTCGAGGCCCCGGCAGCCGCCGTCTACCGGTTGATCGCCGAGGTGGAGAACTGGCCCCGGATCTTCCCGCCCACCCTCTACGTCGACCACGTGGAGCGGGGGGCGGGTGAAGAGCGCATCCGGATCTGGGCCACCGCCAACGATGAGGCGAAGACCTGGTCCTCGCGGCGCACCCTGGACCCGGCGAACCTGCGGATCACCTTCCGCCAGGAGGTCTCCACCCCGCCTGTGGCCGCCATGGGCGGCACCTGGATCATCGAACCGCTCTCCGGCGGCTCCGCCCGGATCCGGCTGCTGCACGACTACCGGGCCGTGGACGACGATCCGGCGGGCCTGAAGTGGATCGACGAGGCCGTGGACCGCAACTCCCGTGCGGAGCTGGCCGCCCTGAAGACCAACGTCGAACTGGCCCACGCCGCCGAGGAGGTCACGTTCTCCTTCGAGGACACCGTGCAGATCGCCGGTTCGGCCAAGGATGCCTACGACTTCGTCAACGAGGCCGGGCTGTGGGTGGAGCGGTTGCCGCACGTGGCCTCCGTACGCTTCTCGGAGGACACCCCGGGACTGCAGACCCTGGAGATGGACACCCGCGCCAAGGACGGCTCGACACACACCACGAAGTCGTACCGAGTGACCTTCCCCCACCACAGGATCGTGTACAAGCAGGTCACGCTGCCCGCGCTGATGACGCTGCACACCGGCCGCTGGACGTTCACCGAGAACGACGGCGGTGTCGCCGCCACCTCACAGCACACCGTGGTCCTGAACACGGAGAACATCGCGCGTGTCCTCGGCCCCGACGCGACCGTCGCCGACGCCCGGGAGTACGTCCGCGGCGCGCTGGGCACCAACAGCCGGGCCACGCTGGGCCACGCCAGGGACTACGCCGAGAACAAGCGCTGACCATGGCCGGACCGGACACCGATGTGATCGTGGTCGGCGCCGGACCCGTCGGTCTGATGCTCGCCGGAGAGCTGCGCACCGGCGGTGCACGGGTGACCGTACTGGAACGGCTCACGGCGCCCACCACCGAGTCGCGGGCGTCGATCCTGCACGCCCGCACGATGGAACTCCTCGACGAGCGAGGCCTGCTGGAGCGGTTCGGCCAGTTGCCCGACGCCGGTCCCGGCCACTTCGGTGGCATGCGCCTCGACCTGCGCGAGGCCGGCGACAGCCCGTACGCCGGACAATGGAAGGCCCCGCAGACCCGGATCGAGGCCGTCCTGGCCGCATGGGCCACGGAGCTCGGCGTCGAGGTGCTGCGCGGTCACACGGTGACCGGCCTCGTCGAGGAACCCGATCGGGTCCGTGTCCTCGCCGACGGGCCGGACGCGGAGCGCCCGCGTCTCGACGCCGCGTACGTCGTCGGCTGCGACGGCGAGGAGAGCGCCGTGCGCCGGCTGGGCGGCTTCGACTTCCCGGGAACGGGTGCGACCAAGGAACTGCTGCGCGCCGACCTCGCGGGCATCGATCTGCGCGAGCGGCGCTTCGAGCGGCACCCGGAGGGGGTGGCCAACGCCCGCCGCGGACCGGACGGCATCACCCGCATCATGGTGCACGCCTTCGGCCGGGTCCCGGGGACGACCCGGACGCCCGCCTTCGCGGAGATCTGCGCCGTATGGGCCCGTGTCACCGGAGAGGACATCAGCGCCGCCCGGCCGGTCTGGGTCAACGCCTTCCACAACGCCCGGCGGCAGGCCGCCTGTTACCGCAAGGGCCGGATGTTCCTGGCCGGGGACGCCGCGCACGTCCAGCTGCCGGTCGGTGGCCAGGCGCTCAACCTCGGTCTGCAGGACGCGATGGACCTCGGCGGGAAACTCGCCGCGTACCTGGCCGGCCGGTCGGGCGCCGACCTGCTCGACACCTATCACGCGGTCCGCCACCCGGCGGGCGCACGCACGCTCACCCACATCGAGGCGCAGGCCCAACTGCTGTTCGGCGGCCCCGAGACGGACGCCCTGCGCGCGGTGTTCCGGGAGCTGCTGGACATCCCGGCCGCCCGGCGCGCACTCGCCGCGACGATCAGCGGGCTCGAAGGCGGCGGCCCCGTCGCGGTCCGGCCGCACGCCCCGGCCGCACCGCCCCCGTCCGACGGCGCCGCACCGACTCGTCAGCACACCACGACCAGGAGGATCACCATGGGCAAGCTCACCGGGAAGACCGCGCTCGTCACCGGCTCCAGCAGGGGCATCGGGCGGGCCACGGCCCTCCGCCTGGCCCGAGAAGGAGCGCTCGTCGCGGTGCACTGCTCCAGCAACGGGGAGGCCGCCGGGGACACCGTCGCCGCGATCGAGAAGGACGGCGGCCGGGCCTTCCCGGTGTCGGCCGAACTCGGGGTGTCCGGCGACGTGCACAAGCTCTTCCTGGCCCTGGAGCGGGAGTTGAAGGTGCGCACCGGCACCACCACGCTGGACATCCTGGTGAACAACGCCGGGGTCATGGGCGGGGTGAACCCCGAGGACCTGACACCCGAGAAGTTCGACCGGCTCTTCGCCGTCAACGCGAAGGCGCCCTACTTCCTCGTGCAGCGTGCGCTCGACAACCTTCCCGACGGCGGACGGATCATCAACATCTCCTCGGGACTGACCCGGGTCGCCAATCCGCAGGAGGTGGCGTACGCGATGACCAAGGGCGCCATCGACCAACTCACCCTGCACTTCGCCAAGCACCTCGGCCCGCGCGGCATCACCGTGAACAGCGTGGGTCCCGGAATCACCGACAACGGCACACCGGTCTTCGACGACCCGCAGGCGGTGGCCGCCATGGCGGGCTACTCGGTGTTCAACCGGGTCGGCGAGGCCCGGGACATCGCCGACGTGGTGGCCTTCCTCGCGAGCGACGACTCCCGCTGGATCACCGGCTCCTACCTGGACGCCAGCGGCGGCACCCTGCTCGGCGGCTGAGCGGGCGGCGGCCGAGCACATGACGACGCTCTCCTCCCGCCCCGCGTCAGGGTTCGGTGCCGGACAGCGGGCCCTGCTGTTCGTCCTCGCCGGGAACATGCTCATCGACGCCCTCGAGGTCTCCGTCGTCCTGGTCGCGCTGCCGGCCGTGGAGCGGGACCTCGGTTGGCCGGCGGCCGCCGGCCAGTGGGTGATGAGCGGGTTCGCCGCCGGGTTCGCGGCGCTGCTGCTCCTCGGTCCGCGCCTGGTGTCCCGCTGGGGCCGGCGGCGCGTGTATCTCGCCGCGCTGCCGGTGTTCATCGCCGCCTCGGTGGCCGGCGGGCTGACCGGCCAGGGGGCCGTACTGGTCGCCACCCGGGTGGTGAAGGGCATGTGCGCCGCGCTCACCGCCCCCACCGGGCTCGCCATCATCGGCTCCACGTTCCGGCCGGGACCCGAACAGCGCCGGGCGGTGTCGGTGTACTCGCTGTTCGGCGCCGCCGGATTCACGGCGGGGCTGCTGTCCTCGGGGGCGCTCACCGAGCTGAGCTGGCGCTGGAACCCGGTGTTCCCGGCGCCGGTCGCCCTGCTTCTGCTGGTGGCCGGCTTTCGTCTCATCCCTCGCGACACCGCGCCCGCGCCCGCCGTACCGCTCCGGGTGACCCTGGCACGGCTCGCACGCAACGCCCCGTTCGTGCGGTCGGCGGTGTGCGCGGCAACGCTCAACGGCACGTATCTGGGCCTGCTGCTTCTTCTCACCCACTGGCTGCACGACCGGTGGGGGTGGAGCTCCTGGCGTACGGCGGTCGCCTTCCTGCCCGCCTGTGTGCCACTGGCGGTCGCCCTGCCGTTCAGCGGACGGTTGGTGGCGCGCTTCGGCACCGAACGACTGATCGCGGCCGGCGGCTGCGCCGCGCTTGCGGGCTGTGCGACCGCGCTCCTGACGGGACCGCCGTCGGCGTACGCCTCCGGGGTGCTGCCCGTGCTGCTGTGCGTGGAGGCCGCCTTCGTGCTGTCCTTCGCGGCCCTCAATCTGCAGGCCACGTCCGGGATCGCGGCCGGGCACCGCGGCGCCGCGGTGCCGGTCTACCAGACGGCCGTGCAGCTCGGCCCCGTCGTGACCCTGCCGGCCGTGGCCGCCACCGCGGCCGTCGGATACCGCGCGGCGCTGCTGGTCCTCACCGCGCTGTCCGCTGCGGGAGCCCTGATCGCAAGCACGTCCCGCCGCCGCGACGGCCCCGGAGCAGTCGTCTGACACCACCGCACCCGGCCCTCAATCCACCTACGCGGACGAACGCGAACGGAGATCAACGATGCGTGTCCTGTTCACCATCTTTCCGGCGACGGCACACCTGTATCCGGTCGTGCCGCTTGCCTGGGCGCTGCAGAGCGCCGGGCACGAGGTCGTCGTGGCGAGCCACGCGGGCGTGGTGGACCCGGGAGTGATCGACAACATCGCCGCGGCGGGCCTCACGGCCGTACCGCTCGGCACGCCGGAGGAACTTCCGGCCGCGCTCGGACCGCACACCGGCGACGCCAAGCCCGACCGGCCCTCGCTCGGCTTCGACGCCCACGAAGCGGAGGACACGGGTTCCTGGCGTACGGCGCGTTCCATCCTCACGGGCATGTTCCGGCTGCACTACCCGGAGCCCGACGAGGCGGGTGCCCGAAGGCCGGTGCTGGACAACCTGGTCGACTTCGCCCGCGTGTGGCGCCCGGACCTGGTGCTGTGGGACCCGCTGATGTTCCCCGCGCCCATCGGCGCACGGGTCAGCGGTGCCGCGCACGCCCGACTGGTCTGGGGCATGGACAACATCGCGGTGATCCACGAGCGCACGAAGAGGGAACTGGCCGACCCCGCGGCGGAGTTGACCGAACACCCATGGCTGAGCTGGCTCGGCCCCATGCTGGAGCGGTACGGGCTCGAGTTCGGCGACGAGATGCTGCTGGGTCAGTGGACGCTCGATCTGACCCAGTCCCGGATGCGCGCGCCGCTCGATCTCACGCACGTCCCGGTGCGCCGGGTCCCGTACACCGGCTCGGCCGTGCTGCCCGGCTGGCTGCACACACCTCCGCAGCGGCCCCGCGTGGTGCTGTCCCTGGGCGTCAGCCGACGCAAGATCTTCGGCAAGTACAGCGGTTTCCCGATGCGGGAGTTCTTCGACTCGGTGTCCGCCCTGGACATCGAGGTCGTCGCCACGCTCAACAGCCGCCAGCTCGACACGGTCGGCACGCTCCCCGGCAATGTGCGCGCCGTCGAGTACGTCCCGCTCAACCAGGTCCTGCCCACCAGCTCCGCGATCATCCATCACGGTGGCGGCGGCACCTTCGCCTCCGCCGTCGCCTTCCGGGTGCCTCAGCTGGTGATGCCGCTGGTCATGTGGGACGAGATGGTCACGGGCCGCTATGTGGCCGACATGGGCGCGGGCCTGGTCGCCGACCCCGACGCGCTGGAGGTCGCGGGGCTGCACAAGCAACTCGTACGGCTCCTTGAAGAACCGTCGTTCCAGCTGGGCGCGCGCGCACTGCACGACGAGATGCTCGCCGCGCCCGCGCCGAAGGACGTCGTTCCGCTGCTGGAGCGACTGACCGCCGAGCGCCGCTGACCGCCCCGAGAGGACTGCCCGTCAGATGCGCGTACTGGTGATCTCCACCCCTGTACCGACCCACTTCCTCCCCCTGGTGCCACTGCTGTGGGCGCTGCGTGCCGCCGGACACGAGGTGACCGTCCTCGGCCAGCCCGATGTGCTCGGCGCCGTCCGGGCCGGCGGGCTCACCGGCATCCGGATCGGCGAGTCGTTCGATGTGAACGCGATGCTGCTGAAGGGGCTGCCCGAGGACCGGCGGCCATTGCAGGCAAGGCCCCGGCCCGAACCCGAACTGATCGGCGGCTACGGCAGGTTGTGGGGGGCCCATGCCACCTCGCTGCTCGACCGCTACGCCGGCGTGGCCGAGGAGTACCGCCCGGAGCTGATCCTCGCGGACCCGCTGGAGTACTGCTCGCTGATCATCGGAGCGCGGCTGGGGGTGCCGGTGGTCCACCACCGCTGGACGGTGGACGCCATCTCCGGCCCCGCCCGGCGCTTCGTCCGCCCCGACCTGCAGGAGCTGTGCGACAGACTCGGCCTGCCCGGGCTGCCCGATCCGGCCGTGCTGCTCGACCCGTGCCCGCCGTCGCTGCGGATACCGGACGGCGAGCCGGGCGTGCCGGTCCGGTACGTGCCGTACAGCGGGGGCGGCGAGGTGCCGGCCTGGGTGCGCGCGGACCGCGGCCCCGGGGCCGGGCGGCGCCGGGTCGCCGTGTCGCTGGGCAACACCCTTGCCCTGCACGGCGAGCGCTTCACCCGCGATCTGCTGCACACTCTCGCCGCGCGACCCGGCACTGAGATCGTGGTGACACTGCCCGAGCCGTACCGCACCGCGATCGGGCCGCTGCCCGATCGCGTGACGGCGGTCGATCCGCTGCCCCTGCACCTCTTCCTCGGCACCTGTGACGCCATGGTGCACCACGGCGGTGCCGGTACGGCGATGACCGCCACGGCGTTCGGGCTGCCGCAGCTGGTGCTGCCCCAGCTGGCGGACCACTTCCCGCTGGGCGACCGGCTCGCCGCGACCGGGGCGGGGCTCTCCTTCGACAGGGCGGCCCAGCAGGACGACCCGCGGATCGTCGGCGAGGCCCTGGACGATCTGCTGTCCGACCCCCGGTACGCCGCGTCGGCGCGGGGGCTGGCCGCGGAGACGGCCGCGATGCCGCCCCCGTCCACCGTGGCCGCCGACCTGGCGGACCTGGCCCGTGCGGCCGGACGACCGAGAGAGGCGAGCACACAGTGCGGATCGAGGAACTGAACATCCCCGGGGCCTACTTGATAACGCCCGCCCAGATCCCGGACGAGCGCGGGACGTTCTACGAGGCGATGCGCAGTGACGCGCTGGAGGGCGCCACCGGCGTCCCCTTCGGTCCGCGGCAGATCAACTACTCCGTGTCGAAGCGCCATACGCTGCGCGGGATCCACAGCGTGCGCATTCCGCCGGGGCAGGCAAAGTACGTCACCTGTGTACGCGGCTCGCTGCGCGACATCGTCGTGGACCTGAGGATCGGCTCCCCGACCTTCGGCGAGCACCGGGTCAATGTGCTGGACGCGGACTCCGGCAGGTCCGTCTACGTGCCCGAGGGTGTCGGCCACGGTTTCCTCGCACTCAGCGACGACGCCTGCATCTGCTACGTCGTCTCCACCACGTACGTGCCGGGCACGCAGATCGACATCAATCCTCTGGACCCGGATCTCGATCTGCCCTGGGACTGCCCGCAGCCCCCTCTCATCTCGGACAAGGACGCCAAGGCGCCCACCGTGGCCGAGGCCGTAAGGGCAGGCATGCTGCCCCGATTCGACAAGGCAGGCACACCGTGAAGATGCTGTTCGTCGCCGCGGGCAGTCCGGCGACCGTGTTCGCCCTCGCCCCGCTGGCCACCGCCGCCCGCAACGCGGGCCATCAGGTCGTCATGGCCGCGAACGACGACATGGTCCCGTACATCACCGCCTCGGGCCTGCCGGGGGTCGCGACCACCGATCTGCCGATCCGGCACTTCATCACCACGGACCGGGCCGGCAACCCCGAGTCGATCCCCTCCGACCCGCTGGAGCAGGCGCTGTTCACCGGGCGCTGGTTCGCGCGCATGGCCGCCTCGAGCCTGCCGCGGATGCGCGAGTTCGGCCTGGCCTGGCGACCCGACGTGATCGTCGGCGGCACGATGAGCTATGTCGCTCCGCTGCTGGCACTGCATCTGGGAGTGCCGCATGTACGGCAGGCCTGGGACGCCATCGAGGCCGACGGCATCCATCCCGGCGCCGACGCCGAACTCCGGCCGGAACTCGGTGAGTTCGGACTCGACCGACTGCCCGACCCCGACCTGTTCGTCGACATCTGCCCGCCCAGCCTGCGCCCGGCGGGCACGGCCGGGGCACAGGCGTTGCGCTACATCCCGGCGAACGCCCAACGGCGCCTGGAATCCTGGATGTTCGAGCGGGGCGAGCGCCGCAGGATCCTCGTGACCTCGGGGAGCCGGGTCGCCAGGGAGAGCTACGACAAGAACTTCGACTTCCTGCGCGGCCTCGCGAAGGACGTCGCGTCCTGGGACGTCGAGCTGATCGTCGCCGCACCCGACCAGGTCGCCGACGCCGTGCGCGAGGATCTGCCCGGCGTCCGGGCCGGCTGGGTGCCCCTCGATCTCGTCGCGCCGACGTGCGATCTGCTCGTCCACCACGCCGGCGGGGTCAGCACCCTGACCGGGCTGAACGCCGGGGTGCCCCAACTGCTCATCCCCAAGGGGGCCGTGCTCGAGAAGCCGGCCCGCCGCGTCGCCGACTTCGGGGCCGCGATCACGCTGCTGCCCGGCGAGGACTCGGCCGACGCCGTCGCGGACTCCTGTCAGGAGCTGCTGTCCAAGGGCGGATACGGCGAGCGGGCCCGTGAACTGGCCCGCGAGATCGCCGGCATGCCCTCACCCGCGAGCGTGGTCGCCGCGCTCGGCCGACTGGCGTGAACACACGAACCGAGAGGACCTCTCGATGAAGGCTCTGGTGCTCGCAGGCGGGTCCGGTACCCGGCTGCGGCCTTTCAGCTATTCGATGCCCAAACAACTCATCCCCATCGCCAACACGCCCGTCCTGGTGCATGTGCTGAACTCCGTTCGGGATCTGGGGGTGAGCGAGGTCGGCGTCGTCGTCGGCAGCCGCGGCCCCGAGATCGAGGCGGTGCTCGGTGACGGTGCCCGGTTCGGCGTGCACATCACCTACATCCCGCAGGACGCGCCGCGCGGACTGGCCCACACCGTGGTCATCGCCCGCGACTTCCTCGGCGACGACGACTTCGTGATGTACCTGGGCGACAACATGCTGCCCGACGGCGTGGATTCGAGCGCCGAGGAGTTCGCCCGGTACCGGCCGGCCGCGCAGGTCGTCGTCCACAAGGTGGCCGACCCGCGCGCGTTCGGCGTCGCCGAACTCGGCCCGGACGGCGAGGTGCTGCGTCTGGTGGAGAAGCCTCGGCAGCCGCGCAGCGACCTGGCCCTGATCGGCGTGTACTTCTTCACCGCGGCCATCCACGAGGCGGTGGCCTCGATCGAACCCAGCGCCCGTGGCGAACTGGAGATCACCGACGCGATCCAGTGGCTGGTCTCCTCCGGGGCGGACGTGCGCGCCGGGCGCTACGACGGCTACTGGAAGGACACCGGAAGGGTCGAGGACGTCCTGGAGTGCAACAGCCACCTCCTGGACGGCCTGACCCGGCGCGTCGAGGGACGCGTCGACCCCGGCAGCGTGCTGGTCGGCCGCGTCGTGGTCGAGGCGGGCGCGCGCGTCGTCCGCTCCCGGGTCGAGGGCCCGGCGATCATCGGCGCGGGCACGGTGCTGCAGGACAGCCACGTGGGCCCGCACACCTCCATCGGGCGGAACTGCCTGGTGACGGACAGCCGGCTGGAGCGCTCCATCGCCCTCGACGAGGCATCGGTCACCGGGGTCCGCGGCCTGCGCAACTCGCTGATCGGGCGCGCCGCGTCCGTGGGCACCACGGGCCGGGGCACCGACCATCACTGCCTGGTCGTCGGAGATCACACCCGAGTGGAGGTCGCGGCATGAGGATCCTGGTCACCGGAGCGGCAGGCTTCATCGGCTCGCACTTCGTGCGCAGCCTGCTCGCCGACGAGTACAGCGGCTGGGAGGGCGCCCAGGTCACCGCACTGGACAAGCTGACCTACGCGGGAAACAGGGAGAACCTGCCCGCCGCGCACGAGCGGCTGGTGTTCGTCCGGGGCGACGTCTGCGACCGCGGTCTGCTGCGTGAACTGCTGCCCGGCCATGACGCCGTGGTCCACTTCGCCGCCGAGTCCCACGTCGACCGCTCCCTGGAGGGCGCCGGCGAGTTCTTCCGGACGAACGTCCTCGGCACCCAGACCCTGCTGGACGCCGTGCTGGAGAGCGGGATCGAGCGGGTCGTGCACGTCTCCACGGACGAGGTGTACGGCTCGATCGAGGAGGGTTCCTGGACGGAGGAGTGGCCGCTGGCGCCCAACTCCCCGTACGCCGCCTCGAAGGCGGGCTCGGACCTGGTGGCGCGGACGTACTGGCGTACCCACGGCGTGGACCTCTCGATCACGCGCTGCTCCAACAACTACGGGCCCTACCAGCACCCCGAGAAGGTCATCCCGCTGTTCGTCACGAACCTCCTGGAGGGCCACCAGGTGCCGCTGTACGGCGACGGGCGCAATGTCCGCGAGTGGCTGCACGTGGCCGACCACTGCCGCGGCATCCACCTCGTGCTCAACGACGGCAAGCCCGGAGAGGTCTACAACATAGGCGGCGGAAACGAGTACACCAACCTCGCCCTGACCCAGAGACTGCTGGAACTGACCGGCGCGGGCGAGGAGATGATCCGCCGGGTCGCCGACCGCAAGGCGCACGACCTGCGCTACTCCATCGACGAATCCAAGATCCGCAAACAGCTCGGCTACGCGCCGCGGATCAGCTTCGCACAGGGTCTCGCCGACACGGTCGCCTGGTACCGCGACAACCCCGACTGGTGGAAGGCCGTCAAGCACGGGGCGAGCCGTGCGGCCTGAGCACCGGCCGACGGCCGGGCTTTCGGTCGCCGTCCTGGGCGGCACCGGGTTCCTGGGCCGGCACCTCGGCGCGGCGTTCGCCGCGCAGGGCGCCCGGGTGCACCTGATCGCCCGCACCGCGGCAACCGAGTCGGTGCCGCCCACCGACTCCGGGGTGACGACGACGCGGCTGGACCTGCTCACGACGGCACCCGAGGCACTCACGGAGGTCCTCGCCACGGTCGGGGCCGACGTGGTGGTCAACGCGGCGGGCCGGGCCTGGCGGGCCGACGGGACGGAGATGGCCGCGGGCAACGCCGAGCTGGTCGAACGTGTCGTGACGGCGCTCGCCGCCGCATCCGGCCCTCCGGTGCGGCTGGTCCAGCTCGGCAGCGTCCACGAGTACGGGGCGGGCGCCCCGGACGGCGCCACCGGCGAGGACCATGTGCCCACCCCGGTGACGCCGTACGGCCGTACCAAACTCCGGGGCACGCAGGCCGTGCTGCGCGGCACACGGGAACGGGGCGTCGACGGGGTGGTGCTCCGGCTCGCCAACGTCATCGGTGCCGGGGTACCGCAGGGCAGCCTCTTCGGCCGGGTCGCCGGCCACCTCGGCGCGTCCGCCCGGGCCGACGCGCGGGGTGAGAAGCCCGCCGCACTGCGTCTGCCGCCCCTGCGTGCGGCCCGCGACCTGGTGGACGCCGGTGACGTCGCCGCGGCGGTCCTGGCCGCGGCCACGGCACCGGCGCGGATCGTCACCGGCCAGGTGATCAATGTGGGCCGCGGCGAGGCGGTCCCCATGCGCGGGCTGGTCGACCGGATGATCGCGCTCAGCGGCCTGGAGATCCCGGTGGTCGAGGCGACCGAGGCACCCGCCTCGCGCACCGATGTCGCCCGTCAGTGCCTGGACGTCTCGCGTGCCCGGCGACTGCTCGGCTGGCGCCCGCTGCGCAGCGTCGACGACTCCCTGCGCCACCTTCTCGCATCCGTACTGCCGCCGGAGCGACCGCCGCTCGGCACACCACTGGGCATCACGGCCGGCGCACCGGCCGAGGAAGGGGTACGACCATGAGCGACCGCAAGGACCGGATCCTGGAAGAGGTCCGCACGTACCACCAGGAGGTCTCCCCGGAGCGTGAGTTCGTGCCGGGCACGACGGAGATCTGGCCGTCCGGCGCGGTCCTGGAGGAGGCCGACCGGATGGCTCTGGTGGAGGCCGCGCTGGATATGCGCATCGCCGCCGGGACCAGCTCCCGCAAGTTCGAGTCGGCCTTCGCCCGCCGCCTGAAGCGCCGCAAGGCCCATCTGACGAACTCCGGTTCGTCGGCCAATCTGCTGGCGGTGTCTGCACTGACGTCGCACACGCTGGAGGACCGGCGGCTGCGGCCGGGCGACGAGGTCATCACGGTGGCGGCGGGTTTCCCGACCACCGTGAACCCCATCCTGCAGAACGGCCTGATCCCGGTCTTCGTGGACGTGGACCTCACCACCTACAACGCGACCGCCGACCGGGTGGCCGCGGCGATCGGTCCCAGGACTCGCGCCATCATCGTCGCGCACGCCCTGGGCAACCCCTTCGAGGTCGCGGAGATAGCCCAACTCGCCCAGGAGCACGATCTGTTCCTGATCGAGGACAACTGCGACGCGGTCGGTTCGCTCTACGACGGCAAACTCACCGGCACCTTCGGCGACATGACCACCGTCAGCTTCTACCCGGCGCACCACCTCACCATGGGCGAGGGCGGGTGTGTGCTGACCTCCAACCTGGCACTGGCCAGGATCGTGGAGTCACTGCGGGACTGGGGGCGGGACTGCTGGTGCGAGCCGGGCGAGAACGACCGTTGCATGAAGCGGTTCAAGTACCAGATGGGCACGCTGCCCGCCGGATACGACCACAAGTACATCTTCTCGCACGTCGGGTACAACCTGAAGGCCACGGACATCCAGGCCGCACTCGGTCTGGCGCAGCTGGCCAAGCTGGACTCCTTCATCGAGGCCCGGCAGCGCAACTGGCGGCGGCTGCGGGAGGGCCTGGACGGGGTTCCCGGGCTGCTGCTGCCCGAGGCAACGCCGCGTTCCGAGCCGAGCTGGTTCGGGTTCGTGATCACCGTCGACCCAGAGGCGCCCTTCGGCCGCGCCGAGTTGGTCGACTTCCTGGAGTCCCGAAGGATCGGCACCCGCCGTCTGTTCGCCGGCAACCTCACCCGGCACCCGGCCTACATCGACCAGCCGCACCGGATCGTGGGGGAACTGGCCAACAGCGACGTCATCACCGAGCACACCTTCTGGATCGGGGTCTACCCGGCGCTCACCGACGAGATGCTGGACTACGTCACCGCCTCGATCAAGGAGTTCGTGGCCACGCGCGGCTGAGCAGGACCGGCCCTCATCCCCCTCCAGAGATCGGGACGACGACACATGGACATTGTGGGAAACGGTTTCCTGGCGCGAAACCTGCGTTCGCTGGCCGGCCGGCATCCGGACACCGTGGCTCTGGCGGCGGGCGTGTCCTGGGCGAGCGGCACCTCCGACGAGGACTTCGCCCGCGAGGCGGCGCTGCTGCGCGAGGTCGCCGAGCGGTGTCAGGACACCGGCCGGCGACTGCTCTTCTTCTCCACGGCGGCGACCGGCATGTACGGACTCGCCGAGGGGCCCGGCCGGGAGGACACGCCGGTGACGCCCTGCACCCCCTACGGCGCGCACAAACTCGCCCTCGAGCAGCTGCTGCACGACTCCGGCGCCGCCCACGTGATCCTTCGGCTCGGCCATCTGGTCGGGCCCGATCAGCCCGAGCACCAGTTACTGCCCACTCTGGTACGCCAGTTGCGCGAAGGAAGGGTCCGCGTGCACCGGGGAGCGGCCCGCGACCTGATCGACGTCGGCGACGTCATCACGGTCATCGACCGTCTGCTCGCCATGGATCTGCGGGCCGAGACGGTCAACGTCGCCTCCGGTTTCGCGGTCCCGGTGGAGGACGTCGTCGACCACCTCGCGCGGGCCCTGGGTCTGGAGGCGCGCCAAGAGTTCGTCGACACGGGGGTCCGTCAGCACGTCATCTCGACCGAGAAACTGCGCGCCCTCGTGCCGCAGGTCGCGGAGATGGGCTTCGGTCCCGGCTACTACCGGCGGATCCTCGGCGACTTCACGGCCTCGGTCTCGTCCCGCACGTCCACGCACGCCTGAACGTCCGCCTCCCTGCGACGCCCCAGCACCCGCCCCCGTACCCGGAAAGACCGGTGAGGACCCCGAGATGAACGACGAGAGCCGTGAGAGCACAAAGCGCCCGCAGGGCGGGAAGAACACCGAGCGCGGAAGGCGCACCCCGCGCATGACGACCGTACTGGCCGGCGCCGCACTGATACTGGCCGGTGTCCAGGGGCCCGCCCTCGCGGCACCTGCTCCCGCCCTCAGCACCGCCACCGCCGAGACGTCCCACTCGGTCGACATCACCTCCACCGCCGAGGAGTTCACGGCACCGGCGACCATCCGTCCCGGGCTGACGACGTTCCACGCCTCGACCACCCAGGCGGGCAAGGGCTGGATCGGACTCGCCCGGCTGAGGGACGGCAAGGGCTGGGACGACTTCCTGGGCGCCCTGTCCCGCGCGCTGTCCAACACGCCGTCCGACGTGCCCCAGGGGGCGAAGGACCTGGACGACACCGCCACCCTGCTCGGCGGCCTGGTGATCCACCCCGGACAGCCGGGGGTCTTCACCCAGCGTCTCCAGCCCGGCAGGTACCTGCTGTTCGACTATCTGGCGGTGGGCGACGCCGAGCCGCGCTACCGCTGGCTGACGGTCACCGGGGACACCGTGGACCAGGGTCTCGCACCGACCGCGACGATCGTGTCCAGGAACGTGCCCGGCGCCGGGCCGCGCTTCGAGGTACGCGGCACGCTGCGCGCCGGACGGCCCCTGCAGTACGTCAACGAGATCCCCGGCCAGGTCAACGAACTGCTCTTCGTGAGGATCGCGGACGGCACCACCGAAGCCGGCCTCAAGGCCTACTTCGACTCGATGCCCGACGACGGCACCTTCCCGCCGGACTCCCCGTTCACCTCGGTCAGCCTGGGCAGCCTGCATCTGTCCACGGGCCGGTCGACGGTCGTACAACTCCCCGTGGAGCGGGCCCGGTACGCCGCGCTCACGTGGTCGAAGGACGCCACCGACGGGATCAAGCTCGTGAAGAAGGGCCTGTTCACCATCGTCGACTTCCGCTGAACGGTCAGCCGTACGCCTCGCAGCCCGGACACACCGGACCCATCGCACACGGGGAGTTCTCTTCGATGCCGTCTCCGCTCCTTCAAGCACGCGACACTGCACGGCAGTTCTCCGACCGGTTCGCCCGGTCGGCCGCCACCGCCCGGGGCGTGCACCTGCCGACCGCCGACTTCCCGGAATGGCTCGCCGAACGAGGCCGTGTCAACGCCTTCCGCGTGGACCGGATCCCCCTCGCGCGACTGGACGGCTGGTCGTTCCAGGAGACCACCGGGAACCTGATGCACCGCAGTGGCCGGTTCTTCACGATCGAGGGCCTGCACGTCACCGAGCGGGACGGCCCCTATGGCGACGGCCCGTACGCGGACTGGCACCAACCCGTCATCAAGCAGCCCGAGGTCGGCATCCTGGGCATCCTGGTCAAGGAGTTCGACGGGGTCCTGCACTTCCTGATGCAGGCGAAGATGGAACCCGGCAACCCGAATCTGCTCCAGCTCTCCCCCACCGTGCAGGCGACCCGCAGCAACTACACCAAGGCCCACCGGGGCGCGGACGTGAAGTACATCGAGCACTTCGTGGGGCCGGGGCGCGGGCGGATCGTCGCCGACGTCCTGCAGTCCGAGCACGGTTCGTGGTTCTACCGCAAGTCCAACCGCAACATGATCGTGGAAGCGGTCGGCGACGTGCCCCTCCTCGACGACTTCTGCTGGCTCACCCTGGGGCAGATCGCCGAGCTCCTGCACCGCGACAATGTCGTCAACATGGACTCGCGAACGGTGCTGTCCTGCCTGCCCGTCGCACCGACGGCGAGCAGCGCCCTGCACTGCGACGCCGACCTGCTGTCCTGGATCACCGGTGAGCGCGCCCGGCACGATGTGCACGCCGAGCGTGTTCCGCTGGCGGGGCTGCCCGGCTGGCGGCGCCACGACATGGCCATCGAGCACGAGGACGGACGCTACTTCACGGTGGTGGCGGTGGCCGTCCAGGCCGGTAACCGCGAGGTCACCAGCTGGACCCAGCCGCTGTTCGAGCCGGTCGGCCTCGGCGTCACCGCCTTCCTCACCCGGACGTTCGACGGCATACCCCATGTGCTGGTGCACGCCCGGGTCGAAGGCGGGTTCCTGGACACCGTCGAACTGGGCCCCACGGTCCAGTACACACCCGGCAACTACGCCCATCTCCCGGACAAGGAGCGCCCGTTGTTCCTCGACACCGTGCTCGAGGTGCCGCCGGACCGGATCCGGTACGAGGCCGTGCACTCGGAGGAGGGCGGTCGGTTCCTCAACGCGGAGAGCCGGTATCTCGTCGTCGACGCCGACGAGCGGGAGGCCCCACTCGATCCGCCGCCCGGCTACGCCTGGGTCACCCCCGACCAGCTCACCTGGCTGGTCCGCCACGGTCACTACCTCAACGTCCAGGCCCGCACACTGCTGGCCTGCCTCAACGCGACCTTGGCGGGCCGGCGATGAGCGCGCCGGTACGCATCGGGGTGCTCGGCTGCGCGGACATCGCGGTACGGCGGATGCTGCCGGCGTTCGCCGCATCCCGCGACGTGGAGGTCGCCGCCGTCGCCAGCCGTGATCCGGCCAGGGCCGAGGAGGTGGCCGCACGCTTCGGCTGCCGTCCGGTGCGGGGATACGCCGAACTGCTGGACGCCGACGACGTGCAGGCGGTGTACGTCCCCCTGCCGGCCGCACTGCACGCCCCCTGGGTGGAGGCCGCTCTGAACGCGGGCAGACACGTGCTGGCCGAGAAGCCCCTGACGACGGACCCGGAGAGCACCGAGCGTCTTCTGGACCTCGCCGCGAAGCAGGGTGCGGCCCTGATGGAGAACGTGATGTTCGTCCACCATCCGCGGCACGAGGCGGTGCGGCGCCTCGTCTCCGCGGGGCGGATCGGTGAACTCCGCTCGTTTCACGCAGCGTTCACCATCCCCCCGCTCCCCGACGGTGACATCCGCTACGCACCCGAGCTCGGCGGTGGCGCCCTGTCGGACGTCGGCCTCTACCCGCTGCGCGCCGCCCTGCACTTCCTGGGCCCCGCTCTCGAGGTCATCGGCGCCAGGCTCACCCGAGGGAGCGGGCGACGGGTGGAGACGTCCGGCGCCGCGCTGCTGGGCACACCCGAAGGCGTCACCGCACACCTCACGTTCGGGATGGAGCACGCCTACCTCTCGCGGTACGAACTGTGGGGCAGCGAGGGCCGGATCACGGTGGACCGGGCGTTCACGCCGCCGGCCGACTTCGTGCCCGGGATCGCCGTGCACGGGCACACCACGGAGGAGATCCGGCTGGAGCCCGCCGACCAGGTCGCGGCCACCGTCGCCGCCTTCGCCACCGCCGTCCGCGCCGGGTCCGCGGTGCGTGGGGACACCCTGCGGCAGGCCGAGCTGCTGGACGACGTACGCCGTCTGTCCGCATGACCGAACTCCACCTCGACGCGGATCGGTTGGACCTGTGGCTGCTGACCCCGCCCGGAGTCGTACCGCTTCCCCTCGGGGAACTCGACGAAGCCGAGCGGCACCGAGCGGACGCCTTCCGGCGGCCCGCCGACCGGGCGCTGTACATCGCCGCGCACATCGCGCTGCGCCGGCTGCTCGGTGCGTACCTGCGCATCCCCGCCAGGGACGTGACGTTCACCCGTGCGGACTGCCCTCGCTGCGGCGGCCCGCACGGGCGCCCCGTGCTGGCCGGCGCCGCACCGGGCGCACCGCACTTCTCGTTGTCCCACAGCCGGGGCGCGGTGCTCATCGGTGTGGCCCGCGCACCGGTTGGCGTCGACATCGAAGGACTGCCGTGCCCGGAACGGGTCTCGCTGTGCCGATCGGCTCTCCACCCGTGGGAGCGGCGGGAGTTGGAGCAGTGTGCGGGTCCGGGCCGGCCGGCCGTCTTCGCTCGCCTCTGGGCGCGCAAGGAGGCGTATCTGAAGGGAACGGGCGTGGGGGTGGGCCGCTGGACGTCCGATGTGTATCTCGGTGACGCCGGCCCCGGGGCTCCGCCGCGGCCGGACGGCTGGCACGTCCTCGACGTGCCCTGCGGCCCGGGCCACGCGGCGGCCGCGGCGGTTCGGGAACCGGTTCGGCACACCGTCGTGCACCGGCTCCGGCCCGAGTCGGTGCTGAGCGTCGGGAACATCTCCGACGGACGTACCACGGACGCCCGACCGCGCCCGTCCCGCTCATGAAGGAGGAGACACGGATGACCGCACTGGACGACAGGCCTCCGTCGGGGGTCGAACCCGTCGACGGGCGCGGGCGGGTGGCGGAGCTGCACGAGATCCGTGCGCAGGCTGTGGCCGGGCCCAGTGAGAAGGCGACCGAGGCGCAGCATGCCAAGGGCAAGCTGACGGCGCGGGAGCGTATCGAGCTGCTTGTGGACGCGGGTTCCTTCCAGGAGGTCGAGCAGCTGCGGCGGCATCGGGCGACCGGGTTCGGGCTGGAGACGAAGAAGCCGTACACCGATGGTGTGGTCACCGGCTGGGGCACGGTGGAGGGCCGCACGGTCTTCGTGTACGCCCATGACTTCCGTGTCTTCGGCGGTGCGCTGGGTGAGGCGCATGCCACGAAGATCCACAAGATCATGGACATGGCCATCGCGGCCGGTGCGCCGCTGGTGTCGCTGAACGACGGTGCGGGTGCGCGGATCCAGGAGGGTGTCAGTGCGCTCGCCGGGTACGGGGGCATCTTCCAGCGCAATACCCGGGCCTCGGGTGTGATCCCGCAGATCTCGGTGATGCTGGGCCCGTGTGCGGGTGGTGCGGCCTACAGTCCGGCGCTGACGGACTTCGTGTTCATGGTCCGTGAGACGTCGCAGATGTTCATCACCGGTCCGGACGTGGTCAAGGCCGTGACGGGTGAGGAGATCAGCCAGAACGGTCTGGGCGGTGCGGATGTGCACGCCGAGACCAGCGGGGTGTGCCACTTCGCCTACGACGACGAGGAGACGTGCATCGCCGAGGTGCGCTACCTGTTGTCGATGCTGCCGCAGAACAACCGGGAGAACCCGCCGCGGGTGGAGTCCGAGGATGCGGTGGACCGGCGCAGCGAGGTGTTGCTGGACCTGGTCCCGGCGGACGGCAACCGGCCCTACGACATGGCCAAGGTGATCGAGGAGATCGTCGACGACGGCGAGTACCTGGAGGTCCACGAGCGCTGGGCGCGGAACATCATCTGCGCGCTGGCCCGCCTGGACGGCCAGGTCGTCGGCATCATCGCCAACCAGCCCCAGACCCTCGCCGGCGTACTGGACATCCAGGCCAGCGAGAAGGCCGCCCGTTTCGTGCAGATGTGCGATGCTTTCAACGTCCCAATCACCACCCTCCTGGACGTTCCGGGGTTCCTGCCCGGTGTCGACCAGGAGCACGGCGGGATCATCCGGCACGGCGCGAAGCTGCTGTACGCCTACTGCAACGCGACCGTGCCGCGGATCTCGCTGATCCTGCGGAAGGCGTACGGCGGTGCGTACATCGTGATGGACAGCCAGTCCATCGGGGCGGACCTCACCTACGCCTGGCCCGCGAACGAGATCGCCGTGATGGGCGCGGAGGGTGCGGCCAACGTCATCTTCCGCCGCCAGATCGCCGGTGCGGAGGACCCCGAGGCCATGCGGGCACGCATGGTCAAGGAGTACAAGTCCGAGCTGATGCACCCCTACTACGCGGCCGAACGCGGACTCGTGGACGACGTCATCGATCCCGCCGAGACCCGCGAGGTCCTCATCAAGTCCCTCGCGATGCTCCAGTCCAAGCACGCGGACCTGCCCTCCCGCAAACACGGCAACCCCCCGCAGTGACCAGGTACCCGACCGCACCAGCCCCTGGGAGGCGGCAGCCTTGCCACAGCACACGCCCAAGAGCACGACGGTGCACGTACGGATCGCGCTCGATGTGATCTGCGTGCACTCCTATCTCGGTTACACCCGCTTCGTCCGTGCGGCAGACCGGCTGCGTGCCGAAGGCCGGCAAGTCCGGGTGGAGTTCCTGCCGTTCGAACTCGCACCGGGTGCCGCCACCGAGGGGGAGCCATTGCTTCCCGTCCTTGAGCGGGTGTTCGGCGCGGAGGCCGTACGGCAGACGCTGCGCCACGCCGAACAGCTCGCCTCGGAGGGACTGGAGCTGCACTACGAACGCGCCGTGGCCACCGGCACGTTCGAGGCGCACCGGCTCATCGCCCGGGCCGCCCGGCAGGGCAGGGCCGAGCAGTTGGTGGAACGGCTCTTCCGCGCCCACTTCACCGACGGGCTGCACATCGGCGACGCCACCACTCTCGCCCGTCTCGCGGAGGAGGTCGGTGTCATGGAGGACGACGGCTCCGTGCCGGTCGACATGACCGCCGAGACCGAACGGCTGCGCGCCGAACTGGACCGGGTGCGCCGGCTGGGGGTCACCGGGGTGCCGGTGTTCTTCATCGACGGCGTACGGCCGCTGCACGGATCCCAGCCGGAGGCCGCGCTGTTCGCGGCGCTGCGCGAGGCGGCCCGGACCACCCCCGGCTTCTGACCGGAGCGTCCGGTACCTCAACTTTCGCATCGGGGCATGACAGATCCACGTCAAGTGCGTGGTGACGCCCCTCGGTGGCTGCTTGGCTGAAGGCCACCCCCGGTCCGCATGCGTCCATGCGGTGTTTTGTCGATATCCCCGCACAGATAGGGCTCAACATGGTTTCGCGACGCAGGTTTCTGGGCTCCGCGATTGCGGTGGCCGGCGCCACGGCGGGCTTCACCGCACTGAACCCGTCCTCGGCACAGGCCGTGGCACAGGCCGATCCGGAGGTGATCGTCAGGCCGGGCGACGCCCGCTACGCCGAGCTCGCAGAGCGCGGTTACAACAACCGTTTCGTGGCGACCCCGGACGAGATCTGGCTCGTGCACTGCGCCTCCCAGGTCGAGAAGGCGGTGAACCAGGCCGTCGCCAAGAACCAGCGCATCACCGTGCGCAGCGGCGGGCACTGCTTCGAGGGCCTGGTCGACGACCCGCAGTTCCGTCTGCTGGTCGACCTGTCGGAGATGAAGAACGTCACCTTCGACCGGACGATGAACGCCTTCGCCGTGGAGGCCGGTGCCCGCCTCGGCGAGGTGTACAAGGCGCTGTACGAGGGCTGGGGTGTCACCGTCCCCGGCGGGGTCTGCCCCGAGGTGGGCGTCGGCGGCCACGTCAGCGGCGGCGGATACGGGCCGCTGTCCCGCCGCCACGGCCTTGTCGTGGACCATCTGTACGCGGTCGAGGTCGTCGTCGCGGACCGGGGCGGCAAGGCGCGCACGATCATCGCCACGCGCGACGCGGGGGACCCGAACCGCGACCTGTGGTGGGCCCACACCGGCGGAGGCGGCGGAGGGTTCGGCATCGTGACTCGGTTCTGGTTCCGCACCCCGGGGGCCTCCGGGAGCGCGTCCGCACTGCTGCCGCGGCCTCCCGCGCGGATGCGCAAGACCATCGTGACCTGGCCCTGGGCCCAGCTGACCGAGGCGGGCTTCACGCGCATGGTGCTCAACCACGGTGCCTGGCACGCCGCGAACAGCGCCCCCGGCTCGGTCTACTCGGCGATGCACAGCTCGCTGCAGCTGCACTCGTCCCTCGCCGGCACGGTCCAGCTCGAGATACGCATGGACGCCACGCTGAAGGACACCGCCAAGCTCCACGACGACTACATCCGCGCGGTGAACGCGGGTGTGGGCCTGGAGCCGACGGTCGACATCACGGAGGGCACCTGGCTGGAGATCGCCCTGGAACCGACCCCGAGCTACGGCGAATACGCCCGGCAGAAGTCCATGGGCGGCCATCTGCGCAAGCCGCTGACCGAGGCCCAGGTCGGCGCGATCTACCGCTCCCTGAACGACCCGAACCACTTCGGCGCCGGGCTGGTCTACCTCGCGGCCTACGGCTGCAAGATCAACACGGTGGAGTCGTCGGCCACGGCCATCCCTCAGCGGGACTCCGTCCTCAAGCTCTGGTACTCGAACAACTGGGCCGATCCGGCGCAGGACGAGACCGAGGTCGGCTGGCTGCGCACGCTGCGCAAGAACGTCCACGGAGCGACCGGCGGCTTCCCGGTGCCGAACGGCCGGCAGGACGGCGGCTACATCAACTACCCCGACGTCGACATGCGCGACCCGGTGCAGAACACCTCCGGTGTGCCCTGGTACTCGATCATCTGGAAGGACAACTACCCCAGGCTGCAGCGGGTCAAGAACACCTACGACCCCAAGAACGTCTTCCGGCACGCCCTGTCCCTGGATCCCGCCTGACGGCCGGCTCGGGCGGTCGGCCCTCGCGCCGGAAGCGCACACCCCTATGTCCATGAGCATCGCGCCGGCCCCGGGCACCCCCGTGGCCGGCGCGGTACAACAGCCCGGAGGGCTCCATGACCAGCAGTAACCCCGCTGCCACCCGCACCGCTCCAGGACGGCGAGCGCTGCCCGTATGGCAGGCCGTGGCGGGGGCCGCCGTCCTCGCCACGGTCGTCAACCTGATCCTTCTGTTCATCGGCGACGCCGCCGGAGCCTCCCTGGTCCTGGAGCTCAACGGCAAGCCCGACGAGATCGGCGCCGGCGCCGTGGTCTTCATGTCGATCGCGGCACCGGTGATCGGCGTCACGGTGACCGTCCTTCTGGCCCGCTGGAAGCCGGTCTTCCTGAGGGTGGGTCAGATCCTGGGCGGTGCCGTGGCGGTGCTCACCGCGATCGGGCCGCTGACCCAGGACACCGACGGCGGGACCGCCGCCACCCTGATCCCGATGCATCTGTTCGTCGGCTTCGTCGTGGTGGCCGCCCTGGAGGTGGTCCGCAGGTCCCGCGTCTGACATCGAGGCAGTCGCCAGGCGGCCCTTCGGAACCGACCGGTTCCGAAGGGCCGCCTTCGTACGGTTCCGCACGTCTTCACATCACCGCGTACAAGGGGGAAGCATGGCAACGGAGTGCTGGCGCATCATCAGCGGATCGCCCACCGACGAAGAGGTCGCCGCGGTGGCGGTGGCGCTGGCCGGCGTACTCGCCACGAACGCCACTCGGGCGGTGGAGCCGGCGGACACCGGCACCGGTCCGCGGGGGGCGCACTGGACACCCTTCTCGGCCAGGCGCGGGACGGCCACCTCATGGGCCGCCGGCCCGCTGCCGGGCTGGCGCGGCGCGGCCTGATCCCGCCCGCCGGGCGGGGGCGAAAACCTGGGGCGAATGAGCGGAATACAGTTTCATCCGAGCCGATTCCAGGTGGGAAGACCGCAGATCGCCGTTGACCGGGCGGCCTCCCTCGGATCACTGATCCTTCGTTTTCCCCGGATCCGCTCTCGAATACGAGACGTATCCCTGCCGTACTGCCGACTCATTTCCCGGACGATCCAGGTGACCGCCGGTCAGGATCAAGCATGCCCCAGACGAAAACCGACGCCGCGGGCGGTGATGATCCAACTGCTCGAACCCAGCTTGCTGCGCAGGCTGCTGACATGAGTGTCGATCGTACGTCCCGGCTCCGACCGGGAGTCCCGCCAGACCTGCGCCATTATCTGCCTCCGGGTGACAACGATTCCCGGGCGCGAGGCCAGCAGGTAGAGCAGATCGAATTCCTTGCGCGTCACATCTATGTGCCGGCCGTCGAGACGGATTTCCCGGGCGCGGGGATCGATGCCCAGCGAGCCGACGGTGATGGCCTCATCGGGCGCGGCAGGCTGCCGCAGCGCCCGGCGCATGACGGCCTCGATACGCGCGATCAACTCGGCCAGGCTGTACGGCTTGGCCACATAGTCGTCCGAGCCGGCCCGGAGGCTGAGGACCCGGTCCACCTCGGAGTCACGGGCCGTCACGACGATGATCGGGACGTCGCACAGGGCACGGATGCTCCGGCACAGCTCGACACCGTCCAGATCGGGCAGGTCCAGGTCGACGAGGAGCAGGTCGGCATTGCGGTACTGCTGCAGGGCCTGTGCGCCGGTCGGCACACTCTCGGCCTGGTATCCGTGCCGCCACAGGTCGCGAACCAACTCCTTCGCCACTTCGGTCTCGTTCTCCACCGCGAGTACGCGTAACGCCTTGCGGACTCGCCTCACCTCCGGCCTGACGGACGCACCCCGCGCCGACATCTGATGCGGAATGCGCGCTTCAACAAGCCTTACGGACTGATGCCCCATCCGAGAAATCCCCCATATTCGTCCGGTCAAGAGGAGCGTCGAGCCATCGAAAGCATGTCCACAAGAAGGGTACAGACCATGCACTCGATCCGTCAAAGATCAACAGTTGATGACTCGGCAAATAGAGGAGAACCGAAACTCTGCCGAAACAATAAGTAATCCGACAGGCGCCGAAGAAGGCGATCCGGTGCACACAGATTCACGCCCCCGCGGAAACACGACCCCGGCGGAAGGCTCATCGCATAGCGAATCATATTGCCTGGTCAGTCAGCCCACTGGTATCCGCACACCAGCCCCGAATTGTTGCAAAGCCAACTACACCAGCTCCCCCGTACAGACCTCTTCCATTATCTCGCGATACATCGTACACGCAGGAGCGTACGACGTATACGAGTGATGGGTCACACCCACGCGACCGCAAATGCGATCAAGCGCAGGAGTATCCACAACAGCACGCTATCGACACCGTCAGTTCAGAAGCAGTGGCGAATCGGCCATCCTCCCCGGCCGACACACGACAGGACCCGGGCGACTTGACGCCGCTCTCGGGAGATGGGATGAGGACATGACCGCCGCACAGGCGCGGGACCGCACGACACCCGCACAGACACCGGACCGCCAGATCTCACGGACGAAGGATGTGCAGAGGCTCGACCGGGTGATCATCCGTTTTGCGGGGGATTCCGGTGACGGGATGCAGTTGACGGGTGATCGTTTCACGTCGGAGACGGCGTCGTTCGGGAACGATCTGTCGACGTTGCCGAACTTTCCCGCGGAGATCCGTGCTCCGGCAGGCACGTTGCCGGGTGTGTCCTCGTTCCAGTTGCACTTCGCCGATCATGACATCCTCACGCCGGGTGACGCGCCGAACGTGCTGGTGGCGATGAACCCGGCCGCGTTGAAGGCGAACGTGGGCGACCTGCCGCGGGGCGCGGAGATCATCGTCAACACGGACGAGTTCACCAAACGGGCGCTGCTGAAGGTCGGCTATGACACCAGCCCCCTGCAGGACGGCTCGCTGGAGGGCTACCAGGTCCATCCGGTGCCGCTGACCACGCTGACCGTCCAGGCGCTGAAGGAGTTCGACCTCAGCCGCAAGGAGGCCGAGCGCAGCAAGAACATGTTCGCGTTGGGTCTGCTGTCGTGGATGTATCACCGGCCCACGGAGGGCACGGAGCGTTTCCTGCGGGCGAAGTTCGCGAAGAAGCCGGACATCGCGGCGGCCAACATCGCCGCGTTCCGGGCGGGCTGGAACTTCGGTGAGACCACCGAGGACTTCGCGGTCTCCTACGAGGTCGCGCCGGCCACGACGGCGTTCCCGGTGGGCACCTACCGCAACATCTCAGGGAACCTGGCGCTGGCCTACGGGCTGATCGCGGCGTCCCGGCAGGCGGACCTGCCACTGTTTTTGGGCTCGTATCCGATCACACCCGCCTCCGACATCCTGCACGAGTTGTCCCGGCACAAGAACTTCGGAGTGCGTACCTTCCAGGCGGAGGACGAGATCGCCGGGATCGGCGCCGCACTGGGCGCGGCGTTCGGCGGTTCACTGGCCGTGACCACGACCTCCGGTCCGGGGGTGGCGCTCAAGAGCGAGACGATCGGCCTGGCCGTCTCCCTGGAATTGCCGCTGCTGGTGGTGGACATCCAGCGCGGCGGCCCCTCCACGGGCCTGCCGACCAAGACCGAGCAGGCCGATCTGCTGCAGGCGATGTACGGCCGCAACGGCGAGGCCCCCGTCGCGGTGATCGCCCCGCGCACCCCGGCAGACTGCTTCGACGCCGCACTGGAGGCGGCCCGGATCGCACTGACCTACCGCACCCCCGTCTTCCTGCTGTCCGACGGCTACCTGGCCAACGGCTCCGAGCCCTGGCGCATCCCCGACCTCGACGAACTACCCGACCTGCGAGTGCAGTTCGCCCAGGGCCCCAACCACACCCTGGCCGACGGCACCACAGCGTTCTGGCCCTACCTGCGCGACCCACAGACCCTGGCCCGCCCCTGGGCCATCCCCGGCACCCCCGGCCTGGAACACCGCATCGGCGGCATCGAGAAACAGGACGGCACCGGCAACATCTCCTACGACCCCGCCAACCACGACTTCATGGTCCGCACCCGCCAAGCCAAGATCGACGGCATCACCGTGCCCGACCTCGACGTCGACGACCCCCACCACGCCCGCACCCTCGTCCTGGGCTGGGGCTCCACCTACGGCCCCATCACCGCCGCCGTCCGCCGACTGCGCACCGCCGGCCAATCCATCGCCCAGGCCCACCTGCGCCACCTCAACCCCTTCCCCGCCAACCTCGGCGACGTCCTGCACCACTACGACACCGTCGTCGTCCCCGAGATGAACCTCGGCCAGCTCACCACCCTCATCCGCGCCACCTACCTCGTCGACGCCCGCCCCCACACCCAGATCAACGGCATGCCCTTCAAAGCCGAACAACTCGCCACGGCTCTCCAGGAGGCCATCGATGGCTGAGACGCCCACCCAAGGCACCGGCACGATCGACGCGCTCTCCCTCGTGCCCAAAGCCATCGCCCGCCAGAGCATGAAGGACTTCAAATCCGACCAGGAAGTCCGCTGGTGCCCCGGCTGCGGCGACTACGCGGTCCTGGCCGCCGTCCAGGGCTTCATGCCCGAACTCGGCCTGGCCAGAGAAAACATCGTGTTCATCTCCGGCATCGGATGCTCCTCCCGCTTCCCGTACTACATGAACACCTACGGCATGCACTCCATCCACGGCCGCGCACCCGCCATCGCCACCGGCCTGGCCACCTCCCGCCGCGACCTGTCCGTCTGGGTCGTCACCGGCGACGGCGACGCCCTATCCATCGGCGGCAACCACCTCATCCACGCCCTGCGCCGCAACGTCAACCTCAAAATCCTGCTCTTCAACAACCGCATCTACGGCCTCACCAAAGGCCAGTACTCCCCCACCTCCGAAACCGGCAAAATCACCAAATCCACCCCCATGGGCTCCCTCGACGCCCCCTTCAACCCCCTCTCACTCGCCCTCGGAGCCGAAGCCACCTTCGTCGCCCGCACCATCGACTCCGACCGCAAACACCTCACCGACGTCCTACGCCAAGCCGCCGCCCACCCCGGCACCGCCCTCGTCGAGATCTACCAGAACTGCAACATCTTCAACGACGGCGCCTTCGACACCCTCAAAGACCAACACACCGCCGACGAAGCCGTCATCCGCCTCGAACACGGCCAACCCATCCGCTTCGGACCCCACCACACCCACGGCGTCCTGCGCGACCCCCACACCGGCGACCTCAAAACCGCCACCATCACCCCCGACAACGAAGCCGACATCCTCATCCACGACGCCCACGCCACCACCCCCACCACCGCCTTCGCCCTCACCCGCCTCGCCGACCCCAACACCCTCCACCACACCCCCATCGGCGTCCTACGCTCCATCCACCGCCCCGTCTACGACACCCAGATGGCCGACCAACTCGACACCGCCATCGAACACAACGGCAAAGGCGACCTCACCACCCTCCTCCACGGCAACGACACCTGGACCGTTCCGACGACGAAGGGCGGGAGCTGAACACGGCGGCTCGGTGCTGGTCCCAGGGGCTGCGCGGGCGAGGGCCCCGTTGAATCGGCCTGGCTTCCCTCTCCGCCTGCCGAAGGTGCCTGAGTCCGGTCGTTGCGCACCACACGCAGGACGTCATGTTCTTACCGGCCGTCAGGAGCCCCGACAGCCCGGTCGCACCGGAATAGGGCATGGACAGACCGAATACGAGCGGGAACCAGACGAGCAGGAGCACCCCGGAGCACCCCGGAGCACCCGCAGGTGATTGATCCAGGGGAGTTACGGCACACCGATGGTCCGATGCCTCAGCACCGCGGGGACCGTCAGGTCGGCGATCGGGTAGAGCGGCAGCAGCACCAAGTCGTGGACGATCGCGGCGCCGACGAACCCGACCGCGACTGCGAGCGGTCTGATGGCGAACAGGCGAACCATGGCGTAGGCGGTGAGGGCGAACGAGCAGATCGGAACCAGCAGGTGCAAGGGGTTGGAGCCGTACCAACGGACGAAACGTGCCATGGTCACGTCCTGAAGGTGAGCCGGTGCACCCACTTGGTGTTGTTCACCCCTGGGTTGGCCGGGACGATGACGCGTGCCGGATATCCGTGATCGATCGAGAGGTCCGCACCGTTGACGCGCAGAGCGAGGAGCGCTCGGGGGTCGTGGATCTGGTTGCCCCGCAGCAGCACGGAGCTGTAGGGGCCGGGCGGCTGGACGGACTCGACCAGGACGCTCGAGGCACGGGGCAGCCCGGCCATGGCGGCCAGATCCGCCAGCCGCAGTCCGCTCCAGTGCTGATCGGAGGTGGACCATCCCTCCACGCACGCGATCGGCAACATGACGGCGTGCTGACGCATGGCCAGCAGCCGGGCTCGGGTCAAGGTCACAGACGGGCCGTGCCCGCTGAGTTCCAGCCGCCGGTCAGGGCCCAGGCGCGCGCGGGTGACTCCGACGGCCGCGGCCGTCTTGTTGTTCTGGAAGCCGTTCGGGCCGCTGCCCGGATTGCGGTTGTGGGGTGCGAGCAGGGCGCTCCCGCGCAACCGGCCGCCGACCCCGGCACGGCGGGCGCCGGACACCTCGGCGCAGGTCTACAACCTGACGCAGATCCGGGCCGAAGGGCGGGTCCGGCGGGGAGGCGGGTACGTGCCGTCAGCCGGACGGCGGAGTCGTTGCCCGGCTCGACTCGACGGGCCCGGGAGGTTGGACTCATCATGGTCAGGTGCGACGCCTGCGCACATTGCACCGCCCCTCTTTGCCCGGCCGTACGAGGCTGACCGGGGAGCTGGGCTGGTTCATCGTGATCGGTCTCGCCTCCACCGTGGCCCAGGCACTGCTGTACTGGGAGATGCGCCGCTGGTGGCCGCCGGTGCTGGCGAATCTTGTCTCCCTGGTCGTCGTCACGGTTCTCAATACCGAGGCCAACCGCCGACTCACCTTCCGCGGGTCCACGGTCAGGGCCGTTCGGGCTCATGCGGGCGCCGGGCTCCTGTTCGTTCTGGCCTACCTCGTCACCTCCGGTGTGCTCCTGCTCTTCGTCCACTACCGGCCCACCGCCCCTCCGGCGACGGAGGCTCTGGTGCTGGTTCCCACGGTCGCCCTGGTGACCGGTTTGCGCTTCACGATGTTGCGGCTGGTCGTGTTCCGGCGCCGCCGCTGATGCCGTGGTGCCGACAGGGCGGATGACCTGGATCAGCCTCCTGGGTGCGGCGCCACGGTGTCCGGGCACCCGGTCGGCGTCCGCGATCCATGTCAGGTGCCCGGCAGACTCCGGTCACGGCGCCGGTCCAGGAGATGCCGTGCCGGGGCGGTGCGCAGGCAGGCTCCGAGAGCGATGGCCGCGGCGGCCACGCCGTACGCCCAGGCCTGGAGCGGGAAGCCGGGGAGCAGGCGGCCGCCGAGGTAGAGGGCGGTGCCGGCCATGGTGACGGTCAGCCACTCCCACCTGCCGTCGAGGGCCACGAGGCCGACGACGAGCAGCGAGTACCACGGGTAGTTGGGTGAGACCAGCAGCAGAGCGGTGCCCGTCAGCACCAGGGCACCACGCCAGGGCCGGGCCGGGTCGCCGCGCCACCACACGTACAGGGCCATCAGTACGAGCAGCACGATCACCGTCGCCCCTGCGGCGGCGTCCGGAAGCAGCAGCCGCAGCAGGGCGAAGCGGTGCACGTCCCCGGGCTCGTAGCCTTCCTCCTGGAGGTAGCCGGGCAGATAGCCGAGGACGCCCGCGCCGGAGGCGATGACGTAGGGCAGGTAGGCGAGCGCGAACACGGCGATCGCGGCCGACACCACGCGTGCCACCTGTGCGGGACTGCGCCGGCCGGACAGGGCGCCGGGCAGTGCCAGGACGGGCAGCAGTTTCACGGCGATCGCGGCGCCGAGGAGCGCCCCGCGGCGGCCCCCGGCGGTGGCGGTGCCGAGAGCCAGCACGGTGAGCAGGACGCCGAGGGTGTCGATGTGGGCGTTGTTGACCGCTTCGAAGGGCACGGCCGGGCACCATCCCCACAAGGCTGCGCGGGCTGGGGCACGGCGGGGATCGCCACGCCGGCGCACCACGGTGAGCAGAGCGAGAGTCGTGCCGAACGCCAGTACTGCGCCACCGACTTGGAGCGGCTTGTGGCGACTGTCGGACGGTGAGAGGGCGTGCACGGCGAAGAACCAGCCCTCGGCGACGGGCGGATAGATGGTGGGGACGGTGGGCCGGTTGATGCGGACGCACAGGCCGCTGTCCGTATGGGTCAGCCCCCAGCCCCGGCAGGGCCGTTGAGGGGGGAACAGCCAGTCGTCACGCAGCTTGGCAAGTTCGGGTGCGGCGGGCGGGTAGGTGTACGGGGAGATGCCGGCGGCCTGGACACGGCCGTCCCACGCATATCGGAACATGTCGTTGCTGGTGCGGGGCGGCGCGGCGAGGGCGGCCAGCGCCATGGCGGCCGCACCGGTCAGGACCAGTCCGGTCGCGGCACGGGCCGGGGCCCTGCGCACAGCCCACACCGCGGCGGCGAACAGTGTCCAGGCGATGCCGTAGCCGGCCAGCAGACGGCCGGGTGCGCTGTGGTTGTCGCCGGCGCGGACGGTGTCGTGGACAACGGCTGTCAGCGCGGTGAGCAGGACCGCTGTGAGCACGACGCTGACACGGGCTGCTGCGCGGTTCCCCGGCACTCCGGCCCGGCCGGGCATCGGCTGGGGGGACTGATGCTGCGGGGCAGCGGTGTCGCTCACGGCTGTTCGGTCCTTCCGCCGGCCGAGGCGCGCTCGTCGTGCTGCCTGGACCGTGGCCGGTGCAGTTCGACGAACGAGCGGCCTTCGTCAGCCCACCGGCCTGTCAGGATCCAGCCCACGGCTTCGGCGGTGTGCAGCAGGGCAGTGGCGCCGAGCCGTGCCCAGGGGAAGGGGCGGCCGTGACGGCCGTGGGCGTCCTCGACCCGGACGGTGAGGCGCTCGTCGACGTCGTGCGGCGCGGCCTCCACCAGCAGGCGCCCGCCGGGCGGGACCACGGTGCGCAGGCGGGCCAGGAGGACGAGCGGATCGCCGCCGATTCCGAGGTTGCCGTCCATCAACAGGATGGTGCCCCAGCGACCTTCCCCGGGAAGGCGATCGAACACGGACCGGCGCACGGCGGCGCCCCCGCGCTGTCGGGTCCGGGCCACGGCGGCCGGGCTGACGTCCACGCCGAGCGCCGGCACGCCCCCTGCAGTCAGGGCGGCCACCAGCCGTCCGGGCCCGCAGCCGACGTCGAGAACGGGGCCGGCGCAACGCTGCAGAACACCGGTGTCGGCGGCGTCGGGTGCGGCGCACCAGCGCTCGACGTCCAGCGGCAGCAGTTCCCCTTCCCCTCCGGCGTCGTCCCTGTCGACCGGTGGCCGCAGGCGGCGCATGAAGAGCGGGCCGCGTCCGGTGCGCAGGGCGTGGGCGTAGGGGTCGTCCGTCCACGGCTCGCCCGGTCTCGGGCGATCGGCAGGATGCGACTGCGCGGGCAGTCGAGCAGGCCGCGCCATCACGGTCTGCGAATGCCGTCGAGTCCCTGTCTGCGTTGTCCACCGGGCGAAGGAGGGGTCGGTGCCGTGTGCCGTACCGCTCATCGACCGACCTCCGCGAGCGAGTTCAGTGTGGTGGCGAAGCGCGAACCGACGGGGCAGCAAGCGGCGACCGCGACGGCGTCGGCGGCGGTGTCCACGTCGAGGAGTACCGGCAGGTCGCGCACGTTCAGCCCCGCCTCGGCGAGCCGGCGCCGCTGCACCGCCCCGGTGTGGTCGGTGGACATGGGCACACCCGGCACCAGAGCCTCGGCGCGTGAAGGTTCCGCGAAGCCCAGTGCCCAGAATCCACCGTCCGCGGCGGGACCGAACCAGGCGTCGTATTCGTCGTGTCCCACTCCCATGAGAAGGTCCGCGGTCAGTTGGGGGGTGTCCATACCGACGAGGAGAGCCGGACCCCGGTCGCAGTGAGCGAAGGCTGACGCGATCCGCTCGTCCAGGCCGCCGGATCCCTGGGGCAGGACGTCGAAGCCGGGCGGAAGCCAGGGGCCGGGAGCACCGTCGAGAACGAGGACGCGCCGGCGGGCGGGGGTCTTGAGCACTGTGTGCAGGGTGTCGGCGAGAGCGGCCTCGGCGATGGCGGCCGCCTCCATGGGGGTGTAGGGCGGGGTGAGGCGGGTCTTGACCCGCCCCGGGACGGGTTCTTTTGCGATGACCAGCAGCGTGGCCGGCCCTGTGGCCGGGTGGGGGCCGCTCATCGTCCGGCTCCTCTGGCGGTGTGCGGGTGCGTCTGGTCTGCGGCGGGACGTTCGGCGAGGACGGCGCGCATGTCCCGCACCGCGTGCCAGGTGCCGCGCCAGGTGCCGGTGACCTTCGACCGGCCGGTGCGCGGGCGGTAGGGCACGTCCGTCTCCTTCACCTGCCAGCCTGCGTCGGCGGCGCGGACCAGCATCTGCAGCGGGTAGCCGGACCGCCGGTCGGTCAGGTTCAGGGCGAGCAGCGGTTCGCGGCGCGCGGCGCGCATCGGGCCCAGGTCGTGCAGCCGCAGTCCGGTCCGCCGGTGGATCAGGCGGGCCAGCTCCAGGTTGGCCAGGCGGGCATGCATCGGCCAGGCACGGCGTGTGACGGGTCTGCGGCGGCCCAGCACGAGGTCGCCGGAGCCGTCGAGGACAGGCCCGGCAACGGCGGGCAGAAGTGCTGGGTCGAGGGATGCGTCGCAGTCGCAGAAGCAGACGACGTCAGCCGTCGCGGCGGTCAGGCCCGCGTGGCAGGCGGCGCCGAAGCCGCGTCGTGGCTCGTGGACCACATGCGCCCCCAGGGAGCGGGCGATGTCAGCCGAGCCGTCGGTGGAGCCGTTGTCGACCACGATCGCGCGCCAGCCCGACGGGATGCGCTGCAGCACCCAGGGCAGGGCTTCGGCCTCGTCGAGGCAGGGCAGCACCACGTCCACAGGAGCAGGCGAAGAGGGGGATGTCTCGGTCACGTCACTCACCCTACGGAGACAAAAGCGACATAAGGGGTTTGGCGATCTTACGGAACTCTGACGCCCGCCCGCGCTTCCAGCCACCGTCGAACCCTGGTGCGAGACTCGGTGACGTGAAACGCGTACTCGTCGTGGACGACGACCCCACCGTCTCGGAGGTCGTCGCCGGATATCTGGATCGAGCGGGCTTCGCCGTGGACATGGCAGGCGACGGTCCCGCGGCCGTGGCCCATGCCCGGGTTCGGCCGCCCGACCTGGTGGTGCTGGACCTGATGCTGCCCGGCATGAACGGGCTGGAGGTCTGCCGTCGCATCCGCGAGAACGGCCCGCTTCCGGTGATCATGCTGACGGCGCGTGGCGACGAGGAGGACCGGATCCTCGGTCTGGAGGTCGGAGCCGACGACTACGTCACCAAACCCTTCAGCCCGCGTGAACTGGTCCTCAGGGTGCAGTCGGTACTGCGCCGCACCGGAGCACTGACCGCGGCCCCCTCCCCGGGGGCCGCGTCCCGGCTGCGCGCCGGCTCCCTCGAACTGGACCCCGATGCCCGCCGAGCCACCCGTCACGGCACCGAACTCTCCCTGACCATCAGGGAGTTCGACCTGCTGGAATACTTCCTGCGCAGCCCTGGGCAGGCGACGAGCCGCGAGGAGCTGATGAGGCGGGTATGGGGCTGGGAGTTCGGCGATCTGTCGACGGTCACCGTCCATGTCCGGCGCCTGCGCGAGAAGATCGAGGACGACCCGGCACATCCGAGGCTGATCAGCACCGTGTGGGGCGTGGGCTACCGCTTCGACGCTCCGCCGCAGAAGGACGGAGCCGACGATGCTGCGTGACACCGCCCTGATCGTGGTCTACGCGGCCATCGGCGCGGCAGCGGCGGGGCTGCTCGGCATGGGCGTTCTGCGTCTGCTGCGCAACCGCTCGGTGACGCTGTCCCTCGCAGTGGTCGCTGCCGTCACGGTCGCGGCGATGCTCGCCGGGACGATGCTGGTGGCCTGGGCCATGCTCCTGTCCGACCACGACCTGTGGGTCGTGACGATGGTCTGCTCCATCGCGGCCGTCGTCTCCCTCTGCGTGGCGCTTGCGCTCGGCCGCGGGGTCGTACGCGGCAGCCGGGCTCTGGCAGAGGCCACCCGTGCCCTCGGCGACGACGGCAGTTTCACCCCGCCCGCCGCCGCACCGACCGCCGAACTCGCCGAACTCGGACGCGAACTCGCCGCCACCAGTGCCAAACTCGCCGCGTCCCGGGATCGGGAGCGGGCCCTGGAGGACTCCCGCCGCGAACTGGTCGCCTGGATCTCCCACGACCTGCGCACCCCGCTCGCCGGACTGCAGGCCATGACCGAGGCGCTGGAGGACGGCATCGTCGACGACCCGAGCGTCTACCACGGACGTATCCGCGCGGAGGTCGCGCGGATGAGCGGCATGGTCGGCGACCTCTTCGAACTCTCCCGCATCCAGGCCGGAGTCCTCGCCCTGAACACCACCCGGATGTCCGTCTACGACCTCGTCGACGACGCACTCGCGGGGGCCGACGCCCTCGCGAGGGAGCACGGAGTGCGGATCATCGGCGAAAGGGTCGAGCCCGTACCCATCGAGGTCGACGGCCGCGAGATGTCCCGTGTCCTGGCCAACCTGCTCACCAACGCGATCCACCGGACGCCCACCGACGGCACCGTCGCCGTCGCCGCCCACCGGGAAGAGAACAGCGTCGTCGTGTCCGTGACCGACGGCTGTGGCGGCATTCCCCCGGAGGACCTGCCTCGTGTCTTCGACACCGGCTGGCGCGGCACCGACGCACGCACGCCGCCGGCCGGAGCAGGGCTCGGTCTGGCCATCGTGCGGGGGATCGTGGAGGCCCACCAGGGTCGGGCGGCGGTGTGCAACGTCCCCGGCGGCTGCCGCTTCGAGGTGCGCCTGCCCGCCGCCGTCTGAGAAGCCCTCGAGAGGAGGACCCGTCCTGCCGGCGATGCGGACGGGCCCTCCTCTTCCGTCGGCCCGGAACCGGCCGTTCGTCGAAGGGGTTCGTCAGACGGCACGCAGTGGGGCCGTGGCGAACTCCGCCATTCCCTCCCGGAAGGCGACCCGCGGCTTCCAGCCCAGTTCCTCGTGCAGCCGGCGCGAGGAGGCGGTGATGTGGCGGACGTCGCCGAGCCGGTACTCCCCCGTCACCACCGGCGCCCGCCCGCCGTGCGCCTCGGCCAGCGCGGCGGCCATCTCGCCCACCGTGTGCGGCTCGCCGCTGCCGACGTTGTACGGCCGCGCGGTTCCGTCCGGCAGGCCGGACAGGCCGTCCAGGGCGGCGAGGTTGGCCTCGGCGACGTCCCGTACGTGCACGAAGTCCCGCCTCTGCCGGCCGTCTTCGAACACCCGCGGTGCCTCACCGCGCTCCAGCGCGGACCGGAACAGCGAGGCGACACCCGCGTAAGGGGTGTCCCGCGGCATTCCGGGGCCGTACACGTTGTGGTAGCGCAACGCCGACACCCGCCCGCCGACGGCACGCGCCCATGCGGAGGCGAGGTGCTCCTGCGCGAGCTTGGTCGTGGCGTAGACGTTGCGCGGATCGAGCGGCGCGTCCTCCGCGACCAGGCCCGGGACCAGCGGTTCCCCGCACTTCGGGCACGGCGGCTCGAAGTGTCCCGCCTCCAGGTCGGCCACCCTGCGCGGACCCGGTCCCACGACGCCGTGGGCCGGACACTCGTAGCGGCCCTCGCCGTAGACCACCATCGAACTCGCCAGCACCAGACGCCGGACCCCGGCATCGGCCATGCCCGCCAGCAGTACCGCGGTGCCCAGGTCGTTGCATCCCACGTATGCGGGGGCGTCGGCGAAGTCCTTGCCGAGTCCGACCATCGCCGCCTGATGGCAAACGGCGTCCACGCCTCGCAGAGCCTCGGCGACGCCCGCCGCGTCACGGACGTCCGCGTGTCTGAACTCCGCCCCGTCCGGGATCGGCGGGGGCGTACTGTGCGCGGCGGGCAACAGGGTGTCGAGCACGCGCACCTCGTGCCCGGAGCCGGTGAGGGCTGCGACGATGTGCGAGCCGATGAAGCCCGCGCCTCCGGTGACCAGGATCAACATGCCACCGACCGTACGGTCGCAGACCCTCACCGCGAGCGCACGGCACGGGGACGTCAGAGGTCCGTAAGACCTGGGGACGCGGTCCGGGGGCCTGTTTGGGCCGAGGCTGCGACGGTCAACAGGCCGAAACCCACGGCGAAGGCGAGCATGGTGAACACACCGCGCGGCCAGAAGATGTGGCTGTCGACGAAGGACCAGCACGCCACGAGGACCACCGCGCCGCCGGGCAGCACCCGCGGGCCGTGCCGCCGCAGAAGAACGGAGCATGTGGCTAGTGCGGCGACCGTCAACGCGTAGACCCCTGCCCGGCCGAGTGCGTCACCGGTCGCGAACAGCCGCCCCACCCCACCGCGCGCAGGGGTGCCGGCCACCGTCCCGGCGGAGATGCCGGCCACCGCGTCCAGCCCGGTGTAGTAGGCGGCATAGCCGAGGCAGCCGGCCCAGGCGAGTACGGTCAGGGCACCGTCGGCGTCGCGGCCGGGCCTGCCCCACAGCGGCACCAGCAGCCCCAGGACCAGGAGGGGGAAGACCGGCAGCAGGACCACGTGGAGACCGGCCCAGTGACCGGCCGTCGCCGCCGTCAGGTGTCGCGGATGCACCAGTCCCGCTACGGCCAGCAGCAGGGGTGGCGCAGTCACCAGGCCCGTCGTCCGAACGGTTCGCATCGCACCACCGTACGAGCGCACCGAGCCGCCGCCGGCCCTGCTGCGGGCACGTAAGACACCTGTAAGGATGCTCTAGCGTTCGGCGTCCCCGAGGGCTTGTCGAGGCGGCCTCTCTCGCTTGCGACGGACCGCTCGCGCGGCCGTCACCAGGGCCGCGACCGCCGCCACCCCCACCAGCGCGAGCAGCCAGTTGCGCGGGTAGTCCAGAGGCAGGACCGATGAGTTGGCCGGCCTCCCGGGGCGCAGCAGCACCGGCAGGGCGACCGCCGTCAGGGCCCCCGCGACCAGCAGCGCGCCACGCACCGGCCCACGCACACCCCCGCGTACCAGTACCCATCCGATGAGCAGCACCAGTGGCGCGATCAGGGCGTCGTGCAGCACCACCGCCCCGCCGAGCCACACCAGGACACCCGCCAGGTCACGCACGTCCGTCAGCAGATACACACCCACGGCCGACAACGCCAGACCGGCCGCACACAGGAACAGCCGTCCCGGATTCATCCTCATGTCAGCACCTCCAGTCGGCCGACCCACTTGGTCTGCAGCACACCCGGCCGGTTCGGGGCGATGAGACGCACCGGATAGCCGTGGTCGGGGGACAGTTCCTCGCCATTGAGACGGAGAGCCAGCAGGGTCAGCGGATCGCGGGCGTGTTCGTGCCCCATCTCGGAGACCCGGTAGCCGCCCCGGGTCTGCAACGAGACCACCCGTACTCGCGCATGCGGCGGGGCACCCGCAAGCTCCAGGAGGTCCACGACCCGTACTCCCGTCCAGTGCGCCGACTTGCTCCACCCCTCCACACAGGCGATCGGCAGCTCCACCTCGTGCTGCGGCAGGCCGCGCAACTCGTCCAGCGTCAGCGTGTACGGCCTCGGCCCGGCGACCGTCAGGCGATAGCGCTCGGCCGGGATCGCTCCGACTCCGGCCGCGACGGCTGTCCGGTTGACCGGCAGGCCCTGCGGGCCGTGGTCCGGATGGCGCGGGGCGAGCAGGTCGAGGTCCTTCAGGGGGGTGAAGGACTGGCCCACGGTGGTCACGGTGACCGCGCCGACCGCCGCCGCCACCGCGGCGAGGAGTGAGCGCCGGTCGGGGCCGTCCTCCTCAGGCAGGGCCAGAGTCCCCGGCGACCGGCGGCTCCAGTGGGCCCGGATCTCCGGGGCCTTGACCGCGAGGTGCAGGAGCAGCGATCCGGTCACCAGCCAGGCCACGGCGTAGTGCACCGGCACGAAGGAGAAAGGCCACGGATACCACTGCACGGTGTTCAGCAGGCCCGTGGCCACTTCGAAGAGGGCCGCCCCGACGAGCACGGCCACCGACAACCGCTCCAGGGCGTGCCGCACCGACCGCACCGGCGGCCAGGCGAACAGCCGCGGATAGACCGTCCACAACTTGGCAAGCAGCAGCGGGATCGCCGCGATGCCCGAGGCGACGTGCAGCCCTTGGGTCAGCCGGTAGCCCCACACCGGGCGGCTCGGCAGATCATCGGCCGCCCAGCCGGGCGGATGCTGCAGCACATGGCTGATCAGGCCGGTGACGAAACAGACGGCGAAGGCGAGGCCCAGCCATCTGCCGATCGAAGTCGCCGTGCGCGGGTCGTGCAGCCTGCCCTTGAACGCCGGCGGAAACGTACGCGATCTCATGTCACCCATCACAGCCACCGCAGGGCCGCCCAGGAATGCCCGAGCCCCTTACGGAACACGAACATCGGCGCCGCGTCATGGGCAACCCGGGCACGGCTGCCGGAAGAATCGGCCCGGCGCGGACGGAGGGCCGGGGCGTGTACCCCGGTTGCCTCACGCGCCCCTCCCCACCGCATCGTGGGTAACGAGCGTCACAGGAATTCATCGTCGAAAGCCGGACAGGGGCAGAAAGAGCTACGGGAAGGCACCCCTGTGACGACGACTGCACACGATCCAGGTGACATGGCTGTGACGAGCCACCGGACAAGCCGTTTCCTGCGGCGCCTCACCGTCGCCACCGGCGGCGGAATGTTCATCGACGGGTTCGTCTTCGCCTCGGTGGCGTCGGCCCTGGCCGGCACGGCGATGGCCCGTGACATCGGTGTCACCTCGACGTGGAACTCGCTGATCTCGTCGTCGACCCTCATCGGCACGTTCTTCGGCGGGCTGTGCCTCGGTTACGTCACCGACCGGCTCGGCCGCAGGCCCATGTTCACCATCGACTTGTCGGTCTTCCTCGGCTGTGCCGTGCTGATGTTCTTCGTGACGGCCGCCTGGCAGGTGTTCGTCCTCGGCCTGGTCATGGGGCTCGCGGTCGGTGCCGACTATTCGATCGGGTCACCGCTGCTCGCCGAGTTCGCGCCCACCAGCAAACGCGGCAACTACCTCGGCATCCTCGAGATCCTCTGGAACGTCGGCTACGTCGTCGCGTACCTCGTCGGCTATCTGGTCAACACGAACTGGCCGGACGCCTGGCACTACACGCTCGCTGCCAGCGCGATCCCCGCCGTCGCGTGTCTGCTGATCCGGCACGGACTGCCCGAATCGCCCCGCTGGCTGATCTCCAAGGGTCGGCACAAGGAAGCCGTCGACATCGTCGAGCAGGACCTCGGAGTGTCGATGGACACCGAGGACTGGCGCGACGAGCAGGCGGAGGAGACCCGCTACCGGGAGTTGTTCTCGTCCGACTACCTCCGGCGCACGGTGTTCACATGCGTCTTCTGGATCTGCATCGTCCTGCCGTACTTCGCGCTGACGTTCTTCCAGCCGACCGTGCTCAGGGCGATAGGGCTCGGCGGCAGCGCGCTGGCGGGCGCGCTGCTCGGCACCTTCATCGCACTGGTCGGCGCCGCGACCGGGTGGTTCCTGGTCGACCGGGTGGGCCGGCGGACCATTCTGATCTGGCCCATGTTCGGCTGTGCGCTGGCGCTGTTCCTGGTGGCGCTGGGCTCGTTCCTGCCGGTGTGGCTCACGACGGTGTGCTTCTTCGGCTACCTGCTCTCGTACGGGATCATGAGCATCCTGCCCGGCGTCTACCCCGAAGAGGTCTTCCCGACGTCGATCCGTACCTCGGGCGTGGGCCTGGCGTCCGCGGCCAGCCGGATCGGCGCCGCCATCGGCACGTTCCTGCTGCCCCTCTCGCTCGACCACCTCGGCCTGAGCTGGTCGATGGTGTTCATGGGCGTCGTGTCGCTGATCGGCGGGGTCACGTCCCTGATGTGGGCGCCGGAGACCAACAACGTGCGGCTGACGCAGTCCGGCCACCGGCAGGCGGACGGCAAGGGCTGGTGGGTGAAGGGCGCGCTGGTTCCGCAGCGGCAGGGCTGACCACGGCGCTCGCCGTGCCGCGGATCCACGGCGAGGGCCCGGGTATGCGCGGCCGGGACCGCGCTCAGCCGTCGGCACGCAGGCTGCTCTCCTCGAGGTCGAGTTCGCGCTGGATCCGGCGGCGGGTGGCGTCGCTGATCTTGTTGGCTTCGTAGAGGCGCTGGAGCTCGGCGGCCTCGATGGCGATGAGTGTCCGGCGGATCTCGCGGTAGGCGTCGGCGGGACGGGCGTCCGGGTCGGTGTGGTGGGCGTCCTCGGCCTGGTGGATACGCGCTTCCAGATGGCGACGGGCCTGTTTCACGGCGGCCTCGGAGGCGGCGCCCAGATCGGCGAGCTGATCCAGGTCGCCGAGCTGTCTGAGCTCTTCGAGAGCGGCCTTCGCGATGTGCCGACGGGTCCGGGCCTCCTCACGGGCGGTGTGCTCCGGCTCCAGGGCGATGCCGGAACGGCGGACCACGGGGGCGAGGGTGAACCCCTGGAAGACCACGGTGAGCGCGATGGTCCCGGTGGTGAGCGTGAGGATGAGTGCCCGGTGCGGCAGGGGCGCTCCCGTGTGGGTGGTCAGGGGAATCGCCAGCGCCGCGGCCAGCGGCATGACGCCCCGGGTACCCGCCCAGGACAGGACGGCCGGAACGCGCCAGGACGGCCGCCCCTCCCCCTCCTGTTTCCGGTACCGGATCAGGGCGGACAGCGGGAAGAGCCACAGCAGGCGGATCGTCAGCACCGTCAGCGCGATCACCGGCACCCACAGCGGCCAGCCACGCTCGTCGTGCGCCAGCTGCCGGACGACGGAGGGAAGCTCGAGGCCGATGAGCGCGAAGACGACGCTCTCCAGCAGGAACGTCACCGTGTCGTAGACGGCGTGGACCTGGAGGCGGATGGGTGCGTTGCTGAATCTGCGGCCGGTGCTGCCGAGGACGACCCCGGCGACGATGACGGCGGTCACGCCGGAGGCGTGCGACTGCTCGGCGACGACGTACGAGGCATACGGAGTGACCAGCGCGATGACGGTCTCCAGCACGGGGTCCTCGGTCCGCCTGCGGATGAGCGTCACCACCCCGGCGACCGCCGCGCCGATGAGAGCCCCTCCGCCCGCGAGGATCAGGAACTGCTCGACGGTCCCGGACACGGTGATGGCACTGCCGGACACCACGGTGGCCACGGCGACCTTGTACAGGACCAGGGACGTGGCGTCGTTGAACAGGCTCTCCGCCTGCACCATGGCCTGCACGCGCGGGGGAAGGGACAGGCGCCGGCCGAGCGCGGTGACGGCGACGGGGTCGGTGCTGGCGAGGACCGAGCCGAGGATGAACGCGGTCGCGGCGGTGAGCGGGGTGATCGCCCGTGCGACGTATCCGACGGCGACGGCCGAGGCGACGACCAGGCCGAAGACGAGACCGGTCACGGGCCGCCAGACGGTGCGCAGATCGCGGACGGACATCTCGCCGGCCGCGGCGAACAGCAGGGGCGGCAGCACCAGTACGTTGATCACGTGCGGCGGCAGGCGGACCTCGGGAATCCAGGGCAGCAGCCCGACGAGCACTCCGACGACCACGAGGAGCGAGGGGGCGGGCAGGCTCCAGCGCCGGGCACCGGTCGCCACGGCCGTGGCCAGGACCACGAGCAGCAGAATGACGATCAGGCCGGTCATGGCGCGTCCCCGGTGCGTTCGGCTGGTTTCCTACCCTCTGACCAGGTGCTTTATCAAAGTAGTCGACCGTGGGCGATGATGCAGCCGACGTGGGGCGGCGACCGTCGGGAACACGGCGGACGCCGCGGCTGCGTCCCTGTCCATGGTGCGGACCCGCTTGAGAGCCGGTCGCGCCGATGCGGTCGGGCGGAGTGACTCGGCCGGGTGTCGGGCGCCCGGGCAGCCGCTGCCGGTCGGGCGGGCAGTTCCGGCGAGCCGACGTGCTCACCGCCTGCTCCCGGCGACCGCCGGGACGGCGCGGACGAGTACGCGGGCCGCGGTAGCGACGTCCTGCGCCGTGCTCCAGCGGCCGAGCGTCAGCCGTAGCGCGCCGAGTGCCCGGTCGGGGTCCTGCCCCATGGCGGTCAGAACGGGCGAGGGGGTGTGGGTGCCGCTGTGACAGGCGGAGCCCGTGGCGGCGGCGATGCCGGGGGCCGCTCGAAGAACCTCGTGTCCGCGCGTGCCGTCGATGCCGACGTTCAGCGTGTTCGGTAGTCGCCGCAGATCCGGGCCGTTGAGGTGCACTCGGCCGGGCAGGGCGTCGGCGAGGTGGGCGTGCAGTTCGTCGCGCAGCGCCCGGATCCGGGACGGGGCACCGTCGGAGAGTTCGTCGGCGGCGAGTTGAGCCGCCGCGCCGAGGGCGACGGCGAGTGCGGTGTTCTCGGTGCCTGAGCGCAGTCCGCGCTCCTGTCCTCCACCGTAGACGACCGGCTCCAGCCGTACGCCGTCACGCACCCAGAGGGCCGCAATTCCCTTGGGTGCGTACATCTTGTGGCCGACGACGGTGAGAAGATCCACGCCCAGGCCGATGACGTCGAGCGGGATCTTTCCGGCTGCCTGGGCGGCGTCGCAGTGGAACAGGGCGCCGTGGGCGTGGGTGCGGGCTGCGAGTTCGGGGATCGGCTGGAGGGCACCGGTTTCGTTGTTGGCGGCCATCACCGACACCAGTACGGTGTCCGGCCCCAGGGCATCGCTCAGGGCACCGGGGTCGACAAGGCCTACGCCGTCGACGGGCAGCACGGTGACGCGGGCGCCGTGCAGCCGCTCCAGGGCCCGGCACGAGGCGAGGACCGCGGGGTGCTCGGTGGCCTGGGTGACGAGGTGCGGGCGGCGGTTCCCGGAGGCGAGGACGGCGCCGCGCAGCGCGAGCAGGTCCGCCTCGGAGCCGGACGCGGTGAAGACGATTCCTTCCGGGCGGGCGCCGATCAGCGCGGCCACCTGGGCGCGGGCCTGCGCCAGGGCGGTGCGGGGCCGTGCCCCGTAGGGGTGGCCGCTGGACGGGTTGCCGAAGAAGCGGGTCAGGTGCGGCAGCATCGCCGCGGCGACACGCGGGTCGACGGGCGTGGTCGCGTTGTAGTCGAGATAGACGGGGCCGTCGGCCAGACCGGGGTGCGGCGCGGGAAGGTGGGTCATGCCGTCGCCCCAGCGGTCACGGGCACCGCGGGCCGGTCGCCGTTGGAGCACGTCGGTGGCGAGGCGGCCGATGCGGCGGACTGTGTCCTGGGGACGGAGGGGCCACCTGCCGCGGCGGGATTCGACGGCCTCGGGGGCCTCGGACAATTCGCCGATGCGCTCCACGAGTTCGCGGGAACGGTCGGCTGCTTCGGCGACCTTGAACGGCAGGACAGCGGGCCGGGCGACGTCCTCGCAGGCGAGCCGGCAGTGGATGCGTACGGTCTCATGACGGCCGGCGGTGAACCCGCCTGTTGGAGGGTCCGGGGGTACGCGGGGGCGTTGATCACTCTTCACTGTCCGTCATGAGCTCGGGTGAACGCCGCAAGCACGCCGCCGAGAGCATCGGAAGGTCCACTCCCGCCCTGCTCGGTTCGCCCGTCCGACCCTGCCGGGGAGCCGCGTCGGCTTGTGGGAGTTTCACCTGGAAGGGCAGGGGCACACGGTCACAAGTAGTACCTATTCACACAAAGTAGGGCGGACGACCCGATGTCAACAGGGACACTTCTAGCGATCATCATCCCCGTCGTCGTAGTGATCGCCCTGGCGGCAGTGGCAGCCTCTCTCGTGACTCGCCGCCGTCGCCTGCGCGAACGCTTCGGACCCGAGTACGACCGAACGGTCGAGACCGCCGAGAGCCGACGCGCCGCCGAGCGCGAGCTCAGCGCACGCGAGAAGCGTCATGGCTCGCTGGACATCAAACCGCTGCCGAGCGGTGTCCGGGAGCAGTACGCCCGGAACTGGACCAGCGTCCAGGACGAGTTCGTGGACCGTCCCGATGAGGCCGTCCATGACGCCGACCGCCTGGTGACGTCCCTGATGCACGAGCGCGGCTACCCGACCGAGGATTTCGAACAGCGTCTGAAGGACCTGTCGGTCGAACACGGTCACACGTTGGAGCAGTACCGGGCCGCCCACCGCATCGAGATGCTCAGCGCCGAGCACAAGGCGACGACCGAGCAGTTGCGCGGCGCCATGGTGCACTACCGCGACATCTTCGACGACCTGCTGTCCGACGGCGGTCGGCCACGTCATGCGCGGGCCTGAACCGCCCACCGGCCGCGACCGGGCGGAGCCGGACCGGCTCGGTGCGACGGACGGAGGAGACATGGAACACGAACACGTACCCGACCCGGCCGAAGGGCTGTCGACCGAGGACCTGGCCGAGCCGCGTCGCCGGACCGGACCGCCCGGCAGAGAGGTGCGCGACGGCAGGGCCCCCGAATTCCCCGGCGAGAGCACGGCACCCGGGGCGATGGCGGCCACGGGCGAACCCACCGGGACACCGGACCGGGCGACGGCGGCTTCGGCGGACGCCGAAACGCCTCCGCTGCTCGCGACGGACGAGGAGGAGGGCTTCCGCGCACGCTGGCAGAGGGTCCAGAACGAATTCGTCGACGATCCGCGCGACGCCGTGAACACGGCCGACGCGCTGGTCGCCGACGTCATGCGGCAACTGGCGACCACGTTCGCCGAGCACAAGCAAGAGCTGGAAGGACAGTGGAACCGGGGCGAACAGGCCGACACCGAGGACCTGCGGGTGGCCCTTCAGCAGTACCGCTCGTTCTTCAACCGCCTGCTCAGCACGTGAACCACCACCAGCCGGTCGGCGGCGCGGGCCGGTCATGCGATTCCGGTGCCGCGCGCCAGCAGTAGCGCCACGTCCACCACCGCCACGGCGACCGCCGAGGCGAACGCCGTTCGCTGCCACCGGCGTCCGAGCACCGTGCCCGTCACCGCGACCGCGCCGGCCGCCGCGAGTGCCACCGTTCCCCATCTGCCGGGTGGTCCCCCGGGCGCCAGCGCCAGGACGGCGGACGCCGCCGCGAGCGGAACCGGCAGCAGCAGCCGCACACCGTCCAGGCCCAACCGGTGCGGAAATCCCCGCACACCCGTCGCCAGATCCCCGGGGATGTCCGGCAGCACATCGCCCAGATGGGCGCCGACTCCCAGGAGCGCCCCGGCGGTGACGACCCACCAGGCCGGCCAGGGCTGCCCCGGCAGCCCCAACGCCACGAACGCCGGGAGCGCGGCGAAGCCCACCGCGTACGGCACCCAGGACCACGCCGTCGCCTTGAGCCGCAGGTCGTACGCCCAGGCCGCCGCCACTCCCACCAGATGAACGACGCCCGCCCACAGGCCGCAGGCGAACGACAGCAGCACGCACAGCGCCAGCGCGACGCAGGCGGCCACCCACACCTCCGTCACACTCACCGTCGCGTCGACGACGGGTTTGCCACGGCGGCCGGCAGCGATGTCCCGGCGCGCGTCGAAGGCGTCGTTGCACCAGCCGACGGACAGTTGCCCGCTCAGAACGGCGGCGGTGGTCAGCACACTGCGCGTGGCGCCCTGGCCGGCGGTCACGGCCAGCGCGGCCGTCAAGGCGGTGACCGCCACGACAGGCCCGGGGTGGCACGCCCCTGCCAGGCCGCCGACCCGACCGGCCCACACCGCGGCCGCGCCGCCGTCCGTCGAGCGCTCAGGAGTGCTCACCGGGCCGATCGTAGGCGTCCCGGCGCCCACCCGGCTCGAGCACGCGCCCGGGGCGAGCGGCCGGACGGGCGATCCATGGTGCCGAAGCCCTGGTCCGGGGAACACGTGCAGAGCAACTCACCCCAGTCGACAGCCGCACAGGAACCACATGACGCGGATCGCCGCCGTTCACGGTGCCCTTGCACCCCACCGTCACAGCCAGTCCGAGATCACCGACATGGTCGCCCGCACCTGCCTGCCCGAGGACGGCGACCGCCGGGTCCTGGACCGGCTGCACCGCAGCACGAGGGTCGGCTCGCGCCATATGACGCTGCCGCTGGAACGGTACGGAACGCTGGACGGATTCGGCGCCGCCAACAACGTCTTCATCACCGCGGCCACCGACCTGGGTGCCAAGGCGGTGAGAGCCGTACTGCGGACGGCCGGTCTCACCACGGCCGATGTCGACCTGCTGATCTTCACTTCCGTCACCGGCATCGCCACCCCCTCGATCGACGCACGGCTGGTGGGCCGCCTCGGACTGCGGCCGGACGTCCACCGGCTGCCGCTCTTCGGCCTGGGCTGCGCCGGTGGCGCCGCCGGCCTGGCCCGTATGCACGACTACCTGCTGGGGCGTCCCGGCCGTGTGGCGGTGCTGCTGTCGGTCGAACTGTGCTCGCTCACCTTCCAGCGCGACGACGCCTCCATGGCCAACCTGGTCGCCACCGGGCTGTTCGGCGACGGCGCCGCCGCAGTCGTCGCCTACGGCGCGGAGCACCCGGACGCGACCCTCGGCCCGACGATCGTGGACACCCGCAGCCATCTGTATCCGGACACCGGGCACGTCATGGGGTGGGACATCAGGAGCTCCGGCTTTCAGGTCGTCCTCGATCCGAGGCTTCCCGACCTGGTTCGCCGCTACCTCGCCGACGACGTCGAGGGATTCCTCGGCGACCACGGCCTGAAGCCGAAGGACGTCACCGCCTGGGTGTGCCACCCCGGCGGCCCCAAGGTCCTCGGGGCCGTGGCCGAGGCCCTCGACCTGAGCGCCGACGCGCTCGATGTGACATGGCGGCACCTGGCCCACGTGGGCAACCTGTCCTCGTCGTCGGTGCTCCACGTGCTGAGGGACACCCTGGCCGAGCGCCGCCCGCCGCCCGGCACCCCCGGCCTGCTGCTGGCGATGGGGCCTGGCTTCGCCTGCGAACTCGTCCTGCTGCGCTGGTAGTTCCGAACCCGACGAAGGACACAGGACCCATGATCTGGTACGGACTGCTGGTGGCCGCCGTCGCCGGCGAGCGTGTGGCCGAGCTCGTCATCGCCCGCCGCAACCAACGCTGGAGCACGGCCCGCGGCGCGATCGTTGCCGGACAAGGCCACTACCCTGCGATGGTCGCCCTTCATACCGGCCTGCTGATCGCCTGTCCTGCCGAGTCCTGGCTGCTGGACCGGCCCTTCGTCCCCGCCCTGGCCTGGCCGATGCTGGCCGTGCTGGTGTGCGCCCAGGCACTGCGGTGGTGGTGCATCCACGCGCTGGGACCCCGTTGGAACACCCGGGTGATGGTCGTACCCGGCCTGCCGCTCGTGACCAGCGGTCCCTATCGGTGGCGGTGGCTTCGACACCCGAACTATGCGGCCGTCGTCGCCGAGGGCGTGGCCCTGCCGCTGGTGCACACCGCCTGGGTCACCGCCGCCCTTTTCACCTCGCTCGACGCCGCCCTGCTCACCGTGCGTGTCCGCTGCGAGAACCGGGCGCTCGCCGCCACGACCGGGCCGGCGCCGGCATGATCGACGTTCTGGTGGCCGGCGGCGGACCCGCCGGGCTGGCCGCCGCCATCCATGCGGCGCTCGCCGGCCTGGAGGCGGTCGTCATCGAACCCCGTACCGGGCCTGTGGACAAGGCCTGCGGGGAAGGAGTCATGCCCGGTGGTGTCGCCGCGCTGCGGACGCTGGGCGTCGAGGTCACCGGCCGCGAACTGCGCGGCATCCGTTACCTGGAGGGCACCACGTGCGCCGAGGCGGCCTTCCGCGGGCGAAGTGGGCTGGGAATCCGGCGTACGGCGCTGCACTCCGCACTGCAGCAGCGGGCGCTCGGCCTCGGTGTGCGCGTGCTGCCGGGCAAGGTCGCCGAGGTGCACCAGAGCGCAGACACGGTGACCGCCGCCGGAACCACGGCTCGTTGGCTGATCGCCGCCGACGGCCTGCACTCCCCGGTGCGCCGCTCCCTGGGACTGGAACTGCCGGCCCGCCCCCACGGCCGCTACGGACTGCGCCGGCACTATCGTGTCGAGCCGTGGACGAACTTCGTGGAGGTCCATTGGGCCAGGCACGGCGAGGCCTATGTGACGCCGGTCGACGACGACATGGTGGGCGTGGCGGTTCTCAGCCGCACCCGTAGCGGCTACGACGGGCACCTGGCGGCCTTCCCGGCCCTCACCGCCTCGCTGCGCGGTCCGGCCGCTACGGAGGTTCGCGGCGCCGGACCGTTGCGGCAACGGGTGCGGCGCAGAACCGCCGGTCGTGTACTGCTCGTCGGCGACGCCGCGGGGTACCTCGACGCCCTCACCGGCGAGGGCATCGCCCTCGCGCTGGCGACGGCCGGGGCCGCAGTCCGCTGCCTGGCCGCCGGGCGACCGCTCGACTACGAGCGTGCCTGGGCCCGGCTGACACGGCGCCACCGGATGCTGACCGGTGCCCTGCTGGCCGCGAGCCGCCGTCCCGGCACCGGCCGCCTGATCGTCCCCGCGGCGTCCTGGATGCCTCCGGTGTTCTCGGCCGCGGTCCACGCACTGCAGTAGCGGCCGGGCCGGGTACCGCAACCTCGGTGCGCACGGGAAACGACCGGCGGTCCCGGTACGAACCCCGACACGCCCTCGGCCGAGTGACGGCGTCCGGCATCGTCACTCCGGCGGCCGGAGCACGGCCGGCACGCGCTCAGCGGGGCGCCGGGGACGGGACGAGCAGGAAGGCCCCCGTCAGCCGCGGCGACGACGCCGGACACCGGCACCCACGCGCCCAACGGCATGACAAGCTGTGCTTACCATCTGCCCGAACCCAGGAGGTCACCATGACTGCAGAGTCTCCACGTCAGGAAGGTTCGGAGCCGGCTGACACCGAAAGCCCCGACCCCGATGCCGAAGGGCACGGCCAGGACGAACTGAAGGACAAGTTCCGCGAGGCCCTGGCTCGTAAGCGCGGCATGCAGGCCAAGGCCGCGGCCCTCGCAGCGAACACCAACGCGTCGAAGGTCCGCGGCGCGCACGGCCCGGCCTCGAGCCAGCGCTCGTTCCGGCGAAAGAGCGGGGGCTGACCTCACACCTGTCCGGGACCCTGCCGGGTGACGGAGGCAACCGTCTCCTTCGGTACCTCTCCGCGTCAGCGGGGAGGTACGCCCGGGCAGTCGCGCTCCTGGTCGGCCACCCGGCCGTGGTCGTGGCTTTCAGCCGGCCCGAGATGCCGGCTTCGCGGCGGCGGTGTGGAACGCACGCCGTACGGCGGTGATTCCGTCTCCGTCCCTGGTCGGGTGCACTCGGTTGGTCAGGAGCACGGCATAGCGCCGCGTTGCGGGGTCGACCCAGAGGCTGGTACCGGTGAATCCCGTGTGACCGTACGAGTCCGGGCCGAATGCGGTTCCGACGGGCGAGTCGATCGGATCCTGGCCCTGCCACGCGAGCGCACGCCGCAGCGTCAGGCCGTTCGTATGGGCGGCGGTCATCAGGGCGAACGTCTCCGGGCGCAGCAGTCCCCGGCCGCCGGCGGCGAGTGCGGTGCCGAGCAGTTCCATGTCCTGGAGCGGTGCGAAAAGGCCCGCGTGACCGCCGACGCCACCGAGCACGACCGCGTTCTCGTCGTGGACCTCCCCGACGACAGGGCGGCCACGCCAAGGGCAGTCCTCCGTGGCCACCGCCCGTGCGCGACGCGCGGCGTCGGGGCGAAAGACCGTGTGCTGCATGCCGAGCGGCGCCGTCACCAGGTGTTCCACCAGCACTTCCAGTGGCTGCCCGGTCGCGGCCTCCGCGATCGAGCCGAGGATGATGAATCCCTGCGAGGAGTACTGGACGCGGGTGCCCGGCGCCGCCGTCAAGGGCAGCAGGCGTACGGCCTCGAGCAGGGAGGCGCGAGTGGGATGATCGCGGTAGAGCGGTACCTGCCCGGGGATGCCCGAGGTGTGGGTCAGTAGTTGACGTATCGTCAGGTCGGCTTTGTCGCCGTCGCGATATCGCGGCAGATGCGCGCCCACGGTGTCGTCGAGCGTCAGTGTGCCGCGCTCGACGAGTGCCATGACCGCGAGGCCGACGATCGGTTTTGTCACCGAGGCGAGATCCCACAGCTCACCGCCGTCCAGCGCCTGTCCGCCCCAGCTGCGGGTGCCGGTCCAGCCCCGGTCCAGCGGCCCCTCCGCGCCACCGACGGACCAGGCCGCACCCGAGTAGACATGCTGTTCGCGTCCGGTGGCGAGCAGTTCGGCCAGTGCGCTCATTCCCGCTCACCCCGCGAGGTCGTGTCCACCACGCCCAGAATCGGTGTGCGCGCACCGAGACCGGCGGAGACCGTGCGGGCGGCGGCACGCACCATCGGCCCGAACACCTCCACGCTGTCGGGGGCCATGGTGAAGGTCAGGCCCGAGATGCCGATCGCGCCCACGACCCGGCCGTCCCCGTTGAGGACGGGTGCCGCCACCGACCGCACGTCCGGCTCGTCGTACTCGTCCTCGACGGCGTAACCGTTCAGGGCCGCGTCCACGAGGAGTTCACGAAGCGCGTCGGGATCGGTGAGTGTGTGCGGGGTCCGGGCTTCGAGCGGTGCCGAGTGCAGAACGGCATCGGCTTCGTGGCCGGAGAGCACGGAGAGCATGGCGAGCCCCACGCCGCAGGCGTACAGCGGCGTGCGGTGGCCGGGCCGGGCGCTCATCCGGTACTCACGTGCCGGCTCCGACTGCTCCAGGTACACCGCCTCGGACGCGTGCCGTACGGCATACAGCGCGACATGTCCAGTACGCCGGCGCAGGTCGGCGAGGACGGGCCGGGCGAGCTCGAGGGCGCGTCCGTCATTGAGGGCGGCCGCGGCAAGACCCAGCAGCCGGGGACCCGAGCGGTAACTGCCCCCTTCCGCGGGTTCGGCGAAACCGTGGTCCGCCATCGCCCGCAGCAGCCGGTGGACCGTCGGTTTGGTGAGCCCGGTGCGCCGTGCGATCTCGCCCAGCCGGTGGGGACCACCGGGCTCGACGAGTGCTTCGAGCACCTCCATCGCCTTGTCGACAGGACCCTTCACCGGTTCGGGTTCGACCGATCGACTGTTGACCGCCTTCGCCATGTCGCTTAGTTTAGCGCAACCGCATTCCATCTGACGGAACGGATGTGTTGTTCAATGGAACGAATACGTCAGAGGCGCATCGTGGACCGCGGCCATCTGCCCCGACGCGACGTCCTGCGGGCGGGTGGTCTGCTGATCGGGGCTCTCGGTGCGGCGACGTCTCTGAGCGGCTGCGGCACCCCCGCTGCAGCCCGCGCCGGGAACGTCCTGCGGGTCTCCCAGCCGGGGGACCCCAAGACGCTGGACCCGCAGAAGCAGGGCGACATGGTGTCGATGAACGTCCTCATCAACATGTTCGACACGCTCACCACCCGCGGCCGGGACAACCAGCTGCACCCGAGGCTCGCCCTGTCCTGGTCGGCCACGGACGCGCACACCTGGCGGTTCAGGATCCGGCCCGGGGTGACCTTCCACAACGGTGAGCCGTGCGAGGCGCAGGCCGTCGCGTTCAGCATCAAGAGACTGCTCGCCCCCGCGACGAAGTCGCCGATCGTCGAACTCCGCTACGTCAAGGACGTCAGCGTGGTCGACCGGCTCACCGTGGACCTCCACACCACGGTGCACGACCCGATCCTGCCCGCCAAGCTGTCGCTTTTCGGTGGAGTGGTCGTGCCGCCCCGCTATCTGTCCGAGGTGGGCGACGCCGGATTCGCCGAACATCCCATCGGCACCGGTCCCTTCACATTCGTCAGCTGGCAGCGGGACCACGAGCTGCGCATGCGGGCCCATGCCGACCACTGGGAGGGCCGCCCGAGCATCGACGGCCTGGTCTTCACACCGGCACCCAACGCCTCGTCCTCACTGGCCGCGCTCCAGAGCGGCGGCGTCGATCTAGTCGCCGGACTCACCCCGGACGCCGCTCAGCAGCTCGACGGCTACTCCGGTGTCACCCTGGACGGCTTCACGGGGATCCGCACCTCCTACCTCTCCTTGAACACTCTGGAAAAGGGCCCGCTCCAGGACCGCCGTGTGCGCCAGGCACTCAACCACGCCGTCGACGTCCCCCTGCTGATCAAGGCGGTGCTCGACGGCAAGGCCACCGAGACGCCCGCCCTCGTCCCGCGCGGCGCCTTCGGCTTCGACCCCTCGGTCAAGCCGTTCACCCGTTCCGTGAGCACCGCGCGCGCGTTGCTCGCCGACGCCGGTTACCCGCACGGCTTCTCCACGACGCTCACCGCGTCCAACGTCGACTCCAACGTCGCGGAGGCCCTTTCGGGACTGCTCGCCCGGGCGGGCGTGCATGCGCGGGTCGACCTCCTCGACCCCGGGACGTACGCCGCGCGACTCACCTCCGACAACCGGGGGGCACTGGGTCCGATCTATCTGGCGGCCAGCACCGTCTGGACGCTGGACGGCGAGAGCATCGTCCAGTCGAACGTGCGCCACGACCGACGGCAGAGCCGCTGGCACTCGAAGGAGGCGGACCGCCTCATCGATGTCGAAGAGCTCTCCCAGGACCCCGCGGAACGCAAAAAGGCCTTCTCCGACCTGCAACGCCTGATGCGTGAGGAAGCGCCCTTCGTCTTCCTCTACCAGATGGACAACATCTTCGCTCGCAACGACCGGCCCCGCTGGAAGCCGGGATCCGCCGGCGTCCTCGCCATGGAGAGCGCGGAGGTCTCCCGATGAGCGACATCACCCTCGAGCAGCCGCCCACCCCGACGGCCGGCCGACGGCACGACCACCACGCGACACGGCTGCTGTGGTTCGTCCTGAAGCGCCTCGGCACCGCCGTGTTCGTCCTGCTGTGCACGGCGACCGTGGCCTTCTTCCTGGTGCGGCTCTCCGGCGATCCCGTCAAGCTCCTGCTGCCGCCGGATGCCACAGCCGCACAGGAGAGCGCGCTCCGCTCCTCCCTCGGCCTCGACCGTCCGCTGTTCACTCAGTACGTCGACTTCATCGGGGGACTGCCCCGCCTCGACTTCGGCAATTCCCTGGTCTACAACCAGCCCGTCAGCCGGATCCTGGCCGACCGGCTGCCCGCCACGATCGAACTCGCCGCCGCCGCACTGGTCGTAACCCTCGTCGTCGCGATCCCGGCGGGCATCTTCGCCGCGATGCGCCGTGGACGAGGCTCCGACCACGCCGTGATGACCGGGGTCCTGCTCGGCCAGTCCACACCACCGTTCTGGGTCGGCATCCTGCTCGTCCTGGTCTTCGCCGTCGGACTGCACGCGCTGCCCGCCTCCGGGTACGGGACCTTCGCCCATCTGGTCCTCCCGGCCGTCACACTCGCCGTCTACTCCGTCGCCGTCGTCGCGCGTCTGCTGCGCTCCTCGTTGATCGACGTCCTGTCCTCCGACCACATCCGCAGTGCCCGGGCCAAGGGCTTCGGGCCGCTGAAGGTGGTGCTCACCCACGGACTGCGCAACGCCTCACTGCCGGTGGTGACCGTCGTCGGTCTCGAAGTGGGCAGCCTGCTCGGCGGCGCGATCCTCACCGAGCGCGTCTTCTCCTGGCCGGGAGTCGGACAGCTGACCATCGAGGCGATCTCCAATCGCGACTTCCCGCTCGTCCAGGCCACCATTCTGTTCTTCGCCGCCACCTTCGTCGTGGTGAACCTGCTCGTCGACCTCTCCTACAGCTTCCTCGACCCGAGGGTGAGGACGTCACGATGACCGTCATGACACCGGCTGCGGCCGACCGGGTCCCCGCGGGGACACCCACCGTCGGCTCCGGGTCCGTCGTACTGCGGGCACTGCTGCGCAACAAGCTCGCCGTTCTGGCGCTCGCCGTACTCGTACTCCTGCTGGCAGCCGCCCTGTTCGCCCCCCTCATCGCACCCTACGACCCGAACACACAGGATCTTCTGCTGCGGCTGCGGCCACCCGCCTGGCAGGACGGCGGCAGCGGGGCCCACCCGCTCGGTACAGACCAGCTCGGCCGCGACATGCTCTCCCGCGTCATCTACGGCGCGCGCGTCTCGCTGCTCGTCGGTGCCGGCGCCGCCCTGCTCGCCGGCGCCATCGGCACCGTCGTGGGACTGGTCTCCGGCTACTTCGGCGGCTGGGCCGACCGGGTCCTCATGCGGCTCGCCGACATCCAACTCGCCTTCCCCGCACTGCTCCTGGCCCTGGCCATCGTCGGTTTCCTCGGCTCCGGCCTGTGGTACGTGATCCTCGTCCTCGGCTTCACCGGCTGGGTCTCCTACGCCCGCGTGGTGCGATCCGAGGTGATGTCGTTGCGCTCGCGCGACTTCATCACCGAGGCCCGGGCGATCGGCGTCACCGACGCCACCATCATGCGCCGCCATCTGCTGCCCAATGTGATGGCCCCGCTCGCCACCATCGCGACCCTGCACGTCGCCGCGGCCGTCGTCGCCGAGGCGTCGCTGAGCTACCTGGGCCTCGGTGTGCCCAAGGAGACGGTCACCTGGGGCTCCATGCTCGCCGACGGCCAGCTCTACCTGGGCACCTCCTGGTGGGTCGCCGTCTTCCCCGGCATCGCGCTGATGCTCACCTCCCTCGCCATCAACATCACCGGCGATGCCCTGCGGGACGTCGCGGACCCGAAGGCCTACCGCCGATGACCATGGACCGACAGACACGCGACCACTCCCCCCGCCCGGTGGACGCCGAGCCGCTGCTGCAGATCAAGCACCTCAGTGTGGACTTCAGGCTCCCGACCTCCGTCGTACACGCCGTCCAGGACGTCTCCCTCGCCGTCCACGCCGGCGAAACGCTCGCCGTGGTGGGCGAGTCGGGCAGCGGGAAGAGCGCCACCGCACTCTCCGTGCTGGGCCTGAACCCGACACCCCCCTGCGTCTACACGGGCGGCGAGATCCTCTTCGACGGACACGATCTGCTCAAGCTGTCCGAGAAGGAGCTCGGCAGGATCAGAGGGCGCGACATCGCCATGGTCTTCCAGGACCCGATGACGAGCCTCGACCCCCTCCAGCACGTCGGCGCCCAGGTGGCGGAGGTCCTCGGACACCACACCGGCATGTCCCGCGCCGAGGCCAGGGAGGCCGCGCTGGCCGCGCTGGACGAGGTCGGCATCCCCGATCCGGCCCAGCGCTACCGCCAGTACCCGCATGAACTCTCCGGCGGCCTGCGCCAGCGCGTGATGATCGCGACGGCGCTGGTGGGCCGGCCGCGTGTACTGATCGCCGACGAGCCGACCACCGCCCTGGACGTCACCGTGCAGCGCCAGATCCTCGATCTCCTCGTCACCCTCCAGCACAAGCACGACATGGCGGTCGTGCTGATCACCCACGACCTCGCGGTGGTGGCGGAGACCGCCGACCGCGTCGCGGTCATGAACAAGGGCGAGGTCGTCGAGAGCGGCGACGTCCTGGATGTGTTCGACCGCCCGGCCGACGACTACACCCGCAGGCTGCTGACCGTCACCCCGCGATTGGAGGCGGCGTGAGCCCCGAGACCCGAACGCCGGCGACTGCCGGCCGGCCACTGCTCGAACTCAGTGGACTACGCAAGGAGTTCGGCGGCAGGAACGTGAACGTGGCCGTCGACGACGTGTCACTCGAGGTCCGGGAGGGCGAAACCCTGGCCCTGGTCGGCGAGTCCGGCTGCGGCAAGACCACCCTGACCCGGCTGCTGCTCAGGCTCCTCGAACCCACGGCGGGAAGCGTGCGCTTCGACGGGCAGGACCTCGCCACCGTCTCGGCGGCCGAACTGCGCGCCGTACGCCGCCAGATGCAGGTCGTACTCCAAGATCCGTACTCCAGCATGAACCCCCGTATGCGTATCACCGACATCGTCGCCGAGCCGCTGATCACCCATGACCCGGCGGTACGCGGTCGGCGCGGCAGGGCACGTGCGAGGGAGCGGGTCGGAGAGCTGCTGGAGGCCGTCGGGCTGAACGCCGGCATCCAGGACCGCTACCCGCACGAGTTCTCGGGAGGTCAGCGCCAGCGCGTCTCGATCGCGCGCGCACTCGCGCTCCGGCCCCGCCTCCTGGTGCTCGACGAGCCCACCAGCGCGCTGGACGTGTCCGTTCAGGCCACCGTCCTGGAACTGTTGGCAGATCTCCAAACGCGGCTGGGTCTGACCTATGTCTTCGTCTCGCACAACCTCGCCGTCGTACGGCAGGTGGCCGACCGGGTCGCGGTGATGCGCCGTGGCCGCCTGGTCGAGGTGGGCGAGGCGGCTCAGGTGTTCCACATCCCTCAGCACCCCTACACGCGGCAACTGCTGGACGCGGTGCCGGTCCTTGACCCGCGCAGAGGCCGCCGCGCCGCGGAACGGGCGCCCCGCACCAGCGGAGAGAGCCGATGACCACCCACCCACTACAGGTAGGAGAGCACGAGCCCCGCGCCACCGAGCAACGCAACGTCGTCCATGGCGGCCTCGCTCACCAGCACGCGCGGCTGTTCGGCGCCCGCGAAGGCGACGGCGTCACGCAGCCGCTGCTCGACCACCGTACGAAAGCCCTCACCGCCCTCGCGTGCCTCACCGTGCAGGATGAAGAGGCCGGGCGCGAAGAGTTGCTGCACGTTCACCAGGCCGAGGGCGAGGTTCTGCGCGTACTCCTGCACGATCCGTCCCGCCGGCTCGTCCCCGCGGCTCACCAGCGACGCGAGCGACGCCCCGTCCCCGAGGCCCGCCGTGTGTGCCCGGGCCCGCAGCCAGCCCGTGGTCGCGACGGTCTTCCAGCAGCCGCGGTTTCCGCAGGTGCACCGCTCACCGCTGGCCGACACGGTCATATGGGCGCCGCTGCGGCCGCCGGGTGGCGCCAGCACCTCGCCGTCGTAGAGGACCCCCACCCCGAGGACCTCACCCGTCGAGACGGAGGCGAAGGTGCGCCGCCCGCGCCCCGCGCCGAACCATCGGTCCCCGAGCACCTGGAGCCGTGCCCGGTGCTCCACCCGCACACTCGCGCCGGTCAGCTCGCCCAGCCGCTCCGTCACCGGGTATCCGTGCAGACCGGGTACGTCGTTCACTTCCAGGATCAGGCCCGTGAGCGGGTCCACGAGCCCGGCGGCCGCCACCCCGATCCCGGTCAGCTCGTGTGCGGCGAAGATCACGGCGGTTTCCGTCAGTGCCGTGTCGATGTCGGCCGGCGTCGCGGAGGCGGCGTCGTACGAGGTCTCGATGCGTTCCAGAATCCGACCCGCCATGGACAGCACGGCCGCCCTGACCCTGCCGGGTACCAGCTCGACGGCACCCAGCCGCTGCGAGGCGGCGGGTGCGGTCGGTTGCGCCACGGCCTCGGGGACCAGTCGCAACGGAGAACGTTTGTGGACCATGCGCCGACTCTGCCACGGTCCCGTTTCACAGAGGTAGCACCGTGAGCCAATCGAAACTGAGCGAACTTACCTGGCGCGAGGTACGCCGGTCCGGTGAGGACGGCATCGCCCTGCTGCCCATCGGGTCGCAGGAACAGCACGCCGCGCACCTTCCCATGGGCACCGACACGCTCCTGGTCGAGGAGGTCGTCGAGCGGGCCCTGGACCTGCTCGCCCGGGAGGCACCCCATCCGGAAGTCGTGCTGCTGCCCGTCCTGCCCTTCGGGCACAGCCCCCACCATCTGTTCGCCGCGGCCCTCTCGCTCTCCGCCGCCACCCTGAGCGCCGTCCTGGACGACATTCTGGACTCGCTCGTGACCAGCGGACACCGCCGCATACTGATCGTGAACGGACACGGCGGCAACGACGAGATCATGCGCCTGGCGGTGAAACGGTTCGCCCTCCGCTCGGAAGCCACCGTCGCCGCCTGCTCCTACTGGACGCTCACCTCGGCCGGGCGCGAGGTCGGCCGGCCCGACGTCACCCCGGGGCACGCCGGATGGTTCGAGACATCACTGATGCTGGCGGCCCGCCCGGACCTGGTGCGCACACCCGTGCACGCCCGCACACCCGTGGAACCGCCGCCCCTGTTCGACAACCCGCCCTACCCGGGCCTCACCGTGGAACGCCACGGGGAGTGGGCCCGGGTCGGCGGCTCGACGGACGACCCCTCCACCGCCGACGCCGCGTCGGGCGGTCAACTGCTGGACGACCGGGCACAAGGGCTGGCCAGGGCGATCGCAGCCTTCGACGCGGCGACGCAGTGAATCCGGCGACACCCGCACCCCTGGACGCCGCCGCGTCACGAGCCGGCCGTCCCCATGATGCAAGGAGAGACATGAAGGTCACCGACGTCGATGTGTGGGTCGTGAACCTCCCACTGGTCAACCCCTTCACCAGTTCGTTCGAGACCAAGACAGGAGAAACCCGCACCGTCGTGCGCATCCGCACCGACGAGGGCGTCGAGGGCTGGGGCGAGACGATGTGGGGCAGGCCGGTGGCGGCGATCGTCCGGTCGATGGCCGCGGACCTGATCGGCACCAGTCCGTTCGCGCTGGAAGGCTTCCACCGCAAGCAGCACATGGTGCCCTTCTTCTACGGCTACCTCGGCTACGCCGCGATCGCGGCGATCGACGTCGCCTGCTGGGATGCGATGGGCAAGGCCACCCAGCAGTCGGTCACCGATCTGCTGGGGGGTGCCGTTCGCGACGAGGTACCGATCACCGCTCTCGTCACCCGGGCCGACGCGCCCGGTTCGACGGCGTCGGCGCTGCCCGCGGCCCTGGCGGAACACGCCCGGCGCGTCGTCACGGAGGGCGGCTTCGAGGCCGTCAAGCTCAAGGGCACGAAGGACGCGGCCGGGGATGTCGCCATCCTGCGTGCGCTGCGCGAAGCACTGCCCGACGTGAATCTGCGGGTCGATCCGAACGCCGCCTGGTCCGTCCCCGATTCGATACGCGCCGGGATCGCCCTGGAGGAGCTGGACCTCGAGTACCTGGAGGACCCGTGTGTCGGCATCGAGGGCATGAGCCAGGTGAAGGCGAAGGTACGCATCCCGCTGTGCACCAACATGTGTGTCGTCCGCTTCGAGGACTTCGCACCGGCCACGCGGCTGAACGCGGTGGACGTGATCCACGGTGACGTCTACAAGTGGGGCGGCATCGCGGCCACGAAGGCACTCGCCGCGCACTGCGAGACCTTCGGCCTCGGTATGAACCTGCACAGCGGGGGCGAACTCGGCATAGCGACGGCGGCGCATCTCGCCGTCGTCTCCAGCACCCCGGTGCTCTCACGTGCGATCGACAGCATGTACTACCTGCACGCGGACGACATCATCGAACCGCTGCACCTCGAGAACGGGCGACTGCGTGTGCCGACGGGACCCGGTCTGGGTGTGAGCGTGGACGAGGACAAGCTCCGTCACTATGCCGCGGTCAACGAGCGGGAAGGCGACCTGACGGGATGAGCGGAGCCACGGAGCAGGAGACCGAACCTGTGGGACATGCGGGAAGGGAGGCCGTACGCACCGACGACGCCCCCCGCCCGGCAGGGGCCTACTCCCAGGGCGTGGTGGCGGGCGGGTTCCTGTACACGGCCGGGTTCGGCCCACAGGACCCGCGGACCGGCGAGATTCCGGAAGGCGTCGCGGAACAGACCGCACAGGTACTGCGCAACATCTCCTCCGTACTCGCCGAGCGCGGTCTGACACTGCGGGACGTGGTCAAGGTGACGGCGCATCTGGAGCATCTGCAGCGGGACTTCGCCGAGTTCGACCGGGCCTACGGCGCGTTCTTCACCGAGCCCTGCCCGGTGCGGACCACGGTCGGCTCCGACCTGATGAACATCCTTGTCGAGATCGACGTAGTGGCCGTGGTCCATGAGCGGGCCACAACCGACTGACCCGTCCGCTCGTGGAGATGCCGGGCAGTGCGAAGCGCCACGTCGTCCTGCCCGGCACCGGGGCGCGCGGAGGCCCGGCCGACGCGCACCCGTGCTGTCGGCGTCGGGATCCGGGGCTGCCCTCCGCGCCCTGTCGCCAGGCATCAGCGCTCCTGCCATACCCTGACACATCGTCAGTGAGTGGCCGCTTCGGCGCCGGGCTCGGTGCTTCTTCAGCAGCAATACCCGAGAAAGGTTGATCGGGAAGGCCCAGCCGCTGGCCACGGGATTCCGCCACACCTAGCGCGTCGCGAAGGCATTCCGCCGTACGCCGCAGCATGAACATGGCCTCATCGAGGGTCAGGGTCACACCCAGCATGGGGCGCACCAAGCGAGCACCGTTGCTCCCGCCTCCAACTGTTGCGCTTCGATGGCGTCCGCGAACCGTGAGAGCGGACCGTCAGGGTTGTCGCAAGGGATGTACGCGGGCTTGCCTTCCGGCCCGTCGAACGGAAGGCGTCGTAGGCGGCTCATCGAGTCACCGCCAGGGGGCAGCGCCGCGTCACGGCTGTAGTTACTTGTGCACGAGGTTTCTTCTGCCGACGCCACCCGCCTGGCGCCTGGTCGCGCGCCAAGTCGTCTTCGACGACGTCCGCCGGGCCCACGGAGCATGCAGCGGAAAGGGCTCGCTCCGGCCCCGTTCCGGTCCAGCGCTTTCCGCAGACGGGAAGTAGGTCGCTGCAAGCCAACGCCAGTACGGCCGGCATCATCGTCGCTCCTTCTCAGCACCGAACACACCCCTGGAGCCCTTGGCGGCGCCTGTGGGGCCCTCTCTTCATGCATGGTATCGCCTTGTATCGCTACGTCTCTAGACGTATCTCTAAGTGTGACGACGAAGAGGGACGCATAACTTCAGGCCATGGCCATCGATCCGGATGCTGAGATTGATCACGGTGCCCCGCTCACGCCGTACCGGCAGCTTGCCGAGATCTTGCGCGCGCGTATCCGACGCGGCGACTGGGCTCCGGGACGCGCGATCGCTTCCGAAACCCAGCTGGTGCAGGAATACGGGCTTGCCCGGAGTACGGTACGGCGGGCCATCGCTGTCTTGGCGGAGTCCGGAGAGGTCTTCACGGTGCCCCAGCGCGGCACCTACGTGACAGACAGGTCTAACCCGGAGGCCACGCAGTAGGAGCCACCAGGGACGCGGTGTCTACCGACCCACGGCCCGGCGGAGCTCCACGTCCCACGGGCTGCCATGTCATGTTGAGCCGCCCGTGGAGCTCTTACGCGTCCTTGCCGGACTTCGTTCGAGGACCTGGAAGATCTGCCGACAGACGGTGCGCTTGAGGCATCACTGGGCGCTGCGGATGCTCAAGGGGCCGGGGCGGCGAGTTTCGGGCATGAGACCTCGCTGCGGGGAGCCCGGCACCTCACGCTAGCCGCCGACCTTCCGCGGCGCGGTCCGTCGCGGAAGCACCGACCTGAGGACGCAGACCGCGCCGAGAAGCAACAGGACGGCGATGGTCGGATTGAGATAGGCGGGGATGATGATGTCGAGGCTGTGGCCGTCCGACATGTGACAGGTGAGCTGGAGCGGAGTGAAGCTCCCGGAGATGCCGTCGAGCTGGATACCTCGCGTCAGGTCGTCCAAGGTGAAGCAGTCCACTCCGCCTTCGTGCCCGTACAGGAAGTAGATGCGCGAGCATCCCCATACGTAGAGGGCGAGGGCGGCAGTGGCAAACACGATGGCCACGTCCCGCCACCGTTCGCGGGCTGCGCGCCGTCCTAGCTGCGGCACCGATGCCACCAGGTAGACGCACAGGGAGATCACAGCCGGCCATCCGCCGGTCACCACGGCAACCAGCACAAGCCCGTGAGCGGTTGGAGGCGCATCGTACGCCGCGATCATGGCGAATCCGGCTTCCTTCCGAGCGACCGAGTGCTTGTGGCCGCCCCGGCACGCCGCAGGTGAGCCGCGCGCGCCGGAGCATCGACGTCTTGACCGATCAATGCTCTGTCATCGTGCGTGACGTCAGCAACAGCGGTGGCGACCGGGGTACTACGTCCTTTGCCTCCTCGAAGCCAATCGCCCGGCAGTTGGGCGCGCCGTCCCACGCGGCCTCGAGGACTCCGCGGAGCTCCCGGGGTTACGGAGACCTCACCCCACGTCGGCGAGGACCTGCCGAAGCCGGGTCGCATAGGCCCGCGGGTGGCTGGTGTTGCCGTTGTGGCCGCCGGGGAATTCGGCCGTCTCCTGTCCCACCAAGGCGGACAGGGCGTCCGCGCATCGACGGTCGAAGACGTCCTGAGGGGTGGTGCGTCCGACCGCGGGGATGATGCGGGCGGAGACGTCCTTCACGGCGCCGACGTCGATGGTGTCATGGATGACGGCGGTGAAGTCGTGCCGGATGAAGTAGTCGAAGTTGGCGGTGCGACGCTCGTTGATCGGCTGGGGCGTCAGGTCCGGTTCGGCATCCTTGTGAGTGGGGTCGATACCCAGGGTGCGGGCTATGCGCGGGAGTGCGGCACCCAGTCCCTCGCGCCGGTACAGGTCCTGGAGCGCGGCGAGTTCGCGCTCGTGGCGGGAGCGTTCGCCCTCGGGCAGCAGACGGGGCGCGACCGGTTCATGGGCTATGAGCGTGGCGATCTCACCCGGGTGTCGCACCGCGACGTGCAGGCCGATCACGGCACCGAGGCTGCAGCCGAGCATACGGACGGGGGCGTCGGCGAGGACGCCCAGCAGGCGGTGGACGTCATCGGCGTGCTCGGCCAGTGAGGCTCCGCGCTCCGGGTGGTCCATGCGACTGCGGGACAGGCCGCGACGGTCGTAGGTGGCCACGGAGTACGTGTCGGCCAGGTGGTCGATGAGGTCGCCGCTGCGGTCGGCGTCACCCTCCCCGCTTTCGGAGATCAGCAGGAGCGGGCCCGTGCCGCGCACCTGGTAGTGCAGGACGCCGCCGGGCACGTCGAGTGTTCCGGAGAACGTGGGCATGGTGACTCCCCCTCAGAGCGCGGCGGGCGGTCCGCCGCGGACTCCCCTCACCATATTCCATCGAACTCGATACATCTAGATCGATGCATCACTTCAGATGTACCTTGGCGGGTGTGAACGGAGTCGAACTTTTCCTGCTGGGGCGCGTCTTGATGAAGATTGGCGAGGAAGCCCTGCCCGAGCCCCCGGGGGGCGCCGCGAAGTATGCGGGCAGCACGCGGACGGTATTGGTCGTGGCCAGCGACATCGCGGCGCATCCCGACAGCGCGGTGGGTGAGATCGCCGCTCGCACCCGCCTCCCACAGAGTCAGGTCTCCACGGCAGTGGCCCGGTTGCGGGAGGCCGGATCGGTGCAGACCGTGCCGGACCCCGCCGATCGGCGCCGCATGCTCGTGCGCCAGGCCGTCGAGACCTCCGAACGGGTCGCGCGCGTCCGGGCGACCGGCATCACCGAGGCCTTGGCCGCGGCCCTCGGCACCGATGATCCGGCCCGTCTGCGGGAGGTGACCGCGGCGCTGGAGATGCTCGCCCATGCACTCACCCCGACACCGGCGGCGCCCCCTCGCGCCTGACATGCCCGCCTGATGGAGTGGATCCGCCCTGGTCGTTGCCGTCCGACCTGCCGCTCGGAGCGGGTGCGGCCGTCGGGAGTGCCCGGTCCGGGAACGCGGCAGGTGCCGTCGCGCGGGAAACGGTGACCGGCTCCCGTGGGTGATGCGCGCCACATCCACGGGATTTTCCGGTCCGGGATGTAAGAACCGGGCCGCTGCGCTCATTGCTTGGTGAGAGAGCCGAAATGAGGGGACGGCGCGTGACACATGCCCAACGCTTCCGGGACGTCTACGAGGAGTGCTATCCGCGTGTCCTCGCCTACGCCACCAGCCTGGTCGGGCGGCAGACGGGCGAGGACATCACCAGCGAGACGTTCACCGTCGCCTGGCAACGGGTGGGCAGCATTCCCAGGCCGGCACTGCCGTGGCTGCTGGGTGTGGCCCGCAACCTGGTGCGCGAACTGCGCCGCCGGGACGCCCACCAGTACCTCCTCGCGGCCGAGGAAGCGCAACGCATCAGCAGCGGCGCCCGGACCGACGTCGGTGACATCGCGTCGGAGGTCACCGACCGGCACGACGCGCTGCAGGCGCTCGCGAGCCTGCCGGAGGCCGATCGGGAACTGCTGACGCTGATCGCCTGGCACGGTCTGAGCGCCAGGGAGGCCGCGCAGGTCCTCGGCTGCACCACCGCGACACTGACCGTCCGGTTGTACCGGGCCCGGCGCCGGTTGGAGAAGGCCCTGGAAACGGCATCGGCGTCCAGGACGACGTCCGCATCTCCCGTAGAGGCCCCGCACCCCACCCGTCACGAAGGAGCACCCGCGTGAAGAACACCCGCAATCGGCCCGGGCGGCCCGACGTCATGAAAGTGCTCGCGGACGCACGGCCCGACGCACTGGATCCGTCCCTGCTGGTGGACCCGACGAGGCAGCGGGAGGACCTCGCACGCATCGTCGACGAAGCGCCGGACGGCAGGGTGACACGCTTCCTGGCCGCCCGCCGCAGAAGTGGGTTCAGGCCGCTGGGAGCGGTGGCCCTCGCAGCCGTGGCGGCGTCCGCGGTGGCGGTGACCACGCTCGACTGGCGGGAGCCGGCCGATCGGCCGGCCGCACAGCCGCGATCCTCCGCCGCGACGGAACTGCCGGGCGCCGGTGAGGACGTCCATGTCGACGGCCACCTCGAACTGCTCAGCGCGGCCGAGCAGGCCGCGAACTCGGCCGACCAGGGAACGTACTGGCAGACGACGACGCGCTCGGAGAACGTGGACGTCGCCGGTGAGCAGGGACACCTCTTCGCCGTGCGCAGTACCTCCACCTCCGAGTGGTCGGTGGGCGTACGCCCCGGAACCGGGAGCCTCATGGTCTCCGGGCTGGACTCCCTGACCGAGCCCAGGACCGCGGCGGACAAGGCACGCTGGCGAGCGGCGGGCTCGCCAGGCACGGTGCGGGTCGAGGTCGCTAAGAAGGCCGGGACAGGCGTGATCGGCTACCCGATGGGCACCGGGCGGCCGATGGTCATGAAGACGAACCTCAACGACAAGATCTACGCCGTCGGCCCGCGCAACGTCTCCTACAAGGACCTGCGCGCACTGCCCTCCACCAGTGGGGAGTTGCGCAGCTACCTGGAGCGGGCGTACGCGACGGACAACGGCGCCGAGTCCGGTACGTCGGGCCGCAGCGCCTGGATGCTGCGCCAGGCGGCCGACCTCGTCACGATGCCCGTGAAGCCGGCTGTCCGGGCGGCCGCGTACCGGGTGATGGCGGATCTGCCCGGAGTCAGGGTGACCGGGCGTGTCAGCGATCCCCTGGGTCGCGAGGGTGTCGGTGTCGACTTTCCCGTCGCGTACCCGACACCGCTCGGGACGACCCGGGAGCGGCTGGTCGTGGACCCGTCGACCGGCGCGATGCTCAGCGACCAGGTCGTCCTGGTCAAGGCCTCGGCCAGGGCAAAGGAGGCGGGTCTCGACGCGGGCACGACGGTGAACTACGAGGCGACCACCAGGATGAACTGGGGCGAGCGCCAGATCGCGGTGCCGAAGAACGCTCGCAGCTGAGTCGAGAGCCCGGCTCCCGCCGGGTGACGGCAGGTCCCGGGGCGGGCTTCTTCCAGGCCCGCCCCGGGAGGCCGGTGAGTCCGGCCCCCGCACCCCGTCCCACCTTTTTTGAACACAGCCCGGAAGAACTGTTTCCTGCGCCCGCGCCGCCCCGGACTCGGCACTTCCGTACGTGACCGCCTCACCGGCGCCTGCGGACTCCCGGACATCACGCGCCACGGCTCCCCAGGTAGGGGTCACTTGACGACCCGGAACTTCCACCGCCGAGTCGACGCGGCAGTTCTCCCGGCGGCAATCGGCGTCCCCGGCGGCGGCCCTCCGCGGCGGGTGGCCTCGTCCGGGTCGTCGACAGCGCCTCCGCCCAAGGGCTGCCCCCTCGCGTTCCCGTCCTCTCCAGAAAGCCCATACCGATGCGCCTCCACAGGCCCTATGTATCCGCAGCTGCGGCAGTCGTCGTCTCCTCGCTGGGAATAGTCGCCGCCTCCCAGCACATCCCCGACGGGGGCCACACCCCGGCTCCGGGGACGGCCCCGGTCGTCCAGGACGCCGTTGCTCCCGCGGCCTTGGGGTCTGCCACCGCCCGCGCCACACCACGGACGACACCTTCGCCACGGCCCGAAATCCCCACCAGGATCCCGGGGCTGGGTCCCGGAACCCGGTCGCACATCCCGGCCGGCACCCGTCAGGTCGTCCTGGTCACGGGAGCCGCGCGGAACTCTGCGTCCTCCAAGGTCGTGCTCTACCAGCGCGTCGACGGCGGCTGGCGTCCCGGGGCGATATGGGCCGCCCACAACGGCTACCGGGGCTGGACCGACGAGCACTACGCGGGCGATCTGCGCAGCCCCATAGGGGTGTTCGGCCTGACCGACGCCGGCGGACTGCTGGCCGACCCCGGCACCGAACTGCCGTACCACCACTCCGGCGCCTTCTCCGTCAGCGGGCCCGGTATCGAGGGCGAACCGCTCACCGGCTCCTTCGACTACGTGATCGCCATCAACTACAACCGGCAGCCCGGCACATCACCGATGGACGGCACCAAGCCGCTGGGCGAGAACCGCGGTGGGGGCATCTGGATCCACGTCGACCACGGGGGCCCCACGCACGCCTGCGTCAGCCTCTCCAAGCCGCACATGAAACAGCTGCTGCAAGCCCTCGACCCCGCCGACCACCCGGTCGTCGTCATGGGCGACGCCGCCTCTCTGGCTCGATGACCGTTCCGCCGTCAACACCGCTCACCGAGGACGCACCGATCAGCGGAGGTACGTCCTCGATCCAGGTCCGCCAAGCGTCTCCCGGGCACTCTGCTCGCGCGGCCCTCGGCGGCTTCGGGCGCCGAACGGCCGCTTCGCGAGGGGAGCCTCAGGCGGGCAGTCGCGGCACGCTGTCGATCAGTCGGCGGGTGTAGGGGTGCGCCGGGTGGCCCAGCACCTGAGCGGTGTCGCCCTGCTCCACGACGTGGCCGTGCTCCAGTACGGCGGTCCGCTCGCACAGGGACGCCACGACCGACAGGTCGTGGGAGACCATCACGAGCGTCAGCCCTTGTTCCTGCTTGAGTTCCGCGAGCAGGTCGACGACCTTGACCCGGGTGGTGACGTCGAGTGCGCTGACGGGCTCATCGGCCAGCAGCACCCGTGGACGGCACACCGTGGCGCGGGCGATGGCGATCCGCTGACGCTGTCCTCCGGAGAACTCGTGCGGGTAGCGGTCCATCGCGTCGGCCGGAAGGCCGACCCGGTCCAGGGCCGCCGCCACCTTCGGCACGGCGGAGGACCGTGTGTCGATACCGAGGGAGCGCAACGGCTCCGCCACGACGGCACCCACCCGACGACGTGGGTCGAGCGAGGAGTACGGGTCCTGGAACACACACTGCACGCTGCGCCGGAACCGGCGCATCTGCTCCCGGTCGCGCAGTGACAGCTCGGCACCGTCGAACCGGACGGTCCCGGCGGTGGGCCGGGCCAGCCCGAGCAGCAGTCGCAGGAGTGTCGTCTTGCCCGCCCCCGACTCGCCGACGAGGGCGAGGCTGTGCCCCGCTTCGACGGCCAGCGAGATGTCCTTCACCGCGTCGACCGCGCTCCCCCGGTGGCGCAGCGCCACGTCTCTCAGTTCCAGTACGGGTGTCACCGCGGGCTCCTCAGATCCAGAGCGGCCTCCAGCCTCCGTGCGCCGGCCACGAGCGATTTGGTGTACTCCGCGCGCGGAGAGCGGACCAGGTCGTGGACGGTTCCGGTCTCGACTGCCCGGCCGTCCTTCATCACCAGCGCCCGGTCGGTCACCCGGGCCACGACGGCCAGGTCGTGACTGACGAAGATCACCGCCATTCCCCGTTCCCGGACGAGGGTGTCGAGGAGATCCAGCATCTCCGCCTGCACCGACACGTCCAGCGCGGTTGTCGGCTCGTCCGCGATCAGAAGTCCCGGGTCGCAGGCCAGGGCCATCGCCAGGGCGACGCGCTGCCTCTGTCCACCCGAGATCTCATGCGGAAAGGCGCGGGAGACACGTTCGGGTTCCGGCAGGCGCACCTGTGCCAGCATGTCGCCGACGGCGTCGCGCAGCGCGGCGCCCCTGAGGCCCCTGCGTCTTGCGAGGGGCTCGGCGATCTGCCGGCCCACGCGCATCAACGGGTCGAGCGCGGTCAGAGGCTCCTGGAACACGACGGCGGCGTCCCTGCCGCGCACCGAGGTGAGCGCCCTTTCGGTCGCGCCGACGATCTGGGTGCCGGCGAGTTCGACGCTGCCGGTGGCGGTCATGCCGCTGGGCAGCAGGCCGAGGAGCGCCAGCGTGGTGAGCGACTTGCCGGACCCCGACTCGCCGATGAGGCCGAGCCGTTCACCGCCGGCCACGGTGAAGGAGAGGTCGTCGACCAGCACTCTGCCCTCGGCGGTCCGGACGGTCAGCCCGCGTACGTCCAGGAAGGTCATGAGCGCCTCCGACCGGTCGCCGGATCGAGGGTGTCCCGCAGACCGTCGGCGACGAGATTGACGCCGACCACGAGCAGGACGAGCAGAATGCCGGGGGCGAGGGCGCCGGCGGGGGCAGTGGTGAAGGTGGCCTGGGCCTCCTGGAGCATGCGACCCCATGAGGCGTTGGGCGGTGGGGCGCCCAGCCCCAGGTACGACAGGCCCGCCTCGGCCAGCACGGCGAGCCCGAACTGCAGGGCCAGGTTGACCACCAGGGTGGGCCAGATGTTGGGCAGGACGTGTCCGAGCACGATACGCGGCCAGGACGTGCCGGAGATGCGTGCGGCGGTGATGTAGTCCTGCGTGAGGACGCGCTTGACCAGGATGCGTGCCAGCCGGGCGACGACGGCGCTCTGCGCCAGACCGATGGCGAGGACGGCGGATCCCAGGGTCGCCGAACGCGCGGCGACGATGAGCATCGCGAGCAGCAGCGTCGGGAACGCGATCAGGATGTCGAGGAACGCGGAGAGCGTGTCGTCGAGCCAGCCCTGGGCGAACGCGGCGAGCACGCCGAGCACGATCCCGAGGGTGGCGGCGATGAGCACGGCCCCCAGGCCCGCCTCGACCGCGATCCGAGAGCCGGTCATCACCTGGGTGAACAGGTCACGGCCGAGCTTGTCGGTACCCAGCAGATGTCCCCCGCCGGGTCCCGCCAGCCGTCCGCCGGAGGTGTCGTCGGCGGGGTACGGCAGCCAGAACAGGGACACCACGGCGAGCAGCGCGATGAGGCCGGCGAGGACGGAGCCCACGACCAGCGTGAGGGAGACGCGGGAACGGCGCACGCCCTGGGGCGTCCCCGCGGGCCGCGCCGCGTCGAGTGTGTCGGCCGGAATCACCGGGCGCCTCCCGAGAGCCGTCCGCGCAGCCGCGGGTCGATGATCCGCTGGAGCAGGTCCGCGGCGAAGCCGATGAGCAGCACACCGAGGGTGGAGACGAACAGCACGCCCTGGATGACCGGGTAGTCGTGCTGGGCGATGCCGGTGGCGAGCATCGAACCGAGGCCCGGCAGGGCGTACACCGACTCCACCACGACCGCGCCGAGCAGGGTCGAGGCGAGCTCGATACCGAGGACGGAGATCACCGGCACGGAGGCGTTGCGCAGACCGTGCCGCCACATCGCGCGTCCGAACGACGACCCCAGGGCGCGGGCGGTGCGCAGATAGTCGCTGTCCAGAACGTCGAGGGTCGCCGAGCGGACGTAGCGGATCAGGGACGCGCTCATCACCAGGGCGATGGTGACGACCGGCAGAACGAGCGAGCGGATCGCGTCCCCGGGCTCGGACCAGCCGTCCTGCGGGAATCCGCCCGCCGGAAGCCAGCCCGCGTTCAGCGCGAACACGGCGATGAGGATCATGCCGAGCCAGAACACCGGGACGGCGATGCCCAGCTGCGACACAGCGCTGAGCAGGGCGCCGTACCAGGTGTGGCGCTTGTGGGCGGCGACGAATCCGGCGGGCACGGCTACGAGGACGGCGAGGACGAAGGCGGCGAGGGTGAGCGGGACGGTGACGTTCAGCCGGGAGGCGACCTCGGGCCCGACCGGCAGCGAGCTGACGAAGGAGGTGCCGAGGTCGCCGCTCGCCAGCTGCCCGAGCCAGTGGGTGAACTGCTCGGGCAGCGGCTTGTCGGAGCCGATGGCGTGCCGTGCCGCGGCGATCTGTTCGGGGCTCGCGCCCACAGCCGTGAGGGCGTTGGCGGGGTCGCCGGGCAGCATGCGCAGCAACACGAACAGCACCACGCAGGCGAGGGCCAGCGACACCACCAGGAAGACGAGGCGGCGCAGAAGGTATCGCGCCATCAGCCCTTCTTCTCGATGTCGTAGGCGTAGAACTGGGAGTTGAGGCCGTTGAGGGGGTAGCCCGACAGCTTGCTGCTCGCGACCACGATCTGCGGGTACAGGTACAGCCAGTCACTGGCCGCGTCCTCGGCGGTCTTCTCGTTGACCTTCTTCAACAGCGCGGTCTGCTCGGCCGTGCCGGATGCCTCCTCGGCCTGCTGCACCCACTGGGTGACCTGCTTGTTGTCGTAGCCCCAGTAGAAGTCGGGGTTCCCGTACCAGACGAGGTCACGATCGTTGACGTGCTCCTGGAGCGTGGCGCTGAAGTCGTGGTTCTTGTAGACCTTCGTGTACCACTCGTCGGGCGTGATCGTGTTGATCGTGACGGTGATGCCGACCTTGGCAAGCTGGGACTTGATGAAGGTGGCGGCGGTGGGGTGCGGGTCGTAGTTCGGGGTGTCCAGCGTGAAGGCGAAGCCCTTGGCGTACCCGGCCTCGGCGAGCAACTGCTTGGCACGCGCCGGGTCGTAGGCGTTGACCTTGGTGAGGTCCTCGTACCACGGGTCGGTGGGCGGCACCATCGAGCCGATGAGCTTGCCGTAGCCGCCCCAGACCGATTCCAGCAGCTTCTTGTCGTCGATGGCGGCGGACACGGCCTGGCGCACCTTGACGTCCGTGAAGGGCTTGGCCTTGTCATTGAAGGCCAGCAGCAGCTTGGTGGTGGAGTTGCCGTCATTGACCTTGTAGTTCTGGTTGTTCTTGAACTGGTCCAGGGCATCCGGCGACTGCTCGCTGGTGACCACGTCGACGGCGTTGGTCAGCAGCGCGTTGTTGAGGGCCGTCGCGTCCTTGTAGTAGTGGAAGACGACCTCTTTGTTCTTGGCGGCGTCGCCCCAGTAGCCGGCGAACCGGTCCAGGCTGAGCGCGGAACCACGGGTCCACTTGTCCAGCTTGTAGGGGCCGGTGCCGTCCTCGGTCGTCTTCAGGTCCTTGGCCTGGGAGTCGATGATCCAGACGTAGGAGAGGTTGTAGACGAAGGAGATCGACTTCTGCGACAGCGTGACCTTCACGGTCCGCGGGTCAGGGGTGGCGATGTCCTTGATGACCTCGAGGTTGCTCTTGCGCGCCGACTGGGAGTCGTCCGCGATGACCTTCTGCAAGCTGTACTTGACGTCCTGGCTGGTGAGTTCCTTGCCGCCGTGGAACTTCACGCCGTCGCGCAGGGTGAAGGTGTAGGTGAGACCGTCGCCGCTGACCTTGTAGTCCTTGGCGAGCAGCTTCTCCACCTTGCCGTCGTCGGTGAGCTTGAACAGCCCCTCGTAGACGTTGCCGTTGAGCGCCTCGGTCACGCCCTGGCCGCCACCGGCGGTGTTGTCGAGGTTCTGCGGCTCGTACAGCGAGCCGATGCTGACGGTGGCGTTCTTGTCGTAGGCGCCGGACCCGGCGCTGCCGCCCGCGCCGGAGCCACCGCAGGCGGTCACGGTCAGGACGAGGGTGGCCGCGGTCGCGGTGCCGTACAGGGAGGTCTTCTTCAGGCTCATGGTGAAGGGCGCTTTCGTGCTGCGGTGCGGGGAGGCGGTCGACGGTCAGTGCTGCGCGGGAAAGCCGTCGCGGAAGACGGGAAGCTTCTCGCCGGCCTCGATGGGCAGGTGGAAGCGGTTCTGCCGCGGCGGCATCGGACAGTTGTACTGATCGGAGAAACCGCAGGGCGGCACGAAGGCGCGGTTGAAATCGAGCAGGACGCGGTGCTCGTCCTGCGTGCGCTGCACGAAGAGGAAGCGCCCGGCCCCGTAGGTGCTGACGCCGTTGGTGGGATCACCGAAGACGAGCAGGAGGGTGCCGTCGTCGTCGAAGGCGCTGAGGGTGTAGTCGCGGCCGTCGACGGCGAGGGTGATGTCGCCGGGGACGACGAGTTCCCGGGTGCCGCCGTTGTCCCGCAGATGCTCGAAGGCGACCCGGCGAGCACCGGGCACGGGGGTGTAGGTCGCCTCGATCAGCCAGGCCGGGTCGTGCGGGAATGCGTCGACCCGGTCGAAGTGGTGGATGGCGGGTGACTCGGCGTCCCACAGACGCAGGCCGTGCTCGGGCTCACCGGTGACGAGGTCGGTCCGCTGGAGTGTGGTGACCGTCACAGTGTCCGGTTGGCCGACGCGGGCCCCCTCCACGTCGGGACGTTCACCGGCGGGGAGCCAGCGGGTCTCGACCAGGGCGAGATTCCCGGTCGGCGACGTGAGCGAGCGATGGCGCTCGGCACGCCATGCGTGCCACAGGCCGACGGAGCCGCCGTCGGGGCCGTCGCTGGTGAGGTGGGACACGGTCGGACTCATTCGCTTGGAGGGATCGGCGGCCGCACGCCGCGAACGTCACGCAGCGCGAAAGAGTGGCCAAAGCATGTCCTTTATCTTCTATAAGTGAATCTAATGTCAAACGGGTGTACACATCGTGAGACGGTTTATGGACACCCATTCCGCAGGGAGGGGACCGAGGGCGGCCAGGGACGACCACCGCGCCGGGCGCCCGGAGGCACGCCGCTCCCGCATCCGGCCGGACGGCCGGCCCGTGTGCGGCACGACCCGCCAGGACGGCTGCCTCATGTCGCGAGACATCCGCCGCGCGACCGATCACCCGGGCCGGCCCTGTCACCACACGGATCCGCGGTCCCAACCCACGACGGTCCGAGCAGCGCATCTCCGGCATCGATGCCCGACACGGAGCCGTTGCACTGCCCTCCGTGCAGGCGATCGGCTCCGGCTCAGGAACGGGCGCCGCGGGTGCCTTGTCGAGGCCGGGAGGCGTATGTGCCCGCGACGGTACGGATCGCGCCGCCGTCTCAAGTCGCCGCTCGGCGAACCCACCGGGCGGGGCATCGAGTGACCCATGACAACCAGCCGCGCCAGGCCTCACGAAAAGGTGCACAAAAAATTCGCCGGGAGTACAACCATCGTTCCATCGACGCGGTCTGAGCCCATGTCACACGCCGACCCTCCCGGTCGGCATTCCCTTTCTGTGCGCCGGAACCCGGGTCGTCCGGGTCCCGGCGCTTCTCCAACGGAGAACGCATGCGTATTCGCGCTACGGCGGCTGTCGCCGTCGTCTGCGGCGTCGCCGCACTGACCGGCGCCGCCATGCCGGCTGCCCAGGCCGCCGGTACCCCCGGTGGCACGCGCCCCTGGCAGCTCGCCGGCCACAACACCCCGGCAACGGGGAAGTCCGCCTTCACGGCGGCAGCCGCCACGGCCAAGACGCCGTACCCGCTGGCGGTGACCTTCTCCAACGTGAAGGTCGCCGGTGGCAAGTCCGCCGTGACCGTGGGCACCAGCGCCATCGTGCACGTCCCCTACAGCTTCACCCTCACCGCGACGAACGTCGACATCTCCGCTTCGGACTTCGTCGTCGGTCTCGACCTGTACCACGGCTCCGTCGCCGCACCGTCGGCCGACCTCTACGGCGACCGGCCGGCGACGTGCTCCGTGACCTCCTCCATGTCCTCACCCGAGAAGGTAGTCACGGTGGAGACCTGCAAGGGGACCGTCGACGTCTACCCGAAGTACGATCTGGCCAACTCCGACGCCGGAACGAGCTGGCACTCGGTGGCCTGGGCCGTCGCGTACAACGGCCAGAACCCCGGCAAGCCCTCCGACATCAGCAAGATCGGCGCGGCGAGCCTGACGGGGCAGCGCTCCCCCGCCGTCCAGCGCCTGTCCAGGCTCACGGTGAACGCCGCGCCCGAGCCGGTCAAGAAGGGCAGGACGCTCACCATCACGGGCTCCCTGACCCGCGCGAACTGGGAGGCCCACAAGTACGCCGGGTACACGGGCCAGAAGGTCAAGCTGCAGTTCCGCAAGAAGGGGAGCAGCACCTACACGACTCTCAAGACCCTCACCACCGACAGCCACGGCAACCTCAGGACGACCTACAAGGCGACGACGGACGGCTACTGGCGCTACTCCTTCGCGGGTACGTCGACCACCCCGGCCGTCTCGGCCGCCGGCGACTACGTAGACGTCAAGTGACACCTCGGTGACCTGAGTCCTGCGCCGCTACCGTTCCGTTCTCACGGACCCGCGGCGCAGGACCTTCTGCCCGGCGAAGCCGTCGGGAAGGAAGATGGGCCGTAGCCCGGGCCTCGGCGGTGGGGCGTGCGGACGGTCGACGTAACGCCTCCACCCGGCGCACGCCTGCGAGTTCCCCGCGCGCCCGCGATCGCTCGAGTCGCCGAGGGCGCGCGAAGTGCCTGATTGCCCCCTGTACATGCTCCCGCATCCGGCTGAAGAATGCCCACTGTCGGCGATCATGCGGTGGCCCCCGACCGGCCACCCTCCAGGAAAGGTCGACTGCCGTGCTGCTGCACCTGCCCACGTCCCTGCCCGAAGCGCAAGAGTGCATGGCCCAGGGAGCGGTGCCCGTCGGTGGGGCGACACTCGTGTGGGCCACCTGGCAGCGGGACGGCTTTCCCCAGCAGGCCATGTCCCTGCGCAATCTGCCGCAGGCCAATGCGATCGAAGCCACCGCGCTGGGTTCGGCCGTGGTACTGCATCAGATCGACGAGCGTGTGCCGGAGGCACTGCGGCAGGCGGCCGCCAGTGTCGGTACCGGAGCCGTGCGCCGCACGGCCACCGTCGGCGGCAACATCGTGGGCAGCACACTGCGCTGCCTTCTGCCCGCCGCGCTCGTCCTGGACGCCAGGGCCGTCACACTGGGGGCAGACGCTGTCCATGAGACGGACCTGGACGAGGTCGTGGCCAAGCGTCTGCTGCTCCTCGGTCTGAAGTGGCGTACACCGATCGCCAGTTCCTTCCACAAGCAGTCCGGTGAGGCGGGCGGGCCACCTCCCCTGGTCGTCGCGACCGCAGTGCACGCCGACAGCGAGAGCGGAAGGCTCCTCCGTGTCGCCGTCCGCGACGGCTACGAGGTGTTCAGCGGGAGCACCGCGCACACGGCCGACGCCGAACAGGCTCTGCACACTCTGGAGGGTGCGGACATGAGTGCGCTGCGCCCACCGGTCCGGGAGGCGGTCGGCCGACAGGTCACCGACTTCCTGGCGCGCACCGACGACCACTGAGACCGCCGGCAAGGGCGGGAGGACTCCCGCCCGCGTCTCAAGGCGGGAACAACAACGCCCTTGTCCACTGGCTCAGTTCACCCACCCCAGCCACCGAAGGGCCCGGCACTCACTCGCGAGCCCGAGGGGCCGCCGGCACCGACACTTCCGCGTGCTCAACGCACAGGGCCGCCCGGCGTCCCTCGCTGCAATCCCACGGTGTCGTCGCCACTCGTCAGTGGTCGGAGGTGTTTCGGTCGCGTCCGCCCCTTATCCGCCAACTTCACCCCGACAGATGAGGCGCGCCACCGGAACATCGGATGTTCCAACAATGTGACCAATGATCGTCAGTGGTTCAATCACCCAGGTGCCGCGGGCTACTTTGTGGTCGGAGGTGACCATGCTGGAAGTTCTCGGGCTGGACCAGCCTGCCGAGGCACTGTATTTCATCCTGGTCGACAACCCGCCGCTGTCCGTCGAGGAGTTGTGCCGCCGAACCGGAATCGAGCTCGACGTGGCCGACGCCGCCCTGGTGCGACTGGAGGACGGCGGCCTGATATCCCGGCTGCCGGGCAACCCGCCCTCATACACGGCGCTACCGCCCGAACACGCCCTGGAAGTCCTCCTGCTGGCTCGTGAGCGGGACATCCACCGGGTACGCGCGCTGAGCGAGCAACTCACCGAGCGGCACCACGAGGCCCGCCGCAGCCGCGACTCGACCGCACTGATCGAGGTCGTCACCGGCCGCGACGGTGTCGCCCGCTGCGGACAGCAGTTGTTCAACCGTGCCGAGCGGGAGATCCGCGGCATCGACGCCCCTCCCTACGCTCAGGCGAGCGACGGCGAACGCGTCAACTCCGCCACCGCCATCGCGGGACGCAATGTGCGCAGCCGCTTCATCCATGCCCGTGACACCCTCAGCATGCCCGGTTCCGTGGCACGGGTGGAGGTCGACATCGCGGCCGGCGAGGAGGTGCGGTTCCTGCCCGAGGCCCCGATGAAGCTGATCATCGCCGACGACCAGGCGGCCCTGATCCCGCTGCTGGCCACCCCGCAGATCCTGGACGCGTGCATTCTGGTCCATCCCTCGGCCCTGCTGGACGCGCTGTCCACCCTCTTCGAGTCGTTGTGGGAGCAGGCCCAGCCCTACATGCCCGGAGAGACCGCGTCCATCGGCCCGGACGAGTTCATCAACGACGAGGAGCGGCGGATCATCTCGCTGCTGGCCATGGGAATGTCGGACGAGGCTATCGCCCGCCAGCTGGGGATCGGCTACCGCACGGTGCAGCGCCGCGTGCAGGCGCTGCTCGGCCGGCTCGGGGCGGCGAGCAGGTTCCAGGCGGGTGTGCTCGCCGCCAGCCGCGGCTGGTGGCGGCCTGAACCCGAAGGGCGGTCCGCCGGCCTGGCGGTGAGCGGCGAACCCGGGCTCGCCGGCACGTGAACCCCGGTGCGCGGGACGGCCACGGCCCGGTGGTGCGGAACGCGCACCCCGGGCCGTGGGCCGATCGGGCCGGCCGGCCGGGTACACCCCGGCCGGCCCCGTCTCACCTCTCCTGCAGCCGGAAGTCCGCCGTGACCGCACCCTCCTTCACCAGCCGGACCGATCGGGTCGCGGGCCGGTAGCCGTCGGCCGACACGATCACACCCACCGGGCCGCCCTTGGCCGGCAGCCACACGGAGTACGTGCCGTCCAGGCCCGTGGCCACGGTCAGACCGCCGTTCGGGGCGTCGATGTCGACCGTGGCCCCGGCCAGCGGCGCCGAGGAGCCGTCGGCCTTCGTACCCGTCACGGTCCCGGTCAGCCGGCCCCAGCCCGCGGGCGGCACCACCGTCATGGTGACCGGCAGCGACACCGCGCCGTACGGGGTGTCGCTGTCGACGACGAGCGCGGCCCGATGACCGCCGTCGTCAGCGGCGGTCATCGCCCCCGCGTCCAGGGTCAGCCGCACCTTCGCCGACCCGTGCGCCTTGACCGTCAGCTTCCCCGCGGACTCCGCGAGCCACGGCACATCGCCGTGCGCCCGGTTCCAGCCCGGCAGTTCGTGCACGGCCGACTGCGGCACGCTGTAGGCGTTCATGCCGCCGACCGCGAACCAGCCGGGTGCCGACTGTGCGCCCAGCACCGGCTCGGCCAGATTGGGCAGCGCCGACCATGTGTCCGTGGCCGGGTCGTAGGCGTGCGCCTCGTTGGTCAGCGCGCCTGCGCTCACCTGGAAGCCCCCGGCGACCAGCAGTTCGCCGTCGGCCGCCGTCCCGGTGGCCCCCCAGACGTCGGCCGGAGCGTCGGCCACTCGGTGCCAGGCTCCGGTCGCCGGATCCAGGGCATACGTGTGGTCGGTGTCCTGCGGGGCGCGGCCGTCGGGCTCATAGGCGCCACCCGCGCAGTAGGCCACGCCGTCCGCGGCGCCGCACACGGGATACGAGATCGGCTCCGGATAGGGCGCACCGGCCGACCAGGTGTCGGTCGCCGGGTCGTAGACCTGGACGTCGTTGACGCCGCAGTTGATCCGGTCGCAGCCGCCGATCACATACAGCCGGTCGCCGAGCACCACCGAACCGGCGGCGCCGTACGCCTTGGGCGCGTCGGCGATCTGCGACCACGAGTCGGTGGCCGGATCGTAGACCTCGCCGCCCGCGATGGGCGCGCCCGAGGCGTCGCGGCCGCCGGTGACGTACAGCTTGCCGCGGATGAAGCCGTACGCCGCTCCGAGCCGCTTGGTGGCCGGGGCGGTGAGCGTGCGCCAGCTCGCGGTGCCCGGATCGTAGGCGTGGAAGTCACCGCTCCACTGGCCGCCCGGTGCCTCCCCGAGGCCGGCGTACAAGGTGCCGCCGTCGACCGCGGCTATTCCTCCGAAGGCACCGGTCGGCAGATCGGTCAGCGCGGACCATGCCTGACCGGCCGGGGAGCCGGGGTCGGAGGCCGTCGCGGCCGCGGTGCGCAGCACGGAGTTCGGGGTGAGTGCGGCCTTGGCGTGCCGGGCCGGGGTGCCGGCCGATGTCACCGGGGTCCCGCCGAGACGCTGCTCGCCGAGCGAGACGGTGGCGGCAGAACCGCCGGTGTTGCGGACCGTCACGTTGACGGTCCTGCTGTCGCCCCACGGCACCTCGGCCGCCACCGCCGAGACGTCGTAGCGCAGTTGGGCCGGGTGCAGTGCGAAGTCCGCCGCGGTGACGGAGTCCGGCCGCACCCTGACCGTGTCGGTCACCGGCGGGTAGCCGAAGCCGGGCAGGCCCGCGGTGAATTTCTGGCTGCCCGTGCGCGAGGAGAACAGCCAGTACAGGCCCTCGCTCTGCGCCGGATCGCCGGGCGAGGCCACCATGCGGCCGCTGTCGGCGGGCACCGCCGCGCCGGCGACGGTCGCGCCGAGCACGCCGTGGCCGGTGTTGGCGTCGCCGATCCGTCCGACCAGCAGACCGCCGGACCGGGTGACCAGGGTCGGGGTGCCCACGGTCACGTCGTCGATCTGCCAGATGCCGGTGAGGGATCCCGTGAAATGGAACCTGATGCGCACGGACTTCTTGCCCGCGTACCCGGTCAGGGGCACCGTCTGGTGGGCGGGTCCGGGAACGATGTCGGTGTGGTGCCACAGCGTGGTCCAGGTCGCGCCGCCATCGGTGCTCGCGTCCACGTCGGCGGTCAGGTCGCCCAGTCGGTACAGCGAGGGCAACGCCGTGTCGAACTGCAGCTCGGGGGCCCGCTCGGCACTGAAGTCGTAGCTGGGGCTGAGGAGTTCGGTGTCGGCGGGGGCCCAGCCCAGGGCGAAGTCGTCCACCTCGGCGAACCGGCCGGTGCCGCCGGTCTGGTTCCCCCGGTTGAGCGGGTCGTCGAACTGCCAGCCGCCCGCCGCGGTGTTGTTGCGGACCGTCCATCCGTCGGGTGAGGACGTGGTCGGGAAGGACTGCGCCTCACCACCGTGATAGGTCATCGCGTAGCCCGGCGGCAGGGCTCCCGTGGTGTTCAGCGGCAGCGTGAGATCGGCGGTCCGCGCGGCGGAGCCCACCGTGACGGTGGTGTCGGCCGGCCGGTAGCCGGGATAGAGCGCCGTGGCGTGCAGCGTGTAGGTCCGGTTGTCGGGCACCCGCACCGAGTACCGGCCGCTGGCCGGGTCGGTGAAGAACGCGCCGGGCACACCGTCGATCGTGAGGCGGGCGTAGACGCCCCAGCCGTGCTGCCCGCCGTCCCGGACGGTTCCGGACAGGGTCTGCGAGGGCACCGCGGTCAGCGCCGCGCTCTCGGTCAGCGTGGCGCCGTCGTCCACGTGCACCGTGCCGAGGTCGGCGTCCTTGTAGCCGAACGCGCTGACCGTCAGCGGATACGAACCGGCGGGCACGTCCAGCCGGTACCCGCCCTGGTCGTCGGTGGTCGCCCGGTGGTCGCCGAGTGCGACCGTGGCGCCGGTGACCGGTCGGCCGGTGCTCGCGTCGGTGACCGAGCCGGAGACGGTGCCGTGCGGACCCGGCCGGAAGGCGGTGGTGCCGTCCGGTGTGCCCAGCCCGCTCGGTCCGTCGTACCCGGGCTGCGCGGCGCAGGTGAAGGCGGGGGTGCAGTCGGGTGTCGTACCGTGACCGCACACCGAGCTGTCCGCGCAGCTGGCGTCGTCGCCCCGGGTCACGTCGTGGAGAGCGCCGGGCGCCTGGTACGGGTAGGCGGCCGGGTAGGTGCCGGAGACGGGGGTGCCGGCCTGGGCGTACACGCCGGCGATGATCGGTGCGGAGGCGCTGGTGCCGCCGTAGACGTTCCAGCCGCCGTCGGAGAAGGAGTTGTAGACCGCCACACCGGTGGCCGGGTCCGCGACGGCGCTGACGTCCGCGACCGAGCGGCCCGCGCAGTCGACCGCCGACTGGAAGGCGGGCTTGGGCTCGACCTCCGAACAACCGGAGCCGGGCGCACCCCAGTGCTGCCCGCCGTCGCCGTCGACGGTGGTGGCGTTCCACACCGACTCGCCCCAGCCGCGCGCGCTGCCGTCGCGCACCAGCGAGGTGCCGCCCACCGCGGTCACGTACGGCGAGGAGGCCGGGTAGCTGACACCGTAGCCGTCGTCACCCGAGCTGAAGACGACGGCGACTCCCGGGTGGTTGAAGTACGCCTCGTCATAGGCGAGTTGGGCGCTGTCGTCGCTGTAGCCGCCCCAGGAGTTGGAGACGTAGCGCGCGCCCAGGGAGACCGCGGTGTTCTCGGCCGTGCCCAGGTCGTCGGAGGACGCGCTGTCCGCCTCGACGAGCAGGATGTGCGCCTGCGGGGCGATCGCGGAGACCATGTCGAGGTCGAGGGAGATCTCCCCGGCCCAGCCGTCGTCGGCGGCCGGGAACGCGGTGCCGCCGCGCTCGTCCACCTTGCGGAAGCAGCCGTTGTCGGAGGTGCAGGCGGGCAGCCCGTACTGCCGGCGGTAGACGGCGAGGTCGGTCTCGGCGTCCGGGTCGTCGTAGGCGTCGACGACGGCGATCGTCGCTCCGGCACCGCCATCGGCCGGCAGCCCGTAGGCCTCCCGCAGGTCGGCCGGGGAGTAGCCGTCGGGCGCCGCCTGGCCGGCCGTGTCGCGGCGCAGGCCGAGCGTGCCGCGGATGTCGGTGCGGCGCAGGGCGAAACACGTGAAGGAGCCGGGCTTTGGTGTGCCGCAGGCGGGCTCGGCGGAGACGGCGGTTGCCGCCGAGGAGGGCGCAGCGAGGGCCTGTTGGGGCAGCAGTGCCACCAGGACGGCGAGGACGGCGGCGGCCACCGCGGCCACGGCGGAGCCGCGGCGTTTCGGTCTGCGCCGACCTGGCCCGGCGAGCGATCTGTGCAGCAAGGAGAACTCCCAGAGGGTGATGGGGGCGGGCGGCCCGGCATCGTTCGGCACTCGGACGTCCGATGACGACCGCGCGGTCACCGGATGTGGAGAGGAGGTGTGTTGACCAGCACAAAAGTCCAACCGGGCCCCTCGGCCGGTCAATGCGGGAACTTGGCGGTTTGGCGCCGTGTCGTGTTCACGCCCTCGACACATATCGGTGAACGGGCGCCCGTTATGGCGGCCCTGCGTCCGCTCAGCGAACACCTGGAGTCATGCATTCCGGGTGAAACGCCTATGAATCACGCGTCGGAGGCGAAGGAACGGTGCCTCTGCACTGACGGTCAGTCACTCCGGTCACGGAGGGCTACTGATTGACACACGAAGTAGCGGTCTCGCTAATTGGCCCCCGGTGAATGCTCATTCACCGTCGCCCGAGAACTGTGTACGGGTCGACCCCAGCAAGCACGCATGGGAGTCACACGTTGCGCACATTACCGAGAGCCAGAACCCCGATCAGACGAACGATATCCACCGGCCTGGCCGTCCTGGGCGCCGCCGCCATGGCGGTACTCGGCCTGCAGGCACCGGCGTCGGCCGCCGGATCCGCGGCCGTCTCCGTCTCCAGCGCCTCGGCCAAGGACGCACACCCGCTCTTCGAGCCGGCCTGCGCCGTTCCGAAGCACGGCCACTTCTCCTGCTTCGCCCTGCGCCGCACCGACGTGAAGTCGGTCAAGGGCGTGGTGCGGGCCGACGACACCCCGAACGGGTACGGTGCCGCCGATCTGCAGAGCGCGTACAACCTGCCCACAGACGGTGGCGCCGGGCAGACCGTCGCCATCGTGGACGCCTTCGACGACCCCAACGCCGAGGCGGACCTGGCCGTCTACCGCGAGCAGTACGGGCTGCCGGCCTGCACCACGGCCAACGGCTGCTTCAGCAAGGTCGATCAGCGCGGCGGGTCCGACTACCCCACCCCCGATGCGGGCTGGGCAGGCGAGATCTCGCTCGACCTCGACATGGTCTCCGCGGTCGCGCCCAACGCGCACATCCTGCTGGTCGAGGCCGACGACAACAGCTTCGAGAACCTGTCCTCGGCCGTCGACGAGGCGGTCGCACTCGGTGCGAAGTTCGTCTCCAACTCGTACGGCTCCGACTATCGCGGCGGGGGCGGTGAGGACCCGTCCGAGACCACGACGCTGGACGCCCACTACAACCACCCGGGTGTCGCGATCACCGCGTCCACGGGCGACTACGGCTACGGCGTCGGCTACCCGGCGGCCTCGCAGTACGTGACCGCGGTCGGCGGCACCACGCTGACCCGTGCCCCGTCCACGTCGCGCGGCTGGTCCGAGTCCGCCTGGAACCTCGCCGGCTCCGGCTGCTCGCTGTACGAGCCCAAGCCCGCGTTCCAGCACGACACCGGCTGTGACAACCGTGCGCTCGCCGACGTCTCCGCGGTCGCCGAGGACGTGGCGGTCTACCAGACCTACGGCAACAGCGGCTGGGCGGTGTACGGCGGCACCAGCGTCTCCGCGCCCATCATCGCGTCGGTGTACGCCGACGCCGGCACACCGGTCGCCGGTACCTACCCGAACTCCTACCCCTATGCGACGGGTTCCGGGATCAACGACATCACCACCGGCAGCAACGGCAGTTGCTCCCCGTCGTACCTGTGCAACGGCACCGACGGCTACGATGGTCCGACCGGCCTCGGCACCCCCGCCGGTCTGTCCGCGTTCCGCAGCGGCCCGCACGGCGTGATCTCCGGCAGCGTGACCGACAGCGCCACCGGCAAGCCGGTCGGCGGAGCCACCGTCAGCGCGGGCACCAACGTCGCCCACACCGACGCCTCGGGCGCCTACTCCCTGACGGTGCCCACCGGCACCTACGACGTCACCGTCGAAGCGTTCGGCTACGCCAACGGTTCGGCCGACAAGGTCGTGGTCGACGACGGTGCCACATTGACCAAGAGCTTCTCCCTCACCCCCGTACCGAGTCACACCGTCGCCGGCAAGGTCGTCGACGGCTCCGGCCACGGCTGGCCGCTCTACGCCAAGATCACCGCGGACGGGGTCCCGGGATCGGTGTGGACCGACCCGGCCACCGGCGCCTACAGCCTCGACCTGCCCGAGGGGCACACGTACACCCTGCACGTCGCGACGAGCACCACCGGCTACCGGGCCGTCACCAAGAAGGTCGACGTCGGCGACTCCGACGAGACCGTGCAGTTCTCGGTCCCCGTCGACTCATGGGCGACCAGCACACCCGGGTACCAGGTCCACGAGACCGGCAGCACCGAGCCCTTCGACGCCACCGACGCGCCACCGGAAGGCTGGCACGTGGTCAACGCCGACGGAACGACCGGCGGCTGGGAGTTCGACGACCCCGGCAACCGGGGCAACGGCACCGGCGGTGAGGGGGCGTTCGCGGTCGTCGACAGCGACCACTTCGGCGGTGCGGCCACCCAGGACACCTCGCTGCTGACCCCGGTCTACGACTTCAGCGGCAAGGACAACCCGGAGCTGGCGTTCAACACCCAGTACCAGCAGTTCACCAACCAGACCGCGGAGGTCGACGCGACCGCCGACGGCGGCGCCACCTGGACCAAGGTCTGGTCCGCGGGAGCGTCCATCATGCCCGGCCAGCGGATCACCGTCCCCCTCGACGACTTCGCCGGCAAGTCCGAGGTTCAGTTGCGCTTCCACTTCACCTCGCACTTCGGCTGGTGGTGGTCCGTCGACGACGTCTTCGTCGGCGACCGCATGGTCACGCCCACCCCGGGCGCCCTGGTGGTCGGCAACGTGGCCGACGCCAACACCAATTCGGGCGTGGTCGGTGCCACGGTCACCAGTCAGGACAAGCCCGCCGAGCAGGCGAGCACCGTGGCCACCCCCGACGACCCGAACCTCGCCGACGGCTTCTACTCGCTGTTCTCCACCACCTTCGGCAGCCACGCCTTCACCGCCGCCAAGTCCAAGTACACCTCGCTGACCAAGACGGTGAAGGTCGGCGCCGACAGCACGGTCTCGGCCAACTACAAGCTCAAGGCCGGGAAGATCACCGTCACTCCCGGTTCCGTCGCCGCCACCGTCGCCTGGGGCGGGTCCAAGACGCAGAACCTGACCGTGAAGAACACCGGCGGGGCACCGGCCACGGTCAAGCTCGGCGAGCAGTCCGGCGGCTTCACCCAGCAGGGCAAGGGCGCCGCGCTGCAGACCGTCAAGGGCGACTACAACGCACTGTCCAGCAAGGCCCATGGCGGGGGCAGCACGGCCAAGCCGTCCGCCGCTCCGGCCGACGGCCCCTGGCAGGCGGCCCCGGACTTCCCGGGGGCCATCATGGACAACGCTGTCAGCACCCAGGACGGCAAGGTCTACTCGGCCTTCGGGTTCACCGGGTCGGCCGACAGCAAGGACATGTACGTCCTCGATCCGGTCGCCGGCAGCTGGACCAAGCTGGCGAGCGCGTCCGACACCCGCGAGGATCCCGCCCACGGCTTCATCGACGGCAAGTTCTACGCCGCCGGTGGCTGGGGCCCGTCCGGTGCACCGGACGCGAAGCTGGAGATCTACGACCCGAGTGCGGACAGCTGGACCACCGGCGCGTCCGCGCCCAAGCCGTACGCCGGCTCCGGCACCGCCGTCCTGGACGACAAGCTCTACATGATCGGCGGATGCGGCGCCACGACCTGTGGCACCACGGACGCCAGCGTCTACGACCCCGAGTCCGACAGCTGGTCCATGATCGCCGCCTATCCCGAGCCGATCTCGTGGGAGGCGTGCGGCGCCGTCGACGGCCTCCTGTACTGCGCGGGCGGCCTGGGGTCGAACAACAGCGACGTGGCCCACACCTACGTCTACGACCCGGGGGCGGACAGCTGGTCGCAGCTCGCGGACATGCCGGACACGCAGTGGGGTTCGGCCTACACCGCGGCCAACGGCCGACTGCTGCTGGCCGGGGGTGTCAGCAACAACGCGCTGACCAACCGCAGCCAGGCCTTCGACCCGCAGGCCGGCACCTGGAGCGCGCTTCCCAACCCCAACGTCGCCACCTACCGCGGCGGCGGCGCTCCCGGTTTCTACAAGGTCGGCGGCGGCAACGCGCCCAGCACCCCGACCGCAACGGTCGAGGTGCTGCCCGGCTACGACCAGACCGGGTCGGGCGATGTCACCTGGCTGAACGAGAACACGCAGCAGCTCACCCTGCAGCCCGGTGCGAGCACGACCGTCACCGTCTCCCTGGACGCCTCGGTTCCCGAGGTGACCCAGCCCGGTGACTACACCGCCGACCTGACCGTGGGCACCGACACGCCGTACTCGGTGCCGCGCGTCACAGTCGGTCTGCACGTCAACCCGCCCAAGACCTGGGGCAAGATCACCGGTACCGTCCTCGGGGCCACGGCCGCCGGCGGCACCGCGCCGCTGGCCGGGGCGACCGTGCAGATCGACAGCTGGGCCTCGACGTACACACTCACCACGGCGTCCGACGGCACGTACGCCCTGTGGCTCGACGTCCGCAACAACCCCCTCACCGTCATCGTCGCCAAGGACGGCTACCAGCCGACCGTGACGACGGTGAAGCTCACGAAGGGAGCGACGGTCACCAGCAACTTCACCCTGAAGCGCAAGTAGCGGGAAAAGCGCCGGGAGGACCCCGCCGACGGCACGCGGAGCAGTGCCGCCGGCGGGCACCCGGTGCGAACCGGGCACAAGGGATGGGCCGGTCCTCGTGGACCGGCCCATCCGCTTCACGGGGTCATTCGAGGCCGAAGGCCCGGGTGACGGTCTGTGTGACCCCACCTCCGTTGCGCTGCTCGGCGGTGACCCGGATGGACACGTAGTCGGCCCGGGAAGGTGCCTTCAGGAGCGCCTGCCAGGAGCCCTTCTTCTCCTTCAGGCCCTGCCGCCGCCAGGTCGCCCCGTCGTCGTAGGAGACCTCCAGCTCCAGCGAGGTGACCGCGTCCTGTGGGGCGCCACTGCCGACGACCACCGGTTCGACCGAGAAGGCCGAGGTGCGCTTCGCCCGGCCTGCGAGGTCCAGATCCGCCCCGTAGTCGAGTTGGACCAGCGGGATGGCCTGGTCGTCGGCGTTGCCGGAGGCGAAACTCCACTCCGTGTGCGTGGCGGTGGAGTAGGGGGTGAGGTCGGCGTTGCCCTTGGTGTCGGCGACGAGCCGGTACGTGAGTCGCTGCGGTGCCAGGCCGCCCACCCCGAAATCGGGCCGCGGCCCGTTCTGCATCAGCAGCCTGTCCCCCTGATACAGCGAGAAGCTCCGCGACATCAGGCCGGTGTCGCCGCTGTGGGCGGCGCCTCCGTCGCCGAATCCCGCGATCATTCCGCCCATGGCGTCGCCCACGCGGTGCGGGACCTCGAAGCTGACCATGCGCGGCCGTGTGATGGGGCCGAACCAGCGTTCGTTCTGCACGCTGCGCGGCCGGTAGCTCGCGATGTCGGTGAACGTCGACCAGCCGTCGATGCTCGCGTATTGCTGCCACTTGACGCCGTTGCCGGCGGAGACCCAGTCGGTACGGTGGCCCGGCGCGGCCGGCTCCCTCGGGAAGGGCGGGACGCGTGTCATCCCGAACCCGGCATAGGGGTAGGCGGCCGGCCAGTATTCGTACGACGGGCTGTCCTCCCGGCTTTCCATGACCTGTTTGCCGGCGGGCGGGGTGAAGTCGTTCTCGATGCGCGCGAGGCTGCCCGGGTCGGTTGCCGCGGAGGGGTCGTCCGGCACCCCTCCCTGGTGGTAGTCGGCCAGGTCGTACAGGTACTTCGGCGCGGGATGGGCTTCGACTGCCAGCCTTGTCCCGCTCCTGCCCGCGGCCTTGATCCTGGTGATCAGGTCTTCGCCGTCGTCCACGGTGAGCGAGGCGACCGGGATCCGCCCGGTCGTCCTGCCGTCCGGGTCGCCGTACCAGTCACTCTTGCGTCCGTCGCCGTCGTTGACCACCAGGAGCATCGCCGCCCCCGCGGTGCGCGCCGCGGCCGCCTGGTCCGTCGGGGCGACGGCGGCGCTGCTGCGGACGACCGCGGCCTTGCCGCGGGCGGACAGTCCTGCGTAGTCGGCGGGCGTGCCGCTTCCGGCGAAGACGGCGTCCACATGCCTGGTGCCGTTCCGGAACTGCGCGGACCCCGGCTGCACCAGGAGCGTGTCGTCGAGGCTGCGCCCACCGTAGGCGATCCTCAACGGAGTCTGCTCGGCCCGGATCCGGGTGGTGAAGACGAAGCTGCCCTTCCTCACCTTGTCCTTGGTCGGCAGTGCCCACAGGCTGTCGTAGGCGGCGGAGGGCATCAGGACCTCGTGCAGGGCCTGCCCGTCGCCGGGCGTCGGCTCGCTCGAGGTGAAGGAGCGGAACAAGTCGATCCTGCTGGTGGTGACGGACGTGGGCTCGGGGGTCTCCACCTTCACCTGGCGTATGCGCGACGCGTCGAGTTCCACGTCCCGATCGGACTTCAGGTCGAGTTCGGGCACGGTCAGTACCGCGTATCCGAGGGAGTGCGGGCCGTGGCGGCCTTCCACGTCCAGCGTGGAGACGATCGTGTAGGAGCCGGGAGCCCAGCGGCTGGTGAGCGTGCCGTCGGGGACCCACATGACGGTGGTCCTCCCGTCGGCACCGGTGATCTCGACCTCGCCGCTGACGGGCTTGCCGGCCCGGTCCTTCAGATGGACGGTCAGGGCGTGCTTCTCGGACTCGACGGAAAGCCCCACGGCCGTGTGCACGGCACCGGCCGGGAAACGCGCGGTGACCTGGGCGGCGTACTGCCCCGGCGCGAGCCCACTCGGGTCTGCCACGATGCCGACCGTCGACGTCCCGCGCGCGGGCACCGTGACGCGGTCGGCGGCCAGTGCGAACGCTCCCGCGGGCGAGTCACCGCGGTCCACCGCAAGCTGCACCGTGATGGGGCGGTCGGTGGTGTTGGTGTAGGTGATCCGCCGCTCGACCGGCTTCGGCTTCCGGTCGGGCGACCAGGGGACGAGTCCGGCATCCACCGATCCACTGGCGATGACCTCGTCCTGCCGGTACGCGGTGCCCACGTCCACCCGCCCGGTGCCCGCCTGATAGGGGCTGTAGGCGGGCGTCGGCGCACTGGTGCTCATCAGCGCGTCCTTGAGCTGTTGCCCGGTCCACTGCGGGTGCTTCTGGGCCAGCAGAGCGGCCGCCCCCGCGACATGAGGCGCCGCCATGGAAGTACCGCTGTCCGAGCGGTAGTAGCCTTCGCCGCCGTCGTTCATGTACTGGGAACGCGCCGCCGACACGTCCACGCCGGGTGCGGTCAGGTCCGGTTTGAGGGCGTCGTCGTTCATGCGCGGCCCGGCGCTGGAGAAGTCGGCGAGGTGGTCCGCCCCGTCCACCGCGCCGACGGTGAGGGCGGCGTCCGCGGTCCCCGGCGCGCTCACGTTGTACGGGCCGTTGCCGGCGTTGCCCGCGGCGATGACGAAGAGCGCACCCGTCTCGGCACTCAGCCGGTTGACCGCCTGGCTCAGCGGATCGTCCTGGGTGTGCCACGCCGGTGTGCCGAGGCTCATGTTGATCACCTTGGCGTGTTCGGTCCGCGCCGCCCACTCCATGCCCGCGATGATCCCCGATATCGGACCCGATCCGCTGTCGCCGAGGACCTTGCCCACCAGCAGCTCGGCGCCGGGGGCGACTCCCCGCTCCTTGCCGCCGGACGCGGCACCCGTCCCGGCGACGGTCGAAGCGGTGTGCGTTCCATGGCCGTTCCTGTCCACGACGTCCTCGCCCTGGACGAAACTCCGGGACGCCACGATGCGGCCGGCGAGGTCCGGATGGGTGGCGTCCACGCCGGAGTCGAGTACCGCGACCCGTACGCCCGTGCCCGTGCCCCCCGCTGACCAGGCCGAGGGAGCGCCGATCTGCGCCGTCGTGTCGGCCAAGGCCGCCTCGGCCTTGCCGTCGAGCCAGATCTTGTCGATACCGGCGGTGAAGGACGGCGCGTCCCCGTCGTCCGGGGCCGCACCGGCGCGTGCCGTCGACCGCTGGGAGTCCTGCCCTTGGGCGTCGGTGAGGGCCGACCAGAGGGCGGCGGCCTTCGACCTGCGGGCGCGAACGGCCTCCCCACGAACGGACGGAAGGGCCTGCGAGGTCTCCACCCCCGGCAGTGCGCTGTCGGACGGCGAGTCGGACGAGCCCTTCGAGAGGCCGGACTTGAGGGCAGAGGAGCCTTCGGATCGGGTGACGATCAAAGGGAGCGCACCGGCGTGCGCATCGTCGTATCCCTGGGCCACCAGCTGGGTGACGTTGAAGAGTTGCTTGTCGAGGCGCCCCGCGGCGAGGTACGCCATGGCCTCGTCGGGATACACAAAGGTGTCGCCGTCCTCGACAGCCACGCGCACCGAGCCCGTGGCTCCCGGAGGACGCTCGACGGCGTCCACCGAGAGGCCGACCCGGCCGGGCCCCTGAGTCGCCGTCACCTCGTCCCCGGTGATCAACGTGACCTTGACCGGTGCCGGCCGAGGCTCACTGTGTCCGGCCGAAGTGACGGCGGAATGCGGCGGGTCGACGGCCCCGTGGGCCGTCGCCGGAGTGATCAGTGCGGCGACAAGGGCCGCCGCAACCGACGCCGCGGATCTTCGTGCAAAAGGGAGTCCCACATTGCCTCCAGAGTCGACGATCGACCGAATCCGATCACCCGTGAAGGCCCGATGTAAAGTACTTGAATTCCCAACCGCCCGAGGGTAAGGCGTATCTTCGACCGGCCTTGAGCGGCAGACCGGCATTGCGACCTTCCGCGCCAACTGCCCCCATATGAGCGGTGGTTGCCTGGGCCCCGAGCAGGCCCGAAGTGTGCGCGTCTCCCCCATGTGCACACGTTGACAATCAGGCGAATCGCGAGGCTTTTACATGTGCGAAACGGCCGAGTGATTCCGACTCGGAATGTGCTGTCGGACATCGCGAAGTGATCTGGGAAATAGCACGTATTCCGGCACAACGGCGTCGGGGCGAAACACGGTTGCCTCCCCCGGGTGACACCGTACGCAGCGCGGCGGGTGCGGGGGCCGAGTGGCCCGGCACCCGCCGCGTTTCAGGCAGGGACGGTCGGTGTCACCGTCCCGGGCGGCTCAGGACGTGCCGCGCTGGAGGTACGCGCGCACCACGGTCTGCCGGACGCTGTTGCCGGCGGCGTCCGTCGCCGTGACCCGCAGCGTGACGTAGGCGTCGCCGTGCCGCAGCGACGGCCGCTCCACCGTGGCGGTGAACCGTCCGCCGCCCTTCCCGGTGGTGCGGGCGGTGGTCCAGTTGCTGCCGTCGTCGTAGGACGTCTCGACCTTCAGCTTCACACCGTGCGGTGCCGCCATGCCGTCCTGCGTACGGACGGTCAGGCCGACGGTGTGCTTGCGGCCGGGGCCGACGGCGTTCTGGGCGTCGACCGGTACGGCGTAGTCGACCTGGAGCAGCGGCAGCTTCTCCGGATCGGCCGTGGTGTCGGAGCGGAACGTCCACGAGGTGCTGGTCCCGGTGCCGAAACGCCAGTCGTCCGAGACACGGGCGGTGGTCAGGTCCAGGCGGTACTCGGCGTCGCCCGAGGGCACCTCGACATTGCCCCACGCACCGGCGTCGGAGGCCGTGATCTGCTTCCCGTCGCGGTACAGCACCGCCCGGGCGGTGTCGTCCTGGGCGACTTCCCTGACACCGGCACCTGCGCCGATGCCGCCGAAGCCACCGCTCTCCGCGAAGGCCCAGTGGCCGGCGCCGTCGGTGAACTCGGGGACGTACAGCGACAAGGTGTCGCCGTTGCGTACCGAGGCCCAGGGCGCGCCCCGGGGAATCGACGGGCGGACGGGCCCTCCGAACCACCGCTCGGTGGCCTGTTGGCCGGCCCGGTAGGTGTGGGGGGCGTCCCGCATGCCCGCCAGCAGCGGGAAGTCGGGGTTGTCGACCACGTTGTGGTGCACCGTCTGGTACCAGAGCGTGTCACCGCCGGTGACGTACTCGGTGCGTTCCTGCCCGGTGGGCACGTCACGGGTGTACTGGTTCCAGGCGGTGTCCTGGTAGGGCCGCCAGCCGAAGCGCTGCTCGCTGGCCCAGGAGCCGGCCCCGGTACGGGTGTAGGTGGCCCGGACGACGGCGCTCTCGCGCTCGGAGACCGTGTGGACCAGTTGCTGGGGGATGCGGCCCTTCGACACCTGCATGACGTCGTAGAGGTACGGGCTGTGGACCGTGCCGGAGAAGTTCACCGTGGTGGCGCGCTGCGCCGCACGCTTCAGCAGCGCCGAGCCCTCCACCGCTCCGGCGCGCATGGTGGGCACCGCCATGCGCTCACCGCTCGGGGACCAGCGTGTCCATGGGTAGAAGCCGTCTTCCATGACGAGCATCAGTGCCTTCGCCCCGGCGTCCCGGGCAGCCTGGGCAAGGGCCCGGTCGTCGGTGAAGTGCCAGCGGACGACGGCAAGTTTGCCGCGCACACCGGCCTTCTTCAGCTCGGCCGCGGTGCCGGTGCCGGCGTCGACGGCGGTCAGCTTCGCCCCCTTGTCGTCGAAAGCGGGGGACGCGGGCACGTAGTACGGGGTGAACGCAAGCGAAGTGCCGGGGACCTCGGCCCGCAGCTGGGGCGCGGTCATCTGCCAGCGGGAGGCGAACTCGAAGGTGCCGTCGGTGACGGGGGCCGTCGGGCTGACGTAGATCCGCTTGGCGACGTCGAAGAACATCACGCCCTGGGTCAGACCGTTGCCCTCGATGTTCCGGTACGTCTGGTAGCTGAGGATGCCGCGCTGCTCGGCGGGGCGGGGAGTACGGATCTGCACGGGGGTGGTGTCGGCCGCGTTCAGGGTCACCGTCGCGTCCTTGGTGATCTTGACCTCGGGGTTGACGACCTCGCGCAGTTCCTGGCCGTCGGCCGCGTTGTCCAGCGTGCCGAAGCTGACCTGGTACGTGCCCTCCTGGACCTCGGCGACCGCGGGCTCAAGGCTGGAGTACTCCACGAAACCGTCCTGGCCCCAGATCGTCGGGGCCGCGCCCTCGATGACCTTGCCGTCACGGTCGCGTGCCACCACGGTCAGCCGGTGCTTCGGGGCGTGGACGTTGAGACTGACGGTGGTGTGGGCGAGGACGGTGCCGTCGGCTGCGGTGGCGGTGACGTAGCCGTAGTAGTCGCCGCGGGTGGCGTGGGCGGGGTCGGTGTTCAGCGGGACGTCGACGTCGGCGCCCGGGGCGAGACTGACGGTCCCGGAGCCGAGGGTGACCACCCCGGCGGGCAGGGCGCGTCCTTCGCCGGTGGCCAGGCCGACCGCGAGTCTCAACTCGAGCGGCTTGTCACCGGTGTTGGCGTAGTGGACGGTGGCCGCCTGCTGCCGCCCGGTCGTCCCGGCGGTCTGGACCGCGGGGAGCGCCAGGGTGCCCGTCGCGGTGACCGGGCCGGTGGCCGTGGCCAGGTCGATACGGCCGCCGCCCTGGTCGGTCACCTTGGTGCCGGACACGGTGTGCGAGGTGCTGATCAGCGCGTCCTTGATCTGCTGGGCACCCCAGCCCGGATGCTCCTGCGCCAGCAGCGCGGCGGCGCCCGCGACGTGCGGTGTCGCCATGGACGTGCCGGAGGCGGAGGTGTAGTCGGCGTCGACCGGGTCGCCCATGGTCGTGCCCGCGGCGCGCGCGGCGACGATGCCCACACCCGGTGCGGTCACATCCGGCTTGACGGCCTTGTCGCCCTGGCGCGGGCCGCGACTGGAGAAGGGAGCGAGGGAGTCGTCCCGGTCGACGGCGCCGACGGTGAGTGCGGCGTCGGCGGCGCCGGGCGAGCCGATCGTGTACTGACCCTGCTCGCCCGCGTTGCCCGCCGCGATGACGAACAGTGTGTCGGTGGCGGCGGTCAAGGTGTTGACCGCCTGGCTCATGGGGTCGGTGCCGTCGGTCGGCGCGTCCGAGCCGAGGCTCATGTTGACGACCTTGACGTGCTGCCCTGCCGCCCACTCCATGCCGTCGATGACCTGGGACTCCGAGCCGTAGCCGTCGTCGCCCAGTACCTTGCCGACCAGCAGGTCCGCCTTGGGCGCGACCCCGCGGCGGGTACCCGAGGACGCGGCGCCGGTACCGCCCACGATGGAGGCGACATGCGTGCCGTGACCGAAGTGGTCCACCGTGTTGCCGCTGTCGGAGAAGTCCTTGGCCTCCGCGATCCGTCCGGACAGGTCGGGGTGGTTCGCGTCGACTCCGGTGTCCAGCACGGCCACCTTGACGCCCTGGCCCTCGTAACCCGCCTTCCACGCGACGGGCGCGTTGATCTGCGCGGTACTGCGGTCCAGCACCGCCCTGACCTTGCCGTCCAGCGCGATGCGCGGAGTCACCGCGGCGCGGGCAGCGGCCGAACCCGCCCCGGATCCGACCGTCTTCCAGAAGGTGCCGAGGTCGCCGTCGGAGACCCGCAGGGAGCGGGCGCCGATGCTGCTCAGGGTGCGGGCGGGAGCCGAGGACTCGTTGAGTGCCGCCAGACGGTCGGCCGTGGCCTCGGCCGTCCTCGCCGCCTGTGCGGTGACCCTGGCCCCGGCACGGGACGGACCGGAGAAGACGATCAGCGGCAACGCATCGCCGTGGGCCTCGTCGTAGCCCTGGGCGATCAGAGCCGTCACATCGAAGAGCCGGCGGTCCAACGTCCCGGCGGCAACAAGAGGTTCGGCGTCGGACGGCAGCACGGTCAGTGCCTTGTCGTCGCCCTCGAGCGTCCGGAAGACGATGCGTTCACGTCCCGGTCCGGGCTGGACCGACGCGGTGCGCCGCCCTCCCGGCAGCGTCGTCACGGTCACCCGGTCACCGGTGACCAGTTGCACGGTCGCGGACGCCGCTCCTCGCTCCGCAGTGGGACGTTCGGCATTTCCGAAGGTCGCCGTCCGGTTCACGGCGGCGGCCGGCACGACGCCGGCGGCCACCATCAATCCTGTTGATATCGCCGCCGTCAGGCGGGGCCAACGCATCACAAGTACACCCTTCGTACAGCCGGTGAGCACGCGCTGTACGAAAGGAATCAGTTGATGGACCGGAGTGTCATCGGCATCACGAGTCACATCGGCGACATGTCACAACGGCGACAGACTTCGTCGGCGCGTCGACGAGGCCTGGCGGCATCACGGTGCCAGGGACCTCACCCAGGGTGCCCGGACATCGCGACCTCCCTCCCCCTGAGTGCGACCTGACACGAGTCGCGGTCGCCGCCCCGGTGACCCCGCCCGGCCGCCCGCCCCGGCTTCACGCGTGACTGTCTTCGCATCCGGCACACCAGCCCCCACCAGGGCGGATGCGATCTTCGACAACGGCGGGACTGAACACGGGATTTCGGCACCCTTGACACCGCCCGAATACGGGGGGAGCATCCTCGCGTTCATTGACAACGTTGTCGGCAGCAGTTCGGAACGGAGAGTGGACGTGCGTGCTTGCGGTGCGTCCTGACCTTCCATCAGACACGAAGGGCAGAAGCGGTGTCAGGCTCATTGGATCGTCAGACTCATGTGGAGGGCCGGACTCGTCATAGACGACGAGCTCTCGGATCCGTCGCGGCGGCCACCATGGCAGCCCTGGCGGTGGCCTTGACCGTGACGCCCGCCTCGGCGACGCCGGGCCGGGGCGAGGTCAAGGATCCCGTCTCCTACGTCAACCCCCTGATCGGCTCGTCCAACGCGGGCAACACCTATCCCGGAGCCGTTCAGCCGTTCGGCATGCTGGCGTGGAGCCCCCAGAACTCCCGCGGCAGTCAGACCTCCACACCCGCTCCGGGCGGTTACCAGTACAACGCGACGAAGATCCGGGGCTTCAGCCTCACGCATCTCAACGGCGTCGGATGCTCCGGAGCCAACGGTGACATCCCGATCATGCCGTACGTGGGCGATGTCGACTCCTCGCCCACGGCCGACACCACCGACTCCAAGTACGCCAGCACCTTCTCCCATGCCAATGAGACCGCGTCGGCCGGCTACTACAAGGTGGGCCTGGACAGCGGGGCTTCCGCCGAACTGACGGCCACCGCCCGTACCGGCTCGGGCCGCTTCGGCTTCCCGTCCGACAAGCCCGCCAGCATGCTGTTCCGTACGTCCAACTCCGAGAGCGGCAGCACCGCCGCCGATGTTCAGGTGAACGCCGCTACCAGGACCGTCACCGGTTCGGTCAGCGCGGGCAACTTCTGCGGCCCGCAGAGCGCGAACAACCGCAAGGACCTCTACACGCTGTACTTCACGGCGCACTTCGACAAGCCGTTCGCCAAGGTCGGCACCTGGACCGACGGAACCGTACAGGCGGGTTCCACCTCGGCCCAGGGCGGCACTGGCTTCAACTCGTCCGGCAACCCGGTGGCCGGCAAGGGCTCGGGCGCGTACGTCACGTTCGCGAGCGGCACCACCGAGGTCCAGGCGAAGGTGGCCATCTCCTACGTCAGTGCGCAGAACGCGGAGGCCAACCTCCGTGCCGAGAACCCGCCCGCCAAGTCCTTCGGCTCCGTCAAGTCCCAGGCTGCCTCGGCCTGGAGGCAGGAGCTGAGCAAGATCGAGGTGGGTGGCGGCAGCGACGCCCAGCGCTCCACCTTCTACACCGCGCTCTATCACTCGATGCTGGAGCCGACCCTGACCAGCGACGTCGACGGCCGCTACCTGGGCGCCGACCGCAAGCCCCACAAGCTGGCCAAGGGACAGAAGGCGCAGTACGGCACGTTCTCCGGCTGGGACCAGTACCGCGCCCAGGTGCAGCTGATGACACTGCTGAACCCGAAGGCCGGCAGCGACTACGCGCAGTCCCTGTTCAACTATGCGAATCAGCGTGACGGCGAGTGGGACCGCTGGCTCCTCGAGAACGGCAAGACGAGCGTGATGTCCGGCGACCCGTCGGACGCCGCGCTCGCCGGCATCTACGCCTTCGGCGGCCATGACTTCGACGTCAAGGGCGCCTTGAAGTCACTGGTGACCGCGGCGACCGTGCCGACGGCGAACGACTCCGACAGCGCGGGCTGCAACGTCGAGTGTGTGGGCCAGCGCCCCGCCCTGGACAAGTACCTGGATCTTGGTTACGTCCCGGCCGACGGCTGCCACTGCTGGGGCGGCGCCGCCGAGACGCTGGAGGACGCGGCGGCCGACTTCGGCATCTCCTCGCTGGCCGGCCAGATCGGCGACCGCGCCAACGAGAAGGCGTTCCTCGCCCGTTCCGGCAACTGGACCAACGTCTTCGATCCCAACGCCACACCGCAGGGCGGCTACATCCGTGACCGCAAGTCCGACGGCACCTGGGCGGGCACGTTCACCCCGGGCACCGGCAGCGGATTCGTCGAGGGAACCAGCGCCCGCTACACATGGATGGTGTACTCCGACGTCGCGGGACTCGCCGGCGCCATGGGCGGCGACGACGCGGCGGTGACCCGGCTCGACTCCTTCTTCCGCACCCCGGACGGTGCCTTCGACTTCTCGGCCAAGGACGGCACACGCTACGACCCGACCAACGAACCCGACATCAACGCGCCGTACCTGTACAACTACTTCGGAGCCCCGTACAAGACGCAGGAGACGGTCCGCGCGGAGATGGACCAGCTCTGGACCGACACCCCCGGCGGCATCCCCGGCAACGACGACGCCGGCACGATGTCGTCCTGGTACGTCTTCTCGGCGCTCGGCATGTACCCGCAGGTGCCCAGCCGCGCCGACATGGTGCTTTCGGCACCGCTGTTCCCGCACGCCGTGATCCACACCGGGAACCACAAGACCATCACGGTCAACGCGCCCGCCGCGTCGGCGGACAACATCTACATCCAGAGCCTGAAGACCAACGGCAAGAAATCCGACAAGCCGTGGGTCCCCGCCTCCTTCGTCACCCACGGCGGCACCCTGGACTACACGCTCGGCTCCAAGCCCAACACCTCGTGGGGCAGCGCCAAGGCCGATGCCCCGCCGTCCTTCCCCGGCGGGGGAGTGAAGTTCTTCACCGGTGTCACCCCGGCGAAGCTCAAGGCCGAACCCGGCGGTGAGGCCGTCGCGACGACCGTCAAGGTGCAGACGCTCCAGGACCAGGAGACCAAGGTCCACTGGACGGCCACCCCGCCCGCGGGCATCACGGTGACACCCTCCGAGGGCGACTTCACGGTGCCGGGCGGTGGTTCCGCCGACGCGAAGATCTCCGTCTCCGCGGCGGCCGGGACCGAGCAGGGCTTCTACACCATCCCGGTGACGCTGACGTCGTCGTCCGGCACGGCACTGCCGAAGACGTCCGCCTCGGTGACCGTCGCCCCGAAGAACAGCATGCTGTGGAACGTCAACAGCAACGGCATCTCGGCGGACGACGCGAACCCGCAGGCCAACTTCGACGGAGAGGGCTGGAGTTACTCCGCCGCCGCGCTCGCCGCCGCCGGGGTGAAGCCGGGAAGCACGGTCTCCTCCAACGGGTTCGACTTCACCTGGCCCTCGGCGGCCGCCGGCGAACCCGACAACATCGAGGTCGTCGGGGGCGGTCAGGTGCTCGCCGTACCGGCGGCCGACGGCGCCACGAAGCTGAGTCTGCTGGGCAGTGCGGCGGAAGGTGCGGCGAGCGGCACGGTGACGCTCACGTACACCGACGGCACCACCCAGCAGGCCGAAATCGGCTTCAGCGACTGGACGCTCGGCGGCGGCTCGCAGACGCCGTCGTTCGGCAACACGATCGCCATCCACACCACGTACCGTGACGTACAGGGTGGCGGCAAGGACCCGGTGGGTACGGAGGTCTTCACCACCGCTCCCATCGCGCTGCAGGCGGGCAAGCAGCTCGCGAGTGTGACACTGCCCGCCACGACCAATGGCGGCATCATCCACATCTTCGCGGCGGCGACCGCCTGACGACGGATCCGGCCGGTTCCGGCCATGGCGAGGCCTGTCCAGCCCTGTGAAGGGCTGGACAGGCCTTCGTCGTCCCGCCCACCACCGCCACGGAACACCTGGGTCCGAGGAGGAGCGCGTCGGGGGCCTTCAGGTGTGCCGCCGACATGGGGCGACGCCGAGGCCCGCCGCTCGCGCACCCGCAGTTCCGCCGCACAAAGGAGACAAGCGGCATCCGGCATCCGGGCTCGGCATCCGCCGGAGGCCGACCGACTCTCGCTTACCCGTACAGCCGGATCTCGGAGCTCCTGCACCTCAGCGTCGTCAATGCGAGGCAGCACGTCACACGCGCCCAGGCCAGCTCGCGACGAGCCACCGCGGGCAGCCCGTGGACGCCGTCGCACATCGGCGGCTGGTGCAGGCGCTTTCGCCGCCGCCAGGTCCGGAGACCTCGTCCCGTTGGAGAGGGTTCTGGTGCATTGCGCGGACGCCGACCGCCGGTGAGGAACGCGCAGTCCCGGTGCACAAGGCCGGCTCCGGTCACAGGGCCCACCGGGCGGCTCGGTGTCCCCCGCGTACGCGCGTCGTGCATATAGAGACGTGTGGCCCCGGTGCTCGTCCGAGCGCCGGGGCCATACGGTGATCAGCAAACGTCTGGCCGTCCCGCCGGTGTGTCAGGTGCGGGGCCGGTGGCCGCGCTCCTGCCGAGGCGGGGTCTGCTGCGCCGGCACGCTGGGCAGGGGCAGATTCGCCGCCTCGTACTGGGCGAGGTTGTAGCGGGCGCCGGTCTGCGGCAGTTCGGGCGCGTGACGGCGCGGTGCGTTCATCCGCAGCGCCGAAGTGAGGTCACCCGTGACGCGGCGGCGCCACTCGCTGATGTTCGGCTCGGCCACACCGGTCAGCCGCTCCAGGAACTGGAGGACGGAGGTGTGGTCGAAGGTCTCCGAGGCGACCCATCCACCCACGGTCCAGGGCGAGATGATGATGCAGGGCACCCGGAAGCCGAGCCCCACCGGGAGGTTGCCACCGGGGACACCGGTCGGCGAGGTCTTGCTGACGAACTCGCCCGAGGTACCGGCCGGCGGTGTCGGCGGCACCACGTGGTCGAACAGGCCGTCATTCTCGTCGTAGTTGAGGATGAAGACGGTCTTGGCCCAGGTCTCCGGGTTGGCGGCGATCGCGTCGATCTTGCCGGCCAGCCAGTTGGCGCCCGCCGCGGGCGTGCGCGCCGGGTGCTCGTCGTACAGCGACGGCGGCAGCAGCCAGCTCACCTTGGGCAGCCTGCCGTTCATCGCGTCGTACTCGAACTGGCCGAAGGCGCTCTCGGCGATCGCCTTGTCGTAGAGCGGGTCGCCGGCCTTCGCGGCCTGGTACTGCTTCATGTTGGCGATCGGCGCCAGACCGGTGGGGCCGCCGCCCGGGCCCTTGGCGGGCTCGTGGTAGATCTTCCAGCTCACCCCGGCCGCCTCCAGGCGCTCCGGGTAGGTGGTCCATGTGTACGTGCCCTTGGGTGCGTTGTTGTCGAGCGCGGGTCCGCCGGCCAGTCCGTCGGGGTCGACGGTGCCGGTCATGTGCATGTACCGGTTCGGGTGCGTCGGGCCCATCACCGAGCAGTGGTAGGCGTCACAGAGGGTGAACGCGTCGGCCAGTGCGTAGTGGAACGGGATGTCGTCACGGGTCAGGTAGCCCATGGTGTACGGGCCCTTGGCGTTGCCGTCCGCGTCGCGGTGGGCCGGCAGCCAGTTGTCCATCTGCCCGCCGTTCCAGGCGTTGTGCTGGGCCTGCCAGGCGTGGCTCAGCGACGGCAGGGCCATCGCGGCGGTGGTCCTGGAGTCCATGTGGTACGGCAACAGGTAGCCGTCCGGGTTCAGGGTGTCGGGCTGGTAGTAGACCGGCCGTCCGCCGGGCAGCCGGACCGCGTGCGGGTCCTCGAAACCGCGGACGCCGGACAGGGTACCGAAGTAGTGGTCGAAGCTGCGGTTCTCCTGCATCAGGATCACCACGTGCTCGATGTCGGACAGTCGACCGCCGGACTTGGGCTCGGCGGCCGCCGCCCTGCTGAGGTTGGGCGGCAGAATGGAAGCGGCAGCGGCCATGCCGCCGACCGCCGCCGCGGCGCCGAGCAGCCGTCTGCGGGTGGGGCCTTCCTGCTGGGTGTCGTCGTGCGAGGCGTCGGACATCCGTGTTCCTTTCGCGAGCGCGCCTGCTGGGGCGTACGGGAAGTGGCACGGAAAGGCTGGTCACCATCGGGCACGCGGCAGCGACTAATACGTGGCCAGTACAAGAAGATGTCCGGGGGCGGCGCCACCCAAGTGAGCGCGAGGCGAACTGCGCCCCTCGGCAGGGCGTCGGCCGCCACCCATTTCGCCCCAACCACTTTCGTAACAGCATGAGTTGGATGATGCGACACATGGCCGACCGGATGGACACCACACACGGACCCGGCACGGCACCCGGGCGGCCGGCGCGATAGGGGCGCGACGGCGGCCGAGGCACGTCGAGTCGGGCACACGAGCGGTTGATCTCCTGTCTGATAGCGTCGGCCGGCGCATCGCTCCATTGCCGGGCCGGTCTCCCGCCGGGCGGTGACGACAGAAGGAGGCACGGTGCTCGGTGCCCTCGGGATCGGCGAGTTCGACGAGCGGGTGTATCGCGCCCTTCTGGCGAAGCCCGACCGTACGGCGCGGGAGATCGCCGAGGACCTCGACGCCACCCCCAGCCGGATACGGCACGCGGTGGCCCGGTTGCTGGACATGGGCGTGCTGCGTACAGAAGGACACGGCCAGTACCGACCGGTCAGCCCGCGGACCGCGTTGAGCGCACTGCTCGCCAAGTACAGAGCCGATTCGGAGGCGGCGTTCGCCGCAGCGGCGGATGTGGTCGACGACCTGGCGAGCGAGTACCGCGCCAGCCGACTGCAGGAGCATCCGAACGAGCTGATCGAGGTGATCACAGGTGAGACGGCGATCGGCCTGCGCGTCGCCGAGCTGACCCAGTCGATCCGCAGCCACTTCTGGGTGTTGGACCGGCCACCGTATCTCGGCCCGTACAGCACCGAGTTGGAGGAGGCCTTCACCAGGGAACTGTTGGACCGCGGCGTCGACATACGGTCCGTGTACAGCCCGGAGGCGCTGGAGAACCATGGCCGATTCGAACTGATCACCCGCCTCGCCCAGCTCGGCGAGCAGGCCCGGCTCCTGCCGACCGTGCCGTTCAGGCTGCGGATCATGGACCGTCGTGTCGCACTGGTCGCACTGATCGGAGGGCGATACGACAGGATCGCCGTCGTCCATCAGTCCGGTCTGCTCGACGCGCTCCTCGAGCTGTTCGACGTCTACTGGCAACGGGCACAACCCATCGTCTCGACGACTCAGGCGGCCCCTGACCAGCCGAGCACGGACGATCTCCTGCTTCTGAGAATGCTGCAGGCGGGCTACAAGGACCAGGCGATCGCCCGGCAACTGGGCACGAGCGCACGCACCGTGACCCGCCGGATCGCCGCGATCGCCACCCGCCTCGGCCTCGAGACCCGCTTCCAGGTGGGCGCCGAAGCCGCCAAGCGCGGCTGGATCTGAGCTCGGCGCGGCGCGCGACCGCACGGGACCCCAGAGCCTGTGGCGCGATCCCGGCACCCCTGCTCTCGGCGTATCAATGAGGCGCCTCCGGGGTGATGCTCCTCCGGGGTGATGCGGCCTGCCTCGGCCCAATTCGTGAACCGAGTCATCCACGCGGGGTTTCGAGCAGCCCGGTCCAATCCCCCCGTCCTTGGCGCGATTCGCCAGCTGGCGATATCGGACACGGATCTGATCTATACATCTCCCGTTCACGAGCCTTAACTCTGATCGTCCACGCCGAGCTGCCGCGATCCCGGAACCCCCACCCATCGGTCCGCAGCGTCGGCCATCCCCTCCCCCGCCGATCCGTCACTTCAGCCATGAATCGCTTACGGGCCGACCCGGCCCTACGGAGCAGTCAGGGAATCCCTTGAGATCATCACCAAGACGCTGGAGCGTGTTCGCCGTCGCAGGCGCCGCCCTTCTGTCGTTGGCACAGCCCGCCGCCGTGTCCGCCGCCCACGCCACCGCCGGCTCCGCCGCCCACGCCACCGCCGCGCAGCGCAACGTACCCCCGGGCGTCCACTCGGTCACCCTGGTCACGGGTGACGTCGTCGTCACACGGCAGTCCGGCGCCGGCGGCGGCACCGTCGATGTGCGCGGTGCGGCCGGGACACCGGCCCAGGCGCGCATCATGGAGTCGAACGGCGACCTGTACGTGTATCCCGAGTCCGTTCTCCCCTATGTGGCGGCGGGCGTGCTGGACAAGCGCCTGTTCGACATCAGCCGGCTCGTCGCGGACGGCTATGACGACGCACATCGCGACCAGTTGCCGCTGATCGTCTCGTACGACGGCAAGGCCGCCTCGGGGCTGCGTTCCACGGCCCCCGAGGGCGCCACCCGGGTCAGGGCCCTCGGCAGTGTCCAAGGTGCCGCGATGTCGGAGGACCGGGACAGGTCGGCCGACTTCTGGCGTGCCGTCACCTCCACGCCGTCCGGAAAGAGAACCACCGCGGCCGCCTCCGGCAAGCCCGCCTTCGGTGGGGGTATCGCCCACATCTGGCTCGACGGAGTCGTGAAGGCGGATCTCTCCGAGTCGACCTCTCAGATCGGCGCACCGCAGGCGTGGGAGGCCGGCGACACCGGGAAGGGCGTGGACGTCGCCGTCCTGGACACCGGCGTCGACGCCGAACACCCCGACCTGGCCGGCCGGATAACGGCCGAGCAGAGTTTCGTTCCGGACGAGGACGTGACGGACCGTCATGGTCACGGCACTCATGTCGCGTCCACCATCGCCGGCACGGGGGCCGCGTCGGACGGCAAGGAGAAGGGCGTTGCGCCCGGTGCGGACCTGCACATCGGCAAGGTGCTCTCCGACGAGGGCTCCGGCCAGGACTCCTGGGTGCTGGCCGGCATGGAGTGGGCCGCGGTGGACCAGCACGCGGACATCGTCAACATGAGCCTGGGCTCCACGGCCCCCTCCGACGGCACGGACCCTCTCAGCGCCGCGGTCGAGCGTCTGAGCGCCGAGACCGGGACCCTGTTCGTGGTCGCCGCGGGCAACGCGGGCTCGGACTACGGCGTCGGCTCGCCCGGCGCGGCCGACGCAGCCCTGACCGTGGGGGCCGTCGACTCCACGGACGACGTCGCCTGGTTCTCCAGCCAGGGTCCCCGCGTCGGCGACGGCGGGCTCAAGCCGGAGATCACCGCCCCGGGCGTCGACGTGCTTGCGGCACGGTCCCAGTACTCGCCGTCCGGCGAGGGCAGCTACCTGACGCTCAGCGGGACCTCCCAGGCCACACCGCATGTCGCGGGCGCCGCTGCGCTGCTCGCGGCGGCGCATCCCGGTCTGACCGGCTCCCAGTTGAAGGACCTCCTGGTGAGCAGCTCGAAGCAGACGCCCCAGTACGACGCCTTCCAGGCGGGCAGCGGCCGGGTGGACGTCCCGTCGGCGCTGAGCGCCGATGTGTTCGCCTCGGCGACCGCGTTCGCCGGCCAGGCGACGACGGGCGCGTCGGACGCGGTGCGCCGTCCGGTCACGTACACCAACATGGGTGACTCACCGGTCACCCTCGACCTGTCCGTGCAGGCCCCGAACGCCCCGGCGGGAATGTTCCGGCTGTCCGCCTCCCAGGTCGTCGTACCGGCTCATGGAACCGCCGGGACCACGGCTGTCATCGACGGCTCCAAGGCAACGGCGAGCGGTCGCTGGACCGGCCAGATCGTCGCGTCCGACGCCGCGGGGAGGGCAGTCACCCACACCGCCGTGTCGCTGGGCGACATCGCCCACAAGCTGACCCTGGTCCTCAAGGACGCACACGGCAAGCCGATGTCCGGGGTCGTCGAGTTGCTGCGGTCCGGTCACTTCGAGCCCGAGTTCTGGCTCGTCGACGAGACCGGCACGGCGCAGATGTTCCTCCCCAACGACGTCTACTCGGTGCTGGAGTTCAAGGACGTACAAGGTGTCCACGGCCCGCACTCGATGGGGATGGCGTTGCTCGGTGACCCCGAGGTCGTGATGGACCACGACACCACGGTCACCCTGGACGCCTCGAAGATCGAGCGGGTGGACATGACCACACCGCAGCGGACCGAGACGACCTACCAGCGCCTCGAGTACAACCGCTCGATGGGCGGTGGCACCTGGCGCGACTACATGGAGACCCAGACCAGCTACGACAGCCTGTGGGCCCAGCCCACCACGCACAAGGTGACCCACGGCGACTTCTACCTCGGCGCCCGCTGGCGCAAGGAGCAGCCGGCACTCGCCATCGCCACCAGGACCACCGAGTTCACCGACACCCTCCGGCAGCAGGACGTCACCGCGTTGGCCCAGGGGCACTACAAGCTCCCGCTCGTGGCCGCCGGCGACGGAACGAGCGCGGACTACGCCGGCCTGGACGCGCGGGGCAAGGCGGTGGTCGTCCGGCGCAACGACGCGATCGGCGACGCCGACCAGGCCGCCGCGGCGGCAGCGGCGGGCGCCGAACTCCTGCTGGTCGTGAACAACGAACCCGGCCGCCAATTCCGCAGCTACAGCGACGAACCGTGGAAGGGGACCCTCGCCGGGATCGACGTCGCGTTGCTGAGCACGGACGAGGGCGAGAAGCTCTTCGCCCAGGCCGCCGCCCCCAAGGCGGTGCTCTCGGTGGACTCGCAGCCGGTCAGCCCCTATGTCTACGACCTGATGTGGACGTGGCACAACCAGATCCCGGACCACATCGTCGTCCAGGGCGGCCCGAAGAACCTCGCGCGGGTGAACGTCGACTTCGACAGCCCCGACAGCACCCGGCGCGGTGGGGAGTTCCGCTTCGACTGGCCGGTCTACTCGGACTGGGGCATCGGCACGATGACGAGTGAGCCGGTGAACTCGCAGCGGGTCGACTGGGTCTCCACCGGGCCCGGGTACTCCTGGGGCCAGGAGGCGTACGTCGAGGGTCTGCTCTACGAGATCGAGCCGCGTACCACCTACCGGGCGGGCAGCACTCAGTCGCAGCAGTGGTTCAAGCCCATCGAGCGACCCTACCTGAACAACAACTACAAGCCGCCGACCCGTACGGGAAGCCGGCTGACCTTGGACGTCCCCGGCTGGGGCGGTTCGGACCACGTCGGCATGTCCATGGACTACGAGCGCATGCCGCACACCCTCACGCTCTACCAGGGCGGCACCGAGCTGGCCCGGAACTCCGGAAACACCATGGTGCAGGCCGACGCACCCGGCGCCGGCAAGCTGCCGTACCGTCTCCTCCTGGACACCAGCCGGGACAGCTCGGTGAGCCCGTACTCCTCCACCACGCACACCGAGTGGGACTTCACCTCCCGGGCTCCGGAGGGGGACGAGCAGTCGGTCCTGCCGCTCCTGCAGATCGACTACGGCGTCGACACCGACGCGGCGGGCCGGGCCAGGCGGAACGCGACACTGACGGCCTCCGTCGCCCACCTCGCCCACGCCACCGGCGCCGGCACCCTGTCGAAGCTCACCTTGGAGGTGTCCTACGACGACGGACGCACCTGGCGCACGATCACCGGCGGGAAGGACGGCCGGTTCGGGCTGTCCGCCCCGAAGCAGGCCCGGTTCGTCTCGCTGCGGGCTCACGCCCACGACAGCGCGGGGAACGCGGTCGCACAGACCGTGATCCGGGCGTTCGGTCTGCGCTGATCCTGCGGGGCGCACCGCTCTGTTGCGGTGTGCCCCGCCGGAACCGGCCCACGTCGCCGCTGCCGAGAAGCGGCTCGCGCCCAACTCGCAGGCCATGACGAAGAATCGGTCCCGAATCATTTCGAGAACGGACAGGGGTCCTCGACTCAGCGCTCCGTGGCGGCGATCGCTTCGCGCGGGAGCCCAAGGTGGCATGATCCGGTCATGAGCCTCACCGTGCGGCAGCTCACCCTGGCCACCCTGGACCGTCAACTCCTGCTCGAACGCCGGAGCCTTGATGTGGCGGAGGCGGTACGCCGGGTCTGTGCTCTGCAGGCACAGACACCGGCGTCACCGTACCTGGCGCTGTGGAACCGTGTGCGGGACTTCGCGCCCGAGGATCTCGACGCAGCGTTCACGCACGGTCGGATCGTGAAGGCGACGCTCATGCGGATCACTCTGCACGTCGTCCACGCCGACGACTACGAGCCCTACCGCGCCGCCATGCTGAGCACTCTGCGGGCGTCGCGGCTGTACGACCGCCGTTTCGCCTCGACAGGGCTGGCACCCACCGACGCCGACGCGCTGCTTCCGGAGCTCGCAGGCTTCCTGCAGCGGCCCCGCACCGGCGCCCAGGTGGAGGACGGGATCACGGGGATACACGGAGAGCACGCACACCGCGTGTGGTGGGCGCTGCGCACGTTCGCGCCATTGCATCACGCACCGAACGGCGGCCCGTGGTCGTTCACCCGGCCGAACACCTACCGCGCCTCATCGGCGGCCCCCGCGGCCACACCGCAGGAGGCCGACGCCGGGGTCCAGCGCCTGCTGCTCGCCTACCTGCGCGGCTTCGGGCCCGCGTCGGCGCAGGACTTCGCCCGGTTCACCCTGCTGACACGCCCCGTGATCACCAAAGCCCTGCATGAGCTGGGTGACCAGGTGGTCCGCGTGCCGGGGCCGGGCCGCGCCGCCCTGTTCGACCTGGCCGACGCCACCGTGCCCTCCGATGACACCCCGGCGCCACCGAGGTTGCTGCCGATGTGGGACAGCACGCTGTTGGCTCACGCCGTCCCCGGGCGGGTCATGCCCCCGGAGTACCGTCCCCTGGTCGTCCGGCGCAACGGTGACGTACTGCCCTGCCTGCTCGTCGACGGGCAGGTCGCCGGAGTGTGGCGCGCAGCCGCCGGCGGACTGGAACTGACCGCCTTCCGCAAGCTCGGCAAGGCCGAGTGGAAAGATCTGACGGAGGAGGCGGAGAGGCTTTCGGTGTTGCTCGCCGACCGCGAGCCGGACGTCTACCAGCGCTACGGACACTGGTGGGACAAGGAGTTTCCCGATGTCGAGCGTACGATCGTGAAGGGCTGACCGGCACGTCCTGTTCGCCTGCTCCGGAGGCTGCCGGACCGCCGGTCCTGCTTTCCTGAGCGAGCGCCGCCTCCTGATGTGGGGCCTGTTGACGCCGCAGAGGCCGGCACCGGCGGGGAGTCCGGCGCCGTGTGAGGGCGACCCTCGGCCGATGTGCCGCAGCTCCGCGAGGAGTTGGGCAAGCGGGCCGCATGCCCGGTCCCGGTCCGCGCGTACGTCGCCGGGGATGGCGCCCTCGGGGCCCGGGCGGCCGTCACCGCCGCACCCGGCGGCTACCTGGCGAAATCAGGAATCTTCCCAGGCGGCAAGGCTTCACCTCAGCATCGAGGTTCCGCACTTTCGGCGAACGGTCGGGAAACGTTTGCCGCTTGCCGGGCCGAATGCCTTGTACGACACGGATCTACGCGCGTATCTTCACGCCGGATCAAGAAAAAACGCACACCCCCCACATCTCAGCCGCGCCATCGACATCCGCCCCAGTCAGAAAGAGACACCACGTGTCCTCACGTATACCCCCGGCCCTGCGCGGCCGAGGTGCCAAGGCCCTCCTCGTAGCGCTTCCCGTCGGTCTCACCGGATCGCTCATCGCGCTCCCCTTCACCGCACAGGCAGCACCTTCGTCGGACGCCGCCATCTCCGAGGTATACGGCGGCGGTGGCAACTCCGGCGCCTCCTACACCAATGACTTCATCGAGTTGGGCAACGGGGCCACCGCGCCCTTCGACCTGAGCGGCTGGTCCGTGCAGTACCTGCCCGGTTCGCCGTCCGCCACCAGCAAGTGGCAGGTCACCCCGCTCGCCGGCGCCATTCCCGCGGGCGGCACCTACCTGGTCCAGGAGGCCAAGGGCTCGGCAGGTGACACTCCCCTGCCTTCACCCGACGCCGCGGGCACCATCTCCATGTCGGCGACCACCGGCAGCGTGGCACTGGTTCACTCGACCACCGCCCTCACCTGCCTGACCGCTGCCGACTGCGCGGCGGACGGCACCATCAAGGACCTGGTCGGTTTCGGTACCGCCGTGGTCCGGGAGGGCACTCCCGCCACCGGCGCGGGCAACACCACCTCCGTCTCACGCAACGCCACGTACACCGACACCGACGACAACTCGGTGGACCTGACCGGTTCCGCTCCGAACCCCAGCAACAGCACGGGCGGTGGCGCCGGCGACCCCTCGCCGACCCCGACACCGTCGACCACCCCCGTCCCCGGCGACCTCCGCATCCACGACATCCAGGGCACCGGCCGGATCTCCCCGCAGAACGGCAAGTCCGTCGCCGACGTGCCCGGCGTGGTGACCGGTGTGCGGAGCACCGGCTCGAAGGGCTACTGGATCCAGGACCCCGAGCCCGACGGCAACGCGGCGACCAGCGAAGGCATCTTCGTCTACACGGGCTCCGCCACTCCCCTGGTCAAGATCGGCGACTCGGTACTCGTCTCGGGCAAGGTGAGTGAGTACTACCCCGGTGGCAAGAGCAGCGGCACGCAGTCCGTCACCGAACTGACCGGACCCACGGCCGTTACTCTCTCCTCCGGCAACGCGGTGCCGGACGCCCAGGTCATCGACTCGGCCACGCTGCCCGACGCCTATGCGCCGCAGGCACAGGGAGCGAGCATCGAGTCCCTGGAGCTGAACCCCGGCACCTATGCGCTGGACTGGCTGGAAGCCCACGAAGGAATGCGTGTGCAGATCGGCGACTCCCGCGTGGTGGGCGCGACCAACACCTACGGCGAGACGTGGATCACCACCAAGCCCGACCAGAACCCCACTCCTCGGGGCGGCACCATCGTCAACGGCTACGACAACCCCAACTCCGGGCGTCTCCTGGTCACTTCGCTGACCGGTGACCAGCTCGAGGCCAATGTGGGCGACACGCTGTCCGGCACCACCGCGGGCCCCGTGGACTACGCCGACTTCGGCGGCTACAACATCCAGGCCACCACCCTCGGAACGGTCGAGCAGGGCGGACTGAAGCCGGACGTGGCGAAGAAGGGCAAGTCCAACGAGCTCTCCGTGGCGACGTACAACGTCGAGAACCTCGACCCGACCGACCCGCAGAGCAAGTTCGACCGGCTGGCGGAGGGGGTCGTCACGAACCTTGCGGCCCCGGACATCGTGAGCCTGGAGGAGATCCAGGACAACAACGGCCCCAAGGACGACGGAACTGTCGCGGCCGACAAGACCGTCACCCAGTTCATCGACGCCATCAAGGCGGCCGGCGGCCCGGCCTACGACTGGCGCGCCATCGACCCGGTCAACGACTCGGACGGCGGCGAGCCGGGTGGCAACATCCGCAACGTCTTCCTCTTCAACCCCGAGCGTGTCACCTTCGTGGACCGGCCGGGCGGCGGCTCCACCACGTCCGTCGAGGCGGTCGCCGACGGCAAGAAGGGTGTTCGGCTCTCGGTGTCCCCGGGCCGGATCGACCCCACCTCGGACGCCTGGACGAGCAGCCGCAAGCCGCTGGTCGGTGAGTTCCGGTTCCGCGGCAAGCAGGTCTTCGTCGTCGGCAACCACTTCAACTCCAAGGGCGGCGACCAGCCGGTGCACGGCGCCTTCCAGCCGCCGACGCTCAGCTCCGAGACCCAGCGCCTGGCCCAGGCGAAGGAGGTCAACACCTTCGTCTCCGGCGTGCTGGCCAAGGACCGCAAGGCCCAGGTCGTCGTCCTCGGCGACCTGAACGACTACCAGTTCTCGAAGCCGCTGGCCACCCTGACCGCGGGCGGTGTCCTCAAGGACCTCATCAACACCCTGCCGGTGAACGAGCGGTACAGCTACGTGTACGACGGCAACTCCCAGACGCTGGACCACATCCTGGTCTCACCGGCCATCAAGAAGCTCCAGTACCAGGTCGTCCACATCAACGCCGAGTTCTCCGACCAGACGAGCGACCACGACCCGCAGGTGGTCCGCTTCAAGTAGGCGGTTGCCGTCCGGGCCACCCGACAACTTGATGCCCGTGTGGCGTGCACGCGACCGCGTGCACGCCACACCTCGTTCCGGGGCTCACCTTCATGGACGGTCCCGGCCACGCCCGACGCGCCGACCGGGTCGCCCCATCACGAGGCCGCCGGTGGGCGGAACCGTCTTCACGGCTCCGCCCACCGGCGGCTTTGAACCACCTCGGGTCAGTTCCGACTGACCTTGAAGGGCACCTGAACACGGCTGCCCGATTCGGCCCCGGCCAGCGTGACGCTGGTCGCGCCCGGCTTCGCCGTCCCCGGCACGCTGATGGTCGCGCCCGAGACGACGCCGTCACCGTTCGCGTGCACCGTGACGGATGCGAGGCCGTCACCGAAGCTGATCCTCACGGCTTCGTTCGGTGCGAACCCGGAACCATTGACGGTGATCGCGGTGGCACGCGGCCCCGAGGTCGCCGACAGCAACACCTCAGGCCGGTACGCGGGTGCCGCCGACTCCTCGGTCACCTTGACGGTCGCCGTCGCCGGTGTCCGCGAGGACTTGCCGGCGGCGGTGACGGAGTACCGGCCGGGCTGCGCGTCGTCGGACGCCGCGATCGACGCGTGTACCGCTCCCGTCGTGGAGGCCGCGACCGTCAAGGTGCGCGCCGGGCTGGTGCCCAGCTTGACGGTCACCTGCTCGCCGGCGGCGAACCCGCTGCCGTTCACGGTGATCCGGTCACCGGCGGTGGCGCTGCCGGATACCGACGCCGAGATCGACGGGTGCAGCTTCGCCTTGCCCACGGTCACGGTGAACGTCTCGGTGCTGCTGGACAACTTGTCCCAGCTGGTGACGTGCACCGTGTACGTGCCCTCCTGCACATATGTGTGCTGTCCGCTGATCGCGCCGGACGAGTCGACCGTCGCGTCGGCCGGAACCGTGCCGTCACCCCACTGGACGCGGGCCTGGTAGCCCGTCGAGTCGGTGACTCCACCGGTCACCGAACCGAGGTCCGCCGAGAAGGCCTGCCCCGGAGTGGCCGTCTGGTCCTTGGGGGCGGTGGTCTTGAGCGCGGCGTCCGGCGTGCCGTCGTGGGCGACGGCGAACACGTGGATCCTGCCCGTCGAGCCCGGGTCGCCGGTCTGCGTCGGCAGGGTCACCGACACCAGCGTCTTGCCCTCGGGGATCCGGTACGGCTCGGTGGCGAACAGGAACGGCTGTGCGCCGTCCCGGCTCTTGCCGAGCAGTCGGTACGCGGCCTTGGCGACGACGATGTTGCCGTAGGACGGCGTGCCGTCGGGGTTGCCGCCCAGCGTCCAGTCGCTCATCCGGATCGGGATGTCGGCGGTGCTGCCGTCGCTGAACGTGGCCGTGCCGGTGGTGCTCTGGTTGCCCTGCGTTCCGGCGCCGATGAACGAGATGCTCTTCACGTCGTCCGGCAGGTCGAGCGCGATCCTGCTGCCGTTGCCGGTGGCGTTGTCCGGCTGCCCCGCCGAAGCCACGGGCAGCGTGAAGTGCAGCGCCGTTCCGGGTACCTCGTGGTCCTCGCCCTGGGTCACACCCGCCGCCGCAAGAGCGGAACGCGAGTACGCCCACGACTTGCTGTCGCAGTTCGCCGCGACGACGCCCTCGTCTCCGATGCACACGGAGTCGAATGCCGCGGCCAGGCCGTCACTCGGCGCGTAGGCCACGTCCACTCCGACCGTCGCCGCGCTCTGGACGTTGCCGTCGGTCACCGTGACCTTGGCCTGGTGGTAACCGGGCTTGGCGTAGGTGTGCGAGCCGCTGACGCTGTACACGCCCCGCGAGCTCAGGGCCGTGGTGCCCGTGGTGACCGGCGTGCCGTCACCCCAGTCCACGGTGGCCTGGTAGCCGCTCGCGGTGCCCCCGGTGACGGTGGCCAGCGGTGCGGAGACCGCGACACCGGACGTCGTGTGCAACTCGCTGCTCGCGGCGGTGACCGTGAGGTCGCCGCCGCCGATCTGGACGTCGCCGCCCGCGAGCAGCTCGACCTCGGCGAGGTTCGTCTGCGCGGCGCCGACTGTCTTGGTCACGACCAGACGGAACCGCGCGAACTTACCCGGATCGTCCATCTTGAACGGCCGGCTCTGGTTGCGCGACGGGAAGACCTCGCCCTTGCGGGAGTCGACGGTGGTCCAGGTGATCCCGTCGTTGGAGCCCTGCAGCTTCCAATCCGTCGGGTCGCCCACACTCGCCCCGGAGGTGAGGGTGTAGTACGTCGGCATCTGCTTGCCGCCGCGGAAGGCCCAGTTGATCTGCGGCGTACCGGTGGTGAACGTCATCTGCGTGGTCGACGAGTCGTCGAACAGCTTCGACGCGTCCTGCCCGTCACTCGCGGTCGCGGTGCCGAGACCGGGGCCCGTGGTGTCCTGCAGAGGCTTGGGCACGTCCTTGCCCTTGGTCAGCGACGGCGGTGCGTCGTTCTTGCCGGTGCCCCAGGACGACGGCTGCGAGCCCATCTGGAAGTCGATCCTGCCGCCGTGGGCGAGCACGGAGGAGTCGATGGACACCGTGTGCTGCGTCTTGCCGTTGACCTTCACGCCCTGCACGTAGACGTTCTTCGTGCTGTTGCCGGGCGCGTTGACGACGATGTCGCCGCTCTTGCGGTGCACCGTCATCTGGGTGAACTGCGGTGATCCGATCGCCCAGTTGGACGAACCGGCCTGCAGCGGGTAGATGCCGAGCGAGCTGAGGATGTACCACGACGACATCTCGCCGTTGTCCTCGTCACCCGGGTAGCCCTGGCCGATCTCGTCGCCGACGTAGAGGCGCTGCAGGATCTCCCGCACGATCGCCTGGGTCTTCGACGGCGTGCCGGCGTAGTCGTACATGTAGGGGATGTGGTGCGACGGCTGGTTGCTCATGCCGAGTTGGCCCATGCGCACCGCCTGCGCCTCGAGCATCTCGTGGATCGTGCCGCCGTAGCCACCGGGGTGGTCGGCCTTCTCCGGGGTGGAGAAGAACTGGTCCAGCTTCTGCTCCAGCCCCTTCTGCCCGCCGTACAGGTTGGCCAGGCCCTGACCGTCCTGCTGTGCGGTGAACGCGAAGTTCCAGCCGTCCGTCTCGGTGTAGGCGCCACCCCAGTCCAGCGGGTTGCCGGCGAGGAACTTGCCGCTGGCGTCGCGACCCTCGAAGAACTTGGTGTCCGTGTCGAAGAGGTTCACATAGTTGCGGGCACGCTGGAGGAAGTACTGCGACTCCTCCTTGAGCCGGTTGCGCTGCGACTTCGGTGTGGCCGGGTCCTTGGCCAGGGCCGCGCCCATGTTCCCGATGCCGTAGTCGTTGATGAAGCCTTCCAGCGCCCACGACACCGACTCGCCGGTGGAGGTCGGTGTGTAGCCGAGGAACAGGGAGTTCTCGATGCCCTTGCGGCCGACCTCGCTGCGCCCGGACGCGACGGTCGCGTCCTTGACCGCCGCCTCGTAGGCGGCGAGCGGGTCGGGCACCTTGACGCCGTTGAGGTAGGCCTCGGCCAGTGCGACGTTCGCGCTGGTGCCGGTCATCAGGTCGGCGTAGCCGGGTGACGACCAGCGGGCTATCCACCCGCCGTCGCGGTACTGCTGGACGAACCCGTCAGCGATCTTGGCCGCGATGTCCGGGTACAGCAGCGAGTACGCGGGCCACACGGTGCGGTAGGTGTCCCAGAACCCGTTGTTGACGTAGATCTGACCGTCGACGACCTTCGCACCGGTCTGCGTGGCGGTCGACGTGCCGGTCGGCGCCGACACCGGGCTCGCGTACTGCCAGTGCGGTGCCGCGGCGGTGCCGGTGTTCTCCGACTGCGAGTTCGGGTACAAGTTCAGCCGGTAGAGGTTCGAGTACAACGTGACCTTCTGGGTCTCGTTCGCGCCCTTGACCTCGATCCGGTCGAGCCGGTCGTTCCATGCCGCGGTGGCGGCGTCGTGGATCCGGTCGAAGCTCTTGCCGGTGACCTCCAGGTCGAGGTTCCTGTGCGCCTGGTCGACCGAGATGAAGGACGTCGCGATACGCATCGTCACCTGCGAGTTCGCGGAGGTGTCGAAGGTGGCTGACGTCGCGGAGGACGCCGTCGGCGCCCGGTCGAAGGTGCCGGACACGAACATCCGGCTGCGACCGGCGGACAGGCCGCTGCCGTTGTCGACCCAGCCGGTGAACGTGCCGTCCGTGCCGATGGTGAACGTGCCGTTGTAGAAGACGAGGCTTCCGGTGGCCTTTCCGGACGGGAAGGTGAACTGCATGATCCCACCGTGGTCGGTGGGCGACATCTGCGCGGTCAGGCCGTTCTGCGTGGTGACCCGGTAGAAGTCCGGCCGCGCGGTCTCGTCCTGGTGGCTGAAGGCGAGTGCGCGTGAGCCGGGCGCTCCGGTGAGCGAGCCGCCGTCCGGCACCGGCATGACCGACATCTGGTTGCGGTCACCCATCCACGGGCTGGGCTCGTGCGAGATCGCAAGTCCCTGCAGGGTCGGCAGATTGGCCGCGTTGTTGCCCTGCTGGTAGTCGTACTCCCAGGAGTTGGACGTGGCGTTGGTGACCGGCGTGAAGAAGTTGAAGCCGTTCGGCATCGCCGAGATCGGCAGGTTGTTGCCACGCGAGAACGAGCCCGATGCGTTGGACCCGCGCCGGGTGTCGACATAGTTCGTCGCGCTGGAGCCGTCGATCGGCGTCGGCGTGCCCGTCACGGCGATGTCGTCGAGCCAGCCCTGGAAACGCGTCGAGGCGGTCGCCTCGGGGTCGTCGTAGGCGAGCAGGATGCGGTCGATCGTCTTGCCGTTCGCGACCGCCCCGATGTCGGACTGGACCGCGTTCCACTGGTCGGCGTAGAGCACCTTCGACGCGCCCTGCCCGGCGGCCGTCAGCGCGTAGCCGTGCTGGTCGACGGGCGAACGTCCGCTCAGGTAGCTGCCGTCGGTGAAGTGGAGGTCGACGGCGGCATAGGTGGACGGGTACTGGGTGTCCTTGCCGGTGAACTCGGGGAAGATCTTGTACGACAGCCGCGTCTTCGGCCCGACCGGGATGTTGACGTCGAAGAGCTTGTCGGTCGCGGACGAGCGGCCGTCGGTCTGGGCGCCGCCCGAGTACCGCAGGGAAGCCGTGCCGGTGAATCCGGCCCCGGACTTCATGTTGTAGCCACTGACCGGACCGGCGCCGACGACGCCGACCATCGGCGTGGCCGGCGGTATCACGTTCGAGCCGTCGCTGATGTTCCAGTCGGCGAGCTGGATGATCGAGTCACCGGAGTTGGCGGTGACGTTCAGCCGGTAGTAGCTGTAGGCGGTCGTGTTGGTGAAGCTGTAGGTGTTGGTGGCGAACCGCCCGCTGAAGCTCACCCCCGTGCGGCTGTCCAGGTCGTTCCATGTGCTGCCGTCGTTCGACCCCTGCACGGTGAAGTCCTTGGGGTCGCGGCCCGGCGCGTCGTTCGCCGAGGTCAGCGAGTACTTCACCACCGCCGCGGGCTTGGACAGCCGGTAGGCCGCCCAGCCGGTCTTGTCGAACGCCAGCCACTTGGTCGACGGATTGCCGTCCTTGAGGTTCGTGGCGACTTCGCCCGGCGGGTTCTCGGCGCTCGCGGTCACCTCGCTGACCTGGTCGAGCAGGCTGCCGGGCAGTCCCGAGGGGCTCGATCCGCTCAGGTTCGTCTGGATCGGCTTGCCGTTGGCGCCGATCTCGACGGTGCTCGTCGCGGGTTGCGGGTCGGCCGACTCGAACGAGGCGCTGAAGTTGCCGGCCGGCGGCGCCGCGGCGGCGAGCGCCGCGGGTGCGACGGCGAGCACCCCCACCGGCAGCGACAGCGCTATGGCTGCACTGACCCATCTTCGAAGGGACAAAAGGCGGGCAAGAGATGAATATGGTATCAACGTAGGCCTTTTGACTGGTAGCGATTGAGAGCGTCGAGCTTCAGGGGTGAAGGGCCTGGCCACTGCGGTCGATCGACGGCAGTGGAGCCTGAGTGCGCCTACAGGACGTTCGGACCGGACTTGCCGAATCCCGGCCCTGGATCGGCGCTCAAGCTGTTCCGCGCCGACGTCGGGTCAGCACGGATCGGCGCCGCAACGGGCGCCGTTGCACAGCGAGAACCGCCGCGACCGCTGCCGCGCGTGGGGACATCGCTCTTGGACCATGCGGAAGCTCCATGAGGGGATGGCTGGCTCGCGGACGGGCACACCCAGCTGAAGATCGCGACTAGCCTCTGCGTCTCAGACAACGTTGTCAATACTGTCGGCGCAACCTGTTCCGTTCGAATTCATCACCACGGTCGGCGCCGTGACGAACCGGAGCCGCTGCGGCCGATCGACGTGCGGCGTCTTTCCGGGTCGTGTCGCTGCGGATGCCTGGCGGGTCCCGGTCAGGGTCGACCGCCTCGTACGCGTCGGCGGCCCGCTCTGCGAGTGGCCCGGGCATCACGGTCGACCTTCGAACACGCGACGAGGACCGCGACCGTAAGGCCGAGGCCCTCGCTCAGCAGCGTGAGAGCGCGTGTCCGAGGGGCGGGTCGAGCCCACGACGAGGCACTCGTGGTCACGCGAGGACAACTCCGCCGAAAGGGCACCGCGCCGCCCCTGCCCGAAGGGGACGGCTTGGCACCGGATCACGGTTCAGTCGGTGCTGGGGACGTAGAGGTAGCAGCCCGCGCCGACGTAGCCCAGCATCTGATCCCCGGTCTGCGGACCGACGACGCCGTCCACGCTCAGGTGCGGGGAATAGCCGGTGTGGTTCCACCACTGCTGGAAGCTCTTGATGCCGGAGTAGGTCTGGGAACCGAAGGCACCGTCGACGGTCACATGGGCGGGGGCGGGCGAGTTGTTGACGGCCTCCTGCACGCACCTCACCCCGTTACTGGTGTTCGCGTAGCCGTATCCGATCCATCCGGCGGTAGTCGACGCGCCGGCGGTGCCGACGGGTCCTGTCACGGCGCACACCAGGGCCGCTCCTGTTACAGCGGTACGGCGCACAGCTCGCGTGATCGACATTCTCTCTCCTCTTCTCCCCTGCGCCACGACGCACTTGGATGTCTGAATGCGCGGACATGGCGGCTCTCGCCGGCAGCCGGCATGAGCAACAGGCCCCCGAGTCCACGTGGCGAATGACGGTTGCACCAACGGGGACCGGAGACGGCTGAGTCACCGCACCGGTCCCCGATCCCTGCTCAGCCGGCGGCGAGGTAGCGCAGTCCGCGCCAGGACTGGGGCCCCGGCAAACCGTCGACCGTGACGCCCCCCATGGTTTCCTGGGCCAGTTTCATGGCCGCCTGGGAGTGCGCGCCGAAGATCCCGTCCACGGAGTAGCGGTAGTAACCGATCCACTTCAACAGGCACTGCGCCTCAATGCCTGCGTTCGTCACGGAGGAAGCCGACGGAACGACCGTGTTGCCGCTGTAGTAGCCGGCGTACTCGTAACCTCCAGAGGCGGAGTAGTGGCAGGTGTAGGTCTGCGCCGACTGGCTTCCGGCCTCCGCGTCGGGGGCCACGGCCAGTCCTCCCCCGAGCACTGCTGCAGTCGCGAACGCAGCCGCGAGACGTTTGTTGATACGCATGGTGAGTTCTTCCTCCAGATGTTGTGTGGCGGGTCCGAATGACACATGCCGCCACTGCGTTTGCGGGACACGACGGTCCGGGAGAGGAGGCACGCGCGGGCAGCGGACGACGCCTGCGGTGCACATGCCTGGCGGCGGGGACGACGCGCTCGTGGGCGGCGAACTGCACGGCACCGTGCCGGTACTGGGCGAGGGCCACCGATGGTCGGCAACGCTCCGAAGCATTCTCGCCACTGTCGCCGAACGCTGCGGCGGCGAGTCCGGGCTTCCCCTCTTCCGGCCCACCCCCGGGTGACAGGCACACGGTGGACACCGGCGAGCGCGCCGCGGCGACGGCCGCACCACGGCGACCCCGTCAGGGAATGCGCAGGCAACGCCACGTCATGGGGCCGACGACGCCGTCCTGCTCCGCGGACGAGAATCCGCAACGCGCCTGCACCCGCTTCACAGCGGCGGTGGTAGCCGGCCCGTAGACGCCGTCGAGTGCGCTGGGACCCTCGCCGTAGTAGTCGGTGAGACACTGGATCTCCTTGACCCTGTCCCCCGTTGCACCGGGGCGCACGGTGACGTTCCAGGCCCAGGAGTAGCCGGCCGTGAGGCCGATGTAGTTGGTGGTCTCCTTGGTCCAAACCAAGCAGCGGCTGTCCGGATGCACAACGGAAGCCGTGACCTTGGAAGTCGTGATCTCGGGGGCGACGACCGAGGCGTCGGCCGCCGAGGCGGACGTGGTCGACACCGCGAGGCCACAGGCGACCGCGGCCAACAGGACCAGACCCTTGCGACGGTTCATGGGATGTGCTCTTTCCTCGTTGCGGCGAGGGCGGCGCGGGGTGGACCGCGCCGCCCGGCTTGCACACCGAGACTGCGGGGCAGCGGGCACCGGCTGCCAGGAACGACGCCGGATTGAGGACTTCGCGGGACGTCCCGCCCGCTGACCTGCTGGGACAGCGGTCCCTTTGAAGCAGGGGCGGGATGCGACGGCACGGCCCGGAGGCAGCCGGGCTGACCGAAAGGCCGCCTACGGTAGCGTCCCCTGGACGACATGATTGTGACGACTGATCAGATCGGCAAGTGGTATGGGGTGGAACATGCCGCGTTGGAAAGAGTTACCCGATTCACTTGATGAACGGGCGCGCAATCTGGTCGTTCAGCTGCGCCGGCTGAAGGACCACAGCGGGATGAGTCTGTCGTCGCTGCAGTCGAAGACCGGCTACTCCCGCTCTTCCTGGGAGCGTTATCTCAACGGGCGGGCCCTGCCACCGCGGCAGGCGGTGGAAGAACTGGCGCGGGTCGGCGGTGTCGATCCGACACGGCTTCTCGTTCTGCATGAAGTGGCCGAGGAGACGTGGCGGCAGGAACCCGGCACATCGAAGGGATCGGATCCGGCCCCGTCGCGGGGCGCACGGCGCACGGTGGTGATCGGCGTCCTTGTGGCCGTGGTTCTCGGCGGGCTGACCGCCGGGCTCCTGGTCGTCGCGCCCTGGAAGAACGGGGACTCGGCCCCGCCGTCCCACGGGGCCTTCACCTACAAGGCGGGGAAGACCTATCCCTGTGCGGTCGAGCAGAAGGCGGGACGGTGGTACGCCGGCTACAGCACCACCAGCACGGCGCTGCTCACCGGGCCGGGGTGGGATGTCGTGGAGGCTCAGTGTCTGTTGCGCCGTCTGGGCTTCGACCCGGGCGTCGTGGACGGTGTCTACGGGCCGAACACCACGCGGGCGGTCAAGCGCCTGCAGGACAGGGCCGAACTGCCTCCTGACGGCCTCGTCGGCCCGCGCACCTGGCAGGTACTGCGGAAATGACGGACACGGAACCGTCCGCGGCCGGACCCGTATGCGCGCGGCTGGCCGGGGAACTGCGCGATCTCAGGACCCGGACGGGCTTGAGCATGGTTGCGCTGGCCCAGCGCACCGCTTACAGCAAGTCCTCCTGGGAGCGCTACCTCAACGGCAAGCAGCTCGCCCCGCGCCAAGCCGTCGAGGCGCTGTGCACCGTGGCACGTGAACCCACCGGGCGTCTGGTGGCGCTGTGGGAACTGGCCGACCTGGAGTGGAGCGGACGGGCCCACACGACACCACCCCCGGTGGCCCGGCCGGACGCAACTCCGTCGGACGACGACCGGCCCGGCGGCCACGGACCGTCCACAGACCACACCGCACCCGGCCCGGTACACGGACCGAGCGGACGGCGGCACCGGGGGGTCCTCGCCGTCGTCTGCGCGGTCGGGCTCACGGCCGTGACAGCGGTGACGGCCTGGCTTCATACGGCCGTCGACAACCCCACGAATACCGCGCCCGCCGCACCGCCCGCTCCCGGATGCCACGCCCTGACGTGCGCAGGTCACAAACCGACGGCGATGGGCTGCGCCATGCCCAGTCAGGAACAAGTACTCGGCGAGCAGAGGCTTTCCACCGGAACAACACTGGAAATCGTCTACAGCAGGCAGTGCCGCGCCGCGTGGGCACTGGTGGGCACCGCGCGGATCGGAGACGTACTCACCGTGTCCACCCCGGGTGGCGCGCCCGAGCAGGCCAAGGCCGCGGACAAGTACGACACGGAGAACCCGCTTGTCACACCCATGATCGACGGCAGCGGCCGCACCGGACTCCGGGCATGCTTCAAACCGGCAGAGGGACACAAGAAGTGCTTCCACACCTGAGCGAGGACGTCCCGTCGGCGCCGGGGACAGCTCAGGATCCGGCTCGCCGCTGCTTGTCCCACTCTGCTCGCGAGAGGGCGGTGGGCCGCGGGAGCAGAACGCCGTCCACGTACAGGTCGACATGCTCGTTGTAGAAGGCGACCATCCCCGCGATGGCGGAGCACGACACCGTCGGGAAGTCGTACGCCCAGGCGAGATCGTCGTGACTGACGGCCCCGCTCACGAACGACCAGTACCCGCTGGTCCTCCCCTTGTACGGGCACGCCGTCACGGTTGCCGAGGAACGCAGCAGGGTCCAGTCGACAAAGGCGCGCTCCACGTAGTAACGGGTCGGCAGGCCGGTTTCGAATAGCTTCACCGAGGACGGCGCGTCCGCGAGGACGGTGCCGTCGACCTCGACGCGCACGCCACTGGACGAGCGCAGCGCGTCCACCCGGGTGTACGGGCTCCTCGGGTGTACGAAGACCTGCTCGTCCTCCTCGAACCACGCGTCGATCGCATCCCACCGGAAACGGGCGGTACCGATGAGCGGCTCCGGGGCACCCTCGCCCCAGACCCACGCCGCACCCTCGCGGACCTCGGAACCCACCCGCAGCGAGTGCCGCCGCGCGGGACCGGGGCCTAGCCGGCCGGCGCGGCCGTCGTCGGTCAGGACACCCTCGGCCATATCCCGCAGCGGAATGCTGTACTGCGGATAACCGGGCCACTCCCACACGTACAGCGCGCGGTGGGTGTCGAACACCCACCGGCTGCCGACCTGCGCGCGGATGCGCCGCGGCACCGGCTCGACATGCCCGACCGGGACGATGAGACCCGGATAGTCCACAGTCTCCTCCACCATCGGCGATCACCTCGGTCCGCCCCGGCCGCTTCCGTACACCCAGTGTCTCCAGCGGACGTGCGAACCGGCCACTCCAGCCGTCTCCCGGCAGACGAGCCCGGTGACGCCCCTTCCCGACGGCCGAGCCCGCGGCACCACCGGTATGCGAAGGGCAAGCGGTCGGGTCGGGGCGTTCGACGGGAAGCCGGGGCCGCGGTCAGCGCACGAAGCTGCCCTGACCGAGCACGGTGTAGAGGCGCCCCTCAGCACGCAACGCGGCCACCGCCTTTTGCACGGTCGAGGCTGCTACGTCGAGCTCGGTGGCGAGGGTCACGACAGCGGGAAATCGCTCACCCTTCGGGTACACGCCGGCGTCGATCCGTCTGCGCAACTCACCGGCCACCTGCGGCCATACGGGCTTGCTCCGGTCAAGATCCATGCTGTGAGCGTGCGCGAATCTTCGTCTTCACGCGACCGCGAATACGCGTATACGCGTACACTGAACTCTAGAACGCCCCCGCTGCCGGGTACGGGAGCCGGGAGCCAAGCCGACCACGAGGAGTCGACCCAGTGAACCGAACCACCGGGCTGCGAAGGTTGCCGTGGACGTCCCCAGAGGGCAAATGCGAGTACGTACAGCCAGGAGGAGCCCTGGCAGCCGTGGCCGACTCATGCGAGGAGAGCATGATGGCGGCAGCGAGGGAGGACGTCAGACGCGCACGGGCCGTCGCTGGTGACCAGTGCTCCTGCCGTGCCGAGTTACGCGACGCGATCCACTTCCTTTCACGTGCGACGGAGGATGCGATCATGGTCGCCGAGCTGCGCGGGGAACGTCTTCCGCCCGAGGAGCCGTTGACGAACAGCGCACGCCGCGCGATCGGCGAAAACCTGGTGCGCCGGTTCGAAGGCGCGTGAAACCAAGGACAACCTGCACCGTCAGCACGTACGGCGCCTCACCACTCTGTGGGTACCCACGGCGTGCAGTGCCTGTTGCGCCGGCGTGGTCGAACCATGGGGGGTGACGCCACGATCTGCACCGATGCTGACTGACCGGCGTGGAGGGTTTTCCCACAGGCACAAGGTGCCCTCAACCTGATCACGAGGGTGAGCAAGTGCACGGTCTTGCCGATACGGCCGTACTCGACGCACGCGGCGCCGCGACGGCTTCCACCACCGGTTGCGACATCTGGTGCTCTCCCTGCCGCCCGCCTCCCCCGCCACGCGCGCGCCGCCACCCGCCCCCTGGCCGCCCTGGGACTTTCAATCCTTACCGAACTATGTCGACGCTCCCGGGTCCAGTAAGAACGCGCCGCTTCCCGATGCCGAGGCAATGGCGGGGCTGACAGGGCCTCGGCAACAGACACGGCGGTTGGGCCACCACCGCCCCAGGCACTGTGAGGATGACCATGGGTAAGACGTTCAAGGCCGCCCGGACAGCAGGCGTCGGCGTCGCCGCTGTCGCGTCGCTGGCCGCGTTCGCCGGTCCCGCGTCGGCGCGGCCGGCGCACCACTCGAGCCGTTCCGGCGCCCCGGTGTTCGTGCAGACCGACCGGACCACCGGGAACACGGTCGTCGCCTACAGCCGTGCGGCGGACGGTTCCCTGGAACAGCGTCGGGTCTATGCGACGGGCGGCCTCGGGGGCAAGCAGGACGGGGCCGTGGTGGACAACCTGGCATCCCAGGGCTCACTGACGTACGACAAGGCACACCGACTGCTGTACTCGGTGAACGCCGGCAGCAACACGATCACGGTCTTCTCGGTGCAGGGCGACCAGCTCGTACGGCGCCAGGTCATCGCCTCCGGCGGCACGTTCCCTGTGAGTGTGACGGTGCACGGCAATCTGGTGTATGTGCTGAACGCCCTGGACGGCGGCTCGGTGCAGGGCTTCCTGCGCGTCGGCGAGAAGCTGCTGAAGGTGCCTTCCTGGCACCGCGCACTGGGCCTCGACCCGAATGCCACCCCGCAGTTCACCCACACCCCGGCGCAGGTCGGCTTCACCCCGGACGGGAGCAGGCTGGTCGTCACGACCAAGGGTGTCGGCAACAGCATCGACGTGTTCCCTGTCAGTACCCTCGGTATCTCGGCCAAGCCGGTCGTCACCCCCACTCCCGGCGCAGTGCCTTTCGGTTTCACCTTCGACGCCGCGGGCCGTCTGGTCGTCACCGAGGCCGGTTCGAACTCGGTGGCCACCTATGCGTTCGGCCGAGACGCTCGGCTGGCCAAGGTCAGCGAGGTGGCCACGGGCCAGGCGGCGACCTGCTGGGTCGTCCGTGACGGAGACAACTTCTACGCTGCCAACGCGGGCAGCGGCTCCCTCACCCGCGTTCACGGTGGTGCCGACGGTTCGCTGCAGGTCCTGGGCAACACCTCGACCGGCGCCGGCACGGTGGACGCGGCTGTCTCCTCCGACGGGGAGTTCCTCTACGCCCAGACCGGCGCGGTCGGCGGCGTCGACGAATTCCGCGTCAACGCCGACGGCTCGCTGACGAAGGTCGCTTCGACCGCAGTGCCCGACGCGGTGGGCGGCGAGGGCATAGTCGCTCTCTGATCACGCGCGGGGGTGGCTGCCGCCGGTTCGCGGCAGCCACCCTGAGGCAGCGGAGGCACTACAGCGGATCGCCGCGCCTACCGGTGGGGACGGACCACCCCCGTCAGTGTTTCCCGGAGCCGCACCGGGAGCGCCGAGGTCCAGGAGCTGGTGACCACCTGCACCACGTGCAAGCAACGGCTCACTCGTCTCGTCCGATGCGTCCGCCGATGTGCGGGCGGCGCAGACATGACACCGGCATCCGCAGGAGACGGGGCTCACGATGCAGGCGGATCGCCGCCGTCCGGCGCTGCTAAGATTCCTGCAGGATTGCGGCTCCTGCCACCATTCGACCGGGGCGCTGTGTCTCGCGCCCTCGGGTCGGTGATGCGACCTGCCGGCCGTGTGATCGTGGCGCCCGGCTCACCCGTCGTGGTGTGGCCTACGAAGCCGATACCGCTTGCCCGGGAGACTGCGAGCACCATGGCGAACAGTGCGTCCGAAGCCGATATGGAGGCCGCGGGGCCACTCTCCGTCCCCGTGATGGGCGACCCCGGCGGCGTGAGGCATACCGGACTCGACCCTGAGTCCGAACAATGGGTGCGTGCGCTGGAGTCGAAGGGACGCCCCTACGAGGAGGCCTGTACCAGGCTGCACGCGGTGCTGCTGCGGATCGCCCGCTTCGAGATCGGTCGCCGCGCCACCCATGACGTCGCGGGTCCCGAGCGTGACGACCTCGCCCACCAGGCGGCTGCCGACGCTCTTCTGGCCATCACACGCAAGATCGGGCAGTTCCGTGGCGAGAGCAAGTTCACGACATGGGCCTTCAAATTCGTGGTATTCGAAGTCTCGACCAAGCTCGGCCGCCACTTCTGGCGGACACCCGGCGTCACACTCGACAACGAGGAATGGGAACGGCTGCCGGACCGCTTCGGTCTCGACCCGGGAGCTGAGACCGAGGCTCGCGAATTGCTGGCAGACCTGCGTGCGGCTGTGGATGAGGTCCTCACCGATCACCAGCGGCGGGTCTTCGTGGCGCTCGTCGTCAACGGCGTGCCGCTCGACGCGCTGGTGGACAGGCTCGGCACCAACCGCAACGCCGTCTACAAGACGATGTTCGATGCGCGCAGCAGGCTGCGCGCTCGACTGACCGACCTGGGGTATCTGCCCACAAGCACATCGAGGCCCTCATGATCGACACAACGAAGCTGGAAGCATTTCTGCGGACCGATCCCCGTGACGTTGGCTGCGAGCGTGCCATGGAAGTCCTGCACATCTACGCAGAGATGCCCGAGAACGACCGGCACATCGGCGAAATGGCGGGTGTGGAGGCCCATCTTCGGGCGTGTGGTCCGTGCTCGGAGGACTACCAGGGACTGCTGGCCGCCATCGCCCTGGCTGCGCACGACCTCTGACGCGTCGCACCACCCAGACGATCGGCTGCGGTGGCCGGCCGCGCCGAGAGCCGCATGTCGGCGGCCTCTGAACGGTTCAGCGAACGGCAACACCGCGCGCGAACCGAGCACGGCATGCATGACGTCCTCAGCCGGACGTCAAGGCGCCGGAACGGCCCGTGCCGTACGGCGCGGGAACAGCTAGCGCCCGGCGGAGCCGCGGCCGACGATCCGACCGGCCCCGAACCTCTTTCCCCTGCGGTCTGCGGCAACCGGCAGCCCTCGCCCCGTGCGTATCCTCATCGCCGGCCCTCACCTCGGCGGTGACTGCATGACCGCATCGTTCCAGGTACGGGCGCTCGCAGAACCGATCCGAGATCGACAGTAAGAATCCGCTCCGGGGTGCCGCCAATCGAATGTGGACAGGCCGAGGAGAGCGGAGAGGCGCGAGCCGTATGCACCTTCACCTCCCGGTCGGCCCCACCACCGGGAATGCGCGGCTCCAGCCTCACAGGTCCTCCGGATCCTCCGGCCTGTCACGCGACTGGTGAGACCGATGGAACCCGCGCCACCGCCTCACGGCGCCGGTGAGGGTCCAGCGCTCTGTCCGGGCCTCCTTCGAGACCTGTTGCCCCCACGCCGTAGGGCGGACACGCCGAAGCGCCCAACCGAACGACCTCCGCACGATCACAAAACCATATGACAGGAGAACCACCGTGAGCCACGTCCTGCGCCCCGGCGACGCCTTCCCTGCGATCACTGTCGCGGTTCCGGGTGGCGGGCAGATCTCCCTGCCTGACACCCTGCACGGGAGTTTCGGTGTCGTGCTGTTCTACCGAGGCTCCTGGTGCCCGTACTGCAACGGCCAGCTGCGGGCATTCCAGCGTGCCCGTGAGACCTTCGAGCAACTCGGTGTGAAGGTCGTCGCGCTCTCCGTCGACGACGAGGCCACCACCCAGGCCCTGATCGACAAGCTGAAGCTGACCTACCCCGTCGGACACAGCGCGGACGCCAAGTCCATCGCCGCGGCCACCGGGGCCTTTGTCAACGACGACCCCGAGCATCTCCAGTCGACCGGGTTCGTCCTCGACCCCGAGGGCGGTGTCATCGTGGCCGTCTACTCCAACGGCGCCATCGGCCGCCTGGTCCCCGAGGACGTCGCCGGCCTCATCCGTTACGTCAAGGAGCACGCCGCCCAGTAAGGCCCCGATGGCCGGCAGCCAATGCCTCCGTGCCCCAGTACGCAGGACAGGGAGTAGGCGGGAGCGTTCCTGCACGGGGAGGCTGTCGCCGGCTGCGACCGGCGCGCACCGGGGCGGACCGGCAGGGCGCGGTGCCGGGGCGGGCGTCCGCCCGGTACCGCGCCCGTCGCATCACCCCTGGTCGCGCAGCCGGGCCGCCAGGGAGACCAGTTCCTCGGTCTCCTCGGTGTGGCCGAGGGCGGTGAGGCGGGAGACCGCCGCGTCGAGGCGGGTGAGGGCCGGGGCGGGGCGTTCCAGGTAGATGCCCTCCACCGCACCCGCGAGACGGACGCACTCGGCCCACTCGTCGGCGTGGTCCTCGTCGGGTCCCGTTTCGCCGAGCAGTACGACGGCCTCGTCCAGGGCGGCCAGGGCGGTCTCGTACTCGCCGGCGAAGGCGTTGACCCGTCCGTGCTCATAGGCCAGGGCACTGTCCAGGGAGCGGCCGCGGGCCTCGTACTCGGCAGCGCGGGCCTCGTCGGCGATCCCGCCCGCGTCCTCGAGGTAGGCGAGAGCGTCGGCCAGGCCCTCCGAACCCTGCTGCTGGGCCTGGAGGCGGGCGAGTTCGCGCAGGCAGCTGCTGAGCTGCTCGTAGCGCGGGGCCCGGACGTGGGCGGCGAGAGCCTGGTCCGCGGCCTCGCGGGCCCGGCCGAACTCGCCGGACTGGGCGAGGATCACGGCGGTCTCGGCGGCGATCATGGCGTGGCTTCCGGGATCGTCGTCCCAGTCGGCCGACTCGGCCGCGAGGGCTGCGAACTCCACCGTGGCGGCCTTCAGATCCTCACCCGCGTGCAACGCGCGGGCGCGGGTCAGGCGCAGTTGGGCGACGAGCCGGTCGTCCAGCTCTCCGGCTGCGACGTCCGGTTCGGTCAGGAGGGAGTCGAGCAGTGCGATGCAGTCCTCGATACGGCCCAGGTCGAGGCTGAGCCGCGCCGCGTTGCTGTAGGAGTGGAACGCGTCCGTGCGGCTGCCGTGGCGCAGTTCCAGCTCCGCGGAGCGCGTCAGGTGCCGCAGTGCCTCGTCGGGGCGGCCCAGGTGCATGCAGGCTTCGGCCAGATCACCTTGGAGGCGGGCGGTGTCGATGGTCCCGGCCGGCCACTCGGCCGCCACTCGAAGGCTCTCGGCCAGGTCCGCGTGGGCGGCCTGGGCGTCCTTGAGGCCGAGCTGGATCCGGCCGCGCAGGCCGAGTGTGCGGGGCAGGTGCCAGGCAGGGCCGTGCGCCCTCAACCGGTCGAGGAGGGCGTCGGTCTCCGTCAGCGCGGCGGGCAGATCGCCGGAGATGGCGTATGTGCTGGCCCGCAGCAGGAGGGCGCCGGAGATCTGCGCGGCGATGTCGTGCCGGGTGGCGAAGTCGAGCAGCAGGTCCGTCTCGGCAAGGACCGGCGCAGTGTGCTCCTCGTTCCTGGAGGTCTGCAGGCGCAGGCCCAGCGCGGTCGCCCGCAGCCGCAGCACACGGGCCTCCTGGTACGGGGCGAAGCCGGGGGTCTCCTCGTGCAGACGGACCAGAGCCGCGTGTGCGGCGGTCAGCTCGGCGGTCTTCGCCTCGGCGCCGTCGGCACCCTCCGCGGGCTCACCCGCGGGGATCAGGGCGCAGGCGCGTGCGAGCGCCGCGTGCCCCGGCGCTCCGGCCTCGTCGTACAGGCTCGCGGCCTTCTCGTACAGGGCGGCCGCCTCGTCGAAGGCCTCCTTGTCGCCCGCTCGGCTCGCCTCGTCCTCCAGCAGGTCCGCGCGCAGTTGTACGAACGGCCCCACGGCCGGGTCGTCGGGATGGACGTAGTCGGGGGCGGCGACGAGCGTGCGCAGCCGTGCCCAGCAGGCCGTTGCGTCCGGATGCCCCTGCTCCTCCAACGCCCTTGCGCGGCGGATGAGTTCGGGGAGCGACTCGGGGACGGCGGCCGTCGCGCGAGGGACGGGCGCGGCAGCCGGGGCCACATCGTCGAGGCCTCGGGTGCGCAGGGTCAGTTCCAGCGCGTCCAGGAGGGGGGCACGGTCGAGGCGGGCCTCGCGCCGGTCGGTGTGGGCCGTGGTCCCGTTGCGGGCGTCGAAGCGCGCGGCCAGGTCGTCGGCGCGACCGTGCACCTCGGCGCGCAGGCCGGCCACCGTCCAGGTGCGGCCCGCGTATCCGGCTGCGGGCAGCTCCCCGTGCCCGAGGAGTTCGACGCGCTGCAGCAGGACCTCCGCGCCGGTGAGAAAGCTGAGCAGGTCCAGCGGCGAGTCGACCTCGTCGAACAGGTTCCGGTTTTCGGCGAGCAGTTCCAGACCGCGAGCCTCGTTGCCGGTCAGCGCGCAGAACTCCAGGTGCCGGCCGACCTCCCCGGACATCGAGGGATTGCGGCGGCAGGCGCGGTAACCGGCCAGGTGCACCTCGCGGGCCTGGTCGGTGCGGCCCGTGCGCAGCAGGGGAAGCAGTGCGTACGACACGGAGCGGGCGGGCTCCTCCTGGCAGGACTCCTTCCCGGTCAGGACGGGCTCCCAGGTACGCAGCGCACGCTCGTCGTCGCCCGCAGCGAGGTGGTACAGAGCGCGCTCGCAGATCTCACAGGCCTCGCAGTCACTGAGCCTGGTGCGGGCACGGCTCGCCCACAACTCGTAGGCGAGGGTGGTGTCCTCCCCCACATGGGCGGCGAGTTGGTACGCCTGCCCATAGTAGGGCTGAAGTCCGAGGCCGGCCTTCTCGTACCGGTCGCGCATCTCCGTCAGCCACTGGCGGAGGCTGGCCAGCGGCATCTCGGGCAGCGCGCGCAAGGCGTTGGCCACCCACTTGAACCGCCAGAACAACGTGTGGCGCAGGCGCTCGTCGAAGACGTCGGGCTGCTCCTCGAAAAGGGTGAGCAGACGGGCGAAGACCACGGGCGACTTCCGGGGTTCGGAGCCGTAGGTGTACGCCTCCTGGAGTTCGAGGAGCGCGTGCACGAGGGGGACGGGCTCGGCGAACTGCTCTGCGGCGTCGACCAGTTCCTCGGCGGTGACGGTGCGGGTACGGCCGTAGGGGCGCCGGTCGTTCTCCTGGAGCGCCTGGTACAGCTCGTCGGTGTTCTGGGGTGCGGTCGGCATCGTCAGCTGTCCTTGCGGAGGGCGTGGGCGAGGAGGTCGAGGAAGGAGCGGTTGATCAGGCTCGACTCGGCGGGCCTGAGCGGGCGCCGGGACAGCATCGCGGCCTGCCCGTAGAGGGCTTCGGCGCTGGTGCGGGCCAGTTCGGGTTCGTCGATGCCGACGGCCGTACGGACCAGTGGATTGAGCTGATTGAGGATCAGCTGGGCCCGGGGCGCCTCCTGGCGCAGGTGGCCGAGGATGTCGCCCCACACTCCTCCCTGCTGCTCGCGGGCGAGTTGGGAACGAGTGCGTTCGTGCCGGGCCTCTCGGCTGTCGAGGAGGAGGGCGGGGGCGGAGGCGGGCTGGAAGGTGCGCAGGGCGACATCGCAGTCGAAGACGGCGAGCGCGTCGCGGGCCAGGGCGAGGTAGGCCGCGGCGGCCAGCTCCGTCTCCCGGTCGACGGGGTCGAGGTGGGCGGTGAGCGTCGCCGGGTCGAGGTCGGCGACGCTGACCTCCGGCCTGATCTCCGGCAGCCGGTGGACCAGTTCACGGTCGTAGGTGTAGCCGCCGTTGACGACGCCGAGCCCGGCTGCCGAGGCGATCGCCGCGACCTGCCGGAACTCCTCCACGCTGGACGTCACCAGCACGGTGCGGTGGGTGCGCGCGAACTCGTCCAGTGTGGCGTGCCCGTCGGTGGTCTCGAACGGCAGCCACGGCAGCAGCATCCGCAGGATCTCGTCGTCGTGCACCGCCAGTGACTTCACGGCCAGATGGTGGGCCTGGAGGAAGCGGCCGAGCAGATCCGGGTCGCTGGCGGCGGTCCGGGCGATCCACGCGCGCAACCGCTCGGCGAGAGCGTCACGGACCGCGACGAGTGTGTCGTCCTCGTACAGGGACTCGCGGGACGCCGTGGGGCGCAGGCTCTCGGCGTCGACGACGCAGCGGACGAAGAACGCCCACTCGGGCAGGATCTCCTCGGCCTGCTCGGACAGCAGCATGCCCTTGACGTGCACGCGGTGGCCGTGGCGGCGCCCGGCCGGCACCGCCTCGGGCAGCACGCAGGCGATGCCCTTCAGGCCCACGGCCGGCAGGTCAAGCTCGATGGTGTCCAGCGGGGTGAATCCGAAGGTCTCCTCGCCGTACGCGGCCAGCGCGCGGGAGCGTGCTCCCGGCGTGGGGTACGTACCCGCCCACGGTGCGGGTTCGGGATTGACGGATGCGCCCGAGCCTCCCGTGCCGTCGTCGAAGGTCACGGGGTGGCGCAGCAGGGAGCCGAAGTGCCGGGCCAGCGCGTGCACCTGTGCCGGCCGGGTCCACTCGCCCGCGTCGACGCGCGGTGTCAGCGTGACGGTGGTGCCGGGACGCGGGTGTGCGGAGGAGGGCAGGGTGCGGACGGTGTAGCTGCCGTCGCCGCGGCCCCGCCATTCCACGACGGGGGCGTCGGGGGTGCGGGCGGAACGGCTGAGGACGTGGATCTCGTCCGCGACCAGGAAGCAGGAGAGCAGTCCGATGCCGAACTGGCCGATGAAGTCTGCGCGTTGCTCGGCTATCCGCTCGGCGCGCTTGCTGCTGCGGCCGATCGTGGCGAGGAAAGTGTGCACGTCGTCCTCGGTGAGACCGACGCCGTCGTCCTCCACACGTACCACCGAGCCATCGGCGTACAGGCGGATACCGAAGGCGTCGGCGGGGGCGCCCGGCTCGAGACCGTGCCGCGCGGTCAGCGCGTCCACCGCGTTCTGGAGGAGTTCGCGCAGGTAGACGCGGGGGCTGGAGTAGAGGTGGTGGGAGAGGAGATCAACGAGGCCGCGCAGATCCACCTGGAAGGTGCGGTCGGCGCCGGCCGGGCTCAACGGGGTGTCGTGCAGAGTCATCGGGCAGTCCGGGGTGAGGTGAGCGACGAGCGGTGGGCGGGGTGGGGCTCAGGCGTTGCGCCGGGCGCGGGCGTACATCTTTTCCGGCTGCGACATGTACTTCCATGGCCACGGGGTGTACGCGCCGCCCAACTCGCGGAAGACGCGCGGCAACGCGATTCTCTCGGAGGCCAGTGACAACGCCATCGCGAAGGTGTTGAAGTCCTCCTGCCAGCCCGGGCGCCGCACATGGGCGCGATGGAGGATGCTGCGCTCGGCCGCCTCCAGCAACTCGTCCTGGATCTCCGGGGTCACAAGGCAGTTCTGACGGCTGGACTCGACCCAGTCCTCGATGTGCGCCATGGCGATCACGCAGCCGAGGCGATGGCCGTCCGGCGCTCCGGCGAACGCCTCACGGGCGAATGCCAGGGCCTCGCCCGGCTTGCCGCCCCAACGGGGCTGCAACTGCGACACCCACTGGATATGGGCGTCCAGGTTCAGCGGATCGCGGCGAAGGGCGGCGTCCAGCCGGGTCTCGTTGACGGCGGGACCCAGCGACATGCCACGGCCGGAGGTGAGCAGGCGGCGCCACGGCGTGACCCATTCCGGCTGCAACTCGGCCGCCTCGAGCAGCTGCTCCTCGGCGATCCGGAGCCGCTCGTGGAACACCCGCCACTGCGCCTGCGAGACGTCCACGGCAAGAGCGCTGGTGCGGGCCTCCCAGCCCCAGTTGACGTGGCGCGCGCCGGATATAAGCAGCGCCGTCGCCCGGTGTTCCTTGTCCTCCTCGACGGCTCGACCGATCCAGGCCTGCACACCGTCCAAGTCGGCGAGCTCACCGAGGACTTGGTCGTCGCGGCCGAGATCGAAGGGGGCCAGCGTCGCCTTGACCGCCGACCAGTCACCCGAGCCTGCCGCCTCCACCAGCGCGAGCACCCGCGAGTCTCCGAGCGCGCGCAGCGTGTACATCCCGTTCCTCGTCCTGCGCGGGGCGGGAAGGGCGTGCGGATCCGCCGCCGACCTCTCCCCGCCTCTGCCGAACAGCCTGTCGAACATGCCCCGCCCCCAACGTTCCGCTTGATCGTCCGGTGCAGCATAAGCGGCACCACCGACACCACTTCCACAGGGTTTCCACCCCTGCTTCACGGGTTCGGTCCCGCCCTCGCGCGCATTCCGGTCTCGGCGGTCCGCGATGCCGATCCACGCCCCTTCAGTACGAGGGGCGCACACCGCTCATACATCCACCAGGGCAGACTCACGGCCGGGACTTCGCCACGACCGCCATCGGCTCCGGCCACGCCGCTCGCCGGTATCGACCCGGTCGGCACCCACCGGCGCGCCGACCGGCGCTCTCCCGACCCCCACTTCACCGTCGTCGGCCCACCTGCGCGGTGGACCGCCGCGCACGACGCCGAACTCGTGGTGCTGCGGCGTGCATGACGTTCGTCCGCTCTTCCTGGGGGCCCGGCCCGACGTCAGGACGCCGTGGCGCGTAGCCGCGCCACGGCGTCCCGATGTCATGGTGAATCGGCCGCATCCCGGTGAGGTGTCACCGGGATGCGGCCGAGCCGGGTCAGCAGGTGGCGTTCAGACCGGCCCAGTCGGCGCGGTCGTTGTAGCCGCCGTCGCCGGCGTCGCCGACCACGAGGTCGAGCACCCGGACGCCGGTCAGGTCGATGTCGGCCTGACGGACGTCGTCGCGGGTCAGCACACCGCTGTCGAACAGCACCTTGCCGTCACCGATCACCTGGAAGGTCGATGTGCCGCCCTCCGGGCCGACGTTGCGTACCGCGTCGTCGATGCCCACGGTGGTGGTCAGCCGGCTGCACTGGTCGCCGAGGTAGTAGCGGATCGTGGAGGGAGAGGCGACCCCGATGCCGGTGGCGTGGACCTGGCCGACCATGCTGATCGGCGACCCGCCACCGACGCTCTGGTCGACCGTCGGGCTCATCCACCCGCTGGTGGCGCTGATCCACTGGTGGTGCGAGAGCGCGACGTCGCCGTCCGGCGCCGCCGGTGCGACAACTATCGGCGTGGACGTCTCCTGCAGCAGCCGTCCCTTGCCGATCACCTCGTACGACGTGGTGGCGGTCAGTGCGGCGTTGCCCGGCGCGGCGGTGGCCGGCAGAGTCACGGTGAAGGCGAAGGTCGCGGAGTGGTTGGAGTCCAGCAGCTTCGGTGCCTTGTCGAGCGGACGGGCCGTCCAGCCTGCGGGCACGGCCAGCTCGACCCGGGGTGCGAAGACCGGCTGCGCACCGTCGTTGCGGACGGTGACCTCGACCCGGGCCTGGTCGCCGCCGGCGACGAGCGGGGCGGTACCGGCCGGCACCGCGTCGTCACCGACCTGCGTCACCTGCGGCAGGCCGGCGACGACGTGCGGAACTCCGGGCTTGCCCGTGGCCTGGCTGACCCGGAACAGGGCCGCGCCGTGGGCCGGGACGGCGGCGCTGATGGTGCCGGCGCTCTCGGTGACCTTGTCGGTCCAGGCGTTCTTCAGGGTGAACCTGTTCCCTGACAGGCCTACCGACGAGGCCTTCGTGGTCAGGGTCGCCGGGCTGTCACCCCGGTTCAGCAGCACCACGGCTCGGTCGCCGTTCGCCAGCCGCTTCACCCAGGTCTCCGTCGTACCGGCGGGCCCGACGCGGACGGCCTGGACACCGGCGGAGTCCTGGTTGATCGCGATCACATCGCGGTCCTCGAGAATGTCCAGCGAGGTCTTGCTGAGCTTGCGGACGTCGCTGCCGATCATCAGCGGCGCGGCCGCCACCGACCAGAGCGTCATCTGGGTACGGAACTCCTCATCGTTCATCCCCAGTTCAGGACCGAGGTAGTCCGGGTCGTTGAAGTGTCCCGGCCCGGCGGCCTCGGGGTGCCGCGCGTTCGCGTCGTAGTTGCGCAGCACGTCCTTGTACTTGATCTCGCCGACGAAACCCACATCCGTGTACGTCCGCCAGGACTGCGCGATCGACGGCGCATAGGTCCAGGAGTACGTCGACTGCTGCTCCTCGGGGTAGTTGCCCCAGTCCGGGGAGGTCACCGGGTTGCAGAGGTTGAAGATCATGGGTCGCTTGCTGGCGTTGTTCCGCAACGCCTGCGCGAACTCGGTGTAGACGGTCTTCGGGTCGAGGTCGGCGGCGATCCCGCAGAGGTAGTCCGCCTTGACCGCGTCGAACTTCCAGGCGGCGAACTGGTCCGCGTCGCGCTGGTAGTAGCCGTGGCTGCCGAGTCCGCACTTGCCCGGGATGTACGGGCCGGCGTCGGTGTAGATGCCGGCCTTCAGCCCCTTGGAGTGGATGTAGTCGACCAGCGGCTTCAGTCCGTTCGGAAACTGGTCGGGGTTGGGCACCAGGTCACCGGCCGCGCTGCGCGGCGTCGGCGCCGCCCAGTTGCCGTCGATCCAGACGTACTGGTAGCCGGAGTCGCGGAGGCCGCTGCTGACCAGGAAGTCGGCCACCGACTTGATCTCGGCCTCGGTCGGATCGCCACCCAGTGCGTAGTAGGTGTTCCAGCCCATGTACGGCGTCGGGCTCAGCACCTGCTGGGATGCCGGCGTCGTGGCGGCCACCGTGCGGGCCGCCGGGCTGGCGTCTGCGGGAACCGACACGGCCAGCAAGCCGGTCACGAGGGCGAGGAGGGCGGTGAGATGTCGTTTCACATCGGATCCTTCGATCAGGCGTGCGACCCGTCCTGGTCGTGAGTCCGAGGTGCCGCCCTCTCATGGAGGGTGCGGCGGTGGGACGTCGGACCAGTCAATGCCCGCGCGCCCGCGGAATGTTTCCAGGATCTTGCAGCGGTTACAGACGCGTGTCAACAATAATTCCTAAATTACGAGTACTAGCAGGGCAGTGCTAGATGTTCCCAACTGCCCTTCAGACGCAAGCGCGTGATTTCACATCAGAGTTTGATGCTTGAGCCGATATGCGAGGTTCGTTCCCCACTTGGAAGCGTTCGCGTCAGGTCGCGGGCTCGCACCGTCAAAGCAGGACTGATCGGCGCCTCGAAGATCCCCTGCTCGAGGGAAACCTCGTGGCTCCCCAGCTCCGAGACCGGCTGGAAGTACCGGGAAACCTCGTCATGACCTCATCGAGCCAGGGTCCGTGCTCACCGGATGCGTGGGGGACGCCGGTCGAAGGCGGCGCGGACGGGGGCGATGGCGGGCATCTCGACGAAGACCTCCCCACCTCACGCGAGGCTGAGCGAGGGCCCCTGCTGTCATCGGCCCCTTCGGCGCGCCGGGCCGCAGCCGGACGCCGCGCCCGCGTCAACCCCGATTCCGCGACCGGGCGGCGCGAATCCGCCTCAACCGGATCCGGGCGCGTGGCATGAGCGGAACGCTCTCATGCCACTCTCAGCGATGCTCGGGATTGGACTGCCCCGAACGGCAACCGGCGTCCCAGAGGGAGCGTTGATTTCCGTGGGCGGGGATACCTCCCGCCTCCTTCAGCAGCTTGGCAACGTGCATGAGGTTCCAGGTCATGAACGTGGTGTTGCGGTTGGTGAAGTCGTTCTCGGGCCCGCCGGACCCCGGGTCCGCGTAGGACGGTCCGGGCCCCACTTCTCCGATCCAGCCCGCGTCCGCCTGCGGCGGAATGGTGTAGCCGAGATGCTGCAGGCTGTAGAGCAGATTGCTCGCACAGTGCTTGAGGCCGTCCTCGTTCCCGGTGATCAGACACCCCGCGACGCGGCCGTAGTAGGCGTACTGACCCCGCTCGTTGAGCAGGGACGAGCAGGCATAGAGCCTCTCCACAACCCGCTTGGTCACGCTGGCATTGTCGCCCAGCCAGATCGGACCGCACAGCACCAGGATGTCGGCGTCCAGCACTCGTCGATAGAGGACGGGCCACTCGTCACTGGGCGCCCCGTGTTCCGTCATGTCGGGCCAGACGCCCGTCGCGATGTCGTGGTCCACCGCTCGGACAACCTCCACCTCGACACCCTGGCGCTCCATCAGGGTGCTGCTCATGAGGAGCAGTTCTTCGGTGTTGCTGCGTTGCGGGGACGGTTTGAGTGTGCAGTTGACGAAGAGCGCACGCAGTCCGTCGAAGTGGCTGTTCGGGTCACGCGCTTCTGCGTTCACGACGTGCCTTCCGGGAAAGGACAACGAGTCGGCTCTGTTTCCTGGCGCCGGTCCGCCCGGCCATGAGGGCGCGGCCGGCCCGCGGACGTGCTCCTGGGACGCCGACGGCGAGCCACCGAAGTCACCGGACGTCCGCCCTTCCTGACTCGGGGGTCCCCGCGGTCCATCGAGTCGCCAAATCGGCCTCTTCCCCCATCATCCGCTCGGCGTCCTCGAGCACGTCGAGTACCTGGTCCCGCGGGATGACCACCGCGTTCGATCCCTTCGCGAACACGTAGTCACCCGGCATGACCCCGACCCCGCCCAGTACCACGGGGCGATTGGCCTCGAAAGGCGTGACGGTGGCGCCTCCCCACGCGACGGCCTCGCCCCGGCAGTACACCGCCAGTTCGGTGTCGGCCAACTCGTCGAAATCGCGGATCCGTCCGTCGGCGATAAGACCCGATACTCCTGCGTGCCTCAACAGTGAGAGCTTGGTTCCGCCGGCCATCGAGGTATCTGGATATCCATTGCTCGCCATGACAAGAACACGGCCTTCGCCCCCTTCCCGGACCGCCTCGCTGAAGAGGGCAGGGAAATTGAACGTCTCCGAGGGCAGCGCGGCCTCGCAGGCGGGGAAGAACGAGATCGTCACCGCAGGGCCGAAGAGCAACCGGTCGGGCGCGGGACTGGCGAGATCGACCAGGTGACTGCGATGCCGGTGCACCCGCCCCAGAGCGTCCACGACGTCGGCCGTCCCCACGCGCTGCGCGAGGTCTCTCAGGCGGTCGCCGGTTTCCATGCCCAGGCCTCCTCGGTCGCCCAAAGCGCTTTTTTGAAATAATAGAGTTTTTGCACCGCGCCGTACTTCATGAAACGGGGCACCGACCGCGAGCATCTCTTTGCCCGAAGGGAAAGCGGCACCACGATACTGACTTCGGCTCCTCAAGGCGTGCAGATCTTTGCCTCGTCCTTTGACCCTTGGTTCAAATGGGGTCGGGAGAGGGTGGGAGGCTTTCCGGATTCGCGCGGCCGATGGTCATGACGGTGACGCCGAAGAGTTGGCCGAGGAGGTCCATGGTCGCGAGTTTGCGCGGCTACCGACCGCTTGTGACCGCGACGTGTGCGGAGCACTCGGACGCGTTGAACCTCCGGCGCAGCAGTCAGCTCGTCGATGAGCTCGCCTAGCTGTCGGCGGGTCATGGCGGTCGTGCCGAGCTCGTCCCGGGGCCTTGAGCGGGCCGCGGGCTCCGACACCCCGGCGGCGCGTCGCACCGTCCGAAGCAGAGAAACGACCGGATAGTACGGCGGTATATACAGATCTGAGAGGAACTCCCTCATGGCCTCCGACCTCATCCACTCCGACGCGACCGAACTCGCCGAGCTGATCCGCACGAGGAAGGTCTCCTCCGTCGAGGTGGTTCGGGCGCACCTCGACCGCATCGAGGCCACCAACCCTCAGGTGAACGCGATCGTGACGCTCGCCGACGGCGCGCTCGACGCTGCGAGGGCGGCGGACGAGCAACTCGCGGCGGGTGGGCAGGTGGGACCGCTCCACGGCGTGCCCTTCACCGTCAAGGACGGCTTCGACACAGCCGGAGTGCTCACCCAGCGCGGGTCGCCGATCTTCGCGGGGCGCGTCCCGGACACGGACGCCACCGGCGTGGCGCGGTTGAAGCGGGCCGGCGCGATCCTTCTGGCGAAGACCAATCTCCCGGAGTTCTCGTACTGGGTCGAGTCCGACAACCTCTTGACGGGCAGGACGAACAATCCCTGGGACCTCAACCGCTCGTCCGGAGGTTCGAGCGGTGGGGAGTCCGCGGCCATCGCTGCTGGGATGTCGCCGCTCGGTCTCGGAAGCGACTTGTCCATCTCGGTGCGTGGGCCGGCGTCGGACACCGGTATCGCAGCCCTCAAGCCGACGCACGGGCGCATCCCGCTGACGGGGTTCTGGCCGCGGGAGCCCCGCCGCGACTGGCACGCCGGTCCCATGGCCCGGACCGTCCGTGACCTCGCACTGGCGTATCCACTGCTGGCCGGCCCTGACGGAGCCGACGGCTTCTCCGTGCTCCCGCCCGAGTTCGACGCCGGCCTGGGCGCCTCACCGGACCGGCCCGTCCGCGTCGGCTGGCTGGTCGACTCGGGACTCGGTCCGGTCGACGCAGAGGTCGTGGCGACTGTGCAGAAGGCCGCAGACGCCCTGGAGGGGGCGGGTGTCGGGGTCGAGGCCGTAAACATCCCGGCTCTCGAGCGGGACAACCCCCTCGAACTCTTCGCCCGGCAGCACGTCATGGAGATGAAGCCGGCCGTCCGCGAGACCACCGCGGGTCACGAGGACCAGATGTTCACCTACTCCAGGGCTCTGCTCGCCGCACCCGACACGTCAGTGGAGGACTACATCCTGGCCGAGCAGGGCGTCGAGAGGCTCCGGGACGGCTTCGCGGAGTACTTCCAGCGGTACGACGCGCTGCTGCTTCCCGTGACGACGATCCCCGCGCACGCGCACGGGCTCGGACGGTTCACCCTCGACGGCCGGACGGTGGGCGCCTTCCACGTGAGTATGACGACCGTACCCTTCAGCCTCACGGGACTCCCGGCCCTGTCCATGCGGTTCGGCACGAGCAGCGACGGCCTGCCGATCGGCGTGCAACTGGTCGCCACCTGGTACGCCGAGTCGACGATCCTGCACATCGCTTCACTGCTGGAGACACTCAGTCCGGTACGCGGCCGGCACCCCGCCTTCTGACGGCCGGGATGGACTCTTCGCGCCGGGATCCAGTTGAAATGCAGTTCACGGCCAGGAGCCCGTCAAGGTCCCGCGAACCCTGCCGGTGGCAACGTGTCGAGCGGGCTGGTGGACGGTCGGAGAGGGAGTGACGCAGGGCGTGGAACACCTACGCAACCTGTGAAGCATGAAATGAGGGAGGGGAGTTGTTCCCTCACATGAGGCGCTGTCCTCCCATGCTGGGCCTCAGCGCTGTCCTCCCGTGCTGTCCCGGGATGTAGGTGCCAGGTCGGCGACGGTTCGACGGCCCCGAGGTCCTCACCGACAGGATCCGGTGGTATCTCTTGCGTCCTCCGTCCCCGAACGAATTCCTGGTGCCGGCGACATGCTCAACCTGCCCCCCATCGGCTTCCGCCGCCGCGACGTCCTCGTGGGACCCGAACGACTGGCGATGCTGGGCGACGCCGTGTTCGCCATCGCCATCACCCTGCTCGCACTTGAGATCACCGTCCCCGAGGGTCTGCCCGAGTCGGAAGTCGCCCACGCCGTCGGGGAATCGGTGCCCGCCATCGGCGCCTATCTGCTCAGCTTCGCCGTCATCGGAGCACTCTGGCTGGCCCAGCACGCCCTGTTCCGCCTGATCGCGACGGTCGACCGCTGGTCGCTGCACTTGTACTTCGCCCTCCTTGCCGTCGTGGCCGCGTTGCCCTACCCGACCCGGCTGATCAGCGAGTACGGCGGAACCACCACGGCGACCGTCGTCTACGCGGCGGCCATCACCCTGACCATCACACTCCTGTGCGCGATGCACCTACGGCTCCTGGCCGCCCCCGCCCTGGCCGCTTCGCTCGCAACGCCCGCGCAGCTGAGGGAGGCGGTCCGCGGTGCCTCCCTGCTGATTCTGGTTTTCGCCACTTCGATCCCGGTGGCGTTCTTCTCGCCGGACCTCGCCAAATACTGGTGGTTGCTGGCGATCCCGACCCGACTGCTGTTCCGTGCGCCGCCCGCGACCGCACAGGCACCGGACGCAGAGAGCCTGCCACGGGAGGAAGAGTCGCCGTCCTGACACCGGGCACCACGCATGCGTCGTCGGGGGCCGACCGTCTCGACGGCCCGTGGAACGAGGCGAGTTGCGACACTCACGAAGCCTGTCCTGCACGACACCGCGTTTCGCGACGGTGAACCATTGCCAACTTGCACCGTGAGCCGGTCAGTTGGTTCAAGGCAGGGAGGCGCTTTCGTTGTGCTGCTCTGCGTCATTTTTGCTCGTTGTCGCGATCGCGGGTCAGTGACAGATGTGGAGACCTTCTCGGCGTTGCCTCTTGCAGGCCGAGCCCCGCGAGTTGTGGCTGGGCGTCGGCACAGCGGACTGAGCGGCCACGAGCAGTGCGTCGGCGGCCACTATGGCGTCGTGCAACAGACCTGGTTCCCGTCATGACGCACAGCGTGTAGCTGACGTCCTCGAGCTCACGCGCCCTTTCCAGCTTCTCGCTTTCCGCGAGCGCGATCTGCAGGGACGCGTACCGGGTCAGCAGCGATCTGACGACCTTCGGATCCGGAACGAGCGGCACAGCCGAGCCCCTTCTGTCGATCTTCGAGTCAAGCGCCCCGTCACGGGCGCAAGTCGAGCGCGCCGCGTCGTTGCTTGACACCTTTTGCACCTCCGTGGTCGTTACCTGCTCAGATGGATGCCCGATTGCCGCCGGCTGGTGGGTGTCATGGCCACGCCCGGCGGCTGGAGCGGCCGTGCCCTCGAGGCCCACACCACTGCCTCGATGTGAAAGACCAGAGACGCCGGACTTCTGTGACGCATCGTGCTGCTCCGGACCAGCAGCGCCCGGCGACGGTGCCCAAAACGGCCCACGCAAACCCGACGGTGTCGGCGCCGAGCTGATGCTTTCCGTTCCTTCGACCCTCTTTACGACACCGACGCCTGGCCTTCCGCGGGAACGTTTGCGGAAGTCTCGACGCGGGAGGGGTACGCGGTACCAAGCCGCCCTGCTTGACGAGCGCCCCGGCACGTCAGCGCCGCAGCGCGGAGGCCCGGCCGACGCGCAACCCAAAAGAGCCCGGCCCGATCCCCGATGCCACCGCACCGACCACGCCCGCCCCACCTTCTCTCTTCATTCATCATTCAGGCGGGGAGCAGCGGCAGAAGAGGGGGATGTCAGCTCCCCAACCGCGGCCAAACCGCCCTCTGACCTGCTGCATTCGAAGGCCCACCAGCGGCCGGGGTCAGGAGATGGCGCAACAGCTTCCGCGCAAGCCGGCACATGAGTTGGCGCCACAAATCCAAGCGGCCTTCGCCAGAATCGCCGTCCGAGCCACCGAACCGGTCCAGCGGCCTCTTTCCTTCGGGTGCGGCAGATAATGCGGGGGTGGCACCACCTCGCAGCACTCAAGCATGACCACGTTGAAGGATGCAGCCGACCCGGCGAGCACGCCTGCGCCCGCTTTGTCCGTCCAGGACAAGTAACTCCTTCACCGCCCTGGTGAACGGAACCGATCTCGCCCGCGGCCTTTCCGGCCCCCGGCATGACCGCCTCAATGACGCATAGCGCCAGCCGTCCCAGCGGATAGAGATGACCCGGGGAGTTCGTAGGCGTGGATCCGCCATCATCGCCCCCAACAACCTCCCGCCGTGGCTGGGTTCACGGCCGCCTCCGACCAAACCGCTCGCTCCACGAGCGCTGCGCACCCGGCAATGCGCCTCTGAAGAACGGACGCTCACGCAGAGGGCTGCGCAACGGGCTCAGCGTCCGCGCAATCGGCCGTGTGCAGTCGATTGCGCACGCGGCAAGCGAATCTCGACCTGGGCTGCGCACCCCAGAGATCGTGCGCAATCACCTCCATGACGGTCGCGGGGCAGTGCGCATAGCCCACGTCCTGCACCGCTCTCCCGGGACGGCGACCGTACTCGTCCAAGTGCCGCGCTCCTCCGGCCGTCGTGACGATCAGTCCCTTACGTCGCTGGTAGGGGCCATGGTCGGGCCGACCAGAGACCCAACCATCACCTATCCGCCCGATGATCTCACCCGGACCGCGGCTCGGGCCGGCGCCCACCACCCCAGGTCGGAGGTCTTGCGCAGTCGGCTGGCGCGCGGCGGTGCACAGCCAAATGCGTTGTTTCGGAGATCCGGCCGCGCAGTCCGCCATGCCATGGGGCGCGTGGCTGGCTTCTGCCGCTGGCCCCGGGCCATCTGCGCAACGGCGGGCGAAGCTGCGCCGCCAGGTGCGCAACAGACCCTTGGGGGAATCTCCGGGGGCCGCTGCCGACCATGCGAGCGCGACCACGGTTACGGTGCGGGCACAGAGGCCGTGGTCGGCCCGACCACGGATCTGGCCTCGCATGGACGTCGACCAGTTCAACACAGGAGCCATCAAGCATGCCCGCGCGACGTATTCGGATCCTGGGCTGATGTGTACTGAGGCGCTTTCGTCGCGCTCGCCCACTGTAGGGATACTCCCCGGCGGCCAGCGTCTTGCTGCCGAGTCAGGCTGGGCGTGACCCCGCCACGACCTGGTGGTACCCATAACCCAGGCCGCCGGAAGTCGACGCAGGATACGGCCCCCGCTCTGCATTCTGCGGCCACGCGGATGGAGCGGGAGGCGTGCCCGCGTGATCGAGATGCGGCAGAACACCTTTCGGGCCGTTTGGGGGTTTCGTCACGCCCGCTCAGCGACGAACGAGCCCATACCGGGCGTTGTCACAATCAAGCCCTCGTCCCGCAGCGCGGCAGTCGCCTTGCGCACGGTGCCACGGGCCACGCCGAACTCGCTTTCGAGCTGCACCTCGCTGATCAGCGTGCGAGGCGGGTACTCGCCGCTGGCGATGCGGGCGCGCAGCACGTCGACGATCTGCTCCCACTTGGGCCGCGTCGGGTCGTAGTCGATCACCCGACCGACTGTAGATATTCGAGCTTATCAGGGCATAGAGGCGCATAGGCACGCCTAGGCATAGACAGGGGTGTACAGGCCGTCTATTGTGAATCACACGAGAAAGCCCCCGCGGTTGCCGGGCCGGGGGTGTGGCCGACGCTACGAGGGAGCATCGACATGGCGGACCGTACGACCATCGCAACCACGGCAAAGCCAGGCGCCGCTGAATACAAAGCCCTTACCAACCACTGCTGTGGTTGCCACACCTGCCGCAGGACAACGGCTGTCGCCTGCCCCGAAGCGAGCCGCCTGCGCAGCGCATGGTCCGCAGCCCGCCGCGCCGGCCCTGGGGTTGCCCAGTGATCTGCGCTCGCTGCGACAAGCAGATCCGCGAGGGCGAAGAGTACGAGACCCGAGACGTGATGCGACCGTCCGGCCCGGGCGTGGCGCTCCTTGTACACAAGGGCTGGTGCAAGCGAGCGCCGCAGCCGACTGCCCCGTCCGGACTCGGCCGATGAAGATCCCCAGCGCAGTGGACCCGCCTGCGCCGGGACGGCCGGCCCGGGAAGTCGACGTGTCCACCACGTTCGTCGAGGGCTGACTGTCGCGGCTGGATGCGCCGCTCGGCCGGTTCGAGGAGGAGTGGAAGCCGGCCCCGCGAACCCGGCCGACGTCCGTACGCCGGCCGGGTCGAAATCGGGTCTGCTCAGTCGACGTGGTCATGGCCGACGGGCGAGCGCCAGCCGACGCGGATCTCGTCGATGCCCAGCTTCTGGTAGAACGCCGGGACGGTGGCCGCTGCCCAGGTCGTATTGACGGTGAGCCGGACGTATCGGGTGCGGGGGGCGTCGAGGTCGATGAAGCGAACACCACGGGCACTCTCCAGGACACCCGTCAGGATCGGTGCGCCCCACTCCTTCCCGTCGTCACTGACATATACCTCGTAGTCCTTGATGCGCGCCGAATCCTCCTTGCGTCCGAAGGTCTCGCGATTGTAGGTCGGCGACCATTCACGCTGGTTGATTGCGAGGAAGCTGACCGGCAGTCGCCGGCCGAGGTCGAGGGTGACCGAGACGGGCAGCGCCTCGCCGCTGTCCCACCAGGTCAGGAAGGAGCCGTCGGTGAGGCCTGTGGCCGGGAAGCCGTCGGCGGCGGCGCTCGCGGTGGAGGTGATCTGTCGCTGCGGGTAGAGCCCCTCACGCGCGGCGGTGTGCACCCGCAGGACTGTGTCGTACGGGTCCCAGGTCGCGATGCCGCTGATGGTGACACGGCCGTCCTTCTGCTCGAACGGCAGCCGCTTTCCGGAGCGGAACTCGGTGACGCGCACGATCTTGTAACCGTTGTCGCGGATCGTGAGGATGCCGGTGGTGGGCGGTGTGGTGACGTGGACGTACTGCAGGAACGGATCCTTCTTGCTGATCATGACCACTCCGTAGGCGCCGTCGTTCCACGCCCCGGGCTGCAGTCCGCCGTACATGTAGCCGCCGCCCACGGTGTCGTCGATCGACTCGCGTATCGCGGGCAGGTAGCTGGCCAGGAAGTTGTTGAACGCCTCCTGGTTCGCCGGGAATCGGCCGTTCACCTGGGCGGTCTCGGCCATCAGCGATTTGATGGAGGATCCGGCGTTGGTGATGAAGCGGCCGAGGTTGAGTCCGTGGTCGACGGTCGAGTCGGAGCCGTCGAACCACCACTGTCCCTTGCTCGGAAGCTTGTAGCACGCCTCGGTGAGGCGGGGCATGGGGGTCCACACCGCGGCCGGATAGTCGTAGGGCGGGACCATGCCGACCTTTTGCTCGTTGCTGACCGTGTCCATGATGGGCGTGTCTTCGTTGTTGTTCGACAGCAGCCACGAGGGTCGCCGCTGGCGGATCAGCGCGTACAGCCCGTTCTGCTCCCAGTACTCGTTGTCATTGTCGATCCAGAAGCCTGACAGGTCCGGGTAGTTGTTCATGATCTCGACGAAGTTGTCGAAGCTGTACTCGCCGAAGCCCGGCCGGGTGGTGAGATCGACCTGCTTGCCCTTGTAGGCGGAGTAGGCGGCGGAGTCCAGTTGTTCGTGACCGCCCTCGGCATGCCACTGCGGGTCGTCGGTCATGTACAGGATGACGTGCAGACCCTTGGCCTTGGCCGCGGCGATGAGCTCGCCGAGGAAGTCGCGCTTGGTGCTGGCGCTGCCGGGGATCTTCGAGGGCCATGCCCGCGAGTAGCCGAGCCTGCTGTGGAAGGAGGCGAGCACCAGATAGCTCGCGTGCAGCTTGCGGGCCTCGTCCACCCAGTAGTTGGGGTCCCAGCCGCCGCCGGTGATCGCATCCTCCCAGGAGGCGGCGTCCGTGTAGCCGGGGAAGGTGCGCATGCCCCAGTGCAGGAACAGGCCGGCCGAGGCCGAACGCAGCCAGCTCTGCCGACGGTTGTAGAGGCCTTCGGGGAGGTAGCTGGGGAGCGCCCCGGGGCGGTCGGCGCCTCGCGGCGCCGCCGAGGCCGTCCAGGACTCGGACAGCGCCCCGGTGAGGACGGTGGCGCCCATCAGGGCTCCGGTCGCTTTGAGGACTTCACGTCTGGAGGTCATTGCTTGTCACCCATCTTGTCGTCCAACGATTTGGGCTGGCGGATATCTGGCGCAACGCTCCGGTACTCGGCCGGCGATGCGCGTCTGTGGGGTCGGTCCGAGCCCGTCGGCAAACCCGCTTACGGATGCGGCCAGGGCGTCTGGGGCCTTCGAATCCGAGGCGGGAGTCCCGGACGGCCCTGCCCCGGACTGGATGTACTGACAGGCGCTCAGGCACCGGTCGCCTACCGGGCGGGGCGCAGACGGATCAGCGCACTGGCCCAGTCGCCCGGGGCGAGACGGTCGCGGACCGGGAGGCCGACGCTCATCAGGACACGACCGGTGGCCTTGGGCCCGGCGGCGTCCGCTCCTGTGTACTCCTGGTAGACGGCATCCGCGTCGAGCCCGGCGAGGCGTAGGAGGCCGGGTGCGGGCAGCACCTCGGGGTGCGGGTGGAAGAGGAGGACGGCCACCTCGTCTCGGTATACGTACTGGATCGCCGACAGGCCCCGTCCGGGCTCGGCGCCGAGGCGGTACTGCTCACCATGCTGAACGGTGGCCCGTATGTCCTTGTACCGCGCCACCAGCTCCCGCGCTTCGGCGATGTCCTCCGGCGACCACTGGTGGAGGTTCCCGCCGATGCCCAGCACCCCGGCCATCGCGACGTGGAACCGGTAGGCCAACGGTGCCCGCCCGGCGTCGGTCACCCAGGCCGCCATCACGCCCGCAGGGTAGACCTGGCTGAATCCGTGCTGGATGGACTGCCGGTGAAAGGCATCGGTGTTGTCGGAGGTCCACACCTCGTCGGTGCGGGCGAGGATGCCGAAGTCGACCCGGCCACCGCCGCCCGCACACGACTCGATGCGCAGATCCGGGTGGTTGGCCCGCAGCCGGTCCATCACCGCGTACACGTTGCGGGTGTGATCGATCCACAGCCGGTCCTGGTCGCCGTCCCCATCCTTCTCCCGTGCGGGCCAGCCGGCCTGTGAGAAGGCTCGGTTCATGTCCCACTTGAGGAAGGTGATGCCGTGATCGCCGACCAGCTTGTCCAGCCAGCCGAACGCCCACTCGCCGACGTCCTCGCGGGCGAAGTTGAGGACGAGCTGGGTACGCAGCTCCTCACGTCGGCGGTTCGGGTGATGGAGCACCCAGTCGGGGTGCGTCCGATAGAGGTCGCTGTCCGGATTGACCATCTCCGGCTCAACCCACACCCCGAATCCCATGCCGAGCCTGCGCACTTCGTCGGCGAGCCGGTCGAGCCCTTCCGGGAAGCGCTCCGGGTTGGGCCACCAGTCCCCCAGGCCCGCGCTGCTGTCCACCCGTCGCCCGAACCAGCCGTCGTCCATCACGAACAGTTCGACGCCCAGGTCCGCCGCCTTGCGGGCGATCTCCAGCTGGCCCTCCTCCTCCACGTCGAAGGCCACCGCCTCCCAGGAGTTGTAGAGGACGGGCCGCACCTCCTGCGCGAGCGGCAGCACGTACTGGCGGGCATAACCGTGCCAGGCGCGGCTCGCAGCCCCGAACCCTCCCTCGCTGTAGGCCCCGAGCACGGGCGGCGTGGTCAGCTCCTCCCCCGGCTGGAGCCGCCAGGTCACGCCCTCGTGCCCGAATCCCGCGGACACCGCGACCCGGCCCTCGAACCGGTGCTGCGCGGTGAGCCGCCATGAGCCGCTCCAGGCCAGCGCCACCGTCCATACCTCGCCACGGTCTTCGGTCACCGTACCGTCGTCGAGCATGATCCACGGATTGGCCTGGTGGCCGGTGAGCCCGTGCCGGCTGCCGAAGGTCAGTTCGCCGCGCGGTAGCGGCTCCCTGCGCAACTGATGTTCCGCGGACCAGGCCCCCCAGACCGCGCTGTACCGGTAGTGCGGCAGTTCGGGCAGCAGCCAGTTGCCGGAGTCGGCCCGGTGCACGGTGACGGGCGTATCCCCGCCACCGGTGTGCCGCAGAGTCGTCCACCGCTCGACGACGTCGCAGTCCTCCCGCACCCGGTAGTGCAGCACGACCGTGAGTGGGAAGTGGGTGTCCGCGAGGACCAGGTCGAGCCGGGTCCCGTGCGGCTCCTGCTCTATGTGATCCGAGACGAGGGCGAGTTCGAGGGAACGCACCCCACCGATGAACGTCACCTGCAACGAGGGCACTCCCCAGCGCAGGCCACCGTCCACCGGCAGTTGCTCCTCGATGTCGAGTGGGAGGTCGTAGGGGGCGGTGATGTGCGGTCGGCCGGCGAGACCCGCCGCCTCGGCGGGGGCCAGCCGCACCCCCCAGTGAAGCTGGACGAGCTTGCCGTCCTCGGTCGCGTGCAGCGCGTAGGTGGTGTGCTGAGTGGACAGGGACCAGACACGCCGCTCGCGGTCGACGACAACGGACGCCATGGACTTCCTTTCCTTGAGGCTCTGGCTGCCGAGGACGGTTCAGCCCTTGGTGGCGCCGCTCGTCAGGCCCTGGACGAACTGCTTCTGCAGCACGAGATAGAGGATCAAGACCGGCAGCGTGGCCAGGAACATCAGGCCGAAGACCGTGCCGTAGTCGGCCTGGTACTGGCCGATGGCCCGGTAGATTCCAGTGGTGACGGTGGTGCCGCTGCCCGGGCCGAGGATGATCAGTGGATCGATGAAGTCGTTCCAGATCCACACGCCGAAGAAGATGACTGCGCTGGCAGTGGCCGGGCGCAGCAGCGGGAAGACGATCCGCCAGAAGACGGTGAGCCGGCCCGCGCCGTCGATCGCGGCGGCCTCCTCCATCTCGACCGGGACGGTACGGACGAACCCCGCGAAAACGAAGACTCCGAAGGGCACGTAGTAGCCGACGTTGAACAGAACCAGACCCTGCACGGTGGCCATCAGGTGGAAGATCCGCAGCACATGTGTGATGGGCAGCAGGATCACCTGCGGCGGGATCATCAACCCGGACAGCAGCAGCAGGGTCGCGGCGCGGCCCCAGCGGGAGTTGGTTCGGGCCAGATAGTGGCCGAGCATCGCTGACAGCACGGTCAGCACGACCACCGAGAGTGTGGTGACCAGCAGGCTGTTGGTGAGGCTGGCCCAGAACAGGTGGTCGGGGCGGTCCATGACCGCCTTCAGGTTGCCCAGAGTGGGAGGGGTCGGCAGTGCCGCAGGGCTCGACGCGATGTCGGCGCCGGGCTTGAAGGTGTTGGCAAGCACCACGTAGAGGGGTACGGCGAACACCGCGCCGAGTGCGGTCACCACGAGCGGGCGCATCCAGGTGCCGCCGTATGCCGAGGAGTTCGTGGTCCTCACAGGTCCACCTCCCTGCGCTGGAGCAGGCGTAGGACCACGGCCGAGGCCGTGGCGACGATCAGCAGCATGACGACGGCCATCGCGGACGCGTAACCTTGGTGGTTGGCGATGAAGCCGGTCTGCAGGGTCAGGAAAGCGACGGTGGCGGTGGTCCCCGAGCCGGGGCCGCCATTGGTGATGACCTGGATGTGGTCGTATGCCTTGAAGGCGCTGATCAGCAGAACCACCGTGTTGATGGTGAGCGCGGGTGCCAGCAGCGGCCAGGTCACATAGCGGAAGCGGGCGAAGGGCGCGGCACCGTCGATCGAAGCGGCCTCGTACAGTTCCGCCGGCACGGACTGGAGTCCGGCCAGGTAGACCACGACGCAGAAGCCGAGCATCTGCCAGGCCATGATCCCGGCCACCGAGTAAAGGGCGAGCGAGGGGTCCGACAGCCAGCCCACCGGGCTGACGCCGATCCAGCCGAGGGCCTGGTTGACCACTCCGTCGTCGGCCAGTAGTCGGGTCCACACGATGCTGACCACGACCGAGCTGAGCACCATGGGCACGAAGAACACCCCGCGCCAGGTGTTGTAGAACCAGCCTTTGCGGTTGAGCAGCATCGCGACGCCGAGCCCGGCGAGGTTCGGAACGATCACCAGGATCACGGTGAGCACCGAGGTGACCCGCAGCGAAGTGAGGAACTCGTCGTCACCGAAGAGCATCCGGTAGTTGTCCAGGCCCACGAACCGGGTCCGGGGGTTGAAGGGGTTGTAGTTCGTCAGGCTGTACCAGAAGCTCAAGCCGACCGGGGCGAGCACGAAGCAGCCGTATACCAGCAGCCCGGGCGCTCCGAAGACGCCAAAACGGGCCAGAGCCGCGCGGATCCTGCGGGATCGGCTCCGGCCGGCCGCGGGGCGGACCCGCGACACCGGCTGGGAGCGGACGGTCCGGACGTCGATGGCCATGGGTCAGGACGCCTTCTTCCACTCGTCGTCCAGATAGGCCGCCGCCGCCTCGGGCGACTTGCGGCCGAGGATGACGTCCTGAGTGGCGGCGAACACCTTGGCGTCCACGCCGGGCAGCAGCGCGTCGTCGCCGGTCTCCCAGGCGAACGCCTTGACGATGGCCTGGTCCTTGACGGCCTGTTTCCACAGGTCGTAGGTCTCCGTGAAGACCGGGCCCATGTCGCTCGGCTGCTTGTATCCCTTGATCGCGGGGAAGAGCGCGTCGGACTTCACCGAGGCGTCGAGGTTGGTCTGGTCCAGCTGGAAGGCCAGGGCGAACTTCCGGGCCGCGTCGAGGTTCTTGGCGTGAGCGTTCACGTCGATGCCGCCGCCGGTGTAGACCGGCATCAGTTCGGAGCCATCGTCGGTGGGCCAGGGGAACACGCCGATGTCGTTCTTGATCGGGCTCTTGTCACCGGAAGCGGCGAACCAGGAGCCCATCGGGTACATCGCGCCCTTGCCCTTGAGGAAGGCCTGCTCGGTCGCGGCGTAATCCAGCGAGACCATCTTGGAGTCGATGTAGCCCTTGCTCGCCAGGTCCCCCACCTTCTTGAGCGCGCCAACGAAGTCGGGTTCGGCGAACTTCACCTTGCCGTCTCGGCGCCGGTCCATCCAGTCCGGTGTCTTGCGGTAGACGTCGGTGCCCACGGTGCCGGTCAACGGCAGTACCGTCGGGAAGGCGTCCTTGCCGCCGCCGACCACGAAGGGAGTCGTTCCCTTGGCCTTGAGCTTGGCGCAGTCGGCGAGGAGTTCGGCGTACGTTTTCGGCGGGGCCGTGATGCCGGCGGCGGCGAATATCGACTTGCGGTAGTAGACGTTGGGGATGCTCTGGCTGTTGGTGGGAAGCTGGTAGATCTTGCCGTTGATGGCGCCTGCGCCGGGGAACAGGAAGTCCTTGAGTTCGCTGGGCTGCCAGGCGTAGAGGTCGCCCGCCTCGGCGAAGCCGGTGGGAGCCACGGCGATCATGACGTCCGGCAACTGGCCGGAGGCGCGAAGCTGCTTGGCGTACGCCGTGCGGTCAGCGGTCGGCGACACCAGCCTCTTCACCTTGATGTAGGGGTACTTCGCCGTGACCCGCTTGATGGCGGCGTCCCAGTACTGCGGGGTGAGATTGGGCGTCTCGAACGTCAGGAAGGTGATCTCCTGCGTTCCCTTGGAACTCCCCGACGACGAAGAGGAATCGCTGCCCACCGAACAAGCACTGAGCGGGGCGGCCATGGCGAGGGCGAGAAGCGCGGCTGTGGTGCGGGTTCTTGGCATTTCGAGGGTCCTCCGACTGCGGAATGGCAGAGCGGGTCAGGTCGGCCCGAAGCACGTGAACGCTCACGTAGACGTTTCTGTTTGAGACTGATCCCGGCTCTAACTACCTGTCAAGAGCGTTGACCGCGTTCGCCATTAAGGAGCACGATGGTACGTGAGCGCTCACGGAGACCCTCAGGGCATGAGCAGGCCGGGATGGACCGGCAGAAGGTTGGAGTGCCAATCGTGTCTACGACGAACGGGCCGCGACGCGTCACGATCGATGATGTGGCGCGCTTGACGGGGGTCTCGCGGCAGACCGTGTCCCGGGCGATCAACGACAAACCGCAGATCGATTCCGCCACCAAGCAGCGCATCCTGACAGCGGCGAAGGAGCTGGGCTACCGGCCCAGCCGCTTCGCCCGCGGCATGGTTCGACAGTCCACCACCACACTGGGCCTGGTGATCGCCGATGTGCTGAACCCGTTCTTCCCCGAAGTGGTCGCCGGTGTGCTGGAGGCGGCGGACGCCCGGGGGTGGCACGTCGTGATCTACACCACCGCCTCCGAGCTGAGCAAGGAGCGGGAGGTCGCCGAAACGGTCGTGGACCATGTAGACGCCTGCGTGGCGTTCATGCTGGACTCAGCTGCCATAACCCGGGTCGCCGGCTCCGGCATGCCTTTCGTGCTGCTCGGAAACGAGGACCGGCCGACGCAACTATCCACGGTACGGATCGACTTCGACTCCGGCATCCGGCAGGCCTTCGACCACCTGGTGGCCAAGGGGCACCGTAACATCGCCATGATCGACGACCGCGACCGCGCCAAGTCCGGGGCCCCGGACATACGCAGTGGACTGTTCACCGCGGTCGCCGCCGAATACGGCCTGCGGATAGAACCGCACTGGCGTCAGCCGTCCTCCAACTCCATACAGGGCGGTGCTGCGGCGATGGAACGGCTACTGGAGACCGCGCCGGAGGTGACGGCGGTGGTCTCGTACAACGACATGATCGCCATCGGCGCGATGCGGCACGCCCGGGCCCGGGGCCTCGCGGTGCCCGGCGACCGCGCCTTCGTCGGGTTTGACGGGCTGGCCCTGGGCGAGTTGGTGGACCCGCCGCTGACCACGCTCCATATCGACAAGCGGCGGCTCGGGCAGGCGGCCGTCGAGCAGGCCGCGGCCCAGATGCCGGGCGGGGGCGGAATGGCGGACACGCTGATCCGCACCCAGCTCGTGGTACGGGACTCGACGTGAGCCGCCATCCTTCACCCGCCCCCGCACCATTCGCCGCCGCGGCCGGCTGACGGCCCCCGTGTGGGGTGCCATAACTAACGCACTCGCGCTATTCCTGAACGTCTTCAAGTGGCCCCGGGGATTGGTCCGCGCCGGGACCACTTGAGGGGGCTTGCCCTTTTCTGCTCGAAATCGAACTTGGGTGAGACCGCTCCACACCGAACTGCTGGAGCGCACCCTCATCTGGAACGAGACCCATCTACGCCAAGCGCTGCGCGCCTACGAATGGCACTACAACCAGCGCCGCACTCACCGATCGCGGAACACCGCAACACCCCTCCACGCCCTGCCCCAAACGCTCGAACCCGAACGAATCGACCACCTCTGCATACGCCGACACGACCATTTCGGCGCAGTCATCCACGAGTACCGACACGCCGCTTGACCTGCGAGGACGTAATATTCGGCACCCGTAGCTCTCCCGGCTGCGCCCTTCAGGGGCGTGGCGGAGGTCGGTGAAGAGCCCGCCGACCTGGCGAACCAGCCCCATCCGCTGGGACGCAGCAGACGTTTCCACCTTCGCCTCCCACAACTTCCCCTGTCAGAAATGGGCTTGTTCCCATCACATCAGTAACGCGACGGATACACAGCACCGTTGACGCGTTTCAGTGCTGACCTTAGGCTCGCTCGCCATCGGTTCCGGCCAGAGTTCGCACCCATGGTCCCGTTCCTGACATGCGTGCGACCGTCGTCGTCGCTGCGATGGCGGGCAGGGCACTGCCGCTTGACCGGAAACGCCGTTCCGCTCCGTACCGACGACTCGGGAGAGCATGTGAACAGACGTCGCGCGCCCGGCTGGGCCGCCTTGGCACTCGTCACCACTCTGGCGCTGACCGGAGCACTCGCCGGCCCCGCCGACGCGTCACCGGCCGCCGCTTCCGCTCAGAACCCGACCACGGTGGTCGCCACCGCGACCGACGGCATCACGCACGAGCAGAACGACCGTGTCCCAAAGGGCTCGGTCTGGACCCAGCACTACTTCCCGTCCTCGGACGGCTCCGGTACCGAACTGCACGGCGACCTGCTGATGCCCGAAGGCGTGCCCGCCGGGCAGAAGGTGCCGGTCATCCTCTCCATCGGCCCGTACTTCGGGCACATGGGCCAGACGAACCCCGAGGGCTGGACCCACACCGGTCCCTCGAATCGCTTCCAGGACTTCATCGAGGGCAGCGACCTCTTCTCCCACGGCTACGCGTTCCTCATGGTCGACCTGCGCGGCTTCGGCGGCTCGACCGGCTGCCTCGACTGGGGCGGTCCCGGTGAGCAGGCCGATGTGAAGGCCGCGATCAACTGGGCCGCGAGCCAGCCGTGGTCGACCGGCGCGGTGGGCATGTACGGCAAGTCCTACGACGCCGTCACCGGCCTCATCGGCAACGACCTGAAGCAATCCGCGCTGAAGGCCGTTGTCGCCGGGGAGCCCCTCTGGGACATGTACCAGTACATCTACTCAAACGGCGTCCCCCGCCCGAATGTGACCGGAACCGCGAATGCCTACAACGGCATTGCCACGATGGCCCCTCTGTCGGACGACGACGGGCACTACCAGGCCAACGCCCGATACGAGGACGACCACCCTGGGTGCCTGACCGAGAACTCGGCCGGCTACCGGATAGCCGACCAGAACGACCCGTTCTGGACCTCCCGTGACCTGGCCAAGATGGCTCAGGGCACCGACACGCCGCTCTTCGTCACCCAGGGCTTCATCGAGAACAACACCAAGCCCGAGGAGATGCAGGAGTACCTCACCAACCACACCGGCCCGGAGCGCGGTTGGGTCGGCCAGTGGGACCACGTGCGTGGCGGCGACCGGGTGGGCGACGGTCGCCTGGCCATGGGTCGCGAGGGCTGGTACGACGAGACGCTGTCCTTCTACGACCAGTACCTCAAGGGAGTTCAGCCCTCGGTCGACTACCCGACGTTCTCCGTCGAGGACTCCACCGGTCACTGGCGAGCCCAGGACACCTGGCCGGTGGTGGAGCGCGACGTCACCCTCCCGCTGGGGAAGGGCAGTTACCTTGACGACGGCGGTGCCTCCGCCCGCGCCAACCTGGCCGCAGCCGGCACCCCGGCGCCCAAGGCGGCGCAGCCGTCGGGCAACTGGGACATGGAGAACGCCCCGGCGACCGAACAACCGGCGCCCAAGGGTCTGGCCAAGGGGATCGCGAAGAGGCAGCAGGCCGGTGAGGTCGGCTCCAGCTTCTTCGTCTGGTCGCGGCCGCTCGCCCAGGACGTACGACTGACCGCCACGCCGAACATCTCGCTGACCGCGAAGGGCGAGGGCAACATCATGCTCAAGCTCTACGACGTCGGCCCGGACGGCAAGGCCGTCATGTTCGACGAACAGGTCTCCCTGCTGAAGGCGGGCCGGATGAGCGTCGACCTCAAGGCGACCGACTGGACGCTGAGGGCCGGGCATGTCCTGGCCGTGGAGATCGGCTCGATCCAGACCGGGTCGTGGCGCGACACCCCATCGGGTCAGATCGTCAAGGTCTCGGGCGCCGTCCTGAGGCTGTCCCTGGACGACCCGTCCGACGACGTAGCCACCCAGGGGGACCGCTCACCCTACCTGGACACCTACCTGCGCCAGTACACGGTGGACCTGCCGGCCGGTCCGGCTTCCTTCACCGTGACACCCGGCGGCCACATCTGATCCCATGCCCACAGGTCGGCGCCGGCCGGCACGGCTCCCGGCTTCGCTCCGGAGCACCGTCCGGCACCGGCCCAGGCACCGTCAGGGGTGCCATAACTCTCGTACCTGCTTCGACCTGGGACTTCGAAGCCCGCCTCCGATCATGGCATGCTCGCGCGCCGTGATGCTCCGCATGGTCTGTCTCGCCTTTGCCCGCCTCCTCGGGCTGCTCCTCCTGTTCTCCCGTTCCCAACGAGCCGAGGGCGTCGAGCTGCCGGCACTGCACCACGAAGTCGCCGTGCTGAGCCGCCGGCTCGGCACCCGGCCACGGCTGTCCTGGCCGGACCAGCCATACTCGCCGCCCTCGCCCGGCACCTCCCCACCTCGCTGCGCCGCACCAGGCCGGTCACCCCCGGCACCCCTGCTCTCCTGTCACCGCCGCCTCGTCTGCTGGAAACGGAGAGCGAAACCGGCGACCACCGGCCGCCAGCTCACTTGGCTCAGCGGCAACTCGGTGCGGAAAGGATCAAGCTCACTCCCGCGGACCGGGCCCTCCTCGCTGCCCTCCTGGTCCACGCCCCGGCGTGGCCAGTTACGGCGCCTGCGGCTGCTGGTGCATCCCGAGACCATTCTGCGATGGCACCGCGATCTGATCAGGCGGCGTCACGGCAGGCTGAGTCGGCCCAAACGGCCCGGCCGCGCCCCGACCGAGCGTTCCATACGGCGACTCACCCTGCGGATGGCGCGCGAGAACAGCACCCGGGGTTACCGGCGCATCCACGGCGAACTCGCCACGCCCGGAATCCGGATCGCCCCCTCCACCAGTATCAACACGGCGCTTGACCAGCGCGGACGTAATTCTCGGCACGCACAGTCTCCCGTTGCGACATACGTCACTCTGTGCGCCGCCCCGCCCAGGAATGCGGAGCCCTCCGGCTGTGCTGTGTTCAAGGGGGTCGGCAGGCCGACCCTCCTTTTCCTGTGCCCGGGCGACGAGGCCCGGCGCGCAAACCCGATACACCCACCCCTCCCGGGAAGGTTCCCCTGCGCCATGCCCCTGGCTCTGCTGGCCCTGGCTCTCGTCGCGTTCGGCATCGGGACGACCGAGTTCGTCACCATGGGGCTGCTGCCCCAGATCGCTGACGGTGTCGGCGTGTCCGTACCGCACGCGGGTAACCTCGTCTCCGCCTACGCGCTCGGTGTCGTCGTCGGCGCGCCCCTGCTGACCGGCATCGGCGCCCGCATACCGCACAAGAGACTGCTGCTGCTCCTGTCCGGACTGTTCGTCATCGGCAACACCGCCTCCGCACTCGCCCCCGGTTTTGGTCTGCTCTTCGCGGCGCGCGTCCTCTCGGGCCTGCCACATGGCGCCCTGTTCGGCGTCGGCGCCGTCGTCGCCTCCCGGCTGGTCGCGCCCGACCGGGCGGCCCGTGCCGTCTCGACCATGTTCCTCGGGCTGACAGTGGCCAATATCATCGGTGTTCCCGCAGGTACCGCCCTCGGCCAGCAACTCGGCTGGCGGTACGCGTACATAACGGTCGCCGTCATCGGCGTCCTGGCGTTCGTCGCCCTGTCCTTCCTGGTCCCGCACCAACCGCGCGGCCCGCAGTCGGGCATCAAGCACGAACTGCGCGCCATGGGCAACAGGCAGGTGGCGCTCGGCCTGGCCACAGCGGTCATCGGGTTCGGCGGATTCTTCGCCGTCTACAGCTACCTCGTGCCGATGCTGACCCACCTCACAGGGATCTCCGACTCCTCCACCACCCTGGTTCTCGCCCTGTTCGGCGTCGGCATGACGCTCGGCACCCTCGTAGCGGGCCCGCTCACCGACCGGGCGCTGCGCCCGACGCTCTACGTCGGGCTGACCCTGCTCGCCGTAGCGCTGGGGACCTTCTACTTCGCAGTTCACAGCACGGTGCCCGCGCTCGTGACCCTCACGCTCATCGCCGCGCTGAGCGCGCTGATCACCACACCCGTGCAGATGCTGCTGATGGCCAAGGCGGACAAGGCACCGACGATGGCGGCGGCCTCGAACCACTCCGCGTTCAACCTGGCCAACGCGGGTGGCGCCTGGCTGGGCGGCCTGGTCATCTCGGCCGGCTGGGGCTGGGCCTCGCCCGCACTGGTCGGCGCGGCCCTGGCCCTGGCCGGCCTCGGCCTCGCCATCACTGGCGGCATCATGGACCGGGGACCTCGCCGCTCCGAGGTCGTCATCTCGTCCCCGCGCGACCCCGAACACCAAGAGGCCCGGACCAGAAGGGCTGCACCGGCCTCGACGCAAGGGGACTCGGCCACCTCCTGACCGGCTGGTCAGCCACTCCCGCGCACCGGTCTGCGCCCTACGCCCACAGCAGGCCCAACACCCCGTGGGGCCACTGCCACTGGACCTCTGGGGTTCGCAAAGTCATCACTGCAGGAGAGCCTGCGTGCCGAGCCCTCGGCCGTGGCTGAGACGGTGCACGGGTGATCACCTCGCTGCCGTACCGGGGTACTGCGACGGCAACTCGCCAGTCCGATCCGCTACGAGACCGCCGACCGGTTCTGGCCGGCCGCGCTGTCGTCGCTGATACCGCGCCGCCGCTGGAGCAGCCTCTTCCCGGTCACGCCGGGGACGCTACTGGCCTGGCAGCGAAGACTGATCGCCAGAAAGTGGGACTACTCCGGCTGACGCCGACACCGCGGGGTGCCGAGGCCAAGCCCGGCAGGCAATCAAGGAATGCGAGCGGCGCCTCGCCCCGCTACCAGGCCGCCCTGGAAGCCGGAGCGAACCCAGCCGTCGTCACCCAGTGGATCAACGAAGCACAACGAGACAAGGAAGCGGCGCAGAGGAAGCTCGGCACGCTGCCCGCCATCACCCGGAAGGCGGAACCACCACTCGCCAACGACGAGATCCGGGCCCACGACCGAGAGACTTGGAGACATCGCACAACGCATCCGCGCTGCCGACGCAGAGGAGAAACGGCCACTCTACGAAGCCCTGGACATCACCATCGGCCGGAAACATACAGAGAGGACCGCGACCGTAAGGTCGAGGCCCTCGCTTCGTTGCAATGAGTGTCCGAGGGGGGACTTGAACCCCCACGCCCGATAAAGGGCACTAGCACCTCAAGCTAGCGCGTCTGCCATTCCGCCACCCGGACCAGGTGTCTGTCGCCTTGCCAGGGGTCTTCCCCTCGGCGACACGGACAACAATACCAAGGTTTCGGAGCGCCCTTCACCTGCGTTTCCGCGCTGCCGGGTCAGTCGTCGGCACCCTCCGCCACCAGCAGCCGCAGGGCGTGAACGAGGGTGGCGGCCGTCTTTTCGTCCAGTGGAGCGAGGAAGTGCCGCTCCACCGTCCGGCGGGCCTCCTCCCCCCGGCGCAGGCACTCCGCGCCCTCCTCGGTCAGCTCGATGATGTTCTTGCGTCGGTCGTGCTCGCTGCGTCTGCGCCGCACCAGACCGCGCTCCTCCAAGGTGTCGATCAGCACGACCATGGTGGTGCGGTCCACGCCGAGGCGCGCGGCGACCTCGATCTGGGAGAGCGGCTCCGCGCCGGCGAGGACCACCAGGACCGCCAGCTCATGGCCGTCGATCCCGAAGGGGGCGAGCGCCTCGGCCGAGGCGCGGGTCAGCCGCAGCTGGGCGTGCTTGAGCAGATAGCCGAGCCGTGACTCCAGGGGTGTGGGGGTGCGCTCATCAGCCATGACCAGAACTGTATCCATTCCTGATGGTCAGTACTCCTGATGATTGGCTAGGCTGACGGTCATGACGACTGTGTGTTTCGGCATCAAGACCGCGCCCATGCATGTCTCCTACGACGACATCCGCCGCGTCTGGCGGGAGGCCGACGCCGTTCCCGAGATCGAGGACGCCTGGCTCTGGGACCATCTGCTCCCGCTCATCGGACCGAAGGACGGACAGGCGCACGAGAGCTGGACCTTGCTCGCCGCCCTCGCCGCGCAGACCGAGCGGCTACGGCTCGGTGTGCTGGTCACGAGCAATCGGATCCGCCCACCCGCGGTGCTCGGCAAGATGGCCTCGACCGTGGACGTGATCTCCAACGGGCGGCTGGTGCTGGGCGTCGGCGCAGGCGGCACGCACCAGCCCGCGGGAGCGGGGGGAATCCCCGGCGACAACCCGGCGGTCGCCGAGTACGAGGCGTACGGGCTCGCCCTGGTCCCGCCGGCCGAGGGAGTCGCCCGGCTCGACGAGACCGTGCGGATCCTGAGGCGGATGTGGACCGAGGACGTCTTCGACTTCTCCGGGCGCCACTACCGGCTGAAGGGCACCCGATGCGAGCCCAAGCCCGTGCAGCGTCCCGGGCCGCCACTGCTGATCGGCGGCTGGGGCACCCGTCTGCTGCGGGTGGTCGCCGAGCACGCCGACATCTGGAACGTACCCGGCCCGCCGCACAACGGCCTCGAGTTCATCGCCGAGCGCGGGCGGGTGCTGGACGCCCACTGCGCCGACCTCGGACGGGACCCGCGCGAGATCACGCGCTCGGTGCAGGTCCTCGTCTCGTACGACGACCCGGCCGCGACACGCGCCACTGTCGACGCGCTCGTCGCGGCCGGGATGAATCACATCGTCCTGAACCTGCCGCGGCCCTACCCGGTGGGTGTGGCCCGATGGCTGGCCGACGAGATCATCGCCGGGCGGCGGACACAAGAAGCGAATGCCGCCCGGCCCGGGCTCACGGCATGAGCTGGTACTCCGGGAAGTTCCCGGGCAGCTTCTCCCCCGCCGGCCCCTGCGTCACCGCGCGCACCAGCAGTTCACCGCCGACGAACGCGCCGCGCCAGGAGGCGCCGAAGCCGCCGAAGAGCTCGTCGCGGTCACCACGCGAGCGGGGCTTGCCGTGGCCGACCTTGAAGGCGCGGATCTGCGGGGCCAGGCGGTCGAACGTCTCACGGTCGTCCGTGGAGAGCGTGGCGACCAGAGCGCCGTTCGAGGCGTTCATCGCCGCCAGCAGTTCCGCCTCCGTGTCGACCAGGACGATCGTGTCGACCGGGCCGAACGGCTCCGCGTGGTGCAGAGGGGAGGACGGGGGCGGGTTCAGCAGAGTGACCGGGTGGACGTAGGCCGAGGTGTCCTGGCCCGGCAGGAAGCGCGCGTCCTCGGGCCGCCCCCGGTGCAGGGGAACCGCGCCGCGGTCGATCGCCTCCGCCACCTGGTCGTTGAGCTCCTTGGCCTTGGCCGCATTGATCAACGGGCCGAAGTCGAGGCCGGGGAAGGCGTCGTCCCGCTGCTCCACCGCCAGCGGGTGGCCCACCCTGAGGGTGCGGACGGCCGGCAGGTAGGCCGCGAGGAACTCGTCGAACAGCTCGCGCTGGACGACGAAGCGGGGATACGCCGTGCAGCGCTGCTTGCCGTAGTCGAAGAGTTTGGGGATGACCGCCGTGAGCGACTCCCAGTCCGAGTGGTTCCAGATGCCCCAGGTGTTGAGGCCCTCTTGTTCGAGGATGTGCCGCTTGCCGAGGTCGGCGACAGCCGTGGCCACCGCGGCGCCCGTGTCGCGGCCGCCGACGAAGGACACGCAGCCGATCTCCGGCGCCCGCACCAGCGCCTCGGACAGCTCGCCGCCGCTGCCGCTGACGAGGGTGACGGGGATGCCCTCGCGTGCGGCCAGCGCGCAGGCCAGGGTCAGGCAGGCGACACCGCCGTCGGTCGGGGTCTTGGCGATGACCGCGTTGCCTGCCAGGGCCTGGACCAGCATCGCGTGGACCAGGACGCTCATCGGGTAGTTCCAGCTCGCGATGTTCGAGACCGGGCCGTCCAGCGGGACTCGGTCGCCGATCATCGGTTCGATTCCGTCGACGTACCAGCGCACGCCGTCGATGGCCCGGTCCACGTCGGCCTGGGCCAGCCGCCAGGGCTTGCCGATCTCCCAGACGAGGAGAAGGGCGAGCAGCTCGCGGTGCTCGGTGAGCGCGTCGAGGGTCGCGGCGACACGGGCCCGGCGCTCGGCTGGTGGCACATGGCGCCAGGCGCGGTGCTGGTCGAGCGCGGACTGCACGGCCCGGCGCGCGGTCGCCCGGTCCAGACGGGGCGGACCCGCGATGGGGCTGCCGTCGACGGGACTGGTGCCGGGCAGGGCCCGGCCGTCCGCCTGCCAGGAGGAGTCCCAGAGATTGAGGACGCGATCGTCCCGGAAGGCCTCGGGGGCGACGGCGAGGCAGCGCTGCCAGGCGTCGGCCCAGGACGAACCGGGCTTGAGGGTGAGGGTGGGTGCCATCGGGTTGCTCCGCTCTCGGTGCACAGTCGGGGGCGGGGGATGCATGGCTCGTCCGCGCACATGATCAACAGTGATCACACATGCCCGTACGCGAACGTCGTACCTGGACGCTAGTCAGGTGCCGGAACACCTGTAAGTCACCTCACGTCAACTATGAGTGACGTCACGTCCCTCTTCCAGCAGTGCGAGTACCAGGTGCGCCGTCTCGGTCGGGGTACCGCCCACTTTCACCCCTACCCCTTCCAGCGCTTCCTTCTTCGCCTGCGCGGTGCCCGAGGAGCCGGAGACGATGGCTCCGGCATGCCCCATCGTCTTGCCCTCGGGTGCGGTGAACCCCGCGATGTAGCCGACCACGGGCTTGGTGACGTGGTCGCGGATGTACGCGGCGGCCCGTTCCTCGGCGTCGCCGCCGATCTCGCCGATCATCACGATCAGATCGGTGTCGGGGTCCGCCTCGAAGGCGGCGAGGCAGTCGATGTGGGTGGTGCCGACGACGGGGTCACCGCCGATGCCGACACAGGTGGAGAAGCCGATGTCGCGCAGTTCGTACATCAGCTGGTACGTCAGCGTGCCGGACTTCGACACCAGGCCGATGCGGCCGGGCTCGGTGATGTCCGCCGGGATGATGCCGGCATTGGACTGACCGGGGGTGATCAGGCCGGGGCAGTTGGGGCCGATGATCCGGGTGCCCTTCGACGCGGCGTACGCGGTGAAGGCGACCGAGTCGTGGACCGGGATGCCCTCCGTGATGACCACGGCGAGGCCGATGCCGGCGTCGGCGGCCTCCATGACCGCGGCCTTGGCGAAGGCGGGTGGTACGAAGACGACGGTCACGTCCGCGCCGGTCGCCTCCATGCCCTCGCGCACCGAGCCGAACACGGGGACCGTACTGGGAGCACCCGCGAGGCCGTTCAGACGCTCGGGGACGTCGAAGTCCACGGTCCTGCCCGCCTTGCGCGGGTTGACTCCACCGACGACCTCCGTGCCTGCCGCGAGCATGCGGCGGGTGTGCTTCATGCCCTCGCCGCCGGTCATGCCCTGGACGAGGACCTTGCTCTCCTTGGTGAGGTAGATGGCCATGGCGGGCTCCTTCAGTCGGCTGCGGCGAGTTCGGCGGCCCGGCGCGCGGCGCCGTCCATGGTGCTGATCTGCTGGACGTAGGGATGCGCGCGCTCCTCGAGCAGCGCCCGGCCCCGGGGGGCGTTGTTACCGTCGAGGCGGACGACCAGCGGCTTGGTCAGCTGCACCGCGTCCAGCGCCTGCACGATGCCGTCGGCCACCGCGTCGCAGGCGGTGATGCCTCCGAAGACGTTCACGAAGACCGACTTCACGGACGGGTCGGAGAGGATGACGGACAACCCGTCGGCCATGATCTGGGCGGAGGCGCCGCCACCGATGTCGAGGAAGTTCGCGGGACGCGCGCCGCAGCCCGCGACCACGTCGAGCGTCGACATGACGAGGCCCGCCCCGTTGCCGATGATGCCCACCTCGCCGTCCAGCCGGACGTAGTTGAGGCCCTTGGCGGCGGCCTCCGCCTCCAGCGGGTCGTCGTGCTCCGCGTCCTGTGCGCCCCATCGCGCCTGCCGGAACCGGGCGTTGTCGTCGAGCGTGACCTTGCCGTCGAGCGCGAGGATGTGTCCCTGTTCGGTACGCACCAGCGGATTGACCTCGACGAGCACGGCGTCCTCGCGGACGAGTACCTCCCAGAGCCGTACGAGCACGTCCACGGTCTGCGGCGGCAGACCCGCCGCTTCGGCGATCTCGCCGGCCTTGGACGAGGTGACGCCCTCGGCCGGGTCGATGGGCACACGCGCCACCGCCTCGGGCCGGACGGCGGCGACCTCCTCGATCTCCGTGCCGCCCTCCGCCGACGCGATCGCCAGGAAACGCCCCGCGGCCCGGTCGAGGACATAACTCACGTAGAACTCGCGCTCGATGTCGACCGGTTCGGCCACCATCACCGTGCCGACGGTGTGCCCCTTGATGTCCATGCCGAGGATCCGGCGCGCGGTGAGCTCGGCGTCGGCCGGGTCGGCGGCGAGCCTGACACCACCCGCCTTGCCACGGCCGCCCGTCTTCACCTGCGCCTTGACCACGACCCTGCCGCCCAGCCTGCGGGCGATCTCGCGTGCCTCCTTGGGCGAGTCCGTGACCTCGGCCCTCGGCACCACGATGCCGTACTCCTGGAAGAGGGCCCTTGCCTGATGTTCGTACAGGTCCATTTCGGCTCCTGTCTGCGAAGTCTTCGCGACGTCATCGCGAGTCCGGAACTGACGATGACTGAAAAGTGCCGCACGCCCCCTGGACACCGCCCATCGGATGCGGGATAACAAGCTTCATACAGTATTCGTCGACTGTATGCAATGTACCGTCCCGCTCGTTCCGACCCTACGAAGGGAGAGGGCTTCGCCATGTCCGAAGGCATCGACCGGCAGCTCGTCCCCGGTGGGCGCGTGATCGCCAGGGCGCTCGGGGCGCAGGGTGTCGAGGTCGTCCACACCTCACGCGGCAGCCGCATCGGCGGCCTCCACGAAGGCTGCGTGGACGAGGGCATCGAGGTCGTGCAGCTGCACAACGAGCAGGCCGCGACCCACGCGGCGGACGCACATGCGCGCATCACCGGCACCCCCGGTTGTGCCGCCGTCACCGCGGGACCCGGTACGACCGCCGCACTCCCCGGTGTGGCCACCGCCTCGCGTGCACAGTCACCGCTGCTGCTGATCGGCGTCCAGGGCGCACTGACCGGGGACGGCGGGGGAACACGGCAGGATCTGGCGCGCATCGGCATGCCGGCGTCCTTCACCAAGTACGCGGCGAGCGTGGTGGACACGGCGCATGCGGCGCAGGAGGTGTCGTCGGCGCTGCGCGCGTGTCACCACGGCGAGCCCGGACCCTCCTACCTGGAGATACCGCTCCATGTCCTCGACGCCGGGGCGCCGTCGGCGGCGCCGCACGTCCCGCAGGACGAGCTCCACCGCGCCCCGACGCGCCCGGCCGCCGACCCCGGGGCCGTCCGGCGGCTCGCCGACCTGTTCGTGCACGCCGAAAGGCCGGCGATCCTGCTGGGCCGTCAGGTGTGGACGACACGGGCCACCGATGCCGCGGTCACGCTCGTCCGCTCGCTGAACATCCCCGCCTACACGGACGGCGCGGCCCGCGGCACCCTGCCGCCGGGCGATCCGCACCACTTCCGGCTGTCGCGGCTCTACGCCCTCGCCAACGCCGACGTCATCGTCGTCGTGGGGGACGCACCCTTCGACGTCCCGCGGGGACGAGGAGGGCGACCGGCCACGCAGGCGACCGTCGTGCGGATCGACCACGCCCCCCGGATCGTCGGCGCGCACCAGGACCTCGGCCCCGCGATCGTCGGGGACGCGGGAGAGGTCCTTGCGTCCGTGGCACAGGCCGCCTCGGGGCGTAGCGGCGACGGGGCGTACCGGCGCAAGGAATGGCTCGACGAACTGCGCACCGCGGAACGAACCGCGTACGAGAGGCGGTTGCCGCAGTTGCGGTCGGACGCCCGGCCCATCCACCCGTACCGGCTGCTGCACGAGATCGACGGCTTCCTCACCGAGGACTCCCTCTGCATCACCGACGGCGGGGGCATCGCCCTCTGCTCCGAGCAGATCGTGCAGCCACGGTCACCCGGCCACTGGCTGGATCCAGGCCCGTCGGGCACGCCAGGCGTGGGCATCCCCTTCGTCCTCGCAGCCAAGCGGGCCCGGCCCGACAAGGAGGTCGTCGCCCTCTTGGGCGACGGAGCCCTGTCCGTCACCGGCTGGGACTTCGAGACCCTCGTCCGCCTCGATCTCCCCTTCATAGGCATCGTCGCCGACAACTCCGCGGCGTACCCGCCCCCTCGGACCGAACGCGCCGGACGCGACGGGGAGCCCACCGAGGCAGGCGCCCCGCTCACCGGCCTCCCCTACGACACCTTCGCGCGGATGCTGGGCGGCTACGGCGAAGCGGTCCGCGACCCGGCCGACATCGGCCCCGCCCTGCGGCGCGCCCGCGCGTCCGGGAAGCCCTCGTTGCTCGACGTACGGATCGACCCGCACGCGTACGCCCCCGGAATCCCGAACCAGACCGTGGACAAGTGAGGAGCGCTTGACATGACAAAGGCTCTCGAAGGCATCCGTGTCCTGGACATGACCCACGTTCAGTCCGGGCCCTCCGCAACCCAGTTGCTCGCCTGGCTCGGCGCCGACGTCGTCAAGCTGGAGGCGCCCACGGGTGACATCACCCGCAAGCAGCTGCGCGACCTGCCGGACGTCGACTCCCTGTACTTCACGATGCTCAACTGCAACAAGCGGAGCATCACCCTCAACACCAAGACCGAGCGCGGCAAGCAGCTCCTCACCGAGCTGATCCGGCGCTCCGACGTCATGGTCGAGAACTTCGGACCGGGAGCGGTCGACCGCATGGGCTTCTCCTGGGACCGCATCCGGGAGATCAACCCGCGCATCGTCTACGCCTCCATCAAGGGGTTCGGCGAGGGCCCGTACACCAACTTCAAGGCCTATGAGGTCGTCGCACAGGCCATGGGCGGCTCGATGGCCACCACGGGGTTCGAGGACGGGCCACCGCTCGCGACAGGGGCCCAGATCGGGGACTCCGGTACGGGCGTGCACGCCGTGGCGGGGATTCTCGCCGCTCTGCTCCAGCGGGAGCACACCGGGCGTGGGCAGCGGGTCAACGTGGCCATGCAGCACGCCGTGCTGAATCTGTGCCGGGTCAAACTGCGGGATCAGCAGCGCCTGGCGCACGGACCGCTCGCCGAGTATCCCAACGAGGACTTCGGCGACGAGGTGCCGCGCTCTGGCAACGCGTCCGGGGGCGGTCAGCCCGGCTGGGCGGTCAAGTGCGCGCCGGGCGGGCCGAACGACTACGTGTACGTCATCGTCCAGCCCGTCGGCTGGCAGCCGCTCAGCCGGCTCATCGGCCGCCCCGAACTGGCGGACGACCCCGAGTGGGCGACGCCGGAGGCGCGGCTCCCCAAGCTCGGCAAGATGTTCCAGCTGATCGAGGAGTGGTCCTCGACGCTGCCCAAGTGGAAGGTGCTGGAGCGGCTCAACACCCACAACATCCCGTGCGGGCCCATCCTGTCGACCAAGGAGATCATCGAGGACGCCTCGCTGGTCGCCAACGAGATGGTCGTCACCGTGCCGCACCCGGAGCGGGGCGAGTTCAAGACCGTGGGCAGCCCGCTGAAGCTCTCCGACTCCCCTGTCGAAGTGACCGGTTCGCCCCTGCTCGGCGAGCACAACGAAGAGATCTATATCGGCGAACTCGGCCTGGGGGACGAGGAGTTGCGTCTGCTGAAGTCGAACGGAGTGATCTGACGTGATGGCCGAGGACCGGATGTCGAGGGTGCGATCGCTCCTCGACACCGTGCGGGCACAGGGACGGACCGCGCTCACCGCGCCCGAGGGCAAGGTGATCGCGGACGCCTATGGCATCGCCGTACCGGGTGAGGAACTCGCCACGGACGTCGAGGAGGCGGTGGCGCACGCGGCGCGGTTCGGCGGGCCCGTCGTCATGAAGATCGTCTCGCCCGACATCCTGCACAAGACGGACGCCGGTGGGGTCAGGGTCGGTGTCGAGGGCGCCGCGGACGTGCGCGCCGCCTTCCACGAGATCGTCGCCAACGCCAAGGCCTACGACGCCGCTGCCCGTATCGAGGGCGTCCAGGTGCAGGAACTGCTGCCGCAGGGCCAGGAGGTCATCGTCGGCGCGGTGACCGACCCCACCTTCGGCAAGGTCGTGGCCTTCGGCCTCGGCGGCGTGCTCGTCGAGGTGCTCAGGGACGTCACCTTCCGGCTCGCTCCGCTCGACGCCGACGAGGCGCTGTCCATGCTGGACTCGATCCGCTCGGCGGAGATCCTGCGCGGGGTGCGCGGACTGCCGGCCGTGGACCGGTGGGCGATCGCGGAACAGATCCGCCGGGTCTCCCGGCTCGTCGCGGACTTCCCCGAGATCGCCGAGGTGGACCTCAACCCGGTGATCGCCACCCCCGAAGGCGCGATGGCGGCCGACATCCGCGTGATCCTCTCCGACGCACCGGCGAAGCAACGCCGCCGCTACACACGCGCCGAGATCCTCACATCCATGCGCCGGTTGATGCAGCCGTCCTCCGTGGCCGTGATCGGTGCCTCCAACGAGCCGGGCAAGATCGGCAATTCGGTCATGCGCAATCTCATCGACGGCGGCTTCTCCGGGGAGATCCATCCGGTGAACCCCAAGGCCGATGACATTCTCGGCCGCAAGGCGTACAAGAGTGTCACGGACGTTCCCGGTGAGGTGGATGTGGCGGTCTTCACCATCCCCGCCCAGCGCGTGGCCGCCGCGCTGGAAGAGGTGGGACGCAAGAAGATCCCCAATGCCGTTCTCATTCCCTCCGGGTTCGCGGAGACCGGCGAGCACGAACTGCAGGCCGAGATCGTGGCGATCGCCGAACGGCACGGCACCCGGCTGCTCGGGCCGAACATCTACGGCTACTACTCGACCTGGAACGATCTGTGCGCCACGTTCTGCACGCCCTACGACGTGAAGGGCGGGGTGGCGCTGACCTCGCAGTCCGGTGGCATCGGGATGGCCATCCTCGGCTTCGCCCGCACCACCAGGACAGGCGTGTCGGCGATCGTGGGGCTCGGCAACAAGTCGGACCTGGACGAGGACGACCTGCTGACGTGGTTCGGCGAGGACCCGCACACCGAGTGCATCGCGATGCACCTGGAGGACCTCAAGGACGGGCGCGCCTTCGTGGACGCCGCACGCGCGACCGTGCCGAGGAAGCCGGTCGTGGTGCTGAAGGCGGGCCGCACGGCCGCGGGCGCGAGGGCCGCCGGCTCGCACACCGGGGCGCTCGCGGGCGACGACGCCGTGTACGACGACATCCTCCGCCAGGCCGGCGTCATCAGGGCTCCCGGACTGAACGACATGCTGGAGTACGCGCGCGCGTTGCCGGTGCTGCCGACCCCGAAGGGCGACAACGTCGTGATCATCACCGGTGCCGGCGGCAGCGGTGTCCTGCTCTCCGACGCGGTCACCGACAACGGCCTGTCCCTGATGGAGATCCCGCCCGACCTCGACGCCTCCTTCAGGAGGTTCATCCCGCCCTTCGGCGCCGCAGGCAACCCGGTGGACATCACCGGTGGCGAGCCGCCGTCGACGTACGAGGCCACGATCCGGCTGGGCCTGGAGGACCCGCGCATCCACGCGCTCGTCCTCGGCTACTGGCACACCATCGTGACCCCGCCCATGGTGTTCGCCGAACTCACGGCGCGCGTGGTGGCCGAGTTCCGGGAGCGGGGCGTCGAGAAGCCGGTGGTCGCGTCGCTGGCGGGTGACGTCGAGGTCGAGGAGGCCTGCCAGTACCTCTACGAGCGAGGGGTCGTGGCCTACCCCTACACGACCGAGAAGCCGGTGGCCGTACTCGGCGCCAAGTACCGCTGGGCGCGTGCCGCGGAGCGGCTGAGGGCCGCGGGCTCTTCCGCCGTGGCGGGAGACGGGCGGGCGTTGGGGGGCGGGTCATGACGTGACAGATGCGGGGACGGCCGACGGTGCGCGTCGGCCGTGCCCCGGGCCCGTGCGCGCACGAAAGGCATTTGGACAGGGGGCGCTGGCCAGATCTTTCGACGCAAGGGGTACTGAACAATGGCAACCACGGATTATTCGGCGTCCGTCCCCTACAGGGAGGTGGCGGACCGCAACGGTCGTGTGTACCGGATCGGCGAGTCGGACATCGACATCATGGGCCGACCACGGAGGTGGATGGTCATCCTGCCCTGGGTGGGCATGATGGGCATCAGTTCCGCCGAGTACGCGTTCACATCGGCCGAGGACACGCTCCACGAGGCTCATCTGTGGAGCAGTGGACACATCTTCTGGCTCATGGGCGTCTGGATATTCTTCCAGGCGGCCGTGGCCTTCCCCGCCGGTCAGCTGCGGGAGAGCGGCAAGCTGCCCGCCCGCACGGCCATGCTGATCGGCGCGGTCGGCACGATGCTGGGCTACGTCTCGCTGGCCTATGCACCGAACGTGATCGTCGCCTACCTGGGCTTCGGCATGTGCAGCGGTATCGGAGCCGGTCTCGTCTACGCGACCTGCGTGAACATGGTCGGCAAGTGGTATCCGGAACGCAAGGGCGGCAAGACGGGCTTCGTCAACGGCGGATTCGCCTACGGCTCCGTGCCGTTCGTGTTCCTGTTCACGTCGTACATGAACCTGAGCAACTACCAGACGGTGCTCGCCACGGTGGGTGTCGGGTTGTGCCTCGTGGTGGCCTCCGCGGGCTGGTTCTTCAAGGACCCGCCGAAGAACTGGTGGCCCGCGACCGTGGACCCGCTGAAGGCGACCGACGACCCCCGCATCCGCCGGGCCCTGGAGAAGAATCCTCCGGCGATCAAGCAGTACACGCCGCGGGAGGCCGCACGGACCCCGGTGCTGTGGATGATGTGGTTCTGCCTGCTGTGCACGGCCGGCATCAACATCTTCGGCATCGCCTTCCAGGTCCCGTTCGGCAAGGACATGGGCTTCGCGGGCGGCATCGTGGCAACGGCGATGTCCCTGAAGGCCATCGTCAACGGCACCGGACGCGGTGTCATCGGCTGGATATCGGACCGCTACGGGCGCCGCAACACGCTGATCATCGTGTGCATCGTGCTCGGCACCGCACAGTTCGGCGTGCTGGTCTCCGGCCAGATGGGCAGCATGCCGTTCTTCCTGTTCTGCTCGATGGTCTCCGGCTTCGGCGGCGGAGCGATCTTCCCGCTCTTCGCGGCCATGACCGCGGACTACTTCGGTGAGAACAACAACGCCAGCAACTACGGCATGGTCTACAGCTCCAAGCTGATCTCGGGCCTCGTCGGCTCCGGCATGGGCTCGGTCGTCGTAGGTGCCTGGGACTACCACGGCGCCTTCGTCCTGGCCGGCTGCATCGGCCTGGCCTCCGCGGTTCTGGCGCTCTTCCTCAAGGCCCCGGGCAGGCCCAACGCCCGGCGCATCGTCCCCAATTCGCAGCCGCTCGGCGAGGAGATGGCCTGATCATGACGGCAGACCCCATAGCGACCAACAGCTCGTCGGCCGGATCCGACGCCGCGAACCGTCCCTACCGTGAAGTGACCGACACCCACGGCCGTGTCTATCGCATCGGCGAGACCGACCGCGACATCCTCGGTCACTCCCGCAAGATCATGGTGTACCTGCCGTGGATCGCCATGATGGCCATCAGCGTCTTCGAGTACGCGTACGGCTCCGCGGAGGACACCCTGTCCCACGCGCACGGCTGGACGCAGAGCAACACGTTCTGGATCCTCAGCGTCTGGGTCTTCTTCCAGGCCGGTATCGCCTTCCCGGCCGGCTGGATGCGCGAGAAGGGCATCCTGACCGCCCGCAGGGCGATGTTCATCGGCTCGGCCATGTGCCTCGTCGGCTTCCTGGCCCTGTCGCACCTGAGCAATGTGCTGCTGGCGATCCTGGGCTTCGGTGTGATCGGCGGCATCGGCGCCGGACTCGTCTACGCGACCTGCATCAACATGGTCGGCAAGTGGTTCCCCGAACGGCGCGGTGCGCGGACCGGATTCGTCAACGGCGGCTTCGCCTACGGATCGCTGCCCTTCATCTTCATCTTCAACTACGCCTTCGACACGGCGAACTACCACCGGGTGCTGGACCTCATCGGCCTCTACATCCTGGTCGTCGTCTTCGCGAGCGCCTTCTTCTTCAAGGACCCGCCGAAGAACTGGTGGCCCTCGGACATCGACCCGCTGACGTACTCCGGCACCCAGAAGAACGCGGCCGGCCTGTCCAAGAACCCTCCGGCGGTGAAGCAGTACTCGCCGAAGGAGGCCATCAGGACGGGCATGCTGCCCCTGATGTGGCTGTCCATCGTGCTGACCGCGGGCGTGTCCATCTTCGGTATCTCCTTCCAGGTCGACTTCGCCAAGGATGTGGGCTTCGGACCGCTGGTGGCGGCCTCGTCGATGGGTGTCATGGCGGTCATCAACGGCATCGGACGCGGTGTCGTCGGCTGGATGTCCGACAAGTGGGGCCGCAAATCGACGCTGGTAATGGTCATCGTCGTCCTGGGCCTCGCCCAGTTCGGAGTGATCTGGGCGGGCGACGTCAAGAGCGAGGCGCTGTTCCTGTTCTTCGCCTTCCTCTCCGGCTTCGGCGGTGGCGCCTTCTATCCGCTGTTCGCGGCCCTCACCCCGGACTACTTCGGTGAGAACTTCAACGCCACCAACTACGGTCTGGTCTACAGCGGCAAGCTGATCAGCGGCCTGTTCGGCGGTGGCCTCGGCTCGATGGTGGTCGCGGCCTGGGGCTACAACGGCGCCTATGCGCTGGCGGGCGGTGTGTCGATGGTGGCGGCGGCGATCGCACTGCTGCTGCGGCAGCCCGGACGGGACCGGCAGGTGACCGCGGCCCCGCAGGCGCAGCCCGCGAGCTGACGGTTTCGCACGTGAGGAGGCCCCTCCCCCGGTTCGGGGAGGGGCCTCCTGGTGCGTCCGGGGTCCGCCGGAACCGGCGCTACTTCCGGCGCAGAGCGGCCATGTTGTCGTAGCCGATCCGTGCGTGCTCGAGCGACTGGCCCGGGTCGGTGGAACTGGGCGCGTTGTCCTGCTCAACCATCGGGTTGTGGTAGTTGCGGTCACCGACCCGCGAGAAGAACGTCGTGTAGTCGATGACACCGGTGCCGAACGGGACCATGTCGTAGCCCTGTCCGTTGGTGGTGTTGACCACGCCGTCCTTCGCGTGGAACAGCGGGTAGCGCTTGTTGTGACGGGTGACCAGGCCCGCCGGGTCGAAGACCTTCTCCTGCGTGGAGCCGTCGAGGGCGGTGTAGGTGTGGAACTTGTACTGGGCCACGTGCGCCCAGTAGATGTCCATCTCCAGCCAGATCAGCTTCGGGTCGGTGATGGACAGGAAGTACTCCAGCTTGCGGATGCCGGAGCTGCGGGTCGGGCGGCCCTGTGCGTCGAGCGGCCCGCCGTCGAGCAGGAAGCCGTACGCCGCGTCGTGGTTGTGGGTGTAGAGCTTGAGCCCGGCCCTGCGGGCGATCTCGCCCAGCTGGTGCCACTTGTCGGCGGCGACGTCCCAGTCCGCCCGGTAGGAGCTGCCGGTGGGGTCGCCGCCGGTGCCCATGTGGTCCATGCCGAGGATGTTCGCGATCTCGAGGTGCTTCTTGAAGGTGTCCAGGTCCTCCTTGGTCAGGGGCCAGGAGCTCGGGATGAAGCCGTGGTTGCCCTGCGCCCGCAGCCCGTACTCGTTCAGCCAGCGGCGCAGCAGCCTGGCGCCCTCGACGGACTCCAGGTTGGCCCCGCCGGGCGCGTTGGCGTGCTGTCCGTAGCCGGCGAACTCGACTTGCTTGTAGCCGAAGCGGGCGAGCTGCTTGAACACCTCGCGGAACCCGGAGGGCAGGGTGGTGGAGAGCGGGTCACGGCCGGTGGCGTCCCGCACCGTGTAGAGGATGATGCCGCGCTTGTCGGCGGGCACGAGCGACTGGCCTCTGCCGCCCTTCGCGGCCGGTGCCGCCGGCGCGGCCAGCGCGGGCCCCGCACCGAAGGCCGGGGCGGCGATCGCACCCGCCGCGACGGCGGTGCAGGTGCTCAGAAAGCGGCGGCGGCCGATGCCCAGGCTGCGGCGCAGCGATTCATCGGTGTCGTGGGCTGTTTCGTGGATGTCCTTCACGGGTGCCTCTCTCAGGGCTGGTGGTCCGGTTGGTCGGCGCTCGCGGCCCGCGGGCTCTCGTGCGGCGACGGGGCGAGCCCCGCCAGGGCGAGCAGGAGTGACTTCACGTCCGTGGCCGCGACGCGGTCACCGACGGCGCGGGGGGTGGAGCAGAGGATGAGCGGACCGTCGTCGTCGCTCATGGGAAGGCGGCCGTGGCTGCCGCGGATGGGCGCGGGGTCGAGGGGCACGACCGCCATGCGGTAGCGCATGCCGAGCTTCTTGCGGGCCAGGGCGGTCGCCGCCTTGACCTTGACATAGGGGTCGAGCGGATCCATGAACAGCTCGACCGGGTCGTAGCCGGGTTTGCGGTGGATCTCGACCAGTCGCGCGAAGTCGGGGGCGCGGGCGTCGTCGAGCCAGTAGTAGTACGTGAACCAGGCGTCCGGCTCCGCGACGGCGACGAGTTCGCCGGAGCGTGGGTGGTCGAGATGATGGGCCTTCTTGCCCTCGTCGTCGAGGAGCCGCTCGATGCCGGGGAGGTCCGCGAGCGCGGCCCGGGTCGCCTCCAGATCCTCCGAGCGGCGTACGTAGACATGGGCGATCTGGTGGTCGGCTACCGCGAACGCGCGGGAGGCCATCGGGTCGAGGTACTCCATGCCGTCCTGCGTGTGCACCTCGAGCAGTCCGGCCCGGCGCAGGACGCGGTTGATGTCGACCGGCCGGTCCACGGGGGTGATGCCGTACTCGGACAAGGCGACGACGGTTCGCCCCTCGGCGCGGGCCTCGTCCAGGAGCGGGGCCACTGCTGCGTCCAGGTCGGCCGCGGCCTGCCACGAGCGGGGGTCGTCGGGGCCGAACCGCTGGAGGTCGTAGTCGAGGTGCGGGAGGTAGCACAGGGCGAGGTCGGGGCGGCGGGTGCGCAGGATGTGCCGGGTCGCGTCGATGATCCAGCGGCTGGAGACCAGGTCGGCACCGGGACCCCAGAAGTGGAAGAGGGGGAACGTGCCCAGTCTGTCCGTGAGTTCGTCGTGCAGGGCCGGCGGCCTGGTGTAGCAGTCCGGTTCCTTGCGGCCGTCGGAGTAGTAGACCGGGCGGGGGGTGACGGTGATGTCGGTGTCCGCGCCCATGGCGTACCACCAGCAGATGTTGGCGACCGTGTAGCCGGGGTGCACACGACGGGCGGCGTCCCACAACTTGTCGCCGGAGACGAGACCGTTGTGCTGTCGCCACAGGAGTACGTCGCCGAGCTCGCGGAAGTACCAGCCGTTGCCCACGATGCCGTGCTCGGAGGGCATGGCACCGGTGAGGAAGGTGGACTGGGCGGCGCAGGTGACGGCGGGCAGGACGGTGCCGAGCGGCGCTCGAGAGCCGGACCTGCCGAGCGCCTTCAGGTGCGGCATGTGGTCGAGGAGGCGGGGGGTGAGGCCCACGACGTCCAGGACCAGGAGCGGGGTGGGGTCCTTGTCGGTCCGGTGGGTGCTCATGGCAGCTCCTTCAGGCCGAGGTCGGTCAACAGGTCGCGGGCGAGCATGAGTTCGGCGGCGATGCCGTCGATGAGCCGGGCGCGCGCCCGGGGGCGCAGCTCGGCCGGGAGGGCCTGCCAGGTGTAGGTCTCGACCTCGAGGTGACGGGTGCGGGGGTGCGGGCCCCCGACGAGCCGGGTCAGTGCCGCCTTCAGCACGGGGAGTGTGGAGGTGAGCGGGGCGGCGGGGGCCGCGTGCAGCGGTACGTGGAAGTGGGCGCGCCAGGGCGATCCGTCGGGCAGGACGTCGCCCCGCAGCGCTTCACCGAGGTCGTCGGTGCCGTGCAGGCCGGAGTCGGTCACGGTGCGCGTCTGGTGCAGGAAACGCGGTTCGTCGAACGCGGCCAGGGCTTCGCGGACCTCGGGGAGGTGGGGGTGCTCGGCGTGCAGGGCCGCCGACAGCTGGGTCTTGACCACCGGGACACCGGCCCGCCGCAGCGCCTCGAGGGCCGGGTGCGGATCCTCGAAGGAGGTGGCGAGGTGGCACGTGTCGACACAGACGCCGATGCGTTCGTGCGCGATCGAGGTCAGCGGCGCGATGGCGTCCGCGGTGGTCTCGACGGTGCATCCGGGTTCCGGCTCCAGTCCGATGCGGATGGATCGTCCGGTCAACTCCGCCAGGGCGTCGAGGCGTTCGCCGAGGGTGCGCAGGGCGGTGCGGGCCGCCTGCGCCCGCCGCTCGTCCGCTGCGGTGCGCCAGAACAGGGGCAGCGTGGAGATGCTGCCCTCGCTGACGTCGTCGGGGAGCAGCCCGGCGAGGACGCGGGCGAGGGCGGTGGTGTGGTCGAGGCGTTCGGGGTCGGCCCAGTCCGGCCTGTAGACCCGGTACTTGACCTCCTCGGCGCCGAAGCCCTCGTACGGGAATCCGTTGAGGGTGACGACCTCAAGGCCCCGCTGGTCGAGTTCGGTGCGCAGTCGGCGCAGCGCGGACGGATCGGTGACCAGCGCCCGGGCGGCGTCCTTGGCGAGCCACAGGCCGATGCCCAGACGGTCCCTGCCGAGGCGACGGCGCACCGCCTCGCAGTGGTCGCGCAGTTGGAGGAGGACGCCGTCGAGCGTCTCGGCCGGGTGGACGTTGGTGCAGTAGGCGAGGTGGACCGTGGAACCGTCCGGGTGGCGGAAGCGCATGCCTCACTCACCGCCGCGCAGGATCGAGTTGCCCTCGTGGGTCGCCGCCGTGCCGGCGGGAGCGAGGTCGAGCCGTCCGCTGATCCCGTAGAACGCGACGGGGTTGCGCCACAGCACCCGGTCGACCTCGTCCTCGGTGAAGCCGTCCCCGAGCATCGTGTCGGCGACCTTGCGGGTCTTGAGCGGGTCGCTTCTGCCCCAGTCCGCCGCGGAGTTCACCAGGACCCGTTCGGGCCCGTACTCCCGCAGGATCGCGACCATCCGCCCCTCGTCCATCTTGGTCTCGGGGTAGACGGAGAACCCCAGCCAGCAGCCGCTGTCCTTGGCCTCCTTGACAGTGGTCTCGTTGAGGTGGTCGACCAGTACGTGGTCCGGGGGCAGCGCGGACTCCCGCACGACATCGAGGGTGCGGCGCAGGCCGGCGATCTTGTCGCGGTGCGGGGTGTGGACGAGCGCGGGCAGCCCGTGATCGGCGGCGAGCTGGAGCTGTGCGGCGAGAGCGGTGTCCTCGGCGGGGGTCATCGAGTCGTAGCCGATCTCGCCGACGGCCACGACCCGGTCCTTGACGAGGTACCGGGGCAGTTCGTCGAGGACCGGCACACAGCGCGGGTCGCCCGCCTCCTTCGGGTTGAGGGCGAGGGTGCAGTGATGGGCGATGCCGTACTGGGCCGCGCGGAAGGGTTCCCAGCCCAGGAGCGAGTCGAAGTAGTCGAGGAAGGAGGCGGGAGAGGTACGGGGCTGACCGAGCCAGAAGGACGGTTCGACCAGGGCGCGGACGCCTGCGGCGTACATGGCCTCGTAGTCGTCCGTGGTCCGCGACGTCATGTGGATGTGGGGGTCGAAGATGCGCATCAGGACTCCTTGCCGTGGGGGGCGTCCGCGGGGGGCGGAGTGGGCGCGGACTCGGTCAGGGCGAGGACGCGGTGCAGGTCCTCCGGCACGGGGCGGCCCGCGGCGGTCCGCTCGGCGGCGTAGTCGCGCAGCATGCGGGCGAGTTCGGCGTCACCGCGGGCGCGCCGCGCGAGGTCCGTCACACCGGCGACGGACACGCCGGTGAACAGGCACTTCAGGACGGCGTGCCGCCAGAGGTGGGTGGCGAGATGCCGGGCCGCGTACGGGCCGACGGCGGCGGCCACCAGCCGGGTGTCGTTGGTGCGCAGCGCGTCCTCGACGAGCGGAAGGGCCTCGGGGCCCGGCACGAGATGGGCCAGGGCGTGCAGGACGGCACGTCGCTCGTCGGCGGTGCCCTGCCGGTAGACCCGGGTGAGTGCCGTGGTGTCGGCGCGGGCCGCGTGGAGGATGAGGACACGGGCCGCGTCGGCGTGTACGGGACCGCAGCGGCGTCCGGCCTCCGCGAGGCGCAACTCCCAGACGGAGATGGGGCCGTGGGCGCCGGGGTGGGCGGCGGCCTCGTCGAGTGACCGGTCGAGCCAGGCGCTGGCGGCCGCGTCGAGGTGGGTGCCGAGTCGGGCGTGCAGCTCCTCCGGTGGGGTGCGGGCGAGCGAGGCACCGGACGCGGGGGTGTCCGGGGCGGCGTGGGGGTGGGTCATGCAGAGCTCCCATCGGGGGTGGCGGAGGGCACGCCGTGGGTGGGGGTGGCGACCGGCCTGTGGGTGGTGGCGGCCGCCGCCGCTGTGCGGAGGAACGGCAGGGAGAGCTGGGCGTGGTGGGGCCCGGCGTGGGAGTGGCGGGGCAGCTCGACAACGGTCAGCCCCCGGTAGGCGGCGTCCGACAGGGCCGCGAGGACCGGCGGGAAGTCGATGTCGCCCTCTCCGAAGGGGAGGTGCTCGTGCACTCCCCGGCGCATGTCCTCGATCTGGACGTGCCGCAGCCAGGGGGCGGCCGCACGTACGCAGTCCGCGGGAGACAGGGGCTCCAGGCACTGGCAGTGTCCGACGTCGAGGGTGAGGCCGAGGTGTTCGGGGTCCGCGAGGGCCTCCCTCAGCCGGTGGAAGTCGGCGAGGGTGGCAAGGAGATGGCCCGGTTCGGGTTCGACGGCGAGAGGGACGTCCGCCGCTGCCGCGGCCTCGAGGACGGGGGTGAGCCCCTCGGCGAGCCGCTTCCACGCCGTGTCCTCGTCGCATCCCTCCGGGACGGTGCCGCTGAAGCAGTGCACCGCGTGGGCGCCGAGCTCGGCGGCGATCCGGACGGCCCGTGAGAGCAGGTCGACACGGCGGGCCCGGTCGTCCGGGGCGGCTTCCAGGAGGGAGGGACCGTGTTTGCGCCGCGGGTCGAGCACATAGCGGGCACCGGTCTCGACGGTGACCTCCAGGCCGAGGGTCTCCAGGCGGCGGGCGAGCCTGCGCGTGCGGGAGGCCAGGTCGGGGGCCAGCGGGTCGAGGTGCATATGGTCGAGGGTCAGTCCGACGCCGTCGTAGCCGAGGTCGGCGAGCAGCGCGAGGGCGTCGTCGAGACGGAGGTCGGCGAGGCCGTTGGTGCCGTAACCGAAACGGAGCGCGCCAGATCCGGGGGTCATGTCACGCTCACCTTCCTCGCGAACTTCGCGGCGAGAGGGCCCAGAGCCGCGGTGAGCAGCGCGCTGACCGGGGCCCCGGAGCGGGCCGCGAGCGCCGCCTGGAGCGGGATCGTGGCGCGGATGCCGGCTCCCACGGCGCGTTGGGTGAGCGGGGGCGACGGATTCAGGGTGGCGTGGAGGTAGGGCCGGGCGGCGGTCGCGGCATAGGCGGCGGCGAGCACCGCGCCGAGGGTGCCCGTGGGCCGTGCCGGTGTCCCCGCGGCGATGGCCCCTGCTTCCCGGCTCGGCAGGAGCCGGGTCAGCGCCCCGGTCGTGACCAGTGCGGCCAGTCCGGACAGGGGTGAGCCGCCCCGCGTCTCGTGGCGGGACACGGTGGTGACCGCGAGCGTGTGGCTGCCGAGGAGGGCGGCCGGGGCGAGAGCCGGCCGGATGGGTCCCCCGGTGGCCGCCGCCCCGAGGAGCACGTCCAGGCCACGTGCCGCCGCCATCGCCGCCGGGCCGCCCGGTGTGCGCTTCAGGCCCAGGTCGTACGCCCATACGGTGGCCGCGAGCGGGACCGCGACCCGGAACGCGGGACGGCCGGCGCAGCGGGCGCAGCGGGCCAGGGCGAGGCCTGCGGAGGGCAGGGGGCGGTGAGGGCGTTCCAGGGCGTCCTCGTCGCGGTCGGCCCAGTCGTTGAGGGCCATCCCCGCTTCGTACAGGCACAGGGAGGAGCCGATGGCCAGGGCGGTGCGGCGACCCGGGGTCGCCGGGACCGCGGCCGCACCGGCCAGTGCGTCTCCGGGAACGGTGAACAGGGCGGGCAGGCGCAGCAGTTCGGCCCAGGCTCCGAGTCCGGTCCGGCCGCCGCCGACCCTGCGAGCACCGGGTGCGTCGACCGGGTCCGTGGCCGTGTCGCCATGGCTCATCGCGGTCCCTCCGGGCCCTCTTCGGCGCCCGTCGCCCGCAACCGGTCCGCGAAACCGGCCAGCGCCGCGTACTGCTCCCCGAGCGCCGAAGGTCCCCGCCCCACCGGATCCTTGAAGTAGAAGCCGAGTTCGTCCAGGGGGCCGGACAGACCGGCCTCATGGGCGCGCAGCGCGAGCCGCGCCAGGTCGAGCACCAGCGGTGCGGCCAGCGCCGAGTCGCAGCCCTGCCAGATGGTCTGGAGCACCATGCGCGCGCCGAGGAAGCCGTCGAAGGCGACGTGGTCCCAGGCGGTCTTCCAGTCGCCGAGGGCGGGGACGTCGTCGATGTGCACCTCGCCCTCGACGGATGTGCCGAGAGTGTCGGTGAGGACCCGCTCCTTGCCGGCGTTCTTGGCGGCGGCCGCGTCCGGATCAGCCAGCGAGGCGCCGTCGCCGCCGCCCAGCAGATTGGTCCCGGACCAGGCCCGCACCGTGAGGGCCCGCTGCGCGAACATCGGCCCCAGCACCGAACGCAGCAGTGTCTGCCCGGTCTTGCCGTCGCGGCCCGCGTACGGCAGTCCGCTCGCGGTCGCGGCGCCCACCAGGGCCGGATGGTGCAGGCCGGTCGAGGGGGTGAAGTTCACGTACGGGCAGCCCGCCCTGAGCGCGGCCGCCGCATACAGCGAGCTCGGCGGCAGCGCGTCACCGGTCGCTGGGGGCTCGGTGGAGGCCACGTTCACCACCACCACTCGTTCGAGGCCGCGCCGTTGCACGAAGTCGTCGATGTCCCCGGCGAACGCGGCGATCAGCTCCTCCTCGCTCCGCGTGTCGGCCGGGCCGGGGCCGCCCGGCCTGATCTCACGGTCGGCGGCGGCGAGTTCGGCCATGACGGCCGAGGGCAGACCGGGCGGCAGCACTCCGCCGGCCGCCAGTGCCTCCGCGCGTTTGGGCAGCGGGCAGTCCACCGTGTCGTGGCCGCCGAAGACGAGGGACGACAGCGCCGGAAGCCCCGAGGCGGCGAACACGGACGTCTCGGTGACCATGCCGGTGGGTGGGTGCAGACCCGCACTGACGGCGGCGCACCCCGCGACGACGGTCGTGGCGACGGAGCCGCGGGCACCGATCAGCCACACACCGGCACGGGCTCGGGAAGGGGACGCGGACATGGGCAGCCTCCTTGCGTTGCGAACCTCGGCAGGTCGGGAGGAAGACGGCGGGCGGGAGTCCGGCGTCTCCCGCCCGCCGCCGCTCATTTGCCCTTGGCGGGCAGTTCCTTGATGCGGATGTCCCGGAAGGACACCTCGTCGCCGGATCCGTGGTTCTGGATGCCGACGTGTCCGTCGCGCAGGCTCCGCGCCGGATCGGTGTTGGTGAAATCGTTGATCTTGACGCCGTTGAGCCACACGCGGAGGTGCTCGCCCTCCACGCGGATCTCGTACGTGTTCCACTCGCCCGGCGGATTCAGCGCTCGGTCGCGCTTCTTCAGATCGGCGGAGCGGAAGCCGTAAACGGACCCGGTGGTCTTCTCGGGCACGTCGGTGGCGTCGATCTGGACCTCGTAGCCGTTGTCCACGGCCGACCACGGGTCGTCCGAGGGCGGGAAGCCCACGAACACACCGGAGTTGTCGTCACCGGCCGTCTTCCAGTCGAGCTTCAGCGAATACCTGGAGAAGGGCGACGCGGCGTACCAGAGCATGCCCAGACCGCCCGACGACGTCAGGCTGCCGTCGTCGTCGAGGGTGAAGGAGCCCGGACCCGCCTGCTTCCAGCCGGACAGCGACTCGGCCGTACCGTCGAAGAGCGGCCGGTAGCCGTTCTCCGGGCGGCAGTCCGCCTGGGCGTCGCCGATCGCCCAGGCGATCCCGCCCCGCAGGTGCGCGAGGAAGGCGGGGTCGGTGTAGGACTCCTTCGTGTGGCCGCCTCCGGTGTAGAAGGCGCGACCGCCCTGATAGTTCTGGCACCAGGCGATCGGATGGTCGCCGTTCATGGTGCCGCCGGTGTACGACGACTCGTCGAGCGAGGCGAGGACGTGCGCCCTCTCCCTGGGATTGGAGCGGTAGTTGTACCACTCGTCGGTCCGCTCCCAGGTCGGCGCCAGCTCCGAGGTCGCCGGGTGGGCGCGGTCCTCCACGTCCACCTTTGCCTGCTGGATCGCCGGGTGCGACTGGAAGTAGGCGCCGGCGAGGCCGCCGTAGAACTCCCAGTCGTACTCGGTGTCGGCGGCCGCGTGGATACCGACGTATGCGCCGCCGTGCCTGATGTAGCCCTCGAAGGCGCTCTGCTGCACGGAGTCGAGCACGTCTCCCGTCGTCGACAGGAACACCACCGCGTCGTAGCGCTTGAGGTTCTTCGAGGTGAAGGCGCCCGCGTCCTCCGTCGCGTCGACGGCGAAGCCGCCCGTCCCGCCGAGTTGCCGCACCGCCGCGACACCGTCCGGGATGGAGTCGTGCCGGAAGCCGGCGGTCTTGGAGAAGACCAGTACGCGCTTGCCGTCGGCGGAGTGCGAGGCGGCGGGCCCCGAGACACAGCCGAGCAGCAGGGCCGCTCCCACAACGGCGGTCGTCAGTCTGCTGGTCGTGTGCATGGCTCCCCTCCTCAGCTCGTCGTGAACGTGAAGTCGTCGACGTCGTACAGGGCGCCGGACCCGGTGCTCCCCTTGAAGACCAGGTAGAGCGTGGTCGTGCCCTTCGGGGCGCGGGACAGGTTCGCGCTGACGTCCTGGAAGTTCTCCCAGCCGCCCGTCACCGGTACGGTCGCCTTGCCCAGCAGGGTCCCCTTCGCCGAGCCCGCGCGGACCTCGAGAGTGCCGCCCGCACCGCCGGAGGAGATGCGCGCCGTGATCTTCTTGGCGTTGCTCAGGACATACGGGGTGAAGGAGATCCAGTCGCCGTTGTCGATGTCGCCGACCGTCCTGCCGCCGTGCGCGGTGTCCTTCGTGATCACCGAGATGCCGGAGGAGGTGCCGAAGTGCTCGGCCTGGCGGTGCCGCGGCTGGGCGACGCTCTGGTCGTGCGAGGTGAGCGGGGCCTGTCCGCCGCCTCCACCGTCCGTGTACTGCGCGTCGAAGACGCCGAAGATGTTCTCGTCCTCGTCGTGACCGCCGTCGGCGGTGGTCTGGATGGTGCCGGAGCAGCCGTTGGCCGAGGTGATCGGGTGGCCGTGGGTGTCATGGCCGAGGACGAAGTTGACCGTGACCTTCGAGCAGTCGACGCTCTTCCCGTCCTCCGGGTCGGTGACCACCACCTTGAACGGAACGGCGTCGCCGAAGCTGAACAGCTGGCCGTCCTGGGGGAGTTCGACGGTCACCTTAGGTGCCGTGTTGCCGACGACGATCTGCACGCTCGCGCCGCCGGTCCGGCCGTCGGTGTCCTTGGCGGTGACGGTCGCCGTGTAGGTCCCGTTCTTCCGGTACGTGTGGGAGGGGTTTGCGGCGGTCGACGTGCTTCCGTCACCGAAGTCCCAGCTGTAGGTGAGCGCGTCACCGTCCTGGTCGCTGCTTCCCGCGGAGGAGAACGCCACCTTCAGGGGTGCCTGACCTGAGGTCTTGCTCGCCGCCGCCTGCGCCACCGGCGAGTGGCCGTCGGTCGCGTTCTCGATCCGGTACAGACCGGAGTTGTCGTCGCCGCCGAACCAGGCGGTGCCGTAGTCGAGGACGTAGAGCGCGCCGTCGGGCCCGAAGGCCATGTCCATCACCTGGGTGCCGGTCCACGGGAAGGGGTTGATCGACTGCACGTTCCCGTCCGTGTCGCTGACGATCCGCTTGATCCAGCGGCGCCCGAACTCACCCGCGAAGAAGTTGCCGTCGTAGGCCTCGGGGAACTTCACCGGCGAGTCGAGCGCGGGGTCGTAGTGGTAGACCGGGCCGCCCATCGGGGACTCCGAGCCGTCGCCGAACTCGGGCACGGACGCGCCGTCGTAGGGAATCCAGGCGGACTGGGCGGGGGGCAGGTCCGTCAGACCTGTGTTGTGCGGCGAGTTGTTCTTCGGCGCGTTGCAGTCGAAGCTCGCGCCGGACGTCCCGGTGGCGAAGTCGTAGTCGACGTAGGCATCGTTGTCGCCGGTGCAGTACGGCCAGCCGAAGTTGCCGGGGCCGGTGACCCGGGCGAACTCGACCTGCCCGCCGGGGCCGCGCTTCGGGTCGGCCGCACCCGCGTCGGGACCGTAGTCGCCGACGTAGACGATGCCGGTCTCCTTGTCCACGCTGAAGCGGAACGGGTTGCGGAAGCCCATCGCGTAGATCTCGGGGCGCGTCTTGTCCGTGCCGGGCGGGAAGAGGTTGCCGTCCGGGACGGAGTACGAGCCGTCGTCGTTCACCTTGATGCGCAGGATCTTTCCGCGCAGGTCGTTGGTGTTGCCGGCGGAACGCTGGGCGTCGAAGGCCGGGTTGCGGTCGGAGCGCTCGTCGATCGGGTTGTAGCCGTCCGACTGGAAGGGGTTGGTGTCGTCGCCCGTCGACAGGTACAGGTTGCCGGCCGCGTCGAAGTCGATGTCACCGCCGACGTGGCAGCAGATGCCGCGGGACGTCTTGACCTCGAGGATGTTCTTCTCACTGGCCGGGTCGAGCGTGCCGTCCGTCTTGAGCACGAAACGGGACAGCCGGTTCACACCGTCGAAAGGCGTGAAGTCGGCCGCGGTGCCGTTCTCGGGGGCGTCGCCCGCGGGCGTGCTCAACGGGGGTGCGTAGTAGAGGTAGATGAAGCGGTTGTCGGTGAAGTGCGGGTCGACGCCGACGCCCTGCAGGCCTTCTTCGTCGTGCGAGTACACGTCGAGCTTGCCGGCGAGCCGTGTGTTGCCCGCCGCGTCGGTCAGGCGGAGTTCACCGTCGCGCGAGGTGTGCAGGACGGAGCGGTCCGGGAGGACGGCGAGCGACATGGGCTCGCCGACCTCCGCCTCGCCCTTGGCGAGGGTGACCTGCTGGAAGTCCTCGGCGGCGACGGCGCCCCGGTCGGTGACGGCTGCGCCGGCCTGGGGTGCGGCGAGGGTGAGGGACGCGCCTGCCAGCAGTGCGCCGCCGAGGAGGGCGACTGCCTTGCGCAGGGACGGGCGGCGTCGTCTGTGGGTCTCGATTCTGTCGGTGCCGATGTTGCGGTCGTTCCCGTGCACGAATGCCTCCAGAAAGGGGCCGGTTGTACGGGGCGGGTGCTGACGCCGGGATGCGCCGTCATCCCGGAGATGCGGAAAAGCGGTCAGTTGCCGAACGCCGCGTCGAAGGATGCCGACGGCGGCTCGAAGTCGTACGCCTTCAGGCGCGAAAGGGCCTCGGGGGCGCCCTGGAGCCGGTCCATGCCGGCGTCCTCCCATTCGACGGACACGGGGCCCCGGTAGTCGATGGAGCGCAGCATCCGGAAGACGTCCTCCCACGGGACGTCACCGTGCCCGGCGGACACGAAGTCCCAACCGCGGCGCGGGTCTCCCCATGGCAGATGGGAGCCGAGGCGGCCGTTGCGGCCGTCGAGGCGCTTGCGGGCCTCCTTGCAGTCGACGTGGTAGATCCGGTCACGGAAGTCCCACAGGAAGCCGACCGGGTCCAGGTCCTGCCAGACGAAGTGCGAGGGGTCGAAGTTCAGCCCGAACGCGGGCCGGTGGCCGACCGCCTCGAGCGCCCGCTGTGTCGTCCAGTAGTCGTAGGCGATCTCGCTGGGGTGGACCTCGTGCGCGAACCGCACACCCTCGGCGTCGAAGACGTCCAGGATCGGGTTCCAGCGCTCGGCGAAGTCCTCGTAACCGCGCTCGATCATCGACTCGGGGGCGGGCGGGAACATGGCGACCAAATGCCAGATCGCGGAGCCGGTGAAGCCGATGACGGTGTCGACGCCGAAGGCCGCGGCGGCACGGGCGGTGTCGGCGATCTCGGCTGCGGCCCGTCGCCGTACGCCTTCCCCGTCGCCGTCACCCCAGATGCGCGCCGGAAGGATGGCCTGGTGGCGCTCGTCGATGATGGCGTCGCAGACGGCCTGGCCGACCAGGTGGTTGGAGACCGCCCAGCACTTGAGGCCGTACTTGTCGAGCAGTTCGTGGCGCGAGGCGAGGTACGACGGGTCCGCGAGTGCCTTGTCGACCTCGAAGTGGTCGCCCCAGCAGGCGAGTTCGAGACCGTCGTAGCCGAAGTCGCGGGCCAGCCGGCAGACCTCCTCCAGCGGAAGGTCCGCCCACTGGCCGGTGAAAAGCGTGAAAGTGCGCGGCATGACCAAGGCCTCCTCAGACCGCTGTCGGGGTGTAGACGGAGTTCTTCTGGGCGCTCTCCTCCACCGCCGCGAGGACCCGCTGCACCTGGAGTCCGTCGGCGAAGGACGGCTCGGGGGTGCGGCCCGCGGCGATCGCGTGCACCAGGTCACGGGCCTGGTGGACGAAGCTGTGCTCGTAGCCGAGGCCGTGGCCCGGGGGCCACCAGGCGTCCAGGTAGGGGTGGTCGGGTTCGGTGACGAGGATGCGGCGGAAGCCGGCGTGTGTGCCGGGCTCGGTGCCGTCGTGGTACGACAGTTCGTTGAGGCGCTCCAGGTCGAAGGCCAGCGAACCGCGCTCCCCGTTGAGTTCGATGCGCAGGGCGTTCTTGCGCCCGGTGGCGTAGCGGGTGGCCTCGAAGGAGGCGAGCGCACCGGAGGTGAAGCGCCCTGTGAACAGGGCCGCGTCGTCCACGGTGACGGCTCCGGTGCCGCCGGCCGATACTGCGGACAGGCCGCTCGTGGGGCCTTCGGGCAGCGGACGCTCCCGCACGAAGGTCTCGGTGATCGCGGAGACCCCGGCCAGCCGCTCCCCCGCCAGGTACTGGGCGAGGTCGACGATATGGGCGCCCAGGTCGCCGAGGGCGCCCGAGCCGGCGTGCTCCTTGCTCAACCGCCAGGTCAGCGGAAACCCGGGGTCGACCAGCCAGTCCTGAAGGTAGGTCACGCGTACGTGCCGCAGGGTGCCGAGCCTGCCCTCGGCGACCATGCTCCGGGCGAGGGCGGTGGCGGGCAGGCGCCGGTAGTTGAAGCCGACCATCGCCAACCGGCCGTCGGCCCGCGCCGCTTCGGCCGCCTCCACCATGGCCTCGGCCTCCTCGACCGTGTTGGCGAGGGGCTTCTCGCACAGCACGTGCTTCCCGGCGGCCAGGGCGGCGAGCGCGATCTCCGCGTGGCTGTCGCCGGGCGTGCAGATGTCGACGAGGTCGACGTCGTCCCGGGCGACGAGGTCGCGCCAGTCGGTCTCGGCGGCGGCCCAGCCGTGCCGGTCGGCCGCCGCTCGCACGGCAGCGCCGTCGCGGCCGCAGATCGCGGCCAGGACCGGCCGCAGCGGCAGGTCGAAGACGCGCCCCACAGTGCGCCAGCCTTGGGAATGGGCGGCGCCCATGAAGGCGTAACCGACCATGCCGACGCGAAGTGGCGGCTTCTCTCCCTCTGTCCCGTCCGGCTGCTGCGGCTGTCCCATACGGATGTCCTCCTCGTCCTCGTGGTGAAAGAGCCGTGGGGGGTGCGGGCGGAACCCGTCAGCGGAAGCCGGTGGGCATGTACTGGTCGACGTTGTCCTTGTCGACGACTGCCGAGTAGAGCGTGATCGACGCCGGGATCTCGTACTCGGCGAGGCCGCCGACGCCCTTGCCCTGACCGAGGGCGCGCGCGAGGTCGATCGCGGAGGCGGCCATGGTCGGCGGGTAGAGGACGGTCGCCTTGAGGACGCCGTTGTCCTGCTTGATGGCCTGGAACGCGGACAGCGCCCCGGCCCCGCCGACCATCAGGAAGTCGTCGCGCCCGGCCTGCTCGATGGCCCGCAGCGCGCCCACGCCCTGATCGTCGTCGTGGTTCCACAGCGCGTCGAACTTGGGCTGCGCCTGGAGGAGTTGAGCCATCTTCGCCTGGCCCGACTCCACCGTGAACTCGGCGGCCTGGCGGGCCACCTTCTTGATGTTCGGGTAGTTCTTCAGGGCGTCGTCGAAGCCCTGGGTGCGCTGCTTGGTCAGCTCGAGGTTGTCGATGCCGGCCAGCTCGATGACCCGGGCGTCCGACTTCCCCTTGAGCTTCTCGCCGATGTAGTGGCCGGCGCTGAGGCCCATGCCGTAGTTGTCGCCGCCGATCCAGCAGCGGTAGGCCTGCGGGGTGTTGAAGATGCGGTCGAGGTTGATGACCGGGATTCCGGCCCGCATCGCCTTCAGCCCGACCTGGGTGAGCGCCTTGCCGTCGGCGGGCAGGACCACCAGCACGTCGACCTTCTTGTTGATGAGGGTCTCGATCTGGCCGATCTGCGCGGCGGTGTCGTTGGAGCCCTCGGTGATCTCCAGCGTGACGTCCGAGTACTTCTTGGCACGGTTCTTGGCGTTGTCGTTGATGGCGTTGAGCCAGCCGTGGTCGGCCTGCGGGCCGGCGAATCCGATGGTGACGTGCTTGCCGGGCTTGTCGTCGGCGGCCGGCTGGTCGTTCCCGGCGGGCTTCTCGGACTTGGTCTCATTGCTTGTGCAACCTGCGAGCAGGGCACCGGCGGACACGGCGGCGCTCCCGAAGAGCAGCCCTCTGCGACTGGTGAGCTGTGACATGGCGGTGAACCCTTTCCTCAGGTCGTGCTTGCGGTACGGCGTTGGACCAGCACGGCGGCGACGATGATCGCGCCCTTGGCGATCTGCTGAACGTCGCTCTGCAGGTTGTTCAGGGCGAAGATGTTGGTGATCGTGGTGAAGATCAGGACACCCAGGACGGAGCCGACGATGGTGCCGCGGCCCCCGCTGAGCAGCGTGCCGCCGATGATCGCGGCCGCAATCGCGTCCAGTTCGTACAGATTGCCGTTGGTGTTCTGGCCCGAGCCGGACAGGATGATCAGGAGGAAGGCCGCGATGCCGCAGCACAGCCCGGACAGCAGGTAGAGGTACAGCCGCTGGCGCCGTACGTCGATGCCGGCGAGCCGGGCCGCCTCCGCGTTGCCGCCGACGGCGACCGTACGGCGCCCGAAGGTGGTGCGGTTCAGCACCAGCCAGCCGATGACCGTCACCAGGGCGAAGACCAGCACGAGCGGCGGGATGCCGAGCACGTAGGAGTCGCGCTCGCCCAGTTTGAGCACCCCGTCGACGGTGACGATCTGCGTCCGGCCGTCGGTGATCTGCAGCGCCAGACCGCGCGCGGAGGCCAGCATGGCGAGTGTGGCGATGAACGGGACCATGCCGCCGTATGCGATGAGCAGGCCGTTGACCAGCCCGCAGCCCACCCCGACGACCATCGCCGTGAAGAGGATGCCGGCGAATCCGTACTCCTGGGTCGCGACCGTGGTCGCCCACACGGAGGCGAGGGCGACGATGGCGCCCACCGACAGGTCGATCCCGCCCGAGGTGATGACGAAGGTCATCCCGACGGTGACGACCCCGATCACCGACGCCTGGGTGAGGACGAGTTGGAGGTTGCGGGTGTCGAGGAACTCGTCCGGTTTGGTGATGCCGCCGATGAGGACCAGTGCGGCGAGCACCCCCAGGAGGGACAGGGTACGGACGTCCGCGCGGCCGACGAGGACGCGCCAGGCGGGCGGTTGGCCGATCGACGGCACCTTGCCGGTGCTGTCGCGCGGCGGGGACACGGGCTGCGTCATGACGCCGGGCTCCCTTCCATGACGAGGTCGAGGACACGGTGCTCGTCGAGTTCGCGGGCGGGCGCCGTGTGCACGACACGGCCCTCGCGCAGTACCAGGACACGGTCGGCCAGGCCGAGCACCTCGGGCACCTCGCTGGAGACCAGCAGCACCGCGAGGCCGTCGTCGGCGAGCCGGCGCACCACCGCGTAGAGCTCGGCGCGGGCGCCGACGTCGACGCCGCGCGTCGGTTCGTCGAGCAGCAGCACGCGGCAGCCGCGCAGCAGCCAGCGGGCCAGGACGGCCTTCTGCTGGTTGCCTCCGGAGAGCGTGCGGACGGGTACGGCGGGGTTGTCGGGGCGCAGGGACAGCTCCCGGGTCGACGCGCGTGCGGCGCCGAGTTCGGCGCGACGGTCGATCCAGCCTCCGCGCGAGAAGCGGGACAGGGAGGAGACCGAGACGTTGCGGGTGACGGACTCCAGCATGAGCAGCGCCTGGGCCTTGCGTTCCTCGGGGGCGAGTCCGAGTCCCGCGCGCACCGCCGCGCGGACGCTCCCCGGGCGCAGCGGGCGCCCGTCGACGAGAACCTGACCGGCGGTGGGCCTGCGGGCGCCGTAGATCGTCTCGAGGACCTCGGAGCGGCCCGATCCGACCAGACCGGCGAGGCCGACGATCTCACCGGGGCGGATCTCCAGGTCCAGCGGCGCGAACTCGCCGTCCCGCGCCAGCCCCCGCACCTGAAGGACGGGCGCGCCGGTGGGGGCCGAGGAGGGCCGCTCGGGAAAGACGTACTCGACGTTGCGTCCCGTCATCAGCGCCACGACCTCCCGGGTCGGCGTCGACTTCGCCGGCAGTCCGCCCGCCACCGCCCGCCCGTCCTTGAGGACGGTCACCCGGTCGCCGATGCGGCGGATCTCCTCGAGCCGGTGCGAGATGTAGACGACCGCGACATCGTCGGCGGTCAGGTCGCCCACGATGCGGAACAGGTTGTCGACCTCGTCCGGGTCGAGCGCGGCGGAGGGCTCGTCCATCACGATGAGCCGTACGTCGTGGGAGAGCGCCCGCGCCATGGACACGATCTGCTGCTGTGCGGCCGACAGCTCCCCGACCAGGCGCCCCGGGTCGATCTCCGGGTGGCCGAGCCGTCGCAGCAGCGCGGCCGTCGACGCCCGAGCCGCCTTGCCCCGTACGACGAAGCCGGCACTGGTGGGTTCGTGGCCGAGGTGGACGTTCTCGGCCACCGACAGATGCTCCACCAGGTCGAGTTCCTGGTAGATGGTGGCGATGCCCAGCCTCATGGCGGCGATCGGCGAGCGGAGCGTGACGGGTTCGCCGCGCCAGTGGATGGCGCCGGTGTCGGGCTGGTGCGCACCGGCCAGGACCTTGATGAGGGTGGACTTGCCGGCCCCGTTCTGGCCGAGCAGGCAGTGCACTTCACCGGCCCGTACGTCGAGGTCGACGCCGTCGAGGGCCCGGACTCCGGGGAACGACTTGGTGATGCCGGACATGCTGAGCAGCGGTGTTTCTGGTGCCATGTGGGTTCCCCTCGGCGGGCGTGCGAGCCGGTTTCAGGGCGGAACGCGTGCCGGGCAGGCGTTGTCAGGGCAGGGCAGAGCAGGGCGCTGTACTGGTGGATCTCTTGCCGGACGAGCCGATTACGCGGGCGAGAACAGGTGGTCGCTGATGAGGCGGGCCGCGCCGATGACACCGGCGTTCGGGCCCAGTTCACCGAGGACGATGGGCAGGTTGCCGGTCGCGAGAGGCAGCGACTGGCGGTAGACCTGGGTGCGGATCGCGGCGAGCAGGGTGTGGCCGAGACCGGTCACACCGCCGCCGATCACCACGAGACCGGGGTTGAAGAAGCTGACCAGGCCGGCGATGACCTGGCCGGTGCGGGTGCCGCCCTCCCTGATGAGGTCGAGCGAGGTGGCATCACCCGCCGCGGCCGCGGCGGCGACGTCGACGGCGGTGAGCCCGCCGTTCGTCTCCAGCCGGGAGGCGAGTTCCGCCGACAGTCCTTGCTGGGCCGCCTCCAGCGCGTCGCGGGCCAGTGCCGCGCCGCTGAAGTGGGCTTCGAGACAGCCCCGGTTGCCGCAGGCGCAGGGGCGTCCGTCGGGCACGGCCTGGATGTGCCCGATGTCGCCCGCGCTGCCCGTCGTGCCGCGGTGGACCTCACCGCCGACGACGATGCCGCATCCGATGCCGGTACCGATCTTGATGCAGAGGAAGTCGCCCACGGAGCGTGCGACGCCCGCGTGCTGCTCCCCCATGGCCATCAGGTTCACGTCGTTGTCGACCATGACGGGACAGCCGAGCTCCTGGCTGAGGGCCTCCCGTACCGGGAAGCCGTCCCAGCCCGGCATGATCGGCGGTGCCACCGGCACACCCTCCGGGAAGCGGACCGGTCCCGGGACGCCGATACCGGCGCCGTCGAAGCCCTCGGCCAGTCCCGTGGCCCGCAACTTCGCCGCCATGGCCAGGACTTGCTCGAAGACCGCGACCGGGCCCTCGCGTACGTCCATGGGCTGGTTGAGGTGCCCCAGCACTTCCAGTTCGGCGTTGGTGACCGCGACGTCGACCGAGGTCGCGCCGATGTCGACGCCGAGGAAGCGCAGGTTCGGGGCGAGCCGGATGTTGTGCGAGCGGCGACCACCGCGCGAGGCGGCGAGCCCGTCCGCGACCACCAGTCCCGTCTCCAGGAGCCGGTCCACCTCCACGGCCAGCTTGGACCGCGAGAGGTCGACCTGATCGCCCAGCTGCGCCCGGGAGTTGGGTCCTCCGTCGCGCAACAGCTTGAGCAGGCGGGCCTGGTGCGCGTTCGCCGGTCGTGCGGTCATGCGTCTCACGCGCCCCTCCCCGCCTCAATTCGGCTACCAGTGTCGGGCTTTCGAGTGGAACGTAGCAGCGACTGCCGGGAGTGGGAAGAAGTCTCGCAGGGATTCCCGCAATCTTTCTCCACTCACAGGACAAAGACGGGTCCGGGGCCGGGTGACACGTTGCTCCCCGTGGTCGGTGCATCGCCGCGTCTCGGACGCCGAGCGAGCCCTGATCGGTGCCGACCGCAGCCCGGCGGCTTCGCGCCGAAGTCCGCCTGGCATCCTGGCCGCATGGACGCCGACGCTCTGACTCCGGTCCACCTCGACAAGGTGATGGACGGGTTGGCGGTGAATTCGGCCTTGCCGGCTCCCATGGTCCGGCGGCTGTTCGCATGGCCGCGAGGTGAGGGGAAGGTCGCGAGGCGTCCGGACCTCACCGAGGACATGCTCGCCGAGATCATCGCGATGGGCGACCACTGGCTCCTGCACGGCCTGGCGCTCAACGACCGGCTGCCGGACCGGTTCCGCATCCGTCTGGCCGCCCATCCGGACAAGGCGGTGCGGTCCGCGCTCGTTGTCCGCGCCGCGACCGCGCCGAGGGAGATGCTGGAGCAGCTCATCGACGATCCCGACCCACAGGTCCGTGCGTACCTGGCCCGGGGTCAACACACGCCGCCCGACCTCCGGGCCCGCCTCGTCGCAGACTCCGTTCCCTCGATCCGGGCAGCGCTGGCGAAGCACTGGACCCAAGCGCCGGAAGCGGTCCGCCGGATCCTGCTGACCGATCCCGAGGCCGAGGTCCGCGCCGCGGCCTGTTCGACCTACTTCGCGCATCGGCCGCATCCGGTACCGCCCTCGGACCTGCTGCCGACGCTGTTGGCGGACCCTGTGACCCGGGCGGGCGCGGTGATTCACGCCGTTCTCGACGCGGACACTCTCCTGCGGCTCGCCGGTGATCCGGACAGCGAGGTGCGCGCCGAACTCGCCCGGCACCCCGACTTGCCGCCGTCGGTCCGCGAGGCCCTTGCCGTCGATCCGGCCTTGAGCGTCCGGGTGAAGGTCTTCGCCCGACCTGACACGCCGGAGCACGTGCGGGCGCAGATCCACACCTCGGTCCACGAGCTTTCGCGTTCGATGGCCGACCCGAGCCCCGACGCCGACGACGAAACGGTCCTGCAGTGGTACCTGGACGTCGCCGCGCCCACGGAGCTGCGGATCCTGCGTCTGCAATGGGTCACGGCCGATCCGCTGCCGCACATCGACTCGCCCTATGTCGCCTTCCGGGTCTCAGCAGCCCTCAGCAAGGCCCTCCCCGCCGACGCGGTGGCCCGACTGCTCGACGACGAGGAGGAGATCGTCCGCCTCACCATGGCGCGCACCGCCCCGCACCTGGTCGATCCCACGACCGCCGAGAACATCGAGCGCCGCTACCGCCGACGGGACAAGTTCACGTTCTGGTGGGACAACGAGGAGGTCCTGACGTTCCCCTCAGAGGCCCTGCGCCGCTTCGCCACCGACCCTGAACCCCGGCTCCGCTCGTTCGCCCCCCGCGATCCGAATCTGCCGTCGGAACTCGCCGAGAAGCTGGCCTCCGACCCCGAGGACCGCGTCCGCCGTGCGGTCGCTCCCCACCGCAATCTCCCGCTCCCATCCCTGTACCGACTCCTCGCCGACTCCTCGGAGCACGTGGCGGAGGCCGCCGGTGCCTCGCCGTTCCTTCCCGTCGAGCGCATGGAGTGGCTGCTGACCCGGGCGGGCCTGTAGCCGTCCATGGTTCGCGGAGGAACTCCGCCAGAGCGGCGAAGACATGGAATCGTTCGTGCCGGACTTCTTGTCCGCGAAAACCTTGCGGCACCCGGCAGGTCGTAGGCGCGGAGCCGGTCGGTGACGAGCGGTCCGGCGACGCGGGGCGAGTCCGGCCGGTGGGTGGCGATTCGCTTGAGGTCGACCCTGGCGCAGACGACAGCCTCCCGCAGCCCGCGCTCGGCGACCGGTGTCTCGCCACCGGGCGGGTCTGCGCGCCGGAACCGCCGTCGGCCACGTCGCGGAAGTGCGGGGCGAGGCGGAAGCCGCGACCGCAAGGCCGTGCACAACACGGACGGCCGCCCCGGAGGGGCCCCTGTGCCCCGGAAGCGGCCGCCGGTCAGGCGCTGTCAGGCGTTACTTGGCCCGTGCGTGATACGACCGTCGTGTGTGTTCGGTGTGCTCGCGCATGAGCTGGGTGGCCAGCTGTTCGTCGCGGTCCGCGATCGCCGCGATCAGTTCGCGGTGCTCGACCCAGGACTGCCTGCCGCGCTGACGGGCGACCGGCGTGTAGTACCAGCGCACCCGGCGGTCGACCTGGCCGGCGAGCTCGGCGAGCACCGCGTTGCCCGCCAGCTCCATCACCTTCGCGTGGAAGCGGGCGTTCATCGCGACCGCCCCGTCGACGTCGTCGTTCGCCACGGCGCCCTCGCCCTGAGCACACAGTTCCTCAAGGGCCGCGATGCCGGCACTGCCCGCGTTGGCGGCGGCGAGCCGGGCCGCCTCGGCCTCCAGGAGCGTGCGCACCGTCAGGAGCTGATCGGCCTCCTCCTCCGTCGGCTCGTGCACGAATGCACCCTGGGCGGGCCGCAGATCGACCCATCCCTCGGTGTTCAGCCGCTGCAACGCCTCACGCACCGGCTGCCGGGAGACCCCGAGGTGTCCGGCGAGCTCGCTCTCCACGAGGTGCTGGCCGGGCTGCAGCGCGCGGGTGGTGATCAGTTCGAGCACCGCCTCGTAGACCCGGTCGCGCAGCGGACCGGGCCGCTCGAGTTTGGGCACCGCTCCCTGCGGCAGTCCTGTCGACAACATCGCGGTCCCCCTCCAGGGCAACGGCGGCGCGGTGGCCGGAAGGCCAGTGTCTTTCGTCTACAGTCTACGGGGCACCATGGCCAGGGGCACGGCGAGTTGGGCTTGTCACACCCGAGCGGCACGGCCGGTCACGGACAGCGGACGACCTGTCCGGCGTAGGAGAGGTTTCCGCCGAAGCCGAACAGCAGCACCCGGTCGCCTCTCGAGATCTCCCCGCGCTCCACCAGCTTGGACAACGCGAGCGGGATGCTCGCCGCCGAGGTGTTCCCCGACTCCGCGACATCGCGGGCGACGACAGCGTTCACCGCGCCGAGCTTCTCGGCGAGCGGCTCGATGATGCGCAGGTTCGCCTGGTGCAGCACCACCGCGGCGAGGTCCTCCGGCGCGGTCCCGGCCCGCTCGCAGACCCGCCGGGCGATGGGCGGGAGCTGGGTGGTCGCCCACCGGTACACGCTCTGCCCCTCCTGGGCGAACCTCGGTGGTGTGCCCTCGATGCGCACCGCGTGCCCCATCTCGGGCACCGACCCCCACAGCACGGGCCCGATCCCGGGTTCCTCGCCCGGAGGGCACCCCTCGACGACGGCCGCACCGGCGCCGTCCCCGACCAGTACGCAGGTCGCGCGGTCGGTCCAGTCCGTCACATCGGACATCTTGTCCGCGCCGACGACCAGCGCCCGGGTGGCGGCGCCCGCGCGCAGGGCGTGCTCCGCGGTGGCGAGGGCATGGGTGAATCCCGCGCAGACGACGTTGATGTCCATCGCCGCCGGGGACGGGACACCGAGCCGGGCGGCCACACGGGCGGCCGTGTTCGGCGAGCGGTCGACGGCGGTGGAGGTGGCGACCACGACGAGGTCGATGTCGGCGGGCCCCCGGCCGGCCGACGCGAGGGCCTTGGCGGCGGCGTGTGCTGCCAGTTCGTCGACGGGCTCGTCGGCCCCGGCGATGTGGCGGGTCCGGATGCCCACCCGGCTCGTGATCCACTCGTCGCTCGTGTCGACCATGCCCGCCAGGTCCTCGTTGGTGAGGACCTGGGCGGGCTGGTAGTGGCCGACGGCGGCGATACGCGAGCCGTTCATGGGCGGATCCCCCTCATTGCCTCGGGTAGCGGGATCCACAGTCTGATCAGTGACTCACCGGTACGACGGCACGTGAACCGACAGGAATGGGACGCCCCTGTTGTCGGCTTCCCGCAGACCCCCGGACGCCCGGGGGTCTCCCGTACGGCTCTTCGGCCTCACCCGGTGAAGAGCTGCTTGGCCTTCAGGACGAGCTCGTAGAGGCCGTAGCACAGGGGCGCACCCACCCACACCCAGGAGAGGGCGATCAGTGCGCGGCGGTCACGCTGGCTGCTCTCGCCGGCCATCGGCGACCTCCTGCGGTGCGGGGATGTGATGGCGGGGGTGGACCGGCCGCACGAACTCGTTGGCGACGAACCCGATGACGAGCAACCCGATCATGATCATGAATGAGAGGCCGTAGAGGGCCGAACCGTGCTTGCCGGCTTCCTTCTGGTGGTCGGCGATCCAGTTCACGATCAGCGGACCGAGAACGCCCGCCGTGGACCAGGCGGTGAGCAGGCGGCCGTGGATCGCGCCGACCTGGTACGTCCCGAACAGGTCCTTCAGATAGGCGGGGATCGTCGCGAAGCCGCCGCCGTAGAAGGAGAGGATCACGAGCGCGCACAGGATGAACAGCGGTTTCGACGAGTCGCCGAACGACGCGATCAGCAGGTACATGACCGCGCCGACGCCCAGGTAGACGCGGTAGATGTTCTTGCGTCCGATCAGGTCCGAGGTGGATGACCACCCGATACGGCCCGCCATGTTGGCAGCGGACAGCAGTGCCACGAAGCCGGCGGCCGCGGAGACCGACACCGGTGTGGAGGTGTCCGTGAAGAAGTCCGTGATCATCGGGGCGGCCTTCTCGAGGATCCCGATGCCGGCGGTCACGTTCATGCAGAGCACGATCCACAGGCACCAGAACTGCGGGGTGCGCACGGCGCTCGCCGCCGAGACCTGGACCCCCTCGAAGGCGCTCGGCCCGTCCTCCACGGGCTTCTCGGTGCGCGGCACCCGCACCAGCAGGACACCCAGCGCCATGAAGACGGCGTAGGACAGTCCGTGAACGAGGAAGGCGAGCGCGATGCCCGAGTGGTCGGAGCCGAAGGACTCCAGCATCTGCGCCGACCACGGCGAGGCGATGAGCGCGCCGCCGCCGAACCCCATGATGGCGATGCCGGTGGCCATGCCGGGCCGGTCCGGGAACCACTTGATGAGCGTGGAGACGGGGGAGATGTAACCGATGCCGAGGCCTATGCCGCCGACGAAGCCGTAGCCGAGGACGATCAGCCAGTACTGCTCGGTCTGCGCCCCCAGCGCCGCGATCAGGAAACCGGAGGAGAAGCAGATCAGGGCGACGGTCATGGCCCAGCGCGGTCCGTTGCGCTCCACGAGCGTGCCGCCGAACGCGGCCGACAGACCGAGCATCACGATGGCCAGCTGGAACGGCAGCGCACTCTGGGTGCCGTTGAGGTCGAGTGCGGACTCCAGCGGCGGCTTGAACACGCTCCAGGCGTAGGCCTGTCCGATGGAGAGGTGGACCGAAAGAGCGGCGGGCGGAACCAGCCAACGGCTCCATCCCGGGGGAGCAACAGGAGGACTCATGATCCCGGACGGTACGAACCCCGTGGGTTGTTGAAAACGGTCGCGTCGACCGTATGCGGTGAGCGGTATCCAGGCTGCGCCGAACGGTCGTCGCCTCCCGCCCCGGACGCTGCGCGAACCCTTGCCGCGCACTATCTCCATACTGTAGACAATATTTCGTCGACATGATTCGACGCGTCGCGTCACCTCCGCGGTACTCCCTCGACCGAACGGAGTGTTCCTGTGAAAGTCGCAGTCCTCGGCGCCGGAGCCATCGGCGCCTATGTCGGTGCCGCACTCCACCGTGCGGGCGCCGATGTGCATCTCATCGCCCGTGGACCGAATCTGGCGGCCATGAGGCGGGACGGAGTGCGGGTGATCAGCCCACGTGGCGACTTCACCGCGCACGCCCACGCCACCGACGACCCGGCCGAGGTCGGCCCCGTCGACTATGTGTTCCTGGGCCTGAAGGCCAACTCGTACGCGGCGTGCGGGCCGCTGATCGAGCCGCTCCTGCACGACACGACGGCGGTCGTGGCCGCCCAGAACGGCATCCCCTGGTGGTACTTCCACCGGCACGGCGGCCCCTACGAGGGCCATCGCATCGAGAGTGTGGACCCCGACGGCGCGGTCAGTGCGGTGCTCGCGCCCGAACGGGCCATCGGATGCGTCGTCTACGCGGCCACCGAACTGGAGGCCCCGGGGGTCGTCCGCCACCTCGAAGGAACCCGATTCTCCATCGGGGAACCCGACCGCAGTGTGTCGGACCGCTGTCAGGCACTCAGCGAGGCCATGCAGTCGGGCGGACTCAAGTGCCCCGTCGAGCCGGACCTGCGCAATGACATCTGGCTCAAGCTGCTGGGCAACATCTCCTTCAACCCCATCAGCGCACTGGCCCGCGCGACCATGCGCCAGATGTGCCTGCACGGCGGCACCCGCAAGGTCATCGAGACCATGATGCAGGAGACCCTCGCGGTCGCCGAGGCCCTCGGATGCACCGTCGGCGTCTCCATCGAGCGGCGGCTCGCGGGCGCGGAACGCGTCGGTGACCACCGCACCTCCACCCTGCAGGACCTGGAACGCGGCAAACCGCTCGAACTCGACGTCCTGCTGGCGGCCGTCGTCGAACTGGCGGAGATCACCAAGGTCGAGGTGCCCACCCTGCGCACCGTCCACGCCATCTCGGACCTGCTCGCGCTCAGGAGCGCCGCATGAGACGACACGGTGCGGGGACCCGGCCCGGGCCCCCGCACCGGTCCGCGCCGTCTCCCGTGCGCCGTCGGCCCCGGCCGGCGGGCGCGGCGCCGCGCGCGGTCCGGGGACGGTCCGGCTCGAACGGGTACCACCACGGTGTGCGACCACCGCGGAGCGGGCTGCCGACCCGCCCCGCGGGTGCAGGACAATGAGATCGTCGAGGTCACCTCGCGGCACGACCACCCGGTGACCGAAGGCGACCTCGGCATCAAGGGCCGTTTCGGCCGCCAGCACGTACAGAACCGGGGCTGATCAGGACATGGGACGAGTCACGGAACGACGCAAGGTGATCCGCATCCGGGACGGCGCGGTCTCGGCCCGGCCCGACACGCTCGTCGCCGAGGAACCACTCGAGATCAGGCTCAACGGCAAACCACTCGCGATCACCATGCGCACCCCCGGCGACGACTTCGCGCTGGCGGCGGGGTTCCTGGTCAGCGAGGGCGTGCTGGCCGAGCAGAGCGATCTGCAGAACATCGTGTACTGCGCGGGGGCCACGGTCGACGGCTCCAACACCTACAACGTGGTGGACGTGCGGACCGCGCCCGGCGTGGTGATCCCCGACATCACACTGGAGCGCAACGTCTACACCACCTCGTCCTGCGGCCTGTGCGGCAAGGCGAGCCTGGACGCGGTGCGGACGACGGCGCGCTGGCCCATCACCGACACTCCCCCGGTCCGGCTGGACCCCACGCTGCTCGCGAGCCTCCCCGACCGGCTCAGGGCGGCCCAGCGGGTCTTCGACCGGACCGGGGGCCTGCACGCCGCGGCCCTGTTCACCGAGGACGGCGAACTGCTCGACATCCGTGAGGACGTGGGCCGGCACAACGCGGTCGACAAACTGGTCGGTCGCGCCCTGCAGAACGGCGACCTGCCCCTCTCGCGGGCCGTGCTGCTGGTCTCGGGCCGGGCCTCCTTCGAGCTGGCCCAGAAGGCCGTGATGGCGGGCATCCCGGTGCTGGCCGCGGTCTCGGCCCCGTCGTCGCTGGCCGTGGACCTGGCCGCCGAGACCGGCCTGACCCTGGTCGGCTTCCTGCGGGGCAGTTCCATGAACGTGTACGCGGGTGAGGACCGCATCGCCCTGCGGACCGCGGCAGCCCGGGGCTGACCCGTGCCCCGGCTCAGCCCCGTTCCTGAGCGATCCGGGCGAATTCGGCGATCAGGGGTGAGCGACGGCCGGTCTCCCAGGCCAGGAACACCTGGTCGGGCTCGGCGTCCCGGACGGGTACGTAGGCGATGTCCGGGCGCGAGTACTGCTCCGCCACCGACGCGGGCACGAGGGTGATGCCCGCGCCCGCCGCCACACTCTCGAATTTCTCTTCGACGGTGCGGATCGGCAGATCGCCCGGCCGGGGATCGGAGTAGCGCAGCCACGGCTCGCCCTCCAGGTCGGCGAGGGCGAGCTCCTGTTTGCCGGCGAGCCGGTGGTCCGTGGGCAGCATCGCCACCCGCGCCTCGCTGAACAGCGCGACGAGTGTCAGTCCCTGCTCGCGGATCGGCCGCCGGACATAGGCGAGGTCCACGGTTCCGTCCAGGATCGACTGTTCCTGGTCGTCCCATTCGACGCGGCGTGCCTTGACCTCGACGTCCGGATGGACCGCCCCGAAGGCGCGCAGGGCGCCGGTGACGACGACACCCGCCCGGAAACCGACGACGAGGCGGCGCGGCCCGTGTGCGGCGCCGAGCACCCGGCGCCGGGTCGCGGCCGCGTTGGCCAGCAGATGCCGGGCGTCGTCAAGGAGTTGGCGCCCGGCCGCCGTCAACCTCACACCATGGCTGTCCCGTTCGAAGAGACGGACGTCCAAGTCCTTCTCCAGCGCCCGGATCTGACGGCTCAGCACCGGCTGCGCGATGTGCAGGGACTCGGCGGCACGCCCGAAGTGCAGCTGTTCCGCGACCGCCGTGAAGTAGCGGACCTTCCGCAGGTCCAGATCCATGGCCGCCCCTTCCGTCGCTCCGGTGGCGATGCCTTCAGGGTATCGCCACCGCGAAAAGAGGTCTTGGACGGCGGGGCGGCCGGGGCCACAGGCTGGATGACGTCGGACAGACGTGAGGTCGAGCAGGGAAGGGACATCGACATGAGCCTGCAAGGACAGCGGATCGTCGTGATCGGCGGTACATCGGGCATCGGTCTCGCCGTCGCGGAGGCGGCCGGGCGGGAGGGGGCGGACATCCTGGTCGCCTCGCGCCGGCGGCAGAGCGTGGACGCGGCGCTGGAGCGGCTGCCGCACGGCACCGAGGGCCATGTGCTCGACGCGACGGACGAAGCAGCGGTGGGCGCCTTCTTCCAACGCGTCGGCGCCTTCGACCACCTGGTCTACACGGCGGGTGAGTCGCTGCTGATGGAGGGCTTCCTGGAGTCGGACCTGGACCGGGCCCGGCGCTTCCTCGACACCCGGCTGTGGGGCGCCTGCACGGCCGTCAAACAGGGTGCCCCCTTGATGCGCAAGGGCGGCTCCGTGGTGCTCACCACCGGGACGGCGGGGCACCGGCCGATGCCCGGCACGACCGTGGCGGCGAGCCTGTGCGGAGCGATGGAGTCGCTGACCCGGGCGCTGGCACTGGAGCTCGCCCCCCTCCGCGTCAACGTGGTCTCCCCCGGTGTGGTGCGCACCGATCTGTGGCGCGATCTGCCGGAGGAGGACCGCAAGGGGCTGTACGAGTCCTCCGCCGGGTCGCTGCCGGTGGGGCGGGTGGGCGAGCCCGCCGACATCGCCGAGGCGTACCTCTACCTGATGCGCGGCGGCTACAGCAACGGGTCGGTGGTGGTCGTGGACGGCGGCGGGGTACTGGTCTGAGGTCGGGCGGTGGTCGGGCGCCCGAGGCTCACGCCGTGGTCGGGCGCCCGGGGCTCATGCGCTGGTCAGACGCACGTGGGAGGCGGTCGCGACCGACCCCAGCCGTGGGAAGTCGAACCTGACCGACGCCTCGTGCTCGGCGGCGGTGAACGCCGTCATGGCGTCCTCCACGAAGACGAGTTCGTAGCCGAGGTCGGCCGCCGCGCGGGCGGTGGACTCCACGCCCAGGTTGGTGGCGATGCCGCCGAAAACCAGGGTGCGGATGCCGCGCTCGCGCAGGCGCTCGTCCAGGTCGGTGCCCTGGAAGCCGCCGATCGTCCGCTTCACCACCTCCACGTCGCCGTCCCGGAGCAGACCGGGCACCAGGCCGCTGCCCGGCGGCTGCTCGGCCACGCTGGGACGCTCGACACGGATGAGGACGACGGGGGCGCCGGCCGACCGGAACACGCCGGCCAGTTCCTCCGCCGCGGCGAGGACTTCCGTGCCCTTGCGGGGCTCCAGCGGCAGGGCGACGATGCGCTCCATCAGGTCGACGAGCACGAGGGCGGTGCGCGCTGGGTCGAGCGCGAGGGGTGCGTTCATGACGGAACGTTATCTCCCGTCAGCCGTCCGTACCGGAAATCCCGATCAACATATCCGTGAACCGGTCGCGTTCAGTGATCGACGTCGCGCCGAACGGCTCCGCCGGGGAAGGCGGGGCACGTTCCCGGCGAGGGGCGGCGCGCGCGGCTCGCACGGCCCGGAAGCGGAGGTCGGGCGCCACGCTCGACGCCGGATCGGCACGGAACTCCGACGCCGCCACGCGCACCGACGACGACTCCCGCTCCCGGGTGAAGCCGCCCGGGCGACAGGGCCGTGGTTCGGCGCGTCCACAGCGCCTGCGGACCGACACATGCCGGAGCACACCCCGGCCGCAGGCGTCCTCGGCCGGCTCCGGCCCACGGCTCGCCTCGGCACCCACTGGGCGCCGGGGACCCCTCGCCCGGGCGGACTTCAGCGGTACCGCGCCCCCGTACCGACCCGCCGTGCGTGACGCCGACCGGTGCACTACCACCCGGAACACGGCACGCCCGGGGGGCTGCGGCGGGCGACCGGTGTCGGGCGGAACGCCTACCGGTCGAACGCCACGGACGCCTCGGCACCGGCAGACTTCGGATAACACGCGCCCCTGTACCCGTGCGCAGCCGACCGTTGCTCTCAGCGGACCACGGCACGCCCCGAGGGCTGTGCGGCCCAACTATGCACGGGCGTGAGGCGCCGACAGCCCTCGGGCGTGCCCTGCGCCGTGCGTGACGCCTCCAGGCCGGGCACAACGGGGGTCTCGCCCGGGCGGCGGACAATAACGCGCCCCCCTACCGGTGCGAGTCCTCGACGGCGAGCACCCGGTACCCGCACAACTCGCGGGCACGCCCGGCACCGGGCTGCGGCGGGCGACCGGTGCCGCGCACTGCGGGCGCCTCGGCACCGGCGAACCTCAGCGGTAACGCGCCCCCGTACCGACCGCCGTGCGCGACGTCGCGGCCGGTGCGATGGCGACCGGCGCGTTCCGGGGGTCGCGGGAGCGACGCTTGGCGATCACCGCGCACACCATGAGCTGCATCTGGTGGAAGAGCATCAGCGGGAGGACGGCCAGCGAGGCGTGGGCGCCGAAGAGGACGCTGGCCATCGGCAGACCGGAGGCCAGGGACTTCTTGGACCCGGCGAACTGGATCGCGATCCGGTCCTCCCGGGTGAAGCCCAGCGCCCGGCTGCCGTACCAGGTCAGGAGCAGCATCACGCCGAGCAGCGCCGCCTCGACGACGAGGAGGCCGCCCAGCCTGAGCGGGCTCACCTGGTGCCAGATGCCCTGGACCATGCCCTCGCTGAAGGCGGTGTAGACGACCAGCAGGATCGAGCCGCGGTCGACGAGCCCGAGCACCTTCTTGTGCCGGGTGATGAAGCCGCCGACCCACGGCCGCAGCACCTGCCCGGCGACGAAGGGCACCAGCAGTTGCAGAACGATCTTGATCAGGGAGTCCGCCGAGAAACCACCGCCGCTGCCCCCGAGCAGCGCGGCGGCGAGCAGCGGGGTGATCACGATGCCGGCGAGCGAGGAGAAGGAGCCCGCGCAGATCGCGGCGGGCACGTTTCCGCGCGCGATCGAGGTGAAGGCGATCGAGGACTGGATGGTGGACGGGACGAGGGTGAGGAAGAGCAGGCCGGTGAAGAGGCTGTGGGTCAGCAGCACCGGCACCAGTCCACGCGCCGCAAGACCCAGCAACGGGAAGACCACGAACGTACTGGCCAGCACCGTGACGTGCAGTCGCCAGTGCTTGAACCCCGCGATCGCCTCACGCGTGGAGAGCCGGGCCCCGTACAGGAAGAAGAGCAGGGCGATCGCGGCCGTGGAGGCACCGGATGCCACATCGGCGGCCGTGTCCCGGGCCGGGAAGAGAGCCGCCAGACCCACCGTTCCCAGCAGCAGGACGATGAACGGATCGACGGGCATCCACGACGGCCACTGCAGGCGTTTCACTGTGCTCCATTGCTTCGCTGTACCTACCGTGCCGGACACGGTCGCGCCCTCCCCATCGTCCTCTTCCGGCAGCCGATCGGGAATCCGGTATACCGCTCTGACTGTTATCGCGCTCCGCGATAACGTGGGGAGGATGTACGACCCTTCCCAGTTGCGCACGTTCCTGGCCGTGGCCCAGACGCTGAGCTTCACTCAGGCCGCCCGGCGGCTCGGGCTGCGCCAGTCGACGGTCAGCCAGCACGTACGGCGGCTGGAGGACACAACCGGACGGCAGCTGTTCTCCCGGGACACGCACTCCGTGGAACTGACGGAGGACGGCGAGGCGATGCTCGGCTTCGCTCGGCGGATCCTGGAGGTCCACGAGCAGGCGACGGCGTTCTTCACCGGGACCCGGCTGCGCGGGCGGCTGCGGTTCGGCGCTTCGGAGGACTTCGTGCTGACCCGGCTGCCGGAGATCCTGGAGGCGTTCCGGTACGACCATCCCGAGGTCGACCTCGAACTGACGGTCGAGCTGTCCGGCACGCTGCACGAGCGCCTCGCGGCGGGCCGTCTTGATCTGGTGCTCGCCAAACGGCGGCCCGAGGACCGGCGCGGCGAACTGGTCTGGCACGACAGGCTGGTGTGGATCGGCGCGGAGCGGCTGCGCCTCGACCCCGACCGGCCGGTTCCGCTGATCGTCTACCCACCGCCCGGGATCACCCGCGCCCTCGCCCTGGAGGCCCTCGAGAGTCAGGGCCGGGCCTGGCGCATCGCGTGCACCAGCGGCAGCCTCAACGGTCTGATCGCGGCGGCCCGCGCCGGACTCGGCGTGATGGCGCACTCCCGGGGACTGGTGCCGCCCGGCCTGGTGCGCGTACCCGAGCGTGCCGGGCTGCCGGAGCTCGGCGAGATCGACTTCGTACTGGCGCACGGCCCCCGTCAGGGCCCGGCCCGCACCGCCGCCCAGGCTCTGGCGGGGGCGATCCTGGCGGCGGGGGACCGCCTCCATCGGCGCTGAACAGGGCCGGTACGGACGAAGGCCGGCCACGGAACCTCGCGCCCCTCGCCGCGGGCCGCGTCTTGACCGTGACGGAGCGTGTCCGGCTCCATACTGGTCGCCATGCGCGTCGAGTTCGACCCCGAGGAGATGAGCACCGACTCCTTCTACAGGTTCCTGACGTCGGTCGTCGTGCCCCGCCCGATCGCCTGGGTGTCCACGGTCACCACGGACGGCGGCACCGAGAACCTCGCCCCGCACTCCTTCTTCAGCATCGCCAGCACCGATCCGCCGATCGTGCAGTTCACCTCGATCGGCCGCAAGGACTCCCTGCGCAATGTCGAGGACACCGGCGAGTTCGTCGTCAACTTCTCCCCCGCCCCGTTGATGGCGGTGATCAACGCCACCGCCGTCGACCAGCCCCGGACGATCAGCGAGTTCGAGACCGCCGGCGTCGAGCGCGAGGACAGCCGGCGGGTGCGTCCACCGAGGGTCGCCGCCTCCCCCGTGGTACTGGAATGCCGGTCGCACACCACTTTGCGCATGGGCAACTCCACGCTGGTCTTCGGACGCGTGGTCCAAGCCGCCGTGGACGAGGGCTGCCTCGTCGGCGGCCGCCCCGACAGCCGGTCGCTCCAGCCGCTGACCAAGCTCGGCGGCGACGAATGGGGCACGCTGGGCGAGATCCTGCACCTGCGCCGCATCCCGTACGAGGAACCCGGCACGCACTGAGCCCGATCCGCGCCGGGCGGGGATCAGGCGTGCGCAGGTGGCTTCCCGCGGTGCGCGACATGCACGATGCCCGGCGAGGCGGCGATCCGGTCGAGTCCGAAGACGGCTCCGACGCACAGCACGACCCAGCAGGACAGGATCACCACCGCACTGCCGACACCGTCGTCGTGGAAGTACGCAAGGCCGTTGATGGCCCGCACCCCGACACCTGCGGGCATCACCGAGGCCAGCGGCTGGAGCCAGCCCGGCAGGAAGGACGGCGGCAGGACTCCGCCGCTGGTGGCATTGCCCATCACCAGCATGAAGATCGAGCCCAGTGGGACACCGACGGGGCCGAAGACACGGATGAGCAGGACCGTTCCGGCCGCCACCGCTCCCGCCATAAGCGTGATGACCCCCACGAGGGAGAGGAAGGAGCCCGGGATCGCATCGAAGATCGTCGCCGCGATGAGCGTCGTCGCGAGGCCCCCCACCACCGCGAAGATCCCGAGGCTGACCACTCGTTGCCTGAACGAGAGCCTCGGCGCGAGTTGGTACGTCATCTGGCCGAACAGGAATCCGGCGAGGACGAGCCCGAAGGAGGCGTAGAAGACGGACAGTCCACGGCTGTCCCCCTTCGACAGCGGAAGGATGTCCCGCACCTGGATCGTGCCGGTGTCCCCATGGGCGTCGCGGCCGAGCGGAGTGACCATAGCCGTGACCGCGAGGCCGTTGGCGCCCGCGTAGAGCAGGCGCGGGGAGCCGGTGGTGTCCACGTAGGCCGCGTACACACGGCGGTGCTCGACGGCCGACCTGGCGGTGTCCGCGTCCTGATAGCGCTCGACCTGGAAGGCGTCGGGCGCCATCCGTTGCAGCTTCACGTCGAAGAGTGCCGCCGCCCGGTCCGAGGCGGCGACCGCGATCGGCAGGCGATGGGCCCTCGGTGTGTGGAAGGCGGCGAGAAAGACCGAGACGAATACCAGGCCGATGGTCAGCACGGTGACGACCGGCACCAGCACCGCCTTGGTGCCGGTGAGCCCGCGCGGCACCGGCGCCGCGTCGGACTGCGGATGCGCCCGGTGCCGGGACCGGTTTCCGCGCTGTTCCGGATCCGTGGACGCCCAGGAGGGCGGGACGACATCGGGGCCCGTCGTCGCGGACGTGAATCCCTCTTGATGCACGGGCACAGCTCCTGATGGATCGCCAAGTCAGCACTTGCTGACATAGCAATGTAGGGAATTCCGGCGCCCGACCGATTCCCCGTGCATACGAGGACGCCTAGTAGACGACGATCCGCCGACGCCCGCACTTCCGGCGTTCCATCCGTTGCTCGACGGGGCACGGGGACTGCGAGGTGCTACTACCTCGGCTCGTAGTCGTCCGCGTCGGCGTGACGCGACTCACTCCCCGTGCGCCGACGATCGGCCCGTCATGGCAGAGTCGCGGGCGGGGGACCGCACGAGGAGGGACCGTTTCCGTCGATGAGCACCGCAAAGCCGGCGCACCGCAGGGACTCCGCACGCAGCAAGGAGCGGTTGCTCCAGGCCGCGCGCGAGTTGCTGGCGGAGCGCGGTTTCGAACGCACCACGGTGCGGGACATCGGCGAACGCGCGGGGGTGGACCAGGCCTTGATCACCCGCTACTTCGGGAGCAAGGCCCGGCTCTTCATCGCGGTCCTGCGCGCCGAGGAGGGCGACGGCACGCTGCCGTCTCTGGCCGACCCCGAGCGGGTGCTCGACCTGTTCGAACGAGTCGGGCGGCTCGGCCCGGGCCCCGTGTTCCAGGTCGCCGTCCAGCCGACCCGGGATCCGGCCGTGCAGAAGGCCGCGCACGAAGCGCTGGAGGCCAGGATGATCGCCCCCTTGCAGGAACACTTCACGGCGCGGGGTCTGGACCGGCCGCGGTTGCGTGCCGAGGTGGCGACGGCCGCGTTCATCGGGGTGATCATGGGGCGTGGCGCCGGGGCGTTCGAGGAACTGGCGGCGGCGGACCCCACGGAACTGCTGCCGCTGGTGCGGGGGCTGCTGAGTCCGTGAGCGCGAGCGCCGGCCGCCGCCCACCCGCACAAAGAGCGGTTGCCCGTGGGGCCGGGCGCCCGCCGGTCAACGCGGCGGGCGCTGATAGGTGAGCTGTTTGACCCGGCGCAGGAACGGCGTCGTCTCCACATGCTGTACGCCTTCGAGCCGGCCGAGGGGCCCGCTCAGATAGGCGTACAGCTCCTGGGTGCTTCTGACCACCGCCGTCGCGACGATGTTCGACGGGCCGGCCGTGGCGGAGGCATGGGCGATCTCGGGATGCGTGGCGAGGGCCTCGCCGACGCAGTGCAGGGCGGCGGGCGCGGCGGTGATCCAGAGGACCGCGGCGACGGAGTGGCCGAACAGGTCCGCGTTGTACTCCGTGTCGATGTACACCGCACCGGAGGCCAGAAGCGCGTTCAGCCGGCGTTTGACCACGGACTCGGAGCGGCCGGTGGCGCGCTGGAGTTCGGGGTGGGTGGCCCGTCCGTCCCGCTCGAGCACGGCCAGCAGGGGTTCGTCCTCCGGTTCGATGCCGACCGGGCCGGGCCCCGGGGGCGGACCGGGCCGGAGAGCGGCGATCTGATCGTCCGTGAGCACGCCGAACTTGCGGATCCAGCCGTTCACCCCGCCGTAGTAACGGTGGAGCAACTGATGGGCGCGGATCTCCACCACACTCGGGGTCCGCGGCAGCTTGGCGAGCAGCAGATCGTCGTAATCGCCACGGGTGCGCGGCCGGGTCAGGCACAGGACCTCCGTGCCGCCGGAGGCGAGCCCGATCCAGTAGGTGTCGGGGCGTTTGGCGAGGGCGTCCGCGATGGTCAGCGCGGTGTCCGGGGCGCAGCGCACGCGCAGCATCCACTGGTCCTGGCCGAGGCGGTGGGCGTCCCGCAGCGCGACGACGCGAAGCCCTCCTTCGGCGCACAGTCTGCGATACCGGCGTGCCACGGTCTGGTCGGAGACGTCGAGCACCGCCGCGATCCGGCTGAACGAGGCCCGTCCGTCGATCTCCAGCGCCGACAGCAGTTGCAGGTCGAGCTTGTCGAGGGTGAGGGATTCCCTCTCCATCGGACCTTCCTTCGTCGAATTCCGACGCCCAGCGTTGCCTTGCGCTGCGATCGGCCGCTTGCCGCTCATCGTAGGGAGTCACACGCATCCATCGCAGAGGGAGTTGAGACATGCGCACATCGGGGCCGCTCACAGCGGTGTGCCTGAGCACATTCATGTTGCTGCTGGACGCGACGATCGTGGTCGTCGCACTGCCGGACATGGCACGGTCGTTGCACGCCTCCCTGAACGATCTGCAATGGGTCGTCGACGGGTACGCACTCGCACTCGCGGCACTGCTGCTCGGGATCGGGGCCGCGGCCGACATCCTCGGACGGCGCAGGGTGCACATCGCGGGTGTGGCCCTGTTCGCCGCGGCATCGCTGATGTGCGGGCTCGCCTCCGGGCCGGGCACGCTGGTCGCGGCCCGGGCGCTGCAGGGGGTGGGTGGGGCGGCGATGTACGCGACGACTCTTCCGCTGCTCGGTTCGGTCTACCGGGGACGGCAGCGGTCCGCCGCGCTCGGCATCTGGGGCGCCGTCAGCGGCTCGGCCGCGGCGGTGGGACCGGTCCTCGGCGGCGCGCTCACCGAGGGGCCCGGATGGCGGTGGATCTTCTTCGTGAACCTGCCGGTCAGCGTGGCCGCGGTGGTGCTCATGCTGCGGGCGGTGCCGGAGTCGCGGGGCCCGCGCGGCATGCGGATCGACTGGGCGGGCACGCTCGCCTTCGCGGGGTTCGCGGGCTGCACCACCTACGGTGTGGTGCGCGCGGGCGTGGACGGATGGTCCTCCGCCACGACGCTCGGTTCGTTCGGGCTCGCGACGCTGGCCCTGGCGCTGTTCGTGATGGTGGAGTGCCGGGTGGCCCATCCCCTGCTCGATCTGACGCTGCTGCGCAAGCCCGCGTTCGTGGGTGTGATGACGGGTGCGCTGGCCTTCAGCGGCGTGGCGTTCGGGATGACTCCGTACTTCTCCATCTGGACGCAGACGCTGCTCGGCATGAGTCCGGTGCACGGGGGGATGACGCTGCTGCCACTGACGTTCGCGTCCATGACGGTCGCCATCCTGGTCGGCCGGCTGCTGCACGGGGTGCCGGCCCGGCTGACCATCGGCGGCGGCATCCTCCTGATCGGTGCGGGCACCCTCTGCGAGGCCGTGCTGGACGTCGGCAGCAACTGGACCGCTCTGATGCCCGGGCTCGTCCTGGTGGGCATCGGCACCGGCCTCGTGTCGCCCACCGTGGCCGGAGCGGCGCTCGCCTCCGTGCCACCCGAGCGCGCGGGCATGGCGGGCGGAGCGGTGAATACCTTCCGTCAGTTGGGGTATGCCCTCGGCGTCGCGGCCTGCGGCACCGTACTGACGTCCCACATGCAGACCACGATGTCGCACGACTCGGCGCACGCTCTTGCGGGCGGTGGGGCCGCGGCCCTGCGGGGTGTCTTCTCCGAGCACACGCTGCGCTCCGCGTTCGCCTCGGGGCTCAACGCGGCTCTGGTGGTGGCGGGTCTGACGGGGATCGTGGCAGGTGCCCTGGTGCTGATCCTGGTGCGGCAGCCGCGGGCCGCGGTCGTGCAGCCGGCGCCCGAGGTGCTGGAGAAGACGGCGGCGCCGAGCTGAACGGCGCGGGCGGTGGTCTCGATAACCGGCCACCGCTCGGTGATACTCGCGAGTAGGGTGCGGGGAGCGGTAAATGCGTCGCACAGATTCCGTGGAGATTAAGGGTCAACAACCTACGGCTCCGTAGGAAAATGCGCCCGACGCCACCCCATGTGCGGTCATTTTCCTTGGCTGACCTGTGCGTCTGCCACGAATGCCCCGGAAAACACCCCCCTCCCGAACGGCCGTGCGTTTGGGGTAGCTTTCACGGCGCTGTGCGGAGCGCCACAAGGAGTGGGATTGCGCGAGTTCACCAACCCTCCGTTGGCATCGGCGCCGCCGGTGGGCGGTCTGGCCGATGTCATCTTCGAGTATGCCCAGGAAGATCCGCTCCGTGTCGCCCTCGGCCGCAAGGACGAGGAAGGCCGGTGGCGTGATGTGACCGCCGCGGAGTTCCGCGACGAGGTCCTCGCGCTCGCCAAGGGGCTGCTGGCGCACGGCGTCCGGTTCGGCGACCGCGTCGCCATCATGTGCCGTACGCGCTACGAGTGGACGCTCTTCGACTTCGCCCTCTGGACGATCGGCGCCCAGGTGGTGCCCATCTACCCCACCTCGTCGGCCGAGCAGGTCTTCTGGATGCTGTACGACGCTCAGGTGTCGGCCGCCATGGTGGAACACGAGGACCACGCGATGACGATCGCCACGGTCATCGACAGGCTGCCCCAGCTGCACCGGCTGTGGCAGCTCGACGTGGGTGCGGTGCAGGAGCTGTACGACGCGGGCGCGCACATCGAGGACGAGGTGGTGCACCGGCACCGGCAGGCGGTCACCCCCGACTCGACGGCGACGGTCATCTACACCTCCGGCACCACCGGCCGCCCGAAGGGCTGTGTCATCTCGCACGGCAACTTCATGTTCGAGGGCGACACGGTCATCGAACGCTGGGAGCCGGTCTTCCACTCCAAGAGGGGCGACGAGGCCTCCACACTGCTGTTCCTGCCGCTGGCCCACGTCTTCGGGCGGATGGTCGAGGTCGCCTGCATCCGCGGCCGGGTCAAGATCGGCCATCAGCCCCAGCTGAACGCGGCCGCGCTGCTGCCCGACCTGGCCGCGTTCAAGCCCACGTTCTTCCTCGCCGTGCCCTACATCTTCGAGAAGGTCTTCAACGCGGCCCGCCGCAAGGCCGAGAAGGAGGGCCGCTCCGGCCCCTTCGAGAAGGCGGTCGAGGTCGCCGTCAAGTACGCGGACGCCATGGAGTCGAAGGCGTGGGGCACGGGCCCCGGCCCGTCGGCGAGCCTGCGGATGCAGCACGGCTTCTTCGACAAGGTCGTCTACGCCAAGATCCGAGCGGCGATGGGCGGCCGGGTGCGCCACGCGATGTCGGGCGGCTCGGGCATGGACCGCAGACTCGGGCTGTTCTTCGCCGGCGCCGGTGTGCACATATACGAGGGTTACGGGCTGACGGAGTCGACCGCGGCGGCGACCGCGAACCCGCCCGAGCGCACCCGGTACGGCACGGTGGGCCAGGCGATCCCGGGTACGACCGTGCACATCGCGGACGACGGCGAGGTCTGGCTGCACGGCAGCCATGTCTTCCAGGGCTACCTCAACAACCCCAAGGCCACCGACGAGTCCCTGCACGACGGCTGGCTCGCCACGGGCGACCTGGGTTCCCTCGACGAGGACGGCTTCCTCACCATCACGGGGCGCAAGAAGGAGATCCTCGTGACCTCCGGCGGCAAGAGCGTCTCGCCCGGGGTGCTCGAGGAGCGTGTACGGGACCATCCGCTGGTCGCGCAGTGCATCGTCGTCGGCAACGACCGGCCCTACGTCGCGGCCCTCGTCACGCTCGACTCGGAGGCCGTGGAGCACTGGTTGCAGATGCGCGGCAAGCCGAACATGCCCCCGGCCGATCTGGTTCGCGATCCGGATCTGGAGACCGAGGTGCGACGCGCGGTGGTCGCGGCGAACACCCTGGTCTCGCAGGCGGAGTCGATCCGCACGTTCCGTATCCTCGCGCACCAGTTCACCGAGGAGCACGGACTGCTCACACCGTCGCTGAAGCTCAAGCGCAAGGCGATCGAGACCGCGTACTCGAACGAGGTGGAGGCGCTCTACCGGGCCTGAGCCGGTCGCCGACCGCGGGTCGCCGGTCGCCCGGTGCCGACCGCCGGTTGCCGGTTGCCGTGCCGAGGGTCTCGCCGGGACCGTACGAGGCGACGCCGCCGCTCCACCCGGGGCACCTGTCACGACGACCGGCAGATGAGTTGCACGGCCGGATCGCCCGTCTCGCGGCCGGGCGCGCCCGGTGGAGGACCTTCCCTCGTTCACGTAGGCGTCGCGAGCCGGTCGTGTTCACATGTATGCACCGGGTCCATCAACGCGTTCGGTGTCGCAATACAGGGTCGCGGGACGGCCGACCCCGGTCAACGGTCCGTCGGGCGGAGCCGGAACCATTTCCGGCCAATCCACGGCCGTCACCGATGTTCCCTCAGGACACGCCCGGCCAGGAATGCAGGTCCGGCCGTGATCGTCGACCATGGGAACACCACCCCACGACTGAAGGATCGAGAGCTCGTGAGCAGCAAGGTCCCTCCGATCATCCTGAACAACGGCGTCGCGATGCCCCAGCTGGGCTTCGGTGTCTGGCAGGTGCCGGACGACGAGGCGCAGAGGGCCGTCGCCACCGCCCTGGAGGCCGGGTACCGCAGCATCGACACGGCGGCGATCTACGGCAACGAGGAGGGCGTCGGCAGGGCGGTCGCCGCCTCCGGCATCCCGCGCAAGGATCTCTTCGTCACCACCAAGCTCTGGAACGCCGACCACGGGTACGACCCCGCGATGCGCGCGCTCGACGTGTCGCTGGAGAAGCTCGGCCTGGAGTACGTGGACCTCTACCTGATCCACTGGCCGTTGCCGTCCCGGGGCAGATTCGTCGAGACGTTCCAGGCCATGGAGAAGCTCAACGCCGACGGCCGCGCCAAGGCGATCGGCGTCTCCAACTTCCTTCCGGAGCACCTTCGCACCCTGATCGCCCACGCCTCGCTCATCCCGGCGGTCAACCAGATCGAACTGCATCCGCACATGCAGCAGCACGCGGCGCGCGAGTACCACGCACAGCAGGGCATCACCACGGAAGCGTGGTCCCCGCTGGGTCAGGGCAGAGGCCTCCTCGAGGTCCCGGCGATCATCGCCATCGCGCAGAAGCACAACCGCACCCCTGCCCAGATCGTGCTGCGCTGGCACATCCAGCTGGGCAACGTCGTGATCCCGAAGTCCGTGACGCCCGACCGGATCAGGGAGAACATCGAGGTCTTCGACTTCTCGCTGGACACCGAGGACATGGCGGCGATCAGCGCGCTCAACGAGGACCGTCGCCTCGGCCCCGACCCCGCGACCTTCGACGTGGGCTGACGCTGCCGCGCACCCGTTCGTGAACCCGCCGGGGCCCGGCACCGATCCGTCCCGGCCGGCCCGCGGGTGGCCTCCGCCCCGGCCCGGCCCGGGCGGAACCCGAGAATCCGGTGGTCAGCGGACTGCGCGCCGACGGTGATCCGCCCCTTCGTGCGCAGGACCGGCCGACGCCGAAATCCCCTTTGCCTCAAGGGGGTTGACGCGGTCATGCAAGTCGGTCCACCTTGTACGGCACCCGGTAAGGAAACTTTCCTAACAGAAGGGTCCCCCACAGTGCGCACTCGAACACTGACCCTCGCCGCGGCCTCCGGCGCCGCACTTCTCGCCACCGCGGTGCTCCCCACGAACGCATCGGGAGCGGCCGCCCCCAAGTCCCCCCAGGAGGGCACCGTCAGCGCGTCCGCCCTGCTCGCCAAGGTGACGTCCTGTTCGCAGATATCGAACGGCAAGTACAAGACCGACGACGAGACCTCGGCCACCATCCCCGTGTGCGGCAAGAACGGCGCGGTGTTCTGGAAGGCCGACATGGACATCGACTGCGACGGCCAGGTCACGGCCAACTGCAACGGCGACACCGACCCCTGGTTCCAGGACGACACCGCCTTCCACCAGTCCGACGGCAGGCCCCTGCGCGCCGACTCGCTGCCGTACGTCGTCGTGCCGAGCTCCAGCAGCATCTGGAAGTACTCCAGCGCCGGCATCAAGGGCGGCGGCGTGGTGGCCGTCATCTACAACAACAAGGTCGAGTACGCGGTCGTCGGTGACACCGGCCCCACGCAGATCATCGGCGAGGCCTCGTACGCCACCGCGAACGCTCTCGGCATCGACCCGGACCCGGAGACCGGCGGCGCGGACTCGGGCGTGACGTACATCCTGTTCAAGAACTCGCAGGTGTCGCCGATCGAGAGTCACAGCGCGGCCGTCTCCCTCGGCCAGTCGCTGGCCCAGCAGTTCATCCAGAACAACTGACACAGGGCCCGGCCTGCACGGTACTGCGGTCCTCCGCGGGACCGGGCAGGCCGGCGCCCGTCGCTCCGGCAGCCCGATCGGACGTACGACCACGGCGTCGGCGTCGACACCCTCGGGCTGCCGGATCGCCCGGAGGATCGAGTCGGCGATCCGGTCGGCGGCGCTCCCCCGCGACCGTCACCAGGCCCCCGGGACTGCAGAGTTCGCCGGTGAAGCCGCGCAACCGCCGCCTCACCGCGCCAGGTGACGGCCACCCGGCGCCCGTGCGACCGGAGAGCCGGTCATGATTGCCCCCCGTATTTCGGTGAAGCCGGGGGAAGTGCACCACCTCGAGCGCTCTCCGAGCCAGGGGCGACCGGCCTCAGGCGGTCCGTACGGCCGTGTACACCGTGTGCACCTTCAGCACGAACACATCGCTCCTGTGGTGGACGCTCGCCTCGTCCTGCGGGTCGAGCAGCCGGTCCAGCGTGGCGCGGTCCTCGCGGTCGAGATCCTCCTCCAGGGCCTCGCGGAGCCGGCTCAGGGATGCGACGACATAGGCGCGCGCCCGGTCCGAGACGGGTGCGGGCAGATCCAGCAGGAAGCTCCGGGTACCGGTGTGCTTCAGACCCGCGGCGGACAGCAGCGCCGGCCAGTCCTCGGCCTCGGTGACCGCGCCGGGCAGCGATGCCCGCATCCGCGCGAACCACTCGGCCTCCACCGCGTCGATCCGCGCCTGCAATCCGGGACGGCCGATGCCGATGTCCCGCGGCAGGAACCGGGCGGGCAGCCCGCCTTCCAGCAGGGCGAGGGTGCCGCCGGGCGCCAGCCGCCCGGCGAACGCGGCCAGACCGGCCCGCTGGTCGGCGAGGTGGTGCAGGCTGTTGCTCGCCCACAACAGATCGGCCGGATAGGGCAGGTCGTCCAGGGCCTCGGGGAGTTCACCCGCGACCGTGCCGAAGCGATCGGCGAGTCCCAGCCGTTCCGCCCGGGCTCGCGCCCGCTCCAGCAGCGGCTCGGAGCCGTCCACCGCGACGATCCGCGCGCTCGGGAACGCCTCGGCGAACAAGCAGGAGACGACACCCGGCCCACTGCCCGAGTCGACGATCAGGCCCGGTTCCGGCACCTCCCGCGCGAGCCAGGCCATGGCACTCTCGTACAGGGGCGTGAACAGCTCGGCCTGTGCCTCGAGCAGGGGAGCCATCACGGCCCAGTCGATGTCGGTGTGGTCGTCGTGATCGTGGTGGTGGTGTGCCATGGTCATGAGCCTCTCGTCCGGAGGTTCCCAGACTGGGCCCACGCACCGGAGCACGGCCAGTTCCGTTGCCGGACCGGCAAACGCGCCTTCGGAAACGGCACGGCGTGCGGCGGGATCATCCGCACGGGCCTCGCCCTGAGCGGGATGCGTCCGGCCCCGGAAAAACGGGATGCACCCGGTCCCGGCCGTCTCCCACGATGTACCCCATGGACGACGAGTCGGTGGAACGCTTCCTGCGGGACGGGTTCGTGAAGATCGAGGGTGCCTTTCCGCCGCGCGTCGCGGAAGGATGCGCACGGCTGCTCTGGAAGGAGACCGGGTACGACCCCGACGACCCCGGCACCTGGAAGGACCCGGTGCACTGGGTGTCCGCCATGGCGCAGGGCCCGTTCGCCGCCGCGGCCAACTCCCCCGCGCTGCACGAGGCCTTCGACCTGCTGTGCGGTGAGCGCCGCTGGCAGCCGCGGTACGTGCTCGGCAGCTTTCCGCTGCGTTTCCCGCACGAGGAGGAGCCGGACGACGCGGGCTGGCACATCGAGGGCAGCTATCTGCCGGAGGGCGCCACGCTCTGGCACACGAACCTGTGGTCGAAGGACCGTGCCCTGCTCATGCTCTTCCTGTTCTCCGAGGTCGGTGAGGAGGATGCCCCGACCCGTATCCGCGTGGGCTCGCATCTCGACGTACCACCGGTCCTGGAGCCGTACGGCGAACGCGGCGCCTCCTTCATGGAGCTCGGGCCGAAGGTCGACGCCGCCTCCGCGCACCGCCCGATCGACTACGCAACCGGGCGCCCCGGGGACGTCTACCTCTGCCACCCGTTCCTCGTCCACGCCGCCCAGCCCCACCACGGCACGCGCCCCCGCTTCATGGCACAGCCACCCCTGTACGCGACGGTGCCGTGCGAGCTGGAGCGGCAGGACGGCGACTACTCGGCCGTGGAGTTCGCGATCCGTGAGGGTCTGGCCCGCGGAGGCGGGCCCCGGCCCACCGACGTCGTCTGACGACCGGGACGGCACCCGCCCGCTCCGGGCGCCGCGACGGGCTCGAGGAGGTGCGCGGTCCTCGGCCGTACCTCCTGAAGCCGCGTGACCGTCCGGACCGGTGTCGGCGGCATCGGTCACGCGGTCCGGTTGCCGCTCGGTCGACATGGCCGGATGACGCGGCGACGGACGCGACGGCCGGGCGGCACACCCACCACGTCGAGCTGCTGCCCGTCACCTCGTCGCACACCGGTCGGCTCAGCGGCACGGCGCGGATGCGGCGGGTCGGCAGGCGCCGCGACCTGTCCCGGCGAACCGGGCGGACATGCCGCACGCCGTGCCCGCGGCGCTCCGAGGACGGCTCACCGCCACGGCGTGCCGGCCGGTCCGTGACGCCCACACCCCGTGGTCGTCGGCCAAGAAGCGATACAAAAGGGGTATGCGCGGAGTTTCTGGTCACAGTGGTCGTGGGGCGTCGGACACGCCCCGGGGCCATCGGACCGGTGGGCCTCCCCGCCCCGTCGATGGGCACCAGGGGCAGGACCGCGGTCGGGCCTCTCACAGGCGGAGATGGTGGCGACGCCGACGCCTGCACCCGGTACTGAACATGCGCAGCCTGGCGGGCCAGGTCTTCCTTCTGCAGTTGCTGGTCGTGGCGCTGCTCGTCGCCGCCGCGCTGGTCGCCCTCGTGGTCCAGGCCCGGCGCGACAGCATGGCCGATGCCGAGCACAGGACGCTCGCGACCGCACAGACCTTCGCGCACGCGCCCGGGATCGTGGAGGCCCTGAAGAGCCCCGACCCGACCGCGGTGCTGCAACCGGACGCCGAGGCGGCCCGGAAGGCCGCGGGCGTCGACGCCATCATCGTGTACACGCTGGACGGGGTCACCCTCACCCACAGCGACCCGAGCCAGATCGGCAAGCATGTCATCGGCCCCTACGGGCAGGCGGCGGACGGCAGGGCGTTCACCAGCACTTTCCACGGATCCCTGGGGCTTTCCGTGGTCTCGGCGGTGCCCGTGCGGGCACCCGACGGCTCCGTCGTCGCCGTCGTCGCCGTGCCCGTCACGGTCGAGAAGGTCCAACACAGCATGAACCAGCAGCTGCCGTACCTGTTCGGGGGCGCCGCCGGGGCCCTCGTCATCGCCGCGGGCGGCGCGGCACTGGTGAGCAGGCGACTGCGGCGGCAGACCCATGGCCTGGGCCCGGCCGAGATGACCCGGATGTACGAGCACCACGACGCGGTACTGCACGCCGTCCGGGAAGGGGTCCTGATCCTCGACTGCGACGGGCGGCTGCTGCTGGCCAACGACGAGGCACGCCGGCTGCTGGACCTCCCTGCGGACGCCGAGCAGCGTGATGTCGGCGGACTCGGGCTCGATGCGGACATCGCCGCACTGCTCGTCTCCGACCGCACGGTCACCGACGAGGTGTACCTGGCGGGCGACCGGCTCCTGGCGATCAACAAGCGGCCCACCGCGCCCCATGGACCGGCGGGATACGTGGTGACCTTGCGCGACACCACCGAGCTGCGCGCGCTCTCCGGCAGGGCGGAGGGCGCACGCGAACGCCTGAGGCTGCTCTACGACGCCGGTATCCGGATCGGCACCACGCTGGATGTCACACACACGGCCGAGGAGCTGGCGGAGGTGGCGGTGCCGCGGTTCGCCGACATCGCCACCGTCGAGCTGCTGGATCCCGTACTGCGCGGCGAGGAGTCCTCCGACGAGACCGCGCAGTTGCGGCGTGTCGCTTTCGCGGGCCTGGACAGGTCCCACCTGCTGTATCCCCTCGGCGAGCTGATCCCCTTCGGCGACTCCCATCCCGTCGCCGCGGCGATGGCCACCAACCGAACGCTCCTGGTCAAGGATCTGCGCACGCTGAAGGACTGGCAGGCCCAGGATCCCGAACGCACCCGGCAGCTCATCGACCACGGCATCCACTCCCTGCTCGTGGTCCCACTGCGGGCCCGCGGAGTGGTGCTGGGCATGGCGATGTTCTGGCGGAGCAGCACCTCCCCGCCCTTCGACGACGAGGACGTGTCCTTCGCCGAGGAACTCGGCACCCGGGCCGCGGTCTGCATCGACAACGCCCGCCGCTACACCCGGGAACACGCCATGGCGGTGACCCTGCAGCACAGCCTGCTGCCGCAGGGCCTGCCCGAGCAGTCCGCCCTCGAGGTGGCCTACCGCTACCTCCCGGCCCAGGCCGGGGTGGGCGGGGACTGGTTCGACGTCATCCCGCTGTCCGGCACCCGGGTGGCGCTGGTCGTCGGCGACGTCGTCGGTCACGGTCTGCATGCCGCGGCGACCATGGGCCGGCTGCGCACCGCCGTGCACAACTTCTCCGGACTGGACATGCCCCCGGAGGAGCTGCTGGGCCGGCTGGACGAGCTGGTCGCCCAGATCGACGCGGACGAAGGGCACGAGCAGGTGATCACCGGCGCGACCTGCCAGTACGCCGTCTACGACCCCACCTCCGGCCATCTGGTCATCGCCACCGCCGGCCATCCGGGACCGGCCCTCGTCCATCCCGACGGGACCGTGGACTTCCCCCCGGTGCCCGTCTCCACGCCACTCGGGCTGGGCGCGGGACTGCCCTTCGAATACACCGACCTGGCCCTGCCGGAGGGATCCCGGCTGGTGCTCTACACCGACGGCCTCGTCCTGGACGCGGACCGCGATCTGGACGCCGGCCTGGCCGCCCTGCGCGCCGCTCTGACCGGCCCCGATCGCACCCCGGAGGCCACGTGTGCGGCGGTGATGGACGCCATGCTGCCTGCTCGGCCCAAGGACGACATCGCTCTGCTGGTTGCCCGCATCCGCAGGCTCGACCCCGACCGGATCGCCGAGTGGCATGTGCCCTGTGACGCGGCGGCCGTGTCATCGGTGCGCAGCGCCTGCACCGACCGGCTGGCGCAGTGGGGCCTGGAGGAGATCTCCTTCACCGCCGAGCTCGTGCTCAGCGAGCTGATCACCAACGCCATCCGCTACGGCGGCGACCCGATCACCGTCCGCCTGATCCACGACCGCACCCTGATCTACGAAGTCTGCGACGGCAGCAGCACCTCACCGCGCCTGCGCCGGGCCAACGTCACCGACGAGGGCGGCCGCGGACTCTTCCTGGTCGCCCAGTTGACCGAACGATGGGGCACCCGCTACACCCCCACCGGAAAGGTCATCTGGGCCGAGCAGTCGCTGCGCGGCGGCGCCTCCGAGACGGAGGACCTCGGCGGGACGCTGCTCGACCAGTGGGACGACACGGCTCAGTGAGGGGCCGCGCGGGACCGCCGGCCGCCGCGGACGACACGCCGCGCACAGCGGCCGGACGGGGCGGACGAACCGCCGGTCCGCCCTGGAAACGCGCTGATCGCAGGCGCTCGCACAGCCGTCGCACCACGAAGGCGCCGGGTACGCTGACCTCGATGACCACGTCGTCGCAGTGGACCCGAGGAGGCCGCCGGACCAGGGGGTCGGCAAGCGCCGCGAAGGACCCGCCGCCCCGCCCCCGCGTGACCCCGGCGGCCCGATCGGAACGCGCGGCCCGGGGCGTGAAGCCGCGCCGACCCCGACCGCTTCCCCGGCTCCGCGACCACGCCGAGGCGCTGCGCGCGGACGCACGGCGGCCCGCACACCGACGGCACCGGTCGTACGCTCCGGCGCCCCGCTGACAGACGTTCTCCGTGACCACCCCCTCCTCGCACATCGCACCCTCTGGAGCCGTCGTGACCGCACTCCGGGCCCGAGCAGCGGCAGCGCTCTGCTGTCTCGTCCTCACGGCGCCGGTGGCCTGCGAGAGCAGCGCGCCCGAGCGGCCCAGAAAACCTTCCGCGGCCACCTCCGCAGCGGACGCGGGCGGCATGGACGCGCTGATCACCGCAGCGAAGAGGGAAGGTGCGCTCCGGGCGATCGCCATTCCTCGCGACTGGGCCAACTACGGCGGTCTGATCGACGGCTTCGAGAAGAAGTACGGGATCAGAATCACGGTCGACCATCCCGACGCCCACAGCGAGGACGAGATCGACGCCCTGGTCAGGAGTGGGAAGCGGCCGACGGCCCCCGACGTGATCGACCTGGGTGACACCTTCGCCCGGTCGGCGGCGGGCCGGGGTCTGCTCGCGCCGTACAAGGTCGCCGTCTGGGACTCCATCCCCGCCTACCAGAAGGACCCGCAGGCCCACTGGTACAACAACTACGGCGGCTACATCTCGATCGGATGCGACGCCAACCGCGTCAAGCCCTGTCCCGGGACCTTCGCCGAACTGCTCAGGCCCGGCTACCAGGGCAGGGTCTCCCTGGAGGGCGACCCCACCCGGGCCAACTCCGCCTTCTCCGCCGTCTTCGCCGCCGCGCTGGCGAACGACGGGTCGTTCGACAACATCCGGCCCGGTCTGGACTTCTTCGCCCAGCTGAAGAAGAGCGGCAACTTCAACCCCCTCGAGTCGACCTCCGGGGCCGTCAAGACCGGGCGGACACCCATCAGCATCAACTGGGACTACCTCAACCTCGGCTACGCCGAAGGGCTTCGGGCCAAGGGGGTGGACTGGAACGTGGCGATCCCCCTGGACGGCAGCTTCGCCCAGTACTACGCGCAGGCGATCAACAAGAACGCCCCGCACCCCGCCGCCGCGCGCCTGTGGGAGGAATACCTCTTCAGCACGGACGGCCAGAACCTGCGGCTCGCCGGCTACGCCCGCCCGGTGCTCATGGACACCATGAGGCGGGACGGCACTCTGGACGAGGCCGCGGCCGCCCGGCTGCCGACCGTCGAGGGGACACCGCAGTTCCCGACGGACGCACAGCTGGAGAAGGCGCGGCGGACGGTCGACCAGGACTGGTCGAAGACCGTCTCGGGATGACATGCCCCGGCGCCGGTACGTGGCCGGGCAGCCCTCAGTCCTTGCGGAACGCCCGCAGTGTGAACACCGGGTCCGGGCGTGGGCGGTCCTGGTCCGGCAGGGCCGCGAGGCGCGCGGCGATCAGGTCGCCGGTCGAATCACCGGGCCCCGTCGTCGTGAACCAGCCGCGCCGCAGGTCCTTGATGGTCGTGCGGGGGCTGCGTCCCTGCCCGACCCCGGGGAAGCGGGCCTGCCCGGCCGGGACCAGACCGCACACGGCCGCGTACTCCGCGACGGTCTCCGCGGCGTCCAGCGCCGGGCGGCGCGGGCGCACCGCCAGGGCGGCGTCGATGTCGCTGCCCACGTCGTGGGCGGCGGCCTTGTCGACGGTGGTGAGGTACACACCGCCCGGGCGCAGAGCCCGGGCGCACTCGGTGACCACGGCTCGTACGTCCTCGGGACCCTGGAGGAGGTGCAGCAGCCAGATGGTCGTGACCGCCTCGAACGCCTGGTCGCGGACGGGCAGCCGGCGACAGTCGGCGCGGACGACGGCGCCGGGCAGCCGTGCCACGGCCAGCCGGGCCATCGCATGGGTCAGATCGGCGCCGGTCACCCGCAGCCCCGGCCGCCCGGCCGCGAGCCGCCGGGTCACGATCCCCGTGCCGCAGGCCACGTCCAGCAGCCGGCCGGCGTCCTTCGGCACCAGCCCGAGCACGGCCTCGGCGGCGGCTCCGGCCCGGGGCTCACCGCCGCGCGTGGCGTCGTAGGCGTCGGCCTCGGCCTCGTAGTCGAGCACGGTGACCTCCGCTCAGTGGGCGCCGTGGCCGGGGGCCAGTTCCTCGATCCGCCGGGCCAGCCGGAAGTCGAGTTCGGTCACCGCGCCGCCCACGCTGTGAGTGTTCACCGTGACGACGACGGTGTTGTAGCCGAGGGTGAGATCGGAGTGGTGGTCGAGTTCCTCCTGCACCTGGGCGATGTGCACGACCATGGCGGTCGCCGCGAAGTGCGAGCCGAACCGGTAGGAACGGGCGATGCGGTCGCCCTCCTGCGACCAGCCCGGCAACTCGGCCAGCCGGTCCTCGATCTCCTTCTGCGACAGCGGCTCGACGGCCATCACCGGCTCCTTCCGTGGGACGCGGGATCGCCTCACCCTGACACATCCCCCCTGTGCGACGCCGTACGCGCGGTCGGTCCCTCAGCGTCGTACGCACTCCGCGGCGAAGTCGTCCGCACAGACCGCGATCTCGGCACGTCCCTCGACCGCCTCGAGCCACTCCTGCGGCAGCCGGTGGTCACCGTGGTGAGCGCCCAGGAGGTTGCCGCAGATGGCCCCCGTGGAGTCGCTGTCGCCGGAGTGGTTCACGGACAAAAGGAGCGCGTGCCGTATCTCCGGCTGGACGAGCGCGCAGTACACGGCAATGGCCAACGCCTGCTCGGCGATCCAGCCCTCACCGAGCGACTCGATCTTCTCGGGGGTCGGCGATCCCTCGGCGGCCAGGTCGAGGGCCTCGTGCAGGGCGGCCGTGGTCTCCTCGTGGCCGGGATACCGGGCGAGCAGACGCAGGGCGCGAAGCACGGCGCCCTCCAGGGAGTCTCCCTCGACGAGGTGGGCGACGATCGCGGCGAAGGCGCCCGCGGAGTAGTAGCCCGTGGGATGGCCATGGGTGGTCTGGGCGGAGCGGGCGGCCATGGCGAACGCGGTGTCGCCGGGCACCCGGCTCAGTCCGAAGGGCGCCGAGCGCATGACCGCGCCGCAGCCCTTGGAGTCGGAGTTGACCGGGCCGGGGAGGCCCAGTTCGGCCGTCGGATCGGGGACGAATTCCTGGGCCAGGCCGGAGAGGCAGGCGTTGCCCGGGGCGCGGCGGGCGTACAGCCAGGGCTGCGCGGCAAGGCCCGTCGCCCCTTCGGGCGGGGCCGGCAGGCGCTGGGTGTCGAACCAGCGCCCGTACGCCTCGCGCACCAGCCGGGACCAGCCGCCGCCGATGCCCTTGTGCCGTTCGCGCTCGTGCGCCTGCCGAAGGCCCTCCGACGTGAACAGCGTCATCTGCGTGTCGTCGGTGACGCGGCCCACCACGCCCCCGACGCCGGGGACGAGACCGGTGACGCCCCGCTCGCCGTGCAGGGCGCGGATGCGGTCCAGGGAGGCGAACTCGATCGGGTACCCGAGGGCGTCACCCATCGCGCCCGCGAGCAGACAGCCGCGCACGCGTGCGCGGTAGATCGCGGTGGCCTCCCAGGACGGGCCGAGCCGGTCGTACATGCACCACTCCTCGATTACGGTCGGTCTCATGACCATTCTCGCGTCCGGCACCGCCGCCCCCTCGACGGCCCCCTCCGAACCGGCCTTCGGAGCGCTGCTGCGCGGCTGGCGGGAGCAACGGCACATCACCCAGCTGGAGTTGGCGCTGCGAGCCGGTTCCTCGGCCCGGCACGTCAGTTTCGTCGAGACGGGCCGCTCGCGGCCCAGCGAGGAGATGGTCCTACGGCTCGCGGAGCATCTGGAGGTACCGGTGCGCGAGCGCAACGCGCTGCTGCTGGCGGCGGGTTACGCGCCGCACTACCCGGAGACACCGCTGGACGACCCCTCGATGGAGGCGCTGCGCGAGGGCGTGGAGCGGCTGATCCACGCCTACGAGCCCTACCCCGCGCTGGTGGTCGACGCGCGGTACGACGTGGTGGCGGCGAACCGGGGCATCACGATGCTCCTGGAGGGCGTCCCGGAGCGGTTGCTCGCCCCGCCCCTGAACGCGATGCGCCTCACGCTGCACCCGGAGGGCCTGGCTCCGCGCATCCGCAATCTGCGCGAGTGGCGGGACCATCTGCTGACGCAGATGGAGCGTCAGATCGCCCTGCGGCGCTCGGAGGTGCTGCGGGCGCTGTACGACGAGGTGGCGGCCTATCCGGTCCCGGACCGGATCGGGTCCGAACCGGCCGGGCCCGTACCGCACTTCGCGCTCCCGATGCGGATCGAGCACGACGGCCGGGTGCTGTCCTTCATCTCGTCGATCTCCACCTTCAACACCCCGATGGACGTCACGGTGGCGGAACTGGCCGTCGAGACGTTTCTGCCCGCCGACCCGACGACGGCGAAGTACCTTCAGAACGCAGGGAATTGAGGTGGCGTCAAAGTTTTCCCGCCGTCCCGATGAGGCGTACGTCCGAACGTGCCACACTGCTCGCGTACAGGGACGCGTAGGGGAGGCGTGGCGTGAGCGAGCGGCGGGCTGCGCCCACCGTGGGGCAGGTGGTCCTCGGGCGGCGGCTGCAGGAGCTGCGGGAGGCCGCCGGTCTCAAGCGTGAGGAGGCGGCGCGGATACTGCGCGTCGCTCCCGCGACCGTGCGGCGCATGGAGGCCGCCGAGGTCGCCCTGAAGATCCCCTATCTGCAGGTGCTGCTGTCCACCTACGGTGTGCCCGACCCGGAGGTCACCGCCTTCGTCCGGCTTGCCGAGGAGGCCAACCTGCCCGGCTGGTGGCAGCGTTACCACGACGTGCTGCCCGACTGGTTCAGCCTGCACGTCAGCCTGGAGGGCGCCGCCCGTATCGTGCGCTCCTACGAGCCGCACTTCGTGCCCGGTCTGCTGCAGACCGAGGACTATGCCCGTGCCGTGCTGGAGGCCGGAACCGTGGGGCAGGTCCGCCCCCAGGACATCGAGCGGCATGTGGCGCTGCGGATGGCCCGGCAGACGCTGCTCACCGGTGAGAACCCGCCGCACTTCTGGGTGATCATGGACGAGACCGTGCTGCGGCGCCCGGTGAGCGGCGACCCCAAGGTGATGCGCGAGCAACTCGACAGGTTGATCGAGGCCGGCGACAATCCGCGGATCACCCTGCAGGTCGCCGAGTTCGCCGCCGGTCCGCACCCCGGGGCCTGCACTCCGTTCGTCCTCTTCCGCTTCGGGGAGCCGGAGCTGCCCGACATGGTCTACAGCGAGTACCTGACCGGCGCGCTCTATCTCGACTCGCGCCCCGAGGTGTCCATGCACCTGGAGGTGCTGGACCACATGTCCGCGAAGGCGGCCTCCGTCCAGCGGACGAAAAGGCTCTTCCAGGAGTACCGCGACACCTTCTGACCCGGCCGCTCCCTGCCCCCAGCCTCTTCAGGAGCATGCGTATGACGCCAGGACACGAAGCAGAACCGGGCCGGATCGACACCGGCCGGCCCCATCCCGCGCGCGTGTACGACTGGTGGCTGGGCGGCAAGGACAACTATCCGGTCGACGAGGAACTGGGCCGGAAGATCCTCGCCGCCGACCCGACCGTGCGGCGCGGGGCGCGCGCCAACCGCCGGTTCATGCAGCGGGCCACGAGGACGCTCGCGCGGGCGGAGGTGCGCCAGTTCCTCGACATCGGCACGGGCATCCCCACCGAGCCCAATCTGCACCAGGTCGCGCAGGAGGTCGCCCTCGACGCCCGGGTGGTGTACGCCGACCACGACCCGATCGTGCTGCGGCACGCCCAGGCGCTGCTGCACGGCTCGGCGGAGGGCACGACGGACTACGTCCACGCGGACGTCCACGATCCCGACACCGTCCTCGGCCGCGCGGCCGAGTCCCTGGACTTCGGGAAGCCGGTCGCACTGTCGCTGATCGCACTGACGCACTATCTCGGCGACGAGGCGCACGACCTGCTGAAGCGCTACGTCGAGGCGCTCGCCCCGGGCAGCCACCTGGTCGTCTCCCAGGTCACGCCCGACCTGAACCCCGAGGCCGTCGAGCGGGCCGCCGGACTGTTCCGGCACAGCGGCACCCCCTTCTTCCCTCGTCCGCTCGCGGAGTTCTCGCGCTTCTTCGACGGACTGGAACTGCTGGGACCCGGGGTGATCCCCGTCTCCGGGTGGCGGCCGGAGCCGGACGACGTGGCGGCCCAGGCGGAGGGCATCGTGCCGGTGTACGCGGGGGTCGCCCGCAAGTCCTGAGCCCGTGCCGACCGACCGGCCGCCACGCCTCGTGTCCTCATCAACGCCTCAGGCCGCGCCGCCCTTCGTGTCCCCGTCGTCGTCGACGATCTCGGCGTCCACCACCGACTCGTCGTCTGAAGGGTTCCGTTCATCGCCGGAACCCCCGGCACCGCCGGATCCGGACGGCCCGGCCTGGGCCCTGGCATACATCGCCTGCCCCATCCTCTGGCTGACCGTGGCCAGTTTCTCGATCCCGGCACGCAGCGCCGCCGTATCGGCCTCGTCCTTCAGCAGACCCTTCAACTCGGCCGTCGCGGCCTTCACCTCGTCCCTGGTGTCCGCAGGAACGCCTTCCTCGTTGTCCCGCAGGAACTTCTCGGTCCGGTACACGAGTTGCTCGGCCTGGTTGCGTGTCTCCGCGGTCTCCCGGAGCCTGCGGTCCTCCTCCGCGTACTGCTCCGCGTCCCGCATCATCCGGTCGATCTCGTCCTTGGGTAGCGCGGAGCCGCCGGTCACGGTCATCTTCTGTTCCCGGCCCGTCGCCAGGTCCTTGGCAAAGACGTGCATGATCCCGTCGGCGTCGATGTCGAAGGCCACCTCGATCTGCGGTACCCCGCGCGGTGCGGGCGGCAGTCCGGTCAGGTCGAAGACGCCGAGCTTCTTGTTGTGGGCGGCCATCTCTCGCTCGCCCTGGTAGACCTGGACACCGACCGACGGCTGGTTGTCCTCGGCGGTGGTGAAGATCTCCGAACGCCGGGTGGGAATGGTCGTGTTGCGTTCGATCAGCTTGGTCATGATGCCGCCCTTGGTCTCGATGCCGAGGGACAACGGGGTGACGTCGAGCAGCAGGACGTCCTTGACGTCGCCGCGGATGACACCCGCCTGCAGGGCCGCGCCCACGGCCACGACCTCGTCGGGGTTGACACCCTTGTGCGGCTCCTTGCCGGTGAGATCCTTCACCAGGTGGGTGACGGCGGGCATGCGGGTGGAGCCGCCGACCAGGATGACGTGGTCGATCGCCGACAGTTGCACACCGGCGTCCTCGACCGCCTGGTGGAACGGGGTCCGGCAGCGGTCCAGCAGATCGGCGGTGAGTTCCTGGAAGCGGGCGCGGGTCAGCTTCTCCTCGAGATGCAGCGGCCCCTCGGCGGAAGCGGTGATGTAGGGCAGGTTGACGGTCGTCTCGGTGGAACCGGACAGCTCGATCTTGGCCTTCTCGGCGCCCTCGCGCAGCCGTTGCAGCGCCATCTTGTCGGCGCCGAGGTCGACGCCGTACTGCCCCTTGAACCGCTTGACCAGATGGTCGACGATCCGCTGGTCCCAGTCGTCGCCGCCGAGACGGGTGTCGCCGTTGGTGGCCTTCACCTCGATGACTCCGTCGCCGATCTCCAGAAGGGAGACGTCGAACGTGCCGCCGCCGAGGTCGAAGACGAGGACCGTCTGCTCCTCCGCGCGGTCGAGACCGTACGCGAGGGCCGCGGCCGTAGGCTCGTTGACGATCCGCAGGACCTTCAGCCCCGCGATCCCGCCGGCCTCCTTGGTGGCCTGCCGCTGGGCGTCGTCGAAGTAGGCGGGCACGGTGATCACGGCGTCGGTGACCTCCTCCCCGAGATACGCCTCCGCGTCCCGTTTCAGCTTCTGCAGGACCCGCGCGGACAGTTCCTGGGCCCGGTAACGGGTGCCGTCCACGGCACCGCTGTCCGGGAAGCGCCACTGTGTGTCGCCCATGTGCCGCTTCACCGAGCGTGCGGTGCGCTCGACGTTCGTCACGGCCTGCCGCTTGGCGACCTCGCCGACGAGCACCTCGCCGTTCTTGGCGAAGGCGACCACCGACGGGGTGGTGCGGGCGCCTTCGGCGTTGGCGACGACGGTGGGCTCACCACCTTCCAGGACGGCCACCACCGAGTTCGTCGTTCCGAGGTCGATCCCCACCGCACGTGCCATCGCTGTCCCCTTCCGCCAGGGCGGTCCCCGCCCTCCATCGGAAAACTTGAGTGGCCCCTTGTCAATGCCGTCGGGCCACGGCTGACGCCTTCGGCCTCCTGGCCCATACCCCGGAAACGGCGGTGCCGCGCCCCCCTTCCGGCGGACGCGGCACCTCGTATGTGTGTACGTCAGGCGAGCTTGGCTTCCAGGGTGATCGTCGTACCGGCGAGCGCCTGGCTGACCGGGCAGTTCTTCTTGGCGTCCTCGGCGGCGGCGACGAACGCGTCGTTGTCGATGCCGGGGACCGTGCCCTCGACGGTGAGGTGGATGCCCGTGATGCCCTCACCCGGCTGGAAGGTCACGTCGGCCTTCGTCTCGAGCTTGGTGGGCGGGGTGCCGGCGCCGGCCAGGCCGTGCGACAGCGCCATCGAGAAGCAGCTGGAGTGGGCGGCGGCGATCAGCTCCTCGGGGCTGGTCTTGCCGTTGGCCTTCTCGGCGCGCGACGGCCACGACACCGGCTGCTGGCCGATGCCGGAGGAGTCGAAGGTCACGACGCCGTTGCCCTCGAGCAGATTGCCTTCCCAGACGGTGTGTGCGGTGCGCGTGGTTGCCACGGTTCTTCCTTTCGCGTGTGGGCCCGTTGCCGGGTTCCGTAGGCACCATCCGATCACATCGGCACACGGCGCACGCACCGGACATGGCGGTGAAGCCGTCCCCGACCCGCGGGGTCACCGCACCCGGAAGACCGGCCCCCGGGCTGTGAACGGCAGCCGCGCGCCCTGCGGTATCAGATACGCGTGTTCCCGCCGGACCCGCAGCACGTCGCACCAGCCGTCCGTGATCACCAGGATCGGGGCACCGGGCGGGAAGTCCCGTGCCCGGTGCAGCAGATCGATCCCCGGCTGCAGGACCGTACCGCCGCGGCCGTGCACCCGTACCCGGCCGGCGATGTCGGCGACCGGCAGATAGCCGGCGTCGTGCGGCGCAGCGTCGCAGAAGACGACCCGGGCCGCGGGTACGTCGCGGGCCCCGGCGTACGAGGCGATCGCCCCGAGCGCCTTGCCGAGCAGGACGCGGTCCATGGAGCCCGAGGTGTCGAGGACGACGCCGAAGGTGCAGCGGGCCACCTCCTCGGGCGGGAAGTAGCGCCCGGCGCGCGGGATGTCGGGCGTGGAGCTCTGGCGGCGGGAGGGGCGCGCATAGGAGCGCACGGGTTCGGGGCGGGGAACGAACTCGTCGAACCAGCGGGCGAGTCGGGCGTCCCACGGCAGTGGCGGATGGCTGAGCGCACGGATCTCCTCGACCAGACCGCCGGGCAGGAAGCCGCGCTCCTGCTGCTGGTGCAGGTCCAGGCCGTGCGCGAGGCCCCGGCGGTAGAACTCGTCAAGGTCGACGTAGTCGCCGGGCGGTCGCAGCGGCGCGCCGAGCACGTCGCCGACACCCCGGCCGCGCGGCGTGGCCAGCCGCCGCATCCTGCGCAGGTCGCCGGCGACGCGGTCGTACACCTGCTCCGCGGACAGGCCCGCGAGGTCCGCGTCGTACAGCAGCCCCTCGGGCATCGTGCCGATCTGCATCTCGCGCAGCCAGCCGTTGATGACGTAGTCGCAGGCGATGTTGAACAGGTACGGGTCGCGGGTGCCGCAGCGGTCGCCGTGGCGCAGGGCGGCGTGCAGCATCTCGTGCGCCAGGACGAAACGCCACTCCTCGTCCTCGAACTGCCGCAGCGGGTTGATGTAGATCTCGCCCGCCTCGGCGTTGACCGCGGCCACGGAGATGCCGTGTGCGCGGGCGAGTTCGGCGTCGGCGACGAGCTTGACCCCGGCCGCCAAGCCACCGAGCAGCGGATAGGAGGAGACGAACCAGCTCAGCGCATGCTCCCAAGGGCGCGGCCGGGCCGCCTCGCCGTCCAGGGAGTCACGGCGGCCGCCCGCCATGTCCATCGCCGCGGACACGGTCCGGGTCAGGGCGGTGGCGAAGGCCAGCTGCCAGTCGGGGGCCTGCCCCCACCATCCCTTCCCGTCCACGAGCAACTGGTCGGGCTCCCCGCCCGCCGTACCGCAGCGCTCGTACACGGCGGGGAGACCGTCCCGGCGCCAGCGCGCGGCGAGCTGCTCCTCGTCGCCGTCGGGGTAGGAGGCCGGCAGGTCCTCGGGGGACCTGCCGACGGGGAAGCCGAGCAGGAACCGGTTGACGACCACGCAGCGCGCGGCGACGTCGTGGCGGTCGGGCTGGACACGCGTGCCCTTGACCGCGGGGACGTGCCCGAAGCCCAGATGCAGCACGGCGTGCGCCAGCGCCCAGGCCCAGTCGGCCGGGTCGGCGAGCCGGTCCGGATGGGCGTGCAGCACACCGTCGGAGTCGACGCGGACCAACCCGTCGCGCGGGGCGGTGGCGCATTCCTCAGCGCGGCAGACGCTGAACTCGACGGCGGCCAGCGCCGGGTTGGCCCGCATCAGCCGCATGCCCTCGGCGAAGGCCTCCGCCGCGAGGTCCCGCTTCTTCCTGGGGCGGGTGCGGCTCATCGCCGCGCCTCCACCAGTCGCGGCATGTCCCGGGCCGCCTCCACCAGGAACCAGGACGGCAGGACCGGGTTGCCGTCGGCGTCGGATGCGATGACGCTCTGGGCTGTCTCGACGGAGATCTCCGCGAGCTGCACGAGCAGGGACTTGGCGCGGTACGCGGTCTGCCGTCCGTTCGCCGACATGTGCTCCTTGCTCGCGGGCAGTTCCTTGACGAGCCGGCCCCGGAAGGACTCGGCGAGGTAGTACAGCAGGTCCCGGTCCTGTATGCGGTTCGGCCAGTGGGCGTCGCCCTTGATGATGGCCTCGATGCCGTACCGGCCGCGCACGATCTTGACGTATCCGCAGAAGGCGGTGGCGTGTGCCGGGGTGAGGGTGCCGTGGGCGAGCACCTTCAGCGTCTCCTCGTCGAGGTCGCGGCCGAAGGAGTGCAGCGCGTCGGAGAGCATGTGCCAGGAACGGGGCGTGGAGAACGGCTCCTCGGTCTTGGGCGGCTTGGACCACAGGTGGTCGGGCCGGTCGGTGAGGTGGTCGAGGATCCACGGGTGGATGGCGTTCACCGCCGCCCAGACGAGCCAGTCCTTCGCGGAGGCCTCCAGGTGGACGTGGGCGAGACGGTTGACCAGCGCCGAGGCGATCGGCCGGGCGAGGGCGTTGTCGGTGGCGCGGTTGCCCGCACCGATGACGATGGAGCCCTTAGGCAGCTCGTAGTTTCCGATGCGGCGGTCCAGGATCAGCGAGTAGAACGCCTTCTGCACGTCCGGGGTCGCCGCGTTCAGCTCGTCCAGGAAAAGGCAGTACGGCTCGTCGCGGGCGATGGCCTCCGGCGGGCAGAACACCGAGCGTCCGTCCCGGATCTGCGGGACGCCGATCAGGTCCTCGGGGGCGAGCTGGGTGCCCAGCAGGCTCACGCACTCCAGCCCCAGCGACTCGGCGAACGCACGCACCAGGGAGGACTTTCCGATACCGGGGGCACCCCAGATGAACACGGGCCGCACGGTCGCGAGACCGAGCAGCAGTTCCGGAATGCGGGCGGGGGTGACGGTGACGGCTGCCTGCACGCAGCGGCTCTCCTCTTCGGGCCTGAACGGGTGCCGCTCTCGCGGCCGTGGTTGCTCGCCGTCGAGGTTCTCAACGACCGGCAGCGGCCGTCATGTCATTTTCGTGCGCATGCCGCCGCCGGATTCCTGCCGGCTCAGGCGGCGCGCTCGTCCTCGGCCGCGGACAGCGGCACCTGGGGACCGTCGCACTCGCGCAGCCAGCGGCGGAAGAGCCCGTGGAGCCGCTCGGCTCCGGCGAGTTCGGCGCCCGCCTCGACCGGGACCGACAGAGCCACGGGGGACAGCAGGAAGGGGCGCGTCTGGGCACCGCCGAGCCCGCCGTGCGAGCCGATCTGCTCCTCGAATGCGAGGACCTCGCCCTCGTCCGGGTCGTACCAGGAGTTGACCATGATGTCGGCGGTGTGCGGGAAGGAGTGCGTACGGCGTATGGCGTCGGCGGCGCCGGGGCCGAAGCCGGTGAGCGGACCGGTCTCGTCGGCGAGCAGGTCGACCGGGACCTCCGCGCCGTGCGCGGCGAGCACCACCCCGCCGTGCTGCTCGCTCCGTACGAGGAGGAAGCCGATGCCCGGGTGGTGGGCGAGCGTGGACAACAGCGCGGGGTGGCGGCGGTCGATCTCCTCCTTGGTCATCCGGTGCGGCACGTCCGGGAAGGAGACGAGTCCGAGGTTGCCGGAGGCGAGCACGACGGGCTCGTTGCGGCGGCGGGCGGGCCGGTGCTCCGCACCGCCCTCCTCCACCGGACGGCGCAGCGCGGCCCGGACCGCCGCACGCGCCTCCGTCCCGCTGTGGGTGCGCTCCACCCTGCGCGGCACGGGCAGTCCGCAGCCGGCCCGCACCAGATTGGCGAGGCTCAGCCCGTAGCGGGTCCGGAAGGTCTCGCCGGGGCTCTGGCCGTGGTCGGAGAGCACCACGATCCGGTACGGACGCGGGGCGTGTTCGGCGACCTGCGCGAGCAGCGCCAGCGACCGGTCCAGCCGCGCGAGGACCTGCTCGGCGTCCCGGCTGTGCGGACCGGAGTGATGGGCCACCTCGTCGTAGGCCACCAGGTCCGCGTAGATGGCGTTGCGCCCGGCGAGCATGTCGCCGATGACGGCGGCGACGACGACGTCCCGCTCGACGACGGTGGCGAAGGCGCGCACGAAGGGGTAGAGGCCGCCGCGCTTGACCCGCGGTCGCCGCCGGGTGAGACGGGCCCGGACGGACTGGCAGGTCTCACGGCCGACCTCCGCCAGGAAGGACAGCGCGGTGCGGACGGCGTTGGCCGGATCGCTGAAGTAGGCGAAGTACCCCGCGCGGGACCGGTTCTCCCGACCTCGCCTGACGGCGATGGACAGCACGAGGGCGACCTCGTCGGCGCCACCGCTGAAGAGATTGCCTCGGCTCGCGCCGTCGACGGTGAGGAGTCCGCCGTCACCGGTCCGTTCGATGGCCCGGCGCTGGAGTTCGGCGGCGCTCGACGGCCGGTTGCACACCACGACCTCGCGGTGTTCCTTCTCGTACCACCGGAAGGCCGGCACGTCGTGGTTGCTGCCGTGCAGGATGCCGAGCTGGCTGGCGCCGGTCTGGCTGGACCAGTCGGTGCGCCATGCGCTGAGCCGGTGGGTGGGTCCGCGGCCGTCGCGGGGACCGAGCCAGGAGGCGACGGTCGGCATGAGCCCCTTGTCGACGGCCGCCCTGAGCACCTCGTGCCCGACCCCGTCGAGCTGGATGAACAGTGCCGCCGGGCTGCCGGGCCCGGCCCGCCCGTCACCCCGCCTGCGCCGGCGGGCCGCCAGCCGGTACAGCCGCCTGCGGTATGCGTCGTCGTCCCGTACGGCGAGGGCACCGCCCGTCGCCGAGGCGACCGCGGACATCATGGCGGCGACCACGACCGCCGTCTCGGGCGCCGCCTCGCCCCGGCCGGAGGGGTTGAGGCGCAGGGCGAGCAGCAGCAGGGACCCGTTGAGGAAGAAGACCAGCAGCCCCAGCACGAGGGCCGGCACGAGCAGCAGCAACCGGACGAGCAGTGGCCACACGAGAGACGAGAGCAGACCGAAGACACCGGCGCCGGCCGCTGCGGTGAGGGCGATGCGGGTGACGCTGTCACCGGCCGCGGACTCCAGCCGGAAGTCGGGGAGGACACCGGCGAGAACGAGCAGGGTCACGGTGGACGCGGCCCACACGGCGACGCTCCGCCCCGCTCCGCTGATCAGTCTCCGCCAGCGCTCCTGCCCCACGCCCCGCTCACCTCACGTCCCGGCCGCCGCGATCCCCTGGGGACCCGCCCCACCTTGTCACATCGCCCGGGATCACCCGAAACGCGCCGGGCGCGGGCGGCCACGCCCCGGTGGTCAACGACCGTCGTACCCCGCGGTCGGCATCGACAGACGGCGGTGGATGCGCGCCTTCATCTGGGCGTCGTACAACGGCTCCGCGCAGCCCACCGTCTCGACGCGCACGCCCCGCCGCGCGCACTCCGCGGCGAACTCGTCCACGGAGGACAGGGCCCGCTCCAGGACCCGCCGGCTCGGAGCCACGAACAGATCGACGAGGCCCGCCTCCACGTCCGACCACAGCGCGCTGTGGTCGGGGCGCAGACTCCGCACGAGCAGCTCCCGCGTCACCACGTACCCTCGCTCCGCCGCCCAGCGCGCACACATCGCGTGCTGGCTGCGGGAGTCGACGAGGAAGGGGTCCGCGTCCAGCTCCTCCAGCGGCGTCAGACTGGCGATGGCCGCCACCCGTACCGCTCCGGGCCGGTCACAGCCGTCGGGCGGGCCGGAGGTACCGTACGCATCTCCCATGGGGTCCCCCTCACCTCAGGGTTTCGCCGCCGACCCTACTCCTGCCCGTAGGCTCGAGGGGAGTCGCACGAAGGAGGCAATGGAGTGCCGGTGGAGATCACATGGTGGGGTCACGCCACCTGCACGGTCGAGGACTCCGGTACGCGGGTGCTGACCGATCCGCTGTTCGCGCGCCGTCTCGCACATCTGCGCAGGCGCCGCGGGGCGCCGCCGCCGCCCGAGGCCCGTGTCGCGGACGTCGTGCTGGTCTCGCATCTGCACGCCGACCATCTGCACGTGCCCTCGCTGGCCCGCCTGGCCCCGGGCACCCGCCTGTTGGTGCCGCGCGGTGCCCTGGCCCAGGTGCCGGGGCTGCGCCGACTGGGCCGTCTGCGGCTCACCGAGGTCGCGCCCGGGGACGTCGTACGCGTCGACGACCTGGTGGTCCGGGTCGTGCCGGCCCGTCACGACGGCCGCCGGCTGCCCGTCGGGCCGCACCGGTCCCCCGCTCTCGGCTTTGTGCTCGAGGGCGGCGCACGGACGTACTTCGCCGGGGACACCGGCCTGTTCGAGTCGATGGCCGAGGAGGTCGGACCGGTCGACGTGGCGATCCTGCCGGTCGGCGGCTGGGGGCCCTACCTCGGTCCCGGGCATCTGGACGCGGGGCGCGCGGCGGAGGCCCTGGCCCGACTGATGCCGCGCAGCGCGGTGCCGGTGCACTACGGCACGTACTGGCCGATCGGGATGGATGCCGTGCGACCCCATGAGTTCCACACCCCGGGCGAGGAGTTCGTACGTCTGGCCGCGCACCGTGCGCCGGAGGTGTCGGTGCACCTCCTGGCCCACGGGGAGAGTGTCCGGCCGAAGGTCGCCCGGTGATGTTCCTCGGTACCGCCGGTACCGGCGTGCCCCCGGAGTCGACGCAGCAGGCACTCGGATATCCGTCGCTGTTCCTGCTGGTGCTGATCGGTGCGCTGGTCCCGGTGGTGCCGACGGGCGCTCTGGTGAGTTCGGCGGCGGTCGTGGCCTTCCACCAGACCGCGCCCTTCTCGCTCGCCCTGGTGTTCGTCGTCTCGGCGTTCGCGGCCTTCCTCGGGGATGTCGCGCTGTACTGGCTCGGACGCCGCGGAATGCGGTCGAAGAACGGTTCCCGCTGGCTGGAGACAATCCGCGACCGGGCCCCCGAGGAGCGGCTGGCCCAGGCGCAGCAGAAGCTGAACGACCACGGCATCGCGGTGCTGACCCTCTCCCGGCTCGTCCCCGCGGGCCGCATACCGGTCATGCTCGCCTGCCTGCTGGCCCGGATGCCGCTGCGGGACTTCGCCCGCGGCGACGCCCCGGCCTGTCTCGCCTGGGCCGCGACCTACCAGTTGATCGGGATCCTCGGCGGCTCCCTGTTCCCGGAGCCGTGGGAGGGCGTGGCGGCTGCGGTCGTGCTGACGCTGGCCGTCGGCGCCGCGCCCGGCATATGGCGCCGGATACGCAGGACCGCCGCCTCGTGAGCGCCGGTCGCACTCAGTCCAGCACCCGTGACGCCCCCACCGGCAGATCCCACAGGTCCTCCCGGGCCAGGCCCGCCTTCTCCCAGGCCGCCCGCACCCGCGTCAGGGGTTCCATCACCGGCTCCGCCGACAGTACGAACGTGCCCCAGTGCATGGGCGCCATCCGGCGTGCGCCGAGCTCCCGGGTGGCGCGCACCGCGTCCTCCGGGTCGCAGTGCACGTCGCTGAGCCACCACCGCGGGTCGTACGCGCCGATCGGCATCAGCGCCAGGTCGATCCCGGGATAGCGGCGGCCGATCCGCTCGAACCAGTGGCCGTGTCCGGTGTCGCCCGCGAAGTACACACGCTGTCCGTCGGGTGCGGTCATGATCCAGCCGCCCCACAGCGAACGGCAGGTGTCGGTGAGGGTGCGCTTGGACCAGTGGTGGGCGGGGACGAAGTCGAAGCGCACGCCGCCCAGTTCGGCGCCCTCCCACCAGTCCAGCTCGGTGACGCGGGTGAACCGGCGGCGCCGGAACCACAGGGCGAGGCCCGCGGGCGCGAACACCGGTGTGTCGAGCGGGAGTCGGCGCAGGGTCGGTAGGTCCAGATGGTCGTAGTGGTTGTGGCTGATGACGACCGCGTCGATACGCGGCAGGGCGCTCCAGGCGATGCCGACGGGGGTGATCCGGGCCGGGGTGCCGAGGATCCGGCGGGACCAGACAGGATCGGTCAGAACGGTCAGCCCGCCGATCCGCACCACCCAACTGGCGTGCCCCGCCCAGGAGACGGCGATCGTGCCGGCGCCGACCCGGGGCAGCGGCGCCGGCTCGTACGGCAGCAGGGGGATGTCCCGGAGGCCATCGGGGCCGGGCCTCACCGCGCCCTCGCGGGCGAAGCGGGCGAAGGCCTTGAGCCCCGGCAGCGGCGCGGTCAGCCGGTCCACGAAGGAACGCGGCCAGATGCGGTGTTCGCCGAGTGGTCTCGGTTCGGTGATCGGCGGAAACGGGGTCCGCGGACCGGCATCCGGACTCAGCAGGGAGGTGGAAACGGGCTCACCGGCGTCCGGTCGGATCGAAACGGTGCTCGTGGTCGGCTCGGACTGCTGCGTCATCGGGGAGGCTCCCATCGCTGAGCGTCGTCGCGTAGATCGTCGAAGACCGATCCCACGAGGTTCAACGCGCGTTGCACGTGCGGCAGTTCCAGCGGCGTGGGCGAGACGAGGCTCTGGTGGCGTTCCTCGGCGGTGTCCCCGAGGAAGGGCCAGGTGGACAGACGGACGCGCAATGCGGCCAGGTCGTCCCCGAAACGGTGACCGCCCGGCGCGGGCATGCCGAGCCGGGCGGTGAGGAAGTCCTCCAGCTCCTGCGAGTCACCGACGTCCCGGGCGTCGAGCGCGGAGCGCAAGGGGCCGAGGTCCGCGTAGAGGTGGCGGCCCGCCTGCGGGGGCCGGACGAGGGCGCCCGCCGCGACGAGGGACCGGTGCGCGGCGGCGGCCACCTGCGCGTGCAGCGCGATGCCGGTGGCGAGGCGCTCGGTGACGTCGTCGGGTTCGTCGAGGGCGTAGGCGGCCGCGGCTGCGACCGGATCGGCGACGCGGGCGCCGAGGGCGGTGAGCACATCGAGGACGCGGGCGCGCAGCGCGGCGCCGTCGGTGGTGACCGGGAAGCGGGCGACGGCCGCCGGCCAGCCGGCCGGAAGGAACGGCCCGGCGAGATCGGTGACCACGGTGATCCGGTCCGGGAGCATCTCGGCGGGGCTGAGCAGCACGGTCTCGTGCGGCCGGTGCACACAGTCGCGCCAGGTCTCGTCGCTCACCAGATGGAGTCCTTCGCCGGCGGCGGCCTCGACGGTCTCGTGCACCACCTCGGGCGGGGCCACGGTCGCGGTCGGGTCGTCGGCGACCGCGAGCACGAGCAGGCGCGGGTCACCGCCCTCCGCCCGGATCCTGCGGACGGTCTCCAGAAGTGCGTACGGATCCGGGACCCCACCACACTCCGCGGGCGTCGGCACATGGAACACGGAGCGGCCGAGCGCCCGTATCTGGGGCGCCCACCAGGCGGGACACGGCCGCGGTACCAGCACGTCGCCGCCGAGCGCGGCGGTGACCGCCGCGAACAGGGTGGGCGCGCCGGGAGCCGCGGCCACGGTGTCCGGGTCGGCCGGCAGTCCACGACGGGCGAAGTAGCCGCTGGCGGCGTCCAGGAGGGCGTCGGTACGCCCGGAGGGGAAGGCGCCGTCGTGGTCGGCGGCTTCGGCGAGCACGGCGGACAGACCGGGCAGCAGGGGCAGCCCTTGACCGGGAAGGGGCGGACCGTAACGGACGGGACCGTGCCCTTCCGGATCCGTGCGCCGCATATGTGCCTCCACGCCGTCCCTGGTGCGGTGGCCGGTCCCCCGGGGCTCCGGCTCGCTCAGGGCCATCGACCGTGACCGTGGTCCGCGCCCATACTCCTGTTCCTCCCCGGTGCGGGTGATGCCCTCGGGTTCTGAGTACCCAGGGATCCGGAAGGTCATGGCCGTGCCTGCGAGGCGCACGGGACACAGGTCAGCGGTCGACGCTCAGGCCGTGGCGGCGCAGCCGGTGCGCCGCGGCCCCGAGCGCGGCCGCGCCGGGCGGCCCGCCTGCGACCGGTGACGGTACGGAACCGCCGAAGGCACGGCCCATACCGGCCTGCGACCCGTGCTGGATCCCGGGGGGCGACTGTCCCTGCCCACGATCGTCGTAACCCTCCTGGCCCTGGCCCTGGTACTGCCCCGCGACCCCGCCCTGATACGGAATCCGGCCCTGAGTCTGCCGCCGACCCGGGATCCGGGCCCGGAACGTGCCGCCAGCCGGGATCCGGGCCCTACCGCTGTACACGACGGCGCCCGGGCTCCTGGCCTGCATGCCGCTTCCGTCGGCACGGTCGCGGCCGCCGACCCGGTCCGGCCGGACACTGTCCTCGTCGAAGGCGTATGAGGTGGCGTCGATGAATTCGGGAAGGGTGCCGCCGACGGCGTCGCAGGACACCGAGACGGTATCCGGTCCGCCGGGTGCGACCCTCCGCGGCGTGCTGCGCGCGGCCGGGTCGGCGGTCGTGGGTGCGGCTACGGCGCCCGGAGCGGCACCGGCCACGGCGGCGGACAGGACATGGGCGCTGCGGCGCATGTGGCGGGCTCCTTCGGCCGGGTTCCTCCGGGCACGGTGAGCGTGCCCTCGCAAGCCCATGACAGCCCGCCCGGCCGCGGCCCGCGCGCGGCCGGACCCCATTCGCGCTACCGGGGCAGCCGGGCGGGTGACGGAGGAGGCCGCAGGGGATCCGGTCGGGTGCCCCCCGGCGGCGAGGGGCACCCGACCGGATCAACGGCCCCGAAGGGCCACGGGGCCCTCAGCGGCGGCACGAGCGCGAAGGCGACGTGATGTCCCGTCGCCTTCGCGCTCGCTCCCGGTTCGCGGACCTCAGGCGGCGTCCCTCATGACCTGCTCCCGGAGCTGGTTGCAGCAGCGGCTGATCAGCCGGGACACGTGCATCTGGGAGATGCCGAGGCGCTCGGCGATGACGCTCTGGGTCATGTCGTCGAAGAAGCGCATGTAGAGGATGGCGCGTTCACGTTCGGGCAGGGCCTGCAGCCGGGGCTTGACGGCCTCGCGGTCGACGACGGTGTCCAGCGCGGGGTCGGGCGAACCGAGGGAGTCGCCGAGCGAGTAGCCGTCCTCGCTGCCCGGCAGTTCGGCGTCCAGCGAGAGGGCCGTGAAACTCTCCAGGGCCTCCAGTCCGACCAGCACGTCCTCCTCGTTCATGTTCGCGTGCTCGGCGATCTCGGCGACGGTGGGCCTGCGGCCGGAGATGGTCTGTGACAGGTCCTGGTTCGCGAACCTCACTCGATTGCGCAGGTCCTGAACGCGGCGTGGCACATGCAGGGTCCACATGTGGTCGCGGAAGTGGCGCTTGATCTCACCGGTCACGGTGGGCACGGCATAGCTCTCGAAGGCATGACCGCGCTCGGGGTCGTAGCGGTCGACGGCCTTGACCAGGCCGAGCGCCGCGACCTGACGCAGGTCCTCGTAGCTCTCGCCGCGACTGCGGAAGCGTCCCGCGAGCCGTTCGGCCATGGGGAGCCAGGCCTCGACGATCCGGTCGCGGAGCGCGTCGCGCTCCGGGCCCGGGGAGAGCGTGGCGAGCCTGCGGAAGGCCTCAGCGGTGTCCGGGGCGTCGTCATGGGGATGGTTCTTCACGCTCGCACGGTTCGGCATGGTGGGTCGCAACTCCCTTTACTGGTGCCTGGGGTGGACAGTCACCGTGGGAGGGGCACCCGGGCCGGACGGGCACACCCGCGGCGGGTCTCGATCACTCCCACGGACGTGCCTCCTGTCCGAAGCACTGAACTCCGCCTGCCCTGACCCCTGGACGGCAAACACCCGAATGCGGGAGGGGACGGCCGAACACCTGTGAAGGGCGCGACCGGACGGCGCCCGACGTCCCCGTTCGCACGGCGGGCGCCACGTCGAGGCGCAGAAGTCGCCGCTCAGTTCGCGCCGACGGTCTGCTGCGCCCAGACGGTCTTCTCGTCCGCGTAGTAGCGGGTGCCCCAGTTGTCGGCGAGGTTGGCGATGATGAACAGCCCCCGGCCGTTCTCGTCGATCGTGCGGGCGTGCTTGAGGTGCGGGGCGCTGGACGCGGTGTCGCTGACCTCGCAGGTCAGCTGACGGTCCAGAATGAGGCGCAGCCGGATGGGCGGGGCGCCGTAGCGGATCGCGTTGCCGACGAGTTCACTGGCGATGAGCTCGGTGGTGAAGGCGGTCTCCTCGTCGATCTTCCAGGTCTCCAACTGGCGGCGGACGGCGGCACGCGCGAGCGGTGCCGCCCTGGGTTCGGCCGGCAGGGGGCAGCTGAGCACCTGGTCCGCGGGCAGCGCTTCGATGCGCGCCAGCAGGACCATCTTCTCCTTGTCGTTCGCGTCCCGGAGCGCATAGGCGAGTGCGTCGCACAGGTCGCCCAGGGGCCGGCGCGCGCCCGTCTCGAGGAGTGGGCCCAGGGGCACGGGAAGGTCCTCGTTGATCATCACGATGGTGCTGCCCGGGGGGAGGGAGACCGCGGTGGCCGGGAACGGCGCGCTGCCCTTGCCGGCGAGCACAGGGCCTGCCGATACGCACATGGTGGCCGCGCTGCCGTCCGGGAGCACCGCGAGGGGCTTCGGGTGCCCCGCGCGCACGATGGCGCACTTTTGTTCGACCGAGTCATAGACCACGATCAGGCAACCCGCGGTGAGCGGCACACGGTGCAGGGGGTCGGCGCTGGGCAGTGCCTCCCGCTCCTCGGCCAGACGGGCCGCGGTGTCGCTCAGCCGTGCCATGAGTTCGTCCGGTTCGAGGTCCAGGGCGGCCAGGGAGTGGAGAGCGGTCCTCAGCTGCCCCATGGTGGTCGCGGTGTCCATTCCGCGTCCGGACACATCGCCGAGGATGAGGGCGGTACGCGCCCCCGCGAGTTCGATCACGTCGAACCAGGCGCCCCCGCCCCCCGGTCCGGGGATGTGCAGGTGGGAGATCGCCACCGTGGACGGTGTCGCCGGCTGCTGCGGGAGCAGTCTGCGTTTGACGGTGGCGGCGATGGTCCGCTCCCGGGTGTAGCGGCGGGCGTTCTCGACGCACAGCGCGGCATGCGCACAGATGTCGGACGCCAGTGCGACGTCCGCTTCGTCGAACGGTTCCTCCTCCCGGTAGCGGTAGAAGCTCACCACCCCGAGCGCCTCGCCCCGTACCGACAGCGGGGCGACGATCAAGGAGTGGGCGCAGGAACGCTGGATGGACTCCGCTCGGGGCGCGTCCGCCTCGAGCCAGATGCTGTCCGGCTCCACGGGCACGAGCCGCGGCCGCAGATCGGTCAGGACGCGCGAGAAGGGAGTGCCGTACGGCAGCTTCCGCACCTCGCCCACCGGATACGCCGACCGCAGCCCCCGGAAGGCGGCCCGGCGCAGGGGTATGTCCCGGTCGACCGGAGCCAGCGGCGGCTCCTCGCCGCGCACCACGTCCTCGATCACCTCGACCACCACGATCCCCGAGAACGCCGGTACGACCGCGTCGGCCAGTTCCTCGCAGACGGCCACGACCTCCAACCGCTCCCCCACACATGCGCGCACATGCTCCAACGTCTTCAGGCGCTGCAGGGCCCGCTCACGTTCGGTGACGTCCACATTGGATACGATCAGCCCCAGAACCTCACCGCACTCGCTCTCCAGCCGGGCATAGGACACCGAGTAGACCCGGGGCCTGCGGCCGACGGCCCCCACCATGGAGCGCACCAGCCGATTGAGCACCGGCCTGCCGCTCGCCAGGACCTCACGGGCCGTCTCCTCCTCCTTCTCCGGGGCCGTGAGCCCGAACACCTCGGTGAACACCCGGCCCACCAGTGATTCGGCCGGGACATCACGCAGTCCACGTGTCGCCGTGTTGACGCGCACGATCCGCAGCCGGTCGTCCAGGACGTGCAGGCCCACGGGCGACTGGTTGAACATCGCCCGCAGGATCGCCAGATCCTCCTTCGACACGGCGTCTGCGGCCGCACACACCTCCCACACCACCGAGGAACCGGCCGGCACCGACCTCACCAGCATCGAGTCCGCGCCCCCGCAGCCGGGCCGGTGTCGTTCGCCCTCGGCCGCAGCCTCGTTTAGGAGAGCACCGACGGAGCGGCCGGCCACGTCCGCCGCGTCCCATCCGAACAGCTCACAGGCCAGCGGAGAGCACTCGATCACCCGCCCGGCGTCATCGATTCGCATGAGCATGTCGCTGCCTGCCATGGCACCACACACCTCCGTCCCACCGGCACGTGGACCGCAGGGCGGCTCAGCCGCGATCGGCCGTCGAACCACGCAACGCACCCACCTCCCCATAGTGGGATCCGCACGCGGGCCACCGCCAGCAGAAGCGGCCCGCCGACGCCCGGATCTCGTGGTCCGTGCGCCGGCGGGCCGGGGGGCGTCCGCCCGGCTCCCGGCCACGGGGGCGGCGAGGGCCGCGGCTCCCGCCGTCAGGCCGCGGACGGCTCGTCGATGGACAGGGCGACGTCCCGCCAGGCGGCCAGCACGTCCCCCGTCGCGGCCAGCTTGGCCTCGACGTCGTGGACGGTGGCGGCGCCGAGAGGGAGGCGGATCGGCAGCGACGGGCCCCGAACCGCGGTGATCACCGCCCGGGCGGCCTTGACCGGGTCGCCCGCCTGGGCGTGGTTGGTGTCGTCGGCCCAGGTCCTCGAGGCACCGGAGCTCGCCGTGTAGTCGCCGATGACGTCGGCGGCGCGATGCAGCGACGAGCCGTCCAGGAAGTCCGTACGCAGCGGCCCGGGCTCGACGGCACTGACCTTGATGCCCAGCGGAGCGAGTTCCAGAGCCATCGCCTCGGTGAGGCCTTCGACCGCGAACTTGGTGGCGCAGTACAGACCCCAGCCGGCCCAGCCCACGAAGCCGCCGACGGAGCTGATGTTCAGGACCGTTCCGCTGCGGCCGGCGCGCATGACCGGCAGTACGGCGCGGGTGACGGTCAGCAGGCCGAAGACATTGGTGTCGAAGACACTGCGCGCCTCGGCGTCGGAGGTCTCCTCCACGGCTCCGACCAGCCCTCGTCCGGCGTTGTTGACCAGCACGTCGATCCGGTCGAAGCGGTGCAGCGCGGCGGCGACCGCCGCCTCGGCCTGCTCGGGGTCGTTCACATCCAGGGGCACGGCCAGCAACCGCTCCGGGCGCCCCGGCAGGGCGTCGGTCACGGCCTTCGGGTTGCGGGCGGCGGCCACGACGTTGTCACCGTCCGCCAGGGCCTGGCGGGCGATCTGCAGTCCGAAGCCGCGGGAGGCGCCGGTGATGAACCACGTACGCATGAAAGAGACTCCATGAGGGGGGCGAGGATCCGGTCGCTGCCACGACCGGAGCGGACCCTCCCCATACGACCGGAGACCGGAGCGGTGTCCCAGCGGTTGTCGGGCCCCGGTGTTCCTGGTTCCGGCAGACCCCCCTTCGCCCTGGCAGGCCGATCACCGGCTGCCGATACTTGAGGACATGGCCGAGCACACCGAGTTGCGCGAGTTCCTCAGGTCCCGCAGGGCTCGCCTGACCCCTCCGGACGTAGGGCTTCCCTGGAACATGGACGGGCGCCGGGTCGCCGGGCTGCGCAGGGAGGAGATCGCCGTACTGGCCGGGGTGAGCGTGGACTACTACACGCGGCTCGAACAGGGTCGGGCCCATAACGTCTCCGACCAGGTCCTCGCCGCGGTGGCCGCCGCGCTCCGGCTCGACGGGCTGGAGCGGCAGCACCTGTTCGACCTGGTCAGGGCCGACGCGGGCCGCCCCGACCGAACCGCCGCCGCGCCGCCCGCCCGGGCGCCCAGGGCCCGTTCCGGGCTGCACGAGCTGCTGCGGTCCCTGGATCCGACACCCGCCGTGCTGCACGGACCGCGCCTGGAGGTCGTCGGCGTCAACCGGATGGGCAAGGTCCTCCTCGACGACTTCGAGGCCATGCCGGCGGCCGAGCGCAACATGGCCCGCTGGATGTTCCTCGACCCCAGGGCCCGGGAGGTCTATCCGGACTGGGGGGAGATCGCCGAGCAGACCGTGGCCATCCTCCGCGTGGCCGCGGGCCGCAGCACCTCGGACCCGGCCCTGGCCTCCCTGGTCGGAGAACTGAGCACACGATCGGAGGAGTTCGCCCGCTACTGGGCCAACTACCGGGTCTTCCAGCACACGCACGGCACAAAGCGTTTCCGCCATCCGGCCGTCGGTGACATGACGCTCAGGTACGAGACACTGCACACCCCCACCGAGGCGGATCTGTATCTGACCCTCTACCTCGCGGCCGCGGGTTCACCGTCCGAGGAGAAGCTCCACATCCTCTCCAGCTGGGCGGCGGCGCCCGCCACCCGGAGCGCCACCGGGGGCGGGGACGCCCCGGCGGGGGACGCGGCGTCCCGTGGTCCCTCGTTCCGCTCCGGCCCGCCCGAGGCGCACTGATCAGCTCCTCCTCCGCGATCACCGGCCGTGCGCGTCCCTTCCCACCGCCCGGTTCGGCCATCCGGCTCACCTCCGTGTCGATCGCGGCCCACCGGGTACGCGAGGGTCCACCCCGAAGATCTGGAGGGAGTCATGCAGCGAGGCAGTGACCGCCTGAGCGTCCATCGTGACGACGAGATGAAGCACGAATTGCAGGGCCTGCTGCGGTCCGGTCACCCGACCAGGACCGAGGAGTGGTACGACCCCGAACCGGTCGCCGACGACGACCCGGCGGTCTGGCGCGGAGCGGTGGTGCCCGGCGACTCACGGACGGCCCTGGAGGCCGCCCGCCTGGAGCTGGCCCGGTATCTCGGACGCAGCAACTTCCCGGCGACGCCGAGTCATCTGGCCCGCGTCCTGCGGAGCAAGAACGCGCCCGACCCCCTGCTCGAGGCGGTGGAGCGGCTCCCCCGCCCGGCCCGCTACGCCAACGCCGAGGCGCTCGCCGAAGCCGTCGTGCGCAGCTAGCCGGCCGTGCGGAAGGCATGGACGTCCGGCCCAGGGGTACTGCGGGCGTCGCTGCGCCGCAGCAGTACCCCTGCCGGCCGGCGCCGGCCGCCGCGCCGGGCCGCCTGAGGGCTGCGCGCGACGGCGCACCGGCACGCGCAAGCAGAGAAAGGACGAGTGACCGTCATGCGTATCGCGTTCCTGACCGCGCCCGAAGGCGTCGAGCAGGTGGAACTCACCGATCCGTGGCAGGCCCTGATTGAGGCCGGCCACGAACCGGTTCTGGTGTCGACGAGGACGGGCCACATCCAGGCGTTCGATCACCTAGACAAGGCGGACACCTTCCCGGTGGACGCGGTGGTCGGCCAGGCGCAGGCCGAGTCCTTCGACGGGCTGGTACTGCCCGGAGGCGTGGCCAACCCCGACTTCCTGCGGACGGACGAACGGGCCGTGGAGTTCGTGCGCTCCTTCTTCGCCCAGGGGCGTCCTGTGGCGGCGATCTGCCATGCGCCGTGGACGCTCGTCGAGGCCGATGTCGTACGGGGCCGCACCCTGACGTCCTGGCCCAGCCTGCGCACCGACATCACCAACGCGGGCGGCACCTGGGTGGACGAGCAGGTGAGGGTCGACCAGGGCGTCAACAAGCTGATCACCAGCCGTAAGCCGGCCGATCTCAAGGCGTTCGACGAGGCGGTGCTGACCGAGTTCGCCGCCTAGCGGGACACCACCGCCGTAAGCCGGTTTCCCCGGACGTAGGCGCCACGGCACCGACGGTGAGGGACGGCGGCCGGTCGGCGCGGACGTCTCCGATCAGGGGGATGCGCGCGACGCGCGCTCCCCCGGCCGGCGCACTGCCGGTCGGCCCCGCCGCTCCGAGAACCGCGGCACGCCCGTGTCAGCGGGCGGGCTTCACCCGTTCGGGTTCCGCGCTTTCGAGTTCCGTCAGGCTCGTCCCCCGGTCGCGTTCCCGGGCGCCGTCGCGCGTCCGGCTCGCGGCGATCACACGGCGGGGATGGCGGAGCAGGTACTCGCCTTCCAGCTTCGCCATGCGGTCGTTGTGGGCCCGCAGCGCGTCGTTCGATCCGTACAGCAGCGTGTCGTGCCGCGTGCGGTGGATCGTCTCCAGCTCCTTCATGAGCTGCTGGTCGGACAGCCGGCCCGGGTCGACTCCGGTCATCGTGGTACCCCGCTCGTCGTGTTCCTCGGTGCGGTCCGGGTACCCGCCCGGACGAAGCACTACCCCGAGCGGCATCCGGGAGGGAGCCATGGATCTCGCCTTTCTCCATCCACTGTACGAACATCCCGGACCCTGGGCCTCCGTGTATGTGGACACCTCCCGGCACACCGAGTCCACCCCCCACGAGCGCGCACTGACCGCTCAGGCGCTCGCCCGTGACCTGGACTGGCAGGGCGCGGACGAGCCCACGTGCCGGGCCGTGCGGACCGCCGTCGAGGAACTGGCCCACTCCCCCGAACCGCACGGCAGGGCGCTGTTCGCGCGGGCCGGCGAGGTGGTCCTGGATCCGCCGCTGGCCGCCGTCCCCGACGAGTCCTCGGCGTCCTGGGCCGCTCTGCCGCACACGGCTCCACTGCTCGACCTGGCCAACGAGGAGCCGGTGTGCGTGGTGGCGTACATCGAGCGCAAGGGCGCCGAATTCGAGCTGCGCGGGGCGCTGGGCAGCAGCGACGCCGGGAGGGTGACCGGGCAGGAGCGGCCGCTGCACCGTACGACCACCGGTGACTGGTCCGTGCGCCACTTCCAGCTGCGGGTGGAGAACATCTGGGAGCACAACGCGGCCGAGATCGCGGACGCGCTCGCCGTCTGCCAGGAGGAGACGGGCGCCGACCTGGTGATCCTGGTCGGCGAGCGGCGTGAGCGGCACTCCGTGCACGAGCGGCTGCCGAACCGGCTCCGCGGGCAGATCGCCGAGGCGCCCCACGGCCCGGGCAGCCGGCTGCTGGACGAGGACGTGGAACGGATCCGCGCCCAGCACGTGCGTGCCCGGGCGGCCGAGGAGCTGGAGCGCTTCCTCGCGGCCCGCGCACCGGACACAACGGGTCGGTCGCGGGCGGCCGAGGGCGTGCAGGCGGTGGCCGAGGCGGCACGCGAGCACCGTATCGACGAACTTCTGATCCACCCGTCCGGCTCCGACACGCACCGGGAGGTGTGGATCGGAGAGGACCCCGACCAGGTCGCGGTGCGCCGCGGGGACCTCACGGCGCTCGGCGAGCGGTACCCCGAGCAGGCCCGGGCGGACGACGCGCTGCTGCGCGCCGTGGTGGAGACGGGAGCCGCCGCGATCTCGGTGCCGGCCGTACGGCCGGGCGAGGCGCCGGTGGGCGGCGTGGGGGCGCTGCTGCGCTGGGCGTAGCGCACGGGCCTCCCGGCACCCCTCAGCGCGCCCGCTCCACCCTTCGCTCGTCCCAGACCGGTTCCGGGGTCTCGCGGATCCGGCCGTCGCTGCCGAAGACCAGGTAGCGGTCGAAGGAGCGGGCGAACCAGCGGTCGTGGGTGACGGCGAGGACCGTGCCGTCGAACGCCTCGAGGCCCGTCTGGAGCGCCTCCGCGGACTCCAGGTCCAGGTTGTCCGTCGGCTCGTCGAGCAGCAGGGCCGTGGCGCCCTCCAGCTCCAGCAGAAGGATCTGGAAGCGGGCCTGCTGCCCTCCGGACAGCCGCTCGAAGTTCTGCTCGGCCTGCCCGGTCAGCTCGTAGCGGCGGAGCCGGGACATGGCCGCGCCGCGGTCCTGGGAGTGCTCGAGCCACAGGATGTCCAGGAGGGTACGGCCCTCCAGCTCGGGGTGGGCGTGGGTCTGGGCGAAGTGCCCCGGCACGACACGCGCCCCGAGCCGCCATTCCCCGGTGTGCGCCACGTCGCCGCCCGCCAGCAGCCGCAGGAAGTGCGACTTGCCCGAGCCGTTGGATCCGAGGACCGCGACGCGCTCGCCGTAGAAGACCTCCAGGTCGAAGGGCTTCATCAGGCCCGTGAGCTCCAGTCCCGCGCAGGTGACGGCCCGGACGCCGGTGCGGCCGCCCTTGAGACGCATCCTGATGTCCTGCTCGCGCGGCGGCTCGGGCGGCGGCCCGGCCTCCTCGAACTTCCGCAGCCGGGTCTGCGCGGCCTGGTAGCGGGACGCCATCTCATGGCTGACGCTCGCGGCCTGGCGCAGATTGAGCACGAGCTTCTTGAGCTGCGCATGCTTCTCGTCCCAGCGCCTGCGCAGTTCCTCGAAACGTGCGAAGCGCTCCCGCCGGGCCTCGTCGTAGGTGGCGAAACCACCGCCGTGCACCCAGGCGTCGGCGCCGGTGGGGCTCGGCTCCAGCGAGACGATCCGCTGTGCGGCGCGGGACAGCAGCTCCCGGTCGTGGGAGACGAACAACACGGTCTTGCGGGTCTCCTCCAGCCGCTCCTCGAGCCAGCGCTTGCCGGGCACGTCGAGGTAGTTGTCGGGCTCGTCCAGGAGCAGGACCTCATCGGTTCCGCGCAGCAGCGCCTCGAGGACGAGCCGCTTCTGCTCGCCGCCGGAGAGGGTGCCGACCTGGCGCCACTGGGCCTTCTCGTACGGGACGCCGAGGGCCGCCATGGTGCACATGTCCCAGAGGGTCTCGGACTCGTAGCCGCGGACCTCGGCCCAGTCGGACAGGGCCTGCGCGTACCGGAGCTGGGCGGCCTCGTCGTCGACCGTCATCACGGCGAGCTCGGCGGCGTCCACGGCGCGGGCGGCCTCGCGGATACGAGGCGGGGCTACCGAGGCGAGCAGGTCCCGCACGGTCGTCTCGTCCCGTACGGAGCCCACGAACTGCCGCATGACCCCGAGCCCGCCGCTGGTGGTGACACCGCCGCCGTGCGGCTTCAGCTCGCCCGAGAGGAGCCGCAGCAAGGTGGTCTTCCCGGCGCCGTTGGGCCCGACGAGCGCGACGACCGCCCCGTCGCCGACCCGGAAGGACACGTCGCCGAGCAACGCCCTCCCGTCCGGGAGGTAGTACTCGAGGTGCGCGGCTTCCAGGTGTCCCATGGGGCGCATTGTGTGCGGGCGCGGGGGTGCCGGGCAATCGTTTATCGCTCCGGCGGCGGTCCGGGCAGGGTTCGACCTTCTCGGGGTATCCGCGTTCCATGACCCCAGATGTCGACCTCACCATGCGTCCGCCGGGCCCGCATCCGTTCCGCGATCGCCTGCTCGCCTCCGACTGCCGCCTGTTCGAGGCCGTCGCCTCCCGGCACTGGCCCGGCGCCGACCATGTGCTCCCCCGCCTGAGCCGGGCGGCCAACCACGGTGTCCTGTGGTTCGCCACGGCCGCCGCCATCGCCGCCGCCCGGACCCCGCGCGCCCGCCGGGCCGCCGCTCGCGGCGTCGCCTCGCTGACCCTCGCGTCCGCCGCGATCAACACCCTGGGCAAACGGACGGTGCGCCGCCCCCGTCCGGTCCTCGACCCGGTCCCCGCCGCCCGCAGGCTCAAGCGCCAGCCGATCACCACGTCTTTCCCGTCCGGGCACTCCGCCTCGGCCGCCGCCTTCGCCGCGGGCGTGGCGCTGGAGTCGAGCGGCTGGGGCGCGGCGGTCGTCCCGCTCGCGGCCGCCGTCGCGGTCTCCCGGGTGTACACCGGCGTCCACTTCCCGAGCGACGTCCTGGCCGGCGCGGCCCTCGGTGTGGGCGCCGCCCTGGCCGTACGCGGCCTGGTCCCGACCCGCTATCCGGCGCCGCCGCCCGGCCGCCCGCACGCGAACGCACCCGCGCTGCCGGACGGGACCGGTCTCGTGGTGGTGGCGAACAGGGCCTCGGGGACCGCCGACCGGATACACGCCCTGCAGGACGCCCTTCCCGGCGCGGAGATCGTGGAAAGCGAACCGGCCGACGTGGAGACCGAGTTGGAGAAGGCGGCCGCCCGCGCCCGGGTCCTCGGCGTCTGCGGCGGCGACGGCACGGTGAACGCGGCCGCCGAGGTGGCCATGCGGCACGCCCTGCCGCTCGCCGTGGTCCCGGGCGGCACCCTCAACCACTTCGCCCTGGACGTCGGTGTCGAGGACGTACGCGACGTGGTGCGCGCCGTCCAGCAGGGTGACGCGGTCCGCGTCGACGTGGGGCGTTTCGTCTCGGGCGCGAGGCGCGGCTGTTTCCTCAACACGTTCAGTCTGGGCGTCTACCCGGAGCTGGTGCGCGAGCGGGAGCGCTGGTCACCGCGGATCGGCGGCTGGCCGGCCGGGGTCCTCGCCGCCCTGCGCGTCCTGAGCACCGACCGCCATCCCCTGCGCGTGGACCTCGGTGGCGGCACCCGTCCGCTGTGGCTGCTCTTCGCCGGGAACGGCACGTACCACCGGATGGGCCTCGCCCCGGCTCGCCGCCACGATCTGTCGGACGGCAAGCTCGACGTACGGGTGGTGCACGGCGGACGCCGCCCGGCCGCGCGGCTGCTGGCCGCCGCCTTCGCGGGTCCGCTCTCCCGCTCTCCGGCCCATGCGGCCGTGAGGGTGCGGCGGCTGCGTCTGGACGGGGTGGCCCCGGGCACTCCGCTCGCCTACGACGGGGAGGTCACTGAGGTCGACGGCGATGTGACGCTCGAGAAGCTGCCCGAGGCGCTGACCGTCTACCGGCCCCTGCCGCTCGGCTGACCGTCCCCCCTTTGCGGCTGTCCATATAGCAAGACGCGGGTCTCATTATTCGGCATGATCGCCTACCGTGATGCGTACCGCCCGGCGGTTCGGCCGCCGGTCCGTACGACGGGAAGAGGAAGGTCATGTCGAAGGAGACGGCCGTCTACACGCACGGCCACCATGAGTCCGTGCTGCGCTCGCACACCTGGCGCACCGCCGCCAACTCCGCGGCATACCTCCTCGACTCGCTCAAACCGCACATGAGGATTCTGGACATCGGCTGCGGCCCCGGCACCATCACCGCCGACCTTGCGGAACTGGTCCCCGACGGCCGTGTCACCGGCGTGGACCGGGCGGCGGGCGTCCTGGAGCAGGCCCGGGCGACGGCCGCCGCGCGGGGCCTCGGCAACGTCGACTTCGCCGTCGCCGACGTGCACGCACTGGAGTACCCGGACGACACGTTCTGCGTGGTCCACGCCCATCAGGTGCTCCAGCATGTGGGCGACCCGGTGCGGGCGCTGCGCGAGATGCACCGGGTGACCAGGCCGGGCGGTTACATCGCCGTCCGCGACGCCGACTACGCGGCGATGACCTGGTACCCGGCATCCGAGGGCCTGGACGACTGGCTGGACCTCTACAGGCGGGTCGCACGGGCCAACGGCGGCGAGCCCGACGCCGGACGGCGCCTGAAGTCGTGGGCATTGAGCGCGGGCATCCGCGACGTCACCACCACGTCCGGCACCTGGACCTTCGCCACCGAGGAGGAGCGGGCCTGGTGGAGCGGGCTGTGGGCGGACCGCACCGTCGCGTCGGCATACGCGGACCGCGCCACCGAAGGGGGCCATGCGACACCCGGGGCCCTGCGCGCGGTTTCGGAGGCCTGGCGGGAATGGGGACGGCACGAGGACGGCTGGTTCGCGGTACTTCACGGAGAAATTCTCTGCCGAAAGCACGTCTGATCGGCGCGGTTCGGGAAACACGGTCGGCAGGAGGTCAACAAAATGGTTCCCATTCTGCTGGTTCTGCTTCTCGCCCTGATTCTCTTCGGCGTTGGATTTGCGGTGAAGGTGCTGTGGTGGATCGCTCTCGCGGTTCTTGTGATCTGGCTCCTCGGGTTCCTCGTGCGCGGGACGACCGCCGCCGGCGGAAGGGGTCGCTGGTACCGATGGTGACGCTGACGCGCGTCCGGTGATCCGTCCGTCGCCGGCATTTCGAAAAGCGTCGGCTTCAGCCGGCCCGTGGGGACCGCCCGCGGGCCGGCTCGGTCGTTCCGGGGAATTCCCACGACCGTTCCACGCCACGGGGAATGGAATCCGACCGCGCTCAGGAATTCAGCGATCCGATGTGTCTGATTTTCTCGGCGCTATTTCCCGTTCCGCCCCTCTTCGTCCCGGTACGGGCATACCGCCCCGGAGCCGTGCCCAGAATCCGCCTGAAGTGCCGGGTGAAGTGGGACTGGTCGTAGAAGCCCACGGCGGTCGCCACCTCGGCCGGCGGTCGCCCGTCGAGCAGCAGGCGGCGGGCGAGATCGACGCGGCGGGACGTGACGTACTGGTGGGGCGCGATGCCGAACGCGGCGCTGAAGGCACGTACGAGATGTGCGGGGTGTGCGTGGAGCACGCTCGCGGCCTCGTCCAGCGTGGTCCCTTCGCGGAGCCGCTCGTCGAGGAGGTCGCGCAGGTCCCCGGCCACACCGCGGTCGCTCGCCGCGGGATCGGCGGGGAGGCCGGGCGACAGATGTGCGCGCAGGCGCCCGCTGATCAGGGCCAGCCGGCTCTCCGCCTCCAGTTCGTCTCCCCGGTGGGCGAGGGCCGCGTGGAGCTGTCCGATGCGTCGGCGCAGGAGGGGGTCGGCGAGGTCGGGGCCGTCGACCGCCGGGCCGATGAAGCTCTCGTCGAGCTGCGTCATGTCGAGGTACAGGACACGCTTGCGGAAGCCGTGCACGGTGGCGGGGGAGCCGTTGTGCGGCACTTGGGGCGGCAGCAGGCTGACGGTGTCGTGCGGGGTGCCCCGCTCGTGGTGGTCCAGGTCGTAGCGGACCGCGCCGTCGTCGACGATCAGGAGCGTCCAGGCGTCATGGACGTGCATGGGATAGGCGTGCTCGACGAAATGGGCGTGGAAGACCTCGACGACGCCCGGGACCGGCGGGCGCCAAGCAGAGATCTCCTGCCGGGATGCCACGCAAGAAACGTACAAGACGCCGAGGGCGTCCACACCGCAGTCTCACTCCATGAGAACGATGGATCAGACGGCGGCCGGGGGCGGGGCCCGGACCGATGAGGCGACCGAGAGGACACCCGTCCGCTTCGATACGAAGATCGCCGTACTGCTGCGGGACGATCTGGAGTCCTGGCAGCGGCTCAATGTGACCGCCTTCGTGGTCAGCGGGCTCGGCACGGCGGTGCCCGAGGTGATCGGCGAGCCGTACGCCGACGCCGACGGCACCGCGTATCTGGCGATGTTCCGCCAGCCCGTGCTGGTCTTCGAGGGGACGAAGGAGACGCTGTCGCTCGCGCACGCCCGTGCCCTGTCCCGTTCGCTGGCGACGGCCGTCTTCACCTCGGATCTGTTCGGCACGGGCAACGACCGCGACAACCGTGCGGCGGTGCAGGCCGTCCGAAACGACCAGCTCGATCTGGTGGGCATGGCGGTCCACGGACCGCGCAACGCGGTCGACAAGGTCCTCAAGGGCGCGCGTATGCACCCCTAGTCGCGTGGCAGCAGCGGGCCCAGCGGCCCGAGGTCCAGGTTGAGGTCCTCGGGCCGCAGCCCGTAGCGGTCGCGCAGCTCGGCCATGCGGTCCTCCAGGAGCATCAGCGTCAGCCCGATCCGCTCCTCCTGGTCCTCGGTCAGCTCTCCGGTGTCGAACCGGCGCACCGCCTGGCGCTCCATCAGCTGGCGGAGCAGTTCGACCACCGTCAGCACCAGCTTGACCAGGTCCCGTTCCACGGTGTCGGGCTCCAGGTCCAGCCGGTTGCGCGGCTTGCGGGGCGTCCTGTCGGTCATGGGGCTTCGGCCTCCGGCCAGGGCGAGGGGACTTGGGCGTTCACCGAACTGATCAGGGCGTTCAGATCGATGCGGACGAGATCGACGTCCGCTATGCGCAAAGTGATGTCACCGGTGATGACGACCCCGCCCGCGAGCAGCCGGTCGAGCAGGTCGACCAGGGCGATCTCGCGGTGTTCGACGGCGATCATGCCACTCCCTGCGTCAGTCCGGTGAAGGAGTAGGCCGCCCAGGGACCGGTGAGTTCGACCCGGACGCCCGGGGTGTCGTCCTCGGCACGGTCCACCAGCTCCACGAACTCCTCGGAACGTGATCGCGGGACAAGGTAGGAGGCGTTGAGCACATTGCGTCCGGTGGCCCCGGAGAGCGTCGCGTTCTGCGGGGCGTGCAACCGGGCGTCCTCCGCGTACCCGGAGAGCGCTTCATGCAGCCGGGCCGCGAATTCGTCCGCCTTCTGCCCCCGCTGCTCGTGTGCGGCCGTACGCCTACGGCGCTGCCGCAGATAGTCCCGTCCGGAGGCCGGCCTCGCCGCGGGGCGTTCCTCAACGGCCTCCTTCTCCTCCTCCTGCTCGACGTACACCTTCACGCCCCATTCCACCCGGCCCTCGAGCCGGTCCAAGGCGTGCCGGAAATCCTCCTCGCGTTCCTCGATCATCACGCGTACGCCGCTGTCGTCACGGAACACGGTGCCGAGTCGCAGGGGCAGTGGAGTGGTGACGCCGGTGAGCGCGTCGACAACGTTCTGGTGAGCGCGGGCCGTGGCGGTGAGCCACTCCAGGTCCTCCAGATGCTCCTTGAGCGGCTCCTCCGCGAAGTCCTCCTCGGGAACGAGGCTGAGGACCGCGATGAGGCCGTGGTGCTCCAACTGCCGTGCGGGAATGCCGGCCACCCCCGTCAGCTGGGCCTGCAGGGGCGCGCTGAGGGGGCGGCAGACGGCATAGACGTACCGCAGCGCCGTCACGGTGACTCCTTCTTTCTGCGTCGCGGGGCTTGTCGCGGGGCGGCTTCGAGCTCCTCCGCCTCCCGGCTGGCCTCGAGGCGTTCGAGACGGGCGCGCAACTCGGTGTTCTCCCGCGTGAGTTCGTCGCGTCGGGCCCGGGAGGACAGGGCGGGGTCGGACTCCCACCAGTCGATGCCCATCTCCTTCGCCTTGTCGACGGAGGCGACGATCAACCGGAGTTTGACGGTGAGGAGTTCGATGTCGAGCAGGTTGATCCGGATGTCGCCGGCGATCACTATGCCCTTGTCGAGGACCCGTTCAAGGATGTCGGCGAGGTTGGCGCCGCTGCTGGGCCCCCCATAGGGATCGGGAAGCCGGCGGGGCGTCGTCATCGCCGGCTCCCGGCGGCCGACGGCTCGGCCTCACGTTCGTCCTCCTCCTCGTACTCCTCTTCCTCCTTGCCGTCGTCCTCGTACTCCTCCTCCGGCTCCTCCTCGTCCTCGTACTCCTCCTCGGCCTCCTCGTCGTACTCGCCCTCGGGCTCCTCCTCGGCGCCTTCCTGGTCCTCGTCGTCCTCGTACTCTTCCTCGGCGCCCTCTTCCTCGGCGCCCTCTTCCTCGGCGCCCTCTTCCTCGCGTTCCTCCTCGGCGACCGCGTCCTCATGGGTGCGTACGACCTCGCCGTCGCGGATCTCGCCGCGCCAGCCGTCCTCCGCCTCTCCCTTGAGGCTGATGAAGCGTGCGAAGTGCTTGAAGTCCAGGCGCGCCCGGCGGCCCTGGGCCCGCCAGATGTTGCCGGTCTTCTCGAAGAACCCGCTGGGGTAGTACTCCATCACCAGCAGCAGTCGGGTGAGGTTCTCACCGAGCGGGTGGAAGGTGATGACGCCCTTGGTGGAGCCCTTGGCGCCCTCCGAACTCCACTGGATGCGGTAGTCGGGCACCTGCTCGATCGTGTGCGCCTTCCAGCTTCGGCTCGACCAGAACACCTTGGCCTGCCAGTCGGAGGTGGTGTCGTCGGCGCGGTTCGCGCTCTTGACGCCCTTGGCGAAGGTGCTGAAGTCCTGGTACTGGGTCCACTGGTCGTACGCGGTCCGCACGGGCACGCCGACGTCGATGGACTCGATGATCACCGTGGGCTTGTTGCCCCCACCGCGCTTGCGCTTGCTCTTGCCCCCGGTGAGGCTCTTGAAGGCCTCGCCCAGCTTCTCCTTGGCCTGGCCGGCACCCGTCTCCAGGACGGCGCGCAGCGGGCCCTTGCCCTCGGCGAGCTTGCGTCCGCCTTCCAGGGCCAGCTTGGCGAAGCCGGGGCTGTTGCCCTCGGCGATGTCGTTCAGCTTGACGGTCGTCGAGCCCAGTTTGCGGCCCACGCCCACGAGCATCCGCTCGGCCTGCGCGGCCAGGTAGCCCTGCATCTCCTGCTTGAGGTGGTCGAACGCCTCGCTCTGGGCGACCTTGGACAGTCCGCCGTTCGTCCTGTCCGCCGCGGAACCCGCTGTGTCGGACATCGTCATCGCCTCCCTTCACCACGCGACCCTCGAGCGGCGCTCCGCGCGCCACTCTTCGCCGCCGCGGTCTTCTTCGCGGGGGCCTTCTTGCCCGGGGCCTTCTTGGCCGCGGCCTTGGAACCCGGCGCCTGCTTGGCGGGCGCCTTCTTCGCGGGCCGCTGCCCGCCCGCGGCCTTCTTCGGCTCGGCACGCGACGGGGCATCCCGTTCCGCGCGCTCCTCGGACTCGCCGGACTCGTCCTGCGCCCGGTCCTTCTCGTCCTCGTCCCCGAGGCCGGGCAGGTCGGGCTTCTCCGGCACCACTCCGGACAGTTCGTCCCGCACCTGCGAGGTGCGGTCGTGCAGCCGGTCGGCGATGCCCTCCATCTGTCGTTCCAGGAGCGCGCCGGAGGCGGCCTTGCCCACCCCGCGCAGATCCTGGCGCAGCTGGTCGCCGATCTCCTTGAACTGCGGATTGTTGAGCAGCTGCTGGTTGAGCAGGTCGGCGACCGCCCGAGGGCTCAGCTGCATGCGCTTTCCGGCGACCAGTGAGGCCACGGCGAACGCCAGTTTCATCTTCTTGGTACGCCCGAGGACGTATCCCGCCCCTATGGCGAGGCCCAGTGCGGTTCGATTCATCATGTCGTCCCGTCGCCAGTTCCCGATGTACGACCCATACCGACCTCCAGCCGGTCGAGGAGTGCGTCCTCCTCGCGGTCGAACTCCTCCTCTGTGATCTCGCCCTCCTCGAGCCGACGCTCGAGAAGGGCGAGTTCGGCCCGGACCGTCGCCGGGTCGTAGTACTGTCGCTCGGCCTCGGCGATCACCTGTCTGATCACCCAGAGGCTGCCGCGCGCCGGTGCGAACGGCAGCAGCAGGGCCTCCGTGAGCAGTCCCATGGGTCACTCCTCGTGCGTGGCCGTGCTCGTCGTGCTCGCCGCGGGCTCGGCAGGGCCCGGCTCGACAAAGCTGTACGGCGGCAACGGCCCGTTGACCCGCAGCTCGAGGTGCGGGTGACTCTTGCGGATCTCCTCCACGGCGCCCACGAACTCGTCGGCCGCGTCCCTGGGCACGAGCAGGGAGAGATTGGCCAGCCAGCCGGTGGACTCGGGACCCGCGCTGACGGCCTCGGCCGTCGGCTCCAGCAGGTTCCTCAGCTCGGCTGCATCCTCCTCCTCGAGGCTCTGCACCGCCCCGGCGGCCATCTCACCGAGCCGCAGCCGGTCGTCGTAGCTGCCGCCGCCCGCCTGCCGTCCGGATTCGATCAAGGCGCGCAGCTCCGGGTTGTCGGCCACCACCCGCTGGAGCACCGCCTCCTGGTCGTGGCTGGCCTTGACGTTGTACTCGACCCTGCCGGCCAGGGCGGTCAGCCGCTCCCGGTAATGCTCGGCGCGCTCGACCAGGACCTCGGTGACGGCGCTGTCGTCCGGGGCGACGCTGCCGAAGCGCATCGGCAGTACCGAACCCCCGCCGCCCGCCTCGCTGAGAATGCTCTGGTGGGCGAGCAGATCCCTGCGCTTGGGCCGCAGTCCTTCCGGGGCGTCGCTGACGATCGCCGCCAGTTCGCCCGCCTTCAGGATCCGGATCGTGCACGGCGGGTCGCCCACGCCGCCCATGTCCTCGGGGAGCGAGGGGTGCGAACTCGCGGCGATGCCGTAGACGTACGTGCTCACTCCTGCTCCTCCCTCTTCCGGGCGGACGTGCTCCTGCGCGTCCGCGGCCTGTCCTCGCCCTGGCCCTCCTCACGGGCCTGTTTGAAGGCGCCGGAGATCGTCTCCGCGGCTCCTGACAGGGCGCCCTTCGACTTGCCCCGCGCGCCCGACTCGGTGATCTCGCCGACCAGGTCCGGGAGTCCAGGGGCCTTGCGCGGACCCGCCTCGAGGTCGAGCCGGTTGCAGGCTTCGGCGAAGCGCAGATAGGTGTCGACGCTCGCGACCACGACCCGCACGTCGATCTTCAGGATCTCGATGCCGACGAGGGAGACGCGGACGAACGCGTCGATGACGAGTCCTCGGTCGAGGACAAGCTCCAGGACGTCGTACAGCCCACTGGAGCCGCCACCTCCGCCGGTCTGTGCCGGGACAACCGTCATACCAACCGATCCTCCTTGTCCGTGTGGTGTTCGTGAATGCAGGCCGGAAGGCGGTCTACTGCTGACCGCCCGGCCGATGTGCGTCGGCCCTGCCGCGTTCGTAACGGCGAACGCGCCGATAACCGGCGAGCTCACCCTCGGAGGTGAGCTCCACCTCGTAGCTCGCGAGCAGACTCATCGTGTCGGGGACCCGGGCGAGTTCCAGGACCTCTATATGCAGTTGCCAGCCGCCCTCCGTACGCTCGAAGGACGAGACGGATTCGGGGGTCATGCCGGTCAGCTCCGTGAACTCGTCGCGGCCCTGACGCAGCACCTCCATCGGCTTCAGCCGGCCCTTCCCCGCGCCGTCCCCGGACTTCTTGGGCGAATCCTGTGAATTCGATGCACTTGATGTATTTGACATGGCGACCTCGTAAGCCGAGTGCCCACTGTGTTCTCCACAAACATGCGGAGCCGGTATTCGGACGGGAGAATGCGGCCTCGCGCGGGACCGCCCTCAGGGGCCCCGGGGGCGGTCCCGCGCGCTCACTCACTGCGACGCGTCGAATTCGCCTTGTCGTCGGCGCAGCGCCGCCAGCCGCCTGCGCGCGGGATCCGGCGCGTGGGGCCGCAGCCCCGCCCAGGGCTCGGTACGCGCCTGGTCCACCGCGTCGGCGATGGTCCAACGACGGGCGTCCAGCTCCGGGTCGTCCAACTGGTCCCAGGACAAAGGTGTGGCGACGGGAGCGCCCGGCAGGGCCCGCACGCTGTAGGGGGCGACTGCGGTCTGTGCATAGGCGTTGCGCTGTACGTCGAGATAGAGCCGGTCCCCGCGGTCCTTCTTGCGGGCGGCGGTGGTGAGCAGCTCGGGGTGGGCCTCGGCGAGGGTTTCCGCGATGTCCGCCGCGAACTCCCTTATGTCGTCCACGTCGTGGTCTCCGCCGATCGGGACGATGACGTGCAGCCCACGTGACCCGGTGGTCATCAGGCCCGACTGCAGCCCGAGTTCACCGAGGAGATCGCCCACCAGCCGTGCGGCGCATCGCACTTGTCCGAAATCGTCCTCCGCGGGATCGAGGTCGAAGACCATCCGGTCGGGCAGGCGCAGCCGGTCGGCGCGGGACAGCCAGCGGTGCAGCGTCACACACGCCTGGTCGGCGAGGTACACAAGGGTGGCCGTGTCGTCGCAGACCGTGTGGCAGACGGTGCCGCCCTCCTTGCCCACCTCGACACGGTGGATCCAGTCCGGGTAGTGCTCCGGGGTGTTCTTCTGCATGAATCGGGGGCCCGCGAGACCGTCCGGATGCCGCTCCAGCATCAGCGGCCGGCCCCTCAGCCGGGGCAGCATGAAACGGGCCACGGAGCGGTAATAGGCGACGAGGTCGGCCTTCGTGTACTCCTTCGCGTCACCCTCGCCCGGGAACAGGACCTTGTCCGGCCGGTGGACCTCCACCGTGCGGTGGCCCACCCGCATGGTCCGCGCGCTGGTCATCGTGGTCCCTCCGGTCAGCGCACGACGGCTTCCTCCACCAGCAGCCGGGCCGCGGCCGCGATCGACTCGGCGTCGATGCCGGCGGCGTGCAGCTGTTCGGCGGGGGTCGCAGAGCCGGGCATCGTACGGACGGCGAGCCGCACCAGGCGGGGCACGGGGCGCCCGTCCGTGAAGGCGTCCAGGACCGCGTCGCCGAGGCCGCCCTGCTCGCGGTGGTCCTCGACGGTGAGCAGGCAGCCGGTGCGCTCGGCCGCCTCCCGCAGGGTGGCGCGGTCGACGGGCTTGACCGAGTACAGGTCGATCACCCGCACACTGATGCCCTGCCCGGCGAGGGCGTCGGCCGCCTTCAGCGCCTCGTGCAGGGTGACTCCGGCCGCCACGAGGGTGAGCCGGTCCTCCGCCGAGGCGCGCAGCACCTTGCTGCCGCCGATCGGGAACTCCTCGGTCGGGCCGTAGATGACCGGCATCTTGCCGCGCGAGGTGCGCAGATACCGGACGCCCTCCAGACCGGCCGTCGCGGCGACCAGCCGCGCGGTCTGGTTGGCGTCGCACGGGTACAGCACGGTCGAGTCGTACACCGAACGCATCATCGCGAGATCCTCGAGGCCCATCTGGGAGGGGCCGTCCTCGCCGATCGCACAGCCCGCGTGCGAACCGACGAGGTTGATGCCTGCGCCGCTGATCGAGGCCATGCGGATGAAGTCGTGGGCGCGGGTGAAGAAGGCGGCGAACGTCGAGGCGTAGGGCACCCAGCCGCGCGCCGCCATGCCCACCGCGACCCCGACCATCAGTTGCTCGGCGATGTAGCACTCGAAGTAGCGCTCGGGGTGCTCCTTGTGGAAGAACTCGGCGCGCGTGGAGTCGCCGACCTCGCCGTCGATGGCGACGACGTCGCCGCGGGCATGGCCGAGCGCGGCGAGCGCCTGGCCGTAGGCGTCGCGGGTGGGGACCTCGTCGCCGATGTCGTAGCGCGGCAGGTCGAGATGCCCGCCCTGCACGGCGTGCAGCATCCGGGCCGCGGGCGGCGACTGCACCTCGACACGCAGGTCACGGACGCCGCCGAGCTCGGTGATGGCCTCCTCGGCGTCCGGCAGGGGCTTGCCGTGCATGCCCTCCCGGTCCTGGACGGCGGCGACGCCCTTGCCCTTGAGGGTGCGGGCGAGGACGACGGTGGGCTGTCCCGTGGTGGACCCGGCCTCGGCGAAGGCGCGCTCCACGGCGTCGACGTCGTGCCCGTCGACCTCCACGGTGTGCCAGCCGAAGGCCTTGAAGCGGCGCGCGTACGCGTCCAGGTCGTGGCCGTGGCGGGTGGGTCCGCGCTGGCCCAGCCGGTTGATGTCGGCGATCACGATCAGGTTGTCCAGATGCTCGTACCCGGCGTGCTCCGCGGCCTCCCAGATGGAGCCCTCGGCCAGCTCGCTGTCACCGCACAGCACCCAGACCCGGTACCCGGTGTGGTCGAGCCGCTTTCCGGCCAGGGCGATGCCGACGCCGACGGGCAGCCCCTGGCCGAGCGAGCCGGTCGCCGTCTCCACCCAGGGAAGCCGGCGGGGGGTGGGGTGCCCCTCCAGACGACTGCCGAGTTTGCGGAAGGTCAGCAGCTCGGTCTCGTTGATGGCTCCCGCCGCCTTGTACGCGGCGTACAGGAGCGGGGAGGCGTGCCCCTTGGAGAGGACGAACCTGTCGTTGGCGGGGTGGGCGGGGCGCTCGAAGTCGTAGTGCAGGTGGTTCGCCAGCAGTACGGCCATCAGGTCCGCGGCGGACATCGACGAGGTGGGGTGTCCGGATTCGGCCGCGGCGGCGGCACGGACGCTGTCGACACGCAGCTGCTGGGCCAGTTCGTGGAGCTGACGGGTGTTCATGAGTTCTCCTTCGTCCCGTGGGGAAGGTCGGGGCCTCCGGGTACACGGGCAAGTTCGGGCGAGGACGACTCCAGTGGCACGGACCAGGAGCGGACCAGTCCCAACTGGACTCCCTGTCGGGGCAGTAGGGCTTCCAGGAGCCAGTCGGCGGCGACCCTGACCCGGTTTCCGGGCATGGCCGCGAGGTGGTATCCGCGAGCGACGGCCCCGGCGAGCAGTCCGGACATCGGGATGCCGAGGGGGTTGGCGGCGGCCTGCACCCCGCCGAGGTCCACGACGAAGCCCAGGTCGCGGTGGCGATACACGCGCCGGGAACCGAACCCGAGGGACGCGGCGACGTTGTGGGCGCAGACCTTGCCGTGCCGCCAGGCGTGCTGCGCGGTCATCGGGGTGTACTGGCCCGGCTTCTCCAGATCGGGCACGGCGGCCGCGTCCCCGCAGGCGAACACCTCGGGATGGCCCGGTACCTGGAGATACGGATCGACGAGCAGCCGTCCGCGCTCCAGGGGGCGGTCGATGCTCTCGACGAGTGGATCGGGGCGTACGCCGACGCACCACACCAGCGTGCGGGTCGCGACGAACTCCCCGTCGGTCAGCAGGACTCCGTCGTGCGTCGCCTCCTTCACGGAGGTGCCCATCCGCACGTCGACGCCGCGTCGCCGCAGCACACGGTCCGCGGTGCGGGAGAACCGCTCGTCCATCTCCGGCATCACACGCGGCGCGACGTCGAGCAGCAGCCAGCGCGGCCTCATGCCCTGGCGCAGCGATTGCTCGCGCACGAGCGCGTCGGTGAGCAGTTGGCCCTGCGCGGCGACCTCGGTACCGGTGTAGCCGGCGCCGACCACCACGAAGGTGCAGCGTTCGGAGCAGCTCTCGGAGTCCTCGGCCGCGGCTGCCAGTTCGATCTGGCGGGTCACGTGGTCCCGCAGATACAGCGCTTCGGGCAGCCCGCGGAAGCCGTGCGCGTACTCGGCGACGCCGGGGATGGGCAGGAGCTTGTTGACGCTGCCGACGGCCAGCACCAGCCGGTCGTAGCCGAGTGTGCCGCCCTGGCCCTCGGGGCCGGTGTAGTGCACGGTGCGCGCGTCGAGATCGATGCCGTCGGCCTCGCCCAGCACCAGCCGCACATGGCGCAGGGTGCCCGAGAGGGAGACCGTGACGCGCCGGGGTTCCAGGATGCCCGCGGCGACCTGGGGCAGCAGCGGGAGATACAGAAAGTAGTCGGTCGGGTTGAGCAGGGTGATGTCGGCCCTGTCCCGGGTCAGTCGCGACAGGGTGCGGGCCGTCCGGTAGCCGGCGAATCCGGCACCGACGATCAGGATGCGGGGTCGACTCACGATTCGCCTCCGGCGTGGTCGCGCGTACGTCTGCGTATGGCTGGCGGGCGCACGGATGCCGCCCTTGCGAGACCTTCCGCGTCCCCCTGGTCCGGGCGCCCAAACGCCGTGGAACGGGCGATTCGCACCCGCCGCCGTCATGGTCCGGCCGGGTACCGGCGCGATGCCCGTGCGAAGGGACCCGTGACGGGGTCCGGCTGTTCTCCATGGGGGTGCTTCCTCACCGGTGCGGTCCGGTCCCGTGGATCGGACGGCACCGGGCGAGGGCGGCCCCGACGGGCGGTTCCGGCCTCCGTGGACCCCTGGGCGCCGGAACACGCCTCCCGGGGTCGGACCCCCTTCGCGTCCCGGTCGCCGAGGGCGACGGGGACGGGGGCGGCGTGGTCCGGGCCGACCGGCGGCCGGTCACCACGCGCGCCCCGCGATCCTTGGTGGGGCGTCCGACGGGGCTGCCGCCGTCGCTCACCGCGCTCGGTGATGCGGCGCCTCGGGATCCGGTCCGGGACCCCCGGTTCCCGGCTCGGGGACACCCGCACCCGGAACGCCGGGCGCGGTGGGGGGCGTCGGCGGGTAGGGCATCCCGCGCCCGCTCGGCGGCGCGGAGGGGGCCGTACCTCCGATGGCCGCGCCGTCGCCCGGCGAGGCCATCGTGCCGTGGCCGCTGCCGGAACGGGCCGCCCCGCGCAGCAGATAGGCCGCGACACCGAGCACCGCCGCCATGATCAGCGCTGCGGCCCAGCCGGGCAGACCCAGCGCGAGCACCAGGCCGAGGGCGAGTGCCAGCGCGGCACCCGCGTACAGACCGACGGCGCCGGAGGCGGCGTACAGCGCGGCCGTACGACGCTGCTTGCGCGTCTGCTCGCGCAGTTCGTCGCGTACGGCCTCACGGGCCACCTGCGCCAGCTCGTCGACCAGGTCCTTGTCCAGATGTTCCAGATGATCCAATCGATTCATGCCCGCCGGGTACCCGGACCCGGCACCGGGTAACGCCGCGCACCCGGCCTCGCACCGCCCGTGCCCGCCGGCCGGGAGGCCCGCGATCCGTCCGAAACGATCTCCTCCCCGCCCGGGCCCAACTAGGCTCGTGCACATGGAGATTCTGGGAGCCACGCTGCGGATCTGCGTCGACGACCTGGAGGCTTCGGTCCCGTTCTACGAGAGACTGGCGGGCGGTCCCGCCCTCCGTTTCGAGCGCGGCGGAGTCTCGGTGGCCGCGATCGGCTGCTTCCTGCTGATGAGCGGACCCGAGTCCGAACTCGAGATCCTGCGCAAGGTCTCGGCGACGATCGCGGTGGAGGACGTCGACGAGGCGCACCGGGTCCTGACCGGCTCGGGCGCCCGCGTCCTGGCGGGGCCGGTGGCCACGCCCGTCGGCCGCAACCTGATCGCCGTGCACCCGGACGGTTCGGTGTACGAGTACGCGGACCGCCGGCCGGCCGACTGACGGCCGGCGGCACCCCACGTCACTGCGGGCCTGCGGCTCCGGGGTCGCCGGGACGCATCCGGAAGTCGTACCGGGCGGGCAGCGGCTCGTCGGTGAGCTCGGCCCACAGCTCACCGATGGTCTCGGCGCCCTCCCGGAGGTCCGCGACCTCGAACCCGGCGTCGAAGACGGACCGGGCGCCCGCCCGGTCGCCCTCCGCGAGCAGCAGCCGGGCACCGAGCAGCCGGAACCGCCCGCGCTCGCGCGTCGCGGGATGCAGACGGTTCCACACCGCGCGTGCCGCTGCCACGCGGTGCACGGCCAGCAGGGTCTCGAGCGCCTCGCGGCCGAGCGCCGCCGTGGCGGCCGTCCAGCTCTCCCCGTCGTCGCGGCGCTCCCGGCACAGATCGTCGAAGGCTTCGGCGTACCGGTCGGCCGAGCGTTCCCGGTTACCGGCCTCCTGGTCGGCAACGGCGAGACAGCGCAGCAACGGCCACAGAGAAGGAGCCAGTTCGAGGGCCCGCTCCCAACTGCGCACCGCCTGGGCCCGATCGCCCGCATGCCACTGGGCCACCCCCAGGTGATACTCCGTCAGCGGCCGGGCCGGCGCGGTCTCCAGCATGTCCCGCCAGTGCGGTGCCACCAGAGTCTCACCGGGCGGCGCCACCCGACGCGGCTCGGGAAGGGAGCCGGTGAGCAGCAACTCCCGCCACGGCGCCTGCGCTTCGCCGAGCGTCGTCTCCTCGAACGGCGTGCCCGGCAGCTTGCCGCCGGACCGCAGCAGTTCGAGCGCGCCCCAGCCAGAGCCGACGGCGAGCGTCTCGCCGGGGTCCGCGTCCGCGTACGGCAGCCACGCCTCGTACGCGGCGTCGACCACCGGACGCGGCAGGGCCCCGTCGAGCCGGGCCTCGGCCCCGCTCACCACGGTGGTCCAATCCCCCTCCCGCTCGGCCTCGAGCGGCCCGTACGCCTCCAGCCACGACACCTCGCTCGCCGGCTCCAGCCGTACATGCTCCAACTGGGTGCGGGCGAGACCGGCCTGGATCTCGCAGTAGCCGCCCGTGCCCGGTTGGGTGAGCCACGACTGCCAGCGGCGCCCGCCGGTGCCCGTGCCCCACACGAAGAGCTTTCTGCCGCGCAGCACATCGGTCGACGTCTGCACCAGTCCGCGCCGGTCCTCGTCGAGCGCGGCGATCCAGCGGCGCCGCCCGTCGGGCACGTCGTAGAAGTAGTCGGCGGGATGGGCGCCGTTCATGGGGTAGGTGCGGTCGGCACCGTCGTACGTCGGCACCGGCACCCGGTGCAGCCGGCGTTCGTAGCCGAAGCGATAGGCCTCCTCGGCGGGGGCGAGCACCCGGCACTCCTCGGGCACCGCGATGTTGGACCACCAGTAGGTCGGCGCCGGCCTCTCGTGCGGATTGCGGATCCGGACGCCGACGTACAGGAAGTCGGAGCCCTCCGGCAGCCAGAGGTCCACCTGGAACGGCAGGTCGCGCAGGCGCTCCCACTCCCACAGGCGCAGCATCTCCCCGCCGTCGGGCGCGGTGACACGGGCCGCGTGCAGAGGAGAGCAGGAAAGGGTGGTGTGGCCCGTGGCACCGATGTTCCACTCGATGCCGCCGGAGAACCAGGCACCGTTGAGCGCGAAACAGGCGGGCTGGAACACCGGGTTGCGGTAGAGGAGTTCACGGCCCGTCGGCTTGTGGAACAGCGAGGCTATCCGCCCACCGAGGCCGGGCAGGACGGTGGCGCGCAGCCTGTCGTTCTCGATCACGACGGTGTCGATGTCCATGGGTGCGCGCGATCTGCCGTAACCGTCCCTCACCCGCACGGGCAGCAGACTGTGCAGCGGCTCCCAGCCGATCTGCCGGGCCATGTCGCGCGGCAGGTCCTCCCTGTCGCGGTCCTCGATGCGGTGCACCTCGTCGAGGGGCCGCAGCGGGGGCAGCGGGTTGTCCGCTCCCAGTGCCGCGGCGGGCACCGTCATTGTGTCCCGTCGTATCGTCGTCACGATCTCCATGGAACCCGCCCTCCGGCGAGCCGACCAGAGGCCCTGCCGGTCAGGATTCCGCAAAGGCGGACACAACGGCGCCCGCCAGGCGCAGAGGGCTCATCCGGCGTCGTGCGCCGAACGCCGGGAAGCGACCATCTCGGCCGTGATCGCCCAGCGTTCGTGGTCGCGCCACGCCCCGTCGATGTAGAGCATGTCGGGTGAGAAGCCCTCGAGACGGAATCCGCTGCGCCGGGCCAGGGCGATCGAGGCGGTGTTGCCGGGCTGGACGTTGATCTCCAGTCGGTGCAGCCCCATGGGTCCGAAGGCGTGGCCCACCACGAGGTCCAGGGCCTCCGTCATCAGCCCGCGTCCTGCGGCGTGCGCGAAGACGCCGTACCCGAGGGCCCCGCTCAGGAAGCCGCCTTCGACGATGTTGTTGATGTTGATGAACCCGGCGATGCTCCCGTTGTCCCTCTCGCAGACCAGGAACCCCGCTCTTGTCGGGTCCTCGATCAGCCGCCCCGCGTAGGCGGCGTACGCCTGGGCGCTGGTCGGCAGGAACAGCCACGGATGGTGGTGGTCCTTGCTCTCCCGGGCCCGGGCGGTGAACTCGGCGGCGTCCTCCTGGGCGAAGTGACGTATGCCCACGCGGGGGCCTTCGGCGAGATATCCAGGGGTGTCAGGCACCTCGACACCCTATGCGAAGCGGGGTCGGCCGCGGCGGGCTCCGGTACACGGCAGGGCCGGACCGGCGCCGGCAAAGGCCTGCGAGGCAGGACGAACCGGGTGGACGGCGGCGCCGGCCGATGGGCCGGACGGGTGACCGTTCCCGGAGCGCACGCTTCGGTCGCGCCCCCGCTATGCCAGGGCCGGCACGTCCAGGGTCAGCGTCCCCGCCTCCGCGTCCAGCTCGGCGCCGACGCCGAACGGAATCGTCAGCGCGCCCTCACCATGACCGAACCCGAACTCCTCCACGACCGGCACGCCGAGACCGCCGAGCCGGTCGACCAGTACCGTGCGCAGCAGTTCGTACGGCCCGCAGCGCTCCCACGACCCGAGTGCGATCCCGGCGACCCCGTCCAGCCAGCCGGAGCGCAGCAGCTGGGTGAGGATCCGGTCGATGCGGTACGCCTCCTCGGCCACGTCCTCGATCAGCAGCAGCCCGCCCCGGGCCCCGGACCGGGCGCCGGGGGTTCCCAGTTCGGAGGCGAGCATGCTCAGACAGCCGCCCAGGGTGACGCCGCGAGCGCGGCCGGGCACAAGCGCGGAGCCCGGCGACGCGATGGTCCGCACGCTCTCCGGCTCGAACAGCGTCGCACGCAGGTGGTCCTGCGCCCGTGTGTTCTTGATGAAGTCCACGGCGGACGCCATCGGCCCGTGCAGGGTCACCAGGCCGAGCCGGGACGCACACGCCTCGTGCAGTGCGGTGATGTCGCTGAAGCCGACCAGCACCTTGGGGCCGGCGGCGCGCAGCGCGTCCCAGTCGAGCAGCTCGACCATCCGCTGAGCCCCGTACCCGCCGCGGGCGCACAGCACCGCGGACACGTCCGGATCGCACCATGCGGCCTGGAAGTCGGCGGCCCGGTCGGCGTCCGTGCCCGCGAGATAGGGGAAGTCGGGGTGCCGGTCGAGCACGTGAGGGGCCACGACGGGGTCCAGTTCCCAGGCGCGCAGGATGTCCAGCCCGGCGGCGAGCCGCTCCTCGCGCACCGGCCCGCTCGGTGCGACGACGGCCACACGGGCACCGGGGCCGAGTCTGGGCGGTCGTACGAGAGGGGTCACGTGGTGAGCTCCAGAAGGGGAATGCCGGGTGGGTTCAGTCCGAAGACCTGTGCGTACAGCGACAGCTCGGCCTCCAGGGCGCGCACCATGGTCTCGGCCCGCCGGAAGCCGTGCCCCTCGCCCTCGAAGGCGATGTAGGCGTGCGGGACCGACCGTCCCGCGAGCCGGTCCAGGAACCGCTCGCACTGCACGGGCGGGCAGATGGCGTCGTCCAGTCCCTGAAGCAGCAGGAAGGGCGCGGTGATCCGGTCGGCGTGCTCGAGCGGCGACCGTTCGGCGTAGCGGGCGGGTACCTGCGCGTACGGCCCGACGAGCGAGTCCAGATACCGCGACTCGAAGTCGTGGGTCCCCCCGCTGCCCCAGTTCACCAGGTCGAGGACGGGGTAGATGATCGTGCCGCAGGCGTAGACGTCCGTCGTGGTCAGGGAGACGGCCGTGGTCCAGCCGCCCGCGCTGCCACCGCGCACGGCGAGCCGGTCACGGTCCGCGGTGCCCTCGTCGGCGAGGGCGAGTGCGACGGCGGCGCAGTCCTCGACGTCGACGACGCCCCACTGTTCGCGCAGACGGTTGCGGTACTCCCGGCCGTATCCGGTGGAGCCGCCGTAGTTGACCTCGGCGACGCCGATGCCACGCGAAGTGAAGTAGGCGATCTCCAGATCGAGGACGAGTGACGCACGACCGGTCGGACCGCCGTGTGCCCACACCACGTACGGCGGCAGCTCGTCGGCGGGCGCGATGTGGCCGGGGTGGTGCGGCGGATAGATGTGGGCGTGGATCTCGCGGCCGCCCGGGCCGGCGAAGGTGCGGATCTGCGGTTCCGGGTAGTGGGCGGGATCCACCGGGTCCCGGTGGGCCGCGCCGATGACCCGGGGAGGACCGGTGGGGGCACCAGGACGCGCGTCCGTACGGTCCTGCGCCGGCAGGTCCAGCTCGACGACCTCGGGGAAGCTGCGCGGACTGGCACCGACGGCGACGACGCGGCTGCCGTGCACGGCGAGCGTGGCGGCGAACTCGGTCCACGGCCCGGCCGCGTCGACCACTTCGCCGCTCTCCGGGTCGAGGATGCCCAGCCGGCCGGCGCCGCGGCCGTGCACGACGGCGATCAGCCCGTTCTCCAGCGGGGCGAACCAGCGTTGCCCGACCTTCCACAACGGCCCTGCGAACTCCTCCTCGCGGGGGCACAGCGGCTCGCCGTCGCGGTACAGATTCCACCAGCCGGTGCGGTCACTGGCGTACAGCAGGGAGCCGTCGGGCGCCCACTCGGCCTGGGCGATCGACTCCTCGGGGCCTCCGGCGACGGTGTGCGGCTTGCGCAGGGTCCCGTCCTCGGCCACCTCGGCGACGATCAGCTCGGTGCCGTCCCACGGCATGCGCGGATGGTCCCAGGCGAGCCAGGCCGCGCGCCGGCCGTCCGGCGAGAGCCGGGGCCCGGTGACGAAACGGTGGTGAGCGTCGGTGAGTTCACGCACGGCGTCCCGGTCCCTGGCCGCCGAACCGTCCAGCGGCACCGCGACGGCCACCCGCCGTACGTCCGTCGGCCCGTCACCGGTGAACTCCTCGAGGACGCACCAGACTTCACCGCGTTCCGGATGCAGCCGCGGGTCGACCCAGCGCAGTCCGCCGCCCACCGGTGACAGGGGGCTGAGCGGGCGCGGCTCGGCACCGCCTGCCGTGGGCTCGTACGCGTACAGCCGCTGGTCGGCGAAGTTCACGAACACCACCAGTGGCCCGTCCGGACCCGATACCGCGGCCCAGGGCCGGCCGCCGTACTCCATGACCCGGCTGCGCACGTTCCACGGAGGGGGGAGCACCGACTCCTGCGTGCCGTCCGCCGTGCGGCGCACGAGTGTGCGGCGTCCGCCCTCGGCCGGGCGCGGCTCGGTCCACCACGCCTCCTCGCCCACGAAGTCCACGGCCTCGGGCTGTCCGTCGTGCGCGGCGGCGAGCGCCGCGTCGATGGCCGAGGGCCAGGCCCCGTACGGCAGTGTCCGCATCGTCGTCTCCCCCGTTTCGCTCATCGTCTTCTCCCCCACGTCCCTCATGCCGTGCGCAGAAAGCGGTCCAGGACCCGGACGCCGAAGCGCAGCGCCTCGACCGGCACGCGCTCGTCGACTCCGTGGAACAGCGCCTGGTAGTCGAAGCCCTCGGGAAGCTTCAGCGGCGCGAACCCGTAGCCGGTGATGCCGAGGCGCGAGAACTGCTTGGCGTCCGTGCCGCCGGACATGCAGTACGGCACCACGTGCCCCTCGGGCGCGAACTCCTCCACCGCGGCGCGCATCCGGGCGTACGTCGGTGAGTCCAACGGTGCCTGGAGTGCCACCTCGTGATGGTGGAACTCCCAGTCCACGTCGGGGCCGGTGAGCTCGTCGAGGGTCGTGCGGAACTCGTCCTCGCCGCCCGGGAGATAGCGTCCGTCGACATGGGCGACGGCCTCTCCCGGGATCACATTGACCTTGTATCCGGCGTCGAGCATGGTCGGGTTGGCGCTGTTGCGGACGGTCGGCGCCACCAGAGCGGCGGCCGGCCCGAGCTTGTCCAGCAGGCCGTCCACATCGTCCAGGTCGGCGTCGAGGCCGTACAGGGCGGCGAGTTCGACGAGCGCCGCGCGCGCCGTCGGTGTCAGTCTGAGGGGCCACTCGTGCGCGCCGATGCGCGCGACGGCCGCGGAGAGCCGGGTGACCGCGTTGTCACGGTTGATCTTGGAGCCGTGACCGGCGCGGCCGTGGGCGGTGAGCTTGAGCCAGCCGGTGCCCCGCTCACCCGCGGCGATCGGATAGATCTGCCGCCCGGCGCCGTCGTGGAAGGTGAACGCGCCCGACTCGCTGAGCCCCTCGGTGCATCCTTCGAAGAGGTCGGCGTGCCGGTCCGCGAGGAAGCCGGAGCCGTCCTGGGCGCTCGCCTCCTCGTCGGCGGTGAAGGCGATGACGAGGTCGCGGCGCGGGCGTACGCCCGAGCGCGCCCATGAGCGCACGACCGCCAGGATCATCGCGTCCATGTTCTTCATGTCGACCGCGCCCCGGCCCCAGACGACGCCGTCGCGGACCTCGCCGGAGAACGGGTGCACGCTCCAGTCGGCGGCCTCCGCCGGCACCACGTCGAGATGGCCGTGCACGAGAAGGGCGTCTGCCGAGGGATCGGTGCCCTCGATACGGGCGACGACGTTCGTCCGGCCCTCGGTGCGCTCCAGCAGGGTGGGTTCCAGGCCCGCCTCGGCCAGCGACGCCGCCGCGTACTCGGCGGCGGGCCGCTCCCGGCAGTCGCCGCCACCGCGGTTCGTGGTGTCGATGCGGATGAGGTCGGACGTGAAGCGCACGACCTCCTCGAGTGCCTGCTCGTCAGCCATACTGCTCCTCCACCGCGGCCGAGACGATCGTGGTGACCGCCTTGAAGGTCCGGATCCCCTCGTACATGGTCTCGCTCGTGTACGCCACCTTTCGCTCGCCGACGCGGTCCACGCCCGGCACGACGGTGGCGGCCATGGCCAGATGCTCCGCGTCGAACTCCAGTGTCACGGTGAACGGCCCGCCTCTCACCGGATCGTGACGCACCGCCAGCAGGGTCGCCTCCTTGGCGGCCGCGCGGATGTCGGCGGCGGTCCTGGCCGGGGTGCGGCACACGGCCGCGTACCGCGAGACATGGTCCTTCACGGCGACCTTGAGCGCCTCCGGCGCGTATCCGAGTGCGTCCTCGCAGGCGACGTCGTCGCCGGTGACGAGGACGACCGGCACCCCGTACTCGGCGACCACGTGCGCGTTCAGCAGGCCCTCGCTGGCGCGGACGCCGTTCAGCCAGACCCCGGTGATCGAGTTCGCGAGGTAGGTGTGCGCCAGTACACCCTCCGTGCCGGCGCCCGCGTGGTAGCCGATGAACGCGACGCCGTCCACGTCCCCGTGCTGCACGCCCTCCACCATGGACAGGGACTTGTGCCGGCCGGTGAGCATCTGCGCCCGCTCGTCCAGCCGCTCGAGGAGCAGATTGCGCATGCTCCAGTGGGCCTCGTTGATCAGCACCTCGTCGGCGCCGCCGTCGAGGAAGCCGAGCACGGCGGCGTTCACGTCCGAGGTGAACATCGACCGGCATCGCTCCCACTGCGGCGTCCCGGGCAGCACGTCGGCCGGCCAGGTCACACCGGTGGCGCCCTCCATGTCGGCGCTGATGAGGATCTTCATGCCAGGCAACTTACGCGCTCGCGACGACGCGCGCCCAGCCCTGTGGAAAAGTGTCCCGCCACCGCCGCCCGTCTGCCGCGATGCCTCGGGGGACGTCGTGCACGACCGGTCCGCGACCGGCCGCGCACGACGCACGTCTCAGCGGTACAGCGCAGGGCGCTCGATCAGTTCGACCTCCGTGCGGCGCCCCTCCGTCTGGGCGCGCACCCCCGCCTCGCAGACCGCCGCCGCGGCGTAACCGTCCCAGACGCCGGGCCCGGTCACCTCACCGCGCCGGGTGGCGTCGACCCAGGCCTGCACCTCGCGGTCGTACGCCTCCTCGAAGCGCTCCACGAAGTCCTGGGCGATGGTCCCGCCCCAGCGCCCCGCCGCGTTGGTGACCATGGCGTGCCCGTCCCCGATCCGGGCGGTGCCGCGCTCGCAGACCGCCTCGGCCTGCACCTGGTAGCCGAAGCCGCAGTTGACGAAGATCTCGACGTCGACGAGGGCGCCGCCGTCGGTCTCCAGGACGACGAACTGCGGGTCGGCGAGGCCCTCCGGAGCGACGTCCGAGGGTGTCGGGCGCAGCACCGTCACCGCCGTGATCTCCTGCCCGAGCAGCCAGCGCGTGACGTCCATCTCGTGCACGACGGAGTCGTTGATGAGCATCGCGTCCGTGAAGCCGGGCGGGCTCGACGCGTTGCGGTGCCGGTTGTGCAGCATGAGCGGGCGGCCCAGCTGTCCGCTGTCCAGCAGCGCCTTGAGCTTCACGTACTCGGCGTCGTAGCGCCGCATGAAGCCCACCTGGACCCGGCGGTGGCCAAGCCGTTGCTCGGCCTCGAGGACTCTGAGCGCGGAGGCCGCGTCGGGGGTGAGCGGCTTCTCGCACAGGACGGGCAGGTCGCGTTCGAAGGCGGCGAGCAGCGCCGACTCGTGCGCGGGGCCGGGAGAGGCGATCAGTACCGCGTCGACGTCGGCGGCGGCCATCGCCGCGGCCGGTTCGGTGTAGGCCGTGCAGCCCTCGACGCCCGCCGCGACGTTCTTGGCGCGTTCCGCGTCCACGTCCACGACGGCGGCCACCCGGGCCCCGCTGATCACCTCGCTGATGCGGCGCACATGGTCGGCGCCCATCCGCCCGGTACCGATGACGGCGACTCCGAGCGTTCCACGCTGGGTCATGGTGGTCGTTCGTCCCTTCGGGGGTGATCAGGCGCCGCAGGAGCGGAGGAACGCGCGGGTGCGTACGGCGATGGGCAGCGGCTTGTCCGGCGCGCAGGGGTACATGTCCTGCTCGACGATGGCGAAGAGGTCGACGCCGAGTCCCTGGGCGGCGGCGAGGACGGGCTCGAGCGCCGGAACGCCCGCGGGGGGCTCGCACATCACTCCGCGCTGGACGGCGGGGCCGAAGGGCACTCCGTTCGAGACGACGTCGGCGAGGATCTCCGGGTCCACCTGCTTGAGGTGCAGATAGCCGATGCGCTCGCCGTAGGTCTCGATGAGCTTGACGCTGTCGCCGCCGCAGTAGGCGTAGTGCCCGGTGTCCAGGCAGAGGTTGACGAGGTCGGAGTCGGTCGAGTCGAGGAAGCGCTCGACGTGGGCCTCGGTGTCGATGTGGGTGTCGGCGTGCGGGTGCACGACGATGTCCAGGCCGAAGGTCTCCTTGACCTCGTGACCGAGCCGTTCCATGCCCTTGGTGAGGTGTGCCCACTGCTCGGTGGTGAGCTCCGACGGCTCGATGATCTCGGCGGTCTTGTCGTCCCGCCAGAAGGAGGGGATGACCACGAGGTGTTTCGCGCCCATCGCCTGGGTGAGCGCGGCGACCTGGCCGACGTGCTTCCAGGTGGACTCCCACACGGACGGTCCGCGGTGCAGGGAGGTGAAGACCGTGCCGGCCGACACCTTCAGGTCCCGCTTGGCCACCTCGTCCGTCAGACGTGCCGGGTCGGTCGGCAGGTAGCCGTACGGGCCGAGCTCGATCCAGGAGTACCCGGCGTCGGCGACCTCGTCCAGGAAGCGTTCCCAGGGCACCTGCTGCGGGTCGTCGGGGAACCAGACGCCCCAGGAGTCGGGTGCCGAGCCGACCCGGATGCGGTCCAGGGCTTGCGTCATGTCAGGAATTCCCTTCGGAGGATGCCGCCATGGGTGCCTGGAGGTCCTTCGCTTCGGGGAGCTCCTCGACGTCGACGCCGCGGACCTGCGCCAACTCGTGCTTGAGGGCGGCGAGTTCGGCGCCGCCTGCCATGTGGTTGGTCAGCTCCTCTAGGCTGACCTCGCTGCGGTCGGCGCTGAGTTCAAGGGTGCCGAGGCGCAGTACGTTGAAGTGGTCGCCGACCATGTATGCGTGGTGGGGGTTGTGGGTGATGAAGATGACGCCGAGGCCGCGGTCGCGGGCGGCGGCGATGTACTTCAGGACGACACCGGACTGCTTGACCCCGAGCGCGGCCGTGGGCTCGTCGAGGATCAGGACACGAGCACCGAAGTAGACGGCGCGTGCGATGGCGACGCACTGGCGCTGGCCGCCGGACAGCGTCCCGATGGGCTGTTCGAGGTCGTCCAGCACGATCCCCATGTTCCGCAGCTCTTCGTCCGCGGTCTTTTTCATCCGGGCGATGTCGAGACGGCGGACCGGCCAGGGGCCCTTCGTCATCTCGGAGCCGAGGAAGAAGTTGCGCCAGACCGGCATGAGCGGCACGGTGGCCAGGTCCTGGTAGACGGTGGCGATGCCCCGGTCCAGGGCCTCGCGCGGGGTGCTGAAGCGCACGGCCTCGCCGTCGACGAGGAACTCGCCCTCGGTGTGCTGGTGCAGACCGGAAATGATCTTGATCAGGGTGGACTTGCCGGCGCCGTTGTCGCCGAGGACGCAGGTGACCTTGCCGGGGTGGACGGCGAGGTCGACTCCGTGCAGGGCGCGGATGTTGCCGTACGACTTGCCCGTGCCGCGCAGTTCGACGACGGGAGTCCCGTCGGCCGCGGTGGCCTGGTCGTTGTTCTTGCCGGTGTCAGCGGTCGTCATGGGGGTCACCTCCGGGTCGCAGACTTCTGGACCCACAGATTGATGAGCGTGGCGCCGAGGAGCATCACGCCGAGGAAGGCCTTGAACCAGTCGGGGTTCCAGCCGGCGTAGACGATGCCCTGGCTCACCATGCCGAACATGAAGGCGCCGAACACCGGGCCGATCGCGGAGCCGTAACCACCGGTCAGCAGACAGCCGCCGATCACCGCGGCGGCGATGTAGATCAGCTCCTGGCCGACGCCCTCACCCGACTGCACGGTGTTGAAGGCGAACAGCTGGTGCATGCCCACGAACCAGGCGCCGAAGCCGACCAGCATGAACAGCGAGATCTTGGTGAACTTCACGGGCACGCCGACGGCCCGTGCGCTGTCCTTGTTGCCGCCCACCGCGAAGATCCAGTTGCCGTACTTGGTGCGCAGCAGCACCCAGGTCGCCAGGGCCGCGAAGAACAGCCACCACAGGACGGTGACCTTGAACTGGACGCCCCCGACGGTGAACGACGACGAGAAGACCGCCTTGGCCTGGTCGAAGCCGTCCATGTCGCTGATGTCGTCGGTCGCCACATTGCCCGTGATCAGCTTGGTGACCGCGAGGTTGATGCCCTGCAGACCCAGGAAGGTGCCGAGGGTGACCAGGAAGCTGGGCAGCCCGGTGCGCACCATCATCCACCCGTTGAACGCTCCGACGGCGAGCGAGACGACGAGCGCGACGATCACGCCCACCCAGACGTTCATGGTGAGTTGGAAGCTCACCATGCTGGCGGTCAGCGCGGAGGTGATCACCGCGACGCCGGCCGACAGGTCGAACTCGCCGCCGATCATCAGCAGGGCCACGGGCAGCGCCATGATCCCGATGGTGGACGACTGGTAGAGGACGGTGGCCATGGCGCTGCCCGAGCGGAACGTGGGTGCCATGGCGAAGAAGAAGACGAACACCGCGACGGCGCCGAGGAAGACGCCGACCTCGGGCCGGGCCAGCAGCCGCAGCACGAGGGAGCGCTGTGCCGTCCGGCCGTCGCGCTCCTTGGGGCCGGAGGCCGGCGGTGAGGTCACCGCCGGCGCAGCCTGCTGGGACATGGTCATCACCTGGTGCCCTTCGCGGCGAAGGTGGCGATGGTGTCGACGTTCGACTTGTCGACGAAGGCCGGGCCGGTCAGCACCGGCTGCTCACCGCCGCCGCTGTAGTTGCCGTTGTTCTTGTACAGCCACAGGGAGTCGACCGCGAGGTAACCCTGGAGGTAGGGCTGCTGGTCGACGGCGAACTGGATGTCGCCCTTCTTGATGGCGCTGGTCAGGTCCTTGTTGAGGTCGAACGTGGCGACCTTCGCCTTGCTGCCCGCGTCGGCCAGCGACTGCACAGCCGTCAGCGCGAACGGCGCGCCGAGCGTGACGACGTAGTCGACCGAGCTGTCCTGCTTGAGCTTTGCCGTGATCGTCGACTTCACCGACGGCATGTCGGTGCCGTTGACGTAGAGGATCTGGGTCTTGCCGCTGAACGTCTTCTTCACACCGTCGCAGCGCTGGGAGAGCCCGATGTTGCCCTGCTCCTGGATCACGCAGACGGTGCTCTTCGCGCCGACCTCGTTCAGCTTCTTGCCGAGCGCCTCGCCCGCCACGCTCTCGTCCTGCCCGAAGAACTCCATCAGGCCGAGCTTCTGCCAGTCGCTCACCCCCGAGTTGAGGCCCACGACCGGGATGCCCGCGGACTTGGCCTTGCCCACGACGTCCTTCATCGCGTCCGGCTTGGCCAGGGTGATCGCGATGCCGTCGACCTTCTGGTCGACCGCGTTCTGGACCAGGTTGGCCTGGTTGCCGGCGTTCGGGTCGGCGGAGTAGACGAGCTTGATGTTGTCCTTGGCGGCGGCCGCCTCGGCGCCCTTGCGGACGATGTCCCAGAAGGTGTCGCCCGGCGCCTGGTGGGTGACCAGCGCGACCGTCATACGGGGTGTGTCCGCCTTGCCCGCGGCGGCGCCGGAGCTGCTTTCCTCCGCCTTCTTTCCACCCGAGCTGCTGGAGCAGCCGGCGACGAGCAGCGCCGACGCCGCCGCTATCGCGACGAGCGGGGCGACCCTGAGGGAACGGCGGGGGTGAAACGTGCGATCCATCTTTCCTGCACCTCACTGTGCGACCGGGGGGAAAGGGGACGGGAGGGACGACGCCGGACGGGATGTCCCGCCCGGGTCCGGACGGGATGTCCGGGTAGGTACCGGGTGAACCGGCGGATTCGCTGGGACGGGATACAAACCCCTGCGACACCCGCCTGTCAATACTTTGTTAAGACATCATTTCAGAAGCAGGTCCGAATGTAAGAACAAAGTCTTGACAGGGGCAACCCGTGCGGCCTACACCTGTGAGGCATCCGGGCCCCGATGTCCCGCCTTGCGGACATCCGACCCCGCATCCCTGTACGAGGAGCGACGCTCATGCCTGAGCCTGCCGAACATTTCGATCTCATCACCATGGGGCGCATAGGTGTGGATCTCTACCCGCTGCAGACCGGTGTGCCGCTCCCCCAGGTCGAATCCTTCGGAAAGTTCCTCGGCGGCTCCGCGGCCAACGTGGCGGTGGCGGCGGCGCGGCTCGGCCGCAACACGGCGGTGATCACCCGGACCGGCGACGACCCCTTCGGGACCTATCTGCACCAGCAGCTGGGGGAGTTCGGCGTGGACGACCGGTTCGTCACACCCGTGGCGGCCCATCCGACCCCGATCACGTTCTGCGAGATCTTCCCGCCGGACGACTTCCCCCTGTACTTCTACCGCCGGCCCAAGGCACCCGACCTCGAGATCCACGCCGACGAACTGGACTTCGACGCCATCCGTTCGACCCGCATCTTCTGGATGACCGGCACCGGTCTGAGCGAGGAGCCGAGCCGTTCGGCCACGCTCGCCGCCCTCGCGGCCCGGGACAAGGCCGGCATCACGGTCTTCGACCTCGACTGGCGCCCCATGTTCTGGAGCGACCCCGCCTCGGCGCGGCCCTACTACGCGCAGGCACTGCGCCACGCCACCGTGGCCGTCGGCAACCTCGACGAATGCGAGATCGCAACCGGCGTACGCGAACCGCAGGCCTGTGCGCGGGCGCTGCTGGACGCCGGCGTGGAACTGGCGGTCGTCAAGCAGGGACCCAAGGGTGTGCTCGCCGTGCACCGCGACGGCACGACGGCCGAGGTGCCGCCCGTACCCGTCGAGGTGGTCAACGGACTCGGCGCCGGTGACGCGTTCGGCGGCTCGCTCTGCCACGGACTGCTCTCGGGCTGGCCGTTGGAGAAGACCATGCGCCACGCCAACGCGGCCGGGGCGCTGGTCGCCTCCCGTCTCGCCTGCTCCTCCGCGATGCCGACCGAACCGGAGGTCGCCGGCCTCCTCGCACGCGACTGACCGTCCCGCCGAGGCCTCTCGCACGCGGCCGACGGCCGCCACCCCTGAACGGAGCCTGTCTTGACCATCAGCATCCCCGACCTCGCCACGGTGCGCGCCCGTCACCCGGAGGCCATCGCCGAGGCCGCGGCACGCCGGGTGCGCAGACCGCTGATCGGCGACAGCGGCCGGATCATGATCGTGGCCGCCGACCATCCGGCCCGTGGGGCTCTCGGCGTCGGAGACCACCGGTTGGCCATGGCCAACCGGGCCGATCTGCTGGAGCGCCTGTGCGTCGCGCTGGCCCGGCCCGGTGTGGACGGGGTGCTGGCCACGGCCGACATCCTGGAGGACCTCCTGCTCCTCGGCGTTCTGGACGACAAGGTCGTCATGGGTTCCATGAACCGCGGCGGACTCGCGGGCGCCGCCTTCGAGATGGACGACCGCTTCACCGGCCACCGCCCCGAGGACATCGAGCGGCTGCGCTTCGACGCCGGAAAACTACTGCTGCGCATCGACTACGAGGACCCCGGCTCCCTGCGCACCCTGGAGTCCGCCGCCCGCGCGGTCGACGACATGGCCGCGCGGAGGCTGCCGCTGTTCGTCGAGCCGTTCCTGTCCCGCAGGATCGACGGCAGGGTGCGCAACGACCTGGGCGCCGAGGCCGTGTCCCGCTCCATAGCCATCGCCTCGGGGCTCGGCGGCACCTCCGCCTACACCTGGCTCAAGCTGCCCGTCACCGACGACCCCGACGAGACCGCGGAGGCTCTGGAGACGTCCACCCTGCCCGCCGTGCTGCTCGGCGGCGAGGTCGGCAAGGACCAGGAGGGTGCGTACGAGAAGTGGCGCAAGGCGCTGCGCCTGCCCACCGTGCAGGGCATGGTCGTCGGCCGATCCCTGCTGTATCCCGCCGAGGGCAGTGTGGAGACCGCGGTCGACACCGCGGTCGGCCTGCTGTGACACCGCAACGACGAAGGGCATCATGACCACCACGCACCACCTTCCCGCGGGCAGGGCCGCCACCGGCGACCACACCGTCGACGTCTCCCCCGAATCCGCCGGATGGGGCTACTCCAGCCTGCGGGTGCTCGAACTGCCGCCGGAGGGCCGGCACTCCTTCGACACCGGCGACAGCGAGTGGATCGTGCTCCCCCTGTCGGGCTCCTGCACCGTGGCCGTCGGTGACGACACCTTCCGGCTGCACGGCCGCGCGAGCGTGTTCAGCGGCGTCAGCGACTTCGCCTATGTGCCGCGCGACGCACAGGTGGCGATCACGACCCACGAGGGCGGCCGGTTCGCGCTCACCGGCGCCCGCTGCGAGCGCCGGCTGCCCGCGCGCTACGGCCCCGCCTCCTCCGTCCCGGTCGAACTGCGCGGCACCGGCAACTGCTCGCGCCAGGTCAACAACTTCGGAGCCGCCGGGGTGTTCGAGTGCGACCGGCTGATCGCCGTCGAGGTGATCACACCGGGCGGCAACTGGTCCTCCTTCCCGCCGCACAAGCACGACGAGCGCCGGCCCGGGGAGGAGTCCGAACTGGAGGAGATCTACTACTTCGAGTTCGCCGCCCACGACGGCACACCCGGGCTCGGCTACCAGCGGGTCTCCCCCTCCGGTCACGCCGGGGGGACGGACGTGCTGGCGGAGGTGCGTGACGGTGACGTCGTCCTCATCCCGGACGGCTGGCACGGCCCGTCGATGGCCGTGCCCGGCCACGACATGTACTACCTGAACGTCATGGCCGGACCCGACCCCGACCGCGCCTGGCTGATCTGCGACCACCCCGACCACGCATGGATCCGCGACACCTGGCCCGAGCAGCCCGTCGACCCCCGCCTCCCGCTCTACGCCGCCCCCGCCCAGTGAAGTCCTTCGCGTACGAAGCCGTCCGAATGAGGTCCCGATGAGCCACCCGAACCAGTCAGTGCGCCGCCTGACCGTCGCCCAGGCACTGGTGCAGTTCCTGTCCGCGCAGTACAGCGAGCGCGACGGCGTACGGCACCGGCTGATCGCCGGCACCTGGGGCATCTTCGGCCACGGGAACGTCGCCGGGATCGGCCAGGCGCTGCTCGAGGCCGGCGAGGAGGCCATGCCCTTCCACCAGGGCCGCAACGAACAGGCGATGGTGCACGCCGCCGTCGGCTACGCCCGCCAGCGGGGCCGGCTCTCCACGCAGGCCGTCACCACCTCCATCGGGCCCGGCGCCACCAACCTGGTCACCGGAGCCGCGCTCGCCACCATCAACCGTCTCCCGGTCCTGCTGCTGCCCGGCGACTACTTCGCCGCGCGCCCGGCCGACCCGCTGCTCCAGCAACTGGAACACCCCGTCGAGGCAGACGTGTCCGTCAACGACACGCTCCGCCCCGTCTCCCGCTGCTTCGACCGGATCACGCGCCCCGAGATGCTGATCCCGTCGGCGCTGAACGCCATGAGGGTGCTGACCGACCCGGCCGAGACCGGCGCGGTCACCCTCGCCCTGCCGCAGGACGTGCAGGCGGAGGGGTACGACTGGCCGGAGGAGTTCTTCGCCGAGCGCGTCTGGCACGTGCGCCGTCCCGCACCCGACCGCACGGAGCTGACGGAGGCCGTCCGCGCGATCCGCGCGGCCGAACGGCCGTTGATCGTGGCAGGCGGCGGCGTCCACCACAGCGAGGCCGAGGAGGCGCTGAAGTCGCTGGTGGACGCCACCGGCATCCCGGTCGCCTCCACCCAGGCGGGCAAGGGTTCGCTGCGCCACGACCACCCGGCCGACCTCGGCGGCATCGGGCACACCGGCACCGCCGTCTGCGACGACCTCGCGCGCACCGCCGACCTGGTCATCGGGGTCGGCACCCGCTACAGCGACTTCACCACCGCGTCCCGCACGCTGTTCCAGAACCCCGGCGTCCGGTTCGTCAACCTCAACATCACCGCCTTCGACGCCCACAAGCTCGCCGGCCGCACCCTGGTGGCCGACGCACGGTCGGGTCTGGAGGCACTGTCCGACGGCCTTGCCGGCCATCACGTGAGCGACGCGTACGTGGCCGAGTACCGTGCGGGCAAGGAGCGCTGGGAACAGGTCGTAGAGGCCGCCTTCCGCGCGGACGACGACAACGCCGTACCGACCCAGACCCAGGTCCTCGGCGCCCTGGACTCGGTCGTGGGCGACGACGACGTGGTGATCAACGCGGCCGGCTCGCTCCCCGGCGACCTGCACAAGCTGTGGCGGGCCCGCTCGCCCCGCCAGTACCACCTCGAGTACGGCTACTCCTGCATGGGTTACGAGATCCCGGCCGGGATCGGTGTCCAGCAGGCCGCGCCGGGTACGCCGGTGTGGTCGCTGGTCGGCGACGGCACCTATCTGATGATGCCCACCGAGATCGTCACCGCCGTCCAGGAGGGCCTGCCGGTCAATCTGGTCCTCATCCAGAACCACGGCTACGCCTCCATCGGGGGCCTGTCCGAGGAGACAGGCGGCGAACGCTTCGGAACCGCCTATCGCCACCGCGCCGCCGACGGGACCTTCACCGGGGCCCCGCTGCCGGTGGACCTCGCCGCCAACGCCGGAAGCCTCGGTATGGACGTGCTGCGTGCCAAGACCGTGCGGGAACTGCGTGACGCGCTGGCCGCGGCGCGCGCATCCGACCGGCCCACCTGTGTCTACGTCGAGACCGACCCGGCGCCCACCGCGCCCGGCGCCGAGGCCTGGTGGGACGTGCCCGTCGCCGAGGTCGCCTCCCGCCCGGCCGCCCTGGCCGCCCGCGAGCGGTACGACCGGCACACCGCCGGCCGCCGGCACCACCTCTGACCCCCGCTCACGAAAGGCCCCCGCACCATGAAGACCATCAGCCACTGGATCGGCGGCAAGCCCGTCGAGGGCACCTCGGACCGCTTCGGTCCCGTCTACAACCCGGCCACCGGCGCCCGGGAGAAGCAGATCGCCTTCGCCACCGTGGACGAGGTCGACGCCGCCGTCGCCGCCGCGAGGGCGGCCTTCGAGAGCTGGGGACAGTCCTCGCTCGCCAAGCGCACGGCGATCCTGTTCAAGTTCCGCGAACTGCTGGACGCGCACCGCGACGAGATCGCCGAGCTGATCACGGCCGAGCACGGCAAGGTGCACTCGGACGCTCTCGGCGAGGTCGCGCGGGGCATGGAGATCGTCGAACTGGCCTGCGGAATCTCCGAGAAGCTGAAGGGCGAGCTGTCCACCCAGGTCTCCACCCGTGTGGACGTCGCCTCGATCCGCCAGCCACTCGGCGTGGTCGCGGGCATCACGCCGTTCAACTTCCCCGCGATGGTGCCGATGTGGATGTTCCCGCTGGCCATCGCGACCGGCAACACCTTCGTGCTGAAGCCCAGCGAGAAGGACCCGTCCGCCTCCTTCCGGCTCGCCGAGCTGCTGGCCGAGGCGGGCCTGCCGGACGGGGTCTTCAACATCGTGCAGGGTGACAAGGTGGCCGTCGACCGGCTCCTCGAGCACCCGGACGTGGCCGCGGTCTCCTTCGTCGGCTCCACCCCGATCGCCAAGTACATCCAGCTCAAGGCGGTCGAGCACGACAAGCGCGTGCAGGCCCTCGGCGGCGCCAAGAACCACATGCTGGTCCTGCCGGACGCCGACCTGGACTTCGCGGCCGACCAGGCCATCAACGCTGCCTACGGTTCGGCCGGCGAGCGCTGCATGGCCGTCTCGGTCGTGGTGGCGGTCGGAGACACCGGTGACGAGCTGGTCGGCAGGATCGCCGAGCGGGCGAAGAGCCTGCGCATCGGCCCCGGAGACGACCCGGCGTCGGAGATGGGCCCTCTCATCACGCGTGAGCACCGCGACAAGGTGGCCTCGTACGTGGCGAGCGCGGCCGATCAGGGGGCCGAGGTCGTGGTCGACGGCACGGGCTACTCGGTTCAGGGCCACGAGGACGGCTTCTTCATCGGCGTCTCGCTGCTGGACAGGGTGCCGGTGACGGCGGACGCGTACCGGGACGAGATCTTCGGCCCGGTGCTGTGCGTGGTGCGCGCCGAGACCTACGACGCCGCCGTCGAGCTGATCAACGCCTCCCGCTGGGGCAACGGCACCGCGATCTTCACCAGGGACGGCGGCGCCGCGCGCCGCTTCCAGCTGGAGGTCCAGGCGGGCATGGTCGGCGTCAACGTGCCGATCCCGGTGCCCGTCGGCTACCACTCCTTCGGCGGCTGGAAGAACTCGCTCTTCGGCGATCTGCACGTCTACGGCAACGACGGCATCGCCTTCTACACCCAGGGCAAGGTGATCACCACACGGTGGCCCGACCCGGCCGACGGCGGTATCAACCTCGGCTTCCCGAGCAACTCCTGAGGCATGCGGTGGCCGGTGCGGGAAGGGCGGTACACCCTCCCTCACCGGCCACCTCCGGATCTATTGTCAGGACAATGTGATGACAAGGGTTCCTGTCAACCAGTCCCCCGCCTATCCTCTCCCCGTGAGCACTTCCAGCCCCGCGACCCTCGACTTCACCCTCGACCGCAGCAGCCCGGTCCCGCTCTACTACCAGCTGGCCCAGCAGCTCGAGGCGGCGATCGAGCACGGCGCACTGGGCCCGGGCAGCCTGCTGGGCAACGAGATCGAGCTCGCCGGGCGGCTGGGGCTCTCCCGCCCCACGGTCCGCCAGGCCATCCAGTCGCTGGTGGACAAGGGGCTGCTGGTCCGCCGCCGGGGCGTGGGCACCCAGGTCGTGCACAGCCAGGTCAAGCGCCCGCTGGAACTCAGCAGCCTCTACGACGACCTCGAGTCCGCCGGGCAGAAGCCCGCGACACGGGTGGTGCGCAACGAGGTGGTGCAGGCGTCGGCGGAGGTCGCCGCCGCTCTGGGCATCGCCGAGGGCGACGACGTACGCCATATCGAGCGGCTTCGGCTGGCCCACGGCCAGCCGATGGCCTATCTGTCCAATTACGTGCCGGTGGCCCTTCTGGACCTCGACACGGAGAGGCTGGAGGCGACGGGCCTATACCGCATGATGCGTGGCGTCGGCATCACCCTGCACAGCGCCAGGCAGTCCGTCGGCGCCCGCTGCGCCACACCCGAGGAGGCCGAGCGACTGGGCGAACCGGAGGGCGCCGCCCTGCTCACCATGCAGCGCACGGCCTACGACGACACGGGCCGGGCCGTCGAGTACGGCACCCACATCTACCGCGCCTCGCGCTACGCCTTCGACTTCCAGCTCCTCGTCAGGCCCTGACAGCGTGCGCCGGGCGGGAAGACGCCGGGCGCACGGGGGCTCCCGCCAACCCGGCAGCGGCCCGGCGGGTCATCGTCCCGCCGGGCCGGTTCCCGGAGCGGGCGCACACACCCGTTCACACCACCGGACTGACCCACCCGCGCCGCTCGGCCGAACCGCTCATGGCGTCCAGCGCCGCGGCGCTGTGCACGGCGTCGTCGAGGGTCGGACCGTACGCGGTGCCCTCCTCGACCGACCGCAGGAAGTGGTACGCCTCGATGACCTTCAGGTCGTCGTAGCCCATCGCGTTCGCCGCGCCGGGCTGGAAAGCGGCGTACTCACCGTGGCCCGGCCCGACGTGGAGGGTGCTGACGGGCTGGTCCTGATAGGTGGTGCCGCGGCTGATGCGGAGTTCCCCCATGCGCCGGAAGTCCCAGAACACCGCGCCGCGGGTGCCGTGGATCTCGAAGCCGTAGTTGTTCTGCTCGCCGACCGAGACCCGGCAGGCCTCCAGGACACCGCGGGCGCCGGAGGCGAAGCGCAGCAGGCAGTTGACGTAGTCCTCGTTCTCCACAGGTCCCGGGGCCCCACCGGTGGCCCGGGTGTGGCCCGCGGTGGCGCTCGTGGGGCGGGCGCGTTCGGGAATGAAGACGGCGGTGTCCGTGGCCAGCGACTCGATCTCGCCGACCAGGAACCGGGCCAGGTCCACCCCGTGCGAAGCGAGGTCGCCAAGGACCCCGCCACCGCCGCGCTCGCGCTCGTAACGCCAGGTCAGGGCACCCTCGGGGTGTGCCGCGTAGTCGCTGAGGAGACGGATGCGCACATGGGTGACGGTGCCGATGTCACCGGAGGCGATCAGCTCGCGAGCGGCGGCGACGGCCGGCGCATTGCGGTAGTTGAAGCCCACCGTGCCCCGGACACCGGCCTTCGTCACGGCGCCCGCGACGGCGCGGGCGTCCTCGACGGTGAGGCCGACGGGCTTCTCGATCCAGATGTGCTTGCCGGCCTCGGCCATGGCGACGCCGATCTCGCGGTGCAGGAAGTTCGGCGCGGCGATGCTCACCGCATGCACCCGCGGGTCGGCGGCGATCTCGCGCCAGTCCCGGACGGCCGTCGCGAAGCCGTAGCGGCCGGCGGCCTCCTCGGCGCGACCGGGCACGTCGTCGGCGACGGCGACCAGTTCGGGCCGCAGGGACAGCTGCGGGAAGTGGTGCGGCACACGGACGTAGGCCTGGGTGTGCACCCGCCCCATCCAGCCGAATCCCACGACGGCGACGCCGAGCCTGCTCACCATGACTGCCCTTCTTTGGACCGGTCCAGGAACCTATTCCCTCACACTGGTGGCCATCTCTGCACTTGTCAACGCCTTTGACAAGCACAGGAGCCATATGGAACGGTCCAGAAATGAGACCGCCGACCATCCGCGATGTGGCCGAACGGGCCGGGGTGTCCAAGTCGCTGGTCTCCCTGGTGCTGCGCGGCTCCGACCAGGTACGCCCGGAGAAGCGGCGGGCCGTGCTGGCCGCCGTCGAGGAACTGGGCTACCGCCCCAACGCCGCCGCGCGCAGCCTCAGCGAACGGCGCACCCGCACCGTCGGCGTCCTGCTGAACGACATGCGCAACCCCTGGTTCGTGGAACTGCTCGACGGCCTCAACTCCCTGCTGCACGACTCCGGTCTGCACACCCTGCTGGCCGACGGGCATCTCAACCGGCGTCTCGGCGAGGACCTCACCCGCACCTTCACCGACCTGAGGGTCGACGGACTGATCGCCGTCGGCACGCTCCCGCCCTCCGAGGCACTGCGCACGGCGGCGGCCCGTGTCCCCACGGTCGTCGCGGGCGCCCGCGAGCCGGAGCTGCCGTCGGTCGACATCGTCGCGGGCGACGACGAGCGCGGCGCCCGTCTCGCCACCGAGCACCTCATCGGCCTCGGGCACCGCCGGATCGCGCACATCGCCGGGCAGGGGGTGGTCGGCGCACTGCGGCGGCGCGGCTTCGAGGGTGTCATGCGTGAGCACGGTCTCGCGGACACGGCCGTGGTCGAGCAGGGCGATCTGACGGAGGAGGGCGGCTACCGGGCCGCGGTGCGCCTCCTCGGCGGCCGTGAACGCCCCACCGCCGTCCTCGCGTTCAACGACATAGCGTGTGTCGGCGCCCTGTCCGCCGCCGAGGAGCTCGGACTCCGGGTACCGCGCGACCTCTCCCTCGTCGGGTACGACAACACCTATCTCTCCCGCCTGCGCCACCTGTGGCTCACCACGGTGGACAACGGCAGTCACGACGTCGGGCGCCGCGCCGCCCAGTGCCTGCTCGACCGCATCACCGACCCCGCACGCCCGGCCGAACTGGTGCTCAGGCCCCCCTCCCTGGAGATCAGGGGCACGACGGCGGCACCGGGGACGGGGGCCTGACGAAGCCCGCGGGCGGGGTGGGCGCTGCGTGGCCCCTCCGCCTTGTCCCGGACGCCGTGTCCGGTCGGCAGCTCCCCGGCTCAGGCCTGCCGACCCGCGACGATCCACTTCGACGGCAGCTCGATGCGTGTGCCGTCTCCCGAGCGCTCCGTGGTGACCAGCGGAAGGTCACCGCTCGCCAGAACATCGAGACCGGCCGAGCGCAGATACTCCGGCACCGCCGCATCGGCCACCTCTCCGGGCGCGATGCCGTGCCGGAAGACGGGGGCGAGCTTGGCGGGCGGCCCCTCGGCGCTCCGGGCCAGACCCTTGAGCACATGTCCGGCCGCTTCGGCGAGTTCGACGAGGAAGACCCGGCCGCGCTCCCCCACCAGGGTCGCGATGCCGTCCACGAGCGACTGCCGGTCGTCGGGCTCGCACTGGTGGAGGACACCACGCACATAGACGTTGGTGTCGCCGAGTTCGGCGTGCAACGTCTCCGTCTCGCTCTTCTCGGCGGCGTCCAGCAGGCGGTAGCCGGCCTGGCCCGCGGGGTCGGCACGGCGGGCGTGATCGAGCGCCGAGGGCGACAGGTCGGCGCCGACGACATGACGGAAGTGGTCCGCCAGGAAACGCGTCTGAGTGCCGTTGCCGCAGCCGAGGTCGACGACGGGCAGGGCGGGGTCGGCCAGCAGCGGTGCGAACAGGGTGAGGTGGACGCCGGCGGTCAGGGCCGGTTCGGCATCCCAGAAGACCGCGCCCGGTTCGTCGGGGGCCTCCCGCCAGAAGTCCTCCCAGGCCTGTCTGTACCGACTCGTCACGCTCATGACCAACTCCCGGGTACGACGTGCAACCCGCCGCGACGACGGGCGAGATCGGTCTACCGCGCCCGGAGCCCGGGGACAAGCGTGCGGCGCCTTCCTTCACCGCGCCTTCGAGTCGTCTGCGCGCTCGGGTCCCGCCCGCACCACGCCCGGGCAGACCGCCCCGGCGGCTCAGCGGCGTGGCAGTGTCAGTTCGAACCACACCGTCTTGCCCGGGCCGGTACGCGTGGTCCCCCACTCCCGGGCCAGCGTGCTCACCACCCGCAGCCCGCGTCCGAACTCGTCGTCGGCTCCCACGCCGAGCAGCGTGGGCAGGGTGGGATCGTCGTCGTCGACCTCGCACAGCAGCGTGTCGCCGCGCACCAGACGCAGTTGGATGCGCCGGCCGCGGGCGTGCCGCACGGCGTTGGTGACGAGTTCGTCGGCCAGCAGCTCGACGTGGTCCGCCAGCCCGTCGAGCCGCCACTCGTGGAGCTGTTCCCGGACCACCGCACGGGCCCTGCCCGCCTCGGCGGGTTCGGCGGCGAACCCCCACACGGCGACGTCCCGCGGGGCTATGCCGTTGAGCCGGGCCATCAGCAGTGCCACGTCGTCCTTGCGGCCGCCGCAGGTGTTGAGGGCGCGGATGATCGTGTCGCAGGCGTCGTCCATGGAGGCGGCGGGGTGTGCGGCGGACTCGCACAGCGTGGCGAGGCCGACCCCGATGTCCTCGCCGCGCACCTCGACCAGGCCGTCGGTGCACATCACCAGCCGATCACCGGGGGCCACCGGTACGCGGGCGGACTCGAACGGCACCCCACCGACCCCGATCGGGGCGCCAGTCGGCAGTTCGAGCAGTTCGCTGCGTCCGTCGACGGCACGGACGAGCACCGGTGGGATGTGGCCGGCGTTGGCGATGTGCAGTTCGCTCGCGATCGGGTCGTAGACGGCGTACAGACAGGTCGCGAGATAGGTGTCGCCGAGCCGCTGGGCGAGGTCGTCGAGATTGCGCAGCAGCTGGGCCGGCGGCAGGTCGAGGGCCGCCATGGTCTGCACGGCCGTTCGCAACTGGCCCATCATGGCGGCCGAGTTGAGACCGTGACCCATCACGTCCCCGACGACCAGCGCGGTACGGGCACCGGGGAGCTTCACCGAGTCGAACCAGTCGCCCCCGACCCGTCCGAGCAGGGTGCCGGGCAGATACCGGGTGGCGATGTCGCAGCCGGCCATGTGCGGCGCGATGTGGGGCAGCATGCTGTCCTGGAGGGTCTCGGCGACGCTCTCCTGGTACGTGTACATACGCGCGTTGTCGAGTACGAGGCCGGCCCGGGCGGCGAGTTCGGCCCCGGTCACCCGGTCCATGTCGTTGAACTCGGCGCGCTCGGGATGACGCAGCAGGATCATGAAGCCGAGCACCACATGGCGTGCCTTGAGCGGCACGACCAGCATGGAGCGGCCGGTGATGAGGGGGCGTATGTCGCGCTTCTCGAACTGCGCGGCGATTGCATGGCCCAGTTCCTCGCCGATACGCGGCACGAGGACGGGCTCGCCGGTGGTCATGCACTGGAAGAAGGGTGTGTGCGCCGGGAACGGCATGGCCTCGCCGACCGGCACGACGTCGTCCCAGCGGCCCGGCTCGTCGGTGTGCTCCACGGCGACCCGGTGCCACATGGTGGTCGTGTCCGGCACTCCCTCGGCGAACCCCTCGCCGGCGACGACCTGTTCTCTCAGATACGTGCCCGCCACATCGGTGAAGCGGGGCACGACGGCCCTGCTGACCTCGGTGATCGTCTGCGCCAGATCGAGCGAGGTGCCTATTCGCCCGCTGACCTCGTTGAGGAACTCGAGGCGCTCGCGCACCGCGACGTACTCGAGATCCTCGCCGTCGTGCAGAAGATCCTCCGGTACCGGCCGCCCGGACGCCGCGACGCGGGCGGCCTCCGCACGGCGCGCCCTGCGCTCCGCGCGCCGGGGCACACCCCAGTCGGGGGTGACGGGCACCCGGTCGTGCCTGCTGAACTCCAGCACCGGGTAGCCCAGTTCGAGGACCTGGGCGACGATGCGGGCGCTCTCGCCGACGCTCATGCTGGGCATGATCTCGGGCAGTCTGCGGGCGAGTTCCTCGGCACCGGGGAACTCGGTGTGCAGGGCGAATCCCGGGGCGATGGACTCGACCGCCGCTCCGCCTTCCTGGTGCAGCGCGTCCGCGTCGGCGGCCAGCACCAAGAGCCGTTCGGGTCCTGGCCCCACCAACGGGTAGGCCCACCACAGCACATCCGCTCGGTCCCGTCCCGCGCCGGGCCGGGTCTCCGTGGCGCTTCGCCCGCCCTCGGGCACGAAGAGGCGGGCCCGTCCCGCGGCCGGGTAGGACAGCCGCCCGTCGAGCGATGCCTCGAGGCCGGGATCGAGTCCGTCGTACGCCGTGTACGCGTCTCTCCCGCCGGTCTCGGGCAGGGCGCCGGAGACGGGGAGCAGATCGACGGCGGGCCGCCCGACCGCGTCCTGCCGGGCCGTGCCGAACAACCGCCGGGCACCACGGCTCCAGTGCGACACGAGGCCTTCGCGGTCCACCACGACCACGGCCAGGGGTATTCGGCCGGGTGCGGCGTGCTCCGCCGCCTCGTCCCCGGCCGGCGGGACGGGAACCGCATCCGTGTCGGCGCCGTGGTCCATGGCCCGCGCCCTCTCTCCCCCGCGTCCGCAAGATCTGTACCGCCCGACCACGGTACGGCGCAGTCCGGTTGCGATGTGTGGCATTGCGCGAATTGAAGCCGGGCGCCGCGGGCGCGTTCGAGGGGGCGCGGGAGCGGGGCGCGCTCGGAGGCACCGGGCGGCGGGACCGGTCGCCGTCGCCCGGTCCCGCCGCCCGCGCCCCTCGGTCCTCGTGGCCCTCAGTCCTCGTGGCCCAGCTGGAGGTCCCGCTCGGTGCGACCGCCCCCGGCGACCTGCAACACCGTGGCCACCGGCGGATAGCCCGCGGCGATCACCGTGTACTCACCGGACGACAGATCGACAAAACGGAACGTCCCGTCGGCTCCGGTCGTCATCGTGTCGACGACGTTGCCCGCCGCGTCCAGCAGGGTCACCCGGGCGTCCTCGACCGGCCGCCCGTCTCCCGCCCGTACCGTGCCGCGCAGCACGGCGCCGCCCGCGAGTTCGACGTCCTGCCGGGTCTCGCGCGAGGCCTGCACGGTGACGGGCAGCGCGGCCGGGCGGAACGCGGGCGCGCTGGCGGCGAGGGTGTACTCGCCGGCCACCAGCTCGCTGATGACGTACCCGCCCTCACGCCCGCTGCGGGTGCTCGCGACCACCTCTCCGTGCACGTTGGTGAGCGTGACCGCGGCATCGCGCACGGGCGAGCCGTCGGCCGTGAGCACACTGCCCGCGAGCCGTCCCGCGCCACCGAGCACGACGTCCAGTTCGACCGGGCGCTCCCCGACGGTCACGGAGACCGCCTGCGGCTGGTGGCCGCCCGCGGCCGCGATCAGGACGTACGAGCCCGCTCCGGGCGTGGACAGCGCGTACCGGCCGTCCTCGCCGCTCGCACCGCGTCCGATCTGCACTCCCGCGACGTCGATGAGAGTGAGCGCGGCGCGCGGCACGACGGTGCCGTCGGGGTGCTGGACCGTGCCGCACACGGGCACTCCGGCGGCGTACGGCGAACGTGCCTGCGGGACCTGGGCCGCGGGCTGCTGGTCGGCGGGGGCGTTGTGGGACACCAGTGGTTTCTCCTTGAGGAAGAAGGCGATGAGCAGGCCGAGGACGATCACCGGCACGAGGTAGAGGAAGATCCTCGGCATGGCGTCGGCGTATGCGGCGATGTACACGTCGCGCACGGCCGGCGGGAGTGCGTGGACGAGCTGCGGGGTGATGGAGTCGGGATCGGGCAGCCCCGCCCCGGCCCGCGGAGTGAGGCGGTCCTCCAGCGCGTCGGAGAGTCGGCCCGCGAACAGGGTGCCGAAGACGGCGGCACCGACACTGCCGCCGATCTGCCGGAAGTAGTTGTTGGCGCTGGTCGCGGTGCCGAGGTCGGCGGGACTCACGGAGTTCTGCACGGCGAGGATCAGCACCGGCATCACCATGCCGATGCCGGTGCCGAGGACCGCCATCCAGATGCTGTACTGCCAGCGCGGTGTGCCGATCTCCAGCAGGGACAGCAGCCACATGCCGACGGCGGCCAGGGCGCTGCCGAGGAGCGGGAACACCCTGTAGCGGCCGGTGCGGCTGATGAGTTGGCCGCAGACGATCGAGGCCCCGACGATCCCGGCCATCATCGGCAGCATCAGCAGCCCGGACTCGGTGGCGCTCGCCCCGTCGACCATCTGCAGGAAGGTGGGCAGATAACTGGCCGCGCCGAACAGCGCGACGCCGACGACCAACCCCACCAGGGCGGTGATGTTGAAGACGGAGTCCCGGAACAGCCGCAGCGGGATGAGGGGTTCGACGGCGAACCTCTCGGTGATCAGGAAGAGGACGCTCGCGAGGGCCGCACCGGCGCCCAGACCCAGGATGACCCGGGACCCCCAGGCATACTCGGTCCCGCCCCAGCTGCTCAGCAGCACCAGACAGGTCGAGGCGGCGGCCAGCAGCAGTGTGCCGATGATGTCGAGACGGGCCTTCGTGGTGGGTTTCGGCAGTCTCAGCACGACGGCGACCACGGCCAGGGTGACAAGGCCGAAGGGCACGTTGACGTAGAAGCACCAGCGCCATGAGAGGTGGTCGGTGAAGTAGCCGCCGAGAAGGGGCCCGGCCACGGACGCGAGACCGAAGGCCGCACCGATGATGCCCATGAAGCGGCCGCGTTCGCGGGGCGGCACGATGTCGGCCATGATCGCCTGCACGCCGATCATCAGTCCCCCCGCGCCGACACCCTGGACGGCGCGGAAGGCGATCAGCTGATCCATGCTCTGCGCCCGCCCCGCGAGTGCCGAGCCGACGACGAAGACGCCGATCGCGAACTGGAAGACCCCCTTGCGGCCGAAGAGGTCGCCGCACTTGCCGTAGACCGGCAGCCCCACGGTGGAGGTCAGCAGGTACGCGGTGATCGCCCAGGACATCCGGTCGAGGCCGTGCAGCTCACCGACGATCTTCGGGAGGGCGGTGGCCACGATCATCTGGTCGAGGGCGGCCAGCAGCAGTGCGAGCATGAGCCCGACGAACACCAGCCGCACCCGGCGAGGGCTGAGCGCCTCCACGGGTCCCACGGGTGATGCCTCGACCGGAGCACGGGGCGCGTCCGGGACCACGGGCCGTACGACCCGTTCGCTGTCCACGTGCACCGCAGTCGTCCCGCCCACCTAACCGCTCCCCTCGTCGCGCCTGCGCCGCCCATTTCTCGCATTGCGCAACAACTGGGATCAAGCGCGACGAGTCACCCGTGAGGTGCGTCGTGAACGGGTATCCGCCGGTCGGAAGCCCTACGGCGTACAACCGCGTCACACGGAAAACCACTCGAAACGGTGAGCGCGGACGTCAGCCCGGCGACCGCGGAAACGCGCCCCGGAGGCTCGGAACGCGAGTTCCGCGCCCCGGAGCGCGCAGGGAGTCATGACGGCGCCCACGGCTCCGTGCCGTGAGCGGCCGGCGCCCTCCCGGGTGTCACTTCTCCACTTCGGTGGCCAGCCTGGCGAGCACCGCGCCGTAGATCCGGCCGAGGCCCTTGGGCGCGAAGGTCTTCTCGAAGAAGCCGCCGATGCCGCCCGCACCCTTCCAGGTGCTGGTCGCGACGACACGGGACCGGCCCTCGCCGGCCGGGGTGACCCGCCAGGTGGTGACCATGGAGGAGTTGCGGTCCTTTTCGACGAGTTCGCCCTCGGTCGGCTCGGTCACCTCCAGAAGGCAGTCACGGACGCGCTTGCTGGTGGCCTGGAGCTTCCAGTGCACGAGGGTGCCCTCGCCGTCGCCGCCCTCGCGCACCTCGTACTCGCTGAACTGCTCGGGGAGCAGCTTCGAGCGGGTGCCGCTGTAGTCGGCGAGTGCGTCGAACACCGTCTCGGCGTCCGCCGCGATGATCCGCTCCGTCGTGGCCTCGACCTGCGCCATGACTTTCCTCTTCCTGTACGTGTGATGGGGGGCGTGCGCCATCCCATCACACCCGGCACACGGCTTCTGACGGGACATCCGCTCCGGGAGGCGCACTCCCCGGCCGGTACCGCTCATTGCCTGGGAGAACCCGCCTGAAGGGCGAGCCGTTCCTCGAAGAAGGCGAGGGCGCGCAGGTGGTAGGCACGCGCCGTCCGGCCCAGGCTGATGTTGTGGCCCGCGTCCGGTTGACGCTCGACACGGACGACGGGGGCCGCCGTCAGGCGTGCGGTGAGATCGGCGATGTCGCTCTCGTCGTGCCGCCACCACGCCTCGTGCTCGGCGAAGGTCAGCCGGACCGGGACCCGCACCCGCGGCGCGAGTTCGTCGAACGTCCCCGGCCAGCGGGCGACTTCGGCCGCCTCACGTTCCGGCATGGGTACCACCGTCGAGCCGATCGAACGGAAGGTGTCCGGCGGATACAGCCGCAGCGGCCCCCAGTTGCGGTGCCGGTCGGCGCTGGTCGGCATCCGCAGCAGTCCGGCCGCCCCCGGGTCGTAGCGGTGCCCGCAGCCGGACACGTCCAGGGCGAGCGGACCGGCCCCGCGTGCGGCCGCCACCAGGGCCAGCTTGCCCCCGTAGGAGTGCGCCAGCAGGAAGAAGCCGGCTCCCGTGGCGTGCTGCCCGGCGAACCGCTCCATGGCCGACTCCAGCACGTCGGCCTGCTCGGCGAGGGTCTGCCCGCCGGGCAGCTGCTCCGCGGACAGTCCGTAGCCGGGTCGGTCCACGGCGAGCACCGTGAAGCCCAGGCGTGCCCCCAGCGTGAGCAGGGACAGGTCGGGATGGGCCTGACCGTCGAAGTACCCGGCCGACATGCCGCCACCGTGCAGGGCGACCACGGTGGCGCGCGGCCGCCCGTCCGGCGGCTCGGCGAGCAGACAGGACAGGGTCACGTCCCCGGCCTGAAGGGTCAGTCGGCGCACCCCCGCGGACAGGGGTTGCGGCGGTTTCGGTTGCTCCACCACTCTGCTGGGTCGCATACATCCTTTATGTCCCACAGGCCGGCGTGACGGCGCCGGACGCGCCGACCCCCCGGCTCTCGAGCACACCGCTCGGAGCACAGACCGGACGGACGAGGAGACGCAGGTCAGGCGCGACTCTCCATAAAATCGAACGAGTAACCGAATCCACATCGCGATCAAGGGAACAGGTGTTCTATTCTGAGTCCAGTGCTACCGAGGAGGCGCCCCATGCGCTGGGACCATCTGGCCGAGAACCCCGCCGCGGCCCGCAACGCCGCACTGTTCGACGCGGACGCGGTGACGACCCGCACCTTCGACACGCCGGAGTTCCGCGGCATCACCTTCCACGAGGTCAGAGCCCGCTCGATCGTGAACCGGGTACCGGGAGCCTCGCGTATGCCGTTCGAATGGACGGTCAACCCCTATCGGGGCTGCACGCACGCGTGCGTGTACTGCTTCGCACGCAAGACGCACAGCTACCTGGACCTCGACACGGGACTCGGCTTCGACTCCCAGATCGTGGTGAAGGTCAACGCACCGGAGTTGCTGCGTTCCCACCTCGGCTCCCGGCGCTGGCACGGAGAGCACATCGCGATGGGCACCAACGTCGACTGCTACCAGCGGGCCGAGGGCCGCTACCGGCTGATGCCCGGCATCATCTCGGCCCTGCGCGACCACGCGAATCCGTTCTCCATCCTCACCAAGGGCACGCTGATCCTGCGCGACCTCGACCTGCTGAAACAGGCCTCACAGGTCACGGACGTCGGCATCTCCGTCTCCGTCGGCTTCGTCGACCACGAGTTGTGGCGCACCGTCGAACCGGGCACCCCGGCACCGGAGCGCCGGCTGGACGTCGTGCGCGCCCTGGCCGATCAGGGCATCGGCTGCGGTGTCCTGATGGCCCCGGTGATTCCGTTCCTCGGCGACGAGCCGGCCCAACTGCGCGCCACGGTACGGGCGATCGCCGCCGCCGGGGCGACCTCGGTGACCCCGCTGGTGCTCCATCTGCGCCCGGGAGCACGCGAGTGGTTCATGGCCTGGCTCGAACAGCACCACCCCTACCTCGTGCGCCGCTACGAACGGCTGTACGCGGAGGGCGCATACGCGCCGAAGTGGTACCAGCGCCGAGTCACCCGCCAGGTGCACGAACTGGCCCAGGAGTACGGCATCGGACCGACGCGCCCCGGGATGCCGCGCAGGATCAGCCGACCCGAGCCCGAACCCCTCGCGCCGGAAGCGGTGATGCAGCCAGGGCCCACCCAGTTGTCGCTCATCTGACGTCCGGCCCACCCGTGCGCGGCGGACGTAGGGACGCGACCGTACGCTCGCGCGGCCGCACGGCTCCTGACGGTGCTTCAGGGGCATGCGAGCGCATCACGCGGCCCAATCGGGTCAACTCTTGCCCGATCATGTTCTTTCTGCCGGGCAATCCGGGACGATGCGGCAGGGACCAGGCATTCGTGGTCCTATCCCATCCGTCCTGGGAGGCCTGACATGAGACAACGCGCAGCCGTGCTGTGCGGCGCCGCCGTCGTGGTGGCCGGGATGCTCACCGCCGTCCCGGCCGACGCCAGCGCATCGCACACCGCACAAGGGGCGCAGCCCATCTGGAAGAAATGCGGCACCACCAAGTACCCGACGCTCCAGTGCGGGTCCGTGACGGTGCCGCTCGACTACGCGAACCCGCGCGGACAGCAGATCACGCTGGCGCTGTCCCGGGTCCCCCACACCGCGCCGACCTATCAGGGGCCGCTGCTGGTCAACCCGGGCGGGCCCGGCGGAAGCGGTCTGACGCTCGCCGGATTCGTCGCCTCCGCGCTGCCCAAGGCGGTGGCGTCGCAGTACGACGTGATCGGCTTCGATCCGCGGGGCGTTGGCAAGAGCAAGCCCGCCCTGAACTGCAAGCCCGGGTACTTCGAACCGGTCCGCCCGGACACGGTGCCCCGCCTGCCGTCCCTGGAGAGGGCCAACCTCTCCCGCGTCGCCTCGTTCGCCAAGGCGTGCGCCGCCAAGTACGCGGGCGTGCTGCCGTTCATCGACACGGTCAGCGCCGTGCGCGACATGGACGCGATCCGTCAGGCGCTCGGTGCCCAGCGGCTCAACTACTACAGCTACTCGTACGGCACCTACCTCGGCGCCGTCTACGCGAAGCTGTTCCCGCAGCGGGTGCGCCGTCTGGTGCTCGACTCCATGGTCGACCCCACGGGCGTCTGGTACGAGGACAACATCCAGCAGGACTACGCCTTCAACGACCGGCACCGGGCGTTCCTCGCCTGGGTCGCCGAGCACGACGCGACGTACCGGCTCGGCACCGACCCGGCCCTGGTCGAGGCCAAGTGGTACGCGATGCGGTCGGCGCTGGCCAAGCGGCCCGCCCAGAAGACGGTGGGCGCCTCCGAACTGGAGGACACCTACATCCCCGGCGGCTACTACAACGGCCGCTGGCCCCGGCTCGCGGAGGCGTTCGCCGCGTATGCGAACAACGGGAACTCCGGCCCTCTCGTGGCGGCGTACAAGGCCCTCGGCGCGGTCGACGCCTCCGGGGACAACGGCTACAGCATCTACGCCGCGGTGCAGTGCCGTGACGCCTCCTGGCCGCGCGACTGGGCCCAGTGGCGCAAGGACAACTGGGCGGCCTACGCGAAGGCACCGTTCATGGTCTGGAGCAACGCCTGGTACAACGCACCGTGCGCCTTCTGGCCCACGTCCTCCCTGCGGCCGGTCGACGTGTCGAACGACGCGCTGCCCCCGGCCCTGCTGTTCCAGGCGACCGACGACGCCGCCACCCCGTACCAGGGCGGAGTGACGGTCCATCATCTGCTGCGCGGCTCGAGCCTGGTGGTGGAGGACGGCGGAGGCAATCACGGCATCTCGCTGAGCGGCAACGCCTGCCTGGACAAGTACCTGGTGGCCTATCTGGACAAGGGCACCGTGCCGCACGGCACCGGCGACATCGACGCCGTGTGCCCGAAACTGCCCGACCCCACACCGGCGAAGACCAAGTCGGCGTCGGTCGAGGACCGCGGCGCGACGCTGCACGGTCTGCTCGGCTCCCGCGGCTGAGCGACCCCTCCGGCCCGTCGGGGGCGCTGTCACACCCGTGGTCCACCATGGACCCATGAGTGAGCCGACCAGGATTCCCGCCCCCGACGGGGTCGCCCCCGCCACCGCCTACACCCATGTCGTCATGGGCACGGGCCGCTTCGTCGCGATCTCCGGCCAGCTCGCGCTGGACGAGGACGGGCGTCTCGTCGGCGCGGGCGACCCGGCGGCACAGGCCCGGCAGGTCTTCGAGAATCTCCGCCGCTGTCTGGCCGCCGCCGGGGCGACCTTCGACCACGTCGTCAAACTGACCTTCTTCGTCACGGACATGGCGCACATGCCGGCGATCCGCGCGGCCCGCGCCGAGCACATACCGGACGACCGGTTGACGGCCGCCTCGGCGGTGCAGGTGGCGGCGCTCGTGCGCCCGGAGTTCCTCATGGAGATCGAGGCGTACGCGGTCGTGGGCGGATAATCCGGAAGCCGTCCCCGCCCAATCCTGCCTAAGGTTCCGCCATGGACCACCGATCACCCCACATACGCCTGATGACCCTGGCCGACTGCGGCCGTGTCTCGGAGATCCGCATCCGGGGCTGGCAGAGCGCCTACCGCGGGCTCATGCCGCAGCCCTACCTCGACGCACTCAGCGTCGCCGAGGACGCCGAGCGACGTCGCGCCCGTTTCCACGGCGGTGACACCCGCGTGGTGAACCTGGTGGCCGAGCGGGACGGCGAGATCGTCGGCTGGGCGGCGCACGGCCCGTACCGCGACGGCGAAGTACGCACCTCCGACTCCGAGTTGTACGCGATCTACATCGATCCCGCGCACGTCGGCAGCGGGATCGGGCGGGCGCTGCTGGAGGAAGCGGTGCAGCAGTGCGCACCGATGCACGCACGCATGTTCCTCTGGGTCCTGGAGGAGAACGTCCGCGCCCGGCGGTTCTACGAGCGTGCGGGGTTCCGCGCGGACGGCGCCGAGGAGCCCTTCGACGTGGACGGGGTCGCCGTGCCCGAGGTGCGGTACGTGAAGGACCTGACCTCCTGAGAGCTCAACGGGGCCCGGGAAGGCGCGCCAGCGCGTGTACGGCCGCCTCCGCGAGCGCCGGGTGCGCCAGAGCCTCGTTGAGCACGGGCCCTGCGCGTTTGTCGCCGAGCGCCCCGAGCCCCTCCACACAGGCGAGCGCCACCCTGTGGTAGGGATCGTGCGGCCGCAGTCTGCGCTGCAACGTGGTGATCAGCGCGGGTACGGCCTCGGGGGCCCGCAGCTCGACGAGCAGGCGGACGGGGTGGAGGGCGTAGGCGACTCGGAGTTCGTTCGTGGCGAGGGCGGCCGCGGCCCGGGCGGTGCGCGGGTCGCCGAGCCGGGCCAGGGCGTGCGCGGCGGACGCGCAGCGTTGCGGATCGCGGTGGTTGAGCAGCAGCACAAGCGCCTCGAACGCCCGCCGGTCCCCCGCCGCCCCCAGCCGGAAGGCCGCCGCCTCCCGCGCCCACAGGGGCCGGCCGGGCTCCGCCAGCACACCGGCCAGCTCGTCAAGATCGTCCGTCGTCAGCAGCCGCTCGCACTCCGGAGAGCCTCCGGACTCGTCCCGCAAACGCTCCGTGAGCAATCGCAACGCTTCGTTCATGGCGCCGAGACTAAGGGCCCGTGCGGAGCCCGGGGACCTACATCACAAACCTGGGGACTGGCGCGCTCGTTACCGGCCGGTTAAGCTCAATCGAGCGAGTTACCCACTCGCACTGACTTGCGGCGGCCTGGTGACGCAGCCGTCGCAAGGGGCTCCCACCCCGTAAGGCAGTGGGGCGCCGGTCGGTTCGGTACATCGAGTACCTCAGCACGACCCGGCTCCGGGACAGGGCCGGTCGGATCACCGTTCGGCGGACGTATGCACGTCTGCGGACGGCACCGGGCGTGTGCGCTCGTCAGCCCGGCAGACACCCGCAACCTCCGCGCCGTGTGCGCCCGTCGGCGTATCCCGGCCCGCCCCTCAGTCGTCACCTCATTTCTGGAGTCCGCGATGGCCGCTCCCCTCTCCGACACCTCTCTGTCCCCGCTCAAGACCATTGCCGTCGTCGGCCTCGGCACCATGGGCACCGGCATCGCCGAAGTGCTGGCCCGGGCCGGCCGCGAGGTCGTCGGCATCGACATCGACGAAGCCGCGGCCACCAAGGCCGTCGCCGCCCTGGACGCCGCCACCGCCCGCGCGGTGGACCGGGGACGCCTGACCGAGCAGGAGCGCGACGACACCCTGGCCCGTTTCCGCACCTTCACCGACCTGCGGGCCGCGGCCGACGCCGATCTCGTCATCGAGGTGGTGCCGGAGTCGTACGACATCAAGCAGCAGGTCCTCCGGGCCCTCGACGGCATAGTGCGCCCGGACACCGTCCTCGCCACCGGCACCAACGCCCTCTCCGTCACCCGGCTCGCGGCCGACTCGGCCCGCCCCGAACGGGTCCTCGGACTGCACTTCTTCAACCCGGCACCGGCCATGAAGCTGGTCGAGGTGGTCTCGTCCGTGCTGACCGCCCCCGCCGCCGTCACCGCCGTCACCAACCTCGCCCTCGACCTCGGCAAGGAGCCCGTCGCCGTGGGCGACCGCCCCGGCTTCGTCGCCGACGGGCTGCTGTTCGGCTACCTCAACCAGGCCGCCGCGATGTACGAGGCGAAGTACGCCTCGCGCGAGGACATCGACGCCGCGATGAGGCTGGGCTGCGGGCTGCCCATGGGGCCGCTCGCCCTGCTGGACCTGATCGGCATCGACACCGCCCGCACGGTCCTGGAGGCCATGTACGCCGCCTCCCACGACCGGCTCCACGCGCCCGCACCGATCCTCAAGCAGCTCAGCGAGGCGGGTCTGACCGGCCGCAAGTCGGGGCGCGGCTTCTACACCTACGAGGCGCCGGGCAGCCCGGTCGTCGTGCGGGACGCGGCCACGCCGCCGGAGGACGCCGGACCGGTCTCCGGCCGGCCCGTCCGCTCGGTCGGCGTCGCCGGATCGGGCACCATGGCCTCCGGTATCGCCGAGGTCTTCGCCAAGGCCGGGTACGAGGTCGTCATCGCCGCCCGCACCGAGGAGAAGGCCCGGGGCGCGAAGGCCCGGATCGGAAAGTCGCTCGCGCGCTCGGTCGACAAGGGCCGGATGACGACGGAGGCGGCCGCCCAGGCGCTGGACCGGATCCGCCCGACGGGCTCCTACGACGACTTCGCCGACGTCGACCTGGCGCTGGAGGCCGTGGCCGAGGACCTGGAGGTCAAGCAGCAGCTGTTCGCCACGTTCGACAAGGTCTGCAAGCCCGGTGCCGTCCTCGCCACCACCACCTCCTCGCTGCCGGTCGTCGCCTGCGCCCGGGCCACCATGCGCCCGCAGGACGTGATCGGCATGCACTTCTTCAACCCGGCACCGGCCATGAAGCTGGTCGAGGTCGTGCGCACGGTGCTGACCGGGGACGATGTGCACGCGACGGTCCGTGAGGTGTGCGCGTCGGTCAGGAAGCACCCCGTCGACTGCGGCGACCGCGCCGGGTTCATCGTGAACGCCCTGCTGTTCCCGTACCTCAACAACGCGGTCAAGATGGTGCAGGAGCACTACGCGTCCCTCGACGACATCGACGCGGCGATGAAGCTGGGCGGCGGCTACCCGGTGGGGCCGTTCGAACTGCTGGACGTCGTCGGCCTGGACGTCTCCCTGGCCATCGAGAAGGTCCTGCACCGGGAGTTCCGCGACCCGGGCCTGGCCCCCGCACCGCTCCTGGAACACCTGGTGGCCGCGGGCTGCCTCGGCCGTAAGACCGGCCGCGGCTTCCGCGAATATGCCAAGCGCTGACCGACGCGGCGGCCGGCTTCCCGGCGGCGCCGGCTGGGGCGGACTGCTCGATCCGACCGGCGCCCCCCCGCCCTCCCGGGGCGGGGGTGATCCGGGACATGCGCATCATCCTGCGGACATGCAGTACGTTCGGGTCATGTCCCAGCCCGCCAAGTCCTCACGTACACCAGCCGCGACCGACCCGCCCGAGAGCGCCGCGGGCAGTCGCGCCGCCGCCCAGCGGCTCAAGATGCGCCGGGAACTGGCGGCCGCGGCGATGGAGCTGTTCGCCACGAAAGGCTACGAAGCGACCACGGTCGACGAGATCGCGGCGGCCGCCGGGGTCGCCCGGCGCACGTTCTTCCGCCACTTCCGCTCCAAGGAAGAGGCGATCTTCCCGGACCACGACGACACCCTCGTGCGGGCCGAGGCGGTGCTCAACGCAGCTCCCGCACACGAGCATCCACTGGACACCGTGTGCCGCGGCATCAAGGAAGTCATGCGGATGTACGCGGCCCAGCCGGAGATCTCGGTCCAGCGCTACAAGCTGACGCGCGAGGTGCCGACGCTGCGCGAGGCGGAGATCGCCTCGGTCGCCCGCTACGAGCGGCTCTTCACCCGCTATCTGCTCGGCCACTTCGACGAGCACGCGCACGACGACGACGCGAACGACGATCCGCTGCTCGCCGAGGTCGCCGCCTCCGCGGTCGTCACCGCACACAACCACGTCCTGCGGCGCTGGCTCAGGGCCGGAGGACAGGGAGACGTCGAGACGCAGCTCGACCACGCCTTCGCAATCGTACGGAGGACCTTCGGCACGGGTATCGGGGCCGGGCGCGGGGCCGCGCCCCGGACCGCGCCGGCCGCCGTGACCACCCAGGGCGAGGTGCTGGTGACGGTCGCCAGGACCGACATGCCCCTGGACGAGGTCATGCGCACCATCGAACAGGCGCTCAAGGAGCGCTCCTAGCCGTTCACCCGATCGGACCCATCATCGCGGGCCGGCGGCGGCACTCAGTGCCGCCGCCGGCCCGCTTCCGTTTGCGGCCGTTCCATCGGCAACTTTGATCGATCATCGCTCATTTGTTACGTAAAGATTTCATCTGAGAGCAATATCTGGCACCCAGTGCCTTGCAAGGTGACACGCCGTGCCATACGTTGTTCATGTCCGGGCGGCCGGCGTGCGGAGACCAACGCGCACGCCGGCTGTCCCCGCAAGCCCTTCTCGGACGAGCGCGCCCGGACGCCTGCGTCACAGGCACCCTCCCGCGCCACAAAGCGCTGCCAGAGCACCACTGAGCCGAACCGACGGCACCCCTCACACCAGCAGCACACCGACGTGACCCTCAGCGTCTGCCCTCAAGACGCCATTCGCCGGAGGCAACACCGTGAAGGACATCCTGGACGCGATTCAGTCGGGGACGGCAACGTCCGCCGATTTCGCCGCTCTTCCGCTCCCCGAGTCGTACCGCGCGGTCACCGTGCACAAGGACGAGACGGAGATATTCGCCGGTCTCACCACCCGCGACAAGGACCCCCGCAAGTCCCTGCACGTCGACGACGTGCCTCTGCCCGAGCTCGGTCCGGGCGAGGCCCTCGTGGCCGTCATGGCATCCTCGGTCAACTACAACTCGGTGTGGACCTCGATCTTCGAGCCGCTGTCGACCTTCGGGTTCCTCGAGCGCTACGGCAAGCTCTCCGAGCTCACCAGGCGCCACGACCTGCCGTACCACATCATCGGCTCCGACCTCGCCGGCGTGGTCCTGCGCACCGGCCCCGGCGTCAACGCCTGGAGGCCGGGCGACGAGGTCGTCGCCCACTGCCTCTCGGTGGAGCTGGAGTCCTCCGACGGCCACAACGACACGATGCTCGACCCCGAGCAGCGCATCTGGGGCTTCGAGACCAACTTCGGCGGCCTGGCGGAGATCGCCCTCGTCAAGTCCAACCAGCTGATGCCCAAGCCGGGCCACCTCAGCTGGGAGGAGGCCGCCGCCCCCGGCCTGGTCAACTCCACCGCCTACCGGCAGCTCGTCTCCCGCAACGGCGCCCAGATGAAGCAGGGCGACAACGTGCTCATCTGGGGCGCGAGCGGCGGACTCGGCTCGTACGCCACCCAGTTCGCGCTCGCCGGCGGCGCCAACCCCATCTGTGTCGTCTCCTCGCCCGCCAAGGCGGAGATCTGCCGCGCGATGGGCGCCGAGGCGATCATCGACCGCACCGCCGAGGACTACAAGTTCTGGAAGGACGAGCACACCCAGGACCCGAAGGAGTGGAAGCGCTTCGGCAAGCGCATCCGCGAACTGACCGACGGCGAGGACGTGGACATCGTCTTCGAGCACCCGGGCCGCGAGACCTTCGGCGCCTCCGTGTACGTCACGCGCAAGGGCGGCACCATCGTCACCTGCGCCTCGACCTCCGGCTACAACCACGAGTACGACAACCGCTACCTGTGGATGTCGCTGAAGCGGATCATCGGCTCGCACTTCGCCAACTACCGCGAGGCCTGGGAGGCCAACCGGCTCATCGCGAAGGGCAAGATCCACCCGACGCTGTCGAAGGTCTACCCGCTGGAGGAGACCGGCCAGGCCGCCTACGACGTCCATCGCAACCTCCACCAGGGCAAGGTCGGTGTGCTGTGCCTCGCCCCCCAGGAGGGCCTGGGTGTGCGCGACAAGGAGAAGCGCGCCGAGCACGTCGACGCCATCAACCGGTTCCGGAACATCTGAGGCACCGGAGGTCATAGATGACTGAGCGTCAGCCCTCCGGGGACCGGAGGCAGAAGGACCGGCCGTGGCTCATGCGCACGTACGCCGGTCACTCCACGGCCGAGGCGTCCAACGAGCTGTACCGGCGCAATCTCGCCAAGGGCCAGACGGGCCTGTCGGTGGCGTTCGACCTGCCGACGCAGACCGGGTACGACTCCGACCACGTCCTCGCCCGCGGCGAGGTCGGCCGGGTCGGTGTGCCGGTCGCGCACCTCGGTGACATGCGCCGGCTGTTCCAGGACATACCCCTGGAGCAGATGAACACCTCGATGACCATCAACGCCACCGCCATGTGGCTGCTGGCGCTCTACCAGGTCGTCGCGGAGGAGCAGGGCGCCGACATCACCAAGCTCCAGGGCACCACCCAGAACGACATCGTCAAGGAGTACCTGTCGCGCGGCACGCACGTCTTCCCGCCGGGACCCTCGCTCCGGCTGACGACGGACATGATCGCGTACACCGTGTCCCACCTGCCCAAGTGGAACCCCATCAACATCTGCAGCTACCACCTTCAGGAGGCGGGCGCCACGCCGGTGCAGGAGATCGCGTACGCGATGTCCACGGCGATCGCCGTCCTCGACGCGGTCCGCGCCGGCGGCCAGGTGCCGCAGGAGCGCATGGGTGATGTCGTCGGCCGTATCTCCTTCTTCGTGAACGCGGGCGTCCGCTTCGTCGAGGAGATGTGCAAGATGCGGGCGTTCGGCCGGATCTGGGACCGGATCACCCGCGAGCGGTACGGCATCGAGAACCCCAAGCACCGCCGCTTCCGCTACGGCGTCCAGGTCAACTCCCTCGGGCTGACGGAGGCCCAGCCGGAGAACAACGTCCAGCGCATCGTGCTCGAGATGCTGGCCGTGACCCTCTCCAAGGACGCACGCGCGCGCGCCGTGCAGCTCCCGGCCTGGAACGAGGCGCTGGGCCTGCCCCGGCCCTGGGACCAGCAGTGGTCACTGCGTATCCAGCAGGTGCTCGCACACGAGAGCGACCTGCTCGAGTACGACGACATCTTCGAGGGCTCGAAGGTCGTCGAGGCCGAGGTGGGCCGGCTGGTCGACGAGTCGCTCGCCGAGATCGAGCGGATCCAGGAGATGGGCGGCGCCATGGCGGCCGTCGAGTCCGGCTACCTGAAGTCGCAGCTCGTCGCGTCCCACGCCGAACGCCGGGCGCGCATCGAGTCCGGCGAGGAGAAGATCGTCGGCGTCAACATCTTCGAGACGACCGAGCCCAACCCGCTCACCGCCGACCTGGACACCGCGATCCAGACGGTCGACCCGGAGGTCGAGGCGCGCGTCGTCGCCTCACTGCGGAACTGGCGCGACACCCGCTACCAGCCGCCGTTCAACCATCCGCGCCCCTGCAAGGCCCTGGAGCGGCTGAAGGAGGCCGCCAAGGGCACCGGCAACCTCATGGAGGCCACGCTGGAGTGTGCCCGCGCCGGGGTCACCACCGGCGAGTGGGCCGGGGCCCTGCGCGAGGTGTTCGGCGAGTTCCGTGCGCCCACGGGCGTGTCGTCCGCGCCCGTCGCGGTGACCGCCGAGGAGGGCACGGCGCTGGCCCGGGTGCGCCGCAAGGTGGATCTGACGGCCCGCGACCTCGGCGTCGGCAAGCTCCGCTTCCTCGTGGGCAAGCCGGGCCTCGACGGGCACTCCAACGGCGCCGAGCAGATCGCCGTACGAGCCCGGGACGCCGGCTTCGAGGTGGTCTACCAGGGCATCCGGCTGACGCCCGAACAGATCGTGGACGCGGCTCTCGCCGAGGACGTGCACGCTGTCGGTCTGTCCATCCTGTCCGGTTCGCACGCGCAGCTGGTGCCCGACGTGCTGGAGCGGCTGCGCGAGGCCGGTGCCAACGACATCCCGGTGATCGCCGGCGGCATCATCCCGAGCGGCGACGCCGAGCAGCTCAGGGCCGCTGGAGTGGCCGCCGTCTTCACCCCGAAGGACTTCGACATCACCGGGATCATCGGCCGTATCGTCGACGAGATCCGCACAGCGAACAAGCTCGACCCTCTGGAGGTCCCCGCATGACCGCCCATCCGTCGCCCGCCGCCACCCTCGCAGCGAGCGGCTCCGCCGCGCCCCTTCCTGCTGTCGACCGCCTTCGTCCGCGGCGCTCCTGCCTCGCGGTCCCCGGGAGCAACCCCCGCTTCCTGGAGAAGGCACAGGGCCTCCCCGCGGACCAGGTCTTCCTGGACCTGGAGGACGCATGTGCGCCGCTGGCCAAGCCCGAGGCGCGGCACACCATCGTCAAGTTCCTGAACGAGGGCGACTGGACGGGCAAGACGCGGGTCGTGCGCGTCAACGACTGGACGACCGAGTGGACGTACCGCGACGTCGTGACGGTGGTCGAGGGCGCTGGTCCGAACCTCGACTGCATCATGCTGCCCAAGGTGCAGGACGCCCGGCAGATCGTGGCGCTGGACCTGCTCCTGACCCAGATCGAGAAGACCATGGGCTTCGAGGTCGGGCGTATCGGCATCGAGGCGCAGATCGAGAACGCCCAGGGGCTCAACAACGTCAACGAGATCGCGCAGGCCTCCCCGCGCGTCGAGACGATCATCTTCGGCCCGGCCGACTTCATGGCCTCCATCAACATGAAGTCGCTGGTCGTGGGCGAGCAGCCGCCCGGCTATCCGGCGGACGCCTACCACTACATCCTGATGAAGATCCTGATGGCCGCCCGCGCCAACAACCTCCAGGCGATCGACGGGCCCTACCTGCAGATCCGCAACGTCGACGGCTTCCGCGAGGTGGCGGGCCGGGCCGCAGCGCTGGGCTTCGACGGCAAGTGGGTGCTGCACCCGGGTCAGGTGGACGCCGCGAACGAGGTGTTCTCGCCCTCCCAGGAGGACTACGACCACGCGGAGCTGATCCTGGACGCGTACGAGTACTGCACGTCCGAGGCGGGCGGCAAGAAGGGCTCCGCGATGCTCGGCGACGAGATGATCGACGAGGCCAGCCGCAAGATGGCCCTGGTCATCGCGGGCAAGGGCCGGGCCGCCGGCATGCAGCGCACCAGCTCGTTCGAGATCCCGGAGGCCTGAGCGCCATGCAGTTCGGACGCACCTACGAGGAGTTCGAGGTCGGGGCGACGTACAAGCACTGGCCCGGCAAGACGGTCACGGAGTACGACGACCACCTGTTCTGCCTCCTCACCATGAACCACCACCCGCTCCACATGGACGCGAACTATGCGGAGAGCACGACGGACTTCGGCAGGAACGTCGTCGTGGGCAACTACATCTACTCACTGCTGCTCGGCATGTCCGTGCCGGACGTCTCCGGCAAGGCGATCGCCAACCTGGAGATCGAGTCGCTCAAGCACGTGGCGCCCACGTTCCACGGGGACACGATCTACGGCGAGACGACCGTGCTCGACAAGTGGCCCTCGAAGTCGAAGAACGACCGCGGCATCGTCCATGTCGAGACGAGGGGCTACAAGCAGGACGGCACGCTGGTGTGCACCTTCCGCCGCAAGGTGATGGTCCCCACCGAGACGTACATCAAGGAGCGCGGCGGCGAGCAGCCCGGCCGCCCTGAGCTCAGGACCCAGGAGAAGTGATGAGCCGCCTCGCCCAGACCCACGGTCTGACAGACGTCCAGCAGGAGATCCTCTCCACCGTCCGCGACTTCGTGGACAAGGAGATCATCCCGGTCGCGACCGAGCTCGAGCACCGCGACGAGTACCCGCAGAGAATCGTGGACGGCCTCAAGGAACTGGGTCTGTTCGGTCTGATGATCCCCGAGGAGTACGGGGGTCTGGGCGAGTCGCTGCTGACCTACGCGCTGTGCGTGGAGGAGATCGCGCGCGGCTGGATGTCGGTGTCCGGCATCATCAACACGCACTTCATCGTGGCGTACATGCTCAAGCAGCACGGCACACAGGAGCAGAAGGACTACTTCCTGCCGAAGATGGCGCTGGGCGAGATCCGCGGCGCCTTCTCGATGTCGGAGCCGGGTCTCGGCTCCGACGTGTCGGCGATCACGTCGAAGGCGGTCAGGGACGGGGACGAGTACGTCCTGAACGGCCAGAAGATGTGGCTGACCAACGGCGGCACGTCCACGCTCGTCGCGGTGCTCGTCCGCAGTGACGAAGGCCACCCCGAGGGCACGGCGCCCCACAGGTCGATGACGACCTTCCTGGTCGAGAAGGAGCCCGGCTTCGGCGAGGTGCGCCCCGGGCTCACCATCCCCGGGAAGATCGACAAGATGGGCTACAAGGGGGTCGACACCACGGAGCTCATCATGGACGGACTGCGCATTCCGGCCGATCGGGTGCTCGGCGGGACCACCGGCCGAGGGTTTTACCAAATGATGGACGGAGTCGAGGTGGGCCGCGTGAACGTCGCGGCCCGTGGCTGCGGCGTCGCTCAGCGTGCCTTCGAGCTGGGCGTCTCCTACGCCCAGCAGCGGCACACCTTCGGCAGGCCGATCGCCCAGCATCAGGCCATCCAATTCAAACTGGCCGAAATGGCCACCAAGGTCGAGGCCGCACACGCCATGATGGTGAACGCGGCACGCAAAAAGGACTCCGGCCAGCGAAACGACCTCGAGGCCGGGATGGCGAAGTACCTCGCCTCCGAGTACTGCAAGGAGGTCGTGGAGGACGCCTTCCGCATCCACGGCGGCTACGGCTTCTCCAAGGAGTACGAGATCGAGCGCCTGTACCGAGAGGCCCCGATGCTGCTGATCGGCGAGGGAACCGCCGAGATCCAGAAAATGATCATCGGTCGCCGGCTGCTCGAAGAGTATCGACTCCAAGGCTAGATATCCTGATACGGGGTGTTTTCATCGCGAAGAAGATCACACCCCGTCAACGCTCCCGGGCCGCCGACTCGGCTTCCTGGCTTGCCCAGTTGCGGCCCCCGACCGGTACGATCGCCGGAAAGCCGCCGTCCCCCGTTGAAGCGCGGCATCATCCGCTACGAAGGTCATCCATGCCCCACAGCCAAACCTCTGCACCACGCGGCCGGGTCCGCCTCGCGCGCGGAGCATCGCCGTGGCTACTCCCGACCGTTGCCACCGCAGCCCTCAGCCTCGCCCGCGCGCGCCGCTCCGGCGCCGCCAAGGCCGTGGCCGTGCCCGCCACCGCGCTGGCGGCGGGCATGCTGTGGTTCTTCCGCGACCCCGAGCGCGAGATCGCTCAGGGCCGGGTCATCTCGCCCGCCGACGGTGTGGTGCAGAGCATCATGCCGTGGAAGGACGGACGCACCCGCGTCGCGATCTTCATGAGCCCGCTCAATGTCCATGTGAACCGGGCGCCGCTGTCCGGCACGGTCACGTCGGTCGAGCACATCCCGGGCGGCTTTGTTCCCGCTTTCAACAAGGAGAGCGAGAACAACGAGCGCGTAGTCTGGCATTTCGACACCGAACTCGGCGACATCGAGATGATCCAGATCGCCGGCGCGGTGGCCCGCCGCATCGTCCCCTACATCCCGCAGGGCACGAAGGTCGAGCAGGGTGACCGCATCGGGCTGATCCGCTTCGGCTCGCGTGTCGACCTCTATCTGCCGGAGGGCGTGGAGGTCGCGGTCGAGGTCGGCCAGAAGACCGTGGCTGGGGTGACTCGTCTTGACCGTGATTGATCCCGATACCAAGTCCGGCTGGGTGCCGGAGGACGAGGTGGACGACCAGGAGGAGATGCCCCTCTCGCTCCGCCTCTCAATAGCGGACACGCTCACCCTCGGCAACGCCACGTGCGGCTTCATGGCGGTGTACTTCACCACCACGGGCATTCTGATCCCGCACCTGACGGGCAACGACGAATCGGCGGGCATGGCCCGGCACAGCGCGGCCACGGCCGTGATCCTGATGCTGTGTGCGGCGGTCTTCGACCTGTTCGACGGTCTGGTCGCCAGGAAACTGCGCTCCTCCCCCATGGGCGCGGAACTGGACAACCTCTCCGACCTGATCAGCTTCGGCCTGGCACCGGCGTACTTCGTCCTGGTCTACGGCATGGTGGCGGACGACGCGCACCAGAGAGTGGCCGCGGTCGGAGCGATCGTGGTGCTGCTGGCGGTCGTGCTCCGCCTTGCGCGCTTCTCGTGCGTGACGCCGACGAACGGCATGTTCCAGGGCATGCCCTCGCCGTTCGGTGCGCTCACGGTCGTCTCGATCGTGCTGCTCGAGCTGCCGTTCTTCGCCACGCTGCTGGCGATCCTGGGCACGGCGTGGCTGATGGTGAGCCGCGTGGAGTACCCGAAGCCGCGGGGCCGTCTGGCGGCGGCCATGCTGTCGTGGATCGTCCTGTCGATCGGCCTCCTCGCGGCCTGGGCCTTCGACGCACCCAGCGGTCAGCTCCTTCTCCAGACGGGCTGCGCCCTTCAGCTGGTGATGGGCGCCGTGATCCCGCTGTTCGCCACGGCCCGCCGGGTGAACAACTTCCGCGACAACCGCCGCGAGGCGCGCGCCGCGCAGCTGCCGTAGGCAGCACACTCACGAAGGGCCCCGGACCGGATCGGTCCGGGGCCCTTCGCCTGTGATGCGGGTGCGCGGTCGCTTCGGTGGTGGTGCGAGGGCGCGGGTCCGCATCCGTGGGTCCCCGCGGCCGGGATGGGACGGGTCAGACCAGGAAGTCCCGCGCGATGTTCTCCGCCACCCGCTGCAGGATCGGTCCCGCGTCCGCGATGCACTTCGCGACGTCCGGCTCGAGCTCCGTCAGCGGATACGCCCTGCGGATCCCCGCGCGGCCCAGTGTCTCGGGCGGCAGCGCCAGCCGGCCGCAGACCGCGACGACCTCCTTGCCGGCCGCCCTCGCCGCCGCGGCGACCCCCGCCGGAGCCTTGCCGTGCAGCGTCTGCGTGTCCAGCGAACCCTCACCTGTGATCACCAGCGAGACCCGCTCCAGAGCCGGCGCGAAGCCCAGGACGTCCAGCATGACCTCGATACCGGGCCGGAAGCGGGCTCCCAGGACGAGGGCGCCGTATCCGATGCCGCCCGCCGCGCCCGCGCCCGGCGAGGCGGCGTGCTCCGCCACCCGTGGGCCGATCGCCTGCTCCAGCACCTTCGCGTAGTGCACGAGGGCCGCGTCCAGCGCCGTCACGTCGTCCGGCGAGGCACCCTTCTGCGGCCCGTACACCGCCGGTGCTCCCTTGGGCCCGGTCAGCGGGTTGTCGACGTCACTCGCGAGCACCAGGTCCACCATGGCCAGACGCGGGTCCAGTCCAGAGAGATCGGCACGGGCGAGTTCCGCGAGGCCCCCGCCGCCCGGCGGTACAGGATCCCCCGCCCCGTCGAGGAACCGCGCCCCGAGCGCGGACAGCATGCCCGCGCCCCCGTCCGTGGTCGCGCTTCCACCGACCCCGAACACGATCGTCCGCGCCCCCGCGTCCAGCGCGGCGCGCAGCAGCTCACCCGAGCCGTACGTGGACGCCGTCAGCGGCGCGAGGACCCCGTCCGGCAGCCGCTGGAGCCCGCTCGCCTCCGCCATCTCCACGACCGCGGTGTCGCCGCGCAGGGCGAACGCGGCCGTCACCTCGTGCCCGAGAGGACCCGCGACCCGCACCTCGCGCCGTTCGAAACCGGCCGCGACGGCCGCGTCCACGGTCCCGTCGCCGCCGTCGGCCACGGGCAGCGACTCGACGTCGAGATCCGGCACGACCCGCCGCAACCCCGCCGTCACCCGTGCCGCGACCTGCACGGCCGTGAGCGACCCCTTGAACTTGTCCGCGGCGACGAGAACCCGCCCTGCCGTCCGAACGTCGTTCCCTGCTGCGTCCGCCACCTGCATACCCCTTGCTCTTGATGCCTTGCGCACGGCAAGGCGGTCGCGCCGCTGTGACCATAACCAAGGGGTGCATCCGCCGCCATGCCCTGTCCGGCCCCCGGAAGGCCGCGCACGAACGTCCGGAACCGCCCACGCCTTCAGCCACGGCCCCCGCAGGCACCGGGCTCGCCCACCGTTTCCCGGGGGCCGGCCGGATCGCGGACACCACGCGGGACATCGGCCTGGCGCAGCCGCCGTGGTACCTGTCGCCGCGGCACGTCCGAGGGCCCGATCCGGTTCCGGATCGGGCCCTCGGACCTGGGCGGGCCGTCGCGCCCGTTTCCCGGCCTCCTCAGGCTTGAGGCGTGTAGGCCTCGGCTTCCTTCGAGACGGCCGCCTCCTGTACGACCTTCATACCGCCGGTCGCGTTCTTGTCCGGCTGGAGGATCACGCTCTCCCGGGAGGACGGGGCGGCGGGATCGGTGAAGTTCTGGACGGTGCCGAAGCCGATGTCGAAGGAGTCGATCGTGAGCAGGGCCTTGTCGACCCCTTCCCGGGTGAGGTCCTTGTTCGCGCAGGCCTTCTTCAGGGCCTCGCCGAAGGCCGACGCGGCGGTCCAGCCCGCGACGATGCCGTTGTCGAGGGCGTCCGAGGGATAGGCCGCCTTGTAGTTGGCGACGAGCTTCTTCGCCTCCGGGGTGTCCGCGCCGATCGGCAGCGAGGGCGAGGCGACGTAGTAGTTCTTCATCAGGGCAGGGCCCGCCTGGGTGGCCAGCAGCTGGGGCGCGAAGGCCGAGTTGTTGCCGATGACCGGCACGTCGAAGCCGCCGGCCGCCGCGACGCCGACCAGCGAGGCGGCCTGGCGCGGGCCGGCGCTGACGACGATCGCCTTGACACCGGCCTGCTTGAGGGCGGCGACCTGGGCCGTCATGTCGTTGTCGGTCGGTTTGATCTTCTGCTCGACGACCGTCAGACCCGCTTCCTGCGCGATGTGCTTCGAGCCGACAAGGGCGCTCTCGCCGTAGTCGCCCTCGAAGTAGACATGGCCGATCTTGTCTCCCTTCTTCAGACCCTTCTTGTTGATCAGGAAGTCGACGGCGTTGATCGTCTCGATGTCGTAGGTGGATCCGATGACGCGGATGTACGAACTGCCCAGGAGCGCCGACGACCAGGCCTGCGGCAGGACGAGGTCCTTGTCCTGCCCGTCGATGCGATTCTTGACCGCGGCGACGAACGGGGAGCCGATGAACTGGGCGAAACCCAGCACCTTCGGCTCCAGCTCGGTGTACCCGGCGACGGCCTTCTGCGGGTCGTAGCCGTGGTCTCGGACCGTGAGGGCCACCTTGTAGCCGCAGACCCCGCCGGCCGCGTTCAGCTGCTTCACGTACAACTGCTGGGCCTGGGTGACGCTCTTGCCGAGAGTGGCGTACACGCCGGTCAGGTCGGTGAGCGCGCCCAGCGTGATCGTCTTGCCGGAGATGCCCTCCCCGGTCTTCACACCACCGGCCGACTTGTCACCGCCGCCGCCGTCGTCCTTGGCCTTGGAACTGCATCCGGCCAGCACGAGCAGTGCCGCGAGGGCACCCGCCGCCGCCCTGGCCCCATACGTCCTCTTCATCATTGCTCCCCTGGTTCGGTTCTGACGCGACGCCGGGCGGCCACCCTGGCCAGGCCGCCGGGCAGGAACAGCACCACCAGCACGACGGCGGCGCCGTAGAGGTACCGGGCCGCCTCGCCCGGTGCGATCCCGCCCGTGCCGGGGGCGGAGATGAAAGGCAGCGCATCGCTGTAGCGGGTCAGCAGCTGTGGCAGCAGGGAGACGAACACGGCGCCCGCCACCGCGCCGGAGACCGAGCCGAGCCCGCCGATGACGATCATGGCGAGGTAGTCCAGGGACAGCGTGATGCCGAAGTAGTCGGGCACCGTCCGCTGGAAGACCAGCGCGAGCAGAACGCCCGCGAGGCCCGCGTACATCGAGGACAGCACGAACACGGCGGCGCGGTGCCGGGCCACGGGCACGCCGAGCACGCCCGCGGCGATGCGGTGGTCGCGGATCGCGTTCATGGCCCGGCCCGGGCGTCCGCGCAGCACCCCGCGGGCGAACAGGGCGCCGACGAGCAGGGCGAGCAGACCCGCGTACCAGAGCTTCTCGGCCGAGCCGAACGGAACGTCGGCGACGACGAGTTCACGGTCGTCGAAGGTGAGGCCGAACAGGTTCAGCGCCGGGACGTCACGGCCGTTGGCGCCGCCGGTCAGGTCATGGGCGTTGAACATGACGTGCTGACCGATGAAGACCAGCGCGAGGGTGGCGATGCCCAGGTAGGCACCGCTGAGCCGGCCCGAGATGGGGCTGAACAGGCCGCCCGCGACACCCGCGACGAGCACCGCGAGCACGGCCGCGAGCCAGGTCGGCAGGCCGAACCCGGTCAGCCCGTCGCCCCCGTCGGCCGCGAACACGCAGTAGCCGTAGGCGCCGACGGCGAGGAAGAAGGCGTGCCCCATGGAGAGCTGGCCGGTCGCACCGGTGAGGAGGTTGATGCCGATCGCGCCGATCGCGGCGGCCATCGCGAACAGGCCCGCCTGGAGCCAGAATCGGTCCAGGTAGAACGGGAACGCGAGCAGCAGTACGACTCCGACGGCCCGGACGTAGGTGCGGGGGTCGGTGAACCGGGCGCCGCGCCGGCCGGGATGGGCGGGCGCACCGCGCCTCCCGCCGGGTACCCGGGTCCCGGTCGGGGGTCGGGGGCCGGCGGGGGCGGGCTCGTCGGACTCGGGCCGCAAGGGGCCGCCCGGCGCGGTCGGCCGCTGCGGCACGGCCGGGTTCTCAGACACGTGCGAGCTCCTTCGTGCCGAACAGCCCCGCGGGGCGGATGAGCAGAATCGCGACCATGACGAGATAGGGGGCGAGATCGCCGAGCCCGCGGCCGAGGAACGTCAGATCGCCCTGGTAGCCGGTGGCCAGCGACTCGGTGACACCTACCAGCAGGCCGCCCACCAGCGCGCCCGTCGTGGAGTCGAGTCCGCCGAGGATCGCCGCCGGGAACGCCTTGAGCGCAGCCAGCGAGGTGGCCCGTTCCAGGCCCGGCGTCGGGAAGACGGTGAGGAACAGCGCGGCCACGGCGGCCAGGCCCCCCGCCACGGCCCAGGCGCTCAGCGAGACCCGCCCGAGCCGTACACCCATCAGCGCCGCGGTCTCCGAGCTCTCCGCCGCCGCGCGCATCGCCACCCCCCACGAGGTGTAGCGGAACGCGAGCAGGAAGGCGCCGATGAGCAGCACCGCGGCTACAAAGGCGGCGATCCGCGTGTGCGCGAGGGAGACCGGCCCGAGCCTGAGCACGGCGTCGCCCCACGGATCACCCAACGGGATCACGTCCGTGCCGATGCGACGGGTCAGTTCGGTGGTGAGCAGGATGTCGACCCCGATGGTGACGATGGCGAGCACGCTGTGGTCGCTGCCCCGATACCGCCGCATCACCAGGAACTCCACGGCCGCCCCGACCAGCGCTGCGCCCGCGATCCCGGCGAGGAGCGCGGGCCAGAAACCGATGTCGTCGTGGAGGGTCGCGGTGATGTAGCCACCGGCGAGCAGCAGCGAGGCGTGGGCGAAGTTGACGACCTCGGTCGCCCGGAAGATGACCACGAAGCCGAGCGCGATGAGTGCGTAGACGGACCCCAACGAGAGTCCGTTGAGGAGGATTTCGGCGAGTGTGCTCATGAACCGGCTCCCAGGTAGGCGCGGACGACGGCCGGATCGTTCTGTACGTCGGCGGGGGCGCCGTCCGCGATCCGGCGCCCGAAGTCCAGTACGGTCACCGTGTCCGCGAGCCGCATCACCACCCCCATGTCGTGTTCCACCAGCACGATCGAGATGCCGAGCCCGTCCCGGACGCCCGCGATCACGGCGGCGGTGCGGCGCCGTTCGTCGGCGGTCATGCCCGCGACCGGCTCGTCGAGAAGCAGCAGACGCGGCTCCATGCACAGGGCGCGGGCGAGCTCGGCGAGTTTCTGCTGCCCGTACGGGAGCGAACCCACCGGGCGGCCGAGGCAGTCGGCGATACCGACGAACTCCGCGATCTCCCGCACCCGTTCACGGTGCCGCCGTTCCTCGCGGGCCGCGGAGGGCAGGCCGAGCCCCGCGGCCAGGAAGCCCGTCCGGGTCAGCCGGTACCGGCCGAGCAGCAGGCAGTCCTCGACCGAGGCGCGCGGTGGCAGCGCGAGGTTCTGGAAGATGCGGGCGACGCCGAGGCCGGCGATGCGGTGCGCGGACATCCCGGTCAGCTCGTGCGTGCCGAAGCGGACGCTGCCCGCGGTCGCCCGGTAGACCCCTGACAGCACGTTGAAACAGGTGGACTTGCCCGCCCCGTTGGGCCCGATGAGGGCGTGCACCGTGCCGGGGCGGACGGTGAAGCCGACACCGTCCAGCGCGGTGAGTCCGGCGAACCGCACGGTGAGATCACGCACTTCGAGGGCCCCGTCGCCCGCTGCGAGGCCGTTCACGCGTCTTCTCCCTGCCACCGGGTCAGCGTCCGCCGGGCGCCACCGGCCTGTTCGGCGTCCGCGACCGCGCCCTCGTCGACCACGCCCAGGTAGCGACGGCGCACCTCGTCGGAGGCGGCCAGCTCGTCGGCCGGGCCGGACAGGGCGACCTCGCCGACCTCGAGGACGTACGCGCGCGTGGCGAGCCGCAGGGCGAGGGCGGCGTTCTGCTCGACGAGCAGCACGGAGGTTCCCTGCGCGTTGATCTCCCGTACGGTGTCGGCGATCCGCCGGGCCATGAGGGGGGCGAGGCCGAGGGACGGCTCGTCCAGGAGCAGCACCTTCGGACCCGCCATCAGGGCGCGGGCGACGGCCAGCATCTGCTGTTCGCCTCCGGAGAGCAGACCGGCCCGCTGCCCCGCGCGCTCGGCGAGCACGGGAAACAGCTCGTGGACGCGCTCCAGGGCCGCGGCCCGGCCCGACCGGGTTCCGCCGAGGGCGCCCGCGCGCAGATTGTCGGCGACCGTCATCCGCGCGAACACCCTTCGTCCTTCCGGCACTTGGGACACCCCTGCGGCAACCACCCGGTCCGGGGGCAGCGCGTCGAGACGGCGGTCGCCGAGGCGCACACCGCCCTCGGTCACCGCGCCGCCGTGGAAGGACAGCGTCCGGCTGATCGCCCTGAGCAGGGTGGACTTGCCGGCGCCGTTGCCGCCGAGCACCGTCACCACCGCCCCCTCGGGCACCTCGAGGGACACCCGGCGCAGTGCCCGCACAGGTCCGTATCCGACTGACAGGTCGTGGACGACCAGTCCGGATCCGCCCATGGACGACCCCCTGTTCCGACTCGGTGTGGCGCTCACCCCAGCACCGACGGTCGCGCCCGTCCACGGCCCGCGGCGGAATCGCTGCGGGTGCCCAGCGGGCCGGGCCGGGCGTTGTGCGCGTGCACAAGACCGCGTGTCAGGGGCCTGTGCGGGACCCCTTTGCAATGGCATCCTCCGGCCATGGGAGGGCGAAGGCCGCGGACCGGTCATGACTGGAAGCTGCTCGCGGAGTCCTGCAAGGCTCTGCTGGAACGGCTGCCGCTGCTCGTCGACGAGCATCTGCGGCAACTCACCGAGTACTCCTCCGTCTACGGGCAGGTGCTCCCGCAGGACCAGCAGTGGCGGGAGGCGGAGGAGGCGATGCGGATCGGCATCGAGACGCTCTACGCGCCCCGGGACTCGCCGCGCCGCGACCTGGAGCACGCCGAGCACACCGGGCGGCGCCGAGCCCGGCAGGGGTTGCCGCTCGACCTGCTGGTGCACGCCTACCGGAACGCCGGCTATCTGCTGTGGGACGCCCTCGTCGACGGGGCCGCGGGCCAGGAGCCCGAGCGGCTCGCGGCGTTGATGCGTTCGACGACGATGGTGTGGTCGGCGGTGGACGCGCAGACCCAGACGGCGTCCGAGGCCTACCGTGCCACCGAGGCGGAACTGCGACGGCGCACCGACGAGCAGTTGCAGGCACTGCTCGACGCGCTGCTGGAGGGGCAGGCCACGCCCGGGCTGGCGGCCCGCGCGGCCGCGGGTCTCGATCTGCCGGAGCACGGGCCGTACGCGGTGGTGGTGCTGCGGGCCGAGCGGCGGGAGGCGGCCGAACGGCCGGTGCGCGGCGCCGGGTTCCGGTTCATCTGGCGGATGCGCGCCGACGGTGAGGTGGGGGTCGTGGCGCTCACACCCGATCAGGACCTGGACGGCGTCGCGCGTGTGCTGGACGGATGGTGCTCGGGTCCGGGTGGCATCAGCCCGGTCGTGCCCGGGCTCGCCGAACTGGGGCGGGCGCGGCGGCTGGCCGAGTTGGCGCTGCGCACCTGCCCGCCGGACGCGACCGCGGTCGTGCGGCTGGACCAGCGGATGCCGACGGCGCTGGTGGTGAGTCAGCCGGAGCTCGCCGACCGGCTGGTGGCGGACGTGTTCGGCGCGCTCCTCGAACTGGAGCCCGCCGACCGGGCCGTGCTCCTGGAGACCCTCGACGTATGGCTGTCCTGCGAGGGCTCGGCCGGCCGGGCCGCGAGCCGGCTGTACTGCCACCGCAACACGGTCTTCAACCGGCTGCGGCGGCTGGAGCAGCTTACGTTCCGCTCGCTGGCCCGCCCCCGCGACCTGATCGAGATGACCCTGGCCCTGGACGCGTACCGCTTGTCCGGGGCACGTAGATGAACGGGGGCTCGCTGGGGGCGCGCGGCTGATCGGCCTGGCGTCGCCCCGGCGCGACGGCGATCTCGGGTCGGCGGGCCCCGGCCGATCCGCTCCGCGACGCGCACCAGGACCGCGCCGGCGCCCGGGACGCACCGGGCGAGGCCCGGCCCGACGCCGGTACGGCCGGGGCATTCCGGTCCGGCATGCCGACGGCCGGCCTGCCGCGCACCGTGACGACGTCCCTCCCGGCCGCACGTGTGGCGGTGACCGCCGGCGCCTCGCCGTTCCGACGGCCCTCGCCGGTGGTCACGCGGCCGCCCGCCCGGCGCCGGCCCCCAGCCGAGCGCGTGGAGACGGCCTCGGTGCCGGACCGGGAACCCGCCATGGTCCTCCCGTCCGGTCCCCGGGAACGGGGCGGGAACAACGTACGACCGGGATGGGAAACCCCGGTGCGCAGGGTCGAATGCGGCACATCGCGGCCGGAATCGGGTAGACCGGAGCTATGACCCCTGTGGGCACTGAGCCAGAGCTCGCGGACCGAATCCTCGGGGGCTGGCTCGGCCGGATCGCGGGCAACATGCTCGGCAAGCCGGTCGAGCAGGGCGACCTGTGGACACGCGAGCGTATCGACCGCTATCTGCGGCAGGCCTCGGCCCTGCCGCTGACCGACTACCTGCCCGAACCCGCCACCGAGACGGACGGCTTCGAACTGCGGCCCGAGTGGCGCCAGTGCGTACGCGGACGCATCCACGGCAGTTGCCGGGACGACGACGTCGACTACGCGATCCTGGGCCTGGACCTGCTCGAGACGCACGGCTTCGGCTTCAGCACCGAACAGGTCGGCGACCTGTGGCTGCTGCGGCTGCCGTACCTTCAGACGTTCACGGCCGAGCGGGTCGCGTACCGCAATCTCGCCAACGGCCTCAAGCCACCGGTCACAGCCACGTACGACAACCCCTACCAGGAGTGGATCGGCGCCCTGATCCGCGCCGACGTCTACGGCTGGACCTGCCCGGGCCTGCCCCACCAGGCGGCCGCACTGGCCCGCAGGGACGCGGTCCTGTCCCACACCGGCAACGGGGTGTACGGGGCCATGTGGGCGGCAGCGCTGATCTCCGCGGCGTTCACCGCGCCCACGGTCCGGCAGGCACTCGACACCGCTCTGACCGTGATCCCCGCAAGCAGCCGCCTCGCCCGGACCGTACGCCGGGTGATCTCGCTGCACGAGACTCGGCTGAGCTGGGAGGAGACGCTCGACACGGCCACCGGGGAGACGACGGGGCTCGGCTGGATCCACACCGTCCCCAACGCGGCGGTGCTCACCGCCGGGCTCCTGTACGGCGACGGCGACTTCACCCGGACGATCGCGCTCACCGTCCGCGGCGGACTGGACACCGACTCCAACGGCGCCACGGCGGGGTCGGTCGCCGGCGTCCTCACCGGAGCCCGGGCCATCCCGGGGCAGTGGAAGGACCCCCTGGAGGACACGGTCCGCAGTGCCGTCTTCGGCTTCGACTGCGTCAGCATCGACGAACTGGCGGACCGGACGCTGCGTCTCGCGCACACCGAGAGCAGGTGATCCGCGGGCCGGACCATCCGACCGCGGCTGCAGGACCGGTGTGGTTACTCTTCCTGGGTGACCACACCGGACTTCGCCACGTACATCGCGTCCCTGCCGCGCGTCCTCGCCGGCGCGGCCGCGCTCTTCCGCGACGCCGAGGGGCACGTGCTGCTCGTCGAGCCCAACTACCGCGACGGATGGGCACTGCCCGGCGGGACGATCGAATCGGACACGGGTGAGACACCCCGGCAGGGCGCCCGGCGCGAGACCGAGGAGGAGATCGGGCTCGACGTCGAGCTCGGGCGGCTCCTCGCGGTGGACTGGGTGCACGGGACGGCACGGCCGCCACTGGTGGCGTATCTGTACGACGGCGGGGTCCTCGCCGAGAACGACCTCAAGTCGATCCGGCTCCAGGAGGAGGAACTGCTCACCGCCTACCTTCCGGGCGAACTGGGCCGCCGGGTCCTGGCCGCCCTCGAGGTGCTGGCGGAGGGCACGGGCACGGCGGAACTGGAGAACGGCCACCGCGTGGGCTGACCGAGCTTCTCTCGGGCTCCGCAGAGTGATGGCTTCCTGGTTCCTGGCGGTTCTCCTGGTGGGCTGTGGCCTCGCCTTCGTCCGGCTCGAGGGCCGGCGGCTCGCCTGCATCGTCAAGGGCCCCGCCACCACGGGGATTCTCTGCCATCTGCTCGGCTGCCTCCAGGTCGTCGTGACCGTCCCGGCACACGCATACGCCGACCTGCTCGAACTGCGCCCCACGGTCCGTCTCGTCCGCTACGACAGCGGCGTTCTGCCGGCGCAGGCGACCTGCCCCTGGGACAACGGCGCGCAGAAAAACGGCGACGATTGTGAGCGCGAGTGCGGTCCCGGGCCGAGTCCTGCTGGGCGCGGGCGAGGACGGCAACCGCTCTGGCCAGGTCGGAGTCACCGTCGAACGGCTACCCGTGCGACAAGCAGGTCTCGCGGATATCCGTTCGCTCCGAGCAGGAGGGCGTCCTACGCTCGGCGCATGGACAGGCCCCTCGTAGCCATTCTCAGCGGCGCCGGTATCTCCACCGACTCCGGGATCCCCGACTACCGCGGGCCCAACGGGCTGTGGCGGAAGGATCCCGAGGCCGAGAAGCTCGTGACGTACGAGTACTACATGGGCGATCCCGAGATCCGGCGGCGCTCCTGGCAGATGCGGCGCAAGAACCGGACGCTGAAGGCCGAACCCAACACCGCACACCGGGCCGTGGCCGAGCTCGAGCGGTCCGGGGTCCCCGTACGGGTCATCACACAGAACGTGGACGGGCTGCACCAGCTCGCCGGCATGCCCGCCCGCAAGGTGCTGGAGCTGCACGGCACGGCCCGCAGCTTCGTCTGCACCCGCTGTCACGCCCGCGGCCCCATGGAGGACGCCCTCGCCCGCGTCGAGGCCGGCGAGGACGACCCGCCCTGCCTGAACTGCGGCGGCATCCTCAAGTCCGCCACCGTCATGTTCGGCGAACGACTCGACCCCGTCGTCCTCGGCGAAGCCCTCGCCATCACCAAGGCCTGCCAGATCTTCGTCGCCGTCGGCAGCAGCCTCCAGGTCCAGCCCGCCGCCGGACTCGCCGCAGTCGCCGCCGACCACGGCGCACGCCTGGTCATCGTCAACGCCGAACCCACCCCGTACGACGACCGCGCCGACGACGTCGTACGCGAACCCATCGGCACCGCCCTGCCCACTCTGCTGCGCGACCTCGTCCCCGCGGACGGCCGGGCCTGACAGCCGCCCCGAGCCCGAGCCGCCCTCGACACCGTGCCCCACCGCCCGGCTTCCAGGTGGTGGGGCACGGTGTCCACAGCCACCGCCCGGAGGACGGGGCCCTCTCCGGCGGGCCCACGACCGTCGACGGCGACCCCGCTCTCCTCCTGCGCCTCGGCGGTGCGCTCGACGGCGTGCCGGCGCTTCAGGTGGCACCGGTCCGCGCACTGCGGAGGTCCGGCAGGCGCCGCTCACGCACCCGACATGGCCTCGCGGCCGGCCCCCACCTGCTTGCGATACGCACCGGGCGACATTCCCGTGACCCGCTTGAAGGCCACGCTGAGTGCGCTCTCCGAGCCGTATCCGACGGCGCGGGCGATGAGGGCGACCGTGTCGGTGCTCTCCCGCAGCTGCCGGGAGGCGAGTTCGATCCGCCAGCGGGTCAGATACTCCAGGGGCCCCTGGCCGACCGTCTCCTTGAAGCGCGCCGCCAGCGTGGACCGCGACACCGCCCCTGCCTGCGCCAGTTCGGCCACCGTCCAGGATCGCTCGGGGGCTTCGTGCATCGATGCCAGGGCCGTGGCCACCACGGGGTCGGCGAGGCCGGACAGCCAGCCCGACACCGCGTGCGGCCGGCGGGCGAGGTGCAGCCGCAGAACGTGGATGAGCATGACGACGGCGAGGTGCTCGGCGACCAGGCGCGAGGCCGGTGGGCCGTGCTGCAGTTCCTGTTCGATGGCGGTCAGCGCCCACTCCACGGCATCCGCCTGCTCGGTTCCCGCGGGCACGTGGACGACCGGGGGCAACCCGTCAAGCAGCAGCTCCTGGGCACGCTCGCCGAAGGAGAAGCGGCCGCCGATCATGTACACCTCGTCAGCGGTACCGACCCGGGCGACACCGTCCGCGGCCGCCTCGAAGACGGGGCCCGCGTCCACCGCGGTGGCGTCGGGATCACTGCGCAGGGTGAAGCGCAGCGGCCGGGTGAGCAGGTAGCAGTCACCGGCCGCCAGATCGACCGGTGCCGGGAGCCCGTCGACCTCGAGCCGGCACCGTCCACGCCTGACGGCGTTGAACTTCACGCCGGAGGGCGCGTCGAACCGCAGGGCCCATCGCCCTCCCGCCGCCAGGCCCGTCGACAGATGGCTCTGCGTCTCAAGCAGGCCCAGCACATCCTCCAGCGGATCCATGAGCACCTCCTCTGGACGATGACTGAAGAAGTCCGGACGATAAGTTATACATCGTCCAGCGCTGTGGACCTACGGTGAATGGCGTACGTGATTTCACACCTCAGGAAAGACTGCCCGTGAACGCCGAATCCCGACTCACCACCCCCTTCCACTCCCACGCCACGGCCACCGAAGTGATCAAAGGCGTCGACCTCACCGGACGCCGCGCCGTGGTCACCGGCGGCGCCTCCGGCATCGGCACCGAGACGGTCCGGGCCCTGGCCCTCGCCGGCGCCGAGGTCGTCGTCGCCACCCGTCGTCCGGAGACCGCCGAGCCGCTGGTCCGCGAACTCGCCGCCGCCCCCGGTGCCGGATCGGTGCGTGCCGAGGCACTCGACCTGTCGGACATCGACTCCGCCCTGGCCTTCGCACAGGCGTGGCGCGGCCCGCTGGACATCCTGGTGGCCAACGCCGGGATCATGGCGCTTCCCACGCGCCAGGTCAGCGCGGAGGGCTGGGAGCTGCAGCTCGCCACCAACTTCCTCGGTCACTTCGCCCTGGCCGACGCCCTCCACCCCGCTCTGCGCGAGTCGGGCTCGGCCCGCGTCGTGGTCGTCAGCTCGGGTGCCCACCTGAACTCGCCCTTCGACTTCGACGACCCGCACTTCGAGCGGCGTCCCTACGACCCCTGGGGGGCCTACGGGCAGTCCAAGACGGCCGATGTGCTCCTCGCCGTGGGGGCCCGCCGCTGGGCCGACGACGGCATCACGGCCAACGCGGTCGCTCCCGGCGCCATCCTCACCAACCTCCAGCGCCATCTCGACGACGACGCCATGCGTTCGTTCGGCGTGATGGACGACGAGGGGAACCTGACCCCGCTGCCGCACTACAAGAACCCGGCCCAGGGCGCCGCCACCTCGGTGCTGCTGGCCGCATCGCCGCTGGTCAAGGGGGTGGCCGGCCGCTACTTCGAAGACAACCAGGAGGCATCGGTCGTATCGGACTCCGATCGTTCCGGCCGGGTGGCCGCTCACGCCCTCGATCAGCAGGCGGCGGACCGCCTGTGGGACTACGCAGTCGAGGCCGTACGCCGCTGACGTCCGCCTGCCGGGGGACGGTGCCCGTGAGACGCAGGTGCGAGGCGCGCAGGCCCGGAGCGCCGCGCTCAGAACAGGCCCGCCCCCCGTTCGAAGTCCAGCAGGCGCCGCTTGCGGGCGAGGCCGCCGCCGTAGCCCGTCAGATCACCGTTCGCGCCGACGACCCGATGGCACGGCACGATGATGCTGACGGGGTTCTTGCCGTTGGCCAGTCCGACCGCGCGTGAGGCACCCGGGTTGCCGAGGGCGTCGGCCAGTTCGCCGTACGAGCGGGTCTCGCCGTAGGGGATCTTCCGCAACTGCTCCCACACACTGAGCTGGAACGGGGTTCCCTGCAGGCGCATGTCGACGGTGAAGTCCTTCGACTCGCCCGCGAAGTAGGCCCGCAGTTGTGCGGTCGCCTCGCCGAAGAGCGTGTCGTCGCGCTCCCCGAAGGTCTCCTCCGGCGGGCGGTGGCGCTGTCCGTCCATGTACAGACCGCACAGGACACCGTCGTCGGCGACAAGGGTGAGCGGGCCGTAGGGGCTGTCGATGACGTTGTGCTGTTTCATAAAACGTCCTTACACCGGGAGGAAGTTGATCGGGTGGCTGTCGGTCGCCCACAGGTACTGGACCGCGTAGGCCCGCCACGGCCGCCATGCGGCCGCGCGTGCGGTGAGCGCGGCCGGAGTGGAGGGCAGGCCCAATTCCTGGGCCGCGCGCCGGATACCGAGATCCGTCGGCAGGAAGGCGTCCGGGTCACCGAGGGCGCGCATCGCGATCACGTCGACGGTCCAGGGGCCGAAGCCGGGCAGCGTCCCCAGCCGGGCCCGGCTCTCCTCCCAATCGCTCTCCACGCCCAGATGGAGGGTTCCTTCGGCGAGTTGACGGACGAGGGTGGTGAACGTGGTGCGCCGGGTGCGCGGCATCGCCAGGGACTCGGGATCGAGCGCTGCGAGCGCCTCGGGAGCCGGGAAGAGACGGGTGAGGCCGCCCTCGGCGTCCTCGACCTGCTCGCCGTGCGCGGTGACCAGCCGGGCCGCGTGGGTGCGGGCGGCGGCCGTGGAGACCTGCTGGCCGAGGACGGCCCGTACGGCGAACTCGGCCTCGTCGACCGTGCGCGGGACCCGGCGGCCGGGGGCCTTGTCGACCAGCGGCGCCAGCACCGGGTCGGCCCGCAACTGGTCGTCGACCGCGACCGGGTCCGCGTCGAGGTCGAGCATGCGGCGGCAGCGGCTGATGGCGACGGGCAGATCGCGCATGTCGCTGAGGGTCAGACGGCAGGCGATGTGGTCGGCCTTGGGGGTCAGTGCCACGATCCCGTGCCCGTAGGGCAACCGGAGTGTGCGCCGGTAGGCGCCCTCGCGCCACTCCTCCACGCCGGGTACGGCGGTCGCGGCGAGGTGGCCGAAGAGGTTGTCGGGGTTCAGCGGGGCCCGGAACGGCAGGCGCAGACTCAGGACGCCAGGGGCCACCACCGTCTTCTTCGGCAGGCGGCTGCGCAGTTCGCTCGGGGCGAGCGCGAAGACCTCCCGGACGGTGTCGTTGAAGGTGCGGATCGAGGAGAAGCCCGCCGCGAAGGCGATCTCGGCCATCGGCAGTGCGGTCGTCTCGATGAGGACCCGGGCGGTCTGTGCGCGCTGGGCCCGGGCGAGCGCCAGGGGTCCCGCGCCCAGTTCGGCGACGAGCTGGCGCTCGATCTGGCGGGTGCTGTAGCCGAGGCGGGCGGCGAGGCCGGGCACGCCCTCCCGGTCGACGACTCCGTCGGCGATCAGCCGCATGGCGCGGGCGACCAGGTCGGCGCGCTGGTTCCACGCGGGCGAGCCGGGGCTCGTGTCGGGCCGGCACCGCTTGCAGGCGCGGAATCCGGCCTGCTGACATGCGGCGGCGCTCGGGTAGAAGGTCATGTTCTCCGGCTTCGGAGGTACGACCGGGCAGCTGGGGCGGCAGTAGATCCTCGTGGTCAGGACGGCGGTGAAGAACCAGCCGTCGAATCGCGCGTCCTTCGACTGGACGGCGCGCACGCAGCGATCCCAGTCGGTGTGCATCCCGTTCCGCATGCCTCCAGCATCGGCCATGGACCGGGAGCGGGCTGGCGAAAATCCGACATGAACGTGGGTCTACCAGGAATTCTCTTCTGCCCGCCCGCCGACCTGGGGTTCTGTCCCCGCCGTGCAGCACGGCAGCGACCCCGCCGGGGGACCCGGTTCGGTGTGCGGCGCGGGGTCAGCCTGCCTGCGCGGCGAACGCCTCGTAGGCCCGCTCGTCGAACAGGACGAACCTGATCTCCTCGACGGCCGTGTCCGTCGAGCGCACCGTCTCGACCGCGATGCGTGCCGCGTCCTGAATCGGCCAGCGGTAGACACCGGTGGAGACGGCGGGGAACGCGACGCTACGGGCGCCGAGTCCGTCGGCGACCCGCAGTGCTTCCCGGTAGCAGGAGGCGAGCAGCTCCGAGCGGTCCTCCGAGTCGGCGAAGACCGGGCCCACCGTGTGGATCACCCAGCGGGCGTCCAGTTCGCCCGCGGTCGTGGCGACCGCCTGCCCGGTGGGCAGGCCCCTGCCGTAGCGGGAGGCACGCAGTGCGCGGCACTCCTCGAGGATCGCGGGGCCACCCCGGCGGTGGATCGCGCCGTCCACGCCTCCCCCGCCGAGCAGCGAGGAATTGGCGGCGTTGACGATCGCGTCGACGCTCTGCCGGGTGATGTCGCCCTGGACCAGGGTGATGGTGGTCATGCCTGTCTCAGCCTCCTCCACACGGCCTTCGCCGCGTTGTGGCCCGACATGCCGTGCACACCGGGCCCCGGCGGCGTGGCCGACGAGCAGATGAAGACGGCCGGGTGCGGTGTGCTGTACGGGAACAGGGACAGTCTGGGGCGCAGCAGCATCTGCAGTCCGGACACCGCGCCGGAGGCGATGTCACCGCCGACGTAGTTGGCGTTGCGGGCGGCCAGTTCGGGCGGGCCCGCGGTGGCACGGGCGAGCACGCGGTCACGGAAGCCCGGTGCGAAGCGCTCCAGTTGGCGTTCGAGCGCGTCGGTGAGGTCACCCCGCCAGCCGTTCGGCACATGGCCGTACGCCCAGAAGACCTGTTTGCCCTCGGGCGCCCTGGTGGGGTCCGCGACGCCGGGCTGCACGGTGATGAGGAACGGTGTGTCGGGGGCCCGGCCCTCGCGGGACGCGGCGCGCAGGGCGGTGCCGATCTCCGCCTGGTCGGCCCCGACTTGAACGGTGCCGGCGACCCGCGCCTCCTTCGCGGTCCACGGCACGGGGCCGTCCAGGGCGTAGTCCACCTTGAACACCCCGGCGCCGTAGCGGTAGCCGTCGTAGTACCTGCCGAGGCCCGCGATCCGGGCCAGCGCGGTGGGCGAGGTGTCGAAGATGTACGCGCGCGCCGGGGGCAGGTCGTCGAGGCGTTTGACCTCGTAGTCGGTGTGGATACTCCCGCCCAGGTCCTCGAGGTAGGCCGCGAGCGCGTCCGAGATGGACTGGGAGCCGCCGCGGGCCACCGGCCAGCCGCGGGCGTGCGCCGCGAGGGCGAAGATCAGACCTACGGCGCCCGTGGCCGGGCCGCCGAGCGGGGCGATCACATGGGCGACGAGCCCGGCGAACAGCGCCTTGGCCCGTTCGTCGTGGAAACGGCGCATCAGCCATGTCGACGGAGGCAGGCCGGCGAGTCCGAACCGGGCCAGGGTGAGCGGGTCCCGTGGGAGGGAGGTGAGCGGCAGGGACATGAAGTCCCTGGCCAGGGTGTCCCAGCGGCTCAGGAACGGCTCGACCAGCCGGCGGTACGTCCCCGCGTCGCGCGGCCCGAAGGAGGCGGCCGTCTCGGCCACCGACCTGGACAGCACCGCCGCGGTGCCGTCCAGGAAGGGATGCGCCATCGGAAGCTCGGCGTGCAGCCATTCGAGGCCGTAGCGCTCCAGGGGCAACGCCCGGAACGCGGGTGAGTTGACGCCGAGCGGATGCGCCGCGGAGCACGGGTCGTGCCGGAAACCGGGGAGCGTGAGCTCTTCCGTGCGGGCGCCCCCGCCGATGGTGTCGCGGGCTTCGAACACGGCGACGGAGAATCCGCGCCGGGCCAGCTCCACGGCGGCCGTCAGTCCGTTGGGCCCCGCTCCCACCACGACCGCATCGAGCATCGACGGCACCTTCGGACTCCTTCGTCAGTCCACGCCCAGTGCCCCTCAGGATATGCCGCGGGACTGACACCCCATCGGGGCGGGGGGCAGCCCTCGACTGAGGCGGCCGTTCCGCTTTCGGCGGGGCATCGCGGGGTCAGGCACCGCCGGACAGCAGGCCCAGTACCCGGCGGGCCGTGGCCTCGTCCCTGGCCGCGGTGAAGGGCAGGGCGTTGCCGCCGGTGATGCGGAACGGCTCGCCCGCGAGGGTGAGGTGGGCACCGCCCGCCTCCTCGACCAGCAGAAGCCCGGCCGCGTGGTCCCAGGCCGCTTCCCAGGAGAAGGCCGTCGCGTCCAGCAGGCCCTGCGCGATCTGCAGGTATTCCAGTCCGGCGGAACCGCACGACCGCGGACGGATCCCCTCGGTCTGCAGGCCGAGCAGTGCGCGCTTCTGGTCGTCCGTCGTGTAGTACGGGTGGGAGGTGGCGACCTCGAGATCGCGGTCCGGCGCCGGGGAGCCGGAGTGCAGGCGCACTCCGTCGAGGAAGGCGCCCTTGCCCCTGACGGCCGTGGCCAGCCGGTCGTGGACCGGTGCGTATGTCCACGAGGCGTACAGGACGCCGCCCTGGGCGAGCGCGACCAGCGTGCAGAAGCCGGGGTCGCCGTGCACGAACTGCCGGGTGCCGTCGACGGGGTCGACGATCCAGACGGGGGCGTCGCCGCGCACGGCGTCGTAGGTCGCCGGGTTGGCGTGGACGGCCTCCTCGCCCACCACCACCGAACCGGGCAGCAGCTTGACGAGCGCCTCGGTGAGGTAGGCCTCGGCCTTGCGGTCGGCGTCCGTGACCAGGTCGTGGGGGCCGCTCTTCTCGTCGATCTCGTGTTCGGCGAGCCGGCGGAAGCGGGGCATGATCTCGGCGGCGGCGGCCTGGCGCAGGGCCTCGGCCACCTCGGATGAGTGGTGAGCGAGAAACTCGTCGATGGTTTCGATGTCGTCGATCATGTCTCCATGAGAGCACGCATGACTGACAATCCGACCCCAGCCGGTGCACTCCGGGTGGATTCGGCGTGAATACGGGGCTTCGGGGGCCCTTCCGGCCGAGCCGGGCCGGAGCGGCCGTCACCGTCCGACCGCGTACCCCTGCATCCCGCGCGGATTCGCCGCCGCGGACAGCACACCCGTCCGCGGGTCCCGGGCGACCGCGCACAGCCGCCCCTCCGACCAGGCCTCGCCGACCGTCACGTCGTGACCGCGCCGGCGCAGTTCCTCGACCACTTCGGGGTCCGTACGGGACTCCACGGTGACGCTGCCGGGACGCATGCCGCGCGGGAAGAAGGACCCGGGGAAGCTGTCGTTGTGCCAGTTCGGGGCGTCGATGGCGCCCTGGAGGTCGAGGCCGCCGCGGATCGCGGGCCGCAGGGCCGCCGCCAGGAAGAAGTGCAGCTGCCACTGGTCCTGCTGGTCGCCGCCGGGTGTGCCGAACGCGAGCACCGGCACCCCGTCGCGCAGCGCGATCGAGGGGGTGAGGGTGGTACGGGGGCGCCGGCCCGGGGTGAGGGAGTTCGGCAGCCCTTCGTCGAGCCAGGTCATCTGGAGCCGGGTGCCGAGCGGGAAGCCCAGCTCGGGCACGACCGGGTTGGACTGGAGCCAGCCGCCGCTGGGTGTGGCGGCGACCATGTTGCCCCAGCGGTCCACGACGTCCAGATGGCAGGTGTCGCCGCGGGTGGTCCCGTCGGCGGCGACGTCCGGCTCCCCGGGCACCGGGGAGGTGGGGCTCTTGGCGACCGTCGGCTCACCGACGCCCATGGGATCGAATCCGGGCTCGTCGGCGGCCACCGCGCGGGCGCGCACGCTCAGCCTCGCAGGACGCCCGCCGGGCGCGCCCGGGCGCAGTTCGTAGGACGCCTTGCCGCCGACGAGAGCGCGCCGCTCGGCGTTGTACGTGTCCGAGAGCAGGTCGTCGAGCGGCACCTCGGCCGCGTCGCCGTACCAGGCCTCACGGTCGGCCATGGCGAGCTTGCAGCCCTCGATCAGCAGATGGACGTACTCCGCGGAGCCGTATGCCGGCAGCTCGGGCGGGAGCAGGGCGAGCTGCTGGAGCAGGACCGGGCCCTGGCTCCAAGGGCCCGCCTTGCAGACGGTCCAGCCGTTCCAGTCGTAGGTGGCCGGGGTCTCGTAGCCGGCGGACCAGCCGGCGAGGTCGGCGGCCGTCAGGGTCCCGCTGTGGCGTTCGCCGCTGGTGTCCATGGTGGGCCGCGCCGACTGGCGCACCAGCGCTTCGGCGATGAACCCCGACCGCCACACCTGTCGTGCCGCCTCGATCTGCGCCTCCCGGTCACCCGCCCCGGACACCTCGGTCAGCAGCCGCTTCCAGGTCGCGGCCAGGGCCGGATTGCGCAGCAGCTCACCGGCCACGGGCGCCTTGCCGTCTCGCAGGTACACCTCGGCCGACGAGGTCCATTCCGTCTCGAACAGCCGGCGTACGCTCTCGACGGTCTCGCCGACCCGGTCCACGGGCGCGTGCCCGTGCTCGGCGTACCCGATGGCGTACTTCAGGATGTCGGCGAGGCTCTTCGTCCCGTGATCGCGCAGCAGCAGCATCCATGCGTCGAAGGCGCCCGGAACGGCCGCGGCGAGGGGCCCCGTGCCGGGCACGAGATCGAGACCGAGTCCCCGGTAGTGGTCGATGGTCGCTTCCGCGGGGGCGACGCCCTGCCCGCACAGGACCCGGACCTCGCCGCCGGCCGGGGCGAGGAGGATCGGCACCTCACCGGCGGGCCCGTTCAGGTGCGGCTCCACCACGTGCAGCACGAACGCCCCGGCGACGGCCGCGTCGAAGGCGTTGCCGCCGTCCTCCAGCACGGCCATCGCCGACTGCGAGGCCAGCCAGTGGGTGGAGGACACCATGCCGAAGGTGCCTTGAAGCGTGGGCCGGGTGGTGAACTGCATCTCTCACCTCGCTGAGTGCACGCGTCGGTCGGTCCGATCGGCGCTCGGGAACCGTCCTGGCGATCGGCCGGGAGGCCGCGGCCGGGACATGCGTTCGCTTGATCACCGAGCAGGCTATCGACCGCGCCACGCCCCGTCTGCCCCGCCGTCGGCCCGGAACCCGCGCCACCGCACCAGGAAGCTGTCTGTTTTGCTGCACTATGTCCGCTTGACCGTCGATGGTGAGGGTATTCGGACAACATGAACCAGATGCACGGGACGAGCGGGGCGGGCGGCGCTTGGGACCACCGATACGGGGCACCCGGCGCCGCGCCGTCATGGAGGCCCAGGGTCGAGCCGGGCGGCGTTCCGCCGGGCGAGACTCCGCCGGGCGAGAGCAGCGTCGAGGAGGCCGTTCCGCAGCAGGAGTACATGAGGAGCCGGGGCTGGGCCGCGGCGCCGCTGACCGTGATCATGATCCTTGTGGTCCTGGTGGCCGGATTCTTCCTGGCCTATGCGATCGCGCTGATGGTGTGAGCGCCGGCACCGCCGGCCCCGCGCGCGGGACCTCACGTCTCGCGCGCCCTGACCAGACCCGACTCATAGGCGAAGACGACGAGCTGGGCGCGGTCCCGTGCGCCCAGTTTGGTCATCGCGCGGCTGATGTGCGTCTTGGCCGTGAACGGGCTGATGACCATGTGGGCGGCGATCTCCTCGTTGGTCAGGCCGCGGGCCGCCAGCGCCGTCACCTCGCGTTCGCGGCGGGTCAGACACTCCAGGTCCGGGGCGGTGGACCGGTCCGGCGGCCGTGAGACGAACTCGCCGATCAGGGTGCGCGTGACCGACGGCGACAGCAGGGCGTCACCGCGTGCCACCACCTCGAGTCCCCGGAGCAGGTCCTCCGGTTCGGTGTCCTTCAGCAGGAAGCCGCTCGCACCGGCCCGCAGCGCCTCGAAGACGTACTCGTCCAGGCCGTAGTTGGTCAGGATGACCACGCGGACGGAGGCGAGCACGGGATCCGCCGCGATCAGGCGGGTCGCCTCGATGCCCGTCATCACCGGCATCTGCACGTCGATCAGTGCGATGTCGGGCACCGCGGCCCGCACGAGCGCGAGGCCCCGCTCACCGTCGGCCGCCTCGCCGACCACCTCGATCCCCTCCTCGGCGTCCAGCAGCGCCCGGAAGCCGGCCCGCATCAGCGCCTGGTCGTCGACGAGCGCCACGGTGATCATCCCGGTCCTCCGCTCGGCAGCCGCGCCAGCACCGAGAAGCCGCCCTGCGCGCGCGGCGCGGCCTGCAGGGTGCCGCCGAGGGCGGTGACCCGCTCCCGCATACCGGTGAGGCCGGTTCCGGGCACCGGCGGACGGGCCGGGTCGGCGCTGCCGTCGTCGTCCACCCGTACCGTCAACTCCCGCTCGCCGTAGTCGAGTCCCACGCTCACCCGCGCCGCTCCCGCGTGCCGCACCGCGTTGGTGAGGGCCTCCTGGACGATGCGGTACACGGCGCGGTCCACCGCCGCGCTCAGGGGCCGCGCCTCTCCGGTCACCGTGAGCTCGGCGGCCAAGCCCGCCGCACACGCCCGCTCCACGAGCAGGGCGGGCGAGCCGGCCCGTTCGTCGGAACGCAACACCTCGAGGTGGAGCGCAGTTCGCGCATCGCCTCGCCGCTCGCCTCCTGGATGGCCAGCAGAGCGGGCGGCACCTCCTCGCCCCGTTTGCGGGCGAGGTGGGCCGCGACTCCCGCCTGGAGCTTGACGATCGAGATGCTGTGGGTGAGGGAGTCGTGCAACTCCCGGGCGATCCGCAGGCGTTCCTCGCCGGCACGGCGCCGCGCGGCCTCCTCCCGGGTGCGCTCGGCCTCCAGGGCGCGCTGTTCGGTCTGCCGCAGATAGGCCTGCCAGTTGCGGTCGGCCAGACCCGTGACCACCGCGCAGAGGAACCAGCCCGTGAGCAGCGCGGTCCGCTCCACCACGTCCTGGGTGGCGGGCCCCGTCGCCACGTACGCGGCGAGGAACACACCGCTCGCCACCGCCGCGAGGCCGCGGTGACCCGCACGGGCCGCGGTGTGCACGGCGCCCAGGACAGGAAGGGCGGCGAGCGGTCCCGGGTGGGCGTGCAGCACATAGGCCGACCCGGTCGACGTCGCCACGGCCAGCACCGCGAGCGGCGCCTCGCGGTAGCACGCCAGGGCCGCCGAGCCCAGGGCGATCAGTGCGTAGTCGACGGCCGTGGTGTCCGCGCGGAAGGCGGCCGCGGTCACGACGAGAGCGCCGACCACGACCGCCAGGGCCGCGTCGGCGAGGCGCCTGCGTGTCATCGGGTGCCCGCCCATGCCCGCACACTAGACCGCGCCGACGGGCCGGGCGTCCGCCCTGTGGACGGCTCCGCCGCTACTCCCGGTGCAGTAGTGCCCCGGACGACCGGGCCGCGCGTCCCACCCACGGATGTCTTCGGCCGTACGACGACCGCGGGCACCTCGGGGGCGCAGGCTACTGCCCATGTCCACACCCTTCCGCTACACCGAGCCCACGCCGCCCAGGTCGGCCACCGGACGCGTCGCCGAGGTCTACGAGCAGATCTCCCGGGACTTCGGCATCGAACGCCCACCCACCTTCGTGGTCCTCTCCTCCGCGCCCGAGATCCTCGTCCCGGCCTGGGCGCTGCTGCGCGAGTCGCTGATCGCGGGCGCCGGCGACCGCACCGGCAAGGAACTGGCCGCTCTCGGAGTCTCGCTCACCAACAAGTGCCCGTTCTGCGTGGACGCGCACACCATGCTGCTGCACGCCACGGGCGACCACGCGCTCGCCGAGCGACTGGCGCGCGGGGAGCGGCCGAAGGACGAGGAACACGCGCGTGTGCTCGACTGGGGGCGGGCGACCCGCGTCCCGGGCACCGATCCGATGCCGTACCCGTTCCCCCGGGAGCACGCCCCCGCCTACCTGGGCACCGCGCTCGTCTTCCACTTCATCAACCGGATCGTCTCCGCACTGCTGACCGAACAGCTTCTGCCGTGGAACGCCCAGCGACTGCGGGCGGTGCGGAGCGTCGCCGGGCGCGCGGTCGGCAGGAGCGTGCGCAGGCGGGCCGTGCCCGGCGCGGCGCTGTCCCTGCTGGACGATCCCGGGCCGGCTCCGGCCTGGACGGCCGGTACCTGTGTCGGTCCCGCCTACGCGGCACTGCGCTCGGCCGCCCGGGGATCTCACCGGGCGGCGAGCGGGGAGGCCGACCTCCTCGACGCCGAGGACCGGGACCTCGTGCGGGAGGCCCTGCGGTCCTGGGACGGATCGCACCCGCCGCTCGCCCTGGACGGGGTGCCGGACCGCCGGGAGCGGCCCGCGGCGCGCCTCGCGATCCTGGCGGCCCTCGCGCCGTACCGCATCACGGACGAGGACGTCGCCGCCTGGCGGCGGCCGGAGCACACCGACCGCTGTCTTGTCCGCGTCGTCGCCTACGGGGCCTTCGCCGCCGTCGACCGGATCGAGAGCGCACTGCCCCTGCCGGCGACGGGGGAAACGGCGCGCACATAAAGGGCACACCATGGCAAGGGACCTCAGGAACTCACAGCCCGTCAACAGCCAACGCTGTCACCGCACGAGCACGGAGCGAGTTCGCCCTTCCGCACCACAGTCAGTCATGTGACACTGGCGTCCCGTCCGCAGTGTGGACCCCACTCCGCACCGTCCCCACGAGAGCGCCCGTGCAGTCTCTTCCTCTGCCGCTCGCCCTGACCGCGCGCCTGCTGCCGGTCGCCGTGCTCGCCTCGGCGGGCTGGGCCCTGTCGTCCGGGCCCCTGGCCGCCGCCCCGGCCACCGACCAGAAGTCCGCGCAGGGGGGTCAGAGCACTCACGACGCCCGGAGCAGCGGGAGCGGCGACGCCTCCGCGCCCGCGACGGAGGCCGCCGCCAAGACGTACACGTCGGCGCCCACGCCGTGCGGCGGTGTGTCCGTCAAGACGATCCAGTCGCTGGTCCCGGGCGCCAAGACGGCCGGGAAGGAGATCCCTTCGACGGACAAGTCCATCAGACGCACCTGCTCCTGGAACGCGCTCAAGGGCTACGACTACCGCTGGCTCGACGTGTCCTTCGAGATCGCGGACTCGCAGGAGCAGGCGAAGAAGTCCTACACCCAGCGCACCACGGAGAAGAGCGGTGGCGGGGCGGTCCCCGGTCTCGGGGACGCCGCCTACTCGGTGGTCAACCTCACCACCGAGGACAAGCAGCAGACCCGCGAGGGTGTGGTGCTGGTCCGTATGGCCAACGCGCTGGTGTCCATCACGTACAACGGCAGCGACTTCGAGTCGAAGAAGGCGCCCAGCACGGACGAGATCAACAAGGGCGCCATCAAGGCCGCGAAGGACGCGGTGGCCGCGCTGCAGGGCGGTCAGAAGCAGGGCTGACCGCCCTCCGCGCGCCGGCCGGCGTCAGGCCGCGGCCCGCTCCCGTCCACGCAGCAGCATCAGCAGCAGGTACAGCGTCATCGAGGTGCCAAGGCCCACCGCCCAGCCGTAGTCGGCGAGGGGCGACAGGGCCGGGACCGGACGGCCGTCGACCAGCGGATGGAAGTCCGCGCCGCCGATGGCCAGCACGCCGCCGACCACGAAGGCGACGACGGCCCGCCAGTTCCAGCCGCCGCTGTACCAGTACCGGCCGCCCCGTCGGTAGAGATCGGCGAGGTCGAGGGAGCCGCGGCGCAGGATCCAGTAGTCGGCGATGAGAATGCCCGCCACCGTACCGAGCAGGCCCCCGACGAGACCGAGCCAGGTGAAGATGTAGCCCTGCGGATCGGAGTACAGCTTCCAGGGGAAGATCAGCACGGCGAGCACGGAGGTGACGAGGGCACCGGTGCGGAAACTGATCCTCCGGGGGGCGACGTTGGAGAAGTCGAACGCGGGCGAGACGAGATTCGCCGCGATGTTCACCGACAGGGTCGCCACCAGCACGGTCACCAGCGCGTAGAGCAGACCGACCACGTTGTCCGTCTTGGCGGCCAGTTGCACCGGGTCCCAGACCGGCTGGCCGTACACCGCCTGCGAACCCGAGGTGACCAGCACCGACAGGAACGCGAACAGCGTCATCGTGGTCGGCAGGCCGAGCGCCTGGCCCCAGGTCTGGGCCTTCTGGCTCTTGCCGTAGCGTGTGAAGTCCGGGATGTTCAGCGACAGTGTGGACCAGAAGCCGATCATGCCCATGAGCGAGGGCCAGAACAGTTTCCAGAAGTCGCCGCCCCAACCGAGCTTGGAGGGCTGGTCGAAGAGCGGGCCGAGGCCGCCCGCCTTGTTGCTCATCCACACCAGCATCACTAGGGCGCCGACGAGCACGAAGGGCGCCGCCCAGTTCTCGAAGCGGCGGATGGTCTCCATGCCCCGGTAGATGATGGCGACCTGGATCACCCAGAAGATCGCGAACGACAGCCACATGGTCCAGGCGTAGCCGCCGACCTTGGAGGCGTCGGCCCAGCTGTCGCCGATGAGCTTCCCGGCGAGGAAGTAGATCGCCTCACCGCCGATCCAGGTCTGGATGCCGAACCAGCCGCAGGCGACCAACGCCCGTACCACGGCTGGCAGGTTGGCGCCGCGCACCCCGAAGGAGGAGCGGGCGAAGACCGGGAAGGGGATGCCGTACTTGGGTCCCGCATGGCCGGTGAGCAGCATGGGGATCAGCACGATCACATTGGCCAGGGCGATGGTGAACACCGCCTGCTTCCAGTCCATGCCGACGGCGATCAGACCGGAGGCGAGGGTCCAGGAGGCCGTGTTGTGGGCCATGCCGACCCACAGCGCGGAGAAGTTGTACGTGTTCCACGTCCGTCTGCCGACGGGGACCGGCAGCAGGTCCTCGTTGGCGTACGGACCGCTCGGCGGCGGGGAGCCCGGAGCGAACTCCACACGCCCGTCGGCGAGGGTGACTTGATCGGACATCGGTGGTGCCGGAGGAGCGGTGTCGGTCATGGGCAGGCCAATCATGAGACGGGACGGGAAAGGCCGTGCGGGCGGCGGCGCCCATGGGGGGTGCGTCCCGGAACCACGGGGAACGGGGCGCCCTGGGCCCCCTTCCCGGGGGAGCGGGAAGGGGGCGAGCGGGGAGGAACGAACGGAAGGGAGCCTGCTCCCTCAGGCGTTGACGGCCGGGATGACCCGGCTGCCGTAGGCGTCGATGACGGCTTCCTGGGCGTCGTGCATGTCGTACAGGGCGAACTGGTCGACACCCAGCTCGCGCAGTGCCGTCAGCTTCTCGACGTGCCGTTCGGCGGGGCCGATGACACAGAACCTGTCGACGATCTCGTCGGGCACGAACTGGGTGTCGGGATTGCCGCTGCGCCCGTGGTGGGCATAGTCGTAGCCCTCACGGGCCTTGATGTAAGCGGTGAGTTCATCGGGTACGGCGCCCGAGTGCTCGCCGTACTTGGCGACGAGATCGGCGACGTGGTTGCCGACCATGCCGCCGAACCAGCGGCACTGTTCACGGGCGTGGGCCAGCGCCTCCGGCGAGTCGTCCTCGGTGACGTACGCGGGGGCGGCGACGCAGATCTTGACCTCGGACGGGTCGCGTCCGGCGGCCGAGGCCGCGTCCTTCACCGTCTTGACCATGTACTCGGTCAGATACAGATCCGCGAGCTGGAGGATGAAGCCGTCCGCCTCCTCTCCGGCCATCTTCAGGGCCTTGGGACCGTACGCGGCCATCCAGACCGGGAGTTCGGCGCCCGGCTTGATCCAGGGAAACCTGATCACCGTGCCGCCGAGATCGGCCTCCTCGCCACGGCCCAGCGCCCGGATCACCTTCATGGCCTCGCTGATGCGGGCCAGCGTGTTCGGCTTGCGGCCCGCGACGCGCATCGCCGAGTCGCCGCGTCCGATGCCGCAGATCGTGCGGTTGCCGAACATGTCGTTGAGCGTGGCGAACGTTGAGGCGGTGACCTCCCAGGTGCGCGTGCCGGGGTTCGTCACCATCGGCCCGACCGTCAGCTTCCGGGTGTTCGCCAGGATCTGGCTGTAGATCACGAACGGTTCCTGCCACAGCACGGCCGAATCGAAGGTCCAGCCGTGGCGGAACCCGTTGCGCTCGGCGCGCTTCATGAGGCTGACGACTCTCGAGGCCGGCGGATCGGTCTGCAGGACGAGTCCGAAGTCCATGTGCGCCACTCCTAGTTGAGGTACTGACAGGTGGAGCGGGGGGTGTAGACGCCGTGTCCGGCACGTCCGGTGAACTCCCGCTCGGTGATGACGGGTTCGCCACGCGAGAGGACGGTCTCGACCCGGCCGGTCGTGCGCCTGCCCTCGTACGCCGAGTAGTCGACGTTCATGTGGTGCGTCTCGGCGGACATGATCTGTTCGGCGTGCGGGTCGTAGATGACGACGTCCGCGTCCGCGCCCGGGGCGAGCGTGCCCTTCTTCGGGTACAGGCCGAACATCCGCGCCGGGGTGGCGCAGGCGATCTCGATCCAGCGACGGCGGGAGATGTGCCCGTCGACTACGGCCTGGTGGAGCAGGTCCATGCGGTTCTCGACGCCCGGCATCCCGTTGGGGATCTTGGAGAAGTCGCCCCGGCCCAGCTCCTTCTGGCCCACGAAGCAGAAGGGGCAGTGATCGGTGGAGACCACCTGGAGGTCATTGGTGCGCAGCCCCTTCCACAGGGCCGCCTGGTGCTCCTTGGGCCGCAGCGGGGTCGAGCACACGTACTTCGCGCCCTCGAAGTCCGGCTCGGCCAGGTTGTCCGTGGACAGGAAGAGGTACTGGGGGCAGGTCTCGCCGAAGACGTCGAGCCCTTCGTCGCGTGCCCGGATCAGCTCGGCGACGGCCTCCTGCGCCGATACGTGCACGATGTACAGCGGCGCGCCCGCGACCTGGGCGAGCCTGATGGCGCGGTGGGTCGCCTCGGCCTCCAGGAGGGCCTTGCGGACCTCGCCGTGGTAGCGGGGGTCGGTCTCGCCGCGGGCGAGCGCCTGCTCGACCAGCACGTCGATCGCGATGCCGTTCTCGGCGTGCATCATGATCAGGCCGCCGTTCTCGGCGGAGCGCTGCATGGCACGCAGGATCTGGCCGTCGTCGCTGTAGAAGACGCCCGGGTAGGCCATGAACTGCTTGAAGGAGGTGACACCCTCCTCGACCAGCAGATCCATCTCCTTGAGCGTCTCCTGGTTCACATCGGAGACGATCATGTGGAACCCGTAGTCGACGGCGCAGTTGCCCTCCGCCTTGGCGTGCCAGGCGTCCAGGCCCTCGCGCAGCGAGTGGCCCACGCTCTGCACGGCGAAGTCGATGATCGTGGTCGTCCCGCCCCAGGCGGCCGCCCGGGTGCCGGTCTCGAAGGTGTCGGAGGCGAAGGTCCCGCCGAACGGCAGCTCCATGTGGGTGTGGGCGTCGACGCCGCCCGGGATCACGTACTTGCCGGTGGCGTCGATGGTCCGCTCGGCCGTGAATGCCTCGGCGGCCGGGGTGCCGGTCGCGGCGAGGGCGGCGATGCGGCCCTCCTCGATCAGGACGTCGGCGTGGATCTCGTCGGACGCGGTGATGACGAGGCCACCGCGGATGACGGTACGGCTGCTCATGCTCCCTGTGCTCCCTTACCTGCGTGGACGCTCCGCTGGGATGCGGTCGGTTTCTGCGGGTTGTCTGTGGCTGGTCGCGCGCACGCGGCGGAGCCGCATGGTGGTGCGGCCCCGCGCCCCCGGCAGGGGCGCGGGAAACCCCTCCGTCACGGAGCGGTCAGCGGCCCGTACGCCCCCGGCGCCCGGTCCCGGTAGAACTGCCAGCGGTCGCGTACCTCCCGCAGCTTCGCCAGATCGAGGTCGCGGACGACGAGTTCGCTCTCCTTGTCGCTCGCCACCTCGCCGACGAACTGCGCCTCGGGGTCCACGAAGTACGAGGTCCCGTAGAAGTCGTTGTCGCCGAGCTCCTCGACGCCCACCCGGTTGATCGCGCCCACGAAGTACTCGTTGGCCACGGCCGCCGCCGGCTGCTCCAGCTGCCACAGATAGCCGGACAGACCGCGCGAGGTCGCCGACGGGTTGAACACGACCTCGGCGCCCGCGAGCCCCAGCGCCCGCCAGCCCTCCGGGAAGTGACGGTCGTAGCAGATGTACACGCCGACCTTGCCGACCTTGGTGTCGAAGATCGGCCAGCCCGAGTTGCCGGGCCGGAAGTAGAACTTCTCCCAGAAGCCCTTCACCTGCGGGATGTGGGTCTTGCGGTACTTGCCGAGGTACGAGCCGTCGGCGTCGATCACCGCGGCGGTGTTGTAGAGGACCCCGGGCTGCTCCTCCTCGTACATGGGCAGGACCAGCACGATGCCCAGTTCCTTCGCCAGCGCCTGGAAGCGCCTGACGATCGGGCCGTCCGGAATCCGCTCGGCGTACGCGTAGAACGCCGGATCCTGGACCTGGCAGAAGTACGGCCCGTAGAACAGCTCCTGGAAACACAGCACCTGAGCACCCTGCGCCGCCGCGTCGCGCGCCGCCTGCTCGTGAACCTGGATCATCGATTCCTTGTCGCCCGTCCAGGCGGTCTGGAAGAGGGCGGCACGGATCACTCTGCTCATCGGGACCTCCGGTCGCTCGGTGTGCGGTGAGCCTAGGAAGTCCGGGAAGCCGGTTTGAGTTGCACCGTGTCACGTCTGCGGACGCCGGGCGTTCCACCGTGTCACCCCGGTGCGTGCGCACTGGTTTCCCCCGCTTTTCCACGGCGTTTCACCTCTGTTGGGCGTCGTGCGCGAGCAGCGCGATGTGCACGGACGCCGCCTGCTCGAAGTCGTCCAGGTCGACTCCGAGGCACGCCTGGATAGCCTCCAGCCTGCGGTAGAGGGCAGGTCGGCTGACGTGGTGGAGCTGGGCGGTACGGGACTTGTTGCGGCCGGTGGCGAGATACGTCCGCAGCACGGGCAGCAACTCCTGTTCGGCGTCGCGTCCGCACAGCAGCCCGTCCAGTTCCCGCTCGGCGAAGGACTGGACGTGGGGGTCGTCGCGCAGCAGCCGGACCAGACCGCGCAGATGGACGTCCCTGAGTCGCACCACGAGTGGCAGGTCGACTGCGGCGGAGTGGTCGGCGACCGCGTCGGCGACGTGCCGGGCCTCGCGCAGCCCCTCGGGCACCTCCTCCCAGGCGGCTCGTGCGTCGGCCGCGGCGACGACCGTCCCGCCCGCCTGATGCTCCGTCCGCAACCGGGCGGCGAAGTGTGCGGTCAACGACTCGGCGTCCTGGTCGCGGGCGAGACTCAGCAGCACGGCGGCCGCTCCGTCGGCCAGTTCCGCGACGAGTCCGGACAGGCCCAGCAGCCGCAGGACGCGGTCGAGGTGGACCGGGTCGCCGTCGCGGACGACGAGGGGGACGAAGATGCGGCGGTTGACCGGCAGTCCGGCCGCGCGGGCCCGCGGCAGAAGCTGGCGGGCCGGTACGGCCCCGGAGACGAGGTCCGTCAGCAGACCCCGTGCGGACTGCTCCTCCCAGGAGTGCGCGGAGCCGTGGAGCATCCGGTGCAGGACCAGGGCCTCGGCGCCGCGTTCGGCCAGGAGGCGTCCGATGGGGTGGTCACCGCGGTAGCCGCACAGCACGATGCGGCCCCAGCGCTCGCCGCCGCCGCTCAGCTCGGCGCGGACCCAGCCGTCGCCCTCGCTGCCGCCGGCCTGCCGCGCGATGCGCTCCCAGTCGCGCAGCACGTCGTCGACGGCGGACCGCTCCCCCGCCGTGGCGAGCACCCGGTGGGCGAGATTGGTGAGGATCACGGGGCAGCCGGCATGCACCGCGATCTCGTCGAGCAGCCCCTGGAGCGGGGCACACGCGGTGATCAGGCCGGTCAGCGCCGTGCGTACGGACTCCGACAGGCTCACCGCCGCGAACTTCCGCCGCACCAGCCGGGACTGGACCTCCTCGGTCAGTTCGGCGAAGGGGAAGGGGCGGTGCAGGACCACCATGGGAAGCCCGCAGCGCTCCGCGGCCCGGCGCATCACGTCCGGGGGAACGGGGAAGGCGCGGCCCAGTCCGAGGACCACGGCCGCGGCCTCCGCGCGGTGCAGGGACCGGATGTACTCGGTCTGCTTGTGCTCGTCACCGGCGAGCAGCACCCCGGTGGTGAGGACCATCTCCCCGCCGCTGAGCATCACCCCGACATCGGGTGCCTCCGCGACGTGCACCCAGCGCACCGGCCGGTCGAGGTGTCCGGCGCCGGCCACCACCTCGGGCTCTCCGGCGAGCACCCGGTCCAGCGTGAGGACCTGGCGTACCGACAGGGCGGGTTCCGGGGCGGTGGCCATGGCTGTCTTCCCTTGCTCTGGATCTACCGAAGACACCTCGTGACGGCGCTGTCGAGGAGACGGGTCGTCATCAGTGGATGCTCCCGAGGGCGCGTTCGAGGATCGCGGCGCCCTCCTCGGCCTCCGCGACGGTGAGCGTGAGCGGCGGGGCGATGCGCAGCACACTGGTGTTGTGCCCACCGCCCTTGCCGATCAGCAGGCCCTCCGCGCGGGCCGCCTCGAGCACGGCCGCCGCCGCGTCCGGGTGGGCCTCGTCGGTGCCGGGGCGCACCAGTTCGATGCCGATCATCAGGCCGCGGCCACGCACCTCCCGTACGACGGGCAGCTGGGCGGCGACGGCCCGCAGCCGCTCGATGAGCAGTCCGCCGACACGCCGGGCGTTGCCCTGGAGGTCGTGCTCGAGGAGGTACGAGAGATTGGCGAGCCCCGCCGCCATGGTGATCTGGGTGCCGCCGAACGTCGAGATGGAGTTGGCGTCAAGGCAGTTCATGATGTCGGCGCGGGCCACGACACCGCCGATGGACATGCCGTTGCCGATGCCCTTGGCGAAGGTGAGGATGTCCGGCGGTCCGCTGCGGCCATGTGCCTGCCAGCCCCAGAAGTTGTCGCCGGTGCGGCCCCAGCCGGTCTGCACCTCGTCCGCGATCCACAGGATGCCGTGCTCGTCGAGGACCTCGCGGAAGGCCGCGTAGAGCCCGTCGGGCGGCGAGGTGAAGCCGCCGACGCCCTGGATCGGCTCGGCGATCAGCGCCGCGGGCGACCGCGTGTGCCCGAGCAGGTCCTTCAGGTCCGCGACACAGGCCGCGATGAAGTCGGCGTCGCTCAGCCGGGCGAACGGACCACGGGTGCGGACGCCTCCGTGGACGTACAGGGTCTGCAGCGGTGACAGCGAGGTGGGCGACCAGCCGCGGTTGCCGGTGATGCCGACCGCGCTGAAGGAGCGGCCGTGGTAGCTGTTGCGCATCGCCAGGATCTGGTTGCTGCGCCGGTAGGTGGTCGCCAGCAGCAGCGCGGTGTCGTTGGCCTCGGTGCCGGACGTGGTGAAGAACACGCGGGCGTCCGGGATGCCCGACAACTGGGCGATGCGCTCCGCGAGTTCGACCATCGGCCGGTTGAGGTAGAGGGTCGAGGAGTGCAGGATCCGCCCGGCCTGCTCGGTCACCGCCTTGGTGACCTCGGGCAGGGCGTGCGCGGTCATCGTGGTGAGGATGCCGCCGAAGAAGTCGAGATACTTCCTCCCGTCGTCGCCCCAGACATGGCGGCCCTCGCCGTGGGTGATCTCCAGCGGGTCCTTGTAGTAGAGGGCGAGCCAGTCGGGCAGGACGGCCTTGTGGCGGGCGTACAGGTCACTCACGGCTTCACCAGTCCTTCGTACGCGTCGGGGCGGCGGTCGCGGTAGAACGCCCACTGCTGCCGCACCTCTTCGATGAGGTCGAAGTCGAGATCCCTCACGACGAGTTCCTCCTCCTTGTCGTCGGCGACCTCCCCCACGAACTGCCCACGGGGATCGACGAAGTAGCTCGTGCCGTAGAAGTCGTTGTCGCCGTACTCCTCTCGGCCCACGCGGTTGATCGCGGCGACGAAGTACTCGTTGGCGACGGCTGCCGCGGGCTGCTCCAGCTGCCAGAGGTAGGCGGACAGACCGCGGGAGGTGGCGGAGGGGTTGTAGACCAGCTGCGCGCCGTTCAGACCGAGTTGCCGCCAGCCTTCCGGGAAGTGGCGGTCGTAGCAGATGTACACGCCGACCTTGCCGACCTTGGTGTCGAAGACGGGCCAGCCGAGGTTGCCCGGCTTGAAGTAGTACTTCTCCCAGAAGCCCTTGACCTGGGGGATGTGGTGCTTGCGGTACTTGCCGAGGTAGGTGCCGTCCGCGTCGATCACGGCGGCGGTGTTGTAGTAGAAGCCGGTCTGCTCGACCTCGAAGACGGGGACCACGATCACCATGCCGGTCTCCCGCGCCAGATCCCGCATACGGGTGACCGTGGGACCGTCGGGCACGGGCTCGGCCCAGCGGTAGTGCTCGGGTTCCTGGACCTGGCAGAAGTAGGGGGCGTTGAAGACTTCCTGGAAGCCGATGATCTCCGCACCCATGCGGGCCGCCTCGCGGGCGTGCTCCACATGTTTGGCGATCATGGATTCGGTGTCACCGGTCCAGGTCGCCTGGACCAGTGCGGCGCGTACGACGTGGGCCATGATGCCGCTCCTTTGCCTGTTGTCCTCGCGGGGACGTCAGAGCCTCTACGCCCGTAGACACAGGTGGTAGAGGGTCGAACGTAAGCCCCTGCGACGGCCTTGCCAAGACCATCGTCGCCAACCCGCTGAGTCGATCACGTTTCGCACTCCTTGCGGGTGAGTGGTCGGATTGTCGTCGGGCCGCTCAGCCGGTGAATCCGGCGACCCTCAGGGCGTGCACAAGATCGCGGTGCCGGGCGTCGGAGACGCCCCGGGCCACGTCGAGGAGCAGCGGCACGAGCCGCTGCGGGTCGGCCGACGCGCAGCGGACCGCCTCCTCCGGAACACGGATGCGCACGTACGCATCCAGAAGAGCGCGGACCTCGCGGTGCCGGCCGTCGGCGCTCAGTGCGAGGACCGCCTCACCGATCTCGGCCGGGGGGCGTACGACCCCTTGGCGCAGCACCTGTTGGGCGTCCGCGGCGCGGCCCGCGACGGCGAGGGTGTCGGCCACGGAGACCAGGTCGGCGGCCGGCAGGGAGGCGGCCTCCCACAGCAGGGTGGTCCAGTCGGCGCCGAGCCCCGCGCGGTGCAGCGCGGAGGCGAGTGCCGGGTAGCGGCCGACGGGCCAGTGGGCGGCCTCGACGAGCAGGGCGTGCGCCTCACCGCTGCGGCCCTCGGCACGCAACCGGGTGAGCGTCGCGACGACCTCCGCGATGATCCGCCGGTCGGACTCGTCGGCGGGCTGCCGGGGCGGCTCGGTCACCTCCGTGCTCTCGACGTCTGCGGCTCCGGCGAAGCGGGCGCCACGGGGGCCGCGACGGCTCGTGGCGGGCGCTTGCGGGGCGGGCACGGCGTCCCCGGACGCCTCCTGGACACCGAGCACCCCGGCGAAACGGGCACTGCCACGCGGGCGGCGCCCGGTCCACCGCCTGCCGCCGGGTTCGGGGGCCCGAACGGGCTCCTCGGATTCACGGGTGTGTTCCGCGTCGGGCTCCACCGTCGGCCGAAGGACGCCGCGCGGAGCGCTCGGGCCGCCGTCACCACCGCGGTCCGGCCCGGCCGGGCCGCCGTCCCCCCTCCCCTCACGGTCGCCGCCCGTCGGCCCCGGTGCGCTCGCTCCGGCCGGTCCGCCGAAACCGTGGGTGGCCCCTTCGTCCCGGTGAGCGGCCGCTTCCCGGGCCTGTGGCGCCCGCCGTCCGTCCCGCTCGGGTTCCGGTCGGAAATCCGGTTCGCCCCGCTCCCGGGGGCCCGGGACACGTGCCTCGACGGCTTCCATCCGCCGGCGGAGTTCCGCACACCGGGCCGTGGCACGGTCGTGGTCGTCCTCGGCCCAGGCGAGATCGAGGCGGAGCGACTCGACCTCCTCGCGGGTGCCGGCCGACTCCAGCAGGCGTCGCAGCTCCGCCTGGCGCCCGGCCGCGTAACGCTGTTCGCGCAGCCGACCGTCCAGCCGGCCGGTGAGTTCCTCCCGGCCGCCGGGCCGGGCGTCGTGCGCGGCGAGCGAAGCACCGTGCAGTGCCTGCGCCCGCTTCGCCTCCAGCGCGGCGGCCCGGGTTCCCCAGACCCCGGCGAGGTCGTGCAGCAGCGACTCCACGACGTCCCACGGGGGCACCTCCCCGCCTTCGAGACAGGACCGCATCCCCTCGGGATCACGCCGCCAGAACACCCCGCACCAGCCGCCGCCCTGGTCGAGCCTGGACACGAGCTCCTGCAGGTAGCCCGCGAACTCCCGAACTCGAACAGGGGGTTGATCCACCGCCATCGTCCAGCTCCCGCCCGAGTGGAGTACCCCGATGCGGTAGGGAACACCAGCCGTGTTACGACGGCGCTACAGAGAGTTTTCCGGACCGGCGCAGAGCCCTCCGGGAGCGCGTTCCCCGGCCGTGCACACCGTGCCGTCCGGCTTCCCGCCTCCCCGCCCACCCGACCTCGACCGCGCGCCTGAGGGCGCCTTTCCGGCTCAAGCCACCGCGATCAGCGCGCACTGCCCGACGATGTCGTCCAGGGACAGCCCGAGTACGCGGGCGAGAGCGGCGACGGTGAAGAACGCCGGGGTCGGCGCACGTCCCGTCTCGATCTTGCGGAGCGTCTCGGCGGAGATCCCGGCGCCCGCGGCCACCTCCGCCATGCTGCGGGACCCGCGGGCCTCGCGCAGCAACAGCCCGAGCCGCTCGCCGCGTTCGTGCTCTTCGGGGGTCAACGGATTGCGCACCATGCGCCCATTCTAATACCGGTCTCCCATGGTGCGACCGGTATAGTAATTGGGATTCTGCGGTATAGTAATTGGCATGGTGGAACTCAAGACAGACCCGTCGATCGATGCCATGCACGCGGCCGGGCAGGTCGTCGGCCGGGCCCTCACGGCGGTGCGGAACGCCGCCGGCGTGGGCGTCTCCCTGCTGGAACTGGACGAGGTGGCCCACGGGGTGCTGCGCGACGCGGGTGCGAGCTCGCCGTTCCTCGGCTACCGCCCCTCCTTCGCGCCGACCCCCTTCCCTGCGGTCATCTGCGCGTCCGTCAACGACGCGATCGTGCACGGGATCCCGGACGGCTACCGGCTGCGCGACGGCGACCTGGTCTCCGTCGACTGCGGTGCCGAACTGGACGGCTGGGTGGGCGACTCGGCGATCAGCTTTGTCGTGGGCAGGCCCCGGCCGGAGGACCTGCGGCTGGTCGAGACCGCGGAGCGGGCACTCGCGGCCGGCATCGAGGCGGCCGTCGTCGGCAACCGCATCGGTGACATCGCGTACGCGATCGGCTCGGTGTGCCGGGCGGCCGGGTACGGCATCATGGACGACTTCGGCGGGCACGGCGTGGGCCGCAGGATGCACGAGGATCCCCCGGTCCCGAACGAGGGCCGCCCGGGCCGCGGGCTCCGGCTGCGCCACGGCATGGTCCTGGCCATCGAGCCCATGCTCATCGGCGGCGGCACGGACACCTACCACGCGGCCCCCGACGGCTGGACCCTCCGCACGGACGACGGCTCCCGCGCGGCCCACACCGAACACACGGTGGCGATCACGGACGCGGGGCCGCGCATCCTGACGGCACGCGAGGTGCGGGCCCCGGCCGGGTGAGACGCCCGGGGGCCGGGTACCGGCCGCGGGCCGTGCCTTCCCACCGCGTGACGCGACCGGCCCCGACGGCCCACGGCCCCCGCCCCGCGTCCGGTACCCGGAGCGCGCGCGTCCTGCTGGACATGCCGCCCGAGTGCGTTCGTGTAATCGTGGTACGTGCGCCGGGCGCGCCCACAGGTGTAACCGGGCCCCGCCCGGGCACCCGGCACCGGCACGTCGATCAACGAGCGTGTCCCGGGCCCCCGCCGGGACGCCGGAACGGATGGCCATGACCAGCGGGTTCAACGGTCCGCAGGGCTACGGCTCGGACCCCTTCGCAGAGTTCTTCTCACGAATCTTCGGCGGACAGCGTCCCGGTCCCCGGCAGATCGACCTCGGCCGGCTGCTGAGCGAGCCGGCCCGGCAGCTCGTGGTAGGAGCGGCGCAGTACGCCGCCCAGCACGGCAGCCGCGACCTCGACACCCAGCATCTGCTGCGCGCCGCGCTCTCGGCCGAACCGACCAGGAGTCTGCTCACCCGCGCCGGAGCGGATCCCGACTCGCTGGCGACGGAGATCGACCAGCGCTCAGGTCCGGCCCAGGGCGCGGGCGACGTGCCTCCGCCCACCTCTCTGTCACTGACGCCCGCCGTCAAACGCGCCCTGCTGGACGCCCACGAGCTGGCCCGGGCGAGCGGCACCGGCTACATCGGCCCCGAGCACGTGCTCAGCGCCCTTGCGGCGAACCCGGACTCCGCCGCCGGGCACATCCTGCACTCCGCGCACTTCGCGCCGCCCGGACCGGCCCCCGAAACGGGGGAAACCGCGCAGGCGCGCCCGGAGCGGCCGCGCCCCAGCCCCACTCCCACCCTGGACAAGTACAGCCGCGACCTCACCGGCCTCGCCCATCAGGGGCGTATCGACCCGGTGATCGGACGGGACGACGAGATCGAGCAGACCATCGAGGTGCTGTCCCGGCGCGGCAAGAACAACCCCGTCCTCATCGGTGACGCGGGGGTGGGCAAGACCGCGATCGTCGAGGGACTCGCCCAGCACATCGCCGACGGCGACGTGCCCGACATCCTGTGCGGCCGCCGGGTCGTCGCCCTGGACCTGACCGGCGTCGTCGCCGGCACCCGCTACCGCGGAGACTTCGAGGAGCGGCTGAACAACATCGTCGGCGAGATCCGGTCGCACTCCGACGAACTGATCGTCTTCATCGACGAGTTGCACACAGTCGTCGGCGCCGGTGGCGGCGGCGCCGAAGGCGCGTCCATGGACGCAGGCAACATCCTCAAGCCCGCCCTGGCCCGCGGTGAACTGCACGTCGTGGGCGCCACCACGCTCGAGGAGTACCGCCGTATCGAGAAGGACGCGGCGCTGGCCCGCCGCTTCCAGCCGATCCTGGTGCCCGAGCCGTCCGTCACCGACGCCATCGAGATCCTGCGTGGACTGCGTGACCGCTACGAGGCCCATCACCAGGTCCGCTACACCGACGAGGCGCTGGTGGCGGCCGTGGAGCTGTCCGACCGCTATCTCACCGACCGCCATCTGCCGGACAAGGCGATCGACCTGATCGACCAGGCGGGCGCCCGGGTGCGGCTGCGCGCCCGTACGAAGGGCACGGACGTACGGACCATGGAGCGCGAGGTCGAGCAGCTGACCCGGGACAAGAACCAGGCGGTGGCCGACGAGCAGTACGAGCAGGCCACCCAGCTGCGCGACCGCATCACCGGGCTCAAGGAGCGGATCGGGCAGGCCTCCGGCGACACCGAGGCCGACGAGGGGCAGCACCTGGAGGTGACCGCCGAGGCCATCGCCGAGGTCGTCTCACGGCTCACCGGTGTCCCGGTCAGCCGGCTCACCGAGGAGGAGAAGGAACGGCTGCTCGGGCTTGAGCAGCATCTGCACCAGCGGGTCATCGGGCAGGACGAGGCGGTCGGCGCCGTCGCCGACGCCGTGCTGCGCTCGCGCGCCGGTCTGTCCAGCGCGGAGCGGCCGATCGGGAGCTTCCTCTTCCTCGGCCCGACCGGCGTCGGCAAGACCGAGCTGGCCCGCGCCCTCGCCGAGGTGCTCTTCGGCAGCGACGAGCGCATGGTGCGGCTGGACATGAGCGAGTACCAGGAACGGCACACCGTGAGCCGCCTCGTGGGCGCCCCGCCCGGGTACGTCGGCCACGAGGAGGCGGGCCAGCTCACCGAGGTCGTACGGCGCCACCCGTACTCCCTGCTGCTGCTGGACGAGGTGGAGAAGGCCCACCCGGACGTCTTCAACATCCTGCTGCAGGTCCTCGACGACGGCCGGCTCACCGACTCCCAGGGCCGCACGGTGGACTTCACCAACACCGTCATCGTGATGACCAGCAACCTCGGTTCCGAGGCGATCACCCGCCGCGGCGCGGGCATCGGATTCGGGCCGGGCGGTGCCGACGCGGACGAGGAGGCGCGCCGTGAGCAGGTCCTGCGTCCGCTGCGCGAGCACTTCAGGCCGGAGTTCCTCAACCGCATCGACGAAATCGTGATCTTCCGGCAGCTGACCGCCGAGCAACTCCGGCGCATCACCGATCTGATGCTCGACAAGACGCGTCGCATGCTTCAGGCCCAGGACATCGACGTCTCCTTCACCGACGGGGCCGTCGACTGGCTGGCACAGCGCGGCTTCCAGCCGGAGTACGGCGCCCGCCCACTGCGCCGCACCATCCAGCGGGAGGTCGACAACCAGCTGTCCCGGTTGCTGCTGGACGGCCGGATCGAGCGGGGCGGCAGGGTCGTGGTGGACACCGACGAGGGACGGCTCGCCTTCCGGGCTGAACCGCCCGCCCGCCGGGAACCGGCCGTCGATCCCGTGGAACGGGGCACACAGGGCGGCCCCATGGAGCCCGGGGGTGATGCCGCCGCCGGCCCGCCCGGCGGCGGCATCACCCCTCCCACGGTGCAGGGCGGTGAGACGGCCCGCCCCGAAGGGGACGGGACCGGCCGTCCCGAGTGAGGGCCGCTCACGGCGCCGGGGACACGACCATCGCCGACCCGCCGCCGCGCCGCACCTTCTCGGCGGCTGCCAGCCACTTGCCGCCCGGCAGCCGCTGCACACCGGTCGTGGCACCGATCTCCGGGTTCAGCGTGAAGGAGTGCCCGATCGCCTCCAGCTGCGCCCGTAGATCGCTGTTGTAGAGGGCGGGTTCCAGTTCCGTCTTCGCCGCGTTGCGCTGGCTGGCACGTGGCGCGGCGATGGCGTCCACCAGCGGAAGATGCCGGTCGAGGAACCCGGTCAGGGTCTGGAGCACCGTCGTGATGATCGTCGCGCCGCCGGGCGAGCCGAGCGCCACGACCGGCTTGCCGTCCTTGTCGAGCACGATCGTCGGCGAGATCGAGGAGCGCGGCCGCTTGCCGGGACCGGGCAGGTTCGGGTCGTGGACGGCCGGGTCGGCGGGTGCGAAGGAGAAGTCCGTCAGCTCGTTGTTGAGCAGGAAGCCCCGGCCCGGGACGGTGATGCCGCTGCCGCCGGTCTGCTCGATGGTGAGCGTGTAGGAGACGACGTTGCCCCACTTGTCGGCGACGGTCAGATGTGTGGTGTTCTCGCCCTCGTACGTCGTCGGGGCCGCCTTGCCCGCGGTGCCGCAGGGCGCCGGGTGGCGCGGGTCACCGGGTGCGAGCGGGCTGGTGAGCACCGCGTCGTCCTTGATCAGGCACGCCCGCGAATCGGCGTACTTCCGCGACAGCAGCTCGTCCGTCGGCACGTTCTCGAAGGCGGGGTCACCTACCCAGCGCCCGCGGTCCGCGAAGGCGACACGGCTCGACTCGATGAAGTGGTGCAGGTACTGCACCTGGCTCGCCTTCGACAGGTCCGTCCGCTCCAGGATGTTCAGGGCCTCGCCCACCGTGGTGCCGCCGGAGGAGGACGGCGCTATGGAGTAGACGCCGAGACCGCGGTACGAGGTCTTCGTGGGTGCCTGGAGCTTGGCCCGGTAGGCCGCGAGGTCCCGTGCGGACAGCTCGCCCGGGCGGGCGTTCCAGCCGGAGGCCGGGTCCACCGGGGGCTTGTTCACGGTGGCGACGATGTCCTCGCCGAGGTCGCCGTGGTAGATCGTGCCTATGCCCTTGCGGCCCAGTTCCCCGTAGGTGCGCGCGAGCTCGGGGTTCTTGAAGGAGGAGCCGACGACGGGGAGCTGCCCGCCCGGCAGGAACAGCTTGGCCGTGTCCGGGAAGTACCGGAAACGGGTCTCGTTGGACGCGGTCTGCGAGCGGAAGGTGTCGTCGACCGTGAACCCCCGGCGTGCGATCCGCTCGGCCGGCTCGAGGACCTTGCCGAGCCGCTCGGTGCCCCACTCGTCCAGCGCCTTCTGCCAGGTGGCGGGTGTGCCGGGAGTACCGACGCTCAGGCCGCTGCTGACGGCGTCGGCGAAGGCGAGCGGCTTGCCGTTCTCCACGAAGAGCCGGGAGTTCGCGGTCAGCGGGGCCGTCTCACGGCCGTCGATGGTGTGCACCGACCTGGTCCTGGCGTCGTAGTAGACGAAGTAACCGCCTCCGCCGATGCCCGCCGAGTACGGCTCGGTGACGCCGAGTGCGGCGGCGGTGGCCACGGCCGCGTCGACCGCGTTGCCGCCCTTTCTGAGGACCTCGACGCCGGCGGCGGTGGCGTCCGTGTCGACACTCGCGACGGCGCCGCCGTGGCCCACGGCCACGGGCACCTTCGCGGGGGCCGGGCGGGCGCTCCCCGGCGGCGCCGCCGCTCCCACCGACACCACAGCGGCCGAGACCGCCAACACCGCCAGTTTCCGTGCGACAGGGCGACGCATTCGCACCTCCAGTGGACGACCGTCCACGCAGCGTAATCGTATTGCCATGGTCCCGTCAGTCCCATCGAACACCGCTCGCCGCGGGTGCGCCACCATGCGTACCCGTGGACGAGACGGTGCACGGCCGGGCCAACACCCTCCGGACGGCGCGCGATCGACGCGAACGGCGAGGTGGGCGAGCGGATGCGCGAGGCCCCCGCGGTTACGGCCGCTGGGGTGAACGGCCCGGCGTGAAGCGCGGCCGGGAGCGGCTGACGGCTTGGTCGAGGCCCGGTACGTACTCCTCTCGCGGGTCTGTGACGACCCGTTGGCGGACTGTTCAACTCCCGGCGGTACCAAGGCTGTAGCCGAGATCGACGCGGGGACCCGCGTCTTGGGGCTCAACCTCACGTTGGGGGATGGCATGAGGGGGAATCGCAGGACCGCACTCGCCGGGTCGGCGGTCGTGGGCATGGTGGTACTCGCGGGCTGCGCCGACCGCAGCGAGGTCGTCACCTGGACCGACGAGCACGGCAGGGTCTGCACGGGTGTCGCCGTGGTCGACTCGGACGACGGCGACCGCGAGGTCACCAGCATCGACTGCGACTATCCCCCCGAGGGCCGGACGCCGGGTCCGACGACGTGGAAGCCGCTGCCGGGCTGAACCGCGTGGCACGCCTTTGACTCCGTCCGACGCGGCTCCGGGTCGGTTCGCCGGGCCATGGGCTGTGGCCGTGAGGAAGTCACCCCAGCGCGCAAGGTGTTGTGGGCGATGGACGGACTCCAAGGAGTCGGCGGTCACGGCGACTCACGGACGGCCTCCACCGCCTCCCGGACGTCCGGGTGCGGGTCGTGGGCGAGTCCGTCCAGCAGCTCGGCCACCCCGGGGGCGGACCAGCAGGCGACCGCCCACACGAGTTCCTCCCGCACGCCGGGGTCGGGGTGGGCGGCAAGGCGGGCGAGTTGGGGAAGCGGGCCCCGTCGACGCATGCCGAACCAATGCAGCGCCTCCCGCAGCACGGCGGGGTCTCCCGGGTGGCCGGCCGCCGCGATCCTGGCGAGCAGCACTTCGGCCGGTGGCGGCGGCCCGTCCAGCGGATGCGGCAACCGCTCACGCAGGCGCCGCGCCCCGTACCCTCCCCTCACCCGGCATCCGAAGCAGGTGCAGGGGCGGACGCCGTGCGCACCCGGCCGGTACCGCCAGCCCACGACCTGTGGCGCGGTGCGGACCCGGTGCACTTCGGACGGCCGGATCGCCCGAGGTACGAACACCTCCCACCCGCGCGGGTCGTCCAGTGCGGCGATCCGCCGCACCGCCTCGGCCGCGGGAACGGTGGACCGGGCGTCACGTGTCCGGTCCGCATAGTGCCGCACCAGTACGTACTGCTCGTCGTCCAGCCGTACATGGACGGCCGCAAGCCCGCCTCGGGTGCCGAAGCGGGCCAGTTCGCGCAGCCATTGATGGGTGAGTGTGTACGACGGCAGCACCGGAAAGCAGTACACCCCTCGCGCACCGTCCTGTCCTCGGCCGGCCGCCCGGATACCCGACCGCCGGACGTTCCGTACGTTCGCCGCCGACGTCAAGTGCACGAACATCGCCATGACCGGGCATGTTATCCGCCGTGTTCCACGGGACACTCGGGGTGCGAAAGGAACAATCCGACATCCTCGGGCACACCGAGTCGGACGTCCTTGCGAGGCGCTGTACGTCCGGGCCGGCGGTCGTGCGCCCCGCTTGCGCCCGGATCTCGAAGTGCCCCTGGTGAGCGGTCAACTGAGCGTAGGCGTCCCGCGGACGTGTGACCAAGATTGCTAGTTGACATCGGGCGATGTTCGTGACCTGCGCTGATGCCAACCGACTTCAGCGGCCGGAAGCACAGGATCAGGGAGATGGTTGGCACTTTGGTACAGCGCAGGTCACGGTACCTGTGGCGACCGCGCCTCCGACATCGTTGTCGAAAGCGCGGCCTGCCCGAATCGCGGCCCTACGGGATGCAGCACGCCCCGAGGGGACACCGGACGCCGGGGAGCGTGGTCGGTCTACGGCGTGTAGTGGGCGTCACTGCCGTACAGCTCCCTGGTGAACGCGGAGACATCGGCGCTGCGATCGGCGCCGTCGAGGTTGTACGTCAGATAGACGCCGTACCCCTCACTGACCGTGCGGCGGGCCAGGTTCGCGACCGTGCTTTGCGAGGTCCGGCCTATCTCGACGGCCGCCGGCGACAGCTTCGACTTGGGCAGTGCGATGCCGGGGACCTGCCAGGAGCCGTAGTACGGGTTCCAGGCGTAGTCGAACTTGGACGAGACGTCGACGCCGCCGTAGGAGAGGCGCGACGCGGCCGGTCCGATGTTGTAGAGGCTGATGATCTTGCCCGACATGTTGGCGCGCAGTGCCGACACCAGGTAGACGAACGAGCTGGCGTTGGGCTGGCCGGTGCCGTTGTTGCCGTACTCGGCGTACTCGTCGTCGAAGTCGATGCCGTCGAGGCCGTACTTGGCCACGGTGTCCGACAGTCGTTTCGCGAACGTCGAAGCCGCCTGCTGGGACGGGAAGTTGGCGAAGCCCGCGCCCTGGTGGTTGCCGAGCACCGAGAGGACGACCTTGATGCCCTTCTGCTGCAACGGCCGTATCTGCGTGGCAGCGTTGTCGAGGACGCGTTGCACGTTCTCGTTGAAATACAGGGTCGCCGCCTTCGTGCCCGTGTCGTAGTTGATGTTCGCCGCGAAGATCACGGCGACGTCGAAGACGTTGCCGCCGCCGTTGGCGAGGGTGTACTTGCCGACGTTCAGCATGCTGTTGTTGTTCACCTCGACGTACGCCACCGAGGTTGGTCCCTGTTTCGCGGGAGCGGGGGCCGCTGCCGCGCCGGTCGTGGCGGTCGCGCCTAAGGTGAGGGCCGTAATGGCCGAGAGCGCGAGCGCGGCCGTCCGTATTCTGCTCCGCACCGGAGTGAACATCGTTGATCGGTCTCCCATCGCATGGAGCGGCGCCCGACCTGTTCGCGAGCGCCGAGAAAGCCCCCCGGATCCTTCCGTTCCCGTGACCGAATCCCCAGAACCATGCGGGAACGGTTCACGACTCCCACGTCGCACCGTAACCCTGGTTCCCGGTAAGGGAGTTACCGGAACACTGCGCTGCCGCGCCGGCGCGGACGAACCAGGCATGCACGCCGCGGATCCGCAGCACTGGAGCAGACGGTCAGCGGCTCCTCTCCAGCAAACCTCAGGGTCCGCTCCTCGCGGATCGAACGTCTGACCGGTGTCAACCATCCCTCCTTTGTGCCAACCAAGAATCCTCGTCACAGGACGCAGGTGCACCCGGGACAGGACGTCCCGGGTGCACCGGTGGGCCGTTGGAGAGTTCCGGTTGCGACGGCTGTCCGTGAGGGTGTGGGGAGTTCAGCCGATACAGCCGGGTACAGCGCCTGTCGGGGCGCAGTTGTTCGGCGTATTGCCGACGACACGTGTGCGCTTCACCGTCAGCGCGCCTCCGTCGACATTGATGCCGCCGCCGGCGGTTCCCGCGGAGTTGTTGCGCACCTGCGAATGGTTCAGCGTCGCCACGGCCGGTACGCCGACGCTGACGCCGCCGCCGACGCCTGCCGCCGTGTTGTCACGCACCACCGTGCCGTTCAGGGTCAGCCTGCCGTTGACGCCTGTGTCGCGGATGCCGCCCCCACTTCCGACGGGTGCCCTGTTGCCACTGACCACGGAGAAGTCCACCGTCGCCGTGCCGTCGTTGAAGATGCCTCCCCCGTCGACCTGGTCCGAGGTGTTGTGGTGGACCGTCGATCGGATGACCAGCAGCCTGCCGCCCGGCCCGACGTTGTCGAGGCCGCCGCCGAGTGTCCGAGCGGTGTTGTCGTGCACCGAGGAGAACTGCACCGTCAGCGTGCCTTCGTTGCGGATGCCGCCCCCGGTGCTGCTGGAGGTGTTCCTGGTCACCGTGGAATGATCCATCGTCAGTGCGCCACCGGCGTTGAGGATGCCTCCGCCCTTGCTCCCCTGTCCCCCGGTGACGGTCAGGCGGTTCAGCCGCACATGCACGGCTCCGCTGATCGTCACGGCGGTGCCGGCCCGATTGCCGTCGAGTACTGCCTGTCCCCGGCCGACTAGAGTCAGGGACTTGCCAATGGTGAAGGGGCCGATGCACCTCCCTCGCACGCTGAGCGTCGCTCCCTGGGCGGCCGCCGCGATCGCGGGCTGCAGGGCCGAAGGGTTGCCGCGGCAGTCCACCGGGGTGTGCTCGTCCGCCGCAGTGGCACTCACTCCCGCCGACGTGACGGCTCCCACCGTCGCCGCCACCGTGGTCCACCGCAGCCACGCGGCCCGGTCCGTTCGCCTGAACATCCCACTCCTCCTGTCACGGCGCAGGGCGTGCTCGACGGCCCGGCACCACTGTCGTCGTCAAGAGCCACGTGAGCGCCCGTGATCGGCAGAAGGGATCCCCGACCGGGTGACGGCCCCCCGGTGCCGGTACGCGGATTCCCCCGTACGGCCGAGGACAATGACCGCTACGGCCCACGGTCACAGGAGCCGTCTCCCCGCGCGCACCGGGGCGACCCCGCGCTACTGCCTCCGCCAGGGACATCGGCCACGCACTCGCCGGACGGGCCAACACGTCCTGCGGGCACCGGAACTGACGGTGCGACCGAGGGCTTTTGCATCTGGTCGTGACCGTGCGTGCGCGGGCGCGGTGCCGACAATGCGGCGCGGGCCTCGCGTACGTCTCACCGCTCGCGTCGGCCCTGCCCATCGGCCTCTTCGACGCGGCAAGGACTTGAGGCGGCCTCGACGGAGCCCTGAACGCCCGCGGTGGGAAATGGTGAGACAGGTCGCGCCGGGAAACCGGCCCTCCGACATGGCGGGGCCGGCTTCGCCTTCATTGAGTACCGTGACTCCCCATGATCGAATCCGAGCTCGAGATCAGCGAAGATCTGGTCCGCGCCCTACTGCGAGAGCAGCATCCGGACCTGGCCGAGCTGCCGATCCGCGAGGTGGCAGGCGGCTGGGGCAACCAGATGTGGCGGCTTGGGGACGATTTGGCCGTCCGGATGCAGCGGATGGACACCTCCCCCGAGCTCCAGCTCAAGGAGCGCCGCTGGCTGCCGCTGCTGGCCCCGCGCCTGCCGCTTGCGATTCCGACTCCGGTACGGGACGGTGCACCGTCCGAGCGGTTCCCCAAGGTCTGGACCGTCATGACATGGGTCGAGGGCACACCACTGGATCACGGCTCGATCACCCGCGGCGACCACGCGGCCGACTCGCTGGCGGGCTTCCTCAAGGCGCTGCATGTGGAGGCTCCCACCGATGCGCCGGACGCCTCGGACTTCGGCGCTCACCCCGAGGAATGCACGGACGGCTTCGAGCATTTCCTGCAGGCCGTGGACCTCGGCCGCTTCGCCGAGGTCGACATCCGGGCCGTGTGGGACGACGCGGTCGCAGCTCCCGAATGGGAGGGTCCGCGAGTGTGGGTGCACGGCGACCTGCACCCCGCGAACGTCGTCGTCACGGACGGCACGCTGGCGGGTGTCGTCGACTTCGGCGCCCTCTTCGCCGGCGACCCGGCATGGGACCTCGCGGCCGCCTGGGTGCTGCTCCCCGTGGGTGGCGCCTCACGGTTCTTCGCCGGCTACGCACAGGCGGATGAGGCGACGGTCAGACGGGCGCGCGGGCTGGCCGTGATGAAGAGCCTGTTCTTGATGCTGATGGGTCAGAACGGGGACCGCGGCCTGCCTGGCGGCAAGAGGGGATGGGGGCCGGCAGGACGGTCGTCACTTGATCGTGTTTTGCAGGGTCTTTGACCTCGGGGCAGAACCGGCGGCCGGCATGGGATCGGTCTTCCGCCTGATCATCTCTCCTGCGTACCGCGAGCCGTGGGGTCGGAATGCCGAGGTCGACCGTTGCGGGCACTTCGGCCGAGCGCACTGCTTCGGCGTTTCTTCGCCGAAGCAGTGCGAGCATTCAGCCACCTTCAATGCCGACCCGTCGCCTCGAGCCTCGCCGGCTCGTGAGCAAGCACGGGGTGCCGCACGGTTGTCGAGCCGCGCAGACTTACGGCACGAGGACGCCCCGGCCCAATGATCTCCCACACAACTCAGCCTTCCGCGACCGCCGACTCGAGCAGGGACAGCGTCCGGTTGTCCGCGTCCACGTCCGCGAGGACGCCGACAGGCAGCGGCAGATTCGGCGAGGTGTGGCCGAAGTCGACCTGGGCGAGGACCGGGATGTCACGCTGCCCAAGGACATCGAGCACCACATCGCGTAGACCTGCGCGGTCTCCGCCGTCATCGTGGGGCGTGACCTCGGTCGGGATGCCGACCACCATGCCCGCGATCCGGTCCAGCACACCGGACAGCCGCAAGGTATGCAGGTCGTTCCAGATCCGCGAGACCGGCCGCTGCAGCTCCTCCCAGAACAACACGGCGCCGTCGAACCGTTCGGCGGCCAGCGCGAACGGTGTCGCCTGCAGTAGGACCAGGCGGTTCAGCAAACCGCCGAACAGTGGCCCCTGCGCGCGGCCCGGCCGCCAGGTTTCCCAGGCCCCTCCCGCCGGCAGCACGCCCGGCGCCTCTGCCTTGGTGAGCACACGGGTGTAGAGGTCGACCAGCTCGGAGCGACGGGCGGCGTCGCCCAGCGTGTACCAATCGCTGCCGAAACCGTGGGTGGCGATGTCGGCGTGGAGCCCGACGAGGCCGGTCTTGGAGTACAACGCCATGTGCAGCAGCGAGATATCGCTGTAGCCGATGATCGGTTTCGGGTCGGCCCGGATCGCGTCCAGATCGACCAAATCGAGATAGCCGATCGTCGCCTGTCCACCGGTATGCGCGACGACGGCCCGCACCTCCGGGTCCCGCAACAAACCATTGAGTTCCTCGGCCTGCTCCGCCGGAGTGCCCGACGCCCACCAGCGATGGCGCGCCGGGTCGACCATGGTGCTGACCCGCACGCGGAAACCCATCCGCTCGAGTATGGCCACACCGCGAGCGAGCAGTGGTTCCTCACCCGGCGCAAGCTGGCCCGAGGGCGCGGTGACGACCACGAGGTCGCCGGAACTCAGCGCACGGGGCCGAAGGATCTCGGGCATGGGGCCTCCTCCTTGTTGATCAACAGTGGCGAACAACAAGGCCTGTGTCGCCGATATTCCGCCAAACCGACGTGATCAAGTCATATCTGCCGCTCTTGGCAGTCCCCGCACGGGCTCCTGCCACCGCGCGCAGACCTCACCGCCCGCTCCTGCCCGCACGGGACCTGTCACCCGTACGAGCTGCGAGGGCAACGAGCGGCGGGAGCCGTGACGGGCGGATCGGTCCGGGGAAATGACCGGCAGGGCCCCCCTGGCATGCGCTACGGTGCGCCGGTGTCAGCGATCAAGAAGTTCCAAGTCACCTTTGACTGCGCAGAACCTGAGCGCCTCGCCCGCTTCTGGTGTGAAGTGTTGGGGTACGTCACACCGCCGCCCCCGGAAGGGTTCACCACTTGGGACGATTTCAATCGCACCCTGCCCCCCGAGAAGCAGGGATCATGGTTCGCTTGCAGTGATCCCTCGGGCGTCGGCCCGCGCCTGTACTTCCAGCGCGTCCCCGAAGGCAAGATCGTCAAGAATCGGGTGCATCTCGACGTCCGGGTCGGCACCGGGCTCGTGGGCGACGAGCGCCTCGCCACGCTCGAAGCCGAGTGCGCACGACTGGTCGCGCTCGGTGCGACCCACGTGCAAACGCTGTACGCCGATGAGGAAAACGAGTCGTGCATCCCCATGCTGGACATCGAGGGCAATGAGTTCTGTATCGACTGAAACATGCCTACCTTGCCGAGGCGGACGGTAGCCGCACGCCCGAGTACGGCTGCCCGCGTCGGCCTCCTCTCCGCGCGAGCTCGTCACCTACGGCGCCCTCCGGTTCGAGGACGTACAACCCGCGGACGACGGATCGTGTCCACGAGCCGGGCGTCGAGGATCCGCGTGATGCGGCGAGCGCCCGGGAGGGCCTCGGCGGAGCCCTGAACGTCCGTTGTGAGAGATGCTGAGACATATGGGTGTCACGCAAGATCACGGTACGAGCGGGCAACCTGCCCGGCAGCACTCCGACCAGCGGTGAGCGCCTGATCGTCGTCCGGAGCCGCTAGCATGCGCGCCCATGAACGACGACGTGCGCAACATCGCCCTCGGGGTGCTCGCGGCCGGTATCAGCGCCGCCCTCGGCTGGCTGGCCCGTACCTATATATGGAGGCGGAAACTCCGGCGGAAGCAGGCGTTCTTCGGGCTCCCCGACAATTCGGAGTCGCTGCTCGTGGTCAACCGGGAAGCGGGCGGCGCCGAGTTGACGGTCATGCGCCACGACGTGTTCGCCCTGCTGGAGCTTTCCGCGCTCATCAAGGACTGTGGCGCCAACGCCCAGGTGGTCGCACATGACGCGGCTCAGCAGGGCTTCGGTGAGCGCACCGAGTTCTGCGTCGGCGGACCCTCCTCGAACCGCCGCATGGTGGCGCACCTCAGCTCCCTCCTGCCCGGCATCCAGGTCAACACCGATCCCGAACCGGGCCCGGAACGCGGTGCGTTCCGGATCGGCGGGGAGAAGTACCAACTCGAGCCCGGCAAGGCGGAGTACGTCGTCCTCGCGCGGCTCACCGCGGACCTGGGCCGCGGATCGAGACCCGTCTTCCTCTTCTGCGGCCAGCGCGCGATCACCAACCAGGCGGCGACCCGCTACCTCGCACGCCATCACGAGCGCCTGGCGCGCAAGTACGGCTCCGGCTCCTTCGTGCTGCTGCTGAAGGTCGTCAACTCCCAGGCGTACGGACCGGATGTGGTCGAGCTGGTGGGCGATGTCACGCGGGTCGCACAGACTCCCGCACCCGTGCCCGCCGCTCGCACGTCCCATCGCGCCTCCTAGGTTCCTCCAGGCGTCAACAATCGTTACTCGTGCGTAACTTACCGACGGGTTACCTCTGGTAAGCGGCGAAGGTTACCGTCGGGTCACTTTGCACTGACACGAGTGAGGAGTGACCCATGACGCATGGGGGCGGGAAGCGCCGTCGAGCAGAGCGGCGGGAGACGGGCGGGTCCGCCCGCAAGGCGCTGCGCACGACCACCGTGGGCGCCGTCTCGGCGACGCTGGTCGCCGGCAGCGTCCTCGGACTCGCCCCCGCCGCACAGGCAGCCGGCGGCGTCCGCTTCGTCGACATCACAGGCGACGGCGGCACGGTGCTCAAGGCGAACGTCGTCACGCCCGCGGACGCCGACGGCACTCGGCGCTATCCGCTTGTCGTGCTCCCCACCAGCTGGGGCCTGCCGCAGGTCGAGTACCTGGCCCAGGCCCGGGAGCTCGCCGACTCCGGCTATGTCGTGGTCACCTACAACGTGCGTGGTTTCTGGCAGTCCGGCGGACGAATAGAGGTGGCAGGCCCACCCGACACGGCCGACGCCTCCAAGGTCATCGACTGGGCCCTCGCCAACACCCCGGCGGACGCCGGGCACATCGGCATGGCGGGCGTCTCCTACGGCGCCGGCATCAGCCTGCTGGCAGCGGCTCATGACAGACGCATCAAGGCGGTCGCCTCCCTCAGCGGCTGGTCGGACCTGATCGGCTCGATCTACTCCGGCCGCACCCAGCACATCCAGGCGGCCGCCCTGCTGGACGGCGCCGCGACGCTCACCGGCCGTGAAAGCCCCGAAGTGAGGCAGGTGTTCAACGACTTCTACGCCTCCGACCTGTCCAAGGAACCGGAGTTGATCGCCTGGGGCGAGAAGCGCTCACCCGCGACCTACGTCGACCGGATCAACCGCAACGGCGCGGCCGTCATGCTCGCCAACGCCTGGGGCGACACGATCTTCCCGGCGAACGGGTACGCCGACTTCTACGAGAAGCTGACGGGTCCGAAGAGGCTGGAGCTGCGTCCGGGTGACCATGCCACGGCCGAGCTGACCGGCCTGTTCGGACTGCCCAACGACGTGTGGACGGACACCCGGCGGTGGCTCGACCACTACCTCAAGGGCGTGGACAACGGCATCGACCGCGAGCAGCCCGTACAGCTCAAGCCCCGCTCCGCGGGCGGTTACGAGGGCTATCCGGACTGGAAGTCGGTGGCCGCGACCAGCAGGAAGATCGACCTCGCCGGGACGCACGGAATCCACGCGAACGTCGACTCCGGCGCGGACGGCGGAGTCATCTTCCTCTCCAGCATCCTCGACCAGGTCGCCCAGGCGCCCCCCGCCGCGTGGATCCCGCTCCTGCCGCGCCGCTGGGCCGCGGTGTGGCAGTCGGAGAAGTACGCGAGCGCCCAGCGGATCCGCGGCACCGTGAAGATGCACACCACGGTCACCGGCACCAAGGCGAGAGGCACCCTCGTCGCCTATCTCTACGACGTGGGTCCGCTCGGCCTCGGCAAGCTGGTCAGCAACGCGCCGTACACCTGGTACGGGCGGACGCCCGGCAAGCCGTTCGGCGTCGACCTGGATCTGTTCTCCACGGCCTACGACGTCCCGGCCGGACACCGGCTCGCCCTGGTCGTCGACACGGTCGACCCGCTCTATATCGAGCACAACCCGTCCGGCGCGCAGCTGACCTTCTCCTCGCCTGCGGACGATCCTTCCTATGTGTCCGTTCCGCTGCGCGAGCAGTGATCTCCGGCTGCCGCCGGCCGGGCCTGGCCCTGTGGCTGCTGCCCCCCTCCCCCTACGGTCCCGGGGCCGTGGGGGGAACCCCACCCGGCAGCAGCGTCCCCGCCCCGGCCGTCTCGACGTCCACGGCCTCGGTCTTGGGACTGCGCCGCTCCCACCGGGACACCCACTGCGCGACCCAGGAGAGCAGCATGCACATCCCGATGTAGATCGGTGAGATCACCATCACCACGGGGATGAACGGCAAATCGTAGTCGAGGTTCGACGCGATGAGCTTGCCGGCGTGGAGGAATTCCTCGTAGGTGATGAGGAAGCCCAGGGACGTGTCCTTCAGAGCCACCACCAACTGGCTGATGATGGCGGGCAGTATGGCCCGTACGGCCTGCGGCACCAGGACGTACGACATGACCTGCGTCTTGCGCATGCCCAGCGCGTACGCGGCCTCCTTCTGGCCCCTCTCCACGGAGTTGATGCCCGAACGGAAGACCTCGGCGAGCACCGAGCCGTTGTAGAGGGTCAGACCCGCGACCAGCGCGGGCAGGGGCTGCACCTTCAGCGCCACGAAGATGAAGAAGATCATCACCAGCAGCGGCATGGCCCGGAAGAACTCGACGACGAGTGTGGACAACCAGCGCACCGGGGCGTGTTCGGAGAGCCGCCCGACGGCGAGGAGCCCGCCCAGGGCCAGGGAGAGCACGGCCGCGATCGCGAAGGCCTTGAGCGTGTTGCCGAGGCCGCGCAGCAGAAGCTCCTGGATTCCCTTGTACTCGAAGGGCATCCACTTCGTGTACGTGAACTGGCCCGTGGCGAAGAGGAGATGGATGATCCAGCCGAGCAGGGCGAGGAGGACGACGGTGGCGAGGACCCCGAAGAGGCGGTGCCGCCTGCGGGCCCTCGGTCCCGGAATGTCGTAAAGGGCCGTGGCCGCCGCGGCTTTGACGGTCATCGGGCGAATCCCCAGCGGCGCTCCAGGACGTTGAAGACCGCGCTGATGGCACCGGTGACGACCAGATAGCCGACGGCGATCCAGAGGAACGTCCAGACGATGTTGTAACCGAGCTCGCTCAGGGTCCGGTAGGTGCCGAGCAGTTCGGTGACGCTGAACGCCCCGGCGATCGCCGAGTTCTTGGCGAGCGCGATCAGGATGGAGCCGATCGGCGGAATGACCGTCCGGAAGGCCTGCGGCAGAACGACGTGCGACAGCGTCTGCCCGAAGGACATGCCGAGGCTGCGGGCCGCCTCTCCCTGGCCCGTGGGAACGGTGTTGATGCCCGACCGCAGTGCCTCGCAGACGAACGCCGAGGTGTAGCAGCCGAGCGCGAGGACGGCGAACACCATGAAGGGCAGCACGAGCCCGAAGCGCGGCAGCCCGAGCAGGACCGCGAAGAACAGCAGGGTGAGCGGCGTATTGCGCAGGACCGTCACCCACGCGGTGCCGAACACCCTCAGGGAGCGCACGGGAGCGACCCGGAAGGAGGCCATCACAAAGCCGAGTGCGAGGGCCAGCAGGGAGGAGTAGACGGTGAGTTCGACGGTGCCGAGGAAGCCCTCAGCGAAGACGGAGATGTTGTCGGTCAGTACGTTCACGCGTGCCTCGCTCAGGTCGCGGGGTAGCGGTCGATGGCCGGCGGGGCGGGCGCGGGCACCCCGGACAGGCCGAGGGTCGCCTCGAACGCCTTCTTCCAGTCGCCGTCCTTCATACGGGCCTCCAGTGCGTCGTCGAGTGCGAATCTGAGGGCGTTGTCCTTGCGCGGAACCCCGATGCCGTAGGGCTCCTCGGAGAAAGGCCTGCCGACGACCCGGAGTTCGTCCGGTGCCTTCGCCGCGAAGCCGATGAGAATGGCGTCGTCGGTGGTCACGGCGGCGACCTGATAGGTGAGCAGATTGTCGACGCAGACGGAGTAGGTGTCGTACGCGACCAGGACCACCTTCGGGTAGTCCTTCTTCATGCGCTGGTACGGGGTCGAACCGGCGACCGAGCACACGCGCTTGCCGCCGAGGTCCTGCGGGCCGTCGATACCGCGCTCGTCCTGGCGGACCAGCAGGTCCTGGCCGGCCATGAAGTACGGTCCGGCGAAACCCACGAGCTTCTTGCGCAGGGCGTTGATGGTGTAGGTCCCGACGTAGTAGTCGATCTGCCCGTTCTGCAGGGCGGTTTCGCGGTTGGCCGAGGCGATGGTCCGGAAACGGATCGTCTCCGGAGCCAGGCCGAGCGAGGCCGACATCATCCTCGCGATCTCGATGTCGAAGCCGGAGAAGGTGCCGGTGGCGGGATCCCGCTCGCCGAGGTAGGGCTGGTCCTCCTTGGCGCCGACGACGAAGTAGCCGCGCTTCTTCGCCCGATTCCAGGTGGGCGACTCGGGGAGCCGGAACCCCCGGGCCACCTGGTAGTGCGGCAGCCTGTCGGTGGCGGGCCCCTTGGTGGGGGGACTGCCCTCCTTGCCGCAGGCTGCGGCCGCCAGCGCCATGAGCAGTGCCACTGCGGCCCACACACGTCGGGTACGGATCACGGTCGGACTCCCCCGGTCAGTGCTTGAGGATCTTGGACAGGAAGTCCTTGGCGCGGTCGCTGCGAGGGTTGGTGAAGAACTCCTCGGGGGTGCGGTCCTCGACCAGGCGGCCGTCGGCCATGAAGACGACGCGATTGGCGGAGGCCCGCGCGAAGCCCATCTCGTGCGTGACCACGACTATCGTCATGCCGTCGCGGGCGAGCCGGCGCATCACCTCCAGGACCTCGTTGATCATTTCGGGGTCGAGTGCGGAGGTCGGCTCGTCGAACAGGAGTGCCTTGGGGTCCATGGCCAGGGCCCGGGCGATCGCGACCCGCTGCTGCTGACCGCCGGAGAGCTGGGCCGGGTACTTGGACGCGTGCGAGGTGAGGCCGACACGGTCCAGGAGTTCCATCGAGCGTGTGTCCGCCTGGTCCCTCCTGCGCCCGCGGACCTTCACCGGGGCGAGTGAGACGTTCTGCAGCACGGTCTTGTGGGCGAAGAGGTTGAAGGACTGGAACACCATGCCCACGTCTGCGCGGAGGCGGGCGAGGGCCCTGCCCTCCTCGGGGAGCGGCCGGCCGTCGAGTCTGATGGCGCCGGACTGGATGGTCTCGAGCCGGTTGATGGTCCTGCAGAGCGTGGACTTGCCGGACCCCGACGGCCCGACGACCACAACCACCTCACCCTTGCCGACCGTGAGATCGATGTTCTGCAGGACGTGCAGGTCGCCGTACCACTTGTTCACGCCGTGAAGCTCGATCAGCGGATCGACCGCCATGCCCTGCCCGCCCTAGTCGCTCAGCCGTGTCGCAGGTCCCGCAAGCTATCCAGACGCGGGCGCGCTCGACACCCGACACGCACCGTTCGGGCATTAGCCGTATTTACAGGGTGCCGATCGGGGTGGGGCTACGCCTCGGCCGCCTCGGCATACACATACGACAGTTCCGGAGCACCCGTGGAGGCCCAGGTCAGGCCGTCGGCCACCACATCGAGCTCACGCCCGGAGGACAGCCGTACGACGGGACGGCCGTTCGGCCAGATCTCCCAGGCGGCACCGGGGACCGTGCGCACGATGACCGTGCCCAGGTAGAGTCCCGCGTCGTTCCCGAGCCAGGGCAGGGTCTCCTCGTCGTCACGCCAGCGCGGGACGAGTTGGTCGAGCGCCTCCAGGGACGCCGCGGAGTCGTCGAGTTCGACGCCGGCGTCCTCGGCCTGGGAGCGCAGCAACTCGCACTCGGAGAGCAGTTGGGCGACAGAGATCGTATCGATGTCGCCCCCGGAGAACACCACGACGCCACGGGCGGGGCCGCGCTTCTTGCGCCAGGTGCCCAGGAAGGGGATGTTCATGCACCCAGCGTGTCACCGGTACGACGGGTCGCACCAGAGTGACACCGGGGGGAACTCCCTAGACCTCCAGGTCCACAACCACCGGCGCGTGGTCCGACGCGCCCTTGCCCTTGCGCTCCTCACGGTCCACGTACGCGTCCTTGACCGCGGCCGCGAACGGGGTGTTGCCGTAGACCAGGTCGATGCGCATGCCGCGGTTCTTCGGGAAGCAGAGCTGGCGGTAGTCCCAGTAGGTGTACGGGTGGTCGTACTTCAGCGGGCGCGGGACGACGTCCGTGAGACCCGTCTCCCGCAGCTCGGCCAGGGCGGCCCGCTCGGCCGGGGTGACATGGGTCGCGCCCTCGAAGGCCGCCACGTCGTAGACGTCGTCGTCCGTCGGGGCCACGTTGTAGTCGCCCAGCACGGCGAACGGGCGGCCGCCCGCGGCGTCGCCGGCCACGGCCGCCTTCAGTGCCTCGAACCACTGGATCTTGTACGCGTAGTGGGGATGGTCCACCTCGCGGCCGTTCGGCACGTACACCGACCAGACGCGGACCGGGCCGCAGGTCGCGGATACGGCGCGGGGCTCCTCGACGCCCTCGTAGCCCGGGTCGCCGGGCAGGCCCTTGACCACGTCCTCGATGCCGACGCGGGAGAGGACCGCCACGCCGTTCCACCGGCCGGTGGCGTGCACGGCGGCCTCGTAGCCCAGCTCGCGCAGCGGCTCGTACGGGAACTGCTGATCGGCGACCTTGGCTTCCTGGAGACACAGCACGTCCGTGCCGCTGCTCTCCAGCCAGGCCAGGAGCCTCGGGAGGCGGGCGGTGATCGAGTTCACGTTCCAGGTGGCGATGCGCATGTCCCACAACCTACCTGGCGGGTACGACAACGGTCCCCCGCGTCCGGGCGAAGCCCGCTCCGGCCCGGCCCCCCGGCTGCCGCGACGCTCAGACCTCCGCCGACGCCCCCGGCGTCAGCCTCAAGTGCTCGGCGCCGCCCAGCGCGCCGACCTGGTTGTCGTAGATCGGCCGGGCCAGGTCCGTCAGCAGGGCGTCGTGGATGTCGTAGGCACGCTGCGGCCGGACCTCGCGGACGTAGTCGATGACCTCGGAGATCTTGTTCCAGGGGGCCATCACGGGGAGCATCAGCGTCTCCACCGCCTGGCCGGGGACGGTGAGCGCGTCGCCCGGGTGGAAGACCTTCCCGCCGTCGATCAGGAAACCGACGTTGGTGATGCGCGGAATGTCCGGGTGGATCACGGCGTGCAGCTCGCCGTGCACCTGGACGTCGAAGCCCGCGGCGGTGAAGCTGTCGCCGTGGCCGACGGTGTGCACACGGCCCGGGAAGGCCGCCGAGATCTGCTCCGCGACGGAGGCGAGCGTCCAGATCTCGGCGCCGGGGTTGGCCTCCATCCCGGCCCGCAGCCGGTCCTCGCTGTAGTGGTCCATGTGCTCGTGGGTCACGAGGACGGCGTCGGCGCCGACCGCCGCGTCCTCCTCGCTGAAGGCGCCGGGGTCGATGACGAGCGTGCGCCCGTCCTTCTCGAGCCGGATGCAGGCGTGCGACTTCTTCGTGAGCTTCATGACCCCATCCTGCCCCGGCCCGGTCTGCCGGGTCCCGCCGAGCATGGTGCTCCCACCACCCGGCAAGCGTCACTCCAGAGGGGTCGTCTCCTCCCGGATCACCCGCTGCGCCACCTTGAACGCGCTGTTCGCGGCCGGTACGCCGCAGTAGACCGCCGCCTGGAGCAGCACTTCCTTGATCTCTTCCGGAGTGAGTCCGTTGCGCAGGGCCGCCCGGGTGTGGAACGCGAGTTCGTCCAGATGGCCGCCCGCGACGAGTGCGGTCAGGGTGACACAGCTGCGCGAGCGCCGGTCCAGACCCGGCCGGTCCCAGATCTCGCCCCACGCGTACCGGGTGATGAACTCCTGGAAGTCCCCGGAGAAGTCGTCGGCCGAGGCAAGAGCCCGGTCCACGTGCGCATCACCGAGGACCTCGCGGCGGATCTTGATCCCCGTGTCGTACGTGTCCGCCCTGCCCGACGGCACCGGAGGCCGGACGGCCGGCGCGATCTCGGCCACCGGCGCCGTCGGCACGGGGCCGGACAGCACCGGCTTCACGGGGGGCGCCGCGATGGCGGCCATCTGGCCGGTCGCCGCGTCGTACCCGGGGTGCCACGCGGTCGCGAAGTGGTGGGCGAGCAGATCCGTGACCGCCGCGGGCTGCTCGACGGGCACCAGGTGCGAGGCGCCGGGGACGACCGCGAGGCGCGCGTCCGGTATCCCGGCGACGAGAGTGCGCGCCTCGGCCGGCCCGGTCACCCGGTCGTCCGCGCCGACCAGGACCAGGGTCGGCACACCGATGCGGCCCAGTTCCGCCCGTACGTCGAAGGCGGCGAGCGCCTCGCAGGCCGCGATGTAGCAACCGGGGTCGGTGGTGCGCACCATCTGCACCGCCCACTCGGTGATCGCGGGCTGGGCCGCCGCGAACCCACCGGTGAACCAGCGTTCCGGGGCGGTCCGGGCGATCGGGTCGAGGCCGTTCGTCCGCACGATCACGCCGCGCTGGCGGAACTCGTCGGCGGTGCCGAAGCGGGGCGAGGCGGCGATCAGGGCGAGCGAGGCGAGGCGCTCGGGATGCCGCAGTGCGAGCTCCACCCCGATGGCACCGCCGAGCGCACAGCCCGCGTAGCCGAAACGCTGCACACCGAGCGCGTCCAGTGTGGCGAGCAACCGGACGGTGAGATCGCCGACGGAACCCGCCGGGTACGCGGGCGCTCCGCCGTGCCCGGGCAGGTCGAACCGGAAGACCCTCCACTGCTCGGCGAGCTCGGGGACCTGGCGGTCCCACATGTGCCATGTTGTACCGAGGGACGGACCCAGGATCAGGACTGGAGCGTCTTCTGGCCCGTCAAAGCGGTATTGCAGGGGTGTGGGGGGTGTCTGACTCACGCCGCTCACGCTCTCATATCTCACAACTTCTCACGACCGCCCGGTATGTACGCCCGGGGACCCATGCAGACCCTCCCAAGTTGTGACGGCCGTGCGAAGATCGTCCACATCCGGCTTCACGTACCGGTTCCCGTGGTCCTCACGTCGCAGCGCCCGGCCGGCCCGGCCCGGGTGCGGTCCGGGACGCCGTCGTCCGCGAGGCGCGCGAAGCCCGACGCGCGGGCATCGTACAGACGCCCTGCGCGCAGCACGGGTTCGCCATGTGGCGGTGCGCCTCCTCGCGTCGCTCGCGGACTCGCTCGTCCGGCCGTCCCCGTCCACCGCCCGCATCTGGAGTCCATGCGGTCGCCGCCGAGACCGTCTGCGCCTTCGACGAGGCGTTGCCCGCAGCGGCGCAAAGAGCGTCGGACCCCGACCACCGGCCGCGGATCCGAGCGCCCCCTCTCACGGTGTCACGAAGCCGTCACGATGCGTACATGTGCGGGTTACGGCCCGCATGCTGACCGGATGTCACGAAATGCAGCAGTGGCGGGCGCGTTGCTCGCCGTACTCGTCCTCAGCGGATGCACAGCCGCTGAGGACGCCGACACGCCTGACACCTCAACGCCGAGCAGCCGTGTGGAGATCAACTCGACCGTGTCGACGGCGACGACCTCGTCGGCCGACTCGGGCACCGACGACGGCGCCGGGGTACCGGGCGTGTCCGGGCCCGACGGCCCGCACCGCAGGGCCTACCTGCAGACTCTCGAAACGGCGGACCAGCGGTTGACCGCCGACCCGGACGAGGCCGTCGACAACGGGCGCAACGGCTGTCTCGACATCCTGCAGCACAAGCCCGGGCCCACGCAGATCGGCAACATGCAGCGGCGGTTCTCCACCCAGGTGCCGGACTTGAACCCGGCAGCGGCACAGACCGTGTTGGCGGCGGCGAGAGCGTACATCTGCCCCGACGCCTGACGGGGCACGGACGGCGCTCTCGACGCCGGGCCGGCGGCCACGGGCGAAGTGAGGCCGGTCCCGCCGGGCGGGCCCGCGGCGCATACGCGTGCACACCCGGCGGCGATCGTGTGACGCAGCGCACATTCGCCGACCGGTGATCCACGCGCCGCCCATCAGTCGAACGAGCGACAACACTGCTACGCGGCCCGGTGGACGTGCGGCGCGGCCGGCAGTCCTGAACAACCAGCATCCAGAGATGGGGTATTGCCGCTATGACCGACGCCGTCAAGGGCCCTGCCGGCTACTTTCCTTCCATCGAGAAGAAGTACGGTCGCCCGGTCTCGGAGTGGAAGGACCTCATCCGGTCCTCGCCCCTGACGAAGCACATGGAGCTCGTGAACTGGCTCAAGGCCGAGCACGGTCTCGGGCACGGCCACGCCAACGCCCTCGTTGCGCACACCCTCGCAGAGGGCCGCGACAAGTAGCGGCACATCACACACCCCGGCCTTGTGATGAAGGGCTGGAGGCCGGATCGGGGGGCGGGCCGGCACTCGGCCGCCGCCCCACGGCTGAGGGGCGGCGGCCGGGTGCTCACGGCAGACCACAGGGCTGGTCGGCCGTGTCAGGTCACGGGGCGGTGTTCTTGTCGGACTGGTCGAAGAACTTCATGGCCATGAAACCGTGCGCGTAGCTGCCGCCCGCACGCAGGGCCGCGGCGGTCATGACGGTCTCCGCGAGTTCCTGCTGGGTCGCGCCCGCGGAGTGCGCCGCCTTGGTGTGGGCCTCGATGCAGTAGGCGCACTGGGTGGTCAACGCCACGGCCACGGCCATGAGTTCGGTGTACTTGGCCGGGATGACGTTGTTGCTGCCGCGCAGGACCTCGGCGTCCCATGCCATGAAGGCCTTGAAGGCCGCAGGTGCGCCGGCGCGGATGTGCCGGGCGTACTGGTGGTCGGTGTGCTCGTGGTAGGACACGATGCGCTCCTGTGCTTCCGGTCGAGGGGTGGGCGGGTGACGGCCGGTCAGTAGAGGTTGCGTCCGGCCCGGACGCCGCCGTCGACGTCCCAGGTGGCGCCGGTGACCCAGTCGGTCTGGTCGGACAGGAGGAAGGCGACGGTGGGGGCGACGTCGTCGGGGGTTCCGACGCGACCGAGGGGGTGAAAGCTGTTGAACCCGTCGAGCGTGGAGTCGATCTCGTCCTTGGGGAGGAAGGCCTCGTAGATGGGGGTGCGCACCACGGCGGGGGGGACGGTGTTGACGCGGATGCCGTGCGGGGCGAGTTCCATGGCCAGGTGCTGGGTGAGGGAGTGCAGGCCGGCCTTGGCCACGGAGTACGCCGAGGAAGGCGTTGCCGCCATGGCCTGGTGCGCCAGCATGCCGCCGATGTTGACGATCGAGCCCTTGCTGCCACGGGCGATCATGTTGCCTGCGACGGTCTGGGTCACGAAGTAGAAGGCCCGTGTGATGGCCTGGTAGCGGTCGTAGTCGTCCTGGGTGTGCTCCAGGAAGGACTTGGGCTCGAAGATTCCGGCGGAGTTGACGAGCAGGGTGGCGTCGGCGTGCTGCTCGGTCAGCTGCTCGCGCAGGCGGTCCACCGCGCCGCGGTCGGACAGGTCGGCGGCCAGGCCGACGGCGTTTCCGGATGCGGCCAGCTCGTCCGCGGCCTTGACCGCGCCGGCCTGGCTCCGGCCGGTGACGACGGCGCTGCCGCCGCCCTCGAGGACGCGGCGGGCGGTGGCCAGTCCCATACCGCTGGTGCCGCCGATGACGATGACTTTCCGCCCGGTGAAGTCGAGGGTGTTGCTGGACATGCTGATCTCCTGATCTTGCTTTTCCGCGAGTTGACGACTTGGCACGAGACACCGGCGGTCGACGCACACGAGCCTCCACAGGTCCGCGGGTCCACAGCACGAGGTGTGTCCGTCTCACGCCGAGCCAGGGCAGCCGAAGGACTGAGAGAACCCGGAAGCGTAGGCATGCCTCCACATCGCTGACGATCTGACGACGGTGAAACCATATGTATGCGTCCGTCACCGATCACGATGATTTAGAGAATTCTCTCTGTATGCCCCGGTATAACCCGACGTCATCGACCATAGGGCGCCCCTCACAGCGGCGGTAGAGGATCATGGGGAATGGGGGTATAGCGGGCCGTTATGGCGCGGAGGAGAGAGTCGTGAACATCGAGGCCTTGCGTTATGCCCAGGCCGTCTCCGGTCTGAAGTCCTTCAGCGCCGCCGCACGGGCCTACGGGGTGACGCAGCCGGCCCTGTCGAACGGCGTTGCCCGGCTGGAGGAGGAACTGGGCGTCAAGCTCTTCGACCGGTCACCGCGGGGCGTGAAGCCCACCGCGCACGGGGCACTGGTCCTCCCCCTGATCGACCATGTCCTCGGCGCCCTCGACACCCTGGTCGCGGAGAGCCGGCGGCTGGCCCGTCCGGCCGTCGACATGATCCGCATGGGGGTGTCGCCCCTGATCGGGTCCGACCTGGTCGCCCACGCGTTCCAGGTCGCTCGCACCCTGCAGCGTCCACGCGACCTGGTACTGCGGGAGGCGGACCTCGAGCCGCTGCGCGGCGACCTGGAGGCCGGACGCCTGGACATCGTCCTCGTCCCCGCCGTTCCCGGAATGCCCGCCTTCCGCCACCGCGTCATCGCTCGTGAACCGGTGGTGGTGATCGATCCCGCCGGCTCCGGGGACGACTCCCCCGTCGAGCTCCGTGCCGTGGCGGACGCTTCCTACATCCTCGGACCCGCCACCTGCGGACTGACCACCTTCACCACCGAGCTCTTCCACGCCAACGACCTGGTCCTGCACCCCTACCCGGGCGAGGCCGCCAGCTTCCGCGCGGTCGACGAGTGGGCGGCGATGGGCCTCGGTGCGGCACTTCTGCCCCGCTCCAAGATCACCCACGACCACACCGGCTGCCGCCCCCTTCTCCAGGGCGGGGAGCCCGTCGAGATCGCCTACGAGGCCGTCTGGGACTGCGACACCCCCCTCGGAGCCGATCTGGACGAGTTCGTCGTCGCACTCACCGAAGCGGCGGGAGCGTCCTCGGACCACGGCGCCCCGCACGGTGCCCCGGCCGGCGAGCGCTGAACGGCGTCCACCGGCTGTCGCCACGCGTGTGTGGATGTGCCGGGCGGACGGCACACGGCAGCGATCGTGCTGCACGACCTCGGCGCCCGGCGGGAGACCCTCGGCTGGTTCTCGACCGCCGCAACGGCCGCCTGGCACCCGGCCCGGGGAAGCAGCTCGAAGGACGGCGAAGGCGGCAGGTCCCGCGGGTCGGCCGACCCGCGGGACCTGCCTGTCAGCCGCGCCAGTGGATCCGCCGACGTTCGGCCTCTGCCGATTTGTCGGTCTGTCGCCTTCGTGGCCGCCGCCGTCAGTGGTCGTCCCCACCGCCGTGCGAGCCGCGCCCGTGGTGGTCGTCGCCGGCGGGGTCGTCAACGCCGTGACCCTGTACACCACCGCGGTCGTCCCCGGCGGGGTCGTCCGCACCGCCGCCCCTGACACCGCCGCGATCGTCGCCGGCCGGGTCGTCGGCGTGGTGCCGGGCCTCGGGGCTCCGGTCGCCGGAGCGGCCGTGATGCGCGGTCGGGTGGTCGTCGGCGTGCGGCCTGTCCTCCACGGCGACGCCCGGCACACCCCGGGTCGCCGGTGCGGTGCGGGAGTCGTCCGAACCGGTGCGGGAACCGTCGTCGGTTCCCGAGTGGCGGCCGTGGTCGTCCACACCCCGGTCGTCCGTACCGTGCCGCTGGTGGTGTGTCGATGTGGCGGCCGGTCCGGGAACCGGCTGACCGCTGCTCGGTGAGGTGACGGCCGTGGCGGTGACGGCACCCGCGCCGATCACCGCCGCGGCGACGAACACGGCTGCGAGGGTGCGGCGGCGGCCGGTGAACCGGTAACTGTTCATGACGTGTCCCTTCCTTCGCCCCGCGGCCCGTCCGCGGGGTCCGTCCGGCGTGTTCGACCGGACGGGGACCACCGTGCGCCGCGCACCCTGAAGCCAGGCTGAAGCAACCTGAACCCGTCTTCAGGAAGGTTCTGCCACCCTGACGGCATGCGCCTGCTGATAGTCGAGGACGAGCGACGTCTCGCCACCGCCCTCGCACGCGGACTGGCCGCCGAGGGCTTCGCCGTGGATGTGGCCCATGACGGCGTCGACGGACTGCACTTGGCACGTGAGCAGGAGTACGACCTGATCGTGCTCGACATCATGCTGCCCGGTCTGAACGGCTACCGGGTCTGCGCCTCGCTCCGGGACGACGGCGACGACACGCCCATCCTGATGTTGACCGCCAAGGACGGTGAATACGACGAGGCGGAGGGCCTGGACACCGGCGCCGACGACTACCTGACAAAACCGTTCTCCTACGTCGTCCTTCAGGCACGTATCCGTGCTCTGCTGCGCCGCCGTGCCCGCACCGGCTCGCCCGTCCTGCGCGTCGGCAGCCTGAGTCTCGATCCCGGAGCCCGTCGCGTGACCCGTGACGGGGAGGAAGTCGCCCTCACCACCAAGGAGTTCGCGGTACTGGAGCAGCTCGCACGACATGCAGGCGAGGTGGTGTCGAAGGCCGACATCCTCGCGCACGTCTGGGACTTCGCCTACGCCGGCGACCCGAACATCGTCGAGGTCTATGTGAGCGCGCTCCGCCGCAAGATCGACGTGCCCTTCGGACGCCGCTCCATCAGGACGGTGCGCGGCGCGGGATACCGTCTGGAGGCCGACGGGGGACGCGATGCCTAGGCCGCCGGCGTCGGTCCGGGCACGCGCGGCGCTCGCGGCCACCGTGGTGGTCTGCCTCGCGCTGGTCGTCGCGGGCTTCGGCGTGGTCACGGTGCTGCGGCACAACCTCACCGGACGGGCCGGGCTGGAGGCCGAGGTCACCGCCCGTACGGTGGCCGGTTCCCAGGACGCGCTGAACGGCCGGTTCGACCGGCTCGACCTGCCCGAGGACGGGCGCGTGGTCCAGGTCGTCGACTCGGCCGGGCGGGTACTGGGCGCCGGTGCCGCACTCGCGGGCCGTGCGCCTGTGGCCGACTACGCCCCGGCCGCGGACAGCACCGTCGCGCCCGGGTCCACGGTGTCCTCGACCCCCACGGCAGCCGAGTCCGCTGTGCCGTCTCCCTCCCGCTCGGGCGCCGCGTTCGCACCGTCTTCGCGATCGGCATCCAGGACGGCGGACGCGACCGGTACGGCCGCGCACGCGAACGGCCGTACGGGTGCCCGCGGTGGCGTGCTCGCCGCGGTCCACGTCCTCGTGCCCGACGGGATCGCTCGCACCGCGGTTCCGGTGGACGACCACGGGCGGGGCCGTGGCTCCGACGACCACGGCGGGAGCGACGACGGGAAGAGCGGGGACCCGACCGGCGACGACCACGGCGGCGGGGACGACCACTCCGGGAACGGCGGCGGCGAGGACAGCGGGAAGGGAGCCACCAGCAGTCCCCCACGCGGAAAGGTCGGCACCGACGTCCAGCGGCGCACCATCCGGGCCACCGTGGCCGGCAGGACCCACGACTACAGCTTCGCCGCCGTTCAGGGCACCACCTACGACGGACGCACCTACACCGTCTACGCGGGAATCTCCCTGGAGGAGGAGCAGGCCACCCTGGACCAGGTCACGAAGTCGCTGCTGACCGGCCTGCCGTTCCTGCTCGCCGTCGTGGCGACGGTGACATGGCTGGTCACCCGGCGCGCGCTGAGGCCGGTGGAGGGCATCCGTGCCGAGATGGCGGAGATCACCGGAAGCGGCGATCTGTCCCGCAGGGTGCCGGAGCCCCGGTCGGGGGACGAGATCGCCCGGCTGGCCCGCACCACCAACCAGACACTGGCCGCCCTGGAGGGTTCGATCGAGCGGCAGCACCGTTTCATCGCCGACGCCTCCCACGAACTGCGCAGTCCCATCGCCAACTTGCGCACCCAACTGGAGGTCGCCGAGGCGCATCCGGAGCTGTTGGACACCCACGGACTCGTCCAGGACGTCGTACGCCTCCAGCATCTCGCGATCGATCTGCTCCTCCTCGCCCGGCTGGACGCCGGGGAGAGTCCGGCGGACGCACGCGTCGACCTCGCGGACCTGGTCCTGGAGGAGGTGGCCGCGCGCGCCGCGACGGACCGCTTCCCCCCCGCCGTGGCGCTGGAGGGCGAGCCGCTCGCGGTGACCGGCAGCAGAACGCAACTGGCCCGGGTCCTGGCCAACCTCCTGGACAACGCCCAACGGCACGCGGCGGGCGCGGTGGAGGTGAGCGTGGCCGTCGAGGGCGACGACGTCGTCCTCACGGTGGGCGACGACGGTCCCGGGGTCGCCCCCGAGGACCGGGCGCGGGTCTTCGAGCGGTTCGTCCGTCTGGACGAGGCCCGAAGCCGCGATGCGGGCGGCGCCGGTCTCGGCCTGGCCATCGCCCGGGACGTGGTGCTGCGGCACGGCGGTTCACTCACCGTCGGGGGCGACCCGGGCCGGGGAGCGGTCTTCCGCGCCCGGCTTCCGCGCGTGACGTGACGAGCAAGGTGCGCGTCCCCGGGGGGTGTTCCGCGGTGCGGCGCGCGTACGGTCGGCACCGGGTGCTTGTGTCGCCCCGGTGTCCCTCGTCACGAGGCGGCGCGCAACCCGGCATGCTGCTCGACGAGTTCGTACGACCTCAGGCGGTCCGCCGCCGAGTACACGGGTGTTGTCAACATCAGTTCGTCGGCGGCGGTCGCGTCCACGATGCTCGCCAGCTGCCGTACGACGGTCTCCGGGGAGCCGTGCGCCTGACTGGCGTTGAAGGCCGCCAGTGCCCGCGTCTCCTCCGCGGTGAACACATGGTCGGCCGCCTCTTCGGGCGTGGGGACGGGCATGTCGCCCCGTCCGGCGAGAAGTCCGGCCTTGATGACGGCCATCGGGGCCGCCAGCCGGGCCGCCTCCCCTTGGGTCTCGGCGCATATCGTCTCCACGCAGACCAGCACCCGGGGACGTTCGCACCAGCGGGAGGGGGAGAAGTGCTCGCGGTAGTGACGGAGTGCGGTGAGGGTGTTCTCCGGGCGGATGTGATGGGCGACGGCGATCGGCAGTCCGAGTTCCGCAGCAAGACCGGCGCCCGCCGTGCTCGAGGCCAGCAGCCACGGCTCCGGGAGCGGGCCGAGATCCATCTCCTCCACCACAAGACGCAGGATCGCTGACACATCGGTTCGGTACTCGTCGTCCGACGCCGGGCCCGCGCCACGCCGCAGCGCGCGTGCCGTCCGCTCGTCGAACGTGCCCGGGCCACGGCCGATGCCCAGGTCGATCCGGTCCGGGTGCAGTGCCGCCAGTGTGCCGAACTGCTCCGCCAGCATGATCGGCGCGTGGTTCGGAGCGAGGACGCCCCCGGACCCGAGGCGGATGGACGAGGTCGACGCGGCGGCGTGGGCGGTCAGCACGACCGGCGGGAACGCCCCGATCGCCGGGGAGTGGTGGTGCTCGGCGTACCAGAGCCGCCGGTACCCGAGGTCCTCCATGCGCCGGGCGAACCCGGCGGTGTCGTGCAGCGTGTCCACGGCTCGGGCGCCGCTCTGGACCAGGGCGACTTCGAGCGCACCGAGCGGAGTTGTGAGCATTCCGCGATCCTACTCAGGCCGTTTCGAGGGGCCGACGGGTTTCGGACGCGCGGCAGGACGGCCCGGCGTCGTCCCTCGCGGCCTGCCCCGCCGCTCGTCCGCCGCGGTCTACCCCGCCCCCAGTCCGGTCAGGGCGCCGACCGGGTCCAGATCCGGGGTGCCGCGGGGCCACCACTCCTCGCGGCCCGGTTCCGACTCGTAGACGTACCAGAGACCGTCCTGGCCGAGCCGGAGCTGAACATGTCCGTCCGGATGCGTGAGGCGGTTGCGCCACGGGCGGAACGCCGGGAGGTCCGCGGCCAGCAGCAGGGGGCGGGCACGGTCGAAGCGGCCCGCCGGCGGGTCCCAGGGCTCCTCCAGTACGGCGAGTGCCGCCTGTCCGCCCTGCCGCCATGCCGCGACCGCCCGCGCCAGATCGGCCGGAGTGCGTCCGGTGGCGGCGGCCAGGGAGGCGTACAGCGCCCGGGTGCCCGCGGTGAGTCCCGAACCCGGTCGGGCGGAGGCGAGCCGTACGGCGTCCTGCCACAGGGTCAGCTCCGCGACCGGGTCGTGTCCCGTGGTCAGCAGGGCGTGTGCACGGGCGGCCGCGTCCGTGGCCAACTGGTCCAGCGCGAACGGGTCCGGGCCGCCCGGCGCCCCGGGGTAGACCGGCGGCTGCTCCGGGTGGGCGGGCGGCGACAGCGGCAACGGGAGCGGCGGCAGCGCGTTCCGCGCAAGGGCGTCCCGGGCGCGTACACCGGGCAGGGGTGCTGGTTCCCGGTCCTGGACGGCCCGGGCCGCGCGCGCCGCATTGCGCCGGGACAGCGCGTCGAGCAGCTGCCGTTCGCCCCGGCCGCGCAGCAGAAGCAGTACAAAGGGGTCCCGGTCGAGCAGACGCGCGGTCTGGTAGCAGACGGCGGCCGCGTGCTTGCAGGGACGGCCGGAGTCGGGGCAGCTGCAGTGCGGTTCGAGGTCTCCCGGCACGGGCAGCAGCCGGACCCCGCAGTCCGCGAGGGACTGCGGCACCTGCTTGTCCAGCAGTGCGGCGATGTGCCCGGGACGCTCGGCGGCAGCGTCCAGGAAGATGTGCCACTCGTCGTCGGAGAACGTCCGTAGCCGTACCTGTACGCGGTACGGGCGTGGACGGCTGCCCTGGACGTAGGCCAGCACGAGACCGGGGGTGACGGTGATGGCGTCCACGTTCCCCCGGCCGGCATACGTCCTGCCCCGCGCCAGCCGGGCCGCGTCGAGTGCCCCTTCCTCCAGTGCGGTGACCCAGGCGTTGCCCCACCAGGTCTCGGCGAACCTCTCGGATGCCTGCGGCGGTCGCGCGGGGAGCGCCGCGAACGTGCGCCGCAGCTCGCCGTCGCGATCGGGGGCCGCCATGGAACGGGGATAGCGGGCCGCGGCGGGCGGCGGACCGCCGGGTCCCGGTGGTGGATCCGGCTGCTCCCACCGGGGTCGCGAGGAGATCTCCGGCGTTTCCTGCTGTGGATACGCGGGCGCCTCGCCCGGCTCACCGCCGGCGTCGGCCGCGGCGGTCGTGGCTCCGCGCTGCGCTGTGGCGGCCGGCGGCAACACGAAGGCGTCGGCGAGGAGTTCCCGGACGTTCTGGGCCCGGGCGTCCATGGCACGGGTGCCTTCGGCATGCGTACGGGTGCGCTTTCCCCGCCGCTCCCGGGTGCCGGCAGCGGCGGACCGGTCGGGGGGCCGCACCCCCCGGGGACGCGGCTCGGCCGGCTGCCGCTCCGCCTCGGTCCGCGCGGCACGCAACGCCTGTCGCGCCGCGTCGCCGGGACGCTCGGCCGGTGCGGGTTCGCGGGGCGCGGCGGCCTCGCCCACAACGGCTCGGCTTCCTTCGCCCGGCTCCGGCAGTGACACGGCGTCCTCGTCCGCTTCCCGGCCGGTGCGGCGCTCCGCGGCCGACCGGCGCAGAGCCGCCCGCGCCGCATCGCCTGGCCGGGCCTCCGGTTGCGTGCCTTCCTCCGGGGCCGAGGGCTCCGTGTGCGCGGCGGGCGGCTGCACCTGCGGCGCCGAGGGCTCCGCGCCCCCGCCGCGCCCCCGCGCGGCCCACAGCGCACGGCGCACCGCGTCGGCGGGACGCGGACGGTCGCCCGGGACCGCCTCGGTGCCCTCACGCGACCCGTCGTCCGCCGCGAGCCGTTCCTCGCCCGCCCCACTCACGCCGAACTCCTCAGCGAGACCAGATCGGACAGCTCCCGGTCGGTCAGCTCGGTCAGGGCCGACTCGCCGGAGCCCAGGATCGCGTCGGCCAGCGCCCGCTTGGCCTCCAGCATCTCGGCGATGCGGTCTTCGACGGTGCCTTCGGTGATCAGCCGGTGGACCTGCACCGGCTGGGTCTGGCCGATGCGGTACGCCCGGTCCGTGGCCTGCTCCTCCACGGCCGGGTTCCACCAGCGGTCCACATGGACGACATGGCCCGCGCGGGTGAGGTTCAGGCCCGTGCCCGCCGCCTTGAGGGACAGGACGAGGACGGGTGTCGCGCCGCTCTGGAACCGGTCGACCATCCGCTCCCGTTCGGGTACCGGCGTCCCCCCGTGCAGCAGATCGACGGGCACCGCGCGGGAGGCCAGATGCGCGCTGATCAGGCGGGCCATGCCGACGTACTGCGTGAAGACCAGCGCCGAGCCGTCCTCCGCGAGGAGCGTGTCCAACAGCTCGTCCAGCAGGGCGACTTTGCCGGATCGCGTGGCGAGGCCGGCGGCCGCCCGCGGGTCCTCCTTCAGATACAGCGCGGGATGGTCGCAGATCTGCTTGAGCGAACCGAGGAGCTTGAGGACCATGCCACGCCGGGCGATGCCCTCCGCCGTCTCGATCGCGAGCATCGACTCCCGCACCACGGCCTCGTACAGCGCGGCCTGCTCGCGGGTGAGGGGCACCGGATGGTCCGTCTCCGTCTTGGGCGGCAGTTCGGGGACGATGCCCGGGTCCGACTTCTTGCGGCGCAGCAGGAACGGCCGGACCAGCCGGGCCAGACGCTCCACCGCCTGCGCGTCCTCGCCGTTCTCCACCGCGCGTGCGTGCCGGGCGCGGAAGGACTTCAGCGGGCCGAGCAGTCCCGGTGTCGTCCAGTCCAGGAGCGCCCACAGCTCCGAGAGGTTGTTCTCCACGGGGGTGCCGGTGAGGGCCACGCGGGCGGGCGACGGGATGGTGCGCAACGCCTTCGCCGTCGCCGAGTAGGGGTTCTTGACGTGCTGCGCCTCGTCCGCGACGACCAGTCCCCAGCTCTGTCCGGCCAGCCGCGGTGCGGCCGTCCGCATCGTCCCGTACGTGGTGAGCACGAAGCCGCCGTCCAGACCGTCCAGACTCCGCTCGGCGCCGTGGAAGCGGCGGACCGGGACGCCGGGTGCGAACCGGCCGATCTCCCGCTGCCAGTTGCCGAGCAGCGACGCCGGGCAGACCACCAGGGTCGGTTCACGGCGCGCCCGGCGCAGATGGAGCGCGATGACGGTGACGGTCTTGCCCAGCCCCATGTCGTCGGCGAGGCAGCCGCCGAGGCCGAGCGAGGTCATCAGGTCCAGCCAGGCCAGTCCCCGCAGTTGGTAGTCCCGCAGGCGGGCGGCGAGACCTGGGGGCGGCTCCACGGGGACGATGCCCGCCGTCAGCCGGTCCCGCAGCACGGCCAGCGCCCCGGCCGGCACCGCCTCCACCGTCTCGCCGTCGACCTCGGCGCTGCCGCTGAGCGCCACGGACAGCGCGTCGACCGGATCGAGCAGGCCGAGCTCGCGCTTGCGGGCCTTGCGGACGAGCGCCGGGTCCACGAGCACCCACCGGTCGCGCAACCGGACGACCGGGCGGTGGGCCTCCGCCAGGGTGTCCATCTCGGCCTCGGTGAGCGCATCGCCGCCGAGCGCCAGCTGCCAGCGGAACTGGAGGAGGTCCTCGCTCTCGAAGAAGCCCGTGCCGTCGGTGGCCGAGCCCGGCGCGGGTCGTACGATCGCCGCCGCGGTCAGGTCCTGCGCCAGGTCGCGGGGCCAGTGCACGGCGACTCCCGCCGCTCCCAGCCGCGTCGCGGCGACGCCCAGAAGATCGGTCAGCTCGTCCTCGGACAGGGCCAGCACGTCCGGCGTCTCCTGCTCGGAGAGCCGGTCCAGCGGTGCCCAGACCCGGGCCGCGCGGCGGACGGCGAGGGCGGCGTCCACCCGCGCGCGGGGGCCGAAGGCGGCGTCGGCCTCACCGGCCCACAGCGCCGCCGCGTCGACGACGAGGGTCGGGTCGGCGAGGCTGTGCACCTGTACGACCGCGGCCCCGGCGCGGCGGGCTCCCCCGCCGTCGTCGAAGAGGTCGTACGCGGACAGGTCGAGGCGCAGTGAGATCCGCACACCGGCGTCCATGCCTGCCGCGACCTCCGCGGCCCAGTCCTGCGCCAGCGGCAGACGCTGCGGCTCGCGCGCCGCGAACGGCCCGCCCATGGTGTGGGCGGCCGCCGGAGTGCGCGGAAGGGTGTCCGCGACCGCGTCCAGGAAGGATCTGACGAGGGCCTCGGGCTCGGGCAGCAGGAGCGGGCCCTTGCCCGGGAGCGGCACGGCATGACCTTCGTACGGCAGGGCCGCGGCGACCGCTCTGAGGTGGGTGATGTCGTCCGGCTCCAGCGGTCCGGCCCGCCAGGCGTCGTAGCCCTCGGGGGACAGCCCCGGCAGCAGCCTGCCGCGCGCGACGAGCCGCAGGGCGTGCAGCGCGGCCGCGCCCCAGCACGCGGTGGCCGGGTGGGCGGCGGGATCGCGCCGGGCCCGGGTGAGCAGCGGCAGTGCCTCGACGACCGGGACGGACACGGCGGGCACGGTGGCCCTGCGCACCGCGGACCCGTGCCGGCGGACGACCGTCAGCTCCTCCGTGGCGCCGGCGGGCGGGGAATCGCCCTCCGGGTCCCAGAAGACGACCCGGCCCCGGCGGGGCACCGGCGCCGGCACGAACACGGCGGCCAGCCTCACGGGCACGCCGCCCTGCGCCGTCTGCTCGGCCATGCGTCCGGTCACCTCCCGCCATCGACGTCGAATCGTCTTCGACTCTACGGGCGGGGTCCGACAATCGGCTCCGGCGGCCGCGGGACCGCCGGGCACGGGACCGTCAGGGGATCGTGCGCGACACCACGTACACCGTGGGCTGCAGGGGGTGCTCCTTGTTCACCACGATGTCCAGGGTCGGAGCCGGGTTCTTCTGCTTGTGGACGAGGCCGTACCAGGAGCCCGGTGCCGTGAAGGACCAGCCCACGATCTTCTGGTCGCGCTCGTTGATGGCGACGTCGTCCTTCTTCAGGGCGGCCTGGGACGTCTTGAGGTGGCCGAGGAACCGGGTCAGACCGGCGTCGTCCGTGTCGAACTGCACGTACAGCCGGCTGGTCTTCCAGTTGTTCGTCTCGTAGTACGCGACGTTCGTGGCGCCCTTCGGAATCGTCACCTGGTACAGGCGGCGCTGCACGCGCGAGGGCCACCCCGCGGTCAGTCCGGTCGCCGAGTACTTCGCCTCCTTGTCCTTGCCGCTGTTGCGGCTCTGGTTCGCGGAGATCACCAGGTAGCCGGCGGGCACGCCGATGAGCAGCACGATGATCAGCAGCGTCAACGCCCGGCGGCGGAACTTGTGCCACCCGCCCTCCGGAGGCCCCGAGGGCTCGTCCGGCGGCGTGGACTGTCGCGGTATCGACACGGCGGCCGTCACAGCGTCCCCTTGGCGCTGCGGCGGGCCTCCGCGAACCGCTCGTAGCGCTCGTACCGCTCGACCCGGCGACGGTTGGCGCGCCGGAACCGGCGGGCGACGAGCCGGGCCAGGTCCGCGGCTCCGACCATGCCGGCCTCGGGACCGAGCTGGGCACGCGTGATGCGGGCCTCGGGGCGGTAGCCGCGGCCTGTCAGATGACGTCTGAAGGCGTCCCGGGCGGGTCCGATCAGCAGGTCGTCCGCCGCGCTCACCCCGCCGCCGATCACGAAGCAGGAGGGGTCCAGGGCCGCCGCGAGGTTGGCGATCCCGACGCCGAGCCACTGGCCGATGTCCTGGAGCAGCTCGATGCACATCGCGTCGCCCTCGCGGGCGAGCTCGGTGATCATCGGGCCGCTGATGTCGGAGATGTTGCCCTTGACGTGCTCGATGATCCCGTACGCGACCGGGGAGTCCGCCGCGGCGAGCTCCCTGGCCTCGCGGACCAGGGCGTTGCCGGAGCTGTACTGTTCCCAGCAGCCGCGGTTACCGCACGGGCAGCGGTGCCCGCCCGGCACGACCTGCATATGGCCGAACTCGCCGGCCACTCCGAACTTGCCGCGCTTGACCTGGCCGTCCTCCAGGATGGCGCCGCCGATGCCGGTACCGAGGGTGATCATGACGAGATGGTCCTCGCCACGGCCGGCGCCGAAGCGCCACTCGGCCCAGGCGGCGGAGTTGGCGTCGTTGTCGACCAGGACGGGCACGGCGAGCCGCCCGGCGAGGCGGTCGCGCAGCGGTTCGTTGCGCCAGGACAGGTGCGGTGCGAACAGCACGCGGTTGCGGTCCGCGTCCACCCAGCCGGCCGCTCCGATGCCGACGGCGTGCACGTCGTGCCGGTCGGAGAGGTCCAGGACCAGCTCGACGATGGTGTCCTCGACGACCTTCGGGCTCTTGGACTTGTCCGGCGTCTCGGTGCGGAGCTTCTCCAGGATGTTGCCGTCGGCGTCGACGACGCCCGCCATCACCTTCGTGCCGCCGATGTCGATGCCGACCGTGGGGACGCGGGGCGCGGTCAGGTGGGAACGGCGCTCGCGCGTGCCGACGGTCCGCAGGACGGTGGCCCGGGCGGAGCCGCGGTGGGTGAAGTCGCGGTAGGTGCTCATCGCGCCCGATTCTGCCTTACGCCCCCACGGGCTTGCATCGCGGAGCCCTCGCACCCGGCACCGGGCCGTGGCGACGCGGACCCGCGCCGCACCCGTACGCCCGTCGTGGCCGGACCCGCCGACGCGGCGGGACGGCGCGGCGTCACCGCCCCGCGTCCTGACGGTCGCCCCCATGCGGTGTGCGCTCGAGTTCATGGCGCAGATCATCCAGTTCGTTGCCGCCCGCCATCTGGCGGGCGAGCTCATCCACGGTGATCTCCTCGCGGGTGTGGCTGCCCACCATGGTGCCGCGCTTGAGCAGCACAAAACGGTCGCCCACGAGGTACGCGTGATGGGGGTTGTGGGTGATGAACACAACGCCCAGGCCCTCGTCCCGTGCGGCGGCCACATACTTCAGGACCATGCCGGACTGCTTCACTCCGAGGGCCGCCGTGGGCTCGTCGAGGATCAGCACCTTGGCCCCGAAATACACCGCCCGTGCGATGGCCACGCACTGGCGTTCACCACCCGAGAGGGTGCCGATGGGCTGGTCGACGTCGCGCAGGTCGATGCCCATGCGCAAGAGCTGCTCACGCGTCGTGCGCCGCATGAGGTCGACGTCCAGGCGCTTGAAGGGGCCGAAGCCCTTGCGCGGCTCGGAGCCGAGGAAGAAGTTGCGCCACACCGGCATGAGCGGGACCACCGCCAGGTCCTGGTGGACGGTGGCGATGCCCCGGTCCAGGGCCTCGCGCGGGGAGGACAGGCCGCTCTCCTCCCCCTCGATGCGGAAGGTTCCGGCGTCGTGCCGGTGAAGCCCTGCGACGATCTTGATGAGGGTCGACTTGCCCGCGCCGTTGTCGCCGAGTACGCAGGTGATCTCGCCCGCGTGGACCTCCAGGGAGACCCCGTCGAGGGCGCGGACGTTGCCGTAGTGCTTGCCGATGTCCTCGAGGTGGACGAGCGCGGTGCGCTCCGTGACGTCCGTCATGCCGTGGCCTCCGCCCGCTTGCGGACCCAGGCGTTGAGCAGGGTCGCGAGGAGCAGCATCGCTCCGAGGAAGAACTTGAACCAGTCGGGGTTCCACTGGGCGAAGACGATGCCCTTGCTGGTCATGCCGAAGATCAGGGCGCCGACCGCCGAGCCGACGGCGGATCCGTAGCCGCCGGTGATCAGGCAGCCGCCGATGACGGCCGCGATGATGTAGATCAGCTCGTTGCCGACACCCTCACCGGACTGCACGACGTCGTACGAGAACAGCAGGTGCTGCCCGGAGATCCAGGCCCCGAGGGCGACGCCCATGTAGAGGCCGGTCTTGGTCCTGCCGACCGGGACGCCGACCGCGCGGGCCGCGTCCGTGTTGCCGCCGACCGCGAAGATCCAGTTGCCGGCACGGGTGCGCAGCAGGACCCAGGAGGCCAGGGCGACCAGGACGATCCACCACAGGATGGTGATCTTGAAGGCGACACCGCCGATCGTGACCGTGGACGCGAACACCGCCCTGGCCGAGGAGAAGCCGTCCATGTCCGAGATCGACTTGGTGGAGACCGTCTCGCTGAACAGCTTGGTGCATCCGAGGTTCAGGCCGGCCAGCATCAGGAACGTCCCGAGCGTGACGATGAAGCTCGGCAGTTTCGTGCGGGCCAGCACAAGCCCGTTGAAGGCGCCGATCGCCAGCGTGAACAGCAGGGACACGCCGACGCCGACCCAGACGTTCGCGGTCATCCGGTAGCTGAAGATCGACGAGGCCAGCGCGGACGTCGTCACGAGGACTCCGGCGGAGAGATCGAACTCCCCGCCGATCATCAGCAGCGCCACCGGGACGGCCATGATGCCGATCGTCGAGGCCGCGTACAGGACGGTGCTCAGGCTCGAAGCCCGCAGAAAGCTTTCTGCGGCGAGCGAGAAGAAGCCGAGGACGGCGAGTGCTCCCACGACCGAGCCCAGTTCCGGCCGACTGAGGAGTCTCTTCAGCGGTGAGGTCCCGAGGAGCCGCTCGTCGGACGCCGGCCCCTGGTGCGTGTCCGGTGCGGATGCCGGTGACGTGACGGTCATCGCGTGCCCCGCTTCGTGTACTGCTCGAGGGCCGAGGCCTGGTCCCCGGTGACGATCTGCGGTCCGGTCAGCACGGGCTTGCCACCGCCGAGAGCGTTGGCGTTGTACTTGTAGAGCCAGAGCTGGTCGACCGCCTCGTAGCCCTGGAGGTACGGCTGCTGGTCGACGGCGAAGCCGAGGGTGCCGTCCTTCAGCTCACCCGCCACCTTGGCGTTGAGGTCGAAGGTGTCGATCTCCGCCCGGCTTCCGGCATCGGCCTTGGCCTTGGCCGCCGTGTCGGCGTAGGGAGCGCCGAGCGTGACGACCGCGTCCACGGACTTGTCCGACTGGAGCCTCGCCTCGACGGCGGACTGCACGTCCGGCATGTTGGTGCCGTTGACGTAGAGGTTCTCCACGGTGCCGTGGAAGGTCTTGCGCACACCCGCGCAGCGCTGCTCGTGACCCACGTTGCCCTGCTCGTGCAGGACGCACAGGGCCTTGGTCCTGCCCCGCTTGTTGAGCTCGTCGCCGACGGCCTCGCCCGCGATCGTCTCGTCCTGGCCTATGTGGACGAGCGCGCCGAAGGCCTTGGACTCCGCGGAGCCGGAGTTCACCGTGACGACCGGGATGCCGACCTTCTCGGCACGGGCGACGGCGGCCTTCATCGCGTCGGGCTTCGCTAGCGTGACGATGATGCCGTCGACCTTCTGGTCGATCGCGGCGTCCACGAGCTGGGCCTGCTGCTGGGCGTTGGCGTCGTGCGAGTACAGGAAGTCGATGTTGTCCTTGACCGCGGCCTGCCGTGCGCCGCTCTGCACGATGTCCCAGAAGGTGTCACCATCACCCGAATGAGTGATCATCGCGAAGGTCCAGCGAGGGGTGTCCACTGCGGCCCGGCCCTGCGCGGTGGCGGCCTTGCGGGCGTCCTCGGCGCGCTGCCCTCCATGGCTGCTGCACCCCGCGAGGGATAGGCCGAGCGCCCCTGTCAGCGCGATGGTTGCCCAGGTCCGAGTCCGTGCCACGAGGCCGTGCCCTTCTTGCGTAGTGTCGCTTGGAACTACCAAGTATCACGGACTGCGTATCGACGTCGCAGGTCAGGGCCCTGATGAGGCAATGGCGACACGGTGACGTACGCCACCGTCGGGTCAGGAGCGCACAAGGAGCTGGAACTCGAACGAGTAGCGCGAGGCCCGGTAGACATGGGTGCCGAACTCGACCGCACGCCCGGTGTCGTCGAACGTGGTGCGCTGCATGGTGAGCAGCGGCGCGCCCTCCGGCTCGCCGAGCCGCTCGCCCTCGGCCTCGGTGGCGACCCTGGCCCCGATGGACTGCCTGGCGCTGTGCAGGGTGATGCCCGCGGAGCGCATGAGCCGGTACAGGCCGGTGGACTCCAGCTGTCCGGTCTCGAGAGAGAGCAGGTCCTTCGGCAGGAAGTTGCACAGGTGGGCCATCGGCTCGCCGTGCGCGAGCCTCAGCCGCTCGATCCGGTGGACCTCCGCGCCCTCGGGCACCCCGAGCGCGGCGGCGACCTCGGTGGAGGCCGACGCCAGGGTGTTGACGAGGACCCGGGTCGCGGGGCGCTGCCCCGCCGCCTCCAGGTCGTCGTACAGGCTGCTCAGCTCCAGCGGGCGCTTGACCTGACTGTGCACGACCTGCGTGCCGACACCGCGGCGGCGCACGAGCAGACCCTTGTCGACGAGCGACTGGATGGCCTGGCGGACGGTGGGCCGTGACAGGCCCAGCCGTGCGGCCAGTTCGATCTCGTTGCCCAGCAGACTGCCCGGAGTGAGCTTCCCGTGCTCGATCGCGGCCTCCAGTTGCTGGGAGAGCTGGAAGTAGAGCGGAACCGGACTGTTCCGGTCGACGCTGAGCTGGAGCGAGGCGGTCGGATCCACATCTGGTTTCGGCACGGCCCGAGCGTAGCTCCGGTGCCTGTTGACGGGAAGTTGTGTAGTCAGATTGTCCGGACAAAGCATTGACACGGTGGGGGACGCGCCTCCACGTTGTTCCCATGCGCATCGGACTCATCGGAGCGGGCCGCATCGGCACGTTCCACGCGACCTCGCTCAGTCGCCACCGCGACGTCGGTTCACTCATCATCACCGACGTGGACCGGGACCGGGCCCATACGCTCGCGGACCGTCTCGGGGAGACAGCGGCGCCGGGGGTGAACGAGATCTTCGTCTGGGGCGTGGACGCCGTCGTCATCACCGCGGCGACCGCGGCGCACGGCGAACTGATCGGTCGGGCAGCGCGATCCGGCCTCCCCGTGTTCTGCGAGAAGCCCATCGCCGTCGACCTGCCGGGGACGCTGGAGGCGCTGGCCGAGGTCGACGCCGCCGGAACGGTCCTGCAGATGGGCTTCCAGCGCCGCTTCGACGAGGGTTACGCGACCGCGCGCGAGGTCGTGCGCTCCGGCAGCCTCGGACGGCTGCACACGGTCCGGGCGATGACGGCCGACCAGGCGCCGCCGTCCTCCTTATACCTTCCGCTCTCCGGCGGCATCTACCGCGACTGCCTCGTCCACGACTTCGACATGACGCGCTGGGTGACCGGCCGCGAGGTCGTCGAGGTCTACGCGACCGGGACCGACGCCGGCGGGCCGATGTACCGCGAGGCGGACGACGTCGACACGGCCGCGGCCGTGCTCACCCTGGACGACGGCACCCTGGCCACGGCGACGGCGACCCGCACCAACGGCGCCGGCTACGACGTCCGCATGGAGTTGGCGGGCGAGTTGGACACGGTCGCGGTCGGACTGGACGACCGGACCCCGATCACGTCGACCGAGCCGGAGGGGCCGCCGCCCGCGATCAAACCGTGGACCGGCTTCCTGGAGCGCTTCGCGCCCGCGTACGAGGCCGAACTCGCCGCGTTCGTGCAGGTGGTGCGTGGTGAGCGGGCCAACCCGTGCGACGGCCACGAGGCACTGCAGGCCCTGCGCATCGCGGAGGCCTGCGAGCTCTCCCGTCACGAGCGACGCCCGGTGAGCCTCGCCGAGATCGCGGGCGCCCACGAGTGACGGGCCGGGCATGACGGCCGAACTGCCGCGCCCTCCCGCCGGGCCGGACCGGCCCGGCCATCGCGCCGCGCCGTCCCGCCCGTCGTCGGCTACCAGCGCACCGGCAGGCTTCGCACCCCACGCATGAGCATCCCCGGCAGCCACGGACCGGGCGGACCGTCCAGGGCCAGATCCGGACAGCGCTCGAGCAGGGTGCCCAGCGCGACACGCGCCTCGAGACGGGCCAGGGGCGCCCCCAGGCAGTAGTGGATGCCGTGCCCGAAGGCGAGGTGGCCCTGCGGGGCCCGGTGGATGTCGAAGCGGTCGGGGTCGGGGAAGCGCACCGCGTCACGCCCCGCGGCGTCGAGCCCGATGATGACCGTGTCGCCCTCGCCGATGGCCGTACCGGCGATCTCCATCGACTCCGAGGCGTAGCGGTACGTGGCCGTCTCCACCGGTCCCTCGAAGCGCAGCAACTCCTCGACGGCGCCGTCGAGAAGGGTCATGTCCGCACGCAGGGCGGCCAGTTGGTCCGGGTGCGTGAGCAGGGTGTGCACACCGTTGGTGATCAGGTTGACCGTGGTCTCGTGGCCCGCGATCAGCAGGATGAAGGCCATCGCACGCAGTTCGCTGCCGGAGAGCCGGTCGCCGTCCTCGGCCCGGGTGCGCAGAAGGTCGCTGAGCAGGTCGTCGGCGGGGGCGGCGCACCGCTTGTCCTCGATCAGTTCGTCCAGGTACGAGGCCAGTCGCCGCACCGCGGCGAGTTCGGCCTCCCAACTGGTCGGGGTCACGATCTCGTTCGACAGTGAGCGGAAGGCCACCCGGTCGATGTCCGGGACGCCGAGCAGTTCGCAGATGACGGTGATGGGGAGCGGATAGGCGAGGGCCTCCACCAGATCGGCCCGGCCCTTCGGCAGCATCTGCGCGAGCAGTTCGTCGGTGATCTGCTGGACGCGCGGGCGCAGCGCCTCGACGCGGCGCATGGTGAAGGACCGGGCGACGAGGGACCGCAGCCGGGTGTGCTCCGGCGGGTCGACGATCAGCACATGCCGGCCCATCAGCCCGTCCTCGCGGCTGACCAGCCCTCTCTTGGTGCTGTCCTTGGACAGTCTGGGATCGGTCAGCGCCGCCCGTGCCTCGTCGTGTCCCACGATCAGCCAGCCCTCGTACGCCTCGGGCGGCGGCGTCCGCACCCGGTGCATCGGCCCGCGCGCCCGCAGTTCGGCGTAGACCGGATACGGATCCCGCGTGAAGCCCGGCCCGTAGGCTCCCAGATCGATCACGGCCATGCCCGCTCTCCCCGCCCCTTCGTCGGCAACCGGTCCGTCAACGCGCTCCCCCGGAGAACGGACGGTGCGCGCGATCAGTGCCCGGGTTCGTCGAGCAGTCCGGCGTCGTACGTCAGCAGGGCGATCTGCACGCGGTTGTTGAGACCCAGTTTGGCGAGGACGCGGGAGACGTGTGTCTTGACCGTGGCGACACTCATGAACAACTGGGTGGCGATCTCGGCGTTCGAGGCGCCGCGGCCGACCGCGACCGCGACCTCCCGTTCGCGCTCCCCGAGCGCCGCGATCCGCTCCCGTGCCGTATGACGCCGGGTGTCGGCCCCGGTTCCGGCGGCGTGCGCCATCAGCTGACGGGTGACCGCGGGCGACAGGACCGGGTCGCCCGCCGCGACCCGCCGTACCGCGTCCAGTATCTCGGCGGGCGGTGTGTCCTTGAGGACGAACCCGGCCGCGCCCGCACGCAGCGCCCGCAGCACCTGCTCGTCGGCGTGGAAGGTGGTGAGGACCACGACCTGAGGCGCGTCCGGGCGGCTGCGCAGCAGCTCGGTCGCGGCGAGTCCGTCGACGGTCGGCATCCGGATGTCCATCAGGACCACGTCGGGCCGGGTGCGCTCGACGAGTTGCCCCACCTCACTGCCGTCGGCGGCCTCGCCGACGATCTCGATGTCGTCGGCACCGCCCATCATGAAGGACAGGCCGGCCCGCACGAGGGGGTCGTCGTCGACGAGGAGCAGTCGGATCGCGGTCATGCTCCCTACCGTATGCACCGGCCGCCTCGTGCATGACAGGGATCACCGCCCCGGCGGTCCGGGACGGGTACCGCGAAGGCGCCGGGGACCGGCCCGGACCGCCGTGTGACGCCGTGGATTTCGATTGACTCCGGCCGAGCGCACCCGGTTTCCTGCTGCGATGCCGACCCTTCGCTTCGAACAACCCCACGACGACAGCAAACTCGAGGACTGGCGGTACGTCCACAACGAGATCATCCCCGCGGACCCGCTCTCCCTGGACGACGTCCGCGAGCGCGTGGCGCGCCATCGGCTGGAGGTCGCGTATCTGGGCGAGGTCCTCGTGGGCTGCTCGACCGTGCGCCCGCCGCGGGACGGCACGGCCACGGTCATCGCCCGGGTCCTGCCCGGCCACCGGGGGCAGGGTTTCGGCGGGCAGCTCTACGACCGCGGTGCCGAGCTGGCACGACGGCTGGGTGCGGAGGTGATCGAGACGATCGTGCTCGGCGCCAACGAGGACGGACTGCGGTTCGCCCAGCGGCGCGGCTTCGTCGAGGTGGACCGCTATGTGGCCGGCGTCGACGAGGTGTGGCACACCCTGCGGCTGCCCTGAGCCGTCCCCTGCGGCCCGGCCGCGGTGCTCACGCGGGCCAGGGCAGCCAGGCGTGCACCCGGAAGCCGCCGTCGGCCCCGGCGCCGTGCTCCAGTCGTCCGCCGGCGAGCGTGGCGCGTTCGGCCAGGCCGATCAGTCCCTGGCCGGAACCGGGGACGTGCGGGACCGCGCCGGGCGGCTCCGGGTTGCGCACCGTCACGGTGAGGCTGTCTCCGGGCGTGCCCGCGACCGTCACGGTGACCTCGGCGCCGGGGGCGTGTTTGCGGGCGTTGGTCAGGCCCTCCTGGGCGATGCGGTAGGCGGTGCGGCCCACCGAGGCGGGCACGACGGACGCGTCGGAGACCCGATGGTCGAGGACGACCTTCATGCCGGCCTCGCGGGACTCGGCGACCAGGGCGTCGAGTGCGGCGAGCGTCGGCTGGGGGCGTCCGGCGTCGTCGGAGTCGCCGGCCCGCAGCACCCCGATGATCTCCCGCAGGTCCTGCAGCGCGTCGTGCGCGCTCTCCCGGATCACCCCGGCCGCGCGGGCGATCTCCTCCTGGGGCGCGTCCGGGCGGAACTCCAGGGCGCCCGCGTGCACGCTCAGCAACGTCAGCCGGTGCGCCAGGACGTCGTGCATCTCGCGCGCGATCGCCTCCCGGGCGAGCCGCTGGGCCTGCTCGGCCCGCAGAGCCGCCTCCGTCTCGGCCCGCCGGGCCCGGTCCCGCAGGCTCAGCATGAGCTGCCGCTTGGAGCGCACGAACAGGCCCCAGCCGACGACCCCGGTCGTGATCAGAGTTGCGACGGCCACGGTGACCAGGTACGGGATGTCATGGTCCGGGCGTATCCAGTAGAACAACGGGATGATCGCGAGCTGGGCGGCACCGATCCAGGCGGAGTACTTGAAGGGCCGGTGCACGGCGACGGTGAACAGGGCGATCATGCTCGCACCGCCCGCGCTGTCGGAGAGCAGACCCAGCGGAAGCATCGCCACGGCGAGCCCGAGCGGCCATCGGCGGCGCAGCCAGAGGGCCAGACAGGCCAGGGCGCCGAGACCCACGTCGATCGCCACGACCTGGTGCGAGGTGTGCGGGTTCTGCTCCACCGAGACCCCGGCGGCGAAGGCGAGGAGCACCGCGAGGAAGAAGGCCCCGAGGTCGACGGCCCAGTCCCGTACGGTACGGCGGAGGCGGCCCCGCCGACCGCCGGCCTCGGGATCCAGCTCCGCGATCACGGCGGAGGGCAGGAACCAGCGGTGCCGGGGCAGCCCGTTCGCGGTCGTCCCGTCCAGAGGCACGGGCACGGGCAGCGCGGTGGGGGCCGCGGGTGCCTCCCGCCGCAGCAGACGTCGCGACCAGCCCGTCAGCAGCGGGCCGAGGCCCTCCCTGACACCCTCCACCGCCGCCCCGAGGCGGGGCGCGGTGGGCCCCGGGCGTCGTGCCGACTCGTCTCCGTTCACGGTCGACAAATCTATGTGGGGACGGCCGGGGAAACCTCCCCCGAGCCCCGATCCGAGACCAAAGTCGCAGTGCCGCAGACTTTTGGGCCTCCCCTGCCGACCCTGGGGGTACTTCCGGCCGATGCCGTGCTCCACGGGGCGGACAGGGCGGCGCCCGAGGAGGGGTCCGACCTGGCGCGGGGCCGACCCGGGGCGGGCGCCGGACGACGGTCCCGGGCGGAGACGGGGCGGGCGCCGGAGGGGTCTGGCCCGGGGCCCCGGACGACGGCCCGGGCGGAGACACGGCCGACCGGAGACGGGACGGACGCTGGACGACGGGCCCGAACCGGCATGAGGGCGGGCGTCGAAGCGCGGATCCGACCGGACACGGGGCGCGCGGCGCGGTCCGTGACATCGGCGACGACGCATACCGCCCCATGAGGGCGGGCGTCGAAGCGCGGATCCGACCGGACACGGGGCGCGCGGCGCGGTCCGTGACATCGGCGACGACGCATACCGCCCCGCAGCGGATGCGAGAGCTGCGGGGCGGTATGTACGTGGCGCACGACCCTTCCGGTGCCGAGTCGCACCGGCCCGGGCAGGGCCGCAGGCCGCCGATCGTCCGGCTGTCGTCAGCAGCCGAAGTCGATCAGATCGAACGTCTCGTAGTGGTCCGAGGTGTAGTAGTCCTCCTCGAACTGCCTGCCGGTGACGATGCGGCGGGCTCCACGGGTGGAGGATCCGGGCGTCTTGACCGTGTATTCGTGGTAGTACCCGCTCGACTGCTTGGGCAGGACGCCTTCACGGTTCTGGAAGACGATCCCGTCCTGCGGGTACGGGAAGGGGCCGCCCGAGTCGATCAGGTCCAGGGTGTCGTGCGCCTGGGAGGGCAGGGAGCCGTAGCAGATGCTCCCGACGGACGCGGCAGCGGCGTCTGCGGTCGTGGCGGTGACGGTGGCGCCCATGAGGAGAGCGGACGCAAGAGCGGCCGCGGCGCCGATTCGTGTTGCGCGTGGGGGGAATCGCATGCCGTCATGATGACGCGCGTAGACCATGGCATGTCAATGACAACTCCACAGAGTTTCACGACAAGTCCCATGAATTTTCAGGGAGTTAACCTCGGTTACGGCAGGGCGTGCGCCGGGCGTAGCGTGCGGGGCCCCGGCCGCCCGGTGCGGCGAACGAGGACCGTGGCTCGTTCGTTCCACCGGATACGGGCGGACGCCCGTGCCCCCCTCGGCGGTCCGGCGGCGGGCGGGCCGCAGCTCCGCACAGGCTTGGGCAGCGCAGCCCGGCCCGCCGCACGGGCGGAGACATCGCCGTACGGGTGCGGACGATCTGCGCCTACGCGTCCTGCGGAAGCTCGTACGACCCGTACCGGGGACGGCCCTGGAGCTCGTAGGTGTGGATGGCGACACCCGTGCCGGTGGTGCGCGCAGCGGTGTGTCGGAACGCGGTGGGGACGGCGCCCTCGGCGAAGAAGCGGCGCCCGGCGCCGAGCACGACCGGGAACGTCACCAGGTGCAGGGTGTCGACGAGGTCGAGCGCGAGCAGCGACCGGACCAGGGCACCGCTGCCGTGCACCTGGAGCTCGCCCTCGGTCCGCTCCCTCACGGCGGTCACCTCCTCGGCGAGGTCGCCGCCGAGCACGGTGGTGCCGGCCCAGGAAGGGGTGCCGAGGGTCTGCGAGACCACGTACTTGGGCAGCGGGTTGAGCCGTGAGGCGACGGGATCGGCCGGGTCGGTCACCCGGGGCCAGTGCGCGGCGAAGATGTCGTACGTACGGCGGCCGAGGAGGAAGGCGCCGGAGCGGTCGAAGACCTCGGCCACGAACGTGCCGAAGTCGCCGTCCCCGTAGGGGACGCTCCAGCCGCCCTGCTCGAATCCGCCCCCGCGGTCCTCGCGCGGGCCGCCGGGCGCCTGGTACACGCCGTCCAGGGTGATGAACGCGGTGACGACGAGCTTGCCCATGTCGGGTGCCTGCTTTCTCGTGTCCGGTGGGGTCCGTTGTCATCGACTGGGACCCCCGCGGCGCCCGGAACTCATCGCCTCACCCGGCGTGCGTCGAGAACAGTCCTCCGGTCGGCCCCTGCTTGTCCCCGCCCTGCGCCTTCTTGAGGGCGTTGGCGAGGCTCTCGATGGTGAGGGACTGCAGGATCACGCGGCCGTTGCCCTCCAGGGTGGCCAGGGACAGTCCCTCGCCGCCGAAGACCATGTTCATGATCCCCTGGCGGTTGAGGCCGCCGACGCGCTGGACGCCGTACTGGATCCCCTCCTCGAAGGCGACGACACAACCGGTGTCGACCTCGATCTTGCCGCCGAAGTCCGCGGGGTTGAGATCGATGAAGTTGCCCGCACCGGCGATGATCACCGTCCCGTGCCCGGTGAACTTCTCCAGGACGAAGCCCTCGCCGCCGCTCATACCGGTCCGTCCGCCCTGGAAGGCGATGCCGAAGTTCACGGTCGACTCGGCCGCCACGAAGGCGTCCTTCTCCGCGAACCAGGCGCGTGTCCCGTCGAGTTCCAGCGCGCGCATCTCGCCGGGCAGTACGCCCGCGAAACCGACCGTTCCCTCGCCGCCCTGCGAGGTGAAGTACTGGAACGCCAGCGACTCGCCCGCGAGCACACGCTGGCCGACCTGCGCGGCCGTCCCCATGGCCTGGCGCAGGAAACCGCCCACGCCGCCGCCCGCACCGCCGCCCTGCTGCTGTCCGCCGTTCGACGGGCCGGACAGGCGGGTCTCCATGGTGACGTTCGTGGTCTTGAAGAGGAACTTGCCCGCCTCGCAGTACACGGTCTGGCCCGGGTGCAGGTTGACGACCGCCATCTGCATGGCGTTGCCGACGATTTCTTGCTGAAGAGTCACGCGACAAAGAACGTGACGGGCGGGTCGAAGAGTTCCACGAAGTGACGAGTTCCACTGAGCGCCCCGGAGCCGTCCCGTCGAGGCCGGTGGCCGTTCACCGTCGGGCGTCTGCCGCCTGCCGGCCCACGGGTGGGTCGGGTCCGCCACCTCACAGGGAACCGTGCGGCCCCGGTCCGCGACGGCAGCCGCGGCACGGGGAGGGCGACGGCGCCCCACCCGTGCTCCGACCGCGCGGGACGTCGCCGCCACCCGTATCGACGGCAAGGACACCGCAGGACCCGGGCACCCACACCCCCCGCGTCCCGGTAGGCCGCTCGGCGCGGGGCCGGGACGCCGGCACGGGCGCGGCCGGGTCAGCCGCCCAGCTCCTGGTGGCGGGCCGCCAGCCGGGCCGCCCCCTCCTCGGTCAGGGAACCGAAGAGGCGCAGCCGTGAGATGCCGCCGTCCGGAAAGATGTCCACGCGCGCGTGTGTACCGACGGCGGCCGACGGCAGGACGAACCGGTGGTTCGTGTCGGGCTGGAGGCGGGTGCGCGGCAGGATCTCGCGCCACTGGCCGTCCTCGCCGTCCCTGACCGAGACCGACGCCCAGCCCGCGGCGTTGCCCTTCAGGCAGGCCGTGTCGATCTCGACCGCGCGGATCGAGGACTGCGCCGCCAGCCGGTAGCGGATCCAGTCGTTGCCCCGGTCGCGTCGGCGCCGTGTCTCCCAGCCGTCGTCCATCCTGTGCGAGCGGCCCGGCAGAATGGTGTTGGACGCGGGCGAGTAGAAGAGGTCGGACGCGTCCTCCACGCCGCCCCCGTTCTCCAGTGCCACGACGTCGAACGTGCCGAGCGCGTCGAGCCACGCCGGATCAGGTGCCACCTCGCCGTACACGCGCAGACGGGCGATGCCGCCGTCGGGGTGCTGGTTGACGCGCAGATGCGTGAAGCGCTGTTCGACGTTGACCTCGAAGCCGTTGGCCGCGTGGCCGCCGACGGGGGTGCGCGGGACCAGCGTCGTCCACTTCATGTCGTCGCCGAGCAGTTCCTCCGGGGAGGGGGAGCCGGGCGCGCACGTGCCCTCGACGGACACCGCCTGCGGATGGTTGCCCCGGAAGTGGGCCGTGTCGATCACGATGCCGCGGACGACGCCGGGGGCGCCGAGGCGTACCAGCGCCCAGTCGTGGTCCTGCTCCGCGGGCCACGGATGCCCGGCCGAGGTGCCGCGGCGGCGCCGTGTCTCCCAGCCGTCCATCACCTTGCCCTTGTGCCCGAAGTGCCCGGGGTCGAACTCGGCCCGCTCCGGCACCAGCAGGTTCTCGCGCTGGGCGAAGAACTCGTCGTCGGCGGCGATGACACCGGCACCGAGCCGCCGGTCGGCGAGATCGGCGTGGCGGGTGAAGGGGTGGTCGGCGGTGCGGTAGTCCGCGTAGGGGTCACCGCCTCCGTACGGGTCGGCGTCTCCGGTGAAGCGGGCCGTCTGGGGGCGATGCTGCGCGGTCACGGTGATCGGGTCTTCCTTTCGGGAGTGGGCCGCTGCGGGCGGGGACGCGGGTCAGTCGTCCCTGCCGAGCAGTCGGCCCTTCGGCTCGGTGAACTCGCCTTCCTTCACGATGCGTTCGCCCCGCAGCCAGGTGGCCCTGACGACGCCGTGCAGGGTCCTGCCCGCGTACGCCGTCACCCGGTTGCGGTGCTGGAGGGCCGCCGGATCCACGGTGAAGGTCTCGTCGGGGGCGAACACCACGAGATCGGCGTCCCGGCCGGTCTCGATGGCTCCCTTGCGCGTGTCGAGCCCCACCAGCCGTGCCGTGTGTGCGGACATCCAGCGGACCACGTCCTCCAGGCCGTGTCCGCGCCGGCGCGCCTCGGTCCACACCGCGGACAGGCTCAGCTGCAGTCCCGAGATGCCGCCCCAGGAGGTGGCGAAGTCGTCGGTCTTCAGATCGGCCGTCGACGGGGAGTGGTCGGTGACCACGCAGTCGATCGTGCCGTCCGCCAGCGCCCGCCACAGCAGGTCCCGGTTGGCCGCCTCACGGATCGGCGGGCAGCACTTGAACTCGGCTGCCCCGTCCGGGACCTCCTCGGCCGTGAGGGTCAGATAGTGCGGGCAGGTCTCCACGGTGATCCGGACACCTTCGGCCCGGGCCTCGGCGATCAGCGGCAACGCGTCGCCGGAGGACAGGTGGAGCACGTGTACCCGCGCGTCCAGGCGCTTCGCCTGCGCGATCAGATGCGCGACGGCCGTGTCCTCGGCGGCGCGCGGCCGGGAGGCCAGGAAGTCGGCGTACCTCGGGCCGCCCTGCTGCGGGGCGGCGGCGAGGTGGTGCGGGTCCTCGGCGTGCACGACGAGCACCCCGCCGAAACCGGCGATCTCGGCCAGGGAGCGGCCGAGTCGCTCCTGGTCGAGGTGGGGGAACTCGTCCACGCCCGACGGTGCCAGAAAGGCCTTGAAGCCGAAGACTCCGGCGTCGTGCAGCGGCCGCAGGTCCTTGACGTTGTCCGGCAGGGCGCCACCCCAGAAGCCGACGTCGACATGCGCCTTGCCCGCCGCGACCCGCTGCTTGACGCGCAGGTGGCCGACCGTGGTGGTCGGCGGGATCGAGTTGAGCGGCATGTCGATCAGGGTGGTGATCCCGCCGGCCGCCGCCGCGCGGGTGGCCGTCCAGAAGCCCTCCCACTCCGTGCGGCCCGGGTCGTTGACATGCACGTGGGTGTCGACCAGGCCGGGCAGCAGGACGTCGTCGCCTACGTCCTCCACGAGGGCCCCGGCCGGAACCTCCGCGTCGTACGGCAGGACCGCCGTGATCGTCCCCCCGGCGACCACGACCGTCGCGGCGCGCGTCCCCTCGGGTGTGATGACACGCCTCGAGCGCAGCACCAGTTCAGCGTCGGACACTCCGGCCCCTCTCTGCCGCCGTCCTGCTTCCGGGAAAGGGATGCACATCCATGGGATTTCAACGTTCTGTTGAAGGAGTCTTCACTCCCGCCCCCACGTCGTCAAGGGCACACTTCCTTCCATCACCTTCGAGGCGCCCGCTCTGGACTTTTCCGCTTGGCGGAATTAGAATTCCACTGTGAAGCCCAGGGTGGCACCAGAACCAGGGAGCCGACCGCCTGCCGGGTAGGCTTTGGCCCTTCCTGCCGGCCCCGAAAGGAACGCGCCGTGTCGACGTCCAGCGCCAGCGACGCCCCGCCCGCCAAGTCCGCCGCGGGCGGTGTCCAGTCCCTCGAGCGCGCCTTCGATCTGCTGGAGCGGATGGCCGACGCGGGCGGCGAGGTCGGCCTGAGTGAACTGTCCGCGAGCAGCGGGCTTCCGCTGCCCACGATCCACCGCCTGATGCGCACGCTGGTGGCCTGCGGCTACGTTCGTCAGCAGCCCAACCGCCGCTATGCACTCGGCCCCCGGCTGATCCGGCTCGGCGAATCGGCGTCCCGGCTGCTCGGCACCTGGGCCCGCCCCTATCTGGCGCGACTGGTCCAGGAGACCGGCGAGACCGCCAACATGGCGCTGCTCGACGGGGACGAGATCGTCTATGTGGCGCAGGTCCCCTCGAAGCACTCGATGCGCATGTTCACCGAGGTGGGCCGGCGAGTGCTGCCGCACTCCACCGGCGTGGGCAAGGCACTGCTCGCGACGACCTCGGACGACGAGGTGCGCGCCCTGCTGTCCCGCACCGGCATGCCCGCGGCGACCGAGAAGACGATCACCACTCCCGAGGCGTTCCTGGCCGCGCTGCAGGAGGTGCGCACGCACGGGTACGCCGTCGACGACAACGAGCAGGAACTGGGGGTCCGCTGCCTCGCCGTGTCCGTGCCCGACTCACCGACGGCAGCGGCGATCTCCATCTCCGGACCGGCGGGCCGTGTCACCGACTCGGCGACCGAGAAGATCGTGCCGGTGCTCCAGCAGGTGGCCGCCGAACTGTCGCAGGCGCTGGCGACTTCGGGCACCCCGACGGCCTGACCCCCCCCGATGCGCACACGGTGTCCGGACGTGCGGCCGAGGGCCGCTGCCGTGGCATCACGGTCAAGGACGGTGCGGGTCAGTCCCGCCGCGACTCCCCGAACAGTTCCACCGCGCTGCGCACATCCGACAGACCCCGGGCCAGCGCGCTGACCGAGCCGATCGCGCCGGCGATCAGGAGCAGGGAGCGGCGCAGCCGTGGGATCTCGGGGACACCGCTGAGGGCCATCGCCGCCAGCGCGGCGAGTTCGTCCTCCGCTATGGCACGGTCGGGGAACTCGGAAGGGAGGGTGGCGAGTTCACGGCGCAGCCGGGACACGGCGGTCCGCAGTTCCGCCACCCTCGGGTCCTCTTCGCTGCCGGTCACTGGCCTCTGCCCCAAGCTCCGCAACACAGCTCTCCCCCTCGCACCCCGTCGTACGCACTTCTCGACACACCGCCCGCCCCCGTGGCGCTGGTCGGGCGCCGGGGACGCGGGTCAGTAAACGCCACCCAGTGGTCCGGGCGCCACCGTGCGGACCGAAATTCAGTCCCTGGAACGGCGCGGTGGACACAGGGTCGGGTATGCAGGACGTATGACACCGAAAGAGGGCCGCATCGCCGGACTGCTCCTCGCGGCCGGCGGCGGCCGGCGGCTCGGCGGACGGCCCAAGGCGCTGCTGGAGCACCGGGGGCGGACCCTCGTGGAGCATGCGGTGGCGAGCCTGCGCACGGCCGGGTGCGAGCGGGTCCATGTGGTGCTCGGAGCGTCCGCCGCGGCCGTACGGGAGCGGGCGGATCTGTCCGGCTGCGTACTGGTGGACAACCCGCACTGGGCGGGCGGCATGGGCTCCTCCCTGCGGGCCGGCCTCGGCTCCCTCGCCGGGACGGGCGCCCCGGCGGCTCTTGTCCTGCTCGTCGACCAGCCCGGCATCGGCCCCGACGCGGTCGCCCGGGTGCTCGCCGCCTACGAGAACGAGGCGTCACTGGTCTCCGCCGCGTACGACGGGGTACGCGGACATCCGGTGCTGTTCGGCGCCGGCCACTGGGCGGGCGTCGCGGCGGCGGCGACGGGCGATCGCGGGGCGCGCGACTATCTCAAGGCCCACGAGAACGCGATCACGCTGGTGGAGTGCGGCGATGTGGCGCAGCCCTACGACATCGACACACAGGCCGACTTGGCCCGTCTCGAGTGAGGAGGGTGGCACCCGGAGCCGACCTCCCTCGAGACGGAGAGTCTCGACATCAACAGATCATTGAACTTCCACTATGAGGAAACTAGTATCCACAGGTCAGAAGCGCAGGACCACTCACGGGGCGCCGTCAGCCGCATCCGGGCTCCCTGGCACCCGGTGCCGCGGTGTCCTCGCATCAGCTCGCTGAAGGAAGTGACCGCTCATGTCCGCACCAGCGCCGTCGCCGATCGTGGTCGACGCCGAGCCCCTGCCCCGGCAGGACGAGGTCCTCTCGGATGCGGCCCTCGCCTTCGTGGCCGAGCTGCACCGCAGGTTCACGCCCCGGCGCGACGAGTTGCTCGCCCGCCGTGCTGAGCGCCGCGCCGAGATCGCCCGTACCTCGACGCTCGACTTCCTCCCCGAGACCGCCGCGATCCGCGCGGACGACTCCTGGAAGGTGGCGCCCGCGCCGCAGGCCCTGAACGACCGCCGTGTCGAGATCACCGGACCCACCGACCGCAAGATGACCGTCAACGCCCTCAACTCGGGCGCCCGGGTGTGGCTCGCGGACTTCGAGGACGCCTCGGCCCCCACCTGGGAGAACGTCGTCGTCGGCCAGCTCAACCTGATCGACGCGTACACCCGGAGCATCGATTTCACCGACCCGGCCTCCGGGAAGTCCTACGCCCTGCGCCCGGACGAGGAGCTGGCGACCGTCGTCGTGCGCCCCCGCGGCTGGCATCTGAACGAGCGTCATCTCCTCGTCGACGGACAGCAGGTACCGGGCGCCTTCGTCGACTTCGGCCTGTACTTCTTCCACAACGCCCGCCGTCTGCTCGACCTCGGCAAGGGCCCCTACTTCTACCTCCCGAAGACGGAGTCCCATCTGGAGGCCCGCCTCTGGAACGACGTCTTCGTCTTCGCCCAGGACCACCTCGGCGTCCCGCAGGGCACCGTCCGCGCCACGGTCCTGATCGAGACGATCACCGCGGCGTACGAGATGGAGGAGATCCTCTACGAACTCCGCGACCACGCCTCGGGGTTGAACGCGGGCCGCTGGGACTACCTGTTCTCCATCGTGAAGAACTTCCGCGACGGCGGGACGAAGTTCGTCCTGCCCGACCGCAACGCGGTCACGATGACGGCCCCGTTCATGCGCGCCTACACCGAACTCCTCGTCCGCACCTGCCACAAGCGCGGTGCGCACGCGATCGGCGGCATGGCGGCGTTCATCCCGTCACGGCGCGACGAGGAGGTCAACCGGGTCGCCTTCGAGAAGGTCAAGGCCGACAAGGACCGCGAGGCGGACGACGGCTTCGACGGCTCCTGGGTCGCGCACCCCGACCTGGTGCCCATCGCCCTGGAGTCCTTCGACCGGGTCCTCGGCGACAAGCCCCACCAGAAGGACCGGCTGCGCGAGGACGTGGACGTCAAGGCGGCCGATCTGATCGCCGTGGACTCCCTGGACGCGAAGCCGACCTACCCGGGACTGGTCAACGCCGTCCAGGTCGGCATCCGCTACATCGAGGCCTGGCTGCGCGGCCTCGGCGCGGTCGCCATCTTCAATCTGATGGAGGACGCGGCCACCGCGGAGATCTCCCGCTCGCAGATCTGGCAGTGGATCAACGCGGGCGTCGAGTTCGAGAACGGCGAGAAGGCGACCCCGGAGCTGGCCCGCAGGGTCGCGGCCGAGGAACTGACGAACATCCGGGCCGAGATCGGCGAGGACGCCTATGCGGCCGGTCACTGGCAACAGGCCCACGACCTGCTTCTGAAGGTCGCCCTGGACGAGGACTACGCGGACTTCCTGACCCTGCCCGCCTACGAGCAGCTGGGCGGCTGACCTACTCGGCCGGCCTCTCCGAGTGGCCCAGGGGCTTGCCCGGGGCCACTCGGTCGCGCACCAGCCTCTTCACCGCCGTGGGCTCGGGGAAACCCTGCTCACGACGGTCCCAGACGACCTCGTCGTCCACCCTGACGACGAAGACACCTCCCGTGCCCGGTGTGAGCGCGAGTTCCGTCAGCTCGGTCTCGAACGTCGTCAGCAGTTCCTGCGCCAGCCAGGCCGCGCGGGGCAGCCAGCGGCACTGGGTGCAGTACTCGATCCGGACGCGGTGCGCTTCCCGCGAGGGGGCGCCGGTCGTCCCGGGGGTTTCCGTCATCCGAGGTGCACCGACCAATCCTGTCGCGCCGCCGGTTTGCCGTGCAGGTCCGGGACCCGCTTGAGCCAGGCCGGACGGCCTTCCTGTGTCCGCTCCGCGCGCCGGGCCTCCTCGGCGGCGAGCTCCTCCCGGGTGGGGAAGTCCGTGGGCAGCCAGGCCTCGGACGCCTTGACCCGCGCCGTGAGGTAGTCCACGTAAGCGTCCCTGACCTCTCCGGGCGTCGCGAAGCCCGGCTCACCGGCCAGCCACGCGTCCGGCACCTCCTCGGCGACCTCGCGCAGCAGCGCCTCGGTCACCCTGGGCGCGAGCTCGGCCTCGGCGGCCCGCGTGTCGGGGGTGAAGTGGCCCAGGGCGTGGTGACGGAAGTCGTACGCCTTGTCCGGTGCGGAGGCGTCCCATCGGTGATGGAAGACCAGTGCCGCACCGTGGTCGATCAGCCACAGCTTCGGCGCAGCGATGCCGAACGTCGGCCAGACCATGAGGTTGGAACTGTGGACCGTGCGGTCGACGTTCACCGTCAGCGCGTCGAGCCAGATGATCCTGCCGGCCTCCAGCGGGTCGACCGTGCAGGCCCGCGCGACCTCGGGGGTGAAGTCCCGGGCGCCCGGCAGAAAGTCCATGCCGAGGTTGACGCCGGGGCTCGCGTTCAGCAGGTCGCGCACCTCCTGGTGCGGTTCGTGCGCGGCGATCGCCGGGTCGAAGTGGGTGAGGACCAGCTCGGGCACGCGCAGTGCGAGCCGGCGCGCCAGTTCCCCGACGATCACCTCGGCGACCAGCGCCTTGACGCCCTGGGCTGAGCCCGTGAACTTCACGACGTACGTCCCCAGGTCGTCGGCCTCGACGACGCCCGGCACGGAACCGCCGGAGCGCAGGGGCTCGACATAGCGAACAGCGGTGACCTCTCTCAGCATGTCCTCAGGCCACCAACCTCTTCACCCGTGCCGTCCACGCTCGACCTCGAAGGCGTGTCACAACGGAGCCGGCCGTCCTGTTTCCGGCCCTCCGGCATGAAGTGACCATAGTAACCGGGGGTGACCGGAGCACGGAGTGCCGGAGCGGCCGGGCACTGCTCGGTTTCACGGCTCCGAGTCGCCCGTCGACGACGTCCCCGACCGGCTCGGTGCGCGGTTCGCCTCCGGCGCCACGTCGGGACGCGAGGGGCGTCGTCGGGCCGGCGCTGCGCGGGCGGTCCGGCCGACCCGTCGTGCCCCCGGCCCCCGCACGGCGCGGACGCCGAGCACCTCCGCTCCGTGCCCGTGTGCGACATGGGCCCGGTGGGGGCCGCTCACCGGCACGCCAGCGGGTTGGGCAGGGGCAGATAGCGCGCGTCCGCGCCGTCCGCGCCCGTCCAGCGCAGCAGGAGGTTCGTCTTGCCGGGGAGGGTGGGCGAGGCCAGCAGGCCCGGGATCTCGGGCACCGGGTGGCGGGCCAGTTCGGCGCGGGCTGCGGGCCAGGGGTTCCAGCCGGGACGACGCTCCACCAGCACGGCGGCCACTTCGGTGAGGTTGTTGACGACCAGGCAGTAGACGAGCCGCTCCCAGCCCACCGCACGGGACACCTCCGCGAGGAGTTTCACGCCCTCCGCGTCCCGGAACAGCGCCTGCACGGGCAGGCCCGTCGGGTCCACGGCGACCACCGTGTTCTGCAGATGCGCCTCGAGGACGACGCCGTGCCGCTCGAACGCCTCCAGAGCCGGCGGGACGACCTGGCGCAGATAGGCCGTCCACCAGGCCGCAGGGTCGTCGAGCGTGTTGAGCGGACTGTCCTCGAAGCCCTCCACGAGGGCCGCGGCGAGGAGCGGCGTGGTGCCGGGCAGCAGATGCGGGCGCAGGCCGTCGCGGACCAGCACGGCCAGTTCCTCGAAGGCGAAGGCGGCCGTACGGTAGCCGCGGTCGCTCAGCCAGGCGGCCGGGCCGGGACCCGCGGCGAAGGCGGAGACGGCGGCCTCGTCGGTGCGGCGCAGCCTGAGCAGGTCGTGGCGCCACAGCCGGCGGATGTCGTTGGTGATCCGCACGTCCAGGCTGAACTTGAGGAAGAGGTCGTCGTCCGGGGCGTAGACGGTGCGGATCGCCGCCGTGGGGGCGACGGGCAGCGCGGACTCGCCGAGCCGGACGAGGCGGCCGTCGGCGAAAGCCTCCCGGATCTCCGGGCGGGCGGCCACCAGAGCGAGCTGCCAGGGATGCGCGGGCAGCAGCCGGTACCCCGGCGGGGCGGAGCCGAGCGAATCGAGCGCCGTCGTGTCGCCCTCCTCGGCCGCCGCGTCCTCGCGTACGCCCAGCAGGGCGAGCGGGAAACGGGCGTACGCTTCCGGCGCGTACGGCAGCCAGTTCGCGACGGGGCCGCCGCCGCGCGCCTTCGGGGCGGGATGGTGGGGGTGACCGGTGATCAGCGACTGCTCGGAGCGCACATACGGGTCCTCGGGCGCGGTCGCCCGGGCACGCGCGGCCAGGATCGCGGCCACCGCGTCCCGGCTGTCGATCATCTCCACGGGGAGTTCCGGGCTGTCGAGGCCGGTGGCGCGGCGCAGTTCGTCGGCGGTGAGCTTGACCAGTTCCGCATGGGTGAGCGGCTGCCAGGAGCCGCCGTCGTACACCTCCGGATCCCGCGGCCGGCGTCCGCCGCGTATCCGAAGCAGCCGGCCGCCGGCCCGCAGCCGGTGGACGCCCGGTTCGCCGGTGGGTTCCGCCGCCTCGCGGATCAGGCAGTTCAGCAGCGGCGCCACCGCGTAGGCGTCGGCGCGCTCGGGGACATCGTCCCTGGGGTGCATGCGGTCCACGTGATCCATTCGTTCCGTACGGTGCACTGACGCTCAGTATGTCGGTGGTGGTCCGCCTCCAGGATCCGCCACCCCCGTCCCCCGAGGAGCCCGACCGTGCCCCCTTCCCCCTCCACCGAGACCGAGTTCGCACGCGAGCTCGATCTCGTACGGCCCGGCCTGTCGGCGGCGTACGCGGCCGCGCTCCCCGGCGCCCGCGCCGCCGTCCTGTCGCGCCTGTGGCGGGCGCTGGCCCATGAGCCGCTGCCGTGGATCGCGCGCCGGGAGCCGACGGCCGGCGGGCTCCTGCTCCACCTGACCGACGGGCGCCGGCTGCACGGGCCGCCCGCCGACCCGTACGCGACCGACGCGTATGCGACCGAGGTGCTCCTGGAGGGACGGGCGCACGGCTGTCCGGGCGCGCTGGTCACGGCGCTCGGTGTCCCCCACGGCGACCCGTTCGCCGCCGAACTCGACCACAGCACGGCGTCGTTGGCGCTCTCCCGGGCAGACCAGCCGCAGGACCTGCCGGAACCGGCGAGCGCCTGGGAATGGGAGCAGCGGGTGGTCGACGGGCACCCGTACCATCCGAACTGCCGGTCCCGGCCGGGCTTCTCGGTGGCCGAGCAGCTCGCCTACGGACCCGAGCACCGGCCGCTGGTACGCCTCGGTCTGATGCCCCTGGACGACGGCGGTATCGTCCGGGGCGTGTGGCCGAAGTGGCTGCGGGACGGCGGGCGCCCCCTGGTCCCGGTCCATCCCTGGCAGACGGCTCACGTACTCGGGGTGCCTGCGCAGGAGGGGCCGGCCGCGCATCCGCTGATGTCCCTGCGGACCCTGGCCCTGCCCGACGGCGGCCCGCATGTGAAGACGGCGCTCAGCGCACGGCTGACGTCCTCGGTGCGGGACATCTCGGTGCAGTCCGTCGAGACGTCGCTCGACGTCTCCGACTTCGTGGCGTCGATGGCGGCGCGCACCGACGGCCTGCTGCACGTCACCCGCACTCTCGGGGCGGTCAGCGCGCACTCCCCCGATCTCGCGGCGGTGGTGCGCGAGTCGCCCGAGACGCGGGCCGACACCGCGGCCGGCGAGCGGGTGGTGCCCGTCGCCGCTCTGCCGCTCACCGGCCTGCCCTCGTCCGCCGCCTGGTTCGCGGCGTTCACCCGCCTCGTCCTCACCGTGGGACTGCGGCTGCTGGACCTGGGGGTCGCCCTGGAGGCGCACGGCCAGAACCTGCTGGTCGTGCTCTCGCCCACGGGCGCCCCGCGACGGCTGGTCTATCGCGATCTCGCCGACATCCGGGTGAGCCCGGCCCGGCTGGCGCGGCACGGCATCAAGTCCCCGGACCTGGCGGGCCGGATGGTCACGGACGACGAGACGACCTTGCGCCGCAAACTGTTCGGATCCCTGGTGGCGGGCGCGCTGGCCTCGACCGCGGGGTCGGCGGCGGCGCTGCGGGACGCACTGGAGCCGGCCGTGCGGGATCTGCCGCGCACAGCGGATCTGGCGGCGCTGTCCGCCGAGCCCCTGCCCACCAAGGCCCTGACTCTGATGCGGCTGTCGCCGGGGCGGTCCGGCGATCTGTGGACGCTGCTGCCGAACCCGCTGACCGGGGCGGGTCCGTGACGCCGCGCGGCGGCCGAACTCCCGTCGGCCGCCCCGCAGTCGGACCCGCCGGCGTGAACGCGGCACCGGCATCCGCAGCTTCACCATGCTTCCACCTGCCGGTACGGCAGGGTTGTTCGACTGGACCGCCAGGGTTTTACGGCTCGTTTTGAAGCACGCACCGTCTGATCAATAAGATCCGCCGATGATCACAAGAAAACGGCTGGCGACGGGTGTCTGCACCCTGCTCGCCGCCCTGGCGGCCGGGATGGCCGTCCCGGCCGGCGCCGTCGCCGACGAGACGACAGCCCAGGACGCGCCCAAGGTCGATCTCGTCCTCGACGTCAGCGGTTCCATGCGGGCGCGGGACATCGACGGTGGCTCACGGATGGCCGCGGCGAAGCAGGCCTTCAACGAGGTGCTCGACGCGACTCCGGAGGAGGTGCAGCTGGGCATCCGGACGCTGGGCGCCAACTACCCGGGCAACGACCAGAAGACCGGCTGCAAGGACACCGCGCAGCTCTATCCGGTGGGGCCGCTGGACCGGACCGAGGCCAAGACGGCCGTGGCGACGCTCCAGCCCACCGGCTGGACCCCGATCGGCCCGGCGCTGCTGAAGGCCGCGGACGACCTCGACGGCGGCAACGGCTCCCGGCGTATCGTCCTCATCAGCGACGGTGAGGACACCTGCGCCCCGCTCGACCCCTGTGAGGTGGCCCGTGAGATCGCGGCCAAGGGAATCGGGCTGACCATCGACACCCTGGGCCTCGTGCCGAACGCCAAGCTCAGCAAGCAGCTCAGCTGCATCGCCGAGGCCACCGGCGGCACCTACACCTCGGTGCAGCACAAGGAGCAGCTCTCCGACAAGGTCAATCAGCTGGTGGACCGTACGGCGGACAAGGTGGTCACGCCGGTGGCCGTGGACGGCACCGGGCAGTGCACGTCGGCGCCCACGCTGAAGTCCGGTCTGTACACGGACCGCGAGGACTTCGGTCAGCACCGCTTCTACCGCGTGGACGTGGCGCCCGGTCAGGAGCTGCGCGCCTCCGTGAGTGTCGCCGACGACCGGCAGGTGAACCCCGACTACGGGGTGACGCTGCGGGCGATCACCGTGCACGGGCGTGAGATCGTGCGCGGCGAGGCGACCGGTTCCGGCCGTACGGACGTGATGTCGACGGGCCTTCGCTATCCGAAGGCGAAGAGCGACGAGGAGGACGCCCCCGCCGAGACGGTGTGCCTGCAGGTGGCCAACTCCTTCTCGCCCGCGGCCGGGGTCAAGACGACGCCCGGGTTCCCGCTGGAGTTGACCGTCGACGTGGTCGACGGTCCCGACCAGGCGGGCGATGTCGCCTCCTTCGGTCTCGGCCGCGGCTGGTGGCTGCTCGGCGCCCTGGTCCTGACCGGCTTCCTCGCGGGTGTCCTGTGGGGTTGGATTTCGCGCTGGCGGTTCGCGGTCTGGAGGACCAACTGATGCGTATCGGAAAGATGCTGACCGCGGCGGCCCTGCTGCTGGGCGCCTCCGTCACCCCGGCCGTCGCCGACTCCTCGCCCTCCGCGAGCCCGTCCGGCGACAGCGCCGCGCCCACCTCGGCGGGCACGTCGTTCCGTACGGCGACGGAGATCGAGCAGGGACAGCAGGCCACGGCGAGCGCCTCCACCGGTGACTACCTGTACTGGTCCTTCCCCGCGGACGCCGGGCAGCGCCCCACGGTGAAGGCGACGGTGAAGCTGCCCTCGACGTCCCGCAGCGGGGCGCAGACCTGGCAGTTGGACGTCTACGACGGGCTGCGGCGCCGGCAGGCGTGCCAGTACGGCACGCAGACGCACACCGCGGCTCAGGGTGCGTCCTCCGTGGACCTGGCCTGCACGCTGCGCACGGTCCGCGCCTGGTCCGAGCCGTGGGCCGACGACCCGCTGCCCGGCACGTACTACGTCCGGCTGACGGCCGTGGACCTCGGTGCCGCGGACCTCGGCCTGCCGGTGAGCACCGAACTCCGGGTCGATTCCAAGGAGATCGGCGGCTCGGCGGCGGTGGACGGATCGCTCGCGCAGCCGCTCGTGCCCGGGATCGCGACCACCTCGCAGGAGGAGGAGAGCTCGTCCGAGTCGGACGCGGCCGTGCTGTCCTCGCTGAAGCCCGACGACGGCTGGGCGTCCGGCTGGTGGTCCGATCGCTGGGTGTGGACCGCGATCGGCGGCATCCTCGCGGCGCTCGCGGGCATCGGGGGCTATGCGCTGACGCGTGGTTCGGGACGGCCGTCCCGGGTGCCGCAGGGCTACTGACACACCGCCGTCCAAGGCCCGCCGTGTCTCCGGCACGGCGGGCCTTTGCGTCGCCGTCCGCGCCCCTCGGACGCGCGGGAGTTCCGGGCGCGCGGGAGGAGCGCCCGGTGCGCGGCTCACTCCCCGCGCAGCGACTTGGCGAGCGTCCCCTCGCCCGAGACCTCGATGCGTCCGTCACGCACTGCCTGATGCAGCGTCAAGAAGCCCCGGCTCAGGGCCGTGCACGTGTCCCCGTCGAGCTCCAGCCGGGCGTCGGGCTCGCCGGGGGCCGCGCCGTCGCCGTAGACCCGGCCGTCCGCGGCGCCGCCCAGCCACAGATGGAACTCCCCCTCGTCCAGCTGGACTTCGACCAGTCCCTCGCCGTCCAGCGAGCGCAGCAGCGGCAGCGCGAACCAGTGCGCGCGCACCGCGTCCGTCGGCCTGCGCTCGGCCAGTGCGGGCGCGCCCCAGTCGCCGAGCGCCTGGAGCACCGGGAGCAGGTCCCTTCCGTGGGCGGTGAGTTCGTACACGAACGCGGCTCCGGGCGGCGGCAGCCGCCGCCGCGTGGTCAGCCCGTCGCGCTCCATGTCCTTCAGCCGGGACGCCAGGACGTCGGTGCTCACACCCGGCAGGTCCGCGTGCAGATCGGTGTAGCGGCGCGGTCCCGCGAGCAGCTCACGGACGATCAGAAGAGTCCAGCGGTCGCCGACGGCATCGAGGGCCCGGGCCGTGGAGCAGTACTGGTCGTAGCTTCGGCGAGGTGACATGCGACGCAGTCTAGACACGTTGTTGGACTTACCAAGCTTCCACTTGGTAAAACCAAGCAACACCAGTCGGCGGAGGGGAAGCGGCACATGGAGTTCCGGCAGTCGAGCAAGCTCAGCGAGGTCTGCTACGAGATCCGCGGCCCGGTGATCGAGCACGCGAACGCGCTGGAGGAGGCGGGCCACAGCGTGCTGCGCCTGAACACCGGCAACCCCGCCCTCTTCGGCTTCGAGGCGCCGGAGGAGATCCTCCAGGACATGATCCGGATGCTGCCGCAGGCGCACGGCTACACGGACTCGCGCGGCGTCCTCTCCGCCCGCCGCGCCGTGGCCCAGCGCTACCAGGAGCGGGGCCTGGACGTGGACGTCGACGACGTGTTCCTCGGCAACGGCGTCTCGGAGCTGGTGTCGATGGCCGTACAGGCGCTGCTGGAGGACGGCGACGAGGTCCTCATCCCCGCACCTGACTTCCCCCTGTGGACAGCCGTGACGACCCTTGCGGGCGGCAAGGCGGTCCACTACCTGTGCGACGAACAGGCCGACTGGTACCCCGACCTGGACGACATGGCCGCCAAGATCACCGACCGCACCAGGGCCGTCGTCATCATCAACCCCAACAACCCCACGGGCGCGGTATACCCGAAGGAGGTCATCGCGGGCATCCTCGACCTCGCGCGCCGGCACGGCCTGATGGTCCTCGCCGACGAGATCTACGACCAGATCCTGTACGACGGCGCCGTGCACCACTCGGCCGCCGCGCTCGCCCCCGACCTGGTGGTCCTCACCTTCTGCGGGCTGTCGAAGACGTACCGGGTGGCGGGCTTCCGCTCCGGATGGCTGGTGGTGACCGGTCCGAAGCAGCACGCGCGCAACTACCTCGAGGGCCTGACGATGCTGGCCTCCATGCGTCTGTGCGCCAACGCCCCGGCCCAGTACGCGATCCAGGCCGCGCTCGGCGGCCGGCAGTCCATCCACGAGCTGACCGCACCGGGCGGCCGTCTGCACGAGCAGCGCGACCGCGCCTGGGAGAAGCTCAACGAGATCCCCGGCGTGTCCTGTGTGAAGCCGAAGGGCGCGCTGTACGCCTTCCCGCGCCTGGATCCGAAGGTGCACCCGATCCACGACGACGAGAAGTTCGTCCTGGACCTGCTGTTGCGGGAGAAGATCCAGGTGGTCCAGGGCACCGGCTTCAACTGGCCCGCTCCCGACCACTTCCGCATCCTCACGCTTCCGCACGCGGACGACCTGGAGGCGGCGATCGGGCGGATCGGCCGGTTCCTCGGCGGATACCGCCAGTAGGGGGCGGCCGTCTGGCTCAATCCGCCCTGCCGGCCCGGCATGCCTGTGGCACGGTGCCGTTAGACGGATACAGGAAGGGCACGGCGTGGGCGACCTCATTCTCGTCCGGCACGGGGAGACCGAGTGGTCGTTGTCCGGGCGGCACACCGGCCGGACCGACGTCCCGCTGACCGACAACGGCCGGGAGCAGGCGCGTCGGCTGGCGCCGCTGATCGCACGGCACCACATCGCCGCGGCGTTCGTCAGCCCGATGCAGCGGGCCCTGGAGACGGCCCGGCTGGCCGGTATCGGCGGAGCGCGCGTCGACGCGGACCTGTCCGAATGGGACTACGGCGGGTACGAGGGGGTCACGACCTTCGAGATCCACCGGACGCGGCCGGACTGGTTCCTGTTCACCGACGGGGTCGCACCCGGACCGCCCGAGCATCCCGGGGAGAGCCCCGACGATGTAGGGACGCGCGCGGACCGCATGCTCGCCAAGATCGACGCGGCGCTGGGCGATGCCGAGGGCAGCGTGGTCGTGGTCTCCCACGGCCATTTCCTGCGGGTGCTGACCGCGCGGCGCCTCGGCCTGTCCGCCTCGGCCGGTGCGCTGTTCCTGCTCTCCACCGGAACGATGAGCCGCCTGGGCCTCGAGCACCGCCGCCATGTCGTGGCCGGCTGGAATGTCAGACCCGACGCGTACTGTTCGCATGGGTCCCTCTCCGCGGGAGAGGCGGGACTCCCGGAGCACTGACCCGGACTCCGGGCGCCGGTCCCCGGTCCGGTCCGCCCGCGCGGGAAGGAGCACGCCGTGACCCGGCCGCCGACCGCCGCGCAGCTGCGTGTCATCAACACCGCCGACCCCGTGACCGGGCGTCTTCGCGGAACGGACGCCCAGCTCTCCGCCCTGGTGAAGCGGGGCCTCGCCTTCCGGCATCCGCGTCCGCCGCACGACCACTTCCTGACGCCCGCGGGCCATCGGATCCGGGAGGCGCCGTCCGTCGAGGAACCGGCTGGTTCGGCCGCGCCCCCGGGGGACACGGGTGTGTTCGCCGCGCGCGTGGGCGGCGAGGACGGCGCGGACACGACCCCCGCGCGGCGGCGGGAGGTGCACAGTGCCTGGCAGGGGCTGCTGGAACTGCGCCGGATGACAAATCCGGGCGACGCCGTGGACCGCCCGTGCGCCTGGGAGCGCGCCAATCTGGTGCGGTCCGCCGCGCTCGCGCTGGAGGCGGCGGGACATCGTCCCGCGCCGGGCGACGGCGAGGGTTATCGGGTGCGGGCGACGGCGCAGCCTGAGGCGATCGCCGTCCACCACGAGGACCTCACGGCGCTGCGCGCCTGCGCGGCCACGCTGGAGGAGGCGGGCTGGCAGGTGAGCGAGCACTCGGAGCCGAAAACCCGGGCGCGGTATCTCCTGGCGTCGCCGCGGCGCAGATGAGCCGCCCATGGCGTGAACGGCCCGTCACCGGAGGGCGGTTGTCCTCGGCCGGACGATCGGGGCGCTGAGCCCTGACGTAGATTTCCTACGTCTGATGCCGTCACCTTGGAGGAAGCTCATGGCCGACACCGCCGCAGCCCCGTTCTCCGTCGGGGTCACCGTCCGCGGGTACGAGACCGACGCCCTGGGACACCTCAACCAGAGTGTCTATCTGCAGTACGCCGAGCACGCGCGCTGGAGCATTCTCCAGGCCGCCGGGGTGGGTCCGTCCGAGCTGCTCGCCAAGGGCGTCGGACCGGTGGTCCTCGAAACGAAGATCCGCTATCTGCGCGAACTGCGCGCAGGCGACGAGGTCGAGGTGACGTGCGCCTTCGAGTGGGGCGAGGGCAAGACCTTCCGGGTGATGCAGACGATCCTCAAGGCGGACGGCACGGTCTCCGCGGAGATCGCGTCGGTCGGCGGGCTGATGGACCTCAAGGAGCGCAGGCTGGTGGCCGACCCGCAGGGGTACTTCCGGTCACTGGCACTCGAACCGGAGGCGTTCGGTCTGTGAGGTCCCCGGCCTACGCGCCCAGCTGCTCCGGACGGTGCTCCACGTCGTAGGCGGCGCGCGCCTCGGCGATGTGGACGCGGTTGCGCTCGGCCCAGTCGGTCAGCCGTTGCAGGGTCTCGTGCAGTTCCTGGGCCATGGGCGTGAGTGCGTACTCCACCTTCGGCGGTACCGTCGGATGGACGGTACGGGTGACCAGTCCGTCGCGTTCCAGATTGCGCAGCGTCAGCGTGAGCATGCGACGGCTGATGCCCTCGATGCCGCGCTCCAGCTCCGTGAAGCGGATCGGCCCGTGCGCGGCCGCCACCAGGATCTGCACGCTCCACTTGCCGGCGACCCTGTCAAGAACCTCGCGGACCGGGCACGCGTACGCGTTGACGACCTGCGCGGTAACACCGGTGTTCCTCTGGGACATCGAACTGCCTCCTTACGCCGCCCTCCATGGTCACTGACGATTGACCCCGTTACAAGTCGTGCACCTTTGGTGACCATGGAGATGACGGAGGCCACGAGGTCATGTCGACCACGACCGGGGCATCGGCGCGGGTGGCGTCGCCGCACCGCACGTACTCTCGCTGGGCGTCCCTCGCCGTTCTGTGCGCGGGAACGCTGATGACGATCCTGGACGGCAACATCGTCACCGTGGCGATGCCGGCCATCCAGAGCGACCTCGGGTTCAGCGGGCCTGGACTCGCCTGGGTCGTCAACGCGTATCTGATCCCCTTCGGCGGGCTGCTCCTGCTGGCGGGACGGCTCGGGGACCTGGTGGGCCGCAAACGGATGTTCGCGGCGGGGCTCGCCGTGTTCACCGCGGCCTCCGTGCTGTGCGGGGTGGCCACCGGGCAGGGCGTGCTGGTGGCGGCGCGGGCCGTGCAGGGCGTCGGCGGCGCCATGGCGTCCGCGGTGGTACTCGGCATGCTGGTCGCGCTGTTCCCCGAGCCGCGGGAACAGGCCCGCGCCATCGCCGTGTTCAGCGCAGTCGGAGCGGCGGGTGGAGCACTCGGCACCTTCCTCGGCGGGGCACTGACGCAGGTTCTGGGCTGGCACCGGATCTTCCTGATCAATCTGCCCATCGGGGTGGCCGCCCTGATCGCCGCGGTCCGTGTGGTGGCACCGGAGGACGGCGCCGGGCTCGGCAGGGGCGCCGACTATCCGGGGGCGGCCCTCGTCACCGGCGCGCTGATGCTCACGGTGTACGTCATCGTCGGCGCCGGTGACCGCGGACCGACCGCCACGCTGCTGTCGGCCGTGCTCGCCGCCGCCCTCTTCGTGGCCTTCGCCCTCCGTCAGGCGCGGGCCGCACGGCCCCTGCTGCGGCTGCGGCTGTTCCGCTCCCGCCTGGTGACCGGCGCGAACGCCGTGCAGATCCTGATGATCGGGACGATGTACGGCTTCCAGTTCATCGGCGCGCTGTATCTGCAACGGGTCCTCGGATACAGCGAGTTGGCGACGGGCACGGCCTTCCTGCCGGCACCCGTCGCGATCGGGGTGCTGATGCTCGGCCTGTCCGCGCGGACCATCGGCCGGTTCGGTGCGTACCGGGTCCTGCTCGCCGGACTGGTGCTGATCACCGCGGGAATGGCACTGCTGAGCCGCGCGCCGGCCGACGGCTCCTACCTCCCCGACGTCCTGCCACCGCTGCTCCTGCTGGCCGCCGGCTTCGCGGCCGCGATGCCCGCGCTGACCGGGCTCGCCATGTCGGGGGCGCGGGAGGAGGACGCGGGTGCGGCCTCGGGGCTGTTCAACACCACGCAGGTGGTGGGCGGTTCACTGGGTCTCGCGGCCCTGTCGACACTCGCGGCGAGCCGCACCGAAGGGCTGCTCCGACGGGGTGCGGGGCTGCTGCCGGCCACCGCGGACGGCTATCGGCTCGCGTTCATGGTGGCGACGGGGTTCGCGCTGGCGGCACTCGTACTGGCGGCGGGGGTGCTGCGGCGACGGACGTGACCGGCGGTGAGGTGGCGATGCGACGAGCCGTGAGCTCCGCCCGGGCGGAGCTCACGGCGGCCGCGTCCGGTCAGGCACCGTGCGAGGCGGATATCGGGTGCGGACGTCGTCCCGGGGTGCGATGCTGCACATCCATGGCACCCCGAACGATCAAGCCGAGTCTGTACATCTCCGTGGACATCGAGGCCGACGGCCCGATTCCGGGCCCGTACTCCATGCTCAGCCTGGGCGCGGCGGTGGCCGGCTTCCAGGACGCCCGGGGCTTCACCGCGGCCGATCCGCAGCAGCAGACCTTCTACCGCGAACTGCGCCCCATCAGCGAGGAGTTCGACCCGCAGGCGCTGGCGGTGAGCGGGCTCGACCGGGAGCGGCTGAAGGCCGAGGGAAGTGAACCCGAGGTGGCGCTCACGGAGTTCGGGGACTGGGTGCGTGAAGTGAGCGCCGGCGGGCAGCCCGTGATGTGCGGCTACCCGGCCTCGTACGACTGGACGTTCCTGTACTGGTATCTGATCCGCTTCACGGGGGCGAGCCCGTTCGGCCACTCCGGCTGCTTGGACATGAAGACCCTCTACGCGACGAAGGCGGGGCTCCCCCTGCGGGCGGTCGCCAAGCGCACGATGCCGCCCCGTCTGCTCTCGAAGCGTCCTCACTCGCACCACGCCCTGGACGACGCGATGGAGCAGGCCGAGCTCCTCGCCAACCTCATGGCATGGCCGGGTCCCGCTCAGGCACCACCCCCGCACCGGCTCGGTGCGCCGCCGCGATCTCCTCGCCCGCGTCCATGGGACGGCTCGTTTCCTCGGCCCCTCGGCGCCGGCCCAGGTGGTGGAAGACGAGATTGAGCAGGACGGCGGCCACACAGCCGGCCGAGATGCCGGAGTCCAGCACGATCCGCGCCGTCCGCGGGAAGGCGTGGTAGAAGTGCGGGGCCGTGATGGGGATGATGCCCACGGCCAGTGAGACGGCCACGATCAGCACGTTGTCGTCCTTGTCCAGTCCGGCCCGCACGAGGGTCTGGATGCCGCTCGCGGCCACCGAGCCGAACAGGACCACCCCCGCCCCGCCCAGGACCGGGCGCGGTACGACGGCGATGAGCGAGGCGGCCATCGGGCACAGCCCCAACAGGACGAGGAAACCACCGCCGGTGGCGACGACGAAGCGGCTGCGGATCCGCGTCATGGCGACGAGGCCGATGTTCTGCGCGAAGGCGCTGCACATGAAGCCGTTGAACAACGGACTCAGCGCGGAGCCGAGTGTGTCGGCGCGCAGGCCGGCCGCGATGGTCCGCTCGTCGGCCGGACGCCCCACGATCTCGCCGAGGGCGAGCATGTCGGCTGTCGACTCGGTCATCGAGACCACCATCACCACGCACAGGGACAGGATCGCGGCCAGGCGGAACTGCGGTGCCCCGAAGTGGAACGGGGCCGGGAAGCCGATCACGTCCGCGTCCAGGACGGGCGTGAGGTCGATGACCCCGAAGGGAATCGCGACGAGCGTGCCGGCCATCAGGCCGAGCAGGACCGCGATCTGCTTGACGAAGCCGCGGGTGAAGCGGCGCAGCAGCAGGACGACGACGAGGGTGACCCCCGCCAGGGAGAGTTGTACCGCGGACCCGTAGTCGTCCGCGGCGGGGTCGGGCCCCTGCGCCCAGCCGAAGGCGACCGGCAGGAGCGAGACCCCGATGAGGGTGATGACCGTTCCCGTCACGACCGGCGGGAAGAAGCGGACGGCCTTGCTGAAGAAGGGGGCCGCGAGGAAACCCAGCAGCCCGGCCACGACGACCGCGCCGAAGATGACCGGCAGGGCGTCGGACGGGTCGTCGGTGGACGCGGCGATGGCGGTCATGGGCGCGACTCCGGCGAAGGTGACGCCGTTGACGAACGGCAACCGGGCGCCGATCTTCCAGATGCCGAGGGTCTGCAGAAAGGTGGCGATGCCCGCGGTGAAAAGACAGGCGCCGGTGAGGAAGGTCAGGTCGGTGCCGGTCAGGCCCACGGCGGCGCCGACGATCAGAGGTGGGGCGACGACCCCGGCGTACATGGCGGCCACATGTTGCAGGCCACTGGCCGCCATCTTGAGGGCGGGGAGTTTCTCGTCGACTGGGTGGGCGGCCACGGTGGTTCCTCCGGTCGGTTGCACGTCGGCTCCGACGTGGGTTTCAAGGAGGTGGTGCATGTGGTCCGGTGTGTTCGGGGACGGAAGTCCGTTCCGGGGCACGCACGTCCCTGCGTGCCCCGGAGACGGGTGCCGTGGATCCCGCTCGGGTCCACGGCCGCCGGCCGGGAGCCGTCCCTCCCCGCCGGAGTACTCGGCTGCTCAGTCGCGCCCGGCGATCCGCGCCAGGCGCCGCGCCTCGTCCCGTGTGGAGCGGGCGACGGCTTCCTCGTCGACGTGCAGCAGACGGCCGTTCTCGACGACCGGTTCGCCGTTCACCAGCGAGAGCGTGACCGGGGCCGCCGCACCGAGGACCAGCGCGGTCACCGGGTCGGCGATCGAGGCGTGGGCCAGGGTGTCGAGCTTCCAGAGCACGAGGTCGGCGAGCTTGCCCGGCTCCAGGGAACCGATCTCCGCGGAGCGGCCCAGGACCTGAGCGCCCCCGTACGTGCCCAGGCGCAATGCCTGACGGGCGTTCAGGGCGGCTTCCCGATGGGCGCCCAGCCGGTTGATCAGCACCGCGTTGCGCAGCTCGGTGTGGAGTTCGCCGGACTCGTTGGAGGCCGTGCCGTCGACGCCGAGCCCGACCGGTACGCCGGCGGCGAGCATGTCGGGGACCCGGGCGATACCCGCCGCCAGACGGGCGTTGGACGAGGGGCAGTGCGCAACCCCGGTCCGTGTGCGGGCGAAGGCGGCGATGTCGGAGTCGTTCATGTGGACGCAGTGCGCCATCCACACGTCCTCGCCGAGCCAGCCGGTGGACTCGAAGTAGTCCGTCGGGCCCATGCCGAACAGCTCGTGGCAGAACTTCTCCTCCTCCACCGTCTCGGACCCGTGGGTGTGCAGCCGCACGCCCTTCCGCCGTGCCAGCTCCGCGCCCTGGCGGAGCAGTTCGGTGCTGACGGAGAACGGGGAGCAGGGCGCGACCGCCACCTGGACCATGGCGTCGTACGAGGCGTCGTGGTGTTCGTCGACGGTCGCCTCGGTCGCGGCCAGCGCACCTTCCAGGGTCTCGACCGCGAAGTCCGGCGGCAGACCGCCGTCCTTCTCGCTGCGGTCCATCGAGCCACGGGCCAGGGTGAACCGGACGCCCGTCTCACGGGCGGCGCGGATGACGGCGCCGGACAGGTCGCCGGCGCCCTTGGGGTGGACGTAGTGATGGTCCATGGCGGTGGTCACGCCGCCGCGGGCCATCATGGCCAGTGAACCCTGTGCGGCCGCGTAGACCATGGGCTCGTCGATGCGCGCCCAGATCGGGTACAGCGCCACGAGCCAGTCGAACAGGTTGTGGTCCGTCGCCAGGCCCCGGGTGATCCACTGGTAGAAGTGGTGGTGGGTGTTGACCAGGCCGGGGGTGACCAGGTGGCCGGAGGCGTCGACGCGCCGCACGACGTTCTCCAGGTTCTCCGGCGCCCCGCCGGCGCCGACCGCCTCGATCCGGTTCCCGGCGACGACGACATGGCCCGAGGCGTACTCGGTGTCGTCGGCGTCCACGGTCGCGATCGCACAGTTCTCGATGACGATGCGCCGGTCTGCTGCCACGGTTCGTCCTTTTCGCTCTGTGGAGAGGGCACGGCAGGACCCCGGAGGTTCGAGTGCCGCGGCCCGGGAGTCTCGGGTGCCGAAGGAGGAGGGTGCCCCCGGAGGGCCGGGGGCACCCGGTGCGTCAGAGGTTGGTGAGGTCCACCGGGATCCTCGCCTCGCAGCCGTCCCGCAGCACGGTGGCCTCGATCAGGCCGTACGGGCGGTCGGCGGCGAGGTACACCTCGTTGTCGTTCTTCAGTCCGAACGGCTCCAGGTCCACCAGGAAGTGGTGCTTGTTCGGCAGTGAGAAGCGGACCTCGTCGATCTCGTCGCGGTGCTCGATGATGCGTGCCCCCATCGCGTACAGCGTCTGCTGCAGCGACAGGGAGTAGGTGTCGGCGAAGGCCTGGAGCAGGTGCTTCCTGATCTGCTCGTAGGACTTCTCCCAGTCGGGCATCTCCCGCGCGTCCTCGGTCCAGTTGAACCGCCAGCGGCCGGAGACCTCGGTGGCCAGGATGCGGTCGTGGGCCTCGGGGAGAGTCGTGTACTTGTCCTTGACGTAGCCCCAGAACTCGGAATCGGTCGAGTTCATCACGACGAGGTCCTTCAGACCCGAGACGACCTCCCATGTCCCACCGTCGTATGTGATCTGCGCAAGCCGTGTCTCGCGGCCCTCGCGGACGAAGGAGTGGGCGCCTTCACCGGAGGTCCCGATCCGCTGCCAGGCGTACTCCTCGATGCGGATGCGGGCGCGCCGGATGGGCTCCTGCGAGGTCACGAAGTGCCGGGCCAGATGGATGCCGAACTGCTCGGCGGACTCGATGCCGTACTCCTTGGCGAACGCGTACACCGTGTTCTTGGTGGTGTCGGTCGGCAGGACGTGGGCGTTCGAGCCGGAGTAGTGGACCTCCTCCATGTCGCCGGAGAGCGACACCGAGACATTGAGGTCCTTGACGTGGTGGGTGGCGCCGTCCCTCGTGATCTTGACGACGCGGTTCTCCGCCTTGCCGTACTGGTTCTGCCCCAGGACCGCCGGGCGGGCCGGGTGGGAATGGTCTGCCATGGTGTCTGCTAGCTCCCTCGGTATACGGAGTAGCCGAACGGGTTGAGCAGCAGCGGTACGTGGTAGTGCTCGCCCGGCACGACCGCGAACGTGATCGCCACCTCCGGGAAGAACACCCCTGCCGCACCACTGTCCCGATTCGCGGGGGCGTCCTGCTGCGCATCGGCTTGCTTCTTCTCGAAGTACGCCTCGACTGCGAAGTCGAGCCGTACGTGGGTCGTTCCCTCCGGCGGGACCGGGAGGTCCTTGCACCGGCCGTCCGCGTCGGTCGCGCCGCCGCCGAGCTCCCGCCAGTCCGCGCCCCGGCCCGATCGGGCAAGGAGGCGGACGGCGACTCCCCCGGCGGGTCGGCCGGCGCTGGTGTCCAGGATGTGCGTGGACACGGAGGCGGTGGTCTCGGTGCTCATGCGGATTCCTCTTCAGGCGGTGTCGAGCAGTCGGGCGAGCCGAACACGGTTGATCATGCCCAGTTCGGTGCGGACGATCTCCCGCTCCTGCTCCGGCGCGTTGCCGATCCGTTCCCTGGCCGCGTCACGCATCTGCTCCCCGGTCTTCCCGGTCGCGCAGATCAGGAAGACATGGCCGAACTTCTCCTGGTACGCCAGATTGAGTTCGAGCATCTCCGCCTTGAGTTCCTCGGCGGCCCCGGCCATACCGCGCTGTTCACGGGCCGAGGCGGGGTCCCCGGTCCGGGGGCGGCCGATCGGGGGGTGTCCCGCCAGGGCCTCGTCCAGGTCTTCCGCGGTCAGTCCGGCCACGGCGGCGTCGCTCGCGGCGTACAGGTCCCCGGCCGCCGTGCAGGGGCGCGCGGCGAGCAGCCGCCCGGCCCATGCCGTGGAGGCGCACACCTCCAGGAGCACGGCCCGGGCCGCGGGCCCCGCCAGGGAGTTGAACCGGGTGAGACCCGGCGGCATGGAAGTCGAAGTCACGGGAGCCTCCGCGGACTGGGGGCTGAACGGCTTGCGAACAGCTAACGCCCACCCGCGACGCAACGTCAACACTTTGTTGAAAATTCAGGGCCGCGAGGGTCGGAACACGGAAACCGCCACCCGGACACCGGGCGGCGGTTCGCGGCGGACTCAGGAGAGGGACTCCGGGGCCGGTCAGGCCCCCTTCTCACGATTCAGGTAGTTGTAGACGGTGAAGCGGCTCACGCCGAGGGCCCCGGCGACGGTCTCCACCCCATGGCGCACGGAGAAGGCACCGCGCGCCTCCAGTATCCGTACGACCTCCTGCTTGGCCTTGCGGTCCAGCTCGGCCAGCGGCTTGCCGCACCGGCGCTCCATCGCGGCCAGGATGTGATCGAGCGAGTCGGCGAGTTGGGGCAGGCGCACGGCGACGACGTCCGTGCCCTCCCAGGCCAGTACGACATCGTCGGGGCCGGCCTGGTCCGGGGGCAGCATCTCGCCGCCCATGGCGTCGACGAGCGGCTTCACGGCCGCGACGAACGGCTCGTCGCCGAGGCCCGTCACTCCCCCTCCCCGATCACGTTGACCTGCAGGGAGATCCGGGTGGCACCGGCCTCGAGGGACTTGCGCAGCACCGCGCCGACGGCGTCGAGCACCACGTCGGCGCCCCCCTCCGCGGTGTTGCCGAACGGGCCCACGTCCACGGCGTCCAGTTCGGCCGAACCGAGGACCTCCCGGGCGACCAGCGCATGGGCCGGCGCCTCGTCGAGATCGAAGGGCTCGGTCGTGAACTCCACCCTCAGTCGCACCTGTGCCCCCATGGCATCTCCTCCGACCCGCGCGCACCCGCCGGGTCCACCCTCGGGGTCGGACCGCCCCGGCCGCCTGCAGAGACCTTAACGGACCACCCCGCCGGAGCCCGCCCCGAAAAGAGGGCGGGAGCAGCACCCGGCCCGCACCCCGCCGGGGACGGCCCGGTTTTCGGCGCACGCCCTTGACAGCCTTCACACCCGGCGGCAGGCTTTCCATCAAGCAGAAATATAGTTCCGCAATACGGAAAAGGAGCGGCACCCCGATGGGATTCGCGGACCAGCGCTTCAACGTCAACCTGTCGATCCTCTTCACGGAGCTGCCCCTCCTGGAACGTCCGGCGGCGGCCGCCGCCGCGGGCTTCACCGCGGTCGAACTGTGGTGGCCCTGGGCCGACTCCCCCACCCCGGAGCGGTCCCGGCTCGACGCCCTGAAAAAGGCGATCGAGGACGCGGGAGTCCGGCTCACCGGGCTGAACTTCTACGCAGGGCAGCTTCCGGGGCCCGACCGCGGGGCGCTGTCGGTCCCGGGCGAGGAGTCGGAGAAGTTCCGCGACAACGTCGACGTCGCGGCGGACTTCGCGCAGTCGCTCGGCTGCAAGGCGCTCAACGCCCTGTACGGCAACCGCGTCGACGGTGTGGACCCCGCCGCACAGGACGCGCTCGCCCTGGAGAACCTGGTGCTCGCGGCGCGGGCCGCGGAGCGCATCGGGGCCGTGTTGCTGGTCGAGGCCCTCAACAAGCCGGAGTCACCGCTGTACCCCCTGGTGAGCGCTCCCTCCGCGATGGAGGTCGTGGACGCGGTCGACGCCGCGACCGGCCTCGGCAACGCGAGGTTCCTGATGGACCTGTACCACCTGTCGATGAACGGCGAGGACCTGCCGTCGGTGATCAAGCGGTACGCGTCGAGGACCGGCCACGTCCAGATCGCCGACAACCCCGGCCGCGGCGCACCGGGCACGGGGTCCCTCCCCCTCGAGGACCTCCTCGACCGACTGGCCGAGGCGGGCTACGACGGCTGGGTCGGCCTGGAGTACAAGCCGGGGGACGCACCGAGCGCCGATGCCTTCGGCTGGCTGCCGGCCCACGCACGCGCCGCCCGCTGAGCGGCAACCCAACGACGTATCGCAGCAGTCAGAGAGGCACCCCATGACCACCACGCTCCCCAAGATCGCCTGGATAGGCCTCGGCATCATGGGCTCCCCCATGTCGGAGCACCTGATCAAGGCGGGATACGACGTCACCGGCTACACCCTGGAGCAGGAGAAGCTGGAGCGGCTGAGCGCCGCGGGCGGCACCGCGGCCGGTTCCGTCGCCGAGGCCGTCCGGGGCGCCGATGTCGTGATCACGATGGTGCCCGCGTCCCCGCAGGTCGAGGCCGTCGCATACGGCCCGGACGGCATCCTGGAGAACGCCCGGCCCGGCACCCTGCTGATCGACATGTCCTCGATCACCCCGCGGACATCCGTCGATCTCGCGGCGGCCGCCGGGAAGAAGGGCATCCGGGTGCTCGACGCCCCGGTCTCCGGCGGTGAGGCAGGCGCGGTCGAGGCCGTGCTGTCGATCATGGTCGGCGGTGAGGGGACCGACTTCGACGCGGCGCGGCCGATCTTCGAGGCGCTCGGCAGGACCGTCGTCCTGTGCGGTCCGCACGGATCGGGCCAGACGGTGAAGGCCGCCAACCAGCTGATCGTCGCGGTGAACATCCAGGCGTGCGCCGAGGCCGTGGTGTTCCTGGAGAGGTCGGGCGTGGATCTCGGAGCGGCCCTCGACGTCCTGGGCGGCGGACTCGCCGGCTCCACGGTGCTGGCGCGCAAGAAGGACAACTTCCTGAACCGCGACTTCAAGCCGGGCTTCCGCATCGACCTGCACCACAAGGACATGGGCATCGTCACGGACGCGGCCCGCACCGTGGGTGCCGCCATCCCGGTGGGTGCCGTGGTCGCCCAACTGGTCGCCAGTCTGCGGGCGCAGGGCGACGGTGGACTGGACCACTCGGCCCTGCTGCGCGGTGTGGAACGCCTCTCCGGCGAGCAGGTCTGACACCTCAAAGACTCCGGGCCGCGGCGGCGCCGACAACTGTCCTGTCGCGCCCAAGGCGCCGCCACGGCCCGGAAACCACCTTCGACGAGCCCGAGACCGCGTCCGGACCCTGACGGAAGGTCGGGAAGCGGACGCATGACCCGCCGCCGACGGCGACCCGGATGAGGGGTGGTCGCCGGCCCCGGCGGCGGGTTGGGGGAGGGCCGCGGCGGCGTGCGAGCCAGTGCGGTGGTGAAGGCCCGGGGCCTGCTTCTCGACCCGAGAGAGGCCGGCCCCGGACCGTCGCACCCGTCGCGGTCCCCCCTCATGTAAGCACCGGGAGCGCCGGACACGGAACGACGCGTGTCCGGCGCCCTCGGTGTGCCCGGGTGCGGATCGGCCCTGACGGCAGGAGCCTGAAGACATGCAGAACTCAACGGAACATCCGCACATCGTGGTGCACTCCCCGGCCCTGGACGGCTCGCGCCGGGTCACCGAGGGCCCGGTGACCCTCGGGATCGCCAGTCACCTGGACGATGTCGTCGAGATCCTGCGCCTGGCCGACCTGGACCGGATCGAGGTCGAGGAGAGCGACCTCATCGAGTGGCAGGGCGGCGGGCCCGACGACTGGCCGGGCCTGTCCGAGCACGACACCGAATGAGCCCGCCTACGCCCTCGGGCGTACACCGGGTACGCAACCCTCAAATCAACCTCTGAACACCGCCCAGAAGGCTTCAACTCCCCCTTGGCCGGGGCAGATTCGAGGCACGCGGGGCCCGCCGACACGGGGGCGGCGGGCCCCGCCCCGTTCGGAGGATTCCATGGGCGACACCGAGACGAATCGGCCCGAGCCGCACGAGATCGCTTTTCTGCGGGGCGGTCCGCGCGCCGCCGTCACGGTCGCCGTGCTCGACCTGCATCTGCGCGGCGCCGTCGAGGCGGGCCGAGCGGGCACGATGCGGACAGCACGGGCGCTCGGCGCCGCGGGCCGTTCCGTGCCCGCGCTCACCAAGGCCGTGCATTCCGCGCTCTACCGGCCCGCGGGACTACGGCAGTTGATGGACCGACGAGGCGTGCGCGAGGCTCTCAACGAACTGCGCCGGGAACTCGTGGCGGCCGGACTGCTGCGCGGCTTCCTGCCCGGCCCCACGGTGTCCGGGCGGCGCCTGCGCGGGCACCTTCGGGACGGCGCCCCTCTCCCCGCGTCGAGGACGGGACTGTCCGACGACGAAGTGCTGCTCGCCGTCGCGCTGTACGGCGACCGGGCGCTGACCGCGCTCGTACCGCGCTTCGCAGGCGAGGCGGGGCTCGTCGGGCGGAGCGGGACCACGGAGCTCGAGCTGCGGCAGTCCTGGGGCGGGGGCGACGGCTCGGGCCTGTCCTGCGGCACGACATGAGGTCGCTCGGGTCCGGCGGAGTGGCGGTCCGCGCCGCGGGACGAGGTCCCGGGTGCGCGTCGTACGGCGCGTGGAGCGTGGGCCGCCGGACGTCAGTCGTGGGGGTGGGCAGGGACCCGGCAACGGCCGGCCGGACCGCACACGGAGGGCCCGCGCGGGAGAGGTGAGGGCCCCGCCGCACGGAGGGCCCTCACGTTGTGTCAGACCTTCAGTGTCCTGATGGACGTGGGCGCGTGCTCGGGCTCGGTGGCGATCTCCTCGAACTCGACCACCTGGGAGATGTCGTTGGTGGTCGACATCGAGATGTTGGTGACGCGCTCCAGGATCGCCTCGACGACGACCGGGACCCGGTACTCGGCGGCGAGCTTCCTGGCCTGCTCGAAGGCGGCGCCCAGTTCGTTCGGGTCGGTCACCCGGATCGCCTTGCAGCCGAGGCCCTCGGCGACCTTCACATGGTCGACGCCGTAGACGCCGAGCTCGGGCGAGTTGATGTTCTCGAACTCCAGGTTGACCTGGAAGTCGATCTCGAACGCCCGCTGCGCCTGGCGGATCAGGCCCAGATAGGCGTTGTTCACCAGCACATGGATGTACGGGATCCGGTGCTGGGCCCCGACGGCCAGCTCCTCGATCAGGAACTGGAAGTCGTAGTCCCCGGACAGGGCGACCACGGGCGCCTCCGGGTCGGCCTTGGCCACGCCGAGCGCGGCCGGGACGGTCCAGCCGAGCGGTCCGGCCTGGCCGCAGTTGATCCAGTGGCGCGGCTTGAAGACGTGCAGCATCTGGGCGCCGGCGATCTGTGAGAGGCCGATGGTGGAGACGTACCGTGTCTCGGGACCGAAGACCTTGTTCATCTCCTCGTAGACGCGCTGCGGTTTGATCGGGATGTCGTCGAAGTGTGTCCGGCGCTGGAGGCGGGCCCTCTTCTCCTGGGCGGCGGCGGCCCATTCGGAGCGGTCGGGAAGCCGGCCCGCCGTCTTCAGCTCGCGTGCCGCCGCGACGAACAGCTCGAGGGCCGCCTTGGCGTCGGAGGTGATGCCGTAGTCCGGGGCGAAGATCTTGCCGATCTGCGTGGGCTCGATGTCCACGTGCACGAACGTGCGTCCCGCCGTGTAGACGTCGAGCCGGCCGGTGTGGCGGTTGGCCCAGCGGTTGCCGATACCGAGGACGAAGTCGGACTCCAGGAACGTCGCGTTGCCGTGGCGGTGCGAGGTCTGCAGGCCCACCATTCCGGCGTTCAGCTCGTGGTCGTCGGGCAGGACACCCCAGCCCATCAGCGTGGGAACCACCGGAGTGCCCGTCAGTTCCGCGAATTCCACGAGGAGTTCGGCGGCGTCGGCGTTGATGACACCGCCGCCGGCCACGATGAGCGGACGTTCGGAGGAGTTGAGCAGTCCGATCGCCTTGTCGATCTGGGCGCGGGTCGCCGCCGGTTTGTAGACCGGCAGCGGCTCGTAGGTCTCCGGGTCGAACTCGATCTCGGTGAGCTGGACGTCGACCGGCAGATCGACGAGGACCGGGCCCGGACGGCCGGAGCGCATCAGATGGAAGGCCTGCTGGAAGACACCCGGGACCTGTGCCGCCTCCAGGACGGTGACGGCCATCTTCGTGACCGGCCTCGCGATCGACGCGATGTCGACGGCCTGGAAGTCCTCCTTGTGGATGACCGCGGTCGGCGCCTGACCGGTGATGCACAGAATCGGGATCGAGTCGCCGATGGCGGAGTACAACCCGGTGATCATGTCGGTCCCGGCCGGACCGGACGTGCCGATGCAGACGCCGATGTTGCCGGGGCGCGTACGGGTGTAGCCCTCCGCCATGTGGGAGGCGCCCTCGACATGGCGGGCCAGGGTGTGGTGGATCCCACCGGCGGCCCTCAGGGCCGCGTAGAAGGGGTTGATCGCCGCACCCGGGACCCCGAACGCGTCGCTGACGCCTTCGCGCTTGAGGATCTCGACTGCCGCGCGGGCAGCGGTCATACGAGCCATTGAGTACTCCTGCCTCGGCTGTCGGACTCGCGCTCCCGTCGCGCCCCGCGGTGAGCACTTTCGTATTGTGGAATTTGTTTTCTACTATCTGGAATCAATCTAGGTGGGCGGGCCGGAGGCGTCAAGGGCGGCTGACGCCCGGCTTCCCGGTTGACGAAGCGAAGGACAAGCGGGGGATCTCGGGAGCACCATGGGAGAGCTGTCCGGAACCGACGCCTTGGAGTGGGCCATGCCCGAGACCGTGCCGGTGCGCTGCCCGGCCTGTGGGCGCGAGCACCTCTACACCGCGCCGGCCTATCCGTGCCCGTGCGGCACGCCCGTCACCCCGCCGCTGGACCGCCTCGCGGCACCGCGCGTCGTCACCCGACCCACCTGGGACGACGCATGGGTCACGGTCCGTTGCGGTTCCTGCGGCCGGGTGGGCGAGTGGCCGCAGCCGGAGCTGGGCTGCTCGTGCGGAACGATGCTCAGGTTCCCCCTGCGCCGCGAACCACGACCGGCACCCGCCGCACCGGCGGGCCCGGACGCCGTCGGCGCGAGCCCGGGGGCAACGCACGGAGGTGGCACGGCGGCCCCGTTGCGCGGCGGGAACGGTGAGCCGCCCCGGGGCGTCTTCCAGCCCGTCGCCATCCGCACCGCCCGGGACGCCGTCACCGCGGCCGCGCTGTATCTGCGCTGGCTCGGCTACCGCCACGTCCGGCGCGCGGACCAGCGGCAGCCGAAGGGGATCGGGCTCGCGGCGCGCGGGATCCTCGCGCAGGTGGACCCGACGCTGCTCCCGGCCGAACTGCGGGACGTGGAATGCCTCTGGCTGACCGCCATGTCCGTGTCCGCCCGCTGCGTCTACTTCTCACTCGCGGGCTACGACGACGACGCGCGTTCCATGGCCGACCGTCTCGACGTCCCGCTCTTCGTCCTCGACCTCACCGGCACACCGCAGCCGGTGAACAGCCCGGCCGACGAACTGGCCGCCGGCCGGGCCCGGTGACGCCCGTTCCCAGGGTCCGTCGTTCGGATCAGGTCGGCCGGGAGAGACCGCGCCATTCGATCGACGCCGAGATGATCCGGACGACAGGCCCTACTTGTGCGCGTAGGTCTCGCGCAGCTCGATCTTGCGCACCTTCCCCGAGACGGTCATCGGGAAGGAGCCGAGGATCTGCAGTCTGCTCGGGACCTTGTAGTGGGCGAGCCGTCCCTCACAGAAGGCCCGCACCTCCTGAAGCGTCGGCGGATCGGCCGGATCGCGCGGGATGACGCAGGCGAGGACCTCCTCGCCGTACCGCTCGTCGGGAACCCCGACCACCTGGACGTCGGCGATCTTCGGATGCTTGTACAGGAACTCCTCGATCTCGCGCGGGTAGACGTTCTCGCCGCCACGGATGATCATGTCCTTGATTCGGCCGACGATCTCGACGTAGCCGTCCTCGCGCATCATCGCGAGGTCGCCCGTGTGCATCCAGCGGCCGGGGTCGACGGCCTCGGCGGTCTTGTCGGGCTCGTTCCAGTAGCCCAGCATCACGCTGTAGCCACGGGTGCACAGTTCGCCGGCGGTGCCGCGCGGCACGGTGACCCCGGCCGGGTCTACGACCTTGACCTCGATGTGCGGCAGGACCCGGCCGACGGTCCCGGTGCGGTGCTCCAGGTCGTCGTCCATCCGCGTCTGCAGCGACACCGGCGAGGTCTCCGTCATGCCGTAGCAGATGGACACCTGCTCCATGTGCATCTCGGCGACCACCCGCTTCATCACCTCGACCGGGCAGGGCGAGCCCGCCATGATGCCCGTCCGAAGGGAGGAGAGGTCGTACGTGGCGAAGTCGGGCAGGTTCAGCTCCGCGATGAACATGGTCGGCACGCCGTAGAGCGAGGTGCAGCGCTCCTGCTGAACGGCCTGCAGCGTGGCCTCGGGGTCGAAGGACGGGGCCGGGATGACCATGCAGGCGCCGTGCGAGGTCGCCGCGAGGTTGCCCATCACCATGCCGAAGCAGTGGTAGAAGGGCACCGGGATGCAGATCCGGTCCTGCTCGGTGTAGGCGATCAACTCGCCCACGAAGTAGCCGTTGTTGAGGATGTTGTGGTGGGAGAGGGTGGCTCCCTTCGGGAAGCCGGTCGTCCCCGAGGTGTACTGGATGTTGATGGGGTCGTCGCAGGACAGCTCGCTCCTGCGGACGCGGTACCCCTCGCGCAGGTCGGGCGTCGCGCGCCCGAGCAGCGCGTCCCAGCTCGGATCGGCTATGTGGACGACCTCGCGCAACTGCGGGCAGCTGCCCCGCACCTGCTCGACCATCGCCCGGTAGTCGCTCGTCCTGTGGCTGACGGAGGCGAAGAGCACCGAGATCCCGGACTGGTTGAGGACGTACTCGACCTCGTGGGTGCGATAGGCCGGATTGATGTTGACCATGATCGCGCCGATGCGTGCGGTGGCGTACTGGACCAGCACCCACTCGGCGCAGTTGACGGCCCAGATACCCACCCGGTCGCCCTTGGCGACCCCGCTCCCCAGCAGCGCGCAGGCCAGCCGGTCCACATCCTCCGCGAACCGCGCATAGGTCCAGCGCCGCCCGGACGCGACGTCGACGAGTGCCTCACGCTCCGGCCAGGCGGCCACGGCCCGGTCCAGGTCGTCCCCGATCGTGTCCCCCAGCAGGGACGTCCCGCTCGTTCCGTGCGTGTACGACGGTTCGGTCACCGGAAGTCCTCCTCGCGGTACTCGTGTTCGGAGCCGGCGGCCGTTGCCTCGCGCAGCTCGATCCGGCGGATCTTGCCGGACACGGTCTTGGGCAGCTCGCCGAACTCCAGCCGGCGGATGCGCTTGTAGGGGGCCAGCACCAGGCGGGAGTGCTCGAAGAGGACCTTCGCGGTGTCCGGTCCGGGCTCCCAGCCGGCGGCGAGCACGACGTACGCCTTCGGCACCGCGAGGCGCACCTCGTCCGGCGCGGGCACCACGGCCGCCTCGGCCACCGCCTCGTGTTCGAGGAGCGCGCTCTCCAGCTCGAAGGGGGAGATCTTGTAGTCGGACGCCTTGAACACGTCGTCGGAGCGCCCGACATAGGTGATGTATCCGTCCTCGTCGCGTGCACCGATGTCCCCGGTGCGGTAGTAGCCGCCGGACATCGCCTCCGCGGTGCGTTCGGCGTCCGCGTGGTAGCCGGTCATCAGACCGACCGGCCGCTCGGACAGGTCCAGGGCGATCTCGCCCTCCGACACGCCGGGCGCCCCGGTCACGGGGTCGAGCAGTTCGACGCGGAATCCCGGGCTGGGACGGCCCATGGACCCCGTCTTCAGCGGCTGACCAGGACTGTTGGAGACCTGTACGGCCGTCTCCGTCTGCCCGAAACCGTCCCGCACGGTCACGCCCCAGGAGTGCCGCACCCGCTCGATCACCTCGGGGTTGAGCGGTTCGCCCGCGGCGACCGCCTCGCGCGGGGCGGTGCGCAGTTGGCCGAGGTCGGCCTGGATGAGCATGCGCCACACGGTCGGCGGGGCGCAGAAGGTGGTCACGCCCGCGCGGTCCATCTCGGCCATCAGCCGGGTCGCGTCGAAGCGTGTGTAGTTGTAGAGGAAGACGGTCGCCTCCGCGTTCCACGGGGCGAAGAGGTTCGACCAGGCGTGCTTGGCCCAGCCGGGCGAGGAGATGTTGAGATGCACGTCCCCGGGCTTCAGGCCGATCCAGTACATGGTCGCCAGGTGGCCGATCGGATACGAGACATGGGTGTGCTCGACCAGCTTGGGCCGGGCGGTGGTGCCAGAGGTGAAGTACAGCATCAGGGGGTCGTCGGCGTGCGTCGGGCCGTCCGGCCGGAAGTCGGCGTCCGAGGCGTACGCGTCCTCGTACGCCCGCCAGCCCTCGGGCGCGCCGCCGACCGCGATCCTGCCGTAGTCGCCGGGCACCTCGTCGAACTTGGCGGTGTCCCCGGCGCGGACGACGACATGCCGCACCCGGCCGCGCTCGACGCGGTCGCGCAGGTCGGCGGGGCCGAGCAGCGGAGTGGCCGGGATGACCACCGCGCGCAGTTTCATCGCGGCCAGCGCCGTCTCCCAGAGCTCGCCCTGGTTGCCCAGCATGACGAGGACACGGTCCTCGGCGCGCACACCCCACTCCCGGAGCCGGTTGGCCACGCGGTTCGAGCGCTCGGCCATCTCCGCGAAGGACAGCCGGGTGACGGTGCCGTCCTCCTCCACGATGTGCAGCGCCGTGCGGTCGTTTCCGTACGCGATGACGTCGAACCAGTCGAGCGCCCAGTTGAAGTACGCCGGGCGCGGCCACCGGAAGCCCGAGTACGCCGCCTCGTAGTCCTCGCGATGTTCCAGCAGGAAGTCCCGCGCGGCCCGGAAGGCCTCCGTCGCGTCCGTGTTCGCCGTCATGTGTCCTCCTCATTGCCGGACAGCCACCTAACATCGTGTAATCCGTGATGCAGGTCTCACCACCCCCGAACGGGGGTACGCCACGATGAAAGGGCGAGCACGTGGCAGCAGACGCAGCCGAGGCGGTGGAGGTGCGCGGCGCACTGGTGCGGCTGCGGCGCGCCACGGGGCTGCCGGTCGCCTTCGGGGGACTCGTGGAGTCCGGACGGCCGCAGATCCGCATCAGCGAACTCAGCGGCAATACGACGACGGCGCTCAGCTCGCTGGCCGTCGTCTCCGGCAACGGTCTGGGCGGAAAGGTGGCGGCGCTGGCCCGGCCGTGCGCGGTGACCGATTATTCGGCCTCCCGGCGGATCAGCCACGAGTACGACGCGGCGGTGGCCACGGAGGGTCTGAAGTCCGTGCTGGCGGTGCCGGTCGTGGTGCGGCGCCGGGTGCGCGGGGTGCTGTACGGCGCCCTGCGGTCCGCCCAGCCCCTGGGCGACCGCGCGCTGAGCGCGGCGGTGGACGCGGCGCGGGACGTGGAGCAGGCGCTGGTCGCACGGGACGAGGCGCGTGCCCTGCTGACGGCGGTCCGGGAGCCGGCGGGGCCGTCGGACGCGGCCTGGGAGCAGGTCCGCGAGGCACATGGCACGCTGCGCGCACTGGCCCAGCGGATCGAGGACCCGGCGGTGCGGGCCGAGGTCCTCGAGGTCTGCGGGCGTCTCGCGGGTGCGGTGTCCCCGGAGTCCTCCGCCGCATCCGTGGGTATCTCCCCTCGAGAGGTGGACGTGCTGTCCTGCGTGGCGGTGGGCTCCACCAACGCGGTGGCGGCGGAGCGGCTGGGGCTGCGTCCGGAGACCGTCAAGGGCTATCTACGGTCGGCCATGCGGAAGTTGGGAGCGCACACGCGATGGGAAGCGGTGGTGGCGGCGCGGCGGGCGGGGATACTGCCCTAGGCCCCTTGCCGGTCGCCGCACCCCGGCCCGGCGGACGCCGGGCGGATTACCACCCACCCGTCCCCTTGTGCGGACCTCCGGATCGCCGGCACTCCATTCATTCGGCAGTCCCCATGAATTCCCCTGCGCCACACAGCTGTTGTTTCCCTCACCACGGCTGTCCGTCCAGAATTCAATGGCAGGTTGCCTAATATTGGCCAGGACACGACACACCTGAGGGGAGCGGTGACCGTGCGACGGGAGTTCAAGGAGCCTGGCAGACCCCGCCCCGACCTGGTCATCGGCCGGGAGGAGCTGTTCGCCGGCGCACGGGGGCAACTCGCCGCCGGAGGAAGTGTGCTGGTGCACGGACCGGCGGGAATTGGAAAGTCGACGGTTCTGCGCTCGCTGGCCGCTGAATACGGCGAAGAGGTACGGACCGTCCTGCGCTGCTCGGCGACCGAGTCCGAATCGCATCTGCCCTTCCTGGCCCTCGCCGATCTGTTCGGCCTCGTGGTGGACGAGGTCGCCCACCGGTTGCCCGCCCCGCAGCGCACCGCGCTGGAGTCGGCGCTCACCGGCCGCGGCGAATCCACCCTGCAACGGGACGGACTCGCACTGCGGCTCGCGGTGCTGTCCACCCTGCGTGCCCTCGCCGCCCGCGGCCCCGTGCTGATCGTCGCCGACGACCTCCAGTGGCTCGACCCGGCCAGCGCTGAACTGCTCGGCTTCGCCGCCCGGCGGCTCGGCGGCACACCCGTCCAGATGCTGTGCGCGGTGCGCACCCACACCGAACCGCAGGGCCAGGAGCAAGACCGCTATCTGAGCGCGTCCCCGCCGGACACGCTCGCCGTCAGGATCAACCCGCTCTCCCGCGCCCATGTCGCCGAACTCCTCGACCACCGCGGCTACACCGGCCTGCCCCGCTCGACCGTGCGGGACATCCACCGCACCAGCGGCGGCAATCCGCTGTTCGCGCTGGAACTCGGCCGTGCCCTCTTCGAGAGCACGACGCCGCCGAGCCCCGGTGAACCGCTGCCCGTGCCGACCTCGTTGCGGGCCCTGGTGCTCAACCGGCTGGAGGCGCTGTCCGCGGAGGCGCGCCGCACCCTGCTGGTGGCGAGCGCGGGCGCCCGGCCCACCCTGGCCCTGCTGCACGCGGCGGGCCGGACGAACGCGGAGGCGGACACCGCGCAGGCCGCGGCCCTCGGGCTGCTCGTGACCGAACAGGACGCGCCCGGTGTGCGGTTCGCGCACCCGCTGATATCCGCCGCTCTGTACGCGCAGGCCGACGCCCAGGAGCGGCGGGCGGCGCACGCCGCGCTGTCCACGGCTGCCTCCGATCCGATCGAACGGGCCCGTCATCTCGCGCTCGCGAGCACGGGTACGGACCCCCGAGTGGCCGCAGGTCTCGCTGAGGCCGCGGCCGCCGCCCGCGACCGCGGCGCGCCGTCGGTGGCGGCGGAGCTCGGGCTGCTCGCGGCCCGGCACACCCCGGACGGCGCCGTACCGGGCCCGGACGAGCGCCGGTTGCAGGCGGCCGCGGACGCGCTGACCGCCGGGGAGACCGACTTCGCCCGCGACATCGCCCACGACGTGCTCGCCCAGGCGACGGAGCCGGCGGACCGGGTGCGGGCCTGGATGGTCGTCATCGACGCCGCCGGGCACGCCATGGCCGAGGTGGACGCGGCCTTCCCGCAGGCGCTGGCCGACGCCGGGGACGACCCGCGGCTGCTGACCCTCGTGCACTACCAGCTCGCCTGGCGCGCGCTCCTCGTGGAGGGCGACTTCGAGCGGGCGCGGGAGGAGGGCGCGCGCGCCGCGGACCTGGCGGCCCGAGCGGGCGACCGGCGCAACGAACTGCTGGCACTGGCCTTCCAGGCCCAGGCCGAGACGCTGATGGGACATCCGGACGCGCCCCTCACCATCAAACGGGCGCTGAAGGAGCCGCAGGATCCGCGAGTGGCCGCCGACCACAACGGGGCCGGCTCGGTACGGTTCCGCTGGCTGATCATGAGCGACCAGCTGGCCGAGGCCCGCAAGACGGTCAGCGCACTGCTGCGCGAGGCGCGCCGTCGCGGGATGGTCGAGGCCGAGGTGCACTTCCTGCGCGGTCTCGCCGAGACCGAACTGCGGGCGGGCCACTGCGGACGGGCACTGGACCTCGCCCGCGAGAGCCTTCGGCTGGCCCGGGACACCGGGATCGGGGAGGCCGCGAGCGCAATGCTCACCTCGCTCGCCGAGGCCGCCGGGGGTGAGGTGGACCGGGCCCTGGCGCTGGCCCGTGAGGCGGTGGCACGCGCCGAGAAGAACGGTGACGTGATCTACCTTTCGCGGGCGCTGGCGGCCCTGGGGCACGCCCGGCTGGTGGCCGGGGACGCGCCGGGTGCGGTCCACTCCCTGCGCAGGGCCCGGGAGTTGGAGGAGGGCCTCGGAGTCACCGATCCGGCCCGGGGGCGCTGGCACGGCGACCTCGCGGAAGCGCTGGTGCGCATCGGGGAGCCGGCCGAGGCACAGGGCGTCGTCGACGCCACCCGCGCCCGGGCGCTGAACCTGGGACGGCAGAGCGTGCTCGCGGTACTGGACCGGGCGGAGGCGCTGACGCGCGCGGCCCGTGGCGAGACGGACGCCGCGGCCCGGCAACTGGTCCAGTGCCGGGCGCGACTGGCCAGGCTCGGTTACGGCCTGGAGGAGGCGCGGGCGGTGTACGCGCTGGCCGCTCTGCCCGGGCGGCAGTCGGCACCGGCCGCCTACGACGAGGCGGCACGGCTCTTCCGCCGCTGCCGCGCCATGCCGTGGCTGCGCCAGGTGGAGACGGCGGCGGAGGCGGTCCCTGCCCGGGCGTCCCGGGCCGCGGTATCCCTGGACGCCCTCGCCGCGACGGAGCGCCAGGTGGCCGCGCTGGTCATGGAGGGAGCGACCAACCGGGAGATAGCCGCGCGTCTGTTCATCAGCGTCAAGACGGTGGAGGCGACGCTCACGCGGGTCTACCGCAAGCTGGGGATTCGGTCCCGGGTGGACATCGTGCGGCTGGCGGCGGGACGGCCACCGGGATGAACACCCGCCTCCGGCAGCCCCGTTGCTCGCTTCGCAGACGCGGACCGAGGGTTTTCCCTCCCCGACTCCCTTAGGGCGTTCCCTCATTGGGCCCGGCTTCGGCGCCTTCTAGCGTATGGGACGTGCCGTTCGCCCGGGCAACACGGCCGAGCGACCCCCCACCGGCAACCCCGTGAGGAGACTCGTGTTCGGGATCGACCGCGCCAGACGAACCGCCGCCGCCCCGGTGGCCGCCGCGGCCGTGCGCAGCGCCTCCGACTCCCGCTGCCGCGCCCCCCACGGCTCCGACTTCCCCGAGTACGACACGGTGCCCGCCGGCTCCTTCTCCGGCGGCATGGACACCTGCCAGGGCGACAGCGACGGTCTCCCGCTCACCGGGGGCGTCCTGGCAGGCAGCATTTCCCGGGCGGCGGCCCCGCCGAGGCGGGTGACCCGGGGAACGGAAGCCCGGGTCACCCTCTCGCGCCCTGCGACCCGGCAGATCGGGCCGTAGCCGCCCCGAAGACTCCTGAGTACCCCTCAGGTCGATACCAGGGGGCGTTGCGGGCCTCCACGAGCGGCCCGCAACGCCCCCTCTCCAACCGGCATGCGCATCGCACGAACGGGCGGTCTCACCGCCCGACGACGGCCCCGAACCGGATGTCGTACGGCTCTCCCGGATGCAGCACGGCGAGCATCCGCTCCCCTTCCCGCGTCACGTCCTCCCGCTGGGCACGGGTGAGCCCGCCGAAGGGCTCGATGACGAGCGTCTCCTCCTCCAGCTTCCACACCCCCGCCAGGAAACCGTCGACGAGGAACGTGCGGTGCGCCTGGTTGCCGGTCCAGCTGCGGCCCTTGAGGTCCGGCGGCACGACACGGGTGCGGTCGGCGTGGGAGAGCAGCAGGTTGTCGAACTCGGGCAGGAAACGGGGCGGTGCGGGGGTGTCCGGATCGGGCCGCGGCGCGTCGGGAAGGTCGAAGAGCTCCACGCCGTTCGCGTCCTGGAAGGTGACGAGCCGCGTGCGGAGCCGTTCGAAGACGTCGCGCAGACCGGTGAGTCCGGCCCAGGTCCGCATGTCCTTCACCGAGGCGGGCCCGAACGCGGCGAGATAGCGCAGGACGACGGCGTCCGGGGCGGGGGCCGGCTCGGCGGGGCGCCCGAGCCAGTGCTCGGCGGTGGTGAGCGTGACCCGGCCGCTGCGGCCCCACAGTCCGCGCGGGGTGACCTGGACCAGCGGCAGCCGGCACCGGGCCGCGAGCGCGAGGGCCTGGGGGTCTGCATGCGGCCATTCGACGGCCAGGGTCTCGCGCAACTGCTTCATGGTGCGCGGTTCGGTCTCCACCAGGTCCCGGGCGAGGAGGGCGAGCCGGTCCAGGTCGACTCCGGCGAGGCCGTCGCGGAAGAGGCCGATTTCGCGGTCCCGGGCCGGCTGTACCAGGCGCCGCAGGCCGAGGCAGTCGTCGGCGGTGTGGGCGTGGATGGTGGAGCGCATGGTGACGATGCGGACGATCTCGCGGTCGCCGACGAGCCGCGAGAGGTGCTCGGGGGCGAAGCCCTCCAGACGGGCGGCGAGCGCGTAGTACGGGGGTTTGACGTTCTGCGCCTGGAGCCCGAGGAGATGGCCGACGGCGGCCTGCGCGGACAGCGGTGAGCGGCGCAGCAGGAGTTGACGGTCGAGAGTGGCGCGGTTGAGGGCGCGCGGACCGAGAACGGGCAGCGAGGCCGTGCGGGCCGTCTTGCGTGTCGCGGAACTCGTCTTCGTCATGCTCCGCACGCTATCGACGCTTGCGGACAGCCGCTGTCCGCTACTTCCACCGGATACTCGCGCCCGGCACGCTCACACCTCCCGGCCGCCCGAACGGGACCCGCCCCAGCCGGTGGTCGCGACGACGTCCAGGGCGATGTCCACCACGGACCGGCCGTCCGTCACCACGCGGGGCACCTCGGCCGGCACCCGCTCGTCCAGGAGACGTGCCTTGCGGGCGCTGCCCTGCAGTTCCTTCGCCAGCTCCGAACCGAGCTCCCGGCCCTCCAGCCGCGCACGGGCCGTGGTGTCGGAGGCGGTGAGCAGTACCCGTACGATCCTCACCCCGGTCCCCATGGAGCGCTCGAACATCCCCGTCGCCTCGGGCAATACGCACGAGGTGTTCGTATAGATCAGGCGGCGGTAACCGCGTTGCGCGAAGTTCGCCCACACGGCCCTCAGATTGCTTTCGGTGACCTCGGAGCGGTCCGGGTCCCCCTCCGGCGCCGGGTGCACCTGCCCCATGAAGTCACCGTCGATGACCGCATGGGCAACGGCCGCGGCGCGCAGCAGCGCCGAAACCTCCCACCCCACCGTCGTCTTGCCGACCCCGGCCCGCCCGCCGATGAGCAGCACCTCGGAACGATCCATGGACGGCAGCGTGCCAGTGGGCGGCCGCCCGCGTCACCCGACGAACCTCGGTCGGCCTTCGGACGTGCCCTGGGTTGGCCCGTGTGAGCGTTCAGCGGCGGAGTTATCGGTATGTGGGACCGGTCGACCTGAGCACCGGGCTCCTACCCGGCGGCAGCGGCCGACGGATCGGCTCGGCCGACGACTTCGACGGGTGGGTCGCGGAGCGATCGGCGGCCGATCTGGCAGAGCCGTTCACCTTCGTGGTGGGCACCGACGGCGTGCTGCGGCTGGCACCACGACGGAGCGAGCATGTGGCGTGTGCCGGCGGCGAGCCCGTGCTGAGCGCCGGCGAGATCGCCTTCAGCCGTGAGGCGGGGGGCCGTTGGGTGACCGACCACGTCAGCAATCATTCGACCGGGTACTGCCCGGACACCAGTTCCTGGCCGGCGGTCGCCCGAGCCCTGGATCAGGTGGGCCTCGAGCACCTGTCCGGCTTCACCCACGAGGTGGTGTTCCGGCGCTGTCCCGGCTGCCGGGAGCACAATGTCGTACGTGAGGACCATTTCGTCTGCGTCTTCTGCGGTGGTGACCTGCCGGAGGTGTGGAACGTGGACCCCTCCGCATGACACGGGCGCACCGGGTCCACGTGTACTCCGGCATTCTCGGGACAGACGTGGACCGATGACCGTGACGTGACCCCAACGCTCGCCGAGCGTCCGACACGGCCTCCGGCCCGGTTCTCTGCGGAGATGGGCCCTATCGCCCGTATATCCTGCTCCGTGATCACACAGACGTACGTTCGACACGGGAGGCTGCCGCGATGTCCGAGCGTCGTGCCCGTCCGGCCCCGAGGAACGGCAGGAAGTCCGTCTGGCGCCGCGCCCTGACCCAGGCGGCGGCCCCGCCCGCGGGTTCCGCGGCGCCCGCCCCCGCGCCGGCGCCCGAGGAACCGGCGGACACGGGCAGCATCGTGCAGGCGGCCCTGTACCGGGACGGCGTCCGCATCTCCTCACCCGCCACCCTCGCCGACACCTTCCGTGAACTGCTGGACGAGCGGGACGGCATGGCGTGGATCGGTCTGGCCCGCCCCACCGAGGCGGAACTGCTGTCCCTGGCCGACGAGTTCGACCTGCACCCGCTCGCGGTGGAGGACGCGATGGAGGCGCACCAACGGCCGAAGCTGGAGCGGTACGGCGAAACGCTCTTCGTCGTGCTGCGCGCGGCCCGTTATCTGGACGCCCCGGAGGAGGTCGACTTCGGCGAGCTCCATGTGTTCGTCGGCCCGGACTTCGTCGTCACGGTCCGGCACGGCGCGGCGCCGGACCTGTCGGCGGTCCGCAAGCGTATGGAGGAGTCACCGGAACTCCTCGGGCTGGGCCCGGAGGCGGTGCTCTACGCGATCCTCGACGCGGTGGTCGATGGATACGCCCCCGTGGTGGAGGGCGTGCAGATCGACATCGACGAGATCGAGACCGAGGTCTTCCGCGGTGACCCGGAGGTCTCCCGCCGCATCTACGAACTCTCCCGGGAGATGGTGGAGTTCCAGCGCGCCACGCGCCCTCTGGTGGGCATGCTGCACGCCCTGATGGCCGGCTTCGCGAAGTACGGCACGGACGAGGAACTCCAGCGCTATCTGCGGGACGTGGCCGACCACGTCACCCACACCAGTGAGCGCGTCGACGGATTCCGCCAGGCGCTGGCGGACATCCTGACGGTGAACGCCACGCTCGTCACCCAGCAGCAGAACGCGGAGATGCGGGCACTGGCCGAGGCGGGCTTCGAGCAGAACGAGGAGATCAAGAAGATCTCCAGCTGGGCCGCGATTCTCTTCGCTCCCACACTCGTCGGCACGATCTACGGCATGAACTTCTCCCACATGCCCGAACTGCACTGGGGGTTCGGGTACCCCTTCGCGATCGGCTTGATGGGCGTTGTGTGCGCCAGTCTGTACGTGATCTTCAAGCGACGGGACTGGCTCTAGGGTCGAGCGCGCACCCCACTCGAAGCCCCGCTGCCGGCTATCGGTGACGGTGAGGTGTTCGGCGCCGGCACATCCACGCATGCCCGGACCGCGTCACACGCCGGCGGTCCGCACCCGGTCAGGCCGGTGTGCCGCCATGTATGCCGCCTGGATGACCTCCGCGAGGGCGGCCGGTTGCGAGAGGAAAGGCGAGTGTGAGGAGTCGAATTCCACGACCGTCGTCGGCTCGGCCGAAATGGCGTCGATCTCGCCGATCATGAGGCGCTGCAACGCGGGCCGTATCGCGTTGTCCCGGGCGCAGACGACGTAGCTGTGCGGGACCGCACCGTACCGTTCGGCGGTCACGGTGACCGGTTCGGAGGCGATGCCGGCGGGTGCGTCGGGCGTCAGCATGGAGATGGCCGCCTCGACGGTCGTCCTGTCGATGTCGTCGTTGTAGAACGCCTCGCGGATGGCGGCCCACCGGTCGCTGTCGCCCGTGTCGAAGCGCAGTGCGCCGACGGAAGCCGGGTCCGCCGAGAGCCCGTTCGCCACCAGCTCTCCCGCGTTCGCGGGCAAGCCGATGTAGTGCGCCGTCGGCATCCCGCCGACCGGGGCGAACGCCGCCAGGTACATGAGTTCGGCAAACAGCTCCGGCGCCTGTTCCGCGGCGGCGGTGGCCACGGTGCCGCCCATGCTGTGCGCCACGACCAGACACGGCCGCCCGTGTCCGACGCGCCGCACCTGCTCGACCAGGCTCGCGGCAGCGGAGGACGCCGTGATCCCGGCGACCGGCGAGGGCTCCACCGCAAAGGCACCGGGGTCGAACGGTCGCCGCCACCGGGATCGGGGCGAGCGGCTCTTCAGACCGTGTCCGTCGAGGTCCACGGCGACCGAGGCGACGCCACGGCTCGCGAGTTGCTCGCTGACCAGACTCCAGCACCAACTCCCGTGCCAGAAACCATGAACGAGGACGACGGGGGTTGCGGCTTGCATGCTGGTCTCTCCCGACTTTCGTCTCCACCGGCCCGACTGGGCCCAAGGGGACCGTAATCATTCGCGGTTGACGGGAATACGGCTCAGCCACGTAGTGACGAACGGTGGATAAAACGGGCGGTCGCCATCGGCCCGTCTGCGCGGGGCGACGGCTCAAGTGCGACGATGCGGCTCATGACGCACCCTCTCGACGCGGCCCGCGATCCGATCCCCGGGACCGACCCGGACTGGAGGCCCACCCCGGGTACCCGGACGGCGGACCGGATCCAGTTGGGAGATTTCCTCCGCCGTCGCCGTACGGCCCTGCGTCCGGAGGACCTCGGCCTCGCCCCCGGCACCCGGCGCCGTACTCCCGGGCTGCGCCGCGACGAGGTGGCGGCGATGGCCAACATGTCCACCGCCTACTACGAAATCCTTGAGCAGGCACGCGGGCCTCAGCCCTCGGCCTCGATGCTGGCGGGCATCGCGACCGCCCTGCGGCTGACACCCGACGAACGGCACCATCTGTATCTGCTGGCCGGGCATGCGCCGCCGACACCGGCCGAGCCGGCGGACTACGTCGACCCGGGGCTGGCGTACACGCTGGACGCCGTGGCGGCCACGACCCCCGCGTTCATCTCCGACGACCTCTCCAACGTCGTCGTACAGAACCCTTTGAACCTCGCGTTGTTCGGCTCGTTCGCCGACCGGCCCGGCCACGAGAAGAACCTGACGTGGCAGTGGTTCACCTCCGCGCACTGGCGTTCCGTACTGCGCTCTCCGTCGCCGCAGGAGGAAGAGGCGACCAGCCTGTCGTATGTGGCCGACCTCAGAGCCACGGGTCACGCAGCGCGGCCATGATCCCGCCGCGGCGACACTGGTCTCCGATCTGCGCGAAGCCAGCAGGGAGTTCGCCGAGATGTGGGACCGGCACCGGGTGTCGACGCTGCACTGCCCGACCAAGACGGTGTTCCACCGGCACGTGGGGCACCTCGATCTGGACTGTGTCGTTCTCGCCAGCCCACTGTCCCGGCAACGGCTTCTCATGCTCCAACCCGTGCCGGGCACGGATACCTCGGACCGCCTGCGCCGCCTTCATCTGTTGATCAGCGACGGACAGTCCGCCGCCACGCCCTGAGCGGGATCGTCCGCACCACGCTGTACGTGATCTTCAAACGACGGGACCGGCTCCGGACACCGGCGGACGCGCCCCTGGGCGCCCGAAGGTCGCATGGTGGCATGTTCTTGTCAAACCTGTCACGCTCTTGACGGCCGTCGGCCTGCCCGCAGGGCGGACACGGCGGACGTCTCTCCCCAACGATCACGCAAACCGGTACGCGCAGACCCGCGGCCGACCTCCGACGCACCCCGTCGGCCGTCGGCCACCGAGCAGGCCGGAAACCCGGCCGCCGCAAAGGAGTTTCGTGTGAGACCAACCCCCCACAAGGCCCTCGCCGCAGGCGCGCTCGCAGCCGCAACGATCGCCGCACTGTCGCTCCCCGTCACCTCGGCGTCCGCGGCGCCCGCCGCCTGCTCCCCGGCCCAGGTGGTCGCCAACAGCGGCTTCGAGAGCGGCACATCGCCCTGGACCCAGTCCCCGACCACCGTGATCACCAGCCGTGCCGGTCAGACCGCTCACGGCGGAACCGGCTTCGCCTGGCTGGACGGTACCGGCAGGACCCGGACCGACAGCCTCTCGCAGTCCGTCTCGATCCCGGCCGGATGCGGCAGCGCCCGCCTCACGTTCTGGCTGCACATCGACACCGCCGAGACGACGTCGTCCGTCGCCTACGACAAGCTGACGGCGAAGATCGGCGGCACGACCCTGGCGACGTACTCGAATCTCGACAGGAACACCGGGTACGTGCAGAAGTCGTTCGACGTCTCGGCGTTCGCGGGCCAGACCGTGTCCCTCGCCTTCTCCGGCTCCGAGGACTCCAGCCTCCAGACGAGCTTCGTCCTCGACGACGTCGCCCTCGACGCCTCGGACGGGGGTACGACCCCGCCTGCGGACTCCACGCGCACCCCCGCCGCCCCCTCTTACACCGTCAGTCTGAGCAGCGACTCGAGCGGCACCGTATGGACCGGCCACGAGAGCGCGACCTTCACCAACGCCTCCTCCACCGCGCTCACCGAGGTGTATCTGAGGCTGTGGGACAACTACCACGGCACGTGCTCCGCCCCGCCGATCACCGTCCGCAACCTCACCGGCGGCACCGCGGGTCCCCTGTCGGTCGGCTGCACCGCCCTGCGGGTCGACCTGCCCACGCCGCTGGCCCAGGGGCAGACCGCCACGATCGGCTTCGACCTGGGCATCACCGTCCCCAGCGGCGCCGACCGGTTCGGCCACGACGGGGCGTTCAGCTTCGTCGGCAACGCCCTGCCCGTCCTCGCGGTCCGGGACGGCACGGGGTGGCACCTGGACCCGTACACGAACAACGGCGAGTCCTTCTACTCCCTGGCCGCGGACTTCCAGGTGACCCTGGACCACCCGAGCAGCCTGCTGGTGCCCGCCACCGGCACATCGACCGACACCCCGGGCACCGGCGGCCGCACGACCACCACCGCCACCGCCTCGAAGGTCCGTGACTTCGCCTGGGCCGCCGGCCCCTTCACCAAGGTCTCCGGCTCCTCGAGCGCCGGCGTCCCGGTCAACATCTACTCCGTCTCCGGGATCAGCTCCTCCAGCGCGCAGTCGATGCTCACCACCGCGAAGTCCGCCGTGGACGCGCACGCCGCACGCTTCGGCGCCTACCCGTACGGCGAGCTGGACGCGGTGATCGACAACAACTTCTGGTTCGGGGGCATGGAGTACCCGGGCTTCGTCCTCGACCTGGTCAGCACCACGGCGCTCACCCATGAGATCGGCCACCAGTGGTGGTACGGGATCGTCGGCGACGACGAGTACAACAACCCCTGGCTCGACGAGGCGTTCACCGACTACGCCACCGACCTGGCGCTTGACAAGACGGGCGCCAACTGCTGGAACAGCGTCTCCTGGGTCTCGTCGGCGGAGAAGATCACCAACTCGATGGCCTACTGGGACGCCCACTCCTCCCGGTACTCCACCGTCGTCTACGGCTACGGCAAGTGCGCGCTGCACGATCTGCGACGCATCCTCGGCGACACCGCCATGGCCAAGCTGCTGAAGGACTACGCCACCGCTCACCGGTACGGCGTCTCGACCACGGCCGAGTTCAGGGCGGCCGCCCAGGCGGCCACGACCACGGACCTGACCTCGTTCTGGACCACGCACCGCATCGAGGGCTGACGCACCACCGGTGCGTCGCGGTGAACGCCCTGCGGCGTCACCGCGGCGCACCGGTGACACGGACGAAGACCGCCGGCGACCGCGTGAGAAGCCCCGGCCCCTCACGCGGTCGGCCCCGTCCCGGTCTCCGCTCGACGCGGCCACCGGCGCACATTTCACCATGAAAGCTTCACAAGTCGACTAAGTATGACAAAAGTCACCCGGCCTGCTGTCAAACTTGCGTCATTCGTTTTCTTGAATCCCTCGTGTTTGGAGCGGTAGGTTCAGCGCCGTGACCGCATCCCAGATCCCGAACACCGCCGAGGAGCTCCGCGGTGCCGGCCTGCGGGTGACGGCCGCCCGCGTCGCACTGCTCGAGACCGTCCGGGAGGGTGACCATCTCGGCGTCGAGGCGATCGCCTCCGCAGTCCGCGATCGCGTGGGCCACATCTCCCTCCAAGCCGTGTACGAGGCCCTCCACGCACTCACCGGGGTGGGGCTCATACGCCGCATCGAACCGGCCGGCAGTCCGGCCCGGTTCGAGGGACGCGTGGGGGACAACCACCATCACATCGTGTGCCGCTCGTGCGGTGCCGTCGCCGACGTCGCCTGTGCGGTCGGTGAGGCCCCCTGCCTGACCGCGTCCGACGACCACGGCTTCTCGGTCGACGAGGCCGAGGTCATCTACTGGGGCCTGTGCCCCGACTGTTCCATCGCCCGCAGTTCGTGAGCACCGTGATCCACCGAGTCCGGAAGGATTCCCATGTCCGAGAACCATGAGGCAATCGTCACCGATCCCAAGACCGAGGGCGCCGGTGGCTGCCCGGTCGCGCACGGGCGCGCCGCGCACCCGACGCAGGGTGGCGGAAACCGCCAGTGGTGGCCGGAGCGGCTCAACCTGAAGATCCTTGCCAAGAACCCCGCCGTGGCCAACCCCCTCGGCGAGGACTTCGACTACGCCGAGGCGTTCAAGGGCCTCGACCTCGCGGCCGTGAAGCAGGACATCGCCGAGGTGCTGACCACCTCGCAGGACTGGTGGCCCGCCGACTTCGGCCACTACGGCCCGTTCATGATCCGTATGGCGTGGCACAGCGCCGGCACGTACCGCATCAGCGACGGCCGCGGCGGTGCGGGCGCCGGTCAGCAGCGGTTCGCGCCGCTCAACAGCTGGCCCGACAACGGCAACCTCGACAAGGCCCGCCGCCTGCTGTGGCCGGTCAAGAAGAAGTACGGCAAGAGCCTGTCCTGGGCCGACCTCATGATCCTCACCGGCAACGTGGCGCTGGAGTCGATGGGCTTCGAGACCTTCGGCTTCGGCGGCGGCCGTGCGGACGTCTGGGAGTCGGAGGAGGACGTCTACTGGGGTCCCGAGACCACCTGGCTCGGTGACGAGCGCTACACCGGCGACCGTGAGCTGGAGAACCCCCTCGGCGCCGTCCAGATGGGCCTCATCTACGTCAACCCGGAGGGCCCGAACGGCAACCCGGACCCGATCGCCGCGGCGCGCGACATCCGCGAGACGTTCCGCCGGATGGCGATGAACGACGAGGAGACGGTCGCCCTGATCGCGGGTGGCCACTCCTTCGGCAAGACCCACGGCGCCGGCCCGGCGGACCACGTCGGCCCCGACCCCGAGGCCGCCTCGATGGAGGAGCAGGGGCTCGGCTGGCGGAACACCTTCGGCACCGGCAAGGGCGCGGACGCCATCACGTCCGGCCTCGAGGTCACCTGGACCACCACGCCGACCCGGTGGAGCAACGACTTCTTCGAGAACCTCTTCGGCTACGAGTGGGAGCTGACCGAGTCCCCGGCCGGCGCCAAGCAGTGGAAGCCGAAGGACGGCGCCGGCGAGGGCACGGTGCCCGCGGCCCACGACCCGTCGAAGAAGATCGCCCCGGCGATGCTCACCACCGACCTGTCGCTGCGCTTCGACCCGATCTACGAGCAGATCTCCCGCCGCTTCCACGAGAACCCGGCGGAGTTCGCGGACGCGTTCGCCCGGGCCTGGTTCAAGCTGACCCACCGCGACATGGGCCCGAAGTCGCAGTACCTCGGCCCGGAGGTCCCGCAGGAGACCCTGCTGTGGCAGGACCCGCTGCCGGAGGCCGAGGGCGAGGCCATCGACGCCGCGGACGTCGCGGCCCTCAAGGCCAGGCTGCTCGACTCGGGTCTGACCGTCTCGCAGCTCGTCGCCACCGCATGGGCTTCGGCCTCGACGTTCCGCGGCAGCGACAAGCGCGGCGGCGCCAACGGCGGGCGCATCCGGCTGGAGCCGCAGCGCGGCTGGGAGGTCAACGGCCCCGACCAGCTCGCCTCGGTCCTGCGTGTCCTCGAAGGTGTCCAGCAGGAGTTCAACTCCGGCGCCAAGAAGGTCTCCCTGGCCGACCTGATCGTGCTCGGCGGCTCCGCGGCCGTGGAGAAGGCCGCCAAGGACGCCGGCTACGACATCGAGGTGCCCTTCACCCCGGGCCGCGTCGACGCGACCGACGAGCACACGGACGTGGAGTCCTTCGTCGCGCTCGAGCCCACCTCCGACGGGTTCCGCAACTACCTCGGCAAGGGCAACCGCCTGCCGGCCGAGTACCTGCTGCTCGACCGCGCGAACCTGCTGACCCTGAGCGCCCCGGAGATGACGGTGCTCGTCGGCGGTCTGCGCGTCCTCGGCGCGAACCACCAGCAGTCCTCGCTCGGTGTGTTCACCGAGACCCCCGGCGTCCTGACGAACGACTTCTTCGTCAACCTGCTCGACCTGGGCACGACGTGGAAGTCGACGTCCGAGGACCAGACCACGTTCGAGGGCCGCGACGCGGCCACGGGCGAGGTCAAGTGGACCGGCACCCGTGCCGACCTGGTCTTCGGATCGAACTCCGAGCTGCGCGCGCTGGCGGAGGTCTACGCGAGCGACGACGCCCGCGAGAAGTTCGCGAAGGACTTCGTCGCCGCCTGGACCAAGGTGATGGACCTGGACCGGTTCGACCTGGTCTGATCTGATCCGACGCCCCGTCCGGCCGGTCCGCGCCGGCCGGACGGGACCCGGCTCGCCCCACGGTCCCGGCAGGTTCTCCTGCCGGGACCGTCGCCGTGTCGGGGAGCGTGACCCTCGGCCGGCCCTTTCCCCCACCGGGCCGTCGTTCCGATGCGGCCCAGGTCCGGGCAGCTATACACGCCGTGTATACACTGCATGTATAGTCGCCGCATGCTCTCAACGGGGAAGATGAACAGACGTGCGGGCCGGTTGTCCGCCGTGGCCACCCTCTTCGTGATGGTTGTCACGCTTTCGGGATGCACCACACTGCACACCACGGTGCCGTCGGCCGTCCGCGCACATGTCGCGGTGGGCGCACCCGCCCGGTTCGGCACGGTGGACTGCCGCGAGGCCAAGTGCATCGCACTGACCTTCGACGCGGGGCCGAGCGAGCACTCGGCGCGGTTGCTCGACATCCTCAAGGAGAAGAAGGTCCCGGCGACCTTCTTCCTGCTCGGCAAGGGCCACATCGAGAAGTACCCGGACCTCGTCCGGCGGATGGCCGCCGAGGGCCAGGAGGTCGCCAGCCACACCTGGGACCACAAGATACTGACCGAGATCTCGCCGCAGGTGATACGCGAGGAACTTCAGAAGCCGAACGACGCGATAGAGAGGCTCACCGGCCACCGGCCCACGCTGATGCGCCCGCCCCAGGGCCGTACGAACGACACCGTGAACCGCATCAGCCGTGAGCAGGGACTCGCCGAGGTGCTGTGGAGCGTGACCGCCAAGGACTACCTGACCGACGACCCGGGCCTGATCCGCAGGCGGGTCCTGGAGCAGGCGGGCCGGGACGGGATCATCCTGCTCCACGACATCTACCCGGGCACCGTGCCCGCGGTGCCCGGGATCATCGACGCGCTCAAGGAACGCGGGTACGTCTTTGTGACGGTGCCCCAGCTGCTCGCCCCCGGGAAGGCGGAGCCGGGCACCGTCTACCGTCCCTGAGCCCCCGATGTGCGCGCCGGGGCCTCAGAACACGACCGACCAGCCCTCCTGCGCCGCCTGCTCCGCGGTGTAGGAGACGCCGTGCACCTTCAGGCCGTCGGCGTCCAGCAGGGTGATCTCGCCACCGTGATTGCCGAGTTGCGCGCCGTCCGTCACGGGCAGCGCCAGACAGGCGCCGGCCGCCAGGGTGCCCGGAGGAATCGTGCAGGCGTGGCCGAGACGGTCCACGAGGCGCCAGCCCGCCAGGTCGACCGGGTCCGGCGAGACGTTGACGAGGGTCACGGTCTCCGCCTCGGGACTCCCGCCGCGCGGGTTGACCAGGGCTGCCACGATCCGCACGGCGCCGCCGCCCGGTGCGGGGAGTGTGCCGCCCGGGACCAGGGCATGCCCCGTGACATCGTCGGTGTGCCATGTCTGGCTCTGGAAGGCGAGGAAGACCGCGACCCACCGGGACTGCCCGGGGAAGTGGATCAGGAGGCCGCCGTCCTGCCAGACACCGTCGTCCTTGGCGAACCGCGCACTGTTGCCCTGGTTCATATGGATGTCGTGGACGCCGTTCCCGGGCAGGAAGCCGAAGACCTTGTCGCGGACGTTCGTCTCGGGGCCCCAGCGCTCGCCGAAGACGTACAGCCGGGCGGAGGCGTCGTCCACCGCGCGGCGCACATAGTGGTCGAGGAGGTCCGCGAGGTCGTTGTCCGGGCCGGACACCTCCGGCGGGAGCAGACGCATACGCGCCGGGTCGAGGAGGTTGCCGCGGACGAAGTCGAGGTTGGGCCCGCCGGGGCCGGACGGCAGGGTGTTCCAGCCGCCGGTCAGCCCCTCCAGCCGGGCGGTGACCGGATGGCGGAAGTCCTCACTGACGAGGTAGAGCAGATCCGAGGGCTTCTCCTGGGACTGCACGTTGACGGACGCGCGGTAGTGGGTGCCCTGGTCGTCGGTCAGATGGATCTGGTAGTGCGGCGTGTCGGCCGCACCCTCGCGGCGGGTGTCCACGGCGCGCCCGATCAGTACGCCATAGGTCTTCAGCGGCATGGTGATCAACTCCCCCTGAGGGCGGGCGCGTCGCCCACCCGATGCGGCGCATGCTAGCGACGGCACGCCCCCTGTCACCCCTCCTGCCGTGAATTCACGCTCTGTCCATCTGTGCGTGCCTGACGGAGGAATCACCGGGCCCCGCCTACGATCCACCGGTGGTCCTCATCCTCGTCGAACGCGTCACCCGGCTCACCGTCGACCAGGCCTGGCGCCGTCTCACGGACTGGCCGCGCCACGGCGCCGTGGTGCCGCTGACCCGGGTCTCGGTGCTCACCCCGCCGCCCACGGCCGAGGGCACGGTCTTCGTGGCCCGCACCGGTCTCGGCCCCCTCACCTTCGACGATCCGATGCGGGTGGCCCGGTGGCGGCCGCCGACGCTGTGCCGCCTGGTCAAGCAAGGAGGGCTCGTCACCGGCTGGGCGGAGATCGAGGTGCACCCCCTCGGCACGGAGGGCTCGCGTGTCGTGTGGCGGGAGGACCTGGCCGTCCGCCTGTTGCCCGCGCTCTTCGACGGGCTGCTCGGGTGGGCGGGACGAAGGATGTTCGGACGTGCGGTGGACGGGTTGCTCACCCGGGATCCGGGCCCGGGTATCGGTGGCGACGTCTACAGTCCACCAGCATGACGGAGACCGTGCACCATCTGGCGACCCGGGCCTCGTACGACAGGGTGGCCGAGGACTACGACAGGTTGCTCCGGGACGAGCTGGCGAACATGCCCTTCGACCGCGCCATGTTGGGGGTGTTCGCGGAGCGGGTGCTGGACGGCGGGGGCGGACTCGTCGGAGACCTCGGATGCGGTACCGGGCGGATCACGACCCATCTGGAGAAGCTGGGGCTGGACGCCTTCGGGATCGATCTGTCACCGCGGATGGTGGCCGTCGCCCGGCAGGCCTACCCCGCCCTCCGCTTCGAGGTGGGGTCGATGACCGGCCTCGACCTGAGGGACGGCGAGCTGGCCGGGGCTCTCGCCTGGTACTCCACCGTGCACACCCCGCCCGGGGAACTGCCCGTGGTCTTCGCGGAGTTCCACCGGGTGCTCGCTCCCGGTGGACATCTCCTCATGGCCTTCAAGGTCGGCGACGAGTGTGTGCACCTCGACCACGCCTACGGGCACGAACTCGCGCTGGACGTCTACCGCCATCCGCCGCAGCGGATCTCCGAACTGCTGGTCCGCGCAGGCTTCGAGGAGGTCGCCCGGCTCGTGCGGGCGGCCGACGGCCCTGGCGAGCGGACCCCGCAGGCCTACCTCCTCGCCCGCAGACCGGTCTGAGCCCCCATCAGGCCAGTGACACGATCCGCGCCGGGGAGAGCGGCGTCGTATCGCGGTGGATCGGCGTGTGGGCGCCGGTGAGGGAGACGCCGCTGCCGCCGTGCCGGGCCGCGACGATCTCCGCGGCGATGGACAGCGCGGTCTCCTCCGGTGTGCGGGCGCCGAGGTCGAGACCGATCGGTGAGCGCAGGCGGGCCAGCTCCAGGTCGGTGACACCGACGTCGCGCAGGCGCGCGGTGCGGTCCAGATGCGTACGGCGCGAGCCCATCGCGCCGACGTAGGCGACCGGGAGGCCGAGCGCCAGCCGCAGCAACGGCACGTCGAACTTGGCGTCGTGCGTCAGCACGCACAGGACGGTGCGGCCGTCGACGTGCGTGCGCTCCAGATACCGGTGCGGCCACTCGACGACGATCTCGTCGGCCTCGGGGAAGCGGGTGCGGGTGGCGAAGACCGGGCGCGCGTCGCACACCGTGACGCGGTAGCCGAGGAAGACGCCGACACGGACGAGCGCGGAGGCGAAGTCGATCGCGCCGAACACGATCATCCGCGGCGGGGGAACGGAGGACTCCACCAGCACCGTGAGCGGTGCACCGCAGCGCGAGCCCTGTTCCCCGATCTCCAGGGTGCCCGTCCGGCCGACCTCGAGGAAGGCGCCCGCCTCGGCCGCCACCGTGCGGTCCAGTTCCGGATGGGCGCCGAATCCTCCCTCGTACCCACCGTCCGGGCGTATCAGCAGCGCCCTGCCGAGCATGTCGGCCGGACCGCCCACGATCCGCGCGACCGCCGCGGCCTCGCCGCGGGCGGCGGCGGCCAGCGCGGCGGCGAGCACCGGGCGGGCGGCATCGGCCGCCCGCACCGGTGTGACGAGGATGTCGATGACGCCGCCGCAGGTCAGCCCGACGGCGAAGGCGTCCTCGTCGCTGTAGCCGAAACGCTCCAGGACCACCTCGCCGTCCTCCAGCGCCTGCAGGCACAGGTCGTAGACCGCGCCCTCCACACAGCCGCCGGAAACCGAGCCGATCGCCGTGCCGTCGGCGTCCACCGCCAGGGCGGCGCCCGGCCCGCGAGGACCGCTGCCGCCGACCGCCACCACTGTGGCGACGGCGAAGTCGCGACCCTGCTCGACCCACCGGTGCAGATCCTCGGCGATGTCCAGCATCTCTCGGTCTCCTTGACGACGTGGGCGGAAGGGCGGTCGGGGCGTCTAGTGGACGCCGAGCCAGCTCTCGATCGGGTTGAGGGCGAAGTAGATCAGGAAGACGGCCGTCAGCCCCCACATGAAGGCGCCGATCTCCCGCGCCTTGCCCTGCGCGGCCTTGATGGCGGTGTACGAGACGACACCCGCGGCGACGCCGGTGGTGATCGTGTAGGTGAACGGCATCAGGACCACGGTCAGGAAGACCGGTATCGCGGTGGCGCGGTCGGACCAGTCCACATGACGGGCGTTCATCAGCATCATGGCCCCGATGACCACCAGGGCGGCCGAGGCCACCTCCTGGGGGACGATCGCCGTCAGCGGGGTGAAGAACAGACAGGCCGCGAAGAACAGCCCGGTGACGACGGAGGCGAGTCCCGTGCGGGCTCCCTCGCCGACGCCCGTGGCCGACTCGATGAACACCGTCTGCCCGGAGCCGCCCGCCACACCGCCGATCGCGCCGCCGGCCCCGTCGATGAACAGCGCCTTGGACAGACCCGGCATCCGGCCCTTGTCGTCGGCGAGTCCGGCCTCCGTGCCGACGCCGATGATGGTGGCCATCGCGTCGAAGAAACCGGCGAGGACCAGCGTGAAGACGATGAGGCCGACGGTCACCGCGCCGACGTCGCCCCAACCGCCGAAGTCGACGTGTCCGAAGAGCGAGAAGTCCGGCATCGACATCGCGCTGCCGTGCAGTTCGGGTGCGCCGCTCGCCCAGGAGCCCGCGTCGACGACACCCAGTGCGTTGAGGCCCGAGGCGACGACCGTGCCGCTGACGATGCCGATGAGTATGGCGCCGGGCACGTTGCGGGCCTGGAGCATGAAGATCAGCAACAGGGTTCCGGCGAAGAGCAGGACGGGCCATCCGGTCAGCTGTCCGGCGGGCCCGAGAGTCACCGGGGTGGCCTTGCCCTGGTGCACGAAGCCGGACTTGTAGAAGCCGATGAGGGCGATGAACAGGCCGATGCCCATGGTGATGCCGTACTTGAGCGCCGGCGGGATCGCGTTCATGACCATCTCACGCAGGCCGGTGACGACCAGAAGCATGATGACCGCGCCGTACACCACGCACATGCCCATCGCCTGAGGCCATGTCATCTGGGGGGCGACCTGCGAGGACAGAACACCGGAGACCGAGAGGCCGGCGGCAAGAGCGAGCGGCGCCTTGCCTGCGAAGCCCATCAGAAGTGTGGTGAAGGCGGCGGCGAACGCGGTCGCGGTGATGAGCGCCTGACGGCCGAGCGTGTCCCCTGCCGCGTCCTTGCCCGACAGGATCAGTGGGTTGAGCAGCAGGATGTACGCCATCGCCATGAAGGTGGTGACGCCGCCGCGTACTTCGCGCGCGAGGGTGGAGCCTCGCCGGGATATGTGGAAGTAACGGTCGAGCCAGGACCGGCCGGCCGGGACGCGGGTTCCCGCGCCCGCGTCCTCGGCCGTGGTCCTGGAGTCCACGGACTGCTGGGTCATGCTGAGGTCTCCCTAGGCTCATGGGGCACCCGTGCAACCGCCGTGACGGACACGGGATCAGGGGATCTGCACGACCCGGGGGACGGCCCGAGACGAACATCGGGGTCCGGGGGACACGGTCCCCCGGAGGAGTTCACCTGCCCGGCTGCCGGAGGTTCACGTGCCCGTGAGGTGCTCGGGCCGTACCGGCGTCCGGTTCAGCTCCAGGCCCGTGGCGTCGCGAATGGCCGCCAGGACCGCGGGAGTCGAGGACAGGGTCGGAGCCTCGCCGACACCGCGCAGCCCGTAGGGGGCGTTGGTGTCGGCGAGTTCGAGCACGTCGACCGGGATGGTCGGCGTGTCGAGGATGGTGGGGATCAGATAGTCGGTGAAGGAGGGGTTCTTCACCTTCGCGGTCCTCGGGTCGACGACGATCTCCTCCATGACCGCGATGCCCAGGCCCTGGGTGGTACCGCCCTGGATCTGACCGGCGACGGACAGCGGGTTGAGTGCCTTGCCGACGTCCTGGGCGCAGGCCAGTTCGACGACCTTGACCAGCCCCAGCTCGGTGTCGACCTCCACCACGGCGCGGTGCGCGGCGAAGGAGTACTGGACATGGCCGTTGCCCTGTCCGGTGCGCAGGTCGAAGGGCTCGGTGGGGCGGTGGCGCCACTCGCGCTCCAGCTCGACGGCCTCGTCGCCGAGGACGTCCACGAGGTCCGCGAGCACCTCGCCCGCGTCGGTGACCACCTTCCCGCTCTCCAGCAGCAGTTCGGCCGTGGCCCAGGCCGGATGGTACGAACCGAACTTGCGGCGGCCCTTGTCGAGAACCTCCTCGCGGACCAGTTCGCAGGTGTGCTTCACGGCACCACCGGTGACATACGTCTGGCGGGAGGCGGACGTCGAACCGGCCGACCCGACCTGCGTGTCGGCCGGCTGGATGGTCACCCGGCTGACCCCCAGTTCGGTGCGGGCGATCTGCGCGTGCACGGTGACGCCGCCCTGGCCGACCTCCGCCATGGCGGTGTGCACGGTGGCGACGGGCTCGCCCGCGATCACCTCCATGCGCACCTTGGCGGTGGAGTAGTCGTCGAAGCCCTCGGAGAAACCGACGTTCTTGATGCCGACCGCGTAGCCGACACCGCGGACGACGCCCTCGCCGTGCGTGGTGTTCGACAGGCCACCGGGCAGCTGCCGTACGTCCGGGCCCTCGGAGCTCTCCCACTGGCGCTCCGGCGGCATCGGCATCGCCTTGACACGGCGCAGGAGTTCGGCGACCGGGGCCGGGGAGTCGACCGGCTGTCCGGTCGGCATGAGGGTGCCCTGCTCCATGGCGTTGAGCTGCCTGAACTCGACGGGGTCCATGCCGAGTTCCTTCGCCACCTTGTCCATCTGCGCCTCGTAGGCGAAGCACGCCTGGACCGCGCCGAAACCGCGCATGGCGCCGCAGGGCGGGTTGTTGGTGTAGAGGGCGACGGCCTCGATGTCGACGTCGTCCACGACGTACGGGCCGACACCCAGCGAGGAGGCGTTGCCGACGACCGCCGGGGACGCGGAGGCGTAGGCGCCGCCGTCGAGCACGATCCGGCACTTGACGTGGGTCAGCTTCCCCTCACGGGTGGCCCCGTGCTCGTAGTACAGCTTCGCGGGATGGCGGTGGACATGGCCGAAGAACGACTCGAACCGGTTGTAGACGATCTTGACCGGCTTGCCGGTGCGCAGTGCGAGCAGACAAGCGTGGATCTGCATCGACAGGTCCTCGCGGCCCCCGAAGGCGCCGCCGACACCGGACAGCGTCATCCGCACCTTCTCCGGCGGCAGGCCGAGGACGGGTGCGATCTGGCGCAGGTCGGAATGGAGCCACTGGGTGGCGACGTACAGGTCCACGCCCCCGTCCTCCGCCGGGACCGCGAGTCCCGACTCGGGGCCCAGGAAGGCCTGGTCCTGCATGCCGAAGTGGTACTCGCCCCGGACGATCACGTCGGCCCGCCCGCGGGCCTCGGCCACGTCGCCGCGAACGATCGGCTGGCGGTGGACGATGTTGGGGTGCGGCACATGGCCGATGTGGTGGTCGGTGCGGTTCTCGTGGACGAGGGGCGCGTCCGGGGCCGTCGCGGACGCCTCGTCCGTGATGACCGGCAGCTCGCGGTACTCCACCCGGATCTTCGCGGCGGCGCGCCGCGCGGTCTCCGGATGGTCGGCGGCGACGATCGCGACCGGCTCGCCGTGGTGGCGGACCTTGCCGTGGGCCAGGACGGGCGTGTCCTGGATCTCCAGGCCGTAGTTCCTCACCTCGGTCGGCAGGTCGTCATGGGTCATGACGGCGTACACGCCGGGGGTGGCTAGAGCCTCGCCCGTGTCGATCGAGACGATCTCGGCGTGCGCGACCGTGGAGCGCAGGATCTGCCCCCACAGCATGTCCTCGTGCCACATGTCGGAGGAGTAGGCGAACTCCCCGGTGACCTTGAGGATGCCGTCGGGACGCAGCGTGGACTCGCCGATGCCGCCCTTCGTCGGGGAGCCCTGCGTGATCTTTGTGGGAACGCCGTTGGGCATGTTCAGACCCCCTCGGACTGCCGGGCGGCCGCCAGGCGGACGGCGTCCATGATCTTCTCGTAGCCGGTGCAGCGGCACAGATTGCCCGACAGCGCCTCACGGATGTCCGCGTCGCTCGGGTCGGGGTTGTGCTCCAGCATCTCGTCGGCCGCCACGAGCAGACCCGGGGTGCAGAAGCCGCACTGGACGGCACCGGCGTCGATGAACGCCTGCTGGATCGGGGAGAGTTCCACGCCCTCGCCGGTCTGCGAGTCGGCGCCCTCGGCCTGCCACTGCTTCGCCTCGTCCAGCGAGGTACCGCCCGCGTCCGATCCGCAGGCCCGCTGCCTCGCGTGGTCCGCGAGCCCTTCGACGGTGACGACCTCGCGGCCCTCCACCTGCCCGGCGGCGACCAGACAGGAACACACCGGCAGTCCGTCCAGGCGCACCGTGCAGGAACCGCACTCGCCCTGCTCGCAGGCGTTCTTGGAGCCCGGAAGCCCGAGGCGCTCGCGCAGCACGTAGAGCAGCGACTCGCCCTCCCAGACGTCGTCCGCTTCCTGCGGGCGTCCGTTGACGGTGAAGTTGACCCGCATTACGCGGCTCCCCCCTTCCGGAAAGCGGCGCCTTCGGTGCCGCGGTAGGACTCCCAGGTCCATGTGAGGGTGCGGCGTGCCATGACACCCACCGCGTGCCGGCGGTAGCTCGCGGTGCCCCGGACGTCGTCGATCGGGCTGCAGGCGGCGGAGCACAGGTCCGCGAACTGCTTGGCGACCGACGGAGTGATGATCCGGCCGTTGTCCCAGAAGCCGCCTTCCTCGAGCGTCGCGTTCAGGAAGTCCTCCGCGGCCTTCGCCCGCACGGGCGTCGGTGCGGCGGAGCCGATGCCGGTGCGCACGGTGCGGGTCGTGGGGTGCAGGGCGAGCCCGAAGGCGCACACCGCGATGACCATCGCGTTGCGCGTGCCGACCTTCGAGAACTGCTGCGGACCGTCGGCCTTCTTGACGTGGACGGCGCGGATCAGTTCGTCGGGCGCCAGCGCATTGCGCTTCACACCGGTGTAGAACGCGTCGATCGGGATGCGCCGGCGGCCGCGCACCGACTCGGCCTCGACCTCGGCGCCCGCCGCGAGAAGCGCGGGGTGGGCGTCACCGGCCGGGGAGGCGGTGCCCAGGTTGCCGCCGACTCCGCCACGGTTGCGGATCTGTGGGGAGGCGACCGTGTGGGCGGCGAGGGCCAGGCCCGGCAGCTCTGCCCGCAGATGCTCCATGATCCTGCTGTACGGCACCGAGGCCCCGAGCCGCACGCTGTCCTCGCCGACCTCCCACTCGTACAGTTCGCCGATGCGGTTGAGGTCCATCAGGTACTCGGGCCTGCGGTGGTCGAAGTTGATCTCGACCATCACATCGGTGCCGCCCGCGATGGGCACGGCGGTGGGGTGCTCCGCCTTGGCGGCGAGCGCCTCCTCCCAGCTTGCGGGGCGAAGGAAGTCCATGACCGGCTCTCTTCTTCGTCTCGTGGGTCGTACGGATCGAGCCGGGATCGGTGCGGCGGGCCCGGCTCGTCTGCTGCTGTCAACCCGGAATGAGGCCAGTACACCGCTCGTGCCGCGCCGGGGTCAGTCACCGAAACCATGAAGGAGTTGGCTGGCCAGGGAACCCATCTTGTAGATTCATATGAACGGAGGCCATCAGTAACCTCTCCGGTTCCCCCCGGAAACACCGCGCACAGCCGGAGGGACCGCGAGCCCGGCTTCCGGGACCCCGGGGCGGGCGCCCCGGCCGATCGAACGTGGATTCCCGGACAAGAACGGCGGCGACGAGACATGCGGCTGCGCGCACTGCTGAACACCGACGCGCTGGGCCTGCGGCTGCTGGGTGGCGAGGACGAGCTGGAGCGCACCGTGCGCGGTGTGATGACCACGGATCTCAAGGACCCGAGCCGCTATCTCTCCGGTGGCGAGCTGGTCCTCACGGGTCTGGCGTGGCGGCACGATGCCGCCGACTCCGAGCCGTTCGTCCGCATCCTCGCAGGTGCGGGCGTCGCCGGCCTCGCCGCCGGTGAGGCCGAGCTGGGCGACATCCCGGAAGACCTGGTCGTGGCCTGCGTCCGGCACCGGCTGCCGCTGTTCGCCGTCCACGAGTCGGTGGCGTTCGCCACCATCACCGAGCACGTCGTGCGCCAGGTCTCCGGTGAGCGGGCCGGGGACCTGGCGGCCGTGGTGGACCGGCACCGGCGGATGATGACCTCGGGCCCGGCGGGCGGCGGCCCGGACGTCGTGCTCGACCTGCTCGGCTCCGACCTGGACCTGCGCGCCTGGGTGCTCTCCCCCACCGGCCGCCCGGTCGCCGGCCCGACCCCTGGGCTCGCGCCGGACGTGCGCGCCCGGCTGGCCGCCGAGCATCTGGCGGCGGTGCGCACCGGCCGCCGCGGACCGCACCGGGTGACGGTCGGCACGACGACGTACTCGCTCTTCCCGATCCGCAACTGGGGCCACCGCCCCGCGGTGGCCGAAACGGAACGCACCGGCCAGGCTGCACGGGACGTGCGCGAGACGGTGCTCTCCGACTGGCTGCTCGCCGTCGAGGCGGACGCCGCCGAATGGGCCGAGGAACGGCTCGACCTGCTGCAGGGCGTCACCCAGCTGATCGCGGTCGAACGGGACCGGCGGGACGCGGCGCGCACGGTGCGGCGGCGGCTCGCCCAGGAGGTCCTCGAGCTGGTGCAGACGGGGGCCGCGCCCGCCGAGATCGCGGCCAGGCTCCGGGTCGCCGCACCCGTGCTCCTGCCCGGCCTCGGAACGGCCCCGCACTGGCAGGTGGTCGTCGCCCGGGTCGAGTGGGACGAGGGGGACGTCGAGAGCGGCCCGGTCGCACAGGCGCTGCTCGAGGAGATCCTGGTCGACCTCCCCGCCGGCATTTCGGGCCGGGAGCACCTCCAGGCGAACGCTCCCGAGCAGGCCGACCGGATCGCGGTGGCCCACACGGGTGACGAGGCCATCGCGCTCGTCCCCCTGCCGGCGGTCTCCTCCGAGCACGAAGGCGCCGAGCCGGGCATCCTCGCCGACGCCCTCCTGGAGGCCGTACGGGACCCGCTGTCCGCCGGTCTCGACGGCGACGGCCGGCTCACGCTGGGTGTCAGCGCGACCGTGCATTCCGCCGAGGGGCTGCGCGGCGCCCTGGAGGAGGCGAGGCACGCCCGCCGGGTCGCCGCGGCCCGGACGGGCCGGGTCAGCGCCGCAGGGCACCAGGAGCTGGCCTCGCACGTGCTCCTGCTGCCGTTCGTCCCGGACGACGTGCGCCGTGCCTTCACCGCCCGCCTTCTGGACCCGCTGCGCGACTACGACCGCAGGCACCGCGCCGAGCTGATCCCCACCCTGGAGGCGTTCCTGGAGTGCGACGGCTCCTGGACCCGCTGCGCGACCCGGCTGCACCTGCACGTCAACACGCTGCGCTATCGGGTCGGGCGTATCGAGCAGTTGACGAGTCGTGACCTCTCGCGCCTCGAGGACAAGCTCGATTTCTTCCTGGCATTGCGCATGAGTTGAGGTCATCGGCGCGGTGCGGAAGGCGGTCCCGAGTGCCGCTCTGTCCCACGACTTTGTGAAATCCTTCACCCGCCCCCTTGGCCCGGCGCCGCGATTGGTGCTGGAATGCGGCCACCACTCAACAGCTCGATGGCGCGCTCGGGGAGGGCAACGTGGCGCATACCGCCATGTCTGGTACCGGAACGACCGCTGGTGACGATCCACTCCAGACCGCGGTATGGCGGCTGCGCTCACGCGCCTGCTGGGCCGACGCGGCAGCCCTTCTGCAGGCGCAGACGGCACAGGCCTCGCTCCAGCGGGCCTCGTTGCTCGTCGAACGGTGCCTGTACACGGAGCAGGGCTGGGAGGACGCCGAGGACGCGCTGCGCACGGCCGAGGCGCAGGCCCACAGCGACGAGGAACGGGGCGCCGCCGCGTGCGAGCGCGGCCAACTGGCCTACGCGGCCACGCTGCACGGCGTCCGGGACCGGGCGGACGAGGCACGTGCCGCTCTGGGCCGGGCCGCCGCGCTGATCCCGCCGGGCGCCCAGGGCCGGGCCCTGCTGGACTTCCGGCGCGGCCTCATCGCCGAGAACCTCGCCCGCTCCCCGCAGGCGGCGCAGGCCGCCTACCGCCGCGCCCATGCGAGCGCCTCGGCGTACGGCGACCCGCTGCTGCTCTCCTTCACCTGGCGCCATCTGGCGGGACTCGCCCTGCGCGACGGCGAGGTGGCCGAGGCCCGGCACGGCTTCGCCGAATCGCTGCGGATCCGCGAGGAGCTGGGCTACCTGGTGGGCACGGCGCCGGCGCTGGCCTCGCTCGCGGACACCGAGAGCGAGCCGGAGGCCTCCCGGCTGCGGGCCGAGGCGGGCCGGCTGTTCCGGCTGCTGGGTGGCGTACCGACCTGGCTCGCCCGGCAGCTGGCGTCGGTGAAGCCGGAAACCGGACCGGACGTCGACTAGGGCCTGGCGCTTGGATCATGTCGGCGTCGCGGGGCGTGGCACGCGCAGCTGCCGCGTTGTCGTCGGTCCGCCGCGGCGGACCGACGCGCACGCCGTGCGGGTCAGGGCGTCCCTGTGGAGTGCCCCCGCACCAGGGACTGCACCACCGTCAGGTCCTGCGCGATCAGCGCGTCCAGCAGCGTCGAGTGCTCGGCGGCGTCGGCGATCAGGTCGGCGCGGCCGCGCGCGGCGGATCCGCCGAGGAGCGGCCACTGCGCGCGGCGGTGCAGGTCCTCCGCGATCCGCAGCAGCTGTTCGTTGCCGGCGAGGGCGAGCACCGCGCGATGGAAGGCACGGTCGGACTCGGCGTACGTCGCCCGGCACCCGGACGACGCGGCCCGGACGCTCGCCTCGGCGAGCGGGCGCAGCTCCGCCCAGCGTTCCCCGGGGACCGTGCGGGCGAGCCGCAGCACGACCGGAACCTCGATCAGCGCCCGGATCTCGGCGAGCTCGGCGAGCTCACGGGCACCGCGCACGACGACGCGGAAACCACGGTTGGGCACGACCTCGACGGCACCCTCCAGGGCGAGTTGCTGCATCGCCTCGCGCACGGGGGTGGCGGACACCCCGAAGCGCTCGCCGAGCACGGGCGCCGAGTAGACCTCTCCGGGCGTCAGCTCCCCCGCCACCAGCGCGGTGCGCAGGGCGTCGAGGATCTGCCGGCGCACCGAGGCCCGCTGCACGACATGCCGCCCGCTCCCGGCCGGCGCCTCGCGGGGCGCTTCCTCACCCGCTCGGGACCCCTCGTCGCCGTGCGGGCGGTCGGCAACGCGCGGCCTCGGGATCGGCACCTCGCTGTGAGTGTGCTCACCCCGGGCCCGGTCGGCGCTCTCGCACCGCTCACGCACCTCGTCCGCCGACCGGAACTGCGAAGGCATGGGAGCGGCCTGCGCACGGACGTCCGCGGTCCCCGTCTCGGCCGAGACCTCCGCACGGCGGGAACGGGCCTGCTCCACGGCTCCTCCTCCGGTTCTGGTGGTGCTGGACGGGTGCGGAACTGTCCTCGGGACCGTTCACCACTCGTAAAGCACCTTAGGCACCTTACGCTCCGGTTCAAGCCCCGACCGTCTCCGCTAAGGTGAGCCTTACCTATCAACGCGTCCGGAACGGCGGTGCCCGCATGCCCCTCTCCGCCTCGCCCGCGTCCGTCGTCACGGCGGCGTACACCCGGCTCACCGAGGTGCTCCCGATGCTGACCGTGACGGAACTCGGACGCGAGGAGCCCGCTCCGGAGGGCGACGGCTGGGCACCCGTCGCCGGGCTCGCGGCGGGCGGTGCCGTGCTGGACGCGTTCCTGGCCTGGGACGAGGCCCAGGTGGTGCGCGACTACGGACGGCGGGCCCGCCCCGATGTCGTGGCGAGCTTCGGACTGCACCGGTACGCGTGGCCCGCCTGTCTGCTGATCACCCTCCCCTGGTTCCTCCAGCGGCGCGTGCCGCGCTTCCCCGTGGACCACGTCGCGTTCCAGCGCTCCCTGGGCCGCATGGCGGTGCGCACCGGCGCTTTCGCCTGCCTTCCGGGCGATCCCGCCGCGGATCTGCCCGGTGCCCGGGTCGTGGCGGACGAGGAGGCGTTGCGGGCCGAGGTCCGGGAGGCCGTGGCCGAGCACCTGGGCCCGGTGCTCGCCGGATTCGGGCCGCGCATGCGGCGGCGGGGGCGTGCACTGTGGGGCACGGCGACGGACGAGGTAGTCGACGGACTCATGTACGTGGCCCAACTGCTCGGCGAGGAGCCGCGGGCGCGGCGCGAACTGGAGTTGCTCATGCCGGGCGGCACGATGCCCTACGCGGGCTCGGCCGGGTTCCGCGAACTGACGGGCCCGAACGGTGAGTCGCTGCCCACTCGGGACCGGGTGAGCTGCTGCATGTTCTACACGCTGCGCCCCGAGGACACCTGCGACACCTGCCCGCGCATCTGCGACGCCGAGCGTGTGGTCAAACTGACGGCGGGCGCGGCGGGTTGACGTGCGCTCAGGGGAGGCGGCGACGGGCCGCGGAACCCGTGGCGTAAGATCCACACCGAATGGGACCCACCCGGATCACGGTTGTTTCACAACTTCCTCACGCGTCGCGGGAACTTTCCGTGGATCCATCCGTCCGGGTAGTCTTATTCGAACTCAACTCCCGCCCCTCAAGCGGCAGTTCGAGCAGAACGCCGCCCCGGGCATCCCCCTTGCACCTCCTTGGCGGCCTCTTGCCCCGAAACCCCCTGAGGGCCGTCGGGATTGGGCCACCATGGCGGGCGATACGCCCTATCCCAATGCAAGGGACCCCTGATGAGACTGACCGACATATCGCTGAACTGGCTGCTTCCGGGCGCCGTACTGCTCCTGGGCGTGCTGGCGGCGGTTGCGGTGCTCGCGCGCGGCAAGCGGTCCAAGGAGAGCACGAGTTCGGACGACTCGTGGGAGCGCAGCGAGGAGCGCCGCAGGCGCAAGGAGACCATGTACGCCACGGCCTCCTACGTCCTTCTCTTCTGCTGTGCGGCGGTCGCCGCGGCGCTTTCCTTCCACGGCCTGGTCGGCTTCGGCCAGCAGAACCTCGGGCTGACCGACGGCTGGGAGTATCTGGTCCCCTTCGGCCTGGACGGCGCCGCCATGTTCTGCTCGGTGCTCGCGGTGCGCGAGGCCAGCCACGGCGACGCGGCGCTCGGTTCCCGAATCCTGGTGTGGGCGTTCGCCGGTGCCTCCGCCTGGTTCAACTGGGTGCACGCACCCCGGGGCATCGATCACGCGGGTGCCCCTCAGTTCTTCGCCGGCATGTCGCTGTCGGCGGCGGTGCTCTTCGACCGCGCACTGAAGCAGACCCGCCGCGCCGCCCTTCGCGAGCAGGGCCTCGTGCCGCGCCCGCTGCCCCAGATCCGTATCGTCCGCTGGATGCGGGCGCCGATCGAGACGTACAAGGCCTGGTCGCTGATGCTCCTGGAGGGTGTGCGCAGCCTGGACGAGGCCGTCGAGGAGGTCCGCGAGGACCGGCGCCAGAAGGAGCACAACAAGGCGCGGCGACGCGAACAGCAGCGGGTCGAGCGCGCACAGCTCAAGGCGCTCAGCCGCGGCCACCGCGCGCTGACGGGCGGCAACGGCGGACGCCAGGTCGAGATGCCGACCGTCGAGCGGGCGACCGCACCGGTCACTTCGGAGCCTGCCATATCCGGTGAACTGCCCTCCCGCACCCGCCCCTCGCTCGAGCCCGTCCGGAGCTCCTCCGCCGACCCGATCACGGTCGACCTCACCGCCGAGGACGACACCATGGCCCTGCCCCGGCTCGACTCCCTTGAGCGCAAGCTCAAGGACCTCGAGCAGCAGTTCGGCTGAGTCCGGGCGTATCACTCACTGGATGGGGGGCGCGGCACGCTGCCGCGCCCCCCATCAGTGCGTCAGGACGCCTCGCCGTCCAGTTCGAACCACACCGCCTTGCCCACCCCGTGCGCCCGCACTCCCCACGCGTCCGAGAGGGACTGCACGAGGATCAGACCCCGGCCGTGTGTGCCGTCGCCGTCGTCCGGCCGTCGCGGCCTCGGTCTGCGCCCCACGAAGTCCCTTACCTCCACGCGGAGTCGGCCCGGAGAAACGGTCGCCGTCAGGACCGCGTCGCGGTCGGTGTGAATGATTGCGTTGGTCACCAGCTCGCTGGTGAGCAGTTCGGCCGTCTCGGATCGTCCCGGCCTCCCCCAGTGCACCAGCATCTCCCGCAACGCCCTGCGCGCCTCGGGCACCGCCCGCAGGTCGGCCTGTCCCAGACAACGTCTGAGCTGTGGGCTCACTGATCGGTCCGTCGTCGTGTCGGTCGCTTCCTCAGCCTGCTTCACCGACGACGACCCGATCACCACGGGACCGCCGTCTCGCGTTCGCCTGTCCATGACCCCCGCCGGTACGTGGATGTCGAATCCCCCGCTCGAACACGTCCACGGGATCCATGCCCCACCGGCGGGTCGGCAGTCATGTCGAATCGTCAACTACCGTACGCACTGGGTCATATGACCCCTGCGCGAATGCGCCCCGAGCGCCCTTGAGCCGGCTCCCACTCACCGTAGGGACCTGGTGCCGCCGCACGACACGCCCGGCTCCTCAGGAACACACGGCCGTGCGCCCGGTCGCCGCCGGCGCAGTCGGGGCCACGGGACCGCTGCCGCTGAAGCCCTTCAGCCGACTCCGGGCTGCCGATACGGCCGTACGCCGTCAGCGGTCGCCCCCGGTCGGGTCGACATATAGACAGGGCACGCGGACCGGGGTGACAGGGCGTCAGCGCCCAACTTACTCCAAACGTGTTGTTCTTAATATTGTCCGCATGTCCGACATGACGGATAAGGAGATCATTAGTACGTTCAATCTCGTCGGCGTGAAGCCGGCGTCTCAGAGACAGGAGAAGTGACATGGCAACGCGTTCCACCGCTGTAACGGCCGCAGCCGCGGCCGCCGCGGCCCTGGTGGCCACGGGTATCACGTACGCCTCCGCGGCTTCCGAGCCGCAGGCGGCCCCGATGGCCCAGCGTGCCGCCGCAGCGCCGGCCGCTGCCCCGGCCGCAGTGCCGGACGGCAGCAATGGCGGCAACGGCAACAACAACAACAACAACGGCAACAACAACAACGACAACAACTCCTACGGCAACGGCGGCGGGGGCGGCGGCGGCGGCGGCAAGAGCTACCGCAAGGTCACCCGGTGCGAGGAGGACGAGGGCTTCGGCAACTTCGACGACGACGACTTCGGCGACGGTGGTGGCGGCGGCCGCCGCTGCGGCCGTGGCGACGACGATGGTCGCCGGTTCGGCCGGATCTCCGTCAACGAGCGCGAGTTCGCCGGAGTGCCCGACGGCTGCATCACCGTGGTCAGTGGCCTCGGCGCCAAGACCATCAACGTCCGGAACGAGAGCAGGAACGTCGTCGAGGTCTTCAACGGCGCTACCTGCGACAACGGTGCTCCTCTCGCCACCGTCGGCCCCCACAGCTCCTCGAACGGGCTGTTCCCCCGCCACTTCAAGGGCGGTGTGAAGGTCAAGCACGGCGTGGTGGCCAGCTTCCGCGTGATCAAGCGCCACGTCGAGCGCTTCGTGGAGGAGAAGGAAGAGCACAGCGGTGGCGGCGGTGGCGGCGGCAACAGCTACGGGAAGGGAGACGAAGGAAACGACAACGGAAACTACGGAGGTAACAACGGGGGCAGGTGATCCTGAGGATCAAAGGTCCCTCTGAAGGTAGAGAACGAGAACCCCGGCCCGCCGGAATCGGGCCGGGGTTCCCGGTCTTTTGCGCGGGGCTCTCTCCCCCCGCTAGGGCCTGGGCACGTTGCGCAGGTTGGAGCGTGCCATCTGGACCATACGGCCGACTCCCCCGTCCAGCACGACCTTCGAGGCGGAGAGCGCGAAGCCCGTCACCATCTCCCGGCTGATCCTGGGTGGGATCGACAGTGCGTTCGGGTCGGTGACGATGTCGACCAGGGCGGGTCCCTTGTGCCGGAAGGCGTCCTTGAGCGCGCCCGGAAGCTGCTTGGGTTTTTCGACCCGTATGCCGTACGCCCCGCACGCACGGGCCACGGCCGCGAAATCGGGATTCTGGTTGGCGGTGCCGTAGGAGGGCAGTCCCGCCACCATCATCTCCAGCTCCACCATGCCCAGGGAGGAGTTGTTGAACAGGACGACCTTCACCGGAAGGTCGAGCTGCACCAGGGTGAGGAAGTCCCCCATCAGCATGGAGAACCCGCCGTCGCCCGAGATCGACACGACCTGGCGGTTCCGGTCGGTGAACTGCGCGCCGATCGCCATCGGCAGCGCGTTCGCCATCGAACCGTGGGAGAAGGAGCCGATGATCCGCCGGCGACCGTTGGGGGATATGTATCGGGCCGCCCAGACGTTGCACATCCCCGTGTCGACGGTGAAGACCGCCTCGGGATCGGCCAGCTCGTCGAGCACCGACGCCACGTACTCGGGGTGGATCGGGACGTGCTTGTCCACCTTGCGGGTGTACGCCTTGACCACGCCCTCGAGCGCGTCCGCGTGCTTCTTCAGCATCTTGTCGAGGAAGCGCCGGTTCTGCTTGGGCCGCAGCCGCGGAGTCAGACACCGCAGGGTCTCCTTGACATCGCCCCACACCGCGAGGTCGAGCTTGGAGCGACGGCCCAGGTTCTCCGGGCGCACGTCGACCTGGGCGATCGTCACATCGTCCGGAAGAAAGGCGTTGTAGGGGAAGTCGGTGCCCAGGAGGATCAGCAGATCGCACTCGTGGGTGGCCTCGTACGCGGCGCCGTAGCCCAGAAGGCCGCTCATGCCTACATCAAACGGGTTGTCGTACTGGATCCATTCCTTGCCCCGCAGGGCGTGGCCCACCGGGGACTTGATCTTCCCGGCGAGCTCCATGACCTCGGCGTGGGCGCCCGCGGTGCCGCTGCCGCAGAAGAGGGTGACCCGCTCCGCCTCGTCGATCATCGCCACGAGCTTGTCGATCTCGGCGTCACTCGGGCGGACCGTGGGCCGGGCGGTGACGAGGGCGGTCTGGACGGGCTTGTCGGGCGCGGGCTGGTCGGCGATGTCGCCGGGAAGTGCGACGACGCTCACACCGCTGCGGCCGATCGCGTTCTGGATGGCCGTCTGTAGCAGCCGTGGCATCTGCTTCGGGTTGGATATCAGCTCGCAGTAGTGCGAGCACTCCTGGAACAACCGGTCCGGATGGGTCTCCTGGAAGTAGCCGAGACCTATCTCGCCGGACGGTATGTGCGAGGCGAGCGCGAGCACGGGGGCCATGGAGCGATGGGCGTCGTAGAGGCCGTTGACGAGGTGGAGGTTGCCGGGACCGCAGGAACCTGCGCAGGCCGCCAGCCTCCCGGTTATCTGGGCCTCGGCGCCCGCCGCGAAAGCCGCGGTCTCTTCGTGCCGCACATGCACCCAGTCGAGGGCTGCATTGCGGCGGACGGCGTCCACGATCGGGTTGAGGCTGTCTCCGACCACTCCGTACAGACGCTTGACGCCTGCCCGGGCGAGTATGTCCACGAACTGGTCCGCGACGTTCTGCTTGGCCATGGAACCCACGCACCCTTTCGGTTGCCTAGGGTCCATCAATCCACAGGGACGTCCATCACGCCTCCCAAACGGCCGCAGCCGTACGGTCGTCGGCATAGCCCTTGACCCTGATCAGCGTGTCGGCGAGGAAGGCGGCGAGACCCGGCGGTTCCCCGGCCGACCAGCGGTCGGTGAGGAGCTCGGCGAGCCGGGGCTCGCCGCGCAGCGGATCGGCGAGACCACCCGTGCACAGCAGCAGAATGTCACCCGGCCGGGCGATCGAAGCGCGGAAGCGGAAGGGATCGCGGGGCGGTTCCGGAGCCGGTTCGTACGGGCTCGGCGGCGTCGTGATCCCCAGATCCATGGTGAGCCGGTCACCCTCGGGGGTCTCGGACGGCAGTGAGCCGAACCCGACCACCGCCTCGCCCACCGCCTCGGCGGCACGCGGCTCGATGTCCTGCCACTCACCGTCCCGCAGCCGGAACAGACCGCCCGCGCCGACGCCGAAGAAGACCCGCGTACGGCAGTCGGGGTCGGCCGGCAGCAGCAGACAGCGCAGGGTGGCGGTGTAGTCGTCGGGGTCGACGCCCTGCTCGGCGGCGCCGGCCCGGAGTTTGCCGAGGCTGCGGTCGGTGAGCCGCTGGAGCCCCGATTTCAGGTCGCCGCGGCGTGCCGCCCGGATGTCCTCGCCCAGGCGGAGGTAACTGCGCCCGACGGCGCGGCCGATCCAGTGGCACACCTCGGTGGCAGCCCGGTGCGCCCCCGGAGTGGCCCGCGCGCCGGTCGCCATGGCGACGAGGACGAGCGCCTGGTCGCCGGTGCCGAAACGCGCGGTCAGCAGGGCGTCCCGGCGCGGTTCGCCGCGGAAGCGCGCGGAGTCCCCGCGCGCCGAGACGGCGCGCAGGGCCCAGGTCCCGTACCGCGCCCCGTCCAGCACCGTGTCGGCGACCAGGTCGTCGAGGTCGTCCGGGTCGGCGAGCGGAAGCGCGGTGGGCTCGGCGTCGTAGGTGGGCGGCCCGGAGCCGACGTAGTCGACCGCGGGCGAGGTGCGGGTCCGGGCGGCCGGGGACGCCGCATCGGCCGTCCCGGGCCGGGGCGGGGGCGCGCCGTCGGACGCGGCGGCCTCGAACGGCGGGACCAAGGGCGGTGGCGCCTCGGTCGGCCGGGCGGGCACGTCGGTGGGCCGACGGGAACCCGGGACCGCCGCGGGCTCCGCCGCGGCGGCAGCGTCCGGCGGCGGGGCCGGAAATCCCGGTGGCCGGGGCCCGGACGGGAAGGTCACGGGGCCCGTCGGCCGGGTGGACGGAGGATCCCACGGCGCCGGACCGCGGGCCGGCGCCCCGAAACCGCGCTCGTCCCGCCGCATCGGAGGGGAGCCTGCCGGCCAGGCGGCGTCCGCTCCCGGCGCGAAGTCGCCGGGCTCCGGTCCCGCCGGGCGCTGCTCCGGCACGAGCGGCGCCGACGCGGGTGGGAGCTGCGCCCCGGTTCCGTGCCCGCCGCTGCCCTCCCCCACCGTTCCCGCGGCGGAGGCGAAGCGGTCGTCGAGACTGTCGCCCGCGACGGCCGGTCCCGTGTCCCCGGTGGAGTCGTCGTACAACTGCCCCCACCAGTCGTCCTCATGACCGGTGGGCCTCTCCCCCTGCTGGCTCATGCTCCCGATTGTCCACCGCACGGGGCCCGGGAAAACGGGGCATCCGGAAATTCCGGCCACACGACCGCGCCCGGTCCACACGGAGGACGACACCTCGAACGACGGTGCGAACCAGCCATCGGGGGGCGGGCCGCCGGACGATCCCACCCCCCACAGGGGGATCGTCCGGCGGCACCGCGGTGACAGGGACCGGCACGCCTCCGGCACCCCGTCACGACCTTGGGCCCGCCGCCCGCGTCGGCGCAGGCCGAGCAGCCCGCGGACGGTGTCGCGGGCGGCAGTCGCGACTGCGGTGGCGTCACCTTGGCAGAGAGACCGGGGGTACGGCGATGATGTCCTGAGGCGGGTTTGTGCCGTGGCTGTTTTCCGCCACGGCACACAGCGCGGGACTGCTCCTCGGGAGGGCGACGGTTGATGCTGGCTGCGATAGGTCTGGACGAGACGCACGAGTCGGCGTACCGGGCACTGGTGTCCGTGGGCGCCGCCGAGGTGCCCGATCTCGCACGGCGGCTGTCGCTCGGCGAGCACGACACCGAGCACGCCCTGCGCCGGCTGGAACGGCACGGACTCGCGGCCCAGTCGACGGCCCGGCCCGGCCGATGGGTCGCGGCGCCACCGGGGGTCGCGCTCGGCGCGCTGCTGACCCAGCAACGACACGAGCTGGACAAGGCGGAGCTGGCGGCCGCGCTGCTCGCCGAGGAGTACCGCGCGGCGGCGGCCGAGCCCGCCGTGCACGACCTCGTCGAGGTGGTGAGCGGCGCGGCCGGGGTCGGACAGCGGTTCCTCCAGCTCCAGCTCGGTGCGGCCGAGGAGGTCTGCGCGCTGGTCACCGGAAATCCGGTCGCCGTGTCGGGAGTGGAGAACGACGCGGAGGAGCAGGCCGCGGGCCGCGGTGTGCGCTACCGGGTGGTGGTGGAGCGGGCGGTGCTCGACCGGCCCGACGGCATCACCGAGCTGACGGCCGCCCTCGCCCGCGACGAACAGGTGCGTGTCGTCGACACGGTGCCGACCAAGCTGGTGGTCGCCGACCGGTCGCTGGCGATGGTGCCGCTGACCTCGCGGGGCACCGAACCGGCGGCCCTGGTGGTGCATGCGAGCGGGCTGCTCGAGCTGCTGTCGGGCCTGTTCGAGTCGGTGTGGCGGGAGGCGCTTCCGCTGCGGCTCGGGGTGTCCGGCGTCATCGAGCAGGGGCCCGACGGCCCCGACAGCACCGACCTCGAGGTCCTGTCCCTGCTGCTCGCGGGGCTGACGGACGCCAGCGTCGCCAAGCAGCTCGACCTGGGCCTGAGGACGGTGCAGCGCCGGGTGAAACGGCTGATGGAGCTGACCGGTGTGACGACCCGGCTCCAGCTGGGCTGGCACGCGTACGAGCGCGGCTGGGTGGCGCGGCACTGACCCGACACTGACTGGACAAGCGACACATCGGATCTCTCTCCCCCTATTGACGATCTGATACCCCATCCATACGTTGCCTCGCGGGATAGCTCCGATGAATACCGAGCCGCCTGGAGGCACCGTGTCCAGTCCGACCAGACGAACCGTCATCGCCACCGGATCCGCCCTCGGCGGTGCGCTGCTCACGGGAGGCCTGCCCGCGCAGGCTTCGGCGGCCGATCGCACCGGCAGCGCCTCGGACCCCTGGGGCGCCGTCCTCGACGACGCCGACCTCGTCTGGCAGCGGATGCCGTCCACTTGGTACGAGGGACCGTACCTGGGCAACGGCTTCCTCGGATCGGGCATCTACGCCGAGCCCGGCCGCGAGCAGGCCGCCGTCCGCTTCAACGTCCAGCACTCCGAGGTGCAGGACCACCGCCCCGAGTACGGATCGTTGTTCGGGCTCGCGCGGTTGCCGATCGGCTACTTCACCCTGGAGCCGGTGGGCACGATCACCGCCGTGGACTGGCGGCTGGGGCTCCACGACGCCGAACTGACCGGCTCCCTCACCACGGACCGCGGCAGGCTCGCGATCCGGGCCCTGGTGCACACCTCCCGCTCGCTGCTCGCCGTGGAGGTCACACCCACGGCGGGCGAGCGCGATTTCCGCTGGGTCTTCCACCCGGCCGACGCGATCAGCCCGCGCGCCGACTTCAAACCGCTGCCCGACGGCTACCGCGGCAACCCTCCCGCCGAGGTCGGCGACCACGACGGCGTGTCCGCCTCAGTGCAGCCAGTGCTCACGGGCGGACAGCACGTGACGGCCTGGCGGGAGACCGACCGAGGTGGGCAACGCACCCTGTACGTAAACGTCGCGCACTCGTACCCGAAGTCCACGGCACTGCGGCGAGCGCTCTCCACCATCCGCGGCGAGTCCTTGCTGCCGTACGACACCCTGGCGGCGACCCACCGCGCCTGGTGGCACGCCTACTACCGCAGGAGCTTTCTCTCCCTGCCCGATGCACGCATCCAGCGCTTCTACTGGATCCAGCTCTACAAAGTCGCCTCCGCGGCCCGGCGCGACGCGCCCGTGATGGCGACGAGCGGTCCCTGGCTCGAGTCCACGCCGTGGCCCAACACCTGGTGGAACCTCAACGTCCAGCTGGAGTACTGGCTGATCCACGGATCCAACCACCTCGAACTGGACGCTGTGACACGGGCGCTCGGCGAGTTCCGCGACAATCTGTCCACCGAGATGGCGCCCGCTTACCGAGCCGACTCGCTCGGTATCCCGCGCACCACGGACCCGCACCTCATAAACGGCGCGGCGGGCACCCTCACGGGCTACGGCGTCGGCATCCCCGGCCAGGACCCGCCGACCCCCGAGGTCGGCAACCTCACCTGGGCGCTGCACAACGTCTGGCTCAGCTACCGCCACACCATGGACGAGTCGATCCTCCGCGACGTCCTCTATCCGCTGCTCCGCAAGGCCGTCACCTACTACCTGCACTTCCTGGAGCCGGGTCCGGACGGCAAGCTGCACCTGCCGGCCACCTTCTCGCCGGAGTACGGCGGTGACACGCGCGACTGCAACTACGACCTCATGCTGCTCACCTGGGGCTGCCGGACCCTGCTGGAGTCGGCGGACCTGCTCGGGGTGAAAGACGAACTGGCCCCGCGCTGGCGTGAGGTGCTGGCCAAACGGGTGCCCTACCCCACCGACGAGAACGGCTTCATGATCGGCGCGGACATCCCGTTCGCCAAGTCCCACCGCCACTACTCGCATCTGCTCTCGGTCTATCCGTTGTACGAGCTCACGGGGCGCACCGCTGACGAGCGCGCCCTCATCGAGAAGTCGCTGGCGCACTGGGTCGGCTTCGAGGGCGCCCTCCAGGGATACACGTTCACGGGCGCCGCCTCGATGTCCGCGCTGCTCGGCAAGGGCGAGGACGCGCTGAAGTACCTGGGAGAGCTGATGACCCGATTCATCCAGCCCAACACCATGTACAAGGAGTCCGGGCCGGTCATCGAGACCCCTCTCTCGGCGTCCCAGTCCCTGCACGACATGGTCTGCCAGTCCTGGGGCGGGGTCGTCCGTGTGTTCCCCGCGCTGCCCGCCGCGTGGGCGGACCTGACCGTGCACGACTTCCGCACCCAGGGGGCCTTCCTGCTCTCCGCCGTCCGCCGCGGCGGGGTGACAAGCTGGGTGCGGCTCGTCAGCGAGGCGGGCGCACCGTGCGTCGTACGGCACTCCGTCCCGGGTGCGATCGAGGTGCGGGACGGCCGCGGGCGGAGGCTGCACCACGAGACCGTGGACGAGGGCACCCTTCGCATAGCGCTGCGCAGGGGCGAGTCGGCATTGATCACGGCGAAGGGCGACCGCCCCGACCTCACGATCGCGCCGGTCGAGCCCAACGGGCAGGCCCCCCGCTGGGGCTTGCCCGCCTGACAGTGCGTCAGTGCACGACGGACGTCAGGTCGATCGCGGCGGCGAGCGCCCGCATGCCCGCGTCGTCGAAGTGAAGGTGGTCGCCGGGGTCGTAGGCCGGTCTGATCCGCTCGGGGCGCGCCGGGTCGCGTACGGCGGCGTCGAAGTCCGCGACCTCGTCGAAGAGGCCGTTGCGGATGAGGGCGTTGATCTCGAGTCGCAGTTCCTCACGGGCCGGCGACCAGCTCGGGTGGCCTCCGAACGGGGTGAGAGTGGCGCCGATGACACGGATGCCGTGGGCGTGGGCATGGTCCACGATCCGGCGGTACGCGCTCGCATAGGCACCCGGATCGGTCTGGGGCGGCTTGCCCTTGATGTCGTTGACGCCCTCCAGGACGACCAGCGTGCGGACCGCGGCACGGCTGACGACATCCGCGTCCAGGCGTGCGAGGGCGTTCGGTCCTGCTCCGTCGAGGAGGAGGCGGTTGCCGGCGATGCCCGCGTTCAGGACGCCGGGCCTGCGGCTCGCGGGCAGGGTGCGCAGCCGCTCCGACAGCAGGTCGGGCCAGCGGTGGTTGGCGCCGTACGAGGATCCGGTGCCGTCGGTGAGGGAGTCCCCGAAGGCCACCAGACTTGTGGCACCCGCCGGGCGCAGGACGTCGACCCCGGTCACGTAGTACCAGCTGGAGACGGTGGAGGTGTACGCGGCGCCGTCGGTGTCGGCGGCCCGGTTGCCCCCCTTGGCCACGTAGTTGGTCTGCAGGGCGGTGTGGTGGAAGGTCGCAGGCCCCGAGTCGGCGGGCGTGTGCACGGTGACGAGGAGGTCGCAGTCCGCCGGGGCACCGAGGGGCACGAGGTCGGTGACGCGGTCCTGGCCCGCGGGGACGGTCACCGAGGTGGCGCCGTCGAAGGTGGCGGCGCGCAGGGATCCCGGTACGGCGTCCGCCCCCGTGGGCCCGTCGGGCCGCCGCAACGCGACGGTGACGGCATCGAGTCGGAGCGGGGCGCTGCCGAGGCGGTTGGACAGCCGGACGCGGGTGGCGACGCCGCCGACGCTGATGTGCACGACATTGCGGATCGACGCGCCGGGCAGGGAGGACGTGGTCCCCGAGGGGGCCGCCTCCCAAGTACCGGCCCACTGCGGGGCGGTCTCGGCCCGGTCGGCCGTGCCCGGAAGGGTGGCCGCGGTCGAGACCAGCGTGAGGGCCAGAACGGCCAGGCAGCGACCCAGGGTTACCGTCGCACGGGCCAGATTGATCATATGGACGCGCCCTCTCCTCAGCGGCGGTCCCGGGGACACGGAACCGGGAAGCCTTCGATGACTTCCCAGGACACGCCGAGGAGCTAACGCATCGTCACACCTTCGGGCCCCTGGCGATCGGCTCCCGCACGGGGACCGCCCCGCGGTGTCCCGCCGCGGGGCTCGCACTCCCCGGGGCCGCCGGCACCACCGAGAAGTGGCGGAGCCGGTGGAGGAATTCCGGAGCGGGGCCGGTCTCGTGGACGGCAGCGGCGGAACCGCGGCCGAGGTCCGGGGGAACCGTTCTACGGCCGCCGGCCCACGCCCTCCAGGGCCAGCAGGTGCGTCTTACGGTCGAGGCCGCCGGCATAGCCGGTGAGGGAGCCGTCCGCGCCGATCACACGGTGGCAGGGGCGCACGATGAGCAGGGGGTTGGCGCCGATCGCCCCGCCGATGGCGCGGACGGCGGCACGCGACGCGCCGATCCGGGTCGCGATCGCCCCGTACGTCGTGGTCGTTCCGTACGGGACGGAGTCGAGCGCCGCCCACACCCGCTCACGGAACGCGGTTCCGCCCGTACGCAACTCCAGTCTGAACTCGTCGAGTTCGCCCGCGAAGTAGGCGGCGAGCTGCTGCTCGGCCGCGCGGAAGAGCCCGGGCTCGTACCGCCATTCCGGCCCGAGGGTGCGGCCGCCCTTCTGGCCGGGCACGGAGAGGGAGGTCAGGGCGCCGGTCGCGTCGGCGGTGAGCAGGAGCTCGCCGACCGGGCTGTCGAGCGTGGTGTAGTGGACGGCGTCGCGCGCGTTCATGATCGGTGATCTTCCTGTTCGCCCGGAACCGGCTCGCCCGCCGTCCGGAGGTGCTGAAGGGCGTACGAGCGCCATGGGCGCCAGGCGTCGGGGACGTCCGGTCCGGGCGGGGCCACGTCGGGGTCGCCCAGGGCGCGGGTGCGGATGACGGCGGCGACGCGCGGATCCATGCCCGGCAGCGCGAGCAGTGCGTCGTACGCGTCGTCGCGGTCGGCACCGGCGTCGAGGCGGAGCGTGCCGTCGGCGAGGGCGGTGGCCAGGGCCCCGGGCGTCCCGTGGGGCTCGGCCTCGACGAGCACGGCCGGTTCGGGGAAGACATGGGTGAGCGTGCCGTACGGGGAGTCGAGGACCTTCCCGTAGCGGTGGACCAGTTCCTCGGCCCGGCCCCGCCCGACAACGGCGCGCACGGCGAACTCGTCCGGATCGGCCGCACCCGGCGAGCGCAGGCCCGGACGCGCGGCGACCAGTGGGGCGAGCCGGGGATCGGCGGCGAGACGCTCGTCGACGGCGTACGGGTCCGCATCGAGGTCGAACAGCCGGCGCAGCCGCTGGACGGCGCTCGGGAGGTCGCGGGGGTCGGTGAGATGCAGCCGGGCGTCCAGCCAGCCGCCCCGATGACCGTGCGTGGACGGCCTCGACGCGGCGCGACCGGGTCGTTCGTCGACGGCCACGACGGCCGTGCCGTACGGCAGCCGGAGCGTGCGGCGGTAGGTACGGTGTCCGCGCGCGCCCTCCACCTCCTCGACACCCCGGATCGCCTCGCGGGCGAACTGGTCGAAGACGGCGGTGGACTGGTAGGGGCCGCGGTGGGCGAGCCGCAGCGGGATCCCCGCCGAGGGCGCGGCCACGCGGCGGACCGCCGGTACGCCGCGTGGCGCGGCCGCACGCAGCTCGCTCGGGGTCGCGGCGTACACCGCCCTGATCGTGTCGTTGAACTGGCGCACGCTGGCGAATCCGGCCGCGAAGGCGATCTCCGTGACCGGCAGCGTGGTGGTCTGCAGAAGGACGCGGGCGGTGTGGGCGCGCTGGGCCCGGGCGAGCGCGACGGGTCCGGCGCCGACCTCGGCGGTCAGCTGGCGCTGCACCTGGCGGGCGCTGTAGCCGAGCCGCACGGCGAGTCCGCCCACTCCCTCGCGGTCGACGACGCCGTCCTTGATCATGCGCATGGCGCGACCCACGACGTCCGCCCGCACGTTCCACTCCGCGGAGCCGGGCGCGGCGTCCGGACGGCAGCGCCGGCAGGCCCGGAACCCGGCACTCTGCGCGGCGGCGGCCGTCGGATAGAAGCGGACATTCCGGCGCCTGGGCGTCACGGCGGGGCAGCTGGGCCGGCAGTAGATGCCGGTGGTCTCGACGGCGAAGAAGAACTCGCCGTCGAACCGCGCGTCCCGGCTGCGCACCGCCTCGTACCTGGTGTCCTCGTCGATCACGCCTTCCAGTCTCCACCACTGGACGCGGTGGGACCGGCGGAAATCGGACATGACGATGCCGCCCTCGCACGGGCGAGGGCGGCATCCACGGTCCTACCGCAACCGCCCCCGCTTCGCCTCCATCGCCGCCTTGCCCTGGGCGCCCTTGCGCTTCCACTCCCGGCGCAGCTCCGCCCGCACCCGGGCGTCCGTCTTGGCGACGATCCACTGGTTCTCGCGCAGCAGCTTGCGGTAGCTCTCCAGCCGCCGCTGCGGCAGTTCCCCGTCCTCCACCGCCGCCCGCACCGCGCACCCCGGTTCCGCGTCGTGCGCGCAGTCCTGGAAGCGGCACTCCGCGGCCAGGTCCTCGATCTCGGAGAACACCTGGCCCACGCCGGTCTCGGCGTCCCACAGCCCCACCCCGCGCAGTCCCGGAGTGTCGATGAGGACTCCGCCGCCCGGCAGGGCGAGCAGATTTCGGGTGGTCGTGGTGTGCCGGCCCTTGCCGTCCATGTCCCGCGTGGCCTGCACCTCCATGACCTCCTCTCCCAGCAACGCGTTGGCCAGCGTGGACTTGCCCGCACCGGACTGGCCGAGCAGCACGGACGTGCCACCGGAGAGGGTCGCGGCGAGGACGTCCAGCCCCTCGCCCCGCTGTGAACTGACGGCGAGCACCTGCACCCCGGGGGCCGTGGTCTCCACGTCCTGGACGAGATGCGACAGCGTCGTCACGTCCGGCACCAGATCGGCCTTGGTGAGCACCACGACGGGCTGGGCCCCGGACTCCCAGGCCAGCGCGAGGAAACGCTCGACCCGTCCGAGGTCCAGTTCGAGGGCGAGCGAGACGGCGACGACGGCGTGGTCGACGTTGGCCGCGAGGATCTGCCCCTCGGACCGCTTGGAGGAGGTGGAGCGCACGAAGGCGGTGCGACGCGGCAGATACGCCCGCACATAGCGGGGGCTGCCCGCGGGTTCGACGGCGACCCAGTCGCCGGTGCACACGACCCGCAGGGGGTCGTGCGGGGTGACGAAGGCGGTGTCGGCGCGCAGCACGCCGTCGGCGGTGACCACGTCGCACTGACCGCGGTCGACCCGGACGACCCGGCCGGCGACCAGACCTTCGGCGCCGTACGGCGCGAACGCCTCCGCCCATGCGTCGTCCCAGCCGTGGGCGGCGAGAGCGGAGAACGCGGAAGGCGGGGAGAAAGCAGAGCTGGAAGTCAAGGGAGACCCTTCACAAGGGTGGTCCCGGCGGGCGCGCGGACACGCGCTTCGATCGGAGTGTCAGCCGGTGACCACGGAGGTGGACTTGATGATCGTCTGAACGCGGGCAGCGCTCGTCGCAAGGACAGTCATCGGTCAACACCTCCCGTTCTCCACTCGTCCGTCGGCGGCACCGACGGACGCCGCTCGAAAACACGCTCACCCTAGAGGGTGCCGCTCCCGGGTGCCAGCGAATTTCCGCCCGGACGGTCACCGTGTCGCGACCGCCTCGTCGGCGGGTGCGTCTGCGGGGGCCGGCAGGGCGCCGGTCCCTGCGCCGGTGTCAGCCCGTCGTCGAGCAGCGAAGCCCGTTCACCGTGAAGCGGCTCGGCACCGCGTTGTTGTCGTGCCACGACGACAGGAAGCCGAACGCGAACGTGCCGTTCGCGGCGACCTCCTTGTTGTATGCGGCGGCCCTCGCCGTGACCCGCGAGCCGCCCTGTGCGAACGTCCCGTCCCACATCTGGGTGATGCGCTGGCCGTTTCCGAACGTCCAGCCGACGCTCCAGCCGTCCAGCGCCCCGGCCGTGGTGACCGTGACCGTGGCCTGGAAGCCGTTCGACCACTCGCTGTCCACGTGGTAGCGGACGCGGCAGGGCGCCGGGGCGGCCTTCTCCGGTTCGGGCACGCCGGGCGGGTCCGCGACCGGGCTCGTGGACTTTCCCTGCGGTTCCGCGTCGGAGTCCGGACTCTTCGTCGCGTCGGCCGAGCGGGACGGACGCGCGGTCGGTGAGGCGCCGACCGTGGCGTCGCCGGTGACCGGGCCGAGGGACGGCACCGCCGGCCCCTGGTCGGCGGCCCGCCGGCTGTCGCCCACGTCGCCGCCCGCGGTCGTACGGCCGCCCGAGTCCCCGAGCTGCATGAGCGAGACCGTCAGTGCCAGGCCGGACACGATCACCGCGGCCGCCAGGATCCCGGCGCGGCCGATCCGGGGCCGCGCCTCGGCGCCGACCGCGACGCCCCGGTCCGCGCCCGCGTCCGTGCGTCCCCCGCTGAGCCCGGCCTCCGCCGCCCGGCGCCGCCGTTCCAGATAGGCGAGCCCGCCCCAGCCGATCACACCGCTCGCCAGCGCCGCGGCCGTCTCCCCGCCGTGCAGCCGCAGACACGCCGCGGCCTCCGCGCACTCCACGCAGGTGGCGAGGTGCCGCGAGAGGTCCTCGGGCGTCTCGGCGCCCGACGAGCGGGTGACCGCGTCGAGGAGCCGCGCATAGCTGCGGCACTCGGCGTCCATGGGTGTGTCGAGGTGGTTCCGCCGGCAACGGTCCCTGAACAGCCCCCGGACTTCGGTAAGTTCGACGGAGGCGGCCGGCGGGTCCAGACCGAGCCTGCGTGCCGCGTCGGGCAGCGGCAGCGCCTCGACCTCCACCAGCCACAGCAGCGCGGCGTCCGCCTCGTGCATGTCCTTGAGCGCCCGCAGCGCCAACGGCCGCTGAAGGGGCGGCCCGGTGTACCGCGCGGCCTGCCCGGAGTGGAGCCACAGCCGCAGATCGGGGTCGAGCCGATGCCCGGTTCCCTGTGCCTCCCACGCCTCGGCGGTGGTACGCACGGCGGTGAGCAGCAGCGGAACCCCGGGCAGCCGGGGAGTGCGGCGCCCGCCCCTCGCCGGGGGCCCATCGGCGCGGGCCTCCCGCACGCCGCGGGAGAACGCCTCCGTGGCCAGTTGTCTGCCTGCGGCCGAGCCGGACGTGCACAGGTCCGCGTACGACAGCACCGCGTCCCAGCTTTCCGAGAACAGCGCGGCCTCGGTGGCGTCCTGAGGGGTCGGCAGGTCGGGCATGGCGTGCTCCTGCTTCCGCTGCTTCCACAAGCAAATCCAACTCACCTGACATACAAGGGAGTTGAGATCGCCTCACGGCAGGCCCAGAGCCTTTCACGGTTCTCACACAACTGACAAGCGGCGTATTCAATTGCCGCCGGGCAGTTCGTGCGCGCTGTTCAGTTGTACGGATCGCGACCCCGCGGCGACCCGGCGTGCGGGGCACACGATCGCATCGTCACGCGCGGGACGCCTCCTCGGCCCCCTCACGCGCCGGAAGGCTGTCCATGAAGGAGCTGACGGAGAACACCGCGCGGCCGGGTCCGGGCGGCCCGTAGCCGGGGGGCGAGGAGAGCCCGAAGTCGTCCATGGTGGCGCGGTAGGCCTCCAGCAGGCGGATGTGGTACTCGAGCGGCGCTCCCTGCGGATTGGCCTTGCCGAGCGGCGTCGTCGGCTCCGGGCACCAGGTGGTGAAGCGGGGGGTGATGCCGTGCGACATGAAGAAGCGCAGGCCCTCCGTGGTCGAGGCGATCGCCTCGTCGACCGTGGCGAAGCCGAAGGGCTCGGCCATCTCCACACCCGCCACGAAGTTGGGGATCACATTGCGGGCGCCGAAGACGTCCGCCGAGTCGAGGATGCGCCGGTGCCACTCGTCACGGCCGACGTATCGCTCCTTGCCCGGGCAGTACAGCTCGAACAGGCGCCGGTCCCACACCTCGAAGTTGGGGTGGTAGATCTGCACGCCGTAGTCCTTGAACCGCTGCACATCGGCCTTCGGCAGCGCCTGCGCCACGACCTTGCCGATCCAGCGGCCCGGGAAGCGTTCCTCGATGGCCTTGGCGTAGTGCCCGTAGAAGTCCGCCTCGTCCCGGCCGGCGACCGTCTTGGTGATCGCGCCGCCGGTGAGCGTGTAGGCGGTGGAGGCCTTCTGGGTGTCGTACCGGTCGATGATCTCCAGCGCCTCGAGCACCTCCTCGACGTCCTTGACGCCGGTGTAGGGCCGCCCGGCCGCCTTGTGCTGGCGCCAGTTGTGGTTGATGTCGCAGTACTGGCACTCCTCCTTGGCGCCGAAGTACTGGCACACACGGAACACGGTGAGGTAGATCAGGTAGCCCCACTGGATCGTCGGGGCCACCTCCATCACGGACTTCCCGTTGGAGAGGGTGTGCCGGTAGTACTCCGGCATCGGCGGCACCCCGACGTCCGCGATCCGTCGCCCGTCGAGGTAGAGGCCGAGCATCCCTTCCTCGTCGGCGGCCACGCGGTACGGCGAGGCCGGATTGACCCTGACCGAGACGACCGTGCGCCGCAGGTCGTACGGGCCGCCGGTGAGGATGATCTCCTCGGGCGGACGCCGCAGCGCGGCCTCGCCGAGCTCGGGCAGGGTGCCGTGGTCGAAGGAGAAGATGAAGTAGGACTTCGGTTTGACGTCGCCGCCCTCGTTGTCGGACAGGGCGGACGCGTCGAAGGCCACACCCCCGCGGAGCAGGTCTTCCTTGAAGACGGCTTCCCGCGGAACGTGCGGGAATCGCTCCATCAGATCCTCGACCAGTGCGGTGCGGCTGCCCATCCCGTGTCTCCTCCCGGCTCAGGCGTTCGACTCCTCACGGTATGCCCCCGCCCGACCGCCGGCCGTGCCGGGGCCCCGGCCATGACCCGATGGGCCGATTGCTACTTTTGGCAGTGAATATACGAATCCAGGCGATACATTCCATACCTCCGGCCGGAGTTCTTCGGAGGCCGGACCGGTCCGAGCCGAGGACTCCGAGGCCGCGGAGCCGGGGGTTGCCGATTTCGCGGAAACACGAACCGGATACCTGCCGGACCACCTTCAGACTCGGCTCGATACGACGGAATTCGCAGCACAGGGCGGGTGCGAGGTAGGTTCCGGGTGGATTCGTGGCTCTCCGGGCCACGGGGAGGGACGAGGGCCATGACCGGGACCGTGACCAACTGGGCGGGCAACATCACCTACGCCGCCAAGGAGCTGCACCGCCCGCGCTCGATCGACGCGCTGCGTTCTCTCGTCGCGGACGGCACCCATGTACGGGTGCTGGGCAGCGGGCACTCCTTCAACGAGATCGCCGAGCCCGGCGCCGACGGGGTCCTGCTCTCGCTGGCCGCGCTGCCGGCCGAGGTCGACGTCGACACGGCGGCCCGCACCGTACGCGTCGGCGGCGGCGTCCGCTACGCGGAACTCGCTCGCGTGGTGCACGAACACGGTCTCGCCCTGCACAACATGGCCTCTCTGCCCCACATCTCGGTGGCGGGCTCGGTGGCGACCGGCACGCACGGCTCGGGCGTCGCCAACGGCTCGCTCGCCTCGGCCGTACGCGAGGTGGAGCTGATCACGGCGGACGGGGCGAGCGTACGGATCGGCCGGGGGGACGACCGTTTCGACGGCGCCGTGACCTCGCTCGGCGCACTCGGTGTGGTCACCGCGCTCACCCTGGACCTGGAGCCGGACTACGAGGTCGAGCAGTACGTCTTCACGGAGCTCCCCCTGGAGGGACCGGACTTCGACACCGTGGCGGCGAGCGCGTACAGCGTGAGCCTGTTCACCGACTGGCGGGCGCCCGGCTTCAGGCAGGTGTGGCTGAAGCGGCGGACCGACCGGCCGCTGCCCGACTTCCCCTGGGCCACGCCCGCCACCGAGGCGCTGCACCCGGTGCCCGGCATGCCCGCGGTCAACTGCACCGAGCAGTTCGGCGTCCCCGGGCCGTGGCACGAACGGCTCCCCCACTTCCGCGCGGACTTCACACCGAGCAGCGGCGCCGAACTGCAGTCGGAGTACCTGCTGCCGCGCCCGTACGCCCTGGACGCGCTGCGCGCCCTGGACGCGATCCGCGCGACGGTCGCGCCCGTGCTGCAGACCTGCGAGGTCCGCACGGTCGCCGCGGACGCGCAGTGGCTGAGCCCTGCCTACGGACGGGACACGGTCGCCGTGCACTTCACCTGGGTCGAGGACACCGCTGCCGTCCTGCCGGTGGTGCGGCGGGTGGAGGAGGTGCTGGAGGCCTTCGACGCGCGCCCGCACTGGGGCAAGGTCTTCACCGTGCCCGCCGCGGCGCTCCGGGGACGTTACCCGCGGATCGGCGACTTCACGGCGCTGGCCGCGGAGCTGGACCCGGCGGGCAAGTTCCGCAACGCCTTCGTCCGCGACGCCCTGGGGCTGCGCTGAGGGCGGCCGGGGTGAGCCGGCCGAGGTGAGTCACCGGCGGCCGGCAGACTTCGTACACCCCCTTTCCTAACCCCTTGTAGAAAGCGCTGCCCGGACATAGGCTCGCGCCGCGCCGAGGCACCGGGACCCGGCATGGCCCGAGGGGGGACCGAGGGGACGTGTCCGCCAAGTCCACGTCACGCGACATCCGCACCGCGAACCGGTACGAGGTGCTGCGCCAGATCATCGCCCGCTCCCCCACCTCCCGGCAGGAGCTGGCGGCCACCACCGGACTCAGCCTTGCCACGGTCGCCACCCTCGTCGGCGAGTTGCTCGACCTCGGCATGCTGACCGAGGTCGGCTTCGAGGACTCGGCGGGCGGCAGGCCACGCGGACTGATCGCCGTTAACCCCTCGGGCGGCGCGCTGATCGGCGTCGACATCGCGGAGACCTATGTCCGCGTCGAGCTGTTCGATCTCGCGCTCGGCATGCTGGCCCGCGACGGCGAGGAGATGGAGCCCGGCGGCAAGCGCCCGGAACAGGTCGCCGCCCATGTGGCCGCTGCCGTCGGCACGGTGGTCTCCCGGGCCGGCGTGGGAAGCGACCGGGTCCTGGGCGTGGGTGTCAGCGTGCCGGGCCAGGTCGACCGCGCCCGCGGCATCTGCGTCTACGCCGCCAACTGGGACTGGCACGACGTACCGCTGCTCGGACTGCTCGCCCGGCACATCGTCCACCCGCTGTACCTGGACAACCCGCTGCGCGCGTGCACCATCGCCGAGTTGTGGTTCGGGGCGGCCCGCGGGCGCGGGGACGCCGTGGTCGTCAATCTGGGCACCGGCGTCGGAGCCGGGCTCGCACTGGGCGGCGGACTGCACCGGGGCGTCAGCAACAGCGCCGGGGAGTGGGGCCATACGACGCTGGTCCTGGACGGACGCCCGTGCCACTGCGGCAACCGCGGCTGCGTCGAGACCTACGTCGGGGCTCCCGGCATCATGACGAACCTGCGGGAACTCAGCCCGCACAGCCCGCTGCTGCACCCCGAGGACCAGACCGCCACGATCGAGGCGCTCGCCCACGGTGTCACCGCCGGGGACCCGGTCGCGCTCGAGGTCCTGAGGACCACTGCCCGCTACCTCGGCGCGGGGATCGCCGACCTGGTCAATCTCCTCAACCCCGAGGTGGTCGTGCTCAGCAGCTGGGTCGCGGCCGCACTCGGTGCGCCGTTGCTGAACGAGGTGCGCGCCGCCGTCGGCAGGCATGCGCTCAGCCGGCCCTTCGCCGTCACCGAGATCGTCCTGTCCCCCGTCCAGACCGACCCGGTGTGCCTCGGAGCCGCGACCTTCGCCCTCGAAGGGGCGCTCGGATCGCCACGCAGAGGGCACGTCAAGACCGCCGGACGACCCGCCACGCCGAGGAGCCGCACCGCACAGTCCTCATGACGACGGAAGGGATGCACCGTTGAGACCCGCAGGCACGACCACCCGCAGAGTCCCCACACCGGCCGCCACCGCACGACCGTCACCGGCGCTCCGCGGCCCCCGCCACAGGCCAGGACTCCGGTGGCCGGACGTCCAGGTCGCACCGACCGGCATCACGAGCTGAAGGAGGAGACCGATGTCCATCCGCACCACGACAGCCGTCGACTACGTCGAGGACGTCTCGCCGGGCACCGGTGCCCTGCCACCGCGCGCCTGGTACGCGTCCTCGGACGCCGCGTCCCTCTCCCTGAACGGCAGTTGGCGCTTCCGGCTGTCGCCGACCGCCGACGCGGAGGACGACTCCTTCGCCGAGCCCGGGTTCGACGCGGGGCACTGGGCGCAGATCGCGGTCCCCGGCCACTGGGCTCTCCAGGGCCATGGCTCCCCGATCTACACCAACCACCTGTACCCCTTCCCGGTCGACCCGCCGCGGGTACCGACCGAGAACCCGACCGGTGACCATCTCCACGTCTTCGACCTGCCGTCCGACTGGCCCTCGGACGGCGGCACCGTGCTGCGCTTCGACGGCGTCGAGTCCTGCGCCCGCGTCTGGCTGAACGGGACGGACCTCGGCGAGTTCAAGGGTTCACGGTTGCCGCACGAGTTCGCCGTGGGACATCTGCTCCAGCCGGGCGGGAACGTGCTCGCGGTCCGGGTGCACCAGTGGTCCGCGGGCTCCTACCTCGAGGACCAGGACCAGTGGTGGCTGCCCGGTGTCTTCCGGGACGTCACGCTGCTGCACCGTCCCGCGGGCTGCGTCCTCGACTTCTTCGTGCACGCCTCCTACGACCACACGACGGGCGAGGGCACTCTGAAGGTCGAGTCGGACGTGGACGGCCGGGTCACGGTGCCCGCCCTCGACATCGATGTCGCGACCGGCGAGTCCGTGACCGTCCCCGTGGAGCCGTGGACCGCGGAGACTCCGAGGCTGTACGACGGGGTGCTGGCGACCGAGGGCGAACGGGTGCCGCTGCGCATCGGTTTCCGCACGGTCGTCCTCGAGGACGGCCTGATCAAGGTCAACGGAACGCCCCTTCTCTTCAAGGGCGTCAACCGGCACGAATGGCATCCGGAGAAGGGCCGCGCCCTCGACCCGGAGTCCATGCGCGAGGACGTGCTCCTGATGAAGCGGCACAACGTCAACGCCGTGCGCACCTCGCACTATCCGCCGCACCCCGCCTTCCTGGAGCTGTGCGACACCTACGGACTCTGGGTGATCGACGAGTGCGATCTGGAGACCCACGGCTTCGTGGAGCAGGCCTGGCGGGACAACCCGGTCGACGACGACCGCTGGACCCCGGCGCTGCTCGACCGGGCCGCCCGCATGGTCGAGCGCGACAAGAACCATCCCTCGGTCGTCATCTGGTCCCTGGGCAACGAGGCCGGGACCGGCCGCGGTCTGACGGCGATGGCCGAGTGGATCCACCACCGGGACGCCTCGCGGCTCGTGCACTACGAGGGCGACATCGACTGCCGTGACACCGACATGTACTCACGGATGTACGCCTTCCACGAGGAGGTCGAGCGGATCGGCCGGGGACTGGACGGCGGCACCGGAAAACGTCGTGAACTGCCGTTCGTCCTGTGCGAGTTCGGGCACGCCATGGGCAACGGCCCCGGTGGCATCGCCGACTACCAGCGGCTCTTCGAGACGTACGACAGGCTCCAGGGCGGCTTCATCTGGGAGTGGATCGACCACGGCATCAAGGACGAGCGGTACGGCTTCGCCTACGGCGGCGACTTCGGTGAGGAGTTGCACGACGGCAACTTCGTCTGCGACGGGCTGCTCTTCCCCGACCGGAAGCCGTCACCGGGACTGGTCGAGTACAAGAAGGTGATCGAGCCGATCCGGTTCGAGGGCGACACGGCGGACGGAACCGTGCGGGTCCGCAACGCGTACGACTTCGCGGACCTGTCCGCACTCGCCTTCGTCTGGTCCTTCCAGGTCGACGGCGTGGACGTCGAGTCGGGGAGGCTGCCGGTACCCCCGCTCGGACCGGGCGAGTCCGCCGATGTGAAGCTGCCCCGGCCGCCCGAAGCCGGAGGTGGCGAGACGCAGTGGACGGTACGCGCGCTGCTGGCGTCCGACACCGCGTGGGCGTCGGCGGGCCACCAGGTGGCATGGGGTCAGTTCCCCGTCGCCGCACGGCCGCCGGTCCGCGTGGTGCCGAGCGGTGCCCCGCGCTCGGGCGACGGCCGGATCACCCTCGGCCCGGCCTCGTTCGACGCCCGCACCGGGGCGCTCATGTCCATCGGGGCGGTCGACGTGACCGGCCTGCGCCTGGACGTGTGGCGGGCGACCACGGACAACGACGACGGCGCGCCCTGGCAGTCCGACGTCCGGCACGGTCCGGCCTGGCGCAAGCTCGGTCTGCATCGGATGCGGCACCGGCTGGACGCGGTGGAGCCGACCGGCGACGCGCTGACCGTACGGACCCGGGTGGCGCCCGCCGCCCGGGAGGTGGCCCTCGCCACGGTGTACCGCTGGACTTCCGACGGCGACCGGCTGCGGCTGACCGTGTCCGTGGCTCCGGAGGGCGACTGGACGGTGCCGCTGCCACGGCTCGGAGTGCGGTTCGGACTGTCCGGCGCCGCGGACCGTGTGCGGTGGTTCGGCGGCGGACCCGGCGAGGCCTACCCGGACACCAGGGCGGCCTCAGAACTGCGCCGTTGGGAGTCCACGGTCGACGGGTTGCAGACCCCGTACGTCCGCCCACAGGAGAACGGCGCCCGCGCCGACGTCCGATGGGCGGAGCTGGGCGGCCTCAGGATCGAGGGCGACCCGGAGTTCTGGTTCAGCGCACGGCGCTGGACGAACGAGCGACTCGACGCCGCCCGTCATCTCACCGACCTCGTGCCCGGCGACACGGTCTGGGTCAACCTCGACCACGGGCAGCACGGCATCGGCTCGCAGTCGTGCGGCCCGGGCCCGTTGCCGCAGTACTTCCTTGCGGCCGAGCCGGCGGAGTTCTCCTTCGTATTCTCCGAAGTCGGCTGACCGACAGGGTCCGGATGCCGTTCGCGGCCGTCCGGCGGAAGAGCTCCGGGCACGTTCCGGGGAAGTCTTCCGCCGGCCGGCCGCAGTCGCGTCCGGACCGATATCCGCTGATCCGACGGACCAGGAGGCCCGCTGCATGAACCCATCACCCCCTGTCCCCCGGAGGTTCGTCCGGTGACCCGCAGTGACGCGAAGCCGGCCGCGCACCACATCGAGGTCCGCGGCCTGTCGCGGACGTTCCGTACCACCGTGCGCCGCCCCGGGTTCGGGGGTGCGCTCCGGTCTCTGGTCAACCCCGAGCGAGTGGCCAAGCACGCCGTCTCGGGCATCACCTTCGACGTCGCCCCGGGTGAGCTCCTCGCCCTGCTCGGACCGAACGGCGCCGGGAAGTCGACCACCATCAAGATGCTCACCGGGATCCTCACGCCCACCTCCGGCGTGGCGCGGGTCGCGGGCGTGGTGCCGTACGAGGACCGGCAGCGCAACGCCCGCAACATCGGTGCGGTGTTCGGCCAGCGCACCCAGCTGTGGTGGGACCTGCCGGTGCGCGAGTCCTTCTCGATCCTGCGCGACATCTACGAGGTGCCGAGAGCCGAACACACCGCGCGGCTCAAGGAGTTCGACGACCTCCTGGAACTCTCCTCCTTCTGGGACACCCGCGTTCGCCATCTCTCCCTCGGCCAGCGGGTGCGCTGCGACCTGGCCGCGGCGCTGCTCCACGACCCACAGGTGGTCTTCCTCGACGAGCCGACGATCGGCATGGACGTGGTGGTCAAGGAGCAGGTGCGCGAGTTCCTGCGGCACCAGGTCGAGGAGCGCGGCCGGACAGTGCTGCTGACGACGCACGACATGACCGAGGTCGAGCGGCTCGCCGAGCGGGTGGTCCTGATCAACCACGGACGGCTGGTCCTGGACGGCACCCTGGACGAGATCCGCCGCACGTTCGGCTCGACGTGGCAGGTGCGGGTGACGCCGGCCGATCCGCACACCGAGGTCGCACCCCTGCCGGGCATCGCGCTGCTGCGGCGAGAGGGGCCCCAGGTCGTCTTCGGCCCCGAGGGTCCCGGGGCCCCGACGGTCCACCAGGCCCTGAAGCAGATCGTGGAGCGGTACGAACTGACGGATCTCGCGATCGACGAGGCCGACCTGGAGGACGTGATGCGCGCGGCGTACGTCCAGGCCGGGCCCGGGGCGGACGAGGTCTGAGATGGCAGTCCTGCACGCCTGGCGCGCCGCCCGCGTCACCCCGCTCGGCGAACTGCACAGCCCACCCCGTGTCACCGCGGCGCTGCTGCGGCTGACCGTACAGGTCGTGCTGGTCGCGTCGCTGTGGCGCGGCCTGTACGCGGCGACCGGCACGACCGGCGGACTCGGCCGCGACCAGGCGGTCACCTACGCGGTGCTCGCCGTGCTCGCCTCCCGGCTGCGCGAACTGGACCAGTACACGGGCCGGGACACCGTCATGCAGCACATGCACTACGGCACGATCGTCTACTGGTATCTGAGGCCGCTGCCGCCCCAGCGCTACTACGCCCTGCGTTCCCTCGGCGAACGGCTCTACGGTCTGGCCTGGGCGCTGGCCGGATACGCCGTCTGCCTCCCGGCCGGTGTGGTGGAGCCGCCCGGATCGGCCGCGGTGGCCGGGGTGTTCGCGCTCAGTCTGCTGCTCGGCCAGTGGGTCCTGCACTACGTCATGCTCGTCATCGACCAGTTGTGCTTCTGGACCCTGCGCAACGGCGCCGCGCTGCTGATACTCGTCTTCGCCCAGAACCTGCTGTCCGGGGTGTACGCGCCCCTGTGGTTCTTCCCCCACTGGTTCGTCACGATGAGCGGTTTCCTGCCGTTCCAGGCGACGTTGAGCGTCCCGCTGTCCCTGTACGTGGGAAGGATCCCGCTGTCCGAGGCGGCCGTCCAACTGGCCGTGCAGGCCGCCTGGGTGGTGGCTCTGGCCCTGTTCACCCGGTTGCTGTGGCGGCGGGCCGCCCGGCGCGTGATCTCGCAGGGGGGCTGAGATGTCGATGAACGCGCTGCGTATCGTCTGGCGGATCACACGGCTCAACTTCCGTGCCCAGCTGGAGTACCGCGCCGAGTTCCTGATGATGATCGCGATCGGCGCGGTCTGGCAGGTCTCGGTGATCGTGTTCGCGACGGTGCTGCTGACCCGGTTCAGCGGGATGGGCGGCTGGGACAGCTCGGACGTGCTCCTCATCCCCGCCACCAGGATGATGGCGCACGGTCTGTTCGTGCTCCTCCTCGGCCGGGTGCACGGCCTCGGCCGGCACATCCAGGAGGGGAAGATCGACGCGTATCTGCTCCGCCCCCTTCCCGTGCACCGCCAGGTCCAGCTCGACTCCTTCCCCACCAACGCGATCGGTGACCTGACGGTCGCGGCGGGGCTGCTGGCGGGCGCTCTCGGCCGCAGCCACCTCGACTGGACGGCGGGCAGGATCACGTACCTGATCGCCGCGATCCTCGGCGGCATGTTGCTGGAGGCCGCGCTGTTCACGGCGGTCGCCAGTGCCTCGCTGCGGTTCCCGGCGGCGGACTACTGGGGCAACTGGCTGGAGGAACTGCTCGGCACCTTCGGCAGCTACCCGCTGAACGTGCTGCCCAAGGCGGTGGGGGGTCTGCTGACGTACGGTCTTCCGCTGGCGTTCGTCGCGTACTTCCCGGCGGCCGTGCTGACGGGCCATGGCCACGGCACCGGCGCCCCTTACTGGCTGGCGGCGGGATCGCCGCTGGTGGGAGTGCTCGCGTACCTGGGGGCGCGGCTGCTGTGGCGGTGGAGCCTTCGCCACTACACGGGGGTGAACGGCTGACGGCTGCGCGGGCCGGGCTCAGGCGGCCTCGGTGGCCCTCTCCGGCCGGCGCGACCGTACCGGTGTGGGAAGGGCCAGTGCCGCGACGCCCACGCAGCAGGCCCCGGCCACGGCGCCCACCGCCGCCGTGCCGTGTTGCTGGGCCGCCCAGGTGACCACCGCGGCGCCGATCGGCGCCGCGGAGTAGTGGATCGTCCAGAACGCGGAGGTGACCCGGCCGAGCAGATGCTCGGGGGTCACCTGCTGCCGCAGCGACATGGAGCAGGTCCCCGCCACGCCGACACCGCCGAGGAAGGCCGCCGTGAGGACGGCGACGGCGGGTATGTCACGGGCCCAGCCGATGCCGGCCAGCGCACAGCCGCAGACGGCGACCGCGCCGATCCAGGTGGGGCCGAAACCGAGCCTGCGCCGGATCCGGGCCACCAGCAGCGCCCCGGTGATCGAGCCGAGCGCGCCCACCGCCAGCACGGTGCCCACCGCGCCGTCGCCCTGGCCGAGATCGTGCTTGAGGTGGTAGATGAGCAGATCGTTCAGGCCCAGCTCCAGAAAGCTGAAGAGGGCCAGCAGCACGGTCAGCGCCCGCAGTACGGGGTGACGCCGCAGGAAGGACGCGCCGGCCAGCAGGTCCCGCCACAACCCCTGGGGAGCCGGCGCCGGTTCGGGCGGGACGGCCTGCCCGAACCGTACGAAGGCCAGGCAGAGAGCCGACACCCCGAAGCTCGCCGCGTTCACCGCGACGGCCGCCGCGGGGCCCGCCCACGCGGCCACGACGCCCGCACCCAGCGGCCCGGCCACGCCCGCCGCCGCAGCGGTGGCGTTCAGCCGGCCGTTGGCGGCGGTGATCGCCTCCGCGTCGACCAGACCGCGCACGACGGTGACATAGGCGACCGAGAACACCATGCCTACGGCCTCGCACAACGGCAGCACCGCGTACAGCAGCCAGACCTTCGGCCCGGCGAGCCACACGAGAGGGACGACCGCGTACAGCAGCATGCGGACCACATCACAGGCGATCAGCAGCTTTCTGCGGTCCACCCGGTCGACCACCACTCCGGCGAAGACCCCGGCCACCACGGACGCCGCACCGCCGACCGCCGTCAGCAGACCCATCCGCGCCACGGACCCGGTCGCCTCCAGCACGAGCAGCGGCAGGGCGATCAGGGCGAAGGAGTCCCCGAGGACCGAGAGGGTCTGCGCGGCCCAGAAGATCCGGAAGTCCCGGTCCGCCCTTCGCGGTCGCATCCTGCCCACCGGCTGTTCCCCCGTATCCCCGTGTCACCGTGCCGCCCGGGACCCCGGGCCGGATGGACGATCAAGACGTACCACGGTCGGGGTCCCGTGTCTGCGGACTGTTCGCGCCATGATCTGCCTCCTCGCCACGACCGTCGGCACTCCCGGCGTCACGCCCGGGTGGCGGGGACGCCGGACCGCCACACCCGCACCTCGGCCCAGACCACCTTGTACGCGCAGCCCGGACGGGGCTCGACGCCCCACCGCTCGGCGACCGCGGAGACGAGCAGCAGCCCGTGTCCCGCTTCCCCGCCTCCCCGCTCCGGCAGCACCGGCAGCCGCTCCGTGCGCCCGTCGGCCACCTCGACGCGCACGACTCCGTCACGCAGAACCAGCCGCACACGGAAGTCGCGCCCTGGCACCCGTCCATGCCGCACGGCGTTGGCCGCGAGCTCGGCGACGACCAGTTCCACGTTCTCCCCCGCATCCCCGTCGTACGGGAACCCCCACACGTCCATGCGGTGGGCGACCAGTCTCCGGGCGAGCCGGGCGCCTCGCGGCGTGCAGCTGAACAACTGGGTGAACGTACGTACTGTGACCGGCTCATGGAGCCGCGGTTCGGCGTGCATGGCTCAACGCTCCCCGAGGTCAGGGGCGTCTAACCAGGTACGGCACTCGTACGGGACGCACCGTACGGGTTCAGGACGTGGACAGTATGGGTAACGGTGCGTGACCATGGGGGACTTGGCGGGGTTGGCACCAGGGCACTCGGGGGTTCCCGGCATGACCGACAGGACCATCGGCACCACGAACGAGCCGGAGCCGTCCGACAGTCTGAAAGGCTTCGGGGAGGTCCACAAGGCCTTCCGCAAACGCGCGGGACTCACCCAGGAGGAGTACGCGCCGCTGGTGCGGTACCAGCCGTCGACCGTCGCGTCGATCGAGCAGGGGCGGCGCTTCCCGCCCCGCGTGTTCGTCGAACGGGCCGAACACGTCCTGGACGCGTTCGGTGCGCTCAAGGGGGCGTACAAGCACGTGGGGCGGGAGAGGGGACTGGCGTCCTGGTTCCGGCAGTGGGCGGAACTGGAGGAACAGGCCATCAGCCTCTACACGTTCGAGAACCGGTTGGTGCCGGGGTTGTTGCAGACGGAGGCGTATGCGCGCACCCTTTTCGACGAACAGGTACCGGTGCTCAGCGATGTGCAGATCGAGGCTCAACTCGCCGCCCGCGAGGCACGTCAGTGCCTGCTCGCCGAGCGTCCGAACACCGCGTTCAGTTTCATCGTCGAGGAATACGTCGTCCGACGGGAGACCGGCGGGAGGGCGGCAACGCGTGAACTGCTCGGTCACCTCCTGGAATTGACCAAATCACGCAATGTGGAACTGCAGTTGCTGCCCATGACGCTAGGCGCCCATGCCGGGCTGGCCGGTCCCATCCAGTTGCTGGAGACCCCGGAGAACGAATGGTTCGGCTACTGCGAAGGACAACGGAGCGGCCAGTTCCTCACGGACCCGAAATCGATCAGTGTCCTCCACATGCGCTATGCGAAACTGCGCTCACAGGCCCTTTCCCCAGGCGACTCTCGGAGTCTGCTGGAACGGATGCGAGGAGCGCTATGAGCACCACCGAGCCGGCGTGGTTCAAGAGCAGCTACAGCAGCAGCGGTGACGGCGACTGCGTCGAGGTGTCCCTCTGCCCCACCACCGTCCACGTCCGTGACTCCAAGAACACCCGTGGCCCCCGGCTCACCCTCTCCACCGCCGCCTGGTCGGAGTTCCTCGGGTTCGCCGCGCGGAGCCGGACCGCCGCCGACGTGCGCTACGTGTACTAGCCTCTTTCCGAGGAGCTCCAGGTTCACGGGGAGGGTGTCCATGGCCCGTGCCGGTCTGAGCGCGGAGCGTCTGGTCTCGGCGGCCGCCGAACTGGCGGACGAGGTCGGCTACGACAACGTCACCATGTCCGCGCTGGCGCGGCGTTTCGGGGTCAAGGACGCGAGCCTGTACTCGCACATCAGGAACATGCAGGATCTGCGCACCAGGCTCGCCCTGGTCGCCGGTGGAGAGATGATCGACCACATCGCCGTCGCGGTCGCCGGGAGAGCGGGCAGGGACGCGCTGACGGCCTTCGCCGACGCCTACCGCGCCTATGCGCGCCGGCACCCCGGCCGGTACGCCGCCACGCAGATCCGCATCGACCGGTCGCTGGTCCCGGACTCCCCCGCCATGCGCCGCACCGCCGAGATCACCTACGGCATGCTGCGCGCCTACGGACTCGACGAGCCCGACCTCACCGACGCCGTACGCCTGTTGCGCAGCACGTTCCACGGCTTCTGCATGCTCGAGGCCGCCGGCGGCTTCGGCGCGCCCCGCGATGTGGAGGCGTCCTGGGCCAAGGCCGTCGACGCCCTGCACAGGGCGCTGGAGCACTGGCCCCGCGAGAAGGAACAGCAGGACGGCTGACCCGTGCCGCGGCGACGGGCCGTCGCTCCTTCAGGCGCCCGCGTCCGGGCGTGAACGGACCAGGGCCTGCACGTCGTCGTACGACGGAGCGAATCCGCCGGGCAGGTGCCCCGAGCGGACGGCCTCCGCGGCCGCCAGTGCCGCGCCGAGGGCCCGGCGGTAGAGCAGGGAGCCCATGCTGACGCGGCTCACGCCCAGTCCGGCAAGCCGCTCGAGGCTCGGTCCGGTGGGCGAGTACAGGATGTTGAGCGGGACGTCCAGGCGGCGGACGAGGTCGGCGATGCGCTCCGGATCGGTGAGGCCCGGCACGAACACGCCGTCCGCACCCGCCTGTCGGTACGCGTCGAGGCGGCGCAGGGTGTCCCCGGGGTCCCCGTCGCCCAGCCAGTACGTGTCCGTGCGGGCGTTCACGAAGAGGTCCGGCACGGCGGACTTGACGGCGGTGATCTTCGCGCGGTGCAGTTCGACGGGGCCGAGCCCGTCCTCCAGGTTCACACCGACCGCTCCGGCCGCACGCAACGCATGGGCCAGTTGGGCCACCTGCTGCGGATCGTCGCTGAAGCCCGCCTCCGCGTCGACGGAGAGGAGGTAGCGTCCGCCGCCCAGGCGACGGGCGAGGTCCAGGGTCGCCTCGCGGGTCGCCGCGGACCCGTCGGGAAGCCCGGCGGCAGCGGCCACCCCGAGGCTCGTGGTGCCGATCGCCCCGAACCCCGCCGCGGCGAGGGCCGCCGCGCTGGCGTGGTCCCAGGCGTTGGGCAGCAGCAGGGGCTCTCCCGCGCGGTGCAGATCCGCGAAGTCGGTGACGGCTTCGACAGGCCCTTGCGGTGCGGAGTGGGTCATACGGCAGAACGTATCGGGTCACCGCTTCGGTGCCCGCCGAAGAGTCGCGGCGGCCGCCGCGGGCCTGGGGCGCCCCGGTTCCGGTCGGGACGCCCCAGGGACTTTGGGCGGAGGCCGCAGTCCGCACGGTGAGGGCCGCCCTGACGTGAAAGACCCTCCGGTATCAGATCTTGCGGCACCAGCGCGTCGCGCACCAGACCCATGTACACCGTCGCGCCGTTGACAGGGGTACGCGTGGTGTCCCACTTCCCGTCACGCAGGTGCGTCGCGGCCTTCGGGCCGACCGACCGGGGACGTCCGGACGGGCAGGGGCGGGTCGGGTGGCCGTGCGACGGTGGGCGCCGGCCTCGGCCCTTCGGCTAGCGTCGTGACATGACCAGCAGCATCCGCCCTCCTCTCGCCGAAGCCCTGGCCTCCGGAACGCTCGTCCTGGACGGCGGCATGTCCAACCAGCTCGAGTCGGCGGGACACGATCTGAGCGACGCGCTGTGGTCGGCGCGGCTGCTCGCGGAGCTGCCCGAAGCCGTCACAAGGGCGCACCTCACATACTTCGAGGCGGGTGCGGACGTGGCGATCACGTCCAGCTACCAGGCGACGTTCGAGGGATTCGCGGCGCGCGGCATCGACCGCGGGCGGGCCGCGGCGCTGCTCGCACTGAGCGTGGATCTGGCCCGTGAGGCGGCGGACCGGGCGCGAGCGGGGGGCGCCGGGCGACCGCTGTGGGTGGCGGCGTCGGTCGGCCCGTACGGGGCGATGCTCGCCGACGGCTCCGAGTACCGGGGCCGCTACGGCCTCACCGTCGCCGAGCTGGAGGCCTTCCACCGCCCTCGCCTGGAGGCGCTGGCGGCGGCCGGCCCCGATGTGCTGGCCCTGGAGACCGTCCCCGACACGGACGAGGCGGCGGCCCTGCTGCGGGCGGTGCGCGGGCTCGGTGTGCCCGCCTGGCTTTCGTACACCGTCTCCGGCGACCGTACGCGCGCCGGACAGTCGCTGGAGGACGCCTTCGCACCCGCCGCCGACGCGGACGAGGTGATCGCGGTGGGCGTCAACTGCTGCGCGCCCGAGGACGTGGAGGCCGCGATCGAGACGGCAGCGCGCGTGACGGGCAAGCCGGTGGTGGTCTACCCCAACAGCGGCGAGACCTGGGACGCACGGGCCCGCGCCTGGGACGGCCGCACCACGTTCACCACGAGCCGGGTGACGGCCTGGCGCGCCGCCGGGGCCCGGCTGATCGGGGGATGCTGCCGGGTGGGTCCCGCGGCGATCGCCTCCGTCGCGCGGACACTCGAAGCGGACCCGGCGGCCGGCTGAGCGCAGCGGCCGGCGCGGGTCGTCCCGCGGTTCACTCCAGGTCGCTGCGGCGCACACCCCCGGGTCTGCGCAGCCGCCGTACCGCGGCCAGCGGTACGGCACCCCGCAGCCGCGGCCCGTTCCCCGCGCCGGGGGCGGGAGCGGTCTGCGGCGCGGTGGCAGCGGCCCCCCACAGGTCCATCTCGGCGTCGCGGTGGCCGCGCACAAGGGGGTCGCCGTCACCACCGAAGATCCGCACCGGACGGGTGGCGTCCCAGGCGGGCCAGCCCGGCTCGCCGTCCGTCGCGAAGCGCACCCACGCCCTGTGCATCTCATGGGCGAGTTCACGGGGGGCGTCGGGGCCGGCCAGTTTCTCCGCCTCGGGCACTCCCGCGCTGTCGAAGACGAAGCCCAGTTCGAGGGCGTGACAGGCGCCGAGCCCCGGGAGATTCGACCGCCAGGCGAACTCGTAGACGTGGGCGGCGGCGTGGCCGTCGCCCGCCCGGGACTCGGCCAGACGGTGCAGCGGGCGGCGGAGCAGATAGTCCGTCACCATCTGGCCCACCAGGTCGGAGACGGGTTCGTCCGGCCGGGCGTTGCGGTAGCCGCGGGGGACGTCGGGGCCGCAGTGGCAGCGGGCCATCGCACCGGCCACGGCGACCGCACCCAGCCGGTCGATGCGCTCGACCAGCCCGGTCGGCGCGAGCCACAGCCGGTGCTCCTCGCTGGTCCAGCCCATGAGCAGCGGAATGTCCCCGGCGGCACCGTCGAGCAGCGCCTCCAGCGGGTCACGGGGCACCAGGTCACCGTCGACGACGATCCCGAAGGCGGGCCCCCCGAGGATCGGGCTGGCCCGGCGGCCGACCTCCGCCTGGACGTCGGCCAGCAGGGTGCGGTCCACCTCGGCGAAGGCGGCCGCCGTGGCCGGCACCTTCAGTCGTGTGGCCATGCGCCGTACCAGGCGCCGCACTCTGTCACGGTCCGTGGACTCCGGCGGCCCGCTCTGCAGCACCGCCCGCCGGAACAGCCCCCGGGCGCGCGGACTCGCCAGCAGGGCGCCGATGCTGATGGCGCCCGCGGACTCGCCGAAGACGGTCACCCGGTCCGGGTCACCGCCGAACGCGGAGACCGTCTCGTGCACCCACTCCAGCGCGGCCAGCTGGTCGCGCAGCCCGGGATTGGGCGGCGCGTCCGGGAAGAGGCCGTAACCCTCCACGCCCAGACGGTAGTTGAAGGAGACCAGGACGACTCCGTCGCGGGCGAAGGTGCTGCCGTCGTAGACGGGGACGGCGGAGGAGCCGCGGGTCAGTGCGCCGCCGTGGATCCAGACCATCACCGGGAGCCGGGCGCCGGGGCCGGGCTCCGGGGTCCACACATTGAGGTTGAGACAGTCGTCCCCGGCGACCACCGGGTCGGACAGGTAGCGCGCGAAGGCCTCCGAGTACGGCGGCTTCGGTGGCGTCGGCCCGAACACACCCGCGTCCCGGACGCCGTCCCAGGGCTCGGGCGGGACGGGCGGGCGGAAGCGGTTGGGGCCGAAGGGCGGTGCGGCGAAGGGGATTCCACGGAAGACGGCGATCCCTTGCTCGTACCGGCCCCGCACCGCTCCGTAGGGGGTGCGGACCACGGGATCCGACGGGCTCTGCGGATTCGCGGCCACTTCGTCCGCACGCTCCATACGGCTCTCTCCTCCCATGCCGGGACTGCCCGGCTCACCGCATCACATCACTTTCCCCGGCCGGCGGACCGCCCAACGGCCGGGCGCCCGCGTGTCCCGGCCCCACGCCCGGGAGCTGCGGCGTCCGTGACGGGCTCGCACGGTCGCCGGGAGGTGTCGCGGACCGGGCCGGCGGCACGCGCGGTGGGACCGCCTACTCCACCCGGGCCGCCCAGCGGATGCCTCCGAGGAGATGGGCCCGGAAGTCCGGGTCCGTGTACGCCTCGGACGAGTGCCCGAGCGCCGTGTAGAACACGCGTCCGCCACCGTGTTCGTGACACCACACCAGCGGATGGTCGTCGCCCATACCGCCGCCCGCGTAGGAGGACTCGTCCGCGGAGGCGAGCACACGCACCGAACCACGGGGACTCGCCCGGAAGTCGTACCACTCGTCCGTGAACTCCCAGACGGCGGGCAGGTGCCGGGTCGCCGGATGGCCACGGTCCTCGACGACGGCCTTCCCAGGCTGGTACGCGGGGTGCCGTGCGAACCGTGCGCCCAGCATCCCGCCGTAGTAGGGCCAGTCGTACTCGGTGCAGGCCGCCGCGTGCACGCCGACGAAACCACCGCCGGCGCGCAGCCGGGCCTCGAGCCGGGTGCGGCCCCGGGGGGTCAGCACCTCGCCGCTGGTGGAAAGGAAGACGACCACCGCGTAGGCGTCCAGGGGCGACTCGAGGACGCCGGGGTCCTCGGTGGCGTCGACCTCGAACCCGTGGACCTCTCCGAGGCCGCGTACGGCCGTGACGGCGTCGGGGATGGAGTCGTGCCGGTAGTCGGTGGTGCGGGTGTACACCAGAACGCGGAAGGTCACCGGCCGAGCGTAGCCCTCCGGCGGTGACCGGCCGGTGCGCACCGGACCCGGCAGGAGGGCCGGTCAGGACCCCGACAGGCCGAGCAGGTCCGCCGCGTTGGTGTCGAGGATGGCCCCGGCCGCCTCCTCGGTGAGCCCCGAGCCGGCGATGTGGTCGACGGCCCTCAGGAAGACCTCCCCGTCCTCGTACGGGAAGTCCGTGCCGAGTACGAGGCGGTCCGCCCCGAAGGACGCCACCGCGGCGACCAGTGCCGGCGCGTGCGCGTAGCTGACCGTGTCGTACCAGAGTCGGCGGGCGGCCACCGAGGGCGGCTCGGCGGTCCCGGGGGACTCGAAGGCCACATGATCGTCGAGGCGGCGCAGCAGCAGGGGCAGCGCACCGCCCAGGTGCGGGGCCAGGACCCGCATTCGCGGAAAGCGTGAGGGAATGCCCGCGAGGATCAGATGCATGACGGCCACCGTGTCCTCGACCGGGGCCCCGACCATCCATGTCATCCCGTACCCGGTGATCAGCGGGCTGGCGGCGCCCTCGCCGGCCGGGTGGATGTACAGGACGGCGCCGCGCCGGTCCAGCTCCTCGTAGACGGGGTGGAAGAGCGGATCGGCGAGCGTGCGGCCCAGTACGGTCGTGGTGACTCCCACACCGACGGCACCGAGTTCGTCGAAGGCACGGGCGAGCTCGCGCAGCGCCGCGTCGACGTGCGGCAGGGGCAGCGCGGCGAAGGCCCGGAAGCGTCCCGGGAAACGGGCCACCAGCTCCGCGTAGGTGTTGTTCGCCGCCCCGGCCGACGCCACGGCATCGGACTCCGCCGCCAGATGCGGGGACAGCGGCGTCACGGAGAGCACCTGAAGGTCGACTCCCGCCCGGTCCATCAACGCGAAACGGTGGTCCAGGTCGGCCTCGGTCGCCTCGGCACCGATTCCGCGCCGGAAGCCCGTGTCGCTCCTCCCCAGCCGTTCCAGGCGGTCGAGGTACTCCGTGGTCCACAGATGGGCGTGCACGTCGATGCGCAACGATGTCACTCTTCCAGGGAACGTCCCCGGCGCGGCGCGGGCCAGCCGGCGGCCCCGGCGCCATGACGTGGGGGCCGCGCCCCTCGCGCAGTTGCGAGGGGGCCGACGGGCCGGCGGTGCCGCAAGGACGTACTCCATTCGGCCGCATTCAGGTGACGGCCGGGCGCGTCGGCGCGTTGAGGTTGTATGAGCAGGAGTCGCAGGTTGCGAGAACTGTCGGGGGCGGTGGCGTTCGACCAGCTGAGGGCCGAGCTGGCGCGTGCCGCCGGGCTGGTCGCGGGGGACAAACCGCCGCGGCGCAAGGTGGCCGAGGAGGCGCTTCGCCCACCGGGCGCGGAGCCCGACGACGGTCATGGTGAGGCGTCGCGGCTCGGCCCGGGCTGAGGATCCCCGCCCCGTCGGACCGGCGGATCGGGCGTCCACGCGCGGCGCGCCGACCGTCAGGTGCGTGCTCCGGCCGCCCTCGTGACGGCGGTGAGGGCGCACAGGTCCCGGCGGGCGGTCACCGGGACGCGGTCCCCGGGGCGGGGACGACGTGGCCGTCTCTCACTCGCCCTGGTCCTTGCCCTTGTGCGGCGACGGGTGCGGGCCACCGTGCGGCGACGGGTGCGGGCCACGGGACTGCGTCCGCAGGCGGGACGTGACGTCCTCCGGGGGCAGGAAGCGCGACCAGCGCTCCGGGAACTCCGACGGCATGTCGGGGTCATCGGGGTCCTCCGGATCCTCGGCACGGGCAGTCGCCCGGGCCACGTATTCCGCGGCCTGCTCCTGACGCAGCCGTTCGTTCGCCGCGCGGGCGGCCGCCGTGGCCGCGGCGGGCCACACCCGGTCGATCGCCGCGTTGACGGCCGCACCCACCAGCACCGCGAAGGCGGACACGCCGATCCACAGCAGCACGGCCACGGGTGCGGCCAGCGAACCGTAGATCGTCGGTCCCTCGATGGTGTTGGTCAGGTAGATGCGCAGCAGAAAGGATCCGAGCACCCACATCGCCAGGGCCACCAGGGCTCCGGGGACGTCCTCCACCCAGGGGGACCGGACCGGCACGGACACGTGGTACAGCGTCGTCAGGAACACGACCGACAGGACGATGACCACCGGCCAGTACAGGACCTGCACCACCGTCGTCGACCAGGGAACCACGTTCACCACCGCGTCGGGCCCCGCCACCATCAGGGGCAGGGCGACCGAGCCGATCAGCAGGGCGACGATGAAGAGCACGAAGGCGAGCAGCCGGGTCTTGACGATGCCCCGGGTGCCGTCGAGCCCGTACATCACCGTGATCGTGTCGATGAAGACGTTCACGGCACGGGATCCCGACCACAGGGCGAACAGGAAGCCGATGGAGATGACGTCGGGACGGCCGCCCTTCATCACGTCGTGCAGGATCGGCTGGGCGATCTGCGTGACGCCCTTGTCGGACAGGACCGTGCGCGAGGCCTCCAGCAGGTTGTTCTCCAGGCTCCGGATGGTGTCGGCGCCGGTCCAGGCGTCGACGTAGCCCAGCAGTCCGATGAGGCTCAGCAGCAGCGGCGGCACGGACAGCAGCGTGAAGAACGCCGCCTCGGCCGCGAGCCCGAGGATCCGGTACTCCATGCAGGAGTTGACCGTGTCCTTCAGCAACAGCCAGGCCGTCCTGCGCTTGGAGACGTTCCGGTAGAGGACACGCGCCCGGTGGAGACGTCCTGGAGGTCGCTCGGGGTTCTCTCTTGCTGCTGACTGCACGCCTCAACGGTATCCGTCGCCGGTGCCCCCACTCATCTCCTGGTGGGGCGGGCCCCGCAGCATGTGACGCACTCCCCGGCGCGACGGGTGACCGGGAGCGTACCGAAGGGTAGGTTCGGCTCATGGCAGCGACCACGCACACCGTGACCAACCAGGCTCCGCCGCTGGTCGGATACGACGTCTTCACCGCCGACCGTGCCCTTGCGGCGGCCGTCGAGCGGCATCTCGACCCCGCACTCCTCGACGAGGCCCGCGACGAGCTCTCGGGGCTCGGCCGGAGCGCCGGCTCCGCCCAGGTGCAGGAGTGGGGCGCGCAGGCCAACGAGAACCCACCACGGCTGCGGACCCACGACCGCTACGGGAACCGGATCGACGAGGTCGAGTTCCATCCCTCCTGGCACCGGCTGCTCGGCAAGGGCGTCGCCGCGGGCCTGACCGCGGCGTGGTCACGGCCGGGCGGTCATGTGCGCAGGGCCGCGGCGTTCGTGCTCTGGACACAGGCCGAGGCGGGCAACGGCTGTCCGCTGTCGATGACGCACGCCGCCGTCCCCGCCCTGCGCACGGACCCGGCGCTGGCCGCCGAGTGGGAGCCGCGACTGACCTCCACGGTCTACGACCGGGCTCTGCGCCCCGCCGCGGAGAAGGCGGGCGTCATCTTCGGCATGGGGATGACGGAGAAGCAGGGCGGCAGCGACGTACGCGCCAACACGACCACGGCACGGCCGCTCGACGAGGACGGGGCCTACGAGCTGACCGGTCACAAATGGTTCTGCTCGGCGCCCATGTCGGACGCGTTCCTGGTGCTGGCGCAGGCGCCGGGCGGGCTCACCTGCTTCCTGCTGCCGCGTGTGCTGGACGACGGCAGCCGCAACGTCTTCCGGATCCAGCGGCTCAAGGACAAGCTCGGCAACCGGTCCAACGCCTCCAGCGAGGTCGAGTTCGACGGCACCTGGGCGCGCCGGGTCGGTGACGAGGGCCGCGGGGTGCGCACCATCATCGAGATGGTGGCGGCCACCCGCCTCGACTGCGTGCTCGGCTCCGCCGCGCTGATGCGGCAGGCGGTGGCCCAGGCGATCCACCACTGCACCTACCGGGAGGCCTTCGGCGGCAAGCTCGTCGACAAGCCCCTGATGCGCAATGTGCTCGCCGACCTGGCCCTGGAGTCGGAGGCAGCGACGACGCTCGCACTGCGGCTCGCGGCGGCGTACGACGAGGGGAGCGAGCAGGAGCGCGCCTTCCTCAGGCTCGCGGTGCCGGCGGCGAAGTACCGGGTGACCAAGCGGTGCACGCCGTTGGTGGTGGAGGCGTCGGAGTGCCTCGGCGGCAACGGGTACGTCGAGGAGTCGGGCATGCCCCGGCTGCTGCGCGAGTCTCCGCTGAACTCCGTCTGGGAGGGCGCGGGCAACGTCCAGGCGCTCGACGTGCTGCGCGCGCTCCAGCGCGAGCCTCAGGCGCTCGACGCCTTCCTCCGGGAGGTGGGCCGGGCCCGCGGCGCGGACCACCGACTGGACGCCGCGACCAAGAACCTGCTCAGCGAACTGGCCGACCTGGAGAACGTCGAGGTGCGGGCACGCCGCGTGGTCGAGCGGATCGCGCTGGTGCTCCAGGGATCGCTCCTCGTTCGCTACGCGCCGCCGGAGGTGGCCGACGCCTTCTGCGCCTCACGGCTCGGCGGCGACTGGGGCTCGGCCTTCGGCACTCTGCCGCACGGACTGGATCTGGCCACCGTGGTGCAGCGGGCGAGGCCCGTCGACTGACGTCATCCGGTCATGTCCCGCAAGGCCGTCGCGGCTGCTCCGGGTCCGTACGTCACGGGCTCCCCCCAGCCCGTGACGTCTCGCGCGTCCCCCCGGTCGCGCATCGCGGGGGTGGTGCTGCGCCGACACGGCACCACCCCCGCTTGTTCTGGCCCCCCTCAAGGAGCACGGACGCCGCCGGAGCGGCGTTGCACAAGTTTCAATGACCCGTGGGCCGTCCGCCAGGGTTGCAAGAGGTTGCAACTTGCTGCTCACTGTTGCCGGAGTGCGCCCCTCCGTGACGGGCAGACGGCAAAATGAGAACAACCGTCAACACCGGTCCGGAGTTTGCGTGTCCGGAAAGGGCTGACGGCACCGAACCAGATCGAACGGCCACGCCTTGGGGGAGGTGCCAGTGGCGCACTCGGACGGGAACGACGTCGCACGGCTCGCCGCTCGGGATGCCGCGCAGGCGGCCCGCGTGCTCAACGACGTACGCAACGCGACGCTCTCGGGACAGCGCGCACCGGTCCCGCCGCGCCCGGTGATCGAGGCGTCGTGGGGGCGGATGCTGCGCAGCGGCGTCGACCCGGACCACGACGTCCGGGCCGATCCGCTGGGACGCGACGAGATCGAGCGGCGCCGTCAGGACTCGCCCCTGCGGCACGTGCTGCCGGTGCTGCGCGAGGGCCTGTTGTCGGTCGCGGACGTCGCGCAGCACATCATGGTCGTCGCGGACGGCGACGGGCGGGTCCTGTGGCGGGAGGGCTCCTCGCCGGTGTTGCGCAAGGCGGACGGTACGGGCTTCGAGCCCGGCGCGGACTGGGGGGAGGGAGCCGTCGGCACCAACGGCGTGGGCACCGCGGCGGTGACCCGGCGTCCCGTCCAGGTCTTCGCCTCCGAGCACTTCGTGCGGGCCCTGGCCCCATGGACCTGCACCGGCGCACCGATCACGGACCCGCGCGACGGCCGGCTGATCGGGGTCGTGGACATCAGCGGCCCGCTGGAGACGATGCACCCGGCGACGCTCGCCTGGGTGGACGCGGTGGCCAAGCTTGCGGAGGCACGGCTGCGGGAGCTGCACCTGAACTCCCTGGAGCGGCTGCGCGCGGTGGCCGCGCCGGTGCTGGCCAAGCTCGGCGGCCAGGCGCTCGCCGTCGACACGGACGGCTGGACGGCCGCGGTGACCGGGATGCCGTACACCGGACGCGTCGCCCTTCCCGCATCGCTCCCGCCCGGTCGTACGCTGCTGCCCGCGCTCGGGCCCTGCACGGTGGAGCCGTTGCCGGGCGGCTGGCTGATCCGGATCGCGGACGTGCCCGCACCGGCGCGCACCACACGGGTCGTCGTGGACGTCTCGCATCCGCGCCGCTGGTCGGTGACGGTGTCGGGCGACGCGAGCTCCTGGACCCACGAACTCAGCGCCCGGCACGCGGAGTTGCTCTACCTGCTGGCCCTGCACCGCACCGGCCGCACGGCTGCTGAGCTGGCCGCCGACATGTTCGGGGACCCGGCCCGCACGGTCACGGTCCGCGCGGAGATGTCCCGGGTGAGGAGATACCTCGGAGCGTTCCTGGAACACCGGCCGTATCGTTTCTGCGATGCGGCGGAGGTGGAGTTGCTGCCCCCGGCCGACCCCTTGGACCTGCTGCCGCACTCGGTGGCGCCCGCGGTGGTACGTGCGCGGGGAGGCGGCGCCCCCGGCGGCCCCGGCGGCGAGCCGCCCCCCGATCCGCCGGGAGGCTCCCGGCTCGCACTCCCGCTCGTGCCGCGCCCCGGCGTTTAGCCCCGTCGGTGGGGATTACCCTGCATTTCCCGGGTCTTGGACCGCGCGCGCGGCCCTCTGCCGTAGCATCCCCTGCACAGGCCACCCCACCCGCTCCTCATGTCAATGTCCGGACCACGAGGCGCAGTTGGCCTACGCCGGGAGGTTTGTATGACACAGCGTGGCAGGCATCGCCGCAAACGCCGAGGTCGCGCCCTGCGGGCCACCCTGGCCGGAGCCGCTCTGGCGCTGACCGCCGCGGCCACGCTGATCAGCACCTCCCAGGCCGCGGGCGGGGACAGCCCGGGCGGCCTGACCCCCGTCACCGCCGCGACGGAGACGGCGAAGCTGAGCCTGCACGAGGAACTCACGGGCCGCAGCACGCTCGACAGGCTGAGCCGTGCGACGGGGGGCGGCGTCGGAGTGCACGACGTCCTCGCCTCCGCCGACCGCACCATGCGCGAGCGGAACGCGTGCGATGCCGCCGAGGCCTCCGCACTGCCCGTGAAACCGGCCGCCACACGCGCGTACTGCTGGGCCGACGACGACGCCACGGCCGGCGACTGGGTGCCCCGGTCCGTCACCACCTCGGGGGACGCCCAGGACGACGGCCGCTGGGGCACCGACCGCGTCATCCTGTCGGGCTGGACGCACGACGGCGGTGGCTCGATCGAGCGCGCCGGGGACCGGGGCCTGGCCCGGATCGCCTTCATCGACGCGAACGACCCGGCCCGACTCGCCTACCGGTGGGTGCTGCTCGTCACCCCGCGCTCCGACGGCAGGGACTTCTCCGCCGTCCGCACCGGACTGTCCGGCATGGTCTGGTACCAGGACAAGCTCTATGTCACCGACCGCGGCTCCCTGCTGGTCTTCGACCTGCACCGCATCCTGAAGGCCGATGTCGACGGCCCCGCGATCGGCCGGGTCCACGGCGGCTACGCCGCGCACGGCTACCGGTACGTGCTGCCCAGCATCGGCTCCTACCGTCTGACCGGCGGCCCCTGCTCGAGGGCCGACGACCGCGGGGTCCCGTGCTTCTCCGCCCTCTCGCTCGATCGCACATCGGCCCCGGACAGCCTGGTGGCGGCCGAGCGGTTCCGCCGCGGGAGCACCGACTCCCCCGCACGCGTGTGGCGCTACCCGTTCAGCACCGCGCCCGGGCACACCGGCCTGCTCGCCGCGGACGGGCTTCACGACGTCCGGGCGAGCGAGGCGTACCGCACGGACGCGTCCGGTGTGCAGGGCGTGCTCTCGCACCGGCACGGCGGTGCGGCGCGGGCCGACTGGTACGTCGACCGCGCGCCCTCCGTCGGCGGCCGGCACGGCACGATCTGGCGGCAGGACCTCTCCGGCGCCGGGGCCGCCACGTGCTCGGCCGACGAGAGCCGCGCCTGCTGGGGCCGCCATACCGCGTCCCTGTCGTACTGGCCGCAGACCGGCGAGGTGTGGACGCTGACGGCAGGCGCCACGAGCGGCGGGGACGGACCGGTGCCCGGGCCGGCCGGGGGCCGGGTGCTGTACGCCGTGCCGCTGGCCTCCGTGGACGACGCGCTGAAGTAGGACGCCGACCGCGGACCGGAACCCTTTTGTCGTACCGCTCGCCGCCATGATTCCCTGGCCGCATGAGCACCCTCACCGTGACCACCTGGTCCCTGGAGCAGACGTCCTCGGCGGACGTGCGGCCTGCGACGGCTCCCGAGGGCGATGTCCGCATCGTCCGCGCGGAGGTGCCGTCGCCGGAGTTCAGCCGCTTTCTGTACGCCTCGGTCGGTGGGGACATCCGCTGGATCGACCGGCTCGGCTGGACGTACGCGCGGTGGCGGGACCATCTGACCCGTCGGGGTGTGGAGACCTGGGTCGCCCTCGACCGGGGGACGCCCGCCGGGTACGTGGAGCTGGAGGCGCAGGACGAGGGTGTCGTGGAGATCGTCTACTTCGGCCTCCTCCCGGCCTTCCGTGGCCGGCGGATCGGCGGGCACCTGCTGTCCCAGGGCGCCTCCCGCGCCTGGGACCTGGCGGACCGGTGGCCGGGGCTGTCGCCGACGAAGCGGGTGTGGCTGCACACCTGCAGCAAGGACGGCGAGCACGCGATGGACAACTACCTCCGCCGGGGCTTCACGCTCTTCGACACCAAGGTCGAGGAAGAGCCGGAGACATCCACGCCGGGACCCTGGCCTCGGGCGTACCCCGCCTGACCTGCGTCGACACCCCACATCGCGACGATGTGACCGAACACACCTCTAGTCTCGCATTTCGAGACAAGGGTGTCCGCATGACAGACAAAGCTGGACTGCGTCCAGAGCGCCGTGACACGCTTCCGTCATGTCTGGAACTGGAATCGCCTTGGTGAGTCGACGGCACGTCGATCTCGGCCGCATGTCCAGCGCCATCTGTCCGGCGAGCTGACAGCCTCCAGCCAGTACCGGATCTTCTTTTTTTCTCCCTCCTCGCGCAACGACGCGCGCGCTTGTCGCGTATCCGCATGCGCAGGTCAGAGCCGCTCCTCCGTCTGTCCCGAAGGACGTACCCACCATGGCTGCCACCCCGCAGAATCCCGCCACGCCCCGTCGCAAGGTGAGTCGTCACCGTGGCGAGGGCCAGTGGGCCGTGGGTCACTTCACCCCGCTCAACGGCAACGAGCAGTTCAAGAAGGACGACGACGGTCTCAACGTACGGACACGTATTGAGACGATCTACTCCAAGCGGGGCTTCGACTCCATCGACCCCAACGACCTGCGCGGCCGAATGCGCTGGTGGGGCCTGTACACCCAGCGCAAGCCGGGGATCGACGGCGGCAAGACCGCGATCCTCGAGCCGGAGGAGCTGGACGACACCTACTTCATGCTGCGCGTGCGCATCGACGGCGGCCGCCTGACCACGCGCCAGCTGCGCACCGTCGGCGAGATCTCGCAGGAGTTCGCGCGCGGCACCGCCGACATCACCGACCGGCAGAACGTCCAGTACCACTGGATCCGGATCGAGGACGTGCCCGAGATCTGGAACCGCCTGGAAGCCGTCGGGCTGTCGACGACCGAGGCCTGCGGCGACACCCCCCGCGTCATCCTCGGTTCGCCCGTCGCCGGCATCGCCGAGGACGAGATCATCGACGGCACCCCGGCAGTCGACGAGATCCACCGCAGGGTCATCGGCAACCCGGCGTTCTCGAACCTGCCGCGCAAGTTCAAGACCGCGATCTCGGGATCGCCGCTGCTCGACGTGGCGCACGAGATCAACGACGTCGCCTTCGTCGGCGTCGTCCACCCCGAGCACGGCCCGGGCTTCGACCTGTGGGTCGGCGGCGGTCTGTCCACCAACCCGAAGATCGGGCAGCGCCTCGGTGCCTGGGTCCCGCTGGACGAGGTCCCGGACGTCTACGAGGGCGTCATCTCGATCTTCCGTGACTACGGCTACCGGCGGCTGCGCACCCGCGCCCGGCTGAAGTTCCTCGTGGCCGACTGGGGCGCGGAGAAGTTCCGCGAGGTGCTGGAGGAGGAGTACCTCCGGCGGAAGCTGATCGACGGACCGGCGCCCGCCCAGCCCCTCGAGCGCTGGCGCGACCACGTCGGAGTGCACCGGCAGAAGGACGGCCGCTTCTACGTCGGCTTCGCCCCGCGGGTCGGCCGCGTCGACGGCGCCACCCTGACGAAGATCGCGGAACTCGCCGAGGCGCACGGTTCCGGCAGGCTCCGCACCACGGTCGAGCAGAAGATGATCGTGCTGGACGTCGAGGAGAACCGGATCGACTCGCTCGTCGAGGGTCTGGAGGCGCTCGACCTCACCGTGCATCCCTCTCCCTTCCGGCGCGGCACCATGGCGTGCACCGGCATCGAGTACTGCAAGCTCGCCATCGTCGAGACCAAGGCGCGCGGCTCCGCGCTGATCGACGAACTGGAGCGCCGCATCCCGGACTTCGACGAGCCGATCACCATCAACATCAACGGCTGCCCGAACGCCTGCGCCCGCATCCAGGTGGCGGACATCGGCCTCAAGGGCCAACTGGTCCTGAACGACAAGGGCGAGCAGGTCGAGGGCTTCCAGGTGCACTTGGGCGGCGCGCTCGGCCTGGAGGCCGGGTTCGGCCGCAAGGTGCGCGGCCTGAAGGTCACCTCGGAGGAGCTTGCGGACTATGTCGAGCGCGTCCTGAAGCGGTTCCAGGCGGAGCGCGAGGAGGGCGAGCGGTTCGCGACCTGGGCGGCCCGTGCATCGGAGGAGGCTCTGTCGTGAGCGAACGAGCGGCTCCCTTCTACTGCCCCTACTGCGGGGACGAGGATCTGCGGCCCAGCGAGCAGGGCCACGGTGCGTGGGAGTGCGGGGCGTGCAATCGCGCCTTCCAGCTGAAGTTTCTGGGGCTCCTGGCCCGGGGGCTCGTGCAGACCGATCGGGGAGGGGACGGGACATGACGACAACGCGGGCAGAGCGGAGCACCGAAGAACTCGAGGCGCTCGCCGAGAAGGCGGGCCGCGATCTGGAGGACGCCTCGGCGCTGGAGATCCTCCGGTGGGCGGCCGACACCTTCGGCCCCCGCTTCTGCGTGACCTCCTCGATGGAGGACGCGGTGGTCGCCCACCTCGCCTCGCGCGTCAGGCCCGGTGTCGACGTCGTGTTCCTCGACACCGGCTACCACTTCCCGGAGACCATCGGCACCCGTGACGCGGTCGAGGCGGTGATGGACGTCAACGTCATCACCCTCACCCCGCGCCGGACGGTCGCCGAGCAGGACGCCGAGTACGGCCCGAAACTGCACGACCGCGACCCCGACCTGTGCTGCAGGCTGCGCAAGGTGCAGCCGCTGGAGGAGGGGCTGGCGGGCTACGACGCCTGGGCGACCGGGCTGCGCCGCGACGAGTCCCCGACCCGGGCGAACACGCCGGTCGTCGGTTGGGACGCGAAGCGGCAGAAGGTCAAGATCTCGCCGATCGCCCGCTGGACCCAGGACGACGTGGACGCCTATGTCGCCGAGCACGGGGTCCTGACCAACCCGCTGCTGATGGACGGCTACGCCTCGGTGGGCTGCGCTCCCTGCACCCGCCGGGTCCTCGCGGGCGAGGACGCGCGGGCCGGGCGCTGGGCGGGCCGCTCCAAGACCGAGTGCGGGCTGCACGGCTGACCATGACGGACATTCAGGAGACATACGTGACGACCGGGGCCACCGTCTGGCTCACGGGTCTGCCGAGCGCCGGCAAGACCACCATCGCCCACGAGCTGGCCGGCCGGCTGCGCGCCGAGGGCCACCGGGTCGAGGTCCTCGACGGCGACGAGATCCGCGAGTTCATCTCGGCGGGCCTGGGCTTCAGCCGTGCGGACCGGCACACGAACGTGCAGCGCATCGGCTTCCTCGCCGATCTGCTCGCCCGCAACGGCGTCAAGACGCTGGTTCCGGTGATCGCGCCCTACGCGGACAGCCGTGAGGCCGTGCGCAAGCGGCACCAGGAGAGCGGGGCGCCGTACATCGAGGTGCACGTGGCGACTCCGGTCGAGGTGTGCGCCGTACGCGATGTGAAGGGTCTGTACGCGAAGCAGGCCGCCGGCGAACTCCGGGGGCTGACGGGCGTCGACGACCCGTACGAGGAGCCGGAGACGCCCGATCTGCGGATCGAGTCCCAGAACCAGACCGTGCAGGAGTCGGCGGCGGCGTTGTACACGCTGCTCAGCGAGAGGGGACTGGCATGACCACGGTCGCCAAGGCGGAGGAGGGCACGGACAGCCCGTACGCCCTGAGCCACCTGGATGCGCTGGAGTCGGAGGCGGTGCACATCTTCCGCGAGGTGGCGGGGGAGTTCGAGCGGCCGGTGATCCTGTTCTCCGGTGGCAAGGACTCCATCGTCATGCTGCACCTGGCGGTGAAGGCGTTCGCCCCCGCGGCGGTCCCCTTCACGCTGCTGCACGTGGACACCGGGCACAACTTCCCCGAGGTCCTGGAGTACCGCGACCGCACGGTGGCCCGGCACGGTCTGCGGCTGCACGTCGCCTCCGTCCAGGACTACATCGATCGCGGTCTCCTCAAGGAGCGCCCGGACGGCACCCGCAACCCGCTCCAGACGCTGCCGCTGACCGAGAAGATCCAGAAGGAACGGTTCGACGCGGTCTTCGGCGGCGGACGGCGCGACGAGGAGAAGGCCCGCGCCAAGGAGCGGGTGTTCTCGCTGCGCGACGAGTTCTCCCAGTGGGACCCGCGCCGCCAGCGGCCGGAGCTGTGGAACCTGTACAACGGGCGGCACGCGCCGGGCGAGCACGTCCGTGTGTTCCCGCTGTCCAACTGGACCGAGCTCGACGTCTGGCAGTACATCGCCCGCGAGGGCATCGAACTGCCGCAGATCTACTTCGCCCACGAGCGCGAGGTGTTCCGGCGGGCCGGCATGTGGCTGACGGCGGGCGAGTGGGGCGGCCCCAAGGACGGCGAGACCGTCGAGAAGCGCCTTGTCCGGTACCGGACCGTGGGTGACATGTCCTGCACGGGTGCCGTCGACTCCGATGCCACCACGCTGGACGCCGTCATCACCGAGATCGCCGCGTCCCGGCTGACCGAGCGCGGCGCCACCCGCGCCGACGACAAGCTCTCCGAGGCCGCGATGGAAGACCGCAAGCGCGAGGGGTACTTCTAACCATGAGCACGACGACCGAGGAGCTCTCGGCCACCACCCTGCTGCGGTTCGCCACCGCCGGATCCGTCGACGACGGCAAGTCCACGCTCGTGGGCCGGCTGCTGCACGACTCCAAGTCGGTCCTCGCCGACCAGCTGGAGGCCGTGGAGCACGCCTCGCGCAGCCGCGGCCAGGACACCCCGGACCTCGCGCTGCTGACCGACGGCCTGCGGGCCGAGCGCGAGCAGGGGATCACGATCGACGTGGCGTACCGTTACTTCGCCACGCCCCGGCGCCGGTTCATCCTGGCCGACACCCCCGGCCATGTGCAGTACACCCGCAACATGGTGACGGGGGCCTCCACCGCCGAGCTGACGGTGATCCTCGTCGACGCCCGCAACGGGGTCGTCGAGCAGACCCGGCGGCACGCCGCCATCGCCGCGCTCCTCCGGGTCCCCCATGTGGCGCTCGCGGTCAACAAGATGGACCTGGTCGACTACCGGGAGTCCGTGTTCGCCGCGATCGCCGAGGAGTTCACGGCCTACGCATCCGAGCTGGGCGTCCCCGAGGTCACCGCGATCCCGATCTCCGCGCTGGCCGGGGACAACGTGGTGGAGCCGTCCTCGAACATGGACTGGTACGGCGGCCCGACCGTCCTGGAGCACCTGGAGACGGTCCCCGTCAGCCACGATCTGAGCCACTGCCACGCCCGGCTCCCGGTGCAGTACGTGATCCGGCCGCAGACCGCCGAGCACCCCGACTACCGGGGTTATGCCGGGCAGATCGCCGCCGGTTCGTTCCGCGTCGGAGAGACCGTCACCGTGCTGCCCGCGGGCCGCACCTCGAGGATCTCCGGTATCGATCTGCTGGGCCGGCCGGTCGACGTCGCCTGGACCACGCAGTCGGTGACCCTCCTGCTGGAGGACGACATCGACATCTCACGTGGCGACCTGATCGTGCCGAGCGAGGACGTGCCCGCGACCACACAGGACATCGAGGCCACGGTCTGCCACGTCGCCGACGAGGCGCTGACCGTCGGGCACCGGGTGCTGATCAAGCACGGCACCCGCACGGTCAAGGCGATCGTCAAGGACATCCCGTCCCGGCTGACACTCGACGACCTGTCCCTGCACCCGCATCCGGGACAGCTCGTCGCCAACGACATCGGCCGTGTGAAGATCCGCACCGCGGAACCGCTGCCGGCCGACGTGTACGCGGACTCCCGCCGCACCGGCTCGTTCATCCTGATCGACCCGGCCGACGGCACCACGCTCACCGCGGGCATGGTCGGCGAGTCGTTCGCCGCGCCCGAGCCGGTTCAGGACGGCGCCGACGACGGGTGGGACTTCTGACCATGTCCAGCACCTGCTTCTACTCGACGTTCGCGAAGGAGGGCGGCCGCGTCGGCAGCGGCGCCCTCGGCAGCGGGCAGGGCGGAGTGGCGCGATGTGCGTCCTGACGCGCACCGGGAAGGCGCTGCCGCCCCGGAAGCGACGAAGACCCCCTGCCGAACGCCCGGCCACGGCCTGACGAACCGTGACCGCCGGGCCGACGAGAGGACAACCTCCCGTGCCTGCCATCCGCCTCCTCGCCCGGCTCCGCCGGAACGGGGGTGCCGCTCTCCGCCTCCCGCGCGGCGCTCCGACCGCTCTCGCGGTTGTCCCGCTCCTCGCGCTGACCGCCTGCGGTTACGGGTCCGAGGCCGTGAGCGACTCCTCCGGGCAGCAGGTCGCCGCCGGTGCCGGGAAGGTCGACGGCCTCGGCTCCGTGAAGATCGGGTACTTCGGCAACCTGACCCACGCGACGGCGCTCGTCGGCGCCCGGAAGGGTTTCTTCCAGAAGTCGCTCGGTGCGACGCGAGCCGAGTACCAGACCTTCAACGCCGGTCCCTCCGAGATCGAGGCCCTCAACTCGGGCTCGATCGACATCGGCTGGATCGGTCCCTCCCCCGCGGTCAACGGCTACACCCAGTCCGGCGGCAGGAGTCTGCGCATCATCGGCGGTTCGGCGTCGGGCGGGGTGAAGCTGGTGGTCGACCCCAAGAGGATCAAGTCCCTGAAGGGCGTCAAGGGCAAGAAGATCGCCACCCCTCAGCTGGGCAACACCCAGGACGTCGCCTTCCTCGACTGGATCGCGGACCGGGGCTGGAAGGTCGACGCCGAGAGCGGCAAGGGCGACGTCTCGGTGCTCCGGATGGACAACAAGGTCACCCCGGACGCCTTCAGGTCCGGCTCGATCGACGGCGCCTGGGTGCCGGAGCCGACCGCCTCCAAACTGGTCGCCGAGGGCGGCAAGGTGCTGCTCGACGAATCGGATCTCTGGCCGGACAAGAAGTTCGTGATCACGAACATCGTCGTGTCCCAGAAGTTCCTGAAGGACCATCCGAACGCCGTCGAGGCGGTACTGAGGGCCTCCGTGGAGACCGACAAGTGGATCAACGCCCATCCGGACGAGGCGAAGGCCGCGGCGAACGAGCAGCTCGAGGCCGACTCCGGCAAGGGCCTGCCCGCCGACGTCCTGGACCCGGCCTGGAAGTCCATCCGGATCACCGACGATCCCCTGGCCTCCACCCTGGACACCGAGGCGCAGCACGCGGTCCGGGCGGGTCTGCTGAAGGAGCCGAAGCTGAAGGGCATCTACGACCTGACGCTGCTGAACAAGGTGCTCGAGTCCGAGGGCGAGAGCACGGTCGACGACGCCGGTCTCGGCGTCGAGTGAGCCACAGATCCCGATGAGTCCCCAGGAGGTGACGACCATGGCAACCGCCCTCGCCAAGGCCGCCGAAGGCGCCGCGTCGACGGAGCACGCAGCCCGTATCGAGCATGTCTCCAAGTCCTTCGCCGGGCCGGCCGGGCAGCAGCTCGTCCTCGACGACATCACCCTGGACGTGGCACCGGGGGAGTTCGTCACCCTCCTCGGCGCCTCGGGCTGCGGCAAGTCCACACTGCTCAACCTGGTGGCGGGGCTGGACAAGCCCACCGCCGGCAGCATCACGACCGACGGGCGCCCCGCCCTGATGTTCCAGGAGCACGCCCTGTTCCCGTGGCTCACCGCGGGCAAGAACATCGAACTCGCGCTGAGGCTCAGGGGGGTTCCCAAGAGCGAGCGGCGCGGCAGGACCGAGGAGCTGCTCGAACTCGTCCGCCTCCAGGGTTCGTACGGCAAGCGGGTGCACGAGCTGTCCGGCGGCATGCGTCAGCGGGTCGCCATGGCCCGTGCCCTGGCGCAGGACAGCCAGCTGCTGCTGATGGACGAGCCGTTCGCGGCGCTCGACGCCATCACCCGCGACGTGCTGCACGACGAGCTGACGCGCATCTGGGCGGAGACCGGACTGTCCGTGCTGTTCGTCACGCACAACGTGCGCGAGGCGGTACGGCTGGCGCAGCGTGTCGTACTGCTCTCCTCCCGGCCCGGCCGGGTGGCGCGCGAGTGGCGGGTGGAGATACCGCAGCCGCGCCGTATCGAGGACGCTCCGGTGGCGGAGTTGTCCCTCGAGATCACCGAAGTACTGCGTGGGGAGATCCGCCGTCATGGCCAGCACTGAGACCACCGACACGACGGCGAAGGCCACCGCCGGGGACGCTCCGGGACTGAGCGGTCTGGAGGCCGGGCTGGACGCCCTGGAGTCCTCGGCCACGGGCCGCGCCACGTTCCGGCAGACCTTCGTCGGCAAGATCCTGCCGCCCGTCCTGGCCGCCGTCGTCGTCGTGGTGATCTGGCAGGCGCTGATCACCTTCAAGGTCGTCGACGACCCGACCAAGCTGCCCTCTCCCGGTGATGTGTGGGGCGAGGTCGAGGACGCCTGGCTCCAGGGCAAGCTGCTCGGCTACATCTGGACCAGCGTCTCGCGCGGTCTGCTGGGCTTCCTGCTGGCCCTCGCGATCGGCACCCCGCTGGGGCTTGTGGTGGCCCGCGTCAAGGTCGTCCGCGCTGCGATCGGACCGATCCTGTCCGGACTCCAGTCGCTGCCGTCGGTGGCCTGGGTGCCGCCGGCCGTGATCTGGCTCGGTCTGAACAACTCGATGATGTACGCGGTGATCCTGCTCGGCGCCGTCCCGTCGATCGCCAACGGCCTGGTGTCCGGCATCGATCAGGTGCCGCCGCTGTTCCTGCGGGCGGGCCGCACCATGGGGGCGACGGGCCTGAAGGGCACCTGGCACATCGTCATGCCGGCCGCACTCCCCGGCTATCTCGCCGGCCTGAAGCAGGGCTGGGCCTTCTCCTGGCGCTCGCTGATGGCCGCGGAGATCATCGCCTCCTCCCCCGACCTGGGCATCGGCCTCGGCGCGCTGCTGGAGAACGGTCGCAACGCCAGCTCCATGGCCATGGTGTTCGAGGCCGTCCTTCTGATCCTGTTCGTCGGTATCGCCATCGACCTGCTGATCTTCAGTCCGCTGGAGCGGTGGGTGCTGCGCAGCCGCGGCCTGTTCGTCAAGGGCTGATCTCCCATGCACAAGCCGGTTCTCCTCGTCATCGCCCACGGCAGCCGCGATCCGCGGCACGCCGCGACCGTGCACGCCCTCGTGCGGCGGGTACGGTCGCTGCGGCCCGGCTTGCGCGTGGAGACCGGCTTCCTGGACTTCAACGTCCCGTCCGTTCAGGGGGTGCTGGAGTCCCTCGCGGCCGAGGGCGTCCAAGACGTCGTGGCGCTGCCCCTCCTGCTGACCCGGGCCTTCCACGCGAAGGCCGACATCCCGGCGGTCCTGAGCCAGGCGCCGTCCCGGCTGCGGATCAGGCAGGCGGACGTGCTCGGGCCCTCCCCCCTGCTGCTGCGCGCCCTCGAACGGCGTCTGCGGGAGGCGGGACTGCGGCCCGCCGACAGGTCCCGCACCGGAGTCGTGCTGGCCTCGGCGGGATCCACCGACCCGGAGGCGATCGCAGTGATCGCAGAAATCGCGCGGGAGTGGCGGCACACCGGTTGGTGCGCCGTGCGGCCTGCGTTCGCCTCCGCATCCCTTCCGCGCACCGAGGACGCGGTGCACGAACTGCGGGCGGCGGGCTGTGCGCGGGTGGCCGTGGCCCCGTACGTCCTGGCCCCCGGGTTCCTGCCGGACCGCATCGCCCGCGGCGCCGCCGAGGCGGACGTCCTGGCCGCGGTGCTCGGCCCCGCACGCGAGGTGGCCAGGGTGGTGCTGGAGCGGTACGACGAGGCACGGCTGCCGATGGTGACGGCCCTCGGAGCCTGAGCCCGGGTCTGCCGGGCGCCCGTGCCGCCGCAGGTCGCCGCCGGCCGTGCGCCCGGCGGCTCAGCCGAAGCGCAGTCCCCCGGTCCTGGTGCGCTTGAGCTCGAAGAAGTCGGGGTGCGCCGCCAGCACCCGGAAGCTGTCGAAGAGTTCGGCCGCTCGCGCGCCTCGCGGAACGGCGCGCAGGACCGGTCCGAACCACACCGCACCGTCGACATGCAGGGTGGGCGTCCCCACATAACCCCCCGAGTCGGGCTCGGCTCCGGCCTCGTGGCTTCGGCGCACGGCCTCGTCGTATGCCGGGTCGTGCGCGGCCGCGGCGAGCTCGGCCGCGAGCCCGAGTTCGGCGAGGGACTCGGTGACCACCGCGTCGAAGTCCTCCGCCCCGCCCTCGTGGATCCGGGTGCCGAAGGCCGTGTAAAGGTCCCGGAGCACCTTCTCGCCGTACCGTTCGGACGCTGCCACGGCGACGCGCACCGGACCGATCGACTTGTCGACCAGCTCCCGGTACCAGGCCGGGAGCTCATTACCGAGGTTGTGCAGGTGGAGGCTCATCGCATGGAAGCGGAGGTCGAGCGGCCGCTCGCGCTCGACCTCCAGCAGCCAGCGGGAGGTGATCCAGGCGAAGGGGCAGGCGGAGTCGAACCAGAAGTCGACACGAGGAGGCGAGTCGTTCGTCATGCCGTCGACACTAGGCCCCAAGTGGTACAGGATCTCGGTCCAATTCGGCGATTTCTCAGTGGTCCACTTTGCCCAGGGGCCGCTGCCTCGGATCCCGTCCGCTCGCCGCCAGCGCACGCTCGAACACGGGAGCGTCGTCGGCGACGGCAACCGGGGCCGCGAAGCCGTCGTACCGGCGGTAGAGGTCGCCGTGCGTCTCGACCACGTCCAGCACCAGCCGGCCCGCGCCCTCCGAGACCCGGTACTCCTGACCGGTGGCCGTCGCGACGTCCCAGCCGTGGACCGCCATCTCCTTGACGATCATCGCCGCCAGCCCGGCCGCCTCCATCTTCGCCATGCCGAGGTCGATCTCGCCCTCCCACACGGCGGGGTCGTCCCAGGCGGCGACGGCACGGTCGAGCCGGTCGGCGTACGCCTGCGCCCAGCCCGGATCCGCGGTGAAGTCGCGTGCGGTCAGCTCCTCGGAGAGCGGGCTGCGCAGGGCGCGGTGCTCCAGACCGTGGGAGGTGTAGAGGACCCAGTGGTTCACCAGGGCACGGACGTCCCAGGCGGGGCAGTGGGTGGGCTCGGGCAGCTGCGCCGCCCGGACCCCACGGGCCACACGGGCGGCCTCGGCCGCGCATTCGACCATGTAGGGGTGCACGTTCTTGTACGGATCGCTCATGCCTCCACGCTAGGAACGCGCCGCATGATCCTCTTGAACAAACGCGACACCCCCGGCCGCCGCCACCGCCTCGTCCGCGCGTCGTACCAGCTCCGCCGGCGGCAGCGACCCGGCCGGCCGCCGTTCACGCGCGAATGTGGTGGCGAGCCGTTGCAGCAGTTCGTTCAGCGGGGTCGGCACGCCGTGCAGCCGGCCCAGCAGGACTATCTCGCCGTTGAGGTGGTCGGCCTCGATCGTGCCCGTGCCACGGGTGAGGGACTGCCAGGAGGAGCCGCCGCCCCGCGCGGCCCCCTCCAGCGGTTCCTGACGCACCTTGTCACCGCGCGCCTGCTGTTGTTCCCGCACGCTCGCGTACGGGATCCCGGCAGCCGCGAGCACCGACTCGCCCTCCGCGCGGACCCGTTCGTACAGCCGCCGCGCCTCCTGTCCGTCGATCGGACCGCTCACCGCCTCGACGGCGTTGGCGAGGTTGCCCAGCAGCTTGGCGTACTGCCAGCGCGCCACGTCCGCTGCCAACGGGGCCTCGAAGCGGGCGCTCTCCAGATCGGCCGCGATCCGGCGGGCGGTGTCGTCGATGCCGTGGGGGTGGCGCCCCAGGTGCAGGATGCCGGTGAGCGGGGCACCGGCCGCCGAGACCACCCCCGGTTCCACGAAGGTCGACGGCAGCCAGACGCAGACGCCGTACACACGGCGGAAGCGGCGCAGGGCGATCCGCTGGCTCTCGACGCCGTTCTGCGCGCAGACCACCGGCAGCCGTTCGGCCGCCGTGCCGCCGCCCGCCACGGGTGCCGCGCCCCAGGTGTCCAGCGCGGCCTCGCTGTCCTGCGTCTTGACGGCCAGCACCAGTACGTCGTCCGTACGCAACTCCCCCAGCGCGCCCGGGCCTTCGACGGCGGGGAGCCGGTGGACCTGTTCGCCGTCCGGGGTGCGGAAGCGCAGCCCGTCCGCCTCGATCGCGGCACGGTGTGCGCCCCGGGCGACCAGGACCACCTCGTGCCCGGATTCCGCGAGCCGCGCCCCGATCGTTCCGCCGACAGCCCCGGCTCCGATGATGATGTAGCGCATGCCGACGAGCCTCGCACAGGCGGGGACGGCCCCGCCCTCGGGGGCCCGTGCGGGCCGCGGCGGCGCCAGGGCCCCGGGGACCACCGTTATCACCGCCTCCCGTCCGGGAACCGGATCACCCTGGGGCAGCGGTGAGGTCGACCAGTTTGACGACCGTGTTCCAGTTCCGTGTGGTGGCGATCAGCCCCTTGTTCAGCCGGGGCCTGGCCAGGTGTCCCGCGAGCCTGGAGCGGCCGAGTCCGTCCGGCGCGTACAGGTACAGAGCCCTGTCACCGAGCCGGAACTCCTCGGGGTCGTAGGCGGCCGGGTCGATCTCCGCGAAGCGCGCCGCCTCCACCGGCTCCGAGAAGTACGTGATGTGCAACTGCTTGGCCTCCAACTCCGCGGCCGGGAACGGGCAGGCCTCCATGACCGCCTTCAGATAGGCGTGGTCGCGCACGATGACGTCCACGGAAAATCCGAAGCGCTTCCCGATCGCGTCCGTGAGTTCGGCCGCGAGGGATTCCTCGTCACCGTGGCCGGCGGCGAAGACCGCTTGGCCGCTCTGGAGATGGGCACGGACCCCGTCGTGACCGAGCCCTTCCATGACGGTGCGCAGCTCGGCCATCGGCAGCTTCTTGCTGCCGCCCACGTTGATCCCGCGCAGCAGCGCCGCGTACATCGTCGTCATCGCACCACCATAGGCCGGGCGCACGCGATCGCGCGGAGGTGCCCGCGCCCCCGATCCCGACCCCCGAGAACCCTGACTGCGTGTAAGGGGTCGCGGTCCTCCCTGGTGGTGAGCCGGGGGTGTCCGAGCGGATGAGCCGGACCGATCCCGGTTCGTCGGGGAGCACGACGAGCCGTTCTTATGCCGCGCCTACCTTCGAAACGAACGGTGACGGCAGCGGGCCGTCACCCGCACCGAGGGGGGACAGGCCCGTCATGGGAACCGGAGTTACGCGGGTACGGGGCATCGCCGCCCGGGCCGGCGGCTGGAGCGCCCGGCACCGATGGGCCGCCGTCGGCATCTGGCTGCTGTTCGTCGTCCTGGCCATGACCATCGGCTCGGCGGCCGGCCGAGTGGACGTCAAGGACAGCGACGAGCTCACGGGCGAGACGCACACCGCCGCCACGATCATCGAGGACGCCGGCATCGAGGAGCCGGCGGGCGAGTCCGTCCTGATCCAGGCCAAGGGCGGCGGTATCACAGCCACGGACCCCCGGTTCCGCGCCACCGTCACCGCGGTCGTACGGGCCGTCGAGAAGACCGGCCGGGTGACGGACGTGATGTCGCCGTACGACACGAAGTCCATCTCGAAGGACGGCCGCAGCGCGCTCGTGCGGTTCGACATGCGAGGTGCCGCCGACACCGCGGGCGACCGGGTCGAGCCGGTGCTCGAGGCCGTGGCAAGGGTCCAGAAGGACCACACGGAGCTGCGCGTCGAGGAGATCGGCGGCGCCAGCATGCAGAAGACGTTCTCCGACGCCTTCGGCGACGACTTCGCGCAGGCCGAGTACTCCGCCGTGCCGGTGGCACTCGGCATCCTGCTGATCGCCTTCGGCGCCGTCGTCGCGGCGCTGCTGCCGGTGGCGCTGGCGATCACCGCGATCGTCGCGACGATGGGCCTGATGGGCATCGTCAGCCATCTGCAGCCGATGAACGACACCGCCAACTCCGTGATGCTGCTGGTGGGTCTGGCCGTCGGCGTCGACTACTGCCTGTTCTACCTGCGGCGTGAGCGCGAGGAGCGGGCGGCCGGCCGTGATCCTGCCACCGCCCTCCAGATCGCCGCCGCGACCAGCGGACGCGCCATCATCGTCTCCGGTGTCACGGTGTGCGTCGCCATGGCGGGCATGCTGTTCACCGGCATCGCCACGTTCGAGGCGATGGGGCTCGCCTCGCTGATGGTCGTGGCTGTCGCCATGGTCGGTTCGGTGACGGTGCTGCCCGCGCTGCTGTCCCTTCTCGGCCGGCGGGTCGAGACGGGCCGTATCCCGTTCCTGCACCCCGAGAAGCGCCGAGCGCGCAGCGCCCGGCGCGGCCGGTCCGAGGAGGAGGGGAGCCGGCTGTGGGCGGCCGTGCTCGAGGTCGTGCTCGCCCGGCCCGCCATCTCCCTGGTCGTCGCGGCCGGAGCACTGCTGGCGATCACGGCGCCCGCCCTCGGCATGAAGACCCAGAACCTGACGCTCGACCAGGAGTTCGGCGACCGGCTGCCCATCGTCGCCACCTACAACCGGGTCAACGAGGCCTTCCCCGGCGGTTCCGAGCCTGCCGAGGTCGTCGTCAAGGCCGACGACATCAACTCCGCCCAGGTGCGGTCCGCGCTGGCCGACTTCCGTGCGGAGGCCATCAGTTCGGGGGCCTCCCGGGGTCCGATCGACATCAGGCTGCACGGTGCCCAGAACGTGGCCCTGATCTCCGTCCCGCTGGTCGGCGGATCCGATCTGGACAAGGCGGGCAGGAGCCTGGACCTGTTGCGTGACCGGGTACGTCCGGACACGCTCAGCAAGATCGAGGGAGTGCAGGCGCCGATCACCGGTCAGGTCGCCGGCTCTGCGGACTTCAACGACCAGCTCGTCGGCTCGGTGGTTCCGGTCTTCGCGTTCGTCGTGGTCTTCGCCTTCCTGCTGATGCTCGTGTCGTTCCGCTCCCTGACGATCGCGATCACGTCGATCGCGCTCAACCTGCTGTCCGTGGGCGCGGCCTACGGAATCCTGGTCGCCGTCTTCCAGCACGGCTGGGGGGCGTCGCTGGTGGGTGCCGAGGGTGTGGGCGCCATCATCACCTGGCTGCCGCTGTTCCTGTTCGTCATCCTGTTCGGACTGTCGATGGACTACCACGTGTTCGTGGTCTCCCGGATCCGTGAGGCGCGCCTGCGGGGCCGGACGACCAAGGAGGCGATCACGCACGGTGTGGTGACCACGGCGGGGGTCGTGACCAGTGCGGCGGTCATCATGGTCGCCGTCTTCGCGATCTTCGGCACGCTGTCCATGCAGTCCATGAAGCAGATGGGCGTCGGCCTGGCCGCCGCGGTGCTCATCGACGCGACGATCATCCGGGGCGTGCTCCTCCCCTCGGTGATGGCCCTGCTCGGCGAGCGCAACTGGTATCTGCCGAGGTGGCTGCACCGGCTGCCGGACCTCAGCCACGACGAGTCGTCCCCGGCGGTGTCCCCTCCCCCGCCGCCGGCCGTGGAGGGCGAGAAGGTCGGGGTCTGACGGTCCGCGGATGCCGGTGCGGGTGGCCGGGGTGGGACACCCCGGCCACGCCGCCGTGCCGCGACCGGGCACCGCCCCTTCCCGGCCGGCGCGTCCGCCGGTGCCACCGCCCGCCCGGGCACAGGGTCCGACCAGTGCGAATGCGACACTGGCCGACGGTGGCGGGCAGCAGGCGCCATCGGTGATCGGTACGACGACGGGACACGGAGGCGGCGATGGACGAGGCAAGGGCGCGCGGGGTACTGGCCGCTGCGGCCGTACTGCCGGACCGGGCGACGGACGCGCGGCTCCTCGCCCTGGGTGAGAACGCGGTGTTCGCCGCGGGTGATCTCGTGGTGAAGGTGGGCCGCGACGCCGAACTCCTCGACCGCGCACGGCGGGAACTGGACATCGCCCTCTGGCTCGCCGCGGAGGGGGTCCCCGCGGTGCGTGCCGCCGAACCCGAGGCGCTGCTGGTGGACGGCCACCCGGTGACCGTGTGGCACCGGCTGCCCGATCCCGTACGTCCGGCGGAGGCACGCGATCTGGCCGAACTGCTGCGGATCGTGCACGCGCTCCCCGCCCCCTCCTTCCCGCTGCCGCAGCGTGAACTGCTGGGCGGTGTGGAGCGCTGGCTGCGGCTGGCGGGCGACGCCGTCGACCCGGCGGACGCGGCGTATCTGCGCGAGCGCCGGGACGGCTTCGCGGCGGCCGCCGCCGCGCTGACGCCGCATCTGGTGCCCGGCCCGATCCACGGCGACGCGCTGCCCCGCAATGTGCACATCGGGCCGGACGGTCCGGTCCTGGTCGATCTGGAGACCTTCTCGGCCGACCTGCGCGAGCACGACCTGGTGGTCATGGCTCTCTCCCGGGACCGCTATGGGCTGCCTGCCGAGGCCTATGACTCCTTCACGAAGACGTACGGCTGGGATGTGCGCACGTGGGCGGGATGCTCCGTGCTCCGCGGGGCACGTGAAACCGCCAGTTGCGCCTGGGTCGCCCAGCATGCGCCGAGCAACCCCGCGGCGCTCGCCGAGTTCCGGCGGAGGGTGGCCTCACTGCGGAACGGGGACGAGACGGTCCGCTGGCACGCCTTCTGAGGCCGGCCCCGGTCAGGCCCGCTGACCTGCGGCCTCCCGCAGCGGCCAGGTGCCGTCCACCACAGCCTCCGTGTCGCCCTTGCCGCGCAGGAAGTCCTGGAAGTCCGCCGCCCAGGCCGCGTACCACTCGATCTGCCGGCGGTGCAGCTCCGCCGGTCCGAATGCCGCGACCTTGGGGTGGCGGCCGGCTATCGCCCCCGCGAGCCGGGCGGCGGCCAGGGCGTCCGCCGCGGCATTGTGCGCCGCGTCCAGCGCGACGCCGTACTCCGTGCAGACCGCTTCGAGGTTGCGCTTGCCGCGGCGATAGCGGTCGGCCCACCGGTCGATGGTGTACGGGTCGATCACGGGTCCCGGTTCCGCGCCGCCCAGACGGTCGCGCAGGGAGGGCAGCCCGTGCCGCCGCAACTCGGCGGAGAGCAGGGTCAGGTCGAAGGCCGCGTTGTAGGCGACGACCGGGACGCCCGTCTTCCAATAGGTCACCAGGACGTCCGCGATGGCGTCGGCGACCTGGTCCGCCGGTCGGCCCTCGGCGGCCGCACGCTCCGTGCTGATCCCATGCACCGCCACCGCGTCCGCCGGGATCTCCACGCCCGGGTCCGCCAGCCAGTCCCGGCGTCCCAGCGGCTGCCCGTCCCGGACCTCGATCACCGCGCCCGTGACGATGCGCGCCTCGTACGGGTCGGTGCCGGTGGTCTCCAGGTCGAAGCCGATCAGCAGCTCTCGGTGCCAGGCCATGGCGGCCCCCCTTCTCGGTGGTGCTTTCCCCCAGTGGTCTCCACCCTCCCACGCGCCACTGACAATCCCAGGACCGCCTTCCGCACGGGACCGTTCACGACACGGGGCGCGAATCCGCCCAAGCCAGCTCGAACTCCTCGCGGTAGGTCGGGAACAGGCCGCCCTCCTCCGCCTGGTCCGACCTGACGACCCGGTTGCCGTTGCGCAGCACGAGCACGGGAGCCTCCATGCCGCGGGTGCGCCGCAGATAGGACTGCACGACCGCGATCCCGTCCGCGCCGTCCCCGTCCACCAGGTACGCCGTGAAGCGGGGGGTCTCGTCGAAGACCTGGATCTCGAAGGCGTCCGGGTCGTGCAGCTTCGAGCGCACCCGGCGCATGTGCAGGATGTTCATCTCGACGGCGCGGCTGAGCTCACCCTTTCTGATGCCCAGCTCCCGCTCACGCCGCTTGACGGCGCTTGACGCGGGGTTGAGGAAGAGCAGCCGCACACGGCAGCCCGACTCGGCGAGCCGTACCAGCCGGCGGCCGGAGAAGTTCTGCACCAGCAGATTGAGGCCGATGCCGATGGCGTCCAGGCGGCGGGCGCCGCCGAAGATGTCCTCGGCGGGGAATTGGCGCATCAGCCGCACCCGGTCGGGGTGGACGGCGACCAGGTCCGCGTACCGGTCGCCCACCAGGTCCTCGACCGCGTCGACGGGCAGGCGCCGCGCGGAGGGCACGTCGCCGCCCGCGCCGAGGATCTCGAGCAGCCGCGCGGAGGCACGCTCGGCCTGGGCGAGCACCGCCTCCGACAGTGCCCGGTTGCGGGAGACCACGTTCCGGGTCACTTCCAGCTCGTCCAGCGCGAGTTCGACGTCCCGGCGCTCGTCTATGTACGGCTCGAAGCACGGCCAGTGCTGCACCATCAGCTCACGCAGTTGGGGAAGCGTCAGGAAGCTGAGCACGTTGTCGTCGGCGGGGTCCAGCAGATAGCCCTTGCGGCGGCTGACCTCGCGCACCGCGACGGCCCGCTGCACCCACTCCTGGCCGGCCGGCCCGGCCGCGGCGACCACCCAGTCGTCCCCGTGGACGGGTTCGTAGATGGGGCGGAGAACAGCGGCCACGACCGCGCGCAGCCGCTGTTCGACGAGGTTCAGCCAGATGTAGGCCCGCCCCGCACGCTGGGCGCGGGTGCGTACCTCGCGCCATGCGTCGGCGTTCCAGTCCAGTTCCGGCCCGATGGATCCCATTTCCATCGGCCGTGCCAGGGACACCGCCCCGGGCGGGACATCCGTGGAGTTCCCCTCGTGACCGTCGTCACCAGGGGGAAGCTCCAGCCCTCCCGAGCCCACCCGCGCACCGCCTTCCGCTCCCCCGAGCCTCCCCAGGGGCCAGGCCCCAGCCAACGATCAAGGAAGAGTACTCCGGGAGCGCTGCGCGGTGCAGCCGGATGCACAGGGTCGTTTCTCAACTACCGTTTTCCACACGCCCGTTCTGGTCCGCCAGGGCGGCCGGCGTGAGCGGGTTCATAGCTGTGACGTCGCGCGGAGCAATGGAGAGGCCCTGCCAGTGGACCGGCATGGGCTGCTGGTCCTCGTCGCGCGCTATGTGGTGGAAGCCGATGTTCACCCACACCACGGGGTGAGTGAGCGTCCGCCCGTTGACCCAGCGGTCGACGGATTTACCGGCTCCGGTACCGCAGTTGCCGAGATTGTCGCTGGCGAACCGTTCGCACGCCTTGTACTCGGTGAAGTAGATGTCGTGCTTGGTGAAGCCGTGGCCCGGATACTTGGTGCTGGGTCCCGGAACGATCTCGTACGAGCGCGCGTGGCCGTCCTTGTTCCTGCCCGTGGCGCTGACGACCCGCCACCAGCGCATGTTCTTCGCGTCGCCCGCCAGTTCCTTGGTGACCTTCGTGCGGGTGGTCCTGTTGCTCGGCGCCTGGGCACCCCTCGCCGGCGGACTGACCACGGAGTCGTACTGCTCCACCTTGTCCTTCGACGAGCCGTCGAGACCGAAGTCGAGCCGCCAGAAGACGTTGTGACTGTGGCTCGTGGCGTACGCCCTGGCGCCCTTGCCGATCGGCCAGCCGCGGCCGTCGCCCGCGTCGTAGTCGAAGGGCGAGAGGCTGCCCGTGGCGCCGACGTTCATGTTCACCGTGCCGTCGTCCTGGAAGCGCCACTCGGTGATGTACTCGTACCAGCCGACCTTGTTGACGGTGTAGACCAGCAGATCCTTGCCCTGGGCCTGGTAGACCTTGTTTCCCGTGTCGCTCTGCATGCGGTAGGCGTGGCCGCGCGAACGGGTCGTGGTGCACAGGCCGTCGACGTTCGGGTGCTGCGGATTCCAGGCGTTCGGCACCTTGACGGTCCTGATCGTGCCGCCGGGGCACTCGCCCGGCGCCATGGCGGACAGGCCCTGCGCGAAGCCGGCGCCCGTCAGATCGCTGTACTCGACCGAGCCGTCGTCGTAGGGGACGTCGATCTGGGCCAGCCGCGCACTGTTGAGAACCTTGATCGGGCGGCTCTCACCCGGGGGCCGGTAGGACACGTGTTCAAGGACGAGGCCGGCGTTGCCGTCGTAGCGCCAGCACATCCGCCAGGTGGTGCCGGTGGAGAGCTTCTGCTCGATCCGGTACGCGGCGCTGCACTCGGCGGCGGCCGGGGCCGCGGCCCTGTGCTCCGCGTAGGCCGGTGCGGCCGCGGTGCCGCCGAGGGCGAGTCCGGCCGCCGCGAGGCCGGTCAGGGCCTGCCTGCGGGCACGACTGATTCTGTTCGCGCGCATGACGAAGTGACTCCTCTTGCACAGATGGGAAAGGACGAGCGAAAGGTCGGGACACCGCGCCGCAGAAGAGGGGAGATGTCCTCCCGGGCGGGCGACGGCGTACGGCTCAGCCGAGCCTGCCGACCTTGCGGGCGCTCAGGTCGACCACGTAGGAACGGCCGTCGATCCACGCGCCGTTCGGGATCTTCGGGAGGAGCCGCACACAGCGGTGCTCGCCGCACTTGCCCAGGACGCCGGGCTGGGCGCCCGGCGTCGCCCGGTAGACGATGCCCGTGAGCATCAGCTGGCCGGGTGAGGTGAGGTCCTTGCCCGTGGCGTCCTTGAAATCGGCCCTCAGGCCCGCGCCGAGCGGGTCCGCGATCAGCAGTTCGGCCGCCTCGGCGTTCTCCTCACGGCCGAGGGGCGGCTGCACGCCGTGCTGGGTCCCGGTCCTCTCGACCTTGCCGGTGTCCAGATCGATCGTCCTCGTGACGAGGGCGTCGTCCCCGTAGTCGTAGAACACCACGTCGGCGCGCCGGGGCGGGTCCTGGTCGTCCGTATGGTCGGCGTCCGGTTCGGCGAGGCCGACGCCGAGCCGCTGCGGTCCCTTCCCACCCGCCACGTTCTCACCGGCGAGGGCCTGCGGCCGGCCGAGCGCGATACGCTCGGCCCGTTCGACCTCGTCGTCGGTCAGCGGGTCGCTCCCGGTGCCCCTGCTCCCTTCCGCGGGTGCCTGCCGGACGACGCCGGGCGCCGGCGTGCCGCCCGGCCCGTCGACCGCCCGGGCGGACCGTCCGCCGTCCTTGCCGCCCGATTCCTCCGCCGACACCGAGCCCGGCAGCGTGATGCCCACCATCACGGCGGTCCCTGCCACCGCGACGGCCGCACCCGCCACCACCTTGCCCAGATGCCTGCGCACTGTCCTGCGCACATTTCCCCCTACTCCCCCTGATTCCCCGGGAGCGGATCAAGCCTTACCGGTTCGGCACGCCTCGGATGCGCAAGTGGGTGCGCATACCGGGTATGCACTGGTCGGCCGTTAAGAGGGACGGAAGTCATAGGAGGTTCCACCACTTTCGTGGAGACTCGGCGACATGGCGCCCCGCTGGGGCCAGGACAACTGGGAGAGTCGTATCCATGCAGGTCTGGCCTGGAGAGGCGTATCCACTCGGCGCCACGTATGACGGCGCCGGAACCAACTTCGCGGTCTATTCGGAGGCCGCCGACCGGATCGAGCTGTGTCTGCTGCACGACGACGGCTCGGAGACGGCGGTGGAACTGCGGGAGACCGACGCGTTCGTACGGCACGCGTATCTGCCGGGTGTGATGCCCGGGCAGCGGTACGGGTTCCGGGTGCACGGCCCGTACGCACCCGACCGCGGGCTGCGCTGCAACTCGGCGAAGCTGCTGCTCGACCCGTACGCACGCGCCATCAGCGGCGCGGTGAAGTGGGGCGAGGAGGTCTACGGCTACCCCTTCGGGTCGCCGGACAAGCGCAACGACCTGGACTCCGCGCCGCACACCATGACGTCCGTCGTGATCAACCCCTACTTCGACTGGGGCGACGACCGTCCGCCGCGCACCGAGTACCACCGCACGGTGATCTACGAGGCCCATGTGAAGGGCCTGACGATGTCCCACCCCGCGCTGCCCGACGAGCTGCGCGGCACCTATGCGGCGCTCGCCCATCCGGCGATCCTCGAGCATCTGACGGAACTGGGCGTCACCGCACTGGAACTGATGCCCGTACACCAGTTCGTCAACGACCACCGCCTGGTCGACATGGGCCTGAACAACTACTGGGGCTACAACACGATCGGCTTCTTCGCCCCGCACAACACCTACGCCTCCTGGGGCGACCGGGGCCAGCAGGTGCTGGAGTTCAAGTCGGCCGTCCGGGCGCTGCACGAGGCGGGCATCGAGGTCATCCTGGACGTCGTCTACAACCACACGGCGGAGGGCAACCACCTCGGCCCGACGCTCTCGTTCAGGGGCCTGGACAACTCCTCGTACTACCGGCTGACCGACGACCCGCGGTACTACATGGACACCACGGGGACCGGGAACTCACTGCTGATGCGTTCGCCCCATGTACTTCAGCTGATCATGGACTCGCTGCGCTACTGGGTCACCGACATGCATGTGGACGGTTTCCGCTTCGACCTGGCGGCGACACTGGCGCGCCAGTTCCACGAGGTGGACCGGCTGTCGTCGTTCTTCGACCTGGTGCAGCAGGACCCGGTGGTCTCCCAGGTGAAGCTGATCGCCGAGCCGTGGGACGTCGGCGAGGGCGGCTACCAGGTGGGCAACTTCCCGCCGCTGTGGACCGAGTGGAACGGAAAGTACCGCGACACCGTCCGGGACCTGTGGCGGGGCGAGCCGCGCACGCTCGCCGAGTTCGCGTCCCGGCTGACCGGCTCCTCGGACCTCTACCAGGACGACGGCCGCCGCCCGCTCGCCTCCATCAACTTCGTGACCTGCCACGACGGCTTCACGCTGCACGACCTCGTCTCGTACAACGACAAGCACAACGAGGACAACGGCGAGGACAACCGGGACGGGGAGAGCTACAACCGGTCCTGGAACAGCGGGGCGGAGGGGGACACCGACGACCGGGCGGTGCTGGACCTGAGGGCACGGCAGATGCGGAACTTCGTCGCCACGCTCATGCTCTCCCAGGGTGTGCCGATGCTCAGCCACGGCGACGAGTTCGCCCGGAGCCAGCGTGGCAACAACAACGCCTACTGCCAGGACAACGAGCTGTCCTGGGTGCAGTGGCCCGAGGAGGACAGCGAGCTGCTGGAGTTCACGCGTGCGATGGTGTGGCTGCGCCGCGACCACCCGGTCTTCCGCAGGCGCCGCTTCTTCCACGGACGTCCGGTGCAGGGCACGCACGACGAGCTGTCCGACATCGCCTGGTTCACCCCTCAGGGCGAGGAGATGACACAGCGGGACTGGACGTCGTCGCAGGCGGGCGCGCTGACGGTGTTCCTCAACGGCAACGCCATCTCCGAGCCCGGCCCGCGCGGGGAGCGGATCGCCGACGACTCGTTCCTGCTGATGTTCAACGCCTCACCGAAACCGCTGGAATTCGTGGTCCCGGTCGACCACGGGCGCCAGTGGCAGGTGGTCGTCGACACCTCGGTCCCGCAAGGGGTGACGACGGGCACCGGTGCGAAGCTCGAGGCCGGCGGACGGCTGACGCTGACGGACCGGAGCCTGACGGTGCTCCAACGGCCCGCCTAGGGCATCGGCGGCCTCGTCCACGCGGGTGGACGAGGCCGCCGGCCGCCGAGGTCCGGCAGGACGGCCGTCACGAGCGCCACGCTGTCGAATGCGGGATCGACCGCCTCGGGCTGCCCGACGGCGCGGTACGACGGACCCGATCGCCCGCCGCGAGGCGAGCACGTCGGCCGAGCTTCTCAACGAACGGCCAGGACCACCGCGTTCGGAGCAGGCCCCGGCGCGGCGAGCCATCCGGTCGGCGGGAAGGGCGCCGCTCCCGACCGGGCCCGGCACTTCACAAACGGGCCCCGGACCGGCGGAACGCAGCCGGACGGCGCGTCTGTGACAGGAAAGGCGGCAGGGCGGGTACGTAGGTTCCCATGACACCTGAGCGTTCCGCCCCCGCGGTGCCCACGGCCACCTACCGGCTCCAGCTCCAGCCGGAGTTCCCGTTCGGCGCGGCGGAGGCGGCCGTGCCGTACCTGGCCGCACTCGGCGTCTCGCACCTGCATCTGTCACCCGTGCTCGAGGCCGTCCCCGGCTCGGCGCACGGTTACGACGTCGTCGATCACGCGCGGGTACGGGGCGAACTGGGCGGCGAGGCGGGGCTGCGCTCCCTGGCGGGCACCGCGCGGGAGCACGGACTCGGCCTGGTCGTGGACATCGTCCCCAACCACATGGCCGCCGCACCGCAGCACAACCGCGCCCTGTGGGAGGTACTGCGGGAGGGTCCCGAGTCGCCGTACGCGCGCTGGTTCGACATCGACTGGAGCGCACAGGGCGGGCAGCTGCTGCTGCCCGTACTGGCACACCGGCTCGGCGAGGAACTCGGGCATCTCAAGGTGGACGGCGACGTCCTGCGCTACCACGACCATGTCTTCCCGCTGCGCGAGGGCACCGGATCGCTGCCGCTGCCCCAGCTGCTCGACGCCCAGTGGTACCGCCCCGTGTGGTGGCGGCTCGCCCGTACCGAGCTGAACTACCGGCGGTTCTTCAGCATTTCCGAGCTCATCGGGGTGCGGGTGGAGGATCCGGAGGTCTTCGCCGCGACCCACGGCACGCTGCTGCGGCTGCTGGGCGAAGGGGTGATCGACGGCCTGCGCGTGGACCATCCGGACGGTCTTGCCGACCCTGACGCCTATCTGAACCGCCTGCACAAGGCCACCGGCGGCCGCTGGACCGTGGTCGAGAAGATCCTCGCGGCCGACGAGCACCTGCCCGCCGCCTGGCCGGTCGCGGGCACCACGGGATACGACGCGCTGCGGCACGTGGACGGGCTGTTCACGGACCCCTCGGGCGCCGACGAACTGCTCGGCCACTACCGGCGCGCGGCGGGACCGCCGGACGACCGGGGCGGCCGCTGGGCACCGACCCTGCGGCGGGCCGCGTACGAGGTGGTCGCGCACGAACTGGCCACCGAGGTGGACCGTCTCACGCGCGTGGCGGGCCGTCTGTGCGCCGAGTCGCCCGACCCCGCGCTGCGCGACCACGCCCCCTGGGCACTGGGCACCGCACTGCGCGAACTCCTCGTGCGCCTGCACGTGTACCGCCCCTACGCCTCCGTCGGCGCCGCCGCGGTGGTCACCGAGGAGGCCGCGGCAGAGGCCCGCGCCGCCTTCACGGTGCCGGAGGAGGCACATGCCGTGGACGTCGTACGGGATCTGCTGCTGGGGCGCTGGGGCGACGGGCCGCCGCACACCGAGTTCCGGACCCGGTTCGCGCAGACCTCGTCGGCGCTGCGGGCCAAGTCCGCCGAGGACAAGGCGTTCTACCGGTACGTCCCGCTGCTGTCGGCGAACGAGGTGGGCGGCGAACCCGGTGACCCGGCGGTCCCGCCGGAGGACTTCCACGCCTACTGTGCGCGTGTGCAGCGCGACTGGCCCGTCACCGGCACGGTGCTGTCGACCCACGACACCAAGCGCAGCGCGGACGTGCGGGCCGCGATCTCGGTGCTCACCCAGTGCCCGGGGCGCTGGGCGGACGTGCTGGCCGAGGTGACCGGCGCGAGCGGCGGCGCGCCCGACCCGCACCTGGTCTGGGCCGCCTGGCAGACGTACTTCGGTCTGGGGCAGGCGGCCGAGGACCGCCTCACGGGAGCGCTGCTCAAACACGTGCGGGAGGCCGGCCTGCTCACCACCTGGACCGAACAGGACCCCGAGTACGAGGCTGCGGTGGAGGCCTTCGTCGCGGGTGGGGCGCGCGGCGCCACGGGACGGCTCGTCCAGCACTTCCGGGACGCGACGGCCCCGCACATCCGGGCCAATGTCCTCGGGGCCGCCCTGGTCCATCTGACGATGCCGGGCGTGCCGGACGTCTACCAGGGCACGGAGGGCGAATACCGGGCCCTGGTCGACCCGGACAACCGGGCACCGTTCACGCCGCAGGAGGGGTCCTCGGACAAGGGGGAACTCACGAGGGCCGCACTGGGGCTGCGCCGGCGGCGTCCGGAGGTCTTCGGCGCGTCGGCGGCCTACACGCCGCTCGTGGCCGGCGGACCCGGCGCCGGGCACTGCGTGGCCTTCGTGCGCTCCGGAGCGGTCCTCACGGCGGTCACCCGGCTGTCGCTGCGGCTCGCGGAGGCGGGCGGCTGGCGCGACACCACCCTCACGCTGCCACCGGGCCGATGGGTCGATGTGCTCGACCAGGACCGGAGGTTCGAGGGACAGGTACGGGTGGCGGACCTCTTCGGCCGGCTGCCGGTGGCGCTGCTCGAGCACGTAGGCGGGCAGTGAGGGAGAAAGCGGCACACACCTTCGGCCGCCCGGATCCCCGATGGCAAGGCCTCCTGCGAGCGCGGCCGCCCGCCCCGGGCGCGGGGCGGGCGGCACCAGTGCACGGGGCGGGGGTTCAGCGCGGCAGACCCGGAACCGACGAGTCCCGGTCCACGAGCGCGAACACCTGCCCGGTGCGCGCCTCGAGGTCACAGCTGTTGGCGAAGGTGTGGCTGTAGTCGATCTGACGGCCGTTCCACTCCCCGCGCGCGGACACCTTCACAGGGGCGTAGATCATCGGGCAGAAGACGTCACCGGGCGGGATGCGGTCGACGTCGCCCTGCACCGCGGCGAGTTGCGAGCACGCCATGGCGGCCCTCGCATGGCCCTTGGGCGGATCGCACGTCAGGAGCGTGCCACGGATGTCCCGGGACCCCACGTCTCCGTCGGTGACGGTCAGGTAGAGCCAGTTGGCGGCAGGGGACGGCAGGGGAAGAGCCGGGGCCGGGGTCGCGGTGAGCAGGGCGGCAGCGGCGATCAGGGTGCCGCTCAGGGCCAGGGTCGTCTTCTTCATTCCGTGTGCATCGGCACCGCGGCCCCCGAACCCCAGCCCGACTCACCCGAATGGGAACGCACGGGCGTGTACCCGGCAGCCAGTTCGAACGCGGCCAGCACCACGCGCGCCTGATACTCGGCCTGGCGGGCGACCGGAATCCAGCGCGCGCCGTACCCCTCGCTGTAGTCGGCGCACCACATGTCGATCAGCGCGTCCAGCTCCGGCAGCACGTCGGCCGCCTCGCGCCCCGCGGCCCTGGCGAGCTGGTGCAGCAGCCCGGCGGTGCGCAGCGCGACCCGGCGGCCGGAGATGCCGAGGGCGGTGAGTCGGGCGGAGTCGAGCGGCGGCAGCCGGCGCCCCCCTGCGGGGTGGGTGTCGGGATCCCAGGAGTCGGCGAGGCCGGGGCCGACCAGTAAATAGTCGTCCACCGGTGCCAGCAGCCGGTCGGCGTCCGGAACATGCGTCAGATGGGGGCGGACGCGCGCCAGGAAGCCTTCCATGAGACGTGTGTCGTCCCTCAGGGTCCGGCTGACGGTCCGCAGCACGGCGGGCGCGTCGGCGGGCGGTGAGCCGTCCTCCACGGCCGCCACCCCCCACATGGGCGCCTCCACGACCGCCGTGACGGTGCCGTAGCGGTGCGGATGGAACCAGGTCGACTCCACGGCCGCCTCCGTGATCGCGGCGGCGAGGTCGCCGCGGCGGGGCGGCGGGATGCGGTAGACGGCGGGCCCGAGGACCGGCCAGTACAGGGTGTCGTACGGGCCGAGTTCGCGGGGGATGCCGAGCCGGGCCGCGGTCTGGGCGAGCCGCTGCGCCATGCCGGGCAGATCGTGGGTCAGTTCGACGAAGCCGCCGCCGACGTCGACCCCGTGCAGGGAGCACTGGAAGAACGGCCGCAGCTCGTCCTGGAGGTCGAGCAGGGCGCGGGTCTCGGGCAGGGCGGCGCGCTCCGCGCCGTCGGGCAGCCACTCGGGCTGCTCGAGGAACCCGGGGCGGAAGAAGTGCCGGAAGTACCGGCCCAGGGTGTAGGGGCCGGACAGCCAGCCCTCGTTGCGCCGGGCGCCGTCGGGGTCGAGTGACAGCAGCAGGTTCCAGGTCGTGTCGGACCCCGCGCCGAGCCGGGGATCGGCCAGCGCCCGTTCTGCCAGGCGCAGGACGGTGGCGCCGCCGACGGGTTCGTTGGCGTGCGGGCCGGCCACGACGAGGGCGTGGCGGCTGCCGTGCCCCACGGAGAGCAGCCACAGGGGTGTGCCGCCCCGGGACGTGCCCACGCGGCGCAACCGGGCGTCGCGCGGACGGCGGGCGACGAGCGCGGCCGCACGGGCGCCCAGCTCGTCCACGGTCGGATAGCGGAGGAGGGGCGGCAGGGCACACCTCCACTATGTGGTGCCGTCGGTTCACCTGTTGTACATGGTGTACGCACAGTCAGTCACGGCTCGGGAGGTACGTCAACACCATCGGCGGCAGCGGCGGACGGCCCGGAGGCAGGCACGGCGGTCGCCCTGCGGACCGCGCTCCGGCGCTGCGGGCCGCACACGGGGGCCCGCTCCGGCGCGGTGAGGGGAAACGGCGCGTCCCCCGCCGGGCGTGGCGACGGGCCGCACCCGGGACCGCGGTCCCGGCACGGGCCGGCTACTCCGTCGACAGCCGGAAGGCCATCGTCCCGAAGCCGACCTGGTCGCCGTCGCGCACCACCGCGGCACCGATCACCCGGCGGCCGTTGACCGTGGTGCCGTTGGTGGAGCCGAGGTCGCGCAGGACCCACAGCCCTCCCTGGTGCCTGAGTTCGGCGTGCACCCGGGAGACCGTCTCGTGGCTGAGCCGCAGACCGTTCGCCGGGTCCCGACCGATCCGCAGCGGATAGGGGGCTCCCGGGCTCGGCAGCAGCAGCTTGGGCAGCCGTTCCGCCTGCCAGGCGCGCCGGAGTCGCACACCGAACCCGGAGATCGCCTCGACGGTCCCGAACACCAGCCGCGACCAGCGCTTCTCGGCCGGCAGGTCGGCGATGAGCGCGGCCAGCTCGTGCGGCTGACGGGCCACCAGAGCCAGCTCCATACGGCGGATGAACGTGTCGTGGGACAGACGTCCCAGCGCAACGCCGTCGCGGAGCACCTTCAGCGCCCGGTCGCGGTCGGCGTCCGAGAGCCGCGCGGGGTACGTGTGGAACTCGAAGGACGACGTCACGCACGTGATTGTCGGGCAGTCGGGCCGGGGTGTCCAGAAAAAGCAAATACGACCGCGTCAACACCAGAGGTGTCCCCTGTGCCGAAAGGGTGGATCCGCAGGCGAATTGATCTCGATTGGCGCACCATGGACGGGCTACGTCACGATGAGCAGACGAGGGGGAACCGTCCGTGCAGTTCGAGGTGTGGGCACCACAGGCCGGTCGGGTGACGCTGCACTGCGGGGGCGTCACGAGCGCACTGGTGCGCGATCCGCTGCGGGCCGGGTGGTGGACCGGCGAGGCGGAGGCCGACGACGGCACCCGGTACGGATTCGCCGTGGACGACGGACCCGTGCTGCCCGACCCACGCTCCGGACGCCAGCCGGACGGGCCCGACGGACCGAGCGCCGTGGTCGACCACGACCGTCACGCATGGCGGACGCAGTGGGCCGGCCGCGGGCTGACGGACGCGGTGCTGTACGAGCTGCACGTGGGCACGTACACCCGTGAGGGCACACTGGACGCGGCGGCCGAGCGGCTCGGGCATCTCGCCGAACTGGGTGTCACGCACGTCGAGTTGATGCCGCTGTGCCCGTTTCCCGGGCGACACGGCTGGGGATACGAGGGCGTCTCGCTCTGGGCGGTGCACGAGCCCTACGGAGGTCCGGAGGCGCTGAAACGGTTCGTCGACCGGGCCCACGCGCTCGGGCTCGGCGTCGTGCTGGACGTGGTCCACAACCACCTCGGCCCCTCCGGCAACCACCTGCCCGCGTTCGGACCGTACTTCACCGAGACGCACCACACCCCCTGGGGCGCCGCCGTGAACCTGGACGCGCCGGGCTCGGACGAGGTGCGCGCGTTTCTCATCGGCAGCGCGCTTTCGTGGCTGCGGGACTACCGGATCGACGGACTGCGGCTCGACGCCGTGCACGCGCTGCGCGACACGCGCGCGATGCACTTCCTGGAGGAACTGTCGTCGGCGGTGGACGCGCTGGCCGCCGACGTGGGCAGGCCGCTCTTCCTGATCGCCGAGTCGGACCTCGGCGACCCGCGGGTCATCACCCCGCGCGCCGAGCACGGCCTCGGGCTGCACGCCCAGTGGAACGACGACTTCCACCACGCGCTGCACACCGCGCTGACCGGCGAATCGCAGGGCTACTACGAGGACTTCGCACGCGCCCCCCTGACGGCCCTGGCCAAGACACTGGCGGGCGGCTTCTTCCACGACGGGACCTACTCGACGTTCCGCGGCCGGCGGCACGGCCGCCCGCTGGACCGCACCCGGGTCTCCGCGCACCGCCTGCTCGGTTATGCCCAGACGCACGACCAAGTGGGCAACCGAGCGCTGGGCGACCGGCTGTCGGCATCCCTCTCCCCCGGTCTCCTGGCGTGCGCGGCGACGCTCGTGCTCACCGCCCCGTTCACTCCGATGCTGTTCATGGGCGAGGAGTGGGCCGCGGGCACACCCTGGCAGTTCTTCACCGATCACACCGATCCCGAACTCGCCGACGCCGTACGCCGGGGCAGGCGCCGGGAGTTCGCCGCGCACGGCTGGGCGGAGGAGGACGTGCCCGACCCGCAGGACCCGGCGACCCGCGACCGCTCCTGCCTCGACTGGTCCGAGCGGCAACGCGAGCCCCACGCACGGGTGCTGGCCTGGTACCGCGGGCTGATCGCCCTGCGCCGCGACCAGCCCGATCTCGCCGACCCCGATCTCGAGGACGTCAAGGTCGCCCACGACGACGACGCCCGCTGGCTCGCCTACCGCCGCGGCGACGTCCGGGTGGCGGTCAACTTCGGCAAGGAGCCGGCCCGTGTCCCGCTCGGCATCACGTCCACCCGCGTACTGGCCGCGTGGGAGCCCGTGCCGCCGCCCGACGAGGACGGGGTGCTGAGCCTGCCGGGCGAGTCGTGCGTGGTTCTGACGCAGGAGTGATACGGGTGCCGCCGGGCCCGGGCGTCGTCGCGCCGGGGCCCGCCGCTACGGTGCCTCCTCACCGGGCAGTTCCGTCACCCGCTCCAGCATGATCGATTCCCACGCGCGCAGGACCCGGCCGCGCAGGACCGGCAACGGGGTCTCGTCGCGGCCGTCGAGCGCGTCGGCGAGGCGTACGAGTGTGTCGCAGCGGGCGAGCCACAGGCCGCGCAGACAGGGACGGGCACCGTAGCCGGCGAGGGTTGCGGCGCGGACCGCGGCGGGGGCTCCCACTGCGGCGGAGAGGGAGGCGATGTCCTCGGCCGGGTCGCCGACGATCGCGTCGGTCCAGCCGAGGACGCCCCGCACCCGCCCGTCGCCACTCACCACGAGGTGCGCCCGCCCCAGGTTGTGGTGCACCAGCACCGCCGCGCCGGACTGCACGCCCAGTTGGCGGGCGGCGGGCGCGGCGAGCTGGGCCAGCCGGGCGGGGTCGAACTCGTCAGCCTCCGCGAGCCGTCCCGCGGCACTCACGGCGGCCGCGCGCAGCGTCTCCAGCGACCGTGGCGCGACACGCGGGACACCGAGCGTCTCGGCCTGACGGACCGGTACCTCACGCAGTGCGGTGAGCAGCGCCGCAAGGTCCGCCTCGCCCACCGCCGAGACGCCCGGCTCCTCGCCGGTGGCCCCGGGAAGGCGCGTGTCGAGGGTGTAGGAGAGTCCGTCGGCCCACTCTCCGCGGGCCACGCTCGTCGGCACCGCGAGCGCCACGTGCGCGCGTACGAGGGAGCGCAGCCGCAGTTCGCGAAGCTGGCGCAGGGAGGCCTCGCGGTCGGGGGCCAACCGCAGCACATGGCGCGTACCGACCCACCATGTGGTCCCGCCCTCCTCGACGGGGGTCACAGCCGGCTGCTCGCCCTCGGGGAGCAGGGAACGGGCCAGCCGGCGTACGGTCTCCGCCGTCGGTGTCGGTGCCTGGGTCATGATCGCGCCGTTGTCGTCTCGGATGCGTGCTGGGGGCTCCTGGGTGCCGGGTCGGCCGGGCGGCGCCGCCACGCGGTCCTGCCGCGGCCGGCCCGCGCCGTCTCAGTCGACTATCGCCATCTCGCGGGACGTCTCGTTCAGGCGCCGCCCGCCGTCCTCGGTGACCGCCACGATGTCCTCGATACGGACACCGAAGCGACCGGGCAGATAGACGCCGGGCTCCACGGAGAAGCACATCCCGGGGACGAGAGGCTGTTCCTCGCCCTCGATCATGTAGGGCGGCTCATGGGTGGTGACACCGATGCCGTGCCCGGTGCGGTGGATGAAGTACGCGCCGTACCCGGCGTCGTCGATGACGGCGCGGGCCGCACGGTCCACGTCCTGACACGCCGCGCCCGGCCCGACCGCCCGGAACCCGGCCTCCTGTGCCGCGCGCACGAGGTCGTGCACCTTGCGCTCCTCGTCGGTCGGTTCACCGACGTGGACGGTGCGGGAGGTGTCGGAGCCGTAGCCGTGCTTGAGACCGCCGAAGTCCAGGACGACCATGTCGCCTCGCTGGATGACGCGCTCGCCGGCCTCGTGATGCGGATTGGCGCCGTTGGGTCCCGAGGCCACGATGGTGAAGTCCACCTGCGCGTGCCCGAACCGCCGCAGCAGACCGGCGAGGTCCTCGGCGACCTCCCGCTCCCTGCGGCCGCCGAAGGCGACCTTCAGGATCTCCTCGTACGCCGCGTCCGCCGCCGTGCCCGCGGCCGCGAGCCGGTCCAGCTCCGCCGCGTCCTTGACGGCCCGCAGCATCGGAAGGGCGCGGGTGAGGGCGACATGGCCGACGTCCGGGAGCCGCTCCCGCAGGCCGAGCAGATGCAGGGCCCAGGCGTTGTCGCTGATGCCGTACCGCCCCCGGTCCCCGAGCAGAGCGGCGGCCGCGCCGTAGGGGTCCTTGCCGTCGGTCCAGTCGCGCAGTGTCAGTGCGGGCGCGCCGGCCGCCTCCGCCGCGTCGGGCGCCTCCAGGGTGGGGACGACGAGGACGGGGTCCTGCCCGGCTCGCAGCACCAGCAGGGTGAGGCGTTCGGTCTCCACCGGACGGTATCCGGTGAGCCACACCAGATCGGGTCCGGGCGCGATCAGCAGCCCTGCGAGTCCCGCCGCGTCGGCGGCCTCGGCGGCGCGCCGCATCCGCGCCGCGTAGTCCTCCGCGGTGAAGGGCGCGGGGCCGGCCGTGTCGGGCGGCGCGGGCGTGCCGGTCATCCATACCTCCGCAGGTCCGGATCCTCCCGGGGGCCTCCCAGGGGATACGGGCAGCATCCTGCCCCTCCGCCGCGACGGATGCGAGCCGATTGCGGCCATGGCGTCCGGTGGGTGCCGTGGCCGGGTCCTGTCCGCCGATCACGCCGCGGCGCTCCACCCCTGCCCCGGCAGCCGCTCCGCCGCTCCACGTGGGATCCCGGCGTACACCGGTTCCGTACGGTGGACCACGCGCGGGCGGCAGCGGCACGGCGACCGCACCGGGTACGCCGGCGGCCGCCGGCACCTCGGCACACTGCGCGCGCACGGGCCGTGGTCCGGCGGCCACGACGAGTACGGCCTGCGCCTCGCGGAACGCCCCGGCCGCCCTCTCCCGGTCGGAGCCCCGCGGGCGAGGGCTCGCGCCCGCACCCGGTCGTGCGGGCGCGGGCGCGAGCCGCGGTGGAGCACGCCGCCGGGACGCCCGGGCTGCGGTCAGCGTGTCACCGGCACCCCCCGGAAGCCGACCGAGGACGCCAGGTCCGGCACGAAGCCGTGCACACGGCGAGCGAGGTCGTCCGCACCGTAGCGGTGGCAGCCCCGGTGCCAGTTCAGGATGCCGGACATGTAGTTCTGCAGCTCCAGCACATAGCCCCGAAGGGTCGCGCGTGCCTGTTCGGCCAGCTCGAAGTCGTCGCACAGGACGGGCAGTTCGTGGTCGGCCACATGCTGGAACTGCTGCATGCGCTGGGTCATCAGGTCGTTGACGATGCGCAGCGCCGTCGGGTAGTCGCAGCCGAAGAAGTTCTGCACGACCAACAGGGCGTTGTGGATCTCGCCCTCGTACTGGATCTCCTTCTGGTACGAGAAGACGTCGTTGATCAGCATCGCGTAGTCGATGGCCGCGTTCTCCAGGGACCGGACCGTGCCGCTGCGGTACACCTCCGGCGGGACGTCGGGGTCGTGGCCCAGGCGGCAGAGGTTCTTGGTGAGGTCGGCGCCGAAGGTGGCGCGGCGCATCTCCAGATAGTCGACCGGGTCCGGGATGCGGTTCTGGAGCTGGTTGGACAGCTCCCAGAGCCAGCTCTCGGTCATGGTGTCGACGGCGGCCCGCAGGGTGCTCCGCTGTGCCGGGGTCATCTGCGCGGTGGTGCGGGTCCACAGGTCGATCAGACCGCGCTCCATCCCGTTGGCCGGGAGGGGAGGTTCCTCGCCGTCGACGGGCATGCACGAGGACAGCCGCTCGGTGCACAGCCGGGCCGCCGCGAGATCGCGGCCGTGGCCGAAGACCAGCGGGTAGTAGTCGTCACCGTAGGTGCCCCAGGCGAGCCACCGGGAGCTGAGGTCCAGCGCCTCGGGGGTCGCGTCCGGGTCCAGGCCCGCCGCGCACAGCGGCAGGTCGTACGCCGCCAGCTTGTCCTCGTCCCAGACCCCCTCCTGGAGCATGCCCATCCGGTGCATCCACGGAGTCAGGCGGCCGCGGGCACCGTCCAGATGCGGGCTGAGCTCCACGTCGTAGGGCATGTGGAAGTCGGGGATCAGCGACGGTCCCACCTGCTGGAAGGGGACATGGGTATGGGCCCGCAGTCGCTTTGCGAGCGGTGCGTCGGGTCCCCCCGCGGCACCGGCCTCGGCGAGCAGACCGCTGACGTCGGCGGCGGACGTGCCGATGCCGGAGAGCCCGAGGGACCGCCTCGTGGAGCGGGCCCCCTTGTTCATGTAGCGGCTTGACCTCAAGTGCCATTCGTGGCCCCCGGACTGCCAGTCCTGAAGGCCCCGTGTGTAGGCCGCGACGGCGGCCACCTCGTCGGGTGCGAGGCCCTTCTCCACGGCGAGCACGGGCACTTCGGTGAGCGCGGTGTGCTCGAACTGGTGAAGCCGTGAGGTGAGGATGTCGTTGACGGTGTCCGCGGCCTGCTGCGTGGTGCAGCCGAAGAAGGTCTCCAGGACGAGGACCCCGTTGCTCAGTTCACCCTCCTCCTCGACCTCACGCTGGTACGAGAAGAGGTCGTTGCGCAGGTGCACCCCGTCGGAGAACGTCTCCATGAGCACCCGCAACGGCCGTGACGCGGCCACGGATGCGGGCACCTCGGCGGTCGCGAACTCCACGAGGCCCGCGGACCAGGGGGCGCCGCCCACCTTGCGGCGCATCTCGATGTACTCGACGGGGTTGGCGATCCGGCCTTCGTTGATGTTGGACAGTTCCCACAGCGACTCGTTGAGCAGATGCTCCGTGGCGACCGCGAAGCGCCTGCGCCAGTCCAGGGACATGGCGGGCACCGTGCGCGCCCACAGGTCGGCGAGCCCGGCCTCCACCGGATTCTCGGGCTCCGGCACGGGTGTTGCCAGGTCCGGAGGCATGAACAGGGGCAGCCGGTCCAGATGGGCCCTGCCGCCCTCACGGTCCTGGGTGCGTTTGAAGGCCTCCAGGAAGTGGTCGTCGAAGAAGAACACCCACACGTACCAGTCGGTGACCAGTGAGAGGGCCGGCCCGTCGCAGTCGGGGTGCGTGTACGCGCACAGGAGCCCGTAGTCGTGTGCGTCGAGGTCGGACTGTTCCCAGATGCCGGATCCCTCCAGCATGCCCATCGCGCGGGCCCATTGGGTGGAGTGGGCCCGCGCCTCGTCGACATGCGGGTTCAGCCGTGCGGGGTACGGCATGTAGAAGCGGGGGAGCTCGAACGGCTGCGTCATGGCGGTGGCCCTACCCGTGGCCCCTCGACGGCATCCACCGGGCGGAACAGGCTCACACCAACGCGTGAATCGGGGGTGCAGGGGTGGAACAGGCACGTTCGACCGGCCTCCCGCCCTGCGAGGACGGTCCGCGGCGGAACCCCGGCGCCCCGCACGCCCCCTTGCCGACCCACCTGCCCCGGGCCACCGTGGTCGCATGACCTCCTTCGTGCTGCCTCATGAAGTGCACGGCGACGGCCCCCACAAGGTGTTCGCGGTGCACGGCTGGTTCACCGACCGCGCCGCGTACGCGGCGGTGCTGCCCGATCTCGACCGGGCCACGTTCACCTACGCCCTGGTGGATCTGCGCGGATACGGAGCCGCGAAGGACGCACCCGGCGCCTTCGGCACCGCGGAGGCCGCCGCCGACCTCGTCGGCCTCGCGGACCGGCTGGGCTGGGACAGGTTCTCGGTGATCGGGCATTCGATGGGCGGCGCGGTGGCCCAGCGGCTCCTGGCGCGGGCCCCCGAGCGGCTGCGCCGGATCGTCGGGATCTCGCCGGTGCCCGCCGGTGGGATGCGGATGCCCGCCGACCAGTGGGAGCTGTTCGCGGATGCCGCGCACAAGCCCCAGAACCGGCGCATCATCATCGACGTCACCACCGGCGGGCGGGCGCCCGCGGCCTGGCTGGACCGGATGGTGGCGCGCTCCCTGGCGCACAGCGACGCCAAGGCGTTCCGGACCTGGCTCGACTCCTGGGCCGGAGAGGACTTCCACACCGAGGTCACGGGCTCTCCGGTGCCGGCGCTGGCCGTCGCGGGCGCCCTCGACCCCGCGCTGACGGCCGGGCTCCTGCGGGAGACCTGGATGCGCTGGTATCCGCACGGCTCGCTCCTCGAACTGCCCTCGGCCGGGCACTACGCGATGGACGAGGCACCGCTGGACCTGATCCGGGCCGTGGAGGACTTCCTGCGCGCGGACGGGAACCCGGCGGCCGCCGAACGGGAGCCGGCCGCCGCGGAAGGCTCCGGCGGGTGAGCGTCCGCGAGAGCGCCCCACCCGTACCCGACGTGTTCGATCCCCGCAGGTACGCCCTCGGCGTCCCTCACGCGGAGTACCGCACCCTTCGTGACCACCACCCGGTCGCCTGGCAGGAGGAGCCAGAAGTGCTCGGCTGGCCGGCCGGGCCGGGGTTCTGGGCGGTGACCCGGCACGCGGACGTCACGCACGTCCTCAAGGACGCCGCGACGTTCTCCTCCAGCCTCGGCGCCACCCAGATCCGCGACCCCGACCCCGGCGACCTGCCGTTCATCCGGCGCATGATGCTCAATCAGGACCCGCCGGACCACGGCCGGCTGAGACGGCAGGTGAGCCGGGCGTTCACCCCCCGCCGCGTCGACCGCTTCGCGGCGGTGGCCCGCACCCGGGCCCGCTCCCTGCTCGCCGGCGCGCTCGCCCTCGCGCGCGAGGGCGACGGCGTCTGTGACGTGGTCGCCGCCGTCACCGACGACTACGCCGTGCTCAACCTCGCCGACCTGCTCGGTGTGCCCGAGTCGGACCGCGGCCTGCTCCTGCACTGGACGCAGCGAGTGATCGGCTACCAGGACCCGGACGAGGCGGGGGAGCCCGTGCTGGACGCGGAGGGCCGGCCCGTCAACCCGCGGTCCCCCGCGGCGCTGCGCGACATGTTCGGCTACGCGCAGCAGCTCGCCGCGTACAAACGGGACCGTCCTGCCGACGACATCATGACCACGCTCGCCACCGACCCCGAACTCACGGGACCCGAACTGGAGATGTTCTTCTTCCTGCTGACCGTCGCGGGCAACGACACCGTGCGCGGCGCGGCGCCCGGCGGTCTCCTCGCACTGGCCGAGCATCCGCCGGCGTACCGGGGACTACGCGCCGGGACGCACCGGCTGCCCTTGGCGGTCGACGAGTTGCTGCGCTGGCATCCGCCCGTCCTCAGCTTCCGGCGGACCGCCGCCCGGGACACCGAGCTCGCCGGCCGGCACATCCGGGCGGGTGACAAAGTGGTCGTCTTCCACGCGTCGGCCAACCGGGACGAACGCGTCTTCGCCGCGCCGGACAGCCTGGAGCTCTCCCGTACGCCCAATCCTCACGTCTCCTTCGGCGACGGACCTCATGTCTGCCTCGGCGCGCACTTCGCCCGGCTGCAGCTGAACGTCCTCTATGAGGAGGCGCTACGGGTCCTGCCCACCGCTCCCCGTGCCGCCGCACCGCCCACGCGTCTGGTCTCGAACTTCATCAACGGCATCAAGTCCCTGCCTCTGAGGCTTATTTGATCCTCAGGGTCTCACCTGGATCAGCGCGTGCGCGCCACTGGTGCGCCATCGCTGCTCCTCGGCGGCGACCAGGGCCGCCTCCGTGTCCGGCTCCAGCCCCACGATGACATCGGACTTCAGGGTACGCAGCGCGGCGACCGGCCCGGGGAACCAGGCCGTCACGTCCTCGAACGGTGTCGTCGGCGGATACAACCGGTCGCCCACCAGACGGCGGTAGTTGAGATCGCCCTTGAAGATCGTCAGGTCGGCCGCGTCGAACTCCGCGCGCAGGTCCTCCGGCATGTCCGCGTACGGCAGCGGGGCGCAGGAGAAGGGGTGGGTCCGCACCTCCAGCCGGCCCTCGGCCATCGCCGTCCACAGGCGCTCCCCGGCACCGGCCGCCGCGCCCTTGGCACCGGCCAGCCGGCGCACCGCGTCGACGACGTCCGCCGTCGTGGCGTCGGAGATGTAGTAGGGGTGGACCTTCACGTGCAGCAGCGCCCGCCGCACCCGTCCGTGGCGGAGCAGGTGGTCGAGGAGCAGCAGATCCGGGATCAGCTCACGACCGGCGTTGTCCGCGACCAGGCAGAGCGTGTCGACGGGCAGGAGGGACCAGAGCACCTCGCTGTCGTCCGCGACGAGCCGGGTGACGGCTGTCGGCGCACCGGGCGCGGAGAGACGGAAGCCGAGATCGGCGCGGTTGCCCCAGAGAGAGCCGTGGAGCAGCGCCTGCGCCTGCTCGTCGAGGGGCTCCTCCCCGAGCCGGTCCAGCGCCGCCAGCTCCTCGTCCGTCTCCGGGGCGTCGAGCTCGGCGAGCTTGAAGGGGCGGAACGGGTCGATGCCCTGCCAGCCCCCTGGCCCGAAGTAGCCGACGGCCTGGAGAAGCCGGCGGTAGAAGTAGCTCTCGGACCAGAGGAAGGGAACCTCGAACCAGGACCGTCCGAGATACTCCCCCGAACCCCAGCGGGCCCACTGCTCGTCGTCCTCGGTGCCGAGCGGTTCGATGAGGCCCTCGGTGGCACCGGTCAGGAGTTCGTCGAGCGCGCGCCGCCGGCCCGGACCGTACGGGAAGGCGTCCTGCACCGCACGGATGAGCGCGGGATGCCGTGCGGAGAGCACGCCGTGCGGGAAGGAGCCGGGCTCGTCGGCGAGGATCACGGGGGCGTCAGGCATGGTCTCGCTCTCCTCCAGGGCCGGTCAGGATCCCGGGAGGCAGGTCCACGTCCTTGAACCGCTCCTCGAGCTGCTTGCCGTAGCCGGCCTCGGTCCACACGAACTTCTTGAACTGCTCCGGCGTCAGCAGACCATGCCACGGACCGCCGCCCGGGCAGAACACCGACTCGCACGCGGGGCAGTTGTACGCCGATCGCCACAAGGCGTCGGCACGGGGCTCCCCGGCCGCCACGAGAGCCCGGTCCCGGCCCTCCCCCCGCACCACGACGACGGTGCCGACGAACAGGAGCACGGCCAGCAGCGAACCACCGATCGTGTACAGCGGCTTGTCGTTGTCGATCCCGCTGTACGCGAGGGCGACGCCGAGGGCGACCATCACCATGCCCTCGACGAAGTGCAGACACCCGTCGAACCGCGAGGAGACGCCCGGAGTACGGGCCAGCCGGTCGGCCAGGCCCGCACGCATACAGGACTGGTCGTCGCAGACCTCCGGGACAGCTCGTGCCCCGGCCGAGCCGCAGCCCGGACATATCACCTCAACCGCCTTGGGAGCCTTCTCCGTTGCCATGGGCCTACGCTAACGGCCGGCCGGCGAGCGCCGCCGCCGGGCGCCGGGCGTCGTGCCGGGCGCCTCGCTGAACACCGGTCGCCCCGTCCCCGTACTCCTCGATACTCACCTGCCGCACCTGATGTGCCTGGAGACACCGGATGACCGCACACCGCACCGTCGCCGTGGCCGCCGTCGCCGCGGCGGCCACGCTGCTGCCGGCGACGCCCGCACTCGCCCATGGAGCCCCCACCGATCCGGTCAGCCGGGTTTTCGCCTGCTCGCCCGAGGGCGCCGCCCGCGCGACCGCCGCCTGCCGGGCGGCGATCGCGGCGAACGGCGCCCCGTTCACCGCCTGGGACAACCTGCGGGTAGCAGGCGTGAACGGCAGGGACCGGCAGCTCATCCCCGACGGCAGGCTGTGCAGTGGCGGACTGCCCGCCTACAAGGGACTCGACCTGGCGCGCCCGGACTGGCCGTCGACCCGGCTGACGCCCGGGAGCTCGCTGACGATGGCCTACAGCTCGACGATCCCGCACACGGGCACCTTCAAGTTGTTCCTGACGAAGCCGGGTTACGACCCGGCCAAGCCGCTGACCTGGTCCGACCTCCCGCAGCGGCCTTTCGCCCAGGTGACCGACCCACCGCTGACCGGCGGCGCGTACCGGATCGGGGCGAAGCTGCCCGCGGACCGCTCGGGCCGCCATGTGCTGTTCACGATCTGGCAGAACTCGAGCACGACGGACACCTACTACTCCTGCTCGGACGTGGTGTTCCCGGCGTCCAGGTCCTCCGGCGGTACCGGCGCCCGGGCCGGCTCCCCGAGCGCCTCCACCGCTTCGGGCACGGCCGGAAGGAAGAAGACGTCGCACTCGGCCACCCCGGCCCCGTCGCCGAGCCGGCTCGCACCGAGCACCTCACCGGCGCCTGCCGAGCCGGTGACCTCGGTGCCCGGCACCCCCGCGGCGGCCGCCGCACCGGCTTCCGGCGGCGGCACGTCGCTGCCGCTGCTGGCGGGCGGCGCCGGGGCGTTCCTGGTGGTCGCCGGCGGCACCGCCCTGGCCCTGCGGCGCAGGCGCGGCTGAGACGGCCGCCCCCGGCTCCGGCGGTTCGGAGACGGCCGTCGGGCGCGGCCGGCGTCAGTTGACGAAGACCGCAGGGCCGTCCGCCCCGGCGCTGTCGGTGACCGGGGCGTACTTCGCCGTGAAGTAGCCGTTGGCGAAGCACAGCGACGAGCCCGAGGTCTTGCTGAACCGCTGACCGGTGAAGGTGATGCTGTTGTCGGTGTTGCTCGCCGTGCCGGTCAGGCCCGGGGCCTGGTAGACGCAGGTGATGGTGCCGAGCAGGGTGCGCAGCTTGACGGTGGTCCGGATGGTGGAGCCGGCCGCCGGAGCGACGTCGACCGCGCCGTCGGAGGTAACCGTGGTGGTGTAGGGCAGGTTGTCGACGGTGATGCCGGTGACGCCCAGGACGCCGGTGACGTTGCTGGTGCAGCTGCTGCTGTCGAACGTGTGGCCGGTGAGCGACTCGGTGGCGGTGCCGGGCGCCGCCGGGTTGTCGGTGACGGCGGCGGTGAACGTCGACGAGGCGCAGGAGACTCCGCTGGTGCCCGTGGCGCTGGAGTAGAGCGTGGCAGCGGTGCCGCTGGCGAGCGACGCGTCGAGGATGTCACCGACGGCGACGGCGGTTCCGCCCGCTCCACCGGTGGTGAGCACGGTGCCGTCCGCCGAGGCGGGGGACGCCGCGGCCACGGCGAGAGCGGCGACGACGGTCACGGCGAGCAGGGATCGGGGCGTACGCATGGGGGTGCCTCTTCTCCGAAGTGGGGGGTGGTGAGGGTGTGCCGGGGTGCCGACGCCTGCCATGACGTCTTCCGGGCGTGTGACCACGGCAGCGGCATCCGGGCCACCCGGGGTCCGCGGACACGGCGGACTCGCCGGTGCCGCGGGGAATTCCGGATCGCGGTCGGATGTGAAGGATCCGTGCATCGCACCGCGTCTGCAGAGATGTCACCGAAACCCCGAAAGGGCGGGGACCGGGAGAGTGACGTGCGCGGTGTGACGGATCCGGCGCCACGGATCCGTTGGGGAAACAGTGGACGTTGTAGACCTGATGGCTCGTCAACGTCAAGGCGTCGAGGGCAAGTTGATGCTCGATGAGCGGGACGGCACAGGTCGGCGGTCACCGTCGGGCGGGGCCGGAGGGAACCCTGGAGCACAGGCATCGCACAACCGACACCCTTTTCCCACAACTCTCTTGACCCTTGAATGTAACCACCGGTAACTTCCTCGGCGGTAACTGCCGCGTGGAGCAAGCCCCTGCCCTTGCCGGGAGGCGTGAGGGGCGGTCGTGGCAGCCGCTGTCCGCGCCAGGACAACGTGCCGACGAAGCCCTCATCACATTCGCCTGTGCCCAGGAGCAGACATGGCCCCGTCCTCGGACGCCACGGTGTCCCCCGGTCCCACCCCCGAACCCCCGAAGAGCGGTTCCACCGCCGACGGGCCACCCACCCGACGCGGGCGGGTCCGCCTGCGCCGCGCCGCCGTGATGGCGGTGCCGGCCACCGCCGTCGCCGCCGCTCTCGCGATCATGACCGCCCAAGGTGCGCTGGGTGTGCAGTTCGCCATCTCCGGCATGCCCTTCACGGTCACCGCCGACGACCTGAGCGGCACCGGATTCGAGCAGTTCGGCAACCTCGACAACATGGCGGACGACAGCCCGAACGCCGGTGACACCGGCGGGCAGGTGCTGGTCGTCACTTCCGCGATCAAGGACGCGACACTCGTCAAGCTGTGCCAGAGCGTCGACCTCGGCGGCACCAACCTGAAGATCACCGCTGGTGGCGGCAAGGACAAGGTCATCGCCGGCGATCTGACCACCGACTCCACGGACCTGTCCGGTGACGCCGAATTCAACGGCATCGAGATCGGCAACGACGCCGGCACCCTGACCAAGGCCGGGGTGCAGGGCAACAAGGGCGTCTTCAGCCAGCAGGCGGACACCGTGCACATCGCCCGACTGCGGCAGACCAACTACGCAACCACAGCAGGCGTCTTCAAGCTGCCCGGGCTCAAGCTCGGCTTCAGCGACACGGGTTGCTGATGGCCGGCCGCGCGAGGACCGCGTTCCGACGATGGCGGTCGGACCGCCCCTTCTGGGGCGGGCTGCTTCTGGCGCTGGGCGGGACGGAGATCCTCCTGACGGAGAAGGCGTCGCTCAAGGTGGTCATGCACATCGGCATGCAGGGCCTCGCGGGATATCTGCTGCCCACCGTGATGCTGGTGTGCGGGCTGCTGATCCTCCTCGGCCCGGCCCAGCGGCTGTTCTACTCGGTCCTCGGCATCCTGCTCTCCCTGGGGACCTGGCTCACGTCCAACCTGGGCGGTTTCCTGGTCGGCCTGCTGCTGGGGGCCGCCGGGAGCTGTCTGACCTTCGGCTGGCTGCCCGGCCAGGAGCCGCGCCGCGGTGTACTGCGCCACCGTCGCCCGCGCTCCCCCGCCATGGACTCGGCCACGTCCTGACGCCCCCGCGCCCCTCGGCGGGCGGCTCCGGCCGCCGCACCCCCCACACCCCCTCCCGGCCGCACGGCAGGGGGGCTCCTGCCGGACCCGCCCGCCGAGGCCCACAACCGCGCCCCGCGCCCGCGACGACGGGGCCGTGACGCGTCCCGACGTGACGCACCGGAGCCGAGCCCGTCCGTGCGCGAGACACAGGAGACCCACGCCCCGACCGACGTGGGGCGCAACAGAGCCATAGCCATGGCGCATCCGCGCAGCACACAGCGAACCCGCGCCACATCCGCCCGGCACGCACAGGGCACCCGGCGGCGCCGGTGGTCGGCTCAGGGTTCCCGTTTGGCGGACACCGTGAAGCGCGCGCCGTCCGGGTCGGCCAGCAGCGCCTCCTCGGCGCCCGGCTCCCGCTGCAGGACGGAACCGCCCTCGGCCCGGGCGGCCCGGACGCACGCGTCGACGTCGGGGACCACGAAGTGGACCTGCCAGTGCGGGCGGATGGTGGGGTCGGGCGCCGACTCGAGCGCCCCGGAGTGGATGCGCGCCACCACCACCCCGTCGCTGCTCAGGACGACCTCGTCACCGTCGTAATGCACCTCGCAGCAGCCCTTGCGCGCGGAGGCCCACTCGAGGACCTCGCCGTAGAAGATCGCGGAGTCGAAGGCGTTGCGTGTGTGCAGCCTTATGAAGGTCGGGGCCGCCCTGCGCCACTCCTCGAAGCCGGTCACGAGCGGGCCCTCCCAGACGCCGAAGGTCGCCCCGTCCCGGTCCGCGAGCAGGGCCGCCCGGCCGGGCGGGAGCGCAAGAGGGCCGACGGCCGTGGTGCCACCCCGCTCCCGGCATCTGGCCGCGGCCACGTCGGCGCTGGACACCGAGAAGTACGGGGTCCAGGCGACGGCCATCTGCCACATCGAGGCGACGGCGGCGATCCCGGCGACCGGCACCCCGTCGGCCAGCGCCACCCGGAACCGGTCCCCCAGGCTGTTGGGCCGCCACTGCCAGCCGAACACCGCCCGGTAGAAGTTCTCCGCGGTCTCGAGATCGCGGGTACTCAGGCTCACCCAGCACGGTGCCCCGAAAACCGAGTCACTGGACACTCCCCCCTCGCCGCGTGCCTCGTTCTTGACCATGACCACACCGCCCGGTTCCCGGGGGGAGATGCCGGGCACCTCCTCCCTCGTCCGCTCAGGGCCTCCGGGTACCCCGATCGCGCCCTAGCAAGGATGCGCCACGGGACGCCGGGCGTCATCCGGAGAAGGACCGGCGAGGGCGCCCCGGCCCCGGACCGACTCAGGCGCCGACCCCCGGTGACCAGCGCGGGGCGCTGCCCGCCAGGCGGCAGGCGAGGAAGTACAGCGGAATCGGCGGCGTGTACGGAGAGTCACCGTCCGGGCGGTGGATCAGTGCCGGGCGGTCGGGGCGAGGACCGCTCCAGGAGGGGTCGGCAAGGCCCGGGCCCGTCTCCGGGACCGCCGGGCCCAGATACGCGCCGATCGCATAGCTCGTCGTCGCCGGCCAGGTGACTCCGATGTCGGAGCCCGCCGGGACGATCCACCACCAGCGGAGGTCGTCGGCGAAGACACAGCCGATGCGGGGCAACGACGCCATGATCCGTTCGCCGTGTTCCCGCGGGATGCCCACGGCGTCGTACCCGAGGGCGGCGGTCAGCTCGTGCGGGAGGGCCAGACGGACGGCGGGCCGGGACAGGACGGAGGCGGACGGGTGCGGGAGCGGTTCAGAGGCGCGCAGTCGTTCCATGCTGTGGGGATCCTTCGGCCGGGTGGGGGGCGGGCCTGAGGTACGCGGTGCTGGGCGAGCCGGTCGCGGTGGCTCGGTCGGATTCCGGGGTCAGTGCGGCCCAGACGACGCGACCGGAACCGTTCGGCGCGTCCCGGACGCCCCAGTCGCTGCTCAGCCCGTCGACCAGCATCAGCCCACGGCCGCTCTGGTCGTCCGGGCCGGGGCGGCACCGGGCCGGCCGGGTCTCGTCGTGGTTCTCGTCCTGGACCTCGATGTGCAGCCGCCCGCCGTCCGTGTGCACCCGGCAGACGATCCGTTCGCTCGCGGTGTGCATGACCGCGTTGGTGACGAGTTCGGAGACGACGATGACAGCGTTGTCAACGGTCGCCTCGCCCACGCCCCAGCCCACGAGCAGTTCACGCACGTGCCTACGGACCAGGCCCACCGCGGCGGGAACGGCGGGAAAGCCGAAGACATCGGATCTATGGGGTGGGGCATCGCCGGGGAGGCGGCCCAGAGGCCGGGGGAGGGAGGGCGGAACCATCGCCGTTCGCCTTTCGTCTGCCGGGGCACCCTGGCCGGTGCCCACCGCCGGACACCGTGATGCCGGCTCCGTGCACCTCGCTCCGGGTCCACCGAGTCGCAGCCCCGTCTCCCCCAACTGAGCTGCTCAACACCTTCGTTCATTGGCTACCGACGGTAGGACCACTGTCGCATCTGCCAACAACGCCTCGCAACCGGCAAGTTGAAAATTGCAATTCGAGAGGTGCATGCTGCTCCGGTCAGCGGATGATCGTGACAGACTGCGACCGTGCATCCCGGGTGAGGGGGTAGGCGTGACCGCTGAGACCGACTGGGGCGGCGCCCCCTCCGTGCTGCGCATGATTCTCGGCCGCCAGCTGGAGGAGCTGCGTTCGCGCGCCGGGCTGACGTACGAACAGGCCGGCGAGGCGATCGGCGTCAGCCATTCCACGATTCGCCGCATGGAGGCGGCCAAGGTGGCCCGACTGCGGCTCGCGGACGCCGAGAAGCTGCTGCAGACCTACGGCGTCACGGAGCAGCAGGAGATCGACACCTTCCTGAAGTCGGTCCGCGAGGCCAACAAGCGCGGCTGGTGGCACACCTACCGTGACGTCCTGCCGGACTGGTTCGCGGCGTACCTGAGTCTGGAGCAGGCGGCGCTGCAGATCCGCGCGTACGAGGCCGAGTTCGTGCCCGGGCTGCTGCAGACCGAGGACTACGCACGCGCGTTGCTGAGTGCCGGCAATCCGCACTCCCCGGGCGAGGCCACCGAACGGCGGGTGGCGCTGCGCATGCGGAGACAGGAACTGCTGTCGCGGCCCTCGCCGCCACACGTGTGGATCGTCATGGACGAGACGGTGCTGCGCTGGCCGGTGGGGGGTTCGCGGGTGATGCGCGCCCAGATCGACCATCTGATCGCGATGAACAGCCTCCCCCATGTCACCTTGCAGGTCATGCCGTTCAGCAACGGCCCGCACCCCGCGATGCGCGCCGGTGCGTTCCATCTCTTCCGGTTCAGGGCACCTGAGCTGCCGGACATCGTGTATCTGAGCGGCCTCGTCGGTGCCGTCTACCTCGACAAGACGGAGGACGTCGTGGTCTACCGCGAGGCACTGGACCGGTTGGGCGCACAGTCCGCGCCCGCAAGGAAGACCGAGGCCGTCCTCGGCGCGATTCGCAAGGAGTTGTGAGAGTGCCCCACCCCGTACACAGCTGCGTGCCGTCCCACTCCCTGGGCCTGCGTGGCTGGTCCAAGCCCTGGAGCGACGACGCGGGCGGCGCCTGTGTGGAGGCGAAGAAACTGCCCGACGGCAGCGTGGCGCTGCGGCAGTCCACGGACCCCGACGGACCTGCACTGGTCCTGACGGCGAGGGAGATCGCGGGATTCCTCGCGAGCGTGAAGGCGGGCGAGGCCGACTTCCTTCTGTGACGCATCGTTTTTTGTCCTTGCGATATCCCTGTGCTTTCCCCGATCGACCGCTCGTTTCCCCACCCACCCCCACCGACGAGACCTCTGGAAGAGGAGACGGCTTTGCCCGACAACGGATGGCCGGCCGACCGTATCGACACCGAGAGCGCGCACTCCGCTCGCATCTACGACTACATCCTGGGCGGAAAGGACTACTACCCGGCCGACAAGGAGGCGGGCGACGCCATGTCCCGGGAGTGGCCCGCCCTCCCGATCCACATGCGCGCCAACCGCGACTGGATGAACCGCGCGGCGCGCTGGCTCGCCGAGGAGGCGGGGATACGCCAGTTCCTGGACATCGGCACCGGCATCCCCACCTCCCCCAACCTCCACGAGATCGCCCAGTCGGTCGCCCCCGAGTCCCGGGTGGTCTACGTCGACAACGACCCGATCGTGCTCACCCTCTCCCAGGGTCTGCTGGCCAGCACGCCCGAGGGGAAGACGTCGTACATCGAGGCGGACTTCCGTGATCCGGAGGCCATCCTCGGCGCCGCGGAGTTCCGGGAGACCCTCGATCTCGACCGGCCCGTCGCCCTCACGGTCATCGCCATCGTCCACTTCATGCTGGACGCGGACGACGCGGTCGGCATCGTGCGCCGCCTGCTCGAGCCCCTGCCCTCCGGAAGCTATCTGGCCATGTCCATCGGAACGGCCGAGTTCGCACCCGAGGAGGTGGGGCGTGTGGCGCGCGAGTACGCGGCGCGCAACATGCCGATGCGGTTGCGGACGATCGACGAGGCGCACGAGTTCTTCGACGGGCTTGACCTGGTCGAGCCCGGAGTGGTCCAGGTGCACAAGTGGCGTCCGGACGGCACCGGGGAGCAGGGGATCCGGGACGAGGACATCGCCATGTACGGGGCCATCGCCCGCAAGCCGTGACTCCAGGAGTCCGGCCGTGAGGGGTGCCGTGCGCCGGGCCCGGGTCCTCCCCGGCCGGGCGCAACCACCCGGCACAGCCGGACGACGCCCGGCACATCACGAACGGCCGCGCCCCTCGAAAGGGTGCGGCCGTTCGCGGGTCTACGGCTCGGACGTCAGCCGAGGCCGACCGACGTCAGCCAGGCCTTGGCGACGTCGAGCGGGTCCTTGTTCTCGAGTTGCACCTGGGTGTCCAGGTCCAGCAGGGCCGCGGTGTCCAGCTTGGCGGAGACGGCGTTGAGCGCGTCGACGCCCTTCTGGGAGAGCCCCGACTTGTAGACGAGCGGCTGCACGTTCTCGAATCCGAAGAGGTTCTCCGGGTCCTGGAGGACGACGAACTTCTCCTTGGAGATGGTCGGGTCCGTGGTGAAGATGTCCGCGGCCTGCACCGTGTTCTTCTTCAGCGCCGCCTGGGTGAGCGGGCCGCCCGCGTCGAGCGCCTTGAAGGACTTGAACTGCAGTTTGTAGACCTTCTCGAGTCCCTCCAGGCCCTGCTGGCGGGTCTGGAACTCCGGGGAACCACCGATCACCAGGTCCTTGGCGATGGGCTGGAGGTCCGCGATGGTGGACTTGTCGGTGAGGCTGTACTTCTTCGCCGTGGCCGCGTTGACGGTGACCGAGTCCTTGTCCTGCGCGGGCGCCGGGTCGAGGAGCGTCAGCTTCGGGTCGAGCTTGGCCTCGATGGCGGCCGTCGTGGCGGCGGCAGTCTTCGGGGCGGCGTCCTTGTCGAGGTAGGCCAGCAGTGCGCCGTTGTACTCCGGAAGGACCGTGATGGAGCCGTTCTTCAGCAGGCCGTAGGTGGTCTCGCGGCTGCCGATGTTGGGCTTGTACGTGACCTTGACGCCCTTGGCCTTGAGGGCCTCGCCGTAGATGTCGGCGATCAGGATGCTCTCGGCGAAGTTGTTGGAGCCGACCACCACGGTGCCGTTGCCGGCCTTGTCTCCGGAGAGCGGGTTGTCGGACTTGCTGTCGGAGGACGAGGAACACCCCGCGAGCAGTGCCGCCGTGGCGGCGAGCGCGACGGCGGCCGCGCCGGGGAGTCTCCTGCTGGACGTGCTGGTGTTCGCGGTAGAAGTCACGATTCCCGTTCCGGACTCGGGGATGGGGGAGGGCGTGGCGGAGCTGTGCGGGGGTTCGCCACCACACTCCACTGATCCAATCCAGCCACTTCAAGCCCAGTCAAGAGAATTCTGGTCACCGATTGGCCTCGATGCGCAATTCGTTGCGAACGCCCGGTTGTGAAGAGAGGGCGGATCCTCGGAGGCGGAACGGCGTGCTCGATGTAATGGATTCTTGACTTGGGACGATCGGATTCGGGGCTCGAAGAGACGGTAGTCTCCGGGAAGTTGACAACAGGCAGCAGTGCGGGCCGACAACGGCGTTCCGGACCGCCTTGCACCGTTCTGCTCCGGCTTCGACCGGTTCCGCCTGTGACCCCGGTCGTTCGATTGTGGTTCCGCGAGATCCTCGCGCGCCCGAAGACGCCTTCGAAGGAGGCTTGGTGTCCACGAACGAGGTGGACGCGTCGGTCCGGCCGGCGCCGTCACCGCCACGGGGTGGCATTCGCGGCTTCGCCGAGCGGTGGCCCTTCCGTCGCAAGCTCAACGTCCTCGTCGGGGTACCGCTCGCGGTGGTCGCCGTACTTCTCGCGTACCTCATCACCGACCTCGTTCAGCAGTCGGACAGGGCGGAGTCCGCGGCGCGGCTCGTCCGCGACAGCACCCAGGTGGCACGCCTCGTCGGCCGGGTACAGGCCGAACACCAGCAGGCCATCCTGCTCTCCGTACGGTACGAGGCGTCCGTGGACACCAGGCCCTCGCTGTCCGCCTACCGATCGGCGCAGGACGCGGTCGACGACCAGATCGCCAAGGTGCGCTCCGCCTTCGGCGACCGGCTGCCGGACACGGAGGAGCAGGCGCTGATGGAGGTCGAGGGCCTCGCCGGTCTGCGCGACACCATCGAGCAGGGGTACCTGCCCGCCGACAACATCGACCCCGCCTACACCAACGCCTCCAAGGGCCTGATCGACGGTCTGGGGCTCGAGCGCAACGCGGATCTGGCCGCCACCTTCACCGGCAATCTGCTCGACTCGCTGCTGCGCGCCGACGCCGCGCACGGCGCGTTCGAGACCGGGGTCTTCTCCGCGACGACCGGTGACGCCAACGCGCTCATCGAGTTCACGGGCGCGGTCGGCTCGCACGAGCTGTTCACCTACCAGGCAGACCGCTTCGGCCGGTTCGCCTCCCCCGAGCAGGCCGACGAGCTCGCCGGGATCGAGCACAACACCGCACAGTGGGAGATCGCCCAGGCGTACGCCGCGCTCCAGGTCGATCCCAGCGGGCTGCAGATGAACACCCCGGCCGACATTGGCCGGACGTTCACGGACGCCCTGAACGGCTACCCCGCCTACCCGGAACAGGCCGAGAACCGGCTCCGGATCACCACGTCGCTCATCGACCAGATCGCAGACCGGGCCGACGCCGCCTCCGAGACGGCCCAGTGGCGAGCCGCGCTGCTGCTGAACCTCGCGCTGATCAGCTTCGTCTGCTGGATCGCGCTCTCCGTGCTGGTGCGCCGCTCGGTGGTCCGCCCGGTGCTGGCCCTCACCGGCGCCGCCCAGCAGGTGGCCAAGGCCGCCGGGCGCGAGCTCTCCCGGGTGGCCGACGACGACGCCGAGGACGACGGCGCGCCGCGGCTGCGCGAGATATCCGTCACCGCGCGCGACGAGATCGGTGAACTGGCCGAGGCCTTCAACCATGTGCAGACCACCGCGGCCGCGCTGCTGGAGCGCCAGGTGCTCAGCCGCCGCAACGTCGCCGAGATGTTCGGCAACGTCGGGCGCCGGGTGAGCAACCTGACCACACGCCAACTGGTCCTGATCGACGCGGTGGAGCGGGGCGAGACCGACCCGGCGCTCCTCGAACGCCTCTACTCCATCGACCACATCGCCGTACGCCTGCGGCGCAACGCGGACAGCCTGATGCTGCTCGCGGGCATCCGCGAGACCGTCCTGGAGTCCGGTCCCACCGCGCTCACCAACGTGGTCCGCGCAGCGCTCGGCCAGATCGAGGGCTTCCAGCGGGTCCGGCTGCTCGCCGAGACCGAGATCATGGTCGCGCCCGACATCATCGGCGACCTGACCCTGATGGTCGCCGAACTCCTCGAGAACGCCGTCTCGTTCTCCCCCGCGGGCAGCCCCGTCGAGGTGACGGTGCGCATGGGCGGCGAGGGGGCCGTGATCGAGGTCGCCGACCACGGTCTCGGCATGAGCGCCGAGCGGCTGGCGGAGGAGAACGCCCGGCTGATCCGCCGCGAGCGGCTGGACGTCGTACCGACCAAGGTGCTCGGTCTGTTCGTGGTCGGCACGCTGGCCCGGCGCTGGGAGATCACGGTCGTGCTCGCCCGCACGCCCGGCGGCGGTGTCACGGCGACGGTCGAGCTGCCCTCGTCGCTGCTGCTGACGATGAGCCCGGTGCTCGTCCCGGAGCAGGTCCCGGCCGCCGTGGACGCCCCGGGCACGACCGGACAGGAGTCCGCCGCCCCCTCCGGGCCGGTGCCTTCGGCGGTCGCCGTCGCCGAGACCGCGTCCGAGGCCGTGCCCGCCGCCGCGGGCCAGTCGCCCTCGCCCGGGCGTGATGCCTCCGAGGCCGGGTCCGGCTCACTGCCCCGGCGCGTTCCGCGCCGTGAGGCGGATCCGGTCGAGGAGAGGGCCTCCGGGGACCTCCACGACCGGGCCGAGGAGGTCCCGTTCGTCCCCCGTCCTCGCTCGCGGGAGACGGCTGCCGGCGCCCGCGCCGGCGGAACGCCGCCCGGTGCGGACGTTCCCGGCGGGGTCAGGCCACTGCGCCGCCGGGTACGGGGTGCGACCCTGCGCACCGCCGAGGCCCCGCAGACGGAATCCCCGGCACCCCGGCCCGCCGACGCGGAAGAGGTCCGCTCCGCGCTCGAGGAGTTCGAGGCCGCGGTGGAACGCGCCCACCGCGACAGCACCGCACGAACCTCCCCCCATGACACGCTCGACCAGAACCACCTCCCGAAAGGAGCGGAGCAGTGAGTACGTCGACAGGTGACACCCCGGCCACCGGCACCACACCGGCCGAACTGCAGGCCGCCGCAGCCGACTTCACCTGGCTGCTCAACCGTTTCGCCACCGAGACAGCGGGTGTCGTCGACGCCATCGCCGTCTCCTCCGACGGACTGCTCATCGCCGTCTCCGAACTGCGCGAGCACGCCGACTCGGAGCGGCTGGCGGCGATCGTCTCCGGCATCACCAGCCTTGCCGCCGGCGCGTCGGGCAACTACGGGCTGGGCGGCCTCAACAAGGTCATCATCGATCTGGAGGGCGGTCACGTCCTCGTCTCCGCCATCGGCAGCGGCGCCGTGCTCGGCGTGGTCACCGACAAGGAGGCCAAACTGGGCAACGTCGCCTATGAGATGACCCTGTTCGCCAACCGGGCCGGCGCCGCCCTCAGCCCTCAGCTCGTGCTGGAGCTGAAGAACAGCGTCGGCGCCGCCTCGGCGGGGTGACCAGGCACCGCCCGGTCGAGGAAGGAAGTAGCACCCATGGCGGACGGCCGCACTGCGCGCGGTGCCGACGACGACGGTTTCCCGGTGGACCCGTTCGGTCCCGTCGCCGCCGTTCGGCCGTTCCTCGTCACCGCCGGCCGGGTGGCGCCCACTGCGTCCGGACGGCCGATGCCCGTCGAGACCCAGGTGGTGGCAACCGCCCAGGGGCTCGAGGCGCTCGACCGGCTCTCGTTCGAGCAGCACGACATCGTCGCCGCATGCAGGCAGCCGCAGTCCATCGCGGAGATCGCGGCCCGGCTGCGGCTGCATCTGAACGTGGTCCGGGTCCTCGCCGAGGACCTGCGCGCCGCCGGGCAGCTGACGGTGTACGTGCCACACATCGACGTCACGCGCGACGCGTCCGTCCTGCGAAGGGTTATCGATGGCCTCCGCGCCGTCCCCGACTCCCGGGGGGTACTCCGTGACACCGACTGAACCGGCCGCTCGGCCCCGCGCCCACGGCTCCGCCCCGGCCGGCGGGACCCCGGGTGCGGCGCAGACCGCCGTACGACCGCCGCTGCCGGTCAAGATGGTGATCGCCGGCGGCTTCGGCGTGGGCAAGACCACCGCCGTCGGCTCCATCTCCGAGATCGAGCCGCTCACCACCGAGGCGGCGATCACCGAGGTCGCGGCCGGGGTGGACGACCTCACCCACACCCCGCGCAAGACCACGACCACGGTCGCGATGGACTTCGGCTGCATCACCATCGACCCGACCCTGAAGCTGTACCTGTTCGGAACACCCGGGCAGGACCGTTTCGGCTTCATGTGGGACGACATCGTGGAGGGCGCGGTCGGCGGGCTCGTCATCGTCGACACACGGCGGCTCGACGACTGCTATGCGGCCGTGGACTACTTCGAGCACAAGGACATCCCGTTCGCGGTCGCCCTCAACGCCTTCGACGGCAAGGTGGAGTACGACGTGAACGAGGTCCGCTGGGCGCTGGACGTCTCCGAACACGTCCCGGTCGTCGTCTTCGACGCCCGGGAGCGCGGGTCGGTGCGGGACGCGCTGCTCGTGGTGCTGGAGCAGGCGCTGGCGCGCAGCGAGGGATGAGCCCCGCAACGCACGACGCGGGGCCTGGCACCTCCCCGGGCCCCGCGTCGTGCGTCAGGCGCTTCGGCGCACCCCGGGAGAGACCGTGAACCGCGCGACCGCCCAGAACAGCGCGAGCGTCACCAGCGCCATCACGGCGACCAGGGTGGCGCCGCCCACCACCTTCTCGTAGTTCCTCTGGTAGAGACCGTCGATGATGTACCTGCCGAGGCCGCCGAGACTGACGTAGGCGGCGATGGTGGCGGTGGAGACGATCTGGATGGCGGCCGAGCGCAGCCCGCTGAGGATCAGCGGCAGCGCGACCGGGAACTCCACCCGGAAGAGGATCCGTGACTCCTGCATGCCCATGCCCCGCGCGGCGTCCACCGGGGAGGGGTCGACGGAGCGGACGGCCTCGTAGGTGGTGACGAGGATCGGTGGGATGGCGAGCACGACCAGCGGGATCATCACCGGCACCACGCCGAACCCGAGCAGGATGAACAGCAGCACCAGCAGACCGAAACTGGGCAGCGCCCGCCCGGCGGTGGCGATCAGGGCCAGGACGTTGCCGCCGCGTCCGTAGTGGCCGGTGACCAGGCCGACCGGCAGGCCGATCGCGGCCGCGATGGCGAGCGCCTCCAGGGTGAACTGGATGTGCTCCCACACGCGGGTGGGTATGCCGTCGTATCCGTGCCAGTGGGCGCCGTCGCTGAAGAAGGCGTGGACGAAGTTGAGCACGTTCACCGGGCGTCCTCCAGGGCGGGCACGGTCGCGTCGGGACCGGCCGCCGCCGGCTTGCGCCGCCTGCTGCGTGTGCCGCTCGGCATCCAGGGGGTCAGCAGCAGACGTACGAGGACCAGCGCGGCGTCGGCCAGGATCGCCAGGACCGCCGTGGTGATCACGGAGTTCCAGGCGAGCTCGGGCCGATGGTAGATGTTCGCGTCGTTGAGGAGGTTGCCCAGTGCGCCCTGGTTGCCGATCAGCATGCCGACGCTGACCAGGCTGATGCTGGACACGGTGGCCACACGCAGCCCGGCGATGATCGCGGGGACGGCGATCGGCAGCTGCACCTGGAGGTAGCGGCGCACAGGCCCGAAGCCCATGGCCGTGGCCGCGGCCAGCGTCTCCTGCGGGACCGATCGGACGCCGTCCACGATCGCCGGGACGAGCACCACCAAGCTGTACACGGCCAGCGGGATCATCACGGTGAGTTCGGTCTGGCCGGTGTAGTCGATGAGGACCACGAAGAAGGCCAGCGACGGAATGGCGTACAGCACGGTCGTCACACCCAGGACCGGCGGGTACAGCCAGCGGAACCTCACACACAGCTGGGCGACCGGCAGGGAGACGAGCAGGCCGGCCAGGACCGGCAGCAGGGCCTCCCGCAGATGCAGACCGACGAGGCCGAGCCAACTGTGCTGGAGGTCGCTCGGGATGTCGAAGAACCCGCTCATCCCGCGACCTTCTCGTCCCGCTCCTGCGCCGCATGGGCGTTGCGGATCGCCTCACCGATCGTCTGCTGCGACACGACCCCGACGACCCGGCCGTCGCCGTCCACCGCCACGGCCCAGCCGGTGGGCGAGAGCACCGCGCAGTCGAGCGCGGCACGCAGCGAGTCCTTGCCGTGCACGAACGGCCGCCCGTAGGACAGCAGTCGGCCGGCCTCGATCCTCCCCGCGGCCAGATCCCCGGGTTCGCTCCAGCCGAGCGGCCTGCCCTCGAGGTCGGTGACCAGCAGGTACGGAACGTCCGGCCCCCCACGGGAGGCGATCTGCTCGGCGGAGGAGTCGACGGCGACGATCGGGGTCTTCTTCAGCTCCAGGGCCTCGGAGGTGAAGAAGGACAGCCGCCGGATGCCGCGGTCCGTGCCGAGGAAGTCCTCCACGAACGAGTCGGCCGGGGACGACAGCAGCTCGGCCGGCGGCGCGAACTGGGCGAGCCTGCCTCCGGTCCGCATCACGGCGACCATCGTCCCGAGCCGGATCGCCTCGTCGATGTCATGGGTGACGAAGACGATGGTCTTGCCCAACTCCTCCTGGATACGCAGCAGCTCTTCCTGCAGCCCCTTGCGCACGATCGGGTCGACGGCGGAGAACGGCTCGTCCATGAGCAGCACCGGCGGGTCCGCGGCTAGCGCCCGGGCCACACCGACGCGCTGCTGCTGGCCGCCGGAGAGCTGGTACGGGTAGCGCTTGGCGAAGGAGGGGTCCAGGCCGACCCGTTCCATCAGCTCGCGGGCTCGCTCCCGGGCCTTGTCCTTGCTCCAGCCGAGCAGCCGGGGCACGGTCGCGATGTTGTCGACGACGGTGCGGTGCTGGAAGAGGCCGGCGTTCTGGATGACGTAACCCATCGACCTGCGCAGCGAGTTCACCGGCTGGCGGCTGATGTCGACTCCGTCGAGGGTGATCGTGCCCTCGCTCGGCTCGATCATCCGGTTGATCATGCGCAGGGTCGTCGTCTTGCCGCAGCCCGAGGGGCCGACGAGGACGGTGATCGAGCGGTCCGGTATCTCCAACGACAACCGGTCGACCGCCACCGTGCCGTCCGGGTACCGCTTGGTGACTGAATCTATCCGTATCAAAGCGCCGAATACCCTTCGGGTGTGGCAGAAGCGACGATGTCCCGGCCGATGTCGCGAGGGCCGTTGCCGGGAGAGTGTAGACGCCGAGTGTTGCGGCGCCGTGGCGGGTGACGTGCCCGAAGTCGGTGGGGCCTGTGGTGCGGGACCGTGCGACACGCTGGTCCGGGCCCCCGGGACGCGCCCGAACCGGCCGTCCCGACCACGCCGGGAGCGTTCGCCGTGTCGCCCCGCCGTCACCGTCGGCGGACGTGCGGACAGTCTGGAGGCCCACCGCGTCCCGGACTCCGGAGTGTGCGCGAACCTCATGACCACGGCTGGATCACGACCCTCGCCTCCACCGCGCAATGCGCCGCACAGGTCAGGAGCGGGGGCCTCGGCCGTCACCGAAGGTCCCGGGGCCGGACCGGTCGGCCGAGGCGATCAACTGGTCGATCAGGGCGAGCAGAACGTCCCTGCACGACCCCCGCTCCCGCGCGTCGCACAGCAGCACCTGGGCGTGTTCCGGCAGGGCCAGCGCGTCCCGGATCGTCTCGGGCGGGTAGGGATGGCGCCCGTGGAAGCCGTTGACGCCGACGACGAACGGGATGCCCCGGCGCTCGAAGAAGTCGATGGCGGCGAAACTCGACTCCGGGCGGCGGACGTCGATGAGGACCACGGCGCCCAGCGCACCGATGGCCAGGTCGTTCCACATGAACCAGAACCGCTGCTGACCGGGTGTGCCGAAGAGGTACAGCACGAGCTCCTGGCCGATCGTGATCCGGCCGAAGTCGAGGGCCACGGTGGTGGCCCGTTTCTCCTCGACGCCTGCGAGGTCGTCGACGTCCAGTCCGGCGACGGTGAGCGCTTCCTCGGTGGACAGCGGGGTGATCTCGCTGACCGAGCCGACCATGGTGGTCTTGCCGACGCCGAACCCCCCGGCGATCAGGATCTTCACCGTGTCGGGCGCTGACGGCGGCCGGACGGCGGTGTCAGAGTCGGCCAAGGCCGTCCCTCACTTTCTGCAGCATCTCCAGGTCCGGGGTGCGGGAGAGGGGGTGCGGCGGACGGACGGTGATCCGCCCCGCCTCCAGCAGATCGCAGAGCATGATCACGACCACGCTCACCGGGAGGTCGAGAAGGGCGGCGAGCTCCGCCACCGCGATCGGCTCGGCGCACCGCTTCAGGATCCGCGTGTGCTCGGGCTGCGGCCGGCTGCCCCACTCGGGCGGCGGGTCCACCGCCGTCACGGTCGAGATGAGGGTGAAGTCGGCGCGGGTGGGCCGGGTCCGTCCGCCGGTCAGCGTGAACGGCCGGACGAGCCGGCCCGCCGCGTCGCCTCCGTTCACCTCTCGCCGCTGCCGGAGCCGGCGCCGTCTCCGCGTGGTGCCGCACTCAAGTGCTCGCCGATCTTTTTCACCAGCATGTTCATCTGGTACGCCACCACACCGACGTCGGCGCCCGGTCCGGTGAGGACGACGAGATGGGTGCCTGCCCCGGCCGAGGTGAGGATGAGATAGCTGCGGGCCAGCTCGATGAGCGCCTGTCGCACCGGGCCGCCGCCGAAGTCCAGGCTGACCCCCTTGCTGAGGCTCATCAGACCGGACGCGGTCGCCGCCAGCCGTTCGGCGTCGTCGCGCGGGAAACCCGTGGACTTGCTGACGACCAGTCCGTCCTCGGAGAGCACCACGGCGTGGTTGACGTCGGCGACCCGGTCCACGAGTCCGGTCAGCAACTGGTCGAGCTGTGTGTGCGTGGCGGGGATGGGGCGTGTCATGTCGGTGTCCTTCACGAGCGGTCGGCGGGCGGGGTCGAGGGGACGGGTGGTCCTGCGGCACGGACGCCTTCGCCGGGACCGGACCGGGCGGCGGCCTCCTCCCGGTCCGGCTCCTCCGGGTCGTCCAGGTCCCACGGGGCGTCGTCGCGCGCCAGGCGCGTGCCGCGCTGGAAGCCGGCGAGGGAGGAGGCGGCGCGGTCGGCGGTGAACTCGTCCCGGCGGGCGTCCTCCTCGGCGGGCGCGGCCTCCTCCCGCAGTTCGGCGGCCAGACTCGTCTGCGGCACCCGGCGCGGCAGGGGCGCGGCCTCTCCTGCGGCCGCACCCTCGGTGGAGGGCGCGGCGGAGGGTTCGGCGCCGAGGTGCCCGGGCCTCCGCCCCGGCACCTCGGACGGCGTCTTCCGGGAGGACGGGCTCTGCCGCACCACGATGTCGTGCGGGACGAGGACGATCGCCGTGGTCCCCCCGTACGGCGAGGGACGCAGCGTCACCCCGATGCCGTGCCGGGTGGCGAGCCGGGCGACCACGAACATGCCGAGCCGCAGATCGTCGGCGAGCGCCACCACGTCGAACTGCGGGGGCGCCGCGAGTTGCTCGTTGAGCTGGGCGTAGTCGTCCTCCGGCATGCCGAGGCCGCGATCCTCGATCTCGATCGCGAGCCCCTTGGCCACCACCGCCGCCCGCACCCCGACGGGGCTGGGCGCGGGCGAGTACACGGTCGCGTTGTCGATCAGCTCGGCCAGCAGGTGGATCACGTCGGCCACCGCGGGCGGGGAGAGGTACACGTCCTCCTCGGTGTGCACCTCGACCCGCTGGTATTCGGCGACCTCGCCGACGGCGCTGCGCAGGATGTCGACCAGCGAGACCGGTTCGCTCCAGTGGCGCCGGGGCCGCTCACCGCTGATGATGACGAGGTTCTCCTCGTAGCGGCGCAACTGGCTGGCGGTGGAGTCGAGTTCGTACAGCCCTTGGAGGACGTCCGGGTCCTGGTGGCGGCGTTCCAGCGCATCGAGCTTGCTGAGCTGGAGGTTGACCAGGTTCTGGCTCTGCCGGGCGATACCGAGGATGACCTTCTGGAAACCGCGCCGGGTGTCGGCGAGTTCGACCGCCGTGTGCACGGCCGTGCGCTGGGCGGTGTTGAACGCCTGGGCGACCTGGCCGAGTTCGTCGTCGCCGTAGTCCAGCGGCGGGGTCGCCGACTCCACGTCGACCTTCTCCCCCCGGTCCAGCCGGGCGACCACGTCGGGCAGCCGGTCCTGCGCCAGGCCGAGCGTGGCGGCCCTCAGGCCCCTCAGCCGCCGGGACAGGGACCGGGTGATCCGCCAGGACATGCCGACGCACAGCAGCAGTGCGGCCAGGCCGGCCGCGCTGAGGAACCCGGCCTTGATCAGCAGCCCGTCGGACCTCTCGGCACTGCGGTCGAGCAGGAGCGCCGTCTGCTGCCGGATCAGCGTCGCGTACTGGTCGGAGAGCCTGGTCATCGCCGTGCTCCATCGTTTCCGCGCGTCCGGCAACGCCATCCCGTGCGAGCCGCCGGTCCTCACGCGTGCCGCGAGCACCTGGTCCTCGACGGTCTGCAGGGCATGCCACTGCGCCGACTGCAGGATCCTTTCGGTCTCGGTCTTCGTACTGCCCTCGAGCGAGGGGACGATCTGGTCCTCGACCAGCCAGCGGCGGGCGTGGACCAGCTGTGCGAACCGGTTCCAGGTCGTGTCGTCCAGGTGCCCGGACGGCCAGGCCAGGGTGAGCTGTGCGTCCTCCTGGGAGACCAGCTCGGCGGCGTGCTCCAGCGCGACGAGCGGTTCCGCCTGCGAGGTGAGATCGCCGTCGTCGACCTGGGAGAGCTCCTGGAAGGCGTGCACCTGGTCGTCGATGATGGCGGTGTACTGGTCCACGGCCTGCCCGGCGGTGATGTCGGTCGGGTGGTCCACCTGGTCCCGGTAGTACTCCAGGCTGCCCACCGACGCGACGACCGAGTACATGCGGTCCCTGATGCGGGCGGGCGCCCTCTTGATCGCGTCGGCCTGGTCCACCAGTTGTGCCACCGCCGTGTCCGTCTTCGCCCGCTGTGCGTCGAGGGCGGCCCGGGAGCCGTGCGGCGCGGCCAGCCACGCCGCCGACAGGCTGCGTTCCTGCTGCAGTGCGAGTGCCGCCTCGGTGCCCATGGCACCGGTCGACCTGCTCAGCTCCGTCTGCGAGCGCAACCTCAGCCCCTCGGACAGCATCTGGGTCGTCGTCACGGTCCAGATGACGGCGAGGGTGACGCTGGGCACCAGAGCCAGCAGGATCAGGGAGAGGCGTATGGAGGCGAGACGGCGCCGGAGAGCTGTCGGAGTCCGTCGAGACATCGTCGTCCTAGAGCGAACCGGGGAACGGGGGGGTGGGGACGAACGCGGGGTGACTGCGTGTCCGATGCGGCACAGGGGGTGCGCAGGATGCTATCCGCACATCTGACCCAACGCACCGAGAGCCGCGGAATCGACGCGAGATCGACCCCCGGCACGGCGTCCGCTCAGCGCGTGCCGTCGGCCGCGAGTCTCGCCACCGATGCGACGTTCGCCTTGGTCACGAACGCCGGACCGGTGAGCACCGGCGCGACGCCGCCTCCGCTGACGTTGCCGTTGGACTTGTAGAGCCAGAGCGCGTCGACGGCGAGATAGCCCTGCAGATAGGGCTGTTGGTCGACCGCGAACTGCACGTCGCCGTCCTGCACGGCCTTGACCAGGTCCTTGTTGAGATCGAAGGTGGCGACACGGGCCCTGCTGTCCGCCTGCCGCACGGACCGGACGGCGGCAAGGGCGAACTGCGCGCCCAGCGTGACCACTTCGTCGATGCCCGGGTCCTGCCGCAGCCTGGCCGCGACCGACTCGGTCAGGGCGTTCGTGTCGGTGCCGTCCACATAGAGCATGTCGGTGTCGCCGCCGAACGCCTTCTTCACGCCGGCGCAGCGCGCCTCCAGGGCCACGTTGCCCCGCTCATGGATGACACACAGGGCGTGGTGGGCGCCGAGACCGTCCAGCTTGTCGCCCACGGCCCGGCCCGCGAGGCTCTCGTCCTGGCCGAAGTACTCGAGGACGCCGTCGGAACGCCAGGCGTCGATACCGGAGTTGAGACCGACGACCGGTATGCCGGCCGCCCTGGCCTCGCCGATCGGGCCCTTCATGGCGTCCGGTTTGGCGAGCGTCAGCGCGATGCCGTCGGCGCGGTCCCGGATCGCCTCCCGCACCAGTTCCGCCTGACCCGCCGCATCGGGGTCGTTCGCGTACGTCAGGTCGGCGCCGTCCTTCGCCGCCGCCGCCTCCGCACCCTTCTTCACCAGCTCCCAGAACGCGTCCCCCTCGGCTCCGTGGGTGACCAGGGTGACTCTGAGCCCCGCGGCACCGGGCACCTTCGCGTCCGAGCCGGACGGGGAGTCACCGGAGCCGGTGCAGCCGGCCATGAGCAGGCAGACGACGGCGGCGCAGGCGACGGCCGTCGCCCGTGCGGATCCGCGGAGGGGGTGGGGTGTGGGAGGAGTCTTCATGGGGGTGCGGCACCTCGCTGTGCAGCCGAGCAGGAGGAAGGCTGGGCCGGAGCAAATCGCGGGTGACCGCCGGTGGTCAAGTCGGCTACCCCTTGTAGCGGTTGTTGCCGCCGCATTGTGACGTGGCCGGTGGGCCGGCCGTCCACCGCGGCCACCCGGCGCCGCGTGCCCTGTCCATGCGAAGGCCCCCACGGCTCCGGGGAGCCGAGGGAGCCTTCGGACGTGCTCAGCCCTCGTCGGGCGTCAACCGCATCGAGATGCTGTTGATGCAGTACCGCTGATCGGTCGGCGTGGGATAGCCCTCGCCCTCGAAGACGTGCCCCAGATGCGATCCGCAGCGGGCGCAGCGCACCTCGGTGCGGACCATTCCGTGCGAGCGGTCCACCAGCAGCTCCACCGCTTCGGTGTCCTTCGGGTCGTAGAAGGACGGCCATCCGCAGTGGGACTCGAACTTCGTGTCCGAGGTGAACAGTTCCGCGCCGCAGGCCCGACAGGAGTAGACGCCCTTGGTCTTGGTGTCGGTGTACTCACCCACGAAGGCGGGTTCCGTGCCGGCCTGGCGCAGTACCGCGTACTCCGCCGGGGTCAGCTCCGCCCGCCACTGCTCGTCCGGCTTGTCGACGTCGTACGACATGTAGGCCAACCCCTTACTTCCGTGTCACTTCTGTGCGAGACGTTCCAGGATCCGCGGGCCGAGGTCGGTGACGTCGCCCGCTCCCATGGTGAGAACGAGATCGCCCTGCTTCGCCATTCCCGCCACGACCGCGGGGGCCTCCGCCTTGTCGTGGACGGCCCGCACGTCCGCGCCGGCCGTCCGCGCCGCATCGATGATCAACTCACTCGTCACGCCGGGGATCGGGTCCTCACGGGCCGGGTAGATGTCCAGGACCACCGAGGCGTCCGCCAGCGCGAGCGCCTCGCCCATCTCCTTGCCCAGCTCCTGGGTGCGGGAGAACAGGTGGGGCTGGAAGAGCACCAGGATGCGGGCCTCGCCGGCCGCCGCCCGCATCGCCTCCAGGTCCGCCGTCATCTCCGTCGGGTGGTGCGCGTACGAGTCGATCACCTGGACGCCCGACTCCTCGCCCTTGAGCTGGAGACGGCGCTTCACGCCCGTGTAGGCCCCGAGGGCCGACGCCAGCTCGGCCGCCGGGACACCCAGCGCCACGCCCGCGGCCAGCGCCGCCACGGCGTTGTGCGCGTAGTGGCGGCCGGGGACGGAGACCGTGAAGGTCAGCCGGGAGCCGCCGAGGTCCACCGTCACCTCGCTCTTCAGTCCCTGCGGGACCACGGAGAGGATGCGGACGTCGGCGTCCTGCGACTCCCCGTACGTCACCGTCCGCACCGATCCCGCCAGCCGTCGCGTCAGCTCGCGTGCGCCCTCGTGGTCGGCCGCCACCACCAGCGTCCCGCCGGGCACGATCCGGCCCGCGAAGGTCTGGAAGGACTCGTAGATCTCCTCCATGGACGCGTAGTTCGCGTGGTGGTCGAGTTCGACGTTGAGGACGATCGCGACCTCGGGCGCGTACTTGTGGAAGCTGCGGTCGCTCTCGTCGGCCTCGGCGACGAAGATGTCGCCCTCGCCGTGCAGCGCGTTGGAGCCGGGGGCGTCCAGGTCGCCGCCGATCGCGTAGGACGGCGAAAGGCCAAGCTCGGTCAGGGACACCGCCAGCATCGACGTCGTCGTCGTCTTGCCGTGGGTGCCGGCGACCGCGATCGGGCGCAGGCCGTCCATCAGGCGTGCCAGGGCGTCCGAGCGGTGCACCACGGGGATGCCCAGCTCCGCCGCCCGCGCCAGCTCCGGGTTGTCGGCCCGGATGGCGGAGGAGACGACGACGCAGCCGGCGTCGTCGGCGAGATGCTCGGCCGCGTGACCGATGTGCACCGTCACGCCCAGCGCGCGCAGGGCCTCGGCGGTGGGCGAGTCCTTGGCGTCACTGCCCGCCACCACGGCGCCACGCTGGGCGAGGATCTTCGCGATGCCCGACATTCCGGCGCCGCCGATGCCGATGAAGTGCGGTCGGTCCATGGCGGTGGGGATGCCGGGTGCCATGCGTGTCTCCTGAGTGCTGGTACGGCGTGCGTTCAGCGTCCCAGCCTATTGCGTGCCGTCCGGGTCGACGTACACCGACCGGTCACTGCGCCTTGCTGTGCGAGAACAGCTTCAGCACCGGCACGCCCACCTTGTGCCGGGCTCTCGACGCCCAGTCGCGGTGGAAGAACTCCTCCACGTAGTGGGGGTCGGTCAGCACGATCACCTCGTCCGCGCCGATCTCCGCGACGAGCGCCTTGAGCGCGTCCAGCGGATGGTCCTCGATGAGCCTGCCCTCGGCCTCGCTGCCCGCCGCGTGCAGAGCGGCAAGGGAGACGTCCAGCGCCTGCCGCCCCAGGGCCGCGGCACTCCTGCCCTCGGGCGTGTCCCGCTCGTGCGCCGCCTCGTCCAGCTCACCCAGGGCGATGTCGTCGATGGCCCGCAGCAGGCGGTCCGCCTGGTCGCCGCGGGGCTGCAGCAGCACGTGGAAGGTGACCGACTCGTCACCGTGCAGGGTGGTGACGAATTCCACGTCGGCGGATGTGAGGGCCTTCTCGATCATCAGTACGCTCGTGAACACGACGGGCGCCCCTTCTTCTCTTCGAATCCTTGAGAACCCCGGCGGGCCTCTGCTGCGCGGGCCCTTCGAGGTCTTGCGGAAACCATCCTGCCCCGTGATCGGACGGGCACCACGAGATTGAGTGTGCCCATCGGGAAATAAACGGAACGGGAGATTCCATAACATGCCGGAAGATCCCCGAAAAACCGGTACATAGGGGTCCGATTCCGCAGAGATCATGACGTCATCTCGGCTGGTCGCGGCAGTAGCGGCCGAACAGGAAGCCTTCCTCCTCCAGCAGCGACACCAGCGTGAACCGCCGGGGCACCGCGACCGAGGGACCCCCGGCGATCCGCTGCGCGTCGCCCGCCGTGAGCATCGGGGAGACGGTCAGACAGAGCTCGTCGAGGACCCCGGACGCCACCAGCTGCCCCAGCAGGCGCGGGCCGCCCTCGGTGAGCAGCCGGCTCATGCCGAGGTCCGCGAGGGCGCGTACGGCACGGACCGGGTCCACCCCCATGCCGTCCCCGGCGATCACCACCCGGGCGCCGGCCCGCTCGGCGGCGGCCACCCGGTCGGGCGCCGCCGCGGCACCGGTCAGCACCAGCGTGGGCACCAGGGGCGAGCTGAACAGCGGCTCGGAGAAGTCCAGCTCGAGGCTCGCGCTCACCACGGCGATCGCGGGCGCCGGTCCCTGCCCGGCGGCCTTCCGCAGCGCCGCGAAGGCTTCCCGTTCGCGCGCCGGGCGGTATCCCTCCTGCCGTACCGTCTGCGCGCCCACGACCACCACGTCCGCGAGCCCCCGCAGTGTGCCGAAGATCCGCATGTCGGCGGCGTTCGAGATGGGCTGGGAGCGGCCGTCGTGCTGGGCGGCCCCGTCGAGGGTGGAGACCATGTTGGCCCGCAGCCACGGCTCCCGGCCGCCCGTACCGGTCTCGGGGTAGGCGTACGCCGCGGCCAGTTCCTCCGGCGTCCACTCGCGGTCGCCGGGCGGGACGGCAGGGCCGGCGCCCGCAGTCGCACCACCCGGTCGGGCCACTGTCTCGTCGGTCACAGGGAACAGGCGTCGCATGCCGAGCAGTGTGGCACGGCGCTTAAGCTGGTGAACCGTGTCGTCCTCCACCGCCGCCTCCGGGATCGAGCCGATAGCCGAAACGGCTCCGCTCTCCCTGTCCTCCCGCGAGCCGCACGTCCCCGCCGACCGGCTCGTCGCCGAAATGGTGCCGCCGCCGCGCTTCGACTCGGTCCGCTTCGCGACGTACATTCCGGACCCGAACCAGCCCAGCCAGAGCGAGGCCGTCCACGTCCTCGAGGACTTCGCCGGGGGGCTCGCCGGCGCGCACGCGGTGTCCGCCGGGCGCTCGTTCTTCGGCTTCGGGAAGGCCAGGGCGAAGGCGCCCGCCGGTCCCCGCGGCGTCTACCTCGACGGCGGGTACGGCGTCGGCAAGACCCACCTGCTCGCCTCCTTGTGGCACGCGACCCCGGCCGCTCCCTCGCTGAAGGCCTTCGGCACCTTCGTGGAGCTCACGAACCTGGTCGGCGCGCTGGGCTTCCAGCAGACGGTCCGCACGCTCTCCGGCCATCGCCTGCTGTGCATCGACGAGTTCGAGCTCGACGACCCGGGCGACACCGTCCTCGTCTCCACCCTGCTCGGCAAGCTCGTCGACGCGGGCGTCGCCCTGGCGGCCACCTCCAACACCCTGCCGGGCAAGCTCGGCGAGGGCCGCTTCGCCGCCGCGGACTTCCTGCGCGAGATCCAGGGCCTGTCCGCGCGCTTCCGCACGCTGCGCATCGACGGCGAGGACTACCGCCACCGCGGTCTGCCCGAGGCCCCGGCGCCGTACAGCGACGAGCAGGTGGCCAAGGCGGCGTACGCCACCCCGGGCGCCTCGCTCGACGACTTCCCGCACCTGCTGGAGCACCTCGCGCATGTGCACCCGAGCCGGTACGGCGCACTGACCGACGGCCTCAGGGCGGTCTGCCTGACCGACGTCGGGCCGGTGCCGGACCAGTCCACCGCACTGCGGCTCGTGGTGCTCGCGGACCGGCTCTACGACCGCGAGGTGCCGGTACTGGCCTCCGGAGTGCCGTTCGACAAGCTGTTCAGCGACGAGATGCTGAACGGCGGCTACCGCAAGAAGTACTTCCGCGCGATCTCCCGCCTCACGGCGCTCGCCCGGGACGCGAAAGGTTTCGTCGAGGCGTAACAGAACCAAACGGATGTGCACCACCGGCGCGTTCCGGCCATCCTCACCTCGATTTTTGGGCTCTCCTTTACCTGAAGCGCGAAGTTGACCCTGCAAACGCGCAAGCCGGGTTAACGTGTTCGCCGAGGCACCTACGACGGACGCTCATGGCGGGGAGGGGAGGTCATGGGACGAGGCACGGCGGTCCGGTTCACTCCCGCGATTCTCTCCGCCGTCCTGCTGGCCCTGTATCTCCTCGCGCCCTCCGCGTCCCCCGCCTCGGCGCACAAGCCCCGTGCGACCGCCGCCGCAACCCCGGAAGCGGTCATGAGCAAGCGCGCTGACGAGGCCGTCACCCGCGGTGGTCTCGGACACTCCCCGGGCCCCACAGGTCCGCTGCGCACCCGCGACCGCCACCGCGCATCCGCGGACGCGGTTCCGGAGCCCCCCGCGCCCACGCGGCAGGCGGGCGACATCACCGACGGGCGGCCGCCGACCGCGCACCGCACCGCACCGGGCATATCAAGACCGTCAACCGCTCATTCTCCCGCGGCACTTCAGGTGTTCCGCCGCTGAGCTGCTCCCCGGGTACGGACTGACCCGACCCTCCCCTCACCACGCCACGTTGGCCGAGCGCGTCGACGTGGGGTCATGTCGCCGTACCCGCATCTGCCACGTTCTCGTACGCCGACGCGCCATCCGAGGCGCGCCAGGAGGAACTGACAATGCAGCCCCTCATCGATCACGCCCGTGCGCACGGACAGCGCCCGGAGGACTTCGCCCCGCTGGCCGACGGCCAGTCGCCCGAGGTCCTGTTCATCACCTGCTCGGACTCCCGGGTGGTCCCCGCGCTGATCACCGGAGCCCGGCCCGGTGAGCTCTTCGAACTGCGCACCGCCGGCAACATCGTGCCCCCGTACGTCTCCGACCGCCCCACCGGCGAAGCGGCCACCATCGAGTACGCCGTCGAGGTGCTCGGCGTCGGTGACGTCGTCGTCTGCGGCCACTCCCACTGCGGAGCCGTCGGCGCGCTGGTGCGCGGCGACGACCTCACCGCGGTGCCGGCCGTGCGTGACTGGCTGGCGCACGCCGCACCCGAACCACAGGCGTCCGACGCCGACGACCCGACGGTCGCCGAGGCCGTCCAGAACCATGTGCTCGCGCAGTTGCTGCGCCTGCGGTCCTACCCGTGTGTCGAACAACGCCTGGCCACGGGCCGGCTGCGTCTGCACGGCTGGTACTACGAGGTGCACACCGGTGCGGTACGCACACACAGCGCCTCCACCGACACGTTCGAAGCGCTGTGAGCGGGCCGATGACCGCACTGCGCGGATTACCGCATCTCAAAGGGGACTTCGCCGCCTCCCTCGTCGTCTTCCTCGTCGCGCTACCGCTGTGCGTGGGGGTGGCCGTCGCCTCCGGCGTACCCGCCGAACTCGGCCTGGTCACCGGCATCGTGGGCGGCATCGTCACCGGGCTGATGCGCGGGAGCAGCCTCCAGGTCTCCGGGCCGGCGGCGGGGCTGACCGTGCTGGTCTTCGAGGCGGTGCGGGAGTTCGGGCTCCCGGTGCTGGGCGCGATCGTGCTCGCCACCGGTGTGCTCCAGCTCCTCATGGGCGCCCTGCGGCTGGGGCGCTGGTTCCGGGCGATCTCCGTCTCCGTGGTGGAAGGCATGCTGGCCGGCATCGGTCTGGTGCTGGTCGCCGGGCAGCTGTACTCGGTGGCCGGGCAGCAGGCCCCCGCATCCGGCCCGGAGAAGCTGGCCGGACTGCCCGGGGCGCTGGCCGGCGCCGTCGCGAACACCGAGGCGCTCCCCGCACTCGCCCTCGGTGCCGGCACCATCGCCGTCCTCCTGCTGTGGCCGTACCTGCCCCGCGTGGTGCGGGCGGTGCCCGGGCCCCTCGCTGCGGTGGCGCTCGCCACCCTCGCCACCGCCGTCCTCGGACTGCGGGTGGCCACGGTCGAGGTCAGGGGACTGCTGGACTCCGTCCACCCACCGTCCCTTGACGCCCTCGGTGAACAGGCGAGTGTCGGCCTGCTCGGCACGATCGTCGCGTTCACCCTGATCGCCTCGGCCGAGTCGCTGTTCAGCGCCGCCGCCGTGGACCGGCTGCACAACGGTCCACGCACCGAGTACAACAGGGAGCTGATGGCCCAGGGCGCCGGCAACACGGTCTGCGGGCTGCTCGGCGCGCTGCCCATGACCGCGGTGATCGTGCGCAGCGCGGCCAACGTCCAGGCCGGTGCCAGAACCAAGGCCTCCCGGGTGCTGCACGGCGTGTGGCTGCTGCTGTTCGCGGCACTGCTGCCGTCCGTGCTGGCGCACATACCGATCCCCGCGCTGGCCGGGATCCTCGTGTACTCCGGCGCCAGGCTCGTCCCCGTGCGGCAGCTCGTCACCCTGTGGCGGGAGCACCGGGGCGAGGCGTTCATCCTCGTGGTCACCGCGCTGTCGATCGTCGCGGTCAGTATGTTCGAAGGGGTGCTCATCGGCCTTGCCCTCGCCGTTGCGAAGACCGCCTGGGAGGCCTCGCACATCAGGCTGGAGGTCGTCGACAAGGGCGCGGGCCCGGTCCAGGCGCATCTGTCGGGCAACGCGACCTTCCTGCGGCTGCCGAAGATCCTCGACAGCCTGGAGGCGCTTCCCCAGGACCGTCCCGTCGAGCTGGACCTGTCGGGACTGCACCACCTCGACCACGCCTGCCGTACGGCCCTGGAGAACTGGGCGGAACGGCACAGCGCGGCCGGGACGGAGCCGGTGCGGATGACGTCCGGCCGCTGACGGCGCACAACCGTTCCGCCCCTGCGGGGCGAGGGCCTGCCGGCATCGCTCCGGTGGCCCTCGCCTCGTGGGCTTCGACGGAATTATGGTGGCAAGTACAGACATACCTGGCCTCTCGACGAGGAGGTCGTCATGATCCAGGAGCTGGTGGGTGCCTTGGTGGCGGCGGGCGCCGTCGGGCTCGTGGGCCTCGCCGCCGCGGCGCGGGTCATCAAGCAGTACGAGCGTGGCGTGGTCTTCCGGTTCGGACGGCTTCTCGGGTCCCCCAGGGCGCCGGGCTTCACCGTGATCGTTCCGGGAGTCGACCGGATGCACAAGGTGAACATGCAGATCGTCACGCTGCCCATCCCCGCCCAGGAAGGCATCACGCGGGACAACGTGACCGTACGGGTGGACGCCGTCGTCTACTTCAAGGTGGTCGACGCGGCGAACGCGCTCATCCAGGTGGAGGACTACCGGTTCGCGGTCTCGCAGATGGCACAGACCTCGCTGCGCTCGATCATCGGCAAGAGCGATCTGGACGACCTGCTCTCCAACCGGGAGAAGCTCAACCAGGGGCTCGAGCTGATGATCGACAGTCCGGCCATCGGCTGGGGTGTGCAGATCGACCGGGTCGAGATCAAGGACGTGTCCCTGCCCGACACGATGAAGCGTTCGATGGCCCGGCAGGCGGAGGCCGACCGTGAGCGCCGCGCACGCATCATCAACGCGGACGCGGAGCTGCAGGCCTCCAAGAAGCTGGCCGAGGCCGCCGGGGTGATGTCCGAACAGCCCGCCGCGCTCCAGCTGCGGCTGCTGCAGACCGTGGTCGCGGTCGCGGCCGAGAAGAACTCCACCCTTGTGCTGCCGTTCCCGGTCGAACTGCTGCGCTTCCTCGAACGGGCGGCGCCCCCGGACGGAGCGCAGGGCCCCGACGAAGGCCGGTCCTCGCCGGCGCCGACTGCCGAGGAGAAGGCGACTTCCACGCCCTCGACGGCACCGAAGCCCTTGGAGAAAGCCGCGCCCTCGCCGGCGGACGCGGTCGCGTCGGCGGCCGATCGACCCGTCGAACAGGTGCCGGCACCCGAGGCGGCCCCGGAGCCCGAGCCGACCGCACTGCGGTCCGGCCCCACAGCCGACGGCTCCCCGTCGGCCCAGCCGTAGATCTGGACCGGCCACCTGCGCAGAAGCGCACGGCGGCCGGGGAATTGAGAGGCGCCCCTGCACGCCGCCTGCGAGGTTCTGCGACATGCAGCGCGCCCATGTGTCCACGACGACGCCGGAGAGTGTCCCGGCGCGCTGACAGACGACCGAAGGTCGAAGCCCCGGGGCGAGTGCCCCGGGGCTTCGCCGTGTGTGGCCCCCTCGCCCCCGACGAGAGGAGACCACGATGCACGACCACCGCCGCCTCGGCCGTGAACTCGATCTGTTCGACACCGACCCGCTGGCTGGCGCCGGCCTGCCGTACTGGCTGCCCGACGGCGCCGTCGTACGGCACACCCTCGAGGAGTACGTGCGCGACCTGGAACGCCGTGCGGGGTATCGGCACGTGTACTCGCCGGTCCTCGGCAAGCGGGAGCTGTACGAGATCTCCGGGCACTGGGCGCACTACAGCGACGACATGTTCCCGCCCATGGATCTGGGCGGCGAACAGGTCGTGCTGCGCCCGAGCCTGTGTCCCCACCACGCCCTCATCTACCGCTCCCGCCCGCACAGCTATCGGGAGCTTCCCCTGCGGATCGCGGAGTTGGGCGGCATGTACCGCTCCGAGCTGTCCGGGGTGCTCGGCGGACTGACCCGGGTCCGGGCCATCCAGCTGAACGACGCGCATGTCTTCTGCACCCTGGACCAGGTGCTCGAGGAAGCGGAAGCGGCGCTGCGCATGATCGGCGAGGCCCATGCGGCGCTCGGCATCCGCCCGGCCCGGCACCGGCTGTCGCTGCCGGGCCCCGGTGGCAAATACGTCGCGGATCCGGACCTGTGGCGCCGGGCATCGGCGATGCTGCGCGAGGTCCTGGACCGTGCCGGTATCGCCTACGAGGCGGTGGAGGGCGAGGCCGCGTTCTACGGCCCCAAGATCGACGTCCAGATCGCCGATCCGGCGGGTCGGGAGACCACCCTCTCCACCGTGCAGATCGACCTCCATCAGCCGGAGCGCTTCGATCTGCGCTACACCGGCCCCGACGGCGCCCGTCACCGCCCGGTGATGGTCCACCGCAGCGTCATCGGCAGCCTGGAACGTGCCGTCGCCCATCTTCTCGAGGTGCACGCCGGCGCCTTCCCCGCCTGGCTCGCCCCGGTCCAGATCGTCGTCCTGCCCGTCTCCGACACCGAGTCCGAGGATGCCGCACGGCTGGTGGAGCGGTGTCTGGAGCGAGGGCTGCGGGCCCGGTCGGCCACCTCCGAGGAGGGCACCCTCGGCGCGCGCGTCCGGGCGGCACGCCTGGTGCCCTACTAAGCGGTCATCGGAGCCCGGGAGGCCGCGGTCGATCATGTCTCGCTGCGCCTGCGGGACGGCCGGCGCCTGGAGGCGCAGCCCGCCGAGGGAGTACTGCACCGTGTCGGCGGGCTCGTCGCCCGCCGATCCGTCGGCCTCTGGGACGCGTGACACGGGCGGGCCACGACGCGGGGGTGGCACCCCGGAGCGCCACCCTTCGTCGTGGCCCGTGGCCGCCCCCGACAACGGCAACCATCCGCCGGGCTGGCCGACCAGCCGTCGACATGGGCGCAGGCCCGCTGCGAAGATCGACCGCTTGTCGGCAAAGACGCCCACTCTTCGCCGAAGCCGACGCCCCAACGGAAAGGCCGACCCCTGGTCGAACCGGACCGGGCGGCCGCCCCCGCAACGCCAACCGCCCACGAGGAAGGCCGACCATCCGTCGGCAACACCGCGGAACCACCGCGATCATCGGCCGTCCGTCGACAAAAGCCGCCCGTCGATCGCCGAAGCCGACGTCACGGCGGAACACCGACCGCCCGTCGGCCACACCGGCGCCCCCACGACCAGGACCGGCCGGCCCCGAAACCCCGAACGACCACGTCCGCCCGACCACACCACCGGCCGGGCGGCGGGAAGGCCGAGCGCGGTTCGACGACACCGGTGATGCCACGCCAATGCCGCACATCGTCCGCGAAAACCGGCCTTCGTCCGGCGATTCGACAAGCGTGTCGGATGCGCCGCCGCGGACACCCGCCGTCGACGTGGAACCGACCCGTGAGGAACGGCGCGCCCGGTCCGTGGCCGACGGATCGCCACAGCCGGGCGGGTGGATTCGTTTCCGTCGCGGCCCGGCACACACGCAAGGTCGGCTTTTCCGATGATGTGTGCCTCTACGTTCGTACGGTGATCCTTCTCGTCCGGCGTATCGCCGCTCTGTGCGTCATCGGTGCGGCGCTGGCCGCCTGCGGAGGCCCCGGCACATCTCTGCGCCCCGCGCCGCACTCGGCTCCGCTCCCGGCACCACCCTCGTCGGCGGCACGGCCGGTCACGCTCGCCCCGGCGCCCGAGGGGCTGACGCCGGTCTTCACGAAGGCCACCACGCGGGAGAGGGTCCTCGCCCTCACCTTCGACGCGGACCAGGACGCGGATGCGGGACCACGGACCGCGGCGGCGGGTGGCCGCATCGGCCTTCCGCGGCTGGTCGGGGCGCTGCGGGACCTGAAGGTGCCGGCGACCGTGTTCATGACCGGCCGATGGGCCGACGAGAACCACCAGGAGGCGCGGGCGATCGGCCGGGACCCGCTCTTCGAGGTGGCAGGCCGCTCCTACGGCGAGTCCTCCTCCGCCGGCGACTGCGAGGGGCTGCCCGTCCTGCCGGCGAAGACGATGCGCTCGGACGTGGAGCGCACCTTCACGGCGATCCGCACCGCGGGCGTGCCCCGTCCGATGCCGTACTTCCGCTTCCCCGGCGGCTGTCACGACACCCTGGCGCTGCGCGCCATCGGTTCGCTCGGTGTCACGGCGGTCCAATGGGACGTGACGGCCGGGGACGCACCCGCGACGGACGCCGCCTCGGCCGTGCGGCAGGTGGTGGACGGGGTACGGCCGGGTTCCGTCGTCGCCCTGCACGGCACGGGCGGATCGGCGGCGCAGAGCGAACAGGTGGTCAGGGCCGTGGTGCCCGAGCTGCGTGGACGCGGCTACCGGTTCGTCAAGGTCTCCGAGCTGATCCGGATGTCCGGCGTGCGGAGATAGGGGCCCGCGCCACGATGGGGCCCGGGCCTCGGCTCGGGCCCTAGGCTTGCCGTATGAGCGACTACTGCGACACGGAGGCACCCGCACCGGTGCCCGGAGCGGGCGGGCCGCCGTTCGCCGACTGCGTGCTGTGCCGGGAGCCCACGGAGTACCCGGAGTCGTACAAGGGGATCACGCTCTGTCCGGTCTGCGAGTGGCAGGAGGCGCAGCGCACGGCCTGCTCCGGATGACCGCGCGGGGCACTTCGGTGGCCGCCGCTCTCCTCCGGAATGACCGGATCATCCGCCTGGCAGACTTGACGTCGTGAGCAGTGACCAGACCCCCTCGGCGTCGCCGGAATCCCCGCACGACGACCGGACCGGCCGCGCCGGCCAGGACAGCCCCTTCCGCTCCGAGCGCACCCCGCGCGACGAGGTCCCGCAGTTCGTGCTGCCGCTCGTCGTACGCGTCGAGCGTGCCGTTCCCCCGGCGCGTACGGACGCGCTGGAGACCGCGGCGCGGGCCGTGCTCGTGATCCTCAGCGACGAACGGTCGCAGGGCGAGGGCGCATGGGCCCGGGTGATCCGGGACTGGCAGGACGCGCGGATCCGCAAGGTGGTACGGCGGGCGCGCGGCGCGGAGTGGCGCCGGGCCGAGGCGCTGCCGGGCATCACGGTCACGGGCAAGTCGGCCGAGGTCCGTGTCTTCCCGCCCGTCCCGCTGGACGGCTGGCCCAAGGATCTCGCCCGGCTCCAGGTCTCCGGCACGGACCTCGACGACGCGGAGCCGCCGGTCGAGGCCGACGCCACGGCTCCCGTGCTGTGGCTCAACCCCGGCCTGGAGATGTCGGCGGGCAAGGCGATGGCCCAGGCGGGGCACGGAGCCCAGCTCGCCTGGTGGGCGCTGCCCGACGAGGAGCGCGCAGCGTGGCGCGACGCGGGCTTCCCGCTGGCCGTCCGTACCGCGGACCCATCCCACTGGGCCGAACTCACCTCGTCCGGACTGCCGTTGGTGAAGGATGCCGGCTTCACGGAGATCGCCCCGGGCAGCTGCACGGTGGTGGCGGACCATCCGGCACTGCGCCACGGCTGATCGGTACGGAAACCCGGTCGGTCGACGGGCCCGGGACCTCGACCGGGCGCCGACCGTCGGCCGGAGCTCGGTCGGCCGACGGCGAGGATCGCCACCGGTTTCCCGACGCCCGAAGGGGTGGTCCGGAGACCGGGGCCGGCCGTCAGCCCGGTCTGCCCCCGGTGTACGTGTAGGCGCTCACCCACGTGATGTCCATCTGCGCCCATGAACCCGGCGCCGCGTACGCCCCGTACAGGGCGCTCTCGTTCTGCAGGATCCAGCTCAGCGGCCGCGCCGCGACACCCCTGCTGTCGCTGAGCAAGAGCCTGCCGTCCAGGTAGTAGCGGGCGAGCCCGGGTGTCCACTCCAGGCCGACCGTGTGCCACTCGGTGAAGGGCCGGCCGGAGTCGGCCACGCCCTGTGCGCGTCCGTCGCACGGGTGGTGGAAGAAGTGGACGGTGTCGACCCACGACTGCTCGTACATGTCCATCTCGCAGCCGCCTCCGTAGAGGAGCCAGGCGCTCTTGTATCCCGGCGCGGCCTTCACGACCCGCACCCGGGCGCTGTACTTCCCGTACGTCTGCCGCATCACCCTGCGCGGTACGACGGCCGCGACATGGAGGTCGCCCCCGGACGCCGGACGGTACATGCGGATGTGCATACGGCCGTCGCCGTCCGCGGCGGGGCCGACCCACACGGTGTCGTCGGCCCGGTACTCACCCCCGAGCACGCGGTTGTTGCCGTTGGAGTGGTTGCGCGGATGGGCGGTGTCGTACCAGCCACGGGGGTAGGCCCACCAGTCGGCGCGGTAGGAACCGGTGAGGCCGCCGCAGTGCGCGTTGGGGGTGTCGGCGTCGTGGTCGCAGTCGCTGAAGGAGCCGAGCGGCACCACGTCACCGTCGAAGTCCTCGGCGAACACCTGGTGGAAGGGGCCGCAGTCGCCGCGTGGCATGGCGTCCGCGGTGGTGTGGCAGGCGTCCTCGGACGGCGGCACCGCGGTCGCCGGCGGCACGGTGAGGGACGCCTCCAGCACGGCCGTCACCAGGGCCGCGGCACCGCGCAGGCGGTACCGGCGGCGGGGTCGGCTCCTCATCCTCTGCTCCTCACTGCCGGCCGCGACCGGCACGGCGCCGGCCTCGTGCCCGTGGACGGGGCAGGGCGACGTACGGCCTCCACCAAGGTCTTCCTGGCGGCGGGGCCCGGCGGCTCGGCCGTTCGGGTCGAACCGCGCGGCGGGACAGCGCCCTCCCCCCTGTGAAGGGCCATCGGCCGGACCGGCACCCACCGCCGGGCCCCGGACCGGTTCCACGCATCGGTCCCGCGGGAGCCGATCCGGGGCGGGGGCGAACCTCAAATGTTGCTCTGAACGTCCTCCGGCAGGGGTTCGGCTCCACGGGCCGGGGACATCACTCCGTCACACCGGCGGCGGTGGTGCGTCGACGGGGGCGCGGGGGCACGGCCGTGGGGCCGTGACCGCAGGGCGGCGGCCGGTGGACCAGGGTGGAGGAGCGGACCGTGCGACGACTGGGAACGGGCATCGGATGGCGGCCGGAGATCGCCGACGCCGTGGAGCGCATGCCGGGCATCGACTGGGTCGAGACCGTGGCCGAGAACGTGTGCCCGGGACATCTGCCCGAGTCGTTGCTGCGCCTGCGACGGCGGGGCGTCACCGTCGTCCCGCACGGCGTCTCCCTCGGCCTCGGTGGCGCGGAACGCCCCGACGGGGCCCGGCTGGCCGACCTCGCCGAGAGGGCCACGGCGCTGGAGGCGCCGCTGGTCACGGAGCACATCGCGTTCGTCAGGGCGGGCGGGCCGCTGACCGCCTCCCCGATGCTGGAGGCGGGCCATCTGCTCCCGGTCCCGCGCACGCGCGACGCGCTGGACGTCCTCTGCGAGAACATCCGCATCGCCCAGGACGCCCTGCCCGTGCCCCTCGCCGTGGAGAACATCGCGGCGCTGATCTCGTGGCCCGACGAGGAGATGACCGAGGGCCAGTTCCTCTACGAGCTGGTCGACCGCACCGGGGTAGGGCTGCTGATCGATGTCGCGAACCTCCACACCAACCGCGTCAACCGGGGCGAGGACCCGGCCAGGGCGCTGGACGAACTGCCCGTCGAGGCCATCGCGTACGTCCATGTGGCGGGCGGCTACGAACGCGACGGCGTCTGGCACGACAGCCATGCCCACCCGGTGCCGCAGCCGGTCCTCGACATCCTGGCCGACCTCGCGTCCCGCGCCACCCCGCCCGGCGTCCTGCTCGAGCGCGACGAGAACTTCCCCGAACCGGCCGAGCTCGAGCGGGAACTGACCGAGATCCGGCAGACCGTGGGGAAGGCGGAACACTCATCCGCGACCTCGGGGACACACCCGGCAGAACTGCGCTCGACGGGCACGGCGGGCGGCTCCATCACCACGGCCGCGGCCGCTCCGGCCGAGGGTGCGACCGCCTCACCGGCAGCGGGGGGTTCCGGCGACGGTGACACCACCGCAGAGCGGGGGCGGCTCGCGCTCGCCGAGGCCGCGCTGCTCTCCGCGCTCGTCGCCGGCACGCCCGTGCCCGAAGGGTTCGACCGGGTGCGGCTCGGGGTGCAGGCGCGTGCCCTCGCCGGCAAGCGGGCCGGCGTCGTGGCGAAGGTCGCGCCCGAACTGCCCAAGATCCTCGGTGAGGACTTCCGGCCCGCCTTCCTGGCCTACGCCCACCACCGTCCGATGACGGGGGGATACCGGCGCGACGCCCTCGACTTCGCCGAGCATCTGCTGCGCACCGCACGGCCGGCGGACATCGGGGCCGGGCGCCGGCTGCATGCCTGGTGGCTGGAACGCTCGGGGCCCACACCTCCGTCCCGGCGCCCCACCGCACAACTGGCCCGAGCCACACGCCGGGTGCTGCTGCGGCGCTGAGCGAGAGCGCGCTCCGTAGCACCTCGGTCGGGGCCTGTGCGGCCGTCGCGAGCGGATGTGACGCGGTTGACACAGAGGGCGCACAGGGGGGACGAAGGGGTTGGTTCGCCCCCGTTTCACCGGAGAAGGACACCTGCGCACATGCCGCATTCCGGCCAGGTTGCCCGCTTTCCAAGTGAATGCCCGCGTACGGCAGTTGGCGGATACGGCGCAGTAATATGCCAACCCGCACCCGAAGCGCACTAGCGTGCGGTGCCGCAAGCAGGAGGCACCATGCGATCCAGACCCGTCCGAAGCCGCGGAATCTTCGGCGGCACCGGGCTTCTCATCACCTTGCTCGCGGGAACACTCGCCGCACTGGTCTTCCCGGTCTGGTCCTACGCGGACCGCTCCGGCACCGGGCTGGACACCCTCAACGCCCAGACCGTGCCCACCGCCTACGGCCCGCTGTCCGCGCTGGACCGGGACTTCGTCACCAGGGTCCGGCTGGCCGGGCTGTGGGAACTGCCCGCCGGACAGCAGGCCGAACAGAAGGGCACCACCCAGGCGGTGCGCACCGCGGGCGAGCACCTGGTCACCGGCCACACCTTTCTGGACGCCCGCGTCCGCGACGTCGCCGGGCGCCTCGGCCTCGCCCTGCCCAACCAGCCGAACGCGCAGCAGCGCCAGTGGCTCGCCACCCTGGACGCGGCCCAGGGCCAGGAGTACGACCGCGACTTCGCCAACCTCCTGCGCCGGGCCCACGGCAAGGTCTTCGCCGTCGTCGCGCAGGTGCGGGCCACCACCCGCAACTCGCTGGTGCGTGCCCTCGCCGACGACGCGAACACCACCGTCCTCGACCACATCAAGGTCCTCGAGGCCACGGGTCACGTCGACTTCGACGCGCTCGCCGAGGACGCGGCCACCGCGAGCCCGGCCCCGCTCACCCCGTCCCCCGCTCCCCCGGGACCCAAGGACGACCCCGGCACTCCGATTCCGGTGACACCGACGTACTCACTGCCGCCGGCGGCGTCCAGCCCCCCGCCGTGACGGGGCGCCGGACACCCGGGTCCGACCGATCAGGCGAGGCCCTCGACCAGTTCGGCGACCGACTTGCGGCGGCCGGTGAAGAACGGGACCTCCTCGCGCACGTGCATCCGGGCCTCCGAGCCGCGCAGATGACGCATGAGGTCGACGATGCGGTACAGCTCGTCGGCCTCGAAGGCGAGGACCCACTCGTAGTCCCCGAGGGAGAACGAGGCGACCGTGTTGGCCCGCACGTCCGGGTAGCCGCGGGCCATCTTGCCGTGGTCCGCGAGCATACGGCGACGGTCCTCGTCCGGCAGCAGGTACCAGTCGTAGGAACGCACGAACGGGTAGACGCTGACGTAGTTGCGCGGGGTCTCGTCCGCGAGGAACGCCGGGATGTGCGAGCGGTTGAACTCAGCGGGACGGTGCAGCGCCATGTTCGACCAGACCGGCTCCAGTGCGCGGCCCAACCGCGTGCGGCGGAAGAGGTTGTACGCCTCCTGCAGCTGGTCGCTGGTCTCCGCGTGCCACCAGATCATGAGGTCGGCGTCGGCGCGCAGGCCCGACAGGTCGTACGTGCCTCGGACGGTCACGTCCTTCGCCGCCAGCTGGTCGAACAGCTCCTGGACCTCGTCGGCGTACCCGGCGCGGTCCTCGGGAAGCACGTCCTTCAGCTTGAAGACGGACCACAGCGTGTAGCGGATGACCTCGTTCAGGTCCTTGGCCAGTTTGCCCTTGTTCGGGATCCGGCCGGCCTCGGTGGTGGGTGCGTCGTCACTCATGTTCCTATTCTCCCGCTCCGCCGTGCAGGCTCTGCACCGGGTTGGCGGTGAGCTCCTCGACACCGCGCAGATCGCCGCCGAGCTGGTCGACGGCGGCGTACGCGCTCGCGATGCACGCCGGGATGCCGACCCCGTCGTAGGCCGCGCCGCACACCGCCAGTCCCGGCAGCCTCGCCACGTGCTCGCGGATGCGGGCCACGCGCGCGTGATGGCCCACGGGGTACTGCGGCAGGCCGTCGGTCCAGCGGGTCACCCGCGTCTGAAGCGGCGCGGCGGCCACCCCGGTCGCCTCGCGCAGGTCGTGCCGCGAGAGGGCCACCAGATCGGCGTCCTCGCGCTGGAGGATCTCCGTCTCGGCGTAGCGGCCGACGGACGTCCTCAGCACGACGACGTCCGGGTCCTCGTCCCCGATCCAGCCCCACTTCCGGGAGGCGAACGTCGACGCCTTGATCGTCCGCCCGTCGACCGGCGGCACCAGGAAGCCGCTGCCCTCGGGAAGGGCGATGTCGGCACGGCGGTAGGCGAGCGTGACGAGCGCCATGGAGGCGTACTCGACGGCGTCCAGTTCGGCGGCGGCCCCGCCACTGACGCCGCGCAGCAGCCGGGCGGCCTGACGGGCGGGGGCCGCCACGACCACCGCGTCCGCCTCGACGGTGCGGCCGTCGACGAGGACCTCCCATCCTGCGGGAGTGCGGTTCAGCCCGTCCGCTCCGGTCCCCAGGCGGATTTCGCCGCCCCGGGCCCGCACCGACTCCGCCACGGCGTGCGGAAGCCGGCCGACACCCCCCTCGATGCCCATGAACACCGGGCCGGTCCGGGCGGCCGCGGCCCCCTTCGCCTGGATGTCCCGTACCGCCTCGGTCAGCGAGGCATGGTCCCTGGCGGCATGGAAGAGCTGCGGGACGGCCGAGCGCATCGAGATGCGGTACGCGTCACCCGCGTACACCCCGCCGAGCAGCGGTTCCACCAGGCGGTCGACGACCTCGCGGCCGAGCCGGGCCGCCACGTACTCCCCCACCGCCACGTCGTCGCCGACCTCCGTGCGCGGCAGTTCGGCGTCCTGTTCGATGCGGCGCAGTCCTTCGTCCGACAGCAGTCCGGACAGCGCGGAGGCGGCACCGGGGACGCCCATGACATGACCCTTCGGCATCGGCCGCAGGGCGCCGCGCGTCCAGATCGAGGCGGTCGAGGTGGCCGGTGCCTGAAGCCGCTCCGCGAGGCCCGCCTCACGGGCCAGGGACACCGCCTCGGGACGCCGCGCCAGCATGGACTCGGCACCGAGGTCGACCCGCACACCCGCGATCTCGCCCGGCAGCAGTTTGCCGCCGACCCGGTCCGCCGCCTCCAGGACCGTCACCCGCATCCCCCGGTCCAGCAGCCGATGGGCGGCGGCCAGCCCCGCGATCCCGCCTCCGACGACGACGACGTGTCCCGCGTCCGGGCGGGTGTGCGTTGCGCTCATGCCACCAGCCTCTCAAACGGCTCCGGGAGGCCGGGGAGCGGTGTGTGTCGCTGCCGAACGGCCCGGGGCGGGTGTCCCGGCCGAGTCCCGACCGTGACCGCATCGGGACCGGATCAGGCCAACGTTCGGTACGGGCCCCGCGTCGAAGAGGCATCCGTCACCACAACCCTCGGGGGTACGACCACATGCGCACTCCACGCTCCGTAAGGCCGGTCCAGGTACTGGCCGCGACGTTGCTCGCCGCCGCACTCGCGCTCGCGGGCTGCAGCGCCGGCGGCGATTCGGGCACCAGCAGCAGTGACGGCGACGCCAAGTCCGTTGCAGGGCCCGCCCGGCAGGAGGGCGTCACCGACAGCGCCGCGGGCGCCGGTGCGAAGGGCGCCGGCAACAGCGCGGGCGGCGACGCGAAGAGCCCCGGCAGCACGCCCCGGCTCTCCACGGGCGACATCATCCGCACCGCCTCCCTCACCGTGCAGGTGAAGGACGTGCCCGACGCGCTCGACCGGGCGCGGACGACCGTCGAGAACGCGGGCGGGTTCGTCGGCAACGAGAACACCAGCCGCGACGCCCGGGGCCACGAGCGCACCCGGCTCGTCCTCCGGGTGCCCACCGAGAAGTACGACGAGGTCCTCACCTCGCTCCAGGGCGCGGGCAAGCTGCTCGACCGCACCGCCAGGGCCGAGGACGTCACCGACCAGGTCGTCGACGTGGAGAGCCGCATCCGGTCGCAACGCGCCAGCGTGGCGCGGGTACGGGAACTGATGGACCGGGCGACCAGGCTCAGCGACGTGGTCGCCCTGGAAGGGGAACTGAGCTCGCGCGAGGCCGACCTCGAGGCGCTGCTGGCCCGGCAGGCCTCCCTCAAGGACCGCACCAGCCTGGCCACCATCACGCTCTCGCTGTCCGAGACTCCGGTGACGAAGGCGGCGAAGGACGACCGGCCCGGGTTCGTGGACGCCCTTGCGGGCGGGTGGCACGTGTTCGTCACGCTGCTGCGCTGGATCGCCCTGGCGATCGGGGCGGCCCTCCCCTTCGCGGTGTGCGCCGCGTTGCTCGCGCTGATGTGGCTGCGCCTGGTACGCCCCCGGCTGCCCCGCCGTCCGGCGCCCACGCCCGCCGCACCGCCGGTGGGCGCGTTCCCCACGGCCCGTACGGCGGCCGAGCCCGCCCCGGGGCAGGCCGGCACGGGCGAACAGGACTGAAATTCCCCGCGCACGTAGCGTGTTCGTATGACCATGAGCCCTACGAACCGTTCCCCCGAGCGCCTGGTCGTGATCGGCGGCGACGCGGCGGGCATGTCCGCCGCGTCGCAGGCGCGCCGCCTCCGGACGCCCGACGAGCTGGAGATCGTGGCGTTCGAGCGCGGTCACTTCTCCTCGTTCTCGGCGTGCGGCATCCCCTACTGGGTGGGCGGTGACGTCGCAACACGGGACGAGCTGATCGCCCGCACGCCCGAGGAGCACGCGGCGCGGGGCATCGACCTGCGGATGCGGACGGAGGTCACGGAGATCGATGTGGCGGGCCGGCGCGTCCGCACACGGGCCGTCGACTCCGGGGCCGAGGCCTGGACGTCGTACGACAAGCTCGTGATCGCGACCGGGGCCCGGCCGATCCGCCCCGATCTGCCGGGCATCGACGCGCCGGGGGTGCACGGCGTGCAGACCCTGGACGACGGGCAGGCGCTCCTGGATTCGCTGGCCGCCACGCGGGGGCGCAGCGCGGTGGTCGTCGGCGCCGGCTACATCGGTGTGGAGATGGCCGAGGCGCTGGTCAACCGCGGCTACGAGGTCACCGTCGTCAACCGCGGCAAGGAACCCATGGCCACGCTCGACCCGGACATGGGCCGCCTCGTGCACGAGGCCATGGAGGGCCTCGGCATCAGGATGGTCGACGACGCCGCGGTCACCAAGATCCTCTCCGGCGACGACGGACGGGTCCGCGCCGTCGGCACGGAATCCGCCGAGTACCCGGCGGACGTGGTCGTCCTGGGCATCGGCGTACGCCCCGAGACCGGGCTCGCGAGGGCCGCCGGGCTGCCGCTCGGCGAGCACGGCGGACTGCTCACCGACCTCTCGATGCGGGTGCGCGGGCACGAGAACATCTGGGCCGGCGGCGACTGCGTCGAGGTCATGGACCTGGTCTCCGGACGGGAGCGGCACATCGCCCTCGGGACGCACGCCAACAAGCACGGCCAGGTCATCGGCACCAACGTGGGCGGCGGCTACGCCACCTTCCCGGGCGTCGTCGGCACGGCCGTGAGCAAGGTCTGCGATCTGGAGATCGCCCGCACCGGTCTGCGCGAGAAGGACGCGCGGCGGGCCGGACTGCAGTACGTGACCGTCACCATCGAGTCGACCAGCCGCGCGGGCTACTACCCGAACGCCGCGTCGATGAAGGTGAAGATGCTCGCCGAACGCCGCACGGGCCGACTGCTCGGCGTCCAGATCGTCGGCCGGGAGGGGGCGGCCAAGCGGGTCGACATCGCGGCGGTCGCGCTGACCGCCCGTATGACGGTCGAGGAGATGACGGCCCTTGACCTGGGATACGCGCCTCCCTTCTCACCGGTGTGGGACCCGGTCCTGGTGGCGGCCAGGAAGGCGACGGCGGCAGTGCGCGAGGACGCCGGCTGACACCCCGGGCCCGGATCACGGCCCGGCCGCGAAGAGCCGCAGGGACCGCCCGCATGGCGGTCCCCACGGCTCACGCGGCGGGGGACTACGCCGTCTCGTGCTGACCGTTGATCCTCTCGATGGCCTGCCGGGCCTGCTCGGCGGGCGGACGGGGAGGCAGCGACGAAACGGCGGCACTGGAGGGGACGGCGGCCGACGGTGGCTGCACTCCCCCCGGCTTCGCGTGCGCGGCCACCCTGGTGGAACGCAGCCGCTGGCTGACGGCCTCGTCGAGGGTCACGGGGCGCTGCATCTGGGCGGCGAGCCGGCCCGCCTCCTGGCCGAGCCGGGCGATGTCCTCCCACGGCAGATGGATGACCAGGGCCAGTTCGGCCTCGCCGTCGGGCAGAGCGTGGATCGGAGGAGTAACTCGGTCGTTCATCACCTGTGTCCCTCACGTCGTCCCCGCGACACGCCTTCCCCGTACCGCGGCCGGTTGAGGAGACATACGCACAGGCGGACGGCCGCGTTCACTGATTCGCCCGGCCCATCCCGGGCAGTACTTCCTTGTGGTCATCCCCGTCCATGACGTAAACCCTGTGCGCCGTACGCCCTATGTGACGTACGCACTGATCGCGGCCAACGTCGTCGTCTTCCTGTTCACCCCCGGGATAGCGGGCTCGGTGGCGGGACAGAGCGATCTGGCGCAGCTCTGCCATCTCCAGGCGTTCCTGGATCACTACGCCGCGGTGCCGCGGGAGCTGATCCACGATCAGCTGCCTCGGCTCGTGCCCACCGGCGCGGTCGGTGTGGGCCCGCACGGCCCGGGCTGTGTGGTGGCCACACCTGAGTACCAGAAGTCACCGCCGGCGTCCGTCTTCACGGCGATGTTCCTGCACGGCAGCTGGCTGCACCTGCTGGGCAACATGCTGTTCCTGCTGATCTTCGGCAACAACATCGAGGACCGGCTGGGCCATGTCCGCTTCACGCTGTTCTACCTCGTGTGCGGCTACGCGGCCGCCTACGGTTTCGCCCTGGCGAACTCCGACTCGGGCGACCCGCTGATCGGCGCCTCCGGGGCGATCGCCGGAGTACTCGGCGCCTATCTGGTCCTGTATCCGAGGGTCCGTGTCTGGGTCCTCGTACCGTTCCTGATCTTCTTGCCGCTGCGGCTGCCGGCCTGGATCGTGCTGGGCTTCTGGTTCGTCCTCCAGGCGGCCTACTCCTCCGGCCAGGGCGTCTCCAGCGCGGGCAGCGTGGCGTACATGGCACACGTGGTCGGCTTCCTGGTCGGCATGGTGATCGCCTGGCCCCTGCGCGCGGGCACCCCGCGACCGCCCGAACCACAGGGCCTGCTGTTCGGCAGGCGGGCACGGCCGGGTTGGTGAGGCCGGCGGGGCCCACCCGGCGCCGGCCGGGAAACGGGCCCCGGTCCGCACCGAGCTGACGGCGACTCGGATCGCCGGAACGCACCGTCGGCCACGCGGTCGTCCGGGCCCGGACGACCGCGTGGGCACCGCGGCCCACCGGGCCGAACGGCGGGCGAGGCCGCGTCACCGGCCGCGCGGGGCCGCATGGACCCGGGCGGCCGCAGGCGGGAGAACGGTCAGCGGGCCGTCTGCGTGTGGACGTACTCCACGAGCCGGGTCAGGCTGTCGGGGTCGGTGGACGGCATGACGCCGTGGCCGAGGTTGAAGACATGCCCCTCGAGTCCCGCGGCGGCCTCGAGCACCTCGCGGGTCTTGGCCTCGACCGCCTCCTTCGGCGCGAAGAGGATCGCCGGGTCGAGGTTGCCCTGGAGGGCCTTCCCCGGGCCGACGCGGCGGGCCGCCTCGTCGAGCGGGACACGCCAGTCGACGCCGACGACGTCCGCTCCCGCCTCGCCCATCAGACCGAGCAGCTCGCCGGTACCGACACCGAAGTGGATGCGCGGGACGCCGTAGCCCTCGACGGCCCGGAAGACCTTGGCCGAGGCGGGCTGCACCGAGCGGCGGTAGTCGGCGGGGGCGAGGGCGCCCGCCCAGGAGTCGAAGAGCTGGACGGCGGAGGCGCCCGCCTCGATCTGGACCTTGAGAAACGCGGCCGTGATGTCCGCGAGCCGGTCCAGCAGGTCTGCCCACAGCTGCGGGTCGCCGTAGATGAGCGCCTTGGTGTTCTCGTACGTACGGGACGGGCCGCCCTCGATGAGGTAGCTCGCGAGGGTGAAGGGGGCGCCCGCGAAACCGATCAGCGGGGTCGGGCCCAGCTCGGCGGTGAGCAGCCCGACGGCCTCCGTGACGTAGGAGACGTCCTCGGGGGTGAGGTCCCGCAGCTGTGCGAGATCGGCCCGGGAGCGGATCGGGTGCTCGACGACCGGACCGACACCTGGCTTGATGTCGAGCTCGACACCGATGGCCTTGAGGGGGACGACGATGTCGCTGTAGTAGACGGCCGCGTCCACGCCGTGGCGGCGGACCGGCTGCAAGGTGATCTCGGTGACCAGCTCCGGCAGCGTGCATGACTCGAGCATGGGGATGCCCTCGCGCACCTTGCGGTACTCGGGCAGGGAGCGCCCGGCCTGCCGCATGAACCACACCGGTGTGTGGGGAACGGGCTCGCGCCTGCACGCCTTGAGGAAGGCGGAATCGTATGCGGCTGTCGGCTGGCCCGTCACGGGGCGGTCGTTGGCACTCACGTCAAGAAGTCTCGCACGCCCCACCGGGCATCCGGCCCGGGGGCGAGAGCGATGGGGCGGGCGGCGCGGGCGGCACCCGGACGGGGGATCGCGCCCCGACCGAAACGACATCTCGCCGTTCCCGGCCAACCACCGTCGGGACGGGTGTCTCTCCCTGCGAAGGCGCTGTCCTCCCCTTACTCTTCCCCGCATGGCTGCGGCTCAGGAACCACTGACGGACGGCGCTGGCGGAATGGACGACGCGGACGAGGGGGACGGCAATGCGATGGAGGCGGCTCCGCTGCCCTTCCGCGCCGCGGTCGACGCGCTGAAGACCGCTCGGCTGCGGCCGGAGATCGAGATCGAACCGACGCGACCTCCGCAGCGGCTCGCGCCGCACACCTACGCCCTGGAGGCAGCGGTAGTCCAGGAGGGCGAGGACCTGGCCGACGGACGCCTCGTCCTACTGCACGACCCGGCGGGGCACGAGGCCTGGCAGGGTTCCTTCCGCCTGGTGACGCTGGTGCGCGCCGAGCTCGAGCCCGAGATGGCGGCCGACCCGCTGCTGCCCGAGGTGTGCTGGTCCTGGCTGACGGACGCGCTGCAGGCCCGCGGACTGGCCTACGGGGAGCCGAGCGGCACCGTCACACGCGCCGCTTCGCACTACTTCGGCGGGCTGGCCGCTCGTCCCGCCGCCTCCCAGATCGAGATCCGCGCCTCCTGGACCCCCCGTGAGGGTCTGGGCGGCGTCCCGGACACGGCCGCCCATCTGGCCTCCTGGTGCGATCTGCTCGCCCAGATCGCGGGCCTGCCCCCGGCGGGCCCGGGAGACTCCTCGGTGGTGACCCTGCCGCAGCGCCGGGGACCCGATTCGCGCTGACCGCCCGCGCTCACCGGCCGTGCCACGACGAGGGCCGTGCCCCACCCGAACGGGGGGCACGGCCCTCGTCGTGGCAGGAGCCCGGCACGACACACCTCGACGGGTGGTCCTTGTCATCTCTTTGTCGATACGGCCACTTTCGGCCGCGTATTGACAACGGAGCGAACCGATTCGATCTTCGGTTGATCGCGCGCGCGTCCGAATTGCACCGATTGTTACTCACCAAATCGTGATCATTCTCTAAAGGAGCAGGAGTTTGGTGCCGAAGACGACTGTGACCTTGAAAGCACGGTTCGTCCCGGCTTCATCCCCAGAGCCGGCCCCGTCCCGCACCCCCCCAGGAGGCCTGGTGTCCGTTCTCCTCGAGCAGCCCGCAAGCCTGGTCGCCTACCGCCCGAACAAGCCGACCGCCATGGTCGTCGTGGCCGACCCGCGCGTACGTTCCACCGTCACCCGCCACCTCTGGGCGCTCGGGGTGCGCGACGTCATCGAGGCGTCGTCCATCGCGGAGGCGCGCCCCCGTATCGGCAATCCGCGCGACATCTGCGTCGCCGACGTGCACCTCCCCGACGGCTCCGGCCTCACTCTCCTGTCGGAGACCCGAGCCGCGGGCTGGCCGAACGGCCTCGCCCTGTCCGCCGCCGACGACATCGGCGCGGTCCGCAACGCCCTGGCGGGCGGAGTGAAGGGCTATGTCGTCACCGGGACGCGCACCAACGTCGGGCTACCCACCCGGCCCGGCGCCGCCCCCATCGGCGCCGCCGCGGCGCGCCTGCACCGCCGCCCCCCGGGTGCCCCGAGCCACCCGGGCGGCTACCGCGAACTCTCCGGTCGCGAGGTGGAGGTGCTGCGCCTGGTCGCCGAGGGGCAGTCCAACAAGGCGATCGGCGTCTCGATGGGGCTCTCCGCCCTGACCGTCAAGAGCCATCTCGCCCGGATCGCCCGCAAGCTCGGCACCGGCGACCGCGCCGGAATGGTGGCGGTCGCACTGCGCACCGGCATCATCCACTGACCGTCCACCCACCCCCGTCCCGTCGAACCGCCGCACACCCGGGCCCGGAACGAACGCCGCACCGGCGGCGTCCGCCGCCCCACGTCAATCGGGAAGGCCGGTGTCCTTCACCTGCACGTGTGACACATGACTGGTTTACGACCCCCCATCGCCCGTCGACGGAACGTTCCGTCGACGGGCGTACTCAATCCACGGATACCCTTGACAGGTGACCGACGCCCAGGAGACCGCAGCAGACAGCCCACTGCGAACCACCGGAGGCGCCCCTCCGGACGATGTCGAAGCGGCGCCGATCCCCTTGCTCGAGCCACGGGACGGCATCCCGCCCGTGATCGCCGACGAGGCCTCGCTGGCCAAGGCCGTGGCCGCCTTCGCCGCGGGCTCCGGCCCGGTCGCCGTCGACGCGGAACGCGCCTCCGGCTACCGCTACGGCCAGCGCGCCTATCTGGTCCAGCTGCGCCGCGAGGGCGCGGGCACGGCGCTGATCGACCCCGTCGCCTGCCCCGACCTGTCGGCGCTGGGCGAGGCGCTGTCCGGCGTCGAGTGGGTGCTGCACGCCGCCACCCAGGACCTGCCGTGCCTGCGTGAGATAGGCATGGTGCCCACGCTCCTGTTCGACACCGAGCTGGCCGGACGTCTCGCCGGGTTCCCCCGGGTCGGGCTCGGCGCCATGGTGGAGTCCGTGCTCGCCTTCGTGCTCGAGAAGGGGCATTCGGCGGTCGACTGGTCGACGCGGCCGCTGCCCGACCCCTGGCTGCGCTACGCCGCCCTCGACGTCGAACTGCTCGTCGATCTGCGGGACGCCCTGGAGAAGGAGCTGGACCGGCAGGGCAAGCTGGAGTGGGCCCGGCAGGAGTTCGACGCGATCGCCTCCGCGCCGCCCGCGGAGCCCCGCAAGGACCCCTGGCGGCGTACGTCCGGCATGCACAAGGTGCGCCGTCGCCGGCAGATGGCGGTCGTGCGCGAGCTGTGGCAGACCCGGGACCGGATCGCCCAGCGCCGGGACGTCTCCCCCGGCAAGGTGCTCTCGGACGCGGCGATCGTCGAGGCCGCGCTGGCCCTGCCGCCGAACGCGCACGCCCTGGCCGCCCTCCCCGGATTCGGGCACCGCATGGCACGGCGTCAGCTGGAGCAGTGGCAGGCCGCCGTCGATCGCGCCAAGGGGCTGCCGGAGGCCGAGCTGCCGCAGCCGGGCCAGCCGGTGACCGGCCCGCCGCCGCCGCGCGCGTGGGCCGACAAGGACCCGGTGGCCGCGGCCCGGCTGACCGCCGCGCGTGCGGCGGTCTCGGCCCTCGCCGAGCAGCTGAACATGCCTCAGGAGAACCTGGTCTCCCCCGACACCGTGCGGCGGGTGTGCTGGGAACCGCCTCCGTCGGCCGACGCCGAGTCGGTCGCCGCCGCGCTGGCCGGACACGGCGCGCGGCCGTGGCAGGTGGAGCAGGTGACCCCGGTGCTGGTGGCGGCGCTGTCCGCGAAGCCCTGAGCACCGGAACGGAGAGACGGGGCCGCCTTTGGGCGGCCCTTCTCCGTGCCACGGCCGGTTCGTGGCCCGCTCGCGCGGTGCGCGCGTCCGCCCGGATCCGCGACGACGGCCCGCAGCGCCCGCCCGGGGCGCCTGCCCGTCCCCGGGGCCGCGACGACTGCGTCGAGATCGCGCCAAGATCGGTGCACCGCCGTGTGTGGAGCCGTGGAAGGACTCACACGACGGTGTGACCTTCGCCGCTTGGACCTGCGGGACTGGGCAGCTTGGTTACCCACAAGTAGCATGGGACTGAGCGCGCGCTCAGCGCGTCGCGGCAGTGCCATCCCGCACCCTGGAGGAGAGCCATCGTGCCTCGTACCGTCAGGGACGTCGTCTTCGTCGACGGCGTCCGTACCCCGTTCGGCAAGGCGGGCCCGAAGGGCATCTACCACGAGACCCGCGCCGACGATCTCGTCGTGAAGGCGATCCGGGAGCTGCTGCGCCGCAACCCGGGTCTCGACCCGAAGAAGATCGACGAGGTCGCCATCGCCGCGACCACGCAGATCGGTGACCAGGGCCTGACGCTCGGCCGCACGGCCGGCATCCTGGCCGGTCTCCCCCAGTCCGTCCCCGGCTACTCCATCGACCGCATGTGCGCGGGCGCGCTGACGGCCGTGACGACGACGGCCGGATCGATCGCCTTCGGCGCCTACGACGCCGTCATCGCCGGCGGTGTCGAGCACATGGGCCGCCACCCGATGGGCGAGGGCGTGGACCCGAACCCGCGCTTCGTGAGCGAGAAGCTGGTCGACGAGTCCGCCCTCTTCATGGGCATGACTGCGGAGAACCTGCACGACCGCTACCCGCACATCACCAAGCTGCGCGCCGACGAGTACGCGGTGCGCTCGCAGGAGCGGGCCGCCAAGGCGTACGCCAACGGCAAGATCCAGCAGGACCTGGTGCCGATCTCCGTGCGTCGCACCAACCCCGAGAGCGGGGAGACCGGCTGGGGTCTGGTCACGGCGGACGAGCCGATGCGCCCGGGCACCACCCTGGAGAACCTGGCGAGCCTCAAGACTCCGTTCCGCGTGCACGGCCGGGTCACCGCGGGCAACGCGGCCGGTCTGAACGACGGCGCCACCGCCTCGATCATCGCGTCCGAGGACTTCGCCCGCGAGAACGACCTGCCGGTCAGGATGCGCCTGGTCTCCTACGCCTTCGCCGGTGTGGAGCCCGAGGTCATGGGCTACGGCCCGATCCCGGCGACGGAGAAGGCGCTCGCCAAGGCGGGCCTGTCCATCTCCGACATCGGCCTGTTCGAGATCAACGAGGCCTTCGCCGTCCAGGTCCTGGCCTTCCTCGACCACTACGGCGTCGCGGACGACGACGAGCGCGTCAACCAGTACGGCGGTGCCATCGCCTTCGGCCACCCGCTCGCCTCCTCCGGCGTCCGTCTGATGACGCAGCTGGCCCGGCAGTTCGAGGAGCAGCCGCAGGTCCGCTACGGCCTGACCACCATGTGCGTCGGCTTCGGCATGGGCGCGACCGTCATCTGGGAGAACCCGCACTTCGAGGGGGACAAGTGAGCACCACCGCCGAACTGTTGAAGGGCGCGGCCGAGCTGTTCCCGGACGAGGTCGTCACCCGGGCGCACGTACGACACTTCGACCTGCCACGGGGCGCGGGCCGTTTCGCCCTGATCACCCTGGACAACGGCTTGGACCACACCAAGCCGACCACCTTCGGGCCGCAGTCGCTCGCGAATCTCGACACCGCGATCGACCAGGTCGAGAAGGAGGCCGCGGACGGCGAGATCGTCGGTGCCGGCATCACGGGCAAGCCGTTCATCTTCGCGGTCGGCGCCGACCTCAAGGGCGTCGAGCTGCTGAAGCGCCACGAGGACGCGCTGGCCATCGGCAAGGGCGGACACGAAGTGTTCAAGCGCCTGTCGAACCTCGCCGTCCCGACCTTCGCCTACTACAACGGCGCGGCGATGGGCGGCGGCGTCGAGGTCGGCCTGCACTGCACCTACCGCACGGTGTCCGCGGCCCTCCCGGCGTTCTCCCTCCCCGAGGTGTTCCTGGGCCTGGTCCCCGGCTGGGGCGGCTGCACCCTGCTGCCGAACCTGATCGGCGCGGACAAGGCGGTCTCGGTGATCATCGAGAACTCGCTCAACCAGAACAAGCAGCTCAAGGGCGCGCAGGTCCACGAGCTCGGCATCGCCGACGCCCTCTTCGAGGGCGCGGACTTCCTGGAGCAGTCGCTGATCTGGACGGCGGCCGTCCTCAAGGGCGAGATCCGGATCGAGCGCCCGGCGATCGACCGCGGCGAGGCCTGGGACCAGGCCGTCGCCAAGGGCCGCTTCATCGCCGACGGCAAGGTGCACGGAGCGGCCCCGGCCGCGTACCGCGCGCTGGACATCATCGCCGCGGCGAAGAACGGCGACCTGCAGCAGGGCTACGACGCCGAGGACCGGGCCCTCGCCGACCTGATCATGGGCGGCGAACTGCGCGCGGGCATCTACGCCTTCAACCTCGTCCAGAAGCGCGGCAAGCGCCCGGCCGGCGCCCCGGACAAGAACCTGGCCCGCCCGGTCACCAAGGTCGGCGTCGTCGGCGCCGGCCTGATGGCCTCTCAGCTGGCCCTGCTGTTCCTGCGCCGCCTGGAGGTCCCGGTCGTCCTCACGGACATCGACCAGGAGCGCGTCGACAAGGGCGTGGGCTACGTCCACGCCGAGATCGACAAGCTGCTCGGCAAGGGCCGGATCCACCAGGACAAGGCCAACCGTCTCAAGGCCCTTGTGTCCGGTGTCCTGGACAAGGCCGAGGGCTTCGCGGACGCGGACTTCGTCATCGAGGCCGTGTTCGAGGAGATGTCGGTCAAGCAGAAGGTGTTCGCCGAGGTCGAGGCGGTCGCCCCGGCCCACGCGATCCTCGCCACCAACACCTCCTCCCTGTCGGTGTCGGAGATGGCCTCGAAGCTGCAGCACCCCGAGCGGGTCGTCGGCTTCCACTTCTTCAACCCGGTCGCGATCCTGCCGCTCCTCGAGATCGTGCGCGGCGAGCAGACGGACGACGCCTCGCTGGCGACCGCCTTCGCGGTGGCCAAGAAGCTCAGGAAGACGGCGGTTCTGGTCAAGGACGCCCCGGCGTTCGTCGTCAACCGCATCCTCACCCGCTTCATGGGCGAGATCCAGAACGTCATCGACGAGGGCACCCCGGTCGAGGTGGCGGAGAAGGCCGTGGAGCCCCTCGGCCTGCCGATGTCCCCGCTGGTCCTTCTCGAGCTCGTCGGTCCGGCCATCGGCCTGCATGTCTCGGAGACCCTCAACCGGGCCTTCCCCGACCGCTTCAAGGTCTCCCCGAACCTCAAGGCGGTCGTCGAGGCGGGCAAGCGCGGCTTCTACGTCTACGACAGCGGCAAGCCGGAGCTGGACCCGGAGGTCGCCGCGCTCCTCGAGCAGGGCGACACGGTCCTGACGGAGGAGCAGGTCCGTGCCCGCGTTCTGGACGCCGTGGCCCAGGAGATCGGCCTGATGCTCGACGAGAACGTCGTCGCCGAGGCCCAGGACATCGACCTGTGCCTGATCACCGGCGCCGGCTGGCCCTTCCACCTGGGCGGCCTCACCCCGTACCTGGACCGTGAGGGCGTCTCCGAGCGGGTGAACGGCAAGCGTTTCCTGAGCGCGGGCGTCGCCTCGGTCCCGGCGTGACGGACGGGCGGGCGACCACCGTCGTAGGGATGTGAAGAGGGCCTCCGCCCGTCGGGCGGAGGCCCTCTCGCATGCACCGGCCGGCACGTCCGGCACGGTGGGCGTGCGACCCTGGCCCCATGGACGAGGAGAACCTCCCGCTCGTGGTCGTCGACGCCGCCAACGTCGTCGGCTCCGTTCCCGACGGCTGGTGGCGGGACCGGCGCGGTGCCGCGGAGCGGCTGCGCGACGGGATCGTGCGCTACGCCGACGAGGGGCTCCCAGACCTTTCGGGACCCGTGGAGCTGGTGCTCGTGGTCGAGGGTGCGGCCCGCGGGGTGGACTCCGTGCCCGGGGTACGGGTGGAGTCGGCGCCCCACAGCGGGGACGACCGCATCGTCGAACTGGTCACCGAGGCCGGGGACCGCGCCGTCCTGGTCGTCACCGCGGACCGTGAGTTGCGCCGCCGCGTGACGGAACTGGGCGCCCGGGTCACCGGCCCGCGCACGGTGCGCGACAGGGAGCCGCCGGCGGACCGCGGCTAGCACCGGCGTCCCCCGCACCGCGCGCACTTCCGGCGGCCACCGGTCCGGCCATCGGCCTCCGGACGCATCCATGGCCCGGCAAGGGGAAGAAACGGGTACTTTATTGGCCAAAGTGACGTCAGTTGCCGTACTGGCGCAACGTGCTGCTCCGTGGAGCCGACATGGCTTCGGCCACTGCCGCACGAACACCGCCCGTTCGCCCCGGGGTGTCGCACCGGCTCCCCCGCCCTGACGACCACCGCCGAGAGGACGGAGGCGACACGCTCGTATGGCCACTGCCCACTGGCTCTTCGGCGACCAGCTCGGACCCCACTTCCTCACCGCCGGCGCCGAAGGGCCCGCCCGTGACGCGCCGGTGGTGATGATCGAGGCCCGTTCCGTCTTCCGCCGGCGGCGATTCCACCGCGCGAAAGCCCATCTGATCCTGTCCGCGATGCGGCACCGGGCCGCCGAACTCGGCGACCGGGTGCGATACATCCGCTGCGACACCTATCGGGAGGGGCTGCTCGCGGCCGTCGGCGAAGGTCCTGTGACGGTGCACCACCCCACCTCTCACGCGGCCCTGCGTCTGGTCCGGTCCCTCGACGCCGTCACCGTCCTGCCCGCTCGTGGTTTCCTCCTGCCGCACGCGGACTTCCGCGCCTGGGCCGACGGTCACGAGGGCCGGAGCCTGCGTCAGGAGGACTTCTACCGCTGGGTGAGGCGCGGCCGTCACCTGTTGATGGACGGTGACGCTCCCGCGGGCGGACGCTGGAACCACGACCACGACAACCGCGAGCCCCCGCCCAGGGGCGCGCGGACCCTCGGTGCACCGGCGCCGTACCGGCCTCGGGAGAACACCGTCGACGAGGAGGTGCGGCACGACCTGGACCGCTGGGAACGCGACGGCCTGGTGGCCTTCGTCGGGCGGGACGGCCCCCGGCGGTTCCCGGCCTCCCGGCGTGAGGCACTGGCCGCACTGCGGCGGTTCCTCGAGCACCGGCTCGCCGGATTCGGGCCCCACGAGGACGCGATGCTGGACGCCGACCCCGTGATGAGCCACAGTCTGCTGTCGTCGTCGCTCAACCTCGGCCTGCTGCACCCCGCCGAGTGCGTCGAGGGCGCCGAGGACGCCTGGAGGTCCGGGCGGGCACCCATCAACAGTGTGGAGGGGTTCGTCCGGCAGATCGCCGGGTGGCGCGAGTACGTCTGGCAGCTCTACTGGTACTTCGGCGACGACTACCGCCGCAGCAACGCCCTGCACCACCACGCGCCACTGCCCGACTGGTTCCTCGAACTGGATGCCGACGCGGTGACCGCACGATGTCTGGCCACGACGCTGGCCCAGGTGCGCGACACCGGCTGGACGCACCACATCCCCCGGCTGATGCTGCTCGGAAGCCACGCCCTCCAGCGCGGTTTCGACCCGCGGGCGGTGACGGACTGGTTCCACCGCAGCTTCGTCGACGGCTACGACTGGGTGATGCTGCCCAACGTCGTCGGGATGTCCCAGTACGCCGACGGCGGGCGGATGACCACCAAGCCGTACACCTCCGCGGGCGCCTATGTGAACCGCATGAGCGACCTGTGCTGCGGCTGCGCCTACCGGCCGACGGAGCGTGTGGGTGAGCGGGCCTGTCCTTACACGGCCGGGTACTGGGCCTTCCTGCACCGGCACCGGTCCCGGCTGGCGGGCAACGGGCGGATGACACAGGCGCTCCGGGGCCTGGACCGCCTCGGCGACCTCGACGAACTCCTGCACCAGGAACGGGATCGCGGCCAGGACCCACCCTGACGGAACCCCGCGGTCCGCCGTCCCGGCCCGCACCCGTCCACCCGTCCTGCGGGCCCGTCGTCACACGGCGCCCTCACCGTCCCGCCGGCTGCTTCTCCCGCCGGTCGGCGAGAACACTGTGCGAGCGGCCGTAGAGGAAGTAGATGAGGAAGCCGACGACCAGCCAGACGGCGAACCGCAGCCAGGTCTCCGCGGGCAGGTTCAGCATCAGCCACAGCGAGGCGCACACCGACAGGATCGGCACCACGGGGACGAACGGGGTACGGAAGGCCCGGGGCAGGTCGGGACGGGTCCTGCGCAGGACGACCACGCCGACGGCCACCACGATGAAGGCGAAGAGCGTGCCGATGTTCACCAGTTCGGCGAGTTCGCTGAGGCTGGTGAAGCCCGCGACGACGGCGATGACCACACCGAGCAGGACGGTCGGCCGGTGCGGGGTCTTGAACCTGGGATGGACGTGCGAGAAGAAGCGGGGCAGCAGCCCGTCCCTGCTCATCGCGAAGAAGACCCGGGTCTGGCCGAGCAGCAGGATCATGCAGACGGTGGTCAGGCCGACGGCGGCGCCGAAGCTGATCACACCCGCGAACCAGGGATGCCCGATGGCCTTGAAGGCGTCGGCGAGCGGGGCGTCCACGGACAGCCTGCTGTAGTGCTGCATTCCCGTGACGACGATGGACACCCCCACGTACAGCACCGTGCAGATCAGGAGGGAGCCGAGGATGCCGCGCGGCATGTCGCGCTGCGGGTTCCTCGTCTCCTCGGCCGTGGTCGCCACGATGTCGAAGCCGATGAAGGCGAAGAAGACCACGGACGCCGCGGTGAAGATGCCCATCACACCGAAGTTGGAGGGCGCCCAGCCGAACATCAGCTGGATCAGTGGCGCGTGCAGGGAGCCGGCCGCCTCCACCGGCTCCGCCTTCGGGACGAACGGCTTGTAGTTGGAGCCGGTGACGAAGAAGGCACCCGCCACGATCACGATCAGCACCACGACGACCTTGATGGCGACCACCAACTGGGTCACCCGGGCCGAAAGCTTCACACCGACCACGAGGATGGCGGTGAGCACCAGGATCAGCGCGGCGGCCAGGATGTCGAAGCCGAAGCCGTGCGCCCCGTCCCGGCCGCCGAGATGGTCGGGCAGGTGCCAGCCCGCGTTGTCCAGCAGGGAGCGGATGTACCCGGACCAGCCGACGGCGACCACCGCCGTGCCCAGCGTGAACTCCAGGACCAGGTCCCAGCCGATGATCCAGGCCGGCAGTTCGCCGAGTGTCGCGTACGAGAACGTGTACGCGGAACCCGCGACGGGGACCGTCGAGGCGAACTCCGCGTAGCAGAGCGCGGCGAGCGCGCAGACCACACCGGCGACCACGAAGGCCAGGGAGACGGCCGGCCCCGCGTTCTCCTTGGCGACCTTTCCGGTCAGCACGAAGATGCCGGTGCCGATGACGACACCGACGCCGAACACGGTCAGATCCAGGGCGGAGAGGGTCTTCTTGAGCGCGTGATCGGGTTGCTCCGTGTCCCGGATCGACTGCTCGACGTTCTTCGTCCGGAAGAGGGTGCGACTCACGGCTTACCTCCCGCGCTCGGCGTCCTCGACATGATCGAGAGGGGGCGTAAGTGCGTATGCCCCGGCGTGCGGGAGTTCACGCTGACGGGCCGGCTTCGCCACCGTAAAGGATCCGAAGCCGGCCCGGGCGGACCATGCGGTCGCGTCAGTCGCGCGCCGTCTCGACCGGGTCCGCGGCCTGCGCGGCACCCGGGCGGTCGAAGCGCCCACCGTCGAGTTTGGCGACGACCCCGGTGACCTGACGGGCGATGTCCGGCGCGGTCAGGCCGATCTCCGCCAGGACCTCCTTGCGGGAGGCGTGGTCGAGGAAGCGCGGCGGGATGCCGAAGTCGCGCAGCGGCACATCGACTCCGCCGTCGCGCAGGGCCTGCGCGATCGCCGAACCGACACCGCCGACGCGCGAGTTGTCCTCGACGGTGACGACCACGCGGTGCCGCTCGGCGAGCGGGACCAGCGCCTCGTCGACGGGCTTGACCCAGCGCGGGTCGACGACCGTGGTGGAGATGCCCTGCTTGTCGAGGAGGTCCGCGATCTCCAGGCACATGGGCGCGAGCGCACCGACGGAGACCAGCAGCACGTCCGGCACGGGCACGTCCGCCTTGCGCAGGACGTCCATGCCGCCGACCGTGCCGACCGCCGGTACGGCCGGTCCGACGACGCCCTTGGAGTAGCGCAGCACGGTGGGCGCGTCGTCGACGTCGACCGCCTCACGCAGCTGGGCGCGCAGCTGCTCGGCGTCGCGCGGCGCGGCGATCCTCAGGCCCGGGACGACCTGGAGCATCGACATGTCCCACATGCCGTTGTGCGAGGCGCCGTCGTCGCCGGTGACACCGGCACGGTCCAGCACGAACGTCACACCGCACTTGTGCAGGGCGACGTCCATGAGGACCTGGTCGAAGGCGCGGTTGAGGAAGGTCGCGTACACGGCGAAGACCGGGTGCAGTCCACCGGTGGCGAGGCCTGCGGCGGAGACCGCGCCGTGCTGCTCGGCGATACCGACGTCGTAGATCCGGTTCGGGAAGGCGTCCGCGAACTTCTTCAGGCCCACGGGATGGAGCATCGCCGCGGTGATGGCGACGATGTCGTCGCGCTCGCGGCCGAGCCTGACCATCTCGTCGCCGAAGACGGAGGTCCAGCTGGCCGCCGCCGCCTTGATGGGCAGACCGGTGTCGGGGTGGATGGGCCCGATGCCGTGGAAGCGGTCGGCCTCGTCCTGCTCGGCGGGCTTGTAGCCGCGGCCCTTCTCGGTGAGGCAGTGCACGATGACCGGGCCGCCGAACCGCTTGGCACGGGCCAGCGCGGACTCCAACGCCTCGATGTTGTGGCCGTCGATCGGACCGACGTACTTCAGACCCAGGTCCTCGAACATGCCCTGCGGCGCGATGAAGTCCTTCAGTCCCTTCTTGGCGCCGTGCAGCGTCTCGTAGAGGGGCTTGCCGACGACGGGTGTGCGCTCCAGCACCTCCCGGGTGCGGGCGAGGAACTTCTCGTAGCCGTCGGTGATGCGCAGGGTGGCCAGGTGGTTGGCGAGACCGCCGATCGTCGGGGAGTACGAGCGCTCGTTGTCGTTCACGACGATGACCAGCGGGCGGTCCTTGGCGTCCGCGATGTTGTTGAGCGCCTCCCAGGCCATACCGCCGGTGAGGGCACCGTCGCCGATGACGGCGACGACGTGGCTGTCGCGCTGCAGCAGCTCGTTGGCCTTGGCGAGGCCGTCGGCCCAGCCGAGGACCGTCGAGGCGTGCGAGTTCTCGATGACGTCGTGGTCGGACTCGGCGCGCGAGGGGTAGCCGGACAGGCCGCCCTTGGCGCGCAGCTTCGAGAAGTCCTGACGGCCGGTGAGCAGCTTGTGGACGTAACCCTGGTGGCCGGTGTCGAAGAGGACCCTGTCCTTGGGTGAGTCGAAGACGCGGTGCAGCGCGATGGTGAGCTCGACCACACCGAGGTTGGGGCCGAGGTGGCCGCCGGTCTTGGAGACGGCGTCGACGAGGAAGGTCCGGATCTCCTCTGCAAGCTGGTCCAGCTCTTCCAGGCTGAGCCGGTCCAGATCGCGCGGTCCCCTGATGCGGGTCAGCAGCGGCACCCGTGCCTCCTTGCAGTAGAGCTGTGACGAGCGAGCTTTCGCCGGGCCCGTCGAGTCTAATCTTCCGCCTGTGCGGATCACCGGCGGCCCCGGCCTTCCTTGCCACACATTCGGCCGCACACGACCGTGCCCGGCACCGTGGTCGGTGCCGGGCACGGTTCGCGACGGAGCCGGGGCGTCAGGCGCGGCCGGCCGTCTTCTGCGTCTTGCGCGTGATGGCGTCGATGACGACGGTCGCCAGCAGAACACCACCGGTGATCATGTACTGGACCGGCGAGGCGATGCCCTCGAGGGCGAGGCCGTACTGGATCGAGACGATGACCAGCACACCGAGGAGCGCGTTCCACGTGCGCCCGCGGCCACCGAACAGCGAGGTACCACCGATCACCGCGGCGGCGATCGCGTTCATCAGCAGGTCACCGGCACCGGCGCCCTGGTTGGCGGAGGCGATCTTCGAGGCGATGAACAGACCGCCGATCGCGGCGAAGGTGCCCGAGATCGCGAAGACCGAGATCCGGACCATCTCCACGTTGATACCGGCACGCCGGGAGGCCTCGACGCTGCCACCGAGGGCGAAGATCATCCGACCGTACCGGGTACGGCGCAGGACGAAGTCCGTGATCAGCAGCACGGCGATGAAGATCACGACCGCCAGCGGCAGGCCCTTGTACTGGTTGTAGACGGCCGCCACGACGAACGAGAGGACCGCCAGCAGCACCGTGCGCAGGATGGTCTCGCTCAGCGGGCGGGACGGCACGCCGGCGGCCTCACGGCGACGGTTGCCGAAGAACGAGCTGAGGAAGTAGAGCACCGTCACCGCGAGGGCGAGCCCGTAGGCGGCGGCCACGTCGGTGAAGTAGTAGCTGGTCAGCTTGGCGACGAGGCCCTCGCTGTCCAGGTTGATGGTGCCGCTGTCGCCCAGGATCTGGAGCATGAAGCCGTTCCAGAACAGCAGACCGGCCAGCGTGACGGCGAACGCGGGCACGCCGATCTTCGCGAAGACGAAGCCGTGGATCGCACCGGCGACCGTGCCCGTCAGGATGGCCAGGACGAACGCCAGCCACGCCGACATGCCGTGGGTGACCGTCAGCACCGCGAAGGCGGCACCGGCGACACCACTGACCGAGCCGACCGACAGGTCGATCTCGCCGAGCAGCAGCACGAAGACGATACCGACGGCGATCATGCCCGTACCGACCATGGCGACGGAGATGTCGGAGAGGTTGCCCGCGGTCAGGAAGTTGGAGTTCAGGCTCTGGAAGATGATCCAGATGATCGCCAGACCGATGACGACCGGGATCGCGCCCAGGTCTCCGGCCTTGATCTTGCGCTTGAACTCGGTGATGTAGCCCTTGAATCCCTGTTCGCGCACCAGCAGTCGGGGGTCGACGGCGGTGACGGCCTGGGGGGCCGCGTCCGGGTTCTCCACGACGTGGTCCTCGGGAGACGCGGAGGTCTTGTCGATGCTCACTTCTTGATCTCCCCAGTGCTGCGCGCCGCACGACGGGTCACGGCGTTGTCCGTGGCACCGGTGATGGCGGAGATGATCTCTTCCTGCGAGGTCGTCTTGACCTCGAAGACGCCGTTGTTGCGCCCCAGACGCAGCACCGCCACCTTGTCGGCGACAGCCTTCACGTCGGCCATGTTGTGGCTGATGAGGATCACGGCGAGACCGCGCTCACGCAGTCGCTCGACCAGGTCGAGGACCTGGGCGGTCTGCTCGACGCCGAGGGCGGCGGTGGGCTCGTCGAGGATGACGAGCTTCGGCTCACCGAGCATCGAACGGGCGATGGCCACCGTCTGGCGCTGGCCGCCGGAGAGCGAGGCGATCGGGATACGGACGCTGGGGATACGGATCGACAGCGTGGTCAGCAGCTCGCGCGAGCGGCGTTCCATCTCGACCTCGTCCAGGATGCCGTACCGGCGGACCTCCCGGCCCAGGTACAGGTTGCCGACGACGTCGATGTTGTCGGCAAGCGCGAGGTCCTGGTACACCGTCGCGATGCCCAGGCTCTGGGCGTCGTGCGGCCTGTTGATCGTTACGGACTTGCCTTCCCATTCGATGACACCTTCATCGATGGGGTGCACGCCGGCGATCGTCTTGACCAGCGTGGACTTTCCGGCGCCGTTGTCGCCCACCAGGGCGACCACCTCACCGGCGTGGACCTCAAGCTCTACGTCGGTGAGCGCCTGAACGGCACCGAACCGCTTGGAGACCCCGCGCAACGCCAGCACGGGCGTAGCGGACACGTGAATCATCTCCTTCGCCGCCTGACCCGGCGGGAGGTTGTGCAGAAGTTTGTGGGGAATGTTCCGTCCGGCGCCCCGCAACGAGCTTGCGGGGCTGGTGAATGCGGGGCGCCGGAGGAGCCTTCGTCCGCCAGTCCTGAAGGGGAGTCAAGGGTTGTTTATTCCCCCGGAATCCCCCCGGGACCAGGACGGTCGGCCGGTTACTTCAGGCCGAGCTTGTCGCAGGCCGCCTTGTACTGGGCGGTGCAGATGTCCGCGACCGTGTAGACGCCGTCCTTGATGACGGTGTCGTTGATCTTGTCGGCGGTCAGCGACTGGACCGGGACGAGGACCGACGGGACCTGCTTGGTGGTCGGGCTGTCGACCTTGTCCTTGGCGATCGAGTCGAGCGTCTCACCCTGGGCGAGGGCGACGGCCATCTCGGCGGCGGCGTCGGCCTCGGGGGCGTACGGCTTGTAGACGCTCATGAACTGCTCACCGGCGACGATGCGCTGCACACCCGCGAGCTCCGCGTCCTGGCCGGTGACCGGGACCTTGATGCCGGCGGACTTCAGGGCGGTGATGATACCGCCGGCCATGCCGTCGTTGGCGGAGTAGACGCCGATGATGTTCTTCTTGCCGAGGGCGGAGATGGCGCCCTCCATGTTGGCGTTGGCGTTCTCCGGCTTCCAGTCCTTGGTGTCGTACTCCTTGCCGATGTTCACCTTGCCGTCGAGCACCTCGTGGGCGCCCTTCTTGAACTGCGCGGCGTTCGGGTCGGTGACGGAGCCGTTCATCATGACGATCTTGCCGGACTTGGCCTTGGAGCCGAGCGCGCTGAGGAGGGCCTCACCCTGCGTCTTGCCGACGGTCTCGTTGTCGAACGAGGTGTAGGCGCTGATCGGGCCCTGGGCCAGGCGGTCGTAGGCCACGACCGGGATACCGGCGTCCTTGGCCTTCTGGACCGAGTTCTTGATGGCCGCGGAGTCCACCGCGTCCACGATCAGCACGTTGACCTTGTTCGTGATCATCGTGTCGACCTGCTGGTTCTGCAGGCTGGCGTCCTGCTTGGCGTTGGCGTAGACGATCTCGCCCTTGCCGTTCGTGAGCTCCTTGACCTTCTTCTCGATCAAGGGGCGGTCGAACTTCTCGTAACGGGCGGTCTGGTTCTCGGGGAGAAGCAGACCCACCTTGATGGCGTCGCCCTTCTTGGCACTCGGGGACGACGAGGAGGAGTCGCCACCCGACTCCTTGGCGCTGCCACATGCGGCCAGCGCAACGGTCATGGCACCAGCAGCAACGGCGAAGGCCGCACGACGCATACGCGTGTTCACTTCAGAAACCTCCCTGACGAGGCCGCGTCGTTGCGGCCGAGGTGGCTGGAAGTCAACTCGGCCACACGTGCGACGTCAAGAAGTAAATCCTTAACGAGATGGCAACGGTGCCATCCGTTCTCTAAGTGAAGGCAGGGGTTGCCGCGGGAAGCGACCCATCCAAAAGGGTCGAATCGCCCATCTCGCTGAGGGCCAGAGCGAGCGCCCCGAGCACCTCGGCACGGCCTCCGAGAGCACCCGGCAACACCGAGAGCTGGCGTGCGGCGCTGGGGATCGCGTACCGCCCGACCGACTCCCTGATGGGCCCGAGAACCAGCTCACCGGCCTCGGCGAGATCGCCGCCGAGCACCACTCGGCTCGGGTTCAGCAGATTGCAGAGATTGGCGACTCCGCTGCCGATGTGACGCCCGACGTCGGCGATCACCCGGCGGCAGCCCGGATCGCCGTCGCGCGCCAGCCTGACCACGCCCTCCATGGTCAGATCGGTTCCGTGGCTCGGCTGGAGCAGGGGCAGCACATACCGCGCCGAAGCGAACGTCTCCAGGCACCCCCGGTTGCCGCAGCGGCAGACCGGCCCGGATTCGTCGAGGGTGATGTGGCCGATCTCACCAGCCGTGCCACCGGGTCCGCGGTAGATCGTGCCGTCGATCACAAGACCGGCGCCGACACCGCTCGCGACCTTGATGTAGGCCAGGTCCTTGACCCCCCTGCCGCTACCCCAGACGAGCTCTCCGAGGGCGCCGAGGTTGGCGTCGTTGTCCACGTGCACCGGCACGCCGAGCCGCCCCCGCAGCTCCTCGGCGGGCTTGGCGCCGGTCCAGCCCGGCAGGATGGCGGTGGAGCCGAGCGTGCCCGACTCCACGTCGATGGGGCCCGGCACGCCGAGGCCCACTCCCGCGATCTTGGCCCGGTCCACCCCGGTCGCCTCGATCAGCCTGCTGACCAGCCGTTCCGCCCGGTCGAAGCCCTGGTCGGCGGAGGCGTCCACATCGAGGGGCTCGGCCTCCTCGGCGAGCACCTGGTGGGCGAGGTTTCCGATCGCGACGCGCAAATGCGTGTGCCCGAAGTCGACGCCGATGACGATGCCGGCGTCACCACTGAGGGAGACGCTGCGGGCCCTGCGGCCGCCCGACGACGTGGGCGTGACCTCGACGGTTCCGCCGTCCTTGAGTTCCCGAACGATGTTGGAGACCGTTGCCGCGGACAGACCCGTCGTCCTCGCGATCTCCGCCTGCGTGAGGGATCCTGCCAGCCGCACGGCACGCACGACCCGCTCCAGGTTGGCCCGGTGCAGCGATGACTGCGACCCCGGAGTCTCCACGACGACCTCCTGAGCACGGGGCCGCCTCGATGAGGCCCCGCCTATGTCCAACTAGTGAACTCTAAGCTGAGCCGTTCGGGTTGCCTCCCGTCAAGAGGTTGAACTACATCCGGGTCTGTGGACGCGCACGGATCCGATCCTCAAACACGCGTACGGATCTTCGGGGCACGCATGCCGACGCCGCCCCCGGGCGGGGGCGGCGTCGGCCGAGCGAAGGCCTCGGACTACTTCAGGGCGCCGGCCGTGAGGCCCTGCACCACCTGCCGCTGGAAGATGATGTAGGCCGCGAGCACGGGCAGCATGGCCATGACCAGACCGGCGAAGAGACCGGACCAGTCGCCCTTGTAGCCCTGACTGACGGCCAGCTGCACGAGCCCCTGGGTGAGGACGTGCTTGTCCGGGTCGGTGTTGAGCACCGTCGGCAGCATGTACTGGTTCCACTGCCCGAGGAAGTTGAAGATCCCCACACTGATCAGACCGGGTTTGGCCATCGGCAGCATGATCTGGAAAAAGGTCCGGCTGTGCGAGGCACCGTCCACGAACGCGGCTTCCGCGACCGAGGTCGGCAGGGTCCGGAAGAACGCGGTCAGGAAGAACACCGTGAACGGCAGGGAGTAGGCGATGTAGACCAGGATGAGCCCGTGAATCGTGTTCAGCAGTCCCATGTTGTTCACGACGTAGAACAGCGGGACCAGGGCCAGCATGATCGGGAAACTCATGCCGCCGATGAACAGGAAGTAGATGAAGCGGTTTCCCGGAAAATCGAATCTGGCCAGCACATACGCCGCCATCGAACCGAGCACCAGGGTGCCGATGAGCGAACCTCCCACCACAAGGACGGTGTTGAGGAAGTAGTCGCTCATGTTGGCGTCGGTCCAGGCCCGCGCCCAGTTGTCGAAATGCAGTTTGTCCGGCAGTGCCCAGGGCGAGCCGAAAATGGAGCTGTCGTCCTTGAAGGACGTCATCACCGCCCACAGCAGCGGCATGACCACCATGATCGCCCAGAGGACGAGGATCCCGTGCGAGAAGGCATTGAGGACGGTTCCCTCCTTCTTCTCCTTGGGCGCCTTCCCGGGCGAAGTGCCGATCTCGGCGACGGGAAGACCGGACTCGGCCGGCACGGGGGCGGAGGTGTCAGTCGTCTTCATGTGATCAGAACTCCAGCCGCTCGCGTCGGCCCAGCCGCATCACGACGGCCGCGAAGGCGAGCGTGACGACGAGCAGGGCGACACCGATGGTCGTGGCGTATGCGGCCTGACCGTCCCGGAAGGCCTTCTGGTAGACGTACAGGACCATGACCGTCGTCGAGTAGTCGGGACCGCCCGGTCCCGTGGTCATGATCTGTACGACCGCGAACGACTCGGCGCCGAGGGCGAGGATGCCCATGTACACCCAGCCGGACTGCACGGTGTCCCAGAGCAGCGGCAGGGTGATCCGGAAGAACGTGGCGATCCGGTCGGCGCCGTCCAGCAGCGCGGCCTCGTACAGATCCGTCGGTATCGACGCCATACCCGCGGAGAACAGCACCACGAAGAAGCCGACCGTCGACCAGACGAGCACCGCCATGACGCACCACAGGGCGAGACTCGGGTCGCCCAGCCACAGCGGTTGCAGGCTGTCGAGTCCGATCCCGCGCAGCAGCGAGTTGATCGCGCCGCTGTCCGGGTTGTACGCGAAGGCGAACAGCAAGGACACGATCGCGATCGACAGCACCTGCGGGAAGAAGTAGACGATCTTGTAGAACGACGAGCCGCGGACACCGGAGATCACCGGGCCGCCCCTCCGGCGCCGCCCGCCCACGTTGATCATGAAGGCGAAGAACAGCGCCAGGGTGAGCGTCACCAGCGGCAGCACCAAGGCGAACAGCAGGCTGTGCTGCAACGACTTCCAGAAGATCTCGTCATGGAGCATCCTCTTGTAGTTGTCGAAGCCCACCATCTTGAATTCGGGGCTCAGGCCGGTCCAGTCCGTGAACGAGTAGTAGATGGACTGGATGAACGGCCAGACGACGAAAAGCCCGTACAGCCCCAGGGGAACCGCCAGGAACCCCACGATGAACCGGTACTTGCCGTGCTGCATTGCTACCGACCCCGTTCTCTGGGCGGGTGTTGCCGCTGGTGACGGACCCTCACTGGTGCTTGTAGTGCTTGATCGACGAGTCCTTGGCCGCCTCGTCGGCGAAGCCCTGGATCTTCTGGATGGCCTCGGCGGGGGTGAGACGGCCGGCCATCATCTCGCCCAGGCCGGACACGCCGATCTTCTCCTTCTGCAGCTGCACGTACCAGTCCTGGAGGCGCGGGTTCACGACGTTGTCGCCGGCCTTCTCCAGCGCCGCGACACCGGACTTCAGACCCGGGGTGAGGGTGATGCCGTCGGTGCCGCCGTTGTACGCGGTCAGGGACTTCACCTTGGCGGTGAAGTTCTTCGAGGAGGCCTCGCTGAGCATGATGCGCAACTGCTCCATGCCGCCCGCGGCGTTCTTCGCCTTGGCCGGGACGATGAAGGGCTCGCCGCCGGAGGCCCAGATGGTGCCGAACGGCATCTTGTCGGAGCTGTCGAGGCCGGTGGGGGCGGAGACCGCGAGGTTGAAGTCGCTGGGGATCACGTTCGCGGACTCGTTCTCGACCCAGGAGCCGTTCGGGATGAACAGCGCCTTGCCCTTGGCCCAGGCGGTCTGCGACTGGATGTGGTCGAGGCCGGGCGTCCCCTTGAGGACGTAACCCTTCTTGTAGAGCTCGTAGTAGGCCTCGAAGCAGGCCTTGACCGCCGGGTGCTTCCAGGCGTTGGGCTCCAGGTTGTCGATGGCGTCCAGGACCTCGCGGCCACCGACCTTGCCGATCATCGGGTACAGCGAGAAGGGGAGGTAGTACGGGTACTTGCCCGCGTACGTCCAGCCCGCCATGCCCTTCTTCTTGGCCTTCTCGCAGACCTTGAGCATCGCGTCCCAGGTCTCCGGGTACTGCTCGTCGAGCGAGTCGAGGGCCTTCTGCGAGTACCAGACGCCGTACACCGTGTAGGCGTAGTACAGGATCCAGACCGGCTTGCCGTCGAACTGGCCCATTTCCACGATGCCCGGACGCAGGGTGTCGCGGACTTTCTTGGAGGGGTCGTCGTACGACGCGGCGTCCAGCAGCGGGGTCAGGTCGGCGAGCTGGCTCTTGCCGACGAGGACGCCCATGTCCATCTGCTCGGCGCCGGAGTTGTCGATGAGGTCGGGCGGCGTGCCCTGGTTGAAGCGGGGCTGCAGGGTGGACTGGATCTTCTGGGTGGCGGAAAACTTGACCTTGGCCTTCGGGAAGTCCTTCTCGTAGATCTTGACCGCGTCCTCGGCGTACTCCTTGCCGAAGCCGCCGTCGAACAACACGAATTCCATCTGCGCCGTGTCATTGACGGCGAGCGGGTTCTTCGCGGTCTTCTTGCCCGATTTGGCCTTCCCCTGATCGTCGCCGCCGCCACTGGCGCAGGCGGAAAGGAAGCTCATCGCGGGGACGGAGATCAGACCGAGCGCGGCGGACCGCCTGATCAGATCACGGCGTCCGACGCCTGCGGTGGTGGAGTTCTCGCCGGAAGTGGATCCCATGCTCAAGTCCTCGCCTTCTCCAGGACTCAGGCGGTGAACCGGATCCTTGCCGGCACCGCGGTGATGGTGAAGCTGGGGTCGTGCACGAGGGATTCTGTGGGGCGCACGGCAGTTGTTGATTCCCGAAACAGTTCGCCGCCTCCCATTCCCCCGGTCGTGCCTGCCCACAGCCGTCAGGCCGCAGAAGACGGCTGCTCCGGACGCCGACAGGTATAGTCCACTTCCCGCCAACTGGGCAAGATCGAATGCAAGGTTGACTCTTTGCTTTTCCGAGTTGAGACCTCTCGGAAATACGGGATGCCCGTGCGCTTCCAGAACGGCATATCCGCCGCATTGAGCCCGAATGCCACACTCAACACCTTGACATCACCGGCCACTTGGCCACCTACTGGTTCCTCGCGCAGCGGAGTAGACAACGTTGTCCAATTTCACAGCGCAGGGAGGGTGCTCGCGTATGCAGCACAGATCTCGGCAAAGATGGGCCCCGACGGCGGTCGTCGGGGCGGCCGCCCTGGCGTTGCTCGTAGGGGCACAGGGCGCCTCGGTGGCCCTGCCCGCCCGGGCGGGGAGCGCCGACCGGGAGTTCGCCTCGTCGTTCGAGACGGACGATCCGGCGCCGACATGGCTCAACACCGTCGACACGGCGGCGGACGGTTCGAAACGGGCGTCCGGCGTGGACGGTGCGTACGCGACGGGTATTCCGGGCAATGTCACCGATGAGGTCACCGATGTCCGGGCCAGCGCCGAGAACTCGGGCTCCGGTGAGGTCAAGGAGAACCTGATCGACGGCGAACCGAGCACCAAGTGGCTCACGTTCGCGCCGACGGGCTGGGTGGAGTTCGACTTCGAGGCCCCGGTCAAGGTGGTGACGTACGCGCTCACCTCGGCCAACGACGCCGCGGAACGGGACCCGGCGGACTGGACCCTTCAGGGCTCCACGGACGGCAAGGACTGGAAGACCCTGGACACCCGGACCGGCGTGTCCTTCGACGAGCGGTTCAGGACGACGTCGTTCGATCTCGCCGCACCGGCCGAGTACCAGCACTTCCGGCTCGACTTCACCAAGAACCACGGGGCCGACATCCTCCAGCTCGCCGATGTGCAGTTCTCCACGGGCGACACCACCGATCCCACGCCCAAGGACATGCGCACGCAGGTGGACCGCGGCCCGATCGGCTCCCCCACCGCCAAGGCGGGCATGGGCTTCACGGGCAGGCGCGCGCTGCGCTACGCGGGGACGCACACGGCGGACGGCCGTGGGTACTCGTACAACAAGGTCTTCGACGTGAACGTGGCCGTCCAGCGGGACACCCGGCTGTCCTACCGCATCTTCCCGTCGATGGCGGACGGGGACCGCGACTACGACGCCACGAACGTCTCCGTCGACCTGGCCTTCACCGACGGAACCCATCTGAGCGGCCTCGGCGCGCTCGACCAGCACGGCTTCCCGCTCACCCCCCAGGGGCAGGGCGCGGCCAAGGTCCTGTATGTGAACCAGTGGAACAACGTGGTCGCGCGGATCGGCTCGGTCGCGGCCGGCAAGACCGTGGACCGGATTCTGGTCGCCTACGACTCGCCCAAGGGACCGGCGAAGTTCCGGGGCTGGCTGGACGACGTCTCGCTGAAGACGGCCCCACCGGACAAGCCCAAGGCACATCTGTCCGACTACGCGCTGACGACCCGCGGCACCAACTCCAGCGGCGGCTTCTCCCGCGGCAACAACTTCCCCGCGACGGCCGTGCCGCACGGCTTCAATTTCTGGACGCCGGTGACCAACGCGGGCTCGCTGAGCTGGCTGTACGACTACGCCCGGGCCAACAACGACGACAATCTGCCCACCGTCGAGGCGTTCAGCGCGAGCCATGAGCCCAGCCCCTGGATGGGTGACCGGCAGACGTTCCAGGTGATGCCGTCGGCCGCGTCCGGCACGCCGGACACCGGCCGGGAGGCACGGGCGCTGGCGTTCCGGCACGAGAAGGAGACCGCGCGCCCGTACTACTACGGGGTGACCTTCGAGAACGGCCTGAAGGCGGAGATGACGCCGACGGACCACGCGGCCGTACTGCGGTTCACCTACCCCGGTGACGACGCAAGCGTGATCTTCGACAACGTGACCGAGCAGGCCGGGCTGACCCTGGACGAGGACAAGGGGATCGTCACCGGCTTCTCGGACGTGAAGTCCGGGCTGTCGACGGGTGCCACACGGCTTTTCGTATACGGCGTGTTCGACGCGCCCGTGACGGACGGCGCGTCCTCGGGGGTGAAGGGGTACCTGCGCTTCAAGCCGGGCGCCGACCACACGGTGACGCTCCGCCTGGCCACCTCGCTCATCAGCGTGGACCAGGCCAAGGACAATCTGGGCCAGGAGGTCCCCGACGGAGCCTCGTTCGAGGACGTGAAGACACGCGCCCGGAAGGCCTGGGACGAACTGCTCGGCAAGGTCGAGGTCGAGGGGGCCACGACCGACCAGCTGACGACGCTGTACTCCTCGATGTACCGGCTGTACCTGTACCCCAACTCCGGTTTCGAGAAGGTGGGTTCGGCCAATCAGTACGCGTCCCCCTTCTCCCCGATGACGGGTCAGGACACCCCCACCCACACCGGGGCGAAGATCGTCGACGGCAAGGTGTACGTCAACAACGGGTTCTGGGACACCTACCGGACGACATGGCCGGCGTACTCGTTCTTCACTCCGAAGCAGGCCGGTGAACTGGTCGACGGATTCGTGCAGCAGTACAAGGACGGCGGCTGGACCTCGCGGTGGTCCTCGCCCGGCTACGCGGACCTGATGACGGGCACCTCCTCGGACGTGGCGTTCGCGGACGCCTACGTGAAGGGCGTGAACTTCGACGCGGAGGCTGCCTACGACGCGGCGGTGAAGAACGCCACGGTCACGCCTCCGTCGTCCGGGGTGGGCCGAAAGGGCATGGCGACCTCGCCGTTCCTCGGCTACACGAGCACCGCCACCGGTGAGGGCCTGTCGTGGGCGATGGAGGGCTACGTCAACGACTACGGCATCGCGAAGATGGGCCAGGCGCTCTACGAGAAGACCCACAAGAAGCGCTACAAGGAGGAGTCGGCGTACTTCCTCAACCGCGCCCAGGACTACGTCGACCTCTTCGACACGAAGGCCGGCTTCTTCCAGGGCCGTGACGCGCAGGGCGACTGGCGGGTGGACTCCGCGAAGTACGACCCGCGGGTGTGGGGCTACGACTACACGGAGACGAACGGCTGGGGCTACGCCTTCACGGCGCCGCAGGACAGCCGGGGCCTGGCGAACCTGTACGGCGGCCGTGCGGGGCTGGCGGACAAGCTCGACGAGTACTTCGCGACGCCCGAGACGGCGTCACCGGAGTTCGTGGGCTCCTACGGCGGTGTCATCCACGAGATGACTGAGGCGCGCGACGTCCGGATGGGCATGTACGGGCACTCCAACCAGGTCGCCCACCACGTGATCTACATGTACGACGCGGCGGGCGAACCATGGAAGGCGCAGGCGAAGGCCCGTGAGGTCCTCTCCCGCCTGTACACCGGCAGCGGGATCGGCCAGGGGTACCACGGCGACGAGGACAACGGCGAGCAGTCGGCCTGGTACGTGTTCTCGGCGCTGGGCTTCTACCCGCTGGTGATGGGCAGCGGCGAGTACGCCATCGGGTCGCCGCTGTTCACCAGGGCGACGGTGCACCTGGAGAACGGCAAGGACCTGGTGATCAGGGCGCCGAAGAACAGCAGCCGCAATGTGTACGTCCAGGGCGTGAAGGTGAACGGCAAGGCGTGGACGTCGACGTCGCTGCCGCACAGCCTGCTGGCCAAGGGCGGGGTGCTGGACTTCGACATGGGTGCCCGGCCCTCTTCCTGGGGCACCGGGAAGACGGCGGCGCCGGTGTCGATCACCCAGGACGACAAGGTCCCCTCGCCCCGTGCCGACGTGATCAAGGGTGACGGAGCGCTCTTCGACAACACCTCGGCGACGGAGGGCGCCGTGACGAGCGTGGACCTGCCCGTCGCGGAGTCCGCCAGGGCGGTGCAGTACACCCTGACGTCCCCGGCGGACCACACGAAGGCGCCCACGGGCTGGACCCTTCAGGCGTCCAGGGACGGCACGCAGTGGACGACGCTCGACCGGCGCTCGGGCGAATCCTTCGCATGGGACCGGCAGACGAGGGCGTTCTCGATCCCGGACACCGGCTCCTACACGCACTACCGCCTGGTCCTGAGCGGTCAGGCGACCCTGGCGGAGGTGGAGTTGCTGGCCTGACGGCCTGACCCGCCGCACACGGGACAGGGCGGGCGCGGAGTTTCCTCCGCGCCCGCCCTTCTGCGCCCCGCCCGTGCGCGGACGGGTGCCGCCGAATCAGCCTTGCGGGTGAACAGCCTTGACATCGTTGTCCATTGGGGCGGTACAGTCATGTACAGACCAGTCGGACAACGTTGTCGCCATCAGGGCGCACACCAGCCACGCATCACCTGGTCCGGCTCCCTCCCCCGGGCCGGCCCGGCTCGCGGACCGGGTGGCTCACACACCGGCCACCCGGTCCGCCCGGAGTGCCCCACCGCGCCTGTCGCGCGGGCGTACCCGACGTGCGGTCGCGGAAGCCTCGTCAACTCCTGACGCGCCGCTCCCTCGTGCGCGACCCGGACGCGGTCACCCCATCCACCCCTCGCCCTGCGTCCGGACGACGGTGCGACGGCAACCCGAGTCCGGTCCGAAGCCGCCCGGCGTCACTCGTGGGAGCGGTGTTCGCCGCTCCAGGGGGCGCACAGGGCAACCGGAGTGCTCCCCTGGTCATCTACCTGTACGAGCGCGGTGAACTGGGAGAGGGCAAGCTGTGCACGGTTCCGCTACGGACGGTGGCCGCAGAGCGGGCACCGCCGTTTCCTGGTGGGCGGCCGCGGTGGCGAACCTCCTGATCGGACTTGCCGCCATCCTCCCGGGCGTGTGCCTGCGGTGGCTGCTGACCAGATACGCGCTGATCTCCTGCACCGACGGGTTCGGCTGCGTCAAGGTTTCGCCGGACCAGGCGGTCGGGATGACGCTGGGCGCGGTGCTGGGCGGCGCCTTCGTCCTCGGCATGATCCTGGTGGTGGACGTCCTGATGCCGTGGCAGGAGGGCAGGCCGCTCAACCTGTGGCTCGGCATGTCGGCCCTGGTCCCCGCGCCGTTCGCGATCGCCCAGGCCGCGGGATGGATCTAGAGCAGGGGATCGGACCGCGCCGAGCGCGCGGCGCCCGCGCGGGGCTCCGCGTACCCCCGCCGGAACGGCGCAGGGCCGCAACCCCGTTGCCGGAGTTGCGGCCCGATGACCTTGCCGGTCCGCCTACTTGCGGATCAGGTTGCGCAGCACATACTGCATGATGCCGCCGTTGCGGTAGTAGTCGGCCTCACCGGGGGTGTCGATGCGGACGACCGCGTCGAACTCGGCACCGGTGTCGGTGGTGACCTTGACGGTGCGCGGCGTGGTGCCGTCGTTCAGCTCGGTGACACCCGCGATGGAGAAGGTCTCCTCGCCGGTCAGACCGAGGGACTCGGCGCTCTGGCCCTCCGGGAACTGGAGCGGCAGGACGCCCATGCCGATGAGGTTCGAACGGTGGATGCGCTCGTAGGACTCGGCGACGACGGCCTTCACACCGAGCAGCGCGGTGCCCTTGGCGGCCCAGTCGCGGGACGAGCCGGAGCCGTACTCCTTGCCGGCCAGGACGACCAGCGGGATGCCCTGCTCGATGTAGTTGCGCGAGGCGTCGTAGATGAACGACACCGGCGCGTCGGCCTGGGTGAAGTCGCGGGTGTAGCCGCCCTCGGTGCCCGGCGCGATCTGGTTGCGCAGGCGGATGTTGGCGAACGTGCCGCGGATCATGACCTCGTGGTTGCCGCGGCGCGAGCCGTAGCTGTTGAAGTCGCGGCGCTCCACACCGTGCCCGGTGAGGTACTTGCCCGCCGGGGTGTCGGCCTTGATCGCACCGGCCGGGGAGATGTGGTCGGTGGTGACCGAGTCGCCCAGCTTCGCGAGGACACGGGCACCGGCGATGTCGGTGACCGGGGCCGGCTCCATCTGCATGCCCTCGAAGTACGGGGGCTTGCGGACGTAGGTCGACTCCGCGTCCCACTCGAAGGTGTTGCCGGTGGGGATCGGCAGCGCCTGCCACTGGGCGTCACCGGCGAAGACGTCCCGGTAGGACTTGTTGAACATGTCCTCGCCGATGGCGTTGGCCACGACGTCGTTGACCTCGGCCTCGGACGGCCAGATGTCCGCGAGGTGGACCGGGTTGCCGTCCTGGTCGGTGCCGAGGGCGTCCTTGGTGATGTCCACCTTCATGGAGCCCGCGAGGGCGTACGCGACGACCAGCGGCGGGGACGCCAGGTAGTTCATCTTGACGTCGGGGTTGATCCGGCCCTCGAAGTTGCGGTTGCCGGACAGCACCGAGGTGACCGCGAGGTCGTGGTCGTTGACGGCCTTGGAGACCTCCTCCGGCAGCGGGCCGGAGTTGCCGATGCAGGTGGTGCAGCCGTAGCCGACCAGGTTGAAGCCGACCTTGTCGAGGTACGGGGTCAGACCCGCCTTGTCGAAGTAGTCGGTGACGACCTTCGAGCCCGGGGCGAGGGTGGTCTTGACCCACGGCTTGCGGGTCAGGCCCTTCTCGACCGCCTTCTTCGCCACCAGGGCGGCGGCGACCATGACGTACGGGTTCGAGGTGTTGGTGCAGGAGGTGATGGCCGCGACCGTCACCGCACCGTGGTCGAGGGTGTAGGTCGTGCCGTCGGGGGCGGTGACCTGGACCGGGTTCGTCGGGACGCCGTTGGAGGAGGCCGGGGCGTCGGAGGCCGGGAAGGACTCCTTGCCCGCCTCGTCGGCGGTGTCGACGTAGTTGCGGACGTCGACCTTGAACTGCTCGGCGGCCCCCGCCAGGACGATACGGTCCTGCGGGCGCTTCGGGCCGGCGATGGAGGGAACGACGGTGGACAGGTCCAGCTCGAGCTTCTCGGAGAAGTCCGGCTCGGCCTTCGGGTCCAGCCAGAGGCCCTGCTCCTTGGCGTAGGCCTCGACGAGCGCGACCTGCTGGTCGGAACGGCCGGTCAGGCGCAGGTAGTTCAGCGTCTCGTCGTCGATCGGGAAGATCGCGGCGGTGGAGCCGAACTCCGGCGACATGTTGCCGATGGTGGCGCGGTTGGCGAGGGAGGTGGCGGCCACACCCTCACCGTAGAACTCGACGAACTTGCCGACGACACCGTGCTTGCGCAGCATCTCGGTGATCGTGAGCACCAGGTCGGTGGCGGTGGTGCCGGGCTGCAGCTCACCGGTGAGCTTGAAGCCCACGACGCGCGGGATGAGCATGGAGACCGGCTGGCCGAGCATCGCGGCCTCGGCCTCGATACCGCCGACGCCCCAGCCGAGGACACCGAGGCCGTTGACCATGGTGGTGTGCGAGTCGGTGCCGACGAGGGTGTCGGGGTACGCCTGGCCACCGCGGACCATGACCGTGCGGGCCAGGTGCTCGATGTTCACCTGGTGGACGATGCCGGTGCCCGGCGGGACGACCTTGAACTCGTCGAAGGCGGTCTGGCCCCAGCGCAGGAACTGGTAGCGCTCCTTGTTGCGGCCGTACTCCAGCTCGACGTTCTGCTGGAAGGCGTCGTTCGTGCCGAACTTGTCGGCGATGACGGAGTGGTCGATGACCAGCTCGGCCGGGGCCAGCGGGTTGATCTTCGCCGGGTCGCCGCCGAGCTCCTTGACGGCCTCACGCATGGTGGCGAGGTCGACGACACACGGAACACCGGTGAAGTCCTGCATGATCACGCGGGCCGGCGTGAACTGGATCTCCTGCGACGGCTGGGCCTGGGAGTCCCAGTTGCCGAGGGCGCGAATGTGGTCGGCGGTGATGTTCGCGCCGTCCTCGGTGCGGAGCAGGTTCTCCAGCAGGACCTTGAGGCTGTACGGCAGGCGGGCCGCGCCCTCCACCTTGTCCAGCCGGAAGATCTCGTACGACTCGTCGCCCACCTGCAGCGTGCTGCGGGCGTCGAAGCTGTTCGCCGACACGACAGTCTCCTTCATTGATGTGCGCGTACCACCGCATCCTGCCGCCACGACGGCCTGGCCGATCCGCTAAGGTAAGGCTAAGTTAGGTAACCCTTACCAAGCCCGGGGCTGCGGTGCGCCTCGGCAGATATCTCGATGTCGAGATAACTCTAGTACATGGGGCCGGGATGGTCATGCCCGGCCCGGCCCGATCCCGCCACCGCGCCCCGCGGCGCGCCCGCACGGTGCCGACCGAGGGCAGCCTCCGGGCGTGCCCGGCGAGCGCGCCGCCGCGGTGTCATCAATGCGCGGAGCCGGGGTATGCGACGTTCACCGGCAATCGAAGGGAGACGTCGCATGCCCCTCACGTTCCGCAAGAGTTTCCGGATCCTGCCCGGGGTGCGTCTGAACATCAACAAGCGCTCGTGGTCCATCACCACGGGCGGCAAGCACGGCCCGCGCCATACACGCAGCAGTTCGGGACGTCGTACGACATCCATGGATCTGCCCGGTCCTTTCGGATGGCGTCGCACCCGCTCCACCAAGGGTCACTGACGGTCACTCACCCGAACAGACCCCCCAAGAGGCGCAATCTCATATCTGAGATAACCTCGGCCTCATGTCAGACGACTACCTCGTACGCATCGGCAAGCTCATCCGTGACGCCCGGCAGCACCGTGGCTGGACTCAGACGCAGCTCGCCGAGGCGCTAGGCACCAGCCAGAGTGCTGTCAACCGCATCGAGCGGGGCAATCAGAACCTCAGTCTTGAGATGATCGCCCGAATCGGTGAAGCCCTGGACAGCGAGATCGTGTCCCTCGGCTACGCGGGCCCCATGCATCTGCGAGTGGTCGGCGGTCGCCGGCTCTCGGGCGCCATCGACGTGAAGACGAGCAAGAACGCCTGCGTGGCGCTGCTGTGCGCCTCACTGCTCAACAAGGGGCGCACGGTGCTGCGCCGGGTCGCCCGGATCGAGGAGGTGTACCGCCTCCTCGAGGTCCTCGGGTCGATCGGGGTGCGCACCCGCTGGATCAACGACGGCGTCGACCTGGAGATCGTGCCCCCGGCCGACCTCGAGATGGACTCCATCGACGCCGCGGCCGCCCGCCGTACGCGCTCCATCATCATGTTCCTCGGTCCGCTGCTGCACCGCATGGACCGCTTCAGGCTGCCGTACGCGGGCGGCTGCGACCTGGGCACACGAACCGTCGAGCCGCACATGATCGCTCTGCGCCGGTTCGGCCTCGACGTCACCGCCACCGAAGGGCACTACCACGCGGTGGTGGACCGGTCCGTCTCGCCCGACCGGGCGATCGTGCTGACCGAGCGCGGTGACACCGTGACCGAGAACGCCCTGCTCGCCGCCGCCCGCCACAACGGGGTCACGGTCATCCGCAACGCGTCCTCGAACTACATGGTCCAGGACCTCTGCTTCTTCCTCGAGGCGCTCGGCGTCGAGGTCGAGGGCATCGGCACCACCACGCTCACGGTGCACGGTGTGCCGAACATCGACGTCGACGTCGACTACTCCCCCTCCGAGGACCCGGTCGAGGCGATGAGCCTGCTGGCGGCCGCGGTCGTGACCGAGTCCGAGCTGACGGTGCGCCGGGTCCCGATCGAGTTCCTCGAGATCGAGCTCGCGGTGCTCGAGGAGATGGGCCTCGACCACGACCGCACGCCCGAGTACGTCGCCGACAACGGCCGTACCCGGCTGGTGGACCTGACCGTGCGGCCCTCCAAGCTGGAGGCGCCGATCGACAAGATCCACCCCATGCCCTTCCCCGGCCTCAACATCGACAACGTTCCGTTCTTCGCCGCCATCGCCGCCGCCGCCCAGGGCAAGACGCTGATCCACGACTGGGTGTACGACAACCGGGCGATCTATCTGACGGACCTCAACCGCCTCGGCGGCCGCCTCCAGCTCCTGGACCCCCACCGGGTGCTGGTCGAGGGCCCGACCCGCTGGCGGGCCGCCGAGATGATGTGCCCGCCGGCGCTGCGGCCCGCCGTGGTCGTGCTGCTGGCGATGATGGCGGCCGAGGGCACGTCCGTGCTGCGCAACGTGTACGTGATCAACCGCGGCTACGAGGAGCTGGCCGAACGGCTCAACTCGGTCGGCGCGCAGATCGAGACGTTCCGGAACATCTGAGCCCCAGGGTCTGTCGTCTGGATCGGGTCGGCCGGGAGGGACCGCGCCATTCGGTCGCCCCGTGACGCCGACATGATGCGGACGACGGGCGCTAGTCCGCGACCAGCCTGACCTCCCGCTGCCGTACCGCGTGGAACGTGGGCAGCGGGAGGCCGGTCGCGCGCAGCTCCAGCAGGGCGGCCCCCACGTGCGCCCGGCCCGAGTGGTAGGCGCCCCGGCGCCTCTCGGAGTTGGTCCAGCGGTGCTCGGCCCCGTCGCACAGCGCGAGGGTGCCCCCGACTCCGTGGCTGACGCGGGAGTCGCCCTGGGAGACGGAGGAGGAGATGAAGACCGGGCCACCCCCACCGTGACAGCGGTAGGTGCCGGACAGGGTGAGCGTGCCGTCGGCCCTGAGGTGGCCGATACGGTGGATCGTCAGCTCCTCGTGCCGTCCGGTCTGGGCACCGGCGGCGGGGGCGGCGGACAGGAGCAGGGCGGCGCCGAAGACCACCCCGACGACCTGGCGCACGAACATGGAACACCTCCTGGAATGGGGGGTTCCACAGGTACCGGGAGGCCTAGCCGGGGTGCGTGATCTTCACCCCTTCGTGGCGAGTCCGCCCCGACCGTCCGCGATGTGTCCGAGAGTTGTCCGCATGGTGTCACGCTTGTCGGCCGATGCTTCCGGTGGCTTCACAGGCGGAGCATGGTCTAGGACGAGGGGGCGACAACCGGCCGCCCGAACCTCACCCGGAGGTGCGCCATGTGTTCCCACCAGCCTTCGTGCCCGGCGTCCGACACCATCGCACCACACGTCGTCGCCGCCCGTCCTGAACAGGGCTGGACCCTGCTCTGCAACGGCGTGATCGTCTTCGACGACAGCGGGGAACTGCTCCCGGACGGCAGCGTGGTCGCCCCGCGTCGCGTGCCGATGGGACCGCTGGCCATGGCGGCCTGACGCGGTCCCGCTCCTCGCGGCGACGGACTCCCCCGGTCGCCGCGGCTAGGGGAGCACGGCGAAGCCGTCCAGTTCCACCAGGGCCTCCTCGTCCCACAGACGGGTGGTCCCCACGACGGCCATCGCCGGGTAGTCGCGGCCCGCGAGCCTCCGCCAGATGCCGCCCAGCTCGTGGGCGCGGGCCCGGTAGTCCGCAACGTCGGTGGCGTAGACGGTGACGCGGGCCAGGTCGGCGGGTGTGCCGCCGGCGGCCCGCAGCGCGGTGAGCAGATTCGCGAGCGCCCGCTCGAACTGCTCGGGGAGCGAGGCGCCGACCACCTTCCCGTCCGTGTCGAGAGCGGTCTGGCCCGCCAGGAACACCACCCGGGACCCGGTGGCGACGACGGCGTGGGAGAAGCCCGAGGACGGGGACAGAGCGGGCGGATTGAGGCGCGACAGATCGGGCGGGACGCTGCGCTCGGTGGTCACGGGGCCTCCACGGTGGCGTACAACTCCTTGGCGATGATGCCGCGCTGCACCTCGCTGGCGCCTTCGTAGATCCTCGGCGCGCGCACCTCCCGGTAGAGGTGTTCGAGAAGGTGGCCGCGGCGCAGGGCGCGCGCCCCGTGCAACTGGACGGCCGCGTCGACGACGTACTGCGCGGTTTCGGTGGCGAGCAGTTTGGCCATGGCGGCCCGGCGCGGGACGTCGGGGGAGCCTTCGTCGTACGCCGACGCCGCCGCGTAGACCATGAGCCGTGCCGCCTCGGTGCGCAGGGCCATCTCGGCGACCTGATGGGAGACGGCCTGGAGGTCCTTCAGCTTGCCGCCGAAGGCGTCCCGTCCGGCCGTGTGGGCGAGCGTGGCGTCCAGGGCCGCCTGGGCCATGCCGACCGCGAAGGCGCCGACGCTGGGCCGGAACAGGTTGAGGGTGCTCATGGCGACCCGGAAGCCGCGGTCGGGTTCGCCGATGACGTCGTCCGCGGTCACGGGCACGGAGTCGAAGCCGAGAGTGCCGATGGGGTGCGGCGAGAGCATGTCGAGCGGGCTGCCGGTCAGTCCGGGACGGTCGGCGGGCACGAGGAAGGCGGTCACTCCACGGGCGCCGGAACCGGGCGTGGTGCGCGCGAAGACGGTGTAGAAGTCGGCCTCGGGGGCGTTGGAGATCCAGCACTTCTCGCCGGTGAGCCGCCAGCCGTCCGCGGGGTCGGGCTCGGCGGTCAGGGTCAGTGCGGCCGCGTCCGAGCCGGCGTCGGGCTCGGTCAGGGCGAAGGCGGCGACCGTGGTGCCGGACCGGACGCCGGGAAGCCAGCGGTCGTGCTGGGCCCCTGTGCCGTGGGCGTACACCGGATGGGCGCCGAGTCCCTGGAGAGCGAGCGCCGTCTCGGCCTCCGTGCAGGCGTAGGCGAGGGACTCCCGCATCAGGCACAGGTCGAGCGCGCCGGAGCTGAACAGGCGGTCCAGCAGCCCGAGTCGGCCGAGTTCGACGACGAGCGCGCGGTTGACGTGGCCGGGCTCGCCCTTCTCCGCCAGTGGGCGAAGCCGCTGCTCCGCCCAGCCGCGCAGTTCCGCGCGCCAGGCGGTCTGTGCCGGATCGAGCGAGAATGCGGTCATTGCCGGTCCCCTCTCCCTGACGGCGTACCGGGTCGGGCGGGCTGCCCAACCCGACCGTATCGCGGACCGTTGACTGTCGTCACCAACACGATACGCTCGATGCGCGAGCCCACCACGACAAGGGGGCGAACCGCCTTGGACCACAGGGACGCCACGAGCGCCACGGCCACCGGGACCGGTACCGACCGGGAGGGCGCCTTGACCCGTACGAGCCCCACCCGCACCGCCCACCGCGACACCTTCGCCCGCGACCACCTGCCGCCACGGGACGAGTGGCCCGAACTCCGCTTCGACCTGCCGGAGCTGCACTACCCCGAACGACTCAACGCCGCCGCGGAACTGCTCGCCGGCCCCGCACCCGAGCGCCCCGCCTTCCACACGGCGGACGGCGGGGTGTGGACGTACGGCGAGCTCCGCACCCGCGTGGACCGGATCGCGCATGTGCTCACCTCCCGGCTCGGCGTGGTCCCCGGCAACCGCGTCCTGCTGCGCGGCCCCACCTCCCCGGGGCTGGCCGCCTGCTGGCTGGCGGTGCTCAAGGCGGGTGCGGTCGCCGTCACCGTGCTCGCCCAGCAGCGTCCGCACGAGCTGCGCACGATGTGCGAGATCGCCCGGGTCGGGCACGCCCTGTGCGACGCGCGCTCGCTCGACGACCTGGTGAACGCGGGCATCCCCGGGCTGAACATCACCGCCTACGGCGGCGGCTCCCCCGACGACCTGCTGCGCCTTCCCACCTCCGAGGAACCGTTCGCACCCGTGGACACGGCGGCCGACGACGTGGCGCTGATCGCCTTCACCTCGGGCACCACGGGCCGTCCGAAGGGCTGCATGCACTTCCACCGCGATGTGCTCGCCGTCGCGGACACCTTCTCGCGGCACGTACTGCGGCCGCACCCCGACGACGTCTTCGCGGGCAGTCCCCCGCTCGGCTTCACCTTCGGGCTCGGCGGGCTCGTCGTCTTCCCGCTGCGGGCCGGGGCGAGCGCCCTGCTGCTCGAGCAGGCGGGCCCCAGGCAGTTGCTGCCCGCGATCGCCGAACACCGCGTCTCCGTGCTGTTCACCGCCCCGACCGCCTACCGCGCGATGCTCGACGAGCTGGACGGGTACGACGTCACCTCGCTGCGGCGGTGCGTGTCGGCGGGCGAGAACCTGCCCGCGGCCACCTGGCACGCCTGGTTCGAGCGCACCGGACTGCGCGTCATCAACGGCATCGGCGCCACGGAACTGCTGCACATCTTCATCTCCGCCGCGGACGACCGGATCCGCCCGGGAACCACCGGGGTGCCGGTACCGGGCTGGCAGGCACGGATACAGGACGCGAACGGCGTTCCCGTGCCCGACGGCGAACCGGGGCTGCTCGCCGTCCGCGGCCCCGTGGGCTGCCGCTATCTCGCCGATCCGCGGCAGCGCAGTTACGTGCGGGACGGCTGGAACATCACCGGGGACACCTACGTCCGCGACCCCGACGGCTACTTCCGTTATGTGGCCCGGGCCGACGACATGATCATTTCCGCCGGGTACAACATCGCCGGGCCCGAGGTCGAGGACGCCCTGCTGCGCCATCCCGACGTGGTCGAGACGGCGGTGGTGGGCCGGCCCGACGAGGACCGCGGGCAGGTCGTGGTCGCGTACACGGTGCTCAGAGCGGGGGCGCCCCGCGACCCGGAGGAGCTCCGCACGTTCCTCAAGTCGGAACTGGCGCCGTACAAGTGCCCCCGCGAGTTCGTCTTCCTGGACGCGCTGCCGCGCACCGCGACGGGCAAGCTCCAGCGCTTCCGGCTGCGCACGCACCTCACCGCGGAGGCGGGCACCGGCGCCGACGTCGTCGCCGGTGCCGTCTCCCTGCCCCTGGAAGGTGATCATGAGTGACGCGAACGCCCTAGAGTGATCAACGTGTCCGATCAGCACGCTCCCCGGTCCCTCATCGTCACGTTCTACGGCGCCTACGGCCGCTTCTCCCCCGGCCCGGTGCCGGTGGCGGAGCTGATCAGACTGCTCGCCGCGGTCGACGTGGACGCCCCTTCCGTACGCTCGTCGGTCTCGCGGCTCAAGCGGCGCGGTCTGCTCGTGCCGGCCCGCACGGCGGCGGGCGCGGCCGGGTACGCCCTGTCTCCGGAGGCTCGGCAACTGCTCGACGACGGCGACCGGCGCGTGTACGCGAGCACCCCGCCGAAGGACGAGGGCTGGGTGCTCGCGGTGTTCTCGGTGCCCGAGTCGGAACGGCAGAAGCGGCATCTGCTGCGCTCGCGCCTGGCCGGCCTCGGCTTCGGCACCGCCGCTCCCGGGGTGTGGATCGCCCCTGCACGCCTGTACGAGGAGACCCGGCACACGCTGGAACGGCTCCGTCTCGACCCCTACGTGGACTTCTTCCGCGGCGAGCACCTGGGCTTCGCCGCGACCGCGGAGTCGGTGGCGCGCTGGTGGGACCTGGCCTCGATCGCCAAGCAGCACGAGACGTTCCTGGACCACCACGCACCCGTGCTGCACGGCTGGGAGGCCCGCGCGGACACCCCGCACCAGGAGGCCTACCGCGACTATCTGCTCGCCCTGGACTCCTGGCGCCATCTGCCCTACGCCGACCCTGGACTGCCCGCCGAACTGCTGCCGGCGGACTGGCCGGGCGTGCGCTCGGCCGCGGTGTTCCGGGCACTGCACGAGCGGCTCCGGGACGCCGGGGCGGTCTTCGCGGGGGTGTGACCGCGTTCACCGGGCACGACCCACCAGTTCACTCGCGCTCGCTCCGCCGCGGCCACGGCGGTGGTCAACCGTCCAGGGTGAGCCGTGGCCTGGGCGCGTCCGTGCGTCCCGTCTGGGGGCGCCGGCTGCCCGCCCTGTAGGGCGCCGGCCAGCTCACGCCGGGCCCGCTGTACTCCTGCTCGGCCGCCGCGTGCAGCGTCCAGTGCGGGTCGTACAGATGCGGCCGGGCCAGGGCGCACAGATCCGCGCGTCCGGCCAGGATCAGCGAGTTGACGTCGTCCCAGGACGAGATCGCGCCCACCGCGATCACGGGGATGCCGATCTCCTGGCGGATCCGGTCGGCGTACGGCGTCTGGTACGAACGCCCGAACGCCGGCCGTTCCTCGTCCACCACCTGTCCCGTCGACACGTCGATCGCGTCGGCGCCGTGCGCGGCGAAGGCGCGGGCGATCTCGACGGACTCCTCGGCCGTGGTGCCTCCCTCGGCCCAGTCCGTGGCGGAGATCCGTACGGTCATCGGCCGCTCCTCGGGCCACACCGACCGCACGGCGTCGAACACCTCCAGCGGGAAGCGGAGCCGCTTGGCGAGCGTGCCTCCGTAGGCGTCGGTCCGGTGGTTGGTGAGCGGAGACAGGAAGCCGGACAGCAGGTAGCCGTGGGCGCAGTGGAGCTCGAGCAGGTCGAACGAGCTGCGGGCGGCCCGCCAGGCGGCGGCCACGAACTGCTCGCGGACGTCGGTCAGCTGGGCGCGGGACAGCTCGCGGGGCGTCTGGCTCCCGGGCTTGTAGCGGATCGGGGAGGCCGCCACGAGCGGCCAGTTGCCCGCCTCCAGGGGCTCGTCCATGCCCTCCCACATCAGCTTGGTGGAGCCCTTGCGGCCGCTGTGGCCGAGCTGCACACCGATCGCGGTTCCCGGCGACCGACCGTGCACGAAGTCGGTGATCCGCCGCCACGCCTCGCCCTGGCGCCCGGTGTAGAGCCCGGCGCAGCCGGGAGTGATCCGGCCCTCGGCGCTCACGCACACCATCTCGGTCATGACCAGGCCTGCTCCGCCCAGAGCCCGTGCGCCCAGATGGACCAGATGGAAGTCGCCCGGCACACCGTCCTCGGCCGAGTACATGTCCATCGGCGAGACCACGACCCGGTTGCGCAGGGTCAGCCCGCGCAGCCGCAAGGGGGTGAACATCGGGGGCGTGCCCGGCGGGCAGCCGAAGTCCCGCTCCACCGCCTCGGTGAAGTGCGCGTCGCGCAGCCGGAGATTTTCGTGGGTGACCCGGCGGCTGCGGGTGAGCAGGTTGAAGGCGAACTGCCGGCCGGGCTGGCCGAGGTAGAGCCCGAGGTTCTCGAACCACTCCAGGCTGGCCCGTGCCGCGCGCTGGGTGGAGGCGACGACGGGGCGCCGCTCCTGCTCGTAGGCCACCAGGGCCTCCCGCAGCGAGGTGTGCTCCTCCAGGCATGCGACCAGGGCGAGTGCGTCCTCGACGGCCAGCTTCGTGCCGGAGCCGATCGAGAAGTGGGCCGTGTGCGCGGCGTCGCCGATGAGGACCAGGTTGCCGTGCGACCAGCGTTCGTTGACGAACGTGCGGAAGGTGGTCCATGTGGAGCGGTTGGAGCGCAGGGGCATGCCCTGGAGCGCGTCCGCGAAGATCTTGGCGCAGCGCTCGACGGTCTCGGCCGTGTCCAGCTCCCCGAACCCCGCCGCCCGCCACACCTCCTCGCGCATCTCCACGATCACCGTGGAGGCGTCGGCCGAGAAGGGGTAGCCGTGCAACTGCATCACGCCGTGCTCGGTCTCGGCGATCTCGAAGCGGAAGGCGTCGAAGGCGAAGTCCGCGGCGAGCCAGATGTAGCGGCAGCGGTGCTCCTCGACGGAGGGCCGGAACACCTCGGCGTACGCCTCGCGTGTGCCGCTGCGCACCCCGTCGGCGGCGATCACCAGGTCGTACGACTCCGAGAGCCGCTCGGGATGCGGGGCCTCGGTGCCGAAACGCAGGGCGACGCCGAGGGAGCGGCACCGCTCGTGCAGGATCTGCAGGAGCCGCCGCCTGCCCAGGGCGGCGAACCCATGACCTCCGGAGGTGTGGCGGACACCCCGGTGGACGATGTCGATGTCGTCCCAGCGTACAAACTCGTCCTTCAGCGCCGCGTAGACGACGGGATCGGCGTGCTCGATGCCGCCGAGGGTCTCGTCGGACAGGACGACACCGAAGCCGAAGGTGTCGTCGGGGGCGTTGCGCTCCCAGACGGTGACCTCCCGGGCCGGGTCAAGACGCTTGAGGAGGGCAGCCGCGTACAACCCGCCGGGGCCCCCGCCGATGACGGCGACGCGCAGCGCCTGCCGGCCGGCCGAGCGCGCCTCACCGCCCGGCTCCGCTCTCCGCGTGACGCCGGACCTGCCGTCGAAGCCGGGATCCGTCGTCGGCCCGGCCGCGTGTCCCGCCGCCATGGCTACCTCCCCCGCCATTTCGGCGGCCGCTTCTCCGTGAAGGCCGCGTGGAACTCGGCGTAGTCCTCGCCGTTCATCAGCAGCGCCTGCGTCGAGGCGTCCAGTTCGACGGACGCGGCGAGTGGCATGTCCAGCTCGGCCGTCAGCAGCGCCTTGGTCTGGGCGTGGGCGAGCGCCGGACCGTCGGCGAGTCTGCGGGCCAGCGTCTGCGCGGCCTCGTCGGCGCGGCCCTCGTCGGTCAGCTCGCTGATCAGTCCGATCCGCTCCGCCTCGGGGGCCCGCACCGACTCGCCCAGCATCAGCAGGCGGGTCGCACGGCCGAGCCCGACGACCCTCGGCAGGAGATAGGCGGCGCCCATGTCACCGCCGGACAGCCCGACGCGGGTGAAGAGGAACGCGAAACGGGCGGACGGGTCCGCCACCCGGAAGTCCGCGGCCAGCGCGAGGACCGCACCGGCGCCCGCGGCCACCCCGTGCACCGCCGCGATCACCGGGAACGGGCATTCCCGGATGGCCCGGACCACCTGTCCCGTCATGCGGTTGAAGTCGAGCAGCTGGGCGGTGTCCATGGACAGGGTGGCGCCGATGATCTCGTCGACATCGCCGCCCGAGCAGAAGCCGCGCCCCTCGCCCGCCAGCACCAGGGCCCGCACGGTTCTCTCCCGGGACAGCTCGGCGAGCAGGTCGCGCAGGTCGGCGTAGGCGCCGAAGGTGAGCGCGTTGAGTTTCTCGGGCCGGGCGAGGGTGACGGTGGCCACTCCGTCCGCATGGTCGCAGCGGAGGTGGCGCCAGTCGGAGGTGCGGACGGCGGAACCGGTGAACGGACTCATGGCGTGCGGCCTCCTCGGGCGGGGCGGCTGACTGCACTGATGGCCTGTGACGAATTTATCACTTGTTCGTGACTGTCGTCACGAGCACGCGATACAAGCGGGCCGGCCGACGCCACGCACCGCACGGCGGTCGTGCGGGGGCGGACACCGCCCGATGTGTGACAGCCGCACGGCCTCCCGTCACACGTCGTCGACAGACCGGTAACGACGGACCCGGGCGTGCCATACGGCGCCCTTGCCCTGGGTACGCAGCACGAAGCCGAGGCCGACGCAGTCTTCGGGCGAAACCCGCCGACCGCCCCGCAGGGGGCGCGCCGTACCATGCCTCTTGTTTGAAAGCAGGACGACCTGCGCCATGAACGGACCCGCCGTGTACGAACCTCCCGCTTCCGCCTCCTGGCGTGTCGCGCTGCCGCACACCGCCGCAGCCGTGCCCGTCGCCCGTGCCCTGGTGCGCACGGCTCTGGCGGAGCTGCCCGCGACGGCGGACAGCGACACCGCGGAGCTGCTCACCGCCGAGCTGGTGGCGAACGCCCTGGAGCACGCCGCGGGTGACGGGCCGATCGAGCTGGTCGTCGAGTTGCTGCCGAACGGCTGCAAGGTCGAGGTGCACGACCCGGACCCGGCCCCGCCCGGCGATCTGACCCGTCCGGCCGTCGAGCCATGCGACCCCTGGCAGGAGCACGGGCGCGGGCTGCTGCTGATCCGCAGCCTCAGCTCGTCCTGCGGTCACCGCCCCACCGAGTCCGGCAAGGCGGTGTGGTTCAGACTGCCTGTCGTTCCACGGCAGTGGCGTCCGGCGTGACGGCTCCGGTCGCCGCCCTGGAGTGCCGGCGCCCGTAGAACGCGTACACCAGGCACCCGGCCGCCAGGAACGCGGCGAACTGCACCCACGTCGTCCAGCCCGTCTCGTACATCAGGTAACCGCAGAAGCCGACCCCGAGCAGCGGTACCACGGGGTAGAGCGGCACACGGAAGCTGCGGGCGAGGCCCGGCTCGCGGCGGCGCAGGACGATCACCACGACATTGACCACGGCCATCGTGGCGAGGGTGCCGATGGTGCACAGGTTGACGACCGCGTCCAGCGAGGAGAAGGCCGCCGGGACCGCGAAGACCGCCGCCACGACGAGGGTGCCGGAGACCGGCGTCGAGGTCTTCGGCGAGACGCGCTCGAAGACACGCGGGACGAGCCCGTCGCGGGACATCGACAGCAGGATGCGGGTCTGCCCGTACATCACGGCGAGGACGACCGAGGCGATGGCGACGACCGCGCCGAAGGCGATGACACCGCCCCCGAGGGTGGAGCCGGTGACCTGGTTGACGACGTACGACAGCGCCGCGGGCCGGCCGCCCACCTCGGGACCGCCGGTGGCGCCGATCGCGGCGAGCGCGACCGCGCAGTACAGCAGCGTCACCAGGCCGAGGCAGACGAGGATCGCCACGGGGATGTTCCGGCGGGGGTTCTTGGCCTCCTCGCCCGCGGTGGTGATCGCGTCGAACCCGATGTACGAGAAGAAGGCGGCGGTGGTGCCGGCACCGATGCCGCCGAGCCCGGCCGGGGCGAACGGGGTCAGGTTGCCGTGCCGGAAGGCGGTGAACCCGATCGCGCAGAAGGCGACCAGGATCGCGAGCTTGAGCACGGCCATGGCGGCGGTGGCCCGGGCGCTCTCACGGACACCGCGTACGAGCAGTACCGCGGCCAGGGCGATGACGATCACGGCGGGGAGGTTGACCACACCGCCGTCGCCGGGACCGGCGGAGAGCACCGGGGGCAGCTGCCATCCGACAAGACTGTGCAGCAGTTCGTTGACGTACTGGCTCCAGCCGACCGCGACGGCCGAGACGGACACGCCGTACTCCAGCAGCAGGCACCAGCCGACGAGGAAGGCCGTGCCCTCGCCGAGGCCCGCGTAGGCGAAGGAGTACGACGATCCGGACACCGGGATCGCACCGCCCAGCTCGGCGAACGCGAACGCGGTGAAGACGCAGGTGAGGGCGGCGAGCACGAACGAGACGACGACGGCCGGGCCCGCCTGGGCGACGGAGTCGGACAGGCCGACGAAGATGCCGGTGCCGACGATCGCGCCGACGCCGAAGCAGACGAGCTGGAACAGGCCCATGTGGCGTCTGAGGCCATGACCGGAGAGATCGGCTCCGGACTCGGCGACGAGCAGCTCGGGGGACTTGATGCGGAACGGGTTGGCAGGACTGCCGGGCATACGGGTGGTGCTCTTTCGGTGGTACGGATGCGACGGTGGGGGTGTCCCCGCTCACGGCGGTCCACCGCTCGAACGAGGCCGAACGGGGTGCCGGGAGTGCGGGGAAGGTCGCGCGACGGCTGCGGAAGGGGTGGTTCCGGCCGCCGAGGAGGATCGTACGGGAAGCTCCCCGGCACCCGCTGTGGCAGCGGGCACGCAGGTCAGGCGAGGGTGGCCACCAGGACGGCCTTGATCGTGTGCATCCGGTTCTCCGCCTCGTCGAAGACCACCGAGTGCTCGGACTCGAAGACCTCGTCGGTGACCTCGAGTTCGGTGAGCCCGTGGCGCTCGTGGATCTCGCGGCCCACGTCGGTGCCGAGGTCGTGGAAGGCCGGCAGGCAGTGCAGGAACTTCACGTCGTCGTTGCCCGTGGCGCGCAGCACGTCCATGGTCACGGCGTACGGGCCGAGCAGCGCTATGCGCTCGTCCCAGACCTCCTTCGGCTCGCCCATGGACACCCAGACGTCGGTGGCGACGAAGTCAACTCCCCGCACGCCCTCCTTCACGTCGTCGGTGAGCGTGATGCGGGCTCCGGAGGCGGCGGCGAGCCGCTGCGCCACCTCCACGATCGTGTCGTCGGGCCACAGCAGCCTGGGCGCGACGATACGGACGTCCATGCCGAGCAGGGCGCCGGTGACGAGGTAGGAGTTGCCCATGTTGTAGCGGGCGTCGCCCAGGTAGGCGAAGGCGATCCCGTCCAGCGGCTTGTCGCAGTGCTCGGTCATGGTGAGCACGTCGGCGAGCATCTGGGTCGGGTGCCACTCGTCGGTCAGGCCGTTGTAGACCGGGACCCCGGCGAACGCGGCCAGCTCCTCGACCACGCCCTGACGATGCCCGCGGTACTGAATGGCGTCGAACATCCGGCCGAGCACCCGGGCGGTGTCCTTCACGGACTCCTTGTGCCCGATCTGCGAGCCGGACGGGTCGAGATACGTGGTGTGCGCGCCCTGGTCGGCGGCCGCGACCTCGAAGGCGCACCGGGTGCGCGTCGAGGTCTTCTCGAAGACCAGGGCGATGTTCCTGCCCGCCAGCCGGCGCGTCTCGGCCCCCGCCTTCTTGGCCGCCTTGAGCTCGGCCGCCAGCTCGACCAGGCTGCGGAACTCCTGCGCGGTGAAGTCCAGCTCCTTGAGGAAGTGGCGGCCGGTGAGGGCGCTCGGGACTGTCGCCATGGGGCGCTCCAGGGTGGTCGAGGCAGAAGGATCAGGGGGGCGGATGGAAGTCTATACGACGATTCACATTTCTATACAAGACCGGTCCCCGGGCGCGACCCCCGATCAGCGGGTCACCGCATCCCTCTCGACCGGACAGCTCATACAGCGGGGCCCGCCCCTTCCCCGCCCCAGCTCGCTCCCCGGGATCTCGATCACTTCGATTCCCTGCTTCCGCAGATGGGTGTTGGTCGTCACATTTCTCTCGTACGCCACCACCACGCCGGGCTCGACCGCCAGCACGTTGCATCCGTCGTCCCATTGCTCCCGCTCGGCCGAGTGCACGTCCTGCGTGGGGGTGAGCACCCGGATCTCACTCAGGCCCAGCGCCGCGGCGATCGCCCGGTGCATGTGCTCCGGCGGATGATCCGTGACCTTGAGCTCCTTGTCGCCGGCGCCGGGCTCGATGGTGTACGAGCGGAGCATGCCGAGCCCCGCGTACTGGGTGAAGGTGTCGCCGTCGACCATCGTCATCACCGTGTCCAGGTGCATGAGCGCCCGCCGCTTGGGCATGTCGAGCGCGACGATGGTCTGCGCCGAGCCGGCGGCGAAGAGCTTGTGCGCCAGCATCTCGACGGCCTGCGGCGTGGTCCGCTCGCTCATGCCGATGAGCACGGCTCCACTGCCGATGACCAGCACGTCACCGCCCTCGATGGTGGACGGGTAGTCGGCCTGCCCCTCGGACCAGAGGTGGAAGGTCTCGTTGCGGAACAGCGGATGGTGCCGGTAGATCGCCTCGAAGTGCACCGTCTCGCGCTGCCTCGCAGGCCAGCGCATGGCGTTGATCGACACGCCGTCGTATATCCACGCGGAGGTGTCCCGGGTGAACAGGTGGTTGGGAAGGGGGCGCAGGAGGAAGTCGTCGAGTTCCATCACATGGAACCGCACGGAGGTCGGCTCCGGGTGGACGTCGAGGAACTCCCGCTTGGTCATGCCGCCCACGAGGGCCTCGGCGAGCTCGGCGGAGGGCAGCGTCTCGAAGGCGGCACGGAGATGGTCGGTCGCGAGCGGTCCGTACTCCTTCTCGTCGAAGACCCGGTCCAGCACGAGGGTCCTGGCCGCCGGGACCTCGAGGACCTCGGTGAGCAGATCACCGAAGAGATGGACGACGACCCCGCGGTCGCGCAGCACGTCGGCGAACCCGTCGTGCTCGGCACGCGCCCGACGCACCCACAGCACGTCGTCGAAGAGCAGCGCGTCCTTGTTGCTGGGGGTGAGCCTTTTGAGCTCGAGATCGGGCCGGTGCAGGATGACGCGGCGCAGCCGCCCGGCCTCGGAGTCGACTTGGAATCCCATGACTCCATCCTGACCATTCACATGCCGGTTCACCCGTCCTTCACGGCGAGCCGGACCGATTCCTTTCGTCATCTTGACGATAATGTCGCGGACCATTATCGTCGTCATGACGAAAAAGGGGACGGGGGCTCTCGCGCTCCCGGTACGAGGGGGCATGGAATCATGGCCGACATCACACGGCGCTTCGGCTGGCGTCATCTGCGCGGTGTCCCGACCGCGCACATCCGGCACCACCGCGCAGGCCACCTGGTACACGACGGGCCGGGGCTCAGCTTCTGGTACCGCTCGCTGACCGCGGCGCTCTCCGAGATCCCCGTGGACGACCGCGAACTCGCGATGACGTTCCACGCGCGCACCCACGACTTCCAGGACGTCTCCGTGCAGGCGACGGTCACGTACCGGATCAGCGACCCGGGCATCGCGGCGGCCCGGCTGGACTTCTCCATCGATCCGGACACGGGAGTCTGGCGGGGCGCGCCGCTGGAGCACCTCTCGACCCTGCTGACCGAGACGGCCCAGCAGCACGCGCTGGACGTCCTCGCCCGCACACCGCTGTCGGAGGCCCTGGCAGACGGGGTCGCGGCGGTACGCGAGCGGGTGGCGGCCGGTCTCGGGGCGGAGCCGCGACTGCCCGCGACCGGCATCGAAGTGGTCGCGGTGCGGGTCATGGCACTGCGCCCGGAGCCCGAGGTCGAGCGGGCACTGCGCACCCCGGCACGCGAGCAGATCCAGCAGGAGGCGGACCGGGCGACCTACGAACGCCGGGCCGTGGCCGTGGAGCGGGAGCGCGCCATCGCCGAGAACGAGCTGGCCAGCAGGATCGAACTCGCCCGTCGCGAGGAGCAGTTGGTCGAGCAGCGTGGCACCAACGCACGGCGTGAGGCGCAGGAGCAGGCGGCGGCGGACGCGGTACGTGCCGAGGCGGAGGCCGCACGGACGGTGCGGCTGGCCGAAGCCGAGGCCGCCCGCGCGGTCCGGCTCGCCGACGCGGAGGCCACCCGTTCCGTACGGCTGGCCGAGGCCGAGGCCCGGCGGACCGTGGCGCTCGGCGAGGCGGAGGCACGCGCCGCACGGGAGGTCGGTGAGGCACGGGCCGAGGCGCAGGCGGCGTGGCTGCGGGTGCACGCGGACGCCGACGTCGCGACGCTGAACGCCCTCACCGCGACGCGTCTCGCGGAGAACCTGCCGCACATCGACAGCGTGACCGTCTCACCCGATGTGCTGACCGGGCTGCTCGCAAGGCTCGGGAACGGGGAGCGGGCGTGAGTCTCGCCCCGCGGGCGGTGATCGTCCATCGCACCACGGAGTACGAGGAACTGGTGGCCCGTCACGGCACGCACGGACAGGCCGACTTCTTCCTCTCCTCCCGGGGCCGGAGCCTCGACGAGGTCGCGGAACGGCACCGGCGCACCCGGGACGCGCTGGCCGAGGTGACCGCCGCCATCCCGCTGACCTGGCGTCAGACCCGGGTGGAGCGGGCCGACCTGGACCGGTTCCTGTTCGCTGCGGAGGACGTGGTGGTCGTGGTCGGGCAGGACGGGCTCGTCGCCAATGTCGCCAAGTACCTCACGGGCCAGCCGGTGGTGGGCATCAACACCGATCCCGGACGCAATCCCGGAGTGCTGGTGCGCCATCCCTCCCGGCACGCCGCCGCGCTGATCCCGGCGGTGGCCGCGGGCGGCACGGCCGTGGAGGAGCTGACCATGGTGGAGGCCGTCACGGACGACGCCCAGCGGCTGGTGGCCCTCAACGAGATCTACCTCGGCGCCGCCGGTCACCAGACCGTCCGCTACCGCCTGGGCCTCGACGGCGACGGAGGTGTCGTCGAGGCCCAGGCCTCGTCGGGGGTGCTGGTGGGCACCGGGACCGGGGCGACGGGCTGGCTGCGGTCGGTATGGCAGGAGCGCGGCGGCCGGCTGCCGCTCCCCGCGCCCACCGAGGACCGGCTGCTCTGGTTCGTGCGCGAGGCATGGCCCTCCCCCGCCACCGGGACGTCCCTGGTGGCGGGGCAACTGCAGGCCTCGCTCCGGCTCCATGTCACCGTCGAGTCGGAGCGCGTGATCGCCTTCGGCGACGGGATGGAGTCCGACGCCCTGGAGCTGACCTGGGGGCAGTCGGTCCGGGTGGGCGTGTGCACGGAACGGTTGCGGCTGGCGGGCTGACGCGGGCCCCCGTCACAGCCGGGGGTCCACCGGCTCCGACTCCAGGGCGAGCACCCCGAACACCGCCTCGTGCACCCGCCACAGCGGTTCGCCCTCCGCCAGCCGGTCGAGGGCCTCCAGGCCCAGCGCGTACTCGCGGATCGCCAGCGACCGCTTGTGGTTCAGGAACCGCTGCCGCAGCCGCGCGAGGTTCTCGGGCCGGGTGTACTCCGGGCCGTAGATGATCCTGAGGTACTCACGGCCGCGGCACTTGACGCCGGGCTGGACCAGACGGCCCGCGGTGCTGCGCACCACCGCGTCCAGCGGCTTGACGACCATGCCCTCACCGCCGCGCCCGGTCATCTCCAGCCACCAGTCGACACCGGCCTGCACCGACTCGGGGTCGCCCGGGTCGACGAACAGGCGCCGTGTCGTCTGCAGCAGTCCGCTCCCGTCGTGTTCGACGAGCCGGTCGAGCAGCGCGAGCTGGCGGTCGTGCGGTACGTCGGCCAGGCTCCGGCCCTGCACCGCCAGGATCTGGAAGGGTGCCAGCCGCACCCCGTCCAGCCCGTCCGTCGTCCAGCAGTACCGCCGGTAGGCCTCCGTGAACGCCCCCGCGTCCGCCGCCCGTTCCCGCTGACGTGCCAGCAGTTCGGTCACGTCGACACCGCGCGCCGCCGCGCCCTCCAGCGCGGACAGCGCCCCCGGGAACGCGGCCGCCGCCGCCGCGCCGACCGCGGCGTACTGGCTGCGCAGCAGCCCGGACGCCTTCAGCGACCACGGCATCAGCTCCGCGTCCAGCAGCATCCAGTCCGTCTCGAGCTCCCGCCACAGATCCGCATCGCCGATCGCCGACCGCAGCCGGCCGAGGACTTCCTCGGTCACCGCCTCGTCGTCGAAGAACGGACGGCCGGTGCGGGTGTACAGGGAGCCCGTCGGACCGGAGACCCCGAAACGCCTGAGCGCGGTCTCCGCGTCCCGGCACACCAGGACCACCGCCCGCGAGCCCATGTGCTTCTCCTCGCACACCACCCGCGCGACCCCGTCCTCCCGGTACTGCGCGAAGGCCTCGGCCGGATGCTCGAGATAGCCCTCGACGTGCGAGGTCGCGGTGGGCGCCATGGTCGGCGGCAGATACGGCAGCAGACGCGGGTCCACCGCGAAACGGCTCATGACCTCCAGTGCCGCAGCCGCGCTCTCCTCGCGGACCGAGACCCGGCCCGCGTGCCGCGTCTCGACCACCCTGCGGCCGTGCACGTCCGCCAGGTCCAGCGGACGGCCCTCGTGACCGCCCGGCGCCTCGGACGCCAGCGGCCGGGCCGGCTCGTACCAGACCCGCTCGGCCGGCACGTCCACCAGCTCCCGCTCCGGCCAGCGCAGCGCCGTCAGGCTGCCTCCGAAGACCGCACCGGTGTCCAGGCAGATGGTGTTGTTCAGCCAGGAGGCCTGCGGGACGGGCGTGTGGCCGTAGACCACCGCGGCCCGGCCCCGGTACTCCTCCGCCCACGGATAACGCACGGGCAGGCCGAACTCGTCGGTCTCCCCCGTCGTGTCGCCGTACAGCGCGTGCGACCGGACCCGGCCGGAGGTGCGGCCCTGGTACCTCTCGGGCAGGCCCGCGTGGCAGACGACGAGCCGGCCGCCGTCGAGGACGTAGTGGCTGACCAGGCCGTCGATGAACTCCCGTACGCGCTGCTTGAACTCCTCGCTCTCGCCCTCCATCTGCTCGATGGTCTCGGCGAGTCCGTAGGTGTGCCGGACGTTGCGGCCGCGCAGGAACCGGCCGTACTTGTTCTCGTGGTTGCCCGGCACGCACAGGGCGTTCCCCGACGCGACCATCGACATCACCCGGCGCAGCACACCGGGGCTGTCCGGGCCGCGGTCCACCAGGTCGCCGAGGAACACGGCGGTGCGGCCCTGCGGGTGCGCGCCGTCGACATAACCCAGCTTGCCCAGCAGCGCCTCCAGTTCGGACGAGCAGCCGTGGACGTCGCCGATGATGTCGAAGGGGCCGGTGAGGTGCGTCAGGTCGTTGAAGCGCTTCTCGGTGACGACCGTCGCGTTCTCGACCTCCTCCACGCCGCGCAGGACGTGCACCTTGCGGAAGCCCTCCCGTTCCAGATGGCGGAGCGAGCGGCGCAGTTCACGCGTGTGACGCTGGATCACCCGGCGCGGCATGTCGGCCCGGTCGATGCGGCTCGCGTTCCGCTCGGCGCACACCTCCTCCGGCACGTCGAGCACGATCGCGATGGGCAGCACGTCGTACCGCTTGGCCAGGTCGATCAGCTGGCGGCGGGAGTCCTGCTGCACGCTGGTCGCGTCGACGACGGTACGACGGCCGGCCGCCAGTCGCTTGCCCGCGATGTAGTGCAGGACGTCGAAGGCGTCCCCGGTGGCGCTCTGGTCGTTCTCGTCGTCGGAGACGAGGCCGCGGCAGAAGTCCGAGGAGATGATCTCCGTCGGCTTGAAGTGCCTGCGGGCGAAGGTGGACTTGCCCGAGCCGGAGGCACCGACGAGGACCACGAGGGAGAGGTCGGTGACGGGCAGGGTGCGTCCCTTGTTCTCTGTCATGCGGCCTTCTCCTCCTTCGTGCTGTCCTTGGCGTTGAGCGTGAACACGGCCATCTGGGTCGGCGGCCCCACCTCGGGGTCGTCGGGGCCGACGGGAATGAACTCCACGGTGTAACCGTGGAGTTCGGCCACCCGGCCGGCCCAGCTGCGGAACTCCTCGCGGTTCCACTCGAAGCGGTGGTCGCCGTGCCGCGCGTGGCCGGCCGGGAGGGTCTCCCAGCGGACGTTGTACTCGACGTTCGGCGTGGTCACGAGGACCGTCCTCGGACGGGCCGAGCCGAACACCGCGTACTCCAGAGCGGGCAGCCGCGGCAGGTCGACATGCTCGACGACCTCGCTGAGCACGGCGGCGTCGTATCCCTTGAGCCGGTTGTCGGTGTATGCGAGCGACCCCTGGAACAGCCTCACCCGGGAGGCCTGTCGCTCCCCCATGCGGTCCAGCTTCAGCCGCCGGGACGCGATGGTCAGCGCCCGCACGGACACGTCCACGCCGACGATCTCCGTGAACCGCGGGTCCTTGAGCAGCGCCTGGACCAACTGGCCCTGGCCGCAGCCGAGATCCAGGACACGGGCGGCGCCCGACTCCTTGAGCGCCGCGACAAGGGCGTCCCTGCGCTGCACGGCGAGCGGTACCGGCCGGTCCTCGGCCGCGCCCTCCCCGGTCGCGGTCACCCCGCTCCCCGCCGCGGTCTCCCCGGTCGCGGTCTCCCCGGTCGTGCTCTCGCCGTTCCCGGTCTCGTCCGTCCCCGTCTCGTCCTGGACCGCGTTGTCGAGGTCCTCGACCTCGCTGTCGTCCGCTTCGGCGAGCCGTACCAGTTCCAGCCGCTCCATCGCCTGCCGGGTCAGCGACCAGCGGCGCGAGAGATAGCGACTGGTGATCAGCTTCTGCTCCGGATGCGTCGGCAGCCAGCCCTCACCCGCTCGCAGCAACTTGTCGACCTCGTCGGCGGAGACCCAATAGTGCTTGGCGTCGTCGAGGACGGGAAGCAGGACGTACAGATGGCGCAGGGCCTCGGCCAGGGTCAGCCGGTCCGACTCCAGGACGAGGCCGACATAGCGCGAGTCGCCCCACTCCGGGAACTCGCCGTCCAGCGCGACCCGTTCGGCGGCGACCGTCCAGCCGAGGGGCTCGAACAGCCGGCGCACCAGGTCCGGACCGCCTCGGGCGGGCAGCGCGGGTATCTCCACCCGCAGCGGCAGCGGGTGCTGCACGCGCTCGGGCCTGGCGTTGCACACACCCCGGATCGCACTGGAGAACACCCGGCTCAGCGCCACGGCGAGCAGGGAGGAGGCCGCGTACGGGCGGTCGTTCACGTACTGCGCGAGAGCGGCGTCGGGAGCGCCTCCGCGGCCCTTGCCCTTTCCCCTGCGGACCAGCGCCGTGGTATCGACCTCCAGCAGCATGGCCACCGTGCAGCACTCGGCGTCCGCCCGGGGGTAGACGACGTGAGCGGTGCCGTAGGAGGTCGAGAACGCCTGCGCGTTGTCGGGGTGCTTGTGCAACAGGAAGCTCAGGTCGGTGGCCGGGGTCTTCTCGTCGCCGGTAGTGGAGATCGTCAGGAACACGCGTACGAGTATCGTCGTGCGGACTGCGCCGGGGCCACGGAGTTTCCGCCGGGACGGCGCTGCGCGGCCACCGCCCTCCCCACGGGCGCTCCGGGCCGGACCGCGTGCGGCCCGGAGCGCGGAGAGACCGGTCAGGACAGCTGCGACTGCACGCGGGAGGAGATGAGCTCCAGGTGGTCCAGGTCGTCGAGGTCGAGGATCTGGAGGTAGAGACGGCTGGAGCCGATCTCCGCGTACCGGCCGATCTTGTCGACGACCTCGTCCGGGGTACCGGCCAGGCCGTTGATCTTCAGCTCGTCGGCCTCGCGCCCGATCGCGCCGGCGCGGCGGGCCACCTCCTGGTCGTCCTTGCCGACACAGACCACCAGTGCGTTCGAGTACGTCAGGCTGTCGGCGGCCCGGCCGGACTCGGCGGCGGCGGCACGAACCCGGCCGAACTGGCGCTCGCTGTCCTCGATCGAGGCGAACGGGATGTTGAACTCGTCGGCGTACTGCACGGCCAGCCGCGGGGTGCGGGTCGCACCGTGGCCGCCGATGAGCACCGGGACCTTCGCCTGGGCGGGCTTGGGCAGTGCGGGTGAGTCGGTGAGGTCGTAGTACGTCCCGTGGAAGCCGAAGGTCTTGCCGACCTCGGTCTGCCACAGCCCGGTGACGATCGCCAGCTGCTCCTCGAGGCGGGCGAACTTCTCCTTCGGGAACGGAATGCCGTAGGCCCGGTGCTCCTCCTCGAACCAGCCGGCCCCGAGGCCCAGCTCGACCCGGCCGCCGGACATCTGGTCGACCTGAGCGACCTGAAGGGCAAGGACACCGGGCAGACGGAAGGTGGCGGCGGTCATCAGCGTGCCGAGGCGGATGCGCTTGGTCTCGCGGGCGAGGCCGGCCAGGGTGATCCAGGCGTCGGTGGGGCCGGGGAGGCCGTCCCCGCTCCCCATCCTCAGATAGTGGTCGGAACGGAAGAAGGCGTCGAAGCCCAGGTCTTCGGTGGCCTTGGCGACGGTGAGGAGGGTGTCGTAGGTCGCGCCCTGCTGGGGCTCGGTGAAGATGCGAAGATCCATACCTCCATCCTGCACGCTCCGCCAGCCGTCGATCCCACTGGTCCCATCCGCCCCACCCGCCCCGGACCGAGCGAACGTCCGTCAATCGGATGATCGGGTGAAAGGCCGCTCCGTCGGCCCTTCCTCGCGCCGACCGCCGCCACTGCGGTGCCGCACCGGCCGGACCCCTCCGCCCATGGCCGTGTCTCCCGCCCTCGCCGTGTCCGCTCCCCGGGAAGGCGCCGGGGCCGAGCGAGCCCTCGTGTCCCGAGCAGCCCCACGGGACAGGGCCCGTGGACGAGCGGCTCAGCCCGGCGCCTTGTGTCGTTCCCGCATCTCGCCGTCCCTTGCCGCCAGTCGCCGCAGCATCTCCCTGACCCTGTCCCTCGACTCGTCCGCCGCGTCGATGGCCTCCATGCACTGCCAGTAGGTGCCCTCGTCGTCCGCCGCGCTCGCGACGGCGACCAGGGCCATGCCCAGTTCCACCAGGAGGGTCGCGAGGTCGAGAAGGGCCCCGCGCGCATCGCCCAGATCGGTGAGCTGGGCGGCCCGCAGATCCGCCACATCGATGGAGGGTGTGTCGAGGACGCCGCAGCCCCTGCCTGCGAGTTCCGTCAACCCCAGGGCCTCCCCGCGCAGTTCGGGAGGTCCCGAGACAGCCAGCCGGCTGCCGATCGCCTGCGCCAGGGCGTACGCCTGCCACGCCTCCGTCATGATCCTCGCCCCGTCCCCGCTCCCCGCCAGGGCACGTCTGCTCGTCACGATGAGCCGCACCGCTTCCATGCGCTGCCCCCGCTCTGTCCTGACGCACTCCCGCACGTCTGCCCGAACTCCGTTGTTCACTACCCAGCGTGAAGGCACAACGGACGAAAAGCCAGAGGTAGTCCGAAATCTGTGGACATCCTGAGAGAAGTGGACAACTCAATAACTTCGGAGAGTGACAGGGAGAGAGAGTCACTCGGCTCCGGGTGCCGGAAACCTGCCCTCATTGCGGTCGATCTTCGCGTCCAGCGCCGCCAACACGTCGATGCCCAGCACCTCGCACAGCTGGAGCAGATACGCGAGCACGTCCGCGACCTCGTCCCTCACCCGGTGGGCCGTACCGGGATCGTCCATCACGCGCGACGACTCCTCCGGCGTCAACCACTGGAAGATCTCGACCAGTTCGGAGGCCTCCACGCTGAGCGCGGCGACAAGATTCTTCGGTGTGTGGTAGGGCTGCCAGTTGCGCCTCGCGGCGAAGTCCGCAAGCCGCCGCTGCAACCGCGCCACGTCCAGGTCCTCGCGCCGCCCGGGTTCTTCAGTCACGGGCTCAGGTCTACCACCGTCACGCCGTCCACCTCCGCGGCCCGGGACACGTCACTCACCGCACCCACCAACCGGACATGCCCCCGCGCACTCATCCGGACCGCCAATCGGAGCAGTTCCCGCGCCTGCCGCCGGTCCAGACCGCGGTCGAGACCGTCCGCCAGCACGGTGAGCGTCTGCAGCGCCGCCGGCACCTCGCCCACCGGGTCGACCTCGAGGACGCCCGGCCCGGTGAGCAGGACGAGGGCCAGCGCCAGATAACGCAGCTCACCGTCACCCAGCAGATTCAGTGGTGTACGCACTCCGTTGCCCCGGTCGACCAACGCGCGCACCGTGCCGTCCCGGAGCGGCTCCGCCAGCAGATCCACGACACGGCCCGTGCACCCGGCGGCGACCGCCTCGGTCAGCAGCGCGTGCCGCCGGCCGCACTCCGCCCGGGTACGCAGCAGGACCTCCGCGAGGTTGCCGCAGCCCGGCAGCAGCCGGCCCGCGCCCGGTGGAACCGGGGCGCGCATCCGGCGGGGACTCGGGTCGCAGGTGAAGACCGAGCGCAGGGCCACCACCATCTGCTCGGCCGCGGCGAGCACCCGGCGCTGTCCGTCCGTCCTGCCGGACACACGCAGCGGCAGCAATGCGGTGCCGAGGCGGTCGTCGGGCAACGGGCCCCGGGTCACCGGTGAGGAACCGGCGGTGTGCCAGGCCGCCTGCACCGTGCGCCTGGCGGGGTCGCGCAGCGCCGTCTCCAGCAGGACGAGGTCACCGGACGTCAACCGCTCGCCGACGATGCGCAGTTCCGGCTCGGCCTGGACGGCCACGTCGAGCCGTACCGGCCCCTCCGGACCGTCGGCCGTGCAGCCAATGCGGAATCCGCGCCGCCGCTGGGCGTCGGGCCGCGCCCCCTCCGGGACACAGGCCGGCGGATCCGGGAACACCTCGTGGAGTTCCACCCCGCCGCCGAGCCGCGCCAGCGCCGCGTACGCCTGGAGCGCCCGCGACTTGCCGGATCCGCTCGGGCCGGTGAAGAGCGTCAGGGGCCCGAGCGTGAACCGGGCCCGACGGTGCCCCGCGAAGGCGGACAGCCGCAGTTCCGTCACGTTCGGCCGGTCCGGGCACGGCTCGGTCCCGGCGGTCGGGCGGGGCAGGGACACCTCGGGAGACACCGTCATGTCCGGGACCGTAGGCGCAGGAGGCACGGGCGAACCGTTTTGCCCGCGCGCCCTTCCCACGATCGGGCGACGGGCCCGGACACATGCCGCGTACGCGGGCGGTCCTCAGCCGCCGGAAGCCCTCGCGCCCTCCATGAGTTCGCGCACCTCGGTACCCAACGGGGTCAGCAGGAAGACATTGCGGTCGACCCGGTGCATCCCGCTGGCGAGGCCGAAGACGACGCCCGTGCTGAAGTCGAGCACCCGCTTGGCGACCTCGGTCTCCGCGCTCGTCAGGTCGAGCAGGACGGGCACCCCCGCCATCAGCGTCTCGGCCACCTCGCGGGCGTCCGCGAACACGTTGACCCTCAGCACCACAAAACGGCGCCGCGCCTCGGTCCGGGCCTCGGGTATCGAGCGGTGGTCCACGGCGGACGGCCAGGCGTCCCGGCCGCGCAACGGCACGACCTGAGCAAGCCCCTCCCACTGTTCGTCGGTGACGTCGTAGCCGTTCACCGGCCCTCCCCCTGATGGCTCGCATTCCATGTCTGCACCGGGCAATTCTTACGCATGGTCACCCGTCCGGCCCAACAGCGACACGGACCGCCACGCGACCGGCGGTCGTGCCACCGGCCGCGCGCGCGGCCCGGGCGGGAGTGCGGCGGTGCTCGTCCGGTGGGCGGCCGACCGGGTGGATGAGGTCCCCCTTCAGGGGGAACGCGGCCGGCGTCCGGACCCGTACGGCCTCTTCTTACTGCCCTCACACCGGAATCTTCACCACCACGGACGCGGCGCTCAACCTGTCCCCTTACGTTCCGTGGCGTGCAGTTGGCAGAAGCAAGGCCGTCGACAAGCGGCCGACCGACGCGACCGGCCATGACGCCGGTCGAACCCGACCCGACCCCCGCCCAGTGGCATCGCGCCCTGACGTTGCTCGCGGACATCAGCCTGTTCATCGGTACCCGCGGGGTGTGGTCCTCCGCTGCGAGTCACCGACTGATGATCGCGGCCGTCATCTCCGTCTGTTACGCATCGATCCTGGTCACGGGTGTCCTGGCGCTGGTGGTGCGGCGCAGCCGTGCGCTGGCGCGGCTCGATCTGGCCGTCCTGCTGACGGCGGTCACGCTCGCCTACTGCGCGGTGTCCGTGGCGCACGGTTTCAGTGACGAGTCGATACTCACCACACAGGCCGCCCATGAACTGCTCGCGGGCGCCCCGGTGTACGGACAGCCGTGGCCGTGGCTGTTCGGGCACGGGGTCGCCTACACGGCCACGGTGAGCGGCGGATACGACTTCACCTACGGCTACCCGCCGCTGACGGCGCTCCTGACCGCGCCCCTGCTGTGGATCGGCCACGGCGCGCTGCCGGAGACCCTGGTCACCACCACCGCCCTTGTGCTCGGCACGGTCGTCATGTGGAAGATGCTGCCGACGCCCTGGCGTTCGGCGGCCACCATGGTGTGCCTCGGCTTCGGCATGCTCCCGGTGTACGCCCGGCTCGGGTATCCGGCGGTCGTCGCGCTGGCGTTCCTCGTCCCGGTAGTGGTCCGCTGGACGCGCATGGGCACCGGCGGCGCGGCCGACTGGGCGCGGGCGGCATGTCTGGGCGCGGCCTGCGCGGCCCAGCAGTTGCCGTGGTTCCTCACACCGTTCCTGCTCGCCGGGGTCTACGCGCTGCGGCGCGGCGAGCTGGGGGCGCGCGGAGCCGCCGTGGCCGTGGGACGCATCGTGGCCGCGGCGGCCGGTACCTGGCTGCTGATCAACGCGTACTTCATCGTGAGCGAGCCGCGCACCTGGATCCGGGGCGTCGCACTGCCGCTCACCCAGGGCGCCGTCATCCACGGCCAGGGCCTGGTCGACGTCTCCCTGTACTTCACGAACGGCAGCGACCGCCTGAGTTGGTACTCGCACGCCAGCCTGCTGCTGGCGGCGGGCCTGCTGGCGGTGTTCGTCCTGTTCGTGCGCCGGCTGGGCCCGGCCGCGACGGTGCTGCCCTGGTGCGCCTTCTACCTGGCGACCCGCTCGCAGGACGGCTACTACCTGCTGATGACACCGCTGTGGCTGGCGGCCGCCGTCACCGTGCCGCAGAGCGCCTTCACCACCGCCTGGCAGCCACGGCTGCCGGACGGGCGGCGGACAGCCCACACGGTGGTGGCCGCGGGCCTGCTCGCCCCCTCCCTGGTGGCGGTGCTCCTGGCGGCGACCGGCAGACCTCCGCTGCACCTGCAGGCCGCCGCCGCCTCCCGGACGCCACGGGCGGTCAGGACACTCACGGTCCATGTGGACAACACCGGCGACGCGGCGCTGCGGCCGCACTTCATGGTGACCACGGGACAAGGGATGAGCCGGTACTGGAAGGTGCTCGACGGCCCTTCCTCCGTCGCCGGTCATTCGACGGGCACCTACCGGATCCAGGCGCCCGGCGGCGGCTTCTCCGTGCCCGGAAAGGGCACCCGCATCCGGCTGCGCGCCTTCACGGCTTCGCCGATGACGCTCTCGAGCCAGGACATCCGTCTGGAGCGCCGGCCCGCCCCGGCCAAGTGACCGGCTCCCACCCCGGCGGGTGAGGGCCGGGTCGCCGCCGGCACGGCGCCCGCCGGACGGCCGATAGGCCCGTACCGCGCATCCGGGGAACGGCCGGCTCCCCGTCCCGCCGGCGGTGGTCGTCGCCGGCGGGACGGGGACAGGTCACTCCGAGGAGGGAGTACGGGTACGACCGCGGGCGATCGCGAAGCCGGCGGCGGCCAGGCCCAGGACACCGACGACCAGCCCGGCGACGCCGAGCCCCCGGGCGGTGGAGTCACTGGCGGCGGTGGCCTTCGCCGTGGAACCGCCCGGCTTCTCGTCCGTCGCGGTGGTGGAGGAGGAGACCGCGGGCGAACCGCCGCCCTCCGCCGTGCCCTTGGCGGTCAGCCGCAGGACCGGCGCCGGGTTCTCCGGCTCGTCCGCGCCCTTCTGGGCCTCCTCGATCCAGCGGACGACGTTTCCGTCGGAGTAGGTCTGCAACGTCTTGAAGGTCAACTGGTCGGTGTCCTCCGGGAGCTGACCGAAGGCGACGTCGAAGTCCTGGTACTGGCCGTGCCGGATACGCCCGCCCGACCAGGTGATCTCGGAGACGGCGTCGGTGATGGTGCCGTCGTCCGTCTTGACCGGCGTCTTGAGCTTGGTGGTGGTCACCTGGGCGGTCCAGCCGTCCCGGGGCGCGACCAGCACGCCCAGGACCGGGTGGTCGGTGGGCAGGAAGACCTGCACCTTGGTGGTCGCCGCCGTGTCCTCCTCGTTGGGGACACGGAAGGTCAGCACACCGTCGGTGCCGCCCTTGGCGTAGCTCTCGGGATGGACGGTGACGTGCGCGAAGGCCGCGCCCGCCGCGGTGAGGACGCCGACGGCGGTCAGAGCGGCGACGGTGCCGGCGCGGCGCAGGGTGGTACGCATCGGGGACATGAGTGGGGAAGCTCCGTACTTGTGCTCGGTTTCGGGGGGGTCAGATCGCGTACGGGGTCCCCGGGGGCGGGCCGCGCCGGGACAGGGCGTGGCGGAGCAGTGCCTGCCGCAGGGGCCGGCGGTAGGTGTACGGAAGGGGTGTCCCGCCGTAGGCGGGAAGCGGCGCCGTACGCCACCAGGCCGCGAGGCCCGGGACGAGGGCGACCGCCTTGCGCAGCAGCGACCACAGGGCGGCCTCGCCGCGCCGCAGGCACCAGGAGGCGGTCAGTGCGGCGGCCAGATGCGCGCCGACGGCATGGGGTGTCATGGCGTGCGGCTGGGCGGCCATGTGCATGCCGTGCGCCATGCCTGCCATGTGCATCGGTGCGACCGGCGGGGCCGCCGCGTCGAAGGCGAGATGGAGCCCGCCCTGCACGAGCAGCATCGCGGTACCGATGCCGAGGAGGGAACGTTCACGCCCGGCGAGGACCACGCTCAGGGCGAACACCGGAAGGACACCGGCCACCTCCACCCGTGCCGGTGGCACGGTGCCGGTGGCCAGTGCGTGCCCCCCGGCGGCGAGCAGCACGCACACCACGGCGAACACCGCCGCGCGCAGGCTCCGCACCGTCCAGGACACACCCATGGCGTGCGATCCTGCCATGCGGTCCCGGGAGCCATGGCGGTTTCCGTGGATACGGCGTGTGGGAGTCCCTCGCAGGCGCGTACGGCCGGAGCGCCCCGAGCGCTTATCGTGACGGACATGCAGTCCTACACCATCGGTCAGGCCGCCCGCCTGCTGGGAGTGAGCTCGGACACCGCCCGGCGCTGGGCCGACGCGGGCCGGGTGGCGACCCGGCGCGACGAGAACGGGCGCCGGGTCGTCGACGGCAGGGATCTGGCCGCGTTCTCGGTGGAATTGGCGCGCGGCGGCGCCGGCGAGGACGACGCGCTCTCGTACACCTCGGCCCGCAACGCGTTCCCCGGCATCGTCACCGCCGTGAAGCTCGGTGACGTGGCGGCGCAGGTGGAGATCCAGGCGGGACCGCACCGTCTGGTGTCACTGCTGACCCGGGAGGCCGTCGAGGAACTGGGCCTGGAGGTCGGCATGGAGGCCACCGCCCGCGTGAAGTCGACGAACGTCCATATCGACCGGACCTGAGCGCCCGGCGGCCCACCGGGTGCGCGGCTCAGGTCCACGGGCCGTAACGGCCGTCCACCCGTATCGCGTTGACTCCGCTGACGTACCGCGCCCCGCAACGGTCCTGCGGCAGCACCAGCTGAGGTCCGCTCCCGTCCAGCGCGGTGTCGTCGATGCCGGCCGCGAGCAGCACGGGCGCACGGCCGAAGTCCGGGTCGATCTCGGCCCAGGAGAGCAGGGCGTGGTGGCCGTCCGCGCCCGTGACGGCGATCAGGAAGCGCAGCCGGTCCTTGCGCCTGCCGGGATCGAACTGCGGGCCCGCGGCGCAGAGCACGTCGTGCAGCAGCGGACCCTCGAACCGGTGGTGCTGTACGCCGCTGGTGGCGCACTCGAAACTGACCCGGACCCGGTGCTGGGGCCAGGCCAGCAGGTCGGGCACGGTCAGCCGGGCGGGACGCTCGAGGTCTCCGGACAGCGCGAGTACGGCCGGCGCAGCCGCGTCGGCGACCCGTTCCGTCAGGGGCCGGCCCACAGGACACCACCTCCCGCAGGACAGTACCCGTGCGGCCACCCCGTACAAACGCACATGCCGCCCGCTTCGTCGGATCTCCCAGCTCATGCGATGCAACAGGGGACTTCCGCATGGCACCTGCGTCAGTATGATCGGCGTAACGGAGGGGCCCGGCGGGCCCCTCACGGCCGACCAGAGGGAGTGGACCCGTGAAGACCCGTTCCGCGCGCCGGACCCGCCGGATGGTGCAGGTGGCCGGTGCGGGGGCCGCCGCGCTGCTGGCCCTGAGCGCCTGCTCCTCCTCGTCCGACTCGGGTTCCTCCCCCAAGTCCGACTCCCCGTCGTCCTCGTCGTCCTCGTCGTCCTCCGCCGAGAAGCTGTCCGGCACGGTCACCGTCTTCGCCGCGGCCTCGCTCAAGGAGAGCTTCACGACCCTTGGCCAGGAGTTCGAGAAGCAGCACCCCGGCACGAAGGTGACCTTCAACTTCGGCGGCAGTGACACGCTCGCCGCGAGCATCACCGGCGGTGCCCCCGCCGACGTCTTCGCCGCCGCCAGCCCCAAGACCATGGCCATCGTCACGGACAAGCAGGACGCGGTCGGCGCGCCCGCCACCTTCGTGCGCAACCAGCTGGAGATCGCCACCCTGCCCGGCAACCCGGACAAGGTCGCCTCCCTGAAGGACCTCACCAAGTCCGGCCTCAAGGTCGTACTGTGCGACAAGACCGTGCCGTGCGGTGCCGCCGCGCAGAAGGCGCTCGAGGCGAGCGACCTGAAGCTCACACCGGTGTCGTACGAACAGGACGTCAAGAGCGCCCTGACGAAGGTGGAACTGAAGGAGGCCGACGCAGCGGTCGTCTACAAGACCGATGTGAAGGCGGCGGGTGACAAGGTGGAGGGCGTGGAGTTCCCCGAGTCGGCCAAGGCGGTCAACGACTACCCGATCGTCCTGCTCAAGGACGCGCCCAACGCCGAGGCGGCCAAGGCGTTCATCGCGCTGGTCCGGTCCGCCGAGGGCGGCAAGGTCCTGACCGAGGCGGGATTCCTCCAGCCGTGACCCGTGCCGACACGTCCGGTGCCGCGGCCGACACCCTCACCGGTGGGCCGCGGCCCGGGCGTGTCCGGCGTCCGGGGGTGCCGCTGCCGCTGATGCTCCCCGCGCTGGTCGGACTGGCGTTTCTGCTGCTGCCGCTGGTGGCTCTGCTGGCACGGGCCCCGTGGCGCACCCTCCCCGACCAGCTGACCAGCACCGCGGTGTGGCAGGCGCTGCAACTCTCCCTGGTGAGCGCCACCGCCGCCACCGCGGTGAGCCTCGTACTGGGCGTGCCGCTGGCCTGGCTGCTGGCCCGCACGGAGTTTCCGGGACGGGGTCTCGTACGCACCCTGGTGACCCTGCCGCTCGTGCTGCCACCGGTGGTGGGCGGTGTGGCGCTGCTGCTGGCGCTCGGGCGCAACGGGATCGTGGGGCAGTGGCTGGACGCATGGTTCGGGATCACGCTGCCCTTCACCACGGCGGGGGTCGTGGTGGCCGAGGCGTTCGTGGCGATGCCGTTCCTCGTCATCAGCGTCGAGGGCACGCTCCGGGCCGCCGATCCGCGCTACGAGGAGGCCGCCACGACGCTCGGCGCCTCCCGCTTCACCGCCTTCCGCCGGGTCACGCTGCCGCTGATAGCACCGGGTGTCGCGGCCGGTTCGGTCCTCGCGTGGGCGCGGGCGCTGGGCGAGTTCGGGGCGACGATCACCTTCGCGGGCAATTTCCCCGGCCGCACCCAGACGATGCCGCTCGCCGTCTATCTGGCCCTGCAGAACGATCCTGCGGCGGCGATCGCCCTCAGCCTGGTCCTGCTGGCCGTGTCGATCGCGGTCCTGGCGGGCCTGCGGGACCGCTGGATGACGGCGTCATGACCCACACCCGTCAGACCGCTCCCGGCAGCACCCCCACGGGCGTCGGCGGCGAGGGACTCGACGCGCGCCTCGTCGTCCAGCGTGGCTCCTTCCGGCTCGACGTGGCCCTGACCGTCGCGCCCGGCGAGGTCGTCGCACTGCTCGGACCCAACGGCGCGGGAAAGACCACCGCCCTGCGCGCGCTGGCGGGACTCGTCCCGGTCTCCGGCGGTGGTGTGTGTCTCGACGGCGCCGCGCTGGACCGCACCCCGCCCGAGTCGCGGCCCGTGGGTGTGGTCTTCCAGGACTATCTGCTGTTCCCGCATCTGACCGCCCTGGACAACGTGGCGTTCGGCCCGCGGTGCCATGGCGCCTCCAAGGCGAAGGCGCGCGAGATCGCCGCGGGCTGGCTGGACCGCATGGGACTGGCCGATCACGCCGGCGCCAAGCCCCGCCGGCTGTCCGGCGGCCAGGCCCAGCGGGTGGCGCTCGCCCGGGCGCTGGCGACCCGGCCGCGGCTGCTGCTCCTGGACGAGCCGCTCGCCGCGCTCGACGCCCGCACCCGGCTCGAGGTCCGGGCGGAACTGCGCCGCCATCTGGCCGAGTTCGAGGCGGTGGCCGTGCTGGTCACCCACGATCCACTGGACGCGATGGTCCTCGCCGACCGGCTGGTGGTGGTGGAGAGCGGCCGGGTCGTCCAGGAGGGCACGCCCTCGGAGATCGCCCGTCGTCCGCGCACGGACTACATCGCGCAGCTCGTGGGGCTCAATCTGTACCGCGGGACGGCCGGCGGGCACACCGTGCGGCTGGAGGCCGGGCCCGCGATCACCACGACCGAGGAGCTGTCCGGCCCCGTCTTCGTGGCGTTTCCGCCCGGGGCGGTCACTCTGTTCCGGGACCGGCCCAGCGGTGCCAGCGCGCGCAATCTGTGGCGGTGCGAGGTGGCGGGTCTGGAGACGCACGGCGACCAGATCCGTGCCGACCTCACGGGTGAGCTGTCCCTGGCCGCGGATCTGACGGCCGTCGCGGCGGCCGAGCTCGGCCTTCAGCCGGGCGCCACGGTCTGGGCGACCGTGAAGGCGACGCAGACGCACGCGTATCCGGCCTGACACGCCGTGCGGGCGCGGCCGTGAATCCGGCCGCCGCGGGCCCAGCATGGGAACGGACACGATCATCTCCCCACGTTCCGCGAGGCGCGCCCATGAACCTGAGCATCCGCAACCAGCTTCCCGGCACCGTGACCGTCGTCCTCCCGGGTGGGGTCATGGCGGTCGTCAAGGTCAAACTGGCGGGAGGCCAGGACATCACCGCCGCGATCACCGCGGAGGCGGTCGACGAACTGGACCTCGCACCGGGCGCCGCCGTGTACGTCCTGATCAAGTCCACGGAGGTGGCGCTCGCCTCCGCCGAGATGCCGGGCGTCTCCATCCGCAACCAGCTGCCCGGGACCGTCGACCGCGTCATCCCGGACGGGGCCGTCGCGTCGGTCAGGGTCACGATCGTGGGAGCCGTGCTGACCTCGGTCATCACCAGGAGCGCCCTGGATGACCTGGGGCTGGTGCCGGGCGCCTCGGTCGTCGCCCTGGTCAAGTCCACGGAGATCTCCCTCGCCGCCGCCTGAGCCGGCCACCACGGCCGTGCGGCCGGCACGGCGCGGCCGTGCGGACGCCGAGCGCGGGACCACTCGTCATCCGTTCGTCGTCTACAGTTCAGTAGACGATCTGTACGATGGTGCGCCGTCGGGCGACACCGTGTCCCGCCCGGCCCCGTACGAAAGGGCTCGCGCCGATGGCCACATCCTTGACCCTGGGCTCACAACTCGCGGTGAACCTGCTGGACGCCCAGTCCCTGCTCGCGGCCTTCGGCGTGCTGGGCGTGGGTGTGGTGATGTTCGCCGAGACGGGCCTGCTCATCGGCTTCTTCCTGCCCGGCGACTCCCTGCTGTTCACCGCGGGCCTGCTGTGCACCGGCTCGGGCCAGCACGGGGTGAGGCTGTCGCTGTTCCCGCTCCTGGTGGCGGCGGCCGTGGGCGCGCTCGCCGGGTCCCAGTGCGGCTATCTGCTCGGGCGCAAGGCCGGCGGCGCGCTGCTCGCCCGCAGCCGCTCGGTCCGCCTCAAGGAGGGCGCGGAGCGCGCCGAGGAACTCCTCGACCGCTACGGCCACGCGAAGGCGATCGTCCTGGCGCGCTTCGTCCCCGTGGTGCGTACGGTGCTCAACCCGATGGCCGGTGCCCTGCAGGTGCCCGTGCGGACCTTCACGCTCTGGCAGGTGGTCGGCGGCCTCGTCTGGAGCCTCGGCCTCACCCTGGCCGGGTACGCCCTCGGTTCCTCGGTGCCGAACGTGGACAAGTACCTGCTGCCGATCATCGCCGTGATCGTCGTGGTCTCGGTGCTCCCGCTCGCCCTGGAACTGCTGCGCTCCCGCCGGGCCGCGAAGGACGGCGTCAGCGGCTGACGGGTCACAGCTCCTTGCGCCGCACGAGCAGGCCGAGCACCGCAAGACCGGGGATCAGCGGCAGCCACACCGTCAGCAGCCGGTAGCCGAGGACCACCGAGGCGGCCGCGCTCCCGGGGACGCCGGCCAGCGCGAGCGCGAAGGCGAGCGCCGCGTCCAGGGAGCCGAGACCGCCGGGAGTGGGCAGCAGGACGGCGGCGCTGCTCGCCACGAGATACGCCAGCGCCACCCGGCCTGACGGCAACGGCAGACCGAGCGACCGGGTCACCGCGATCACCACCAGGGAGTGCAGCGCAGCGAACCCGAGCGACGCGCCCCACAGGGCGGCGGCACGGCTCGGGAGCCGGTGCACGGCCCGCACGTCCGCGAGGACCGTCCACACCGCCCGGCGCAGCGGACGGCACAACACCACCACGAGCCCTCCGCCCGCCACCAGTGCGGCACCCACCGCGACCGCGGAGGCGCGCGGGAGGCTCAGCAGCCCGGGGCCGGCGAGGGCGAGGAGGGCGATGAGCGCGCCACGGGTCACGGCTCCGGCGGTGGCCTTCACCGCGAGCGCGGTCGCCGACCGGGCCATCGACAGTCCGCGGCGGTTCAGGAAGCGGAGGTTGACCGCGCCCGCCCCGAGGCCCGCGGGAAGAAGATGGTTGGCGGCCGAGGCGGCGAACTGCGCGGCAGCCAGACGCCCGAAGGGCAGTCGCTCGGCCACGGCGCCCTGCTGGGCGAGCGCCGAGCAGGGCCAGGTCGACACGGTCGCGATCGCCGCCAGCAGCAGCCAGCCCCGGTCGGCGTCCTCGAGCCGGGTGATGCCCGCCTCGATCACCGGCCAGTGGTGCCGGGCCAGCAGCGCCGCACAGACGAGCACGACGAGGGTGACGGCCAGGTGCCATGGGGCGCGCCGCCGCAGAGCCCTCGCCCGACCGGCCGGCGCGGCCCGCTCGGCCGGCGTCCGCGTGGCCCCCGGAGCCACCTGGGCGGCGGTCGGAGGCGTCATCCGGGTCCGTTCCGGGTCGCCGCCGGGGCGACGTAGATACGCAGGCCGTCGAAGGAGTGCGGACTCCAGCCGCGCGTGTACGACGGCGGACGCCCGGTGGGCGTGCCCAGATGGGCCACGGGCATGGTCCGGGCGGAACGCGCGATGCCTTCGGCGGTGGAGTTCTTGTTGCTCCCGCCCGTCGCGGCGGAGGAGCAGCCCGTGTAGAAGGCGATCGGCACGGCCTCGTTCCCGGTCAGCAGACAGGGCGGCCGGACGCCGAGCCGGTGCAGTTCTGCCGCGGTGCGGGACCAGCCCCGGCGGTCCGCCTGGGTCCGCTCCACGGTGCTGTGCAGCACCGCGTACTGCACGGCCAGGTGCCCGGCGAGCCCGATCGCCACGAGCGAGGCGGTGATCGGCCGCCATCGTCCGTCGGGGGCCGTGACCAGGTGCACAAGTGCGTCGGCGACGGGGATCGCGAGCAGGGCGTAGGTGGGCAGCAGGAAGCGCGGCGCGGCATACCCGATCAGGAAGAGGTACGGGAAGGCCGCCGTCGCCGCGCAGGCGAGCGGCACCAGGGTGCGGCTCGGGGACGCCGGACGCCGGGCCCGGAAGGCGACGGACACCGCGAGCAGGACGAGCAGCGGCAGCACGAACCACCATGCGACGACCGCCGGGTTCGGCATCGAGCCGGTGCAGGGACGACAGAGGGTGCGCCCGCCGAGGCTGCGCAACTGGTCGCCGACGGCGATGTTCCAGCCCAGTCCGCCCTGCAACCGGGAACCGTCGGACAGGCGTTGCAGAAGCCCTCCGTAGCGGCCGAACGCCTCGGCGATCCACTGGGCCGCGCCGACCACCAGCCCGCCCACCAGTGCCAGCAGCAGCGGCAGATTCCGCCACCGGGGCAGGAAGACCAGCAGGAACACGAGCGGTGCCGCGGTCCACGCGGCGTCGGTGGGCCGCATCCACGTCATCAGCGCCGCGCCGACCGCGACTCCCCACAGGGCCGGCCGGTCGGCGCTGTCCGCGTGGGCGCGCAGGAAGAAGCCGGTGACGGCCAGCGCGCCCATCGCCACCCAGTAGTTGGGCATGACCTGCGGGCCGTAGAAGAGGGTCACCCACAGGCTCGCGAACAGGGCCCCGCCCAGGGCGAGGACACGGACCGGGAAGACTCCCCGCCAGGCGCGCAGGGCGATGAACAGCGCCGCGCCCGACAGCACCGCCAGATAGACCCTCAGCAGCGCCGTGGACGAGGACCACGAGGTCACGGGGGCGACCAGGAGCGATACGCCGCGGGCACGGGGTGCGCTGAAGTATGCGGCGGGAGCATGGGCGCTGATCTGGCTGGCGTACACCGTCTCGTCCCAGCCGAGACCCATGCGGGGCCCGACGAGCAGGAGCTGGGCCAGTGTGAAGGCGCCCGCCACGACTGCTGTCAGACCCTGACCGCGGTCCTGCCACGACGTGCCGGCCACCGACGGCCCCGCGAGCCTGCGGACCCCTGCGAGCGTGGTGTTCGAGTTGGCCATACCCATCCCTCACCCCCTACAACCTGTAGGGGCATCACACCCTACAAGCCGTAGGGTCGACGATGGAAATCGGGAAAGAAAACAGGTAAAACACGGACAAGCTAACGCGAGGCACCTGGGGGTGCAGCATGAGACCCGCGGCAACCCGGAGCCCCGAGGCCACCGTTACGCCAATCGCGTGAACCGGGACTGCGGGCAACCGCCCCCGGTCCGCGGTATCGCGCGCCCCTACGCGCTGTAAGGTTGCGGGCATGGCTGGCACGGGCCCGCGGGGCAGGATGGAACGACGCAGCGCCGGTGAGCTGGAGAGCGAGGTGCTCGCCACGCTGTGGGCCACCGAGCAGGCGCTCACCCCCGCCGAGATCCAGGCCGAGATCGGCGGCGGCCTCGCCTACAACACCGTGCACACCATCCTGAAGCGCCTCTACGACAAGGGGCTCGTCCTGCGTGATGTGGACGGGCGGCGCGGGGCGTACCGACCCTCGAAGAACGCGGCCGAACTGACGGCCGAGGCCATGCACGAGGCACTCGACCGCGGCCCCGATCCGATCGCCACGCTCCAGCAGTTCGTCTCGGGACTCAGCCCCGAGGAGGAGCGTGCCCTGCGCGGCTTCCTGGACGGGTCCCCGCACCCCGACGGAGCGGGTGCATGAGGATCGACGTCTACACCCCGATCCTGCTCTCGCTGCTGCTGGCCGCGGTGAGCCCGATGGTGGGCAGGAGGGTGGCGCCCGCCCTCGCGGCCCGGGTGCTGGCCGTGTCCGCCGTTCTCACGGCGGCCGCCACCACCTGGTCGCTCCTGCTGCTCGCGGTGACCCTGATCGGCCAGGCACCGCCGGTCGTCGCGGACGCCCGGGCGGACGGCCACCCGCTGCCCGAACCGGTCCCCGGCACGATCGCCGTGGCCGCGACCCTGGCCCTGCTGCTGGTCGTCGTGCGGGTCCACCGGGCAATCCGCGCCGAGTTCGGCACCCGCCGGGCACTGCGGACCCTGTGCGCGGGACATCCACCGGACACGGAACTGGTCGTCGCCGCCTCCCCCGTACCCCAGGCGTTCGCCATCCCCGGCAGCGGCGGCGCGCCGGGCCGGATCCTGGTCACCTCGGCCCTGCTCGGCGCCCTCGAACCCGCGGAGCGCCGGGTGCTGCTGGCCCACGAGCGCGCCCATCTCACCCACCGGCACGCGTCCCTCGCGACCGCAGTGGCGCTGGCCACCGCGGCGGACCCGTTTCTCGCGCCCGTCCGCACCACGGTCACGTTCCTGATGGAGCGCTGGGCGGACGAGCAGGCGGCGGACGCGGTCGGCGACCGCTCCACGACGGCCCGCGCCCTGGCCCGAGCGGCGCTCACCACCAGGCGCCGCCCCCCGTCGTGCGCGCTCAACTTCACCGACCACGCGGTCACCCGCCGCATCGCGGCCCTGCAGAGCGGCCCGCCCCCGCACCTGTGGCCGCTCGCCGCGTCGACGCTCGCCCTCGGGGCGCTGCCGGCCCTGGGCGCCGCGGACGCGACGGGGGATCTGCTGCGACTGCTGGAGCATGTGCTGACCTGATCCGACGGCACGTCCCCGGCAGCGGAACCGGGGGCCGACGCGACCTGACGCTCTATCAAGCGGACTTCGGGCAATCCTCCGATCGGGGCACCCTTCACCACACGAGGGAATCGAACGGCACTGGCGTCTACGTTCCCCCCGTCCAGCGGGCGGAGAACCGAATGGTTCGAACTTACGTATGGAAATTCGCCCCCGATCCCCCGTTACGCGTCCATGATCGGGCGGGTTGTTCGGTCGCTTGTCCGCATCGCCAAGAGCCTCCGGAGGAATCATGAACCCCGTACCCGCCCCTGCCGCCGGTCGTCGCCTGTTCGAGAACCGGTCGGTGCATTCCTCGTCCGCGCGGTGCGGAGCCGACGCTCGGCGAGTCGCCGGTGCCGGCCGCCCGTCCTCGTCACGACCGACACCGAGGTGCGGCGCATGACCTCCGGCACACCGGTTCCACCCGCCCTGGCCGCCTGGGCCGAGAACATCGTCGGCCCCCTCAGCACCGTGCGGGACGTGTCGCACCCCCGCCCCGAGTCCCAGGTCTGGGAACTGACCTCCGCCACCGGCAGGACCGTTCTCAAGGTGGCACCCACACCCGTGTTCTACGCCCGCGAGACCCGCGCCTACCGCGAGGCGGCGCCCGCCCTGGAGCGGGGCACCGTGCCGCACCTGGTGGAGTCCGACGCTCGGCACAGGGCGCTGCTGATGACCGCGGTAACGGGCCGGCCGGTGCGATCCGCGGCCCTCTCCCCCGCCCTGGGGCGCGCCCTGCACCGCAAGGCGGGTGCGTGGCTGCGCCGCTTCCACGGCGACGCCCGCGATCTCACCCACCGGGACCGCGCCGAGGCGGCCGGCGAGATGGAACGCGCCGTCGAAGCCGCCGAGAAGCACCTGGAACTGTCCGGAGACCTGATCGGCGTACCCGAGCGTGAGGTCGTCCGCCGGCACGCCGCGGGGCTGGTGCTGCTCGGCCCTCTGCCCGTGGGATACGTCCACGGCGACTTCCAGGAGCGCAACTGGCTCCACGACTCCGGAAGCGGGTCACTCGCGGTGGTCGATCTCGAGCGGGCCCGGCCGCACGCCGTGGTGCTCGACGTCGTCCGGCTGGCCTGCGGACCCTGGGTTCGACGGCCCGAGTTGAGGACCGCCTTCTTCGAGGGCTTCGGACGCGAGCTGACCTCCGCGGAGCGGACCGCCCTGCGCTGCCTTTCCGCCCTGGACGCCGTGGGCGCCATCGCCTGGGGAGTGCCCCACGAGGACAAGGAGCTCGTCGACCGCGGCCGCGAGACCCTGGCCCGGCTGGTACGGGGGGATTACGGATGACGGGCGGGCCGGCCGGCGATCGCCCGGCCGGACCACCCGGAACCTCGGGCGCGCCCGGCAGCCGCCGAGGACGGCCGGTCCACAGCGAAGGAGCGCCACTCAGGGCGGCCCGGTCACGCGGTCACTGCGCCGTCGTCGCGGCCGGCCGCCGAGCGCGACGACCCCGCCCCACGACGGTCCGACCGGCGCGGGGCGTCCGCGGGCCGCGCCGGCAACCGGTGTCGTGCGTAGTGCGGTTGCCGCTGTCCCGCACCGGTGACGCGTCTGCGTATCGGCTCGTCCGCACCGAGCGGGGTCCGGCGCCCGGAACCGCCGGAAGCCTCCGGGGGGTTCACCGGCGGCTGGAGACGGCGTAGTACTGAAGATCCTGCACTGCGACCGTACGCCGCACCGGATAGCGGGTGGCGACGGCGGCGACGGTGTGCCCCGCACGGCGGACCACCACCTCGGTGCGGCCGGGGGACAGCGGCAGATCCTGGGCGTATGCGCCGACCGGCGCGCGATGGACGTGGGTCACGGTGCCCACACGCGCGGAGACCGTGGCGGGCGCGGTGAGGAAGCTGAGCACTTCCACCCGGTCCCGCGGGGGCGCGGTGCCCGGTCGCGGGCGCATGAGCCGGGGCTGGAGGGTGGCTCCGCCCGCGTCGGCGAACTGCACGCGCGAGGTGACGTACACGGTGTCGCGGACGATCCGCGGCCAGGTCCCGGTCTTGAAGCGGGTGAGGTAGTACGAGGAGATGTCCAGGTAGGCGTGCCCGTTGTGCAGCGAGGGCGCGAACTGGCTGCCCTCCGAGTAGTCGTTCCAGGTGGTGAGTTGGACCCAGTCCGCGCCGTCGGAGATCGCGTGGTTCCAGGTCGACCGCAGGGTGGCGGTGTTGCCCGCCTCGTCGTAGATCCCCTGGTTGGGCCGGGCGTCCTGTACGGACACCGCCTGCATCCACTTCTTTCCCAGCGAGTGGGCGAGCCGGATGTCGCCGGGAACGTTGTCCTGGCGGATGTAGCTCCGGTTGCCCCAGGACGAGAAGGCGTGGCTGATCGGCGCGAACCTCTCGGCGTTGGCGCGGAAGTCCAGGAAGACCGGCACGAGCGCGGTGCCGATGCCGTGGTCACGCAGCCGGGCGATGACCTGCCCCCACCAGGCGGGGTCCTGGGCCTCGGCCTTGAACGGGGAGACCACGAGACGTCCGTCGGCCAGCCGGTACGCGGACGGGGAGGCGGCGAGCCGGGCCAACTGATCGGCGAGCGTGCGCGGATCGGTGTGCAGGGACGTCATGTCGGGCATCAGAACGATCCGGAAGTGCGGGTCGACCCGCTGCGCCGCCCTCAGCAACTTGTCGACGCGCTCCCGGTTGATGCCGTCGAGGGAGAGGATGTCGACGGTGAATCCGTCGAGCCCGGCGTCCCGAGCGGTCCTCACCTCCCGTTCGAGGTCGGCGAGTTGCCAGTCCCCCTTGGCCGGCGGCACGGGCTGGGGCCGGTCGCGCAGCAGCCCGCCGTAGGCCGCATGCTTGCCCTGCTCGCCCTGCGGTGTGAGGTAGTTGCGGGCGTAGTAGTCGTCCTCGGCGGGCCGGTTGTCGAGGGAGAGCGGGTACGGCGGGAAGTAGTGCGCGAAGACCTGATGCGGACTGTCGCGCAACACGTCGGCGGCCGGCAGGTCGAAGGGCAGCGCCGCGCTCGCCCTCGCCGCGCGGGGCGCGGCCTCCCCACGGTCGCGGGCCAGTCCGACACCGGCGATCAGTCCGATCAGCAGCAGGCCGAACAGGGCACCCACCGCGGTGCGCCACCGGGCCGAGGACCTGCGGTGCCGGTGCGTCGGACGAGCGGGGTGATCCGTCATGGGTGTCCTCCGCGGATGCCGGGGCCGCCGGTGCGAACTCTAGTGCACGAGTGGCCCCTTGTCCGGCAAACCATCATCAGCCGGGCATCTCCGGCGGTCGTCGACGTGCCGTCAGGGGGTCGTGGCCCCGAGCCGGTCGGCGTCGTGCGACTGCAGGTAGATGTCGACGGCGTCCTCGCGCATGGCCCGCCACAGATCGGCACCGGCGCCGGGGTCCAGGAGGACCACGGACTGGCCGGAGATCATGTCGGTTCCCTTGGCGGGAGCGTTCATGAAGACCATGTTCCCCGGCCGGACCTTCTTGTTGTCCCACAGCAGGGCGCGCAGGTCGCCGTCGTCGAGCCGGTCGTCGACGCTCACGGCGGCGGTGAGATCGTCCAGCACCTCGGCGCCCTTGACGGGGTTGGAGAAGGTCGAGGGCCGCATCACCTTCGCCAGCAGCGTGCGCAGGAAGTACTGCTGACGGTGCGTCCGGTCGAAGTCGCCGCGGGCGAGGTGGTAACGCTCACGCACATAGGCCAGGGCCTGCGTGCCGTTCATGTGGCGGGCGGCGCCGTCCACGACGAGGTCCACTCCGCCCACGGAGTCGGTGAGCTTCTTGAACCCGTCCCAGTCGATGACGGCGAGATGGTCGACGCGCACCTTCGTCAGCCGCTGCACGGTGTCGATGAGCAGCGGCGGTCCGCCCCAGGAGAAGGCGGCGTTGAGCTTGGCCTTGCCGTGTCCGGGGACGTCCACCCATGCGTCGCGGGGCAGCGAGACGACATAGGCGCCCGAGTGGTCCGCCGGGAGGTGGACCAGCATCATCGTGTCGCTGCGCTGGGCCCCGTACTTCCACTCGGGGGCCTTGGCGTCACGGCCCGTGGTCGGCAGCTCGGAGCGGCTGTCGACGCCGACGAGGAGGAAGGTCTGGCCGCCACGGGAGGGCGCCGGCTGAGCCGCCGCGGGCACCTGCGTCGGGAAGACGCCGGAGAGACGGTCGACCTTGCCTGTGTAGTGCTCCACCGCCCACCAGGTGACCCCGCCCACCATGAGCAGACCCACGGCGAGCAGCGTGAACGCTCCGAGGAGCACCCGTCGCGCACGGCTCCTGCGTCGCGGGGATCGCTTCGGTTCGGTTCCGGAGGTGTCAACCCCCTTTTGTGAAGGATCCGTTGAGGCATCGTGAACGCCGTCGACCGCTTCCGGGACCGAAGGACCGGCTCTGCCCGCCCCTTCCTCCCGTTCCGCCGCGTCGTCCCGACCGGTCGCTTCGGCCTCGGCCGTGTTCTTGTCCCCCACCACGAAACCCCCCACGTCAACGCGGTACGGCCCCTTCCGCACCGGGCGCACACTGTAGCCAGCACGTTCGGCGTTCGTGACGCATTCCGCCCGTCCGCCGACCCGGCCGGCCCAAACATCGGACCCTGCGCGGGATTTCGTACGGATCGGCACTTCTCAGCGACGTTCACGTAAACGCTCCCATGCGAGCACAAGTTTGCCGTACTGTTCACCATCGTGCCTCATGTTCGACGAATAGATGTTCGCGACATGAAGCCGCTCGTGCCGCGAAACGTGCCTGGGGGGGTACATGTGGGATGTTCAGGCCGCTGAATCCGACAGATCGCGCAAGGCGCGCTCGCGGGCGCGCTCCTCACTGTGGATGGGACGCAAGTCCCGCTGGTACCTTCCGGCTTGCCTGATCACCGACCTCGTCGGTGCCGGGGTGCCGGTAGCGCTGGTGCTCTCCGCCACCCGTCAGCCGTGGGCGGTGCCGAGCGGTGTCGTCGCGGGACTCGCCTGGGCGGCGGTCCAGCTCTTCCGCTCGCGTTACGCGGCACGCGCCATCGGGGAGAGCCGGGGCACGCTGCCCGTGCTCCACGACTGGTTCATCCTGCTGGGCGTGCTCGCCGTGGGGCACGCCGCAACCGGGACACGACTGCGCGCGCCGCTCTGCCTTGTGGCGCTGCTGCCGGCCCTGCCGCTGACGTTGGCGTGCCGCAAGGTGGTGCACCGTCATCTCGCCGCGGTGCGCCGCAGGGCGCAAGCGGTGATCAAGGTCCTGGTGGTGGGTGAGCCCACCGCGGTGGACGGCGTCACCGCGCATCTCGCCGCGCGCACCGACCACCCGTATGTGGCGGTGGGCGCCGTCCCCGTGGGACGCGGCCCGTTCGCGTCCGGTGTCCGGAGCGGGGAACGGCTCGCCGCCACCGCCCCGGAGTCCCCCACGGAGGACGCCAGCCTGGTGGTCAGTGCGGTGCACCGGCACCGCGCCGACCTGGTGCTGGTCGTCCCGGGCACCGCGCTGTCCGGTGAACGGCTGCGGCGTCTGTCCTGGGGCCTGCACGACGCCGGTGTCGAACTGTTCCTCGCGCCCGGCCTGGTGGAGGTGTCCGTCAAGCGTCTGGAAACCGGGTCCGCCGCAGGGCTGTCGCTGCTGCGCGTGGCCCCACCGGTGCGGGAGGGCGTGCAGCCTCTGCTCAAGGAGGTCATGGACCGCAGCGCCGCCCTGCTGGGCCTACTGGTACTGGCGCCGTTGCTGCTGGTGGTCGCGGCGGCGGTGAAGCTCTCCTCGCGGGGACCCGTTCTTTATCTCCACGAGCGCATCGGCCGGGCCGGACGCCCCTTCGTGATGTGGAAGTTCCGCACGATGCGGGTGGGCGCCGACCGCCAGAAGGCCGCGCTGACGCAGGAGAACGAGAACGACGGCCTGATGTTCAAGATGCGCCGAGATCCCCGGGTCACCCGGGTCGGCCGCTGGCTGCGCCGTACGTCCCTCGACGAACTGCCCCAGCTGGTCAACGTCCTCAAGGGTGACATGTCCCTGGTAGGCCCGCGTCCGCCGCTCGCGGAAGAGGTGGCGCACTACACCTCGGTCGAATGGCGGCGGCTGACGGTACGGCCCGGCATGACCGGGCTTTGGCAGATCAGCGGACGCTCCGACCTGTCCTGGGACGAGACCGTCCAGCTCGATCTCAGCTACGTCGACAACTGGTCGTTCACCAGCGATGTCGATGTCGTGGCCCGTACGTTCCGCGCCGTCGTCGACGGCCGCGGGGCGTACTGAGAGCGCCGCCCGTGGCCGCACAGTGCCTCGGCGCGCGCCGCACGCCGAGGCCCGTACCCGACCGGAGTCCGTCAGCCGTCGAGCCCACCGCGCCAGTGGGCGTAGGTGGCGGCGATGCCGTCGCGCAGCGGGACGGCCGGCTTCCAGCCGAGCTGCGCGAGCCGGGAGATGTCGAGCAGCTTGCGCGGAGTGCCGTCGGGCCGTGTCGTGTCCCAGGCGATACGGCCGGCGAACCCGGTGACCTCCGCGACCGTCCCGGCGAGCTCGCGGATGGTGAGGTCGCTGCCGCAGCCGACGTTGACCGGCTCGTCCCCGTCGTACGAGCGCAGCAGCACGGCGCAGGCGGCGGCGAGATCGTCCACGTGCAGGAACTCCCGGCGCGGGGTGCCGCTGCCCCACAGGACGACCTCCTCCCGTCCCTCGGCCACCGCCTCGTGGAAGCGGCGGATCAGGGCGGGCAGGACGTGCGACGTCTCCAGGTCGAAGTTGTCACCGGGGCCGTAGAGATTGGTCGGCATGGCGCTGATGAAGGAAGCGCCGTACTGCCGCCGGTACGACTGCACCTGGACGATTCCCGCGATCTTCGCGAGGGCGTAGGCCTCGTTGGTGGGCTCCAGCGGACCGGTCAGCAGTGCGTCCTCGGTGATCGGCTGGGCGGCGTGCTTGGGGTAGATGCACGACGACCCCAGGAAGAGCAGCCGGCCCACCCCGGCGGCGTGGGCCCCGGCTATGACGCTGAGCTGGATCTGGAGGTTCTCCTCCAAAAACTGCACCGGCTGAGTGCTGTTGGCCATGATCCCGCCGACCTTCGCGGCGGCGAGCACCACCGCGTCGGGACGCAGAGCGGCCAGTTCGGCCGCCGTGCGTGCGGTGTCACGCAAGTCCAGTTCGGCGCGGGTACGGGTGAGTACCTCGTGCCCGTCGGCGGCGAGCCGGCGGGCCACGGCGGAGCCCACCAGGCCACGGTGGCCGGCGACGAAGACACGGGCACGTTCGGGCAGCAGCGATGCGGTCATGGGCCGGATCATGCCAGGCGCCACGCGATCGACAGGCCCGGATCAGCAACTCTGGCGAAATTTCCCGTAGTTCACGACATACAACCCGCACTCGGCGGGCGTACGGGCCGGATCCGTCCCGCAGACGGGTCCGGCGGGGAGGGGAACACCGCATGACCAAGACCGCACTGATCACCGGGGTGACAGGGCAGGACGGCTCGTACCTGGCGGAGTTGCTGCTGTCGAAGGGGTACCGGGTGCACGGCCTGCTGCGGCGGTCGTCCAGCTTCAACACCGAGCGGATCGACCACATCTACCAGGGACCCCAGGAGGCCGAACGCCACTTCGTGCTGCATCACGCGGACCTCTCCGACGGAGTGGCGCTGGTGAACCTGCTGCGCGACATCCAGCCGGACGAGGTGTACAACCTGGGCGCCCAGTCCCATGTGCGGGTCTCCTTCGACGCGCCGCTCTACACCGGCGACGTGACCGGCCTGAGCACACTGCGGCTGCTGGAAGCAGTCCGGGCGAGCGGGGTGGAGACCCGTGTCTACCAGGCGTCCTCCTCGGAGATGTTCGGTTCCACGCCTCCCCCGCAGAACGAGGACACCCCCTTCCACCCGCGCAGCCCCTACGGCGCCGCGAAGGTCTTCGCGTACTGGACCACCGTCAACTACCGCGAGGCGTACGGGATGTTCGCGGTCAACGGCATCCTCTTCAACCACGAGTCCCCGCGCCGAGGCGAGACCTTCGTGACCCGCAAGATCACCCGAGCCGTCGCACGGATCAAGGCCGGCCTCCAGGACCGCCTCTACCTCGGCAACCTGGACGCCGTACGCGACTGGGGGTACGCGCCGGACTACGTCGAGGCGATGTGGCGGATGCTCCAGCACGACGAGCCGACGGACTACGTGGTCGCCACCGGAGTACCGGCCACCGTGCGGCAGTTCGTGGAGACCGCGTTCGCCCACGTCGGCCTCGACTGGAGCGAGCACGTGCGCTACGACCCCAAGTACGAGCGGCCGAGCGAGGTCGACGCGCTGATAGGGGACGCGTCCAAGGCGCGCGAGACGCTGGGCTGGCGGCCCACCGTCCTGGTGGACGAGCTCGCGCGGATCATGGTCGACGCCGATGTGCGGCAGGTGGACGACCAGCTCGCGGGTGCCGTGGTGCGCATAGACCGCTGACCGCGGGCGCGGCCGTGACGGCCCGCACCCGCCCGTCCCCGACGTCCGGGACGCACGGGGCCGGGGTGAAGACGTTGAAATTTCCTACTAGATGAGTCAAGTGCGTTCCATTGCGTGTCATGTACTCGTATGGTTCGCCAACAAACAAGTTCGAGCGGCCTGTTCGGATCCGGGGGACACCGACACAGGCTCGATGAGGCAGAGGGCCCACGACCGGGCCCGGAAGCCGGGGGGTACATGCAAAGATCCAGAGGGCTCAGTGCCGCCCTCGTCCTGTCCACCGCGGCGGGTCTGGGCCTGGTGGCCCTGCCGCAGCCGGCTGCCGCGCTCACCCCGCCCGTCGCCTTCACAGCCGACGATCTGCCGACCTGGCAGACCAACGGCATCGTGTGGGCCCTGGCGGAGGCGCACGGCACGGTCTTCGCGGGCGGCACCTTCTCGCAGGTGCGCCCGCCGGATGGAGAAAGCGGCACCGCGCAGACCGCGGTGAACTTCGTCGCGCTGGACGCGGCGACCGGCGATCCCACGTCGTGCAAGCTGTCCTTCACCATCGGAAGCGGCACCGCGACCGTTCGGGCGCTCGCCGTCTCACCGGACAAGAAGACGCTGTACGCGGGCGGTTACTTCGGCGCGGTCAACGGCACGCAGGTCAGCAGCCTCGCCGCCATCGACATCGCCACCTGCACGCCCAAGGCGAACTTCCACCCGAGCGTCTCCGCCACCGTACGGGCGCTCGCGGTCACGGACGACACCGTCTATCTGGGCGGGGACTTCTCCTCCGTCGCCGGCAGCGCGCACGCGCGGTACGCGGCGGTCGACGCCACCAGTGGCGCGGTCAAGCCGTTCCAGGCCGACGTCGACGAGCCCGGCCGGGCCGTCGCGGTCACCCCGGACGGCAAGGACGTGATCCTCGGCGGTGACTTCTTCACCGTCAACGGCGCGAACTCGCACGCCCTCGCCGTCGTCGACGCGACCACGGGCGCCAATGTCCGCACCTATCCGGGGTTCATCGAGACCAACTCCGTGGTCAAGGCGCTCGACACGGACGGCACGGGCTTCTACACCGGCAACGAGGGCACCGGCGGCGGCGTCTTCGACGGCCGCATCGCGCTCGATCTGTCCACGCTCGACCAGCGCTGGCGCGACACCTGCCTCGGCGCCACCCAGGCCGTCAAGTCGTACCAGGACGTGCTGTACAGCGCCTCACACGCCCACGACTGCTCCAGCGTCGGGGAGTTCCCCGACGGGCGACGCCATCACCTGCTCGCGGAGCCGACCACCGGCACCAACAAGCTGGGCTGGTTCCCGGACACCAACGACGGCCTGGGCGAGGGCATCGGCCCGCGCGCCATGGTGGTCTCCGAGACGTCCGACAACAAGTACATGTGGGTCGGCGGCGAGTTCACCACGGTCAACGGCTCGGCGGCTCAGGGTCTGACGCGCTTCGCCGCCTCGCCCGACACCGGCGCGCCGACGGTGCCGTCGGTCAGCGCCGAGTCCGTGAAGCCGACCGAGACGCACATCCGGTGGCGCGCGAGCCTCGACACGGACGACACCGAGCTGACCTACAAGGTGTACCGCAACGGCGGTTCCACACCCGTGTACACCGTCGACGGCGACTCCGTGGAGTGGTCGCGCCCGCAGCTGTCGTTCACCGACAAGAACGTCACCGCAGGATCCACCTACACCTACCGGGTGACGGCCACCGACGGCGCGGGCAACGCCTCCGCACTGTCCGCCGCCGCCACGGTGACGGTGCCGACCTCCGCCCAGAAGTACGCGGCGAAGGTGCTCGACGACGGTGCGAACCTGTACTGGCGCTACGACGAGTCCGCCACTCCGTTCGTGGGTGACACCTCGCCCGGCGACCAGAGCGGCATCCACCTCAACGGGCCCTCGCTGCGCCAGACGCCGGCCGCCGTGACCGGTCCGTCCACCGCCATCGGCTTCGACGGCACCGACCAGATCGTCTACAGCGACAAGCGCACCACGGTGCCGAGCCAGTACTCGATCGAGACCTGGTTCAAGACGACCACCACCCGGGGCGGCAAGCTCGTCGGGTTCGGCGACAACACCACACGGGCCAGCGGCCAGTACGACAAGCACGTCTACATGCGCAACGACGGCCGACTGGTCTTCGGCGTGTGGACCGGCTCCGCCCGCACCGTCACCTCGCCCGCCGCCTACAACGACGGTGCCTGGCACCACGTCGTCGCCACTCAGGGAGCCTCCGGGATGGTGCTCTACGTGGACGGCAGCCAGGTCGGCACGCTCGCCGAGACCAACAGCCAGCCCTACAGCGGGTACTGGCACGTCGGCGGCGACAACCTCAACGGATGGCCCAACCAGCCCTCCAGCAGTTACTTCGCCGGGCAGGTAGACGAGACCGCGATCTACCCGTCGGTGCTGAGCGCGGCCCAGGTGCAGAGCCACTACACCCTGGCCTCGGCCCCGGCCGACAGCGTGCAGACCGTCAGTGCCTCGGACGACACCTATGTCAACGCCGGTGCCGCCGGGACCAATTACGGCACCTCCACCTCGCTGGCGGTGCGCGGCAGCGCGGCGTACGAGACGTATCTGCGCTTCGACCTGCCCTCGGCCCCGGCCGGGACGGTACTCAAGAGCGCGCGGCTCGCGGTGAAGACCACCACCCTGAGCAGCGCGGGCAGTACGGACGACATCTCCGTGCGGCCGGTCACCGGAAGCTGGACGGAGGCCGGAACCACCTTCACCTCCAGGCCCGCGGTGTCTTCGACCGTGGTCGGCACCCTGAGCGGAGCCACGGACCTCTCGACGGTCTACTCGGCGACGCTCGACACCGCTGCGCTCACCCCGGCCCTGGGCGGCGCCTACGACCTGGCGCTCACCAGCACCGGGGCGGACGCGTTGTGGCTGTGGTCCAGTGAGGCGCCGGCCGCGGAGAACACCCCGCAGCTGGTACTCACCTTCGGGGCGCCCTGACCCTCCGGGGCGTCCCGGCGTGCGGGGCACCGGTCCGAGCGCCGGTGCTCCGCACGCCCCGCTCGGGCCCGCACTTCTGTGCGGGCCCGCCACCATACCCAGGCCCGCTGGGGCCGCAGGAGCCACCATGCACACTCGCACTCTTCGGCCTCGCCGGCGCGGTGCCACAGCCGGCGCCGTCGCTCTCACCGCGCTCTTCGCGCTCGCCGGCTGCAGCTCGGGGGGCGGCACGCAGGCGAAGCCGGAAGCCACGCAGCGCATCTCCGACGAGCAGGCCGCCGCCGTGCCCGACGACCAGGCGAGCCCCGCTTCCCGGAGCACCCCGACACCCGCCAAGGGCCCGGTGCTGCCCGACGCGAAGCTCACCCCGGTGACCGGTTCCTTCACCGCGAAGGAGAAGAAGTACCTGCACGGCCGGGTACCGGCGAACATGGACCCGGCCGCCGTGCTCGAGGTCGGCCAGGAGGCCTGCCAGCGCATCGAGCGCACCGCCGCCCACGACAAGGACGCCGCGGTCGGCGCGCTCATCGCCGGGGACGTGCCGTCGGCCGACGACGCGATCGACGTGCTGTGCCCGAAGCAGAAGCCCCTGCTCGACATCGCCGCGACCGGTTTCGCCGACGGAACGCGCAAGACACCGCGGCCGGGCACCTACCGGGCGCTGACCACCTCCAAGGGCTGCACCTGGAAGTCGCTGGGAGCCGGCGACAAGGTACTGGCCTCCGGGCCGGGACCGGGCGGCGCGAAGAAGGTGACCGCGAAGATCCCGGCCGGGACCCGTACGTTCGTCTCGTCGGGCTGCTACGCCTGGCTTCCGGCGTAGGCCCGCTCGTACACGTCGAGCAAGGTGCCGAGGACCACGTCCATGGAGAACGCGTCGGCGGTGAGCTTGCGGGCCGCCGCCGACGCGGACGGCCGCACGGACGGCTCCAGCAGGTCGAGCACCGCCGGGGCGATACCGTCGGGGCCGGTCACCACACGTCCGGCACCGGCCCGGTCCACATCGCGGGCCAGACCGTTGGAGTCGGTCACGACGACCGGGGTGCCCGCGGCCATGGCCTCGAGGACCGACATCGGGAAGGGCTCGTCCACCGACGGCAGCACATAGACGTGTGCCCGCCGCAGCTCCTCGAGCATGCGGTCCCCGGTGAGCGGTCCCGGGCAGCTCACCTTCCCCGCCAGCCCCAGTTCGTCGATCCGCCGCCGCACGGCGGCGAGTTCGCCCTCGTCCGGGCCGGCCACGACGAAGGTCGCTCCCGGATGCCGGGCCAGGATCGCGGGCGCCGCGTCCACCAGGTCGACGGGGCGCTTGCGGGCCTGGAGCCGGGCCGCGTACAGGATGCGCGGCGGCCCCTGGGGGGCCGCGGCCTCGGGCTGTGCGGGAACGCCGTTGACCAGACGGACGGCGCGGGCGAGACCCGCCGCGCCCACCACGGCCTCAAGATCGCGGAGTTCGTGTGCCGTGAGATGCAGCACTGCGGCGGCGCGGCGCAGCACCCGGCGCACCGCGACCGCGTCGAGCAGCCGGGCCGACAGCCGCTCGCTGGGGTCGACCATGCCGTGCGTCTGCAGCACGAGGGGCCGCCCGGCGCGCAGCGCGGCCAGCGCGACCGGCAGCGTCACCAGATCGCGTGCGAGGTGCACATGGACCACGTCGGCGCCGCGCACCAGCCGGTGGGCGCCGGCGAGGAGCGACGGGGAGGTCAGTCCGCTGAAGCCCAACGGCAGAATCCTGCGCGCCTGATGGAGCCGGACGGGTACGCCCTCCACCTCCTGGGGCAGCGGCCGCGGAAAGCCGTCGGCCAGGGCGGTGAGGCGGGCGTCGTGTCCGCGTTCGCGCAGGCCACGGCAGAGGTTGAGGGCGACCCGGACCGGGCCGCCGAAGGCGTGGGTCGTGCTGTGCAGGGTGACCGCGTGCAGCACTCTCACGCCGGCTCCTCGACGGGACGGCGCCGGTTGTCGGCGGTGTGCAGGGTCAGTTCCGGAAGATCCTGGTGGAGGACCGCGCCGGCGCCGACCACGGCGCACCGGCCGACCTTCACTCCGGCGAGGACCGTGGCGCGGGCGGCGATCCAGGCGCCGTCGTCCACAGTGATCGGCGCGTTGCGGTAACGGAAGTCGGCGGCGCGATGGTCGTGGCTGCCGGTGCACAGCAGGGCTTCCTGCGACACGCACACATGGGCGCCGAGGGTGACCGGCTCCAGGTTGAGGATCCAGGCGCCCTCGCCGATCCAGGCGTGGTCCCCGACCGTCAGCTTCCACGGCCACAGCACCCGCACCCGGTGGCGGACGAGCACCCCCGTACCGATGTCGGCGCCGAAGGCGCGCAGCAGCGCCACCCTGACGCGAGCGGGCGTGAACCACGCCATGAAGACCGTGTTCATCACCGCGAACCAGAGCGCCTGGACGAGTCTGCCGCGCCCCTTGTCGTATCCGGCCAGTGTGAAGGCCGGGAGATCACGCATCGATCCATCCCCCCAACGGCGCCTCCCCTGACGCCCCTTCGTCACACTCTAGTAGCTGACCGTTCACCGCAGGCGGAGCGTCGGTAGACTGCGGCGGGGATCTTTTCCGGGGGCGGGGGCGCCATGACGCAGCAGACGGACCGGGGTGCGACGACGGCGCCCGAGACACCGCGGCCGGGTTGGCCGGAGCGCACCGCGCTGCCGCCCTTCTCACCGCGCACGCTGCTCTCGCGCGCGCTGTCCGTCCCGCTCGTGCTCGGCTTCTCGGTGTTCCTGCCGCTGCTGGTGCTGGTCCAGCCCGGCACGGGCCCGCGCGACGCGGCGCTGTGGGTGCAGTTGGCGCTGACGATGTACGCGGGCATCCGGCTGTCCTCGATGATCCTCACCAGCCGCCGCAAGCTGCTCGCCGGTTCGTTCTGGCTGTTCGTCTACATGGCGATGGGAGTGGCACCGCTCGCCCAGGCCGTGCTCGGCCGCACACCGACCCCGGTGGTGGGGTCGCGCAGCGACCTGACCGAAGCGGTCTCGCTCGTCCTGATCGGCTGTGTCGCCTTCGACATCGGCTCGCTGCTGGCCCGTCAGCGGCCGGGCCGGGAGCGGAACGACACCGTGCGCCCGGCGCTGGTGCACCGTCGCCGCCTGTACCTGCTGACGCTCGTCGCCTTTGTCGGGTCGGCGCTCCTCGTGGTCAAGCTCGGCGGCCCGGCGGTCTTCTTCACCAGCCGTCAGGAGATCATCAGCAGCGTCGAGGAGTCGGGGCTCTCCCAGGCCGACTCGCAGGCGGGCCAGGCGATCGTACGGGGCTTCGGCACCGTGCCCGCCCTCATCGCCTGGCTGGTGTACACACGGTGGCTGGTGACCTCGCGCAGGGCCCGCCGTTCCGTGCTGATCATCGCCGTGTGGCTGGCGCTCGCCGCGCTGAACGCTCTGGTCAACAACCCGATATCCAACCCGCGCTTCTGGTTCCTCACCGTCCTGTTCTCACTGCTGTTCACCGTGTTCCCGGTGAGCGCCGCGATGTACCGGATCGCTCTGAGCCTGGGTGTGGTGGTGGCGCTCGTCGTCTTCCCGTTCGCGGACCGGTTCCGCTACGACGACGCCAACTACCGCCCGATCCAGACCACTTCACCCCTGGAGCCGCTGGCCCTCAAGGACTACGACCAGGTCGGCATGTTCGCCAACACCGTCACCTATGTGCGGTCGGGGCCAGGGCACACCTACGGTCGCCAGCTGGCGGGCGCGGTGCTGTTCGCCGTTCCCCGGTCGGTGTGGCCGGGCAAGCCGATGGACACCGGTGTGGTGATCGGCCAGTGGATGGGGGCCACCAACACCAATCTCTCGTCCCCGGTGTGGGCCGAGTTGTGGATCGACTTCGGTCCGGTCGGTATGTCGGCCGGGTTCATGGCCCTCGGGTACGCGGCGGCGCGGGTCGACCGCCGCTATGCGCGCCGTGCGGTGCGCCGGTCCCCGCCGGGCAGTCTGATCGCGCTGACCGTGCCGCTGGTCGCCGGGTACTCCTTCATCCTGCTCCGGGGGCCCCTGTTGCAGGCGTCGGGGCGTGTGGCGATCGCGGCGTGCTGCATCGCGCTGATCACCACGTTCCGGCAGGACCGGGCGGCCGGGCTGCGCTGAGCGGGGCCGGTCGGCTCTCAGCCCGTGGGGACCGCCGGGACCGGGGCCGCCGCGGGCTGCTCCTCCACACGCAGACGGGCGACGCGTGTCCAGGCCGCCACCGCCTTCAGCGCGGAGCCCGCGGCAAGTCCCCAGGCGGCGCCGAGCGCCGAGCCGGTCAGCGCGTATCCACCGAGCATGAGGACGACCGAGAGCAGCGAGAACACCACCTGCACCGACAGCGTGGCACGCGGGCTGAGCACCCGCAGGGTCACCAGGGCACAGGTGCCGAGGCCCATCACCGCGTACTGGGCGCCCGAGGCGGGCAGCAGCGCGGAGGCCGACTGCCAGGTGGCCCCGAGGAGTTGACGCCCCATGCCGTCGGGCAGGGCGTACAGCACCAGTCCCCAGGCTAGACCGACGGCACAGAGCACCGCGCCGAGTCCGGCGGCGGCGCGGGCGGTGGCCCGGCGGCCCCCGAGCCGGCTCAGCAGCGGCGGCCCGAACGCGTTGACCGAGTTGAACAGGACGTTGAGCGGGCCGAAGAGCGTGGTGGCACCGCGCAGCGCTCCGACCGCCAGCGGGGCGGCGAACAGCCCGAGGCCCAGCACGGCGAGCTGGCTGGAGGCGTTGCCCACGGCGAACTCCACCACGAAACGCTGTCCCAGATGACCCCGGCGCACATAGGGCAACAGGTCGGCCCGGGTGCCGCGCACATGGGGCCACAACAGGAAGAGGCCGAGCAGCAGTGCAGGCACGGCGGACAGTCCCCACACGGCCACGAGCAGCCCCGGGGAGGTGTGCCGGGGCTGAAGCAGCAACGCGGGCACCACACACACCAGGCGCAGGCTGTCCGCGGCCAGCGCCAGTCCGGGGCGCCGCAGGGTGGAGAACGCGTAGCGCAGCCCGTCCTGCACCAGCACCAGCGGCAGTACGAGACCGAGGGCGAGGAAGGCTCCGCCCGGCCCGGCCCAGCCGCCGGTGAGGGCGGCGGATCCCGCGCCGACGGCGGTGAGCAGGACGCCGACGGCGGTGGCGCCCAGCGCGGTGAACACAATCGCGGACCGGCAGGCGGCACCCGTCGTCGCGGTACCGCCGCGGATGAGCACGACCGCCTGGCCCACGTACGCCATGTTGAGGCCGAGCAGCACCGTGAAGGTCAGGTAGACCATCGAGAAGGTGGCGAACCCGTGCGCGGTGGAGACACGGGCGGCGATGACCAGCACGGCGATGTTGGTGAGGCTGGACGCCGCCTGGTCGAGCACCGAGGCGAACGCGGCCGTCGAACGCCGCGGTTCCCGCGACGGGCCTTGGGCCGGCCCCTGGTCCCCCGCGGCTGTCACCGGTCCCCCGAGCGGACGGTGCGCAGAGCGATCGTGTCGCTGCCGTCACCGTCGATGTGCCGCTCGGTCTCGAGGCGGGTGTCGGGCCGGGCCGCCGACCGGACCGCCGGGCTCTTGGCCGCACGGCGCCGGGAGTCGCGGCGGGCGGCCGCCTCGCGCCGGTGCGAATCGGTGTGCGTCACCGCGCCGAGCACGGTCCCGCCGGCACCGACGATCAGCTCACGGATGCGGACGAGGTCGGCGCGGTGCACGGTGCGCGGGTCGCAGACGATGAGCACCCCGTCCACGCGGTCGACGAGCGCGAGGGCGTCGGCATAGGCGAGGACGGGCGGGGCGACGACCACGACGGTGGCGTCGGGGTCGTCGGCCTCGGCGATCAGCCTGGTCGTCCGCGCGGAGGTCAGCGCGCGAGGGACGTTGCGCACCCGCTCGCCGGGGACGAGGCCGAAGGCCCCGGACTCCCCCGCGTCGACCAGGAGTTTTCCGGGACCGGGCCACTCGCCCTCGGCGGGCTCGACGGTGCTGCTCCAGCGGGGCCGGGCGGCGGCGGACACATCGAGCCGTTCGGAGAGGGACGGAGTACGCAGGTCGGCCTCCACGAGCAGCACGTTCTTGCCGGTCTCCGCGAAGGACGCGGCGAGGTTGGCCGCGACCGCCACGCTGGATTCCATGGAGCCGCGGGGGGCGACGACGAGCAGCCGGCGCCGGTCCGCGAACCTCTCGTCGTAGGCGAGCCGGAAGGCGATCGAGCGGTACTCCTCGGCCGCCCGGGAGTCGGTGCGGCCGACCACCAGCGCACCGGCCGAGCCGCGCGGCAGCGCGCCGAGGACGGGACCGTGCACCGCGCGGGCCACGTCACCTGCCGAGCGCGGTGCGGGGTCGAAGATCAGGCGCACCCAGGCGCCGAGCAGGCCGAGACCGACGCCGACGAGGCCGCCGAGTCCGAGCGAGAGCGGCAGGCCGGGGCCGTCGGACGAGGTGGGCGCGGTGGCGTTGCGGATCACGTTGCCGGGCGTCATGTCGAGCATCTGCAGGCCGGTGATCTTGCTGCTCAGGTCGGTGATGCGGCTGAGCAGGTTGGCCTGTACGGCATAGGCGGAGTCCGCGGCGGAGCCGTCGGGCAACTGCTTGAGCCGCTGGGAGAGTTCGTCGTTCTGCTTGGCGACGGGATTGAGCTGGTTCCGCAGGCTCTTGAGCATGGCCCCCTGGACGGACTCCCACTGCTCCTTGCGCAGGTCGATGTAGGCCTGGGTGAGGGCGTTGGCGCGGCGCGCCGCCTCCTTCGGGTCGGAACCGGTGTACGAGAAGTGCAGCACGAGGGTCTGCGGCGGGTTGGTGACCTGGAGTCCGTTCTGAAGCCGGTCGACCTCGTCCGCGCCGAGGCCGAGCCGCTTCGCGGCCTCCTCGGCGACCTTGCGGCTGAGCGCCGTCTGCCGCTCGGACCCCATGTTGAGCGCCTTGTCGCTGGACAGGGTCGGCGCGAAGGGGTCGCTGGTGGGAGCGCGCAGCACGATGTCGGTGGTGGCGGCGTAGCTGTCGGCGCCGGTGATGCCGAGCCAGGCACCGGCCAGCAGCCCGACACCGACGCCGCCGCCGATCAGCCAGCGGTAGCGCAGCAGTTGACGGAACTGTTCACGCAACTGCTCCGGCTCGTCCTCGCCCCGGAGGGGAACGTGTGTGTCGCTCACCGGGCAAGACCCCCCAACACCTCGTCGATCAACGCGTCGATCCGCGCAAGACCCGCCTCCCGTGACAGATGGGCAGCCACATGGCGCGGTCCCGCCGCGCCCAACTCGTCTGCCGTCACCGGATCTTCGGCGAGTCTACGCACCGCTGACAGGAACTGATCGGGATTCTCCGGTTCCACCAGCAGACCGGCTCCGGAGCGCAGCACCTCGCGGGCCGTTCCGCCCTCGGCGGCGACGGAGGCGACCACCGGGCGGCCCGCCGCGAAATAGGAGGTGAGCTTGGACGGGACGCTCATGTCGAGGACCGAGGCACGCTGGGTGACGGCGAGCACATCGGCCGCGGCCAGCACGTCGGGGAAGTCCGCGTCGTCCACCGAAGGCAGGAACTCCAGGTTGGGCAGCCCTTCGGCGCGGCGCACGAGGTGCTCGCGCTGATTGCCGTCGCCCATCAGCACCACGCGGGTGGCGGGATCCCGGCGGGCCGCCTCCACCAGCACGTCGAGCCCCTGCTTCAGGCCCATGTTTCCGGAGTGCAGGACCACGGTCTGCTCCGGTCGCCAGCCGAGGCGCTCCCGGGTCTGCGCGCGCAGCGCCGAAGGCGCCTGTATGTGCGACCAGTTGGGGACCAGGCGGATACGGCCCGGGTCCACGCCCATGGCCCGCACCCGTTCGACGAACGTCTCATGGATGACGCCGACGAGGGTGGCGCGCCGCAGCACCCAGGACTCCGCGCGCTCGGCCAGCTCCGCGGCGCGACCGCCCCCCTGGATGCCGGACTGCGCGGCCGCCGCGCCCATGAGGTCCTGCACGACCGGCACGTACGGGGCTCGATGCCGGGCGGCGATACGGGCGCCGAGCACCCCTCCCGCGAGACTGGGCAGTTGGGCGAGGACGGCGTCGAGTCGACCGGTGCGGGGCGGGGCGACAAGACCGTGGGCGAGTATCGACCCCTCGAACAGGGCTCTGCGCAGGGCGCTCTGGCGCGCCGGAACGGTGTGCCGGCGACGGTGCACGATGACCCCGGCACGCTGCTCGGTGGCCCGCCACACCCCGCGGTAGGCGGGATCCAGGCGCCAGGACGGGTAATGGGGAAGCCCGGCCAGTACATGGGTGTCGTGCCCGCGGCTCGCCCAGTGCTCCGCGACGCCGGTGGCGTAGGGGCCGATACCGGTGTGCTCGGGTGCGTAGTTGGTGGACACCACGAGCAATCGGCGTCCGGACGGGGCGGACCCGCCCGACTCGCCGACGGCGACGTCCGGCTCGGTGGTGCGCTGCCGCGGCACGGAGCCGGGTGTGTGCGCGGCCACGCCCCCGTCCCGTTCACGACGCTCGTTGTGGGCCTCTGTCACCAGACGAAACCTTTCCCCCCGGCCGCCTCGGCGGCCTCCCCTGTGCGTCCACGCCTTACCAGGACCCCCCGGTCCCACACCCTGACAGAAGTGAACCAGGACGCACCCTAATTGTTCACCCTTCCTGCACCGAGCATGAACGCTATCGTCAAAGTCTGTGCATCCCCCGCAAAGGGGTGCGCACTGGGGGACACCATCGAACGAGGGGGGCATCTGTGCCATCGAGCAAGCCGTATCGCGTGGGCTACGCGCCGGGCGCCTACGATCTGTTCCACATCGGGCACTTGAACATCCTGCGCCACGCACGCGCCCAGTGCGACTACCTGGTGGCAGGCGTGGTCTCGGACGAGATGGCCGAACGGGCCAAGGGCAGACGGCCGATGATCCCGCTGGTCGAGCGGCTGGAGATCGTCCGCAGCATCCGCTACGTGGACGCCGCGTTCGTCGAGACAGTGCCGGACAAGCTGGAGACGTGGAAGCAGGTCCGCTTCGACGTGCTGTTCAAGGGCGACGACTGGCGGGACACGCCGAAGGGGGAACGCCTGGAGCGGGACTTCGCCACGGTGGGCGTGGACGTCGTCTACTTCCCGTACACCGTGCACACGTCGAGCACCCAGTTGCGACGCGCCATCGACGCCCTCGACGGGACGCGGTTCACCGACGAACTGCGGACAGCTCCCGGAACCACTTGGTGAGGAAGGCGACGAGGAAGAGCGCGGCGGCGACGGCGAGGACGGTGTAGGCCCATCGGAAGGCGCCGCCGCCACCGAGCAGCAGGAACACCAGGCAGAACACCCCGTGGTCGACCGGCAGCAGGGCCACCGCGCGTGCCGTGGAGGGCTCGGCGCGGTCGCCCGGGGCCGCCTTGGGCTTGAGCTGCTCGGTGAGCAATCCGCCGAAGAACGTGACGACGGCGGCGAGTTGGAAGCCGAGCGGCACCAGCAGCCAGCCGGCGGCCTCGGTCCCGAAGTGATCGGGGTGCCGGTAGAAGGAGATCAGCACGGCGGTGTGCAACGCGGTGATCTTGGCGCAGTCGACCACATGGTCGAGCCACTCACCCACCGCGCTGCCGCCGCCGCGCAGCCGGGCGAGCTGCCCGTCGGCGGAGTCGAAGGCGAACCCCACCGCGAGCCCCAGCCACACCACCAGGCCCACGGCCCAGGTGGGCTCGGCGAGCGCCGCCACCACAACGGCAGCGAAGCTGAACGCCGCGCTGATCGCGGTGACATGATTCGGTGTCAGCCCGACCCGGTAGGCGCCGGCGGCCAGATACCGGCCCGCGGGCCGGTTCACGAACCGCGAATACAGCGACACACCCTTCGCGCTCTTCTGCGCGGACTTCAGCCGTATCAGCGCGGACGTCGTCGTAGTGCTCATCGATCCCCCCGGATCTCATGACCTCACCGGTCACTCCCCTGATCCACATCATCACAGCTGACCGCGTGCGATGGCGAGTGATCGGAGAACTGACCGGAAACCAGGGGTGTCGTCGCGGCGGCGTAGAGGGAGTCGGTGCGGCCGGTCGCAGCCCGGTGTCCCGTCCGCTCCTGGGAGACCGGCGGCATCGGGAACGTGAAGGCCGGACGGCTCTTCGGCCGACCGGAACGACCATGCACCCGGGCACCTTTGACGTCCGGGACCTACGGGCGGCCGGCGATCTGCGGAAACCGTAACGCCGTTCGGCGTCGTTCATGTCGAAGCCGCTCGGCTCACGGAGCCGGCGCGTCCCGCACCACGGCGGTCTCGCGGACGACGGCCGGTGGGCGGCAGCCGTCAGGACAGGTGCCTCAACTCGCGCCACGCCTGCGGCGACATCCCGTAGGCCGCCTTGAACGCACGGCTGAAGTGCGACGGGGACTTGAAACCCCACCGGCGGGCCAGTGCGGCGATCGTCTCCGTGGTCGGCGGCACCCGTGAGAGTTCACGGCGGCAGGCGTCTAGCCGTTCGGCGCGTACCCAGTCACCGAACCCGATGCCGTTGCGCGCCAGGATCGCATAGAGGTGGCGGACCGATATGTGGTGCGCACGGGCGACGCTCGCCGGTGACAGATCCGGGTCCGCCACATGCGCCCGCATGTGCTCGAGGATGCGTACGGCGAGTGTCTCGTGCAGGGCCCCGGCCATGAGCCACGGCCGGTCCGACTGGGCAGACAGCACCGCCCTGATCAGTTCCATGCTCGGCGCGGCGAGCAGATGCGCGGCGGTCGCGTCGAACTGCTCGCGGTGCTCCGCCAGTCGGGTCAGATAGCCCGTCGCCATCCCGCTGACCGCTCCCTCGGGTCCCAGTCTGCGGGCGACCGCCTGGCCGATGACCTCGTCGGGCAGGGCGATGTCGCGCACCGGGACGCGGAAGAAGTGCATGTCCACACCGCGGTCGAACAGCAGCGTGTACGGCCGTCTTGTGTCGTAGAAGGCGATGTCGCCCGGCCGCAGCACGGCGCCGCGCCCGTCCTGGACGACGGTGCTCTCCCCTGACACCTGGAGGCTGATGAAGACCACGGGCTCGTCGTCCGCCCTGGCCAGTTTGGCGGTGCGGTGCACGGTCGCGGGATTCGCCCGCACGGAACTCACCTGGAGGTCACCGATGTCCGTGATCGTCACATCCGCGTACACGCACTCGGGCTCGCGCGGCAGCACGAGATCGACCGGTACGACCTGTCGCCGGATGGTCTGGCGCAGTGCCTCGGCGCGGTCCTCCAGCGGGACGGTCGCCGTCCTCCAGGTCGTGGTGGTCATGGTCGTCCTTCCCACGGTGACACGTGGGGAGACTAGTCGCCGGGGCGGCGCGGACAAGGCTGCGGAGCGGGCCGCGCCCCGGGAGAGCACACAAGGGCCAGAACTGCGCACGTACGGATCAGAATTCGGCCTCCGGCGGGGCGGGGGCCCGGAACACTTCCGGCCGCCTACGTGATGCCGGGCCCCGGAAACCGGTGTCTCCCGCGCGAGCGGGTCCCGCCCACGGCGCACGGCGGTGCCACCAGCGCCCGCGCGGACCGGTGAGGTCCCGGGGCACGCACTGCACACCTTCCACTCCCCGGGCGAGCGCAGGCCTGACGGGAGTCGCGCCGCGGGTCCGCCCGTGGACCCGTGCCCGCTCACCACGCGGCGACGGCGGACCGGGCGGTTCGCGGCGTCCGGCCCGACGGACCGGCGGGCCGGCGAGCGGCCGTGGCGGTGCTCCCGCACGGTCGCCGACCGCCCGTGAAGAACCTCCCGGTTGCTCGGAACCACGTCCGGGACGGCCCTCGCCCGAGCCCTCCGCACGGCGGAACACGCGCGTGCCGGGGACGGGCGAGGGCCCGGTCCCCGGCACCCGGACCCTGCGGAGGGCCCGGACGGGTCACTTGGCGAAGCGCGACACGAAGGCCAGCACCGTATCGGCCACTTCACGCCACCCGTTGTCGATGGTCAGGGCGTGCCCGCGCCCGGGCATCTCGTGGATCTCGGTCACCGCGTGCTCGTTGCGCTCCTGCTTCTTGTACGAGGCGTTGGCGATGGCCCAGGGGACCGTGTGGTCCTTCTCGCCGGAGACGATCAGCAGCGGACCGCGTTCCGGTGACTGGGTGTCGACCTTGACCTCGCTCCAGGGATTGATGTTGGCGACCGCCGCCTGGAACAGGGGCTCGCCCGGCGCCGGCACGGCGAACCGCTCGTACAGCTCCCTGGCCTCCTCCTCGCTCACCGCGTTGGCGAAGGCGTAGCGGAACTGCTCGTAGGTGAGCGGCACGGCCCGGTGGTAGTTCGCCGGGTTGCCCAGCACCGCGCTCGCGGCGCGCAGCGACGAGAACGGCAGTGGCAGGACACCCTGGAAGGGGGCGGGATCGATGGCCACGGAGACCGCGGCCAGTCCACGGCCGGCGATCATCTGCGTGATCAGCCCGCCGAAGGAGTGGCCTATCACAACGGGCTTGCGCTCGAGCCGTCCGATGATGTCCGCGAAGTGGTCGGCCACCTGGCCGACGCTCTTGCCCGCGAACACCTCGGGATGGGCATGGGCCTCGGCGACGGTGTCCGGGTCGTCCGGCCAGCCCGGGGTGAGCGAGGCGTAGCCCGCCTCGTCGAAGACCGTGGTCCACCGGTCCCAACTGCTGGGGAGCAGCCAGAGTCCGTGCACGAAGACGACGGGGGTGCGGCCACCGGCGTTGATGCGTGCGATGCGTTCGAGTTCTTCCGCGGTTGTCATGGGAGATTCCTTGTCTCAGGAGGTGTCGGGGCGGATGCGCCGCTCAGCGGGCCCACGGTCGGGGTGCGGACGCCATGAGGTCCGGCCCGGTTCTCCGTCCGTTCCGGCATCGCGGCCACCGGGACGACCGGTCCGGAACGAGGCAACCCCGCGTACCCCATCGGCCCCTCCCCCTCGCGTCCGCCGACGGCGTCGGCCCACCCGCACCATCCTGGGTCGCGTCGCCCGGGACGAGCCATGAACCGGTGGGTTCCTGCATGCTGGGACAAGGATTCGACACCGCAGGTCAAGAGCCCGGATGCAGCGGGCCGGAGCGCGGGCCCCGCGGGGACGCCCGGCGGTCGCCGTGGCACGCGGCCCGTCCCCCCCCGTGGGGGCCGCGCCGTGCCGGTGTCTACCCGCGGTCCGACTCGGGCGGCGGAACGTCGCCGGCGGGTTCCGGGACGAGCACAGCGGCGTCCGCAGAGGACACGGCGGGCACGAACGCCAGTGGACCGGCCGCCCGGGAGAGCACGAGCGATGCCTTCGCCACCGCCTCGTTCTCCGCGTGCCGCCGCCATTCGCGCGGGGTGAGCCCGTAGGCCGCCCGGAAACGGCGGGTGAAGTGACTTGCGCTGCCGAAGCCGCACCGGGCCGCGACCGCGGCCACGGTGAGTCCACGGTACGACGGGGACGCCAGCAGGGCTCGGGCCCTCTCCAGCCGCCGCTCGATCAGCCACTGCTCGAGGCTGATGCCCGCCCGGCCGAGCACGGCGTACAGATGGCGCCGCGACATCGCGTGCTCCGCGGCGACGCGCTCCGGGGTGAGGTCGGGCTCGGTCAAGTGCCTGCGCAGATAGGCCAGGATGCGGGTGAGGAGGGTGTCGTCCATGGCGGCTCTGACCGGCGGATCACCCGGGTCGTGGGCGGCGGAGACGAGCAGCGCCCGGACGAGGCCGACGGTCGCGTCCGACAGCGCCGGGGCACCGGGATCGGCCTCAAGGAGGGCCGGATCGCGCCACAGCCCGCGCAGATGCCCGAGCACCAGGTCGTACATCGGGCTCGCCCGCAGCCGGAAGCCCGCCTCCACCACCGACTCGACCGGGAGCCCCAGCCGTTCGGCGTCGATCAGCACGGCCTGTGAGGCTCCGGACCCCGACCAGCCGTAGGTCCGGGCACAGACCTCGTGCTGAACGTAGATGTCGTCCGGACCGAGGAACTGCTGGCGTCCGCCGAACTCCACACGCCCGGTGCCGCCCGTCTGCAACGAGACGGACACCACGGGCCGTTCCCGCAGTCTGCGCAGGTGCTTCTCCGTGCGCCGCACCTGGAACCCGGTGCTGTGCACCTCGACGAGGTCGACCGCTCCCACGCGCCACATGTCGAACCGCGCGTGGAGTTCCGCGTCCGGGTCCTCGTGCTCGACGTCGTTCGGCACGGACAGGTCCAGCGCGTACTGGAAGGCGTCAACGCGTTCGTGGCGTGCCACGGTGTCGAGATCCAGCAGCAGCACGACTGCCCCCCGTTCGAAACCAGAGGCCAAGTTTCGCACGGTCCGGGCGTCTTGTCGGTCGGCGGGACGACGGGTGCCGGGGCCATGCCGTCCGGCATCGCGCCGTCGCCCGTCACACGTGCGACGGCCATCACGCGGACGGGCAGGACCGCAGGTCAGGCACCCTTGCCGACGGGCTCCAGAATCGCCACGCACTCCACGTGGTGCGTCATCGGGAAAAGATCGAACGCCCTCAGCGTCCGCACCTGGTACCCGCCCTCACGGAAGTACGCCAGATCGCGGGCCAGCGCGGCCGGATCGCAGGCCACGTAGGCGATGCGGCGGGCGCCCAGGCCCGAGAGGTGTTCCACCGTGCCGCGGCCGGCGCCCGTGCGCGGCGGGTCCAGGACGATCAGGTCGACCTCGGTGATCCCGGTGCGCGGCAGGACCGATTCGACCTTGCCCTGCTCGATACGGACGCGCGGGAAGTCGGCGAGGTTGTGCCGTGCGTCCTCCACCGCGCGCTTGCCGGACTCGATGCCGAGCACCGCGCCCTTCTCCCCGATCCGGTCGGCGAGCGCGCCCGCGAACAGGCCCACGCCGCAGTACAGATCGAGCGCCATCTCGCCCTTGCGCGGCAGCAGCCCCTGCATCACCGCCGTCACCAGTGTGTCCGCGGCCTTCGGGTGGACCTGCCAGAACCCGCCGCCGCCCACGCGGTGCGTGCGGCCGTCGGCCCGTTCCCGGACGAAGGGCCGGCCGTGGACGCGGTGCACCCCGCCGGACTTCTCGTCGACCCGCAGCACCGACACCGGCCGGTCCAGTTCCACGAGCGGCAGCCGCGCGCCCGGCTTCGGGGTCAGGATCACCTGGCGGTCCTGCGAGCCGGTCGCGGCGATCGCCTCGACCGAGTCCATGCCCGTCCAGTCCCGCTTCTCCACACCCAGCTCGCTGACGCCCGGAGCGGCGATCAGGCAGTGGTCGATCGGCTCCACCTCGTGCGAGCGGTGCCGGCGCAGGCCCGCCCTGCCCGAGGCGTCCACCGCGTACTGCACCCGGGTACGCCAGGCCGGCACCTCGCCCGCGGGCAGCTTGTCGCCCTCGGCGGGCACCACCGTGCCGTCCCAGCCCGCCTCCTCGGGGGTGAGGTCCGCGAGCCGCCGCAGCTGCTCGGCGATCACCTCGCCCTTCAGACGGCGCTGTGCGCCCGGCTTGGCGTGCTGCCAGTCGCAGCCGCCGCACCGGCCGGGTCCGGAGTAGGGGCAGGGCGCGTCGACGCGGTCCTTCGACGCCTCGAGCACCCGCACCGCGTCCGCGCGCAGGAAGCGGGCGCCCTCCTCGCCCTCGGTGACCCGGGCCACGACCCGCTCACCGGGCAGCGTGTGCCGCACGAAGAGGACCTGGCCCTCGTCCGTGCGGGCGATGCAGTGACCGCCGTGGGCGACGGGGCCGATCTCGACCTCGTACTCCTCCCCCACCAGCGATTTCTTCGGTTCTGCCTGCATGGCGGGTCGACTCCAGATACGAGAGGGGGAACGGCTACGAGACCGGCGCGGCCGGACAACAGCCCACCAGTCTACGTGGGTGTCGTCCGGCCGTTCACCACAGCACGGCAGGGCCTCAGCCCTGGGAAGCCGAGGACTCCCTGGCCCGCTCGTGCGCGGGACCGCGGCGCACGGCGCCCGGAGCGCTCCAGTCCTGGCGCCTGCGGGCCCGGAGCTTGGCCGCCTCCGAGGACTGCAGCTGGTAGGGCACCGAGGTCACCATGACACCGGGCGAGAACAGCAGCCGGCCCTTCAGCCGCAGCGCGCTCTGGTTGTGCAGCAGATGCTCGTACCAGCGGCCCACCACGTACTCCGGGATGATCACGGACACGGCGTCCCGCGGCGACTCGCGACGCAGGTTCTTCACGTACTCGATCACCGGGCGGGTGATCTCGCGGTACGGGGAGTCGAGGATCTTCAGCGGTACGTCGATGCCGCGCCGCTCCCACTCGTCCTTCAGCGCCTTCGTCTCCGCGGGGTCCACGTTGACGCTGAGTGCCTCCAGGCTGTCGGAGCGCATCAGCTTGGCGTAGGCGAGGGCGCGCAGCGTGGGGCGGTGGATCTTGGAGATGAGCACCACCGAGTGGACGCGCGACGGGCGGACGCTGTCGTCGCTCGGGCCCTCGGGGGCGGTGAGCTCCTCGGCCACACGGTCGTAGTGCTTACGGATGGCGGTCATCGTCGCGTAGAAGATGCACATGCCCAGCAGGGCGACCCAGGCGCCGTGCGTGAACTTCGTGACCAGGACGACGACCAGGACCAGGCCGGTGAAGAAGGCGCCGAAGGCGTTGATGGCGCGCGAGCGGACCATGTGACGGCGCTTGGCCTGGTCGGTCTCGGTGGCCAGGTGCCGGTTCCAGTGCTTGACCATGCCGGTCTGGCTGAGCGTGAACGACACGAACACACCGACGATGTACAGCTGGATGAGCCGGGTCGAGTCGGCGCCGTAGATGAAGATCAGCAGGGCCGCCGCGCCCGCGAGCAGCACGATGCCGTTGGAGAAGGCGAGGCGGTCGCCACGGGTGTGCAGCTGGCGCGGCAGATAGCGGTCCTGGGCGAGGATCGAGCCGAGCAGCGGGAATCCGTTGTAGGCGGTGTTGGCGGCGAGGAACAGCACCAGCGCGGTGGCCGCCGCCAGCACGATGAACAGGAAGCTGCCCTTGCCGAAGACGGCCTCGGCGACCTGCGAGATCACCGGGTTCTGGACGTAGCCGGAGCCCACCGCGGTGCCGTTGTGGAGCAGGTCGGTGGCCGGCTTCTCCGCCATCCGGACCTTGGTGGCCATGGCGAGGGCGATGATGCCGCAGAACATCGTGACCGCGAGCAGGCCCATCATCGCGAGGGTGGTCGCCGCGTTCCTCGACTTGGGCCTGCGGAAGGCCGGGACGCCGTTGGAGATCGCCTCGACGCCGGTGAGTGCGGCACAGCCGGAGGAGAAGGCGCGAAGCAGCAGGAAGACCAGGGCGAAGCCGGCTATTCCCTGGTGCTCGGCCCTGATGTGGAACGCCGCCGTGGGCGCCCGCATCGTGTCACCGAGCACGAGGCCCCGGAAGGCGCCCCAGACGATCATGATGAAGACGCCCGCGACGAAGACGTACGTCGGGATGGCGAAGAGCTTGCCCGACTCCTTGACCCCGCGCAGGTTCATCAACGTGAGCAACACCACGACGGCGACCGCGCAGAGCACCTTGTGCTCGACCACGAACGGGACCGCCGAGCCCAGGTTCTCGATGCCCGAGGCGATCGAGACGGCGACCGTGAGGACGTAGTCGACGAGCAGGGCGCTGGCGACGGTGAGACCGGCCTTGGGCCCGAGGTTGGTCGTCGCCACCTCGTAGTCGCCGCCGCCGCTCGGGTAGGCGTGGACGTTCTGCCGGTAGGAGGCGACCACCGTGAACATCAGCACCACGACCGCGACCGCGATCCAGGGGCTGAAGTGGTAGGCCGACACGCCCGCGATGGACAGGACCAGCAGCACCTCGCCCGGCGCGTAGGCCACGGAGGAGAGCGGGTCGGACGCGAAGACGGGGAGGGCGATGCGCTTGGGCAGGAGCGTCTCCCCGAGTCGGTCACTGCGCAGGGCGCGCCCGATGAGGATGCGTTTGGGCACGTCGGTCAGTTTGGACACAAGAGAGGATCGTAAAGGCTCGAACCGGACGCGCTCCACCCCCGACATGGATCGGCGTCACGAGTGCAACCGGAGCCGGGTCCCGTCCGAAGATCGACATCGGTGGCGGCCGGCACACGAAGGGCCCGGCACGCCTGCACAAGGGTGCCCCCCGCGGACCGTGCGTGTGTAGCTTGGGCGGCGGTCTGAGACCCTGTCCTTGGCGTTTCGGCTGAGCCATGACCATTGACATCGGAAGGACGGTCGTGCACATCGTCATCATGGGCTGCGGAAGAGTGGGCTCCGCTCTCGCCCAGACCCTGGAGCAACAGGGGCACACGGTCGCTGTGATCGACCAGGACCCCACCGCCTTCCGACGACTCGGCTCCGGGTTCGGCGGCCGTCGTGTCACCGGAGTCGGCTTCGACCAGGACACCCTGCGCGAGGCGGGCATCGAGGAGGCCGGCGCCTTCGCCGCCGTCTCCAGCGGTGACAACTCGAACATCATCGCGGCCCGCGTCGCCCGCGAGATGTTCGGTATCGAGAACGTCGCGGCCCGTATCTACGACCCCCGCCGTGCCGAGGTCTACCAGCGGCTCGGCATCCCGACCGTCGCCACGGTCCGCTGGACGGCCGACCAGATGCTGCGCCGGCTGCTGCCTTCGGGCGCCGAGCCGCTGTGGCGCGACCCCACCGGGGGCGTCCAGCTCGCCGAGGTGCACGCCTCACCGAAGTGGGTCGGTCACAAGATCAGCCGACTGCAGGAGGAGACGGGCGTCCGGGTGGCGTTCCTCACCAGGCTCGGCGAGGCGATGCTGCCCACCTCGCAGACGGTGCTGCAGGAGGGCGACCTGGTGCACGTGATGATGCGGACGGACGACGTCGAGAAGGTCGAGACGGCGTTCGCCGAGGGGCCTGAAGGAGAGGTCGGTCACTGATGAGGGTCGCCATTGCCGGTGCCGGCGCCGTGGGCCGCTCGATCGCGGGCGAGCTGCTGGAGAACGGGCATGAGGTTCTGCTGATCGACAAGGCGCCGACCGCGATCTCGGTCGAGCGCGTCCCCCAGGCGGAGTGGCTGCTGGCCGACGCCTGCGAGATCACGTCCCTGGACGAGGCGGCGCTCCAGCGCTGCAACGTGGTGATCGCCGCGACGGGCGACGACAAGGTGAACCTGGTCGTGTCCCTGCTGGCGAAGACCGAGTACGGCGTTCCGCGTGTCGTCGCCCGGGTGAACAACCCCAAGAACGAGTGGCTTTTCAACGAGGCCTGGGGGGTGGACGTCGCCGTCTCCACCCCGCGTCTGATGTCGGCCCTGGTCGAGGAGGCGGTGAGCGTCGGCGACCTGGTCCGGCTGCTCCGCTTCAGTCACGGTGACGCGAACCTGGTCGAACTGACCCTGCCCCCGGAGTCGGCCCTGGCCGGCACCCAGGTGGGCGATGTGCAGTGGCCGGAGGACACGTCCCTGGTGACGATCATCCGTGGTACGCGGGTGCTGACCCCGAGCCAGGAGGACTCCCTGGAAGCGGGTGACGAGCTGCTGTTCGTGGCGGCCCAGGCCCGTGAGGAGCAGCTGGAGGAGCTGCTGTCGGTGCGCAAGGAGGACGCCGCCGGCTAGCCGTGGCACACGACGAGGGGCGCCCCGGATGTTTCCGGGGCGCCCCTCGTCGTTGTGTCCTGTGACGACAACGCGGGGGATGCGCCTGCCGCGCCCCGCGACGCCGACATGATCCGAACGACGGCCCTAGGACTCGCGGCGGTGCTTGCCCGCCGTCTCACGCTCCTTGGCGGCGGCCTCCTCGGCCTCCATCTCGGCGAAGACGTCGATGGGCGCGGGCGCCTTCGCCAGGAAGACCCAGGTCAGCCAGACGGCCAGCAGGAACGGCGGGATCTTCAGGGCGATCAGCACCCAGCCGAGCTGCGCGGTGTCGGCCCACCAGTAGAGCGGGAAGAGGATCGCGCACTTGGCGAGCAGGATCAGACCCCAGGCCCAACTGGCCTTCGCGTACGCCTTCTTGCGGCCCGGGTTGCGGGTGCGCCAGGAGAGGTTCTCCTTGAACACCGGACCGAGGATCAGGCCGATCAGCGGGACCCCGGCGAGCGTGGTGATGATGTACGCCAGCGCCAGGCCCAGCGTGTAGAGCATGCCGGGCAGATAGAAGTCCTTGGCGTTGCCGGTCATCATCGCGAAGACCACGCCGAAGGCCACTCCGAACACACCGCTGAAGGCGTGCTTGACGGTGTCCCTCATGGCGAGCCGCACCACGACCAGCACCAGGGACACCGCCAGCGCCGCGAGCGCCGAGAGATGCAGGTCCTTGTTGATCGTGAAGATGGTGACGAAGAACAGGCCGGGCACCACGGTCTCGACCATGCCGCGGACCCCGCCGAACGCCTCGAAGAGCGCGGCCTCGGTCACCGCCCGCGAATCCTGCTGGGCGTCTTCGGTCGGCTTCTCGAGTGACGTCACCGGCTACTCCCGTCCGAGAGGTCTGAGTTCGTACTTCGGATTGAACAGCACTCTGCGGCCCCGGCTCATGGAGATCCGGCCCGACGCGATCAGCTTGCGTCCCGGTTCGATGCCGACGATGGAGCGCCTGCCGAGCCACACCACGTCCAGGGCGGCCGAACCGTCGAACAGCTCGGCCTCCAGCGCCGGGACACCGGCGCGCGGACGCAACGTGACCGTGCGCAAGGTACCAGTAACCGTGACGATCTGCCGGTCGTGGCAGTCGCCGATCCGGGTACAGCCTGCGGTCTCGGAGTCCTCCCGCAGCTCCTCGGACTCCAGGTCCTCCTGTGACGAGGAGAGCCGGTCGAGCATGCGCCGGAGGCGGCCGACCGGCCTTTCGGAGCGAGAAACAGCACTCATATCGCAAGCGTACCGGGGTGCATCGAGGCCGACCCACTCGCGGCACCGCCCGCCGCCCGGCTCACTTCTCGAACCGGTACCCCATCCCGGGCTCCGTGATGAAGTGCTTCGGATGCGACGGGTCCAGCTCCAGCTTCCGCCGCAGCTGGGCCATGTACACCCGAAGGTAGTTCGTCTCCGTCCCGTACGAGGGCCCCCACACTTCCTGCAGGAGCTGCTTCTGGCTGACCAGACGGCCCGTGTTGCGCACGAGCACCTCGAGCAGATGCCACTCCGTGGGGGTGAGGCGTACGTCCTTGCCCGACCGGTTGACCTTCTTCGCGGCCAGGTCGACGGTGAAACCCTCGGTCTCCACGATCACGTCGTCCTCGCCGCCCCCGTTCGGTTCGGCCCTGCGCACGGCGGCGCGCAGCCGGGCCAGCAGCTCGTCCATGCCGAAGGGCTTGGTGACGTAGTCGTCGGCGCCCGCGTCCAGCGCCTCCACCTTCTCGTCCGACGAGTGACGGGCGGAGAGCACCAGGATCGGTACCCGGGTCCAGCCGCGCAGACCCTTGATCACCTCGACGCCGTCCATGTCCGGCAGACCGAGGTCCAGGACGACGACGTCGGGGTGACGGGCGGCCGCGAGCTGGAGCGCGGTCGTGCCGTCGGGAGCCGCGTCGACCTCGTACTTGCGCGCCTTCAGATTGATCACGAGGGCGCGCACGATCTGCGGCTCGTCGTCGACCACGAGCACCCGGGTCATGTGGTTTGCCTTTCTGCTTCGGCCAGTCGTGCGGGGCCGTGGAAGCTTGCCACGGCCCGGAGAGTGAGGACCATCGTGAGCCCGCCGCCGGGGGTGTCCTCGGCGTTCAAAGTGCCACCCATGGCCTCGGCGAAGCCACGCGCGACGGCCAGGCCGAGACCCACACCGGCGCCGCGCGGGGCGTCGCCGTAGCGCTGGAAGGGCTCGAAGATCCGGTCCTTCGCCTCGTCCGGCACTCCCGGGCCGCGGTCGACGATGCGGACCTCCACACGGTCGGCGAGGGCACTCGCAGCCACCAGCACCGGCGTGGTGAGCGGGCTGTACTTCACGGCGTTCTCGACGAGGTTGGCGACCGTGCGCTCCAGCAGCCCGGCGTCCACGTCGACCATCGGCAGCGTCTCCGGGATGTCCAGCTCCACGCTGTCCTCCGGTACGCCGCCGAGCGCCATGGGCACCACCTCGTCCAGGTCGACCGCCCGGATCAGCGGGGTGACGGTCCCGGTCTGCAGACGCGACATGTCCAGCAGATTGCCCACCAGGTGGTCCAGCCGGTCGGCCCCCTCCTCGATCGAGGCCAGCAGCTCGGCGCGGTCCTCCTCGGACCACTCGACGTCCTCGGAGCGCAGGGAGGTCACCGACGCCTTGATACCGGCCAGCGGGGTGCGCAGATCGTGGCTGACGGCCGCCAGCAGCGCGGTGCGGATGCGGTTGCCCTCGGCCAGGGTCCGGGCCTGCTCGGCCTCCTGCTGCAGGCGTCGGCGGTCCAGGGCCACGACGGTCTGCGCGGCGAAGGCGGCCAGCACCCGGCGGTCGGAGGCGGGCAGAACCCGCCCGGACAGCGCCAGCGCGATGTGGTCGCCGATCGGAACCTCCACGTCGGCGTCCTCGGGCCGCTCGGCCGCCGCACCCGGGCCCACGCTGCCCGCGCAGGTCCAGGGATCGACCTCGCTCGACCGTTCCAGCAGCGCCGCGGCGTCCATGCCGAACGTCTCACGCACCCGTTCGAGGAGCTCGTCCACGCTGGTCTCGCCGCGCAGCACGCTGCCCGAGAGGAAGGAGAGGATCTCCGACTCGGCGCGCAGACGGGCGGCCTGATGAGTGCGCCGGGCCGCGAGGTCCACCACCGAGGCCACCGACACCGCGACCGCGACGAAGATCACGATCGCGACGATGTTCCTCGGGTCGGCGACGGTCAGCCGGTGCAGCGGTGGCGTGTAGTAGTAGTTCAGCAGCAGGGAGCCGAAGGCCGCGGAGGCCAGGGCCGGAAGGAGCCCGCCGAGCAGGGCCGCGGCCACGGTCAGCGCCAGGAACAACAGCATGTCGTTGGCGAGGCCGAGATCGACGGTGTTCAGCAGCAGCGCCAGGATGGTCGGGCCGAGCACGCCGACCAGCCAGCCCGCCACGATGCGCGAACGGCCGAGGCGGGCGCCCCGGGCGACCGGGAGCCCGCGCCCCTTGGCGACCTCCTCGTGCGTGACGATGTGCACGTCCAGGTCGGGGCCGGACTCGCGGGCGACCGTCGTACCGACGCCGGGTCCGAAGATGTACTGCCAGGTCTTGCGGCGCGATGAGCCGAGCACGATCTGGGTCGCGTTCACGCCGCGGGCGAAGTCCAGCAGCGCCGCGGGTATGTCCTCGCCCACCACGTGGTGGAAGGTGCCGCCCAGGTCCTCGACGAGGGTGCGCTGGACGGCGAGCTCCTTCGGCGAGGCCGAGGTGAGCCCGTCGGTGCGGGAGATGTAGACGGCCAGCACCTCGCCGCCGGCACCCTTCTCCGCGAGGCGTGCGGCCCGGCGGATCAGCGTGCGCCCCTCGGGGCCGCCCGTCAGGCCCACGACGATGCGCTCGCGCGAGCCCCAGATCTTGGACACCCGGTGTTCGCTGCGGTACGCGGTCAGGTACTCGTCGACCCGGTCCGCCACCCACAGCAGGGCCAGCTCCCGCAGGGCGGTCAGGTTTCCGGGCCGGAAGTAGTTGGACAGGGCCGCGTCGACCTTGTCCGACTTGTAGATGTTGCCGTGCGCCATCCGTCTGCGCAGCGCCTGGGGCGACATGTCGACCAGCTCGATCTGGTCGGCGCGGCGCACCACCTCGTCGGGGACGGTCTCGCGCTGGCGTATGCCGGTGATGGCCTCGACGACGTCGCCGAGGGACTCCAGGTGCTGGATGTTGACGGTCGAGACGACGTCGATCCCCGCGGCCAGCAGCTCCTCGACGTCCTGCCAGCGCTTGGCGTTGCGGGAACCGGGCACATTGGTGTGGGCGAGTTCGTCCACGAGGGCGACGGCCGGGGCACGGCGCAGGACGGCGTCCACGTCCATCTCGGTGAAGACCGAGCCGCGGTGCACGAGCTCCTTGCGCGGGATCTGCTCCAGGCCGTGCAGCATCACCTCGGTGCGCGGGCGGGCGTGGTGCTCGACGAAGGCCACGACACAGTCGGTGCCGCGTTCGACGCGCCGGTGTGCCTCGGAGAGCATCGCGTAGGTCTTGCCCACGCCCGGTGCCGCACCGAGGTAGATCCGAAGTTTGCCGCGTCCCATGGCCCCATTGTCTTCCCGTCGCAGCTACGCACGCTGCGTACGCTGCGTCGACCTTACGGCCAATAATTACGGCAAAAGGGGCATGATGCGTCACGCAGGGCCTCTTTGACGCAACCCTGATACACCCGCGCGGGGCTCCCGTTTCGGGGTACGGCGGCCGGGGTCCGGCACAGCGAGCCCTCGGCCGCCGAACGCAGGTCAGCTGGGGTTGTCCCCGTGCGTCAGGGTCTCCCAGGCGACGAAGAGGTTGTTGCTGCCGGCCGGGCGGTTCTGCTCGGTCAGCGCCTGGGTGTTCGTCATCGCGATGCCCAGGCGGTTGTGCAGGGCGTTGTACCCCACCTCGGTGACCGGGCCGAGACCGAGGGTGAGCGAGCCGCCGCACAGCCAACCGGGTACGGCCGTGCCCAGCTGGTACTTGGACTGGAACCCGAGTGCCTGCCGCAGCCGCTCGCCGACGTCGGTGCCGTACAGGTCCTGCCCCTGAATGCGGCTGGTCTCGGCCACGTGCGAGATGGCGGAGATGCCGTACCCGGTGTGCGTGAGGTCACGGCAGGTCTCCTGGGTGAGCCCGGTGACGAAGGTCGACTGCCCCTGCCAGTAGTTGACGATCTTGTCTCTGGTGTCGAGGTTCTGGCTGGGCACGGTCTTGGGCAGATCGCCGTCGGAGGCGAGGTAGACGTACGCCGCCGTCCGGGTGCGGAACTTCGCCATCGCCTTGTCGTACGACGTCCTGTCCTCGAGGAAGACCGATATGCCGACCGCGGCCTCCATCATGGACAGCTCCCAGTTCCCGTTGGAGTTGGAGCCGCCGATCACCTTCGGCAGGTAGACGTCGCGGAGCATGGTGGCGAAGCGCCCGGAGTTCGCCCAGCTGCCGGTGTAGGTGTACTTGATGATCTCCGCGGCCTTGGGCCACGAGGAGCCCGCCCAGCCGGTCTGCAGGGGCGCGTTGCTGTTCGTGTGCTCCTTGATGACGGCCGACCAGGCGTCCATCAGCTGGATGGACTTCTTCGCGTAGCGGTCGTCGCGCGTGATGTACCAGGCGAGGGCGTCGGTGTACGCGGCGATCGCGTCCTCGCGCTCGTCGGTGCAGCCGTAGTTGGGATTCGAGTACGAGCCGCACTCGACGGTGGCGCGGGGTTTGGGGGTGCGGTTCAGATCCGCGTACTTGCTCGCCATCATCTGGTCGAAGGCGCCCTTCCAGGGCTGGGCGCCGGCGTCGACCTTGCTGCGGGCGAAGTCCAGCTGGGCCCTGGAGACGGTGACTCCGGGATGGGCGAAGGTCGTGGGGGCGGCCTCCGCACGGTGGGCCTGGGGCTGGAGGAGAAGTCCGGTCACCAGTGCGGCGACCAGCATGGTGAACAGTAAGGCCCGTGATCTGCGGCGACGACGTGGGGGTGCAGCAGCCATGCGACAGCCATCCGTTCTCGTATGTGAACGATGAGCGCCTCTTTGAACGCTCGCGATGGCCGGAGAACATAGGTACAGACCAACTGCGCGTCAAGGGTCCGCGCACGCGGCACACAAAAAGGCCGCGCCCCCGTCGGGGCACGGCCTTTGCCGGTTGTGTCAGCGGGCCGGTCAGCGGACTTCGGTGATCTCGGGTCCTCGCTGCAACTGGCCCATACCACCGGAGAAGCGGGATCCCGCCTCCTCCGTCTGCACGCCCTCGGGCACCATCTGTGCGTCGTTGGGCAGCTTGAGGACGATCGGATCGCGCGGCGCCATCGGGCCTTCACCACGAAGCACGACGGTGTCCCGGAAGATCTGCTCGAGCAGCCCCGCCGCCTGCGGCTGAACGGCACCCTGGCCGGAGATCACACCGCGCAGGAACCAGCGGGGGCCGTCCACGCCGACGAACCGCACGACCTGGAATCCACCCGTGCCGTCCGGCAGCTGCACCGGTACCTGCGCCCGCAGCTCCCAGCCCAGCGAACCCTCGACCTCGTCGACGATGCCGCCCTGCTGGGTGATGCCGCTGGCGATCTCCTCGCGGACCTCGCCCCAGATGCCCTCGCGCTTGGGCGCGGCGAAGGCCTGCAACTGGATGGCGCTGTCCCTGAGCACGACGGTCGCGGCGACGATCGCGTCGCCCGCGACCTCGACCCGCAGCTCCATGCCCTCGACCCCGGGCACGAACAGCCCGCCCAGGTCCACCCGGCCCTCGCCGGGCTCACGGACCTCGGACCTGTCCCAGGGGCCGTCGGGCCGGGGCTCCGGCTCGAGCCTCACGCGCTCACGCTCGACCTCTACGTCCGCCTCAGTGTCGACACCGTCGACGACCTGCTCGGCCTCGCCGGCCGCGTCCTCGGCGGCACCCTTCTTGTTGCGACGTCCGAACACGTCACTGTCCTTCCCGGTCGGATACGACCGAAGCGTATCGATTCCCACCCGTAGTGCCGCCCACGGCGGCATGACCGCCGGTGGACCCGAAGCCCCCCTCGGCACGCGCCGAGTCGGGAAGCTCCGCGACCTCCTGGAAACGGACCCTCTCCACCTGTTGGACGACCAGTTGGGCAATCCGGTCGAAGCGCTCGAACCGCACGGACTCGCGCGGATCGAGATTCACCACGATCACCTTGATCTCTCCACGGTACCCGGCATCAACCGTCCCTGGGGCATTCACCAGGGCGACACCGCAGCGGGCGGCGAGACCGGACCGTGGATGCACGAAGGCCGCGTACCCCTCCGGGAGCGCCACAGACACGCCCGTGGGCAGCACGGCCCGCTCCCCGGGCTTCAGCTCGCGGCTCTCGGTGGTGCGCAGATCGGCTCCCGCATCCCCGGGGTGCGCATACGCCGGGAGCGGTACGTCGGGGTCGACGCGCCGGATGAGCACGGCGAGTTCGCGACGGGGTTCGCTGCTCACGGATTCACCTCGAAGGCTCGCGCGCGCCGGACCTGGTCCGGGTCCTCCATGGCCGCCCGGATCTCCTGCGGGCGGCCGTTGTCGACGAAATGGTCGACCTTCACCTCGACGAACACGGCGCCGGCACGGACGGCGACGGGCCCCTCGGGCCCTCCTATCCGACCGGTCGCCCTCGAGTAGATCTTCCGTCCGGCCACCGCCGTCACCTCGGCCTCCAGATGCAGCACGGTGCCCACCGGCACGGGCCGCACGAAGTCGGTCTCCAGCCTGCCGGTCACCGCGATCGTGCGCAGCAGCCAGTTCAGCGAGCCGAGGGTCTCGTCGAGGGCGGTCGCGAGCACCCCTCCGTGGGCGAGTCCGGGCGCACCCTGGTGGGCGGACCGCACGGTGAACTCGGCGGTGAGGGAGACGCCCTCACCGGCCCGCGCCTCGAGGTGCAGGCCGTGGGGCTGGGCTCCCCCGCATCCGAAGCACTGGTCGTAGTGCGCGCCGAGCAGCTCCCCGGGGGCGGGGGCGTCGGGGTGCCGTACGGGCGCCACGGCGTCGGCCGGCGGTGTCAGAGCTTCGGAAGTACCACTCACAGGCGCAGACCTTACCCGCGCGTGAATGCGTTCCCGACACCGTGCCAAGCTTGATTCCATGCAGCTTTCCGCGTCGCCGTACGAAGAACGCCTCACCGCGCCCCGGTCCTGGTGGCTGATGTGCCTCCTGGTCGGCTTCGCCCTGGCCCTCGTCCTGGTGCCGTTCGGCACGCTCCCGCTGCTCGGCGGGCTGGTCGGTGGCACGGCGGCCTCGGCGGTCGTGGCGAGCTCGTACGGCTCCGTGCGTATCCGGGTGGTGGGCGACTCGCTGATCGCGGGCGAGGCGAGGATCCCGCTGTCGGCGCTCGGCGACTCGGAGGTCCTGGACGCGGAGGAAGCCCGCGCATGGCGCACGTACAAGGCGAACACACGTGCCTTCATGCTGCTGCGCGCCTACATTCCGAGGGCCCTGAAGGTCGAGGTCGTGGACCCCGAGGACCCGACGCCGTACCTGTACCTGTCGTCCAGGGAGCCGGAGAGGCTGGCGGCGGCGATCGCGGCGGCGCGGGCGCAGGTGTAGCGACGGCGCGACCCGGTCCGCCGGCCGCGCCGGAAGGGGACGTCAGTCCTCGATCTGCAGGGGGTGCTTCGGCTTCTCCAGCGGCGGCAACTCCGGCAGGGCCTCCCAGGGCACCTGTGCCTTGCGCAGATCCTTGCGGATCCGCTCCGCCAGCCGCCTGGTGTCCCGCCGGTTCATGACGGCGCCCACCGCGGCACCCACCATGAAGGGCATCAGGTTCGGCAGGTTCCGCACCATCCGCTTCATGATCTGCTGCCGCAGTTCCCGCTTCATCCGCCCGCCGAGGGCGGCGTCCACGGTCGACGGCTTGGTCACCTCGATGCCGCGCTCCCCCGACCAGGACCTCAGATACGAGGTACTGCGCTGGCTGAGGTTCCCGGGTGGCCGCACCCCGTACACCTCGTGCAGTTCGGCGATCAGTTTCAGTTCGATCGCCGCAACGCCGGTGATCTCCGTGGCCAGCTCGGTCGGCATGGCGGGCGGTACGGGCAGCATCGCGGCTGCTCCGATCCCGGCCCCGACCGTGGCCGTCGCCCTGGCGGCGCCCGAGACGAGCTTGTCGGCGAGTTCCTCGGGCCCGAGGCCGGGGAACTGCCCGCGGAGCGTCCTGAGGTCCCGTACGGGGATCCGCGGGCCGATCTCGATGATCCGGTCGGCGAGGTACCCCAGTCCCGCCTTGGCCTGGCTGCCGCCCTTGCGGACGCCTTCCCGGATTCCGTCCCGGACGGCCGTCGCGCGCCGCCGTGCGACGGGTGCCGGGGGTCGGGCCGGCACCTCGGGCACAGCCGGGCTGTTCACCGGCTCGAGCGAGGCTGCTCCCGGATCGGAAGCGCCCCGCTCGTCGTCACGCACGCCATTGGAGCCTTCAGGAGGCTCCGGGTCCGCTCCCCTGTGCAGGAAGCGGCGCTTCCGGGGAGGGGTCGAGCCAGTCACGGCCGACCCCGCCTCAGTCGCAGTCGCGACAGATCGGCTGACCGTTCTTCTCTCGGGCCAGCTGGCTGCGGTGGTGGACCAGGAAGCAGCTCATGCATGTGAACTCGTCCTGCTGCTTCGGCAGTACACGGACGGCCAGCTCCTCGTTCGAGAGGTCGGCGCCCGGGAGTTCCAGGCCTTCGGCGGCCTCGAACTCGTCGACGTCCACCGCGGAGGCGGACTTGTCGTTCCTCCTGGCCTTCAGCTCCTCAAGGCTGTCGGAGTCGACATCGTCGTCGGTCTTGCGTGGGGTGTCGTAATCGGTTGCCATTTCGCTCTCCCCCTCTGGGTGTCTGCGGGTGTCTCCAGCGCACGTAACGCGTGAGAGGCCGGACTTGTGCCCGCCTCGAGGCGGAGATTTTGCCTCACATCAAGGTCTGTTACTCAATCGACACCCAACCGAACTCCTCAAGAGTGATCGGCTTGGATGGCGAACGGGACCGTACACGGTCCGCATGCCGCACTTCAAAGGCATCTCCCCGTGTACTTCCCGTGATCAAGGCCCGGGAAAACCCGGATTTTCCGGCTTTATAGGCCTCCGCCGGATCACGGAGAGTAGATGGCCGGAAAGCCCCCGTTGTGATCGATCACACATGGTCGGCCCACATGCTGGGCTTGAAAATTCCGCGCAAAGCGAACATGGGGACGGCGTGGCCGACGCCCCTCAGACGGGCAGGACGACGCGCATCACGAGGCCACCCCCCTCACGGGGCTGCGCGGTGATGTGACCGCCGTGGGCGCGCGCCACGGACCTCGCGATGGACAGGCCGAGGCCCACACCCTTGTCGCTGCCCGTTCGCTCCGTACGCAGCCGTGTGAAGGGCTCGAAGAGGTTGTCGATCTCGTAGGCCGGGACCATCGGTCCGGTGTTGGCGACCACCAGGACCGCCTGACCGTGCTGGAGCTGGGTCGTCACATCGACCCAGCCGTCCTTGGGGATGTTGTAACGGACCGCGTTCTGCACGAGGTTCAGCGCGATCCGCTCCAGCAGGACCCCGTTGCCCTGGACGACCGCCGGGGCGCGGTCACCGCGGAGCTCGACACCCTTGGCCTCCGCCTCGGCGTGCACCTGGTCCACGGCCTGCGCGGCCACCTCCGCCAGGTCGACGGGCTTGCGCTCGACGATCTGGTTGTCGCTGCGGGCGAGCAGCAGCAGCCCCTCCACGAGCTGCTCGCTGCGCTCGTTGGTCGCCAGCAGGGTCCTGCCGAGCTGCTGGAGCTCCACGGGGGCCCCCGGATCGGACAGATGCACCTCCAGGAGGGTGCGGTTGATCGCGAGCGGGGTGCGCAGCTCGTGCGAGGCGTTGCCGACGAACCGCTGCTGGGCCGTGAACGCCCGCTGCAGCCGCTCGAGCATGTCGTCGAAGGTGTCGGCCAGCTCCTTGAGCTCGTCGTCCGGGCCGTCCAGCTCGATCCGGCGGGACAGGTCGGAGCCGGCCACCGCACGGGCGGTCCGGGTGATCCGGCCGAGCGGCGACAGGACACGGCCCGCCATCGCGTACCCGAAGGCGAAGGCGATCACGGCGAGGCCGAGCAGGGCCAGCAGCGAGCGGCTGAGCAGATTGTCCAGCGCGTGCTGGCGCTGTTCGTTCACGCAGGCGTTCATCGCGTTGTTGAGCTCGTTCGCCGTCGGGGACGACGGGAAGTTGCAGGTGTCGCTGGCGACCTGGCCCGAAAGGATCTTGAACGGCAGATCGCTGCCCACGTTGAGTGCGTGCGCGGCGAACAGATAGATGATCGACAGCAGCAGGATGCCGGCGATCAGGAACATGCCGCCGTACAGCAGGGTGAGCCTTATGCGGATGGTCGGGCGCAGCCAGGGGAACGGGGGTTCCGGCCTGCGGGGGTCCCAGGTGGGCCTGGGCGGCGCCGCGGGCGGCGCGGGTGTGGTGGCCACAGTCATCAGATCCGGTATCCCGAGCCGGGCACGGTGACGATGACCGCAGGCTCACCGAGCTTGCGGCGCAGGGTCATGACCGTCACACGCACGACGTTGGTGAAGGGGTCGGTGTTCTCGTCCCAGGCCTTCTCCAGGAGCTGCTCGGCCGAGACGACGGCGCCCTCGCTGCGCATCAGCACCTCGAGGACCGCGAACTCCTTGGGCGCCAGCTGGACCTCCTTGCCGTCGCGGAACACCTCGCGGCGGTTGGGGTCGAGCTTGATCCCGGCGCGCTCCAGCACGGGCGGCAGCGGCACGCTCGTACGCCTGCCGAGGGCGCGCACGCGCGCGATGAGCTCGCTGAACGCGAACGGCTTCGGCAGGTAGTCGTCGGCGCCGATCTCCAGGCCCTCCACACGGTCGCTGACGTCACCCGAGGCGGTGAGCATCAGCACCCGGGTCGGCATGCCGAGTTCGACGATCTTGCGGCACACGTCGTCGCCGTGCACGACCGGCAGGTCCCGGTCGAGGACGACGACGTCGTAGTCGTTCACGCCGATGCGCTCCAGGGCCGCCGCGCCGTCGTACACGACGTCGACGGCCATGGCCTCCCGGCGCAGTCCGGTGGCCACCGCATCGGCGAGCAGTTGCTCGTCCTCGACGACGAGTACGCGCACGTCGCTTGTCCTTCCTGTGTCCACCCGCGTAGCCCTGCTGCGGGCAGCCCACGGACGGGTCTGTCATGGATGAGGGCTCCATCCTGCCCTTTTCGGCCGTAAACCGGCTGTAAGACGGCCGGGCGAACGCGGGAAGCCCGTCCGAGGGGTCCGGGAATGAGAAATTTTCTCGGAGGGTTGAGGTTTCCACGGAAGGGAGCGGGGGGAGGACGGCTTTACACCCCGCGATCACGCTCTGCATGTGGCACACCACCATGTGGTCGGCTGCTCGACTTCCCGTAGAGCGGGCGTGGATGTCCGGCACCGTCGCCGCCCAGCCAGGGCAGCGCTGGGCACCCAGAAGACGTGATCGCCCCTTCCGAAGGGCACACCCCCGTGCCACCCACCCACGACCCACGACGAGGGGGCGCAGCATGGACGCATTCACCGCAGGACTTCTGCAGCGCATACGGGCTACCGAGTCCGACCTGACGCGGGCCCGCGAAACCGGCGACGACTTCCTCGCGGAGGTCGAACAGTCGGAGCTCGACGATCTGCACCGCCTTGCCGCCGAGCACGGTGTGGAAGTCGGCGCGACACGCGTCTGATCAGCTCGCGCGGAGCGGGCCCCGGGCAGATCCAGGCCGGGGCCCGCTCCGTGTTCTGCGCGGGGGCGGGCACGCCCGGCCGTCCCCTCTCCGGGGCCCTGGAAGGCTGCACCGCCGCTCCTGGACGGCGCACACGGCTCACCCCGTGCGGCCGAGCCCTTCGGCCTGGAACGGCCCGAAGAGCTCGGCCGCACGGGGCCGCCCTGTCGCCGCCCTGCCGCCGCGGGCGGTCCATGATCGGCGCGCCGGCGCCACGTACCCCGTACGGCCCAGACCGCCCCGGCCGATCGGGTGGCATCGCGGAGTTTTTCCGCAGCCCGTCCCGATCGGCGCGTCGCGGCCTCAGTCGTGCCAGGCCCCGAGCTCGTCCAGCCTGGCCTGGAGCTGGGCGAAGAGGCCCGGGGTCGCCGCGACCGTGAGCGCAGGGGAGAGCGGCTCTCCGGGGCGCCCGCCGGTCAGTGCGCCCGCCTCACGGGCGATCAGGTCGCCCGCGGCGTAGTCCCAGGGATTCAGCCCCCGCTCGTAGTACGCGTCCAGACGGCCGGCCGCCACATCGCACAGGTCGATCGCCGCGGAGCCGCCCCGGCGGATGTCCCGCACCTCGGGGATCAGCAGCCGGGCCACCTCGGCCTGCCGGGCCTTGCGCTCGGCGAGATACCCGAAGCCGGTGCTGACCAGGGCGAGGCCCAGCTCCGAGGCGGGTCGCACACGCGCGGGGCGGTCGTTCACGAACGCTCCCTCCCCCAGAACCGCCCGGAAGATCTCGCCGCGCATGGGTGCGTGAACCACCCCGACAAGCGTCTCCCCGTCCATGCGGGCCGCGATGGAGATGGCCCAACTGGGCAGTCCGTACAGATAGTTGACCGTGCCGTCGATGGGGTCGATCACCCATTCGACACCACTGCTGCCCTCGACGCTCGCCCCCTCCTCGCCGAGCAGGCCGTCGTCCGGCCGGCGGTCGGAGATCAGCCCGGTGATCAGCTTCTCGGCGGCGATGTCCATCTCCGTGACCACGTCGATGGCACTGGACTTGGTGGCGGCCACGCCGAGGTCCTCGGGCCGCGCGTCGCGCAGGAAGGTGCCCGCCCGGGTGGCGGCCTCCAGCGCGATCTCCAGAAGTTCGTTCTTCAGCCGGTCGGACGACCGGGGCTGCTCGGTCACGGCGCTCCTCACGCGTACGGACTGTCGGCGCCCGCGGCGGCGGGACGCGGGGCACGGGCGGGGCAGCACCCCACCGGACAGACGTTGTGGCTCGGGCCGAGGGCGCCGAGCGCACAGGGCGTCACCTGCTGCCCGCGCTCGGTCGCGGCCCGCTCGACGATCAGGTCACGAATGGCGGCGGCGAAGCGCGGGTCGGCACCGACGGTGGCCGAGCGGCGCACCGGCAGCCCCAGTTCCTCCGCCTTGGCCTTCGCCTCCGTGTCGAGGTCGTACAGCACCTCCATGTGGTCCGAGACGAACCCGATGGGCGCCATCACGACCGCCGGGGCACCGGAACCGTGCAGCTCCTCCAGGTGGTCGCAGATGTCCGGCTCCAGCCACGGGATGTGCGGGGCGCCCGAGCGCGACTGGTAGACGAGCCGCCAGGGACGCTCGATCCCGGTCCGCTCACGCACGGCGTCCGCGATCAGCCGTGCCACGTCCAGGTGCTGCCGCACGTACGCGCCGCCTTCTCCGTGCCCCTCGACGGGGCCCGAGGTGTCAGCCGCCGAGTCCGGGATGGAGTGCGTGGTGAAGGCGATGTGCGCGCCGGCCCCGACGTCCTCGGGGAGGTCGGCCAGGGACTTCAGCACACCCTCGATCATCGGCTCCAAGAATCCGGGGTGGTTGAAGTAGTGCCGCAGCTTGTCGATCCTCGGCAGCGGGCGGCCCTCCTCCTCCAGGGTGGCCAACGCGCCCGCGAGGTCCTCGCGGTACTGGCGGCAGCCCGAGTAGGAGGCGTAGGCGCTGGTGGCGAGGACGAGGATGCGGCGGTGCCCGTCCGCGACCATCTCGCGCAGGGTGTCCGTCACATAGGGTGCCCAGTTGCGGTTGCCCCAGTAGACCGGCAGACCCAGACCGTGCTCGGCGAAGTCCTTGCGCAGGGCGTCGAGGAGGGCGCGGTTCTGGCCGTTGATGGGGCTGACCCCGCCGAACAGGAAGTAGTGCTGCCCCACCTCCTTCAGGCGCTCCCTGGGGATGCCCCGGCCCCTCGTCACGTTCTCCAGGAACGGGACCACGTCGTCCGGCCCCTCCGGGCCTCCGAACGAGAGGAGCAAGAGGGCGTCGTACGGGCTGGCATCCAGTGCATCGGGCATGTCTACGATCCTGCCACCCGCCTCGGACGACACCCCCGCCACCCGGCCGCGTGCCGTCGGCCTCCACCCGAGCCTGCCCGATCACTGGTGCGAGCCCTCCGCCCGGCATACGTTAGGGTTGCCTAAGTCGTAAGGCACATGCTTGTATTTCGCGCCTTACCGAACGCTTCGGAGACCCCGTGCCCAGCCCCTACCGCGCCCTGTTCGCCGCCCCAGGCTCCAAGGGCTTCTCCGCCGCCGGCTTCCTGGGCCGGATGCCGCTGTCGATGATGGGCATCGGCGTGGTCACGATGATCTCGCAGCTCACCGGGCGCTACGGGCTCGCGGGCGCCCTCTCCGCCACCCTCGCCCTGTCCGCGGCCGCGATCGGGCCGCAGATCTCGCGCCTGGTCGACCGGCACGGGCAGCGCCGGGTGCTGCGCCCGGCGACGCTCGTCGCGCTGCTGGCCGCGGCCGGTCTGCTGCTGGCCGCCCACTTCACGTGGCCGGACTGGACGTTGTTCGTGTGCGCCGCCGGCATCGGCGCGGTGCCGAGCCTCGGCGCCATGATCAGAGCCCGCTGGGCGGCCCTTTACGGGGGCACCCCGCAGTTGCACACCGCCTACTCCTTCGAGTCGGTGGTCGACGAGGTCTGCTTCATCTTCGGGCCCATCATCTCGATCGGGCTGTCCACGAGCTGGTTCCCGGAGGCCGGCCCCCTGCTCGCCGCCTGCTTCCTGGCAGCCGGCGTCTTCTGGCTGACCGCGCAGCGCTCCACCGAACCCGCAACCCACCCCGGGGAGCGGAACACCGGCGGGACGGCGCTGCGTTCCCCCGGACTCCAGGTTCTCGTGGCCACGTTCACGGCGACCGGGGCGATCTTCGGCGCGGTCGACGTGGTCACCGTCGCCTTCGCCGACGAACGGGGTCACAAGGCGGCCGCGAGCGTCGTCCTGGCGCTGTACGCGGCGGGTTCCTGCGCCGCCGGCCTGGTCTTCGGGCTGCTGCGCTTCACGGGTGCGCCGGAACGCAGATGGCTACTGGGCATATGCGCCATGGCCGTGAGTATGATCCCCCTCCAACTGGTCGGAAACTTGCCGTCTCTGGCCGTGGCGCTGTTCGTTGCGGGCCTGTCCATCGCACCCACGATGATCACGACGATGGCCCTCATCGAGCGGCACGTACCACGCGCGCACTTGACCGAGGGAATGACCTGGGTGTCCACCGGGCTCGCCGTCGGCGTCGCGATCGGCTCGTCCGTGGCCGGCAAGGTGATCGATGCCGCCGGCGCGGAGGCCGGGTACGAGGTTCCGGCGCTGTCCGGGGCCGTCGCGGTCGCGGTCGGTTTCCTCGGGTACCGCCGGCTGGGCAGGCCGGCTCCGCAGCGGGGAGGGTCCCATGAGCACCACAGTGAGCGGGAAGAGCGGCACGTGGCGTAACTGGGCGGGGAACGTCACCGCCCACCCCGTACGAGAGGTCGTCCCCGCCTCGGTGGAGGAGCTCTCCGCCGCGGTGTGCAAGGCGGCCGAGGACGGCCTGAGGGTGAAGGCGGTCGGCACCGGGCACTCCTTCACGGCGGCCGCGGCGACCGACGGCGTGCTGATCCGACCTCAACTGCTGACGGGCATCCGCCGGATCGACCGCGAGGCGGGCACCGTCACCGTCGAGGCGGGCACCCCGCTCAAGAGGCTCAACGTCGCGCTCGCGCGTGAGGGACTGTCCCTCACGAACATGGGCGACATCATGGAGCAGACCGTCTCCGGCGCCACCAGCACCGGTACCCACGGCACCGGTCGCGACTCGGCCTCCATCGCCGCCCAGATCAGGGGACTCGAACTGGTCACCGCGGACGGCTCGGTGCTGACCTGTTCCGAGGAGGAGAACGCGGACGTCTTCGCGGCCGCGCGCGTCGGCCTCGGTGCGCTGGGGATCATCACGGCGATCACCTTCGCGGTGGAGCCGCTCTTCCTGCTCACCGCCCGCGAGGAGCCGATGCCCCTGGACAGGGTCCTCGCCGAGTTCGACGAACTGTGGACGGAGAACGAGCACTTCGAGTTCTACTGGTTCCCGCACACGGGCAGCACCAACACCAAGCGCAACAACCGAAGCGCCGGTCCCCCGAAGCCGGTCGGGCAGCTGAGCGGCTGGTTCGAGGACGAGTTCCTCTCCAACGGCGTCTTCCAGGTGGCCAATTGGGTCGGCCGTGCCGTGCCCGCCGCCGTCCCGGCGATCGCCGGCGTCTCCAGTCGCGCCCTGTCGGCCCGTACGTACACCGACATCGCCTACAGGGTCTTCACCTCGCCGCGCCGGGTGCGGTTCGTGGAGATGGAGTACGCCGTTCCCAGGGAGGCCCTGGCGGAGACGCTGCGTGAACTGAAGGCCATGGTCGACCGTTCAACCCTTCGGGTGAGCTTCCCGGTCGAGGTCCGCACCGCACCGGCCGACGACATCACGCTCTCCACCGCTTCCGGACGGGACAGCGCGTACATCGCCGTACACATGTTCCGGGGTACGTCGTATCAGGCCTACTTCACCGCCGCCGAGCAGATATTCACGGCCCACGGCGGCCGCCCGCACTGGGGCAAGGTGCACACCCGGGACGCGGACTACTTGGCGGAGGCCTATCCGCGCTTCGGGGAGTTCACCGCTCTGCGGGACCGCCTCGACCCGGACCGCCGTTTCGGGAACGACTACCTGCGCCGCACGCTCGGGGCGTAGCAGGACATGGGGTGGCCGGCTGAGGACCGCTCATATCCGGCCGCTTCCTTCACCTTCCGCCCACACCCCCTCCTCCGCCCCTATCCGCACCTGCATCCGTCGCCCGACCGCATGAAATGAGGGACGCGCGTCCGAAACAATTCGCTCCGATTCTGGCAATTGGGTGAGGTGCGCCACGTTTGATGTGCACGAAAACGGCACAACGGGCGACCAACTCGCACCCCTTGCCAGAAGTTGGGCGGCGTGCCGATCCACTTCCGTGGCCCGAATGGAGTACTGTTGCGAGCCCTGGGTCCGGTCTCCCGCCAGGGCGTCCAGGGCCTAGCTGGACCGTTTGGAGGGGGCTAGTTGCACAGGGTGACGGAGTTGGTCACTTAGCGTTGCGAATAGGTAACCGTGCCATAACGGCGTTCCAGGGCCCGTGCCCGACACGCCGGGCAACTCGGCAAGGTTGTGGCAGGCTGCACCCGGGCAGGCCACACTCGACTAGCGGAAGCAGCGACGCACGTGACGTCGGCAGGCACCACCCGGGAGGTCCCCATGCCCGAACTGCGTGTCGTGGCCGTCTCCAATGACGGCACACGGCTGGTGCTGAAGGCTGCGGACAGCACGGAGTACACGCTTGCGATCGACGAACGGCTCCGCGCCGCCGTGCGCGGCGACCGTCCCCGCCTCGGCCAGATCGAGATCGAGGTGGAGAGCCATCTCCGCCCCCGAGACATCCAGGCGCGCATACGTGCCGGTGCGTCCGCCGAAGAGGTGGCGCAGCTCGCCGGGATCCCCGTCGACCGCGTCCGCCGCTTCGAGGGACCCGTCCTCGCCGAGCGCGCCTTCATGGCCGAGCGGGCCCGCAAGACGCCCGTGCGCCGGCCCGGTGAGAACGCCGGTCCCCAACTCGGCGAGGCGGTCCAGGAGCGGCTGCTGCTCCGCGGCGCCCAGAAGGACACCGTTCAGTGGGACTCCTGGCGCCGCGACGACGGCACCTGGGAGGTTCTCCTCGTCTACCGCGTGGCGGGCGAGACGCACTCCGCCAGTTGGACGTACGACCCGCCCCGGCGACTCGTCCAGGCCGTCGACGACGAGGCCCGCTCGCTGATCGGCGAGTCCGACGATCTCGCGGCGTCCGAGCCGAGTCATCCCTTCGTACCGAGGATCGCGCGGCTGCCGCGTGAGGGCCGGATGGACCGCGCCCTCGAACGCCAGGCGGAGCGCCCCGTGCTTCCGGCGCAGTCCTCGGAGCCCGCGGAGGAGAGCACCGGGGAGCGGGACTCGCTCACCAGCCTCCTCGAAGCGGTGCCGAGCTTCCGCGGCGACCTGGTGGTGCCCGAGCGTCCGGCGGAACCGCAGGAGGAACCCGCCCAGGAGCCCGCGACGGAGGAGCCTCCCGCTCCCGCGGCCTCGGCCGGTTCGGCCTACGCGGACGTCCTCATGCCGCGCACGGTCGGCAGCCACCGTGACCGTCTGGTCGGCGCGACGGACCGGCAGGCGGAGGCGGACGGTGTCCGCCCGGGCCGCAGGGCCGCGGTCCCGAGCTGGGACGAGATCGTGTTCGGAACACGGCGCAAGAAGCAGGAGTAGCAGAGAGTCGGACGAGCGGCGGGGTCCACGCGAGGGCGTGGACCCCGCCCTCGTGTTCACTGGGGGTCTGCGCCCACCGCGACCGGACGGCTGTCGTCCGCCGACCACTCCGACCACGACCCCGCATAGAGCGCGGCCCCGATTCCCGCGATCGTGAGCGCCAGCACCTCGTGTGCGGCGGAGACACCCGATCCGCAGTAGACACCGACCTCGGTGCCCTCCGTGACACCCAGCGACTCGAAGCGCCGGGCAAGTTCGACGGCGGGCAGGAAGCGCCCGCCCTCGGTCACGTTCTCCGTCGTCGGCGCCGACACGGCGCCGGGGATGTGGCCGCCCACCCGGTCGATCGGCTCCACCTCGCCCCGGTAGCGTTCGCCGGCCCGGGCGTCCAGGAGCAGCCCGGTACGGGCGACCGCGGCGGCGCCGTCGGCGTCCAGCAGCGGGAGCCCGCCCGGTACGGGCCGGAAGTCGCCGGGGACGGGCTCCTCGACGCCGATGGCAAGCGGCCCCTCCCACGCGGCCAGTCCGCCGTCGAGCACGCGGACGTCCGGGTGCCCCGTCCAGCGCAGCATCCACCATGCCCGCGCCGCGGCCCATCCCTGACCGCCGTCGTACACCACGACCGGCGCGTCCGAGACCACGCCCGCGGCCCGCATCGCCGCTCCGAAATGCTCCAGGGTGGGCAGCGGATGCCGGCCGGCGGGCCCGGGCGGGCCTGCGAGATCGGCGTCCAAGTCCACGAACACGGCGCCCGGAATGTGCCCCGCCGCGTGGGCGGCACGCCCGTCGAAGGGAGGAGCGCCGGCCGCTGCCGCAGCGGTCAGCTGCCAACGGACGTCCAAGAGCGTCGGCGGCCGGGACGCCGCCAAGTCGCTCGCGAGTTCGGATGCGGAGATGATGGCTTTCATGGCCCCCATCCTCGCGCACGGGGTGGCCGAGTCGCCGAGGTCCGGTTACCCTGCTCCGCCGGACAGGTCCGTTCACCCGGTGTACGGGAGCGGGTACATGCTGTACAGCTGATGGTCAACACACGTCAATCGCGCCGAAACGGACGAGAAACCTTACTCCGGGCATCCTCCGACCGTACGGCGCCGCGACACGAGCGGCCGGAGGGCGGGGTGCGACCGGCGGTGTGGACATCGGCACGGATCGTGCCGATGCGGGTACGCGGCGCAACAGCGCGCAGGCGGAGGCCGAACGGCCGCCACAAGGGGCCGAGGAGAGAGTGACCATGACCGAGGCACGGGGGTCGGCGGGCCTGACCGGCACGACACACGAGAGGCACGCACCCGGCACGCCGTGCTGGGTGAGTCTGATGGTGCACGGTATGACCGCGACCCAGGAGTTCTACCACGCGCTCTTCGGCTGGGAGTTCCAGCCCGGACCCCAACCGCTGGGGCCCTACGTCCGGGCGCTGCTGAACGGCTACGAGGTGGCCGGTATCGGCCAGCTGCCCCTGGACCGCCATCTGCCGATCGCCTGGACCCCGTATCTCGGATCGGACGACGTGGACGCGATGGCCGAGCAGGTGCGCAGCTGCGGGGGGACCGTGGGCGTCGGCCCGCTGGACGCGGCCGAGGCCGGCCGGCTGGCGATCGCCTGCGACCCGATGGGCGCGGTCTTCGGCATCTGGCAGGCGGCCGACCACCTCGGCACGGGTCTGACGGGCGTGCCCGGCACCCCGGTCTGGAACGAGCTGATCACCTACGACACGGCGAGTGTCGCCACGTTCTACCGGACGGTCTTCGGCTATACCGAGGAACCGGTCGTCTCGCCCGACTTCGACTACGTCACCCTCCACACCGAGGGCCGTCCCGTCGCCGGCATCCATGGCGTCGGGCTTGATCTGCCCCGGGACCGGGGGGCGCATTGGATGACGTATTTCCAGGTCAGCGACGCGGACAAGACCGCCGACCGGGTCGTCGAACTGGGCGGCCATGTCGTGCGGGCGCAGTGCAACACGGCCCTGGGCCGCATGATCACGGTGGCGGACCCCGAGGGCGCGACGTTCTCCGTGGTCAGCCCGCTCGGCTGAGCCTCCGGGTGAACCGGTGAGGCGTCAGGTGGACCCCACGGGCAGGACGTCCGGGGACAGCGCCGCCGCACGGGCGGAGGCGGCCGTCATTCGGCGGCGGTGGTGACGACGGCACAGCACCTCGTAGCCGATCTCGTCCGCGGAGTGGTTCACATCCCCCACGACCACCTGGGCGCCCTCGACCACCATCTCCCCACCGACCGTACGGGCGTTGTGGGTGGCCCGGGCGCCGCACCAGCACAGGGCCTCCACCTGGAGGACCTCGACCCGGTCCGCCAGCTCCACGAGTCGCTGAGACCCGGGGAAGAGCTTGCTGCGGAAGTCGGTCGTGATGCCGAAGGCGTAGACGTCCAGCCCCAGATCGTCGACCACACGGGCGAGTTGGTCGATCTGCACCGGCGCGAGGAACTGCGCCTCGTCCGCGATCACATAGTCGGCGCGACCGCCCTGCGAGAGATGGTCCACGACGTACACGTACAGGTCCTGCCCGTCCGCCACCTCCACCGCGTCCCTGACCAGACCGAGCCGCGAGGAGAGCTTTCCCTCGCCCGCCCGGTCGTCGCGCGTGAAGATGATGCCCTGCAGGCCGCGCGCCGAGCGGTTGTGCTCGATCTGGAGAGCCAGCGTCGACTTCCCGCAGTCCATCGTTCCGGAGAAGAACACCAGCTCGGGCATGAGGGGATGAGGACCTTTCGGGTCAGGACGTGCGGATCTCGGGGAGCGTACCGGGCGCGGGGACGTGCGCCGCGACTCAGGTACGTACTTGGAGCAAGGGCACCAGCTGTTCCACGGGCGTCATCGAGCCGTGGTTGCCGACCATCGCCGACTCCTTCGGCTCCCGCTCCGACGCGATGATGAGGACGTCGTCATGGGCCGCCGCGACCACGTCGCCGATGCGCGGGTACACCCGTTCGTCGATGTGCGGACCGAACCAGCCCGCCGCGATCGCCTCGTCCCGCGAGGCCACCCAGAACTGCTCGCCGAGCACCTCGCGCCAGCAGGTCACCACGTCGTTCTCGGCACCCGGCACGGCGTACACATGGCGGGCACGGCCCTCACCGCCCAGCAGGGCGACTCCGGCGCGCAGTTCCCAGTCCTCGTCGAAGTCGATGCGGTGCCGCTCGTCGAAGGGGATGTCGAGCATGCCGTGGTCGGCGGTGACGTACAGAGCGGTGCGCGGCGGCAGCTGTTCGGCGAGCCGCTGGACCAGCCGGTCGACGTACATGAGCTGGCCCCGCCAGGCGTCCGAGTCGACGCCGAAGCGGTGTCCGGCGCCGTCGAGTTCCGCGTAGTACGTGTAGACCAACGCCCGGTCGCCCGCCGCGAGTTGTTCCGCCGCGAGGTCCATGCGGTCCTCGCCCGTCAGCCGCCCGAGGAACTTTCCGCCGCTGAGCGCGACCTTGGTCAGCGGGGTGTTCTCGAAGGCCGGGGAGGAGACCTGGGCGGTGTGCACACCCGCCTCGTGGGCCAGCTGGAAGACGGTGGGGTAGGGCTGCCAGAGGCGCGGCGAGGTCCAGGGCTGCCAGCGGAGCTGGTTCATCAGCTCCCCGGTGTCCGGGTTGCGCGCGGTGTAGCCGGGCAGACCGTGCGCGCCGGGCGGCAGCCCCGTTCCGACCGAGGCGAGCGAGGTCGCGGTGGTCGCCGGGTAGCCCGCCGTGATCGGCCGGCCGGTGCCGCCGCGCGAGGACGCCAGGAGCGAGGTGAGGAAGGGCGCGTCGTCGGGGTGCGCCAGCAGTTGCTCCCACCCGAGACCGTCGACCAGGAACACACAGTTGCGGTCGGCGGCGGTCAGCTCCGGTATGGCGGCGGCCTGACCCGGGACCCCCATGCCCGCGGCCAAGGTGGGCAGGAGGTCGGCCAGTGAGCCGGTGCCGTACTCGGGGAGCGGCGCGGAGCCGGCGGCGAGCGGTTCCGGGTGGTCGTCCCAGGTGGTCAGAGCCATCAGCCGGCGAGATCCGCGGTCGCCTCGGAGAGGGACTGCGCGAAGGCGAGCGCCTGGCGCACCGTCTCCGGGCCGTCGCCGGTCTCGCTGACGCGCAGGCTGAGGTCGTCGGCGGTCGAGTTGCCGGTGTAGCCGTGGTCCGCCTCGCAGTTGGGGTCGCCGCAGGCCGCGGGTTCCAGGTCGATGCGGGAGACGGCGCCCCACCCGATCGTCAGGACGACCTCGCGCGGAAGCGTGCCGGGCGCGTACGACTCCGGATTGGCGACCACGCGGCTGACGACGACCGACGAGATCCGGCCGAGCTTCACCGATTCCGTGGACGTCGTCGCGTACGGCGTCGGGGAGGTGTCGTCGGCGGCCTGTTCGTCGGTGTGGCTGACGATGAAGCGGTTGCCGGTGAGCACCAGCACGGTCACATGGCGGCGCACCTCGTTCGCGTCGAACGTGGTCTCCTGATGGACCAGGTACGACCGGATGGGCTCGCCGCCCACGGCCGCTTCCACCGCCTCGGCAACGAGAGCCGGGTAGTAGCCGCTGCGCTCGATCGCCGCCCGCAGCCCCTGGGTCGTCGTACTGGTCTTGGCCATGACGTCCATCCTACGGGGGCGCACTGACTGCGAGGCACGCTCGGCGCCGCTCAGTACACCGGCAGCGTCCTCGGGCCGAGATCGTCGCGGGCGGGCGGCGGTGCGAGCCGCACGGTCGCACCGAGCACGCTCAGACCGTGCGGGGCGACCACGACCGGTTCCAGGGTGACGGCGACGACCTCCGGGTGGTCGTCGACCAGCCTGGACACACGCAGCATCAGCTCCTCGAGGGCGGGAGTGTCCACGGGGGCGGAACCGCGCCAGCCGAACAGGAGCGGGGCCGTCCGGATCGAGCGCACCTGGGAGGCGGCGTCGCGGTCCGTGACCGGGATCAGCCGGTGCGCGGTGTCGCCGAGGAGCTGCGAGGCGGCCCCGGCGAGCCCGAAGGAGAGCACGGCACCGGCCGCCGGATCGATGACGGCCTGTACGAAGGTGTCGACGCCACGGGGCGCCATGCCCTGGACCACCGGCCGCAGCTCCTGCGGCCGGCCGAACAGTCCGGTCAACTCGGTGTAGGCCCGACGCAGTTGCTCCTCATCGGCGAGGTCGAGACGAACACCGCCCAGATCGGCGCGATGCCGCAGGTGCGGGGCCGTGGCCTTGAGGGCCACGGGGTAGCCGATCTCCCGGGCGGCCTCCACGGCGGCCTCGGGCGTCGCGGCGGGCAGCGCCCTGCGCACATGGACGCCGTACCGCGTGAGCAGGTCGCAGGTCTCGTCGGCGCCGAGCGTCAGCCCCTCCCCACGGGCGAGCAGCCCGTGGATCAGCTCTGCGGCGCCCTTCTCGTCCACGTCGTCGTACTCGGGCACCTTGCCGGGGTCGGTGGCCTCGCGCCGCCACTGCGCGTACTTGACCGCCTCGGCCAGAGCCCGGACGGCACGCTCGGCGGCTGGAAAGGCGGGGATGAGGCGGGCCTCCTCCGGAGCCGGTGCCGCGGCGGGGGGCGGATCCGCCGGACGCGGGAGGTCGCCGCGCTGCGCCTGGGGTGACGTGCTGGTCGCCGCGGACAGCGCCTCCGCTATCCCGCCCAGCTCCACGTGCACCACGAGCACCGGCTTGGCAGGGGCGGCGGCCGCCGCGGAACGCAGCGCCCGCGCCAGGGCGGCGTCACCGGGCGAGGACTCGCCGACCGCCGGGATCACGGTCACCACGACGGCGTCGCACGCGTCGTCGGCCAGTGCCGCGGCCAGTGCACGGTGGAAGTCCTCGGCCGAGGCGGCCGTCGTCAGGTCGAGCAGCGGCAACGGGCGCAGCCCCTCGGCCAGACACGCGTCGTAGGTCAGCATTCCCAGCGACTCGGAGTTCCCGACGATCGCCACCCGCGGTCCGGCGGGCAGCGGCTGCCTGGCCAGCAGCAGCCCCGCGTCCACCAGTTCCGTGATGGTGTCCACCCGGATGACGCCGGCCTGCCGCAGCAGCGCGGACACCGTGGCGTGCGGCAGACGCGTGGCCCGTACGGCGTGCCCCTGGGGGGCGCCTCCGTGTCGCGCGCCCTGCACCACGACCAGTGGCTTGGCGGCCGCCGTGCGCCGCGCCAGCCGGTTGAACTTGCGCGGGTTGCCGATGGTCTCCAGGTACATCAGGGCGACATCGGTGTCGGGGTCCTCGTACCAGTACTGGAGGACGTCGTTGCCGGACACGTCCGCTCGGTTCCCGGAGGAGACGAAGGTCGACACGCCGGTGACCCCCGTGACGCCTCCTCCGCGCCGGTGCAGCCGTGAGAGCAGGGCGATCCCGATGGCGCCGGACTGCGCGAACAGGCCTATGCGCCCCGGACGCGGCATCTCGGGTGCGAGGGAGGCGTTCAGCCTGACCCCGGGTGAGGTGTTGATGATCCCGAAGGTGTTCGGCCCGATGATCCGCATGCCGTACGAGCGCGCCTGCCGCACCAGCTCCCGCTGCCGCTCGCGGCCCTCGGGGCCGCTCTCGGCGTATCCGGCGGAGATGACCACGAGCCCCTGGACCCCGTGCTCGCCGCACTCGGCGACGACCTCCGGCACGTGCTCGGCCGGGACCGCGACGACGGCGAGGTCGACCGGCTCGGCGATGTCCCGTACGGAGCGGTGGGCCGGCACCCCGTCGAGTTCCTTGCGGTCCTCGGGCAGCGCCTTGTTCACCGCGTACAGGCGGCCGGTGAACCCGCCGCTCCGGAGGTTGTCCAGGACGCCGCGGCCCACTCCCCCGGGCGTGCGGCCGGTGCCGATCACGGCGACCGCGCCGGGCGCGAGCAGCCGCTGCACGGACCGGGCCTCGGCCCGCTGCTCCCGGGCACGCTGCACCGCGAGCGACCGGTCGGTGGGCTCCAGATCGAATTCCAGGCGTACGACGCCGTCCTCGAAGCTGCGCTTCTGCTGGTACCCGGCGTCCGTGAACACCTTGATCATCTTGTTGTTGGCCGGCAGCACCTCGGCGGCGAACCTGCGGATCCCGCGCTCCCGGGCCACCGCGGCGATGTGCTCCAGGAGGGCCGACGCGACGCCACGCCCCTGGTGGGCGTCCTGCACCAGAAAGGCGACCTCGGCCTCGTCCGCGGGCGAGGACGCGGGCCTCCCGCCGGCGCCAATGCGGTCATAACGTACAGTTGCAATGAATTCGCCGCCGATCGTCGCGGCGAGTCCCACCCGGTCCACGAAGTCGTGGTGCGTGAAGCGGTGGACGTCCTTGGCGGACAGACGAGGGTACGGCGCGAAGAAGCGGTAGTACTTCGACTCGTCCGAGACCTGCTCGTAGAAGCTCACGAGGCGCTCGGCGTCATCGACTGTGATGGGCCTGATGCGTGCGGTGCCGCCGTCGCGCAGCACCACGTCGGCCTCCCAGTGGGCGGGGTACTCGTGCCGATCCGACGCGGTCTGCATGCGCCCCAGAGTAAGGCTCGCATCGGACAGGGGCGCGAGGCAGGCCGAGGGAACCGAGCCGGGGCCGGCGGGACGGACCGCCGCCCCTTCCTGGGCACGCTTCACCTGTGGAACACTGGTCTAGACAACCTGAAACACCTGAAGGGCAGCATCACATGGCTGAGCGCCGCGTCAACGTCGGCTGGGCCGAGGGTCTCCACGCCCGCCCCGCCTCCATCTTCGTCCGGGCAGCCACGGCCTCCGGGATCCCCGTGACCATCGCCAAGGCGGGCAGCGACCCGGTCAACGCCAGGTCCATGCTGGCCGTCCTCGGCCTCGGCGCCCAGGGCGGCGAGGAGATCGTGCTCGCCTCCGACGCGGAAGGCGCCGACGCCGCACTCGACCGCCTGGCCAAGCTGGTGGCGGAGGGTCTCGAGGAGCTTCCCGAGACCGTCTGACCCTTCGGGTACCACCACGCGGCGGAGCCGCGTCCGCCATGCGGGCGGACGCGGCTCCGCGCATTTCCGGCCGTCGAGAGCGACCCGCTCCGCGTTCGCGCGGGAATTCCGGAGCCCATGGAAAAACCCCGCACGGCACGGAAAATCGCACGCACCGGTTTTCCCGCGCATGCGAGAACAAGCGCAGCGGAAAACAAATCTCGGCCCGATATCCCTCTTTGTATACGGTGCCCGTGTTAATGCCGTAGCCCCGACATGTTTACGGCATGTTGCGAGGTCCTCACACCGCTCACGGACCCGGGAAGGCGAAGCCGGCGCGCCGCGGTCGCACGCTCGGTGTGCACCGCCATGACGGCCCGCGCCCGCTCGCCGTCCCCGCGGGCGACCGCATCCACGATGCCGCCGTGCTCCGCCCAGGACTCCACGGGGCTCAGCGGCGCCTCGACCGTGTACATCCAGGCGATCTTGTGCCGCAACTGGGCGAGCGTGGACGTCAGCGCGGGGCTCCCGCAGGCCTGTGCGAGCGTCTCGTGGAACCAGCCGCCCAGGGAGCGCAGGTCCTCGCTGCCGCCCGTCCTGGCCCGCTCCTGGCCCAGCCTGACCAGACCGCGCAGCACCTTGAGATGGGCCTCCGAGCGGCGCTGGGCGGCCTTCGCGGCGCCGAGCGGCTCGAGCAGCATCCGCATGTCCAGCAGATCCGCGCCCTCCTGCTCGGTGGGCTCCGCCACACACGCGCCCGCGTGCCTGCGGGTGACGACGAAGCCCTCGGCCTCCAGCGTCCGCAGCGCCTCCCGCACGGGGACGCGGGAGACTCCGTACCGGCGCGCGAGAAGCTCCTCGGTGAGCCGGCTGCCGCGCTCGTGGACACCGGAGACGATGTCGTCACGGATCGCCGTGCATACCGAGTGCGCCGGAATACGCATGTCCGACCTCCGCCTTAATCACCGCGAAACGTCGTCGACTGACGTGTGTTCACCCGACTCTATTGCAGCGCTTCGCAATTTCCGACGGCGGGCCGGAATCCATGGATATTTTTTGGACAGACAGTCGTTCGAAACGAGGACGGCCCCGGCTCGGGAGCCGGGGCCGTCCTCGTTTCATGTGCGCCTCCAGGAAGCGGATCGCCGGACCCCGAAGGCGGATCGTCAGACGTTCACACCGTGAGCGCGCAGATACGCGACGGGGTCCATGTCCGAGCCGTACTCCGGGGACGTACGGGCCTCGAAGTGGAGGTGCGGCCCGGTGACGTTGCCGGTGGCCCCGGAGAGGGCTATCTGCTGGCCGGGAGTGACCCGCTGGCCCGCGGAGACCCCGATGGACGACAGATGGCCGTACTGCGTGTAGGTGCCGTCGTTCATCCTGATGACGATCTGGTTGCCGTACGCACCGCCCCAGCCCGTCTCGACGACCGTGCCGGAGCCGACCGCGTGCACGGGCGTGCCGCCGGCGGCGTGGAAGTCGATGCCGGTGTGCGAACCGGAGGACCACAGGGAGCCGCCTGTCCTGTACCCGGTGGAGACGTAGGAGTGGAAGACCGGCGCCACGAAGGCGTTCAGGCGCCGGCGCTCGGCCTCACGGGCGGCGCGTACCTTGGCCGCGCGCTCCTGTGCCGCCTTCTCCGCGGCACGCTTGCGGGCGGCCTCCTCGGCCTTCTTCAGCTCGGCCGCCTGCTTCTGCGCGGCGGCCTGGGCGTCGATCTTCGCGGCGACCTCGTCGCCCATGCTGACGGCCCGGATCAGTCCGGTCTGCTCGACAGGGGTGCCGGCGGCGAACGCCGGAGCTGCCAGGGCACCGATGACGCCGGTGGTGGTGAGCGCGGCGACGCCCACGGCGTTCGTGGTCGTGCGCTTCACGCGGCTCGGACGGCGGTGCTTCCCGGTGGCGCAGGTGAACGCCATGTGTGTGGCTGGTCCTTTCCTTCCCTCTCGCCTACCGGGTTAGCTGACGGGTTCGGAGCAGGAAGGTCTCCTACGGGCTGCGCGCCCGATTCACCCCAGGGATCGGGCCCGCTCCGGCCACAAGGACGGCGGCAGCGGGCCCCTCCGGCCACGAAGGCGGCACAGGAGGGTGGGTCCCCGGCTCCCCTGGCTCGCGCCGTACGGGGACTCGGCGATGGCTGTCCGGTGCCGCGGATGCGGCGCAGTGCCTGACGGACAGCCCGGATGACGCTAAGAGGGCCCTGTTTCGATCGGCAAACCGATCAGAGGGTTTGTAGCGCATCCCACAGGGCAGAGCGGCCGTCTCTGTGGCAATACGGACAAAGCCCAAGAGGCGGGGCCCCGGTGACCGAAATCACCGGGGCCCGCACCGAAGCCGCGCCCGACGTGCGAGGCGACTTCAACGGCTTCCCGCGCGCACGGATTTTGCTCCTGCGGGCGCGGGGCGTCCGCCTACTCGGCCGCCACCACGCTCACTTCGCCGATTCCGAGCGCCTTGACGGGTTCCTCGATCTGCGCGGCGTCGCCCACCAGCACGGTCACCAGCCGGTTCACCGGGAACGCGTTCACGACGGCTGCCGTGGCCTCCACCGTGCCCGTCGCGGCAAGCGCCTGATACAGCGTCGCCTGGTAGTCGTCCGGAAGGTGCTGCTCCACCTGGTCGGCGAGCGAGCTCGCGACCGCGGCCGCGGTCTCGAACTTGAGCGGTGCCACTCCCACGAGGTTCTGCACCGCGACATCGCGCTCCGCGTCGGTCAGACCCTCGGCCGCGAGCGTGCGGAGCACCTTCCAGAGGTCGTCCAGCGCCGGTCCCGTGTTCGGAGTGTCGACGGAGCCGCTGATGGCGAGCATCGCCGCACCCGTGCCGTCCGGCGCGGACCGCAGCACCTGGCCGAACGCGCGCACTCCGTAGGTGTAGCCCTTCTCCTCGCGCAGGACCCGGTCCAGGCGGGAGGTGAGGGTGCCGCCCAGGCAGTACGTGCCGAGCACCTGAGCGGGCCACACACGATCGTGGCGGTCGGCACCGATGCGGCCGATCAGCAGCTGCGTCTGAACGGCTCCGGGACGGTCCACGATGATCACGCGGCCGGTGTCGTCGGCCGTCACCGGGGGGACGGGGCGGGGTGCGGCCGGCGAGCCCGTCCAGGCGCCGAGCGTCTCGCCGAGGAGCTCGTCGAGGTCGATGCCGGTCAGATCGCCGACCACGACGGCGGTGGCCGTCGCCGGGCGCACATGGCGCTCGTAGAAGGCGCGGACCGCGGCGGAGTCGATGTCCTCGACCGTCGCCTCGGTGCCCTGGCGCGGACGCGACATGCGCGAGGACGACGGGAACAGCTCCTTGGAGAGCTCCTTGGCGGCGCGGCGGGCCGGGTTGGCCATCTCGTGCGGGATCTCGTCGAGGCGGTTGCGCACCAGGCGCTCCACCTCGCTGTCCGCGAACGCCGGCGCCCTGAGCGCGTCGGCCAGCAGCCCGAGCGCCTTGGCCAGGCGGGAGACCGGCACCTCGAGGGAGAGCCGGACGCCGGGGTGGTCGGCGTGCGCGTCGAGGGTGGCGCCGCAGCGCTCCAGCTCGGCGGCGAACTCCTCGGCGGAGTGCTTGTCGGTGCCCTCGGAGAAGGCGCGCGCCATGATCGTGGCGACGCCGTCGAGACCGGCGGGCTCGGCGTCCAGCGGCGCGTCGAGGAGTACCTCGACGGCGACCACCTGCTGGCCGGGGCGGTGGCAGCGCAGCACGGTCAGGCCGTTGTCGAGCGTCGCACGCTCGGGCGCCGGGAACGCCCAGGGCTTGGCCTCGCCGGCCTGGGGCTGCGGGTGGAACTGCATGGTCGCAAGCTCGGTCACTTCGCCGACTCCTCGTTCTCGTCGGTGGTCTCGGCGGTCTCCGGGGCCTCGGCCGGCTCGTACACGAGCACGGCGCGGTTGTCGGGGCGCAGCCGGGCCTTGGCGACCTCCTGCACCTCCTCGGGCGTGATCTCGAGCACGCGCCGGACGGCGGTCAGGGCCAGCTGCGGGTCACCGAACAGGACGGCGTACCGGCAAAGTTCGTCGGCGCGGCCCGCGACCGTGCCGAGCCGGTCCAGCCACTCGCGCTCCAACTGGGCCTGGGCGCGCTCCATTTCCTCCGCCGTGGGTCCCTCCTCGGCGAACCGGGCGAGCTCCTCGTCGATCGCGGCCTCGATGACCGGCACCTCGACGTCGCCCGAGGTCTTCACGTCCAGCCAGCCCAGGGACGGCGCCCCGGCCAGCCGCAGCAGGCCGAACCCGGCCGCGACGGCGGTACGGTCGCGGCGCACCAGCCGGTTGTAGAGGCGGGAGGACTCCCCGCCGCCGAGGACGGTGAGCGCCAGGTCCGCCGCGTCGCACGTCCGCGTGCCGTCCTCCGGCAGCCGGTAGGCGGCCATCAGGGCGCGTGCCGGAACCTCCTCCTCGATCACCTCGCGCAGCTCCCGGCCCATGACCTCGGGCAGCGACCCGTCGCGCGGCTCGGGCTTGCCGTCGTGGGACGCGATGGACCCGAAGTACTTCTCGATCCAGGCGAGCGTCCGCTCGGGGTCGATGTCGCCGACGACGGACAGGACCGCGTTGTTGGGCGCGTAGTACGTGCGGAAGAAGGCGCGCGCGTCCTCCAGCGTGGCCGCGTCCAGGTCCGCCATCGACCCGATCGGCGTGTGGTGGTACGGGTGGCCCTCCGGATAGGCGAGCGCCGTCAGCCGCTCGAAGGCGGTGCCGTAGGGGACGTTGTCGTAGCGCTGGCGGCGCTCGTTCTTCACGACGTCCCGCTGGTTCTCCATGGACTCGTCGTCGAGCGCGGCGAGCAGCGAGCCCATGCGGTCGGCCTCGAGCCAGAGGGCGAGCTCCAGCTGATGGGCCGGCATGGTCTCGAAGTAGTTCGTGCGCTCGAAGCTGGTGGTGCCGTTCAGCGACCCGCCGGCGCCCTGCACCAGCTCGAAGTGGCCGTTCCCCTTGACCTGGGCGGAGCCCTGGAACATCAGGTGCTCGAAGAGGTGGGCGAGACCGGTCCGGCCCGCGACCTCGTGGCGCGAGCCGACGTCGTACCAGAGGCACACCGCCGCGACCGGGGTCAGATGGTCCTCGGAGAGCACCACGCGCAGCCCGTTGGCCAGGCGGTGCTCGGTCGCTGTCAGGCCCCCGGAGCCTGCCTCGGCTGTGGCCGTGTGACCCATGGGCATGTACGTCCCTTCGCTCGCGGAAGCCGTCGCGGAAAACCGCGGTTTCCTGCCGGTGCTGTCACTGTATGCAAGCGCGCGCGCAAGTGGACAAGTTCCCGGGCGGCGTACGCCCAGAGCGAGACCGTGATTACGGGAGGTGGACGACGGAACGCCCGGTTGACGCGCTCGGCACGCGCACCGAGCGAACCCCCGCGACGGCGTCGCCGGGACCGCCTTCGCCCGCGCCGAAAGGCCTTGAGGACGGGTACTGGTCGGCGTTGTCACCGCGGCAGTCCACAATGGTCGGCGTCAGACACGTCCATGCCCAGCACAGACTGTGAAGGAGCCGGCAGCAATGGCCCGCCGCAGCACGAAGACCCCGCCGCCCGACGACGCGTACGAGGAGAAGATCCTCGACATCGACGTCGTGGACGAAATGCAGGGCTCCTTCCTGGAGTACGCGTACTCGGTGATCTACTCCCGGGCCCTGCCGGACGCGCGCGACGGCCTCAAGCCGGTGCACCGCCGGATCGTCTACCAGATGAACGAGATGGGCGTTCGCCCCGACCGCGGCTATGTGAAGTGCGCCCGTGTCGTCGGCGAGGTCATGGGTAAGCTGCACCCGCACGGTGACGCGTCGATCTACGACGCCCTGGTGCGCATGGCCCAGCCCTTCTCGATGCGCGTGCCCCTGGTCGACGGCCACGGCAACTTCGGCTCGCTCGGGAACGACGACCCGCCGGCCGCCATGCGGTACACCGAATGCCGCATGGCCGAGGCGACAGGCCTGATGACCGAGTCGATCGACGAGGACACGGTCGACTTCGTCCCCAACTACGACGGCCAGGAGCGGGAGCCCGAGGCCCTGCCGGCCGCCTTCCCGAACCTCCTGGTGAACGGCGCGTCGGGCATCGCCGTCGGTATGGCCACGAACATGCCGCCGCACAACCTCGGCGAGGTCATCGCGGCCGCCCGCCACCTGATCCGCCACCCGAACGCGGATCTCGACACCCTGATGAGGCACGTCCCCGGGCCCGATCTGCCCACCGGCGGCCGGATCGTCGGCCTCGCCGGCGTCCGGGACGCCTACGAGACGGGCCGGGGCACTTTCAAGATCCGCGCCACGGTGTCGGTGGAGACCGTGACCGCCCGCCGCAAGGGCCTGGTCGTCACCGAGCTGCCCTTCACGGTCGGCCCGGAGAAGGTGATCGCCAAGATCAAGGACCTGGTCGGCTCGAAGAAGCTCCAGGGCATCGCCGACGTCAAGGACCTCACCGACCGTGAGCACGGCCTGCGCCTGGTGATCGAGATCAAGAACGGCTTCGTGCCTGAGGCGGTCCTGGAGCAGCTCTACAAGCTGACGCCGATGGAGGAGTCCTTCGGCATCAACAACGTCGCACTGGTCGACGGTCAGCCGCTCACCCTGGGCCTCAAGGAGCTGCTCGAGGTCTACCTCGACCACCGCTTCGACGTCGTCCGCCGGCGCTCGGAGTTCCGCCGCAGCAAGCGGCGCGACCGGCTCCACCTCGTCGAGGGTCTGCTCACGGCGCTGGTGGACATCGACGAGGTCATCCGCCTGATCCGGTCCAGCGACAACTCGGCGCAGGCCAAGGAGCGCCTGATGCGGCGCTTCTCGCTGAGCGAGGTCCAGACGCAGTACATCCTCGACACCCCGCTGCGCCGCCTCACCAAGTACGACCGCATCGAGCTGGAGGCGGAGAAGGACCGGCTCAACGCCGAGATCGCTGAGCTGACGCGGATCCTGGACTCGGACGCCGAGCTGCGCAAGCTGGTCTCCGCCGAACTGGCCACCGTGGCCAAGAAGTTCGGCACCGAGCGGCGCACGGTGCTGCTGGAGTCCTCCGGCACCCCTGCGCCGACGGTCCCGCTCCAGGTCGAGGACGCCCCGTGCCGGGTGCTGATGTCCTCGACGGGCCTGCTGGCCCGCACGGCGGACGGCGACCCGTTCGCGGAGGACACCGAGGACAGGCGCGCGAAGCACGACGTGATCGTCTCCGCCGTCCCGGCGACGGCCCGCGGCGAGGTGGGCGCGGTGACGTCCGGCGGGCGGCTGCTGCGGCTGAATGTGATCGACCTTCCGCAGCTGCCGGAGACGGCGGCGCGGCCGAGCCTGTCCGGCGGCGCTCCCGTCTCGGAGTTCGTCTCCCTGGAGGCGAACGAGACGGTGGTCTGCCTGACGACGCTGGACGAGTCCTCCCAGGGCCTCGCCATCGGCACGGCACAGGGAGTCGTCAAGCGTGTGGTCCCCGACTACCCGTCCAACAAGGAGGAGTTGGAGGTCATCACGCTCAGGGAGGGCGATCGCATCGTCGGCGCGGTCGAACTGCGCACGGGCGAGGAGGACCTGGTCTTCATCACGGACGACGCGCAGTTGCTGCGTTTCCCCGCCTCCCAGGTACGCGCCCAGGGCCGGCCGGCCGGCGGTATGGCGGGCATCAAGCTGACGGACGGCGCCAAGGTGATCTCTTTCACGGCCGTGGACCCGGCCGCGGAAGCGGTCGTCTTCACGGTCGCCGGTTCGCGCGGCACGCTGGACGACTCGGTCCAGACCACCGCCAAGATGACGGCGTTCGATCAGTACCCGCGCAAGGGCCGCGCCACGGGCGGTGTGCGCTGCCAGCGGTTCCTGAAGGGCGAGGACTGCCTGTCCTTCGCCTGGGCCGGCCCGACGCCCGCCCGGGCCGCGCAGAAGAACGGCACACCGGCCGAGCTGCCCGAGCTCGACCCGCGACGCGACGGCTCGGGTGTGTCCCTGGCGAAGACGATCGCGGCGGTGGCGGGACCGATGTGATTCAGTCCTCGAGGTCACCGGGGCTCGCAGGAGCCTCGGTCTCCTCGTCCCGCACATAGCGCAGGACGCCCCACATGCCGTGCTCGTCGGTGTGTGGGGCGTCGTCCGTGCAGCCCTGAAGCTCCTTGCGCAGAGCCGTGGTGTTGATGCCGGAACCGATGAGCACGAGCTGGGTGAGCCGCTCGGCACCGGCCTCCCACGCCTCCGGGCGGAATCGCAGGAACCGCCCCACGGCATGCACCGCGTACCGGTTGCGCGGGTCGGCGGCGCCGAAGTCGACGTATCCCTTGATCCGGTAGAGGCCCTCCGGCCTGCTGTCGAGGAACTCCAGCAGCCGCCGCGAATGCATGGGCACGTCGGAGCGGAAGGAGAGGCTGTCGTATCCGGCGTGCAGATGGGCGTGGTGGGAGCTCTCCGCACCGTGCTCGTGGTCGTGCCGGGGGAGGTCGTCGAACGACAGCTGCCCGATCCGCTCCTCGGCCGGCCGGCAGTCGAAGAGGAGCTCCGGGTCGATGCGCCCGTACGCGGCAGGGACGACGGCGGCGCGGTCGGCGAGGGACCGCACGGTCCCCAGGACCTGGTCGCTGTCCTCGGCGCGATCCGTCTTGTTGACGACGACAAGATCGGCGAGGGCGAGATGACGGTCCAGCTCGGGGTGCTTCTGGCGGGTGGCGGCGAACTCCACCGCGTCGACGACCTCCACGAGTCCGCCGTAGACCACCCGCGGATGCTCGACGGCCAGCACCATGCGGACCAGCTCCTGCGGTTCGGCGAGGCCGCTCGCCTCGATGACGATGACGTCGATGCCGGCGGACGGCCGGGCCAGACGCTCGAGGTAGGTGTCGAGTTCGCCGGCGTCCACGGCGCAGCAGAGGCATCCGTTGCCGAGCGAGACGGTGGAGTCGCCGAGCGCTCCCGCGACGGCCATGGCATCGATCTCGATGTCCCCGAAGTCGTTGACGACGGCGCCGATGCGGCTGCCTCCGCTGTGGTGGAGGAGATGGTTGAGCAGCGTGGTCTTGCCCGAACCCAGGAATCCGGCGAGGACGACGACGGGGATCTGCTGCGGACTCGACGACCGGCTCAACGTACGCCCCTTCTTCCACCGACAGGTGCGCCGGATCGCGTACCGGCGGTGCACGAGGACGGCTCATGGACCGGCTCGCACCGGAAGGGGGGCCGCACTCGTACGCGGACTGAATGCCGAATCAGGATACGAGCGAGGGGAAACCCTGCGAAGTGAACGATTGTTAGCGGCGCTCGCGGGGCACACGTTTGGCATGGCGCCGGGAAACGCGACCCGCACTTCCCTCCGTGCGCCTCCTCTCCGCCTCCCCGCCGATCAGAGCCGCTCGGCACCCTGGGAGACGGCAAGCGCGCCGCCCATCGCTCGCCGGTCCCCTCCAGCAGACCCGCATCCGACGACCGGCGGACGGTCGCCTGATTCGGGGGTTGACATGACCACACAGAGGCACGGGACATGGGGGCCTGCCGCCGCCACCGCGGCAGGACTCGCGTTCGGGGCGGCGGCTCTCGCGTTCCTCAGCCGACAGCAGCGCAGGTCCGTCGAGCTGCAATTGCAGGTCGAGCAGCAACGTATGCACTTCCATCTGCTGAGCAAGGCCATCGACGATCCCGAGCTCGCGGCCGTCATGAGCACCGTCGATCTGCGCAGCCGACCGGCCACGGAACAGCCCGGACTGCGGCGGCAGTACCTCTTCGCGAACGCGCTGTACGCGCACGCCCTGAAGAGCTACCTCGCAGGCTATGTCAACTGGCAGGAACTGCACGGACACCTTCGAGTGCTCTGCCAGAACCCCATGATCCGGGATTACTGGGAAGCCACGCGACACCACCGCGACAGCCTCGACCACGCTTCGACCGAGGCTCGTGTGGGCCGGATGATGGACGGCATCGTGCAGGATCTCGAGGACGCCGACACGGATGAGTGGTGGGTCGTGGGCGAACCGCCCGAGGAGTAACCCATTCGGAGTCAACGCAGGCCCGAATGAGTCCAGTTGGGCTAGTGGGGTGTTAACGCATCGGGAGCATCAAAAGGCTAACCTGACCACACCGTTACCACCTACTGCTCTGAGGACCGGGATCACCTTTGAAGATTGTGCGCCGGATCGGTGCATCTCCCCGTGAACGCGGCAGCGTGACAGGCGAGACCTGCCCCGACATCTTCGAACTGAGTGACGGCAACTTCGCCGTCATCGGGACCGAAGCCACCGCCAGGCTCGATGGCGAGCTGCCTGCCGACGCCGCACGGGCCGACTACGAACGCATCGTGATCATCAGCCGGGAGACCTTGGTCCGCGCCAAGGCCGAGATCCCGGACGCCTGAGCCTCCACCCTTCAGCTCCACACCCGCATCGCCCCACCGCACGCCATCTGCGCGCCGAGGGGCCGCACCCGGCCGAGCAGCACAACACCCGGTCCTCGCTCGGCGGCACGCGTCGTCGGGCCCGGCGCCAGATCGGCTCCGGGCCTCGCGCACAACACGCGGCCCCGGCTCTCCAAGAGCCCTGGTAGACATCGACCGCAGTTCTCCCCCGCCCGGCTCGGGATGAGACCCTCCTCGGCCATCCCCCCGGACGTCACGCCACCGTCGGCACGGCGACCGGTGGCACCGGGCCCACGTACCGGGCCGCTGGGCGGATGATTTTCGGGTCCTGCGCCTGTTCCAGGATGTTGGCGCTCCAGCCGACCACTCGGGCCGTCGCGAAGGTCGGTGTGAACATCTCGCGCGGGACACCGCAGAGTTCCATGACGACCCCGGCGTAGAACTCCACGTTCGTGTGCAGTTCGCGGCCGGGCTTCAGTTCGGCCAGGATCGCCTCCACGCGGCGCTCGACCTCGACCGCGAGGTCCACCAGCCCGCCGCCGAACCGCTGCGCGATACCCCGCAGCATCCTCGAGCGCGGGTCCTCCGTGCGGTAGACCGGGTGGCCGAAGCCCATGATGCGCTCGCTGGCAAGGACGCGCGCACGGATCCAGGCGTCGACGCGGTCCGGCGTGCCGATCGCATCGAGGGTGTCCAGGGCCCGGCTCGGCGCTCCACCGTGCAGCGGTCCGGACAGCGCGCCGACTGCCCCGACCAGGGCCGCCGCGACATCCGCACCCGTCGAGGTGATCACCCTCGCCGTGAATGTTGACGCATTGAATCCATGGTCAATGGTTGAGATCAAGTACTGCTCGATCGCGCGCGCATGCGCCTCGTCGGGCTCCGAACCGGTGAGCATATAGAGGTAGTTGGCCGCGTACGGCAGGTCCTCCCGCGGTTCGACCGGCCGCAGCCCCTGGCCCAGCCGGTACAGCGCCGTCAACAGCGTGGGCACGACTGCCGCCGCCGCCAGAGTGTCCTCGCGGCGCCGGTCCGCATCGATGTCGTACACCGGCCGGAACCCCTTCGAGGCGCCGAGCAGGGAGAGCGCCGTACGCAGACCCGACAGCGGGCCGGACCGGCCGCTCGCGGTCGCCACCGCGGGAAGCGCGGCCCGGACGTCGTCGGGAAGGCGGCGCAGGGCGGCGGTCCTGGCTGCGAACGCGGACCGCTGCGCCGGGTCCGGCAGCGCGCCGTGGACCATCAGGTGCCAGACGTCCTCGAAGCCGCGGGTCAGCGCGAGTTCGACGGCCGAGTACTCCCGGTAGTGGTAGAAGCCCTCGAGCCCACGGACGTCACCCAGTTCGGTGTCGGTGACCACGACACCCGCGAGCCCGCGCGGCACCTCCACGGGGGTGGATGCGGCCCTGCTGATCGACATGTGTCCTCCTTGGAATTGACTCGACTGTCCATGCTTGACTCAACATCTGTCAATATTGATTGAATCAATGTGCGATCCATGGGTACGGTGACGGCCATGAGGGATCAGGGCACGACTCGCGGGCACGACGGAACTCGGATCACCACCAGGGAGGCGGCCGAACTCCTCGGGGTGAAACCGGAGACCGTGTACGCCTATGTGAGCCGTGGCCAGCTCAGCAGCAGGCGGGAGCCCGGCGGCCGGGGCAGCACCTTCGACGCCGAGGAGGTGGCGGCCCTCGCGCGGCGCAACAGGCGTGAGCCGGCCGGAGGTTCACCCGCCGCCGGTGAACTCTCGGTCCGCACGTCCATCACCCTCATCGAGAAGGACCGGTACTTCTACCGGGGCGTCGACGCCACCGAGCTGGCCGACCGGCACTCCTACGAGGAGATCGCCGAGTGGCTGTGGACCGGACGGCTGCGGCCCGGAATCACCTTCACCGCCCCGGAGTCCGCCGTCACCGTCGCACGCCGAGCGGTGGCCGCGCTGCCCGAGCACACCGGCCCCACCGACCGGCTGAGGGTGGCGGCGATCGCCGCGGCCACCGCGGACCCGCTGCGCTTCGATCTGTCGCCGCAGGCCGTCCTCGGCGCCGCCCGCACCCTCATCCCCACACTGGTCGCCGCCCTCCCGCCACTGCGGCCCGACCACCGCGACGAGGGCCCGCTGGCGCGGCGCCTGTGGGGGCGGCTCACCGGACGCGACCCCGACGAGACGTCAGTACGCGCGCTGGACACCGCACTCGGACTTCTCGTCGACCACGACCTGGCCGCCTCCACCCTCGCGGTCCGCGTCGCCGCGTCCGCCCGCGCTCACGCGTACGCCGCCGTCTCCGCGGGCCTCGGTGTCCTGGAGGGCCCCCTGCACGGTGCGGCCGGCGGCCTGGCGCACCGGATGCTCCTCGACGTCCTGGACCGGGGCACCGCGGCCCCCGTGGTCGCCGACGAACTCCGTGCGGGGCGCACGATCCCCGGGCTCGGGCATCGGCTGTATCCGGGCGAGGACCCCCGCGCGCGTGCGCTGTTCTCCGTCCTGGAGGAGCTGCCTGCCGCGGCACCGGCCCTGGCGGCCGCGCGGGACATCGTCTCCACTACGGCCCGCCACGCTCCGCTGCACGCCAATGTCGACCTGGCCCTGGCCGTCCTCACGGTCGCCTCCGGCATGAAGACCACGGCGGCGGAGACGGTCTTCGCCGTGGCCCGCGCGGCGGGCTGGATCGCCCACACCCTGGAGGAGTACGAAGAACGTCCGCTGCGCATGCGCCCGAGCGGTCGCTATGCGGGGGCGCGACCGCCACAGCCGCTCCCCCGGTGAACGGAGCGCGCCCACGACCGCAACCGCGCACCGGGTGAGCCGGTGCGCGGCCGCATCCGGCCCGCTCCCCTGTGCGCTTCGCGTGCCTACGGCGCACCCCCGATGCGCCCCGAATGCGCCCCTGTTCGCGGGGCTGGAAGTCATCGCCGCCGAAGTCAGGTTAGGCTCACCTCTGTGAGTACGTGCACGACCGCATCACGGGACCTCGACGAGCCTCTCGCAGGGACCGCGGCGACCGCGAGGACATGGCTGCTCCTGGAACAGCCCGGCCCCTGGGGTCCGAAAGCGCTCACATCGAGCCACCTGGATCCCGAGCTCGGCCGCGCCCTCGAGGCGGCCGCGGAGGGCACAGGTGTGCGGATCGCGCTCATCCGCCGCCCCGGCCGGCACGCCGACTGCGGCACACCCGCCGCACGGCAGATCTATGCCGCCCACACCCTTCCGGGCCACGTGTGGCTGCGCACCGCCACGACCTCCGAGCCGGAGCGGCTGCTCGACCTGGACTTCACCGCGCTCGGCCGCGGGGACTCCGGCACCTTCGACTCGGTCTTCCGGGCCGAACCCCATACAGGCGATCCGCTCGCGTTCGTCTGCACCAACGGCAAGCGGGACCGTTGCTGCGCCCTCCTCGGCCGCCCATTGGCGACCGAGCTGACCAGCTCCGGAGTCGAGGGGGTCTGGGAGGTCACTCATCTGGGTGGCCATCGCTTCTCACCCACGCTGCTCGTGCTTCCGTTCGGATACGCGTACGGACGTGCCCAGGCCCCGCACGTCAAGGAGATCCTCCAAGGAGTGCGTGACGGACGGGTCGTGGTGGAGGGATGCCGTGGCAGCTCCGCCTGGGAACGACCCGCACAGGCGGCGGAACTCGCCGTCCGCACTGCGGCCCACGAGTACGCGGCGGACGCGCTGACCGTCGTCCGCACGGACGGGACCGCGCCCCGCTGGGAGGTCACCGTCGCCCACACCGACGGCCGGCTGTGGCGCGTCCTGGTCGCGCAGGGGGCGTCCCTGCCCCCACGCCCCGACAGCTGCGGCAGCCCGCTCGGCTCACCGGCCCGGATGGACGTCGTGTCGGTACGCGAGTTGCTCACCACGGTGGTCGGCGGCCCCGCGCACTGCTGAACTCCCGCCCTCCACGGCAACGGTCGGCCCTCACAGCCCTCGCGCACGCCCCTCGGGAGATCCGTGCCACATCTGCGGAGGCAACGCGCCCGCGCACCCGTACCGTCTACGCATGACCCCCTCTCCCCCTGCACGACGACTGCGCCTCGGTCTGCCGCGGCGTATGTTCTCGCAGCTCCTGCTGACGCAGGTGGCGATCGCCGCGGGCGTCGCCGTGCTCGCCACCGGACTGTTCCTGGCCCCGCTCGGCCGGTTGCTCGACGACCAGGCGATGCACCAGGCGCTGGCGATCGCGCAGACCACCGCGGTCCAGCCGCAGATCGCCCGTGACCTGCAGTCGACGCTGCCGTCCCCGCAAGGACCTGTGCAGGCGGAGGCGGAACACATCCGCAAGGCGAGCAAGGCCGAGTACGTCGTGGTGATGAACATGAGGGGGGTGCGCTGGTCGCACCCGGACATCACGCAGATCGGCCGGGTCGTGTCCACCGACCCGCGACAGGCCCTGGCCGGCGAGGAGGTCATGCAGATCGACAGCGGCACCCTGGGGCGCTCGGCCCGCGGCAAGGTGCCGCTGCGCGACGCACGGGGCAGGATCATCGGCGCGGTCTCCGTGGGCATCGAGTACAACAGCGTGCGGGCCAGGCTGCTGCACGCGATCCCCGGACTGTTCGCCTACGCGGGTGCGGCCCTCGCCATCGGTGCCCTCGCCGCGTATCTGATCGCGCGCAGGGTCCAGCGGCAGACCCGAGACCTCGCCTTCTCCGACATCTCGGCGCTGCTCGCGGAGCGCGAGGCGATGCTGCACGGCATCAGGGAGGGCGTGGTCGCCCTGGACCGGACGGGCCGGGTACGGCTCGTGAACGACGAGGCGCAACGCCTGCTGGGCATCGGTGACGAGGTCGTCGGGCAGTCCCTCGACGAGGCGCTCGGCGAGGGCCGTACGACGGACGTCCTCGCCGGTCGTGTCGCCGGCACCGATCTGCTCACCGTGCGCGGTCAGCGTGTCCTCGTCGCCAACCGCATGCCCACCGACGACGGGGGTGCCGTCGCCACCCTGCGCGACCGCACCGAGCTCGAACAGCTGGGCCGGGAGCTGGACTCCACCCGTGGTCTGATCGACGCCCTGCGTGCGCAGGACCACGAGCACGCCAATCGGATGCACACGCTCCTGGGACTGCTCGAACTGGAGATGTACGACGACGCGGTGGAGTTCGTCGACGAGGTGGTGGGCGACCACAGGACCACCGCGGAACAGGTCACCGAGAAGATCCACGATCCGCTGCTCGCCGCCTTGCTGGTGGGCAAGGCCACGGTCGCCGCGGAGCGCGGCGTGGCACTGTGGATCGCGGACCGGACGCTGCTGCCCGACCGGCTGATCGATCCGAGAGGGCTGGTCACGATCGTCGGCAACCTGGTCGACAACGCGCTTGACGCCGTGGCCGGCACCCGGCACGCGCGCGTGGAGGTCGAACTGCGCGCGGAGGAGCGCACGGCGGTCCTCCGGGTCCGGGACACGGGACCCGGAATCCCTGCCGAACGCCGGGAGTTGATCTTCACTGACGGATGGTCCACCAAGCAGCCGCCGTCCCACGGCAAACGCGGTATCGGCCTCTCCCTGGTGCGCCGTCTCGCCGAACGTCATGGAGGCAGCGCTCGGGTGGGCGAAGCCCACGGCGGGGGTGCGGAGTTCACCGTCGTGCTGCCCGACGCCCTCGAAGCGCCCGGCCGGACACCGGAGCCGCCCTCCGAGGACCCCCGGCACCGCGTCCGCGCCCAGGAAGCACCGGCAGAAGAGAACCTGCTCCCGCAGACGCCCGTTCACTTCCCCGGAGAGGAGACGCGATGACCCGGCCCATCGAGGTACTGGTCGTGGACGACGACGCCCGGGTCGCCCGCGTCAACGCCGCCTACGTCGACAAGGTCCCCGGCTTTCGGGTGACGGGCCAGGCGCACAACGCGGCGAGCGCCCTGCACCTGTTGGGGACTGCGCCGCGCCCCGACCTGATGTTGCTGGACCACTACCTCCCCGACGCCACGGGGCTCGATGTCGTCCGGGAGATGCGGCGGCGCGGTCACGAGACGGACGTGATCATGGTGACGGCGGCGCGGGACGTCCGCACGGTGCAGGCGGCGATGCGACAGGGCGCACTCCAGTACCTGGTCAAGCCGTTCGCCTTCGTGGGGCTGCGCACCAGGCTGGAGGCGTACGCCGAACTGCGCCGCACGCTCGACGGCGGCGGTCGGGCGGAACAGGCGGAGGTCGACCGGATCTTCGGCGCCATGTCTGCGGCCACGGAACCGGGACTGCCCAAGGGGCACTCCCCCACCACCGCGGATCTCGTGGGGCGTGCCCTGGTGAACGCCAAAGGACCGCTGTCCGCCCAGGAGATCGCCGAGCGGACCGGACTGAGCCGGCAGACCGCCCAGCGCTATCTGAAACTGCTGGAGCGCACGGGAAGGGCCACGTTGACCCTCAAATACGGCGACGCGGGCCGCCCGGAGCATCGCTACGTCTGGGCGGCCCACGCCTGAGACGGTGCCGGTCGGCTCAGCCCGCTGCCTTCTCCACGAACTCCGTGGTGTACGTCTTGTCGAGATCGATGGTGGCGTTCTTGATATTGGGGTTGAACGCCTTGAGGACCTTCTCGACCGTCTCGGGTCCGTTCTCCGGCATCACGCCGTCCTTGGTGAACATCGGGAGCGTGCTCTTGATGGCGTTCGCGTAGAGCGTCTTGTCGCCCTGCGAGTAGTCGGCCGGCATCTTTGCGGCGATCTCGTCGGCGGAGTGCGTGGACATCCACTTCAAGGTCTTGACGAAGGCGTTGACCAGCTTCTGGACGGTGGCCTTGTGGCCGTCGACCCACTCCGTCTGCATGTAGAGACTGGACGACGGGTACGGGCCGCCCAGCGCCTCCTGCGACCCCTGTGGGGTCCGCATGTCGACGAGCACCGTGCCGAGCTTCTTCTGGAGCACGGTGGCGACGGTCGGATCGGTGGTCATTCCGGCGTCGATGGAGCCCTTCTGGAGGGCGGAGACGAACGTGGGTCCTGCGCCGACGGCGACCGGGCTGAACTCGCTCGTCTGGACCCCGTTCTTGACCGCGAGGTACTTGGTGAGGAAGTCCGTCGAGGAGCCGAGGCCGGTGACTCCGAGCTTCTTGCCCTTGAAGTCCTTGAGCGACGTGATGTCCTTCGAGGCCTTGGCGGAAACGATCTCGACCTCACCGGGTGCGTGCGAGAACTGCACCACGGACTCGACGTGCTTGCCCTTGGTCTGCAGATCGAGGGTGTGGTCGTAGAAGCCGACGGCACCCTGGACCTGCCCGGAGACCAGTGCGGTCTCGGCCTGCACACCGGCGGGCTCGCTCAGCAGTTCCACGTCGAGGCCCTCGGCGTCGAAGTAGCCGAGCCGCTGGGTGAGCATCGCGGGCATGTAGATGACCTTGTCCAGGCCACCGACCATGATCTTGACCTTCTCGCCCTTGCCGTCGCCCTTGCCGCCGGATCCGGACGCGGCGGTGGACGCCGCGTCATTGGCGCAGGCGGTGAGCGAGGTGGCGGCGAGCAGACCGGCCGCGGCTAGGCAGGCGATTCTGGCGGACTTGCGCATGACGGTTCACGTCCTTGTGAGATGGCGGTGCGGGAAGAGGTGGTGCGTGTGGGGGCCGGCGGCCGCGCCCGACGAGGGCCCGAGGGGCCGGTCAGTGCCCGGAATCCGTCGCCTTCCAGCGGAAGATGCGGCGCTCGGCGAAGGTGAGCAGCCCTTCGGCCACCAGCGCGACGACGGCGAGGATGACCATCGCGGCATACACACCGGCCGCGTTGAAGGTGCCCTGGGACTGTGCGACGAGCAGGCCGACACCCTTGGTGGCGCCGATGTACTCGCCGACGATGGCGCCGATCAGCGCGAAGCCGAAGCTGACATGGAGACTGGTGAAGATCCATGAGGTGGCCGACGGAATGACGACCTGAAGCGTCACCCGCCGGTCGCTGGCGCCCAGGATGCGGGCGTTGGAGACCAGGTTGCGGTCGACCTCGCGGGCGCCCTGGAAGGCGTTGAAGAAGACCGGGAAGAAGACCAGGACGACAGCCGAGGCGATCTTGGAGGACGGGCCGAGTCCGAACCAGATCACGAAGATCGGGGCAAGGACGATCCTGGGTATGGAGTTGAGCACCTTGATGTATGGACCAAGGACATCGGCGAGGAAGGCGATCCTCCCCAGCGCGATACCGAACACCACGCCGGCCGCCACACCGATGACCCAGCCGAGCAGCGCCTCCTGGAGCGTGACCCAGATCTGCTCGCCGAGCGAGCCGAGCGCGGTGCCGTGGGTGATCCAGGTGTAGATCTGGTCCCATACCTTCGAAGGCATCGAGAAGTTGAACGGATCGATGACCTTGGCCCGGGACAGCGCCTCCCAGAGGCCGAGCACGGCCACCAGCAGCAGCACACGCGCGACCAGGACGACGGCCTTGCGCCTGCGGGCGGCACGCGCCCGGGACTCGGCACGGCCGGGCTGCTTGGAGGCGTCCACGGGAGCCGACGCGGAGATGACCTCAGGCGACATGGGCGGCACCCCTTTCGCGCGTGATGCGGACCTCTTCGCCGAGGGACTCCCAGATCTCGCGGTAGATCTCGATGAACCGCGGTTCCAGTCGCACCGATTCCACCTTGCGCGGCCGCGGCAGGTCGATGTCGAAGATGTGCTTCACGGTCGCGGGTCCGGCGGTCATCACGACGACCTTGTCGGCCAGCGCGATCGACTCCTCCAGGTCGTGGGTGACGAAGACGACCGAGGCGCCCGTGCCCTCCCACAGCTCCAGCAGCTCGTCCGACATCAGCGCCCTGGTCTGCACGTCGAGCGCCGAGAACGGCTCGTCCATCAGCAGGATCTCGGGGTCGTTGACAAAAGTGGCGGCGAGGGCGACACGCTTGCGCTGGCCACCGGAGAGCTGATGCGGGTAGCGGTCCTCGAAGGCCGCGAGCCCGACCCGTGCCAGCCACTCGCGCGCCTTCTGCTTCGCCTCCGCCTTGGGCACACCACGAAAGCGGGGGCCCGCCATGACGTTGGACAGAACCGTGCGCCAGGGAAACGTGGCGTCCTGCTGGAAGACGAAGCCGACCTTGTCCCCGACTCCCGCCACCGGCGCGCCGGCCACCAGCACCTCGCCCTCGGTGGGCTCCTCCAGCCCGCTGACCAGCGTCAGGGTCGTCGACTTGCCGCAACCGGTGGGTCCGACGACGGCGACGAACTCACCGCGGCCGACGGTCAGATCAAGCCCCCTGACGGCCGTGTGCAGACCCCCTGACGGGGTCCGGAAGGTCTTGCTCGCGCCCCGTAGCTCGATGGCGGGGCTGGTGTCTGCGCTCATGGCCGGGACCGTAGATGTCGTGGACACCGCGGCAGCAGTCTTCTGGGCGCAAGACCTACTTCTGCTTGCAAGAGTCTGTTGTGCTCATTTTGCTCGCGCTACAACTGCGGAGCCGAAACACGGGCTTAACGCTCGCCTGGCCTTGAGGGAGAGAGGCCCGATGATAAACGTCCTGATCGTGGACGACGACTTCCGTGTCGCCGAGATCAACGCCAAGTACGTGGGGAAGGTTCCCGGCTTCCGGGTCGCCTCCCGCGCGCACAGTGCCGCCCAGGCGCTGGCCGCGGTGGAGCGCGCCACGATCGACCTGGTTCTGCTCGACCACTACCTGCCCGATCAAACGGGGCTCGAACTGGTCCACCGCATGCGGGAGCAAGGCCATGGCACCGACGTCATCATGATCACGGCCGCCGGCGACGTGGCCACGGTGCAGGCAGCGATGCGTCTGGGCGCACTGCACTACCTGGTGAAGCCGTTCACTTTCACGGCCCTGCGCACACGCCTGGACTCGTATGCCGCCCTGCGCCGGACGGTCGACCGCGTCGGCGGCCGGGGGGTGGCCGGCCAGGAACAGGTCGACCGCATCTTCGGCGCCCTGCGCACCACGCCGGCGTCCTCCTCACCCGGGCTGCCCAGCGGCCACTCGGAGCCGACCACGGACCTCATATGCGATGTACTGCACCGGTCCGGCCGGCCGCTCTCGGCCCATGAGGTGGCCGCGCGGACGGGGTTGAGCCGCTCCACCGCCCAGCGCTATCTGCGCCGCCTCGAGCAGGTGGGCCGACTGCAGCTCTCCCTGAAGTACGGCGACACGGGGCGGCCCGAACACCGGTACGCGTGGGTGGCGCCGTAGCAGAGGGTGCGCGGGCCGTGCGGCCCGCGCACCACAGCGTGGTACCAGCGGGTCAGACCGCGCCCGCCCCCGTCAGCGACCGCACCTCGGTCTCCGCGTGCTTGGCCTCGTCCGGCTGTTCCCCCGAGGTGACCGTGCCGAGCCAGCCCGCGACGAAGCCGAGCGGGATGGAGACGATGCCGGGGTTCTGCAGCGGGAAGTACTGGAAGTCGACCGCGGGGAACAGCGAATCGGGACTGCCCGAGACGACCGGCGACAGCAGCACGAGTACCAGGGCGGGCACCAGGCCGCCGTAGACCGCCCACACGGCGCCGCGTGTCGTGAAGCCGCGCCAGAAGAGCGAATAGATCAACGCGGGAAGGTTCGCGGAGGCGGAGACGGCGAAGGCGAGCCCCACCAGGAAGGCCACATTGAGATCGCGGGCCAGCAACCCGAGCGCGATCGCCACCACACCGATTCCGGCGGCCGCGACCCGCGCCACGGTCACCTCGCTGCGCGCCCCGGTCCGACGGCGTCTCAGCGATGCGTACAGATCGTGCGCGACGGCGGCCGAGGAGGCCAGGGTGATGCCCGCGACCACCGCGAGGATCGTGGCGAAGGCGATCGCGGCGACCATCGCGAACAGGACCGTCCCGCCTGCGGATTCCGCGCCGCCCCCCAGTTTCAGGGCCAGCAGCGGTACCGCTGTGTTGCCGGCCGTGTTCGACTCCCGCACGGCGTCGGGTCCGACCACGGCCGCCGCGCCGAAGCCCAGCACGATCGTCATCAGGTAGAAGCCGCCGATGAGCCCGACCGACCAGACGACGGAGCGACGGGCGGCCCGCGCCGTCGGCACGGTGTAGAAGCGGGAGAGGATGTGGGGCAGCCCGGCCGTCCCCAGTACCAGCGCCAGTCCCAGGCTGATGAAGTCGATGCGGGCGGTCCAGTTCCCGCCGTACTTCAGCCCCGGCGCAAGAAACGCCTCGCCGTGCCCGCTGCGCTCCGCCGCGGTCCGCAGCAAGGAGTCGAGGTCCCCGTGGAAGCGCATCAGGACGAGGACGGTCAGCGCCACCGTGCCCCCGAGCAGCAGCACGGCCTTGACGATCTGGATCCAGGTCGTGGCCCGCATCCCGCCCAGGGACACATAGATCACCATCAGCGCGCCGACGACGATCACGGTCCAGGATCGCGCCGCGGGGCTCGTCCCGCCGAACAGCAGCGCCACGAGACTGCCCGCGCCCACCATCTGCGCCACGAGGTACAGCACGGACACGGTCACCGAGGACGTCCCCACCGCGACCCGGACCGGCCGCTCCCTCATCCGGGCCGCCACGACGTCCGCCAGCGTGAACCGTCCGCAGTTGCGAACAAGTTCGGCGACGAAGAACAGCACCACGAGCCAGGCGACGAGGAAACCCACGACATAGAGCAGCCCGTCGTAGCCGAAGAGAGCGATCAGTCCGGTGACACCCAGGAAGGATGCGGCGGACATGTAGTCGCCTGCAATGGCAAAACCATTCTCCATCGGCGAGAACAGTCGCCCGCCCGCGTAGAACTCCTCCGCCGAACCGTGCCGGTTGCGGCTCACCCAGGTGGTGATCGCCAGCGTGATCGCCACGAACACACTGAACAGCACCAGAGCCAGTGCCTGATGGTGCTCGCTCACCGCTCGCCGCCCTTGAGTCCCCGCGTCAACTCTTGTGTTTGCCAGCGCAGATCGAGAGCCGCCCGGTCCCGGCGCAACCGGGCGTGCCACGCGTACGCCCAGGTGAGCAGGAAGGTCGTCAGGAACTGCCCGAGTCCCGCCACCATCGCCACGTTCACCGCGCCGGCCACCGGCCGTGCCATCAGCCCCGGCGCGGTCTGCGCGGTCACCACATAGCCCAGGTACCAGGCCAGGAACGCGACGAGACCCGGGACCACGAATCTCCGGTACCGGCTGCGCACCTCCTGGAAGGCCGCGCTGCGCTGCACCCCCAGATACACCTCCCCCGCACGGGAGGCGCCCTCCTCGCGTCGCGCGGGCGGCACCACGGGGGCGGGAGCACCTGTCCCGTCCAGTTCGCCCCAACCGGAGGCGAGCGCGTCGTACCAGGGGTCGTCGTGCCTGATGTGTCCGGCCGCCCCCATGGACGCGGGGGCCGCGTCACGGCCTTCGTGCCTCTCGACCGGACTCTCGGGACCGCCCCCGCCTCCGCCGGGACGGTCATTGCTTGACTTCATGCCCAAGGATGGACAGATCGGGAAGTTCCCCGGCTCTCCTTCCCCGTGCTCTTCACCCCATCAGGTGACTCAGCGCGAGGGCGGTCTGACCAGACCGTTTGCATACGCGTAACGGACCGCCCCCGCACGGTCCTTGAGCCCGGTCTTGGCGAAGAGATTGTTGATGTGGGTCTTCACGGTGGCCGTGGAGACATGAAGCCTGCGGGCGATCTCCTGATTGGTCAGTCCGTCGGCGATCAGCACGAGCACCTCCGTCTCCCGTGCGGTGAGCCCGTCCGGCGGCTCCGCGGGCGCGGCCGTCTGCCGCTCGGGCTCCGACAGCCGCTCCAGCAGCCGTCGCTGGATGCTCGGGGAGAGCCCCGCGTCCCCGGACAGCACGCTCCGCACGGCCCGCACGATCTCGTCGCCGCCCGCGTCCTTGGTCAGATACCCGCGCGCCCCCGCCTTCAGCGCCGGGAACAGCGACTCGTCGTCCGCGTAGGTGGTGAGCACGACGACCTGGGTGCCCGGGTGCTCGCTGCGGATGCGCCGCGTCGCCTCGACGCCGTCGCAGCGCGGCATGCGCAGGTCCATCAGCACCACGTCCGGAGACAGCTCGGCGACGAGCTTCACCGCCTCCTCCCCGTCCCCGGCCGCGCCGACGACCTCGACGCCGGGAAGCAGACCCAGCAGCATCACGATGCCCTCGCGCACCACCGTCTGGTCGTCCGCCACCACCACCCGCGCCGGCCTGCCGCCCTCCTCCTCCGTCATACCGGCACCTTCAACGTCACCACGAATCCCTCCTCGCCGGGCCCGGCCTCCAGCGAACCGCCGAGCAGTTCGGCGCGCTCCCGCATGCCCAGCAGACCGTACCCGGCGCCCGTGCCGGTCAGTTCGCCCGGCGAACCCCCCGAGTCCCGCACGTCCAGCATCACTTGGTGCTCGGCGTACTCCAGCCGAATACTCACCTTGGCGCCGGGGGCGTGCTTGCGGACGTTCGTCATGGCCTCCTGGGCGACCCTGCGAACCGCCTGCGAGGCCTCGGCGGGCAGCGGTTTGCTCTCACCCGACACGGTGACGTCCGCGCGGTCCGCCGTGGCGACGAGCTCACTCAGGAAGTCCTCGAGCGGGGACATCTCACCACGCAGCGCCGAGAGCGCCTGCCGGGTCTCGGCGAGTCCTTCCCTGGCCATCCCCCGGGCCGCCACGACCCGCTCCAGGATCCTGTCCCGCTCGGCCCCCGACTCGATCAGAAGCCGGGCCGCCTCCAGATGCACAAGCTGCGCGGAGAGGCTGTGCGCCAGCACGTCGTGGATGTCCCGTGCGATCCGGGTCCGCTCCGCGAGGGCCGCCGACTCGGCCTCGGCCACCCGCGCGGCGCGCTCCTGGGCGAGCAGCCGCAAGGCCCCGCCCCGCGCCTCCGCGTCGAGGCGCAGCACGTAGCCCGCGAGGGCGATGCCGACCGTGGTGGCCAGGGTGGTCAACCAGTCGTCGTTGTTGACCGCGGCGTACGCACCGAGACCGACGCCTGCGGCGGGTACGGCGGCGGCGAGGGGCAGCCGTTCCATGGCGACGACGGCACAGGCGCACCAGAACACGAGCGCCGGGATGCGCAGACCCGCGAGGTGCCCCACGAGTGCCAGCCCGAGGAGCCCCGCGAGCAGGCAGACCGAAGGCAGGAGCCGATGGTGCAGTGTGGTCCGGTGGAAGGCCCAGCCCGCCACCGCGCACACCAGCACCCCGGCCGCGGCCGCCACCGCGCCCCACATGGGCAGTCGGCCGCCGGTGAAGGTGGTCCACAGGAGCATTCCGGCGGCGAAGAGCCGTCCACACCAGCCGAGCGCGCGCCGGGCACCGGACACCCCCCTGCGGGAGAGTGCCTCACGCGAGGGCCAGCGCGTCCACACATTGTCCGTCACACACGCTCCTTCGGTGCGGGCCGGCGCATGCCGTCACCGTACGCCGAGGCCGGCCCGTCAGCCGAGACGAGGGACCTCACCCGCCGGACCAGGAACCCCGAGCGCACCAGCAGCGTGCCCGCCAGGGCGAGCAGAAGGGCGGAGCTGTCCTGGTGGACGCCCAGCGCTGCCCCGACCGCGAAGAGACCGACCCGCAGGGCGATACCGCAGATCCAGACGCTGATGCTCGCCTTGGTGCTCTTGCTCCACGCGGTGCCGTCCGCCTCCAGCCATATCCGGGTGGTCCAGGCCCAGCCGGCCCCGGTGGCCACGCCGATCAGCAATTCGGTGCCAAGCAGGAGGGCGGACACCGTGGGGTGATGGGGATCGAGCAGGCCGGGTCGACGCAGCGCGAGAACGATGAGGACCACCGGGACCAGCCACCAGCGCCGGTCGGCGTCGATCCGGCGTGCCCGGAACTGGCGCACGATCACCAGGGCGACCACGGCCACGATCACCAATGCGTTGACCAGCCCGGACATCACTGCCTCCGTGAGCGGAAGGGAAGGAAGCCGACGGCATCTGCCGTCGACACCCAGGACGCTACGGAAGTCGGCAGGTCAGCAGATCGGCGTCGGGGTGGATCGTGGGTGGAATCGGCACCGCCCGCCCTCTCCACCCTGGGGTGGAGGAAGTCCTCGACAGCCGCTCGTCGCAAGGGCGCACACCCAGGGGCACCGGTCGGACACGGCCGCCGATACCGATCGGAGCCGGTGCCGGGTGTCGTCGGTCCCGTCCGTCGCCCGCCGATGGCCGCCGCCGCGGAAACCCGCCGCCGATGGCACGCACCCGCACACTCGCCGCCGCGGTCCGGAAGCCCCGAGAGCCGTGCCTGTGAAACCGGTGTGATGCGGACATGGGAGGCGGCCGGCCGTCACGCACCGGCCGCTCGAAGGTCCACGGGCAACCCCGAGGCCGTCGCCCCACCGCGGCCGACCGCAAGCCGGGCGCGGTCCGCCCTGCCGACCGCGCCGATCACGGGGGCAAGCTGCCCGGAAGCCACACGGCTCGCGGCCGGAACCCGTCCCCGGCCGCAAGCCCGACCGGCACTCGGTCCCGGTCTCCCGTTCGATGAGCACCCGGACGCCGGCCGGGCCCCGAGCCCGAGCGGGGATCACCGTCGTACGCCCCGGCACTGTCGGCCGGGGCGGTACGCGGAGGTCAGGCGTCGATGCGGGACCGGTCCAGCGTCGCGGCCGAGCTGGAGATGAACTCCTTGCGCGGTGCCACGTCGTTGCCCATCAGCAGGTCGAACACCTGCTCGGCGGACTCCAGGTCGGAGAGGTTGATGCGGCGCAGGGTGCGGTGACGCGGGTCCATCGTGGTCTCGGCGAGCTGGTCGGCGTCCATCTCGCCCAGGCCCTTGTAGCGCTGGATGGAGTCCTTGTACCGGATGCCCTTGCTCTGGAGTTCCAGCAGCTTGTCGCGCAGCTCGCGGTCGGAGTACGTGTAGACGTACTTGTCCTGGCCCTTCTTCGGCTGGACGATCTCGATGCGGTGCAGCGGGGGCACCGCGGCGAACACCCGGCCCGCCTCGACCATGGGCCGCATGTAGCGGTGGAACAGCGTCAGCAGCAGGGTGCGGATGTGGGAGCCGTCCACATCGGCGTCGGTCATCATGATGATCTTGCCGTAGCGTGCCGCGTCGATATCGAACGTCCGGCCCGATCCGGCCCCTATCACCTGGATGATCGCACCGCACTCGGCGTTCTTGAGCATGTCCGTCACGGACGACTTCTGAACGTTCAGGATCTTGCCCCGGATGGGCAGGAGCGCCTGGAACTCCGAGTTCCGCGCAAGCTTGGCCGTACCGAGCGCGGAGTCGCCCTCGACGATGAACAGCTCGCTGCGGTCGACGTCGTCACTGCGGCAGTCGGCGAGCTTCGCGGGCAGCGAGGAGGACTCCAGGGCCGTCTTGCGGCGCTGAGCGTCCTTGTGCTGACGGGCGGCGATACGCGTACGGGCCGCGGCCACGGCCTTCTCCAGGACGACGCGGGCCTGCTGGGCGGCGTCGCGCTTCGTGGAGGTCAGGAACGCCTTGAGCTCCGCGGAGACCACGTTCGTCACGATCCGGCGGGCCGCGGACGTGCCGAGGACCTCCTTGGTCTGGCCCTCGAACTGCGGTTCGGCCAGGCGCACGGTCACGACCGCGGTGAGCCCTTCCAGGGCGTCGTCCTTGACGATGTCGTCCTCGGCGACGCGCAGCAGCTTCTTGGCTCGCAGCACGTCGTTCATCGTCTTGGTCACCGCCTGCTCGAAGCCGGCGACATGGGTGCCGCCCTTGGGGGTGGCGATGATGTTGACGAAGGACCTCAGCGTCGTGTCGTACCCGGTACCCCAGCGCAGCGCCACGTCGACGCCCAGCTCACGGGTGACCTCGGTGGGCGTCATCTGGCCGTGGTCGTCCAGGACGGGGACCGTCTCCTTGAAGGTGCCCTGCCCGGAGAAGCGAAGAACGTCGCACACCGGCTTGTCGCTCGCCAGGTACTCGCAGAACTCGCTGATGCCGCCGTCGAAGCGGAACGACTCCTCGCCCTTGCTTCCGCCCTCGCCCAGCCCGAACTCGTCGCGGACGACGATGGTCAGGCCGGGAACCAGGAAGGCCGTCTGGCGGGCGCGCTGGTGCAGCGCCTCCAGGGAGAGCTTGGCGTCCTTGAGGAAGATCTGGCGGTCCGCCCAGTAGCGCACGCGCGTGCCGGTGCGGGTCTTGGGGATCTTCTTGGCCTTGAGCAGTCCGCTCTTGGACTCGAACTTCGCGGTCGGGCCTTCACCGGCGAAGGCCCCCGGCACACCGCGCCGGAAGCTGATCGCGTGCGTGTGGCCGCCGCGGTCGACCTCGACGTCCAGACGGGCGGAGAGGGCGTTCACCACGGATGCACCGACGCCGTGGAGGCCACCGGAGGCCGCATAGGAGCCGCCGCCGAACTTGCCGCCCGCGTGCAGCTTGGTCATCACGACCTCGACTCCGGACAGACGGGTCTTGGGCTCCACGTCCACCGGGATGCCGCGACCGTTGTCCCTCACCTCCACCGAGCCGTCGTCGTGGAGGATCACATCGATATGGTCGCAGTACCCGCCCAGGGCCTCGTCGACGGAGTTGTCGATGATCTCCCAGAGGCAGTGGCTCAGACCCCGGCTGTCGGTCGAGCCGATGTACATGCCAGGACGCTTCCGCACGGCCTCGAGGCCTTCGAGGACGAGGAGGTGCCGCGCGGTGTAGTTGGAGCCATCGCGGTCTGCTCCTGTCAGCAGCGCTGTGGACGGCACGGACGTATCGGCGGTCACGCGGTTCGCTCCTCGCTGAATTTCGGATGAGGCCCTTTGGGGTAACGGGCCGGCTTGGGTCACCGGACCGAGGGTACCGAGGCCTGGTAGAGCCGTTGTACCGCCACCCTCGTCGAGAACTCACACTAGTCCAGAGTCGCACGGACGTTCGACACCCGGTCGGGGTGAAGTACATATCACGTTCCCTTCGAGGCATGAACCATTTAGCCTCGGGGCACGTCCTCATCCACAACCGGCAACGCCGCCGGGAGGACGCGACCACCGATAAACAGCGCGAACCCGTACGACATACAGACGTAATACGGCACATTCGCCGCCAACCGGCAGCAGCCAGCCGCCCCGGAAAGAATCTTTCGAGGATAAGCCGCGAGCGGGAACGTTTTCGGCCTGGTTGGATGTTGACCCTGGTACGACAGCTCGTCGAGCTAGAGAAGAGGCGACGTGACTACTGTTCTGACCCCCGCGAGCCCGCTGACGGCCGCTGACCGCTGCGACCGTTGCGGCGCTCAGGCGTACGTACGCGTCGTCCTCCTGAGCGGCGGAGAACTGCTCTTCTGCGCCCACCACGGTCGCAAGTTCGAGCCGGAGCTCAAGAAGATCGCCGCTGAGATACAGGACGAGACGGAGCGGCTGACCTCCGTTCCGGCTAGCACCTCGGAAGACGAACGCTGACACCTAGCGCGTACCGACGAGCCGACACCGGCGCCTGGGCCGGTGAAGCGGGCGGCCACTCCGATCACACGGAGTGGCCGCCCGTATTCGTAGGGCGCATCGCAACGGCGCCGCAGAGCGCTCAAGGAGCCGCCCGCCCCGTCACGCAGGCGTGGTCCGCTGAGCGGCACCCGCCGAGGTACGCGATGGAGCTCCGGTCGCGTGTCACCGTCATCGGCCGCCGCTCAGCGCTTTGACGGCCTCGGAGACCCGCGTATAGACCCCGGGGCTGCCCGGCTGCCCGCAGCCGCTTCCCCAGGACACCAGACCGATCAGACGCCCCATGGCGACAAGCGGTCCGCCGCTGTCCCCCTGGCAGGCGTCGTGACCGCCCTGGGGCATGCCCGCACACAGCATGGAAGCGGGCTGGTACTTGCCGTCCAGACCGCCGGGGTATGCCTTCCCGCAGGCATTGTCCTGCAGGACCTGAAGGTTCGCGCCCCGCAGACTGCGCTCGTAGTCCGCGGCGCCGGTGGTGTCGCCCCAGCCGTACACCGTCGCCTGCGTCCCCGGCTGATAGGCCGGATCACCGGCCGCCGCCATGCCGATGACCGAACTCGCCGGCAGCGGGGAGGCAAGGGTGAGCACGGCGAAGTCACCGGCGTTCGTGAGGCTGTTGTACGTCGGATTGACCCACGTGGCGGCCACCGGGATCTCCTTGCCCTGGGCGGACATGAGATCCGTACGACCCGTGATGACCTTCAGGTCCGGCACCTGGCCCGGTGGTGCGCCCAGGACGGCCGCGCTCATGCAGTGGGCGGCGGTCAGGACCCTGGAACGGTCCACCACCACTCCCCCGCAGAACTGCCCCGCACGGGTACCACCGAACCGGTCACGGCTGGAAAGTGCGACGGTCCACGGACTCTTCGAGATGTCGACCGGGAAGCCTCCGATGACGACGTTGTCCGCCGTCGCCGAAACCGGGGACACCAGCGGTATCAGGGCTGCTGCGACCCCTACAGCCAGGGCTCGGGCAAGGTGGCGGCGCATGGACACTCCTCACTGTCGGATGGTCGTAGAACACCCACAGTGATCCACTCGGCTGCGACGCGCACACGCAGAGGGGCCGGTTCCCACGGGAACCGGCCCCTCCGGGGACTACGAGCGAGGCTCAGTCGAGATAGTCGCGCAGCACCTGCGAACGCGACGGGTGACGCAGCTTCGACATCGTCTTGGACTCGATCTGGCGGATCCGCTCACGGGTGACCCCGTAGACCTTGCCGATCTCGTCGAGCGTCTTCGGCTGACCGTCGGTGAGGCCGAAGCGCATGGAGACCACGCCCGCCTCGCGCTCCGACAGGGTGTCGAGGACCGAGTGCAGCTGCTCCTGGAGGAGCGTGAAGCTGACCGCGTCCGCGGGAACGACGGCCTCGGAGTCCTCGATGAGGTCACCGAACTCGCTGTCGCCGTCCTCACCGAGCGGGGTGTGCAGGGAGATGGGCTCGCGGCCGTACTTCTGGACCTCGATGACCTTCTCCGGGGTCATGTCGAGCTCCTTGGCCAGCTCCTCCGGGGTGGGCTCGCGACCCAGGTCCTGGAGCATCTGGCGCTGGACACGGGCCAGCTTGTTGATGACCTCGACCATGTGCACCGGGATACGGATGGTGCGGGCCTGGTCGGCCATGGCGCGGGTGATCGCCTGACGGATCCACCAGGTGGCGTACGTGGAGAACTTGTAGCCCTTGGTGTAGTCGAACTTCTCGACCGCGCGGATCAGACCGAGGTTGCCTTCCTGGATGAGGTCCAGGAAGAGCATTCCGCGGCCGGTGTAGCGCTTGGCCAGGGAGACCACCAGACGGAGGTTCGCCTCCAGGAGGTGGTTCTTGGCGCGCCGGCCGTCCTCGGCGATGATCTCCAGCTCACGCTTGAGCTTGGGGGCCAGCTTGTCCGCGTTGGCCAGCTTGTCCTCGGCGAACAGCCCGGCCTCGATGCGCTTGGCGAGCTCGACCTCCTGCTCGGCGTTGAGCAGCGGGACCTTGCCGATCTGCTTCAGATAGTCCTTGACCGGGTCGGCGGTCGCGCCGGCCGCGGCGACCTGCTGCGCGGGGGCGTCGTCCTCGTCCTCGTCGGACAGCACGAAACCGGCACTCTCGGTGCCCTCGGGCTCGTCGCCGGCCTTGCCGGGGGTCTCCTCGAGGACGACCTCGTCCTCGATCAGCTCGGCGTCGTCCTTCTTGTCGGTCGCCGTCGTCTTCTTGGCGGCCGTCGCCTTCTTGGCGACGGTCTTCTTGGCGACGGTCTTCTTGGCGGTCGTCGCCTTCTTGGCAGCGGCCTTCTTGACGGGCGCGTCCTCAGCCGGGTCGTCGGAGACCGGCACGGCCGGAGCGGCTGGGGCGGTGGCCTTCTTCGCGGTCGCCGTCTTCGCCGCAACGGTCTTGGTGGCCGTGCGCTTGGCCGGACTCTTCGCTGCGACGCTCTTACGGGTGCGCTTGGGCTCTGCGGCACTGACCATCAGCGTCACACCCTCTTCCTCGAGGATCTGGTTGAGGCTGCGCAGTACGTTCTTCCACTGAGTGGCCGGAATCTGGTCAGCTTCGAAGGCCCGACGCACATCGTCGCCGGCGATCTGCCCCTCAGCCTTTCCCCGCTCAATGAGAGCCATGACAGAGACGGACTCGGCGATCTCCGGCGGGAGCGTACGGGATGTGCTGGCCGACACGAACAACCTCTCGGAACGTTGGAAAACGGCTTCCGGCCCCGTCCACCAGGACAGGAGCCGACCGCCGGCTTGGGGATGGGCCGACGGCGCGGGCAAGGGCCGGGGAGATGCACAGCGCCGTGAACGGCGTCCGTATTCCCTCCTCGGCTGTCACCTCTTAGGTCATCGCATAGTGCCCCGGAGCGTTACGCCCAATCCGCGTGGCCCGGATCACACCCCGTAACCGCTCAAAAACGTCCAGATACGGGCAGAGATATTCAGCTGTTGTCGTCCCGGAGGCCAACCGCCCGGCAGCAGGGCGCCGTCGCACCCCGAAGCCCCCCATCGACCCGGGGGCCTGCGGCGGTGCCGACACCCATGACCGGCTCCGCGTCGTCGGCGACGCGGCCGCCCTCCGGAACCGGCGACGCCGTCCGTCCCCGTCGGACTCCGCCGGGTCCCTGGAGGATCCGACGGAGTCCGACGGCGGGTGGACGGCGCTGCGCGGTTGCGGACCGCACGGCCCGGTGCTGCACGACGGGCACCCACGCCCGGTCGCACCGCCCGCGCGGTTGCGGTCAGTGCTCCCGCGGCGCCGGCACCACGCGCTCAACCTCGGGGTGGACCGTGAGCAATTGACGCATCGCGCTCTCGGCGGCCGCCCCGTCGCCCGCGGCGAGCGCGTCGACGATGCGGGCGTGCTGCGTCAGGGCCGCGTCGTTCGGGCGCTCGCAACCCGTCACCGGTCCGCCGGAGACCTGCAGGGCGGCCGAGACGATCCCCGAGAGGTGCTCCAGCATGCGGTTGCCGGCGACCTGGATCAGCAGCGAGTGGAACTCGGCGTCGGCACGCGAGAAGGTCAGGGAGTCGCCCTGGCCCATGGCGTGCCCCATGATCTCGACCATGTCGCCGAGCCGCTGCTGAACCTCCTCACGTCCGTGACCTGCGGCGAGGCGGGCGGCGAGCGGCTCGATGGTCCACCTCAGCTCGCTGAGTTCGCGGCGCTGGTCGTCGCGCTGGGGCCCGAAGGCCCGCCACTCGATGATGTCCGGGTCGAGGAGGTTCCAGTCGCTCACGGGACGTACCCGGGTGCCGACGTTCGGCCGGGCGCTGACCAGGCCTTTCGCTTCGAGGACGCGCAGCGACTCACGGACGACGGTGCGGGACACCTCGAATCGCTGACCGATCTCCTCCGGTACCAGGGGGCGGTCGGCACCCAGGTCGCCGGAAACGATCATCTGGCCCAGTTGCTGGACGAGTTGGCCGTGGAGTCCACGTCCACGGCTGCCCGCGGCGCGTCGGCCGACGCGACCCAGTTCCGGGTCCGCGCCCTCCCAGGAGGGTGAGCCGACGCGGTCGGCGGCGGGCGCCGCGGCGTAGGGGTAGCGGTCGAGTTCGCCCGGTCCGGCCAGGCCGGAGTCTGCGGAGCGGGCGGCGGTCATCATGGTGTGCGCAAGGGTACTCACGGATCCTTTGTCGGCGCCCTCTTCAACTGCCTTGAGGTCTTTGGTGAAAAGCACACGAAAGGGTGATCGCTCACAGCGTCGCAATTGACGCCTTATCGGAAAGAAATGGGCACTTTCCGGGGAGTTGCGTGCACGGCGGGCAGGGTTGGGCACAGACGGTTGTCATCGGGCCCTGCCGCGCAGCACCGTGAGCAGATACGCGCAGAGCAGCAAGGCCAGGGACAAGGCCAGTGCGCCGCCGACGGGTTGAGCGATCACATGCACCGCGGCTGTCAGGTACCGCTCGCCGCCCAAGGGCCACTGCAGCGGCGAGAGTCCCCGCATCCGTACGGCGAGGCCCTCCGCGGTCCCCACGGACGGCCTCGCCAGCACCTGCTGCAGAACGGGTACGACGAGGACGGGGACCGCGAGCACCGCGGCGAGTCCGGCCATCGTGGACCGGAAGATCCCGGCGGCCAGCACACCGGCCCAGGCACACCCCACGACGAGCCCGCACCAACTCACGACGAGGGAAAACCAGTCAGCCGGGACCCGCGCCACCTCTCCCCCGAAGACGACGGCGACGACCTCGAAGTCGAAGGTGATCGTGAGCACGGCCAGGGCAAGCGCGACGGCTCCGGTGACCAGGAGCTTCGCGGCCAGCAGCCCCAGGCGCCGCGGGACGGTCCCGCGGTGCGCGGCGAGGACGGGGTGGCGGAACTCGTCGCCGAAAGCGAGCGCGCCGAGCAGGCCCGCGCCGAGCGCGGCGGGCGGCAGCGGAAGATCCTGCGGCCAGGCCGCCGCCACCAGGTGCCCCTGGGTGTGTCCGCTGCGGGCAAGGATCACGGAGACGAGAACGGAGACGACGAGCGCGGCGGCGGTGACGAGATAGGCCGTGGCGACACCGGAGGTACGGAGCATTTCGTAGCGCAGTGGGCGAAGGGGATCGGCAGCGACGCGAACCCCGACGGGCGGCGGCAACGCGGGGAGATCACCCGCCTCCTGGGTCTTCGCCGACGGCGACGGCGCCGCTGCCGCCCCTGCTTCGGCAGCAAGTCCCGTGTCACCGATCTCGTCAGCGAGTTGGTGCACGAGGATGCCGTGCCGGAACGCCGCCTCCCCGACATCGGCGCACGTACTGCCGTACACCGAGAGCCGGTTGCCGTCCTCATGGACGACCTCCACCGAACGCCGGGCCGCCCTCGCCTCCTTGACGAGGAGCGCCCCAAGTCGCTCTGCGTGCGGGCTGCGTACGGCCACGCGCGGGCGCAGCCGGGTCCGGCCGAAGTCGGCGGCCTCCTGGTCGGCGACGAGCCGGCCCCTGTCGAGCGTGACGACGCGGTCGGCGTTACCGGCCGCCTCCTTGGGGTCGTCCGTGGCGAACAGGACCGTGCCGCCCTGGGCGGCGTGCGCGCGCAGAACGCCGTGCAACCAGCGCCCCTCGCGAGCGGAGAGACCGTGGACGGGCTGGTCGACGACGAGGGTGTGCGGGTCGCCGAGAAGAGCGCAGGCGAGACCGAGGCGGCGATCCATGCCGCGCGAGAGCGTCCCCAGCGGCTCGTGACCCAGGCCGGCGAGTCCTACCCTCTCGAGGACCTCGTCCGCACGACGGACGGGCACGCCCGCCACGCAGCACAGCATGCGCAGTTGCCCACGGACCGTACGCGCGGGATGGCCGGGGACGTCGCCGAGGAGTACGCCCACCTCACGTTGCGGATGGGCGATGCGGTGCAGCGGACGTCCTCGGAAGTAGGTGATGCCGCGGCCCGGTTGGAGTTCGAGCATCAGCCGGAGCGCCGTCGTCTTGCCTGCACCGCAGGCTCCGAGGAGCGCGGTGACGTGGCCCGCGTGCGCCTCGAAGGACACGTCGTCGACGGCGGGCGGAAGGTCCCTGCGGGGATTGCTGGTCAGTCCGATCGCCTGGATCACCTGATGCAAGATAGCGCGATATGTCCGCTTTTTCGGTCACCGTGGCGTCGGTACCGTGCCGACTGCCCCATAGGACATGTGTCCGCGGCGGCCTCGCTGCGCGAACGATGCCCCTACGGTGGTCAGACCTCGGGACGCAGCATCGGCGGGTTCAGCAGCGTGGCCCCGCCCGCACGGAAGAGCTGTGCCGGACGCCCGCCCTGTCTGGTCGTCGTGCCCCCCGTGGGAACGAGGAACCCTGGGGTTCCGGTCACCTTGCGGTGGAAGTTGCGCGGGTCGAGGGCCACACCCCACACGGCCTCGTACACCCGGCGCAGCTCACCCACGGTGAACTCGGCCGGGCAGAACGCGGTGGCCAGCGAGGAGTACTCGATCTTGGAACGGGCACGCTCCACACCGTCGGCCAGGATCTGCGCATGATCGAAGGCGAGCGGTGCCGCCTGCTCCCCGTCCCTGCCGTAGCCGCCCTGCTGCAACAACTCCTCCACAGGGGCCCAGCGTGCGCTGTTGGCATCCCCGCCGGGCCGCGGCGCCGGCAGGTCGGGAGCGAGCGCGAGGTGCGCCACGCTCACCACTCTCATCCGCGGGTCACGCTTCGGGTCGCCGTACGTCGCCAGTTGTTCCAGGTGAGCGCCGTTGTCCTGAACGGGTGCGTTGGGGTCATGGGCGCACAGCCCCGTCTCCTCGCCCAGCTCACGTGCGGCAGCCTGCGCCAGATCCTCGTCCGCCCGAACGAATCCCCCCGGGAGCGCCCATCGGCCCTGGAACGGCGGTTCGCCCCTGCGCACCGCCAGCGCACACAGAGCATGGCGGCGCACGGTCAGCACGACCAGGTCCACGGTAACGGCGAAGGGCGGAAAGGCTGACGGGTCGTAGGGCATGCCGCGATCATAGTCGTCTGCTTGACGATAAACACTCCCTTCGGCAACCGCTTCCGCAGCTGATCCAGTTCTGTCGCCGACCCGCCTCATCGAGGGGCGCCACCCGCCTTCCTGCGGCATGTCACCCGAGGTCACACCCCCATCTGCAGCCCGTCGGCGACTTCCTCCACCGTGGCGAGGCCGAGCCGGCCCACGCGCACGGAGAAGGGCGCACCGGCAAGTCTCAGTCCCGTCAGGACGATCTCGCCCAGTGGTGCACTGCGGACCGGGCACAGGGTCACCGTCCCGCCCGGTACATCGGGGCGGATACCGGCGAGCGTGGTCAGCAGCAGAACCCCGGCCGCGGCCGCGGTGGCGGCGGGGCGGCAGGCCGCCGGATGCGGCAGCGGTCTGCCGGCCTCCACACGCGGCTCGCCCCCGAACATCTCGGGCAGCCGATACCCGAACGCCTCCGCCGCGGCGAGCATCCCGCCCAGCAGCGCGCCTGCCTCCTTCTCGTGGCCGACGGCGGCCAGTCCCGCCACGGCGACCGCCGTCTCCTGCGCCCGCACCGTGCCACCGCGGTGCCCGAAGGGGTTGTACGCCCCTTCCGTCGCGCCGAGGCCACGCAGTCCCCAACCGGAGTCCATGTCGGGACCGCCGAGCAGCCGCGCCAGTTGCTCCGTCCGCACCTTGTCGAGCAGGCCTGGGGCCAGCGCACCCGATCCGAGCAGACCGGTGTCCAGGAGATGCGCGGCGCCGGCCCCGAGATGCGGAACCACGCGCCCGTCCCGGGTACGGGCGGCGGCAGGTCTCCCGCCGGACCGGTCCTCGATCCAGAAGTCCGCACCGAACGCTCCGCGCAGATCTTCGGCCCATTCGCGCAGCTCCGGTCCGCCCGGCCGCCCCCACGCGTGCAGGAGATCGGCTCCGACCATGGCCGCCCGGTACGCGTGCGCCTGGGTCTCACAGCGCAGCGGCCCGTCCGGCTGGGGATCGGAGAGGTAAACGCCGTCGCCGACCGTGGTGCGCAGCCATCGCAGACAGTTCTCGGCCGCGGGCAGCAGTTCCTCGGTCTCCCTCTCCGGAAGCCCCCAGCGCCAGGCCTCCGCGAGAAGGACGGGGAACAGCAGGGTGGCTTCCGTGCCCGTGCAGCCCGGCGGTACATGCGTGCCCGCGTCGCGGCGAGGGCCCGGGATCATGCCCGCGCGCAGGCCGGGACCGGCGAGTTGGGTACCGGCCAGGATCCGCAGTGTGCCCGCGGCAAGCCGGGTGCCCAGTGGCAGCGTCATCCGCGCCGCCGCCAGACAGTCGGCGGGTGCCGGTCCGCAACGCCAGGGGGCTCCCGCCGCAAGGAGAAGGTCGGACGTGCGGGCTGGATCACGCAGGAGCAGGGCCTGGAGGTCTTCGATGCTGGTGTTCAGCAGCGGCTGGACTCTCGGGTCGTCGCCGGTGGCCCGGGCCTGGGCGAAGGGGCTCGTCGTCCCGTGACCCACCGCCCGGACCGGCACTGTGTCGTCCGGCCTCAGTCGCACCTCCACGCTTCGTGTCCCGCCGGGCGGCAGTTCCATCTCCCAGCGAAGGAGCCCGGCGGAGGCGAGAACATCGGCGGGCGGCGGGCTGGCGGTGACCGCGCAGTCGCCCTTGGCGTGGGACCAGCGCAGCCCGGAGCCGTGCACGGTGGCGGAGATTTCGGGACCGGAATCCCCCGCGGCGACTGCCGCCAGCTCCGTGAGGTCGGTGGCCAGGGACACCTCCAGCGGCAGACGCAGCGGGCGCGTGGCCGCGCTGTGCAGAATGATCCGCTCGGTGCCGTCCGCGAACCTCAGTCGCTCCACGACGACGTCCGGGTCCGGACCCACGTCCGCAGCCGCGTGGACGGTACCCACGAATCGCGCGCAATCGGCCGCGATCATGCGAGCCTGCACGGCCAGGGGCTCCCGTCCCGCCACGCGCACCTGGCAGCGGGACAGCACGCGGCGACCCGCGCGGTAGAACCCCTCCAGTCCTCGTCCCGTCAGCTGCCCCTGATCCGTGGAGATCACCAGTCCGGGAAGGGCGACGCAGATCAGGGCGGTGTGTGCGGGTGGCAGGTCGGCGACATGACGGGGCGCGTGAGCCGCGGTCGTTCGCGTCCGGCTCCCGCGTGAGGCGGGCGGCGTCCCATCGGCACTGCGGGGCGGGGCTACCGGCACACCTCTGGGGGGCTGTGACGCCGAGGTGCCATGGCGGGTGGGTCTGTCGCCGTCGTGGGCGAACTGCGGTGTGGGCAGGGGCATGAGAGGGCTTCCTCTGCGCTCGGGGCGCCTCGGGAGGCGGCGAGCGCCGGGTGGGGGCTCGGGAGGGTGGTGCGTGATGCGGCGGGGCGGCCCGAGCACGGGTTCCGCCACACAGGTGAACAGGAAGGGCTTCCCCCGGGTCACGCCTGTGAACGGGAAGCCGACCGAACGGCGGTAGATCCGGGGGCGCAAGCCACTCACTTGGCTTCACCCCTCACACACCTGCGCCCATTGCGGCGGATCGCCGACCGGCCGCCGGGGCTGCCCGCTGCGCGGCGGGGCCCGTCACCACCGGTCGGTGTCTCGGCCGGTGCCTCGGCAGGGCGCCGGCGACGGTCACCGGCGGCCCCGCCGGAACGACTCCAGGACCGGCTGCCTCGGCTCAGCCGACGTGCCCGGCGATACCCACCGCGAGCGGTCGTGCCACGGGGTGGCCGTGCGGCTGGTGCGGGCTGCGACGGATCGGGGTGTGCTGTGACCGGGTCCGTCGAGGCAGAGGCGTCATCAGTGGTCGGCCCGACCCGTTCGTCAAGTGCCGGGCGGCTGTCGGTCGACGGATTCGAGGCCGCCGGAGTGTCGGGCAGCGGCTCGTCGTCCGAGAGCGTCGTGAGCCATTCGTCGGACGGTTCGTCGACGGGGCAGCCGTCATCGCTGACGGGCACGGGCCACTCCTCGGGCGGATCGCCCGCGGACTCGGCTTGCGCCGCCGGACGACGGTCGCCGCCGGTTTCTTCCCTCGACGCAGCCGGATCGTCTGTCGCCGCTGCATCACCGTCCGGCTCCACAGCGTCCGTGCTCTCGTGGCCTCCGTCATCCACGCGCTCTGCCCGCAGGCACCGGCGGACCGCCTCCGGGTCAATGCCGTCGTTGCACGCCTGGTGCAGGAGGCGGGCGAAGAGGTATTCCGGGTCCGCAGCCAGGGCCATTGCCAGGGCTTCACGGGCCTCGAGCTGGTCGCCTGTCGACCAGGCGACCCATCCGGCGAGCGTCAGCGGCGCGGCGGCATGCTCGCCGTATCCCCCGACGCAACGGCGGGCCAGCGCGCGCCACAGACGCAGGGCCACGGCGGCCTCCGGCCCCTCCATCCAGGCAGCGGCGCGGTCACGCGTCGTGCGGTCCTGCAAGCCGAGGATCAAGGCCGCGGCCTCGTCGTGCTCGAGCAGTTCGTCGTCGCGACGGTCGACCACCTGCGTGGCCGCGACGGGCGTGGCCTCGGCGAGGCGGGTCATGACCCGCTCGGCGAGCGCGAGTGTTTCGGCGGCGACGTCGTCACGCGTGCCCTCGCTCAGAATCCTGGGGACGAGTGCCGAGCTCGCGGCGTCCAGTGCGGCCTCCTGAGCGAGGACGTCGGACGTCTGCCGAGGACTGAGCCGCACCCTGAACTCCTTGAGGGTGCCGCGCACCTGAAGACCGGCATAGGCGGCCGCGGCAGCCAGCACCGAGGTGCCGGGAAGGCCCATCGTCCGCCCCTCGGCGGGACAGCAGACGGGACTCGCGCAGCAGTACGACCAGAAGCGACCGTCGGAGATGCACAGGGCCTCCACCACGGGAACGTCGAGGCTGCCGCAGGCCGTGCGCAGCAACTGGGCGAGCGGCCGCAGGCGCTCCATCACGTCACGGCCCGTCTCACCGCCCACCGGTTCCTGGACGACGTAGGCGATCATGGCTTCCGGCCTGGCCCCTCTGCGCCGGCTGCCGTCCACCAGGCCGTGCGCCAGCTGCTGGGCCGCGGACGGCCAGTCGTCGGGGAGGACGGGGACACCGAGCCGTGCCCGCCCGCCGAACCTTCCCCGCCCCTCACGATCGTGCAGGGCGACCAGCACAACGCTGTCCTCGGGCCGGTACCCCAGCAGATACGGCAGGGCGTCGGCCAGTTCGGCCGGGGAACGCAGCGTGACCTGGGTCTCACTGCACGGGCCCGCCAAGCGTCCGTGTCCTTCGCGTACTGAGGGCTCGCCGCCGGTGTGTGCGGATGCGCCCATGTCACCGGTGCCGGACGAGCCGGCAGCTTCGTCGTGGTTCGTCATGCCGCGACGATCTCGCGGATCCTCACATCCCGTTTCGGCCTGTGGATAACCACGGCCATGAGCACGCCAGGTTTTGTCCACAGGCGAACGAGGTTCGTTCGCGCGATGTCGGACCGATCAGGTTGCATGGATGCCATGACCGACGAACAGCCGCGCCGCACGACGCATGGAACCACGTCCACGCCGACGGGCACCCCTATCTCGGGATCCGCCCCTCTGGACCCACCCCGCACCGGGGCCGGGGGCGAGCTGCGGGCCGCCGCCGACGCGGTGCTCGCCCGGCTCGTCGGCGCCCCGGCCGGTGAGGCCCGGCTGCGCGAGGATCAGTGGAGCGCCATCGAGGCCCTCGTGGCGCACGGGCGCAGAGCCCTGGTCGTACAGCGCACCGGCTGGGGCAAGTCCGCGGTCTACTTCGTCGCGACCGCGCTCCTGCGTGAGCGCGGCGCGGGCCCCACCGTCATCGTCTCGCCCCTCCTCGCCCTCATGCGCAACCAGGTCGAGGCCGCGGCACGGGCCGGAATCCACGCCCGCACCATCAACTCGTCGAACTCCGAGGAGTGGGAGACCATCCAGGCCGAGGTGACCGCGGGCGAGGTGGACGTCCTGCTGGTGAGTCCGGAGCGGCTCAACAACCCGGACTTCAGAGACCGGGTGCTCCCCGAGCTGGCGGCCGCGACCGGTCTGCTGGTGGTCGACGAGGCGCACTGCATTTCCGACTGGGGCCATGACTTCCGACCCGACTACCGCAGGCTGCGCACGATGCTCGCGGACCTGCCGCCCGGCGTGCCGGTGCTGGCCACGACCGCGACGGCCAACGCGCGGGTGACGGCGGACGTGGCGGAACAGCTCGGTACCGGGGCCGGTACGGACGCGCTGGTGCTGCGTGGCCCGCTGGACCGGGAAAGTCTGAGCCTCGGCGTGCTGCGGCTTCCGGACGCCGCCCACCGTATGGCCTGGCTCGCCGACCACCTCGACGAGCTGCCGGGTTCCGGCATCATCTACACGCTCACCGTGGCGGCTGCCGAGGAGGTCACCGCGTTCCTGAGGCAGTGCGGGCACACCGTGGCCTCGTACACCGGCAAGACGGAGAACGCCGATCGGCAGCAGGCGGAGGAGGACCTGCTGGCCAACCGGGTCAAGGCGCTGGTCGCCACGTCGGCCCTCGGGATGGGCTTCGACAAGCCCGACCTCGGCTTCGTGGTGCACCTCGGTTCACCGTCGTCCCCGATCGCCTACTACCAGCAGGTGGGGCGGGCGGGACGCGGTGTCGAGCACGCCGAGGTGCTGCTGCTTCCGGGCAAGGAGGACCAGGCGATCTGGGAGTACTTCGCGTCGATCGCGTTTCCCCCGGAGGAGCAGGTGCGGCGCACTCTGGACGCTCTTGCCCGGTCGGACCGGCCCTTGTCGCTGCCCGCCCTCGAGCCGCTGGTCGAACTGCGCCGGTCCAGACTCGAGACGATGCTCAAGGTGCTGGACGTGGACGGCGCGGTGCGCCGTGTGCAGGGCGGCTGGATCGCGACGGGCGTCCCGTGGACGTACGACACCGAGCGCTACGCCTGGGTGGCAAAGCAACGCGAGACCGAGCAGCAGGCGATGCGCGACTACGTGAGCACGACGGGCTGCCGCATGGAGTTCCTGCGGCGGCAGCTGGACGACGAGGGCGCCGCCCCCTGCGGACGCTGCGACTCCTGCACGGGACCGCGGTTCACCGACACGGTCTCTCCTGCCGCGCTGGATGCGGCGCTCGGTGAACTCGGCCGCGCGGGTGTCGAGGTCGAACCCCGCAAGATGTGGCCCACGGGTCTGCCTGCGGTCGGTGTGGAGCTGAAGGGACGCATCCCGGCCGCGGAACAGGCCGCGCCGGGGCGAGCGCTCGGGCGGCTCTCCGACATCGGCTGGGGCAACCGGCTGCGGCCGATACTGACGCCTCAGGCCCAGGACGGGCCCGTCCCGGACGACGTCGCGAAGGCGGTGGTCGGCGTGCTGGCCGACTGGGCCAAGGGACCCGGCGGCTGGGCCTCGGGACGACCCGACGCACAGCCGCGTCCGGTGGGGGTCGTCACCATGGCCTCACGCACACGTCCGCAGCTGATCCACTCCTTGGGGGCGCGCATCGCCGAGATCGGACGGCTGCCGCTGCTGGGTTCCGTTCGGTACTCCGGCGACGTCCCCCGTGTGCCCCGGAGCAACAGCGCACAGCGGCTCAAGGCGCTCGACGGTGCGCTGACCGTGCCCCCGGAGCTCGCCTCGGAGTTGCGGAACGCGGGCGGTCCCGTGCTGCTGGTGGACGATATGACGGAGACGGGTTGGACCTTGGCCGTGGCCGCACGCATGCTGCGCCGGGCCGGAGCAGAGGGGGTGTTGCCGCTGGTACTCGCCGTGCAGGCGTGACCCGCCCCTTCCCTGGGAACACATTCGCCTGAGCTCGGGAACACATCCGGAAGAGATACAGCAGGGGATATAGGCCACAGATCGCCAGGAACCGGCCGGTGGCGTCAATTGCTCGTTGCCGCATTCCAGTTCGACGGCAAGAATTGAGGTCCGCTCCCCGCACGGCCGTCCGTGATCCGGCAGGGCCCGTTGGGATGCGCACCCCCCGAGTCCGACCTCGCCCGCAGTGTGGGCGCGTAGCCGAAGGGAGGATCGTGACCTTCGGATTCGCTTCGTCCCCGGTGGCATCCATGTCGGCGTCCGCCGATCTGTCCGCCGCTTCCGCCAATCCCCTGGCCCGGGTGCTCGAGCCCGCCGAGTGGGCAGCCGCAGGGATCCCGCTGCTGCGCAACCCCCGTGAAGTCGTCGTCGGGCTCCATGCCCTGCACCGGCCGCGCCCCTCCACGGTTGTGGTGGCGGTCCTGGATCAGGACGAACAACTGCGGGCGAGCGCCTCGTTCACGCGCCGCCAGGCCCCTGCGGACGGCTGGACGTTCCGCAACGCGCTTCTCGCCCAACTGCGCCGGGTGATTCCGCACGACCTGCGGCGCCGCACGCCGGTGCGGACGGCCGTGCTGCTCCACTGCCGCGAGGGGGACGCACGGTGGACGGAGGAGGACGGGGCGTGGATGTGGGGGCTGCGGGACGCCTGCACGCTGCACGGACTGCGCTGTGGTTCGTACATCACGCTGACCGGTGACGGCTGGCAGGTTCTCGGCGAGAGACGCGGCGGACGCCGCCCGGACTCGAAGTCCGCTCCGGAGAGCACCGATCCGATGGGGGCACCGCCTGCGCTCCCGCGCACCGGAGGAGTCGCCTCCGAGGTGATGCACCGGGCCGCCGCCCGCTGAGGGCGGCACAACCGCCCGCCGGCGACAGGTCGCGCAGGGACCGCGGCACTTCCGACGGCGGCCTGCCGGACGGACCATGGCCCACCCCGAAGCGCGCCGCGCAGGGACGCGACACACAACGGCAGGCGGAATGTGGGCGGCCGGAGACTCGTCGCGCCGACCTGGCCCATGGATACAGCTGGATATGCCACAGCGAAACACCGGGCCGGCGGTCACCGACGGCGTTCCGGCAGTCCGCGCGCTACCGGACGCCCGGGCGAAAGAGCAGGACGGATCGACCACCGCACACAGGCCGCCGATCCGGCGCTCCCGCCGACGCCCGAAGCCAGAACCGGGTGACCCGGCTCCGGTCTCCGCGCGAACTGGCGGGACCTGAGTGATCCGGACAGGGCCCGGATCGCTCAGACGCCCGCGCCGAGCAGCGAGTCGATCTGCTTCGGGTCGCCGCAGACGATCAGCAGGGCACCGGCCCGGCCCATTGCCAGCGGAAGCACGGTGGCGACCGACTCGTCGGCGCCGCCGTTGACGGCGACCACGACCACCGGGCGGGCGGCGGCGCGGGAGGCCACGGAGGCGTCGGCGTAGAAGACGTCGTCACCGGCGTCGTGCTGCGCCCAGTACGCGGTCTCACCGAAGGACATTTCGTGTGCGGCCCACGGATGCGGTTCGCCGGTGGTGATCACCAGCACGTCGCCGGGAACACGACCCGAGTCGAGCAGCAGGTCGACGGCTTCTTCAGCGGCGTCCAGCGCGCCCTCGACCGAGGCCGGGATGAGCTGGATCTGTGGGTTGACGGAGGGAGCTGGCTGTTCGGACTTGGCCGGTTCGCGCGGGGTGCGCTGGGCCGGCATGGGCCTCGGCCCCGGACGACCGGGACGCGGGGGGGCCGCGGGACGCGGTCCTGGCACGGGACGAGGGGTCGGCGCGGTGCGGCCTCCGGCCGGCGTGGCGCGGGGACCCTGGGCACTCTCGTGAATCTGAGGCTCCTCGGGAATGAGAGGCATGGGCTGATATCTATCAAACGCCGGTGCGGCCGGCGTCGGCGGGTGGCACATGAGTGCGATCGGAACCGGTCAGAAGTCGAAGCCGAGCTGGCCCTCGATTTCCGGTGCGCTTCCGTCCGCCCAGCTGCGGACCTTCTTGAGATGCCGCCACTGAGGCAACGCATCAAGATACGCCCACGACAAGCGGTGGTACGGGGTGGGGCCCCGCTCCGCGAGTGCGGCCTTGTGCACCGGGGACGGATACCCGGCGTTGGCCGCAAACCCGAAGTCTGCATGGTCGATACCCAGTTCGGCCATCATTTTGTCGCGGTGAACCTTGGCGATCACCGAGGCCGCCGCGACGGCCACACACGACTGGTCGCCCTTGATCACCGTACGGACGTTCCAGGGCGTCCCGAGATAGTCGTGCTTCCCGTCGAGGATGATCGCCTCGGGGCGGATCGGAAGCACTTCGAGGGCGCGAACGGCGGCGAGCCGAAGTGCGGCTGTCATCCCGAGGTCGTCGATCTCCTCAGGAGAGGCGTGACCGAGGGAATAGGCCGTCACCCACTGCTCCAACACCACGGCGAGTTCGGTGCGCCGCTTCACGGTGAGCAGTTTGGAGTCGGTGAGTCCCTCGGGGGGCCGGCGTAGGCCTGTGACCGCCGCGCAGACGGTGACGGGGCCGGCCCAGGCACCGCGTCCCACCTCGTCTACACCGGCGATGACCTTCGCTCCGGTCGTTGCGCGAAGGGAGCGCTCGACGGTGTGAGTAGGTGGTTCGTACGGCATGGCGCCCTTAGCCTACGCCGCCCGGATCCCCGTGCGACACCCCGGTTTGCCGCGGCGGCGGCACATCTCTCGGCGACTCGTTCGCAAGCGCCCGCCGCCGCGATCCGACGGCTCGGAAGGCCGGGATCAGCCCTGCTCGGGACGGAGCAGCGGGAGCATCAGCTGGTCGATCATCTCCTCGATGTCCTGCTCGATCCATTCGCTTCCGCACATCTTTGCTCGGTACATCATCATCGCCGGAATGGCATCGAAGACATAGCCGTTCGCAGCGGCGGGCCGCACCTCACCCCGCTCGATTCCACGGTTGATGACCTCACGCAACAGCTTGAGGGTCGGCTCCACGACGCCGTCGTAGATCACACCGTGGAAGCGCTCGGCCTGCAGGTTGTCGCATTCGTGAATGACCGATCGAAGCGCGAAACCCGGGCGCGAGTACATCGCCTCGCGGGCCAGCCGGCAGAGCGCGAGGAGGTCCTCGCGCACATTCCCGTGGTCGGGCGCCTCGTCGAGGCGGGGCAGCCCGGCCTGGAGCGCGTCGGCGACGAGATCCTCCTTGGAAGGCCAGCGGCGGTAGACCGCCGCCTTGCCGGTCTGGGCGCCCGCGGCGACGCCCTCCATCGTGAGGCCGTTCCAGCCGACCGTACTGAGTTGCTCCAGGGCGGCTTCGAGGATCGCGCGCTCGAGCACAGCACCACGTCGACGAAGGGAAGCCGGCTGAGCGGAGGCGGCCGTCCAGGAGGAAGTACCCATCTAAGTGTCTCCGTTGAGCATGGGGAAGCGGGGATTTCGGGGAAGGGGCGAGCGGTCGGGGGCAATCACACGGCATCGAACTCAGTGAACGCTTGCGTTCACTGATGGGGACTCACTACCGTTTGACGCGACAGTGAACGCGGTCGTTCACTAACGACTTCGTGGGGGCTCCATAGTGACAACCTCTCCTTTGCTCCAGGAACAGAAGCCGGGAGTCGCCCGCCGGGCGGCTCATCCCGGCATCGCGCTCACGGTCATCGCGGCCTGCCAACTCATGGTGGTACTCGACGCGACGATTGTGAACATCGCACTCCCGCACATTCAAGACGCGCTCCAGTTCAGCACAACCGATCTGACATGGGTGGTCAGCGCGTACACGCTCACCTTCGGCGGACTGCTGCTGCTCGGCGGCCGGGCCGGCGACATACTCGGCCGGCGCCGGGTGTTCATGACAGGCATCCTGCTGTTCACCTTCGCCTCGCTGCTCGGTGGACTCGCCCAGGAGCCCTGGCAGTTGCTCGCCGCGCGTGCCCTGCAGGGCATGGGCGGCGCCATCGCGTCACCCACCTCGCTGGCGCTCATCACCACCACTTTCCCGGAAGGCCCCGAGCGGAACCGGGCCTTCGCAGTCTTCGCGGCGGTCTCGGCCGGCGGCGGCGCGATAGGCCTGCTGACCGGCGGCATGCTCACGGAGTGGCTCGACTGGCGCTGGGTCCTCTTCGTGAACGTACCCATTGGCGTACTGATAGCCGTGCTCGCACCGAGGTTCATCAACGAATCGGAACGCTATCCCGGGCGGTTCGACATAGCGGGAGCGCTCACCTCGACCGTCGGCATGGCGTCCCTGGTCTACGGCTTCATCCGTGCTGCGGAGGACGGCTGGCGGGACAGCCTCACCATCGGCTCCTTCACGACGGCGGTCGTGTTGCTGGTGGCCTTCGGATTCATCGAGTCGCGGGCCAAGGAGCCGATCACCCCGCTGCGGATGTTCGCCGACCGGAATCGCTCGGGCACATACGTGATCATGCTGAGCCTGGCCGCGGCGATGTTCGGCATGTTCTTCTACATCGTGCTCTTCGTGCAGAACGTGCTGGGGTACTCGCCGATCGCGGCCGGTGTGGCGTTCCTTCCGGTGACGGTGGCCATCGCGATCGGCGCCGGCCTGTCGCAGCGGTTCCTGCCGGTGCTCGGCCCGAAGCCGTTCATGCTGGTGGGCGCGACCCTGGTCGCGCTCGGGCTCGGCTGGCTGACGTTCATCAGCCCCGACAGCTCGTACCTGTCCGGCGTGCTCGGTCCGATGCTGCTGTTCGGCTTCGGCATGGGCCTGAACTTCGTGACCCTGACGCTCACCGCGGTCTCGGGCGTCGCCCCGCACGAGGCGGGCGCGGCCTCCGGTCTCCTGAACGCCATGCAGCAGGTGGGCGGTTCGCTCGGGCTCTCCATCCTCACCACGATCTTCGGCACCGCGAGCCGGAACGAGGCGGAGAAGCAGGTGCCCGACCTCATGGCGAACGGCACGGCCGAACAGAAGGCGGAGTTCGCCAGGACACACCAGCTGCCGGCGCCCTGGGGGCACGAGGTGCTCGCCCACGGCATCTCGACGGCCTTCATCCCGGCCGTGGCGATGGCGGTACTGGCACTGGTCACGGCGACCGTGGTCATCCGCGTACGCAAGAGCGACCTGGAGGCCCTGGCCGGCACGGCGGGACCCGCAGGAGGCTGAGGGGACCCGGCTCCCGTCGTCCGGCCCGCGAACCGGACGGCAGGGGCCGCCCACGCCGGCCGGACGGCGGGGAACGACGACAGAGAGCCCTCCGGCCGTACCCACGGTCGTGGTGCCTTCCGGCGGAGGCGGTCCTGGCCCTTGGGCCGGGGCCGCCTCACCCTGCGCGCATCGGTTCCGGCCACCACACGGGCCGTCCCCTACGAGCGCGACTATGCTCCGGGGCACGACTCCGATCGTCTACGGCGCCGCCGACGCCCACTCCGGCAGCCGCTCCACACGCTCAAGCCACTCCCCCGGCGGCGTCCCCGCCTTCCCGGCGGCGAGCACTCCGCCGACGATCGAGCAGGTCGTGTCGACGTCCCCGCCCACCTGCGCGGTCGTCCAGAAGGCCTGTTCGTAGTCGCCGAGAGCGCGGGCGGCCGACCAGAGCGCGAAGGGCACCGTGTCGTGCGCCGACGTGCGCCGACCGCAGCCCAGAACGGCCGCGACGGTCGTGGCGTCGCTGTAGTCCAGCATGTCCCGCGCCCGGCGCAACCCTGCCCCGACGGCGCTCTTCGGTACGAGCGCGATGACACCGTCCAGCAGGGCCCCGGGGGCCGGCGGCCCGGCCGGAGCGGCGGCGAGGGCGGCCGCGGCGGCGACGGCCATGGCCCCGACCACGGCCTCACGGTGCTGATGCGTGGGATAGGCGGAGATCTCCGCCTGATGCGTGGCCTGCTCGGGGTCGTCGGCGTACCAGGCGCCCAGGGGGGCGATCCGCATCGCCGCGCCGTTGCCCCACGACCCCCGGCCGTCGAACAGTGCCGAGGACAGCTCGCGCCAGTCGCCGCCCTCCCGTACGAGCCTGAGGAGGCGGTTGACGGCAGGCCCGTAGCCGCGGTCGAAGTCATGGTGCTCCGCGAAGGAGCGCGCCAGTGCGTCCTGGTCGATACGGCGGTGTGCGGCCAGAACGGACACGATGGAGCAGGCCATCTCCGTGTCGTCCGTCCACTGCCAGGGGCCCGGAGGCAGCTCACGGCGCTTGAGCAGGGGATAGTTCACGGGGACGAAGAACTGAGAGCCCAGTGCGTCCCCGACGGCCAGTCCCCGCAGGCTGGCCAGGGCGCGTTCCAGCCGCCCGGGGAAAGAGGAGTCAGCGGTCATCGCCCTGCCACTCTATCCGGTGACCCAGTAGGGCTGCGGGTCCCGCCAGCGCTCGAACGGGTGATCGAGTCGATACTTGCCGTCCTCGCCCAGCAGGAGCATGCGCGTCTCACCGTTCCCCGGGTTCGAGAGGGCTTCGAATTCGGCGACCGTCCAGTGGAACCAGCGCATACAGAACAGCCTCATGGCGAGGCCGTGGGTCACCAGGAGCACGTTCGGCGGATGATCGGGGTCCTCGAAGCTGCGGAACAGGCTCTCCAGGAAACCGCCCACCCGGTCGTAGACGTCGGCGCCGGACTCGCCCTGCGCGAAGCGGTAGAAGAAGTGCCCGTAGGCGTCCCGGTACGCCTTCTGGACCATGACGTCGTTGCGGTCCTGCCAGTTGCCCCAGTCCTGCTCACGCAGCCGGGGCTCCTCGCGGACCCGGACACGATCGGGGTCCAGACGGAAGGCGTGGAGCGTCTCATGGGTACGGCGATAGGGGGAGACGTACACGCTGACGTGCTCCCCGCCGAAGAGGTCCCGCAGCCGTTTGCCCGTCGCCTCCGCCTGCCGCCACCCCTTCTCGGTGAGCGGCAGCGCGTGGTCGGGTTCACGCTCGTAGACGGTGTCATCGGCATTGCCCACCGACTCTCCGTGCCGGACAAGGACGATGCGCCGTGGTCGTGCCATGCCAAAACCCTAGATCGGGTGACACGCGAAGGGGCACCCGAGCGGCCTTGATACGGGTCACATTCGAACGACGCTCGTCGGACCGGTCCAGTTCTCCGACCGAGGCGCGGGCCGGCGCCGCAGCCGTTCACGCCATCCGATCACACGGTCCACGACGGTTCCAGGTCCACGATGTCCCCCGTGAGGGCAGCGATGTCGGCCTCGGTCTGCGCCCTCAGCGCCAGGCGCTCGATACGTTCCTCGCGGTACTTGCCGTGTTCCGCCGCCGACTGCCACATCGACAGGATCAGGAACTCATGACCCGGCGCCTCGCCGAACAGTCCGCGGGTCATGCCCGGCGAACCGGCCATCGCCGGATTCCAGACCTTCTCCTGCATCAGTGCGAAGTGCTCGGCACGCTCCTCGTGCACCTTGCAGTGCGCGACCCGCACCAGGTCCGCGTCGGTGAAGCGGGGCTCGAAGCCGGTCTTCACGTCGAAGCGGTGGTCGAAGAGCCTGACCTGCTGTTCCTTGAACGTCCCCGACTGCGCAGCCGCCAGTCGGTCGTGGGAGCGCGCCATGAAGGAGTCGTAGAAGGCACGGCTCTCCCAGAACGCGAAGACGTGCGCCACGCCGGGTCTCCCCCGGCTCCAGCCCCCGCCCTGTCCGCGGAATCCCGGCTCCCCCGGCAGTCCCGCCCACTTTCGCTGCCCCCGCTCGAAACCGCGGCGGTCCACCACAGTGCAGCGAATCCACTTGACCAGCACCGCGCCATCGTACGGCCCCGATGCGTGGCGCTGGTCACGCTCCGGCGGGTTGCACCCGGGCGAGCGCCCCGGCGCACAAGGCACAATGGACAACTGACCCACTCTGCACAGGAGTTCGTTCAGAGGGTCGTGACAACGGGGAGGGGATGAGTGATGAGCGACCTCAACAAGGGCATCCGCAAAGTCGAGTTGGCGGTGAAGTGGGACCCGAGTCCGCCCGGACAGCCGCCGACCGACCTCGACATCGTCGCGGCGACCTATCTCGCGTCGGATCCGTACGGGAAGCCCGGCTATGTCGTGCACTTCGACAGCCGCTCCCCCGACGGCACGATCTACCTCAACCGGGACAGCCTGGACGGCAAGGGCTTCGGCTGGGACGAGGTCATGACGCTTGAGCTCCACCGCCTCGACAGCAAGTACGCGCGCGTGGTGGCCGGAGTCGTCATACAGCAGCGCACCGGCCACAGGACGTTCGTCGGCGTCCTGAACCCTGCGCTGCGGCTGCGCGAGGGATACACCGTCCTTGCCGAGGACGATTTCGGCGGGGTCCTGGGCGCGACGGCGGCGACGGTCGCCGAGTTCGTGCGCGACGCCTCCGGCGAGTGGATGTTCCGCCCGGGCATCCACGGCTACGACACGGACCCGCAGAGCTTCGCCCGAGTGATGGGCAGCCCGCAGGACTCCTGACACCGTTGCCCGGTGACCCGGCGGACAGCGGTGCCGCCCGTCATGACCGGGTACTGGCGCGTGTCACCGGTCCCGGGCGTCCGACATCCCGAGTTCGCTCGTCCGTCGATGCCTGCCGAGGAGGGGTGGGCCGGTTTCCCGCATCCTGCGCGACCCCGGTGAGGGCCACCGACGGAGTGCGACCTGACGGGGGCACGGGTGGGCGGCAAGGACAAATGCGTTGCTCCGCCTTTCTCCCCTCATGATCATGGGCCGAATGCGATTCTTTGCCGCCACCGCGGACCCCACCGCCCTCGACCGGGCCCTCGCCTATCCGGCCGACGGTCCCGTCGCCGCTCTGACCGCCGAGCGGATCCGCGAGGAGATCGACGCCAACCGATTCCGGCCGGAATGGATCTGGCTCGCCGAGGACGAGGACGGGTACATACTTGCCCGCGCGCTGTGGTGGGGTCGGGCCGACAGCGAGCGGCCCATAGCCCTCGACTGCCTCCAGGTACGCTCCACGGTCGCCGACCCCGCCGCCCTCGCCACCGGCCTCCTCGACGCCGGGCATGCCACCTTCGGCACGCGCCCGCTGTACAACGTCTCCCTCCCAGGGGACTGGCGCGCCCGATCGGAACTCGCGCAGGCGGTCGCCTGGCGTCGCGAATCGGGCGCCCGTGCCGGGCTGAGCCGGGAGATCGAGCGCCTGCGCTACGAATGGACTCCGGCTGCGGGACTGCCCGAGGCCGGTGGTCGGCTGACGTTTCGCGAGGGCAGCGACGAGGAGGTCCTCGATGCCTTCGCCCGGGTGTCCTCCGGCAGCCTGGACCAGGCCACCCAGGACGAACTGCGTACCAAGGACGCCGGGCAACTGGCCGAGGAGGACATGCGGTTCTACCTCGACTGCCCCGGCGAGCGCTCCTGGTGGCGGCTCGCGGAGCTGCCCGACGGCACGCTCGCCGGTCTGGCCGTGCCGTCGGCGACCCCGTACAACCGCAACGTCGGCTATCTCGGAGTCGTACCCGAGCAACGTGGGCAGGGCCTGATCGACGAGATCCTCGCCGAGATCACTCGCTTCCATGCGGCCGAAGGCGCCGAGCGCATCACCGCGACGACGGACACCACGAACGCCCCTATGGCGGCAGCATTCGAGCGCGCGGGCTACGAGGTGGCCGAGATCCGTATGGTCCTGGAGGCTCCCGAGCGGGCATGACCCGCCGTACTGGCCTGGTCTGCCCAGGGGGCGGCGCCGGTGGCCGAGCGACAGAGGGGCCGACCCGTGCGGGGACGTGGGTTCCGATAGCGGCCCGGCCGTGATGCATCGGTCGGCAACGCCGCCGAGGAAGAGCCGGCCGTGGCACTTTCCAGGACACGCCGAGGGGGACCGGCCGTCGGCCGGTCCCCCTCGGGAACCGCAGGTCAGCTACCTTCGCGGCGTGCGTCGGATCCAGGATCCGACGCGATACCGCTCATTCTCAACTGCAGCCGCTCGTCGAGCCGCAGCCCTCGCAGATGTAGCAGGAACCGGCCCGCTGCATCTTCGTACCGCAGGAGAAGCACAGCGGGGCGTCCGCCTGGATGCCCAGTTGCATCTCCACCAGTTCGGCGCTGGTGTGCGCCTGCTTCGGGGCCGGCTGGGCCGTCGCAGCCTCGGCACGCGGGGTGGCCACGGCCTTCAGCTCCTGGGCACGCGGCGCCGACTGGGCCAGGCCCTCGACGTCGACCTCGTCCTCGCTGGGCTCGTACGAGCCGGTCTCCAGGTGGCGCTGACGCTCCTCGGCGGAGTGGATGCCGAGCGCCGAACGCGTCTCGAAGGGCAGGAAGTCGAGCGCCAGACGGCGGAAGATGTAGTCGACGATCGACTGAGCCATCCGCACGTCCGGGTCGTCCGTCATACCGGCCGGCTCGAAGCGCATGTTGGTGAACTTGGAGACGTACGTCTCGAGCGGCACGCCGTACTGCAGACCCACCGAGACGGCGATGGAGAAGGCGTCCATCATGCCCGCGAGGGTCGAGCCCTGCTTGGACATCTTGAGGAAGACCTCGCCGAGACCGTCGTCCGGGTAGGAGTTGGCGGTCATGTACCCCTCGGCACCGCCGACGGTGAAGGAGGTGGTGATGCCGGGACGACCCTTCGGGAGGCGCTTGCGGACCGGGCGGTACTCGACCACCTTCTCGACCTTGGGCTCCGCGGTGCGCTCCTCGGCCTTCGCCGGCGCGGTCTCCTTCTTCTTGGCGGAGAGCGGCTGGCCGACCTTGCAGTTGTCGCGGTAGATCGCGAGCGCCTTGATGCCCAGCTTCCAGGCCTCGAAGTAGATCTCCTCGACCTCCTCGACGGTCGCCGTCTCCGGCATGTTGACCGTCTTGGAGATGGCACCGGAGATCCACGGCTGGATCGCGGCCATCATGCGGACGTGGCCCATCGGGGAGATGGCACGCTCACCCATCGCGCAGTCGAAGACCTCGTAGTGCTCGTGCTTGAGGCCCGGCGCGTCGATCACATTGCCGTTCTCGGCGATGTGGGCGACGATCGCCTCGATCTGCTCCTCCTGGTAGCCGAGGCGGCGCAGCGCCTGCGGCACGGTGCCGTTGACGATCTGCATCGAGCCGCCGCCGACCAGCTTCTTGAACTTGACCAGCGCCAGGTCCGGCTCGACACCGGTGGTGTCGCAGGACATCGCCAGACCGATGGTGCCGGTCGGGGCGAGGACGGACGCCTGGGAGTTGCGGAAGCCGTTCTTCTCACCGAGGCGCAGCACGTCCTGCCAGGCCTCCGTGGCGGCGGCCCACACCGGGGTGTCCAGGTCGTCCATGCGGACGGCCGTGGCGTTGGCGTCGGCGTGCTGCTGCATGACGCGCAGGTGCGGCCGCTCGTTGCGGGCGTAGCCGTCGTACGGGCCGACCACCGCGGCGAGCTCGGACGAGCGCTTGTACGCCGTGCCGGTCATCAGGGAGGTGATGGCACCGGCCAGGGCGCGGCCGCCGTTGGAGTCGTACGCGTGGCCGGTCGCCATGAGGAGGGCGCCGAGGTTGGCGTAGCCGATGCCGAGCTGGCGGAAGGCGCGGGTGTTCTCGCCGATCTTCTGGGTCGGGAAGTCCGCGAAGCAGATCGAGATGTCCATCGCGGTGATGACCAGCTCGACGACCTTGGCGAAGCGCTCCACCTCGAAGGACTGGCGGCCCTTGCCGTCGTCCTTCAGGAACTTCATCAGGTTCAGCGAGGCGAGGTTGCAGGACGTGTTGTCCAGGTGCATGTACTCGCTACACGGGTTCGAGCCGTTGATACGGCCGGACTCCGGGCACGTGTGCCAGTGGTTGATCGTGTCGTCGTACTGGATGCCCGGGTCGGCGCAGGCCCAGGCGGCCTCGGCCATCTTGCGGAAGAGCGCCTTCGCCTCGACCTCCTCGATGACCTCACCGGTCATACGGGCGCGCAGGCCGAACTTGCCGCCGTTCTCGACGGCCTTCATGAAGGTGTCGTTGACGCGGACCGAGTTGTTGGCGTTCTGGTACTGCACGGAGGTGATGTCGTCACCGCCGAGGTCCATGTCGAAGCCCGCGTCACGGAGGGCGCGGATCTTCTCCTCTTCCTTGACCTTGGTCTCGATGAAGTCCTCGACGTCAGGGTGGTCGACGTCCAGGATGACCATCTTGGCCGCGCGGCGGGTGGCACCGCCCGACTTGATCGTTCCCGCGGAGGCGTCGGCGCCGCGCATGAAGGAGACGGGACCGGAGGCGTTGCCGCCGGAGGAGAGCAGCTCCTTGGAGGAGCGGATGCGGGAGAGGTTCAGGCCGGCGCCGGAGCCGCCCTTGAAGATCATGCCCTCTTCCTTGTACCAGTCGAGGATCGACTCCATGGAGTCGTCGACGGACAGGATGAAGCAGGCGGAGACCTGCTGCGGCTGCGGGGTGCCCACGTTGAACCAGACGGGGCTGTTGAAGCTGAAGATCTGGTGCAGGAGGGCGTAGGCCAGCTCGTGCTCGAAGATCTCCGCGTCGGCGGGCGAGGAGAAGTACTTGTAGTCCTCACCGGCCTTCCGGTACGTCTTCACGATGCGGTCGATCAGCTGCTTGAGGCTGGTCTCGCGCTGCGGGGTGCCGACGGCACCGCGGAAGTACTTGCTGGTGACGATGTTGACCGCGTTCACCGACCAGAAGTCGGGGAACTCGACGCCACGCTGCTCGAAGTTGACCGAGCCGTCGCGCCAGTTGGTCATGACGACGTCACGGCGCGCCCACTCGACCTCGTCGTACGGATGCACGCCGGGAGTGGTGTGAATGCGCTCGATACGCAGTCCCTTGGTGGCCTTGGCGCCCTTCGCTCGGGAACCTCGTGCCGGACCGCTCGCCGTCTCTGTCATGCCGCCTCCCTGTATCAGGCAAAAACGCCCTGACGTGCCCTTTTCTTCCCAAGGCACGGTGTTGTGTCTGCTTGTCACGCACGTCGCGGGACGGCGCGCGTGACGGGTCTGTGTGCGCCGCCGACGGAGCCCTGCCCGTCGGCCCTCCCGTCAGTCGGCGGCGCTGACGGGCACGGGGGCGTCTGCCGCCGCTCCGGACCCGCGGTCGGTTCCCTGGCGCTCCGCGACGGCGTTTCCGTGGTCGTCGTCGTCCACGGCGGGGCGCCCGCGCTGCTGCTCCCTGAGTTGCGCGATGGCGGCCTCGAAGTCCTCCAGCGAGTCGAACGCCCGGTACACGGACGCGAACCGCAGAAAGGCGACGAGGTCCAGCTCCTGCAAGGGGCCGAGTATGGCCAGACCCACGTCATGGGTGGTCAGCTCGGCACTCCCGGTGGCCCGCACCGCCTCTTCGACCCGCTGGCCGAGCTGGGCGAGTGCGTCCTCTGTGACAGGCCGCCCCTGGCATGCCTTGCGCACGCCGTTGATGACCTTGGTGCGACTGAAGGGCTCGGTGACCCCGGACCGCTTGACCACCATGAGCGAGCACGTCTCCACCGTCGTGAAACGGCGGGAGCAGTCGGGACACTGGCGGCGCCTGCGGATGGACGTCCCGTCGTCGGTCGTACGGCTGTCGACGACACGGCTGTCCGGGTGCCTGCAGAAGGGGCAGTACATGGCTCCCACCCTCCTTTTCAGCACGACTGATTGGACCTCGTGGGCCTCACAGGCCCCTCGAAGCAGCCCCAAGCATAGGCGATCTCCCGAGCCAGGAAGACCGGGGGGACCACAACCTATGGGCCACTGGTGCAATCCAACCACTACATCTAGCGATCGGCTCACACTTTCGGCCGCGACACGCGGACAGCCCGCAGATTGGCACATGCCGCAGGGCCATACCCGATCGGACCATGGGTGGATACGGTGGACGCCGCATGGAGAAGGGGGGTCGGTACCCGGCCCGCCGGGCCTCGGGTGGCAGACTGGGCGCCGATCACGGCGGCCCACAAGGCCATCGCCCCGGCGGTGAAGGGTACAGCAATGAGCGCTTTTGCCCTCCTCCGCTCCCGGTCACGGCCGAGCGGGGGGACCTCCGCCGATCAGGGTCGGCCATACACCGGCACGCAGGACCGCGTCAGATAATTCGCGGTTTTTCACTCGAACGTGTGTTTGGCGCAACCTTTCGAAAGCAACTACCGTTGTGCTGCACGGGAGACCATCGAGAGGGGCCGACGTGACCACCACCGCAGACAGCGCCACCATCACTGCCCAGGACCGCTCCCAGGGCCGACTCGAGCCGGTGCATGCCATGAACGAAGCCACGAATCACGAGGGGCCCAAGCGGTCCCTGCCCGGCCGACCTCCAGGCATCCGGGCGGACAGCTCCGGTCTGACCGACCGGCAGCGCCGGGTGATCGAGGTCATTCGGGACTCCGTGCAGCGCCGTGGCTACCCACCGTCGATGCGGGAGATCGGCCAGGCCGTGGGTCTCTCCAGCACGTCCTCGGTGGCACACCAGCTGATGGCACTGGAGCGCAAGGGCTTCCTGCGCCGCGACCCGCACCGGCCGCGCGCGTACGAGGTCCGCGGATCGGACCAGTCGGCCTCCGTGCAGCCCACGGACACCACGGGCAAGCCGGCCGCGTCGTACGTCCCGCTCGTCGGCCGTATCGCAGCCGGCGGCCCCATCCTCGCCGAGGAGTCGGTGGAGGACGTCTTCCCGCTGCCGAGGCAGCTGGTCGGCGACGGTGAGCTGTTCGTCCTGAAGGTCGTCGGCGACTCCATGATCGAGGCCGCGATCTGCGACGGCGACTGGGTCACGGTCCGCCGGCAGCCCGTCGCCGAGAACGGCGACATCGTGGCCGCCATGCTCGACGGCGAGGCCACCGTCAAGCGCTTCAAGCGCGAGGACGGCCATGTATGGCTGCTGCCGCACAACGCTGCCTACCAGCCCATTCCCGGCGACGAGGCGACGATCCTCGGCAAGGTGGTGGCGGTGCTGCGGCGGGTGTGACCCGCACGGAGGGCGGCCTGACGACGCTCCCCCTGATCCGGGCCCCGGGACCCCTGCGCCGGTTCCGGGGTCCCGCGCTGCCCGGGCCCCTCGGACGCCCTGCGGGACCGCCGTCAGTACGCTGTTCGGCGGCCCAGGGGCCGCCGAACAGCGTACTGACCTGGCCGAACCGCGCCCTACCGGGTCACGACTCCTGCGCCTTGGCCGCTGCGTCGATCGCAGCGAGCGACTTGCGCACCTGGTTACGGTCCGTCGTGTACCAGAAGCCGGGCAGTGAGGCCTTGAGATAGCTCCCGTAGCGTGCCGTGGCCAGCCGCTGGTCCAGCACGGCGACCACCCCGCGGTCCCCCGTCGCCCGCACCAGACGACCGGCGCCCTGTGCCATCAGCAGCGCCGCGTGCGTGGCGGCCACTGCCATGAAGCCGTTGCCCCCCGCCTCCTCGACCGCCTTCTGACGGGCGCTCATCAGCGGGTCGTCGGGGCGCGGGAACGGGATCTTGTCCATGACGACCAGCTGGCAGCTCGGACCGGGGACGTCGACGCCCTGCCAGAGCGACAGCGTGCCGAAGAGGCACGCTTGCGGGTCGGCCGCGAAGTTCTTGATCAGCTCGCCGAGCGTTTCCTCGCCCTGAAGGAAGATCGGGAACTCGGGGATACGGGTGCGCAGTTCCTCAGCGGCGAGTTGGGCGGCCCGCATCGACGCGAAAAGGCCCAGCGTGCGGCCGCCGGCCGCCTGGATCAGCTCCGTCAGCTCGTCATGCATGTCGGCTCGGTCGCCGTCGCGGGCCGGCCGTGACAGATGCTTCGCGACGTACAGGATGCCCTGCTTCGGATAGTCGAAGGGGGAGCCGACGTCGACGCCCTTCCACTTCGGCAGGTCGTCTCCCTCCGTGCCCTCGGGGGCGAGCCCCAGGGAGGCCCCGATGCCGTTGAAGTCGCCGCCCAGCTTCAGCGTGGCGGACGTGAGGACCACCGAGCGGTCCGCGAAGAGCTTCTCCCTCAGGAGGCCGGAGACGGACAGCGGGGCGACCCGCAGGGACGCACCGAAGCGGTCGTCCCGTTCGTACCAGACGACGTCCCACTCCGAGCCGTGGGTGATCCGCTCCGCCACGTCGTGCACGCCCTCCACGGCGGCGAGCGCCTGCTTGCGGACGGCGTCCTCGTCCTGGACGGACTTGTCGCGGGTCGTCCCGAGCGCGGAGATCACGGTACGGGCGGCGTCGCGCAGCGCCATGAGTGCGTACCCGAGATCCTCCGGGATCTCCTCGAGACGCCCAGGCAGGGCGAGCTCCATCAGCCGTTCGAAGCCCTCGGCGGCGGTCTGGAGTTGGTCGGCCGCCTTCTCGTTGACCAGTTTGGCGGCGCGGCGCACGGCGCGGTTGACCTGGCCGGGGGTGAGCTCGCCGGTGGCCACCCCCGTCACCCGGGAGACCAGTTCATGGGCCTCGTCGACGATGAGCACCTCGTGCTGGGGCAGGACGGGCGCGCCCTCGATGGCGTCGATCGCGAGAAGCGCGTGGTTGGTGACGACGACTTCGGCGAGCTTGGCACGTTCGCGGGCCGTCTCGGCGAAGCATTCGGCGCCGTAGGCGCACTTCGATGCGCCCAGGCACTCCCGGGACGACACCGACACCTGCGCCCAGGCCCGGTCCGAGACGCCCGGAGTGAGGTCGTCCCGGTCGCCGCTCTCCGTGTCCTCGGACCAGTCCCGCAGCCGCAGCAGATCCTGTCCCAGCTTGCTCGTGGGCGCGGCGGCCTCGAACTGGTCGAACAGGCCGTCCTCCTCGTCCTGCGGCACTCCCTCGTGCAGGCGGTGCAGGCACAGGTAGTTCGACCGGCCCTTGAGCATCGCGAACTCCGGGCGACGGCGCAGCAGCGGGTGCAGCGCCTCGACCGTGCGCGGCAGGTCGCGCTCGACGAGCTGGCGCTGCAGCGCCAGGGTGGCTGTCGCCACGACGACGGGCTCCCCGTGGGCGAGCGCGGGCACCAGATAGCCCAGCGACTTTCCGGTGCCGGTGCCGGCCTGGGCCAGCAGATGGGAACCGTCGTCGATCGCCTCCGCGACGGCTTGGGCCATGGTCGCCTGGCCGGGGCGCTCCGTACCGCCGACGGCTGAGACGGCTGCATGCAGGAGTTCGGGGAGTGAGGGCTTCGTCATAGCGCGACCACCCTACGGCGCGGCACTGACAAACGAGCACGAGTCCCCGCAGCCCACCGGGGGCTCACGCCTGGCGTCGCGGAACGGGACGGCCCTCGGTTCGGCGGACGATGCGGCACAGGACTCCTTTTGTGGCACAGGGCCGCGCGCGACCGGGAACGGGGCGGACGGACTGGAGCCGGGGCCAGGGGCCGGAACCGGGCCCTCGGGGCGGGAGCCCGAGCGGAGGGCGGAAATCGGTGACCGGGGGCCGGGAACCGAGGCGGGATGCCTTTCGTTACAGAGAGTGATGATGCTGCAGCACACGGCGAAGGACCCGGTCCCGGATCATCAGGGCGGCCCTCTTCTCGGGGAGGTCGACCTCGGCGGAGAACCGGAAGCCGGCGTTGAGGAAGGAGGCGACGGAGGGGATGTTGCGGAGGTCGGGTTCGGCGACGACACGTGAACACGACGGACGCCGGTCGAGGACGAGGTCGGCCACCGCGCGCAGGAGGGCGGAACCGATACCGCGCCCGCGGTCGGCGACACCCCCGATGAGGAGATGGATCCCGGTGTCGTGGGGACGGGCCGGGTAGTGGCGGGCCAGGGGGTCGAGGTCCGCGCGATAGATCTCCCAGTAGCTCATGGGGGTGCCGTCCAGCACACCGAGGCACGAGACGCTGCGGCCGTCACCGGCGAGTTGGGCCCACAGGTGCCGCTCGGTGACCGAGACGTCTCCCGCCAGGTCCCAGAACACCGCCACCGCGGGGTCGTTCATCCAGCGTGCGACCAGCGGAAGATCCCGGCTCGGATCGACCGGGACGAGGTGGAAGAGACCGACAGGGGTGGGCGTCGCACCCCAGTCGGCCACGTCGTCCAGGAGGTCGTCGCCACGTGCGATGCCCGGTCGTACGACAGATCCGGCGATCGCGTCTGCCGGGCTCTCAGGAGGGTCGGCCGGACCGTCAGGAGCGCCGGCGACCTGGTCGTGGGACGCGTCGGTCAGGGCCTCACGCGCGTCGAACACGGTCGGCGCCGCGGCTCTGCTCCGGCTCGGCCCACGATCCACGCCGAGGGCCATGAACTGGTCGGGCAGCCGGAGATCGAGGGTGTCCTCGCAGTCCGAGCCGGGGTTCGGGCGCAGACGCCGGTCGGCGCCGGATCCGGAGCCCGAGCGGGTGGCGGGACCCGCGCCGGGGGCGGAGGCGGTGCCGGCGCCGCTGTTCGCGTCGATCGGGGACACGGCGACGCTCCTCTCAGGAGAAGGGACGGATGGCGTTCAGGGATGAAGGGGGTTGGTGACGGTGACATAGACGGATTGGGTGTCCACCGGGCCGACGAGTTCGTCCAGACCGTGCAGCCGGGTCAGCAGATTGGCCTTGCAGCGCAGGACGGGTGACTCGAGCAGACGGGCCGGCAGGGAGCTGCGCAGCCGTCCGGAGCCGTCGGCGGCGGAGGCGAGGAAGCGACGGAAGGCCGCGAGCAACAGCTGTTCGTCGGCGAGGCCCTGGGAGCCGAACGCGCCGATCAGACCCAGGACGTTGTTGATGCCCAGGTAGTAGGCGAAGCGTTCGTCGGCCACCTCGTCGGCGACGAAGGTGTCGCTGTGCTCACCGATGCCCGGCAGCCGTGCCTCGAGTTCGGCGCGGCGGGACTCGCGGAAGTAGTAGCCCTGGTTGTCCCGGTAGCGGCCGCCCACGGGCCAGCCTTCGGGGTCCAGGAGGACGATGGTGTTCTGCTGGTGCGCCTCCATGGCGATGCCGGCCTGCCCGTCCAGCCAGAGCACCGGGCGCACCACCTGTTCCAGGTAACGCAGGAACCATTCGGTGGCGACGGCCGAGCGCGAACGGCCGGTGCGTGCGGTGAGACGGATCACCGTCTCGGCGAGCCTGGAGACCGGTCCGGGTCGTTGCTCCCCGGGCAGGGCGCGGGCCCTGGGCGAGACAAGGCCGGCGAGACAGCAGGCGTCGTCCGTCGGACCGAACGGGTTGTGCCGGATGACCACGTCCAATCCGGCCACGGGCATACCGTCCGCGTCGTCGACGGCCAGCCAGGCCGGGTCACGGACGATGTCGAAGCCGGGGTGCACGGAGCGCCATTCCCTGCCGAGCCCACCGCGCAGCAGTCGGTGCACCTCCGCGCCCCGGTGGAGTTCCTTTCGGAGGTTCTCACGACGGGAGTTGGTGATGCGCAGGCCCAGCGACAGCTTCAGCATCGCCGGGACGCCGGAGCGGTGGACGGTGCGGACGGAGGAGGTGGGGCGCCAGGGCTCTCCATGTGCGCCGAGGTCGCGGATCAGTCCGGTCTCCAGCAGGGCGACGGCCTGTGGGCGGTGCCGGATCTCGCGCGCCTGCCAGGGATGCAGGGGCAGAGCGGTGAAGTTCTCGGGGAGCGGGAGGTCCGAAGCCGCGAGCCGCAGGGCGAGCAGGCCGGCAGGCACGGTCCGGCCGCCCTCCGTCCACGCCGAGTCGGCCGCGAGTACGGAGGGTGCGACCGCCAGCCAGTGCAGTGGGAAGCGGCCCCTGAGTTCGGGCGAGTAGAGCCGGGCCTCGGCGTCGGAGAGTCCCTCGCGGCTCTTGGCCGTCGGGTGCATGGGGTGCCCGAGCAGCAGCGCCTGCTCGGCGGAGAGGAAGAGGTCCGCCTCGTCCACGGGCCGCTCGCGCCGCTCAGCGATGAAGGTCGTGGTGTGGCGGACGGAGTCGGCCACCCTGCCCACCAGGTCGGCGACGTGGTCATGCGGGAAGCCGGACCCCTGGGGCGGTGAGGAGGCCGGGGCGGCTGCCTGCCAGGCGGCGCCGACCTCCCGGGCCAGCAGGGTCGCCACCGTCACGGCGTCGGCGGGCGGGGCCGACTCGGGTGTCCCGGCGAGCCGCGGCAGGCCGAACCGGTGCCAACCCGTCATGGACCAGTACCGGACGGGGACGAGGAGCGTCGTCGCGCCTGCCGGGAGCGGGATCCTCAGCACACCGTCTGCCGGAGCGGCGAGATCGTGCTCGCGGACCCAGCAGCGCAGCAGGTTCTCCACGCTCGCGGCCTGGGCCGCCAGGTGCGGATCGGGATGCTCCAGCAGATCGGCGTCGCGCACCGCCTCTGACTCCGGCGGGGCCGCCTCCTGCCGGGGGACCGTGGGAGGCCTCGGCGCGAGCGCGGTGGCCTGTGTGCCGCCGGTCTCCTGCTCGGGGGTCCGGGAGCCGCAGTCGGGGGTGGGGGTGGCGTTCAAGGTCGTTCCTCGTGAGGTCTCCGGCTCGTGCGGCGACGGGCCGTGCGGTACGGATGTGGGGGGCGGTCACGCGTCCAGGCCTGGTCCTCCTTCTGCGGCATCGGACGCGAGGCGGACCGGGCTACGCAGCCCGGTCCGGGGAGCGCGGCACGGGTCTCAGGACTCGACGGTCCCCCGCGCCACCGCGGCCACCGCGTCCGCCAGCCGGTCCAGGACCGCGCTCGTCTGTTCGTCGGTGATCGTCAGCGGCGGCAGCAGCCGCACCACACTGCCGTGCCGTCCGCCCAGTTCCACGATCAGGCCGCGCCGTAGGCACTCCTGCTGGACGGCGGCTGCGAGTGCGGGCGCGGCGGGGAGCGGCCCTGTCCGTCGGGCATCCGCCGTGGGCGGGTCCTGGGACATCGGGCCGGGCGTGGCCTCGGCGTCGACGATCTCCATACCGATCATCAGCCCTCGGCCGCGGACGTCCCCGATGAAGGGGAACTCGTCCATCAGGGGGGCGAGCCGGGCCAGCATGCGCCTGCCGAGTGCTTCGGCGCGCTCGGCTAGGCCGTTCTCACGGACGTAGGCAAGGGTCGCCGTGCCGGCGGCCATGGCGAGTTGATTACCGCGGAACGTGCCTGCGTGGGCACCAGGTTGCCAGACGTCGAGGTCGTCGCGGTAGACCACGACGGCGAGCGGGAGGCTGCCGCCGATCGCCTTGGAGAGCACCATGACATCGGGCACCACACCGCTGTGCTCGACGGCCCAGAAGCGCCCCGTGCGGCCCACGCCCGTCTGCACCTCGTCCGCGATCAGCGGGATGGACCGGGCCTCGGTGATCCGGCGCATGCGGCGCATCCAGGGGTCCGGCGCGGGGATGACCCCACCCTCGCCCTGGACCGGTTCCAGGATCATCCCGGCAGGCAGTGGCACGCCCGACTTGGCGTCGTCGAGGAGTGACTCGGTCCAGCGGGCGCCCAGTTCGGCGCCGGTCTCGCCGCCGATCCCGAACGGGCAACGGTAGTCCTGCGGGTACGGCAGCCGGGCCACCCGGACGTCGGCCGCGCCTCCGGAGACCTCCAGAGCCCCCGCGGTCATCCCGTGGTAGGCGCCGGTGAAGGCCAGGATCCCGCTGCGACCGGTCGCGGCACGCACCAGCTTCAAGGCGGCCTCCACGGCGTCCGTCCCCGCCGGCCCACAGAACTGCACACGCGCACGGTCGGCCAACCCGGGCGGCAGGGTCCGGAACAGCTCGGTGGTGAAAGCGTCCTTGACGGGGGTGGCCAGGTCCAGGACGTGCAACGGGGCACCCGAGTCGAGAACCTTGCGGATCGCCTCGAGGACCACCGGGTGGTTGTGGCCGAGGGCCAGTGTGCCCGCCCCGGAGAGGCAGTCGAGATAACGGCGGCCGTCCGCGCCCTCGATGGTGAGCCCGCGTGCCCGCACGGGCACGATCGGGAGGGCGCGCGCATAGGTGCGTGCCGCGGACTCGCGCGCCGACTGACGCCGCAGAATGCTCTCGTGCGCCGTGCGCACTCCCCCCGTCTCATGTGCCGCGCGCTCCCCGTCCGTTGCCGCGTACACCTCCGGCTCTCCCTCCACCGGCACCACCGCAATCTCCGTCACGGTCACGACGTCAGTTCCTCCCGCTGTCCAGAGGGGATGGGGCGAGAGTTGACCACGGACAGCAGATCACCCCGTACATACCAACGACGTGAACGCCCCGCGGAAGCGGGTGAGAGCAAGATCGTTGCCGGTCGTCCCACCACGACCGGGGCGGCGGGCGTCGGCACACCCGGTCACCCGGCCCGTGGGCGGGCGTTGCATCCGTCCCGCGGCAACGGCCCCTCAGGGGCGGCGGGTCAACACCGTCGGCTGTCCGGCCGCGCTCAATGCCCGTGACGCCGCCATCACTTCGAGCCCGGGCGACCGCCCGGCCTGCCGAACTCGTTCTTGCGTCGTGCGACTTCCGGCCCGGAGAACGACCACGGGGCTCTGTTGCGACAGCGGGTCCTGGTCGACCCTTTGTCGGAACAGAGCCCCGCTCGCCTGTCCGTCCGTTCCCGAACCGCCGGACGGACGGCTCATGGTCACGGGACGGCGCTGCGCTAGGACGGCACGCAGTAGGCCGTAGCGAGGTTGAGGTACGTTTCAGTGGTGGAGACGTTATGGAATTCGACGGTCCAACTATTGTTGACCGCGCTGTCGTTGCTCATGGTCGCATAACTCTTCGTGGCATAGATGTCGGGGCTCACGACCCCGAAACCCGCCAAAAAACCACCGGAAATCACCTTCTGGTTCGGTCCGCAGATAGCAACCACATTCGATGTCTGCCCTGGCCCCAGCGTCCCCTCCTCGGAGACGGTAGTGATCTCCTGGACACCGGAGGAGCCTTGGGGCCCGGTTGCACCTTGAGCGCCGGTTGCACCCTGAGCGCCCACGGTACCGATCTCACCCTGAGGGCCCGTGGCACCGACCTCGCCCTGAGGACCGGCAGCGCCCTGAGCGCCGTTGGCGCCTTGAGCACCCGGCACGCCGGGCTCGCCCTGAGTGCCAGGCGTGCCCTGAGTGCCTGCCGCTCCGGTCTCACCCTGCGGACCCACAGCACCCTGAGCACCGACCGCCCCGGTGTCACCTTGTGCACCGGTCGCGCCCTGGGCACCGAGCCCGCCCTGGGGGCCTACAGCACCGGTGGCACCCTGAGCACCCGGGATGCCGGTCTCGCCCTGAGCACCGGTCCCGCCCTGAGCTCCCTGAGCACCGGTCCCGCCCTGAGCGCCGGTCGCGCCGGTCGCACCTTGAGCACCCTGGATACCGGCCTCACCCTGCGGACCAGCCTCGCCCTGAGCACCGTTGTCACCCTGGGCACCCTGAGCACCGGTCCCGCCCTGAGCGCCGGTCCCGCCCTGAGCGCCGGTCGCGCCGGTCGCACCTTGAGTACCCGGGATACCGGCCTCACCCTGCGGACCAGCAACACCCTGAGCACCATTGTCGCCCTGAGCACCAATGTCACCCTGAGCACCCTGAGCACCGGTCCCGCCCTGAGCGCCGGTCGCACCGGTGTCACCTTGGGCACCCTGCACACCGGTCATACCCTGAGCGCCGGTGTCACCTTGGGCACCCTGCGCACCAGCACCGCCCTGCGGACCGGCGACACCCATCTGTCCCTGAGGGCCGATGGCCCCGGTAGCCCCTTGAGTACCGGTGGCCCCTGTGGTGCCCTGGGTTCCCTGCGTCCCCTGAGCTCCGGTCGCCCCCGTAGCCCCCTGGGTTCCCTGCGTCCCCTGAGCTCCGGTCGCCCCCGTAGCCCCCTGGGTACCTTGCGCACCCTGAGCCCCTTGCGCCCCTTGCGCCCCCTGAGGACCGGGCTCGCCGCACGGCGGCACGGGGCTCGAGACCTTGACGTAGCGGGCAGCCACCCAACCGGTGCGGTTCGCAAGCCGGTACCACGTCGAGTCGCCGCCGACGCTCTCCCCGGGCGCCCGGCACTGGATACCGATCCGGGCGTCGTTCGGGTATCTGCCCAACTCGGCGGAGTTGGTCGTCGGCAGGGCGCGGACGCTCAAGCCGGACCTGGCCTCGACGGTCCCGCGAACCGGCTCCGAAGACCCGTTCCCGCCCGCGTGGAGGGCGACGGTCCCGGTCCGCACGGCACCCGTCACCCCCTGGACCGCCGTCGCGGCGCCTGCCAACTCACACGTCAGGCCGAGACTCACCGCCCCCAGAACAAGCGATGTACCGACTGACCTACGCATTTCGAACCACCACGCCTTCCGCTGGGCGTCTGCGATCAAGGGGGACGTGATGAGAAAAGCGCATATGCCAGAGAGATTGTTGTTATGACACGACTAAACCCTGATCATCCCTCTCATGGCAGGTCCGTCCGGCAGCGGCGGGGGCGCCGAGGTCACACGAGTGGCGGCCCGTACCGCCGCCGGCCGCATCGTTGTCCGACGGGGCGTCAAATACCCGGGCCTGCAACCCGGGTGTAGGTCAGTCCGTTGCTGACGCCGGCGGTCGTGACGACCGTGACCGTCGCGGGCCCTGCGGACCCCGCCGGTGCGACGGCCGTGACCTCGGTGGGGGACAGCACGGTGAACGACGCCGCAGCGCCGTCGAACCGGACGTCGGTGGTGGTCGTCAGGCTCGTTCCGGTCAGCGTGACGGTGTTTCCCGCGTAGGTGGGCCCCAGGGTGGGGGTCACGGCACTCAGCGTGGGGGTGTCGAAATAGTCGTAGTTGAGCGGGTTGCCGGTGCCGCCCGGCGTGGTCACCGTGACCGCCGCGGCACCGGCCGCATGGGCGGGAGTCACCGCGGTCAGCACAGTGGAGGAGCCGACCGTGAACGACGCCGCCGCGATCCCGTCGAAATTCACGGCCGTGGCACCCGACAGGCCGGTGCCCGTGATCGTCACCACGGTCCCTCCCGCCGTGTTTCCGGACGTCGGCGTCACGGAGATCAGCGACGGCACCGCGGCATAGTAGAAGTACATGCTGGGGTTCTCGGGGTTGCTGGTGCCGCCGGGGGTGGTCACCGTGACGGCCGCGGATCCGGCGGTATGGGCCGGGGTCACCGCGGAGATCTCGGTGGCGGAGACGACGGTGAACGACAGCGCCGCGATCCCGTCGAAACGCACGGCCGTCGCACCCGACAGGTTCGCTCCCGTCAGGGTCACCACGGTTCCCCCCGAGGCCGGGCCCTGAGCGGGCGTCAGGCCGGTGACCGAGGGCTCCAGGACGTAGGAGAAGGTAAGGGAGTTGCTGGTGCCGCCCACGGTGGTCACCGTGACCGCCGCGGATCCGGCCGCATGCGCGGGGGCGACCGCGGAGATCTGGGTGGCGGAGACGACGGTGAACGACAGCGCCGCGATCCCGTCGAAACGCACGGCCGTCGCGCTCGACAGGTTCGCTCCCGTAAGCGTCACCACGATGCCTCCCGAGACCGGACCCCGATCGGGCGACAGGCTCGACAGCGAGGGGGCGGCGACATAGGTGTAGGTGACGGCCTGGGCACTGGTGCCCTCGCTGGTGGTGACGGTGACGTTGACCACCCCGGCACCGGACGGGACCACCGCGACGATCCTCGTGCTGCCGAAGACCGTGAACGAGATGGCGGAGTTGCCGCCGAACCTGACGGCGGTCGCACCGCTGAAGCCGGTACCGGTCAGGGTGACGGTGTTCCCACCGGACATCGGCCCCTGGTTGGGGCTGATCGAGGAGACGACGGGGGCAGCCATGAGTGCACTCCTTCACGCGTCACTGTGGGGTCGGATCCGTGAACAGATCCGCTCGGGCACGGACGATGGACGTGAGAGCCCGTCCGAGCGGCGTGGGACCGCCGCTCGGACGGGTGTCGAACGTCTGCCGGTGCGGAGCCGGCGGACTAGATGCCGGGACCGGCGACGTACGTGAAGCCGCCGGCCGCGGTTGCGGATCCGGCCGGGTTGGTGACCACGACGTCAGCGGCACCGGCCGTGCCGGGCGGGGTGACCACCGAGAGCGTGGTGGAGTTGACGACGGAGAACGGCCCGGCGACGCCGTCGAAGGTGACCGACTCCGTGCTGGTGAAGTTGGTACCCACGATGGTCAGCGCCGTGCCACCCGAGGTCGGCCCCGTGGTCGGGGTGATCGTGGTGATCGTGGGGTCGTCGATGTAGGTGTAGGACAGACCGTTGTTGGTACCGCCCGCGGTCGTCACGCTCACCGACACCGGCCCCGCCGCCGCCCCGGCCGGCACCGCCACCGTGATGGCAGTGTCGGAGACCACGGTCGGGGTGGCCGTGTTCCCGCCGAAGGACACGCTTGTCGCGGTCGACAGCCCCGTGCCGTTGATGGTGATCGTGTTGCCGCCGGCCAGCGGTCCCGCGCTCTCGCTCAGGGAGGACTTGAACGGGGCGCCGACATAGAAGAACGGCACCGGGTTGCTGGTCCCGCCCGGGGTCGTGACGGTCACGCCGACCGATCCGGTGCCGGACGGGGAGACCGCGGTGACCTGGGTCGGCGAGACGTTGGTGACGGCCGTGGCCGGCTTCGAGCCGAACGTCACCGCGCTGGTGTTGGAGAGGTTGGTACCCGTGATGGTCACCAGCGTGCCGCCGCCGGTGGAACCCTGGTTCGGAGAGATAGGCATGGGGACACTCCTTCTTCCTGCTGCGCTGGGATGGTGTGGGCAACCGGCGGAGCGGTCCTGGACCGGCGCCGATGGCGGGAGTCGTCAGCCTCTGCCGGGCTCTCCGGGGCGGAGCGCAACACGGCGCGGGGGCTGCCGGGCGCAGGGCGAACAAGGGGACAGTCACCCCGGCACCTACGGCTTTGTGCGCAACAGCCCGTTCCCTGCCTGTGGGCATGGAGAAAACCGGCAAGCGCTGCCTGTCTGAACGTTCCCCCGGCACGGGGATGGGCAGCCCGCCGGTTTCACATTTCCAGTGACGCACGCATCCGATCGAGTGACAAGAGCTCGTCGACCTCATCACTCGAATGGAGCAATTCGATCCCGTCTCGCCCGACTTGTGGAATGAAAAGCAAGTCCCTTTGCAAATAGGTGAATTGAGGCCGCTCCATTCGGTCGCCACGGCACCGAGCATCTCGGCCTCACCCGCCGGCATGAGCGCGCCGTTTCCGCTGGCTTCGACACGCGAACCTCGGTCCGCCCTGCCGCAGCCGTCGAGGACGGATCGTGCACTCTCTCACGGTCGACGACGGCACGTGCATCACATGGAACGTCCCCTCACCGGGCAGCAGGACTTTGCCGGAAATCCCCCGATCGCTTCTGAATCACCGTGCCGATTCCTCCGATTCACCAGGTCGGTATTCAGTTCATGGACATGGGCGACGTGACCCGACGAGGGCGGTTCAACCGCGTCAAAAACAAGGGAAACGAATCTGCTCACCTGTTCGAGTGATGCGCCCGGGAACTTCTTGCTGACGCTCAGTCAGAAGAGATTGGATGGGAACATCCAACCGGTGGGCCGCCCATCCTCTCCGGGGGACGTGGTGGTCGGCCGGTGTTGCCCATCCTGGGTAGTGCACGGGTGCCGGATTGCCGCGATGGGCACCCCCGTTGGGGAAATTGGATCCGATCAGCCGGTGCCGCCCAGGTACCGGCTGATGCGGTGGCCCGCGTGTGTCCACACGCGAACGACCCCGCCCACCGGGCGGCCCCGACTCACCCGCGCGCATTTCCCGCGTCGGCGCAGGCGCCCGCCGTCGGGCTTCGTCGCATCCCACCGCGTCGGCGCGGATGGTCCCTCCGCCGGACTGAACGACGTCTCCTCGCAAGGGAATCCGGAAGATCCACGGGCGAGCGGCTTGTAGCCGAACCGTTGCCGATCCGTGGGAAGCCCCCCACAGCACACGCATAGTGTGTGGTGCTGTTCAGTGGAAGCACACGCCCGTCGAAGACGTCCCGCCCCCACGGCGGGCTGCCGTCCTCTTCACACAGGTTCATTCCAGGGGGAGTTCAGACCATGCGATCCATACGCCCGCTCTTCTCAGGACGCCGAGGAGGGAGCGCGCGCCGCACGGTCGTCCCCTCGCTGGCAGCGGTCGGCCTCGCCACGGCACTGGCGCTGACCGCGACGGCTTGCGACTCGGGCGGGGACAGCACGGCGGACGCCAAGGCGAGCGCGTCCGCGACCGCGTCCTCCGCGAGCGACGGCAAGATCAAGATCCCGGACGACATCAAGCAGAGGCTGCGGGAACACGGGATCGACATCGACAAGTGGAAGAACGGCGCCTGGAAGAACTGGGACAAGGACGACTGGCTGCGCGAGGCCGACGACTACATCAACCCGATCATCAAGGGACTGTGGAACCCGGACCGGATGCGTGAGGCCGACGACCCCGACAGGGGCGTCGACGACAACGACCTCTCGGGCGACCAGGGGGTCACGGACCCGGTCCCGGCCCCGGTGAGGGCACAGGCGGTGCCGCCCGCGTATCACGACAGCGCCCCCACGGCGGGCAAGGTGTTCTTCGACTCCCCCGAGGGCACGATGGTCTGCTCTGCGACCGTCGTCCAGGATCCGGCCCACCCGGGCAAGTCGAACCTCGTGTGGACCGCGGGCCACTGCGTGCACGCCGGCAGGAAGGGCGGCTGGTACCGCAACATCGCGTTCGTGCCCGCGTACAACAACTCCGGGAAGACGGAGGCCGAGCTCGGCAACGCTAAGCGGGAGGAGATCGCCCCCTACGGGGTCTGGTGGGGTGACTGGGCTCAGACCTCGGAGCAGTGGATCGAGCAGGGCGGCCAGACCGGTGGTCAGGGAGCGTCGTACGACTACGCCGTGATCCATGTGACCCCCGAGCAGGGCAGCGGAGGCAAGTCGCTGGAGGAGACGGTCGGTTCGGCCCTTCCCGTCGACTTCAACGCACCGGCCGTCCCGAAGGTGGACAGCATCACCGCGACCGGGTACCCGGCGGCGGCACCGTACGACGGCCAGAAGCTCTACCGGTGCCAGGACAAGCCCGGCCGGCTCTCGATCGAGAAGACGGACCCCACGATGTACCGCATCGGCTGCACCATGACCGGCGGTGCGTCCGGCGGCGGCTGGGTGGAGAACGGCCCTGACGGCAACCCGGTGCTGGTGTCGAACACCTCGATCGGTCCGGTGACCTCCGGCTGGCTGGCCGGGCCCCGGCTCGGCAACGTGGCCAAGGGGGTCTACGAGTCGGTCAGCAATAAGTTCGCGAGCCAGTGAAGGTCCGCCCCTGACGGCTCCGGACGGCAGGCGGTCCGCGGACACCCGAAGGCCCGCCCCCTTGTGCAGGGGGCGGGCCTTCTCCATGTGAGGGACGGCTCTTCGGCCGGCTGTGGGTCAGAACGCGGGAGCCGGAGCGTACGGCGCGAGCTCGGCCGCCAGCTCCTCGTGCACCCGTGCCTTGAGCAGCGTGCCCTCCGGGGTGTGCTCCTCGGAGATCACATCGCCCTCGGAGTGGGCGCGTGCCACCAGACGACCGTGCGTGTAGGGCACGAGCGCCTCGATCTCGACCGACGGCCTCGGCAGCTCGTTGTCGAGCAGGGCGAGCAGCTCCTGGATGCCCTTGCCGGTGCGGGCCGAGACGGCGAGCGCGCGCTTCTCCGTCCGCAGCAGCCGCTGGAGGACCAGCGGATCGGCGGCGTCCGCCTTGTTGATCACCACGATCTCGGGCACATCGGTGGCACCGACGTCCCTGATCACCTCGCGTACGGCGGCCAGCTGCTCCTCGGGCACCGGGTGCGAGCCGTCCACCACGTGCAGGATCAGGTCGGAGTCGCCGACCTCCTCCATGGTGGAGCGGAACGCCTCGACCAGGTGGTGGGGCAGATGCCGCACGAAACCGACGGTGTCGACCAGGGTGTACAGCCGCCCGCTCGGGGTCTCGGCCCGGCGCACGGTGGGATCGAGGGTCGCGAACAGCGCGTTCTCGACCAGGACGCCCGCGCCGGTGAGCCGGTTGAGCAGGGAGGACTTGCCTGCGTTGGTGTAGCCCGCGATGGCGACCGACGGCACCTTGTGGCGCCTGCGCTCCTGGCGCTTGATCTCACGGCCGGTCTTCATCTCCGCGATCTCCCGGCGCATCTTCGCCATCTTCTCGCGGATCCGCCGCCGATCGGTCTCGATCTTGGTTTCACCGGGACCACGGGTCGCCAGGCCGCCGCTGCCGCCGCCCATCTGCCGGGACAGCGACTGACCCCAGCCTCGGAGCCTCGGCAGCATGTACTGCATCTGCGCGAGTGCGACCTGCGCCTTGCCCTCCCGGGACTTGGCGTGCTGGGCGAAGATGTCCAGGATCAGGGCCGTGCGGTCGATGACCTTGACCTTGACGACGTCCTCGAGATGGATCAGCTGGCCGGGGCTGAGCTCACCGTCGCAGATGACGGTGTCCGCGCCCGTTTCGATGACGATGTCCCGCAGCTCCAGGGCCTTGCCGGAACCGATGTAGGTGGCGGCGTCGGGCTTGTCGCGGCGCTGGATCACGCCGTCGAGCACAACGGCTCCCGCGGTCTCGGCGAGGGCGGCCAGCTCGGCGAGCGAGTTCTCCGCGTCCTGCACGGTCCCCGAGGTCCACACCCCGACGAGTACGACGCGCTCCAGGCGAAGCTGCCGGTACTCGACCTCGGTGACGTCCTCGAGCTCGGTGGAGAGTCCGGCGACACGGCGTAGCGCCGCGCGCTCGGAGCGGTCGAACTGGTCGCCGTCCCGCTCTCCGTCGATCTCGTGGCTCCAGGCGACGTCCTCTTCCATCAGGGCATCGGCCCGAAGACCCTCGGGATAGGTGTGCGCAATGCGCTTGGTGTCCTGAGAAGAGGAAGAAGAGGAGGTCATTGGGTCCTTACGTCGTTGGGACAGCGTTCGCGGTGATGTGTGCGCCAATCTCGGCCACACCTCACGGCACCAGGGACAACGCTCGAGCGGTCCGGGACATTCCCGGCCGCCCGCCGCCCCGAGGGCCGCGCCGCCGACCCGACGATGGTCGCACGGCGCGGCTCGCCGCGTCACCCGACTTATCGCGTGGCCTTGGGGGCTCGCACGGCGTCGAGCTTCCAGTCCGGGTGCCCCGGCATCGGCGGGGTCTTCTCGCCGTGCAGCCAGCCCTCGAAGAACGAGGTCAGATCACGTCCGGCGACGACGGACGCCAGGTGCTCGAAATCCGCCGTGTCGGCCGTGCCGTCCCTGTGCACGGCCACCCAGGCCCGCTCCAGGCGCTCGAAGGCGCGGTTCCCGATCTTCTGGCGCAGCGCGTACAGGACCAGCGCGGAGCCGTCGTAGACGTTGGGCCGGAAGAGGCTGATCTTCTGACCGGGCTTCGCCGGCCTGGGGTCGGCGGGCGGTCCACCGGTCGCCCGCCACTGGTCGGAGCGGGCGTACGCCGCCTTCATACGGGTCTCCAGGGGCCGGTGCCCGGTCTCGTCCGCGTACAGGGCCTCGTACCAGGTGGCATGCCCCTCGTTCAGCCACAGATCGGACCAGCCGCGCGGGCTGACGCTGTCGCCGAACCACTGGTGGGACAGTTCATGCACCATGATCGATTCGACGTACCAGGCGGGATAGGCGGGCTCGGTGAACACCCCCTTCTCGAAGAGGGAGAGTGTCTGCGTCTCCAGCTCGAAGCCGGTCCGCGCCTGGGCGATCAGCAGCCCGTACGTCTCGAAGGGGAAGCGGCCGACCTTCTTCTCCATCCATGCGATCTGGTCGGAGGTCTTCTTCAGCCACGGTTCGAGGACCGCCGCGTCCTCGGCGGGTACGACGTCGCGCAGGGGCAGTCCGTGCGGTCCCCGGCGGTGCAGGACGGTGCTGCGGCCGATGGAGACCTGGGCGAGCTCGGTCGCCATCGGGTGCCGCGTGCGGTAGTTCCAGGTAGTGGCCCCGCCGGTCCGCTCGACCCCCCGGACCACACCGTTCGCCACGGCCGTGTAGGTGTCCGGCGCGGTCACGTGGAAGGTGAACATCGCCTTGTCGGAGGGGTGATCGTTGCACGGGAAGACCAGATGGGCGGCGTCTGCCTGGTTGGCCATCACGAGTCCGTCCTCGGTCTGTACCCAGCCTCCGTCCTCGCCCTTCGTGGACACGGGGTCGCTGGTGTGCCGCACGGTGATCCGCAGTGTGCCGCCCCTGGGCAGCGGTACGGCCGGTGTGATCACCAGGTCCTCTCCCGCGCTGGTGAAGGACGCGGGCAGGCCGTTGACGTCGACGGACTGGACCGTGCCGTGCGCGAAGTCGAGGTTGACGCTCTCCAGTCGCTGGGTGGCCCGCGCCTTGATCCTGGTCACGGCGGTGAGGGGCTTGTTGTTGCTGCCGGGATAGGTGAAGGACAGGTCGTACGACTTCACGTCGTAGCCCGGGTTGCCGAGCGTCGGGAAGAGGGGGTCGCCGATGCCCAGTGGTGTCGCGGGCGAGGGCGCGCTCGCGGCGATCAGGCAGCCGGAGACGGCGCAGGCGAGAAGGGCGGCTGTGGTACGGCGGGAACGGGGGATCGCGGAACGGAGGCTGTGCGGCATGGACCACCGCTACCAGCGCATGCCCGCCGCGCGGTGACGACGCGCACCGGTCACACTCGAACGGGTTCAGCGTCGATGTTCCACCCTCAACTCACTTGTCATACAAGGTTACTGGGCGGCCGCGGGGTGCTGCGCCCGGCCGACGTCATAGACACCGGCGACGTTCCGCATCGCCCGCATTAGGGCCGGCAGGTGGGAGGCGTCCGGAAGCTGGAGCGTGTACGTGTGGCGCACCCGCTGTTGGCTCGGGGGCTCGACGGTCGCCGAGACGATCCCGACGCCTTGCAGGGCGATCGCCTCGGTGAGGTCCGCGAGGAGGTGGGGGCGGACGAAGGACTCGGCGACGAGCGTGACCCGGCACTCGGCCGTCTCGCCCCAGTGCACGCCGACCTCCGCACGGCCCGCGCCCTTCATGCGCGCGACTCCGGCGCATTCGACACGATGGACGGTCACCACACCGCCGCGCACGGCGAAGCCGGTGACCTCGTCGGGAGGCACGGGCGTACAACAGCCCGCCAGGCGTACGGAGGCTCCTGGCAGATCGACGACGGCGTTGGCCTCCGATGCGCCGGAGGCCTCCGGGGTGGGGTGGGCGGGGAGCGCGGGCGGGCGGGAGGCGGGCCCGAGGGTTGCGCCGCCGTCCGCCGACGTCTCGGCGCGGTACCGCACATCGCCCGGGTCGAGCCCGTCCTCGGACGGGCCCTCCGGCCCCGGACGGGCCGCCAGCCGGCGCTGGATGGCGATGCGCGCGGACGGGGTGCGGGCGTGCTCCAGCCACTCCCGGGACGGCTCCGAGGCCGGGTCCTGCCCCATGAGGAGTTGCACGGTGTCGCCGTCCTTGAGCACCGTGCTCAGGGTCGCCAGACGGCCGTTGACGCGGGCCCCGATGCAGGCGTGGGCGTCCTCGCCGTACTGCGCGTACGCGGCGTCCACGCAGCTGGAGCCCTCCGGCAGCCCCAGCGCGCCCCCGTCCGGCCGGAACACGGTGATCTCCCGGTCCTGGGCGAGGTCCTCGCGCAGCGTCGACCAGAAGGTGTCGGTGTCCGGGGCCGCCTCCTGCCACACCAGAAGCCGGGACAGCCAGCCGGGGCGGGTGGGGTCGGCCCGCTCGCCGTCGGCCGGGTCGTCGGAGGCGGGGGCGTAGGGATTGCCGAGCGCGACCACACCCGCCTCTGCCACCTTGTGCATCTGGTGCGTACGGATGAGGACTTCGGCGACCTCGCCGTCCTCGCGCGCGATCGCGGTGTGCAGTGACTGGTACAGGTTGAACTTGGGAACCGCGATGAAGTCCTTGAACTCCGAGACCACCGGAGTCATACAGGTGTGCAGTTCGCCGAGGACCCCGTAGCAGTCGGCGTCCTCGTTCACAAGGACGAGCAGGCGCCCGAAGTCCGCGCCACGCAGTCGGCCGCGCTTGCGCGAGATGCGATGGACCGAGACGAAGTGCCGTGGTCTGATCAGGACTTCGGCCGGGATCCCCGCCTCGCGCAGGACGGCCCGCGCCTGCTCCGCCATCTCGGCGAGCGGGTCGTCGCCGTGCGCGGCGTTCTCGACGATCAGTTCCCTGGTGTGCTCGTACTCCTCGGGGTGCAGCACCGCGAAGACGAGGTCCTCGAGTTCGGTCTTGAGTGCCTGGACACCGAGGCGTTCGGCGAGCGGGATGAGCACGTCCCGGGTGACCTTGGCGATGCGTTCCTGCTTCTCGCGGCGCATCACGCCGAGGGTGCGCATGTTGTGCAGCCGGTCGGCGAGTTTGATCGACATCACCCGGACGTCGCTCCCGGTGGCCACGAGCATCTTGCGGAAGGTCTCGGGCTCGGCGGCCGCCCCGTAGTCGACCTTCTCCAGTTTGGTGACGCCGTCGACGAGATAGCGCACCTCCTCGCCGAACTCCTCGCGCACCTGATCGAGGGTGACGTCCGTGTCCTCGACGGTGTCGTGCAGCAGTGAGGCGGTCAACGTGGTCGTCTCGGCACCCAGTTCGGCGAGGATCAGGGTCACGGCGAGGGGGTGCGTGATGTACGGCTCGCCGCTCTTGCGCATCTGCCCACGGTGCGAGGTCTCCGCCAACAGATAGGCACGGCGCAGCAGTTCGAGGTCCGCGTCGGGGTAATGGGCACGGTGCGCCTCGGCGACGTGGCCGATGGCGTCGGGCAGCCGGTCGCGGGTGGCCGGGCCCAGCAGGGCCGCCCGTCCCAGACGGCGCAGATCGATCCGGGGGCGGCTCTTCCTGCGGTGCGTCCCCGGTGTCGCGGGGGCGGGCGTGGCAGGGTTCGTGGCCTCCGCACTCATTGGGCACCTCCGGCTGCGTCGACCGGCGGACGGGTGCCCCATGGCGTACGCGGCGCAGGGGATGGTGACGATCCCCCGTCCGGGCCGGTGCTTGATGCTACCGAGCCCATCACGCGCGCCCGACCGGCTCTCGTCGAGCGTGAAACGGATCACCCATTCGAGCGAAGGTTCCGCACGTTTACGGTTTTTCGCCAAGGGCAACGGGGTGGACCGTCGATTCTCTCGTCCCCCAGGCCCCAGAACTTCGGATCACAGTGTCCCGGTCCCTCCGGACTGCGATACGGAGTCGTCCGATCAACCGAACGGCCGCGCATTCCGGCCAGTTGGCGCCATGGCGTGTCTTCGCTCGTGTGCCACACCGTGCTTCACAGCGCCGCCCGTTCACCCCCTGGGGTCGCGTCGGCCGGCAGAAGCCCGCCGGCCCTCACGCGTCAGCGGGTCACGGCGGCGAGCCATGCGGTGTCGATCTCGCCCTCGGCGACGATCACCGCGGGCCCGGTCATCTCGATCCGGCCGTCCGGGTGCTCGGTGATCACCAAGGTGCCTCCCGGGACGTCCACGGTGTAGGTCGCCGGGACACCGGTGACGGCCGGGTCGGCACCGTCACGGCGGGCGGTGGCCACGGCGACCGCGCACGCACCCGTGCCGCACGAGCGGGTCTCGCCGGAACCGCGCTCGTGGACCCGCATCGCGACGTGCCGGGGTGCCCGGTCGACCACGAATTCCACGTTCACCCCGTCCGGGTAGGCCGACGCCGGGCGGAACGGGGGCGCGTCGTACAGGTGGCCGGCGTCCGCGAGGTCGTCGACGAAGGCGACCGCGTGGGGGTTGCCCATGTTCACGTTGCGGGCCGGCCAGGTGCGCTCGCCGACGCTCACCTCGACGTCTCCCTCGGGCAGGACCGCCCTCCCCATGCCGACGGTGACGTCCCCCTCGGCCGAGTCGCCGCCGGTCCCGCTCTTCGCGATGTGCACGGTCTTCACGCCCCCGCGGGTCGCGACGGCGAGGTCCCCCTCGGCCACGTACCCCGCACGCTGGAGGTAGCGCGCGAAGACGCGCACGCCGTTGCCGCACATCTCCGCGACCGAGCCGTCCGCGTTGCGGTAGTCCATGAACCACTCCGCCTCGGCCGCCATCGCACGGGCCTCGGGGTGCGCCGCGGATCGCACGACGTGCAGCAGACCGTCGCCACCGATGCCCGCGCGGCGGTCGCACAGGGCGGCGACTGCGGCCGGGGGCAGCTCGACGGCGTTCTCGGGGTCGGGGACGATCACGAAGTCGTTCTCCGTGCCGTGACCCTTGAGGAAGGCGATCCGCGTGCTCATTCCTCGATCGTACGGGTTGCCCCGACACGCCGCGGCGGGCGGTCCCGGCCGGCCGACCGCGACGACCGGCCCGCTCTGCGGACAGCGGCGTCAGCGCAGTCTGGCGACGCGCCACACGGCCAGCACCACGACCGCGGCGACGACCACCGCGTAGACGAGGGCCACCCGCCAGTCGGCGCTCCGCCGTGAGCCGCTCGGTGACAGACCGGGCCAGGCGTATCCGACGCGGCGCGCGGCCATCATGCCCCAGCCGGCCGCGCACGAGCAGATCAGCAGGCCGAGCATGGCGACCACGGCACCGCCGTCGCCGAACTCGAAGGCCAGGGGGAAGGCGAACATCAGGGAGCCGAGCGCGGCCAGCCCCACGATGGGGGCGAGCTGCCAGATCCGCAGCCGGCGCTGCGGCCGCAGTTCGACCTCCACCTCGGCACCCGCGGCCAGCTCGTCCGCGCCCGGTCCGTCGGCGGTCACACCGCCCGGCGGCTCCTGATCGGGACCGTCGGAACTGAGCCCCTGCTCTCCGTCCTCGGCACTGTCGTACTCCGCGCCTTGCGCGGTGTCGCGAGGGCCGGCCTCCATCGCCACGCGCCCTCCCAACTCGGACTCCACTTGGTCGATCGAAGCTCGATGATGGCATGCCGCCGGAGGCCCGTATGACGGCCCGAGCGTCCCGATGCCATCACGTGATCAGGCTGTAACCGGTCGTTCGACCAACGCCAGCGCGAGGTGCGGAAGTTCCGTACGGTCCGTGGCGGCACCACTGAGCCAGTGCACACGCGGGTCCCGGCGGAACCAGGAATCCTGACGGCGCGCGAAGCGCTTGGTCGCGCGCACGGTCTCGGCGCGCGCCTCTTCCAGCGTGCACTCCCCGGCGAGCGCAGCGAGCACCTGCTGGTATCCGAGCGCGCGCGACGCCGTACGCCCCTCGCGCAGCCCCTGCTGCTCCAGGGCGCGCACCTCGTCGACGAGTCCCGCCTCCCACATCCGGTCGACCCGGAGCGCGATGCGCTCGTCGAGCTCGGGGCGCGCCACGTCGACCCCGATCTGGACCGTGTCGTAGAACGAGTCGTGACCCGGGAGGTTGGCGGTGAAGGGCCGCCCGGTGATCTCGATGACCTCGAGGGCCCTGACGATCCGGCGGCCGTTGCTCGGCAGGATCGCGTGCGCGGCCTCCGGGTCGGCGGCCGCCAGGCGCGCGTGCAGCGCCCCCGGACCACGCACCGTGAGTTCCTCCTCGAGACGGGCGCGCACCTCGGGGTCGGTCCCCGGGAACTCCAGATTGTCGACCGCACCGCGCACATACAGTCCGGATCCGCCCACGAGGACGGGCCAGCGGCCCTCGGCCAGCAGCGCGTCGATCCGGTCCCGGGCCAGGCGCTGGTACTCGGCCACGGACGCGGTCACCGTCACGTCCCAGATGTCCAGCAGATGGTGAGGCACACCGCCGCGCTCCTCGGGCGTCAGCTTGGCGGTGCCGATGTCCATCCCCCGGTAGAGCTGCATGGAGTCGGCGTTGACGACCTCGCCGCCGAGACGCTGCGCCAGGAACACGCCCAGATCGGACTTTCCGGCCGCGGTCGGTCCGACGACGGCGATGACCCGCGGTGCGGGGGGTGTACTACTCACCGCAACAGTCTCCCAAACCTGCGCACCCCGCCTCGAACGAGTTACGTGACGCCCCTGAGGCGGCTTCGTTGCCCGAAGCGAGGTCCGGCCGCCGGTTCGAGGGCAAAAGACCCGGGCGACGCAATCGGACGCCCCGAGCTGCACGGGATTTCGCCCGCACGGGTAATGTATGGAGTTGATATGGGCGTTTTTGGACGGCTTTTCCGGAGGCCGAGGACGACGGAGGAGGACCGGTCCGCCGCGGTGGAGGCCACACGGCCGACGGCTCCGGCCGGGGCGGAGGCGCCCGACGAGGGCCGGGACGCGACCGCGTCCGCAGCCGGGTCGCAGGGCGCGGTGGAGGTGTCCGCCCGGGCCGCCGACCAGGCCGTCGGGATCCCGAAGCAGCAGTCCGCCGAGAAGGCCGTCGACAGCGAGGCCGACGAGGGCGCCCGCAGATAACTGCCCCCGCAAGGGAAGGTGGATCATGCGTCTCGTGGACAATCTGAAAGCCAAGGTCTCGGAGTTCGCGCAGCAGCACGAGGGCAAGGTCGATCGCGGCCTCGAAAAGGCCGCAAAGGTGATCGACGAGAGGACCAAGGGCAAGTACAGCGACAAGATCCACACCGGTACGGACAAGGCGAAGGACGCGATGGAGCGCATCGCGCACCGGGAGACCGGCCCCGCGGGTGGCGACGGGACGCCACCGGACGCACCGCCGCCCACGGCCTCCTGAGCACGCCCCGGACACCGGGGGCGCCCCGGCGGACGGCCGCGGGGTGAACCGCCTCACGGCCGTCCCCCCCGTCGGGAGTGCGGCCGGTCGGGGCTCGCGCTACGACCAGGCCGCCACGAAGTAGCCCACTCCGTACGGCGCGTCGTCGTAGAGCAGCGCGCCGGAGAGTCCCGCACCCGCGGCCGCACCCGCGAGGATCTGCCACGGGGCGCGGCCGCACGCCTTCAGCTCCCGCGCCGGCTCCACGTCCAGCGCCTGCAGGGACGCCACGTCCGCACCCCCGAGGGCGCGTGCGACCTGTGCGTCGAAACCCGCCGCGCGCTCGTCGAGGTAGCCCGGCGCCTTGAGCGAGCGGCACGCGCTGCCGTCGCCCATGACCAGCAGGGCCGCCCGCCCGTCCCGTGCGGCGAGCTCGGCTCCCACCTCGGCGCACCGCGCCGGGGGAAGTGTTTCCGCGACGCTCGTCCCTTCGACGGGTGCGGCCGCCCAGCCCGTGCGCCGCAGCAGCCAGGCCGCGACGGCGAGCGAGGTCGGAAGCCCCGGCCGGGACGCCGCCGGGGCCGTCGTGCCCGCGCCCAGCCGTACGTCGATGTCGACGCCGAACCCGCCGAACGAGCCCGGGGCGCCCTCCGGGTAGGTCCCGGTGTCGCCGGGGCCGACGACCACCAGCCGGTCGGGACGGGCCGCCGCAAGCACGCCCAGTGCGTCCACGCACGCGGCGCGGGCGCCGTCCAGTTCGGGCGCGGCACCCGCGGCGACCTCGGGCACGAGCAGCGGCGGACACGGGCACACGGCGGCGGCGACAAGCATGATCCGCAGCGTAACCCCGCCGGAGCGGGACGTGTCACTCCCCCGCATGCACCGCGGAACGTTGACACGCCCGCTCGCGCCGGGCGCGGCGGCGGGGGTCGGAGGACCCCCACGCACGCCGGCGACGGGCGGGTCAGTCGCAGCCGCAGCCGGCGGCCACGGGCAGGGGCTGCGGAACGCCGATCTGCGGCAGCCCGAGCATCACACCGGTCGGCTTGGCGGCCTCCACGGCGTTCCGCCTCGCCCACGCGTCGCCCGCGGGCGTACGGCGCACTCCCAGGACCGAGCCCTCGGCGAGCAGGTGGTGCGGGGCGGCGTACGTGATCTCCACCGTCACCACGTCACCGGGGCGGACCTCCTCGTCCGGCTTGGTGAAATGGACCAGGCGGTTGTCGGGGGCGCGCCCGGACAGGCGGTGCGTCGCGCCGTCCTTGCGGCCCTCGCCCTCGGCGACCATCAGCTCGAGGGTGCGGCCGACCTGCTTCTTGTTCTCGTCCCAGGAGATCTCCTCCTGGAGGGCCACGAGCCGCTCGTAGCGCGCCTGGACGACCTCCTTGGGGATCTGGTCGTCCATGGTGGCGGCGGGCGTGCCGGGCCGCTTGGAGTACTGGAAGGTGAAGGCCTGCGCGAACCGCGCCTCGCGCACCACGTGCAGCGTCTGCTCGAAGTCCTCCTCGGTCTCGCCGGGGAAGCCCACGATGATGTCGGTGGTGATCGCGGCGTGCGGGATGGCGTCCCGCACCTTCTCGATGATCCCCAGGTAGCGCTCCTGCCGGTACGAGCGGCGCATCGCCCTCAGGACCGTGTCCGACCCGGACTGCAGCGGCATGTGCAGTTGGGGCATCACGTTCGGCGTCTCGGCCATGGCCGCGATGACGTCGTCGGTGAAGTCGCGCGGGTGCGGCGAGGTGAACCGGACCCGCTCCAGGCCCTCGATCCGCCCGCAGGCGCGCAGCAGCTTGCTGAAGGCCTCGCGGTCACCGATGTCGGAGCCGTACGCGTTCACGTTCTGCCCGAGCAGCGTGATCTCGGAGACGCCTTCGGCGACCAGGGCCTCGACCTCCGCGAGGATGTCGCCGGGCCTGCGGTCCTTCTCCTTGCCGCGCAGGGCCGGGACGATGCAGAAGGTGCAGGTGTTGTTGCAGCCGACGGAGATCGACACCCATGCCGCGTACGCGCTCTCCCGGCGCGTGGGCAGCGTCGAGGGGAAGGCCTCCAGCGACTCGGCGATCTCGACCTGCGCCTCCTCCTGCACACGGGCGCGTTCGAGCAGGACGGGCAGCTTGCCGATGTTGTGCGTACCGAAGACGACGTCCACCCAGGGCGCCTTCTTCACGATGGTGTCCCGGTCCTTCTGCGCGAGGCAGCCGCCGACGGCGATCTGCATGCCGGGCCGCTGGGCCTTGCGCGGCGCGAGGCGGCCGAGGTTGCCGTAGAGGCGGTTGTCGGCGTTCTCGCGGACGGCACACGTGTTGAAGACGACGACGTCCGCGTCGCCGTCCGACCCCTCCGGCGCGCGCACATAGCCGGCCTCTTCGAGCAGCCCGGACAATCGCTCGGAATCGTGGACGTTCATCTGGCACCCGTAGGTTCGGATCTCGTACGTCATAGTGCTGGGAACGTCCACTGCCGGGCTCCGGTCGCTGCTGCTGGTCATGGCTCAAGAGTAGGTGGTTGCCGAAGTCGGCCCACCCCGGTCGGCGGCGCTCCCCCGCCCGGCCTGCTGACTCTGCACCGGCGCGGGTGCCGCCGGGCGCCGATGTCCGAGCCGAGGGCCACCGATCATCACACGCAGGCGATCTCCCTCGGTGCTCCCATCAGGGACGCAGATGCCCGGCCGGTGGGGTCCGGCCATAATCGGCCCATGGAGCTGCGACAGTTGGAGTACTTCGTCGCCGTCGCGGAGGAGTTGAGCTTCACGCGCGCGGCGGCGCGGCTGCACGTGGTCCAGTCGGCCGTCTCGGCGGCGATCCGCTCACTGGAGAGGGAGCTCGGTCCGACCCTGTTCGAACGGTCCTCCCAGCGCGTCACCCTCACCTCCGCGGGCGCCGCCCTGCTCCCCGAGGCCCGGAACACCCTGGACGCCGCACAGGCCGCACGCGAGGCGGCGCAGCTGAGCGAAGGACGGCTGCAGGGCACTTTGCACATCGGGACGTTCACCTCGCTCGTCCGTCCCGACCTCCCCGGGCTCCTGGGACGCTTCCACCGGTTGCACCCTGCGGTGACACTGAGGCTCGCGGTGTCCCCCCGTGGATCGGCGGGACTCGTGGAGCGGCTGCTCGCGGGCAGCCTGGACCTGGCCTTCGTCTCGCTGCCCGGCGATCCCCCGGCCGGACTGCGCGTGCGTGAGATCTACGCCGCGCCGATGGCGCTCCTCGTTCCGGCCGAACACCCGCTGGCCCGGTCGGACGAGCCGCGCGAGCTGACGGAACTGGTCGAGGAGCCGTTCGTCGACACCCCGCCCGGATACGGCAACCGCGAGGTGACGGATCGCGCCTTCGCCCGCGCCGGGCTGCATCGGCAGGTGGTGCTGGAGGCGACCGACGTCGGCACCGTCGCCTCCTATGTGCGGGCCGGACTGGGCGTCGCCTTCCTGCACGACAGCACGTCCGGAGTGGACAGCAGGGGGCTGGCCGTCCTGCCGCTGGCGGACCCCGCTCTGCGGTGGACGCTTTCGGTCGCGGTCTCCGCGACCCGTCGCGCGAGCGCGCCGCTGCGGGCGTTGCTGGAGGTGCTCGAGACATCCGTGCCGACGGATCCGCCTCGGTCGTAGGTCGTGCGCGCCACGCGGCGAACACCACGTGGCAGAACTCACAACACTTCAAACATTCCGCAACTTTAAAGTACAGCCATGGATCTTCACGTCGCGACGAAGTGGGAGACTGCGGTCCTCGCGGGAGGGCCCGCCGACGGCCTGCACATGCAGGTCGCTGGGCGGCCCTCGGTGTTGCAGGTGACCTGTCCCTGCCGGGTCGAGGCCCCGGAGGACGGTGTCCGGGTGGAGGCGGTGTACGTCTACCGACGCCATCCCGGCGTGCACGGCGAACCGCTGGCCTACGGCTACGACTGCGCGAGCCCCTGACCGACGCGTCCCACCCGGCGGACGGTCGCTCGCTCGGCACCGGCCGCCTCCGCCGGCGCCTCGGCGGACGGGTTCTGGAAACCACCGCCACCGTGCTCCGCCTCCGACCCGGTCGTGCGGTAGGAGCCGTGACAGTCCTGGTGATCGTCGAAGGCGGGCCCGCGATCCGGAATCCGCCGAGCGGGTTCGCCTCCTACGACTCCGGGGTCCTCCAGCCCTGCTCGCGCAGGATCGCCGTGACGTCCGGAGCGCGGTAGTGGTCACCCTTGAGGACCTTGCCGTCGGCCCGGCGGGAGACAGTGCCGTTCGGGCCGATCTTGGTCATGTTGGCCCGGTGGATCTCGGCGATCACCGCGTCGAGGTCGATGCCGTGCACGAGAGCCGTGCCGTAGGCGACGTACACGAGGTCCGCCAGCTCGTGCGCCAGCCGGTCGAGGGGGCCGGTGACGGCCACCTCCGCGACCTCCGACGCCTCCTCGGCGAGCAGCTCCCCACGGTGCGCGGCCAGATCCGGGGAGACCTCTGTCGGCACAGTGCGTACGTCGAGGCCGAAGGCCAGGTGGAACTCACGGACGAGGGAGGCGGGGGAAGGGCGCATCCGGTGACCCTACCGGTCGCCCGCGCCCGAGCGCCTGCAAGGCCCCGGGCCCCCGCCCTGGTCAGAGGGCCCGCGGCCTGGCAGGATCGCGCGCATGTTCCAGGCACTCCCCCGGATCGGCCGACGCCGCGCGCTGCTGGGCTCGGCGGCCGCGCTCGCGGTCTGCGGGCTGCTGCTGTGGTGGCTGCTGCCGCTCGGCGAGGAGACCCCTGGCGGCACGGTCACCTTCAGTACCGGCACCCCGACCGGCGTCTACCAGAAGTACGGCATCCTGCTGCAGCAGGCGATCGCCAAGGACATGCCGAAACTGGACGTCCGGCTGCTGGACAGCGACGGGTCGCAGGAGAACGTGCGACGGGTGGCGACGGGAGAGGCCGACTTCACGATCGCGGCGGCCGACGCGGTGGAGTCCTACAAACTGGAGAAGAAGCCCGGGGCCGACCGGCTGCGCGGCTGCGCCCGGCTCTACGACGACTACGTCCACCTCGTGGTGCCGCGCTCGTCCCCCGTGCGGTCCGTGGCGGACCTGAAGGGCCGCAAGGTCGCCGTGGGGCCGACCGGTTCGGGCGTGCGGCTGATCGCGGAGAACGTGCTCAAGGCGGCCGGACTCGACCCGGAGAAGGACATCGCGCCCCTGTCCGACGGCATCGGGACCATGCCCCGGCTGTTGCAGCAACACAAGATCGACGCGTTCTTCTGGTCGGGCGGGCTCCCCACCGGCGCGGTCACCGGGCTCTCGCAGCGCGCCGCGATCCGGCTGGTGCCGATCGGCGGTGATCTGGTCGCGAAGCTGCACGCGCAAGGCGGGGCGTCGCGCTACTACCGGGCCGCCGTGATGCCCGCCGACGCCTACCCGGACTCCGAACAGGGGTCCTCCGTGCAGACCGTGGCCGTCGCCAACCTGCTGATGACCCGCCAGGACATGGACGCGGACCTGACCGAGAAGCTCACCCGCACGGTGATCGACAGCCGGGACCGGATCGGCGCGCGGGTACACGCAGCCCAGTTGGTCGACCTGCGCACGGCCATCTACACGGACCCCCTGGATCTGCACGAGGGCGCGCGCCGGTACTACCGGTCGATCAAGCCCTGACTACGGGCCGCGGGGCCCGTCGGCGTCCCCGTTCGTGGCACTTCGACCGTCACCTTCAGCCCGTGCGGCTGGTGATGCCCGTAGGAGATCGACCCGCCCCCCGCCTCCAGCAGCGCCCGGGAGATCGACAGGCCGAGGCCGGAACCCTTGATGTTCTGGTGGGCCGGGCTGCGCCAGAAGCGGTCGCCGACACGGGCGAGTTCCTCGTCCCCGAGTCCCGGGCCCCCGTCCGTGACCACGACCGTCGCGCTGTCGCCGCCGGCCGCGACCTCCACGTCGACGCGCTCTCCCTCGGGCGTGAACTTCACCGCGTTGTCGATGACGGCGTCCAGGGCGCTGGACAGAGTGACGGGATCAGCCCAGGCGGTGGTGGGCGGGCAGCTCCCGACGAGCCGCACCCCCTTGGCCTCCGCGGCCGGGCCCCAGGCCGCGACCCGCTCGGCGGCCAGCGCGCCGATGTCGGTGAGCCGGAGATCGGCCTCGGCGTGTTCGGCGAGCGCCAGGTCGAGGAGATCGTCCAGGACTTCCGCGAGCCGTTTGCCCTCGGTGCGGACCGAGGCGATCTCCTCGTTGCCCTCGGGCAGTTCGAGAGCGAGCAACTCGATGCGCAGCAACAGCGCGGACAGCGGGTTGCGCAGCTGGTGGGAGGCGTCGGCGACGAAGGCGCGCTGCTGCTCCAGGACCTCCTCGACGTTGTCCGCCATCTCGTTGAACGACCTGGCCAGACGCCTGAGTTCAGGCGGTCCGCCGGCCGCGGCAACCCGGGACTTCAGTCGACCGGTCGCGATGTCGTGGGTGGTCGCGTCCAGGACGCGCACAGGCCTGAGGACCCAGCCGGTCAGGCGCAGCGCCGCGCCCACGGCGAGCAGCATCGCGGCCACCTCGCCCGCGCCGACGAGGAGCCAGCCGTGCAGCGTCTTCGACCGCATCTGCCCGGTCGGCGAGTCGGTGACCACGACCGCGACGACGTCGCCGTCGCGGATGACCGGCGAGGCGACCACGAGCCGGGAGCGCTGCCAGGGCCACACCTGCTCCGGATCGTGGCTGCGGCGCCCGAGGAGCGCCTCGTTGAACGCGTTGCGTCCCTCACCCCGTTGCGGCAGGTACCAGTTCCCCGGCGCGTTGGCCATGGGTACGTCGTCGCGGTAGAAGACACCGGCCCGAATGCCGTACACGCTGTAGTACTTGGCGAGTTCCTTGCGCAGCGTCTCGCCGCGCTCGTCCTTGTCGTCCACCCGGGAGCCGGTCGGCCCCGGTCTGTCGGTGACGTACTGGGCGAGGCCCGCGAAGCGCGCGGTGTCGTCGATGCGGTCGACGACGACCCTTTGCTGCTGGGCGGCCGCGAGACTCACCGCGAGGGGCACGCCCAGTGCGAGCAGCACGGCAGCCATCAGGACGATGAGCAGCGGGAGCAGTCGTGCGCCCACCCGGCCCCGCTAGGCGGCCGGGGCGACGAGCCGGTACCCGACGCCGCGCACGGTCTCGATCAGCGCGGGCATGCGCAACTTGGAGCGCAAGGAGGCCACATGCACCTCGAGGGTGCGCCCGGTCCCCTCCCAGCTGGTCTGCCACACCTCGCTGATGATCTGCTCGCGGCGGAAGACCACACCCGGGCGCTGGGCGAGCAGGGCCAGCAGGTCGAACTCCTTGCGGGTCAGCTGTATCACCGCACCGTCCACGCTGACGCGGCGCGTGGGGAGTTCGATGTGCACGGAGCCGAGACGCAGCGCGGTCTCGGTGGCGCCCGTGTCGTCCAGCAGGGGGGTGCGCCGGCTGACGGCATGGATACGTGCGAGCAGTTCCCCGGTGTCGTACGGCTTGACCACGTAGTCGTCGGCGCCCAGGTTGAGGCCGTGGATCCGGGAGCGCACGTCCGAGCGTGCGGTCACCATGATCACCGGGGTGCCGGTGCGCTTGCGGATCTTCGCGCAGACCTCGTAGCCGTCCTGGTCCGGCAGCCCGAGGTCGAGCAGGACGACACCGAACCCGGCGCCCTCGGGCACCAGTGCCTGGAGCGCCTCCTCGCCGCTGCGGGCGTGTGTGACGTCGAATCCGTGCCGGGCCAGCACCGCGGACAGGGCGGCCGCGACGTGGTTGTCGTCCTCGACAAGAAGCAGTCTCATGCCCGGCCCCCTCCGGTTACTCGGCCCTACGGTCCCGCTCCCGGCACGTACGCGTACGTGCTCACGTCTTGTACCGGAAAGCGTCGATCACGCGAACGCGGCCACCCGCGCGCGTGCACCATGGCAGTCACTCCGATGAACAAGGACGGCGTCAAGAGGCTTCGGGTTGCGGAGGGCTTCCGTTATCCAGCCGGTACGCGCTCCCGCACGGGTACTACGGATCGTGCCCGGCCGCTATCGGATTGTGATGCTCAGATCTCCCTCAGATGTAATGACGCTGGTCGTACGGCCTTACTACTGTCCTCCGAAACCGAGCGAGGACGGAGCCAGTGAGCACATGACCGAAGTATCGGTGGCCAAGGACTCGGTGGCCGCGACCGACGATCTGGTCGTCCTGAGCAGCGTGAACAAGCACTTCGGCGCGTTGCACGTGCTCCAGGACATCGACCTGACCATCGCCCGTGGCGAGGTCGTCGTGGTCATCGGCCCCTCGGGGTCGGGGAAGTCCACTCTGTGCCGCACCATCAACCGCCTGGAGGCGATCGACTCCGGCACGATCCTGATCGACGGAAAGCCGCTGCCCGACGAGGGCCGTGAGCTGGCCCGGCTGCGCGCCGACGTCGGCATGGTGTTCCAGTCCTTCAACCTCTTCGCGCACAAGACGGTGCTCGAGAACGTGATGCTGGGTCAGGTCAAGGTCCGCCGGACGGACAAGCACAAGGCTGAGGAGAAGGCGCGCGGCCTGCTCGACCGTGTGGGGGTCGGCACCCAGGCGGACAAGTACCCCGCACAGCTCTCCGGCGGCCAGCAGCAGCGTGTCGCGATCGCCCGCGCGCTGGCGATGGACCCCAAGGTCATGCTCTTCGACGAGCCGACCTCCGCCCTGGACCCCGAGATGATCAACGAGGTCCTCGAAGTCATGCAACAGCTCGCCCGGGACGGCATGACCATGGTCGTCGTCACGCACGAGATGGGCTTCGCCCGTTCCGCCGCCAACCGCGTGGTCTTCATGGCCGACGGCCGCATCGTCGAAGAGGCCACGCCGGACCAGTTCTTCAGCAACCCGCGCAGTGACCGGGCGAAGGACTTCCTGTCGAAGATCCTGCACCACTGACGGCCCACCCCATCTGCACGGCGGCCGGGGCGTCCGCCACCGGCGGTCCGCCTCGCGGGCCCCGGGCCCGCATCTGATCACCACGCAAAGGATGTTCACCATGAAGCTCCGCAAGGTCACCGCCGCCTCGGCCGCCGTCCTCGCGCTCGCCGTCGCCGCGACCGCCTGTGGCTCGGGCGACAAGGACGACAGCGGCTCGGGCGGCGGCAAGAAGATCACCGTCGGCATCAAGTTCGACCAGCCCGGTATCGGCCAGAAGACGCCGCAGGGTTACTCCGGCTTCGACGTCGACGTCGCCAAGTACGTGGCGAAGAAGCTCGGCTACAACGAGGACCAGATCGAGTGGAAGGAGTCCAAGAGCGCCGACCGCGAGACCATGCTGCAGCGCGGTGACGTGGACTTCATCACCGCGTCGTACTCGATCACCCCGGAGCGCCAGCAGAAGGTCGACTTCGCGGGCCCCTACCTGCTCGCCCACCAGGACGTTCTGATCCGCGCCGACGACAGCGCGATCAAGACGCCGGCCGACCTCAACAGCAAGAAGCTGTGCTCGGTGACCGGTTCGACCTCGGCCCAGAACGTCAAGGACAAGCTGGCGCCCAAGGCGGACCTGCAGCAGTACCCGACGTACTCGGCCTGCCTCACCGGTCTGCAGAACAAGGCCATCGACGCGCTGACCACGGACGACTCGATCCTGGCCGGCTATGCCTCCCAGGCCCAGTTCAAGGGCAAGTTCAAGCTCGGCGGCTTCAAGATGACCAACGAGAACTACGGCATCGGCGTCAAGAAGGGCAGCGACCTCAAGGACAAGATCAACAAGGCCCTCGAGGACATGGTCTCCGACGGTTCCTGGGACAAGGCCGTGCAGGCCAACTTCGGTCCCGCGAACTACAAGAACGAGCCCGCGCCGAAGATCGGCGACATCAAGAGCTGAGTCATCGCCCGGCCGGTGCGCCGCCCACGGGGGGCGGCGCACCGGGGCAACCCACACGCGGAAGCGCGGGAGATCGTGTTCGACTTTCTTGAAGGTTACGACCTGCTGGGGGCCTTCTGGGTGACGGTGCAGCTCACCCTGCTCTCGGCCGTCGGCTCCCTGATATGGGGGACGCTGCTGGCCGCCATGCGCGTCGGTCCTGTGCCCCTGATGCGCGGCTTCGGTACCGCCTACGTCAACATCGTGCGCAACATCCCGCTCACGGTGATCATTCTGTTCACCTCGCTCGGCCTCAACCAGACCCTCGGCATCAGCCTCGGTGCGCACAACTTCGACACCATCAACTTCCGGCTCTCCGTGCTCGGTCTGATCGCCTACACCTCGGCCTTCGTCTGCGAGGCGATCCGGGCCGGCATCAACACCGTACCGGTCGGCCAGGCGGAGGCGGCCCGGGCCATCGGGCTGAGCTTCACCCAGGTCCTGACACTGATCGTGCTGCCCCAGGCGTTCCGCTCGGTCGTCGGCCCGCTGACCAACGTTCTGATCGCCCTGACCAAGAACACCACGGTCGCCGCCGCGATCGGCGTGGCCGAGGCCGCCCTGTTGATGAAGAAGATGCTCGAGAACGAGGCCCAGCTGCTGCTGATCTCCGCGGTGTTCGCGTTCGGTTTCGTGTGCCTGACGCTGCCGACCGGCCTGATCCTCGGCTGGGTGGGCAAGAAGGTGGCGGTGAAGCGATGAGCTCCGTGCTGTACGACGCCCAGGGCCCCCGGGCCAAACGGCGCAACGTCCTCTATACGATCGTGTTTCTGCTGGTCCTCGCGGCGGCCGGCTGGTGGGTGTTCAAGAGCCTCGACGACAAGGGGCAGTTGGACTGGGAGAAGTGGAAGCCGTTCTTCGCCGGCACGGAGGCGTGGACCACGTACATCCTGCCCGGCCTGAAGAACACCCTGATCGCCGCGGCGCTGTCGATGATCATCGCGCTCCCGCTGGGCGCCGTCTTCGGCATCGCGCGACTGTCCGACCACGCCTGGATCCGGGTGCCGGCCGCCGTGGTGGTCGAGTTCTTCCGGGCCATCCCCGTGCTGATTCTGATGATCTTCGGCGTGGCACTGTTCTTCAAGTACACCAGCGTCAGTTCGGACGACCGCCCGCTGTACGCCGTCGTCACCGGCCTGGTGCTCTACAACGCCTCCGTGCTCGCGGAGATCGTCCGGGCCGGCATCCTCGCCCTGCCCAAGGGCCAGACGGAGGCCGCGCACGCGATCGGTCTTCGCAAGACCCAGACCATGACGTCGATCCTGCTGCCGCAGGCGGTCACCGCGATGCTGCCCGCCATCGTCAGTCAGCTCGTTGTGATCGTGAAGGACACCGCACTCGGCGGAGCCGTCCTCACCTTCTCCGAACTGCTGGCCTCGGCCAACACGATGAGCTCGTACTACGGCGCGAACACCATCGCCAGCTTCACGGTCGTCGCACTGATCTTCGTGTTGATCAACTTCAGCCTCACGACCTTCGCGGGCTGGCTGGAGCGCCGGCTGCGGCGCGGCAAGAAGTCCACCGGCGTGGTACTGCCGCCGGCGGCGATGGCAGGTACCGAGTCGACAGGCGCCGCCGCCTGACGAGCTGTCAACCCGAAGGTACGACACCGGAGCAGCGGCCCGGCCGCCGCTGCCTCGGTAGCTTGACGCAAGCACCGGCAATAGGTTGCATACGTTCTGTGATCGTGCACCCTGCTCCAACCCCCTGTTCACAGGCGTCCCACGGGACACCGCCACGGGCAGGGGGCGCCACGCCGTGGACCCGGTGATCATCGTCGGCGCGGGGCCCGTGGGGCTCTCGCTCGCCCTTGCGCTGGCGCGCCAGGAGGTGCCGTCCGTGGTCCTCGACGAGGGGCCGGGCAAGGACGAGCAGCGGCCCGCACGCACGGTCGTACTGCCCGAGGACACCGCCGCGCTGATGGAACGGCTGACCGGGGTGCCGCTCGGCGAGTACGGACTGCGCTGGACCGGATGGCGGTCGATGCGGCGCAAGCAGGTGATCCGGGAGGTCGCCTTCGAACCGCCCGGCGCCGGGCAGGACCGCCCGGGCGGCTACGGCTCCGCGGTCGAGCGGGCCGTCGAGGACCGCGAGGGCACGGCCGAAGGGCCCCGGACCGTCGAGGGTCCCCCACCGCTGCACATCGCCCAGCACGTGCTGACCGGTGCCCTGCGCGAGGCCATCGCGGGCGAACGGCTGGTCAAGGTCGCGGTGGAGAGCCGGCTGGACCTGCTGGAGCAGGAACCTTCAGGCGTGACGGCACACACCCGAGGACCCAACGCCATATGGTGGCGCGGCAGTCATCTGGTCGGCTGCGACGGACCGCGCTCGACCGTGCGCAAGCTCCTGGACATCCGCTTCCCGGGCCGTACGGCCGTGGAGCGTCACGCCGTCGCGGCGCTGCGCGCCGAACTTCCTTGGGCCGGTGAGGCGTTACTCCACCGGATGCCGCCCTGGCGGACGTCGGGGCCTTCGGGCGGCGAGGTCACCGCACGCCCCCTGCCGGACGGCGTGTGGCGCCTGGACTGGCTGCTGCCGGGCAAGGACCTGGTCACGCCCGAACTGCTGGTCGCCCGCATCCGGGAGACCCTGGCCGGCTGGAACGGGGGCACCACCCCCGCGTACGACCTGCTGGACACGGGGGTGCACATCGTCCACCACCGGCTCGCCCGCCGCTGGCGCTCCGGCCGCGTCTTCCTCGCCGGGGACTCCGCGCATCTGCTCGGCGCGCTCGGCACCCAGGGCCTGGACGAGGGCCTCCGGGACATCGACAACCTCGCCTGGAAGCTGGCACTGGCCTGGCACCACGGTCCGCACGAGGCCCTGCTCGACAGCTACCAGGGGGAGCGCCGGACCGCGGTCGCCGCCCGGCTGCGCGCCGCCGACCAGGCACTGCCCCTGCTGCGCGGCGGCGGAGGACTGCGTTCGTACGTGCCCGGTTCAGCCCGTGGGCAGGAGGCGCTGCTCGCGGACGGCCACCTCGGGCGCGGCCCGCTCGGGGCTCCGGGAGCCTACGGCGCCTCCACGCTCGCGCCCGCCCCCACCGAGGCGGCGGTGCCGGTCGGCACCGAGCCCGGGGCGCCGGTCGTGGATGTGCGGGTGACCGCGGAGGACGGCTCGTTCGTACGGCTGCGGGACCGGCTCGGGCGTGGATCGCTGCTGGTGGTACTGGTCGCTCCGGGCACAGGTGTGTGGGAGCGCAAGCACTGGGTGTCAGCCGGGATCATGCCCCGGCTGGCCGCCGCGGTGACGGCCCTGCCGCATCCCGCGGAACTGCTGGTCGCCGAGAGCTACCCGGGCGCGGCCGCCCACACGGTCCTCCTGATCCGTCCGGACGGCCATCTGGTCACGGCACTGGGCGGAGTGCGCCCGGCGGACCTGTACCAGGCGGCGGAGGCGGCACTGGGAGGTCAGTCGACGGCGAAGGCGGCCGCGAGCGCGAGGTGACGGTGCGGGAGGCGCGGCCTTCGGATGACAGGGCGTCAGACGCAGGACCCGATGTGCCCGAACACCTGATTGCCACGACGTCCACATGGTGACTGTCGGTTGACCGCACCGCACCGCCATGGTGTACTCCGGATCGTGAGCGACACCTGTGTGCACCTGTGGCGGAGGGTCCATATGGACCTTGTCCGCTATGCGGGCTGCGTGTGTCGCCCGTCCTGCTGATCTCGCTTCTTTCACCTGCGCGCGCCGTGTTCTGACGGATGCGCGCCTCGCGCGAACCCTCAGGACGGTACCCGATGTCTGCATCCCTTTCTGCCTCCGTTTCCGCCCCGCCGCAGGCACCCACCCAGGCCGATCTGCTCGCCTTCGTACGCCGAACGGCCGCCGATGCGGAGCTGATCACCTCTCTCCCGCTGGACCCCGAAGGTCGTACCTGGATGCGCCTGGAGGGCCCGGGCGGCAGCGAGGCCTGGCTCATCGGCTGGCCGCCGGGCACCGGTACCGGCTGGCACGATCACGCCGACTCGTGCGGCGCCTTTGTCACCGCGTCGGGCGAACTCAAGGAGAACTCGCTCGCGGCCCGGCTGCCCTCCGACGGCTGGAAGACCCTGGAACTGACCGAGGGGGTCGACCGGGAGCGACGGCTGCCCGCCGGCACCGGACGCTCCTTCGGGCAGCACCATGTGCACGAGGTGCTCAACGAGTCCCCCGACCGGCATGCGGTCTCGGTGCATGCCTACTACCCGCCCCTGCCGCAGATCCGCCGCTACAGCCGTACCGGCCAGGTGCTGCGGCTGGAGCAGGTCGAGCGACCGGAGGACTGGAGTTGAGCTCGGCATCCGAACGCCCCCTGGGCATCGACGAACTCCTGGAACGGGTCCGCGTGGACCTCGACAGGGTGGAGGCGGCGGACGCCTTCGAGGCCGCGCAGGCCGGTGAGGCCCTGCTCGTGGACATCCGGTACGCCGCGCTGCGCGACCGGGACGGGCTGATCCCCGGCGCTCTTGTCGTCGAGCGCAATGAACTGGAGTGGCGCCTCGACCCCCAGGGCAGCCACCGCGCCCCCGAGGCGACGAGCCACGACCTGCGCGTCGTCGTCATCTGCAACGAGGGCTATGCCTCCAGCCTCGCCGCCGTGTCCCTGCGCCAACTCGGCCTGCGGCGAGCCACGGACCTGGTGGGCGGCTTCCAGGCCTGGAGGGCCGCCGGGCTGCCGGTCATGACCTAGGGCCCCGCGACGCCGGCATGATCCAAACGACAGACCCTGGCCACGCATCCGGGCGGACCGGCGGCCGGGCTGCCCGCCGGCACTTCGAGCCGTGACCGACGTCCGTCGCCACTGTGCTTCGGGCAACGGGGAACCGGGGCGCCGAGCAGCGGGGTTCAGAAGCCCTCGTCCTCCAGCCCCTGTGTCTCCTCCCCCTCGGCCTCCAGTGCCTGGCGGACCACCCGCAGGGCCATGCCCTCGGAGTAGCCCTTGCGGGCGAGCATGCCCGCAAGGCGGCGCAGGCGCTTGTCGCGGTCCAGGCCCCGGGTCGCGCGCAGCTTGCGTGCGACGAGTTCACGCGCGGTGGCCTCCTCCTGTTCCACGTCGAGCCGGCCTACCGCCTCGTCGATGAGCGAGGTGTCCACGCCCTTCGTACGCAGTTCCTGCGCGAGTGCCCGGCGGGCCAGTCCCCGTCCGTGGTGCCGGGACTCCACCCAGGCGTCCGCGAAGGCGCCGTCGTCGATCAGGCCCACTTCCTCGAACCGTGACAGCACCTGGTCCGCCACGTCCTCGGGGATCTCCCGCTTGCGCAGGGCGTCCGCGAGTTGCTTCCGCGTGCGTGGGGTCCCGGTGAGCAGGCGCAGACAGATCGCCCGCGCCCGCTCGACCGGGTCCCCCGGGGGCCCCCCCTCCTCGGCCCTCGACGAGTGGAAGGAACCTCCGTCCTGTGGGCCCTCGGCCGGATCCCCGAATCCGCGCCGCCGCCCTCGCCCTCGTCGCCCGCGTGCCCGCCCGTCCCCGTACGGAGTGCCCTCGTCATGGGCGTCCGCCTCGCCGCGCACATCGTCCGACCCCGCGTCACCGCCCCCGACCGACCCCCCGTCGCCCCGGTTCCCCCTGCCCTGCGAGGCGACGGGGTGTGCGCACTCGGCCCAGTCGGTTCGTCGTGTCATGGGCTAGCTCTTGGCCGCCGGGGCCTTGGCCTTGGCACCCTTGGCCGCCGGGGCGGGCACCGACTTGGCGGCGTCCTCGCCCGCGGGTGCGGCACTTGCCGCGTCCGCGCCCGGCTCGGCGGAGGGCTCCTCGGGACGGACGCCGACGCCCAGCTTCTCCTTGATCTTCTTCTCGATCTCGTTGGCCAGGTCGGGGTTGTCGCGCAGGAAGTTGCGCGCGTTCTCCTTGCCCTGGCCGAGCTGGTCGCCCTCGTACGTGTACCAGGCGCCGGCCTTGCGGACGAAGCCGTGCTCGACGCCCATGTCGATCAGACCGCCCTCGCGGCTGATGCCCTGCCCGTAGAGGATGTCGAACTCGGCCTGCTTGAAGGGCGGGGCGACCTTGTTCTTCACGACCTTGCAGCGCGTGCGGTTGCCGACCGCCTCCGTGCCGTCCTTCAGGGTCTCGATGCGGCGGATGTCGATACGCACCGAGGCGTAGAACTTCAGCGCGCGGCCACCCGTCGTGGTCTCGGGGGAGCCGAACATCACGCCGATCTTCTCGCGCAGCTGGTTGATGAAGATCGCCGTGGTCTTGGACTGGTTGAGCGCGCTGGTGATCTTCCGCAGGGCCTGGCTCATCAGCCGGGCCTGCAGACCCACGTGGCTGTCGCCCATCTCGCCCTCGATCTCCGCCCGCGGGACGAGCGCGGCGACGGAGTCGATGACGATGAGGTCGAGCGCGCCGGAGCGGACGAGCATGTCCACGATCTCCAGCGCCTGTTCGCCGTTGTCCGGCTGGGAGAGGATCAGGTTGTCGATGTCGACGCCCAGCTTGCGCGCGTACTCGGGGTCGAGGGCGTGCTCGGCGTCCACGAAGGCGACCTGTCCGCCGGCCTTCTGAGCGTTCGCCACCGCGTGCAGGGTGAGGGTCGTCTTACCGGAGGACTCCGGCCCGTAGATCTCCACCACACGGCCGCGCGGCAGTCCACCGACACCGAGGGCCACGTCGAGCGCGGTCGACCCGGTCGGGATGACCTCGATGGGCTCCCTCGACCGCTCGCCCATGCGCATGACCGCGCCCTTGCCGAATTGCCGTTCAATCTGTGCGAGCGCGGCATCGAGAGCCTTCTCGCGGTCGGTTCCTGCCATGGGTTCCACCCGGTTTGCTTGAGTCGATCGCTTCACGTCAAAGACGCTAACGCCTGCCACTGACAATGCGCCCCGACGCCCGTCCGGCCTGTGGATAACTCGGGCACTTCTCCGTGAATCCATGTCGGAATCCCCGTCGAGAACCCCGCCGGAGCTTCCATAAGAATGGATGTTCGAATTTCGTGTCAAGCGCACAACCCGGCACCACCGAGACTACGTTCGGGGTCCGACGGCGACCCGGTTTTCGCGGTACTCCCGACGGCGTACGGCGGGTGCCTCCGGCCGGCGGACGACCGGCCGGGCCGCTCTCGCCAGGCTTGGCGCATGGAGAACGACAGGATCCCCCCGCACAACCGCGGGACGGGCCGTCCCGCCGCCGCGACCGCGGCACCGACCGCACCGCCCCCGCCCGCCTCGCCGGCGGGGGGCCGCATCGCCGACGGCACCGGCCGCCCCGTCGTACCCGCCCGCCTCGCCGTCCCGCTCGTGGCGGCCGACCCGCCCGACCGGACCGCGAGCCGCCCGACGGCCGGGCCCTACCCCGCCGGTCCGCCCGTCGCGGTGGGCGCGCCGGGGGGCCGGGACACCGGCGGGCGTCTCCCCTCGGAAGACGGCCTGCCCGTCGTCCCCACCGTCGTGGGGCGCGTCGCCCGTCCCGGCCTCGCCGGGGACACCGCACTCCTCATGAAGGGGGCCCCGGCCTGATGGCGGCATCCCTCGCACCGGAGCGGCGGGCGCTCGTGCCGTCCGGGGTGTCCGGTATGAGCCGGGCCGAGCGTCTGTGCGTCGCGACCGGCGTCTTCCTGTGTCTGTCCGGCCTGGTGCATCTGGTGGTGTTCCTCGTCGACGGCGGCCCCTGGTACGGACCCGTCTCCTGGCGCAAGCCCGTCACGTTCGGACTGTCCTTCGGACTGACCCTGATCGCGGTCACCTGGGTGACCTCGTACCTGCGGATCGGCGCGCGGCGGCGCGCCGCCCTCCTGGTGGTGTTCGCCGCCGACTGCGTCGTGGAGGTCGCCGGGATCACCCTTCAGGCGTGGCGCCGCGTGCCGTCCCACCTCAACACCGAGACGCCCTTCGACACCGCGGTCGCGATGACACTCGCGGTCGGCGGCGGCGTCCTGGTCGTCGTCCTCTCGGCGTTCGCCGCCGCGGCGTTCCGGCGCCGTCCCGGCGGCCCCCCGGGCATGGCGCTCGCACTGCGCTCCGGGTTCGCGATCCTGATGGTCGCACTGCTCTCCGGCGCCGCGATGATCGCGCGCGGGGTGGTGCTGTCCCGCACCGGACACCAGCAGGCGGCGTACGACTCCACGGCGTCGCTCAAGCCGCTGCACGGGGTGAGCCTGCACGCCGTGCTGGTGCTGCCCGTCCTGGTACTGCTGCTCGCGCGCACCTCCTGGAGCGAGGTCGCCAGGCAGCGGGTCCTGTACGCGGCGGTCGGCGCCTATGCGGCCGCGGTGCTCGTGGCGGGGATCCGGGCGGGGCTCACCTGGTGATCCCCGCCGGGCGACGACCTCGCGCCGTCAGCCGCGCAGCAGTTGCCGCAGTCGCGTGGTGAGACCGCTCGAGGCCCGTGGTGTCCGGTGTCCCTGGACCCGGGGATCGTCCGTCACGGCGTACCGCTTCACGTACGCCCCGAGGAACGCCTGCAGCGTGGCGACCGCGGGGATGGAGATCAGGGCGCCCACCGCACCGAGGAGGGCGGTGCCCGCGATGACCGACCCGAAGGCGACCGCGGGATGGATGTCCACGGACCGGGCGGTCAGCTTGGGCTGCAGCATGTAGTTCTCGAACTGCTGGTAGACCACGACGAAGATCAGCACCCACAGCGCGTACCAGGGATCCACGGTGAAGGCGATCAGCATCGGCAGGGCCCCGGCGAGATACGTGCCGATGGTGGGGATGAACTGCGAGACCAGACCGACCCAGACGGCGAGCACGGGCGCGTACGGAATGCCCAGCGCCTCCAGCAGGACGTAGTGGGCGATGCCCGAGATCAGCGCCATCAGGCCGCGTGAGTAGAGGTAACCGCCCGTCTTGTTGACGGCGATCTCCCACGCACGCAGCACCTCGGCCTGCCGCGCGGGCGGCAGCACGGAGCACAGGGCGCGGCGCAGCCGCGGTCCGTCGGCGGCGAAGTAGAACGAGAACAGCGTGATCGTCAGCAACTGGAAGAGACCGCCCAGCACCTGCGCGGAGACGTCCAGGACACCGGTGGCGCTGTTCTGGACGTACTTCCTGAGCCAGTCGGAGTGGACCAGGCTGTCCTGTACGTCCACACGTCTGAGCTCGCTGTGGAACGTGGAGTTGATCCAGTTGATGACCGAGTCGAGGTAGCCCGGGAAGCCCTCGATCATCTTGATGATCTGGCCCGCGAGAATCGAACCGAGCAGGGTGACGAACCCGGCCACCGCGATCGCAAGCCCGAGGAACACCAGGAAGGTGGCCAGCCCCCTGCGCATGCCGTGTGCGGCCATCCAGCTCACCGCGGGCTCTATGGCGAGCGCCAGGAAGAAGGCGATCAGAATGTTGATCAGCAGGCCGGTGACCTGGTGGAACGCCCAGCTGCCGAGCTGGAACGCGGCGACGAGGGCGAGCGCCAGCACCATGGCGCGCGGCAGCCAGCGCGGCATGCGGCCGCTCGGCGCGGCGCCGCCAGCCGCCGGGGGGCGGGGCGGAGTCGTACCGAGCGGTGAATCCTGCTGAGGGACCTGCGCGGTCTCGTCTGTGGGTGGCACGGGGCAAGTCTCGCCCACTCCACCGTCGATCGGGGAATCGTTACGGATCGTCGTGGCCTTTCAGCGCTTCTCGTGGGGAATTTCCACAGCCGTGCACACCGCGCGCCACACGTCCCGGGCCTCCCATCCGGCGTCCAGTGCCTGATGCACCGTGCGCCCCCCGAGCTCCGCCATGACGTGGTCGCGCGCGAAGGTGTCGGCGTAGGTCTCACCGAAGTGATCCGCCATCCGCTGCCAGAAGACCGTCAACCGCATGCACTCAGTATCCCGCTCCTGAGAGTGGGCCCGGCCGGTGACCGCTTTCCGGGACCGCTGTGCGCCCTACGGTCTGAGCCATGGCCGTAACCGGAGCATCCCCACTCCCCACGACGCCCTCGGCGCGCTCACCGCTGTCCCGCGCCGAGCACTTCGTCTGGCTCACCGCTCGCGTACTGGAGCAGCGGCGCTTCGAGTACCACTTCCTCGCCGGCGGCGCCGACCCGGTGGAGTCCGCGCTGACCGCCTACCGCAACGAGGACGAGGGCTACGGTCACGCCCTCGAACCGGATCTGCGCGGACCGTTCAGCCAGCCCCTGCACACCATGCACGCGCTGCGCGTCCTCGACTCCATCGGGCGCTGCGGCGGGCGGCGTGCGGAGCGGGTGTGCCGCTATCTGACCGCGGTGGCGACGCCGGACGGCGCTCTGCCGGCGATCCACCCCGGTCAGCGGGGCTATCCGGCGGCGCCCTTCCTGCCGATCGTCGACGATCCCGCGAGCGACCTCCTGGCGACCGCTCCCGTGGTGGGCCTGCTGCACCGCAACGAGGTGTGGCACGCGTGGCTGTTCCGGGCCACCGACTTCTGCTGGCAGGCGGTCGAATCCCTGGAGAAGTCCCATCCCTACGAGATCGAGGCGGCCGTGGCCTTCCTGGACTCGGCGCCCGACCGCGTGCGCGCGCAGGCGGCGGCCGAGCGGCTGGGCCGCCTGGTGCGGGCGCAGCGGCTCGCGGTCCTGGACCCGGACCGCCTCGACGCCTACCCGGTCGCGTCCGGATACGCGCCGGGCGAGCACCACTTCCCCCACGACTTCGCGCGTGCCCCCGACTCCGTGGCGCGGGCCTGGTTCACCGACGAGGAGATGGCCCGCTCACTCGACCTGCTCGCGGCCGAACAGCAGGCGGACGGCGGCTGGCCGATCCGGTGGCGCGCTTGGGCCCCGGGTACCGCGCTGGAGTGCCGCCCCATGGTGACCATCGAGGCCCTGCGCACCCTGCGGGCATACGGACGGCCCATCGACTGACGGCGCAGGGCCCTGGCACGCGCGCCCCCGCGGGGTCCCGTGCTCCGGGTGCGTGCTGCCCCGGCGGCCGTTCAGCCCGCCATCGCCCGCACTCCCGCCGTCACCACGACGGCCGCGGCGACGACGAGCAGGAAGGGGGCGCGCAGCAGCAGGGCCACGGCCGCTGCTGCGAGCCCCGCGGCCCGGGCGTCCAGCACCGGGGAACGGCCGTCGGCGAAGGTCTGCTGGGCCGTGAGGGCGGCCAGCAGGGCCACGGGCAGCAGGGCCGCCAGCCGCCGCACGAGCGGCTTCTCCAGGAAGCCCGCCGGCACGAGAAGGCCGGTGAGCTTGACGACGTAGCAGCCGACCGCGGTGACACCGATCGCGATCCAGACGTTCAACGGTCCTCCCCCTGTTCGTACGGTACGTCGTCGGCGGCCCGGGCCACGGGTCCCGCCCCGCGCCGGCGTCCCTCCGCCCAGAGGACGGCCGGGGCCGCCAGCGCAGCCACCAGGACCGGCACGCCGGCGGGCAGCACCGGCAGCAGACCGAGCCCCAGGACCACGGCGGCACCGGCGACGGCACGCTCGGTGGTGGTCTTCAGCATCGGCGCGAGCAGCGCAAGGAACACGGCGGGACCGGCGGCGTCCAGACCCCATGCGCCTGTGTCCCCGATGGCACGTGCGCCGACGGCCCCCAGGAGCGTGGTCAGGTTCCAGAGCACGTAGAGGGTGAGCCCGGTGACGGTGAATCCGATCCGCACGCTCCGCCGGGTCGGCTGGGCGAGCGCGACGGCGGTGGTCTCGTCGATGACCCACTGAGCGGCCAGCGGGCGCACGGCCCGCGGCAGAGCGAGCAACTGCGACAGACGCAGCCCGTAGAACGCGTTCCGCACCCCCAGGAAGAAGGCGCCGGCGGCCGCAGTGAACGGGCTGCCGCCGGCCGCGAGGGCGCCCACCAGGGCGAACTGCGAGGCGCCGGTGAACACCAGCAGGCTGAGCGCACAGGTCTGCAGCAGCGTGAGGCCGCTGCCGGCCGAGGTCACTCCGAAGGCGAAGCCGGACAGCCCTACGGCGACCCCGACTCCGAGGGCGTCACGAACGACCGCCGCGTCCGGTTTTCCAACGTCTTGGCTGTGTATGTCCGCTCGTGCGGTTTGTTCTGCCACGCCGCGGACGGTACGGCCGACCCGTGACGGACGTCTTGTACGTTCTTGCGCCCCGTGGCCCCTTGATCGTCACGTCTGCGCTCGCGCTGGTACGACCCGGGCGGCACCCCCACGATCCGGGTGAAGTGGCGGTTGAGGTGAGGCTGGTCGGTGAATCCGACGGCGACGGCCGCTGCGGCGGGGGCGACTCCGGAGTCCAGAAGGCGCCGGGCCCGGCGGACCCGGGCGTCGGTCAGCCAGGTGTGCGGCGGCATGCCGTAGGCGTCGCGGAAGGCACGCAACAGCGCGAAGGGGCTGGTGCCGAGGTCGGCCGCCAACCGCTCCAGAGTCGGGGGCTCGGTCATCCGCTCCTCGAGCACCGCACGCGCGCGTGCCGCCGCCCGGGCACCCGCACCGCGCGGGGTGCGCTGCGGCATCGGTCCGCCGTTCAGGCGCAGCAGCCGGGTCACGGCGACCCGCAGCAGCGTGTCGGCGGCGAGTGCGTTCCCCTCGTCGGCGGCCCTGAGCACCTCGTGGACCAGACCGACCGCATAGGGGTCCTCCAGCACAGGACTGGCGAAGCCTGGCGTCCCACGGATGACCGTGGTCGCCGCGGCGATCTCGGCCACCAGCCCCGGCAAGGGGTAGACGGCTCCGTACCGCCAGCCCTCGGGGCTGCCGGCCCGGCCCGTGTGCGGGGTGTCGGGGTTGACGAGCGCCAGGGCGCCCGGGCCCGCGTACTGGTCGGAGCCGCCGTGGTGGAAGACCTCGACGCCGTCGGCGATGGCCGCGATCACGAAGTGCTCGTGCGTGTGCCGTACGAAGCTCTTGTGGATGTAGCGGGCTCGCAGCAGGTCGACACCGGGCAGTTCCTCGTACTGCCAGTGCCGTGCCCTCTCCCCGGAACCCGCCATGGCCCCATTCTGCGGCACGCCCGATGCGGACCGGACCGGAACGCATCCCTCACGCACCACGTTTGCGCAGGTCGGAGTGGTTGTCAGTGGACGGGTGCAGGATGGACGCATGCCCAGTCCCGCGCATCCGGCCCTCGACGGCTTCTCCCCCGCGACCCGCGACTGGTTCACGGGGGCGTTCTCCGCGCCCACCGCGGCCCAGGCCGGGGCGTGGCGCGCCATCGGCGAGGGTTCGGACGTGCTGGTGGTCGCCCCGACCGGCTCCGGCAAGACACTGGCCGCGTTCCTCGCCGCGCTCGACCAGCTGGCCTCCGTGCCGCCGCCCGCCGACCCCCGGAAACGCTGCCGCGTGCTGTACGTGTCCCCGCTGAAGGCCCTCGCGGTCGACGTGGAGCGAAACCTGCGCAGTCCGCTCACGGGGATCCGCCAGGAGTCGGTGCGGCTCGGCCTGCCCGAGCCGGAGGTGAAGGTGGGGATCCGCTCGGGCGACACCCCGGCCGCCGACCGCCGGGCGCTGGCCACGCGCCCGCCGGACATCCTGATCACCACGCCCGAGTCGCTCTTCCTGATGCTGACGTCCGCCACGCGCGACGCGCTGACCGGCGTGGAGACGGTGATTCTGGACGAGGTGCACGCCGTGGCGGGCACCAAGCGCGGCGCCCATCTGGCGCTCTCGCTGGAGCGGCTCGACGAGTTGCTGCCCCGGCCCGCCCGCCGCATCGGCCTGTCCGCCACCGTGCGCCCGGTGGACGAGGTGGCCCGCTTCCTCTCCCCCCGCCGCAAGGTGGAGATCGTCCAGCCCGAGTCCGGCAAGGAGTTCGACCTGTCGGTCGTCGTTCCCGTCGAGGACCTGGGCGAGCTGGGCGGCTCCCCCGTCAGCGACGGCGGCGAGGGCAAGGAGCGCCCCTCCATCTGGCCGCACGTCGAGGAACGGATCGCGGACCTGGTCCAGGCCCACCGCTCCACGATCGTGTTCGCCAACTCCCGCCGTCTCGCGGAGCGGCTGTGCAACAGGCTCAACGAGATCGCGTACGAGCGGGCGACCGGAGAGCCGCTGGAGGAGCACCACTCGCCGGCACAGCTGATGGGCGGCTCGGGTGCGGCGCAGGGCGCGCCCCCGGTGCTCGCGCGCGCCCACCACGGCTCGGTCTCCAAGGAGCAGCGGGCCGTCGTCGAGGAGGACCTCAAGGCGGGCCGGCTGCCCGCCGTCGTCGCCACCTCCAGCCTCGAGCTGGGCATCGACATGGGCGCGGTGGACCTGGTCGTCCAGGTCGAGTCGCCGCCCTCCGTGGCCTCCGGTCTGCAGCGCGTGGGCCGCGCGGGACACCAGGTCGGCGCAGTGTCCACCGGTGTGGTCTTCCCCAAGTACCGCGGCGATCTCGTCCAGGCCGCCGTGGTGACCGAGCGGATGCGGTCCGGCTCCATCGAGTCGCTGAAGGTCCCGGCGAACCCGCTGGACGTGCTCGCACAGCAACTCGTCGCCATGACCTCCCTCGACTCCTGGCAGTTCGACGACCTCCTTGCGACGGTCCGGCGGGCGGCCCCCTTCGCCTCGCTGCCCGAGTCGGCGTTCACGGCGGTGCTGGACATGCTCGCGGGACGCTACCCCTCCGACGCCTTCGCGGAGCTGCGGCCGCGTGTGGTGTGGGACCGGGTCGCCGGCACGATCACCGGCCGCCCCGGCGCGCAGCGTCTCGCCGTCACCTCGGGCGGCACGATCCCGGACCGCGGTCTCTTCGGGGTCTTCCTGGCCGGGGCCGACCCGAAGAAGGGCGGCGGGCGGGTCGGCGAGCTGGACGAGGAGATGGTGTACGAGTCCCGGGTCGGGGACGTGTTCACGCTGGGCACCAGTTCCTGGCGGATCGAGGACATCACCCGCGACCGGGTCCTGGTCTCCCCCGCTCCCGGCGTCCCCGGCCGGCTGCCGTTCTGGAAGGGCGACCAGCTCGGCCGGCCGCTGGAGCTGGGCCGGGCGGTGGGCACGTTCCTGCGCGAGGTGGGCTCGCTGTCGAAGGAGGACGCGCGGCTGCGACTGGTGTCCGCGGGCCTCGACGCCTGGGCCGCGGACAATGTGCTCGCCTACCTGGACGAGCAGCGCGAGGCCTGCGGCCACATCCCGGACGACCGTACGATCGTCGTCGAGCGGTTCCGTGACGAGCTGGGCGACTGGCGGGTCGTGGTGCACTCCCCGTTCGGCGCCCAGGTCCACGCACCCTGGGCGCTCGCGCTGGGCGCCCGGCTGTCCGAGCGCTACGGCATGGACGCCCAGGTCATGCACGCCGACGACGGCATCGTGCTGCGCCTGCCGGACGCCGATCTGATGGGCCTGGACCTGCTCGACCAGGAGCCGCTGAAGGCCGGTACGGAGTACGACGCCGAGCAGGCACCCGTCGGGGCGGCGGACGTGGCCTTCGACAAGGGCGAGGTGGACCAGGTCGTCACCGACCAGGTGGGCGGCTCGGCGCTGTTCGCCTCCCGGTTCCGGGAGTGCGCGGCCCGCGCGCTGCTGCTGCCGCGCCGCAACCCGGGCCGGCGCACCCCGCTGTGGCAGCAGCGTCAGCGCGCGGCCCAACTGCTCCAGGTGGCGAGCGAGTTCGGCTCGTTCCCGATCGTCCTGGAAGCGGTCCGCGAATGCCTCCAGGACGTGTTCGACGTCCCGGGGCTGGTCGAGCTGATGGGCGACATCGAGTCCCGCAAGGTGCGGCTCGTCGAGGTCACCACCCCCGAACCGTCCCCCTTCGCCCGCTCACTTCTGTTCGGATACGTCGCGCAGTTCCTCTACGAGGGGGACTCCCCGCTCGCCGAGCGCCGGGCCGCCGCCCTGTCGCTGGACTCCCGGCTGCTGGCCGAGCTGCTGGGCCAGGCGGAGCTGCGCGAGCTGCTCGACGCCGAGGTGCTGACCGAGCTGGAGCGCGAGCTTCAGTGGCTCACCGAAGACCGGCGCGTCAAGGACGTCGAGTCGGTCGCGGACGTGCTGCGGCTGCTCGGCCCGCTCACCGAGGCGGAGCTGGTGGAGCGGGGCGCCGACGCGCACTGGGCCGCGGATCTGGCCGCCGCCCGCCGCGCGATCAAGGTCCGGATCGCCGGCACCGATCACTGGGCGGCCGTGGAGGACGCGGGCCGGTTGCGCGACGCGTTGGGCACGGCGCTGCCGGTGGGAGTCCCGGAAGCCTTCACCGAGCCGGTCAAGGATCCCCTCGGCGACCTCCTCGCGCGCTACGCCCGCACCCACGGACCCTTCACATCGGCCACGGCTGCCGCGCGGTTCGGCCTCGGGGTGGCCGTGACCGAGGGCGCACTGCAGCGGCTGGCGGCGTCGGGGCGGATCGTCCAGGGCGAGTTCCACCCGGCGGGGATCGGCCAGGAGTGGTGCGACGCGACGGTGCTGCGCAGGCTGCGGCGCCGTTCCCTGGCGGCGTTGAGGCACGAACTGGAGCCCGTGCCTCCGGCCGCGCTCGCGCAGTTCCTGCCGCAGTGGCAACACGTGGGCAGCGGACACGGACTGCGCGGCATCGACGGCCTGGTGCGCGCGATCGAACAGTTGCAGGGCGCGTCCGTTCCCGCGTCCGCCCTGGAGAAGATCGTCCTGCCGTCCCGGGTCTCGAACTACACGCCCGCGATGCTGGACGAGCTCACGGCCGCCGGCGAGGTGGTGTGGGCGGGCGCCGGTGCACTGCCCGGCAAGGACGGCTGGGTCTCGCTGTATCTGGCGGATGCCGCGCCCCTGCTGCTGCCGCCTCCTCACCCCCTGGAGCTGACGGCGCTCCACCAGTCCGTCCTCGATGCCCTCTCCGGCGGTTACGGCCTGTTCTTCCGTCAGATCGCCGACCAGGTCCGCGCCACGACGCACCCGGACGCGACAGATCCTCAACTGGCCGACGTGATCTGGGACCTGGCCTGGTCGGGACGGCTCACGAACGACACGCTCGCACCGATGCGGTCGTTGCTCGGCTCGGGCCGCACCGCGGGCTCCACGGCCCACCGCGCCAAGCGCACGGTGCCACGCGGACGGTACGGCTCGCTGACGGCCGCCGCCCGACCCCAGTCCCGTACCGGCCCTCCGACCGTGGCGGGCCGTTGGTCGCTGCTGCCCGCCCGCGAGGCGGACACCACCGTCCGTGCCCACGCCCTGGCCCGGACGCTGCTGGACCGGCACGGCGTGGTGACCCGCGGCGCGGTGGCGGCGGAGGGCGTGGAGGGCGGCTTCTCGGCCGTGTACCGCGTGCTGTCCGCCTTCGAGGAGAGCGGTCAGGCCCGGCGCGGTTATGTGGTCGAGGGTCTCGGTGCGGCGCAGTTCGCGATGGACGGCGCGGTGGACCGGCTGCGCGCCGTGGCGAACGCACGCGAGCGGGGCGAGCCGTTGCCCGGCGCTCCCGGGGCGCCCCCCGCCGGAAACGGCTTCGCCAACGGCTTCCCCGAGACGGCCGCGCATCCATACGGCTTCGATCCCGCCGGCGCTCCGGATCCCGACGGCCCCGGCGCCGACGGCTTGGACGACCCGTTCGGCGATGTCTTCGACCCGGACGCGATCGGCCGGGACCCGTTGTCCGCTCCGGGCTTCGGTGGCCCCCGCTCGGGCTCCGGCCCCTCCGCCACGGGACCGGGCCCTCGCGCTCCCTACGCGCCGTACGGGCCGGGTCTTCCGCCGCACCGCGGCCGCCCCACGGGCCAGGCCCGGACCGTGGTCCTGGCGGCCGCCGACCCGGCGAACGCGTACGGCGCGGCGCTGTCGTGGCCGGAGCCACCGGACGGCGCGGGACACAAGCCGGGGCGCAAAGCGGGTTCGCTGGTGGTGCTCGTCGACGGTGAGCTGGCGCTCTACATGGAGCGGGGTGGCAAGACCCTCCTGGTCTGGCCGTCCGAGCCGGATGCCAGGGCGACGGAGGACCCCCGGGTGCGCGCCGCCGCCGAGGCGCTGGGCACGGCCGCAAAGGCGGGCTCGCTCGGCACGGTCACGGTGGAACGCGTCAACGGCGCCCCGGCCCTTTCGTCCCCGTTCGGCGTGGTGCTGGAGGGAGTCGGCTTCATCGCGACGCCAAGAGGACTGCGGATCCGGGCATGACACGTCGGCACGGAGGCCGCGGCGGGGCGACGGAGACGGCCCGTACCTCCGTGCGGGCACCCTCCGCCCCACCTCCCCGGCGTGTCACCCTTGTCCCATGCCCGAAGGCGACACCGTCCACCAAGCCGCGAAGCGTCTGCACGGTGCGCTCGCGGGAAAGGTGCTGACCCGTTCCGACCTCCGCGTGCCCAGGTACGCCACCGCCGACCTGACCGGCCGTACCGTCCTGGACGTCACCGCACGCGGCAAGCACCTCCTGACCCGGGTCGAGGGCGGGCTCACCCTGCACTCGCATCTGAGGATGGACGGCGTGTGGAAGGTCTACACACCCGGGCAGCGCTGGAGCGGCGGCCCCGCCCACCAGATCCGGGCGATCCTCAGCACCGGCGATCGCACCGCCGTCGGCTACCGGCTGCCCGTCCTGGAGCTGCTGCGCACCGTGGACGAGCACCGCGCGGTGGGCCATCTCGGTCCCGATCTCCTCGGCCCGGACTGGAATCCCGAGAGGGCGCTGGAGAACCTGCTGAGCGACCCCGCCCGCCCGCTGGGTGAGGCCCTGCTCGACCAGCGCAATCTGGCCGGGATCGGCAATGTCTACAAGAGCGAGCTGTGCTTCCTGCTCCGGGTGACCCCCTGGCTCGCCGTCGGCGATCTTCCGGCCGAGTACGCGTCCCGCCTCCCCGATCTCGCCAAGCGGCTCCTGGAGGCCAATCGCGACCGCCCCGCCCGCAACACCACAGGGCGGCGCGAGCAGAACCTCTTCGTCTACGGCCGTGCCCCGCGCCCGTGCGCCCGCTGCGGCGCTCCCGTCAGGGTGGCCGATCAGGGCGACGGCTCCCGCGACCGTCCCACCTACTGGTGTCCGGTCTGCCAGCGCGGTCCGGCTCCGTCCCCGTCGCACGGGCCTGCCGGCCGTCACAGCACCCCACCCCGCACAACCAATTGACGACCCGTCAGAAACACTCGTACCGTCGCTGTCATGGCCGTCGCGGCGTACGACCTCAGCGGACGCACCGCATTCGTCACCGGCGCCGCCAGCGGCATCGGCCGCGCCTCGGCCGTGCTGCTCGCGGAGGCGGGCGCCACCGTGCACTGTGCGGACCAGGACGCACAGGGCCTGCACGGGACCGCGATCCTGATCAAGGACCGAGGGGGCGCGGCGCGCACCCACCACCTCGATGTGACCGACCGTGCGCACCTCAAACGCGCGGTCGCGTCCTGCGAGGGCCTCGACATCATGGCGGCCGTCGCCGGCATCATGCACAGCAGTCCGGTGCTGGAGACGCGGGACGAGGACCTCGACCGGGTCCTGGCCGTCAACTTCAAGGGCGTGCTGCACGCCTGCCAGGAGGCCGCACTGCGCATGATCGCGGACGGCACACGCGGCAGCATCGTCACGATGGCCTCGAGCGCCGTCGACACCGGCGGTCCCGGGCTGCTCTGCTACGGCGTGGCGAAGGCCGCTGTGGTGCAGATGACAAAAACGCTCGCGGCCGAGGTCGGGCGGCACGGCATCCGGGTCAACGCGGTGGCGCCCGGCTGGACCCGTACGCCGATGACCGCCCGTCACGGGGAAGGACAGTCACAGACGGAGGCGTTCATGACGCGCCTGTCGCCTCTCGGCCGGGTCGGGGAACCGGAGGACATCGCCCACGCGGTCCTGCATCTGGCCTCCGACGCGGCATCGTTCACCACGGGCCAGATCCTCCGCCCGAACGGCGGCGTCGCGATGCCCTGGTGACACCCCGTGGGCGGTGCGGCGCGGCCGGGCCGGCAGCCGACCCCTCCGGGGGTCCCCTGAACACCCCCGGGCACGATCCCACCGGTCCCGTCCGCGCCCCACCCTCTCAGCGGGACTGCGTACCCCTCCCGCGCCCCCATGCGGTACGCCACCGTCGCCAGGACCGGGCCCACTGGTCCGACCCGGCCGCCCCCTCGGCCCGGGACTTCGGCACACAGTGCACCGGCAGCAGACTCAGTCCCCATCCCCCGGTCGCGACCGCCCCCTCCAGCACCCCCGCATCGGGTGCCAGCACGAGTCGGAGCACTCCCCACCACCACAGCGCGCCCAGCGCCAGCGCAGCCCCCCAGCGCGCCGTGGGCCTCGCCATGGTCGTCACCTCCAACCCGAGGAACCAGACCCTAGACCGGCCTGTCGCGGCTGAGGAGGGCGCACCAGCGGCACACAGGCGCACCGGCACCAGCGCATGCCCCCGGCGTCTGTCGCACGGGGCGCACCCCGCGCCCACCCTCCCCCACCACCGGCCCCACCGGTGTGCGGAGCACCACGGTGCCCCGCGTTCACCCGTTCTCCGCCTGGAACATCCAGTGGTGCTTCTCGAGGTCCGCGGTGATCCCCAGGAATATGTCCTGACTCACAGGGTCGGCCTCGGCGGTGGCGACCACCCGTTCGCGCATGGCTCCGATCACCGCCCCCAGGGCGGCCACCAGCGTGCCCACCGCATCCGTGTCCTTGACCCAGCCCTGGGGCACAGAGCCGATGCCACTGCCCTGGGCGACCGTCGGGGCCCGCCCGTCGGGCGGGACCCCCAGGGCCGAGGACCGTTCCGCGACGGTGTCGGAGTGCCGGCGTGCACTGTCCACGACCTCGTCGAGTTGCAGGTGGATGGAGCGGAAGCGCGGTCCGATCACGTTCCAGTGCACCTGCTTCGCCACCAGGGAGAGGTCGACCAGATCGACCAGGGCTCCCTGCAGCGCCTCCGAGACGATTTTGAGGTCCGTGTCGGACAGCGGGCTCTTCACGACGTACATCGGCATCCTCCGCATGCGTTCGTGTGGCCCCGAGCCCCCCGTCCTTCCACCATGGCCGCACCGTCGGGGCGCGGCAAACGGGGCCGGATGGCCGCACGGCCCTCACACGGGCGGCGGAAGCACAAACCCGGCTCGCGCGCCGCTCACCGGAGGAACGCGCCGGGTGACGGCACCCGGACGCGCGAGAGCCCCGGCCCGGCCTCTCCGGTCTCCCGGAGAGGCTCTGGCCAGGGCTCTTTCACACGTTGCCACCTCACCCACCCACGCGAGTGAGTATCAGGCGGCGACCACGTCCACTGCCTCGGCAGGCGCCTTGATCGTGACCCGTTCCGGTGGGACACCGGCGACGGACACGGAGTTGAGCATGGGACGACGTACCGGTGCGGGCACCGGTTCGGGTGCCGCAGCCGACCGTGCCAGCTCGGCGAGCGCGAGCTCGTCGCTCACTTCCCGCATGAGCTCGGACATCCGTACGTCCAGCGCGTCGCAGATCGCGGAGAGCAGCTCGGAGGACGCCTCCTTCTGCCCCCGCTCCACCTCGGAGAGATAGCCGAGAGAAACTCGGGCGGACGAGGAGACTTCGCGCAGAGTACGGCCCTGGCGCTGGCGCTGCCGACGCAGCACGTCACCCAGCAGGCGACGGAGCAGAATCATCGGTGGCTCCCTCCTCGGACCGCGAAACCGCATCCTTCACGCCCCACCGTACCGCCTCGCGCCGCGGCCGTGCGGGGAGCGCTGTTGTGTTCACTCAGGGCTGCAAACATCAAGTCCCCCCGTTCTGTTCCGTATCCTGTGCCCGCTCATTCCCAGTCTGTTCGCCCGCAAGCTCCCTGAGGAGCAGTGCGAGCACGCTCCGTACACTCTCCATACGGATTTCCGCGCGGTCGCCGTTCAACCGCAGCGAGACCACTTTGCCGCCACCGAGTTCGTCGGAAACCTCTTCGAACGGCCCGTGCACCGCGACGAAGACCGTGCCGACCGGCTGCCCGTCCTGGGGGTCCGGCCCGGCCACACCGGTCGTCGCAAGCCCCCAGTCGGCATCGAGCGCCTTGCGCACACCGGCCGCCATCTGCGCCGCGACCTGCGGATCCACCGCTCCGCGTGCCTCCAGAAGGGTGGCGTCGACCCCAAGGACGTCCCGCTTCAGATCCGTGGCGTAGGCGGTCACGGAACCCCGGAAGACCCGGGAGGCCCCGGCCACCGCCGTGATCTCCGCGGCCACCAGGCCACCGGTCAGCGACTCGGCGACGGCGAGCGTCTCGCCTCTCACTGTGAGTAGTCGCACGATCTCGGCGGCCGGGTGGTTCACCCCTGGGCCTCCTCGGGCGCCGCCCGTCGCTCCGCGATCCCGCGCCTGCGCAGCACGATGGCCTGTCTCACATAGTCGAGTCCGGTGACGACGGTCAGTACGATCGCGGCGGCCATCACCCAGTACCGCAGCGTCGCGAGCCAGCCTGTGAGCGCCAGCACATACATGCCGACGGCCACTCCCTGCGTCAGCGTCTTCAGCTTGCCGCCACGGCTCGCCGGAATGACTCCGTAGCGGATCACCAGGAAGCGGAGCAGTGTGATGCCGAGCTCACGCCCGAGGATCACCACCGTCACCCACCACGGCAGGTCCCCGAGCCCGGACAGACAGATCAGCGCCGCACCCATGATCGCCTTGTCGGCGATCGGGTCGGCGATCTTCCCGAAGTCCGTGACGAGGTTGTACGTGCGGGCCAGATGCCCGTCGAAGAGGTCGGTGATCATGGCGATGGCGAAGGCCGCCCAGGCGAGCGAGCGCCAGGCCGGGTCGTAACCGCCCTCCGCCAGCATCAGCGCGACAAAACCCGGCACGAGGAGCAGCCGGAGCATCGTCAGAAGATTGGCGACGTTCCAGACGCTGGCCTGGTTGACCGCGGCCGCCGTCAGCTTGCCGCCTCGCGCCTGGCGTGCGCCCTCCTGGTCGCCGGAGGTGTCCGCGTCGTTCCTGGCCGCCTGTTGGCCGGACGAGCCCTTGGCCGCCCTTGCACCGGTCAGGCCGGGCGGCCCCGAGCCTCCCGGCCCGGATGCTCCACGCGCGGCCGAGGAGCCACCCGCCGCGGATGCCGGGATTCCCGTCATCTGCCCGCCTCCTCAGGACCGAGCGAACCCGCGAGCGGCTCGGCCACCAGATCGACACCCTCCGTACCGACCACCTTCGCCTCGACCATACGGCCGACCCGCAGGCCCTCGCGCCCGGTGAACAGCACCTGGCCGTCCGTCTCGGGCGCCTGGTGCGCGGCGCGGCCGTAGGCGCCGTCCTCGTCGTCCACCGACTCCACGAGCACCTGCAGGGTCTCACCGACGCGCTCCTCGGCGCGCTGGGACACCAGCTCCTCGGCCAGCTGGGAGATGTGGGCCAGGCGCTCGGCCACGACGTCCTCGTCCAGCTTGTTGTCGTAGGTCGCGGCCTCGGTGCCCTCCTCGTCGGAGTAGCCGAAGACGCCGATGGCGTCCAGCCGCGCACCGTTCAGGAACCGCTCGAGTTCGGCGAAGTCGGCGTCGGACTCACCGGGGAAGCCCACGATGAAGTTGGACCGCACGCCCGCCTCGGGGGCCTTGCTCCTGATGGTGTGCAGCAGTTCGAGGAAGCGGTCGGTGTCACCGAAGCGGCGCATGGCGCGCAGTACGTCGGGCGCCGAGTGCTGGAAGGACAGGTCGAAGTAGGGCGCGACCTTCGGGGTCGAGGTCAGCACATCGATCAGTCCGGGCCGCATCTCCGCCGGCTGGAGGTAGCTGACGCGGACACGCTCGATGCCGTCCACGTCCGCGAGCTCGGGCAGCAGGGACTCCAGGAGACGGATGTCTCCCAGGTCCTTGCCGTAGGAGGTGTTGTTCTCGGAGACCAGCATGATCTCCGTCACGCCCTGTTCGGCCAGCCAGCGCGTTTCGTTCAGCACGTCGCTCGGGCGGCGTGAGATGAAGGAGCCGCGGAAGGACGGGATGGCGCAGAAGGAGCAGCGCCGGTCGCAGCCGGAGGCGAGCTTCACCGAGGCGACCGGAGAGCCGTCCAGGCGGCGCCGCAGTGGCGCGCGGGGGCCCGAGGCCGGGGCGAGGCCCTCGGGGAGGTCCACGGGCCCGTGTCCGGGCAGCGCGACCGCCGCGGCGGACTCCTGCCGCTCGGCCGGGCTGATCGGCAGCAGCTTGCGCCGGTCGCGGGGGGTGTGGGAGGCGTGGATGCCGCCGTTCAGGATGGTCTGGAGGCGGTCGGAGATGTCCGCGTAGTCGTCGAAGCCGAGGACGCCGTCGGCCTCCGGGAGGGCCTCGGCGAGTTCCTTGCCGTATCGCTCGGCCATGCAGCCCACCGCCACGACGGCCTGCGTTCTCCCATGGCCCTTGAGGTCGTTGGCCTCCAGCAGGGCGTCCACGGAGTCCTTCTTCGCGGCTTCGACGAAGCCACAGGTGTTCACGACCGCGACGTCGGCGGCCTCGGCGTCCTCCACGAGCTGCCAGCCGTCCGCCTCCAAACGGCCTGCGAGCTCCTCCGAGTCCACCTCGTTACGGGCGCAGCCAAGGGTGACGAGTGCGACGGTACGGCGTTCAGGCATGGGCTCAAGACTACTTCGTCCCGCTGACGGCCCACGTCGACGGGGTTGGCCGATCTTGGCCAACCCCGTGTGTTCCTGTCCGTTCAGTACCGCTCGGGCACCTCACAGGTGCCCGAGCGGGTCCCGTCAGCCCGCGACGGGGTCGCCCTGCGTGTAGGTCAGACGCTCGACCTGTCCGGGCTGGAAGTCGTCCTGGATCTTCTTGCCGTTCACGTACAGCTCTATGGCCCCCGCGTCGCCGAGGACCAGGTCGATCTTCTCCTTGTCCTGGAAGGTCTGCGAGTCGCCCTTCTCCAGCAGCCCGTCGAACATCGTCCGGCCGTTGTGGTCCTTGGCGGAGATCCAGCTGCGGCCGTCGGTGGCGCTCACCTGGACGGTCACCTTGTCCCGGGGTGCGGCCGCGATGGCACTGTCGGACGGCTCGGGCTTCTGCTCGGCCGGCTTGCTGGTCTTGGGCGTGGGCGAGGCGGACTTGCTGGTCGACGGCTTGGAGCCCTCGGCGACCTGCGTCTTGCCGCCGTCCCCGCCGTCGGACCCCTTGACCACGGTGAAGCCGACGAAGCCGATCACGGCGACGATCGCCGCGACCATGGCGGCGGTCCAGTTGGGCCCGCGCCGCTCGGGGCGGATGCGCTCCGCCTCGAAGAGCGGGGTGGCCGGGGTGGGAGTGCTGCGGCGTTCACCGTGCTCGGCGGCGAACTGCTCCAGCAGCGGAGCCGGGTCGAGATGCACCGCCTGCGCGAGCGTGCGAATGTGCCCCCGGGCGTACACCGCGCCGCCGCAGGGGGCGAAGTTGTCCTGTTCGATCGCTTGCACGATGGGGGCACGGACACGGGTGGCGTTGCTGATGTCGTCGACGGTCAGCCCGGCCGCGATACGCGCCTGCTGCAGGGCTCGGCCGATCGAGACGTGCTCCGACGCCGTGGCGTCGTCGCGATCGATTTCGAACGGACGCTCGTCCTCGGGGGAGTTGCCGTCAGGGGAGTTGCCGATGGACACGGGGGCGCCTTTCGAGCGTTGAGCCACCTGTGCTGGAAGTTCAGTCTAGGGGGGTTACGAAAGGGTGGGGCAACCGGGCGGTATGACTTTGTACGCCATCAGAATGGCCGGTCATCCTGATGCTGGGACATGTACCTGTCCCCTCCCTCAACTTGACGTACGCGGGCGGGAAACGGTTGCTCACGGATCACTTACGAGTCGGTCACGGTCGGGCTTCCGGGCGCGTCACCCGACGCGGGCGGACACACCCGGTCGGCCCACTCCTACGGCCAACCGGAACCGCACACTTCTCTAGGAAGGAGACTCCCCACGGATCAGGGCGAGCACTCCGTCCAGTTCGTCAGGTTTCACAAGAACGTCACGAGCCTTCGAACCCTCGCTCGGACCGACGATGTTCCGCGACTCCATGAGGTCCATCAGCCTTCCCGCCTTGGCGAAGCCCACGCGCAGTTTTCGCTGGAGCATCGAGGTGGAGCCGAACTGCGTGGAGACGACCAGTTCCGCCGCCTGGCACAGCAGGTCGAGGTCGTCGCCGATGTCCTCGTCGATCTCCTTCTTCTGCTTCGTGCCGACCGTGACGTCCTCCCGGAAGACGGGCGCCATCTGGTCCTTGCAGTGCTGGACGACCGCCGCGACCTCGTCCTCGGTCACGAACGCACCCTGCATGCGCGTCGGCTTGTTCGCCCCCATCGGCAGGAAGAGACCGTCGCCCTTGCCGATCAGCTTCTCGGCGCCGGGCTGGTCGAGGATGACCCGCGAGTCGGCGAGGGAGGAGGTGGCGAAGGCGAGCCGGGAGGGCACGTTCGCCTTGATCAGACCGGTCACGACGTCCACGGACGGCCGCTGGGTGGCGAGCACCAGGTGGATGCCGGCCGCCCGGGCGAGCTGGGTGATCCGCACGATCGCGTCCTCGACGTCGCGCGGCGCGACCATCATCAGGTCGGCCAGCTCGTCGACGATCACCAGCAGATACGGGTAGGGCTGAAGTTCGCGTTCACTGCCCTCGGGCGCCTTGACCTTGCCGTCCCGGATGGCCGCGTTGAAGTCGTCGATGTGCCGGAAACCGAAAGCCGCGAGATCGTCGTAGCGCAGGTCCATCTCGCGCACCACCCACTGGAGCGCCTCCGCGGCCCGCTTGGGGTTGGTGATGATCGGGGTGATCAGGTGCGGAATGCCCTCGTACGCGGTCAGCTCGACCCGCTTGGGGTCGACCAGGACCATGCGCACGTCCTCCGGGGTGGCCCGCATCATGATCGAGGTGATCAGGCAGTTGATGCAGGACGACTTGCCGGAACCGGTGGCGCCGGCGACCAGCACGTGCGGCATCTTCGCGATGTTGGCCATCACGTAGCCGCCCTCGACGTCCTTGCCGAGCGCGACCAGCATCGGGTGGTCGTCCTCGGCGGCCGCCGCGAGGCGCAGCACGTCGCCGAGGTTGACCATCTCGCGGTCGGTGTTGGGGATCTCGATGCCGACCGCGGACTTGCCGGGGATCGGGCTGATGATCCGCACATCGGGGCTGGCGACGGCGTACGCGATGTTCTTGGCGAGCGCGGTGATCCGCTCGACCTTCACGGCGGGACCCAGCTCGACCTCGTAGCGGGTGACCGTCGGGCCGCGGGTGAAGCCGGTGACGGCCGCGTCGACCTTGAACTCGGTGAAGACGTTCGTGAGCGAGGCGACGACGGCGTCGTTGGCGGCGCTGCGCGCCTTGCCGGGCCCGCCGCGCTCCAGGAGGTCCAGGGACGGCAGGGCGTAGGTGATGTCGCCGGAGAGCTGGAGCTGCTCGGCCCGCGGCGGGAGCCCGCGGGAATCCTCCGGCGCGGCCTTCGTCAGGTCCGGTACGGAGTCGACCGGGAGCTTCTCCTGCTGGGGGCGCGCGGCGGGCACCGGCGTCGGCTCCGCCCGGTCGCCCACGCTCACGCCCTGGGTGAGGTCGGCGACGATGGGCGACGGCGGCATGCCGTGCAGGACTGCGCCGTCCAGGGCTGCGGCGGCCGCAGCGGCGACGTCCACGGCGTCCATCTCCCGGCCCATGGCGGGCTGCGCCGAGGGGCGGCGAGGGCGGTTGCGGCGGCGGGAGAGCGCCTCCTGTTCGGCTCCGTCCGGGTCGTACGCCTCGGGGGCGGCGGATCCGTTGCGCCGGGAGCGCGGCAGCGCCTCGCGCCACTGTTCGTCGTAGCGCTGGTCGTCGTCCCCGGCAGCGTCGTCCTGCGGGTCGTGCAGGATCCCGAGCTTCACACCGAGCAGCCGCAGCCGCTGCGGGATGGCGGTCACCGGTGTGGCGGTGACGACGAGCAGACCGAAGAACGTGAGCAGGACGAGGATCGGTACGGCGAGTGCGTCCCCCATGGCGTACGACAGCGGAGTGGCCGCGCCCCAGCCGATGAGCCCGCCGGCGTCCCTTATCGCCTGCATGCCGTCGCTGCGCGCGGGCGCACCGCACGCGATGTGCACCTGGCCGAGCACACCGATGACGAGGGCGGACAGGCCGATGACGATACGGCCGTTGGCCTCGGGACGCTCCGGATGCAGGATCAGCCGCACGGCCATACCGCCGAGCAGCAGCGGCACGAGCAGGTCGAGGCGGCCGAAGGCGCCGGTCACCAGGATCTCCACGAGGTCGCCGACGGGACCGCGCAGGCTGGCCCATGTACCCGCGGCGACGACCATCGACAGGGCGAACAGCAGCAGCGCAAGGCCGTCCTTGCGGTGCGCCGGGTCGAGCCCCTTCGCGCCCCGCCCTATGCCGCGGAACGAGGCTCCCACGGCATGTGCGAGCCCCAGCCAGAGAGCGCGTACGAGTCGGTAGACCCCCGCGGTCGGGTTCGGCGCGGGCGCCGGGGCCGGCTTCTTGGCCGGTGCCTTGCGGGCGGGCGCCTTCTTCGCGACGGCCTTCTTCGCGGGGGCCTGCTTCGCCGGAGCCTTCCTCGGAGCGGCCGCCTTCTTGGCGGGCGACTTCTTGGCTGCGGGACGTGGGGCCATGAGTGTGAGGTTACCGGTGGAGGCGACAGGGGACACGCGTGCCCACTGCTTCACCCGTTCGTGTCGCTACGAGCGAGGCGTGAAACTGACGCGGGCTCAAACAGCCGTCGGACACGGTCATCCGGCCGCTCCGCGGAAGAAAGCCCCGACCCGCGGAGCGGACCGGCTTGTCAGCTCTGGGACGGCACCGACGGCGCGCCGCTGCCCGTCCCCGGCTCGAGGGCGTCCAGCGCCCTGCGAAGGCCGGTGAGTTTGCGTTCGAGATGGGCTGCGGTCGCCACCGCCGCCGCGTCCGCCGAGTCGTCGTCGAGCTGCTTGGACAGCGCCTCGGCCTGCTCCTCGACCGCCGCGAGTCGTGCGGAGAGCTCGGCGAGAAGTCCGGCCGGCTCCTTGCTCTCGCCGACCGCGGACTTGCCGCCGCCCTCCAACTGGAGGCGCAGCAGGGCCGCCTGCTCGCGCAGTTGGCAGTTCTTCATGTAGAGCTCGACGAACACCGAGACCTTGGCCCGCAACACCCACGGATCGAACGGCTTGGAGATGTAGTCCACCGCTCCCGCCGCATACCCGCGGAACGTGTGGTGCGGGCCGTGGTTGATGGCCGTCAGGAAGATGATCGGGATATCCCTGGTGCGCTCCCGGCGCTTGATGTGCGCTGCGGTCTCAAAACCGTCCATACCCGGCATCTGGACGTCCAGCAGAATGACCGCGAAGTCGTCCGTCAGCAGTGCCTTGAGCGCTTCCTCCCCGGACGATGCCCTGACCAGCGTCTGATCGAGCGCGGAGAGAATGGCCTCCAGCGCCAGCAGATTCTCCGGCCGGTCATCGACCAGGAGGATCTTGGCCTTCTGCACCATGGCCCGCCCTCCTCGCCCCGGCTTGGGGCCTCCCCTGTCCTCAGGACTCGAGGTGACGCCACCCGGCACCACCCCAGGGGACGACTCCCTTGCGCCGCCCGTCCTTGTGCCGGTCATCGTAGCCGCACCCCGCCCGTCGCCACACCCTGTCACCGCGATGTCACTGTGCACGTAGCAGAAACGCGGCAGGAGACCAGAAGGTTCCCCGTACACCGCACTTCTACACGGCGTCGGCCACACTCAGTCAGCGGCTCCGTGTGAACTTTGAGGATCGCCTTCACTGGTCACGCATCCACTGTTCCATCACGGCCAGCAGGTGATCGGGGTCGACCGGCTTGGTCACATAGTCCGAGGCGCCCGACTCGATGGCCTTCTCGCGGTCGCCCTTCATCGCCTTCGCCGTCAGTGCGACGATCGGAAGGCCCGCGAACTGCGGCATCCGCCGGATCGCCGTCGTCGTGGCGTAGCCGTCCATCTCGGGCATCATGATGTCCATCAGGACGACGGCTACATCGTCGTGCTGCTCCAGGACCTCGATGCCCTCCCGGCCGTTCTCGGCGTACAGCACCGACAGACCGTGCTGCTCCAGAACGCTGGTGAGGGCGAAGACGTTGCGGATGTCGTCGTCGACGATCAGCACCTTCTCGCTGTCGAACCGCACGCTCTGCCGTGGCACGACACCCTCCTGCTGGTCCCCCGCCCATTGCTCCTGTCCCTGCCCGGCGGCCGAACGCTGCGGGGCCGCGGAGACCGCCCTGCGCCGGCGCCGGAAGAGCGCCGCGGGGCCGTTCTGGGTCTCCCGGTACGACTTCACCTCGGCCGGGGTCTCGATGTCCGGCGCACCCGGCTCCGCCTCCGAGGCCAGCAGTTCGTCCGCCGCCAGGGCGGGCGCGAGCTGCGCGTAGCCGTGCGGGGGCAGTTCGCTCGGGTGAAGCGGCAGGTACAGAGTGAACGTGGAGCCGCGTCCGGGTTCGCTCTGCGCGTGGATCTCCCCGCCGAGCAGCCGTGCGATCTCCCGGGAGATGGACAGCCCGAGGCCCGTACCGCCGTACTTGCGGCTGGTGGTGCCGTCCGCCTGCTTGAACGCCTCGAAGATCACCCGCATCTTGCTGGCCGCGATCCCGATGCCGGTGTCGGCCACGGAGAACGCGATCACATCCGCGTCCGCGTCCCGCAGCGAACCCGCCTCCAGGAGCTGCTCCCGGATGGCCACCGGGACGTCGTTGCCCGCAGGGCGGATCACCAGCTCCACGGCGCCGGTGTCGGTGAACTTCACCGCGTTGGAGAGCAGGTTGCGCAGCACCTGAAGGAGGCGCTGTTCGTCGGTGTGCAGCGTGGCGGGCAGTTCGGGCGAGACCCGGACGGAGAAGTCCAGTCCCTTCTCCGCGGTCAGCGGCCGGAAGGTCGCCTCCACGTAGTCGACGAGTTGGACGAGCGCGATACGCGTCGGGGAGACGTCCATCTTGCCCGCCTCGACCTTCGACAGGTCGAGGATGTCGTTGATGAGCTGGAGCAGGTCGGACCCTGCGCCGTGAATGGTCTCGGCGAACTCGACCTGCTTGGGCGAGAGGTTGCCCTCGGCGTTGTCGGCGAGCAACTTGGCCAGGATCAGCAGGGAGTTGAGCGGCGTACGCAGCTCGTGCGACATGTTGGCCAGGAACTCGCTCTTGTAGCGCATGGAGACCGCGAGCTGCTCGGCGCGCTCCTCGAGGACCTGCCGCGCCTCCTCGATCTCGGTGTTCTTGACCTCGATGTCGCGGTTCTGCTGGGCCAGCAGCTCCGCCTTCTCCTCCAGTTCGGCGTTGGACGACTGCAGGGCCTTCTGCCGGTTCTCCAACTCGGCCGAACGCTCCCGCAGTTGCTCGGTCAGCTCCTGCGACTGCTTCAGCAGCACCTCCGTCTTGGTGTTGACGGAGATGGTGTTGACGCTCGTCGCGATCATCTCGGCGATCTGGTTCAGGAAGTCCTTCTGAATCTGCGTGAACGGGGTGAAGGAGGCCAGCTCGATCACACCGAGCACCTTGCCCTCGAAGAGCACCGGAAGGACGATCACCTGCGCGGGCGGTGCCTCACCGAGCCCGGAGGAGATCTTCAGATAGCCGCTCGGCGCGTTCTCCACGAGGATCGTGCGCTTCTCCTTGGCCGCGGTCCCGATGAGCGCCTCGCCCGGCCGGAACGACGTCGGCATGGAGCCCATGGAGTAGCCGTAGGACCCCTGCATGCGCAGCTCGTACGCCTCGTCCGCCTCGGCGGCCAGGTCCTTGCCGTCGACCAGCGGCATCGCGAGGAAGAACGCGCCGTGCTGGGCGGACACCACCGGCGTCAGCTCGCTCATGATCAGCGACGCCACGTCCTCCAGGTCGCGGCGGCCCTGCATCAGTGCGGAGATCCGCGCAAGGTTGCCCTTCAGCCAGTCCTGCTCCTTGTTCGCGATCGTGGTGTCGCGCAGGTTGGCGATCATCTTGTTGATGTAGTCCTGAAGCTCCTGGATCTCGCCGGAGGCGTCCACGTCGATCTTCAGGTTGAGGTCACCGCGGGTCACCGCGGTCGCCACGCGCGCGATGGCACGCACCTGCCGGGTCAGGTTCCCGGCCATCTCGTTCACCGACTCGGTGAGGTCGCGCCAGGTGCCGTCGACGTCCCGGACGCGCGCCTGTCCGCCGAGCTGCCCTTCCGTACCCACCTCGCGGGCGACCCTGGTGACCTCCTCGGCGAAGGAGGAGAGCTGGTCGACCATGGTGTTGATGGTGGTCTTCAGCTCGAGGATCTCGCCGCGCGCATCGATGTCGATCTTCTTGGTCAGGTCGCCCTTGGCGATGGCCGTGGTGACCATGGCGATGTTCCGCACCTGACCGGTGAGGTTGGACGCCATCTGGTTCACGGACTCGGTGAGGTCCTTCCAGGTGCCGGCCACACCGGGGACGTGCGCCTGGCCGCCGAGGATGCCGTCCGTGCCCACCTCACGGGCCACCTTGGTGACCTGGTCGGCGAACGAACTGAGCGTCTTCACCATCGTGTTGAAGGTGTCGGCGAGCTGGGCGACCTCACCACGCGCCTCGATCGTCACCGTCCGTGTCAGGTCGCCGTTGGCGACGGCCGCGGCGACCTGGGAGATGTTGCGCACCTGAGTGGTCAGGTTGTTGGCCATCAGGTTGACGTTGTCGTTGAGGTCCTTCCAGATGCCCGTGACACCGGGGACGTGGGCCTGGCCGCCGAGGATGCCCTCGGTGCCCACCTCGCGGGCCACCCGCGTCACCTGCTCGGCGAAGGACGACAGCTGGTCCACCATCGTGTTGACGGTGGTGACGAGCTCGAGGATCTCGCCCTTGGCGTCGACGGTGATCTTCTTGGACAGGTCGCCCTTGGCGACCGCGGTCGTGACCTCGGCGATGTTGCGCACCTGGATGGTGAGGTTGTTCGCCATGAAGTTCACGGACTGGGTGAGGTCCTTCCAGGTGCCGGAGACACCCTGGACCTCCGCCTGACCGCCGAGGATGCCCTCGGTGCCCACCTCGCGGGCCACCCGCGTCACCTGCTCGGCGAAGTTGGACAGCTGGTCCACCATCGTGTTGAGGGTGTTCTTCAGCTCCAGGATCTCGCCGCGCGCGTCCACGTCGATCTTCTGCGACAGGTCACCACGGGCCACCGCCGTCGCGACCTGCGCGATGTTGCGCACCTGGGTGGTGAGGTTGCCGGCCATGCCGTTCACGGAGTCGGTCAGGTCGCGCCACACGCCTGCCACACCCGGCACCTGCGCCTGACCGCCCAGCCGGCCCTCGGTGCCCACCTCGCGGGCCACCCGGGTCACCTGCTCGGCGAAGGCGGAGAGCTGGTCCACCAGGTTGTTGATGGTGTTCTTCAGCTCCAGGATCTCGCCGCGCGCGTCCACGTCGATCTTCTGCGACAGGTCACCACGGGCCACCGCCGTCGTCACCTGGGCGATCTGCCTCACCTGGGAGGTGAGGTTGCCGGCCATGAAGTTGACGGAGTCGGTGAGTTCCTTCCAGGTGCCGCTGACGCCAGGCACCACGGCCTGGCCGCCCAGGCGGCCCTCGGTGCCCACGTCCCGCGCCATGCGTGTGACCTGGTCGGCGAAGGCGGACAGCTGGTCCACCATCGTGTTCACGGTGTTCTTCAGCTGGAGCATCTCGCCGGAGACGTCCACGGTGACCTTCTGCGACAGATCGCCGTTGGCCACCGCCGTCGTCACCTGCGCGATGTTGCGGACCTGGCCGGTGAGGTTGCGGAACGCGGTGTTGACGGAGTCCGTGAGGTCCTTCCAGGTGCCCGCGGCACCCGTGACCTGGGCCTGGCCGCCCAGCTCACCCTCGTCGCCGATCTCCCGCGCCACGCGCGTGACCTCGGAACCGAAGGCCGACAGCTGGTCCACCATCCCGTTGACGGTGTTCTTCAGCTCCAGCATCTCGCCTGCGACGTCGACGGTGACCTTCTGCGACAGGTCACCGCTGGCCACCGCCGTCGTCACGGCGGCGATGTCCCGCACCTGGGTGGTCAGGTTCCGGAAGACCGTGTTCACCGAATCGGTGAGGTCCTTCCACGTTCCCGCCGCACCCGGCACGTTCGCCTGCCCGCCGAGCTGGCCCTCGGCGCCGACCTCGTTGGCGACACGGGTGACCTCGTCCGCGAACGTCCGCAGCGTTTCGGTCATCTGGTTGATCGTCTCGGCGAGCTGCGCGACCTCGCCGCGCGCCGACACCGTCACCTTCTGCGACAGGTCGCCGTTGGCGACCGCGGTGGTGACCTGGGCGATCCCGCGCACCTGGGCGGTGAGATTGCCGGCCATCAGGTTCACCGAATCGGTGAGGTCCTTCCACACGCCGGCCACACCGGGCACCTGCGCCTGGCCGCCCAGCTCCCCCTCCGTGCCCACCTCGCGGGCCACCCGGGTCACCTCGGAGGAGAAGGAGGAGAGCTGGTCCACCATCGTGTTGACGGTTTCCTTCAGCTCCAGCATCTCGCCGGCCACGTGAACCGTGACCTTCCGGGACAGATCACCCTTGGCGACCGCCGTGGTCACCAGGGCGATGTCCCGTACCTGGGCGGTCAGCCGGTACGCCATCGTATTGACCGAATCCGTGAGGTCCTTCCACGAACCGGACATACCGCGCACCCGGGCCTGCCCGCCCAGCTTGCCCTCGGTACCCACCTCACTGGCCACCCGCGTGACCTCGTCGGTGAACGTCGACAGCTGGTCGACCAGATTGTTGACCGTACGGCCGACCTTCAGGAACTCACCGCGCAACGGATGCCCGGTCCCCTCCGGACCCGGCGCCCGCAACTCCATCCGCGGCGACAGATCACCCTCGGCGACCGCGGACAGCACCCGGCTGACCTCGGAGACCGGGCGGGCGAGATCGTCGACGAGCGCGTTCGAGGCGTCGATGGCGGCCGCCCAGGAACCTTCGCAGGCCCCCGTCTCCAGCCGCTCCGTGAGCTTGCCCTCACGCCCGACCATGCGCCGCACCCGCGACAGCTCACCGGTCAGATGCAGATTCCGGTCGGCTACCTCGTTGAAGACGGCCGCGATCTCGGCCATCACCCCGTCGCCGGTGACCGTCAGCCGTTTGCGGAAATTACCGTCCCTCATGGACACCAGAGCCGCCAGCAGCCTGTTCAGGGCCGCCGTGTCCACCGAGGTGGTTCCATTGCGTTCTTTGCGCTGGTTGCTCAGGGACTGTCCGCCTTTTGCGCGCGTCTTCGTGCTCCGCGTCGCTTCGCCAGACTCCACTGTGTCCCTCCCGCAGGGGTCGACCATCACTGCTGTGCTCAGGTGTACCGCTCGCCGTACCGGTTACCGGTGCCTGGTGCCGCCCTGTGTATCAGGCACACGCGCGTGCTCCTGCCCGGCGTGGCAGAAGACACTCTGTCTGCTCGGACCATCTCCAGAAGCTTGCCCAGTGTTTCACCATGCCTGAACCCGGCCATAACAGTTCGGCAGCTTCGCACACGCTCCGCACACCCTCCGGACGTAAACACAGCCAACCGGCATCCGCATGGACGGCGAAGGTAAGTAACCTTGCATCCGGCTGTCCAGCCGCTCCGGTGCGACCGGCCTGGGCGGCGGTATGAGCACGAGCGGGCAGGCATCGGAGGGGCGCCTCACATGACCACCGGACTGCATCCCGGGGGACCACCCCAGGATCCCCGGCACGCGGGGAACGAGCAACTGCCTCGGCAGGAGCGGGTCGGCCCGGTAGCCCCGCACGTCGAGAACCGGACGAGGAGCTCTGTGATCACCGCGCGCGCGGCCGCCACCTTCGAACCCGTCGGACGGTCGGTCGCGACCGCCCGCTCCTTCGTACGCGACACCCTGCAGGGCTGGGGCTTCGCCGACATCGTGGACGACGCCGTCGTCCTGACCAGCGAGTTGGTCACCAACGCCGTCGTGCACGCGGGCACCGCCGCGGACGTCCTGTGTCTGCGCAGCGACGACGGAGTACGCATCGAGGTCGCCGACCGCTATCCGGAGCGCGAGGTCCCGCTCCAGTCGGCCGCCGTCAACATGGGCCACCCCGACCGGGAGGGCGGCCGCGGCCTCCAGCTCTGCGCCGCCCTGGCCGGACGCTGGGGCGTGGAGTACACCCCGACGCACAAGCAGGTCTGGTTCCAACTCGACCTCCCCGAGCGGCCGGTGGGCACCCGCGCGGCAGGACCCACCCTGCCCGCCGACCTTCTCCCGCTCGCCGACGCCCGGGTCCGCGTCGCCGTCGTCCAGATCGACCGCGGCGGCTCCATCACGGCCTGGAACGAGGACGCGGAGGAGCTCTTCGGTTACGCCGCCGAGCAGGTCACCGGAAAGCCGCTCACCGACCTCGCCGCCTGGCCGCACACGCCCGGCACCGGCACCGGCGTCGCCGAGGCCCTCCGGCTCTCGCGCTGGGAGGGCAGCTACGGCATCCGCGGCGCCGACGGCCGTGTGACCCCCGTCTACGCCTCCCATCTGCGCGTACGGGACACCGCGGGCGACCCCTCCACGGTCTGCCTGCTCGTCCGCGACCATGAGCGCGCGGTTCTGCAGACCCCCCTGCGCGGACCGGCGCCCGACGCCTCCACCGGCCAGGACGGCCAGACCACGGATCCGTTCGAGGTCTTCATCGGCTCCCCGGCCCCGGACGACCTCGACGGCCTGCTGCAGCGCACGGTGGAACGCGCCCGCGACATGCTCGACGGCGACGCGGCCTTCCTCCTCCTCGCCACCGACGACGAGACGGAGCTCGAGGTACGCGCCTCCACGGGCCTGCCGTCCGCCCGTCAGCGCTTCGCCCGCGTCCCGGTCGAGGCGGGCCCCGGCCGCTACGGCTCGGCCCGCATGCCGGCCGTCCACGACGATCTGACGGCCGTCCCCGGCGCCGTGCCCCTGCTGTCCGGCACGGGCATGCGCTCGGTGGTGACGGTCCCGCTGAAGGTGGAGGGCAGGCTCACCGGCTCCCTCGGCGTGGCGGCCGAGGCCGCCACGCGCTACTCCAACGAAGAGGCCCTGCGGCTTCAGTTCGCGGCCGACCGGATCGCCCTCGCCGTGGAGTCGGCCCGGCTCGGTGAGCTCGAGCGCCTGCGTCGCGGCTCACTCAGCTTCCTGGTCGAGGCCTCGGACCTCCTCGCCGGCACCCTGGACCGCGACCAGACGCTGGCGCTCATGGCACAGATGACCATCCCGACCCTCGCCACCTGGTGTGCGGTGTACACGATCGCCGACCAGGCCTCGGAGCCCTATCTTTCCTACGTCCTGCACGAGGACGAGGAACGCATCGACGGCGTCAAGGCACTGCTGTCGAAGATCGCGCCGCCGGAGCCCATCCCCACGCCGGGCGCCAGGATCTGGACGGCCCCCGGGGAGGCCGCCCACCAGGCCGCGCTGCGCACCTCGATGCGGAGCCTGGGACTCGGCGAAGCCCCGGCCCTCAGCTCCGGCATCGGCACGACGCTGGCAACCGCTTCGGCGGTCGGCGGCGAGACGGTCGTACTCCCCCTCGTGGCGCGCAACCGTGTCATCGGCATGCTGACCCTGGGCAAGCCGACGGACGAACACTTCCGGCAGGAAATCCTGGAACTGGCCGAGGACTTGAGCCGACGGGCCGCCCTCGCGCTGGACAACGCCCGGCTGTACTCGGAGCGCACGGCCATCAGCCAGTCCCTCCAGCGCAGCCTGCTCCCGCCCGAGCTCCCGCATGTCGACGGCGTCGAGGTGGAGGTCATCTACCGCGCGGCCGGCGAGGGCAACGAGGTCGGCGGCGACTTCTACGACCTGTTCCCGATCCGCGACGGCGCCTACGGCTTCGCCATCGGCGACGTCTGCGGTACCGGACCGGAGGCGGCGGCCGTCACGGGCCTGGCCCGCCACGCCCTCCGTCTGCTCGCCAGGGAGGGCTTCGGGGGTCCCGCGGTACTGGAACGCCTGAACTCCGCGATCCTCGACGAGGGCGCCCGCAGCCGCTTCCTGACGCTCCTCTACGGCGAGTTGTGGCCGCAGGAGGACGGCAGCGCGTTGCTGAAGGTGGTGTGCGCCGGTCATCCCCTACCGCTGCGCCTGCGCCAGGACGGCTCGGTGGAACCGGCGGCTGAGCCCCAGCCGCTCCTCGGCGTCATGGAAGACCTGGACCTGTACGAGCAGACCGTCACGCTCGACCCGGGCGACGTCCTGCTCTGTGTGACGGACGGCGTCACCGAACGTCGCGAGGGCACCCGCATGTTGGGTGACGACGGCCTCGCGGACGTTCTGACCACCTGCACGGGCCTCACGGCGGGTGCGGTGGCGGCTCGCATCATGCGCGCGGTGGAACGCTTCGCGTCCGACGCCCCGTCGGACGACATGGCGATTCTCGCGATGCGCGTCCCGGGCCTTCCGAAGGACTGAGCAGACCCCGGAAAACGAAGAAGGCCTCGCCCTGTTGGGCGAGGCCTTCTGGTGGAGCCCCCAAACGGAATCGAACCGTTGACCTTCTCCTTACCATGGAGACGCTCTGCCGACTGAGCTATAGGGGCCGGTTGCCTTCTCGAGGTATCCCCCCGCGGCAACGGGATAGATCATACCCCGAACCGGAGTGTGCTCCCAACCATCAGCAGCAGCTCAGAAGGCCGGCTGGAGCAGCCCTCCAAGGGCATTGCACGCGGACACGATCCGATTCATCTCACGCTTCGTCAACGAGGCCTCCACCGGCAGCGAAAGCGTCTCGTCCGAGGCGAGTTCGGTCTCGGGCAGGCACACGTCGCGACGGAACCCCGGCATCCGGTGGACCGGCGTCTTCACCGGCACCCGGCACTCGACGCCCCTGGCCCGAAGGGCCTGGGCAAAAGCGTCCCGGTCCGGCCGTCCATTACCCGGAACCCGCACCACGTACTGCTGGTAGGTGTGACCGCCGCCGCTCTCGGGCGCACGTACGCGCCGCAGCCGCCGGTCGAGGTAGGCGGCCCGCTCACGACGCTGCGCGACCTCGGCATAGGGAGTCTCCGACTCACCCTGCTCCAACACCAGGAGCCCGTGCCGCTGTCCGAGCTCGTGCAGGCCGGCGACGTCGGCCGGATGCCCGAAGCGGTGGACGACGACGATCGCGGCGGTCTGCGCGCCGACCACGGCCTCAACGGCCGTGGGAGCAAGGCAGTACGTCGCCGGGTCTATGTCGGCGAAGACCGGCGTCGCGCCGGCCAGGGTCACGGCCTCGGCGACCTCGATGTTCCCGAAGGACGGCACGATGACCTCGTCACCGTGTCCAACTCCCGCGGCCCTGAGCATTCCTGCGGTACCCATGCTCCGGATGCTGGTGCGGCAAAGTGAACGAAAAATGACGCCCAACACAAAAAAGCTGGTCCCCGAACCGAAGTTCGGGGACCAGCTCTGAAGAATTGTTCGGCGGTGTCCTACTCTCCCACAGGGTCCCCCCTGCAGTACCATCGGCGCTGAAAGGCTTAGCTTCCGGGTTCGGAATGTAACCGGGCGTTTCCCTCACGCTATGACCACCGAAACACTATGAAACAGAACGCCACACCACCCACAACAATGGGCGGGGCTGTTCGTGGTTTCAGAACCAACACAGTGGACGCGAGCCTCTATGGACAAGCCCTCGGCCTATTAGTACCGGTCACCTCCACACGTTACCGTGCTTCCAGATCCGGCCTATCAACCCAGTCGTCTACTGGGAGCCTTACCCCATCAAGTGGGTGGGAGTCCTCATCTCGAAGCAGGCTTCCCGCTTAGATGCTTTCAGCGGTTATCCCTCCCGAACGTAGCCAACCAGCCATGCCCTTGGCAGAACAACTGGCACACCAGAGGTTCGTCCGTCCCGGTCCTCTCGTACTAGGGACAGCCCTTCTCAAGACTCCTACGCGCACAGCGGATAGGGACCGAACTGTCTCACGACGTTCTAAACCCAGCTCGCGTACCGCTTTAATGGGCGAACAGCCCAACCCTTGGGACCGACTCCAGCCCCAGGATGCGACGAGCCGACATCGAGGTGCCAAACCATCCCGTCGATATGGACTCTTGGGGAAGATCAGCCTGTTATCCCCGGGGTACCTTTTATCCGTTGAGCGACGGCGCTTCCACAAGCCACCGCCGGATCACTAGTCCCGACTTTCGTCCCTGCTCGACCCGTCGGTCTCACAGTCAAGCTCCCTTGTGCACTTACACTCAACACCTGATTGCCAACCAGGCTGAGGGAACCTTTGGGCGCCTCCGTTACCCTTTAGGAGGCAACCGCCCCAGTTAAACTACCCATCAGACACTGTCCCCGATCCGGATCACGGACCCGGGTTAGACATCCAGCACGACCAGACTGGTATTTCAACGACGACTCCACCTGAACTGGCGTCCAAGCTTCACAGTCTCCCAGCTATCCTACACAAGCCGAACCGAACACCAATATCAAACTGTAGTAAAGGTCCCGGGGTCTTTCCGTCCTGCTGCGCGAAACGAGCATCTTTACTCGTAGTGCAATTTCACCGGGCCTATGGTTGAGACAGTCGAGAAGTCGTTACGCCATTCGTGCAGGTCGGAACTTACCCGACAAGGAATTTCGCTACCTTAGGATGGTTATAGTTACCACCGCCGTTTACTGGCGCTTAAGTTCTCAGCTTCGCCCACCCGAAAGTGAGCTAACCGGTCCCCTTAACGTTCCAGCACCGGGCAGGCGTCAGTCCGTATACATCGCCTTACGGCTTCGCACGGACCTGTGTTTTTAGTAAACAGTCGCTTCTCGCTGGTCTCTGCGGCCACCCCCAGCTCGAGCAGCACGTGCTCTCACCAGATGTGGCCCCCCTTCTCCCGAAGTTACGGGGGCATTTTGCCGAGTTCCTTAACCATAGTTCACCCGAACGCCTCGGTATTCTCTACCAGACCACCTGAGTCGGTTTAGGGTACGGGCCGCCATGAAACTCGCTAGAGGCTTTTCTCGACAGCATAGGATCATCCACTTCACCACAATCGGCTCGGCATCAGGTCTCAGCCACAAGTGCAACGGATTTACCTATCACACGGCCTACACCCTTACCCCGGGACAACCACCGCCCGGGATGGACTACCTTCCTGCGTCACCCCATCACTCACCTACTACCACCTTGGACCGGCGGCTCCACCACTCCCCTTCACCCGAAGGATCCAGGACGGCTTCACGGCCTTAGCATCAGAAGGTTCGATGTTTGACGCTTCACAGCGGGTACCGGAATATCAACCGGTTATCCATCGACTACGCCTGTCGGCCTCGCCTTAGGTCCCGACTTACCCTGGGCAGATCAGCTTGACCCAGGAACCCTTAGTCAATCGGCGCACACGTTTCCCACGTGTGAATCGCTACTCATGCCTGCATTCTCACTCGTCAACCGTCCACAACTACCTTCCGGTGCTGCTTCACCCGGCAGACGACGCTCCCCTACCCATCACAACACCCGTTAGGGCTATATGCTGCAATGACACGACTTCGGCGGTACGCTTGAGCCCCGCTACATTGTCGGCGCGGAATCACTAGACCAGTGAGCTATTACGCACTCTTTCAAGGGTGGCTGCTTCTAAGCCAACCTCCTGGTTGTCTGTGCGACTCCACATCCTTTCCCACTTAGCGTACGCTTAGGGGCCTTAGTCGATGCTCTGGGCTGTTTCCCTCTCGACCATGGAGCTTATCCCCCACAGTCTCACTGCCGCGCTCTCACTTACCGGCATTCGGAGTTTGGCTAAGGTCAGTAACCCGGTAGGGCCCATCGCCTATCCAGTGCTCTACCTCCGGCAAGAAACACACGACGCTGCACCTAAATGCATTTCGGGGAGAACCAGCTATCACGGAGTTTGATTGGCCTTTCACCCCTAACCACAGGTCATCCCCCAGGTTTTCAACCCTGGTGGGTTCGGTCCTCCACGAAGTCTTACCTCCGCTTCAACCTGCCCATGGCTAGATCACTCCGCTTCGGGTCTTGAGCGTGCTACTCCAACGCCCTATTCGGACTCGCTTTCGCTACGGCTACCCCACACGGGTTAACCTCGCAACACACCGCAAACTCGCAGGCTCATTCTTCAAAAGGCACGCAGTCACACCAAAGTGCTCCCACGGCTTGTAGGCACACGGTTTCAGGTACTATTTCACTCCCCTCCCGGGGTACTTTTCACCATTCCCTCACGGTACTATCCGCTATCGGTCACCAGGGAATATTTAGGCTTAGCGGGTGGTCCCGCCAGATTCACACGGGATTTCTCGGGCCCCGTGCTACTTGGGTATCTTCCAAACGAGCCGCTGACGTTTCGACTACGGGGGTCTTACCCTCTACGCCGGACCTTTCGCATGTCCTTCGTCTACATCAACGGTTTCTGACTCGTCCCACGGCCGGCAGACCGCAGAAGAAAGAACCCACAACCCCGCACACGCAACCCCTGCCGGGTCTCACACGTATACGGTTTGGCCTCATCCGGTTTCGCTCGCCACTACTCCCGGAATCACGGTTGTTTTCTCTTCCTGAGGGTACTGAGATGTTTCACTTCCCCTCGTTCCCTCCACACTGCCTATGAGTTCAGCAGCGGGTGACAGCCCATGACGACTGCCGGGTTTCCCCATTCGGAAACCCCCGGATCAAAGCCTGGTTGACGACTCCCCGGGGACTATCGCGGCCTCCCACGTCCTTCATCGGTTCCTGGTGCCAAGGCATCCACCGTGCGCCCTTAAAAACTTGGCCACAGATGCTCGCGTCCACTGTGCAGTTCTCAAACAACGACCAACCACCCATCACCCCACTGGAAAAACCAGCGAGTTCACTGGGGTCGGCGCCGAAGGACGACCAAACGGCCGCACCCTCAGACACCCAACAGCGCGCCCGACACCCTCGCCGACAAGATCCGCTTTCCACGCCGAAGCAGTACTAACGTCCTCATCCATCCAAGAGTGCCGAATAGTCAACGTTCCACCCATGAGCAACCAGCACCGGACGTTCGCCGATGTACTGGCCTCTGACCAACCGAAGTTGATGAGAAGTGCTCCTTAGAAAGGAGGTGATCCAGCCGCACCTTCCGGTACGGCTACCTTGTTACGACTTCGTCCCAATCGCCAGTCCCACCTTCGACAGCTCCCTCCCCGAGGGGTTGGGCCACCGGCTTCGGGTGTTACCGACTTTCGTGACGTGACGGGCGGTGTGTACAAGGCCCGGGAACGTATTCACCGCAGCAATGCTGATCTGCGATTACTAGCGACTCCGACTTCATGGGGTCGAGTTGCAGACCCCAATCCGAACTGAGACCGGCTTTTTGAGATTCGCTCCACCTCACGGTATCGCAGCTCATTGTACCGGCCATTGTAGCACGTGTGCAGCCCAAGACATAAGGGGCATGATGACTTGACGTCGTCCCCACCTTCCTCCGAGTTGACCCCGGCGGTCTCCCGTGAGTCCCCAGCACCACAAGGGCCTGCTGGCAACACGGGACAAGGGTTGCGCTCGTTGCGGGACTTAACCCAACATCTCACGACACGAGCTGACGACAGCCATGCACCACCTGTACACCGACCACAAGGGGGCACCCATCTCTGGATGTTTCCGGTGTATGTCAAGCCTTGGTAAGGTTCTTCGCGTTGCGTCGAATTAAGCCACATGCTCCGCCGCTTGTGCGGGCCCCCGTCAATTCCTTTGAGTTTTAGCCTTGCGGCCGTACTCCCCAGGCGGGGCACTTAATGCGTTAGCTGCGGCACCGACGACGTGGAATGTCGCCAACACCTAGTGCCCACCGTTTACGGCGTGGACTACCAGGGTATCTAATCCTGTTCGCTCCCCACGCTTTCGCTCCTCAGCGTCAGTAATGGCCCAGAGATCCGCCTTCGCCACCGGTGTTCCTCCTGATATCTGCGCATTTCACCGCTACACCAGGAATTCCGATCTCCCCTACCACACTCTAGCCTGCCCGTATCGACTGCAGACCCGGAGTTAAGCCCCGGGCTTTCACAATCGACGCGACAAGCCGCCTACGAGCTCTTTACGCCCAATAATTCCGGACAACGCTTGCGCCCTACGTATTACCGCGGCTGCTGGCACGTAGTTAGCCGGCGCTTCTTCTGCAGGTACCGTCACTTTCGCTTCTTCCCTGCTGAAAGAGGTTTACAACCCGAAGGCCGTCATCCCTCACGCGGCGTCGCTGCATCAGGCTTTCGCCCATTGTGCAATATTCCCCACTGCTGCCTCCCGTAGGAGTCTGGGCCGTGTCTCAGTCCCAGTGTGGCCGGTCGCCCTCTCAGGCCGGCTACCCGTCGTCGCCTTGGTGAGCCGTTACCTCACCAACAAGCTGATAGGCCGCGGGCTCATCCTGCACCGCCGGAGCTTTCCAACCTCCCAGATGCCCGGGAGGCTCGTATCCGGTATTAGACCCCGTTTCCAGGGCTTGTCCCAGAGTGCAGGGCAGATTGCCCACGTGTTACTCACCCGTTCGCCACTAATCCACCCCGAAGGGCTTCATCGTTCGACTTGCATGTGTTAAGCACGCCGCCAGCGTTCGTCCTGAGCCAGGATCAAACTCTCCGTGAATGTTTACCGGATATCCGGTCGAACACCACGAGAGCGGAACCAGGAAGAGGAATAATCCCCCCGGTCCACAGCGTCCTCGCTGTGTTATTTCAAAGGAACCTCGCCCCGATCAAACCGACCGGAGACGGGGTATCAACATATCTGGCGTTGACTTTTGGCACGCTGTTGAGTTCTCAAGGAACGGACGCTTCCTTCGTACTCACCCTCTCGGGCTTTCCTCCGGGCGCTTCCCTTCGGTGTTTCCGACTCTATCAGACCATTTCGCGATCCGATTTCCTCGGTGCTTTCCAGGTTTCCGCTCTCGCGTTTCCCTCTCCGGCGGATCCGACTTTATCAGAAGTTCTGAGTCGGGATTTCCACCCCACCGGGGACGTCCCGGACGCTCGGTTGCGTCGGGTTCCCCTGCAGGCGGAGCCGCAAACCTACTGGAGCGGGGCGCCTCGATGCAAATCGAGGCGCCCCGCTCCAGTCGCACATGCGTGAGGTCTTGACGGGACGTCAGACCTCAACGACCACAGGAAGGATCATCGGCCTGCGCCGATAGGTGTCCGAGACCCACTTGCCCAGGGTCCTTCGCACCAGTTGCTGCAGCTGGTGCGGCTCGACGATGCCGTCCTGGGCCGACCGCTCCAGTGTCTCGGTGATCTTCGGGATGATCACGTCGAAGGCCGAGTCCTCGATGCCCGAGCCGCGCGCCTGGACATAGGGACCGCCGGTGATCTTGCCCGTCGAGGAGTCCACGACCACGAAGACCGAGATGATGCCCTCGTCGCCGAGGATCTTCCGGTCCTTCAGCGCCGGCTCGCCGACGTCGCCGACCGAGAGACCGTCGACGTAGACGTATCCGGCCTGGACCTTGCCGGAGATTCTCGCCTTGCCCTCGATCAGGTCGACGGCGATGCCGTCCTCGGCGATGACGATCCGGTCGTGCGGCACACCCGTCAGCGCGCCCAGTTCGGCGTTCGCCCGCAGATGGCGCCATTCGCCGTGGACCGGCATCAGGTTCTTGGGGCGGCAGATGTTGTAGAAGTACAGCAGCTCCCCCGCGGACGCGTGGCCCGAGACGTGCACCTTGGCATTGCCCTTGTGCACGACGTTGGCGCCCCAGCGGGTCAGGCCGTTGATCACGCGGTAGACCGCGTTCTCGTTCCCGGGGATCAGCGACGACGCGAGGATCACCGTGTCGCCGTCGACGATGCGGATCTGATGGTCCCGGTTGGCCATCCGCGACAGCGCCGCCATCGGCTCGCCCTGCGAGCCCGTACAGACCAGCACGACCTGTTCGTCCGGGAGGTCGTCCAGGGTCTTCACGTCGACGACCAGGCCCGGCGGGACCTTCAGATAGCCCAGGTCCCGCGCGATGCCCATGTTGCGGACCATGGAGCGGCCGACGAAGGCGACCCGGCGGCCGTACTCGTTTGCCGCGTCCAGGATCTGCTGGATGCGATGGACGTGGCTGGCGAAGCTCGCCACGATGATCCGCTTACGGGCACCCGCGAAGACCTGGCGCAGGACGTTGGAGATGTCGCGCTCGTGCGGGGTGAACCCCGGGACCTCCGCGTTGGTGGAGTCGGCGAGCAGGAGGTCGATGCCTTCCTCACTCAGCCGCGCGAACGCGTGGAGATCGGTCAGACGGTTGTCCAGCGGCAACTGATCCATCTTGAAGTCGCCGGTGTGGACCACCATTCCGGCGGGCGTGCGGATGGCGACCGCCAGCGCGTCCGGGATGGAGTGGTTGACCGCGACGAACTCGCAGTCGAAGGGACCGACCCGCTCGCGCCGGCCCTCGGCGACCTCGAGCGTGTAGGGACGGATGCGGTGCTCCTGGAGCTTGGCCTCGATGAGGGCGAGCGTCAGCTTGGAGCCGATCAGCGGGATGTCCGGCTTCTCGCGGAGCAGGAACGGGACACCGCCGATGTGGTCTTCGTGGCCGTGCGTGAGGACGATGCCCTCGACCTGGTCGAGGCGGTCCCTGATGGACGAGAAGTCCGGCAGGATCAGGTCGATTCCGGGCTGCTCCTCCTCCGGGAAGAGCACTCCGCAGTCGACGATCAGCAGACGGCCGCCGTACTCGAAGACCGTCATGTTTCGGCCGATCTCACCGAGTCCGCCGAGCGGGGTGACCCGCAGGCCGCCTTCGGGCAGCGGCGGGGGTGGGCCGAGTTCAGGATGCGGATGACTCAAAAGACTCTCCTGACCACACGCGCCACGTACCTGTGGGGCACGCGGCGCGCATGACGTTCGTGCAAAAGCAGTTGTCGATGTGGGATGCAGGCACCTGTGTCCTGCCTATTCAGTTGTGAAGTCTTTGTCAGAGCTCTACCCCGCCGGCGGCAAGATCGATCTTGAGCTGGGCGGTCTCCTCGGAGGAAAGCTCGACCATGGGCAGCCGCAGCGGGCCGGCGGGCAGGCCGCGGAGGGCGAGCGCGGCCTTGGTCGTCATCACGCCCTGGGTGCGGAACATGCCGGTGAAGACGGGCAGCAGCTTCTGGTGGATCTCCAGCGCCTTCTGGACGTCGCCGCCCACGTAGGCCTCGACCATGGCACGCAGCTCCGGCGTGACGACGTGGCCGACCACCGAGACGAAGCCCACCGCGCCCACGGACAGCAGGGGCAGATTGAGCATGTCGTCGCCCGAGTACCAGGCGAGGCCGGACTGGGCGATAGCCCAGCTGGCGCGGCCGAGATCGCCCTTGGCGTCCTTGTTGGCCACGATCCGCGGGTGCTCGGCCAGCCGGACGAGGGTCTCGGTGTTGATCGGGACACCGCTGCGGCCCGGGATGTCGTAGAGCATGACCGGCAGGTCGGTCGCGTCGGCGATGGCCTTGAAGTGCCGGTACAGGCCGTCCTGCGGGGGCTTGTTGTAGTACGGCGTGACGGTCAGGAGACCGTGCGCGCCGGCTGCCTGTGCCGCGCGGGCCAGCTCGATGCTGTGGTGGGTGTCGTTCGTGCCGACGCCGGCGACGACGTGGGCGCGGTCGCCGACCGCCTCCAGCACGGCCCGTACGAGATCCGATTTCTCCGCGTCGCTCGTGGTGGGCGACTCACCGGTGGTGCCGTTGATGATCAGGCCGTCGTTGCCTGCGTCCACCAGGTGGGTGGCGAGCCGCTGTGCGCCGTCGAGGTCGAGTGCGCCATCCGCCGTGAAGGGCGTGACCATGGCGGTGAGGATCCGCCCGAAGGGGATCTGCGGAGTGGAGGTCGGAGCCATGGGTAACACGCTACTCGCTGCCTCGGGCGCGGTCTGCCCTAGGGGGTCGGGAAAAGTCCTGACAAAGATGGAGCCCGGCACTGCCTGCTCGGGGGTTCAAGCAGTGCCGGGTCCGTTTGATCAGGCTAGATGAACTTCTCGAAATGCCGCAATACGGACACTTCGCTCGGCCGACCGCACATCTGTGCCCGACCGGGAAAAAGGTGCGTGTTACGGCGCCATGCGCCCGTTGGCGTTGAACGCGGCGTGCGTGAGCGGCATGAGCCCGGCCCACGCCTCCTCCATCTTCTCGCCGACCATCTCGATCTCCCGCTGCGGGAAGGACGGCACCTTGGCGAGTTCGTGCTGGGTGCGCAGGCCGAGGAAGTGCATGAGCGAGCGCGCGTTGCACGTCGCGTACATCGAGGAGAAAAGTCCGACCGGCAGGACCGAGCGGGCGACCTCGCGCGCGACACCCGCGGCCAGCATCTCCTGATACGCCTCGTACGCGTGCACGTACGTCTCCTCCATGACACGGCCGACCAGCTCCTGCTGGCCGACGGTGCCCTCCACGAACCGGTACTTCCCGGGGCGGCCCTCCTGGACCAGCTTGCGGGACTCGGCCGGGACGTAGAACACCGGCTGGAGCTCGCGGTAGCGCCCGCTCTCCTCGTTGTACGACCAGCCCACGCGGTGTCGCATGAACTCGCGGAAGACGAAGATCGGAGCACTGATGAAGAAGGTCATCGAGTTGTGCTCGAAGGGGCTGCCGTGCCGGTCCCGCATCAGGTAGTTGATCAGTCCCTTGGAACGCTCCGGATCCTTCTTCAGCTCGTCGAGGGACTGCTCGCCGGCGGTGGAGACACGGGCGGCCCACAGCACGTCGGAGTCGGCCGCGCTGTGCTTCACCAGCTCGACGGTGACGTCGCTGCGGAAGCTGGGCTTGAGGTCGTCGGCTGGGATGTCGGTCACGGTGTGGAGGGTCCTTCCCATCACGGGCTCGGGCGGCGCCCACTCTACGACCCGGCACTGACAACGGGACCTTCGGTACCGGTCCGCGACATTCGCCCCCGAACTTCGGCGAAATCAGCGAAACAGGGCACCATTCACGCCATTCGCGCGTCTGTGTTGGTGACGACGATCCGTTCGCGTCGCCCTGAGTTCACCCACACCGGCCCCAGGACCTCTTCGAGCCCGAAAAGGAGAAGCGCCCCCATGTTCCGTCGGCGCGAGTCCGTACCCTTCGCCTTCCTCGCCGAAGCCGACTCCTTCCGGAGCAACATCGCTCCCCCGCCCCGCGAGCGCGCCACGCGCGGGCAGATGGCCGGGCGCTGGCTGATGGGTCTCACCATCGTCGCGGGACTGGTGGGCGCCCTGGTGATAGGGATGCCCTCCCTGCAGCAGCAGTCGCCCGCGCCCACGCAGCACTCCGAGGCGTCCGACGGCCGCTGACCCCCCCCCTCGCCCGGCCGGCGCGGAGGCACCTCGGAACCCCGAGGGTGGTGGGAGGGGAGAGGGCTCGATAGCCTCACCGGGCACAGCCCCATGGACCGAGCGAGGATCAGCCGTGCCCCTGCCCTTTCTGACGGCCGACCGTACCTACGATCAAGCGGCGGACGATCTTCCGCTGCCCTACGACGACCGTGACCGCTGGCGCCGCCCCTACCGTCCCGGCCCGTGGCGGGTGGGCGCGGCCGCCCTTCTGCTGCTGCTCGCTTCATACGTGCTCTTCGCGGGCGTCATCATCGGGCTCACCGGCACGCCGTCGAGCGCCGGTACGGCGCTCGTGATCGGAGTGCTCCTCGTCGCCGCGGCCCTGCGGCTGTTGCGGGTCGGTGTATGGGTGAGCGCCCGAGGACTGCGCCGGGTGGCCTTCTTCAGCACGCGCACCGTCGCCTGGGGGCAGATCGTCTCCGTACGGACGGTGCAGCAGCCGGTGCGCTGGCTCGGACTGCCGCGCACCGTGCAGGGACAGGCGCTGGTCCTCTCGTCCAGGGGCCGCACGTCCGAGGACCTGCCGCTGATGACCACGCACGGCGCGGACTTCCTGGCGCGTTCGCAGGCGTTCGACCGCGCGGCGGACACGGTGGAGGCCTGGGCCGGCGAGTACCGCGAGGGCTGACACACGACGACGAAGGGGCCGGTTCGCGATGTGCGAACCGGCCCCTTCGTCGTACGGGTCGGACGTCTTCGGCGCCGCGAGGGCGCCCTGAGGGCGTCCGGGACCTCCTGCGGTCAGGCCCCGACGGTTCTGCCCTCGTGCAGGGAGATCGCCCGCTGCATCGCCTTGCGGGCGCGGGGGGTGTCACGGGCGTCGTGATAGGCGACCGCCAGCCGGAACCAGCTTCGCCAGTCGTCCGGGGCCGCCTCCGTCTCCGCCTTGCGCCTGGCGAAGACCTCGTCGGCCGAGTCCCGGTCGATGCGCCCGCTCGGCGTGCGCCTCAGCTCGTCGACCGGCAGGCCTCCCTCGGCGTCCAGCTGGGCCGCGAGCCGGTTGGCCTTGCGAACGAACTGCGTGTTCTTCCACAGGAACCAGACCCCGATGACAGGCAGGATCAGCACCGCCACGCCGAAGGCGACGGTGACCGGGGTGCCGTTCTGGATCAGGAGCAGCCCGCGGCTGCCGACCAGGACGAAGTAGACGACCAGGACGGCGGCCGTGACGGTATAGGTGATCTTCGCGCGCATGGACGGCTGCTTCTACTTCAGGTCGAGGAAGTGCTCCAGGCCGAAGGTCAGGCCCGGGGCGGTCACGACGCGGCGGACGCCGAGCAGGATGCCCGGCATGAAGCTGCTGTGGTGCAGCGAGTCATGGCGGATGGTGAGGGTCTCGCCCTCGCCGCCGAGCAGCACCTCCTGATGGGCGAGCAGTCCGCGCAGCCGGACCGCGTGCACCGGGACACCCCCGACGTCTGCTCCACGCGCGCCGTCCAGAGCCGTCACCGTGGCGTCGGGCTGCGGGACGCTGCCCGCCTTCTCTCGCGCGGCGGCGATGAGCTGGGCGGTGCGCGTGGCGGTGCCGCTCGGGGCGTCCACCTTGTTCGGGTGGTGCAGCTCGACCACCTCGACGGACTCGAAGTACGGGGCGGCCACCTCGGCGAACTTCATGGTCAGCACCGCGCCGATGGAGAAGTTCGGGGCGATGAGGACCCCCGTCTCCGGCGACTGGGCGAGCCAGCCCTTGAGCTGCGCGAGGCGATCCTCGGTCCAGCCGGTGGTGCCGACCACTCCGTGGATGCCGTGCCGTACGCAGAAGTCGAGGTTGCCCATCACCGAGGCCGGGGTGGTCAGCTCCACCGCGACCTGGGCGCCGGCGACGACGAGGGTCTCCAGCTTGTCACCGCTGCCGAGGGCGGCGACGAGTTCCATGTCCTCGGCGGCTTCGACGGCCCGTACCGCCTCCGAACCGATCCGGCCCTTGGCACCGAGGACCGCCACGCGCAGCTTGCTCATGTTCCTGATTCCTTGGTCGAACTTGTCGAGGACGGTCGGATGCGTCGAGAAGCTACGCGACCGCTTCGTGCAGACGCGACGCCTGCTTGTCCTTGAGCGGACCGATGACCGACAGCGAGGGCCGCTGCCCCAGGATCTCCCGGGCCACCGCCCGGACGTCGTCCGGGGTGACCGCGGCTATCCGGGCCAGCATGTCGTCCACCGACATCTGGTCGCCCCAGCACAGCTCGCTCTTGCCGATACGGTTCATCAGCGCGCCCGTGTCCTCGAGCCCCAGAACCGTGGAACCCCGCAGCTGGCCGATGGCGCGCTCGATCTCGTCGTCGGACAGGCCCTGCTCGGCCACCTGGTCCAGCTCGTCGCGGCAGATCTTGAGCACATCGTGCACCTGGCTCGGCCGGCAGCCGGCGTATACGCCGAACAGGCCGCAGTCGGCGAAGCCCGAGGTGTACGAGTAGACGCTGTAGGCGAGACCGCGCTTCTCCCTGACCTCCTGGAACAGGCGCGAGGACATGCCGCCGCCCAGAGCGGTGTTCAGCACGCCGAGGGCCCAGCGGCGGTCGTCGGTACGGGCCAGTCCGGGCATGCCGAGGACCACGTGCGCCTGTTCGGTCTTGCGGCCGAGCAGCTCGACGCGGCCGGTCGTACGGATGGCGCGGCGGCCGTCGCGCGGTGCGAGGGGCACTGAGTCCGTGCCCGAGAGGGCACCGGCCTTCTCGAAGGCGGCACGCACCTGACGGACGACCTTGTTGTGGTCGATGTTGCCCGCGCACGCGACGACGAGGTGCGTGGGGTCGTAGTGCTTCTTGTAGAAGCGGCGGATGCGGTCGGCGGTCAGGGCGTTGACGGTGTCCACCGTGCCGAGGACGGGTCGGCCGAGCGCGTTGTCGCCGAACATCGTGTGTGCGAACAGGTCGTGCACACAGTCGCCGGGGTCGTCCTCGGTCATCGCGATCTCCTCGAGGATCGCGCCCCGCTCGATGTTGACGTCCTCTTCGAGGATCCGCGAGCCGGTGAGCATGTCGCACACGACGTCGATGGCGAGCGGCAGGTCGGTGTCGAGCACGCGTGCGTAGTAGCACGTGTACTCCTTCGCCGTGAACGCGTTCATCTCACCGCCGACCGCGTCGATCGCCGAGGAGATGTCGAGGGCACTCCTGCGCTGCGTGCCCTTGAAGAGCAGGTGTTCCAGGTAGTGCGTGGCGCCGTTCAGGGACGGCGTCTCGTCGCGCGAGCCGACGTGCGCCCAGATGCCGAAGGTGGCGGAGCGCACCGAGGGCAGCGTCTCGGTGACGACACGCAGGCCACCCGGGAGAGTGGTCTTGCGGACGGTACCGATGCCGTTCACACCCTTGATCAGAGTTTGGGTACGGGCAACGGCCCGCGCCTCCGAGGAGGAGCGGGCCGTCACCTTGAAGCCACGGGACGTCACTTGTCCGTGTCGTCCTTCGCCTCGTCGGCCTCGCCTTCGCCCTCGCCCTCGATCACCGGGATGAGGGAGAGCTTGCCGCGGGAGTCGATCTCGGCGATCTCGACCTGGACCTTGTGGCCCACGCCGAGGACGTCCTCGACGTTCTCCACACGCTTGCCACCCGCGAGCTTGCGGATCTGCGAGATGTGGAGCAGGCCGTCCTTGCCCGGGAGCAGCGAGACGAACGCACCGAAGGTGGTCGTCTTCACGACCGTGCCCAGGTAGCGCTCGCCGACCTCCGGCATGGTCGGGTTGGCGATGCCGTTGATCGTGGCGCGGGCGGCCTCGGCGGAGGGGCCGTCGGCGGCACCGATGTAGATCGTGCCGTCGTCCTCGATCGTGATCTCGGCGCCGGTGTCCTCCTGGATCTGGTTGATCATCTTGCCCTTGGGGCCGATGACCTCACCGATCTTGTCGACCGGGATCTTGACGGTGATGATCCGCGGGGCGTTCGGGGACATCTCGTCGGGCCGGTCGATGGCCTCCATCATCACGTCGAGGATGTGGAGACGGGCGTCGCGGGCCTGCTTGAGGGCCGCGGCCAGGACGGAGGCCGGGATGCCGTCCAGCTTGGTGTCGAGCTGGAGAGCGGTCACGAACTCCTTGGTGCCGGCGACCTTGAAGTCCATGTCACCGAAGGCGTCCTCGGCACCGAGGATGTCGGTCAGCGTCACGTAGTGCGTCTCGCCGTCGATCTCCTGGGAGATCAGACCCATGGCGATACCGGCGACCGGGGCCTTCAGCGGCACACCGGCGTTCAGCAGCGACATGGTCGAGGCACAGACCGAGCCCATGGACGTCGAGCCGTTGGAACCGAGGGCCTCGGACACCTGGCGGATCGCGTAGGGGAAATCCTCACGCGCGGGCAGCACCGGGACCAGGGCGCGCTCGGCGAGGGCGCCGTGGCCGATCTCGCGGCGCTTCGGAGAGCCCACGCGACCGGTCTCACCGGTGGAGTACGGCGGGAAGTTGTAGTTGTGCATGTAGCGCTTGCGGGTCACCGGCGAGAGGGTGTCCAGCTGCTGCTCCATGCGCAGCATGTTGAGGGTGGTGACGCCCAGGATCTGGGTCTCGCCACGCTCGAACAGGGCCGAACCGTGCACCCGCGGGATGGCCTCGACCTCGGCGGCGAGCGTGCGGATGTCCGTCACACCACGGCCGTCGATGCGCTTCTTCTCCTTGATGACGCGCTCGCGGACCAGGGACTTGGTCAGCGAACGGTACGCGGCGGAGATCTCCTTCTCGCGGCCCTCGAACTCCGGCAGGAGCTTCTCGGCGGCGAGCTGCTTGACGCGGTCCAGCTCGGACTCGCGCTCCTGCTTGCCGGCGATGGTGAGCGCCTGGGCCAGCTCGGGGCGGACGGCGGCGGTCAGCGCCTCGAGGACGTCGTTCTCGTAGTCGAGGAAGATCGGGAACTCGGCGGTCGGCTTGGCGGCCTTGGCGGCGAGGTCCGACTGCGCCTTGCACAGCACCTTGATGAAGGGCTTCGCGGCCTCCAGACCGGCGGCGACGACCTCCTCGGTCGGCGCCTCGGCACCGCCCTTGACCAGCTGGATGGTCTTGTCGGTGGCCTCGGCCTCGACCATCATGATCGCGACGTCGCCGTCCTCCAGGGCGCGGCCGGCCACCACCATGTCGAAGACGGCGTCCTCGAGCTCGGTGTGCGTCGGGAAGGCGACCCACTGGCCGTTGATCAGCGCGACGCGGACGCCGCCGATCGGACCGGAGAAGGGCAGACCGGCCAGCTGCGTGGAGGCGGACGCGGCGTTGATCGCCACGACGTCGTACAGGTGGTCGGGGTTGAGCGCCATGATCGTGGCGACGACCTGGATCTCGTTGCGCAGGCCCTTCTTGAAGGAAGGACGCAACGGGCGGTCGATCAGCCGGCAGGTGAGGATGGCGTCCTCGGACGGACGGCCCTCACGGCGGAAGAAGGAACCGGGGATCTTCCCGGCCGCGTACATCCGCTCCTCGACGTCCACCGTCAGGGGGAAGAAGTCGAGCTGGTCCTTGGGGTTCTTGGACGCGGTGGTGGCCGACAGCACCATGGTGTCGTCGTCCAGGTACGCGACGGCGGAGCCGGCGGCCTGCTTGGCCAGGCGGCCCGTCTCGAAGCGGATCGTACGGGTGCCGAAGGAGCCGTTGTCGATGACGGCCTCGGCGTAGTGGGTCTCGTTCTCCACTAGCGTTTTCTCCTCGTCTTCGTCCCTGGCTGCCCGTGTGGCAGGGGGACGGTGGCGGAGAAGCGCTCCTTCTGGTGCGGGCCGGTCTTCGATCGAAGCACCCGGGATTCTCTTCCCCCGGGGGCCACTACCGAGGACCGGCGGCGGCGAGGTGCGCTTCCCCTCGTTCGGTGTGCGGGGCGGCGCCCGGTCCGTCCGGGCGTTCCTCGCACTGCTTCGTACATCTGGCGTTGTGCTACCACACTACAAAGCGTGGATGACAGTCCGCATGTACAGCAAAGGGAGCGGCCCCCTTCGTACGGGAACCGCTCCCTTCACGGCGTCTTACCGGGCGCCCGCCGCACCGCGGCGGATGCCGAGGCGGTCGACCAGCACACGGAAGCGCTGGATGTCCTTCTTGGCCAGGTACTGCAGCAGGCGGCGACGCTGACCGACCAGGATCAGCAGACCACGGCGGGAGTGGTGGTCGTGCTTGTGGGTCTTGAGGTGCTCGGTCAGGTCGGAGATGCGGCGGGACAGCAGCGCGACCTGGACCTCGGGGGAGCCGGTGTCACCCTCCTTGGTACCGAATTCGGCGGCAATCTGCTTCTTCGTTGCGGCGTCGAGCGACACGCGTACTCCTCGTAGTCTTCATGAGTGCCGCCGAGTGCCCCTGGTCTGCTTCTCAGGGGAGCTTCTGTGACTCGGGCGGCGGGGATCCGCTGAGCGCGTCCTCCGGTTCCCTGGAGACCCGCGAGGGTCCTGGGCAGGGTCCGGGGGCGCGTACACGAACGGCCGTCACACAGCGTACCAGCCGATGACGACGCCCTTGACCGCGGTCCCGTGAACAGCCCGCGTGCCGGTGGGCGGCCACTAGGGTGAGCCCTGGATCATACGCACGTCGGGAAGGGGTCGCTTCGCCATGACGGAAGAAGCGGACGAGGACGTCAAGGCGCGCAAGGACCGGGAGCGGGACGAGCTGTACGCCCTCGACATCTCGGACGTCGAGTGGCAGAGCGCACCGGGCACGGAGGCGCACGAGGAGCGGGTCGAGATCGCATACCTCCCCGGCGGGGCGGTGGCCATGCGGTCCTCGCTCGACCCCGGCACGGTACTGCGGTACACGGAGGCGGAGTGGCGGGCCTTTGTGCTGGGGGCCCGGGACGGGGAGTTCGATCTTGAAGAGGGGCCGCGGACCGAGGGCGTCGCCTCCGAGTGAGCCCGGCGCGGCGCGATCCGCGTCCTCCGGGTCCCCGGCCGGGGACCGGCCGCGGGCCCTGCTCCGGCGGTCGCCCGGTGACACGGCCCGCCGGCCGGAGGCTCGCGTTCTCGGCGATCACCAAGAGGTGCCCCCGGAAACGATCTCCAGAAAGCGACACCGGGAAGAGGGGACACCACGCCCGGGACTGTGCGGCGGGGTGAGGACGGGCCCGGGACCCCGCTGTTCGACGATTGCCGCGGCAGCGGCACGGCGGCATCCGCTCGGCACGCGAACCGCGGGCCCCGAACGGGTGGCGGAGGAGGCGGCGATCCGGCCGTGCGGCAGAACGTGACGCGCATATGCAGGACGGCGTCCGCCCCGTCAGCCGTGGCGCCGTCGGGCAGGTCCGGTCCGCCGCGGCCGGTCCGGCTCCGAACGGTTCGGCACCGCCCGGGAGTTGTGCACCCGGCAGAGGAGGGTCGTGGTGGTACCACCGGCGATCGCGCCGGGACCGGCACCTGCCGTGGAGCGCGAGCCCCGTATCGGCGTGACATCGACCTCCATGTGCAGTACGGCGTCCACGGAGGTCCCGTCCCCGTAACGGGAGCGGAGACCCGGCCGAAGTCACCCGGCCGACGGACTCCGAGACCGGATTGTTGGGTACACCACGGAGGATGGACCGTGTGACGGCCCTCCCCGGCAGGTCGTGAACAACAGCGTTCCGCCATGCGGTGGTTGTGACCGGTTCGCTCCCCGTTCTGGACCGGAATGACCGTCCTTGGCGTTCGCTTTGTGAACGGTCTCCATCTGTCCGTGCGTCAGGTACGAGCAGGGTGTGACAACTCGGCCGGGCGTCGAGCCACGGGCAGGCCTGCCCCGGGAACGCTCGTGGTGATTAGGCTGGGAGTGGGCGCCGCACCGGAACCTGTGAGAGCCGTCGGCGCCCGGGGGACGTGCCGGGCGGAATCGGACGGCGTCGGACGACTTTGTACAACAAGAGCGGTCGCCCCAGCACGGCATGAGGGTGCTCGACCACACCAGGAGGAACTGTGAGCAGCGATCGGAACGGGATCCGCGGGGGCTGGGCTTCACCCGACGATGACCAGTCCGACGCCGAGTCCGCCCTCGACATGACGGGCGAGTTCACCATCGACTACGCGGCGCCCGCCTGGTACACGCAGAACGCGTCGGGCGGGTCGGCGGACACGTCGTCGCAGCAGGCCGCGGAGCCTTCGGTTCCCGCCGCTCCCGTTCCGCCCGCGCCACCCGCTCCCCCAACCGACGGGGGCGCACCCGCGGGGCCCGCGCCCACGACTCCGGCCGTGACCCCGGCCGAGCCGCCGAACGCCGGGTCTGACGAGGGTTTCCCCGTGTGGACGCCACCGGCCGAGGTGCCGGCCGCCCCGCCCTCGGCCGGGGACGCGCGGAACGCCGCCACGATGCGCTTCTCCGCGGCCGCGCTCCAGCACGAGTTCGAGCAGGCGGCCGCCGCGAACCAGGCGGCCGGGAACGCCGCGGCCGGCCCGGAGGACACGTCACGGGGCGGCGAAGGCGCGCGCGACGCCGGAGACTTCGAACTGTCGGCTCCTTCGCCGCGCACCGGCGTCCGGGCCTCGGACGACGACGCGGAGACCGCCGACCCCGCCGACACCGGTGCCGACGCTCAGCAGGCTTCCGCCGCCGGGGACGGGGGCGACTCCGGATCCGACCGGGACGAGACGGGCGGGAACACGGCTGAGCCGTCCGGCGGTTCCGCCTCCCCTGAAGCACCGCCGACGGAACCTGCGCCGGAGACCGCTTCCCGAACCCCCGACACCGCGGTCACCACCGGCGACACCGCCTCCGCCGACGCCGAGGGCCAGAGCGCCCCCGACGAGGCCGCGACCGCACCGGCCACCCCCGCCGAGGACGGGACGGCGCAGGGCGCACAGCCGGACACCTCCGGGGACGTGCAGCCGCCGCAGGGCTGGACTCCGCCACCGGTACCGCAGAACGCGCTCCCGCCCCTGCCGCCCGCCTACCAGCCGGCCGCGCCCGGCCCCGCGGCCCAGCGGCCCCCCACGCCCCAGGTGGCACCCCCCGCCCCCGCCGCACAGGGCCAGGCACCGGCACAGCCGGCCGTCCCGCCTCAGCAGCAGCCGGCCCAGCCGCAGCCACCGCAGCCCGCACCCGCCGCCTGGCAGCAGTCCCAGCCCGGCGCGCCCGTTCCCCAGCCGGCCGGCTACGGCTTCCCGCAGCCCGGCGTCCCCGCTCCCCCGGCCGCCGACGCCCCGCACCCGCAGGCCGGCTACGGCTTCCCGCAGCCGGGCGTCCCCGTGCCGCCGCAGAGCGGCTACGGCTTCCCACAGTCGAACCCCCGGGCCCCACAGGCCCAGGCGCCCGACGCCCAGGTCCCCCAGGCACAGCCCCCGGCCGCGGCCCCGTACCCGAACGCCCCCGTGCCGAACCAGCCGGCCCCTCAGCCCGGCTATGGCTTCCCCCCGCAGCCCGCCCCGAACTCGGGCGCGCAGCCCGACGGTTACGGCTTCCCGCAGCCGCCCGCGCAGCCGCAGCCCCCGGTGGACCCGCGCGTCGGTGCCGCCTGGCCGCAGCCCGTCCAGCACGACCAGCGGCAGCCGACCAACCCCGGCGTGGCACCGCTCGGTTACACCGCCGCGGTGGAGCTGTCCTCCGACCGGCTGCTCAACAACAAGAGGCAGAAGGCGAAGAGCAGCCGTCCGGCGGGCGGCGGTGGCCGGTTCAAGCTCGGCGGCAAGAAAGAGGAGGCCGAGCGGCAGCGCAAGCTCGAACTGATCCGCACGCCGGTCCTGTCGTGCTACCGGATCGCCGTCATCAGCCTCAAGGGCGGTGTCGGCAAGACCACCACGACCACGGCCCTGGGCTCCACACTCGCCACCGAGCGGCAGGACAAGATCCTGGCGATCGACGCCAACCCGGACGCGGGCACCCTCGGGCGCCGGGTGCGCCGCGAGACGGGGGCCACCATCCGCGACCTGGTCCAGGCGATCCCGTACCTGAACTCCTACATGGACATCCGGCGGTTCACCTCGCAGGCGCCCTCCGGTCTGGAGATCATCGCCAACGACGTCGACCCCGCCGTCTCCACGACGTTCAACGACGAGGACTACCGGCGCGCGATCGACGTGCTCGGCAGGCAGTACCCGATCATCCTCACCGACTCCGGAACGGGTCTGCTGTACAGCGCGATGCGCGGGGTCCTCGATCTCGCCGACCAGCTCATCATCATCTCGACGCCCTCGGTCGACGGCGCGAGCAGCGCGAGCACCACGCTGGACTGGCTGTCGGCCCACGGATACGCGGACCTGGTCGCGCGGTCCATCACCGTCATCTCCGGAGTCCGCGAGACCGGAAAGATGATCAAGGTGGAGGACATCGTGTCGCACTTCGAGACGCGGTGCCGCGGCGTGGTCGTCGTGCCGTTCGACGAGCACCTGGCGGCGGGTGCCGAGGTCGACCTCGACATGATGCGGCCGAAGGTGCGGGAGGCGTACTTCACGCTCGCCGCGATGGTCGCCGAGGACATCGCACGCCACCAGCAGTCGCACGGCCTGTGGACGTCGGACGGCAACCCGCCCCCGGTCGCCGCGCCGCCGATGCCCGGCCAGTTCCCCGGCCAGATCCCGGCTCAGCAGGTCCCGGGGCAGCCCATGCCCGGGCAGCAGATCCAGGGCCGGCCGTACATCCCGGGCCAGCAGGCCCCCGGGCAGTCCGCGCCCGGCCAGGCCCCGATGCCGCCCCAGGCACCCCACGGATACGCACAGCCCCCGTACCCGCAGCCCGGCGCCCAGCAGGGTCCGCCGCAGCAGCCGAGCGGATCGCACCCGGCAGCACCACAGCCGGGGCAGCCGCATCCTCCCGCCCACCAGCCCTACCCGTCGACCCAGCAGCCCTATCCGCCGCAACCGGGGCAGACGCCGCCCGCGCCGCCCGAGCAGTAGCCGGACGGCCCCGCCGACGGGGACACCACGGCGACAAGAACGGGGCGGCCCGCGCCATCAGGCGCGGGCCGCCCCGTTCTTGTATGTGCTCTTCCGCACGAGGGACGGTCGGGGAACCCGACCCGGCGGGCGCGGGGCTCAGTCGGTGTCGTCCGCCGCGATCAGGTCGCGACAGCGCTTCACGTCCTCCGCCATCTGCTCCAGCAGCGCGTCCAGCGACTCGAACCGGGCCTGGCCACGGACGAACGCCAGGAAGTCGACGGCGACGTGCAGCCCGTACAGGTCGAGGCCCACCCGGTCGATGGCGTAGGCCTCGACGGTCCGCTCAGTGCCGTCGAACTGGGGGTTCGTACCGACGGAGATCGCCGCCGGCATGGCCTCGCCCTGGACGTGCAGCCAGCCTGCGTAGACACCGTCGGCCGGGATCGCGGTGTGCGGAAGCGTCTCCACGTTGGCGGTCGGGAAGCCGAGCTCACGGCCCCGCTGGGCGCCGCGCACCACCACGCCCTCGACCCGGTGCGGACGGCCGAGGATCTCGCGCGCCCCCTCGACGTCACCGTCGGCGATCAGCCGCCGGGTCAGCGTGGAGGAGAAGGGCTCGCCGCCGCCCGCGTCTCCGCTCACATAGAGGTCGACGACCTCGACGTCGAAGTCGTAGGTCTTGCCCTGCTCGGCCAGGAACTGCACGTTTCCGGCGGCCTTGTGGCCGAAGCGGAAGTTCGGGCCCTCGACGACGGCCTTGGCATGCAACTTGTCCACCAGGACCTTGACCACGAAGTCGGCGGGCGAGAGCCGTGAGAACTCGGTGGTGAAGGGCAGGATGAGGACCGCGTCGACACCCAGCTTCGCCATCAGCTCGGCGCGACGGTGGTGCGGGGCGAGCAGCGGGGGGTGGCTGCCGGGGCGCACGACCTCGCTCGGGTGCGGGTCGAAGGTCACGACCACCGAGGGAACGCCCAGCTCACGGGCACGATCCACGGCATGCCGGATGATCAGCTGGTGTCCGCGGTGGACTCCGTCGTAGGACCCGATGGTGACGACGCTGCGCCCCCAGTCCTGGGGGATGTCCTCCAAGCCACGCCAGCGCTGCACTGTGACCGCTCCTCGTCGAACCCATGTCCGTGTCTGCCTCGTACGCAGGTCTAAGGGTGCCATGCCGGATGGTCCGGGCAGGCATCGGCATGGGTGCTGTGACGGGCGGCACGTCGGGCACCGCGGGTCGGCCGGGTCAGGCCGGGACCCGTAGACCGCCCAGGTTCTCGATCATCCGACGGGTGCTCGGGCCGACCAGGACGGCCCATTCCCCCGGCGCCTCGGTGAGCCAGCGGGCCACGAGCCGGGCGAATCCGGGTACGTGCCGGGCGAGGTCGAACAGTTCACGATCGAAGTGTGCGGCGCCGTCGCCGGTGCGGGCCAGAAGCAGGCCGACCCGGTGGATCACATGACGGGCGTGCTCCTCACCGCCCCGGTGCAGACCGTCGGCCGCGGCACGCAGCAGGCGCTCAAGGACCATGGGGTCCCGCTCCCGGGCGAGCAGCAGATCCAGCAGTTCCCACCGCAGGGGACGGGACTCCGCGCGGCCGGGTGCGGCCAGCGCGGCGGCGAGCGCCGCGCGCAGCTGCGCCGGTCCGCCGTCGAGCAGTCCGGTGACCAGCGGCAGCAGCACGGGGCGGTGGGCGCGGCCGTGCTCCAGGTGCCTGACCGCATGGGCGGCGATGTGCTCCCCGAGGCCCGTCGGCGGGCCGGCGTCGTGGGAAGTGACGTCCGGCTCCGGGAGGAGTGCCATGAGGTCGCGCAGGAGACGGGCGACCTGCCCGGCCAGGGCGGGCGTCGTCGAGTCGACGAGCGTGCGCAGGGTGTCGTCCACGTCGGGTCCGCACTGGCGCAGCCGCGGGCGGAACGCGGCGAGCACCGGTTCCGGATGGGTGGCGAGCGCGGGGACCAGGGCACCGGCGGGCAGCTGCGGATCACCGGCGGCGAACCGTGTCAGGGCCTGCGGGAGATACCGGTCACGGGTCAGCGGGTCGTGGACGAGGAGGGCGAGGGCGCCGCCGTGCGCGGTGCAGTCGGCGGGGCGGGCGACCATGGCGAGGGCCGCATGGCGCAGCAGTTCGCGATCCGGCTCGGTGCGGACGTGCGGGGCGGCGCGCAGCCCGTGGGCCACGGCCGCCGTCCGTCGAGCGGGCCGTTCGTCGTGCGCCCAGCGGTCCACGGCCCTGCACACCGCGGACGGCTCCTCCTCGGCGAGCACGGCGAGCAGTTCTTCGCCGCGCCGGTGTGCGCTGTCCAGGAGCGCCTCGGTCAGATCGTCCAGAGCCCAGTGCCGGTGCGTGTGCAGCAGTGCCTGTGCGGCGGTGGCCACGGTCGCATGCGGAGTGGCGGGCAGTGGACGCTCGTCGTCGAACCAGCGGGTGAGCTCGCGTTGCACGGCGGGGGCGTCGGCGACGAGGAGCCGTGCCACGGCGTCCAGGTAGCGGGGGACGCCCGGTGAAGCGGGGACAGGACCCGCGGTGCGTTCCGAGCCGATCCCTCCGGCCGTGCGGGGCGCCTCGTCCGCCGCGACCAGCCTTCTGAGCAGGTCGAGCCGTTCCGCACCGGACACCGGGAGCGCCTCCCAGAACCACGGGCCGAGCTCGTCCGGCACACCGAGACCCCGGGCCCGGCGGTGTACCACGTGCTCCGCGAGCAGGCGCAGCGCGTGCAGATACGGCGTCGCGTCGGCCAGCCGCAGCAGGGTTTCGGTGAGCAGGTGGGTGGCCCACCAGACGGCGTCGTGCGGCGGGTCCTGGGGGGACGGCGGCAGGGTGTCCAGAGCGTGCACCAGTTCCTCGAGCCGCAGGGCGAGCTCGGCACGTCCCTTTTGGCGGGGCAGCAGGAGCAGTGCCTGGACGACCGGGCCGATGCGATGGCGTGGAACCGGCAGGGTGCGGGAGGGGACGGTCCGCAGCACGGCACGACCGCGGCGGCGGCGGACGGCCGCCGACGCCGCCAGGGACGACACCGGACGCTCCACCGCACCCCGCGCCCGGGCGTGCACCAGGGTGTGCAGGGCGGTGTCCAGGTCGAGGTGCATGCCCTGGAGCCGGTCGGCGAGATCCTCGTGGGCGAAGCGGTATCCGCCGGGCACGGGCACGAACAACCCCTCGGCGAGGACGGCGGAGTGCCAGCCCTCGATACGGCCGAGCCATGGCGCCGGCGCGGGCCCACCGGGAAAGACGGCCTGGAAGGTCGCATGGTCCAGTGCGCCCTGTGCGGGGCCGAGGCAGTGCCGGGCGGCCTCGTGGACCTGTCCCGAGACCTTGGTCGCGAGACGGCGAACGGCAGTGCCGCGCAGCCCGTTCCAGGCGGCGAGCCGGCGTGCGATGCGCAGGCACATCAGGTCCAGATGGGCGCAGAGGACATCGTCGCGGCTGATGCGGGCTCGGCGTGCGGTGCCGTCGGTGGGGCCGTCGACGGCGGCGGGAAGGGCCGCACGCACCTCCGCGAAAAGGCGCAGCGTGAGGGGGTGCCGGGCGGCGTCGTCGTCGAGCAGACCGTCGGGGATGCCGTGGCGTGCGCGGGCCTGGAGGGCCTCCTCGGGGGTGAGGGTGCCGAGCCGGACGCAGGGCGGCAGAGAGGCCGGGGACCGTGGCGCGACGATCGAGCCCTCCCCTGTTCGTGCCGATGTGCGGGCGGGGAGGAGGGCCGGGAGGTTCTCGGGCGGCTCGGGCGCCGGGGCGCGCGTGCGGTGCAGCATCTCTCCCGGGAACTCCGCGCCCGCCGACTCCCAGTACTCCTGGCGGCAGGCCACCACGAGGCGTGATCCCGTCTCGCGGAGCCAGGCGGCCGTGGCCGCCGTCCACCCGGGGAGCCGAGGGGCGAGGGCGAGCGGCATCCACTCGGGGTCGTCCAGGAGCAGCAGCAGCGGGCGTCCGGCGTTCCGTGCGACCCGGGCCAGGCTCTCGGGGCTGACATCGCACCGGGGGCCCGCTGGGGCGTGGGTCCCGGATGCCCCCACGATCCGGCACGCCTGCTCGAGCGCCCGTCTCACCGCGTCGGCCAGGGAGGTGTCCGGGCCTTCGAGGTCCACCCCGCGCAGCCACAGCACGGGAGCCGGTACGGGCCCGCGTGTGCGCCGTGCGGCGAGCGAGGCGAGTTCCGACGTACGACCGCTGCCCGATGGCCCGACCAGTCCGAGGACGGCCGCCGGGCCCTTCTCGAAGGCCGCGAACTCCCCGAGCACGGCGCCGCGCCGGACGGGCTCGGGAACGCTGTGCGCATCGTACGGACCCGTCGTCGCCGGGGTCGCCGCTCCGGTGACGACGAGGACGCCCGCCAGGTTCAGGTCCGGCCCGTAGGCGGCCACGGTCTCCGTGTTGCGGGACAGCACTCGCTCCAGCTGCTGTCCGAGCCCTCGCAGGGGTACCGCGAACCCGGTCGTGCGGTGTTCCGTGTGCAGTGCGGTGCCGAGCACGGCCAGCACGGCGCCGGTCCTGGCGTCGAGCACCGGGCCACCGGCGGCGCCGCCGGCCGTGCGCAGTGCCTCGGTACCGGCGGTGCCGATCGCCAACTCCAGCGCGGCATCGAGGTGATGGGGCCGGTCCTGCGCGCGGTAGGTGACGGCCGTCGTGCCGAGGACGCGTGCCTCGCGCCAGCCGCCCGCGGCGATCCGGACGTACGTACCGGCCTCGATGCGGTCCCGCGCCGTGACGGGAAGCGGAGCGAGACCGAGCCCCTCGGTGCGGACGAGGGCGAGTCCGGCGTGGGGCAACGGGGTCACCGCCTCGGCGCCCACCGCGCAGACGCGTTCGTCCGGCCCCTGGAGCAGCAGCCCGTCGTCGAGGCCGTCGACGGCCTCGTGACCGGTGACCACCGTGCCGTCGTGGTCGATGGCGAACCCGGTGCCGCGCGGACGCCCCGCCCGGTCATACAGGCGCACGAGCCCCGGCCCCGCGCCCGGCTCGTCCCTTCCGCAGTCCACCGTTCGAGAGCCACGTCCCGCCATCCCCGAACCTCCCCGCCGTACCTGGATCCGACGGTAGGCCGACGATGATCAGCGCAACAGATCGAGCGGCGAACGCGCCCCCTTCCGCACCCTCGGTTCACTCCGAGCGCCTGCTCGATGGGGTGAATGACCGCGGAGGGATGGATACACCTCTGTGAGGGGGAACCGAGGGGGGACCGTGGAGCGGCGGCTCGAACCCCGTGTTCGCCGCTCCACGGGCGGAGTTCAGCCGAAGACGGCCAGGCTCTTCGCCTTGCCCTTGGACTGCTCCACCAGCGCGACGAACACACCCTCGGGGTCGAAGACGGCCACGGGACCGGCGCCCGCGTACTCGTCGGGCATCTCCAGGCGCACGCCGTTCCTGAGCAGCCGGGTGCGATGGGCGTCCACGTCCCAGCGCGGGAACGCGGCCGCGGCCGCCTCGGCGATCGGCATCACGGTCAGCTCCTGCTGGAGCTGTTCCAGGGTGCGGGCGGCGTCCAGCTTGTAGGGACCGACGCGGGTGCGCCGCAGTGCCGTGAGATGGCCGCCGACGCCGAGGTCGGCGCCCAGATCGCGGGCGAGGGCCCGGATGTAGGTGCCGGACGAGCAGACGACGGAGACCACAAGGTCGAGCACCGGGGTGCCGTCCTCGGCGACCGCCTCCCGGACGTCGTACAGCGAGAAGGAGGAGACGGTGACCGGCCGCGCCGGGATGTCGAAGTCCTCGCCCTCACGCGCCCGCTTGTAGGAGCGCACTCCGTCGATCTTGATGGCGCTGACCTTGGACGGCACCTGCATGATGTCGCCGGTGAGCTTGGCGATCCCGGCGTCGACGGCGTCGCGGGTGATCGCGGAGGCGTCGGCGGAGGAGGTGATCTCCCCCTCGGCGTCGTCCGTGACCGTGTTCTGGCCGAGGCGCACCGTCCCCAGGTACTCCTTCTCGGTGAGAGCGAGGTGGCCGAGGAGCTTGGTGGCCTTCTCCACACCGAGGACGAGCACCCCGGTCGCCATCGGGTCGAGGGTTCCGGCGTGCCCGACACGCCGTGTCCTGGCGATACCGCGCATCTTGGCCACGACGTCGTGCGAAGTGAAGCCCGACGGCTTGTCGACGATGACAAGGCCGTCGGGCGTGTTGTGCTGCTGGGTCATTCGGCGGTGTCGTCCGTCTCGTCGTCGGCGCCGGGCTTCCGGTACGGGTCGGCTTCACCGGCGTACGCGGCACCCGTCGCCGTCTCGCGCACCTTGGCGTCGGAGGCGCGCGCCTTGTCGAGCAGGTCCTCGATGTTCTTCGCGGTGTCCGGGAGGGCGTCCGCGACGAAGCTGAGGGTCGGCGTGAACTTCACGCCCGCGGCCCGTCCGACCTCGGAACGCAGGATGCCCTTGGCGCTCTCCAGACCGGCGGCAGCCGCCTGCCGCTCCTCCTCGTCCCCGTACACCGTGTAGAAGACGGTCGCCTCCCGCAGATCGCCCGTGACCCGGGTGTCCGTGATGGTGATGTGCGTGCCGAGCCGCGGGTCCTTGATCCCGCGCTGCAGCTTCTGGGCCACCACCTCTCGGATGAGGTCCGCCAGCCTCTTCGCCCGCGCGTTGTCGGCCACTGGTCCGTCTCCCGTTCTTTCCTGTCTTTGTTCTCGGTTCAGTCGTCGTCGCCGTGGATACGCCGCCTCACGGACAGCAGCTCCACCTCGGGGCGCCCGGCGACCAGCCGCTCGCACCGGTCCAGCACGTCGGTCAGATGCCCTGCATCCCCGGAGACCACCGCGAGCCCGATGAGTGCCCGCCGATGAAGGTTCATGTGGTCCACCTCGGCCGCGCTCACCACGAACTTCCGCTGGAGCTCGGCGACGATCGGACGGACGACGGAGCGCTTCTCCTTCAGCGACCGTACGTCGCCGAGGAGGAGGTCGAAGGACAGAGTCCCCACGTACATGTGCGTCCGGATGACCCGCCGGTACGGGATCGATGGCCCCACCATCGGTATGGGCAGGGACATGAAAACCGTACAACGAACACCGGAGCGGCTCGACGGAGTTTTCGCCGGACGGCGTCCGGCCCGCCCGGGCGCGACGCGGTCCGTCCTCGCTCCATGACGGACCGCCCCGGGTCCGGGCGGTTGCGCGGGGAGCCACAGGCCCCCCACACGGCGCGCCGGCCGACGGGAACACGTCCCGTCGGCCGGCGCGAACCGGAGGCTGTTACACCCGCGGCTTCTCCCGCATCTCGTACGTCGCGATGGTGTCGTCGACCTTGATGTCGTTGAAGTTTCCGAGGTTGATACCACCCTCGAAGCCTTCGCGGATCTCGGTGACGTCGTCCTTGAAGCGACGCAGACCCTCGATGGTGAGGTTCTCCGCGACCACCTTGCCGTCGCGGACGAGGCGGGCCTTGGTGTTCCGCTTGACCTCGCCGGAGCGGATGAGAACACCCGCGATGTTGCCCAGCTTGGACGACTTGAAGACCTCGCGGATCTCCGCCGTACCGAGCTCGACCTCCTCGAACTCCGGCTTCAGCATGCCCTTCAGGGCCGCCTCGATCTCCTCGATCGCCTGGTAGATGACCGAGTAGTACCGAACGTCCACACCCTCGCGCTCGGCCATCTGCGCCGCGCGGCCTGCCGCACGGACGTTGAAGCCGATCACGATGGCGTCGGAGCCCATCGCCAGGTCGATGTCCGACTCCGTGACCGCACCGACACCGCGGTGCAGGACGCGGATGTCGACCTCTTCGCCGACGTCCAGCTGGAGCAGGGAGGACTCGAGTGCCTCGACGGAACCGGAAGCGTCACCCTTGATGATCAGGTTCAGCTGCTGGACCTCGCCGGCCTTGAGCACCTTGTCCAGGTCCTCGAGCGACACACGGCGCGTGCGCTTGGCGAACGCCGCGTTCCGCTCGCGGGCGGCACGCTTCTCCGCGATCTGGCGGGCCGTACGGTCCTCCTCGACCACGATGAAGTTGTCGCCGGCACCCGGGACGTTGGTCAGACCCAGGACCTGCACCGGCGTCGACGGGCCGGCCTCGGCCACGTTGTTGCCGTTGTCGTCGAGCATCGCCCGGACACGGCCGTACGCGTCGCCGACCACCATCGTGTCGCCGACCCGCAGCGTGCCTCGCTGGACGAGGACCGTCGCCACGGCACCGCGGCCGCGGTCGAGACGGGACTCGATCGAGATGCCCTGCGCGTCCTGGTTCGGGTTGGCCCGAAGGTCCAGCGCCGCGTCGGCGGTCAGCACGACCGCCTCCAGGAGGCTGTCGATGTGCAGACCCTGCTTGGCGGAGATGTCGACGAACATCGTGTCGCCGCCGTACTCCTCGGCCACGAGGCCGTACTCGGTCAGCTGACCGCGCACCTTGGTCGGGTCCGCGCCCTCGACGTCGATCTTGTTGACCGCGACCACGATCGGCACCTCGGCCGCCTTGGCGTGGTTCAGGGCCTCGACCGTCTGCGGCATCACACCGTCGTTGGCCGCGACCACGAGGATCGCGATGTCGGTCGACTTCGCACCACGGGCACGCATGGCGGTGAACGCCTCGTGACCCGGGGTGTCGATGAAGGTGATGGCCCGGTCCTCGCCGTTGACCTCGGTCGCGACCTGGTAGGCACCGATGTGCTGGGTGATGCCACCGGCCTCGCCCGCGATGACGTTCGTCTTGCGGATGGCGTCGAGCAGGCGGGTCTTACCGTGGTCGACGTGACCCATGACGGTGACGACCGGCGGGCGGACCACCAGGTCCTCCTCGTCGCCCTCGTCCTCGCCGAACTCCAGGTCGAAGGACTCGAGCAGCTCGCGGTCCTCCTCCTCGGGGCTGACGATCTGAACCGTGTAGTTCATCTCGCCGGCGAGGAGGTGCAGCGTCTCGTCGGAGACGGACTGCGTGGCCGTGACCATCTCGCCGAGGTTCATCATGACCGCGACGAGGGACGCCGGGTTGGCGTTGATCTTCTCCGCGAAGTCGGTGAGCGACGCACCGCGCGACAGGCGAATGGACTCGCCGTTGCCGCGAGGCAGCATCACACCGCCGACCGACGGGGCCTGCATGGCCTCGTACTCCTGACGGCGCTGCCGCTTCGACTTGCGCCCACGACGCGCCGGACCGCCGGGACGGCCGAACGCACCCTGCGTGCCACCACGGCCACCGGGACCACCGGGACGACCACCGAAGCCGGGACGGCCACCGCCGCCACCGCCGAAGCCGCCACCGCCACCACCGGGACCGCCGCCACCGGGACGACCGGCGAAACCGCCGCCGCCACCGGGACGACCGCCACCGCCGCCACCGCCGCCGGGACGACCGGCGAAGCCGCCGCCGCCACCGGGACCGCCGGGACGACCGCCACCGGGACGACCGGCACCGGCCGGGCCACGGCCGCCGGGACCGGGACGCGGACCGGCAGCGGGACGCTGCGGCATCATGCCGGGGTTCGGACGCGGGCCGGCGGGGCCGCCGCCGGGACGCGGACCGCCACCCTGCGGGCGGGGCATGCCGCCCGGCGTCGGACGGGAACCGCCCGGAGCCTGGGGACGAGGACCACCGCCCGCACCCTGCGGACGGGGACCGCCCTGGCCCGCACCCTGCGGACGCGGAGCACCGGGGGCGCCGGGACCGCCGGGACGCGGAGCACCGCCCGGCCTGGGCGCCTGCGGGCGCGCCATGCCGGTGGAGCCACCGGAGGTGAAGGGGTTGTTACCGGGACGGGGGCCGGCCTGACGCCCACCGGGACGCGCGCCGGGAGCACCCGGACGCGGGCCACCGGAACGAGCAGGCCGGTCTCCCTGACCCTGGCCCTGGCCGGGCGCGGCCGGACGGGCGCCGGGCTTCGGGCCGCCGGGGCCGGGACGGGCACCCTGACGCGGGGTCGAGGCGGCCGGAGCCGCCGGAGCCGCCGGAGGCGCCGTGAACTCGGGCGCACCGGGGGCCGGAGCCGCCGGGGAAGCCGGGGCGGCCGGAGCCGCCGGGGCGGGGCGCGGCGCGGGCCTCGGAGCCGGCGTCGGGCGCGGACCCGGGGCAGGGGCCGCGGGCCGCTCGGCGGCCGGGGGCTTGGGCGCCGCCGGACGCGGGGCAGCCGGACGTGCGGCCTGCGCCGGGGAGGGCGCGGCCGGCCTCGCCGGTGCGGCCTTGCGCGGGGCGGCGGATTTACCGCCGCCGTTGCCCTGCTGCAGGGCGTCGGTCAGCTTGCGTACTACGGGCGCTTCGATCGTGGAAGACGCCGAACGGACGAATTCACCGAGTTCCTGGAGCTTGGCCATGACGACCTTGCTCTCCACACCGAACTCCTTGGCGAGTTCGTAGACCCGGACCTTAGCCACTTCGCTCCTTTGAGGTCCGGGTTGCGGCCGGACCGTCGCTAGTTCATGGGCGTACTCATCGCGTACTCATCGAGTGCTCATCGCAATCTCGACCTGCTTTCGACTCGCGAGGTACCAGGCCGCACGGAGGCTTCCGTACGGCATGTCTTTCGGTGCTGTCTGCCTGCTCAGCAACTTTCTGCCTGCTCCACGTATTGGCGCAACGCCTTTGTGTCGAGCGGGCCCGGGACGCGCAGCGCCCGTGGGAACGCCCGACGGCGGACCGCCAGGTCGAGACAGGCCGACACGGGGTGCACATACGCACCCCGGCCGGGCAGCGTACCGCGAGGATCGGGGACGCAATCACCCTCGACCACCACGGTCCGCAACAGTTCGATCTTGGCCGCTCGCTCCCGGCACCCCACACAGGTGCGCTCAGGGCATGCGCGGGCATGCGTCCGGCCAGACACCGTTAAGTCTACCTCCCCGCGGCGACCTCACCCCTTTGGGGCAAGAATCGAACACTTGCCGCGCATAAAACTGTCGTGATCTCGGCGACCCACGGCCTGGACGTGTCCCCTGCCGAGGTCAGATGCCTCAGTCGTGCCGCTCGGCCGGCTGCTCGGTGTCGGGGCGGATGTCGATCCGCCAGCCGGTGAGCCGGGCCGCAAGCCGGGCATTCTGCCCTTCCTTGCCGATCGCCAGCGACAGCTGGTAGTCGGGGACCGTCACACGTGCCGAACGGGCCGCGAGGTCGACCACCTCGACCTTGGAGACACGGGCCGGCGAGAGGGCGTTCGCCACCATCTCGGCCGGGTCGTCCGACCAGTCGACGATGTCGATCTTCTCGCCGTTCAGCTCGCCCATGACGTTGCGCACCCGGCCGCCCATCGGTCCGATACAGGCGCCCTTGGCGTTCAGGCCCGATCGGGTGGACCGCACGGCGATCTTCGTACGGTGGCCGGCCTCACGGGCGATCGCGGCGATCTCGACGGAACCGTCGGCGATCTCCGGAACCTCCAGCGCGAACAGCTTTTTCACCAGATTGGGGTGGGTCCTGGAGAGGGTCACGGACGGACCGCGCACACCCTTCGCCACCCGGACGACGTAGGACCGGATCCGCTTGCCGTGCTCGTACGTCTCGCCGGGCGCCTGCTCCTGCACCGGCAGGATGGCCTCCAGCTTGCCGATGTCGACGAGCACGTTCTTCGGGTCGCGGCCCTGCTGGACCACCCCGGTGACGATGTCGCCCTCACGGCCCGCGTACTCGCCGAGCGTCGCATCGTCCTCGGCGTCGCGCAGGCGCTGCAGAATGACCTGCTTGGCGGTGGTGGCGGCGATGCGGCCGAAGTCCGACGGGGTGTCGTCGAACTCGCGCGCCTCCTGCCCCTCCTCCAGGTCCTCGGGGTCCTCCTTCGCCCACACGGTCACATGGCCGGTCTCCCGGTTGAGCTCCACGCGCGCGTGGCGGCGGCTTCCCTCGGTGCGGTGGTAGGCGATGAGGAGGGCCGCCTCGATCGCCTCGACCAGCAGGTCGAAGGAGATCTCCTTCTCCCGAACCAAGCCCCTCAGGGCACTCATGTCGATGTCCACGGCTACGCCTCCTCCTCTTCCGTCATGTCCTTCTTGTCCTTGCGGGCGAACTCGACCTGGACGCGCGCCCTGGTGATCTCCGGGAACGCGAGTCTGCGGCTCGTGGCCTTGCGGCCCTTCACACCCGGCACCTCGAGGTCGAGGCCCTCGTCGTCGACCTTCAGGATTCTGGCGATCAGCTCGCCGCCCTCGGCCAGCTGGAACTTCACCATCCGGTCGACGGCGCGTACGTAGTGCCGGTGTTCCTTCAGCAGGCGCTCCGCGCCCGGCGTTCCGACCTCGAGGTCGTAGGTGCCCTCGCCCATGGCGTCCGTCTCGTCGAGCTTCGCCGAGAGCGCACGGCTCACATCGGCGACCCGGTCCAGATCGGCACCGGTGTCGGAGTCGACGACGACACGCAGTACACGCTTTCGCCCGACGGAGTCCACGGCGATCTCTTCGAGATCGAGCCCCTGGGAGTTGACGAGCGGTTCGAGCAGTTCTCGCAGCCTCTCGCTCTGGGTCGTGCTCATCCGGGTGACTCCTCGGCCGCGTGTGCTGTTGTGGGATGGTCGCGTGTCAGGTCAAAGGGTATCCGGTCCCGGACGGTGTTGCCGTCCACCTGGGCCGACCTCCGGCCCGGGCGCGATCGGCCGAGCCGGTGGCGAGCGCCGGGGCGGGGCACCGGTACGGTGATCACGGGCGAGTCGCCCACCCCTTCGTCTCCGGCCATCGAGGACGTCTGCCGTGCCGTTCCCCCCGCACCCGCGCACCGCCCTGCGCAGACGGAGCCTGCTCGCCTCGGCAGCGGGCGCCGCGCTGCTCGCGGGCTGTTCCGGCACCCCCGACTCCACCACCGCGGGCGGCAGCCTCTCGGCCGCCGACCGGGCCCGCGCACGTGCCGCCGGTGACAGTGAGGCCCTGGCCGACCGGTACGCGGCCGTGCTCGGGGCCCATCCGGCGCTCGCGGCGCGACTGCGGCCGCTGCGGGCGGAGGTCGTCCGGCACGCACAGGCGTTCCGCGACGGTGCCGTCGCCTCGCCGTCCCCGTCGGTGTCGTCCTCGGCATCGGCCTCCTCATCGTCCTCGGCGCCCACCGCCCCCAGTGCCTCCCCCGTGCCCGGTGACCCCAAGTCGGCGCTCAAGGAGCTGGCCTCCGCCGAGCGCACCCTGGCCGACCGGCGGGCCAGGGCGTTGCTGGACGTCCCCGGCGAGCTCGCACGGCTGATGGCCTCGGTGGCGGCGGCCGGCGCCGCGCACGCGTACCTGCTGACGGAAGGCGCGAAGTGAGCACGACCACCGGCACCCCGGCCGCGACCACGGGCACTCCGGGCACCGCCCCCGGCACCCCGGCCGCCAGCGCAGGCACCCAGGGCCCCGGGACCGCCGAACTCACGGCGCTGCAGGCCGCACTGCGCGCCGAGCACGCCGCGGTCTACGGCTACGGCGTCGTCGGAGGGCGGATCGAGCAGGCCAGGCGCGAGGATGCGCGGACGGCCTACGACGCCCATCGCGCCCGACGCGACGAACTGGCCCGGGCCGTACGGGACCTGGGCGGCACACCGGACCCCGCCGCGGCCGGGTACGCGCTGCCCTTCCCGGTCACGGACTCCGCCGCCGCCGTGCGGCTCGCCGCCGAACTGGAGGAGCGGCTGGCCGGGGTGTACTCCGACCTCGTCCGGGCGGCGACCGGCTCGAGGCGCGGCTCCGCCGCCGGAGCGCTGCGCGAGGCGGCGGTGCGTGCGGTGCGCTGGAGCGGCGAGAGCGTAGCCTTCCCTGGTCTCGCCGAGCGGGCCGCGACCACTTCGTCCCCGTCGCCGACGACACCGCGGACGTGAGGAGTACGCGCACACCGCACGCGTGCGAAGCCGACCTGGAAGGGAACAACTCGCGCATGGCTTTCGAACCGCCGCAGCGCCTTCTTCGGGCGCTCGGCGAGACGCAGCGGGACGGAGGCGCCGAGTGGCTCGACAAGCTTCCCGGACTCGCCCGACAGGCCGTCGATCTACGCGAGTTGACCGTGGAGCGGGTACAGGCGCCGGGCGGCCGCAGCGGCCTGGTCGTACTGGTGCGGCAGGCCGATGGGACACCCGCGGTGCTGAAGCTGGCGCCGCCGCGGGCACGTCCCGAGAGCGAGTGCGCCGCGCTGGCCCGGTGGGACGGGTTCGGCGCGGTGCGGCTCCTGGACGCCGACCCCGGGCACGGCGTGCTGCTGCTGGAGCGGCTGCACCCCGAGATGTCCGTGCGCTCACTGCCCGAGGCGAAGGCCCTGCTGGAGGCCGCCGGTACGCTGCGGCGGCTGTGGGTGGAGCCCTCCTCCGGTCACTCCTTCGAGACGGTGGCCGGGCGGACGGGACGGCAGGCCGAGGCGATGCGGGCGGGCGCCGGGACCGACCCCGACGTGGCGCCCCTGGTGGACGCGGCGCTGGCGGCCCGTGAGGAACTGCTCGCCGACCCGCCCGAGGAGCGGCTGCTGCACGGCACCTTCCGGCAGAGCAAGGTGCTCGCCGGAGAGCGGATGCCGTGGCTGGCCGTGGGCCCGGACCCGGTGGTCGGTGAGTGCGCCTTCGATCTGGCGCGGCTGGTGCGCGACCGGGTGGAGGACCTCATCGCCTCACCCTCCGGCGCGTCGATCACGCGGCGCCGGGTGAAGCGGCTCGCGGAGTCGCTCGACCTCGACCAGGAGCGGCTGCGCGGCTGGACGCTGTTCAGGGCGGTCGAGTCCGGGGTGCGGGCCCGGCGGGTCGGCCGGCCGCAGGACGCGGAACTGCTGCTGGAGTTCGCGGGCTGGCTGTGACGGGCGTCGGGCGGGGCGGACGGCCGGAGGCCGCCGGCCGATGACCGGCGGCCTCCACCGCGCTGTGCCGCCGGCCCCGCGGACGGGACGGCGCGACCTGTGACGGGCCGCCCCGCGGGCGGCCCGTCGACGGACCTCGGCCGGTCAGGCCGTGAGGCGGGCGATCGCCTCGTCCACCGTCAGCTCCTCGCGCTCGCCCGTCCTGCGGTCCTTCAGCTCCAGGACGCCCTCGGCGGAGCGGCGGCCCGCCACCAGGATCTGCGGCACTCCGATCAGCTCGGCGTCGGTGAACTTCACGCCCGGGGAGACACCGGCCCGGTCGTCGACGAGCACGCGCACGCCGGCCGCGGCCAGCTGCTGGGAGACGTCGAGGGCCAGCTCGGTCTGCAGGGCCTTGCCGGCCGCCACCACGTGCACATCGGCCGGGGCGACCTCCTTGGGCCAGCACAGGCCCTGCTCGTCGGCGGTCTGCTCGGCGAGCGCGGCCACCGCGCGGGAGACACCGACGCCGTAGGAGCCCATGGTCACCCGGACCGGCTTGCCGTTCTGGCCGAGGACGTCGAGCTTGAGGGCGTCGGCGTACTTGCGGCCCAGCTGGAAGATGTGGCCGATCTCGATGGCGCGGTCCAGCTTGAGGCCGGTGCCGCAGCGCGGGCAGGGGTCGCCCTCCTGCACCACCACGACGTCGACGTACGCCTCGACCTCGAAGTCGCGGCCCGCGACCACGTTCTTGGCGTGCATGCCGTCCTTGTTGGCACCGGTGATCCAGGAGGTGCCGGGGGCCACCCGCGGGTCGGCGATGTACGTGACCTTCTCCAGGCCCTGCGGGCCGACATAGCCGCGCACCAGGTCGGGACGCCCCACGAAGTCCTCGGCGGTGACCAGCTCGACCACGGCCGGGGCGAAATGCGCCTCGACCTTGTCCATGTCGACCTCGCGGTCGCCGGGCACGCCGACGGCGACGATCTCGCCGTCGACCTTGACGAGGAGGTTCTTCAGGGTGGCGGAGGCCGGGACCCCGAGGGAGGCGGCGAGCGTCTCGATGGTCGGGGTGTCCGGGGTGGGGATCTCCTCGAGCGCAGGCGTCCCGGAGGGGTCCTCCGGCGTCAGCGGGTAGGAGATCGCCTCGGTGTTCGCGGCGAAGTCGCAGTTGGGGCAGTCGGCGAAGGTGTCCTCGCCCGCCTCGGCCGGGGCCAGGAACTCCTCGGACTTGGAACCGCCCATCGCGCCGGCGGTTGCGGCGCAGATCCGGTAGTCCAGACCGAGCCGCTCGAAGATCCGCTGGTAGGCCTGGCGGTGCAGGGCGTACGACTGGGCGAGGCCCTCGTCCTCGAGGTCGAAGGAGTAGGAGTCCTTCATCAGGAACTCCCGGCCGCGCAGGATGCCCGCTCGGGGCCGGGCCTCGTCCCGGAACTTGCTCTGGATCTGGTAGAGGATCACCGGCAGGTCCTTGTACGAGGACGCCTGGTCCTTCACGAGCAGCGTGAAGATCTCCTCGTGGGTCGGGCCGAGGAGGTAGTCACCGCCCTTGCGGTCATTGAGCCGGAACAGCTCCGCGCCGTACTCGTCCCAGCGGCCGGTCGCGTCGTAGGGCTCCCGGGGCAGCAGGGCGGGGAGCAGCACCTCCTGGGCGCCGATCGCGTCCATCTCCTCGCGGACGATCCGTTCCACGTTGGCGAGGACCTTCTTGCCGAGCGGCAGCCAGCTCCAGATCCCGGCAGCGGTACGGCGGACGTAGCCCGCGCGGACGAGCAGCTTGTGGCTGAGGACCTCGGCGTCCGCCGGGTCGTCGCGCAGCGTCTTCGCCAACAACTGGGACATGCGCTGGACCGGTGCGTTCGCCATGATCTCTCGACTCCTGCTGCGTAAGGGTGATGGCTAGGAGGTTAGCCGGGCAGCCGGTGCGGGCGGAAATTCATCGGCGCGCACGCAGCGGCAGCGGTGCGCCCATCACGGCGTACGGCTTGGGGGCGCTGGGGAAGGCCACCCGCCGCGCGAGGTCCTCGTAGCCCAGGGAGCGGTACAGGCCGCGGGCCGGGCTGTCGATGTCGATCGCGGAGAGGATGGAGCGCGGCTGCGTCGCGCCCGCGGTGATGGTGGTGATCAAGGCTCGTCCGATGCCGCGGTTCTGGTAGCGCGGATGGACGTGCAGTTCGGTGATCACGAAGGAGTCGTCGAGCCATGCGTCGTGGCCCTGGGCCCGCAGATACGGTTCGACGACCGTGGACCACCAGTGCGTACGGTCGTTGGGCATGCCGTAGACGAATCCGACGAGGCGCCCGTCGGTGAGGGTGGCTCCGAACGCTCGGGCTCCCGGATAGACCATGTGCCGCAGCACGATCTGGCGGCGCACGGCGATCTCGTCGGCCCCGAGCCCGAATGCGAGGGCCTGCACGGCGAGCGCCTCGTCGACGCGGGCGGACAGGTCCAGGGGGCCGATCACGACCTCGTCGGGCTCGCGGTGACCGCGACCGGGAAAGCGCAGCATGTCGGGGAGCCTACCGGGGCGCTTCACGGGACGGTGCCGGGGACGAGGGTCGCCGTCGCCCCGGGGACCGGCCGTGGCAACCCGTGCCACCGGGCCGCGGCGCCCCGCCCTCCCGGGCCCGCGCCGCGGTTCCTCAGAACAGCACGCTCATGAACGCGCCGACCTCCTGGAAGCCCACTCTGAGGTAGGTCCGCCGCGCCGCGGTGTTGAAGTCGTTGACGTACAGGCTCACCATCGGCGCCACATCCGCCAGCGCGTACCGCAGGACCGCCGCCATGCCGGGGGCCGCGAGACCCTGGCCACGGTACTCGGGCGCCACCCAGACGCCCTGGATCTGGCAGGCCTGCGGGGTGGCCGCACCGATCTCCGCCTTGAAGACGACGTTGCCGCTGTCGTCGAGTCGGGCGAACGAGCGGCCCGATCCGACGAGTTCGGCGACCCGGGCCTGGTAGAGCAGTCCGCCGTCGCCGGCCAGCGGTGAGACGCCGACCTCCTCGGTGAACATCGCCACACAGGCCGGCATGATCGTCTCCATCTCGTCCTTGCGGATGCGGCGGACGTAGGGGTCCGGAGCGATGTCGGCGGGCATGCGGTCGGTGACCATGAGGGGTTGGTGGGCGCGGATCTCGCGGGCCGGGCCCCAGCCCGGCTCGAGCAGCCGCCACAACTGTGCGGTGGGTTCCGCGGGGCCGACGATGGACGAGCAGCGGCGGCCGGCTCGCCGGGCGCGGTCGGCGAAGGCCCGTACCGCGCGGGGGCCGGCGCAGATCGGTACGAGGTTGGCGCCCGCGTAGCACAGCGACGTCAGCATGCCGTCCTCGTACCAGCCCCACATCTCGCCGCCGAGGCGCCAGGGGTCGAGGCCCGCGACCTGGACGCGGGACGACACGAAGGCGTTCGTGACCGGCTCGCGGTCGAGAACGGCGAGCGCGGCGTCCAGGTCACTCGGTTCGAGCACCCTGGTGGTGGTCTGCGTCAACACGTGCGGGAGCCTCACCCTGGGGTCTGCTGATCTCCGCACTGTACCTGGCGCGCTGACCACGCGCCGCCCGGTGTCCCGGCCCGTGGGCGGCACGCAAGGACCACCGGGACGACAGCGGCCCGCGGGGTGGCCGCATCCGACGCGGATCTCGTCGATTCCCGGTCGCCGGCGGAAGGCAGGAACCGAGGCCGCGGACCGGGCCGTCGCCGCCTCGAGCCTCGGGTACCGGATGAGCGGCCGGTCCCCGAGGTCGATGAAGCGGATCCCTCCGGCGTTTTCCGGCACAACCGGCCTTCATCTCACGCCAAGTGACCACATCGTCACCGACGGGGACCGTGCGGCCTTTGACCCGCGCAGAGCCCTCCTTCCGCCCGAACGCCTCCCGGTTGTACGCGGGTGACCGCTCGCGCCGGCCGACGCCGAGGAAGGAGGCCCGGGCACCCGGCCCGGGTCGAGGCGCAACACGTGGGCAGGACACCCTTGTTGTCGCTGCAGGTGGTGAAGTCGCCGTCCGTGACGACGTGTTCGCTCGCCCTGCCGGTGCCCGCGGGGAGGGGCGTCCGGGCGCCGCGGATCGGTCCGCACCCTGAAGGCGGAGCCGTGGGGATCCCCCTCGCCGGTCCCTCGACGACGAAGGTCCCGAAGGGAACACGTACGCCCCGTCACAGACCTCTGTGACGGGGCGTGGACGAGATGTGGACGCAGGAGGGGGTCAGCCGGCCACGGCGACCGACGGCTCGCCGGATGCGACGCCGTCCTTCTCCATCTGCTCGGCGAGCTTCATGGCCTCCTCGATCAGGGTCTCCACGATCTTCGACTCGGGCACCGTCTTGATGACCTCACCCTTCACAAAGATCTGCCCCTTGCCATTGCCGGACGCGACACCCAGATCCGCCTCACGCGCCTCACCCGGACCATTGACCACACAGCCCATCACCGCGACCCGCAGCGGAACCTCCATGCCCTCCAGCCCCGCCGTGACCTCCTCGGCCAACTTGTACACATCCACCTGCGCACGACCGCACGACGGACACGACACGATCTCCAGACCACGCTCCCGAAGACCCAACGACTCCAGAATCTGCGCGCCCACCTTCACCTCCTCCACCGGAGGAGCCGACAACGACACACGAATCGTGTCACCGATGCCCTGCGACAACAGCGCACCGAACGCCACCGCCGACTTCACCGTGCCCTGGAACGCCGGACCCGCCTCCGTCACACCCAGATGCAACGGATACTCACACTGCGCCGCAAGCTGCCGATACGCCTCGATCATCACAACCGGATCGTTGTGCTTCACCGAGATCTTGATGTCCCGGAAATCATGCTCCTCGAACAACGACGCCTCCCACAGCGCCGACTCCACCAGCGCCTCCGGAGTCGCCCTGCCGTACTTCTGCAGCAACCGCCGGTCCAACGACCCCGCGTTCACCCCGATCCGAATCGGCGTCCCATGATCCTTGGCCGCCTTCGCGATCTCCCGCACCTTGTCGTCGAACTGCTTGATATTGCCCGGATTCACCCGCACCGCCGCACAACCCGCCTCGATCGCGGCGAACACATACTTCGGCTGGAAGTGAATGTCCGCGATCACCGGGATCTGCGACTTCCGCGCAATCGTCGCCAGCGCATCCGCATCATCCTGCGTCGGACACGCCACCCGCACGATCTGGCAACCCGACGCCGTCAACTCCGCGATCTGCTGCAACGTCGCACCGATGTCCGACGTACGCGTCGTCGTCATCGACTGCACCGACACCGGAGCGTCTCCGCCGACCGCCACGGATCCGACCTGGATCTGCCGGCTCTTCCGACGCTCGGCGAGCTTGAGCGGAACGGACGGCATGCCGAGTGAAATCGCAGTCATCTGCTGTGCAACCCCAAGTTATGGATCAAGGTCCAGCCCCGGAACGACGGGCTCCAGACTTTGAGCCTACGGCACGGGCACGGACCCCAGCACATCACGGTCCGTAGACCCACCCAATGGGCGGCGGCCGGGAAAAAGCCTCCCCGGCCGCCGCCAACTCCGCGTGACTAGGAGATTTTCACCGGGTTAACCACGTCCGCGATCAGCACCAGCAGGGTGAAGCAGACGAAGATCCCGGCCACCACATAGGCCACCGGCATCAGCTTCGCCACGTCGAACGGACCCGGGTCGGGGCGGCGCAGCACCTTGGCCATGGCACGCCGCAGCGACTCCCACAGGGCGCCCGCGATGTGCCCGCCGTCGAGCGGGAGCAGCGGCAGCATGTTGAACAGGAACAGGGACAGATTGAAGCCCGCAACCAGCAGCAGCATCATGGCGATCTGCTGGGACGGCGGGATGTCCAGGGTGAACACCTCGCCGCCGACACGGGCCGCGCCGACCACGCCCATCGGGGAGTCCGGCTCACGCGGGGCGTTGCCGAAGGCCGCGTCCCACAGGGCGGGAATCTTGCCCGGCAGCGACAGCAGCGACTCGACGCCGTTCTCCATCATGTCGCCCATGCGCTGCACGGACTGGCCGAAGGACTGCTGGACGATGCCGCTGGCGGGGGTGAAGCCGAGGAAGCCGGCGTACACGTACTTGCCCTCGACATAGCCGCCGTTGCCGTCCGTCTTGCTGACCTGGTTCTTGATCAGGTGAGCCTGGAGGTCGACGGTCCGTCCGTTGCGCTCGACGGTGATCGTGACGTCCTTGCCCGGGTTGGCACGGATGTCGGACTGGAGGACGGACCAGTCCTTCACCGGCTTGCCGCCGAACGAGACGATCTTGTCGCCCGCCCGGAGCCCCGCGGCCTGTGCGGGCGCGGCCGGGTCGCCCTTCGCGCACTTGGTGCGGTTCTCGCTCTGCTGGATGACGCAGTCGGAGACCTTGGAGACCGTGGTGGTCTGGGTCTGGACGCCGAACGTCATCATCACGCCGAGGAAGACCGCCACGGCGAGGATCAGGTTCATGAAGGGGCCCGCGAACATGACGATGACGCGCTTCCACGGCTTGCGCGTGTAGAAGAGGCGGTCCTCGTCACCGGGCTGCAGCTCCTCGAAGGACTGCGCCCGTGCGTCCTCGATCATCCCCCGCCACGGCGAGGTGGAACGGGCCTCGATCCGGCCGTCCGGCCCCGGCGGGAACATCCCGATCATGCGGATGTAGCCGCCGAGCGGGACCGCCTTGATGCCGTACTCGGTCTCGCCCTTCTTGCGCGACCAGACGGTCGGGCCGAACCCGACCATGTACTGCGGCACCCGGATGCCGAAGAGCTTGGCCGTCGACAGATGCCCCAGCTCGTGCCAGGCGATCGAGACCAGAAGTCCGACTGCGAAGACGACTATGCCGAGGATCATCATCAAGGTCGTCATGCACGAGCCTCCGCGCTTGCCGTCTGGGCCGTCAGTTCCCTGGCCCGGGCACGCGCCCAGGCCTCCGCTTCGAGGACGTCCGCGACGGTCAGGGAAGTTCCCGAGCGAGGGGTGCCATGCTCCTCCACCACCCGGATGACCGTCTCCATGATCCCGAGATACGGCAGGGCGCCGTTCAGGAACGCGTCGACACACTCCTCATTGGCGGCATTGAACACCGCCGGGGCCGTGCCCGCGAGCTGTCCCACATGCCGGGCGAGTCCCACCGAGGGGAACGCCTCGTTGTCCAGCGGGAAGAACTCCCAGGTCGAGGCCTTGCTCCAGTCGAAAGCGGGCGCCGCATCGGGCACCCGTTCGGGCCAGCCGATACCGATGGCGATCGGCCCCCTCATGTCCGGGGGCGTCGCCTGCGCCACAGTCGACCCATCCGTGAACTCCACCATCGAGTGGACATACGACTGCGGGTGCACGACGACCTCAATGCGATCGAAGGGAATGTCGTACAGCAGATGGGCCTCGATCACCTCGAGGCCCTTGTTCACCAGGGTCGCGGAATTGATCGTGATGACCGGGCCCATCGCCCAGGTGGGGTGGGCGAGCGCGTCCTCGGGCGTGACGTCGGCCAGCTGGTCCCTCGTCCGGCCGCGGAAGGGACCCCCGGAGGCGGTGACGACGAGTCTGCGCACGTCGGCGCGGGTTCCGGAGGCGAGGGCCTGGAAGAGGGCGGCGTGCTCGGAGTCCACCGGGATGATCTGGCCGGGCTTGGCCAGGGCCTTCACCAGCGGGCCGCCGACGATGAGCGACTCCTTGTTGGCGAGCGCGAGTGTGCGGCCCGCCTCCAGGGCGGCGAGGGTGGGCGCGAGGCCGATGGAACCGGTGATGCCGTTCAGCACGGTGTGGCAGTCCGAGGCGGCGAGCGCGGTGGCCGCGTCGGGTCCGGCGAGGATCTCGGGGAGGGGCTCTCCTGACCCGTACTGCGCCGAGAGCGCCTCGCGCAGCGCCGGCACGACGTCCTCGCGCGCCACCGCGACCGTACGCACCCGCAGGCGGCGGGCCTGCTCGGCGAGCAGTCCGACCCGGCCGCCGTTGGCGGAGAGCCCGGTGACCTTGAACCGGTCGGGGTTGCGCAGCACGAGGTCGACGGCCTGGGTGCCGATCGAGCCGGTGGAGCCGAGGATCACGACGTCCCGCACTCCGTCCACGGGATCGAAGACGAGATGGGGGTCGGCAAGAGGGGCTGGACTGTCGCTCATTCCTCCATTGTGGCCGTAGCACGGTGCCCGGGGGGACAGGGTGCCCCACTCCTCACCGAAGGTCCCCCGGCAGACCGGTCCTGACGTGCCGATGCCGCCCCCGGTCATCACGGAGATGCCGTCATGCCCGGGGATCCGATCCGCCTGGGCGGGGGACGGCTCCGCGGACGCCGAGAGGGCGCCGCCGGCGCGGATCGGCCCCGTCCGGCGGGCGCGGTCGGCCTGCCGGCCGCCGCGCCCGCCGGACTCCGGGACCTCGCCGCGCCGTACTCCGGCGCCGGGGCCCTCGCGTCGGTGACCGCCGGGCACGCGGTGGCCGGCCGTCAGCGGATCGGGCGGTGCACGTTCTCCCGGCTGCTGGCGCCCGGAGCCGTGTCCGCGATCCACGGGCCGTCCCCGGACGGGTCGACGATCCCGTCCTCAAGCCATTCGTAGGTACCGGTCAGGACTCCCTTGACCACCTTGCGGTCGAGGTCGTCCGTGTTGCTCCACAGCCGGCCGAACAACTCTTCGACGCGGATCCGGGACTGCCGGCAGAAGGCGTCGGCGAGCTGGTACGCCTCCCGCCCGTGCTGCCCGGACCTGCGCAGATGCTCGGCGCGCACACAGGCCGCGCTCATCGCGAACAGTTCGGCGCCGATGTCCACGATCCGGCCCAGGAAGCCCTGCTTGGTCTCCATGCGTCCCTGCCAGCGGGACATCGCGTAGAAGGTGGAGCGGGCGAGCTTGCGGGCGCTGCGTTCGACGTAGCGCAGATGCGGGGAGAGGTCGACCTCCTGCCGGAACTCCCCGTACGCGCCCGGGACCTGCCCCTGTCCGGCGACCAGTTTGGGCAGCCACCTGGCGTAGAAGACGCCGGCGTTCGCGCCCGCCTTCGCCTTGTCGGCCAGGGACTTGTCGGGGTCGATCAGGTCTCCCGCCACCGACAGATGGGCGTCCACGGCCTCGCGGGCGATCAGCAGGTGCATGATTTCCGTGGAGCCCTCGAAGATGCGGTTGATGCGCAGGTCCCGCAGCAGTTGTTCGGCGGGCACCGCCCGCTCGCCCCGGGCCTTGAGGGACTCGGCGGTCTCGAAGCCGCGGCCACCGCGGATCTGGACCAGTTCGTCGGCCATCAGCCAGGCCATCTCCGAACCGTAGAGCTTGGCGAGAGCGGCCTCGATGCGGATGTCGTTGCGGTCCTCGTCGGCCATCTGCGAGGAGAGGTCCACGACCGCCTCGATGGCGAAGGTCGTCGCCGCGATGAAGGAGATCTTCGAACCGACCGCCTCGTGCAGTGCGACCGGCTTGCCCCACTGCTCGCGGGCTCCCGCCCACTCTCGGGCGATCTTCAGACACCACTTGCCCGCGCCCACGCACATCGCGGGCAGTGAGAGCCGGCCGGTGTTCAGCGTGGTCAGCGCGATCTTCAGACCCGCACCCTCGGGGCCGATGCGGTTGGCCGCCGGGACACGGACCCGGTGGAAGCGGGTGACACCGTTCTCGAGGCCTCGCAGACCCATGAAGGCGTTGCGGTTCTCGACCGTGATGCCCTCCGACGCGGCCTCGACTACGAACGCCGTGATGCCGCCGCCGTGACCGTCGGACTTGGGGACGCGTGCCATGACGACGAGCAGGTCGGCCACCACGCCGTTGGTGGTCCACAGTTTCACGCCGTCGATCACGTAGTCGTCCCCGTCCGGGACGGCCGTGGTGGCGAGGCGGGCGGGGTCGGAGCCCACGTCCGGCTCGGTGAGGAGGAACGCGGAGATGTCGGTGCGGGCGCAGCGGGGCAGGAACGTGTCCTTCTGCTCCTGCGTGCCGAAGATTTTCAGGGGCTGCGGTACGCCGATCGACTGATGCGCGGACAGCAGCGCGCCGACCGCGGGATTCGCGGAGCCGGCCAGAGAGAGCGCCTTGTTGTAGTACACCTGGGTGAGGCCGAGGCCGCCGTACTTGGTGTCGATCTTCATGCCGAAGGCGCCGAGTTCCTTCAGCCCGTTGATCGTCTCGTCCGGGATCCGGGCCTCGCGCTCGATGCGCGCGGAGTCGATCTGCGTCTCGCAGAAGTCGCGCAGCTTGGCGAGGAACTCCTCGCCGCGCTGTACGTGCTCGTCGGCGGGCAGCGGATGGGGGTGGATGAGGTCGAGCCGGAAACGGCCGAGAAACAGCTCCTTGGCGAAGCTGGGCTTGCGCCAGTCCTGCTCGCGCGCGGCCTCGGCGACCTGACGCGCCTCACGCTCGGTGACAGTGGGCTTGGGAGTGGGGGCTGTTGGTGCGGACATGAGGCTCACCTCGCCGCGAATAGGGATCATTGTGGACATACGCCGATCAAGCTGCCGTACAGCGGCCAAGAGTGCCGTACGGCGACCCTGCGGGCGTACGTTACTGATCGGTGCTACTGGATCGTTCGTACCCGATTCGGGGCGAGGTCACCAGTCTTCGTGCAACCGCCTACCCGGGATCGCGCGTCAACCGATCTCCGTCGACCGCACCTTGATGTCAAGTCGGCCCCTCCGCCACGACGGCCTCCGCTTCGGCCCTGACCCTGGCGTGGCCGGCCGCCCGCGGGCCGGGGTCCAGGCAGTGCTTTCCGAGCATCTCGACGGCAACCTGCCGACGGCCGCCAAGAAGCCGCTCGCATACGTCCGTTCGGTGGTCACCGGGCGCCCGGGCGACGCTCGCCGCCTCCGGAAGTTCCTAGTCGAAGCGCTTCGACAACCTATGGACACCACCCCCCTGTGGAGCTACTGTCAGGCAACCCCCACATCTCCGTTCCGTATCTGCGCCGCGTCGAAGCGCTTCAGTCCCCTTGGAGAGCTGGATGGTCACTCTCGCCGAGGTCGCCCAGCACGCCGGAGTGTCGGCGAGCACGGTGAGCTACGTCCTCAGCGGCAAGCGGTCCATCTCCGCGGCCACCCGGGAGCGGGTCGAGCAGAGCATCCGGGATCTCGGTTACCACCCGAACGCCGGGGCCCGCGCCCTCGCGAGCAGCAGATCGAACATCATCGCGCTGATGGTCCCGCTGCGTACGGACATGTACGTGCCGGTGATGATGGAGATCGCCATCGCCGTGGCGACCACCGCGCGCACGCACGGCTACGACGTCCTGCTGCTCACCGGCGAGGAGGGACCCGACGCGGTGCGCAGGGTCACCGGCAGCGGCCTGGCCGAGGCGATGATCCTGATGGACGTGGAGCTCGACGACGAGCGGCTGCCGCTCCTGCGGGGGACGGACCAGCCGTCGGTGCTCATCGGGCTGCCCACCAGCACCTCGGGGTTGACCTGTGTCGACCTGGACTTCGCGGCCACGGGCGCGCTGTGCGCCGAGCACCTGGCGATGCTGGGACACCGCGACATCGCCGTCATCGGCGAGGCACCGGCCGTCTACGAGCGGCACACGGGCTTCGCGGAGCGCACGCTCGACGGGCTGAGGTCCCGCTCCCGCGAGCTGGGGCTGCGGATGCTGCATCGCCCCTGCGAGGGCGGGTACGACGCGATGGCCCTGACACTCGCCCGGATCTTCGACGAACGGCCCGCCACCACGGGGTTCGTGGTGCAGAACGAGTCCGCGGTCGAGCCCCTGCTCGCACTGCTGCGTCAGCAGGGCCGGGCCGTGCCAGAGGACGTCTCCGTGCTCGCCGTCTGCCCGGACCAGGTCGCCGTGCAGGCGTCGGTCCGGCTGACGTCGGTCGCCATCCCCGCCCAGGAGATGGGCAGACGAGCCGTCGAACTGCTCGTGGCGAAGCTGGACGGCCGCGGGACGGAGGAAGTGGTGCTGCTCGCCCCCGAGTTGACGGTCAGGGCGAGCACGGGCCCCGCGCCGGCCGCACCCTGACGGCTCTCCTCCGGGGCCGCATCCGCACGGAGCAGCGACCGCCGGGGCCGGTCAGCCGTCGCCGTGTGCGGCCCGGGAGCCGTTGCGCAGGACGCGTGCCTGGCCTGCCAGGGCGAGGAGTCGACCGGTGGTGGACCACAGGGCGCTGTCCTCGACAGTCCAGCCGCCGCCGGCGTACTCGGTGCGGATCCGGACCAGGACCCGGTCCTCGACCGGTGCGGCGTCCAGGGCGTCGGTGAAGTGAACGGTCAGTTCCGCGTCGGCACGGGACGGGGGACGGTCCACACGGCGAACAGACCGGGCGGCAGCGCATCCGCGAGGACGACCAGTGTGCCCGCGTCCAGCGGCCTGCGGTCGGTGAAGCGCAGCCAGGCGAGGAGTTCGGCGAGCGGGCCCCCGCCGAGCGGCCGGGCCCCGCTCGCCGGTCGGATCTCCAGATGGGCCGCGAAGGCCGCCAGGTCGCACGGGACGGTGAGCGGTGGGCACGCCTCGGGGGCCGGCGCGGGCGGCGCCGGCGGATCGGCGAGGGCCGGACCTGCGCCTCCCCACTCGAACACCGCCGAGCCTGCCGGCACCGGGGCGCCGCCCTGTCTCGCGGTGAGGGTGCACATCGATGTACGACGGCCCTCGCGCAGGGTTCGGGCCGTGAAGCGGAGCGGGCGTTCGTCCACAGGGGCCAGGAAGTGCGCACCCAGGGTGCGGACGGGAGCCGCCTCGCCGGCCCGTCGGACCAGGTCCTCGCGCATGGCGCCGAGGGCGAGGGCGGCCACGTACCCGCCTTGGGCGCCGTCCCAGGACCGCCAGGAGGGGGCGATGCGGGCCGTTCCGGGGCCGGGGTTCATGGTGTTCGCCGTGTCCGGGACTCCACCAGGCGTGCTGTCCCCCTCACAGGGTGAGTTTGCATTCCAAACCCACCGTAGGTCGCGTACCCGAACATTCCAACCGCTGTCGCCCCGACGCCGAACCGTACGGCGGTGCGCCGTCGGCGCCACCGGTCACCCGGACGGGACACACGCCACCGCCGGTGCACGCCACCCCGCGGGGCGCTCCAACGCCCGCAAGCGCTCGGTGACCTGTGCGGCGGCGCCCCTCACCGCGACCACGAGCTGGGATTCGCGCCGGGTGAAGCGGCGCAGGGGGGCGCTGATGCTGAGCGAGGCGACGACCTCCCCATGGGGACCTCGTACGCCCGTCGCGACGCACCCGACGTCCTGGACCGTCTCGCCGTGGTCGAAGGACAGTCCGGTGCGTCGGATGTCCCCCAACCTCCGTACCAGAGCGTCGATGTCGACCGGCAGGCGCGTGATCGGTCCGCGCAGGGGCCGCGCACGCAACTGCCGTTCCGTCGCCACGGACGGCCGGTCGGCGAGCAGCAGCCTGCCGGACGCGAAGCCGTGCGCCTCGTAGCGGGCCCCCACGCGCGGCCCCAGCACCGACAGGGGATCGTCACCCACGACCTTGTCGATGAACAGCACACAACCACGCAGGAAGACGCCCAGACAGACGGTCTCCCCGAGTCGGCGGACGAAATCCTCCATGACGGGGTGCGCCGCGGGAATCAGGGCCGAGGACGAGCGGTGCACCTCTCCGAGCTCGAATGCGCGCCACCCCAATTCGTACCGGCCGCGACGCCGTGCCTGCAAAAGCCCGATCTCCGTGAGTCCGGTCAGAAGTGAGTGAGCGGTGGACCGCGGAATACCCAGTGACACAGCCACTTCGCTCACACCCCACACCGGCGCGGCGACGGTGAAGAGATCCAGCAATTGACCGGCTTTCGTGAGCGTCGACATCACCGCACTCCTTCATGTCAGGCAGCGATGGCCGGCCGCCGCGCCGCATCGCCGGTCGGCGAAACGGTGCGCAGCTTTCTTCCTCCGAGCATCTCACGCACCCGTCGAGCAGTCTGAATGCCGCAGGACGGCGCTCCTGGGCCCGGATTCCGCATATCCGGATCCGCCCGGTGATCTCGCGCGAGTGGTTCGGAAATACGGACTCAGGTCCACACGAGCGGACCGCCCGGCCGAGAGTTCATTCATCGCCTCCGGAAACGGACCGACGCCATGGCCTCTCCCCTCCCCGTCGCCGTGGATCGGTCCGCCCCGGGCGAACGAATTCCCCCACCGGCCCCTGCCCCCGGACAGCGGCCCGGCACACGGCGTGGCCGGGCACGAAAGGTGAACACGATGGAGCGTTTGACGGTTTCCACCCGTCGCACGGACGACTGCCCGGTCGTCGAGGTCACGGGTGAACTGGACATCGCGACCGCAGACCTGCTGGACGGCCACCTCCATGACGTCATCACGCGTCACGGCCCCGCCAGGATCGTCCTGGACCTGTCCGGACTCACCTTCTGTGACGCCAGTGGTCTGCGGGTGCTGGTCCGCGCCCACCACGCCGCCCGCCGGTGCCACGGCCGGCTGCATCTGGTGTGCCCGTACGGGTTGACCAGGGATCTGCTGCGGATCACCCGGCTGTCCGAGACGATCCCCGCCCACCGGACCCTCTCGGACGCGCTCGAGCCGGCGGGCGCGGACCGACCCCATGGAAGAGGTCCGGCCGGGGCCCGGTATCGCGCACGACGGGACCGGCACTTCTTGAGCACTTGCCCTCCTTACGGTCGTGCCGTACGGGCCGCCAGGCACCGTACGGATGGTGTCCGGTCCGGCATCAGCCACGTACAGCGAAAGACAGACACAATGAGTAGCCCATCCGTCACCGTCCGCGGGAATTCTCGGCACGCGGTCGTCATTGGCGGGAGCATCGCAGGACTCCTTGCCGCACGTGCCCTCCACGACAGGTTCGACAAGGTCACGGTCGTCGACCGCGACACCCTGCCCGACACGGCGGCGCCGCGACGGGGTGTGCCGCAGAGCCGGCAACTGCACGGCCTTCTGGCGAGCGGCACGGCGGCGTTGGAGGAGCTCCTTCCGGGCATCACGCAGGAACTGGCCGACGGGGGCGCGCCGCGTGGCGATCTGCAGAAGGACGCTCTCTGGTATCTCGACGGGCATCTCATGCGTCAGGCCGAGTCCGGAATCATCGGTATAGCGCCGACCCGTCCGTTGCTCGAGCACGTTGTCCGCCGACGCGTCGCGACGTCTCTTCCCGGCGTCACCGTCATGGACGCCTGTGAGGTGACAGGTCTTGTCACGGACCGGCGGGGCGATCGGGTGTCCGGTGTCCGCCTCCATCAACCCGGCGTGAACGCACAGGAGTACGAGATGCCCGCCGATCTCGTCGTCGACGCGTCCGGGCGTGGATCGCGGGCCGGTGTATGGCTGTCGCAGCTCGGCTTCCCCACGGTGCCGCAATCCACGATCCGCGTGGACATGGTCTATGTGCACCGGCACTACCGCAGTGAACCGGGCCTGTTGGACGGAAAGCTGGCGGTGAGTTTCACCGCCTCCCCCGGTCAGCCCCGGTCGGCGAACGTCCTGCGACAGGAAGGCGGGCGCTTCTCCCTCGCGCTGACAGGCATGTTGGGCGAGGAACCGCCGACGGACCCCGACGGGATGCTCGCTTTCGCCGAGTCCCTCGGCGCTCCCCAGATCGTCGAGATCATGAAGACCGCCGAGCCGTTGAGCGAGCCGGCGAAGATGCGCTATCCCCAGAGCGTCCGCCGGCACTACGAGAAGGTGGACCGGCACCCGGAGGGGCTGGTCATCCTCGGTGACGCACTGTGCAGTTTCAATCCCGTCTACGGTCAGGGGATGAGCGTGGCCGCTATGGAGGCCGTCCTGCTCAGCAGTTTGCTGCGTGAAGGGGTCGAGAACCTGCCTCGGCGTTTCCACCGGTCGGCCGCGAAGCTCCTCGACACGCCTTGGGCGCTTTCGGCGGGTGGCGACCTGCGCTTTCCCGAAGTGGAAGGCAAGCGGACGCCCATTGACAAACTCATGAACCGGTACCTCGACCGCTATCGACGAGCCGCCACCGTCGATGCCGGACTCGGCCGGACTCTGCTCGGTGTGATCAACCTGCTCGAGCCCCCCACGCGCCTGCTTTCACCGTCGCTCGTTCTACGAACTCTGCGTACGAAGCCTGCCTCCGCCTAGAGATCGACGCCGCTGGACGTACACGAACGGGGCGGCGCACACCGACGGACTGTCGGGGTACGCCGCCCTCGGGTGGGACGGGCGCGGAGGTGACCCGCGTCGGCACGGCGGTTACTTCGGGTCGTCGTTGAACTTCGAGGTCGACCAGAAGTAGCCGAGCACCGCGAGACCCAGGCACCAGGCGACGGCGAGCCATCCGTTGTTGCCGATGCCGCTGCCGAGCAGCAGGCCACGCAGGGTCTCGATGGCGGGCGTGAACGGCTGGTACTCGGCGATCGGCTGGAACCAGCCCGGCATCGCGTCGATGGGGACGAACGCGCTGGACAGCAACGGCAGCAGGATCAGCGGCATCGCGTTGTTGCCCGCGGCCTCGGCGTTCGGGCTGACCAGGCCCATGCCGACCGCGATCCAGGTGAGCGCCATGGCGAAGAGCACAAGGAGTCCGAACGCCGCGAGCCACTCCAGAACGGTGGCGTCGGTGGAGCGGAAGCCGATCGCCACGGCGAGTGCACCGACGAGAACCACGCTGATGATCGACTGGAGCACGCTGCCGATCATGTGTCCGACGATCACGGAACCGCGGTGGATCGCCATCGTACGGAAGCGGGCGATGATGCCCTCGGTCATGTCGTTGGAGACGGAGACCGCGGTCCCGACCACGGTGCTGCCGACGGTCATCAGCAGCAGGCCCGGGACGATGTAGGCGATGTACTCGGTGCGGTCGGGACCGCCGCCGCCGATCCCGGCACTCATGGTGTCGCCGAAGATGTAGACGAAGAGCAGCAGCAGCATGACCGGCGTGAGCAGCAGGTTCAGGGTGAGCGAGGGGTAGCGACGGGCATGCAGCAGGTTGCGCCGCAGCATCGTGGAGCAGTCGCGTACGGCGAGGGAGAGGGAACTCATCGGACGGACTCCTTGGGCTGGTCGGGGACGCCGGCGCCGCCGGTCAGGGCGAAGAAGACGTCGTCGAGGTCGGGGGTGTGCACGGTCAGTTCGTCGGCCTCGATGCCGGCCGAGTCCAGCCGGTCGAGGATGGAACGCAGTTCACGCTGGCTGCCGTCGCTCGGGAGTTGCAGCGTGAGTGCCTCGTCGTCCCGGGAGGCCCCGCTCAGTGCGGTGGCGGCGCTCCGGTAGGAGGCCGGGTCGGTGAAGCGGAGCCGGACGTGTCCGCCGGGGACGAGCCGCTTCAGCTCCTCGGCGGTGCCCTCGGCGGCGATCCTGCCGTCGTTGAGCACGGCGATGCGGTCGGCCAACTCGTCGGCCTCCTCCAGGTACTGGGTGGTGAGGAAGACGGTGACGCCGTCGGAGACGAGCTCGCGGACGATCCGCCACATGTTGTGGCGCGAGCGCGGGTCGAGGCCGGTGGTCGGCTCGTCGAGGAAGATGATCCGCGGGTTGCCGACCAGGGTCATGGCGATGTCGAGGCGGCGCTTCATGCCGCCGGAGTAGGTGGAAGCGGGTTTCCCGGCGGCCTCGATGAGGTCGAAGCGCTCCAGCAGCCGTGCGGTGACCTGCCGCCCCTCGCGCTTGGACAGATGGTGCAGGTCCGCCATGAGGAGCATGTTCTCCTCACCGGTGATCAGGCTGTCGACGGCGGAGAACTGTCCGGTGACACCGATCGCGGCGCGCAGGGCCTGCGCTTCGGTGGCCAGGTCGTGGCCGCCGACGCGGATCGGGCCACTGGCGGGGTCGGGGGAGATGAGGGTGGACAGGATCTTGACGGCGGTGGTCTTGCCCGCGCCGTTCGGGCCGAGCAAGCAGAAGATCGTTCCTTCCGGGACTGCCAGGTCGATGCCGTCGAGGACGGTCTTGTCGCCGTAGGACTTGCGCAGCCCGTCGGCAGCGATGGCCAGTTCGGTCATGGTGGGTGCTCCTTCAGAGGCTGCGGGCGGTGATGTCGCCGTAGGCGGTGGTCGCGTGGACGGTCAGCTCGGCGGTGCCCTCGGTGTTCTTGAGTGCGTTGTGGATCCGGCCGTGGCCGGTGCCGGCGTCCAGGGAGGCGGAGACTCCTTGAGCGGCACCGATCGACACCTCGCCGTGCTCGGTGCGCAGTGCGACCGTGCCGCGCACGGCCTCGGTGATGTGGATGTCGCCCTTTTGCGTGCTGATCTCCGCGGCGCCGCCCAGACGGCCGACCGTGACGTCTCCGGCGAGGACGGTGAGACGGACACTGGCGGCCTCGTCGACCTCGACCGCGCCTTGCGCGCCCTCGAAGACGACGTCGCCGAGCCGTCCGACGCCCCGGAACCCGGCGCCGGCCGTCTTCGCCTCGACATGGGAACCGGCGGGCAGTTGGACGGTCACCTCGATGGATCCGGTGTTGCCGAGCATGCGGTTCTTCGCCGTCGAGGCCTCGATCCGCAGAACGCCGTCGGCGAATTCGACCGTGGTCTGCTCCGCCGCCTTCACATCGCGGCCCTTCGAGGCATCCACGGGCAGGACCTCGACCACGGTGTCGGCCCGGTCGGCGGCGATGAGCCGGATGCGTCCCGCAGGGATGTCGAGGACGGCCGAGACCGGGGCGGGGGTGTCGAACCTCTGCATCGTGCGCTCCTTCTTCTGCGTCGCGCGCCCCTTCGAGCGCCCTTTCTGACGATGGAAACGCTACGTTGCATTCGAAAGTCCGGCAACAAGCTTGTTGCGCGAAATCCCCATCACTGCAGGTAGATTGGTAAGAATCGTTGCACTGGAAGGAAATCTAATGCAACGCGCTCCACTGCGTCCGTTGCAATGAATGGAGGTGAACGCTATGCCGCAGACCTGCGGGCCGGGTCAGCGCGCCCACCCCCGGCAGGAGCCCACGACGAGAACATCGGCCGCGCCGTGGAGCAGGACCGCGAAGTCCTCCGTACGAACCCGAAACGGTCACTGGAGACGGTGCGATGCGCGAGCCGTTCAGCGCCTCATCGCCGTAGCTCGCGATCGAGTCGGCCGACCTGACCTTGCTGATCGCGGCAAACCCTTTGCGTGAACGCCTTCGTGAGCTGCAGATGCTCGCCCTCTACCGCTCCGGTCGGCAGGCGGATGCCCTCAGTGCCTACGAGCAGGTACGCAGGCATCTCGCTCGGGAACTGGGTATCGATCCCGGCCGCGAGTTGCAGCAGCTTCACCGACGCATCCTCACACGTGTTCCATGTCTGTAGCGTCGGCTGAACCGTCCTCCGGGACGGCGAACGCACGCTGGTGGCGTTGCTACTGCCGAACCGAGCGGCCGCGTTGGAGGATCGTCCTGGGCGTCCGGCACCCGAGGCCGCCCGATCACCAGGCGCGCACGGACTCGACGGCTCTGATCGACGCGTCCCCGACCGCACCGCGTGGGAGACTCAACCATGATTATCGAACGCGCGTACGTTAGCGGCGTCTCGCCCGGCGAGGGGGAGTGGCCCTGGTTCCTGCCTTGCGTGCGCGGGCTCGTGGCGGACGGCTTGCGCTTCACCGCGCCCGTGACCTATCTGGTCGGCGAGAACGGGTCGGGCAAGTCGACGCTGGTCGAGGCTCTCGCCGAGGGCTTCGGCCTGGACTCCTGGGGTGGTTCGCACGACTGGCGCCATGCCAGTCACCGTCCCAGGTCGGTGCTCGGTGAGCGGATCCGCTTCGACGCGGCACCGCGCGGACGGCGAATGCTGGGCAGTTGGTCCGCCCGCAAGGGCTTCTTCCTGCGCGCCGAGACGGCGTTGAACGCGCTGGACCGGGAAGGGTTCGCACCGGAGTCGGTCAGCCATGGGGAGGGCTTCCTCGCGGCGTTCCGGGGGAAGTTCCTGCATCCCGGTCTGTATGTGATGGACGAGCCGGAGGCCGCGCTTTCGTTCTCCTCCTGCCTGGAACTGCTCGGCCACGTCGACCAGTTGGTGCGAAGCGGCGGCCAAGTCGTCTGCGCCACGCACTCACCGCTGCTGACCGCGCTGCCGGGTGCGGACATCATCGAGGTCGGCGACCACGGCATGCGCCGGGTGGCCTGGGGCGAGCTCGCCCTGGTCGACCACTGGCGCCGCTACCTCGCCGACCCCCGGTCCTATCTGCGGCACATCCTGGACTGACACAGCGGCCGCACTCGGCGGACGGCCGAAGGCGCGGCGGACCGTGGCGCCTCTTGCGTTCCCGGCCAAGGCACCGACGGCCGAAGCCCCCGCACAGCGGGCTTCGGCCGTCGGTGGGACCGAGGTCTCAGAGGGCGAGGCCTGTGAGGACCAGGACGCGCTCGTAGGTGTAGTCGTCCATCGCGAACTTCACGCCCTCGCGTCCCACACCGGACTGCTTGACGCCGCCGTACGGCATCTGGTCCGCACGGTAGGAAGGCACGTCGCCGATGACGACACCGCCCACCTCCAGTGCACGGTGCGCCCGGAAGGCGGTCTGGAGGTCGTGGGTGAACACGCCCGCCTGAAGGCCGTACTTGGAGTCGTTGACCGCAGCGAAGGCCTCGGCCTCGCCGTCCACCCTCCGTACGGTGAGAACCGGCCCGAACACCTCCTCGCAGGAGATGGTCACATCGGCCGGCACATCGGTCAGGACCGTCGGCGCGTAGGAGGCACCGTCACGCTTGCCGCCGGCCAGCAGGGTGGCGCCGGCGGCGACGGCCTCGTCGACCCAGGTCTCCACACGCTTCGCCGCGTCCTCGCTCACCAGCGGGCCGACGTCCGTCGCATCGTCCGAGGGGTCGCCGGTGACCTGCGCCTCGACCGCGGCGACGATGCGCGGCAGCAGTCGCTCGTAGATCGCCGCGTCGGCGATCACACGCTGCACGGAGATGCAGGACTGGCCACCCTGGTAGTTGGAGAACGTGGCGATGCGGCTCGCGGCCCAGTCCAGGTCCGCGTCGCTCGCGTAGTCACCGAGGACGACGGCCGCGCCGTTGCCGCCGAGTTCCAGGGTGAGGTGCTTGCGGGGCACCGAGTCCATGATCGCGTAGCCGACCCGGTCGGAGCCCGTGAAGGAGATGACGGGCAGACGCTCGTCCTGGACCAGGGCGGGCATGCGGTCGTTGCCGACCGGCAGGATCGACCAGGACCCGGCCGGCAGGTCGGTCTCGGCGAGCAGGTCACCGATGATCAGGCCGGACAGCGGAGTGGCGGGCGCCGGCTTGAGGATGATCGGGGCGCCCGCGGCGATGGCGGGGGCGATCTTGTGGGCGCACAGGTTCAGCGGGAAGTTGAACGGTGCTATCCCGAGGACGACACCCTTCGGGAAGCGCCGGGTCAGCGCCAGCCGGCCCTGGCCGCCGGCGTCGGTGTCCAGCCGCTGGGCCTCGCCGCCGTTGAAGCGACGGGCCTCCTCGGCCGCGAACCGGAACACCGAGACGGCACGGCCCACCTCACCGCGGGCCCACTTGACGGGCTTGCCGTTCTCGGCGGAGATCAGCTGCGCGATCTCCTCGGTGCGCTCGGCGAGGCGCTTGGAGACATGATCGAGGGCGGCGGCGCGGACGTGGGCCGGCGTGGCGGCGAACTCGTCCCGTACGGCGTACGCGGCGGCCACCGCCTCCTCGACCTGGGCCTCGGTCGGAACGCTGACCTTGCCGACGAGCCGGCCGTCCCACGGCGAGGTGACGTCGAAGGTGGTCTCACCGGTGGCCCGGCGGCCGGCGAGCCAGAAGGCGTGGGTGGAGGTCATGATCGGGTCCCGGCCCTTCCGAGGTTGGTGTGCGTGGAGTTCGTGGTCCACGGTAGGCCCGGGGCGGCGCTGGGTCGTTTGTCCGGGGAGTAGCAGTACAGGGCGGGTGTTCTACGCCTTGTACAGGCACGGAGGGGGGATCACTCCCCCGCCGCGGCCGTCGCCTTCAGTGCCAGCCACAGCTCCATGCGGACGTCCGGATCGTCGAGCGAACGCCCGAGGATCTCCTCGACCCGCCGCATCCGGTAGCGCAGCGTGTGGCGGTGGACGCCGAGGTCGGCCGCAGCCGCGTCCCACTGGCCGTGGCGGGAGAGCCAGGCCCGCAGTGAGGCGACCAGGTCGCCCCGTCCCGTGGCGTCGTGTTCGCGCAGGGCGCGCAGCAGTCCGTCCGCGAAGGCGCGCACCGCGTCGTCCGCGAGCAGCGGCAGTACCGAGCCGGCCGCCAGCTCCTCGTGCTCGACCAGCGACCGGCCCCGGCGCCGGGCCACCGACAGCGCCTGTTCGGCCTGCTTGTACGCGGCAGCCGCGGCGATCGGTCCCGCTGGGGCGGACAGCCCCACCACCAGCTCGTCCTCGTCGGCGGCGGCCTGTTCCAGCGTCGCCGCGCGTGCGGCCTGCACCGCGAGCGCGTACTCCTGGCAGGCGGCGACGGCCGCGCCTCCGTCGGCGGCGAGCACCACCAGCCGCTCCCCCTCGGGAACGACGAGCACCGCCTCGCCGGAGCGCGCCGCGGCGGACTCGACGATCTCGGCAAGACCGCTCAGCGGATCACCGTTCATGCCGGCGGCGGCGAGCACCGCGGCGGCCGGCGCCGTGGGCGCCGAGCGCGCGTGACCGTCGGCGTGCGCGCGGGCCGCCGACGCGGACGCCGACTCGGCGAGGATCAGCCGGAAGGGCGCGTCGAGGAGGTCGCCGTACAGGTCACCGGCCACCGCGCGCGCGTGGTCCGGCTCCCCGGCCAGCAGCATGCGCAGCACGGCGGCCCCGATCCGCTGCTCGGCGGCGTGCAGGGAGCGGGAGCGCTCGGTGGTGAGGGTCAGCAGGGCGATCGCGGAGTGGACGGCGTACCGCTCGGCGGTGCCCAGTGCGGCGGCCGTGCCCACGGCGAGCGCGGCGCGCGGACGCCGCCCGGTGCCCAGGGAGTGCAGCTCGACCCGGTCCTCACCGCTCGGCCCTCCCACCACGGAACTGGCCGGCGCGGGCCGCTCCCGCAGCCGCTCCACGTCGGCGGTGAGCCGTGCGGCCCGCCGCCCCGCCCACTCTGGTGCGGCCGCGACGACGGCACCCGAGGCGTCGTAGAGCGCGGCCCAGCCGTCGACCTGCCCGGCGAGCGCTGCGAGCAGGCCCTCGGGACCGTCGGTCAGGGCCTGCTTGGTCAGCTCCCGCTGGGCGGCGAAGCCCGCGGTCACGGCCCGGTACTGGTCGGCCGCTATGGCGGCGGAGACGGCTTTGCTGATGGCGAGGAAGGGGGTGCGCCGAGGCACCTCCAGCAGCGGGAGCCCCTCCTCCCGCGCCGCGTCCACCAAGGCCTTCGGGACGTCGTCGTAGTTCACCCCGACGGCGAATCCGAGCCCGACCACTCCCGCGCCCACCAGCCGCTTCACATACCGGCTCATGGCCTCGGGATCGTCGGCGTCCAGTTTCAGCGCCGTGATCAGCAGCAGTTCGCCGCCCTCCATGTAGGGCACGGGGTCGGCGAGTTCGCTGACGTGCGCCCAGCGGACGGGGACGTCCAGATGGTCCTCGCCCGCGCGCACGGTCAGCTTCAGCGCGGAGTGGTGGACGAGCGAGGCGAGCGTCGGGGGCATGAGGCCTTCAGGTCGGCACGGACGGGGTCTCTTCACGGAAACCGTGATCCGCCACGGATTCCGTGATCTTTGTGATCCTTTGGCCGCCACGTATGAACGGCCTATGCCGATTCTGCCTCACCGTACGGTCGCCATGTGCCCCGAAGCCCGGACATCCGTCCGCCGTACTCAGCCCCGCAGGTCCACCAGCAGCGGGGGCGCGTGCTCACCCTTCACATTCGTCAGCGAGAGCACCGCGTGCCCGGGTGGGACCGCATGCGCCAGTTCGGAGGCGGACCACCGTTCGCGTTCGACCTGGCGGACGGTCACCGCGCGGGCGGTCGGCGCACGCCCGGTGATCACGCGGCGCAGCGCGTGCAACGCCTTGCCCGCCGGGGTCTCGGCGATGATCTGCCGGTCGGTGACGTCCCGCGCCTCGATCCACTCCTTGCCCCACACCTCGGCGAAGTCCTGCCCGTCCCAGGGGGTGAGCCCGGACAGGGCCATCCGGCAGCCGGTCGCGCCGAGCAGCGGGCCGCGCAGGGGCCGGGGCACGTCGTCGAGGGTGCGCAGGGTGAGCACGGTCCCGGCGTTCGCGGAGCGCAGCCGCTGGATGCCCCGGACGGACTCGGGGGTCACCACGCCCGTCGCGTCGTCGAGCACCAGGCACGCGAAGAGGGACCGGTCCTCGCGCGTCGCGACACTGGCCGTGAACTGGGCGAGCACCAGCCGCGCGAGGATGCGGGAGGCATCCGCGTGGCCGCGCTCCGGAAGATCGATCCGGACGCGCACCGGGTGGTCCAGGGCCCGCAGCGAGAACGGCCGGGACTGCCCGGAGGTGTCGAAGAACGGGGCGAAGGCGGGCCGGTCGAGCAGTGCGACCCGGTCCGCGAGGACGCTTCCCACATCGCCCGGCTGTGCCGCCTGCCGCTCGCGCGCGTCCAGTTCCCGCAGCAGCGAGTCCCGCCCGGTGTCCTGCAGGGCCTTGCGCAGCGCGGCGAGCGGACCGGACGCGCCGTCCAGGAGCTGCCGCAGTTCCGGCACGGACGGGAACCGGCCGTGCACGGCCCGGAACGGGCCGAGGAGCTGGGCCAGCACGGTCGTGGAGCGGCGGCTGTCCCCGCCGGGACGGGGGTCGGCGAGGTCACCCACGAGCGCCTCGGCCAGCACCGCCGCCGCTTCGTCCGGGTCGGTGGTCCCGCCGTACAGATCGAGGTCGTAGACGGATTCGGGTTGGCCGACGCGGACGACGACGTCATAGGCGTCCGCGGGTCCCAGGCCCGCACCCGCCGCGCCGACGACGACCACGGCGGCGCGTCCGGCCAGCGCCTGCAGACACAGCGACTCGGCGAGGGGCCGGACCACCGAGCCGGTCTTGCCGGAACCTGCGGGCCCCACCGCGACCAGGGAGGTGCCCAGCAGATCGGGGCCGAGGGCGAGCCCGGACCCGCGGTAGGCGTAGGGGTTGCGGGGGTCGTCGACGGTGGACCCGAGCCGTACCTGTCCGGTGATCAGATCGTGCAGCGCGATCCGGGCCGGCAGGTCGCGCTCCCCGGAGGGGTGCAGACAGGCGGCCGCGCCGTCCTTGAGGACCGCGCCGGTGAAGGCGGCGAGACCGTGCCGGCCGCTGTGCACGCCCTGCCAGGCGCGCGCGATACGGGCGTGGTCGACGTCGCGCATACGTCCCGCACGGGCGTCGGCGGCGAGCCGGTCGGCGGCGTCCTGCGCCCCCGCGGCGCGCAGCTGGTTCCACTGCGCGGGGTCCTCCTCGGGTGCCGGGGGCCGCTCGTGCACGGGCGGCGCGGCGGCGCGCCACGCGGGCGGCCCGAACCGCCGCCAGACCTCACCCCAGCGGCCCAGCTTGCCGACGGTGATCATGATCGCGAGGGCGATGAGCGTGTAGTAGCCGTACCAGAGGAAGGCGTTCCCGACGCGGTCGCCACTGTGGCGCCAGGAGTCGGGGGTGAACAGCTCGAGGGGGACGACCCACCAGCCGCCGAGGTAGCCGTTCCACAGCAGCGACCAGATCAGCCAGCCCACCAGGAAGGCGATGAGCGCTCCGCTGAGCAGCTGCCGGGTCGGCGTCCGCTCGGGCTCCTGTTCGGGCCGCGGCCGGTGGCCGAAGCGCCACACGCCGGGCGCCGCCTGCGGCCGTGGCGTTCGCACCCAGGCCAGGAACGCGGGACCGTCCGGGGGCGGTGGCGTCCCGGGGGCGTGCGCCGGCCGGGGCGGCACCTGGGGCGGTCCCGCCGGACGCGGCACGGAACCGGCCCGTGCGACCCGTGCGTCCTGCGTCCCGTCGCTGTCCATCGCCTTGCCCCCTGACCAGCCGCTCCGTGCACCGTCCGCGAGTCAATCTAGCGCCCCCGCCAAGGGAGTTCGCCGCATATGCGGCCGGGACCGCGAGGGCGCGCCCCCGCACACTATGTCCACCACGGACAAGCGGAGGCGGCCAAGGCGCCCACATGGAGCATGCCCACCTTCCATTGCCCGCCTTAGCCTGCGAGAAAAGAAGGTAAGCGTCCGAAAAGCACCCCCGCCCGGAGCACCCGGCCCGCCGCAGCGCGGGTGCACCGAGTCCCCGGGCCGGTTCGCACGATCATCAGGGAGCCCCCATGACCGCACTTCCGCAGGAGCGTCGCGTCGTCACCGCCATCCCCGGCCCGAAGTCGCAGGAGCTGCAGGCCCGCCGTACCGCCGCGGTCGCGCAGGGCGTGGGCTCCGTGCTGCCGGTCTTCACCACGCGCGCGGGCGGCGGGATCATCGAGGACGTCGACGGCAACCGTCTGATCGACTTCGGCTCCGGCATCGCGGTGACGTCCGTGGGCGCCTCCGCCGAGGCCGTCGTACGCCGCGCCTCCGCGCAGCTCCAGGACTTCACCCACACCTGTTTCATGGTCACGCCGTACGAGGGCTACGTCGCCGTCGCCGAGGCGCTGGCCGAGCTCACGCCGGGTGATCACGCCAAGAAGTCCGCCCTGTTCAACTCGGGCGCCGAGGCCGTCGAGAACGCGGTCAAGATCGCCCGCGCCTACACCAAGCGCCAGGCGGTCGTCGTCTTCGACCACGGCTACCACGGCCGGACCAACCTGACGATGGCGCTGACGTCCAAGAACATGCCGTACAAGCACGGCTTCGGCCCGTTCGCGCCCGAGGTCTACCGCATGCCGTTGGCGTACGCGTACCGCTGGCCCACCGGTCCGGACAACTGCGGCCCCGAGGCCGCCGCACAGGCCATCGACCAGATCACCAAGCAGGTCGGCGCGGACAACGTGGCCGCGATCATCATCGAGCCGGTGCTCGGTGAGGGCGGCTTCATCGAGCCCGCGAAGGGCTTCCTGCCCGCGCTGCGCAAGTTCGCCACGGACAACGGCATCGTCTTCGTCGCCGACGAGATCCAGTCCGGCTTCTGCCGCACCGGCCAGTGGTTCGCGTGCGAGGACGAGGGAATCGTCCCGGACCTGATCACCACCGCCAAGGGCATCGCGGGCGGTCTGCCGCTCGCCGCCGTGACCGGCCGCGCCGAGATCATGGACGCCGCGCACTCGGGCGGCCTCGGCGGCACCTACGGCGGCAACCCGGTCGCCTGCGCGGGTGCGCTCGGCGCGATCGAGACCATGAAGGAGTTCGACCTCAACACTCGGGCGAAGGAGATCGAGGAGACCATGAAGGCCCGCCTCACGGCGATGGCCGAGAAGTTCGACATCATCGGCGACATCCGCGGCCGCGGCGCGATGATCGCGATCGAGCTGGTCAAGGACCGCACCACCAAGGAGCCGAACCCGGAGGCCACCGGCGCACTGGCCAAGGCCTGCCACCAGGAGGGCCTGCTCGTCCTGACCTGCGGCACCTACGGCAACGTGCTGCGCTTCCTGCCGCCGCTCGTCATCGGCCAGGACCTGCTGAACGAGGGTCTCGACATCATCGAGCAGGCCTTCGCGCGCATCTGAGCCCGCCCCCGCCCGCGTCGCCGCCGCTGGGGCCGCGGAGGTCAGAGGGTGTGAAGAACGTGTGCGAGGTGGATGGCAAGACGCCTTTCCGGCTGTCGGAGCCGTTTTCCCTGCCGTAGGTTCTACCCAGATGAGAGAAACACCCCACCCACAGGGGACTGTGGGTGACATCGGGCCGAGGCCTCCCCAGCTTCGACCTGGTCGTGCCCTCGCGCACACACCCGGAGCTTCCGGCTCTGGATCTCCTCACCGATCGGACGGCCGCACGCCCCAAACCCCCCGGGGCGGGCGGCACCCCGATCCGGACGGCCGTCTCGGAACCACCCCCGTCGCACCCGCGCAAGCAGGTCACGGGACGTAGACGGGAGAGCTGTCCACCTGAAGGGTCGGCACACACCCCCCCTTGTGCCGGCCCTTCAGTGTGTCCGGACCCACTCGCGGCTCCGGCCGGGGCCACGCGGACATGCCGGCGCCCGGCGCACCTCCTCGCACGGATCGCACGCCGGGAACCCCACTCCACCCGGCCGTCCGACAGGCCGGGTGCCGTACGGCGTTCGGTGCACGGCGGGTCGGATCCACCGAAGCGGGCACAGTCGCTACATTCGGACATATGGACGAGGCGCCCAGACGCATCGACCCCACGACGGACCGGGTGTCCGCCGCGCTCGTGCTGGGCTGCTCCCCGGAACAGATCGGCCCGTGCACCCGCTGCCAGGGACTGACCCGGGGATACGGCCGCAACGCGTGTGCCCCCACTGCCGTGCCGTCGACGTGAGGACCGGGTCCGGGTCGGGGTGACGGTCCGCGCGCACCGCCCCGGCGAAAATCGGACGCCGTGCCGTCAGGCCCACGGCCACCCTGTCGGCCGGGCGGAGCCGTAGCGCAGAGGTCGTCGCGCGCGGTCTCCAAAATCGCGAGGACGCCGGTTCGAATCCGGCCGGTTCCGCTCTCCTGTCACCGGCCGGCAGGTCGGCACGCGTTGGACCGCGCGGCGGGTGTCGACGTACCGCTCAGGGATGCCACGTCCGCCACGCGCGGGCACCCGCGGGTACTGCCGGCCGCACTGCCTGCGAAGCTGTACAGCGTGTCGCGCATCCCGGAGCCAGAGCTGGAGGACCCGCCTGCGGTGCACGGTGGAATGCCACCGCTCCCGGGGCGGCCTGCTCGCGTTCTGGGCCCGCTGGGACTTCTCTTTCTCCTGCTCTCCTGGCAGGTCGCCGTCCGCGGGCCGCTGGTGCGGGTGGACGAACGGCTGGGCACGGCCCTGGTCCGTCCGAGCCGGATCTCGGAACTCCTCGCCGACCTGGGCAGTGCCACCATCGCCGTTCCGCTGCTGGTCATCGTGCTGACCTGGGTCGCCCAGCGGGGGCGGGACGCCGGTGCGCACCGATGGTGGCTGCCGCCCGCCGCCGCGGCCGGGCTGACGGCCGCCTATCCCGTGCTCATCCTCGCCTTGAAGACGCTGTTCGCCCGGCCGGGCCCACCGCTCATGGGCCCGGTCACGGGCTTCTACCCTTCGGGGCACACGGCCACCGCGATGATCGCCTACGGCGCGGCGGCCCTGGTCCTGTCGCCCTGGCTGCACACGCCCCAGGCCCGCCTCCAGCTCCTCGCCGTCTGGCTCACCCTGAACGCGGGTGTCGCCTTCGGGCTGGTCCGCAGCGGTTACCACTGGCCCCTGGACGTGCTGGGCAGTTGGTGCCTGTGCGCGATGCTGCTGTACTCGCTGTGGCTGTGCCTCAGCCGAAGTAGCCGTCGAACGTCCGCTGGAACTCCCAGCTCCCGAACCGGTCCCAGTTGATCGACCAGGTCATCAGGCCGCGCAGGCCGGGCCAGGTTCCGTGGGTGGTGTACGAACCGCAGTTCGCCTTTCTGGTCAGGCAGTCGAGGGTCTTCGTGACCTCCGACGGGGCCACGTAGCCGTTGCCCGCGTTGGTCGACGCCGGCATGCCGATCGCCACCTGGTCGGGCCGCAGCGGCGGGAAGACGTTGTTCGCGTCACCCGCCACCGGGAAGCCGGTGAGGAGCATGTCGGTCATCGCGATGTGGAAGTCCGCCCCGCCCATGGAGTGGTACTGGTTGTCCAGGCCCATGATCGGGCCGGAGTTGTAGTCCTGGACGTGGAGCAGCGTGAGATCGTCGCGCAGGGCGTGGATCACCGGGAGGTACGCCCCGCACCGGGGATCCTGACCGCCCCACTTGCCCGTGCCGTAGTACTGGTAGCCCATCTGGACGAAGAACGTCTCCGGGGCCATCGTCAGCACGAACCCGGAGCCGTATCTGGCCTTCAGGGTCTTCAGGGCCGAGATCAGGTTGACGATCACCGGGGTCGTCGGGTTCCTGAAGTCGGTGTCGTTCGCGTTCAGGGACAGCGAGTGACCCTCGAAGTCGATGTCCAGGCCGTCGAGGCCGTATGTGTCGATGATCTTCGAGACCGAGGAGACGAAGGCGTCCCGGGCCGCCGTGGTCGTCAGCTGCACCTGGCCGTTCTGGCCGCCGATCGATATCAGCACCTTCTTGCCGGCCGCCTGCTTGGCCTTGACGGCCGCCTTGAAGTCGGCGTCGCTCTCCACACCGGAGCACTCGGTGACCGGGCACCGGGTGAACCGGATGTCGCCCGAGGTGACGGAGGTCGGTTCACCGAAGGCGAGGTCGATGACGTCCCAGCTGTCGGGGACGTCCGCAAGACGCGTGTACCCGGAGCCGTTGGCGAAGCTCGCGTGGAGGTAGCCGACCAGGGCGTGTGCCGGAAGGCCGACGGAGCCCCCCGATCCCGCGGCGGTCGTCGCGGTCACCGTCGCCGACTTCGCGGACTCCCCCGCGTCGTTGACGGCCGCCACCTGGAAGCCGTATGCCGTGGCGGGCGCCAGGCCGGTCACGGTGGCCGATGTGCCGGCGACCGTCTGGACCCTCGCGCCGTCCCGGTAGACGGCATAGCTCGCGGCGCCCGTGACCGCCGACCAGGACAGGGCGACGCTGGAGGAGGTGACGGCGCCGGTCCTCAGTCCGGACGGCGCGGCGGGCGGCTGGCCGGCGATCGCGCCCGGTCCGACCAGCGAGATGTCGTCGGCGTAGTAGGCGCCCGTGCCGTACCAGCCGTGCGTGTAGATCGTGACCTTGGTGGTGGAGGGGCCGGTGCGGAAGGTCGTCGTGAGCTGCTGCCAGTCGGTCGCCGACTGGGTCCAGGTGGACACGTCGGTGGTGCCGGTGCCGCTCGCGCCCAGGTAGACGTAGCTGCCGCGGACCTGTCCGCCGAGTGTGTACTGCGCGTTCGGTTGTACCGTCACCGTCTGGCTGCACTGGGCGTTGTCGCTGCCGGCCGGGGTCGCCTGCAGCGCCGAGGTTCCACTGTGCACCGGGGAACCGACGGTGGTGCCGGCGGTGCAGCTCCAGCCGTCGAGGCCGGACTCGAAACCGCCGTTGCGCGCGAGGTCCACATCGGCCGCGCGGGCGGCCGGAGCGAGCGCGGCCAGGCCGGGCAGGGCCAGGGCCGTTGCCGTGCACACGGCCAGCAGCCGTCGCCGGACGAAGGGTCTGGTGCGATCCACAAGTGCCTCCGGGCATGGGGGAATTGGAGGGTGGAGCGCGCCCAACTTGGTCCAGACCAATTCGGTTGTCAAGACCTCCGCCGGTGACGGAACGCGGGCGGGGGCCTTCCGGGAGTTCCCGGCAGACCCCCGCCCGCGTTCCGGGTCAGCTGTCGAAGCCCAGACCCAGCCGGTCCATCGTCTTCAGCCAGAGGTTGCGCCGGCCGTCGTGCGCGTCGGCACGGGCCAGGGACCACTTGGTCAGTGCGATGCCCGTCCAGGCGAAGGGCTCCGGCGGGAACGGCAGGGGCTTCTTGCGGACCATCTCCAGCTCGGTCCGCTCCGTGCGCTCCCCCGCCAGCAGATCGAGCATCACCTCGGCCCCGAAGCGGGTGGCCCCGACACCGAGGCCCGTGTAACCGGCCGCGTACGCCACCCTCTCCCGGTACGCCGTCCCGAAGAACGCCGAAAAACGCGAGCAGGTGTCGATCGCGCCGCCCCACGCGTGCGTGAAGCGGACTCCCTCCAACTGCGGGAAGCAGCCGAAGAAGTGCTCGGCGAGCTTCGCGTAGGTCTCCGGGCGGTCGTCGTACTCGGCTCGCACCCGGCCGCCGTACGAGTAGATCGCGTCGTAGCCGCCCCACAGGATGCGGTTGTCGGCGGAGAGCCGGAAGTAGTGGAACTGGTTGGCCGAGTCCCCGAGGCCCTGCCGCTCGTTCCAGCCGATGGACGCAAGACGGTCGGGGCTCAGCGGCTCGGTCATCAGCGCGTAGTCGTAGACCGGCACGGTGTAGGAGCGGACCCGCTTGACCAGGTTCGGGAAGATGTTCGTGCCGAGTGCGACGCGGCGGGCGCGCACCCGGCCGTAGGGGGTGCGCACGGCCATGCCGGCCCCGTACGGCTTCAGTGTGAGCGCGGGTGTGTGCTCGTAGAACCTGACGCCCAGCCGGAGGCAGGCTCGTTTGAGCCCCCAGGCCAGCTTGGCCGGGTGGACCAACGCGACGCCCCGGCGGTCGTACAGACCGGCGACGAAGGTCGGCGAGTCGACCTGCTCCCGCACCGCCTCCGCGTCCAGGAACTCGGTGTCCTCGGCAAGGCCCCGGCGCACCGTCTCCTCGTACCAGTCACGGAGTTCGAAGGCCTGGTACGTCTCGGTCGCCACGTCGATCTCACCGGTGCGCTCGAAGTCGCAGTCCAGGGAGTGGCGGGCGACCGCCTTCTCGATCTCGTCGAGATTGCGGGCGCCCAGCTCCTGCAACTTGTGGATCTCGTCCGGCCAGCGGGCGACCCCGTTGGCCAGGCCGTGTGTGAGGGAGGCGGCGCAGAACCCGCCGTTGCGGCCCGAGGCGGCCCAGCCCGCCTCGCGGCCCTCGAGCAGTACGACGTCCCGCTGCGGATCGCGCTCCTTGGCGATGAGCGCGGTCCACAGTCCGCTGTAGCCGCCGCCGACGACCAGCAGATCGCAGGTCTCGGCGCCGGTGAGAGCGGGTTCGGGGTGGGGCCTGCCCGGGTCGTCCAGCCAGAACGGGACGGGCCGGGCTTCGGAAAGAGATGTGGTCCAACGGGTCATGGCGCTCGGGGCCATGATGTCAACTCCCTACAGATGCATTACGCCTTCCGGCGGTTCCGGCGGTTGCCCACGGCCATGGAGAGAAGGACGAACAGAACGGCGAGGACGAACATGGTCGTGCCGATGACATTGATCTGGACGGGCGTACCGCGCTGCGCCGAGCCCCAGACGAACATGGGGAAGGTGACGGTCGAGCCCGCGTTGAAGTTCGTGATGATGAAATCGTCGAAGGAGAGCGCGAAGGCGAGCAGCGCGCCCGCGGCGATTCCGGGTGCCGCGATCGGCAGGGTGACCCGCAGGAAGGTCTGCAGCGGGCCCGCGTACAGGTCCTGCGCGGCCTGTTCCAGCCTCGGGTCCATCGACATGACACGTGCCTTGACCGCGGTGACGACAAAGCTGAGGCAGAACATGATGTGGGCGATGAGGATCGTCCAGAAACCCAGCTGAGCACCCATGTTGAGGAACAGGGTCAGCAGCGAGGCGGCCATGACCACCTCGGGCATGGCCATCGGCAGGAAGATCAGCGAGTTCACCGCGCCGCGCGCCCGGAAGCGGTAGCGGACCAGCGCGAAGGCGATCATCGTGCCGAGGACCGTGGCCCCGATCGTGGCCCAGACGGCGATCTGAAGGCTGACCGACAGCGAGCCGCACATGTCGGCGACACCGCACGGGTCCTTCCACGCGTCCAGCGAGAACTGCTGCCATTCGTAATTGAAGCGCCCCTTTGGTTTGTTGAAGGAGAACACCGTCACGACGATGTTCGGCAGCAGGAGGTATCCGAGGGTCACCAGTCCGGCGAGGACGACGAGATGGCGCTTGAACCAGTTGACGAATCCCATTTAGACCAGATCCTCCGTGCCGGACCTGCGGATGTAGAAGGTGACCATGGCGAGGATCGCGGCCATGAGGATGAACGAGAGCGCCGCCGCCGTCGGATAGTCGAGGATCCGCAGGAACTGTGTCTGGATGACGTTGCCGACCATCCGGGTGTCGGTGGAGCCCAGCAGGTCGGCGTTGACGTAGTCGCCCGCGGCCGGGATGAAGGTCAGCAGCGTGCCGGAGACCACGCCCGGCATCGACAGCGGGAAGGTGACCTTCCGGAATGTCGTGAACGGGGTGGCGTACAGGTCCCCGGCCGCCTCGTGGAGGCGGCCGTCGATGCGCTCGAGCGAGGTGTAGAGCGGCAGGATCATGAACGGCAGGAAGTTGTACGTCAGACCGCAGACCACCGCGAGCGGGGTGGCGAGCACCCGGTCCCCCGCGGTCCAGCCGAGCCAGTTGGTGACGTCCAGCACGTGCAGCGTGTTGAGGGCGCCGACGACCGGTCCGTTGTCCGCGAGGATCGTCTTCCAGGCGAGCGTACGGATCAGGAAGCTCGTGAAGAACGGCGCGATGACCAGGATCATCACCAGATTCCGCCAGCGGCCGGCGCGGAACGCGATGAGGTACGCGAGCGGGTAGCCGAGGACGAGGCACAGCAGCGTCGCTGCGGCCGCGTACAGGACCGAGCGCAGGAACTGCGGCCAGTACGTCGACAGCGCGTCCCAGTAGGTCGCGAAGTGCCAGGTGACCTTGTAGCCCTGCTCCAGGGAACCGGTCTGCACGGACGTGGAGCCCTGGTAGATCATCGGCAGCGCGAAGAAGACCAGCAGCCACAGGATGCCGGGCAGCAGCAGCCAGTACGGCGTGAAGCGGCCCCGCCTGCGCGGGGGCTTCGTCGCGGGCGTGGCGGGCGCCGGTGGCGCGGGCGCCTCGGTGACGGCGGCCATCAGGCGGCCACCCCTTCCTCGGGCTCTACCGTCTCCACACCCGCGTCGATGTCCTGGGCGGCGTCCAGTCCGAAGGTGTGCGCGGGATTCCAGTGCAGGACGACCTCGGCGCCGGGCACCAGTCGCGGGTCGCGGTCGATGTTCTGGGCGTAGACCTCGAACTCCGGGCAGACCGGGCTGTCGACGACGTACTGGGTGGACACCCCGATGAAGCTGGAGTCGGCGATGCGTCCCGAGATGCGGTTGCGGCCCTCGGGGATGTCGCCCGCGTCGTCGGCATGGGTGAGGGATATCTTCTCCGGTCGTACGCCGACCAGTACCTTTCCGCCCGCCGTCGCCGGCGCGGAACATCGCGCCTCCGGCAGGGTGAGCTTGCCTCCGCCCGCCTTCAGGATGATCCGGTCGCCGCTCTTGGAGTCCACCTCGGCCTCGATCAGGTTGGAGGTGCCGAGGAAGTTGGCGACAAAGGTGGTCTGGGGGTTCTCGTACAGATCGCTGGGCGAGCCGAGCTGTTCGACGCGGCCCGCGTTCATCACGGCGACGGTGTCGGCCATCGTCATGGCCTCCTCCTGGTCGTGCGTGACATGGATGAAGGTGATGCCCACCTCGGTCTGGATGCGCTTGAGCTCCAGCTGCATCTGGCGCCTCAGCTTGAGGTCGAGGGCACCGAGCGGCTCGTCGAGGAGCAGCACCTTCGGGTGGTTGATCAGTGCGCGGGCCACCGCGACGCGCTGCTGCTGGCCGCCGGAGAGCTGGTGCGGCTTCTTGCGCGCCTGCTCGCCCAGCTGCACCAGGTCCAGCATGTCCTCGACCTGCTTCTTCACCGACTTGATGCCGCGACGGCGCAGACCGAAGGCGACGTTCTCGAAGATGTCGAGGTGCGGGAAGAGGGCGTAGGACTGGAAGACGGTGTTCACCGGCCGCTTGTACGGGGGCAGACGGGTGACGTCCTGGTCGCCGAGGTGGACCGTCCCGGAGGAAGGCTCCTCCAGACCGGCGATCATGCGCAGGGTGGTGGTCTTGCCGCAGCCGGACGCGCCGAGCAGGGCGAAGAAGGAGCCCTGCGGCACGGTCAGGTCGAGCGGGTGCACGGCGGTGAAGGAGCCGTAGGTCTTGCCGATCCCGGAGAGGCGGACATCGCCGCTGTTGTCCGTCGTCATCTTCGTCACGCCCCTGTCAGCTTCGCGAACTTCTCTTCGTAGGCCGTCTCTTCCTTCTGCGTCAGCGAGCGGAAGGCGTGGGACTTCGCGGCCATGGCCTTGTCGGGAAGGATCAGCGGATTGTTCGCCGCGTCCTTGTCGATCTTCTCGAGGTAGGGCTTCACACCGTCGACGGGGCTGACGTAGTTGACGTAGCCGGCGAGCGCGGCGGCCTGGTCGGGCTCGTAGTAGAAGTCGATGAGCCGTTCCGCGTTCGCCTTGTGACGGGCCTTGTTGGGGACCAGCATGTTGTCCGTCGAGGTCATGTAGCCGCTGTCCGGGATGATGTAGGCGACGTCCGGGCTGTCCGCCTGGAGCTGGACGATGTCACCGCCCCAGGCCACACAGGCGGCCAGATCGCCCTTGGTGAGGTCGGACGTGTAGTCGTTGCCGGTGAAGCGGCGGATCTGCCCCTTGTCGACGGCCTTCTGCAGACGGGCGATCACCGCGTCGAAGTCGTCGTCGGTGAACTTCGCCGGGTCCTTGCCCATGTCGAGCAGGGTCATGCCGATGCTGTCGCGCATCTCCGACAGAAAACCCACACGGCCCTTGAGCTTGGGGTTGTCGAGAAGGTCGGAGACCGACTTCACCTCGACGCCGTCGAGCGCCTTCTTGTTGTACGCGATGACGGTCGATATGCCCTGCCACGGGTAGGAGTAGGCGCGCCCGGGGTCCCAGTCGGGGCTGCGGAACTGGCCCGACAGGTTGGCGAAGGCGTGCGGGAGGTTCGCCGGGTCCAGCTTCTGCACCCAGCCCAGCCGGATCACCCGCGCGGCCAGCCAGTCGGTGAGGACGATCAGATCCCGGCCGGTGTCCTGGCCCGCGGCGAGTTGCGGCTTGATCTTGCCGAAGAACTCGTTGTTGTCGTTGATGTCCTCGGTGTACTTGACCGCGATGCCGGTCCTCCTGCCGAACGCCTCGAGCGTCGGGTGGTGCTTCCCGCTGTCGTCGACGTCGATGTACTCGGGCCAGTTGGAGAAGTTGACCACCTTCTCCTTGGAGGAGTGGTCCTCGGCGGAGGTGCCGCCCTGTGTCTTGCCGGCCGCGGGAATCCCGCAGGCGCTCAGCGCCCCGAGGCCGCCCACCGCGAGCGCGCCGCCCGCGGAGGCGCGCAGCAGCGAACGGCGGGTGAGGGAGGCCCTGCCGTTGCGGAAGCTGCGCCGCATGGCGGCCACTTGGGCCGGGGTCAGGCGGTCGGGCTCGTTCTGCTCCATGCGCGTGGTGCCCTTTCGGGAGGTGTACGGCCGGGGGGTCGGGCGGCCGTTTCTGCTATCGGTCCCCGAAGATCGTGCGGTGCCAGTCCTTCCTGGCGACCGCGGTGTTGTCGAACATGACATGCTTGATCTGGGTGTACTCCTCGAACGAGTACGAGGACATGTCTTTGCCGAAGCCGGAGGCCTTGTAGCCGCCGTGCGGCATCTCGCTGATGATCGGGATGTGGTCGTTGACCCACACACAGCCCGCCTTGATCTCGCGGGTCGCCCGGTTCGCCCGGTAGACGTCACGGCTCCAGGCGGAGGCGGCCAGGCCGTACGGAGTGTCGTTGGCGAGCCGGATGCCCTCGTCGTCGCCGTCGAAGGGCACGACGACGAGCACGGGTCCGAAGATCTCGCACTGGACGATCTCGCTGTCCTGCCGAGCGTCGGCGATGAGAGTGGGGCGGTAGTAGGCACCGCCCTCGAGCTCCCCGCCGGGGGCCGCACCGCCGGTCACCACGCGCGCGTACGCACGTGCCCGGTCGACGAAGCCTGCGACACGGTCCCGCTGCGCGTGCGAGATCAGGGGGCCGAGGTCGGTGCCGGGGGCGAAGGGGTCGCCGAGCCTGACGGTCTCCATGAGGGCGGCGGCCCCCCGGACGAACTCCTCGTAGAGAGGACGCTGCACATACGCGCGCGTTGCGGCCGTGCAGTCCTGGCCGGTGTTGATGAGCGCGCCCGCGACCGCGCCGTGGACCGCGGCCTCCAGGTCGGCGTCGTCGAAGACCACGAACGGCGCCTTGCCGCCGAGTTCCAGGTGGAGGCGTTTGACCGTGGAGGTGGCGATCTCGGCGACACGCCTGCCGACGGCCGTGGAACCGGTGAAGGACGTCATCGCCACGTCGGGGTGGCCGACGAGGTGCTCGCCGGCCTCCTTGCCGGTCCCCGTCACGATGTTGACGACACCGTCGGGGATCCCCGCGTCGGTGGCGGCCTCGGCGAAGAGCAGCGAGGTGAGCGGGGTGAGCTCGGCGGGCTTCAGCACGATGGTGTTGCCCGCGGCGATCGCCGGGAGGATCTTCCAGGCGGCCATCTGGAGGGGGTAGTTCCAGGGGGCGATGGAACCGACGACGCCGATGGGCTCGCGGCGCACATAAGAGGTGTGGTCGCCGGAGTACTCACCCGCGGACTGCCCCGGGAGATGCCGGGCGGCACCCGCGAAGAAGGAGGCGTTGTCGATCGTGCCCGGCACGTCGAACTCCCGTGTCAGCTTAAGGGGTTTGCCGCACTGGAGGGACTCGTAGCGGGCGAACTCCTCGGCGCGCTCGGCGAGTACGGCGGCGAAGCGGTGCAGCGCGTCGGAACGCTCACCGGGGGTGGCCGTGGACCAGCCGGGAAAGGCCGCGCGGGCGGCGGCCACCGCACGGTCCACGTCCTCGGCACCGGCCAGTTCGTACGTGTGGACCTCGACGCCCGTCGACGGGTCGACGACCGCGTTGCTGCGTCCCGAGGTGCCCGTGGCCGGCCGGCCCGCGATGTACTGCGCACCGTTCGAGAACCGTTTCCCCACCTCGTCCCGGGAGGGGGTGTCGGTGTGGCCGGCGTTGCCCACGTTGTGCATGTCGCTCTCCTTCGCCCCCGCCGGCGTCCACCGCGGGGACCGGCGTAGCTCCGGCTCGATTTGAGTGCCGATCCTGACAGAGGGAGTGGACTCCAACAAGTGATTCCGTTGTTGCCTTTTGGTTACGCGACGGAATCTGTCGACCAGCTGTCTACTCGTCCTGGAAAAGGAAGGACGGATTGTCAGTGGTGCGTGCCACACTCGCGTGCATGGGGAGCATCGATTCCCGGGAGTCCCTGGTCAGGGCGGTCCGGGCCGGGGCGAGGGTGAAGTATCTGCACTTCTGGGGGCATCGGCCGCGCCGGGACGGACAGATGGGAGCGAGCTGTCTCAGCCAGTGGTGGCCGTCTCCGTTCACCGTGGACGGCGTCGCGTACGCGACGGCGGAGCACTGGATGATGGCGTCGAAGGCGCGGCTGTTCGGCGACACGGGGGCCGAGCGCGAGGTGCTTCAGGCGTCGAGCCCCGCGCTGGCCAAGAAGGTGGGACGGCTGGTGCGCGGTTTCGACGACGCCACATGGGCGCGCGAGCGGTTCTCGATCGTGGTCGAGGGCAGCGTCCACAAGTTCTCCGCGCACGAGGAACTGCGGGCGTTCCTGCTGGCCACCGGTGACCGGGTACTGGTCGAGGCGAGCCCGGTGGACCGGGTCTGGGGCATAGGGATCGCGGCGGACGACGAGCGGGCGGCCGACCCGGAGCGCTGGCGGGGACCGAATCTGCTGGGGTTCGCACTGATGGCGGCGCGGGAGCGACTGGCCGCCTCCTAGCGTTCCCGACGGCACCCCGCCGCCCCTCCCCGCCGGAGGCACTTCCGTGCCCTGCCGCTGCGGACAGGCACAGGGACATGAGGTGCCGCCGTGTCACACACCGGCATGCGCTCGACGCGCTACGGCAGCCGAGGCACCACGAGAGACGTCGAGTAGCCGTCCTCCGTACTCGTCCACGGGTCGTCGTCACTGCCCGGGGCCAGGAAGATGGCCACGGTCACGACGAGGCCGACGGCAATACCGACCGCTCCGCAGATGATGCCGGCCAGGGCCATGCCCCCGTTCGTGGCCTCACCCCGGTTCGACTTGCGGCGGCCGACGATTCCGAAGATCACGGCCAGCGCGCCCACGAACATGGCCACCGGACCGAGACAGAACCCGACGGCTGAGATGATCCCGAGCACGAGCGAGGCGGTGCCCATTCCGTTGCTCGGCGCGAGCGGCATTCCGGGCCAGCCGTAGCCGGGGACATAGCCCTGTGGACCGTACGGTGCGCCGTAGCCGGGGTATGCGGGGTACTGCGGATAGGCATAGGCCGTCGGCTGCCCGGGCCCTTCGGGTCCGATGGGCGGTGGCGGCACGGGCTGACCGGGAACGGGCGGCGCGTACGGATTGCCGACGGCGAACGGTGAGGGCGGCGCGAAGGGGTTGCCGGCCGGGGCCGGGGAGGGCGGGGCGAACGGGTTGCCGGCCGGGGCCGCGGCGGTGGGGCTCGGCGGGGCGAAGGGATGGCCCCAGGGCTCCTGGGCCGGAGCGCCGGGCATCCCGGGACCGGGCAGGGCGGTGACCGTGGCCTGGTCGTGCGGGAACGGAGCGCCGCCGGGGATCCGGTCCTGCGGGCCGACGGGAGCTCCCGGGACCGGCGAGCCCGGACCCGTGCGGGGCGCGTCGTCGGCGGGCGGCGCCCAGGGATCGAACGTGGGGAGCGGACCTGCGACCGGCTTGTCGAGCGCGACCCCGGGCACCCGGCCCGCGGGGGTGCCCGGTATCCCGGGGCCCTCGGCCCCGGGCGCACCCGGCGCCCCTTCCGTGCCGTCGCCCGGCATGGCCCCCGGCCCCATGGCGCCGTGCTGAGGCGTTCCCGGCGGCTGCGCGTCCTCGGACATGCGTGAGTCCCCCCTCCGTCGTACCTGCCGTCATGCTACGGCCCGGGCCGGACACACGTGACCCTCGTCCTACGATGATCCCTGAACCACCGATCAGCCGATCACCCGCGTCCCGCCCGAACAGGGTGCCGGGGCGCCGCTCCCGGGGAGGACCCCTTGACCGACCACCGTGACGCCCCCGCCGTGCGCGATCTGCACGCCTTCATCGCCGGACTGCCCAAGGCCGAACTGCACGTGCACCACGTGGGCTCCGCCTCCCCGCGCATCGTCTCGGAACTGGCCGCACGTCACCCCGACTCCAAGGTGCCCACCGACCCCGAGGCCCTCGTCGACTACTTCACGTTCACGGACTTCGCCCACTTCATCGAGGTCTATCTGTCCGTGGTCGACCTCATCCGGACCCCCGAGGACGTACGCCTGCTGACCTACGAGGTCGCACGCGACATGGCCCGGCAGCAGGTGCGCTACGCCGAGCTGACGATCACCCCCTTCTCGTCCACCCGCCGCGGTATCGACGAGCGGGCGTTCATGGACGCGATCGAGGACGCCCGCAAGGCCGCGGAGGCCGAGTTCGGGACCGTACTGCGCTGGTGCTTCGACATCCCCGGCGAGGCCGGCCTCGAATCCGCCGAGGAGACCGCCCGGCTCGCCACCGACGACCGGCTGCGCCCCGAGGGGCTCGTCTCCTTCGGGCTCGGCGGCCCCGAAATCGGTGTGCCCCGGCCGCAGTTCAAGCCGTACTTCGACCGGGCGATAGCGGCGGGCCTGCGTTCCGTGCCGCACGCCGGAGAGACGACCGGCCCCGAGACGGTCTGGGACGCCCTGAACGAACTGCGCGCCGAGCGCATCGGCCACGGCACGAGTTCCGCCCGGGACCCGAAGCTGCTGGCGCACCTCGCCGAGCACCGCATCCCGCTGGAGGTCTGCCCGACCTCCAACATCGCGACGCGCGCCGTCCGCACGCTCGAGGAGCACCCCATCAAGGAGTTCACGCGCGCGGGCGTGATCGTCACCGTCAACTCGGACGACCCGCCGATGTTCGGCACCGATCTCAACAACGAGTACGCCGTCGCGGCACGACTGCTGGACCTCGACGAACGGGGTCTGGCCTCGCTCGCCGGGAACGGGGTCGAGGCGTCCTTCCTCGACGACGCGGGCAAGGCGAAACTGGTCGCCGAGATCGACGCCTACACTGCGGCGTGGCTCGCTCCCTGACCAGCACAATGGGCCCATGCGCACCGTGACTGCCGTCGCCCATCGCGGCGACCCCTACCGCCACCGCGAGAACACGCTCGCCTCGCTGCGTTCCGCGCTCCGCCGGGGCGCGGACGCCGTCGAGGTCGATGTTCGGCTCACCAGGGACGGTGTCCCCGTGCTCCTGCACGACGGGACACTGAAGCGGCTGTGGGAGCAGGACCGGCCGCTCGCCTCGCTCTCGTCCGACGAGGTGCAGGGGCTGACGGCCGGCGGTGTGCCGACGCTGGCCGACGCGCTGAGGGCGTCCGACGGCGGCCGGGTCATGATCGACCTGCCGGGCGAGCCCTCGGTCCGCGCCGTGCGCCGGGTGGTGGACGTCGTGCGGCAGTGCGGCGCGTCGGAGCGCGTCTACTACTGCGCCGGGGCGCAGGCCATGCTGGCCGTCCGGGCCGCCGACCCCTTGGCGGAGATCGCCCTGACCTGGACGAGCCTCGCCCCGCCCCGGCCCGCGCTGCTCGATGCGGTGCGCCCGCGCTGGCTCAACTACCGGTTCGGCCTGGTCGACCGGGACCTCGCTGCACGTGTGCACCGGGGCGGTCATCTGCTGTCGGTGTGGACCCCGGACACGCGCCGCTCCATGCGGCGCCTGCTCGACCTGGGCGTGGACTCGATCACCACCAACCGCCTCGACGCGCTGCACGCGCTGCGCGGGCGCTGAGCCGGGCGGCGGTCCCGGGGCCGTTCGGTGGCCGGGGTCACGCTGCCGCGGGGGCCGGCCGGGTGACCCCAGCCGTCAGCTCCTCCAGCCGCTTGATCTTCTTCCGGACGACATACAGCGGGACGATCCCGAACACCCCGAACGACATGTCGATCACCGTCCACCAGAACGGGATCCCGCGGATCGGACCGCAGATCAGGGCGAGCGGGATGATGCCCGCGCAGGCGATCATCCCGAACTCGACGACCCAGATGTTGCGGACGGGGTCGCGGTAGGGCCCGTAGAAGGCCACCGCGATCACCAGGTGTGCGAACGCCAGCCAGTCCGTGCCGTAGAGGACGAAGGGCTGTTCGGCATCGGTGGCGTCGAGTCCGCGGCGCACCCGCTCGATCCAGTCCATGAGGGCGGGCAGGTGCTCCGGCACGGACAGGGACCTCAGCAGATCCTCGGTCCAGCGCAGCTCGTGGACCAGGGGAAAGGCCGTGGCACCGCTGAGTACCAGGCAGACGACGAAAAAGACCAGCCACGCGCGGATGCCCCTCGACAGGGCCGCTCTGTCGCTCATGGCATGAGCGTACCCCTCGAATTGAACATGTTCAAAAGTGGTTGGGTGGTGACCCGCCGCCGGCGTACGGGGATCGGGACACGAGGACGCGCTAAGCGGCCACGGCGGCTCGTTCACGCGCGGCACGCACGGCCTCGGACAGTCCGGTGATGTCGTACGCGCCGTAGTGCCTGCGCCCGTTGACGAAGAACGTGGGCGTTCCCGCCACGCCGCCGAGATCGGCCGAATCGACGTCCTCGGCCACGCGCGCGGCGCCCGCGTGGGCGCGCATGTCCCGCTCGAAGCGCCGCAGATCGAGTCCCAGGTCCGCGGCATGGCCCAGCAGGTCGTCGAGCGTCAGGGCGCCCTGGTGACTGATCAGCAGATCGTGCATGTCCCAGAAGCGGCCCTGCAGCGCGGCCACCTCCGCCGCCTCGGCGGCGAGTTGGGCGTGCGGATGGACGTCGGTCAGCGGCAGATGCCGCCATACGTACCGCACGTCCCCGAAGTCCGCGAGGAGTTCCCGCACGACCGGCTCCGCCTGGCCGCAGAAGGGGCACTCGTAGTCGCCGTACTCCACGACCGTCACGGGTGCCTCGTGCGGTCCGCGCACATGGTCGCGGCCGGGGCCGACGGGCACCCCCAGATCGACGATCGTCTCGGCCTTTCCGAACAGTGCCCGCAACTGCCGGGGACGCGACAGCATCCCGATCACACCGGTGGCGAGCCGGCCGGTCACGAAGGAGCCGACCACCGCCGCCAGGATGCCGATCTTGGCCTCCTCCAGCCGGGCGCCGCTGAAGGCGAGCGTGGCGATGAGCAGGGAGACCGTGAAACCGACTCCGGCCATGGTCCCGCCCGCGGCGACGGTCCCCCAGCCGACCGGGATCCGGAGCCGTCCGCGGCTGAGCGCCTGGGCCAGGGCCGACGCCCCGACGATGCCGATCGGTTTGCCGAGGACGTACGCCAGCAGGATGCCCAGGGTCACCGGTGAGGTGAACGCCCGCCCCAACTGCTCGCCGCCGATCGGGATGCCGACGTTGGCCAGCGCGAAGAGGGGAACGATCACATAGCCGGCCCAGGGGTGGTACATGCGCTGCAGGCGCTCGTTCGGCGAGAGGGCCGTGGCGATGCCGACACGTACGGTGCGCTCGAGTTCGGGCGTCGGCTGCTCGCGGAACAACCGGAACAGGTCGCTGACACGCTCCAGATCGGCGCGCGCCGCCGGATAGGCGTAGGTGATCAGGCCCATGGCGAGCCCGATGACAACCGGGTCCACCCCCGATTCGAGCAGGGCGACCCACGCCACCAGCGCGAGCAGCGCGTACACGACTCCGCGGCGGACCCCGAGCCATCGCACCAGCAGGACGACGGCGAAGACGCCGACGGCCACGAACAGCGCAGGCACGTTGATGCGGTCGCTGTAGGCGACGGCGATGACGACGAGGGCCAGCAGGTCGTCGACCACGGTGATCGTGAGGACGAAGACCCGCAGTCCCGGTGGCATTCGGCGGCCGACGACGGCCAGCACACCCAGCACGAAGGCGGTGTCGGTGGACATCGCCGCGCCCCAGCCCTGCGTCGTCCCATGGCCCGCGTTGATCGCCAGATAGATGCCGATCGGCACGAGCATGCCGCCGACGCCCGCGGCGAGCGACAGGACCAGACGTGAGCGGTCGCGCAGTTCGCCCATGTCGAACTCGCGGCGCGCCTCCAGACCGACGACGAAGAAGAACAGCGCCATGAGCCCGCTGTTCACCCACTCGCGCAGTGCGAGCGACACACCGTACGAACCGATCCGTACGGACAGGTGGGTGTGCCAGAACGCCTCGTAGCCCGACGGTGCGGAGTTGGCCCACACGAGCGCGAGGACGGCCGCCGCCACCAGGACGGCCGCGCTGCCGGTCTCGGTCTGCAGGAAGTCGCGCAGCGGCGAGTGCGAGTTCTTGCCGCAGGCGGTCTGACCCGTGTAGTCGTCGGCTTCGCTGGACATGCTCATGCGCTCACTCGGCGATCGCCAGGTGGTTCGAACGCATCCGCCGCCTCCCGTTCCGGCAGACCGGAACAACCAGGGCAATCCGCCCTGACGAGGTCTGCTGTCACTCACAAACGCCCGAAGCCCGACGTCCCATTCCGTGCGGAGGAAGTACGTCCGTGCGCGGGCCGTACCGGGCGCCGGACCGGCCGGGACCCTCGCGGTGCCCGGCCGGGCCCCGCCGTCACCCGTCCATGGTCAGCACCATGCGGAACCGTGCTGCGCCGGACAGCATGCGCGCGTAGGCGTCGTTGACCTCCTCCAGCGGCATCGTCTCGACCATGGGCCGGACTCCGCTGCGGGCGCTGAAGGCCATGGTCTCCTCGACCTCCCGCGCCGTTCCCGACGGATGCCCGCTCACCACCCGGCTGGTGCCGATCAGCTGTACCGGTGCCACCTTGAGCGACTGGTCCGTCACCCCGATGGTCACCAGCTGACCGCGCGGGGCGAGTCCGTCGATCGTCGCCGACATGGCGTCCGCGCTCGCCGCCGTGCCGAGGACCACCTTCGCGCCGCCCAGTTCCTTGAGCATCCGGGCCGGGTCCGAGGCCGAGCTGTCGATGTAGTGGTCCGCGCCCAGTTGTCTGGCCAGCGCTTCCTTGTCCCGGCCGCGGGCGATCGCCACGGTCTCGAAACCCATCCTGGCGGCGTACTGGACGCCGAGGTGCCCGAGGCCGCCGATGCCGAGGACCGCGACCAGGTCACCGGCGCGGGCCACACTTGTGCGCAGCCCCATGAAGGAGGTCACACCCGCGCATCCGAGCGGTGCGGCGTCGACCGCGGACAGCCCCTCCGGAATCTGGGCCAGGGCCTCGACGGGCGCGACCATGTGGGTGGCGTATCCGCCGTCGTACGCCAGCCCCGGCACCTTGAGGTTCTCGCAGCTGATGAAGTCGCCCTGGCGGCAGGGGCGGCAGTGACCGCACTGCCCACCGAACCACCCCACCTCGACCCGGGTGCCCACCGCCCAGCCGACGACCCCCTCGCCCACCGAGTCGATCCGGCCGGCCACCTCGTGCCCGGTCACGAGAGGGAACCGCACGGCCGGGGAGGGTGTCTGCACGAAGACCGAGTCGGTGTGGCAGACACCGGACGCCTCCACGGCGATCCGTACATGTCCCGGCCCCGGCTCGGGCAGCTCCCGTTCGACGACCTCGAAACTCCCCCGGGGCTCGGCCACCTGGGCGACTCGCATCACGGACATGGCTCTTCCGCTCCTTGCTGTTGTCGGCACACCGGACATTCAGCTAGGAATCATCCCTTTCCCGGACCAATCGAGGCGCCAAGACGCGCGGCACCCGGCACCGTCCGTGCACCGGCCCGCGGGCGTGCCCGGTGGCTGCGGGCGCCCGTACCGCTCAGCTCTCGCGCCAGCCGAGCTTGATGAGCATGTTCTTCGCCTCCTCCGCGACGTCGGCCTCGGCGACCACGTCGTAGCGGGCGGCGACGATCTGGCTGCGGGACGCGAAGTCGCGGCGGCCCCCGGTGAACGCGTGGCCGGCGAAGCCGAAGAGCGCACCGAAGATCGCGCCGTAGAACAGACCGCTGATCATCAGCACCAGCACGTGATGGTTGCCCGCGGCGAACAGTGACAGCAGCAGGCCGATGAGCAACCCGAACCAGGCGCCCGAGCCCGCGCCGGCCAAGGCGGCCCGCCCGCGAGTGAGCCGGCCGAGCACCGTCTCCACCATCCGCAGGTCCGAGCCGATGATCGCGGTGCGCTCCACGGGGAACTTGCTGTCGGAGAGGAAGTCGACCGCACGCTGTGCGCCCTCGTAGGTCGGATACGAGCCGACCACCGGCCGGTCGAGCGGCGCCGTGGGCGGATGCTGGGTCATCACGGGGCTCCCTTCCTCGCCTCCCCCGTCAAGCAGCCTGCTGCGCGGCGGCGGTCCCCGCAAGGCGGGCACGAGAGCAAGGAGGAGGGCGGGCGCGGCCCCGCCGGCTCCTGTGCCGACGGGAGCGTCAGCGGGCGGAGGGCGACGGCTCGCCCCGCATCGCGCTCGACGCCACCCGCCGCTCCCGGGTCGGCGATACCGGACCGCCCGGCGCGTCGCTTCCCACGGACGAGGACCGTGCGGTCGGACGGGGGTCGACACGCTCGGGCGGCACCGAGGGCACGGGCGACGCCGACGGGTCGGGCACCACCGAGGGGGTGGGCGACCCCGCGTGCCCGCTCGCGGGCGGCGGCGCGAGCGGCACCGCCGGGGAGGCCGGCGCACCGGGGCTCGCCAGGTGAAGGGGCAGCGCGACAAGAACGGCGACCGCGCAGGACGCGCCGATCCCCGCCGCGGCACGCAGCAGCCTGCGGCGGCCCGCGGCGCGGCGGATCGCCTCGTACCGGCCGGGGGGCGCCCCGAGGTGCTCGGCGGGCGGCCGCAGGATCACCGCGAGAGGGTCGTCGGACCCGAACTCCGGGCCGTCGTCAAGGCGTGTGGTCAAGGCTTCTCCTCAGGTGGACGCGGAGCAGTTCTCGGGCCGCGTGGAGATCGGCCTTGACGGTTCCTTCCTTGCGCCCGGTCAGCGCGGACACCTCCCGGATCGGCATGTCGGCGTAGTAGTGCAGCAGGATCGGCACCCGGAGTCGTTCGGGAAGCGACTGTACGAGCAGCCGCACCGACGGGTCGGTCTGCTCGGTCTGCGGGCGGACGGCGGCCTCGGAGGTGGCACGGCGCACGGCCCTGCGCTCGCGCTCCAGTTTGCGCCAGTGGTCCCGGACGATGTTGGCCGCGGTGACGTAGAGGAAGCCGCGGGGCTCCTCCACGGTCGTCCAGCGGGCCCAGAGCCGGGTAAATGCCTCCGAGGCGATCTCGTGGGCCGTCTCGTCGTCGTCGACGAGACGGCGGCACCAGCCGGCGAGGCGCGGGTAGAGGACGGCGAACAGCTCGGACGCCGCCTTGTCACGGGACCGTTTCAACGCTCTCCATGGTCGTGGGGGCACTCGTGGGGAAGGATGCCGGGCCGACGGCGTACGTTCCGTGGGCCCGGCATCCGAGCAGGACCGGGTCAGGGGACAGCGGAGCTCAGTGTCGCGAACACGATGACGTTGTCGAGGTAGCCGTCACCGCTGCGGGGTCCGCCGCACGTGATCAGCCGCAGCTCCGGACGGTTCACATCCCCGTAGACGTCCCGTGCGGGGAAGTCGGTCTTGGCGACCGTCCGCACGTCGCCGACGGTGAACACCGCGGACGCACCGTTCTCCAGACGCACCACGATCCGGTCGCCCCGGTGCAGCCTCGCGAGGTGCCGGAACACCCCGTCCCCGTAGGCGCCGACGGTGACGTGCCCGAGGAGGACCGACGGGCCCACCTGGCCCGGCGTCGGCGACTGCCGGTACCAGCCCGCCCGGTCGTCCGCCTGGATCGGGGGCACCTGCACGCTTCCGTCCGGCGCCAGCCCCAGCTGCATGACCGGGGTGTCGACGCCGATGGCCGGGATTCGCAGCCCGACCGGGACCGAGCGACCGAGGGGGTGTACGGCCCGTGCGGCGGCCTGCGAGGGCGGCGGCGTGCTCACGGCCGGTGCGGTCGTGGCCCGATGGTTCGGATGGCCGGCGCACCCCATGAGCACGCAGGCCAGAGCGGCCGTGGCGAAGGTGCGCCTGGAGAGCGGTGTCATGCCCCGGTTGCCCGGCGGCGACGTACGACGAAGACCGCCGCCCCGCCCGCGACGAGCGCCGCGGCGGCACCCCCGCCGATCAGCCCGCCCTCGGACCCGGACGACGAGGACACCGCCGTCACTCCGGTGTCGGGCGCGCCCTTCGGCACGACGGAGACCTGGCCGCGCCCGTTGGCCCGCGTCGGCGCCGCGCTCGGGACCGCGCTCGGGGCCGAGGACCGGGTGGCCGGGACGGGGCTCGGACCGGCCGGGGCGGCCGCGCCCGGGCGGGTGCTGGGGACCGGGCTCGGCCCGTCGGCGAACGCGGGCACGGTGCCGGCCAGCACGATGGTGCTCCCGAGTGCCAGGGCGCTGAGGACAGTTCGGCGCATCGAATCGCTCTCTTTCGTCGGCCCGCCCCAAACGCGGCGGGCTGAGTTACGGATCGAGCGAAGAGACGAGTCGGCGAGGGAGCGGGTTGTAAAGAGACGGCAAAGCCGCCGGGCCGCCGTGCGGCGGCCCGGCGTACAGCGCGGGTACGGCGGCTCCGTCCGAATGGAACAGCGGCCCGCCCGGCCCGCTCCACAGACCCGTCGGGGCGGCGGAGCGGCGTGAGTCCCGGACCGGCCGTCGTCCTCCTACTTGACCAGGAGCGCGGGCCGGGTGGCCAGATGCAGCAACTGCTCCATGGGGCCGCGGCGGAAGTGGCGGGCCCATACGGTCGCCACCAGCGCGGCGGACGCGATGAAACCGAGCAGCACCGGCAGGGCGGCCATGGTCTCGTCCTCCACCAGGGACACGTACCAGACATGGGTGAGGAGCCACAGGGCGACGATGTGCGCTACGTAGACCGTCAGCGCCATCTTGCCGACCGACGCGACGGGCGTGGCCATACGGGTGAGTCGCGGCAGCCTGGCGGCGACGGTCAGACACGCGGCGACCACCATGACGACGACGCCGATGTTGCCGACGATGGAGAACGTCGTCTCGCTGTGCGGTGCGCCCACCAGCAACCACGCGAGCGGAGTTCGGCCCTCGGGATCACCGACCGTGTCGGACCACCACGCGGCCGACGCCGAACCGCCGTCCGTGGCGGCCGCGACGGACGTCATGGCGTGCGGGACCAGGTGCAGAGCCAGCCAGGACCCCCCGTAGCCGAGCACGGCGAGCCCCCCGCCGGTCAGGGCCATCCGGGACCGGATACCGGGGCGAGTGAGGTCGAGCCGGGCCAGCGCCATGCCCGCGACCAGGAACGGCACCCAGGTGAGCACCGGATACGTCCCGGTGAACAGCAGCTCGACGATGCCGTCCGTGCCGGTGACCCGGGCCAGCGGGTCATGGTCGATGACGGACTGTGCCCAGTTCCCGTTGTCGATCGAGGCGTTTATCGCGTGCAGCACCAGGGGCATGACCACCGCACCCGTGGCGGCGATGAGCGCGAGCGCCCCCGCGCGCAGCCGGTACAGCGGGAGGACGACGAGGAACAGCAGCGCGTAGAAGCTGAGTATCACGTCGATCGAGGTGCCCAGGGCCGTCAGCGCATAGCCGATCACGCCGATGACGACGGTGCGGATCACGATCCTGGTCATCGCCTGGCGGCCGGAGCGGCCGGTGCGGGGCTGTGGACGGCCCATGACGATGATCAGCGAGAAACCCGCGAGCACCGCGAAGAGGGCGGAGGACCGCCCGCGCGCCAGCTCCAGGAGGAACCCCACCGGGCCGCCCACCGACACGTCGGGGCCGACGTGGGCCGCGTACATGCCGAAGACCGCGAGCCCACGGGCCAGGTCGATACCGATCAGCCGCCCGGTCGACGGCGTGGCGGCGGACGCGCGGGTACGGTCCGCCTCGAGCGGGCGCGGCACCGCCGGGGGCGCGGGCGCCAATACGTTCTGCGTCATCCCCTCAGCATTCGCCGCGGCCTCGCCCCAGCCATCCCGGCGGCTTTCCGAAGGCACCCCGCCGACCGGCCGAAGCTCCCCCCGCCAACCGGCTGGAATCCGGCCGCGCGGCCGTCGGCACCCGCTTCGCGCGCCACGGACGGTCCTGACGGGGTACGCATCCAGGAGAGGGGATGCGAGGAGCGGAGCGCACGTGATCCGGGTACTGGTGGTCGACGACGAGGCCCTCATCCGCACGGGCTTCACGCACATTCTCGACGCGGCGGACGACATCCAGGTCGTCGCGGCGGTCCCCGGCGGCCAGGCCGTGCGGACCGTCCAGGAGCTGCGCCCGGACCTCGTGCTGCTGGACATCCGGATGCCGGACGTGGACGGGCTCACGATTCTGGCCGAGGTCCGCCGTATGCAGGACCCGCCCGTGGTGGCCATGCTCACGACGTTCGACACCGACGAATACGTGGCGGCCGCACTCCGCTCGGGGGCCGCCGGATTCCTGCTCAAGGACACCGACCCCGAACAGCTTCCCCATCTCGTGCGCACGCTGGCCCGGGGCGGGACCGTGCTGTCGTCCAAGGTCACCCGCGCCATGGTCGACGCCTATCTCGACAGGGGTGCGCACGAGCCCTCCGCCGTCCGCCTCGTCGAGCGGTTGTCCGAGCGCGAGCGAGCCGTTCTCGTACTCATGGCCGAGGGCCTGGCCAACACCGACATCGGCGAGCGGATGCACCTGAGCACCGGCACGGTCAAAGGGCACGTCAGCGCGGTACTGAGCAAGCTGCAGGTCGGCAGCCGGGTCCAGGCGGTGCTGATCGCCGAGCGCGCGGGGCTGCTCACGCCGCCGCAGGACGAGGACACCCCATGAGCCCCGGGCGCCTGCCCGCGCCCGTCGTGGACGGCCTCCTGGTCGGGGCCGCCCTGGTGGACACATGGGTCAACGTCGACCTCACGGACCCGGCGGAGACGGTCTGCGCGCTGCTCGCCGCCTTCGCCCTCGCGCTGCGCCGCCGCCTGCCGCTGACGACCTTCGTGCTCGCCCTCCCCACCGCCCTGATCACCGACGCGGTGTTCGCCACCATCGCCGCGCTGTACACGCTCTCCTCGCTCAGCCGGCGCCTCTGGCTGCCGGCGGTCTGCGCCCTGGCCTTCGCGGCGGCCGACTTCCTGCCCTGGCCGTGGTCGGCGGTGCGGCCGGCGGAGCTCGCCCGGACCCCCAGCCTGATCCAGCTCGTCTACACCCTGGCCACCGCGGCCGCGCCCGTCTTCCTGGGCCAGCTCGTACAGGCCCACCGGGAACTGTCCCTGCGGCTCGCGGAGATCTCCGACGCCCGTGAGCACGAACGGCTCCTGACCGACCAGAGCATCCTGTCGGAGGAACGGGCCCAGCTGGCCCGGGAGATGCACGACGTGGTCTCGCACCAGGTCAGCCTTATCGCCGTGCAGGCCGGGGCGCTGCAGGTGGGCAGCCGGGACAACGAGACCAGGGCGGCGGCGGCCACGATCCGGCAGCTCAGCGTGCAGACCCTGGACGAACTGCGGCACATGGTCAGCGTGCTGCGCGCCTCCGGCGGCCGCCGTACCGAGCTCACGCCCCAGCCCTCCCTGGCCGACCTGCGCCGGCTGGTCGCCGGCAGCGGCATCGAGGCGGAACTGGAGACGGATCTGCCCGGCGACCTGCCGCCCACCGTCCAGCGCGCCGTGTACCGCACGGTCCAGGAGGCCCTGACCAACGTCCGCAAACACGCCCCCGGCGCCAGGGCGACCGTGCGGATCCACCACGGCGACGACGCCCTCCACACCGTCGTCACGAACACCGCACCCACCCGGCCGGCGCTCGCCCTGCCCAGCGCCCACCACGGTCTCGTCGGACTGCGCCAACGCGCCGAACTCCTCGGCGGCACGGTCGAGGCCGGGCCGACGGCCGACGGGGGCTACCGACTGCATCTGGAGCTGCCCGCCGAGGGCCGGCCCAACCGCGAGTAGGCGGCGCGGCTCGGCGGACACCCGACGGATGTGACGCCCTACAGCCCCACGATCGTGTTCCACCGCTTGGCGAACTCCACCCGCTCCGAGGACGTGATGTCCCGTGCGATCGCCAGGCGCCTGCGCATCGTGGCGTCCGGGAAGACCAGCGGGTTCTCGGCGAGGGCGGCGGTGTCCTCGTCGCCGGACGCGGCCAGGACGTCCCGCGCGGCCGGCACCGGGCAGACGTGGTTCACCCAGGCGGCGAGCGTCGCGGCGACCGCCGGCTCGTAGTAGTGGTCGACCAGTCGCTGGGCGTTCGCCTTGTGGCGGGCCAGGTCGGGGCTCATGAGCGAGTCGGCCCAGAGCTCGGCGCCCTCCTCAGGGACGACGAATCGGATGTCCGGGTTGTCGGCCTGGAGCTGGACCACGTCCCCCGAGTACGCCTGGCAGGCCGGCACATCACCGCTGAGCAGGTCCTTGGTGTAGTCGTTGCCGGTGAAACGGCGGATCCGGCCGCTGCGGACATGGCGCTCGACCAGGTCGCAGACCCGGTGGAAGTCGTCGGCCGTCCACCGGGTGACGTCCACGCCGCTGCCCTGCATGAGCAACGCGAACGCCTCGTCCAGACCGGGCAGCAGGGTCACCCGGCCCTTGAGGTCGCTCGCCCACAGCTCGGAGACCTGTCGGATCTCCCGGCCGAGCTCGCGACGGTTGTATGCGATACCGGTGATGCCGGACTGCCACGGCACGGTGAACCTGCGCCCGGGATCGAAGGCGGGGGCGCGCAGCAGCGGGTCGAGGTTCCGCGCGATGTGCGGCTGACGGGCCCGGTCCATCTCCTGCACCCAGCCGAGGCGTACGAACCGGGCGCACATCCAGTCGCTGAGGACGATCAGATCGCGGCCCGGTTGCCGGTGGTTCATCAGGGCAGGGCCGACCTTGCCGAAGAACTCGTCGTTGTCGTTGATCTCCTCCACGTAGTCGACCGCGATGCCCGTGCTCCGCTCGAACTCCTCCAGCGTGGGCCGCCTGTTGGGGTGCTTGTCGTCCTTGTCGATGTAGAGGGGCCAGTTCGCCCAGAGCAGCCGCTTGTCCCGGGTGGACAGATCGGCGCCGGAACGGTCTCCGGGCGCCACGTACGCGCCGGGTACGCCGCAGCCGGCGAGTGCGCCGAGGAGCGCGCGCCCACCGAGGGTGCGCAGCAGACGGCGGCGGGTCGGGGTGGGCTTCCTCGGTGTCCGGTGCATCCGGGCAGCATGCCGCCGCCCTCGGGCCGACAATCGACGCCCCGTCGAGCCGCTCCCCGTGAATCCGACACCTTGTCGATCGGGGCGGAACGGCGTTTCGGGCGTGCCTCGCACCGCAAGCGCGCGGCCCCGGGCGGGAGTTGTCCCGCCCGGGGCCGCGCGCTTGCGGTGGGCCGCTCACACGTCCAGCGACGTCATCACGTGCTTGACCCGGGTGTAGTCGTCGAAGCCGTACGCCGAGAGGTCCTTGCCGTAGCCGGACTTCTTGAAGCCGCCGTGCGGCATCTCCGCGACCAGCGGGATGTGCGTGTTGATCCACACGCAGCCGAAGTCGAGGGCCTTGGACAGACGCATCGCACGCGCGTGGTCCTTCGTCCACACCGAGGAGGCGAGGGCGTACTCGACACCGTTCGCGTACTCGAGGGCCTGCTGCTCGTCCGTGAAGGACTGGACGGTGATGACCGGGCCGAAGACCTCGTTCTGGATGATCTCGTCGTCCTGGAGGAGGCCCGCGACGACGGTCGGCGCGTAGAAGTAGCCCTTCTCACCGACCTGGTGGCCGCCGGCCACCACCTTGGCGTGTGCCGGCAGGCGCTCGATGAAGCCCGCGACCTGCTTGAGCTGGTTCGGGTTGTTGAGCGGTCCGTAGAGCACGTCCTCGTCGTCCGGCTGACCGGTCCTGGTCTCCGACGCGGCCTTGGCGAGTGCGGCCACGAACTCGTCGTGGATGGACTCCTGGACGAGGACGCGGGTGGCGGCCGTGCAGTCCTGGCCGGCGTTGAAGAAGCCCGCCACCGAGATGTCCTCGACGGCCTTGGCGATGTCGGTGTCCTCGAAGACGACGACCGGTGCCTTGCCGCCCAGCTCCAGGTGGACGCGCTTGAGGTCCTTGGACGCGGACTCGGCGACCGACATGCCCGCGCGAACGGAACCGGTGATCGACGCCATCGCCGGGGTGGGGTGCTCCACCATCATCCGGCCGGTGTCGCGGTCGCCGCAGATGACGTTGAAGACACCCTTGGGCAGGACCGAACCGATGATGTCGGCGATCAGGACCGTGGACGCCGGGGTGGTGTCGGACGGCTTGAGGACGACCGTGTTGCCCGCCGCGATCGCCGGGGCGAACTTCCACACCGCCATCATCATCGGGTAGTTCCACGGCGCGACCTGGGCGCAGACGCCGACCGGTTCGCGGCGGACGAACGAGGTCAGTCCGTCCATGTACTCGCCGGCCGAGCGGCCCTCGAGCATCCGTGCCGCGCCCGCGAAGAAGCGGATCTGGTCGACCATCGGCGGGATCTCCTCCGAGCGGGTCAGCCCGATCGGCTTGCCCGTGTTCTCGACCTCGGCGGCGATCAAGTCCTCGGCGCGTTCCTCGAACGCGTCGGCGATCTTCAGGAGGGCCTTCTGGCGCTCGGCGGGCGTGGCGTCCCGCCATGCCGGGAAGGCCGCGGCGGCTGCGGCCATCGCGGCGTCGACGTCGGTCTGCCCGGACAGCGGGGCGGTCGCGTACGCCTCACCGGTCGCGGGGTTGACCACCTCTGTGGTCCGACCGTCGGCGGCGTCACGGAATTCGCCGTCGATGTAATTGCGCAGACGACGCAGCTCGGTGCTCACTGCCGGCCCTCCAAGTTCGGTGTCCAATCGCTGAGACACCCACCCTAATCCGTGGCCCCACGTTTTCAACAGCCCCGATCCCGCCATCGCTGCGAAATCCGCAGGCTTCCCTCACATAGACAACGAATTTCATCGATCCAGCCTTGCGAAACTGTCGAGACGTCGTGCACAGTGAGGTCGTGGCCAGTCGAAGCGCAGACCAGAGGGACTCCCGCGAGTTCAGGAACGGCAACGCCCAGCCGGACGCCGTGTCCCTCGCGATCATCGAGCAGCTCCAGGAGGACGGCCGCCGGCCGTACGCAGCGATCGGCAAGGCGGTCGGCCTCTCCGAGGCGGCCGTGCGCCAGCGCGTCCAGAAGCTGCTCGACCAAGGCGTGATGCAGATCGTCGCCGTCACGGACCCGCTCACCGTGGGCTTCCGCCGGCAGGCGATGGTCGGGATCAACGTCGAGGGCGACGTGGAGTCCGTCGCGGATGTGCTGACCGCCATGTCGGAATGCGAGTACGTGGTGATGACCGCAGGCTCGTTCGACCTGATGGTGGAGGTCGTCTGCGAGGACGACGACCACCTGCTGGATGTCATCAACAAACGCATCCGGGCCCTGCCCGGAGTGCGCTCCACCGAGAGCTTCGTCTACCTCAAGCTCAAGAAGCAGACCTACATGTGGGGAACCCGATAGCCGTGAGCACAAAGGACCTCAGCAAGACCGCGTACGACCACCTGTGGATGCACTTCACCCGCATGTCCTCGTACGAGAACGCGCCCGTCCCCACCATCGTCCGGGGCGAGGGCACCTACATCTACGACGACAAGGGCAAGCGTTACCTCGACGGTCTCGCCGGTCTGTTCGTGGTCCAGGCGGGCCACGGCCGCACCGAGTTGGCGGAGACGGCGTTCAAGCAGGCTCAGGAACTGGCGTTCTTCCCCGTGTGGTCGTACGCCCACCCGAAGGCCGTGGAGCTGGCGGAACGTCTCGCCGACCAGGCGCCCGGAGACCTGAACAAGGTCTTCTTCACCACCGGCGGCGGCGAGGCGGTCGAGACCGCCTGGAAGCTCGCCAAGCAGTACTTCAAGCTGGTCGGCAAGCCCACCAAGTACAAGGTCATCTCGCGTGCGGTCGCCTACCACGGCACCCCGCAGGGCGCCCTGTCCATCACCGGACTGCCGGGCCTGAAGGCCCCCTTCGAGCCGCTGGTCCCCGGCGCGCACAAGGTGCCGAACACCAACATCTACCGCGCCCCGATCTTCGGTGACGACCCCGAGGCCTTCGGCCGCTGGGCCGCCGACCAGATCGAGCAGCAGATCCTCTTCGAGGGCCCGGACACGGTCGCCGCGGTCTTCCTGGAGCCCGTGCAGAACGCCGGCGGCTGCTTCCCGCCGCCGCCCGGGTACTTCCAGCGCGTCCGCGAGATCTGCGACCAGTACGACGTGCTGCTCGTGTCGGACGAGGTCATCTGCGCCTTCGGCCGCCTGGGCACGACGTTCGCCTGCGACAAGTTCGGCTACGTCCCGGACATGATCACCTGCGCCAAGGGCATGACCTCGGGCTACTCCCCGATCGGCGCGTGCATCATCTCCGACCGCCTGGCCGAGCCGTTCTACAAGGGCGACAACACCTTCCTGCACGGCTACACCTTCGGCGGCCACCCGGTCTCCGCGGCCGTGGGCCTGGCCAACCTCGACCTGTTCGAGCGCGAGAAGCTCAACCAGCACGTGCTCGACAACGAGGCCGCCTTCCTGACGACCCTGCAGAAGCTGCACGACCTGCCGATCGTCGGAGACGTCCGCGGCAACGGCTTCTTCTACGGCATCGAACTCGTCAAGGACAAGGCGACCAAGGAGTCCTTCAACGAGGAGGAGACCGAGCGCGTCCTGTACGGCTTCCTGTCCAAGGCGCTGTTCGAGAACGGCCTGTACTGCCGGGCCGACGACCGCGGCGACCCGGTCGTGCAGCTCGCCCCACCGCTGATCTCCGACCAGCGGACGTTCGACGAGATCGAGCAGATCCTGCGCGCGACGCTGACGGAGGCCTGGACCAAGCTCTGAGCCACCCGAGGCACAGATCATCCTTCTGGATGATCAAAAACCGGCCCCGTACCGCCCGTTGGAGTGAGAAACGGCGGTACGGGGCCGTCGCTGTCCGCGGCTTCCGGCGCAGTCTGCCTAGCGTGCCATGTGACCGATCGCTTCTGCCTTCGTTCCCCCGAACGGGTCCCCCGGACGGGGATCGGCACGGGACTACGGATCTGAACCGAGGTGTACGCGATGGTGACCCCGCCGGACAACGACGTGCTCTGGGCACGCGCTCTGCACTTCCAGCACAACGGCTCGCCCGCACTCTGCGGTGTCTCGCTGGGCGTACGCGAGGGCGAGATCTTCGCCGTCACGGGCCCCCGCGGCAGCGGCAAGACGACCCTCCTGCAGTGTCTGGCCGGGTTACTGCCCGTCCAGCGCGGTGAGGTCTGGTTCAACAGCACACCGGTGCACACCATGGGCGCGATCACCCGGGAGCGACTGCGCCGGGACCGGTTCGGCTGGATCGATCCTGTGCCCCTGCTCCTGCCCGAACTGAACGCCTGGGAGAACGCCGCCCTGCCGCTGATGCTGCGCGGCACGAGCCGGCGCCGGGCCAAGGCCAGCGCCCTCGAGTGGCTGGAACGCCTCGACGTGGGCGACCGCGCCCGCAAGCGCCCCTACGAGCTCCCTCAGGCCGACCGGCAGCGGATCGCCGTCGCCCGGGCGCTCGCCTCGTGCCCGACCGTGCTCTTCGCGGACGAGCCGACCGCCTCGCTGCATCGAGCCGATGCCGGCCAGGTGCTGCGCACGCTCACCGCGGCGGCCCGCTCGCACGGCATCACCGTCGTACTGGCCACGCATCCGGCGGACGCCGTCGCGGTCGCCGACCGCACGATGTCCCTGCTGGACGGACGGCAGGTCAGGACCGTCCATCTGCCACCCGTCCCCGAGGAAGGCCGAGCGCCGTGCTCGCTCTCCGTCTAGCGCGCGGGGCCCACCCCCTGGTCCAGTTCCGTCGGCTCCTGGTCGCGGCGGCCTCGGCGGGCACGGGCTTCCTGCTGCTGTGCACCCTGGGATACGCGCTGGCGCATCCGGAGGCGTCGGCCGGTTCGGTACTGCGGCTGGCCTGGTGCGCCGTGCCGACGGCCGCCACGGTGTACCTCGCGATCACCGTCGCCCGTACGGACCCGGGGACCCGCCCCCGGTCGGGTCTGGCGACGATCGGTCTCGGCCCGGCGCGGCTGATGGCCCTCTCGGCGGTGACCACGGCCCTGTCGACCGTACTCGGCTCGCTGCTCGCGCTGCTGGCCTTCCTGCACCTGCGCGGTGATCTGCCCGTACCGCGGTCGGACGGGACGGCCGCCGGGTTTCTCGCCGTGGACCAGTCCCTGCCGCTGCCCGCCGTGCTGACCCTCCTCGTCCTGGTGCCGCTCGCCGCGTCCCTGGGCAGCGCCCTGGCCCTGCGCCCGAAGGACGGCCGGGCACGGCGGCTCGGGCGGCGGACCGGCACCGGCGCGCAGACCGCCGCCGAGTCCGGGGACATGCCGGACGACCGGGCCCCGGACTCCCCCGACGAGATGTCCGTGCCGGATCTGCCGCTCGCTCCCCGGCCCGCCCCTGGCGGCCTCCCCTGGGGTGTGGCCACGCTCGCCGCGGGGCTCGCCGTGGAGACGCATGCGAGCGGGGGCGGTCCGCAACAGGGTCTGCATCTGCCCGGCGGTCTCGCGGGCGGACCCGCCGGGGTGCTGGCGGGCTGGGCGCTGACCGCGCTGGGGCTGGCGCTGGCCGGGCCCGCGCTCGCCTATCTGTGCGGTTCGCTGCTGCAGTCGATGAGTCCGGGGGCCGTGCGCCTGCTCGCCGGCCGCGGTCTGCAGGAGGAGGCGCGGCGGATCGGCCGTCCGCTCGGCGTGGTCTGCGCGGTGGCGTCGGCGGCCTACGCGACGGCGGCCCTGTACGTCCGTGCGGGCCCGTCCCTGGGGCCGCTCACCGTGCTCGGTGCCGTGCTCGTGGCGGGCTGCACGCTCGCGACACTGGCGACGGCGGCGGTCGAGGCGCGGCAGGACCGCGCAGACACGATCGCCGCACTCGTACGGCTGGGCGCGCCGGCCACCGTGCTGCGCACCGCGGCACTGCTGCGCGCGGGGGCGCTGGTGGTGGTGTTCGTGCCGGTGACATGGGTGGCCGCGGAGCTGGCGGCGATGCCGCTGGCCCGTGGATAGGGCCGGCGCGCAGGTCCTTCGGGAGCCGGCTGGGAATCACCCGGGCCGGCGGCGATGAGTTTCAGGACGGTGCGCGGTCCATGACTGTGTAGGACCCGCACACCACTGGGAGAGAGCGCTCATGTACCAGCAAATGATCTTCGTGAACCTGCCCGTCGCCGACGTCGACGCGTCGAAGAAGTTCTTCACGGAGCTGGGCTACACGATCAATCCGCAGTTCACGACGGACGACTGCGCCTGCGTAGTCATCAGCGACACCGTCATCGCGATGCTGCTGAGCAAGCAGCGCTACGCCGACTTCACACAGAAGGAGATCGCGGACGCCACGAAGACCAGTGAGGTGCTGCTCTGCCTGAGCGCCGAAAGCCGGGCGAAGGTCGACGAACTGGTCGACCGGGCGCTCGCGGCGGGCGGCTCCGGCACCCGTGAGGCGGTCGACCACGGCTATATGTACGGCCGCGCGTTCGACGACCTGGACGGGCACACCTGGGAGGTCATGTGGATGGACCCGGCGGCCGTGCAGGGCTGAGCGGGCATCGCCGAACGGGGTGCGACTGCGGGGGGCTTGAGGGCGTGTCGGCGGGGTTCAAACGCCGGAATGGTTAACGAGAGTGTAAAGGCGACGGTCATGCCGGACATCGGCGTTGACAGCACTTACCCGCCCCTTATAGACCTGTGAGTCTCTTGGGATTGCTGTTGTTGCAGCAACAGCCCCTGGAACCCCCCGCAGTTGCGCATCCCGCGAAGGGCAATCGTGTCCATATCCTCCCGCACCGCTCGAACGGTGCGCATCCTCGGCGTCGCATCCGCCACCGCCGCGCTCGCTCTCGGCGCCGCCGGCAACGCGCTCGCCTGCAACATCAGTGACTTCTCGGCCGTCGCATCGTGCGACGACAACGGGAAGGGCCTCATCACCGTCAAGGACATCGACGGCTCTGGCAAGACCGCGACCGTCACGGTCTACCTGGAGTCGAAGGGCGCAGACGTCAAGAAGGTTGGCGAGCAGACCACCACGGGCAGGGGCGAGACCATCTCCTTCTCCGAGGACTGGGCGCCCAACACCACGTACCGTGTGCACGTGAAGGTCGACAGCCCTGTCGTCGACGACGACATCTCGGTCACCACGCCGGGCAAGGCGTGCCAGACGGCCGAGACGACGCCGCCGGCGTCCGACACCCCGACCCCGTCGGCGCCCGCCTCTCCGTCCGACTCCGCCGCCCCTTCGGCGTCGGCGTCGGACAGCGCGGCTCCGGTTCCGGCCGGGGACAACTCTCCCTCGCCCGCGGCCGGTACCTCGAACCTGGCTGAGACCGGTGCCAGCTCCAGCACGCCCATGATCGCCGGCATCGCCGGTGGTCTGGTCGTCATCGGCGGTGGCGCGGTGTTCTTCGGCATGCGCCGTCGCAGCGCGTCGAAGGTCGGCTGACGCCTCCACAAGGCACGTACGCACAAAGGCCCGTCCCCTGCCGGGGGCGGGCCTTTGTACATGCCCGAACGTGCGGTCGCCCTAGGCGCCGGAAGAGCCCCCGAGGACGACGACTTCAGCCGCGTCGAAGACGACACCGACCTCGTCCCCGGGCTCCGGTGCGGTGCGCAGTGGGCATGCCGCCTCCAACCCGGGGGCCCGCTCGGGCCGGAGGTGCACCGCGACATGGGTTCCGCGGAAGGTGCGCGCGGCCACGGTGCAGCGCAGTCCGTCGGAGGCGTCGACGAGCCGTACCCCGGCGGGCCGGACGAGCAGTGTGCCCGGCCCCTGCGGTGAGCCCTCCGGAACGGGGAGCTTGCCCCACGGTGTGTCCGCCGCCCGGCCGGTGACGGTCGCCGCCACCACGTTGTCGAACCCGAGGAAGCGTGCGACGAATTCGTCCGCGGGCCGTTGCCACACCTCAAGAGGGCTGCCGGACTGGGCGATCCGCCCGTCGCGCATCACGACGACCCGGTCGGCGAGTGCGAACGCCTCGCCCTGGTCGTGGGTGACGGCGAGCACGGTCGTGCCCAAGCGCCCGAAGAGCTCGCGCAGTTCCACCACCAGGCGTTCACGCAGCGACCGGTCGAGCTGTCCCAGCGGTTCGTCCAGCATCAGCAGCCGGGGCCGGGGCGCGAGGGCACGGGCGAGCGCGACCCTCTGCTGCTCCCCTCCGGAGAGCGAGGCGACGGCCCTGCGCGCGGCACCGTGCAGCCCGACGAGGCCGAGCAACTCCGCGACCCTGGCCTCCTGCTCGCCGCGCGCGGCACCCTGCATACGAAGTCCGAAGGCGACGTTCCCGCCCACGTCCCGCTGGGGGAAGAGCTGATGGTCCTGGAACATCAGGCCCACTCCGCGCCGGTGCGCGGGTGTCCCGTCCAGATCACGACCCTCGAGGAACACCCGCCCGCCGTCCAGGGGTTGAAGCCCCGCCACGGTCCGCAGCAGTGTCGACTTGCCGCCTCCGCTCGGTCCGAGCACGCAGACGATCTCGCGCTCGGCGACCTCGAGGCCGACCCGGTCGAGTGCCGCGCGCCCCGCGAAACGTACGGTCGCCTCCTCAAGCCTGAGCATCGTCAGAACTCCCCCGTCCGATCCGTCCGCAGCCTCTCCAGGACCAGCAGCGCCACCGCGCACACCACCATCAGAATCGTCGAGAGGGCCATGGCCTGGCCGTAGTTGAGATCACCGGGCCGTCCGAGCAGGCGGGCCACGGCGACGGGGAGCGTCGGATTGTCGGGCCGCGCGATGAACACCGTCGCCCCGAACTCGCCCAGCGACACGGCGAACGCGAACCCGGCCGCGACCAGCAGCGCCCGCCGCACGATCGGCAGGTCGACCTCCCGCCACACCCGCCACGGCGACGCCCCGAGCACGGCCGCGGCCTCCCGCAGCCGTTCGTCCACCGCCCGCAGGACGGGCAGCATCGTGCGTACGACGAAGGGGGCGCCCACCAGCGCCTGTGCGAGCGGCACCAGGATCCAGGAACCGCGCAGATCCAGTGGCGGCCTGTCGAGGGTGATCAGGAATCCGAAGCCCACGGTCACGGCGGACACGCCCAGCGGCAGCATGAGCAGGGCGTCGAACGCCCGCACGAGGCGGCCCGCGTCCCGACGGGCCAGGGCCGCGGCGGCGAGCGAGCCGATCAGCACGGCGATCACCGTGGCCACGGCGGCGTATCGCAGCGAGTTGCCGATGGCGTCGATCGGAGCGACCAGGAAGGTGCCGCCGTCGTCGTGTGCCAGCGCCCTGTAGTACGCGAACCGGGGCGCGTCGAGGGACCGTTGCACCAGGACGGCGAGCGGCAGCACGAGCAGGACGGCCACCGTGACGAGAACCGCGCCGAGCAGCGCCCACTGCGCCGCGCCGCGCGGCCTGCGCGCCGTGAGGGAGGCGTCGACCAGCCGCAGTGCGCTCTCCCGGCGGCGCACGGTCCAGGCGTGCAGCACGAGGATCGCTCCCACCGCCGCGAACTGGAGCAGCGTGAGCACGGCGGCCGTGGACAGGTCGAAGATCTCCGAGGTCTGCCGGTAGATCTCCACCTCCAGCGTGGAGAAGGTGGGGCCGCCGAGGATCTGCACCACGCCGAACGAGGTGAAGGTGAACAGGAACACCATCAGGGCGGCGGCCGCAACGGCCGGGCCCAGCGCGGGCAGCGTCACCCTCCGCCAGGCCGCGAGCCGGGAGGCGCCGAGCATCCGGGCCGCCTCCTCCTGGCGCGGATCGAGCTGTGCCCACAGACCGCCCACCGTGCGCACCACGACCGCGTAGTTGAAGAAGACATGGGCCAGCAGAATGGCCCATACCGTCGTGTCGAGCCGCAGACCCCACAGATCGTCGAGGAGTCCGCCGCGCCCGACGAGCGCCAGGAAGGCGGTGCCGACGACGACGGTCGGCAGCACGAACGGGACCGTGACGACGGCCCGCAGCACGTCCTTGCCGGGGAAGTCCAGGCGCGCGAAGACATAGGCGCCGGGGAGCGCGACCAGCAGCGTGAGGGCGGTGGAGGCGAGCGCCTGCCAGGTCGTGAACCACAGCACATGCCGGATGTCGGGCTGGGCGAGCACGTCGGCGAGACGCCCGAACCGCCAGGTCCCGTCGACGTGCAGGCCGCGCGCGACGATCGCGGCGACGGGGTAGGCGAAGAAGACCGCGAAGAACGCGACGGGCAGGGCCATCAGCCCGAGCCGCGCCGCGCTCCCGCGGGCTCCCGGGGCCGTCTCGGCGGCCTCGCTCACTTCAGTACGAGCGACGTCCACGACTTGACCCACTGGTCACGGTTGGCGGCGATCAGGTCCGGGGCCATGGTCTCGGGGTCCGTGGCCGCGGGACCGTACTCGGTGAACTCGGCCGGCACCTTCGCGCCCTGGACCACCGGGTACACGAACATGTTGAGCGGCATGTCCTCCTGGAACGTCCTGCCGATCAGGAAGTCGACGAACGCCTTGGCGCCCTTGGTGTTGCGGGCGTTGCTCAGCACGCCCGCGAACTCGATCTGACGGAAGCAGGTGCCGGTCGCGACGCCGGTCGGCGCCGTCTTGGGCCGCGGCTGGGCGTAGACGACCTCGGCGGGCGGCGAGGACGCGTACGACACGACGAGCGGCCGGTCGCCACCCGCCTTCCTGCCCCCTGCCGAACCGGAGAACTCCTGGTCGTACGCCTGCTCCCAGCCGTCGACCACCTTGACGCCGTTGGCCTCGAGCTTCTTCCAGTAGTCCGGCCAGCCGGTGGCGCCGTACTCGGCGGCCGTGCCCAGCAGGAAGCCCAGGCCGGGCGAGGACGTGGAGGCGTTCTCGGTGACGAGGAGGTTCTTGTACGCGGGCTTCGTCAGGTCGTCGAAGGAGGCCGGCGGGGTCAGCTTGTGGTCGGCGAAGTACTTCTTGTCGTAGTTGACGCAGATGTCGCCGTAGTCGATCGGGGTCACCCGGTGCTTGTCCTTGTCGAGCTGGAACCCGGCTTCCACCTGGTCGAGCCCCTTGGCCTCGTACGGCTGGAACAGCCCGTTGTCGAGTGCCCGCGACAGCAGGGTGTTGTCGACGCCGAAGAAGACGTCGCCCTGCGGATTGTCCTTGGTGAGGATCGCCTTGTTGACGGCCTGCCCGGCGTCGCCGTCCTTGAGGACCTTGACCTTGTAACCGGACTCCCGCTCGAAGGCCGAGACGACGCTCTTGGAGGCGGCCCACGAGTCGTGGCTGACGAGGGTCACGGTCCTGGAGTCGCCGCCGCTCCCGCTCGCGGAGCCGGACGAGCCGCACGCGGACAACGTGACCATGCCCAGCCCGACGACCGCGGCCGCGAACCGCTTACCGGTGATGCTCACTGAATTTTCCTCCTGGGGGTGTCCAGGAAGAGACGCGGCCCTGCCCGGGACCTTTCGGATCCGGGCAGGGCGCAACAGCTCGAGTGAAGACCGAACTTCCTACCCAGAATGACCTGGGCGAGGTTCAGAGGGTCTGCGGGCTCTCCCGCACTCTCAGCGCTGTGGCGCTCCCCTGTCGGAATATGAAGATGTACTGACCGGGGCCAGACTACCGCCCTAACGCTCGCCGGCCGCCAGCTGCCCGCACGCTCCGTCGATCTCCTGGCCACGGGTGTCCCGGACGGTCACCGGCACTCCGTGCGCGGCAATCGCCTCGACGAAGGCCTTCTCGTCCTCGGGACGTGATGCGGTCCACTTGGAGCCGGGGGTCGGGTTCAGCGGGATCAGGTTCACATGGACGGGCCTGCCCTTGAGCAGCCGGCCGAGACGGTCGCCCCGCCATGCCTGGTCGTTGATGTCCCGGATCAGGGCGTACTCGATGGACAGCCGGCGGCCGGACCTCTCGACGTAGTCGAAGCCGGCGTCGAGGACCTCGCGCACCTTCCACCGGGTGTTGACGGGTACCAGGGTGTCGCGCAGTTCGTCGTCCGGCGCGTGCAGGGAGATGGCGAGCCGGCACTTGAAGCCCTCGTCGGCGAAGCGGTGGATCGCCGGCACCAGTCCGACGGTCGACACGGTGATACCGCGCTGCGAGAGCCCGAGCCCGTCAGGGGCGGGGTCGGTGAGCGCGCGGATGGCGCCGACGACGCGCTTGTAGTTGGCGAGGGGCTCGCCCATGCCCATGAAGACGATGTTGGACAGCCTCGTCGGGCCGCCGGGGATCTCTCCGTCGCGCAGCGCCCGCATGCCGTCCACGATCTGGTGCACGATCTCCGCCGTGGACAGGTTGCGGTCCAGCCCGGCCTGGCCCGTCGCACAGAAGGGGCAGTTCATGCCGCAGCCCGCCTGGGAGCTGATGCACATGGTGACCCGGTCGGGATAGCGCATGAGCACGGACTCGACGAGGGTGCCGTCGAACAGCCGCCACAGCGTCTTGCGGGTCGTGTCCTCGTCGGTCGACAGATGCCGTACGACGGTCATCAGCTCGGGAAGCAGCGCCTCCTGCAACCCCGCCCGGGCGGAGGCGGGGATGTCCGTCCACTGATCGGGGTCGTGCGCGTACCGGCCGAAGTAGTGCTGCGAGAGCTGTTTGGCGCGGAACGGCTTCTCACCGATCGCGGCGACCGCCTCCTTGCGCTCGGTGGGCGTGAGGTCGGCAAGGTGCCGCGGCGGCGTCTTGGCTCCGCGCGGCGCGGCGAAAATGAGTTCTCCGGGCTTAGGCATGGCTTTATCAGTGTCGCAGATCCAATCGGGTGACCTGCGGCCGTCGTTCGCTACGACTGTCGTTAGTAGTCGGCTTCGGTCACCGTTGAGCGGCCCCGGACGGCCCGGAGAGGGACCGGCGGCGATCACTCCTCGGCCGGCCGCCGGTCATCGGGCCGGACCCCGACCCGGCGGGTGCGGGCGATCGCGTCGGCCCGGTCGCTCACTGCGCCGACCGGGCCGGCGGTACGCGTCAGCGCTGTGCCGTTCTGTGGCGTACGACCCGCAGAGCCGCGTGGCCGAACAGGGCGGCGAGCGCGAGGACGAGCACGCTGGACGCGATCTGGTAGCCCCAGTAGTCGCCCGGTTCGAGGGAGTTGATCAGGTAGGAGTCCTCCGGCAGAGCGTCGTAGAACTGCAGGCCGAGCACACCGCCGGGGTGCAGGCCGTGGACCTTGGAGAACAGCGGGAAGTCGAGCAGCAGCACGGCCCGGGAGCGGACCAGGACCGCGGCCGCCAGCCAGGCGAGCGCGGGCCCCGCGACCAGGGCGAGCCAGGCGCGGCGCAGCAGGGTGCCGGCCAGGGCGCCGGCCGCGACGCCGAGCACGACGTAGGCGACGGTGACGGGGCCGATGGTGTAGTACGCGTTCTGCCGGTCGGAGCCGTAGGTGAGCAGGTCCAGACGGAGGGCGTGCACGGCGCTGATCCGGTACGCCACCACCAAGGGCACGGTCATCGCCGCGATGATCACCGCCAACGTCGACCAGCGGGCGGTGAACCAGCGCCGGGGAGCGATGGACTGGGTCAGGACGAGGACGACACGCCGGCTCTCCCACTCGCGCGCGGTGAGCACACCGGTCAGCAGCGCTGCGAGCAACGCCGGCCGGAAGGCGACGCCGGTGCCGTCGCTCAGCAGTTTCGCCGTCTGGTTGTGGGCGTCGTCGACGTAACGCCCGAAGTGGTAGGCGCGGCTCCCGACGTGGTCGCGCAGCGCCACGGCGTCCGCCCAGCCGTCGTAGTGGTGGATGAGCACGGCCGCGGTGCGCCCGGCCAGCACCAGCAGGATCAGCAGGGGAATCCAGTACTGCCGCACGGCGATCCGCACCAGCGGCAGACGGCCCCCGGGCCGGGGCGTCTTCATCCCGGAAGTTCCGGAGGCGATGGGGGCGGTGGCGCTCATGCGGCGGTTTCCTTGACATGCAGGCGGGACGGCGGGGTCGGGGGGAAGGCCAGTCCGGGGACCCCGGGCGCGGCGAGGTGGGCCAGGACCAGCTCCTCCAGCGAGGGCGGCCTGACCTCCCAGTCGTCTCCCGGCGCTCCCGCGGGGCGGATCAGCGCGCTGGTGCCGCGGCCGGCCGGGCGGGCTTCGACGACCGTGTGGCCGGCCAGCCGGTCGGCGCCGCCCGGCAGGGTGACCACGGCGTGGGCGGCGACGAGCTCGTCGATGCCGCCGCACAGCCGAGTGGTGCCCTCGTCGAGCAGCAGCAGGTGATCGCAGGCGTCGGCCAGCTCGGAGATGATGTGCGAGGACATCACCACCGTGGTGCCGGTGTCGGCGACATGGGCCATGAGCAGACCCATCAGCTCCTGACGGGCCAGCACGTCCAGATCCGCCATCGGCTCGTCGAGCAGCAGCAGGTCGGCGCGCTTGCCCAGGGCGAGGGCCAGCGCGATGCGGGTGCGCTCACCGCCGGACAGATCGCCGATCCGGTCGTCCTTGTGGAACCGTCCCGGATCCACGACGCGCGTCGCCAGCTCCGCGTCCCAGTTTCCGACGTTCAGGCGCGCGCCGAGCCGCAGTGTCTCGGCGACGGTGAACCGGTGGAACAGCGGGCGGTGCTGGGCGAGATGGGCGACACGGGGGTGCCCGGCCCACACCTGGCCGCCGAACGCCTCCAGGGATCCCCTGTCGGTCCGCTGCACGCCGGCCGCCAGCTCAAGCAAGGTGGACTTGCCCGCGCCGTTGGGGCCGACGAGAGCGCAGACCACCCCGGCGGGTATGTGGAAGGTGCAGCCGTCGAGTACGTCCGGACCCCTGCGCCGGTATCTCTTGCTGACGCCGTCGGCGACGAGCGCCGCGTCAGGCCTGGGGGGATACGACATCGGGTTCCTTCGATGGATAGAGATCTTCGAGCACGTCGGTGAAGAGAGCGGCGAGGTCGTCACGTTCCAGCCCCGCCGCACGGGCCCGGGCGGCCACGTCGGCGAGTTCGGCACGCCAGGGCGAGTCGGCGGAGGACGCACCGAGCGTGCCGGTCACGAACGTCCCATGCCTGCGCCGGGACTCGACCAGGCCCTGGGACTCCAGCTCGCGATACGCCTTGAGCACGGTGTTGGGATTGAGCGCGGTGGCCTCGACCACCGCACGTGCCGTGGGCAGCCGGTCACCGGGCTGCAGCAGACCCAGCCGCAGGGCCTGCTGCACCTGTTGGACGATCTGCACGTAGCTGGGAACCCCGCTCCGCCGATCGATCCGGAAGGAGAACGCCACCGACGCACCCCCATTCCACTAATGAACTAGTGGAATGATGCATTGCGACGGGACCCCACGTCAAGCCCGGTCCGGCGACGAGCGCCGGGCGCGTTCAGCGACGGGGCCCGGAGGCAGGGTGATGCGGCGGGGCCCATGCAGCAGGCGGCCCCCAGAAACCAGGGTTTCTGGGGGCCGCCGGAAGTCGGACCTCTGGACTCAGCACGTAGGCATCAGCACAGGCAGGGATCCGTACCGAAGCCCAGGCCGGTCACGTCCTCGTCCCGCAGCGCACCGGAGTAGGCCTGCACCTCGTCCACATCGCCGTGGAGGTATTCGCCCCAGCCGTCACCGGCTTTGGCCCGGCCGATCTGGAGGGCACCGGAGCTGTGCCGCCCGTCGGGAAGGCTCGCCGTCGCCTCGGCGCTGGTGTAGCCATCGGCGTAGAGCTTGATCGTGTCGGTCCCGTCGTCGTAGACCACGGCGAGACGATGGCCCTGGCCCTCGCCGCCGTCCGCGCCCGTGATCTGGGACACCACCTTCTCCGGGGCGCCGACCTCGTCCTTCTCCGGCATCACCAGTTGCCATGCGTACGTGGACGGCTCATAGCGCACCTTGAACACATCGGTGTGCTCGCCGGCCTGCGAGAGCACCGTCATCGGGTGGGCCGGCTCGGAGTCCGCGAGGCGGACGACGACGCCGATGGTGAAGCTGTCCCCGGTGTCCACGACGGGCCCGTCGGCAGCGGCGTACCCGGTCTCCCCGTCGAGGCTCAGATGCCCCTCACCGACGAGTGGCGGGGGCATGTAGGGGCAGTCGGGGTCGAGTTCCGGGAGGCAGGAGCTGTCGGAGCCCCGGTAGATCGAGGCCCCTGTGCCGAGCCGCAACGGCGCGCGGTCCGACTGCTCGGGGCTCGTCCCGTCCACCGCGTTCTCCAGCGACCAGTGGCCGAGCAGCTCCGGCTTGTGCCGTGCGAGTTCGGCCACCTCGCTCGGTACCACGACCCGGTCGTGGACCTGTACGTCCCCGATGTCGCCGTGCCAGCGGTCCCGGTAGCCGTTGGTCCCACGGGCACGACCGATCTGGAACGCGCCGGCCGTCCCGGCGGGGGCCGCCTCGGCCGCGGTGCCGACCTCATGGCCGTTGACATACAGGTGAGCGCGACCTGTCTCCGCGTCGTACAGCCCCAGCAGGTGCGCCCACTCACCGATCTCGGGCGCGCCTCCGGACACCCGCGCGCCCCCGATCGCGAACGACCAGCCCGGGCCGGGGTTCTGACTGCGCAGGCCAAGGCTGAAGGCGGGCTTCCCGTCCGCGTCCTGGCTGGCGACGGTCATGTTCCGGTCGGTCTCGGCGGGCCGCACCCAGGCGCTGACGGCAAAGGGCGTGCGCATGTCGGCGACCGGGGCGTCCGTGGTGAGGAAGCCGTGGCCGCTGCCGTCAAGGCCGACCGTGGCGGTGGCTCCGGTGCCTGCGGGCGCCGGGCCGCCGAAGGTCACGCCGGTACCGGCACGGGCGGCGGTTCCCGTCTCGGCGGCGGCCGCGCGGGATCCTGCCGGGTCGTCGAGCTTCCAGCGGGCGACAGGGGCGCGCCCGGGCTTCACGTTGAAGTCGTAACGCGACTGCGCGCCGCTTCGGCCCGACCGGTCGATCGCGCGGACCGTCAGGGACTTGAGCCCTGCGGTGAGCGGTAGATACGGAATGGTCACAGCCGCGCCCGGCCGCTCGGCGGATGCGGTCCCAGAGGGACCGCCCAGGAAGTCGTATACATAGGACACCACGTCGTCGGAGGGCGAGTCCATGGTGAAGTGGCCGTAGACGCCCACCCCGTCCACCCGGAACACGTCCTCCATGCGGGGGTATTCGGGGGAAGTGATCGTCGGCTGCTCGGGGTTCACGTCGTCGTACACGAACGAGCAGACCGAGCCGTCGCCCTCATCGCTCCATGGGGAAGTCGCCTTGCCGTCGTTCGCCCGGACGTGCCAGGAGACGACCGTGTTCGGCGGGATGTCGCCCGGCATCGTCCAGTACTGGCGCGACCCCGACGACAAGGTGACGGTGGTGTAGGTGCGGCGCTGCTCCGCTCCTGCCGCGTCCGTCCACCAGGCTTCGAACTCGCCCTTGACCGGGCTGGATTCGCTCGGCCCGTTGTCCTCCTCCGGGTCGTACAGCACGGCGCTGAGCCTGGGCGGCGCCGAGACGTACGGTGTGTCGTCGCCGGTGGCGCAGGCCTTGTTCTGCGACTGGAGGTCCCGCACCAGCGGCTGCTCGGGCGGCAGGTTGTCCAGCGCGTGCGCCGTACCGGTGGCTGTGGCCAGCAGTGCCGCCACGCAGCTCCCCACCATCAGCCGTCTTCGTCTGCCCGGCCTTCGAAGGATGTTCAAGTGCCCCTCCCCTGTGAGCTTTTGAGACTCGTGGATCACACGAGCGCCATGAAGCTAACAGGGGCTACCGACAACACCGAAAGGCTTTTCCCTTCGCCCGGACACCGACGGCCGACAGGTCCGGCCGACGTGCCTCGGCCCGTGGCCGAACCGGTCGCGGGTCGGTGAGGAGGCAGAGGGGCAGGAGCCCCGGACGGATGGCACCGGCCCCGAGCATCACCCCCGTCCGCCGACGACCAGCCGGTGCGGTCCTGCCGGTACGAGTTCGCCGATCACCGGGGCGCCCGGCACCTCACCGGCGACCAGAAGGCCGCCGGAGGTCTGGGCGTCGGCGAGCAGGAGCCGGGTCAGTTCGTCGGTGCGGCCGAAGTCCGTGTGCGGGGCGACCCATTCGAGGTTGCGGCGGGTGCCGCCGCTGATGTGCCCGGCCCGGGCGGCGTCCCACGCGCCGTCGAGGAAGGGGACCGCGGCGGGGTCGACGACTGCGGTCACCCCCGAGGCGCGCGCCAGTTTGTACAGATGTCCCAGCAGGCCGAATCCGGTGACGTCGGTGGCGCAGACCGCGCCCGCCGCGAGTGCGGCCCGCGACGCGTCGCGGTTGAGCGCCGCCATCGTCTCCACCGCCTGCGGGAAGACCTCGCCGGTCGTCTTGTGACGGTTGTTGAGCACCCCCAGTCCCAGCGGCTTGGTCAGCGACAACGGCGTTCCCGGCCGCCCGGCGTCGTTGCGCAGCAGTCGCGCCGGGTCGGCGGTGCCGGTCACGGCCATCCCGTACTTGGGTTCCGGGTCGTCGACGCTGTGACCGCCCGCCACCGCGCACCCGGCCGCCGTGGCGACATCCAGCCCGCCCCGCAGCACCTCGCGCGCCAGATCGAACGGCAGCAGGTCGCGCGGCCAGCACAGCAGGTTGACCGCCACGAGCGGTGTGCCGCCCATCGCGTAGACGTCCGAGAGCGCGTTGGCGGCGGCGATGCGGCCCCAGTCGTACGGATCGTCCACCACCGGGGTGAAGAAGTCCGCGGTGGTGACGACGGCGGGTGCATCCGGGCCGCCCGGCATCCGGACGACGGCCGCGTCGTCGCCGGTGTCGATGCCCACGAGCAGATCGCCCGCCCGTTCGCCGCCCCCTCCGGCGGGCGTCAGCCCGGCCACGATCTCCTCAAGCTCCCCCGGAGGGATCTTGCAGGCGCAGCCGCCGCCGTGCGCGTACTGCGTGAGGCGCACGGTCTCCTGCCGGACGCCGGTCTCCATACCCGTCATGGCCGTCCTGGTCCTTTCACCTGGGAGGTCGCGCCGTGTGGCGCGTTGACACGTCCTGGGGGCGCGGGTTCGATGGGCGTGGCCGGGGCGAGCCCTCGACGACGGCCTGAGGGGAGACGTAAAGGCGCCTGGTGGCCCTCCCGGTCTTCAAAACCGAGGTGTCCGAGCAACTCGGGCAGGCGGGTTCGATTCCCGTCCGTCTCCGCCGTCCCGTCCGTGTCAGCCATCGCCCGGGCCCACCGCGCGGCAGCGGCGCAGCGTGCCGTCCACACGGACGGTGCGACCGCGCTCGTCCAGGTACTCAAGCAGCGGGATCACGACCCGGCGCGTGGTGTCCAGCGCCCGGCGCGCCTGACTCGCGGTGAACGGCTGTGCCAGCCGCGCCAGCACGGCCGCGGCCCGTGTGTCCGCCCCCGGCAGCAGCACGATGCCCTCGCCGATCCGCAGCAGTTCGCCCGCCGCCTCGGCGGCCGCCAGCAGCTTGGGCGTCAGACCCAGTTCCCGCAGCCGTTCGGCCTCCGGTGCGCGGAACGGCGCACGGGCGAGATCGGCGCGTACCGCCTCGACGGCGGCCTCGGCCCGGGCCGGCAGCGCGGGACGGGCACGGCTGCCGTAGAGGCGGCCGTCGCTGTGGCCCAACCCCGGCGACCGTTCCAGCAGTGCCTCGACGAGCGCGCGTTCGGGCAGGCCGAGCGCCTGCCGTGCCGCCTCCAAGGGCATGCCGGGCTCGAGCGGGTTGCGAGCGGCGTGGTCCTCGACGACGCGGCCGAGCCGCTCGCGCAGTTCCTCCCAGTGCGCGGGGTCCGCGAGCCATTCCCCGGCGACGGGATCGGCGGTCGGCGGCACCCCCATGGCGAGGAGCTCGGAGCGGCGGACCAGACCGCGGCGGCGCAGCTCCCCCGCCTCGTCGGCGGCACCGCGCGCCGCCCGCAGCTCCCGCTCACGCGCGGCCGCCGCGCCCCGCCTGGTCAGGCGCGGTGGACGAACGTCCAGCACGGTGATCCCCGCCGGAACGCGATGCCGTCCGGGGTCGCGCAGCAGTGCGGAGTCGCCGACCCGCAGCGGCAGCGGTGCGGCCGTCCGCAGCCGTGCGGTGTCCTCGCCGAGCGGACGGACCGTCACCGGTACGGCGGCGGTGCCCACGTGCAGCGTCAGTTCACGCGGCAGCTCGCGGGCCGGGTCGCCGCGCAGCCGTACGTCGACGGTGTCGGTCGTCAGCCAGCGGTCCGAAGTGAGCAGTGCGTCCCCGCGGCGCAGGCCACCGGCGCCGGGTCCGGTCACATTGACCGCCACCCGGGCGACCGCGCCGGCCTCCTCCCGCGGTTCCTTCAGGGACTCCAGGCCGCGCACCCGCAACACCGCGCCGTCGCGGGCGAGCCGGAGCCGGTCGCCGACGCGCACGGTGCCCGCGCCGAGGGTGCCGGTGACGACGGTGCCACGGCCCCGCACCGTGAACGCGCGGTCCACCCAGAGGCGGACGTCCGCGTCGCGGTCGGGCTCGGGCAGCTCGCCGGCCAGCCTGCCCAGGGCCGTACGAAGTGCGTCCAGGCCCGCGCCGGTCACCGCGCTGACGGCCACGGCGGGCACCTTGCCGAGGGAGGACTCGGCGATCCGGGCCAGTGCCTGGTCGCGAGCGGCGCCCGGATCGGCGAGGTCGCTGCGGGACACGACGAGCACACCGTGCCGCACCCCGAGGGCGTCCAGGACGGCCAGGTGCTCCTCGGACTGCGGCTGCCAGCCCTGGTCGGCTGCGACGACGAAGAGGACGGCGGGCACCGGGCCCACACCCGCCAGCATGTTGCCCACCAGGCGCTCGTGCCCCGGTACGTCCACGAAGGCGAGGTCGCCGGCGCCGGGCAGCCGCGTCCACACGAAGCCGAGGTCGAGCGTCATGCCCCGGCGCCGCTCCTCCTCCCAGCGGTCGGGCTCCATGCCGGTCAGTGCGCGCAGCAGCGCCGACTTGCCGTGATCGACGTGGCCCGCGGTGGCGAGGACATGCACCGTCAGGCCCCCCTTCCCGGCACATCCGGCGCCTCCCGCGCGACCGCCGCCCGGCGCACCGCCGCGGCGAGGGCCGCGTCGGCATCCTCCGGCACCGCCCGCACGTCCAGCAGGCAGCGGCCCTCCTCGACGCGGGCCAGCACGGCGGGGTCCGCGCCCCGCAGCGGGGCCGCGTACCGGGCGGGCAGCGAGACGGCCGCGCTCGGCAGCGTCACCCCGGGTGCGCCGCCCCCGCCGACCACCGCGTCGGTGCCGACGGCGCGGCTGTCGATCCCGTCCGCGCGCAACTCGGCCGCGAGGCGTTCGGCGCGCTGCCGCAGCCGGGCGGGATCGGCGTGCAGGGCGGTCCGGGTCGGGGTGTCGGGGCCGCGCACGGTCGCCTCCAGTGCCGCGAGCGTCAGTTTGTCCACGCGCACCGCGCGGGCCAGCGGGTGCCGGGCCAGCCTGCGTACCAATTCGGTGTCGCCCAGCACGAGTCCGCACTGCGGTCCGCCGAGCAGTTTGTCGCCGCTGGCGGTCACCAGGGACGCCCCGGCGCGCAGCCGGCTCGCCGCGTCGGGCTCCCCGGGCAGCACCGGATCCGGGGCGAGCAGTCCCGAGCCGATGTCCGCCACCACGGGCACACCGAGTGCGGCCAGTTCGGCCACCGACGCCTCCCGGGTGAAGCCGGTGACACGGAAGTTGGAGGGGTGCACCTTCAGGACGAAGCCGGTGTCGGGACCGACGGCCGCGGCGTAGTCGGCGCGCGTGGTGCGGTTGGTCGTGCCGACCTCCCGCAGCCGGGCGCCGGTGGAGACCAGCAGATCGGGCAGGCGGAAGCCGTCGCCGATCTCCACCATCTCGCCCCGGCTGACGATGATCTCCCGCCCTTGGGCGAGGGCGGTGGCGGCCAGTACCAGGGCGGCCGCGCCGTTGTTGACCACGTGGGCGGCCCCGGCGGCCGGCACGGCGCGCAGCAGTGCGTCCAGTGCGGACCGGCCCCGTCGGGAACGGGCGCCGGTGGCGAGATCGAGTTCCACGTCGGTGGTCCCCGAGGCGGCGAGCACCGCCTCCCTGGCTGCGGCGGAGAGGGCGGCCCGGCCCAGATTGGTGTGCAGCAGGACCCCGGTGGCGTTGATCACCGGACGCAACGCGCACGCCGTGGCGGGCAGGGCGGCGACCGCGTGATCGGCGACCTCGCCGACGGGCACCTCACCCGCCCGGGCCCGCGCCTGCACCCCGGTGACCACGTCCTTGACCAGCCCCCTCCCCAGTCGCTCCGCCGCCGCGACGAGCCGGGGATCGGCCAGCAGCACATCGGTGCGCGGCAGCCGCCGCCGTTCGTCCACGTCCGGGACCGTGTGCGCGGCGGGGGCCCGTCCGGCGGAGGCGTGGTCGCGGTCCATCTCGTGCACCCTCGCTCTGGCCCTGCTGAAACCCCGTCAGGTTACGGCCGAGGCGACCGACGGGGCGTGCGCCACACCGGGGTGACGGCCGTTCGGCGCGGGGGCGCCGACGCGCGGTCCGTCCGGGACGCGGCGGACGACGGCCCGCACCCGTGTCGGCAGGGCAGCCGGTCGAGCGCGCGGCACGCGGGGCACCCGCACCGGCGCACCCCCACCCGTGTCACTCCTCGTCGCGGCCCTCCTCGCGGGCCTGGAGGCGACGGCGTTGCGGTTCCACCACGTACGCCGGGTCCTTCGTGGAGGTCACGCCCGCCTCGAAGGTGCCGAAGCGCTGCAGGACACTGCCCGCCATCAGGGCCAGTCCGCCCACCGCGGCGGCGACGCGGCTGCGGCGGGCGAGGGTCAGCGCGGTCATCGCGCCGCCCAGGGTGAGGTACTCGGAGGCCTTGCGCAGACGGTGCGGCCGGCCGGTGGTGTACGCCTGCGTCACCAGGCCCGGCCGCCGGTCGATGAGCCGCGACGCGACGATCTCGGCCGCCGCGCCGACCGCACCGAGCCGCCGTGCCGGGCCGGCCTCGGCCACCGGTGCCGTCAGCATGCCGAGACCGGCCGCGCTGGCGGCCGCGGAGCCGGTGAAGACGAACGGCAGCTCTCGACGGGCGTCGTGCCACGCCGGCACCGCCGTCTGCGACAGCAGGACCGCCGTGTACGAGGCGACCCCGGGGGCGAAGACGGCCGCGGACAGGCCCGCGGGGCGCGCGGCCAGCCGCAGCAGCCGCCCGGGCAAAGTGCCGCGCACGGCGGCGGGCAGCACCTCGGCGGTGGCCGCCAGGGCGCTGCCGGGCCCGTAGGCCACGAGGATCCACGTGCCGACGGACATCGGCGAACTCGGCTTGGCGACCCGCAGCATGTGGTGGAAGCGCTCGGGCCGGCCGAGGTCCGCGACCAGCAGGTACATGCTCGCGAGCAGGGCGGCGAACCCGCCGACCCGTGCGGTCCTGCGCAGTTCGGGACGGTCCGTCAGATCCGCCCCGGCCGCGAGCAGCGCGGCCCCGGCCGACAGCCCGCCGGTGAAGAGGTACGCGGGGATCTTCCACTCCCACACCGGGGGTTTGAGGACCGGACGCCCGTAGTAGGAGCGGAACGTCGCCCTCGGCACCATGGACCGCTCACGGCCGCCGTCGTCGTCCCGGCCGCCGCGGCCCTGGCGCACGGCCCCGTCGCGGCTCACCGTCGTCCCCCGCGCACGAAGACCGCCGCCGAGACGGCCAGCAGCGCCGACGCCGCCACACCCGCGTGCTTCCACATCGACATCAGGTCGCGGGTCGGCACGACGGGGTCCGGCGGGAGCCCGTACACCTCCGGGTCGTCGAGCAGCAGGAAGAACGCGCCGTCGCCGCCCACGCCGTCCTCGGGGTCACGGCCGTAGAGCTGGGCCTCGGTCACTCCGGCCTCGTGCAGGGCCGCCAGGCGCCGGTCCGCATTCCGGCGCAGCTCGTCCAGCGGGCCGAACTGGATGGAGTCAGTCGGGCAGGCCTTGGCGCAGGCCGGTTCCAGCCCGTCGCGCAGCCGGTCGTAGCACATGGTGCACTTCCAGGCCCGGCCGTCGTCGGGGCGCCGGTCGATGACGCCGTACGGGCAGCCCGACACGCAGTAGCCGCAGCCGTTGCAGATGTCGGGCTGCACCACGACCGTGCCGAACTCGGTGCGGAACAGGGCGCCGGTGGGACACACGTCCAGACATCCGGCGTGCGTGCAGTGCTTGCACACGTCGGAGGACATCAGCCAGCGGAACTGGGTACGGGTCTCCGTGCCCGTGCCCGCACCAGGGAGGTCGAAGGAGGGGAAGCCGAGGTCCACCGGGGCCGTGCCGAGGTCGCCGCCGCCTCGTCTGGCGACCTCCAGGGCGTCCGCCACCACCTCCTCGGCCTCCTCGGTGCTGGACGGCCCGACGGGCAGGTCGGCCAGGCCCGCGTCCTGCCGGCCGAGCGGGCGTTCCTGCTCGATGAAGGCGACGTGCCGCCAGGAACTCGCGCCCAGCATGCCGGTGTTGTCGAAGGACATGCCCAGCAGGTCGATGCCGTCCTCGGGGATGCCGTTCCACTCCTTGCAGGCCACCTCGCACGCCTTGCAGCCGATGCACACGGAGGTGTCGGTGAAGAAGCCCATCCGGGGCGGATGCTCACGGTGGCCGGCATCACCTGCGGGATCCTCGAGCGGCCCGTAGAAGCTGTTCTCGGCTGTCATGACGGCTCCTCGGGCCGGTCCGATTCGATGTGCGCCCGCTCGACGTGGCCGTCGGCCGTCGCTATGCGAGTGCCGGTCTCGGTCGTGATGCCCGCCCGGCGGCGGTAGTCCGCGACGTACTCGAGCAGGGCCGGTCCCCTCGGGCGCCGCCCCGGACGCACGTCGCAGGTCAGCACCTTGCTCTCCTGGATGAAGACGTTCGGGTCGGCCACCACGCCGATCAGGTCGTTGACCACGTCGCCCTTGGTGAGCCCGGTCTGGCCCCAGTGGTAGGGCATCCACACCTGGTGCACCACCCGGCCGTCGACGCGCAGGGGCGCCATCCGGTCGGTCACCACGACGCGGGCGTCGACAGCGGTCCTGCTGGTGATCACATGGGCCCAGTCCAGATGGTGCAGCCCGCGCTCGACCGCCAGCTCGGGCGAGACCTCCACGAACAACTCCGGCTGGAGCTCGGCCAGGTAGGGCAGCTGCCGGCTCATCGCACCCGCCGTGTGGTGCTCGGTCAGCCGCGCCGCGGTGAACACGAACGGGAACACCTCGGAGTGAGCCTCGGGCGGGGCGGGGTTGGAGGGGTTGTCGGGGCGCCCGTAGACCTTGCGCACGGGGTTGCCCTGCTGTCCGTAGAGCAGGTTGCGCATCGGCGACTCGTGCGGCTCGTAGTGCGTGGGCATCGGACCGTCGGCGAGTCCGGCCGGGGCGAACAGCCAGCCCTTCCCGTCGCGCATCATGATGAACGCGTCGTCCCCGTCGAGCGCCTGAACGCCCGACGCCCCCTCCGGGGCCTTGTAGTCCGGCGGCTTGTTCTTCTCGAAGTCGGGAGTGTCGTGGCCGGTCCACTCACCGGCCTCCGCGTCCCACCAGACCAGCTTCTTCCGCTCGCTCCAGGGCCGCCCCTGCGGGTCGGCGGAGGCGCGGTTGTACAGCACCCGCCGGTTGAGGGGCCATGTCCAGCCCCACTCCGCGTCGTACGGGCCCGTCTCGAAACGGGAGGTGCGCCGGCGGGACTGGTTGGTCTCCCCCGCGTACACGCCGCTGTAGATCCAGCAGCCGCAGGCGGTGGTGCCGTCGGCCTTGAGGTCGAGATAACCGTCGACCGTCCGGCCGGTGTTCAGGTCGATGCCGTTGATGTGGCGCAGCACGTCCGACGGGGACGGCTCGTCGCCCTCCGTCTCGTAGTCCCAGGCCAGGTCCAGCAAGGGGCGGTCGCGCTCGTCGGCCGAGCCGGCCAGCTTCTCCTTCAGCCGCACCCCGAGCTGGTGGAAGAACCACAGCTCCGACCGCTGGTCACCGGACGGTTCGACGGCCTGGTCGCGCCACTGGAGCATGCGTTGCGTCTGTGTGAAGGTGCCGGCCTTCTCCACGTGCGAGGCCGCGGGGAAGAAGAAGACCTCCGTACGGCACTTCTCGGTGACGATCTCCCCGGTCTCGATCTCCGGTGCGTCCTTCCAGAACGTGGCGCTCTCGATCATGGCGAGATCGCGCACGACCAGCCAGTCGAGGTTCGCCATGCCCAGGCGTTGCAGCCGGCCGTGCGCCGAGCCGACCGCGGGATTCTGTCCAAGGAGGAAGTAGCCGAAGACCTTTCCGCCGTCGACCATGTCCATCACGGTGCGGTAGGTGCCGTGATCGCCGTTGATCCGGGGCAGGTAGTCGAAGCAGTAGTCGTTCTCGGCCGTCGCCGCGTCGCCCCAGTACTCCTTGAGCAGGGAGACCATATAGGCGTCGGCGGCGCCCCAGAACCCCTTCTGGCCCCGGCCGCGGACCCCGCCCAGATAGGTGGCCAGGTCCTCGTGGGTGGTGTCCGGCATCGGCAGGTATCCCGGCAGCAGATTGAACAGCGTGGGCACGTCCGTGGAGCCCTGGATGCTGGCGTGGCCGCGCAGCGCGAAGATCCCGCCGCCCGGGCGCCCGATGTTGCCCAGCAGCAGCTGGACGATCGATCCGGCCCGGATGAACTGGGCGCCCACCGAGTGCTGGGTCCAGCCCACGCTGTACACCAGCGCGGTGGTGCGCTCCCGGCCGGAGTTCTCCGTCCAGGCCCGGCACACATCGAGGAACAGCTCCTGCGGCACACCGCAGATCCGCTCCACCATCTCGGGGGTGTAGCGGGAGAAGTGCCGCTTGAGCACCTGGAACACACAGCGCGGGTGCTCCAGCGCGGGGTCGGACTCGATGCCGCCCGCGGCCCCCTCTATGAACGGGCCGCCCGCGCCGTGCTGGTAGGGGGCGGACACCTCCTTGAGGTGGTGGCCCGGCTGCTCGTCCATGGGCGTGCTCGCATAGGACCAGCTCGACGCGTCGTAGGACGCGGTCTGCGGGTCGTAGCCGCTGAACAGCCCGTCCAGGTCCTCGGTGTCCCGGTACCGCTCGCTCAGCAGGAAGGGCGCGTTCGTGTACGCCCGCACGTACTCCCGGAAGTCCAGGTCGTGCGTGAGGATGTAATTGATCACGCCGCCGAGGAAGGCGATGTCGGTGCCCGCCCGCAGCGTGACGTGCTGGTCGGCGTGCGCGCTCGTCCGGGTGAACCGCGGGTCGATGTGGATGACCTTGGCGCCTCGTGCCTTGGCCTCGATGACCCACTGGAACCCGACGGGGTGGGCCTCCGCCATGTTGGAGCCCATGATGATGATGCAGTCGGAGTTGATCAGGTCCTGCTGGTAGTCGGTGGCACCACCACGTCCGAACGAGGCTCCCAGACCGGGAACCGTGGCGGAGTGTCAAATACGGGCCTGGTTCTCGATCTGCAGGGCACCCAGGGCGGTGAACAACTTCTTGATGAGGTAGTTCTCCTCGTTGTCCAGCGTCGCCCCGCCGAGACTGGCCAGACCCATGGTGCGGCGCAGCGGCCTGCCGTCCGCGTCGGTGTCCTGCCAGCCCTTGCGCCGTGCGTCGAGCACCCGGTCGACCACCATGTCCATGGCCGTGTCCAGGTCCAGTTCCTGCCAGGCGGTGCCGTACGGCGGGCGGTAGAGCACACGCTGCTCCCGCTGCGGACCGGTGACCAACTGCTTGCTCGCCGAGCCCTTCGGGCACAGCCGGCCGCGGGAGATGGGGCTGTCCGGGTTGCCCTCGATCTGGACGACCTTCCCGTCCTTGACGAAGACGCGCTGCGCACAGCCCACGGCGCAGTACGGGCACACCGATCCGGCCACCCGGTCGGCGCTCTCCGTACGGGAGGTGAGCCCGGCCGAACGGGCCGACTGCGCGGCCTTGCCCCGGCCCAGCGGGTCCGTCCCGGTGAGCTGCCGGTAGACGGGCCAGGCCTCGATCCAGCGCTTCACGCCCATCCGCCTGCTCCTTCGTGCGGTGGCCCCCGCCTGCTGTCGACGCTACCGGCCGACCGGCCGCCCGCAAGTCCGGCACACCCGGGATCGGGGCGGGCAGGTACCCCGGCCATCGAGCAACCGGGGCGGTCGACATGCCTGACACCGACACCGGTCGGCGTCCCCGGCGTCAGGGCCGGGGGGCGCTCCTGGCCCGCCGCCGGTCGGCAATCCGACCGCCGGCATCCCGACCGTCGGCGTACTCCTCGGCCGCCTCGACCGTCGGGCCGCGCCGTCATCCCGGGCTTCCCATGCGAGCGTCCCGCAGGACCCCGAGCGTGACGGTCCTGCGCCACCGACTCGAGCCGGCGATGCCTGCGCCGCACTCCGCCCCACAGGGCCGCCCCCAACATCGGGGCAGGTCGAAGCGGCCGCCCTGCGGCAGACGGGCCAGCGAACGGAACCGCTCAGGGGGCCCGTGGTACCGATGAGGCGAAGAGACCTAGAATCGAATACATGAGCGAATACTCGCCGCCCCGCCCCGGCCCCACGACACTTCGCACCGTGTGCGGCGATCCCGCAGGCGATAGCGTCGCCGGCCCGGCCGGACCGCTGGGAACAGCCGATCGAGCGGGCCCCGTGGCCGGCTGCCGGACCGTGACCGAACGCGGCCGGCCGGTCCGGCGTCCCGTCTGCGCAGGCGCTCGACGCACCCCCGCGGCGAGCGTCGGCGAGCGCGCGCCACGGGCGGAGACAGCGTTCGTGTCCACGCTCGGATCCATCAAAGGGGTCACGGTCACACGGCTGCCGTGACACCGTGCCCGGATACATGTCAGGGAAGGGACGGATGATCCTGTGGGCATGTCCCCAAAGCGACCTGTGGTGGTGCATCAGCCGTCGCCGGGCGGCGGACGCCGGGTGACGGTGGAGGCGGTGAACCTCGGTCTGGCCCAGGAGCCCCGGGACGTCGAGGAGTTCCTGAGGCGGGCCGGACTCGAGGACGTCGACGCACGGACGTCGGACCTGATCGAGTGGCGCGGGGGTGGACCGGACGTATGGCCGGAATGACCGAACCGGCAGCCGGTGAACGCGAGAGGCCCGCCGTCCGGTGGACGGCGGGCCTCGAGACCGTGAAGCGCGGGTCGGTGGCGTGCGGAACGATCCGTCAGCCGTTGCCGACGAAGAGGACGAGCAGCAGCCACACCACGGGCGCCGTCGGCAGGAGCGAGTCGAGGCGGTCCATGATGCCGCCGTGTCCCGGCAGCAGGGTGCCCATGTCCTTGATGCCGAGGTCGCGCTTGATCATGGACTCGCCCAGGTCGCCGAGTGTGGCGCTGGCCGCGACCGCGAGACCGAGCAGCAGTCCCTGCCACCAGGAGCCGCCGTCGATCAGGAACTGCATGCACAGCGCGCCCGCGACTATCGCGAAGGTGACCGCACCGATGAGTCCCTCGCGGGTCTTGCCGGGGCTGATGCGTGGCGCGAGCTTGTGCTTGCCGAAGCGCCAGCCGATCGCGTAGGCGCCCGTGTCGCTGACGACCGTCAGAACGAGGAAGGTCAGAACGCGCCGCGGGCCGTCGTCCGCCGTCAGCATCAAGGACACGAACGTGGCCAGGAAGGGCACGTAGAAGGCGGCGAAGAGGCCCGCCGTCACATCCTTGAGATAGCCGTCCGGTGGCTCCGTCATGCGCCAGACGAGGATCGCGAGCGCCGTCAGCGCCATCGCCACCCAGGCGCCCTCGGCGCCACGCACATAGCCGGCGACGACCATCGCCGCACCGCCGACCGCCAGCGGTACGAGGGGCGCCTTGATGCCCTTGCGCTCCTCGAGCCGCTTCGTCAGCTCCCACAGGCCCACCACCACGGCGACCGCCACGACGCCGACGAAAACAGCCTTGACGATGAACAGTGACGCCACGATCACGATGCCGAGCCCGACGCCGACCCCTATGGCCGCACCCAGGTCACGGCCCGCGCTCTTCTTCTGCGGCGCGGGCGCCGGCTGTGGGGCGTCGGGCATGGGCTCCGGATTCTCAGGTACCGCCCAGTGGGACGGCGCCTGCAGCGTCTCGTCTCGGAACAAGGGGCCGCTCACCCGAGCGGCCCCCCGGCCGTCATCCTGGTCTCCGCCGGGTGCGGGTACCTCGGGCACGATGGGCATGGGGCGAGTCTGCTGGGCGTCATGCGCATCGTACGCGGAACCCGCCGGGCCGGGGCCGTGAGCCGGCCCCTGGTCGGCGGGTCCCCAGTACCCGGTCTGTGGCGGCGCCCCCCAGGAAGAGTCGTTCATCAGACCTCGAGAAGCTCCGCTTCCTTGTGCTTGAGCAGCTCGTCCACCTGCGCGACGTACTTCGCGGTGGTGTCGTCGAGCTCCTTCTCCGCACGGCGGCCCTCGTCCTCGCCGACCTCGCCGTCCTTGACGAGCTTGTCGATGGCGTCCTTGGCCTTGCGACGCACGGAGCGGATCGCGACCTTGGCGTCCTCGCCCTTGCCCTTGGCGACCTTGATGTACTCGCGGCGGCGCTCCTCGGTGAGCTCGGGGAACACCACACGGATGATGTTGCCGTCATTGCTCGGGTTGACGCCCAGGTCGGAGTCACGGATCGCCTGCTCGATGTTGCGCAGTGCGCTCTTGTCGAAGGGCGTCACGACGGCCATGCGCGGCTCCGGCACGGAGAACGAGGCCAGCTGGTTGATCGGCGTCGGTGCGCCGTAGTAGTCGGCCACGATCTTGTTGAACATCGCCGGGTGCGCACGACCGGTGCGGATCGCGGCGAAGTCCTCCTTGGCGACCACGACGGCCTTCTCCATCTTCTCCTCGGCCTCGAGGAGGGTCTCTTCGATCACCACTTGCTCCTGCGTGTCTTGAGTAGGCCCGGCATCCGTGGGCGGCGGCCGGCTGCGTCGCGTCTTCTTCCTGCACGGTTCCGGACCGGTAGACCATTGTCCATCCCCCGGTCAGGGTCCGTCGTCCGGACGGGGTTCACCCCGAACAGGTCTGCCCGCCGGTCAGTTCCGGCTGTCTTGGTCACCCACGAGTGTGCCGATCTTCTCACCCTTGACGGCCCGTGCGATATTGCCCTCCGCCAGGAGCTCGAAGACCAGGATGGGCAGCTTGTTGTCCCGGCACAGCGTGATCGCGGTCATGTCGGCGACCTTGAGGTCCCGGGTGATGACCTCGCCGTAGCTGAGCGAGTCGAACTTGACGGCCTCGGGGTTGGTCTTCGGGTCGGAGTCGTAGACCCCGTCCACCCCGTTCTTGCCCATGAGCAACGCCTCGGCGTCGATCTCCAGGGCACGCTGCGCGGCGGTCGTGTCGGTCGAGAAGTACGGCATGCCCATACCGGCGCCGAAGATGACCACGCGGCCCTTCTCCAGGTGGCGCACGGCACGCAGCGGAATGTACGGCTCGGCGACCTGGCCCATGGTGATGGCGGTCTGCACCCGCGAGTCGATGCCCTCCTTCTCCAGAAAGTCCTGGAGGGCGAGGCAGTTCATGACCGTGCCGAGCATGCCCATGTAGTCGGAACGGGCACGGTCCATGCCGCGCTGCTGAAGCTCGGCCCCGCGGAAGAAGTTGCCGCCGCCGATGACGACGGCGATCTGCGAACCGTCGCGCACCACGGCCGCGATCTCACGGGCGATGGCGTGCACCACGTCGGGGTCGACGCCGAGTCCGGTCCCGCCGGAGAAAGCCTCTCCGGACAGCTTCAGCAGAAAGCGGCCGCGTACTTTGCCGTCGTCGCTCTTCTCGGCCTTGGTGGTCATGGAGATCTCCTCGTGGTGCACATACGAAGAAGGCCATTGCCGGTGGGGTGTCGTTCGCAACCCATGCGCGGCAATGGCCTCCTCGTCAGATCTGCTGTCGTCCGTCACGCGTGCGTGCGGGACGGCATACGCGAACTGCACGGACGACTGCTTACGACCCTATCGGGGTCGCCCGTCGATCGCGGTACGGACTCAGATGCCGACCTTGATGCGCGTGAAGCGCTTCAGGGTGACACCCGCCTCGTCCAGAACCTTCTGGACGGACTTCTTGTTGTCCAGCGCGTACGGCTGGCCGAGCAGGGTGGCGTCCTTGAAGAAGCCGTTCAGACGACCCTCGACGATCTTGGCGATCGCGGCCTCGGGCTTGCCCTCGGCGCGGGTGGTCTCCTCGGCGATACGGCGCTCGGACTCGACGACCTCGGCCGGGATCTCCTCCTTGGAGAGGTACTTCGGCGCGAAGGCGGCGATGTGCTGGGCGACGCCCTTGGCGACATCGGCGTTCGGCTTGTCGAGCTCGACGAGGACACCGATCTGCGGGGGCAGGTCGGGCATGGTGCGGTGCATGTACGCCGTCACGAAGCCGTCGGCGAACTGCGCGAAGCGGTCCAGGACGATCTTCTCGCCGAGGTTGGCGTTGGCCTCGTCGACGAACGCCTGGACGGTCTTGCCGGCCTCGATCTCGGAGGCGAGCAGCGCCTCGAGGTCGGCCGGGGAGCTCTTGGCGACGTGCTCGGCGATCGCCGTGGCGACGGCCTGGAACTTGTCACCCTTGGCGACGAAGTCGGTCTCGCACTTCAGCTCGACGAGGACACCGGAGGAGTTGTCGTCGGCGATGATGGAGACCACGGCGCCGTTCTCGGCGGAGCGGCCCTCGCGCTTGGCGACGCCCTTCTGGCCCTTGATGCGGAGCGCCTCGACGGCCTTCTCGACGTTGCCCTCGGCCTCGTCCAGCGCCTTCTTGCAGTCCATCATGCCGGCGCCGGTGAGCTCACGGAGCTTCTTGACGTCGGCGGCGGTGTAGTTCGCCATGATCTGTGAATCTCTTCTCGGAGTTCGAAGTCTCGAAGTCGGCGGCCGCCGCGGCTTGGGCGGGCGTCCGCCAAGGATCTACGGGCTACGAAGATCTACGGGCTGCGGGTGAACGGCGGGTGGCGCGGTCGGCGCCACCCGCCCTCACTTCAGCCGAACGGCCTGAGGTCAGGCCTGCTCGCCCTCGGCGGCCGGGGTCTCGGCGGCAGCCTCGGGAGCCGCAGCCTCGGCGGCCGGCGCCTCGGCGGCAGCCTCGGGAGCCGCAGCCTCGGCGGCCGGCGCCTCGGCGGCAGCCTCGGCGGCGGGGGCCTCCTCGGCCTTCTTCTCACCCTCGAGCAGGTCGCGCTCCCACTCGGCGAGCGGCTCGCCCGCGGCCTTCTCGCCCTTGCCCTCGGTGGCGACACCGGAACGGGCGATGAGGCCCTCGGCGACGGCGTCGGCGATCACACGGGTGAGCAGGGTGACGGAGCGGATGGCGTCGTCGTTGCCCGGGATCTTGTAGTCGACCTCGTCGGGGTCGCAGTTGGTGTCGAGGATGGCGACGACCGGGATGTTGAGCTTGCGGGCCTCGCCGACCGCGATGTGCTCCTTCTTGGTGTCCACGATCCAGACGGCGCTCGGCACCTTCTGCATCTCGCGGATACCGCCGAGGGTCTTCTCCAGCTTGGCCTTCTCGCGGGAGAGGACCAGGAGCTCCTTCTTGGTCAGACCGGAGGCCGCGACGTCCTCGAAGTCGATCTGCTCGAGCTCCTTGAGGCGCTGCAGACGCTTGTAGACGGTCGAGAAGTTGGTGAGCATGCCGCCCAGCCAGCGCTGGTTGACGTAGGGCATGCCGACGCGGGTGGCCTGCTCGGCGATGGCCTCCTGCGCCTGCTTCTTCGTACCGACGAACATGACCGTACCGCCGTGGGCGACGGTCTCCTTGACGAACTCGTAGGCGCGGTCGATGTACGACAGCGACTGGAGCAGGTCGATGATGTAGATGCCGTTGCGCTCGGTGAAGATGAAGCGCTTCATCTTCGGGTTCCAGCGACGGGTCTGGTGACCGAAGTGGACGCCGCTCTCCAGCAGCTCCCGCATCGTGACGACGGCCATGGCCGTTCTCCTTGAGTTTTCTCGGTTGTGCCGCGGGTGCCGGATGACACCCGCGCCTGACGCCCGCGATGCGCCGTGCCACTGGGGACCGAGGGGCGCTGACACCGGCTGCGTAAGGGCCCGGTGTCGGGGCGTGCGAAGTCGACCCGGTGGCCCGGGTCGCCACAAGAAGTGTACGGGACACGCGGAGCGGCGGATGACGCCGCTGTCCACAACCCGGCAGTTGTCCACAGATCCAGCCAAGATCACCCGTGGTCCGGGACCGTTTCCCCATGCGAGCTGAACGATGCGCCCGGACGTGGTCCGCGGTGCTGCTGGTGATGACATCGAGCGTGCTGACCCCCGTGGCCTGGGCGGGTACGTCGGCCTGGCGGCGTCCGGCCACGGCGCCACCGCCGGCCGCCGACGATCACGTACCCGCCGTCGCCCGGGGGTGGCCGGTGGGACGGCGTCCCGAGATCCTCCGGGGCTGGGACCCGCCGGCGGGTCCGTACGGTCCGGGCCACCGGGGCGTGGACCTGGCGGCGGCGCCCGGCGATCCCGTGCGGGCGGTGGCCGCGGGCCGGGTCGTGTTCGCGGGGCGGGTGGCGGGACGGGGCGTCGTCTCGGTCGACCTGGCGGACACGGGCGACCCTCCGCTGCGCACCACGTACGAGCCCGTCAGCGCGTCGGTCGGCGAGGGCGACGAGGTGGAGCCCGGCGGGGAGCTGGGCGTGCTGGAAACGCCGACCGCACACTGCCCCCGCGCCTGTCTGCACTGGGGGTTGCGGAGAGGGGAGGTGTATCTGGATCCGCTGGCCCTGCTGCCGCCGTGGCTGCTGAGGGCCGGTCCCTCCCGTTTGTTGCCACTGCACAACGTGCCGTTGCCCTGAAGACGGCCCCTGCGGCCGTGTCCGTGGTGCCGCAGCCGACGCGGTGTGCTCAGCCCCTGACGCCCCGCAGGACCATCGTGACCGCCGCTTCGGTGATGGCCTCCGGGTCCTCCGCGGCACCCAGCTCGATGCGCCGGACGGCCGCGTCGACCACGCCCTGCAGCAGCATCGCCGCCAGGCGGGGCTCGCGGTGCCGCGTTCCGGCCAGAGCATCGACGATCATCGCCACGAGCCCGCCGTGCGCCGCCCGGATCTTCTCGCGCGCCCCTGCGTCGAGCTCACTCGCGGAGATGGCCACCACGGCCCGGTGCCGCCGGTCCCCCACCAGCGCCAGTTGCCGCCGTACGTACGCCTCGATCTTGGCCTCGGGTCCGTCCGCCATCGCCATGGCCGCCTCGACCTCCGCCGCCCATACGGGGAAGTCGACCGCGCACAGCTCCTCGACGACGGCCGCGCGGGAGCGGAAGTACTCGTACACGGAAGACCGCGCCAGCCCCGTCCGCTCGGCGAGAGCCGGGAAGGTCAGCGCCTCCGTACCGCCCTCGGACAGAAGGGACCGTGCCGCGTCCAGCAGGGCGGCTCGCTGCATCGACCGGTGCTCGGCCACGGAGGCCGCTCGAATCCTTGGCACGTCAACCACTGTACGGACCGTCCGCCCCGCACGGGAGGCCCTCCCACCACATGCCGCGGACGCATGCTCCGTCCGCCGCAGTGACCTGCGCGGATGGTGGCCACACCGGGCGCGCGCACCGACGTCTCCGCAGGGGCGCGCACTTCGCGCCGCCCGGCTCAGCGCCCGAATCCGGCCAGCTTCGCCCTCAGCTGCAGCACGGACTTCGTGTGGATCTGGCTCACCCGGCTCTCGGTCACTCCCAGCACATTGCCGATCTCGGCGAGGGTGAGTCCTTCGTAGTAGTACAGGGTGACGACGGTCTTCTCCCGGTCGGGCAGCGTATTGATCGCCCGGGCCAGGAAACGCCGCAGCTCACGGTCCTCAGCGACCTCCACCGGGTTGTCCGCGGCGGTGTCCTCTAGGGTGTCCATCAGGCTCAGCCGATCGCCCCCCTCACCTCCCACGTGGAGGAGTTCCTCCAGTGCCACCACGTTCGCCAGCGACAACTGGCTGAAGACGGCATGGAGATCCTCGACCCCGATCCCCATCTCCTCGGCCACCTCGGCCTCGGACGGCGTCCGACGCAGCCGGGCCTCCAAGGTCGCGTACGCCCGCTCCACGCTGCGCGCCTTCTGCCGGACCGACCGCGGGATCCAGTCCAGCGCCCGCAGCTCGTCGATCATCGCGCCCCGGATCCGCGTGATCGCGTACGTCTCGAACTTGATCTCCCGGTCGATGTCGAACTTCTCGATCGCGTCGATCAGCCCGAAGACCCCCGACGACACGAAGTCCGCCTGCTCCACATTGGCCGGAAGCCCCACGCTCACCCGCCCGGCGACGTACTTCACCAGCGGCGAATAGTGCAGGATCAGCTGCTCCCGTAACCGCTCGTCCCCCGTCTCCTTGTACGACCGCCACAATTCGTCGAGTGTCGAGGGAGCGGGCGGGCGCACGCTGCCGCCGTCACGGGCGGCTGGGGGAATCGCCGCCCGGTCGGACCCGGAGGTGTGCTGGGGCATTCGTCGCCTTGTGCCGATCTGCTGTGAACCGGTGCTGCCTGGGCGAGCTGTCGGTCTGATGTCGAGTTGCCTGTCTGAGTGGGAATCCTCGTGAGCGTAGCGTGACTGCGGTGTCGCAGTGTGCGAAGGGGAAGGGATCACCCGTGCGCGAACAGCCTCGGCGGGCCCCGTCCCGGACACCCGGCCGTCGCCCTGCGTGATCGCCGCAAAGGGTCAACTACGGTAATAACCAAGGCTGTCGGGGGATCGCCCGGACGGCCGAACACAGTCGGTCAACACTGGTGGCGATCTTGCCGGGCCGCGGTCACGGCCTGGCGTGTCAACTTCCAGCCGTCGTCGTGTCGTTCGACAAAACCAAGTGATCGGAGTTCGTACAGCCTCGCGACGGCGTCCTCCTCGGTCGTCTGTGCGCCGCTCGCGATATCGGGCACCGTCGCCGCAGTGCCGCCAGGCAGCGCGGCCAGAACCCGCCGGGCGGCCGGTTCGAGCAGGTCACGGGGCAGTACGGGGCCGCGCCGGTCCGGGGCGAGTTCGCCGATGCCACCCACCAGCTCCACGACGTCCGCGGCGTCCGAGACGAGCACCGCCTCTCCCCGCAGCAGTTCATGGACGCCGGCCGAGAGCCCGCTGGTGACCGGGCCGGGCACGCCCATGGTGAATCTGCCGAGCCGCTGCGCCGCCCGGGCGGTGACCAGTGCGCCACTGCGGTACGCCGCCTCGACGACCACGGTGCCCCGGGTGAGCGCCGCGATCACCCGGTTCCGGAGCAGAAACCTGCTGGGCGTCGGGTGATCGCCGGGCGGCAGCTCGCCCACGACCAGACCCTGCTGCGCGATCCTGGTGATCAGCTCGGTGTGCCCGCGGGGGTAGGGCCGGTCCACTCCGCAGGCCAGCACGGCCACGGTGGCCCCGCCCGCCGCAAGGCTCCCCCGGTGGGCGGCCCCGTCCACGCCGTACGCCCCGCCGGATACGACCACCCAGCCGCGCTCCGCGAGTCCCGCGCCGAGGGTGGCCGCCGCATGCGCCCCGTACTCGGTACAGGCGCGGGCACCCACGAGCGCGACGGACTTGAGGGCCCACATCCGCAGATTGGGTGAACCGCGCACCCAGAGGCCGACGGGCCGGGCGTCCCCCAGATCGTCGAGCTGGGCGGGCCACTCGGACGTTCCCGGGCACACGAACCGCACTCCCGCCTGCCGGGCCGAGTCCCAGTCGCGCCGCGGCTCGGCCCGGCAGGCCCGCGTCCGCATACCGGCCCACCGCTTCCCCGTCGCTCCCGGGAGCGGCCTCCCTCCCTCGAGCAGCCGCCGGACCAGCTCCTGCGCACCCCACTCCCGCAGCCAGCGGCCCGCCACCTCGTCGCCGGGTTCGACGACCCGGGTCAGAAGGGCCCGGGCGAGTCGCTCACCGTCCGGGAGGTGGCTCCCGTCCGCGGCGTCTTCCCCGCTCATGCCGGAGCCCCGATGGCCATCGGCACACCCCGGGGCACTCCGGTGCGCAGTTGCAGGGCGAGCGCCACGTCCGTCGCGTCGGGGCGGTCGTGTCCCGCGAGGTCCGCGACGGTCCAGGCGACCCGCAGCACACGGTCGAGCCCCCGGGCCGTGAGCACCCCGCGCTCCAGACTCCGCTCCGCCTCGTCCATGGCGCCGCTCGCCGCATGCCAGCGGCTGCGCAGATCCCGTCCCGGCACTTCGCTGTTCGTCCCCCAGGGGGTGCCCGCCAGCCGCAGCGCCGCCCTGTGTCTGGCCTCCCGGACCCGGTGGGCGACCGTCGCGGTGGACTCGCCCCGCGCGTCGCGTTCGGTGAGCTCGGCACGGGTGACCGGGTCGACCTCGACGCGCAGGTCCACCCGGTCCAGCAGTGGGCCGGAGAGCCGGGCCTGATAGCGGCGGACGGCCGAGGGCGGGCACTCGCACAGGGTGTCGCGCTGGGAGAAGCGGCCACACGGACAGGGGTTGGCCGCGAGCACCATGAGGAATCTCGCCGGGAAGCGCACGACCCCCGCGCTGCGGGCGATCACGACGTGCCCGGACTCCAGGGGCTGACGCAGCGCATCCAGGGCCTGGCCGGTGAATTCGGGCGCTTCGTCCAGGAAGAGCACCCCGCGGTGGGAGAGCGACACCGCGCCGGGGCGGGCCGTGCCGGGGCCTCCGCCCACCAGTGCCTGCATGGTGGCCGAGTGGTGCGGGGCGCAGTAGGGGGCCGTGTCGATCAGGGGTTTGCCGGCGGGAAGCAGGCCGGCCACCGAGTGCACGGCGGTGACCTCCAGGGACTCCTGCCTGCTGAGTCCCGGCAGCAGGGCGGGAAGCCGTTCGGCGAGCATCGTCTTCCCGGCGCCCGGTGGTCCTTGCAGGAACAGGTGGTGCCCGCCGGCCGCGGCCACCTCCAGCGCCGTGCGGGCCGAGGTCTGGCCTACGACGTCGGAGAGATCGTGGCCCTGGTCCTGCTGCGCGGCGCCGAGGCTGTGCATCCCCGTGGCGGACCCGCTGCCCGGCATCCGCAGCCCCGCGAGGAGCGGATCGGGGCGACCGCGTTCGTCCGGCTCCTCCTCGGGCACGGGCTCGTCGGCGAGTACGGCGATCAGCTGGCGCAGACTGCGGACACCCAGCACGGACACGCCGGGAACGAGCGAGGCCTCGGCGGCGGCACACTCCGGCACGACCACCTGTTCGTACCCTGCGTCCACCGCGGCCAGTACCGCCGGGAGAATGCCTCGCACGGGCCGCACCCGCCCGTCCAGGCCCAGTTCGCCGATCATCACGATGTCGGCGAGCACCCGGGGATCGATCCGTTCGGCCGCTCCCAGCACCGCGCAGGCCACGGCGAGGTCGAACCCGCTGCCCGCCTTCGGCACGGACGCGGGGCTGAGACCGACGGTGAGCTTCTTCTGCGGCCAGTCGGCCCCCGAGTTCACCACGGCCGCCCGCACGCGGTCCCGGCTCTCGGTCAGGCTCTTGTCCGGCAGACCCACCAGGGTGAACGCCGCCACGCCCGGTTCGAGGTCGGCCTGGACCTCGACCACCACGCCCTCGACACCGACCAGTGCCACGGAGCAGGTGCGCGCGAACCCCATCACGCCACCCCCCGGGCATGCTCCACCACGGGGGCACCGCGCCCGGGCAGGACGACGCCGACCAGGTCGATGCGCACCCCTCCCGGGGGCGCCCCTCCATGTGCCTGGACCCAGCGCTCGGCGAGACCGCGCAGCCGGTGGGCCTTGGCGGGGGTGACGGCGGCCATCGGATGCTCGAAGCGGCCACCCCGGCGTGTCTTGACCTCGCACACGACCAGGGCGTCGCCGTCCCTGGCCACGATGTCGATCTCGCCGCTTCGGCCGCAGCGCCAGTTGCGCTCCAGGACCGTCATCCCGGCGGCCGTCAGCCGCCGGGCCGCCACATCCTCGCCGTACCTGCCGAGTGCCTCTCGTGCGTTCATGTCGGCACCACCTCCGGTGCCAACCGTCACGCATCCGCCTCCGCAGAGTGGATCTTGGTGGACAACTCGGAGGCTGTGGACAACTTCGTCACCCTCCCGGGGACGGCGACGGCCATCAGCCGCTCGGGAGCTCCAGGTCGCTCTTGTTCAGCTCCTCGATATTCACGTCCTTGAACGTGAGCACGCGCACCTGCTTCACGAAGCGGGCAGGCCGGTACATGTCCCAGACCCAGGCATCCGCCATGGACACCTCGAAGAACACCTCGCCCTGCACCGAGTGCACCTGCATCTCGTAGTCGTTGGTGAGGTAGAAGCGCCGTTCGGTCTCGATCACGAATTTGAACAGACCGACGACATCGCGGTACTCCCGGTAGAGCTTCAGCTCCATCTCGGTCTCGTACTTCTCGAGGTCCTCGGCGCTCATGGCATGTTCCCCTTCAGCCGTGCGATCCCACCATTGTGCGCCAGTCCCGTGCGCCTCTAGACGATTTCTGTGTCCAGGATTGCGGGGCCGGCCGGGGGACCTTCGTCGAGCAGCATGCGGAGCAGCTCGGCGAGTCTCTTCGGATACACCGTCTCATGCGCCTCGGCCAGTTCTCCGCACGACCACCACCGTGCACCGGCGACACTGCGTTTTTCCAGCTCCGTCAGGCCCAGCGCGGCCGTGGCCCGGCCCGTCCCGGTCGTGCGGGCGAGGTAGTACCACTCGTCCTGGTCCCAGCGGCGACCGGCGAACGGGAACGAGCACCTTCGCTTCCACAGCACCGATCCGAGCTCGACATCGGTGATGCCGGTCTCCTCCGCCAGCTCGCGCAGAGCGGCCTGCTCACGCGTCTCGTCGCCCTCCACGCCGCCGCCGGGGGTGAACCACCAGTCGTCCGAGGGATCGTCCGGCTCGTGCCCATGGAGCAGCAGAATGCGGTCCTGCGGGTCGAGCAGCACCACTCTGGCCACCTTGCGCAGCCCACCCGTGTACCCGTCGTGCGGGCCCGGCTCGGCCGCCCGAGGGTCGAAGAGCGGTGTCGGCTCAGCGGACACCGGCCAGCTCCGTCCGCGGGGCGCTGCGCCTGCGGCCCGCGCGGTCGGCGATCGCCCCGAGCGCCGCGCCCGCCATGACCAGCACCGCCCCGGCCACGATCACGCCGAAGATCGGCCGCAGGGGTCCGGGCGAGGAGATCGGGCCGAGCGCCTCGAAGCCCGTCGGGCGCTCCAGCATGCCGTTCATCGGCCACACCACCGAGTCCACGCGGGCGTCCACCGCACTGCGGGGCACCGTGCCGCTGAAGGCCTCCGTGAGGTGTGCCGTGGAGTCCAGGGAACCGCTGCGCTCGTCGCCGAGGAGGAACAGCCGCCCCTTGGGGACGGTGATGGTCGGGATCGTCTTCAGCTCGGCGGGCTGGTCCTTGCCGAGGTAGGACTCCTGGATCCGCTTGCCGTTCACGGTCAGTCTGCCCTCGGTGCAGCAGGCGATGGTGTCGCCGCCGACCGCCACGACCCGCTTGACGATGGGCATGTTGCCCCAGCTCTTCTGCTTGAAGACGACGACGTCGCCCCGCGTGATGTCGGCGGTGTCGACACGCTGGGCCAGGACCCGGTCACCGGCCTTGATCGTGGGAGTCATCGAGTCGGTCGGCACGGTGTAGGGACGGTAGACGAACGCTCCCCATACGAACCCGCCGAGGAAGAGCACACAGCCGAGGGCCACGGCCAGTCCCGACAGGGTCCTGCCGAGGCGCCCGCGGCCCTCTTCCGTACGACCAGTCCTGCTCATCCCAGTGCTCCCCAGGTCGGAGACTCGCTTCCGTGGCCCGCGAACGGCCCACGGAAGATCGGCGATCTGGGACGGCACACTACCGGTCGGTACCTCCGCCGGTAACCCTCGGGTTTCCGGCGGTAATGCCTGCGGCGACACGCCGCCTGCGCCACAGCACCAGCGGCGCCGCGCCCGTCAGGCCGAGCGCCGCCGGAGCCGTCACGCTCAGACCCTGGTCAAAGGTGTCCGGGACCGGCAGCGTGTTCCAGCGGGTGGGCGGCCAGGCGATCACGATGGCGCGGCCCACGACGTTCCCGACGGGCACGAAGCCCTGGTACCGGTCCTGTTGGTGGTAGCGGGAGTCCAGCGAGTTCTGCCGGTGGTCACCCATGACCCAGATTTTGCCCGCCGGAACCGTGACCTTGAACTGACCGCCCTGGTCGTCGACGCTGCACGGGGTGTTCCCGGGGTAGACGTAGGGCTCGTTCAGCGCCTTGCCGTTGACCATCAGCGGGCCGGTGCCCCGGCACTCGATGGTGTCGCCCGCGACGCCCACCACCCGCTTGATGAGGTCCTTCTCCTCCGCGGAGGGCATGAGGCCGATCCAGCTGAGGGCCGTCTGAAGGGCGTTGGGCGTGACGGTGGGCTCGCCCGCCAGCCAGTTGTCCGGATCGTGGAAGACGACGACCTCGCCACGCGAGGGCTCGGAGCCGAACCACGGCGTCAGCTTGTCCACCAGCACACGGTCGCCCTGCTGGAGGGTGTTCTGCATCGAGTCCGAGGGGATCGAGAACGCCTGCACCAGGAACGTCTTGATCAGCAGCGCGAGGACCAGCGCGATACCGATGAGGAGCGGAAGTTCCTTCCAGAAAGAACGCTGCTTCTGCGGCTGGGGGTTCTGACCGTCGCCCTGTGCGCCGCCGCCGGGGGAGCTACCCCCCGAGCCGCCGTCGTGGTCCACGGCCGGGGCAGCCGTCTCGTCGGGTCGCTCTTCGGGACCTTCGTGTCCGGATCGTGCGCCGACCGCCAAATCCCCCACGTCCACTCCTCACTCCGTATCGCCGCCGGCGCCCCAGTCGACGCAGGCCCACCACTCCCATAACGAGCGGGAGTTCCGCAGGGCTCGGGAGCGGGATCAATCCATATCGATCCGCAGAGGCCACCCTATGCGACGGACCGAGTGCGTTGGCCGATCCGCCCGGCACCGACGCGTAAGTGTCAGGGTCCCTCAGACGTGTCCAGTGCCCGATGGGCCAGGCGATGACCACGGCGCGGCCGACGACGGATTTCTCGGAGACGGTACCGCTGAACGCCTCGGTGCGGTGGTAACGCGAGTCCGCCGAGTTGGCGCGGTGGTCGCCCATGACCCACAGACGGCCGGGAGGAACGGTCACCGAGAACGCGAAGTCCGAAGGTTTGTTCTCCGGGTGAATGTATGGCTCATTCAGTGGAGTGCCGTTGACGGTGACACGTCCTTGGGTGTCGCAGCACTTGACGGTGTCCCCACCGACGGCGACCACCCGCTTGATGAGGTCCTTGTCGTTGTCGGAGGGCAGCAGGCCGATCCAGGTGAGCCCTTCCTTGGCCTGCTTGATGCCGACGGGATCGTTCGTCTTGGTCGTCTTCTCCCCGGCCAGCCAGTCGCCCGGGTCCCTGAAGACGACGACGTCTCCGCGCTGCGGCTTGGAGCCGAACCACGGGGTCAGCTTGTCGACCAGGACTCGGTCGCCGACCTGGATCGTGTTCTCCATGGAGCCCGACGGGATCACGAAGGCCTGCACGAGGAACGTCTTGAGGACGAGTGCTATGAGCACGGCGACGCCGGCCAGGAGGGGTATCTCCTTGACGGCGGAGCGCCTCCGCTTGCGCTTGACCTTGCGCTGGAGCCTGCGCCGCTCGGCGCGGCTGCGCCCGGTGGGGCCGGCGGACCCTCCGGCGCGCCGCGCGCCGGTGGGCAGGAGGTTCTGGGTGACGGTGTCGATCGGCACCCCACGCGGTTTGCCCCGGTTACCCATGGGCACCGTCCGCGACGGGAACACGCGCGTAGGCGCCGGGACGTGTGATGTGCCTCTGGTCCGCGGAGGGCCAGAGCACCCAGTCGGCCCTGCCGATCACCGCGCCGAGCGGGATCATCCCGCCGCCCGGCGAACCCAGGTGGTCGCGGGAGTCGCTGGAGTCGCTGCGGTGGTCGCCGAGCACGAACAGCGTGCCGTCGGGCACGACGACGTCGAAGGCGACGTCGGACGGGCTGTTACCGGGGTACAGAAACGACGACTCGTCGACCGACCGGCCGTTCACCTCGAGTCTCCCCTCCCTGTCGCAGCAGACCACGCGGTCTCCCCCCACACCTACTACCCGCTTGACGTAGTCGGCGTTCCCGAAGTACCCGGAGCCGTCGAACACGACGACGTCTCCCCGTTGCGGCTTCGATCCGAAACGGTACGCCAACTTATTTACGAGCACGCGGTCCCCAACCCTCAATCCACGCTCCATGGAACCGCTGGGGATTTCGAAGGGCTGCATCACGAACGTGCTGAGTGCGAGGAGAAACAGCAGGCAGATCAACACGGTCAGGGTGATCCGTCCGCCGGGCACCCGGTCGACCACGCCGGACAGCAACGCGAAGCGCGACCGCCCCGCAGGACCCGGTGTGGCCGAGATCTCCTCGGACTCCACGGGATCGCGGGAGCGGTCGCGCTCCATGTGCTGTGCTTCGGTGTCCATCGGGGCCAGATGCTATCCGGCCCCCCTGTGGACCCCCGGAGGCGCTCAGTTCTCGCGCTTCTCCTTGATCTTCGCCGCCTTGCCGCGCAGGTCGCGCAGGTAGTACCAGCTTGGCGCGGCGCACGTCACCCTTGGTGACCAGCTCGATCTTCTCCACGATCGGGGTGTGCACCGGGAAGGTGCGCTCGACGCCGACGGAGAAGGAGACCTTGCGGACCGTGAAGGTCTCGCGCACGCCGGCGCCCTGGCGACGGATCACAACGCCCTTGAACTGCTGCACACGGGAGCGGTTGCCCTCGATGACGCGGACGTGGACGTTGACGGTGTCACCCGGGCGGAAGGCCGGGATGTCGCTGCGCAGCGACGCGACGTCGACGGAGTCGAGCAGGTGAGACATTTCGTCTGCTTTCTTCACCGATGCCACAGGTCATCGGCGGGAGATCGTTTTCGATAAGAAGCGCCGACCGCGTCGGGGCGGGCGTCGTGTCCCCCCGTGGCAGGGGCGCGCGCCGGAAGCGGACAACAGCCGCCTATTCTTCCATGCCCTCCGGCCTGCGCCAAAATCGGCCGTGCGCCGCGCCGTCGGGGTCCGGTGCCCAGCCGAGGACGGAGAGCATCTCGCGGTCCTTCTTGTCGAAGGCCGCGGGGTCGCAGCGCTCGATCAGGTCGGGCCGGTTGGCCGTCGTGCGCTTCAGCGCCTCGTCCCGGCGCCAGCGGGCGATCCTGCCGTGGTGGCCGCTGAGCAGGATCTCGGGGATGTCCCGGCCGCGCCAGAGCGGCGGCTTGGTGTAGACGGGCCCCTCCAGGAGGTTCGCCATCGCGCCGGGCGCGAAGGAGTCGTCCCGGTGCGATTCGGCATTGCCCAGGACCCCGGGCAGCAACCGGGCCACCGCTTCCGTGATGACGAGGACGGCCGCCTCGCCGCCGGCGAGGACGTAGTCGCCGATGGACACCTCGTACACCGGTATCCGGGTCGCGTACTCGTCGACGACGCGGCGGTCGATCCCCTCGTAGCGGGCGGGCGTGAAGATCAGCCAGGGGCGCTCGGAGAGTTCGACGGCGAGTTCCTGGGTGAAGGGACGGCCGCTGGGCGTGGGCACCAGCAGGGCGGGCGCCGCGGCGCCGGTCTCGTACCCGTCGGCCAGGATCTCGTCCAGCGCCGCGCCCCAGGGATCGGTCTTCATGACCATGCCGGGGCCGCCGCCGTAGGGGGTGTCGTCGACCGTGTTGTGGCGGTCGTAGGTCCAGGAGCGCAGATCGTGCACATGGACGTCCAGCTGCCCACGCGCGCGTGCCTTGCCGACGAGCGAGACGTTCAGCGGTTCCAGGTACTCGGGGAAGATCGTGACGACGTCGAGCCTCATCACTCCTCTTCCTCCGGCTCGCGGGACGACGCGATCTCCGCACGATCGTCGATCAGGCCCGGCGGGGGGTCGATGACCGCCCGCTGCTCCTCGAGGTCGATCTCGGTGACGATCTCCTCGACGAACGGGATCAGCACCTCGGTACCGTCCGGGCGCTCCACCACGAACAGGTCCTGGTGGGGCAGATGCGAGATCTCGGTGATCCGGCCCACCTCCGTGCCGTCGACGGTCACCACGTCCAGGTCCATGAGCTGGTGGTCGTAGTACTCGTCCTCGCCCTCGGGAAGCTCGTCCGGGTCGATCTCGGCGATCAGGAGGGTGTTGCGCAGTGCCTCGGCGCCGGTGCGGTCCTGGACGCCGTCGAAGCGCAGGAGCAGCCGTCCGCTGTGCACCCGGCCCGTCGCGATGGTGAGCGGGCCGACGGCCGCGGGTTCGGTCGCCAGCACGGCGCCGGGGGCGAGCCTGAGTTCGGGCTCGTCGGTACGTACCTCCACGGTGACCTCGCCCTTGATGCCGTGGGCGCGGCCGATCCGTGCGACTACCAGCTGCACTTGTGAAGATCTCCTGTCGTAACGACCGCGGGCCGGGGACGGCCCAGTGGCCCTCCCCGGCCCGAGCCGGTTGCGATAAGCGTCAGCGGACGTGATCCACGTCGACGAGGTCGACACGGACACCACGGCCGCCGATGGCGCCCACGACGGTACGCAGAGCGCGTGCGGTACGGCCGTTGCGGCCGATCACCTTGCCGAGGTCGTCGGGGTGCACCCGGACCTCGAGCACACGCCCGCGACGCAGGTCGCGCGAGGCCACCTGCACATCGTCAGGGTTGTCGACGATGCCCTTCACGAGGTGCTCGAGAGCCTCCTCGAGCATGCTCAGGCCCCGGTCGACTCAGACGAAGACGACTCGGCCGCGGCCTCGTCCTTCTTCTCAGCCTTCTTCTTCTGGGTGATCGCCTCACCCTTGCCCTCGTCGTCACCGGCGAGCGCCTCGAAGGACGGACGCGCGGCCTTGGGCGCGGCCACCAGCAGCGGCGCCGGGGCGGGCTCGCCCTTGAACTTCTGCCAGTCGCCGGTCTTCTTCAGAATGGCGAGCACGGGCTCGGTCGGCTGCGCGCCGACGCCGAGCCAGTACGCCACGCGGTCGGCGTCCACCTCGATGACCGACGGGTTGTAGGTCGGGTGGTACTTGCCGATCTCCTCGATCGCACGGCCGTCACGGCGGGTGCGGGAGTCGGCGACGACGATGCGGTAGTGAGGCGCACGGATCTTGCCCAGACGCTTCAGCTTGATCTTGACTGCCACGGGAGTGGATTCTCCTGGTTTGACGTGGTTGGGCACGGCGGGTCGGCCGCGTGGGGTTGCGGTACCCGAGTGCCCGACGGACGCGTCAGCCGGAGGAGAGAGGGGTCCTGTGCGGCTGTCGAGTACAGCTAGCCATTCTGCCACACCTTGACGCAGCCTCGGCCCGCCAGGGGTGTGCCCGGACATGACGACGGGGCATCCGGCGCCGGGCCCGGGGCGACGGCCCCGGCGCTCACGGATGCCCGTCCACCGTGCCGGTCCCGGCGTACGTGTGCGCAGTGCGTGTGGAACGACTCACCGAGTACGGCTGCCACGAGCAGCCGTCTTCTCAGCCCGCCGCCGCACCCACCGGCTCCGGGATACGGAACGGCTTTCCGCATCCGCCGCACATGATCGGGGCCTGGGCCAGCACCGACGGAACCACACGGACGTTGCGGCCGCAGTCGCAGACCGCCTTGACGCGGACGCCGCCCCCGGAGGAGCCGTGGCGGGCGGCGGGGCCCCGGAACGTGCGGGACGTGTCCGCGGCCGTCGCCGCCGAGTGCGCCTTCAGCGCCCGCTGCAGCCGCTCCATCGTCGGCCGGTAGCGCCGCTTGGCCTCGGGGTTGAGCGTGACGAGGGAGAAACCGCTGCTCGGGTGCGGCTCCTCGGGATGGTCCAGGCCCAGTTCCTCGGCGATCGCGAGGAATCTGCGGTTGTGGTAGCGGCCGGCACGGGAGGTGTCGCGTACGCCGCGGGCGGCGGCGATGCCGTGGACTGCCTCATGAAGCAGTCGCTCGAAGGAGAGTTCGTGCCCACAGGCGGACGACGACTCTCCGATCAGGGACTCAGGCGCGGCAAGATCGGGCAGCTCGGGGTGGTACCGCTGAATGTCGGCCCACGCCTGCGCCAGCTCTGCGGCGAGAACAGGTGGTGTCGTGCTCACGTAATGACAACGAGCCTGAGTGCCCCTGTGTTCCTATTACGGGGCATCCCAAATAATTTGCACGTACCCGTCAGTTTGCCGCTGATGCGTCCGGAGGAGGGCGGGTGCGATGATCTGCGGAGAAGTTTCACAGCTCGTACCAAGCCGGTGCGTAGTGACCTCTACGCACCGGCGCGTAGGTGAACCGCGCACATCGGGGCACCTGTGGTCTGCCGATGTGCAAGAGGCGTTTCGGCCTCTTCTCCCCTTACCTCAGTAAGCGCGCGCGACGACCGCGACGTTACCCGGTGCGTCGTCCGCGTCGGGAACCGCCCCGTCCTCGGTGACCAGACAGCGTACGGTCACGGCGTGTTCGGCCAGCTCGGCCTCGCCGTCCTCGCCGAGCACGGACCACGGGATGCGGGCCCAGCCGCCGGCGACCGCCGCCTCGACGGCCTCGTCGATCGTCGACACCTCCGCCGTACGGGACAGGCGGCGCTCGCGCGACTGCTTCAGGAGCAGCGCCTGGTCCTCCTCGAGGATCCCGGGAACCAGACCCGGGAGCGCCTCGAGCGCCACCGGCTCCTTGCCCCCGGCGATGCGGCGGGCCAGCATCGCGGTGCCGTTCTCCAGGTCGCGGGGGCCCACCTCGATGCGTACGGGCACACCCTTGAGCTCCCAGTCGACGGCTCGGCGGCCGAAGGGGGTGTCGGTGCGGTCGTCCACGTGGACGCGGACACCGGCCGCCGCGAGCCGGTCGCCGATCTCGTGGACCTTGGCCAGAACCGCCCCGTCGTCCTTGATCGCGAGAACGACGGCCTGGATCTGCGCCAGACGCGGCGGGACCCGGAGACCGTCGTCGTCGCCGTGCGTCATCACCAGGGCGCCGATCATGCGGGTGGTGGAGCCCCAGGAGGTCTGCGACACGTATTCCTGCGAGGCGTCCTTCGAGAGGTAGCGGGTGTTGAACGCCTTGGCGAAGTTCTGGCCCAGTTCGTGGCTGGTGACCATCTGGAGGGCCTTGCCGTCGCCCATCATGCTCTCGAGCGTCAGGGTGTTGACGGCACCGGCGAAGCGTTCCTTGACCGTCTTGCGCCCGGACACGAAGTCCATCGCGAGGACGTTCTCCAGGAAGTCGCCGTAGACGTGCCGCTGGATGTGCGCGGCGAAGTCGCGTGCCTCCTCATAGGTGGCGTGCGCGGTGTGGCCCTCCTGCCACAGGAACTCGGAGGTGCGCAGGAAGAGGCGGGGCCGGAGCTCCCAACGCACCACGTTCGCCCACTGGTTGATCAGCAGGGGCAGATCGCGGTAGCTCTGGATCCACTTGGAGAAGTACTCGTTGACGATGGTCTCGGAGGTGGGCCGGACCACGGCGGGCTCCTCGAGCTCCTTGCCCCCGGCGTGCGTGACGACCGCGAGTTCGGGCGCGAAGCCCTCGACGTGGTCGGCCTCCCGGGTGAGGTACGACTGCGGGATCAGCAGCGGGAAGTACGCGTTCTTGGTGCCGGTCCCCTTGATGCGGGCGTCCATCTCGGCCTGCATCCGCTCCCACAGCCCGTACCCGTACGGTCGGATGACCATGGTGCCGCGCACCGGCCCGTTGTCGGCCAGTTCGGCCTTGCTGATCAGGTCCTGGTACCAGCGCGGAAAGTCGTCCGCCCGGGGCGTGAGAACGGGTGCCTTAGCCATGGCGCGATGGTACGGGGACAGCTTCTTGCACCGTGAATCATTTTGTCGCCCGGGGTGGGCGGGGGCGCGCGGACGGCTCACATGGAGTGCGTCGCAACCCCTGGACGCCACGACGGGCGCGGAGTTACCTGGCATGCGGGGGGATTCCGGGTGGAACGCACGTCACGGGGGCCAGGGAATCGAACACAGCGACAACTCTCGTCTGATTGGGGCGCTTTCGATGACACCGACGCTCGCGCGACATCACCTCCCCCACGCGGGGGCGACTGCCCGCGTGGACCGGCGTGAACGCGCGCGTGACTGGGCCGAGATCCAGGAGCGGATGCTCGTGCCGCTCTACGAGGCCGTCTACGAGCGGCTCGAGGTGAATTCGGAGACCCGTCTGCTCGGGCTCGGGTGCGGGGCGGGGCTCGCCCTGCTGATGGCCGCCGCCCGGGGCGCGTCGGTCACCGGTGTCGACCACGGGGCGGACGAGCGGCTGGCCCTCGCCCGCGAGCGGCTGGAGCCGGGGCCGTGGGGCACGCGGACGCGGGGTGACGCGCGGATCGTCGACGGGTCTGTCCGAACGGCGGCGACCGCACCGGGAGCGCCGGCGTACAACCTGGTGACCGCCTTCGAACCGGTCGCAGGCGCGGCCGGGACCGAGGTGGATCTCGAGGAGCAGCTCACGGCGGCCGTACCGCTCGCCGAGCACGGCGCGTTCGTGGTGCTCGCCGGCTGGGGCCCGCCCGAGCGGTGCAGTGCCTCGTCCGTGCTCCGGGTCGCCGCGAAACTGGCCGACCCCCAGGGAGACGGTGGCCGTTGGCGCCCGTCCCGGCGCGACGACCTGGAGGAGACGGCGCAGCACTGCGGACTGCGGCCGGACGGGTCGGGGCGGGTGGCCTGTCCCTTCGGATACGCCGATCCGGGCAGCGCGGTGCGCGGGATGCTGTCGACGGGGCTCTTCGACGCGGCGATCGGCGCCACGGAACCGGCACAGGTCGACAAGGAGCTGGCGGAGGCACTGCACCCCTACCGGCGGCCGGACGGGACGGTGTGGATGCCGAACGTGTTCCGGTATCTGGTCGCGCGCATCCCCTAGACCGGCGATCGGGGCCCTACCAGCGGCTCGCTCAGTCGTCCTTCCTCAGGCGCAGGACGCCGGCGATGCGGTACGCCTCCGCCTCGTCCAGGGTCTCGTCGACCAGGAGCGCCTCCGCCAGCGCGTCCAGTTGCCCCCGGTGGTCGGTGAGTTTGCGGCACGCCTCCTCGTAGCACTCGTCCACGATGCGGCGCATCTCGCTCTCGATCACGTCCAGTGTGTGCGGGGCGGCGGTGAGGCCGTAGGCCTGCTGTGCGTCGCTGGGGAGGGCCGAGAAGCGGCCCACCCGCTCGCTCATGCCCCAGCGGGCGACCATGCCGCGGGCGATGCCGGTGACCTGTTCGAGGTCGTTCTCGGAGCCGGTGGTGACGACCCCGAAGACCACGTGTTCCGCGGCCATGCCGCCGAGGGCGCCGATGATGCGGCCGCGCAGATACTCCTCCGTGTACGCGTATCTGTCGGCCTCCGGGGTCGACAGCGTCACCCCCAGCGCCCGGCCGCGCGGCACGATGGTGACCTTGCGGACCGGGTCGGCACCGGGCTGCAGCATCCCCAGGAGTGCGTGTCCGCTCTCGTGGTAGGCCGTGCGGCGCCGCTCCTCCTCCGGCATCAGGAGCGAGCGTGCGGCACCCAGCTGGACCTTCTCCAGGGCCTCCAGGAAGTCGTGCTGCGCCACCTGCTGCTGTTGCCGCTTGACCGCGAGGAGCGCCGCCTCGTTGGCGAGGTTGGCCAGTTCCGCGCCGGTCATGCCCGGGGTCATCCGGGCCACCTGCGGCAGGTCCACGTCCGGGGCGAGGGGCATGTCGCGGGTGTGGATCCGCAGGATGGCCTGACGGCCGTCGCGGTCCGGCGGCGAGACGGTGACCACCCGGTCGAAGCGGCCCGGACGCGTCAGCGCCGGATCCAGGACGTCGGCGCGGTTCGTCGCCGCGATGACGATCACGCCCTCGGACCCCGAGAAGCCGTCCATCTCCGTGAGGATCTGGTTCAGGGTCTGCTCGCGCTCGTCGTGGCCGCCCAGCGAGGCTCCGCCGCCCCGGATCCGCCCGATCGTGTCGATCTCGTCGATGAAGATGATCGAGGGAGCGGCCTTGCGGGCCTCGTTGAACAGTTCGCGGACGCGGGACGCGCCGACGCCCACGATCATCTCGATGAACTCGGAGGCGGAGGCGGAGAAGAACGGCACGCCGGCCTCGCCGGCCACCGCCCGGGCCAGCAACGTCTTGCCCGTGCCCGGCGGGCCCGTCAGCAGGACGCCGCGCGGCATCTTCGCGCCCATGCTGCGGTACGCGTCCGGGTTCCGCAGGAAGTCGACGACGTCGTTCAGCTCGCCCTTGACCTCGTCGATCCCGGCGACATCGGCGAACGTGGTGCGTCGGATGCCCGGATGCAGCTCCACCGGCCTGGGGGGCGCCCTGCGGCCCAGCATGCCTCCCGGGCCGCCGAGGCCCGTGCGCACCCGGCGGGCGATGAAGATCCACACCGCCGCCAGGATCAGCAGCGGCAGCAGCGAGATCAGCAGATTGGACAGGAAGCTGCGTTCCTGCACCACCGGCTGGGCTGTCACGGTGACGTGGTGCTGCGTCAGGTTCTGCCAGAGCTTGTCGTCCGCGAACGCCGGGCGCTGCGTCTTGAAGGTGGTGTACTCCCCGCCGCCCGGCCTCGGTTGCGGCCGCTTCAGCTGCCCCTGGATCGCGTCGCCCTTGGAGTAGACCTTGGTGACGTTGCCGCCGGCGACCTGCTTGCTGAACTCCGTGTACGAGATGGTCGCTTCGTTGGCCGCGGTGAAGTAGGTCACCGCGGCGTAGACGATGAGGAAGACGATGACCGCGGCGGCGGCGAGACCCCACCACCCGCCCGGCGCCCGCCGGCCGCCGATCCGCCGGGGCGACTCGTCCGAGGTGCCCTCCGTGCGCCACGGTTTGTCCGGGGTTTTCCGTGGTGGCGGCGCATTGGTCATATATCGGACGGTACGGCACCGGAAAGAGCCCGGCATGCGCTGAGGGCGCCCCTCCGGTGAGGGACGCCCTCGGCGTCGTACGTCGTGAACCGCCGTACGGGTCAGCCCATGAACTTCTTGAACTCGTCCGGCAGCTCGAACTCCTGATCGCTCTGCTGCGGCAGGCCGAAGGCGCCCGCCTCCTGGGCCGCGGCGCGCCGGGCGGCGTCCTCCTGCTCCTGCTGCTTGCGCTTCATCGGGTTGCCGGAGCGCTGCTTGCCCTTGGCCTTCTTGGGCTGCTTCTTGGTCCGGCCGGGGCCCCCGCCCATGCCCGGGATCCCGGGCATGCCCGGCATGCCGCCGCCCTGGGCCATGCGGGACATCATCTTGCGGGCCTCGAAGAACCGCTCGACGAGGCTCTTGACCGCGCTGACCTCGACGCCCGAACCCTTGGCGATACGGGCCCTGCGCGAGCCGTTGATGATCGTCGGGTCCTGGCGCTCTCCCGGGGTCATCGACTTGATGATCGCGGCCGTGCGGTCGACGTCCCGCTCGTCCAGATTGTTGATCTGGTCCTTGATCTGGCCCATGCCCGGGAGCATGCCGAGCAGCTTGGAGATGGAGCCCATCTTCCTGACCTGCTCCATCTGGGCCAGGAAGTCGTCCAGGGTGAAGTCCTGGCCCTTCTTGGACGCCAGCTTGGAGGCCATCTTCTGGGCCTCTTCCTGGCTGAACGTCTTCTCCGCCTGCTCGATCAGGGTGAGCAGGTCACCCATGTCGAGGATGCGGGAGGCCATCCGGTCCGGGTGGAAGGCGTCGAAGTCCTCGAGCTTCTCGCCGTTCGACGCGAACATGATCGGCTTGCCGGTGATCTGCCGGATCGACAGCGCCGCACCACCACGGGCGTCACCGTCGAGCTTGGACAGGACCACGCCGTCGAAGCCGACGCCGTCGCGGAAGGACTCGGCCGTGTTGACCGCGTCCTGACCGATCATCGCGTCGACGACGAAGAGGATCTCGTCGGGCGAGACCGCGTCCCTGATGTCCGCGGCCTGCTGCATCATCTCCTGGTCGATACCGAGACGGCCGGCGGTGTCCACGATGACGATGTCGTGGACCTTGGTCCTGGCGAAGTCGATGGAGTCCTTGGCGACCTTGACCGGGTCGCCGACGCCGTTGCCCGGCTCGGGCGCGTAGACGGCGACGCCCGCACGCTCGGCGACGACGCTGAGCTGGTTGACCGCGTTCGGGCGCTGGAGGTCGGCGGCGACCAGCAGCGGGGAGTGGCCCTGCTCCTTGAGCCACCTGCCGAGCTTGCCCGCGAGGGTGGTCTTACCGGCACCCTGCAGACCCGCGAGCATGATCACCGTCGGCGGCTGCTTGGCGAACCGGAGCCGGCGGGTCTCACCGCCGAGGATCGTCACCAGCTCGTCGTTGACGATCTTGAGGACCTGCTGGGCGGGGTTCAGGGCCTTGGAGACGTCGCTCCCGAGGGCCCTTTCCTTGATGTTCTTGATGAAGGAGCGGACGACCGGCAGGGCCACGTCGGCTTCGAGAAGCGCAATACGGATCTCGCGGGCCGTGGCGTCGATGTCCGCCTCGGAGAGCCGGCCTTTCCCGCGGAGGTTTTTGAAAGTCGCGCTGAGGCGGTCAGAGAGGGTATCGAACACGGCGGCGTCGGTCCTCGGGGTCGGGGTCGTTTTGGGCTGCCCTCCAGGGTATCCGGCCCGGCGAGCAAATCGTCCCCGGCCGCCCGTCCGGCAGCGCACACCGGGCTCCGGGCGGCCGGGGCGTCACGCCCGCAACGTCTCCTCCAGCGCCCGCGCCACCGAGGCGGCCTCCTCGCCCGGCAGGGGCGCGCCCGTGGCGGTGGTCACATAGAAGGCGTCCACCGCGTTCGCGCCCAGGGTGCTCACGTGCGCGCTGCGCACCCGCACACCGCACTTCTCCAGGGCGCGGCCGATCCGGAACAGCAGCCCCGGGGCGTCCTGGGCGCGGACCTCGATCACGGTGGCGTGCCGCGAGGCCGCCGGGGCGACCGTCACCCGCGGCGGAGGCGCCACCACTCCCCGACGGCGGGGATAGGCCGCGTCCCGCTCCGCCAGACGCGAGGCTACGTCCAGGGAGCCGTCCAGGGCCCGCACGAGATCCGCACGCAGCCGAGCGGCCTGCGGAAGCGAGCCGTACTCCGCCGCGACCCGCCAGTCGAGCAGCAGGATCGTGCCCTCGCGGACCGGCTCCGGCAGGTCCAGCGCCCGCAGCTCCGCCGTGCGGACGGTGAGGCGGTGCACGGCCAGTACGCCCGACACCGCGGGCAGCACTCCGGGCTGGTCCGGCACGGCGATGAGCAGTTCCACGCCGAGGGGCTCGGGCGTCACTGACGGTTCCTCGGAGGGCGGCTCGGTCTGCGCGCGCAGGCCGAGAACGGGCCCCCCCGTACGGAACGCCTCGATGGCGAGCCGCTCCTGCTCGACGGTGGGTGTGACGGCCACCGGGTCGGCGGGCTCGTCGCCGGCCAGTACCGCCGAGACCCGCTTGACCAGGTCCGTCACCAGCGCCCCGCGCCAGGACGACCAGGCGGCGGGACCGGTGGCGAGCGCGTCCGCCTCGGTCAGGGCGTGCAGCAGCTCCAGGGTGCTCTGGGAACCGACGGCCTCGGCGACCGAGCGCACCGTCGACGGGTCCTCCAGATCGCGCCGGGTGGCCGTCTCGACCAGCAGCAGATGGTGGCGCACAAGCGTGGCGAGGACGGTGACGTCGTCGCGGTCGAAGCCGATGCGGCCCGCCACGTCCCGTGCGATGATCTCGCCCGCCACGGAGTGGTCGCCTGGCCAGCCCTTGCCGATGTCGTGCAACAGCGCGGCGACCAGGAGGAGATCAGGGCGGCCCACCCGACGGGTCAGCTCGGAGGCCTGCACGGCGGTCTCGATCAGATGCCGGTCGACGGTCCACAGATGCACGGCGTTGCGCTGCGGACGGCAGCGCACCCGCTCCCAGTCGGGCAGCAGACGGGTGATCAGTCCCTCGGCCTCGAGAGCCTCCCAGACCTCGACGGTCGGGCGCCCGGAGCCCAGCAGGGTCACGAGTTGTTCGCGGGCCTCGGCGGGCCAGGGCATGGGCAGGGGGCGCGCGGTGCCGGCCATGCGCCGTACGGCGTGCAGGGAGAGCGGAAGACCGGCCTGGGCGGCGGCCGCCGCGGCGCGCAGGGGCAGCACGGGGTCGCGCTCCGGACGGGCGGTGCGGGCGAGCACGACCTCGCCGTCCTGTTCCACCACGCCTTCGGCCAGCGGGGACCGCTCGACGACCGGCTTGCCACCGCCGAGGATGGCCCGCAGCCGAGGCCGCACGGCCCGCGACTTCAGGACGCGCCCCACCTCGCGCCAGGTCACATCGCTCGCATACGAGATGACACGCGCCGCCTCGTAGACCTGGCGCAGCAGCGTGTCGGCGTCCAGCAGGCCGAGCTCGGCGGCGACCTGGTCCTGCTCCTGCAGGGACAGCCGGTCCGTGGCGCGCCCGGTGGCCAGATGCAGCGCGTCCCGCACGTCGAGCAGTCTGCGCCGGGCGTCGGCCAGTCCCTCGCGCGGGGCGTCCGCTAGCCAGGAGGCGGCCACCGCGCGCAGCGCCGTGGCGTCACGCAGCCCGCCTCGCGCCTCCTTGAGGTCGGGTTCCAGGAGGTACTGCAGTTCGCCCTGCCGCTCGGCCCGCTCGGCGCACAGCTCCCTCAGCTGGGGAAGGCGTTTCGGCGCCTGGTTGCGCCAGTCGGCGAGGACGGCGGTGCGCAGGCCCGCGGTCAGCCCGAGGTCGCCCGCCAGATGCCGCGCGTCCAGCAGGCCGAGCTGCACCTTGAGGTCCTCCCCCGCGGTCCTGCGGGCCTCCGCCGGAGTGCGCACGGAGTGGTCCAGGGCGATGCCGAGATCCCAGACGGGGTACCACAGGCGGTCGGCGAGCGCGGCGACCTCCTTGGTGTCGCCGCCGTCGTGCAGCAGAAGCAGATCGAGGTCGCTGCGCGGGGACAGCTCGCCGCGCCCGTAGCCGCCGACCGCGACCAGGGCGACACCGCTCAGCCCTGCGGCCGCGGCGGTGAACAGCTGGGCGAGCCAGTCGTCCGTCAGCTTCGCCAGGGCCGAACGGCGCGGCGGCCCGGACTCCGCCCCCTCCTGGAGGAGACGCAGCCGGGCCGCCGCGTAGCCGCCGGGTTCCGAGCCCTCTGCTTCCGTACGTACGTCCGTACTCGTCACCCGGCGACTCCTGTTCCTTGGTGCCTTACAGCGCGTCCGGCCCGCGCTCGCCGGTCCGGACCCGGACCGCCGTCTCCACCGGGAGGGACCAGACCTTGCCGTCCCCGATCTTGCCGGTACGGGCCGCCTTGACGATGACGTCGATCAGCTGTTCGGCGTCGTCGTCCTCGGCCAGCACCTCGATGCGGATCTTGGGGACCAGATCGACCGTGTACTCGGCGCCCCGGTAGACCTCGGTGTGTCCCCGCTGACGACCGTAACCGCTCGCCTCGGTGACTGTCAGGCCGTGCACCCCGAAGGCCTGCAGGGCCTCCTTGATCTCGTCGAGCCGGTGGGGCTTCACGACGGCGGTGATGAGCTTCATGCGTCCACCTTCTTGCTCTGCGCGGCGGCCAGGACCGAGGTGGCGGAGCCGACGATCCCACCGCCGGCACCGCTGAAGTCGTAGGCGGTCTCGGCGTGCTCGGCCTGGTCGATGCCGGACACCTCCTCGTCCTCGGTGACACGCATGCCGATGGTCTTGTCGAGGAGGAAGGCGAGAACCGCGGAGACCACCAGGGAGTAGGCCAGCACCGCGAAGACACCGGCGCACTGCTTCCAGAGCTGATCGGGGCCGCCGCCGTAGAAGATGCCCTTGACGTCGGACTGGCCCTTGCCGCTGGCGAAGAAGCCGATGAGCAGGGAGCCGATGACACCACCGACCATGTGGACACCGACGACGTCGAGCGAGTCGTCGAAACCGAACCGGAACTTCAGGCCCACCGCCGCGGCACACGCGACACCGGCGATGGCGCCGACCGCGATCGCACCGAGCGGGGAGACCGCACCGCCGGACGGGGTGATCGCGACCAGGCCGGCCACGGCGCCGGAGGCGGCGCCCAGCGTGGTGAAAGCACCGTGGCGGATCTTCTCGTAGGCGAGCCAGGCCAGCATGGCGGCCGCGGTGGCGATCTGGGTGTTGACGAACATCAGCGGACCGACGCCGTCGTCGTTGCCGAGCCAGGAGCCGGCATTGAAGCCGAACCAGCCGAACCACAGGAGGCCGGCGCCGAGCATGACCAGTGGGAGGCTGTGCGGACGCATCGGGTCCTTCTTGAATCCGACGCGCTTGCCGATGACCAGGATGACGCCGAGCGCCGCGGCGCCCGCGTTGATGTGGACGGCCGTACCGCCGGCGAAGTCGATCACACCGAGCTCATAGGCCCAGCCGCCGGTTCCCCAGACCCAGTGGGCGACCGGGAAGTACACGATCGTGACCCACAGCACCAGGAACAGCGCCCAGGCGGAGAACTTCACGCGGTCCGCCAGGGCGCCGCTTATCAGGGCGGGCGTGATGATGGCGAACATCAGCTGGAAGACGGCGAAGACGAAGACCGGGATGGTGTATCCGGGCCAGAGGTCCATCGTGCCGATGCCGCTGAAACCGACCCAGTCGGAGGTCCAGCCGACGATCGATCCCTTGTCGGTGCCGAAGGCCAGGGAGAAGCCGTAGAGCACCCACAGGATGGTGACGATCCCCAGGCTGATGAAGCTCATCATCAGCATGTTCAGGGTGCTTTTGACGCGGACCATGCCTCCGTAGAAGAAGGCCAGGCCCGGGGTCATGAGCATCACCAGGGCGGAGCAGATCAGCATGAATCCTGTGTTGGCGGACGACAGCTTGGGTGCGTCCGCCGCAAGCATGATGGCGGCTGGTGCCATCGGCGTCTCCTCGTCGGTTGGTACGGCCCCGTGCGGGCGAAGCCTGAGCGGTCCGGATCAGTGAGGGGTGGGCCGGTTATGCGCCATGAGACTGGCGCAGCGCCGTTTCCGTGAAAGCCCCTCGATGTTTCACCGCAGTGACGAAGGCGCCGGGCGTGTTACGCCTTGATGAACTACCGGCTGCTGACCATATCGATCGTTTTCGTGACGCAATCCTCGACGAGGACGCGGCTTCACGCCCCTCGGCGTGCGCGCGTCCCGGGCCGACCGGGTGCCGTCGGGTGCGCGGTGCAGCGGTGGCGGAAAAGCAGGCCGACCGCGACGGCCATCCGATGACCTGGCATGGGGGAGCCGAGTCGGGCGGTTCGGGATGGCGGCCGCGGCCGGGGTCCCAGGGGGCCCTTGGACCGAGTGGGCCCGGGGGGTCAGACCGCGTCGGCGGTCTCCGGCAGATGGGTGGCGAGATGGTCGGTCAGTTCGACGACGTCCGAAAGATCACCGAAATCGCGTACAGCCGTGTCGACGGTCTTTCGGATACGCGTATTGACGCGTTCGGACCGCACCTTCTTCGCGATCTCCATGGACCGCCTGGCCAGCACCGCGCTCTCCTCGGGCTCACGCTGAAGGAGATGCACGGTCGCCATGCCGATGAGATTGAGGGCGTACGACCGCTGGTGCTCGCTGTCGTCGGCGAAGCGCTCGACGGCCTGCCGCATCAAGGGCTCGGCGAGGGAGGCGTACGTGGGACTGCGGCCCGCGACATAGGCCAGATCACGGAACGAGTGGGAGTTCTCGGCGTAGAGCTCGGCCTCGGAGAAGAAGCGGATCCAGTCGGGCTCGGGCTCGTCGCACTCGAGCACGTCGGCGAAGGTGTCCTCGGCCATCCGGACGGCGCGCTTGCACTTGCCGGGCTGACCCATGTTCGCGTAGGCGCGCGCCTCCATCGCATACAGCATCGACTGGGTCCGCGGGCTCGCGCAGTCCCGGCTGCCGTACTGCGCCAGATGGATGAGTTCCAGGGCGTCGTCGGGCCGGCCGAGATGGATCATCTGGCGGCTCATGCTGGAGAGGATGTACGAGCCGAGCGGCTTCTCGCCCGCCTCCTTGGCGGCGTGCAGCGCGAGGACGAAGTACTTCTGCGCGGTGGGCTGAAGTCCGACGTCGTAGCTCATCCAGCCGGCCAGCTCGGCGAGCTCCGCGGCGACCTTGAACAGCCGCCTTGCGGTGGCCTCGGTCTGCGGCTCCTGCAGCAGGTCGGTCACCTCGTGGAGCTGGCCGACGACGGCCTTGCGGCGCAGACCGCCCCCGCACTGGGCGTCCCATTTGCGGAACATCACGGTGGTGGTCTCGAGGAGGTCGAGCTCGGGCTTGGACAGCCGGCCGCGGCCGCGCCCGGGGGCGGACTCGGGGTCCTCGCGCGGGGCGGCGGGGCCCGGCACGAGCCAGCGCTGCATGGGTTCGATGAGGGCCGGGCCCGCGGACAGGGCCAGCGAGCTGCCGAGGAAGCCGCGCCGCGCCAGCATCAGGTCGCTGCGCGAGAACTCGCTGATCAGCGCGACCGTCTGCGGTCCCGTCCACGGCAGGTCGATGCCGGACACGGAGGGTGACTGGTGGGCGGTGCGCAGCCCGATGTCCTCGACGGCGACCACACAGCCGAAGCGCTCGGAGAACAGCTCCGAGAGGATCCTCGGGATCGGCTCGCGCGGGTTCTCCCCGTCCAGCCAGCGGCGCACCCGCGAGGTGTCGGTGGAGATGTGGTTGGCACCCAACTGACGGGCACGCCGGTTCACTTGACGCGCCAGCTCGCCCTTCGACCAGCCGCTGCGCGCGAACCATGAGCCGAGCAGCTCATTGGGGCGCTTGTCAGCGTTCGTACCGCCTCCGCCGTTGTCGCCCACCGGAACGCCCCCATCCTTCAAACCACTTGTGCGCTGTGTGCGCAAAGCCCTACCAGAATGCCGTTGAATACGGTCCCGCGTCCGCCGGTTCTCACTCGCCGGACGGGAACCTGCTTGCCCCCGGCATACCCACGAGTGCGTGCATCCCCAGGGTTTGTGCACTCAAAGTAATCCTACGATCACGCACCCAGCCATGGTGATTCCAGAAACGCCACCATTCGCCACCCCTTCGAATGAACTCACTGTGGCCTCGGCACGATTCACTTGACACATGACAGCCGGCGGCGGATGGAGCGGTGCACTCACCGGCGCACGCGACCGTACGCACCACCCGGCATGCACCCGGACGCCGTTCGGACCACACGGCGGCCACAAGCGGATCGGGCACTCGGAGTCACGTTCCCGTTTCGCCGCGTAACCACCAGCGCGTCGGACCCGTTGGAGGGGGCATGGGCTTCACGATCGGCGGCACGCGGGCGATCCGCGAAATCAGGCCCGGCGCTCGGCGCCGGGGCCGCTCCTCGGAGTGCACGGTCGTGGCCGAGTACACCGGCCTGTGGGGCTGGGACGTGGTGCCCGGGGCCCGGGCGGTCGCGGGAACTTGCTCGTGCGGCAGGAGCGACTGCACCAGGCCGGGTGCGCATCCACTGGACTTCGCGCCGGTCGTCGGCGCGGGCTCCACGCTCGACGAGGCGACCCGGGCCTGGGCGGAGGTCCCGGGCGCCGCGGTGATGCTGCCGGTCGGCCGGGCGTTCGACGTGATCGAGGTCGCGGAGGCGGCCGGACGGCGCGCCCTCGTCCGGCTGGAGCGCATGGGCCTCCCCCTCGGCCCTGTGACGGCGACCCCGGAGGGCCGCGCCCACTTCTTCGTCGCCCCGGGCTCCGCGGCCGAACTGCCCGATTTGCTGTACCGGATGGCGTGGGACGACACCGACCTCGACCTGCACGCGCTCGGCCCCGGCGCGCACATCACCGCCCCGCCCTCGGACCGCGCCGGCCTCGGCCCCGTTCGCTGGCTGCGCTCCCCCGCCCTCGACTCGGCGACCCATCCACCGGCCGCGCGCCTGCTGATCGGCACCCTCGCCTATCTGGCACACCGCTCACGCGCCTGAGCCGGCCGCGTCTCCGGCACAGCGGAAACAGAAGGGCCCCACTCCGTTCGCACCATGGAGTGGGGCCCTGATCGCCTACTGCGGTGAGGCGACCGTGCGCCTCGTGGGAGCCGTCAGTCGCCGATAAGCGCATCCACGAACGCCTCCGGCTCGAACGGGGCCAGGTCGTCGGCGCCCTCGCCGAGACCCACCAACTTGACCGGCACGCCCAGCTCGCGCTGGACCGCGACCACGATGCCGCCCTTCGCCGTGCCGTCGAGCTTGGTGAGCACGATGCCGGTGATGTCGACGACCTCGGCGAAGACGCGCGCCTGGACAAGACCGTTCTGCCCGGTCGTGGCGTCGAGCACCAGCAGCACCTCGTCGAGCGGGGCGTGCTTCTCCACGACGCGCTTGACCTTGCCGAGCTCGTCCATGAGGCCGGTCTTGGTGTGCAGCCGGCCCGCGGTGTCGATGAGCACGACGTCGTAGCCCATCTCCTTGCACTCCTTGACCGCGTCGAAGGCGACGGAGGCGGGGTCGCCGCCCTCAGGGCCGCGCACGGTATAGGCACCCACCCGCTCGCCCCAGGTCTGCAGCTGATCGGCGGCGGCGGCGCGGAAGGTGTCGGCGGCACCGAGGACGACGGTGCGTCCGTCGGCCACGAGGACGCGGGCGAGCTTGCCGGTGGTGGTGGTCTTGCCGGTGCCGTTCACCCCGACGACCATCACGATGCCGGGCTTGGTGCTCTCGGGCTCGGTCCGGACGACGCGGTCCATGTCGGTGCCGACGAGCGTGAGCAGTTCCTCACGCAGCAGCCCGCGCAACTCCGCGGGCGTGCGGGTGCCGAGCACCTTCACACGCTCGCGCAGCCGCTCGACCAGTTCCTGGGTGGGCTGCACGCCGACATCGGCGGTGAGCAGCGTGTCCTCGATCTCCTCCCAGGTCTCGTCGTCGAGGTGCTCGCGGGACAGCAGCGTGAGCAGCCCCTTGCCGAGCGCGTTCTGCGAGCGGGACAGCCGGGCCCGCAACCGGACCAGGCGGCCGGCGGTGGGCTCGGGGATCTCGATCGGGGGCGCCTCGACGGTGGGCGGCTCCTCGACGACTACGGGGGCGGAACCTCCTGGGAGGTCCACCTCCTCGATCGTCCGGCGCTCCTCGTCGCGCGGTGTCTCGGCCTCTTCGCCTACGTGCGGCTCGGCCGGAGGGGCGGTGATGTCGGGCGTCTTCGGGGGCGCCGGAGGCAGCGACTTCCGGCGCCGACTGCCGATGAGGAGCCCGCCGAGCGCGCCGATCACGACCACGGCGATGACTACAGCAAGGATGACGATTTCCATAACCCGTCCAGTATGGCGTGACCTACCGCTCGGCCGTTCGTTCTACGCGCGGGGTCTCACCGGCCCCGCCGGGCCGGTCCGGTCCGCGGTCCGGCCCCGGACCGCCGGGTGCCCCTCGGGCGCGCGATCACAACTACCGTCGACCGTCCGTGCCGCCGCACGCGGCAGCGGTTTCGGGTCACGCATCCCTGGATGTCTGACGCACCGTCAGATAACGTCCCCCCGCACACCCTGCCCGGCCAAGGCGAAGGGGACCCACCATGCCCGTCACGGTCGTACGTTTCAACCTCGTCGAGCCCGACGCCGCACCCGCGTCGCTGAGCACCCGCTATCGGGCCGCCCTGGAGATGGCCGCGTACGCCGACGAGCGGGGGGTCACCACCGTCCAGACGGAGGAACACCACGGGGTGGCGAACAACTGGCTGCCCTCGCCGTTCGTCTTCGCCGGAGCGGTCTTCGGCGCGACCCGCAGGCTCGCGGTGACCGTCTCCGCGGCGATCGGCCCGCTGCACGATCCGCTGCGCCTGGCCGAGGAGATCGCCGTACTGGACCTGCTCAGCGGCGGCAGGCTGGTCACCGTCGCCGGGATCGGCTACCGGCCCGAGGAGTACGCCATCTTCGACGTCGACTGGAAGGCACGCGGCAGGCTTCAGGACGAGCTCCTCGAGACCCTGCTGAAGGCGTGGACCGGCGAGGAGTTCCCGTTCCGCGGCCGTACCGTGCGCGTCACCCCGCGCCCGTGCACCGAGCCCCACCCCCTGCTGCTCGTCGGCGGCTCCTCGAAGGCCGCGGCCCGCCGCGCCGCCCGCCTCGGCCTCCCGTTCTTCCCGAGCGCCCACCTGCCGGAGCTGGAGTCGTACTACAAGGAGCGGCTTGTCGAGTACGGCACCGAGGGCTGGACGATGATGCCCGCGGCCGAGACCCCGCTGCTGCACATCGCGGAGGACCCGGACCGGGCGTGGGCCCTCTACGGCCGGCACTTCCTGCACGAGGCGCGCACATACGCCTCCTGGCAGTCCGGCGGCGTCCGCTCGGCCGTGAAGTCGGCGGCCACCACCGTGGAGGAGCTGCGGGCGGAGGGCGTCTACCGCATCCTCACCCCCGACGCGTGCGTGGCCCTCGGTCTGGACAACCACGTTCTGCACCCGCTGTCCGGCGGGATGCCGGTGGACGAGGGCTGGCGCAGCCTGCGTCTGTTCTGCGAGAGCGTGCTGCCGAGGCTGGAGGACTGACCGTCTGTGGTCGCCGGGCCCCGGTGCGGCCGGGCGGACCCGTCCGTACAACGCGCCGCCCGGCTCGGGCAAGGGCCGAGCCGGGCGGCGACGGGGTTCGAGGAGAGGGGCAGCGGGGACTTGGCCCTTCTCCTCGAGCTCGAAGCGATGGGTCAGCCCATCTCCTCCAGCGCCTTGCCCTTCGTCTCCTTCACGAACTTCAGGACGAACGGGATGGAGAGCGCGGCGAAGACCGCGTAGATCACGTAGGTAACGGAGAGGTTCCAGTCGGCCAGCGACGGGAAGCTCGCGGTGATGGCCCAGTTGGCGATCCACTGGGCGGCGGCGGCCACACCCAGGGCGGCGGCGCGGATCCTGTTCGGGAACATCTCGCCGAGCATGACCCAGACGACCACGCCCCAGGACAGGGCGAAGAAGAGGACGAACACATGCGCGGCGACCAGGGCCACCCAGCCCTGGGTGCTCGGGAGCCTGCCGTCGACGAGGTGGGAGGAGAACGCCCAGGCCTCCAGGGCGAGGCCGACCACCATGCCGACCGAACCGATGATCGCGAGCGGCTTGCGGCCGATGCGGTCCACGAAGATCATCGCGATCACGGTGCCGACGATGTTGATGATCGACGTCGTGAACGAGTAGAAGAAGGAGTCCGCCGGGTCGACGCCGACCGACTGCCACAACGTCGAGGAGTAGTAGAACGCGACGTTGATGCCGACGAACTGCTGGAAGACGGACAGACCGATGCCGATCCAGACGATCGGCTTGAAGAAGAAGCCTCCGCCCAGCAGGTCCTTGAAGGCCGACTTGTGCTCGCTCTTCATGGCGTGCTCGATCTCGGCGACGCGGGCGTCCAGGTCGGCGTTCTTGCCCTCGACCTCGGCGAGGATCTCCCGGGCGCGCTCACGCCTGCCGACGGAGAGCAGGAAGCGCGGGGACTCGGGGATGGCGAAGGAGAGCAGACCGTACAGGACGGCCGGGACGACCATGACGCCCAGCATGACCTGCCAGGCCTCCAGGCCCATCAGCTTGCCGCGCTGGTCGCCGCCCGCGGCGTTCAGCAGACCCCAGTTGACCAGCTGCGAAATGGCGATGCCGACGACGATCGCCGCCTGCTGGAAGGAGCCGAGCCGGCCGCGGTAGGCCGGGGGAGCGACCTCGGCGATGTAGGCGGGGCCGATCACGGAGGCCATGCCGATCGCGAAGCCGCCGACGATGCGCCACAGGGCGAGGTCCCACAGCGCGAAGGGCAGCGCGGAACCGACGGCGCTGACGGTGAAGAGGACGGCGGAGATCTGCATGCACCGGATGCGGCCGATGCGGTCGGCTATGCGGCCGGCGGTGGCGGCACCGATGGCGCAGCCGATCAGGGCGACGGCGATGACCTGGGCCAGCGCGGCGGACCCGATGTCGTACCGGGTCCGGATGGCCTCGACGGCGCCGTTGATCACGGAACTGTCGTAGCCGAAGAGGAAGCCGCCCATCGCGGCCGCCGCCGCGATGAAGATGACGTGCCCGAGATGATCGGGGTGAGCCATCCCGGCTCCTGGCTTAGGCGCCTGCGCTGTGCTGGTCACGTGTGTAACTCCTCGGGCCACCGGCAACGTCGCCGGGGGTGGGGGGTGAGCCCTGTCAGGTAGCGAGACCTGAAGGTAAAAGCAACGTTGCAGAGACTATGCCTTCAAGTTTCGAAGTCAATAGTCGGGTAGCTGTGAATTTTTACCCCGGGAGTGTGCCCATAGCGTTCAGTAGTTGAACTCAACGCGTCATACGCGGAGGACCGTTGCAGGTCGCACCCGGCTAGCGCAGCCGCTGGGAGATGACCTTCGACACACCGTCGCCCTGCATGGAGACGCCGTACAGCGCGTCGGCCACCTCCATCGTGCGCTTCTGGTGCGTGATCACGATCAGCTGCGAGGCCTCCTGCAGCTCCTGCATGATGCGGATCAGCCGCTGCAGGTTGGTGTCGTCGAGGGCGGCCTCGACCTCGTCCATGACGTAGAAGGGGCTGGGACGCGCCTTGAAGATGGACACGAGCAGCGCGACGGCGGTCAGCGACCGCTCGCCGCCGGAGAGCAGCGAGAGCCGCTTGACCTTCTTGCCCGGCGGCCGCGCCTCGACGTCGACACCCGTGGTGAGCATGTTGTCCGGGTCGGTCAGCACGAGCCGCCCGTCGCCGCCGGGGAAGAGCCGACTGAAGACGCCCTCGAACTCTCGTGCGGTGTCCCGGTAGGCCTCGGTGAAGACCTGCTCGACGCGCTCGTCGACCTCCTTCACGACCTGAAGCAGGTCGGCACGGGTCTTCTTGAGGTCCTCGAGCTGTTCGCTGAGGAACTTGTGACGCTCCTCCAGCGCCGCGAACTCCTCCAGCGCGAGCGGGTTGACCTTGCCGAGCTGCTGATAGGCGCGCTCCGCGGCCTTAAGCCGCTTCTCCTGCTCGCCGCGGACGAAGCGGCGCGGCTGGTTGCGCGGGTGCTCGGGGTCCTCGGGCAGCTCCTCGCCCTCGGCGGGCAGCGACGGCGGTACCGGCTGGTCAGGACCGTAGTCGGCGATCAGCCCGGCCGCCTCGACACCGAGTTCCTCCAGCGCCTTGGTCTCGAGTTGCTCTATGCGCAGCCGCTTCTCGGCGCCGAGCACCTCACCGCGATGGACGGAGTCCGTGAGCTTGTCGAGCTCGGACTTCAGGTCGCGGCCCTCGGTGCGGGCGGTGGCGAGCTCCTGCTCGCGACGGGTCTTGGCGGCGTCCGCGGCGGTGCGCTCGGCCTCCGCCCGGCCCAGGGAGATCTCGACATGTGCGAGGAGCTGCCGGGCGCCGGAGGCGACGGCCTCCGCGACGGCGGCCTCGTGCCGCAGCCGGGCCCGGCGCTGTTCGGCGCGGGCGCGGGCCTCCCGTTCGGCGCGGGCGGCCCGGTCGAGGGAGTCGGCGCGTCCGGCCAGCCCCTTGACCCGCTCCTCGTGCGTACGGACCTGGAGCCTGGCCTCCATCTCGGTCTGACGCGCGTTCGCCCCGTCGGCGGCGAGCCGGTCCCGCACGGAGGTGTCGGGCTCCTCCTCCACCGGCATCTCCTCGGCGACGGCGAGCCGCTCGGCGAGTTCCTCGACCTCTCCCAGAGCCTTCTCCAGGGCCTCCTGCGCCCGGGCGGCGGCCGCGGTGGAGCGCTCGGCCTCTCCCGCGGCACCGCGTGCCTGGCCGGCCAGCCGCCCGAGCTGCTGGGCGACGGAGGACCTCTCGCGCTCGGCAGCGCGCCGGTGCTCCCCCACCTCGTCGACGAGCGCGGCGCACTCCCTGCGCCGCTCGCCCGCCTGCCGCTGCTCCTCGGTCAGCTCTTCGCATCTGACAGCGAGTTCCTCCAGCTCGGCGGCGGCCTCGTCGACGGAGGCCTGCACCTCGAGCAGACTGGGCGCACCGGCGGAGCCGCCGTGCGCGAAATGCGCCCCGAGGAGATCGCCCTCGGCGGTGACGGCGGTCAGATCGGGCCGCCTGTGGACGAGCTCCTCGGCGTCCTCGAGGCTGCCCACCACGACGACGCCGCGCAGCAGCCGCCGCACGGCGGACATCAGCTCGGCGGGACCACGGACCAGATCGGCCGCGTGCACGCCCCCGGGGGCGGGTTCCTGCTCCGGTACGTCGTCGGGGGCGCCGCTCAGCAGCAGGGCCGCCCGCCCCGCGTCCTGCTTGCGCAGCAGCCGGATCGCCTCGGCCGCGGCACCCGGTGTGGTGACCGCGACGGCGTCCGCGGCCGCACCGAAGGCGGCCGCGAGCGGCACCTCATGCCCCGGGGTCACGGAGAGCAGCTCGGCCGCGGGACCGAGCAGACCGGTGAGACGGTCCTTCGCGTCGAGCAGGGCGCCCGTGCCGTCCTTGCGGCGCAGGCCCAGGGCGAGCGCCTCGTGGCGGGCCGCGACCGCGGCGCGCCGGCGTTCGGCGGTGGTGGCCGCCTCGCGAGCGGCCGACAGGGCGGCTTCCGCACCGGCGAGGGCCTGCTTCGCTGCCTCGTGCTGCTCGGCCAGGTCGGCGTCATCCGCGTCGAGGCCGTCGACCTCGGCCTTCAGCGTCTCGTACTCCTCCTGGGCGACGGCGGCGCGTTCCTGTGCCTCGTCCCGGGCGGCGGCGAGGCGGTCGATCTCGGCCTGCGCGGAGGCGGCCCGCGAACGGGCCGCGTTGACCTGGCCGTTCAGCCGGGCGAGGCCCTCACGGCGGTCGGCGATGGCGCGGGCCGCGTCCTTCAGCCGCCGCTCCTCGATCGCGAGTTCGCGCTCCAGTTCGGACCGGTGCGCGACGGTGTCGTCCAGCGCGCGCTCGGCCGCCTCGAGGGCGGCCTCCAGTTCGGCCTCCTGCTCACGAATGCGCTCCGCCTCGCGCTCCATGTCCTCGGGGTCGCGTCCACGCCGTTCCTCCGGGGGCGCCGAGGTGGCGCTCTTCACCCGGGCGTCGGCGAGCGAGATCGTGCCGCGCACCCGCTCCGCGAGCTGCGACAGCTCGTACCAGGTCTGCTGGGCGCGCTGCAGACGCGGCGTCAGCTGCCGGACCTCGTCCTCCAGGAGCGCCTCGCGCTGCAGTGCCTTCTTCAGTTCGGCCTCGGCGGCCTCCTTGCGCTCCTTGAGCGCCGCCTCGTCCGCGATCTCGGCCTTGAGCCCCTCCCTCAGCCGTACGAGATCGTCGGCGAGCAGCCGCAGCCGGGCGTCCCGGAGATCGGCCTGGATCACCGCCGCCCGGCGGGCGACCGCCGCCTGCCGTCCCAGCGGTTTGAGCTGGCGGCGCAGTTCGTCGGTGAGGTCCTGGACGCGGGCGAGGTTCACCTGCATGGCGTCCAGCTTCCGGAGGGCCTTCTCCTTGCGCTTGCGGTGCTTGAGCACGCCCGCGGCCTCTTCGATGAAGGCGCGGCGGCCCATGGGATCGGCGTGCAGCACGGAGTCGAGCTGGCCCTGGCCGACGATCACGTGCATCTCGCGGCCGATGCCGGAGTCGGAGAGGAGCTCCTGGATGTCGAGCAGACGGCACGTGTCACCGTTGATCTGGTACTCGCTGCCGCCGTTGCGGAACATGATCCGCGTGATGGTGACCTCGGCGTACTCGATCGGGAGGGCCCCGTCGCTGTTGTCGATGGTCAGTGAGACCTCGGCGCGGCCGAGCGGGGGGCGCCCGGTGGTGCCGGCGAAGATGACGTCCTCCATCTTGCCGCCGCGCAGCGACTTGGCCCCCTGCTCGCCCATGACCCAGCTGAGCGCGTCCACGACATTGGACTTGCCCGAGCCGTTCGGGCCCACCACACAGGTGATCCCCGGCTCGAACCGGAGCGTGGTGGCCGAAGCGAACGACTTGAAGCCGCGAAGGGTCAGGGCCTTGAGGTGCACGCCGCTGGACTCTACCTTCCGCCCGGTATCTCACTCCATGAACCCGCGGTTTCACCCGTGAACGCGCAGGGCACACCATCCGTTAAGAAGACTGAAGGGGTGTACGGGGGCAAGAAAGAAGGGACGCCGAGGCGTCCCTTGCAACTCTGACAACTGAGCGGTTGATAGGGGCTGCCCAACCACTGCGGGTGCCTTCGTGGAGCGATGCAGTGATCAGGTGAGCGCAGGCTCCGCCTGGTGTGCGTCGACGCTCTCCATGATCCTGTCGTGAGAAGCGGCAGCCGTCAGCGCGTCGTTCTCCGCCTGGATCCGTCCGAGCTCGGACTCGAGCTCCTGGACGCGCTGCTGGAGCCGTCGCATCTCGGCGAGGAGTCGCGGGTCGGAGCCGCCGACGTAACCGAGAAGCGCCTTTGCCATGATGGATGGTCCTCCACACTGAGTGACCGACCGATGCGGTGTGGGTCGTGAGGGATTCGCACCCGCGATGCTTGGCACTGTTGAGTTCTGCGCCGTTCTTACATGCCAAACAGCTAAGGTGCGCGGGGCTTTCAGCGTCTCACCAAAAAGTTTGACGGTCAACACGATCACACCCTGCGTCGGGGGCGACCCGTGCGCGCGCTCCCCCGGGTGGGTGACGCTGCGGCTCCCAAGGGCCCCTGCGGGTGTGGAGATCATCCTTATCTGCGGAGCCTGCCACGCCCGGCGTTTCTTGGCAACCACCAGGCTCTTTCTGCTTCGGGCAGGTACCAGTGGCATGTCCGTCCGCTTGTGCGGGACGGTCACCCGGTCATGGCTCAGCGAATCGCGAAGCCCTCGTATCCGCCGCGCGGGGTGTCCCAAATCTCAGTCACTCCGTCTACACGCCCGGGTGTGTCGTCGCCCCGGAGCCAGCCCAGCAGGACCTCGCATCCGTGCCGCGACCCCTCCGCCACCACCTGGACCCGACCGTCGTCGAGATTGGAGGCGAAGCCGCGCAGGCCACCGATCTCCAGCGCCTTGGCCCGCGTGTACCAGCGGAAACCCACGCCCTGGACACGTCCGCGCACCCATGCCACAAGCCGCGCTTCGTCGTTCATGGGTGCACGCTAACCGGCCAATGTCACTGTGGGCACTTCCTCCCCTTGCGCCATGCGGTAGCGTCCCCATCCATATGAAGCTCATGTGAAACTCACTCGATCGAGTGAGTTGCGCTGACCGCAAGACCAGGAAGGCCAGCAGATGGGACGCCACCGACGCTCCGCCGCCGGACGCGCCGCCACGGGGGGCCGCGCCACCGAAGTCACGCAGAAGCACCAGATCTCCACGGAGGATTACGGGCCGGAGAACCTGTACGGCTTCGCCGCGGTGCTGGAAGCGGATCGGCTCGCGACCCGCTCGCACCGCAGGAAGAAGGCCGCGACCCCGGTGCGCACGGGTCTGCTGGGAGTCTCCGCGGCCGTCGCGCTCGGTACCGTGGCGGTCGCCGCCGGGGTGCTGCCGGGCGCCAAGCAGTTCACCGTGAGCGGGGACGCCGGTGGCCCGCAGGCGGGGGGCGCCGCTCCGTCCGGCTTCGCGACCGAGCAGGGCGGCACGAGCGGCAGCGCCGACGACCGCGGGTCCACCTCCACGAGCCGCGACGACGACCGCGCGGCCGCGCCGACCACGCCGCCTCCGTCCACCTCGGCCGCCCCCTCGGCGCCGGCCGAGGAGCCCTCGAAGGCACCGGCTCCGACCGCGACGAAGACGGCGACGGCCGCGCCTCCGGTGCAGCAGGAGACGACCGAGCCGCAGACCACGCCTCCGGCGAAGGTGACCGCCGAGGGAGCGGCCGCGGTCGCGGTCCTCAAGCTGGTCAACGACGAGCGCGCCAAGGTGGGCTGCAGCCCGGTGACCCCGAACGGCCCGCTGAAGAAGCTGGCGGAGGGGTTCAGCGAGGCCATGGCGGCGCAGGGCTTCTTCGACCACACCGACCCCAGCGGCCAGGACCCCTGGGACCGCGCCGCGGCGCTCGGCATAACCGACCTGGGCGGCGAGAACATAGCCCGCGGCCAGGCGACCGCGCAGGACGTGATGGTCGCCTGGATGAACAGCCCCGGCCACCGGGCGAACATACTGAACTGCGACTTCCAGACGCTGGGCGTGGGAGTGCACTTCGGGGACGGCGGCCCTTGGTGGACGCAGGACTTCGGTTACTGAGAACCCCGCAGATCAGTCGGCTGAGTTCCGTCCTGGGACGTGACCGGGCCGTCAGTCGTGGGTTCTCCCTCCGAGAGGTCGCGATCCACTGCGGTCCGGGGCAGGGTGCCGCTCGACGGCATCCGGTGTGACCCCACCCTGTGCACTGTCCCTTGGTTAGCGCACTCTGTCGGTTAGTGTCGTGGTGGCGTACGCTGCGGGCATGACCACGGCGCAGGAGCGGGACCTCCCGTACGACGTCTTCTCCAAGACGTGCCCGTCACGGGGCACGCTGGAACACGTCACGGGCCGCTGGGGGGCACTGACGCTCGGAGCCCTGCACGAGGGCTCGCTCCGGTTCAACGAGCTGAGGCGGCGGGTCGACGGGGTCAGCGAGAAGATGCTGTCCCAGACCCTGCACGCGCTGGAGCGCGACGGCCTCGTGCACCGCGAGGCCCGGCCCACGAACCCGCCACGCGTCGACTACGAACTCACGCCGCTCGGCCACGAGGTCGCCGAGCGTCTGCTGGCCCTCATCCGCTCCCTGGAGGGGCACATGGACGAGGTGCTCGCCGCCCGTCACCGGTACGACGAGAAGCGGGACGGCTAAGGGTCCGTCGTTCGGATCAGGTCGGCGGCGCGGTGCACGGCACGCTCATCCCACGGCGTCGCGGCTACAGCACGGCCCTCGGCGTCCGCTGGCAGGTGGGGCAGAAATAGCTGGAGCGGTTCATCCAGGGGCGGCGGCGCATCGGTGTGGTGCAGCGCCGGCAGGGCTCGCCCTCCCGGCCGTAGGCGTCCAGCGACCGGTCGAAGTAGCCCGACTCCCCGTTGACGTTGACATAGAGACTGTCGAAGCTCGTGCCGCCCACGGCGAGCGCGGCGTTCATCACGTCCCGTACATGGCCGAGGAGTTCGGCGGTGCGCGGCCGGGTGAAGTTCGCGGTGGGGCGCTCGTAGTGGACGCGGGCGCGCCACAGCGCCTCGTCCGCGTAGATATTGCCGACGCCGCTGATCAGCGACTGGTCGAGCAGGGCCCGCTTGATGGTCGTGCGCTTGCGGCGCAGCGCCCCGTGGAAGGCCTCGTCGTCGAAGAGCGGGTCGAGGGGGTCGCGGGCGATGTGCGCGATGACGTCGGGCAGCCCGTCGGCGCCGGTGTCGTGCAGTGAGAGACCGCCGAACGTCCGCTGGTCGACAAAACGCAGCTCGGTGCCGACGACGTCGTCGAAGCGGAGGCGGACGCGCAGGTGCTTCTCCTGCGCGGCCTCCTGCGGCTGGACAAGGAGCTGACCGCTCATTCCGAGATGGGCCAGGATCGCGGTGCCGGTGGTCTCCACCGGGATCCAGAGGTACTTGCCGCGCCGGCTCGGTGTGCCGAGGAGCTGTCCCTTCAGCCGGTGCGCGAAGTCCTCGCCGCCCGCGATGTGCCGGCGCACGGCGCGCGGGTGCAGCACGTCCACGTCGGCGACGGTCCGGTGGGCGACCCAGCGCTCCAGGCCTCGCCGCACGACCTCGACCTCGGGCAGCTCGGGCACGGTTCCTCCGGAAGGGTGGACAGGGACGACGTCCGCAGGGTACCTCGTGATCACGGGCCTCCGGCGGGCTCCGGCCGGCCGTACCGACAGCGGTGAACCAGCCGCCCTACGACGCGGACCCCGCCCGGCGGATGCGCCGGGCGGGGTCCGTGAAGATGAAGGATTCAGGCTGTGGCCGGATCGCCCGCCGGGGCCGAAGCAGTGCCGGGGCCCCCGTCGGGGGACTCCTTCGCCTCGGCCTCCGCCTTGGCCCGCTCGTCCGCGGCCGTGCGGATGGAGCGCCAGGCCGACTCCGCGGCCTGCTGCTCCGCCTCCTTCTTGCTGCGGCCGGTGCCGGTGCCGTACGAGACGCCTCCGACGCGGGCGGCAGCAGTAAAGGTCTTCTCGTGGTCCGGGCCGGTCTCCGTGACCAGGTACTCGGGCACGCCGAGCCCCTCGGTCGCGGTGAGCTCCTGGAGGCTGGTCTTCCAGTCCAGGCCGGCACCGAGATTCGAGGACTTCTCGATCAGCGGATCGAACAGGCGGTGCACCAGCTCCCCCGCCGAATCCAGGCCCTGATCGAGATAGACAGCGCCGATCACCGCTTCAAGGGTGTCGGCCAGAATGGAAGCCTTGTCCCTGCCGCCCGTGCCCTCTTCACCCCGGCCGAGCCGGATGAAGGAGCCGAGGTCGAGCCCACGACTCACCTCCGCAAGCGCACGCGAGTTGACCACCGCGGCCCGCAACTTGGCCAGCTGGCCCTCGGGCAGGTCCGGGTGGGTCCGGTACAGCGTGTCGGTGACGACGAGGCCGAGCACGGAGTCCCCGAGGAACTCCAGTCGCTCGTTCGTCGGCAGACCGCCGTTCTCGTACGCGTACGAACGATGAGTCAGGGCACGCACCAGAAGGGCGGACTCGACCTTGTAGCCGAGCCGCCCTTCCAGAAGCGTGTGGGACGAGGCTGTGTTCTCCGCCTTTTTCTTGGCGTTTGGGTCCGCCTTGGCGTCAGACATCACACCTCTCACCAGCCGCTCAGACCTCGAGGACCTGGCGCTTGTTGTAGGTGCCGCACGACGGGCACGCGATGTGCTGCTGCTTGGGCTCGTGGCAGCGCTCGCACGCAACCAGAGTGGGGACCGCAGCCTTCCACTGCGACCGGCGGTGGCGCGTGTTGCTGCGCGACATCTTCCGCTTCGGAACAGCCACGGCTACTTCTCCTGCTTCTCGTCGACGCCCGCTTCGGCGCCGCTCATCTCGTCCTTCTCGCCGTCCGTCATGGTGCCGGCGAGTCCCTGCAGTGCCGCCCAACGGATGTCGACGGCGTCATGGTGGTGGTCCGGGTCGTCCGCGAGCCGCACTCCGCACTCGGAGCACAGGCCCGGGCAGTCTTCCCGACACACCGGCTGCATCGGCAGTGCGAGCACCACCGCATCGCGCAGCAGAGGTTCGAGGTCGAAAAGTCCGTCCTCGAGGAAGAACCTGTCCTCGTCGTCCTCGGCGTCGTCGCCCGGCTCCGCGATCACACGGCCCCGGTCGTCGGCGTCAGGGTACGAGAACAGCTCCTGGAAGTCCGCTTCGAGCTCCAGCCCGAGCGGCTCCAGACACCTTACGCACTCCCCCTCGGCCGATGCACGGGCGGTGCCTGTGACGAGCACCCCTTCCATGACCGACTCGAGTCGGAGTTCGAGCTCCACCGGGGCGCCTTCCGGCACTCCGACGACCCCTTGGATACCGAGGTCCTTCGGAGCCTCGATCGTCTTGGTCAGGCGCTGCAGCGCACCAGGACGCCGCCCCAGCTCGTGCGTGTCGAACACGAGGGGCTTGCGGTGGTCGAGGCGGGCGTTCAGGGCCGTTCCTGCTTTCGGTCTTCTGACTCCAGGGGGTGCCGCTCCGCCATCCGCGGGCAGCTCTGATCGCGAACGGTACGCGCGACCGAAGAGCCAGGATACTGGACCTATCGCTCACGGCCCAATCCGGTGTTCGTGACCCTCCCTGATCCCGCCCGCGGGGGACGGTCAGTGACCGCCGCGCCCCTGTTCGTAGGCACGCAGCTGCTCGGCACTGATCATGCCGGTGTCGAAGAGGCTGGTCTCGTCCAGGACGTCGGGCTGGGCGTATCCCTGGTCCTGCTGCTGCTGGCCGTACATGGCCTGCTGGTCGTACCCCTGCATCTGCTGCTGCTGGTAGGCGGCGTACGGATCGGCCTGCTGGTAGCCGTAGGCGTCCTGCTGGGCGTACGTCTGCTGATAGCCGTACTGGTCCGTCTGCTGATAGCCGTACGGGTCCTGCTGCTGCGCGTATGCCGGTTCGGCCTGCTGGGCGGGGATCTCGGGCGCCTGGGCGGGGGCGGCCGGGGCCTGGGCCGGGGCGTCCGACAGGGCCGCGAGGTCGGCCAGGTAGTCGGCGTCGCTGGAGTGCTGGACGGTCCTCGGGTCGTCGGCGAGCGCGCCGAGGTCGTCGGTGGCGATCCGGCCGTGCAGCTTCTGGCGGCCCTTGCCGACGGCGTCCAGGGTCTTGGCGAGGACGGCCTCGAAGGCGCCGAGCTTGGTGTCCACGTAGGCGTCGGCGTCACGGCGCAGGGTCTCGGGGTCGTGGCTGCGCTCGGGGGCGTCCTCGTCCTCGTAGCCCTGCTCGTCGAGACCGGGACCGGTGCCGAGGAGCTTCTCCCGCCCGCGGCCGACCGAGCCGAGCGTCTTCGTGAGGACGACCTCGAAGTTGGCGAGCTTGGAGTCGACGTAGTCGTCGGCCTCGGCGCGGACCTCCTCGGCCTCCTGGCGGGCCTCGGTGAGGATGCGCTCGGCCTCGTTCTGGGAGCGGCGGGCGACCTCGGTGTCGGAGATCAGCGAACCGCGCTCGGCGTGCGCGCCCTCGATGATCCGCTCGGCCTCCTGCCGGGCCCGCTCGACCAGGTGCTCACGGTCGCCGATCAGCTCCTGGGCCTCGGCCAGGGAGTCGGGCAGCGCCGCGCGTACCTCCTCGAGCATCGAGAGCAGCTCGGCGCGGTTGACCACGCACGAGGCCGACATGGGCATCGACCGGGCGCCGGAGACCACCGAGACGATCTCGTCGAGCTTCTTCTGCACGTCCACCGTGTGCTCGCCACTCTCTACAGCTGTGATGAAGACGGACGGTTCGACTCTACGACCACTTCCGCCCCGACCGACACCGAGTGACGGACTGTCAGGTTCCGCAGAGGGCTCCGCGGCCTCGCTCAGTCCTTCCTGAGGCGCTTGTCCAGGGCTTCCAGAACGGCCGGGGGCACCAGGTGGGAGACGTCTCCGCCCCAGGCCGCCACCTCCTTGACCAGCGAGGAGGACAGGAAGCTGTAGGTGGGGTTGGTGGGGACGAAAAGGGTCTCAACGCCGGACAGGCCGTTGTTCATCTGGGCCATCTGGAGTTCGTAGTCGAAGTCACTGACGGCGCGCAGACCCTTGACGATGGCGGGGATGTCGCGCTGCTTGCAGAAGTCGACGAGGAGGCCGTGATGGGACTCCACGACGACGTTCGCGTAGTCGGCGGTGACCTGGCGGATCAGCTCGATCCGCTCGTCGACCTCGAAGAGGCCCTTCTTGGACTGGTTCACCATCACCGCGACATAGACCTCGTCGTACAGCCGGGACGCACGGGCAATGATGTCGAGGTGTCCGTTGGTGATCGGGTCGAACGACCCGGGACAGACGGCGCGGCGCACTTGTGATCCCTCGCTCTCCGGTCCGGTCATCGTGCGTCTTCGCACGTAGAGGCGGCGCGACCGTACCAAAAGGTCCCCTCGCCGTAACGACGGGCCCGGACCGCTTCGAAGCCGTCCGGCCACCGGAATTCCCCGCCTCTGGTGCTGCGCTCCACGGTGACGACGGCTTCGGCCCCGAGCCAGCCCCCGGCGCGGAGTGTGAGCAGAATCTCGCGAAGATCGTCGTCGGAGACCGCGTACGGCGGGTCCAGGAAGACGATGTCGTACGGCTGAGCCGGCGCCGGGCTGTGGATGATCTGTTCCGCTTTGCCCGCCCTGACCTCGGCGCCCGGCAGCCCGAGCGCCTTGACGTTCTCACGGACGGTACGCACGGCCCGGGCGTCGGCCTCGACGAGCAGGCTGTGGCCCGCTCCTCGGGACAGCGCCTCCAGACCGACGGCTCCCGACCCGGCGTACAGGTCCAGGACGCGCTCGCCGGCCAACGGACCGCCGAGCAGCGACTGCCAGGTGGAGAAGAGGCCCTCGCGCGCCCGGTCGGACGTGGGACGGGTGCCGTTCCCCGGCGGGACGGCCAGACGGCGTCCGCCGGCCCGGCCGGCGATCACGCGGGTCATCTCTTCGGTCCTTGTCGGTGTGGGGGTCGGTGCCCTGCGCCATATGCGGGGTGTTTTCCTCCAGTCTCGCAGCCCGGGCGACGTCGCCGCTCGGTCACCCCTTGTCCAGGTACTGCTCCCGGTCCTCGTCGAGCAGGGCGTCCAGTGCCGTGCGCAGACCGGGCAGGCGCTCCAGCTCCGGGTCGGCGGCCACCACCGCGGCGGCCTCCTCGCGGGCCTCCGCGATGATCTCCTCGTCGTCGATGACGGCGAGCACGCGCAGCGAGGAGCGGGCGCCCGACTGGGCCTGGCCGAGGACGTCGCCCTCGCGGCGCTGTTCGAGGTCGATGCGGGAGAGCTCGAAGCCGTCGAGGGTGGAGGCCACGGCGTTCAGCCGCTGACGTGCGGCGCTCGCCTCCGGCATGTCGGTGACCAGGAGGCAGAGACCGGGCGCCGAGCCACGGCCGACCCGGCCGCGCAGCTGGTGGAGTTGGGAGACCCCGAAGCGGTCGGCATCCATGATCACCATCGCGGTGGAGTTCGGGACGTTCACGCCGACCTCGATGACCGTCGTGGCGACCAGGACGTCGGTCCCGCCGGCGGCGAACCTGCGCATCACCGCGTCCTTGTCGTCGGGCGGCATCCGGCCGTGCAGCACCTCGACCCGCAGCCCCTGGAGGGGGCCCTTCGCAAGTTGCCCGGCCACGTCGAGGACGGCGAGCGGGGGGCGCTTCTCCGCCTCGTCCTCCGGCGACTTCCGCGCCTTCTTCGGCTCGTCCTCGTCGTCCCCGATACGGGGACACACCACATACGCCTGGTGGCCGTTCCCGACTTCCTCGCGCACGCGTTCCCAGGCGCGCGCAAGGAAGTGCGGCTTGTCGGCCGACGGGACCACATGGCTGGCGATCGGGGAACGGCCGGCCGGAAGCTGGTCGAGGACGGAGGTCTCCAGGTCGCCGAACACGGTCATGGCGACGGTCCTCGGGATCGGCGTGGCCGTCATCACCAGCAGATGCGGCGGTTGCCTGCCCTTGCCGCGCAGCGCGTCCCGCTGCTCGACGCCGAACCGGTGCTGCTCGTCCACCACGACCAGCCCGAGATCGTGGAACTGCACCTTGTCCTCGATCAGCGCATGGGTACCGATCACTATCCCGGCCTCTCCCGTGACGAGGTCGAGCAGCGCCTGCCGCCGCGCCGCCGCCCCCATCGAGCCCGTCAGCAGCACGACCTTGGTGGCCTGCTCAGAGCCGCCCAGCATCCCGCCCTCGGCCAACTCCCCCATCATCTCGACGATCGACCGGTGGTGCTGCTGGGCGAGCACCTCGGTGGGCGCCAGCATGGCGGCCTGACCGCCCGCGTCGACGACGGCGAGCATGGCGCGCAGCGCCACCAGGGTCTTTCCCGAACCGACCTCCCCCTGGAGCAGCCGGTGCATGGGGTGTTCGGTCGCCAGGTCGTCGAAGATCTCCCGCGAGACCTTCTGCTGGCCCTCGGTCAGCGTGAAGGGGAGGTCGGCGTCGAAGGCCTTCAGCAGGCCGTCGGACGCCGGCACCCGGGCCACCGCGGGCAGTTGCGCGTCCGCGTGGCGTCGGCGGGCCAGGGCGACCTGGAGGACGAAGGCCTCGTCCCACTTGAGGCGGTTGCGCGCGTCGGCGATGTCCGCCTTGGTGTGCGGCCGGTGGATCTTGAGAAGTGCCTCGGGCAGGGGGACCAGGGAGCGGCCCTCGCGCAGCGCGTCCGGCAGCGGATCGAGGGCCTCCTGGGCACTCGGCAGCACCGTCTGGATCGACTTGGCGATCTTCCAGGACTCCAGCTTGGCGGTGGCCGGGTAGATCGGGATCAGCGCGCCCGCCCAGCTGTCCACCGTCTCGGCCACATCCTCGCCGCGCAGCAACTCGTAGGCCGGATGAGCCAGTTGCAGTCGGCGGTTGAAGACGGAGACCTTGCCCGCGAACAGTGCCCGGGTGCCCGGCAGGAGTTCCTTGTGGGGCTTGTGCACGCCGTTGCCGAAGAAGACCAGTTGGAGGCGGCCGCTGCCGTCGGTGATCGTCACCTCCAGGCGCTGGCCCTTGCCGCGGGGCGCCTTGGCCGAGGCGAAGGTGTGCAGTCGGGCGTCGGCGACCTGGGCCACCACCGTGACGTGCTCGTCCATGGGGAGATCGGCGAGGTGGGTGAGCTGACCGCGCTCCTCGTACCTGCGCGGATAGTGATGGAGCAGGTCTCCGACGGTGTGCAGGCCGAGGTGCTCGGCCATCACCTTCGCGGTGGCGGGGCCGAGCACCTTGTTCAGCGGTTCTTCCAGTGCGGGCACGAGATCCATTGCACACCACCTCACTGACATCGCCGTATAGGTCTCGCAAATCTGCTGGTCAGCGGGGTGGCTCGCGGCCTAGGATGACCCATCTTCCGGCTCGCCCCGCGGTCGCCGCCCCACCGGGACCGCCCGACCCCGCGCCGTCGTCAGTCCCCCACCCTCGGCGCTGTGACGATGGACTCCCAGACCTCGCAGTCATCCCAGGCACCTCAGTCACCTCAATCACCTCATACGTTCCAGGTCGACCTGCGCGGTCTGGTGGACCTGCTCTCCCATCACCTCTACTCGAGTCCCAAGGTCTATCTGCGCGAGTTGCTGCAGAACGCCGTGGACGCCATCACCGCCCGCCGTGCCGTGCAGCCCGACGCTCCGGCCAGGGTCCGGCTGCACGCGGACGGCACCGGTCTGCGTATCGAGGACTCGGGCATCGGGCTCACCGAGTCGGACGTGCACGGTCTCCTCGCCACCATCGGGCGCAGTTCGAAGCGGGCCGACGGCATCCAGGAGGTCCGCTCCGACTTCCTGGGGCAGTTCGGCATCGGTCTGCTGGCCTGCTTCGTCGTCGCCGAGCGCATCCGGGTGGTCAGCCGCAGCGCCCGGACGCCGCAGGCCGCGCCCGTGGAGTGGACGGCCCGCGACGACGGTTCCTACGTCGTACGCACCCTGCCCGACGACGCCCGGCCCGAGCCCGGCACCACCGTGTACCTTCAGGCGCGTCCCGGCGCCGCCGACTGGCTCTCCCCGGAGCGGGTGCACGCCCTGGCGCGGGACTTCGGTTCGCTGCTGCCCTACGACGTCCGGGTCGGCGACGAGGCGATCACGGACCTGCCGGCGCCGTGGGACCGCGGCTATCCGTCCCCGGCCACCCGCAGGGTGGCCCTGGCCCGCCACTGCCACGACCTGTTCGGTTTCACCCCGCTGGACTCGATCGACCTGGACGTGCCGCTCGCCGGGATCCGCGGCGTGGCGTACGTCCTGCCGACCGCCGTCAGCCCGGCCCAGCGGGCGAGCCACCGGGTGCATCTGAAGGGCATGCTGCTCACCGAGCGGGCCGAACAGCTGCTGCCCGAATGGGCGTTCTTCGTCCGCTGTGTGCTCGACACGGACAGTCTGCGGCCCACTGCCTCGCGCGAGTCCCTGTACGAGGACGAGACGCTGGCGGCGGTGCGCGAGGCCCTCGGGGAGCGCATCCGGTCCTGGCTGACCCGGCTCGCGGCCGGTGACCCGGAGCGTCTCGCGGCCTTTCTCTCCGTGCACTACCTGGGTGTGAAGTCGCTGGCGCGGCACGACAAGGAGATGCTGCGCACGATGCTGCCGTGGCTCCCCTTCGAGACGACGGACGGACGGCTGTCCCTGGAGGAGTTCGCACAGCGCCATCCGGTCGTGCACTTCACCCGGACCGTCGAGGAGTACCGCCAGGTCGCCCCGATCGCCTCGGCGCAGGGCGTCGGCGTGGTCAACGGCGGCTACACGTACGACAGCGAGCTGGTGGAGGCGCTGCCGTCGGTGCGCCCGGGGACGGTGGTCGCGGAGCTGGACGCGGACACCGTCACCGCTCACCTGGACACGGTGGACCCCGGCGAGGAACTCGCCCTGTCGGCGTTCCTCGCGGCCGCTCGCGCCAAGCTCGACCCGCTGGGCTGCGACGTCGTGCTGCGCGCGTTCCATCCCCTCTCGGTGCCCGCGCTGCACCTGGACGACCGGGCGGCCCGGCACGAGCAGGCGCGCGCCGACGCCGAGGAACAGGCCGACGACCTGTGGGCGGGCATCCTGGGGTCGCTGCGCGGCAGCGCGCCCCGGGCCCGGCTGGTCCTCAACCACATCAACCCGCTGATCCGCCGGATCGGTTCCCTCCAGGACCCGGAACTGATCGGCACCGCCACCGAATCCCTCTACGGACAGGCCCTGCTGATGGCCCAGCGTCCTCTTCGGCCCGCCGACTCCGCACTGCTGAACCGCGCCTTCATCGGCCTCCTCGAATGGGCCACCCACACCGACTTCCCGGAGGGCGGCTCCCGATGAGCCAGGTCATGGATTTCGAGTCGCTGCGCCAGGCGATGGCGGACAACTACGAGCAGCCGGAGGGTCCGGCGCGCAACGGGCGCGCCGAGCAACTGCTCGTGGAGGCGGAGAAGCTGAACATCCCGCTGGCCGTGATCGAGGCGCTCGGACACCAGCTGAAGGTCTACAACTACAGCTCCGAGAAGGACAAGATGTTCGTCCCGTTCGCGCGCCTGCTGCGCATGTGGGACGAGCGCCCGGAGGACTTCGACGCGTACGAGACCCACACGCTGCACTGGGTCTTCAAGTGGATGTCGGCGGGCATGCTCGGTCAGCCGCATATCCCCCTCGCCTCCATGGAGAAGTGGCTCGGCGAGATGGAGCACCGCTACCGGCTGGCCGGGCACTCCGAGCGTGCGGTGCGCAGCGCGGAGTTCAACATCGCCGCGCACGTCGGGGACACCGGGCGCGCCGATCGGGCGTACCGGGCCTGGCTGGCGGCCGACCGCGACGACATGGCCGACTGCCACGCGTGCGAACTGCACGACCAGGGGTGGTGGCAGGCCCACAAGGGCGACGACGAGCAGGCGCTGCGTCTGTGGCGGCCGGTCCTGGAGGGCGAGCACGTCTGCGCCCACGAACCGCACGCTGTGCTGGCCTCCTCCCTGGTACCGCTGCTGCGGCTGGGCCTCCTGGACGAAGCCCGGGCGCACCACCTGCGCGGCTTCCGGCTCGTGCGGGCCATGGAGAGCATGCGCAGCGCCTACGCGGACCACGTGGAGTTCTGCGCGCTGAGCGGCAATGAGGCGCGCGGCCTGGAACTGCTCGCCGAGCGGCCCGCGTACTTCACGGACTCCGGGGAGCCGCGCAGCAGGCTGGACTTCATGGCCGTGACGGCCCTGCTGATGGACCGGCTGGTCGAGCGCGGGTTCGGCGACCGGGCGGTGCCGGGCCCCGCGGGCCGGGAGTGGACCGCGAGACATCTCGCGGCCCACGCGCGCGGGGAGGCGCTGGCGCTCGCCGGCCGCTTCGACGCGCGCAACGGGACGTCCTACGTCACCGGGCGCACCCGGGAGCGGATGGACCGGCGCCCGCTGGTGGAACGGCTGCCGCTGGGTGTGCGCGCGGCCCGCCCGGCGCCCGTGCAGGCCCGGCCACCGGCCGCCCCGAACCGGGAGCGGGACCTTCCGGATCTGCTCGCCGAGGCCCGGCGCCTGTCGGAGGCACTGCACCCGGACGCCATGGACGCATGGGCGGAGGTGGCGCGGGCCGCGGAGGGCCGGGAGCTCGACGCCCGGGACCGCGCGGACCTCGTCGACCACGAGGCGATGAGCATGGGTCCGGAGGGCGCCGAGTCGTTCGACCGGGCGGCCGAGCTGTTCGCCGAGGCCGGCGACCCCGGCGAGGCACTGGCGGCACGCACGCGCGCGGCGTACGTCCGCGCCCTGACGGGGCACACCGACGAGGCACTGGAGACGATCGGCCGGTTGCGCGAGCAGGCGCTCGCCCTCCACGAGTCGGGCGGCACGGGCGTACGGCAGACGGCGTCCGTGCTCGTGGGGCGCGCCCGCGTCCTGATGCACCGGTTGCGCGAGGACGAGGGCTCCGCATCGGCCGCCGAGGAGGCGGCGCGGGAGCTGCTGGCGTTCGCCGGGCCGCACACCGCGCAGGTACGCCTCGCGTCCCGGGCCGCCGAGGCGAAGGCCATGCTCGGGGAGCTGGCGGTGCACGCCGGTGACGCCGAGAGCGGTGCCCGGCTGCTGGCGCAGGCGGCCGGGGAGTACGTGGCGGCGGGCCTGCCCTGGTTCGCGGTGGACCACGAGGTGCGGTTGTCCCGGACGGCCCGGCAGCTCGGCGACGCGCAGACGGCGCAGGAGGCGGCCCGCGCGGCGCTCGAGCACGGGCAGGGCGTTCTGGAGCCCGTCGCGCAGGCCCGGCTCCATCTGGAACTGGCCGAGGCGGTCGGGACGTCCGGCGCGTTCGCGGAGGCCGCCGAGCACGCCCTGGAGGCGGCGCACTGGGCGGACGAGGCGGGAGAGGCCTCGACGCTGGGCGCGTGGGCACGGCATCTGCTGGGCGGATTCCTGCTCCGCCAGGGGCGCTTCGCGGAGGCCGCCGAGGTGCTGGAGTCGGCGCTGCCCGATCTGACCGCCGAGACCCACGGCGACGGGGCGATCGTGCAGACGCAGTGGTGGCTCGGCGACTGCCTCACCGAGTTGGGCGAGCACCGCGCGGGGGCCGAGCAGTGGCTTCGGGCCGCGGAGATCGCCCGGCACTGGCCGGAGCAGCGGGACCACGCGATGCTGGCCCACCTGGCCGCCGAGGCGCTCGGGCGGGCCGGGCTGCCCGCGGAGGCGGACCGGGCGTACGCCCGCGCCGTCGACCTGTGGCGCGAACTGGGCAACACACACGGCCTGGTGCGCGGTCTGCGGGCCCGCGCATGGCTCGCCGCCGAGGGGGAGGCCGACCTCGACACGGCACGGGAGCTCATGGCGCAGGCGGCACGGGAGTGCGCCACTGCGGCCGGCGCCGCCGAGGACACCGAGGCGCGTGACCGTCTGACCGGCGAACTCGGTCATTCACAGCGGCAGTTCGGTGAGCTGATCGCCCGGTCGGTCGATGACGGCGCCGGCGAGGAGGCGGTGCGCGTGGCCTTCACGGAGGCGCTGGCGCACTTCACGGAGGCGATCGCGACCTTCACGTCCCTGGGCGCGGACACCCTCAACGCCCGTACCGGCGCGGAGTTGGCGGCGGGCTGGCTGGAGGCCGACCTCGGTCGCCCCGACGCGGCGTCGGCACGCGCGCGTGCGGTGCTGTCGGCGTACGGGAGTGCCGACGGCGAGGAGACCGCCCGGGCACGGCGGGCGGAGGCCGAGCGGATGCTCGAGCTCATGGAGGAGCACCGGAAGCGATGAGGTGCGCCGGGCGCCCGCTGCTACGGGCGGGCGCCCGGCGTCACCCGGCCGGGAACCCGGCTCCCCCGGTTCCGGAGGGGCGGACGGGCTCGGGCTACTCCACGCCGATCAGCAGCAGCGACCCCTGGCGGCCGCCCTGGTACACCACCGTGTCGACCGCCAGGTACGACTCGAGCACCCGGGACTCCAGGCGCGCCGCGATCGACTCCGGGGCGTCGTCGCCGAGGACCAGGGTGACCAGTTCGCCGCCCGCCGCGAGCATGCGGTCGAGAACGGTCTCCGCCGCGGCCGTCACGTCCGAGCCGATGACGGCCACATCGCCGTCGATCAGGCCGAGGACGTCCCCGGCCTGACAGATGCCGGCCGTCGTCCACGACTGCCGTTCCGCCATGGTCACTTCGGCGTACCGGGTGGCCCCCGCCGCGGAGGTCATCGCGACGACGTCCTCGTCGAAGCGCCGCTCCGGCTCGTGCACGGCGAGCGCCGCTATGCCCTGCACCGCGGACCGGGTCGGGATCAGGGCCACGCGAACGCCTTCGGTACGCACCTGTTCGGCCGCGGCGGCCGCGGTGTGGCGCAGGTCCGCGTCGTTCGGCAGCAGCACCACCTCACGAGCGTGCGCCCGCCGTACCCCCTCCACCAGTTCCCCGCTCGCGGGCGGTTCCCCGGCCCGGGCGAGCACGGTGGTCGCACCGGCCTCCTGGTACAGCGCGGCCAGGCCCTCGCCCGGCACGACGGCCACCACCGCGCGCTGCACGGGCTCGCGCGGCGGCCGCCCGGCGCCCGTGGTGTGCACGTCCCCGGCCGCGAAGTGCGTGATCCTGATCCGGTGCGGGCGTCCTGCCTCGATGCCCGCCTCCACGGCGGCGCCCGCGTCGTCCACATGCACATGGACGTTCCACAGCCCGTCGCCACCGACCACGACGAGGGAGTTCCCCAAGGTGTCGAGCCGCTGCCGCAGCCGTGCCACGGCCGCGTCGCCGGCTTCCAGGAGGTAGATCACCTCGTAGGCGGGCCCGCCCTCCTCAGCGGGGGGATCGGCGCACTCCCGGGTGACGCCCCGCGCGTCGTCGTCCGGGCGCGGGGTCACGACGCGGCCCGCCCCCTCCGGAACCCGCGGCGCCTCGCCCGTGAACGTCTCCACCAGCGCGGCGAGCACCGCCACGAGCCCCCGGCCGCCCGCGTCGACCACACCTGCGCGCTCCAGGACTGCGAGTTGCCCGGGGGTCGCCGCGAGAGCCGCCCGGGCCCCCTCGTACGCGGCCCGGGCGACACCACCGCAGTCGTCCTCCACGCCGGTGACCGCGTCCGCGGCCGCCGAGGCGACGGTCAGGACCGTGCCCTCCACGGGGTGGGCGACGGCGTCCCGTGCGGAGTCGGCCGCACGCCTGAGCGCGAGCCGCAGCCCCTGCGCGTCGGTGTGTGCGGTCTCCCCGTCGGCGGCGAGCACCTGTGCCATGCCCCGCAGCAGCTGCGCCAGGATCGTCCCGGAGTTGCCGCGGGCCCCGATGAGCGCGCCGTGCGCCATGGCCCGCACCGCGTCGGCGAGCGTCGGGCGCTGATCGCCGCCCGCCTCCTCGTACCCGGCGAAGACGGCCTCGACGGCGGCCGCGGCGGATTCCACGGTCAGATAGAGGTTGGTGCCGGTGTCCCCGTCGGCCACGGGATAGACGTTGATCGCGTCGATCTCCTCGCGGGCCCGCCCCAGTTCCTGGAGCGCGAGACCGCACCAGGTGCGCACCGCGAGAGCATCCAATGGCTGCGGCACCTGCGCCACCTGCGCCTCCTTGAGCTGCTGGACGTGGGACGCAGCGTAGACCCAGAGGGGGCCGTGGCCGGAAGAGGGCCGCACGGACTGCCTGCACCGGGCCTCGCGCCCCCTGGGGCGGGGGTCTGCGGGCCCGTCGTTCCCCGGGGCGGCCATGGTAGTTTCGTTGTACGGGTGCAGCCGTTGTATGCTGCTCCGGTTGCCCGATCCAGATCGGGCTTTCCCCTGGCAGCGCCACTCAGATCGTACGATCTCGACCCCGGCATGCCGGGATCAACCGTAAGTGCATCTGAAGTCTTTGGAGTGACCCGTGGCTGCCAACTGCGACGTCTGCGGCAAGGGGCCGGGCTTCGGCAACAACATCTCGCACTCACACCGCCGTACGCCCCGTCGCTGGAACCCGAACATCCAGCGCGTGCGTACCGTGGTGGGCGGGACGCCGAAGCGCGTGAACGCTTGCACCTCGTGCATCAAGGCCGGCAAGGTCTCGCGCTGACGCCGACCCTCCGGACTCTCGGGTTCTCCCCACTCCCGGCTCCGGCCGAAGTGGGGGGATTCCAGGAGCTGGGGGACCTGTAGCGCGCGGCCACCGCTGGTTCGCTGCACGGAGCCGGTCCACCGAGTGGGCCGGCTTTTTGCCGCGCCCACACGGTCACCTTCTGTCGCTCGACGCATACACTCCGCCGTCTCCGCCTTTCGGCGCCCCGGGAAGGGGCCCTCGGACATCGAGCAGACCGTCCGCGCCGTCGGGGTTCCGGCCTCCGGGGCGGCCGGAACCCCGACGGGCGACGTGGCGCTCCCGCGCGCCCGCGCTACGCCTCGATGTCCCCGAAGTGGTCCCAGCCGCCCTTGCTGGTCCACGGCGCCCCGTCCACCGTCACCTGGGGCAGGGCCGAGGGGTTGAGCACCTCGCCGATCACCTTCCAGCGTGCGGGCAGCTTCACGTCCCTCGGGAAGGTCGCCACGATCGCGTGGTCCTCACCGCCGGTGAGCACCCACTGGATGGGGTCGACACCGACGGCCTGCCCGATGTCGTTCATCTGGGAGGGGATGTCGATGGCTCCGGAGCGGATGTCGATACGCACCTTGCTCGCCTCCGCGATGTGCCCGAGGTCGGCGATCAGCCCGTCGCTGACGTCGCACATGGCGGTCGCGCCGAGCCCCGCTGCGGCGGGGCCCGCGTGGTACGGCGGTTCCGGGCGGCGGTGCGCCTCGACGAACGCACGCGGCGAGCGGAAACCGCGGGAGAGCACCGCGTGCCCTGCCGCGGACCAGCCCAGCCAGCCGGTCACCGCGACCACGTCGCCGGGCTGGGCGCCCGCGCGGGTCACCGGCTCGTGGTTGCGCAGATCACCGAGCGCGGTGATCGAGATCATGATCGTGTCCCCGCGGACGACATCGCCGCCGACCACGGCCGCACCCGCCACCTGGCACTCGTCGCGCAGTCCGTCCATGAGTTCGGTGGGCCAGGTGACGGGGAGGTCCGCGGGCACCACGAGACCGAGAAGCAGCGCAGTCGGCACGGCGCCCATCGCGGCGATGTCCGCGAGGTTCTGCGCGGCCGCCTTGCGCCCGACGTCGTAGGCCGTCGACCAGTCGCGGCGGAAGTGCCGTCCCTCCAGGAGGATGTCGGTGCTCGCCACCACCCTGCGGTCCGGCGCGGCGACCACCGCGGCGTCGTCGCCGGGGCCGATCCGCACCGCCGGGGTGGTGGTGAGCCGGGAGGTGAGCTCCCTGATGAGCCCGAACTCCCCGAGCTCGCCCACGGTGCCCTTCATCGTCGTACGTCCCCTTCTGTTCCCTGCCGCGCCCGGTCGCGTGCCTGCATCGACCTCGGTACGGTCGAGTCGACCGTCAACTTGTGTCGCCGGTGTTCCCCGGCGCTCACGCCACAGCCCCCGCGGGTCTCCCCGCGACGAGCGGCGACGCGATACCGTGGCGTCCCTTCTCCCCACATGATCCTCGTGGCCGCCCTGGAGGTTCCGTGGTACAGGCGTACATCCTGATCCAGACGGAGGTCGGCAAGTCGTCGACCGTCGCCGAGACGATCAGCAAGATCCCTGGGGTCATCCAGGCCGAGGACGTCACGGGTCCCTATGACGTCATCGTGCGCGCCCAGGCCGACACCGTCGACGAACTCGGCCGCATGGTGGTCGCGAAAGTTCAACAAGTCGACGGCATCACCCGCACCCTGACCTGCCCGGTGGTGCACCTGTAGCCCCCGTCTACGCTTGGCCGGTGCGCTTCTTCCGTCACCGGCTCCCAGGTCTGCCCGCCCTCGCCCTGCTGATCGCGACGGCGGGCTGTTCCTCGAGCGACGACACCCCTTCGGCCACGGTTCCCAGTCCGAACACGAAGGTCACGAAGCTGTGCCGGAACCTGGACAAGGTGCTGCCGCGGAAGGTGGACGGCCTCGACCGGAACGATCCCCAGCCCCGGTCCGCGCTGACGGCGGGCTGGGGAAGCCCGGCGATCATACTGCGCTGCGGGGTGGCGAGGCCCGCGGAGATGGACGACCCGGAGGCGGACGGCCTGGAGGCGGACGGCGTCGGCTGGCTGCTGCAGAAGCTGGACGACGGCTCGTTCCGCTTCACCACGACGTTGCGCGCGGTGTATGTCGAGGTCAGCCTGCCCAAGGCGCACACCGGCGACGGTGTGGCGCCGCTCGTCGATCTGGCGCCCGCAGTCAAGAAGGCGATCCCCGAGGGGATCGCCTCCTGAGTGCCGCACGGACCGGCTAGCGCAGACCCGTTGTACGGCGCAGGGCGGCCTGGATCAGCCGGTCCACCAGTTCCTCGTAACCGACGCCGCTCGCCCGCCACATCTGCGGGTACATGGAGATCGGCGTGAAACCGGGCATCGTGTTGATCTCGTTGATGACGAACTCCCCGTCCTCGGCGAGGAAGAAGTCCGCACGGACCAGGCCCTCGCAGGAGGCCGCCTCGAACGCCTCCACCGCGAGCCGCCGCACCTCGGCGGTCTGCTCGTCGGTCAGCGGCGCCGGGACGATGCCGGGCGTCGAGTCGATGTACTTCGCCTCGAAGTCGTAGTAGGCGTGCGTCTGCGGCGGCGGGATCTCGGCCGGCACCGAGGCACGCGGGCCGTCCTCGAACTCGAGGACACCGCACTCGATCTCACGGCCGCGCACGGCCGCCTCCACAAGGATCTTCGGGTCGTGCCGCTGGGCCTCGGTGATCGCCTCGTCCAGTCCCCCGATGTCGTCGACCTTGGTGATGCCGATCGACGAGCCCGCGCGCGCCGGCTTCACGAACAGCGGCCAGCCGTGCTCCCCGGCGAAGTCGATGATCTTCTTGCGGGCGGCCGGCTCGTCCTGCTCCCACTCGCGCGGCCGGATCACCACGTAGGGGCCGACCTTGAGCCCGAAGGAGGTGAACACCCGCTTCATGTACTCCTTGTCCTGGCCGACGGCCGAGGCGAGCACACCCGACCCCACGTACGGGACACCGGACAGCTCCAGCATGCCCTGGAGGGTGCCGTCCTCGCCGTACGGGCCGTGCAGCACGGGGAAGACGACGTCGATCTCGCCGAGCGCCTTGGGCACCGAACCGGGCTCGCTGTACACGACTTCGCGGTTCGCGGGGTCGACGGGCAGCACGACACCGCCCTCGTGGGACTCGGCGAGTTCCTCGACGGTGGGCGTACGGCGGTCGGTGATCGCCATGCGCTCGGGTTCGTCGGCCGTGAGCGCCCAACGGCCGTCCCGGGTGATGCCGATCGGCAGGACGTCGTACTTCGTCCGGTCGATGGCACGCAGCACGGCGCCGGCGGTGACCATGGAGATCCCGTGTTCGGAGCTGCGGCCGCCGAAGACGACGGCGACACGCGGCTTGCGAGGCGGCTGCTCAGGGCTCTGGGGGAGGTTCTCGGTGCTCATATCGCGATGAGAGTACCTGTAGCCAGTGCCCTGAGGCAGCGTCCGGCCTGCGCTGTCGCTCAGCGTCGTTCCGGCTTCGCACTGCGCGACATCAGCTCCTTGAGCGCGACCACCGGCGGCTTGCCCTCGTGGACGATGCCGACGACCGTCTCCGTGATCGGCATGTCGACGCCGTGCCGACGGGCCAGATCGAGCACGGACTCACAGGACTTGACGCCCTCGGCGGTCTGCTTCGTGACCGCGATGGTCTCCTCGAGCGTCATGCCCTTGCCGAGGTTGGTGCCGAAGGTGTGGTTGCGCGACAGCGGCGAGGAGCAGGTGGCCACCAGGTCCCCGAGGCCCGCCAGCCCCGAGAAGGTCAGCGGGTCGGCGCCCATCACCAGGCCGAGCCGTGTGGTCTCGGCGAGACCACGGGTGATGAGCGAGCCCTTGGCGTTGTCGCCGAGGCCCATGCCGTCCGCGATGCCGACCGCCAGCCCGATGACGTTCTTGACCGCACCCCCGAGTTCGCACCCCACCACGTCGGTGTTGGTGTACGGCCGGAAGTACGGCGTGTGGCAGACGGACTGGAGCCGCTGCGCGACGGCCTCGTCGGTGCAGGCGACCACGGCCGCGGCCGGCATACGGGCGGCGATCTCCCGGGCCAGATTGGGTCCGGTGACCACCGCGACGCGTTCCGGGACGACCTTGGCGACGTCCTCGATGACCTCGCTCATCCGCATGGCGGAACCGAGTTCGACGCCCTTCATCAGCGAGACGAGGACCGTGCGCGGCGCGAGCAGGGGTGCCCATTCGGCGAGGTTCCCGCGCAGGGTCTGCGACGGGACCGCGAGTATCGCGAAGTCGGCCCCGTGCGCCGCCTCGGCGGGGTCCGTGGTGGCCCGCAGGTTCTCGGGGAGCTCGACGCCCGGCAGGTAGTCCGGGTTCGTACGGGTGGAGTTGACGGCCTCGACGAGCTCGGCGCGGCGCGCCCACAGGGTGACATCGCACCCGGCGTCGGCGAGCACCATGCCGAAGGCCGTCCCCCATGATCCGGTTCCGAACACGGCCGCCTTGACCGGCTTGCTCACTGGCCCTGCCCCTCCTTCTCCCTGGCCTTCTCCTGCGCGGCGGCGCTCCGGCGGCGCTGTTCGATGCGCACCTCACGGGGGTCGTACGGCTTCTCGGGCGCCTTCTCGCCCCGGAGCTCCTCGAGCTGGCGGGTGATGGCGGCCATGATGACCTCCGTCGCCTCCTTCAGCAGCTCGGGGGACATGTCCTTGTCGTAGAAGCGCGTGAGGTCGACGGGCGGGCCGGCGAGCACATGGTGCGTCTTGCGCGGGAAGAAGCTGGGCTTCTTGGCGTAGGCCGGCAGCAGCGCGTTGGCGCCCCACTGGGCGATCGGAATGACCGGGCACTTGGTCTGCAGGGCGACCCGGGCCGCACCGGTCTTGCCGGTCATGGGCCAGCCGTTCGGGTCGCGGGTGAGGGTGCCCTCGGGGTAGAAGGCGACGCACTCGCCGCTCTCCACGGCGTCGATCGCGGCACGGAAGGCGCTGAGCGCGTCCGTGCTCTCCCGGTAGACGGGGATCTGGCCGGTACCGCGCATCACGGCGCCGACGAAACCCTTCTTGAAAAGACCGCTCTTCGCGAGGAAACGGGGAACACGCTTGGTGTTGTACTGATAGTGCGCGTAGGCGAAGGGGTCCACGTGTGAATTGTGGTTCACCGCGGTGATAAATCCGCCTTCAGCCGGAATGTTCTCCATTCCGCGCCAGTCCCGCTTGAGCAGAACCACCAGCGGCGGTTTGCAGAGGACCGCTGCGAAGCGGTACCAGAAGCCGATTCTGCGGCGGGGCACGCGGACACCTTCCTCTAAGGAGCCGGCACAAGGCCTGACACTGGGGTTGTGGGCCGCACAAGTGTCACCCCCGGCCGCCCGTCTGTCGAGAACACCGTACGCCCGCCCGTCACCGACCACCGCCCTTGGCTGGTGCTTCGCACCCGTTGCCGACGGGCCGGGCGCCGGACGGCCGTCGTCCCCCTCCGGCGGACCAGGTGACAATGGGCGCGACAACACAGGGACGGAGCGCTCGTGCAGTGGACTGTCGTCGTACCCCTGAAGGCCTTGGCGCGGGCCAAGAGCAGGCTCTCGGACACCGCGGCGGACGCGGTGCGCCCGGGTCTCGCCCTGGCCTTCGCGCAGGACACGGTGGCCGCGACCCTCGCCTGTGCCGCGGTACGTGATGTGGCGGTCGTCACGGACGATCCGCTCGCCGGACGCGAGCTGGCGGCCCTCGGCGCCCGGATCGTCACGGACGAGCCGGCGGGCGGTCTGAACACCGCGCTCGCGCACGCGGCGGCGGCGGTGCGGCGATCACGCCCCGGCGGCGCGGTGGCGGCCCTGAACGCCGATCTCCCCGCCCTGCGCGCCCCGGAATTGGCCCGGGTACTCGGCGCCGCCGCCGAATTCCCCCGCGCTTTTCTGCCCGACGCCGCAGGAATCGGCACGACCCTGCTCGCCGCGGCCCCCGGCCTGGAATTGCTGCCCGCGTTCGGCGTGGATTCGCGAATGCGTCATCTGGCCTCGGGCGCCGTGGAACTCGCGCTCGACGACGTGGACTCCGTGCGCCAGGACGTGGACACCGGCGAGGATCTGCGCGCGGCGCTCGCGCTCGGTGTGGGACCACGCACGGCGGCGGTGGCGGCGCGACTGCTCATCCCCGGCGGGCACGGCGGTTGACACGACGGGGCGGTCCCCGGTCCGCCGGGGCCGGCCCCCGGTCCCGCAGGGCCCGGCGGCGCGTCCGGAGCGGTCGATAGGCTGCCGTCATGCAGGCGACCGCGTACACCTACGACCCCGAGACGCGCACCGGTCAGGTGCTGCTCGACGACGGCACCCCCGTCCCCTTCGACGCCCGGGCGTTCGACGCGGGCGGACTGAGGCTGCTGCGCCCGGGACAGCGGGTGCGGATCGAGACGGAGGGCGAGGGCGGGGACCGGCGCATCACGCTGGTGACCCTGCAGACGTTCTGACCCCCGGACACACCGCGGGCCGGGCTCCCCCTGGGAGCCCGGCCCGGCGCGTGTAGCCCGTCCGTCCCGGTCAGCTGCGGGCGGTGGCCTTCTTGGCGGTGGTCTTGCGGCCCGTCGACTTCTTGGCCGGGGCCTTCTTCGCCGGGGCTTTCTTGGCCGCCGCCTTCTTGGCGGTGGTCTTCTTCGCGGTGGTCTTCTTGGCCGCCGCGGTGGTCTTCTTCGCCGTGGCCTTCTTGGCCGTGGTCTTCTTCGCGGTGACCTTCTTCGCGGGGGCCGCCTTCTTGGCCGTGACCTTCTTCGCGGGGGCCGCCTTCTTGGCCGTGGCCTTCTTCGCAGCGGCCTTCTTGACCGTGGCGGCGGCGCCGACCTGCAGGCTGCCCTTGGGCGCCTTCTTGACGGCGACCTCGCCACCGCGCGGGAGCTTCTTCGTCCCGCTGACCAGGTCCTTGAAGCCCTGTCCCGCGCGGAAGCGCGGCACGGAGGTCTTCCTGACCCGAACCCGCTCGCCCGTCTGGGGGTTGCGGGCGTAACGGGCCGGACGCTCGACCTTCTCGAACGAACCGAAACCGGTGACCGAGACCCGGTCGCCTCCGACGACCGCGCGGACGATGGCGTCCAGGACCGCGTCGACAGCATCGGCGGCCTGCTGGCGGCCGCCCATCTTGTCGGCAATCGCTTCTACGAGCTGCGCCTTGTTCACGTCTTCCCCTTCGGAGACATCGCCAGAACGAAAGTGTTCAAGCTTTTTCGCACGTTAGGCAGATATATACCGCAAATCAAACACGAAACGGGCTTATCACCCTTGTGCCGCACCGATTCGGCTGCCTCAGAGTTCCTCTTCGGGGATTCGGTCCTCGTCGAGGTCGGTCATGAACCGCTCGAGACGCCGGGTCGCTTCGGCGGGATCGTGCTTGGCCGCGGCCGTAATGACCAGCAGCTTCCGGGTCAGCGCCATCCGTACGCCCTCCGGGACTTGCAGTGTGCGCACCCTTGCGTGCGCTTCCTTGAGTTGGGCCGCGACCGCCGTATAGAGCTCGAGTTGGCCGTCGTTGTCCATGCACAGATTGTGCCATCTGGGGCGAGTTGTCGCCCCCGCTGGGGGCAACTGCCGTCTCCCCGGGGCCTTCCGCGGGCCCCGGAACGTCATGGCGGTTCCGTCCACGGATCGCGGCAACAACCTTTGTAACCAGCAGAGTTGGCAGTGCGCGAGGCGGCGCGCCGGACGCTTTCGGCAGCGGAAACGGCTGTACCCCCAACCGTCCACGATTGGGGGTACAGGCGGTGTTGCGATGGCCGAAACCAGCCCTTGCGGGCGCGGGCGTCAGCCCTGGAGGGTCCGCGGCTTGTACGAGGGGCGCTCCGCCTCGTACGCGGCGATGTCGGACTCGTTCCGGAGGGTGATGGAGATGTCGTCGAGGCCGTTCAGCAGCCGCCAGCGCGAGTTCTCGTCCAGCTCGAAGGCGGCGGTGATGCCCTCGGCGCGTACCTCACGCGCCTCGAGGTCCACGGTGACCTCGGCCGTCGGGTCCTTCTCGGTGAGCTCCCACAGGGCGTCCACGATCTTCTGCTCAAGGACCACCGTGAGCAGGCCGTTCTTGAGGGAGTTGCCGCGGAAGATATCGGCGAACCGGGAGGAGACGACCGCCTTGAAGCCGTAGTTCTGCAACGCCCAGACGGCGTGCTCGCGGGAGGAGCCGGTGCCGAAGTCCGGGCCTGCGACCAGGACCGTGGCACCCTGCCGCTCGGGGCGGTTGAGCACGAACTCGGAGTCCTTGCGCCAGGCCTCGAAAAGCCCGTCCTCGAACCCGTCCCGGGTCACCTTCTTGAGCCAGTGGGCGGGGATGATCTGGTCGGTGTCGACGTTGCTGCGACGCAGCGGGACGGCCCGGCCGGTGTGCGTGGTGAATGCTTCCATGACTTCTCAGACTCCAGCGGGCGTACGAGTGTCGGCGTCGGACAGGTCGGCGGGGGACGCCAGGTGCCCCAGGACCGCCGTCGCTGCGGCGACCTGCGGCGAGACCAGGTGCGTGCGCCCGCCCTTGCCCTGCCGGCCCTCGAAGTTGCGGTTGGAGGTGGAGGCGGAGCGCTCGCCCGGGGCCAGCTGGTCCGGGTTCATGCCGAGACACATGGAACAGCCCGCGTGCCGCCACTCCGCGCCGGCCTCCTTGAAGATCACGTCCAGGCCCTCGGAGACGGCCTGCAGACCCACGCGTGCGGAGCCCGGGACGACCAGCATCCGTACACCGTCGGCGACTTTGCGGTTCTCGATGATCGCGGCGGCGGCGCGCAGATCCTCGATGCGCCCGTTGGTGCAGGAGCCTACGAAGACCGTGTCCACCTTGATGGAACGCAGCGGCTGCCCGGCGTCCAACCCCATGTACTCCAGGGCCTTTTCCGCGGCCAGGCGCTCCGAGGCGTCCTCGTACGAAGCGGGATCGGGGACGGACGTCGAAAGCGGCGCACCCTGGCCCGGGTTGGTGCCCCAGGTGACGAACGGCGAGAGCGCGGCGGCGTCGATGCGCACCTCGGCGTCGAATTCCGCGTCGTCGTCGGTCCGCAGCGTCTTCCAGTACTCCACCGCGGCGTCCCACTCCGCGCCCTCGGGGGCGTGCGGACGGCCCTTGAGGTAGGCGAAGGTGGTCTCGTCCGGGGCGATCATGCCCGCCCGGGCACCGGCCTCGATCGACATGTTGCAGATGGTCATCCGGGCCTCCATCGAGAGCTTCTCGATGGCCGGGCCGCGGTACTCCAGGATGTAGCCTTGGCCGCCGCCGGTGCCGATCCTGGCGATGATGGCCAGGATCAGGTCCTTGGCCGTCACGCCCTCGGGCAGCTCGCCGTCGACCGTGATGGCCATGGTCTTCGGGCGGGCCAGGGGCAGCGTCTGGGTCGCGAGGACGTGCTCGACCTGGGAGGTGCCGATGCCGAACGCCAGCGCGCCGAACGCGCCGTGCGTCGAGGTGTGCGAGTCACCGCAGACGACCGTCGTGCCGGGCTGGGTCAGGCCCAGCTGCGGGCCGACGACGTGCACGACCCCCTGCTCGACGTCCCCCAGCGGGTGCAGGCGCACACCGAACTCGGCGCAGTTCTTGCGCAGCGTCTCCAGCTGGGCGCGGGAGACCGGGTCCGCGATGGGCTTGTCGATGTCGAGGGTGGGGGTGTTGTGGTCCTCGGTCGCGATGGTGAGGTCGAGCCTGCGCACCCGGCGTCCGCTCTTGCGCAGACCGTCGAAGGCCTGCGGGCTGGTCACCTCGTGCAGCAGGTGCAGATCGATGTAGAGGAGGTCGGGCTCGCCCTCGGCGCGCCGGACGACGTGGTCGTCCCAGACCTTCTCCGCGAGTGTCCTACCCATCGCTTTCCCTCCGGTCGGCGAAGCGTGCGCCGACCCAACTAGAGATCTTGAGGTGGCAGCGCCCGTACCCCCGGATCCCGGGCGTGTGCCGCCGGGCCCGTTGGCACGCGGGCCGCCGTGACTTCCAGGGTGGCGGGTTCCTCGGGAAATTGAACTTGCGTTTCACAGAGTGAGACGTGAGTATCGTTGCATGGACAACAGTAGCGGCGTCGGCGTTCTGGACAAGGCGGCCCTCGTCCTGAGCGCTCTGGAGTCCGGTCCGGCCACCCTCGCGGGCCTGGTCGGCGCCACCGGACTGGCACGACCCACGGCCCACCGCCTGGCCGTGGCGCTGGAACACCACCGTATGGTGGCCCGCGACATGCAGGGCCGTTTCATTCTCGGACCCCGGCTGTCCGAGCTGGCCGCGGCGGCGGGCGAGGACCGCCTGCTGGCGACGGCGGGCCCCGTACTGACCCACCTCCGTGATGTCACGGGCGAGAGCGCACAGCTCTATCGCCGCCAGGGGGACATGCGCATCTGCGTCGCCGCCGCGGAGCGCCTCTCGGGTCTTCGGGACACGGTCCCGGTCGGCTCCACGCTCACGATGAAAGCAGGCTCCTCGGCTCAGATCCTGCTGGCCTGGGAGGAGCCCGAGCGGCTGCACCGCGGCCTGCAGGGCGCGCGCTTCACGGCGACGGCCCTGTCCGGCGTGCGGCGCCGCGGCTGGGCCCAGTCCATCGGGGAGCGCGAGCCGGGCGTCGCGTCCGTCTCCGCACCCGTGCGCGGCCCCTCCAACCGCGTGGTCGCCGCGGTCTCCGTCTCCGGCCCCATCGAGCGCCTGACCCGCCACCCGGGCCGGATGCATGCACAGGCCGTCATCGACGCGGCCGCCCGGCTCTCCGAGGCACTGCGCCGCTCGGCCTGAGCGGCACGCACGTCAGCGGGCGGGGCCGGCCTCAACGCCGCGGTGGGCCCTCTCCCGGGAAACGGCACCCCTGCGCTTCACACCGAAGGCGGCTGCGCCGCCTGGCCTGCCCTCGCCGAACGGAACGCGAACCGGTCGCCGGCCCGGCGCCCCCGTTTCTCGAGGGGCAGGACGCCGTGCGCGGCGGCGAGCCCGAAGGCCGGCATGTCACCGTAGATCGACTCGTAGGCGCCCTCCGGCACCACATAGGTCTCGTGCCAGATCCCCACGTGCTGCCGCAGCTTCCCCGCCTTCTCCTTGCGGTTGATCGTCGCCCAGGCCCTGTGGTGGAACATGTCGGACGCCGACGCGTAGGCGTACAGCTTCTCCTTGGACTCCCAGTACTGCACGACGTAGTACGTCCGCGGGGACGCCGTCAGCAGGACATGGCCGAGCAGGCCGCGCCCCGGCCTCTTCTTGAGCTCGCGCAGCATGCGGGGCATCGCCATGAGCGCCGGCAGCCAGTGGTGCACCGCCCAGAAGTGGTTGATCCGCATGCCGATGAGCAGGACGACCACATCCCCCTCGGCGGCTGCGGTCGTACGGCTCACGGTCTTGGGCTTCCCGAACACGACGTCCCCCTCGGCAGCCATTGGTCAGCGGCGCTATCCGACACCGCCGTGCTTGGATAGTGGCGCGACCCGAGGAAAGGCGCAAGGGATGCGGCTGGCGGAGTTGAGCGAGCAAAGTGGTGTGTCCACCGCGACGATCAAGTACTACCTGCGGGAAGGGCTGTTGGCGCCCGGCCGCCAGGTGAACGCGACGACCGCCGAGTACGACGAGGGCCATCTGCGCCGGCTGCGGCTCGTTCGGGCGATGATCCAGGTGGGCCGGATGCCGGTCGCCACCGCCCGGGAGGTTCTGCGGCACGTCGACGACGAGTCGCTCGGCCGCACCATCCGCCTGGGCGCGGCCCTGTGGGCGATGCCACAGGGGCCGGAGCCGGACGAGGAGGACCCCTCGGTGGTGGCCGCCCGGCGCGAGGTGGACGCACTGCTGCGCATGCTGGGCTGGGAGACCGCGCACGAACTCGCGTCCCTGTCCCCCGTGCACCGGTCACTGGTGGCGGCGGTGGCTGCCCTGATCCGGCTCGGTTATCCGTGTGACGCCCAACTCATGGAACCGTACGCGGAGTTGATGCACCAGGTGGCCCGGCGCGACCTCGACCTGCTGCAGACGCACGCCGCGGAGAGGGACAAGGTCGAGACGGCGGTCGCGGCGGCCGTGCTCTTCGAGCCGGTGCTGCGCGCACTGCACCGGCTCGCACAGGAGGAGGAGTCGGCGCGGCGTTACGGACTGGAATGACCCGCACCCCGCGCCCCGCCGCAGGGCAATCCCGGAAAAGACGCAGGGCCCCCACCGAAGTGGAGGCCCTGCGATCGGTGTACCCCCGACCGGATTCGAACCGGCGCTACCGCCTTGAGAGGGCGGCGTGCTAGGCCGCTACACAACGGGGGCGAGGATCTAGCGTTTCCGCAGATCCGAGCTGGTCTACCTGGACTCGAACCAAGACTAACTGAACCAGAATCAGTCGTGCTGCCAATTACACCATAGACCAATGTGGTTTAGACCAGTTCGTACCCCCGACCGGATTCGAACCGGCGCTACCGCCTTGAGAGGGCGGCGTGCTAGGCCGCTACACAACGGGGGCCCTAGCGATCCTGCATCGACACCAGTGGGAGCGACCCGACTGTCGTCGCGGGAAGGATCTGTACCCCCGACCGGATTCGAACCGGCGCTACTGCCTTGAGAGGGCAGCGTGCTAGGCCGCTACACAACGGGGGCTCGCGGATCTGATCCGCAGGTGCAGATGAGCTCTGCGAGCTGGCCTACCTGGACTCGAACCAAGACTAACTGAACCAGAATCAGTCGTGCTGCCAATTACACCATAGGCCACTGGAACGCAAGCCCCTGTGGGGATCTTGTTCTAGCTTGCGCCTCCGGTTCCGGCCTCTCGGCCCGCTCCCCGGCGGCGCAGGAAGAACATTACCCGAAGGTGGACGGCGCTCCAAAACGGGTATCCGTGCCGAGGACCGAGGGGAGTTCGGCGAGGGAGGCGATCCGGTGCAGGCCGGCGGACCCTTCGGCGCCGGACCGGGCGCGCCCGTCCGTGACGGTGCTCACCCCCGCGCGGTCGATCCACACCGACAGCAATCCGGCCTCGGCGGCCCCGCGCCCGTCGATCTCGGGATGGTCGCCGACGTACGCGACGTCGTGCGGTGCGAGCCCCAGGGCGTCGCAGGCCGCACGGAAGGCCCGGGCGTCCGGTTTGGAGACGCCCAGCTCCGCGGCGCACAGAACCGTCTCGAAGCGGTCGCGCACACCGAGGGTGCGCAGCTTGTACTCCTGGACGTGCGCGCTGGAGTTGGACAGCACCGCGTGCCGGTGGCTCGCGGCGAGCGCGTCCAGGACCGGCAGCACGTCCGGGAAGAGGGCCCAGGCCGCTTCGTAGTGGTCCAGGTAGCGGCGGAACCAGGCGTCCGCCGCCTGGTCCGTCAGCTCCTCGCCCAGGAAGACCCGTACCCGGTCCCTGCGCTGCCCCTCGAAGGACGTCTCCCCCGCCGAGAACCGCGCCCACTGGGCGTCCGTGACCGCCCGCCACCGCAGGAGTGCCTGCTCGACGGTGTCCCGGCCGCCGAGCAGCCCCTCGGCGGCCAGGTGCCCGCGCATGCCGGCCCGATCCGCGGTGGTGTAGTCGAAAAGGGTGTCGTCGACGTCCCAGACCACGGCGCTGATGCTCATGGTCCGACGGTAGCTCCGGACGGGTGACCGTGTCCGTTCGTTCGCCCCGGTCGGCGGTCACGGCGCCGAGGAACGCACGAGGGGCGGCACCCGGCCGGGTGCCGCCCCTCGTGCGCGAACGGGTCAGGCCGAGAGCTTCGCGAGCGCCGCGTCGATCCGCCGCAGCGTCTTCTCCTTGCCCAGGACCTCCAGGGACTCGAAGAGCGGCAGGCCGACCGTGCGTCCGGTGACGGCGACGCGGACCGGGGCCTGCGCCTTGCCGAGCTTGAGGCCGTGGGCCTCGCCGGCGGCCAGGACGGCTTCCTTCAGCGCCTCCGCGGAGGTCCAGTCGGCGCCCTCCAGGTTCTCCCGGGCCGTGCGGAGAAGGGCGTCGCTGCCCTCCTTCATGGCCTTGGTCCAGGACGCCTCGTCGGACACCGGCTCCGGCAGGAACAGGAAGTCGACGTTCTCGGTGATCTCCGAAAGGACCTTGAGGCGGGTCTGCGCGTGCGGCGCCACCGCCTGCCACTTCGCCTCGTCGAAGTCCTCCGGCGCCCACGGCGCGAACGGGGCCTTCAGCCAGGGCCGGCAGCGCTCCGCGAAGTCCTTCACCTCGAGCAGGCGGATGTGGTCCGCGTTGATCGACTCGGCCTTCTTCAGGTCGAACCGTGCCGGGTTGGGGTTCACGTCGGCCACGTCGAAGGCGGCGACCATCTCGTCGACGGCGAAGATGTCGCGGTCCGCCGCGAGCGACCAGCCCAGCAGGGACAGGTAGTTGAGCAGTCCCTCGGGCAGGAAGCCGCGCTCGCGGTAGAGGTTCAGCGACGACTCCGGGTCGCGCTTGGACAGCTTCTTGTTGCCCTCGCCCATCACGTACGGCAGGTGCCCGAACGCGGGCACGCCCTTCGCGACGCCGAGTTCGATCAGCGCCTTGTAGAGCGCGATCTGGCGGGGGGTGGAGGAGAGCAGGTCCTCGCCGCGCAGGACGTGGGTGATCTCCATCAGCGCGTCGTCGACCGGGTTGACGAGGGTGTACAGGGGCGCGCCGTTCGCTCGCACGATCCCGTAGTCTGGCACGTTCTCCGGGGTGAAGGTCAGCTCGCCGCGGACCAGGTCCGTGAAGGTGATCGTCTCGTCGGGCATCCGGAAGCGCACGATCGGCGTGCGCCCCTCGGCCTCGTACGCGGCCACCTGCTCGGCGCCCAGCTCACGGCAGTGCCCGTCGTAGCCCGACGGGCGGCCGGCGGCGCGGGCCGCGTCGCGGCGGGCGTCCAGCTCCTCCGTCGTGCAGTAGCAGTGGTAGGCGTACCCGCCGTCCAGGAGCTTGCATGCGACGTCCTTGTAGATGTCCATCCGCTGCGACTGGCGGTAGGGCGCGTGCGGGCCCCCAATCTCCGGACCCTCGTCCCAGTCGAAGCCCAGCCAGCGCAGCGAGTCCAGAAGCTGGACGTAGGACTCCTCCGAGTCGCGGGCCACGTCCGTGTCCTCGATGCGGAAGACGAACGTGCCGCCGGTGTGACGGGCGTACGCCCAGTTGAACAGGGCGGTGCGGACCAGACCCACATGGGGGTTGCCGGTCGGGGACGGACAGAAACGTACGCGGACGGAGCCGTTAGCCACGCTTGATCACCTTGTTGGTGAGAGTGCCGATGCCTTCGATGGAGACGGCGACCTCGTCGCCGACGTTGAGGGGGCCGACCCCCGCGGGGGTGCCCGTGAGGATCACGTCGCCGGGGAGCAGCGTCATGGCCTCGGAGATGTTCACGATCAGATCCTCGATCGGGTGGATCATCTCGCTCGTCCGGCCGAGCTGGCGCTGTTGGCCGTTGACCGTGAGCTGGATGGTGAGATCGCCCGGGTCGAGATCGGTCTCCACCCAGGGGCCGAGCGGACAGGCCGTGTCGAAGCCCTTGGCCCGGGCCCACTGCTTCTCACGCCGCTGGACGTCGCGCGCGGTCACGTCGTTGGCGCAGGTGTAGCCGAGGATCACGTCCTTGACGCGCTCACGCGGGACCTCGCGGCACAGGCGGCCGATCACCACGGCCAGTTCCGCCTCGTAGTGCAGCTCCTGGGTGAAGGAGGGGTAGGCGATCTCGTCGCCAGGACCGATCACCGAGGTGGACGGCTTGAAGAAGGCGAACGGGGCCTCCGGCACCTCGTTGCCCAGTTCCCTGGCGTGCTCCGCGTAGTTGCGGCCGAAGGCGACGACCTTGTTCGGGAGCACCGGGGGCAACAGCCTGACCTTGCTCAGCGGCACCTTCGTACCGGAGAGCTCGAAGTCCGCGAACGGGATGCCCTTGATGATGTCGAGAACGAGCTCGTCCGGCTTGTCGCCCTCGACCGCGCCGAAGGCGACATTCCCGTCGATGGAGAATCTGGCGATGCGCACGAGATCCCTGCGCCCCTCACTGAGCTGGCTGGAGTATGACGCTCCAGGCTAACGCGACGGGGGGCCGGCGCCTCGCGCATTACGGCGGGCGCCGCCCGGACCGGACGCGGCCGCACGCGCGGGGCGCGCGTGCTCAACCCGTCCCGGCGGTCACCGGGTGCTGACGTCGCACCACCTCGACCGGCCGGCACGGGGCCCGCGGGTCACTCCCCGGCGAAGGCCTGCACCGGGATCTCGTCGAGCACCGTGCGACGGGGATTGGCGGTGTGGCTGGGAAGGTCGACCGAATGTTCCGGCGTCGCCGGCGCCTGCAGCTCCTCGGCGTCGGCGAGGTGCGCCAGCGTCGTGCGCCGCGGGTTGGCTATCGTGCGGAACATCATCGTGGTCTTCACTGTTGTCGTTGACCTTGTCGTTGCGGGCGCCGGTCGGGCCTCAAGGGCCGCCACCCGGGCGCGGGTTGTCGGATTCGCCATCCCTGTAAAGCGCCAGGCTAAACATGCAATTCCCGTCGGAAGCCATGAAGGGGGCATGATCCCCGTGTGAGTTTGCTCACTGACCGGCGATCAAAAAGGGCAATTCAGGCTGCCGTTGGGCACCGGCCAAACGGACATTCTTCCATTGAACCTTGCATTCCGCCCCTGATCATGGCGACTGGGACACCGCTCGTGACCCAATGGATCGTGCGCCTAAGTCCGTTATGTACAAGATAACTTTCTACGCCTCGTGACACGGCACTCACACGGCGTCACGATGGTCACGGGCTCGCCCATTGGCCTTGTTGGAGATCCTGCACTGTGCTGGAATTCCACGGACCGCCGCGGGATCGCACCGGCGCGCAGGGGCGCAACGCAGCGCCGAGAAGCGGCGGGAAGGGGGAGCCTGCGCCGGTCACTCACGACCATCAGGGGGGCGTATTCAGGACGCCTCTCTACACGCCGACACCGTCCCGCCGCTCGCGCGGAGGGGCGCCTGGTCCAGAGGTTGCGACGCTAGTGCAGGGACGTTTCAAGAGGGATGGCAGCGCTTCGGCGGAGCCGGAGCCGCACGGCGGGACCGACCGTGGTTCCTCGCCCCAGCACGCCCAGAACCCGGGACAGGCACCGTCCGGCGGTGGTCCCGAGCGTCCTGGGCGCACGGGCGCGACCGCGGCTCCCACACCGCCCGCCCCACCCAAGACGACTCCTCCGATCGACCCCGGTGCGCGCATAGCCCTGCGCAACTGGCGCATCTCCACGCGCCTGGTGTCGCTGCTCGCGCTCCCCGTGGTCGCCGCCACATCGCTCGGTGCCTTGCGCATCGGCGACAACGTGGACCAGATCCGGCAGCTCGAGAACATGAAGCTGCTGACGGACATGACCAAGTCGGCGACGACGCTGGCCGAGGCGCTCCAGGAGGAGCGCGACCGGTCCGCCGGCCCGCTGGCCCACGGCGCCTCGGGCGACGACACCACGGTCAAGGGCGTCCGCGACAAGACGAACCGGGCCCGTACCGCGTTTCTGGAGGGCACCCAGGAGATCGGTGACGCCTCCGAGGACGGCCGGCTGTCCGGTGTGCGCGAGAGCGTCGTCGGTATCGCGAGCGAGCTCAACAACCTCAGCGCGATCCGCGCAGGTGCCTATAAGCAGTCGGAGAACTCCACCCAGACGGTCGAGGCCTACCACCGGCTGATCACCCAGCTGCTCAGCCTGTCCCAGGACATGGCCCAGGCGACCAGCAACCCGGAGATGATCCAGCGCACCCGCGCCCTGGCGGCCTTCTCGACCGCCAAGGAGTACGCGTCCGTGCAGCGCGCGGTCATCGCGGCGGCCCTTCCGACGACCAACAAGACGTCCGGCCATCTCTCCGAGAACGACCGCCAGTACGCGCTCTCGGCTCTGGACAGCCAGGACTCCGAGCTGGACGTCTTCCGCAGCATCTACGGTGACGGCGCCGAGGACCTGACGAAGCCGATCGACCAGGGCAGTCCGACGATCGAGGAGGCCGACCAGTACGCGAGCCGCGTGCTGAAGAGCGAGAACGGCCTGCAGACTCAGGACAAGCAGGGTTACCTGGACTGGGTCGACGACGACTCGGCCAAGATCCAGCAGATGAAGAGCATCGAGGGCACGCTCCTCGAGCAGATGGAGCAGAAGGCCCGCGAGCTGAAGGACGCCTCTGAGCGCGAGGCGATCATCTCCGGTGCGCTGATCCTGCTCGTCCTCGGCGTGTCCCTGGTCGGCGCATTCGTCGTGGCCCGCTCCATGATCCGCTCGCTGCGCCGCCTGCAGGAGACCGCCACCAAGGTCGCCCAGGACCGCCTGCCCGAGCTGGTCAAGCAGCTGTCCGAGTCCGACCCGCAGGACGTCGACACCTCCGTCGAGTCGGTCGGTGTGCACTCCCGGGACGAGATCGGCCAGGTGGCCGCGGCCTTCGACGACGTGCACCGCGAGGCGGTCCGCCTCGCCGCCGAGCAGGCCCTGCTGCGGGGCAACGTCAACGCGATGTTCACCAACCTCTCGCGCCGGTCCCAGGGTCTGATCCAGCGCCAGCTGTCGCTGATCTCGGAGCTGGAGTCCCGCGAGGCCGACCCGGACCAGCTGTCCTCTCTGTTCAAGCTCGACCACCTCGCGACGCGTATGCGCCGTAACGGTGAGAACCTCCTCGTCCTCGCGGGTGAAGAGCCCGGCCGCCGCTGGACCCGCCCGGTCCCGCTGGTCGACGTGCTCCGCGCCGCCGCGTCCGAGGTGGAGCAGTACGAGCGCATCGAGCTGGCCGCCGTGCCGTCCACCGAGGTCGCCGGCCGCGTGGTCAACGACCTCGTGCACCTGCTCGCCGAGCTGCTCGAGAACGCCACCTCGTTCTCCTCGCCGCAGACCAAGGTCAAGGTCACCGGTCACGCGCTGCCCGACGGCCGCGTGCTGATCGAGATCCACGACACCGGCATCGGTCTGTCCCCCGAGGACCTCGCCCAGATCAACGAGCGGCTGGCCGCGCCGCCCACGGTGGACGTCTCCGTCTCCCGCCGCATGGGCCTGTTCGTGGTCGGTCGTCTGTCGCAGCGGCACGGCATCCGTATCCAGCTGCGCCCGTCCGACTCCGGTGGTACTACCGCGCTGGTCATGCTCCCGGTCGACGTGGCCCAGGGCGGCAAGAAGCCGGCCCCCGGCAAGCCGGGCCAGGGCGCCCCGCAGACCGGTGGCCCCGCCGCCGCGCAGGCCGCCGCCGGTGTGGCCGCGGCCCGTCGTCAGGCCCAGCAGAGCGGTTCGTCCTTCGGTACCGGTCAGACCGGTGCCCAGGGCATCGGCGCAGCGCCTCAGCGCGGTCAGGTGGGCGCCGGTCAGGGCCCGCGTCCCGCGCTGCCCGGCAGCGCCCCCGGTGGACGTCCCGGTGGTCCGCAGGGTCCCGGTTCTCCGCAGCAGGGCCGGCCGGCCCCCGCGGGCACCGGCGCCGGAGCCTTCGGACAGGGTGGCCAGCAGGGCGCCCAGGCCTTCCAGGACACCGGGTCCCGCCAGGGCGGCTTCGGTGACGACGGGTCCGGCATGAACCCGGCGGCCGCCTTCGGCGACACCACGCCGACGGCCGCACCGCAGCAGCCTCAGCAGAAGCAGCCCAAGGAGCGCGGCGGACGCCGCCGTCCGCAGCTGTCCGGCCGCGGCGGTGCACGGGCCGAGCTGCCCGGTGGCAACGCGCAGCGCACCCCGAGCTGGAGCGACGAGAACGCGCAGCCGCCGGTTCCGCGTGCCTCGCTGGACACTCCTCGTGGCCACGAGGAGCCGGACGCCCTGTCCGCGACCTCGCCGATGCCGCGCATCGACGACCGCCAGGGCCCCGCCTCCACCAATGAGTTCCCGCGGCCCGACTTCAACGGCCCGCGCCCCGGTACGGCGAACAACAGCGGCCCGTTCGTCCGCTCGGACGTCTTCGGCAGCCAGGGCAGTACGACGGGCCAGCACCCCGTACAGAACGGTGCGACGAACCAGTACCCGGCGCAGGGCGCACCGACGGGCCAGTACCCGGCACAGAACGCCCCCACCGGCCAGTACCCCGCACAGAACGCCCCCACCGGCCAGTATCCGGCGCAGGGCGGACCGACGAGCCAGTACCCGGCACAGAACGCCCCCACCGGCCAGTACCCCGCACAGAACGCCCCCACCGGCCAGTATCCGGCGCAGGGCGCACCGACGGGCCAGTACCCGGCACAGAACGCCCCCACCGGCCAGTACCAGGCTCCCGGCCGCGGTCAGGACACGGGCCAGTTCCCGACTCCGGGCCGTCCGCAGGACCCCGCCTCCACCGGTCAGTTCACCCGGCAGGGTTACGACGCCTCGAGCACGGGGCAGTTCGCGGCCCCGGGCTACGGAAACCGCCAGGACCCGTCGTCCACCGGCCAGTTCGAGCGGCCGCAGATGGGTGGCGAGGGCTACGGTGCCTCCCGGCCGCCGACGCCGCAGCAGCCGCAGCGACGTCAGGATCCCGAGGCCCTGCCGCCGGCGGGACCCGGCGACGGACGCACCCCGCTGTTCGACACGCTCGAGACCAACTGGTTCCGTGGCGACCGGCAGCCGCAGGGCAACGGCGCCGTGCCGCCGCCCCCTCAGCAGCCCCCCACCACCCCGGCGCCCCAGCGTCCGGAGCGTCCGGCCGCCAACGCGGCCTGGCGCACCTCGCCGAACGACGAGATCGTCCGTCAGGCCGAGCGCGTGCGGCAGCCTGCCGCGGGCGGCGTCACCACCTCCGGCCTGCCGCGCCGGGTCCCGCGCGCGAACCTCGTGCCGGGCACGGCTCAGCAGCAACAGCACCACACCGGTCCGCAGGTCTCGCGTGCGCCCGATGACGTACGCGGCCGGCTGACCAATCTCCGACGGGGCATCGCCCAGGGTCGCCAGGCCGGTACCGGCCCGACCGGCAGCTACCCCAGCCCCACTCACCAGCAGGAGCGTTAGTTGAGCCCGATGAGCCAGGCGGCACAGAACCTGAACTGGTTGATCACCAACTTCGTGGACAACACCCCCGGGGTGTCCCACACCGTCGTCGTGTCCGCCGACGGACTTCTTCTGGCGCTGTCGGAAGGTTTCCCGCGCGACCGCGCGGATCAGCTCGCAGCCGTCGCCTCCGGGCTCACCTCGCTGACCGCGGGTGCCTCCCGGATCTTCGAAGGCGGCAGGGTGGCGCAGACGGTCGTCGAGATGGAGCGGGGATTCCTCTTCCTCATGTCCATCTCCGACGGCTCCTCGCTCGCCGTCCTCTCCCACCCCGAGTGCGACATCGGCCTTGTCGGCTACGAAATGGCCCTTCTGGTCGACCGTGCAGGGGCGGTACTCACGCCCGACCTGCGCGCCGAACTCCAGGGCAGTCTGCTCCACTGATCGGCCCCGGCACCACCTGTCTCACCAAATCACCGTCCGGCCGCCACAATCCCCCCACCGGCCCCGTCAGACGGCACGACTGACCGACTTGCTGTCCCGCCCGGAGGATTCATGACCCCGCCCACCGCCTCTCACGATCCGTACGCCGAGCCGTACGGGGACGAGGGCGACCAGCCGCTGGTCCGTCCGTATGCGATGACGGGCGGCCGGACCCGGCCGCGCTATCAGCTCGCGATAGAGGCGCTGATCAGCACCACGGCCGACCCGGCACAGCTGATGGGACTGCTGCCGGAGCATCAGCGGATCTGCCACCTGTGCCGCGAGGTGAAGTCGGTGGCAGAGGTGTCGGCACTGCTGTCCATGCCGCTCGGTGTGGCACGGATTCTCGTCGCGGACCTCGCGGAGGCCGGACTCGTCGCCATCCACCAGCCGGGCGGCGACGAGAACAACGGCGGCGCGCCGGACGTGACACTGCTCGAAAGGGTGCTCAGTGGACTTCGCAAGCTCTGACGGAGGTCGGGCGACCACCTCCGCGAAGATCGTGGTGGCGGGGGGCTTCGGCGTCGGCAAGACCACGTTCGTCGGCGCCGTCTCGGAGATCAACCCGCTGCGCACCGAGGCCGTCATGACGTCCGCCTCGGCGGGCATCGACGACCTCACCCACACCGGAGGCAAGACCACCACCACGGTGGCCATGGACTTCGGCCGCATCACCCTGGACCAGGACCTGATCCTGTACCTGTTCGGCACCCCCGGCCAGGACCGCTTCTGGTTCATGTGGGACGACCTCGTCCGCGGCGCCATCGGCGCCGTCGTCCTGGTCGACACCCGCCGCCTCGCCGACTGCTTCCCCGCCGTCGACTACTTCGAGAACTCCGGCCTGCCCTTCGTCATCGCCCTCAACGGCTTCGACGGGCACCAGCCCTACACGCCCGAAGAGGTCCGCGAGGCACTCCAGATCGGCCCGGACGCCCCGATCATCACGACCGACGCCCGTCACCGCGCGGACGCCAAGAGTGCCCTGATCACGCTGGTCGAACATGCCCTCATGGCGCGTCTGCGGTAGGGCAAGTCGTCGGCACCATACGGCAGTTGTCGTAGATGTGCGGGAGCCGGCTGTGGCGTTTGACACGGCCGGCCCCGCTGTTCATAACGTTTCGACAGAGATATCGGGTGGTACCACCACGCGTCGCGTTCGGTCGGTGTCGCTGCGCTCACAAAAGCCCCGCCTTTTGGCGGGGCTCGCTCTTTATGACCGTTTTATCTGGGGCCTTCAGTCTGTGGAACGTCCACTTCCGAGTGTTTGGAATCGCGCAGACTGACGTGCTGGAATGCCTGAACTGCCCAGTAGTCAAGGACGTACAGGTCCGTGACAGGGCTCTTGAGACACCGCGGCACGACGTAGGTGCCGTCGCCGAGAGGTTGTTGGTCGAGTGAGGCGAAGCAAGAACGGTCCCGAGCCGTCGGCGCGGGGCAACTTCACCCCGCCGCCGCGCGGAGCGGCACCCGCACACGTGCCCGGCCCGGAGCCATCGGCGCTCCCGACCAGTGGCAGCCGCTTCTCGCCGCGCAACTGGCGCGTGCCGACGAGACTGAACGCGATCCTGCTCATACCCGTGCTGGTGGGCCTGGTCATGGGTGGCTTCCAGGTGAAGAGCTCCATAGACACCTGGCAGCAGGCGCAGGACGCGGAGGCCACCGCACGACTGGTACAGGCGTCGCTGTCCTACGCGGACGCGCTCTATCAGGAGCGCGACATCTCCGCACAACCCCTGCTGGACAAGAATGCGTCCGGCAAGGACAAGGTCGCGAACGAGGCGACCGTGAAGAAGGTGCGGGACGCCACCGACGCGGCCGCCGCCACCTTCGACCGCGCCGCGCAGAACATGCCGCACAAGGCGGGCCTCGAACGCCGCCTCGGCATCTTCCGCGACTCCGAGAAGCAGCTCGCGGACCTGCGGAAGGGCGCCTACGGCGCCGCTTTCCCGGGAGTGAAGACCGAAGAGGGCTACGTAGCGGTCGCGCACCCGCTGATGGAGTTCGCCAACGAGCTCGGGCTCGGCACCGGCAACATCACCAGCTACGGCCGTACGGTCTACGCCATCTCCCTCACCAAGGCCGCGCTCTCCCTCGAGCGCTCGATCGGCATGCACCTGCTGGTCAGCCCGGGCCCGGACCCCGAGAACTTCGGCAAGCAGCGCGTCGCCCTCTCGTCGTACGCCTATCTCGAGGGCATCGCCGTCGAGGAGTACCAGGGCGGTGGCACCGCGGCGGACGCCAAGAAGTTGCAGGAGGCCACGGTCAAGCTGAAGGCCGACGGCACCGCCCTGGCGCAGCAGGCCGCCGAGAACGCGAAGAAGGCCGGCCAGACCTATGTGCCGCCGCCCGACGACATGATCCAGCAGCTCGCCACCCTGCAGGCCCCGACTCCGGCGGCCGTCGCCGCGCTCGCCCCGAAGGGAGTCACACCCGCCAACTGGTGGGCGGTGAACACCCTCAAGTACAACGCCTACCGCCAGATCGAGTCGGACCTTGCCGACAAGGCCGTGTCGGACGCCTCGGGCATCGCCGACGACGCCAAACAGTCCGCGTTCATCACCGGCGGCATCGTCGTCGTCGCCCTGCTCGCCGCGTTCGTCCTGGCCGGTCTCATGGCCCGCCAGATGAGCCGCTCGATGCGCCAGCTGCGCAACGCCGCCTTCGGCGTCGCGGAGCAGCGCCTGCCGATGCTGGTCGACCAGCTCTCGCGCACCGACCCGGGCCGTGTCGACACCCGAGTCGCGCCCATCCCGATCGCGTCCACGGACGAGATCGGCGAGGTTGCCCGGGCCTTCGACCAGGTTCACCGCGAGGCCGTCCGGCTCGCCGCCGAGCAGGCCCTGCTGCGGGGCAACATCAACGCGATCTTCACCAACCTCTCCCGCCGCAACCAGTCGCTGATCGAGGGCCAGCTGACCCTGATCACCGACCTGGAGAACAACGAGGCGGACCCGGACCAGCTGGAGAACCTCTTCCGGCTCGACCACCTCGCGACCCGTATGCGCCGCAACGGCGAGAACCTCCTCGTCCTCGCCGGCGAGGAGCCCGGGCGCCGCTGGGACCAGCCGGTCCCGCTGATCGACGTGCTGCGCGCCGCCTCCTCCGAGGTGGAGCAGTACGAGCGCATCGAGCTGTCGGGCGTCCCGGAGGCCGAGATCCACGGCCGCGCCGTGACCGACCTCGTGCACCTGCTCGCCGAGCTGCTGGAGAACGCCACCACGTTCTCCTCGCCGCAGACCAAGGTCCGCGTCACGGCCACCCGTCTCCCGGACGGCCGGATCATGGTCGAGATCCACGACAAGGGCATCGGCCTGACCGCCGAGGACTTCGCGGACATCAACCACAAGCTGGCCAACCCGCCGACCGTGGACGCCGCGATCTCGCAGCGCATGGGTCTGTTCGTGGTCGGCCGGCTGTCGGACCGGCACGGCATCCGGGTACAGCTACGACCCTCCGGCGAGCAGGCGGGCACCACGTCGCTGGTCATGCTCCCGGACGCCATCACCCACGGCGGTGGCGGCGAGCAGTCGCTGGAGCGCGACGAGTTCACGGTCTCGCAGATCATCCCCGAGCAGCAGTTCCAGGGTGAGAACTTCGGTTCCCAGCTGCCGATGCGTACGGCCGCGGAGCTCGGCTTCGACGACAGCCAGTACGTGGAGGTCCCGGACGACATCCGCGACCTGGACCCCGTCGGCCGCTCGCTGATGCGCGAGGAGCGCCGTGCGGCCCTGGAGGCCCAGGCACAGGGCCACAGCCGCCCGGAGGAGGCCGGCGAGCCCGGCCCGTCGTACCAGGACGGGTTCGGGGCACAGGATCCGTCCTTCGGCAACGGGCAGCACCCGTACGAGGAGCAGCAGGCGGCGTACGACCCGTCGGCGGCGTACGAGGAGCAGTACTACGCGCCGAACGGCGGCCTGCCTCAGGGCGACGGCTTCCCGTCCGGCGGCTACCCGGAGCCGGCCTTCGCGGAACCGGTCCAGGACAACCGGGCGGCGAACCAGGGCACCGCTCCGGAGACGTTCCAGGCCTTCGACGAGTCCTCCTACCAGGACGACTGGCCGAAGCAGAACGAGTACCAGAGCGCATACCGCGGTGATTACGCTCCGGATACGGAATCCTTGCAGGCCGCTGACGTGAGTGAGCAGGACCGCGTAGGCTTCGACCGTCCCGGACCGGCACCGTCCGCCGTTCACGACCTGACCGATGCAGGACTGCCCCGCCGCGGCACCACCGCGAACGGCGGTACCGATCGGCCGCAGCCCGTGACGCCGGAGCCCTCGTCGGGCACGGAGCCGGCCGACGACTGGCGCTCCGCCAACGATCAGCGGTGGCAGCAGGCGTCCCAGGTCCGGAAGCCGAAGGCGGGCGGGGTCACATCCTCCGGTCTGCCCCGGCGGGTGCCCAAGGCGAACCTGATCGAGGGCGCCGCGGAGACGACCCCGCAGGGAGGCCCACAGGTCTCCCGCGCCCCCGAGGACGTGCGGGGCAGGCTGAGCAACCTGCGCCGAGGCGTCCAGCGGGGACGCAACGCAGGTAGTGAAACGAACGGCCAGGGCTTCGGTCCTGACAGCACCTACAACCAGGAGCGTTAGTGTGAGCCCGATGAGCCAGGCGGCACAGAACCTGAACTGGTTGATCACCAACTTCGTGGACAACACCCCCGGGGTGTCCCACACGGTGGTGGTCTCCGCCGACGGACTCCTTCTGGCGATGTCCGAAGGTTTTCCCCGCGATCGCGCCGACCAGCTGGCGGCCGTCGCCTCCGGCCTGACCTCGCTGACCGCGGGCGCCTCCCGCATCTTCGAGGGCGGCAGCGTGAACCAGACGGTTGTGGAGATGGAGCGAGGATTCCTCTTCCTCATGTCCATCTCCGACGGTTCCTCGCTCGCGGTTCTCGCCCACCCGGAGGCGGACATCGGTCTCATTGGGTACGAGATGGCGCTTCTGGTGGACCGTGCAGGTACGGTCCTGACTCCGGACCTTCGTGCGGAGCTCCAGGGAAGCCTTCTCAACTAACAAACGGACGGTGCGTATTGGCGTCCCGGGGCCGTAAGGTTTCGGGACGCGGCTTCCACAAGGATGGGCGCCCGGCGCAGTCGGAGGAGGAGAGAACGTGGCAACACCCCCAGGCGGTTCGCCCTCGGGCAACTGGTCCTACGGCCCCGGCCAGGGCCAGGGTCAGGGTCAGGGCGAGCAGAACCGGTACAACTTCCCCTCCGCGCCGAGCCACCGGCGCCAGCCGTACGCACCCCAGGGCCCGCAGGGCCCCGGTCCGTCGCCGTACGACCAGCCGCCCGCGCCGCGCATCCAGCCCGTGCAGCCGCAGCGCCGTGCTCCCGAGCCGGCGCCCGCGGGCTCCTCGAACAACCCTCTGGTGCGCCCGTACGCCATGACGGGCGGCCGCACCAGGCCGCGATACCAGCTCGCCATCGAGGCGCTGGTGCACACCACCGCGCAGCCGCACCAGATGCAGGGCCAGTTGCCCGAGCATCAGCGGATCTGCCACCTCTGCCGGGAGATCAAGTCGGTGGCCGAGATCTCGGCGCTCCTGACGATCCCTCTCGGCGTGGCCAGGATCCTCGTCGCCGACTTGGCGGAGGCGGGCCTGGTCGCCATCCATCAACCCGGCGGCGACGAGAACGCCGGCGGCCAGCCAGACGTGACACTGCTCGAAAGGGTGCTCAGTGGACTTCGCAAGCTCTAGCGGCGGTCCTTCCCGCTCCACCACCTCCGCGAAGATCGTGGTGGCGGGCGGCTTCGGCGTGGGCAAGACCACGTTCGTCGGCGCTGTCTCGGAGATCAACCCGCTGCGCACCGAGGCCGTCATGACGTCTGCTTCGGCGGGCATCGACGACCTCACCCACACCGGGGACAAGACCACCACCACGGTGGCCATGGACTTCGGCCGCATCACCCTGGACCAGGACCTGATCCTGTACCTGTTCGGCACCCCCGGCCAGGACCGCTTCTGGTTCATGTGGGACGACCTCGTCCGCGGCGCCATCGGCGCCGTCGTCCTGGTCGACACCCGCCGCCTCGCCGACTGCTTCCCCGCCGTCGACTACTTCGAGAACTCCGGCCTGCCCTTCGTCATCGCCCTCAACGGCTTCGACGGAAATCAGCCGTACAACCCCGAAGAGGTCCGCGAGGCACTCCAGATCGGCCCGGACGCCCCGATCATCACGACCGACGCGAGACATCGGGCCGATGCGAAGTCGACGCTGATCACCCTGGTCGAGCATGCGCTGATGGCCCGGTTGCGCTAGGCGGGTGACATCACCGCCCAAGGCCCCGGGAATGCGCCGACCGCGGTCCGCAGGTGGTTGATCACACGGTTCCCCGTGCCCCTTCAGGGGCACGGGGATTTTTTTCTTCGGGCCCGTGCCACGGACAGGACCCGCACACCGAGAAGGGCCCCTCCGCTCGCGGAGGGGCCCTTCGGGAATCGGGCGCTGAGGGGCGCGCGGCCTAGCCGTGCCAGCTGTGCGGGGCCCGGAAGCCCGGCTCGCGGTCCAGACGGCGCCAGCCGGCCTTGGCCCGGCCGCGGTGGGTCTGGGTCGTCGTGGACGACTGGGCGGCCGCACGGACGAGCAGGACGGCCGTTATGGCGGCCACTTCCTCGGGCTCGGCGTGGCCCTTCTCGACGCGGATATCAGGGATGTCCATGGGTGTCAGTCTCCGTGAGAGAGAGGTACGCGGGGTTGCCGCGGTGGGTCCGCTCGGTTACTGCGGGGGGTTGCCGTGTTTGCGGGAGGGCAGGTCCGCGTGCTTGGACTGGAGCATCGCGAGGGACTTGATGAGGACCTCGCGGGTCTCGGCGGGATCGATGACGTCGTCCACGAGTCCGCGTTCGGCCGCGTAGTAGGGGTGCATCAGCTCGGACTTGTACTCCTTGACCATGCGTGCCCGCATGGCCTCGGGGTCCTCCGCACCGGCGATCTGGCGGCGGAAGATGACGTTGGCCGCACCCTCCGCGCCCATCACGGCGATCTCGTTCGTGGGCCAGGCGTAGGTGAGGTCCGCCCCGATGGACTGGCTGTCCATCACGATGTACGCACCGCCGTACGCCTTCCGCAGGATCAGCGAGATCCGCGGCACGGTCGCGTTGCAGTAGGCGTACAGCAGCTTCGCGCCGTGCCGGATGATCCCGCCGTGCTCCTGGTCGACACCGGGCAGGAACCCCGGAACGTCCAGGAACGTCACCAGCGGAATATTGAAAGCGTCACACATCTGCACAAACCGTGCAGCTTTTTCCGACGCCTCGATGTCCAGTACGCCGGCGAGGGTCTGGGGCTGGTTGGCGATGATGCCGACGACCTGGCCGTCCAGGCGGGCCAGCGCGCAGATGATGTTCCGCGCCCAGCGCTCGTGGACCTCCAGGTACTCGCCGTCGTCGACGATCTCCTCGATCACCTTGGCCATGTCGTAGGGCCGGTTGCCGTCCGCCGGGACCAGGTCCAGCAACACCTCGCTGCGCCGGTCCACCGCATCCTCGGACTCCACCCGCGGCGGGTTCTCCCGGTTGTTCTGCGGCAGCATCGACAACAGGTAGCGCACCTCGGCGATGCACGTCTCCTCGTCGTCGTAGGCGAAGTGGCACACCCCGCTGGTCTCGGCGTGCACATCCGCACCGCCCAGACCGTTCTGGCTGATCTCCTCACCCGTCACGGCCTTGACCACGTCCGGACCGGTGATGAACATCTGCGACGTCTCACGGACCATGAACACGAAGTCCGTCAGCGCCGGACTGTAGGCCGCACCACCCGCACACGGGCCCAGCATCACCGAGATCTGCGGGATCACACCCGAGGCCCGGGTATTGCGCTGGAAGATGCCCCCGTACCCGGCGAGCGCACTGACACCCTCCTGGATCCGCGCACCCGCACCGTCGTTCAGCGACACCAGCGGCGCACCGGCCGCGATGGCCATGTCCATGATCTTGTGGATCTTCGTGGCATGCGCCTCACCCAGCGCACCGCCGAAGACACGGAAGTCATGGGCGTACACGAAGACCGTCCGGCCCTCCACCGTGCCCCAGCCGGTGACCACACCATCGGTGTACGGCTTCTTCGTCTCCAGCCCGAACCCGGTCGCCCGATGCCGCCGCAGCTGCTCGACCTCCTGGAAGGAACCCGCGTCCACAAGCAGCTCGATACGCTCCCGCGCCGTCAGCTTGCCCTTGGCATGCTGCGCCTCGGTCGCCTTCTCACTGGGCCCGGCCACAGCCTGCGCACGGATCTCGTGCAGCTCCGCCACCCGCCCGCGCGCATCCGTGGGCTCGCTTCCGGAATCTACAGCCTCGTCCAAAACGGTCATGTAGCGACCTTACGAAGTCCACCAAGCAAAGAGGGCCGTCGACTCCGTACAGTCTCCGGCCCGTTTTCCTGGTACCACTGAACAGAATCCGAGCCGGATGCAGTCGATCTGACTGCTCGGAGGGCCTGAGCGTTGTGGAGATTTCACAAAGCGCTCACCCGAGAGCCGGCTCACATTGAGGGATCGCACATGCCATCCCCGGAGTGACACCGAACCCCGAACGGCGGCTCGTCCGGCGCGACCCGGACGCTCGGACCGGCGTTCACGGCGACCGTACCCGGGGTCCACCGACGATCTTCCCAGGATTCATCCGAACGGGTGACGCACCCAGGGGTCCGGCGTACTGTCGCGAATGGGCACACCCACACCGGCCGGCCGGCCCGCACACGGTACCCGTCCGCCGGAACCGGCGGACACTCGGGTCCGGATCCCGTCCGGCCCGGACGGGATCCGGTCCGCGGGTGACCGCGGATCGGTGTACCTGTAGGGTGCCGAACTCAGCGGCTCCGCAAGGGGTTTCGCCGCCGTGGGCCGAGGCCGGACGCCGGCCGGCGGTCGCGCGGCCGGGGTCCGGGCGGACGGGCCGGGCCGGCACCCGCGGCCGGGGCGCCGCAGGACGTGACGCCCGCGACACAGGCCGGATGATGTTGAAAGTTGAATGGAATAGGTCTACGGTCGTCCATGTTGCCATCGTTGAAGATTGAACATCTTCAGGATCGCTGACCTACCGTCCCCCCAAGGAGCACGTCATGGGCATCTTCGGCCGCAAGAACACCGACACCACCAGCACCTCCGCAGCGGTGAACCCCGACCTCGCCGCGCTGACCGGCACGTACACGGTGGACCCGTCCCACAGCACGATCGGCTTCGTGGCCCGCCACGCCATGGTCACGAACGTCAAGGGCGGCTTCCAGGAGTTCGAGGGCACGCTGAACCTGGACGGCTCGGACCCGTCGAAGTCCACCGCCACGATCGACGTCAAGATGGACAGCATCGAGACGGGCTCCGCGGACCGCGACGGCCACCTGAAGAGCGCCGACTTCTTCAAGACCGACGAGCACCCCGAGATGACGTTCCGCTCCACCAAGGCCGAGGCCCTGGGTGGCGAGGACTTCCGGATCACCGGTGACCTCACGATTCTCGGTACGACCAAGCAGATCACCATCGACCTGGAGTTCAACGGCGCCGCCAAGGACCCGTTCGGCAACGAGCGCATCGGCTTCGAGGGCAAGTCGGAGATCGTGCGCTCCGAGTGGGGCCTGACCTGGAACGCCGCTCTCGAGACGGGTGGCGTGCTGGTCTCGGACAAGATCAAGCTGGTCTTCGACATCTCGGCGATCAAGCAGGCGTAACACCCGCCGACGCCGCCGCGCCCCCTTCCGGACGGCCGGCCCGACGCGCCCGTCCTCCGTCGCCCCGCGACCGGGGGCGGGCCGTCGGCGTCCGCGGATGCCGGCCCTCGCACCGCCCCGGTCACTGCGGCGCGACCCGGCGGCGTGCACCGGTCGCCCCGCGCCTCTTCGGGACGGGCAGCAGCCACCAGGCCGCGGCCACCGGCAACAGCGCACCGACGGCGACGGCCGCCGGCCGGGTCCGCAGCAGGCTTCCGGCGTCCTGGCCGAAGCAGCCCAGCAGGAGCGAGAGGGCGGTGGTCATGCCGGCCGCCCAGTACGCGTAGTTGAGCGGGCGCAGCCACAGAGCGACCGCGAGGACCGCGAACATCACCACCACCGAGGCACGTCCGGTGATCCCGGCCGCCGCGACCGCGGTGGCCGGCAGCGTCGCCCCGGACGCGCCGAGGAACCGCTCGACTCCCTTGCGCAGCACGTCCGTTCACCCCCGATTGCCGCTCGCCGCCACGAACGCGGTCAGCACCAGCCATGGCCAGTGGTGACCGAAGAACAGCCACCCGAGAGCGAAGGCGGCCGCCACCGCTGCGGCCGTCTGGAGGGCCATGCGGGTGCCGGGCCGGGGACGCAGCCGGGAGTCGCGCCGAGGAGGAACCGGGCGGTCCTCCTCTGCGCGCCAGGGGCCGAAGCGGTCCCCCGCCCACTGCACCAGCCAGACGCAACAGCAGGCCGGTACACCGATCACCGCCGACCAGACCCCAGCCCGCCGCCCCCCGCTGCGCCTCGGGCGGCAACGCCGGGCCCGGGACGACCAGCAGCGCCACGAGCGGCAGCGTCATCAGGATGCCGGCCCTGGTCGCCGCGGGACCGTAGCGGCGGATCCAGATGGCCAGGGACAGGCCCGCCGTGAAGACGACGGCGCCGACGGCGTAGTCCTCCGCGATCAGCCGGGCGACGAGCGCGGCCACCGCCGGCAGCCCGACATGGCCGCCCGGGACGCCTGGCTCGCCCGGGCCCTCGCCTCGCTCGGCGAGACCGAACGCGGCGCGATCATGGAGCGGCTCGCGCATGGGGACCCGACCGGCGACCGGCCGTGAGCCCCCGGCCGGTTCAGAAGTCTCCGCCCCCGAAGTCCCCGCCGCCGAAGCCGCCCGCCCCGCCGTCGCCGAAGCCGCCGCCGAAATCGCCGGGGTCGAAGTCGGCGCCCGAGACGTCTCCTCCCGTGTAGCCGCCGAAGTCGCCGTATCCCGCGCCGTAGTCGGCCGCGTAGGACGGCGTGGCCATCATGCTGCCCAGCAGCGTGCCGACCAGCAGACCGGGCAGGATGCCGCCGCCGAAGTAGCCGCCAGCCCAGGGCCCGTACGCGGGACCCGCATCCCAGTACGGACGGCGGCCGTACTCCGTCTCCACCTCGCGGATCGCGGGATCGCGGCCGTCGGCCAGCCGCGCCCGGTCCGCCGCACAGACCGGGACCTCGCGCGCGGCGCCACCCGCCGGCGTCCAGGTCGCATCGGCGACGGACGGGCCGTGGCGCGGGTCGAAGAAGCAGGGAGGCCGGCGTTCGGGCAGTGCGCGGCCCTCCCGGCGGGCGGCGAGCACCGCCAGCGAGAAGCGGCCGTCCTCGAGCGCCTGGGTGACGGCCTTCACGTCCTCCGGGCGCTCCGCCGCGGCCATGGCGGACTTGGCCCGGTCGTACGCGTTCAGCGCCCGTTCGTAGTCCTCGCGCATCGCGTCGTCCGCGCCCTGCTCGCCTGGATGGAAGTCGAGCCGGTCCAGTTCCTCGCCGAAGGCCGTGATGTCCTCGTCGACCACGACCCGCAGCTTCTCCAGCGCGGCCCGCTGCTCCTCGTCACGGCGGCGCCGGTTGCGCCGCACCAGCGCGTAGGCCCCCGTGGCGCCGGCCACGAGCACCACGGCCACCGTGATCAGCGCGGTGGAGGAGACCCCGCCGTCGCGGGCCGAGCCGCCCCAGGACGACGGGGCGCGGCCGCCCACGTTGGCGAGCGCCCGGTCGGTGAAGTCGTCCAGTTGGGCCTTGACGGACTCGCCCCGCACGCTGGTGACCAGGTTCTGCACCGCGGTGCGGGGCAGCACCGAGGAGTCGGCCCGGGCATCGAAGCGGTCGCCGAGGCGGATCGCGTACAGACCGGTGATGCCGGTGGCCGTACGGAGGTCCGCGAAGAGGTTCTGCGTGGGGTAGTCGGCGGGCAGGACGGCCACGAAGACCGGTTTGCCGGCGTCCTCGATCTTCTTCGCAAGGGCGTCCGCATCCCGGGCGGACAGCTGTCCGGAGGCCGCCGGATCGACGTAGACCGGTCCCTTGCGCAGCGCCGTGGCGACGGTCGAGACGTCCGTGGCCGCCTCTGCGCGCGGCACACCTCCGTACAGCACCGTCAGGGCCGCCATGAGCAGGGCGACCAGCGGTACGGCGAGCCCCTTGACCAGTACGACCTTCATACTTCGACGCTACCCGAAGGCGGCGGAACGGGTCGTCCGGGAGGGGGCGGAGTGCACCGCCCCCTCCCGGCGCGGGTCAGCCGGCCGCCCGGTACGCCTCGGTCAGCTTCGCCACCGCCGCCGCGTACTTCCCGGTCAGCAGCAGATGGTCCGCGTCCGCGAACGGTGCGGCCACCGACGCGGTGAGTGCGGAACCCACCTTCTGCTGGACGAGCAGCCGGGCCTTGGTGACGATGTCGCGGCCCGCCTGCGCGGAGCCCGCCCGTTCGGCCACGGCCGCCGCGAGCGCCAGCGCCTTCAGGGTCACCGCGTTCCCTTCGGGGACCCGGGTGAGCGTGGTCAGTCCCCAGCCGTACGGGAACTGCGGGTCGTACGACGCGTCACCGACGTTGATCGGCAGCTGCGACTCCGACTTCGGCCAGGTCACGGGAAGCTGTCCGGTGAACGGCCGCTTGCCGTAGAGCACGTCGGCGACACCGTCGCCCTCGGTGCCCGGCAGCCAGGAGGCGACCAGGGCGTCGATCCCGCCGAGCCGGTCACCGATCAGCTGCGGACGTCCGGAGACGATCAGCACCGCGCACTTCATGGCGCCGCACACCTTGTCCACGGCGGCCTGGTCGGCGGCGGACAGTTGCAGGGAGTGCCCGTTGCCGACGTCGCCGACGCCTTCGGCGTAGGGGGTCTCCCCGACGACGACCACGCCGACGTCGTAGCCGTTGAGCGGTGCCGAGGCGTCCTTGGAGTAGGTGACGTCCCCCCCGGCCCTGCGCATCGCCTGCAGGACGGTCGTTCCCTGGGTGTGGTCACCGGACGCGCCCTGCCAGGTGATGGTCCAGCCGCCGGTCTGGTTGCCGAGGTCGTCGGCGTTGGACCCGGCGACGTACACCTTCTGGCTCTTCTTCAGCGGCAGCACGCCGTTCGCGTTCTTGAGCAGCACCTGGGACTCGGCGGCCGCCTGCCGGGCCACGGCCCGGTGCGCGGCGGAGCCGATCTCGTCGGCGCCGCCGGTGTCGGCGTAGGGGTGCTCGAAGAGGCCGAGCTTGAACTTCTGCGTGAGGATGCGTGCGACCGCGTCGTCGATCCGCTTCCCGCTGACGCGTCCCGCCTTCACCTCGTCGATCAGGGTCGTGCTGAAGTCCTTGTACGTGTACGGCACCATCATCATGTCGACACCGGCGTTGACCGCCGTGCCGACGTGGGAGGCGTAGTCGCCCGGCAGCTGGTCGATGGCGTTCCAGTCGCTGATGACGAACCCGTCGAAGCCCATCCGGCCCTTCAGCACGCCGTTGATCATGTCGGCCCGGGCGTGCATCTTCACCGGGCCCTGCCCGTCGCCGAGGACGTCCAGCGACGAGTACGACGGCATGACCGTGCCGATCCCCCGGTCCACCGCGGTCTGGTACGGGGCCAGATGGACGGCCTCGAGCTGCTGCCGGGTGACCTTGGTGACGCCCTGGTCGATGGTGTACGAGCCGGTCGTGGACGAGCCGTACCCCGTGCCGCCGTCGCCGACGAAGTGCTTGGCGGTGGCGAGGACCTTGTCGCCGCGGCCCAGGTCCCGGCCGTCCGCGCGTCCCTGCAGGCCCTGGATCACCGTCTCCATGGACTCGACGAGCGCCGGGTCCTCACCGAAGGACTCATAGCTGCGGCCCCACCGCTCGTCGCGCGTGACGCACAGACAGGGCGCGAAGTCCCAGGGGATTCCGGTGGCGCGCACCTCGCTCGCCGTCACCGCCCCCGTCTTCTCGGCGAGTTGCGGGTCCCTCGTGGCACCGATGCCGATGTTGTGCGGCATGATCGTCGCGCCCGCGAGGTTGTTGTGACCGTGCACCGCGTCGACGCCGTAGATCAGCGGGATCTGGAACCGGGTCGCCTGCGCCCTCAGCTGGAAGGAGTCGATCATCTTCGCCCATGCCTCGGGGGTGTTGGGCGTGGGGGTCGAGCCGCCGCCGGACAGCAGCGAGCCGAGCGCGTACGTCGCGATGTCGCCCTGCGAGGTGAGGCCGGCCCGCTCGGCCTGGGTCATCTGACCGGCCTTCTCCTCCAGGGACATGCGGGAGAGCAGGTCGGCGACGCGCTTGCGCACCGGCAGCCTGCTGTCCAGGTAGGGCAGTCCGTGGGCGTCGATGACGACCTCGGGGGTCTCGGCGGGCGCCTTGGCGCCGGTGACGGTCAGCTCGAGCGGCACCGTCTCCGCGGACTCGGCGGCCTTGTCCTTGCGGGTGGCGACCTGGACCGTCCGGCTGGTTCCGGAGGCGGTACCGGCGGGGAAGGTGATCGTTCCCTTGACGGGGACGTAGTCCGATCCGGACGCGGCCGTGCCGCCGCCCGCCTCGTAGGCGACGGTGACCGGCTCGTCGATGGGGGCGGAGCCGGTCGTGGCGACGGAGACCTTCACCTGTGCAGTACCGCCCTCGCGGACCGGGTAGACGACGGAGTCCGTGGTGACGGAGGCCCGCAGGGACTGGTCCGCCTTGCCGTACAGCTCCACGTCGTCCATGGCGAACTGCCCCTTGACCCCGACGGGGAGGGTGAGGGCGTATCCCCACATCTGTGTGAGGCCGAGGACGTGGTCGATACCGCCGACCGGCTGGTAGTCCGTGCGATAAGTGAAGTCGGTGAACGGGATCTCGATCTGCTTCCAACCGGTGAAGTCGTCGGTGAACGAGGTGGTCCACAGCTCGGAGGCCTCGCCGTTCGCGCCGCCGTCCTTGATCTCGAAAGCGATCTTCTTGCCGTTGTCCTGACCGTCCCACCAGAACCGGATGCCCTTGTGGGCGGACCAGTCGTGGGCCGGCTGGTCTGCGGCGAAGTCGTGGGTGAAGCCGCCGTAGCCGCTGATCTCGTAGGTGCCGGTGAGGACCTTGGCCCCCTCGGGGGCGTCCGCGCGATCACTGAGCCGGAGGGCGGGCGGGTCGTCGGTGTCGCCGCCCCAGGTGAAGATGCCGTCGGCGGGCTGGTTCGCGAACGGCACCTCGCCTTCGAAGCGGTCCACCGGGACGGGTGCCGGTTCGTCCGCGCCGGACGCGGATCCGGCGGCGGTGAGCGGGAGCAGTGCGGTGAGCAGGGTGGCGGAGGCGAGCAGGGCGGTTCTTCGCATGGACCTTCCCCTTGGCTCTCGTGGTCCCGAACGTGAGCTTACGACTTAGATCAGGGCGTGAGTTAACTGGTGCACCGGGAAGGCGTCAAGACTTCACACCGGAACAGGTACAGACCTGAGTCCCTTGGGAATCAAGGGCGTTGTTCCTTCGGAAACTGAACGCGCACCCCCTTGACGGCACCCCTCCGCCGTCATTTACTCACGCCTCGCACGCCTCCCATCCCCCACACCCAGAAGGGCGGCGCACCATGAGAAGACCCCTGCGCGCGGTTCATGTGCTCCTGGCCGGACTGCTGACCACGGCCGGGCTCACCGTTGCGGGCACCGCGCCGGCGCATGCCGCCGGGGAGCAGGTCACGGCCTGGCTCACCACGACCGACGACGCCGGCGGGCGCCATGTCGTACGCGGACTGCAGGCCCAGACCCCGTTCGCCTTCCAGTCGGGCACCGGAGGCGGTGGCGAGAACATCACGGTCGACGAGAACGCCCGGTACCAGACGTTCACCGGCGGCGGTGCCTCCTTCACGGACACCGCGGCCTGGCTGATGAACAGCAGCGGAGCACTGTCGCAGTCGACCCGGGACGCGACGATGCGGAAGCTGTTCTCCCCGTCGGAGGGCATCGGCCTTTCGTTCCTGCGCAATCCGATGGGCGCCTCCGACCTGGCTCGTTTCGGATACACGTACGACGACGTCCCGGCCGGGCAGTCGGACCCGAATCTGACGAAGTTCTCCATCGCGCACGACCTGGCGGACGTGGTGCCGCTGACCAAGCAGGCGCTCCAGCTCAACCCCTCGCTCACGGTGATGGCGAGCCCGTGGACGGCGCCCGCCTGGATGAAGGACAGCGGGCAGCTCAACGGGGGCTGGCTGAAGGCGGAGGACTACGGCGCCTACGCCTCCTACTTCGTGAAGTACCTCCAGGGCTACCGCGACCAGGGTGTTCCCGTCTCCTACGTCACGGCCCAGAACGAGCCGACGTGCTGCTCGGGTTACCCGTCGATGAGCTGGAACGCGTCCGGGCTCGCCTACTTCACGAAGAGCGAGCTGCTGCCCAAGCTCCAGGCGGCGGGCCTGACGACCAAGGTCCTGGCGCAGGACTGGAACTGGGACACCTACGACGCGTACGCGGCGCAGACGGTGGACGACGCGGCGATCCGCTCGCACCCGAACTTCGGCGGCATCGCCTGGCACGGGTACGGCGGTGACGTCACCAAGCAGACGACCGTGCACAACCAGTACCCGCAACTCGACGCGTTCGGCACGGAGCACTCCGGCGGCACCTGGATCGCCAACCAGCAGCGCGAGGACATGCTCAACATCGTCGACTACACACGGAACTGGGCGAAGTCGGTGACCAAGTGGTCGCTGGCGGTGGATCAGAACATGGGGCCGCACAACGGAGGTTGCGGTACCTGCACGGGGCTGATCACGGTCCACAACGGGGACGGTGCGAGCGGGACGGTCGACTACACGGTCGAGTACTACACCATGGGCCATCTGACGAAGTTCGTCCGGCCGGGCGCGCAGCGCATCGCCTCCACGGCGAGTTCCGCGGTGCCGAACGTGGCCTGGCGGAACCCGGACGGTTCGAAGGCCCTGATCGCCTACAACGACGCGTCCTCGGCGAAGACCGTGACGATCAACTGGGGTTCGCAGCACGCGACGTACTCGCTGCCGGGCAAGACCTCGGCGACGTTCACCTGGGCGGGCACCCAGTCCGGCGGCGGTGACCGGTCCGGGGCGTTCGTGGGGCTCGCGGGCAAGTGCCTGGACGTGGCGGGCGCCTCGTCCACAAACGGCACGGCGGTGCAGCTGTACGACTGCAACGGAACGAGCGCCCAGAACTGGACGGTGCGGAGCGACGGATCCGTTCAGAGCCTGGGGAAGTGCCTGGACGTGGCGGCGGCTTCGACGGCGAACGGCGCGAAGGTCCAGCTCTACGACTGCAACGGCACCGGCGCACAGCAGTGGTCGTACAACTCGGCGACGGGTGACGTGGTGAACGTCGCGGCGAACAAGTGCCTCGACGTGACCGACAACTCGTCGGCGAACGGGGCACGGGCCCAGATCTGGTCGTGCACTGGCGCGGCCAACCAGAAGTGGCATCTGCAGTGACCCACGCGGGGCCGAGGGGTGCCACCCGCACCCCTCGGTCCCGATCCGGCCCGGCCGGCTACTCGGCCGGCTCCACGCCCGCCCGCAGCAGGCCGTAGGTGTAGGCGTCCTCGAGCGCGTGCCACGACGCGGCGATCACGTTGTCGGCCACACCGACCGTGGACCACTCGCCCGTGCCGTCCGACGTGGAGATCAGCACGCGGGTCGTGGAGTGACTGCCGTGCTTGCCCTCCAGGATGCGGACCTTGTAGTCGACCAGGTCCAGCACGGCGAGCTCGGGATAGATCTTCTCCAGGGCGACCCTGAGGGCGCGGTCCAGGGCGTTCACCGGGCCGTTGCCCTCCGCCGTGGCGACGATGCGCTCGCTCTTGGCCCAGAGCTTGACCGTGGCCTCGTTGGCGTGGGTGCCGTCGGGCCGGTCCTCCACGATGGCCCGCCACGACTCCGTGCGGAAGTAGCGCAGCGGCCTGCCCGCCACCTCCTCGCGCAGAAGGAGCTCGAAGCTCGCGTCGGCCGCCTCGTACGTGTAGCCCTCGAGCTCGCGTTCCTTGACCCGCTCCACGACCCGGCCGACCAGCTCCCGGTCGCCCCCGAGGTCCACGCCCAGTTCCTTGCCCTTGAGCTCCACCGACGCACGACCCGCCATGTCGGAGACCAGCATCCGCATGGTGTTGCCGACCAGCTCGGGGTCGATGTGCTGGTACAGGTCGGGGTCCACCTTGATGGCGGAGGCGTGCAGGCCCGCCTTGTGCGCGAAGGCCGAGACGCCCACGTAGGGCTGATGCGTGGAGGGCGTGAGGTTGACCACCTCCGCGATCGCGTGCGAGATGCGGGTCATCTCGCGCAGCCTGCCCTCGGGCAGCACCTTCCTGCCGTACTTCAGCTCCAGGGCCGCCACCACCGGGAACAGGTTCGCGTTGCCCACCCGCTCGCCGTACCCGTTGGCCGTGCACTGCACGTGCGTGGCGCCCGCGTCGACCGCGGCGAGGGTGTTCGCGACGGCGCACCCCGTGTCGTCCTGTGCGTGGATGCCGAGCCGGGCCCCGGTGTCCGCCAGGACCGTCGACACCACGGCCTGGACCTGTGCGGGCAGCATCCCTCCGTTGGTGTCGCAGAGGATGACCACGTCCGCGCCCGCCTCCGACGCCGCACGGACCACCGCCTTCGCGTACTCGGGATTGGCCCGGTAGCCGTCGAAGAAGTGCTCGCAGTCGACGAAGACCCGGCGGCCCTCGGCCCGCAGATGGGAGACCGTGTCGCGGATCATCTCGAGGTTCTCCTCGAGAGTGGTGCGCAGGGCCAGTTCGACATGCCGGTCGTGCGACTTGGCGACCAGGGTGATCACCGGCGCGCCCGACTCCAGCAACGCCCTGACCTGCGGGTCCTCCGCCGCCTTGCCGCCGGCGCGCCGGGTCGCGCCGAAGGCGACCAGCTGCGCGTGCCGGAACTCGATCTCCTGCCGGGCGCGGGCGAAGAACTCGGTGTCCCGCGGGTTGGCGCCGGGCCAGCCGCCCTCGATGAAGCCCACGCCGAAGTCGTCCAGGTGCCGTGCGATGGCCAGCTTGTCCGCGACGGTGAGGTTGATGCCCTCCCGCTGCGCTCCGTCGCGCAGCGTCGTGTCGAAGACGTGGAACGAGTCGTCGAGCTCGCTGGTTTCCGTCATGGTCTGAAGGCTCCTGTTTTGGATCTCGGTCTACCGGAATGACCGGTTCCACCATCCCCCCATGGTCCCTCGCGCAGGCTTCCCGGCTGAAGGTGGGCCAGGAAAACGAAAAACCTCTCGCGGGTGCGAGAGGTCTGCGCGCGGGTCGAGGACGACGATGGCCGCCCGTACCTGGTCGTACGTGGCGGTCACTGCGGACCGGCGCGCCTGCTGCCAATAATCATGGCGAACGAGAGCACGAGGGCAGTCTGGCACATTCCGCCCCCGCGCTCACCCGTCGTCTCAGGATGCGGTCGTCAGGGTGGACGTCTCGGACGCCGTTATCCGCGTCAGATCGAGGTCCCGGGTCTCCCGCATGGTGAGGTAGACCACAAGGGACACGGCCGCGCAGCCCGCCACGTACCAGTAGAAGCCGGACTCGGCGCCCGCGTCCTTGAACCACAGCGCCACATACTCCGCCGTGCCGCCGAAGAGCGCGTTGGCGATGGCGTACGGCAGGGCGACCCCCAGGGCTCGGACACCCGTCGGGAACAGCTCCGCCTTCACGCAGGCGTTGATCGAGGTGTACCCGGTGACCACCACCAGTGCCAGCAGGGACAGGCCCAGCGCCGGCCAGAAGCTGCCCGCGTTCTTGAGCATCGTCATGATCGGCACGGTCAGGAACGTGGAGCCCACCGCGAAGGTGATCAGCAGGGGGCGGCGCCCGATGCGGTCGGAGAGCCGTCCGGCGAGCGGCTGGAGGCAGGCGAACACGATCAGCGCGGTGAAGGAGACCAGGGTCGCGGTCTCCTTGGACAGGCCCGCCGAGTTCGACAGGTACTTGGTCAGATAGGTGGTGTAGGTGTAGTACGCGACCGTGCCGCCCATGGTCAACGCGATCACCAGGAACGCCTCGCGCTTGTGCCGCCACAGCGCGCGCAGTGTGCCGCGCTCCTCACCGCCGGTCTCGTCGGCCTCGTAGACCTCCGTCTCCAGCATGTTCCGCCGCAGGTAGAAGACCACCGCGGCGCCGAGCGCGCCCACCACGAAGGGGATGCGCCAGCCGTAGCTGTGCAGGGCGTCGTCGGACAGCGTGCGCTGCAGGACGATCTGGAGGCCCAGTCCGACGATCTGGCCGGCGGTCATCGACACGTACTGGAAGCTGGAGGCGAAACCGCGCCGCTTCGGGTCGGTGGCCTCGGTGAGGTAGGTCGCGCTGGCCGCGTACTCGCCGCCCACCGAGAGGCCCTGCAGCAGGCGGGCTACGAGCAGCACGAGAACGCCGCCGTATCCGGCGACGGCGTATGTCGGTGCGATCGCGATGAGGACCGCCGAGGCGGACATCAGCGTGACCGTGAGGGTCAGCGCGGCCTTGCGCCCTCTGCGGTCACCGACCCGGCCCAGCAGCCAGCCGCCGACCGGGCGCATGAAGAAGCCGACCGCGAAGATGCCCGCGGTGTTCATGAGTTGGGCCGTGGGGTTCCCGTCCGGGAAGAACGCCCCGGCGAAGTAGGTGGCGAAGCTGGCGTAGACGAACCAGTCGTACCACTCCACCATGTTGCCGGCCGAGCCGATCCAGATCCTCTTCCAATGCTCTCGTCCCATGGGCCGTAACGTGCCGGGCGTTCGCGTTTGCGACAAGAGCGCCTCGGGTTTCGTTCATTGCGTTCACGCCGACGGCGGTCCGGATCGCCGCGCCCGACGTACGAAGATGCCCTCCGCGCCGTCGGTGTCGCCCGGCACGGGATCGACGGCGGTCGAGCCGAACACCGCCGCGCGGACCCCGGCGCCCACGGCGCCCGGCACCGCCAAGGCCCACGAGCGGCCGCGGCCCGTCCGGCCCGGACAGCGGCACAGGACGGGCGCCGCGGCGCGCGGCCACGGCGGTGCGCCGCTCACCGGTGCACGACCCGGGCGCCTTGTCAGCCGTCCGCGCGCGCCGGGTCCCCCAGTGCGTCGTCCAGGAACTCCCGTACATGCCGCAGGACCTGCTCCCGGTCCGTGCCGCGCAGGCCGATGGCCACATGGATGGAGAACCCGTCGAGGAGGGCGCGCAGCCGGGCCGCGAAGCGGTCGGCGTCGACGGGCCGGAACTCGCCTCTGGAGGCCCCCTCGGCCAGCAGGGCCACCAGATCGCGGTGCCAGGCGCCCTCGATGGCGGCCTGCCGGTCGCGGGCGTCGTCGTCCGCGTTCTGCGAGCGGTTCCAGACCTCCAGCCACAGCGTCCAGTGCGGGTCGCGGTGGCCGCCGGGAACGTAGAGGTCGACGTAGGCGTCCAGCCGGTCCCTGGCCGGGGCGTCGCGGCTGAGCAGCCGTCCACGCTCCGCACCGAGCCGGCCCTCGCTCCACTCCAGGGTGCGCAACAGCAGTTCGTCCTTGGAGCGGAAGTAGTAGAGCAGATGGCCGCTGCTCATGCCGACCTCGCGCCCGAGCGCCGCCATGGTGAGCTTCTCCAGACCGCGCTCGGCGATCATCTCCATCGCGGCGGCGAGGACGTCCTCGCGGGGCGGGGCGGCCTGGCGGCTGCGGGTCATCCGGTCCCCTCCTCGTGGTGCGCCACGGCCGGTCGGGCGGCGTCCGGGACGGGCCGGGTACGGTGTCCGCCCGTGCGGCCGGGCGCCGCTGCGTCGGCCTCGGACCCCCGGGGGCCGCGGCGCGGTGCCTCGTGGCGGGCGCCCGCACCGCGGTGGCCGCCGGCGCCGAAGACCTCCGGCCGGTGCCCGGAGCCGGCAACAGTCACCGGTCCGCACCACCGGCCGGCCGCGCCGGGCTCGCCGTCCCCGGCGGGAGAGCGGTGCCCCACGTAGGGCCGGCGGACCGCCTCGGCGGGCCGCCCCGCACTGGTGGTGCTGAGCATCACGTTCACCCGTCCGTTCTACCCGAGGAGCGTGCTCGGCTGCTGCTGGGTGATGCAGTGGATCCCGCCCCCTGCAGCGAAGATCGCCCGTGCGTCGACGAGTGTGACGGTGCGCCGTGGGAACAGGCGGCGGAAGACCCCGGCCGCGATCTCGTCGCGCGGGTCGTCGAAGCCGCACAGCACGACACCGCCGTTGCAGAGGTAGTGGTTGATGTAGGAGTAGTCGGCCCAGTGGCCGTCGGCCTCCAGGACCGTCGGGGCCGCCACCTCGACGACCTCCAGTCGGCGGCCCCTGGCGTCGGTGGCGGACTTCAGGATGCCGATGACCTCCTTCGTCACCTCGTGGTCGGGGTGCGCCGGGTCCGGCTGGTGGTGGGCGACCACCACGCCGGGACGGGCGAAGGCGGCGACGATGTCGACATGGCCGAGGGTGCCGTAACCGTACGGCGGGTAGTCGGCGGTGAGGCCGCGCGGCAGCCAGATCGCCTTGCGGGTACCGAGGTGGGCGTGGATCTCCGCCTCCACCCGCTCCTTCGTCCAGTGCGGGTTGCGTTCGGCGCCGAGTTGCACGGTCTCGGTGAGCAGCACCGTCCCCTCTCCGTCCACATGGATCGCACCGCCCTCGTTGACGAGCTGCGAGGCGTACGTCCGCGCGCCCGCCAGGTCCGACACGAATGCGCCGATCTTCGCGTCGTGCTCCCAGCGGGCCCAGTCCTGAGCCCCCCAGCCGTTGAACGTCCAGTCCACGGCCGCGAGTCGGCCGTTGCCGTCGGTGAGGAAGGTGGGGCCGATGTCGCGCATCCAGGCGTCGTCGAGATCGCGTTCGACGATGTCGATACCCGGGCCCAGTAGCGCCCCGGCCTCCGCCGACCGGCCGGGTCCGCACACCACGGTGACCGGTTCGAAGCGGCGGACGGCGCGGGCGACCGCGGCCCAGGCCGCGCGGGAGGCGGCCAGGGCCGCTGGGTCGTCGAAGGTCGCGTTGGGGCCCGGCCAGGCCATCCAGGTGCGCTCGTGCGCGGTCCACTCGGCGGGCATGCGGAAGCCGTCGGCGGCAGGGGTGCTCATGGCGGGGTCCTCGCGAAGGTCACAGGAAGTAGAGGCGGTTGAGGGACACCGAGTCGGCGGGATCGGAACGGATCTGCTCGCCGTCGAGGGTCACCAGACCGGACCGCTGGTCGACGTCGACCGACCCGGTACGGGAGTTGAGGCGCAGGTCGGCGGGGCCGATGCCGCGGGTGCCGCGGACGGCCACCCGGCGGCGGCGGGTCGGGACCCGGTCGTTGCCCTGGTCTGCGGCGGCCTGCGCGACGAAGGCCACCGAGAGGTCGGCCGCGGTGGCGCCATGGGCACCGAACTGCGGTCCCAGCACGAGGGGCTCGCATGTGTCGGTGGCCGCGTTCGGGTCGCCGACCACGCCGTACGCCGGGAAGCCGGCCTTGAGCACCAGTTGCGGCTTGGCACCGAAGTACTCCGGCCGCCACAGCACGATGTCTGCCAGCTTGCCGGGCTCGATGGAGCCCACCTCGTGCGAAAGCCCGTGCGCGACGGCCGGGTTGATGGTCAGTTTCGCCATGTAGCGCAGGACACGGGCGTTGTCGTCGCCGTGGCCGTCCCCTTCCAGCGGGCCGAGTTCGGCCTTCATCTTCCCCGCCATCGCGAAGGTGCGCCGCACGGTCTCGCCCGCGCGCCCCATGCCCTGTGCGTCGGACGAGGTGATGCCGATGGCGCCCAGGTCGTGCAGCACGTCCTCGGCCCCCATGGTGCCGGCGCGGATGCGATCGCGGGCCATGGCGGCGTCGCCGGGCAGGTCGGTCTTCAGGTCGTGGACGGAAACGATCATGCCGTAGTGCTCGGCGACGGCGTCCCGGCCGAAGGGCAGGGTCGGGTTGGTGGAGGACCCGATGACGTTCGCCACGCCCGCCATCTTCAGGACGTTCGGCACATGGCCGCCGCCGCAGCCCTCGATGTGGAAGGCGTGGACGGTGCGGCCGTCGAGGACCCGGAGCGTGTCCTCGACGGACAGGCACTCGTTCAGGCCGTCGCTGTGCAGGGCCACCTGGACGTCGTGCTCCTCGGCGACCCGCAGGGCCGTGTCGAGGGCGCGGGTGTGGGCGCCCATGTCCTCGTGCACCTTGAAGCCGGAGGCACCGCCCTCGGCCAGTGCCTCGATCAGGGGCGCACTGTCGGACGACGAACCCCGGCCCAGGAAGCCGATGTTGACGGGCCAGGCGTCGAACGCGTTGAAGGCGTGCCGCAGCGCCCACGGCGAGTTGACGCCGACGCCCCATACCGGACCGAACTCCTGGCCGATGATCGTGGTCACGCCGGAGGCGAGCGAGGCCTCCATGATGCGCGGTGACAGCAGGTGCACATGGGTGTCGACGGCTCCGGCGGTGGCGATCAGCCCCTCGCCGGACACGATCGACGTCCCCGTGCCGACCACGACGTCGACCCCGTCGAGGGTGTCCGGGTTGCCGGCCCGGCCGATCGCGCAGACACGGCCTTCGCGGATACCGATCGACACCTTGCGGATCCCCTGCACGGCGTCGATCACGACGACGTTGCTGATGACGACGTCGCAGGTCGCGCGGACGGCCGCGGCCTTGAGGTGCAGACCGTCCCGCGCGGTCTTGCCGAAACCGGCGAGGAACTCGTCGCCATGCTTCTGCGCGTCGGACTCGACACGGATCACCAGACCCGAGTCGCCGAGCCGGAGACGGTCGCCGGCGCGGGGGCCGTGAGTGGCCGCGTACTCATAGGGGTTCACCGGTCGGCTCCCAGATATCCGCAGGCGGTGGCCCGGCGAAGGGCCTCTTCCTTGGCTCCCGGCGCGTCGAGCGGACCGTCGACCAGGCCCGCGAAACCGATCACCGTCCGGGCGCCTCCGATGGGCACGAGGCCGACCTCGACGCGCTCCCCCGGTCCGAAGCGGACGGACGACCCGGCGGGCACGGCGAGGCGCATTCCGTAGGCGTCGGCGCGGGGGAAGTCGAGCCGCGGGTTGGCCTCGAAGAAGTGGAAGTGGGAGGTGACGGACACGGGGACGGCGGCCGTGTTGGTGACGGAGACATGCCTGACCGCCTCCGGCTCGGCGTGCACGGGCCCCGGAAGCAGGGCACCCGGCGCCCCGGCGCCCAGTCCTGCTCCGATGGGGTCGGAGACCACGGCGAGCCGCGATCCGTCGTCGAAGACCGCCTCGACGTGCACCTCGGTGACGACGTCCGCGACGCCCGGCAGCACGTCGTCCGGACCGAGCACGGACCGTGCCGCCTCGATGGCCTCGGCGAGGCGCTTCCCGTCCCGGGCGGCCTCGCAGACGGTGTCCGCGATCAGAGCGGTGGCCTCCGGCACGTTCAGCCTCAGCCCTCGGGCCCGGCGGGCACGGGCCAGCTCGGCCGCCCCGAACAACAGCAGCCGATCACGTTCCGTGGGGGTGAGTCTCACGAGGCGGCACCTCCTTGCTTCCCAGACTTTAGAGTGCTGCTCTAAATGCCACCTCACTCTAAATCCTGGATACGGGAAGCGGAACCCTCCGCGGCGGTCGATGCCGGTCACGAGTTTTGAACAATGATCTAAATCATATGCAGGCGACCGCGTTCACCGAACGCCGAGAGCCCGCCCGGATGAAGCATCCCGGGCGGGCTCTCGGCGAATTCACGGCCGGCTCAGCCGAGCTGGTGCATCCAGCCGTGCGTGTCATCACGGGTGCCGCGCTGGAGGTCCAGCAGCGCCTCGCGCAGCTTGACGGTGACCTCGCCCGGCTCGCCGTCGGACTGCTTCCACTCGGCGTCCGCACGCTTGACCGTGCCGACGGGGGTGATGACCGCCGCGGTGCCGCAGGCGAAGACCTCGGTGAGGGTGCCGTTCTCGGAGTCCGCCTGCCACTCGTCGATGGAGACGCGCCGCTCCTCCGCCTCGTGGCCGAGGTCACGGGCGACGGTGAGAAGGGAGTCTCGGGTGACGCCCTCCAGGATCGAACCGGTGAGCGACGGGGTGACGATCTTGTTGCCGTAGACGAAGTACAGGTTCATCCCGCCGAGTTCCTCGACCCACGTGTGCTCCACGGCGTCGAGGTAGCAGACCTGGTCGCAGCCCTTGACCGCGGCCTCCGCCTGGGCGAGCAGCGAGGCGGCGTAGTTGCCGCCGGTCTTGGCGTCGCCCATGCCGCCGGGGACGGCGCGGACGCGGTCCTCCGACACCCAGATGGAGACCGGCTTGACGCCACCCGCGAAGTAGGCGCCCGCGGGAGAGGCGATCACCAGGAAGAGGTATTCGTTGGCCGGCTTCACACCGAGGCCGACCTCGGTGGCGATCATGAACGGACGCAGATAGAGCGACTCCTCGCCGCCGTGCGCCGGCACCCACGCCTTGTCCTGCTGGACGAGGACGTCGCACGCCTCGATGAAGGTCTCCACCGGCAGCTCGGGCATCGCGAGGCGCCGGGCGGAACGCTGGAACCGGCGGGCGTTCATCTCCGGGCGGAAGGTCGCGACCGAGTTGTCGGGACGGCGGTACGCCTTGAGGCCCTCGAAGATCTCCTGCGCGTAGTGCAGCACGTTGGTGGCGGGATCGAGGGAGATCGGAGCGTAGGGAACGAGCTGACCGTCGTGCCAGCCCCGCCCCTCGGTCCACCGGATCGTCACCATGTGGTCGGTGAAGTGGCGGCCGAACCCGGGGTTGGCCAGGATGGCCTCCCGCTCCGCGTCGGAGAGCGGGTTGGCGGAGGGCTTCAGCTCGATCGTGGGCGTCGTCATGTGTGGTTGTCCTTCACCGGTTGTGTTGACGGGCCGCGCTCACGCCCCTGCCACCCATCACAGGTGTTCGGACGTCCGAGCATTCCCTCATACCGCGGCTCTTCGTTCGATTATCGCAAGCGCCGAGTCGTGCCCGAAACGGTGTGAATGCGGCCCTTGGGGCAGCCCAGGGGTGGGTCGATGGTGACACCCGGCGAGGGCATGGAAAAGCCGCCGGGCGCAAGGGCGACCCGGCGGCTTTTCTCAGGGAGTGTGAGTGGCGCGGGTCAGCCGGCTACTCGTACGGCGAGCGCGTCGCCGATCTCGTCGGTGGTACGGGCGGGTGCGCCCACACGCTCGGCGAGGTCGGCGGAGACGGCCTCCTCGATGCGGGCGGCCTCGGTCTCGTAGCCGAGGTGACGCAGCAGGAGGGCGACCGACAGGACGGTGGCCGACGGGTCGGCCTTGCCCTGGCCCGCGATGTCGGGCGCCGAGCCGTGCACGGGCTCGAACATCGACGGGAACCGGCCGGACGGGTTGATGTTGCCGGAGGCGGCGACCCCGATGCCGCCGGAGATGGCGGCGGCCAGGTCGGTGATGATGTCGCCGAAGAGGTTGTCGGTGACGATCACGTCGAACCGCTCGGGTTGCGTGACGAGATAGATCGTCGCGGCGTCCACATGCATGTACTCGGTGGTGACCTCGGGGAACTCCTCGCCCACCTTGTTGAAGATGTCCGTCCACAGGTGGCCGGCGTGCACCAGCACGTTGTTCTTGTGGACCAGGGCCAGCTTCTTGCGGGGGCGTGCCTGCGCGCGGGCGTAGGCGTCGCGCACGACGCGCTCGATCCCGAAGGCGGTGTTGAGCGAGACCTCGGTGGCGACCGCGTGCGGGGTGCCGCCGCGGATGGTGCCGCCGTTGCCCGTGTAGGGGCCTTCGGTGCCTTCGCGGACCACCACGAAGTCGATCTCGGGCTGGCCCGCGAGCGGGGTCCCGACACCCGGCAGCAACTTGGAGGGCCGCAGGTTGACATGGTGGTCGAAGGCGAAGCGGAGCTTGAGCAGGAAGCCGCGCTCCAGGACCCCGGAGGGCACCGACGGGTCGCCGATCGCGCCGAGCAGGATCGCGTCGTGCTGCTTCAGCTGCTCGAGGTCGGCGTCGGTCAGCGTCTCACCCGTGGCGTGGTAACGCCGGGCGCCGAAGTCGTACTCCTTGGTCTCCAGCTTCACATCCTGCGGAAGGACGGCGGAGAGGATCTTCAGCCCCTGGGCCACGACCTCCTGGCCGATGCCGTCACCGGGGATCACTGCGAGATTGATGCTGCGAGACATGACGGCACCGTACTCCGTGTCCCATGGAATGACACAGGGCGTCCAGGATGCGGACGGCTCTTTTGCGGTGCCGCACCTTCACCCGTACGGAGGGCGGCCGTTGGAGACGGGCCGGGACGTCGCCCGTCCCGGAATGCCCGGACGCCTTCGACGTGGCGGGGCGGCAGGACCGCCCATGCGAACCACCGAGCGGGTCCGCCGCTTCGGGGCGCGGCGCGGCGGGGACGGAAGGTGTCCGGCCGCGCAGCACCCCCGCGCGGGTGCGGCTCTCGCCGGGTGATCACCCGGTCCGTGCCGTGACGGCGGGTGATCCGGGGATGCGGGTCGGCCGCGGCTCAGTGGCCGGTCTCGCCGCCGTTGTCCCGGCGGTCGAGTGCACGCTGGAGCGCGGCGGCGGCCTTCTTGCGGTCGGACTCGCTCGTACGGGAGACGTGACGGACTCGGCGGCGGGCAGTCGTCTCAGCCATGGGGAATCGACTCCTTCGGGAACCCGGAGGGCGGAAAGGGTGACGAGACTCCCCCACTGCCTGATGGGCGTGGGCGGTGCCCCCAGAGGAGCGGGGAGCGGTGCCGCAGGGGTTGCCTGCACGGGGCCCGGCTCACGACCGCCAGTCGCTCGATCAAGCGAGACGTTCGACTTCTACAAAACTAAGCGAGGAGCGGGCATCTGTCTCCACAATTACTCGGACTTCCTACTATCTGAGACGGCCGATCGGGTCACACACCCCTGACCTGCGTGGACATCGGACACCCGGTTGCCGGTCCCCTTGATGGCGCAGGCCGTCGCCGCGCACCGGACCGTGGACAAGGAGGGTTCCGCGATCGGCGGTGACGGGGCGTCGGTACGGCTTCCGCCGCGCACTTCCCGCCCAGCGGCCCGAGGCCCCCGGCGTCCCGGAACAGCTGCCGGCCCGTCGGAGGAGAAGCGTCCGCCCACCGGAGCCCGGGCCGCTCGGCCGTCCCGGCGCGGCACTCCCGCGACCACCGCCGGTGCGTCGCCGGCACCACCGAGTGCGCGGCGCGGACGGCCGGCGTGCCGATGCGCGGGACGCCGGATGGGCGGGACGCCCGCTGGTCGGAACCTGGCGGACGGACCGTCGGGCCCGGCGAGCGCGCCGCACACTGTCGGCGGCGGGGACACGCTCCAGGCCCCGGTCGGGACCGACGGCGGTTCGCGGCGCCGGCCCACCGGGCACCCGGGCACCCGGGCCGCGTGACCCGCGAAGGCCGGAAATGAAGACCGCCCCCGTCCTCGGTGGTCAAAACCCAGGGCGGGGGCGGTGCTAGGTGGGGCGTCAGCCCATGTGCGGGTAGGTGTAGTCCGTCGGCGCGACCAGCGCCTCCTTGATCGCACGGGTCAGCGTCCAGCGCAGCAGGTTCTGCGGCGCGCCCGCCTTGTCGTTGGTACCGGAGGCACGACCGCCGCCGAAGGGCTGCTGGCCGACCACCGCACCGGTCGACTTGTCGTTGATGTAGAAGTTGCCCGCCGCGTAGCGCAGCTTCTCGGCCGTGTGGGCCGCCGCGGCGCGGTCGTTGGCGACGACCGAACCCGTCAGCGCGTAGTCCGAGACCGACTCCATCTGGACGAGCATCTCGTCGTACTTCTCGTCCTCGTAGACGTGCACCGCGAGGACCGGGCCGAAGTACTCCGTCCGGAAGACCTCGTTCTCCGGGTCGGCGCACACGATGACGGTCGGGCGCACGAAGTAGCCCACCGAGTCGTCGTAGGAGCCGCCCGCGACGATCGTGCAGGTCGGGTCCTCCTTGGCGCGGTCGATGGCGGCCTTGTTCTTGGCGAAGGCGCGCTCGTCGATGACGGCGCCGATGAAGTTCGACAGGTCGGTGACGTCACCCATGGCGAGGTGGTCGACCTCGGCCGCGAACTCCTCCTTGAAGCCGGAGTCCCAGATCGACGCCGGGATGTAGGCCCGGGAGGTCGCCGAGCACTTCTGGCCCTGGTACTCGAAGGAACCGCGGGTCAGCGCCGTCTTCAGGACCGCGCGGTCGGCGCTCGGGTGCGCGACCAGGAAGTCCTTGCCGCCGGTCTCACCGACCAGACGCGGGTAGGAGCGGTACTTCTCGATGTTGTTGCCGACCGTCTTCCACAGGTACTGGAAGGTCTTGGTCGAACCGGTGAAGTGGATGCCGGCGAGGTCGCGGTGCTCGAGGGCGACCTTGGAGACCTCGATGCCGTCACCGGTGACGAGGTTGATGACGCCCTTGGGCAGACCCGCCTCCTCCAGCAGCTGCATCAGCAGCACGGCGGCGTGCGTCTGCGTCGGGGACGGCTTCCAGACCACGACGTTGCCCATCAGCGCGGGCGCGGTGGGCAGGTTGCCCGCGATCGCCGAGAAGTTGAACGGCGTGATCGCATAGACGAAGCCCTCGAGCGGGCGGTGGTCGAGGCGGTTCCAGACGCCCGGCGAGTTGGCCGGGGGCTGCTCGGCCAGGATCTGCCGGGCGTAGTGGACGTTGAAGCGCCAGAAGTCGACGAGCTCGCACGGGCTGTCGATCTCCGCCTGCTGGGCCGTCTTCGACTGGCCGAGCATGGTGGAGGCCGCGATCGTCTCGCGCCACGGCCCGGCGAGGAGCTCGGCGGCGCGCAGGATGATCGCCGCGCGGTCGTCGAAGGACAGCGCGCGCCAGGCGGGCGCGGCGGCGAGGGCCGCGTCGATGGCGTCCTGGGCGTCCTGCTGGGTCGCGTTGTGCAGCGTGCCGATGACGGCCTTGTGGTTGTGCGGCTGGACGACCTGGAAGGCCTCCCCGCCGCCCATCCGCTTCTCGCCGCCGATGGTCATCGGCAGGTCGATCGGGTTCTCGGCCAGCTCCTTGAGCTTGGCCTCCAGGCGAGCGCGCTCGGGCGAGCCGGGGGCATAGCCGTGCACCGGCTCGTTGACGGGGGTGGGGACCTGGGTCACAGCGTCCATGAGATCCGTAACTCCTTGATGTGAGCGGGTGTTTCGGGCTCAGCCCTTGCTGACCATCGAGCGGACGAAGAAGCGCAGGTTCGCCGGCTTCTCGGCGAGACGGCGCATGAAGTAGCCGTACCAGTCGGTGCCGTAGGCGGTGTACACCCGCATCCGATGGCCCTCGGCCGCCAGCCGCAGGTGCTCGTCGCTGCGGATGCCGTACAGCATCTGGAACTCGTACTCGTCGAGCTTGCGCCCTGAGCGCCGGGCGAGCTCCTGCGCGATGGAGATCAGCCGCGGGTCGTGGGAACCGATCATCGGGTATCCCTCGCCCTCCATGAGGGTCCTCATGACACGGACGTACGCCTTGTCGATCTCGGCCTTCTGCTGGTAGGCGACCGACGCGGGCTCCTTGTACGCCCCCTTCACGATACGCACCCGGCTGCCGCTCGCGGCGAGGCGGCGGGCGTCCTCCTCGGTGCGGTAGAGGTAGGCCTGGATCACGCAGCCGGTCTGCGGGAAGTCCTTCCGCAGCTCCTCGTGGATGGCGAACATCGAGTCGAGGGTGGTGTGGTCCTCGGCGTCCAGCGTGACCGTGGTACCGATCGCGGCGGCGGCCTCGACGACCGGGCGGACGTTGGCGAGGGCCAGTTCGTGGCCGTTCTCCAGCGCCTGGCCGAACATCGAGAGCTTGATGGACATCTCTGCCCTGGTGCCGAGCTCCAGGTCCCCGAGGCGCTCGATCAGCCGCAGGTACGCGTCCCGCGCGGCCGTGGCCTGCTCCGGGGTCGTGATGTCCTCGCCGACGACGTCCATGGTGAGCTCGAGTCCCCGGCCGGTGAGGTCCTCGATGATCGGGACGACCGCGTCGACGGTCTCGCCGGGGATGAAGCGGTCGACGACCTGCTTGGTCACCGGGGCCGCCGAGATCAGACGGCGCATCCGGTCGCTGCGCGACGCGGCGAGAATCACGGGACCCAGCACGGGGCACCTCCACAAGGGCAACAGGAGGCCGAATCCCGACCATTCGGGTACGGCACGGAGAACCACCGTGAAACCTAAGGATCCCTTCGATCGTCTGCCATCGACAGCTGTCACGCATCCGTGCCCTGGATCTCAGACATCTGTATGAGGGGGGTGGGAAAATGCGGGAGAATGCCCGTGTGGCGGATGTTTTCAAGTCAGGCCGCGGCGACTACCAGGAGCTCGTCGACGAGATCTCGGCGCTGCTCGGGGCCCCCGCGACCCTGGAGAACCGGGACTTCGAGCTGATCGCCTTCGCCGCGTACGACAGCGACGGCGAGTTCGACGAGGCGGACCTCGACCCGGTCCGCACCCGCTCGATCCTCACCCGACGCTCCACGGCGGCGGTGCGCAGATGGTTCGAGGGATTCGGCATCGCCCGTGCCACCGGTCCGGTGCGCATCCCTCCCACTCCGGAGGCGGGCGTCTACCGGGGAAGGATCTGTCTGCCGGTACGCCATCGGAGTGTCGTCCTCGGCTACGTGTGGCTGCTGGCCGACGAGCCGGGTCCGTCGGAGGCGCAGCTGTCCACGGCGATGGAGGTCGCGGCGCGCATCGGCGACCTGCTCGCGGACGAGGCGCAGGCGGGCGCGGACCTGACGCGTGAACTGCGCGCGGTCCTGATCGCCGAGCGCGGCTGGCAGCAGGACATGGCGGTGGCGGAACTGCGCACGGCGCTCGGCGCACGGGCCGAGGGGCTGCACACACTGGTCTGCATCGACCCCTGGCCCTCGGCGGACCCGGACGACGCCCCCTCGGTGCGTACGATCCCGGCCGCGACCGCGCTGTGCACGGTCCCGCGGCGCGGCCGTGGCTCCCGTACGCCCACCGCGGGGCAGAGCCTGGCGCTGCTGGTGCGGCTGCGCTCGGCCGATGTGCTGACCCCGGCCCTGACGGCGGCCGCCCGGCTGCTGCGCGAGGCGGGGGGACCGCGCGGCACCGGGCCGGCCGCGGCCGGCGTGGCCGACGTGCGCCACGGTCTCACCGAACTGGGCATCGCCTGGCAGGAGGCGTCCGGAGCGGCCCGCGCGGCGCTGGCCGAGCCGCGCCTCGGGCCCGTCGCCCAGTGGGCGTCCATCGGCCCCTACCGGCTGCTGACGTCGCTCCCGCCGCAGGCGGCCCACGACACGGCCGTACGCGTGCTGCTGACCCCGGCACACCGTGAACTGGCCCGCACCGCCGAGGTGTTCCTGGACTGTGCGGGCCAGGCGGGCCGTACCGCGGCGGCCCTGGGCATCCACCGCCAGACCCTCTACTACCGGCTGTCCCGCGTCGAGCAGCTCACCGGCCTGGACCTGGACGACGGCGAGGACCGCCTGCTGCTGCACATGGCGCTGAAGGGCGCACGCCTCTAGGAGGCCTCGGGCGCCTTCCTGCTCGCCTCGATCACCCGCCGCAGCCCCTCGGTGAGCTGGTCCGCGTCGGTGGCCGATTCCGGATCGAAGACCCACTGCACCATGAGCCCCTGAAGGAGCGTCTGGTAGAGGCGGCCCTCCGTTTGCACGGTCTCCTCGTCGAGCTCGGCCTCCGGGACGTCGTTGAACAGGGGTACGAGTCCCGAGAGCGCCTGCTTCTGCGCGTCCCCGAGCATCCGGCGCACCTCGGACAGCCGGTCGCCCTGGAGGACGAGCTCGAAGCTCAGCAGCCAGATGGCCCGGGACCCGGGCAGGGCGCGGATGACGTTCGCCCACACCTCCCGGAAGCGCTCCAGTGAGCCGGGCGGCGCGGTCGCCGCGGCCGCGGCCTCCTCCCTGCCGGGCTCGAAGCGGTCCCCCGTCTCCTCCACCAGGGCCACGTACGCCTGCACCAGCAGCGCGTCCTTCGAGCCGTAGTGGTAGCCGATGGACGCCAGGTTCGTCCCCGACTCCTTGACGATGTCGCGCGCCGTCGTGCGCAGGAAGCCCTTCTCCAGCAGGCAGCGCTTGGCGCCCTCGAGCAGATCCTCACGGTGTCCCATGCCGTCACTCTACCGCCGATCCATACAGTCGTCCTATACAGATGACCTATACAAGTGTTCTAGACAAGCGTTTAAGACGCTCGTACAGTTCTTGGCATGACGAACCCGACGAGCACCACCAACGACCTCGGTGCGCCCGCCGCACCGGCCCGGGCCGGCCGCCGTGAGTGGACCGCCCTGGGCGTCCTGATGCTTCCGCTGCTGCTGGTCTCGATGGATGTCTCGGTCCTCTACTTCGCGATCCCGTCCATCACCGCGGATCTGGAGCCGAGCGGCACCCAGCAGTTGTGGATCTTCGACATCTACGCCTTCGTCCTCGCCGGACTGCTGATGACGATGGGCGCGCTCGGCGACCGCATCGGCCGGCGCAGGCTGCTGCTGCTCGGGGCCGCCGCCTTCGGGACCGCCTCGCTGGTGGCTGCGTACGCGAACAGCGCCGAGACCCTGATCGCGGCCCGCGCGGTGCTCGGCATCGGCGGCGCGACGCTCATGCCGTCGACGATGGCCCTGGTCCGCACGATGTTCACCGACCCGGGACAGCGGGCGAAGGCGATCGGGCTGTGGTCCGGGGTGATGACGGCCGGGATCGCCCTCGGCTCGGTGATGAGCGGGGTCCTCGTCGAGTACTTCTGGTGGGGCTCGGTCTTCCTGGTCAACCTGCCCGCCATGGCCCTGCTGCTGCTCCTCGGCCCCTTCCTGCTCCCTGAGTCGAAGAACCCCGAGCCCGGTCGCTTCGACCTGCTCAGCGTGCCGCTGTCGATGGCGGCGGTGCTGCCGGTGATCTACGGCCTGAAGGAGATCCCGGCGCACGGGTGGCACGTCCAGTACGTGCTGTCGTTGACGGTGGGCCTGCTGTTCGCCGCGCTGTTCGTGCACCGTCAGCGCACAACGGCGCACCCGCTCATCTCACCTGCCCTGTTCCGCGCCAGGGGCTTCGCTCCCGCCCTCACCCTCAACCTGATCTCGTCCTTCGCCATGCTGGGCTCGGCGTACTTCACCACGCAGTACCTGCAGTCGGTCCTCGGCAAGAGCGCGCTGGAGGCCGCCCTTTGGGCCCTGCTCCCCTCGGTGCTGATCGGCGTCGCGGCGCCGGTGACCACCCAGCTGGTGCAGAAGGGTGTCGACCGCGCCCATGTCGTGACGGGCGGCTTCCTGGTCGCGGCGTGCGGCTACGGGACGCTCGCACTCGCCGGGACCGATTCGATGTGGCTGGTGCTGGCCGGAGCGGGTGTGCTGGCCGCCGGGATCGTCACCGTGATCGCGCAGATGATGGACCTGGCCATGGGTGCCGCTCCGGCGGAGCGGGCGGGCGCCGCGTCCTCGCTGATGGAGACGGGCGCGGAGTTCGGCGGTGCGCTCGGCATGGCGGTCCTGGGCTCGATCGGCACGGCCGTGTACCGGCACGGCATCCCTGCCTCGGCCCCCGCACCGGCCCACGAGACGCTGGGCGGCGCGGTGGCGGTGGCCCAGGGGCTCCCCGGCCGCGCGGGTGCGGAGCTGCTGGCCGTCGCACGCGAGGCGTTCACGAGCGGCATGCAGGCGGCTGCGATCGCCGGTGCCGCACTGCTGCTCGCCGCGGCCGCACTGGCCGCCGCCTGCCTGCGGGGCATCAAGGTGCGGGACGGTCAGGAGTAGCCGGAAAAGGACGCGCAGCGGGGCCCGGCCACCTCACCACGGCCGGGCCCCGCTGTGTCGTGTTCGGACGTCAGTCCAGGTTCACCGAGCGGGCGGACGTCGCACCGATCTCGTCGGTGATCTCCGCCATCACGTTCTGCGGCACCGTGTCGTCGACGGTCAGGACCGCGAGGGCCTCGCCGCCCGCGATGTCACGCGCCACCTGCATACCGGCGATGTTGATGCCGGCCTCGCCGAGGATGCGGCCCAGCGTGCCGACCACACCCGGACGGTCGGAGTAGCGCAGCACCACCATGTGGTCCGCGAGCGCCAGGTCCACGTCGTAGTCGCCCACGGCCACGATCTTCTGGTGGTGCTTCGGGCCGGCCAGCGTGCCGGACACCGAGACCTCCTCGCCGTCGGCGAGCGTGCCGCGCACGGTGACCACGTTGCGGTGGTCCGTGGCCTCGGAGCTGGTGGTCAGGCGGACCTCGACACCGCGCTCCTGGGCGAACAGCGGAGCGTTGACGTACGAGACCGTCTCGTCCACGACGTCCTCGAACACGCCCTTGAGCGCGGACAGTTCGAGCACCTTCACATCGTGCTGGGTGATCTCGCCGTACACCTCGACGTCGAGGCGGACCGCGACCTCGCCCGCGAGCGCGGTGAAGATGCGGCCGAGCCGCTCGGCGAGCGGCAGACCCGGCTTGACGTCCTCGGCGATGACACCGCCCTGGACGTTCACCGCGTCGGGCACCAGCTCGCCGGCGAGCGCGAGACGCACCGACTTGGCGACCGAGATACCGGCCTTCTCCTGCGCCTCGTCGGTCGAGGCGCCCAGGTGCGGGGTGCAGACGACCTGGTCGAGCTCGAACAGCGGCGAGTCCGTGCACGGCTCCTTGGCGTACACGTCCAGGCCCGCGCCCGCGACCCGGCCCTCCTTGAGCGCCGAGTACAGCGCCTCCTCGTCGACGATGCCGCCGCGCGCGGCGTTGACGATGCGGACGGTCGGCTTGACCTTGTGCAGCGCCTCGTCACCGATGAGACCGAGCGTCTCGGGCGTCTTGGGCAGGTGGACGGTGATGAAGTCGGAGATCTCCAGCAGCTCGTCCAGCGACACCACCTTGACGCCCATCTGCGCGGCCCGGGCGGGCTGGACGAAGGGGTCGTAGGCAACGACCTTCATGCCGAAGGCGGACATGCGCTGGGCGACCAGCGCGCCGATCCGGCCGAGGCCGACGACGCCGAGGGTCTTCTCGGCGAGCTCGACGCCCGTGTACTTGCTGCGCTTCCACTCGCCGTTCTTCAGAGCGGCGTTCGCCTGCGGGATGTTGCGGGCCGAGGAGATGATCAGACCGCAGGCCAGCTCGGCGGCGGTCACGATGTTCGAGGTGGGGGCGTTGACCACCATCACGCCGGCCTTGGTGGCGGCGGAGACGTCCACGTTGTCGAGGCCGACGCCGGCTCGTGCGACGACCTTCAGCTTTCGGGCGGCGGCGACGGCCTCGGCGTCGACCTTCGTCGCGGAGCGGATCAGGATGGCGTCGACATCGGCGATCGCCGGCAGCAGCTCGGCGCGGTCCGCGCCGTTGCAGTGACGGATCTCGAAGTCGGGGCCGAGGGCGTCGACGGTCGCGGGCGACAGCTCTTCAGCGATGAGTACGACGGGTTTCGAGCTCACGTGAGTCCTCACAAGTCCAATGCGGACGGCCGTCCCGACGGCCGCAGGCGGTGGAGGGGTGCTAGCCGCGTGGAAGACGCACGACGCTGTGGGCCTGACGCGCTTGTTGTCCAGAAGTGTAGTGGCGTGGCGTGCGTCGCTCCGCGGCGCTGCGAAAGGATCACCCGTCCGTGGCTGGACGGGTGGGACGACGCCGCGCTGCGGACGTCACCCGGTTCGCCGAAGGGGCCGGAGCGGGCTGCTCCGACCCCTCGGCCGCAAGGCTTACGCCTCCTCGTCGACCCAGCTCATCAGCTTGCGCAGCTGCTTGCCCGTGGTCTCCAGCAGGTGCTCGGAGTCCTGCTTCTTGTACTCGTTGTACTTCTTCAGACCGCCGTGGTACTCGTCCATCCAGTTCTTCGCGAAGCTGCCGTCCTGGATCTCCGCGAGGACCTTCTTCATCTCGGCCTTGGTGGCGTCGGTGATGATGCGCGGACCGGTGACGTAGTCGCCCCACTCGGCGGTCTCGGAGATCGACCAGCGCATCTTCTCCAGGCCGCCCTCGTACATGAGGTCGACGATCAGCTTCAGCTCGTGCAGGCACTCGAAGTAGGCGATCTCCGGCTGGTAGCCCGCCTCGGTCAGGGTCTCGAAGCCCGCCTTGACCAGCGCGGTGGTGCCACCGCACAGCACGGCCTGCTCGCCGAAGAGGTCGGTCTCGGTCTCCTCGGTGAAGGTCGTCTTGATGACGCCGGCCCGGGTGCCGCCGATGCCCTTGGCGTACGACAGCGCCAGCGCGAAGCCCTCGCCCGAGGCGTCCTGCTCGACCGCGACGATGCAGGGGACGCCGCGGCCCTCCTCGTACTGGCGGCGCACCAGGTGGCCCGGGCCCTTGGGGGCGACCATGCACACGTCCACGCCCGCCGGGGGCTTGATGAAGCCGAAGCGGATGTTGAAGCCGTGACCGAAGAACAGCGCGTCGCCGTCCTTCAGGTTCGGGGCGATGGACTCCTCGTAGACCTGCGACTGGATCGGGTCCGGCACCAGGATCATGATGACGTCGGCCTCGGCGGCGGCCTCCGCCACGGTCACCACGCGCAGCCCCTGCTCCTCGGCCTTGACCTTGGAGCTGGAGCCCTCGTGCAGACCGACGCGCACGTCGACGCCGGAGTCGCGCAGCGACAGCGCGTGGGCGTGGCCCTGGCTGCCGTAGCCGATGACCGCGACCTTGCGGCCCTGGATGATGGACAGGTCGGCGTCAGCGTCGTAGAACAGCTCGGCCACTTTCGGTTCTCTCCTTGGGATGCTGATGTTGCGTCCCACCGTATGACGGCGGGCGAGGGGAAGGTCTCAGGGTCTCGCAATGCGGGCGGCCGACGGTCGGCCGGCCTCCCGTCACCGTTCGTACGGATCCTCTCCGAGTCCTACGCGGACCTGTCGAGGGCGCGCAGGGAGCGGTCCGTGATCGACCGGGCCCCGCGGCCGATCGCGATCGTGCCGGACTGGACCAGTTCCTTGATGCCGTACGGTTCCAGCATCTTGAGCATGGCCGAGAGCTTGTCGCTGCTGCCGGTCGCCTCGATGGTGACCGCCTCGGGGGAGACGTCCACGGTCTTGGCACGGAACAGCTGGACGATCTCGACGATCTGGGAGCGCGTCTCGTTGTCGGCACGCACCTTCACCAGAACGAGCTCCCGCTGAACGGCCTGCGCCGGCTCCAGTTCGACGATCTTCAAAACGTTGACCAGCTTGTTGAGCTGCTTGGTGACCTGCTCGAGCGGCAGGTCCTCGACGTTCACCACAATGGTGATACGGGAGATGTCGGGGTGCTCGGTGACACCGACCGCGAGCGAGTCGATGTTGAAGCCCCGGCGGGAGAACAGGGCGGCGATCCGGGCGAGGATGCCGGGCGTGTTCTCGACGAGGACCGAGAGGGTGTGCTTGGACATGGTTCTCACTCAGCTCTCTCAGTCGTCTTCGCTGTCGCCGAAGTCGGGACGGACGTCCCGGGCGGCCATGATCTCGTCGTTGGAGGTGCCGGCCGCGACCATCGGCCACACCATCGCGTCCTCGTGGACGATGAAGTCCACGACGACGGGACGGTCGTTGACGGAGTTCGCCTCTTCGATGACCTTGTCGAGGTCCTCCGGGGACTCGCAGCGGATCGCGTAGCAGCCCATGGCCTCCGCCAGCTTCACGAAGTCAGGGACGCGGGTGCCCGCGCCGGCCTGCTTGGCGGAGCCGCCCGGCCCCTCGGGGCCGGAGTGCAGCACGGTGTTGGAGTACCGCTGGTTGTAGAACAGGGTCTGCCACTGGCGGACCATCCCGAGGGCGCCGTTGTTGATGATGGCGACCTTGATCGGGATGTTGTTCAGGGCGCAGGTGGTCAGCTCCTGGTTGGTCATCTGGAAGCAGCCGTCGCCGTCGACCGCCCAGACCGTGCGGTCCGGAGCGCCGGCCTTGGCACCCATCGCCGCCGGGACCGCGTAGCCCATGGTTCCGGCGCCGCCGGAGTTCAGCCAGGTGCGGGGCTTGTCGTACTCGATGAAGTGCGCGGCCCACATCTGGTGCTGTCCGACGCCCGCGGCGAAGATCGTGCCCTCCGGCGCGAGCCGCCCGATGCGCTCGATGACCTGCTGCGGGGAGAGCGAGCCGTTCTCGGGCAGGTCGTAGCCGAGCGGGTAGGTCTCGCGCCAGCGGTTGAGGTCGTTCCACCAGGCGGTGTAGTCGCCGCGGTGGCCCTCGCTGTGCTCCCGCTGCACCGCCTGGACGAGGTCGGCGATGACCTCGCGGGCGTCACCGACGATCGGCACGTCGGCGACGCGGTTCTTGCCGATCTCGGCCGGGTCGATGTCGGCGTGGACGATCTTGGCGTGCGGCGCGAAGCTGTCCAGCTTGCCGGTCACACGGTCGTCGAAGCGGGCTCCGAGGGCGACGATCAGGTCGGCCTTCTGCAGCGCGGTGACGGCGGTGACCGCACCGTGCATGCCCGGCATCCCCACGTGCAGCGGGTGGCTGTCGGGGAATGCGCCGAGCGCCATCAGGGTGGTGGTGACGGGCGCTCCGGTCAGTTCGGCGAGGACCTTCAGCTCGGCGGTCGCCTGCGCCTTCAGGACGCCGCCGCCGACGTAGAGGACGGGCCGTCGCGCGGCCGTGATCAGCTTGGCCGCCTCGCGGATCTGCTTGGCGTGCGGCTTGGTCACCGGGCGGTAGCCGGGCAGGTCCATGACGGGCGGCCAGCTGAAGACGGTCTGTGCCTGGAGGGCGTCCTTGGCGATGTCGACGAGGACCGGTCCCGGGCGGCCGGTGGAGGCGATGTGGAAGGCCTCCGCGATCGTCCGGGGGATCTCCTCGGCCTTGGTCACGAGGAAGTTGTGCTTGGTGATCGGCATCGTGATGCCCACGATGTCCGCCTCCTGGAAGGCGTCCGTGCCGATCGCCTTGGAGGCGACCTGGCCGGTGATCGCGACCATCGGCACCGAGTCCATGTGGGCGTCCGCGATCGGGGTGACCAGGTTGGTGGCGCCCGGGCCCGAGGTCGCCATGCAGACGCCGACCCTGCCGGTGGCCTGTGCATAGCCGGTGGCCGCGTGGCCCGCACCCTGCTCGTGCCGCACCAGCACGTGCCGCACCCGCTGGGAGTCCATCAGCGGGTCGTACGCCGGAAGGATCGCACCGCCGGGAATGCCGAATACCGTGTCGGCGCCGACCTCCTCGAGAGAGCGGATGAGGGACTGCGCACCCGTCACGTGCTCGGGCGCGGAGTGGTGTCCTCCGGATCGGGGCCGCGGTTGCGGATGAGGGGCCCCGGTGGCCTGCTCGGTCATCGGCATTCTCTTCTCGATGCTGAGGGTTTTTGCGAGGTTTGTACGTTGTTCGAGTGGTGCCTGTGCAACAAAAAACCCCTCGTGCCGGTAGGCAAGCGAGGGGAGCGCGCCGGGTGTGGTCGCTGGGGTCTCCGGTTCATTTCCGGTGGATCCCAGCTCAGCCGACGCGCTGTCCAAGTACGAGAATTCGGGTGCGCATGGAACTGACCCTCCCCCCGGCACGCTGCCACTGTCAAGTGGGTGGGACAGGAGTCTCATTATGTGAGCGTAGGCCCGTCCCGCCTCCGAAAACGGCAGGAACACCACTGGTGTACGCCCGCCCGCCGCCCCCGGCGAAGGCCGGTTCGACGGGCCCATGGGGCACGGGGTAGTGGCCGGAGACCAGCGCCCGGCGCAGCCGGTATTCGTCCAGCGGACCGGCGAACGCCATGCCCTGCCCATGGGTGCAGCCCATCGCACTCAGGGCCACGACCTGCTCGGGCAGATCCACACCGGAGGCGATCGACTGAAGGCCCAGATCGCCTGCGATGCGCAGCAGCCCACTGGTGATCTTGTGCAGCCGCGCCGACTCGACGACCCCCTCCACCAGGCTGCGGTCGAGTTTCAGCACGTCGACCGGAAGCCGGCGCAGTGCCGTGATGGTCGCGTAGCCGTTGCCGAAACCGTCCAGGGCGACACGGACGCCGATTCTGCGCAGGGCACCGAGCCGGCGTTCCAGTTCCTCCAGACAGGTCCCCGGATCGGTGTCGGACAGCTCGATCATCAGGGCGCCCGAGGCCAGACCGTGCCGGGTGAGCAACGCCTCGACGGAGCCCAGCGGCAGGGAGCGGTCGAGGAGCCGGCGGGCGCTCATCCGGACGGCCACGGGCACGACGTGCCCGGTGGCGGCGCGCTCGGCGGCCTGCGCCACCGCCGCCTCGAGCACCCAGCGGTCCAGCTCGGCGGTTCTGTCGCTGTCCTCGGAGACGCGCAGGAACTCCCAGGGGGTGAAGAGCACACCCTGGGAGGAGCGCCAGCGCGGCAGGGCACTCACCGACGTGATCCGGCCGCCCTCGAGCGACACCACCGGCTGGTGCAGCAGGGTGAACTCACCGCCGTGCAGCGCGGCCCGCAGCCGGGTGGCCAGTTCGGCCTTGCGTACCACGTCCTGCTGCATCTGCGGTGCGTACAGCTCCACGCGGCCCTTGCCCGCGGCCTTGGCGCGGTACATCGCGAGGTCGGCGTTGCGCAGCAGCTCGCCCGCGCCGAGACCCGGCTCGGCGAAGGCCACACCGATGGACGCGGCCACCCGGACATCGTTGCCGTCGATGTCGTACGGCTGCGAGAGGGTGCCCCTGAGCCGGTCGGCGAGTTCCAGGATGTGCCGCTCGCGCGCGGAGCGGTCGCGGGTGCCGTCGCCCACGATGAGGGCCGCGAACTCGTCGCCGCCGAGGCGGGCGGCGGTGTCGCTCTGCCGGACCGCGTCATGGAGTCTGCGGGCCGCCTGGACGAGCAGTTCGTCCCCGGCCTGGTGCCCGATGGTGTCGTTGACGGCCTTGAACCCGTCGAGGTCGATGAAGAGGACGGCGGTGCCGCGGTCGGAGGAGCGGCGCCCGGACAGCGCCTGCTGGACGCGCCGGGTGAACAGGGCGCGGTTGGGCAGATCGGTCAGCGGGTCGTGCTCCGCGTTGTGCTGCAGCTGCGCCTGCAGGCGCACCCTCTCGGTGATGTCCCGGCTGTTGAAGATCAGCCCGCCCTCGTGGCGGTTGACCGTGGACTCCACGTTGAGCCATCCGCCGGCACCGGACCTGAAGCGGCACTCGATGCGGGTGGTGGGCTCCTCGGTGTGGCCCGCGGTGAGGAACCGGCGCACCTCGTGCACCACACGCCCCAGGTCCTCGGGGTGGATGAGCATGGCGAGTTCGGTCCCGACGAGTTCCTCGGCGGGCCGTCCGTAGACACCGGCGGCCGCCGGGGAGACGTACCTGAGGATGCCGTTGGGCGCGGCGATCATGATGACGTCGCTGGAACCCTGCACCAGGGAGCGGAAGTGGTTCTCCTTCTGGGCGAGTTCCTGGGTGAGGGTGATGTTGTCGAGCAGCATGATGCCCTGGCGCACGACGAGCGCCAGGACGACGGCCCCGGCGGTGACGAGAACCATCCGGTCGACACGGTGGCCGTTGAGGACGTTGTAGAGGATCCCCAGCGTGCAGACGGCGGCGGCGAGATAGGGCGTGAGCGCGGCCAGCGAGCCGGAGATCGGGCGGGTGGCCGGATACCGGTCGTGGTCCTGCGGGAGCACGGGCGGGCGGCCGTCGTGGCCGGGACCCGGCGGGAGTCCGTGGCCGCGGTCCTCGGGGAGCTCGCGCGGGTGCTCCCCCGGCAGGTCGGCGCTTCGCCGGTCCGGTCGGCGCTGCTCCGGTACGTGTTCGTGCACACGGCGGGCGTGCCCGTCGCCGTCGGGGTGTTCGGACCGGGCGCCGACCCAGGGGGCGTAGGCGAGCAGCAGCGAGCCGGCGAACCAGCCGGCGTCCAGCAACTGGCCCGAGTGATAGCTGTCGTGCAGCAGCGGCGAGGTGAACAGGGCGTCGCACATCACGGTCAGGGCGAGCCCACCGATCGCGGTGTTGACCGCGGAGCGGTTCACCGCCGAGCGCCGGAAGTGGAGCGCCACCACCATGCTGATCAGGGCGATGTCCAGCAGCGGATAGGCGAGCGACAGCGCGGTGTGCGCGACGCTCGGCCCGTCGAACTTCGCCGCCTGGGCCAGCGCGAGGCTCCACGACAGCGTCAGCAGCGAGCCGCCGATCAGCCACGCGTCGAGCGCGAGACACACCCAACCCGCCTTGGTGACCGGCCTCTTGGCGAGTACGAGCAGTCCCACGATCGCGGGCGGTGCGAAGCAGAGGAAGAACAGATCGGCACAGCTCGGCGAGGGGACGGGACGGTCCAGGACGACCTCGTACCAGCCCCAGACCCCGTTGCCCAGCGCCGCCATGGCGGAGGAGAGCGCGAACAGCAGCCAGGCGGGCCGGAAGACGCCACGGCGGCTGCGGGCGTAGACGAGACAGGAGACCGACGCGGTGCCTGCCGCGACGCTCAGCCCGAAATCCCCCATGAACAGCGCAAGGCCCCGGGAGCCCCAGCCGACCGCGGAACCGACGGCGTATCCCGCGCAGATCAGGGCCAGGACGAGTTGCGGAACCAGGCGCATACGGCCGTCCGGCATCGGACGGCGGGCCACCAGCGCTCCGGGGGAACTCACCGGGCCCTCCCGCTCCGGGGCGCCGCCGGGTCCCGCTGGTCCCGGTGCGCCGGGTGGGAGTGCCTCTTGCGGCCGCTGTGCCTGCGGTGGTGGTGATGGCCGCCGTGACCGCTGTGGCCGCGCCTGCGTGTCGCGACTCGCCAGGGTCGCCGCCCGCGACCCCGCCGCGTCCGATCGTTCGTCCATAGGCCGTGCATCGCCCGTCGCCCCCCTCGCATGTCTGAAAGCTCCGTCCCCGGCGCCGAGCGGTGCACGGCGCTGCCCCTGTCGGGACGATACACCAGCCTCGTCACTCAGGGACATAGTTCCTCTACGCTCAGTGACGATCGGCGAGGATTCGGGCACGAAACGCGCACGAAGGACTGCGGAGTGTGCCGGAAGCGGACGCGGAGCGAACGGCGAGCGATGTACGCGCCGGTCGTGCGACCGCGTACGGCATGTACGCGGTCCGCGGCTCAGGCCCGATCCCGCGCCGCCCGGGCCGTGCTCACGGCCCGGAACCCCTTTGTGCCCGCGCGCCCGGCGGCGCTAGGCCCCGGTCCGCGACACTACGTTCTGCAACGGCTCCCCTTGTGCGAAGCGGTTCAGCTGCAGGCCGAGGAGACGCTTGACGCGGGGCCAGAACGCCGAGGTGGGGCCGCCGACATGCGGACTGATGAGCACGCCGGGCGCATGCCACAGGGGGTGCCCCTTCGGCAGCGGTTCGGGATCCGTGACGTCGAGGGCGGCCATGAGGCGGCCGGTCTCCGTCTCGGCCAGGAGCGCCCCGGTGTCGACCACCGGTCCGCGCGCCATGTTCACCAGCAGCGCCCCGTCCTTCATACGGGCCAGGAAGCCGGCGTCGACCATGCCCTTCGTCTCCTCCGTGAGCGGCGTGACGATCACCACCACATCGGCTTCGGGAAGAAGTTCGGACAATCGGGAGAGAGGATGCACGTGACCGCGCGCCGTCTCGCGCTCGTGGCGCGCGACGCGCGCCACCCGCGCGACCTCGAACGGCACGAGCCGGTCCTCGACGGCGGCGCCCACCGCCCCGTAACCCACGATGAGGACGGACCTGTCGGCGAGGGCGGGACGGAAGCCGGCCCGCCACTCCTCCCCGTCCTGTCCCCGGACGAAGTCGGGGATCCCGCGCAGCGACGCCAGGATCAGGGCGAGGGCGAGTTCGGCGGTACTGGCGTCGTGCACCCCACGGGCGTTGCACAGCAGTACGCCCTCGGGCAGTCGGGAGAGGCCCGGCTCGACGTGGTCGACGCCGGCGGAGAGCGTCTGCACGACGCGGACGGACGTCATCGCGGCCATCGGGCGCACCGCGACCTCGCTCCCCTTCATGTAGGGGACGGCGTAGAACGCGCAGTCGGCCGGGTCCGCGGGATAATCCGGGCCGCCGTCCCAGTACCGGTACGTGAGGCTCTCCGGCAGCCCCTCGATCTCGTCGGTGCGGAACGGAAGCCAAACCTCGACAGTCATGCCCAGGAGGCTATGCGAAGCGTCCGGGACCGTATTCGTTAGGTTGGGGTGCCAGGAAAGGGAGGGCACGGCCAGGTGGAGCGCAGGACGATCGGCGCGGCGACGCTCGAGGTGGGGGCGGTGGGACTCGGATGCATGCCGATGAGCTGGGCCTACTCCGGTTCGCGGCAGCGCGGCGACGAGTCCGCACGCACGGTGCACCGGGCGCTGGATCTGGGGATCACACTGCTGGACACGGCGGACATGTACGGGCCGTTCACCAATGAACTGCTCGTGGGCCGGGTCCTCAAGGAGCGGCGGGCCGAGGCCTTCGTGTCGACCAAGGCCGGTCTGCTGGTGGGCGAGCAGCACATCGTGGCCAACGGCCGCCCCGGCTATGTGAGGCGCGCCTGCGACGCGTCGCTGCGCCGGTTGCAGACGGACGTCATCGACCTCTACCAACTGCACCGCGCGGATCCCGAGGTTCCCGTCGAGGAGACCTGGGGCGCCATGGCGGAGCTGGTGCGCGCGGGCAAGGTCCGGGCGCTGGGGTTGTGCGCCATGGGTGTACGCGGCGGACGGCGGTCCGGGGCGCGGCTGTACGACGACACGATCCGGCAACTGGAGCGGGTGCAGCAGGTCTTCCCGGTGAGCGCGGTGGAGGCCGAACTGTCGGTGTGGTCACCGGAGGCCCTGAACGCGCTGCTGCCGTGGTGCGCGGCGCGCGGGGTCGGCTTCCTGGCCGCGATGCCGCTCGGCAACGGCTTTCTGACCGGCACCCTGACCCCCGGCGAGGGCTTCGAGCCCGACGATCTGCGTGCCCGGCACCCGCGTTTCACGGCCGAGATGATGGCGGAGAACCAGCCGATCGTGGCCGGTCTTCGGGAGGTGGCCCGTCGGCACGGGGAGGACGTCACCCCCGCCCAGGTGGCGCTGGCCTGGGTCCTGGCACAGGGCCGTCACGTGGTGCCGGTACCGGGCGCCAAGCAGGAGCGCTGGGTCACGGAGAACGCGGCCGCGCCGGGACTGCGCCTGAGCGCGGAGGACCTTTCGGACGTGGCCGTCCTGCCGGCGGCCCAGGGCTCGTGGGACTGAGCCCTGATCGCCCCGCCTTCGGCGCGTGAGCGCCACGATCCCGATCGGGGCGGCATGGAACCGTCCGGGGCCCGAGCGGTGTAGGAAAGGAAGAGGGCACCGCGTCGAAGGGACCGTGATCGTGCAACGTCGAGCTGTGACAACCGCGTTGGCCGCGTCCGCGCTGCTGCTGGCGGCGGGCTGCTCCTCCGGCGGCGGTGACACGCCGGGCGGCGGGAGCGCCTCCTCGAGCAGTACGGCACCGGGGCCCTCCGGCTCCCGGGAGACGGCCGAGCACACCCCGCCCGCGACCGGATCGGTCCGGGTGGTGCGCACCGTCGCGGCGAACCTCAAGACGCCCTGGGGCCTCGCACCGCTGTCCGGCGGCGGACTGCTGCTCGCCGACCGCGACGACGGCACGATCACGCGGATCGACGACAGGACCGGCAAGAAGACGCTCCTGGGCTCGGTGCCAGGTGTCTCCGCGGCAGGCGAGGGCGGACTGCTCGGTATCGCCCTCTCCCCCGGCCACGCCTCGGACCACCTGGTCTACGCGTACCTCACCACGGACTCGGACAACCGCATCGTGCGCATGCTGTACGACACGAAGAAGCCCTCCGGTGAGCAGCTCGGGGCGCCGGACACGGTCTTCAAGGGCATCCCGAAGGGAACGATCCACAACGGCGGCCGGATCGCGTTCGGCCCGGACGGGATGCTCTACGCCGGAACCGGCGAGTCGGGCAACCGGGGGCTGTCCCAGGACCGTGACTCCCTCGGCGGCAAGATCCTGCGCATGACCCCCGAGGGCGAACCCGCGCCCGGTAACCCCTTCGGGGACTCGGTCGTCTACTCCTACGGCCACCGCAACGTCCAGGGGCTCGCCTGGGACGACAAACAGCGGCTGTTCGCCTCGGAGTTCGGGCAGGACACCTGGGACGAGCTGAACGCGATCAAGCCCGGCGACGACTACGGCTGGCCGATCGCCGAGGGGAAGTCCACCGATCCCCGGTTCCACGGCCCGATCGCCCAGTGGCGCACCGACGAGGCGTCCCCCAGTGGCATCGCCTATGCGGAGGGTTCCATCTGGATGGCGGGCCTGCGCGGAGAACGGCTGTGGCGCATCCCGCTCAAGGGCACTCAGTCGTCCGCGCCGCCGCAGGCGTTCCTGAAGGGCACCTACGGCCGTCTCCGCACGGTGGTCCCGGCCGGCGGCAACAAGCTCTGGCTCACCACGAGCAACACGGACGGCCGTGGCGACCCGTCCGGGACCGACGACCGGATCCTGGAGGTCGAGGTGTCGTAGAGCGGCGCCTCGGGTCATCCCGCCGTCAGTCGGTCTCCGGGCTCCGCCGGGAACAGCCGCAGCCGGTGCGCCAGCGCGGCGGCCTCGCCGCGGCCCGAGACGCCGAGCTTCGCCAGGATGTTCGAGACGTGGACGCTGGCGGTCTTCGGGGAGATGAACAGCTCCTCGGCTATCTGGCGGTTGCTGCGCCCGACGGCGACCAGGCGGAGCACGTCCCGCTCGCGATTGGTGAGCCCCAGGGACTCGGCGGGGTCCACCACCGCTGGCCGCGCCGCGGACGCCGGGGTGAGCCGGGCACGGCGTCCGAGCAGCGCCACCGACTCCGCGAGCGGCCGGGCGCCCAGGTGGTCGGCCACGGCGGCGGCCAGCCGCAACAGCTCCGCGGCGCGCTCGCGCTCGTCCTCGCCGCTGCCCGAGGCCAGCAGCGACTCCGCGAGACGCAGACGGACACGGGCCAGGTCGTACGGGCGGTCCAGGGCCTCGAAGGCGGTCGCGACCTCCCACCAGTCGCGCGGCGCACCGCAGCCCTGGGCGCGCAGCAACTCGGTGCGGACCCATCGTTCGTACGCCTGCCACACCGGGACGTTCGTGGTGAGCGTCTTGGCGGTGTCGCGGATCCGCTCCAGGACCCCGGCCCGGCCCGGCTCGGCCGCGGGCAGGCCCAGGGAGTCGGCCTCCGCGGTGGCCGAGGCGAGCAGCAGCGGCCACGCGTAGCGCTGGGTGCCCGGGGGGAAACCCGTCGCCAGGGCGCCGTCCAGGGCGGCGCGGGCGTCGTCGAGGCGGCCCTGGGCGGCGGCGATCCCGATGGCGGCCCGCACCAGCGGCAGTTCGTGCTGCGCCATCGTGTCGTGGCTGCCGAAGTGCCGACGGGCTGCGGCCAGTTGGCGCTCCGCCTCGGGCAGGTCGCCGCGGGCCAGCGCGAGCATCGTGTGGAGCGTGGCGCGGAAGCCGCGGGGCTTGGCGCTCTGACCGACACGTTCGGAGGCCGTCGCGGCCTCGGCGGCCTCGTCCCAGCGGCCGAGGGAGGTGAGGGACTCCCCGAGATTGCCCCACACCCAGGCCTCGGAGTCCGTCAGACCCAGCGTCCGGGTCAGGTCCAGGCCCTCGCGGAGCACCTCGACGGCCTCCTTGGACCGGCCGATGCTCTCCAGGTAGGACGGCAGGTTCACATGGAGGCGTCCCGCCACATAGGTGTTGCCGAGGGCCGCAGCCTGCTCCTTGACCTCGTGCATCTCCACGAGCCCGGCCTCGATGTCGCCCGCCTCGACGAGGAGGCCGCCCAGGGTGAGACGGGCGTTGAGCTCGATGTCGCGGGCGCCCACCATCCGCGCGTACTCCACGGCGCGCTCGGCGGCCGACAGCGCCTCGGGGCCGGGCATGTGCTCCATCGACCAGCCGGCGACCGCGGCGAGCACCTCGGCGTGCACCTCCGACGGAGGCAGTCCGCGCACCAGCCCCTGAGCGGTGGTGAGTTCCTTCCAGCCGTCGCCGCGGGCCGTGTGCTGCACCAGCCGGGAGCGCTGCACCCAGAACCAGGCGGCGCGCAGCGGGTCCTCGTCCTCCTCGATGAGGCGCAGAGCCCGCTTGGTGATCTTCAGAGCCCGCTCGCGCTCTCCGCTGAGCCTGCCCGCGACGGCCGCCTCGGCCATCAGATCGAGATATCGCAGAGGGGTGGTCGCCGGATCGCAGCCGCAGGCCGGATACGCCTCGGCGTGGTCGAGCGGGCGCAGCGCGGCCCGTACATCGGCGGGGGCGACCTCCCACAGCTCCATCGCCCGCTCCAGCAGCCGCAGTTGCTCGGCATGCGCGTGCCGGCGGCGGGCCTCGACGGCGGCGTCGAGGACCGCGGGCAGGGCCTTGGCCGCGTCGTGGGCGTGGTACCAGTAGCTGGCCAGCCGGGGGGCGCGCTGGTCGGCCGGGACGAGTGCGGGGTCGGCCTCCAGCGCCTCGGCGTAACGCCGGTTGAGACGGGAGCGCTCGCCGGGGAGCAGATCGTCGCTGACCGCCTCGCGCACGAGCGAGTGGCGGAAGCGGTAGCCGTCTCCGTCGGGCGTGGCGAGAAGGATGTTGGCGCCCACGGCGGCACGCAGGGCCTCGATGAGATCGTCCTCCGTGAGCCGGGCCACGGCCGCGAGAAGGGGGTACTCCACCGTGGAGCCTCCCTCGGCGACGATCCGGGCGACCCGTTGCGCGGAGTCCGGCAGCTTCTCGACGCGGACGAGGAGGAGGTCGCGCAGGGAGTCGGTCAGGCCCGTGCCGCAGCAGCCCTCGCAGCATGCCACCGCCAGCTCCTCGACGAAGAAGGCGTTGCCGTCGGACCGGGCGAAGATGTCGTCGACCTGGGCGGGGTCCGGTTCGGCGGCCAGTATGCCGGCGATCTGGCGCTCCACCTCCGCCCGGTTGAACCGGCCGAGCTCGATGCGGCGGACCGTACGGAGGCGGTCGAGTTCGGCGAGGAGGGGGCGCAGGGGGTGCCGGCGGTGGATGTCGTCGGAGCGGTAGCTGGCGACGACGACCAGGCGGCCGCTGCGCAGGGTGCGGAGAAGATAGGCGAGCAGATGGCGGGTGGAGGCATCGGCCCAGTGCAGGTCCTCTAGGGCGAGGACGACGGTACGGCGGGCGGCGACCCGCTCGAGCAGCCGGGCGGTGAGTTCGAAGAGACGGGCCATGCCCTCCTCGTCGTCCCGTGGGCCACGCCGCGCCTCACCCAACTCCGGCAGCAGCCGGGCCAGTTCCTCCTCCTGCCCGGCGGCGGCCGCGGCGAGCTCCCGGGGAAGCTGCCGGCGCAGTGCCCGCAAGGCGGTGGAGAACGGGGCGAAGGGCAGCCCGTCGGCACCGATCTCGACGCAGCCGCCGAGCGCGACGACGGCGCCCGCGCGCGCCGCCGCGGCCGCGAACTCCTCGATCAGCCGGGTCTTCCCGACGCCGGCCTCGCCCCCGACGAGCAGCGCCTGCGGCTCGCCGCCGTCATCGGGCGCCCCGGAACCGCCGGCGCGGACGAGGGCGTCCTGCAACGCCGTCAACTCATCGACGCGACCGACGAACACGGGGCTCACGGACCTGGTCTCCACGCTCCCGAGGATGACACGGGCGTCCGACAGTCCGGCACCGAATATCGCCGCCTGCCCGGCGGGCACGAAGGACCGCGGCACCGGAAGGCGTAAAGCGTCGCACCGCGTCCGCGGATCCGGGACGGAGGCGAGCGGCGGTACACGCACTGCTGGTTCCCTCGGTTCGGCCTTCAGGCCGGCCCGGGTACGGGCCGTCGGCGCATCCGGCACCGGGACCGCGGTGGACGCGGCATCGCCGTCGGCCGGCTTCGGCGTCGCCGTGTGCCCCTCGGCAACCGCCGCCGCGGAGCCGGTCGCGGCCGGGTGCGGCCTCTGCCGTGGCGCCCGGGCGGTCGGCCCGCCCGCCGCCGGGGCTCGGCCCGGGCCGGCCGCCCGGGTCCTCGCGGGCTTCTCCGGATACGGGCGGCCGTCCCCCGTGCGGCCGCCCGCGGGGAGCGCGGCACGCAGGTCGCCGCCCTCCCTCCGCGCGTTCACGCGGTGCGGGGCGCACGGCGGGACCGATGCCGGTCGTGGCCGTGATCCCGGCCCTCCCCTTCGGATTCCCGGGCGGCCCTGCGGGCGACGCGGCGCCCGCGCAGTGCCTCCCGGCTGAGCCGGTGGCGCTCCGCCTCGCGGATCAGCTCGGCGGTGCGGATGCGCTGCAGTTCGTACTCGAACACGGTTCTTCCCCCAGTACGGATCAATGGGCGACCTCGCTCCTTGCGAGGCCTCAACCCTCGTCCCCCAGGGGGGTCCGCCACATCGGGAGGGTTCCGCATCTTCCGCGGTGCGCGGGGGCCTTAGAGACACGAAGGGGGTCCCAGGGCCTGCGTAAGGATGCGACGCAGGCCCTAGGACCCCTCGGGTCCGTCCCGGCTCAGCCGGCGGACGGCAGTCCGAGCAGGACGTCGGTGTACTTGAGGACGGCCAGGAGCAGGCCGACGACGCCCAGGGCCACACCCGCCCAGGCGGCCGACTTGATCCACGGCGCCTGCGGCCGGCCCGGCGCGCCGAACGCGGGGCGGGCGAGGACCACGACGCCCACGAGCAGCGCGGCCAGTGCGAACACGCCGCCCCACAGCGCGGTGGCCTGCCAGGCGTCGCCGTACACCGCCTGGATCTGCTTGGCGACGCTCGCCGAGGACGAGGTCTGCAACTGGCCCACGAGCGTCTCGCGGGCGGCAGCCACGGTGCCCATCCAGCTGCCGGTCAGCGAGACGACGCCGAGGCCTGCGGACACCACCGCTCCGGCGCCCTGTCCCACCCCCGACGGCCCCTCGGAGGCGGCCTCCTCGGGCGCGAGTTCCTCGGGCGCGGTCTCTTGGGGGGCCGTCTCCTCGGACACGACCTCGTTCGCGGGCTTCTCGCCCGTGTCGCCGGCGGTTTCCCCGGCCTCGGTGGCGTTCACCTTGTCCTCGTCGTTCGTCGTCTCGGCGCCGGTCTCGATCCCGGCCTCGTCAACTGTCTTGGTTCCCATGCCTCGCACCGTACGGACGCTGTCTGAGAGGTCTCTTAATGATCGTCGCGGGCGTCCTGCGCGCGTGCCGCCCGCCACTCGGGCGCGAGCACCGACCACACCTCGGTGTCCTGGCGTACTCCGCGGTGGAGGAACCTCTGCCGCAGCACGCCGTCACGACTCATGCCCAGCCGTCGCGCCACATTGATGCTCGGAATGTTGGCGGACGACGCGTACCACTCCACACGCTGGATGCCGCGCTCGTCAATCGCCCAGTCGATGAGCACCCGCATCGCGCGTGTCACCAGACCCCGCCCGGTCCCGGCGGGCTCCAGCCAGCAGCCGACCTCGCAGGTGCCGCCCGCCGCGTCGAAGACGCGGAAGAGCACGCCCCCGACCAGCTTCCCCTCCAGCCACAGCCCGTGCAGGCTTCCCCCGTCGGCGGCACGCTTGTCGGCGTACGACTGCAGGATCTCCCCGGCGGAGCCCACGTCCGTGGCGGCCGCCCCGAACGGGATGTGCTCGGTGACGAAGTCCCGCCCGCGGTCCAGGTGCGCCAGGAACTCCTCGGCGTGCCACGGTTCCAGCGGACGCAGTTCGGCCCCGTCGTCACCCAGGGATATCGCGTACATCCTCGTGCTGCTCCTTCGCCCCCACGTGCGCCGGTACGGCCTCGCCGGCGCGCTGCTCCGGAATCGTCGCACGGCACTCAGCCGGCTCGATGCACAGGCGTGGCAGCCTGCGCTCGAGCCAGGTCGGCAGCCACCAGTTGGCACTGCCGAGCAGATGCATCAGGGCGGGGACGAGAAGGGTGCGCAGTACGAAGGCGTCGAGGGCGACGGCCGAGGCGAGCCCGATGCCGAACATGGCGATCACACGGTCGCCGCTGAGCACGAAGGCCAGGAAGACGGAGATCATGATGACGGCCGCCGAGTTGATCACCCGGCCGGTCTCGGCGAGACCCACCCGCACCGCGCGCCGGTTGTCGCCCGTCTCCAGCCACTCCTCGTACATGCGGCTGACCAGGAACACCTGGTAGTCCATGGAGAGCCCGAAGAGCACCGAGACCATGATCACGGGGAGGAAGGGCTCGATCGGCCCGGCCCGGCCCAGTCCGAGCAGTTCGCTCCCCCAGCCCCACTGGAAGATCGCGACGACCACGCCGAACGCGGCGGCGACGGCGGCCACGTTCATCACGGCGGCCTTCAGCGGGATGGCGAGGGACCGGAAGGCGAGCAGGAGCAGCACACAGCCGAGGCCGATCACCACACCCACGAAGAGCGGCAGCTTTCCGACGATCACATTCGCGAAGTCGTCGTAGACGGCCGTGATGCCGCCGACGTGCACGTCGAGGTCCGTGCCCTGCTCGGCACGCGGCAGCACCTCGGAGCGCAGCCGTTTCACCAGCTCACTGGTCTGCTGCGACTGCGGGGCGGAGTCCGGTACGACGGTGAGGTAGGCCGTGTCGCCGCCGCTGTTGTACGTCGCCGGGGTCACCGAGGCGACACCCGGGGTGGCCTCGAGGGCGCTGTCCAGATTGTCGAGCGCGAGCTTGTCCTCGGCGCCTCGCACCTGCGTGACCAGGGTGAGCGGGCCGTTGACGCCGGGCCCGAAGCCCTCCGCCATGAGGTCGTAGGCCTGCCGGGTGGTCGAAGCCTTGGGGTCGTTGCCCTGGTCGGAGGTGCCGAGGTGGAGGGAGAGCGTGGGCAGCGCGAGCAGGGCCATCACGGCCAGGGCGACGACGCCGAGCTTCTTCGGGTGGCGTTCGACGAACGCGGACCAGCGGGCGGAGAGCCCGGTCGCCACCTCGGGCCCCGGCCCGTGCTCCTGCAGCCTGCGCCGCTCACGCCTGCTGAGGGCGCGCGGGCCGATGAAGGACAGCAGCGCGGGCAGCAGGGTCACCGAGGCGGCGACGGTGAGCAGGACGGTCAGGCTGGCGGCGATCGCGACGCCGTTGAGGAACCCGAGGCGCAGGATCAGCATGCCGAGGAGCGCGATGCACACGGTCGCACCCGCGAAGACCACGGCCCGCCCTGTGGTGGCGACGGCGCCCGCCGCGGCCTCGTCCGCCGGGACACCGCGCTTCAGGCTGCGCCGGTGCCTGGTCACGATGAACAGCGCGTAGTCGATGCCGACGCCGAGCCCGATCAGCATGCCGAGCATGGGCGCGAAGTCGGCGACGGTCATCGCGTGCCCGAGCAGTCCGATGCCCGCGTACGCGGTGCCGACCCCGGTCAGGGCGGTGGCGATGGGCAACAGGGAGGCGGCCGGTGATCCGAAGGCGAGGAAGAGCACCAGTGCGGCGACGGCAACACCGACGATCTCGGCGAGATGCCCGCCCTTGGCCTCGGTCGCCCCGACGGCGCTGCCGCCCAGCTCGACCTTGAGGCCGTCGGTCTCGGCGGACTCGGCCGCGTCGACCACGGCCTTGGCCTCGCCCTTGCCGATGTCCTCGGCCGACCGCTCGAAGGTGATGGTGGCGTACGCCATGCGGCCGTCCCGGCTGATCTGGTCGCTGTGGCCGTCCTTGTAGGGACTGGTGACGGCGGCGACGCCGGGGAGGTCCGCGATGTGGTCCAGGGTGCGGGTCATCGTCTGCTCGACGTCGGCGGCACGCACACCCTCGGCACCGGTCTGCCAGACGACGGTGTCGCTGTCGCCACCGAGACCGGGGAAGCCCCGCTCGAGCAGCCCGGCGGCGCGATGGGACTCGGTGCCGGGGATTCCGTAGTCACTCGAGTACGCGGTGCCCGCGACGGTGGACGCCGTGGTGACACCGGCGAGGGCGACCAGCCAGAGCACAACGGTGACGAGACGGTGGCGTACACACCAGCGTGCGAGGTCTGCCAACGGACGTGCTCCCTGGGAGTGATTCGTGGATCTTTGTCCGGGAAAAGTCGTCGATGAACCGAACAGCCCGGAAAGAACGAATGAGCAATCTCCATCACTCTGGCAGCAGCAGGAGATCGTTTGTCGCTTTCGTGGGCTTCGTCACAAGGCGGCAAACGATTCAAGGGAACAATCTGCGCGGTTTCCTTGCTATATAAGGTTTCGGTAAGCGACACAGGGGCGGTCCATCTCAGAGATGGACCGCCCCTGTGAGCGCTTCTGCGGCTGGTATCAGCCCTCGCCGACGCCCAGCTTCGCCAGGATCAGCTCCTTGACGCGCGCGGCGTCGGCCTGCCCGCGGGTGGCCTTCATGACGGCGCCGACCAGGGCACCGGCCGCCGCGACCTTGCCACCGCGGATCTTGTCAGCGATCGCCGGATTGCCCGCGATGGCCTCCTCGACCGCGGAGGTCAGGGCGCCCTCGTCGGAGACGACCTTCAGACCGCGCTTGTCGACGACCTCGTCCGGCGTGCCCTCGCCCGCGAGCACACCCTCGATGACCTGGCGGGCGAGCTTGTCGTTCAGATCGCCGGAGGCCACCAGCTCGGAGACTCGGGCGACCTGCTCCGGCGAGATCGACAGCTCCTCCAACGTCGTGCCGGCCTCGTTCGCATGCCGGGCGAGCTCGCCCATCCACCACTTGCGGGCGGAAGCCGCGTCGGCGCCCGCCCCGATGGTGGCGACGATCGAGTCGAGCGCACCGGCGTTGAGGATCGCCTGCATCTCCGTGGCGGAGATGCCCCACTCCTCGAGCAGCCGGGTGCGGCGCACGAGAGGCAACTCCGGCAGCGTCCCGCGCAGCTCCTGCACCCACTCGCGCGGGGGCGCGACGGGCACCAGGTCCGGCTCGGGGAAGTACCGGTAGTCCTCGGCCTCCTCCTTGGTACGGCCCGAGGTCGTCGTGCCGGTGTCCTCGTGGAAGTGGCGGGTCTCCTGGATCACCTTGCCGCCGCCGTCGAGCACCGCGGCATGCCGCTGGACCTCGAAACGGGCGGCGCGCTCGACGGAACGCAGCGAGTTGACGTTCTTCGTCTCGGAGCGGGTGCCGAACTTCTCGGAGCCCTTCGGCATCAGCGACAGGTTCACGTCGCAGCGCATCTGGCCCATCTCCATCCGGGCCTCGGAGACGCCGAGGGCCCGGATGAGCTCGCGCAGCTCGCGGACGTACGCCTTCGCCACCTCGGGCGCACGCTCGCCCGCTCCGACGATCGGCTTGGTGACGATCTCGATCAGCGGGATGCCGGCGCGGTTGTAGTCCAGCAGGGAGTGGTCGGCGCCGTGGATGCGGCCCGTGGCACCGCCGACGTGCGTCGACTTGCCGGTGTCCTCCTCCATGTGGGCGCGCTCGATCTCCACACGGAAGGTCTCGCCGTCCTCCAGCTGCACGTCGAGGTAGCCGTTGAAGGCGATCGGCTCGTCGTACTGGGAGGTCTGGAAGTTCTTCGGCATGTCCGGATAGAAGTAGTTCTTCCGGGCGAAGCGGCACCACTCGGCGATCTCGCAGTTCAGCGCGAGACCGATCCGGATCGCGGACTCCACGCCGATCGTGTTCACGACGGGGAGCGCGCCGGGCATGCCGAGACAGGTGGGGCAGGTCTGCGAGTTCGGCTCGGCGCCGAGCGCCGTGGAGCAGCCGCAGAACATCTTGGTCTTGGTGCCGAGTTCGACATGGACCTCGAGGCCCATGACGGGGTCGTACGAGGCCAGTGCGTCCTCGTACGACACCAGGTCGGTCATGGTGGTCACGGTGAAACTTCCCTCTCAGCCCAGCAGGACGTCGTCGTCGCCCAGCCGCTTCAGCTCGCGGTAGAGGATCGCGAGGCCGGTGACGATGGCGGCGGCGGACACGGCCGCGTCGATCAGGCGCAGCGTGTCGTGCTCGAGGCGGGCCTTCTTGGCCTGCTTCGCGACACCGAACGCGCCGAACGCGGTGGTGGCCATGGACAGGTACATACCGGACTTGGACTTCTTGAAGCCCTTGGCCTTGGACAGTGCCGTACTCACAGCGACGGAGCCTCCTCGAGAAGCGGGTGCCCCCACTTTTCCACGAAGGCGGCCTCGACGGCGGCGCCGACCTTGTAGAGGCGTTCGTCCTTCGTCGCCGGGGCGATGATCTGCAGGCCCACCGGGAGGTTGTCCTCCGGCGCGAGACCGCAGGGCAGCGACATGGCGGCGTTGCCCGCCAGGTTGACCGGGATGGTGCACAGGTCGGCCAGGTACATCGCCATCGGGTCGTCGGCGCGCTCGCCGATCGCGAAGGCGGTCGTCGGGGTCGTCGGCGACACGATCACGTCGACCTGTTCGAAGGCCTTCTCGAAGTCCCGGGTGATGAGCGTACGGACCTTCTGCGCGGACCCGTAGTACGCGTCGTAGTAGCCGGAGCTCAGGGCGTAGGTGCCGAGCATGACCCGGCGCTTGACCTCGGGGCCGAAGCCCTCCGCACGCGTGATGGAGGTGACCTCCTCCGCGGAACGCGTGCCGTCGTCGCCGACGCGCAGCCCGTAGCGCAGACCGTCGAAGCGCGCCAGGTTGCTGGAGCACTCACTCGGTGCGATCAGGTAGTACGCGGCCAGCGCCAGGTCGAAGGACGGGCAGTCCAGCTCGACGATCTCGGCGCCCAGCTCCTTGAGCAGGGCGACGGACTCGTCGAAGCGCTGGATGACACCGGCCTGGTAGCCCTCACCGCGGAACTGCTTGACGACACCGACGCGCATGCCCCGGACGGTGCCGTTGCGCGCGGCCTCGACGACCGGCGGCACCGGGGCGTCGATGGAGGTGGAGTCGAGCGGGTCGTGCCCGCCGATGACCTCGTGCAGAAGGGCGGCGTCCAGGACCGTACGGGCGCAGGGTCCGCCCTGGTCGAGGCTGCTGCTGAAGGCGACCATCCCGTACCGGGAGACCCCGCCGTACGTCGGCTTGACGCCGACCGTGCCGGTGACGGAGGCGGGCTGGCGGATGGAACCGCCGGTGTCCGTGCCGATGGCCAGGGGGGCTTGGAAGGAGGCGAGCGCGGCGCTGGAGCCGCCGCCGGAGCCGCCGGGGATGCGGGTGAGGTCCCAGGGGTTGCCGGTCGGGCCGTAGGCGCTGTTCTCCGTCGACGACCCCATGGCGAACTCGTCCATGTTGGTCTTGCCGAGAATGACGACGTCGGCGTCCTTCAGCTTCCTGGTGACGGTCGCGTCGTACGGCGGGATCCAGCCCTCGAGGATCTTGGACCCGACGGTCGTGGGCACGCCCTTGGTGGTGAAGATGTCCTTGAGCGCGAGCGGCACACCCGCGAGCGGGCCGAGCTTCTCGCCCCGCGCCCGCTTCTCGTCGACGGCGCGGGCCTGCGCCAGCGCGCCCTCGCGGTCCACGTGCAGGAAGGCGTGCACCTTCTCGTCGACGGCCTCGATCCGGGCGAGGTGGGCCTCGGTGACCTCGACGGCGGTCAGCTCGCCGGAGGCGACCTTCTCGGCGGTCTCGGCGGCGGTGAGCCGGATGATGCTGTTCTTGTCCGTCATGACGGTCTACTCCTCCCCCAGGATCTGCGGCACCTTGAAACGCTGCTGCTCCTGGGCCGGGGCGCCGGACAGCGCCTGCTCGGGGGTGAGCGACGGACGGACCTCGTCCGGGCGCATGACGTTCGTCAGCGGCAGCGGGTGAGAGGTCGGCGGTACGTCTTGGTCGGCGACCTCGCTGACGCGGGCGACCGCGCCGATGATGTCGTCGAGCTGGCCTGCGAAGTGGTCGAGCTCTTCGGGCTTCAGCTCCAGACGCGCCAGCCGGGCGAGGTGGGCGACCTCCTCGCGCGTGATGCCAGGCATGCAGCGATCCTCTGGGGTGAGAGTGTGTGGTTTGGGCCCAATCCTATGGCGCCGGTCCCAGTGCCCGCGCCTGGGTTTGCCCGTGGCCCTCCGTGCCGAGGGTCCGGTTCCGCCCGGGGCGGGACCGGCTACTCGTCACCCGTCGCCGCGGGAAGGGCCGCTCGGGGCCGCCGCCAGCCCCGCGCGCCGCGCGCCAGCAGCCATGCCGTGGTCTCCTCGGCCGGCATCGCGGCGGCGACCAGCCAGCCCTGGACAGCGTCGCACCCCAGGTCACGCAGCCGCTCCCACGTCTCGTCGTCCTCGACGCCCTCGGCGATGACGAGCAGACCCAGCGAGTGGGCGAGGTCGACCGTGCAGCGCACGATCTCGGCGTCCTCGGCGTCCACCGCCAGCCGTGCCACGAACGAGCGGTCGATCTTCAGCTCGCTGACGGGCAGCCGCCGCAGATGCACCAGCGACGAGTAGCCGGTGCCGAAGTCGTCCAGCGACATCTTCACCCCGTGCCCGGCCAGCGCGGCCAGGGTGTCCGCGGCCCGCTGCGGGTCCTCGAGGAGCACGTGTTCCGTTATCTCCAGCTGCAGGGCCCCCGCGGGCACCCCGTGCCGCGCCAGCCGGGCGGCGACCGCGCCGGCGAAACCGGGGGTGTGGACGTCCCGCGGCGAGACGTTGACGGCGACCGGGACCTGGAGCCCCTGCGCACGCCACCGCGCCACCTGCCCGAGAGCCGTCTCCAGCACGTACTCCGTCAGATGGGGCATCAGCCCCGACGACTCCGCTATCGCGATGAACTCGTCCGGAGACACCCTGCCCCGCTCGGGATGCACCCACCGCACCAGCGCCTCGAGCCCGGCGACATGCCCGTCGAAGCGCACCTTCGGCTGGTAGTGCAGCTGCACCTCGTGCGCGTCCAGCGCACGCCGCAGATCTCCGAGCAGCCCGAGCCGGTCCGGGGTGTTCGAGTCCCGCTTGGACTCGTAGACCTCCACACCGGTGCGGTCCCGCTTCGCCTGGTACATCGCCACGTCGGCACGGCGCAGCAGGCCCTCCGCGTCGAGCGCGTGATCGGGGAAGACGGCGACCCCGGCGCTGGCCTCCAGGACGAGCGTGAGCCCGTCGAGATCGAGCGGCGAGCTGAGCGCCGCGACCAGATTGCGGGCCGCCCGCGATGCCGACGTGGTGGAGTCCGCGACGGGCAGTAACACGGCGAACTCGTCTCCGCCGAGCCGCGCGGCCTCCGCCCCGCGCGGCAGTGCCAGCCGCAGCCGCTCCGCTATCTGCAGAAGCAGCCGGTCGCCGGCGAGATGCCCCAGTGTGTCGTTCACCGACCGGAAGCGGTCGAGGTCTATGAGCATCAGCGCGGCGCGGGCCCCGAGCCGCTCGGCGTCGTCGAGCGCGGTCCAGGTGCGCGCCAGCAGCCACTGCCGGTTCGGCAGCCCGGTCAGAGGATCGCGCAACTGCTCCTCCGCGCGGGCGCGGGCTATCCACAGGGTGGAGTCCAGCGCCACGAGCGGTATGGCGAACAGCGGCAGCAGCATCGGGAGCGCCACGGCCACCACGCAGATGAGCGGCGCGATGCCGAGCAGCGCGACGGCCACGAGGCCCTGGCGGACCAGCGCCGGGCGGGCGAAGGCGGGCAGTTCGTCGATGTGCGGCGCCTGCAGGTACCGGAGCAGCAGCCGGGTCACCGCCAGGTACGCGGTGGCGACGAGGAGGACCTCGGGCAGGGCGTAGGCCGTCCAGTTCTGCGGGTCCCAGGGCGTCTCGACGGTCGGCACGCTGCCGAAGAGGGCCAGAACGAGTGCTCCGGCGCCCAGGCCGAGGATGTCGACAGCGCCCTGCAGGATGCCCTGACGCCAGCGGCCCGGCCGGGCGATGCCGACCAGCACGACCACCGTGAGGCTCACCAGCCCGGCGGGCACCCAGCCGTACAGCAGCAGGACGGCCAGTGTCAGGGCGGCGCCGGAGCCCGTGCCTCCCCACCAGCGGGCGCGTCCGAGCGCCACCAGGTGGCCCACGATGAGGCCGGTGAGCACGGCGAGCGACCAGCCGACCGTGCCGTCCGGGAAGAGCGCGTGGTGTCCGTCGAACGCGTGATAGAAGCCGGCCCCGAGGACGAGGCCGGCGGCGGCGATGATCACGACGGGCAGCGCGGGCCGGGACCCGTGCTGCTCGCCGTCCTGGTCGTGCAGTCCGTGCAGTCCCACCACGTGCGCCGCGATCGGCGGTACCGCTCCCGCGGAGGCACCCGGCCCCAGTCCCGCGCCGGGGAGGAGCCCCGGCACGGCGCTCGACGGGTGCGTCCCCGCGCGCCCCGACGGCCTCGCTGCCCGGCGGCCGGCCCGCCAGGTGCCGGCTATCCGGCACAGGGGCAGCCGTGAGTCCGGAGCGGCGCTCTCGGTCGGTTCCATTCCCGTCCCTCTCACAGCCGGCGGTGCCCACGCCACGCGGTCCGAGGCCCGACGAACCGTCAGGACCACCGCGTCCGAAAACCCACCACGCCTCCGGGCACGGCAGGCGCGCACCTCAACAGTAGGCCGCAGAAGGCTTCCACGGGCAGCGGTCGTCGACGGTTGCCCGAATGCGACCCGGCCACCCGTATGCATCTGGTATGCGCCGAACGGGTGACCTTGGGCCGCTACTCCTCGGTCGGAAGCGCGACTTCTGCCGCCGCTTCCGGTCCTTGCTCCAACAGGACGCCGAAACCGGCCTCGTCTAGCACGGGGACCTTCACCTGCACGGCCTTGTCGTACTTCGATCCGGGATTCTCGCCCACGACGACGAACGACGTCTTCTTGGAGACGGAACCGGTCACCTTCGCCCCGCGGCTCTGCAGGGCGTCCTTGGCCCCGTCGCGGGTGAAGTGCTCCAGGGTGCCGGTGACGACGACCGTGAGCCCTTCCAGGGGGCGCGGACCCTCGTCCTCCGCGGAGCCCTCCTCCTCCGTGCGGACGCCGGCGGCCTTCCACTTGCGGAGGATTTCGCGGTGCCAGTCCTCGGTGAACCACTGCTTGAGGGAGGCGGCGATGATGGGCCCGACCCCGTCGGTACCGGCCAGCTCCTCCTCGCTCGCCTGCTCGATGCGCTCGATCGAACGGAATTCGCGGGCCAGCGCCTCGGCGGCCACCGGGCCGACATGACGGATCGACAGTCCGGTGAGGACCCGGGCGAGCGGGCGTTCCTTGGCCGCCGCGATGTTCTCCAGCATGGCGACGGCGTTCTTCCTGGGCTCGCCCTGCTGGTTGGCGAAGACCGTGGCGACCTTCTCCTCGCCTGTCTTCGGGTCCCGCTTGGGCAGACCGCTGTCCTGGTCGAGGACGTAGGCCTTGATGGGTAGCAGCTGCTCGACGGTGAGGTCGAAGAGGTCGCCCTCGTCCTTCAGCGGCGGCTCGGACGGCTCGAGCGGCTTGGTGAGGGCCGCGGCGGCCACGTACCCGAAGTGCTCGATGTCCAGCGCCTTGCGCCCCGCGAGGTAGAACAGGCGCTCGCGCAGCTGGGCCGGGCACGCACGTGCGTTCGGGCAGCGGAGGTCGACGTCGCCCTCCTTCATCGGCCGCAGCGGTGTGCCGCACTCGGGGCACTCGGACGGCATCACGAACTCCCGCTCCGTGCCGTCGCGCAGATCGACGACCGGACCGAGGATCTCCGGGATGACGTCACCGGCCTTGCGCAGCACCACCGTGTCCCCGATGAGCACCCCCTTGGCCTTGACGACGTCCTGGTTGTGCAGGGTGGCGAACTCGACCTCGGAGCCCGCGACGGTCACCGGCTCGACCTGCGCGTACGGCGTGACCCTGCCCGTACGGCCCACACCCACGCGGATGTTGATGAGCCTGGTGTTGACCTCCTCGGGCGCGTACTTGTACGCGATCGCCCAGCGGGGGGCGCGGGAGGTGGAGCCGAGCCGGCCCTGGAGCGGGATCTCGTCGAGTTTGACGACGACTCCGTCGATCTCGTGCTCCACCGAGTGGCGGTTCTCGCCGAAGTAGGCGACGAACTCCCGTACGCCGTCGAGGTCGTCGACCACCTTGTTGTACTTGGCGGTGGGCAGGCCCCAGGAGTGCAGCAGGTCGTACGCCTCGGAGAGACGGCCGAGGCCGTCCTGGAAGCCCTCCAGCGCACCGATGCCGTGCACCACCATGTGCAGCGGGCGGGTGGCCGTGATGCGCGGGTCCTTCTGGCGCAGCGAACCGGCCGCCGCGTTGCGCGGGTTGGCGAAGGGCTTGTCACCGCCCTCCACCAGGCGGGCGTTCAGCTCCTCGAACTTCTCCATCGGGAAGTAGACCTCGCCCCGGATCTCCACGAGGTCGGGGACGCGGTCGCCGTCCAGGCGGTCCGGAATCTCCGCGATCGTACGGACATTGGGGGTGATGTCCTCGCCGGTGCGGCCGTCGCCCCGGGTCGCCGCCCGGACCAGACGGCCGTGCTCATAGGTGAGGTTGACCGCGAGGCCGTCGACCTTCAGCTCGCACAGGAAGTGGTACGCGGAGGTGCCGACCTCCTTGGCGACGCGATCCGCCCAGGCGGCCAGCTCCGCATCGTCGAACGCGTTGTCGAGGGAGAGCATGCGCTCCCGGTGCTGGACGGCCGTGAACTCGGTCGCGTACGCGCCGGCGACCTTCTGGGTCGGCGAGTCGGGCGTGCGCAGATCGGGATACTCCTCCTCCAGCGCCTCCAGGGAGCGCAGGAGCCGGTCGAACTCCGCGTCGCTGACGACGGGGGCGTCCTTCACGTAGTACCGGAAGCGGTGTTCCTCGACCTGCTCAGCGATCTGCGCGTGCTGCTCCCGCGCCTCGGCGGGCGCCGTGGTCTCCGCTTGCTTGTCGCCGGCCACCGTGTTGTCCTCCCGTTACTCTGGGTTGTCCGCGAGGGATCTCGCCGCCCGGACGCAGTGGGCGAGCGCCTTGCGGGCGAAGTCCGGGGACGCGCCCGCCAGGCCGCACGTCGGCGTGAGCGTGACCGCCTCCGCGAGAAGCCCCGGATTCAGCCCCAGCCTGCGCCACAACGTCCTGACACCCATGACGCTACCGGCAGGGTCCGACAACGGGGCGTCCGTGCTGGCCACCACCCCGGCGAAGAGCCTGGTGCCCCCTTCCACCGCCTCTCCGATCGCGTCGTCGTCACGCTCGGTGAGCAGCGAGAAGTCGAAGGAGACGGCCGCCGCGCCCGCCCTGCGCAGCAGCGCGAACGGAACGTCCGGCGCGCACGAGTGGACCACGACCGGCCCGTCCGCGTGAACCCCGACGACGTCCCGCAGCGCGGCCTCGACGACCTGCCGGTCGACGGCCCGATGGGTCCGGTAGCCGCTGGCCGTCCTGACCTGCCCGCGCAGGACGGAGGTGAGCGAGGGCTCGTCCAGTTGCAGCACGATCCGTGCGCCGGGGATGCGCCGGCGCACCTCGTCGAGGTGCAGCCGCAGCCCCTCGCCGAGCGATCCGGCGAGATCACGGCACGCCCCGGCGTCGGAGAGCGCGACCTCGCCGTTCCTCAGCTCCAGCGCGGCGGCGAGCGTCCAGGGGCCCACCGCCTGCACCTTCAGCGGCCCCTCGTAGTCCTGGGTGAACTCCTCCAGCGCGTCGAGGTCCTCACCGAGCCAGGAGCGTGCCCGCCTGCTGTCCCGCCCCGGCCGGTCGGAGATTCGCCAGCCGCTCGGTTCCACGCGCGCGTACAGGTCGACGAGCATCCCCGCGGTCCGTCCGATCATGTCGGCGCCGGGCCCGCGGGCCGGAAGCTCGGGAAGGAACGGGAAGTCCTCGAAGCTCCCGGTGACGGTCTTGGCCGCCTCCCGCGCGTCCTCTCCGGGCATGGACCCGACACCGGTGGCGGCACCGAACCTGAACTCGCTGTTTTCACTCACCCCGGAAGACTACGGAACCCGTCGGCGCGGTCAGCGCCCCGGCCGTACCGTCAGGTCGTTGACCTCCGCGTCCCTCGGCAGATCCAGGCACATCAGGATCGTCGTCGCCACCGACTCGGGGTCGATCCACTGCGACGGGTCGTACTCCTTGCCCTCCTGCTGGTGGACCTTGGCCTGCATCGGGCCCGCCGTACGGCCGGGATAAACCGAGGTGACCCGGACGCCATGGGCGTGTTCCTCCTCGCGCAGCGCGTCCGCGAGTGCCTTCAGGCCGTGCTTGGAGGCGGCGTACGCGGACCACTGCGCATGGGCGCTCAGACCGGCCCCGGAGTTCACGAACACCACATGGCCGCGCGCGGCGCGCAGCTGCGGCAGGAAGTGGCGGGTCAGCTCGGCGGGTGCGACCAGGTTGACGTCGAGCTGGTGGTGCCAGGACTTCGGGGTCAGTTCGTCCACCCGGCCCAGGTCGACCACCCCGGCGATGTGCAGCAGGGAGTCCACCCGGTCCGGGAGGGTCTGGTGGGAGAAGGCCCAGGACAGCCTGTCCGGCTCCGCGAGATCGCCCACCAGGGTCTTCGCCCCCGGGAACTCCGCCGCCAGCTCCTTCGCGCGTCCCGCGTCGCGCACGTGCAGCACGAGGTCGTCCCCGCGCGCGTGCAGACGGCGGGCCACGGCCGCGCCGATGCCGGAGCCCGCTCCGGTGATCACATGTGTAGCCATGTCCGCCATGCTCGCACCCCGGTGCTAGCGGATTCCGATCGACTCCTCCAGATACGCCAGCGCCCCCACCGGCTCCTCCGCGAAGAACACGAGTTCCGTGAGCGGTCGCGGCAGGAAGCCCTCGTCCTCCATGCGGCGGAACTGCTCCTTGAGACCGTCGTAGAAGCCGGCCGTGTTCAGCAGGACCACCGGCTTGTCGGTGTGCCCGTGCTTCTTCAGCTCCAGGATCTCGGTGGCCTCGTCGAGCGTCCCGGTCCCACCGACCATGATCACGACCGCGTCGGCCTTCTCCAGGAGCAGCCGCTTGCGTTCGGCGAGATCCTTCGCGATCACCATCTCGTCGGCGCCCGCCCTGGCCTTGGCCGCCAGGAATCCGACGGAGACACCCACCAGCCGGCCGCCCGTCTCCTGCACACCGTCCGCGACCACCTTCATGAGACCCGTGTCGGAACCTCCCCACACCAGGGCGTGGCCGCCCTTGCCGAGCAGTTCCCCGAACTGACGTGCGGGTCCCGTGTACCGGTCGGCGAGGTCGGCGGCGGAGAGGAAGACGCAGATGTTCATGCCGTAACGGTACGCGGGAAGAATCGGCGGCCGGCGGGCGCTGTTCGGATATGGCCGAAGGACACACGATCACCATCGAGCAAGGCGACCGGCATGTGCGCGCGGTGCACGGCGGGCAGGTGCTCGCGGAGAGCGACCGGGCCCTCGTACTGCACGAGACCGGCTGTCCCCCGCGGTACTACATCCCCGCCGAGGACGTACGCCTGGACCTGCTGACGCCTTCCGAGACGCACACCGTCTGCCCCTTCAAGGGCACCGCGTCCTACTGGTCCCTGCCGGACGCGGCGGACCTGGTGTGGGCGTACCCCGACCCCAAGTCCGACGTCGCGAGGATCAAGGACCACCTCTGCTTCTACGAAGTAGAGGTGTCGTGAGCGATTAACGCGGTCGTCTGCGGCAGTCTCACGGGTATGGACAAGCAGACGATCTCACGCGACGGAACCCGCATCGCATACCGACGCACCGGGCAGGGCCCGGCGGTCGTCCTCGTGAGCGGCGCGATGTCCACGGGCGCCACGGTGGCGCCCCTGGCCGCGCATCTCTCGGACCGTTTCGACGTCTTCGTGTACGACCGCAGGGGCCGCGGCGACAGCGGCGACACACGGCCGTACGAGGTGGCGCGGGAGGTCGAGGACCTCGCCGCGCTCATCGAGGCGGCGGGCGGCGAGACGGCGCTGTACGGCATCTCGTCGGGCGGCGCGCTGGTGCTCGAGGCCGCGGCGAGCGGTGTGCCGGTGCGGCGGGCGGCCGTGTACGAGACGCCCTTCGCCGACTACGGCGGCGGCGCCGAGGAGCGCGCGAAGTACACGGGACAGCTCACCGAGGCGCTCGAGCATGATCGGCGCGGTGACGCGGTGGAGCTCTTCCTCCGGCTCACCGGGCTGGCCCCCGGGATGATCGCGAACGCCCGCCGGTCCCCGATGTGGGCCGACATGGAGGCGATCGCCCCGACCCTCGCCTACGACGACGCCGTGATGGGCGACGGGCTGGTGCCCCGGGACCGGCTGGCCGGGATCACCGTCCCCGTCCTGGCCGTCGCCGGCTCCGCGAGTCCCGAGTGGCTGCGCCGCGCGACGAAGTCGGTCGCGGACGCGGCGCCCGAGGGCACGTACCACGTGCTGGAGGGCCAGAACCACATGGTGGAACCGCAGGTGCTCGCACCGGTGCTGGCCGAGTTCTTCTCCCGTTAGGGCGGGCGCTCAGGCCACCGCGCTCGATGCGCGGGTGGTGGACGCGATCGTCGCCGAACCCACCACACGTGTGCCGTCGTACAGGACGACGGCCTGGCCGGGGGCGACGCCCCGGACCGGCTCGACGAAGTCGACCCTGAGTTCGCCGTCGACGAGTTCCGCGACGACCTCGCTCTCGCCGCCGTGGGCGCGCAACTGGGCGGTGTAGGAGGCGGAGCCGACCGGTGCGGCGCCGCACCAGCGCGGCTTGACCGCCGTCAGGCCGTCGACGTCGAGGGAGGACGCCGGGCCGACCGTGACGGTGTTGTCCACCGGGGAGATGTCAAGGACGTAGCGCGGCTTGCCGTCGGGGGCGGGGGTGCCGATCCTGAGGCCCTTGCGCTGGCCGATCGTGAAGCCGTAGGCGCCGTCGTGCGTGCCCAGCCTGGCACCGGACTCGTCGACGATGTCGCCCTCGGACGTGCCGAGCCGCCGGGCGAGGAACCCCTGGGTGTCGCCGTCCGCGATGAAGCAGATGTCGTGCGAGTCGGGCTTCCTGGCGACCGCGAGGCCGCGGCGCTCGGCCTCCGCGCGGATCTCGTCCTTGGTGGTGACGGTGTCCCCGAGGGGGAACATCGCGTGGGCCAGCTGCCGGTCGTCGAGGACCCCGAGGACGTACGACTGGTCCTTCGCCATGTCGGAGGCCCGGTGCAACTCGCGTGTGCCGTCCTCGAGGGTGACGACCTTGGCGTAGTGACCCGTGCAGACCGCGTCGAAGCCGAGGGCGAGCGCCTTGTCGAGCAGCGCGGCGAACTTGATCTTCTCGTTGCAGCGCAGGCACGGGTTCGGGGTGCGCCCGGCCTCGTACTCGGCGATGAAGTCCTCGACCACGTCCTCGCGGAACCGGTCGGCGAGGTCCCAGACATAGAACGGGATGCCGATGACGTCCGCGGCGCGCCGGGCGTCGCGCGAGTCCTCGATGGTGCAACAGCCGCGCGCACCCGTGCGGAAGGACTGCGGGTTCGCGGACAGCGCGAGGTGGACACCGGTGACGTCATGGCCCGCTTCGGCGGCGCGGGCGGCGGCGACGGCGGAGTCGACCCCGCCGGACATGGCGGCGAGGACGCGGAGGGGGCGCTGCGGGGTCTCAGTCATAGCCCTTCAAGAGTACGGGCCCGCAGGGAACCGGAGCGCGTGAGTATCCGTTGACGATCACATGGGGGACGGCAGGACGGGGAAGGACGGCGACCGGCGGCTCGGGCGCCGGGCGCTCATCGTCGGAGGCGCCGCGGCAGCGGTGGGCACGGCCGCGCTGGCGCGGGATGAGCTGTCGCATCTGTGGTGGCGGCTGCCCGGCGTCGAGAAGCCCCGTGTCGAGGGCGCGGTGGACTTCCGCGGAGCCAGGTGGGTGGCGGCCTCGCCGGCGAACCTGCGGCGTGCCGACCGGCCCGACGACTACGTCATTGACCGCGTGATCATCCACGTCACCCAGGGCGGTTACCGCAGCGCGGTACGGGCCTTCCAGAACGCGGGACACGGTGCGGCGGCGCACTACATCGTGCGCAGGGACGGCGGTGTCACGCAGATGATCCGCGAACTGGACGTGGCGTTCCACGCGGGCAACCGGGCGTACAACGAGCGCAGCGTCGGCATCGAGCACGAGGGGTTCGTGGAGGACGCCTCCTCGTTCACGGACGCCATGTACGAGGCGTCCGCGCGGCTCACGGCGGCGATATGCGGGCGCTACGGCATGGCCGTGGACCGGGAGCACGTCATCGGGCACGTGCAGGTGCCGGGCACGGACCACACGGATCCGGGCCCGCACTGGGACTGGGGCCGCTACATGGGGCTCGTACGGCGGGCGCGGACGGCTCGGGCGTAGCGGCGGAGCAGTCGGCCAAGGATGTGACACACATCACACCTCACAGATACTGCGGGCGGCCTTCTCGAAACATGGGTCCGAAGCGTCCCACGCTTCACACATGACCTGATGAACGTCGAATGGGCTTCATTTCAGCGGGAGTCGGGACGTACAGCCGCGCACCGGCCGGTGAGGGCCCGCACGGCGTCCGTCCGACTCGACCCCACGCCTTGCACCACCCCCGGGTCAAGCGCCGTGCACCGTGACCCGCGCCACAGCCTCCGCCCTCAGGTCAGCCCCGCGGTGCGGGCACGCTCCACCGCGGGTCCGATCGCCTTGGCGACCGCCTCCACATCGGCCTCCGTGGACGTGTGTCCGAGGGAGAAGCGCAGGGTGCCGCGGGCGAGGTCCGGAGCGGCGCCGGTGGCGAGCAGCACATGGCTCGGCTGGGCGACCCCGGCGGTGCAGGCGGAGCCGGTGGAGCACTCGATGCCCTGTGCGTCCAGCAGCAGGAGCAGGGAGTCGCCCTCGCAGCCGGGGAACGTGAAGTGGGCGTTGGCCGGGAGCCGGTGCACCGGGTCGCCTCCCAGGATCGCGTCCGGGACGGCCGAACGGACCGCCGCGATCAGGCCGTCGCGCAGGGCGCCGATCTCACGGGCGAACCACTCACGCTGCTCGGCGGCGAGCCTTCCGGCCACGGCGAAGGAGGCGATGGCCGGTACATCGAGGGTGCCGGAGCGCACATGCCGCTCCTGTCCGCCGCCGTGCAGGACCGGGACGGGGCTGTACTGACGGCCGAGGATCAGCGCGCCGATCCCGTACGGGCCGCCGATCTTGTGGCCCGATACGGTCATCGCGGCAAGACCGGAGGCCTCGAAGTCCACCGGGACCTGGCCGAACGCCTGTACCGCGTCGGAGTGCACCGGGATGCCGAACTCCGTCGCGACCCCGACGAGTTCGCGGACCGGCATGACGGTGCCGATCTCGTTGTTGGCCCACATGACCGTGACGAGCGCGACGTCCTCGGGGTTGCGGGCGATGGCCTCGCGCAGCACCTCCGGCCGGACGCGGCCGTAGGAGTCGACGGGCAGGTATTCGATCGTTGCGCCCTCGTGCTCGCCCAGCCAGTGCACCGCGTCGAGGACGGCATGGTGTTCGACGGGGCTGGAGAGCACGCGTGTACGAGCCGGGTCGGCGTCGCGGCGGGACCAGTACAGGCCCTTCACCGCGAGGTTGTCGGCCTCGGTGCCGCCCGAGGTGAAGACGACCTCGCTCGGACGGGCGCCCAGCGCCTCGGCCAGGGTTTCGCGCGCCTCCTCGACGGTTCGTCTCGCACGGCGGCCGGATGCGTGCAGCGAGGAGGCGTTGCCGGTGATGCCGAGTTGCGCGGTCAGTGCCTCGACCGCCTCGGGGAGCATCGGAGTGGTCGCGGCGTGGTCGAGGTAAGCCATGGTGGGCCTGATTCTACGGGCCCGCCCTGCACGGCCCGCGCCCCGGAGCCCCCTGTGCGGCTGCCGGCGGTCGGCCCGTCGTCCACGGGTCCGGCCGTCGGCGGGCGGGCCGCCGCCTACAGGCTCCAGGACACGGTGTGGTCCAGCTGCATTGCGGTCACGAGGACCACCAGGTCCGCGACGCCCAGGCCCAGACCCAGGAGCGCCCGGCCCCGGCGTGCGGTGCCGCGCCACAGCGCCACGGCGGCCAGGGTGATCGCGATGGGGCCGAGGAGGACGTTCAGCACGAGGAGGCCGAGCAGGCCCAGGATGAAGGACGCGACGGCCATGCCGTCCGCGTCGCGGCTCCCCCCGGCGCGGGCCGGTTCGGCGCCGGCCCCGGTGTGTGCGGTTCGTACGGCGGTGAGATGCATGATGCGTCGACTCCCGACGGTCGGTTCGTGTGCGCGGGTCAGTGGGCGGACGTCTGCCGCCTGCGCCCGTGCCGCTCGCGGATCGCGAAGACCACGAGCCACACGGCGATCACGCCTGCGGCGACGAGGGTGACGGGGAGCGGGGTGTGGGCCACGGTTCCCATGACCATGCCCAGCAGTAGGAGTGCGGCGACGAGGAACAGCATCGGATCCCCTCCGGTATGCCTCTCATGACAGTTCGGTGAACGATTGTCGTTACAGTTGTTCACTGACTATGGAGTCTAGCGCGCCGGACGGCTTTGCAATTCCGGAGAACAGTTGTTAACTGCATGGCATGAGTCACACCCTCGGCATCCGGCAGGCCCAGAAGCAGAAGACCCGGCAGGCGCTCCTGGACGCGGCCCTGGGGCTGCTGGAGGAGCAGAGCCTGAGCAGCCTGGGCCTGCGTGAGGTCACCCGCGCCGTCGGTGTCGCTCCGACCGCCTTCTACCGGCACTTCCGGTCGACCGCGGACCTCGGCGTGGAACTGGTCGAGGAGGCGCTCGGCAGCCTCCACCCGATGATCGGGTCCACGGTGTACGCGACCGGCGACGGCGACGAACGCATCACCCGCGCCGTCGATCTGATCGCCCGCCATGTCGACGCGTACCCCGCCCATGTGCGCTTCATCGCACGTGAGCGGCACGGCGGCGTCCAGCCGGTCCGGGAGGCGATCCGCCGTCAACTGGCCCGGTTCGCCGAAGAGGTGAAGGTGGCGCTGACCGGCCGACGCGAGTCCGCCGGGTGGAGCGACGAGGACCTGCTGATGCTCGCGGGTCTGTACGTCGACCAGATGCTGATGACCGCCTCCCAGTTCCTGGAGGCGATGGAGGGCCCCGCCGAGGAGCGTGAGCGGGTGGCCCGAACGGCGGCACAGCGGCTGCGGCTCGTCGGCATCGGCCGCCACCACTGGCAGGACTGACCGGCGCGGCCCAGGTCCGGCCCGCGCGGGACGCCACCACCGGCAGGACCGACCGGCGCCCACGACACCACCGGCGCCCGAGATGCGGCCCGCGCGAGGCCGTCCGGACCCGCGCGCCCGACCGTCGGCGCACGACGCGCAGCACAAGGCGCACCCTCGGGGTGCGGCTCCCACTCCGGCCGGGGAGGCCGGACGGGGCTCAGGACGTGAGCCGGACCCGTGCCAGCTGCCGGGACTGCGCGACCAGGCGGTCCGCGCTGTCCCAGACCTCGGCGTCCTCCTCCAGGAATCCGCCGGCGAGATTGCGCGTGGTGATCGACACCCTGAGCGGACCCGGCGCCGGGCGGCACCGCACGTGCACGGTCAGCTCGACGGTCGGGACCCAGCCGGAGATCCCGAGCTCGAAGGCGGTGGGCGGCAGGGCGTCCACCGCGAGCAGCAGGGACAGCGGGTCCGCGTCGCGGCCGTCGGCCAGCCCGAACCACCCCCTCATCTCACCCTTCCCGGACGGTGAGCCGAGCGCCCAGCCGAGGGTCGCGGGATCGAGCCGGAGCTTGAGCCGGTCGGTGATGGCCGAGCTGCCGGAGACCGGCGCGGGACCGTCCTCGGGACCGAAGCACCGGTCCGGTGGCGGGATGGCGGGCGGCTTCGCGCTCGTGCGGACGTCGTCGGGCAGGGAGTCCAGATCGCCGTACGAGGCGAGGACGCGGATCCGCTCGACCTCGCGGCCCTCGTCGTCGTACTGGAAGAGCGACGCCTGGCCGGTGGAGAGGGTGCGGCCGGTGCGGACGACGTCCGTGCGGATCACGGCGGGTCCCGGCCGGGAGGCGGTGAGGTAGTGCGCGGAGACGGTGAACGGGTCGCGGTGCGGCAGCGCGTCCCCGAGGGCGCGGCCCAGTACGGCCAGCAGATAGCCGCCGTTGACGGCGTTGATGATCGTCCAGCCGGCGGAGAGGTCGATCCCGTAGACGCCGGGTTCCCGGAGGGTGACCGCGGTGTCCCGGTCGAACTCACTGTCGCCGATCGTGGCGCGCGCGGCCTGCGCGGTAGCTGCTTCTGCCATGCCTGAACGGTACAACAAGTAATTACTAAGCAGTAGCTTTTCCCGTTGCGACTCGATGACGGTTCCGTCGAATCCATATGGATCCGGACACCCATAGGTGAGATTTTGGCAATTTCTGAGTAAGTGTCCGCACTCGTCCGTGACCGATGGCCCCCCGGTTCCCTCTCAGAAGACGTACAGCGTGATCCGCACGTTCACAGGAAGAGACGGATACGCCGATGAGTCTGACCGGGACGCCGTTCCTCTTCACGTCGATCGCCCTCGTGACGGTCGCCCTGCTCCTGCCGCTGCTTCTGTGGTCGCGGATCCGCGGCCCGATGGCGCTCCGGCACGTCGCCCGCGTCCTGATGCTGCTGTTCGCCCAGACGACGGCGATCACCCTGGTCTTCGTCATGGTCAACAACGCCAACAACCTGTATGACAACTGGGCGGACCTCCTCGGCACGGGCAACCATGTGCAGCGGGCCGCCGACCTCGGCAAGGACGGCACGGGCGGCATCCAGGTCAAGGCCCTGCCCAGGGTGCGCCAGACGTTCACGCCGGCCGACGGTGCCGGCGCACACACGGCCGGAGGGGTGCGCGTCACCCAGCTCAGGGGCCGGGTGTCGGGCGTCGAGGCCGAGGTCTACGTCTGGCTGCCGCCGCAGTACGACGAGCCCGCCTACCGGCACAGGAAGTTCCCGGTGGTGGAGCTGCTGTCGGGGTATCCCGGCTCGGCCAAGGCCTGGTTCGGAACACTGAGGGTGCACGAGCAACTGCTGCCGCTGATGCGCAGCGGGCAGGTGGCGCCCTTCATCCTCGTGGCCCCGCGCACCAACCTCATCGCGAAGGTCGACACCGGCTGCGCGAACATCCCGGGCGTCGTGAACGCCGACACCTGGCTCAGCATCGACGTGCCCAAAATGGTGACGGACAACTTCCGCGCCCGGCCCGCGCCGGACGGCTGGGCGGCCGCCGGATACTCCGCCGGTGCGCACTGCGCCGCCAAGCTCGTCGTGGCGCACCCCGACCGGTACCGGGCCGCGATCAGCCTGTCCGGCTACAACGACCCGATCGGCGAACGCCACTCGCTCGCCGCGCGGAGCCTGACGCTCCGCCGGGAGAACAACCCGTTCATGCTGCTGAGGGGCTACCGCACGCCGCCCCGGATCTCTCTGTACCTGTCCGGCCAGCTGGGCGACGGCTACCAGGCGGCGGTGGCGCTTCGGGCCCTCGCCGCGCCGCCGACGACGGTCCGCGCGGTTCTGATCCCGCGCAGTGCGGGGGGCCACAGCATGGCCCTGTGGCGGCCCCAGATCCCGTACGTCTTCACCTGGCTGACCCAGCAGATGACCGGCACGGCGGTCACCGGGACTGCTCCTCGGCAACCGTGGAGCGACGATTCCAGGCCCGCGGCGCTCGCCAGTGGAACCTCATCGCCAGCAGACGTAGCACGAAGGCGGTGACCACGGCCAGCCCGGACGTGAAGGGTGTCAGCACCTCGTAGTGGATGCATATCGCCACCATCGTGGCGCCGACGATCGCCGGTACCGCGTACAGGTCCCGGTCCCAGCGCAGCAGCGAGGGCACCTCGTTGGCGAGGACGTCGCGCAGCACGCCGCCGCCCACGGCCGTGGCCAGGCCGAGGGCGGCGGACGAGGTGAGTCCGAGCCCGTGGTCGTACGCCTTCGTCGTGCCGGCGACGCAGAACAGCCCGAGACCGGCCGCGTCGAAGACGTTGACGGCGATCTGGATGCGCTCCACCTGCGGATGGAGGAAGAAGACCAGCAGGGCGGCGAGCAGCGGGGTCAGGAAGTACCCGAGGTCGGTGAAGGCGGCCGGCGGCACGGCGCCGATGACCACGTCACGGAACAGCCCTCCGCCCAGCGCGGTGACCTCGGCGAGCACGGCGATGCCGAAGACGTCGAAGTTCTTGCGGACGGCCAGCAGCGCGCCGGAGATCGCGAAGACGAAGATGCCGACGAGATCCAGAGTGTGCTGGACGGAGGGGCTGAACAATTGCTGGAGCACCCTTATATTCTCACCCATCGGCGAGGGTGCGCCTTACAAACCAAGGTGAAAGAAGCGAAACGCCAGGGTTACAGGGCAGGCTTCCCTGTCGTGAAGAGCCACTTCTGGAACAGGTCGTCGAGCTGCTGTCCGGAGATCTTCTCCGCCAGCCGCATGAAGTCGTCCGTGTTCGCGTTGCCGTACCGGTGGAGCTTGGTCCAGGCCGGCAGCAGCTTGAAGAACGCGGTGTCGCCGATGCGCTCGCGCAGCGCCTGGAGCGTCATCGCACCCCGCTGGTAGACCGCGGAGGCGAACATGGTGTCGCGCTGCGGGTCCGCCACCTTGACCTGCCAGAAGGAGCTGTCGGCCGGGCGCGAGTTGTATCCGGCGAGGAAGGAGTCGTGCGCGGAGGCGGTGCCCCTGTGCTCGCTCCACAGCCACTGGGCGTACGTCGCGAAGCCCTCGTTGAGCCAGATGTCCTTCCAGTGCTCCACCGAGACCGAGTCGCCGAACCACTGGTGGGCGAGCTCGTGCACGATGGTCGACTCCGAGCGGACGGCCGAGTACGCGGGCTTCGACTGGACCTCCAGCGAGAACCCCGCCTCCGGCATGTCGTCGACGATGGCGCCGGTCTCCTCGAAGGGGTACGGCCCGAAGATCTTCGACCAGTAGTCGGTGGCCTCGGCGGTGACGCCGTACACGTCGACGCTGTTGCTGCCGGCCAGGACGGGGTCGATGGCGACGTAGATCGGGATGCCCGACGGGGTCCTGCCGGTCTTCACGTCGAACTTGCCGATGGTCGCCGTCGCCAGATAGGTCGCCATGGGCCTGGACTCGCGCCAGTGGGTCACGGTTTGGCCGCCCTCGCCGTGGGTGGATATCAGGCGGCCGTTGGAGACGGCGGTCAGGCCCTTGGGGGCCGTGATGCGGATGTCGTAGGTGGCCTTGTCCGACGGGTGGTCGCTGGACGGGAACCAGGTGGAGGCGGCGTTGGGCTCGCAGGCGACGAAGACTCCGTCGGCCGTCTTCATCCACCCGTAGCTGGAGCCGAAGACGATGGGACCGCCGAGCGGCTCCGGGACGCCGCCGTAGGTGACGGTGACCGTGAAGTCCCGGCCCTTGGACAGGACACCCTTGGGGGTGATGCGTATCTCGTCGCCCTCGCGCGTGAATTGGGCGCGTCTGCCGTTCACTTCGACCCCTGTGACCTGGAGCTTCTGCAGGTCGAGATCGAAGGAGGAGAGGTTCTGGGTGGCGTGGGCCGTGAGCGTCGTACGGCCGTCGAGCCGGTCTGTGTCCGGGTTGTACGCCACATCGAGGGCGTAGTGGCGGGCGTCGAAGCCGCCGTTGCCGAGCTGCGGGAAGTAGGGGTCACCGATGCCGTCGGCTCCCGGGCGGGGAGCGGAGGAGGCGGCGATGGCCAGGAAGGAGGCAGCCGCGGTGACGAGGACCCCTAAGCGTGCCGAACGGGAGAGTGCCATGAGTCGTCCCTTCGAGCGTGCTGTCGATCAGACGGACACGCCAGACTCTGCGCTCTCCCGTTCGGGCATGTGCATGACTTTACCAACTCGTCATGCGTTACTTCTCTGTTGACTCCTGTCCCGCCGAGGCCTCCGGCTTGCCGGACTCCGCGGAGGTGTCCGCATCGGCGGCGGGGCCGGACTCGTCGGAGTCCTCGGAGGCGCCGGGCTCCTCCGGAGCGTCCTGTGACCCCTCGGCGTCGGACGCAGCCGCGGCACCCTCGGCCTCAGCGGCCGCCGGCTCCTCGGGGGCGGCCACGGCCTCCACCTCGGCGGCGACCGCCGCCGAGGTCTGGGCCGACTCCTCCAGCACCTCGTCGGGCACCAGCTCGGCGGCCTCCTTGGCGGCGGACAGCAGCACCGTGTCCTGCGGGGCCTGGTCCTCGAAGTTCTCCGGGTGGTGGCAGGCCACCCGCTGGCCGGGCTTCAGCTCCAGCAGCTGTGGCTCGGTGGTGCGGCAGATCTCCGTCGCCTTCCAGCACCGGGTGTGGAAGCGGCAGCCGGTCGGCGGCGAGATCGGCGAGGGAACGTCACCCTTGAGCAGGATGCGCTCGCTCTTCTCGTTCTTGCGCTTCGGGTCCGGGATCGGCACGGCCGACATCAGCGCCTTGGTGTACGGGTGCATCGGCGCCTTGTACAGCGAGTCGCGGTCGGAGAGCTCCACGACCTTGCCGAGGTACATCACCGCGATCCGGTCCGAGACGTGCCGGACGACCGACAGGTCGTGCGCGATGATCACATACGTCAGGCCCAGTTCCTCCTGGAGGTCGTCCAGCAGGTTCACGACCTGCGCCTGGATCGACACGTCCAGCGCGGAGACCGGCTCGTCGGCCACGACCAGCTTCGGGCTGAGCGCGAGCGCGCGGGCGATGCCGATGCGCTGGCGCTGACCACCGGAGAACTCGTGCGGGTAGCGGTTGTAGTGCTCGGGGTTGAGACCCACGACCGACAGCAGCCGCTGCACCTCCTTCTTGATGCCGCCCTCGGGCTCGACGCCCTGGAGCTTGAAGGGGGCGCCCACGATGGTGCCGACGGTGTGACGAGGGTTCAGCGAGGAGTAGGGGTCCTGGAAGATCATCTGCACATCGCGGCGCAGCGGACGCATCCCCGCGACACCGAGGTGCGTGATGTCCTTGCCCTCGAACTCGACCTTGCCCGCGGTCGGTTCCAGCAGCCGCGTGATCAGCCGGCCCATGGTCGACTTGCCGCAGCCGGACTCGCCCACGACGCCCAGGGTCTCGCCCTTGCGTACCTCGAAGTCGATGCCGTCGACGGCGCGCACCGACCCCGTCTGCCGCTGGAGCAGGCCCTTGCGGATCGGGAAGTGCTTCTGGAGCCCCGTCACCTTCAGCAGGATCTCGCCGGACTGCGACCCCTCGGTGGGGGCGGCACCGTCACTCTGCGCAGGGATCTTCACTGCTTTTTCGTCGCTCACAGCTTCGGCGCAATCTCTTCGGTCCAGATACGCTCCCGCTGCTCCTGCGTCATGTGACAGGCCGCCCAGTGCCGGCCACCGACTTCGGCCAGCTCGGGGCGGACCGTGCGGGTGACGTTGTCCTTCGGGATGTCCGCGTACGGGCAACGGGGGTTGAAGGCGCAGCCGGACGGGATGTTGATCAGCGAGGGCGGGGAGCCCTTGATCGGGATGAGGCGGTCGATGTCGTCGCGGTCGAGACGCGGCATCGAGCTGAGCAGGCCCCAGGTGTAGGGGTGGCGGGGCTCGGAGAACACCGACTCGGCGGGCCCGCGCTCCACACAGCGGCCTCCGTACATGACCAGCAGGTCGTCGGCCATCTCGGCGACGACACCGAGGTCATGCGTGATCATGATGACCGCGGAGCCGAACTCCTTCTGCAGATCCCGGATCAGGTCGAGGATCTGCGCCTGCACGGTGACGTCCAGGGCGGTGGTCGGCTCGTCGGCGATGAGCAGCTCGGGGTTGTTCACCAGCGCCATCGCGATCATCGCGCGCTGGCGCATACCGCCGGAGAACTCGTGCGGGTAGCCGTCCACCCGCTTGTCGGGCTCGGGAATGCCCACCCGGTCCAGCATCTCGATCGCGCGCTTCTTGGCGACCTTCTTGCTGACGTCGTGGTGGACCCGGTAGGCCTCGACGATCTGCGTTCCGACCGTGTAGTAGGGGTGCATGGCCGACAGCGGGTCCTGGAAGATCATCGCCATCTTGCGGCCGCGCATGCGGCGCACCTCGTCGGGGTCGGCCGCGATCAGTTCCTGACCGTCGAGCCACACCTCGCCGGAGACCTTGGCGTTGGCCGAGCGGTGCAGGCCCATCACGCCGAGCGAGGTGACGGACTTGCCGGAGCCGGACTCACCGACGATGCCCAGGGTCTTGCCCCGCCGTACGTCGAAGCTGACGCCGTCCACCGACTTGACCAGACCGTCGTCGGTCTGGAAGTGGATGCGCAGATCGCGAACGGAGAGGAACGCGTCGTCGGCGTCGGACGGGGCGACAGGGGCCGGCTCGCCCAGCGCCGCCTTTTCGAGCTTGCTCACGAGTACCTCACGCGGGGGTCGATGGCTGCGTACACCAGGTCGACGAGGAGATTGCAGAAGACGATGAAGAACGCGGCGACCAGGGTCACGGCCATCACGATGGGCAGGTCGTTGTCCCGGATGGCCTGGATCGAGTACGCGCCGATCCCCTGGAGGGAGAACACGGTCTCGGTGAGCACCGCGGTACCGACGAGCGTGCCGAAGTCCATGCCGAAGATGGTCACGATCGGCGTGAGCGTGGACCGCAGGCCGTGCTTGGCCACGACGGTGGACTCCCTGAGGCCCTTGGCCCGGGCCGTCCGGATGTAGTCCTCGCCCATCGTCTCCAGCATGCCCGCCCGGGTGAGCCGGGCGTAGGTGGCGGAGAACAGGAACGCGAGGCTGATCCAGGGCAGCAGCAGGTGCCAGGCCCAGTCGGCCGGGTTCTGGGTGAACGGCACGTAGTCGGTGCTGTCCCACACGGGCCACTGGTAGACGAACAGCGCGTTGATCACCTGGCCGGTGAAGAAGATCGGCAGCGAGACGCCGGCGAGCGCGATGAACATCGCGAGGCGGTCCACCGGCTTGCCCTTGCGAAGGGCCGAGATGACACCGGTCGTCACACCGAAGATCAGCCAGATCACCGCCGCGCCGACTGCCAGCGAGAAGGAGACCGGGATGCGCTGTGTGAGCTGAGGCCACACCTCGACGTGACTCTTGAAGGAGTACCCGAAGCAGGGGGCGCTGCAGTGCGTCGCATCGGGGCCGAACTTGTAGTCGGCGCCGACGAACAGGCCCTTGATGTAGTCCCAGTACTGGATGTAGATGGGCTGGTCGAATCCCAGGTTCTTCTTGATCGCCGCGATGGACTCGGGGTTGGCGTCCTTGCCGACGTACTGGGTGGCCAGCTGAGTGGCTGTCTGGCCGCCCAGGCGGGGGACCAGGAAGAAGATTGCGAAGGTGACTGCGCTGACCACCAGCAGCAGTACCACGGCGCCGAAGACGCGTCGGATGATGTACGCAGCCACAGCTGTGCGGCTCCGGGTGGCCGGGACGGAGTGTGTCCGTCCCGGCCACCCGGTGCCTTCACCTGCCTTTCGGGGGTATCCGGCCTGCTGTTACTTCGAGGAGCTCAGCAGCGTGTAGTCGTACATGCCGAGGTACGCCTGCGTGACCGTGACGTTGGTCGCGGACGTAGGCCTGATCAGCAGGTTCTTGCGGTAGACGAGCGGGACGACCGAGGCGTTGTCCATGACCATCTTGTCGATGTCGCCCCAGGCCTTGGTGCGGGCCGCCGAGTCGGTGTTGGCGATCGCGTCCGCAAGGGCCTTGTTGATCTTCGGGTCGTTCAGCTCCATCAGGTTGTTGCCACCCGAGGGCTTGATGGCCGAACCGTCGATGATCTGGTCGAGGAAGCCGTAGCCGGTCGGCCAGTCGGCGCCCCACGCCATCATCATCATGCCGAGCTTGTGCTGGTGGACGTAGCTCGGGACACCGGCGAAGTTGGAGAAGTACTTGCCGGAGGGGTACTGCTTGATGTCGACCTTGATGCCGACGGCCTTCAGCGAGTTCTGGATGGCCGTGGCGGCCGCGACCTCGGAGGCACGGTCGGAACGGGCCGTCAGCGTGGTGGAGAAGCCGTTCGGCTGACCGCACGCCTTGAGCTCTTCCTTGGCCTTGGCCGCGTCACCCTTGTTGCCCTGGGTCGGGTAGGTGTCGAACTTGGTGTAGCCGTTGACCGACGGCGGCAGCAGCGTGGTGGCCACGTCGCCCTTGGGCGAACCGCCCATGGCGTCGAGCACCGACTGCTTGTCGAGGGCCCACTGGACCGCCTTGCGGCAGTGCTCGTTGTTGAACGGAGCAACGTTCACGTTCAGGGCCATGTAACCCGTGGCGCCCGCGTAGGAGTTGTCCGTCTGCTTGGAGTACTTGCCGGACAGGATGCGCGGCTGGGTCTGCGGCTGCACACCCGCGCCGGCGATGTCCGCCGTGGTCTTGTCAGCCATCAGGTTGTTGTCGATGGTGACGCCGTTGACCTTGAACTTGACGTTGATCTTGTCCGGCAGCGCCTTGCGGATCGGGTCCGACTTCGGGTCCCAGTTCGGGTTGCGGACGAGGGAGGCGCTGGCGCCCTCCTCGTACGACTGGAACTTGTAGGGGCCCGAGGACACGATGTGCTGGACGTACTTGGCGCCGTCGTCCTTCGCCGCCGGCACGGGGGCCGTCTGGGAGAAGGTGGCCAGGTAGTCGAAGTCGGCGAACGGCTTCGCCAGGTGGAAGACGATCGTCTGGTCGTCCGGCGTCTCGATGGACTTCAGGCCGTCGGGCGACTTGTCCTTGTAGGGACCCTTGTACTTGTCGCCGCCCTCGAGGTAGGCCTTGAAGTACGTCGGGCCGTTGGAGAGGGCCTCGGGCGCGAAGTTGGAGCGCTCGATCGCGTACTTGACGTCCTTGGACGTGATCGGCGTGCCGTCCTCGAACTTCAGGCCGGAGCGCAGGTGGTACGTCCAGGTCTTGGCGTCGGCGCTGGCCTTGCCGAGGGACTCGGCGAGGTCCGGGACAACCGTGAGGCCGTCCTTGCCGGCGGCCGGCTTGAACGTGACGAGCGTACGCGCGTAGAGACGCGAGAAGTTCTGCACGAAGCCGTAGTACGTGTTGCCCGGGTCCAGGGAGTCCGGCACGTCGGAGTCCTCGAGGTTGACCGTCCCCCCCTTCTTGCTCGACGCGTTGACGATGGAGTCCAGCGCCGCGTCCTTCTTGGCGTTACCGCCGTTGCTGCTGTTGTTGCCGCCTCCGCCGCCGCCACCACATGCGGCAGCACCCAGCGAGAGCGCGATGACCGTCGCCACGGCGGCGGTTACCCTTCTCGTCTTCACGTGAGGAAAGCCCCCTCTATCGATGGATCACTTGCTGCGAGGATCGAGCGCATCACGCAGCCCGTCACCCAGCAGGTTGAATGCCAGGACGGTGATGAAGATCGCCAGACCGGGCACGAACATGTACTGCGGATCTGCGGTGTAGAGATCCACGGCGTTGCTGAGCATGCCGCCCCAGGAGGCCTGCGGCGGAGCGATACCGACTCCGAGGAAGCTCAGCGCGGCCTCGAAGAGAATGTTCGTCGGAATGATCAGCGTCGAGTAGACGAGGATCGGTGCGACGAGGTTGGGGAGCAGCTCCCGGAACAGGATGTACGGGCCGCGGGCACCCAGGCTGTGGGCGGCCTCCACGAACTCCCGGCGCCGCAGCGTCATCGTCTGGGCGCGCACGATACGACCGATGTAGGGCCAGCTGAAGAAGCCGATCACGAAGATCAGCACGCAGATACGCAGCGACAGGCCGTTCAGGCCGAAGAAGCCGTCCTGCACCGAGGCCGAGATGGCGATGGCGAAGAGCAGCAGCGGGAACGCCAGGAAGGTGTCCATGAGCCGGCTGATGACGCTGTCGATCCAGCCGCCGTAGTAGCCGGCGACGACGCCCAGCACGGTACCGATGACCACCGAGAGGAGCGTGGCACCGCCGGCGACCAGGAGCGAGACCCAGGAACCGTCGATGATCCGGGCGAGCATGTCGCGGCCGTACTGCGGGTCCACGCCCAGCGGGTGGTCCCAACTCATGCCGCCCCAGGCGCCCTTCGGCGCCAGCAGCGCAGGGTCGATGAGGTCCTGGTGGAACTTGTCGGGGTCGAGCCCGAAGATCCACTCGATCGGCTTGGCGAGCACCGCCATCAGCACGAGCAGGATGACGACGATGCCACCTGCCACCGCCACCTTGTCCCGCTTGAACCGGGTCCAGGCGATCTGGCTGAGGGAACGCCCCTCGATCTGGCTCTTCTTGGCCCCGGAGAGCACAGATTCGGGCGGCGCTCCGGCCTCCGCGCCGGTGGTCTCGATCGGTGCGGTCACAATGACCTGACCCCTCTGGCCGGTGGTCACCGGCCTTTGTCCGCCGCTGTCGGCGGCTTGATTCGCTTACGTGCTCCGCGGCGGCCGCACGATGGTGGCGGCCCAACTGTCCAACTGATCCAGTGATTGGTTCGATCGCAGGATCGATGGCCTCGCGTCTGAGAGGCGAGTCTTCAACGCGTTCACGATCACGCGCCAGGTCTGATGGAGAAAGTATGCGTAACCGTGATGACGACTGGGGGATTCTGTTATCCGGACAACGAGGCGCGCCTACCGGACGAGGGGCCGTCGAAACCTCGTCCGCGAAACATCCGGCACTCCCGCACCGTTCGCACCTCGCGGTTGCAGCACTTGCAGGCCAGGAGGCCGCGAGCGCGCCGGCAGGGGTTTTCCCCCGTTGCGGGGCACTCCGATGCACCATGCACCGAAATTCCGGGGCCGAGTCCCTTTCCTGCCAGCGAAGCTTTGCGATCCGATGCGTGATCACCACGGGCCCTCGGACGGCGGCCGCTGCCGGGTGCCGGGCGGTCTTCACACCCCCGACGCCCAAGCCGGCGTCTCACCCGGGCCCTGCTCGACGACATGCGTCGTCCGGGCCCGCCCACGCGGGCCGCGGACGGGCTGACACCCGGTCAGTATGACGCCGTACCTGGGGAACCGACCCTGTCTGCAAGGGAGAATCCACACCGGGAACGATTCGCCTGTTGTGAGCGGGCCGCGGATCCCCTGGCACTCGGTGCCTTTACAGAGGACGGGCGGCGCAGGCGGACACCGTGCACGGTCCCGTACGGGGCCACGCGGGCGTCACCGCGTTCGGGGCCATGATCACGAGTTCGTCCGTCAGGCGCCCTTCCGCGGACCGTCGGACCCGGAGCCGCGCGAGCGGCGATGGCGAGGCGGCCCCGCAGCAGCTGCGCATCCCGGCCGGGGCAGCTGCCGCGTGAGGGCCGCTCCCCCGCAGCGGACACGTCGGCGGCAGCGGCCGGCGCGGCGAGCGCTCCGACGGGGAGGGGGGAAGGAGGTCAGTAGCCCCCGCCGACCGGCGGATAACCGTAGCCTCCGGCCGCGGGAGCCTGGACCGGGGCCGCGTGGGCCTCACGGTCGTAGAACGGACGGGCGCCGGCACGCAGCCACAGCACGACGGGGTCGTAGTCGTCGGACATCACGACGGTCGACACGGGCAGGCCGTCGGGCACGGCGACGATCGACTGCTGCATCATCGCGCGTACCGAGTCGACGGCGGGCGGCGACGTGTCGTACACATCCAGGCCGATGGCCAGGTACGGCGCGCCGAGGGCGGGCTGTACCCAGGCCCGGCGCAGCGAGCGGAGGGCGGGGGTGCGGTGCGCGTTCTGCGCGAGGAGGGCGTAGAACTGCGGGATCTCGATGGCCGGTTCGGACAGCCGCAGCGGTCCGGCGGGCTGGCGCTCGAGACCGGTGGCGATCCGCCGCAGATCCGGCCAGGGGATGCCGACGCCGCCGCCCGGTGCGTGCGGGTTGAGCCACAGCCCGTAGTGGTCCGGGTAGAGGGTGCGGGCCGCGTCGAGGCCGTCGATCACTTCGTACGAGCGGTTCCAGCCGCTGGCCGAGAGCTCCTGGGCGGAGGTGACACAGGGCGCGTAGCCGTGGCCGTCCACCTCCATGTTCCCGTACTGGGCGTCGGGGGATCCGGCCTGGCCGTGCCAGAGCAGCATCCAGACCTGGCCGGACGACGGGGTCGCGAGCGCGCGAAGAAGCGCCTCGTAGGCGTCGTAACGCCCGGGCGTCACCTGGCGCAGCATGTGCTCGACCTGCCCGGCCGCGGCCGTGCCCGACGCGCTCACCCTCTACCGCCCCTTCACCACGAACCTGACAACCCCGAAGGAGGTCTCCCGAGCGCCGGCACGAACCGAGCCGCACCGCCCCGACCGAGCCATTCTTCCTTGCCCGGGGACACCACACCCCCATGCGGACCGCCGCGGGCCGGCCCCCGGCCGGTCGCGAGCTTCCCCCGCTCCGGCCATGAAACCAGGTTAAGGCGCCATCTTGACAGCAACTTGACGAGCGCCGCCCCACATCGTCCCGGCGTCGGGCGCCGCGCTCGCCGGCGGTTCAGTAACCGTACTGGTAGAAGGGGCGCACCCGCTCGCGCATCCAGTCCCCCACCGGGTCCTGCGCCACGTCCAGGAACACCATGTTCACGGATGTCCCCACCGGCACCCTGGCGAGCGCCCGGCCGAGCGCGTCCAGCGCGGGCGTGCGGGCGTCCGGTCCCGCGGCGACGAGTTCGACGCCTATGAACATCACCGGGTCGGTGGTCTCGATGGCGGCCAGGCAGCGCCGCGCGCTCAGCACCACCCCGGTCGCGGCGAACTCGGCGGAGGCGGCGGCCAGGAAGTCGACCGGTTCCTCCTGCCAGTCCGGTTCGAAGAGACGGACCCGGCCGCCGCTCACGAGGCCGTCCAGCGCGGTCGTCCCGGCGCGGCACAGCTCGGCCACCGCGTCCGGCGGCACCGGCACACCGACGACCCCGCCCGGATTGACAGCGATCCCGACCTGCGCGGGCAGCCCGCGGGCGAACTCGACGGCGGGCGCGATCGTGTACGACATGTGGTTGCCGACGACCTGGCGGAACTGCTCCTCCGAGCTGAACACCGGGACGAACACCTGTCCCTCGATCTCCAGCGTGGGCAGGTCCAGCGGCCCGCTGTGCGGGCCGCCGTCGCCGGGCAGCGGCACCCAGAGGAAGCTGCGACCGAGTACCTCGATGATCCGGCCGCCCGCCCCGGGGACGCCGAGGGAGGCGGAGAGCACCTCCTCCAGTTCGTTGCCGGGCCATCCGCCGTGCGGATGGGGCTGTGCCTGTGGGGGGAAGTCCGCGGGAAGGTCCGCCGGAAGATCCATCTGCTTACCGCCTGCTCAGAACCACTGCTGTGGCACAAAAGGCTAGCGGGTGCGCGCGGACGGTCATTCGGCCGCGAAGTCGATCCGGCGCAGAGCGTCCGCCGCGTCCCGGTCGAGCAGCACCGCCGAGCCGCAGCCCTCGGGCAGCCGGCCCTGCTCGACCGAGCGCAGCAGCCGGCGGGTGACCCGGCGGTGCCTGAGGAACGCGTACCGCGAGACGCCGCGGCCGCGTGCCTGCTGTCCGTCCAGGGCCGTGTCCGCGGAGACGTCGAGCACGAGCAGCCGGAGCGTGCCGCCGCGGCGCCGTGCCGAACGGGCCAGCCAGCCACGCACCCAGGGCTGTGTGCCGCAGTCGTGCACGACGACTCCGGTACCGGCGCGCAGGGCACGGTGCAGACCCGCGTAGTGCGCCAGGCGGACGAGGGGGCGGTACACCGCGTAGGGAAGGAAGCGGGCCAGACGGGTGTCCCAGCGGTCCCTGGTGTCCTGGGAGTCGACCCGGACACCTGGCACGGCGCGTCGCATCAGCGTGGACTTGCCGCTGCCGGGCAGACCCGTGACGACGACGACGTCGCCCGCGGGGAAGGTGAGCCCTTGCGGGCTGCGGCCCGCGCGGTCGCGCAGATCGCGGACCACGCCCTTGCGCAGCGGTCCGCAGGCACCCCGCGCCGGGGCACCGGGCTGCCCGGACACCGCGAGGCCCGAGGTGGTGGCGTACACCGTCGTCCTGTTCACCGTCATCGCCCTCCCCATGGGTCAGGAAGTTGCCTGCCCGTCGAGTGTAAAGAGAAGGTAATGCGCCGGTCTCCCGTTTTCATGCTGGTGCCGCCACAAGCCGGTCACAGATGCCGCCCTGCCACCACGGGGCGATGCGTGCAATGATGTGCGCGCCAACTGCATACCGGCCGCTTGAATCCGCGCGGGAGAGTTCCGGTCACACGTCTGTGTGCCGGACGCCGAAGGAGCAAGTCCCTCCCTTGAATCTCTCAGGCCCCGATACCGCGCGGGCGAGGCACATCTGGAAAGCGGGCCGCTTCTGGTGGCTCCACCCAAGGTGCAAGCCCTGACGACCCGTCTCGGGAGTCATGGCGAACCTCTCAGGTTCCGATGACAGATGGGGAGGAACGACCTCGCCCTCCCCTGCGCCCGGCTCGCCCGTGCGAGGGACCCATCGCCCCGGGAGCACAACCGATGAGCAGCAACAGCCCCCTGCGCCGTACCGCGCTCGATGCCCTGCATCGTTCGCTGGGCGCGACGATGACCGACTTCGCCGGCTGGGACATGCCCCTGCGATACCGCTCCGAGCGTGACGAGCACCTGGCCGTCCGTACGAAGGCAGGTCTGTTCGACCTCTCGCACATGGGCGAGATCACGGTCACCGGGCCCCAGGCGAACCGGCTCCTCGATCACGCCCTGGTCGGCAACATCTCCTCCGTCGGTGTCGGCCGCGCCCGCTACACCATGATCTGCCAGGAGGACGGCGGCATCCTGGACGACCTGATCGTGTACCGGCTCGGTGAGCAGGAGTACATGGTCGTCGCCAACGCCTCCAACGCCCGGATCGTGCTGGACGCGCTCCAGGAGCGGGCGGCCGGATTCGAGGCCGAGGTGCGCGACGACCGGGACGCCTACGCGCTGATCGCCGTGCAGGGCCCCGAGTCCCCCGGCATCCTGAAGTCGCTGACCGACGCCGACCTCGACGGACTGAAGTACTACGCGGGGCTGCCCGGCACGGTCGCCGGCGTCCCGGCGCTCATCGCCCGCACCGGCTACACCGGGGAGGACGGCTTCGAGCTGTTCGTCGCCCCGGAGCACGCCGAGAAGCTGTGGCTGGCGCTGACGGAGGCGGGCTCGCCGGTGGGCCTCATCCCCTGCGGCCTCTCCTGCCGGGACACGTTGCGCCTCGAGGCGGGCATGCCGCTGTACGGCCACGAGCTCACCACCGCCCTGACCCCGTTCGACGCCGGACTCGGCCGGGTCGTGAAGTTCGAGAAGGAGGACGACTTCGTGGGGCGCGAGGCGCTGCTCCGGGCCGCCGGGCGCGCCGAGCAGAACCCGCCGCGCGTCCTGGTCGGCCTCGTCGCCGAGGGCCGTCGCGTCCCGCGCGCCGGTTACGCGGTCGTATCGGGCGGCGAGGTGATCGGCGAGGTCACCTCGGGTGCGCCCTCCCCCACGCTGGGCAAGCCGATCGCGATGGCGTACGTCGACGCCACGCACTCCGTGCCGGGCGCCCCCGGGGTCGGGGTGGACATCCGGGGCAGCCACGAACCGTACGAGGTCGTGGCGCTGCCGTTCTACAAGCGCCAGAAGTAGAGACTGGGCCAGGGCGGACGGCTCCGCGATCGCGTCCGTCCCTGCTCACGAGCGTCTCCACCAGTCCTCCATCACCACACTCCTCCGACCTTTCAGGAGAATTCAGGCCATGAGCAACCCCCAGCAGCTGCGTTACAGCAAGGAGCACGAGTGGCTGTCGGCCGCCGAGGACGGTGTCGCGACGGTCGGTATCACCGAGCACGCGGCCAACGCCCTCGGCGATGTCGTGTTCGTCCAGCTCCCGGAGGTCGGTGACACGGTGGCCGCGGGCGAGACCTGCGGCGAGCTGGAGTCGACCAAGTCGGTGAGCGACCTTTACTCGCCGGTCGGCGGCGAGGTCACGGCGGTCAACGAGGACGTGGTCGACGATCCGTCGCTGGTGAACTCCGCCCCCTTCGAGGGCGGCTGGCTGTTCAAGGTGCGCGTCACGGAGGAGCCCGCCGACCTGCTCACCGCCGACGAGTACGACGCTCACATCGCCGGCTGAGGAGTCACAGCACCACATGTCGCTTCTGAACACGCCCCTGCACGAGCTCGACCCGGACGTCGCCGCGGCCGTCGACGCCGAGCTGGACCGTCAGCAGTCCACCCTCGAGATGATCGCCTCGGAGAACTTCGCTCCGGTCGCGGTCATGGAGGCGCAGGGCTCTGTCCTCACCAACAAGTACGCCGAGGGCTACCCCGGCCGCCGCTACTACGGCGGCTGTGAGCACGTCGACGTGGTCGAGCAGATCGCCATCGACCGCATCAAGGAGCTCTTCGGCGCCGAGCACGCCAATGTGCAGCCGCACTCCGGCGCACAGGCGAACGCGGCCGCGATGTTCGCGCTGCTGCAGCCCGGCGACACGATCATGGGTCTCAACCTCGCGCACGGCGGGCACCTGACCCACGGAATGAAGATCAACTTCTCCGGCAAGCTCTACAACGTGGTCGCCTACCACGTCGGCGACGGCGGTGTCGTCGACATGGACGAGGTCGAGCGCCTGGCCAAGGAGAACCGGCCGAAGCTGATCGTGGCCGGCTGGTCCGCCTACCCGCGGCAGCTGGACTTCGCCGCCTTCCGCCGGATCGCGGACGAGGTCGGCGCGTACCTCATGGTCGACATGGCGCACTTCGCCGGTCTCGTCGCGGCGGGCCTGCACCCGAACCCGGTGCCGCACGCCCATGTGGTCACCACCACGACCCACAAGACGCTGGGCGGCCCTCGCGGTGGTGTGATCCTGTCCACCGCCGAGCTGGCCAAGAAGATCAACTCCGCGGTCTTCCCCGGTCAGCAGGGCGGACCGCTGGAGCACGTGATCGCCGCCAAGGCCGTCGCCTTCAAGATCGCCGGCACCGAGGAGTTCAGGGAGCGGCAGCGCCGGACCCTGGAGGGCGCGCGTATCCTCGCCGAGCGTCTGGTGAAGGACGACGTCAGGGCCGTGGGCGTGGACGTGCTGTCCGGTGGCACCGACGTGCACCTCGTCCTCGTCGACCTGCGCGACTCCGACCTCGACGGACAGCAGGCCGAGGACCGGCTGCACGAGGTCGGCATCACGGTCAACCGCAACGCGATCCCGAACGACCCGCGTCCGCCCATGGTCACCTCGGGCCTGCGCATCGGTACGCCCGCCCTGGCGACCCGCGGCTTCACGGCCGCGGACTTCGCCGAGGTCGCGGACGTCATCGCGCAGGCGCTCAAGCCGTCCTACGACGCGCAGGCGCTGAAGGCCCGGGTCACGGCCCTGGCCGACAAGCACCCGCTGTACCCGGGCCTGCGGAAGTAAGACACCTCGGGGCATCGCGCACACTGGAAGCACATGCTCGTGCGCGGTGCCCCGCCCCCTGCACCACCCCCTGTACCTGAGGAGTCACCGTGGCCATCTCGGTCTTCGACCTGTTCTCGATCGGTATCGGCCCGTCCAGCTCCCACACGGTCGGCCCCATGCGCGCTGCGCGCATGTTCGCCCTGCGACTGCGCAACGAGGGCCTGCTGGACTCGGCCGGGTCCATACGGGCGGAGCTGTACGGCTCGCTCGGCGCCACCGGCCACGGCCACGGCACGCCCAAGGCGGTGCTGCTCGGCCTGGAGGGCGACTCGCCGCGCACGGTGGATGTGGGGACCGCCGACCAGCGGGTGGAGGACATCAGGACCACCGGCCGGATCCGGCTCCTCGGCGAGCACGAGATCGCCTTCTCCTTCGACGACGACCTGGTCCTGCACCGCCGCGAGACCCTCCCCTACCACGCGAACGGCATGACGCTGTGGGCGTTCGACGCCTCGGGCGACGAGCTGCTGTCGAAGACGTACTACTCCGTGGGCGGCGGCTTCGTCGTCGACGAGGACGCGGTGGGCGCGGACCGCATCAAGCTGGACGACACGGTGCTGAAGTACCCCTTCCGCACGGGCGACGAGCTGCTGCGCCTGACGAAGGAGACGGGCCTGTCGATCTCGTCGCTGATGCTGGAGAACGAGCGCGCCTGGCGCACCGAGGAGGAGATCCACGAGGGCCTGCTGGAGATCTGGCGGGTGATGCAGGCGTGCGTGGAGCGCGGCATGTCGCGTGAGGGAATCCTGCCGGGCGGCCTCCGGGTGCGCCGGCGCGCTGCCGTCACCGCCCGCCAGCTGCGTGCCGAGGGCGACCCGCTCTCCCGCGCCATGGAGTGGATCACGCTCTACGCGATGGCGGTGAACGAGGAGAACGCGGCGGGCGGCCGCGTGGTCACGGCGCCCACGAACGGCGCCGCGGGCATCATCCCCGCCGTACTGCACTACTACATCAACTTCGTGCCGGGCGCCGACGAGGAGGGTGTCGTGCGCTTCCTGCTCGCCGCCGGCGCGATCGGCATGCTCTTCAAGGAGAACGCGTCCATCTCCGGTGCCGAGGTCGGCTGCCAGGGCGAGGTCGGCTCGGCCTGCTCGATGGCGGCGGGCGCGCTCGCGGAGGTGCTGGGCGGCACACCGGAGCAGGTCGAGAACGCGGCCGAGATCGGCATGGAGCACAACCTGGGCCTGACCTGCGACCCGGTCGGCGGTCTGGTGCAGATCCCGTGCATCGAGCGCAACGGCATGGCGGCGGTCAAGGCCGTCACGGCGGCACGCATGGCGATGCGCGGCGACGGCAGCCACAAGGTCTCCCTCGACAAGGTCATCAAGACCATGAAGGAGACCGGTGCCGACATGAGCGTGAAGTACAAGGAGACGGCGCGCGGCGGTCTCGCCGTGAACATCATCGAGTGCTGACGGCACCGGCCGACTCGGCTTCCGCCAACCCGGCCTCGTCTGAGCGAAGTTGGCGAGTGCGAAGTCGAGGGCGGCCGGGGGTTCCGAAGGCGCCGGCCACGGCGCGAACCGGATCCTGCCGTCAACCAGGGCTGAACATCCAGCTTTTGGGGCATATCACCCGTGTCATGGCGACAAGGCATCCATCCCTGTCCCCCACCGGCACACTTCAGGGAGCCCCCATGCTGCGAGGCATCGACATCAGCGCCTATCAATCGTCCTCATACGACACGGACGGCCTCTCCTTCGTCTTCATCAAGGCGACGGAGGGCCGTTCGTATGTGAACCCCAAACTCACCACACAGACGAAGACCGCACGGGACGCCGGTTGCGTGGCCGGCTTCTACCACTTCCTGTGGCCAGGCAACATCTCGGCACAGGCGGACTACTTCGTCGCCAACGCCCCTGAGAGGACCGGCGACCTGCTGGCCGTGGACTGGGAGACGACCGGCGACGGCACGCACGCGAGCAACGCCGAGAAGGACCAGTTCATCCGCAGGGTCAAACAACTCCGGCCGCACAACCGGGTTCTCCTCTATGCGAGCCGCAACTTCTGGCTGAACATCGACACCACCTCGTACGCCGGCGACGGTCTGTGGATCGCCGATTACGTGACGGCGGGCAAGCCCCGCATCAAGGCGAAGTGGCTCTTCCACCAGTACACCTCCGACCCGCTGGACCGGGACGTCGCCGACTTCACCAGCAAGGCCGCCCTGAGCACGTGGGCGGCCGGAGCGTGACCGCGCGCCGCGCGGGGCCCGGTGCGAAACGGCCGCCGACCGGGTCCACGCCCCGCTCGGGTCGATCGACAAGCACGGTCGCTCCCAGCGGCCTGATCCGAACGACAGACCCTAGCCGCGGAACTCCGGCGTGCGCTCGGGAGAGGCCTCGGCCAGCGCCCCGGCGACGGCGCCGGCGCCCGCCCGCAGGCCGTAGACCGGGGTGTTGGGCTGCTGGCGCCAGGAGTCGTCGATGCCGCCCGCGTCGACCGTGTCGAAACCGAGGGCGTCGATGAGGTCCCGCACCCGGCGCTTGGCCGCCTCGTCGTCGCCCGCGACCGGCAGCGCCATACGGTCGGGGTCGCCGGCGGGGCGCGGGCGCTCCAGGATGTCCTGGGCGAAGGTGCCGTTGAAGGCCTTGACGACGGGGTGGCCGATCTGCCGTTCGGTCCAGCGGCTCTCGGTGAGTCCCTCGTCCTCGATGCCCGCGATCCTGCCGTCCCGCTCCCGGGGGTAGTAGTTGCCGGTGTCGATCACGGCGACCCCCGGCGCCGCCCCGTCCAGCAGGCCGGACGGCAGGTCCGGGACCGCCTTCACCGGGACCGTGATCACGACCACCTCGGCGTCGCGGGCCGCCTCCGTGACGGTGACGGGCGTCGCGCCCGTCTCCTCGGCGAGTGCCTTGAGTGTGTGCGGGCCGCGGGAGTTGGCCACGGAGACGTCGTGTCCGAGGGCGGTGAGCCGCCGGGTGAGATTGCCGCCGATGTTGCCCGCGCCGATGATGCCGATCTTCATGACTCGCGTCGCCCTTCCGGGGGGTCGGTGTCCTTGCACAGGGTTGTGGCCAGCACCAACCTCGGGCTCCGGCGGACTATTCCGGACGTACGCCGTCAGGGTGACCCCGTTCGGGCGAGGCCGGGTGCGACGCGACCCCGGGGCCGGGTACGACGAGGGGGGTGTCCTTGTCCCGGCCGGGACGAGGACACCCCCCTCGTCATCGGCTCAGCTGCTCAGGTAGGTCCAGAACTCGTCGAACGACAGGACCTTGTCGCCGTTGAGGTCGCGGGTCCGGATGACGGCCTCCGCCACCGTGTCGGTGACGTTCCAGTCGCCCCCCTGGGCCAGGGCGGACTTGAACTCGGCGGCGGTGATGAATCCGTCACCGTCCGCATCGATCCGCTCGAACTGCTTGCGTGCTTCCTCGATGTCCGCCACCGATCCGCCCCTTCATGGTGCCTCTGCCGTCGCGTCGTACGGCCGTCCTACTGACGAGGTCAGATTAACGGCCCGTCCGCGCCCTCAGTGCGGCGACCACCCAGGCGAACTCCTCCCTGTGCTGCGGCGCCGGCTGCCCGTTGACGACGCACAGCAGTTCACGGTAGCGGGCGACCCGTTCGTCGAATGCCGTCTCCATGCGGTCCAGTACGGCGGCCCGGTCGGCATCCCCGAGCAGGTCGTGCAGCACCGGATCGGCCGCCGGGGTCTCCGGCGCGATCCCCCGCTCCCGTGCCGCCCCCGCCAGCTCCACCAGGCGCTTGACGAACCACAGGGACGCACCGGCGGGGACGTCGGGTCCCCGGTCCGCGGCGTTGAACTCGGTCGCCTTCCGCATCGTGGCCCGGAAGTCCGGGTCCTGGAGCATCTCGGCCAGTTCCACCCAGGCGTCGACCTGCTCGGGTGTCGGGTCCTCCGGCAGGTCCGCCGCGGAACGCCGCATCCGCTCCCGGATCGCCGGGTCCACCGTGTCGAGCCCGTGGAGCAGTTCCTCCACGAACCCCTCCATGATCCGTTTCCGCTCGGCCGCCGACAGCCTCGCCAGTTTGTTCATCAGGGTCATCTCCTCCGCACTCGAACCGCGTCGCGCCACGGTCGACAGCACCGCCCGGGTCACCTTCAGAGCGCGGATCTGCGCGTCCAGGGCCGCCACATGCGCGGCCGCCACCTCGGCGACCGTTGCCTCGCCGCCCAGCACCCTGCGCACGTCCGCCAGGCCGAGACCCAGTTCGCGCAGGGTGCGGATCAGCTCGAGGCGGGCCACGGACGCGGCGTCGTACAACCGGTAGCCGCCCGAGGAGCGGGCCACCGGGGGCAGGGCGCCCTCGTCCGACCAGTAGCGAATGGTGCGGACGGTCAGTCCGGTCGCCCTGGCCAGTTCGCCGATGGTGAAAAGGCCGGTGCCGTTCTCGATCATGTCTGCGAGTGTGGGCCTTCCAGTGGGTGGAGACTCAAGCCGAGGAGACGCACTCATGGCCGACGGTCTGCGGGACATTCTGGACGCCGCGGCGCGGGACGTCTTCCCTCCGGCCGACGGCGGCACCACGGTCGTACGCCAGCACTCCTCCCGTGACGCGGGGATCATCGCCTTCACCGCGCACTCCGTGGTGTTCACGGACGAGGACCCGGACTGGGTGCGCGGAACACTGCGGGGCATCGAGTGCGACGCGCTGGCCGCGACGATGAACGCCCGATTCCTCGCCGCCTTCATGGAACGCACCGGGCGCACGACCGACACGATCGACGTGCTCCTGGTCGGGTCCGCGCTGGCCGGTGAACCGCCGTTGCCGCTGCGGCCGGTCGAGGGCCCGGGCCATCCCCGGGTGGTCGGCTCGCGCAGGCGCCGGGACGACGTGCGGGTGTGGACGGCACAAGGCGGTCTGCTCGTCCTCGGACGCGGGGTGGCCGGACGCCTGGAGGTGGCCGTCGAGGTGGCCCCGGAGGCACGGCACCGGGGACTGGGGCGTGCGCTGGTCTCGGCGGCGCGGCGGCTGAGCGGGGGCGAACCGGTGTGGGCCCAGGTGTCGGCGGGCAACGCCCGCAGTCTGCGGGCGTTCCAGGCGGCCGGATACCGCCCGGTGGCCTCGGAGGCGCTCTTCCTCGCACGCTAGCGTGTGGCAGGGCGGCGCCACGGGCGGCCGCGCGTCATCGGAAGACACCCGTGTGACCCAGCGAGTAGCGGCCTGGCTGCGGGTAGACGGCGAGCCCGTGCGGACCGCTCCCCACCTTGATGCGGGCCAGTTGACGCCCGGTCCGGGTGTCGATCGCGTACACCTCGGAGTTGTAGCGCCCGGAGAGCCACAGCACCGTGCCGTCCGCCGAGACACCGCCCATGTCGGGGCTGCCGCCCTGGGGCAGGCGCCACTTCTTGACGAGCCGGCGCGTCGCGAAGTCGAACACCGAGACGGTGCCCTCGCCGCGGTTGGAGATGTACATCTCGCGGGAGTCCCGGCTCACGTAGAGGCCGTGCGCGCCCTTGCCGGTGCGCAGGAAGGAGGGCTCGCCGAAGCGGTCGCCGTCGAGGATCCACAGCCCGTCGGCCTCCATGTCGGCGATGTAGAACGTCCTGCCGTCCGGCGAGATCTTCACGTCCTGCGGCATGGCCCCGCGCAACGGCAGCTTCTGCCGGCCGATCACCTCCATCTTCTCGGTGTCGACCTTGAGGAGTTCGCCGCTGAACTCGCAGGAGACGATGAAGTAGCGGCCGTCGATCGAGAAGTCGGCGTGGTTGACGCCCGAGCAGTCGACCGGCAGGGACTTCGCCACCTTCATGGTGTGTGCGTCGCGGAAGACCAGCCTGCGGTCCTTGGACGCCATCACCACCGCGTATTTGCCGTTCGGCGTGAAGTACAGGTTGTAGGGGTCGTGGACGTCGACCGGATCACCCGCCTTCCCGGTCCTCGGGTCGATGGGGGTGAGGGAGTTGCCCAGGTCGTTGTTGACCCAGAGTGTCTTCAGGTCCCAGGACGGCACGACGTGCTGGGGCTGGCGGCCGACCCGGATCGTCTCGATGACCTTGTACGTCCCGGGGTCGATGACGGACACCGTGTTGGAGTTGGTGTTGGGGACGTAGACGCGGGACGGGAAGTCCTTGACCACCTCGGAGAGCCGATCGGGACGGTCCGCGGCGTAGAGGTCCTTCGGATCGAGCACCGGGGGCATGCCCGGCAGGGTCCGGACGGTCCGCTGCTGCTGGGTGGGCGCGACGGCGCTCCTGGAGGGACGGGTCTCGTCCTTGTGGGACGAGCCGATGCCACAGCCGGCCAGCGCGGTGAGTGCGGCGCCGGCGATCAGTACACGTGTGACGGTCGTGGGGTGCATCAGCTCAGCAGCTCCGTGGCGGTCACCGCGGAGATGCCGCGGTGGTCGAGTTCGTGCAGAAGGACGGGGAAGGCGGTGACCGTGTCCGGGTAGCCGAGGTGCAGGCTCACCACCGAACCGTTGCGGACCTCGTCGACGACCCTGCGGGTGATGGCGGACGCGCCCGGTGAGGTGTAGTCGAGGGAGTCGACGTCGTACGACAGGACGTGCGGATAGCCGACGCGGCGGGCGACACGTGCGACGGCGTCGGTCGCCCGGGGCGCGCGGGAGGGGCGGAACCAGGTGCCGATGGATCCGGTGAGGCGGCGCAGTCGGTCGGCGCAGCCCTGGATCTCGGCGGTGGCGTCCGACTCGGACATGGTGTTGATACCGCGGTGGTGCAGTGTGTGGTTGCCGAGGTCGTGACCGCCGTCGACGATGCGCCGGGCGACGTCCGGGTGGTCGTCGAGCCAGGTTCCGACCGCGAGCACCGTGACCTTCGCGCCCGCCTTCTCCGCCGTGTCGAGGATCGACCGGGTGATGTCGGGGTCGCCCTGGCCGTGGAAGGTGAGCGCCACCCTGGGGTGGTCCCGTGGACCGTGGGTGATCTGGTCCGGCTGGTGCGGATAGGAGCGGGGCGGCGGAGCCGCGGACGAGGTGCGCGAGGTACCGGCGGCGCGGGAGGGCAGAGGCCGTTGCACCACGCTGCCGCCGGGGGAACAGGCGGCGGCGAACGCACCCACGGCGACTCCCGCGCCCGCGCGCAGCGCCGTGCGGCGGTCGGGCACCGTATCCGCGGGGCCCGTATCGGGGTCCGGCGATGTGGGAGGGACGGGCGTGGTCACCCTTCCCATTTAAGGGCGAGAAGGTCCCAAAAGCGGCGATTGGCCCGATGGACGCGGGGGCGGGTCGCTCGGCCCGGTCCGCGGACGGTACGCGCCGCAGGGGATCAGCGGTCGGCGACCCGCATCTCGAACCAGGTCGTCTTGCCGCGCGGAAGCAGGTCGACGCCCCAGCGGTCGGAGAGCTTGTCGACGAGGAAGAGGCCCCTGCCGCTCACGTCCAGTTCCTGGACCGGCATCAGGCAGGGCAGCCCGCGGGAGGGATCGCGGACCTCGATACGGATCCAGCCCCGGCGGCGCCGCATGCGTAACCCGAAGACACGCGCCCCGGTGTGCCGCACCGCGTTGCCGACGAGTTCGGAGACGAGCAGGACCGCGTCCTCGGTCATCCTCGGAGTGAGCCCCCAGTGACGCAGAATCACGACCTGGGTGAGCCGCCGTGCGGTTGCCGCGGATTCGGGCCGCGACGGCAGCGGCACCTCCGCCTCCGTAGGGTTCCCGAACAACTCCAGCGCCTTGTGCGCCCGTTCGTCCTCGATCGCCGGCGACCAGCGTGCCGCGGTTGCACTCCCGTGCCGCCGCGGCTGTTCGATACCCTCCAGCCCCGCCATGGACCCATCATGGCCGCCCGCAGGGCAGTCCGGAGGTGTTACGACGGAAAACGCCCCCCGGAAACACACATTCCACACCATTCACCCGGCATATGCCAGATGCAATTCGGGGCCAGCGGCACCCCGACTGATCTGCGGAAACAGGCCAGTCGGGGGCAATCGCCAGATGCTCGTACCGAGGCGCGCTTAAGGTTGTCTTAAGGCTGCGATAAACCGCCCGTCGAGGGACCTCGGGTGAGACACGGCGTCAACTGCAAGAGGTCCGGGGTGATTTACTGAATGATTCTCATCTATGACGGCCAAATCGCCCGTCGTGCACGGTCGGTGACGGCCGGATCAGAGAAACTTCGCCTTGCCCGGGCCCTCTTCCACGAAGCTGCGCATCCCGCGCTGGCGGTCCTCGGTCGCGAACAGCCCCGCGAACCAGGTCCGTTCCACGGCGAGACCCGTCTCGATGTCCGTCTCCAGGCCCGTGTCGACGGCTTCCTTGGCGGCGCGCAGCGCGATCGCCGGGCCCTGGGCCAGCCTCGCCGCCCAGGCGTGCGCCTCGGCGTACACGTCCTCGGCCGGCACCACCCGGTCGACCAGACCGAGTCGCAGCGCCTCGTCCGCCTTCACCATACGGCCCGTGAAGATCAGGTCCTTCGCCCTGGACGGGCCGATCAGACGCGCAAGGCGTTGGGTGCCGCCGGCACCGGGAATCAGGCCGAGCAGGATCTCGGGCTGCCCCAGCTTCGCGTTCTCGGCGGCGATGCGGTAGTCCGCGCACAGCGCCAACTCACAGCCCCCGCCGAGGGCGTAGCCCGTGACGGCGGCGACGACCGGCTTGGGGATGCGGGCGATCGCGGTGAAGGATTCCTGCAGGGCGCGGGAGCGCAGGACCATCGCGGCATGGTCCATGCCCTGCATCTCCTTGATGTCCGCACCCGCGGCGAACACCTTCTCCCCACCGTGGATGATCACGGCGCGCACGTCCTCGCGGCGCGTGAGCTCCTCGGCCAGTTCCCTGAGCCGGTCCTGGGTGGCGACGTCCAGCGCGTTCATGGGCGGGCGGTCCAGACGGAGGGTGCCCACGCCCTCGGCGACTTCGAGATGCACAGTCATGCAGGAAGGTTAACGGCCACTAACGGCGACGGGCCCGGTGTGCTCGCTCACAGCGGCACACCGGGCCCGGGTCACCGGATCGGAGCTACTTGATCCATTCGTCCCAGGGCATGTTCCAGCCGTTGAGTCCGTTGTCGGGCGCGACCGTCCTGTCGTTGGAGTTCTTCACGACGACGACGTCACCGATCATCGAGTTGTTGTAGAACCACGAGGCCGGCACCGACTTGTCGTAGCCGCCGCGCACATCGCGCAGACCCACGCAGCCGTGGCTCGCGTTGTAGTTGCCGAAGGCGCCGCCACCCCAGTAGTTGCCGTGGATGAAGGTGCCGGAATCGGTCAGGCGCTGCGCGTGCGGCACGTCCTTGATGTCGTACTCGCCGCCGTAGCCGACGGTCTCGCCGTTCATCCGGGTCACGACCAGGCGTTCGCTGATGACCATCTGGCCGTTCCAGGTGTCGTAGCCCGGCTTGCCGGTGGTCACCGGGAGGGTCTTGAGGACCTTGCCGTCGCGCTTGACGACCATCTTGTGGCTCTTGGCGTCGACGGTGGAGACCTGGCTGCGGCCGATGGTGAAGCTCACGGTCTTGGCCTGCTTGCCGTACACACCGGGGCGGCCCTCGACGCCGTCGAGGTTCAGGCGGACGGTGACCTTGGTGCCGGCCTGCCAGTAGTTCTCGGGCCGGAAGTCGAGGCGGTCGTTGCCGAACCAGTGGCCGCGGACGTCGACGGCCGGCTCGGTCTTGATGGTGATGGCCTTCTCGACGTCGGCCGGGTGGGTGATGCCCCGGGTGAAGCGGATCGAGAACGGCATGCCCACACCGACGGTGGAACCGTCCTCGGGCCGGAAGTTGCCGATGAAGGTGTTCTTCGGGGTGAGCGTGGTGAACGAGGACTCCTCCGCGGAGGTGAGACCCGCGGAGTCCTTGGCGACCGCGTGGACCTTGTACGTGGTGGCGGCGGCGAGGTGGGAGGCGGGCGTCCAGGTGGCGCCTTCGCCGGTTATCGACCCGGCGACCTCCGTGCCCTTGGCGTCCTCCACCTTGACCTCGGTCAACTTGCCCTTGGCGGCCGTCACTTTGAGGGCACCGCTGGTGTCCACGGCCTTGGCCCCGTTCTTCGGGGCTATGGTGACCACGGCCTGGGACTGCTTGCTGGCGGACTTGGTCGAGTCCCCGGCCTTGGCGTCCCCGGCTCCTGCGTCCGAGCCCCCTCCTCCGCCGCACGCGGTGGCGGCGAGCAGGAGGGCACCGCATATCAGCGCCACGACCCCCGTCCGTCCGCGCTTCCCCGCACCAACCGACGCCCCCGATATCGGTCGCCCGTTCACGTTGTTTCTCCCCTCGCACGGCCTGTTGAGGCCCGCACTCCTGCGCGACCCGCGCGCGCATTGCGCAAATTAATCACACCCCCTGCCCCGATGACTCCCCGCGATTGTCACTGTTCAGTCCCAAAGCGGGGCCGCGCGCAGGCGCATCGCGTCCAGGGGCCGCGCACCCCCCGTGTGCCCCCCATGCGGCACTACCACACCGCGCTGCCCGCCTTCCACTCGTCCCAGCCCATGTTCCAGCCGCCCAGCCCGTTGTCGGGCGCCACCTTCTTGTCGTCGCTGTGGACGACCTCGATCACGTCGCCGACGAGGCTGCGGTCGAAGAACCAGCCCGCCGGGGTGCCGGACCCGCCGCCCTTGACGTCCTTCAGACCGACGCACCCATGGCTGACGTTGACGCGCCCGGGGGCGTCGGGCGACCAGTAGTTGCCGTGGACGAAGGTGCCCGACTCGGTCAGGCGCATGGCGTGCGGGACGTCGGGGATGTCGTACTCGCCGCCGAAGCCGACGGTGCGGCTGTTCATACGCGTGACGGCCAGCCTCTCCATCACCACCATCTTCCCGTTGTAGGTGGTGGTTCTGGGAGCGCCCGCGGTGATCGGCACGGTGGCGACCACCTTGCCGTCGCGGCGGACCTTCATCGTGTGCGCCGCCGCGTCCACGAGCGAGACCTGACTGCGTCCGACCGTGAACGAGACGTTCTTGTACTGCAGTCCGTACGCCCCCGGCGCGCCCTCGACATCACGCAGCCGCAGCGCGACGGTCACCCTGGTGCCGGGTCTCCAGTACTGCCGGGGCCGGAAGTCGAGGCGTTTGTCGCCGAACCAGTGGGGACGGATCTCGACGGCCGGCCTGGCCGTCACGCGGATCGCCCGCTCGACGGCGGCACGATTCGTGATCTGCCGGTTGAACTGGACGGACACGATCATTCCGGTGCCCACGGTCGCGCGGTTCTCCGGCATGAGGTATCCGACGAAGCGCCGGTCGGGAACAAAGGTGGTGAAGGTGGCGTGGCGGGCCACACGCCGGCCGTCACCGTCGAGGGCCACCGCGTCGATCGTGTACTCGGCGGCGAGGACCAGCCGGGGGTCGTCGGGCTTCCAGACCGTCTCGTCGGCGGACAGACGCCCGAGCACCGGGAACTCCTGGCCGTCCTGCGACCTGACGACGGTCACCGACTCGAGACGGCCGCTCGGCACCTGGACCCGCAGCCGCCCCCCGGCGTGCACGTCCCTGCTGCCGTCGTCGGGAGAGACGCGGATGACGTCGTCGGGCGCGGCGGGCCTGCCGAACACGTCGCCGACCCCGCTCGAAGTGCAGCCGGCCAGGAGGGCCACCCAGGTCAGTGCCGTCGCGAGGACGGCGCCTGCGCGCCACGCGCGCGTCTGTACGTGCATCACGACGATTCCAACGACCCAGCCCCTCCTGGGGAAACGTGAGTGCGAGCCAAGCTCTGGGCAGAACAGGGGGGAGGACGACGCGACGACGAGCCGCGCCCGTGAGCCGCAGGGGCGCGTCGAAGGCGGACAAGCCAGGAAAGGGCGGGACGCCGTGCGCCGTTTTCCGCGTCGTCCACCGAGCCGCGGGAGGCTTACAGGTGTCGAGCGCAGCCGAGCGGGAGGCAGTGCAGGGGGAGCGGGCGGACGGGGTGCGGTCCGTGCGCCCGGCCGCCGTGCTGAACGGCAGTCGGCGTCCGGTGCTGCCCGTGCCCGTGTGGCCGGGCGCGCCCACGCCGTTGGGGGCGCGCTTCCGTGCGGGCCCGGACGGGGTCGTGGGCACCAACTTCGCGCTGTGGGCGGGCGGCGCGGAGGCGGTCGAACTGTGCCTGTTCGACGGGGCGGGCGCGGAGAGCCGCGAGACTCGGGTGCGGCTCACCGAGCTGACCCATGAGATCTGGCACGGCTTCGTACCGGGCGTGATGCCGGGGCAGCGCTACGGCTATCGGGTGCACGGCCGCTGGGACCCGTGGACCGGGGCGCGGTGGAACCCGGCCAAGCTCCTCCTCGACCCCTATGCACGCGCTGTGGACGGCGACTTCGGCCTGCCGCCCGAGGTGTACGGGCATGTGCGGGACTGGCCCGACCAGCGGGTGGCGGACACCGTGCGCGACGAACGCGACTCCGCGCCCCATGTGCCCAAGGGCGTGGTCGTGCACGATGACGACGACTGGGCGGACGACCACCGTCCGAAAACGCCGTGGGCGGACTCGGTGATCTACGAGCTGCACGTCCGCGGCTTCACCCGGCTGCACCCGGACATCCCCGGGGAACTGCGCGGCACCTACGCCGGTCTGGCGCACCCGGCCGCCGTCGAGCACCTGGTGAAGCTGGGCGTGACCGCCGTGGAGCTGCTGCCGGTCCACCAGTTCGCGCACGAGGACCACCTGCTGCGGCGCGGACTGAGGAACTACTGGGGCTACAACTCGATCGGCTACTTCGCCCCGCACGCGGGCTACGCGGCCTCCGGCACGACGGGCCAGCAGGTCGGCGAGTTCAAGCGGATGGTGCGGGCGCTGCACGCTGCGGGGATCGAGGTCGTCCTCGACGTCGTCTACAACCACACGGCGGAGGCGGACCAGCTCGGCCCGATGCTGTCCCTCAAGGGCATCGACAATCGCGGCTACTACCGACTCCAGTCGGACGCCCGCCAGTACGCGGACTACACGGGCTGCGGCAACACGCTGCACGTGGTGCAGCCGCACGTCCTGCGGCTGATCACCGACTCCCTGCGCTACTGGGTGACCGAGATGGGCGTCGACGGCTTCCGCTTCGACCTCGCAGCGGCGCTCGCCAGGTCCATGCACGATGTGGACATGCTCTCCCCGTTCCTGGCGGTGATCGCCCAGGACCCGGTGCTGCGCCGGGTGAAACTGATCGCGGAACCGTGGGACGTGGGGTCCGGCGGATACCAGGTCGGCGCGTTCCCACCCCTGTGGACGGAGTGGAACGACCGCTACCGCAATGCCGTACGGGACTTCTGGCGGGGTGCGCTGCCGGACGTACGGGACCTGGGCTACCGCCTGTCCGGCTCCAGCGACCTGTACGCATGGGGCGGCCGCAGGCCGTACGCGTCGGTCAACTTCGTGACGGCGCACGACGGTTTCACACTGCGCGACCTGGTGTCGTTCGAGCGCAAGCACAACGAGGCGAACGGCGAGGGCAACCGAGACGGTTCCGACGACAACCGCTCCTGGAACTGCGGCGCGGAGGGCGAGACCGACGACGAGCGGGTACGCACGCTGCGGCGGCGGCAGTTGCGGAACCTGCTGACCACACTGCTGCTGTCGACGGGTGTGCCGATGCTGGTGGCGGGCGACGAGATGGGCCGCACCCAGCGCGGGAACAACAACGCCTACTGCCAGGACAACGAGATCGGCTGGGTGGACTGGAGCCTGCTTCAGGACCCGGGCTGGCGGGCGCTGTTCGACCTCACCTCGCGTCTGATCGAGCTGCGCCACCGCCATCCGGTGCTGCGCCGCCGTGCGTTCTTCTCCGGGCGGGCCCATTCGGCGGACGGTCTGCGGGACCTGGCGTGGTTCACCGCACACGGGGCGGAGATGACCGAACGCGACTGGTACGCGCCCGCGGCCACCCTGGGCATGTACCTCTCCGGCCGCGACATCCCGGGCCGGGACTCCCGGGGCGCCCCGGTGGTGGACGACAGCTTCCTCGCGGTGCTGCACGCCGGGGACCGCCCGACGGCCTTCGTGCTGCCGGGACCGCCATGGGCGCAACGCTACGAACTGGTCGTGGACACCTCCTGCGAGGAGCAGACCCTGCCACCGCAGACGGTGCACCGGGCGGGTACGACGGTGACGGTGCCGGCGCGGGCGGTGCTGCTGCTGCGGGTCTCGGAGTGAGGGTGTCCCGTGGCACCGGGCGGACCGGCCCTAGCCCAGAATCCCGCGGTCGTAGGCCACCGCCACCGCCGCCGCCCGGTCCTTGACGCCCAGTTTGGCGTAGAGATGCGTCAGATGGGTCTTCACCGTGGCCTCGCTGATGAACAGCACCCGGGCGATCTCGCGGTTGGACGTGCCCTTGGCCACGAGCGCCAGCACTTCGCGTTCACGGACGGAGAGCGGCTCGTTCCCGGGGGAGCGCACCGCCGAGACCAGCCGGGAGGCCACCGCCGGGGACAGCACCGTGCGGCCCTCGGCCGCGGCCCGTACCGCGGTGAAGAGTTCGTCGCGCGGCGCGTCCTTGAGCAGATAGCCCGTCGCGCCCGCCTCGATCGCGGGCAGGGTGTCCGAGTCGGTGTCGTACGTCGTCAGGACCAGGATCTTCGCGCGGGCGCCCGAGCGGGTGAGCGTGGCTATGGCCTCCACCCCGCCGCCTCCCGGCATCCGCAGATCCATCAGGATGACGTCCGGGTCGAGTCCCGCGGCCAGGGCCACCGCCTCCACACCGCCCGACGCCTCGCCCAGGACGCGGAACCCGGGGGCGTTCTCGAACATGCCGCGCAGCCCGTCCCGAACGACGGGATGGTCGTCGACGATCAGCAGGGAGACGGTCGCGTCATCGGTCATCGCCCACCAACGGTACGCGAGCCGAGACCGCCGTGCCCTGTCCCGGCTCCGACTCGAGGACGAGGGAGCCCGCGATGCGCTCGGCACGGGCCCGCATGCCGTCAAGCCCGAAGCCCCTCGTGCCGGTGCGTTCCGGGAGCCGGTGCGGATCGAAACCGCGGCCGTCGTCGCGGATGTCGAGGCTCACCTCGTCGCCCATGAAGCTGAGCGTCACTCCGACGCGGGTGGCGCAGGCGTGACGGGAGGTGTTGGAGAGTGCCTCCTGCACGATACGCAGCAGCGTGGCGGACACCTCGTCGTGGAGCGGCACCGCGGTGCCCGTGACCGTGAACCGGGCCCCCACTCCGGTCCGTTCGCCCCACTGGGCGACCGTCTTGTCCAGGGCCTCGGGCAGCCCGGCGTGCTCCAGGTCGACGGGGGCGAGGTTGTGGACGGAGCGGCGGGCCTCGCCGAGGCTGTGCCGGGCGAGCGCGGAGGCCCGGTCGAGATGGGTGCGGGCCACCGTGAGGTCGCAGGCGCCCGCGACCACCTGGAGCTGGGCGATGATCCCGGTCAGGCCCTGCGCGATGGTGTCGTGGATCTCGGCCGCGAGGCGCCGGCGCTCGTCGGCGACCCCGGCTTCCCTGGCCTGGAGGAGGAGTTGGGCGTGAAGGGCCGCGTTCTCGTCGAGGGCCTGCTTCAGGGCCGCGTTGGTGCGCTCGAGTTCGGCGATGGTGTCGCTCTGCACACGGGCGCGTTCGTCCTCGTGCGCCGCGATGCGGGCGAAGACGGCGAGCAGGGCGAGGTTGACTCCGAGCAGCACCCCGAAGCCGAGCCAGCCGACCCCGCCCTGCGGCGGCATGCCCCCGGCCTGTGAACCGGACATCGTGACGGCTGTGGCGACAAGGCCGTATTTCACCAGGCGCTGCGGCAGCAGCCGGTTGGCGCCGAAGTAGCCCGTGACGGCGAAGAGGGCGAAGAACGGATTGAGCCAGCTGAGGGCGAAGCCGAGCACCCAGCGGACGGTGTAGTAGGCGGCGCCCGCCCGGGAAGGTCCCGTGCGCCCACGGGACGCCCTCCCCCACACCCACTGCAGGAGGAGGGCCGCCGCCACCATCGCACCGGCCGCGTACCTGGCCCGGGTGGTCATGCCGACCGCGTCCGCGGAGACGATCGAGGTCAGGGTCCCCCCGGCGAGGAGACCGTACGGTCCCCACCGGTGCCAGGCCGCCCAGCGCTGCTCCACCGCGGCCGAGCCCGGGGCCGACCAGGCACCGACGGCGATGCCCGGCACCTGTTGCGTCTCGGCTGTCATACGACCAGTCTGCACAGCGGGTACCGGTCTCACTCCCAGCGGAACCATCGTGCGGCCAGGGCCGACAGGAGCACCGTCCATGCGGCGAGCACGCCGAGGTGGCCCCAGCCGGGCCAGTCGCCGGAGGCCGCCTGGCCGAGCGCACGGGCGGCCGCCCCGAACGGGGTCAGCTCCACGACCCGGGCCAGGGTGTGCGGCATGGACTGCACCGGCAGCCACACCCCCGCGCAGAACATCATCGGGAAGTACACGGCGGACCCGATCGCACCCGCGATCTTCGTCGTACGGGAGACGGCCGAGACCACCGAACCCAGCGCGAGGGCGGCGAGGACGGCCAGGACCAGGGCGAGGACGTATCCGGCGAGTTGCTCCGGCAGACGCACGTCGAAGGCGACCCGGCCCACGGCGAGCGCGAGCAGCGTGGAGACGAGGACGGCCAGTCCGTGCACCAACATCTGCGCGGACAGCAGTGACGAGGGCCGCACGGGCGTGGTGGACATACGGCGCAGGATGCCGCGCTCGCGGTAGCCGGTGAGGGCCTGCGGCATCGACTGCACCCCGGCGGTGATCATGGCGACCAGGACCACCACGGGGACGTACAGATCCACCAGCCTGAGGCCGCCGAGGGACTTGTCGCTCTCCCGGAAGGCCGGGATGGAGCCGAGGATCACCAGCAGCAGCGTGGGGAACATCAGGATCCAGAAGATGCCGCCGGGTTCGCGGCGGAAGAGCCGTACCTCCGTGCGCAGGACGGCCGCCCGCGGACGCGCCGCGGAAAGGGTCGAGGTGCTCATGCCGAGGCCTCCGTCAGGTCCAGGAACGCGTCGTCCAGCGTGGCGTCGGTGACGCGGAGTTGATGGGCGGTGATGTGCTGCCGGGCGAGCAGGGAGATGACCGCGTTGACGGTCTCGTCGGTGCCGGCGAGCGTGATCCGGCCGTCCTTGTGGGCGACGGACGCGAGCGCCGGCAGCGCCTGCAGTTCGTCCTCGTCCAGCGGCGCAGACGGGGTGAAGCTGATGACCGTGGAGCCGGACGCCCTGCGGATCAGTCCGGCCGGGGTGTCCAGGGCGGCGATCCGGCCCTTGTCGATGACCGCGATCCGGTCGCAGAGCCGCTGCGCCTCCTCCATGAAGTGCGTGACGAGCAGGACGGTGACGCCGTTCCCCCGTACGTCCTCGATGAGCCGCCAGGTGTCGCGGCGGGCTCGCGGGTCGAGTCCGGTGGTGAGCTCGTCGAGGACGACCACCCTCGGGTTGCCGATGAGGGCGAGCGCGATGAACAGGCGCTGTTTCTGGCCGCCGCTGAGTTTGCCGAACCGGGCGGTGAGCTGTCCGGTGATGTCGAGGCGTTCGGCGAGCGGGCGCCAGTCGGCGGGGTGCGGGTAGAAGGACGCGTACAGCTCCAGCGCCTCGCGCACGGTGATCTTGGCCTGCAGTTCGCTCTGCTGGAGCTGGGCGCCGAGGACCCGGGAGACCTGCTCGTGGTCGGCGACGGGATCGAGCCCGGCGACCCGGACCCGTCCCTCGTCGGGAGTCCTGAGGCCCTCGACGCACTCGACGGTGGTGGTCTTGCCCGCGCCGTTCGGGCCGAGGATTCCGAAGATCTCGCCCTCCTCCACGGCGAAGGTGACGCCGTCGACGACGGCCCTTCCCCCGTAGGACTTGCGCAGTCCGCTGACTTCGATGACGGGATGCGTGGTCATGGCTCGAGGGTCCCGGCCGGAGCCCGTCCGGCACATCGGCCGCCTCGCTCGAAGGTGCATCAGCCGATCGGTTGATGCGGGGGTACGACCCGGCGGCCGACGGACCGGGCGACTCCTCGTACACGCAGGTCGTAGGACCGCAGACCGATCCGGGTCCGGCCAAAACTCGCTGGGCACTGTCGGTGCCGGTCCGTAGGCTCCCCCTGATGCCCACACAACGTGTAACCCCCAAGGACCGCTCCGCCGTGCGCACCCTGCTGCGCCTGTGGCCGTATGTGCGACCGGTGCGGGTGCGGCTGTCCACCGCCGCGTTCGTCGCGATCGTCGCGTCGTGCGTCGGCCTGGTGATCCCGCTGGTCCTCAAGTGGCTCGTGGACGGGCCGGTGGCCGACCGGGATCCGGCGGGGGTGTGGCTCGGCGCGCTGTACCTGCTGCTGCTCGGGATCGCCGAGGCGGTGCTGTTCGGGATACGGCGGTGGCTGGTGGCCCGTCCGTTGTCCCGGGTCGAGGCGGACATGCGGGCGGACCTGTACCGGCATCTGCAGCGGCTGCCCGTCGCCTTCCACGACCGCTGGGCGTCGGGGCAGCTGCTCTCGCGTGCCACGACCGATCTGATGCTGCTGCGTCAGTTCCTCGCTTTTCCCCTGACGTTCCTCCTGGTCAACGGCGTGACCATTCTGGTGGGCGTGATCATCATGCTGCTCCAGGACTGGACGCTCGGGCTGGTGATCCTCGGCCCGGGCATCCCGGTCGTGGTGATGTGCGCGCTCTTCGAGCGGCGGTACGCGGAGGTGGCGCGGCAGGCCCAGGACCAGGTGGGCGATCTGACCACCGTGGTCGAGGAGAGCGTCCTCGGCATCCGCATCATCAAGGGGTTCGGGCGGCACCGCAGCCAGGCACGCACCTTCCGGGAGCTGTCGAGGACGCTGCGCGGCACGGAACTGGCCAAGGCACGGCTGCTGGCGTCGATCTGGGCGGTCATCGTCACCCTGCCGGAGCTCGCCATCGGGGCGGCGCTGGTGCTGGGGACGGTCCAGGTGGCGGACGGCGGCCTGTCCGCGGGGACGCTGGTGGCCTTCCTGTCCACGGCGCTGGCGTTGCGGTGGCCGGTGGACTCGATCGGGTTCCTGCTGGCGATGAGCCAGGAGGCGGCGACCGCGACGGAGCGGTACTTCGAGGTGATGGGCGAGGAACCGGAGTCCGCCGGGGCCGGCGTCCCGGAGCCGTCACCGGCCGGGACCGGGCCGCGCGGCCCGGCGCCCGAAGGCGCCCGCCCCGAACCCGCCGGAGCGGTCCTCACGGCACAGGACGGACTCCGGTTCGACGACGTCCGGTTCCGCTACCCGGACGCCCCGCCCGGCTCCCCCGCGGTCCTCGACCGCATCGACCTCCATATCCGCCCGGGCGAGACCATGGCCCTCGTCGGGGCCACCGGCAGCGGAAAGACCACCCTCACCGCCCTCATCCCCCGACTGCACGAGGTCACCTCCGGCAGGATCACGCTGGACGGGCGGGACATCACCGCCATGCCCCGGGCCGCCCTGCGCGAACTCGTGGCCGTCGCCTTCGAGGAACCGACCCTCTTCTCCGCCACCGTCGGCGACAACGTCCTGATGGGCGCCCCGGACACCGCCGGCGAGCAGGACCTCGAGCAGGCCCTCGGCATCGCACAGGCCGACTTCGCCCACGCGCTCCCCCAGGGCACCCGGACCCAGGTGGGCGAGCAAGGACTCAGCCTCTCCGGCGGGCAGCGGCAGCGCCTCGCCCTGGCCCGCGCGGTCGTCGGCAGCCCTCGCTTCCTCGTCCTGGACGATCCCCTCTCCGCCCTCGACGTGCACACGGAGGCCGCGGTCGAGGCGGCCCTGCGCCGGGTCCTCGAAGGGACGACCGCCCTGGTCGTGGCCCACCGCCCGTCCACGGTCCTGCTGGCCGACCGCGTCGCCCTGCTCTCCGGCGGCCGTATCACCGCCGTCGGCACCCACCATGAACTGCTGCGCACGAACGCCGAGTACGCCCATCTGATGTCCGGAGATCCCCAGGACGAGGAATGCGAGGAGGCCCGATGACCGCGCCCGCCCCCAAGCTCTCTACGTCGTCCGAGCAGGAAGGACCCCGACCGGACGCGCCGCACGGCCGGGACCTGGACCGGTACCGGCCACAACCGCCGTCCGCCGCCTCCGACGACCCCTTCGACCACGACACCCTCCCGGCGCCCCCGGGCGCCACGGCCCTGCTGCTGCGCTCGCTGCTCGCACCGCTCAGGCCCCAGGTCGTGCTGACCTGTGTGCTGCTCCTGCTTCAGCAGGCCGCGGTGCAGGTGGGCCCGCTGCTGGTGGCGTACGCGATCGACCACGCGGTACCGGCGCTGAGGGACCACGACCACGGGCCGCTGATCGCGGTGGCGGTCGCCTATCTGCTGGCCGCAGCGACCGCGGGCGGGCTGCAGTACCTGTTCATCGTCGTCTCCGCCCGTGTGAACCAGGACGTACTGCTCGATCTGCGCGGCCGGATCTTCCGTCACGCGCAGGCGCTCAGCGTCGACTTCCACGAGCGCTACACCTCCGGCCGGCTGATCTCGCGGTCCACCACGGACGTCGAGTCGCTGCGCGAACTGCTCGCCGAGGGACTGCAGGAACTGGTCACGGTCGTCCTGTCGTTCGTCTACATCTCGGCGCTGCTGCTGTGGCTGGACCTCGGCCTCGGCGCGGTGGCCGTGGCGTCGCTGGTGCCGCTCTACTGGCTCGTACGGCTCTACCAGCGCCGGGCCGGGCGGATCTTCCACCGTCGGTCGACGGCCATCGCCGCGGTGATCGTGAAGTTCGCCGAGACGATGAACGGCATCAGACCGGTGCGCGCGTTCCGGCGCGAGACAGCCAACGACGCCGCCTTCCGCGTCCTCAACGAGCGGCACGCCCGGACCAACGGCGACGCGCTCCTGGAGATGGCCCGCTATGTCGTCGGCTCCCGGCTGATCGCCAACACGGCCGTCGCCGGAATCGTGCTGTGGGGCGCCTACCGGGTGGCGGAGGGCTCGCTGGAGCTCGGTGTGCTGGCGGCCGCGGTCCTGTATCTGCGACGTCTGTACGACCCCATCGACCGGCTCGGCATGTTCCTCAACGCCTACCAGTCGGCGGCGGCCTCGATGGAGAAGATCGCGGGGCTGCTGGCTCAGGTTCCCACGGTGCCCGAGCCCTCCGAGCCCGCGCAGCTCCCGCCGCTCGAGGGCGAGCAGCCCGGACGTGAAGTCGTGTTCGATGAAGTGCGCTTCGCGTACCGTACGGGAGCCGAGGTGCTCCCCCGCTTCTCGCTGACGCTGCCCGCCGGCCGGACCGTCGCGGTCGTCGGCGCGACCGGTGCCGGGAAGTCCACGCTCGCCAAGCTGCTCGCCCGCTTCTACGACCCCTCAGACGGCCGGGTCCTGCTGGACGGCACGGACCTGCGCGACCTCGGCCTGGCCGAGCTGCGGCGCGGGGTGGTGATGGTGACCCAGGAGGCGTTCCTCTTCTCGGGCACGGTCGCCGAGAACATCGCGATCGGCCGCCCCGACGCGACCCGGGAGGAGATCGAACAGGCGGCCAAGGCCATCGGCGCGCACGACTTCATCAGCGCACTCCCCGAGGGCTACGACACCGATGTGCGCAAACGCGGCGGCCGGATCTCGGCGGGTCAGCGGCAGCTCGTCGCGTTCGCCCGCGCGTTGCTCGCCGACCCGGCCGTCCTGATCCTCGACGAGGCGACCAGCTCCCTGGACATCCCCGGTGAACGGGCCGTCCAGCGGGCGATGGTGACGGTGCTGCGGGGACGCACGGCCGTCGTGATCGCGCACCGGCTGTCGACGGTGGAGATCGCGGACCGTGTGCTGGTCATGGAGAACGGCCGTGTCGTCGAGGACGGCAGCCCGGCCGCGCTCATCGCGGGCACGGGCCGGTTCGCGGACCTGCACCGGGCCTGGCGGGACAGTCTCGCGTGAGGGGCGTCGACGCGTACGAGGATCCCGGGACGCCCGACCACCGCGGCGGCTGGTGGTACCTGTGGTGGCTGGTGACCCGTCAGCCGGGCCGGTGCGCCGCCGGGGCTCTGCTGGGCACCGCGTGGATGGTGCTGCTGGCCGCGACGCCGTACCTCATGGCCCGAGCGATCGACGACGGCCTGGAGCCGGGTGACATGGGCGCGCTGTGCGGGTGGACCGTGGCGCTGTTCGTGGTGGGGTCGTTCAACGCCTGGCTGAGCATCATGCGGCACCGCACGATGACCCGGGTGCGGATGGACGCCAACTTCCGGACGGTCAAGGTCGTGCTGGGGCAGGCCGTCCGGCTCGGGGCGTCGCTGCCCGGACGTGCCGGGGCCGGGGAGGTGGTCACGATCGGGGTGGGCGACGTGCAGACGATCGGCCAGTCCCTGACCTTCGTCGGACCGGGGGTCGGGGCGGTCGTCGCCTACGCGGTGATCGCCGGACTGCTGCTGTCGGTGTCCCTGCAACTCGCCGTCGTGGTCCTGCTCGGCGTCCCGCTGATCGCCCTGCTGGTCGGACCGCTGACGGTGCGGCTTCAGGGGGCGGAGGCGCGCTACCGGGAGCGGCAGGGTGTGCTGACCGCGCGGATCGGCGATCTCGCGGGCGGTCTGCGCGTGCTCAACGGCCTGGGCGGCAAGCGCCTGTTCGCCGACGCCTTCCGCAGGGACTCGCAGCGGCTGCGCGAGCAGGGCTACCGGGTGGGGGCGGTGACGAGCTGGATCCAGGCACTCGGCGTGGGGCTGCCGACGCTGTTCCTCGCGGTGGTGACCTGGCTGGCGGCCCGGCTGGCCGCGCGCGGCGACATCACCGTGGGCGAGCTCGTGTCGGTGTACGGCTATGTCGCCGTCCTGGTGGGCCCGGTGGCGTTCTTCATCGAGTCCGGCTACCAGCTCAGCCGGGGAGTGGTGGCCGCCCGCCGCGTCGTGGGGCTGCTGCGTCTCGAACCGGTGGCGGACGACGGCACCGCGGACGCGCCCGCCGAACCCTCGGTTCTGCACGACCCGGAGTCCGGTGTGCGGGTGCCGCCGGGCCGGTTGACGGCGCTGGCCGCCGCCCGGTCCGCCGACGCGAGGGCCGTCGTCGACCGGCTGGGCCGCTACGTCCCGTCCGAGGCGACCTGGGGCGGATCCCGGCTGGACGGGATCGCCCTGGCGCAGGTGCGCGAACGGATCCTGGTCGCCGACCACGAGGCCGACCTGTTCGCCGGACCGCTGCGCGAACTGGTGAGCGGGCGCCGGGAGCGCGACGAGCACGACATCGGGCGAGCGGTCCACGCGGCCGCCGCCGACGACATCGTGCTCGGCCTGCCCGAGGGTCTCGACACGCAGGTGGCCGCGCAGGGCCGCAGCCTCTCCGGCGGCCAGCGCCAGCGTGTACGGCTGGTACGGGCACTGCTGGCCGACCCCGAGGTGCTGCTCGCGGTGGAACCCACCTCGGCGCTCGACGCCCACACCGAGGCGGTGGTGGCCGACCGGCTGAGCGCCGCCCGCAGCGGCCGCACCACCGTCGTCACCACCACCTCGCCGCTCGTCCTGGACCGTGCGGACACCGTGCATTTCCTGGTCGACGGGAAGGTCGCGGCCACCGGCAGCCATCGTGGCCTGCTCGCGGCGGACCCTGGCTACCGGGCGCTGGTGGCGCGGGACGCGGACGCCGAGGAGGCCGTGCGTTGACCACGAAGGCCATGGGCCGGCTGCCGATCGCGGAGCCGGCGGACGTGCGGCGCGCCGCCGCGCGCCTTGTGCGGGCCGACGCGGGCGCCTTCGGCGCCGCACTGGCCCTGAACGCGGCGGCGGCCGGCGCCGGGCTCGTCGGGCCGTGGCTGGTCGGCCGCATCGTCGACGAGGTCAAGGCCGGGCACGGTGTCGGTGCCGTGGACCGGATGGCACTCGCCATCCTGCTGTGCTCGCTGGCACAGCTGCTGCTGGCCCGCTGGGCCCGGTACGTGGGGCACCGCTTCGGGGAGCGGACGCTCGCACGCGTGCGCGAGGAGTTCGTCGACCGGGCCCTCGCGCTGCCCGCTTCCGTGGTGGAACGGGCCGGCACCGGCGATCTGACGGCCCGTGGAACCGCCGATGTGTCCGCCGTGGGCACCACCCTGCGCGACGCCGGTCCCGAGCTTCTGATCAACACCGTGCACGCGGCGTTCGTGCTCGGTACGGTGTTCGTGCTCGATCCCCTGCTGGGCGCCGTCGGGATCCTCGGGATCGTGCCCGTCCGGTTCGCGCTGCGCTGGTATCTGCGCCGGGCCCGGGACGGTTATCTGGCCGAGGGCGCGGCGACCTCGGAGGTCGCGGAGATCCTCGCGGCCACCGCGTCCGGTGCCCGCGCGGTCGAGGCGTTCGGGCTGCAGGAGCGGCGGACCGCCGCGAGCCACGACGCGCTGGAGACCTCACGGCGTACCCGCATGTACACGCTCCACCTGCGCACCGTGTTCTTCCCGGTGGTGGAGGTCTCGTACATCCTCCCGGTCGCGGGCGTGCTGCTGGTCGGCGGGGTGCTGCACGCGCACGGGGCCATGAGTCTCGGGGCGGTGGTGGCGGCCTCGCTCTATCTGCGGCAGTTCGCGGAACCGCTCGACCAGATCCTGGTGCGCGTCGAGCAGTTGCAGAGCAGCGGCGCCTCCTTCGCCCGGGTGGAGGGGCTGGCCCGGTCCCCGCGCTCCGCGCCGGACGGCGACGGTCCCGGCCCGGCGGACGACCGGATCGATGTGCGCGGGGTCCGCTACTCCTACGACCGCGGGGGCGAGGTGCTGCGCGGGGTGGACCTGACCGTGCGGCCCGGGGAGCGGCTGGCGGTCGTCGGCCCCTCCGGCGCCGGGAAGACCACACTGAGCAGACTGCTGGCCGGCGTCGACGCGCCCGGAGCGGGCTCGGTGACCGTCGGCGGGGTGCCGATCGCCGGTCTCGGCCCCGAACGACTGCGCCGCCAGGTCGTCCTCGTCACCCAGGAGCACCACGTCTTCCTGGGCACCGTCCGCGACAATCTGCGGATCGCCGACCCGTCCGCCACGGACGAGAGCCTGTGGGCCGCCCTGGCCGCCGTCGGCGCCGACGGCTGGGTGCGGGACCTGCCGGAGGGCCTGGACACCGCGCTGGAACCGGGCGGCCACTCGCCGGGCTCCGGTGCCGATCGGCCGGGAGGGAGCCTCGCCACGGACGGCTCCCAGGCGCAGCAACTCGCCCTGGCCCGGGTGGTCCTGGCGGATCCGCACACCCTGATCCTCGACGAGGCGACGGCGCTCCTGGACCCGAGCACCGCACGCCACACCGAGCGCGCCCTGGCCGCGGTGCTCGAGGGCAGAACCGTGATCGCCGTCGCGCACCGGCTGCACACCGCGCACGACGCGGACCGGGTGGCCGTGATGGAGGACGGCCGGCTGGCCGAACTGGGCTCGCACGACGACCTGGTGGCGGCCGACGGAGCGTACGCCGCGCTGTGGCGCTCCTGGCACGGGGAGCGGCCGACGCCTGCCTGAGGGGACGGTCCGCACCCCGGGATCGGCCGAACAGTCCGTATACCGAACGTGACCTTTCACCCAACGAACCATTTCCGGACAAGTTCTTGACGCGCTCCTGACAGAAAGCGCACTCCCCTGGCACGCTTCCCACGGCCGCTTCACAGCACCCCCACAGCTCCACGTCGTGCGGCGGCCCGTCACCTTCATGCACCTGGTTCCGCGTTCCGCCTGTTCTGCCCGGACGGCCGACCAGCCGTCCGGTCTCCCCTGGCCGCGCGACCCGCGGCCACGCAGAAGGAGTCAGTGTTGAGAAGCAGTTCCTCTCGCAGACGCACCTCCCACACCCCCGCCCGCAGCGCCGTCGCCTTCGCCCTCGTCGGCGTCTCCGCCCTGCTGGCCGCCGCCGTCCAGACGGGCGCCGCGAGCGCCGCGGCTCCTCCGGCCGCCCCCGCCGCCGGGAAGATCAATCCCGCGCACACCGCGCTGAAGCTGTCCCCCTCGCAGCGTGCCGAGCTGATCCGCGACGCCGACACGGCGAAGGCGGACACCGCCCGGACGATCGGCCTCGGCGCCCAGGAGAAGCTGGTCGTCCGTGACGTCGTCAAGGACGGCGACGGCACCCTGCACACCCGCTACGAGCGCACCTACGCCGGCCTTCCGGTCCTCGGCGGCGACCTGGTGGTGGACACGGCCGCGTCCGGGCAGACCGAGCAGGTCGTCAAGGCGACCCAGGCCACCATCAAGGTCGCCTCGCTCACGCCGGCGGTCTCCGCCTCGACCGCGCAGAAGCAGGCGCTGTCCGTCGCCCGGGCGGCGGGCTCGCAGCAGACCGGCGCCGACAGCGCGCCCCGCAAGGTGATCTGGGCGGCCGGCGGCAAGCCCACCCTCGCGTACGAGACGGTCATCGGCGGTTTCCAGGACGACAGGACGCCGAACCAGCTGCACGTCGTCAGCGACGCCGCCACCGGCAAGGAGCTCTTCCGCTACCAAGGTGTCAGGAACGGCATCGGCAACACCCAGTACAGCGGGCAGGTCACGCTGACCACCACGCAGTCGGGCTCGACGTACACGCTGAACGACGGCTCGCGCGGCGGCCACAAGACGTACAACCTCAACCGCGGTACGTCCGGCACCGGCACGCTGTTCTCGCAGTCGAGCGACACGTGGGGCAACGGCACCACGTCGAACGCCGCGACCGCCGGCGCCGACGCCCACTACGGCGCCGCGACCACCTGGGACTTCTACAAGAGCACCTTCGGCCGCAGCGGCATCAGGAACGACGGCAAGGCCGCCTACTCCCGGGTGCACTACGGCAACTCGTACGTCAACGCGTTCTGGGACGACAGCTGCTTCTGCATGACCTACGGCGACGGCTCGGGCAACGCCGACCCGCTGACGGCCCTGGACGTGGCCGGTCACGAGATGAGCCACGGTGTCACCTCCAACACCGCCGGTCTCAACTACTCCGGCGAGTCCGGCGGCCTGAACGAGGCGACGTCGGACATCTTCGGCACCGGCGTGGAGTTCTACGCGAACAACTCCGCCGACCCGGGTGACTACCTGATCGGCGAGAAGATCGACATCAACGGCGACGGCACCCCGCTGCGCTACATGGACAAGCCCAGCAAGGACGGCGCGTCCAAGGACAGCTGGTACTCGGGGATCGGGTCGGTCGACGTGCACTACTCGTCGGGCCCCGCGAACCACTTCTTCTACCTGCTGTCCGAGGGCAGCGGCGCCAAGGTCATCAACGGCGTGAGCTACAACTCGCCGACCGCGGACGGCCTGCCGGTCACCGGCATCGGCCGCGACAAGGCGCTGCAGATCTGGTACCGCGCGCTCACCACCAAGTTCACCTCGACCACCAACTACGCGGCGGCCCGCACCGGCACGCTCGCGGCGGCCGGTGAGCTGTACGGCACCACGAGCGCCGAGTACAAGGCGGTGCAGGACGCCTGGGCGGCGGTCGCGGTCGGGGCCCGCTCCGGCGGGGGCGGCGGTGGCGGCACCTCGTTCGAGAACACCACCCCGGTGTCCATTCCGGACAACGGACCGGCGGTCACCTCGTCGATCACCGTGTCCGGCAGGACCGGCAACGCGCCGAGCAATCTCCAGGTGACCGTCGACATCACGCACACCTGGCGGGGCGACCTGGTCATCGACCTGGTGGGTCCCTCGGGCACCGCGTACCGGCTGAAGAACGCCAGTTCGTCCGACTCGGCGGACAACGTGCAGGCCACCTACACGGTCAACGCCTCGGCCCAAACGGCCAACGGGACGTGGAAGCTGAGGGTCCAGGACCAGGCGGCCCAGGACGTCGGCCGGATCAACAGCTGGAAGCTGACCTTCCCGTAAACCGCTCACGCAAGCGGCGGGGACAGGGCGCCGTCCGGGGGTCGACCCCTCCGGGCGGCGCCCGTTCGTCTTCCGGCAACGTTCATCGCTCTGTCGAATTTGAGACAACCTCACGTCCTGCACCTGACATGTACGCGTCTTTGGTGTCACTCTTCCACCGCACGGCTCACCCGCACCGCAACTTCATTCCGTCCGAACGGCACCCCACGCCGTCCGGGCGCCCCCACAGAAGGAGTTTGCGTGACTTCCCTCTACGCGCGTCACAAGCGCACCACCCTGGCCATCGCCACCGCCGTCGCATCAGGGGCCCTGCTCACCACCGGCTTGAGCACCGGCGTCGCCACCGCCCAGGACGCGACCCCGGGAGCGGGCAGGACCGCAGCCCCGCTCGCCGCCGCCCCGGTCACCCTGTCCTCGACCGCGCGCGCCTCCCTCGTCGAGCAGGCACGGACCGCGGCACCCGAGACGGCCCGGAAGATAGGCCTCGGCGTCAAGGAGGAACTGGTCGTCAAGGACGTCGTCAAGGACGTCGACGGAACGGTCCACACACGCTACGAGCGCACGTACGCCGGCCTGCCGGTCCTCGGCGGCGACCTGGTCGTCCACGAGTCGAAGTCCGGCAGGACCGAGGGCGTGACCAGAGCGACGCAGGCGACGATCAAGGTGGCCTCCCTCAAGCCGCAGGTCACCGCGGCGACGGCCGAGAAGCAGGCCGTCAAGGCCGCGCAGGCGGCGGGCTCGGACCGGTCCGCGGCCGACGGCACGGCGCGCAAGGTGATCTGGGCCGGCTCGGGCACCCCGGTCCTCGCGTACGAGACGGTCGTCGGCGGGCTCCAGGACGACGGCACCCCGAACCAGCTGCACGTCGTCACCGACGCCGCCACCGGCAAGAAGCTCTACGAGTACCAGGGGATCGAGACCGGCACCGGCAAGAGCCTGTACTCGGGCACGGTCACCCTGAACACCACCAAGTCCGGTTCGACGTACCAGCTGTACGACACCACGCGCGGCGGTCACAAGACGTACAACCTGGCGCACAGGACCTCCGGCACCGGCACGCTGTTCACCGACGCGGACGACGTCTGGGGCACGGGCACGGCCTCCAGCTCCTCCACGGACCAGACCGCGGCCGCGGACGCCGCCTACGGCGCACAGGCCACCTGGGACTTCTACAAGAACACCTTCGGCCGCAGCGGCATCAAGAACGACGGCAAGGCCGCCTACTCCCGGGTGCACTACGGCAACTCGTACGTCAACGCGTTCTGGGACGACAGCTGCTTCTGCATGACCTACGGCGACGGCTCGGGCAACAACCACCCGCTGACCTCGCTGGACGTGGCCGGTCACGAGATGAGCCACGGCGTCACCTCCAACACCGCGGGCCTCAACTACTCCGGCGAGTCCGGCGGCCTGAACGAGGCCACCTCGGACATCTTCGGCACCGGCGTCGAGTTCGCCGCGAACAACTCCGCCGACCCGGGCGACTACCTCATCGGCGAGAAGATCAACATCAACGGCAACGGCACGCCGCTGCGCTACATGGACAAGCCCAGCAAGGACGGCGGCTCCGCCGACAACTGGTCCTCGAGCGTGGGCAACCTCGACGTGCACTACTCGTCGGGCGTGGCGAACCACTTCTTCTACCTGCTGTCGGAGGGCAGCGGCAGCAAGACGATCAACGGGGTGACCTACAACTCACCCACCTCCAACGGCTCCACCGTCACCGGCATCGGCCGCGCCAAGGCGCTCCAGATCTGGTACAAGGCGCTCACGACGTACTTCACGTCGACCACCAACTACAAGTCGGCCCGCACGGGCACGCTCTCGGCTGCCGCCGCCCTCTACGGCTCCGGCAGCGCCGAGTACAACGCGGTGGCATCGGCCTGGTCCGCCGTCAACGTGAACTAGTACGCAGATAGGACATGGCGGCCCCCGGCGCGACGACGTCGCCGGGGACCGTCCTACGCTGGGCCCATGTCGTTCACGTACGAGGATGTGGGTGCGACCCGCAAGCCCGGCCACTGCCCAGAGGGCTTCCGTCCCCTGCACCTTCGCACGAGGATCGGCGAGGGCCAGGAGGTGTTCCGCCGGGCGGCCGAGGCGGTCCTCACCTGGGAGATGCACCGGGCTGCGGGCCTCGGCGTCATCGCGGCCGAGGACCGGGCCGCCACCGGAGTCGATGTCACCGTCACCCTCGGCGGTGTGATCAAGGCACCCTGTCGGGTGGTCTGGACCGTCGAGGAGCACCGCCGGGCGGGCTGGGCGTACGGGACGCTGCCCGGCCACCCGGAGTGCGGCGAGGAGTCCTTCGTCGTGGACCGCACCGGGGACGGCACGGTCTGGCTGACGATCACGGCCTTCAGCCGCCCGGCCAAGTGGTACACCAAGGCGGGCGGCCCGGCCGCGCGGGGCCTCCAGCACGCCTACGCACGACGGTGCGGCGCGGCGCTGCAGAGGCTGTGCGGGGACGAGGACTCCTAGGGTCCGTCGTCCGGATCAGGTCGGCACCGCGCCACTCGATCGACGCCGACATGATCCGAACGACAGGCCCTGGCCCACGGCGACAGGACCGGCGCCGGCCCGCACGCCGCGCTCAGCGCAGCAGCACCCCGGCTCCCTCCCCCGCCTCCTCCGACGGCACCGCCACCAGGCCCAGCTCCGCACCGGAGGCCAGCAGGCGATGCGCCGGCAGGATCCGCACGGTGTAGCCGTACGGCCCCGTCCGGTCCAGCGCCAGCGGGCCCTCGTACACCCAGCGGCCGTCCGGCTCGGGACCGGCCGCCGGTTTCAGCGCGGTCGCCGTCGCGTCCGCGAGGCGGTCGTCGGAGTCGACGCGGCCCGAGACCGCCTGGACCTCCACGTCGCCGGGCGCCAGTTCGCCGAGGCCGACACGGACGCGGAGCGCCAGTGTCGTGCCCAGTTCGGCCGTCGCCGCCGCTGCCGGGGTCTCGACGTGGTCGACCGTGACGCCCGGCCAGGCCGCCCGTACCCGTGCCTTCCACACCGCGAGCTCACGCGCCGCGTCCGGCCGCATCGCCCGGTGCGCATGGGCCGCCGGGGTGTAGAGGCGCTCCACGTACTCGCGCACCATCCGCCCGGCCAGCACCTTCGGGCCCAGGTTCATCAGCGTCCTGCGGACCATCTCGATCCAGCGGTCGGGCAGTCCGCCCTGGCCCCGCTCGTAGAAGCGCGGGGCCACCCGCTGCCCCAGCAGCTCGTACAGCGCATGTGCCTCGAGGTCGTCGCGCCTGTCCTCGTCCGTCGCCGCGCCGTCGGCCGTGGGGATCGCCCAGCCGAAGTCCGGCTGGTACCACTCGTCCCACCAGCCGTCCCGGACCGAGAGGTTGAGGCCGCCGTTGAGCGCCGCCTTCATACCGCTGGTGCCACAGGCCTCCAGCGGGCGCAGCGGGTTGTTCAGCCAGACGTCGCAGCCCGGATAGAGCTTCTGCGCCATCGCCATGCCGTAGTCCGGGAGGAAGACGATCCGGTGGCGCACGCGCGGGTCGTCCGCGAACCGGACCAGTTCCTGGATCAGGCGCTTGCCGCCGTCGTCCGCCGGATGCGCCTTGCCGGCCACCACGATCTGGATCGGGCGCTCGGGATGCAGCAGCAGTTCCATCAGCCGGTCCCGATCGCGCAGCATCAGCGTCAGCCGCTTGTACGAGGGCACACGCCGGGCGAATCCGATCGTGAGCACGTCGGGATCCAGCACCCCGTCGATCCAGCCGAGTTCGGCCGTCCCCGCACCCCGCTGCCGCCACGACGCGTACAGCCGCTCCCGTACCTCCACCACCAGTTGCTCGCGCAGGTCCCGGCGCAGATCCCAGATCTCCTGGTCGGCGATCTCCTCGATCGCGTCCCAGCGTTCGGGGCCGCCCACCGTCAGGGCGTCCTCGGTGCGCTCGGCGCCGATCTGCCGCGCCCCGAGCCGGAACACCTCCGGCGCCACCCAGGTCGGCGCGTGCACCCCGTTGGTCACGGACGTGATCGGCACCTCGTCGGGATCGAAGCCCGGCCACAGGCCCGAGAACATCCCCCGGCTGACGTTGCCGTGCAGCAGGGACACGCCGTTGGCGCGCTGGCCGAGCCTGAGACCCATCACCGCCATGTTGAACAGATTCGGCTCACCGCCCGGGTACGTCTCCATCCCGAGTCGCAGAATCCGCTCCACGTCGATACCGGGCAGTTCCGCGTCCGGGCCGAAGTGCCGGGCCACCAGCTCCCGGTCGAAGCGGTCGATGCCCGCGGGGACGGGGGTGTGGGTGGTGAAGACCGTGCCCGCCCGGACCGCTTCCAGGGCGGAGTCGAAGTCGAGACCGCCGTCGCACAGCTCGGCGATCCGCTCCAGGCCGAGGAAACCGGCGTGGCCCTCGTTGGTGTGGAACACCTCGGGCTCGGCGTGCCCGGTCAGCCGGCAGTACGTGCGTACCGCGCGCACCCCGCCGATGCCGAGCAGCATCTCCTGCAGCAGCCGGTGCTCGCTGCCGCCGCCGTACAGCCGGTCGGTGACGCCCCGTTCGCCGAGGTCGTTCTCCTCGACGTCCGAGTCGAGCATCAGCAGCGGCACCCGGCCCACCTGGGCGAGCCAGACGCGGGCCTGGAGCCGGCGGCCGCCCGGCAGCCCCAGGGAGACCCGGGCGTGCGTGCCGTCGGGCTCGCGCAGGGGCACCACGGGCAGTTCGTTCGGGTCCAGCACCGGATAGTGCTCCTGCTGCCAGCCGTCCCGTGAGAGGGTCTGCCGGAAGTAGCCGTGGCGGTACAGCAGACCGACGCCGATCAGGGGGACGCCGAGGTCGCTGGCCGCCTTCAGATGGTCGCCGGCGAGGATGCCGAGGCCGCCGGAGTACTGGGGCAGCGCCGCCGTGATGCCGAACTCGGGCGAGAAGTAGGCGATGGCGGCGGGGAGGTCGGAGCCGGACGAACGGGACTGGTACCAGCGGTCGCCGCTCATATAGTCGGCGAGGTCGTCGCCGACCGCGGCGAGGCGGCGCAGGAAGCGGCGGTCCTCGGCCAGCTCGGCGAGCCGGGCGGGAGGCACGCTCCCCAGCAGCCGCACCGGGTCGCCGTCGCAGGCGGCCCAGCACTCGGGGTCGGCGGACTGGAAGAGGTCACGGGTCTCCGCATGCCACGACCAGCGCAGATTGCGCGCCAGGTCGCTCAGCGGGTGAAGGGCTTCGGGGAGGACGGGACGTACGGTGAACCTGCGGATGGCCTTCACGAATTCCACCTTCACGGAGGACGTGGGCGGCATGTCACACCCGACGGTACGCCGCTCGGTTCGCCTACCGTCGGGTTTGTACGCAGCCCGGGTCGCGGCCGCGGCGAGGTTCCGCCGTCCTCCGGACGCCCGCCCGGCGGCCCTACGAGGCGCCCCCGCGCGCCGGACGGGACGGGATCGCCCGAACCGGGACGCCCGAAAGACAACGCAACCTTTACATACCGACCCCTACCGATATGGCCGATTCCGCCCTCCTGGGCGACCTTGTGACGGTTCACGCCGCACGAGAGGCTGCCCACTGGCGTAGCGGCCGGAGCACCGCCCGGACACGGACGAACCCCGGCCGCGCCACGCCGAGTCGAGGAGGGGAACTCGAGTCATGACACGGACGGGAAACGCGCGTCTGCGCTGGGCAGGCAGCCTCACCGCGGTCACCACGGTCGCCGCGCTCTCGGCCCTCAGCCCGACCGCGCAGGCCGCCCCGGAGGGGGTCGTCCTGGGCGCCGGTGGCCCCGGCACAGTCAGCGGAAGTTACATCGTCACGCTCAAGGGGGGAACGAAGGCCCCGTCGGCACTCGGCAGGAGCATCGCCGAGAAGTACGGGGCGAAAATAAGCCAGACCTACGGAACCGCCCTCAACGGGTACGCGGTGAGAGTCGACGAGCGGCAGGCCCGGCGCCTGGCGGCGGACTCCCACGTGGCATCGGTCGTCCAGGACACCAGAGTCACCCTGGACCACTACCAGAAGAACCCGCCCTCGTGGGGCCTGGACCGTATCGACCAGCCGAACCAGCGGCTCGACCACGGCTACACCTGGCCCGAACCGGCGGGCGCGGGCGTGACGGTGTACGTCATCGACACCGGGATCCGCATCTCGCACAAGGACTTCGGCGGCCGGGCCGGCTACGGCTGGGACTTCGTGGACAACGACAGGACCGCGTCCGACGCCAACGGGCACGGCACGCACGTCGCCGGGACCGCCGTGGGCACCCGGTACGGGGTCGCCAAGCGGGCGAAGGTCGTCGCGGTGCGCGTCCTGGACGCGAAGGGCGCGGGCACCACCGCGCAGGTGATCGCCGGCATCGAGTGGGTCACCAGGCACGCGAGAAAGCCCGCGGTGGCCAACCTGAGCCTCGGCGGCTACGCGAGCACCCAACTGGACGCGGCCGTGCGCAACTCCATCGCCTCCGGCGTCAGCTACACGGTCGCCGCCGGCAACGAGGGGCTCCCGGCCGGTCTGTACTCCCCGGCCCGCGTCCCCCAGGCCATCACGGTGGGTGCCGGCGACCGGAAGGACACCCGGGCGGTCTTCTCCAACTGGGGTTCGGGCCTGGACCTGTTCGCCCCCGGCGTCGCCATCACCTCCGACTCGTCCGCGAGCGACACCGCCACGGCGACCCTGTCCGGTACGTCGATGGCGGCACCGCATGCCGCGGGGGCGGCGGCGCTCTATCTCGCCAAACATCCGAAGGCCACTCCGGCACAGGTGAGCCGGGCACTGGTGCAGCAGGCGGTGCGCGGGAGGGTGAAGAACGCGGGGACCGGATCACCCGACAGGCTGCTGCACGTGGCCAATCCCTGACCGACAGTCGAACGGACAGGCGTAAAGAAGAATTAACCGGACACGCGTAACCTTGCCGGCCTCGCCCCTGAGGGCGGGGCCGGACCTTTTCGCCGTTCCGGATGCGGCCGGTCTTGAAGGTAGACATACGCGTGAGTAGTTAACAAAGTGCCGGAATGCCCACCCGCACCGGGTGGGAAGGCTCCTCCGGTAGCCCCGCTTGCCCCGTCTTCCGACACCCTCATCCGCCCACCCACGTCGATGCGGACAGGAGCGGTCATGCCCCCGACGCACCACTCGCCGGCACCCTCGACCAACAGCACCGTCACCTCCTCGTTGGAGCAGGCCGACGCCGTGCCCGCCGCCCCGCGGGCACCCTCCGCGGGCCCGAGTCCCACTCCGCCCCCGGACACCGGTCCCACGATCGGGCGAATCCCCGTACTCGACGTACGCCCCCTCGTCCTCCAGGGCCGGCGTCCGGCCAAGGCGGTGGTGGACGAGGAGTTCGAGATCTCCGCCACGGTCTTCCGCGAGGGCCATGACGCCGTCGCCGCCAATGTCGTCCTCGCAGACCCCGAAGGCCGGCCCGGCCCCTGGACCCCGATGCGCGAACTGGCCCCCGGCACCGACCGCTGGGGCGCCACCGTCTCCCTGCCGAGCGAGGGCCGGTGGACCTACGCCGTTGAGGCGTGGGGCGATCCGGTCACCACGTGGCGGCATCACGCCGAGATCAAGATCCCTGCCGGTCTCGACACCGAACTGGTCCTGGAGGAAGGCGCACGGCTCTACGAACGCGCGGCCGCCGGCGTCCCGGAGGACGAGGACGGACGACAGGCCCTCCTGGCCGCGGTGGACGCCCTGCGGGACACCGGCCGTCCGGCGGCCGCTCGTCTGGCGGGTGCGTTGACGCCTGAGGTGGGTGGGGTGTTGGGGCGGTTTCCGTTGCGTGAGGGGGTGTCGTGTTCGGAGGTGCGGGGGGTGGTGGTGGAGCGGGAGCGGGCGTTGTTCGGCTCCTGGTACGAGTTCTTCCCTCGGTCGGAGGGGACGGTGGAGCGTCCGCACGGGACGTTTCGTTCGGCGGCGCGGCGGTTGCCGGTGATCGCGGGGATGGGTTTCGACGTGGTGTATCTGCCGCCGGTGCATCCGATCGGGTCGACGTTCCGCAAGGGGCGCAACAACAGTGTGTCGGCGGGTGCGGGGGATGTGGGGGTGCCGTGGGCGATCGGGTCGCCGGAGGGCGGTCACGATGCGGTGCATCCGGATCTGGGGTCGGTCGAGGATTTTGTGTGGTTCGTGGGGCGGGCGCGGTCGTTGGGGTTGGAGGTGGCGCTGGATTTCGCGTTGCAGTGTTCGCCGGATCATCCGTGGGTGGAGAAGCATCCGGAGTGGTTCAGGCATCGGGCGGACGGGTCGGTCGCGTATGCGGAGAATCCGCCGAAGAAGTATCAGGACATCTATCCGGTGTTCTTCGATGCGGACATGGAGGGGCTGGTGGCGGAGACGTTGCGGGTCCTTCGGTTCTGGATGGGGCATGGGGTGCGGATTTTCCGGGTGGACAATCCGCATACCAAGCCGGTGGTGTTCTGGGAGCGGGTGCTGGGGGAGATCAACCGGCGGGATCCGGATGTGATCTTTTTGGCGGAGGCGTTCACGCGGCCGGCGATGATGCGGACGCTGGCGCAGGTGGGGTTCCAGCAGTCGTACACGTATTTCACGTGGCGGAACACGAAGGCGGAGTTGACGGAGTATCTGTCGGAGTTGTCGGGGGAGTCGGCGTCGTACTTGCGGCCGAACTTCTTTGTGAACACGCCGGACATCCTGCATGCGTATCTGCAGGGTGGGGGGCGTGCGGCGTTCGAGGTGCGGGCGGTGCTGGCGGCGACGTTGTCGCCGACGTGGGGGGTGTACTCGGGTTACGAGTTGTGTGAGAACGTGCCGTTGCGGGAGGGCAGTGAGGAGTACCTGGACTCCGAGAAGTACCAGTTGCGGGCCCGGGACTGGGAAGCGGCCGAACGTGAGGGACGCACCATCGCACCGCTCATCACGCGGTTGAACGCGATCCGGCGGGCCAGTCCGGCGCTGCGGCAGTTGCGGGACCTGCACTTCCATCACGCGGACAAGGACGAGGTGATCGTCTACTCCAAGCGTTCGGGTTCGAACACGGTTGTGGTGGTGGCGAACCTCGATCCGCACCACACCCAGGAGGCGACGGTGTCGTTGGACATGCCGCGGCTCGGTCTGGACTGGCACGAGTCGGTGCCGGTGCGTGATGAGCTCACCGGTGTCACCTACCACTGGGGCAGGACCAACTACGTGCGTCTTTCGCCGGGCGAGGCTCCCGCGCACGTGCTGACCGTCCTGCGACCGTCCTCACTGCAGACCGGAGGGTCACCCACACGATGATCGTCAACGAGCCCGTCCCGGACACCTTCGAGGACACTCCCGCCGCGGACCGTGATCCGCAGTGGTTCAAGCGTGCCGTCTTCTACGAGGTCCTGGTCCGGTCCTTCCAGGACAGCAACGGCGACGGTGTGGGTGATCTGAAGGGGCTGACCGCGAAGCTGGACTATCTGCAGTGGCTGGGTGTGGACTGCCTGTGGCTGCCGCCGTTCTTCAAGTCGCCGCTGCGGGACGGCGGTTACGACGTGTCGGACTACACGGCGGTGCTGCCGGAGTTCGGTGATCTGGCGGACTTCGTGGAGTTCGTGGACGCCACCCACCAGCGCGGCATGCGCGTGATCATCGACTTCGTGATGAACCACACCAGCGACCAGCACCCGTGGTTCCAGGAATCGCGCGCCCATCCCGACGGCCCCTACGGCGACTACTACGTATGGGCCGACGACGACAAGCAGTTCCAGGACGCGCGGATCATCTTCGTGGACACCGAGGCCTCCAACTGGACCTTCGACCCGATCCGCAAGCAGTACTACTGGCACCGCTTCTTCTCCCACCAGCCGGACCTCAACTACGAGAATCCGGCCGTGCAGGAGGAGATCATCTCCGCGCTGAGATTCTGGCTGGACCTGGGCATCGACGGATTCCGCCTCGACGCCGTCCCCTACCTCTACCAGCAGGAAGGCACCAACTGCGAGAATCTGCCCGCCACGCACGAGTTCCTCCGGCGGGTGCGCAAGGAGATCGACGCCCACTATCCGGACACGGTGCTGCTGGCGGAGGCGAACCAGTGGCCGGAGGACGTGGTCGACTACTTCGGGGACTTCGGCAGTGGTGGCGACGAGTGCCACATGGCCTTCCACTTCCCCGTCATGCCGCGCATCTTCATGGCGGTGCGGCGTGAGTCGCGTTATCCGGTCTCGGAGATCCTGGCCAAGACCCCGGCGATCCCCTCCAACTGCCAGTGGGGCATCTTCCTGCGCAACCACGACGAGCTGACCCTGGAGATGGTCACCGACGAGGAACGCGACTACATGTGGGCGGAGTACGCCAAGGATCCCCGTATGCGCGCCAACATCGGGATCCGCCGACGGCTGGCTCCGCTGCTGGACAACGACCGCAACCAGATCGAGTTGTTCACCGCGCTGCTGCTGTCGCTGCCCGGCTCGCCGATCCTGTACTACGGCGACGAGATCGGTATGGGCGACAACATCTGGCTCGGGGACCGGGACGCGGTCCGCACCCCGATGCAGTGGACCCCGGACCGCAACGCGGGCTTCTCCTCGTGCGATCCGGGCCGGCTCTTCCTGCCCACGATCATGGATCCGGTCTACGGCTACCCGGTGGCGAACGTGGAGGCGTCGATGTCGTCGCCGTCCTCGCTGCTGCACTGGACCCGCCGCATGATCGAGATCCGTAAGCAGAACCCGGCGTTCGGTCTGGGCTCCTTCACGGAGTTGTCGTCCTCCAACCCGGCCGTGCTGGCCTTCCTGCGCGAGTACAAGGACGACCTGGTGATGTGTGTGCACAACTTCTCCCGGTTCGCCCAGCCCACCGAACTCGACCTCAGCCGCTTCAACGGCCGCCACCCGGTGGAACTCATCGGCGGAGTCCGCTTCCCCGCCATCGGCGAACTCCCCTACCTGCTCACCCTCGCAGGCCACGGCTTCTACTGGTTCCGACTCCGCAAGGACCCCGTGTAGTGGCCGGGCGGGGCGGTTTCCACCGCCCCGCCCGGGGCACGCAGCCAGTGACACCCCGACCGCCCCCCGGGGAAAGGACGCACGCCATGCCGGAAGCCGTCACCCACCCCGCCGCGACCCAGCCCGGTCTGCTCGCCTCCCTGGACCCGTTGCTCAGGGAATGGCTGCCGCGTCAGCGCTGGTTCGCGGGCAAAGGCCGCCCCGTCACCGGGTTCTCCCTGGTGGCGGCCACCGAACTGCTGCCGCCCGGGGGCACGCTGAGCCTGCTCCATCTGCTCGTGCGGGCCCATCAACCCGACGTACCGACCCAGGGTGCCGTGCCGCACCCCGGCGACTGCTACCAGCTGCTGATCGGGGTGCGCGAGGCACTGCCGCCGCGGCTGGCGCCCGCACTCATCGGGCACCCGGAGGACGGACCGCTCGCCGGGCGGACCGTCTACGAGGCGCTGTACGACGCCCGGGCCACGTCCGTCCTCCTGGAGGCGATCCGCAGCCGCGCCCGTATCGGCCGGCTGCGCTTCGAGGGGGACGCGCACCAGACGATAGGGGAAGGACTGACGCCGCGGGTGGTGACCGCGGAGCAGTCCAACTCCTCTGTCGTATACGGAGATACGTTCATCCTCAAGCTTCTGCGGCGCCTCGTCCCGGGCACCAACCCGGACCTGGAGCTTCCGCTGATGCTCGCGCGCGAGAACAGCCCCTGGGTGCCGGCGCCGGCCGGCTGGCTGCTGGCCGACCTCGACGGGCTCGACGACTCCTACGTCCTCGGCGTGCTCCAGCCCTATCTGCGCGGTGCGACCGACGGCTGGGAACTCGCGCTGCGCGAACTAGCCAAGGGCGAGGACTTCACCGGGGAGGCACGGGCACTGGGGCGGGCGACGGCCGAGGTGCATCTGGCGCTGGCCCGCGCCCTGCCGACGGTCACCCTCGGCCACGCCCGGATACGGCTGCTCGCCGACGGCATGATCGAGCGTCTGGACGCGGCGGCACAGGCGGTGCCCGCGCTGCGGCCGTACGCGCCCGGGCTGCGCTCCGCGTTCGAGGCGCTGGCCGACCTCGCCGCCGAGGGGCACGTCTGGACCGCCCAGCGCATCCACGGCGATCTGCACCTGGGCCAGTGCCTGCGCTCACCGTCCGGCTCCTGGTCACTGATCGACTTCGAGGGCGAGCCGTCCAAGCCGCTGGCCGAGCGGCGGATGCCGCAGCCGACGGTACGGGACATCGCGGGAATGCTCCGCTCGTTCGACTACGCCGCGCACTCGGCCGGGCCCCCGGCAGCGGACTGGGCCGACTCCTGCCGGGCCGCCTACTGCTCCGGGTACGCGGACGTCGCGGAGCACGATCCACGCACCGAACCGGTCCTGCTGCGCGCGTACGAGACGGACAAGGCCGTCTACGAGGTCGTGTACGAGGCCCGGCACCGCCCCGACTGGCTGCCCGTGCCGATGGCCGCGATACACCGCCTGTCCGCCGGCGTCACACCGTGAACCACCAACCCCCTGCCGAGGAGGCCCCGTCCGTGACCCCCCGTCCTCCGTCCGACGACAGTACGAAGAACAACGGCGACGGTCCGAAGAAGACCGGTGCGAAGAAGGCGACCGCCGGGAAGAAGGCGGCAGCCGCCGCCGGGAAGTCGGCGGCCGGCAAGAAGAAGGCGGTGGCGAAGAAGGCGGCGACCGGAACGCAGAAGGCGACGGCCGCGCTGAAGAAGGCCGCGGCCGAACGGACCGGGGCGCAAACGGCGCCTGCGAAGAAGGCGCCGGCGAAGAAGGCTTCCGCCAAGAAGGCGGCCCCGGTGAAGACCACGGCGGGGACGGCAGCCGCCCCGATCGCCGCCGCACGAACCGCCGAAGCGGCTCCGGCGAGGAAGGCCGCGGTCAAGAAGGCGGGCGCAGGAAAGGCAGCGGACGCGAGGACCTCGGCACACCGGGGTTCCGCCGGCCCGGCGTCCCCGGTCGGGACCCGCGCGGGCCGCCCGGCCACGGTGCCGATGGCACGTGAGGCGGTCGAGCAGGACTCAGCGGCGGCCCCCGTGGCCGGGGCGCCTGCGGTACCGACCGGCGTTGCGGGACAGGACGTGGTCCTCTCCCCCGCCGTCGCCGCTCAGGACCGTGAACGGCTGCTCGCCGGCACCCACCACGATCCGCACGGGGTGCTCGGCGCACACCCGGTGCCCGGCGGGGTCGCTTTCCGGGCCTTCAGGCCGTACGCGCTCTCCGTCACCGTCGTCGCCGACTCCCTTCGGGCCGCCTTGCACGACGACGGTGACGGCTTCTTCTCCGGGCTGCTGCCGCTTCGGGACGTCCCGTCGTACCGGCTCCTCGTGGAGTACGAGGGCTCGGTGCAGGACACCGAGGACGCCTACGCCCTGCTGCCCACCCTCGGTGAGTTCGATCTGCACCTGCTCGGCGAGGGCCGGCACGAGGAGCTGTGGCGGGTGCTCGGCTCCCACCCGATGACCCACCAGGGTGTGACCGGCACCCGCTTCTCGGTGTGGGCGCCGAACGCCCGGGGCGTACGCGTGTCCGGTGATTTCAACTTCTGGGACGGCACCGGCCACCCGATGCGTTCGCTGGGCTCGAGCGGTGTCTGGGAGCTGTTCGTGCCGGGCGTCGGCGAGGGCGCGCTCTACAAGTACGACATCACCCGGCCCGACGGGTCCAGGACGCTGCGGGCCGACCCGCTCGCGCGCCGTACGGAGACTCCTCCGAACACGTCCTCGATCGTGCATGCGTCGCATCACGAGTGGGGGGACGGGGAGTGGCTGGCGCATCGCGCGGACACCGCGGTGCACCGGGCGCCGTTCTCCGTGTACGAGGTGCATCTGCCGTCCTGGCGGCCGGGGCTGACTTACCGTCAGCTCGCTGGGCAGCTTCCCGCGTATGTGAAGGAGCTGGGCTTCACGCATGTGGAGCTGATGCCGGTCGCCGAGCACCCCTTCGGCGGTTCCTGGGGCTACCAGGTCACCGGCTTCTACGCGCCCACCGCCCGGCTGGGCGGCCCCGACGACTTCAAGTACCTCATCGACGCGCTGCACCAGGCCGGTATCGGTGTCCTGATGGACTGGGTGCCCGCGCACTTCCCGCGCGACGACTGGGCGCTGGCCGAGTTCGACGGGCACGCCCTGTACGAGCACCAGGACCCGCTGCGGGCCGCCCACCCGGACTGGGGCACCCTGGAGTTCGACTACGGCCGGCGCGAGGTGCGCAACTTCCTGGTCGCCAACGCCGTGTACTGGTGCGAGGAGTTCCACATCGACGGGCTGCGGGTGGACGCGGTCGCCTCGATGCTCTACCTGGACTACTCCCGCGAGCCCGGTCAGTGGAGCCCGAACGAGCACGGCGGCCGGGAGAACCTGGACGCGGTCGCCTTCCTGCAGGAGATGAACGCCACCGTCTACCGCCGCTGCCCCGGCGTCGTCACCGTCGCCGAGGAGTCCACCGCCTGGGACGGCGTCACCCGCGCCACGCACCACAGGGGCCCGAGCGGCTTCGGCGGTCTGGGCTTCGGACTGAAGTGGAACATGGGCTGGATGCACGACTCGCTGCAGTACATGAGTCATGAGCCGGTCCACCGCAGGTACCACCACCACGAGATGACGTTCTCGATGGTGTACGCCTACAGCGAGAACTACGTGCTGCCGATCTCCCACGACGAGGTCGTGCACGGGAAGCGCTCGCTGGTGTCGAAGATGCCGGGCGACTGGTGGCAGCAGCGCGCCAACCACCGCGCCTACCTGGGCTTCATGTGGGCCCACCCGGGCAAGCAACTCCTGTTCATGGGACAGGAGTTCGCCCAGGGCGCGGAATGGTCCGAGGCCCACGGCCCCGACTGGTGGCTGCTGGACCCGGCCTACGGCGCACAGGCCGACCACCGCGGCGTACGCGACCTGGTACGCGACCTGAACGCCGTCTACCTGCGCACCCCGGCCCTGTGGCAGCGGGACACCGAACCCTCCGGATTCCGGTGGACGGTCGGGGACGCCGCCGAGGACAACGTGTTCGCGTTCCTGCGCTACGACGACGAGGACACACCCGTGCTGGCCGTGTCCAACTTCTCCCCCGTCGTACGCCACGACTACCGCCTCGGCGTCCCCGACGACATCCCCGCCTGGCACGAACTGCTCAACACCGACCTGGCCAAGTACGGCGGCAGCGACATCCACAACCCCGACCCGCTGAAGCCGGAGCCCACGCCCTGGCACGGCCACCCGGCGAGCCTGCGGCTGACCCTGCCCCCGCTGGCGACACTCTGGCTCCGCCCGGCGTGACGTCGTCACTCCCGGGCGTCCGGAAGCCGTGATCCGGCTTCCGGACACCCGGGAGCAGCCCGTTCAGGCGGAGGAGTCGGGCCGCTCGGACAGCCCGGCCCCCAGCGCCTTCGGCAGCTTGCCGGTGTGCAGCACACCCAGCCGCTGCGTCGCCCGGGTCAGCGCCACGTACAGATCACTCGTGCCGTAGCGTCCGGGTTCGACCACCAGGACAGCGTCGAACTCGAGCCCCTTGGCCTGGCGGGGGTCGAGCAGGACGACGGTCCGGGTCAGATCCGGTTCCTCGCCTGCCGTCACCCCTTCGAGGCGCACGGCCAGCGCCCGGTGCAGTTCGCGCGGGGCGATCACGGCGAGCCTGCCCGCGGGGGTGCCGTCCCGCTCCTGCGGTTCATCCCGTTCCGGCTCCGGGCCCGTGAGGGACGCGGTCAGCTCCTCGACCGCCTTCTCCACCGCGGAGGGCAGGTCGTCGGTGGCGCGCACCCAGGGCCGTACCCGCGTGGACCGCACCGAACTCGGAGGCTCGAAGCCGGGGTTCTCCGCGCGGACCACGGCAGCCGCCACTTCCATGATCTCGGACGGCGTGCGGTAGTTGACGCCGAGTCGTGTGTGCTCCCAGCGGTCCCCGACATACGGCTCGAGGATCTCCGACCACGATCCGACACCGCCCGCCTCGGCCGTCTGCGCCGGGTCCCCGACCAGGGTCATCGAGCGCGTCGGACTGCGCCGCATCAGCAGGCGCCACGCCATCGGCGAGAGTTCCTGCGCCTCGTCGACGATGATGTGCCCGAACGCCCAGGTGCGGTCGGCCGCCGCTCGCTCGGCGGCGCTGCGGTGGTCCGCCTCCTCCTGCCGCTCGGCGAACCGCTCGGCGTCGATGATGTCGTGCGCGGACAGCACCTCCGAGCCCTCGGGGTCGCCCTCCTCCTTGTCCTCGAACTCGTACGTCCGGGAGGCGTAGGACACGTCCAGCACGCCCTGCGCGTACGCCACCTGTGTCTCCCGCTCGCGCTCCGCGTGCGCCTTCGCCACCCGGTCGTCCTCGCCGAGCAGTTCGGCCGCTTCGTCGAGCAGCGGCACGTCGGCGGTGGTCCAGGCGCGGGTGACCGGGCGGCGGACGGCGGACGCGTCCTCGTCGGACAGATAGCCCCCGGGATCGGCGAGGAAGTCGGCGACCAGCCGCTGCGGCGTCAGCCGCGGCCACAGCGAGTCGATCGCGGACCACACCTCGCGGTTCTCGGCGAGTTCGTCGCGGATCTGGGTGAGGTCGCTCGGGTCGAGGAGGCTGGACCCGTCGTACGGGTCCGTGCCGATGCGTTCGGCGACCATGTCGGTGAGCGTGTTGAGGATGTGGCCCTCGAAGTGCTCGCGCGCCTCGTTGTGCGGCAGCCGGGCGGCACGGGTGCGCTCGCGGGCCATGTTCACCAGGCCGTCGTCGAGCATCAGGACCTCGCGGTCGTGAGCGATGGCGATCACCGGGTCGGGCAGCGACTGCCGGTCGCGTACGACGGCGGCGAGGACGTCGGCCATGTCGGCGCGCCCCTTCACGGCGGCCGCCTCGGGGGTGTCTGCCGTCCTCGCCTTCACACCGGGGAACAACTCCCCCACCGTGGCCAGCAGGACGCCGGTCTCACCGAGCGAGGGCAGCACCTGGCCGATGTACCCGAGGAACGCCGGGTTCGGGCCGACGACGAGGACCGCGCGGCGGGCGAGCAACTCCCGGTACTCGTAGAGGAGGTAGGCCGCCCGGTGCAGGGCGACGGCGGTCTTGCCGGTGCCGGGGCCGCCTTCCACCACGAGCACGCCCCGGTACGGCGCGCGGATGATGCGGTCCTGGTCTGCCTGGATGGTCTGCACGATGTCGCTCATACGGCCGGTGCGCGCCGAGTTCAGCGCGGCGAGCAGCACGGCGTCGCCCGTCGGGTCCTCGTGTCCGGTGCGCTCGCGGTCGCTCAGATCGAGGATCTCGTCGTGCAGGGCCGTCACCCGGCGCCCCTCGGTGGCGATGTGCCGCCTCCGGCGCAGCCCCATCGGGGTGTGACCGGTGGCCAGATAGAAGGGCCGGGCGACCTCGGCCCGCCAGTCGATCAGGACCGGTGTCCGGTCCGCGTCGTCGGTGCGCAGCCCGATGCGGCCGATGTGGTGGCTCTGCCCGGAGGAGAGGTCGATACGGCCGAAGCAGAGCGCCCCGTCCACGGCGTTGAGCGCCGCGAGCAGTCCCGAGCGTTCGGCGACGAGGATGTCCCGCTCCAGCCGGGCCTGCATGGGCTTGTCGCCCTGCGCCAGCGCGTCCTCGACGGAGGACTCGGTGTCGCCGCGCAGCACGTCCACGCGCGCATACAACGCGTCGATGAATTCCTGTTCCCGGCGCAAGTCGTCGTCTGGAAATTCGGTGTTTGACAATTCCGCTCCCGCCCGGATATACTGTGCGCATTGAACTTCTTCGCGACCGAATCATTGAAGTCGCGAATCATTGAATATACGCAGAGAAATCCCCCGAGCGCAATTGCTCGGGGGATTTCTTCGTGCAGACGGCTCAGAGCACGTCGGTCAGTTCCTCCCGCAGCCGCCGCTTGGGCCGCGCCCCCACCATCGCCTTCACCGGCTCACCGCCGCGGAACACCATGAACGTGGGCATCGACAGCACCTTGTAGGCGTTCGTCGTCGCCGGATTGGCGTCCACGTCCAGCTGCACCACCTTGAGCCGGCCCTCCTCCTCGGCCGCGAGGTCGGTGAGCACCGGCCCCATCTGCCGGCACGGGGGACACCAGTCCGCGGTGAATTCCACCAGCACGGGAAGGTCCGCCCCGATCACCTCGGTCTCGAAGTCCGCGTCCGTCACCTCGGTCACGCCTGCCGCCCTGATCACTGCTTGCGTCCTCCCAGCTCGCACTCCGGTTCCGGACCACCCGGAACCGCCGCGTCGGCGGCCAGCGCCGCACGCGCCCGCTCGGCCCTCACCAACTGCTCGCCGACCTGCGCCCGCACCGCCTGCAACTCGCCGATGAGCGTGTCGAGTTCGTCCAGCTTGCGCCGATAGACCGCGAGCGACGCCGGGCACGAGTCACCCTCCGGGTGCCCGGCCCGCAGGCACTCCACGAAGGGCCGCGTCTCCTCCAGGTCGAACCCGAAGTCCTGCAGCGTGCGGATCTGCCGCAGCAGCTTCAGATCCCGATCGTCATAGGTGCGGTACCCGTTGCCGGTTCGTCGCGCGGGCAGCAGCCCCCGCGACTCGTAGTACCGCAGGGCCCGTGTGGTGGTACCGGCCCGCGCCGCCAGCTCGCCGATTCGCATGCGTTCGACCGTAATCCTTGACGCCGGGGTCAGGGGAAGCGCTCGGGCCGGGCGGCCCGCCCACTCGCGCCCCACCGGGGGACGACGGGACGATCGACGTCGTCGTCGTGGGGCCGGGCACTGACGCCGTGGGAATTGCCGGATGCAGGGAAGGATCACGGCCCTTCGGCGCGGGCCAGGATGACCGCATAGCGGCACTCGGCATCGCCGGTGTTGGCGAAGACGCACGGAACGGGTCCGTCGACTTCGATCGAGTCACCCGGGCCGAGTTCATGCACCACATCGCCCTCGTGGAAGGTCAGCCGGCCGTCGAGCACCCCAGACGGCCTCCCGCTGGAAGGCCAGGGATGCCGCCGGATACGACACGCGGGCCCCGGGCGGCAGGCGGACCTCGGCGATGTCTGCCGGGAAGCGCGGCCCGGTGATCTGGCGCCGGCGATATCCGGTGGCCGGATCGTGCCACTCCGTGGCGTCGGCCGTCCGGTGCACCCCACTGGCCTCGGCCGGGGCGAGCCGGACGGAGATGGGGACCTGGAAGGCAGCGGCCAGTTCGCCGAGGACGACGGCGGTGGGGCTGCTCTCCGCGCCCGATCGGCCGGCCGGAGACCCCCGTCGACCGCGGTGTCCGGGCGCACCGATGATTTCCGCCCGCCCCGGCGGTCTCGTCTCCCAAAGCCCCCGACGAAGGCGGACGGATCGATGACCACGTTGCACCACCTCCTCCAGACGTATGTCGACAAGGGCTGGGCCCCGGGCGCGGTGGCGCTGATCGACCGTCACGGCAGCACGGAGACCGCGGCGGTCGGCTTCCTCGACGCCACCGCATCGGCCCCGATGCCTCCGGACGCCGTCTTCCGGCTGGCCTCGATCACCAAGCCCGTCGTCGCCGCCGCCGTCATGACCCTCGTCGACGACGGCACCCTCGCCCTCGACGCCCCGATCTCGGAGTGGCTGCCCGAGCTGGCCCAGCCCGCGGTCGTCCGTACGCCGGCCGGTCCGCTTCAGGACGTGGTGCCCGCCACCCGCCCGATCACCGTCGACGACCTGCTGACCTTCCGCGCCGGATACGGCTTCCCCGACGACTTCTCCCTTCCGCAGGTCAAGGCACTGCTCGCCGTGCACAAGGACGGCCGCACCCCGGCCGGCCTCCCCGACCCGGACACCTGGCTCGCCGGACTGGCCCGTCTGCCACTGCTGCACCAGCCGGGCACCGCCTGGCTCTACAACACCTGCTCGGACCTCCAGGGGATCCTGATCTCCCGCGCCACCGGCCGCCCGCTTCCCGAGGTTCTGACCGAGCGGATCCTCGCACCGCTCGGCATGGCCGACACCGGATTCGAGGTGCCGGCCGCCAGGCGGCACCGGTTCACCACCGCCTACCAGCCGGACGGCAAGGGCGGCCTGGAGCCGACGGACACCCCGGACGGCGCCTGGAGCAGCCTGCCCGCGTTCCTTTCCGGAGCGGGCGGACTGGCCGGAACGGCCGCGGACTGGCTGGCCTTCGGCCGGATGCTGCTGAACGGCGGGACCGCGCCGGACGGACGCCGTGTCCTGACCGCCGAGTCGGTGCGCCGGATGACCACCGACCATCTGACCCCGGAGCAGCGCGCCTCGAGCACGCTGTTCCTGGAGGGACAGGGCTGGGGCTACGGTGGCTCGGTCGACATCGCGACCACCGACCCGTGGACCGTGCCGGGTCGCTACGGCTGGGTCGGCGGCACCGGCACCACCGCGCACATCGTCCCGGCCACCGGCACGGTCGCGATCCTGCTCACCCAGCGCGCGATGGAGAACCCGAGCCCCACCGCCCTGATGCGCGACTTCTGGCGGTACGCGGCCGAGGCCTCGTGAGGAGCTCGCGAGGTCCGGGGACCTACCGTGCGCCCGCCAGCCCCGCCGACTCCTCGACCTCCAGCAGCGATGCGCTCCGCCGCTCCTCGTCGAACGCCCTGCGTCCGCCGCGCAGCCCGAACAGCCGCTTGGCGATGGCGATGTAGAGGACGGCGAGGATGTTCAGCACCAGGGTGGCGATCTTCAACGCGCTGACGTGCTCCGTGAGCTCGTAGACCTCCAGCGGGAGGAAGGCCGCCGTGGCGACGACCGTCAGATACTCCGCCCAGCGCTTGGCGTACCAGAGCCCGACCGCCTCGACGAGCTCCACCAGCGCGTACGCCAGCAGCAGCCCGGCGACCAGGAGGAGCGTGGAGTGCCGGTAGCCGAAGGTCTTCTGGATGGTGCCGACCACGGGCGAGTGGTCGAGGTCGTAGTGGAAGTGCCGGAAGACGGGGCGGAGGACGTCCAGATACTCGTTGAAGAGCCGCCGTACCGCGTCCTGGCTGTTGCTGAACCTCCACACGGCGACCGCCACCAGGACGATGAACACACCGCGCACGGCCCGTTCGGCGGCGAGGAAGCGCAGGATGAACAGGTCGCGCAGCACCTTGCCGCGCGGCACGAGCGGCGCCTCGGCCGCCGGCCCCGAGCCGTGCGGCTCACCGAGGACGAAGTCGCCGCAGCGCAGGCACCGCCACATCTCGCCCAGCGCGCTGTCGGCGCGCAGCCGCACCCGAAGCCGGGGGTCCTCCGGCGCGTAGGTCACATGTCCCCGGCGTGCGCAGGTCCGCCGGTCCCAGTCGATCTTCATACCCCCGTGCCTCCCGCGGAAGGTGCCGTGCCGGGTCCGTACGGCACGGCACGGTAGTGCATGCCCTACGAGACGTAGGAGCGGGGCACGAGGTTCCGCGGCAGGTCAGCGGGTTCCGTTCGGCAGCGCTCGCGGGGCGTCGAGGGTGACGCCCGCCGGAGCACCGGGCGGGCGGACCCGGGCAGGACCGAGCGGCCGGGCCCACGGGGGGAGGCACGGCCGCTCGGCGGTCTTTCTGTGGTCCCGGGCGCCCGGCCCGGGTTCAGGCAGGGCCGGGCGCCCGGCGTTCAGGTGCGCAGCGCGCCGCCGGAGGGCGTGGGGCCGCGTGGCCCCGCCGCCCCGGCGGAACGCCTACGCTTTGGCCAGCTCCCTCTCGCCGCCGTCCCCGGAAGGCTCGGCGGGAGTGGCCGACTCGTTCTCGTCGAGCAGCGTCCGCTCGTCGAAGGGCAGCCGGCCGGCGAGCACCTCCTGGACGCGCTCCTTGTCGATCTCCTTCGTCCAGGTGCCGATCAGGACGGTGGCCACGGCGTTGCCCGCGAAGTTCGTCAGGGCGCGGGCCTCGCTCATGAAGCGGTCGATGCCGACGACCAGGCCGACGCCGTCGACCAGTGCGGGCTTGTGGGACTGCAGGCCACCGGCCAGCGTGGCGAGGCCGGCGCCGCTGACGCCCGCCGCGCCCTTGGAGGCGAGGAGCAGGAAGAGCAGCAGCGGGATCTGCTCGCCGACCGACAGCGGTGTGCCCAGCGCGTCGGCGATGTAGAGCGACGCCATGGTCATGTAGATCATGGTGCCGTCGAGGTTGAAGGAGTAGCCGGTCGGGACGGTGATGCCGACGACCGGCTTGCTGACGCCCAGGTGCTCCATCTTCGCGATGAGCCGCGGCAGCGCGGACTCGGAGGAGGACGTGGACAGGATCAGCAGGAACTCACGGCCCAGGTACTTCAGGAGCGTGAACACGTTCAGGCCCGCGACGACGCGCAGCAGCGCGCCGAGCACGACGAAGACGAACAGCACACAGGTGATGTAGAAGCCGAGCATCAGCACGGCCAGGCTCTTGAGCGCGTCCAGACCGGCCGAACCGACGACCGCGGCGATCGCGCCGAACGCACCGATCGGGGCGGCCCACATGACCATGGCGAGGATGCGGAAGACGAGCCGCTGGATGTGCTCGATGCCGCGCAGCACCGGAACACCGGCCCGTCCCATCGCCTGAAGGGCGAACCCGGTGAGGAGCGCGATGAGGAGGGTCTGCAGGACCTGGCCCTCGGTGAAGGCGGAGACGAAGGTGACGGGGATGATCGAGAGCACGAAGTCGACCGGCGGCAGCGCGTCCGCCGACACCTGGGCGTGACCCGCGTCCTTGATCGCGTTCGTCAGGTGCAGACCCTCACCGGGGTGCAGGATGTTGCCGACGACCAGGCCGATGGCGAGTGCGACCAGGGACATCACCAGGAAGTAGCCGAGCGCGAAACCGCCGACGGCGCCGACCTTGGCGGCCTTGCGCACCGAGCCGATGCCCAGCACGATCGTGCAGAAGATGATCGGCGAGATCATCATCTTGATCAGGTTCACGAAGCCCGTACCGAGGGGCTTGAGCTCGACCGCGGCATCGGGCCAGATGAGGCCCACGGCTATGCCCAGTGCCACCGCGACGATCACCGCGATGTAGAGATAGTGGGTGCGGTCCCGCTTGACCGCGGGCGCGGCGGATGCCGTTGGGGGTGTGCTGGCCACGGCTGCCCTCCTCGACGACGTCGTCGGATCTTCCGGCGTGCGGCTCACGTCCGGGGGAAACGGGAGATGTGCTCCCGCTGACCGAGGGGCGGCGTGCTCCCCGGCGATGCGGTGACTATCTCCCGCCCTGTGACGGCGGTCACCCTTCCGTTCATTTAGTTCACGCTTATATGGAGAGCTGGAGCCGCAAGGCAGACTGAACGCATGCGCGTCCCCACCCTCCCGAGCCCCCGCAGCCTCGCCGGCCAGCTGTTCGCGATGCAGGCCGTGCTGATCGCGGTGCTCGTCGCGGGGTACGCCACCTTCACCTACCTCAGCGACCGCGGCCAGGCCCAGGACGCGGCCGGCCGCCAGGCGATGGCCGTGGCCCGCTCGGTAGCGGACGCCCCGTCCGTCCGCGCGGCGATCCGCACCCCCGACCCCACGAGCACGCTCCAGCCGTTCGCGACCGAGGTCCAGCAGCACACCGGCGTCGACTTCGTCACGATCATGAACCCGCGCGGGATCCGCTGGACGCACCGGGATCCCGCGAGGATCGGCGAGCACTTCCTCGGCCACACGGCCCGCGCGCTGGCGGGCGAGTCGTTCACCGAGACCTACACCGGCACGCTGGGGTCTTCGGTGCGCGCCGTCACGCCCATCCACGACGACGGCCGGATCGTCGGCCTGGTGAGCGCCGGGATCAAGGTCGACACCGTCACGGCACGGGTCCAGGAACAGGTGACGACCCTGCTCGGTGTCGCGGGCGGCGCCCTCGCGCTGGGTGCGATCGGCACCTATGTGATCAACGCGCGGCTGCGCCGCTCCACCCACGGCCTGAACGCGACCGAGTTGAGCCGGATGCACGACTACCACCAGGCGGCACTGCACGCCGTGCGCGAGGGCCTGCTGATGCTGGACGGCCGGTTCCAGGTGGCGCTGATCAACGACGGCGGCCGGGAACTGCTCGGGGTGAGCGGCGAGGTGGTGGGCCGCTCGGTGGCGGAGCTGGGTCTGCCGGCCCGGCTGACGGGGGCGCTGCTGTCCTCCGAGCCCCGGGTGGACGAGGTCCATCTGACCGCCACCCGTGTCCTGGTCGTGAACACCTCCCCGGTCTCCGGCGGCGAGCGGCGCGGCACGGTGGTCACCCTGCGCGATGTCACCGAACTCCAGTCCCTGACGGGCGAGCTGGACTCGGAACGCGGCTTCACCCAGGCGCTGCGCTCCCAGGCGCACGAGGCGGCGAACCGGCTGCACGCCGTCGTCTCGCTGATCGAGCTGGGCCGCGCCGACGAGGCCGTCGACTTCGCCACGGCCGAGCTGGAACTGGCCCAGGCCCTGACGGACCAGGTCGTCGCAGCCGTGAACGAACCGGTCCTGGCGGCCCTGCTGCTGGGCAAGGCTGCGCAGGCCAACGAGCGGGGTGTGGAGCTGGTGGTGTCGGACGACAGCCGGATCGACGACGGTCTGCTGCCGCCGTCCCTCCCCGCCCGGGATCTGGTGACGATCCTCGGCAACCTGATCGACAACGCCATGGACGCCGCTCAGGGCACGACGGGCGCCCGGGTCACCGTGACGGCGTGCACCGACGACTCCGGCCTGGTTCTGCGCGTCTGCGACACGGGCGCGGGCGTGGATCCGTCGCACATGGAGGCGGTGTTCGAGCGCGGCTGGTCGACCAAGCCCGCGACCGCCTCCGGCGGCCGTGGGCTGGGCCTCGCCCTGGTCCGTCAGACCGTCCGCCGGCACGAGGGCACACTGACCGTGTCGCAGGCGGCCGCAGGCGGGGCCGAGTTCGCGGTGCGGGTGCCCCTGCCCACGGTGAGGGTGCACGCTCCGGCGGTGCCGGAGGCCGGGGCCGCCCTGTCAGGAGGTGTCGCATGACCGAGCCGATCCGCGTCCTGGTCGTCGAGGACGACCCGGTGGCCGCCGACGCGCACATCATGTACGTCGGCCGGGTCCCGGGCTTCACGGCGGTCGGCACCGCGCACACCGGCGCGGAGGCACGGCGGCTGCTCGACCGTACACGGGTGGATCTGCTGCTGCTCGACCTGCATCTGCCGGATGTGCACGGACTGCAGCTGGCGCGCTCGCTGCGGGCCGCCGGATACCAGGCGGACGTCATAGCCGTCACATCGGCACGCGATCTGGCCGTGGTGCGGGAAGGGGTCTCGCTGGGGGTGGTCCAGTACGTGCTGAAGCCGTTCACTTTCGCAACGCTGCGGGACCGTCTTGTGCGCTACGCGGAGTTCCGCGAGGCGGCGGGCGAGGCGAGCGGGCAGGACGAGGTGGACCGGGCCCTGGCGACGCTGCGGGCGCCGGGGCCGGCGGCGCTGCCCAAGGGGCTGAGCGCTCCGACGCTGGAGCGGGTGACGAGCGTGCTGCGGGAGCGTGAGGAGGGACTCACCGCCGCGGGGGTCGCCGAGAGCGTGGGGATCTCACGGATCACGGCCCGCCGGTATCTCGAACACCTCGTGGAGGCGGGGCGCGCCGGACGCAGTCCGCTCTACGGTCAGGTGGGGCGGCCCGAGTTGGTCTACCGATGGGTGCGGGGGGCCGAGAAGTCCCGTTGATGGAAGGGGAGTTCGAAGGGCGGACGGGCGCCGCGGGGTGCCGCCGCAACCGGAGCGCAGGTCACGGGCGAAGTATCCCCCGCACACTCATTGACCTGACGAGACCACTCCTCTTACCTTCACACGGCAGTCGTCCCGGCCGACAACGATGTAGGCCAGTAGGAGGTCGTGCCCGTGCGCCCCACCGCCGCCCGCTTCCGTTCCACTTCCGTACTCACCGCACTCCTCGCCGTCTCCCTCGCCGCTCCCACGCTCACGGCGTGCGGCAGCGGGTCCGGCAGCGACCCGGACACGGTGAAGATCTCCTTCAAACAGTCGACGGACAACTCGATCCATGTGATGGACGACTATCTCGCCGGCATCAAGAAGCAGTTCGAGAAGGAGAACCCCGGCAAGAAGGTCGAGCTCGTCCCCATCAAGGCCCCCGACTCGGAGTACTACACCAAGCTCCAGCAGATGCTGCGCTCGCCGAAGACGGCTCCCGATCTCGTCTACGAGGACACCTTCCTCATCAACTCGGACATCACCAGCGGCTACCTCAAACCCCTCGACCCCTACCTCGCCAAGTGGAAGGACTGGGACCAGTTCATCGACACGGCGAAGGCCGCGGCCAAGGCCGAGGACGGGAAGACGTACGGAGTCCCGGACGGCACCGACACCCGTGGGCTCTGGTTCGACAAGGGCATCTTCGAGAAGGCCGGACTGCCCGCCGACTGGCAGCCGAAGACCTGGGACGACGTCCTCGCCGCCGCCCGCACGGTCAAGGAGAAGGTCCCCGGCGTCACCCCCCTCAACGTCTACACCGGCAAGCCCGCCGGTGAGGCCGCCACGATGCAGGGCTTCGAGATGCTCCTGTACGGGACGGGCGACGGCACGTCGGACCCCCTGTACGACAAGGGGACCAAGAAGTGGGTCGCCGGCGGCCAGGGCTTCAAGGACGCCCTCGGATTCGTCCACACCGTGTACCAGGAGAAGCTGGGCACGGACGTCTCCCAGGCCCTCGACCCCAACATCCAGACGATCGTGCGCGGTGAGCTGCTTCCCAAGGGCAAGCTCGCCATCGACCTCGACGGCTCCTGGCTCCCGCAGGACTGGCTGCAGGGCAGCGGCCACGAATGGCCCGAGTGGTCGAAGGAGCTGGGCCTCGCCTACATGCCCACCCAGCACGGCCAGGCCCCCGGCAAGGTGAGCATGTCCGGCGGCTGGACCTGGTCGATCCCCGCCAAGGCGGGCAACCCGGACCTGGCCTTCAAGTTCATCCGGACGATGCAGACCAAGGCCAACGCGCAGAAGTGGTACATCGCCAACTCCGGCATCGCGGTCCGCAAGGACGTGGCGTCCGACCCCGCGTACGTGAAGGCGCAGCCCGGGATCAAGTTCTTCACGGACCTGGTGAGCAGCACCCACTACCGCCCGGCCTATCCGGCGTACCCGAAGGTGTCCACCGCGATCCAGGAGGCCATGGAGAGCGTGACGACGGGTGACGCCTCGGTGGACAAGGCGGCGAGCGACTACGACGAGGCGCTCAAGGCGGCGACCGACAACCAAGTGGTACAGAAGTGAGCGATCCGCGCCGTTCCCTGGCCCGTGCGCTGCCGGTGGCCCCCGCCGTGGTCCTGCTGCTGCTCTTCCTGGCGGGCCCGATCGCCTACTGCGCGTACATCGCCTTCACGGACCTGCAACTCACGGGCCAGGCGCACTCGTCCTTCGTCGGCTTCGCCAACTTCCGTACGGCGTCCGGGGACGAGGCCTTCCTCAACGCCGTCTGGCTGACGCTCGTTTTCACCGTGGTGTCCTCTCTGGTCGGCCAGAACACGCTGGGGCTCGCCCTGGCGGCACTGATGCAACGGGCGTCGAAGCCGGTGCGCACTCTGACGGGCGGGGTCGTGATCACGGCCTGGGTGCTGCCGGAGGTGGTGGCGGGCTTTCTGCTCTACGCCTTCTTCCGCAAGGAGGGCACCCTGAACGCGATCCTCGACGCGCTGCACCTCCCGTCCCAGAACTGGCTCTACACCCTGCCGATCCTGGCCGTCTCGTTCGCGAACGTCTGGCGGGGGACGGCGTTCTCCATGCTGGTCTACTCGGCGGCCCTGAACGAGATCCCGAAGGAGATCACGGAGGCGGCCGAGGTGGACGGCGCGGGCGGACCCCGCCGGCTGTGGCACATCACGCTGCCGATGATCCGCCGGTCCATCGGCACGAACCTGATGCTGAACACGCTCCAGACACTCTCGGTCTTCGGGCTGATCTGGGTGATGACGAGGGGCGGGCCCGGCAACAAGAGCCAGACCCTCCCCCTGTTCATGTACGAACAGGCCTTCCAGAACAGCATGATCGGGTACGGAACGGCGGTGGCGCTGCTGCTGCTGCTCGTCGGTTCGGTGTTCTCGGTCATGTACATGCGACTGTTGCGAACGGAGGTGTGAGGTGGCGTCCACGCTCGCGACCCGCCGTACGGGGCGCCGTCTGGCGGCCGACACCGGTCTGCTGGTGGCGGCCGCCGCGTTCGCGCTGCCCCTCGTGTGGGTGATCCTCTCCTCGGTGGACCCGCAGGCGGACCTGCGGGTGAAGGCCCCCGACGGCATCACCCTGGACAACTTCGACGCCATCCTCAAACCCGACATCACCTTCACACCGCTGCTCAACAGCCTGATCCTGTGCGGCGGGGGGACGCTGCTGACCGTGGTGTGCGCGGCCCTCGCCGCGTACCCGCTGTCGCGCTTCAGGTCCCGGCTGAACCGGCCTTTCCTGCTGACGATCCTGTTCGCGACCAGCCTGCCGATCACGGCGATCATGGTCCCGGTCTACGCGTTGTTCGTGCAGGTCGATCTGATCGACACGATGCAGGGCACGATCCTGTTCTTCGCCGCTTCGCAACTGCCATTCTCCATCTGGCTGATGAAGAACTTCATGGACGGAGTGCCGAAGGAGCTGGAGGAGGCGGCGTGGACGGACGGCGCGTCGCCGATGCAGTCGCTCGTGCGGATCGTGCTGCCGCTGATGGGTCCGGGGGTGGCGGTGGTGACGGTGTTCTCGTTCGTGACGATGTGGGGCAACTTCTTCGTGCCCTTCATGCTGCTGCTGACCCCGGACCAGATGCCGGCGTCGGTGAGCATCAACGAGTTCTTCGGCAACCGGGGAATGGTGGCGTACGGCCAGCTGGCAGCGTTCTCCGTCATCTACTCGACGCCGGTGATCCTGTTGTACGTGCTCGTCGCACGGCGCCTCGGCGGCGGATTCGCACTGGGCGGGGCCGTCAAGGGGTGAGCACGAGGGGCGGGCGGCGGCCCTCGCCGGCTGACGCGGCCGGGGGCGCGGTCAGTCGGTCCGTGATCTCCCCGGCGGTCGGCACGAGCGCGAACCCCTTGCGCAGGACGGCGGGTTCCGGAAACTCAGGGGGGCCGCTCCGGGACGACGCCTACGGCGTACCGGGCAGCCGGACCGTGACGAGAAGACCGCCGGCGGGGCGCGCGGCGAGCTCGAGGGTCCCGTCGTGGGCGCGGACGATGCTGTGCACGATGGCCAGGCCGAGGCCCACGCCGGGGTGTTCGTCGGTGCGTACGCGTTCCGTTCCGCGCTGGAAGGGTTCGATGAGGGTCGACACCAGTTCCGGTGGGAGCCGACGGCCCGTGTTCTCCACCCGCAGCACGCTCGTGCCGCCGTGCGCCTCCGTGTGGACCGTCACCGTGCCGCCGTCGGGGAGGTTGTGGACGATGGCGTTCTGGACGAGGTTCGTCACCATCCGCAGCAGGAGCTCCGCCGAGCCGCTGGTCCGTGTCGCCCGGCCGGTGACGTCGAGCGTGATCCCGCGCCGTTCGGCGAGCTGGAGCAGGGTTTCGGCAGCCTCTTCGACGACGAGGGAGAGGTCGACGCTCTCGCGGACGAAGTTCCCGCGGTCGCTGCGGCTGAGCAGCAGCAGGGCCTCGGTGAGGTCGATCGCGCGCGTGTTGACAGCCTGCAGGCGGCTGATGAGTTCGCCCCGGTCCTGTGTGGGGTCCTTGCGGGCGACGTCGAGGAGCGTCCGCGAGATGGCCAGCGGGGTGCGCAGTTCGTGGGAGGCGTTCGCGGCGAATCTCCGCTGCTCGTCGACGTGCGACTCCAGTTGTTCGAGCATCGAGTCGAACGCGTCGGAGAGTTCGCGGAATTCGTCCTGACGGCCCTTCATCCGGATCCGGTGGGACAGCGATCCGTTCCCGGCCGTCCGCGCCGCATCCGTGATCTGTGTGAGCGGTGCGAGCATCCGGCCGGCGAGGATCCATCCCCCGACCAGGCCGAACAGCAGCAGGAACGCCATCGCCACGGCCGCGGCGGGGGCGAAGGTGTGCACAAGGAGATAGCGGTTGGGCGAGATCCCCAGAAGGCCCCTGGACGTGTCGGGGACATAACGCAGCAGGAACGCCCACACGACGCCCATCAGCAGGGCACCGGCGACGGCGAGGAACCCGGCGTAGCTGACGGTGAGTTTCAGCCGGACGCTGAGCCCCGGGCGCCTAGGCATGCGCAGTGCCGGGGCGAGTGGTGCCGGGCCCGGTGTCGATGCGGTAGCCGACGCCCGGCACCGTGGTGATGATCCATGGTTCGCCGAGCCGTTTGCGCAGTGCGGAGACGGTGATGCGGACGGCGTTGGTGAAGGGGTTGGCGTTCTCGTCCCAGGCCCGTCCCAGCAGCTCTTCGGCGCTGATGACCCCGCCCTCGGCGGCGACCAGGACCTCGAGCACGGCGAACTGTTTGCGGGTGAGCGCGACATGGCGTCCGTCGCGGAAGACCTCCCGGCGGAAGGGATCGAGCCGCAGGCCCGCGATCTCGCGGACCGGGGGCCGGGCGTACCCGCGTCTGCGGTCGAGCGCCCTCAGCCGCAGGACGAGCTCCCGCAGCTCGAACGGTTTGGTGAGGTAGTCGTCGGCGCCGAGCTCGAACCCGGAGGCCTTGTCGTCGATCCGGTCGGCGGCGGTGAGCATGAGGATCGGGATGCCGCTGCCGGAGGCGACGATGCGCCGGGCGACCTCGTCACCGGAGGGGCCGGGGATGTCCCGGTCGAGGACCGCGAGGTCGTAGGAGTTGACGCTGAGCAGTTCCAGGGCGGAGTCGCCGTCGCCGGCGATGTCGGCGGCGATCGCCTCCAGACGCAGACCGTCACGGACGGCTTCGGCCAGGTAGGGCTCGTCCTCCACGATCAGTACGCGCATGTCCGAAGCCTAGGCACTCGCACATATCGCCGCCGTATGCGAAGACGTGTGCACACCGGGCACGCGGGGTCAGACGGCCGCCGCCGGCGCGGGCCGAGGCTCGTCCGACGCCGCTTGCGCCGCCGTGCGCCACCAGCGGCGCGACGCCGACGCGGCCAGCACGGCGCCGGCGGCGTTGACCAGTACGTCGTCCACGGAGGACACCCGGTCCAGCCACAGGACGTACTGCGCGGTCTCGACCAGGACCGAGCAGCCGGCCCCGAGCGCCAGGACCCTCGGCACGGACGCCAGGGCCGCGAACCGCATCGGGGCGAAGAACCCCAGCGCCGCGAAGACCAGCAGATTGCCGACGATCCCGAGCGGACCCATCGTGACCAGGTCCCGCAGCGGTACCAGGCTCACCCGACGGGGAGCGACACCGGGACCGGCGCCCGGCATCATCGTCAGCCATACGAGCGGCACCGTCCCGTGGACCATGCCCACCTCGGCCAGTGACGTACGCCATGCCCTCGCCGGCGGGACACCGGCGGCGCGCCGGACGTGCGCCAGAGCCCACACCACCAGCGCGGCCAACGGCAGTGCGACGAGCGTCATGAGCACCACACCGTTGAACGTGCCGAAGCAGCCGTGCCACCGCCCGGTCATGCACATCGGGGCGGACATCATGAGCGGCCGCCGCACGACGAACACGGCGCTCCCGGTACCGAGGATCGCAAGGCCGAGGAGCAGGATCCGGCGGGGCGGCGCCGACGGGGATGCGTTGTGGTTCATGCCCCCATCGCAGACGCATGGCCGTTGCGGTGGCGTATGCGATTTTTGATACGCCACCGATACACGCGGTCCCCGGCACCGGGGAACCGGCGCAAGCGAGACCGTCCCGCCGCCGGTGATCAACGGGCGCGGCGGTCGTGGGAGAACCCGAGGACCGGCTCCTAGAAGACCGACTCCGCCTCGTCCATCCGGTCCTTCGGCACCGTCTTCAGCTCGGTGACCGCCTCCGCGAGCGGCACCATCATCACGTCCGTGCCCCGCAGCGCCGTCATCCTGCCGAACTCCCCGCGGTGCGCCGCCTCGACCGCGTGCCAGCCGAAGCGGGTCGCGAGCACCCGGTCGTACGCGGTCGGCGTACCACCGCGCTGGACATGGCCGAGGATGACCGGCTTGGCCTCCTTGCCGAGCCGCCTCTCCAGCTCGTACGCGAGGGCCGTGCCGATGCCCTGGAAGCGCTCGTGTCCGTACTGGTCGATCTCGCCCTTGCCGTAGTCCATGGTGCCGTCGGCGGGGTGCGCGCCCTCGGCGACGCAGACCACCGCGAACTTCTTGCCGCGGGCGAAGCGCTCCTCGACCATCTTGACCAGGTCGGCGGGGTCGAAGGGGCGCTCGGGGAGGCAGATGCCGTGGGCGCCCGCCGCCATGCCCGACTCCAGCGCGATCCAGCCGGCGTGGCGGCCCATGACCTCCACGACCATCACGCGCTGGTGGGACTCGGCCGTGGTCTTCAGGCGGTCCATCGCCTCGGTGGCCACGGTCACCGCCGTGTCGAAACCGAAGGTGCGGTCCGTCGAGGAGATGTCGTTGTCGATCGTCTTGGGCACGCCGACGACCGGCAGGCCCGCGTCCGAGAGCATGCGCGCCGCCGTCAGCGTGCCCTCGCCGCCGATCGGGATCAGGGCGTCGATGCCGAAGTCGCGGATCATGTCGGACGCGTTCTCGCAGGCCTCGCGCAGGCGGTCGCGCTGCAGCCGCGAGGAGCCGAGGATGGTGCCGCCGAGCGCCAGGATGCCGCTGACCGCGTCGAGGTCCAGCGTGCGGTAGTGACCGTCGAGCAGACCGCGGTAGCCGTCGTCGAAGCCGATCACCTCGTCGCCGTACTGCGCCACCGCCCGGTGCACGATCGACCGGATCACTGCGTTCAGGCCCGGGCAGTCGCCGCCTGCGGTGAGTACTCCGATGCGCATCGTGCTGTGTCTCCTGCTCGCTGTTGATTCCGGTGAGCCAATCCGATTGTTTCACGGCACACAGACGGGTGCCGCGCCCGCACCCCGTCTTGCGCCGAGCCCTTGATCCCGGGATGCTGACGGGCGCCTTATCCAGCCTCAGGGGTATTGTCAAGAGGGTTCTGCCGACCCCCCATGGACGACAGTCGCGTGCCGCAGAACCTCACAAAATCATGCAGAGCCGGTCAGTGACGCCCGCCTCGGCCCCGGCCGCAGGAGAGGGCGCGGAACGACCGGAGGGCCGCCCGCGCCCCTGCCCGCCACCCCGCACGAGAGACGAAACGGAGAGCACGCGTGACGCGCAGCGTGTACGTGACCGGGATCGACCGCGGCGACGGCCGCCAGGTCGTCGAACTGGGAGTCATGGAGCTCCTGACCCGGCAGGTCGACCGGGTGGGCGTGTTCCGCCCGCTCGTCCACGACGGCCCCGACCGCCTCTTCGAGCTGCTGCGCGCCCGCTATCGGCTGTCGCAGGACCCGACGACGGTGTACGGCATGGACTACCACGAGGCGTCCGCGCTCCAGGCCGAGCAGGGGACGGACGAGCTGGTGTCCACACTCGTCGACCGCTTCCACCTGGTGGCCCGCGACTACGACGTGGTCCTCGTCCTCGGCACCGACTTCGCGGACACCCAGCTCCCCGACGAGCTGTCCCTCAACGCCCGGCTCGCCAACGAGTTCGGGGCGTCCGTGATCCCGGTGGTGGGTGGACGCGGCCAGACCACCGAGTCGATACGGGCCGAGGTGCGCAACGCCTACCGGGCGTACGACGGACTGGGCTGCGACGTCCTCACCATGGTCGCCAACCGGGTGGCCGGCGAGGACCGGGACGAGATCGCCGAGCGGCTCGACTCCCGGCTCCCCGTCCCCTGTTACGTGCTTCCCGACGACCCCGCCCTCTCCGCGCCGACGGTCGCGCAGATCACCCAGGCGCTCGATGCGCGGGTGGTCCTCGGCGACGACGCGGGCCTGGCGCGCGACGTCCTCGACTTCGTCTTCGGCGGCGCCATGCTGCCCAACCTCCTGAGCGCCCTGACGCCGGGCTGCCTGGTGGTGACGCCGGGCGACCGCGCCGATCTGGTCGTCGGCTCACTCGCCGCCCACAGCGCGGGCAATCCGCCGATCGCCGGACTGCTGCTCACTCTGGACGAGGTGCCGGGCGAAGGGATCCTCTCCCTCGCCGACCGACTCGCCCCGGGCACACCGGTGCTCTCCGTGTCCGGCAACAGCTTCCCCACGGCCGCCCGGCTCTTCTCCCTGGAAGGGAAGCTGAACGCGGCCACCCCGCGCAAGGCGGAGCGCGCGCTCGGCCTGTTCGAGCGGTACGTCGACACCGCCGACCTGCTCCAGCGGGTGTCCGCCCCGAGCAGCGACCGGCTCACGCCGATGATGTTCGAGCACAAGCTGCTGGAGCGGGCGCGGGCCGACAAGCGCCGGGTGGTGCTCCCCGAGGGCACCGAGGAGCGCGTGCTGCACGCCGCCGAGGTGCTGCTGCGCCGGGGCGTCTGCGACCTGACGCTGCTCGGGCCGATCGACGGGATCCGCAAGAAGGCCGCCGACCTCGGCATCGACCTCGGTGACGCCCAGCTGATCGACCCCGCCACCTCCGCGATGCGCGACACCTTCGCCGAGAGGTACGCCCGGCTGCGCGCGCATCGGGGTGTCACGGTCGAGCTGGCGTACGACGTCGTCGCCGACGTGAACTACTTCGGCACGCTCATGGTCGAGGAAGGGCTCGCCGACGGCATGGTGTCCGGGGCGGTGCACTCCACGGCCGCCACCATCCGGCCCGCCTTCGAGATCATCAAGACCAAGCCTGACGCGAAGATCGTCAGTTCCGTCTTCTTCATGTGCCTCGCGGACAAGGTGCTCGTCTACGGCGACTGCGCCGTGAACCCCGACCCGAACGCCGAGCAGCTCGCCGACATCGCCGTCCAGTCGGCCGTCACGGCAAGGCAGTTCGGGGTGGAACCGAGGATCGCGATGCTGTCGTACTCCACCGGGACCTCCGGCTCGGGCGTCGACGTCGACAAGGTGCGTGAGGCCACCGAGCTGGTGCGGCTGCGCGGCGGCGACCTGATGATCGAGGGCCCGATCCAGTACGACGCCGCGGTCGAGCCCAGCGTGGCGGCGACCAAGCTCCCGGGCTCGGACGTCGCAGGACAGGCGTCCGTGCTGATCTTCCCCGACCTCAACACCGGCAACAACACCTACAAGGCCGTGCAGCGCTCGGCCGGCGCGATCGCCGTCGGCCCCGTGCTGCAGGGGCTGCGCAAGCCCGTCAACGACCTGTCCCGGGGCGCTCTCGTCCAGGACATCGTCAACACCGTCGCCATCACGGCGATCCAGGCCCAGACCCCCGTCGAGAAGGCAGACCGGTGAGCCCGACCCACGTACTCGTCCTCAACTCCGGCTCCTCGTCGGTGAAGTACCAGTTGCTGGACATGCGCGACAGCAGCCGGCTGGCCACGGGCCTCGTCGAGCGCATCGGCGAGCAGACGTCGCGGATCAAGCACACGGTGGCCGCCACCGGCGACACCCGTGAGCAGAACGGCCCCATCGCGGACCACCAGGCGGCGCTCAAGGCGGTCGCCGAGGAACTGGCCAGGGACGGGCTGGGCCTCGACTCGCCCGAGCTGGCCGCCATCGGCCACCGCGTGGTGCACGGCGGCATGTTCTTCAGCGAGCCCACCGTCATCGACGACGCCGTGCTCACCGAGATCGAGCGGCTGATCCCCGTGGCACCGCTGCACAACCCGGCCAATCTCACCGGTATCCGCACGGCGATGGCGCTCCGTCCGGACCTGCCGCAGGTCGCCGTGTTCGACACGGCGTTCCACACCACCATGCCGGAGCAGGCCGCGCGCTATGCGATCGACACGAAGATCGCGGACCGGCACCGGATCCGCCGGTACGGGTTCCACGGAACCTCGCACGCCTACGTGTCCCGGGAGACGGCAAGGCTGCTGGGCAGGGCGCCGGAGGACGTCAACGTCATCGTGCTGCATCTGGGCAACGGTGCGTCCGCCTCGGCGGTCCGGGGCGGACGGTGCGTGGACACCTCCATGGGGCTCACACCCCTGGAGGGGCTCGTGATGGGGACGCGTTCCGGTGACCTGGATCCTGCCGTCATCTTCCATTTGGAGCGTGTTGGCGGAATGTCCATGGACGAGATCGACACTCTCCTCAACAAGAGGAGCGGTTTGTTCGGTCTGTGCGGCGACAACGACATGCGGGAAATTCAGCGCCGGATCGACGAGGGCGACGCTCAGGCGCGGCTCGCTTTCGACATCTACATCCACCGGCTGAAGAAGTACATCGGCGCCTACTACGCGGTACTCGGCAGGGTGGACGCGATCGCCTTCACGGCGGGGGTGGGCGAGAACGCCGCCCCGGTGCGCGAGGCTGCCGTCGCGGGCCTCGAAGGACTGGGTCTCGCGGTGGACGGCGACCTGAACGCGGTACGCGGCGACGGGCCGCGGCTGATCTCGCCCGCCGGCGCGCGGGTGGCGGTCGCCGTCGTGCCCACCGACGAGGAACTGGAGATCGCCACACAGACCTACGCATTGGTCGGAAAGGGCAGCTGAACCTATTCGACGGCTCTCGCCTGAGCGCGAACCCGCCCATTTGTGTCTTCCGCCAGACGGAATATTCCGTAGCGAAACAAACCGATAGGATCGCCCCCATGCGCCGTTCGAAAATCGTCTGCACGCTCGGCCCCGCGGTCGACTCCCATGAAATGCTCGTAGCGCTGATCCAGGCCGGCATGAACGTGGCCCGCTTCAACTTCAGCCACGGCACGCACGAAGAGCACGAGGCGCGGTACGTCCGTGTCCGCTCCGCGGCCGCCGAAGCCGGCAAGGCCATCGGTGTCCTCGCCGATCTGCAGGGCCCGAAGATCCGCCTGGAGACCTTCGCGGAGGGTCCCGTCGAGCTGGTGCGCGGTGACGAGTTCACCATCACCGCCGAGGACGTCCCGGGCGACAAGCACATCTGCGGTACGACGTACAAGGGCCTGCCGGGCGACGTCTCCAAGGGCGACCCGATCCTCATCAACGACGGCAACGTCGAGCTGAAGGTCCTGGACGTCGAGGGCCCGCGGGTGAAGACGATGGTCATCGAGGGCGGCGTCATCTCCGACCACAAGGGCATCAACCTGCCCGGTGCGGCGGTGAACGTCCCGGCGCTGTCCGAGAAGGACATCGACGACCTGCGGTTCGCGCTGCGCATGGGCTGCGACATGGTCGCCCTGTCGTTCGTACGCGACGCCAACGACGTCAAGGACGTCCACCGGATCATGGACGAGGAGGGCCGGCGCGTCCCGGTCATCGCCAAGGTGGAGAAGCCGCAGGCGGTGGCCAACATGGAGGACGTCGTGATGGCGTTCGACGGCGTGATGGTCGCCCGCGGCGACCTGGCCGTCGAGTACCCCCTCGAGAAGGTCCCGATGGTGCAGAAGCGGCTCATCGAGCTGTGCCGCCGCAACGCCAAGCCGGTGATCGTGGCGACTCAGATGATGGAGTCGATGATCACCAATTCCCGCCCGACCCGCGCGGAGGCCTCCGACGTCGCCAACGCCATCCTGGACGGCACCGACGCGGTCATGCTGTCCGCCGAGTCGAGCGTGGGCGCGTACCCGGTCGAGACCGTCAAGACGATGTCGAAGATCGTGCAGGCGGCCGAGGAGGAACTGCTCTCCAAGGGTCTGCAGCCGCTCGTGCCGGGCAAGAAGCCGCGCACACAGGGCGGTTCGGTGGCGCGCGCCGCGGCCGAGATCGCCGACTTCCTCGGCGGCAAGGGCCTGGTGGCCTTCACCCAGTCCGGGGACACCGCCCGCCGGCTGTCCCGCTACCGGGCCTGCCAGCCGATCCTGGCGTTCACCACGGACGAGTCAACCCGCAATCAGCTGGCGCTGAGCTGGGGCGTGGAGTCGCACGTCGTGCCGTTCGTGAACAGCACCGACGAGATGGTCGAGCTGGTCGACCAGGAGCTGACGCGGCTCAAGCGGTTCGACGACGGAGACATCGTGGTCATCACCGCCGGCTCCCCGCCCGGTGTCCCCGGCACCACGAACATGGTCCGGGTGCACCACCTGGGCAGGGAGCACCGCGGCTGACGCTGCGCGCGCCGTCCCGCACAAAGAGCCGTGGCCCGGTCCCCCTTCGCGAAGGGGGACCGGGCCACGGCTCTTTGTGCGGCTCCCGGACAGGTCTTGGGGAGTGCTCAGCCACCGGTGACGTACTGGTGCATGCCGGGCACCGTCAGCGTGCCGCCGAACTGGCCGGCCTGCGTGACCTTCACGTTGGTGAAGTAGATGATCGGGATGTTCAGCGGCGGCGGGCTGTCCGGGCTGAACGTCACCGGGATCAGCCCCAGCAGATTGCCGGAGATGCTCTCGGTGTACATCACCGTCTTGCCGTCGCGGATCGTCGAGGTCGATCCCTTGGCGGCCTGGACGTGGTACGTCTCGCCCTTCTGACCGTCGACGAGCTGGTGCAGGTCGCCGATGTCGGTGCCGTTGGAGATGACGTACTTCAGGACCTTCTTGACGGTGCCGTTGGCCGTGCGCACCTTCACGACGCCCTGGTAGTCGGCACCCTTGAGCAGCAGCGAGCTGGCCTGCAGGTGCCACGGGGCGTCCGGCAGGGCCGTGATCTTCTCGACGCCGCCCTCGTCGTCGGTGGCCGCGACGCAGTCGTCCGGGAGCTCGGTGGAGCCCGGGGACGGGGTGCCGGCCGCGGACGCCACGGACTTCACCGCGTCGTCGGCCGACTTGGTGACCTCCGAGACCGCCTTGCCCGCCGTGTCCGTCGTGTCCTTCACCGTGTCGTTGACGGTGTCGGTCACCTTCTTGGTGGTGTCCTTCACGGCACCGGACAAGGACGAGTCCTTCGTCGCGGAGGCCGAGGCGGACGGCGCGGGGCTCGTGCTCGACGACGAGCTCGAACCGGAGTGGGGGCCGCCGAGGACGCCCGACAGGGTGTCCCCGATGGTGCCCAGCAGGCCGCCACCCTCGGAGGCCGACGGGTCCGGCGTGGACGTACCACCACCGGACGCGCCCGTGGAGGACGTGGACGGCTTGGGCGTGCCCTCGTCGTCGGAACCTGAATCCGACGAAGAGGTCTTGCCCGGCGTACCGTCCGACGGCTTGTCCGCGGAGGCCGACGACGTCGGATCCGGTGTGTCCGCCGACTCGGACGCGCTCGCCGAGGCGGACGGCGACGGCGAGGCCGAAGCGTCCTTGGAGTCCTGGGGGTCCAGGGCCTCCACGCACTTCTGGTACTCGTCCACGGACATGCTCTTGGACGGCGAGTGGTCGTCGGCACGGGCGAACGCCGTGTTGATCCCCACCCCCATGAAGACCGCCGTCGGCATCGCCGCCAGGGCCATCGCCTTGCCCGCCGGCATGTGGAACCTGGTGAACAGCGGCTTCCTGGGGGCCGCGTGGCGCGGCCCGGTTCTCGCACGGGACGCGTCCACGTCAGTCCCGTCGGTCACCTCGTCAGCCGGCACTGTGCCTCCCGTTCGCCCCGTTGGCCGGGCTCGTTCCTGACAGATCGTTCGGCGCGACCATTCCGTCCACCGTCTTGCCGTACCCGCTCTCCGGGGCGCCGCCCTGTGCCCCGCCGGCCTCCTCGGCCGTCTGCGGCTCCGGCGACTTCCCCGGCGCCCACGACACGGCCATCGCCCCGCCGATGAGGGCGAACAGGAAGCCGACGATGAATCCGCCGAAGTTGGAGACGGGAAGGGACACCAGACCCAGCAGAATCGCCGCGACACCGGCGAAAGTGCGGATGTGCTTCTGGAACCAGAGGCTGATGCCCAGGACGACGAGCAGCACACCGATGATCAGGGAGCCGGCGCCGGCGGTGGTGGCCATCGCCAGGGTCAGGTGTCCGACCTGCAAGTGCGCATACGGGAAGTACATGATCGGAAAGCCACCGAGCATGACGAACAGGCCGGCCCAGAACGGCCGGGTGCCCCGCCAGGCGCGGAACTGCAGCCTCCGGCGGGTGAACTGGCCGGATACGGCAGGAGTCTCGGCGCTCATGGAAAACAGCTCCCAGGTGCAGCGTTGCTGTGGTGAGGGTGTGGTGCGATGGAGATGTGGGGGGTGTGTGAATCGCGACCGGAGATTGGTACGGGCGGGAGGCGCCGTCGGCTCCCCCCGCCCGTCACCGAGTGCCTAGTAGCACTCGTGCGTGCCCGTCTGCAGCTTCATCTTCAGCCCGGGAAGGGTGAAGGTGCCGGCCGTGGTCGCCCACGCCGTCTGCTGCACGCCGTACAGGTCCGCCCCGGTGGCCTGCTGAGCGAAGCCGTAGGGGTTGGCCTGCTCCTTGCCGCCCTTCATGCCGGGGCCCTTGCCGCCCTTGTCGGCACCCGTGTCGCCCGCGGCAACACCGATGTCGATGCCATGGAAGACGGCGCCGCCCTTGGCTTCCAGGTCCGCGACATCGATGTACAGATTGTCGGCGGAGACCTGGTTCTTCTTGTCGTCGCTGTTACCCGCCGTCAGCGTCAGGCTGACGGATCCCAGAATCGGGATGTTCGGGGTCACGACCGACTGGCACAGGTTCTTGATCGTCGCGTCCTTGAAGGACGAGACCGCCACCGGGTGAATCGTCTTCTCACCGGAGAGCGTGTAGCCGGAGTCGATCGCTCCGTACTGCGCGAAGCCGTTGCCGTGAAGCTCGTCGGCCGAAACCTTGAACGACTGTCCCGACACGCTGAACGACGCGGCCAGTGCGCCCTGCGCCAGGGCCACGCCTATCGCTGCCGTCGCGGCGACGCTGGGCACCATGACCACAGCGAACCGCTTCCATCTGGTCCCGCCACGCACCTGGGACTCCATATTTCCTCCTTCTCGGACGTACATCTCCTGACCCCGAATCACCACCGGTCGGCGGCTCTGCCGGGCAGGGATGGGAGAAGTGCTACGTCCTCGGGAAGGAGAGCGCCCGAGCTCGGAGGCGCGAATCGCGCCCCAATCACTGGCGATCACCCCCGAGCGACAACCACTGGTCGCGCCTGACACGCATCACGCACAACCTGCCGGACAGGCTCCGCTTCAGCGGAGACCCCCCTGTCCAGGAGCCGACGCCACTGCCGCCGGCTCCTGCTCGGTGGGGACCCACGGACACCCGTATCCCCGGCTGGTTGTCGGGTACGGCGATGGACCGAGCGTCGCCGATCGTGGTGCATTCTCGCCTCCCCCGCAAGGGGGTTCGTTACTCGGCAGTAACGGCGGGATAACCGAACCACGACGGGCGGGCATCGGCTGGCAACTCTTCGTGGCGCAAAGGGAGATGACGAAACATCCGAAGAAGGGACAGAACCCGACAGAACAGCGGCCCTGACTTACTCCAAGTAACAGCGACCGCGATTACCAAGATTTGGTAAAGCGCGGCCGCCGTGCACCTCTGTCGGCAAATCTTTCACCTGGGCATAACAGGCCCTGGCGTTTAGCGACTGGTCAGAACAAGGCCCTCGCAAGCGCTCTGCGCGCCGCGGTGACACGCGGGTCCTCGGCGCCGACGACTTCGAAGAGTTCCAGCAGCCGCAGCCGCGCGGCGTCCCGGTCCTCGCCCGCCGTGCGCCGCACGGTCTCGACGAGCCGCCCGAACGCGTCCTCCACGTGCCCGCCGACCAGATCCAGGTCCGCGGCCGCGATCTGCGCCGCCACGTCGGCGGGCTTGTCCGCCGCTTCCGTGCGCACCTTCTGCGGGTCGAGATCCTGCACCCGCTGCAGCAACTCCGCCTGCACGAGGCCCAGCTTGGCCTCGGTGTTGCCCGGATCCTCGGCCAGCACGTTCTTGTACGCCTGGATGGCCCCGCCCAAGTCGCCCGCGTCCAGCGCCTGCACGGCCGCCTCGAGCGTGGCGTCGTAGGGGCCCACGGGGGCCGGGGCGGCCGCCGGGACGGCGCCCGGTTCCGCATCGGGGTCGACGGTCAGGCCGGTCAGCCCGAAGCGCTGCTCGGCCACCTGCACGAGCTGGTCGAGGGTGTCGCGGATCTGCTGCTCGGGGGCGGCGCCCTGGAAGAGGGGCAGCGCCTGCCCGGCGACGACGGCGAAGACGGCCGGGATCCCCTGGACGCCGAACTGCTGCATCAGCATCTGGTTGGCGTCGACGTCGATCTTGGCGAGCACGAACCGGCCGTTGTACTCCAGGGCCAGCCGCTCGAGGATCGGGCTCAGCTGCTTGCAGGGCTGACACCACTCGGCCCAGAAGTCGATGACGACCGGCACCTCGGTCGACCGCTGCAGGACGTCGGTCTCGAACCCCGCCTCGTCTACGTCGACAACGAGGTCGGCCGGGGAGACCGCCCCTCCCCCGCCCTGCCGGGCCGCTTCGGCGCGCGCCTGCTCCGCCTTCGCCTTGGCCTCCTGGGCCGCCTTCACCGCGGCGAGGTCGACGACTCCGCTCATGGACATGTTCCGTGGCTGCATGAGTACATCCTCCCCCTTCCGTACGCCGCTGTGAAAAGCGCTGTGAAAGACGTGCCCCGCCGGTGGCGGACGCGCCGGGTCCCCACCCGGCGCCGGTGGTCGTCGCTCGGGCGGGCACCGCGCCGGAATGCGCACGCCCGCTTTCGCTACGAGTCGTAGCGTAACTGCACCCGGGGCTCTCCGTGACCAGTCCACCGGTGATCTCCCTCACCACTCCACACGACGTCCAGAAGTGGACTGCGGCACGGCCGGATATGGTCACTGACATGGAGAGCAGCACTTCCGCCGCCCGTACGGGACGCCCCCGCAGCGCCGCCGCGGACGCTGCGATCCTGGCGGCCACCCGGGAGGCGCTCGTCGACCTCGGCTGGTCGGGACTCACGTTGGGGGACGTGGCGACCCGGGCGGGTGTCGCGAAGACCACGCTCTACCGCCGTTGGGCCGGCAAGAGCGAACTCGTGGTGGACGCGGTGGCGGAACTCTTCGACGAGCTCGAACTCCCCGACCGCGGCAGTCTCCGGGCCGACGTGGAGAGCGTGGTGCTGGAGTTCGCCGCCCTGCTGGAGCAGCCGGCCACCAAGACCGCGCTGATGGCGGTGGTGGCCGAGGCCACCCACGACGAGCCGCTGCGCCGGCGGATCCGCGACGCGATCGTCGACCGGCAGAAGCGACTGGTGGTCGAGGGGCGGCGGCGGGCCCAGCGACGCGGTGAGATCCCCGACGACCAGGGCGACCCCGCCCCGCAGGTCGACCTGATCTTCGACGTGATCGCGGGCGCCGTCGTGCACCGCACCCTCGTCTCCTGCGAGGCCGTCGACGCCGACTGGGCCGCGCGCTTCACCGCGGTACTGCTCGGCGGGCTCACGGCGTACGGCGCCTGACGCGCGAAACGGGCGGCCCCGGGACCGTACGGCGGGCTTCCGGCCCGCACCCCCGGAAGTTCATTCAGTACGCGGCACGGGCCTCTTGCCGCACGTGTCATGTCACCGCCATGCTTGTCCGCGGCGGGAATCTACCCGCATAGATCCGCGTCACGTGCTCCACCCGACAGTGAGACATCACCCACTCGCTTCCCGGAGGACCGATCCACGTGAGACCTCGTCACCCCCGTCGGCGCGGCCTCGGCGCCGTCGCGGCGTCCCTGGTCGCCCTGTGTGCCGCCCAGAGCCTGGTCGCCCCGCCGGCCACGGCGGCACCGAAGCCCCCCACCACCTCGTCCGTCGTCAGCACGGCGGAGGACCGAGCCGCCCGTGCCATAGCCGGCTCGCTCACCGACTCCGCCTGGCGCGACCGCGTCAAGGAGGCGGCGCTCACCTCCGACGAGGTGGCCGTCACCGACCTCGCCGGCAAGGCCGGCGGCACCCTCAAGTCCGATCTGGCCGCCGCCGACCGCCGGATCGCCGCCGCCAAGGGCCTGGACGCCGGGGTCGGCCCGCTGCTCCGGCTGCGGCTGGGCGACGGGTCCATGCGCGCCGCGCTCGCGGCCGGGACCACGCCCTGGGTGGCCGCGGCCACCTCGGACGACGACGCCGCCACGGTGACCGCCTACGACAGCAGGGGCCGGGCCCACACGCTCGACGCCCGTACGGCGCCGTCGCACCCGGTCTACGTCGTGGACATCGACGGCTCCAAGGCACTGGCCGCCGGCCTTGGCGTCCTGAACGACGAACTGGCCCGGTACGGCGTGGACTCCGCCGCGCCGGCCTCCCAGAAGGCTTCCGAGGGCCTCTCGCGGGCGTCGGCGGCCGCCGCGGGCTTCTGGACCACCCGCATCACCTCGGTCGAGCTCTCGGACGACGAGGAGCCCTGGATCAAGGGCGACGCCGAGATCTACACGCTCGTCACCGGCTTCGGCCAGGACGGCACGGCCCGGGTGGATCCCGTCGACATGCCGTACCTGGACAACGACGGCACGGTCTACCGGCCCAACCAGATCCTGGTGAACTGGTCGCTCTACAAGTACAACCTGGCCGACGCCGTGATGATGGAGGACGACGGCAGCACCAACTACCGCGACCTCGCCAAGGCGATCGCCACGGTGCTGCTCACCATCGCCGACCAGGGCACGTACATCCCGCTGGTGAACGCGGTCCTGGACGCCATCCCGGACGACTGGTGGACGGACGACCCCGACTACGTCGACTCCTGGTACACGCTGGCCCAGAGCGACAACGGCACCCGCTACGGCGCCCGGGGCAACGGCTGGATGACCGTGGAGCCCTACTTCGTGCAGGAGTTCTGAGGCAGGGGGCCGAGAGCCGCACGCAAGGGGCCGGCGGGAACATCGTCCCGCCGGCCCCTTCGCGTGTCCGGTCTCAGAAGTGCACGGGCTCGGTGTAGACGCCCCACTCGTCGCGCAGCACCCCGCAGATCTCCCCGAGCGTCGCCTCCGCACGCACGGCCTCGAGCATCGGCTCGATCATGTTTGCCCCGGACCGTGCGGCGGCCAGCATGCGGTCCAGCGCCGAACGCACCACGGCGTCGTCCCGCCCGGTCCTGCGCTCGCCCAGCACCCGCACCTGCTCCCGCTCGACCTCGTGGCTGACCCGCAGGATCTCCAGATCCCCGGTGACCGACCCGGTGTTGACGTTCACACCGACGACGTTCTTGTCGCCCTTCTCCAGCGCCTGCTGGTAACGGAACGCGGACTCCGCGATCTCGCCCGTGAACCAGCCGTCCTCGATGCCCCGCAGGATTCCGGAGGTCATCGGCCCGATCGGATGGCGGCCGTCGGGATGCGCCAGGAGACCGCGCTCCTTGATCTGCTCGAAGATCCGCTCGGCGTCCGCCTCGATCCGGTCCGTCAGCTGCTCGACGTACCACGAACCGCCCAGCGGGTCCGCCACGTTGGCGACCCCGGTCTCCTCCATGAGCACCTGCTGGGTGCGCAGGGCGATCTCCGCGGCCTGCTGGCTCGGCAGTGCCAGGGTCTCGTCGAGGGCGTTGGTGTGCAGCGAGTTGGTCCCGCCCAGCACGGCCGCGAGCGCCTCCACCGCCGTCCGCACCACGTTGTTGTACGGCTGCTGCGCGGTCAGCGAGACACCAGCGGTCTGGGTGTGGAAGCGCAGCCACTGCGCCTTCTCGCTCCTCGCCCCGTACACGTCGCGCATCCACCGGGCCCAGATGCGGCGTGCCGCCCGGAACTTGGCGATCTCCTCGAAGAAGTCGACGTGCGCGTCGAAGAAGAAGGACAGTCCCGGGGCGAAGACGTCCACGTCCAGTCCCCGGCTCAGGCCGAGCTCCACGTATCCGAACCCGTCGGCCAGCGTGTAGGCCAGCTCCTGCGCGGCCGTCGAACCCGCCTCCCGGATGTGGTAGCCGGAGACGGAGAGCGGCTTGTACGCGGGGATGCCCGAGGCGCAGTACTCCATCAGGTCGCCGATCAGACGGAGATGCGGCTCGGGCTGGAAGAGCCACTCCTTCTGGGCGATGTACTCCTTGAAGATGTCGGTCTGCAGCGTCCCGTTGAGCACGCCGGGGTCGACGCCCTGCCGTTCGGCCGCGACCAGGTACATGCAGAAGACGGGGACGGCCGGACCGCTGATCGTCATCGAGGTCGTGACGTCACCGAGCGGAATGTCCTTGAAGAGGACCTCCATGTCCGCCGCCGAGTCGATCGCCACCCCGCAGTGGCCGACCTCGCCCAGGGAGCGCGGATCGTCGGAGTCACGGCCCATGAGGGTCGGCATGTCGAAGGCGACGCTCAGCCCTCCGCCGCCGGCCTCCAGGATCATCTTGTAGCGCTCGTTGGTCTGCTCGGCGTTGCCGAAGCCGGCGAACTGCCGGATGGTCCACGTCCGCCCCCGGTAGCCGGTCGGGTACAGACCGCGCGTGAAGGGGTACTCGCCGGGCCAGCCGATCCGTTCGAATCCTTCGTACGTGTCGCCCGGGCGCGGACCGTACGCGGGCTCCACGGGATCGCCGGAGAGCGTGGTGAAGTCGGCCTCACGCTTGCGTGCGGCGTCGTAGCGGGCCTGCCAGCGTCGGCGGCCGTCCTCAATGGCGTCAGCGTCCATACCATCGAATTTACTAGGACGTCCAAGTAAATGTCGACCGCTCACGGAGGCGATCCGCGACAAAGACACGTACAGCGGCGGACCGCCGTACGCGGCCGTCGTGCGGCGCCGGGGCTCAGACCTTGACGACCGCGGGCGCCTCGTCCGTGAGCCTAGCCTCCAGCTCGCGGGTGACCTTGCGCTCCACGAAGAAGGCGGCCGTCGGGATCGTCCCCGCCAGCAGGACCCACAGCTGCTTGCCGACCGGCCACTTCGCCTTGGCACCGAGGTCGAAGGCGAAGATCAGGTAGACGACGTACAGCCAGCCGTGCGCGATACCGACGACGCGGGTGAAGTCCGCGGCGCCGTCGACGTCCAGCACGTACTTGGCGATCACACCGAGGGTCAGCAGGACCAGCAGCACGCCCGTGACGTAGGCCATCACGCGGTAGCGGGTCAGCACGCTCTTTTTCATGGGGACGAGCGTAACGGCCGGATTCGGGCGATCTTCGGGCGCCCCCGTGCCGTCGGGGGCGCGCGCTACTCGGACTCGAAGTCGCCCGCGGCGACGCGCAGCGGGCGCAGCATCGCGAAGATCTCGGCGCACTCCTCCGCGTCGTAGGTCCCGAGCCCGAAGTCCATCGCCATCAGGTCGCGGGTCGCGGCGTCGCAGACCTCGCGGCCCTTGTCGGTGATGGAGGCGAGGGTGCCGCGTCCGTCGTTGGGGTTGGGCCGCCGGGCGACGAGTCCGGACCTCACCAGGCGGTCGACGGTGTTGGTGACCGACGTGGGGTGCACCATCAGGCGCTCCCCGATCTTCGACATGGGCAGTTCGCCCGCCTTGGAGAAGGTGAGCAGCACGAGTGCCTCGTAGCGCGCGAAGGTCAGCCCGTACGGCTTCACGATCGCGTCCACCTCGGCCAGCAGGATCTGCTGGGCCCGCATGATCGAGGTGATCGCGGCCATGGACGGCACACTGCCCCATCGCTGCTTCCAGTGCTCGTCGGCACGGGCGATGGGGTCGAAGGTGAGGCTGAGCGGCTTCGGCACGTCCTCGACCTTACCGGCCGGTCACATGGTGGTCAGCCCTGTCTCGCCTTTCGGTCGCCGGGCCACCCGCGGGCGCACACTGGAAGCGGAAGCCATGCGTCATGAGCCGAACACGGAGGTGGGCCATGAGCACTCTCGAAGAACACGTCGACGTGAGCGTCCCCGTCGACACGGCCTGGAACAGCCTGCACCGCGTGGAGAACTATCCCCGCTTCGTGGACGGGATACGCGGCGCCCGGACGGAGGAGGGCGGCCGGGCACATGTGGACATCGACTCGGGCGGCGGTACGACGGGATTCGACGCCGAGATGTCCGACCGCGGCGGGGGCCACGTGTTGGAGTGGCGCACCACGGGTGGCCCCGAGCTGACGGGCTCCTTCTCGCTGCACCCCATCGACCGCGACCGCACCCGGGTGCAGCTGCGCCTCGAGTACGACCCCGCGACCGTCAGGGAGGCGTTCGGCGGGCCGAAGGGGTTCGCCCAGGCGAGCGCGATCGAGCGGCTCGTCCGCAGCGATCTGGAGCAGTTCAAGGAGTACCTGGAACACGAAGGGTGAGCGCGGCGCTCTGAGGCCCCCGCAAGCGCCACGGCCCGTCCGCGCCCGCCGAGGCCCGCGGTCCCCGGCGTGCGCCGGTTACGGGCGCGACGCCCTGCGCAGCGCATGCCGGACCGCCCGCTGGGCCACCGGTCCCAGGTCGTCCAGCGCGGCCAGCAGGGACGCCAGCTGGTCCAGGGCGGCCAGCGCCGTGCCCGCCCCCTCGGCGTCCACTCCTTCGTACAGCTCGATCCCCACGAAGGAGGCGGCCACGGCGCGCGCGAGCCCGTCGGCATCGGCGAAATCCCCGAGCGGTGTCACCGTCAGCACCCGGGTGAGCACCCGCTCGATCTCCGCGATCCACAGATCGAGCCCCGCCGCCGTGGCGGGCGCCAGACGCGGACGGTTCTGGGCCCCGGCCAGCAGCTGGCCGAGCACGGCGACATGCCCCGCCGCCTTCTCCTCCTCGTGCATCTCCCGCCCGAAGGCGAGGAGTTCACCGAGCGAGCCGATCCCGTCGAGCCGCTCCCGGTAGCGGGCCACCCGCTGTTCCGCCCCGTACCGGCACGCCGCCGCGAGCAGCTCCTCCACCGAGCCGAAGTGGTAGAAGACCAGCGCCTGGTTGACGCCCGCGGTCGCCGCGACCGTCCGGGCCGAGGTCCCGGCGATGCCCTGCTCGGTGAGCGTCCGCAGCGCCCCTTCCAGCAGCTTGACCTTGGTCGTCCCGCTCATGCCCACGCCTGTCGCCGGACCGGCCGCCGACCCGGGTACGCCCCGCAGGCCCGCCCGTGCCCCGGCGCCGCACACGGCCGCCGCCCGCCCGCGCCCCGCGGCGATGCGCACGGCGCCGGGGCGGACATGCAGTGCCCGGCACAAAGGACCGAGGTCATGACGGGTGCTCCAGCGTCGCGAGGAGTCGCGGCGCACGCGCCCATGTGGGCGGGGTGCGCAGACAGCGGCGGGCGGCGGGCGTGCCGGGAAGGGGCGAGGTGAACAGGGCGAAGGCGATCACGACGGCCAGCAGCAGCGGGCACACATAGGCCATCGAGGCCGCCACCGGGCCGGAGAGGCGCAGGAAGGGGTCCAGGAAGAGCCCGGTACCGGCGGCCGTGACGACCAGGGCGCGGAGGGCCAGTTCCACGAGCCAGTTCACCAGCGCGCGCTCCGGCGCGACGCCGCGCTCCAGCCAGAGCCGCAGCCGGTCCAAGGACCAGGCCGTCGCCCAGCCCATGAGCCGGCGCAGGACCAGGCGGTCGGCGAGCGCACCGAACGCGCCCCAGCGCGGCCGGTAGTCGTACCCCGTCAGGAAGCGGACGCCGTCGCCGTCGGGGACGTACTGCCAGTAGCCGCCGCCCTCCGCGATCAGCGACAGCGGATGCGGTGAGGAGAACCGCAGCGCGCAGGCGCGTGTACCGTCCGGCCGCGTCTCCTCCCCCGCCGACACCCCCGTCCCGGAGAACGTCAGAAAGGGCAGGACGCGTATCGCGCAGCCGAAGCGCCGCGGTCCCCCCTCGGCGCCGGGAAGGGGCTCGATCTCGGTGAAGCGCAGATCCCAGCGGGGGTGCTGCCGGGGGTCCTGCGTCCTCGCCCACAGGTCGTCGAGGTCACCGCGTATGCACGCCTCCGCGTAGAGCCCCAATGCCAATCCCCCTGCCACGGCACCCCTTTGAGCGACTGCTCAAGCAACCGGCCCGACAGTACAACGGATTTGAGCGAACGCTCAATCACCGGGCACAAGAGAACCCCGGCCCTCGGGGCCGGGGTTCTCCGTGGTCCACGAGGGCTCACCCGCCGGACAGATAGCGCTCCACCGTCTCCACCTTCGAGGTGAGGCCGTCGGTCACACTCGGGCGGATGTCCGCCTTCAGCACCAAGGACACCCGTGGCGCACGGTCCTCGACCGCGGCGACGGCGCGCTTCACGACGTCCATGACCTCGTCCCACTCGCCCTCGATCGAGGTGAACATGGCATCGGTGCGGTTCGGCAGACCCGATTCCCGTACGACCCGGACGGCGTCGGCGACGTACTCCCCCACGTCCTCGCCGACCCCGAGCGGTGTCACGGAGAAGGCGACGATCACGCGTTCACGATCCCTTCCTTGCGGGCGCGCGCGGCGATCACGGCGTTCTCGGCCTCACGGCGCAGCATGCGCTCGGCGAAGAAGCCGCCGGTCGGCAGCACGGACAGCACGAAGTAGAGGGCGGCGGTCCGCAGCGGCCACCTGGTGCGGTTCCAGGCGTCCGCCCAGAAGATCACGTACAGGATGAAGAGGATCCCGTGGATCGAGCCCATGACGGGCACCGCGTTGAAGTCCGTGGTGCGCTTCAGCACCGAGCAGAGCAGCAGCAGAAGGAAGGAGACTGCTTCGGGGGCCGAGACAAGGCGGAGCCGGCGGAGGGCGGTGGCGGTCTTTATGTCCACGGGTCACCTTCGGTGGGAGATTCGCTGACGACGCAGTCGCTTTGTGAACGTACGCACAAGCGTCGGCCCCATTGTGACATCAGGGACCCGGCGGGCCCGGAACGGGGTGCGGGGTGTCGGGCCGTCCGCCCGCCGCCGGTCGCCGGCGGGACCACTGGTACGCCTGTTCTCTCAGGGACGGGTCGGGGACCGGATCCACCACACGGCTCTGTCCGCTCCCCCCGCCCGGCCGCTACCGTCGCCACGTGGCGATGTTCCGACTCCAAGGCAGCAAGGTGCTGGCCGTCGACATGACCGGGGACGCCGTGAAGGCGAAGAACGGCTCCATGGTCGCCTACGACGGGCAGATGGCCTTCAAGAAGCTCACCGGCGGCGGTGAGGGGCTCCGGGGAATGGTGACCCGGCGGCTCACCGGCGAGCAGATGACCGTGATGGAGGTGCGGGGGCACGGTACGTGCTGGTTCGCGGACCGGGCCTCCGAGATCAACCTCGTAGATCTCCAGGGGGACAAGCTGTACGTCGAGTCGAGCAACCTCCTCGCGACCGACGCCGGACTGCGCACGGGGACGACGTTCACCGGGTTGCGCGGCGCCTCGCAGGGCAACGGCCTGTTCACGACGACCGTCGAGGGCCACGGCCAGGCAGCGGTCATGTCGGACGGTCCGGCGGTGGTGCTGCGGGTGAGCGCGCAGTACCCGCTGACCGTCGACCCCGGCGCGTACGTCGCACACCGGGGCAATCTGCGGCAGTCGTTCCAGTCCGGGGTGACCTTCCGCACGTTCCTCGGCGAGGGCGGCGGCGAGGCCTTCCAGATCCGCTTCGAGGGGGACGGACTGGTCTACGTCCAGCCCAGCGAGCGCAACACGATCGCGGGGGACGTCTGACATGACCTTCCGCGAAGTCAACGCGAAGATGATCGAGGCGACGGTCGTCCCGGGCCGGCGGCTGTTCAGTCAGCGGGGAGCGATGCTCGCCTACAAGGGCGACGTCTCCTTCACACCCAACATCCAGGGCGGTCAGGGCGGGGTCATGTCGATGATCGGCCGTCGCGTCGCGAACGAGGCGACACCGCTGATGACGGTCGAGGGCAGTGGCACGGTGCTGTTCGGGCACGGCGGCCACCACATCCAAGTGATCCACCTCACGGGCGACACCCTGTACGTCGAGGCGGACCGGCTGCTCGCCTTCGAGGGGACCCTCCAGCAGGGCACGATGTTCATGGGCTCTCAGGGCGGGGTCATGGGCCTGGTGCGCGGCCAGGTCACGGGCCAGGGGTTGTTCACCACGACGCTCACGGGGCGCGGCGCGGTCGCCGTGATGGCGCACGGCGGGGTCTTCGAGGTGCCGATCACCCCGCAGCGCCCGGTCCACGTCGATCCCCAGGCGTACGTCGCCCACCACGGCGACGTGCGCAACAAGCTCTCGACGGCACTCGGCTGGCGCGACATGGTCGGCCGCGGCTCGGGCGAGGCGTTCCAGCTGGAGCTGAGCGGCAGCGGTGCGGTGTACGTACAGGCGTCGGAGGAGAAGCTGTGACCACCTACCCGGGCGCCGGCCCCGTCGTGCACGACCCGATGACCCTCCCGTTCGACGAGAGCGTCAACAAGTACACCTTCTGCGTGGAGCTCAAGGGGAGCCAGTGGTTCCTGCAGAAGGGCAAGATGATCGCCTACTACGGCTCGATCGAGTTCAACGGCGTGGGGCACGGGCGACTCGACCGCGTCGTCCGCACGTCCTTTCATTCGCCACTGCACGCGGGCGACTGGGTGGTGGCCGACGGCTCGGGCAAGATGCTCCTCGCCGACCGGGCCTTCGACGTGAATTCGTATGACCTGGACGACGGCAATCTGACCATTCGCTCGGGCAACCTCCTCGCTTTTCAGCCAAGTCTCTCCCTCAAGCAGTCGATCATTCCGGGCTTCCTGACCCTGATCGGAACCGGCAAGTTCGTCGCCGCGTCCAACGGTCCGGTGGTGTTCATGGAACCCCCGATCCGGGTGGACCCGCAGGCCCTGGTCGGCTGGGCCGACTGCCCGTCGCCCTGCCACCACTACGACCACGGGTACCTGACCGGCGTATGGGGTGGTCTACGTGCGATGACGGGGCTCGGGGGCGCTTCCGGGGAGGAGCACCAGTTCGAGTTCGTCGGAGCGGGCACCGTCCTGCTCCAGTCCACGGAGACACTGATGGCGGAGCAGGCCACGGGAGCGGTCCCGAACGAGCCCGGAGTACCGGGCGGCGGCGGGGTACCCGGTCACCAAGGGTCGCCGGGGGCACCGCGCCTTCCCGGACAGCTGGGGGACCTCCAGCGTCGCTTCGGGCTGTGAGCGGTAGTCTGCGGAGTGTGACATCGAACGCGTGCGCACCGTCACACCACCCTCACTAGTTCGCCTTTCAACTTTTTAGGTAGACTTGATTCATGGAGACCGAGACGGCCACGCGCTGGCTGACCGATGCGGAGCAGTGCGCCTGGCGCACCCACCTGGAGGTCAACAGGCTGTTGACGTACCAGCTCGAGCGGGACTTGCAGCCGTTCGGCCTGACGATGAACGACTACGAGATCCTCGTGAATCTCTCGGAGTCGGAGGGCATGCGGATGCGGATGAGCGACCTCGCGGCCGCCACCCTCCAGTCCAAGAGTCGCCTGTCGCACCAGATCACCCGCATGGAGAACGCGAATCTGGTACGCCGCGAGAACTGCGAGTCGGACCGCCGGGGCCTGTTCGCGGTCCTCACGGACCAGGGCCTGGAGACGATGCAGAAGGTCGCACCGCACCACGTGGCGTCCGTGCGGCGGCACTTCATGGACCTGCTGTCCCCGGACGACCTGGAGCAGCTCCACAAGTCCCTGCGCCCGATCGCGGAACACCTGCGGGGGCAGCGGGGCAAGCCCTAGCGGTACCCCGGGTTCACCCGGAGCCGCAGGCGGCCGGCGGATGCGCCCGCACCGCCGACCGCCCCGACGGGCACCGCACGACGGTGACCGTCAGCGCCGCCGACCGCCCCGGCGCCCCTGCCGCGCGCCGCGGGCGGACGGAACGGCCGGGGACCCGCCCCCGGCCTCCGCCGGGACATCCGAGGGCACGGCGCCGACGGACCGCTCCGGGTCCGTCGCCGGTGGACCGGACCGGTACCGTCGCGCCCCGAGCACAGCACCCGGCCGGCCGGCGAGAGCGGCGACGGCCGCGGTCAGCGTGGCCGCGCCGGACACGGCGAAGCAGACGCCCAGCGGCAGCCGGCCCAGCAGCACGCCCACCGCCGCCGAGCCCGCCGAGCTGCCCGCGTTGACCGCCGTGTTCACCCATGCTCCGGCCTGGGTGCGCAGGCCCGGTGCCGCCGACTCGTCCGCGATCAGGTACGACGTCGTCAGGGCGGGCGCGATGAACAGGCCCGCACAGGCCACGGCCGCCGTCAGAACCGCGACGCCGGGAGCGATGCCCGCCACGGCCAGCGTCAGCCCGAGCGCCGCCGCCAGCGCCGGCAGCCTGACCCGGGCGCTTGTGCGCCAGTCGACCGCGCCGTTCAGCAGCCCGCCGACGGCACTGCCCGCGGACAGCGCCGCCAGCACCCACGCCGCGACGCCGTCGCCGTAGTGCCGCTGCTCGGCGAAGGCCAGGACCAGCAGATCCAGCGCGCCGATCCCCAGCCCGACCCCGGCGGCCACCGTCACCGGCTGGGCGAGCCCCGGCGTGAGCCGCGGGCGCCCCGTGGACCGGCCCCGCCGCGCCGTGCCGGGCCGGGTACCGGCGACCGGCGGGCACGCGACGAAGACGGCGGTGCCGACGGCCAACAGCAGCGCGCTGAGGGCCACTCCCGCCGCGGGCGGCGCCCACCGTACGAGTGCGCCCACCAGCAGCGGCCCGGACACGAACAGCAGTTCCTCGACCACTCCGTCCAGCCCGAAGGCGCGCTGCAGCAGCCGTGGATCGTCGATCAGCCCGCTCCACACGGCCCGCATCGTGGGCCCCAGAGGGGGCGGGAAGGCACCCGCGGCCAGGGCTAGGCCTGCGAGCAGCGGCGCCGGCGCACCGGGCCGCCAGCTCGCCACGGCGAGCGCCGCGAGCAGCCCGGCGTGGATCAGTGCCATGGGTGTCAGCGCGCGTCGGGGACCGTACCGGTCGACGAAGGCCGCCCGCAGCGGCGAGAGGAGGACCGTGGTGGCGCCGAAGAGCGCCATGACCGTACCGGCCACGGCGTAGGACCCGGTGGCCCTGGTCACGGACAGCAGGACGGCGATGGACACCGTCCCGTACGACAGCCGGCCGACCGACGCGGCGGCGAAGGTGCGGCGGGCGTGGGGGACACGCAGAACGGCGGCATACGAAGGCCGCCCGAAAGCAGGCGTGGGCATGTGGAGGTTCCTCGACGGGAGGCATGGAAGGGGGACGCCTGAGTCCCGCGACGACCACGGCCGGACGCCGGTGCCGATCGCGGACCTGGGCGGGCCCTATGCCAAGAGGAGGAACATGCGGATCAACGTAGCAGCGGGTGCCGGGGCCCGCCACGGGCTTTCCCGGCACCCGGCACCGATGGCCGTTCAGCCGTTCGTGAGACCCGCCACGAGTTCGTCCGCCGCCCGGTAGGGATCAAGCTCCCCCGCCACGATCCGCTCCGCCAGCGCGCCCAGACGGCGGTCGCCGTGCAGATCGCCGATCCGCTCCCGCAGCGCCGTCACCGCGATCGTCTCGACCTCGTGGCCGGCGCGCTTGCGCCGGCGCTCAGCGAGCACGCCGCGCTCCTCCATCCACGCCCGGTGCTTCTCCAGCGCCTCGACGACCTCGTCGACGCCCTCGCCGCGCGCCGCGACGGTCTTCACGATCGGCGGACGCCAGTCACCCGGGGCGCGCGACTCACCGAGCCCCAGCATGTGGTTCAGCTCGCGCGCGGTCGCGTCCGCGCCGTCGCGGTCGGCCTTGTTGACGACGTACACGTCGCCGATCTCCAGGATGCCCGCCTTCGCGGCCTGGATGCCGTCGCCCATCCCGGGCGCCAGCAGCACGACCGAGGTGTCGGCCTGCGAGGCGATCTCCACCTCCGACTGGCCCACGCCGACGGTCTCCACCAGGATCACGTCGCAGCCCGCCGCGTCCAGCACCCGGATCGCCTGCGGAGCAGCCCAGGCGAGGCCGCCCAGATGCCCGCGCGTCGCCATCGAACGGATGTACACGCCGGGGTCCGACGCGTGCTCCGACATCCGGACGCGGTCGCCCAGCAGCGCACCGCCCGAGAAGGGCGAGGACGGGTCGACGGCCAGGACGCCGACCCGCTTGCCCTGCTTGCGGTACGCCGTCACGAGCGCCGAGGTGGAGGTGGACTTCCCCACCCCGGGTGAGCCGGTCAGGCCCACCACATAGGCACCGCCCGTGAGCGGGGCGAGGGCCGCCATGACCTCCCTGAGCTGCGGGGACGCCCCCTCGACCAAGGAGATCAGCCGGGCCACGGCCCGCGGCCGGCCTTCCCTGGCCTGGGCGACCAGCGAGGAGACGTCCTGCATCACAGCTCCGTTCCGATTCATGACGACGTGGCGAGGTACGGGATGGTCAGGCCTTGGGCACCCGCACGATCAGGGCGTCGCCCTGGCCGCCGCCCCCGCACAGGGCGGCCGCGCCGACCCCTCCGCCGCGCCGCTTCAGCTCCAGGGCGAGGTGGAGGACCAGCCGCGCCCCGGACATCCCGATCGGGTGCCCCAGGGCAATGGCGCCGCCATGGACATTCACCATTTCGGAGGAAACCCCGAGATCCTTCATCGACTGCACGGCAACCGCCGCGAACGCCTCGTTGATCTCGATCAGGTCGAGGTCCGAGACCTCGAGGCCCTCCTTCTTCAGCGCGTGCCGGATCGCGTTCGACGGCTGCGACTGCAGGGAGTTGTCCGGGCCCGCCACGTTGCCGTGGGCGCCGATCTCGGCGATCCACTCCAGTCCCAGCTCCTGCGCCTTGGCCTTGCTCATCACGACCACGGCCGCCGCACCGTCGGAGATCTGCGAGGAGGAGCCGGCCGTGATCGTGCCGTCCTTGCTGAAGGCCGGACGCAGCTTCGCGAGCGTCTCCACCGTCGTCTCGCCGCGGATGCCCTCGTCCTGGCTGACGAGGACCGGCTCGCCCTTGCGCTGCGGGACCTCCACCGGAGCGATCTCGGCCTCGAAGACGCCGTTCTTCTGGGCGGCGGCGGCGCGCTGGTGGGACAGCGCGGCGATCTCGTCCTGCTCCGCCCGGCCGAGGCCCAGACGGACGTTGTGCTTCTCGGTCGACTCGCCCATGGCGATGCCCTCGAAGGAGTCGGTCAGACCGTCGTGGGCCATCGCGTCGAGCATCTGCACCGCGCCGTACTTGAAGCCCTCGCGCGACTTCGGCAGCAGGTGCGGAGCGTTGGTCATGGACTCCTGGCCGCCCGCGACGACCACGTCGAATTCACCCGCACGGATCAGCTGGTCGGCGAGCGCGATCGCGTCGAGACCCGAAAGGCACACCTTGTTGATCGTCAACGCCGGGACGCTCATCGGAATGCCGGCCTTGACCGCGGCCTGACGTGCGGGGATCTGCCCGGCACCGGCCTGCAGCACCTGCCCCATGATCACGTACTGCACCTGTTCGCCGCCGATCCCCGCACGGTCCAGGGCGGCCTTGATCGCGAAGCCGCCGAGGTCGGCTCCGGAGAAGGATTTCAGCGAGCCGAGCAGCCGTCCCATCGGGGTGCGGGCACCCGCCACGATGACGGAGGTCGTGCTGTTCGTTCCAGACATGAGCTGCGATCCCCTTCCGGCCTGCACGGCCGAGGAGTGAACGAGGGTTTACTTCGAATGTACTGAGCGGTAGTCCGCCCCGTCATCAAGCCGTCGGTGTGATCGCGCGCACGTTGCGTAACCACTCCAGGGGCGCTGCACTAACAGCATGCTGACGCGAATCGACCACATCGGGATCGCCTGTTTCGACCTCGAGAAGACCGTCGAGTTCTACACCTCGACATACGGCTTCTCCGTGTTCCACACCGAGGTCAACGAAGAACAGGGCGTGCGCGAGGCCATGTTGAAGATCAACAACACCGACGACGGCGGTGCGTCCTACCTCCAGCTCCTCGAGCCCGTCCGCGAGGACTCCACCGTCGCCAAGTGGCTGGCGAAGAACGGTGAGGGTGTGCACCACATCGCCTTCGGTACGGCGGATGTCGACGGGGACTCCGCCCACATCCGCGACAAGGGCGTACGCGTTCTGTACGAGGAGCCACGAGTCGGTTCCATGGGGTCGCGGATCACCTTCCTGCACCCGAAGGATTGCCACGGAGTTCTGACAGAACTGGTCACATCCGCGGCTGTTGAGTCACCTGAGCACTGACTCCCGTACATATGGGCCGGTAGGGTTGGGGCGGTCGCCGCTCCACCAGGGCGACCGTGTCCCGCCTGACCGGTGGGACACGAGGCCGGGGTCCGGGTTTCGGGGGACGAGCGTCGGGGCAGCAGCCCATGCTCCGTCGTTGATCTGACACCATTCCCCGGGGGCACCGTTCGGCGGATGGACGGGGCTCGTTTGGAGAGACTTGCGACCAGGGGACGGATGGGACCGCGCAGTGCGGGGCTACGAACGCCAGGAGCGAGAGCCGGCGGCTGACGTCGATCACCTCTCTCGGTTCGAGGCCGAGATGGAGCGGCTGAAGACCGAGCGGGAAAAGGCGATCCAGCACGCCGAGGACCTCGGCTACCAGGTCGAGGTGCTGCGCGCCAAGCTGCACGAGGCGCGCCGCACCCTGATGACCCGTCCTGCCTACGACGGGACCGACATCGGCTATCAGGCCGAGCAGATGCTTCGTACTGCCCAGATGCAGGCGGACCAGCTGCGGGCCGACGCCGAGCGCGAGCTGAGCCAGGTCCGCGCGCAGACGCAGCACATCCTCCAGGAGCACGCCGAGCAGGTCGCGCGCCTCCAGGCGGAACTGCACGCGGAGGCCGTCACCCGTCGGCAGCAGCTCGACCAGGAGCTGGCCGAGCGCCGGCAGACCGTCGAGTCGCACGTCAACGAGAACGTGGCGTGGGCCGAGCAGCTGCGCGCCCGCTCCGAGTCCCAGGCGCGCCGTCTGGTCGAGGAGTCGCGCGCCGAGGCCGAACAGGCGCTCGCCGCGGCCCGCGCCGAGGCCGAGCGGGTCACCGCCGAGGCCCGGCAGCGGCTGCAGAGCGACGCGGAGGCCGCCCGCGCCGAGGCCGACCAGATCCTGCGCCGGGCCCGCACGGACGCCGAACGCCTGCTGAACGCCGCGTCCTCCCAGGCCCAGGAGGCCACCGATCACGCCGAGCAGCTGCGCTCCTCCTCGGCCACCGAGTCGGACACCGCCCGCCGGCAGTCCGCCGAACTGAGCCGTGCCGCCGAGCAGCGGATGGCCGAGGCCGAGACGGCGTTGCGCGAGGCGCGTGCCGAGGCGGACAAGGTGGTCGCCGAGGCGAAGGAGGCCGCGGCCAAGGCCCTGGCGGGCGCCGAGTCGACCAACGAGCAGCGCACCCGCACGGCCAAGGAGCAGGTCGCCCGGCTCGTCAGCGAGGCCACCAAGGAGGCCGAGCGCACCAAGGCCGAGGCCGAGCAGGTCGTCGCCGACGCCAGGACGGAGGCCGAGAAGGTCCTCGCGGAGGCCTCGGAGAAGGCCCGCAGCATCACGGCCGAGGAGACCGCCTCCCAGCTCGCCAAGACGGCCCGCACCGCCGAGGACGTCCTGACCAAGGCGGCCGACGACGCCAAGGCGACCACCAAGGCCGCGGGCGAGGAGGCCGAGCGGATCCGCCGCGAGGCCGAGACCGAGGCGGACCGGCTGCGCGCCGAGGCGCACGACATCGCCGAGCAGCTCAAGGGCGCGGCGAAGGACGACACCAAGGAGTACCGCGCCAAGACGGTCGAGCTGCAGGAGGAGGCGCGCAGGCTGCGCGGTGAGGCCGAGCAGCTGCGTGCCGAGGCGGTGGCCGAGGGCGAGGGGATCCGGGCCGAGGCCCGTCGCGAGGCCGTCCAGCAGATCGAGGAGGCGGCCAAGACCGCCGAGGAGCTGCTCGCCAAGGCGAAGGCCGACGCGGACGAGATGCGCGCGACCGCGACCACCGACAGCGAGAGGGTGCGCACCGAGGCCATCGAACGCGCCTCGACGCTGCGCCGCCAGGCCGAGGAGACCCTCGAGCGCACCCGCAGCGAGGCCGAGACGCAGCGCGCCGAGGCCGTCGAGCTGTCGGACGCGATCAAGGAGGAGGCCGAGCGGGCCGCCCGTGAGCTGCGCGAGGAGACCGAGCGTGCGGTCGAGGCGCGCCGGGCGGAGGCGGCCGCGGAGCTGACCCGTCTGCAGACCGAGGCCGAGCAGCGGTTCACCTCCGCCGAGGAGGCCCTCACCGACGCCCGCGGGGAGGCCGAGCGGATCCGCCGCGAGGCAGTCGAGGAGGGCGAGCGGCTGCGCTCCGAGGCAGCCGAGCGCATCCGTACGCTCCAGGCGCAGGCCGAGACCGAGGCGGACCGGCTGCGCACGGAGGCCGCCGCCGACGCGTCCGCCTCCCGTGCCGAGGGCGAGGCCGTCGCCGTGCGTCTGCGCACGGACGCCGCGACCGAGGCCGAGCGGCTCAAGACGGAGGCACAGGACACCGCCGACCGGGTGCGCGCCGAGGCGCAGGCCGCGGCCGAGCGGCTGGGCGCCGAGGCCACGGAGACGCTCGCCGCCGCGCAGGAGGAGGCGACCCGGCGCCGCCGCGAGGCCGAGGAACTGCTCGGTTCGGCGCGCCAGGATGCCGACCAGGAGCGCGAGCGGGCCCGCGAGCAGAGCGAGGAACTGCTCGCCGTGGCGCGCGCCCGGGTCGAGGAGGCCCAGACCGAGGCCGTACGGCTGGTCGAGGAGGCCGACCGGCGGGCCACCGAGATGGTCTCGGCCGCAGAGCAGCACGCCCAGCAGGTGCGGGACTCCGTGACCGGGCTGCACGAGCAGGCGCAGGAGGAGATCACCGGCCTGCGCTCGGCCGCCGAGCACGCGGCGGAGCGCACGCGCACCGAGGCGCAGGAGGAGGCCGATCGGGTCCGCGCCGACGCCTACGCCGAGCGCGAGCGGGCCGGCGCCGACGCGGCACGCCTGCGGCAGGAGGCCTCCGACGAGACGGAGGCCGCCAAGTCCCTCGCGGAGCGGACGGTCTCGGAGGCGATCACCGACGCCGACCGGATCCGTTCGGACGCCTCCGAGCACGCCCAGCGTGTGCGGGCGGAGGTGTCGGACGCGATCGCCACCGCCGACCAGGACGCGGCGCGCACCCGTGCGGAGGCGCGCGAGGACGCGAACCGGATGCGGTCGGACGCCGCCGCCCAGGTGGACACCCTCATCACCGAGGCGACGGCGGAGGCCGAGCGGCTCACCGCGGAGACCGCCGCCGAGGCGGAGCGGCTGCGTGCCGAGGCCGCCGCCGAGGCGGAGCGGCTGCGTGCCGAGGCCGCCGAGACGGTCGGCTCCGCGCGAGCGCACGCCGAGCGCATCCGCTCCGATTCGGAGCGGGTCAGGGCCGAGGCGGCCGCCGAGGCCGAGCGGATCACCTCGGCCGCCCGCGAGGAGGCCGAGCGGACCCTGGACGAGGCCCGCAAGGACGCCAACAAGCGGCGCTCCGAGGCGGCCGAGCAGGTCGACACGCTCATCACGGAGACCACCTCCGAGGCCGACAAGCTGCTCACGGAGGCCCAGCAGACCGCGCGCAGGACGACCGCGGACGCCGAGTCGCAGGCCGACACCATGGTGGGCGTCGCCCGCCAGGAGGCCGAGCGCCTCGTCTCCGAGGCCACGGTCGAGGGCAACTCGCTGGTGGAGCGGTCGCGGTCCGACGCGGACGAGCTGCTGATCGGCGCGCGCCGGGACGCGACCGCGATCCGGGAGCGGGCCGAGGAGCTGCGCGACCGCATCACGAGCGAGATCGAGGAGCTGCACGAGCGGGCGCGGCGCGAGTCGGCCGAGGCGATGAAGTCGACGGGCGAGCGGTGCGACGCGCTGATCAAGGCGGCCGAGGAGCAGCTGGAGAAGGCCAAGGGACAGGCGAAGGAGATCGTCTCGGAGGCCAGCTCCGAGGCGGGCAAGGTCCGTATCGCCGCGGTCAAGAAGGCCGAGGGGCTGCTGAAGGAGGCCGAGCAGAAGAAGGCCAGCCTGGTCGCCGAGGCGGAGAGGATCAAGGCCGAGGCGATCCACGAGGCCCGTACGGCCGTCGAGGAGGGCAAGCGGGAGCTGGAGATCCTGGTGCGCCGCCGGGAGGACATCAATGCGGAGATCTCCCGTGTCCAGGACGTCCTGGAGGCGTTGGAGTCCTTCGAGGCCCCGTCGGGCGGCGGCAAGGACGGAGGCGTCAAGGCGGGAGCCACCGTGGGTGCGCCCCGTTCGGGTGGCAAGGCGTCAGAAGGCTAGTCAGGAGGGCGGATTCTGTGCTCGCCGTGACGTTTCACACAGCTTCTGGCAAGGCTTCGGACAGCCAGCCACCCAAAAGGAGGGTCATTCTCCAGATCAAACACGCATCCGCTCGATGACACGCCGCTTTGGCCCCTAGGATTCCCCTATCACCTCACCGGTCTCATTCGACAGGAACCCCATGAGCGACACTTCCCCCTACGGCTTCGAGCTTGTGCGGCGTGGGTACGACCGCGCTCAGGTGGACGAACGGATCTCCAAGCTCGTCTCCGACCGTGACAGTGCTCTCGGCCGTATCACCGCCCTGGAGAAGCGCATCGAGGAGCTCCACCTCGAGACGCAGAACGCCCAGGCCGCCGTCACCGACGCGGAGCCGTCGTACGCGGGTCTGGGCGCGCGCGTCGAGAAGATCCTCCGCCTCGCCGAGGAAGAGGCCAAGGACCTGCGCGAGGAGGCCCGTCGCGCCGCCGAGCAGCACCGCGAGCTGGCCGAGTCGGCCGCTCAGCAGGTGCGCAACGACGCGGAGTCGTTCGCCGCGGAGCGCAAGTCCAAGGCCGAGGACGAAGGCGTCCGGATCGTCGAGAAGGCCAAGAGCGACGCCTCGCAGCTGCGTTCCGACGCCCAGAAGGACGCGCAGTCCAAGCGCGAGGAGGCGGACGCCCTCTTCGAGGAGACCCGCGCCAAGGCCGCCCAGGCCGCCGCCGACTTCGAGACGAACCTCGCCAAGCGGCGCGAGCAGTCCGAGCGCGACCTGGCCTCCCGTCAGGCCAAGGCCGAGAAGCGCCTCGCCGAGATCGAGCACCGTGCCGAGCAGCTCCGCCTGGAGGCCGAGAAGCTGCGCACGGACGCCGAGCGCCGTGCCCGCCAGACGGTGGAGACGGCCCAGCGTCAGGCCGAGGACATCGTGGCCGACGCCAACGCCAAGGCCGACCGCATCCGCTCGGAATCCGAGCGCGAGCTGGCGGCGCTGACGAACCGTCGCGACTCCATCAACGCCCAGCTCACGAACGTCCGCGAGATGCTCGCGACGCTCACGGGCGCCGCTGTCGCCGCCGCGGGCTCGCCGGCCGAGGACGAGCCGATCTCCCGCGGAGTCCCCGCGCAGCAGTCCCGGTAACACGGGGCGTACGGCATCCGAACATCCGAGAAGCCCTCCGCCACTGCAGTGGCGGGGGGCTTCTCGGCGTTCTAGCGTGTCCGCATGATCGAGCTCGAGGGGCTGACCAAGCGGTACGACGAGAAGCTGGCGGTCAACAACCTCACCTTCACCGTGAGACCGGGTGTCGTCACCGGTTTCCTCGGGCCGAACGGAGCCGGCAAGTCCACCACGATGCGCATGGTGCTCGGGCTCGACCACCCCACCTCCGGTGACGTCCGTATCGACGGCAAGCGCTACGACCAGATCGAGGACCCGCTCAGATACATCGGCGCGCTTCTCGACGCCAAGGCCGTGCACGGCGGCCGCAGCGCCTTCAACCATCTGCTGTGCCTGGCGCAGAGCAACGGCATTCCCGCAGACCGTGTCCACGAGGTCCTGGACACGGTCGGTCTGACCGGTGTCGCACGGAAGAAGGCCAAGGGGTTCTCGCTCGGCATGGGCCAGCGCCTCGGCATCGCCGCGGCCCTGCTCGGCGACCCGCGGATCCTGATGTTCGACGAACCGGTCAACGGGCTCGACCCGGAGGGCATCCACTGGATCCGCACCCTGATGAAGTCCCTCGCGGCGCAGGGCAGGACCGTGTTCGTCTCCAGCCACCTCATGAGCGAGATGGCGCTCACCGCGGACCATCTTGTGGTCATCGGCCAGGGCCGGCTGCTCGCGGACACCTCCATGGCCGACTTCATCGCGAAGAACTCCAGGTCGTACGTCCGTGTCCGCTCCCCGCAGCGCGAACGGCTGCTCGACGTGCTGCACGAGGCGGGCATCACCGTCGTCGAGACCGGCGGCGGAGCACTGGAGGTGGACGGCGGCAAGGCCGAACCGATCGGCGAGCTGGCTGCCCGCCACCAGATCGTGCTGCACGAGCTCAGCCTGCAACAGGCCTCCTTGGAGGAGGCGTTCATGCGGCTGACGGCACAGTCGGTGGAGTACCACGCGCACTCCGAAGCCCCCGGCGGCACCTGGGCGCAGCCCGTTCCGCGCGGGGAATGGGGCGCGGACTGGAAGAAGGGAGCCTGAGCCATGGCGATGGCCCATGTCATCAGGTCCGAGTGGACCAAGATCCGGTCGGTGGCGTCCACGGTGTGGACGCTGTCCGCCGCGCTGGTCGTCACCGTGGCCCTCGGCATGCTGATCTCGGCCCTGACCAGGCGGGAGTTCGACAGCATGAGCCCGCGGGACCGGCTCACCCTCGACCCCACCTTCATCAGCTTCGCCGGAATGAGCCTCGGCCAGCTCGCGATGATCGTGTTCGGGGTGCTTGTCGTGTCGAACAAGTACAGCACCGGCATGATCCGCACCTCGCTCGCCGCGGTCCCCCGCCGCGCCACCTTCCTGTTCGGGAAGATCACGGTTGCGACCGCGCTCGCCCTCGTCGTCGGCATGGCCACCAGCTTCCTGGCCTTCTTCCTCGGACAGGCGGTCCTCGGACCGCACGGCGCACGGCTCGGCGACCCCGGCGTCCTGCGCGCGGTCGTCGGCGGCGGGCTCTACATGACGCTGATCGCGATGTTCTCGATGGGCATCGCCGCGATGCTGCGCTCGCCGATGCTCTCCCTCGGCGTCCTGATGCCGTTCTTCTTCCTGATCTCCAACATCCTGGGCAACGTCTCGGCCACGAAGAAGATCGGCCGTTTCCTGCCCGACCAGGCCGGCAGCAGGATCCTCCAGGTCGTGCCCGGGACCGGCGACGACACACCCTACGGTCCCTGGGGCGGCCTGGGGATCATGGTCCTCTGGGTGGCAGCCGCCCTGATCGGGGGATACGCCCTGCTCAAGAAGCGCGACGCCTGAGCGCCCCTGACCAGGCAGGACCCGCAGGGAGTCCGGTCAGGGCCCGTTGACGCCGGTGACCTGCGGGCTTTTACATTCTCTTGAGTGGAACCGTCGGCGCCCGGATATCCTCCTAAGCCTTACGGGGGCAGTCTGGGCGCCCCGACGTCCTGAACCTTTCGATGGGTGCGGAGCATGATCGAGGCAGTCGGCCTGACGAAGCGCTATGGCGACAAGACGGCCGTGTACAACCTTTCCTTCCAGGTGCGACCGGGTACCGTCACCGGCTTCCTCGGGCCCAACGGCTCCGGGAAGTCGACGACCATGCGGATGATCCTCGGCCTGGACAACCCCACCTCGGGGCAGGTGACGATCGGCGGCTTCCCGTACCGCAAGCTGCCCAACGCCCCCCGCCAGGTCGGTGCCCTGCTCGACGCCAAGGCCGTGCACGGCGGCCGGGCGGCCCGCAATCACCTGCTCTGCCTGGCCCAGCTGTCCGGGATCCCGGCCCGCCGGGTCGACGAGGTGCTCGGCGTCGTCGGCCTGCAGGACGTGGCCGGGAGGCGTTCCAAGGGCTTCTCGCTCGGCATGGGCCAGCGGCTCGGCATCGCCGCCGCGCTGCTCGGCGACCCCCAGGTGCTGCTCTTCGACGAGCCGGTCAACGGTCTCGACCCCGAGGGCATCCTCTGGGTGCGCAATCTGATGAAGTCGCTCGCGGCGGAGGGCCGCACCGTCTTCGTCTCCTCCCACCTCATGAGCGAAATGGCACTCACCGCCGATCACTTGATCGTGATCGGGCGCGGTCAGCTGCTCGCGGACATGAGCGTCCGGGACTTCATCTCCGCCAACTCCGCGGACTTCGCGCGTGTCCGCACCCCCGACACCGAGCCCCAGCAGCGGGAGAAGCTGTCCTCGGCGCTCACCGAGGCAGGCGGCCATGTGCTGCCCGAGCAGGACGGCGGCCTGCGCGTGACCGGGCTGCCGCTGCCCCGCATCAGCGACATCGCGCACGGGTCCGACGTACGGCTGTGGGAGCTGTCTCCGCACCAGGCCTCGCTGGAGGAGGCGTACATGCGGATGACGCAGGGCGCGGTGGACTACCGCTCCACCATCGACCAGCGCGCGGGGCTGATGCAGCCGCTGCCGCCGGGCTACCAGCCGCCGATACCGGTGCCGGGTCAGGGCCAGCCGGGCTGGTACGCCCCGCCACCGCCCCAGCCGGGCGGGCAGCCCTTCGTCATGCCGGGACAGCCCGGGCAGGTCCCCGCGGGCCCGTACGGCGCTCCTGCGGCCCCCGCCGCCCCGGGCGCGGGGGGCCCGAACCCGTACGCACGGCCGGCCCCCGAGGACCGGGCACCGGCCGCACCCGCCGCTCCCGCCGCCGACCTGACCAAGCCCGAGGACGCCCGATGAGCACGCCCCAGCCCCCGCTGCCGCAGGCCCCGCCCACCTGGCCGGCCACGCCCGATTCCGGGACCCCCGGTTACACCTCGCCGATCCCGGTGGTGCGCACCCATCTCGGACACGCCATCGCCTCGGAGTGGACGAAGATCAGGTCGGTGCGCTCCACGATGTGGACGCTCGGGGTGTTCGTCCTGCTGGTGATCGGCATCGGCCTGGGCGCCGGCGCGCTGGTCGCGAGCTCCTCCTCGGACCTCGGGGGCGAGAGCCCGCTCTCCCTCGGCTTCTTCGGGCTGCTCCTCGGCAGCATGTGCGTGATAACGCTCGGCGTGCTGACCACCGCGTCGGAGTACGGCACCGGCATGATCCGCACCACCATGACCGCGTGCCCCAGCCGTGGGCGGGTGCTGGCGGCGAAGGCGATCGTCTTCTTCCTCGTCGCCTTCGTGGTCACCCTGGTCGCGGCCTCCGTCGTCGCCCTCGCCCAGACGTCCATGCTGGAGAACCACGGGGCCCGGGTCCCCACCGGCGGCGAATGGTTCAAGGGAACGATCGGCGTCTCCCTCTTCATCGCCCTGCTCGGGCTGCTCTCGCTGGTCATCGGGTCGATCGTCCGGCACTCCGCGGGCGCCATCACGATCATGATCGGGCTGCTGCTCGCCCCGCTGGTCATCGCGCTCTTCATGTTCGCGGAGTCGCTCTCGAAGGTGCGCACGGGGCTGCTGGAGTACTCGATCCCCAACCAGCTCAGCGTCTTCTACTCCAACTCGCTGACGTCTTCGGGCCCGACGGGCTGGGACCCGCTGTGGATCGCGCTCGGCGTGACGGCCGTCGCCTTCGCAGGCGCCTTCGTGCTGCTGGAGAAGCGGGACGTGTAGCCCGGACTCAGTGTCTGGGCGCGTTACGGGACCGCTGCACCCGCGAGGTGCGGCGGTCCTTCGCGTTCCAGCAGGCCTTGTGCCAGTGCCGGCGGTCGTCCACGCCCGCGTGCTGGGGCCAGGCCACCACGTGTGGGACGCCCGAGGGGATCATCTGGTCGCAGCCCGGGCAGCGGTAGGTCTTGCCCTCGGCACCGGCGCCCGCCACATGGCGCACGCTCCAGTCCTCGCCCTGCCAGCTCTCGGTGGACTGCCAGCCTCCGTAGCGGGACCTGTCGTCGTCGTCCCCGTTCCCGCCGGACGAGCCGGGTCCCTTCGGTCGGTTGCGACGCGGCGACACAGGACACCTCACAGGGCTGTACGGGGGCTCGGGCACTGTCCAGCCTACGCGGCGCGAGCAGGGGTACGCGTTCGTCGCCGTCTTCGACGGAACCCGCCCAACAGCACATTCTGCAGACAATCCGCAAATCCTGCCGTCCAGCCGTGACTTGGGCACATGTCAGGCAGTTATGCCGGGTGGGGGAGCTCCGCGTCGGAGCCAGGAAAGCAGGAAGTGCGATGCGCGTAGGAAGTTTTGTACTGGCCGCCCAGTTTCCGGGACAGGGCCAGGGGGAGGCGCTGCACCGCGCGGTGCGGTCGGCCGAAGTCGCCGAGGAAGCGGGCCTGGACACGGTGTGGCTGGCCGAGCACCACTTCGTGCCCTACGGGACCTGCCCGTCGGCGATCACACTCGCGGCCCACCTCCTGGGCCGCACCAGCCGGATCAGGGTCGGCACGGCGGTGAGCGTCCTGCCCACCGCCCACCCGGTGGCGCTCGGCGAGCAGGCGGCGCTGCTTCACGTGGTCTCGGGCGGACGGCTCTCGCTCGGGGTCGGGCGCGGCGGGCCCTGGGTGGACCTGGAGGTCTTCGGCTCGGGCCTCGGGGCCTATGAGACCGGATTCCCGGAATCACTCGATCTGCTGGTGCGCTGGCTGCGTGAACCGTCCGTCGCCGCCACGGGTGAACGATTCAGCTTCCGCGAGGTCCCCGTGGTCCCGCGTCCGTCGGAGTCGCTCAGCGAGGCCCAGGGCCCCGAGGTCGTGGTCGCCTGCACCTCTCCCTCGAGCGTACGGCTGGCCGCCGAGCGGGGACTGCCGATGCTTCTCGGTATGCACGTCGGGGACGAGGAGAAGTCGGAAATGGTCGCACTGTGGCGGCAGTTCGCGCGCACGGCCGGGGTCGACGGCGATGTGATCGCCGGAGCGGGCCATGTCTCGGCCGGCGTCTGCCAGATCGCCGACCGGCGCACCGACGCGGTGGAGACGCTGACGAAGGCGATGCCGGGTTGGCTGAAACGGGGGCTCGACGCCCATGTGACGGTGGACGGCCGGGCCCGCTCGATGCGGGACCCGCTGGCCTACACCGAACTGCTCAGCGCGCTGCATCCGGTGGGCACCCCGCGGTTGTGCGTCGATCGGCTGACGGCGACCGCGGAGCGAACCGGCATCGCGCGCTTCGCCCTGCTCGTCGAGGGCTCGGGCGACCTCGCGGCGACGGAGGAGAACGTGCGCAGGCTGGGTGCCGAGGTACTCCCCCGGCTCCGGTGAACCGCCGGACCGGGCCCGTCATCCGGCCTGGCGGGAGAGCTTGCCGCTCCGGTACAGATGCACCTCCCGTGTACGGAGCGGCAAGCGTGGCGGCCTCGCGCGCGTCAGCAGTCGCGAAGTTCCGGCGACTGGTTGAGCAGCTGATTGCGGACCGAGGTGAAGCGCGCCAGTGTGTCGTCCACCGAGGAGTCCAGCGGGAACACCGCCACCCGGTGGCAGTTCTGGAAGGCCAGGCGCACTCCGAAGTGCCGCTGCAGGGCGCCGCGTATCGCGTCACTCGCGAGCGCACGCAGCAGCTGTCCACGTGCCTGCTCGTCCGGCGGGGGCGTCTGGTTGTCGGCGAACTCTCCGCCGTCCACCTTCAGCTGGGCCACCAGGGAGCTGATCATCTCCCACGCATAGGGCAGGGAGGTCCGGACGCAGTCGACGAAATCGGCTTCGTCGACCTCGCCTCGCTCGGCCTGTTCGAGTAGGGCCGGTGAGACGTCGAGCGACATGGGTACTCCTCTCGCACCCCAAGACAACAGGGGTTGACGGACAGGGAAGGGAGGCCCGTGGTGCCGAACACGCTGAGTACACACCGCGCGACCTCCCGTTTACTACGGTAAGCAACGGACCGTGACGGCACCAGGAGAATGCACATACCGCGAACTCCCACCAGGCACACAACAAGCCACTGACGAACAGGGGCATCCCGGAAGAAAGGGAGGGCCCCCCGGGGCAGCGCCCAGGAGCCCCCGAAGCCCGTGTGAGAGGCCCATGAACCGGGCACGGAGGCATGGCTGTGCCACCCCGACGCAACGCACGGGAAACGGCCGAGAGATCACGGGGAACGGACGGGCGGCGCGAACGGTGCCGGCGGCTCACGAGGGCGAATCGCGCCGGGGCCACGGCGTCGAGTAGCGTTGCCGACCATGCGTCTCGTCATTGCCCGGTGTTCCGTCGACTACGCGGGCCGTCTCACCGCTCACCTTCCGTCCGCACCCCGTCTGATCCTCGTGAAGGCGGACGGCAGCGTCTCCATCCACGCGGACGACCGGGCCTACAAGCCCCTCAACTGGATGTCGCCGCCCTGCACCCTGAAGGAGGGCGAGGGCGACGAGGCGGGTGTCTGGACCGTCGTCAACAAGGCGGGCGAGAAACTGATCATCACGATGGAGGAGGTCCTCCACGACTCCTCGCACGAACTGGGCGTGGATCCGGGCCTGATCAAGGACGGCGTGGAAGCGCACCTGCAGGAGCTGCTCGCCGACCGCATCGAGACACTCGGCGACGGCTACACGCTCATCCGGCGCGAGTACATGACGGCGATCGGGCCGGTGGACATCCTGTGCCGGGACGCCCAGGGCGGGACCGTCGCCGTGGAGATCAAGCGGCGGGGCGAGATCGACGGTGTGGAACAGCTCACCCGCTACCTGGAACTGCTGAACCGGGACCCCCATCTCGCCCCGGTCCGCGGCATCTTCGCGGCCCAGGAGATCAAGCCGCAGGCCCGTGTGCTCGCCACGGACCGCGGCATCGGCTGCGTGGTCCTGGACTACGACGCGCTGCGGGGCATCGAGGACGACAAGCTGCGGCTGTTCTGAGGGCGGTACGACGACGGCGAAGGCCGGGCCCGCGGTGCGGACCCGGCCTCTGTCGTACGGACGGTGGCCTCAGATCACCGTGCCCGTGCCCGACGGCGCACCCGGGTCGGTGCCCTCCGGGACGCTCGCGGAGCTGGTTACGGTGGCGGGGGCGCTGGAGGAGGCGGGACCGCTGGCCGAGGACGTGGTGCTCGGCGGGTCCGACGGCTCGCCCGTGGGCCCGGTGGGGTCCGACCCGCTAGGCGTCGACGACGGACTGTTCGGCGGCTCCGGCGAGGTGGGCGGCTTCGACGTGGTCGATACCGAGGGCTTCGGAGACGACGGCTTCGTCGACTTCGTAGGCTTCGACCCCTTCGTCCCCGTGGGTTCGTCGACCGGGAGCCCGCTCGTGCTGGTCGGCGTCGGGTCGTCGGACGTGCCGTACGTTCCGTCCGGGCCGGGATCCGTCGGTGTCGGCGGTTTGGCGGTGCCGGAGGCGTCTCCGTCATCACCCTTGTCCACCTTGGCCGCTCCGAGGCCGTCGTCGTCCGCGCCCTGGCTGGCCGAGGGACCCACACGGACGTTGTCGGAGGGGGCGTTCGGGTCGTTGTTGGATGTCATGCCGAGCGTCACGACCGTACCGAGCAGGGCAGCCAGCGCCGCGCCGGCGCCCGCGGCCACGAGGTTGCGCCGGGTGCCCTTCACCACGCCCCGCAGGCCCTTGGGCGCGGTTGCGCCCGCGGTGCCGCCCCCGGGCTCGTTCGCGGCCCGGTGTGTGACGAGCGTGGCCGTGTCCCCGGCCGGGGCGGGCAGCATGAAGCCGGCCGGTACGCCGCCGGGCGGCGACGCCGACTCCTCGTGCCGTGCGTCCGACACCTCCTCGCCCGCCGCGGTCCGCCCGCCGGCCGGCGTCGTCCCGGAACGGTCGGTCACCAGCGCGAGGGCACGCCGTCCGGCGACCGCGCCCCGCTTGTCGGAGAGGGCGCCGCGCAGCCCGATGGATGCCTCCAGCTCGGCGCGGGCCCGGTCCAGCTGTCCGCCGCAGAGCGCGAGTATGCCCAACTCATGGTGGAAGTACGCCTGTTCGCCGACCTCGCCGGAGAGCTGGGACGCCTCGGCCCCGGCCCGCAGCGCCCGCTCCCAGGCGCCCCACTGCAGCCCTGCGGCGAACGCGGGGGCCGCCTGCCGGGCCAGCTCGACGGCGGGGGCCTCCTCGTCGCCCTCCGGCGGCGTGGTGTTCGGTACCAGGGCGGTCAGTGCGGCCAGCACGGCGTCGGCCTCCGCCGAGACCCTCTCCGGCGTGACGGAGGGGTGTCCCGCCCACCAGGCGTAGTGCCGGCCGGCCTTGAGCGCGTACTCCTCGGCGCCGGTGGTGTACCCGGCGGCCTCCAGCTGGGTGAGCACCCCGGCCGCGAGCCGGTAGTGGGAGCCGACCGGGGAGACCAGCGCGCAGCCCACGAGTTCGGCGAGCGCCGCGTCCGCGTGGGTGTCGTCGACGAGGGCCGGCAGATGCGTCTGGTGGGGCACCTCGCCGCCGAGTGCGACCGCGAACTTCAGGGTCTCGCGCGCCGACGCGCTCAGCCGCGAGGCGAGCAGCGGGGCGGCCGCGGCGGCCTCGGCGAGCGAGGGCAGCGGGACGTCGTTGCCGTCCCCGGCGTCGAAGGGCGCGTCCACCGGGACGTCCTCGAAGACACCGAACTCGTCCACGGCGCTCTCGTCGGCCTGCTGCCGCTCACGCTGCCGCAGCAGGGCCCCCGCCTGCACGAAGCGCAGCGGCAGCCCTTCGGACTCGAACCACAGATCGCCCGCCCAGTTGGACTCCTCCTCGCTGAGCTCGCGGCCGACCGCCTGCTCGAGCAGTTCCACACCGCCCGCACGGTCGAGACCGCCGAGGAAGACCTCCTCCACATGCGAGTCGGTCGAGGGTGCCGGCACGTCGGGCGTGGCGGACAGCAGGAACGCGCACTCGGGCGTCGCGTCGAGCAGTTCGTCCAGCGCGCTGCCGCCGATCTCCAGGTCGTCCAGGACGACGACGGCGCCGATCTCGTGGACGTACTGGAGCAGTTCCTGGAGTCCCGGGCGGTACAGGGGTGCCCGGTAGACGGCGGCGAACAGTTCGTACAGGAGGTCGCTCGCGGTGCGGCGGTTGCCGGACAGGCGCACCACGCCGTCGGGCGCGAGGTCCGAGCAGTCCTCGGCGACGACGTCCAGCAGGGCGCTGCGCCCGGAGCCGGCGGGTCCGGTGAGACGGACCGAGCGTCCACGGGCGAGGAGCCTCACCAGTCGCTCGCGTTCGTCCTGGCGCTCCAGCAGCGCCGGCGGCCGCTGGACGGACCCCGCGGGTACCGGCGGCCGGGCGGCGGCGGCGCGCGTGGCCCGTTCAGCCGTGGTGTACTTCACCGGCCGCCCGGACCCCGGGGTTCCCTCCGGCGGCCGGACTTCTATCTCGCTGCCGTCGACAGGGTTGACGGTCAGCAGCAGATCGCCGGACACCAGCTCGACGGTTCGCACGAGCGCGGGTACCGGCTGTCCGAAGTCCGGCGTCATGGGATCCCGCGGCGGGCGCTGACGCGGCGTGTCTCCGGCGCCGTCGTGGCCGTACTCCTCGGGTCCCGTGTTGTTCGGGTCCATAGGTCCTAGCCCCCCAAAAGCGTCGTGTGCCTGAGCCCCCCCGGCCTCGCTGCACACTGCGCTGTCGCTTCTGGTCCGGTGCCCGCTCTGGGGTGTCGGGCGGCGGGCAGCCGAACCCTAAACCTTCGCACAGTATCTCTGACAAGCCGGGGTACCGCGCCGTCCGAGACATCACAGTCTCGTGAGGATTGCGCGCGACGTGCGTTTCGTCAGCGTTCACTCCCGTGACGCGCCGCACTCCTCGCTCACACCCGGGGGAGGGACTCCACCCCGATGCCGCCCTCGATGGCCAGGATCCGGTGCAGCCGGGTGGCCACCAGCAGACGCTGCATCTGGGCCGGCACGCCGCGCAGCACCAGCCGCCGTCCGCACCGTCCGGCCCTCCGATGGACTCCCATGATCACCCCGAGTCCGGTGGCGTCCCAGGAGTCCAGCTCGGACAGGTCGAGGATCAGGTCGCCGACTCCGTCGTCGACGGCCGCATGCAGGACCGTACGGGCGTCCGCCGCGCTGTGGACGTCGAGGCGGCCCCCGACGACCACCCCGGCGTGGTCGCCCCTGATGTGCATATGCGCTCCCCGAGAGTGCGTCGTTCCTACTCCGCGTTGTGGTTGTGCAACTTCTGACTGCCCCAAGGACGATCTGGTTGCCGTCTGTAAGCGAACCGATACCGAATTCACCCCACGGGGTGAGGCCCCAGAGGTGCGTGCGGATTCAGTACGTGTAGAACCCCTGCCCGCTCTTGCGGCCGAAGTCACCGGCGTCAACCATCCGGCGCATCAGCTCCGGCGGAGCGAACTTCTCGTCCTGGGACTCGGTGTAGATGTTGCTGGTGGCGTGCAGCAGGATGTCGACGCCCGTGAGGTCGGCGGTGGCCAGCGGACCCATGGCGTGGCCGAACCCCAGCTTGCAGGCGAGGTCGATGTCCTCGGCGGTGGCCACGCCCGACTCGTAGAGCTTGGTCGCCTCGACGACGAGCGCCGAGATGAGACGGGTCGTCACGAACCCGGCCACGTCGCGGTTGACGACGATGCAGGTCTTGCCCACGGACTCGGCGAACTCCCGGGCGGTGGCGAGGGTCGAGTCGCTCGTCTTGTACCCCCGGACCAGCTCGACGAGCTGCATCATCGGCACCGGCGAGAAGAAGTGCACACCGACGACCCGCTCCGGGTGCTCGGTGGCCGCCGCGATCTTGGTGATCGGGATGGCGGAGGTGTTGGAGGCGAGCACGGCGTCCTCACGGACGAGCTTGTCCAGAGTCCGGAAGATCTCGTGCTTGACCTCGAGCTTCTCGAAGACCGCTTCGATGACGACGTCCGCGTCGGCCGCGGCGTCGAGGTCGGTGGTCGGGGTGATGCGGGCGAGCGCCGCGTCGGCGTCGTGCGCCTCCAGCCTGCCCTTGCTCACGAACTTGTCGTACGAGGCCTTGATGGCGTCCGTGCCACGCGTCAGCGCCTCCTGGGTGACATCACGCAGGACGACGTCCCAACCGGCCTGAGCCGATACCTGGGCGATACCGGAACCCATGAGTCCGGCTCCGATGACGGCAAGCTTCCGTGCCACTGTGCGACTCCCCTGACGCGCTACGTATGCCTCTCGGCCGGACCCTAGCGCTCGTGGGGGGCTGTGTGAGCAGTTAGTAATGCGCGTCACGTCTCACATGACGGACATCACACCGGCACGGGTCATTCCTGGGCCCGGACGGCGTAGTTGGGCACCTTGTCGCTCAACAGCTCCTCGATGCGGTCGAGAAGCACCATGGCCTCGCGGGACACTTCGTCCGGATTGCGGCAGGCCGTCGTCTCCCGGTCGACGACGGCCGTCACCGTCCGGTGCACCCGGTTGATGCGGCCTGCTGCTCACCGGCCTGGCGCGCCGGCGTCGGGGAGCAGCTCCTGGCAGGCGCCGGTACCGGTTCCGCAGCTCCAACTCGTCTTCTTCGATGCCGCGTTCGCCGGATTCTCGATCGTCTTCGAGAAGAGCCCGGGCATCGCTCGCGAGGATGGTGATCGGCATCGTCCTCGTGGCGCCGCCGGCCGTCCCGCTCGCCCCCCTGTCGTACGCACTGCCATGGAGGAGGGCACCCCGCAGGGGTACGCACCCGTCGTCAACGCGACGACGATGCCGCTCGTGCCGCCTTCCGGGCCGCTTCTGCCGACGTTCCTGGGCCCCCGGCCGGGCGGGCCGTCCCACCCGATGCCGTTCCGCTGTCCGGTGGACGCGGTCCGGGACGCGTACCCCGGCTACCGCACGACGGCGGTCAAACCGTGCGGGGCGCCGGTCGCCACCGGCCTCGCGACACCCGCCGTGACGGTGGGCACACCGGTGTTCCGGACCGCCGGAGCGTAACTACGCTGGTCACATGGTCAATCTGACGCGCATCTACACGCGGACCGGCGACAGCGGGACGACGCACCTCGGCGACATGAGCCGGGTGCCTAAGACCGACCTGCGGATCGCCGCGTACGCGGACGCCAACGAGGCGAACGCGGTCATCGGCACCGCGATCGCGCTGGGGGGACTCGACGAGGTGGTCGTCAAGGTCCTCACCCGCGTACAGAACGATCTGTTCGACGTGGGTGCGGACCTTTCGACGCCCGTGGTCGAGAACCCCGAGTTCCCGCCACTGCGGGTCGAGCAGTTCTATGTCGACCGACTGGAGGCGGACTGCGACCGGTTCCTCGAGCAGTTGGAGAAACTGCGCTCGTTCATCCTGCCCGGCGGCACGCCGGGAGCCGCCCTGCTGCACCAGGCCTGCACGGTCGTACGGCGGGCCGAGCGCTCCACCTGGGCCGCTCTGGAGGTCCACGGCGAGGTGATGAACCCGCTGACCGCGACCTATCTCAACCGGCTCTCCGATCTGCTGTTCATCCTCGCCCGGTACGCGAACAAGGAGACCGGCGACGTGCTGTGGGTGCCGGGCGGGGAGCGCTGAACGACGCTCCCCGGCCCGTCAGCGGTCGCTGTCGTCCTGCGCGGCGTCCTGGTCGGCCCGCTCGAGCGCGGACTCGGCGGCGGACACCGCCTTCTGCGCGTCGGCGAGACCGGAGGGTTCCGCCGAGGGGGCCGCGGACGAGGACGGCGTGGCCGCCGCGCCATGGTTCCCGGCGCAGCCCGCGGTGAGCCCCACCAGGAGGACCACCGCGGGCACCGCCCGGCACAGCGCCCGGCGCGCCCGCATCAGCTCGCCGCCTTGCCGTTGTTGTGGGCGGCGCACCAGCTCTTGACGCCCTCCAGGTCCTTCTGACGCTGCTGAAGCGTCGGCACCAGGGACTTGCGGAAGGTGAGCCGGTCCTGGAGGAGCGTGGCGATCTCGTCGTGGTCCGCCTGCTTCGCGTTGTCCAGACGCCGCTGGAGCCGTGCGACGGATCCGCGCACGCCCACTCCGCCGTCGAGCCGCTTCAGCGCCCGCTCGAGACGCCGGTCGATCTTCGGCACCCGCTTGCACAACGCGTGCGCTCCGTCACCCGTGGGCCCGGGCGCGGGTGAGCTGTCGGCCGCGGCCGCCCCGGTTCCGGTCGCCAGCAGCGCCGCCGCGGCCAGTCCCGCGAGCAGGGTGCGGCGCCCTCGTCGTGCGTCCATCTCCGCCTCCGTTCCGGACGGCCCGTCGTCCGTCCTCCGCCGCGGAGGCTAGGAACCGACTTTGTGGGAACTCTGTGACCGGTTTGCCCCGGCTGCTCCGATCAGCCAGTCCCGCCGGTCGGGCAGCTCGCCGCCGACCCGGGGCAGCCGCACCTCGAAGCGCGCCCCGACACCGTCCGGACCGTCCCCGACCGTGACGCTCCCCCGGTGCAGCGCCGCCTGCTGGGCGACCAGGGTCAGGCCGAGACCCGACCCGGCGCTCTCCGGCCCGCGCAGGAACCGCTCGAAGATCCGCTCGCGCGCCTCGGGCGGCACGCCGGGACCGCGGTCGTCCACCGTGATCACGACCTCGGTGCCGCTGCCCCGCACGCCGACCGCCACCGATGCGTCGCCCCGCGCGTCCCGTCCGTGCGCCAGCGCGTTGGCGAGCAGGTTGTCCAGCAGCAGCCGCAGTCCGGGCTCCCAGCCGTGCACCGTCAGCCCGGGTTCGGCCCGCAGCGTGATCCGGGCGTGCGGATCACGCCGCCCGGCCTCGGCGACCGCCGCGTCCGCGCTCTCCGCGACGTCCACCGTGCGGAACGCCTCCGCCTCCACCAGATCGCCGCGCCCCAGATCCCGCAGCATCACCAGCAGGCCCAGGAGGCGGGCGTGCTCGTTGCACAGATCGCCGAGGACCTCCGTGCGGTCCGGTTCCGGCAGGTCCGGGTGGCCCGTGAGGATGTCGAGGTTGGTGCCCATGCTCATCAGCGGCGTGCGCAGTTCGTGCGAGGCCGCGGCGGAGAAGGAGCGCGCCGTCTCCAGGGCCTCACCGGTGCGGGCGGCCTGTTCGTCGTAGCGGGCCAGGACCGTCCCGAGGGTGTCCGCGAGGTCGTCCACCTCTGTCACCCCGGTGTGCTCGTGATGGAGCCGGGTGGTGCTCGTACGGGGGTCGAGGCCCGCGGTGCGGCGGCCGAGCCGGCGCAGCGGACCGGTGGCTCCGGTGGCGACGCCCCAGGCGAGCAGGCCGGACAGGGGGGCGGCGAGCAGGGCCGTCATGGCCACACGTCGTCGTACGAGCCGGAGCTGGGTCCGGTCGGCGGTGTCGGCCTGGAACACCCAGAGGGTGCCGTGGGTGCGGGCGATCTCGACCGGCACGGACAGCGCCCGCCAGCTGTGCCCGGCCTGGCGCACGGTCACCGGTGCGGCGGCCCGCGCCGGCAGCGCCGCCGAGGCGGCGGGCTGCGGTCCGCCGGTGAAGGTCGCGCTGGGTCCGACGACGCGTATGCCGACGTCGAGTGCCGCGCTGTAGAGCCGCCGTTCCCTGGTGTCGGCCGCCTGCGAACGGCCCGCCGCCGTGGCACGCAGCAGGGCGCGGGCGTCCGGGAGCACGGCCGCGGCCCGCTCGCGCAGCCGGCGGTCCTCCTCCCGGTGCAGATCCTGGGCGACCAGGCGGAGCAGCAGCCAGCCGGAGGCGAGCACGAGCAGCGGGACGGTGAGTCCGACGGCGATTCCGATGCGTGTGGACAGCCTCATGCCGACTCCCCCGCAGGCCCTGCCGGCGTGCGCCGGGCGCCCCGGTCCGTCATGGTTCCTCCCGCAGCACGAAGCCCACCCCGCGTACCGTGTGCACGAGCCGCCTGCCGCCGTGCCCCTCGAGCTTGCGCCGCAGATAGCTGACGAAGGTGTCGACCGCGTCGGTGCGCACATCGAAGTCGTATCCCCACACCCGGTCCAGGAGCTGGTCGCGGGTGAGGACAAGACCGGCGTTGCGGGCGAGGACTTCGAGGAGTTCGAACTCCCTCCGGGTCAGCTCCAGCGGCCGGCCGCCCCGGTGCGCGGTACGGGCCGCCGGGTCGATCACGAGGTCCGCCACCCGGAGCGTGTCGTGATCCACCGGCGGCCTGCGGCGCAGCAGTGCGTGCAGCCGCAGTACGAGCTCCTGCAGGGCGAACGGTTTGACGAGGTAGTCGTCGCCGCCCGCCTGGAGGCCGGCGATACGGTCGGCGGTCTCGTCGAGCGCGGAGAGCATGAGGACGGGCAGGTCCTGGCCGTCGCCGCGGAGCCGGATGCACACCTCGATGCCGCTCATACCGGGCATCGACACATCGAGGACGAGCACGTCCGGGGGTGTGTCCCGGATCGCCGCGAGCGCCTCGGGACCGCTGCCCGCGGTGCGGACCCGGAAGCCGCCGAGTCGAAGTCCGCGCTCCAGCGAACGGCGGATGGCCGCGTCGTCGTCCACGACGAGCACGGCTCCGGGGCGTATGCCCTCACTCATCCGCCCCTCCCGGATCCGCTTGCAGTCCGGTCAGCGTACGGCCCTGCTCCGAGCGGGCGGCAGCCGGGCGCGGGCGGGGAAACCGGGGTTCCCGCCCGCCAACTGCCGGATGGTCCAGACCTATTGACCGATGGTCCAGACCTTTCTATTCTCGCGGCACTTGGGCGTGAAGGCTCAGTCATGCCCCTGACACCCCCTGGCGCACAACGACCGAAGGAGGCGCGGAATGCGCTTCAGACACAGAGCCGCGGCAGGGCTCGCCACCCTGCTGCTCCCGCTCGCCGGCCTGGTGGGACTCGCCGGTCCCGCCCACGCCGCCACATCGGCCACCGCCACCTACGCCAAGACCCAGGACTGGGGCAGCGGCTTCGAAGGCAAGTGGACCGTGAAGAACACCGGTACCACCAGCATCAGTTCCTGGACGATCACCTGGGACTTCCCCTCCGGCACGTCCGTCACCTCGGCGTGGGACGCGGACGTGACGAACTCCGGCACCCACTGGACCGCCAAGAACAAGTCCTACAACGGCACCCTCGCCCCCGGCGCCTCCGTCTCCTTCGGCTTCAACGGCGCCGGTTCCGGGGCACCGAGCAACTGTTCCCTCAACGGCGCGGGTTGTGACGGCGGTACCACAGTTCCCGGCGACAACCCGCCCTCCGCACCCGGCACACCGACCGCCTCCGCCATCACGGACACCTCGGTGAAGCTGTCCTGGAGCGCGGCGACCGACGACAAGGGCGTCAAGAACTACGACGTGCTGCGTGGCGGCACCAAGGTCGCCACCGTGACGACGACGTCGTACACGGACACCGGTCTGAGCGCCGGCACCGACTACTCGTACACGATCCAGGCCCGCGACACCGCCGACCAGACCGGCCCGGTCAGCGGCGCGGTCGCGGTGCACACCACGGGCGGCACCACGACCCCGCCGACCACCGGGGACAAGGTCAAGCTCGGCTACTTCACCGAGTGGGGCATCTACGGCCGCAACTACAACGTGAAGAACTTGGTGACGTCCGGCTCGGCCGCGAAGATCACGCACATCAACTACGCCTTCGGCAACGTGACCGGCGGCAAGTGCGCGATCGGCGACTCCTACGCCGACTACGACAAGGCGTTCACCGCCGACCAGTCCGTCAGCGGCGTCGCCGACACGTGGGACCAGCCCCTGCGCGGCAACTTCAACCAGCTGCGCCAGCTGAAGGCCAAGTACCCGAACATCAAGGTGCTGTGGTCGTTCGGCGGATGGACCTGGTCCGGCGGCTTCGGCGAGGCGGCGAAGAACCCGGCCGCCTTCGCCCAGTCCTGCTACGACCTGGTGAAGGACCCCCGCTGGGCCGATGTCTTCGACGGCATCGACCTCGACTGGGAGTATCCGAACGCCTGCGGTCTGTCCTGCGACACCAGCGGGCCCGCTGCCCTGAAGAACGTGATGGCCGCGATGCGCGCCAAGTTCGGCTCCTCCGCCCTGGTCACCGCGGCCGTCACGGCCGACGGCTCCTCCGGCGGCAAGATCGACGCGGCCGACTACGCGGGCGCCGCGAGCTACGTCAACTGGTACAACGTGATGACGTACGACTTCTTCGGCGCCTTCGACGCACAGGGCCCCACCGCCCCGCACTCGCCGCTGACCTCGTACAGCGGTATCCCGCGGGCCGGCTACACCACGGCCGACGCGATCGCCAAGTACAAGGCGGCGGGCGTCCCCGCCGGCAAACTGCTGATCGGCATCGGCTTCTACGGCCGCGGCTGGACCGGCGTCACCCAGGACGCCCCCGGCGGCACGGCCACCGGCGCGGCGCCCGGCACCTACGAGCCGGGCATCGAGGACTACAAGGTGCTCAAGACGTCCTGCCCGGTCACCGGCACCATCGCGGGCACGGCGTACGCGCACTGCGGCAGCAACTGGTGGTCGTACGACACCCCGGCCACCATCGGCACCAAGATGGCGTGGGCCAAGACCCAGGGTCTGGGCGGCGCGTTCTTCTGGGAGTTCAGTGGTGACACCAGCAACGGTGAACTGGTGAGCGCCATCAACAGCAGTCTGTCGTAGAACGGTTTCCCCACCAGGGCCGCGGTCGCTCCTCCCGGCTTCGTCCGGGGGAAGCGGCCGCGGCTACGCCACGTTCACCCGCTGCCCCGGCGGGGCCGCCTCCAGCCAGGCGAGGAAGCCGGTCAGCGCGTCGTCGCTCATCGCGAGTTCCAGGCGGGTGCCCCGGTGCTGGCAGGCGAGGATCACTGCGTCGGAGAGCAGGGCCAGTTCCTCCTCGCCCTCCGGGCTGCGCCGGCCCGCCACCTCGATGGCCGAGCGTTCAAGGACGCGGCGCGGGCGCGGGGCGTAGGAGAAGACGCGGTACCACTCGACGCGGTCGCCGTTGTAGCGGGCGACGCCGTAGCTCCAGCCCTTGCCGTTGGTGTCGGGTTTTTCCGGGACGTCCCAGCGCAGGCTGCAGTCGAAGGTGCCCCCCGACCGCTGGATGAGCCTGCGGCGCAGACCGAAGACGAACAGCCCCACCACCACGAGAGCGACGACAATTCCGCACACAGTCAGAGCGAGGACCATCGGCACCGACCTCCTCGTCTCCTAGGTAACGGAACGGAAAAAACACCCCGATTTGCCTCAGCCGCGGCTGGGACCGGATTGCTCCGGTCCCAGCCGCGGCTGAGTGTCACGTCATTGCGTACGCGCTGTGGTCAGCTCGACGCCGCCGCACGCAGTCGGACGTCCGCTCGGCGCTCCGCGGAGGCGTCGGCCTCCGACTTCGCGCGCTCGAGCGCCCGCTCCGCGCGCTGGACGTCGATCTCGTCCGACAGTTCGGCGATCTCGGCCAGCAGCGACAGTTTGTTGTCCGCGAACGAGATGAAACCGCCGTGCACCGCGGCGACGACCGTTCCACCATCACTCGTACGGATGGTCACCGGGCCCGACTCCAGCACACCGAGCAGCGGCTGGTGACCGGGCATGACGCCGATGTCGCCGGACGTGGTACGCGCGACGACCAGGGTGGCCTCGCCGGACCAGACCTTGCGGTCGGCCGCGACCAGCTCGACGTGCAGCTCAGCAGCCAAGGGTGGCTCCTCGGGTCACCACCCGGCGGTTGCCGGGTGTTGGTCTGAATTCTAGTAGGCGTGGGGAGAGGGGCGGACCGCACCCCGCGGGAACGCGCCCACGGGGTGCTTCTCCACCCCTCTCACCAAGAGGCAGTCCTGTCGCGGACCCGGGAGGGCCCGTGACAGGGGGCCGTCAGGAGACGCCCAGCTCCTTCGCGTTCTTCTTCAGGTCCTCGATGCCACCGCACATGAAGAACGCCTGCTCCGGGAAGTGGTCGTACTCGCCGTCGATGATCGCGTTGAAGGCCGCGATCGACTCCTCCAGCGGGACGTCCGAACCGTCGACGCCGGTGAACTGCTTGGCGACGTGGGTGTTCTGGGACAGGAAGCGCTCCACACGGCGGGCCCGGTGGACGACGAGCTTGTCCTCCTCGCCGAGCTCGTCGATACCGAGGATCGCGATGATGTCCTGGAGGTCCTTGTACTTCTGCAGGATCGTCTTGACGCGCATGGCGGCGTTGTAGTGATCCTGCGCGATGTAACGCGGGTCCAGGATGCGGGACGTGGAGTCCAGCGGGTCCACGGCCGGGTAGATGCCCTTCTCGGAGATCGGACGGGACAGAACCGTCGTCGCGTCGAGGTGGGCGAACGTGGTGGCCGGGGCCGGGTCGGTCAGGTCGTCGGCGGGGACGTAGATCGCCTGCATCGAGGTGATCGAGTGACCGCGGGTCGAGGTGATGCGCTCCTGGAGGAGGCCCATCTCGTCGGCCAGGTTCGGCTGGTAACCCACCGCGGACGGCATACGGCCGAGCAGGGTGGAGACCTCGGAACCGGCCTGCGTGAAGCGGAAGATGTTGTCGATGAAGAACAGCACGTCCTGCTTCTGCACGTCGCGGAAGTACTCCGCCATCGTCAGACCCGCGAGGGCCACCCGCAGACGGGTGCCCGGCGGCTCGTCCATCTGACCGAAGACCAGCGCGGTCTTGTCGATGACGCCCGAGTCGCTCATTTCCTCGATGAGGTCGTTGCCCTCACGGGTGCGCTCACCGACACCGGCGAACACGGAGACACCGTCGTGGTTGTTGGCGACACGGTAGATCATCTCCTGGATGAGCACCGTCTTGCCGACGCCGGCGCCGCCGAACAGGCCGATCTTGCCGCCCTTGACGTACGGGGTCAGCAGGTCGATGACCTTGACGCCGGTCTCGAACATCTCGGTCTTCGACTCGAGCTCGTCGAAGTTCGGGGCCTTGCGGTGGATGGACCAGCGCTCGCCCTCGTACGTCTCGTCGACGTTCAGCACCTCACCGAGGGTGTTGAACACCTTGCCCTTGGTGAAGTCGCCGACCGGGACGGTGATGCCGTCGCCGGTGTCGACCACCGCGGCCTGGCGGACCAGACCGTCGGTGGGCTGCATGGAGATGGTGCGGACCAGGCCGTCGCCCAGGTGCTGCGCGACCTCGAGGGTCAGCGTCCGCTTCTCCCCCTCCTTCGCCGGGTCCTGGACCTCGACGTGGAGGGCGTTGTAGATGTCCGGGATCGCGTCGACGGGGAACTCCACGTCGACGACCGGGCCGATGACCCGCGCGACGCGGCCCGTCGCCGTGGCCGTCTCAACAGTGGTGGTCATTAGTAGTCACTCCCCGCGGTCGCGTCGGCCAGGGCGCTAGCGCCTCCGACGATCTCGCTGATTTCCTGGGTGATTTCGGCCTGGCGGGCCGCGTTGGCAAGCCGGGTGAGGCTCTCGATGAGCTCACCGGCGTTGTCGGTGGCCGACTTCATCGCGCGCCGCGTCGCGGCGTGCTTCGAAGCGGCCGACTGGAGCAGCGCGTTGTAGATACGGCTCTCCACGTAGCGCGGCAGCAGGGCGTCGAGGACGTCCTCCGCCGAGGGCTCGAAGTCGTACAGCGGAAGGATCTCGCCCTTGCCGTGCGACTCCTCCGCCACCTCCTCGAGGCTGAGCGGCAGCAGCCGGGCGTCGAGCGCCGACTGCGTCATCATCGAGACGAACTCGGTGTAGACGATGTGGAGTTCGTCCACGCCGCCGTCCGCCGTCTCCTTCTCGATGGCCTCGATCAACGGAGCCGCGACATTCTTGGCGTCCGCGTACGTCGGGTCGTCGGTGAAGCCCGTCCACGACTCCGTGATCTTGCGCTCACGGAAGTTGTAGTGCGCGACACCACGACGGCCGACGATGTACGTGTCGACCTGCTTGCCCTCGCGCTCCAGCCGCGCCGTCAGCTGCTCCGCCGCCTTGATCGCGTTGGAGTTGAAGGCGCCGGCCAGACCGCGGTCGCTCGTCAGGAGCAGCACCGCGGACCGCGTCACCGTCTCGGCCTGCGTGGTCAGCGGGTGCTTGGTGTTCGAGCCGGTGCCGACCGCCGTGACCGCGCGAGTGAGCTCGGTCGCGTAGGGCGTGGAGGCCGCCACCTTGCGCTGCGCCTTGACGACGCGCGAGGCGGCGATCATCTCCATCGCCTTCGTGATCTTCTTGGTCGCGCTGACGGATCGGATGCGACGCTTGTAGACCCGGAGCTGGGCTCCCATGAGTCAGGTCCCTTCCTTACGTCACTTGGCGGCTGCGGCCGGGGTGTCCTCGCCGAGCAGCTTGCCGTCCGAGGTCTCGAACTGCCTCTTGAACTCCGCGACGGCGTCGTCGATCGCCTGGATCGTGTCGTCCGACATCTTGGCGCCCTCCTTGATGGAGGTCATGAGGCCCTGGTGCTTGCGGTGCAGGAAGTCCAGGAGCTCACGCTCGAAGCGACGGATGTCGTTGACCGGAACGTCGTCCATACGGCCGTTGGTGCCGGCCCAGACGGAAACGACCTGGTCCTCGGTGGCCATCGGCTCGTACTGGTTCTGCTTCAGCAGCTCGACCATGCGCTGACCGCGCTCCAGCTGCGACTTCGACGCGGCGTCCAGGTCGGAACCGAAGGCGGCGAACGCCTCCAGCTCACGGAACTGGGCGAGGTCCACGCGCAGACGGCCGGACACCTGGCGCATGGCCTTGTGCTGGGCGGAACCACCGACGCGGGAGACCGAGATACCGACGTTCAGGGCCGGACGCTGGCCGGCGTTGAACAGGTCGGACTCCAGGAAGCACTGGCCGTCGGTGATGGAGATGACGTTGGTCGGGATGAACGCCGAGACGTCGTTGGCCTTGGTCTCGACGATCGGCAGACCGGTCATCGAACCGGCGCCCATGTCGTCGGAGAGCTTCGCGCAGCGCTCCAGCAGACGGGAGTGCAGGTAGAAGACGTCACCCGGGTAGGCCTCACGGCCCGGCGGGCGCCGCAGCAGCAGGGACACGGCGCGGTAGGCGTCGGCCTGCTTCGAGAGGTCGTCGAAGATGATGAGGACGTGCTTGCCCGCGTACATCCAGTGCTGGCCGATGGCCGATCCGGTGTACGGCGCCAGGTACTTGAAGCCGGCCGGGTCGGACGCCGGGGCGGCGACGATGGTCGTGTACTCCAGCGCGCCGTTCTCCTCCAGCGCGCGGCGGACCGACGCGATGGTCGAGCCCTTCTGGCCGATGGCGACGTAGATGCAGCGGACCTGCTTCTTCGGGTCGCCGGAACGCCAGTTGTCACGCTGGTTGATGATCGTGTCGACGGCCAGGGCGGTCTTGCCGGTCTGCCGGTCACCGATGATCAGCTGGCGCTGGCCGCGGCCGATCGGGGTCATGGCGTCGACGGCCTTGTAGCCGGTCTCCATCGGCTCGTGCACCGACTTGCGCTGCATGACCGTGGGGGCCTGCAGCTCGAGGGCGCGGCGGCCCTCGGTCTCGATCTCGCCGAGACCGTCGATGGGGTTGCCGAGCGGGTCGACGACGCGGCCGAGGTATCCCTCGCCCACCGCGACCGAGAGCACCTCGCCGGTGCGCTGCACCGGCTGGCCCTCCTCGATGCCGCTGAACTCACCGAGGACGATGGCACCGATCTCGCGCTCCTCGAGGTTGAGGGCGAGGCCGAGGGTGCCGTCCTCGAACTTCAGCAGTTCGTTGGCCATGGCCGAGGGCAGACCCTCGACCTTCGCGATGCCGTCGCCGGCAAGGGTGACCGTACCGACCTCCTCGCGCGAGGCCGCGTCCGGCTTGTACGACTGGACAAAGTTCTCCAGCGCGTCCCGGATCTCCTCCGGCCGGATCGTGAGCTCCGCCATCTGGGTTCCCTGCTCTCCTTGTTGGGCCCGAAGTTTCTGTGGGGGTCTGGGGGCGACCCCCAGGAATCCTCTGCACGGCCCAACTCGGGCCGTTGTACTGCGTATGGAGTTGCTGCTAGCTCGCCATGCGGCGGCGGGCGTCCTCGAGCCGGTCCTCGATGGAACCGTTGATGACCTCGTCGCCGACCTGCACCCGGATCCCGCCGAGGACCTCGGGGTCCACGTCCAGGTTGAGGTGCATCTGGCGGCCGTAGAGCTTGGCCAGTGCCGCACCGAGGCGCTGCTTCTGGGTGTCGCTCAGCGGCGCCGCCGAGGTGACGACGGCGACCATGCGGTCACGGCGCGCGGCCGCGAGCTTGGACAGGGACTCGAGTCCCGCTTCCAGGCTACGTCCCCGCGGCGCGGTCACAAGGCGCGTCACCAGACGCTCGGTCGTCACGTTGGCGCGACCACCGATCAGCCGCCGCAGCAGCTCGCTCTTGGCGGAGGCACTCGCGGCCCGGTCGGTCAGCGCGGCACGCAGCCCGGTGTCCGAGGAGACGATCCGGCTGAACCGGAACAGCTCGTCCTCCACGTCGTCGAGCGCGTCCGCCTTCTCGGCGGCGGTGAGGTCGGCGAGGTTCGCCAGCTCCTCGAGCGCGTCCACCAGGTCACGCGGCTGCGACCAACGGGTACGCACCATGCCGGACACCAGGTCCGCGGTCGGCCCGCTGACCTGTGCGCCGAGCAGGCGCTGCACCAGTTCGGCCTTGGCCTCGCCGGACTGCGCCGGGTCGGTGAGGACCCGACGCAGCGACGCCTCGCGGTCGAGCAGCGCGGTGACGGCGGCCAGCTCGTCGGCGAGCTGCGCCGCGTCCACGGACGTCGAGTCCGTCAGCGCGTCGAGACGCTCGCGTGCGGCAGCCAGGGCCTCGCGGCTCGCTCCGTTCATCGCGCGGCCTCGGCCTTCTCCTCGAGCTCGTCGAGGAAGCGGTCGATGACGCGGCTCTGCCGGGCGTGGTCCTCGAGGGACTCACCGACGAGCTTGCCGGCCAGCTCGGTGGCCAGCGTGCCGACGTCCTGTCGCAGCGCCTGAGCGGCGGCCTTGCGGTCGGCCTCGATCTGCGTGTGACCGGCGGCGACGATCTCCTCGCGCTGCCGCTGGCCTTCCGCCCGCATCTCGGCGATGAGGGTGGCACCCTGCTCCTGCGCCTCCTGGCGCAGACGCGCGGCCTCGTGCCGGGCCTCGGCGAGCTGGGCCTTGTACTGCTCAAGGACGCTCTGGGCCTCGACCTTCATGGCGTCGGCCTCTTCGATACCGCCTTCGATCGCCGCGCGACGCTCCTCCAGAACCTTGTTGATGTTCGGAAGCAGCTTCTTCCAGAAGAAGAAGAACACGATGGCGAAGGCGATGGTGCCGACGAGCAGCTCCGGGCCCGGGGGGACGAGCGGGTTCTGCTCCGTCTCCTCGGCCGCCAGCTGTACCAGGTTGGCGATCACATCAGTGCCTTTCGTCGATTCGTGTCGGGTAAGAGCTGATTACTTACCGAACACGAACGGCATAACGATGCCGATGAGGGCGAGCGCCTCACAGAAGGCGAAGCCCAGGATCTGGTTGGCACGGATCAGACCGGCGGCCTCGGGCTGGCGGGCCAGGGCCTGCGTGCCGTTACCGAAGATGATGCCGACGCCGATGCCGGGGCCGATCGCAGCGAGGCCGTAGCCGATCGAGCCGACGGAGCCGTGGACACCAGCGGTGGCGGCGAGGGTCTCAAGAGCGGACATGCCGGTTCTTCCTTCTCTTTCATGGACCGGTGGGGGTTGGCCACCGGACGTCTCGGGGTGGGCGGAGGTGGTACGGATCAGTGGTGCTCGGAGAGAGCGCCCTGAACGTAGGAGCAGGCGAGGAGCACGAAGACGTACGCCTGGACGGCCTGGACGAAGAGCTCGAAGCAGATCATGGCCATCGTCATCACGAAGGAGACGCCGGCGCCCACGACCAGCCAGCTGTTCAGCAGGTACCAGGAGGCCACGGTGAACATGACCAGCATCAGGTGACCGGCGAACATGTTGGCGAAGAGTCGCACCGCGTGCGTGAACGGGCGGACCAGCAGGTTCGAGAAGAACTCGATGACCATCACGAGCGGCAGCACCGCGCCGAGCGACTTGTCGTAGCCGGTGACGTTCTTGAAGAAGCCGACGAAGCCGTGCTTCTTGAAGGTCAGCACCACCCACGTCAGGTAGACGATCGCGGCGAGCACTGCCGGATAGGCGATGACCGACGACACCGGGAACTGGGCCAGCGGAATCACGGACCAGACGTTCATGATCCAGATGAAGAAGAACAGCGAGACCATGAGCGGGACGTACTTCTCGCCCTCGCGCTTGCCCAGCGTCTCGTACACGATGCCGCGGCGCACGAAGTCGTAGCCGGCCTCGCCGATCATCTGCACCTTGCCCGGGACGACCTTGGCCTTGCCGAAGGCGGCCCAGAAGAAGGCGACGATGACGAGGGTGGCAAGGAGGGCGAGCAGCATCACCTTGTTGAACTCGAAGCCCCCCACCGTGGCGAGCGGCTTGAACATGAAGGACTGCAGGCCCGGGGCCGGGAAACCGCACCCGTTGTCGGACAGGACCCGACAACTCCAGTCAAAGGCGAGCTGGGTCTGGTCAGCACTCACCGCGGGCTCCTTCGGCGTGACGCATGGGTACGGCAACCTCGTTGTGTCGGCGCGGCGCGCAGCCGCGGATCGGCACCGGACTGGTGTTACGGATGTGGGGGCGGCTTGGGGCCCTCGAGCCTCGCGATTGAGCAGGCGTCAGCTCAAGTGCCCGCGCCCGCGATGCCGCAGTTGGCACCGGACGATAGCAGGATCTCTCACACGTCTTTATCCCGGCCCTACCCCTCACGTCGCGGAGCCCGCCTTCTGGGACTTCTCGCGCTCCTGGGAGTCCGGGTCGACGTAGAACAGCTTGGCCTTCATGTGCGCACGAGCCTGCGCGGCCATCCACACGACGGTCGCGACGACGAGCGAGAGGGCGAACGCCTTCGCGTTGAAGAGGGACGTGTCCTTGAAGAGGCCCACGAAGATCAGAAGCAGCAGCAGCTGTGCGACATAGAGCATCAGGCCCATGGCCTGGAACAGATGCGGGAGCGTTTTTGCGGTCCACTGCAGGACGTACAGGCCGATCCCCATGAAGACGATGGCCAGCACCACACCGACAGCCGCGCCCAGCGCCCCCTTGCCACCCGCGACCACACCGCCGGCGGCCACGGCGAGCACGCCGACGGCCGCTGTGGGCACAGCGGTCTGCAGTAGGTTCCGGGCGTCATTGGACGGCATGGCGGCAACTCCGCTTTCACAGGGGGGCAGGGTGTCGTCATGGACGAGCGTAGTCCCGGGCCGAATGGGGTCCTCACACCGAGGGTCCCTCTCGCTGGGCCCATCGGCTCTGTCCCGGGGTTCTCGTGAACCGTATCACAAACTATTTGATGCGGTCTTTACCTAGACGGTGTGCCCGCCGTCACACATGAGGGTGAACCTGCGCGTCTGCGCAGGCGGCGGGGCGACTTGTCTGGTATTGAAGCCCTTTGCACCCTCACGGGTCGGCAATGCGTTAGTCAGATTCTTACCTTGTAGGTCAACGCGACGACTCGGCCTTGTGTCGGGTCGGCCGGATCCGGGTGCTGACGGCCGTGGCCCCATTGACACCCGCGGTGATCGGGGCGAGGTGCTCGTGGTCCGGCTCCGGCTCCTCCTCCGCCTCGCACGCGGCGGGTGCCTCCGCTTCCTCGGGTTCGCCGTCGCGGCGGCGACGGTAGCGCGGCGGGACGAAGCTCTCGGCCCAGCGCGGGGCACGCGGTGTGAACCTCGGCAGCAGGAGCAGCACGAGGCCGACCGCGCTCAGTGCGACGATGCCGAGCACGATCCACAGGGACGCCGAGTTCACGGAGTACGCCAGGGCGCCGAAGGCGATCAGCGCCGACCAGAAGTACATGATCAGCACGGCCCGGCTGTGCGAGTGGCCGATCTCCAGGAGCCGGTGGTGCAGATGGCCGCGGTCGGCGGCGAACGGCGACTGGCCGCGCCAGGTACGGCGCACGATCGCGAGCACGAGGTCGGCGGCCGGGATGGCGATGATCGTCAGCGGCAGCAGCAGCGGGATGTACACCGGGACGGTCTGGTGGACCGTCTCGCGCTCGGAACCGGAGAAGAGGTTCATCGCGTCCGGGTCCACCTGCCCGGTGATCGAGATGGCGCCCGCGGCGAGCACGAGTCCGATCAGCATCGAGCCCGAGTCGCCCATGAAGATCCGCGCCGGGTGCATGTTGTGCGGCAGGAAGCCCAGGCACATGCCCATCAGGATCGCCGCGAACAGGGTCGCCGGGGCCGCGGCCTCCAGGCCGTAGCCGTACCAGATCCGGTACGCGTACATGAAGAACGCGGCGGACGCGATGCACACCACGCCCGCGGCGAGGCCGTCGAGGCCGTCGACGAAGTTCACCGCGTTGATCGTGATGACGACCAGCGCCACGGTCAGCAGAGTGCCCTGCCACGGGGTGAGCGAGACCGTGCCGACGCCGGGCACGGGCAGCCACAGGATCGTCAGACCCTGCATGACCATCACGCCCGCGGCGATCATCTGGGCGCCGAGCTTGATCAGGGCGTCGATCTCGAACTTGTCGTCCAGCACGCCGATCAGCCAGATCAGCGCGGCCCCCGACAGCAGTGCCCGTGGCTCGTTCGACTTGGCGAAGACCTCGTTGAGGTTCTCCAGGTGGTCGGCGACCAGCAGGCCCGCGCACAGGCCGAAGAACATGGCGATACCGCCGAGCCGGGGGGTCGGTTCCCGATGCACGTCACGGGCCCGGATCTCCGGCATGGCTCCGGCCACGATCGCGAATTTGCGTACCGGCCCAGTCAGCAGATACGTCACCGCGGCCGTGATGCAGAGCGTCAGCAGGTATTCACGCACTGGCTTCCCCACAGGTCTCGCTGAACGTCCTCAGCACCACACCCTAGCTTCGCGTGCATATGGTTGAGGACAATCGGGTAGCGACGATGGTTGCACGTTCGACTGTGCACTCCGCTGCGCCTACCCCCTACCAGCCGGGATACGGCGGAAATCCGTCGGCCAGCTCCCGCACTTCTTCACGTGCCTTCCTCCCGTCCACCTCGTCACGCAGCACGGACACGAAGAGCGCGGCGATGTACGACATCTCGGCCTCGCCCATGCCCTGCGTGGTCAGCGCGGCGGTGCCGAGGCGCAGTCCGCGTGCGTCGCCGTGAGGCAGCGCACACGTGTCCAGGATCATGCCGGCCGCCGTGAGCCGCCCCCGAGCGGTGCGGCCGTCCACCCCGAGCGGGGCCGGGTCCACGGTCAGCAGATGGGTGTCGGTGCCCCCGGTGGTGATCGCCAGCCCCGCGGCGCCCAGGTCCGAGGCGAGCCGCCGGGCGTTGGCCACCACCTGGCGGGCGTATGCGGCGAAGCCCTCCGTCGAGGCCTCCCCGAAGGCGACCGCCTTCGCCGCGATGCTGTGCATCTGCGCGCCGCCCTGGGTGAACGGGAAGACCGCCCGGTCCACGCGCTCCGCCAATTCGCTCCCGCACAGGATCATGCCGCCGCGTGGACCGCGCAGCACCTTGTGCGTGGTGGCGCAGACGACATCGGCGTACGGCACCGGATTGGGCGCCGCTCCCCCGGCGACCAGCCCGATCGGATGGGCGGCGTCCGCGATGAGATACGCGCCCACCTCGTCGGCGACCTGCCGGAAGAAGGCGTAGTCGATGTGGCGCGGATAGGCGATGGACCCGCACACGATGGCCTTGGGCCGGTGCGTACGGGCCAGGGAGCGCACCTGCTCGTGGTCGATGAGCCCCGAGTCCGCCTCGACCCCGTAGCCGACGAAGTCGAACCAGCGGCCGGAGAAGTTGGCGGGCGACCCGTGCGTGAGATGCCCGCCGTGCGGCAGCCCCAGGGCGAGCACGGTGTCACCGGGTCTGAGCAGCGCGGCGTACGCGGCCAGCACCGCCGACGATCCCGAGTGCGACTGCACATTGGCGTGCTCGGCCCCGAAGAGCGCCTTCGCCCGGTCCACCGCGATCCGCTCGGCGACGTCGACGATCTCGCAGCCCCCGTGGTAGCGGGCGCCGGGATAGCCCTCGGCGTACTTGTTGGCGAGCGGAGAGCCGAGGGCGGCGAGCACGGCCGGCGAGGTGAAGTTCTCGGCGGCGATGAGCTGCAGCGTCGTCGACTGACGGGTGAGCTCTCCGAGGATGATGTCGGCGAGTTCGGGGTCCTGCCGACGCAGGACGTCGGCCTCGAGGGTGTGCGTGACCGCCATGGTGGGCTCCGGGGCTCCGGGCATCGGAAACGTACGTCCAATGTAGGCCCGGGTTCTCCGGGGCGCCGGGTGGCTACCGCCGTGCAGGTGCAACGCCCTCGTTCGGAGCCTGCCTGCGTCACCCGGTCAGGCCCGGGTGGGCACTCCCGTCAGCGCCGTCACGACCGGTTCCAGCGCCTGGTGGATCTCGTCCCCGACCGACCGGAAGAAGGTGAGCGGGGCCCCGTACGGGTCGTAGACCTCGTCCGCACCCGCCGTCGGGGCGAGCAGCCAGCCGCGCAGGGCCGCCGCGGCCCGGACCAGGGCACGGGCGCGCGCGACCACGCCGTCCTCCAGCGGGGGCAGCGTGGCCGGGTCTATCGCCCGCACGAGGCGGGTGAACTCCTTCAGCGTGAAGGTGCGCAGTCCCGCCGAGTGGCCCATGGAGATCACCTGGGCCCGGTGGTCGCGCGTCGCGGTCAGCACCAGGTCGGCCCGGATGACGTGTTCGTCCAGGAGTTCCCGGCCGACGAAGCCGGAGGCGTCCGCGCCGAAGTCGGCGAGGACCGCCGCCGCGTTCGCCTCCATGGGCGCGCCCTCGTGACCCCAGGTGCCGGCACTCTCCACGATCAGCCCGCCCCACAGGGGGTCGCCGAGCCGGTCCGCGAGGAAATGCCGGGTCAGCCGCTCGGTGATCGGCGAGCGGCACACGTTGCCGGTGCTGACGTGGAGGATGCGGAAAGTGTCGCGGGGAAGCCCGAAGGTCCCCGTCTCGTCCCCGTTGCCTATGCCACGCCCCGCGTCAGGGGCTGTCAATTCGCCACCTCGAGGTCGGGTACGACCTTTCGCAGCTCGTCCGCCGACAGGGCACCGGCCCGCAGCAGGACGGGCACCTTGCCGGTGACGTCGACGATCGAGGAGGGGATGTTCCCGGGGGTGGGACCGCCGTCCAGGTAGACGGAGACGGAGTCGCCGAGCATCTCCTGGGCGTCGTCGCAGTTCTCCGGCGCCGGGTGGCCGGTCAGGTTGGCGGAGGAGACGGCCATCGGGCCGACTTCGGTCAGCAGTTCGATGGCGACCGGGTGCAGCGGCATGCGCACGGCAACGGTCCCACGGGTGTCCCCGAGGTCCCACTGCAACGACGGCTGATGGCGCGCGACGAGCGTGAGGGCGCCCGGCCAGAACGCGTCGACCAGTTCCCAGGCCATCTCGGAGAAGTCCGTGACGAGGCCGTGCAGGGTGTTCGGGGAGCCGATGAGGACGGGCGTGGGCATATTGCGGCCCCGGCCCTTGGCCTGGAGCAGGTCGGCCACGGCCTCCGAGGAGAACGCGTCGGCGCCGATGCCGTACACGGTGTCGGTCGGCAGCACCACGAGTTCGCCACGGCGGACGGCGGACGCGGCTTCGCGCAGACCGGTCGTGCGGTCGGTCGCGTCGTTGGTGTCGTATCGCCGTGCCATCTTCAGCTGGCCTCCTCGTACACGTACTGCTGCGGAAAGAGAGTCTTCGGGGTGCTCACGGCAGCGCCCTGCGGGCGGTCGCGAAGCGGGGGCGGTTGTTGAGGTCGGGGTGATCGGCCGCGTCGGCCCAGCCCCGCTCCTCGGTGAAGATCCACGGCACCTGGCCGCCCTGGGTGTCGGCGTGCTCGATGACGACGACGCCGCCGGGGCGCAGCAGCCGGTGCGCCGTGCGCTCCAGGCCGCGGATGAGCTCGAGGCCGTCCTCGCCTGAGAACAGGGCGAGCTCGGGATCGTAGTCCCGGGCCTCCGGCGCGACGTACTCCCATTCGGTGAGCGGGATGTACGGCGGGTTGGAGATCACGAGGTCGACCTGGCCGTCGAGGTCGCGGAAGGCGTCCAGGGCGTCGCCCTGGCGCAGGTCGACCCTGGAGCCCTCCATGTTCTTGCGGGTCCACTGGAGCGCCTCGTCGGACAGCTCCACGGCGTGCACACGGGAGCGCGGCACCTCCTGGGCCAGGGCGAGTGCGATGGCACCCGAACCCGTGCACAGGTCCACGATCAGCGGCTCGACCACGTCCATCGCCCGTACGGCGTCTATGGCCCAGCCGACCACCGACTCGGTCTCCGGGCGGGGTACGAACACCCCGGGCCCGACCTGGAGTTCCAGGTACCGGAAGTAGGCGCGTCCCGTGATGTGCTGGAGCGGTTCGCGGGCCTCTCGGCGGGCGATGACCTCCCAGTACCGGGCGTCGAAGTCCGAGTCCTTCACGGAGTGCAGCGCGCCCCGCTTGACGCCGTGCACGAAGGCGGCGAGCTCCTCCGCGTCGTTGCGCGGCGAGGGCACGCCGGCGTCGGCCAGCCGCTGGGTGGCCTGGGCCACCTCCGCGAGCAGCAGGTTCACGCTGGTCCTCCGGTTGTGTACGTGCCTTACGCGGCTGCGAGCTTGGCGGCCGAGTCCGCGTCGACGCAGGCCTGGATCACCGCGTCGAGGTCGCCGTCCAGGACCTGGTCGAGGTTGTAGGCCTTGAAGCCGACGCGGTGGTCGGAGATGCGGTTCTCCGGGAAGTTGTACGTACGGATCTTCTCGGAGCGGTCGACGGTGCGGACCTGGCTGCGGCGGGCGTCGGCGGCCTCCTTCTCCGCCTCCTCCTGCGCCATGGCGAGCAGCCTGGAGCGCAGGATACGCATCGCCTGCTGCTTGTTCTGCAGCTGGCTCTTCTCGTTCTGGCAGGAGGCGACGACGCCGGTCGGCAGGTGCGTGATGCGCACGGCGGAGTCGGTCGTGTTGACGGACTGGCCACCGGGGCCCGAGGAGCGGTAGACGTCGATCCGAAGGTCGTTCGGGTTGATCTCGACGTCGACCTCCTCCGCCTCCGGCGTGACCAGCACACCGGCCGCGGAGGTGTGGATACGGCCCTGGGACTCCGTCGCGGGCACGCGCTGCACACGGTGCACCCCGCCCTCGTACTTCAGACGGGCCCACACGCCCTGGCCGGGCTCCTGGGTGCCGCGGGCCTTCACGGCGACCTGGACGTCCTTGTAGCCGCCGAGTTCGGACTCGGTGGAGTCGATGATCTCGGTCTTCCAGCCGACGCGCTCGGCGTAGCGCAGGTACATACGCAGCAGGTCCCCGGCGAACAGGGCGGACTCGTCGCCGCCCGCACCCGCCTTGACCTCGAGGATGACGTCCTTGTCGTCGTTGGGGTCGCGCGGGACGAGCAGGAGGCGCAGTTTCTCGGTCAGCTCCTCGCGCTGCCTCTCCAGGTCCTTGACCTCGGCCGCGAAGTCCGGGTCGTCGGCGGCCAGTTCGCGGGCGGTCTCGATGTCGTCACCGGTCTGCTTCCAGGAGCGGTACGTGGCGACGATGGGACTCAGCTCGGCATAACGCTTGTTGAGCGTGCGTGCGTTGGCCTGGTCGGCGTGGACCGACGGATCGGCCAGCTTCTTCTCCAGGTCGGCGTGTTCACCGACCAGCTCCTCGACCGCCTCGAACATCTCCGACTCCCTGGATTGTCCCCCGCCGGGCCGGGCATGGGGACGTACGTACGACGAACTGTGGCTGCACCGCAAAGCGCCGGTCCCGGGCCCCCGCTTCCACACGTGAAGACGGGAACACCGGAGACCGGCGCTGTGGGCTCGCTACTTCTTGGCAGCGGCAGCCTTGCCGAAGCGGGCCTCGAAGCGGGCCACACGGCCACCGGTGTCGAGGATCTTCTGCTTGCCCGTGTAGAACGGGTGGCACTCGGAGCAGACCTCGGCCCGGATGGTGCCGGACCCGATCGTGCTGCGGGTGGTGAACGACGCGCCACAGGTGCAGCTGACCTGCGTCTCGACGTACTCGGGGTGGATGTCGCGCTTCAAGGTGTCTCCTAGGTTTCGGGAGGGCGCCGGGTCGCAGACGCGGGATGCGGGAGCGTGAACCGGAGCCGACGTACCAGTCTGCCAGGACTGGCCGCATCCCCCAAAACCGGGGGCACAAGTGATCTATTCCCCGGCCGTGACCGGGGCCCGGAGAGCCTCCGTGCGGCCCCGGCACGCCGCTGCCGCCGCCCGTGCCGGAGGGGTCCGCGGTGTGGCCGCCCGGCTCAGGACGACGCCACGACGCCCTTGGCCTCGCCCGTCGCCGTGCCCTGTGTCGCCTTTGCCGGGATCGGCTTGTCGTTCTCCAGGGCGCTCCAGATCAGGCGGGCCTTGGACTTGTCGGTCAGGACCCGGTTGGGGTTCGCCGGGTCGTACTGGACCGGCATCGTCACCATGTTCATGTGGGAGGAGCTGATGCCCTTCAGCCCGTTGGCGAAGGACGCCAGGGACTTGACCGAGGCCAGGTCGGAGTCGGTGGTGACCGCCTTGGTCGCGGTGTCGGCCAGGTCCACCAGCTTCGTCGGGCTGGACAGGATGCCGATCTGCTTGACCTGGTCGACCAGCGCCTTGACGAAGGCCTGCTGGAGCTGGATGCGGCCTAGGTCGGAGCCGTCGCCCACCCCGTGCCGGGTGCGGACCAGGCCGAGCGCCTGCCGGCCGTCGAGGGTGTGCGTGCCGGCCGGGAGCGCGAGGTGGCTCTCCCGGTCGTCGATGGCCTTGGTGGTGGTCACCTGGACGCCGCCGAGGTCGTCTATCAGCTTCTGGAATCCGGCGAAGTCCACCTCGACGTAGTGGTCCATGCGGATACCGGTGATCGACTCGACGGTCTTCACGGCGCACGTGGCGCCTCCGGTGGAGTACGCCGAGTTGAACATGACGCTCCGGGCCGCGGGCTGCGCGTTCCCCTTGCTGTCGGTGCACTCCGGTCGGTCCACGAGGGTGTCGCGCGGGATGGAGACCACGCTGGCCTTCTTGTGGCCCTTGTAGACGTGCACGATCATCGCCGTGTCGGAGCGGGCGCTGCCGTCGTCGGTCCCCCCGCCCAGCGTCCTGTTGCTGCCGGAACGGGTGTCCGAGCCCAGGACCAGGATGTTCTCGGAGCCGTTGTCGACCTTCGCGGGCCGGTCGGTGCCGAGTGCCTGGTTGATGTCGACGCTCTTGATGTTGCCGTTGAGCTTGAAGTACAGGTAGCCGACACCGGTGCCGCCGAGGACGACGATGCCCGCGGCGGTCCAGGCCATGACGACGAGAGCCCGGCGTCCCTTGCCCCGGGGCTTGCGGCGGCGGCCCTTGGCCCGGCGTCGCGGCCCGGGCGTCACGGTCTCGTCGGCTATGCCGGCGTCCGGCGTGCTCTCGGCAGGCATGTGCTCCTCAGTTCTCGTCCCGGTCGGGTACCCCTTGTATTCAGGGTCACGCCTGGTCAGTGGCGAACCTCCCCGGAGCGTTCGGCTGCGTCGAGCCGGGGGGACCCTGCGGGATCCCCGTCACTCCGACGGTCGCTCCGTCCGGTCAGACGGAGGAACCGGAGCCAGGGTTGCACGACGCACCGTGGCCATATCGTGGACGCACGATCACAGACCGTTACCCGATCATGGTGTCGAACGGTGCTCACCTGGGGTTTCACCCGATGAGGGCGTAGTGCCGGAAAACGGTACCGACACTGATTCTTGTGGCGAACGTCTCGTTCGAGAGCACATGGAGGCACCCGGGTCCGGACAACGCAGAGGGCCGCCCCCGTCGCCGTGCGACGAGGGCGGCCCTCAGGCCTTCGGACGGGCTCAGTCGCCGTTCGGCGTGGGCGTCGTCTTCTGGATCTGCATCAGGAACTCGATGTTCGACTTCGTCTGCTTCATCTTGTCGAGGAGCAGCTCGATCGCCTGCTGCTGGTCGAGCGCGTGCAGCACCCGGCGCAGCTTCCACACGATGGCGAGCTCCTCGTTGCCGAGCAGGATCTCCTCCTTGCGGGTGCCGGACGCGTCGACGTCCACCGCCGGGAAGATGCGCTTGTCGGCGAGCTTCCGGTCGAGCTTGAGCTCCATGTTGCCGGTGCCCTTGAACTCCTCGAAGATCACCTCGTCCATGCGGGACCCGGTGTCCACCAGGGCGGTGGCGAGGATGGTCAGCGAACCGCCGTCCTCGATGTTCCGGGCCGCACCGAAGAAGCGCTTCGGCGGGTAGAGGGCCGTGGAGTCGACACCACCGGACAGGATGCGGCCGGACGCCGGAGCCGCCAGGTTGTACGCACGGCCCAGACGGGTGATCGAGTCGAGCAGCACGACGACGTCGTGGCCCAGCTCCACCAGCCGCTTGGCCCGCTCGATGGCCAGCTCGGCGACCGTGGTGTGGTCCTCGGCCGGACGGTCGAAGGTCGAGGAGATGACCTCGCCCTTGACCGACCGCTGCATGTCGGTGACCTCTTCCGGACGCTCGTCGACAAGGACGACCATCAGGTGGCACTCGGGGTTGTTGTGGGTGATCGCGTTGGCGATCGCCTGCATGATCATGGTCTTGCCGGTCTTCGGCGGGGCCACGATCAGACCGCGCTGGCCCTTGCCGATCGGCGACACCAGGTCGATGATCCGGGTGGTCAGCACGCCCGGGTCGGTCTCCAGGCGGAGCCGGTCCTGCGGGTACAGCGGGGTGAGCTTGTTGAACTCCGGGCGGCCACGGCCGTGTTCGGGCGCCATGCCGTTGACGGAGTCCAGCCGGACGAGCGCGTTGAACTTCTCGCGCCGCTCGCCCTCCTTCGGCTGCCGGACCGCGCCGGTGATGTGGTCGCCCTTGCGCAGACCGTTCTTGCGGACCTGGGCGAGGGAGACGTACACGTCGTTCGGACCCGGCAGATAGCCCGAGGTACGGATGAAGGCGTAGTTGTCGAGGATGTCCAGGATGCCCGCGACGGGGATCAGGACGTCGTCCTCGGCCAACTGCGGCTCGGCGGCGACGTCGTCGCGGCCGCGACGGCCACGGCGGTCGCGGTAGCGGCCACGACGGCCACGGCGGCCGCCCTCGAAGTCGTCGTCGTCCTGCTGCTGCGTCCGGTCCTGGCGGCCGCCGCCCTGCTGCTGGCTCTGCTGCTGACGCTGCTGGCCGCCCTGGCCCTGCTGCTGGTCGTCGCCCTTGCCGCGGCGGTCACGGTCGCGGTCACGCCCGCGCTCGCGGCGGTCACGGCGGCGGCCCTCGCCATCGCCGCCGTCGGCCCTGCCGTCGCCCTGCGCCTGCGCGGACGTCTCGGCCTTCGACTCGCTCTTCGCCTCGGCGGCGACCGTCTCGGGGCTGCCCGCCTCGGCGGTGGCGCGACGCCGACGGCGCTCGCCCTGGGCCTCGTCACCGGCTCCCTGGCCGGGAATCTCGATCTGCTGCGCGGCGGACTGCTCGGAGGCCTTCTCCGCCTGCGCCTCGGCCGCGGCCTCGTCGCCGGTGCGGGTCCTGGAGGTGGCCCGGCGCTTGGGCTTGGCCTCGGTGGCCGCCTCGGCCTTGGCCGGGGCACCTCCGGCCTGCGCCTCCTTGATGACCTCGATCAGCTGGCTCTTGCGCATGCGCGCCGTGCCCCTGATGCCGAGGCCGGATGCGACCTGCTGCAGCTCGGCCAGCACCATGCCCTCGAGGCCGGTACCGCGGCGCCGCCGGGAGCCGGCACCGGTGGCAGGCGCAGAGGCGTCCGTGGCGGGCGCGGCAGCGGTCTCGTCGACACGTGCGCCCATCAGATCGGTGGTGTCGCTCACGAAGGGTCCTTCCCTGGAGCGGACGTCGGCCTGTCTGGCTCGGCGACCGGTTGTGCTGTCCGGCTTCGATCCCGTCTGTGTGGACCGTGCCGGGGCGGTGGTCCGCCAAAACGGCGGAAGACATATCTGATGATTGGCGCTTCCCGAAGGCGTGGCACTCGGATTTGTGTCACTCGGCTCGGTGACGCCGATTCCGGAGCGTGCTCGGCAACCCGCTCAGTGTCCGCGTACGACGTACTGCTCACGTACGCGGTACGAAACACAGTGCGGCTTGGGAGGCTCCCGGAAGAATGGTTGTCCCGGACGGGGACACGAAGCACCTTGCCATGGCGGGGTGGGGTGCAGACTTGAGGTTAACACTACCGGATCCAACAAACATTCCCCCTCTCGAAATCCGGCAACCGTGTGTCAGGACGCAAGCGGCAGCACGCTCGCTCCCTGGCTGTCCAGCTCCAGCCGGTTGGCGGCCCAGCCCTCGCCCGCCAGATCGGCCACCTTGTCGGCGCTCGCGCCGTCGGCCAGCGCGAGGACGGTGGGTCCCGCGCCGGAGATCACCGCGGGGATCCCGTCCGCCCGCAGCCGTTCCACCAGCGCCGCGCTCTCCGGCATCGCCGGGGCGCGGTACTCCTGATGGAGACGGTCCTCCGTGGCGGGCAGCAGCAGCTCGGGACGCCTGGTCAGCGCCTCGACGAGCAGTGCGGCGCGGCCCGCGTTCGCCGCTGCGTCGACGTGCGGCACGGTGCGCGGGAGCAGTCCGCGCGCCGTCTGGGTCAACACCGGCTTTCCGGGCACGAAAACCACCGGAACGACGGAATCGACGGGGTCCATGCGGATCGCACGGGCGGAGCCGCGCTCCATCCAGGAAAGCGTGAATCCGCCGAGGAGACAGGCCGCGACGTTGTCGGGATGGCCCTCGATCTCGGTGGCGAGCTCCAGCAGTGCGACGTCGTCGAGCCGGCTGTCCGCGCCTATGGTCACGGCGCGGGCGGCGACGATGCCGGCGCAGATGGCGGCGGAGGAGGAGCCGAGGCCACGACCGTGCGGAATGCGGTTGGCGCAGACGATCTCCAGGCCACGCGGCTGCCCGCCCAGGGCGTCGAAGGCGGCGCGCAAGGACCGTACGAGGAGATGGCCCTCGTCGCGCGGAAGCGTCTCGCTGCCCTCGCCCGCGATGTCGATGTGCAGCCCGGTGTCGGCCACTCGGACGACGACGTCGTCGTACAGCCCCAGGGCCAGGCCAAGGGCGTCGAAGCCCGGGCCGAGGTTGGCGCTGGTGGCGGGGACGCGCACCCGGACGGCGGCGGCGCGGAACGCTGGACCGGCCATCGCTCGATGACTCTCCTTGAGCTGCGTGATGGTCGAGTGACTTTCGAGGCGTACGGGAAACCCGGGGGCCGGGCCGCAGGGACGACGCGGTACCGCGGCATATGCGGCGGGCGGGTTCGGTACAGCCTATCGAAGGAAGGTTCTGTGGCGACATAGGGCGCACGGGAGGCGCACGATGCGTGTCGTAAGCCCCCTGTGCCCCCTCTGCCGGATGCCATCAGGGTTGTCCCCCGGCGGCACCCGCTTTACGCAAGCCCGAGTCGTTCGGCCGCCGCCGCCGCGTCGACCGGGACCGTCACCGGCTGCGGGGCGCCCGCGACGGCCCAGTCGGGGTCCTTGAGGCCGTTTCCGGTGACGGTGCACACGATCCGCTGGCCGGGGTCGACCTCACCCCGCTCGGCGGCCTTCAGCAGACCGGCGACGGACGCGGCGGAGGCGGGCTCCACGAAGACGCCCTCCTGCGCGGCCAACAGACGGTAGGCGCGCAGAATCTCACGGTCCGTCACCTCATCGATGAACCCGCCCGATTCGTCCCTCGCCGCGAGGGCGTACTTCCAGGACGCCGGGTTGCCGATGCGGATCGCGGTGGCGATGGTCGAGGGGTCCTTCACGACCTCGCCGCGCACGATCGGGGCCGAGCCGGAGGCCTGGAAACCCCACATGCGGGGGGTCCGCCGGGCGACGCCGTCCGCGGCGTACTCCTTGTAGCCCTTCCAGTAGGCCGTGATGTTGCCCGCGTTGCCTACCGGCAGGACGTGGACGTCCGGTGCGTCGCCGAGCATGTCGACGATCTCGAAGGCCGCCGTCTTCTGGCCCTCGATACGCACCGGGTTGACGGAATTGACCAGCGCGACCGGATAGTTGTCGGACAGCGCCCGGGCGAGGGTGAGGCAGTCGTCGAAGTTGCCGTCCACCTGGAGGATCTTCGCGCCGTGCACCAGGGCCTGCCCCATCTTGCCCAGCGCGATCTTGCCGCGGGGCACGAGCACGGCCGACACCATCCGGGCGCGCACGGCGTAGGCGGCGGCCGAGGCGGAGGTGTTCCCGGTGGAGGCGCAGATCACCGCCTTTGCGCCCTCCTCCTTGGCCTTGCTGATGGCCATCGTCATACCCCGGTCCTTGAAGGACCCGGTGGGGTTCGCACCCTCCACCTTGAGGTGGACCTCGCAGCCGGTGCGCTCGGAGAGCACCTGCGCGGGCACGAGCGGGGTGCCGCCTTCACGGAGCGTCACGACGGGCGTGCTGTCGGACACCGGCAGCCTGTCCCGGTACTCCTCGATGATTCCGCGCCACTGGTGGGTCATTGCTGACTACTCTCCTTCAACCCGCATGATGCTGGCGACACCCCGCACGGTGTCGAGGCTGCGCAGCGCCTCGACGGTCCCGGCCAGGGACGCGTCGGACGCACGGTGGGTGACGACGACGAGCGAGGCCTCCCCGCCCTCCCGTCGCCCGGATCCGCCCTGCTCGGCGGCGGCCGCGTCGCCGCCGCCCTGGCTCCTGCTCTGCTGGCGAACCGTATCGATCGAGACGTCGTGCTCGGCGAAAACGGTCGCGACCTGAGCGAGGACACCCGGTTTGTCGGCGACGTCGAGGCTGATGTGATAGCGCGTGACGACATCGCCCATCGGGGACACGGGCAGAGCCGCGTAGGCGGACTCGCCGGGCCCGGTGGCCCCGCTGAGCCGGTTGCGGCACACGGCGACGAGGTCGCCGAGTACGGCGGAGGCGGTCGGCGCACCGCCGGCACCGGGGCCGTAGAACATCAGCCGGCCCGCGGCGTCCGACTCGACGAACACGGCGTTGTAGGCGCCGCGCACCGATGCGAGCGGATGGGCCAGCGGAATCATCGCGGGGTGCACACGCGCGGTGACCGACGCCCCGTCGGCGGCGCGCTCGCAGATGGCGAGCAGCTTGATGGTGCAGCCCATCTTCTTCGCCGAGGCGAAGTCCGCGGCCGTGACCTCCGTCATTCCCTCGCGGTAGACGTCGTCGAGGCGCACGCGCGTGTGGAAGGCGATCCCGGCGAGGATGGCGGCCTTGGCGGCCGCGTCGAACCCCTCGACGTCGGCGGTCGGGTCGGCCTCCGCGTATCCGAGGGCGGTGGCCTCGTCGAGGGCCTCCTGGTATCCGGCCCCCGTCGAGTCCATCTTGTCGAGGATGAAGTTCGTCGTCCCGTTGACGATCCCCAGCACCCGGTTGACCTTGTCACCGGCGAGCGATTCGCGCAGCGGGCGGATCAGCGGGATGGCACCGGCGACGGCGGCCTCGTAGTACAGGTCGCGTCCGTGCTCCTCCGCCGCGGCGTGCAGAGCGGCACCGTCCTGGGCGACGAGCGCCTTGTTGGCCGAGACGACCGACGCGCCGTGCTCGAAGGCGGTGGTGATCAGCGTGCGGGCGGGCTCGATCCCCCCGATGACCTCCACCACCACGTCGATGTCCCCGCGTTTGACCAGGGCGGTGGCATCGGTGGTGACGAGTTCGGCGGGAATGCCCTGGCGCACTTTGGACGGCCGGCGGACGGCGACCCCCGCCAGCTCCACGGGAGCCCCGATCCTCGCGGCGAGATCGTCGGCGTGCGTCGTCATGATGCGCGCGACCTCTGAGCCGACAACCCCACAGCCCAGCAGCGCCACCTTCAGCGGACGCGTACGCATCATGCGACCTCGTTTCCTCATGCGGTCTACGGTTGACCCAGTCTCACTCACCGGACGGCGCTTTCCGCCCTTTGTCCGAATCGTGAGACGTCTATTTCATCTATCGGCGGCGGACGACCGGAAGTTCTTCCGCCGGAGCTGCGGCCCCCGGGAGGGTGTCCGGGGTCACCCGACGTCGAGACGCAGCAGGTCCTCCTCCGTCTCACGGCGGACGATCACACGGGCCTCGCCGTCGCCCACGGCGACGACGGGCGGGCGGAGCACGTGGTTGTAGTTGCTGGCCATCGACCGGCAGTACGCCCCGGTGGCGGGCACGGCGATGAGGTCGCCGGGCGCGAGATCGGCGGGCAGGAAGGCGTCCCGCACCACGATGTCCCCGCTCTCGCAGTGCTTGCCGACCACACGTACCAGCATCGGCTCGGCGTCGGAGGTCCGGGAGACGAGGGCGACGCTGTACTCGGCGTCGTACAGCGCGGTGCGGATGTTGTCCGACATGCCGCCGTCGACGGAGACATAAGTGCGCAGCCCGTCGAGGGGCTTGATGGTGCCGACCTCGTACAGCGTGAACGCGGTGGGCCCGACGATGGCGCGCCCCGGCTCCACGGAGATGCGGGGGGTCCGCAGACGCGCGGACTCGCACTCGCGGGAGACGATCTCGGTGAGCGCCTTGGCGATCTCGTGCGGCTCACGCGGATCGTCGTCGCTCGTGTACGCGATCCCGAGCCCGCCGCCGAGGTCGATCTCGGGCAGCTCGATGCCGTGCTCGTCCCGGATGTCCTTCAGGAGCCCCACCACACGATGGGCGGCGACCTCGAAGCCCGACATGTCGAAGATCTGCGACCCGATGTGACTGTGGATGCCGATGACCTCGAGCCCGTCGAGCTGGAGGGCACGGCGCACGGCCTCCGCGGCCTGCCCGCCGGCGAGCGGGACGCCGAACTTCTGGTCCTCGTGCGCGGTGGCGATGAACTCGTGGGTGTGCGCCTCGACGCCCACGGTGACCCGGATCTGGACGCGCTGCCGCCTGCCGAGCGACGAAGCGATGTGCGCCACCCGCACGATCTCCTGGAAGGAGTCGAGCACGATCCGCCCGACACCGGCCTGGACGGCCCTGGTGATCTCCTCGGTGGACTTGTTGTTGCCGTGGAAGGCGATGCGGTCGGCGGGCATGCCGCCCGACAGGGCCGTGGCGAGCTCCCCGCCCGAGCAGACGTCGAGGTTCAGCCCTTCCTCGTACAGCCAGCGCACGACGGCCCGGGACAGGAACGCCTTCCCCGCGTAGAAGACGTCGGCGTCGGGCCCGAAGGCGGTGCGCCAGGCCCGGGCCCGGGCGCGGAAGTCCGCCTCGTCGATGAAGTAGGCGGGGGTCCCGAACTGTTCGGCGAGCGCCTTGACGTCGATCCCCCCGACCTCGACCACGCCGTCGGTGGTGCGTCCGACGGTCTGCGCCCACACCTTGGGGTCGAGGGCGTTGAGATCGGTGGGCGGTGCGGAGTAGTGGCCCTCGGGCAGAACGTCGGCGTGGCGGGGCCCGGCGGGATGTGCGGAACGGCTCATGACAGGTCTGGGCTCTCTCAGAGATAGTCGGGTGCGCTGATGCCGAGCAGGGACAGGCCGCCGGCCAGCACCGTCCCGGCGGCTGCGGCGAGAGCCAGCCGGGCCCGGTGGGCGGCCGAGGGTTTCTCGTCGCCGAGCGGGAGCACGGTGTGCTGAAAGGCGAGCAGGGCATCGGCGACGGCCACGAGATGCCGGGCGAGCCGGTCGGGCGCACGGTGGGCGGCCGCCTGGGTGAGGGCGTTCGGATACTCGGCGAGGGCCCGCACGAGCGGGTCGGCGGCGGTCACGTCCGCCAGGTCACCGGGAACGGCGTCGAACCCGAGCCGCACGGCGTTGCGACCGAGCGCACGGGCCCGGGCATGGGCGTACCGGACGCGGAAGAGAGGGTTGCTCTCACGCTGCAGCAGATGATCGGCGGTGATCCGGGGCCGGTCGTGCGGCGCCGGATACAACAGGGCCCAGCGAGCGGCGTCGGGACCGAGCGGGGCGGGATCCTCCGGGGCCGGCACGGGCCGCAGATCCACCCGCTCCCCGGGCCGCACATGATCGACTTCGGCCCGCCCGCCCTGGGTGGCGATGATCCGCACCAGGCTGTCGGCAACGACTTCGGCCCGGACCTCGTAGGGGACACGAAGCGGAATGACACGGCCTTGGAGGGTGGGGGCGTGGCCGTAGGGGGGGTTGGTGGGGCGGGGGGCGGTGTCGGGGGCGGGGGCTGTGTCGGGGGTGGTGGCTGTGACGAGGGTGGGGTTCGCGTCGGGGGCGGGGTTCGCGTCAGGGTCGACGTACGCGTCGCGGTCGAGGTCTGCGCCGTGGGCGATGTCTGCGCCGCGGGCGATGTCTGCGCCGAGGTCGACGTCTACGTCTGCCTCGCGGTCGGCCTCTGTGTCGCCGTCTGGATCGGTGTCGCGGTCGGCGTCTGTGCTGCCGCCGGCATCTGTGCCGTTCTCATCTCTGTTGCTGTCGATATCTCTACTGCTGTCGACGGCAGGGCCACTGTTGACGCCGGTCCGGAGGATGATGCCCTGCCTGCCCGAGGCATCCCCGCCGCCACCCTGGAGGATCTCCCGCACGAGGGAGGCGGTGGCGCCGGAGCCCTCGAGGTGGATGTTGAGGAAGCCGGGTCCGGTGATCTCGACGTCGGCCACTCCGGCGGTGTCACGGAGGTGGGACCGCAGGATCTCGGCGACCTGGCGCGCCGGCCGGCCGGCGGGACGGGCGAGCTGGAGGGCGATGTTGGTGGCGTAGTCGCCACGGCCGCCGGGCCCGGGCGGAGTGACGACGGCACGTGCGGGCACGGCCACGCTCAGTTCCCCGTCGTCCACAGCGCGACGTACCGCGCACAGCACGGTACGGGAGAGCTCGACGGGGGTCACGGGACAAGGGTATGGGAGGAGGGGGGTGGGCCTGCGACCTGGTTTGGACGGAAGTCCGGGATGTGGACGGGGGTCGGAGAGCTCGGGCGGGGAGTGGCCGACGGGCCTGGCCGGCGGCGGTCAGAATGCCGTTGCGAGAGGCCTCGGCGGGCGGCGCCGATGCGCTGCCCGTCACGGCGACGACCACTTGCTGATCAGGACCTCAGGGAGGTTCCCCGTCGGCCGGATGTCTGTTCAGGCACCGGCGCGCCCGACGTGATCAGCGCGCCCCGCCCGCTCGCCCTCTCCGGAGTCGCGCCCGCTGCCGACCGCGAGCCCGGCACCGGCACCGGTGCCAGGGGCATCGGCGGTGCGGGAGGCATCGACACGCCCTCGACGCTCCATCAGGTCCTTCACCAGGTCGACAAGTTCGGTGGGTTCGAACGGCTTGGCGAGGAACGCGTCGACACCCACGTCGAGGCCGCTCTCGACCTCGTACTGCGTGCACGCGCTGATGATGGCGAGCGGGAGCTCCCGAGTCCGCGGATCGGACCGCAACCGCGCGGCGGTCCGCAGCCCGTCGAGCCGCGGCATGACGACATCGAGGGTGACCACGTCGGGCTGTACGTGATGAACGATGTCCAAACACTCGGCACCGTCGGCCGCGGTCACGACCTCGATACCCTCCAGCTCGAGGTTGACCCTGATCAGCTGCCGGATGACCTTGTTGTCGTCCACAACAAGCACCCGACCGGACGCGCCTGGCACAAGTCGAGAGTAGGTCGCCCCGAGCGACCGCGTCCGGGTTTTCCCCACTTCCACCCCGTCCGGGGGAGGCACAACGAAGCCGGCGCCTTGCCCACGGTTCGAGACAGCCCGTGCACGCAAAGGGAGTTCCGCCGGGAGTCGAGGCTCGCGGGAAAGCAGAGCTTCGAGGGAGCGGCGCTGCGCACCCGGGCGTGTCCAAACGAGCGGCTTGCGACACCGGGGGCGCCCGGTGTTCGACGGAGGGGCGCCTGTCGAGGGAGCGGCGGGCACCCCACGGCCCGGGAAACCTGTTCATGGCGACCCTGAAAGAGCTGGTAGGGTTCTACCCGTCGCCGCAGAGAACGGCCGACACGCCCCCGTAGCTCAGGGGATAGAGCAACGGCCTCCGGAGCCGTGTGCGCAGGTTCGAATCCTGCCGGGGGCACCCAGCATGAGGTGCCCAAAGACCCCGTCACCAGCGGAAACGCTGAGGCCGGGGTCTTCGTGTTTGTGCAGCCGTATGCGGCCCGAAGCGGCCCTATGACGCCGTCTGTGGACTATTCGTGGACAGGATCTTGGACCATCCGCCCAGGTCAGCCCCCACAAATCGGCGGGGTGGCTACCCGGCGTCCGGCCATTGCGTCGGAGGCTCCGATGGTTCCACAGCCGACAGCCGCATCATCTGCCGCGCGTTCTCGCCCCTCAGCGACGTCAGCCAGGGCCAAAGGTCCGGCAGCGACTGTTCCGAGCATGCGAGCCGGTGCTCGATTCGGCAGCGCTGGAACGGGTCCGGCGGGCATACCCCGTACACGGTCACTCGTCCGTCGGACAGCACGATCCAGCGATGCTCAGCCGGCACCGTGTGAGCCAGTGGCTCCATGTCCGGCTCCAACAGGACCCAGTCCTGATCCAGCGTCGCTACTCGATCCTGTGGCAGCCCGCAGTAGGGGCAACGTAACTGCTCGCTTCGCAGTCGACGCGGTCGTTCTCGGAAAACGGCCATATGGAGAGGGTCGACAGCCTGGCATCCGATGCGTAGAGCGCGAACCAGACGGGCCGCCTGGGGCAGCCGTCCATTGGTGATGCGTAACGCGACGCAGTAGGTGCAACTGGCAACCACTAGCGAACGCCGCACGGCCGAGATACAGCGAAGCCCCCAGCTCGTGTGAACTGGGGGCCGACAGCCGAGGCGTGGTTACTCGTACTCGCGCAGCAACTCTTCGATCTTGCGATTCACGATCTCCTGCCGACCGTCGATGCACTTGGCGTAGCGGCTCAGCAGTACCTCGACGCTGTTGCCCGCCCGTGCGGCGACCTCGGTCGGGTCCACTCCGGCATTGAGCCAGGTCGACAGCGCCGAGTGCCGGAGATCGTATGGCCGGGCCGCGAGCGGTGAGGCGACCGCGGCCGGCGGGAGGGCCAGCATCCGAGCCTCCTGCCAGACGCGGTAGTACGTGGACGAACCGACCACTCCCCCACGCTCGTTCGTGAACAACCGCCCGTCTTTCGCGGTGCCGAACGTTTCCAGGTGCTCCCGGAGCATCACGACGAGCTGAGGCGGAATCGGTACGGGACGGACCTCCTCCACGGGCCGGTTCTTGAGCCCGCGGTCGTCGTGCGTCTCTCCGGAGTCGGTCCATTGCTTACCGACGCTGGGGCGAGTGCGATTCAGCAGGGCTGTTCCCCAGCCGTGTCCGGGCAGCTTCAGATCTCCTTCCGTGAGACCGACGACTTCGGCGGGACGTAAGGCGCCGTAGTACATGCAGGCGAACAACCCGACGAGTCGACGACCGCGAGCACGGCCATATCCACCCACGTAAGAGACCGCAGTCAGCAGTGCGCGAGCCTGCTCGGGATTGGCCACGACGCGTGGATCAACCTCATTGGCGACCTTCGGCTTTTTCCAACGGACCGCCGTGATCGGATTCTCCCTGAACTCTCCGAGATCCACAGCGTAATGCAGCGCATTGACGAGCGTGCGTCGCTTGCGCCGTACGGTCTCCGCTGCGGCCGCTGTGCCGTCGAGCTTGATCTTCAACGAGTCGAGGACCGCCCTGCCGATAGCTGCATCGGCAAGATCTGAAAGTGGTCGCGATGCCTTGGCCACCCAGTGCAGGGCGTCCGCGACGTCGGTCGGCAACTCGCGATTGTCAGGGCTGGGCAGGACAAAGGCCCAGTTGCGAAGGGCCTTCCTCAGCAGCTCGTCATCCGGCCGCCCTGGACGCTCGTCGAGTAGCGCCACCGTCACGGCGGTCAATGCTTCGTTGATCCCATTCCGTGTGTTCGGAGCCGCGTGGGGCCATTTCATGGCGAGGTATCTCAAGGCGAACGCGTACCAGGTCATCGAGGGCGCCCTCTCGACCAGCGAGTCCGGCAGTCCCGTTACGGTGTCGAACTCCTCGCCGGCGTGGGTAGCGCGAAGGAGCTTGGAACGGTGGTGATCGGCCAGTCCCTTGGTACGGAACTGCTCGGAGAACACGTTCCCGGCGACGGTCCACCTGACGTCATAGGACGACTTCTTGGTGTTCCTCTTTCGAACGCCCCAGACCTTCACGTCGAGAGACTTCACGCGGCTGTCTCCAGCTGCCGCAGCCACGTCCTGAAATCACTCCGCCAAACCCTCAGTTCACCGTTGGGGAGCTTGAACGCAGCGGGCCCGTGCCCCAGCTCGCGCCAGCGGTAGAAGGTACGTCGCGAAACTCCGCCGAGCTCTTCGAGGATTTGCGGGACGGTCATCAGCTCGTCTTTCACGTCAGGCTCCTTCCAGCGCGGCAAGTTCTTGGCGGGCGGTTTCGCGGTTGAGTTTGAGGTCTCGGGCGATCGATGCGGCGAGGGCGGATTCGCCCGGTGTGTGGCCGTGCCCGGCGTACTGCCAGTCGGCCAGGACGAGGACGGTGTCCGGCTCGATGTCCTCCAAGGCCTCGAAGCCGAGGGCTTCGCGTTCCTGTGCGGCGCGATAGTCGGCGCGGGCCTGACGGAGAGCCCCGAGAGTGGTGGAGTAGCGGCGGGACTTGGTGGAGAAGTGGCCGCGGAAGCCGAGCATGTGGGCCCACGCCCACAGACGGCGGTCCGGATACAGGGGGTCGAGCAGCTTGCAGGCTTCGATGAGGCGGCGTGCGTGGTCGGGGACGTTGTGGCGGTCGAGTTCGGCGAGTTCACCGATGCGGCGGTCGAGGGTGCCGGTGGTCTCGGCGGCTTTGGTGGCGTATTTGGCGACGTAGGCGGCGACGGCTTGTTCGGTGATGTCGGAGCCGTCGCCGAAGGCCTTCACGGGCCGGACGTCGAGCTGGGTGCCCCAACGGAACGTGCGGGCGGGCTGGTCGCCAGCGGCCGGCACCGAGACTGAGGTGTAGGAGTGAGCCACTGCGGCACGGATGGCATCGGTAAGGAGTTCGACCGTTGCCCAGGCTGGGGGCGGGGTGTCCGGTCCATCGGGTCCGTCGATGCGGATCACTGCGTGAAAGTGCACGGCGCCCCGCTTTTGGAACTCGGCGACCTTGCCGTACGACAGGCGGGCGTGGTCGGGGAGTTCACGGCGGGTGAGTCCGGCGCGGACGGCGATCTCGCGCCGCAGGCGGGTGGTGAATCTCATCCACAGCTGCCCGGCGTGGTTGTTGAAGAGGACGGCGCCCTTGTAGTCGTACGTGGCCGGGTCCAGGGCCGTGCCGAGGGCGGGGTCGTCGGCCGGGTGGCGGGTGCCGCAGCGGCAGATGCCTCGGTCGGGGCGGTTGTGGACGGGGCCGAAGGAGGGTGCGGTGAGTGTGGCGAAGACGCGGGGGTGGTCGCGGACGGTGGCGGGGATGTTGCGGCGGTCGTCTCCGGCCAGGCCGGCGCGGATGAGGTGGTAGGTGTCGCCTGCGTAGGTGAAGGCGCAGGCGGGGCAGCGGGAGGCGCGGCGGTTGCCGCAGGCGATCCGGAGGCGTCCGCCGGGCTCGTTCTCGGTGCTGTAGTGCTGGAGGGTTTCGCCGGTGGTCTTGTCCTTGTGGAGGGTCCAGCCGGTGAGGTGGATGGGGTCGGCGCAGCCGCCGGTGCGGCGGATCTGCTCTTCCCAGCGGTGGTAGTCGTCGGCCGAGGCCACCCTCAGCAAGTCGCCGAGGGTGGTCGGGTCGAACAGCTGCTCAGGCACGGGCACCCTCCCGGACACGAGCGGGAACCGTTCCGGTGCCGTGGCAGGCGGGGCAGTGGGCGGTGATGGTGCGCAGCTGTCCGCGGGCGTTGCGGCCGCCGAGGGTGATGGCGGCGGAGGCGAAGCCGTCGCAGTTGGGGCAGATGCGGGGCGGGGGTGTGGTGCGGTCGGTCATGCTGGAGGTTCCTTCCGGTTCTGCGGGATCGGTTGGGGGCATGGCTCCCGGGCGGTGGATGCTTGGCGGTATCAGGGCCGCCCGGGGGCCGGTCAGCGCCGCTTGGCGTCGGCCGTGATCAGGGAGCGGATCACCAGGGCGCAGATGGCGAGTGAGGCGCCGGTGATGGCGACCGCGAGGAGCATGGACACCAGGACGGCGCCAACGACCAGGACCACGGCCGTCCCACCCCCCACGAGCGCAATCACAGCGCCCGGAGTGAGTTGGACGGTGGATCGAGCCGGGGTCACCGGCACAGGTGCGGGGGCTACCGGCTGTTGCACGACGGTGGTCGGCTCTATGACCGCGGGCCGGGTGACGATGCCGGTCGGCATCGGGTTGGTCGGAACCTTGGGGCGGAGCATGGCGAGGCATTTCCTTCCTGGTCGGGTTACTTGAGGAAGCTGTCGATGGCGGGGGCGAGGACGCTGTCGGCGAGGAGGAAGCCGCCCAGGAGGAGCACGGCGACGAGCCAGGCGGGTGGGCGGATGAGCTTGACGCCGAGGTAGCCGACGACGATCAGGGCGAGCCAGAGCGGAACCTGCACGGCGGTGGTCTCCTTCAGCGGGCGTGGCAGCGGTGGGTGCGTGCGGCGAGCTGGGCAGCGGAGGAGCTGGAGTAGTCGGCGGACCAGCCACACCGGTCGTTGGTGCACACGGCGGCGTGCTTGGTGTGGCCGTTGCGGTCGCGGTGGGTGCCGATCTGTACCGGGCCGATCCGCATCACGGAATGGAAGTGGTCACGAGCAGGCATGACGGGTGGTTCTCCTCTCTGAGTCAGGTGAGTTGGGCGGCGATGGCGTCGGCCAGCTGGGGCGGGACGCCGAGGCGGGCGCGGAGGGTGTCGGTGTCGATCGGGGTGCCGGTGCGGGCCTGGTGGTCGTCGGCGACCTTGCGCGCGTGCTCGATGAGCACGGCCGGAACCGCGGGCGCCGGGGCGGCGGCAGGGAGGGCCGGGGACTGCTCGACCGACAGGGGCTCGGGCTCTGGGGCGCTGACGGGCTCGGGTTCGGGTTCCGGCTCGATGTGGGGTGCGGGGTCCTGGGCTGTGGGTGCCGGCGGATGCGGCTCCCTGTGTCCGGAGTGGGCGAGGAGGGTGCCGCCGAGGAAGGCGAGGGCGGGCCATCCCGCGATGCCGAGGCGGAGCAGGGCGGGCGGGTCGGCCAAGTCGAGGAACCCTGCGGTCGCAATGTTGGCCCCAAGGGAGGCAAACAGGGCGATCACAAACCAGCACCAGGCCAGCCGCGACGGCCCATCGCTACGTAGGCGTCGCCAGGCGGCGACCAGGAGCAGATCGACACTCACCGGGTAGGCCCACGCCTTCCAACCGTCCTGCCCAGCAGCGGCAGCCAAGTCGTGCAGGTGAGCGAAGGACAGCGCCCCGGCAATGACGGCCTGGACCAGCACAGCATCGACGCGGAGAGCAGGGCGGCTCATCGTGGCTCCTTCCTGTTTCAGGCATGGAGGGGGTAGGGACCCGGCGCGAAGACGGTCACGCCAACCGGAGGACGGGAAGGGGTCAGGCCGTCGCGGGGGCGGCCTTGGACAGCGGCACCGGTGCCGCAGGCGTGCCGGGCAGGGCGGGCCGGAAGGGGGCCAGTTCGGGCAGATCCGGGGTCCGGTCCGCATGCCGGTTGCAGGTGTTGACCGCCTGGCGCAGGGAGGTGTGCGGGGCGCGGATGCGGTGCCAGCCACCCGTGGAGTCCCCAGCGACGGCGACGCCGCGCATCTCGGCAGGAATCTGGATGGCGGCCAGGACGGCGTCCGGGGAGATGTCGCCGAAGGCCATGTTCGCCGAGGTCTCGTCGTTAACGCGGTGTGCGGTACGTCCGGTGAGCTGGGCGCGGAGCATGGTGATGCCCTTGCCGAGTTCGGAGCCGAAGCGCTGCCCGCAGATCTCCAGGTAGATGCCGGCAGCACGGCCGAGCTGGGCGAGACGGACCAGGGCGGTGATGATCCGGTCCCGCCGCCTCTCCTCCTCCTTCGAGGCGAACAGGGCGAGTTCGGCAACCTCATCCACTAGCACCACGACCGGGGTCGGGCGCAGGTGGTCGGGCAGGTCCCAGATGTCGGCGGCGATCTCCGCGTCCGGAACATCAGCAGTGATGCGCTGCTCTGCCCGGATGAGCTGGTACACCTCCCCCATGCGGACCACCAGGGCCTCCAGCAGTTCGGCGGCGGTGTCGGGGTTGTCGGCCAGGGCGGAGAACCGTCGGGCCAGCGGGAACAGCTCGACCCCCTGCTTGCAGTCGATCCCCACCAGGGCGACATCCTGTGCGGCAAGTCCGGCGACGAGGTTGCGCTGGTAGACGGACTTGCCGGACTCGGTGGCGCCCAGGGTGAGGGCGTGGGGTATCGCCCGGTAGTCGCGGTAGTGGACCGACCCGTCCTCCCGCAAAGCGACCGGGACACGCATCGGACAGGTTTCAGTGACGGCGGGCATCTGCACCCGCTTGAGGACGTCGTAGCCGGTCATCCGCACCTCCACCACACCCGAGCGCAGCTCACGGGAGGTGACGCCGTACATGGAGAAGGAGTGGCGCAGCCGGTCGGAGGCGGCGGCGACGTCGAAGGCGTCCTGCCCGGGCCGCAGCTTCAACCTCAGGACCAGGCCGGTGCGAGTCGGGCGCAGCAGCAGGATGCGCGGCGGGCGGGACTCGGGGGCGGGCCGGTTGGTGGCCCGGGCTACCGCCAGCCGCCACCGCGACGGGGGAACGGTCAGCCCGCAGGCGTCCATGACCGTGGCGTAACGGACCAGGACCCGCAACGTCGCGAGGGTGACCCCGAAGGTCAGCCAGTACCAGGCGGGGCGCCGCCACCGCAGGAGACCCGCAGCAGCAGCGACCAGCACCAGCGTGACCGTGAACCCGGTCATGATCAGGCCGCCTTCGACGCCGAACCGGTGGCGGCAAGCGAGGTGACGGCGACCGCGCGGAACGCGATCCCGTGGCGCTTCTGCCCGTTGAAGTCGTTCTCCCACGGCCGGGCGATCAACCCCGTCAGCGCGACCGGCGTGCCCATGGCCAGCTCACCGGAGATACCCGGCTCGGGGACGGTGACGGACAGGATCTCGACCTCGTCGTTCGCCGCGAACATCACGTCCACGGTCATCAGCTTCGCGCCGGTCTCGGCATCGGTGGCGATCTCACCGGTCCGGCGGTCCTTGACCTTCGGCTGCGGAGGCTTGGCGACCATCACGGTTGCGGCGGAGGTGTCGACAGGAATCTGACGCACAGCAGGTCACTCCTTTATAGATGCTGGACTCCGTCACTCATGTACATGAGTGACATGAAGAAGAGTGCCTGACTCCTATACATGAGTCAACCCGCCGCGAAGAAGAACTCACGACGGGCTGAGGGGAATTGAGTCTGCGTCAGTCGGCAGCAGGGATCCGGTACTCGAAGATGAACTGGTCAGCGGCCATGAGCGTGTCACAGACCTCCACCACACGACCCTCCGTCGTACGCGCCTCACGAACCAGATGAACCACCGGCGCACCGGGGCTCAGCGCCAGCTCCGACGCCTCCGCCTTGGAAGCCGTACGCGCCTGCAGCGTCTCCACAAACTCGTCAAACTCATGCCCGTGGTCCTCGAGTCGGGCGTAGATGCCACCGCCACCAGGGTTCTCGGCGAACAGCTCGGGAATGTCCTTCACGACATCCCACGGGAGGTACGACGTCGCGGTCTCCACAGGGGTGCCGTTGCGGAAGTAGAGGCGACGCCGGGCGAGCACCTGGGTGCCGGCCGAGACGCCCAGTCGCTCAGCGGCATCCTCGGGGGCTTCCATGGGGCCGATGTAGAGGACGCTCACCTTGGCCGTGGCACCGGACTGAGCGGACTCCGCCAGATACGCGGCCTTGCCGCCCTGGCGGTGCGAGCGCCGGAAGCGGTCGGAGGAGCGATGCCGTACCGGCGGGCGATCCTTCACGATCGAACCCTTGCCGTGCCGCGTCTCGACCAGCCCGCTCGCACGCACCTCCACCATGGCCTTGCGAATCGTGCCGCCCGAGACCCCGTAGCGGTCGACCAGCTCCGACTCACTCGGCACCATCTCACCAGGCTTGAGGACACCGGCCCGGATCTGCTGCACGATCTCCTCGGCGATCTGCACGTACCGAGGTACGGCCCTCTCACCTCCTACCGCTGTTCCCATAGTCCTTCTCTTCCTCCTATGCTCCTGTACATGAGTAACAGTGCCCAGGAAGGCCAGTCAACGCCGCTGCACTCCGTGTCCGTGGCCGGAGTAGTGGTGCGCGAGGACGGACGCCTCCTGGCCATCCGCCGAGCCGACAACGGCACTTGGGAACTCCCCGGCGGCGTACTCGAACTCAACGAGACCCCAGAGGCCGGCGTCGCCCGCGAGGTCCTGGAAGAGACCGGCATCCACGTCGAGGTCGACGAGCTCACCGGGGTCTACAAGAACACCACCCGCGGCATCGTGGCCCTGGTCTTCCGCTGCAAGCCCTCAGGCGGCACCGAACGCACCTCCAACGAGTCCACGGCAGTCGAATGGCTCACACCCGACGAGGTCAGCGAGCGCATGGCCGAGGTCTTCGCCGTCCGCCTCCTGGACGCTCTCGACGGAAGCGGGCCGCACGTCCGAAGCCACGACGGCCGAAATCTCCTCAGCTCCCGATGATCTTCAGACCTCATTGGATTTGCTCAGCGGAAGCCCCGTTGCCCCAACAGACGGGCCTGTTCCCTCTTCAGATTGGTGAACCCTTGCCGTGCATACGCGGCGAGCTCCTCGCTGGGGAACGGAACCAATGAGAGGTGTTGGTCGTAGCTGCCCTGCGTCCACCTGGCAGCAGTGATCTCGTAGCCCGAGACATGTGCAGCCAGTTGGAGCAGGATCGGTGGCATCTCCGGTTCCTTCAGGAGATCTGCATGTCTGATGACGAGATCGCGCATGGCCTGGATGTTCGGGAGGAACACGGTCGTGACCCACAGCCGCCACTCGGCGAGTTCCTCCTCCGTGGGCGGTGTCTCATGAACGAACGGTGATCTGCCGTCAGGGCAGGCGTTACGTTCCTTGAACGCCTGGAAGCTGCGAGCGTTCGCCTCCGTGAGGGCGAACAGGGGCCCGTAGAAGTCGCTGAGTTGGCGGTTCACGCGCGCGAGACGCTCCTGCCGCTGCGACAGACGCAGCCCGTTGAGATAGGTAGCGGCATAACCGACGAACGCCAGTCCGATGGTGACGACCAGTGCGACCACGAAGAGCGATCCTACTGAGCTCGTCAGCGGCAGGGCGGGAGACCGCTTCGGTGCTACCGGCCCGGGCGCCGGCGAAGGGCTGAGCGCGTACTCGACCCTGGCACTGCAGACACTCGTCGACACCGACGCCACCACCTCATGAGCGGGAGCGACCGGCCACAAGGACACGATCGGGATAGAACTTTCCCTGCTTCATCAAGGCGGCTCGCTCCGCTCCCCGCGCGCGGCCCGGCCCCCGGCCGGCCCTGCGCTCCTGTCTCCGCCCCGCTCCAGCCCTGCCGGCGCCCGTGCCGCGCTCTACAGCGATCAGTCGCTTGAAGCCAGAGAAGGCGTACGTCGTGGCTGGGGCGGTCGGCTCCGCGGCTTTAGGCAGCCACTTTGGCGCGAGCCTCGAAGATCATGGCCCCAACGTCGTGCTGTAGCGGGCAGGTCCACAGACTGCCCGACGCGCCGGAAGCTTACGGGGCCATGATCACTCGCGCCAAAGCAGCTCCAGCCCAAAGCCGCTACGCCGACCTCGTTTTACTGATGCGCTTCAGGCCGTCGGCAACAAGCCAAACTCCTCACAGAAGGAATCACTTGCGAGTGACCTGGATGTCGATTACGCATTGGTTGTCCGCACAGCGCCCACCCTCGTTAGCCCAACGCTTGCATGACGAGCATCGAACGGCATCGTGCAGTTCCAAGACGGCATCACCGAAAGAACGCGCTTCTGCATTACTTAGCTCAAGAGCCCTCGGGTCACCGTGAGCAACAGGATTCCTCATCCCCCTCACTGAATCAATCTTCCGCAGAGTTGACGCCAAGTGCGTACTACTCAACGAGGTGGAAACTGACCCCCAAAGGTCATGGAGGGTAAATACGCGTTCGCGGTTGTACGGGATGGGGAGCCTCAGACGCGCACAGAGCTCACGGCAAACATACTCCAAAAGAGGTCCAGCCTTTCCAGCAACGGAGTCTGGTTCCCCGTTCCGCAAAAGGAACTTCAGGTCTTTGGTCAACACATCAACACCGGGCGGCTGAAGTTCAGGACCCGCATCCGGATCCCATCGGCGAATCTGGTGCTCAACAAACACATGGCGAGCGGAATTGAAGAGACTGCGCAAACGCTCGAGCCAGAATCGATCGTGCACTGTGAAGATTAGCTGCCACTCGGAAAGTTCCTCGAGGAGGTGCTCCACGAATGCTTGGCGAACTGTTGAATCAACACTTTGCAGTACATCATCCAGAATCAGGACCTTGGCCTGACCACGGTCGGCCGCCCTTCGCGCCACAGCCACGAAGAATAGCAGGGCCAACAGATCCCTGTACGCCTCCGAGAATAGCTGCTGCGGGAAGCAGTTGCGTCCACCCTTTAGCCTCACAACTACATCAAGCGAGAGGGGGCCAGACTCTCCGAGGACGATATCGATTCGCTCAACCGGATGCTCATGACAAATTCTCCGAAATGCCGCGGTCACCTCCGCTCCGACATCCTGCAGAGCAGATTTAAGAAGTAGCGTCTGCTTTCGATGCAATACGGGATTCAGCGAGTTATCCGAATTTTCAATGAATTGCTTCGCCTTCCCTAGTTGGGTGAACACCGACCCCAACTGCTGCACCAGTTGACGGAGTTCGATGTCAACATGCTGCCACCCTCCTTCCTCAGCGAAGGTTGCAGCTTTCTTCCCCCTGTATATCTTTTCTCGAATCGCATTATTGAATCCGCTACTGTTGGCCAAATCGCCAGGATCAACACCGAGGAGGTCGGCCAGGCGCCCCGCATATGCCGTGCGCTTAATGCGCAACTCGGTAACTTCGGTCCGAAGCAGCCGAGCCTTCTCGCTTGGCCGCACAGCAAGACTGTCAGAGTCTGCGGGAAAGTAATCCAGCAACACGGTACCGCGACTAAGCGCTTCCGTATCCAAGAAATTAGAGAGATCGGTTCGCTTGATCGTGATCGGCGCCAGCCTGAACCCAGGGCGGACACTTCGAGGTTCTGCAATTACCTTCTTTTGTGGGTCGACGACCGCGCTTCGCTCCACGGATGAATCATCCGTTAGGTCAACACGGGCTCGGCTTTCACCTTTCGCGCTGAACGAGCGCAGCGACGGAGCCACAGGCGAGTCATAGTATGCAGATCGACCAATACGCCCTTGCAGGGCAAATTCAATCGCATCGACGATCGTCGATTTACCTGTCCCGTTCTCGCCAAAAATGAGCGCAGAAGACGGACTGTTTTTCTTTCCGAAAGTCAACCTCAGCTTTCCAGGCGCCCCACGAAGAGCCGAAAGCTCGACGGATCTCAGCCTTACTTCAGCATCGGAGCGATCATAGTCGACTTCGCCACTGACCTCACTGGCTTCCCGCTCTTGACGACCGGCAGCAGCCGCCAAAATATCGGCTGCCGACTCATCACTATCAGTAATTTCCCCCTTCGGAAGTAGGACAGGATTGTTCTCAATGGCCACCTTCCTAACTTCCTTCAACTTCTCGGAAATAACATTTTCATCCCACCCGTATCCAAATAGTGCCGCCCAGTCTGGAGCTTCGGCTATCCGAGCATTTTCGCGCCTAATTTCCTCGCGAAGAATGCGCGGGACCCGGATACCGTCTGCGCAGACTGCCGCGAACGACAGAGCTGCCTTCCGTAGTTCCGGAGGCAAGTGATTCTTTGCACGCGCTATATAAGCTCCCGCCCTTGTAAGTCTGATCAGACTTTGGCGCAGCAAGGACGGATCGTACCTTTCAGCGGCATCAAGAGCAAGTCGTTGCGAGTGCAGAAATAGCAATTGCACTTGCTTATGAAGAGGCATCCTTCTTTCGCGCACGGCGGCATCGATCTCTTCATCGGACGCCCTTCCCCACTCTCTTTCGACAGTCCTCGAAAAAGGGGAGACGCCTTCTCGGGCTTCCACGATAGATTCGATGATTCTCGCTGCTCGCGCGAGGGGTTCTTCTTCGGATTCCTGCTCCACCGTCTGCACTTCCAAAAATCCCCTCTGTTGCCCTAGCAGCGACACGCTGCCGATCGAGCGGGCCCCTGCCCGAACCTTCAAAGCGAAAGTCGTATCGATAGCGCCGATATGCGAGCCCCTTCCCGGGCCGCTAGCGCTAAATGATGGCTATCCGACAATCCGCTGGTTCGCTTCATTTGCCTCTATGGCGTCGGCGACGGCCGCAAACTCTTCTAGGGCAGCGGTGAGGTCTTCGACGATCTCGCGGGCGATGACGTCGGGGGCGGGAAGTTTGTCGAGGTCCTCGAGGGACTCGTCACGAAGCCAGGTGATGTCCAGGTTGACCTTGTCGCGGGCAATCAGCTGGTCATAGGTGAACGACTTGAACCGCTCGGACTCGACACGTTCATCTAGAGGCTGACCAGGCTTGGCGGACTGGACGAAGTCCTCCAGGTGCCCGCGGGCCAGGGGGTTCTTCTTGAGCGTGAAGTGCTTGTTGGTCCGCAGGTCGTACACCCACGTCGTGGCCGTCCACGGGGTCTCACTGGCCGGCTTCTTGTCGAAGAACAGCACGTTCGCCTTCACGCCCTGGGCGTAGAACACCCCAGTGGGCAGGCGCAGGATCGTGTGCAGGTCGAAGTCGTTCAGCAGACGTCGGCGCAGCGCCTCCCCGGCCCCGCCCTCGAATAGCACGTTGTCCGGCAGCACCACCGCGGCTCTGCCGTTGATGTCCAGGATCGTCATGATGTGCTGCAGGAAGTTGAGCTGCTTGTTACTCGTGGTGACCACGAAGTCATTGCGCTCGATCTCCCGGTCCTCGCGGGCCTCCCTGCCGTCGGCGCCCACCATCGTGATCGAGGACTTCGTACCGAAAGGCGGGTTGGCCAGTACCACCGACCACCGGTCACCGGGGTCGGCGACCAGGGCATCCTTGACCTCGATCAGTGACTCGCCCTTGGCGTCACCCATGCCGTGCAGCAGCAGGTTCATCGCGGCCAGGCGTGCGGTGCCGTCCACGATCTCCACGCCGTGCACGAACGACGCCTTCAAGTGCTGACGCTGCTCGGGGTCCATGTGCGCAGCGTCCTTGGAGGCGTACTCGTGCGCGCCCAGCAGGAACCCACCCGTGCCGCAGGCCGGGTCGACCACCGTGTCCTTCACGGTGGGCCGCACGATTTCAACCATCGCGGAGATGATTGAACGTGGCGTGAAGTACTGTCCCGCGCCCGACCCCTTGTCGCTGGCGCCCTTGGACAGGAGAGATTCGTAGGCGTCACCGTTGATGTCACCGCGGCTCGACCAGGTCTCCTTGTCGATTAGATCGTGGATCAGTCGCTTGAGGATCGCCGGGTCCTGCACCCGGTTCTGCGCCTTGCGGAAAATCGTGCCCAGCATGCCCGGCTGGCGGCCCAGCCCTTGCAGGATCAGCGTGTACTGGGTCTCCAGGGCTGCACCCTCAGCGTCCAGCAGACGCTGCCAGGAGTATTCCTCGGGGACAATCTGCTCAGGCTTGAGCGGCCGGTGGGCACGCTCATGCGCCATCTTCAAGAACAGTAGATAGGTCAGCTGCTCGGTGTAGTCCAGCACGCCCACCCCGGCGTCCCGCAGCACCCCCGCATACGTCCACAGCTTGTCGACCAGCCGGCGAGTATCCGACACGTTGCTTCCTTCCCTGCCCCAGGCATACGCCCTGCGAGATGAATAGATTTTTGGGCCCGGTCAGCTGGTGCTGCCGGACTCCCAGAAGGCGTAGGTGACGTTGCCCTCCGTGATCCAGCTGATCCGCCCGTTCATGGATACCCGTCCAGCTATCACCGCTCCAGCGGCTGAGGGAGAGCCGAACACGACGTCACGGGTCAGACGCGCGGTCCCGTCCGGACCGACGGCGATCGATCCATCCGCGACCAGGTCACGATGCTGGCTCTGACGAACCTTGTACTGCTTGGCCGACGAAGCCTTGTAGCCGAAGCGGTCCGGCATCTCCGCAACCACCTCTGAACCGGCCAGAACCGTGAACTCCCCATCAATGACCTGTGCCTGAGCACCAGGCATCTGCACGAGGTGAAACACCGGGGAGACCTCTACCTCAGGCTCCGGCTCGGACTCGGCGACCGGTCCCGGGCCACCAGCCCCAGCAGGCGCAACCTGCGCGACGGAGGGAGCACCGGCAGCCGAGCGAGTAGCCCTGCCACGCAGGACATCGACGCCCAGGACCGGCAGCAGAATTTCCAGCTGACGGACGAACTCCTCCATGTCCGAAGCGTCAGCCTCAGGCAGGTCCGCACCGCCAGTGGGCTCGTTGCCGTTCTCCAGCGGCACACGGCCGATCGCCTTGGCCATGCCGATCAGCTTCGACTCCAGCCAGCGCACGTGCGCGCTAGTCAGATTGGAGTCCTTAGAGGTGATGACCACGACCTCCGACCAAAAGTCCTTGTTCTGATCGTGCGTGCTCAGCCGCTTGGCGACGTTATCCGACTGTCCGACGTACGCCTTGGTCTTCCCGGTCTCCTCGTCCTCACCCAACAGGATGTAGACGCCGGTCTTCTGCGCCTCCCTACGCTCCCGGATACGCGCCAGGTCCTTACGGGCCCCCTTGAGGAGCTGCCCGGTCCACGTCATGATCTCCGCGGTCGTCAGACCACCGACCTTGCCGTCCACCAGGAACAAGCGGACTTGCTTGCCCGCCATCAGACCAGCACACCTTCAGGAGCCTCAGCCTCGACGATGTCAGCGGCGATCTCTTCGACCCGCTCAAGGTCGGAGGCCGCACCGGTCAGGCGACCGGAGAACGCGGCAGCTAGGAGAGAGCGTCGGAGGTTTTTAGCTCTCCTCAGGCCGACGGAGACGCTCCGCTCTAGAGCGGCTGCCTGATCCGATGCTGATCGGCAGCGGGCGACCATCTCAGTCTGCTGCTCGGGCGTCAGGCGCGGAACGCAGATCGACAGCAGGGCCTTCTGGGAGATGTTGCGCATCGAATCCTTGGTACCCGTGGAGAGGTCAGAGATCTGCTGACGGGACCTTGGGGTCTGAAGCACCTGCTGAAGCCACGCCGCCTCAACCCCCTCCTTCGGCGTGATTCGAAGACTCTTGTCACTCAGGAGCAGGCGTGGACGCGTTTCACCGACCAGCACGCTGGCACCTACGTACGCGGATGTGTTCGCGCGGCTGACGAGCAGATCGCCGGGCTTGATCTCATAGCGGGAATCGGCCTTCTCCGCCGGGATCATTTTGTTCTCATCGGGGCGGAATTGCCCCCAGGTCATCGCGCTTACCTTGATGATTCCCCATTCATCCGGCCCTGCCGGAGGGGCTGAACTTCCCAGCGACTTGCCCGCTTCGACAAACTCAACCAAGTCTGCGAGTTTGGCTGGATCGCCCTCGTAAGAGTCGAGCACGAATTGTCGAGCCGATCGCTGATACGACTCCGCTCGACGACGTGCGGCCTCAAGATAGTCGACGCCCGCGTCGAGGCGTGATAGGTGATCCTCCAGTACATTGACGATCCGCGCTTCGACGGCTTCACCGAAACGCGGGACCTCAAAGTCCTTGATGCTCTTCAAGTTAACGTGTGGCAGCTGGGTTCCAGTAGCTGAACCCTTGAGGTGTTGTTGGAACTTGGAACTGCCGAGCCAGTAATAAAGGTAAGCGCCGTTGATCGAATGGGGGCGAATGCGGGCGACTCGCTGGACGAGTAGTGCGGGGAGGTCACTGGGGCGAGCCCGGGCGAGCTTGAGACCTGAGGAGATGAGCGGGCGGTCCATCCCAAGGATGAGATCCCCCTCCTGTATTGCCAGGTACTCATAACCCGGAAGCATCGCCTCTGGCCAGGTCTTCGTCCGCGTCCAGCGCAGTGCCCCGGGCTCGATGTTGTCACCTCGCAGCAGCCGGATTCCTTCGTCTGGTCCACCGAAGTGGGCGCTCTTGAAGGCGGGGCCAGAATCGACCGTAGCGACCTCACCGACGGTCTGAAAGGCTGGCTTCACGCGGTCAGCTCCTTGTTCAGGGTCTCCAGGAGGTTGCCGGCCTGGTCGCCCAGGTCCCGCAGGGCGCCGTCGATGCCGCCGCGCTCGTCGAACGGGGCACCATCGAGCTGGTCGACGTCGATCCCGGCCGAGGAGGCGATCACGTCCGCCATGTTGTCCAGCCACCACCTCTGTGTCTCGGTGAAGACGATGCCGGCCTGCTCCTGCTGCCGTAGCCAGCCCTGATACCGCTCGTCGATCTTGTCTGCGTACGGCACCAGCTCGTCATCACCCGTAAGGGTAAAGCGCAGCAGGGACACCAGGTCCGTGACCTGGGCCTTAGGGTTCGGCCGGACCCGGCCTTGCTCCACCTGCTCGTACGCCTCCCACAGCCGCTGCGGGGTCCACTCGTGCGGCGGGCGGGCGATCCGGTCGGCCAGTTCCTTGATCTGGTCGAACGTGCTTCCGGCAGGCTTGGTGCCGGATTCCTCGGCCTGCTGCAGAACCTGGATCGCGGAAATCTCGCTGCGGTGCTCGTCGAGGTAGGCGCGCCAGTCCGTGACGATCTCGCGGGCTTTGTCCTCGGCGCCGACGCCGTAGGCCTCGAGCAGCGTGTCGGGGTTGGTGTCATCGATGATCTGGTCGTGCTGGCGGCGTAGCTCCATGATGCGCGTACGCAGTTCGGGGTTAGCCGCCAGAGGGGTGATGGCCTTCTCGAGCAGGTCGTCGATCACTTGTTCAGGGCTTGCGCCTTCGCCGGCAGCAGCGATGGCTTCGGCCTGCTCCTCGGGGTCGCAGGCCTTGACCAGATCCTTGACGATCTTCTTGAGGGGCTGGCCGGCGACCTTGTCGAGCTCGGCCCGCTCGGCAGGCGTGACCTGGAGCTCCAGGGCGGCCAGGCGGGAGGCCAGGGTTGCGGTCTCGCTCTCGGTGATCGTGAGGCTTGCGGCTTTGCTCAGGAGGTCCTTCAGGCTGATGCCCTTCGTGCGCATCAGCGGTGGGTCCACGAAGTCGTGCTCGGTGACGCCGATGGCGTCGACGATGACGAACCTCGTCTTCTCCTGGGCGGCCGGGCTCGTCTGGGAGTCGGGGGTGACGGCCTGGAAGTCGGGCTTGGGCATCGTACGTGCCCCGCGGCCCTTCATCTGCTCGAAGTACTGTGCCGAGCGGACGTCGCGCATGAAGAACACGCACTCCAGCGGCTTGACGTCGGTGCCGGTGGCGATCATGTCCACCGTGACCGCGATCCGCAGCCTCGCGGAGGAGCGGAAGGCCTTCAGGTGGCCTTCGGGGTCTTTGGCCTGGTAGGTGATTTTTGCGGCGAATTCGTTTCCCTTGCCGAAGACCTGCCGCACCTGGGTGACGACCTCCTCGGCGTGCGCGTCGTCCTTGCAGAAGATCAGCGTCTTGGGGACCGCGGTGCGACCGGGGAAGATTTCGGTGAACAGCCTGTCGCGGAAGGTCTCCAGGACGGTGCGGATCTGGTTGGGGTTCTGCACTGCCCGGTCCAACTGATTCTTCTTGTATTGGACGTCCTCGTCGATGGCCTCGATGCGCTGGATGCGGGTGCGGCGGTCGACCTTCGGCACGAACGTGCCGGCCTCGATCTTCGCGCCATTCTCCGAGACCTCCGTCTTGATGCGGTAGATGTCGAAGTCCACGTTCACGCAGTCGGCCACCGACTGGGTGTACGTGTATTGCGAGACGAGGTTCTGGCGGAAGAACGCGAACGTCTGCTTGCCGGGTGTGGCTGTCAGCCCCAGGATGTGGGCGTCGAAGTACTCCAGGACGCCTTTCCATACCCCGTAGATGGAGCGGTGGGCCTCGTCCACGATCACCGCATCGAACGACTCCGGTGGCATGTCGGGGTTGTAGGCGACTTCAACCGGGGCGTCCGGCACGAAGCGGTCCAGCCCCGGGTCGTCGCCTTCCGGGATCTCCCTGCCGCGCAGCGCGGAGTAGACGCGCTGGATCGTGGAGATCACCACGTTCGAGGACTCCAGCATTCCCAGACCGGTCAGGCGCTGGACCGAGTACAGCTCGGTGAACTTCCGGCCGTCGTCCGGGGTCTCGTAGTTGCTGAACTCAGCAGCGGTCTGATTGGCCAGGTTGTTGCGGTCGACCAGGAACAGCACCCGCTTGAACCCTGCGTGCTTGAGCAGCCGGTAGGACAGGGTTACCGCGGTGTACGTCTTGCCCGCGCCGGTGGCCATCTGGATGAGCGACCGGTCCGCACGCTGGGCGGCCAGGGATGTCTCGGTCCCAAAGATCGCTTCAGTCTGCGCGGGCCGCAGCCGTTCCTCGTTCAGTGCCGGCATGCGCCGCACCTTTGCCCGCCAGGTCGGGAAGGCAGGATCGTCCTGAGCCTCCCGAATTATTCGCGCGAGGGTGGCCGACTTCGGGAAGTTGAAGATCTTCCGGGCGCGCGGCTCGGGGTCGTAGCCGTTGGTGAAGTGAGTCTCCGACCCCGATGCCTCGAACACGAACGGGATGCGATCGCCCACCGTGTGCGCACGCTTGCGATGATCCGGCGGCAGGCCCGTGGCGTACATCGCCGACTGCCACTCCACACCTGACAGAGTCGTGCCCTGAGGCTTAGCCTCGATGACCCCGACAACCTTCTTCTCCACGTACAGCAGGTAGTCGACCCGACCGTGGCCCGGCGCCATGACGACCTCGCGCACCGCGACACCGTGCACGCCGAGCTCACCCGCGAACAGATTCATCGCCTTGCGATCCTGTACCGCCCAACCAGCGGCAGTCAGCTGCTGGTCGATGAGGAGACGAGCACGGGCCTCCGCCGGGAGGCGGGATTCATGATCTTTGCTGTTCATCGCTTCCTCAGCCTAGGCATCGGGAAAGTTGCCAACTCAGTGGCACGCTCTGGCGGTTCGCTCAAGCTAGGAGACGTTGGCGCGGTACTCATCCGATCACCTCAGCTCAACCCTGCAAAGGTGGGCTTCACGCGGGTAAGAGGCGCCTGGGGCCCCCTCGACCTGAGCAGCTCGGTTCACTACGTCATAAGCCAGCAGAACGGCAACGTAGTCACGCGTCAGCACGAACCTCCCAGCTACTGCGCCCGATGCTTCCCGCCGTCGTGAACGCGCTGCGCAGCGATGTGCCGCTTCTCGCCACCGCCCTTATCCCCCATCAAGAAGCACCTGACCGCCACCGACGATGTCTCCACGTGACAATGCGGGGATGTTACAACAACTTCACTTTTGAACGTGGGTTCTTCACGTTTCGTGAGGGCCAACTGAGCAGATAGAGCGCCCTCTTAAGATGGACTACCTGTGGACAGGGAACCATCCTATGCTCGACTGGGGACGCCTGACCTGCATCTATGCCCCAGCCCCAAAGGGCCTCCGGAGCCGTGTGCGCAGGTTCGAACCCTGCGCCCCCGGGGCACCCCCGGCATAAAGTGCCCAAAGTCCTGCCACTAGTGAAAGCGCCCGGTGCCAGGGCTTCGCCCACACAGGCGTATGTCGCCGCAGCGACCACATGCCAAGGTCCGCAGACGAGGCGTGGACGGGACCCTGAAGCATCGTCGCAGGTGAGACCCAGAAATCGCCGGCCCCCGGACACCCGGTCCACGAGATCGGAGAGCCACTCGGCCCTGTCAAAGCGCCCGCTCCCGGCAGCGTGGGCTGTCGCGACTCCGTCAGGCCCCCGGCATCCCCGATCTCGAAGCGCCCGCTCCCGGCAGCGTGGGCTGTCGCGACTCCGTCAGGCCCCCGGCGTCCCCGATCTCGACGGGGACAACGCTGAGCGAAGGTGCCTGCGGGAACTCACGCCGAGCTTGGCGAATACGTTGCCGAGGTGCCACTCCACCGTGCGGGGGCTGATGAACAACTGGGCGGCGATCTCCGAGTTGGTGTGGTCTCCGGCCAGCCTGGCGATCTGTGCCTCCTGGCTGGTGAGTTCGGCGTCGGCGCCTACCGTTCGCTTGCGTACGGTTTCTCCCGTCGCCAACAGCTCCCTGCGGGCCCGTTCGGCGAAGCCGTCGGCTCCGAATCTGCTGAATGCCTCGTAGGCGGAGCGTAGTTGGGCACGGCCTTCCTGACGGCGGTTCCGGCGGCGCAGCCACTCGCCGTACAGCAGGCGCGCACGGGCCAGTTGGACGGCGACGCGGCAGTGCCCGAGACGCTCGACCGCCTCCCTGTAGAGCGCATCGGCGGCCTGATCGTCGCTCAGCAACGCCCGAGAGCAGGCCGCCGTACCCAAGGCCCAATCGGTGCCAATCGCACGCGTGCGCTCGGTGAGATCGTCCAGAGCCGCCTCGCCGGACTCCGGCTGCCCGCTGCGGGCGGCCGCCTCGATGAGTTCGGCGAGTGACCACCCGAAGAAGCCCAGGTCCTCGTACTGGCATGCACGCGTCGCAGCGGCCAGCGCGGCATCGTAGCGGCCGAGTCCGTTGTAGAGCAGTGCGGTCGCGTACTCGGCCAGGCCGAGTACGCGTCCCTCACCCCTGGCACGTACTTCTTCGATGGTGGCCCCTATGAGGTCCAGGGCCGCGGATGCCTGTCCTCGCCAGGCGGCGAGAAGCAGGGACGTGTACATCATCGGTACGCCGCCCACCGCCTCCGAGATCGCCGTGGCCTCGTCGATCAGAGCCTCGGCGGTGTTGAATTCGCCGGCGTGGACGTGGGAGCACGCCTGGTAGGTCAGCGCCATCGGAAGGACATTGAGCGCCCCCGCGTGGCGGGCGAGGCCGACGGCGCCCTGCGCCATCTCGTGCCACGCGTCGTCGTCCCACAACTCGGGTGCGAGAGGCTCGGGTGCCACACGGAACGCCAGCCACAGCCAGCGCCTTTCCGCTTCCCTCACACCGGTCTTCTGCTCCTGCCGGACAACGTGCAGCGCATGCCTGAGGGCGGCGACTCCGGCGACGTAACCATCAAGGATCCGACCGGTGACGCTGTCCAGAAGGACATCCACCATCCGCGGCGGCGTCCTGGACGGTGGGCCGGCGCGAGCCGCCTCGGCGACCTCGCGCAGCCCGGGCCCTTCGCCGAGCCGGCCGGCGAAGCTCGCCGCGCCGAGTGTTTCCAGGAGGGTGTCACGGGCGAGGTCGGAGTCGAGAGGTGCCAGCCGGTGTGCGGCATCGAGCAGGAGCCGAGGCGCTGCGCTGCCGCGCACCTGGGAGAACACCAGCCGGGCCCGCAGTCGCTCGAGTCGGGCGCGCTGCAGGTCGTCGAGTGGACCGGCCTCGGCGATGGCCAGCAGGGACTGAGCCTGGTCGACCGCGCCTGCGTCGATGTGTGCCTGGGCGGCGGCCAGTGCACGGCCGGCTCTCCGTGCGGCATCGGAGGTCAGCTCCGTCGCCTGCTGCAGGAACGAGGCCGCTGCGGCGATTCCTCCCCTGCCCTGGGCCCGGCCCGCCGAGCGCTCCAGGTCCATGGCAATGCCCTCGTCAGGCCGGTCGGTCGCGTGGGCGCGGTGCCACGCCCTGCGATCAGGATCAAGGTGGGGATCGGTGGCCTCCGCCAACGCCCGGTGCGCGGCCCGGCGCCCCGGCGCGGCCGCCCCCCGGTAGACGGCCGAGCGCACCAGGGGGTGGTGGAAGCGCACCCTGGTACCGAACTCGACCAGTCCCGCGGCCTCGGCCGACATTGCGGCATCCTCCGGTATCCCCTGCAGCGCGGCTGCGCGCCGCAACAGATCAACGTCTCCGGTCGGCTCGGCCGCGGCGGTCAGCACAAGACGCCGGCTGTCCACCGGAAGCGATGCGAACTGCTGGTGAAAGGCGCTTTCGATGCGACTCGCCAAGGGTCGCCTGCCCGGTAGCCAGAAGCCACCCGCCAGCTCGGCGGGGGCCAGGGTGTGTGGCAGTTGCAGCAGCGCCATCGGGTTGCCGTGCGTCTCGGCGACGATCCTGTCCCGTACCAGCGGGTCGAGTGGTACGCGAACCGCCGAGGCCAGCAGGGCACGCGCCTCGTGATCGCTCAGTCCCTCGACGATCAGCTCCGGCAGACCGGCCAGCTCCCGGCCGTCATCGCAATCCCTCAGGGCGAAGATCAAGGCTACCGATTCGGCCGCCAACCGCCTGGCCACGAATGCCAGCGCCTGCAGGGACTCCTCATCCAGCCACTGCGCATCGTCGACGAGGCAGGCCAGCGGGCCGTCTCCGGCGGCGCCGGCCAGCAGACCAAGCACAGCCAGACCCACGAGGAACCGATTCGGCACCTCACCCTTCTGTAGTCCGAACGCGACGGACAGTGCATCACGCTGTGGATCGGGCAGCCCGTGGAGCCTGCCCAGCAAGGGCGCGCAAAGCTGGTGAAGGCTCGCGAAGGGAAGCTCCATCTCGCACTCGATGCCCGAGATGCCAAGGGTGCGGAACCCGACGGCCTGGCCGACCGCGTGGTCCAGCAACGCGGTCTTGCCGATCCCGGCTTCACCGCGCAGGACCAGAACCGCACTGTCGCCCGCCCGTGCCGTGGCCAGTACCCGCTCCAGCGCCGCCAGCTCGTGGTCCCGGCCCCGTAGCACGACCCGAGAGTCCATGGACTGTACACCCATAGGTCGATCTTCCTGGAACGCAGTTTTGATGCACCTACGCACTGTTTTGACCGTATTCCCTTTTGGGCGCTTTCAGTAATTGTGCGCGGATCGGACGCACCCCGGGGTTCGACCACGGGGACACCCCGGGGGTTTCCCTGGGGCGACGCACGCAGACCTGGACGACTGTGGACGAGCCGGCGACAGAGGGTCGCCGACATTGCAAGGAGCACCCCCCATATGTCTGACACTTCCGCATCGACGACTGTCCACCCGTTCACGTTCGAATTCCCCGACGCGGAACTTCAGGACCTGCGTGCGCGCATCGAGGCGACGCGCTTCCCCGAGAAGGAGACCGTCGACGATCAGTCCCAGGGCACCCAGCTCGCCACCGTCAAGGAGCTGGCGCGTTACTGGGCGACCGAGTACGACTGGCGCAAGGTCGAGGCGCGGCTGAACTCCTACCCGCAGTTCATCACCGAGATCGACGGGCTGGACATCCATTTCATCCACGTCCGTTCGAAGCACGAGAACGCGCTGCCGGTGATAGTCACCCACGGCTGGCCGGGTTCGATCATCGAGCAGCTGAAGATCATCGACCCGCTCACAAACCCGACGGCCCACGGTGGTGACGCCTCGGACGCCTTCCACGTGGTGATCCCGTCGATGCCCGGCTACGGCTTCTCCGGCAAGCCGACCGCGTCCGGCTGGGGTCCGGAACGCATCGCCCGCGCCTGGGGCGAACTGATGAAGCGCCTCGGATACACCAAGTACGTCGCGCAGGGCGGCGACTGGGGCGCGGTCGTCACCGACCTCATGGGGGTGCAGGAGCCCGAGGGCCTGGTCGGCATCCACACCAACATGCCCAAGGTGATTCCGCCCGCGGTCGAGCAGGCCATCATCGCCGGCAACCCGCTGCCGTCCGACGTCGTCCTCGCCGACGACGAGCAAAAGCGCGCCGTCGAGCAGCTGGACTTCGTCTACCGGCACGTCTACTACGCCTACATGATGGCCTCGCGCCCGCAGTCCCTTACGGCGCTCGCGGACTCCCCCGTCGGCCTGGCCGCCTTCCTGCTCGACCACGACAAGGCCAGCCTCGAGCTGATCACCCGGTCCTTCAACGGAGTGAGTGAGGGCCTGACACGGGACGATGTCCTGGACAACATCACGCTCTTCTGGCTGACGAACACGGCGATCTCCGCGGCCCGCCTCTATGGGGAGAACACAACTCCGTTCTTCGGTTCGAAGGGTGTCAAACTCCCGGTAGCGGTGAGCGTCTTCCCCGACGAGCTCTACCAGGCCCCCAAGAGCTGGTCGGAGGAGGCGTACCCGAACCTCGTCCACTACAACAGGCTGCCCAAGGGCGGGCACTTCGCCGCGTGGGAGCAGCCGGAGCTCTTCGTCGGGGAACTCCGCACGGGCTTCCGGTCACTTCGATAGTCGACCGGGTCCCGGCGACCGGCACAGGCGATGACCGGACGGGCGGCCGTGGATACTCGACCCCGAGTCACTCGGCCGCCCCGCGTGCCGGCAGCGCGAGCCGCGAACCGGCGTTGCCACACGCGTCCGGCGCTGCTGTGTCGCCGACGGCTTGCGATGGACTCCGCCGCAGTTCAGAGAGCTGCCGGTAGTGACCGCGGCATTCACTCCGGACCCTGTACGCGGGTTCAAAGCCTGCCGGGGACACCCTGCATGGTGCTCAAGACCCCGTCACCGGCGGAAACGCTGAGGCGGGGTCTTCGTGTCCGTACGGCGCCATGTCTCACGAGCGGGCCTGTGTCGGGGCCGGAGACGAGCTGTTGACGAGATCTAGGCCCATGTCTGGAGGTTGGTGGCCCCTTCGGACGATCGGTCCTGGCCCACCACGGGGACAGGATTCCCGCTCGGCCCCCGGCCGGCCGATGTCATGCGGCCGCCGTCTGCTTGGATCACTGCAATGACGGACTGGTCCGAGCTCCACCACGCCTACGGCACCGCAGAAGACGTTCCCGGGCTGCTCGACGCAGCGAGCCCGGCTCCACAGGATCCGAGCTGGGACGAACTCTGGTCCCGGCTGTGCCATCAGGGCACCGTCTACCCGGCGAGCTACGCGGCCCTGCCCGCACTCCGAGACATGGCGCGTCACTGGTCGCCACGGGATCGACGGATGCCGCTCTGCTTGGCCGGCTCCATCGTGGCCGGCAAGGACCAGCCCTACGGCGTTCAAGATCCCCAGGTGACCTACGCGTCGGAAACATCCGACCTGGTGGGGCTGACCGAGGAAGCGCTCGAGGACCCTGGACTCGCCGACACTCCCACGACATACGTCCACTTGCTGGCAGCCCTCCTGAGCTTCGAGGGTGTCGACGTCTGGGGCGAACGGCTCGACGGGCTGAACGACGAGGAGTACGAGGTCTCCTGCCCCACGTGCAGTACGGAGAACTTCATAGCCTTCGGGGCATACGGCTTCTTTTCGACTGCCGACAGCATGTACATGAAGGCCACCACTGCGAGGAAAGTGCCACTGCAGCCACAGGCTCCCTCAGCCCTGGCGGAGCTCGGCCGAAGACTCCACAACCGCGCCCTCGCGGACGGCCAGTCCGGCGTCGCACACAAGTTGACCTACGTCTTCGGCAACGCGCAGTGCGCCGAGTGCGATGTGGTCTTCGGCGTCGCGGAAGCCGTCGTCGCCTGTTTGGGCTGATGGCCGCGGCCGCGTGCAACACCGCTTGCTACCCGGCGTCGTTGTCGCTGCCGTCTTCGAAGACGAAGAGAGGCTTGGCGCCTCGGGCGGGTGTTTCGGCGAGCGCGATGGCTTCGGTGAAGCGTTCGAGCGGGAACGGCCGGCCCTGGGGGATGCTCAGCACTCCGTCAGCGACGAGACCGCGGACCTCGGACAGCGCGCGCAGCGCGCCCTCAGGGGAAGCCGTGCCGAACCAGCGGTTCAGCCAGAAGCCGCGGACCGCCTTGGTCTCGTAGATGACCGAGCGTGCCTGCAGCGGGATCGTCAGCGCCGCCGGGTCGGTCTGCCGATGGGTGGACAGCGCGCCGTAGACCACGACCTCGCCTCCCGGAGCCAATGCCTGGGACACCTGGGCACCCACATGTCCCGCCACGCAGTCGACGGCCTTGCGAACGCCGGACTGTCCTGCGATCTCGGCCACGCGCTGCAACAGGTCCTCGTCCTCGGTGCAAATGACCTCGTCGCCGCCGAGCGCTTTGATCTCCTCGACGGCATCGCGTCGCCGCACGACATTGATCGTGCGAATACCCAGATGCCTTGACAGCTGAATGACGAGCCGGCCGACGGTGGAGCCCGCGGCCGTCTGCAACAGCCATTCGCCCGGCTTTACGTCGAGTTCGCGCGTCACGAGGAGCAGTGCCGTCAACGGGTTGACGGCGAGTTGACAGGCGCTGGAGTCGCTCAGACCGTCCGGGACCGGCAGGAGTCTTTGTGTATCGGCCACAAGGTATTCCTGCCAGGTGCCGGCCACATGGGGCCCGGGCACCGCCGGGACCGCAACGGCCACCACACGCTCGCCGATCGTCAGCCCCTCCGTATCCGGGCCCAGGGCCTCGATACGGCCCACGCACTCCATGTGACCGCCGACGGTGGGAAACTCGGGCGAGAAACCGTAGCGTCCACGCAGCACATGCAGATCGCTGGCGTGGATCGGAGTCGCCTGCACACGGATCAACGCCTGGCCGGCTCCTGGTGTGGGAACAGGCCGGGATTCCAGCCGCAGGACATCGATCGGCTCGCCGACCTTTCCGGCTACGAGCGCGCGCATGGATCGAGGCATGAGAGACCTTTCATCTCCCAGCGCCCGGCGAGTTCGACGGGCGTTACGGACAAGAACGATGCTGGTGCCGGCTTCCTCGTCGGCGCCCGGGCTGCAGGCCCTTCCTTTTTGATGGAACCGGCCCGCGTGCTGAGTGTCATCGGCACGGGCTCCCTACTCCCCTTCACCGGCCCACTCGAGACGATCACGTAATCGCGCCGGGTTCGTGCGGCTTACCGATGTCCGCGATCAGGACCGCGCGACTCGGCGCAGCACACCGAGTTCGGATCATGGATCCGGCATTTCGGGGTCCGCACCCCCCGGCTCCGGGACGATTCCCGACTGCGGACGGCGCGGCGTCGCTCGAATGCCCGCTGTGTCGGTTCGGGGCTCAGCAGGCCGCCGAGGGATACGCCTGGAGGCCCTCGATCGAGTCGCGGCCCTTGGCGGTGTCCGCGTACAGCCGGGCCTCGGTGATCAGCCCGTCTTTCACGGTGAACAGCAGACAGTGTTCATTCTCCATCGTGCGGCCGGTCTTCGCCCTTGCCCTGGCCCTGACGGGAACGATCACGTGTGACCCGGCGTCGAGCACCGTATGTGCGTCGTAATTGAAGGTGTCGTAATAGTGATCGTAGATATCCTGGTAGAAGGCGAGAAACCCTTCCGGACCGTGGAATGTCCCGCCGTAAGGCAGAGAGGTGGGGAAGTGGAAAACCACCTCGGGTGACATCAGGGCCACCAGGTCCGAGAAATCGTTCTCCTCGAATCCGGAGTATGCCCGCCGGCAAGCATCCACGATTGGCTGATTCCGAGACATTCTTCCTCCATATCGCGGCAGGAATGAGCGGGTCCGCTCAGTCGCGGTCGGCGCAGTACTTCGCGTACTCGGTCCCGGCGAAGTGCTCGCCCAGCTTCCGGGAGAAGTACTGGAGCATCGGCAGCGGACGGTGGTTCATCACAAGGTGCTGCGTCTTCCCCTCTTCGTTCTTGTAGACGACGGCGATGTTGGCGATCGGCCTGCCGTCCACGGTCGCCGCGTAGTCCTCGACGAAGCCGTTCTCTCCGTACTTGCCGATGTAGATGAAGTCCTGGAATTCGTACAGAGTGCGCGCGTAGGAGAGTATCGCGCGAACGTCCTTGGCTCCGTGAATGGTGCCGTTGAAGACACCGGCCTCCAGCGTCACATCGTCGGCAAGATTGTCCAGCCAAGGGGGGTAGTAGTCCTTGCGCTGTCGCACCGGGTCACCGCTGCCCAGATATGTCGGTGGCGTCCTGTAGGTCATTTTCAGCCTCCTGAATAGGTTGGACTTCCAACAGAATCGCTGGGCGCAGCAGGCACTGTCCAACAGAAGTAATAGACCGCGGCCATCTCGCTGAGAGATACCTCGAGGGATACTCGGAGGGTGGAACTGCGCCAGCTCGAGTACTTCGTCGCCGTCGCGGAGGAAGCGAACTTCACCCGTGCCGCCGCACGGGTGCACGTCGTCCAGTCAGCGGTCTCCACCACGATCAAGAACCTCGAGCGGGAACTCGGTACGCCGCTGCTGGAACGCACCCCCAAACGCGTACTGCTCACCGACGCCGGTGCCGCCCTGCTCCCGCGCGCCCATGCCGCTCTCGACGCCGCCCGGGAGGCCGCGGACGCGGTGGCCGAGGTCCGCGGCGGACTCAGCGGCACACTGCGGCTCGGCGCGATCGCCACGGTCGGGCTCATCGACCTTCCCGTGTTCCTGGGTGAATTCCACCGGCGTCACCCTGGCGTGTTCCTGCAGACCAGCGCCGCCCCCTCCGGTTCGCAGGGCCTGATCGAAGCCCTCCTCGAACGGCGGCTCGACCTTGCCTTCGTCTCGGGGCCCGGACCTTGTCCGACCGGCATCACGCTGACCGACCTCGCCACCTCGGTGCTGGATCTCGTCGTGCCCGCCGACCATCCGCTCGCAAAACGACCCAGCGTCTCGATCACCGAGCTCGCCGGCCTGGACTTCGTGGACTTTCCCCTGGGCTACAGCAACCGGACCGTTGCCGACCGGGCCTTCGACGCCGCCTCCGTCCCCCGCCGCGTCGCCATCGAGATCACCGATCTCACCACCGGCGTGGACTACGTACGAAACGGACTGGGCGTGGCACTGCTGCCACGGGTCGCCCTCGGCCAAGGGCGGGACGTCGCCACGCTGACCGTCGTCGACGCCGACCTGGATTGGCAGTTCTCCCTGGCTTCTCCGTCCGACCGCGCGCCCGGTCCCGCGGCCCGCGCCGTGATCGCGATGGCACACAAGATGCTCCGGCGAGGGTGAGCGTCCCATCGCACATCGCCCCCGGTGCCGTTCGCACGGCGCCGTACGGGGGCGAGGACCGGCATCCCGCACCGCGCACAGGTTCGCCTCCGGTCCCGGCGGCCTCCAGCCTGTTGTGCGTCCGACGGCCGCCCTGCACGACCCTCGTCACGCACTACGGCGGACGACGGCGACCGGGCAGTGCGCGTGGTGCAACAGCGCCTGACTCACCGAGCCCAGGAGCAGCCCGGAGAAGCCGCCGTGCCCTCTGGCTCCGACGACCATCAGCTGGGCGCCGCTGCTCGCCTTGATCAGTACCTCGCGGGTTTCGCCGCTCAGGACCTCCTGTCCGACCCTGACGTCCGGATACCTCTCCCGGCGACCGACGACTGCCTGGGCCAGCAATCGCTCCGCGCTCTCCACGCCCATACCGGCCGGCGCGTAATCGGGCAGCCACGCATGCACGGCCCTGATCTCGGCTCTCCTCAACGCAGCCTCGGCGAAGGCGAATTCGACCGCGTTCTCGCCTTCGGGGGAGCCGTCGACGGCCAGCACGATCGGCCCCGCGTCATCCGGTTCGTCGCTGACCACGATCACCGGACACTGGCTGTGAGTGGCCAGGGAGACCGCCGTCGAGCCCAGCAGCATGCCGACGAAGCCACCGATGCCTCGCCGGCCGACGACCATGAGGTCCGCGTCTCGTGACTCGGCCGTCAGCACCGCTACCGCGCCGCCGGTCATCACGGCATCGGTGACCTCCACCTCCGGCGCGACACCGCGGGCGAGCTCCGCGGAGTCGTGCGCCAGGCGATTGAGCGGCGACGGGTCCAGCGGCGCGTACATGGGCCCGACAGGCCAGCTGAAACCGTGCACCACACGAAGCGTCGCATGACGCCGTCGTGCTTCCCGGGCGGCCTGCACCACCGCCGCATCACTCGACGACGAGCCATCCACTCCGACGACGACCAGGCTGCCCACGGCTCCTCCACAGTCACATCAGCTTCGCTTCCCCCTCGATCACCTCGGTCTCCAAAGCTTTACCGCCACCGGGCGTCGCCGCCAGCCGGCCGGGCGACTGGCGCACATCTCCGGCACGGGGACACATAAGGCTCTACCCCAGCCGCCCGGTCCTGCCCTGGACTCGGCCTCGGTCCACAGCGTCGTCCACGTTCGATCGGGCAGCAGGGGCGGCGGATCCCGGTGCCCCCGCTGCCCTGGTCGGTGGATCGGTGTGGGTGATTCGCTGGGGCAGGTATGTCCGCGGCACGGGGGGTCGGATGGCGGATGGCGGATGGCGGCCCGATGGTCGCCGGGCCCTGGCCCGTCCCGCGGGTCACCGGGGAGTGCGCACCGTCGCAGTTCGTGCGGGCGCGCCTGTGTGGGGCCGCTACGAGTGGCCGCCGTCGCGGGGCCGGCCGGTCAGCCGTGTGCGGCCTGCTTGACCGGATCGGCGACCGCGCCGGGCCGGCCGGGAGACGTGGACCGAGTGGCTGCCGGGGACCTGACGGTCCGGGCTCCGGCCCGCTCGGCCATGGCACGCTGTGCGGGCGGGGGGATCATCCCGTCGTCGGTCACGACCAGGTGCCAGGTCGGCTCGGTCCGCCAGGCCGGCTGGGGCGCGGCTCCGTTGAGGGCGTCCACGCCCCAGGGCACCTGGGAGTCCGCCATGAAGGCGGCTTGGTCGGCGGCGGTGTCCGCGGCGAACGAGGCGGCGAACCGGTCCCGGTCCAAGAACAGGAAGCCGTCCCTGGGCGGCGGGTCGGCGATGAGGCTGTGCTGACCGGCGAGGGCTACCGCTTCACGGAGACCGCACTCTCTCAACCACCCACCAGGGCGACCAACTTGATGAAGACCAGGTCGGGATCGGCTGTCAGGTCCACGACTTCGTCCAGGTCCTCGACCTGGTGGTCACCGGCCAGTACGAAGAAGCCGTTGGCCAGGAAGGCGCGTTCCGCTGTGTCGGCCTGGCGCTGCCAGTCGATGCGGCGCGGCTCGCGGAGTCGGTAACCGTTCAGTTCGACCTCGGCGTCGTCGGGACGGACGAGACCGTTGAAATGGGTGCTCGGGCGGCTGTTGTGCCGGGCGACCTCCTCACGGACCCTGAGCCGGATCAGCTCCCGTACGGTCATCCTTTCCGGCAGCCCGGCGATCTCCCACGCGGCGACCGGCTTGCCCGTCGCGGTCTCGTCCCGGAACGTCACAGTGGCCATCAGGCACCCCTTTTGATCTGGCGGAGGATCGACTCGTCGGTGATGTCGGTGTCCGCGGCGAGCAGGAACGCCTTGCTCAGGATCAGGGAGAGCCGCTCGTCCTCGAACGGCAGGAAGACCTTCCCGTCACCCTTGCCACGCGACGGAACGATGCACAAGTAGGAATCGTCCGGTTCCATCAGGATGTTCGCCGAGCCCAGATGGACCCTGTACGTACGCAAGTCCCCCCGCACAACCAGGAAACGACCCTCCAGCGTGCACCGGGCGGCGATCTTCAAACGCGGCAGGATCCGCTCCAACACCTCCCGCCGCACCTCGGCACTCGCCGTCAACGCATCGAAGGACGCCCTCCGCCAGTACCCCCCGTAACGGTCCTCGCCACGGTCGGCCCATTCGGGATCGGCGGCGATCGACGTCACACCCACAAACAGATCCACATCCCGCATCGCCTCGCTGAACACCAGCGGGGGCACCTCCGCCAGCGGTACCGCACGTAGGCGCCGGCCGTCCCGCCGTTCGAAGCGGACCTGGTCCGTCGCGGCGTACTCGGGCGCGTAGCCGCCGTCGTCGTCCGCGGCGGGCTCGTGGTGGAAACAGGCCCGCCACTCGCCGTCGCCGAACTCGGCCCGCGCCTGACCGTCGTAGCCGCCGTCGTACCGGCCGAGGAAGTTGGCCTGCCAGCCGCGTTCCTTGAACAGCGCGTAGAGCTGCTTGTAGTGGACGATGTGGGCGGCGAACCTGTTGGAGTAGACACCGGCCTCCTCCTCGGCGGGGGTGAGCAGGTAGATCTCCCGGAAGGCCTGCTTGAACGGCTGCCGCAGCCGCTCGGCGACGATCCGCTCCCGCCACTCCCCGATGTCCTCCGCTGACGCCCGGATCGGATGCCACAACCGGACGCGCTCGGGCCGACCGGCCGGCTCGGCCGCCGGTGCCACCGCGTGCCACTCGCCGCCCTCGTCCTGGAACTCCCGGATCAGCCCGCGGACAAGAGTTCCGGTGACCGGGTGGTCGCGGTAGTAGCGGCACCACTCCTCGTACGGCCACTCCCGCCCGGCCGACATCAGCGCCTCCACACGGGCCCGCTCGCCCGACAGCGTCCCCCGTATCTCCTTGGCCAGGGCCTTCAGCTCCCGGAGCTCGTCGGGGAATCCGTCCTTCACTGCCGCCGAAGCCGTGCGGGACGTGGTTCCGTCGGGGCGCGCGAAGGTGAGCCGTACGGTTCCCGCCCCGTCGATCGCCACCCGCACCCGGTGTCCGCCCACCTCTCGTTCCAGCGAGCCGTCCGGCGCCAGACCGTGGTCCGGCACGCTGCGCTCGATGAGCTGCTCCGCCGTGATGCCCTGCTTGCCGGCCGCCGTCACCAGCGCGGTGTCGAGCTGCTTGCGCAGTGCCCGGTGCCTGATCCGTGACTGCAATCGCCACAGTGCCTCGAGGGAGGCCGTATCGCCGGTCTCGGCCAGGGCGTTGATGGCGGCACCCGCGAGCTTGAGGTCCTCGATCACCCCGGTTCCGTGTCCGCCGGTCCGCAGCGCGAGCGCGCCGAGGTGACGCACCGCTGCCGGGCCTGCTGTCAGCGCGGCCGCCCAGACGATGCCCCGTGCCAGGTCGGCGTCGTTCTGGTGGACGACGTAGTGGTAGTGGTAGCCGTCATGCAGCCAGCCGGTGTGCGCACCGTTTTCTGTGCTGCACAGCGGATCGTCCTCGGCCAGCGCCCGCAGGACGTCGGCCACGAGGTCCCGTGCCGACGCCGCGTCCGCGAGTTCGAGGCAGGTCCGCCGCCACCGCTGCGCGGGTCGCGGCCCCGACGGACTCGCCAAGTGCCTGATGAAGCGGGCCGTTTCCGACGTCGGGGAAGTCCTCGCGCGATCCCTCAGCGGGGCGGCCCAGGGAGCACCGACGGGTATCAGTCCCTCGGGGATGTCCGCCTCGTCCACACTCGCCAGCAGCGCCCGGAGGCGCTGGGCGAGCGATGTGCGCAGCCGCGCCTCGAGGGTGGTGTCCATGAGCCGGGTGTGCGCGTGCCGCAGCCAGGGCCCGACCGCACGGCGGCCCTCGGCGTCGAGCTGGTCGGCGGCGTCCAGCACCTGACCCAGTGCTTCGGCGAACCAGTGGTTCACGTCGTACTCGGTGGCGCGGAGCAGCATCACGGCGACCTCGCCGGGCGTCCAGCCGCGCACCCTCGAGATCAGCGACCCGATTTCGGCGTCGTACTGCCACAGGCTCGTGTCGTCGAAGCGGGCGGCCAGCATGAGGCACAGGACAGCGGCCCTGCCCTCCTCGTCCGTGCAGGCCGCGAGTCGCCCGTCGATCTCGGTCCGGGTCGCCGCGCCCTGTGTCCTGGATCGCCGGTACTCGTGCCCCATGGAGCGCCGGAACTCGGTCCGTTGATGTTCCAGGAGGTCGACGAGCCGGCGGACGCGGTCGAGCGCGACGGAGCGCACTTCGTCGAGCCCGTCGTTCCTGCGGGATTCGGCCACCAAGGCGTCGTACAGCATGGCGGGATGATGGCAGGGGGGACTGACAACGCGATCAACTCGGCGGGTCTCCCGCCTCGTTGGAGCGCGGCGCTCGGTGCACGGCCGGGTGCGTGCCGCCCTGAGCGACCGTATGTCGGGGCCGTGGACGGGGTCCCGGTACATCACCGCAGGGCATGGCGGCAAGCGACAGGACCCGTTGCCGCGCCCCGGTTCAGTCGTCCTCGGCCGCGTTGTAGCACCGCAGGTAGGCGGCCAGCTGTGCCACGTCGGCGTCGCCCCAGTGGGTGAACCGCCGCTCGAAGGAGGCGCGGCGCCGACGGTTGGCGCCCGTCAGGAGATCAAGGCCCTTCTCGGACGCCTTCAAGATCTGCTTCCGGTGGTCGTCCGGGTCGGGCTCGCGCACGATCAGGCCCTCCGCCTCCAGCATCGCGATCTGCCGGCTGACGGTCGACTTGTCCAGCAGGAAGTGCCCGGCGAGGTCGGCGGCGTGACAGCTGCCGTTCTTGTCCATGTGGTCGAGCATGCTGTGGGCCACCAGTGACAGCTCCGGATGGAGCTGGGCGGCCTTCTGGCGGGCGCGACGCGCGAACCGGGTGAGTTCGCGCTGGATGACGTCCATCGACGCATCGCGGTCCGGCATGGCAGGCACCCTTCCCGAATAGTTGTAGCTTACAACAATATTTATATGTAGTTTACAACCACCAAACCCCAAGGAGAGCCCTCGATGAGTACCCACCGCCTGGCCGCGGAGCGGCCGACAGTGACCTCCACCCACCAGGCCGTCCGCCATGTGGTGATCCTGCTGCTCACCCCGCTGCTGATGTGCCTGGGTATGGGCATGGCCTACCTCGGGGCCTTCCACGCACCGCACGCGCACGGGCTGAAGGTCGCCGTCGTCGGCACCTCACCACGCCATCAGGTGCTGGCCCAGACGATCGAGGACAAGGCCGGGGACGCCCTGGACGTCACCACCGTGCCCGACCGGGCCGCCGCACAGCGCCAGATCATGGACCGGGACCTGGTCGCGGCCTATGTGCCCAGCGCCGAGCATCCCGAGCTGCTGATCGCCAAGGCCAACTCCGACACCTCCGCCACCGCCGCGCAGGCGGTGTTCACCACCGTGGCCGGCAAGCAGGGCGCACCCCTGCGCGTCACCGACCTGTCCCGGCTCGCCGACGGCGACCCGACCGGACAGGGCCTGTTCTTCCTGCTGGTCGCGCTGAGCATCGGCTCCTACGCCAGCGTCGCCGCGATCAGTGCGGGCGGTGCGGCCCTCGGCACAGGGATCCGGGCCGCCATCGGTCTCGGCACGTCACTCGTGGTCAGCGTCATGGGAACCGTGCTGGCCGGGCCCGTCTTCCACCTCGCCGACCACCACCTGCTCGGGTTGTGGGGCATGTCCTGGCTCTATTCGGCGGGGATCCTCACCATCGGCATCGCCCTGCACACCTTCCTCAAGCGCTGGACGACGCTGGCCCTGATGGTGCTGTTCGTGATGCTCAACTTCACCAGCTCGGGCGGCATCCTCCAGCCCGCGCTGCAGAACGGCTTCTTCGGCGCGCTGAACGCCTTCTGGAACGGCGCGGGCTTCGTCGAGGGCGCACGCAGCCTGCTCTACTTCGACTCGGCGGGCTTCGCCGGCCACATCCTCACGCTGGTCCTCTGGCTGGTCGCGGGACTGCTGCTGCTGGCCGTCGCCGCGGTGGCCGAGCGCCACGCCGCCCCCGCCCCGGCAGCGACCCCGCCGGCGAGCATGGGGCAGGACACCGCGGACGAGGCGGCCGAGGAGGAGATGGGCGAAGCCGTCGCGGTCTGACGGTGCCGTACGACGATCCCCCTGCACCCGCACGGCTCCGGCCGCCGATTGCGTGGCGTGCGCCGTCATGGCACCTGGATGTCCGGGACACCGTCCGGCAGCCGCCCGGGATCGCAGTCCCCGTGAGAAACCGGTCCGTCGTGGTGAGCGCCGGGGGTCTAGGGGGTGATCGCCAGCTCCAGATAGGCCGCGAACACCACCAGGTGGACACCTCCCTGAAGTGGTGTGGCCCGGCCGGGTACCACCGTCAGCGAGCCCAGGACCACGGTCAGGGCGAGCAGCACCATATGGACGGAGCCGAGGCCCAGCACGAGCGGTCCGGAGAGCCACATCGACGCCAGGGCGACGGCGGGGATGGTCAGGCCGATACTGGCCATCGCGGAGCCGAGCGCAAGGTTGAGACTCGTCTGGACCCGGTCGCGGCGTGCCGACCGCAGGGCGGCGATGGTCTCGGGCAGCAGTACGAGCAGCGCGATGACCACGCCGACGACGTCCTGCGGCATGCCTGCCGCCGCCACGCCGGACTCGACGGTGGGCGACACGCCCTTGGCCAGTCCGACGACTCCGACGAGGGCGAGGCCGAGCAGCGCGAGGCTGAAGGCCGTGGCGCGGACGGAGGGCGGGTTGGCGTGGTCGTCCGCGGTGATCACCTCTCCCTGCCGGGTGATCGGGAGGAAGTAGTCGCGATGGCGCACGGTCTGGGTCGCCACGAACAGCAGGTACATGACCAGTGAGGAGAGCGCGGCGAAGGTGAGCTGCGTCGGGGAGAACTCGGGGCCGGGCCTGCTGGTGGTGAAGGTCGGCAGGACCAGGCTGAGGGTGGCCAGTGTCGCCACGGTCGCGAGGGCGGCTCCGGTGCCCTCCGCGTTGAACACCGCGATGCCGTGCCGCAGCGAGGCGACGAGAAGGCTCAGGCCCACCACCCCGTTGCAGGTGATCATCACCGCCGCGAAGACGGTGTCGCGAGCCAGGGTCGCGCCCTTGGCGCCACCGTCCGCCATCAGTGTGACGATGAGTGCCACCTCGATGACCGTGACCGCGACGGCGAGCACGAGTGAGCCGAAGGGTTCGCCGACCCGGTGCGCGACGACTTCGGCGTGATGGACCGCGGCCAGTACGGATCCGGCCAGCACCACCGTCACCAGGGCGACGATCCCGCCCGGCAGGCCACGCCCCCAGGTGAAGGCCAGCAGGACCACCGCGATCACCGGCACGGCGGCCGTCCACCCCATCGCGAGTGACCGGATCCCGACGATCATGCAGCGATCCTCGCAGACCCGCCCGGGGCCCGCATTCCATCGATGCGCGGTGGGGCACGTGCCGCGGGGCGGCGTCGGGTGCAGCCCGCACCCGTCGGTGCGGCATGTCGGCGACCGCGGCAGAGGGCGCATGTGCGCACCGCGACCGCCGTGTCGCAGGTCATCGGCCGGGGTCGGCCCCGAGTGGATCCGGGCGTGGCGCGGTTCGTCGGCCACACCCGGACCCGGGTGCGATGCCGGACGGACAGGGGCGGCCGTGCCGGGGACCGGCCGCCCCCTGGGGGAAAGCCGCGACATCCGAGGTCCACCACTGTCCCGTGCCGGACGTGCGGTCAGACCAGCAGCTTCGCCCGCAGGGCGTCGATGGTGGCGTCGTCCAGCGTCAGGCCCTTGTGCAGATAGGTGTCGAAGTCGCCGTAGATGTAGTCGACCTCGGCGAAGGCCGCGCGCAGCCAGGACAGTTCCACGGCGTCCGGGTCTCCGGTGTAGGTGTTGCTGGCCAGGAAGTCCGCCTCCACGGTCGCCCGCGGCACACCGAGCAGGGTGAGAAGCACGGCGGTGGTCCAGCCGGTGCGGTCCTTGCCCGCGGTGCAGTGGTAGAGCGTCGCGCCCTGGTTCGCGGCGACGGCGGTCAGGGTGTCGTGGAAGGCGTAGTCCGCGCCGACGAAGTTCACCATGAACGGGTAACCGATGGACTGGCCCAGGTCGTCGGAGCCGCTGAACAGGCCCGCGGCGAGGGCTGCCGCGAGCGTCGCCGCGGCGTCCTTGTGGAACTTCAGGCCGTGGCTGAGGGAGACGACGTCGGCGACCTGGTAGGTGACGCCGGCGGGGACGCGGTCCGGCTCGTCGCTGCGTTCGACGCTGTTGCGCAGGTCGACGTCGCGGGTGATGTGCTGGTCGAGCAGCCCACTTGTCGTGGGCGAGACAACCGGGCCACCGCCGGGCGAAGTTCAGGGCCTCGGGCACCGACGGCGGTCGGCTCCGGGGGGACCCTCGGCACGACGGGCCGCCGCCGGTGCGGCGTTCAGCTCTTCTGTGCCGTCCGGCCGCTGAGGGCATGTTCGACGGCGGTCCGAACGCGCTCGTCCTCCCGCAGCTTGCGGCGCTTGCGGTTGCGGCGGGTGAGGACGACGGCTGCGACGACCGCCGCGATCACCACGACGAGCAGCAGCAACAGCGTCCACGGCACCGCCCACCCGTGCGCGGTCGCCCGGACGGGCTCCAGTGAGGTGGTGGACCCGGAGGCGTCGGTGAGCCTGGGCGTGAGCGTGGCCGTGGCGGTCAGGCTGACTCCGGGCGCCACACCGTGGACGGGCACCGTCACCTTCCAGGTCTCGCCGGGCAGCAGCTCGGGGGACGGGGCGACACGGCCGGCCTCGGTCCGCAGCCCGCCGAAGGGGCCCTCGACGGACACCTGCTGGTGGGCGGACAGAATGGCGTTGCCGGTGTTGTGGATCGTGTAGGTGACGGTGGCGTCGCCCTTGGCGAACGGATCGAACGAGCCTGCATACCCCACATGGAGGTTCTCGATCGCGAGGCGCGGGCTGAGCTTGCCGCTGACCCGCAGTTTGATGCGGATGCCGAGGCGCCGGTCCACATTGACGCCCTCGGCATCGTCGGCCTGCCGCAGGGAGGTGAGAATGCCGCCCACGTAGTCGCCGGGCACGGCATGGTCCGGAACGGTGACCGTGAAGGGGATCTGCGCCGACTTGCCCGCGGGGATCACGACGCGGTCGCGGTCGGCGTGGACCCAGGCACCGATGCCGACGGACTTCTTGTCCTTGGTGAGCAGGTCGAGCCGGCCCGTGTCGGTGGTGAACCCGTCGGCGGCGTAGACCGCCAGGCTGAGGGGGGTCTTGCTGTGATTGGCGACGACCATGGCGTCCTTGACGTCGCCACCGGGGTTGAGGTCGTAGGCGAAGCTGGACCGGTCGTCGCCGTACCCGTTCGCGGCCGTCCTGACCGTCCAGGTGACGTCGCCGTCCGCGGCGCGAGCGGGTCCGACGCTCAGGCCGGTGATCGCGCATGCGACGAGCAGGGCGAGGACGGCGGTGCGGACGAGGGAGACGACGGTGGTCTTCCGGCGTGGTGCGAGCGCGTACATCTGGGGGTTCTCCTGGCACGGGAGGCGGGGCAGGCCGGCCCGAAGGGGCCTGCCCCGCCGGTGGAACGGGCTGGATCAGCTGCTCAGTGCGGTGATCGTCAGAGTGGCCCGGTAACCGCCCTTGGTGACGGTGTCCGGGATCTTCAGGTCCAGGTCGGCGCCGAGCTTGGCGGTGCCACGGGCGTGGCCCTGGTCCGCCGAACCGATGCCGCGCGAGATGGACAGACCCAGGCCGTGGTCGTCGTAGCCGGAGGCCACCGGGTCGCCGGCCTTGGCGCCCGCGCCACCGTCGAGGACGTACGGCGTCCAACCGAGGTAGGAGCCCGAGAACGTCTTGTCGGCGTCACGGAAGTCGCTCACGTTGGCCGAGACCGACCACGGTGCGAGCGAACGGCGGGTGTCCGACACCAGGATCGGGTTGATCTTGCCGCCGGCCTCGAAGTGGTCGCCGTTCTTCTCCGCCGCGGTGCCGAGGTCGACCAGGCCGTTGTAGCCGTCGATCGTCCAGCCGAACTCACCGGGAGCCGGGTTGGGGACGTTGACCTGGAGGTCCTGCTTGTCACCGTGGTACGGGTGCACCGACACCTTGTCGACGACCGAGCCCACGGGCTGGTCGGCGGAGCACGGCGCGGCATCCGAGTTCGGGGCCGCGCAGGTGCCGCTGCGGAGGTTCTCGACGACGAGCTTGTCGTTCCGCACCTGGACCTTCACGTAGGAGCGGACGTGCTCCTGGTTCTGGACCGAGTTGTACCAGTAGTTCTTCGGGTTGAGCGGGTCGGCGCCGTTGCCGGCACCGCTCGTCCCGCTGCTGTCCGGCGTGGTGATGTCGTAGTACTTCGAGCCCGAGGCCGAGTTGCCCGTCACATAGAGGACACCGCCGGGACCGGGGTAGACATCGGCGGCGCCGGGCTGCTCGGCCGGGTTCGCCTTCTCGCCGTTCTTGATCAGGTAGCTACGGGAGTAGCTGTGGTCGTGGCCCTGGAGCACCAGGTCGACGCCGAGCTTGGAAAACGTTGTCGGGAAGTCGACACGACGCGTCTTGTTGTCGCCGTCCTTGGCGTGGCTGGCCGGCGAGTAGATCGAGTGGTGGTAGACGAGGACCTTCCACTTGGCCTCGTCGCCGTGCTTGTTGATGACGTCGGTGACGTAGTTGATGTGCGCCGCGTCGCCGCCGCCGTTGGCGGAGTTGTAGCTGTTGCTGTTCAGGTCGATGAACAGGACATCCTTGTAGATGTACCAGTAGTCACCGCCGGACTTGGTGCCCGCGGGGTTCCCGTTGTCGTAGTACGGGGCCGAGCGGTCGGTGTTCGGGGTGGTGAAGTGCTGCTCGTAGGCCTTGCCGCCGACGTCGTGGTTGCCGATGGTGGCGGCCCACGGGTACTGGCGCAGGCCGTCGGGCGCGAGGAAGGCGTTCCACTGGGACTCGGTGTTGGCCGTCTCGACCTGGTCACCGCCCGACACCAGGAGCTCGGCGTTGGGGTTGGCCTTCAGCGAGACGTCGACCGTGTCCTGCCAGCCGGCCTGGTCCTGGGCGAGGTCGCCGGAGGAACCGATCTGCGGGTCGCCGTAGAACAGGAAGTCGTAGTCGCCTTCGAAGTCCTGCGTCTTGAAGGAGTACGCCGAGGACCAGTTGCCCTCGGTGCCGACACGGTAGGAGTAGGCCGTGTCCTCCTTCAGACCGGTGATCGTCGCGTGGCGGTTGAAGCCGCCGCTGGTGGCGATGTTCGCCGCGCCGGAGGCGTCGAAGGTGGCGGCGCCGGCGGGGAACTCACCGTTGACCACCTGGGCGGTCGGCGCGACCTGGACGACCTGGGTGGTGTCCGCCGACGAGTACCAGGTCACGGTGCGCTGGGTCTCGTTGGCGCCCACCCCGAGGACGATGCCGCTGAGGGTGGCCGTGTCGGCGGCGCTGGCGGGAGCCGCCAGGGTGCCGCCCAGGGCTATGGCCAAGCCCAGGAATGCCGCTGCGGCCCCGGTGGCCGCGCGGTGCCGCGCAGGCCCGGAGGCCTGCGAGGAGGGTCTGGATCTCATCACTTTCGTTCCTTAAGAGGCACTGAAGTGCGTGATTGGAGGTCAAAAAGGTCTCTTGGGTCGGTAAACCAGATGTAAATGAGATCTTGGGGATTATTGAACTTCGAACGAGAGCTGCGCTCTTGTCTCAGATACCGAACACCCGTTGCACGAACCACACGAGCCCCATCACCGCCACACCCGCCGACAGCGCACCGGTCACCCAGAGGCCCCCCGTCGGCGCCCGGTGGCGCAGCACGGCCAGCAGCGGGAACACCAGGGCGATGATGGCCAGTTGCACGGCCTCGATGCCGACGTTGAACACCAGCAGCGACCACAGAAGGGTCCACGACCAGGCCGTCTCGATCCCCAACGCGCCCGCGAAGCCGAGGCCGTGGACCAGACCGAAGCAGAACACGACACCGAGGCGGGTCCAGCCCGCGCGGTCGAGGCTGAAGTGGCCGCCGCCGGCCTCCAGGTCGGTGGCGTGACCGCCGCGCCGCCGGATCCGCCACAGATGCCAGCCCGCGACCACGGCGATCGACAGCGCGATGACGGGCTCCACGACCCTGCCCGGCACATCGACCAGACCGAGGGCGGCGAGCAGGAACGTCACCGAGTGGGCGAGAGTGAAGCTCGTGGCCGCGAGCACGATCTCCCGCAGTCGGCGCGATCCCGCGATGAGCGCGAGCAGGAACAGGATGTGGTCGATGCCGGTCAGCAGATGCTCGGCGCCCAGCCGGAAGAACTCCCAGAACCGCTCGTACCAGGACTGTTCGAGGGAGAAGGCGGGATGGGCGGCGTCGAGCGCGGCGCTGCCCGAAAGGCCGTCCAGCTGATAGGTGGCGATCGTCTTGACGCCCTTGACGTAACCCTCGGAGTCCGGGAACAGCGCGCTGCGCACCTGGCGTTCCCCGCCCCCCTGGGGACAGGCCCAGTCGAGTTGCAGCACGGCGTACGGCACGCCCTCCCGCCGGCCCATCGTGAAGCCGCCCACCTGCGTCGGTGTGCAGTTCTCGGTGCCCGAGACGACCGAGAAGCGCTCGGTCGCATACGCGACGGCCGACCGCGCACGTGCGTTGAGCGCCGCGGCCTGCCCCGCGGTGTCGCCGGACTCGAACGCGGCGTCGCCGGTCCGGAAGAGGGTGTCGTCCTTCTCGTAGTCGGCGGCGGAGACGACGAACAGGTCGTACTCGAGCTCCAGCTTCGTGCGTATGCGGTTGTCCTCGCCCTCGGTGACATGGACATACACCGTCGAGGTGAACCCGTGGGCGGACGCCGGCCCGGCCAGGCCCAGGAAGGTGAGCACCGCGACGGCGATCCCGATGACGGCGCGACGGAAGTGTCGTGACATGTGGCTCCTTAGAGTTGCCAGGGCACCGTCCATGTCACGGGTGAACTCGGCTCGGCTCGTCGACGAACCGTACGAAAACAGGTTCGATGAAACGCCCTTTCGGGACGACTTGTGAGAGCGGGCATCGCAGGATGGGGACGCACCGTTCACATCACTCGGAGGACGAACACCTTGCGCCCCCTGCTCAGGACTCTTGCCGCGCTCGTCGCGTCCGCCGCCCTGGTCACCGGATGCAGTTCCGCCGACGACTGGTCACGGCCGCACCCCGAGCCCACCGCCGTCGGCGCCCTCGGCGCCGGGTTCGTCGACGCCTCCTCCTCGCCCGTCCCGGAGTCGACGACCACACCCCGGCCGGGGTCGTGGACCGGCGTCCACCCGCCGAAGGACTACCGGGTGGTCCTCCTCACCACGGGTGACGACCGGCCGACCAAGGCTCTGGTGAAGGCCGTCGAGGACTGGGCCGAAGCCGAGCACGTCGACCTCAGGACGGTGCGGGCCGAGGGCACCTCCGGCCTTCTTCCCACCGTGACCAAGGCCCTCGACATGGGCCCGGACCTCGTCGTCAGCGCGGGCAACGACCTCATCGACCCGCTCGCGACGGTCACCCCCAACCATCTGTCGCAACGGTTCCTCGTCGTCGGCGCGGAACTGGCCGAACCCACCTACAACGTCACGGCCGTCGACTGGTCGGGCGCCTCGTTCCGCGGTGAGGGCCTCGGCATGTCGTCCACCTACGACCCGGCCTCGTTCACCGCGGCGCGTTGTGCGGCCGCCATCAGGGCGGGTGTCGCGGCAGTCCTGCACGACCTGACCGGAATCGTGGTCTGGCTCGACGATGCGGGCACGCCCGGCGCCTGAGGAGACACCGCTGCCCATCACCGGCGGATCGAACGGCCGGACCTCGGCTCCGTTCGCCCGGGCGGGATCCCGGCCGATGCGGCCGGCCGCGGCCGCGGACCGGGGCCCGCGGCCGGGCGGGCACGCGTCGTGTACGCGGATCCCTTGGCCGAGTGGATCAACGGCGGCGCAGACCGGGGCGACCCGTCGCCTGCGGCCCGGTCGTCACGGGCCGCTCGGACCCTCGACGGCACCGCCCGTGTTCTTGACGATCACCGTGTCGCCGACCCGGCTGAAATCGTAGAAGCGCCGGGCGTCCGGCGTGTTCAGGTGGATGCAGCCGTGGGAGATGTCGGTCCGTCCGACGGCGTGGTTCCAGGGTGCCGCGTGGACGTACACGCCGCCGCCGGTCAGTCGCACCGCCCAATGGACCTTGAGGTCGTAGTAGTTGGGGCTGGCCGGATCACATGTGATGTGCGCGCTGCACGAGGTCATCTCGACGACCGACTCCTTGCCCAGCACGTGGAACGTCCCGGACGGTGTGCGGAAGCCGGGCTTCCCGAAGCTCACGGGGAAGGTCATCACCGTTCGGCCGTCCTCCCTGACGGTCATCCGGTGCGTCGCCGCGTCGATCGTCGTGACGCGGCCCGCGGAGGCCGCCCGGGCGGGACCGACGACCAGCGTCAGGACGGCCACCAGTGCGCCGACCAGTGCGAGCAGTCCGGCGTCACGAAGGTGTGGGCGTGGGCTTTGGCGGTGGTGGGCCATTTCTGATCACCGTCGCTCTCCTGTGCGCAACAGAACACTCCGGCGCCCCTCGCATACCGAGGCAACTTTGCCCTATATCTGATGGTTTCCGCCATCCGGGGAGCTCGACCACAGGTCAGCGCGAGAAGCCCGGCGCCCGGCTCTCGCCCTAAAAATCGAACACGTGATTGAATTCAAGGCATGGCGCACAGGACGTTCCCACCCGAGTTGATGCAGACCCAGCGCGACTGGAACCGCACCTACGAAGCGCTTGCGCGGCGGCCTCGACAGACCGCGGCGCTGCGCAGACGCCTGCGGGAACTCTCCGGCCGGCTCGCCGCCCATCCGTACTGGAACACCCGGGCCGGCCGATCACCGGCGGCCAAGGTGGAACTGCGCCTGCAGGCCCGGTCGCAGGAGGAAGCGGAATCCTCGTGAAGGACCACCTGACCGAGCGCCAGGAACGCATCCTGAAGTGCATCAGGGACTGGATCGCCGAGCACGGAGAGGCCCCCTCGGTGCAGGAGATCGGCCGGGCCGTGGGCCTGTCGAGCAAGTCCTCCGTGGCCTACCAGCTCGACAGGATGGAACAGCTCGGGGTCATCGACCGGAGTGTGCGCCGCGGCCGGGGGCGGGGGATCGCGTTGCCGCGCTAGGCGGCGCGGCAGGTGTCCGCGCGGGCGGTCCGCGGGCGTACCTCGGACCGCCTGCGCGCACACCCGGACCGCGGCACCGACCCAACGCGGCGGGCCGTTCGCCCTCGCTCAGGCGGACGGAGGCCGCCACGGCGGGCTGTGGCTGTCGACGTACCAGTCGAAGCCCTCCGCCACCAGCGCGGTGATCTGCCCCATGTCGATCTCCTCGCCCGCGGGGCCGGGCTCGCGCAGATGGAACGGCGGTGGATAGAAGCAGTCGCCGAGGAGCATCACCCCGGAGTCGGGGACGGCCACGACCGTGGAGTCCGGCGCGTGCCGGCCGCCCACATGCCGCACCTCGATCCCGCCCGGGAGCACCAGCCGATCGGTGAAGGTGCGGGTCGGAGGCCGTACGGCGAAGTCGGCCCAGTCGCTCATGGCCCGTGCGCGGGCCGTGAAGCTCGGCCCCAGCCCGGGTTCGGCGGCCACCTGCTCCTTCAGGTAGGCATGGCTCCACGGACGGCGCGCCTCGGCGGACAGCAGTGCCGCACCCGACTCATGACCGACGATCTCCTCCGCCTCCCAGGCGCAGGCGCCCCAGGTGTGGTCCCAGTGGTGGTGGGTGTACACCAGCCGGCGGGCGGCCGGCAGTCCCGCGTCCGCCATGGCCGCCTGCACCGATCGGGCGTGCGCCGGGCTCTGACCGGCATCGACCACCGTGCTGCCCGCGTCGTCGGCGATCACGGCCACACAGGGCTTGACCGCCTCGGGATCCGGATCGCCGGGGTGGATCCACACCCGGCCGGACAACCGGCTCAACGAAGTTGCCATCCCCGCAGTCTGTCAGCAGCCGTCGCCGCGGAACAGGCCGTCCACGGCGGCACGTCGGCCCCCTCCCGGGGCACACGGACGAGCGGGACGCCGCACCCCTGCAAACCCGCCAAGGGGCTTACTTTTTTGTAGGTACTTACTGATCCATGGGGCTGCGGTCTACGGTGACGTCATGACCGACAACACGACCCACACCCGCCCCGACCTGCCCTTCGAGCAGCGTCTGCAGTACCTGGCCGACCGGGTCGAGATCCAGGACCTGATGGTGCGATACGCCCTCGGCCAGGATCTCCACCAGGCCGGGGACAACGGTGTCCTCGAGCAGTGGGACACCGTCTTCGCCCCCGAGGCCACCGTCGACTACTCGGCGGCCGGCGGTCCCCCCTTGAAGGACATCCACTACCGCGCGCTCGCGGACGTGATGCGCGGATCGGACGGGTCCATGAGCAGGCTGCTCAAGTGGCAGCACTTCCAGGGGGTTTCCGCGGTCGACATGGACGGCGACACCGCCGTCGCACGCACCCAGCACCTGCACACCCACAAGGGCGGCACCGACGGGCAGGGCTGGAACCTCATCGAGACGGGGTTCTTCGTCGACCGGCTCGTCCGGCGGCCGGAGGGATGGCGCATCGTCCACCGCACCCTGGAGATCATCTGGATGGACTCCTTCCCCACCGTCTGACTCAGCCGGACCGGTCGGGCCCGGGGACATCACCCTCCGGCCGACCGTCCGCCCGGCACGTCTGCACCGTCCAGTCGTGCAGCGCCGCGAGCGCCGTGGCGAGCGCGCGTCCGGCCGCGGTCAGTTCGTACTCCACACGCGGCGGCACCTCGGGGTGGACGATGCGGCGCACGACGCCGTCGGCCTCCAGGGCGCGCAGCTGCTGGATGAGCATCTTCTGGGTCACCTGGGGGATAGCCCGTTCGAGGCCGGAGAAACGGCGTGGCTGCTGCGCCGCCAGGTGGTGAATGATCAGCACTTTCCACCGGCCCCGGATGATGCCCATCGCGTGCTCGACCCGGCCGACGGAGCAGTCCGGGCCAGGCGCGTCGGCGGAGTTCACCGCGCGATCCCCCGCCACCGAGGTGTGCCGTCGGTGTCGCGGGCGCCATCGGGACGTCCGGCCGTGAGCGCCGACATCAGCCGGCGGTTGGCCTCCTGCGCCGTCATGCCCCAGTCCCATTCGTCCTTGTGCAGACGCAGCGAGACGACGCCGTGCCAGACCGACCACAGCAGGAGGGCTGCGGGGAACGGGGCGTCCGGGTCGACCCTGCGGGCGAGTTCCACGATCCGCCGCTGCAGCCTGGGGCCGTGCTCCGCCCTGCCGGCCGGGAGTTCGTCGCCGCTCTCGAAGAGGAGCTGGTAGGCACCCGGGTGCCCGAGCGCCCATGCGACATAGGCGTCACCCGCGACCACCAGCGCGTCGGCGCCCGCTCCCGCCGAGTCCAACGCCGTTTCGACGGCGTCGATCAGAGAGGTGTACTCGGCGTCGAGCACGGCGGACCGGAGGTCGGCTTCCGAGGGGAAGTGCCAGTAGACCGCCGACGGAGCGACCCCGCAGGCCTTCGCGATCGACCGCAGCGACGGTACGGCGACGGGCTGCGGCTGCGCGAGCATGGCCACCGCGGCGGCGACGAGCTCGGCCCGGAGGTCGCGATTGCCCTTGGTTTCGGATGTAGTGCCCACCCACCCATTGAACACCTGTTCATTGTAAAATCCAATGAACAGGTGTTCAGGAATGGGGACAGCGATGTTGACGCTCATGACGGTGATCCGCAAGCGGACCGAGATCTCGACGGAGGACTTCCGGCGCTTCATGGAACACGAGTACGGCCCGACCTATGCGGCCCTGCCCCAGGTGCGGGAGTACGTGCAGTACTACCTGTCGGACTCCGGTGGAGACGGAGCGGAGGAACCCATCGACGCCATCGTGCGGATCAGTTTCGATTCGGAGGCGGCGATGCGGGAGGCTCTCGCGACGGAGGAGTACCGCAGGGCCCACGGCCTGCGGCAGGCGTACCTGCGCGACACCTCGGCCGGCATCCACTCGGCCGTGCTCGATCGGCAGGTGCGGCTGGTCTAGGAGAACGGCGCCGGGCGGGCGCCGGGCCCCGGGGTTCCGGACGGTTCAGCCGGCCTGGGCGAGCAGTTCCCGGGACAGAGCCCACAGGCGACGGCCGTTGTCCGGGTCGACGGCGTAGCGGGCGACGCCGTCGAGTGTGCCGGAGCAGCGGTCCACGACCTCGCTCTCGTTGCAGTCGGCGAAGTACCGGCCGCCGACTCCCTCGAGAAGGGGCGAGGTGGCGAGCAGGACGGAGGTGGCGGCGCCCTGTTCGACGGTCTTGATCAGATGGGCGGGGACCCGTCCGCTGCCGCGGCCGCCGGTGTGGCGCTGGAGGTTGGTGTGGACGGCCCCGGGCATCAGGGCGTTGGCGGTGATGTTGTCCTCGGCCCAGCGGCGGGTCGCCTCCACCGCGAAAAGGACGTTGGCGGTCTTGGACTGGCCGTAGGCGAGCCATGGGTCGTAGCGGCGGAAGGCGAAGTCGACGTCGTCCCACACGATCGGTGACTGCTGGTGGCCGGTGGAACTGACGACGACGATCCGGGCGGAGCCGTCGGCGGCCAGCGCCTTGTGCAGGCCGGTGGCGAGGGCGAAGTGGCCCAGGTGGTTGGTGGCGAACTGCAACTCCCGGCCCGGTTCGGTGTACTGCTCGGGGCAGGCCATGACGCCGGCGTTGTTCACCAGGACGTGCAGCGGTCCCCGCCACGCGGCGGCGAAGGCAGCGACGGACGCCGGATCCGCCAGGTCCAGATGCGCTGCACGCACCTCCTGGTTGCCGGTCGTCGCGGTGATCTCCTTGGCGACCCGCTCGCCCGCCGTCGTGTCCCGCACGGCGAGGGTGACCTCCGCCCCCGTGCCGGCCAGGGCGCGAGCGGTCTCCGCCCCGATACCGGAGGAGGCGCCGGTCACCACGACCCGGCGTCCCGTGAGGTCGATCCCCTCAGCGACCTCGGCGGCCGTGCTGGAGAAACCGAACGGGGTGGTGATGGCAGTCATACGTGGACTCCTTCCTGTGTGCGGAAACCTGCCTGACGACCCCGCGCTTCAGGGCGTGACCAACCCGTCCTGCTCGACGAGGGGTGTGCCGTCGTGCCACGACAGGGCCTTGCCGAAACGGACCAACTCGCCGTAGAGCGCGGGATCGGCGTGCTCGGCGAGGACGAGGTCCAGCACGGCGCGTGCGGCCTCCGAGGGGGACTGAGCCTGGCTGAAGTCGCTGAACCAGGGGCGCGAGGTGTCGGTGTCGACCATGCCCGGGCAGACCGAGGCGATCAGGATGCCGGCGGCCAGGTCGTGTTCGCGGCGAGCGGCGGCGACCGCGCGGACGGCGGCGACCTGGGCCACCTTGGAGGGCACGTTCAGCCAGACCGGCCAACCCGCCTCCACGGCGGTGCCGTTGTGGACGGCGCCGCGCCAGGACTCGACGGCGTATTCGACCTGGTCGAGATCGGCGCCGTCGAACAGCCGGTGCAACCGCGGATCGAGGTGCCCGAGGGTGCCGAGGCTGCTGGCCACGACGAGCAGTCGTCCGCCGGGGCGCAGGACGGGACCGAAGGAGCGCAGGATCGCGTGGGTGGCCGTGTTGGAGACGTCGATGAACTCGTCGGCCCGCTCGGCCTGTGATTCCCCGGGCAGCAGGCGGGCGACCGCGTTGGAGACGACGATGTCGACCCCGCCGTACCGCGCCCCCAGTTCGTCCGCGAGGCGGGCGACGGCATCGGCGTCGGTGACGTCGAGGACCCGGCCCTCCACTCGGGCGCGGGTGCCCGGGAGCCCGGTGACCTCGTCCGCGGCGTCCGCCACGCGCCGTTCGTGGCGTCCGGTGAGCAGGACCAGGTCGTCCGGGTTCATCCGGGCGGCCAGTCCTTCGACGAGGGCGCGGCCGAGCCCCTGGTTGGCGCCGGTGACGAGGGCGATGCGTGAAGCGTTCATGCATGCCACGCTAGGAACGCCCGGGGCCATGAGTCCAACGAAAGTTACGCACGGCTGGTATGCGAGATCGTCATGGACTTCACCGATGTGTCGCTGACCGCGTTGCGGGTCTTCCGCGCGGTGGCCGAACAGGGGACCTTCACCGCGGCCGCGGCGACGCTCGGCTACACCCAGTCGGCGGTCTCCCGGCAGATGGCCGCGATCGAGCGGGCGGCGGGCTCGGAGCTGCTGGAGCGGCGGCGCGACGGGGTGCGGCTCACCGCGGCCGGCCGTGTGGTGCTGCGTCGAGCGACGATCGTGCTCGACGAGATCGAGGCCACCGCACGGGAGTTGTCCGGACTGCCCGGGCAGGCCGGGACGGTGCGGCTGGGCTGGTTCCCCAGCGCGGGTGCCGTCCTGCTGCCCCGGGCCCTGACCTCGCTGCGCGCGTCGGACCCCGGCCTGTACGTCGCCGGACGGGAGGGCAGTACGCCCGCGCTGGTACGCGCCCTGCGGGCAGGCAGTCTGGACCTGGCCCTGCTCGCGTCGGCGCCGCCCTTCAGGCCGCCGGACACCGAGTCTCCCCCGCTCTCGCTGCAGACGCTCACCGAACGGGCACTGTGCCTCGCCGTACCCGCCGTCCATCCCCTTGCCCGCGGTGACTTCGTCGATGTGGCCGACCTGCGCGGGCAGCGCTGGATCGCGGGCTCCTCCTCCGGCGAGGACCGGCTGATGGGTGTGTGGCCGGGTCTGGACGAACGTCCCGAGATCGCCCACACCGCACGCGACTGGCTGGCCAAGCTCCATCTGGTCGCCGCCGGCTTCGGGTTGACCACCGTGCCCGCGACCCTCGCCGCCGCCGCGCCACCCGGCGTCCGCATCCTCCCGGTCCGCGGCGGCCCCCAGGAACAGCGGCGACTGCTCCTGGCCCGGCTCCCCCAGCCACCGAACGAGGCGGTCGTCCGGGTGGCGGCGGCCCTCCGCGCCGCGGCCCTCGACACCGGCACCCGCTGACCGCACCGGGCGCCGGCGCGCCTGCCGACGGGCCGGCGGTGCGCCCGCCCGTCGGGTCAGCGCGACCGGGCCGGACCGGCGAGCGCTCGGCGGTGGTGCACCGACGGACCTCCCCCGGACCACGGCACCACTGCCCACCACCGCCTCCGTCACCGCGACGGCAACGACTGAAAAAACGCGGCTCAGAGCCGCGTCGGCGGCCAGTCGCGAGGGTGGGGTACACACAGCGACTCCGCCCGGACCGGCGTGTGCTCGGCCGCGGCGTGCAGGCGGCCGTCCCGCAGCACGATGGCGCCACTGCGCAGCATCGCGTCGATCAGTTCGACGGCCAGCGTCTGCGGCGTACGGCCCAGAAGCCGTGCGGCGTCGCGCAGCCAGGCCCGTGCGTGCAGATAGGTCTCGGCCCGGTCGGCCGGGATCCCGTCACGGATCATCAGGGCGAACGCGAAGATCCGCCTGGCGCCGTACCAGACCCCTCCCTCCGGGTCGTCCACGAACCGCCGGGCACGGCGCAGCGCGGCGGCGAACGCCGCATCGGGATCCGCCGGGACGGGTCCGTGCGAGGGAAGCACGACCCGAGGGTCGAGGGCGGCGAGCCGCTTCAGGGAGTCGAGCGCGGTGGCCGCCGCTTCGGGGCCGTCGAGGGCGCGGCTCACCCAGCCGACGTCGTAGTCGGACAGCGCGTCCCCGACCACCAGCAGTCGCTCGTCCGGCTGCCACAGCGACAGGTGCCCGGGGGTGTGTCCGGGGGTGCGGACGACCTCCCAGTCGGCGTCGCCGAGCCGGAGGATCCGTCCGTCGTCGAGCGGCATGTCGACCGTGTACGGGGCGACCGGCTGGTCGAGGTACTCGGCCGCACAGCAGCCCGGGTCCCTGCGGGCGACGGCCTCGGCCTCCGGGGTTCCGGCCGCGATCGCGGCGCCCATGTCCTGGAGGAGGGCGTTGCCGCCGACGTGGTCGGAGTGCCAGTGGGTGTTCACGACCAGGTCGACGGAGCCGGTCCGTGCCTGCGCCCAGGCGGCCGTCTCCTCGGCGTGGCCGACGAACCCGCTGTCGACCAGGGCGGGTTGCCTCCCCTTCAGCAGGAGCAGATTGGCGTCGGGGAACGGGCGCTGCCACCGGATCACCCAGGACGGCAGTGGCGGCGCGGTCACTGCTCGGCCGCCTCGAGGTGGTCCCCCACGGCGGGCGCAAGGAGGTTGATCTTGTACTCGACGTTGAGCACCTCGGTGTTCTCGGGGAAGAGCGTGAAGGCCGCGTGACCGCCCGCGCTGTCCGCGATGGCACCTGTGGCACCTGTGGCACCTGTGGCACCTGCATGGACGTAGCCGTGCTGCTGGGTCACTTCGGGCCGGCTCGGGAGCACGGGGTGCACGCGGCCCGGCGCGATGTGTGCGATCCGCGCACCGAGGTGGCTCATCAGCCCCTGCCGCTCGTAGCTGCCCCGGATGCGCGCCTCGGTCTCGGGGCTCGCCTGCTCCTGCTGCGTCCGGTCTTCCACGCGGCCTCCTTCGGCGTGCTTCACGGCGTTCGCACGGCGGTGGGACGGTTCCTCGGCCGGGCCTTCCACCGGCGGGAAACCGCCGACGGCGATCATCATGGCACCGCGGGCGCCCGGACCACCCGGCCTTGGAGAAGCGGGACTTCGGCACGGTGGATCGCGGCACCGTGGGCTGCGGCGCGGGACGATCGGCCTGCATCGGGGCCGTGCGGAGAGCCGCCCGGCCGGTCCCGAGGACGACCGGGGACACGGGAACGCCGAGGGCAGCGGCTGTCGGCCGAGCCCGTGGAACACGGCACGGCGCAGGCATTTGGCCCCCGCGCGGCCCGCCGTCCCGGTAGCGGCGGGCCGGCGCCTCGGAAAGCGCGTCGCGGGGTATGCGGAACGTACGCCTCCGCGGACCGGAACGGAAGACCCCTGCGCTATCGGCCCATCCCTTGAGACGGGAGCACTCAGCCGGCGGCCGGCACCGCGCTGTCCGCGTCCGGCCGCCTCGCCCAGGCCGGTGTCCAGGTCCCGGTGCCGGAGTGGTCGAACCGCCCGGAGCCGAGGTGGGCGCGGAGCGCGGCGAGCGCCGGGTGCGGATTGTCCCGGTGCCACACCAGCGAATGCGGGTAGACCGGTGTCGGACCGTGCACGGCGATCCGCCGCAGGCCGTGGTCGGCGGGCCAGACGAGCCGTGTCCGCTCGCCGACGAAGGTCGCCAGCGACCGGGAGTCGGCGATGGTGTCCAGCAGGGGTTCGGTGCCGAAGTCCGGTCCGGTGATCTCGATGGTCAGCTCGAACTCGGCGGCGAGGGCGTCGTAGTAGGCCGCCCACTCGGTTCCGGGAACGATGCCGGGCATCCAGATCCGGTGTCCGGCGAGCTCGGCCGGGCCGACGGTACGGGCGGCGGCGAGTTCGTGGGCGGGGCCGGTGAGGAGCTGGACGGGCTCGTCGAAGGCCGCGACGGCCGCGATGTCGTCGGGGAGCCGCCGGCCGGGCATGGTCACGGCGCGGAATGACGCGTCGATCGTGCCGGACCGGATGGCGTCGACGGCCGCGTCGGCGTCGAAGAGGGTCACGACGTCGAGCTCGACCTCGGGGTGCGAGCGATGGAAGTCGCCCAGCACGGCGGCCGGGGCGAGCTGTCGGCCGATCACATCGACGCGCAGCGCGCGGCGTCCGGGACGCACCGAGGCGACCGCCCGCTCCTCGGCCCGCAGGAGATCACGGGCATGGGGCAGGAATGCCTGTCCGTCGATGGTGAGCCGCGCTCCTCGCGCCGTACGGGTGAACAGCCGCACGCCGAGGATCTTCTCCAGCGTGGCGATGCGTTTGGAGACGGCCTGCTGGGTGATCGACAGCTCGGCGGCGGCGTCCTGGAACCGTCCCGCGTCCGCGGCGGCCACAAAGGTGCGTACGGCGTCGAGATCCACGCGGCCACGGTATCGGCACAACGCATGGTTGTGCTTCCCTGGCTCTCCGGTTGTTTGATCAGGCGGCCTGCCGCTCGCTTTGATGCCGGTGGTCAGCGTGTGGTTGTCGGGATCGGCGAGGGGTGCGGTGGGAATGCCGGGTAGGCGGGCGCTGGGACGGCGGTTCGGTTGGCTGTGGGCGGCCTTCGCCGTCAGCTCCTACGGCACATGGCTCGGGTTCGGTGCGTTTCCCCTGATCGCGATCGTCGTACTGCACTCCGGGCCCACCCAGGTGGCGGTGCTCGCCGCCGCGGGTCGGGCGGTGGGGGCGATGGTCGCGGTGCCGCTCGGACCGTGGGTGGAGTTCCGCCGCAAGCGGCCGGTCATGATCGCGATGGACCTGACCCGGTGTGCCGCGATGGTGAGCGTCCCCGTCGCGTTCGCGTTCGGTGTGCTCGGCTTCGCCCAACTGCTCGTCGTCTCCGTCGTCGTCGCCGCCGCCAACATCGCCTTCAACGCGGCGAGCGGCGCCTTTGTGAAGACGCTCGTGCCACGGGAGGACCTGCTCGTCGCCAACGGCCGGTTCGAGTCCACGATGTGGACGGCGTCCATGGTCGGACCGCCGCTCGGCGGTGCGGCGATCGGGATCTTCGGCCCGATGACGACCGTGGTGGCCGATGCGGTCAGCTATCTGCTCTCGGCGCTGGGCATCCGCGCCATCGGCGGGACCGAACCACGCCCCGAGCGGACCGGTACACCCCGGTTGCGGGCCGGCGATCTGCTCGAAGGCTGGCGTCACATCCTGGCCCACCCCACACTGCGTCCACTGCTCCTCAACGCGATCGCGGTCAACGGCCTGATCATGGCCTCCGAGCCGCTGCTCGCCGTACTGCTGCTGGGCCGTCTCGGGTTCGCGCCCTGGCAGTACGGTCTCGTGTTCGCGGCCCCGTGCGTCGGCGGCCTCATCGGCTCGCGTCTGGCGCACCGGTTCGTGACACGGTTCGGGCAGCACCAGGTGATCCGCACCGTCGGGGCGTTGCGGGCGTGCTGGCCCATCGGGTTGGCCTTCGTGCGGCCCGGTGTCCCCGGGATCGTGCTCATCATCGCCGTCCAGTTCGGACTGGTGACCTGCTGCGCCTTGTACAACACGGTGCTGGCCACCCACCGGCTCGAACACACCGCCCCCGACCGGGTCGCCCGCACCCTGTCCGCGTGGTCGGTCAGCACCAGCGCCTCCATCGCGGCCATGACCGCGGTGTGGGGTCTGCTGGCCGCGGCCACCGGCCCCCGCACCGCGATCGCGATCGCGGGTGTCCTCCTCCTGGCCACTCCGCTGTTGCTCCCGCACCGCGAGAAGACCCCCGGAAACAGCAGGGAACAGGCCGCGAGCCTCACATGACGAGCCGTCACCTTCCCCGGTCGCGGTACTTCTCCCGGTCCGCCGGGATGTCCTGACGGTCCGCCCGTCATGCCCCTTGTGCACGGGAATGTACGCGGCGACGCGTCAGGACGGCGGATCCGGTGGACGGGCGGGCCGGATCGCCGCCGGGTCCCAGCGGTACATCCGCTTGAACGCGACCCACGCCCCCCACTCGGGCTCGTACAACGAGGTCGTCACCAGGGCGACCGCCCGCTTGTGCGGCCCGCGGTAGATGCAGCGCAGCCGGCCGGGACGCCACAGCCCCCCGACGCGCACCTCGACCTCGCGGTGCGGCCAGTACGTCGTGTGATCACCCGTGAAGCAGTCGAGCATCTCCCCCGTGCCGATCGCCTGCGCGTCGCCCTCGCGAGGCTGCGCCTCCGCCGTCGCGAGCACCTCCCTCGAGGTGTATTCGAGGCTCATCCGGTCCGGGTCCCACGCGACCCACACCATGGGGATCGACGGCGACGGCCAGTCGACGATCGTGAGGATCGCCCGGGTCCCGTCCGGCAGATCGCGGTACTGGATGACCTGGGTCCTCTGTCGCCGCCCCTCGCGGCTGAGCGTGAGCCAGAGGCCGGTGCGGTTGAACTCCACCTCCTCCCTCGCCGGCACACGGGCAGGTATCGGCAGCGGGACCTCTTCCGCATCACGCCATTCGCTCATGTGTTCGAAAATAGTGCCGAGTTGCCGTTCTGACGAGGCGGCTGCGCGAGATTCACCCGAAGGTGGCACCGTGCGGTCGCACAGCTCTCCGGGTTCGGCGGCGGGCGGGCCCGCGCAGAAGCGGCGGCGCCGCCCGGCGCCCGGACCGCCGTGCCCGGTGCCCCTCTCACCAGGCGGAACGCGGTTCAGCCGGCCACCGGTCCACGGTCAGGAGACGGGCGCGTGGTGGTAGTCGGAGGTGGAGAACGCCCTGCTCAGCTGGACGAGGGACTCGGGGGCGTCCAGGCGCTCCATGAACGCCTCGACGAACACGAGCCGGTCGCGGTCGCCGCCCGCCGTTTCGAACGCGGCAGCGAGTTCCTCCTCGGTGGTCGCCTTGACGGTGACGGCCAGGCCCAGCGGGTCGAAGGCCTCGACCAGCCGGTCGTAGTGCCAGGTGGCGATGTTGTTGTAACCCGCGTTCGCGCCCAGGATGTGGCGCTCGACCGTGTAGCCGTCGTTGTTGATCAGAATGACGACGGGGTTGAGGCCATGGCGCAGCACCGTGGACAGTTCCTGCGCGGTCAGCTGGAAGGAGCCGTCGCCGATCAGCAGGATGTGACGGCGCTCGGGCGCGGCGAGCATGCACCCCAGCAGGGCCGGGAGCGTGTAGCCGATCGAGCCCCACAGGGGCTGGCCCACGAAGGTGCAGCCGTGCGGGAGCGGCAGTTCCGCGCATCCGAAGTACGAGGTGCCCTGGTCGGCGATCACCACGTCCCCCGGTTCGAGGAACTCCTGGAACTGCTCCCAGAAGCGCTCCTGGACGAGCCGGGCCGAGCGGGCGGGCTCGTGGGGCGCCGCTGCGCCGACGCACCGCCGGAACTGCGAGGTGATGTCGGAGGGTTTGCGGATGCCGGCGCCTGCGAGAGCCTGGATCGCGTCCTTCATGGACACATGGTCGTGCCGGACGGAGCCCACGGCCGCGGCCGTCGGATGGAGTGCGATCAGCCGGGAGGGGTCGATGTTCTGGGAGAACCCTCCGGTGACCGAGTCGGTGAACTGAGTGCCGACGGCCAGGAGGCAGGCCGCGTTCTCGATGGTCTCCCTGACGTAGGAGTCGCTGAGCTTTCCCGCGTACCCGCCGATGAACTGGTCGTGGTCCTCGGGGAAGACGCCCTTCGCGGAGCTGAGGCAGGCGACGGGGCAGCCGATGCCCTCGACCAGCCGGACCAGCTGCGGGGCGAGACGGTACCGGTCGGCCTCGGGGCCGAGCAGCACGGCCATCGAGTCCGCCGAGCGCAGCAGGTCCCGCGCCTGGTCGGTGAACCTCGCGAGCTTGCGGGGGTCGCTGGACGGCTCGGGGAGGACCAGTGGCTCGCCAGGCGCCTCGATCGTCTCGTACGCCACGTCCGAGGGCAGCATGATGTACACGGGACGTTTGAGCAGCCAGCACAGGCACAGCACCCGGTCGATCTCCGAAGCGGCGTTGTCGCGGGTCAGCGTCGCCCGGGCGACCGTGTACTCCTCGGCGCACCTCGCCGCGCGCCGGAAGTCGCCGTCACCGGCCGTGTGATGGACCTTCTGCTTGTCCTCCACGATGAAGGTCGCCGGCGTCCCCACTATGGACACGACCGGCACGGACTCGGCGTACGCTCCGGCGACGCCGTTCAGGGCACTCAGCTCCCCCACGCTGAACGTGGTGACCAGCGCCGCGATCCCGTTCAGCCGGCCGTAACCGTCCGCGGCGTAGGCGGCGTTGAGCTCGTTGCAGTTCCCGATCCATTCGATGCCGTCCATCGCCTCGAGCTGGTCGAGGAATTCCAGCTGATAGTCGCCGGGTACGCCGAAGACGTGCCCGACCCCGATCTCCCGCAGACGGCGCAGCAGGTGGTCGCCAACGGTGCAGGTGCCCATGTCATGGCCTTTCTCGTGCCGGGATCCGGGTACGGGAGCCGCCGGTTCGCGGGACTCGCCGGCGGGTGGATCCGATGGTGCGCGGCGCAGGCGCCTATTCGAGGACTCCCTCGTGGAGTTGGGCGAAGAGTTCGGTGTTCCGCGTGTAGTCCACGAGGACGTCGATGATCGTGATGCCCGGCTGGACCCGGGCTTCGCGCGACAGGGCCTCGCCGAGGACCTTGGCGAACTGCTCCTCGGTCTCCACGCGGTAGCCGTGGGCGCCGAAGGCTCCGGCGTACTGGGCGATGTCGTAGTCGCCGAGCTGTACTCCCGAGGTGCGTCCGTACTTCAGCTCCTCCTGGAAGCGGACCATGTCGTAGGTGTTGTCGCGCAGGATCACATGGGTGAAGTGCAGGCCGAGGCGGGTGGCCGTCTCCAGTTCCTGGGCACTGAACAGGAATCCCCCGTCGCCGGACACGGACACGACCTGCCTGCCGGGCCGTACCAGGCAGGCCGCCATGGCCCAGGGCAGGGCCACCCCGAGCGTCTGCTGGCCGTCCGAGAACAGCAGGTGCCGGGGCTCGTAGGCGCGGAAGTGCCGGGCCGTGTAGATGTAGTGTGAGCCGATGTCGCAGGTGACGGTGGCGTCGTCGTCGATCATGTCGCGAAGCGTGAGCAGGACCGACACCGGATTGAGGCCGGCACGCGTGTGGTTCGCCGTGCGCGCGGTGTCGTCGGCCTCCTTCAGGGCCCGCCGCTGCTCGGCGAGTTCACCGAGGACCTCGGCGTCGAGACGGAGCCCGGACAGCTGTCCGGCCAGGGCCCGGACGGTGGCGGCGACGTCACCCTGCAGCTCGATCGCCGGCTGGTAGTGGTTGTCGATGTTCGCGGGCACCACGTCGATGTGGACGACGGTGCGGGACGGGTCGGTGTTCCACAGCTTCGGGTCGTACTCGACGGCGTCGAAGCCGATGGTCACCAGGACGTCCGCGTGCGAGACGACGATGTCGCCCGGCTGGTTGCGGAACAGGCCGACCCGGCCGAGATAGTGCTCGTCCAGCGTCCGGGAGACGACGCCCGCGGCCTGGAACGTCTCCACCACCGGCAGGTCGGTGTCCTCGAGGAGGGCGCGCAGGGCGGCGCAGGCCTCCGGATCGGCGCCCCGTACACCGGCGAGGATCACCGGCCGCCTGGCGTCACGGATGAGGCGGGCCGCCTGCTCGATGCCCTCGGCCGGTGCGGGCCCCAGGCGGGGTACGGGGCACGCCCTGGTGATGCCGGCCGGGATGGGCGTGGCCAGTACGTCGGAGGGCAGGATCACGGCCGCGGCCCCCCGGGGCTGGGTGACGGCGGCACGCAGGGCGTTGGCCACCGCTTCCGGGACGTTGTCGGCGTCGTTCACCTCGCCGGTGTACTTGGTGAAGGCCTTGAGGGCGGCGGTGGCGTCCATGGACTGGTGGCTGCGCTTGAGGCGGTCCGCGCGGGGCACGGCCCCGCACAGCGCGACGACCGGGTCCTGCTCGGTGTTGGCGGTGAGAAGGCCGGTCGCGGTGTTGGATGTGCCCGGCCCTGAGGTGACGACGACGGCCCCCGGTGTCCCGGTGAGCCGTCCGACCGCCGCGGCCATGAAGACCGCGTTCTGTTCGTGGCGGCACACCACCAGTTGAGGGCCGCTGTCCACCAGGGCGTCGTAGATCGAGTCGATCTTCGCGCCGGGCACTCCGAAAACATGGCTGACGCCGTACGCTGACAGCACCTCGACCGCGCGCTGGGCGGCACGCGCTTCAGACTCGGACATGGAATGCAGCCTCTCGTTGTGGTGGCAGAGAGCTCCTCGGCCGTCGAAGTCCGGAGCCGGCCGCGCCCGTTGCCGGCAGCGGGGCCGGTGGCGGACCCACCCGCTCGCCGGCCGCGGACAGCGGTTCCGCAGGCCGCCCCTCAGCCGCCCTCGGCCTGGCGGATCTGCTCGGTCAGGTTGCCGGGGGTCAGATCGGAGCCGAGGAACTGCTGTGTCGTCGGCAGACTGAGGTGGAGTTCGGAGCGCTCGCCGAGCGCGACGGTGCCGTGCTCGACGCGGAAGTCCAGGCAGTGACCGCCGTGTTCATGGGATGCGTCGATGAAGTGCATGTGGTAGCCGGCCACCGAGATGCCCTGTTCGTAATCGGGTGTGCGGTAGCCCGCCAAGGTCCCTTCCAGATCGGTGAAGTCGGTCTCCGCCTGCCCCTCGGCGGCCTCGGTCAGCGAGGGATACGGCGGCTCCTGCTTCCGCACCGTCCGGGTGCGGATCCCGCCGAAACGCCCGGTGATCCGGATCGCGTAGATCAGGTTGGGGCTGCGGGCCAGGTCGTCGACAAGCGCGATCACCTCGGCACGGGTCATGGGCGCCGTGATCTCCTCGGTGATCTCCGGCGTGAACCACGTCATGGCGGCGAAGGGCGACAGATCACCCCTGTCGGCGGTCTCCACGGAACCGTCGGCGCGGAGGTGGTAGCAGACACCGTCCAGGACGAGCATCTCGCCGTCGAGGTGGTTGAACGTGCCGAGCCCGAAGTCCCCGTGCTCGAGCAGTTGCCCCACGGAGACATCGCCGTCGTAGACGCCGTCCATCAACGCGCCCATGGTCGAGCTCTGGTACACCTCACGCGCTCGTCCGGCGTCATGACGTGCGCCGCTGCCGCCGCCCCGGTGCGCCAGGACCGTGCGGGCGAACTTCCGGAGGCGGTCCACGGGGGTCGCCTCGCTACCCATCGCTCGTGCCTCCCATCGCCCTGGGCAAAAGCCCCGGCCGCCCGGGGCGGCCAAAGCCCGCTCCAGGGTGTCGACCCGCCGCTGCCGGTGCGCTGGGCGTCGCGCAACGTCACCACCGCCGCCCGGGTGTACAGGGCACGGCGAACGTATCTCCCACAACATGCTGCCTGCATCCGGGCCGCGCGCAACCGGAGGACCGCGCCCGGCCCGGCACTCGTCGGCGGCCCGCCCCTCCCGCGGGCACGGGTGCACCGCGCCCGCGTTCACCACGAGGCGGCCCGGTCCCGTACGGCAGCTCGGGCGCTCGTCGTGCGCTGCGGGGCGCGGACGGCCACAGCGCCCCCGGAGGCGGTCGTGCACGAGATCCCCGGGGCCCGTCCCCCTGACCGGCCCGCGGGTTCGGCCCCCGCCGGAAGGCCGTGGCGGTCCGCGGTCGTGGTGCCCGCGGACCGCCCGGTGCCGAACCGTCGGTCGCGTCAGTAGCGGTCGAGGATCAGCTGCGTGTCACTGCTGTCGAAACCGGCGTCGTTCGCCTCGTCCAGGGCGGCGTCGATGTCGCCCGCTACCAGGGCGATCGCCGGCGCGGTGAGCAGGCGGCGAGCCCGCAAGAAGGCAATGCTCATGTCAGGAGCGTTCCTCGGGCGGGTGAGCAACAGGTGGGTGCCCGTGGGGAATCGTGTGAACCGGGAGCGTCGGACAGGGGATTGCGATTCGCCTCCGGCACCACAGGCGCCCCGTTCCGTCGGGGGCCGCGTTCAGGGGCGCTTGACAAGCGCTGTGCCTGTTGGCCAACTTCCCGTCACCCGATCACCGGCTTTCGTCAAGTCCCGCTTGTCGCAACGGACATGTGGCGGAAAGAGGCTCGCCAGTCGTGCGCCCGCAAGGAGACGCACGGACCAGGAGGGGAACTCATGTCTCGTCTGAGGATCGCGACCGCCGCAGCCACCGCTGTGGTGCTGTCGCTGGCCGGCAGCAGCCTGGCCACTGCCGCACCGACGGCTCACGGCGGTCGGGGTCCGGTACTCAAGGCACGCTCCGACCGTTTCACCGCCCACGCAGGCCGGACGCTGACCGTCCGCGGCAAGGGCTTCCTGTCCAACGACAGCGGCAGGCCGGCCACGCTCGTCTCGCACACCAAGACCGCGCACGGTTCTCTGACGGTCCACCAGGACGGTTCGTTCGACTACACGCCGAACTCCGGCTTCAAGGGCACCGACGGCTTCGACTACACGGTCAGCGACGCCGTCAAGCTCTACCGGACACATCTGCCGGCGCTCACCACGATCGACGGGGTCAAGATCTCGGGCGGGGCGTACGGTTCGTCGCTCTACCCCGTGCCCGGCTCGAAGGACGAGTTCTACGGGATCACCGACCGCGGCCCCAATGTCGACACCCCTGACGGCCACAAGGCGCTGCCCCTGCCGGACTTCCACCCGGCGATCGCCAGGATCCGCCTCGTCGGCACCAAGGCGGAGGTCCTCAAGACGATCCCGCTGCGCGCCGCCGACGGCACCCTGTACAACGGGCATGTCAACACCCAGGCGAACACGGGTGAGTCGCTGATCGACCTGGCCGGGAACGCGCTGCCGGCCTCGCCGAACGGCTACGACCCCGAGGGCCTGGTCGCCCTGCCGGACGGCTCCTTCTGGGTGTCGGACGAGTACGGCCCGTTCATCACCCACTTCTCCCGCGACGGCCGGGCGCTCCAGCGCCTGTCCCCCTTCAACGGCTCGCTCCCGGCCGAACTGGCCAACCGGGTGCCGAACAAGGGAATGGAGGGGCTGGCGCTCACACCGGACGGCAGCACGCTCGTCGGCATGATGCAGTCCGCGCTCCAGCAGCCCGATCTGCCGGCCGGCGTGAAGACCAAGAACGTCACCGTGCTGCGCATCGCGACGTACAACCTGCGCACCCACGCGACGCACGAGTACGTCTACCTGCTCGACGACCCCAAGGCGACCGGCGGCGCGGTCAGCGAGATCACCGCGCTCAGCAACACCACGTTCGTCGTGGACGAGCGGGACGGCAACATGGAGCCCGGCGCGTTCAAGAAGCTCTTCAAGATCGACATCAGCCGGGCGACCGATGTCGGCCCCTCCGCCAAGGTGCGGGGCGCCACGTACGACGGGGCCGAGGGCGGGCTGCTCATCGGCCCGAAGCACCAGACCATCGACGCCTACGTGGGCGAAGGCGACACCGCCACGGCCCAGGCCGCGCTGAAGACGGCCGGGGTCACCCCGGTCGCCAAGAGCCCGTACCTGGACCTGGGCGACCTGGTCACCCGCCTCGACCCGACCGGCGCGTTCTTCGGCCACGACAAGGTCGAGGGTGTCGCCACCACCGACCACGGCCGCACCCTGCTCATCAGCAACGACAGCGACTTCGGCATCGACGGCGTCACCACCGGGTCGGCGCCCTACACCCTGCACTCCAAGATCCTCCCGAGCGGACAGCAGGACGACGGCGAGTACCTGGCCGTCGACACCACCAAGCTGCCCGCCGCGACCAGCACCGCGCGCGTCACCTTCACGGTGCGCTGACGGCGCCTCGCACCGACCCGCACCGAGTGAACGCCGGCGGGCTGTCGCCGCGGACCGATCCAGCGGTCCGCGGCGGCGGTCCGCCGGCACACGCGCGGGCTTCCGCCGACGAGCCGCCTCCTCACGCGGTCCGCTTGCGCGCCGCGGTCTTCTTGGCCGCCGTCTTCCCGGCCCCGGCCTTCTTGGCCGCCGTCTCCTTCGCAGGCGTCCTTTTCGCAGCCGTCTTCTTGGCCGCGGTCTTCTTCGCGGGCGTCTTCGCCGCCGCAGTCTTCTTCGCCGCGGCCTTCTTCGCCGCGGTCGTCTTCTTCGCCGTCGACCTCGTGCCCCCGGACTCCTCGGGCGACCTACCGCCCGGCAGACGTGTCACCTCCGCGGCTTCGCCCGTGCCCCGCGACTCCCTCGCCGCCCGCACGCTTTTCTCCAGGGCCGCCATCAGGTCCAGAACCTTGCCGCCCTCGGGCTCGGGTACCTGCGGAAGCTCCTTGCCCTCCGCCTTCGCCGCGATCAGTTCCTCCAGCGCCTCGCGGTACTCGTCGTGCAGATCGTCCAGATCCACGTCCCCCAGCGTGTCCATCAACGCGTCCGCCAGGTCCAGTTCCTTGTCCCGGACGGTCACGCTCGTGTCGGGCGCCACGCCGTCCGCCGCCCGGATCTCGTCCGGCCACAGCAGCGCGTGCATGCCGATCACATCGCCGACCACGCGCAGCATCCCGAGCCGCTCCCGCCCCCGCAGCGCGTATTTCGCGACGGCCACCTTCCCGCTGCGTCTCAGCGCCTCCCGCAGCAGCGCGTACGGCTTGGCGGCCGGGGTCCCGTTCACGGAGAGGTAGTACGCCGTGTCCAGCTGGAGCGGGTCGATGCGGTCCTCCGGCAGGAAGGCCAGGATCTCGATCGTCTTGCTGGTCGGCAGCGGAAGCTTCGCCAGGTCCTCGTCCGTGATCGGGATGACCGTGCCGTCCGCGTCCTCGTAGCCCTTGCCGATCTCCGACGAGTCGACCTCGCGGTCCTCCAGCTCGCAGAACTTGCGGTAGCGGATCCGGCCGGCGTCCTCCAGATGGATCTGGCGGAAGGAGATCGAGTGGCTCTCGGTGGCGTTCATCAGCTTGACGGGGATGCTGACCAGGCCGAAGGAGATGGTTCCGTTCCAGATCGATCGCACGTTCCGCCCCTTTTCCTCATGGATCAGGCGATTTCATGGGATTCTCATCGTATGACGCCGATCACTGAGGTGGAGGGGCGGCGGCTCGCGCTCAGCAACCTGGAGAAGGTGGTTCATCCGGCGACCGGATTCACCAAGGGCGAGCTGCTGCACTACTACGCGACCACCGCGGAGGCGCTGCTGCCGCACCTGCGCGATCGCCCCGTGTCGTTCCTGCGCTATCCGGACGGACCGGACGGTCAGGTCTTCTTCACCAAGAACGTGCCGCCCGGTACGCCCGACTGGGTCGTCACGGCCCAGGTGCCGCGCTCGGAGGGCCCGGCCCGCATGGTGCTGGTCCAGGACCTGCCCAGCCTGATGTGGGCGGCCAACCTGGTCACCGAGTTCCACACCCCCCAGTGGCGGATCGAGGCCCCCGACGAGGCGGACCGGCTGGTCTTCGACCTCGACCCGGGCCCACCCGCCACCGTCGTCGAGTGCTGTGAGGTCGCGCTGTGGCTGCGGGACAGGCTCGCGGCGGACGGGGTGGAGACCTGTGCGAAGACGTCCGGGTCGAAGGGGCTGCATCTGCTGGCGGCGGTGGCACCGACGCCGTCGCGGGCCACGACGGACTACGCCAAACAGCTCGCCGTGGCGGCGGAGAAGGCGATGCCCCGCCTGGTCGTCCACCGCATGACCCGCAGCCTGCGGCCGGGGAAGGTGTTCGTGGACTGGAGCCAGAACGCGGCCCGAAAGACGACGGCGGCCCCCTACACCCTGCGCGCCCGGGCGGAGCCGACCGTGTCGGCGCCGGTGACCTGGCAGGAGGTCGCGGACTGCGCGTCCCCGGACAGCCTGGTCTTCCGGGCGCCGGACATCGCCCCCCGCCTCCAGGCGCACGGCGACCTGCTGGCCCCGCTCCTCGACCCCGCCGGCGCCGCCCGGCTGCCCTGACCGGTCACACCCTGGACCAGATGTGCCGGTCCCGCGCCATCGCGTGCAGCGCCTCCACGTCCGCGGGCTTGAGCAGACCGCCGAGCCGGGCGAGGCCGGGAAGATCGGTGTCCGCGAGGATCCTGATCCCCCGCGGCGGAACGGTCGTCTCCAGACGGGCCGGTTCCACCAGGACCAGGACCGGACGGACCTCGGCGGTCAGCGCGTACGACGCCCGGGCCGCGTCGGCGCGCACCCGGCGCAGCAGCGGCCGTGCGTCGCGGCGGCCCACCGTCACCATCGGATCGGCGACGAGGACCCGCTGCCTGCGTGCGTCGAGCGAGCGCACCGCGAAGAGGCCGCCCGGGCCGATCACCAGATGGTGGATGCGGTCCCCGCCGGGCAGCGGTACCGAGTGCAGCGTGCGCCAGCCCCCGCCTTCCAGCAGGTCGAGGGCGTCACCGGTCCGCTGTTCGACCGCCAGCGCCCTGCGTCGTGGATCGGTGCGCAGCCGGTGCGCGGCCTTCGGGTCCCGGTCCAGGGCGATGAGCAGCGCCTCACCGGGCCGGTTCGGGGCCAGGTCGTCGTCCGGGTGGAGGGTGAGCCGGGCCAGCTCCGCGGGGGTGGGGACGGGTGGTGGCCCCACCGCCACCGGACCGGTCAGGAACGGGCCGAGCGCGGTGAGCACGTCCTGCCGCAGATCCTCACTGAGCAGGTTGACCCGGCCCGCCTCCCGGTCGTACCAGGCGACGCTCCTGCCGTCGGTGGCGCACACGTACAGGCGTTCCTGCCCCTGCCGCCAGGTCGGTATGACGCGCAGTCCACTCATGCACCATCACCCCTCGACCATGGGACCAGGCGGGGTGCTCCAGGGGCAAGAACCCGGTTACCTTTGTGAGCAGTTGGGGAGTCGTTGGGAGGCGCCGTTGCGGACCCTCGGAGAGCAGCCCGATGTTCCCGCTCCGGACAGCCCGTGGAGCGAGATCGTGCCCGGCCTGTGGATGGGCGGCCACGAGTTCGCGGGGCGCTCCGGAGGGCTGGAACTCGCCGTCGTGCGCGACGAGTTCGACCTCGTGCTGACCCTCTTGCGGCTGCCGGGGCACGGCCCGGACGCGGGGGTCGAGCACCATGTGTGGCCGATACCGGACGGTCCGCTCGACGGGACCCAGATCGCCGGCGTGATGCGGCTCGCCCGGGCGGCCGACGACGCGCTGGAGGACGGCCGCCGGGTCCTCGTCCGCTGTTACCACGGGTACAACCGCTCGGGCCTGGTCGTCGCGCACACGCTGATCCGGGCCGGGCACCCCGCCGACGAGGCGATCCGCATGATCCGCGCCCGCCGCGGGCCCTGGGCCCTGCACAACCGGCTGTTCGTGGAGTATCTGCGGGCGGGACTGGACACGGTCCGCCTGCTGGAGGAACTCGCCGAGTGACCCGCCGTCCGGTCATAGAGTGAGCAACCGGCCAGCAGGTGACCAAAAGGACGTGCCCCCGTGTTCCCCAGCCGCCGTGTCCGCGCAGCCCTCGGTCTCGCCGCGACCGCCCTGCTCCTGGCGGGGTGCGGCGACGCCGGCGCCCTGCGCTCGGCGGGACCGACCGCCACCGCCGTCGGACCGGTCGAGCTGTGGCCGCAGCTGCCGCCCGCCTCCACGCCGGCCCTCGACTACGGCGTGGCGGACACCGAGACCGTGGACGGCGTCATCGTTCCGGGTGACGACGTCCACCGGGTGCCGCCGCTGGACGTCTTCCGCGCCGAGGTCGCCGCCCACGCGGACGCGTACTCCGGGCCGAGCGCGCTGTACGCGCCGACCCGCAGGCAGCTCGCGAACTGCGGCAAGAAGGGCTCCAAGGGCCGCAGATGCCCGCTCCTCAACGCCTACTACCGCGATCTCACCGGGGACGGGCGGGACGACATGGTCCTCGGCGTCCGCTTCCCCGGCGATCAGCTGGCGGTACGCGTCTACACCGTCGCGCACCACCGGCTGGTCCAGGTCATGGGCACCTCGGACAGTGTGATCAGCGTGGAGCTCGCGGGCCGCGACGTGCTCATCCGCTCCCCCTCGACGCTGCCCGGGTACGAGTTCCGCACCGTGTGGACCTGGGACCCGCACCAGCACGCGATGCTGGCGAGCCGGGACGAGATCCTGCGGACGGGCGCCGCGCCGCCGCATCGGCGGGTGCCGCCGGTTCCGTCGAAGAGCGCGTGATGACCGCCATGGCCAGAACCCTGGGCCGACTGCCCGACTGGACCGCGACCCTCACCTGGAAGGCGGCCGCGTTCATCGCCGTGATGTGCTGCGCTCTCGCCGCCCTGCTCGGCGTGCTCGTCCATGTCCAGGTCACCGACCGGACCGTCGGCGAGGCCCGGGGCCGGGCGCTCGACCGGCTGACCGAGGCGGCGCGGGCGTACGAGGCGGGCGACCGGCTGCCGCTCGGCGCGGGCGTCGGCCTTCCGGGGCTGCCGGCCCGGCTGCGGCACCTGGCGGAGGGCGGGCGCCGCGGCACCATGGTCGGCACCGGCGACACCCAGCCCACGATGTGGGCGGCGGGCCCGGCCGACGGCGGACGGGTGCTCGCCGTACAGGTCGACTACCGGCAGGGAGCGCGCATCATCGCCGCCCTCGACCGGGCGATCCTGTGGTCCTCGGCCCTGGCGATCAGTGTGACGCTGCTGGTCGGGGCTTTCGCGGTGACCCGGGTGACCCGGCGACTGCAGACCACCGCGCAGGTGGCCCGGCGGATCAGCGCGGGCGACCTGGACGCACGCGTGGACGACCCGCGCACGAAGGACCCGACGCGCCTGCAGGACGAGGTGGCCGCGGTCGCCGGCGCGCTGGACACGATGGCGGCCACGCTGCACGGCAAGCTGCTGAGCGAGCAGCGGTTCACGGCCGACGTGGCGCACGAGCTGCGCACCCCGCTGACGGGGCTGCACGCCGCGGCCGAACTGCTGCCGCCGGGACGGCCGACCGAGCTGGTGCGCGACCGGGTGGCCACACTGCGCACGCTCACCGAGGACCTGCTGGAGATCTCCCGCCTCGACACGAAGAGCGAGCGTCTAGACCTGGACACCGAGCATCTCGCGCCCCTGGCCGAACGGGTGGTGCGGGCCTCGGGGACCGGCACCCGGGTGCGGGTGGTGCGGGACGCGTGGGTGGAGACCGACCGGCGCCGCCTGGAGCGTGTGCTCGGCAATCTGGTGGCGAACGCACACCGGCACGGGCGGGCCCCGGTGGTACTGACCGTCGACGGCCGGCGGGTCACCGTACGGGACCACGGGGACGGCTACCCCGAGTACCTCCTGGCCCACGGGCCGCAGCGCTTCCGGACCGAGAGCGGCGGGAAGGGCCACGGCCTCGGGCTGACGATCGCGCTCGGGCAGGCGCGGGTGCTCGGCGCGGCGCTGGAGTTCACCAACGCCCAGGACGGCGGGGCGGTGGCCACACTGAGACTGCCCGGGCCGAGGCCCCCAGGTGTACCGGAAAGAGCTGATTGAGACGACATAACAGGACATCACTGTCGCCGCTTGCTACGTTCCGCACATGATCGAGCCCGGAACGCCAGGACTGCCGGGGACGAGGACGGAGACGGACGACGCCCCCGCTCCCGCCCTGCGGCTGCCCCGGCGCCGCGGCGTCGAGTTCGCCCTGATCGTCCTCGCCGTTCTGATCTCCATGTACGGCTACTGCGCCGTCGGGCTCGCCACCCAGGGCACCGTCCCGCCCGGAGCCGCACGCTACGGCGCCGGGCTCGGCGTGCTCGCCCTGCTCGCGCACTGCGCGGTGCGACTGCGCGCCCCGTACGCCGATCCCCTGCTCCTTCCGATCGCCGTCCTGCTCAACGGCGTGGGTCTGGTCCTGATCTACCGCCTCGACCTGGAGACGCCGGGCGACCGGGCCGCTCCCACCCAGCTGTACTGGTCCACGGTCGGCGTGGCGCTCTTCATCGCGGTGGTGCTGCTGCTGCGGCACCACCGGGTGCTCCAGCGCTACACGTACGTCTGTGTGGTGGCCGCGCTGGCCCTGCTCACCCTGCCGATCTTCTTCCCCGCGGTGAACGGCGCCCGGATCTGGCTCAGGATCGCCGGGTTCTCCATCCAGCCGGGCGAGTTCGCGAAGGTGCTGCTCGCGGTCTTCTTCGCCGGGTACCTGGCCGCCAACCGGCATGCGCTCGCCTACACCGGCCGGCGGGTGTGGCGGCTGCAACTGCCGACCGGGCGGGTCCTGGGGCCGGTCGTGGCGATCTGGCTGCTGAGCGTCGGGGTGCTGGTACTGGAGCGCGACCTCGGCACCTCGCTGCTGTTCTTCGGACTGTTCGTGGTGCTGCTGTACGTCGCCACGGGCCGCACGGGCTGGATCGCCGTGGGCCTGCTGCTCGCGTTCGCCGGTGCGCTGGCCGTGGGCCGGCTGGAACCGCACGTGCATGCGCGGGTCGCGGACTGGCTGCACCCCTTCGCCTCGATCGACGCGGGCATCGGACCCAACCAGCTGGCCCAGTCCCTGTTCGCCTTCGCCGCCGGGGGCGCGCTCGGCACCGGCCTCGGCCTCGGCCATTCGATCCTCATCGGCTTCGCCACCAAGTCGGACTTCATCCTGGCGACGGCGGGCGAGGAACTCGGCCTCGCGGGCCTGACCGCCCTCTTCCTGCTCTACGCCCTGCTGGTGGAGCGCGGTTACCGGGCGGGCCTGGCGCTGCGCGACCCCTTCGGGCGGCTGCTCGCCATCGGGCTCGCGTCGATCGTCGCGCTCCAGGTGTTCGTGATCGCGGGCGGGGTGACGGGGCTGATCCCGCTCACTGGCATGGCGATGCCCTTCCTCGCCCAGGGCGGCTCGTCCGTCGTCACCAACTGGATCATCGTGGCGCTGCTCATCCGGATCAGCGACTCCGCTCGCAGCCAATACGACGGGACGGCCGTGCCATGAACCTGCCCCGGGGCCTCGACTCCGCGCGGCCCGGCGGAACCCCCACCATCCAGCGGGCGGCCGCCCTGTGCGCGCTGCTCCTGGTCGCCCTGCTGGTGAACGCGACGCGGGTGCAGATCTTCGAGGCCTCGCGCTACGACGACAACCCGGCCAACCGCCGGCAGATGATCGCCCGGTACGGCGCACCGCGCGGCGACATCCTGGTCGACGGGCGCGCGGTGACCGGCTCCCGGGACGCGGGCGGGATGTTCCGCTACGAACGCACCTACACGGACGGTCCCCTGTTCGCACCCGTCACCGGCTTCGCCTCGCAGGTCTACGGGACGACCATGCTGGAGGACACCCAGGACGCGACTCTCGCGGGCACCGACCCCGATCTGGCGCCGTTCCCCCTGTGGAACGACGTCACCCGGACCCGCAGCTCCGGCGGCAATGTCGTCACCACCCTCAACGGGGCGGCGCAACGCGCGGCGTACCAGGCCCTGGGCGGGCGCAGCGGTGCCGTGGCCGCCATCGAGCCGTCGACCGGGCGGATCCTGGCGCTGGTCTCGGCGCCGTCGTACGACCCCGGTGAGCTGTCCGGTTCGAGGGACTCCGTCGCACGGGCCTGGGAACGGCTGAACGCGGACGCGGGGAAGCCGATGCTCAACCGGGCGATCCGGCAGACGTATCCACCCGGTTCGACGTTCAAGGTGGTGACGGCCGCGGCCGCACTGGACGCCGGGGTGGTGCGGGACCTCGACGAGTCGACCAACTCCCCGGACCCCTACCTCCTGCCCGGCACGACGACCCGGTTGACGAACGAGGCGCGGGGCTGCGAGGACGCGTCCCTGCGCTACGCCTTCGAGTGGTCGTGCAACACGGTGTTCGCCAAGCTGGGCTTCGAGGTCGGGCTGCGGAACATGACGCAGGCGGCGGAGCGGTTCGGCTTCAACGACCAGAAGCTGAGGATCCCGTTCTCGGTGGCGCAGAGCACCTTCGACCGGAAGCTGGACGGGCCGCAGCTGGCGCTGTCCTCGATCGGGCAGTTCGACACGCGGGCGACACCGCTGCAGATGGCCATGATCGCGGGTGCCGTGGCGGGTGACGGTTCGGTGAGCGCGCCGTACCTGGTGGACAGGACGACGACGAAGTCGGGCGACACGGTCTCCGCCACCGAACCGCGCACCCTGCGCCGGGCGATGAGCCCGGCGACCGCGGCGGCGCTGCGCGAGATGATGGTGAACGCCGTGCAGGAGGGCACGGGGCAGAACGCGATGATCCCCGGCGCCACGGTGGGCGGCAAGACGGGCACGGCCCAGCACGGAGTGGGCAACTCGGGCACGCCGTACGCCTGGTTCATCTCCTGGGCGCAGGCGGACGACGCGATGGAGCCGGGGGTGGCGGTCGCCGTGGTGGTGGAGGACGCCGCGGGTGAACGGGGGGAGATCAGCGGCGGCGGGGACGCGGCACCGATCGCCCGGTCGGTGATGCGGGCGGTGCTGCAGTCGCAGCGGGACACGGGAGGTTGACCGGTCCGTCTGTCGAGACGGGCCTTCCGCACCCCTCGGGGCCGACCTACCGTCCGGTCCATGACGGACACCGAGCAGCCCGCATCCGTGCACGAACTCGCCCAGGTGAACATCGCCCGTCTCAAGTCCTCCTTGGACTCACCGCAGTTGAAGGACTTCGTCGACGCCCTGGACCCCGTCAACGCTATGGCCGACGCCTCGGACGGCTTCGTCTGGCGCCTGCAGGAGTCGTCCGGGAACGCGACGGACGTTCCCGTCCTCGGCGACGAGTGGCTGATCGTCAACCTGTCGACATGGCGTGACGCCGACGCGCTGACCTCCTTCGTGTACCGGGGACGGCACCGTGAGTTGCTGTCCCGGCGCCGCGAGTTCTTCGAACGCCTGAAGGAGGCGGTCACGGCCCTGTGGTGGGTACCGGCGGGCCACCGCCCGACGGTGGCGGAGGCGGAGGAACGCCTGCTGCACCTCCGCTCCCACGGGCCGACGGAGCATGCGTTCACTCTGCAGAGGCCGTTCCCGCCGGGGAAGGTGCGACCGGAGGCCCGCGGCTGACGGCGGCAGCGGGGCGTTCTCGGTGATCAGCCCGTGAGGCGCCGGCCCTCCTCGACGGCCTCCCGCACCTCCGTGACCCGTTCCCGCTCCTCCACCGCGAAACGCTCCGCGTCCAGCTTCTCGGCGATCTCCTCGTCCTGGGCCATCAGCAGGTCGAGATTGGAGTCGCCCATCTCGAAGACGCCCATGTCCACGTAGGCCTGCTGAAGGCGCTTGCCCCACAGACCGATGTCCTTGACGCAGGGCACGATGCGGCTGAAGAGCAACTGGCGGAACAGGCGCAGGAATTCGGAGTTCTCGCTGAACTCCTCCGCCTCCGCCTTCGGGATGCCGAAGTTCTCCAGCACCTCCACACCGCGCAACCGGTCGCGCATCAGGTAGCAGCCCTCGATGACGAACTCCTCGCGTTCGCGCAGTTCGGCGTCGGTGAGCTGCTTGTAGTAGTCGCGCAGGGCCATGCGGCCGAACGCCACGTGCCGGGCCTCGTCCTGCATGATGTACGCCAGGATCTGCTTCGGCAGCGGCTTGTCCGTGGTGTCGCGGATCATGCCGAAGGCCGCCAGCGCCAGGCCCTCGATGAGCACCTGCATACCCAGGTACGGCATGTCCCAGCGGCTGTCCCTGAGGGTGTCGCCGAGCAGGGACTGGAGGTTGTCGTTGATCGGGTAGACCATCCCGATCTTCTCGTGCAGGAAACGGCCGTAGATCTCCGCGTGCCGCGCCTCGTCCATCGTCTGGGTCGCGGAGTAGAACTTCGCGTCCAGATCGGGGACGGACTCCACGATCCGCGCCGCGCAGACCATCGCACCCTGCTCGCCGTGCAGGAACTGGCTGAACTGCCAGGAGGCGTAGTGCTTGCGCAGCTCGCCCTTGTCGCTGTCGGTCATCCTCGCCCAGTACGGCGTGCCGTAGAGGGTCACCGCCTCGTCAGGGGTGCCGAGCGGGTCGCACGGGTCGACCTCCAGATCCCAGTCGATCCGCTTCTGCCCGTCCCACTGCTTGTCCTTGCCCTTCTGGTACAGGGCGAGCAGCCGATCACGCCCCTCGTCGTACTCCCAGCTGAACCGCGCCGCACCGCTCGCGGGCACCTGCCAGAGGGTTTCTCCCGGTTCCTTGGCGTACAGCTCATGCGTCGACATACAGTTCACGCTCACACGTGGTAGACGCTCCGTCAACAAGTGGCGCACAGGGGATTGACGTCCTTGCTGACAAGCAGTCTCATAAGACGTGACCGCCGGTAACAGCGGCCCGTGCGACGAGGTGGTGGGGACAGCGATGACGACCGTGACCGAGGCCGAGGTGCTGCGCGACGCGCTCGGACTGCTCAAGGACCGGGAGCAGGTGGCCGAGCGATTGCTCGCCTCCTCCGCCAAGCACTCCTTCGATCCCGACAAGGAACTGGACTGGGACGCGCCCTTCGAGGAGGGCAAGTGGTTCTGGCCGCCGGAGCTGGTGTCGCTGTACGACACGCCGCTGTGGAAGCGGATGGGCGAGGAGCAGCGGATCCTGCTCTCCCAGCACGAGGCGGCCTCGCTCGCCTCGCTCGGCATCTGGTTCGAGCTCATCCTGATGCAGCTGCTGGTCCGGCACATCTACGACAAGGCGGCGACCAGTTCGCATGTGCGCTACGCGCTGACCGAGATCGAGGACGAATGCCGGCACTCGAAGATGTTCGCCCGGCTGATCGCGCACGGCGGGACACCCTGGTACCCGGTGAGCCGGGTGCACCAGAACCTCGGCCGCCTCTTCAAGACGATCTCGACGACACCCGGCTCCTTCACGGCGACCCTCCTGGGCGAGGAGGTCCTCGACTGGATGCAGCGGCTGACCTTCCCCGACGAGCGGGTGCAGTCGTTGATCCGCGGGGTCACCCGCATCCACGTGGTCGAGGAGGCCCGGCACGTCCGGTACGCGCGCGAGGAACTGCGCCGCCAGATGCTGACCGCCCCGCGGTGGTCGCAGGAGTTCACCCGGATCACCTCCGGTGAGTTCGCACGCGTCTTCTCGGTGGCGTTCGTGAACCCCGAGGTCTACACGAACGTCGGCCTGGACAAGCAGGAGGCGGCCGCCCAGGTCAGGGCGAGCGGCCACCGGCGGGAGGTCATGCAGACGGGTGCGAAGAGGCTGACGGACTTCCTCGACGACATCGGCGTGCTGCGGGGCGTCGGACGGCGGCTGTGGCGGTCCTCGGGGCTGCTGGCCTGAGGACGGACCCGTGGGACTCCGGCGGCCGGCCGTGCAGGCCGACCCGGCCGGGGGACCCGCTCGCCCCGCCGTTCTGCACGACAACGCGGTTACGCTGCCCCACATGACCTCCGAGGCCCCCACCCGCGCGTACCGTCGGCTCAGCGTAGAGGAGCGGCGGAGCCAGCTGCTCGGCGCCGCGCTGTCCCTGTTCGCGCAGCGCGCGCCCGAAGAGGTCTCGCTGGACGACGTGGCCGAGGCGGCCGGGGTCTCGCGCCCGCTCGTGTACCGCTACTTCCCCGGCGGCAAGCAGCAGCTGTACGAGGCCGCGCTGCGCTCCGCGGCCGAGGAGCTGGAGCAGTGCTTCGCCGAGCCCCCGGAGGGACCGCTGACCCGGCGCCTCGGCCGCGCCCTCGACCGCTACCTCGCCTTCGTCGACCAGCACGACGCCGGGTTCAGCGCGCTGCTCCAGGGCGGCAGCGTGGTCGAGACGTCCCGCACCACGGCCATCGTCGACGGGGTACGGCGCGCTGCAGCCGAGCACATCCTCAGCCATCTCGACGTGGAGGAGCCCGGGAGACGGCTGCGGATGACCGTGCGGACGTGGATCACCGCCGTGGAGGCCGCCTCCCTGATCTGGCTCGACGAGGACAAGCAGCCTCCGGTGGACGAACTGCGGGACTGGCTCGTGGAGCAGTTCGTGGCATGCCTGGTGGCCGGCGCCGGGCGCGATCCGCAGACCGCCGCCGTGGTACGCGGCGCACTGGCCCTGGAGAGTGCCGACGGACCGATCGGCGCCCTGCTCAGACGCGTCCTCTCCGTGGTCGGCGATGCGGGCCATCTGCTGTGACACGGCCTCCCGCGCCGGGACCGGCACCTGCGCCGGCCCGCCCGAAGAGGACACTGGTGTCGTGAAGAGCCAAGACACCCCGTTCGTGGGCGGACCCCTGGACGGGCGCGTGCTGCCGGTCCTCCTCGGCCCGACGGGCCACCCGCCGAAGTGGTACCGCGTCCCGGTCCCGGACGCGGCCGGCGGCCCGCCGACCGTGCTCGTCTACCGGCGCGTGGAAGCGGGCCGGAGCAGCAGACTCGGCCTCCACCAGGGCTGGAAGTACGAGTACCGGCCCGAGGGCCGAAGCCGGGAGGGCCTTCGGTGGCCGTGGTCGAAGCCGCGCCGGACGCCAGGCGCCACGCCGGGCGGTGGCCCGGACACCGCCGACGAGTGACCTCCCTGCGCCGAACCGACCACCCGGCGGGCGCCCGGGTTGCGGGCGCCCGATCCTGCCGGTGCGAGGTGGAAGGACCATCCCCGCACCGGAGGTGATGAGATGTCAGAAAGGTTGCTGCGCCTGGCGTGTACGGCGGCGGTGACCGTCTCGGCCGTACTCGCGCCCGCTCCCTCGGTGGCCGCTCCCGACGCCGGCACCACTCCGGCGGCGCAGCCGGGCCCCCGCCCGCTCTCCGAGCTGCTGACGGATCTCCAGAAGCACTACCGGGAGACCGAGCAGGCCACCGAGGTCTACAACGACACGACCGAGAAGCTCAAGAAGCAGCAGGACGAGGTCGAGCGGCTGGACGGGGAACTCGCCAGGACCAGACTCGCCCTGCAGACCAGTCGCGGCGAAGTCGGCCGTCTCGCCCGGCAGCAGTACCAGAGCAGCACGCACATCTCCGCGTACGTACGCCTGCTGCTCGCCCGCGATCCGCAGCACGCACTGGACGAGGGCCATGTGATCGGGCAGTTGGCGCGTGAGCGGGCCGAGAGCGTGCAGAGGCTGGTCGGCACCGAGCGGCAGGCCGACGCGCAGGCCCGTCGGGCACGCAAGGCCCTCGACGACCGGCTCACCCTCGCCGACCGGCAGAAGAAGGCGCGGGACGACGTCGAACGGCAGCTGAGGGACGTCGAGAAACTGCTGTCCGCCCTCACCCCCGAAGAACTGGCCGCACTGTCCGCGTTCGAGAGGAGCCAGACCGCCGCGCAGGACACGTTCGTGTCCTCCGGGTCCCTCGGCGCGCCCGGAGTCGCCGCGACGCCGTAGGCGGCCGGTGGGGCGAACCGCCCCACGCACCGCTGAACCGGCCGCGGCCGGAGGATCTGATGGCCTGCTTCCCCGAGGCCACGCGTGTGGCCATGTCCCTGGGCGACGGCAGGGTGGTGCGGGCACCGCGATTCGGCGCCGCGGACGGCTCCGACGCCGGCTGTTTCGCCGTGCCGGCGCCCGCCGCCGGGCAACCCTCCCGGCGCGCGGTGGCAGCGCCGGTGTGCGGCGCCCGTGCACCCCGAACGACACGGCTGATCGGGGCGGCTGGCAGTATGCGGCGGCAGCGGCGCATCCAGGACGCCCTGCCGGCAGGGGGGAGAAGACATGACGACGCACGCCACGGAGCGCCGGCACTACCAACGGCCCGGCTCCGGACCGACTCGGGGGCGCGGCATCGCATCGCGGGTGCTGCTGCTCTCGGTGACCGCGCTCGTCGCCTGTGCCACGGGGGTGGCCGGAACGCTGCTCTTCCAGAGGACCACCGCCCCGGACACCTCCGCCGTCGACGCCCAGGCCGCCGGACTCGCCGAGGACCTGCGCGGGGACCTGAACGGCGGCTTCTACTCGGGGGGCGGTACCTACGGGGGACAGTTCACCGAGGGCACGCTCGTCGCCCGGGTCGAGACACACGGCGGAGCGCTGCTGAGCGCCGGCGCGGCGCAGGGCGGGCCCGGCGGCACCGTCCACACGGCAGAGGTGATGTTGGGACTGTTCCCCCCGAGCTCAGGGACCGTCGCCGCGAACGCCTATCCGGTCCGCTGCTACCGCTACACCTTCGGTGTCGGCACATACAGCGTGAAGCAGTCCGTCACGTCCTGCCCCGCCACGCGGACCGACGGCAGGCCCGGCAGCCTCGCGGCGCAGATGGGCGCACTCCTCACCCGGCAGCCCACCGGCCCCCACGCGTACCGGCAGACGGCGACCTCGGGATATGCACACACCCCGCAGGGCGCCCTGGACTTCCTGAAGGACAAGCACCTGGTCGCGGCCGGGGACGCCGTGACCGTGGTGTCCGGCACGGCCGCCGGCGACGGCGTCTACGTCCTCGCCCTGCGGATCAACGGTGCCTGCCAGTACCTGCGCATGGACTCCACACCCACGTCGGCCCGGCTGATACCCATGTGGACGGCCCCGGCCGTTGAACAGGAACCATGCACGGTGAAGCGGGCCGTCGCCGCCACGGAGCTGTACGGAATCGATCCGGCGAAGGCGGGGTGACCTTCGGGGCAGCGCGCCGGGTTCTCCTGGACCACGTCTGCCCCGAGTGCGGTGGCGCATCAACGTTCGTACACTCGACGTACACGTATGACCACTGATCGTGACATGCGCCGTCGCGATGACGGCCGGCTCTCGCCAGGAGGGACACCAGCCATGAGTTCAGGCTCAGGCATAGGCCGGACCATCACGGCCGCGCTGGCCGCGGCGATCGTCGTCGCGTCGGCCACCACGGCCGCTGCGGCACCTCTGCCCACGTCGACGCCGAGCGCCCCGCCTTCCCCTCAGCCGTCACCGAGTGACGCCCAGGCGATTCTGGGGTCGGCCCAGCGCTACGCCACCGCCTTGCACGGGCTGAACGGCCCGGAATTGGAACAGACGTTCCTCGGTAACATGATCTCGCATCACGCCGCCGCGGTGGCCATGGCCCGGCTCGAACTGGCCCGGGGCACCCATCCCGAGGCCAGGACCATGGCCGGGCAGATCATTGCGGCTCAGAACCGCGAGATCACCGAGATGACCACCTGGCTGCGGCAGTGGTACGGCATGACCCCGGAACAGAGCCAGCAGGCCGCCCCCGCATCGATCCGGGCGCTGACCAACCGGATTCACACCGGTCTGCGATCGATGCAGAGTCGGTTGGCCGCAGTTCCGGCCGGTCCCGGTTTCGACAAGGCGTTTCTGACGGCGATGACCCCGCACCACGAGATGGCCACCGTCATCGCGGATGCCGTGCCCGGGCGAGCCACCCACGCGCAGGTGACCACGCTGGCCCGGCAGATCAGCACCTCCCAGACCGGCGAAGTGCAGAAGATGCGGGACTGGCTGCGCGCCTGGTACGGCACCGGCGGCTGACCCGCACGACCGGGGGTCACGGTGACGGGGGGAACACCGCGGGACGACCAGAGCCGTCCGGCGCCCGGCGGCGGCTACGGAGGGCCCGGATCGGCCTGAGAAGGACTCGGACGTGATCCGCTCCGCCAAGGCCGGCGCCGGTCGGCGTCGCACGGGATGAAGCGCCGCGAACGGCTCGGGAGGTGAGGATGCTTGTCGAGGGCGTCATGCTCCTGTGGTTCATCCAGGTCGTGATCGGTGTGCTCTTCGTCGCCATCGACATCCACACGACGCCGGAGGCCACGGTGATGAAGTAGGGATTCGTGATCATCACCGCGTTCAGCGGGCTGTTCGGGGCGTTGCTGTACGTGCTCAGCTGCCGGGAACCGCTGCCGGGCACCCACGAGCAGTACGTCTCCGCCAAGTGGCGGCAGGTGGTCGGCTCCACGATGCACTGCGTGACCGGCGACGGGATCGGCATCCTCGCCGCGAAGGTCCTCACCTCGGGGGCCGGCCTGCCGATGTGGGCCGACGTCCTGTGCGACTACGGCCTCGGATTCCTGTTCGGCTGGACCGTGTTCCAGGCCCTCTTCATGAAAGGCATGTTCGGCTCGTACCGCACGTCCTTGTCCAAGACCTTCATCGCGGAGCTGCTGTCCATGAACGCCGTCATGGGCGGGATGACCGCGGTCATGGTTCCGTGGCTGACACACGACATGGCCGCCACGCACCCGACCGGTCCACGGTTCTGGTTCGTGATGTCCATCGCCCTGTGCACGGGGTTCCTCGTGGCGCTGCCGATGAACTGGTGGCTGGTCGACCACGGTCTCAAACACGGCATGATGACGGTCCGGAGCGACACCGGCCCGGTCCCCCAGGTCGCGGCACTCGCCCTCGCCGGCGCCGCGCTCTGCGGCAACCAGCAACACCCGCCCGCGCCCGCTCGACGAACTCCGAAGCCCGGCCGCGGTGCGAACGGCCCGGCGGAACGGGCCCCGTACGACGCGGCCACGGCGCCGCCCACCGGCCGTGCGCACCACATGGAGCCGCGGGTCGGCCGTGGCCGGCTCGCCGTGATGACCGTGGTCAGTTTTGCGATCTTCGGTGCGGGCTTCGTCATCGCGGGTCTGTTCGGAGATCTGACAATGCAGTAGTGACCGCCGGTGCTCCGGGTGCGGCGGATCCAGGCCTCGCCCGTCGGGACGCCTCGCAGGCTGAGCGCGACGGCAGAGACCGCAGAGACCGCAGAGACCGCAGAGACCGCAGAGACCGCAGAGACCGCAGCCGACGGGAAGCACGCCAAGGCCAGGGGGACAAGCCGAGCAGACCTCGGCGGTCTCCGCGCCCGTTCGCATCGCGGAACCGACACCGGTGGAACGCCGACGGCCCCGGCAGACAGAGCCGGGGCCGTCTCCGGGCCGTCCGACGGCGACCGGCAGTGAACAACGACCCGCGGTCGAGCCACAGGTCACAAGCCCGTCAGGCTCCTGCGACCGAGGCCAGGTACGCCCCCGTCTTCTCCGGGTCGTAGAAGAAGTTCTCGAAGTCGGCCGGGTTGTTGAAGCCGTTCGCGAAGCGGTCGGCGACCGGCGGCAGGGTGCCCGCGGCACCGATCAGGTTGAGGACGTGCTCCGGCGGCACGCCGAGCATCGCGTTGGTCCACTTGGTCACGTGCTGGGCCGTGTCCCAGTAGCGGTCGAAGGTCTGCTGCATCCAGGACTCGTCGAACTCCTTGTCCCCGTGCTCGAGGATGGAGGCGAGGTAGGCGGCGGCGCACTTGGACGCCGAGTTGGAGCCCTGGCCCGTGATGGGGTCGTTCGCCACGACGACGTCGGCCACACCCAGGACCAGTCCGCCGCCGGGCAGCCGGCCGATCGGGTTGCGCACGGTGGGCGCGTAACGGCCCGAGAGCGTGCCGTTCGCGTCGGTCAGCTCCACCTTGGTGGCCCGCGCGTACTCCCACGGCGTGAAGCGTTCCATCAGCTCCAGGGTCAGGGACAGGTGCTCCGACGGGTCCTTGACGCCGTTGAAGACGTCCAGCGGGCCTCCGGGGATGCCCTCCCAGAACAGGATGTCCGCACGGCCGGAGTTGGTCAGGGTCGGCATCACGAAGAGCTCGCCGACGCCCGGCACGAGGTTGCAGCGGACCGCGTCGTAGTCCGGGTGCTCCGGACGGGGGCCGAGACCGTGCACATACGCGACCGCGAGGGCCCGCTGCGGCTCGCTGTACGGCGAGCGGGAGGCGTCACGGCCGAACATCGACACCAGCTCGCCCTTGCCGGCCGACACCAGCACCAGGTCGTAGGTGCGCGAGAAGTAGTCGAGGTCGGAGACCGCTGCACCGTGGATGACCAGCTGACCGCCGCGCTGCGCGAAAATCTCCATCCAGCCGGCCATCTTCACACGCTGGTCGACGGACTGGGCGTACCCGTCGAGCCTGCCGACCCAGTCGATCACGCGCTGCGACTCCGGCCCGGCCACGGACACGCCGAGCCCCTCGATCTTCGGGGCCTGGTTCTCCCAGAAGTTCAGCTGGAGATCGCGCTCGTGCTGCAGAGCCGTGTGGAACATGCACTGCGTCGACATGACCCGGCCGGAGCGGATCTCGTCCGCGGTCCGGTTGGACATCAGGGTGACCTCGTACCCGTGCGACTGGAGGCCGAGGGCGAGCTGGAGTCCGGACTGGCCGGCTCCGACGACGAGTATCTTCCGCATGCGGGTGGTGCTCCTATCGAGGCTGCTCGGGGGTGACGTCGAGCGCGTGGCCGACGAGGGCCAGGAGGGTCTCGATCACCGAGATCCGGCGGCGCGCGTCCATGATCATGACAGGTATGCGTGCGGGGATCGTCAGCGCCTCACGGACGTCCTCCGGCTCGAACCGCTCGCTGCCGTCGAAATGGTTGACCGCCACCATGTAGGGCAGGCCGCTGCTCTCGAAGTAGTCCAGAGCCGGGAAGCAGTCGGCGAGCCGCCGGGTGTCCGCCAGGACCACCGCGCCGATCGCACCGCGCACCAGGTCGTCCCACATGAACCAGAACCGCTGCTGGCCCGGCGTGCCGAAGAGGTAGAGCACCAGGTCGTCGTCGAGCGTGATGCGGCCGAAGTCCATCGCCACCGTGGTGGTGAGCTTCTCGGGCGTGTCGGTGAGGTCGTCGGTCTCCTCACTCGCCTCGGTCATCAGCGCCTCCGTCTGCAGAGGTGTGATCTCCGAGACGGTGCTCACCAGGGTGGTCTTGCCGACGCCGAAGCCGCCGGCCACCACGATCTTCGTGGCGATCGGAGCGCGGGTGCGGTCCGTCTGCCAGGCCTGCAGTTGCTCCTCGTCGTCGAGGAGCGGGGAGACGCCCGGGGAGGCGTCAGAGACGACGGAGTCCACTCAGCACCCTTTCCAGCAGAGCGCGGTCAGGCTGTCCGGGGCCGTGACCGGTTCCGTACACACGGATCTTTCCCTGGTCCGCGAGATCGCTGAGGAGCACGCGGACCACCCCCAGCGGCATCTTCAGCAGCGCCGCGATCTCCGCCACCGTACGCATGCGGCGGCAGAGTTCGACGATGGCCCGCATCTCGGGCATCACCCGGGTGGCCAGTGAACCATTGGTCAGTTCACGCCGTTCCTCCGGGGCGTCCAACGCGGCGACGAAGGTCTCGACGAGCAGGACGTGCCCGAAACGGGTGCGTCCGCCGGTCAGCGAATAGGGCCGCACCCGGGCCGGTTTGCGGTCGCCGCCGCGCACGGGAAGCTTCTTCGGTGTGCTGCTCATCGGGCGCTCCCTGCCGAGTCGGCCTCGAAGGACTTGCGCAGCTCGCTGCGGAGTTCGGGGGTGAGGACGTGTCCGGCACGGCCCACGAAGAGCGCCATGTGGTAGGCCACCACGCTCATGTCGCAGTCCGCGGAGCCGTGCACGCCGAGCAGCGAACCGTCGCTGATGGACATGACGAACAGGCTTCCCTCGTCCATCGCGACCATCGTGTGTTTGACGCCGCCGAAGTCCATCAGCTTCGCGGCGCCGATGGTGAGGCTGCCGACGCCCGACACGACGGTGGCGAGGTCGGCCGAGGACCCCTTGGGGCCGCTGGGCCTGCCCTCCCGGGCCGTACGGGCCTGCTCGTTCCGGCCGGGGTCGGAGGAGAGCAGGAGCAGTCCGTCGGAGGAGACCACCGCGACCGACAGCAGCCCCGGCACCTCCTCGACGAGGTTCGTCAGCAGCCAGTGCAGGTTGCGTGCCTCACTGCTCAGTCCGAACGTACTGGGCGCGGTCAACTGCTTGCCTCCTCGACGGTGCCCCCCGATGCTTCTACGTCCTGTGCCGTGCCGGGTTCAGCCGTGTGCGTGGGCCGTTGCACCGGTTCCCTCGTCTCGCCGGTCCTCTCGGACGCCTCCGCCTCGCTGTGGCGGTAGCCCTCCTTGGCGCCGCGGTGGAAACCGCCGAGCCTGCGGCGCAGGGCCTCGGCGTCCACACCGCCGGCCCGCTGCCGCGCGGCCGGGGCGGGCGCGGAGATCTTCGGGGTGCGCTTGGGAAGGCCCTTGGCCGTGACCCGCGGCGCCTCGGTTTCGTCCTGCGGCTCCTGCGGTGCCGGAGCGTGCCGGGGCTCGCCCTCGTCGGCGGCGCGGGCATGGGCGTCGGGCCCTATGGCGTACGGGTCGGCCGAGGTCTGGGCCGGGATGCCGGCGGTGGTGCCGGATGCCGGTTCGTCCCCCCGGGGCGAGGGGAGCAGCAGCTCCATCGTGGTCTCCGGGCCGGTCTCCGCGAACGGCTCGGGCGCGCTCGAGGCGGGCTTCCACGCCGGCTCGGCCCCCGGTACGGATCCGGCCTCCTCCGTCGCGTCGCTGCCGCGCCGCGGCAGCGCCTGCCGGTCCCGTGCGGGCTCCGGGGAGAGGGGGCTCTCCTCGCGCTCGCGCACGGCCTGTTCCGCCGCGGCGATCAGCGGGTCCTCGTCCCCTTCGGGAGCCCGGACCGTCATCCGCGCACGGCTGCTGAGGACGTTCGAGTTGGCTTCGGCGTCGGCGCCGGGCAGGGACGTGTTGTGCGCGCCCCCCGTCGCGGGGCCCGCGACGGGCACCGCGGCCGCCGGGGCCGCGGCCAGCAGAGGCTTGGGCAGGACGACGACCGCCGCGACTCCGCCCTGCTTCTGCTCGCGCAGCCGGACGCGGACACCGTGCCGGTGGGCGAGGCGGGCCACCACGTACAGGCCGAGCCCGAGGCCGCCCTCCCCACTCTCCTGGTCATAGGCGTCGTCCGGCTCGAATTCGGCGAGCCGCTCGTTGAGCCGGCCCATCCGCTCGCCGCTCATGCCGATGCCCTCGTCCTGGACGGAGAGCATCACCTCGCCGCTCTCCAGGAGCCAGCCGGAGACCTCGACAGGGACGTCGGGCGGCGAGAACGAGGTGGCGTTCTCCAGGAGTTCGGCGACCAGGTGCGAGAGGTCGTCGGCGGCGAACCCCGCGATGTGCGCGTGCGGGGGGAGCGCGGCGATCCGGACCCGCTCGTAGCGCTCGATCTCGCTGACGGCCGCGCGCACGACGTCCACGAGCGGCACGGGCCCGGCGTGCTGCTGGACGTGCTCGGTGCCGGCCATGACCAGGAGGTTCTCGCTGTGGCGGCGCATCACCGTGGCGAAGTGGTCGAGCTTGAAGAGCGTGGAGAGCCGATCGGGGTCCTGCTCGCGCTCCTCCAGCCCCTCGATGACCGTGAGCTGCCGCTCGACCAGGCCGAGGGTGCGCAGGGCGAGATTGACGAAGGTGCCGTGGATGCTGTGCCGGACCTGCTCGAGGTGCGCGGAGGCCTCGGTGAGCTCGGTGCGCAGCTTGGAGCGTTCGTCGGCCATGCTCTGCCGCTGGCCGACCAGGTGCTTGCGGTCGGACTCCAGGGTGGTCAGACGCTCCTGGAGGGCGACGGCGTGCGCGTGCAGGGCGTTGACCGAGCGGACGACCTGGGCGAACTCGTCGTTGCGCCCGGTGAACTTCACCGGCTCCTCGGCGGCCGGGTCCGCGGCCACCCTGGCCGAGCCGATGCGCAGGACCGCCAGCGGCCGGGTGAGGCTGCGGGCCATGGCCGTGGCGATACCGACGGCGACGAGCATGAGCGCGCCGAGCAGCGCGATACGGATCTCCAGCACGGTGACGGCGTCGTCGCGCAGCTGGGCGAGGTCCTTGCTGCGGTTCTCGTACAGCGAGGACTCGACGCCGCGCATCAGGTCGACGCGGGCGGACAGGGCCGCCTCGACCTTCTTGGCGCTGAAGCCGAGATCGCCGTCGGAGAGGGTGGGCTGGTCTGTGAGCGCCTTGAGGTACTTCTCGGCGGAGGTGACCTCGGGACCGGTGACCGTGGAGTCGTAGGAGTTCCGGGCCTTCTCGGACCCGTTGTCGTGGAAGTCGGCGACGCCGGCGTCGGAGCGGACGGCGGCCTGCTGGGCGGCGGCCGTGAGGGCGTCCCGCTGCTTGGTGTCGGCGTCCGAGGAACTCGTCGTGGTGGTCGGCAGACCCGTGATCGGGTCGATGACCGTCTGGGTCGTGCGCGGGATGTTCAGGGCCGCGACCAGCAGGCCCCGTGCCGCGGCGGACTGCTGCACGGCGCTGTCGAGCTGGGCGAGTGCGTAGGCGCCGGAGCCCCCGTGGGACGACGTCTTCTCGGCCAGCTGTTCGGCGAGGGCGTGCAGCTCCGTGATGGCCGCGGAGTACGCCTGGTGCGCGTCGAAGGCGCTGCTCTTCCCGACGAGCGCCGACCGCCGCACGACGCCCACGTCGTCGAGGTCCTTGCGGAGCGCCACCGGAATGTCCGGGTCGGCCCGCAGATCCTCGATCTCCCGGTCGACCCGGGTGCTCTGCTGTTCATCGGGCGCCCCGGACTTGGGCCGTCCGGCGGCCACCCACACGGTGACCCCGTCGCGCTCGTCGGCCAGCGAATGGGCCAGCGTGAGGGCGTCCTGCGTCTGCTCGGCGAGCGTCACCAGATTCTGGGCGTCGTTGAGCCGGCCGGACGCGCCGATGACGCTGGGCGCCCCGGCCGTCGCGATGGCGGCGGCCACCACGGCAACCGCGACGATGAGCCGATTGCGCACATGGGCGGGACGGCCGCTGCCCGTGGAGTCGGACGAAGTGTCCCGTTCGGGGGTCGTCTGCCTGCCTGTGCGCCGAGGCCGCTTCTTCTGCACCGGTGCTCGCATTCCTGACTCGTTTACCCATGGGCTCGGGTGACGGCCCGTCAGCTGGGGCGTCGACCCGGTACGACGGCTTCCGACCCTCCCAGTGCCGGTGGACAGAGGTCCTGCTTCGCCTGACCCGCCACCCGAAGGAGTGAACATCGGCGACGAGTTGGCGGGCAAGTTCCTCGCGCCTGCGCGGAGGGCCTTTCCGGCAGGCCGGTTGGACGTCGGCGGCTCACTTTGGCAATATTCGCCACCACGCTTCACCGGAGCCGATCATTCCATGCCAAACCAGGCGCCTGACCTGGTCGGTCGCACCGATTCGGCAACCGTTGCCAGCCTCCTGTGGACCTTGTGAAGGGCTCGTGCAGACTGGCCGAATGCGTACCGACCTCATTTCCGAGCCCGGCGATCCGGCCCGCTCCAACGAGGACTTCGCCGCACTCGCGCTACCGGCGTCCGGTCAGGGCGGTGCACTGGTCGTTCTCGACGGGGTCACCCCTCCACAGGGCGACGACGGCTGTCTCCATTCCGTCCCCTGGTTCTGCTCACGACTCGGCGGCGCACTGACCGAACTGTCCGTTTCCCGCCGGGATCTGACGCTGACCGAGATCCTTTCGCACGCGATCCTGCGCACCGCCGACTCCCACGCGGCCACCTGTGACCTTTCTCACCCGCGCACCCCTCAGGCAACCGTGGTCCTCGCCCGCTGGTCCGCGTCGGCGGTGGAGTATCTGGTCCTCTCCGACTCGGCACTTCTGGCCGGGACGACCGACGGCACGGTCATCGCCCTGCTGGACGACCGACTGGCCCGGGTCCCGCGCGGCAGTCTGGCGACGGAGGCGATCGCGGACGCCACGGTCCGCAACAAGGAGGGGGGCTTCTTCACCGCGGCGGCGGACCCGTCGGTGGCGGCCCGCGCGGTCACCGGCGAACTGCCGCGCACGGCGGTGCGCACCCTCACGGCCCTCACCGACGGCGCGACCCGCTGGACGGAGAAGTTCCGCCGGGGCGACTGGACCGATCTGCTGGCGCTGGTGCGCGAGGAGGGGGCGGCGGCACTCGTGGAACGGGTACGGGCGCTGGAGGCCGGCGATCGCGAGGAGCGGGCGTATCTGGGCCGCAGCAAGACGCACGACGACGCGACGGTGGTGCACGTGGAGCTGTGAGGGACGCCGCCCCGCGGTCTACTTCTCCATGCTCCGGTTCAACTGGTTGAGCAGACGGGCCAGTTCCGCTACCTCGCGCCGATCCCAGTGGGACAGCTCCCGCACGTACCGCGCACGGCGGGCGTCGCGCACGTTGCCGACACGGCTGCGTCCCTCCTCGGTGAGATGGACCAGCCACGCCCGGCCGTCCGCCGGGTCCGGCTCACGCGCGACCAGGCCCAGTTCCTCCAGGGCCCGCAACTGACGGGACATGGTGGCCTTGCCCACGCCGATATAGGCCGCGAGCTCCGTAGCGCGCTGCCGGCCGTACTCGTCCAGACGGACCAGGAGGCCGTACGCCGCGGGCTCGAGGTCAGGGTGCACCTCGCGGGCCATCTCGCCCTGGTTGGCCCGGGCCCGTCGCAGGAACACCGTGAGTTCGCGCTCCAGGGAGAGGAACTCCCGGTCCGCGCCGGTGTGGTCCACACCGCTTCCCGACGCACCGGGTTCGACCGGACGTCCCTCGCCGTTTCCGCGCTCGTGCACGTCAGCTCCCCTGCCCCGGTTTCCCGTTCCTGAAAGTTTCTGCCAAACGTCGCCATTGCCGCAGCTCCGTCAGTATTTCGCAGGCGTAGACCAACGGCGTCCTCCGCCCCCCTTCCCAGCCGGGTGCCCGCATGCGTAGCTTCCCTACCAGATCCTTCCTGGCATGCCCACGCCACCGCCGACGGGCCGACGACGCCCCGCGGCCCCGCACTCCCCGGCACAGGGCATGCCCGAGCGCATCCCCCACCGAGCTCCACCGAGCCCTTCGGAGGCACGTCATGCTCGTGCACAGATCCGGATCGGTCCGACGCCCGCGCCGCCTGTTCGCGGCCGGGCTCCTGCTCGCCGCGTTCTCCCTGATGTTCACCCAGCCGGCCGAGGCCGGCACACCCGCCCGTGGCACCGCGCACATGGGTATGGGCGTCCTGGCGCACGACGGCGGGGGCAGTGTCTCCCGCAGCGCCGCCGCCGCCCAGACCGAAGGCGTGGACGTCTCGGGCTACCAGGGCAATGTCGCCTGGTCGACGCTGTGGAGCAGCGGCGTCCGCTGGGCCTATACGAAGGCGACGGAAGGGACGTACTACACGAACCCCTACTTCGCCCAGCAGTACAACGGTTCGTACGGCGTCGGCATGATCCGCGGCGCCTACCACTTCGCCACCCCGGACACCACGAGCGGCGCCACCCAGGCCAACTACTTCGTCGACCACGGCGGCGGCTGGTCACGGGACGGCAGGACGCTGCCGGGCACGCTCGACATCGAGTGGAACCCGTACGGCGACGCCTGCTATGGCAAGTCGGCGAGCGCGATGGTCAGCTGGATCGCCGACTTCCTGAACACCTACAAGGCGCGCACCGGCCGGGACGCCGTCATCTACACGGCCACCAGCTGGTGGACGCAGTGCACCGGCAACTACGGCGGCTTCGCCGCCGCCAGCCCCCTGTGGATCGCGCGTTACGCCTCCGCCCCGGGCACGCTCCCGGCCGGCTGGGGCTACTACACGATGTGGCAGTACACCTCGTCCGGCCCGACGGTCGGGGACCACGACAAGTTCAACGGGGCCCTGGACCGGGTGCAGGCGCTCGCCAACGGCTGAGTCCCCCACCACGGCACGGCGAAGGCCCGGACTCCCGCACGGGACCCGGGCCTTCGCGTCGTCCGGTGGCGTCCGTCACGCCGCCACCGGAGTCCGCGGCGTCACGCCGCCACCGGCACCTCCGGCGCCGCGCCGTTGGTGGCCGGCGCGAGCGCCAGCTCCAGCACCTGGCGGACGTCGGTGACGGCATGGACGTCCAGCTTCTCCAGCACCTCGGCCGGGACGTCGTCCAGGTCGGGCTCGTTGCGCTTGGGGATGACGACGGTGCTCACCCCGGCCCGGTGCGCGGCGAGCAGCTTCTGCTTCACCCCGCCGATGGGCAGCACACGGCCGGTCAGCGAGACCTCGCCGGTCATCGCCACGTCCGTACGCACCAGGCGGCCGGACAGCAGGGAGGCCAGTGCGGTCGTCATCGTGACGCCCGCGCTCGGGCCGTCCTTGGGGATCGCGCCCGCCGGGAAGTGGATGTGCACACCCCGGTCCTTCAGATCGCCGACCGGCAGTTCCAGTTCGGCGCCGTGGGAGCGCAGGAAGCTCAGCGCGATCTGCGCCGACTCCTTCATCACGTCGCCGAGCTGACCGGTCAGGGTCAGGCCGGCCGCGCCCGTCTCCGGGTCGGCGAGCGACGCCTCCACGTACAGGACGTCTCCGCCGGCGCCGGTGACCGCGAGTCCGGTCGCCACACCGGGGACGGCCGTCCGCCGCTCGGCCGGGTCCTGGGCGGACTCGGGCACGTGGTGCGGACGCCCGATCAGGGCGCGCAGGTCCTCGTCCCGGACGGTGAGCGGAAGTTCCGTCTCGTCCAGTTCGTGCTGGGCCGCGACCTTGCGCAGCAGACGGGCGATCGAGCGCTCCAGGTTCCGGACGCCCGCCTCCCTGGTGTACTCGCCTGCCAGCTTGCGCAGGGCGCCCTCGTCGAGCGTCACCTCGTCCTTGTGCAGACCCGCCCGCTCCAGCTGGCGCGGGAGCAGGTGGTCGCGGGCGATGACGACCTTCTCGTCCTCGGTGTAGCCGTCCAGGCGGACCAGCTCCATACGGTCGAGCAGGGCCTCCGGGATGGCTTCGAGGACATTCGCCGTGGCGAGGAACACCACGTCGGAGAGGTCGAGTTCGACCTCGAGGTAGTGGTCGCGGAAGGTGTGGTTCTGCGCCGGGTCCAGGACCTCGAGCAGGGCGGCGGCCGGGTCGCCCCGGAAGTCCGAGCCCACCTTGTCGATCTCGTCGAGCAGGACGACCGGGTTCATCGAACCGGCCTCCTTGACGGCGCGCACGATGCGGCCCGGCAGGGCGCCCACGTAGGTGCGCCGGTGACCGCGGATCTCCGCCTCGTCGCGCACGCCGCCGAGCGCGACCCGAACGAACTTGCGCCCCATGGCGTGCGCCACCGACTCACCGAGGCTCGTCTTGCCCACACCGGGCGGACCGACGAGGGCGAGAACGGCACCTCCGCGCCGTCCGCCGACGACTCCCAGACCCCGGTCGGCGCGCCGCTTGCGCACCGCCAGGTACTCGGTGATGCGCTCCTTCACGTCCTCCAGGCCCGCGTGCTCGGCGTCCAGGACGGCCTTGGCGCCGCGGATGTCGTACTCGTCCTCGGTGCGCTCGTTCCACGGCAGTTCGAGCACGGTGTCCAGCCAGGTCCGGATCCACGACCCCTCGGGCGACTGGTCGCTCGACCGCTCCAGCTTGTCGACCTCCTTCAGAGCGGCCTCACGGACCTTCTCCGGCAGGTCGGCGGCCTCGACACGGGCCCGGTAGTCGTCGGTCTCCTCGCCTTCCCCGGCCTCGCCGTTGAGCTCGCGCAGCTCCTTGCGCACGGCCTCCAGCTGGCGGCGCAGCAGGAACTCGCGCTGCTGCTTGTCGACGCCCTCCTGGACGTCCTTGGCGATGGACTCCGCGACATCCTGTTCGGCGAGGTGGTCGCGCAGTTGCTGTACGGCGAGCTTCAGCCGGGCGACCGGGTCGACGGTCTCCAGCAGCTCCACCTTCTGTTCGACGGTCAGGAAGGGCGAGTAGCCCGAGTTGTCGGCGAGCGCGGAGACGTCGTCGATCGCCTCGACACGGTCCACGACCTGCCAGGCGCCACGCTTCTTCAGCCAGGTCGTGGCGAGAGCCTTGTATTCCTTGATCAGTTCGGTCGCGTGTCCCGGCAGCGGGTCGGGCGCGTTCTCGTCGATCCGCGTCCCCTCGACCCACAGCGCCCCGCCCGGGCCGGTGGTCCCGGCGCCGATCCTCACACGGCCGCGGCCGCGGATCAGTGCGCCCGGGTCACCGTCGGCCAGCCGGCCGACCTGCTCGACGGTGCCGAGCACACCGGTGTTCGCGTACGTCCCGTCGATGCGCGGCACCAGCAGGACCCTGGGCTTCCCGGGCTCGGACCGGGCAGCGGCCTGCGCGGCCTCCACGGCCGCGCGTACCTCGGAATCGCTCAGGTCCAGCGGAACCACCATCCCGGGCAGCACGACCTCACCGTCGAGCGGCAACACGGGCAGGGTGAGCGGTGTGGACGTCGAAGCCATGATCTCCCCTTCGGCAGTCAAGTTGAGCTATGCGGACTCAATGCTCGAGAGGATTCGATTGTTCCCCCGGAGGCGTTCGCTGTGAGCGATCGCGTCCGCCGACTCCGTGAACGGCACGTCAAAGGGGTTGCGGCGCACCGGCCGCGGCCCGGGCGTTCGCCCTCCGCGGGCGGCGCCCCTCCGCTGCAACGCCCGGGGGACGGCGGGGCTTCCCCGCCCTCGGGGCCTCACACACGACCGTCGCCGGGCCGCCCGGTCGTCCGCGGACGTTCGCCAGACGGAAAGCAGTTGCCCCGGCACCCTCGGCCCGCCTTACGGTCTCCCCGTGACAGACACGGAGATGCTGCTCGCCGCGTACGACGACCAGATGCGCGGCGTCCCGCCCACCCCTGCGGTGGGTGTCGTCCACGAGCACGACGGACCACTGCTGCGGATCGTCGGTCAGCATCGGGGCCTGGTCAGCGGGCCGCGCGACCTCGGGGTGCGCGGGGCGGAGCTGGACCGGCTGATCGCCCGGCAACGCGACTACTTCGCCGGACGCGGCGAGGCGCTGGAGTGGAAGACGCGCGGGCACGACACCCCGGCCGACCTCGTCGACCGGCTGTGCGCCGCTGGGTTCGTGCCCGAGGACCGGGAGACGGTGCTCATCGGACGCACCGAGGAGATGGCCGCGCGGCAGCCCGCTCTCCCACGGGGCGTCGCACTGCGGCGGGTCACGGCCGACGCGGACATGCGGCGCATCGCCGCGATGGAGTCGGCCGTCTGGGGCGAGGACCGGAGCTGGCTCACGGACGATCTGATCGGGCGGGTCGCGGCCGCCCCCGACGAGATCGCGATCCATGTGGCGGAGGCGGACGGGGAGGTCGTCTCGGCGGCCTGGCTCGTCTTCCGCGGCGGAACGGAGTTCGCCGGTCTGTGGGGCGGCTCGACGCTGGCCGACTGGCGGGGCAGGGGCATCTACCGAGCCCTCGTCGCGGTCCGCGCCCGACTCGCGGCGGACCGGGGCGTGCGCTACCTCCATGTGGACGCCTCCGACGACAGCGCCCCCATCCTGCTCCGCCTGGGCTTCCGTGCGGTGACCACCACGACGCCCTATGTGTGGACGCCGCCCGGATCCTGACGGCGCACGGCGGGGGCGGCGACCGCGCCCACCCGGCCGCCGCCTCGGAGGGACCGGTCCCGGGCCCTTCGGCGTACGGCCGGCCGGATCGCGATGCCGACGGCCAGCGCCAGCAGATGGCCCCAGTCGCTCAGCGGGTCCGCGAACGCGGCCAGATCGTGGAGCACCACCGCGCCGGACACGACGAGCACCGTCCACCGCGGCCACGGCCCGAGCAGTCCCGTCAGCGCGCCGAGGCTCGCGGCGACACCGAAGCTGATGCCGTAGTCGAGCCGGTGCAGGGAGCTGTCGGGCAGGCCGCCCGCGAGCACTGTCAGACCGACCGGGATCTCCGTCGCGAGCGTGGCGAGCACATGGCCGAGCAGAAAGACGGCCGCCGTGCACATTCCGCCGGTGCGCCGCTCCAGCGCCGTCAGCACCAGGAGGAAGACGAGCGCGTACGACGAGGTCAGCCCGCCCGCGATCCACAGCGCGCTGGCCATCAGCACCGGCACCGGCGCCCGCACCAGATGGGCGACGTCGGTGCTGGAGTGCTGATAAAGGGAGTGGACCAGCGACGGGTCGGCGTACTCGGCGAACAGCGACGTCCCCAGCAGGACGGCGGCGTATCCGAAGGTGAAGGGCGTGCCCGTCGGCGTCGGCAGGAGCAGCAGGGGGCGCGGGCCCGCCGTGGGATCGGCACTCGGCGCCGGCCAGGTCACGGCGCCGCGCGGCCGCGCCGTGCGCTGGCGCGGCATGCCCTCCCGAAGCGGCGCACCCGTCCCCGGAGCCGTGACCGGGACGTCAGCCGGCGAGACCGTGGGTTCCAAGGTGCGCACTCCTTCCGTCGCACACCACCCTTGGCGCCCCCCGGGCCACTGTCCATGACCGACGCCGCACGCGACGCGATTCTCAGCGAGTTCCCAGGCGATTCGCGCATTCGGGGCGAACACGCAAACGGGCGTTCGACCGCGGCCGAGCCGCGTCCGGCGCCCCCGCGGCGTCGCGGCGTCGCGGCGACCGGCCCGTCCACCCTCTTCCGGCGTGCCGCTCCCCGAAAACCCGTCGTCCGCGCCGCCGCGGGTCACCAGAATGTGGCTCATGCATTCGTACGACACCCACGACACCCCGGAAGTCCTGGACCGGCGCGAGGGCCCCCACGGCGAGGTCGTGCTGCGGCGCCACGGCGAACTGCTGCAGATCATCGCCAACGGCTGCTTCCTCATGGACACCTCCGACGGGCGCTCGGAACGGCTGCTCGTCGACGCCGCGTACGGCGCGCTGGACGGCCGCCCGGGGCCGAGTGTGCTGATCGGCGGGCTCGGCGTCGGCTTCTCGCTCGCACACGCCGCGGCGGACCCGCGCTGGGGAGCGATCACCGTCGTCGAACGGGAGCGCGCCGTCATCGACTGGCATCTCGACGGCCCGCTGTCCGTGCTGACCGAGAAGGCGCTCGCCGATCCGCGGACCCGCATCGTCGAGGCCGACCTGCTTGCTTACGTCGATGAGACATCGGACACGTACGACGCCCTGTGCCTCGACATCGACAACGGCCCGGACTGGACGGTCACCGAGGACAATCACGGCCTGTACTCGGCCGCGGGACTGGCAGGCTGCACACGGCTGTTGAGGCCCGGCGGGGTGCTGGCGGTATGGTCGGCGCAACCCTCTCCGGAATTTGAAGGATCCCTCTGGAATGCCGGGTTCCAGCGGGTGCGTACCGAAGAGGTCCGGGTTGCCCGGGGCGTTCCCGACGTCGTGCATATCGCTGTCAGACCTGGATAGCCGACCGGCGGTAACTCCCCGTACGCTGCATCCCTGACGCGGATCATTCAAGCGTCAAACGCAGTCATGGGATCCCCCCACGGATTCCGGAAAGCAACCCCAGGGGCGGGCGATGGAGCAGACACACACCTCGCACAACGGCACGACGGCGAACCCGGGCGCTCAGCGCCGGGTTCTGGTGGTCGAGGACGACCCTACGATCGTCGACGCCATCGCCGCCCGCTTGCGCGCCGAGGGATTCCTCGTGCAAACCGCCGGCGACGGCCCGGCGGCGGTCGACACGGCCGAGGCATGGCAGCCCGACCTGCTGATCCTCGACATCATGCTGCCGGGCTTCGACGGCCTGGAGGTATGCCGTCGGGTGCAGGCGCAGCGCCCGGTGCCGGTCCTGATGCTCACCGCGCGCGACGACGAGACGGACATGCTGGTCGGGCTCGGCGTCGGCGCCGACGACTACATGACCAAGCCGTTCTCGATGCGTGAGCTGGCGGCGCGCGTGCACGTCCTGCTGCGCAGGGTCGAGCGGGCCGCGCTGGCGGCCACCACACCGCGCAGCGGCATACTGCGCCTCGGCGAACTGGAGATCGACCACGCTCAGCGGCGGGTCCGGGTCCGCAGCGAGGACGTCCACCTCACGCCCACCGAGTTCGACCTGCTCGTGTGCCTGGCGAACACGCCGCGCGCCGTGCTCTCGCGCGAGCAGCTGCTCGCCGAGGTGTGGGACTGGGCCGACGCGTCCGGCACCCGCACCGTGGACAGCCACATCAAGGCCCTGCGCCGGAAGATCGGCGCGGAGCGCATCCGTACCGTCCACGGTGTCGGCTACGCGCTGGAGACCCCCACGCCATGAGCGGCGGGCCGGCGTCACGAAGAGGCCCCGGGGAGCCTTGGGGCGGTGTACGTCCGTTCTCGGTCAAGACCAAGCTGGGCGCGCTGGTCGTGATCTCGGTACTGATCACCACGGGTCTGTTGATGATCGCGGTGCGCACCGAGACCGAGCTGCGTTTCATCACGGTGTTCTCGATGATCGCCACACTGCTGATCACCCAGTTCGTGGCCCATTCGCTCACCGCTCCGCTGGACGAGATGAACACCGTGGCCCGGTCCATCTCGCACGGGGACTACACCCGCCGGGTGCGCGACACCCGCCGGGACGAGCTGGGCGACCTGGCTCACACGATCAACCTGATGGCCGACGAGCTGGAGGCCCAGGACCGTCAGCGCAAGGAGCTCGTGGCGAATGTCTCGCACGAGCTGCGCACGCCCATCGCGGGTCTGCGCGCGGTCCTGGAGAACATCGTGGACGGCATATCGGCCGCCGATCCGGAGACGATGCGCACGGCGCTGAGGCAGACGGAGCGGCTGGGGCGCCTGGTGGAGACGCTGCTGGACCTCTCCCGTCTGGACAACGGCGTGGTCCCGCTGAAGAAGCGCCGCTTCGAGGTCTGGCCGTATCTGTCCGGCGTCCTCAAGGAGGCCCAGATGGTGTCCTCCGCGCGCGCGGGCATCGGCTCGGGCTCCGGCAGCCACACGAGGACGGACGTCCATCTGCACCTGGACGTCTCCCCGCCGGAGCTGACCGCGCACGCCGACCCGGAGCGCATCCACCAGGTCGTCGCCAACCTGATCGACAACGCGGTCAAGCACAGCCCGCCGCACGGCCGGGTCACGGTGAAGGCCCGGCGCGGACCGCAGCCGGAGTCGCTCGAGCTCGAGGTCCTGGACGAAGGGCCCGGCATACCCCGGTCGGAGTGGCACCGGGTCTTCGAGCGCTTCAACCGGGGTGCGGTGAGCCGGCCGCACGGGCCGGGCAGCGACGGCGGCACGGGGTTGGGCCTCGCCATCGCGCGCTGGGCGGTGGATCTGCACGGCGGCCGGATCGGCGTGGCCGAATCCTCTCGGGGCTGCCGGATCCAGATCACCCTTCCGGGAGAGACCTCTTCCCCAAGTTGACGTAAAGTTCGAGGCGGAGCCCCAAGATCCATGTCCGTCTCCATTGATGGACACGTGTGATCAGGCACAGGCCCGCGCATACCCCGCGCCGGGTCGGGGTCGTCGCACCCGCGTCTAACCGGAACCCCGCTTGTTTCCCGCCAATTGCAGCGCCGAAACACGCTATCCGATGTGACTTACGCGACGATGAACCGGCTCGACCTGACCTTCACGGCCGGGGAGGCGTAGCCTTTATTCCCGCTGTCCAATCACCATGTGAAGCGGAAGAGGGCGGTTGCCGCCGTGTCGCCACAGTCCCCCAGTAACTCGAGCATCTCGACCGACGACCAAGCCGGGAAGAACCCCGCTGCTGCGTTCGGTCCCAACGAGTGGCTCGTCGACGAGATCTATCAGCAGTACCTCCAGGACCCGAATTCGGTAGACCGTGCCTGGTGGGACTTCTTCGCCGACTACAAGCCGGGGGCGGCCGCCTCCACGGCTACGGCGGGTACCGCGGCCGCGGGGGCCGCGGGCACCACCACGGCCACCCAGGCCGCGCCTGCCGCCCCGGCTGCCGCGCCCGCTGCGCCGCAGGCCCCGGCCGCTCCGGCCGCCGCGCCCGCGCAGCCGGCCGTCGCGCCTGCCCCGGCGAAGCCGGCGGCTCCCGCCGCCGCGAAGCCCGCCGCGTCGCCCGTCAAGCCGAAGAAGGACGAGCCGGTGGCGCAGGCGCCCGAGGGCCCCGAGCTGGTGACCCTGCGCGGCCCCTCCGCCGCCGTCGCGAAGAACATGAACGCCTCGCTGGAGATGCCCACGGCCACGTCCGTGCGCGCGGTCCCGGTGAAGCTGCTCTTCGACAACCGCATCGTCATCAACAACCACCTCAAGCGCGCCCGGGGCGGGAAGATCTCCTTCACGCACCTGATCGGCTACGCGATGGTCCAGGCCATCAAGGCCATGCCGGCGATGAACTGGTCCTTCGCGGAGAAGGACGGCAAGCCGACCCTCGTCAAGCCGGAGCACGTCAACCTCGGCCTCGCCATCGACCTGGTCAAGCCGAACGGCGACCGCCAGCTCGTCGTCGCGGCGATCAAGAAGGCCGAGACGCTGAACTTCTTCGAGTTCTGGCAGGCCTACGAGGACATCGTCCGCCGCGCCCGCGACGGCAAGCTGACGATGGAGGACTTCTCCGGCGTCACGGTCTCGCTCACCAACCCCGGCGGCCTCGGCACGGTCCACTCCGTGCCGCGCCTGATGCCCGGCCAGTCGGTGATCATGGGTGTCGGCTCCATGGACTACCCGGCGGAGTTCCAGGGCACCTCCCAGGACACCCTGAACAAGCTCGGCGTCTCCAAGGTCATGACGCTCACGTCGACTTACGACCACCGGGTGATCCAGGGCGCCGCCTCCGGCGAGTTCCTGCGCGTCGTCGCGAACCTGCTGCTCGGCGAGAACGGCTTCTTCGACGAGATCTTCGAGGCCCTGCGCATCCCCTACGAGCCGGTCCGCTGGCTCAAGGACATCGACGCCTCGCACGACGACGACGTCACCAAGGCCGCCCGCGTCTTCGAGCTGATCCACTCCTACCGGGTCCGCGGCCACGTCATGGCCGACACCGACCCGCTGGAGTACCGCCAGCGCAAGCACCCCGACCTGGACATCGTCGAGCACGGCCTCACCCTGTGGGACCTGGAGCGCGAGTTCGCGGTCGGCGGCTTCGCCGGCAAGTCGATGATGAAGCTGCGCGACATCCTCGGCGTGCTGCGCGACTCGTACTGCCGCACCACCGGCATCGAGTACATGCACATCCAGGACCCCAAGCAGCGCAAGTGGATCCAGGACCGTGTGGAGCGCCCGCACACCAAGCCGGAGCGCGAGGAGCAGCTGCGCATCCTGCGCCGCCTGAACGCGGCCGAGGCCTTCGAGACCTTCCTGCAGACCAAGTACGTCGGCCAGAAGCGCTTCTCCCTGGAGGGCGGCGAATCGGTCATCCCGCTGCTCGACGCGGTGATCGACAGCGCCGCCGAGTCCCGTCTGGACGAGGTCGTCATCGGCATGGCCCACCGCGGCCGCCTGAACGTCCTCGCGAACATCGTCGGCAAGTCCTACGCCCAGATCTTCCGCGAGTTCGAGGGCAACCTCGACCCGAAGTCGATGCACGGCTCCGGCGACGTGAAGTACCACCTGGGCGCCCACGGCACCTTCACCGGCCTGGACGGCGAGCAGATCAAGGTCTCCCTCGCCGCCAACCCGTCCCACCTGGAGACGGTCGACCCGGTCATCGAGGGCATCACCCGGGCCAAGCAGGACATCATCAACAAGGGCGGCACGGACTTCACGGTCCTGCCGGTGGCCATCCACGGCGACGCGGCCTTCGCGGGCCAGGGCGTGGTTGCCGAGACCCTGAACATGTCGCAGCTGCGCGGCTACCGCACCGGCGGCACGGTCCACATCGTCATCAACAACCAGGTCGGCTTCACCGCGGCCCCCGAGTCCTCGCGCTCCTCCATGTACGCGACGGACGTGGCCCGCATGATCGAGGCCCCGATCTTCCACGTGAACGGCGACGACCCGGAGGCGGTCGTGCGTGTCGCGCGTCTGGCCTTCGAGTTCCGCCAGGCGTTCAACAAGGACGTGGTGATCGACCTCATCTGCTACCGCCGTCGCGGGCACAACGAGTCGGACAACCCGGCGTTCACCCAGCCGCTGATGTACGACCTGATCGACAAGAAGCGCTCGGTGCGCAAGCTGTACACCGAGTCGCTGATCGGCCGGGGCGACATCACGCTGGAAGAGGCCGAGCAGGCGCTGCAGGACTACCAGGGCCAGCTCGAGAAGGTCTTCACCGAGGTCCGCGAGGCCACCTCGCAGCCGGCCGCGGCCCCGTCGCAGGAGCCGCAGGACGGCTTCCCGGTGCAGGTCGACACGGCCGTGTCCGCCGAGGTCGTCAAGCGCATCGCCGAGTCCCAGGTCAACATCCCCGACCACTTCACCGTCCACCCGCGTCTGCTGCCGCAGCTGCAGCGCCGGGCGGCCATGGTCGAGGACGGCACGATCGACTGGGGCATGGGCGAGACCCTGGCCATCGGATCGCTGCTCCTCGAGGGCACGCCGGTCCGCCTCTCCGGCCAGGACTCCCGCCGCGGCACCTTCGGCCAGCGCCACGCGGTGCTGATCGACCGCGCGACGGGCGAGGACTACACCCCGCTGCAGTACCTGTCGGAGGACCAGGCACGCTACAACGTCTACGACTCCCTCCTGTCCGAGTACGCGGTCATGGGCTTCGAGTACGGCTACTCGCTCGCCCGCCCGAACGCGCTCGTGATGTGGGAGGCGCAGTTCGGCGACTTCGTCAACGGCGCCCAGAGCGTCGTCGACGAGTACATCACGGCCGCGGAGCAGAAGTGGGGCCAGACGTCGGGCGTCACGCTCCTGCTCCCCCACGGCTACGAGGGCCAGGGACCGGACCACTCCTCGGCCCGCCCGGAGCGGTTCCTGCAGCTCTGCGCCCAGAACAACATGACGGTCGCGATGCCGACCCTGCCGTCGAACTACTTCCACCTCCTGCGGTGGCAGGTGCACAACCCGCACCACAAGCCGCTGGTGGTCTTCACCCCGAAGTCGATGCTGCGCCTCAAGGCCGCCGCGTCGAAGGCGGAGGAGTTCACGTCGGGGCACTTCCGTCCCGTCATCGGCGACAGCTCGGTCGACCCGGCCGCGGTCCGCAAGGTCGTCTTCACCTCGGGCAAGGTCTACTACGACCTCGAGGCGGAGCGTCAGAAGCGCGGTGTGACGGACACGGCGATCATCCGCCTCGAGCGCCTGTACCCGCTGCCGGGTGCCGAGCTCCAGGCCGAGATCAAGAAGTACCCGAACACCGAGAAGTACCTGTGGGTCCAGGAGGAGCCGGCGAACCAGGGCGCCTGGCCGTTCATCGCCCTGAACCTCATCGACCACCTCGACCTGGCGGTCGGCGCGGACATCCCCGCCGGCGAGCGCCTGCGCCGCATCTCGCGCCCGCACAGCTCGTCCCCCGCCGTGGGCTCGGCCAAGCGCCACCAGGCCGAGCAGGAGCAGCTGGTACGCGAGGTCTTCGAGGCGTGAGCCACTGAGCACGCCTCGGCCTGACGACAGGGCCCGGCCCCGGGATCACTCCCCGGGACCGGGCCCTTCGTCATACCGGGCCGGTCGCGGGGTTCAGGTTGTCCGGGGCTCGAAGTCCCTGCGGGCCGAGAGGACCGGGCTCTTCCCCGGCACGCGGGAGGCGCGCCGGGGAAGGCCCCGACCGGTCACACCGTCTGGGGTTCGAAATCCCAGAACGGGCGGTTGCGCCTACGCGCCGAGACCGTGTGGACGTGCTGCGGACCGAGCGTCGCCACAAAGTCCGACAACGCCTCCTGCTCCAGTTTCTCGGCCTGCTGACGGTCGCGCAGCGAACGGAGATCGGCGGCCTGCGCGATACGGGCGGACAGTGTCAGCGGGTGTGTCCGGCCGAGCACCTCGGTGGCCAGGGCGGCGGTCGACTTGCTCAGTTCGGCGGCCGACTCCGGGTCCCCGACAAGACTGCGCAGGGCCGAGGCGTTGATGGCGCAACCAAGGGTCCAGGGGTGGCGCTCCCCCACGGCCGCGGTCATGTCCGTCAACGCCTGCTCGCCCACGGCATAGGCATGGTCGCGCTCGCCCACACTGCGCAGGACGAGAGCGTGGTTGACACGGGCTCCCGCGACAAAAGGATGGCCCTCGGCGAGCATCACCTCGTAGCGGGCGATCGTGGTCTCACTGAGTTCGCGGGCCTGGTCGATGTCGCCGTGTTCGCGAATGAAGCAGCTCTGACTCGTGGCGTAGCGGAGCGTGTCCGGGTTCGTCTCGCCCAGCACCCGCTCCGACCGCTCCAGCACATCGGCGAAGAGCCTCCCCGCCGACTCGTGGTCCCCGCTGCGGTAGTGGCAGAAGGCGAGGTTGTGCCGGCCCTTCAACGTGTAGGGGTTGTTCGCGCCCAGCACCAGGACCAGCTCACGCACGTTCTTCGTCTGGACCGACTCGGCGTCCGCATAGCGACCCAGAAGACGCAGGTCGAGGGCGTAGGACGTCTCCGAATAGAGAGTCCACGGATGCCGGGCCCTCAGCAGCGCCCGGCGTGCCTCCATCGTCCGGCGGTCGACTTCCAGGGCCTCTTCGAAGCGGCCGAGCAGGACGAGCGTCGCAGCGACGTTGTTCTGAGCGTTGAGGGTGCGGGAGTCCTGCTCGCCCAGCAGCTCGCGATAGGCGGTCAGCAGCGATTGGGACAGTTCGAGTGCCTCGTCGTAGCGACCCAGGCCACGCAGGTCGGCGGCCAGGCCTCCGGCCGCCCGGAGGTGTTCCAGGTCCTGCGGCCCTCGTTCCTCCCTCAAATGCTCGACAGCGGCGCGCTCGATCGCCTCCGTACGCCCGTATTCACCGACGCTGCGCAGCAGGTTGGCGTAGTGGTAGGTCAGTTCCCAGATCCGCGGGTGCGTCTCCCCCAACAGGGACCGCCAGGCCTCCAGTGCCCGCTCCCCGAGTTTGATGCCCGCCGCGTACTCGCCCGAGAAGAACATGTAGCGAAGGCAGTTGAACACCAGACGCTGAATGTTGGCATCGGTGCTGTTGAGCACGTCCGCGTACTTCAGGTGCGGGACGATCTCCGCGTACACGGGCCACAGATCCGGGTCCGTCGGCCTGCGGGGGTCCGCTGAAGCCAGTGCCTGGCGTACCACCTCGATGAACTCCTTGTGGTCCTCTGCCGGCATGTCCTTGCCGACGATCTGGTGCACCATGCGGTGCAGATACAACGACTCGCCGGAGGCCGCCGCGTCGTCGGAGGTCGTGTCGTGGGACTCCAGGCGGACCACAGAGTACTGGCGCAGTTGGTTGATCGCCTTGTTCCACAGGAGCGGGTCGTTGAGCAACCCCGCGACCTGCTCGGGCAGTTCGTCGTGCGGCATCTCCTTGAGGAGACGTACGGGGATGAAGCCGGGCGCGAAGAACGTGCACAGGCGGAGCAGGTCCACGGACTCCGGGACCGTCTCCCTCAGTTTGTTCAGCAGTATCGACCACGCCGTCTGGAAGGCGAGCGGGAAGTCGGCGGACACCTTGACCACGTCCTGGTCGATGCCGCCCTCCAGAAGGGCGATGTAGTCGTCGACCGACAGATCCGAGTCGTTGAGCCAGCCGGCCGTCTGGTCCAGCAGCAGCGGAAGGTCCTCCAGTGCCTCGGCGAGCTGGTCGGCCTCGGCATCACTGAGCCGCGGCGCGCGGCGGCGGATGAACGCCACGGACTCGTAGCGCTCGTACACGGGCACTTCCAGCAGCCTGCTGTTGTGCTCGGTCCACTCCGGGTTCCGTGAGGTGATCAGCACATGTCCCGGGCCGGTCGGCACGAGGTCCCAGATCTGGTCCGGTTCGTCCGCTCCGTCCAGGACCAGCAACCAGCGGGAGTACGGATCGCCTCGCCGCAACGAGTCGCGGACGGCCCGCAGACGCTCGCCGTACTCCTGGCCCGTGGCAAGGCCCAACTTGGGGGCCAGCTCGGCGAGATAGCGGCGGTAGCTGACCCTCTTCTCCGCGTTGACCCACCACACCACGTCGTACTCGGAGCCGAACCGGTACACGTACTCGGCGGCGAGCTGTGTCTTCCCCACGCCCGACATGCCGTGCAGGGCCACCACGCCCGCGCCGGCGTCGGCGCTCTGCAGGAGGTGGTAGGCGTCGTTGAGCAGCGACTCCCGGCCGGTGAAGCGCGTGTTGCGACGAGGGACACCGCCCCACACCTCGGGCATGGCCGCGGGGAAGCGCGGCCCGCGCCGGGCGCCGTTCGCCGAGTCGGGCAGCGGATCGGCGGGGACGTCCAGACGGTCCAGCAGGCGACGCTCCGCCTCGTCGGGACCCATGTTGGTCAGGTCGGCGGCGGCGAGTACGGCGGCGGCCGTGGGCACCGGACTCGTGGTGACCGAGACGGCCGCGAAGCGGGAGGGATCGGGGGCCACGACGTTACGGAGGGCCGCGTTCCACTCTTCGTAGGTGCGCGGGCCCAGCTGGAAGTACCACTCGCTGACGACCATGAGGATGCGGCCCTCGGCGAGCTTCAGGTCACGCAGGCAGTCCTCGAGGGGGATCTCGGCCGGGGAGTCCCAGCGCAGATACACGACGCGAAGACCGCGACGCTCGAGTCGGTCACCGATCCAGGCCGCCCAGGCCCGGTTGAACCCGGCGAAGCTGATCGTGACCGTACGAGCTCCAGACATGCAGCGGCCTCCCTGCGCGTCATCCCGAAAAATCCTAGAACCTAAGCGCCGCACTCCGGTAGGCCGCTGGCTGCAACCGACAACAGTCGCTTCGGTTCGTAGTGTGTCGCGCCGATCTTCGCGCAAGAGACCCCCGATCGCGCGGACCTTCACTCATTCAGTCGAGGAAAGCCCGGGACCGTGCCGCTGCACCCAGAGGTCGCGTGCGGCGCGGATGTACGCCTCCGCCCGGGCGACGAGGCGGTGCGGCGCCGGCTGATCGGTCATCCGTTCGTACGTCGCGACCATCCCGTCGACGAACCGCCTTCCCACGGACGTGAGTTCGGACGTCGCCACGAGTGCCGGCAGAGCCGCTCCGACCTGCGCGTGATAGCGAGCGTGCAGAGTCCACGCCGCTTCGCCGTCGGCCGCGTTCGTGGCGGCCAGTGCGACGCGCTGGTGGAAGTCGGCGAGCGCGAGATGCGAATAGGCGCCCTGCAACAGGCCGTCGAACGGCCGGGGGTCGGGCCGCCAAGGGGCGAAGTACCTCTCCCGCGGACCGGCCCGATGGAGTGTCGCCATGTCGCTCAGGGCCGCCAGCTTCGCGTGGTTCAACTCGTGCACCAGCGTGGCCGCGAACAGCGTCGGTGTGGGCGGAGTGCTGCTGAGGAGGGCACCGAAGGCCTCGCGCCGGGTGGCGCTACAACTGCCGGTGCCACGGCCGTCGGCGGAACCACCGGGCGGGACGGCCAGCGGGACCAGGCACCGCAGCAGGGCGACCGCCTCGGCGAGGCGGCCCTCTCCTGCCGGCCGCAAGGCCTCGGCCGTCCCCGCCCAGGCCTGCACCCAGCGCTTGCGCTCGGCCTCGTCCAGCGTCACCGGACCGCTCATCGTCTCGTGGCGCGAGCCCTCCCGTACGGTGCGGTACGGGTCGAGATCGTCCAACGGCATCGGCTCGGCGCCCTCCACCAGCCCCGGCAACGCATACGCAGGCGTCCACGCGAGTGACCCCGACCATGCGCCGACCCCCGTCTCCGGGTACACCACGACGTCCAGGGCACCGGACTGACGTATGGTCAGCCGTCCCTGCCTGCACAGGACGTACACCACCGCGTCGCCCCCTTCCGCCGTGTGCAGCGTCCCGAGCGACGGCAGTGCGATGACCCCGTTCCGGGCCGTCAGCCGCACGGTGAAGGAGAGACCGGCGCGCGCCGCGGCCGCGGCGGCGACGGTGCTGAAGTGGGCCAGGTCCCGCGCCAGTTCCCGCGCGCGCTCCTGGGCCGGGCCGCGGCGCTCCGCGTTCAGGCCGCTCAGGCAGCGTTTGGCCCAGGGGCCGAGGAGCGGATACAGAAGCCGGTCCCGGGCCGGAGAGCGGCGGGGGCCGACCGGGTCGTGCGGACGGGTCGCCGGGCCCTGAGTGTGTTCCGCCCCGCTTGCGGCGGCCGACCGCCCTCCCGCCGGACCCACCGGGTCCGACTCCACCAGCAGCGCCCAGTCCTCACGAACCCGCGCCCGCGCAGCGGCCGCGCAGACCGACTCGTCGGCGCCGTCCACGGCGTCGAGCACCGTACGCAGCACCAGCAGTCGCCGGGTGTCCTGGTCGCGTACCAGGTGTGCGAGCGTGTCGGGGCCGCCCTCGGTGCGGCCTAGTTCGGCAAGGGCCTGGTCGGAGACCTCCGGAAGGATCACGGGGTGCTCCCTTCGCATGGGACGGCGGGGACGGAAGCCCGGGGTGCCGCTGCCGTGTCGAGGAGCCGCCTGGCCACATGGCGAATGAATCGCTGCAGGTCGGCGCAGTACACGGACGGGTTGACGAAGCCGTCGCCGGCTCGGTAGCGGTGGGCGTAGTGGCCGCCGCCGCAGACGGTCAGCAGGGGGCAGGCCCGGCACTGCGCCGCGAGTGCGGCCGCGCCCGCCTGCCGGGCCGCCACGCCGGGATGGCACAGGGCCTTCTCGAAATCGTGGCGGAAGACGTCCAGACCGGTTCGCGCCGCACCCTCGTACGCCGACTTCAGCGAGTCCACCTGCTCGATGGAGCCGTCCGTCTCCACCACCACCGCGTCGAACGGTGCGAGGCCGAGCGACTCCGTGGCGGCCGGCATCCCCAGCAGCAGTGCCAGGCACTCCTCGAAGAGCCGCACCCGCGTCTCCCGCCGCCCGGCACCCCACCAGCGGTCGAAGACGGTGCACAGCCAGTCCCCGTAGGGCGCGCCCGAGCCGTCCAGATGCGGCGGCGGGGTGGACCAGTTGCCGTGCGGCAGCAGGAGGTCCAGGGCCGGCGGGCGCAGGGCGAGCAGGGACTCGTACGTCTCCAGCGGGTCCAGTGCCGGGTCCACCACCGTGAGGATGCCGGCGTACGCCTGTGGGAACCGGTCGGCGACCAGGCGCGCTCCGCGCGAGGCGGCGGGCCACGAGGGGCGGCCCGAGTGGTCGACGCGCGACGCGTTGTGGGCCGCGAGGCCGCCGTCGAGGCTGATACCGATGCGGATGCCGCCCCGGGCCAGGGCGACCGCCCGTCGCTCGGTCAGGAGTGTTGCGTTGGTCTGCACGACGGGGTGGACGGTGCAGCCGGCCGGGACACGGCTTCGTACGAGGTCGGTGAAGCGGACCAGGGTCTCGGCACCCGCGAGCAGCGGTTCACCGCCGTGCAGGACCAGTGAGACCGCCGTCAGACCGTGGGCGCGGGCGTGCTCGGCGATGCGGTGCGCGGTGCGGTCCAGGACCTCGGGAGCCGCGGCGGCCGGGCGGTCGCGCCAGGTGCGGTCGGGTCCCTCGTACAGGTAGCAGTAGCGGCAGGCGAGGTTGCAGCGGCCGTTGACCTTCACGATGAACTGCCGGAAGGGCACACGTGCCCGAAGAGTTCCGGCATCCGGCGACACACCAGCACCCCCATGCCGTACGGCTCTCACTCCGGGGGCACTTCCATGGCACGGCCCCCTACCCGTGTGGGAGCACATGCCTGTACACGGGTTCGGCCAAACGCCTGGCGATGGAATTCGACTGAAACTGGTGGGTCATGGCCGTATTCGACGAACGCTTCTGATGGCCGCCACATCTCCGCCCCTTAGAACGCGCTGTTGAACCCCCACAGCATCTCGCTGGGCTGCGCCGCCCGCTCCCGCAGTTCGTCCAGCACCTCGGTCAGCACCGGATGGCGAAGCGTCCTCAGCTCGTCCAGGTCCAGCTCCAGCAGATCCGGCAGCGGCTTCGACGCCTGAGCCGTCGGCTCTCCCGCCTCCGCCACCTCGGCTGCCGCCTCGTCCCTTGCCTCCATGGTCCGTCCCTCTCCGCTCGCCCCGCTCACTCCAACTCCGCCAGACGCTGGGCGGTCTGCCGTGCCGTCGGTTCGCCCGAACCCATGTGGTCCTCCGGCAGCCTCGACCACTCCGCCCGAGCGGCCCGGTACGCCTCACGGGCCGCGCGCGGACGAGCGGCCGCCTCGTAGGACATACCCCGCCAGTGGCGTGCCTGCGCCCCCAGTTCGACGGCCTCATGACGCCTGCGGTCCGTTTCCGCGTCCTCCTCCGCCGCCCTGGCTGCGTCCGAGGCAGCCCGGAACGCGTCGACGGCCTCGTCCAGACGCGAGGGACGCCCGAGGCTCTGGTACGCCTCGAACTGCACCTGACCCGCCTCCAGCCAGCAGCGGGCGGCCAGCAGCGGATCGTCCGCCTCCGCCGCCGCGAGCCCGAAGAGGTGCTCGGCCTCCCGCAGATCGACCCGATCGCCGCGGGCCCGGTAGCGGAGCATCAGCGCCCGGCCCAGGAGCAGCAGGCGGTGCCCGAGGTGCGGACTGCCCGCCGGGGTCTCCGCGCGGCAGTCCCGCAGCACCCGGATCGCCCGGGACAACGGCTCCAGGGACCGGGAACCGGTCTCCAGCGCCGCCCGGCGCAGCAGGACCTCGCCCCACTCGGCGAGCACGTCGGCATGCGTGGGCGCGTCCCGCGGCATGCGCTGGGCCGCCTGGGCGAAGTGGTCCGCGGCCCGGAGGAGTTCGCGCGGGTCGCCGGTCTCGGCGTAGCGGGCGTCCCTGATGCGTCCGCCGCGCACCAGGAGGGAGGCGCGCAGGCCCTGCTCCCGGGTGAGGGCCAGCGCCTCGTCGACGCGTGCCTGGGCGTCGTCCAGGTCGCCACCGGACCTGAGCAGTGCGTCCACCAGGTCGAGCAGGACCCGGACCCGGTCACGCGGGCTCCGCGCGGGCCCGTCGTCGGCCTCGGGTACGTTCTCCAGTGCGCTGCGCAGCGACTGCGCGCCCTGTTCGGCGTAGAGGCGGGCCTGCTCGGGATCGGCGGTGGCACCCGACAGGTGCAGCAGGATCCGGCCGTGGGCGAGCGGCAGTTCGGGCGGCCGCAGGCGGCGGTCGGGCCAGGCGTCCGCGAACGCCTCGAGCATGCCCACCGCACCCTGCAACAGTGCGCTGTCGCCGCCGAGCCGCCACTGCGACTCCAGTCCCCCGACGCGCTCCAGGGTGAGCCTGAGGGCCTCCTTCTCGTCCAGCTCGGGCGCCGCGCAGGCGACGGCGTACTCCCGGTCCGCGCGGCGCAGGAGTTCGAGTGCGCCGTGCGGGTCGCCGCGGCGCCGGCGGTCGGTGGCGGCGGCCCGCAGCACCCGGGCGAGCACGGCCCGTTCACGCAGGGCACGGGGATGACTCACCGCTCGCTCCGCGGCAGTCTCCGCCTCCCGCAGCAGTTCGGCCCCGCCCAGCACCTCCCACAGCCGCAGCGTGCAGTGCGCGTACTCGGCCCACAGTTCGGGGTCGGTGCCGATGCCCGGCTCGTGCTCCGTGGCCCCTCTCAGCAGCTGCACGGCGTCGATGAGGTCCTGCACCATGCCCTCCCGGTCGAACTGCCCGACCAGTGCCCGGGCGCGGACGACAGCCGAGTGCGTCGGACGCTCCGCGGCCCGGCCCGGGCCGCCCCGCCTGCCGTAGAGGGCCAGATCGTTCGGCAGCGGCATGAAGCGCTCCAGGACACGGGCGGCCACCTCGGCGAAGGGCTGGGGAACGAGGGTCGCGCCGCCGTTGTCCCCGTTCTCCTCCGGGTAGGCGGTGTCGGCCGCGTAGGGGCGGCCCGTGCCGCCGTCGCCCAGTTGCGCGAGGGCGAGGGCCGGGAAGTTGGGACCGCCCTTGCCGAAGCGCTGTTCGATGTACTCGGAGCAGTGCTTGAGCACCAGCATGGCCTCGTCCCGGCCGAGCGGCGACAGCAGCGACTCCTGCACTCCGGGCGCGAACTCGTACCACTGCACGCCGTCGCCGCCGTAGTCCTCCTTGGCACGTGAGAGCAGCCCGCTGAGCAGGACCTCGGCCAGTTCGGACGGCCCGGAGTCGGGCAGCATGGTCCGCTGCACCAGCTGCATCACCGGCAGGCACAGCGGTGCCGCGGCGAGATAGACGGCGAGCCGGCCCGCGGCCGGGGAGGCGGTGGAGCGGAAGCGGCTGACCAGTTCCAGCGCGGAGGGACGGCGGCCGGGGCGCGCCGCGGGTGCCGCCGGCTGATCGGCACGCACCCAGCCCACGGCCCCGGCGACCGGACCCGCGCCCGCCCCGGACAGCAGCCTCGCCCAGGCGCCGAGTGCCACCGGCTCGGGCGGCAGCACCGGCACCGGGAGGGCGCCCCGCCGGGCCTCGGGCGACAGGCCCCCGGGGGTGCGCACGCGCAGCGCGGTGGCGCCGCCCAGTGTCTCGCCGCGGGTCAACTCGCCGTAGGTGACGGGCAGCCGGGTGCGGTTCCACATGCGTTGCGGCAGCGGCTGGAGCACCGCGACCGGGGCCTGCCGGGACAGCTGGTGCAGCAGCCGGTGGGCGTGGCCGCTGCGCCACAGCGGACCCGCGCAGTCGCTGACCAGCAGCGTGATGCGGCGGCCCGTCGGATCGCTCAGCCGGTCGGCCGAGTGCAGCGGCGCGGCGTGCGGATCGGGACTGCGGCTCACCGCGGGCTCCCCGTCCGGGCCCTCGTGCAGATGGCTGACCTGGATGTCCCAGAAGGCCCCCAGCCGGCCGAAGACCTGCTCCAGTTCGGCGAACATCCGGTCCCACACCCGCATCGACGACGAGGCGTCCATCACCAGCTGCAGTCGTGCGTCGGCCCGGGTCACCGCACGGAAGACCGGGAGCACCAGACCTCCGGCCCGGGCGCTCCGTTCCGCCGTGGCCGTCTCGTCGAGCACGGACCGCCGGGGCGGAGCGGCACTGCGGTAGCCCTGCAACGGGCGTAATGCGCGCTGGAGTTCGAGCGGGGCGGGAAACACGGGCGCCACGGGAACGCCCACGGGCAGCGCCGTGGCCCGCCCCCGCCCCCGTAAGCGCTCCCCGCCGTGCTGGGGAACCGTGTACAGCGCGACACGCCGGTCGCCTTCCGGCTCGTGCGGCAACGGCCCGGGAGGTGCCGGGTCCGCGGCGGGCGCGTCCGCGACCGGTACCGCGCCCGGCTGCGGCTCGCCGCGCCCGGTCTCCTGCGGGCCGGGGCGGTCCGGCGGCGGTGCTGCGGCCTCATCGGACCCCGCCGGGCGCGTCCAGCGCGCCAGCCACAGGACGTCGCACAGTTGCTCGCCGTCGGGATCGAGACCCGCCTCCCGCAGCCCGGACACGAGTTCGGCGATCGGATCACGGGCGGGCGTGACGGGGTCCCCGGCGCCGGGGCCTTCGCCGGGGCGGACGGGACCGTGGCGCGCCGTCGCGTCGGGCATCGGCGTCACCTCGGCCGGTCGAGTCGCTGGATGAGCAGGTCGGCCAGGCGGTCACGGCTGGGCGGGGCGGCCGCGTCGGTGAGGTAGATCGCGTTCAGCAACTGGTCGGCCGCGACGAGTTCGCTGCGCGACCGCTCCAGGAAGTGGGTGATCAGATCGTCTCCCGCACGGGCCGCCTCGTCGCCCAGATGGGCGCGTACGAACGTCGCGAGCCTCTTGTGGTCGGGACGGCCGAGCTGCAGATGGATGCACCGGCGCATCAGCGGAGCCGGGAAGTCGCGCTCCCCGTTGCTGGTCAGGACCACGAAGGGGAACGCACGGCAGCGGACCCTTCCGTCACGCACCCGCACCTTGGTGCCGTCGGCGGTGAGCACCTCGGCCTCACCGCCGGGCAACCGGTCGGCGATGCGCTCCAGTTCGGGGATGGCGAACTCCCCCTCCTCCAGCACGTTCAGCAGGTCGTTGGGCAGATCGATGTCGCTCTTGTCCAGCTCGTCGATCAGCAGCACACGCGGCACGTCGGAGGGCAGCAGGGCGGTGCCGAGCGGCCCGAGACGGACATAGCTGCCGATGCTCTCCACCGCCCCGGGCGAACCCGCCGCAGAACCGACCCCTCCCTGCGCCGCGATCTGCACGTCCTGGAGCCGGGCGATGGCGTCGTAGTGGTAGAGGCCGTCCTGGAGCGTGGAGCGGCTGACGATGGACCAGCGCAGGACGTTGCCGAGGCCCAGTTCGTAGGCGACGGAGTGCGCCAGGGTGCTCTTGCCCGCCCCGGGGCTGCCGGTGACGAGCAGGGGGCGGCGCAGATACAGCGCCGCATTGATCATCTCCAGTTCCTCGGCTCCGGGCCGGTGCAGCTCGGCCAGGTGCCGGTACGCCCCGAGCCTGCGGTCCTCGGACCCGTCGCCCCCGTTCTCCGAAGCCGCCTCGCGGCCCGTGAAGTCCCGCCACGGCGGAGGGTCGGGCAGCCTCTCGATCCCGTCGTGCGGTTCTCCGGCGCCCCGGTAGATGAGCCACTCACTGGATTCGGTCATGATCCGGTCCTCGTCGTCACTTCCACGGCAGCCGTCGAACCTGATTCACCGTATCGATCCGCAGGAGCCCTGGTAAGGGCGCGGTACGGCCTTCGGCGCGGTCGCTTCACGGTGCCTCCAGCAGGTCGTCGCTTCCCGGCAGCGGCCGGTGCGGATCGTCGTAGAGCAGCGCGATGCCGTCGGCCCAGTACGTCTCCGCACGGCCCGCACGGAGCCCCGCCCGCAACTCGTGCACCAGCTCCGGAAGCCGTTCCGCGCTGCCCGCGCCGGCCACCGTGTCACCCGCCCCTCGATGGAACTCGCCGCACACGGCGTCCCGTTGGCCCCGCCAACGTCGCCACAGCGCCACGCCGAAGCCGCCGTGCACGATGCGCGCGAGCGCCACCCCGTCGTCCTCGAAACGCTGGTCGCCGTAGCGGCACAAGATCGGCACCGCGCCGTGCGGCAGGCCCCGGAGCCGGCTCAGCGCCGGTACGGGTATCCGCAATCCGTCGTCGCAGTCCAGCAGTTCGGGCTGGGCGTCGTGCGCGTGGATCCACCGCCAGCGGGCCTCCCGCTCCCGGCGCTCCTCCTCGGCGTCGGCGGGATCCTTCTCGGGTGGCCCGTAGTCGTCGAACAGCCGGTCGCGGTCGGCGCAGCGCACCACGACGGGGCGTTCGGCGCCGAGCGGCGCGTCCGCCGCCCTCAACTGCCATGTGTCCACGGCAAGTCCGAGCAGTGTGCGGGGCAGCGCCACCTGGAGCACGGCGGGCCGACCGGGCTGGTCGCACTGGCGGAAGGCCTCCGCGAGCGGGTGCGCCAGGGGGCCCGGCAGCGCGTCCAGCGACACCCGCTCCGCCTCGTCGAGACGTACGACCTCGCCGTCGGGCCGGGCCACCGAGATCCGCCAGTCGCAGCGGTCCGGTTCCCAGCCCCGCTGGACGAGTTCGAGCAGAGCGCACGGGCGGGGCGCACGGCCGAAGGCGTGCGCCTCCTCGAGTCCTCCGCGCGACGGGTCGTCGTACGAGGACGGGTCGGGCCCGTTCGGCGGGCCGCCCTGGTCCCCGGGCACGAGGTCCGGCGGGTCGTGCCGGCGGCGGGGCCGGGACAACGGGGCGGGCCCGGAGGGGTGCTGCGGACGGAGGAGTTCGATGCGCCGCTGCGCCAGGCTGCGGCGGTACCGCAGGCCGAGCCCCTCGGAGCTCTGCCGCACCCACTCCCACAGGGCCTGCTCCGCCTCACCCGTGCCCGGCGACTCGAAGGGACGGTCCGCGGCCATGACCTGCATCGCGTAGTCGAGAACGAGTTCCAGCGCGCCGTCCTGGCGAGCCCCCTCGTAAAGGGCGCCGAGGCCGTCACGCCAGCCGCGCGGAGCCGGCTGGGGAATCGCGCCCGGCAGGTCGGGCAGCGACTCCAGGATGTCGAGCAGACTGCGGGTGCTGGTCGGGGGCGGCAGGTCCGCGAGCCGGCCCAGCAGCTGGATCCGCTCGTCGGGGCTGAGCCCGCGCCCCGGCCGCGCCTGGAGCTCGCTCTGCACATCGGCCCAGGTGAGGTGGTCGGAGTCGGGGTGTCGCTGCCGGTCCCTGTGGTAGCGGTCGTGGGCGTGGAAGACGGCCTGGTAGAGATCGCCGTGCTCGCTCCGTATCCCGTCCCTGGGGACGGACAGCGCCCGTAACTGCTCGATGCCGGTGGACGTGCCGCCGCTTCCGCGGTCCGACCGCGACTTCAGGACCCCGATGACCTCGCCGCGTACCGGGTCGATGACCGGCCCGCCGGAGACACCCGGCGGAAGGTCGTTCTGGCCCAGCCGCATCTGCACGCCGGAGGACCACCCGCCCAAGGTGCCCTGCACCGACAGCGGGCCGTCCAGGACCTGGAGTCGACCGTCCATCACGGTCCATCCGGTGTAGAACACCCGGCCCTCGCCGTAGTACGCGGCAGGCCGCTCGGAGACATAGACGCAGTCGTGGTCGACCGGCTCGCGCAGCTGGACGAGCGCGAGGTCAGGGGCGGGCCAGTTGCCGCGCGGGGCGCCCTCCGCGTGCTCCGGGACCGTGGCCGCGACGGTCCCGGCGACCGCGGCGCCACCGCGCCCCGGACCCGTCTCATAGACCACGGTCACCTCGTCCCCCTCCCCGGCCCGTGCCACGTGCGCGCAGGTCAGAACCCAGTTCGGCGCGACGAAGAAGCCGCTGCCGAGGAACGTGCCCGGCTCCTCGATGGCATACCCGACCCCCGCGCGATGGATGCGCACGGTCGCGGCCATGACGAGTTCACGCAGCGCACGACGGGCCGCGTCGAGGCCGCTCGATGCGCCCCGGGCGTGCTCGTCCGTCATGCCCCGCCCCCGGCACCGGCGGCTGCGGGGCCGCCGTGCGCCCGGGCTCCGCCGGACGCATCGGTGCGCGGGGCGGCGGCCGGGGAGGACGGTGCGTCACCCGGCGTGCCGGTCCCCGGACCGGAGGCGTCGCCGGACGGATCGGCGGCCGGCGGCCCGCCCTGCCAGGTGAGGGTGACCGTGATCCCCGCCTTGGCCTCGCCGTCGGCCAGCAGTCCGACCACCTTGCCCGCCTTCGCGGTCAGCTCGATCCCGAACTCGACACTGACCTCGTCGGGCCGCACCGCGCGCAGGGGTCCGGCCAGCGAACGCGCCACGCTGGTCACGACGGAGTGCAGGCTCTCGACCTGCGCCTCCACACGGTCGGCGAATCCCGTGTCCGTGTACGACAGCTCACCGGGCGGCACCGCGAGCTCCCCGGCCCCCGATATCCGGGCCCACACCGGCGTTCCGTCCGGCATCTCGATGCGCGCTATCCGCGTCGACTCGTCCGCCATGGCATCCCCCGTTCCCCCGGGCCCCCGTGATCCCGCCTGCCGGTGCGCAGGCTAGCGACACGGCGGTCGTCGCGCGAGAGCCCCGCTCGCCCCGCAGGGCCGCCGCACTCCCGCCTATCCTTTTCTTGTCCTCTCCTACCCCTCTACCGAACCGACGGAGCACCACCGATGTACTTCACCGACCGCGGCATCGAAGAACTCGAGAAACGGCGCGGCGACGAAGAGATCACCTTCGAGTGGCTCGCCGAGCAGCTTCGTACGTTCGTCGACCTCAACCCCGACTTCGAGGTGCCGGTGGAACGGCTGGCGACCTGGCTCGCACGCCTGGACGACGAGGACGACGAGTAGCGTCCGCCGTGCGCGGACGGGGACGGATCGGCAACAGCGATACCGCGGCCCGTTCCGGGGCCGACCCGCTCGGGGTTCGGCGGTCCCGGTCTCCGGGCCTGCCGTCCACCTGGATCCGGCGGGCGTCACAGGCGCCTTTTTTGCGCGACGATCTCGCCGATCGCCGACGTCACGCGGATCTCCGGCTCGCTGCGGCTCGCGGTCGCGGGACCCATCGCCGCCGGACGCGCCGTCGCGAGGTCTCGCGGTCGCGGGGTTCGGGGACCCGATGCCCTGCCGCCACGGGCCCGCTCATCGGCCGCCCCCGCCCGTCCTCGCCCGTCCTCGCCTCGTTCCCGCCGGGGCGTATCCCGCTGGATCCCGGCCCCGTCCCGGTGGATGGGAGTGTCCGCGTTCGGAGGGCCCGCCCCCGGGTGTGCGCCGCCTTTGGAGGTGCGCCCACCCGGAGGAAGCCCGCCCCCGGAGGTGCCCGCGCCCGGGAGGGGTCGCATCACCGAACGCGCGCCCGATTCAGGGCGTTTCGTCGACTTCCGCCATGGATTCCCCAGAAAGGGTGTCTTGACTTTCCGGGTCCGCGATATATCGTGAATGGCACAAGACGCGATATGGCGTGTCGTTCGCCGCGTGCGCAGTGTCCGCACGGCCGAGGAGGTCAGCACCATGTCCGAGTGGTCCGTCGCCGAGCCGAGGAAGCTCACCTTCGACGCCCCCGTGACGGCACTCCATGTGCGCATCGTCAACGGAACGGTGAACGTGGTGGGCACCGACGAAGGTTCCGCCCGCCTGGAGGTCTCCGAGATCGAGGGCCCCCCGCTGACGGTGACACACAAGGACGGCGCCCTCACCGTGGCGTACGACGACCTTCCCTGGAAGGGCTTCCTCAAGTGGCTGGACTCCAAGGGCTGGCGCCGCAGTGCGGTGGTCTCCCTGACCGTTCCGGCGTCAACCCGCGTGGAGGTGGGCGTCGTCGGGGCCAACGCCATGGTCTCGGGAGTCGACGGCGGCACGGACGTCAAGGGGGTCACGGGCGACACGACACTCGTGGGCATGTCCGGACCGGTCCGCGCCTCGACGGTGTCGGGAAGCGTGGAGGCCCAGGGGGTCACCGGGGAGCTGCGGCTGAACTCCGTCTCCGGCGACCTGACCGTCATCGAGGGCGCCTGCCCGCTCGTCAAGGCCGACTCCGTGAGCGGCTCGATCATCCTGGACCTGGACCCCACGAGCGGCCCCACCGACGCCCGTCTGACCAATGTCTCGGGAGAGATCGCCGTCCGGCTCCCCCATCCGGCGGACGCCGAGGTCGAGGCGAACACCGCGAGCGGCACGGTCTCCAACGCCTTCGAGGATCTGCGCGTGACCGGCCAGTGGGGCGCCAAGAAGATCACGGGCCGTCTCGGCGGGGGAAGCGGCCGCCTGAAGGCGACCACGGTCTCCGGCTCCATCGCCCTGCTCCGCCGCCCGCCCTCGACGGACGAGCCATGGGACGCCCCCGGCCCACGGGGCGCGGCCGCAGGCCGCGACACCGCCGCCCCGTCCGATCGTTCCTCCCAGGGCACGACCGGCGCACCGACCGAGCAGAAGGGGCTCTGACATGCCTCCCGTCTTCGCCCATGGACGACTGCGCCTCTATCTGCTGAAGCTCCTCGACGAGGCCCCCCGCCACGGATACGAGGTGATAAGGCTGCTGGAGGAGCGCTTCCAGGGGCTCTACGCACCCTCCGCCGGCACCGTCTATCCGCGGCTGGCCAAGCTGGAGGCCGAGGGTCTGGTCACACACACCACCGAGGGCGGCCGAAAGGTGTACGCCATCACGGATGCGGGCCGCGCCGAACTGGCCGACCGCAGCGATGAACTGGCCGATCTGGAGCTGGAGATCCGCGAGTCGGTCGCGGAGCTGGCCGCCGAGATCCGCGCCGACGTGCGCGGGGCGGCGGGCGATCTGCGCCGTGAGATGCGGGCCGCGGTCTCCGAAGCCCGGCGGGGCACCGGGGAGCGCACAGGCGCGTACGGGGACGGCAGTCCCTCCGAGAAGGAGGCATGGCGCGCCGCCAAGGAGGAGATGCGCCGCGTCAAGCAGGAGTGGAAGGAACAGGCCCGGCGCGCCAAGGACGAGAGCCGGCGGGCCCGCGAGGACGCCCAGCAGGCCCGCCGCCAGGCCAAGGAGGCACAGGAGCGGGCGCGCGCCCAGGCACAGGAGGAGGTGCAGCGCATCGCCCGCCGGGTTCAGGAACAGGTGCAGGACCACTTCACGCGCGGCGACTGGCCGACCGGCGTCCGGGAGGGGCTGACCGAACTGGCCAAGGAGTTCGGCGAGTTCGGCAAGGAGTACGGATTCGGACGACCGGGTGGGACATCGGACGCGCCGAAGACGGCGAGCCGGCCGGAGTACTCGAAGACCCCCGAGGACTTCCCCGGCACCTACGAACCCTCCTGGGCACACGAGGACTTCACGGGCGATCCGGCCCGCGCCCTCGACCGACTGCTGGACCGCTTCCGCGACGACATCCGTGACGCGGCCCGCGACAACGGAGTGACGGAGGAGCAGCTCCGCGACGCGCGCCGCCATCTGTCGACGGCGGCTGCCCACATAGGGGCGACGCTGCGGTCGCGGAAGAGCTGACGGCGGTCGGCGCGGCCGTCCGGTCGCGCCGACCGGCCGGGTCACCCGCTCCGCGACACCTCCGCAGGGCGGGTGCCGACGTCAAGGGGCTCACCCGGCCTTGGTCTCCCCCTTCCCCCACAGCACGCGCTCGACGGACTCATGCGTCACCCCGTGGTCGGCGAGGACCTCCGCGGGGACGCCGGGGCGAGCGGTGAGGGCGAGAAGCAGGTGCTCGTCACCGATGTGCCGGTCGTCGTGGGCGAGGGCGGTGCGCAGGGACATGGTCAGCAGGTCCTTGGCACCACGGGTGAACGGGCGCCGCCCGGACCGCCGTGCGCCTCCCTGGCGACCCGCCGCCAGCACGCCCTCACCGTGCGCCTCCTCGATCCGGGAGACGATCTCCGCCACGTCGACGCCCAGCCCGGCGAGGGCGTCCGTGTCGGCGCGGGACAGTCCGCCGCGGCGGCGCGCCTCGGCAAGGTCCCGTACCACTGCTTCGCGCTGCCCGGTGAGTCCGAGGGCGGCCAGGGCGAACGCGGCCCGGCTGCCCTCACGATCGAGAAGGGCGAGCAGCACATGCGGCTCGTCGACCCGTTCCTCGCCCGCCCGTTCGGCGTGCTCGATCGCCCCGATCACCACCGCACGAGCGTCCTTGGTGAACCGCTCGAACATCACTGCCTCCCGTACTTCTTGTGCACGGCCTGCCTGCTGACTCCGAGTTCTGCGGCGATCTCCTGCCACGACCACCCCTGATTGCGCGCGCTGCGCACCTGCACCGCCTCCAACTGCTCGAGCAGCCTCCGCAGCGCGGACACGGCCCGCAGTCCGATCCGCGGATCGCGGTCACCCGCGCGCTCGGCGAGATCCGTTGCTTCGGTCATGATGTCAACTTAGATTGACATCACCCCTCATGTCAACCCCGGTTGACATGAGGGGTGATGCGTCGCGGGGCCCGCACACGAACGGCGGGCCTGGAAGGATTCCGGGCCCGCCGCGGACGGAAAAGGTGGGTGTCGGTCAGTTCGCGGTCAGCACGATCTTTCCGAACTGGTTGCCGGACTCCAGTCGTTCGAAGCCCTCGCGGGCCCGGTCCAGCGGAAGCACCTCGTCGACGACGGGACGCACTCCGGTGGCGGCGCAGAAGGAGAGCAGGTCCTCCAGTTCGTCCTTGGAGCCCATGGTGGAGCCGACGACCTTCAACTCCAGGAAGAAGATGCGGGTGAGTTCCGCATGGGAGGGGCGGTCACCGCTGGTGGCACCCGAGATGACGACGGTGCCCCCGGGACGCAGGGACTTGATGGAGTGGGACCAGGTGGCGGCACCGACGGTCTCGATGACCGCGTCCACCCGCTGCGGCAGCCGCGCCCCGGACTCCAGCGCCTCCACTGCGCCCAGTTCCAGGGCCCGCTTGCGCTTGGCCTCGTCACGGCTGGTGGCGAACATCCGCAGACCGGCCGCCTTGCCCAGCACGATCGCGGCGGTGGCGACTCCCCCGCCCGCACCCTGGACGAGGACGGAGTCGCCGGGGCGGACCCCCGCGTTGGTGAACAGCATGCGATAGGCCGTCAGCCACGCGGTGGGGAGGCAGGCGGCCTCCTCGAAGGAGAGCTCTTTGGGCTTCGGCAGCAGGTTCCAGGTGGGGACGGAGACCTGCTCGGCGAAGGTGCCCTGGTAGCGCTCGGTGAGGATCGAGCGCGGCTCGTCCGGGCCGACACCATGGCCCGTCTGGCCGATGACGGAGTGCAGGACGACCTCGTTGCCGTCCTCGTCCACACCGGCCGCGTCGCAGCCGAGGATCATCGGGAGCTTGTCCTCGGAGAGACCGACGCCCCGAAGGGACCAGAGGTCGTGGTGGTTGAGGGAGGCGGCCTTGACGTTCACGGTCGTCCAGCCGGGCGTGCGCCCGGGAGCCGGGCGCTCCCCCAACTCGAGGCCCGTGAGGGGGTGGTCGCGGTCGATGCGGGCGGCGTAGGCAGCGAACATGACCTTGACGATAGGCTCCGGGATGGGCCTACGGAACCGGGGCTCGCTGTGACGCGTGTCCCGCTCGGCAGGTGCCGGAAGCGGCCCGCGGAAAGGCCGGCCCTGATGACCGTGCCCGTGTGGTGGGCGGATCCTGGTGCACCCGCCCACCCCGTGGAGCTATCGGCGCGCGACTCCCTCGGCCCGCGCGGCGGCCGCGACCGCCGCCGTCACCGCCGGGGCCACGCGCTCGTCGAAGGGCGACGGGATCACGTAGTCGGCCGCCACGTCGTCACCGACGACCGCCGCCAGCGCCTCGGCCGCGGCGATCTTCATCCCCTCCGTGATGCGGGACGCTCGCACCTGGAGGGCCCCGGCGAAGATGCCGGGGAACGCCAGCACGTTGTTGATCTGGTTCGGGAAGTCGGACCGCCCCGTCGCCACGACGGACGCGTACTTGTGCGCCACGTCCGGATGCACCTCGGGGTTCGGGTTGGCCATCGCGAACACGAAGGCGCCCTCGGCCATCGAGGCCACGGCCTCCTCCGCCACCGTGCCGCCGGAGACGCCGATGAAGACGTCGGCGCCCTCGAGGGCCCGCTCCAGCGAACCGGTCAGTCCGGCCTTGTTCGTGAATCCGGCGAGCTCCCGCTTGACCGGGGTCAGATCGTCCCGGTCCGGGGACACCACGCCCTTGCGGTCGGCGACCGCCACATCCCCGATCCCCGCCTCGACCAGCATCTTCGCGATGGCCACACCGGCCGCGCCCGCGCCCGAGATGACGGCGCGCAGCTCGCCGACGGAGCGCCCGGTCAGTTTCGCCGCGTTCCGCAGGGCCGCGAGCGTCACCACGGCCGTGCCGTGCTGGTCGTCGTGGAAGACCGGGATGTCCAGCCGCTCCTGGAGCTTGCGCTCGATCTCGAAGCAGCGCGGCGCCGAGATGTCCTCCAGGTTCACACCCCCGAAGGAGGGCGCCAGCCGCGCCACGGTCTCGACGATCTCGTCCACGCCCGTGCAGTCGAGGGCGATCGGGACCGCGTCCACCCCGCCGAACTGCTTGAACAGGATCGCCTTGCCCTCCATCACGGGGAGGGAGGCCTCGGGGCCGATGTCGCCGAGCCCGAGAACCGCCGTGCCGTCGGTCACCACGGCGACGACCGACGACTTCCATGTGTAGTCGTGGACCAGCTCCGGCTGCTCCGCGATGGCGGTGCACACCCGGGCCACGCCGGGCGTGTACGCGAGGGACAGGTCGTCCTTGTCGCGGACCGGGACGGTGGCCTGCACGGCCATCTTGCCCCCGCGGTGCAGCGCGAATGCTGGATCGAAGGAATCGTGGGGCTCGGCCCCGCCGTCCTGGCCCGTATTGCCGTCGCTGCGCGAATTGACGATCTCCGCTGCCACTGTGTCGTACCCCTTAGATGTTCATGGTGTGAGGGTGACCACTCCTGATTGAGGGGTGGGCGGGACCGCGTGCGACCCAGGTGAACCGATGCGTACAGGTGCACACGCGACGAGCGCGCCGCACACGCGCCCTGAGCCCCGGATGAGGGGTGTAGTGAACCTTCTTACCGGACGCACGGTGCCCCGGACGAGTCCGTACCACCAAGGTCACACGCCGGTGAGATGACTCATGCCGGAATATGTGGACAAGTTCGTAAAACGCCTCCTCAAGATCGCACACACAGAGGTGCGATCAACCTCAACCCGGGTCGCGCCGAAGATCTTCCGGCCGGAAGGAGGGATTCCCGGACGAGGTCCGGCCGTGATGGGCCGTTCGCGACGGTCGGGGGTTCACCCGTTATCCGATTTTGACATGGCGAGTCCCCTGAATACGCGAGACCGAATGGCAAGATGCCTCAATCACGCGAGGTCGCGACACCCAAAGGTGTGTGTTCTCGTCGACCCATCGGCACAACCCATCTCGCCGGAGGAAGCCACCATGACCGCAAGCTCGACCCGTCGTACGACCGCCACGCGCTCGCGGATAGCCGCGGTCGGCGCCCTCGCGGTCGCGGGCACCCTGCTGGTCGCCGGCTGCGGTGACCAGACGGACAAGAAGAGCGAAAGCAGCTCCAGCGCGGGCACGTCCTCGGCGCCGCTCGCCGCCAAGCTCCCGAAGGACATCAAGGACGCGGGCGTCATCAAGGTGGGCTCCGACATCGCGTATCCGCCGGTCGAGTACATGGAGGGCGGCAAGGCCGTCGGTATCGACCCCGACATCGCGGACGCGCTCGGCAAGCAGCTGGGTGTGAAGTTCGAGTTCCAGAACGGCAAGTTCGCCCAGCTCATCGTTGGCCTGCAGGCCAAGCGGTTCAACGTGGTGATGTCCGCGATGAACGACACCAAGGACCGCCAGAACGGAATCGACTCGGACACCGGCAAGAAGGTCGGCAACGGCATCGACTTCGTCGACTACTTCACCGCGGGCACCTCGATCCTGGTCCAGAAGGGCAACCCGAAGGGCATCAAGTCCCTGGACGACCTCTGCGGCAAGGTCGTGGCCCTCCAGCAGGGCACCACCTCGGAGGGCATCGCCAAGGCGCAGAGCACGAAGTGTACGAAGGACGGCAAGCCGGCCATCAAGCTGCAGACCTTCGACACCGACCCCGAGGCGCTGCTCCGTCTCAAGCAGGGTGCGTCCGTCGCCGACCTGAACGACTTCCCCGTCGCGGCGTACAACGCGAAGACCTCCGGCGGCGGCAACGACTTCGAGGTCGTCGGTGAGCAGATCGAGGCCGGCCCCTACGGCATCGGCGTCAGCAAGGAGAGCACCCAGCTGCGCGACGCGCTCCAGGCGGCCATGGCCGCGATCATCAAGGACGGCGAGTACCAGAAGATCCTCGAGAAGTGGAACGTCACGGACGGTGCGGTGACCGAGGCAAAGATCAACGGCGGCTCCTGAGCGTCACGCAACACTGAAGGGCAGTCACCGTGACTGACACTGTCGACAAGACTCCGGCGCCGACGGTGCCGCCGGAGCAGATCAAGGCCATCCCGGTGCGCCACTACGGGCGCTGGGTGGCGGGTGCGGCGGTCATCGCCATCCTGGTGCTGATCGGGATCGCCTTCTCCAACGCCAAGATCAACTATGGCGTGATCCCGGACTACCTCACCGACGGGACGATCCTGTCCGGCGTGTGGCACACGCTGTACATCTCCGTGCTCGCCATGGTGCTGGGTCTCGTCCTGGGCGTGATCCTCGCAGTGATGCGGATGTCGTCGAACCCGGTCACCAGCACCGTGGCCTGGTTCTACGTGTGGTTCTTCCGCGGCACTCCGGTCCTGGTCCAGCTGCTGCTCTGGTACAACATCTCGCTCGTGTTCCCCATCCTCAACCTGGGGTTCTACAAGGACGAGATGAACCAGGTGATGACCCCGTTCCTGGCGGCCCTGCTGGGCCTCGGCCTGAACGAGGCCGCCTACATGTCCGAGATCGTGCGGGCCGGCATCCAGTCGGTCGACGAGGGGCAGACGGAGGCGTCGCACGCTCTGGGCATGACCCAGGGCAAGACGCTGCGGCGTGTGGTCCTCCCGCAGGCCATGCGGGTGATCGTGCCTCCGACGGGCAACGAGTTCATCAACATGCTGAAGACCTCGTCGCTCGCCTACGCGGTCCAGTTCAACGAGCTCATCAAGCGGGCCACGGACATCTCCAGTACCTCGCTCGCCGTCGTGGAGATGTTCTTCGTGGCCTCGATCTGGTACCTGATCCTCACCACGGTCTTCAGCATCGCCCAGTACTACATCGAACGCCGCTACGCCCGCGGTTCGTCGCGCAACCTGCCGCCGACCCCGCTCCAGCGTCTGAGGAAGAACCTGCGCCTGTTCGGTTCGTTCCGCCGCCCGGAGGTGGCCCGATGAGCAGTCTCGGCAAGGGCATCGCCCCGAGCACGACCGGCCACCCGATGGTCAAGGCCGAGGGGGTGCACAAGTCCTTCGGTCTTGCGCACATCCTCAAGGGCATCGACCTGGAGGTGAATCCGCGTGAGGTGTTCTGCCTGATCGGCCCGTCCGGCTCCGGCAAGTCCACTTTCCTGCGGTGCATCAACCACCTGGAGAAGATCAGCGCGGGCCGGCTCCACGTCGACGGTGAACTGGTCGGCTACCGGCAGAAGGGCGACAAGCTCTACGAGCTCAAGGAGAGCGAGGTCGCGGCCCAGCGGCGGAACATCGGCATGGTGTTCCAGCGCTTCAACCTGTTCCCGCACATGACGGCGCTGGAGAACGTCATGGAAGCGCCGGTCCAGGTCAGGCGCGAGTCCAAGGCCGTGGCGCGGGAGCGCGCGGAGCGGCTGCTGGACCGGGTGGGCCTCGGGGACCGCAAGGGGCACTACCCCGCCCAGCTCTCCGGCGGCCAGCAGCAGCGCGTCGCCATCGCCCGCGCGCTGGCGATGGAGCCGAAGCTGATGCTCTTCGACGAGCCGACCTCGGCCCTCGACCCGGAGCTCGTCGGCGAGGTGCTCGACGTGATGCGGGACCTCGCCGAGGACGGCATGACGATGATCGTCGTCACGCACGAGATGGGCTTCGCCCGCGAGGTGGGCGACTCGCTGGTCTTCATGGACGACGGTGTGGTGGTCGAGGCGGGCCATCCCCGCGATGTGCTGACGAACCCGCAGCACGACCGGACCAAGTCCTTCCTGTCGAAGGTCCTGTAGAGCAACGGGAGTGGGCCCCCACGTCCTTGATGGACGTGGGGGCCCACTTCCGTTGCGCGGCGGTGACCGACGGGATCGGGCCCGCCGGCGGTCGGGGAACTGCCCGACCTCGCCGCCCGGTTGCGCGCTCGGCCCACCTCGGCGCGAGTCACGCCGGACCTACTTCAGCGCGAGCAACAGGGTGTCCGACGGCGACCGCCACACCGGGCGCGCCTCGGCGAAGCCCTTCTCCCGCAGCACGCGCGCGTGCCAGGCGGCGGAGGGCATCTCTCCGTCGGCGTGGGCGCCGTAGATCTCGAATCGGCGCGCGGTCGGCGCGGCCAGGGCGGGGTCCTTCGCGGCCAGTTGCCACCACTCAGCCCAGTCGAGGGCTCCCTCCCGCATGGTCCGGTCCATGCGGGCGTGCCGCTGGGTCCGCTCGGCCGCGTTGATACGGGGGGTGGTGTCGTCGATCATGTGGTCGGCGTTCATGAAGACGCCGCCGTAGCGGACGAGTTCCGCCACCTGACCGTAGAGGGCCTCGAGGGGGCCGGTGCGCAGCCAGTGGAGGGCCGTGGCGGTGAGGACCGCGTCGTACGCGCCGTGCGGCAGCAGCGTGGGCCAGTCGCGGTCCTTGAGGTCGGCCTCGACGAAGGTGACGCGGTCGTCCCCCTCGAAGGTGCCGCGGGCGATGGCGAGCAGCGCGGGGTCGAGGTCCACTCCGGTGCTGGTGGCCCCGGGGAACCGGGCGAGCAGCCGGGCGGTGATGGTGCCCGTGCCGCACGCGAGGTCGAGCACACGGGGCTCGGTTCCGACGAACGCCTCCACCATGTCGAGCATGATCCGGAAGCGTTCCTCACGGTCGGGCATGTACCACTCCTGCTGGCGGTCCCAGCTCTGCTGCCAGGCCCGCCAGTCGGTCGCCGTCGTCCCCGTGTCCGCCATCGTCGCCCTCCACCACGTCCGCCACGTAATACCCTGGAAGCACGATCATCTGTTACCCGACCGCCCCACGACCATAGAGCGCCTCCGTAAGGACTACAAGTGGAACTGGCCTATTACTCGGACTACGCCGTACGTCTCGTGAACAGCGAGGAGCCGGCCCGGGGCAAGGACTCGCTCACCTCGGTGGATGCCGTTCGCGACCTCTTCGGGGTCAACCAGTCGGCGGCTCGCCGCGCCACCGACGCGGACGTGACCCGGTTCCGCTCGGTCAGGGCCCGGCTCCGCGCGGTCTTCGAGGCGGCGGACTCCGGCGACGAGACACTCGCCGTGGACCTGCTGAACTCGCTGCTCCTGGAGTTCCCGGTGAGCCCGCAGATCTCCGGACACGACTACCGGGACGACGACGGCCGCCGGCTGTGGCACATGCACCTCGCGGACCACCCGTCCAACGCCACCGCGGGCTATGCGGCGATCGCCGCGATGGGGCTCGCCTTCCACCTCACCGCGTACGGCGTGGACCGCCTCGGCCTGTGCGAGGCGGTCCCCTGCCGCAACGCGTACCTCGACACCTCGACGAACCGCTCCCGGCGGTACTGCTCGGACCGCTGTGCCACGCGCGCGAACGTGGCCGCCTACCGCGCCCGAAAGCGCCTGGAGGCCGACCGGTCCGAGAGCACCGGGCGGGCCGCGGAGAGCGCCCAGCGCGCCAGCGCGAAGAGCGAGCGCTGACCCGCCTTGAGCGGCCGGTACCGCAGCCGCACCTTCCCGAGGACGAGCTCCTCGGGAACGGCGCCGTAGTCGGTGCTGTCCCCGCCCGCGTACGGATTGTCCCCGAGCACCCACCAGCCGCCCTCGCGAAGCTGTGCCGCGCGCTTGACGACCAGCAGGTCCTGCTGGAAGGGATGCCGCAGGACGATCACGTCACCCGGCCGGACGCGTGCTCCGTACTGGACGAGGAGCCGGTCCCCGTGATGCAGCGTGGGCACCATGGACGGTCCCGTCACCTCGGCCACCCCGAACGGCAGCAAGGTCCTCGTGCGCTCGATCTCCTGCGACAGCTCCGGCATCACCGGCACCTCCCCGGTCCGATCCTCCACCAGTCCCAGTCTGACCCCGGACTTTTGACGTAAGCCCACGGGGGCACTCGCGAAAAGCCGTCCCCTACGGAGTAATGTCCCACCTGAGAAGACGATCACGAGGAAGGACAGCTTCATGCTCTCCCGCCTGTTTGCCCCCACGGTCAAGGTCAGCGCCCACTGCGACCTGCCCTGTGGCGTCTACGACCCGGCCCAGGCTCGCATCGAGGCGGAGTCGGTGAAGGCCGTACAGGAGAAGATGGCCGCCAACGACGACCCGCACTTCCAGGCTCGCGCCACCGTCATCAAGGAGCAGCGCGCCGAGCTCGCCAAGCACCATGTCTCGGTGCTGTGGAGCGACTACTTCAAGGCCCCGCACTTCGAGAAGTACCCGGAGCTGCACCAGCTGGTCAACGACACCCTGAAGGCCCTCTCGGCCGCCAAGGCGTCGAAGGACCCGGCGACCGGCCAGAAGGCGCTGGACTACATCGCCCAGATCGACAAGATCTTCTGGGAGACCAAGAAGGCCTGATCACCGGTCCTTCTGACCGAAGACCGGCGGGCGGTGCACCCTCGCAGGTCCGCGGTGCGTTCGAGGGGCCCGGCCGATTCGTCGGCCGGGCCTTTCGCGTTCCCGCCGGGCCCGCCTCAACCCCGCTTCTCCCCGCCGTGCCACGTCCGGTGGTACCCCTCCCGCAAGGGCCCGCCCACCAGGGCGAGAACCTCGTACGCCGCCGCCCTCAGGGGGGCCGGATCCGCGTGTTCGGCGACGGTGAGCCGGGCCTCGAGCAGGGTACGGCCCAGCACGGGATCGGCGGCCGTCAGACGGCGCGGGAGCCACTTCCCGCCACCTCTCCATGCACGGCGATGGCCCGCAAGCAGTCCGGCCGCAGTGCTCAGCACCTGCTCGGCGACGGCCAGTTGCTCATGACGGTCGTCGAGATCGGCCAGATCGTCCAGCAGATCGGTGAGCCGGTAGCGCGCGTCGTCGCGTTCCTCTGCGGTCAGCGGTTCGGGACCCTCCGCCAGCTGGGCGCACGCCTCGGCCCGCAGTGCGGCGGCGTGCCCGTGCGGATCGTGCAGCAGGACCGACTCCGCGTAGACGAACTGCATCGTCCCCCGACGGCTCGCCCGGTCCGCCGCGAAGATCTCCGCGAGGCCCGCGCGGGTGTGGGCGAACACCTCCGCGAGACGTCCCTCGCGGCGGAGCGTCTCGCGGTGTGAGACATCTCCGTCCGCCAGCAGCACGGCGATGTCGAGGTCGCTCGTGGCGGTCGCCCGGCCGCCGGCCGTCGAGCCACCGAGCACGGCGGCGACGGCCTGCGGCCGGCGCTCCAGGACCAGGCGGCGCGCCCCGTCGACGGCCGCCGTGAGCATGTGCGCAGGGTCGGAATCCATGGCCGCATCGTCCCAGGGCCCGGATCCCGTGGGCCCCCGGTTTCGTCACGGAACGGCCGTTCCCGGCCGGTGAAACCGCCGTGAAACCGCGCCGAAGGCGGCCGCCCGCACGCTCTGCTCCATGACCACGACATCACACGCGATCACCGCGACCGGACTGCGGAAGGCCTACGGCGACCACGTCGTCCTCGACGGCCTCGATCTGGCCGTCGCCGAGGGCACCGTCTACGCGCTGCTCGGCCCCAACGGCGCCGGCAAGACCACCACCGTGCAGATCCTGTCGACGCTCGTCGCCGCCGACGGCGGGCACATCACGGTCGGCGGCCACGACCCCGCCCGTGACCCCCGCGCGGTCCGGGCGCGGATCGGGGTCACGGGGCAGTTCGCGGCCGTCGACGCGAAGCTCACCGGCGAGGAGAACCTGATCCTCATGGCCGACCTGCACCACCTCGGCAGGCAGGAGGGGCGTCGCCGCACCGCCGGACTCCTCGAACGGTTCGGACTGACCGACGCGGCGCAGAAGCTGCCCGAGGCCTACTCCGGCGGAATGCGACGGCGGCTCGATCTCGCCATGACCTTGGTCGGCGATCCCCGCATCATCTTTCTGGACGAGCCGACCACCGGCCTCGACCCGCGCAGCCGTCACGCCATGTGGCAGATCGTGCGGGAGTTGGTCGCCGACGGGGTCACCGTCCTCCTGACCACCCAGTACCTGGAGGAGGCCGACCAGCTCGCCGACCGCATCGGCGTCCTGGACGGCGGCCGGCTCGTCGCCGAGGGCACCGCCGAGGAGCTCAAACGGCTCGTACCCGGCGGTCATGTGCGTCTGCGCTTCGCGGACCCGGCCGAGTACGAACGTGCCGCCCGCGCCCTGCATGGCACGGCCCTCGACGACGAGGCGCTCACCCTCCAGATCCCCGGCGACGGCAGCGCCCGGGAGCTCAAGTCCCTGCTCGACCGGCTCGAGGCCGAGGCGATCGAGGCGGAGAGCCTGAGCGTGCACACCCCCGACCTCGACGACGTCTTCTTCACCCTCACGACCGAACACTCCCACCAACCCGCGGCCGACGCCGACGTCCGCAAGGAGGCCCTCCGGTGAGCACCCTCTCCTACGCCGTCGCCGACTCGGCGACCATGCTGCGCCGCAACCTCAGGCACGCCCTGCGCTACCCGTCCATGACGATCCCGGTCGTCGCGATCCCCGTCGTCATGCTGCTGCTGTTCGTCTACGTCTTCGGCAACGCGCTCGGCTCCGGCGTCGGCCCCGGTACCGAGGGCCACTACGTCGACTACGTGGCGCCCGGCATCATCCTCATGGCCACCACCTACGGCTCGGTCTCGGTCGCGGTGTCCGTCTGCTCGGACATGACCGAGGGCATCGTCAACCGGTTCCGCACCCTGTCGATCTCCCGCGCGGCCGTACTGAACGGCCATGTCCTCGGAGGTGCGGTCCAGACCCTGTTCAGCGTCGTCCTGGTCGTCGGCGCCGCCCTGCTCACCGGGTTCCGGCCGAACGCCACGCCCCTGGAGTGGCTGGCCACCGCCGGTCTGCTGACCCTGGTCGTCCTGGCCCTGACCTGGCTGGCGGCCGACATGGGGCTGCGGGCCAGGACCGTGGAGGCGGCGAGCAACGCACCCACACCGCTCACCTTCCTGCCCTTCCTCGGCAGCGCGATCGTCCCGACGGACTCGATGCCGACGGCGGTGCGCTGGTTCGCCGAGTACCAGCCGTTCACCCCGGTCACCGAGACTCTGCGCGGCCTGCTGATGGGCACGGAGATCGGCAACAGCGCGCCGATCGCGGTCGCGTGGTGCCTCGGGCTCACTGTCCTCGGCTACTTCCGGGCCCGGTCGGCCTACGACAAGGGGTGAGCAGGCACGGCGGCACGGTCACCCGGCGGTCTCGACGGCGTCGAGCAGTATCAGCGCCTCGGCCCTCAACTCCTCGCGCCCCAGGGCGGCATACGCGGACACGGCGTCCTCGTAGGCTGCCCCGTCGGCGTGTGCCAGGGCCTGCTTCACCCGCGCCGAGGACATCGTCGGCTGGAAGGTGCGCAGCAGCCGGCAGCGTTCGGCGAGAGCGATCGACCGGGCGGCCTGCGCCGGGGCTCCGCGGTCGAGCTGCACATGGGCGAACGCGAGGAGCAGCACCCCGCAGACGGCGAGATGGGCGGCGTACGCGGGCCGGTCGACGGCCGGACCGGACAGCAGTGTGCGCAGTTTGGGCCGCAGTTCGCCGACGAGATCGGCCACGCGGTCGAGACGGCCGTGCTGGGCGTGGGCGACGACCGCGACGCCCAGGGCTTCCAGGGTCCATGCCTCGAGACCCGGCGGCTCGGTGTCCGGGAACGGCCGCTCGGCCACCGGGGACGGTTCGGCCGCCCGGCGCCACATGCGCAGCCCCGCCTCGGTCTCGCCGCGGGCGAGCAGGATCTCGGCCCGCAAACCGCTCTGGAAGGTGGCCAGGCCGTAGGTGTCGTCGGTGTCCGGGGACATCGCCGACTGCAGCCAGTACTGGGCCTCGTCGACCTCGCCGAGCAGCAGCGACGCCATGACGAGCCCCCAGCGGATCCCGATCTCCTCGGGTCCGGGGCCGAGCAGCCGCTCCTGGAGGTGGAGCGCGACCCGCAGATGGTGCCGTGCCCGCTCCCCCTGCTCCAGCTTCAGACTGAGCTCGCTGACCCGGGAGTGGGCGAGAAGCCGGACGACGAGCCGGCTCCCGTCCCCGACGGCTTCGAGCATCCGGTCGGCGGCGGCGAGAGCACCCTCGATGTCGCCCCGCGCCTCGAGTACGTAGCCGGTGACGGTCTCGGCGACCGCGGCCGCCTGCGGCGCGGTGTGCGAGGTCGTACCGCGGCCCGGCACGAGCACGGCGGGCACGTCGGCGAGGACGGCGGCCACGGCGCGGGGGACGGTGTCGGGCGGAGCGGGCGGCAGACGGCGCAGTACGGTCACGAAGCGCAGCGCGGGGGTGCTCTCGCCCTGGAGCAGGAACAGGTCGGCGGCGAACAGCGCGGCGGCGGTCCGGGTGGCCTCCACGAGCGCGGGCCCGGGCCGGAAGTGGCTCAGCAGATGGCCGGTCTCCTGGATGAGCGCGGCCACGCGGGTGTAGCGGGGCTCTATGTTCCACAGTCCGCCGAGCACCGCGGCGCACGCCACCACCGTGGGCGCGTCGTCCCGGGCGAGGGCCAGGCGCAGCGCGTGCAGCAGGTTGTCCTGTTCGGCGCGGACCGGATCGAGGTCGAGGAAGGAGTCCGCATCGGACACGGACGTGTGCCGGGCGAGGCCGAACTCCCTTGCCCAGGAGAGGAACTGCCCGGTCACCTGCTCCGCCTCGCCGGCCTCGGCGCGGCGGTCGGTGCTGAACTGCCGCACGGTCTCCAGCATGCGGAACCGAGCGCCGATCGGCGTGTCCACGACCTTGAGCAGCGACTGGTCGACGAGGTCCTCGAGCACCTCGGCACCGCCCACGAGATGCTCCGCCGTCTCCGCCGTGAATCCGTCGGGGAAGACGGACAGGGCGCGCAGGGCCCGCTGCCCGGTCCCGTCGAGGAGGTGCCAGCTCCAGTCGACGACGGCGAGCAGCGTGCGGTGCCGTTCGGGCGCGTCCCGGGCACCGCCGCGCAACAGGGCGAACCGGTCGTCGAGGCGGCGGACGATCTCGGGTACGGACAGGACTCGGACGCGGGCCGCGGCCAGTTCCGCGGCGAGGGGCAGCCCGTCGAGGCGGCGGCACAGCTCCTCGACGGTGCCGGACGGGAGCTCGACGCCCGGCCGGGCCGCCCGCGCCCGCTGCCCGAACAGCTCGACCGTGGTCGCGAGGCTCAACTCGGGGAGCAGGTGGACCGCTTCGGAACTCAGGCCGAGCGGGGCGCGGCTGGTGGTGAGCACGCGAAGGTCACGGGTGAGGGCGACGAGGCCGCGAACGAGTTCGGCGACGCCGCGCACCACCTGTTCGCAGTTGTCGAGCACGAGCAGCGCGGGGCCGGCGCCGAGGGCGCCGGCGATGCCGCCGAGCAGGTCCGGATGCAGGACCTCCCCGACGCCCAGGGCCGCGGCGACCTCGGCGAGCACGTCCTCGTCCCGTGTGACGCCCGCGAGGGGCACGAAGTGCACCGCCTTCTGCTCGGCCTCACGCCCGACCACCTGCGCGAGGCGGGTCTTGCCCAGACCGCCCGCACCGACGATCGAGACGACCCGCGAGGTACGCAGCAGCCCGGACACGGCGGCGATGTCGTCGGCGCGGCCGAGCAACGGGTTCGGCTCGTGCGGGATGCCGCGGCGCACGCTCGGCGCCTCGTCGCGCAGCAACTCCTGGTGGACCGAGCGCAGGGCGGGGCCGGGATCGGTGCCGAGGTCGTCCCGCAGGGCCCGGCGGTAGCTGTCGTAGCGGGTCAGCGCGGCGGCCGGTCCTGCGCCGGCCGCCTCGCTGCGCAGCAGTTCGGCGAGAATCTCCTCGTCTCGCGGATGAGCGGATGCGAGCGTGGTGAGAGGTTGGACCGCGTCGGCGTGCCGGCCGAGGCGGGCAAGGGCGAGAGCCCGCGCGCGGACCAGGGCGGTGTACGTCGTCGCACGCGCCGCCCGCAGAGCCGAGACCGGGTCGTCCGGGCCGTCGTCGCCGGGCGGGCCGTCCCAGTGGAGGAGCCCCGCCTCGGCGTGCGCGAGGGCGGCGCCGTGGTCGCCGTCGCGGGCGGCGCGGGCCGCCCGGGTGGCGGCGAGCAGCACGGCGGAGGTGTCGACGGCCTCGGCGTCCAGGGTGAGCCGGTAGCCCGTGGCGGTGGCGGCGATGACGTCGGCGCCGAGCTGGGAACGGGCCCGGGAGACGAGCACCTGCAGGGCCTTGGTCGGGTTCGCCGGCTGCTCGTCCGGCCACAGCCCGTCGACCAGCCGGGCCGAGCTGCATCCGGCGCGCGGCTCTTCGGCGAGCAGGGCGAGCAGCCCGCGCAACCGGGGCCCGCTGATCTCCCGGCCACGATGGGACATCCGCGCGAGGAAGGTCAGCTCGGTGGTCACCCGAGTAGGTTAGAACGTGCCCGGTGGATCTTGCCGCGCTTGACGCCGCCGGGTGCCGACGGGCGCGGAGCCCAGCAGGGCGTCGGTCGGTGCCCGAGCCACGGCCACCGGAACCGGAGTATCAGCATCGATGTCAGTGCCGCGTGCCATGCTGAGGCCGTGGACATCGACGACCTGGTCCGGCTGCGACGGGCGCGCGACCGGATGGACCGTGAGTACGCGCAACCGCTGGACGTGGCCGCGCTCGCCCGCACCGCGCTGATGTCACCGGGGCACTTCCAGCGCAGCTTCCGCGCGGCCTACGGGGAGACCCCGTACGGCTACCTCATGACCCGGCGCATCGAGCGCGCCAAAGCGTTGCTGCGGCGCGGCGATCTGACCGTCACGGAGGTCTGTCTCGCCGTGGGATGCACCTCGCTGGGATCGTTCAGCACGCGGTTCACGGAGCTGGTGGGCGAGTCTCCGAGCGCGTACCGTTCGCGGTCGCACGAGCAGCTCGCGGCGATACCGCCCTGTGTGGCCAAGGGACTGACGCGTCCCCGCCGTAGCCGCCCGAGTGCGGCGCGGGCCGTCGCCGCGGGCGCCGCTTGGGCATGACGTCCCGGGCCTCTGCGCGCCCCGATCGCCCGACGGCCGCACCGCGCCGTCCACCGCCGCGCTCAGGCCTGCGTCGACTCCCCGTTGCCCCAGCCCTCCACGTCCACCACGGCGGACACCGGAATCGGCCCGTACACGTGCGGGAACTCCTCACCTCCGGGTCGCATCGACTCGTAGCGCACGGGGGCGGTCAGACGCTGCGGATCGATGACGAGAAGGACCAGTTCGCCGGACGCGGCGTGCTCCCCGTAGAGCCGGTGCGCCACCTGCGGGACCTGGTGGCGCAGTGAGCAGTGGATGAAGCCCTCCTCCTGGAGGGTGCGGCCGCGGGTCGACATCTCGTAGCTGCCGCTCGCGCGGGCGGCCTCCCACAAGGAGCGCTCGGTGAGGTGCAGAAGTGGTTCGTGCATGGCGCCGACCCTAGGCGACGCACGGTACGACGCGTCGGCCGTCGACGCCACGTACGCCGCGCACTGCGGGTTCCGGCAGGGGCCGGGGCGCCATACGGGCACAAACGCGCCGAGCGTCTTGTGCCGCCGTACCACCGTGGCGACGTGCTGCCCGCACGCGGGGCAGACCCTGTCCTCGCTGCCCATGTCCTCAGGGTAGGGCGGGCACCGCACATGCGCCCCCCACGCTCCGGATCAGCGCGGATCGCGCCACATCGGCCACATCCGCAGGCCGTCCGGAAGGTCCAGGGCGGGCCCCTCGAAGGCGAACCCGAGCCGTTCGTACAGCCTGGTGCTGCGAACGCTGCTCGCCTCCAGATACGCCGGCAGCCCGTCGCGGTCGCAGCGGTCGAGGACGTGCTGGATGAGCGCGGTGCCCAGGCCCTCGCCCTGGCTCCCCGGTGCCACGCCGATCATCCACAGGTACTCGTGGCCACGGTCCGCGGGATGCGACTCGGCCATGAGCCGCGCTATGAGTTCGACCCGCTCGTTCTCCGGGTCGACCTCCTCACGCAAGCGCGCGGCGCCGTCCGCGTCCTCCTCACCGGAGTGGTCGCCGGCCGGGACGGACAGCCACAGCGCGCACGCCGTGCCGTCCTCGGTCACGTCGATGTGCCCCTCGGCGAGCACGATGTCGGTGAACGCGGCCATCAGCCTGTGGTGCGTCGTACGCCGGTGCTCCTCGTCCGGAAAGACCCAGCTGCTGACCGGATCGTCCCGGAACGCCTCGTCCAGCAGCCGGACGACCAGTTCCCTGTCGTCCTGGCCCGCCGCCCGGATCGCCACACCCATCTATCTGCTCCTCGTGTCAAGCGACGCTGAACTTACGGGAGTTGAGAATATCGAGCGTCGTGGGGGCAGTGCCGCCGAGGGCACGCCGGCGGCGGGGAAGGGCTCCGGGAAAGGGGATCGGGCCCCGCACAACACGGGGATGTGCGGGGCCCGCCCCGTCCGGAGCCATGGATGCCGCGCGGGGTCAGGAGCCGCGCGGCACCAGGGCTCCGGGGTCCTGCGGCCCGGCGGTCAGGTGCTGCGCCGGGTCACGAACTCGGCCAGCGCCAGCAGACCGCCCGCAGCCTCGGGATCGGGAATCGCCCGGGACAGCTCGTGCATCGCCCGGCCCATCCGGTCGGCCGCCTGCTGTTGCGCCCAGTCACGGCCGCCCGCCTGCTCGACGGCGAGGACCGTGCGCTCCAACTCCCCCTCCCGGTACGGCCCCCGGTACAGCTCGGCCAGGTCGGCCGCCGCCGGGGTGCCGGAGGCGAGCGCGGCGACCACGGGCAGCGACTTCTTGCGGGCCATGAGGTCCGCCCCGGCCGGCTTGCCCGTGCTGCCGGGGTCGCCCCAGATCCCGATCACGTCGTCGATGAGCTGGAAGGCGAGCCCCGCCTCCCGGCCGAAGGCGTCCAGCGCCTCGACGTCCTCGTCGTCCGCCCCGGCGTACAGCGCACCGACCGCGCAGGCGCAGCCGAGCAGGGCGCCCGTCTTCGCCTCGGCCATGTCGAGCACATCGTCGAGGGTGACCTCGTCGGGGTCGCTGCGCTCCATGGCCGTGTCGGCGTGCTGACCGGCGCACAGCTCGACCACGCAGGCCGCGAGCCGGGCCGCCGCGGCCGCCGCCGCGGGATGCCGGTCCTCGGCCAGCATCCGCAGGGCCAGCGCCTGCAGTGCGTCCCCGGCGAGGATGGCGTCGGCGTCGCCGAACACCGTCCAGACGGTGGGGCGGTGTCTGCGGGTGGCGTCCCTGTCCATCACGTCGTCGTGCAGCAGCGTGAAGTTGTGGACGAGTTCGACGGCCGCGGCGGCCCCCACCGCCACGGCCTCGCGACCGCCGAGGGCGCGGACCGCGGTGAGCACGAGCGCGGGCCGTATCGCCTTGCCCGCATTGCCGTTGGCAGGTGTGCCGTCCGCGTGCTCCCAGCCGAAGTGGTAGCGCGCGATGCGGCGCATCGCACCGGGCAGCGAGTCGACGGCCCGGCGCAGCTCCGGGTCGACCACGTCGCGTGCGCGGTCCAGGATCGCCGTGGCCTCGTGCCCGTCGGACGGTGTCGCCCGGCGCGGCACCGGGCGGGACCGGCCCGGCGGTCCTGCCGGGCCGCGCCGTCCGAGCGTCGGGGTCTGCTTCGGCTCCGTCAGGAACTCACCCATGGAACCTCCCCGTGAGGACCTCAGCCATGGAACCGCCTCGTAGTGTCTGCGGACGTGACGCCTCGGCTGCCGCCCGGCCGGTGGTACCCCGAGGGTGTACCCGCCCCGACGGGCGGGGACACGGACTGCCGGGTGTGGGTGGCGTCACCTCCAACGGCCGATCTCGACGTTCTCCAGGACGCCCAGGGCGTCGGGCACGAGAACGGCGGCCGAGTAGTAGCCCGTCACCAGATAGCTGATGATCGCCTGCTCGTTGATGCCCATGAAACGCACCGACAGGCTCGGCTCGATCTCGTCGGGGATTCCCGACTGCCTGAGGCCGACCACACCCTGGTCCTCCTCACCGGTACGCATGGCGATGATCGAGGTCGTACGGGCGTCGCTCACCGGGATCTTGTTGCACGGGAAGATCGGCACCCCCCGCCAGGTGGGGATGCGGTTGCCCCCGAGGTCGACGGTCTCGGGCACGAGCCCGCGCTTGTTGAGCTCCCTGCCGAACGCGGAGATCGCGCGCGGGTGGGCGAGGAGCAGCTTGGTGCCGCGCCGCCTGCTGAGCAGCTCGTCCAGGTCGTCGGGGCCCGGCACGCCGTCGTGCGGCTGCAGCCGCTGGTCGTACTCGCAGTTGTGGAGCAGACCGAAGTCGCGGTTGTTGATCAGCTCGTGCTCCTGGCGCTCCTTGAGCGCCTCGACCGTGAGCCGCAACTGGTGCTCGGTCTGGTTCATGGGCTGGTTGTAGAGGTCGGCCACGCGGGTGTGGATGCGCAGGACGGTCTGGGCGATGCTCAGTTCGTACTCGCGGGGCGCGGCCTCGTAGTCGACGAAGGTGTGCGGGATGTCCGGTTCGCCGCTGTGGCCCGCGGCGAGGTCGATCTCCTTCTCGCCGTACTTGTTGGTGCGCTGCTCGGGGATCGAACGCTGCTCCCGGAGGTGTTCGCGCAGCGATCCGGTGCGCTCGGCGATCTGCTCGACGTCCCGGCGCGGCAGCGCGAGCACCGTGCAGGCGGTGACCGCTCGAGCCGTGTACTCCCAGATGGCGTCCGGGTCGAGCAGTGCCTGCTCGCCGAAGTACGCGCCGTCGGCGAGCACCCCGAGCACCGCGTCGTCCCCGTAGGGTCCCGTACCGAGTTTCTCGACCCTGCCGTGTGCGAGGAGGAACACCTCGTCCGCCTGGCTGCCGAACTCGGCCAGCACGTCGCCCGGCGCGAACCTCCGCTGCTGGCACCGCCGGGCGAGTTCGCCGAGCACCTCCAGGTCCTCGTACTCGCGCAGCGCGGGCAGTTCGCCCAGCTCGGCCGGGATGACCGTGACCTGGTCGCCGGTCTTCACGAACGTCACGCGGCCGTCGCCCACCGAGTAGGCCAGGCGGCGGTTCACACGGTACGCACCACCCTGGACGTCCACCCACGGCAGCATGCGCAGCAGCCACCGTGAGGTGATCTCCTGCATCTGTGGTGCGGACTTGGTGGTGGTGGCCAGGTTCCGCGCGGCCGTGGTGCCGAGACTCTGCTGCGGCTTGTCGCCCTCAGCGCGGACCTCTTCGCCTACCGACATAGAGAATGCCCCTCCCGATCATGCTGTGATCTGCGGGAACAAGCCTTCAGCACGGAGCGTGTCCGTGCCATTACCCAAAAGAGCGGGAATGGATCACCATCGGCCTGGGCACACTGGGGAGCCGCTGCCCGGCAGGGCCTCGCCGGTGCGGGACCGGGTGTGAACTCCCTGGTCGGGCGGCCCCGTCGCGTCGTTCCGGGCGCTGACCGGATCGGCTCGCACACCGTGCGAACGGCTGGCGCGAGCAGGGCCGCCGCCGGTACAAGCGGCTCCACGAGGCGGACGCGACCGGCGCCCGTCACGCAGCGCGAAGGAGGCGGCCGTGGCCCCACCCATGACCGCGGGCACGCTCCTCGACCGGCTCAGGGCGGCGGGCCTCACCGTCGTCGAGGTCGGCGACTGGGAGCACCACAACCGCAATCACCAAGGCCCTTGGGGCCCGGTCCACGGTGTCGTGATCCACCACACCGCGATCCCGGGCGCCGAACGGGCCGTGTCGGTCTGCCGCGACGGAAGGGCGGGGCTGCCGGGACCGCTGTGCCACGGCGTGATCACCAAGGACGGTGCGGTGCACCTGGTGGGCCACGGCCGCGCCAACCACGCCGGGCTCGGCGACGACGACGTGCTGCGCGCGGTCGTCGCCGAGAAGGCGCTGCCCCGGGCGAACGAGGCGAACACCGACGGCAACCGTCACTTCTACGGCTTCGAGTGCGAGAACCTCGGCGACGGCAAGGACCCCTGGCCCACGGCGCAGCTCGACGCGATCGAGAAGGCGGCCGCGGCGATCTGCCGCCACCACGGCTGGTCGGAGCGCTCGGTGATCGGCCATCTGGAGTGGCAGCCGGGCAAGGTCGATCCGAGGGGCTTTTCGATGACATGGCTCAGGGGCCGGATCCGCGACCGCCTGAAGTGACCCGGGCCGGCGCGCACCGGGCGGCGCCGCCTGCTTCCGGTGTCCGACAATGGCCGGGTGACCAGCCCCGATGTGCCGCATCCCGAAGCGCTCGAGGCGTCGGCGCTGCGCCCGTCGCTGCCGTCGCCCCTGCAGGAGGTCGCGGACGAGCGCTTCGCGCGGCACGGTGTCCGCCTGCTGCTCAAGCGGGACGACCTGATCCACCCGGACCTCGTGGGCAACAAGTGGCGCAAGCTCGCTCCGAACCTGGGGGCGGCGGCCGGCCGGGACCTGCTCACCTTCGGCGGCGCCTACTCCAACCATCTGCGGGCGACGGCCGCCGCGGGCCGCCTGCTGGCGACGGACACCATCGGGGTGGTCCGCGGCCAGGAGCTGGCCGACCGTCCGCTGAACCCCTCCCTCGCGCGGTGCGCCGCCGACGGCATGCGGCTGCACTTCGTCGACAGATCGACGTACCGGCGCAAGGAAGAGCCGGAGGTCCTGGCGCACATCCTGCGGGAGACGGATGCGCAGGACGCCTACGTGGTGCCGGAGGGCGGCAGCAATTCCCTCGCCGTCCGCGGCTGCGCGGCCCTCGGCGAGGAACTGCGCGGCCGGGCCGACGTGGTCGCGGTCGCCTGCGGTACCGGCGGCACACTGGCCGGTCTGGCCGCGGGTCTCGCCCCCGGCCAGCGGGCCCTGGGGATACCGGTGCTCAAGGGCGACTTCCTGGCCGCGGACGTGGAGGCTCTGCAGAGGAGCGCCTTCGGCGCCCGCCGCGGCACCTGGACCCTGGACACCCGCTTCCATTTCGGCGGCTACGCCCGCGTACCCGGTGAACTCGAGGCCTTCGCCGACGACTTCGGGGCCCGCCACGGCCTGCCGGTGGAACGTCTCTATGTCGCCAAGCTGCTGTACGGACTTGTCGCCCTGACCGAGCGGGGCGCGTTCACGCGCGGGACGACGCTGGCCGCCGTGATCACGGGCAGGCCCCTCCCGTAGGGCCTGCCGTTCGGATCACGGCGACCCGAGCGGCGCGGTCTCCCCCGGCCGGCCTGATCCGAACGACGGACCCGGGACGCGGTGGCCGGCGCACCGGCTCAAGCGGTCTCCCGGTAGGCCGCCGCCTCCTCCAGGTCGAGCCGTCGCAGCAGCGTGCGGAGCATCTCGTCGTCGATGTAGCGGTGGTTGCGGAGCCGCACGAAGACCTCCCGCTCCGCCCCGATCATCTGACGGGACAGCCGGCGATAGGTGTCGTCGTGTGTCTCGCCGGTGACCGGGTTCACCGAACCGAGCCGCTCCCAGACCGCGTTGCGCCGGCGTTCCAGGACCATGCGCAGCCGGTCCGCGAGCGGCGGCGGCAGGGCGTTGCGCTCGTCGTCGAGAAGCGCCTCGAGGTGGGTCTCCGCCGCCCGGGAAGCCTGCGCCTGGGCGTTGGCCTCCGCGAGGGTCTCCGCCTGCGCGTCACGCCCCGGCAGCCGCAGCAACCGGATCAGCGGGGGCAGGCTCAGCCCCTGCGCCACCAGCGTGCCGATCACCGTGGTGAAGGTCAGGAAGAGGATCAGATTGCGGAAGGGGAAGGCACTGCCGTCGTGCATCGTCCGGGGGATCGAGAAGGCGATGGCGAGCGAGACCACGCCCCGCATCCCGGCCCAGCCGATGACGAACGACCCCTTCCAGGTCTGGCCCTCCTCGCGCTCCCGGATGCGTCTGAACAGTGCGCGCGGCACATGGGTCACCGGGTACACCCACACGAACCGCGACAGGACGACCACCAGGAACACGGCCAACGCGTACCAGGCCGCGCGCAGGCCCTCGTACGCGCCGAGTCCTCTCAGGACGACCGGCAGTTGCAGTCCGATGAGCGCGAACACCGCCGACTCCAGGACGAACGCGACCATCTTCCACACCGCCTCCTCCTGGAGCCGGGTCGCGAAGTCGACCTGCCAGTTGTGGTAGCCGAGGTAGAGGGCGACGACGACCACGGCGAGCACCCCGGACGCATGGACCCACTCCGCGGCGCCGTAGGCGACGAACGGGATCAGCAGGGACAGGGTGTTCTGCAGCAGCGCCTCCTTCAGGTGGGTGCGCAGCCAGTGGATCGGCATCATCAGCAGCAGACCGACCGCCACACCGCCGAACGCCGCCACCAGGAACTCCCGCGTCCCGTCCGCCCAGGTCGCGCCCTCGCCGACCGCGGCGGCGAGGGCCACCTTGTACGCGGTGATCGCGGTGGCGTCGTTCACCAGCGACTCGCCCTGCAGGATCGTGGTGATCCGCGACGGCAGCCCCACCCGCCGCGCGACCGCCGTCGCCGCGACCGCGTCCGGCGGCGCGATCACGGCGCCCAGCACCAGTGCGGCGGTCAGCGGCATGCCCGGCACGATCAGGTACACCGCCCAGCCCACCGCGAGCGTCGCGAACAGCACGTAGCCGACGGACAGCAGCGCCACGGGCCGCATCTGCGCCCTCAGGTCCAGGTACGAGCTGTCGGTGGCCGCCGTGTACAGCAGCGGGGGAAGCACCAGAGGCAGCACGACCTCGGGGTCGAGGGTGTAACCGGGCACGCCCGGCAGGTACGAGACCGCGAGACCCGCCGCGACGAGCAACAGCGGCGCGGGCACCGGGGTGCGCCGCGCCAATCCGGCCACGGTGGCACTCCCCGCCACCAGCAACAGCAACGGCAACACGTTCATCGTCCTCGCCCGCCCTCGTCGTCCCCACGGTTTTCCCGGCCCTGCCTGCCGGGATCTCCGCGCGGCTTCGCGCGGACCCGTCGTAACCTGGCCATCATGAAACAGTGCACGCACGCCAACGCGCTGCCGCACCCCGAGCCCGAGCCCCGGAGCGCGACATGCCTGGAGTGCCTCGCCGCCGGTACTCACCCGGTGCAGCTGCGGCTGTGCCTCGAGTGCGGGCACGTCGGCTGCTGCGACTCCTCGCCCCTGCGACATGCGACGTCGCACCACAACGAGAGCGGCCACCCCGTGATGCGCACCTTCGAGCCGGGCGAGGAGTGGCGCTGGTGCTTCGTCGACCATGTACTCGTCTGACCGGAGGATCCCTGCTCGTGTGACTCTGGATCAGGACGGTTCGGCGGTCTGACGTCTGGGTACGTCAAACCGGCGCACGCTCTTCCCGATTGGGCCCGCAGACCTCTAGCCACTGTGCGTATTCATGTGTTTACTATGAGTGACAGCAGGGGTCGGGGTCCCGGGGACAGGAAAGCCGCCGGCGCGATAGCGTCACCGCTGAACCACATAGGGCGTTACCCCGAGGGGCGACCCTCGGCCCCCGAAAATGCTTGTACCACCTTGGAGGTGAGGGTGTCCCAGATCGCAGGCGACCCCGCGACCCAGGACTTCGTGGAAGTCCGGCTTCCGGCAGCGGGTGCCTACCTGTCGGTGCTGCGCACGGCCACGGCCGGTCTCGCGGCCCGTTTGGACTTCACCCTCGACGAGATCGAGGACCTGCGCATCGCCGTCGACGAGGCCTGCGCGATCCTGCTGCAGCAGGCCGTGCCGGGCTCGGTGCTCAGCTGCGTCTTCCGGCTCATCGACGACTCGCTCGAGGTGACCGTCTCGGCTCCCACGACGGACGGTCACGCCCCCTCGCGGGACACCTTCGCCTGGACCGTTCTGTCGGCCCTGGCCGGCAAGGTCTCCTCCGCGGTCGCCGACGACAAGACCGTGTCCATCAGCCTCTACAAACAGCGCGGCGCGGGACCCGGGCCGGCGTGACGAACGGGGACGGGCCGGTGCGGGACGAAGAGCGCGGCACACAAGAGCTCTCCGCCGGGAACGACGGCGGCCCGAGCGGGTCGCGGCGCATGGCGGAAGGCGTGGACGGCATCCCCGAGCAGGCCCGTCCGCACCCGGAGGACGAGGCTTCGGCGCTCGCGGCACCCCCGGTGGGTTCGGCCGCGGCGGGCGAGGCGCTCCCCGTCCGGGGCGGCGGCCGACGGGCGAGCGGCGGTGCCACGCGGAGCACGTCGTCCGGAGTGAGCGGGGCCTCCCCTGTTCATGAAGGCCCCTCCGCTCGAGCCGAGTCGGGACCGGGGGAGGAGCCGACGGCCTGGGGAAGGGTGACGGGCGGGACGATGAGCGAGCACGAGCGAAACGCCGAGCAGAGCGTGCCGGGTGGCGCCCAGCACGACCCACAGGACCGCACCGGAGCGCGGGCCATGTTCGTCGAGCTGCGCAAGCTGAAGGAGGGCAGCGCCGAGTACGCGGAGCTGCGCAACCAGCTGGTCCGGATGCATCTGCCGCTCGTCGAGCACCTCGCACGCCGCTTCCGCAACCGGGGCGAGCCCCTGGACGACCTCACCCAGGTCGCCACGATCGGGCTGATCAAGTCGGTCGACCGCTTCGACCCGGAACGCGGAGTCGAGTTCTCCACCTACGCGACCCCGACGGTCGTCGGCGAGATCAAGCGCCACTTCCGTGACAAGGGATGGGCGGTGCGGGTCCCGAGGCGCCTGCAGGAACTGCGCCTGGCCCTGACGACGGCCACGGCCGAGCTCTCCCAGCAGCACGGCCGCTCCCCCACCGTGCACGAACTGGCCCAGAAGCTGGCCATCTCGGAGGAGGAGGTCCTGGAGGGCCTCGAGTCCGCCAACGCGTACTCGACGCTGTCCCTGGACGTCCCGGACACGGACGACGAGTCCCCCGCGGTCGCGGACACCCTCGGCGCGGAGGACGAGGCACTGGAGGGTGTCGAGTACCGGGAGTCGCTGAAGCCGCTGCTCGAGGATCTTCCGCCGCGGGAGAAGCGCATCCTGCTGCTCCGCTTCTTCGGGAACATGACGCAGTCGCAGATCGCGCAGGAGGTCGGCATCTCGCAGATGCATGTCTCGCGTCTGCTGGCCCGGACGCTGGCGCAGCTGCGGGAGAAGTTGCTGGTCGAGGAGTGACGCGGGGCGACCGGAATCCGGTCGCCCCGCGTACCCGAACCGGCCGGGGCCCGACCGGCTACTTCGGGTTCTCCGCGTTCCCGGGTCCTCGGATGCCCAGCGCCCGGGTCGTCGCCGGGTTCACGAGGAGTACCAGTGCCGCGACCGCGACGACCGCGAGCGCGATGCCGCCCGGGATCGCCATGCTGTCGGCCTGGAGCAGGTTGTAGGCCACGGGCAGCGCCATGATCTGCGTGATGACGGCGGGTCCCCGGCTCCAGCTGCGCCGCAGCAGCAGACCGCGCGCGGCCAGCAGGGGCAGCAGCGCGAGCACGATCAGGGTGACGCCGCCGGTGACGGCCTGCTCACGGTCGTCCGGCGAGCCCGTCAGGCCCAGCACGAGAATCCAGGCCCCGGCGACGACCAGGGCGAGCCCCTCCAGTCCCGCCAGCACCGCCGCGGCGATCAGCCGCCCGGCACGGGGCTCGGAGTCGGGGGTCTCACGGGTGGGGTTCTGCTCAGCGCTCACCCCTGAAGGGTATCGGCCGGGCGGACGCCCGCCGCCGGCCCCTTCGCCGCGACTGTGCCCAAGGCCACGGCCCTCCCTCTTACCGGATCCCTACCTCGGTCTGGGCCGAGTACCGCCCAGTAGGTACCCTGCAATCCATGCGTGCACTTCTCGTGGTCAATCCGGCAGCTACCACCACAAGTGCGCGCACTCGTGACGTTCTGATCCACGCGCTCGCGAGTGAGATGAAGCTCGAGGCGGTCACCACGGAGTACCGCGGACACGGACGCGACCTCGGCCGCCTGGCCGCGGAGAGCGAGGACATCGAGCTGGTGGTCGCGCTCGGCGGCGACGGCACGGTCAACGAGGTCGTGAACGGACTGCTGCACCACGGGCCCGACCCCGACCGGCTTCCGCTCCTCGCCGTGGTCCCCGGCGGCTCGACCAATGTCTTCGCCCGCGCCCTGGGCCTGCCCAACGACGCGGTGGAGGCCACCGGCGCCATCCTCGACGCCCTGCGCGAGAAGCGTGAGCGCACGGTCGGCCTCGGCCTCGCCGCCGGCACGCCGGGCACTCCGGACGAGGCGGTGCCCTCCCGCTGGTTCACCTTCAACGCCGGCCTCGGCTTCGACGCGGGCGTGGTCGGCCGGGTCGAGCAGCAGCGGGAGCGGGGCAAGCGCTCGACCCATGCGCTGTATCTACGCCAGATGGTGCGTCAGTTTCTGGACGAACCGAACCGCAGGCACGGAACGATCACTCTGGAGCGGGACGGGGAGGAGCCGGTCACCGATCTCGTCCTGTCCATAATCTGCAACACGGCGCCCTGGACGTTTCTCGGCAATCGTCCGGTGTACGCGTCACCTAAGGCCTCGTTCGATACCGGGCTCGACGTGCTCGGCCTCAGCCGTGTGTCCACGGTGTCGGTTGCCCGATATGCGACCCAGTTGCTCACTTCGTCCCCCGAACAGGGGCCCCGCGGCAAGCATGTGGTCTCACTGCACGACCTGAGTGACTTCACCTTGCATTCGAAGGTCCCCCTGCCCCTTCAGATGGACGGCGACCACCTAGGACTGCGTACGAGCGTGACGTTCACAGGCGTACGCCGTGCACTGCGTGTGATTGTGTGAGCAGAAGGGGCTAAAGTCCTTTCACTCGAACGTTTAGGCCAGGGTCCACCCCTTGGAAGTACGGCTGTGACCGAGTCGACACCAAGGAATCAAAAAAAACTTTCCGGAAGGGGTTGTATCCGCCGCTGAGGTTTGCGAGTCTCTACGTGGCGCTCGGGACGGCCCGCTTCATCGGCCCCACAGAGAGCCCGAACCCCTCCTCAATCCACAGGACCACGTCAGTGAGTCTGACGGTCGGCCCTTCACTTGTTGAGGGATTCGTGAAAGCGTTCACATTCACAAGCAATCTGCACGTAATACCACGGAGAGGTAGCAGCCATGGACTGGCGTCACAACGCCGTTTGCCGCGAGGAAGACCCCGAGCTCTTCTTCCCCATCGGCAACACCGGTCCTGCGCTGCTGCAGATCGAGGAAGCCAAGGCCGTCTGCCGTCGCTGCCCGGTTATGGAGCAGTGTCTGCAGTGGGCGCTCGAGTCCGGTCAGGACTCCGGCGTCTGGGGTGGTCTCAGCGAGGACGAGCGCCGCGCCATGAAGCGCCGCGCCGCCCGCAACCGGGCTCGTCAGGCCTCCGCCTGACGCACCCGCCCCGTACGAGCCTGGGCTTGGCGGCGCGTACAGCGAGTACGCATCTCCCGCCCCCGAGCCGCAGCGCGCAGTACCCACGATGCGCAGCAAATAGCTGACAACTGAGCTTTAGCCCCGGGCCACTTGTGGTCCGGGGCTCATTGCTGTCCGGTGCGGTTCAGCCGCGCCGCCCTCACTTCTGCGAGCGGACCGGGATGTCCAGGATCACCCGGGTACCGCGCTCCGGGGCCGGGACCATGTCGAAGGTGCCGCCCAACTCGCCTTCCACCAGCGTCCGTACGATCTGCAGGCCGAGGTTGCCCGCCGTGTGCGGGTCGAAGCCCTCGGGCAGGCCGACCCCGTCGTCCTGGACGGTGACCAGCAGACGGGCCTCCTTCGTCGTGCCACCACGGACCGCCGAGACCTCGACGGTGCCGGTGTCGCCCGGGCGGAAGCCGTGTTCGAGGGCGTTCTGCAGGACCTCGGTCAGCACCATGGAGAGCGGGGTCGCGACCTCCGCGTCCAGGATCCCGAAGCGTCCGCTGCGCCGGCCGGCCACCGAGCCGGGCGAGATCTCGGCGACCATCGCGAGCACCCGGTCGGCGATCTCGTCGAACTCCACCCGCTCGTCCAGGTTCTGGGACAACGTCTCATGCACGATCGCGATGGAGCCCACCCGCCTGACGGCCTCCTCGAGCGCCTCGCGCCCACGCGCGGACTCGATGCGGCGGGCCTGGAGACGGAGCAGGGCGGCAACCGTCTGGAGGTTGTTCTTCACCCGGTGGTGGATCTCCCGGATGGTCGCGTCCTTGGTCATCAACTCGCGTTCGCGGCGCCGCAGTTCGGTGACGTCCCGGAGCAGGACCAGCGAACCTATACGCGTGCCCTTGGGCTTGAGCGGGATAGCGCGGAACTGGATCACCCCGTCGCGCGCCTCGATCTCGAACTCACGCGGCGCCCAGCCGCTGGCCACCTTGACGAGCGCCTCGTCCACGGGACCCCGGGTCGGGGCGAGTTCCGCGGTGGTCTTCCCGAGGTGATGGCCGACGAGATCCGACGCGAGGCCCATGCGGTGGTAGGCCGACAGCGCGTTCGGGGATGCGTACTGGACGATTCCGTCGGCGTCCAGCCTGATCAGCCCGTCGCCGACACGGGGTGAGGCGTCCATGTCGACCTGCTGGTCCGGGAAGGGGAAGGAGCCCGCCGCGATCATCTGGGCGAGGTCTGAGGCGCTCTGGAGGTAGGTGAGCTCCAGGCGGCTCGGGGTCCGCACGGTCAGCAGATTGGTGTTGCGCGCGATGACGCCGAGGACCCGGCCCTCGCGCCGCACGGGGATGGACTCGACCCGGACCGGGACCTCCTCGCGCCACTCGGGATCCCCCTCGCGCACGATCCGGCCCTCGTCCAGGGCTGCGTCCAGCATGGGGCGGCGGCCGCGCGGGACGAGATGGCCGACCATGTCGTCCTGGTACGAGGTGGGGCCCGTGTTGGGGCGCATCTGGGCGACCGAGACGTACCGCGTGCCGTCGCGGGTGGGCACCCACAGGACCAGATCGGCGAAGGAGAGATCGGAAAGCAGCTGCCACTCCGACACCAGCAGGTGCAGCCACTCCAGATCGGAGGCGCTGAGGGCGGTGTGCTGGCGGACCAGCTCGTTCATGGAGGGCACGTGAGCGAGGGTACCTGGGGCGCCGGGCGGCGATCGAAACCGGCCGAACGGACGGTCGGCGGGCAGAGGTCCGAGGACGCCCCGGAAACACCCGCGGGCCGCGGCGCCTGGGAGGGACCCTCAACCCTCCCGGCACCGCAGCCCGGAGCAGCAACGGCCGTGGGGTGTGCGGTCCCGGTCGGCCGAAGGTCGAGGAGCCGGAGCAGTCAGGGCAGAGAGCCCGGATCCTCGGTCCGCCTTCCTGTGCGGGGAAGACGGAGGTCTGTGTGTCTCGTCCGCTCGCCCGCGCGACGAGGGACTCACCGTGTCTGGACCTGGTGGACTAGACCACGTCCAGGGACCATGGTGCTGTGTCGGAGGGCGTGTGTCCATGAGTTGGCGGATGTTTGTTGTTGTCTCTTTATCGGACATCCCCCGACGACTCACCGGCAGAGTAGCCGTCTTCGGCCCGTACCCGGGGCCAGTTCGCCATGGCCATGTCGGCGAGTGCTTCCAGTTCCCCCCGGCTCGCGCCGTCACGCGCCTGCTGGGACATGCCCTGGATGATCGCGCGGGCGTACCGGGCGAGTGCGCGGGCATCGGTGCCGGAGTCCAGCTCACCGGCGGCGACACCGGCCCTCACCCGGCTCTCGAAGGCGGCGACCTCCTCGTTCCGCCGCACCCGGAGCAGTTCCTCGACCTCGGGGGTCGTGCAGTTGGTGGCGGCGTGGATGACGAGGCAGCCGTGCGGGTGCCCGGCGGCCGTGTAGAGATCGGCCGCCTCGCCGAGGATGCGCCGGAAAGCCCCGCGGACCGTCGGCTCCTCGGCGAGGGCGCGTTCGCCGAAGGAGCCGTACCGGTCGCAGTAGACGCCGACCGCCTCCTCGAACAGCGAACGCTTGTCGCCGAACGCGGCGTACAGACTCGGTGCGCCGATCCCCATGACCTGCGTGAGGTCGGCCACGGAGGTGGCCTCGTAACCGCGCTCCCAGAACGCGAGCACGGCCTTCTCGAGCGCGGTTTCCCGGTCGAAGGAGCGGGGGCGGCCGCGCGGCCGCCCGACGGAGCGCCCCTGACCGGCGGCGGGAGCGGGCCCGGACCGCAGTTCCTTCTCCCGGCTCTTCCCCATGAACGTGGATTTTATAGCGGGTGCTAGAAAAAAGAACCCTCGCTACGGGGACCTGGGCACGGCATCGTGCCGCCCACCACGGCCGGGCCGCGGCCCCCGGAGACCGCGGCCCGGCGACTCCTCGAGGCCGGGGCCCCGACGGCGTCCGCCCGCCCCTCGCGTCGCCTCAGTGCGTCTGCGTCACCTTGGCCAGGGCGCGCGGGGCGTCCGGGTCCTGGCCGCGCGCGATGGTGACCTCGTACGCCAGGAGCTGGAGCGGAATGATCTCCAGGATCGGCTGGATCTCCTCGGCCACTCCACCGGTCGGCAGGACGAAGCCCGCCGAGGCCCGCTCGACCGCACCGGCGGGCCCGATGACGACGAGGTCGGCACCGCGGCCGCGCAGCCGGTCGAGCACCGGCCTGAGTGCGGCGCCGCCCTTGCCGTCCGTCACCACGGCGATGACCGGCGAGACGTTGTCGACCATGGCGAGCGGACCGTGCAGCAGGTCGGCGCCGGAGTAGGACAGGGCGGGGATGTAGCTGGTCTCCATCAGCTTCAGAGCGGCTTCCTTGGCGGTCGGATAGCCGTAGCCGCGCGAGGTGATGACCATGCGCTCGGCGAAGCGGTAGCGGGAGGCGAGGGCGCGGATCTCGTTCTGCCGTGCGAGCAGTTGCTCGGCGAGGTCGGGCAGGGCCTTCGCGGCGGCCCCGTCACCGCCGCGCAGTCCCTCGACGAAGAGGTACAGGGCGAGCAGGGAGGCGGTGTAGGTCTTGGTCGCCGGGAGGGCCTTCTCCGGTCCGGCCATGATGTCGATGTGGTACTCGGACACGGCGGCCAGCGGTGAGTCGGGGTTGTTGGTCACCGCGAGCGTGAGGGCGCCGGCCTCACGGGCGGCCTTCGTCGAGGCGACCAGGTCCGGGGAGCCACCGGACTGGCTGACGGTGACGACGAGGACATCGGTGAGATCGGGGCGGGCGCCGTACGCGGTGGTCGTCGACATCGAGGTGAGACCGCAGGGCAGGCCGAGGCGGATCTCCAGCAGGTACTTGGCGTAGAGCGCGGCGTTGTCGGAGGTGCCGCGGGCGGTGAGCAGCACGAACCGGGGCCCGCGCGCGGCGATCTCGCGTGCCACCTCCTGGATGCGCGGTGCGCCCGCGTCCAGGATCCGGCGCAGCACGGCGGGCTGCTCGGCCATCTCCCGGGCCATGATCCGACCGGGCGGATCGTCGCTGCGCGGGTTCACGGCGGGAGCGGTCATGGGGCCTCCTCGGGTGGTTCACCGGTACGGCGGGGGCGCCGGCCGACTCCATTCCACTCCCCCGCCCCGCGTCCCGCGCATCCGGGGGGCGAACCGGACATGACGGGCACGGGAACCCCGCCGGCGCGGGCCGCTCCCCGGAGCGGGCGTCTGCTAGATTGGTCTATACCACATTTGCTCCTTCGGTTCCCGGCGAGCCCTCTGAAGATCGGCAGGCCCAGCGTGGAAGTTGTCATCGTCCCGGACGCCAAGGCGGGTGGCGAGCTCATCGCCGAGGCCATGGCGCAGCTGCTCCGGCGCAAGCCCGACGCCCTGCTCGGGGTGGCGACCGGCTCCACCCCGCTGCCCGTCTACGAGGCGCTGGCCGCCAAGGTGGCCACCGGCGGCGTGGACACATCGCGGGCCCGGATCGCCCAGCTCGACGAATATGTGGGCCTGCCGGCCGAGCACCCCGAGTCGTACCGCTCGGTACTGCGACGCGAGGTGCTGGAGCCGCTCGGGATCGGCATGGACGCGTTCATGGGACCGGACGGCACCGCCGAGGACGTGCAGGCGGCCTGCGAGGCGTACGACCGCGCGCTGGCCACGGCCGGCGGCGTGGACGTGCAGCTGCTCGGCATCGGGACCGACGGTCACATCGGGTTCAACGAACCGTGCTCCTCGCTCGCGTCGCGCACGCGGATCAAGACGCTGACCGAACAGACCCGGATCGACAACGCACGCTTCTTCGACGGCGACATCGACCAGGTGCCGCACCACGTCATCACCCAGGGCATCGGCACCATCCTGGAGGCCCGGCACCTCGTGCTCCTCGCCACCGGAGAGGGCAAGGCCGACGCGGTCGCCGCCACGGTCGAGGGCCCGGTCGCGGCGATCTGCCCGGCCTCCGCGCTCCAGCTCCACCGCCACGCCACGGTCGTCGTGGACGAGGCGGCCGCCTCCAAGCTGAAGCTCGCCGGCTACTTCCGGCACACCTACGCCAACAAGCCCCAGTGGCAGGGCATCTAGGGCCGCACAGGGATTACACGCAGGCGCCGGCCACCCCTCGGGGACGGCCGGCGCCTGCGCCGTTCCGGCTACGGCCTGTCCTTCGGATCGTGTCGGCGTCGGTCGAAAGGCGCGGTCTCCCCCCAGCCGGCCTGATCCGAACGACAGCCTCTAGACCCCCGCGATGACCTCCGCCGCCGCCCGGCCGCACACCCGCGCTGCGCCGTAGGTGGCGATGTGCAGGGCGCCGCGTGGCGCGGCCTGGGGAACGCCCATCTCGACCACGATCGTCCCGGGGCGCTGCGCGAGCAGCGTGTCGAGGGCACCGGCCATCCACGGGTGCCGGTGCTCGTCCCGGACCACGGCCACGATCCGCCGCGCCCCTGCGGCCTCCAGCGCGGCCCGCCCGGCTTCCTCCCCCGCGAAGCTGCCCGTCTCCGTGCCCGGGAGCAGCCGGGACAGTTCCGCCGCCACCCCCCACGGTGTCTCCGTGCCCACCGCGATGTTCGCGACCGGGGTGAGAGCGGCGACGAAGGGCGGCTCGTCGAGCGGGGCGAAGGCCTCCGCGCCGGTGACCCTGAGTGCGCGCCGGGCCGCGACCAGGCCGATGCCGTCGTCGCCGGCCGCCCCCGCCGAGGCGTCCGCGGCCGACGCCGATGCGGTCCACCGCGCCAGGTCCCGGACCCGTTCGGCCGCCTCGGCGAGCCGTTCCTCGGCCAGCTCGCCCTCGCGCACGGCCGTGACCAGCGCGTCCCGCAGACGGCGTACCGTCTCGTCGTCCGCGAGGCCACCGCCGACGCAGATGGCGTCCGCCCCGGCAGCGATGGCGAGGACGCTGCCGCGCTCGATGCCGTAGGTCGCGGCGATGGCCTGCATCTCCATACCGTCGGTGACGATCAGGCCCTCGTAGCCGAGTTCGCCGCGCAGCAGTTCGGTCAGGACACGTCGGGACAGCGTGGCCGGGCGGTCCGGGTCCAGCGCCGGGACCAGGATGTGCGCGCTCATCACGGCCCGCGTGCCGGCGGCGATGGCCGCGCGGAACGGCGCGAGTTCGCGCTCCTGGAGCACCGAGGGACCCGCGTCGATACGCGGCAGCGCGTGATGGGAGTCGACCGCGGTGTCGCCGTGGCCGGGGAAGTGCTTGGTGCAGGCCGCCACACCGGCCGCCTGCAGGCCGGTGACGTAGGCGGCGGTGTGCCTGGCCACCAGCTCCGTGTCCGCGCCGAAGGAGCGCACCCCGATGACCGGGTTCGCCGGGTTGGAGTTCACGTCGGCCGACGGGGCCCAGTCGAGGTTCACCCCGCACTCGGCGAGCCGGCGCCCGAGTTCGTGTGCCACCCGGCGGGTCAGGTCCACGTCGTCCACCGCGCCCAGGGCGTGGTTGCCGGGGAAGGAGGATCCCGCTCTCACCTCCAGGCGGGTGACGTCGCCACCCTCCTCGTCGACGGCGACGAGCACGTCGTCGCGTTCGGTGCGCAACTGGGCGGTCAGAGCGGCGAGCTGCTCCCGCGAGGCGATGTTGCGGCCGAACAGCCCCACCGACGCCAGGCCCTCACCGAGGCGCCGCAGCAGCCAGTCGGGGGCGGTGGTGCCGGTGAAGCCGGGCTGGAGGACCGTCAGCGCGTCGCGCGTGAGGGTGTCGGTGCCGCTGGCGAATGTCGTCATCGGGTCGGGGTTATCCCTTCACGGCGCCCGCGGTGAGGCCCGCGGCCATCTTGCGCTGGACGAGGAGGAAGAGAATGACGATCGGCACCGCCATCATCGTGGAGCCCGCCATCATCGGGGCGTACTCGGTGCCGTGCTTGGTGGTGAAGTTGCCGAGCCAGACGGTCGCTGTCTGGTTCTCCTGGCTCATCAGCATCAGGGCGTACAGATACTCGTTCCAGGCCTGGATGAAGCCGTAGACCGAGGTGGCGACCAGACCCGGGGCGAGCAGGGGGAAGACCACCCTCAGGAACGCGCCGGTGCGCGAGCAGCCGTCGACCATCGCGGCCTCCTCCAGTTCGCGCGGGATGTTGACCACGAACCCGCGCAGCGTCCACACCGTGAACGGGAGGATGAACGTGAGATAGGTGATGATCAGACCGGTCAACCTGTCGTACTGACCGAGGTCGTTGAGGAGCAGGAAGACCGGGATGATCATGGAGACCGCGGGGACCATCTGGACCGCCAGAATGCCCACGATCACGATCTTCCGGCCGCGGAAGGCGAAGCGGGAGATGGCGAGCGCGGCCAGCAGGCCGACGACGATGCCGATGGCGACGACCGACAGCGACACGATCAGGCTGCGCCCGACCGGTCCCCAGAAGTCGGCGATGTCCAGCGCGCGGTGGAAGTTGTCCTGGGTGAGGCCCGTCGGCAGCAGGCTCGGGTCGGGATCGATGGCGTCCTTGGCCGGCTTGAAGGCCGTGTCGACCATCCAGTAGACGGGGAAGCCCACCGTGACGAAGACGAGCAGGCCGAGAAGGTTCCAGCCGAGCCGGGACGTTCCGCGGCGGCGCCCCCCGGTGGCGATGGCGCTCATTCGACCTCTCCGATCTTCAGCATCTGACGCATGTACACGGCGACCACACCGAGCAGCAGCAGCACTGTCAGCAGGGCGATCGCCGAACCCTGCGCGTAGTCGTTGACGACGAACGCGCGGTCGTAGGAATAGGTCTGGAGCAACTGGAACTCCTGCTCCGGATGGCCGTTGCGCATCACGAAGACCTGCGGGAAGACGCCCATGTCCCAGATCACCGAGAGGGTCGTGAGCATCACGATGATCGGCTTGAGGATCGGCAGGGTGACGTGCCGGAAGACGCCCCACCCGTTCGCACCGTCCAGGCGGGCCGCTTCCTCCAGCTCCTGGGGCACCTGGGTCAGCCCGGCGGAGAGCGTGATGACGACGAACGGCACCGCACCCCACACCACGAGAAGCATGATCACCGCGAGGCCTTGGGGTCCGCTCGCGAACCAGTTGTGCCCGATCAGCTCCACTCCGGGCAGCTTGCTGAGCAGCGCGTTGAGGATGCCGTAGTCGGAGTCGAAGAGCCACTTGAAGACGGTGGTGGCCACGATGACCGGCATGCCCCAGCTGGCCACCAGCACGATGTTGATCAGTGTTTTCAGCCAGCCGGAGACCCGCTGGAGCAGCAGTGCGATCAGCATGCCGACGACCATGGTGAAGATCACGCAGCCGGCGGCGAAGACGATCGTGCGCAGCACGACGGCCCAGAACTCGCCGTCCCCCAGCACCGTCGTGAAGTTGTCGAACCCGACCGACTCGGCCGGCTGGAACCCCCAGAGCTGCGACTGCCCGAACTTCTGGAAGGACAGGGTGACCAGGCGGACCAGCGGATAGCCCATGACCAGGACGAGGATCAGCAGGCAGGGCGCGAGCAGCAGCCATGGGACCGGGGCCCCGTTCGCCGTGCGGCCTCTGCGTGGCCCGTCCGGGAGGGCCCGTTGTGGCGCCGGCCGCGGAGGCGGCACCTTGGCGGGGGTGGTCGTGTCTGCGGCACTCATCGCGCGCTCCTCAGGAGTCCCTCAGGTCGTACAAGGGCGAAGCCCCGCACGGTCGTACGAAGGCGGAACCCCGTACGGCGCACGGGATCAACGCCCGCGCGGCCGTACGGGAGGCAGGGCCCCGCCCCGGATCCCCCCGGGGTCACGGGGCCCTGCGCTCAGGTCACTTGGTGTTGATGACCTTGTCGATCGCGGCGTCCGCGTCCTTCGCGGCGGCTTCGACCGACTTCTTGCCGGTGCCGATGTTCTGCAGCATGGTCTGCAGGATCTGCGCCTTCTCGACCTGGCCCCAGCCCGGTGCCATCGGGACGAACCAGTTGGACTCGGCCGCCGTGGCCGGAACCGCCGTCGCCGGGTCGTTCTTCAGCGTGGCGAGGTCGGTCTTGTTGTTGGGCAGGTTGCCCTTGGCCATCAGGCCCTTCTGGCCCTCGGAGCCGGTGAACGCGTTGATCCACTCGGCGGCCAACCCCTGCGCCTTGGACTTCACCGGGATCGCGAGGTCCGAACCACCGAGGAACACCGGGATGTTCTTGCCGGACGGGCCGGGCATCACGAAGTTCTCGAGGTTGTCCTTGAGCTTGCCGGTCTTGTCGTTCTTCGGGTCGGCCGCGGTCGCGCCCTCCCACGCGGCGCCGAAGATCATGGCGGACTTGCCCTGGCCGTAGACGATGTAACGGTCCGACTCGTCCTTGGTCTTGTCCCCGTGCATGTACTTGTCGACGATCGACTTGAAGTCGTTCAGCCCCTTGAGGGACTCCGGCGAGGAGAGGTTGGCCTTCCACTGGCCGCCCTCCTCCTTGGCGATCGAGCCGCCCGCGTCGTAGACGAAGGACATCGCCGCGTACCAGTCACGCGTCGGCTGGTACCAGGCGTTGAACTTGGCACCCTCCTTCTTCTGGATCTTGTCCAGGTCGGCGGTCAGCTCCTGGTACGTCTTCGGCGGTGTCTTGATACCGACGGAAGCGGCGACGTCCTTACGCCAGTTGGCGACACGGCCGCCGGCGTAGTAGGGGACGCCGTACGTCTTGTCCTCGTACGTCACCGAGGCCTTGAGGCCGTCCAGCCACTGCCCGGAGTTGTCGAACGTGGACGGGTCGACGGGGGCGAAGGCGCCCTTGACCATGTAGCCGAGCATCTCGGTGTTGCCCATCTCGACCACGTCGGGCGCCTTGTCGGTGGCGAGGACCGCGTCGAGCTTCGTGTTCTTGTCCGGCCAGCCGTAGTACTCGTGCTTGATCTTGAGGCCGGGGTGCTTCTTCGCCACGGCGTCGTCGGCGGCCTTCACCAGCGCGGGCCAGTTGTTCTGCGCGTCGACCGTCAGCCAGACGGTGAGTTGCTTGGCGTCCGTTCCCTTGTCCGACCCCCCGGACTTGTTGTCACTGTCCCCGCACGCCGCGATGGAGACCATCATGCCCGCGATTCCGATCGCCGCTATCAGCTTGCGCTTCACGCCATCCTCCTCAGGGATGCCACCAACCCCCCTTGTCCCCGCGGCGACTGACGACGAGTACCGCCCGTGGGGCCGGGAACTGGACCAATGGTGTAGACCAGTGCGGGAAGCTTGGCCCAGACCAATAGGAGTGTCAAGGGTGTTTACCGCGCTCAGGGCCTCCGTTATGCGACCTACATATGCAAGAACCTTTAAGTAGGGTCCCAGCGAAAATAAGTAGCAACCCTGCGAAATCGGGTGGACCACTTCCGGTGTGCCCGACTGGACCACTTCAGGCCTGGTGGACTAGACCAGCGGGAGCGCCGAAGGTATACAGAGGGGATCCCCGGCCGCTTGACGGGGATCACGGAGCATGCGGGACGTCCCCCCATGGCACCGTGCCACGATGTGAGCCGAGGCCGACGGCGTGTCGGTCGCTTCGGCATCCGGAGCCGGGAAGGCAGAGCATGAGCACCGACGTCAGCAGTGCGGAGAGCGAGGGCGGTCCGACCGTCCGCACCGCGCGCGTGCCCAAGTACTACCGTCTGAAGAAGCATTTGCTCGACATGACGGAGACACTGCCGCCGGGCACTCCGGTGCCGCCGGAGCGCACGCTGGCCGCGGAGTTCGACACCTCACGGACGACGGTGCGTCAGGCCCTGCAGGAACTGGTCGTCGAGGGGCGGCTCGAGCGCATCCAGGGCAAGGGCACGTTCGTCGCCAAGCCCAAGGTCTCCCAGGCGCTCCAACTCACCTCGTACACCGAGGACATGCGCGCCCAGGGCCTGGAACCGACCTCCCAGCTGCTGGACATCGGGTACATCACCGCCGACGACACGCTCGCCGGACTGCTCGACATCTCCGCCGGCGGCCGGGTGCTGCGCATCGAGCGGCTGCGGCTGGCGAGCGGTGAGCCGATGGCGATCGAGACGACGCATCTGTCCGCCAAGCGCTTCCCGGCGCTGCGGCGGTCGCTGGTGAAGTACACCTCCCTCTACACGGCGCTCGCGGAGGTGTACGACGTCCATCTCGCCGAGGCCGAGGAGACCATCGAGACGTCGCTGGCCACCCCGCGCGAGGCCGGCCTGCTCGGCACGGACGTGGGCCTGCCGATGCTGATGCTCTCCCGGCACTCCCTGGACCGGGAGGGCAAGCCGGTGGAGTGGGTGCGGTCCGTGTACCGGGGCGACCGGTACAAGTTCGTGGCCAGGCTCAAGCGACCGCAGGAATGAGCCATCCTCGGCCCGTTACGGAGAGTGACGGGTCCGCTCCTCGGCCGCTCTGAGCCGCACCGGACCGCGATCGGTCGCCGCAGCGGGCCACTCCCGGGTCCATCCCGGGGCGCGCTCCGGCGTGCCCGGACGCCCGTGCACGCGCGCCCCGACCCTGACCTGCTGGTCCCTTTTCACGAAGATCGGCACGCCCTCGCCGCGGAGTTTCCATTGCTGTTGGAAACCGATATACGGACGGGGGCTTCCGCTTTCCTTACACGTCACCTACATTGCCTGCGCGTTACATCGGTGATCAGTGAGGGGACGGAACCGCTCGATGTCGAATCAGCCAAATACGAGCAGAGCACCGGTGGTGACGCCCATGCGCGTCGTCATCGCCCTCTGCCTCGTCGCACCCTTCGTGGCCATGCTCTGGGTCGGCTCCTACGCGAAGATCGACCCCACCTTCATCGGTATCCCGTTCTTCTACTGGTACCAGATGCTCTGGGTGCTGATCTCCACGGCGCTCACGATGATCGCCTACAAGCTGTGGCAGCGTGACCAGCGCGCCCGTGCCGACCACAAGGGAGGTGCGGCGGAATGAAGGACGGCGTGAACGGCGTCGCGCTCGGCGTCTGCATCTTCTTCTTCCTGGCGGTCACCGTCATGGGCTTCCTTGCGGCGCGGTGGCGCAAGGCCGAGAACGAGCACAGCCTCGACGAGTGGGGCCTCGGCGGCCGCTCGTTCGGCACCTGGATCACCTGGTTCCTGCTCGGCGGCGACCTGTACACCGCGTACACCTTCGTGGCGGTGCCGGCGGCGATCTACGCGGCGGGCGCGGCGGGCTTCTTCGCGGTGCCCTACACGATCATCGTCTATCCGCTGATCTTCACGTTCCTGCCCCGGCTGTGGTCGGTGTCACACCGGCACGGATATGTGACGACCTCGGACTTCGTACGCGGCCGCTTCGGGTCCAAGGGCCTGTCGCTGGCCGTGGCGGTCACCGGCATCCTGGCGACGATGCCCTACATCGCGCTCCAGCTGGTCGGCATACAGGCCGTGCTGGACGTGATGGGTGTCGGCGGCGGCGAGAACACGAACTGGTTCGTGAAGGACCTGCCACTGCTCATCGCCTTCGGCGTCCTGGCGGCGTACACGTACTCGTCGGGTCTGCGAGCGCCCGCGCTGATCGCATTCGTGAAGGACACGCTGATCTACATCGTCATCGCGGTGGCGATCATCTACATCCCGATCAAGCTGGGCGGCTTCGACGACATCTTCGCGAAGGCGGGCCAGGCGTTCAGCCAGGTCAACCCGGCGACCGGCAAGCCACGCGGCGCCCTCGCACCGCCCGAGGCGGGGCAGTGGACCTACGCGACGCTCGCCCTGGGCTCGGCGCTCGCCCTGTTCATGTACCCGCACTCGATCACGGCGACGCTTTCCTCGCGCAAACGCGAGGTGATCCGGCGCAACACGGCGATCCTGCCGCTGTACTCGCTGATGCTGGGCCTGCTGGCGCTGCTCGGCTTCATGGCGATCGCGGCCGGCGTGAAGGTCCAGAACGGGCAGCTGGCGATTCCGCAGCTGTTCGAGAACATGTTCCCCGACTGGTTCGCCGGCGTGGCCTTCGCGGCGATCGCCATCGGCGCGCTGGTCCCGGCGGCCATCATGTCCATTGCGGCCGCGAACCTGTTCACGCGCAACATCTACAAGGACTTCATCAAGCCCGACGCCACGCCCGCCGAGGAGACCCGGGTCTCCAAGATCGTGTCGCTGCTGGTGAAGGTCGGCGCCCTGGTCTTCGTCCTCACCATGGACAAGACGGTGGCGATCAACTTCCAGCTGCTCGGCGGAATCTGGATCCTGCAGACCTTCCCGGCCCTGGTCGGCGGTCTGTTCACCCGCTGGTTCCACCGCTGGGCGCTGATCGCGGGCTGGGCCGTCGGCATGATCTACGGCACGGTCGCGGCCTACGGCGTCGCCTCGCCCACCCAGAAGCACTTCGGCGGCTCGGCCAAGGAGATCCCCGGCATCGGCGAGATCGGCTACATCGGCATGACGGCGTTCGTGCTCAACGTCGTCGTCACGGTGGTGCTGACCTTCGTCCTGAAGGCGGTCAAGGCCCCCGAGGGCACCGACGAGACCGTGCCGGGGGACTACACGGCGGACGCGGGCGACCCGGGGGTCGAGGCGGAACTGCCGCCCGCGACCGCGGGGACGAGCCACTGACCGACACACGGGAGACCTCCCGGGGGCGGGGCCACGGCCCCGTGCGGTTCCGCCCCTGAGGCACCTCCTGACACGTACGACCCGCGACGGGCCGCCGACAGCACAAATGCGGCGGCCCGTCGTCGTACCCGTCGGGCAGACTCGGTCCATGGACATCCTGATCCGGCAGGCCGCCCCCGGCGAGTACGACGTCCTCGGCGAGATCACCGCCGATGCCTATCTCCAGGACGGCCTCCTCGACTTCGGCGAGAGCGACGCCTACCTCGGGGAGCTCAGGGACGTCGCCAAGCGGGCGGCCGCCGCCGAGGTGCTGGTGGCCGTGGCGGACGGGAAGGTGCTGGGCGGGGTCACCTTCGTACCGGCCGGCGGCGCCATGGCCGACATCTCCCGGCCCGGGGAGGCAGAGATACGGATGCTCGCCGTCGCCCAGGCGGCGCGCGGGCTCGGCGCCGGCGAGTCCCTGGTCCGCGCGTGCGTCGACCGCGCCCGCGCCGCGCAGGGCTGCGACCGGATCGTGCTGTCCACCCAGCACGTGATGCACGCCGCCCACCGCATCTACGAACGCCTGGGCTTCGTTCGCACGCCCGAGCGGGACTGGAATCCCTTCCCCCACCTCGACGACATCACTCTCCTCACCTACGAGTTGACGCTGTCAACTACCCGGCCGTGAACGCAATGCCGCGTAGTTAGGACGCGAGGTCGTGCGTCAACTTGATCACCGGCCGCGGTGCCACGCTGAACAGCATGGGAAACGGGACCCCTGCTATTGCAGGGAAGCCGTCCAAGGTCTTCCTGCTCAGCGAAGAGGTCCCGTTGTCCCAGCAGTCTGCCATCACGAGCTTCACGCGCACCATCACCGTGGCGGGGGGTGTCTTTGCCCCCGGTCACCTTGGTGAGTTGACGCAGTATCTGCCGTTCGAACTCGTCGATGATGTCCTCGCCCAGACGCGAACGATGCAGCATCGCCTGCGCCTGCTGCCCTCGCGTGTGGGGGTGTACTTCGTCCTGGCCCTGGGGATTTTCCCAGGTCTCGGCTATGAGCGCGTCTGGGACCGGCTTGTGTCCGGGCTCGGCGCCTTGCGTCTGGTCAGGCCGTCGGAAAAGGCCCTGCGTGATCTCCGGCGCAGGATCGGGGTGGCGCCGCTGAAGGCGCTGTTCGACGTGGTGGCCGGCCCGGTGGCGCGGCCCACGACCCCGGGGACGTGCTATCGGCGCTGGCGCACCGTCGCCTTCGACGGCTGCAGCTCCCTGCTGGCCCCGGACCGGCCCCGCATCCGTGCACTTCTGGGCAAACACCGCCGCGGGCGGAGCGGAGTCTTCGAGGGCTACCCCCACCTGCGGCTGATGGCGCTGTGCGAGACCGGAACGCGTGCCTTGATCGGCGCCGTGTTCGGCTCGACCCACCGCGGTGAGCCCTACTACGCCGACCAGCTGCTGCCTCTGCTGGACGACACGATGCTGCTGCTGGCCGACCGCGCCTTCACCGGCGACGACTTCCTCAACCGCGCCGCCGACACCGGCGCCCAGCTCCTGGTGCGGATGAACGCCCGCCGCCGCCCCGCCATCTGGGCCGTCCTGCCCGACGGATCCTTCCTGACCCGGATCAATGGCCAGACCTTCCGCTTCATTGACGTCGACATCACCGCCACCTGCGCCGACGGCACGCGCATCGGCGACACCTACCGGCTGCTGACCACACTGCTCGACCACCGAACCGACCCCGCCGACCGCCTCGCCCACCTCTACCACGAACGCTGGGAAGTGGAGTCGGCGTTCCTGGCGCTGCGGCACACCCTGTTCACCGGACGCGTCCTGCGCTCCGCCGACCGCTGCGGCCTGGAACAAGAACTCTGGGCCCTGCTCACCGTCTACCAGGTCCTTCGCCGGGCCATGTGCGACGCCGTCGAGACCCGCCCCGGCACCGACCCCGACCGGGCCTGCTTCACCGCCGCCCTGCACAGCGCGACCGACCAGATCATCACCGCGACCGCCATCACAGGCCCCGCCCCCGACAACGGCGGCATCATGCAGGCCGTGCTGGACAACTTGCTGCCGTCCCGGCGCCCCAGGATCAGCGCCCGCAAGGTGAAATGCCCGATGTCACGCTACGGCGTCACCCCGAACGAACCCCGTCCCCTGCCCAGCAGGAACATTGCGCGCCTGGACATCACTGTCATCCCGCCCTCCGCGCACACCGCCGGCCCTGCAACCGCCCCGGACACCGCATCGGGCCGCCGCGAACAAGTCCTCCGACTCCTACGAACCAACCCCGCCCGCGACTTCAGTCCCCGGGAGATCGCCGACGCCCTCCAGATCGACCACGTCCGCAGCCTCAGCGCGCAACTGGGGCAGTGGGTCCCCCAGGGCTTCCTCAACAAGACCGGCCGAGGGCGCTACACACTGCACCCCCAATGGCTCGCCCCCACGTCCTCACCAGCAGAAACAGCACAGTTGACACTCGGCCTCACGGCTTAACTACGCGGCATTGGCCGTGAACGACCGAGCTTGTTGACTCGGTTCGATACGGCTTTGTTCATGCTCCCGACTGCCCCCTACGGCAGGGCGGTCACGGGTCACATCTGCCGGTCCCCGCTCAGGCGGGGGCCGGGTCGGGCATGTTGACGAATACCCACGCCGTGGCCCCTCGCGTGGCGATGTCGGCCCCGGCGACGTGGTCGGCCGGCCCAGCGAGGCCGCACCGACGACAGTGGAAGTGGTCCCGGGTGCGCCGGTTGGCGCGCCCGGTGTGCCCGCAGCGCGGGCAGCGCTGCGAGGTGTAGGCCGGGTCCACCTCGATGAACGGCACGTCGGCGCGTTTGGCCTTGTAGGCGATGAACGCGCCGAGCTGGTGGAACGGCCAGGAGGACTGGCCTGCTCGCTGGTCGCGGGGAACCGTAACCCGCTCGCGGATGCCGCCCAGTTCTTCGAGGGCGATACCGCGGTCGGTGCGTTGGGCGACAGCAACAACAGTCTTGGAGATCGTGTGGTTGATGTGGGCGGCGTGCCTCGCCTCGCGACGGGCGCGCTTGCTGAGGAGCTGCTTCGCGCTGCGGGTCTGTCTGGCCTGGAGTTCGGCCCTCTTACGGGCCTGCCACCTGCGGTACCGTCCGAGGCGGCGCCCGGAGTGGTTGTCCCCGTCGGACGTGGTGGCCAGGTTGGTGATGCCCCGGTCCACGCCGATGAAGCCCTTCGGCTCGAACACCTCCGGCTCGGGCAGGTCGATCGTGGCGACCAGGAACAGCTTCCCGTCCCGCGCTGTCAGATCCGTTTCGCCCTTACGAGACTCGGCAAGCTGCTTGAGCGCGGCCGGGGAACATGCGAAACGTATGCTCTTGAGACGACCGTCCAGAGTCCAGATGCTCACAGTCCGCGCGTCGTAGTTCCACGACAGACAGCGATCGTCATACGTGTGCGCCGCGTCTGGGCGGAAGACGACCGGCTTGGACTCGGCCCTGCGTCGGCGTCTGGATCCCTCCGGCCCCAGGTCCCCGGCCCGGATGCTCGCCCGCAGTGCCGTGTACGAGTCGGCAACCCGCTTGATCACATGCTGGGCGGCCTGCGCCCCGAACCCGCGGGCCTTCAGCTCGCCGTAGCACAGCTTACGCAGCTCACGAACCGAGCCCTTGAGGCCGAAGTGGTCGAACGAGAGAGCCGACACCCAGTTCGCGGCCTCGTTCGCCCCGCGCAGGGTCCGCTCAACCGCCGGTGCCTGCACGGCATCCGTCGTGAGTTTCACCTGCACCACGAGTTTCACGCCAGCGATCATATTGGCCTATGTCACCTCGATAGGAGCCAAACCCCGATATACGTAGGGGAAGGAGCGTCGTCCACACCCTCCATGCACACTTGGTCTTACGCCGAAATACCGACGGAAGCTCTTCACCGACACCATCCTCACCCGGTGCGAAGAGGTCATGCGGAAGGTGTGCGAGGACTTCGGCGCAGAGCTGCGGGACTTCAACGGAGAGACCGACCACCTGCACCTCTTGGCGCGCTACCCGCCCCGGATCGCCCTGTCCCGGCTCGTCGGCAGCCTCAAGGGCGTCTCCGCCCGCCGCCTGCACCAGGACTTCCCCACCCACATCAACAAGTACCTACGGGGCGAACACTTCTGGTCCCCGTCCTACTACGCGAGCTCATGCGAAGGTACACCGCTGGCCGTGGTCGAGGACTACATCGAGAACCAGAAGCACCCGGACTGAGCGCGGCACCCTCGTGGGAACATTCCGAAGCAATGCGGCGGCGCTCCACGCCGCCCGGCTCCGGATGCAATACCTCCCGGGTCTGACGACCCGGGGCTCCTTGCAAGATCAAGCCGAAACGAGCGCCACACAACATCTGGGGGTGACACCCCCGTCCGGCACAAGATGTATGCTCATGCTCGCTGTCGCCGCAGGGGAATCCGGTGCGAATCCGGAACTGTCCCGCAACGGTGTACTTGTGCGTGTCCGTCCTCCCGACGGGTGCGTACAAGCGTCAGTCCGAGGACCTGCCGACAGTGCGCCCGACCGATCCGGCCCGGGCGCCTGACGTCCGGGCCTCGTGGAATGGGCCGGTGGACGCGACGCCGCGTGCGCTCGTGAGCTGCCCCCTGCCCTCCTCCAGGCCCCTGTGCCGAGCGAGGGAGAGCCCCACGTGACCATCGCGCCAGCCGATCCGGCTTCAGCGACACCGTCCACGCCCCCGGTGGTGACCGACGGTCCCGGTGCCGCGCTGCTGCGGACCCTGACCGAGCTGACCGCCGACCTCCCCGACGCCGACCCCGGACGGGTGGCCGCCGCCGCACTGCGCGGCCGGTCCGCCCGCAAGGACGCCGAGATCGTCGCGGAGCTGCGCGAGTTGGCCACGGAGGCGGCCGCAGGCCTGATCTCCGAGGACCCCGCCTACTCCAGGCTGGCCGCCCGGCTGCTGACGATCGGCATCCGTGCCGAGGCCGCGTCCCAGGGCGTCACGTCCTTCACCGAGTCCATCGCGGTGGGGCACCGGGAAGGGCTCGTCGCCGACCGCACCGCCGAGTTCGTGCTGCTGCACGCCGAACGCCTCGACGCCCTCGTCGACCAGGGCGCCGACGACCGCTTCGGCTACTTCGGCCTGCGCACCCTGCACAGCCGCTACCTCCTGCGGCACCCGATCACCCGCAAGGTCGTCGAGACCCCCCAGCACTTCATGCTCCGTGTCGCCGCCGGTCTCGCCGAGGACGCCACGACCCGCTCGGTGGACGAGGTCGCCGCGCTCTACGGGCTCATGAGCCGCCTCGACTACCTGCCCTCCTCCCCCACGCTCTTCAACTCCGGTACGCGGCACCCGCAGATGTCGTCCTGCTACCTCCTCGACTCGCCGAAGGACGAGCTGGACTCCCTCTACGACCGCTACCACCAGGTCGCCCGTCTGTCGAAGCACGCCGGCGGTATCGGTCTGTCGTACTCGCGCATCCGCTCCCGCGGCTCCCTCATCCGGGGCACCAACGGGCACTCCAACGGCATCGTCCCGTTCCTGAAGACCCTCGACGCCTCCGTCGCCGCAGTGAACCAGGGCGGCCGTCGCAAGGGCGCAGCCGCCGTCTACCTGGAGACCTGGCACTCCGACATCGAGGAGTTCCTGGAGCTGCGCGACAACACCGGCGAGGACGCCCGCCGCACGCACAACCTCAACCTCGCGCACTGGGTCCCCGACGAGTTCATGCGCCGGGTCGACGCCGACGGGCAGTGGTCGCTGTTCTCCCCGTCGGACGTGCCGGAGCTGGTGGACCTGTGGGGCGCGGAGTTCGACGCCGCCTACCGCCGGGCCGAGGCCGCCGGCCTGGCGAAGAAGACCATGCCCGCCCGGGACCTGTACGGCCGCATGATGCGCACCCTCGCGCAGACCGGCAACGGCTGGATGACCTTCAAGGACGCCGCCAACCGCACCGCCAACCAGACGGCCGAGCCGGGTCACGTCATCCACTCCTCCAACCTCTGCACGGAGATCCTGGAGGTCACGGACGACGGGGAGACGGCGGTCTGCAACCTGGGCTCCGTCAACCTCGGCGCCTTCGTCGACCGGGCGAACGGCGATCTGGACTGGGAGCGGCTGGACGCCACCGTCCGCACCGCCGTCACCTTCCTCGACCGGGTCGTCGACATCAACTTCTACCCGACCGAGCAGGCCGGCCGCTCCAACGCCAAGTGGCGTCCCGTCGGCCTCGGTGTCATGGGTCTGCAGGACGTCTTCTTCCAGCTGCGCCTGCCCTTCGACTCCCCGGAGGCCAAGACCCTCTCCACCCGGATCGCCGAGCGCATCATGCTCGCCGCCTACGAGGCCTCCGCCGATCTCGCCGAGCGCAACGGCCCGCTGCCCGCGTGGGAGAAGACCCGCACCGCCCGTGGCGTGCTGCACCCCGACCACTTCGGCGTCGAGCCGACCTGGCCGGAGCGCTGGGCGGCCCTGCGGGAGCGCATCGCCGCCGTCGGCATGCGCAACTCCCTGCTGCTGGCCGTCGCGCCGACCGCCACCATCGCCTCCATCGCGGGCGTGTACGAGTGCATCGAGCCGCAGGTCTCCAACCTCTTCAAGCGCGAGACGCTGTCCGGCGAGTTCCTCCAGGTCAACTCGTACCTGGTGAAGGACCTCAAGGAGCTGGGCGTCTGGGACGCCCGCACCCGTGAGGCCCTGCGCGACTCCAACGGCTCGGTGCAGGACTTCGCCTGGATCCCCGAGGACGTGCGTGGGCTGTACCGCACGGCGTGGGAGATCCCGCAGCGCGGCCTGATCGACATGGCCGCCGCCCGGACCCCGTTCCTCGACCAGGCCCAGTCCCTGAACCTCTTCATGGAGACGCCGACCATCGGCAAGCTCTCCTCGATGTACGCGTACGCGTGGAAGCAGGGCCTGAAGACGACGTACTACCTGCGCTCGCGTCCCGCGACCCGCATCGCCCGCGCCGCCCAGGCGCGCCCGACCATCCCCGTCCAGCAGGTCGCCGACCTCGACGCCGTCGCCTGCTCCCTCGAAAACCCCGAGTCCTGCGAGGCCTGCCAGTAATGCCGACCCGATCCAAGAACCTGCTCGATCCCGGCTTCGAGCTGACTCTGCGCCCGATGCGCTACCCCGACTTCTACGAGCGGTACCGCGACGCCATCAAGAACACCTGGACCGTGGAGGAGGTCGACCTCCACTCGGACGTCGCCGACCTCGCCAAGCTCACGCCGAGCGAGCAGCACCTGATCGGCCGTCTGGTCGCCTTCTTCGCGACGGGCGACTCGATCGTGGCGAACAACCTGGTGCTGACGCTCTACAAGCACATCAACTCCCCCGAGGCGCGCCTGTATCTGAGCAGGCAGCTCTTCGAGGAGGCGGTGCACGTCCAGTTCTATCTGACGCTGCTGGACACCTACCTGCCCGATCCGGAGGACCGGACTGCGGCGTTCGCGGCGGTGGAGAACATCCCCTCCATCCGCGAGAAGGCCGGGTTCTGCTTCAAGTGGATGGACTCGGTCGAGCGGATCGACCGGCTGGAGACCAAGGCGGACCGCCGGCGCTTCCTGCTCAACCTGATCTGCTTCGCCGCGTGCATCGAGGGGCTGTTCTTCTACGGCGCCTTCGCCTACGTCTACTGGTTCCGCAGCCGCGGTCTGCTGCACGGCCTGGCCACGGGCACCAACTGGGTGTTCCGGGACGAGACGATGCACATGTCCTTCGCCTTCGACGTCGTGGACACCGTCCGCAAGGAGGAGCCGGACCTTTTCGACGGCGAGCTCGAGCAGCAGGTCACCGACATGCTGGGGGAGGCCGTCGAGGCCGAGCTGCAGTTCGCGCGCGACCTGTGCGGTGACGGCCTCCCCGGCATGAACACCGACTCGATGCGGCAGTACCTGGAGTGTGTCGCCGATCAGCGCCTCACACGCCTCGGCTTCGCCCCCGTGTACGGCTCCGAGAACCCCTTCTCCTTCATGGAGCTCCAGGGGGTTCAGGAGCTGACCAACTTCTTCGAGCGGCGTCCCTCCGCGTACCAGGTGGCGGTCGAGGGCACCGTCGACCTCGACGAGGACTTCTGAGTCCGCTCCCTCTCCTGTCGCTCCCCGGCCTCCTGGGCCTCCCTGATCTGCCGGTCGACGCGCCGGTCGTGCGCGGCGCCGATCAGTGACGGGAGGACCAGGAGGACCAGGGCTGAGAGGACGACGGCCATGCCGATCAGTGCTTCCGTCTGGTTCGTGTTCATGTACAACACTGTCCCGCCGAACGGTGCTTACCGTCAGTGGCAGGCCTGCCGTACACCCTCGAATTACTGCCACTTACGAGGCACACTGGTCGCATGCTGAAGAACGTGGCCGCCGTCCTGCTCGACGGCGTGCACCCCTTCGAACTGGGCGTCGTGTGCGAGGTGTTCGGCATCGACCGCAGCGACGAGGGGCTCCCCGTGTACGACTTCGCCGTGGTCTCGGCGGAGGGCCCCTCGCTCGGCACCCACGTGGGCGGCCTCACGGTCTCGACGCCGTACGGGCTCGGCCGGCTGGAGGAGGCCGATCTGATCGCGGTGCCGGCCGGCAGCGAGTACGTCACGCGCGACTATCCGCCCGAGTTGCTCGACTCGCTCGTCCGGGCGGTCGGGCGGGGCGCACGCGTGCTGAGCGTGTGCTCGGGGGTCTTCGCGCTGGGCGCCGCGGGGCTGCTGGACGGGCGGCGGTGCAGCGTGCACTGGCGGCAGGCCCGGGAGTTGGCCGTGCGCTTTCCGCGGGCGATCATCGAACCGGACGTCCTCTATGTCGACGAGGACCCGGTGATCACCTCCGCCGGTACGGCGGCCGGGATCGACGCCTGTCTGCACATCGTGCGCAAGGAGCAGGGTCCCGAGGTCGCCAACAAGATCGCCCGGCGCATGGTGGTCCCGCCGCACCGCGACGGCGGCCAGGCCCAGTACATCGAGAGGCCGCTGCCCCGGTCGCAGTGCGACACGGTCGGCGGGGTGCTGGCGTGGATGGGACGCAACCTCGACAAGGAGGTGACCGTGGAGCAGTTGGCCGTTCGCGCCCATATGTCACCGCGGACCTTCGCCCGCCGCTTCCAGCAGGAGACCGGAACCACCCCGTACCGCTGGATTCTGCGCCAACGAGTGCTGTTGGCACAGGAGTTGCTGGAGGGCACCGACGAGACGATGGACACGATCGCCGACCGCGCCGGCTTCGGCACCGCGGCGGCACTGCGCCATCAGTTCGTCCGCGCCCTCGGTACCACGCCGAACGCCTACCGGCGCACGTTCAGGGGCCCGCAGGCCGCCTGAACGTGCGCCGGCGGGGTCACCTCGGCAGGGCCTTCAGCAACAGCCTGCGCGGGCGCAGCGTGATGCCGATGCGTGGCCTGTCGTCGGACCCGGGTGCCTGCTCGAAGCGGTAGGCGAACGCGATGGCCGCCGTGATCAGCGTGAGCTCGGCCATCGAGAAGTGATCGCCCGGGCACTTCCGGTTGCCCACCCCGAACGGGGTCATCGCGTACTTGGGAACGTCCTTGGCCCGTTCCGGAAGCCAGCGATCGGGGTCGAACTCGTTGTGCTCCGCGTACGACCGGGGGTCGCGCTGTATGGCGTACGGGCTGTAGACGACGTCGGCCCCGGCCGGAATGCGATACCCGCCGAGCACGGTGTCGGTCACCGCCCGCCGCGTCAATATCCATACGGCGGGACGCAAACGCATTGTCTCGACGATGACATTCGCGGTGTGCGGCAGCTTTCGGACATCGCCGAAAGAGACCGGCCGCTCACCCACGACCGTTTTCACCTCTTCGTGGATCTTGTCCGTCTGATCCGGATGATCCGCGAGGACCTGGAGCAGCGACATGACCATGGAGCCGACCGTTTCGCTGCCGGCCGTGACTATGGCGACGACCTGATCATGGATCTCCTGCTCCCCAATGGGCTCGCCATTCTCGTCCTTCGCCTTCAGCAAAGCCGACAGCAAATCGTCCGGCTTTTGACTGGATGCGCGGCGGGCGGCGATGATCTCGTCGACCAGGAGATGCAAATCGGCCAATGCGCGGTTGAATTCGCGGTTGGCCGGGATCGGCAGTCGATACAGCGGTCCGAGCGGTATCACCATGCGCTGGTACATGCCGCTGAACAGCGTGGCGAGCGCGGCGCATATCCGCTCGGACCGCTCGTCCATGTAGCTGCCGCGCATGAGGCAGCGGGCGGCGACCCGGACGGCCACCCGGAACGACTCCTCCATCACGTCGACGGTCGCGCCGGACCGCCAGCGCTCCACGAGGGCGTGCGCCTCCTGCGCCATGATCGGCCCGTAGGCGGGGATGGCGTCGAGCCGGAAGGCGGGCTGGATCGCCCGCCGCTGGCGCTGGTGCAGCGGCCCGTTGGTGGTGGCCACCCCCTGCTTGCCGAGCAGGCTCTCGAGCGACTCCCACAGCGGGCCGCCGATCTTGAAGTCGGTGCTCAGGGCGAGGGCGCCGGTGAGGGCCGGGCTGGTGATGGCGTACACCGTCTTCGGCCCGAGCTTCAGCCGAACGACCTCCCCGTCGTCCCGCAGCCCGGACAGGAAGCCCAGCGGGTCGCGGGCCAGCTTCCACCCATGACCGAGGCCGGGCACACCGCCCGCGGCGACCGGCGGGACACGAGGCTCCGCCGACCTCGAAGGTGCCCCCTGCTCGGGCGCGGCCGAGAGGTCAGGGGACGATTCCAGGGTCATTTCTCACCTACCGCTTCGTTGTTGACGTACGGGGGTGTCGAGCGGTCGTCCCAGCTGTCGACCATGTACCGGCCGGACTCGTGATGGAACCAGTACACGGTGCTGAACCAGTTCCGCATATTCGCGACGATCGCCTTCACAGCGACTCTCAATTCCCGGCCGCGCACGGTACCGTCCGCAAGGGAATCGGCGAATCGCAACGCCTCCTTCTCGGCGACAAGGAATTCCGAAACACATTCCTCGACCCGCCGGCGTACTTCCTTTATGGCCTCTTCGAGCGTCAACCCCTCATGATGGATGAGACTGATTCCGAGATTGTGGACCTCATCTCCCGCAATTTCCTTGGGGAGTGAGCACAGGTCGTTGTACCAGGCTGCGAATTCCTGGCTCAGCAGCGCCGCCCGCCGGTATCCGGGGTGTTTCCGTACGGCGTCCGGCAGTTCCGTGCGCGCGCTCGGCTCCAGCAGATCGGTCCAGATCCAGTGCGCGAAGGTGAGCCTGCGGAGTTCGAGATACGCGTCGACCGTCGGGACGATTCCGGAGGTGCGGTTGTGGAACTCCCGATCGTACGCCTCGATCACCGTGTGGAAGTGCCGGGCGAAGCGCGCGTTCCACTTCCCGCTCAGGAACGAGTACAGCCGCACCATGCTGTCCGCGAACCCCGCGACCAGCGGGTCCGGGTGGTGCAGATGGTCCCCGGGAGAGTCCAGGGCCTCGTGCAGTTGGAGCTTCAGGCGCCGCCAGGCGGCGGGCCGTCGGTGGACGATGTCGCGGTCGTGGCGGTCGTCCCAGACGAAGAACCACGCGCTGTAGTCGGCGATCGCCTGCAGGACCTCGTCGGGGGCGCCGATGTAGTAGCCCGCCATGAGGTCGGTGTAGCACAGCCCGTCGGCGTACTCTTCGACCTTGTCCGCCGGCATCAGCCGCTTTTCGAGCAGCCAGGAACGCGTCTTCTCCTGCAGGCTGGGCCAATACGGGTGGAGTCGACGTGGAAACTCGGCCTCGACCACCGCTAAGGAGAGCGCCGGTGGAACCGCGGCCACGATCGCCGTCGATGAAGTGCTGTGTGGGAAAGCTGGCACGAACAAACCCCTCTCAGCCGCCGGTTGGCAGCACGCCCCTCCCGCCGTGCCGGGCGCGCGCCGTTGCGTATCCCCGCGCTTTCCATTGAGCACTACAACTGACCGTTCTGGGAACGGATTTGCTCCACCCACCACCCCACAGTGCCGAGAATCTCCCCCTCGTGACTGAATATGGATCGGTTCAGGTGTGCAAGGGATCGAATGTGCGACGCACACATGAACGGCGCCCGGTCGGGAGGGGTCCCCGACCGGGCGCCGTCGCACGAGTCGTCAGTCGTTGGCCACCACGGGGTAGCGGGGCTCGTTCTCGGCCATCTGCCGCAGGGCGTCCTTGCGCTCGCGCTTGGAGAGCCGGTCGATGTAGAGGTACCCGTACAGATGGTCCGTCTCGTGCTGCAAACAGCGAGCGAAGTAGCCGGTGCCGCGGACCTTGATCGGGTTGCCCTTCTCGTCCTGACCGGTGACTTCCGCGTAGTCGGGGCGGGCGAGCGGAGCGTACGCGGTCGGTACGGACAGGCAGCCCTCGTTGCTGTCGTCCAGACGGCGCCTGTCCGCCGGCAGGTCCACCAGCTTCGGGTTGCAGACCACCCCGACATGCCGCACTCCGTCGTCGTCCGGGCAGTCGTAGACGAAGACCTTCAGGTCGACGCCGATCTGGTTGGCGGCCAGGCCCACTCCCTCCGCGGTGTGCTGGCTGGCGAACATGTCCGCGACCAGTTGCTGGAGTTCCTCGCCGAACTCGGTGACGTCCTTGCACTCCTTGTGCAGCACCGGGTTCCCGACGACGGTGATGGGCTGCGAGGTGCCCCGCTCGCGCCAGGCGGTCTCGCGCTCCTCCACGTCCTCTGTGTCGATGACGAAGCCTTCGTCGTCCACGGGGAGCACGCCCGCGTGCTGCTGATCGGTGTCCTGCTGCGCCATGACCGACGTACGCCTTCCTGCAACCTGTGAAAAATCCTGCGCCTACAAGCCTACGGGGCGCTCACTGCCGCTCTCCCCGTGATCCGTGGGCCCGGAGTCCGCCTCAGCAGACCTCTTCGAGGTCCCGCCAGTCCCGGGAGTCCGGACTGTCCGCGACCCAGCCGTCGAGCAGCCCGCGCACCAGCGAGGCGGGCGCCGCGATGCCGCACTCGCGCTCGGGCACCCACAGCTGCCCGTCCGTGCGGTGCCCCAGCGGCCCCGGGTGCCCCGGCTCGCTGTGGTCGTGCGGGTCGAGGTGCTCGCCGTCGCCCTCGTCGGCCGGCATCCGTGACTCGGAGCACATCCGGCACAGCAGCCGCACGGACGACGACCAGTCCTCGGCGGCGAAACCGGCGTCGGCGGCGAGCTGTTCCAGCGCGTCCCGGTCGTCCTCGGTCGCGGCCTCCAGCAGGACGACCCAGGTGGGCACCGGCGAGGGCGCCCACAGCTCGATCTCGTCGAAGACCGGATAGGTGTGCCCGGCGGCCGTCGTGCGCTCACCGTGCGGTACGCCGTCGTGCAGGACGACCTCGCCCCAGCGGCGCCCCGAGGACGGCAGCGGGATGGACAGCACCTCGATGCGCGCGGGATCCAGCCTGCGCCCCCAGACGACCTCGGCCTCGCCCTCCGGGGACAGCCGCACGGCAGCGCTGCCCAGGTCCATCTCGGCGGGCTCGTCGGGGACGGCGGCGCCTCCCGGCACCTTCAGGCCGTACGCCTGCCAGGCGCGACGGGCCAGCGGCCAGTCCTGCAGGGCGGTGGCCGCGATGCCCACGTTCCACCAGTCGGGCGCCCCGCTCTCCTTCTCGAGCAGGGCCACGGCGCGCAGCCCCGCGGTGCGGGCCTGCTCCCAGTCGTGACGGAACTTGTGCAGGAGGGCGAGATTGAACCAGGACTCCGACAGCCAGGGCTCGAGGTCGGCGGCTCGGGTCAGCAGCGCTCCCGCATCCTCGTACCGGCCGTCGCCGATCAGCGTGAACGCGCGGTCGGTGGCCTGCCGCCAGGAGGCGGAGGGCCGGTGCCGTCCCTTCCCGAAGATCCTCACGATTCCCGCCTGCCAGTCCCTTGCGATTCCCGCCTGCCGGTTCCTTGACGTCTGCGGGGGCCACGGGCCGAGCTGTGCCCCCGAACACCCTCTCCTCGCATCCAACCACGTACCGCCGGACGGGCGCTCATTACCCATGGGTTACCCCGTCACGGCCAAGGTCAGACCGTCCCTCTGCAACACCCTGGCGAGTGACTCCACGATCTCCGGCTGGTAGTCGCGGGCGCAGGCGAGCCGCAGTCGCTCCAGCGCGCTGAGCGGTCCTCCGGGACCGGTCCCCTCCCGCGCCATCTCCTCGTAGGCGTTCACCGTCCGGACGATTCTCGCGCTGACCGGTTGCTCCCGATAGGGGTCCGCCTGCCGTTCCACCACGACCGCGACCTCGGCGTGCACTCCGGTCTGGCGGACAACGGCCCCGCCCAGGAGCGCGATGCGCCGCTGCTCCTCGGCGGGCAGCGAGGCGGTGGCTCCGGCGGGCACGGGATCGACGAGGCTGAGCTGCCCGATGTCGTGCATGAGGGCCGCGTACTCCAGGACGGTCAGCTCCGGCCCGGACAGCCCGAGCTCGCGGCCGACGGCCCTGCTGAGGGCGGCGACGCGGCGGGCGTGCCCGGCGGGCGTGTACCCGGCGATCTCGGTGGCGCGCGCGAGCGAGGTGATCGTCTGCCGGTAGGTGCTCCGCACGGCCGCGTACCGCCGGTAGGAGAGCTGGGTCAGCAGCAGGGGCAGGGAGAACACGGGCAGCGCCCACAGACCCACGACCGCGACCGCCAGCGACATGACGGCGCCGGTCGCGCAGACGGCCGAGCCGATGCCGAGCGTGGCCCGCAGTTCGTCGCGCAGCAGCGGCCCGAACGGCCAGCGGGTCCGGGAGTGCGCCAGGGCGGCGGCAAGGACGGCGTCGCACAACGTGGTGAGCACGAGCAGCGCGACGACGAGCAGGGCGTATGTGGAGCCGCCCCAGCCGTGCAACCGTCCGTGTTCGTGGATGGGTTGGAAGCAGACGGCGGCGAAGGCGACGGTGAGCAGCCGCCGGGTGAGATGGTCGGCGGTCGATCCGCGGCCACGGGCGGCATGCGGGACGCAGCCCGCCAGGGTGGCCGCGAGCACGACGGTGACGACCTGCTGCACCCCGTGGTGGTCGGGCTGCCCGGCGTTCTGCCCGAGCAACGCGTAGGAGAGCGCACCGGCCGCGCCGAGGGGGGCGGGCTCCCGCTCACCGCCGTCGCTCCACCGGGCGAGCTCCCCCACGGTGACGAGCATCCCGAAGGCCAGGGCGACGGCGGGGTGGTCGAGGCCGCGCCAGAGGATGAGGACGAGGGAGCCTGCGGCCAGGATCGCGGCCGCCGTACGGGCGAGGACGAGGGTGATACGGCCCGCGCTCACACGCCGCCCCCGCTGCGGCGATGCACCGCCGGTTCACCGGCGACGGGCGGGGCCGGTGCCGGCACGGTGCCGTGCTCCTCGTCCGCCGTCACCGCCGGATGCCATCCGTGCCGGTCCAGCGCGTGGACCAGCGCCCGCACCATCGCCGGGTCGAACTGCGCCCCCGCGCACCGCTGGAGTTCCTCCAGCGCGGCCGGGACGGGGCGGGCACGCCGGTAGGAGCGGGTCGAGGTCATGGCGTCGAAGGCGTCGGCGACCGCCACCACCCGGGCGAACTCCGGGATCTGAGTGCCCACGAGCCCGTAGGGGTAGCCGCTGCCGTCGAGCCGCTCGTGGTGGTGCAGGATCGCGGACCGCGCCTCGCCGAGGAACCCGATCCCGCGCACCATCTCGTGGCCGTACTCGGGGTGCAGCTCGATGATCCGCCGCTCCTCGGGGGTCAGCGGCCCGTCCTTGCGCAACAGCCGGGTGGGGACGCCGAGTTTGCCCACGTCGTGCAGGATGCCGGCGAACCGGAGCACCTCGGCGCGCTCGTCGTCCATGCCGAGTTCACGCGCGATCATCATCGAGGCCTGCCCGACCCGCTCGCTGTGCCCGCGGGTGTACCCGTCCTTGATGTCGACCGCCTGCACGAGCGCACGGATCGTCGCCTGGTGGGCCGCCCGCTCCCGGTGGTACTGGGCGAAGACCCAGCAGGACACGTACATGGGCAGCAGCACGAGCAGGGCGGCGACCGGTCCGTACGGGCTGAGCCACAGCACCGCCATCATCAGTCCGGCGAGCCCGTGCACGGCGACCGGTGCGAGGGAGCGCAGGAAGAGTCCGCTCCAGGAGGCGCGCACCGGCACCCCCTCGGCCAGTGCCAGGATTCCGGCGTCGAGCGCGGTCAGCGTCAGACAGAACGCCAGTACGGCGCCCCCGGCGGTCAGGAGCGCGTACGGGAAGTGGGGGCCGGCCACCGCGTCCCGGCCGCCGAGCGCCGCGTGCACATGGGATGCCGCCCACACGGCGAGGGCCAGTTGGGCGGCCCGCCAGCTGCGGCGCAGCCACGGCGGCCGTCCGGCGCCCGGGACGAGCAGCGCCCCGGGCAGCGGTACCAGCACGGCCGCCTCGGGAGGCAGCAGAAAGGCGCCGGCCAGAAGTACGGGGAAGAAGGTGCCGCTGCCCTCGCCGGCTCCGGGGCCGGCAAGACGCTCCCCCGCCCGGGCGGGGCCGAGCACCCGGGGCAACGGAATCCGCTCGCTCCCGGCGTGGAGCGCGGCGAGCAGGACGACCGCCCACAAGGGGGGTGCCGCGAGGTCGAGAGCGGGAGCCGCACACAGCAGGGCGATGAGGACGGCACACCCGACATACACACGTGCCCACAGCCGAATCGGCCCCATGACGCACCTCCCCCGTAGCCCGCACCCGTCCGCACCGGGCGGGCCCGGTCGTGCCCCTTTCAGGCTCCGGAGCCTAGAGGCGGGGCAGTCCGAGTGGGCCACATTGAGGTAATCCGCGGGTCGAAGACCCGCGGATTAGCACATTCGGGTGATGGTTCGCCGAGGGTTGACGCGCGTCCTCGAAGCGGCGTTCAGGATTCCTGTGGCGTGGCGGCCGCGTCGTGCTCGGGCACCGTCTGCCCCGAACGGATCAGGTCGAGACGGCCCATGACCTTCGCCCGGAGATCGCTCGGTACGTCGTCGTGCCCGCAGCACCGCTTGACCAGCTTCTTCACGGCCTCCTCGAGCCCGTACTTCTCCAGGCACGGCGAGCACTCCTCGAAGTGCTGCTTGAACTTGGAGCGGTCGACGTCCGGCATCTCACTGTCGAGAAACTCGTAGAGATGGTCGAGGACCTCACTGCAGTCCGTCTCGTGCGGCTCTCCGCAGCTCATGAGCCCGAGCCTTTCGCTTGGTCCGACTCTCCGGCGCCGGCCGGGACGAGCCCGCGCTCTCGGGCGTAGTCCTCGAGCATGCCGCGCAGTTGACGGCGGCCCCGGTGCAGCCGGGACATCACCGTGCCGATGGGTGTCCCCATGATGTCCGCGATCTCCTTGTACGCAAAGCCCTCTACGTCCGCGAGATACACGGCGATACGGAATTCCTCGGGAATCGCCTGCAGCGCTTCCTTCACGTCCGAGTCGGGCAGGTGGTCGAGCGCCTGCGACTCCGCGGAGCGCAGACCGGTCGACATGTGCGACTCGGCACGGGCGAGCTGCCAGTCCTCGATCTCCTCGGCCGCGCTGCGCTGGGGCTCGCGCTGCTTCTTGCGGTACGAGTTGATGAAGGTGTTCGTGAGGATCCGGTACAGCCAGGCCTTGAGGTTTGTTCCCTCACGGAACTGGTGGAAGGACGCGTACGCCTTCGCGTACGTCTCCTGGACCAGGTCCTCGGCATCGGCCGGGTTGCGCGTCATCCGCAGCGCGGCCGAGTACATCTGATCGAGGAATTCGAGCGCGTCCCGCTCGAAGCGCGCGCTGCGCTCGCCGGACGACTCCGCGCCCCGGCCCTCGGGCTGCTCCGCCTGGCCGTGTTCGGTCCCTGCGTCGGTCCCAGGTACCGGACCCACCTCCTCCAGCAGTGTGGCAGGACCGAAACCGGTCCCACTGGAATCGGAGGATAGACGAACATCCTTACCCGCCGCCGCCCGAACAGGCGCGGCCTTCGCCGAGTGCAGCACCGTCCAGTCCAGGTCAGCGCTGCTGCGGCGGCTCGGGCAGATGGTCGAACCCATGCGGCGGACTCCCTCTCGTACCTACGGTGCAGCACCTTCGCGTGCCGTCTGATCCGCACAACAGCGGTCCGCCTCCCGGCATTCCCGGGCGTCACCCGAGTGACGCGACCCACTTCACCACGGCGTGGGCGACGGTCTCCAGCGCCTCTTCCCGGGTGAGGCCGGCTCGCTTGGGGACCGCGAGGCCGTGATCGCCGTACGGCACCTCGACGAGGTCGTACGCACCCTTCGGAAACTCCTCCGGCTTTCCGAACGGATCGTTGCCGCCCTGCACGACAAGGGTGGGCACGCCCGCGCCGAGCAGTTCGCCGGCCCGGGACTTCTCCGGCCTGCCGGGCGGATGCAGGGGGAAGCTCAGCGCGAGCACGGCCGCGGCGCCGAGCTCGCCCGCCGTACGGCAGGCGACCCGGGCCCCCGCGCTGCGGCCACCCGCGACCACGGGCAGCCCGGCTCCCTCCAGGACGGGCCACACCCCGCGCCAGCCCACGTCCAGCGTCCTCGGTGCGGGTGCCACCTTCTTCCCGGCGACGCGCCAGGGCTGCTCCACCAGGGCGACGCTCACGGCGTGCGCGGGCAGCGCCCGGGCCAGGACCTGCAGGTCGGGCGCCTCGATGCCGCCGCCGGCACCGTGGCTCAGCGCGAGCACGAGCCGCGGCCGCGTCGCCCGGTACCAGGTGATGCGGGCCGTACCGGCGTCGGTCGCGACGCTCTCTGTCACATCCGTCACGTCAGAAGAGTGTGCCCTCTTCGGGACCGGCGAGCTCCTTCATCAGCTCCGGGCCGTTGTTGCGCACGTTGCTGACCGCGGTGGAGACCGGGTAGGCGCGCATCAGTCCTGGCGGCGGCGCATCCAGCAGGGAACGCAGGTCGTCGGGGTCGGTGCGGGAGGGGTCGAGCCACGCGTCCCAGCGGTCCGGGGTGAGCATCACCGGCATGCGCGGGTGGATCTCGGACAGGGAGTAGGGGCCCTCGGCCGGGGCCACGGCCAGCGGCGTCGTCTCCGCCTCCGTGGTGATCACCGAACAGGTCGTCCACCATGCCTGGGGATGGTCGTCGGGCAGGGTCCGGTCCCGCCAGAACTCGTACAGGCCGGCCATGGCGAAGACCGACCCGTCGGCGGGCAGCACGAAGTAGGGCTGCTTGCGCGGCCTCTTCTTCCTGCCCTCCACCTCCAGGTCGCGCTCGTCCTTGCCGGTGACCCATTCGTAGTAGCCGTCGGCGGGCAGGATGCACCGCCGGGTCGCGAAGGCACGGCGGTACGAGGGCTTCTCGTGCACCGTCTCCGCGCGCGCGTTGATCATCCGTGCGCCGCCCTCGGGCGACTTCGCCCAGGACGGTACGAGACCCCATTTGAGCCTGCGCAGCTGGCGAACCGGCCGTTGGTCGTCGGCGTCCTTCACAGGACGGTCCAGGACCGCGTAGACCTCCTTGGTCGGGGCCACGTTGAAGTCGGGGGCCAGGGTCTCCTCCGGCTCCCACTTCTCGATCTCGAAGATTCCTGCGAGATCCTCGGGCCTGCGACTCGCTGAATACCGTCCGCACATACGTGCAACACTGCCAGATCCGACGAGAGCCCAGGAGCCACCACCCCCCATGGACACCCTCGCCTCGACAACGCTGAGTGCGCTGCCCGACCTCTGGGACCGGATCTTCGGAAGCCAGCCCGATCCCGATCTGTGGGTGGTGATCGCCACCCTGGTCGCCGCGCTCGCCGTGGTCGTCCCGCACGGCGTATGGCGGATATCGCGCAACACCGTCACCATCGCGCACGAGGGCGGCCACGGGCTGGTCGCGCTGCTCACCGGGCGGACGCTGACCGGGATCCGGCTCCACTCCGACACCAGTGGCCTCACCGTCAGCCGCGGCAAGCCGTACGGCCTCGGCATGGTCCTCACGGCGGCGGCCGGCTACACCGCTCCCCCGCTCCTCGGCCTGGGCGGGGCGGCGCTGCTCGCCGCAGGCCACATCACGCTGCTGTTGTGGCTGGCCACGGCAATGCTCCTGGTGATGCTGGTGATGATCCGCAACGCCTACGGCGTGCTGACCGTGTTCCTCACCGGAGGCACGTTCCTGCTGGTGTCGTGGCTGGCCGGTCCGCAGGTGCAGGCGGCCTTCGCGTACGCGGTGGTGTGGTTCCTGCTGGTCGGCGGCGTGCGGCCGGCCTTCGAACTCCAGGCGAAGCGGTCCCGCGGAGGGGCCGGGGACTCGGACGCGGACCAGCTCTCCCGGCTCACCCACGTCCCGGCGGGGCTGTGGCTCTTCTTCTTCCATGTGGTGTCGCTGTGCTCGCTGATGGGCGGAGGCCGTTGGCTGCTGCGGCTCTGACCGGGCCCGGCGCGCCGGCGGTCGCAGAGCCGTGACCGCCGGCGCCGGCGCATATGTGCACAGCAGATCCGGCCCGACATATCAGACAACGGTTTCGCTCAGATTTCGCCGCTTTTGATCAAGATCTACGGACCGAACCAGCCACTACAGTGGGGCCCATGACCGTGAATCCCGCGCAGACCGCCCCTTGGACCGCCCCGCACGCGAGCGGAGCCGTCGACGCGACGGTCCATGTGCCCGGGTCCAAGTCGGTCACCAACCGCGCCCTGGTCCTCGCGGCCCTCGCCTCCGAGCCGGGCTGGCTGCGCCGGCCCCTGCGCTCCCGCGACACCCTGCTGATGGCGTCGGCGCTGCGCGCGATGGGCGTGGGCATCGAGGAAGGGGTCGGTCCCGACGGCTCGGGCGAGACCTGGCGGGTGATCCCCGCCGCTCTGCACGGCCCGGCCACGGTCGACGTCGGCAACGCCGGCACCGTGATGCGCTTCCTGCCCCCGGTGGCCGCCCTCGCCGACGGCCCCATCCGCTTCGACGGGGATCCGCGTTCCTACGAGCGCCCGCTGAACGGCGTGATCGACGCGCTGCGGATCCTCGGCGCCCGCATCGACGACGACGGCCGCGGGGCGCTGCCGCTGACCGTGCACGGCGGCGGTGCGCTGGACGGCGGCCCGGTGTCGATCGACGCCTCCTCGTCCTCCCAGTTCGTCAGCGCCCTGCTGCTGTCCGCGCCGCGCTTCAACCAGGGCGTCGAGGTCCGCCACACCGGCTCGACACTGCCCTCCATGCCGCACATCCGTATGACCGTCGACATGCTGCGCGCGGTCGGTGCCCAGGTGGACACCCCGGAGTCCGGTGGCGAACCCGACGTCTGGCGGGTCACGCCGGGCGCCCTGCTCGGCCGGGACCTGACCGTCGAGCCGGACCTGTCCAACGCCCAGCCGTTCCTCGCGGCCGCGCTGGTGACCGGCGGCAAGGTGGTCGTCCCCGACTGGCCGGCCCGCACGACCCAGCCCGGGGACCGGCTGCGCCGGATCTTCACCGAGATGGGCGGCGACTGCGCCCTGACCGAGCGCGGCCTGGAGTTCACCGGATCGGGTGCCGTCCACGGCATCGACGTGGACCTCGGTGAGGTCGGCGAGCTGACACCCGGCATCGCGGCGGTCGCCGCCCTCGCGGACTCGCCGTCGACCCTGCGCGGCGTGGCCCATCTGCGTCTGCACGAGACGGACCGGCTGGCCGCGCTCACCAAGGAGATCAACGAACTCGGCGGCGACGTCACCGAGACCGCCGACGGTCTGCACATCCGCCCGCGCCCCCTGCACGGCGGGGTCTTCCACACCTACGACGACCACCGCATGGCCACGGCGGGCGCGATCATCGGACTCGCCGTCGAAGGGGTGCGGATCGAGAACGTGGCGACGACGGCCAAGACGCTGCCGGACTTCCCCGACCTGTGGACCGGGATGCTCGGGAACTGACGGGCGGACCTGAGATCATGCGGCGCTACGGCAAGCACACCGACGAGGACGACATCCGCACGCGTCCGAACCGCAAGGGCAACCGGCCACGCTCCAACATCCGGCCCAAGCACGAGGACGCGGCCGAGGGCATGGTGCTCACCGTCGACCGCGGCCGGCTCACCTGCCTCGTCGACGGTCGTGCGATCGTGGCGATGAAGGCCCGTGAGCTGGGCCGCAAGGCCGCGGTGGTGGGTGACCGTGTCGCCCTCGTCGGCGATCTCTCCGGCACCAAGGACACCCTCGCCCGTATCGTCCGGATCGAGGAGCGCGCATCCGTCCTGCGCCGGACCGCCGACGACGACGATCCCTACGAGCGCGTGGTCGTCGCCAACGCCGACCAGCTGGCCATCGTCACCGCGCTCGCCGATCCCGAACCGCGCCCACGTCTGATCGACCGCTGCCTGGTGGCCGCGTACGACGGTGGCCTGGAACCCCTGCTCGTGATGACGAAGTCGGACCTCGCCCCGCCCGACAAGCTGCTGGAGCTCTACGGTGCGCTGGACATCCCCTATGTCGTCACCAGCCGCGAGGAACTGGAGAACGGCGACGCCGCGGACCGGGTGCGCGCACACCTGGCCGGCAAGATCACGGCCTTCGTCGGCCATTCCGGGGTGGGCAAGACGACGCTGGTCAACGCCCTGGTGCCGGAGGATCGGCGGCGCACGACCGGTCATGTCAACGCGGTGACCGGGCGCGGCCGGCACACCACGACGTCGGCCCTCGCGCTGCCGCTGGAGGTGACCGCGGACTCCTCGCTGCCCGAGCCGGGCGGTGGCGGGAAGGGCTGGGTCGTCGACACCCCGGGCGTACGGTCCTTCGGCCTCGCGCACATCGACCCCTCCCGCGTGATCCACGCCTTCCCGGACCTCGAGCCGGGGACCGAGGGCTGCCCCAGGGCGTGCAGCCACGACGAACCGGACTGCGCGCTCGACGCCTGGGTGGCGGAGGGGCACGCGGACCCGGCGCGGCTGTACTCGCTGCGCAGACTGCTCGCCACGCGTGAGCGGAAGGAAGGGGACTGACCTCCGCGGTGTTTGGGTGCGTCGCGGGCAGGTAAATGCTTACCTCGCGCCGGGCCTGTTGCGACCGGACGGGGCAGTCGACGTGGGGATGCGGGAGGACAGGACAATGGCGTGGCTGCTGGTCATCGTGGCGGGGCTTCTCGAGACCGGTTTCGCCGTCTGTCTCAAGCTCTCGCACGGCTTCACCCGGCTCTGGCCGACCGTCGCCTTCTGCGCCTTCGCGCTCGGCAGCTTCGGCCTGCTCACCATGTCCCTGAAGAAGCTGGACGTGGGCCCGGCGTACGCGGTGTGGACCGGCATCGGCGCGGCAGGCACGGCCATCTACGGCATGATCTTTCTGGGTGACCTCGTCTCGACCCTGAAGATCGTCTCGATCTCCCTGGTGATCGTCGGGGTGATCGGCCTGCAGCTGTCCGGGTCGGCGCACTGAGGGGCGCTTCGCCGGCTGCGCCTCGGCGGGCGCCCGTGCGCGCCGTCGTACCGACCCTGCCCGCCGGGCAGGGTCGACCCGCGACGGCCCCCGCGCCTCTCCGGCACGGTCCTACCGCGCCTGCCGCGGCCAGGTGAACCGCATCAGCTCCGCCACCCCGCCCTCCGCGGGCGGAGCCGTCACGCACGACAGGGAGAGCCGGACGGCCAGCTCACAGGACCGGGTGAGCTCCCCGACGTCCCCCTTGACCGCGCCGGGACCGGCGATCGCCGCGACGGCCCGGTCGCGGACCAGCGCCACGAAGTCCGACGGCGACGGCAGCGGACCGTCGGCCCGCCGCTGCGCGGGCACCGCGGAGGTCGACGGCACCGCGGACAGCGTCGGCGAGGGCAGCCGCTCGCTCCAGCAGCCGGTGAGCATGGCGCGCACGAGAGGATTGGCACGGGCGGCCGACGCGGTCCACTCGGCGAGCGCGAGCAGCCGTTCACGGGGATCGGCGGGGCCGGCGAGCACACGCTCGGCACCGGCCAGGTAGCCGTCGGCCTCCCGGCGCACCAGCGCCCGGGCGAGCCCGTCCTTGCTGCCGAATTCGTTGTACAGCGTCTGGCGGGAGACACCGGCCACGGCGGCGACGTCCACCATGCGCACAACCGACCAGGAGCGGCGCCGGAGCGCCAGATAGGCGGCGTCCAACAGGGATTCCCGCGCTGCAGGCATCTTCGCCTCCCTCGGGGCCGGCGCGGCGGCTCTGACGGACAGGTTTGACGCGCACTCATGCACTGTCAAGGGTTCGCGTGCGCGCCGGGGGGCGTGCAGCGGCCCTCGCGCTCCCTGATCACCCGGTCGCCGTGCGCACCGCCGTGACGGAACGCCGGACACACCGGGAGATCCGCTCGGGGTGTGTGGCCGCCCGGCGCACTGGGCAGATACCGTTCGGTCATGCCCGACTATCTCGATGACCTGCGGCTCGCCCATGTCCTCGCGGACGCCGCGGACGCGGCGACCATGGACCGGTTCAAGGCCCTCGACCTCAAGGTCGAGACCAAACCGGACATGACGCCGGTGAGCGAGGCCGACAAGGCCGCCGAGGAGCTGATCCGGGGGCAGCTCCAGCGCGCCCGGCCGCGTGACGCGGTCCTCGGCGAGGAGTACGGCATCGAGGGCACCGGCCCGCGCCGCTGGGTCGTCGACCCGATCGACGGCACCAAGAACTACGTGCGCGGCGTGCCCGTGTGGGCCACGCTGATCTCTCTCATGGAGGCGGGCGAGGGCGGCTTCCAGCCCGTCGTCGGCCTTGTCTCCGCGCCCGCGCTGGGCCGCCGCTGGTGGGCCGCGAAGGGGTACGGCGCGTTCACCGGCCGCAGCCTGTCCTCGGCGTCCCGGCTGCGCGTCTCCCAGGTCTCCCGGCTGTCGGACGCCTCCTTCGCCTACTCCTCGTTGTCCGGCTGGGAGGAGCAGGGCCGGCTGAACGGCTTCCTGGACCTGACGCGCGCCGTGTGGCGCACTCGCGGATACGGGGACTTCTGGCCGTACATGATGGTCGCCGAGGGCTCGATCGACATCTGCGCCGAGCCCGAGCTGTCCCTGTGGGACATGGCGGCGAACGCGATCGTCGTCACCGAGGCGGGCGGCTCCTTCACGGGCCTGGACGGCCGCCCCGGACCGCACAGCGGCAATGCGGCGGCGTCCAACGGCATCCTCCACGACAATCTGCTCGACTATCTCAGCGGCCGGTACTGATGGTCTGCGGTGCCCTCGTGCACCGCAGGCGCCCCTGAACTCACGTCGCGCGCCCTCTTGTTGACCCGCCCTTTGCCTGCGACTCTGAGAGTCCCCCCACTTGTGAATTTGTGAAACTTTGCACAGGTTCCCCGGCGGACCGAACCCGACGGCTCTGGAACCGTGCGCCCGAGTGTTTCCCCCGCGTTCCAAGGAGGTGGCTCCGCCCCATGCTCGTCCGCGACGCCATGAGCACGGTGGTCCTCACCGTCGGCCCCGCACACACCCTCCGCCAGGCAGCGTCCCTGATGTCCGCCCGCCGCGTCGGCGCGGCCGTGGTCCTCGACCCGGACGCCGGCGGCATCGGCATCATCACCGAGCGCGACATCCTCAACTCCGTCGGCACGGGCCAGAGCCCGGACGCCGAGCGGGTGCACGCCCACACCACGACGGACGTCGTGTTCGCCACGCCGTCCTGGACCCTCGAGGACGCCGCCAGCGCGATGACCCACGGCGGCTTCCGGCATCTGGTCGTCCTCGAGAGCGGCGAACCGGTCGGTGTCGTCTCCGTCCGCGACATCATCCGCTGCTGGGCACCGACCCGGGAGCGGGTCGGCGCCACCGCCTCGTAGCCCCGCACACGCGAGCGGGCCGGAACCCCCACAGGGATTCCGGCCCGCCCCCTACGACAAGCGGTCCAACCCGGGTCAGCCGCGCAGGGCCTGGACAGCGGCCTCCAGGCGCTTGCCGAAGTCTCCGTCGGCCCGACGGAAGTTCTCGATCGCGCGCTCGGCGATGTCGTCGCGCGAGACCTTGGCGATGAAGCCCGCCAGGTTGCCGATCAGGCGGTCCTTCTCGTCCTGCGACATCAGGCGGTAGAGGTTGCCCGCCTGCACGAAGTCGTTGTCCTCGGCGTGCACCGGGGCCTCGTGGTCGCCGGTGCCGGCCGTGAAGCCGTCGAACGACTGCCACAGGGGACGGTCCGTCTGGAAGGGGCCGCCGAAGCTGTTCGGCTCGTAGTTCTTCGCGCCCTTGTGGCGGCCGTCGTACAGGTGGCCGTCACGGGAGTGGGTGCGCGCTTCGGTGGCGTGCGGGCGGTTCACCGGCAGGTGGTCGGCGTTGATGCCGACGCGGTAGCGGTGTGCGTCGCCGTAGGCGAAGAGGCGGCCCTGGAGCATCTTGTCCGGCGACGGCCCGATGCCGGGCACGAAGTGGGCGGGGCTGAAGATCGACTGCTCGACCTCGGCGAAGATGTTCTCCGGGTTGCGGTTGAGCTCCAGCTTGCCGATCTCGATCGGCGGGTAGTCCTCGTGCGGCCACACCTTGGTGAGGTCGAACGGGTTGAAGCGGTAGGTCGCCGCGTCGGCCGCGGGCATGATCTGGACCTGCACGGTCCAGCTCGGGTACTCGCCGCGCTCGATGGCCTCGCGCAGGTCGCGCTGGTGGGAGTCGGGGTCCTCACCGGCGATCCTGTTGGCCTCGCCCTGGGTGAGGTTCTTGATCCCCTGGTCGGTCTTGAAGTGGTACTTGACCCAGAAGACCTCGCCGGCCTCGTTGTTCCACTGATAGGTGTGCGAGCCGTAGCCGTTCATGTGGCGGTACGAGGCGGGGATGCCGCGGTCGCCGAACAGCCAGGTCACCTGGTGCGTGGACTCGGGCGACAGACCCCAGAAGTCCCAGACGTTGTCCGCCTCCTGCGAGCCGGTGTACGGGTCGCGCTTCTGGGTGTGGATGAAGTCGGGGAACTTGATGGCGTCCTTGATGAAGAACACCGGGGTGTTGTTGCCGACGAGGTCGTAGTTGCCCTCTTCGGTGTAGAACTTCAGCGCCCAGCCGCGGGGGTCGCGGACGGCGTCCGCGGCACCGAGGTTGCCGGCCACGGTGGAGAAGCGCAGGAACGTCTCGGTCTGCTTGCCGACCTCGGAGAGGAACTTGGCGCGCGTGTAGGGGGTGACGTCGGCGGTGACGGTGAAGGTGCCGTAGGCGCCCGCCCCACGGGCGTGCACCACACGCTCCGGAATGCGCTCGCGGTTGAAGTGCGCGAGCTTCTCCAGGAGGAGCTGGTCCTGGACGAGAACCGGGCCGCCTACGCCCGCGGTCTCGCTGTTCTGGTTGTCGGCGACCGGGGCACCGGCCTCCGTCGTGAGCGGTCCCTGCGTCACGTACGCCTCCTGCGTCTTTCCATGCAAGTTCTGTCCCTTGGCCAAAGCCGTTCTCGATCCTACAATGGACATTGTCTAAGTCAAGCAGCCCTCCAAAGTCACACCTGTTCGGAATCTGGGCCTCTAGCTGTTAGGCTGGTTGTCATGAGTGACCTGTTGGAACGGCTGCGTGGCCGCGGATGGCGGATGACCGCGCAGCGTCGTGTCGTGGCCGAGGTCCTCGACGGCGAGCACGTCCATCTGACGGCCGACGAGGTGCACGCCCGGGCGGTTGCCAGGCTCCCCGAGATCTCCCGCGCGACCGTGTACAACACGCTGGGTGAGCTGGTCACGCTCGGCGAGGTGCTCGAGGTGGCCACGGACCAGCGTGCGAAGCGGTACGACCCGAACGCGCACCGGCCGCACCACCACCTGGTGTGCGCCCGCTGCGGCTCGATCCGCGACGTCCATCCGACCGGCAACCCGCTCGCCGACCTCCCCGAGTCGGAGCGCTTCGGCTTCATGGTCTCGAACGTCGAGGTGACCTACCGCGGCCTGTGCCCGGACTGCGCGGCGGCGTAGGCAAGGCTCTTCGAAGGGCCCCGGCACCGATCGAGGTGCCGGGGCCCTTCGTCGTACCGGGGCATTGCGGGGATCACACGGCGACCTGCTCCGTGGAGCGTGCAGAAACGATCCAGGGCCGGAACCCTTGATGGGTTCCGGCCCTGGATCTTCAGTAGCGGGGACAGGATTTGAACCTGCGACCTCTGGGTTATGAGCCCAGCGAGCTACCGAGCTGCTCCACCCCGCGTCGGTGAATGGAACATTACGTCAAGGACGCGTACAGAGGCAAATCACTTACCCGGGTGCGCCGGGCGCACGGCGCTGATCACGCCGTGAGCTCCTGGCGCAGCGCATCCCTCAACCGTGCCGCACGCTCGGACACCTCGTCCGGCCCGAGGGACACCGCGCGGTCCGCCCAGCGCTGCCCCTCGGCCAGCTCGCCCTGACGCGCGTAGACGAGGGCGAGCCGCAGAGCCGCCCGGCCGTGCCCCGCGTTCGCCGCCCGGGTCCACCACAGCGCGGCCTCCGGCTCGCTTCCCTCGCGCGCCAGCAGCAGCCCCAGATTGAACGCGCCGTTGCGGGAGCCGCCCTCGGCCGCCTCCCGGTACCAGCGGGCCGCCTCCACGACGTCGCCACGCGCGGCCGCCAGCATCCCGACCCGCACCTGGGCCCGCCGGTGCCCCTGCGTCGCCGCCCGCTCGTACCACTCCTCGCACTCGGTCTTGCCGTGCGACGGCTCGCCCAGCTCGTGGGCGGGCGGGGGCGGCCGGCGGGCGTCCAGCACGGTCGCCAGCCGGTAGGCCGCCTCCGCGCTGCCGCCGCCCGCGGCGCACCGCAGATGCCTCTCGGCCGCCTGCTCGTCCCCCTCACGCAGCCGCGCCATACCGACCTGGAGCGCGGCCTCGGTGTGACCGGCGGCCGCCGCCCGCTCGTACCACCCGAGCGCGGTCTCCTCGTCGCCGCGCCCCGCGAACAGGATCCCGAGGTTGAAGGCGGCGTCGACGCTGCCCGCCTCCGCGGCCTTGGAGAACCACGGTTCGGCGCCCGCCGCGTCCCCGCCCTGGAGCAGCAGGATCGCGAGGGCGTTGGCGGCCTCGCGGTGGCCCGCGTACGCCGCTCGCCGGTACCACTGGTCGGCCTGCGCGGTACGCCCCTGCTCGGCGCAGAGCAGTCCGAGGTTGTAGGCGCCGTTGACGTCACCGGCGTCCAGCGCCGCCCGGTACCACCGCTCGGCCGTCTGCGTCTCGCCACGCTCGGCGTGCAGCGCGCCCAGGGCGTTCGCCGCGTTGCCGTCGCCCTCCTGTGCGGCGCGCAGCCACCACACGGCGGCGCTCTCGGTGTCGCCCGCGTCCCGCAGCAGGAAGCCGAGCGCGCAGGCCGCCCTCGCCTCCCCGTCCTTGGCGCTCGTCAGATACCAGCGCCCGGCCTCCTTCAGCTCGCCCCGCTTCTCCAGGATCGCGCCAAGATGCAGCGCGGCGCGCCGGTGCCCGCGCGCCGCGGCCTGCCGGTACCACTGCTCGGCCTCCTCGGGTGCGGACGGCTCGACACCGTTGTCGGCGCCGGCCTCCTGCTCCTGCAGGGCCGTGCGGTCCAGTGCCCGCGCCAGCCGGTAGGCGGCCTCGCGGTGCCCGCGCTCGGCGGCGGCACGCATCCAGTGCCCGGCGCCGTCGTCACCGCGGTGCTCGAGAAGATCGGCGAGCGCGTAGGCACCGAGGGTGTGGCCCTGTTCGGCGGACTGGCGCAGCCAGTACTCGGCGGCCGGCTCGTCACCGCGCTCACGGTGGTGGCGGCCGAGCGCGTGTGCGGCCGCGGAGGACCCGGCGACGGCGGCGATCCGCCACCAGCCGGCCGCCTCGTCGGCGTAGCCGCGCTGGTGCAGAAGGACGCCCAGGTTGTTGGCGGCGGCACGGTCACCCGCGGCGGTGGCGGCACGCAGCTGGGGCTCGGCTCCGTCGAGATCGCCGCGGCGCAGCAGCATGGCCCCGAGAACGCTCATCGCCTCGACGTCGCCAGCCTCGGCGGCGAGCCGTTGGCGCGCCTCCTCGGCGGCCTCGCCGGTCTCGTCCCGACCGGCGGACTGCGCATTTCGCCCCGTCCCGAACAGAGCCGCCTTCTCCCCCATAACGTCCATCGTCGCACCACCTGCAACCCGGGTACACCTGGTATACCGCAGCCAGTGAGGTCACTTCAGCGTTTTGTCGACATGCCCACAGAGAGACAAGTCAAACACAGAATGGCCAACTCCCCCCGTAGGCGGTCGCACTTCACGAGAGTCGGCAGGTCACGCTGTACTCCACGTCGTGTCGCACGCACGTGGAGGGCCCGGATCCTTGATCAGGATCCGGGCCCTCGACTTCAGTAGCGGGGACAGGATTTGAACCTGCGACCTCTGGGTTATGAGCCCAGCGAGCTACCGAGCTGCTCCACCCCGCGCCGTTGTTCGGCAACCGTATCACGGCGCGGGAGGGGCTCCTGTTTCACCCTCCGCCGGAGGCGCTCGGACTGCCGCTCGGCGAACTGCTCGGCGAGGGGCTCGAACCGGCGGACGGTTTGCCGCCGCCGGTCCCGCCGGCCTTGGACTGCGCCTTCTCAGCCCGCTTCAGCGCGTCCTGGAGGTCCTTCTGGGCATCGCCGTACGCCTTCCAGTCACCCTTCTTGAGGGCCTCCTGCCCCGCGTCGAAGGCCTTCTGGGCGTCGCCCAGCGCCTGTTGCACGGTCGGATCACCGGACGGCGGTGGGGTGGTGGTGCCGGTCTCGGGCGGTGTGGGAGCCGAACTCTCCGGGCCGAAGACCTTGTTGAGGGCCTGGTCGAGCGTGTCCTCGAAGGCGGTGCTGCCGCCGTAGGTCACCAACACCTTGCGCAGCAGCGGGTACTTCAGTTCGCCGCCGCGTACGTAGACCGGCTCCACGTAGAGCAGGCCTCCGTCGAGCGGAACGGTGAGCAGGTTTCCGTACTCGATCTCGGAGTCGCCGCCTCTGATGAGCCGGACGAACTCGGCGATGTTCTGCTGCGAGTTGGAGTTGAACTGGCTCTGCACCTGTTTCGGGCCGCCGACGGTCTTGCTCGTCGGCAGTTTGAGGACTCTGATCTTGCCGTAGTCGCTCGTGCCCGCCTCGGAGTCGACCGCCATGAAGGCACTCAGGTTGTCCCGGCCGTTGGGGGTGAAGGTCGTCGTCAGGGAGAACGCCTGCGACTGCTGGTCGGGCATCTTCATGCTCAGGTAGTACGGCGGCACCGCGTTGCCCGACTTGTTGGTCGGGTCGTCGGGCACCTGCCAGACCTCGCTGCCGCTGAGGAAGGTCTGGGCGTCCTTGACGTGGTAACGGGTGAGCAGCTCGCGCTGGACCTTGAACAGGTCCTGCGGGTACCGCAGATGGGACATGAGCGACGACGAGATGTCGGCCCTCGGCTTCACGGTGCCCGGGAACGCCTTCATCCAGGTCTTCAGGACCGGGTCCTCGGTGTCCCACTGGTAGAGCTTGACCTCGCCGGTGTACGCGTCGACGGTCGCCTTCACCGAGTTGCGGATGTAGTTGACCTGGTTCTGCTGGGCCACCACCGCGCGCTGGGTGTTGCCCGCGGTCAGCGAGTCCGCCGTCGTGTCGCCGAGGGTCGTACGGGAGGCGTACGGATAGCCGTTCGTCGTGGTGTACGCGTCGACGATCCACTGGATGCGGCCGTCGACGACCGCCGGGTAGGCGTCGCCGTCGATGGTCAGCCAGGGCGCGACCGCCTCGACGCGCTCCTTGGGCGTGCGGTTGTACAGGATGCGCGAGCCGTCGCCGATGGCGCCCGAGTACAGGATCTGCGGCTCGCTGAACGCGACGGCGTAGGCGGCCCGGTTGATCGGGCTGGAGAGGCTGACCCCGCTCTTGGCCCGGTAACTGGTGGTCTTCTCGCCGCTGTCGTCGGAGTAGTCGATCTCCTTCTGGGGACCGCCGACGATCGAGTACGTGGAGGTCTTCTCGCCGTAGTAGATCCGCTGCTCGTAGGAGGGCAGGTCGCCGCTGGACGGCAGGTCGGACTCGGTGAAGACGGGCTGGCCGTTGGAGTCGGCGGTGGTGCCCTTGGCGGCGACGACGCCGAAGCCGTGGGTGTAGCGGAAGTGGTCGTTGATCCAGTTCTGCTTCGGGATGCCCCGGAGGTTCAGCTCGCGCAGACCGATGACCGTGTCCTGGTCCTTGCCGTCCTTGTTGTAACGGTCGACGTCGAGGTTGGTCGGGAACGCGTAGTAGTTCTTCATCTGCTGGAGCTGCTGGAACGTCGGGGAGACGATGTTCGGGTCCAGCAGGCGGATGCTCGCCGCCGTGTCCACGTCGTCGCGCAGCGTGCTCTTGTCCTTGGTGTCGCTCTCGCCCGCGTACTCGGTGACCTGGGTGCTGTCGATGCCGTAGGCGTCGCGCGTCGCCTTGATGTTCTTGTCGACGTACGGGGCTTCCTTGGCCTGCTCGTTCGGCTGGACCTGGAACTTCTGGACTATCGCCGGGTACAGACCGCCGATCAGGATCGCGGAGAGCACCATCAGGCCGAAGCCGATGACGGGCAGCTGCCAGGTGCGCCGCCACAGGGTGGCGAAGAAGAGCAGCGCGCAGATGACGGCGATGCAGAACAGGATGGTCTTCGCCGGCAGATAGGCGTTGGCGTCGACGTACCTCAGGCCCGTCCAGTTGCCGGTCGCCTTGAAGTCGCTGGACTTCACGGCGAGGCCGTAGCGGTCGAGCCAGTAGGCGACCGCCTTCAGGGCGACGAAGACGCCCAGCAGCACCGAGAGATGACCGGTCGCGGTGGCCGTGGCACGCGCTCCGGGTGATGTGATCCGCAGACCGCCGTACAGGTAGTGCGTGAGCGCGGCGGCGATCAGCGACAGCACGGTGGCGGCGAAGCCGAATCCGAGCAGGAAGCGGTACCAGGGCAGGTCGAAGGCGTAGAAGGCCACGTCCAGGTGGAACTGGGGGTCCTTCTGGTGGAAGGGCACGCCGTTGACCCACATCAGCCAGGTCCGCCACTGGCTGGAGGCGGACGCGCCCGCGATCAGACCCACCAGGGCGGTGATCCCGAGCAGCAGCCACTTCTTGTAGGGCGCGATCCCCATGCGGTAGCGGTCGAGGCTCTGCTGCTCCATGGACATGGCGCTCAGCGGCGGACGCAGCCGGTGCGCGAGCCAGATGTTGAAGCCGACCGCGGCCGCCATCAGCAGACCGAAGACGAAGAAGAGCCCGATCTTGGTCCACAGCGTGGTCGTGAACACGGACGAGTAGTTCACCGACCGGTACCAGAGCCACTGCGTCCAGAAGCCGGCGAACATGACGAACGCCATGCCGAGGACGGCGAGGACCCCCAGTGTCATGAGCAGGGTCCGGGCTCGCCGGGACGGGCGGCCCACTCTGATCCGCGGCCCTGTGGGGCCTCCGCCGCGGTCCGGCATCTGGAAAGCCAAGGTGCGCACCTCGAAGTTAGCTGTTGATTCCGCAGGCCCCCGTGAACGCGGACCATGGTCGGGGCTCCACGACGGCGGAGCCCCACCTATGCAACTTACTGGCGCTTTACTCGGTTCCCGGATCCGGGGGAGAACGAGGCAGGATTGTGACCATGTCCAACACTCCCATGGCAGCGAACCCCCTCACCCGGGCCGTGCTCGAGATCGACGAGTACGCCTCCGGCCTCGGCTGGGACCAGCCCGCTCGCCTCTTCGCCCTCGTCGACACCACGCGGCTGCGGGCCCAGGAACCCCTGCTCGCGGCCCAGCTCGGTCTGGAGGAGGAGTCCGGGAACACCGGTCTCACCCCGGTCGAGCAGGACGAGATTCCCGCCGACCGCCCCCTGGACGAGTTCCTCGGCACCATCGCCTGGCCCGACGCGGTGGCCGGCTGCGCGCTCACCGTGGAGCGGCTGATGCTGCCGCCGTCCGCCGAGAACGCGGTCCCCGACGGCCTGGGCGAGAGGGAACTGGCGAAGTGGGTGGCCGGGCACCCGGACCGTCAGGAGGTGCGGATGACGGTGGCCGTCCTGCGGGACGGCACGCGGGAGTCGGCGCTGCGGCTGCGCGAGAAGGACTCCCCGACGGAGGTGCTGACGGGTCCTGACCTGGTGCCGGGTCTGGCGGATGCGTTGTCGGCGACGTTCGAGGAGTGAGCGCCGCCCGGACGTGACGAGGGGGCGCCCCGATGCCCCGGGGCGCCCCCTCGTCACGGCGTCGGCGGAAGGTGTCAGCCCTTAACCGAGCACTTCGGCAGGGCGGCGGTGTCGCCGGTGCGGATGTCCTTGAGGGCGTTCAGCGCGTCATCGATGGTGTCGACCTTGACGAGCGTGAGCCCGCCGGGGGTGTCCTTGGCCGCGGCCGCGCAGTTGTCCTTGGGCGTCAGGAAGTACTGGGCGCCCATGCTGCGCGCGCCGACGGTCTTCATCCCGATGCCGCCGATCGGACCGACCTTGCCGGCGTCGTCGATGGTTCCGGTGCCGGCCACGAACTTGCCGCCGGTGAGGCTGCCCGGGGTGAGCTTGTCGTAGATCCCGAGCGCGAACATCAGACCGGCGCTCGGTCCGCCGACGTCGGCGAGCTTGATGTCGATGGTGAACGGGAACGTGTGATCGGTCCCGGCGGAGATCCCCACGATGGCCCGCTGCTGGCCGCTGTCGTGGGACTTCGCCGTGGTGATCGTCACATCCTGCGTCTTGGTGGCCGTGGTGTGCGCCTTCTCGGCGGCGGCCTGTGCCTTCGCGGGGACGATCGTGAAGACCACGTTCTCGCCGGGCTTGTGCTTGGTGACCAGCTCGGCCACGTCGTCGGGCGCCTTCACTGCCGACCCGTCGACGGCCTTGATCACGTCCCCTGCGTGCAGCCTGCCCTCGGCGGGCGATCCCTTGAGCACCGTGGCGACGATCACCCAGGACTTCACGGGGACGTCGAGCTCCTTCAGGGCGGCGACCTTCGCGCTCTCCTGGGACTGGCTGAACTCCTCGGCGTTCTCCTGGGTGGACTGCTCCTCGGTCTTCCCGTCCGGGTAGAGCGTGTCGTGCGGGACGACCTTGCTGTCGTGCGCGAGCCATCCGTAGACGGCCTCGACCAGGTTCATGTTGTAGTCGGCGCTGGTGACCCGGACCGTGGTCATGTTCAGGTGCCCGGTCGTCGGATAGGTCTTGCGCCCGGAGATCTGCAGCACCGGCTCGCCGTCGTGCTCGTCGAGCGTGTTCACCGTCGGACCCGGGGACATCTCCGAGTACGGCACTTTGATGAACACCCCCGCGCACAGGAGCGCGATCAGCATCAGGGTCGACGCGAGCATCGTCGCGGTGCGGCGTGGCATGGAACGACAGTACGGGACGGTGCGGTAAGCGCACCGTCGGGGCCGTCCGTCCGGGCGGCCCGGGGGCCGTCAGCCGCCCGAGTGGGACTTCTCCATGGCCTCGCGGAATCGTGCGTATCCGGCGAGTTCGGATCCGTCGCCCGACACTTTCCCGTTGCGACTGGCCCAGGTACCCCACACTCCGGCACCGACAGCGGCCAAAAGCGGAATCAGCAACCAGGCGAGCGCCGCCATGCCGACCTCCCATCCCCATGAGCGACCGCAACTGACTGATCAGCAGATTAATCGTCTGCCATGTCAACGCTCACGCCAGGGGTACGGTTACGCAACCGGAATCCGGGTGCGGGGTCCACGACCCGATGGGTGGTACCGCCGTGGTCCGACTGGAGCCATGGGAGTCGGCCGTCGGGGTCAGCAGGCGCCGACCCACTCCTCGGTGCCGTCGGAGAACGTCTGGTGCTTCCAGATGGGCACCTCGTGCTTGAGGTCGTCGATCAGCTTGCGGCAGGCGTCGAAGGCCTCGCCGCGGTGGGGGCAGGCCACGGCCACGACGACGGCCAGGTCTCCGACGCTCAGATCCCCCACGCGGTGCACGGCCGCGAGCGCCCGTACGGGAAACTCTGCGACGACCTTCTCGGCGACCCGCCGCAGCTCGGCCTCGGCGCCGGGATGGGACGAATACGCCAGCTTGTCCACGTCGGCCCCGCCGTCGTGGTTGCGCACGGTCCCGACGAACAGCGCGGTCCCTCCGGCCGCGTCGTCCCCGACCGCCCTGAAGACCTCGTCGAGGGAGAGCGGGGCGTCGCGGACGGCGAGCAGCTTGATGGGGTCGTGCGCCGCCTGCTCACCGGGGTGATCGCTGTGGGAAGCCATGCCCCCATCGTGCCGTACACCGGGGACGGTGAGGAACGGTCGGTTCACCCGGCACACGCGCGTGGCCTTCGAAGCCTCCTACGGACGTCCGCGGGAGGGACCCCGACGTGCGAGGGGCGCGGCCACCGGGAAGGGGGCGGCGAAGGGCCCACCGGGTCGCACCGCCGGAGCCCGCCCCGGCGTACCCGCGGGCCTCAGGCGCGGCGCCGCGCCTTCCGTGCCCGCCGCACCACCGCGGCCGCGCCGAGCAGCGCGACCGTCGCACCCGCGGCCCCCGCCGCCGTCGCGTCCTTGCGTCCGAGCCGCCGGCCCGCCACGGTGTGCCGCCCGGACACCTCCTCCAGCAGCTCCGCGAGGACCTCCTCGTTCGTCCACTGCGGACGCCACCCCGCGTCGTGCAGCCGGCTCCCGCTCACCACCCAGGGGTACATCGTGTACGCCAGGTCCCCCGCGGGTGAGGGCGTGAGGCCGATCCGGTGAAGCCGCGCCGCCGCACCCAGGGCGACCGCGGACGGCAGCTCCATCCGCCGGATCCCGCTGAGCTCCTCGACCTCCTCCTGCTCCAGCCATCCGTCGCATCCGACGGCCAGTTCCCCCTCCACCTTCTCCAGGACGGCGTACTCGAGGGCGCTGCACAGGTCCTCGACGTGGCAGAACTGCCAGGCGGGCCTCGATCCCGCCACCACCAGCAGCCGGGGTGACTCGAAGTACCTGGTCAGCGCGGTGTCGGTGCCCCCGACCAGGACGGCTGGCCGGACGACGGTGACGTTGAGCCCGGGATGGGCCCGCGGCGCCCGGCGGGCGAGCCGCTCGATCTCCAGCAGGTCCCCGACGCCGGTCGCCTCCGCGGTCGCCCGCAGCTCGGCGTCCTCGGCGAGCGGCAGCTCGTTCTCCGGCAGCGCCCCGTACACCATCGCGGACGTGCAGAGCACGACCCGGTGCACCCCGGCCGCAGCGGCGGCCGTCAGCACGGTCTGCGTCCCCCGGACGTTGTACGCCGTGCGCGCCGCGGTGTCCGTCTCCAGATCGAGGTCGAGGGCCAGGTGCACCACCACGTCGGCGCCCCGCAGCTTCTCCGCGATCGCCGGGTCCCTCACGTCCAGGATGTGCCACTGGGCGGCCGCGCACTCCCCGCGCCGCTCGTCGATGGCCACGACCTGCTTGATCTCGTCCGAGGCGGCGAGCTGCTCGGTGAGCAGCGCGCCCACGCCGGACGCCGCGCCGGTGACGGCGACGACGGGGCCGCGGACCCCGGAGGACTCGCCGGTACGCTGCGGTGCCGCATGCGGGCGGTCGCCGGGCGACGTGCGGGTCGAATGGTTTCGCGCTGCGCGAACCTGCGGATCTGGGGAACTCACCGGGCGTCTCCAGCGGTTGTCTTCAGTACGAACGCGAAGCACGCGTGCAAACCAGTTGGCATCCATCCTGCCGCAGGCCAGGTGTCGGCGAAGCACCCAGGCCCGATCGGGCCCGGGTGTCTACGCTGGGTGGTGTTGTCGGGCAGCCAGCCGCCGGAAGGAACCGGTGGCCTTACCAGCCGAGGAATCCCGTGAGTGACACCCCATTCGGATTCGGCCTTCCGCCGGAGGAGCCGGAGAACGGCGACGAGGGCAAGAAGAAGGACCAGGAGAGCGGTGGTGGTCAGGGTCCGGCCAACCCGTTCGGATTCGGGTCGCCCGGAGCCGGTGGTGCCGGCGCCGACAACCCGCTCGCCGCGATGTTCGGATCCCTGAACCCCACCGACCTGGGAGCCGCCTTCCAGCAGCTCGGGCAGATGCTCTCCTACGAGGGCGGCCCGGTGAACTGGGACATGGCCAAGCAGATCGCCCGCCAGACGGTCTCCCAGGGCACCCAGGACGGCACGAAGGACGCGAGTGTGAGCCCCGGCGAGCGCTCCTCCGTGGAGGATGCCGTCCGCCTGGCCGACCTGTGGCTCGACGACGCGACCTCGCTGCCGTCCGGCGCCGCCTCCGCCGTGGCCTGGAGCCGGGCGGAGTGGGTGGAGGCGACCCTTCCGGTCTGGAAGGACCTCGTCGACCCGGTCGCCGAGCGCGTCGGCGCGGCCATGGGCGACGTCCTGCCGGAGGAGATGCAGGCCATGGCGGGCCCGCTGATCGGCATGATGCGCTCCATGGGCGGCGCCATGTTCGGTACGCAGATCGGGCAGGCCGTCGGCGTGCTCGCGGGCGAGGTCGTCGGCTCGACCGACATCGGCCTGCCGCTCGGGCCGGCCGGCAAGGCCGCGCTGCTGCCGCTGAACATCGAGGCGTTCGGCAAGGACCTGGGCATCCCCAAGGACGAGGTGCGGCTGTATCTGGCCCTGCGCGAGGCCGCACACCAGCGCCTGTTCGCGCACGTGCCGTGGCTGCGCTCCCATCTGTTCGGGGCGGTCGAGGGTTACGCGCGCGGCATCAAGGTGGACACGGCCAAGCTGGAGGACGTGGTCGGCCAGTTCGACCCGCAGAACCCCGAAGAGCTGCAGCAGGCACTCCAGCAGGGCATGTTCCAGCCGGAGGACACCCCGGAGCAGAAGGTGGCCCTGGCCCGTCTGGAGACGGCGCTCGCGCTCGTCGAGGGCTGGGTGGACGCGGTGGTGCACGCGGCGGCGAAGCCCCGCCTGTCGTCCGCGGACGCGCTGCGCGAGACCCTGCGCCGCCGCCGCGCCACGGGCGGCCCGGCCGAGCAGACGTTCGCGACGCTGATCGGACTGGAGCTGCGCCCGCGTCGGCTGCGGGACGCCTCCCGGCTGTGGGCGTCGCTCACGGACGCGCGCGGCGTCGACGGCCGGGACGGCCTGTGGGCCCACCCGGACATGCTGCCGACCGCCTCCGACCTGGACGACCCCGACGGCTTCGTGCACCGGGAGCAGCTGGACTTCTCCGAGCTGGACAAGATGCTCGGTGAGGCCGCGGGCGGCTCTGCCGGGAAGCCCGACCTGACGAAGAAGGACGACGCCGAGGACGGCGGGGCCAAGGACGACGACGCCGAGTGAGCCTCCACGACGACGCGGTCCTCGTCCTGAAGGGGTACGAGGACCAGGAGGAACTGCGCGGCATCTACCTGGAGCATCTTCGGACGCACCCGGACGGCATGTGGAAGGCCTGCGAGGACGGCCACATCACGGCGAGCGCCATGGTGATCGACCCCGAAGGCGGCCGCGTGCTGCTGACGCTCCACGGGAAGCTGCGGATATGGCTGCAGATGGGCGGTCACTGCGAGCCGGAGGACCCGGACCTCGCCTCCGCGGCGCTGCGGGAGGCGACCGAGGAGTCCGGCATCGAGGGGCTGACCCTGCTGCCCGGCGGCCCGGTGCGCCTGGATCGCCATCACACGCCGTGTGCCTGGCATCTTGATGTGCAGTACGCGGCGCTCGCACCGGCAGGGGCTCTCGAGGCGATCAGCGACGAATCGCTGGACCTGCGCTGGTTCCCCTACGGCGAGGTGGCGGACGTGGCGGACAAATCGGTCGTACTGCTCATGGAAGCGACCAGGCGGAGGCTCGGCGTCTGAGCCCGGGGACGGATGGGGCGACCCACGTCTGCGGTCGCCCCCGCCCCGTCCTCCACGGTCAGCTCCAGACGTTGCCCTGGTTCTGGCCGCGCGCCCCCTGCTGGCCCATGCCGTACTGGGCGCGCAGCCCCTGCCCGATCACCGCGTTCTGCGGCGGCAGCAGTTCGCTGGGCTGGACGAGCGCGAAGCCGCTGCCCATGAAGCTGAGCTCCCAGCCCTCACCGGTGTTGCCGCGCCGGCGCCACACTCCCGAGGAGTGCGTCTGGGCCTGCATCTGCACCCGCAGGCCGGTCGACCAGGCGACGATCGCGTCGGCGTCGCAGTTGACGTACTTGTCCGGCGTGACCTGCATCAGCAGGGGGGCACCCGACGTCATCAGCGCGACCTTGCCACGGCCGGTGATGTTGAGCTGGTACTTGCCCGAGCCGGAGATGCCGTACTGGCTGTCCACGGCGATGACCTCGTGGTGCAGCGAGGAGTCCATCGCCAGGACGTAACTGCTGTCGACGGTCAGCCCGTCCTGCTCGACGTCCATGATGTGCGCATGCTGGGCGAGGTTGGCGAGGTAGACCGTGCCCTGCCCGTGACAGCGCATCAGGTCCAGGCCCTCCCCCGTGTACGCCCGGGCACGGTGCTGGCCGCCGCTCTGGTACTCGGCGTCGAACTCGACGAGCCCCTGGTAGGCGACCATCGTGCCCTTGCGGGCCAGGACGTCGTCGTGGCCCGCCAGCAGGACGCGCAGCATCTGCGAGTTCTGCAGGCTGTAGCGCTCCTGGGTCTGCTGCTCGTTGTAGCCGAAAAGCGTGCTCTGCATGATGTGCGACTTCCCCCTCAGCCCCGGAACCGGAGGCGGTCGGTGCTGTCCTCGCTGGGCTGGACGACGACGATGCCCTGCCCGGAGAACGCCATCTGGTACGCCTCTCCACTGCCGCGCCCGATCAGCGACTGCGCCTTGAAGCTGCGCTTGCCCTTCACCTTCAGGTTCGGCGACCAGGCCACGAGGGCGTCGGGGTCGACATAGGTCTCGTCCTCGCCGCCGCCGCAGTCGACGACGATCGGTTCGCCCCGGGAGGTCAGCGCGACCCAGCCCTGACCGGAGATCTTGGTGTTCCACAGGCCCTGCCCGGCGAACTTGGCGAGCCCCTTGACGCGTTCGACACCCCACTGCAGATTCGCGTCGAAGGCGAGCAGATTGGTGGCGTTGACGGAGATCGCCTCTCCGGCCAGGTTGATGACGACGACGTTCGCCCCGTAGTCGGCGAGGTAGAGCAGTCCGTCGCCGGAGCACTTCATCAGGGGCGCGCCCTCGCCGGTGATCCAGTCCCGGGCGATCTGACGTACCGCGGGCGGGTTGGGCTCGTACTGGATGAACCCTTCGTAGGCGATCATCGACCCCACGCGCGCGAGGAGGTCGTTTCCGGTCTGCATGGCGACCTTCAGCATGTGGCTGCCGTGGTTCTCCATGCGGGCGCCGACGGGTGCGGGAGCGAAGCCCGCGAGCGGCTGGTTCATGACGGGCTCCCTCAGACCTCGTAGGGCTGGACGACGACGAAGCTGCCGGGCGCCGCCCGGAACTGGAGGTTGACGCTCTCCCCGGTGTCGCCGGGGTACGCGTTGCGGCGCATCCGCACCTGGCTGGAGACGACCACCTGGGCGGCGGCCGACCAGGCGACGACGGCGTTGCAGTCGGCGAACGTCGTCGGGGTGACGGGCAGCACCACGGGAGCCCCGTGCGTCTTCACCACGATCGTGCCCGTGCCCTGGAACTGCATCGTGAACAGGGCTCCACCGGGGATGCCGTGCCCTTCGATACGGCGGACCTCGTACTGGAGGGACTCGTCGAAGGCGAGGACGTTCTCCGCGGAGACGCAGATCGCGTCGCCCTGGAGCTCGATCGGGTGCAGATGGGTGGCGTTCTCCGCGAGGAACACCTGGCCGTGTCCCGTGCAGCGCATGAGCTGCATCTCCTGGCCGGTCGCGTTGCCCACGATCCGCCCGGCGAAGCCCGCGCCCTTGTAGCCGAAGTCGACCTTGCCCTGGTACAGCACCATGCTGCCCTGCCGCGCCAGCACGGGCTGACCGCCGATACCGAGGTCGACGCGGACCAGCTTCTTGTTCTGCTGGGTCCACCGCTGCCCGGTCGGCGTCTCCTTGAAGGCCTGCAACGCGCCGGCCACCCCGGCGGCCTGCGGGACCTGCGGGGCCTGCTGGGGAACTCCGTACGCGGAGGGTGTCGCCGGCGCACCGGGGTGCTGTCCCGGAACCTGTCCGTACGGCGGCTGCTGACCGTAGCCGGGGGGCGCGGACGGGGCCTGCTGGCCGTAGCCGGGCGGCAGCGGCGCGGACGGCTGACCGCCGTAGCCGGGCGGCGGGCCGGGCTGCCCCAGCGGCTGGGCGTAGGGTGCGGGACCCGGCGGCGGCACCGCCCCACCGGGGGGTGTGGTCAGGGGCGCGATGATGGTCGGCGCGGTATGCACGGAGGGCGCCGGAGCGGGGGCCGGCGGCGCGGGCGTCGGCGGCGGCACAAAGCCCTGCGGTGCGGACTGCGGCTGCTGCGGCGCCGGTGCGGGGGGCGGAACGGGCGCGGACGGTGCGGCGAACGCGGGAGGCGCGGCGGCCTGGGCGGGCGGGGCGAACCCCGGGGCGGCACCGGACTGCGGCTGCTGCGGCGGCGCCGGGGTCTCCTCCTCGAGGGCCTCGCCGCCGAAGTTCTTCAGCAGCGCATCGAGGCCGCCGTCGAAGCCCTGGCCGACCGCGGCGAACCGCCAGACGTCCTTCAGATAGAAGTCGCCCAGCATGACGGCGCGTTCGGTGGAGAACTCCGAGCCGTTGAAGGAGTACCGGGCGACCTCCTCGCCACCGGCGACGATCCGCAGGTATCCGGGAGCGACCTGCGACATCTGCCCGGCGCCGTCGATCGTCGCCGTGAACGACAACTTCTGGATCTGCGACGGGATCCTGTCCAGCGTCACCCGGAAGGACTCCGTGTCGCCCGCCTGGGCACCGAGGAGCTGAATGGACTCCTCCGGCGTCTTCGGCTGGTTGAAGAAGACGAAGTACCGGTCGTCCGAGAGCCGTTCGTCTGCGTCCAGACCGAAGCAGCTGATGTCGAAGCTCAGTCCGGGTCCGGTGATCTGCACACCTACATACAGATCCGTGCCCGCGGTGAGGTCACTGATCCTGGCCTTGTGGCCGCGTTGGAATTCCCTGGCCATGCGTAACGACCGTCCCCCATCCCGAATGTGAGTGCGTCGCGTCAGGCTAACCGGAAACGCCCGGAACGGACGCGGCCGGTACAGACCCGGTACACAACCGCTTCCCCGACGGCACCGGGCACCCTCCGAGCGGCGTCCGCCAGATTGCCGACTACTCCTCGGCGGGGGCGGGCTGGTGCGGCAGCCGGTCGGCGGCGACCACTCCCTCGAGGTAACCGCGGGCACGCTCCGTGCGCGGATACGCCTCCAGCAGCCGCCAGAAGCGCGGCCCGTGACCCGGCACGAGCAGATGTGCGAGCTCGTGCAGCAGCACATAGTCGACGACGTACTCGGGCATGCCCTGCAACCGGTGCGACAGACGGATGCTGCCCTCGGCCGGTGTGCACGAGCCCCAGCGTGTGTTCTGGTTGGTGACCCAGCGCACCGAGGTCGGTCGCGCCCGCCCGCCGAAGTACTGCTCGGAAAGCCGCTCGGCGCGCGACGCCAGCTCGGTGTCGCCGATCACCCGCTTGCTCTCCTGGGCCGCCAGCTTGGCGAGCATGACCGTCACCCAGCGCTGCTCCTCCGCCTCGGACATACGGGCAGGGATGAGCACGACGGTGCGATCTCCCTCGCGGTACGCGGACACCGTCCGGCGGCGGCGCGCGCTCCTGCGTACCTCGATCGCGCTCGCCCCCGAGCCGCTCGGCGGCAGGCTGGTCGTGCTGCGCTGTGGCGTTCCGGCGCGGTGCAGTGGGTCGGCGGACACGCCCCGACGTTACCTGCTCAGCACCGGGGAAGTCCCGCCCCCGGTACGGATCCCTGCCGATCCGCGACCCGCGCGCTTGACTTGTACGACCAATCCACCCGCCTGTGGACAACTTTCCGCACGCCCCCGCCCTCCCCAGGCATGCTGTCCCCCATCGACAGACCGCAACATCCACCACCCAACGCTGACACATCACTACAAAGGGGGCTGCTCATGCATCCGCTGGTGAAGCCCGCGCTGCGGCGCGGCTGGCGCGATCTGAACACCGTGCAGTTCGGGATGGCACCCGCGCACGCCATGGTCCTCGGCCCCATGGACACCCAGACAGGCAGCTTTCTCGACCTGCTCGACGGCACCCGCGGGCTGCCGCTGCTGCGCGAGGAGGCCCAGCGCGCGGGCCTGCCCGAGGGCCATGTCGACGCACTCGTCGACAACCTCAGCACCGCGGGACTGCTCGACGACGCCACCGGTGGCGGCCCCCGGGCGCAGGACCTGCGCGCCAGGACGGGAGTCCTCGACCGCCTCCGTCCCGATCTGGCCTCCCTGTCACTGACCACCCGCGCACCGGGTGAAGCCGCCCGGCGCCTGGCCGCGCGTCGCTGTCTGCGGATCCAGGTGCGAGGCGCGGGCCGCGTCGGAGCCGTCCTCGCCGCACTGCTCGCAGGCGCGGGCGTCGGCGAGGTCGACGTCCGCGACACCGGCCACGTCGAGCCGTGGGACGTGGCACCGGGCGGACTGCCGGCCGACTCCGTCGGCGAGCGACGGGAGGACGCGGCCCGCCGCGCGGTACGCGGCGCCGCCCCCGGCCGGCCACCGCGCCGGCAGAAGCCCTCGCGGCGCTCCCCCCACGACGAACCGGCCCCGGCCCACTCCCTCGTGATCATCACCCCGCGCGACGGCGTCGACATCCACGCGCCCGACCCGTTCACCGCCGAACCGCTCATCACCTCGGGGACGCCTCATCTGTACGCCGGCGTCGTCGAGGGCACAGGAGTCGTCGGCCCCTTCGTCCTCCCGGGCGAGACGAGCTGCGCGGGCTGCCTCCACCAGGGCCGCACCGACCGGGACGAGACCTGGCCGCGCCTGGTCGCGCAATGGCGCTCCGGACGCGCCCCGCAGGTCCAGCCGTGCGATCTCGCGCTGGCCATCGCCGTCGCAGGCATCGCCGCCTGCCATGCGCTTGCCTTCCTGGACGGCCACATGCCCTCCAGCGCGAGTGCCCGCTGGGAAGCCTCCGTGCCCGGACTCGACTGGCATGCGCGACCTGTCTGGCCCCACCCCGCATGCCCGTGCGGCGCGGCGGAGAGAGGTAAAGGGGAACGCACCTCAAAGGACGCGGAGCCGCACGAGACAATGGCGGAGCAACGGCCGCCGAGAAATCTGTCCCGCAAGGCACACGCGGCACGGCTGTCTGGGACTTGGAGGGCGCATGTCTGATCTTCCCCGGAAGGCGGTCACCCGGACCGCCAAGCTCGCCGCGCTCCCGCTCGGCTTCGCCGGCCGGGCGACCTGGGGACTCGGCAAACGGATCGTGGGCGAATCCGCGGAGCTCGTCGGCCGGGAACTCCAACAGCGCACCGCCGAGCAGCTGTTCAAGGTGCTCGGCGAGCTGAAGGGCGGCGCGATGAAGTTCGGGCAGGCCCTGTCCGTCTTCGAGTCGGCGCTCCCCGAGGAGGTCGCCGGACCCTACCGCGCCGCCCTGACCAAACTTCAGGAAGCGGCCCCGCCGATGCCCACGCGCACCGTGCACGGTGTGCTGAAGGAGCGCCTCGGCGACGACTGGCACGAGCTGTTCCTGGAGTTCGAGGACAAGCCCGCGGCAGCGGCCTCGATCGGCCAGGTGCACCGCGCGGTGTGGCACGACGGGCGCGAGGTCGCGGTCAAGGTGCAGTACCCGGGCGCGGGCGACGCCCTGCTCTCCGACCTGAGCCAGCTCAGCCGCTTCGCCCGTCTCCTCGGCCCCCTGATCCCCGGCATGGACATCAAGCCGCTCATCGCGGAGCTGCGCGACCGGGTCTCCGAGGAACTGGACTACGGCCTGGAGGCCCAGGCCCAGCAAGCGCACGCGGAGGAATTCGCGGGCGACCCGGACGTGATGGTCCCGGCTGTGGTCCACCAGTGCGACCAGGTCCTGGTGACGGAATGGGTCGAGGGCATACCGCTGTCCGAGGTGATCTCCGACGGCACCCAGGAACAGCGGGACCGCGCGGGTCAGCTGCTGGCCCGCTTTCTCTTCTCGGGCCCGGCCCGCACGGGCCTGCTGCACGCCGATCCGCACCCGGGCAACTTCCGCCTGCTGCCGGGGTCCGGCGACAGCACCCAAAAGGAGCAGTGGCGGCTGGGTGTCCTGGACTTCGGCACCGTCGACCGGCTGCCGGGCGGCCTGCCCGCCCCCATCGGCGACTCCCTGCGCATGACGCTGGAGGGCGACGCCCAATCGGTCTATGAACTCCTGTGCGAAGAGGGCTTTGTGAAGGAGTCCATCGAACTCGATCCCGACGCGGTGCTCGACTATCTCCTCCCGATCATCGAACCGGCCCAGGCCGACGAGTTCACCTTCACCCGAGGCTGGATGCGCAGCCAGGCGGCCCGGATCGCGGACCCGCGCTCCCCCGCCTACCAGTTGGGCAAGCGGCTGAACCTGCCCCCGGCGTACCTGCTCATACACCGGGTGACACTGAGCACGATCGGCGTGCTGTGCCAGCTCGGCGCGACGGTCCGCCTGCGGGACGAGCTGGAGGAGTGGCTGCCGGGCTTCCTGCCCGAGGAGGAGCAGGCCGCGGAGGCGTGACTTGGGCTGCTCGGGTTTGTGTGGGGGGGGAGGGGTGGGGGCGGGGGGAGGCCCCCACAAGAAGCGCCCTACCACCAGGCCGAGTCCAGCCGCCCCTCGATCGCCCTGATGTTGTCCCGGGCGCAGTTGTCGCAGAAGTACTGACGGACGCCGTTCTCCACGGAGCAGGTCCAGGTGAGCCGGGGACCGTCGGCCCGGGTGCCGCATCGGGCACACACGGGGTGCTGGGTCCGCGCGGTGTCCGGCCGCCGTGCGGATCCGCTGTTGTCACTGTCCCCGGGAAGACTCGTCACCCTTGTGACGATATCGCCGCCGGGCTCGTTCGGCGCAGACAACGCACCGCGGGGGCCGGTCCCTTCGGACCGGCCCCCGCGAGACTTTCCGGCTGCCGACGGTGAGCGTCGGTCTACCGCGTGCCGACGGTGAACGTCGGAGCTAGTGCATGACGGCCATGGCGAGCGCACGGCGGGCGCGCATCGAGGCGCGCTCGGCCCGGCGCTGCATCCGGCGGGCCATCGCCAGGCGCACGGCCTGGCGTTCCCGCTCGGCCTCATGCAGTCGCTCGTGCATATGCGCACGAGCCAGGGCTTCTGGAATGAGTTGCATCTCTCGGGTCCTGTTCTGGCGCGAGGCGTTGTCCGCACCGCTGGTGGTGAAGTCTGGAATCGCGGAGCCGGTGGGCTCGCTGACGGACTGCTTCATCGGGGCCTGCTTCTTGGGGTCGTGCGTGAGGGGGCGATCGATCGTTCCGGTGGTGTTCATGCCGTGACCGGGTTCTTCCTCGGGCGGCCACGCGGCCGCTTCCGGGCGACGACGACACCCTGGACGAACAGCTCGCCGCCCCAGACGCCCCAGGGCTCACGCCGCTCCTTGGCGCCGGCGAGGCAGGCCTCGATCAGCGGGCAGGTGCGGCAGAGGGACTTGGCGTACTCGACGTCGGCCGGCGACTCGGCGAAGAAGACCTCCGGGTCGTAGGAGCGGCAGGGGACGGGTACGCCGAGGTTCTCGATGGCGTCGTCGAGCGCGGTGAGCGCAGTGAGCGGGGTCAAGGTGGAGTCCTCCGTGAGGCCGGGCGGGGGGATCGTTTCCGAAGGCGGTACGGACGGGGCGTGCGCTTCGAGTTGCACGGCTGGTTTTCCTCGTCTGGTCGTTCCGGCCCTGTTGGGCCGGGTGTCGGCTTGGTACCGGGTTCTTTCTTGTCCCGAGGCCCCTTCGCTCTGCCGTCCCCGTTCGGGGAAAACAGAAGGGCCGCGGATCCCGGGTGGGGTTCCGCGGCCCTGAAGGCGCCGGCCTGATCGGCGATCAGGCTGGATCACTCCAGGGTTCTGGCCCACGGAAGGCCCACATCAGGTGGTGCTGCGTCTGCTTGCGGAATCCGGCACCGGCCGCCGCGAAGGCATAGGCCTGTGCCTGTGCCGCTACTGCTTCCAGTGCCTTGGTCGGTCGCTCATTGCGCTCTCGCACGGGCAGGCCCGCGAGAGACGGGGAGGACGCCGGACGCGCGGCACGAATGCCGGACAGACCGGTGCCCAGGTCGAAGGCGCCGAGCATGCACGTGGAGACGACCGAGGGATCGGTCACTTTGGCAGTGCTGACAGAACTGGTCTGAATGCTGATCACTTCAATCGCCTCCTCTCGGCGCCTCGGGGGGCCGGCGTCTGCCGGTCCGACGGATAGGTAGGTAAGTACAACACGGAATCAGGGCCTCCGAGAAGGCCGCCGCTCCCGTGGTTTAGAACCTATGGGGATTGCTGGGGCATGCGCAAACTATTTTTTCGACGAGTTCGTCTCAGCCGCCGTTGTCCTCTTCCGCGAGGTCGCGGCCCGCGCAGAGAGCCAGGACATCTGCCCCATAGCGGTTGAGCTTGCGGGCTCCGACCCCTGGGACGCGCGCCAGTTCACCCGGGTCCCCGGGGGCGGTTTCGGCGATGGCGACGAGGGTCCGGTCGGTGAAGACGCAGAACGCGGGCTGACCGCTGCGCTGTGCCTGCACCGCCCGCCATGCGCGCAGCCGCTCGTAGAGGCCCTCGTCCATGTCGGACGGGCAGTCGTCGCAGCGCATCAGTTTCATCTCGCCGGCGTCGGACAGGGTGCGTCCGCAGACCCGGCAGCGGGCCGGGGTCCGGTTGGTGCGTCGCGGGGCGGGGGTGGTGCCGGCGGTGCTGAAGCCTCGTTCGACGCCTCCGCGGCCGCCGGTGGCCGCGCGTCCGGCGGTGCCGGAGGAGCCGGGGCGCAGTCCGTCGAGGAAGCGGCTGGGCCGCCGGTTGGGCCGGCCGCCGGGTGACCGGGACAGGGCCCAGGAGAGGTGGAGGTGTTCTCTGGCGCGGGTGACGCCGACGTAGAGGAGGCGGCGTTCCTCTTCGACCTGTTCGTCCGTACGGGCGTAGGTGATCGGCATCATGCCCTCGGCGACGCCGACGACAAAGACGGCGTCCCATTCCAGGCCCTTGGCCGAGTGCAGCGAGGCGAGGGTGACGCCCTGCACGGTCGGGGCGTGCTGGGCACCTGCCCGTTCGTCCAGTTCCGCCACGAGGTCGGCGAGGGTGGCGCCCGCTTTGGCCGCGGCGAAGTCCTGGGCGAGGTTCACGAGTGCGGCCAGGGATTCCCATCGTTCCCTGACGGCTCCCGAACCCGCGGGGGGTGTGGGTGTCCAGCCTTCTCCGGAGAGGACGGCGCGCACTTGGGAGGGGAGGTCCACGGCGTCGTCGAGGAGGGTGTCGTTGGTGCCGAAGCGGGCGGCGCCGCGCAGGGCGATGCCCGCTTTGCGCACCTCGGGTCGGTCGAAGAACCGTTCGGCGCCACGGAGCTGGTAGGGGATTCCGGCGTCCGCGAGGGCCTGTTCGTAGGTCTCGGACTGGGAGTTGGTGCGGAACAGGATCGCGATCTCCGCCGGTGGTACGCCGGTGGCGAGCAGGTCGCGGATGCGGCGGGCGGCACCTTCGGCTTCGGCGGGCTCGTCGGCGTATTCGGTGTAGAGGGGGTCGGGGCCTGCGGCGCGCTGGGAGATCAGTTCGAGTCGGTGGTCGGCCGCTCGGCCCCGGGCCTGGGCGAGGAGGCCGTTGGCGAGGTGGACGACCTGGGGTGAGGAGCGGTAGTCGCGGACGAGCTTGACGACGGTGGCCCCGGGGTGGCGGGTGCGGAAGTCGAGGAGGTGGTCGGGGGTGGCGCCGGTGAAGGAGTAGATGGTCTGGCTGGCGTCGCCGACGACGCAGAGGCTGTCGCGGTCGCCGAGCCAGAGTTCCAGCAGGCGCTGCTGGAGCGGGCTGACGTCCTGGTATTCGTCGACGACGAAGTGCTGGTACTGGGCGCGGACCTCGTCGGCGATGTCGTGCCGGTCCTGGAGGATGCCGACGGTGAGCAGGAGGACGTCCTCGAAGTCGATGACGGCGCGGTCGCGCTTGAGGTCCTCGTACGCGGCGTAGAGCTGGGCGATCTCGGCGGGGTCGCGGGGGACATCGCGGCCCGATTTGACGGCAGCGGCGGCGTAGTCGGCGGGGACGGTCTGGGTGACCTTGGCCCATTCGATTTCGGCGGCCGCGTCACGCAGTTCGTTGCGGTCGAGGCGGATGCGGCAGGCGGCGGCCGCGTCGGCGACGATCTGGATCTTGCGATCGATGATCTTGGGGATGCCGCCGCCGACGGCTTTCGGCCAGAAGTACTGGAGCTGGCGCAGGGCGGCGGAGTGGAAGGTGCGGGCCTGGACGCCGGTGGCGCCGAGCTGGCGCAGGCGGCCGCGCATCTCGCCCGCGGCGCGGTTGGTGAAGGTGACGGCGAGCACGCTGGAGGGCTGGAGCACGCCGGAGCGGACTCCGTAGGCGATGCGGTGGGTGATGGCGCGGGTCTTGCCGGTGCCTGCGCCTGCCAGTACGCACACCGGACCGCGCAGAGCGGTCGCCACTTCGCGCTGCTCGGGGTCGAGCCCGTCGAGCACCGCGTCGGCCGAGTCCGGAACCTGCGGGAAGAGGGTGGAGTGCGTTGCTGCTGTCACCCCGCCATGCTGCCAGGTCGGCGGAGACGGGTGCGGCGGTTGTCCACAGGCAGGCACATTCAGTCGTATTAGTGCGGCAGCAGAGCCGGTCGTCGATGTGCCGGGCGGTGCCGTTCGCCGCAGCTGACGCAGGCGCTCACTGCGGCAGGCGGGGACGTTCGCCGCAGCGCACGCCGCCGCTCGCTCACCTGGTGGCACCGCTCCTCACCACGGTGGGTGTCATCGCTCGCCGGGGCCGCTCTTCGTCACCGTGGGGACGGGGGCGTGCGCGCCGGGTGGCGGGAATGGTGGAAGGTTCACATACGTTGCCTTCACTGCGACCATGCATACCGAGCCGTAGAGGAGCGCGACAGACATGCCGGGCACTGTGACGATGTACAGCACTTCGTGGTGTGGCTACTGCCGTCGGCTGAAGAGCCAGATGGACCGTGAGGGCATCACGTACAACGAGATCAACATCGAGCAGGACCCGGAGTCCGCGGCGTTCGTGGAGAAGGCGAACGGCGGCAACCAGACGGTCCCGACCGTGCTGTTCGCGGATGGTTCGACCCTCACGAACCCGTCGCTCGCGCAGGTCAAGCAGAAGATCGGCGCCTGACCGCTTCGCGGTTGCGGCTTGGCAGGAGGCGGTCCCCGGGATCCTCAGGGGCCGCTTCTTCGCGGTTTGTCCCACACCAGCGTGTAGCGCCACAGGAGCCGGCGGCGGAAGCTGCAACCCGGCAGCAGGTGGGACGCGGCCTCGCGGATCTGGGTCCAGTGCATGTTCGGGTCCTCGAGGGGCATTCCGGCCGGGCCGCGCTTTCCCCCTTTGAGCAGCGCGCGGAGCCTGCTCGCGGGCATGCCGCACCCGCTGATCACCCAGTCCGTGAACGTCCGGTCGTACGCCAGGCCGACGATCATCAGTCGTCCGCCGGGGGTCAGCAGCCGTTCGAGGGCCGCCACGGCGTCCTCGAAGACGGTGTGGTGGACGACGGCGACCGCGCTGACGAAGTCGTACGCAGCGGCCGGCAGTGCGGCCGTGTCGAGGTAGTCCCCCTCCACGAAGGTGACGTTCGGGGGCGTCTCCTGCCGGGCGAGTCGGATCATGTCGGGCGAACGGTCCACGCCCGTCACGGATCCGGCCCGGTCCGCGAGCTTGCGGGCGAGCAGCCCGTCTCCGCAGCCGACGTCCAGTGCCGCCCGGCAGCCTTGCGGCACGGCGGTGAGCACGGCGCGGTGGTAGTGGACGTCCTGGTTCCAGTACGGGTCGCTCACGGTGTGCGCCCCGAGGTCAGACGCTCCTGGTCGGCAGGGGCTTGCCGTACCACAGCTCGATCAGGCGTGCGGCGATGGAGATGCCGTACGGGGGCAGGACCTCGCCGGACTCGAAGGCGTCGCGCAGTTCCTCGCGGGAGAACCAGCGCGCCTCGTGGATCTCGTCGCCGTCGACCTCGATGTCGGTGGAGGTGGCGCGGGCGAGGAAGCCGAGCATCAGGCTGGACGGGAAGGGCCAGGGCTGGCTGGCGACGTACTCGACCTGGCCGATGGAGACGGCCGCTTCCTCGAAGACCTCGCGGCGCACGGCCTGCTCGATGGACTCGCCGGGCTCCACGAAGCCGGCGAGGGTGGAGAAGCGGCCCTCGGGCCAGTGGACCTGGCGGCCGAGCAGGATCCGGTCCTCGTCGTCGATGACGGCCATGATCACTGCGGGGTCGGTGCGGGGGTAGTGCTCGGCCCCGCAAGCCGGGCAGCGGCGGATGTGACCGGCGGCCGCGATGACGGTGCGTTCGCCGCATCGCGAGCAGAAGCGGTGCATGCGCTGCCAGTTCTCCAGGGCGACCGCGTGCACCATCAGGCCGGCGTCGCGCGGGGACAGCAGCAGGCCCGCTTCGCGCAGGCCCGCAGGGCGCGCGGACTGGTCCATACGGCCGGGCAGGGCGTCCTTCTGGAGCGCGAAGTAGCTGACGCCGTCCTCGTCGGTGCCCAGGAAGTAGCGGTGGGCCTCGGTGAGGGGGGCCTCGAAGGAGGGGGTCATGACGAGCTCGGTCCGGCCGTCGGACGTCTCGTCGATGAGGACCTGGCCGCCGGAGACGACGAAGCAGCGCGTCGTGGGGTGGCTCCACGCCGCGGCGAGCCACGCCTCGTCGAGCCGGTGGTGGGCGGCGCGGTCGATGCCGCTCGGGGCGGTGAGCGAAATGGGTCGCTCGGCGGTGTGGTCGGTCCAGATGGTCACGGGTACTTCCAACTCCCCCGGTGCAGCGGTGGTTTCGGCAGGCGGTTCAGCGGGACGTACGGCTGGAGGGGACCGGGTTCGGTGGACCTTGTGCCTGCGGGGCGGCTCTTCCAGTGTGCCGCGCCCCGCGGGACGGTCGGCCGACCGTCCGGCCCGCGAGATCGTCAGTCCGCACGGTGCCGCCCCTTCCCCAGCTCGCCCCACAGATATGCGGAGGTTTCCACACCTTTGAGGAGCAGATCGAGTTCGACCTTCTCGTTCGGGGCGTGCCAGCCGTCGGAGGGGACGGAGATGCCGAGGAACAGCACGGGCGCGCCGAGCACCTCCTGAAGGTCGGCGGCCGGTCCGGAGCCGCCCTCGCGGGTGAAACGGACGGGCTGCTGGAAGGCGCGCCCCATGGCCCGTACGACGGATTGCAGGGCGGGGTGGTCCAGGGGCGTCAGGCAGGGGCGGGTGGCGGAGCCGAAGGTGATCTCGTACCGGATCCCGGCGGGCACCCGGTCGGCGGCCCAGGCCCGGACGGCCTTCTCTATGTGGTCGGGGTCCTGTCCCGCGACGAGGCGGAAGGAGAGCTTGACCATCGCCGAGGACGGGATGATCGTCTTGCTGCCGGGGCCCTGGTAGCCGCCGCCGATGCCGTTGACCTCGGCGGTGGGGCGGGCCCAGATGCGCTCCAGGGTGGTGTGCCCGGCCTCGCCGTGGATCGCGGTCGACTTCGCGGTCCGCAGCCACTGGATCTCGTCGAAGGGGAGCTCGGCGAAGAGTTCGCGTTCGCGGTCGGTGAGCTCGGTGACGCCGTCGTAGAAGCCGGGTATCGCCACGCGCGCGTGCTCGTCGTGCAGGGCGGCGACCAGCCGGGCGACCTCGGTGGCCGGGTTGGGCACCGCACCGCCGAAGGAGCCGGAGTGGATGTCCTGCCCGGGCCCGTGCAGAGTGATCTCGCATTCGGCCAGGCCCCGCATGCCCGTGCACACGGTGGGGGTGTCGGCGGACCACATGCCGGTGTCGGAGACGATCACGGCGTCGGCCTCGAGCCGGTCCGCGTGCTGCTCGACGAGGGCACGGAAGTTCGGCGAGCCGGACTCCTCCTCGCCCTCGATCAGCAGCTTCAGGTGGACCGCCGGGGAGGTCCGGCCGGTGGCGGCGAGGTGGGCGCGGACGCCGAGTGTGTGGAAGAACACCTGCCCCTTGTCGTCGGCCGCCCCGCGCGCGTGGAGGCGGCCCTCGCGGATCTCCGGCTCGAAGGGGTCGCCGGTCCAGCCGTCCTCGCGGGCGGCGGGCTGAACGTCGTGGTGCCCGTACACGAGGACGGTGGGCGCCTGGGGGTCGTCGGCGGGCCAGTCGGCGAAGACGGCGGGGGCACCCGCGGTCGGCCACACCTCGGCGGTGGGGAATCCGGTCTCCAGGAGCTTGGCGGCGAGCCACTCGGCGCTGCGGCGCACGTCCGCCGCGTGCTCGGGCTGGGCGGACACCGACGGGATGCGCAGCCACTCCACGAGGTCGTCGAGGAAGGCGGCACGGTGGTCGTCGATGTACGTGCGGACGGCACTGTCCGGGGTCTCGCTCATGGTCACGAGCCTATCCGCCCGCGCCGGCATCCTCGTCCGCCGGTTCCTCGGCGGAGGGCTCGCCCAGCAGCAGCCTCTCCAGCGCGGCCCGGTCGGGTAGGTCCTCGGGGTGTACGACCTCCCCCGTGCGGACGTACAGGAACGCGGCCTTGACGGCTTCCGGGGGCACCCCCTGCTGCTCGGCCCAGGCGAGCCGGTACAGGGCGAGCTGGAGCGGGTCGCCGGTGCGGCCGCGGCCGGTCTTCCAGTCGACGATCTCGTACCCCGCCGTGTCGCCGTCGTCCGTGCGGTAGACGGCGTCGATGCGGCCCCGCACCACGCGGCCGGCGATGGCGAGCTGGAACGGGGACTCGACGCGGTACGGGGTGCGGTGCGCGTAGGGGGTGCGTTCGAAGGCGTCCTTGAGGGCCTCCAGATCGCGTTCGTCGGCGATCTCGGCGTCGCCGCCGGGCAGTTCCTCCGGCTCCAGCATGGGCAGTCGCAGTTCCTCGAAGCGCGCCTCGACCCAGGCATGGAATCGGGTGCCCCGGCGCGCGGCGGGTTGCGGGGGGCGCGGCATGGGGCGCGCCAGTTCCTGCGCGAGCCTGTCGGGGTCGGCGGCCAGGCCCAGCACCTGCGACGCGGTCAGGGACGGCGGCAGCGTGACGTCGGTCACGGCCGCTCGGGCGCGCAGCAGCTCTCCGGTGAGGGCGTCCAGGTCGCGGTCCCAGGCGGCGATGGTGCGGGTCTCCTCCGGGGTGGGACCGCTCTCGTCCTCCACGGGGTGCCGGCGGGGATGCGGGACGGTCGGAGCGGCCTCGCCGTGCGGCACGCGTGCGTGGGAGGCGGCCGGCCGGTGTGCGCGGTGGTCCACCGTCCGGGAATCCACGTCGGAGGGGTCCGCGTCCCGGGGATCGTGGGGGAAGCCGTCGTCGAGGCCGCTGTCCGGGAACCCCTCATAGGGGTCGCCGTCGGGGAACCCGCCGTAGGGGCCTTCGCCGGGAAAGCCGATGGGCCCTTCTTCGGGATACCCGTCGTGGCCGCCGTCGGCGAAACCGTCGTAGGGGGCTTCGCCGGAAAGCCCCGTGCCGGGGCCGGCGTCGGGCACGTGTTCGTAGGGGTCCTGCTCCTCGCCGGGGCGGTCGTCGTAGCGGCCTGCGTCCTCGTGGGAGGGTCCGTCGCCGGGGAGATCCTCGTCGTCGGGCGGGGGCGGCCATTCGGGGTCGTCGTACGCGGCGGGGTCGCCGCCCGCCGCGGGGTGGGCTCCGTCGTGCGAGGCGATCGCGTCGAGGTGGCCGAGCACCGTCTCCGCGGCGGCGCGGCGGCGGGCGAGTGCGTCCTCGTCCAGTGGCAGCGGCCAGGCGTGGTCGGCGGAGGCCCGGTGCAGCGCCGGGTTCTCCTCGTCCTCGGCGGGCTCCTCGCTCCAGACCTCGATCTCGCCGTACCCGGCGGCGCAGTGCTCGTAGAGGGCCTGGAGGAAGTCCGAGGGTCCGCGGGGACGCTTCTGGGCGGGCCCCCACCAGTGACCGGAGCCGAGCAGCAGGGAGCGGGGGCGGGTGAGGGTGACGTAGCCGAGGCGCAGCTCCTCGGTGTGCTGGTGCTCCTTCATGGCCTCGTGGAAGGCCTTCAGTCCCCGCGAGTCCCAGGTCGCGACGTCGGGCAGGGTGTCGGCGTCGCCGCGCAGGGCGTGCGGCAGCACCTTGCCCTGGGACGTCCACTTCTCGCGTCCCTGGGTGCTGGGGAAGGCGCCGGTGACCAGCCCGGGGACGGCGACGACGTCCCACTCCAGGCCCTTGGACTTGTGGGCGGTGAGCACCTTGACGGTGTTCTCGCCGCCGGGCAGGGCGTTGTCGAGGCCCTTCTCGTACTGGGCGGCGGTGCGCAGGAAGCCGAGGAAGGCCAGAAGGGAGGCGTCGGGGTCGTTGGCGGCGAACGAGGCGGCGACGTCCAGGAAGTTCGACAGGGTCTCGCGGCGGCGGGCGGCCAGCGCGTGCGGGGAGGCGGACAGCTCCACCTCGAGACCGGTGACGGTGAGGACCCGGTGCAGGACGTCCATCAGCGGATCGGCGAGGGAGCGGCGCAGCTCGCGCAGTTCTGCGGCGAGGCGCGCGAACCGCACGCGCGCGTCGGGCGAGAAGGGGAGGCCGTCGTCCTCCCCCTCCGCCTCGATCGGCAGCTCGAGGAAGGTGTCCAGGGCGTCCGCGAGCGAGGTCACCTCGGAGGGGTCCACGCCCTCGACGGCCGCGGCGAGTCGGCGGTCCATGTCGTCGTCGGCGTCCACGCGCGCGTGCGACACGAGCAGCCGGGCGCGCCGGCCCAGGAGTGCGAGGTCGCGGGCGCCGATGCGCCAGCGCGGGCCGGTGAGCAGGCGGACCAGGGAGGCGTTGGCGCCGGGGTCCTGCAGGACCTCGCAGACGGCGACGAGGTCGGCCACCTCGGGCAGATGCAGCAGTCCGGACAGACCCACGACCTCCACGGGGACGTCACGGGCGACGAGGGCGCCCTGGATCTCCGCGAAGTCGGTCGCCGTGCGGCACAGCACCGCGACCTCCCCGGGCGCCGTGCCGGTACGCACCAGGTGGGCGATGGAGTCGGCGATCCAGTCGATCTCCTCGGCATGGGTGCGCAGCAGTGCGCAGCGGACCTGTCCGTCGTGTTCGGCGCCGGGGGCCGGGCGCAGTGCCTCCACGCCCGCGTGCATCGCGCGCAGCGGCTCGGCGAGCCCGTTGGCCAGGTCGAGGAGCCGGCCGCCGCTGCGGCGGTTCTCGCTGAGCGCCTGGCGGGCCGCGGGGCGGCCGTCCGTGTGCGGGAAGTGCTCGGGGAAGTCGTCGAGGTTGGCGACGGACGCGCCGCGCCAGCCGTAGATGGCCTGGCAGGGGTCGCCCACGGCGGTCACCGGGTGTCCGGTGCCGCCGCCGAACAGTCCGGCGAGCAGCACACGCTGGGCCACCGATGTGTCCTGGTACTCGTCGAGCAGCACGACGCGGAACTCCTCGCGCAGGACGCGGCCGACCTCGGGGATGCGGCCGAGTGCCGCCGAGAGGGCGATCTGGTCGCCGAAGTCGAGGAGGTCGCGCTCCCGCTTGGCCGCGCGGTAGCGGCTCACCAGCTCGGCCAGTTCACGGCGGGCTGCCGCCGTCTCGGGAACCTTGCGCAGCTCCGCGTTGGTGAGCCGGACGCGCTCCAGGGCACGCAGCAGTCCGGCGTCGTGGGCGCGCACCTGTGTGGGCTCCACGAGGTGCTCGGACAGTTCGGAGTCGAGGCTGAGGAGGTCGCTGACGAGGTCGGGGAAGGAGCGGGTCAGGGCCGGGTAGGGGCCGGGCGCCTCGCGCAGCACACGCGCGGCGAGTTGGTAGCGGGTGGCGTCCGCCAGCAGGCGCGAGGTGGGCTCGAGCCCGATGCGCAGGCCGTGGTCGGTCAGCAGGCGGCCCGCGAAGGCGTGGTACGTGGAGATCAGCGGCTCGCCCGGCGGGTGGTCGGGGTCGATCACGTCCGGGTCGGTGACTCCCGCCTTCACGAGCGCCTTGCGCACGCGCTCGGCGAGTTCACCGGCGGCCTTGTTGGTGAACGTCAGGCCGAGGACCTGCTCCGGGGCGACCTGACCCGTGCCCACCAGCCACACCACGCGGGCCGCCATCACCGTCGTCTTGCCCGAGCCTGCGCCGGCCACGATCACCTGTGGGGCGGGCGGCGCCGTGATGCAGGCCGTCTGCTCAGGGGTGAACGGGATCCCGAGGAGCTCCTTGAGCTGTTCGGGATCGGTGATACGGGCGGGCACGACTCAGAGGCTATCGGCGGCCACCGACAGTGGATGCCACCTCACCTGCCGCGCCGGGAGAAGCGCTGGTCAGCACGCGTGGTGCGGTGCATCACAGGGACGGCTCACCGGCACGGCCCTCAGGGGCGGTTCACCAGGTGCCGTCACTCCACGACGTGGCGGCCCTCCGGGCGCGCACTGCACGAGGCGCGGAACGCGCAGTGCGTGCAGTGCTGCCCGGTGGTCGGCGAGAAGCGTTCGTCGAGGACCTTGCCTGCCGCGGTGGCGAGCAGTTCACCGACCCACTCCCCCGCCAACGGCTCCTGGGCCTGCACCTTGGGCACCGTGTCGCCGCCGTCCTTCCGTGCGGCGCCCTGCCGCAACTGGACGAGTTCGGCGCCGCCCGGCTCCGGCGCGCAGACCTCCGAACGCCTCGTCGACGGCGCCCTCACGCACGGCGAGCTGATAGACGGCGAGCTGCGGATGGCGCGCCACCTCGGCGGCGCTGGGGGCCTGCTTGCCGGTCTTGAAGTCGACCACGTAGGCGCGGCCCTCGCCGTCCGCCTCGACACGGTCCATGGAGCCGCGGATGCGCACCTGGTAGTCGCCCTCTTCGAGCGTGATGTCGAAGTCGTGCTCGCTCGCGACGGGTGTGCGTCCGGTGCGGTCCATGACGTGCCACTGAAGGAAGCGTTCGAGTGCCACGCGCGCGTTGGCCTTCTCCTGGTCGGACTTCCACGGTGCGTCGAAGGCGAGGGCGTTCCACACCGAGTCGAGCCGTTCCAGGAGAACGTTCAGGTCGGCGGGGGTACGACCGGAGGCCACCTCGTCGGCGAGCACGTGCACCACGTTGCCGAACCCCTGGGCGGCGGTCGCCGGCGCGTCGGCCTTCACCTCGCGCCCCAGGAACCACTGCAGGGCGCAGGTGTTGGCGAGCTGGTCCAGTGCGCTTCCGGAGAGCACGACGGGCTGGTCGCGATCGCGCAGCGGCACCTTGCTCCGCGTCGGGTCCCACATGCCCCACCAGCGATAGGGGTGTGCGGACGGCACCAGCGGACGGCCGTCGTCGTCGGTGAGCGCGGCGAGCCGGGCGAGCCTGCGGGCGGCGGCCTCCCTGAGGGTGTCGGACGCGCGCGGGTCGACGGTCGTGGCCCGTAGTTCGGCGACGAGCGCGGCGACGGACAGCGGACGGCGGGGGCGCCCGGCGACGTTCCTGGGCTCGACACCGAGTTCGGTCAGGAAACGGGAAGGCTGGTCGCCGTCGTCGGCCGGGGCCTTGACGGCGGTGACGACGAGACGTTCACGCGCGCGTGTGCAGGCGACGTAGAACAGGCGCCGCTCCTCGGCCAGCAGCGCGCCGGGGGTGAGAGGTTCGGCGAGTCCGTCCCGGCCGATGCGGTCGGCCTCCAGCAGGGACCCGCGGCGGCGCAGGTCGGGCCAGAGTCCCTCCTGGACACCCGCGACGACGACCAGACGCCACTGCAGTCCCTTGGAGCGGTGCGCGGTCATCAGGCGTACGGCGTCGGGACGCACGGCGCGCCGGGTGAGCGTGTCGGCGGCGATGTCCTGGGCCTCGATCTCCTCCAGGAAGTTCAGGGCGCCCCGGCCGCCGGTGCGTTCCTCCGCGCGTGCGGCGGTCGCGAACAGCGCGCACACGGCGTCGAGGTCGCGGTCGGCGTTGCGGCCCGCCGCGCCGCCGCGGCGCGAGGAGTTCTCCAGTCGCCTGGGCCAGGGGGTGCCGTCCCACAGCTCCCACAGGGCCTCCTCGGCCGTGCCGCCGCCGGCGAGCCGCTCACGTGCCTTCCTCAGGAGCCCGCCGAGGCGCTGGGCTCCGCGCGCGTAGGCCGGGTCGTGCGCGACCAGCCGCTCGGGCTCGGCAAGTGCCCGGGCGAGCAGTGCGTCGGAGGGCGGGGGCACGGGGTTGCCCGCTGCCCGCTCCTCCTCACGCAGCGCACGGCCCAGGCGGCGCAGGTCGGCGGCGTCCATGCCGGCCAGCGGGGAGGCAAGGAGGGCGAGGGCGGTCTCGGTGTCGAGCCAGGGCTCCGGCTGCGCCTCTTCGGGCCCGGCGCCCTGCTGGCCGGCCTCCCCGGGGGGCGTGCCCGCGGCCTCCGCCCGCGCCACCGCGCGCAGTGCCGTCAGCAGCGGGGTCACGGCCGGTTCGTGGCGCAGCGGCAGGTCGTCGCCGTCGATGTCCAGAGGGACTCCTGCGGCCGTCAGGGCGCGGCGGACCATCGGGATCGTGCGCGTTCCGGCGCGGACCAGGACGGCCATCTCGCCCCACGCGACGCCGTCCTCCAGGTGCGCCCGGCGCAGGATGTCGGCGATGTTGTCCAGTTCCGCACCGGCCGTGGGGCAGGTGAGGACCTCGACCCGGCCGCCGTCGCGCACCGCGCCGAGCTCGCGGTGGGCGCGCACCTTCTCCGCCGGAAGCCGGGTCAGGGGCATGCGCCGGGTCAGCAGCCGGGTCGCGGCCAGGAGGGCGGCGCCGGAGCGGCGGGACGTCCTGAGGACCTCGACGGGCGCCGGGGTGCCGTCCCTGCGCGGGAAGGCGTGCGGGAAGTCCAGGATGCCGCCCACGTCGGCGCCGCGGAACGCGTAGATGGACTGGTCGGGGTCCCCGAAGGCCACCAGCGTGCGGCCGCCGCCCGCGAGCGCCTTCAGGAGGCGGACCTGCGCCGCGTCGGTGTCCTGGTACTCGTCGACGTAGACCGCGTCGTACCGGGCGGCCAGCCGTTCCGCAACCTCGGGGCGACGGGCCAGCAGCACCGCACGGTGGACCAGCTCGGCGTAGTCGATCACTCCCTGGAGATCCAGGACGTCCAGGTACTCCGCGAGGAAGGCCGAGGCGGCCTGCCAGTCGGGGCGGCCGATGCGCTCGGCGAAGCGGCGCAGGGCATGGGGGCCGAGGCCCAGTTCGCGGGTGCGGGCCAGCACGGCGCGGACCTCGTCGGCGAAGCCCCGTGTGGTCAGGCAGGCACGCAGTTCGTCGGGCCAGCGGACGTGCGCGAGGCCGAGGCGCTCCAGGTCGGGCTGGCCGGCCAGCAGCTCCCGCACGGCCACGTCCTGCTCGGGTCCCGACAGCAGCCGCAGGGGCTCGACGAAGAGGTCGCTGTCCTGGTGGGCGCGGAGCAGGGCGTAGCAGAAGGAGTGGAACGTGGTGGCCTGCGGGGCGTGCGCCGCCCCTGTGCGCTGCGCCATCCGGTCGCGCAGGTCGACGGCGGCCCTGCGGCTGAACGTCAGGACCAGGATGCGCTCCGGGTCGCCGCCGCGGGCGATCCGGGAGGCGACGGACTCGACCAGTGTGGTCGTCTTGCCGGTGCCCGGGCCCGCGAGGACGAGCAGCGGGCCGGCCCCGTGGTCAACCACCGTCCGCTGTGCTGCGTCCAGCAGAGGGGGATCCACCCGGACAGGCGGGGTACGCACCAGTCGGTAAGCGCCACGGCTCCCCTGCCGCACCCCGGGGTGCGGCAGGCGCCTGGTGGAGGAAGAGGAGCTCACGTGGTTCGCCGGTCCTGGTCGTCGTGCTCGTGCTTGTCACTGCCGGCGCGGAACGCCGTCGTCGGTGTGTGGTCGTCGGGCAGCAGTCCGAGGGGCTGCCGGGCGGTGACGGGGGGATGAGGGTCGTCACGCGCGTCGTCGACGCTACGCCCGTGCGAACGGCGGAAGCAGGCCTTCCCCTTGGTCCGGCACGCCTCACGGGCCACCGGTGTCCCCCGCGGCACGAACGTAACCCATGCCACAGACGTGCCCTGGTTACCCCGAACGGGCGACAGGCCGTCTCGGGCCCCCTGCGGCGCCGGAAGCCGTCAGGGGTGCCCTTGCGGGCGCTCCTCGCCGTCCCAGCGCGCCCGTCTCACGTCGACCCGGGGCATATGGCCCTCGGCAGCGCGGCTCGCCTCGCGCAGTGCGGTCCCCTCCTCGCGGTAGTGGCCCAGCGCCTCCAGTTCATGGCCGGGCAGCAGCACACCGTCCGCGCGGATGACGCGCCACCAGGGAACCGCGCCTCCGTAGAGCGCCATCACACGACCCACCTGACGCGGTCCGCCCTCCTCCAGCCACTCCGCCACGTCCCCGTACGTCATCACGCGCCCCGGCGGAATACGATCCGCCACGTCAAGGACACGTTCCGCGTATTCCGGCAGGGCGTCCGGCAGGCTCTCCTCGCTCATCCGCCCCATCCTGCCCCACGGGACCGACAATGTGACGTGAGAGCCTCCGGGCTTATGCCTCGCCCCGGGGCGGCGCTTCGGGCAGACTGTGCGCCCCCGCATTTGCACCCTGATGCCCCCGTGTGTCGGGGTGCCATGCCACCATCATGCGGGCGGTGACTGGTGATACGAGATCAAGAAGAGACGATGAAACAGCAGGGTGTGCACCCCGACGACGCGGAGGGCACCTCTGAGGCCTCGTCGCGCCCGGACACCGCCGCAGCCGGACGGACCCGCAACGAAGGCGCCGACGACAAGAAGTTGCAGACCGGCGAAAACGCGCACAATAAGGCACACGACGCGAAGGGGCCGCCGGAGGCCCCGAAGACCGGCCCGCGTCACCAGTCCGAGGAGGACCGCGTCGACGCCCACAACGACGAGGTCGAGGGCGACGAACCGCTGCTCCCCGCGCGCGTGCACCGTCCCTCCGATCTCATGCGCCTCCTGGTGGGCGTGCTCGCGATCGCGGTGCTCCTTGCGATCGCGGCGTTCGCACACGGCACCACATCGGGGCTCGAACAGGACATCAACAAGGGGACCGGGCAGGCACCCGACCTCCTGATCAAGATCGCGGGTCTGGCGTCGAGCATCGCGATCCTTCTGGTGCCGGTCGCCTTCGCGATCGAGCGGCTGATCAAGCGGGACGGGCTGCGGATCGCCGACGGCGTCCTCGCGGCGGTCCTCGCCCACGGGGTGACGCTCGCCACGGACCTGTGGGTCGCCCGGGCGGCGCCGCCCTCCATCCAGGACGCACTCACCCAGCCCTCCCCCGGCGACATCCACGCCCTGACCGACCCGGTGCACGGCTACCTCGCACCCGTCATCGCCTATATGACGGCCGTCGGCATGTCACGCCGACCGCGCTGGCGCGCCGTGCTGTGGGTGGTGCTGCTGCTCGACGCCTTCTCGATGCTGGTCACCGGCTACACCACCCCGTTCTCGATCGTCCTGACGGTCCTGATCGGCTGGACCGTCGCGGCCGGGACGCTGTACGCGGTCGGCTCGCCGAACGTACGGCCCACCGGGCGGACCCTGATGGCGGGCCTGCGCACCGTGGGCTTCCGCCCCGTGACCGCGGCGCGCGAGGACATGCCCGACACGACGGACAGCGGCGACCGCGGCCGGCGCTACTTCGTCACCCTGGAGGACGGCCCGCCCCTGGACGTCACCGTCGTCGACCGGGAGCAGCAGGCCCAGGCCTTCTTCTACCGTGTGTGGCGGCAGCTGACCCTGCGCGGCATCACCACCCGCCGCAGCCTGCAGTCGCTGCGCCAGGCCCTCGAGCAGGAGGCGCTCCTCGCGTACGCGGCCATCGCGGCAGGAGCGAACGCCCCCAAGCTGATCGCGACCTCGGAGCTCGGCCCGGACGCCGTGATGCTCGTCTACGAGCACACCGGCGGCCGAAACCTGGACCAGCTGGCCGACGAGGAGATCACCGACGAGCTGATGCGCGACACCTGGCAGCAGGTGCGCGCCCTTCAGTCACGGCGCATCGCACACCGCCGGCTGGCCGGCGACGCCATCGTGGTGGACGGCTCGGGCGCGGTGATCCTGACGGATCTGCGCAACGGCGAGATCGCGGCCGGCGACCTGGTGCTGCGGATGGACATCGCGCAGCTGCTGACCACGCTCGGGCTGCGCGTCGGTGCCCCGCGCTCGGTGGCGTCCGCGGTCGGCGTGCTCGGCCCGGACGCGGTCGCCGACTGTCTGCCCATGCTCCAGCCCATCGCCCTGACGCGCTCCACGCGCGCGACGCTCAGGAAACTCGCCCGCGAACGGGCGCATCGTGAGCGGGAGGCAGTCCTCGAGGCGTCCCGGCAGGCCAAGGCGGCCCGCCTGGAGGAAGGCCACGAGGGCGCGGAAGTCGTTCTCGACAAGCCCGACAAGAAGGCGGCCCGCGCAGAGCACCGGGCCGAGAAGCGAGCGCTCGACGAGGCGCTCGACGAGGCACGCGAGGAGGATCTGCTCACCCAGATCCGCCACCAGGTGCTGCGGATCCGCCCGCAGGCGCCGGTCGAGCCGGCCCGCCTGGAGCGAGTGCGGCCCCGAACCCTGATCAGTTTCATCGCGGGTGCCATCGGCGCGTACTTCCTGCTCACCCAGTTGACTCACATCGAGTTCGGCACGCTTTTCTCCAGCGCCGAATGGGGCTGGGTGGCGGCGGCCGTGCTCTTCTCCGCCCTCAGTTATGTCGCGGCCGCGATGGCACTGCTGGGCTTCGTGCCCGAGCGGGTGCCGTTCTGGCGGACCGTGGCGGCGCAGGTCGCCGGCTCCTTCGTGAAGATCGTGGCGCCCGCCGCGGTCGGCGGAGTGGCGCTCAACACGCGCTTCCTGCAGCGCGCCGGCGTACGGCCGGGTCTCGCGGTCGCCAGCGTCGGCGCCTCGCAGCTGTTCGGACTGGGCTGCCATGTGCTGATGCTGCTCTCCTTCGGCTATCTCACGGGCACCGAGAAGACACCGTCGCTGTCCCCCTCCCGTACGGTCATCGCGGGCCTGCTGACGGTCGCGGTGCTCGTCCTGGTGGTCACGTCGGTGCCGTTCCTGCGGAAGTTCGTCGTCACGCGCGTGAGGTCGCTGTTCGCGGGTGTCGTGCCGCGCATGCTGGACGTGCTGCAGCGCCCCCAGAAGCTGGTCACCGGTATCGGCGGCATGCTGCTGCTGACCGCGTCGTTCGTGATGTGCCTGGACGCGTCGATCCGGGCGTTCGGTCACGAGGAGCCGACCACTTTGACCCTGGCCAGCGTCGCGGTCGTCTTCCTCGCGGGCAACGCGCTCGGATCGGCCGCGCCGACCCCGGGCGGCGTGGGCGCGGTGGAGGCGACCCTGACCGTCGGCCTCATCGCCGTCGGCCTCCCCAAGGAGGTGGCCGCACCGGCGGTGCTGCTGTACCGGCTGCTGACGCTGTGGCTGCCTGTCCTGCCCGGGTGGCTGTTCTTCAACCATCTGACGCGCAAGGGGTCGCTCTAGTACCGGAGCCAGGTGCGGGCGCCGGCCCCCGTCACGCAAAGCGACACGCGGTTTCCGGCACCCGAACTCACCCGCACGGCCCGCATTCTGAGCGCTTCCCGTCGTGCGCCCGCACGATGGGATCATGTCGAACCCTCACAGGATCCGCGCCGTCTCACTGGCCGCCACCGCTGTCCTCGCAACCCCCCTGCTGACGGGCTGGACCACCGGCCCCGCAACCGGGGCGCCTTCGGACCCGACCGCGAACACGGCCGGTCAGAAGCTGAACTGGAAGGACTGCCCCGCGCCCTCCGCCGCGCAGGGCGGCGGCAGTGCCCCGGCGCCGCTGCCCGACGGCAGCCGATGGCAGTGCGCCACCATGAAAGCGCCCCTGAACTGGGACAACCCCAAGAGCGGCACCATCGACATAGCCTTGATCCGGGTGAAGGCCAGCGGCCCCCCGAGCAAGCGCATCGGCTCCCTCGTCTTCAACTTCGGGGGCCCGGGCGGCTCCGGCGTCAGTACGCTGCCCGCCTTCGCGCAGGACTACGCGGCCCTGCGCACCCGTTTCGACCTGGTGAGCTTCGACCCGCGCGGCGTCGGCCGCAGTTCGCCCGTGATCTGCGAGAACGACCAGCAACTCGACGCGTTCTTCCAGCAGGACGCGACACCCGACACCCCGGCCGAGAAGAAGACGTACCTCTACAACACCGAGCGATTCAACAGGGCCTGCAAGCTGAACTCCGGCAAGGTGCTGCCGTATGTACGCACCACCGACGCCGCCCGGGACATGGACCTGATGCGTCAGGTGCTCGGCGACGCCAAGCTGAACTACTTCGGCATCTCGTACGGCACCGAACTCGGCGGCGTCTACGCCCACCTGTTCCCCGGAAAGCTCGGCCGGGCCGTGCTCGACGCGGTCGTCGACCCGACACAGGACTCGAAACAGAGCGCGCTCGGACAGGCCAAGGGCTTCCAGCTCGCGTTCGACAACTTCGCCCGGAACTGCACCCAGCAGAGCACGGGATGCCCGATCGGCAAGACGCCGCAGGACGTCAGGAACCGCATCACCGCGCTGATCAAGAGGCTCGACAGCAAGCCGATCCCCGGCATCGCGCCCCGGCTGCTCACCCAGACCGCCGCGGTCAACGGCATCGCCGAGGCCCTGTACTCCAAGGACTTCTGGCCGTACCTCACCGAGGGCCTCCAGCAGGCGTACGCCGGCGACGGCAAGGTGCTGATGCTGCTGTCCGACGCGATGAACGGGCGCAGCGACAACGGCCAGTACAGCAATCTGATCCCCGCGAACATCGCCATCAACTGCGCGGACCAGAAGGCGCGCTACACCACCGCGGACGTGAAGGCGAGCCTGCCGCAGTTCCGGGCCGCGTCCCCGCTGTTCGGCGATCTCCTGGCCTGGGGAATGGTCAGCTGCACCGACTGGTCGGTCGCGGGAGCGGCCACCCATCCGAACGTGAGCGCGCCCGGTGCCCCGCCGATCCTGGTCGTCGGCAACACCGGTGACCCCGCCACCCCGTACGAGGGCGCGAGGAGGATGGCGCAGGCGCTGGGCAAGGGTGTCGGCATCGAGCTGACCTACCACGGCCAGGGGCACGGCTCCTACGACAGCGGGAGCAAGTGCGTGCAGAACGCCGTGAACAACTATCTGCTGAACGGACTGGTCCCAAGGGCCGGTACCGTCTGCTACTGATCCCGCCGGCTCCCGGTGGCGACCCTTCCTCGACCGGCGCACAATCACAGGAAAAGCGCAGGTCAGTGACTTATCCACAGGCGGGCATGGTCTCGGCCGGGCCCGCCTACTATGGCCTGACTGCTCCTCGCGTCTCCGTGCGGGGAGCTCGTCAGGGGGTGCACATGCCACGTTTCGCATGGTGGACGGCCGCGGTCGCCGCGGCGGCGCTGCTGACAGGCTGCGGCGGTTCGTCCGGCGCGTCGGACGACGACGCGAAGCGCGGGTCCGACGACGCGTTCTCGGCGTCCGCTCCCGCCACGTCCTCCGGCCTGCCCTCCTCCCTCACTTCCCAGAAGCTCGACTGGGGTCGCTGCAAGGGCGCCTCCGCGCCGTCCGGCGACTGGCAGTGCGCGACGGTGAAGGTGCCTCTGGACTGGTCGAAGCCCGGCGGTGAGACCATCGGCGTGGCACTGATCCGCTCCAAGGCCACCGGAGACGGCCGCATGGGCTCGCTCCTGTTCAACTTCGGCGGTCCCGGAGGGTCGGGCGTCTCGATACTGCCGTCGTACGCGAACGTCGTCTCCAAGCTCCACGAGCGCTATGACCTGGTGAGCTGGGATCCGCGCGGGGTCGGCGCCAGCGAGGGGATCCGCTGCCGCAGCGACAAGGCGATCCAGGCGGCCGAGACCGTCGACACCACTCCGGACAACTCCGCCGAGGAGACGGCGTATCTCCGCGACGCCGCCGACTTCGGCAAGGGCTGCGCCAAGGCCGCCGGAAAGCTGCTCGCGCATGTGTCGACCACCGACACGGCGCGCGACATGGACCTGATCCGCGAGGTGCTCGGCGACCGCAAGATGCACTACTTCGGCATCTCCTACGGCACCGAACTCGGCGGTGTGTACGCCCATCTGTTCCCGACCCACATCGGCCGGTCCGTACTCGACGCGGTCGTGGACCCGACGGCCGACAGTGTGGGCCACGCCAAGAACCAGACCCTCGGCTTCCAGCGGGCGCTTGACGATTACCTCAAGTCGACCGGCCAGGACCCGAAGCAGGGTTCCCGGGAGATCGCGGACCTGCTGAAGCGGATCGACGCCAAGCCGCTGCCGACCTCCTCCGGGCGCAAGCTCACCCAGAGCCTGGCCCTCACCGGCATCGTCCTGCCGCTCTACAGCAAGGACAGCTGGCCCGCGCTCACCATCGCCCTGCAGTCGGCCCAGTCGGGCGACGGCTCGGAGCTGCTGAGGCTCGCCGACTCCTACAACGAGCGGGACGCCTCGGGCCGCTACGGCACGACGACGCACTCCCAGCGGGTCATATCGTGTCTCGACGACAAGCAGCGGCCGACGGCGCAGCAGATGAAGAAGCTGCTGCCGGAGTTCGAGAAGATCTCCCCCGTGTTCGGCGACTTCCTGGGCTGGGACACGGCCGGTTGGTGTCACGACTGGCCGGTGGCCGGGGAGTTCGACCATCCCGAGGTCAGCGCCCCGGGAGCGGCGCCCGTCCTGGTGGTGGGCAACACCGGGGATCCCGCGACGCCGTACGAGGGCGCGCAGAAGATGGCCGACGGGCTCGGCAAGGGCGTCGGCGTCCTGCTCACATGGAAAGGCGAGGGACACGGGGCGTACGGGAGCGGCAGCGACTGCGTCGACTCGGCTGTGAACGCCTATCTGCTGAACGGCACTGTCCCGGCGGAGGGCAAGGTCTGCTCATGACGATCGCGAGGGCTTCGGGCATCGCGGCGCCCGAAGCCCTCGGGCAAAGTGTCGGCGCCCGCCCCGGTGGCGGCCGGCCGGGCGAGGATGGGCCCATGGACAGTGCGACGGACGATGTGAGCCAGGCCATCGCGGGCGAGTTGCTTCTCATGGACCCGGATGTGCGTGCCTCGCGCGAACGTGCCGGGCGGCTTCTCGACCCGGAGTTCGTCGAGGTCGGCGGGTCGGGACGGCGGTGGACGTACGAGTCCATGCTCGCCGAACTGGCCGGGCTTGCCGGCAGCGGGGAGGACGGTCCGCGCTACGAGCCCTCGCGGATCTCGGGGGTGCTGCTCGCGCCGGGGCTGGTGCATCTGACGTTCGAGACCATGATCGGTGAGCGCAGGACCAGGCACAGTTCGATCTGGCGCAAGGGGGACGGAGCCGGGGGCTGGCGGATGTACTACCACCAGGCGACGCGCGTGCCACCCGGTGTGGACTGACTGCCGGGGCGTTCGCTGCCCGTGCGCGGCGGCCGAGGGCGACCGGTCATGGCACAGGCCCACGGCAGCTGGACTGGTCGCAGCCGTGGGCCTGTTGTGTCTCGCCGGTACGCCGTAGGGGTCAGTACACGGGCTTGTCGGGCTCGATCTGGTTGACCCAGCCGATCACGCCGCCGCCCACGTGGACCGCGTCCGCGAAGCCCGCCGACTTCAGCACGGCGAGGACTTCCGCACTGCGGACACCCGTCTTGCAGTGCAGGACGATCTTCTTGTCCTGCGGGAGGCTCTCCAGCGCGGTGCCCATGAGGAACTCGTTCTTCGGGATCAGCCGGGCACCCGGGATGGAGACGATCTCGTACTCGTTCGGCTCGCGGACGTCGATGATCTCGATGTTCTCGCCGTCGTCGATCCACTCCTTGAGCTGCTTGGGAGTGATCGTCGAGTCGGCGGCGGCCGCCTGGGCCTCCTCGGAGACGACGCCGCAGAAGGCCTCGTAGTCGATGAGCTCGGTGACGGTCGGGTTCTCGCCGCAGACCGCGCAGTTCGGGTCCTTGCGGACCTTGACCTGGCGGTACTGCATCTCCAGGGCGTCGTAGATCATCAGCCGGCCGACGAGCGGCTCACCCGTGCCGGTGAGGACCTTGATCGCCTCGGTCACCTGGATGGAGCCGATGGACGCGCACAGCACGCCGAGGACGCCGCCCTCGGCGCAGGACGGGACCATGCCCGGCGGCGGGGGCTCCGGGTACAGGCAGCGGTAGCAGGGGCCGTGCTCGGACCAGAAGACGGAGGCCTGGCCGTCGAAGCGGTAGATCGAGCCCCACACGTACGGCTTGTTCAGCAGCACGCACGCGTCGTTGACCAGGTAGCGCGTGGCGAAGTTGTCCGTGCCGTCGACGATCAGGTCGTACTGGCTGAAGATGTCCATCACGTTGTCGGCCTCGAGCCGCTCCTCGTGAAGGATCACGTTCACATAAGGATTGATGCCCTGCACCGAGTCACGCGCGGACTCGGCCTTCGAGCGGCCGATGTCGGCCTGGCTGTGGATGATCTGCCGCTGCAGGTTCGACTCGTCGACCTCGTCGAACTCCACGATCCCCAGCGTTCCCACGCCGGCCGCGGCCAGGTACATCAGCGCGGGCGAGCCCAGACCGCCCGCGCCCACACAGAGCACCTTCGCGTTCTTCAGCCGCTTCTGCCCGTCCATCCCGACATCGGGGATGATCAGGTGGCGGGAGTACCTGCGGACCTCGTCTACGGTGAGCTCGGCAGCCGGCTCAACCAGGGGTGGCAGCGACACGGGGACTCCGTTGGTCGGTCAATCACTACGGTTGTTCACCCGTAACACTGCCACGCCCTTCTTCATTCCGAGACACCCGGTCCGATGCGCGAGACGATTTCGTCCCAGTAGCCGGGCAGGGACTCCCAGGGGTCGGTTCGGCCACCCCGGCCGTAGCGGTCGGTGAACCAGATCGTCCCGGCCCCCTGCCAGCGCGCGATGCGTAATGCCTCCTCGAGATGGCGGCGGGGCACACCGTGCACGAAGTGGCAGAACCGCTCGGGCGGATAGTCGGCGGTCCACTCGGCCACCTGCGACCAGCGGTACTCGCTCCAGGGGCCGGAGTACGTGACCAACTGGTCGCCGTTCTCGGCGTATCCGGGATACGGGTGCGCGCCGTGACCCAGCACGATGTGGCCCGGAGCGAGGAGTGCGCGCAGGGTGGTGGTGATGCGGCGGATCTCGGGAAGTGCCGCCCGCTCGGTCGGGCAGCGGTCCAGGAAGAATCCGTCGACCCGGTACCAGTCGAGATAGCGGTGGGCCTCGGAGATCAACTCGCCGTGGGGCCGCGCGCCATAGGTGACGTCGAGGTGACCGAGAACACGGACGCCCGCGTTGGTCAGCCTCCCCGCCGCCTCCAGGCAGTGCGGGTCGGGCCGGATGCCCGGGCCTCCGCTCACGTTGAGGACCGCCCAGTGCACCGGGGTGCCGGGGCGTGTGAGCTCCCCCCACTCCAGCGGGGCGACGAGCGGGTGCGCATAACCGGGGATACCGAGGCCCATGTCCAGGCCGGTGGTCGTGGTACCCGCTGTGGTGCTGGTCAGATGCGGCATGCCGCCTCCATCCAGATGTCGGCGAGGGACTCTTCGAGGTTGATCCGCGGGCGCCAGCCGAGCCGGTCGCGGGCGGTGCGCACATCGGCCTGCTGCCAGCTGCCGCAGCCGTCCGGGTAGGGATGGGCGACGGGAGCCGCATGCTCCGGGTCGTTGCGCGGATGGCCGATGGCCGACCGCATCGGTCCGGGAGGTCCGTCGAGTTCGTGCAGATTGCCGCCGTAGCCGGCCACACGGGCGAGGACGGCGACCGCGTCGCGGAGCCGTACCGCACGGCCGGAGCCGATGTTGATCACACCCTGCGCCGCGGAGAGGGACGCGGCATGGACGGCCCGGGCGACGTCGCGGACGTCGACGAAGTCACGCTGGACGCCGAGACCGCCCAGCTTCAGTTCGCCGTCGCCGGACTGCATGGCACGGCGGAGCGCTTCGGCCAGGCGACCCAGCGGGGATCCGGCGGGGGTGCCCGGTCCCGCGGGCGAGAAGACACGGAGCACGACGGCGTCCAGGCCCGAGCCGAGGACCAGTTCGGTCGCGGCGAGCTTGCTGACGCCGTACGGGCCGCCGGGGCGCGGGATGGCGTCCTCGGCCGTGGACGAGCCGGGCTGGCTGGGTCCGTACTCGGCCCCGCAGCCGATCTGCACCAGCCTGGCCCCGCAGCCGCTGCGGCGCAGGGCCTCGCACACGGTGGCGACGGCGACGGTGTTGTGCCGGGTGAGGTCGCGGGCGCCGCCTCTGATGGCTCCCGCGCAGTTGATGACGACCCCGGGGTGGACGGCGTCCAGGAAGCGGGTGAGCGCGCCCGGACTGCCGGAGGCGAGATCGAACCGTACGTCGGCGTCGTCGCCGCGGCCGAGCGCGGTGAGTTGCACGGCCGGGTCGGCGAGCAGCCGGTCGGCGACGAAGCGTCCGAGATATCCGTTGGCTCCGATCAGCAGGACCCTCATCGGGCGGCTCCCGGGGCGGATTCTCCGGTTCGGGAGGTGATCATCTGGCGTTCTCCTTCGGGGTGGTGCCGTGGGATGAGAGGGCCCGCGGTGTCGGCCCCGCGGGAGACGGGTGCCGGGGACGAGGTCCCCGGCTGCAATGGCGGTTCACGACGTCGGAGGCGGGACGCCATGGACCGGACTCAGGGGGATCCGGGCGGCCTGGCGTGGGCGGACGCCCGGGTCAGCGTCCGCAGCGCGTGGGCCAGCAGGGCCAGGGCGGCCGGCGCGCACAGCAGGGCCGGGACGGCGTCCGCCCCCCCGGTGTCGGTCAGGGTCCGCACCGGCGCGGCAAGGAACGAGCAGCCGGGGAGCCGGCCGGCCAAGACCGAGGCCAGGGCGGTGGCCTCGGCGGCGGCGACGGTGCCGAGGACGACCGCCGGGGCATGGCCGAAACCGTGCGCGCAGAGCAGCCGGGCAAGCAGGAGGAGCGCTCCCACCGCGGCGGCTCCGGCGTATGCGGTGGGCTCGCCCAGCAGTGCCCCGCACAGTGCGAGCAGGGCTCCGAGGGCGCAGAGGAAGAGTCCGAACGTGCCGAGCAGGAGCGGCTTCGCCGAGGACGTGAAGTCCTCCAGGCCGCGGCTGACGGTGAGTCTGCGGCGGGCCCGCAGCGCGAAGAGGTGGGCGCACCAGAAGGCGGGGGCGACGGCCAGGGCGAGAGCGAGGACCGGGGCGACGGCCAAGGTCCAGGTCCCGTGCGGGCCGCCGTTCAGCGCGGCCTCCAGCAGGCCGTCGCCGAGAAGGGCGTAGGCGAGCAGCCAGCAGGTCCAGGCGCGGGTCGCGGTGGACACGGCTCGGGCGGGGGCGCGGAGCGGGCCGCGCCGGAGCGCCGCGCGCAGGCCGAACGCGACCGCGAGGACTCCGAACGCGGCGACGGCGAGCCGGACCCTGCCCTCGGTGGTCCCCAGCCCGATGACGGCGGCCGTGCACAGCACGCCGGGGAGCAGCGCGAGGAGCACCCACACCCGGTTCCCGGGGGCGGGCGGCGCGGGAACGGGCCGTGGCGGGGGCGCGTCGCCGTCGCGCGGCACGCGCGCGTACATCTCCTCGGCCAGCGAGAAGACGTCCCGGTGCCGGAAGCGGGCGGCGGTCCGGTCGGTCAGGCCGTGCGCCTCCAGACCGGCCGCGATCTCCAGCGGGTCGACGGCGCGCTCGCACAGCTCGCGGTGCCGGTGGAGGAGGGTCTTGACCGGGTCGACGGCACCGCGGCGGGCGGAGGCTCTGCGGCCCGGGTCGCCGCTGGCGGCCGCGTGGGCGGTGACTCCCGCGACAGGGGGCGCATGCTCCGGCGTGCCGGCATTCGTGCGCGGCTCGGCGCCCGGTGCGCCGACCGCCGCCCGGCCCGGGTCCGTCCTGTCCGCCGTGCTCCGGGCCCCGCCGGACGCCGCTCCGCCCTGGGTTCGGGCCTCGCGGTCGGCGTCCGGGACGGCCTCGTCCGCCTGCCCTTCCCACACCCCGGCGAGCCATTCCTCCGACCGTGTGTCCCAGGGTCCGGAGTCGCCCGGTGTGCCGGGGCGGTCCAGTTCTCCGAGGTCGCTCATCGCGCCCCCTCCACGGCCGGGACGGATCCCTTGCGCTGTCGTGCGGAACGCCCGGAAGCCGTCGGCTCGCCCGGCGCCCACGCCCAGCGAGGTCTGCCGCCCGGCGTCCGCACCTCGGTCCAGCGGCCGGGCAGATGGGACTCCGCCGGTGCTCCGAAGGGCAGCGGCTCGCCCGATTCGTTCACCAGCACCCGCCGCACCGGGGCGTGCGAGACGATCTCCAGGTAAATGCCGTGAAATGCCGCCACGTTCTGCTCGACGGTGAACAGCTCCAGGGCCCTCGCGCGGGCGGCCGCGCCGAGGCGCTCACGGCGCTCGGGGTCACTCAGCAACGCCAGGCACGCCTCCGCGAGCGCCCGCGGATTGCGCGGCGGGACCACGAGTCCCGTGCCGCCGATGACCTCCACCACCGCGCCCACGTCCGTGGAGACCGTCACCCGGCCGCAGAACATGGCCTCCACCAGGCTGATCGGGAACCCTTCGACCACGCTCGACAGGACGACTACCGCGCCGGCCGCGTACGCCGCCGCCAGGTCGGGCACCTCCGGCCCGCCGATCTCCTCGAAGGACACCGGGTTGTCGCCGACGGCGTGCACACCTTCGGCCTCGTCCGGGAAGAGCTGTGCGGCCAGCGCCTTGCAGTGCCCCAGATAGGCCGTGCCGTCGGCGTCGGCGGCGGTGCCCACGATCCGCAGGCGCGCCTTCGGCTCCTCCCGGTGGATCTCCGCGAAGGCGTGCAGCAGGGAGATCAGGTCCTTGGCGGGTTCGACACGGCCGACCCAGACCAGGGTGTGCGGGTCCGCGCCGTCGGCCGACTCGCCCACCTCCGTGAAGCGGGACGCCTCCATGCCGGGATATACCGTGCGCAGCCTCTCCCGGTCGGCGCCGCACCGTTCCTGCCAGCGGCGGGCATGGGTGTTGCCGGGGGTGATGCAGGCCGCCCTGCGGTAGACCTCGGCGGCCAGCCGCCGGTGGAGGGAGGCGAGCAGCGCGCGTACCGGGGACGCCTCCTCCTGCGTCCCCAGGTAGTGCGCTCGCAGCTGGACGCCGTACTCGGTGACCAGGAGCGGAACTCCGGTGAAGTGTCCGGCGAGCAGCCCGGTGAGGGCCGCGGCACCGCCCGTGGTGGCATGGCAGAGGTCGACGGCGCCGAGGCCGTCGTCCTCGTACCAGCGGAGCGAGAGGGGGCGCAGGGCGCGTTCGACCTGGGCGGCGACTTCGAGCAGTTCGGGAACGCGCGCCGCGCGCGCCGTACGCAGGGCGCGGGGCGCGCGGCAGGCGTGTTCGAGGGCGCGCAGGGCGGTCTCGGAGCGCAGGGCACCGGTCAGTCCGCCCTCGTCGCGGGCGAGTTCGGCAAGTGTGTACAGCGCTGCGCCGAAACGGTCCGCCTCGGGGCCGGCGCCCTCGGAGTCCTGCTGCGTCGGGCCCGGCTCCGGCGCGGCGCAGAGCACGGCGGCCAGATCCGCGTACGCCTCGGTGAACCGCCGCCGGGCACGACGCCCGTGCACCGACCCGTCGTCCTGCGGTCTCCACAGGGGCGCCGTCCGCACCCTGCCGACCTGTGGCGGCAGCGGGATCCGGCCCTCGGCCTCCTGCCGTTCCGTGCGGCTGAGCGCGTAGACGTCGAACTCATGCTGCCCGAGTCCGTGCACCAGCCGATCGCACCAGAGCCCGGCGTCACCATTCACATACGGATAGCCACCCTCCGTAAGCAGTCCGATGCGCACGTGTGCACCCCCGATCTCCCGTATGGGAACCGCCGTTGGCCCCGACGGCTCGCAGCGGGACGAACGTATGCGGACAAGGCGGTGGCGCGATGGACGGTTGTCCATCGCGCCACCAAAAGGGGTGAACGGTCGTAACTTTCCCGGACGGAGCGCGTTCGGTCGCGCTATGAGTTCAAAGGATCACGCTCCGTCCCGATGCCGGGCCTGCCCGGCGGGGCGTCACGCCGCGGTCAGCTCCTTGCGCGCGCTGCGCCGCCGGGCGGCCACCACGGGGTCGAGGGCCGGCACGGCGGCCAGGAGCTGTCGGGTGTACGGGTCCTGGGGCGCCCCGTACACCTCGTCGGCCGGCCCGTACTCGACGATCCGTCCGCCGCGCATCACGGCGACCCGGTCGCTGACCTGGCGAACGACCGCGAGGTCGTGCGCCACGAAGACGAGCGCTAGCCCGAGTTCGCGCTGCAGCTCGCCCAGCAGGGCGACCACCTGGGCCTGGGTGGTGACGTCGAGGGCGGAGACCGGTTCGTCGCACACGATGACGCGCGGATCGGCGGCGAGGGCCCGCGCGATACCGACGCGCTGGCGCTGCCCACCGCTGAACTCGTGCGGATAGCGGTCGTAGTGCTCCGCATCGAGCCCGACGCGTGCGAGGAGTTCGCCCACGCGGTGCCGGATGTGCCGCTCGTCGCGCTCCCCGCGTGCCCGCAACGGGTCGGCGATCGACTCGCCCACGCTGCGCCGGGGGTTGAGGGAGGAGACGGGGTCCTGGAAGACCATCTGGACGGCCGGGCCCACCCCCGACCGCACGCCTCCCTCGTAGCGGACCTCTCCGGCCGTGGGCTCGAGCAGCCCGACCAGCATGCGCCCGAGCGTGGTCTTCCCGCTGCCGCTCTCGCCCACGACTCCGAGGGTCTCCCCCCGCCGGACCGTCAGCGACACATCGTCCACGGCGGCGAACCTGCCCCTGCCGCGGCCGAATTCGCGCCGCAGCCCCACCGCCTCGATCACGACCTCCTCCGAGGGGGCGGCCGGGGAGACCCGGGAGACGTCCACGCGCGGGACCGCGCTCAGCAGGTCCCGGGTGTACTCCTCGCGGGGCGCCCCGAGCACGGTGGCGACCGAGCCGTGCTCGACGGCCTTCCCGTGCCGCATGACGAGCACCTCGTCGACGCTCTCGGCGGCGACACCCACGTCGTGCGTGACCAGCAGCAGCCCCATCCCGGTCTCCTGCCGCAGGGTGTGCAGCAGGTCGAGGATCTGGGCCTGGACGGTCACGTCCAGCGCGGTGGTCGGTTCGTCGGCGATCAGCAGATCGGGTTCGCAGGCCAGTGCCATGGCGATCAGGGCGCGCTGGCGCATGCCCCCGCTGAACTCGTGCGGGCGCGAGCGGGACCGCCGGACGGCGTCCGGGATCCCCACCCTGTCCAGCACCTCGACGGCACGCGCGCGTGCGGCACGCCGGGAGGCGCGCGTGTGCACCCGGTACACCTCGGCGATCTGGTCGCCGATCGCGTAGTAGGGGTCCAGGGACGACAGCGGGTCCTGGAAGACCATCGCGGCCTTTGCGCCGCGCAGCCGGCGCAGTTCCTCGTCGGACGCCCGTCCCACGTCGGTCCCGGCGACCAGCACCGAACCGCCGAGGCGGGCGCCCGTGTCGCGGTGCAGCCCCAGCAGGGCGGACGCGACGGTGGATTTGCCCGAGCCGGACTCGCCGACCAGGCCGAGGGCGCCTCCCACGGCCAGTTCGAAGGAGAGTCCGTCGACGGCACGCAGCCCGCCGAACTCGACGGTGAGGTCCGTGACTTGCACCAGCGGAGCCGTCACAAGGGAGTCGCTCATGCCAGTACCACCCGTCGGTCGGCCACCGCGTACAGCAGGTCCGCGACGGCGTTGGCGATGACCACGAAGAAGCCGATGACCAGGACCATGCCGACGACCACCGGCAGGTCGACGACCGCCACCGCGTGCACCAGTTCCTGACCGATGCCGGGGAGTCCGAACAGCGTCTCGGTGAGCACGGCGCCGCCGACGGCCGATCCGAAGTTGTTCGCGTTCAGTGCGATGACCGGGGCGAGCGCGCCGCGCAGTGCGTGCCGCCCGATGACCGAGCGCTCGCCGACGCCGTAGGCCCGGAAGGTCCGTATGTGGTCCTCGGCCAGGGTCTCCAGCATCGACGCCCTGGTCAGGCGGGCGAACGTGGCGGCCTCGATCAGGGCGAGCGAGAGCCAGGGCAGCAGCAGGTTCCACGCCCACTGTTCGGGGTCGTCGGTGAAGGCGACGTACTGCGGGAAGGGCAGCAGGTGCAGTTCGCCACAGACCACGATCATCAGGACCAGTCCGATGACGAACACGGGTGTCGCCGTGCCCGCCAGGGTGATGCCGGTCAGCACACGCTCGCTCAGCCGGCCGCGCCGCCATGCGGAGAGCATGCCGGTCCCGACGCCCAGGACGAGCCACAGGACCATCGCACCGAGCACAAGGGACAGGCTGACCGGGAGCTTGGCCAGGATCAGCTCGGTGACCTGCTGGTCGCTCTGGTACGACAGACCGAGGCACGGCGCGGAGCAGTGCTGCACGGCCGTGCCCGTCGAGTAGTCCCGGCCGACGAGGATGCCTTCCAGGAAGTGCCAGTAGCGCAGGTACAGGGGGTCGTCGAGCCTGAGCTGCTGGGCCACCTGGTGCACCTGCTCCGGCGAGCAGCGCGGGCCGCAGGTGATCTGCGCGACGTTGCCGGGAGTGGCGTAGAAGACGACGTAGATGATCACCGAGATGGCGAACAGGGTGATCACTGCCCCGACACCGCGGCGCAGCACGAAACCGCCGAAGCCGCTCATGCGTCCGCTCCCTTCCCGGAGCCGGTGCCGGTCCCGCGCCTGCGGCCCGCGCCGACGCGCAGCCGGGAGGCCGCGCGCGGGTCGAGCGCGGTGCGCACCCCGTCGCCGAGGACGGTGAGCGCGAGGACGGTCACGAACAGCGCGCCGGCGGGGAACAGCAGGTACTGGGGGGCCGCCTGGTACCAGACGTCGGCGGCGGTCAGCATCTGCCCCCAGGACGGAGTCGGCGGTTTCACGCCCACGCCGAGGAAGGACAGGGCGGCTTCGACCGAGATGTTGATCGGGACGAGCAGGGCCGCGTACGTGATGACGGGCGCGGCAAGGCCTGGCAGGAGTTCGCGGCGTGCGATACGCCATGTCCCCCAGCCGCTGAGCCGGGCCGCGGAGACGTAGTCGAGCCCCTTGAGCGTGAGCGTCTGCGCGCGCACGATCTTGGCGATGTTGCCCCAGGCGATCAGTCCGATGACAAGGGTGACCAGGACGGGCCGCGGGAAGCTCGACGGCACGATGGCGAGCAGCGCCAGGGACATGATCATGAGAGGCATGGCGACGATGATGTCGGTGACACGGCTCAGGAGCTGGTCGACCCATCGGCTGCCGAGCGCCGCAGCGACTCCGATCGTGATCCCGATGACGACCTGCACCACGGTCGCCGCGAGGGCGACGCCCAGCGACACCCGGGCCCCGTACACCAGACGCGCGAACAGGTCGCGACCGGTCTGGGGTTCGACGCCGAGCCAGTGGTGGGCGCTCATGCCGCCGAACGATCCCACGGGCACTCCGCCCCGGGCCGAGTCGATGAGCGAGGGGTGGTAGGTGGTCGGGTCCTGGCCCTCGAGCGCGGTGAGCAGGGGCGCGAAGAGCGCGACCAGTACCAGCAGCGCGACGACGACCGCCGCGACAAGGGCGGCGCGCTGCGCCCGCAGCCGCCGCCAGAACGAACGAGCCCCCGAGGCCCCCGGGACGGGCGTGTCCGTCCCGGGGGCCTGAGTAGCGACAAGTGCCTCACTCACGACGTCACTTCACCGCGACCTGCGAGATGTCCAGCACACCGGTCCAGTCGCTGATCACGATGTTCTTGACGTCCTTGCCGTACAGGCGCTTGTAGACCGGGTGGAACAGCGGCACGGTCAGGGCCTGCTCACCGATCTTCCGGTCCAGTGCGCCCCAGCGCTCGGCCGCCGCGTCGAGGTCAGTCAGCTTGTTGATCGCGTCGATCTCGGTGTTGACGGACGGGTCGTTCAGCAGACCGTTGTTGAAGTTCGAGCCGTCCTTGACGATCTGCCGGCCGTCGAAGATCGGAGCGAGGAACGGACCGCCGGACGGCCAGTCGGCGCCCCAGTGGGCCAGGAAGAAGCCCGGCTCGGTCTTCACGTTGTGGATCTTGTCCCTGTAGTCGTTGTCCTCCAGGCCCTGGAGCTTGACCGTGATGCCGGCCTTCTTGAGCGCGTCCTGGATCGCGGTGGCGATCTCCGGACTCGTCTCGAAGTCCTTGCTGTTGGAGTGGGTCAGGGTGACGGTGAGCCCGTTCGGGTGACCGGCCTCCTTCAGCAGCTCCTTGGCCTTGGCCGCGTCGCCCGTTCGGCCCGCCGGGAAGAGGTCGTACGGCGTGTAGCCGAAGGACTTCTGGTCGGGCAGGAAGGTGGTCGCGGGCTCCGCCAGCGCGGATCCGCCCGCCGCGTTGACGACCGACGACCGGTCGATGGCGTACGAGACCGCCTGTCGCACCTTGGCGTTGTCGAACGGCTTGACCTTCGGATTGAACGCGATGTAGTTCGTGTAGCCGAAGTGGCCGGTGCCGACGCGCGACGCCAGCTCCTTGTCACCGGTCACCTTGGCGAGCTCGGCCGGGCCGAGGTTGGTGTCCGTGGTGACCGCGGCTGCGTCCGCGCCCTGGGATGCCGACAGCCGCTGGTTAATCACGGAGGAGTCGAGCCCGGAGCGCACGTCGATCTTGTCCGGGTAGGCCTTGCGCTGGTCGTCCTCCGACCAGTGCGTGTTGCGCTCCAGGACGAGCCGCTCACCGTCGTTCTGGTTCTCGACGACCTTGTACGGGCCGGACGAGACCGGGTGCTCCTCGTACTTGGTGCCGGTGTCCTTGGCCTTCGGCACGGGCGTGAACTGCGTCTGGGTGGCCAGGTAGGGGAACTCGCCCTCGGGCTTGTTCAGATGGAAGACGATGGTCCGTTCGTCCGGCGTCCCGATCGCCGCAAGACCCTTCTTGTCCTTGTACGGGCCCTGGTAGTCGGCGGCACCGGACAGCCAGTCGCGCAGGTAGGGGGCACCGCCGGAGAGTTCCGGCGCGAAGGAGCGCTCGATGCCGTACTTGATGTCGGCCGAGGTGATCGGGGTGCCGTCCTCGTACTTCAGGCCCTTCTTGAGGGTGTACGTCCACACGGTCGCGTTCTCGCTCGGGCGCCCGGTGTCCGTCGCGAGGTCCGGGACGACCTTGGCGCCGGCGGCGCCGTTCTCGCGGTTGCGTGTGGTGAGGGTGCGGAAGACCAGGGAGGGGACGTTGCCGCCGCCGGAGGTGTACAGGCGGGCCGGGTCGAAGTCCTCCTGCGGGACGGAGTTCAGGACGGTCAGCGTGCCGCCCTTGTGGGGCGTGGAGTCGCCACCGGCGCCCTTGGCATCGTTGTCCTTCGGCCCGCAGGCGGCGGCGCCCGCTGCCACGACCAGGCCGACGGATGCCGCTGCCAGGCGGCGCGCTATGACGGACGATTGACGCATCGGAATGACGACCTCTCGAGGGCGCGTCTCGAATGACGAGACAGATGAACGACGGGTGAGACGGATGGAAGCAGACGTCTGCCCGGGCGCCGGGTCGTGGGAATCCGTGAACCGATCAGCGATGCGGAGGGGTCACGGAGAAGGTGCGGATCGCGACGCGAACGCCAGGGGCGGGCGTCAGCGACAGAGGATGTCGGCCACGCAGAGCGGGGTCACGCCGATGAGCGCCAGCTCGATGGCGGCGCGGCTCAAGGCGTGACGGGGCGACATGCCTAGAAATATGAACGAACTCTCTGGGCATGTCAATGTGACGAAAGCGTCACCCGTCAACTCCGGGGGTACGGCCAGGGGTTGGGCAGACAGTGGATCCCGTCGTGGTCGAGGAACTTCGTCTGCTGCTGCATGACCGGTGCCAACTCGCCGTCCTTGTCACAGGTGACATGGCCGTAGCCGAGCCGGTGGCCGACCTCGTGGTTGATCAGCATCTGGCGGTAGGAGTGAATCGCGTCACCATAGGTCGTCGATCCCTGGGCCCACCGATAGGCGTTGATCATCACGCGGTCGGTGGCGGCCGAGTCGCACGAGACGTTGTCCTCCGTGGTGTCCAGGCCCGATTTGGCGCACCAGACGGCGGTGGTGCCGGGGCTGGCGAGCGTGATCACGAAGTCGGGTTTGCCTGAGTAGACGCGCTCGAAGGTCCGGGCACCGCTGTGGGCCCAGCTGCGGCCGTCGTTGAGGGTCTTCTGGACGGCCTGCGCGAACAGTTCCCCGTCGAGGCCGAGCCCCTTCTCCACGTCCACGCGATAGGTGTACTTCCGGCCCGTTCCCGGCGCCTTGGCGAAACCGGGGACGGCGGCGAACTTCCCCGAGCCCTTCAGCGTGGCGCTGAGCGGGTACCTCCTGCCCATGGCCTGCTCGTACGTCAGCGGTGCCGCCGGCGCGGTGGAGGGGGTCGGACGGCCGTCGCCGCGGGTGGCGGAGCCGTGGATGTCGCGGGCCCGGTCGGTGCTGACCGCGGACCGTGCGGCGGTGTCGTCCTGCCCGTCGGTGACCTGGCCGGCGACGACGACCGCGAGCACCGTGGTGACGGCGGCGGCCGCGACCCCGGCGAGCGTGCGTCCCCTGGCGTTCCCTGTGCGCGGCGCCTCCTCGGCCGCGGGCCCCGGGGTGTCGCCGCTCTCGGCGTCCTTCCCGGTGGCACCGGCGTCGGTGAGGGCAACGGTGGCGCCCGTGCGGCGGGGCGTGAAGACGTCGTCGTCCTCGTCGAAGGCGTCGAGGTAGTCCTGACGGGGGCCGTCCGTCCGCGACCGCTGTGCGGGGATACGGGGCCCGCGACGGCCGGGGGGCGGGGCCTGCGGCGTCCCCGTGGAGACCGCCCCGGACCTGAACTCGCCCCAGCCGCCGCCTGATTCACGCTGCTGAGGGTGGCCGCCGCGGACCTGGGGAACACCGTGGGCGGGGGTGCCGTCGGCCGGACGCGGCACCCCGTGGGCCGCAGTCGCCTCGGCCGGACGCGGCGCTCGCTGCGCCGGAGCCCCGCCGGGGAATCGGGGCACTCCGCGTGCCGGCGTGCCGTCCGGCAATCGCGGGACGCCTCGCGCCGGCGTTCCGTCCCCGAACCGCGGGACACCCCGGGCCGGCGTGCCGTCGGCCTCGCGGGACGCCTCCTGCGCGCGGCGGTCCGGGACGTCCGTCGCCGGTATGCCGGGCACCGTGCCCGTGTTCGTCCGGGTCCTGTCGCCCCGCCCCTTGCGGCTGTGCCGTCCCACGCCGCGCCTCAGCTCCCCGCGCCGGCTGTGCCGGACTCGTCGTTCTTCCTGGAACCGCCCTTGTCGGGCACGGCACCGTCACCGGCTCCGCGGTCGTCGTGCCTGCCCCCGGGCCCGTCCGCCGTCCCGGGCAGCTCGCCGGTGTCCGCGAGCAGCTCGCGGAACGCCGCGGAGACCACCTCGGGGTACTCCATCATCGCCACGTGCCCCGCCTCCGGCAGGGTCAGCAGCCGGGAATCGCGGAAGGCGCGAGACGCCCGCTGGGCCATGCGGAACGAGACCAGCTGGTCCCGGCCGCCGTACACCAGCAGCGTAGGGGACAGGACGCGCTCCGCCTGACGCCACAGGCCGTGCTGCCCGCCCAGCGTGTACGCGTTCACGATCCCACGCGCCGAGCGCGCCATCGCGTCCCAGAAGTACGGCAGCCGCAGCCGCCGCTCCATCTCCTCGACGGCGTTGCGGAAGCCCTCCGGCGTGACGCGGCCGGGGTCGCCGTAGCACAGCGCCATGACCCCGCGGACCCGCTGCTCGGCCGTCCAGCCCTGGGTGTAGCGGGTGAACAGGGCGGCGACACCCGGGAGCGCGAGCAGTCCCGTCGGGACGGCACCGCGCTGAATGAAGATCTCCGGGAGTGCGGGCGACACGAGGGTGAGCGTACGCACCAGATCGGGGCGTACGGCAGCCACCCGTGTGGCCACGGCACCGCCCATGGAGTTGCCGAACAGGTGCACGGGACCGCGCCCCGACGCGTCGACATAGCGGATGACCGCTCGCGCGTGCCCGGTGACCGAGTAGTCGCCGTCGTCCGGCGGCGGCGAGTCGCCGAAGCCCGGCAGGTCCAGGGCCTCGCCGTCGACGAGCCCGTCGACCTCCGCCATCAGGGCCGACCAGTTCTGGGAGGAACCGCCGAGCCCGTGGATGTAGAGCGCGGGTGCCAGCCCCTCGCGCTCCGGTGGTCTCGACCGGACGGTCAGTGTGATGCCCGGGAGTCCGACCGACCGGAGCCGCTCCCCCTCCTCGACCCTGACGGGCGCGACCTTCGGGAGCACATTGGCGGCCGCGACGGACGGGAGCTCGGTCGAAGACATGCGGCAATGTTACGAGACGATCACGCAGTGATTCGTGTGTTCGCCGTCACAGCGGGCGAGGTCGGCCCCGCAGGAGGGATCACCAAACGGCCTTTCACCACACATAGCGTCCCGATCGGGTGTCTCCTAGGCTCATAGCAGGGCACCCGCATGTGGATCCCCCTCTTTCGGGGAGACTCCAGGAGTTCTAGGAAGGGAGCCCACCATGGCCGTAGACCCCACTGATCCCGAGACGTTCGAGGAGGACGAGGCCGAAGCCGCCGAACTCGACGTGGAGGCCCCGGAGAACGACGCCGCCGAACAGCACAAGGAACTCGACCCGGAGGGCGACGAGCCCCTGACCGAGGAGGAGATCCTGCGCGCCAACGAGGCGGACCTGGTGGAGCAGAAACGCGTCGTGCGGATCGACGAGGACGACTACCGCTGAGCGGTGAGCGGTCATGGGGCACAGGATCGGTGAGGTACGAGGGCGATCACCCCGGGCGGTACGGCCGTCCCCGGACATGATCGCGTCGGCCGACGACGGCGCCGGGAGAGACGCTCGGCCGGGACGGGACGGTCCGCCAGGACCGGCGCACGGCCGGTGGGCGGGACACGGGAGCACGCGCCCGTGACCGGCGGCGAGCGGCCTTTCGCCCGACCTGTCCCGTTGAGGGGGCTCCGCGCGGCTTTCGCCACCGTCCGGTCCGTGAAATTCTGCGTTCGCACCGCGCACAGCACGGTTACCGAAAAGTACGATGGCGGCGCGGCGCACACCGCAAGTGGACGATTTTGGGAGGCGGCGTGACAGCCATCGAGCAGACAGAGGCAGCACGCCCGCGAGGCACGCGCCTGCCGCGCCGTGCCCGACGGAACCAGCTGCTGGGCGCCGCCCAGGAAGTCTTCGTGGCCCAGGGCTACCACTCGGCCGCGATGGACGACATCGCCGAGCGTGCCGGTGTCAGCAAGCCGGTGCTCTACCAGCACTTCCCCGGCAAGCTCGACCTCTATCTGGCCCTGCTGGACCAGCACTGCGAGGCCCTGCTGGAAGCCGTGCGGAACGCGCTCGCGTCGACGACGGACAACAAGCAGCGCGTGCGCGCCACGATGGACGCGTACTTCGCCTACGTCGAGGACGACGGCGGCGCCTTCCGGCTGGTCTTCGAGTCGGACCTGACGAACGAGCCCGCGGTACGCGAGCGCGTCGACAAGGTCACGTTCGAGTGCGCCGAGGCGATCTGCGACGTCATCGCCGAGGACACGGGTCTGTCCCGGGCCGAATCGATGCTGCTGGCCTCGGGCCTCGGCGGCCTCGCCCAGGTGGTGGCGCGCTCCTGGCTGCACAGCGACCGCAGCGTGCCGCGCGACCAGGCGGTCCAGTTGCTGACCTCGCTGGCCTGGCGGGGCATCGCCGGATTCCCGCTGCACGGCAGCGAACAACACCACTGAGTCGTTCTCGCAAGGATGTACTGCGGTTTTGTTCCCGCAGGCTGTTCGCTCATGGCGTGCCGGAGCGGAGCGTGCACGTCCCCTCACCGGGCTAATGTGTGCTGGTACGGCGCGGACGGCCGCGCACATCACTGACCGTCGGAGGGACAAAGCCGTGGAGGTCAAGATCGGCGTGCAGCACGCGCCCCGCGAGATCGTTCTGGAGAGCGGTCAGACTGCCGAGGAGGTCGAGCGCCTCGTGGCCGAGGCACTGGGAGGCAAGTCGCCGCTGCTCAGCCTCGTGGACGAGCACGGCCGCAAGCTCCTCGTCCCGGCCGACCGCCTCGCGTACGTGGAGATCGGCGAGCAGGCCCCGCGCAAGGTGGGCTTCGGCACGCTGTAGTTCCGAACGGAGCAGGGGCCTGCCGGCGAGTGCCGGCGGGCCCCTTTTCGTTGCGCCCCTGCGGCCGTCCAGGCGGAACACGTACACGGACGGAGCACATCCCCCGCACAGAGGAGGATTGTGTTCCGCACGCCGCGGGTAGTACCGGCTACGACCGATTTGCCCAGGCAGCAGCCGTGCGGGAGGGAACCTCGTCATGTTCTTGGAAGCGCTCGGCTCCGCCGTCCTCGGGCTCGCCCTGGCATGGTTCGCGACGCACCGACTGCCCCACCGGCTGCCGCCGCGTCTGCTCGTGGTGCCGACGGGCGTCGCGGGGGCCCTCTTCGGAGCGTTCGTCACCCACAGCGCGGTCGGCGCGGGGAGCCTGCTCGTGATCCTTGTCGGAGCACTGGTCGTCTCCGCGGCCTCACTGTCGCTGTTGCTGCGTCCCGCGGAAAGATTCCGCCGCCGGTCGGCGACGGCCTGAGGCCGCGCGCCGGACCCGGCGGCACCCGGATTTCCCCCGACAGGACACCCCCGGCACCCCTGAGGCGGTGGCCGCGCCCGCCGGCCGCCTCGGGGCAGGGCCCCGGGCCGGCGGCCGCTGTGGACGGGCGCGGCGGTGATCAGGCGGCCAGCCCCAGGGCCGCCATCCGCTTGGTGTGCGCCTCGGTGATCCGGGAGAACATCCGGCCCACCTCGGCGAGGTCGAAGCCGTCCGCTACGCCGCCCACGAGCATCGTCGACAGCGCGTCCCGCTCCGCGACGACCCGCTGCGACTGCGACAGGGCCTCGCCCATCAGCCGCCGCGCCCACAGCGCGAGCCGCCCGCCCACACGCGGCTCGGCGTCGATCGCGGCACGGACCTTCTCGACGGCGAAGCCGGCGTGCCCGGTGTCGTCCAGCACGGCCAGGACCAGCTCACGCGTGTCGGAGTCGAGGCGGGCCGCGACCTCCCGGTAGAAGTCGCTGGCGATCGAGTCGCCGACGTACGCCTTGACGAGCCCTTCGAGCCAGTCCGAGGGCGCCGTCTGCTTGTGGAAGCTGTCGTACGCCGCGACGAACGGCTCCATCGCCTCGGTGGGCTCCGAGCCGATCTCCGTGAGCCGGCCCCTGATCCGCTCGAAGTGGTGGAACTCGGCGGACGCCATCTTCGCCAGTTCCGCCTTGTCCGTCAGCGTGGGAGCCAGTTTGGCGTCCTCCGCGAGCCGTTCGAACGCCGCCAGCTCGCCGTACGCGAGCGCCCCGAGCAGGTCCACGACCGCGGCACGGTACTGGGGGTCTACGGAGGCCGTGTCCCAGTCCCGGGCGGCGACCGAGGTGGGTTCGGCGGAAGCGTCGGAGGCGTTGTCAGACGTCGTCATGAAGCGCACAATAGCCCGCTCGCCGCCCTGTGGAAGTCCCTGGTCAATCACTGTGACGACGGCTACGTGACCGAATCGGCCATCACGTGTGCGCGATTCCGGGGTATGGTGGTAATGCGCCTGCCGAGTATTCGACGGGCTGCATGTATGAGGATGCCCGGTCGGTGGCCCGATCGGCTCCGACCTGACAGCTCTCATGGTCCGTACGGCACTGTGCGTACGGCATCCGGAGAGACCCTCAGCGGTTCGAGCGCTGGAGCGTCGGCGTGGTCCCGTGCCACAGGCCCGTCCCCCGAGCAGGCCGACGTAATCCGCACGGTCACGACCCCCCGCGCTCGCCTCGCACCGCGCTCACAGAAGAGGCAGCACCCTGACTACCACTTTCCGCGAACTCGGAATCCTTCCCGAGACGGCCGAGGCCCTGGAGGCCGTCGGCATCGTCAACCCCTTCCCCATCCAGGAGATGACACTCCCCGTGGCCCTCTCGGGCACGGACGTCATCGGCCAGGCCAAGACCGGCACCGGCAAGACGCTCGGTTTCGGACTCCCGCTCCTCGAGCGCGTCACCGTCCCCGCGGACGTCGAGGCGGGCCGCGCCAAGCCCGAGGCGCTCACCGACGCCCCCCAGGCGCTCGTCGTCGTCCCCACCCGTGAGCTGTGCACCCAGGTCACCAACGACCTGCTCACCGCGGGCAAGGTGCGCAACGTCCGGGTCACCGCGATCTACGGCGGCCGGGCCTACGAGCCCCAGGTGGAGGCCCTGAAGAAGGGCGTCGACGTCGTCGTCGGCACCCCCGGCCGTCTGCTGGACCTCGCGGGCCAGAAGAAGCTGAACCTCAAGCACGTGAAGTGCCTGGTGCTCGACGAGGCCGACGAGATGCTCGACCTGGGCTTCCTGCCCGACGTCGAGAAGATCATCGGCATGCTGCCGGCGAAGCGCCAGACGATGCTCTTCTCGGCGACCATGCCGGGAGCGGTCATCGGCCTCGCCCGCCGCTACATGTCGCAGCCGACGCACATCCGGGCCACGGCGCCGGACGACGAGGGCGCCACCGTCGCGAACATCGCGCAGCACGTCTTCCGCGCGCACTCGATGGACAAGCCGGAGGTGGTCTCGCGCATACTGCAGGCCGAGGGCCGCGCGCTGGCGATGATCTTCTGCCGGACGAAGCGGACGGCGGCCGACATCGCGGAACAGCTCCAGCGACGGGGCTTCGCGGCCGGCGCGGTCCACGGCGACCTCGGCCAGGGCGCGCGCGAGCAGGCCCTGCGCGCCTTCCGGAACGGCAAGGTGGACGTGCTCGTCTGTACCGATGTCGCCGCGCGCGGCATCGACGTCGAGGGCGTCACCCACGTCATCAACTACCAGTCCCCCGAGGACGAGAAGACGTATCTGCACCGCATCGGCCGTACGGGCCGCGCCGGCGCCTCGGGTACGGCGATCACGCTCGTCGACTGGGACGACATCCCGCGCTGGCAGCTGATCAACAAGGCGCTGGAGCTGGACTTCAACGATCCGGTGGAGACGTACTCCACCTCCCCGCACCTCTTCGACGTACTCGGGATCCCCGAGGGCACGAAGGGAGTCCTGCCGCGTTCCGAGCGCACCCGTGCCGGGCTCGCGGCGGAGGAGCTGGAGGACCTCGGCGAGACGGGCGGCCGGGGGCCGCGCGGCCGCCGTTCCCCGGCCCCGTCCACGCAGAGCGAGCGTCCGGCGCGTACGCCGCGGAACCGCCGCCGCACCCGAAACGGGGCGCCCGTCGAGGCGCCGGCCGCCCCGGACGCGGCGGGAACCCCGCAGCCGGCCGAGGAGCCGGAGGCGCGCACGCCGCGCCGCCGTCGCCGTATGCGCGGCGGGGTGCCGGCGGAATCGGCCGCCGTGGTGACGGAGACGACGGAGCCGACCGTGTCCGAGGCGGCGGAGACCGCCGTCGACACGGCCGAGCCCGTGAAGCCGCGCCGCCGCCGGACCCGCAAGGCCGCCGAGACGGCACCGGCTGCGGCCGAGGCCGCCGTGGACGCGGTGGAGGCGGCTCCCGCCGCCGAGGCCGCCGTCGCCACGGCGGAGGCCGCGCCGCGCCGGCGCACCCGCAAGGCAGCGACCACGGAGGTCGCCGCCGAAACGGCCGTCGACACCGCCGAGGCCAAGCCCCGCCGGCGCACCCGCAAGACGGCGGAGGCCGCACCCGAGGTGACCGAGGGCGAGGCGCCCGCCAAGCCGCGGCGCACCCGCAAGACGGCCGAGGCGGCCGCCGCCGGGACCGCGGACGGTGCGGAGGCCGCGCCGCGCCGGCGCACCCGCAAGGCAGCGACCACGGAGGTCGCCGCCGAAACGGCCGTCGACACCGCCGAGGCCACCGAGGCCAAGCCCCGCCGGCGCACCCGCAAGACGGCGGCGGCGGAGCCCGCGATCCCGGCGCAGTCCGTCGAGGAGCCCGAGGTGAAGCCCCGCCGCCGCACGCGCAAGGCTGCGGCCGCCGAGGCGGAGATCCCGGCCCAGCCGGACGAGGCCCCCGCGAAGCCCCGGCGGCGGACGCGCAAGGCCGCCGAGCCCGCCGAGGGCTGATGCGACACCCGCTCGACGGCCCGTCACCCCACCCGGTGGTGACGGGCCGTCGGCGTTCCCGCTCCTCGTCCGTACACCGTGATGTCACCCGGCTCCGGCCGCGCCCGGCATCCGCCGCCCGGTAACCTCGCCCCATGAGCCGACCCCCCGCCTTCGTACCGCCCCCCGGTGTCCGATCCCGTCGACTCACAACGGAACGCGGGGAGTTCGCCGTCCTGGAGGCGGACGCGATGGCGTCACAGGTCAAGGGGACCGTCCTCCTGCTGCCCGGATACACCGGAAGCAAGGAGGACTTCATCGTTCTGCAGCCGCTCCTCGCGGCGGCCGGGTACCGGACCGTCGCCGTCGACGGGCGCGGCCAGTACGAGTCCCCCGGTCCCCGGGACGACGAAGCCCCTTACGCGCAGACCGAGCTGGCGCGGGACGTGCTCGCGCAGGCGCACACGGTCGGCGCGCCCGTGCATCTTCTCGGCCATTCCCTCGGCGGTCAGATCGCCCGCGCCGCCGTCATGCTGGACGCGTCCCCGTTCGTCTCGCTCACCCTGATGGCCTCCGGGCCGGCGCAGATCTCCGTCCCGCAGCAGCAGCGCGTGAAGCTGTTGCGCGACGCACTCGCCGTGATGGACATGGCCGAGGTCTGGGAGGCCATCCAGGCCATGGAGCCTCCGGAGGACGTCGACGCCGGGGACATCGACGAAGGGCTCGCCGACGGGGAGGACCTGCGCCGGCGCTGGCTCCGCAACAGCCCCGCCCAGCTCCTCGCCACCGGCCGGCAGTTGTGCGTGGAGCCGGACCGTGTGGCGGAGCTGGTCGCCGTGGGTCTGCCGGTGCACGTGCTGTCCGGCGACCGCGACGACACGTGGCCCGTACCGCTCCTGGACGAGATGGCGACCCGGCTGGGTGCCGAGCGCACCGTCGTGGCGCACGCGGAGCACTCCCCCAACACGGAGCAGCCCGGGCACACGGCCCGCGCACTCACCGCCTTCTGGGACCGGTTCGCGCAGCCGGTCTAGTACTGGCCCTGCAGGTGGTCCCAGAAGCCGTCCCGCAGGGCGCGCCGCAGGTCCGACTGGCCGCGCAGCGAGTACTGCAGCAGACCCTCCGCCTCCACCAGCAGGTCCTGGTCGACGGAGCCGGGCAGATACGGATGGCCGGGCAGCAGGTCCGCCAGTGTCTCCCGGCCGCGCGCCACCAGCCACTTCGCCGCGATCTGCGCGCCCACGAAGCGGACGTCCTCACGCGTGGGCCTGGCGGCCGACGCGGCCTCGTACGTCGCGGCCGTCCGCCGGGTGACATACGGCTTGAAGAAGTCGAGTTCGAGGGTGCGCTGGCTGTCCACCTCCCACAGCAGCGGCTCCGCCTGGTTGCGGCCCTCGGGTGCCTCGATGCCCCACAGGTGCACCCGCGCCCCGTACCCCTGTGCCGCCTCGACCGCCGACACCAGGTCCTCGTCGCCGCCGATGAGCGCCGCGTCGCTGATGGCGCGGTGCCGGGCGAGTGACTCGAGGTCGGACCTGATGAGGGAGTCGACGCCCTTCTGCTGGTTGTTGGCGTTGAGGTTGCCGAGCCGCACCTTCACATCGGGCAGCTCGGCGATGGACTGCTGCTCTGCGGTGTGGATACGGCGCCTCGCACCGTCGTACCAGTACACGCGCAGCAGCCGGCTGTCCGCGAAGATCGTGCGTGCCTTGTCGATGAGCGCCTCGATCAGCCCCTCGGCGTCCAGGTCGAAGGCCCGGCGGTCCTCGGTCCCGGCGATGAGGCGTCCGGCGGCCGCGTACAGATAGCCGGCGTCGACGAAGATCGCATGGGTCGAGGGCGTCTTCGCCACCTCGGCGAGCATGCGCTGAAGCAACTCGTTCGTGCGGTCGATACGGGCGCCGAGCGCCGCCAGGTCGTCGTTCATACTGCCCCCATTGTCCCGGCGGTCACGCTGCGAACACAACCGGTCCCCATCAGTGCACCGTGAACACACCGCACCTCGGACCCCATCCGCCTTACCGGTGAGTAATTAGCGACTCGAAAAATTTCCTTAGCGTAGGGAATGTTTGTAACAAGCATCCCGTTGAATCCATACAGGAACGGGGACACCGATGCTCCTCGCTCCGCACGCCAGTAGTTCTCCTCAGGAGGATGACCAGACGAAGGGAGAAGCCTTATGCGCTTCGAAATCATGCGACTCGACGACGTCGACGGAACCCCCGTGGACACCACCGTCGTGGACGCCGCCTCCGTCAAGCAGATCGTTCAGCAGGCCGCAGCCATAGGGCAGCGACTTTGGATCCGCCCGGCCGACTCGTCCGCATCGTAAGACCCGACGCGGGCCCATCTGATGCTTCGGAGCCCCGTACGGCAACCGCCGTACGGGGCTCCGCGCGTCGCGGCACCGCCGGCGGTCAACTGCCCCGGACGACCTGGGTGACCCCGTTGATGATCTGCTGCACGGCGATCGCGGAGAGCATCATGCCCGCAAGCCGGGTCACGAGCACGACACCGCCGTCCTTGATCACCCGGATGATCACCAACGAGTAGCGCATGACCAGCCACAGCACGACGTGGATCGCGAGTATCGCCGTCCACACCGACACCTGGGAGCTCACGCTGTCGGCCTTCTGGACCGCCAGGATCACGGAGACGATCGCGCCGGGTCCGGCGAGCAGCGGCATGCCGAGCGGAACGAGCGCGACGTTGACGTCCTTGGTCTGCTTCGGCTCGTCGGTCTTGCCGGTCAGCAGGTCGAGGGCGATCAGCAGCAGGAGCAGCCCGCCCGCGATCATCAGCGCGGGCACGGAGACGTGCAGGTAGTCGAGGATCTGATGGCCGAGCACGCCGAACACCCCGATGACACCGCCGGCCACACAGACGGCCTGGAAGGCCATCCGCTTCTGCATCTTGGAGGGGCGGCCGGCGGTGAGGGCGAGGAAGATCGGGGTGATCCCCGGGGGATCCATGATCACAAAGAGGGTGAAGAACAGGGACGCGAAGAGGGCGACGTCGAACATGGGGACCTTGAACTCAAGTGCGGACGGGCGCACGGCGGTCGGCCGCGGCCACAGGGGGACGTGGGTACTGGGGGACATGGGCGCGCCGGACGGCGCGAGGCAGTGGGGGCGCGGCGGACGCACGGCGCCCGGGAGGGCGGGCGAGGGGACTACGGGCCGACCAGGCTCCGGTTGTGTCCGCCGGCGCCCGGCACCGGGAACGCCCCGGTGGCCCGTCGGGTGATCTCCCCGTACACCTCCGGATCGGTGGTGTACTCCCCGAGCACGCAGGTCTTGCGACTGCCGTGGTAGTCGGACGAGCCCGTGGTCAGCAGGCCCAGCTCACCGGCGAGAGCGCGCAGCCGCACCCTGGTCGCCGGGTCGTGGTCCATGTGGTCGACCTCGATGCCGTCCAGCCCCGCGGCGGCGAGATCCGCGATCACGGAGTTCGGCACGGTCGGCCCGCGCCGGGACGCGGCCGGGTGCGCGAAGACGGTCACCCCGCCCGCCGCCTTGACCAGCCTGATCGCCTCGAACGGATCGGTCGCGTGCTTCTCGACGTAGGCCCGTCCGCCGTCGGCCAGCCACTCGGGCGTGAACGCGTCCGAGACGGTCTCCACCACGCCGAGTTCGACCATCGCGGAGGCGATGTGCGGCCGCCCGACGGAGCCCTCGCCGGCGATGCGCGCCACCTGCTCCCAGCCGATCGGCACCCCCAGCTCCCGCAGCCTGTCGATCATGGCGTGGGCCCGGGGGACCCGGTCGTCCCGCACCAGCTCGCGCTCCGCGAGCAGTTCGGGCTCCTCGGGGTCGAAGAGGTAGGCCAGCATGTGCAGGCTGATGCCGCCCGTCCGGCAGGAGAGTTCGGCACCCGTGACGAGGGTCAGCCCCTCGGGCAGCGCGCGGATCGCCTCCCCATGGCCGCGGCTGGTGTCGTGGTCGGTGAGGGCGACGACGTCGAGTCCGGCGGCAGCGGCGCCCAGCACCAACTCGGCCGGGGTGTCCGTACCGTCGGAGGCGGTGGAGTGGGTGTGCAGGTCGATGCGCACGACACGGACTCCAAGCGGTGACGGGACGAGGGGGACGCTCAAGGATAACGGAGTCCCCTGTCACACCCGCGGCGGGCATGCGCCCCCTACGCCCGGCGGGACTCCCGCGTCACGGCTCGATCAGCCGCGGGGAGAGTGCGCCGATGGGCAGCAGGTCCACCTCGGCCCCCGCGTCCCGCAGATCGGTGAGCACCAGTTCGTCGTACATCAGCATGCCCGTCTGCTCGGGCCAGACCACCGCCCACAACCACAGCCCGCGCGCCTCGCCCGCGAAGACGGCGCGGTCGTCGGGCGTGCCCGTGACATGCCACAGCGGGGTGGGGCGGCCGGCTGCCAGCACCTTGGCCTGGGGCGGCTTCTCGACGTTCAGGTACGGGCCCGGGTCCGGGCCCGTGATGCCCGCGTACCGCGCACCGAGCCCCACGCCGAGCTCCTCGGCCACGAGGATCAACTCCCCCATGCCGCCGAGCGGTCCGGGGCCCGAGCAGGCCACGGCCGTCGCGCGTCCCCCACTGCGGTCGTCACCCGCACACGCCACACCCGTGAACAGCCAGCCCACGGGCAGCGGCCACGGCATCCACACCGGCACCCGGGCACGGTGCACCACGACGCCGAGGGCCTCGACACTGGGCGGGATCACGGGCTGCAGCGGATGCACGTTGCCGTGCACATCGCACTGCCAGGAGTCGGCAAAGAGTCCGGGAGCCCTGACCCGGCCACCACACTTCGGGCAACTGGGTTCGCCCCTCATAGGGCCCCACGGTCCTCCCCGACCCGCGCCGCGTCAAGGACGATCACCCGTCCGGCGTGTGCCCCGCACACCCGCTTCACCGCGGCGATATAGATGTAATTTGCATTAATTAGCTCGACTAACTTAACGTGTGTATAGAGCAACCATCTCGACACTGCGAGGACGCCCATGACCAGCAGGAACACCGGAGGGCCCGACCCGGCCGAGGACCCGTTCGACGCGGGAACCGGAAGCCTTCTGCGCCAGCCGAAGTCCGTCTGGGCCACGGCCGGAGCGTCCGTCGTCGCGTTCATGGGCATCGGGCTCGTCGACCCGATCCTGCCGTCCATCGCCAAGGGCCTGCAGGCGACACCCAGTCAGGTCTCGCTGCTCTTCACCTCGTACTTCCTGATCACCGCCGTCGCGATGCTGGTCACGGGATTCGTGTCCAGCCGTATCGGCGGCCGCAGGACGCTGCTGCTCGGGCTGGCCTTCGTGGTGGTCTTCGCGGCCCTCGCGGGCACCTCGGGCTCGGTCGGCCAGCTCGTCGGCTACCGGGCGGGCTGGGGCCTCGGCAACGCGCTCTTCGTCTCCACGGCCCTCGCCGTCATCGTCGGCGCGGCGGCCGGGGGCAGCGCCGCGGCGATCCTGCTGTACGAGTCGGCGCTCGGCCTCGGGATGGCGTGCGGCCCGCTGCTGGGCGCGGTACTCGGGAACCTCAGCTGGCGCTACCCGTTCTTCGGCACGGCCACGCTCATGGCGGTGGGCTTCCTGTGCATCACGGGGTTCCTGAAGGAGCAGCCGCGGCCGGCACGCAGGACCTCGCTGCTCGACCCGATCAGGGCGCTCGGCCACGGCGGATTGGCCTCGGCGGCCGTCTCCGCCTTCTTCTACAACTACACGTTCTTCACCGTGCTGGCCTTCACGCCGTTCGTGCTGAACATGACGCCGTACACATCGGGGGCGGTCTTCTTCGCCTGGGGTGTGCTGCTGGCCGTGTTCTCGGTGATCGTGGCCCCTCGCCTGCAAAAGCGCCTCGGTTCCCTGAAGGTGCTCGGCGGCTCTCTGGTGCTGCTGGCGATCGACGTCGCCGTGCTCGGCTACGGGGACCACACCACCGCCGTCGTCTGCACGATCCTGTCCGGCGCGTTCATCGGTGTGAACAACACGGTCTTCACGGAACTGGCCCTCGGGGTCTCGAACGCACCGCGTCCGGTGGCCAGCGCGGGCTACAACTTCGTGCGCTGGTTCGCCGCGGCGGCGGCGCCCTACCTCGCGCCGAAGATCGAGGAGTGGACCGACCTCCACGTCCCGTTCCTCGTCGCGGCGCTCACCGCGGTCATGGGCGCGGTCGTGGTGCTCGTACGGCGCAGGGCCCTCGCCCACACCGCGGAGGAGCCGGAGCCGCGGCACGCGAACGAGGACGGCGTCACCGTGTTCGCCAACTGACGGGCGGCGGTGGCCGGTTGGTGAGGTTGCTCACCACGGTTCAGTCCAGCGGAACGGACCTGCGGGACGGATCGCGCAGGTCCGTTCCGCTCGTGAGCCAGCGCTCCTGGAGCGCCTGGGCGCCGTGCACCCGCTTCCAGGCGGCCTCGTTCGGGGTCATCGGCAGCAGCGGCAGGAACCGCACGGGGTCGAGGGGCTCGTCCAGATCCAGATCCTCGACCAGGCCGCCCGGTTCGGCGACCAGCACCGAGGTGAAGGGGGCGCCCGGCCACAGGGGCCCACCCACGTCCAGCGAGGCGCCGGGGGCCACGATCACACCCTCGACCTGCGGAGACGCTGCGAGCACCGCCAACGGGCGCAGCAGCTTGTCGGTGTCGGCGGCACCGCCGCGCACCGACAGGACGAGCTCGGCGCGGGGTCCTTCGACGGGGTCGGCGAGCATCGCCCCGGGGTCCGTCATCGGCCGCGCGGACATGCCGAGCGTGGCGTAGCGGAGGATGTCCCCCTCCCGGAAGCGCAGCACCTCGACGCGGTCGGTACCCAGGAAGGTGACGGCGGCGCGGGCGTCCGGTTCGCCGAGCGCGGTACGCAGCCGGGCCTCGACCAGAGCGAGAACATCAACCATGCGGCGAGCATAGAACTCGTCAGCGGCGGGCAAAGCGGCGCCTTGACACTTCGGTCGGCTGATACTCTTGCTCGGTGGTTCCGGGCAGCACGCAGGAGCGTCGCGATCGAGTCCCGACACCGTGAGACTCCCCCACGGGGGATGGATCGTCCCTCACCAGGGACCGGCCGGAGGAGGTGGGGCTGTAATGGATCGAAGTCGACCGTGCAGTACCACCCGCTCTTCCGGCCTCTGATGCAGCTGTTCCGGCTGACCGCCACCTTTCACCTGCACACCGTGTCCCATGCGGACCTCCCCCGGGGGACCGGCTCCGGATTCCCCGGTGCACCGCGGAAGAGCACTTCGTTTCGTTCTGCCTGATCTGACTGATCTGAATCAGTAGCGAAGTCCGCCACCGCGATGGTGCGGTGCTCCCCGCTTTGTGGACGTGCCAAACATCGGTACACAGGACGTCCCCATTCCGGGCAGTTCCACCCCTCGTGAGCGCCTTTGTTGCTCGTTGCGAAGGAGCCTGCCATGTCGATGATCCGTGACCTGCGCGCCGCGGTCCGCCCGTCCCGCCCCTCCCTGCGCAAGGACACCGGCACGTACGACACCACGCGCGACCCCGCCACTCCGTCCTGCGTCGTGGACTGCGCCGTCTACCGCGACGGCGTGCGCATCGAGACCCAGAAGCCGCTGTCCCCGCACGAGGCGATGCGGCAGGTGCGCCGTGACGGAGGCTTTGTGTGGATCGGTCTGCACGAGCCGACCGAAGCCGAATTCTCCGGTATCGCAAGCGAGTTCGGGCTGCACCCCCTGGCGGTCGAGGACGCGGTGCAGGCACACCAGCGCCCCAAGCTGGAGCGGTACGACGACTCCCTCTTCGCCGTCTTCAAGACCATCCACTACGTCGACCACGACGAGCTGACCGCCAACAGCGAGGTCGTCGAGACCGGCGAGGTCATGTGCTTCACCGGACGGGACTTCTTCATCACCGTCCGGCACGGCGGCCAGGGCTCGCTGCGGACGCTGCGGCACCGGCTGCAGGACGACCCGGAGCTGCTCGCCAAGGGCCCCTCGGCCGTGCTGCACGCGATCGCCGACCATGTCGTGGACGGCTACATCGCCGTGGCGGACGCGATGCAGGTCGACATCGACGAGGTGGAGACGGAGGTGTTCTCGCCGAGCAGGAAGGGCGGCACGCCCCGGGGCACGGACGCCGGCCGCATCTACCAACTCAAGCGCGAGGTACTGGAGTTCAAGCGGGCGGTGGCACCCCTCATGCGGCCGATGCTGCTGCTGAGCGAGCGGCCGATGCGGCTGGTGGACCCGGACATCCAGAAGTACTTCCGCGATGTCGCCGATCACCTCGCCCGGGTCCACGAGCAGGTGGTGGGCTTCGACGAGCTGCTGAACTCGATCCTCCAGGCCAACCTGGCGCAGGCGTCCGTCGCGCAGAACGAGGACATGCGCAAGATCACGGCGTGGGCGGCGATCATCGCCGTGCCGACGATGGTCTGCGGCGTCTACGGCATGAACTTCAGGTACATGCCGGAACTGCACTGGAAGTACGGCTACCCGGTGATCATGAGCATCACGGTGGCCATCTGTCTGGGCATCCACCGCACGCTCAAGCGCAACGGCTGGCTGTGACCCCGCCCCACTAGGCTGGGCACATGACAAGCGAGCTGCTCGACCGGGCCCTCGTCGAGGAGGCCACGAAGAAGTCCGGGATGATCTGGGTCCAGGGCGCGATGCCCGCGCCCGCCCGGGCGCTGTGGCACGTCTGGCACGACGGCGCGGCCTGCGTGGTGGGCGACGGCCCCGGCGAGCAGCCGCTGCCCGGTCTGGTCGACGGCCAGGACGCGGTCGTCATGGTGCGCAGCAAGGACAAGGGGGGCCGGATCGTCACCTGGCCCGCGCATGTGGTCGAGCTCGCCGCTGGGTCGCCGGAGTGGGAGAGCACCGTCGCCGAACTGAAGGGCAAGCGGCTGAACGCCCCCGACGGCGAGGAGATGCCGGAGCGGTGGCGCCGCGAATGCCGGGTGTTGCGCCTGGAGCCCCACGGTCGCACGGTGCCGCTGCCCACCGATTCACAGGCGGCGCCGCCGCCCCCGACGCCGGCGACGACCCGCCGTCCGATCCCGGCCGCGCTGCCCCGGCTGCTGCGCCGCAAGCGGCGGTAGCCACCCCGGACGCCTGCCGCGCCCCTCGGCACCCGGCCGCCGCGCCGGGCGGTCCCGCTCGTCAGGACGCCGGCAGCTGCTTCCCGTAGTCCACCGTCTCCTTCTTCGGCGGCTCGGCCAGGGAGAAGTCCTTGCCCCATTCCGACATCCGGAGGGTCCCGGCGTTGCCGGCGCGCACCAGGTTCAGCGGATACGGAGTGCCCTCCAGGGAGACGTCCAGCGTCCCGCCGGAGCCCTTGTCGCCGGTGATGCGGATCGTGCGGATCCCGTCCTGCTCGTGGTGGCCGTCCGTGCCCAGCGATCCGTGCAGTGTGAGGAGGCTGTCCAGCAGCACGTCCTTGTCGGTGAACCCGCTGAAGCGCTTGTAGGCCGGGTCTCCCGTCGGCACCTTCACGTACTTTCCCTCGAGCTTGTTCGCCGCGGCCGCCGAATCGCCGCCACCGTCGGCCCCCTCCTGGTTCCAGAACGCGGCATCGGCCTTCAGGAACAGGTGCGGGCCCACCCGCAGCACCTTGAACGAGCCGGTCCTGGAGGTGACCGAACCGGTGCCCCCGTCGCTCTTCAGCCGCATGTCCAGGGTGTACGTACCGCCGTTGCCGACCACGGTCCCCGACAGCCGCAGCGCCGAGGCCGACTTCGCCGCCGCACGCGTGCGGGACTCGATCGTGCCGGCCGGCAGCTTGCCCACCCCGTTGGTCCCGGCGTCGGGGTCGCCGCTGCCGCACCCCGTGAGCCCCGTCCCCGTCACCACCAGTGCACAGATCGCGCTCACCAGTGCGGCCCTGCGGCCACGGCCCTGGGGGATTGCAGTCACGGATGGGGCTGCCTCTCGTGCGGGAGTCGTCGTCGGCGTACGGCAGCGTACCGGTGCCCGTGGGGCCCTCCGGAGCCAGTCCGTCCGCCCCTCTCGCCAGGGCGTATTGCATCGGGACGGGCTAGCCTGAAGCCCACGCGAGCGGACAAAACGGCTGGAACAGGAGGCGCGGGCATGGCGGCAGGCGCCCCTCGCATCTTCGTTTCGCACCTGGCCGGTGTCGCCGTCTTCGACCCCAACGGCGACCAGGTGGGCCGCCTGCGCGACCTCGTCGTCATGCTGCGCGTCGGCCGGCGTCCCCCGCGCCTGCTCGGCCTGGTGGTCGAACTCACCACCCGCCGCCGCATCTTCCTGCCCATGACCCGGGTCACCGGTATCGAGTCGGGCCAGATCATCACCACCGGCGTGCTGAACGTGCGCCGCTTCGAACAGCGGCCCACCGAGCGGCTCGTCTTCGGGGAACTGCTCGACCGACGCGTCCGGCTCACCGAGACCGGCGAGGACGTGACCGTCCTCGACCTCGCCGTCCACCAGCTGCCGGCCCGGCGGGAGTGGGAGGTCGACAAGGTCTTCGTCCGCAAGGGCCGGGCAGGAACGTTCCGGCGCAGCAAGGGCGAGGCGCTCACGGTCGAGTGGTCCGCCGTCAGCGGATTCTCCCTGGAGGAACAGGGGCAGGGCGCCGAGAGCCTGCTGGCCACCTTCGAGCAGCTGCGGCCCGCCGACCTCGCCAACGTCCTGCACCACCTCTCGGCCAAACGGCGCGCCGAGGTGGCCGCCGCCCTGGACGACGACCGGCTCGCCGATGTGCTCGAGCAGCTCCCCGAGGACGACCAGATCGAGATCCTCGGCAAGCTCAAGGAGGAACGCGCCGCGGACGTCCTGGAGGCGATGGACCCGGACGACGCGGCCGACCTGCTCGCCGAGCTGCCGGAGGACGAGAAGGAGCGGCTGCTGAGCCTGATGCAGCCGGACGACGCGGCCGACATGCGCCGACTGATGGCGTACGAGGAGAGGACCGCGGGCGGCCTGATGACCACGGAGCCGATCGTGCTCCGGCCCGACGCCACCATCGCCGACGCCCTGGCCCGGGTCCGCAACCCCGACCTGTCCCCCGCACTCGCCGCCCAGGTGTACGTCTGCCGCCCGCCGGACGAGACACCGACCGGCAAGTACCTCGGCACCGTCCACTTCCAGCGGCTGTTGCGCGATCCGCCCTACACCCTCGTCAGCTCCATCCTGGACGACGCCCTCCAGGCCCTGGCGCCCGGCGCGCCCCTGCCCGTCGTGGCCGGGTTCTTCGCGGCCTACGACATGGTGGCGGCGCCCGTCGTCGACGAGGCCGGTTCACTGCTCGGCGTGGTGACCGTGGACGACGTACTGGACCACATGCTTCCCGACGACTGGCGCGAGACGGAGTTCCACCTGGTCGACGAGGGGGACTCCGATGGCGCCTGACCGCGAGAAGACGCCCTCCGGCGCGACCGCCGCCACCCGCTCCCGCATCCGGCTCGACCAGCCGCAGCGCAGGCGCACCCGCATCCTGCCCGAATGGGACCCCGAGGCTTTCGGCCGCCTGTCGGAGCGCATCGCGCGCTTCCTGGGCACCGGGCGGTTCATCGTCTGGATGACGGTCGTCATCATCATCTGGCTGGTCTGGAACATCACCGCCCCGTACTTTCTGCGCTTCGATCCCTACCCCTTCATCTTCCTGACGCTGATGCTCTCCCTGCAGGCCTCCTACGCGGCCCCGCTGATCCTGCTGGCGCAGAACCGCCAGGACGACCGCGACCGGGTCAACCTGGAGCAGGACCGCAAGCAGAACGAGCGGTCGATCGCGGACACCGAGTACCTGACCCGGGAGGTCGCGGCGCTGCGCACGGGTCTCGGCGAGGTCGCCACCCGTGACTGGATCCGCTCCGAACTCCAGGACGTCGTCAAGGATCTGAACGGCGGGCGGCCCGACGGCCACCGCGTATTCCCGGCGGAACGCGGCCGCGGACGTGACGTAGACGACCGCTGACGGGGCGTTCCGGGCCCCCATCGGGCGCCGTACCATCGTGGTTATGGCTACGGAAGACGCGGTGCGCGAGGCACTGGCGACGGTGAACGACCCGGAGATCCAGCGACCCATCACCGAACTGGGGATGGTCAAATCGGTGGAGATCGGTGCGGACGGAGCGGTCGCGGTCACCGTGTACCTGACGGTTTCCGGCTGCCCCATGCGCGACACGATCACGCAGCGCGTCACGGACGCGGTCTCCCGCGTGGAGGGCGTCACCCGGGTGGACGTCACGCTCGACGTGATGAGCGACGAGCAGCGCCGCGAGCTGGCGACCGCGTTGCGCGGCGGCCAGGCCGAGCGTGAGATCCCCTTCGCCAAGCCCGGCTCGCTCACCCGTGTGTACGCGGTGGCGTCCGGCAAGGGCGGCGTCGGCAAGTCCTCGGTGACGGTGAACCTGGCGGCCGCGATGGCGGCCGACGGCCTGAAGGTCGGCGTTGTGGACGCCGACATCTACGGCCACAGCGTGCCGCGCATGCTGGGCGCCGACGGCCGTCCGACCCAGGTCGAGAACATGATCATGCCGCCGCAGGCGAACGGCGTGAAGGTCATCTCGATCGGCATGTTCACACCCGGCAACGCGCCGGTCGTCTGGCGCGGCCCCATGCTGCACCGCGCGCTCCAGCAGTTCCTGGCCGACGTCTTCTGGGGTGACCTGGACGTGCTGCTGCTCGACCTCCCGCCGGGCACCGGCGACATCGCGATCTCGGTGGCGCAGCTGGTCCCGAACGCGGAGATCCTGGTGGTCACCACCCCGCAGCAGGCGGCGGCGGAGGTGGCGGAGCGAGCGGGCTCCATCGCCGTCCAGACCCACCAGAAGATCGTCGGTGTGGTCGAGAACATGGCGGGCCTGCCCTGCCCGCACTGCGGCGAGATGGTGGACGTCTTCGGCACGGGCGGCGGCCAGCTGGTCGCCGACGGCCTCACCCGCACCACGGGTGCCACGGTCCCGGTGCTCGGTTCCATCCCCATCGACGTCCGTCTCCGCGAGGGCGGTGACGACGGCAGGCCGGTGGTGCTGACCGATCCGGACTCTCCGGCCGGCTCTGCCCTGCTCGCGATCGCGGGCAAGCTGGGCGGGCGTCAGCGCGGCCTTGCGGGCATGTCGCTGGGGATCACCCCGAGGAACAAGTTCTAGGGCCGATCGGGTCGTTCCACGTGCCGTACGCCGATGGGGGCGCCGTCCGAGCGGGACGGCGCCCCCATCGGCGTCCGGGCTACGCGTAGGCCGCGATGTCCTTGACCGCGGAGAAACCGAGACCGTACGCGCTCATCCCTCTGCCGTAGGCGCCCACGTGCACCCCGGCCTGCGTCGAACCGGCCAGCACCCAGCCGAACTCGGACTCGCGGTAGTGGAAGGCCGTCGGGACGCCGTCCACGGGCAGCGACAGGCTGGACCACGCGGGGCCGGACAGGTCGTCGGCGAGGGCCCATGCCGTCTCGGTCTGCTGGTCGAGCCAGTCGTCCCGCAGGACGTGGTCCATCTGCCCGGGCCAGGTGACCGACAGCAGTCCCACTCCCGCGAGCCAGGCCGCGGAGGAGACCGACGTGGCCTCCAGCAGGCCGGTGCCGTCCGGGCTGTGGCGTACCGGGTTGGCGGCCACGGTGACCACGACCGCGAACCGCTCCTTGTCCTCGCTGGCCTCGTTGCGCACGGAGGGCTCTTCGCCGTGTCCGATCGATCCGTGCTCCACGACGCCGTCGGCCCCGGTGCCCACCTGCATCAGCCAGCGGGGGCCCGTGAACGCCTCGTCGAGGCCGTACCAGGGGAAGGACGCCCGGAGATACCCGTCGACCGCACGCCGGGCGAAGGGAAGCTGATGTCCGCCCTCCGCGGCCGGCGGCTGAGTGCCCACCCGACTCGTCGTCTCCATCTGCCCGGACGCCTCCTCGCTCTCGTCGGACCCGAGCGGCCCGCCCCCCACGGGCGTCCTGGCTCCGAAATCGGTCCGCACAACAACTGGGCAGCATAGCCACACCAGTCCGAACAGCAGGAAAACGCCCGGCACGTACGGCCTTTTGAGCGTCGTGATATCGCCGCGCACCCACCGATCGACGTATGACCTGTGTCACATCACGGCGGGTGTCACACCCTGTCGCGGCGGGCGCGAACGACTCAGGTGGCGTCCGCGTCGAAGGGCGGGCGCTCCTCGGGGTCGGTCTTCTCCGGCTTCTTCGTCATGTCGACGGAGCCGGACGACGAGGACGGGGAGGACGGGGTCTCCGACTCCCGGCCGTGGACCGCGTCCGTGACCTCGGCCATTTCCTTCTTGAGGTCGAAGCCGTTGCGGATCTCCTTCAGCCCCAGGTCGTCGTTATCCAGCTGCTTGCGGATGAACGTCTTGGGGTTGAGGTCCTCGAACTCGAAGTCCTTGAACTCGGGGCCCAGCTCGCTCCGGATGTCGTCCTTGGCGCTCTCGGAGAACTCCCGGATCTTGCGAATGGTCCGGGTGACGTCCTGGATCATCTTCGGGAGCTTGTCCGGACCGAAGACGAGCACGGCGAGGACAACGAGCGTCACCAGCTCGAGCGGTCCTATGTCATTGAACACCTGAAGCTCCTTGCGATGTCCTCGGTCCTCGGCACTCGGTGGTCTGTGCGGGCCTTCCGTGGTCCGGGCCGGATCCACGGTACCCGGCGTTCCCGTCGTACCGGTACCGTCCCGGCACCGGGACCGCGTGTACACGACGGGTTTTCCGGGATGTTTGCCTTAAGGGTCGGGTTTCGGACGTGTCTTCGTGAGGTTCGGGTCAATTGCCGCCCGCGGAGCCGAGGACGAGAGCGATCGTCCGCTTCCTGCCGTCGCGGACGACGGTGAGCGTCAGCCGGTCGCCGGGGCGGTGGGCGCGGGTCTTGACGATGAGTTCCTCGCCGGAGTGGATGCGCACGCCGTCCACGCCGGTGATGACGTCGCCCGGTTCGATACCTGCCTTGTCCCCGGCACCGCCCTTGGTGACGGCGGGGCCGCGGTTCGCGCCCCCGCTACCGACACGTGCGCCGTCCCCCGCGTAGTTCATGTCGAGCGTGACGCCGATGACGGGGTGGGTGGCCCGCCCGGTGTTGATCAGCTCCTCGGCGACGCGCTTGGCCTGGTTGACCGGGATGGCGAAGCCGAGCCCGATGGAGCCGGCCTGACCGCCCTGTGCGGAGCCGTTGCCGGTCGACTGGATGGCGGAGTTGATGCCGACGACCCGGCCCCTGGTGTCGAGGAGCGGTCCGCCGGAGTTTCCGGGGTTGATGGGGGCGTCGGTCTGCAGCGCGTCGACGTACGACACATCGCTCCCGTCGCCCTTCTCACCGCCGGACGTGATGGGCCGCTCCTTGGCGCTGATGATCCCGGAAGTGACGGTGCCCGCGAGGTCGAAGGGCGCTCCGATGGCGACCACCGGATCACCGACCTGGACGTTGTCGGAGTTGCCGAGGGGCATGGGCCTCAGTCCGCGCACGCCTTCGACCTCGACGACGGCGAGGTCGTAGCCGGCGTCCCGGCCGACGACGGTCGCCGCGGCCGTCTCGCCCCCGTTGAACGTCACGCTTATGCGGCCGCCCGTTCCGGCGGGTTCGACCACGTGGTTGTTGGTGAGGATGTGTCCGCGCCCGTCGAGGACGAACCCGGTGCCGGTGCCCTCCGCGTCGGTGCCCTTGACGTGCAGGGTCACCACGCTGGGCAGTGCCTGCGCGGCGATCCCGGCGACGCTGTCCGAGGCACGCCCCGTGGGCTCGGGACCGGCCTGCGGCAGCCGAATGTCCCCCGTACCGCCGTCGCGCTCTAGCGCGGCGCCGACAACACCGCCGGCCCCTCCGGCCACGAGTGCGATCAGCACGGCGCCGAGCACCAGCGTGCGCCGGCGCCTCCCGCGACGCTGCTCGTCGCCGGGGGCCGGGGTGCCGTTCAGCTGGAAGGGCGACGGGGACGCCCAGGGGTCGTAGTTCTGCCAGGCCGTGGGGTGAGGGGCCGGGTTCGCCGGGAGGGCGGCGCCGGAGGCGGACTCGGCCTGGACCGGCGCGGTCGCGTCAGGCATCGGTGCCGCGCCCTGGAGTGCGTCCGCCTGGGGCGTGGCTCCCGGCACCACGGTCTCCGCTGCGCGCGCAGGGTGCTGGACCGGCGGGGCGGGTGCCCAGGGGCCCGGTTGGCCGTAGGGCGGGGTGCCGTAGGGGTCACGGGCGTGCAGGGGCTCGGGGCGGTCGGCGGAGGCCGTGTGCGGGGCGCCCGCCGGGTCGGGGAGGGCCGCCGCTTGGGGGGCGGACCGCTCCGCGGCACCGGTGCTCCCTGCGTCGGCGGTCGTGGAGGCGGAGGACCCGGGCCGCGTCCCGGGGAGAGCGTCCCCGTCCTCGGACGGTGCGGAGGCGGCAGGGCGTTGCAGCTCGAAGTCCCCGTCGGGGTGGGCTCCCGCACGCGCCCGTGCAGCGGGGGGACGGCTCAGCTCGTAGTCGCCGTCCTCGCTCGTGCCCTTCGTCCGGCCGGTGCCCGTCGGGCCCGCCGCTTCGGCGGACGGCTCGCGCCCGGCCACGCCTGGGGCCGCCTCGGCGCCGACGGGCACCTCGGGCAGCCGTGTCTCGGGATCCCCTGGGGGGACCGGCTTCCCCTCGTCCATGCTCTCCCCACACCCGGGCCGCGGCATTGCGGCACCGGCGGTCGCGGCTCGATCGTCGATTCCGCGCCCGGAAGATCGGCTGAGCGCGGCCCACTCCGGATTCAACCAGGTTCCCGGGCGAGCCGCGCAGATGCCGCGTTCAGCGGGCGATGCGCGAGGTGGGTGTGGGGGACGAGGAGGCGGACGAGGTCGGCACCGGGGCCGAGGGTGACGCGGGGGCCATGATCGCGGGGGCGGTCGACCACGAGGTCAGCGTGGCCGGAGCGGTCGCGGTCAGGGGACGTATGAGCGGGGACATCGCGGCGGCCCCGGCGACCACGGGGGCGGTCAGGGCACGGATCTCCGAGGCGTCCTGGACTCCCGGTGTGGAGACTCCGGGCAGCAGCGGGGCCGAGGCCTCCGTGGACGCGGGCGTCCGGTCGAGCGTGCGCTGGCCGAGCAGCGGGGTACCTGAGCGCCGGCGCTGGGTCTCGGGCGCCGTGGCCCCGCCTGTGCCCGGCGAACGCATCGGGGTCACATTGCTTCCGCTGCCGGAGCCCCCGCGCGCCTCCGCACCCGAGTCGGTCGTGATGCCCGTCGAGACCCCGCCGAGTGCGATGGCGGCCAGCGAGACGGCGCCCGCGGCGGCGAACGCGAACCGCAGCCCGCGCGAGGCGGACCGCTCGGCGTCGGGGCGGCTCACCTGATGGATACGGAAGCCGCCGTCCGACGACAGCGCGCTGTCGTCGGAGGGGGAGAGCGCCGTGGCGTGCGGGCCGGCGGGGACGTATGCGAAGGGCTCCGGCGTCACTCCGAAGACGCCCGGGGCGGTGGGCATCCCGGTGGCGGTCGGGAGCCGTCGTCCGAATCCTCCCCCGCCGAGCGGCGTACCACCGCCGTCGACGTCACCCCCCGCGGGCAGGCCCTGCAGACGGGCGAGGAAACTCTCGGACGGAGGCGGCGGTGCCGCCTCGGCGAAGACGTTCTTCAGCCGGCGCTGCGCGTCCGCCTCGGCCTTGCACTTCGCGCAGGTGGCCAGATGGGCCAGCACACGCTCACGCGTGTCATGACCGAGCTCCCCGTCGATGAGGGCGGAGAGTCGGTCCCCCAGGTGCTGTTCTGCCGGTGTCGGCCGTCGGGATCCACTCACGCGCTCGCGCCCCCTCCCCCCAGCGCGGGAACGCGGGGCACGAAGGAACGGCGCTCCGCGCGAGCCTCGGGCGAACGGTGCGCCAGGGCCTTGCGCAGCTGCGAGCGGCCGCGGTGGATACGGGAGCGGACCGTGCCGAGCTTGACGCCCAGGGTCGCGGCGATCTCCTCGTACGACAGTCCTTCGATGTCGCACAGGACGACGGCGGCACGGAACTCCGGGGCGAGCGTGTCCAGCGCCTGCTGGACGTCCGCGTCGAAGTGCGCGTCGTGGAAGACCTGCTGCGGGGTGGGCTCACGGCTGGCCAGCCGCTCGGCGGCGTCCTCGCCCAGCGCGTCGAAACGGATGCGCTGCTTGCGGCGGACCATGTCCAGGAAGAGATTCGTCGTGATGCGGTGCAGCCAGCCCTCGAAGGTGCCGGGCGTATACGTCGACAGGGAGCGGAAGACCCGGACGAAGACCTCCTGCGTGAGGTCCTCGGCGTCGTGCTGGTTTCCGGTCAGGCGGTACGCCAGCCGGTAGACCCGGCCGCTGTGCGTGCTGACGATCTCCTCCCAGGTGGGCGGAGTCCACGCCTGCGAGTCCGCGTCGGTGGCGAAAGTCGCGGTCTGCGCGGTGTCGGAAGCGTGGTCGTTGTCAGCGATGTCGGTCACGGATTTCGGCTCACCCGACGACCTGAGGAGGCGCCGTAGCACCCCTCTCCGATCCACGGGCGCAGCCGCACCTCCCCTGTCGGCTCTGGTGGTGTCCAGTGGAGCCCCTACCATAGCCACCTCGTCCGTTAGCTCCGGATAAGCGGTTTTGCGAGAGATTGATGTGAGCTGATGCGGCTGCGTGATCACGTGCTCGGCGTCCGGTTCCATCCGTTTGCCCCCGTCTTTCCCCCGTCGCTCTTCCCACCCTTGTAAACGCCTGGTCCCATCTGCGGGTTCCCGGTGGCAACGGATACAGTCACGCCCAGGCAATCACGGGGACAGGAGAGGGTCATTACCGGCAACCGGCAGACGAGCTGGGCGTTCGCCGACGCCTATGTCGCCGAGGACGACGCGCTGCACTGGGCCCGTGAGCGGGCCCGTGAAGCGGGGTTGCGCTCGGTGTCGCCCGGCACGGGCGCCGCGCTGCGGGTGCTCGCCGCCACCGTGGACGCGAAGGCGGTGGCGGAGATCGGGACCGGCTGCGGTGTCTCCGGGATCCATCTGCTGCACGGCATGCGGCCGGACGGGGTGCTGACCACCGTGGACCCGGAGCCGGAGCACCAGCAGTTCGCGCGCCAGGCCTTCCGCGCCTGTGGTTTCGCCAGCAATCGCGCCCGGATCATTCCCGGGCGCGCACTGGACGTGCTGCCCCGGCTCGCGGACGCCGGCTACGACCTCGTCTTCTGCGACGGCGACCGGCTCGAAGTCCTCGACTACCTCGCCGAATCGTTGCGTCTGCTGCGCCCGGGCGGGCTCGTCGTCTTCGAGGGCGTTTTCGCCAACGGGCGCACGGTGGGCTCCGGGCCCCAGCCCACCGAGGTCCTGCGCCTGCGGGAACTGCTGCGTGCCGTACGCGAGAGCGGGGACCTGGTGCCCTCGCTGCTGCCGGTCGGCGACGGGCTGCTCTGCGCGGTCAAGCGCTGAGGCAACGGACCGCGGACGGCGTCCGGGCCGCCGGCGCACGCGCCGCAGCAGGCCGTGTCCCCTGGAAGGACCGGGGCCCCACCCCTCGAAAACAGCCGCCCCGGCACCGCGTACGATGCCGGGGCGGCCGAAAACCGTGGTCGGTGGCGCGTCGTCAGCCGACAACCTTCTTGAGGGCGTCGCCGAGCGCGTCGGCCTCGTCAGGGGTCAACTCGACGACGAGCCGACCGCCGCCTTCGAGCGGAACGCGCATGACGATGCCCCGCCCCTCCTTGGTCACCTCGAGCGGGCCGTCGCCCGTCCGCGGCTTCATGGCCGCCATGCTCGTTCCCCTTCCTGAAACCAGCTCATCGTCAGCCGACGGCCCACCGAAGGGCGGGCGGTCCTTCACAGGACACGCGACACCGGCATCGAACACATTGCTTCCAAGCCATTATCCCGCATCGCAGGACCCGATGACCAACATCAGTCGGCATCGCTTGGGCAACACGCGCGAGCAAAACCACTCAATTCGGCGATGTGGCTGTAATACTTCGCTCCCGCACGGACATTCTGCGTCCCGGACGCGCACCGGAATTCTTTGACGCAGGTCACACGACCGTTCCATTCGCCGGGCGATGATCTCCGCCATGCTGTCCTTCGACGCAGGGCGTACCGACGGGTACGACGGAGCCGCGACACCGGAGGGGACCACCATGGCCGACACCGTGCTCTACGAGGTGAGCGACGGACTCGCGACGATCACGCTGAACCGCCCCGAGGCGATGAACGCCCTGAACATCGCGACCAAGGTCGCCCTCAGGGACGCGGCCCGGGAGGCGGCGGCCGACGAGGCCGTGCGCGCGATCCTGCTCACCGCCGCCGGGGACCGCGCCTTCTGCGTGGGGCAGGACCTCAAGGAGCACATCGGACTGCTCCAGGCCCAGGACCCCGGCTCCGACGCCGGCGTGATGAGCACCGTACGGGAGCACTACAACCCCATCGTGCGGGCGCTGACCGGAGCGCCGAAGCCGGTGGTCGCCGCCGTGAACGGGGTGGCGGCCGGGGCCGGCTTCGGATTCGCCCTCGCCGCGGACTACCGGATCGTCGCGGACACGGCGGCCTTCAACACCTCGTTCGCCGGGGTCGCACTCACCGCGGACTCCGGGATCTCCTGGACCCTGCCGCGGGTCGTCGGCCCCTCCCGCGCCGCGGACCTGCTGCTCTTCCCGCGCAGCGTCAGCGCCCAGCAGGCCTACGAGTGGGGCATCGCGAACCGGCTGGTGCCCGCGGCCGAGCTGCGTACGGAGGCCGAGAAGGTGGCCCGTTCGCTGGCCGAGGGGCCGACGCTCGCCTACGCCGCCCTGAAGGAGTCCCTCGCCTTCGGCCTCGCCCACTCCCTCGACGAGACCCTCGAGAAGGAGGACGAGCTGCAGAGCCGCGCGGGAGCCTCGCAGGACCACACCATCGCGGTGCGGGCGTTCGTCGGCAAGGAGAAGCCGAAGTACGTGGGCCGCTGAGGACGGCCTACCGCCGCCCGGGGTCAGCTGCTCCGGGCGGCGCAGTCGGCGAGGTGGTCGTCCACCAGCCCGCAGGCCTGCATCAGCGCGTACGCCGTCGTCGGGCCGACGAAGCGGATGCCGCGCCCCTTGAGCGCCTTGGACAGAGCGGTCGACTCGGCGGTGACCGCCGGTACGTCGGAGAGTGTCCCCGGTGCGGGGCGTGAGGCCCGGTCCGGCGCGAACGACCAGATCAGCTCGTCGAGCTCGCCGGGTGCCCATTCGGCCAGCAGGCGTGCGTTGGCGAGCGTCGCCGAGATCTTGGCGCGATTGCGGATGATGCCCGGGTCGGCCAGCAGGCGCTCCTGGTCGGCCTCCGTGAAGGCGGCCACCTTGGCGATCCGGAAATCCGCGAAGGCGGCGCGGAAGCCTTCGCGGCGGCGCAGGATCGTGATCCACGACAGTCCGGACTGGAAGGCCTCCAGGCTCAGCCGCTCGTACAGCGCGTCGTCACCGCGGACCGGGCGTCCCCACTCCTCGTCGTGGTAGGCCACGTAGTCCTCGGTGGACAGGGCCCAGGGGCAGCGCAGCACACCGTCGGGCCCCGGGACGGCCGCGCCGCTCATCGCTGCTCCCCATCGGCCGGCTTGTCCATGGGGACGCCGTGCCCGCGGGAACCGGCGAGCGCGGCCTCCAGATCGGCGATGCGGGAGTCACGCTCGGCGATCTCGGCGCCGAGGCGGCCGAGCGCGTCGTCCACGTCCGCCATGCGGTAGCCGCGGACCGCCAGCGGAAAGCGCAGGGCCTCCACGTCCGCGCGGCCGACCGGGCGGTCGGGCGGCAGCGGGTCGTCGTAGCGCTCGGGTGCCGCCTCCGGCAGGGGTGCGCTCTCGCCGCCGCCCACCACGGCCAGTGTCACCGCGGCGACCACGACGGCGAGCGCGACGACCAGGAACAAGAACATGTACATCGGTGAGGTCCCCACGCTCGGTGCCGGCGCGCTGCGCGCCGACGCGGAATTGCCGACGTCGAATCCGTCTGGGTCAGATCGTGCCATGCGGCACCGACGATTAAGGTCGCAGGCGGCGAAGGAACGGGACGCACGGAAGAGGTCACAGGGGATGCTCAGGCTGGGCAGGCGGGAATTCGGCGAGCACGAGCCGGTGATCATGGCGATCGTGAACCGGACCCCGGACTCCTTCTACGACCAGGGGGCCACGTTCCGCGACGAGCCCGCCCTCGCGCGCGTGGAACAGGCGGTGGCGGACGGCGCCGCGATCATCGACATCGGCGGGGTCAAGGCGGGACCGGGCGAGGAGGTCACGGCCCAGGAGGAGGCACGGCGGACGGTCGGCTTCGTCACGGAGGTGCGGCGGCGTTTCCCCGACGTCGTGATCAGCGTGGACACCTGGCGGCACGAGGTCGGCGAGGCGGTGTGCGAGGCGGGTGCGGACCTGCTCAACGACGCGTGGGGCGGGGTCGACCCGCGGCTCGCCGAGGTCGCGGCGCGGTACCGGGTGGGGCTGGTGTGCACCCACGCGGGGGGCGCGCAGCCGCGGACCCGTCCGCACCGGGTGACCTACGACGACGTGATGGCCGACATCCTCCGGGTGACCGTGGGGCTGGCCGAGCGGGCGGTCGCCCTGGGCGTGCCGCGTGAGTCGGTGCTGATCGACCCGGGCCACGACTTCGGGAAGAACACCCGGCACAGCCTGGAGGCGACGCGGCGGCTGGAGGAGATGACCGCCACCGGGTGGCCCGTGCTGGTGTCGCTGTCCAACAAGGACTTCGTGGGCGAGACGCTGGACCGGCCGGTGAAGGAGCGCGTGCTGGGGACGCTGGCGACCACGGCGGTCTCGGCGTGGCTGGGGGCGCAGGTGTACCGGGTGCACGAGGTGGCCGAGACACGGCAGGTCCTGGACATGGTGGCGTCCATCGCGGGCCACCGCCCGCCCGCCGTGGCCCGCCGCGGGCTGGCGTAGCCCACCCGGGCGGGGGAGGCCTCCGGCGAGGCCCGGGGTGCGCGCGGGTACGCGGCGCACCCCAGGGGTGCCGTCGGACCCTAGCGCGCGGCCTCCTTGGAGACGAGTTCCACCGCCTCGTCCACGTCGTCCGTCAGGTGGAACAGGAGCAGGTCCTTCTCCGCCGCCTTCCCCTCGGCCACCAGGGTGTGCTTGAGCCAGTCCACCAGGCCGCCCCAGTACGACGTGCCGTACAGCACGATCGGGAAACGGGTCACCTTCTGGGTCTGGACCAGGGTCAGTGCCTCGAAGAGCTCGTCCAGCGTGCCGAGGCCGCCCGGCAGGACGACGAACCCCTGCGCGTACTTCACGAACATCATCTTGCGCACGAAGAAGTAGCGGAAGTTCAGCCCGATGTCGACGTACGGGTTCAGCCCCTGCTCGAAGGGGAGCTCGATGCCGAGGCCGACCGAGATCCCCTTGGCCTCGCAGGCGCCCCTGTTCGCCGCCTCCATCGCCCCGGGGCCACCTCCGGTGATCACCGCCCAGCCGGCCTCCACGAGGCCGCGCCCGAGCCGCACGCCCGCCTCGTACTCGGGCGAGTCCACCGCTGTCCGCGCCGAGCCGAACACACTGATCGCGGGCGGGAGTTCGGCCAGCGTGCCGAATCCCTCGATGAACTCCGACTGGATGCGAAGGACACGCCACGGATCCGTGTGGACCCAGTCCGAGGGTCCACCCGCGTCCAGCAGCCGCTGGTCGGTGGTGCTCCTCGTCACCTGGCCGCGTCTGCGCAGCACCGGTCCGAGCCGCTGCTCGTCCGGCGGCACCTTCTTGCCCTCGGGGTTGCCGGTAGGCATGTGCGCTCCCTCCGCTCGGGCGTCGTTCCACCCCAGCGTAGATCCACGCGGGTTAAGGACGGGGTACGCCCGCATGACCGCCATGAAGCGACGTTCCCCACAACCGGCGGCAGGTCAGGAGGTCAGCCAGGCCCTCAGGCGCTCCTCCCCGGCGAGGATCTTGGCCGTGTCGACGCGCTCGTCCCGTTTGTGCGCCAAATGCGGGTTCCCGGGTCCGTAGTTGACCGCCGGGACGCCCAGCCCGCTGAAGCGGGACACGTCCGTCCACCCGTACTTGGGTTGCGGGGTGCCCCCGACCGCCTCGATGAACGCCGCCGCGGCGGGGTGCGAGAGCCCGGGCAGGGCGCCGCCGCTGTGGTCGACGACCGTGAACTCCTCCACCCCGCAGTCCGCGAACACGTCCCGGACGTGCGCGATCGCCTCCGCCTCGGAGCGGTCCGGGGCGTAGCGGAAGTTGACCGTGACCACGCACTCGTCGGGGATCACGTTTCCGGCGACCCCGCCCGAGATGCGGACCGCGTTCAGGCCCTCCCGGTACTCCAGGCCGTCGATCACCGGGTGGCGCGGTTCGTAGGCGGCCAGTCGGGCCAGGATCGGGGACGCCGCATGGATCGCGTTGGAGCCCATCCAGCCGCGCGCCGAATGGGCCCGCTCGCCCCTGGTCCTCAGCTCGACCCGAAGCGTGCCCTGGCAGCCGCCCTCGACCTGGCCGTCGGACGGCTCGAGCAGCACCGCGAAGTCGCCCTTCAGCCAGTCCGGATGGGCGTCCGCCACATGCCCGAGACCGTTCAGGTGCGCCTCGACCTCCTCGTTGTCGTAGAAGACGAACGTGAGGTCGCGGTTGGGTGCCGGGACGGTAGCGGCGATACGGAGCTGGACCGCGACGCCCGACTTCATGTCGCAGGTGCCGCAGCCCCACAGCACGCCGTCGCCGTCGAGGCGGGAGGGCACGTTGTCCGCGATGGGGACCGTGTCGATGTGGCCCGCCAGAATGACGCGTTCCCGCCGTCCGAGACGGGTCCGGGCCACGACGTTGTTGCCGTACCGATCGACGGTCAGATGGGGCAGATCGCGCAGGGCAGCCTCGATCGCGTCCGCGAGGGACTTCTCATTGCCGCTCTCGGAGGGGAAGTCGACGAGCCGCGCGGTCAGCCGCGCGGCGTCCAGCGTGAGGTCAAGAGGGGTGTCCGCCATGCCGTCGACCCTAGCGCGCCCGGCCGCACACACCGGCACCACGAGTTGTCCACAACCCCGGCATACCCATGGGTCTGCTCCAGTACCTTGTACGGGTGTCAGAGCCGTCCCCCAAGCCCAAACGCCGCGGCCGCCTCCTCCGATTCGGGGCGGCCCTCGTGGTCCTGCTCGCCGTAGCCGGCTACCTCACCGTCCAGTACCTCACCGGCTCGGCCGCGCCGAAGTGCCGGGTCGTATCGGCCAAGGGCGGCCAGACGTCGTACGAGTTCACCCCCGAGCAGGCGGTCAACGCGGCGACGATCTCCGCCGTCGGCACCACACGGGGCATGTCGGAGCGCGCCGTGACCATCGCCCTCGCGACCGCGATCCAGGAGTCCGGACTGCGCAACATCGGGCACGGCGACCGGGACTCGCTCGGCCTGTTCCAGCAACGCCCCTCGCAGGGCTGGGGCACCAGCAAGCAGATCATGGATCCCACGTACGCGTCAGGCGTGTTCTACGACCACCTGGTCAAGGTCCCCGACTACTCCCGGCTGCCGCTGACCGTGGCCGCGCAGCGCGTGCAGCGCAGCGGCTATCCCGAGGCGTACGCGAAGCACGAGCCCGACGCGGTGCTGCTCGCCGCCGCACTGACCGGGCACGCGGCCGCCACGCTGACCTGCCAGGGACGCCCCACGCCGACGGTGGGCGGCGGCCCCGACGCCGTACGGGCCGCGCTCGTCAGGGACTTCGGGCGCGACGTGCTGCAGACGGCCGGCGCGGAGGTGGGCAAGGGGAGGTCGACGTCCTCCCCCATGGCCGCGGTGACGTCCGCCGCCGACGCCGTGACGGTCCCGGTGCCCCGGAAGTCCACGGCCTCGGGCACCGTCCGCGAGCGCGGCTGGGAGCTGGCGCACTGGGCTGTCGCCAACTCCTCGGCGCTGCACATCGCGCGCGTCTCCTACGCGGGCCGCGAGTGGTCGCGCGGGGGCTTCGCGGACGAGTGGCGTGCCGCCGGCGGCTCCGGCGCGAAGGCGTCGGAATCCGAAGTCCGTATCGTCACCGGCGAATAACCCGGGCAGCAGTACGGCACCTCACCCTTCCGGGTACTGCGCGGCGCGCCTCGTCGACGGGGCGCGCCGTTTTGCGCGCGGCCGTCGCGGTGTCCACCGAAACCCTTGGGGGCAAAGGGCTGTAAGGATTCGGCGGCCTTTCCGGCGGGACGCCGTTTGCCCGATTTCCTCCCCACCCGATAATGCGACACATTACCAACTCTTTACATCGGGGCACCGCAACCTTCGAGGGCTTCGAGCGGTAGTCACTGCGTCCGATCCCGGAACGATCAACCTCTGGGTGGTGACGGACACTTCACCGTTCTCTCCCGTCAAAGGAGCATCATGTCCCTCCCCCTGACCCGCAGGATCGCCCGTGTCGCGCTGCTCATCGCAGCGGGAGCGGCGCCCGTGGTCGGTGCGGCCGGCTCCGCCGGCGCGGCGACGACCGACCTGCCGGCCAACCCGGAGCTCGCCGGGCTGACCGCCCTGGACAACGCACAGCTGGGCACCGGCGTCGACGGCGCGGCCCAGAAGGTCGACGGTGCGGCCCAGAAGGTCACCGGGCTCGCGGGTGACGCCGGCAGCCGGACGGTCAAGGCCGGCGGCGGGACGGTCAAGAAGGTGGCGCCGACCGCGAACGCCACCGGTGGGAACGTCGTCAGGAAGGCCGCGCCGGTCGCGCAGAAGGTGGCGGCGGACGCCACGGGCCAGGCCGATGGCCTGCTCGGCGGGACCGCCAGGACCGGGCTGCCGGGACAGCTGCCGGTGCAGGGCCTGCCGCTGGGCGGCTGAGCGGGGCACGCCGTATGCCTGAGGGGGTCCGGGGCGCCGCCGCCCCGGACCCCCTCAGGACTGTCGGCCGTCGGCCCAGAGCCGCTCCACCGCCGCCGCGATGCGTTCGTCCGTGGCCGTCAGGGCCACCCGGACGAACCTCTCGCCCGCGGGACCGTAGAAGTCACCGGGAGCGACCAGGATGCCCAGGTCTGCGAGGTGCGAGACTGTCTGCCAGCACGACTCGTCGCGGGTCGCCCACAGATACAGGCTCGCCTCGCTGTGCTCGATGCGGAAACCGTGCTTCAGCAGGGCCTCGCGCAGCATCGTCCGGCGGGCGGCGTAGCGCTCGCGCTGCTCACGCACATGCGCGTCGTCGCTCAGCGCGGCGACCACGGCCGCCTGCGTCGGTGCGGACGTCATCATGCCGCCGTGCTTGCGGATCTCCAGAAGAGGGCCGAGGACCGCCGGATCGCCCGCCAGGAACGCCGCCCGGTAGCCCGCGAGGTTCGACCGCTTGGACAGCGAGTGCACCGCGACGATGCCGTCGTACGAACCGCCGCACACGTCCGGGTGCAGGACGGAGACCGGATCGGCCTCCCAGCCCAGTTCGAGGTAGCACTCGTCGGAGACGACCAGCACGCCGTGCTCACGCGCCCAGGACACGATCCGGGCCAGTTCCTCCTTGGCCAGCACCCTGCCCGTCGGGTTCGACGGCGAGTTGAGCCACAGCAGCTTCAGGTTCCCCGGGTCGAGCTCGGTCGGGTCGTCGTAGGCCACGTGGTCCGCGCGGGCCAGGCGCGCTCCGACCTCGTACGTCGGATAGGCCAGGCGCGGGTACGCGACCGTGTCGCCCGGGCCGAGACCCAGCTGGGTCGGAAGCCAGGCGACGAGTTCCTTGGAGCCGACGACGGGCAGCACATGGCGGTGGGTGACGTTCCGGGCGCCCAGGCGGCGCTCCACCCAGCCCGTGATCGCGTCGCGCAGCTCGGGCGTGCCCCAGACGGTCGGATAGCCCGGGGAGTCCGCGGCCGCCACGAGCGCCTTCTGGATCAGCTCGGGAACCGGGTCGACCGGAGTGCCGACGGACAGGTCGACGATCCCGCCCGCGTGCGCGGCGGCCGTCTTCTTGTAGGGCTCCAGCTTGTCCCAGGGGAAGGCCGGAAGCCGGTCGGATACTGCTGACACGGGGATCGGGCTCACTTTCTGCTACGACGGGCGCCCTTTTCGAGGCTGTGGGCGCCGAACGCCTCGGTCCCGTGCGGCGCGGCGGGCACCGTACCGGACCGAGGCGGCGTCGGCTCATTCCGCTTCCGGGGCGCGTCGGCCGGTGCCGGGGGGCCCGTCCGTGCTCGGCCCTTCGGGCCTGTGTGCACACGGACGCCCGGCACCGGTGCGCCCCGTCGCTTACTGGTTCATCGGGGGCAGCGCCGCGATGAAGGGGTGGTCGCGCTCGATCAGCCCCAGCTTGCTGGCACCACCGGGCGAGCCGAGCTCGTCGAAGAACTCGACGTTCGCCTTGTAGTAGTCCTTCCACTCCTCGGGAGTGTCATCCTCGTAGAAGATGGCCTCGACCGGGCAGACCGGCTCGCAGGCTCCACAGTCGACGCATTCGTCCGGGTGGATGTACAAGGACCGCTGGCCCTCGTAGATGCAGTCGACCGGGCACTCCTCGATGCACGCCTTGTCCTTGACGTCGACACAAGGCTCTGCGATGACGTAGGTCACGCTGTCGTTCCTCCTCGGTAGGGCGCTGGCGGGCCTCTTCAGGCTCCGCCGCCTGGCGCGCGGGAGCGCGGCGTCGTCGATGCCCGCACCTAGTATCTCCGTTCCTGGGCATGATCCGAACAGGAGGGGTGAACTGACCTGTGGAAATCTCTGCGGGCGGACGGCTCGAGGTCCGAATCACCGCTGCTGACGTGGGGAAACGCGTCTCCGTACGGCGGTGGAGGGAACATGCCGCCGAGGGTGAGAGGTTCACCGATACGGTCGGTGTTCTCACATCATGGGACGACGGTGTGCTCATGATCACGCGGCGGGACGGACAGAGCGTCAGGATCGCCGAATCATCACTGGTCGCGGGCAAGGTCGTGCCCGCGGCGCCCCCTGCCGCCCGTCCCCGCGCGGACGAGTCGCGACGGGCCGCGGCGGCCTCGGCGCGCCGCAGGGGGCCCGTGGCCTTCTACGAGGAGCTGGCGCGGATCTCCGCCCGGGCGTGGCAGCCGGTGGAGCGGGAGCGGATCGGCGACTGGGAGCTGCGTGCCGCCTCCGGATTCACCCGCCGGGCCAATTCGGTGCTGCCCCTCGGAGATCCCGGGACACCGCTGGACGAAGCGCTGGCGGCCGTACGGCGCTGGTACGCGGCGCGCGGCCTGCCGGCCCGGATACAGCTCGCCACCGGGGCGCAGGGCACCCAGGAACCGCTGCGCGCGAAGCTGGAGGCCCGTGGCTGGACACGGGAGGTCACCGCGGAGCTGTGGACCGGCGCACTGGCGCCACTGGCGGACCGTGAGGCGCCCACAGTCGTGCTGTCACGCACCGCGGACGAGCTGTGGCTCGCCCGCTACCAGCGCAGGGGGCTGGGCGAGGTGGCCCTGAAGGTACTGGGCAGTGGGCCCTCGGTGTGGTTCGCGGCGGTGCCCGGCGCGGAAGGTGCCCCGCCTGCGGCGATCGGACGATGTGTGGTGGACGGACGGTGGGCCGGTTTCGCTGCCGTGGAGGTCGCCCCGGAGCAGCGCCGGCGTGGCCTCGCCACGGCCGTGATGGCCGCACTGGCCCGGCAGGCGCTCCACGAGGGCGCCTCGGCGGCCTGGCTCCAGGTGGAGGCCGACAACGAGGGCGCGCGTGCGCTGTACACGGGACTCGGCTTCGAGGCGCATCATGCATATCACCACTACCGGGAGCCGAGGGGCTCGCGTGGTCCGGACGCCTGCGGCCGGGTGGTCACGGGTCCGGGACCGGTGGTGTGAGAGGTTTCGGGACCGCCATGCATGCCCCCTATCCCCCGGAGCCGGAACGGGCCGCCGAGGTGCGGCGCCGTTTCGGCGAAGAGGCGCGCTCCGCGCGGCCCGATCTCGCGGCCCTGTGCCTGCTCGTGTGCGCGGCGGCGGACGGAACGCTGGACGAGCCCGGGATGGACGCCGCGCAGATCGAGCTCGACCGGCTGGCCGGGCAGCTGCCGTTCGCACCGGGCGGGCCCGGGGCCTGGCTGAGCGCCCTCGCCGGGCTGCTCGGCGAGCGGTACGGGTTCCACGGCGCCCCCGCCGACTACGAGCGGCTGCAGTCCTCGCTGCTGCACGAGGTGCTGCACCGGCGACGCGGGCTGCCGATCCTGCTGTCGGTGGTGTGGATCGAGGTGGCGCGGCGGGCGGGCGCACCGGTGTACGGGGTCGCGCTGCCCGGCCACTTCGTCGTCGGGTTCGGCCCGGTGGCGGACCAGGTCCTGGCCGACCCCTTCGACGGGGGCCGGGTGCTGTCGCGCGACCACGCCGGGATGCTGGTCGCCGGGGCCACGGGAGCGCCGCTCGAACCTTCGATGCTCGCGCCCGCGGATCCGCTTCAGGTCGTGCTGCGGGTGCTCAACAACATACGCGCGTGGGCCGCCGCCCGGCCGGAACGGTCGGATGTCGCCCTGTGGGCCGTCGAGTTGTCGCTGCTGCTGCCGTCCCACCCGGCGCGGCTGCGCTACGAGCGCGCTCAACTGCTCGTGCAGCGGGGGGAATTCCTGCAAGGGGCCGCGGAACTCGACGCGTATGCCGAGGTGCTGTCCGCCGTCGACGAGGAGGCAGCCGACCGGATGCGGGGTCAGGCCCAGGCGGCCCGGGCGATGCTCAACTGAGGACTCGGCCGGGCACCGTGGCGGTGCCGTGCCACGTGCGCGGCCGAGTGGGGAACGGTGGTGGAGCCCCGTACGGGCGCTACAGCCACCCTTTCTCGCGCGCGATCCGGACCGCCTCCGCCCGGTTGCGGACCGCGAGTTTCTGGATCGCCGTCGAGAGGTAGTTGCGGACCGTGCCCTGGGACAGGTGCAGCGTCGCGGCCAGTTCCGCGTTGGTGGCCCCGCCCGCCGCCGCACGCAGCACCTCGCGCTCGCGGTCGGTCAGCGGATTGGCGCCGTCGGCGAGGGCGGCCGCCGCCAGTGTCGGGTCGATCACGCGCTCACCGGCGAGCACCTTCCGCACGGCCTCGGCGAGTTGGGCCGCGGGCGCGTCCTTCACCAGGAAGGCGTCGGCGCCCGCCTCCATCGCGGAGCGCAGATAGCCGGGCCGCCCGAACGTGGTGAGGACGACCACCTTGAGGGCCGGGAACTCCCGTCGGAGTTCGGCCGCCGCCTCGATCCCGGTCGCACCGGGCATCTCGATGTCGAGCAGCGCCACGTCCACCTCGTGGGCGCGCGCCGCCGCCGGCACCTCGTCACCGCGGGCGACCTGGGCGACGACCTCGATGTCCTCCTCCAGCCCCAGCAGCGCTGCCAGCGCCTCCCGGACCATCGACTGGTCCTCGGCGAGCAGGACCTTGATCGTGCGGCTCATGCCCCGGATCCTACGTCCGCCGCGCCGTCGGCCGGCACGCGGGCGACAAGCCGGAATCCGTGCTTGACGCGGCCCGCCTCCAGCGTCCCGGCGACCTTCTCCAACCGCTCGGTCAGACCCGTCAGCCCGTTTCCGGGTGCCTTGCCCGAGCCACCCGAGCCGTTGTCCTCCACGCAGAGCTCCAGCACCGGGCCGTCCAGGGTCTGCCGCCGGAGCACCTCCACCGTGCAGCGCTCCGCGCCGCTGTGCCGTACGACGTTGGTGACCGCCTCGCGCAGCGCCCAGGCCAGGGCGGACCCGTTGTCCTCCGGGACGCCGGCGAGGTCGGGTTCCGCCGGCACCTGCGCCGTGACCCCGGCGGCCGTCAGGGCGACCTGGGCCCCCGCGAGTTCGGCCGCCAGGCGGGGGCGCCGGTAGCCGGTGACCGCCTCGCGCACGTCGACGAGGGCCTGGCGGCTGACCTGTTCGATGTCGGCCACCTGCTGGGCCGCCTTGTCCGGATGGCCCGGGAGCATGCGACCGGCGAGCTCGCTCTTCAGGGTGATCAGGGAGAGCGAGTGGCCGAGCAGGTCGTGCAGATCACGGGCCAGCCGCAACCGCTCCTCATTGGCGGCGAGCTGGGCGACGGTGGCCCGGGCTTTGCGCAACTCGATCGTCGTCCGGATCAGTTGGCCGACGCCTGTCATCGCGTACCCGATGAGCAGCACCAGGACGACCAGGCTCCACAGGTCGTCCTCGCCGAGGCGCAGCGCGATGAGGAGCATCGCGGCGGCCGTGACGGGGATCGTCCAGTAGGCCGTCCGCAGCGGCAGGGTCGCCCCGCAGGCGACGGAGACGTAGACGAAGAGACCGAGCCAGGCCGAGCCGAGCGAGAAGGACAGCGCGGCGGCGAGAACGGCGAGGACGACGATGAGGGCACCGGCGAACGGGCGGGAGCTCGGACGGCCCATGTTCCGGAAGACGAGCATCAGATAGACCCCGACGAAGGCCACGAGGCCCAGCCAGCCGGCCACGGTCCCCGCGGTGGCGTGGTTCCCGGCGGCGAGGTCGTGGACCGGCGAGCTGAGGAAGACCAGCCACACGCCGATCCACAGCGACTTGCGCAGCAGTTCGGGACGGTTGCTGGGCGACTGCCCGAGACGCATCAGCCGCTCCGCCCGGGCTTCGTGGGTCCGCGGGTCCTCTGTCATCGCGCTCACGCCTTCAGCGTGTCCTTCCGGTACAGCCAGGCCGCCCCACCCGCGAACAGCACGAAGAACGCGACGAGGACGGCGATGTCCTCGGCGTGCGGGGCCCGGCTCTGTTCGATGGCCTGTCCGAGGGCAGCGTACGCATGGGTGGGCAGCCATTTCGCGATGTCCTGCAGCCAGCCCGGGAAGACCGCCGACGGCCACCACAGGCCGCCGAGGATCGACAGGCCGAAGTAGGTGATCATGGTGATCGGGCGGACGGCGTCACCGCTGGCGAGGTAGCCGATGGCCACTCCGAGCGCGGCGAAGACCAGGCTGCCTGCCCAGATGGCCCCGGTGAGGGCGAGCCACTGCCAGGCGTCCAGGCGGACGTCCTTCAGGGCCGCCGCGACCACGAAGACGACGACGATGGACGGCAGACTGACCACGGCCGCGCTGGCGGTCTTGGCGAGGACGTAGCCGCGCCCGGGCAGGGTGGTGAGCCGCAGCTGCCGCACCCAGCCGTTCTCGCGCTCCTTGGCGATGCGCTCGCTGTTGCCCATCAGCACGGCCGTCAGGGCACCGAAGGACGCCATGGAGACCATCATGTACGTCGCCACGGTCAGATCGCTCCCGGTGACCTTGGTGGTCGGACTGCCGGAGGTGCTCGAGATCAGCAGGAACAGGGCAGAGGGGTAGATCACCGAGAAGAACAGGAACTTGCGGTTGCGCAGTGCGCGGGCGAGTTCCAGCTTGATGAGGCTGTTCATGACTGCCGGGCCTCCTCGGCCTCAGTGATGGCGACGAAGGCCTGCTCGAGCCCGAGTCCGGCGACTTCGAGGTTGCGGGGGTAGACACCGAGGCCGTACAGCGCGTGGACGGTGGCGTCGGCGTCGGTGGACTGGATGCGGACGGTCTGCCCGGAGACGTCTATCGAGGTCAGGAAGGGCAGCGCGCGCAGTGGGGCCTCGTCGATCGTGCCCTCCAGGTCGAAGGAGACCCGGCGGGCACCCGCCTTCGCCTTGATCTCGGCGGCGGTGCCGTCGGCGAGGAGCCGCCCGCGGTGCAGGACCAGGACCCGGTCGGCGATCGCATCGGCCTCTTCGAGGTAGTGCGTGGCGAACAGCACCGTGCGTCCCTGGTCCGCCTGCTCGCGCATGGTGGCCCAGAATGCCTGGCGCGCCGCCACGTCCATGCCGGTGGTCGGCTCGTCGAGGACGATCAGATCGCTGTCGCCCGCGGTGGCGAGGGCGAAGCGGACGCGCTGCGCCTGACCTCCGGAGAGCTTGTTCACCTTGCGGTCGGCGATCTGCGAGATGCCCGCGCGGGCGAGCACATCGGCGGGCTTGTACGGCTTCGGGTGCAGATCGCAGGCGAGCCTGACCAGCTCGGCGACCGTGACCTCGTCCATCAGGCCACCGCTCTGCAGCATGGCGCCCACGCGCCCCGCGACGATGGCCTCGCGCGGGCCGGTCCCGAACACCCGGACGGTGCCGTCGTCGGCGTGCTTGAGGCCGAGCAGCAGGTCGAGGGCGGTCGACTTGCCGGCCCCGTTGGGCCCGAGCAGGGCCACCGTCTCGCCCGGGTGCAGCTCGAGTGACAGCCCGTCGACGGCCCGGACGGCCCCGTAGGCCTTGGTCACGCGGTCGAACCCGACCACCGGTCCGGTGGTCGTACGTGTCGTCGTCATGGCCCCATCGTGGCGGTGCCCGGGCCCCGGGAGGCAGTGCCGGGTGTCGTCACTGCGGCATGACAGATGTCATGCCGCACACGACGGCGAAAGGGCGCCCGGTCGCAACCGGGCGCCCTTCTGTGCCGCTTCGGTCAGCTCGGGTTCGTCTCGATCGTGGCGATCCGGTCCGCCGGGGTCTTCGCCAGCAGTGCCGGCCGGAGCGCCCCGATCACGTCCTCCACCGTGACCGCCGTCTTCTTGCCGGTGCCACGGTTGACGAGCACGCCGTCGAAGGTGTTGCCGTACAGCTCCTGCAGCGCCGCCCTGTCATAGGTGTCGACGAGCTTGCCGTTGACGGCCTTCACGCCGAGGAACTTCCACAGGGAGTTCTGGGGGCTGAAGGAGATGGTGTGCACCGCGTCCGTGCGCACCGTCACATTGCCGGACATCGCCGGCTCGGCGAACGCCTTCATCATCCGGTCGACCTCGGCGTTCGAGACCGTCGGCTTGCGGGTGGTCGTGGGGACCTTGACGGGCGCGGCGCTGTTCGTCTCCACCTGGGTGCGGTATGCCTGCTCGACGGCCGCGGTCGAGGCGCCGACGTCGATGCCCTTGCCCTCCTTGCCGTACACGGCGACGGCCTTGCCGGACTCGAACTTGATCCCGCCCTCGGTCATCGAACCGCTGCCGCCGGCGACGCCCTCGAGGGCGGCCTGCAGCTTCTCCTCGTCGACCGGCATCACCGGGTCGATCACGCGCTCCTGTCCGAAGAGGGAGCCGATCACCGACATCGGGTTGTAGTCGCTCTCCGCGGCGGCGGCGACGGTGGCCTTGCTGTCGAGCTGCAGGCCCGCCTGGTCCGGCTTGAGGGCGGTCGTCCTGCCGTCGACCGACAGCTGGAGCGGCTTGGCCGTACGGCTGCCGAGCCCGTCGTCGAGCTTCTGGATCGCCTCGTCACGCGTGCCGCCGCCGATGTCGACGCCGAGCACCGTGGTGCCCTTGGGGACGTCGGAGTGGTTCATCAGCAGCCCGGCACCGTAGGCCACACCGGCCACGACGACCAGCGCGCCGACCAGGAGCACCGTTTTGCTGCGCCCCTTCTTCCTGGCCGGCCTCGCGCTCGCGGAGGTCTGCGCCTTGGCGGGGTCGGGCAGCTTCGGCGGCGTGTGCGGCGCCGGCGTCTCGGGCTGGGTGGGCGCGAACGGGCCGTTCTGGGCGCCCGGCGGGACGACCGGGATGCCACTGGTGACGGTGTGCCCGGAGATGTGGTCGCCGGGGCCGCCGAAGCCCTGGCCGCCCGGGTCGGGCGCGGGCCTCTGCGGGGTGAGGATCGCCGTGTCGTCGCTCAGGCCGCCGGAACGTCCCTGGCCCGCGCCGGCACCGTGCGCGCCCGGCCCACCGGGACCGAAGGGGCCGCCCCCGCGCGCACCCGGGGTGCCGGGTGTCATCGGGCCGGGCCCACCGGGGACCGTGCCGGGGCCGCCGACGGGCGGGACGACGGGTCCGTCGCCCGTGACCGGGCCGCCGGTGGGACCCGACGGATGCTGCGCGCCGGGTTCGGAGAAGTAGGGCAGACCGTCACGGCCGGGGTCGGTGCCGCCGTCGGGGCGGATGACCGGCATCGACGCGGTGGTGGCGGCCACGGCCTCGGAGACGTCGAAGGAGCCGGTGCCACCGCCGTGCCCCGGCGCGACGGGTCCCGCGCCGGTGGCGCCCGGAAGCCCCTTGCCGTTCGTGCCGCCCGGGCGTGCGCCGAGCGGACCCGCGCCGCCCGTGCTCCCACCCGGCCGTGCGCCGGAGGCTCCCGGCCCGCCGGGCGCGGGCCGGGCCGCGTCCGGGCTCTGTATACCGCCGCCCGACGGCATGCCGGCGCCATTGGTCGACCCACCGCCCTGGGGGCCCTTGGCCGCCGAGGGCTTGCGGGGCGCGAACCAGTCGCTGGCCTTCTCCTCGGCCGGTGCCGGGGGCTGAGCGGGGGTGTCGTTGCCGGGCGGGCTCACGGGGCTCGGCGGCGGGGTGTCGACGCTCGGCTCGTCCGCGGTGTCGCCGCCCGCGACGGGCGTGCGCACGACGACCGGCGGGATCGGCCGCGACCCGGGGATGTTGATCCGGATCCGCGTCGTCAGTGTGGTCTCGGTCTTGCGTTCTTCCGGCTGGGCGGCCGGACGGCCCGGGGCGAGACCGTCCTCGGAAACCATGGGGGTCCCGTACGGCGGCGTCCCGGACGGGTAGGCGGCTCCGCCGCGCCCGTTGGGTCCGGCGGACGAACTGTCAGTTTCACGACTCAAGGCAGGTTCTCCCGGTTGGCTCCACCGCCTGTTTCGACCTCAACAGGTGGGATCCCCCTGCTCGGGCGAAGCCGAGGGCTCGGGGAAGGCGCGGCGGCGCGCACCACCATACTGGCCGCGCGTCGCCCGCATACCGCGCCCGCTGGGGAAACCCGCACGGGACCCCCACGCGCGCCCACCGTTTTCCCGGGGGGCATCCCGCGCCCCGGACGACGAACCGGTACGTCACTTGCCAAGTCGGACGCCCGGTCCGCCCGTTTGCCGCCCCTGGGCCAGGGTGGCGCAGATCACAGCGACGGCCATTCCGCCGAGCAGGAAGAGATACGATCCGACGCCGGCACCGAACAGGAAGTCCCCCTCGGGACGGCTGGCGGTGAGCAGGATGACGGCGACCACCCAGCCCGCGGCGGGCGCGACGGCCCCCGCACGCGTCCCGATGGCCTTCCCGCCGCCGACGAAGACCCCGGCCGCGCCCACGAGCGCGAGCAGCAACCCGCCGGGGAACCACCCGGACTGCACGAGCGCACCCGCCGCCCCGGCCAGCGCACCGAGCAGGAACAGGCCCAGACAGGCGGCGGTCCGGCCGATCGAGGGCGGCCTCAGCGGCTGGGCGAGCGCACTCGTCTGCTTGCCGTCGGACATCATGGGGTCACTCCCTGGAACAGGTCCGTCTCGCGGGCCCCGGCACTTCTCCGGTTCCCGGCCGATGGAAGCACCGTTTCACGCCGCCCGCCGCGCGCCAACTCGTAGTACTCGGTCGTGAACAGGGGCTGCGCGAGGGCGTTGGAGAGGGCGAACCACGGTTCGGCGACCTCGATCTGGGTGGCGTGCGCCCGCATCGCCGCGGCCTTCGCGGCGGCGAAGGCCGCGCCGTCGATCTCCGTGGTGACCACCGCCTCGTCGACCACGCCGGGGATGTCCTCGACGGTCCCCGCCTTGGCGAAGGGTGTCTTGTCGAGCGCCTCGCCGAGCCGGGCGAAGGCGGCCTCCGCGACCGGCCGGGGCACACGGTTCCAGTAGATCCTGGCGATGTCCCAGGGAGCGCCGAGGTCCGGCCCGAAGCCGGGGTCGGCGGCAAGCTCCGCGGCGCGCATGGCGACGCGGTGGGCCTGGATGTGGTCCGGATGGCCGTAGCCGCCGTTCGGATCGTAGGTGACGAGGACCTGGGGCCGCACCTCCCGGACGACCGCCACCAGATGACCGGCCGCCTCGTCGCGGTCGGCGGCCCAGAAGGCGGTGGGCCGGTGGTTCTGCGGGGCGCCCATCATCCCGGAGTCGCGGTAGCGGCCGGACCCGCCGAGGAAGCGGTGGTCGGTGACGCCGAGCTCGGCCATAGCGGCGGCCAGTTCGCCGGCGCGGTGCGGGCCCAGCGCGTCGTCCCGGTCGGACGCGAGCCGGGCGAGCGAGGGCGGGACGACCTCACCCTCCTCACCGAGGGTGCAGGTCACCAGCGTCACGCGGGCGCCCTCGGCCGCGTACCTGGCCATGGTCGCGCCGTTGTTGATCGACTCGTCGTCCGGGTGCGCGTGCACCAGGAGCAGACGCCGGTCGGGCAGATCCGTCATGGCCTCCACCCTACGAGGCGGCCCGGCGCGCACCTCCCCCGGCCGAGGTCAGCGGGTGCGCGGGCAGCGGATCGGTGGGTCAGCGGATCGGTGGGTCAGCGGGTCAGCGGGTCAGCGGGTCAGAACTTGATGCTCCCGATCATCCCCGCGATGTTCGTCGTCAACTCGCTGATCGTCGGGGCGACGGTCGAGGAGGCGAGATAGAACCCGAGCAGCATGCACACGATCGCGTGCCCTGCCTTCAGCCCCGACTTCTTGATCAGTAGGAAGACGACGATCGCCAGCAGCACCACCGCCGAAATCGAGAGTGCCACGGCGGCTCACCTCCAAAGATCCACAGGGGCGCGGGAGTCGGACTGTCGGGGCAGTGAACCGTACGGACAAATCCACGCAGATAAATCCACCTGGATGCCAGCGGGTTCATACCCACTATGCGGTAGTGATCATAACTATCCGTACGTGCGCATCGATCGGCGCACGGCCGCACAAGGGGGCGCATGGCCAATATGGTCGGGGCATGACGACCGAGCCTGCTTCCTTCCCCCGACGGCACGCGCGGACCCAGCGGTTCACGCTCGGCGCGCCGCGTGCCTTCACCGTCGCACCCGACGGTTCCCGCGTCGTGTTCCTGCGCTCCGCGTCCGGCACGGACCGCACCCACCAGCTGTGGGTCCTCGACCTCGCGAGCGGCACGGAACGCCCCGCAGCCGATCCCGGCGCGCTCCTCAGCGGCGCCGAGGAGGAGTTGCCGCCGGAGGAGCGAGCCCGCCGGGAACGCAGCCGCGAGGGCGGTGCCGGCATCGTCGACTACGCCACCGACAACGGCGTCGAGTTGGCGTCTTTCGCCTTGTCAGGGCGGCTTTTCACGGCGGAACTCCGAGTCGGCACCGCAACGGAACTGCCCGTGCCCGGACCGGTGGTCGACCCGCGGCCGGCTCCCGACGGAAGGCACGTCGCGTACGTCGCCCGGGGCGCCCTGCGCGTCGTCGGCGCCGAGGGCGAGGGCGACCGGGCGCTGGCCGAACCGGAGTCGGAGTCGGTCACCTACGGGCTGGCCGAGTTCGTCGCGGCCGAGGAGATGGGGCGTTCGCGGGGCTTCTGGTGGTCGCCCGCGTCCGATCGGCTGCTCGTCGCGCGCGCGGACGACACCCCGGTACGCCGGTGGTGGATCTCCGATCCGGCCCGTCCGGAGAGGGAGCCGCAACCGGTCGCATATCCGGCGGCGGGCACCGACAACGCGGAGGTGCGCCTGTTCGTCGTGGACCTCGACGGAGCACGCACGGAGGTCGTCTGGGACCGGGCGCACTACCCGTATCTGGCGCGAGTGCACTGGTCAGCGGCCGGTGCACCGCTGATCCTGGTGCAGGCGCGGGACCAGCACAGCCAGCTGTTCCTGGCCGTCGATCCGGACACCGGGGCGACCCGGATGGTGCACGCGGATGAAGATCCACATTGGCTGGAACTTTTCCCCGGTGTCCCGTGCTGGAGCCCCTCGGGGCAGCTGGTGCGCATCGCCGACGAGGGCGGCGCACGGGTGCTCACGGTGGGCGAACGCCCGCTCACGGGAGGCCAGTTGCATGTAAGGGCCGTGCTCGACGTGACGGCCGACGACGTACTGGTGGCCGCGTCGGCCGGCGAGGCGGCGACCGATCCGGAGATCGGCGAGGTCCATGTGTACCGGGTCAACGAGCTCGGCATGGAACGCGTCTCACAGGAGCCCGGTGTGCACACGGCGGTACGTTCGGGCGGCGTGACCGTGCTCGTCTCCTCGACACTCGACCGTGCGGGCGCCCAGGCGCAGGTGCTGCACGACGGCAAGAGGGCGGCGATCGTGACGTCGCATGCGGAACATCCCGGTCTGTCCCCGCGCGTGACGCTCACACAGGGGGGCGCACGCCGAATCCCATGCGCCGTGCTTATGCCTACCGACTACTCCGGTGACACCCCCCTCCCCGTCCTCCTGGATCCGTACGGGGGCCCGCACGGGCAGCGTGTCGTGGCCGCACACAACCCGCACCTCACCTCGCAGTGGTTCGCCGACCAGGGTTTCGCGGTGATCGTGGCGGACGGGCGGGGCACTCCGGGCCACTCCCCCGCCTGGGAGAAGTCGGTGCACGAAGACCTGGCGGCGGTCGTGCTCGAAGATCAGGTGGACGCGCTGCACGCCCTCGCCGGCGACTTCCCCCTCGATCTGAGCCGTGTCGCGATCCGCGGCTGGTCCTTCGGCGGCTATCTGGCGGCGCTCGCGGCCCTGCGCCGCCCCGATGTGTTCCACGCGGCGGTGGTCGGCGCACCGGTCACCGATCTGCGGCTGTACGACACCCACTACCAGGAGCGCTATCTGGGGCACCCGGCACGGCAGCCCGAGGTTTACCGCCGCAACTCCCTGATCGACGACGCGGGCCTGGTGGAAGCCGCGGAGCCGGTGCGCCCGATGATGATCATCCATGGCCTGGCGGACGACAACGTGGTGGTGGCCCACTCCCTGCGACTGTCCTCCGCCCTGCTGGCCGCGGGCCGCCCGCACGAGGTGCTGCCGCTGTCCGGCGTGACCCACATGACCCCGCAGGAGACCGTCGCCGAGAACCTGCTGCTGCTCCAACTGGACTTCCTGCGCCGCGCACTGGGACTCGTGCCGGGCGACGGGAACTCCCGGGAGCACGGGGACCGCTGACCGGGCTCCGCGACGCAACGCCACCGGGGGCCGAAGGGACGCCGGCCCGGCGCACAGGGACCGGCCGCGGCAGAACGGGCCGGGGTGACATGTACACCCCGGCCCGTTGACGGCACCCGCACGGCCGTACGACGTTCACTGTCCTGCGTCCGTATATCGGAACGGCGTCGGCGAAGTTGCCTGCTTGTTAACGACCTTTGTACGCATTTGCCCGCCTATGCGGGCTCAGTGTGCGGCTCGTCGCCGGACGCCGCCGGTCCCTCGGGGGGCACCACCCGCTTCTCCTCCGCGAAGTGGCACGCCGAGTCGTGTGCGGCCGGTCCCCTCGTCAGCCGGAACTCCTCGGGGACCGCGAGCGGCGGTACCTCCAGCGTGCAGCGCTCCCGGGCCTTCCAGCAGCGGGTGCGGAAGCGGCAGCCGGAGGGGATGTCCGTCGGGGACGGCACGTCACCGCTCAGGATGATCCGCTCCCGGTGCTCGCGCGCCCGGGGGTCGGGCACCGGGACGGCGGACAGCAGGGCCTGTGTGTAGGGGTGCGTCGGGTGGTCGTAGATCTCCGCGTCCCTGCCGGTCTCCACGATCCGCCCGAGGTACATCACCCCGACCCGGTCGGAGATGTGCCGCACGATCGACAGGTCGTGCGCGATGAAGACGTACGACAGCCCGAACTCGGCCTGGAGCGTCGCCAGCAGGTTGATCACCTGCGCCTGCACGGACACGTCCAGCGCGGAGACCGGCTCGTCGGCGACGATGATCTCCGGACGCAGCGCCAGCCCCCGCGCGATGCCGATGCGCTGGCGCTGGCCGCCGGAGAACTGGTGCGGGTAGCGGTTGATGTACTCGGGATTGAGCCCCACCACGTCGAGCAGTTCCCGCACCCGCCGCCGACGGTCCCCCTTGGGCGCCGCCTCGGGATGGATCTCGTACGGCTCCCCGATGATGTCCCCCACGGTCATCCGGGGGTTGAGGGAGGTGTAAGGGTCCTGGAAGACCATCTGGATGTTGCGCCGCACGGCCTTCAGGGCCCGCCCGGACAGCCTGGTGATGTCCTCGCCCCGGTAACGGATCGAACCGGCGGTCGGCGCCTCCAGGTTGACCAGCAACCTGGCCAGCGTCGACTTCCCGCAGCCGGACTCGCCGACGATGCCCAGGGTCTCCCCCCGGCCCAGGGTGAAGTCGACCCCGTCGACCGCCTTGACGGCACCCACCTGTTTCTTGAACAGGATTCCGCGGGTGAGCGGGTAGTGCTTCAGCAGCCCGCTCACCTCGAGGATCGGCTCAGGACCGGTCACGCAGGCACTCCCTCCAGAAGTGGCAGGCGCTCACCCGCTCGCCCCCGTGGTCGCCGGCCACCTCGTAGAGCGGCGGCACATCGGTGCGGCACACGTCCTGGGCCATGGGGCAGCGGGGATTGAAGGCGCAGCCGGGCGGGATGGCCATCAGGTTCGGCGGCAGGCCCTTGATCGCGTAGAGCTGTCTGCCCTTCTGGTCGAGCCGCGGGATGGAGTCGAGCAGTCCCCGGGTGTAGGGGTGCGCCGGTGCCTTGTAGATGTCGTGCACGGGAGCCGACTCCACGATCCGGCCCGCGTACATGACGGCGATCCGGTCCGCGACGTCCGCGACGACACCGAGGTCGTGGGTGATGAGGATCAGCCCCATGCGGTACTCACGCTGCAACTCGGCGAGCAGATCCATGACCTGGGCCTGGACGGTGACGTCCAGGGCGGTGGTGGGCTCGTCCGCGATGATCAGCGCGGGCTCGAGCGCCAGCGCCATGGCGATCATGATGCGCTGGCGCATGCCGCCGGAGAACTGGTGGGGATAGTCGCGCACGCGCTGCGCGGCGGCCGGGATCCGCACCCGGTCCATCAGCTCCACGGCCCTGGCGCGGGCGTCCTTCGCGGACATCCCCCGGTGCACGACGAACATCTCGCCGAGCTGGGCGCCCACGGTGAGCACGGGGTTGAGGGCGGACAGCGCGTCCTGGAAGATCATGGCCATCCGGGCGCCGCGGATCCTGCGCCGCTCGTCTTCCCTCAGGGTGAGCAGATCCCGCCCCTGGAAGAGGACTTCGCCGCCGGTGATCCGGCCCGGCGGCGAGTCGAGGATGCCCATGACGGCCTGTGCGGTGACGGACTTCCCGGAGCCGGACTCGCCGAGCACGGCCAGGGTCTCGCCGGCGTCCACGGCGTAGCTGACGCCGTTGACCGCTTTGGCGATCCCGTCCCTGGTCCGGAACTCCACGTGCAGATCGCGCACTTCGAGCAGCACGGCGCTCACCTCAGCTTGGGGTCGAGGGCGTCGCGCACGGCGTCGCCGAGCATGATGAACGCGAGCACGGTGACGGCGAGGGCGCCGGACGGCCACAGCAGCGCGTGGGGGGCGTTGCGGATGTAGGGCGATGCGGCGGAGATGTCGATCCCCCACGACACGCTCGGCGGTTTCAGCCCGACGCCCAGGTACGACAAGGTCGCCTCGAGCGCGATGTAGGTGCCGAGCGCGATGGTCGCCACGACGATCACGGGCGCGACCGCGTTGGGCGCGATGTGGCGCAGAAGGATGCGGGAGTTGGAGGCGCCGAGGGCGCGCGCCGCCTGGACGTAGTCGTTCTGCTTGACGGTGATGACCGACCCGCGGGCGATGCGGGAGATCTGCGGCCAGCCGAGCAGCACCATGAACCCGACGACCGGCCAGACCGTGTTGCTGGTCACCACGGAGAGGAGGACCAGACCGCCGAGGACGACCGGGATGGCGAAGAAGACGTCGGTGGTCCGGGACAGGATCGCATCCCATGCGCCGCCGAAGAAACCGGCGAGCCCGCCCAGGACCGAGCCCAGCAGCGCCACGCCGAGCGTGGCGCAGACCCCGACGGTGACCGAGGCGCGGGCACCGTACACGGTGCGGGTGTAGACGTCGCACCCCTGGCCGTCGAAGCCGAACGGGTGCCCGGCCCGGGCGCCCTCCTGGGACCGGGCGAGTTCGCACTGGAGCGGGTTGCCCGAGGTGATCAGGGACGGCCGGACCGAGATGACGAGGAGAAAGAGGATCACCAGGGCGGAGACGACGAAGACCGGATTGCGGCGCAGGTCCCGCCAGGCGTCGGACCACAGACTGCGCGGCTTGGCCGCCGGGCCCGTGCCCTGAGGGCCTCCCGGTGTCTTCTCGAGGGTGGCCGCCTCACTCGTGGCGAGGTCCATCCCGCCGCCCATACCGGTCCCGGCGATGGCTCCCTCGGGCTCGTGGGACTGTTCAGGCATAGCGGATCCTCGGGTCGAGTACGGCGTACAGGAGGTCGACGAGCAGGTTGGCGATCAGGAAGACGAGCACGAGGACGGTCACGAAGCCGACCACCGTCTGTGTGTTCTGCCGGAGGATCCCCTGGTAGAGCTGGTAGCCCACCCCGTGGATGTTGAAGATCCGCTCGGTGACGATGGCGCCGCCCATGAGGGCGCCGATGTCCGTTCCGATGAAGGTGACGACGGGGATGAGCGAGTTGCGCAGCAGATGCCGGGTGATCACCCGATGACGCGGCAGCCCCTTGGCGACGGCCGTACGGACGTAGTCGGAGCGCTTGTTCTCGGCGATGGAGGTCCGGGTCAGCCGGGTGACGTAGGCGAGGGAGACGGACGCCAGCACCAGACCGGGCACGATCAGCTCGCCGAAGGCGGCCTGCGGCGAGACGGAGGGCCGGATCCAGCCCCATGTGACGCCCAGCAGCAACTGGAGCAGCAGACCGGTGACGAACGTCGGCACCGAGATCACGACGAGGGTCAGCAGCAGCACCGTCGTGTCGACGGGCCGCCCGCGGCGCAGCCCGGTGACCACCCCGAGCACGATCCCGACGACGATCTCGAAGAGGATCGCCACGACGGTGAGCCTGATGGTGACGGGGAAGGCGGTCGCCATGAGCTCGGTGACCCGCTGACCGTTGAAGGCCGTGCCGAAGTCACCGGTGAAGACGTTCCCCATGTAGGTCGCGTATTGCTGCCACACGGGCCTGTCGAGGCCGAACTCGTGGCGCAGCTGGGCCGCTGTGGCCGGGTCGCACCGACGCTCACCGCACAGGCCCGCGATGGGGTCTCCCATCACGTTCACCATCAGGAAGATCAGCAGTGTGGCGCCGACGAAGACCGGAATCATCTGCAGCAGACGCCGGACGACGTACCGTCCCATGGGGGCCTCCGGAGGTAGCGGACAGCGGGTGGCTCAGCCGACCTTGATCTCGTTGTAGACGGGCACGCTGAACGGGTTGAGCGCCACATGGGACAGGCGCGGCGAATAGCCCGCGCTGCCGTTCTGGTACCAGAGCGGAATGGCGGCCATGTTGTCCCGTACGACCCCCTCGGCCTGCTGGAACAGCTTCACGGCCGCGGCCCGGTCGCTCTCCGCGTTCGCCCGGTCGACGAGCTTGTCGAAGTCCTTGTTCGACCACGCGCCGTCGTTGGAGGAGGCGTTGGTGTAGTAGAGCGGCTGCAGGAAGTTCTGGATCAGCGGGTAGTCCATCTGCCAGCCCGCCCGGAACGGCCCCGGCATCCTGTGCCGGCCGATCTGGTTGCGGAAGTCGGCGAAGGTGCCGACCGGGTTGCCGACGCAGGCCCTGTCGTTGCCGAGGGCGTTGTTGATGGAGTTGCACACGGCGTCCACCCACTCCTTGTGCGAGCCGCTGTCCGCGTTGTAGGTGATCCTGACCTGGCCGCCGGGCAGCCCGCCGCCCTCCCGGACCAGCTTCCTGGCCCGGACCGGGTCGTACCGGCAGGCGTCACCGCACAGACCGTCCTGGAAGCCGCCTTCCGTGCCGAGCACCGGGGAGGTCCAGTCGGTGGCCGGCGTACGGGTCTTCTGGAAGATCGTGTCCGTGATCTGGTCCCGGTTGATCGCCATGGACAGGCCCGTACGGACCTTCGCCGTCCCGGGCTTGTTCCACCGGGGGTCGTAGTACGGGAAGGCGAGGGTCTGGATGATGCCGGCCGGGGCGTTGATGTACCGGCCGTCCAGATCGGTCCTGATGAACTTCAGCTGCGGGGCGGGCACGTCGTCGACGAGGTCCAGGTTCCCGGCCAGCAGATCCGTGTAGGCGGTGTTGCTGTCGGTGTAGACCTGTAGGTCCACCCCGTTGTTCTGCGCCTTGTCCTGGCCCGGGTACCTGTTCCACTTCCTGAGCGACATCATGAAGCCCCTGGTGTAGGACTTGATCAGATACGGGCCGTTGCCGACCGGTCTCTTCACCCAGGCCGTGTGGTCGTCGAAGAACGCCCTGGGCAGCGGGGCGAAAGCCGCATAGCCCAGAGTGTCCGGGAATGTCGAGAACTTCTGGTTGAGTCTGACCGTGAAGGTTCGGGGGCCGGTCACCTTGAGCCCGGAGAGGGTGTGGGCCGTCGGGGTGCCGGTCTCCGGGTGCACCTTGGCGTATCCCTCGATGTATCCGAAGAAGTAGGCGTTCTTCTGGTTGTTCCTCAGATCGGCGCCGTAGTTCCAGGCATCGACGAAGGACCTGGCCGTGACGGGCTCCCCGTTGCTGAATGTCCAGCCGTCCTTGACCGTGACGGTGAAATTCTGCGAGTCCGAGGTCTCGATGCGCTGCGCGAGCATGTTCTCGGCCGCACCGGTCCTCGGGTTGTAGCGCATCAGCCCGCGGAAGAGCATGTCGAGGACCTTGCCGCCCTGGACCTCGTTGGTGTTGGCGGGCTCCAGCGGGTTCTGCGGATCACCCCAGGAGGCGCTGAACACCCCGGGACCACCGGCGCCGCTCCCGCCACCGCCGCAGCCGGCCGCCGGGAGGACCGCCGCGGCCGCACACGCCGCCCACAGTGCGTGCCTGGCTCCACGCATGGGGTGCCTCCTCGAAGTGGGCCGTACCTCCAGCGCCATAGCGCTGCCCGTCATCGGTCCATATCAGCATTCGGCCGACATATCACTCCCGCACGCCACCCCTGAGGACCGGACGTCATCCGGATGGCAGGCACGCCCCGATGGGCACCTGGGCGTGCCCGAACCGCCGGTGTCACCGCACGCCGGCCCGACCGGTGGTGGCCCCCCGTGCCGCCCCGGCCGGCGCGGCACATCGGTGGCGAACCGACGGCCGACCGGCAGGCGCGTCCGGGGGCCGGCCGGGACCACCGCCCGACGCCCCAGAGCGATGCGGGCTCCGAGCTGCGTACGGCGCTCGGCAGTGGCGCGGTGCTGGTCCGAAACGCCCCCGTCCGCCGGGCCCGGTGACGCGGATCCGGAAGCATGTTTGCGCCCGGTGGACACGAGGACCACGTAATTGCTCACGATCGATAAAGATCGCGTACAGTCCGCCCGAACCCGGCCCGTAGCTGAGAAGCTGTCAGAATGGCCGACCGCGCGTTCTCCGATGCCGCCCTCGCCGGACTGTACGACGCCCTCAACCCGTGGGGCCCAAGTCATGACTTCTACCTGGGACTTGTGATGTCCGCGCGGTGTGTTCTGGACGTCGGGTGCGGGACCGGCGTGCTGCTGGCGCGGGCCCGGGAGGACGGGCACGACGGGCGGCTGTGCGGACTCGATCCCGCCGCCGCGATGCTCGTCCAGGCACGCCGACGGGTACCCGGCGTCGAATGGGTGCTCGGCGACTTCCGCTCGCATCGGTGGCACAACGCCTTCGATCTGGTGGTGATGACCGGACACGCCTTTCAGGAGCTCGTCCCCGACGGGGAGTTGGAGAGCTGCCTCGACGGGGTGCGCGAAGCCCTCGCCCCCGACGGGCGGTTCGTCTTCGAGACCCGCAACCCGGGGGCCCGCGCCTGGGAGTCGTGGACCTCGGACCACGTCCACGAGGCGGAGTTCGGCGACAGGGGTGTCGTGAGCGTCCGGCACGACGTGGAGACGCCGGTGCGCGGAGACCGGGTCACGTACACCTCGACCTTCGACGGCACCGCGTGGGAACGCCCGCGGATCAGCCGGGGCACGCTGCGCTTCCTCGAACAGGGCACTCTGTCGCGGTTCCTGAGCGGGGCGGGGCTCACCGTGCTCGAGCAGTACGGGGACTGGGAGCGGAGTCCCCTCACTCCGACGAGCCCCGAGATCATCACCGTCGCACGGTCCGGCGGTCGGTAGCGCTCCGCCGGACTCCCCCGCGCCGCCCGGTCCGCGGCTCGGCCGGTCCGCACGTCCCCCGTCCCCGGCACCTGCGCCGGGCGGTCTGCACGATCGTTTCGCCAGGCTCCCACCAGGGGGGCGTCACAGGTATAAACCAATGGCTCCAGCCGGGCCGTCAACACGGCGTTTCCGCAGGCCACGCGGTATTCACGTGCCGTTGACGCGCGCAGACCGCCACTGATAGACACGGCTTCACCCTGCCGCCTCCACCCCCCGATCCGACCCGATCGGACCAGTCCGACGAGCTGTACCCGTGCACCACATGACGCGAGGTCACGACCATGAGCACGCACAACGAGCACGTCTCTGGGCGCCGACGCCCGGGCAGATCACCCCGCACATATCGGTTCCTGGCCGCCGCCCTGACACTCTCGGCCGCCGTCGCGACATCGCTCGCCCCCGCCCCCCAACAGGCTGTGGCGAAGGACAAGACGGTCCTGACCGTGGCGGTCGCCCAGAGCGTCGACTCACTCAGCCCGTTCCTCGCGAGCCGTCTGGTCAGTACGAGCATCCACCGGCTGACGTACGAGTACCTGACCAACTACGACCCCAAGGACGCCCACGTCATCCCCGGTCTGGCCACCAAGTGGGAGTCGTCGCCGGACAAGCTGACCTGGACGTACACCATCCGGTCCAACTCCAAGTGGTCGGACGGGAAGCAGGTCACCGCCGAGGACGCGGCCTGGACGTTCAACAAGATGATGTCCGACGAGGGCGCCGCCACCGCCAACGGCAGCTTCGTCACCAACTTCGAGAAGGTGACGGCGCCCAGCGCCACCAAGCTGGTCATCGAGCTGAAGAAGCCTCAGGCCACGATGACCGCGCTCGACGTGCCGATCGTGCCCAAGCACGTCTGGGAGAGCGTCAAGGACTTCTCGAAGTTCAACAACGACAAGAGCTTTCCCATCGTCGGCGACGGGCCGTTCGTGCTCACCGACTACAAGCCCGACAGCTATGTGCGTCTGAAGCCCAACAAGAGCTTCTGGCGCGGGGCGCCGAAGTTCGACGAGCTCGTCTTCCGGTACTACAAGGACCAGGACGCGGCGGTGGCCGCCCTGCGCAAGGGCGAGGTCTCCTTCGTCGCCGGTTCGCCCTCGTTGACGCCCGCCCAGGCGGCCTCCCTCAAGGGCGACAAGAACATCCACGTCAACGAGGGTCCGGGGCGCCGCTTCTACGCCATCGCCACCAATCCGGGCGCACAGGCGAAGGACGGCAGCAAATTCGGTGACGGCGACCCGTCCCTGCTGGACGAGCGGGTACGCCACGCGCTGTTCATGGCGGTCGACCGCAAGGCCGTCATCGACAAGGTCTTCCAGGGCCATGCCGTCGAGGGCAAGGGCTACATCCCGCCGCGCTTCTCGACGTACTTCTGGCAGCCGGCGGCCGGCCAGGAGCTCGCCTACGATCCCGCCGCGGCGGGCCGGCTCCTCGATCAGGCGGGCTACAAGAAGAACGCCGACGGCAAGCGTGTCGGCAAGAACGGCAAGCCGCTGAACTACCGCGTCCTGTGCCATGCCACCGATCCCAACGACAAGGCGGTCGGCAAGTACCTCCAGGAATGGTGGGGGAAGCTCGGCATCGGGGTCACGCTCAACTGCCTGGACAACGTGACCGATCCCTGGCTCGCGGGCACCTACGACCTCGCGTTCGACGGCTGGTCGGTCAATCCCGACCCCGACTTCGTGCTCTCCATCCACACCTGCGGTGCGCTCCCGGCCACTCCCAAGGACACCGGCGCCACCGACAACTTCATCTGCGACAAGAAGTACGACGACCTCTACGCCCGGCAGCTCGCGGAGTACGACCCGGCCAGACGGGCGGACCTCGTGAAGCAGCTGGAGTCGCGGCTGTACGACCTGGGGTACATGAACGTCATGGCCTACCCGAACGCGGTCGAGGCCTATCGGACGGACCAGATCAAGTCGATCACGACCATGCCGTCCGCGGCGGGCAACATCTACGGCCAGGACGGCTACTGGAGCTGGTGGTCAGCCGTTCCGGCGAACTCCGGTGACTCTTCGGGCGATTCCACGTCCACGGGCGTCATCATCGGAATCGTCGCGGGCGTCGTCGTCCTCGTCGGCCTCGCGGTGGTCTTTGCGATGCGCCGCCGGGCCACCGCCGAAGACCGCGAATAGTCCGGCCGGCCACCGACCGAGTGAGTGCTCATGACCGCTGAAGCGACACCCGCGCTGGTCGAGGGGCCCGCCGCAGACCCGGGAGGCACCGGGTCCGCGGCGGGCCGCGGGCCACGCGCGCGTACCACCACCGCGTATCTGCGCTATGTGGCGGGCAAGCTGACGGGCGCCGCCGTCTCCCTGCTCGCCGTCCTCGTCACCAGCTTCTTCCTCTTCCGGCTGATCCCCGGCGACCCGGTGAAGTTCATGACCGGAGGGCGCCCGGTCTCGGCCCAGCAGATCGCCGCCTATCGGCGGGAGTTCGGGCTCGACCTGCCGCTGTGGCAGCAGTTCACGGACTACTGCGGCAAGGCGCTGACCGGCGACCTCGGGACCTCGTACCAGTTCCGGGCGCCCGTCCTCGACAAGATCACCGAAGCCCTGCCCAACACCCTGCTGCTCACCGGCACGGCCTTCGTCCTGTACACCGCACTCGGCATCTACCTCGGCACCCGCTCGGCCTGGCGGCACGGAAAACTGGGCGATCGTCTCAACACCGGTCTGGCCCTGACCCTCTACTCCATCCCGTCCTTCTGGCTGGGACTGCTCCTGATCATCGTGCTGTCCGTCGGGGTGGGCCCCGTCCCGGGGCTGTTCCCGACCGGCGGCATGGAATCGGGCGGCAAGGAGGGCTTCGCCTACGTCCTGGACGTGGCACACCACCTCGTCCTGCCGGTCGTCACCCTGGTGGCGGTGGAGTACGGGCAGACGCTGCTCGTCACCCGGTCGGCGCTGCTCGACGAAATGGGCAGCGACTATCTGACGACCGCGCGCGCCAAGGGCCTCAGGGACGATCTCGTACGACGCCGGCACGCCGTCCCGAACGCGCTGCTGCCGACCGTGACGCTGGTCTTCGTCAATCTGGGCCGAACCGTCGCAGGCGTCATCCTGGTGGAGACCGTCTTCTCCTGGCCGGGTCTCGGCGGGCTGTTCTACCAGGCGCTGAGCGTGCCCGATCTGCCGCTCGTGCAGGGCCTGTTCTTCGTCTTCGCGGCGGCGGTGATCGTGATGAACACCCTCGCCGACCTGCTCTATCCGCTGCTCGACCCCAGGGTGGGCCGATGACCGCCGAATCCGCCACGACCGCCGCTCCCCGCGCCCTCGCCCGGCAGCGGCGCCGCGCCGCTGCCGCCCGCTTCTGGCGGGAGTACCGCACGCATCGCGCGGGCCTGTTCGGGCTCGCCGCACTGGTGCTGTTCGCGTTGGTCGCCCTGACCGCGCCGCTGACGGTCGGCTCCGACGTGCAGAGCGTGACGGACGCCCCCGGGAAGCCGCTGGAGAGCCCCAGCCTCCAATTCCCGCTCGGCACCGACCAGTTCGGGCGCAACCTGCTCGGTCTGGTCGTCTGGGGGTCGCGCGTCTCGCTGCTCGTCGGGCTGCTCGCGGCCGTGCTGTCGGTGGCCATCGGGGCGCTCATCGGTGTCACCGCGGGGCACTTCCGCGGCTGGTACGCCACCGTGATCATGCGGATCACGGACTGGTTCCTGGTGATGCCGACGCTGGTGCTCGCCATCGCGCTCGCCACCGTGATGTCCCGCTCGCTCGGCACGATCATCCTGGCGATCGGGGTCACGACCTGGCCCACGACCGCGCGACTGGTGCGGGCGCAGACACTGGCGGTCGAGTCACGGCCGTACATCGAGCGCGCGAAGGCGCTGGGCGGCGGCCACTGGCACATCATGTCGCGCCATGTGGTGCCCAACGTCATGCCGCTGGTACTCGCCCAGACGACGCTGATCATCTCGACCGCGATTCTCGCCGAGGCGACGCTCGCGTTCCTCGGGCTCGGTGACCCCTCGATCGTCTCCTGGGGCGGGCTGCTGCAGGACGCGAGGGAGGCGGGGGCGGTCAGCTCGGGCGACTGGTGGTACCTCGTGCCGCCGGGCATCGCCATCGCGATCGTCGCCCTGGCGTTCACACTGTGCGGGCGGGCGGTCGAGTCCGTCCTCAACCCCAGGCTGGGGGTGTCCCGTTGAGTCTGCTCGATGTCAGGAACCTCGAGGTGACCTACCCGGGCGGCGCGGCCGCCGTACGGGGCGTCGACCTCTCCCTCGCCGCCGGCGAGAAGCTCGGTGTCGCGGGCGAGTCGGGGTGCGGCAAGTCCACGCTGGCGCTGGCACTGTTGCGGCTGCTGCCGCCCGGGACGCGGATCGGCGGCGAGATCCTGCTCGACGGCGAGGACGTGCTCACGATGAAGTGGGGCCGGGTGCGCGCGGTGCGCTGGGCCAGCGCCTCCATCGTGTTCCAGGGCGCGATGCACTCCCTGAACGCCGTCCATCGCATCGGCGACCAGATCGCCGAGCCCATCCTGCTGCACCGCAAGGCGACTCCGGCGGGCGCGAGAAGGAAGACCGGCGAGCTCCTGGAGCACGTGGGCCTGCCCGCAGCCCGTGCGAACGCCTACCCGCACGAGCTCTCCGGCGGTCAGCGGCAGCGCGTGATGATCGCCATGGCGCTGGCCTGCGACCCGCGCCTGATCGTCGCCGACGAGCCGACCACCGCGCTGGACGTGATGATCCAGGCCCAGATCCTGCGTCTGATCGAGCGTCTGGTCAGCGATCAGGACCTGGGTCTGATCATGATCAGCCACGATCTCGCGGTACTCGCCGACACCTGTGACCGCCTGGCCGTGATGTATGCGGGACGGGTGGTCGAGGAGGGGCCCGCGCGGCAGGTCTACGACGACGCCCGCCACCCCTACGGCAGGGCGCTGTCGGAGGCGTTCCCGAGGATCGGCGACCCGGCGTCGCGGTTCGCGCCCCGCGGACTGCCCGGCGATCCGCCGGACCCCGCGGCCCTGTCGTCCGGATGCGCCTTCCATCCCCGCTGTCCGGTCGTGCTGGACGTCTGCGCCACTGAGGACCAGTCCCTGCGGGAGGCGGGAGAGCGGCGGCGGGCGGCCTGCGTACACGTGGCGCCGGTCAGCGCGGTGACCGAGGAGGAAGCAGACGTGAGGAGCAGCACCTCATGACGACCGCCCCACTGATCAGTGTCGAGGGCCTGCACGTCACCTTTCCCGGCCGGCACGGCATGCCGCCCGCCCGGGCGGTGGACGGCGTGGACCTGCAGATCCGGCCCGGCGAGATCGTGGCGCTGGTCGGCGAGTCGGGGTGCGGCAAGACGACGCTGGCCCGTTCCCTGCTCGGTCTGGTCCCCCCGACCGCGGGACGCGTCACGTTCGACGGAACGCCGCTCGACTACTCCTCCCGTGCCCTGAAGGCGTACCGGAAACGGGTCCAGCTGGTGCTCCAGGACCCGAGCGGTTCGCTGAACCCCCGGCACACGGTCTATGACGCGGTGGCCGAGGGTCTGCGCATCCACGGTCACGGAGGTGACGAGCGGGCCGCCGTCACCGAGGCACTGAGCCGGGCCGGGCTGCGGCCGCCCGAGCGGTTCTTCCTGCGCTATCCGCACGAGCTCTCCGGCGGCCAGCGTCAGCGGGTCGTCATCGCGGGCGCGATGGTCCTCGAGCCCGAACTCATCGTGGCCGACGAGCCGGTGGCCTCGCTGGACGCCTCGGTGCGTGGCGAGATCCTCGCGCTGCTGCTGCGGCTGCGGGCCGAGCTGGGCCTGTCCGCACTGGTGGTGACCCACGACCTGGGTCTCGCCTGGAACATCGCCGACCGGGTCGCGGTCATGTACCTGGGCCGCATCGTGGAGACGGGTGACGTGGAGCAGGTGCTCACGGCCCCGCGTCACCCGTACACCCAGGCGCTGCTGTCGGTGCTGCCGGAGGCTCCGGGCGCCCCGGTGGTCCTCAGCGGCGAGCCCCCGGACCCGACCCGCATCCCGGGCGGCTGCCGCTTCCACGCCCGCTGCCAGATTCTGGCGGGCGGAGAGGCGGAGGCGGCGGGCGTCGCGGAGGCATGCCGCACCAGGGACCTGGAGGTGCTGGACGGCGCGGCGGGGGCCCAGGTCGCCTGCCACTGGGCACGGGCGGGCGTGACCGCGTAGACCCCGCCCCGGCACCGATTCACCGGGGCCCGGCGATGCCGTACTGGCCCCGAAACGCCGGTTCCCGGCACACCTCGGAAGAGGTGTGCCGGGAACCGGGGTCGACCAGGGGTCAGGCGGCGTGGACGACGTCCTTCTCCTCGGCGAAGTGACAGGCCGACTCGTGGGCCGCCGGCGAGTCCGCGCCCTTGAAACGCTCGGGAATCGCCAGGAGCGGAGCCTCCGAGGCACACCTGTCCTGCGCCTTCCAGCAACGGGTGCGGAAGCTGCAGCCGGACGGCGGGTTGGCCGGCGACGGCACGTCACCGGTGAGGATGATCCGCTCGCGGTCCTCACGGGCCTCCGGGTCCGGCACGGGCACCGCCGAGAGCAGCGCCTGCGTGTAGGGGTGCGTCGGGTGCTCGTAGATCTGCTCGTCCGAACCGATCTCGGCGATCTTGCCGAGGTACATCACGCCCACCCGGTCCGAGATGTGCCGGACGATCGACAGGTCGTGCGCGATGAAGATGTAGGAGAGGTTGAACTCGTCCTGCAGTCGCTCCATCAGGTTGATGACCTGAGCCTGGACGGACACGTCCAGTGCGGAGACCGGCTCGTCGCAGATGATGATCTCCGGGTTGAGCGCGAGGCCGCGGGCGATGCCGATGCGCTGGCGCTGACCGCCGGAGAACTGGTGCGGGTAGCGGTTGATGTACTCAGGGTTGAGGCCGACGACGTCCAGGAGTTCCTGGACCTTGCGCCGCCGGTCACCCTTCGGCGCCACCTCGGGGTGGATGTCGAAGGGCTCGCCGATGATGTCGCCCACCGTCATACGGGGGTTGAGCGAGGTGTACGGGTCCTGGAACACCATCTGGATGTTCCGGCGCACGGCCTTCAGGGCGCGCCCGGACAGCTTGGTGATGTCCTGGCCCTTGTAGAAGATCTCGCCCGCGGTGGCCCGCTCCAGGTTCATCAGGAGCTTGGCCACCGTGGACTTGCCGCAGCCCGACTCGCCCACGATGCCGAGGGTCTCGCCCTGGTGCAGGTCGAAGGACACGCCGTCGACCGCCTTGACGGCACCGATCTGCCGCTTGAACAGGATTCCCTGGGTGAGCGGGAAGTGCTTCTTCAGGTTGCGCACCTGCAGGATCGGCTCGCCGCGCTCGACGGGGGCCTCGATCGCGTGGACCGCTTCCTCCTCGGTGCGCGCGTCGACGACGTCCACCTCGGAGACGTTCGGCGTGGCGTCCTGCGGCTCGTCGGTCTTGCTGAGCTCAGCCATGGATCGTCTCCTTCCAGAAGTGGCATGCCGAGGCGCGGCCGACCAGCTCGGTGCCGTCCTGCTCGGTGACCGGCAGCAGGTCCGGGACCTGGGTACGGCACACGTCCTGCGCCTTGGGGCAGCGCGGGTTGAAGGCGCAGCCGCTCGGGACGCGCAGCAGGTTGGGCGGCAGACCCTTGATCGCGTACAGCTCCTGGCCCTTCTGGTCCAGGCGCGGGATCGAGTCCAGCAGACCCCGCGTGTACGGGTGCGCGGGACGCTTGTACAGCTCGTGGACCGGGGCACGCTCCACGATGCGGCCCGCGTACATCACCGCGATCTTGTCGGCGACGTCGGCGACGACGCCGAGGTCGTGGGTGATGAGGATCAGGCCCATGTTGTACTCGCGCTGGAGTTCCGCGAGCAGATCCATGACCTGCGCCTGGACCGTCACGTCGAGAGCAGTGGTGGGCTCGTCGGCGATGATCAGCTCCGGCTCCAGGGCCAGAGCCATCGCGATCATGATGCGCTGACGCATACCGCCCGAGAACTGGTGGGGGTAGTCGTTCACGCGGGCGGCCGCGGCCGGGATCTTCACCCGGTCCATCAGCTCGATCGCCTTGGCCTTGGCTTCCTTCTTGGACAGGCCTTGGTGGACCCGGAACATCTCGCCGAGCTGGTACCCGACGCTCAGCACCGGGTTCAGGGAGCTGAGCGCGTCCTGGAAGATCATGGCGATCCGCTGTCCGCGGATCTTGCGGCGGTCCTCACCGGACATGGTCAGCATGTCCTGGCCGCGGAAGCGGATCTCCCCCTGGGGGATCTTCGCCGGCGGCATGTCGAGGATGCCCATGATCGCCTGGGCGGTGACGGACTTGCCGGAGCCCGACTCACCGAGCACCGCGAGCGTCTCACCGGCGTTCACGCTGTAGTTGACGCCGTTGACGGCCTTGACCACGCCCTCACGGGTGTGGAACTCGACGTGCAGGTCACGCACCTCGAGCAGTGGGGTGCCGTCCGTCCCGCCGTCACGCGGCGAGGGAACGGGAACGACTTCTTCGATGGTGGTCACGTACGCCTCCCTCAGCGCATCTTCGGGTCGAGGGCGTTGCGGACCGCCTCACCGAGCATGATGAACGCCAGCACAGTGATGATGAGCATGATCGACGGATAGAGCATGATCCACTGCGCCACGCGGATCTGGTTGCCGCCGTCCGAGATGTCGTTGCCCCACGAGACGCCGTTCAGGCCGAGGCCCAGGTACGACAGGGTCGCCTCGGCGGAGATGTAGATGCCGAGCGAGATGGTGGCGACGACGATCACCGGAGCCAGCGTGTTCGGCAGGATGTGCCGGAACATGATGCGCGGGGTGCTCGCGCCCAGGGCCTGGGCGGCGTGCACATAGTCGGCCTGCTTGGTGGTGATCACCGCACCGCGCATCACACGGGCGATCTGCGTCCAGCCGAAGAAGCTGAGCGCGCCGATGACGACCCAGGTCGTGCGGTCCTGGAAGGAGTTGAGCACGACCATGGTGCCGAGCAGGAACGGGATGCCGAAGAACACGTCGGTCAGTCGCGACAGGACCGAGTCGACGATGCCGCCGAAGTAACCGGCGATCATGCCGACCAGGCCGCCCACGACCGTCACCGCGATGGTGGTGCCGAAGCCGACGGCGATGGAGGCACGGGTGCCGTAGATGACACGGGCGAAGACGCTGCGGCCCTGCTGGTCGTAGCCCAGCCAGTCCGGCGAGCCGATGTTGCCGAGCCGGGGCTTCTGCAGGAAGTGCTTGGCCAGGTCGCCCGAGGTCGGGTCGACTCCGGTGAACCACCCCGGGAAGAAGGTGATCAGCAGGAGTATGACGATCAGCACCGACGAGACGATGAAGATCCAGCTGCGGCGCAGGTCCCGCCAGGCGTCGCCCCACAGGCTGCGGGTCTTCTCCGACTTGGGCTCGGGCAGTTGCAGCGCCGCCTGGGGACCGGACGCCACAGCGTTCTTGATGTCGGTCTTGGTCACGTCAGGCATAGCGAATCCTCGGGTCAAGGACCGCGTAGAGCAGGTCGACGAGCAGGTTGGCGAGGAGGTACACGATGACGAGGATGGTCACCAGGCCGACGAGCGTGGTGCCTTCGCGGCGCACGATCGACTGGGCGATCGTGCCACCCACACCCTGGATGTTGAACAGCCCCTCGGTGACGACGGCACCGCCCATCAGCGCACCGATGTCGGTACCCAGGTAGGTGATCACCGGGATCAGCGAGTTGCGCATGAGGTGGACACCCACCACACGGCGCTTCGGCAGACCCTTGGCGATGGCCGTGCGGATGTAGTCGGCGCGGAGGTTCTCGGCGATCGACGTACGGGTGAGCCGGGTCACATACGCCAGTGACGCGGTCGCCAGCACAATGGCCGGCATCAACAACTCATTGATGTTCGTCGAGTCATTGACGTTCGGTGGCAACCAGTTCAGGTTGAACGCGAAGACGACCTTGAGGATGTAGCCGAGGACGAACACCGGCACCGAGATCAGCAGCAGGGTGACCAGCAGGATCGCGTTGTCCGTGACGCGGCCGGCACGCAGGCCGGCCGTGATGCCCAGGGCGATGCCCAGGACGAACTCGATCACGAACGCCAGCCCACCGAGCCGCAGCGTGACGGGGAACGCGTCACCGAGCACGTCCGTGACGGGCCTGCCACTGGCGATCTGCGTGCCGAAGTCGCCGTGCAGGATCATGTTCTTCATGTAGTGCCAGTACTGGACCAGGATCGGCTGGTCCAGACCGTACTGATGCCTCAGTTGCGCAATCACCTGCGGGCTGCCGCCCTTGTCACCGAACAGCCCTCGTACGGGGTCACCGGGCAGCGCGTAGACCATGAGGAAGATCAGCAAGGTTGTCCCGATGAACACCGGGATCATCTGGAGCAGTCGTCGTGCGACGTAGCGCCCCATCGTGCCTCCATGTCAGTCACGGCGGCAGCCGTCGGGCCCTTTCCCCGCGCACCGTTGAACGATGCGCGCGGAAAGGGCCCCCCAGCCACTGCCGTCCCCCCGGGGCGCGGTGCCACCGCGCCCCGGGACAAACGGTCGATTGCGGTTACTTCTTGACCTGAACGCCGGTCAGGATCGGGTCGCCGTCCTGGGCGTACGCGACGCCGGTGACCTTGTCCGAGTAGCCCGCGTTGACCTTGTAGTACCAGAGCGGAATGCTCGGCATGTAGTCGGGCAGCTGCTTCTCGATCGCCTGGTACTTCTTCTCCGACTCGTCCAGCGAGCTCGCGCTGTCAGCAGCGGCGATCTCGTCGTCGATCTTCTTGTTGGAGAAGCCACCCTGGTTGCCGTCCGACTTGGTGCCGAACAGGTCGCGGATGAAGTTGGAGTTGAACGGGTAGTCCAGCACCCAGCCCGAGCGGTACAGCGACTTGACCTGGTGCGCGTCACGCGCGTTCAGGTCGGCCTGGAAGTCGGCCTTGGAGTCGCCGGTGCACTTGACGCCGGTGGCCTTGGTGATGGAGTTGCAGACCGCCTCCACCCACTCCTTGTGGCCGCCGTCGGCGTTGTACTGGATGGAGATGGCGTTGCCCGGGACGCCGCCGCCGGCCTTGATGAGTTCCTTGGCCTTGGCGGGGTTGTACGTGGTGACATCGCCGGCCGCGTTCGGCTGGTAACCGAGGACGCCCTTGGCGACCCAGCCGGTGGCGGGCTCACGGGTGCCCTGGAGCACGGTCTTCGTGATGGTGTCGCGGTCGATCGCCATCGACAGGCCCTGGAGGACCTTCGGGTCGATGTCCTTCCACTGCTTGGTGTAGAAGGCGACGGCGATCGTCTGGATCGCCGAGTACGCCTTGTCCACCGCGCGGTCGCCGAGGTCCGTCTTGTAGACGGGCAGGTCCTTCGGCGCGATCTGGCGCAGGACGTCGACGTTGCCGGACTTCAGGTCCTCGTACGCCGTCTCGAGGCTGGTGTAGTTCTTGAAGAGCACACCGCCGTTCTTCGCGGCGTTCGGGCCCTTGTAGTCGGCGAACTTGGCAACTTCGATCTGCTTCTTGTGCTGCCAGCTGACGAACTTGTAGGGGCCGTTGCCGATCGGGTGCTCACCCGCGGCCTTCGGGTCCTTGTAGAAGGACTCCGGCAGCGGGTCGAAGACCTCGTAGCCGAGCTTGTAGACGAAGTACGGGATCGGCTTCGACAGCGTGATCGTGAAGGTGCTGTCGTCGACGACCTTCAGGCCGGACATCTTGTCGGCCTTCGGCGAGCCCTTGGCCGGGGCGACGTCGTCGTAGCCCTGGATGTCGGAGAACCAGAAGCTGTTGGTCTGCTTGTTCGCCGGGTTGGCCGCCCAGTTCCACGCCTTGACGTAGGAGTCGGCGGTCACCGGGGTGCCGTCGTGGAACTTCCAGCCCGACTTCAGCTTGACCGTGAAGGTCTTGTTGTCCTTGGAGTCGATCGAGTCCGCGTTGACGTAGACGATCTTGCCGCTCTCGTCGTAGTCGACGAGACCCGCGAAGAGCGACTTGATGACGATGCTGCCGTTGGACTCCATCGTGTTGGCCGGCTGCAGAGGGTTCTGCGGCTCGCCCACCTCGACCGAGAACTTGCCGTTCGGGTCGATCGCGGCCTTGCTGTCGCTGCCCTTGTCTCCGCCGCCACCACCACAGGCGGTCACGCCCAGCGCCACAACCGCGGCTATCGCGACCCATTTGGCGCTCTTCGCACCGCGCATGGGTTCCTCCTCATGAGTCCAATGGTTCACCACATGGAGAGGCATATGACACGCCACCGCCATCGGCGCTGTGGATAGTCAAGTGCCCCGCGCTCGTGAGTCGGCGCCGCCAGCAGCGCATGACCCGTTGATCCGAGCTCTACGCGCCTAACTATCTGGCAGAAATCGTGGCCGAACCACATTCCTAAGGTCTCGGTTCGATCACACCTGGCGTGTACTTCTTCCAAAATCCGGACAAAGCGTTACCCGAAAGATCCATGCGAAACGGACTTGTTACACATCTACCGGTGTGAGGTGTCCGTATTCCGGACAGTGGGGACCCATAATTCGGTTGCTTTTAGAATGGGTGTCCGGGAGGGCTCCCAAGGCTGCCCTGGCCCCGGCACGCAGAGTGCACACGCCGTCCCGTTCCGCTGGACGCACCCGTGCCGAGTTCGTCACTCCGGCCGCCCACGCGGCGCCGACCGGGCGCATATCGCCAAGCAGAGTAGACGCATCCGGCGCTTCACACAGGTGCCTCACCGGAATGAAGGGTTTTCCCTATCCCTTCCCGCAAAGCGACGGCCGGGCCCCGCCCGGGACCCGGCCGTTCAGGGAACTCGTCAGCCGTGCTTGGCGCGGCTGGCGGCCCGGGCGCGGTCACGCTGGTCGAGGACGACCTTGCGGATGCGGACGGACTCCGGAGTCACCTCGACGCACTCGTCGTCGCGGCAGAACTCCAGGGACTGCTCCAGCGACAGCTTGCGCGGCGGCACGATCGACTCGGCGATGTCCGACGTGGCCGACCGGATGTTGGTGAGTTTCTTCTCCTTGGTGATGTTGACGTCCATGTCGTCGGAGCGGGAGTTCTCGCCGACGATCATGCCCTCGTACACCTCGGTGCCGGGCTCGATGAAGAGCGTGCCGCGCTCCTGGAGGTTGGTCATCGCGAAGGCGGTGACGCTGCCGGAGCGGTCGGCGACCAGCGAGCCGTTGTTACGGGTCTGGAGGGGGCCGAACCAGGGCTCGTGGCCCTCGTGGATGGAGTGGGCGATACCCGTGCCGCGCGTGCCGGTCAGGAACTCCGTACGGAAGCCGATCAGACCGCGCGAGGGCACGACGAACTCCATGCGCACCCAGCCGGAGCCGTGGTTGGACATGTTGTCCATACGGCCCTTGCGGACGCCCATGAGCTGCGTGACCGCGCCCATGTGCTCCTCGGGCACGTCGATCGTCAGACGCTCGACGGGCTCGTGGACCTTGCCGTCGACGTCCTTGGTGACGACCTGCGGCTTGCCGACGGTCAGCTCGTAGCCCTCGCGGCGCATGGTCTCCACCAGGATGGCGAGCGCCAGCTCACCACGGCCCTGCACCTCCCAGGCGTCCGGACGCTCGGTGTCCAGGACCCGCAGCGAGACGTTACCGATCAGCTCGCGGTCGAGACGGTCCTTGACCTGGCGCGCGGTGACCTTGCGGTCCTTGACCGCGGCCTTGACGTTGGCGCCCTTGCCGGTGCCGCCCCGGCCGACGAGCGGCGAGGTGTTGGTACCGATGACCATCGAGATCGCGGGCTCGTCGACCGTGATCAGCGGCAGCGCGACGGGGTTCTCCGGGTCGGCGAGGGTCTCGCCGATCATGATGTCGGGGATACCGGCGACGGCGCAGATGTCACCGGGGCCGGCCTTCTCCGCGGGCTTGCGGGTGAGGGCCTCGGTCATCATCAGCTCGCTGATGCGGACGTTGCTGACCGAACCGTCGCGCTTGATCCACGCGACGGTCTGGCCCTTGCGCAGCTCGCCCTGCTCCACGCGGAGCAGCGCGATACGGCCGAGGAAGTTGTCGGCGTCGAGGTTGGTGACGTGGGCCTGGAGCGGCGCGTCCTCCTCGTACGTCGGGGCGGGGATGTGCTCGAGGATCGTGGAGAAGAACGGCTCCAGGCTGTCGCTGTCGGCCGGGACCGTGCCGTTCTCCGGCTTGGTCAGGGACGCGATGCCGTCACGGCCGCAGGCGTAGACGATCGGGAACTCGATCTGGTCCTCGTCCGCGTCCACGTCCAGGAACAGGTCGTACGTCTCGTTGACGACCTCGTCGATACGGGCGTCGGGGCGGTCCGTCTTGTTGATGCACAGGATGACGGGCAGCCGGGCCTGGAGCGCCTTGCGCAGCACGAAGCGGGTCTGCGGCAGCGGGCCCTCGGAGGCGTCCACGAGCAGGACGACACCGTCCACCATCGACAGACCGCGCTCGACCTCGCCGCCGAAGTCGGCGTGGCCGGGGGTGTCGATGATGTTGATCGTGATCGGGTCCCCGCCGTCCTTGGGGTGGTAATTCACCGCCGTGTTCTTGGCGAGGATCGTGATGCCCTTCTCACGCTCCAGGTCGTTCGAGTCCATGACGCGGTCGTCGACCTGCTCGAGCTGGTGAGCGGCGAAGGCACCGGCCTGCTTCAGCATGCCGTCGACGATGGTCGTCTTGCCGTGGTCTACGTGGGCGACGATGGCGACGTTGCGGATGTCGTGGCGCGTGGCCATGATGTGGCGTACTCCCGGGTGTGAGGACGGCCTGCGCGATCGTTAGCGCCGGCCTGCCGGGCTGAACAGCGCCTCGGCCTTGTCCCATGGTAAAGGGAGGCCGCCGTCCGGGCTTGCCGGGTACAGGTCAGGCCCTGCGACCAGGCACGCTGCACCGACCCGCCCCCACGGTCACGACGAGGGGCTCGCCGAAGGCTTCGCCCCCTTCTTCAGGAAGCCCATGTCCTCGTAGATCGGGGTCTGGAAGCCGAACGCACCGGCGTTGGCCAGGTTCGCGCGGGTCGCCATGAGCTGGGGGCGCTGGTAGAGGGGGATCGACCCGGCGGCGGCCCAGATGCGGGCGTCCGCCTTGCGCACCAGGTTCCGCTCGTCCGACTCGTCCAGCGTGACCATCGCCTCGTCGAAGAGCTGGTCCACCTGGTCGGTGCCCACCCGTGTGTAGTTCTGCTCGATGGTGAGCGAGCCGTCGGCCGCGGGTACCGGCTTGGCGTAGATCGGCCGGGCGTCGGTCGCGGGGAACGCGGACGCGGGCCATGAGTACAGCGCCAGGTCGTAGTCCCCGGACGCGATGTGGTCCTTGAAGTAGCTGTCGTCCGGGACCTTGGTGATCGTCACACGGATGCCGACCTTCTCCAGCATGCTCGCGATACGGTCGCCGACCGTCCGCAGGCTCTGGGAGCCCGCCCCGGACGGCAGCACGAACCGCAGCTCCAGGGCCTTGCCGTCCTTGGCGAACGTCTTGATCGCGCCGCCGGCCGGCGCGGCGGTGCCCTCGGGCGCGTACGCCCCCGGCATTCCGCCCTGCTTCTTCGGGTGGTCCCCGGGGTCCTTGCCCGGGTACCCCTTGCCGTCGTCCGCGGCGGTCCCGGCCGAACGGTCCGCGTTCTTGTTCTGGCTCGCCCCGGCGGTCTTGCCGGGCTCCGCCGAGCCGGTCGCCTTCGTGGGCTCCGCCGAGGGGGCCGCCTTCGTGGGCTCGGCCGAGGTCTGCGGCTTCTTGGCCTCGGTTCCGGCCGCCTTCTTCTCCTTGACGGGCCCGCCGGACACCCAGCCCGCCTCGCTCAGCAGCGCCTTCGCCTGCTTGGTGTCGTGGCCGCCCAGGGCTCCGCTGTTGTCGGCGTACGCGTCCTGCCCCGAGAGGGCGAGGTGGCTGCCGACCGGCACGGCGGGCAGCCCGAGCGGCTTGAGGACCAGTCCGGCCAGCTCGGTGCGGTCGATGGCGCGGGCCACGGCCCGCCGCACGCGCTCGTCGGAGAGCGGCCCCCGGGATCCGTTCAGGGCCAGCTGGGTGTAGGCGGGTTCCAGGGACTTGCGGACCACATAGCGCTGGTCGTCCGCGGCAGAGCCCTGTGCGGAGCTGCCCGCGGCCTTGATCCGGCCGGCCTCCTCCGGGTCGACGTCGGCGATGTCGACCTTCCCGGCGGCGACCGCGTCGGCCCGCTTGTCGCGCGGGACGGCCACGAGGACCATCCCGGACAGCTTGGCGGGGTTGCCCCACCACCGCGGATTGCGGCTGAGGGTGATCTCGCCCGCCTTCTGGTCGATCTTCTGAAGGGCGAACGGGCCGGCGGTGACCTTCAGCGTCCTCCTCGCCCCGTCGTTGAAGCCGCTCGGGGTACCCATGACGTCCTTCGGGTACAGCGGCGAGAACAGGGACTTCCAGTCGGCGTAGGCCTTGCTGAAGGTGACCTTGACCTCGAGGTTGTTCGCGCCCCGCTCGACCTTCTCGATCCGGTCGTAACCCGCGTTGCGGGCCGTCCAGTACGCGCTGTCCTTCCCCGAGAGGGCACGCCACTGGGCGGCGAAGTCGTCGGCACCGATCTCCCGGCCGTCGCTCCAGACGGCCTGCTGCTTGAGGCGGTAGACCACCACCTGCTTGGGCTCGGTGGACACCACCTTGGCGGACTCGAGGAAATCCGGGTTGCGCTCGGGGCGGCCGCTCGCGTCGAGGCGGAACATCGAGGGCAGCACGGCCCCGGCGACACGGGCGGTCGCGGGGCCGGCGTCCGCCTGGAAGGCGTTGAGCGTGGCGGGTACCGAGTCGACGGCCCAGCGCAGCACGCCACCGTCCGAGACGAGCGAGCGGGAGGCCGGGGCGATGTCCTGCGCGGCGACCGGCTTGCTCTTCTCCTCGTCCGAGCTGCACCCGGCGAGCACGGACACCGCGAGGGCCCCCGCGGTGAGGAATGCGGCCGAGCGCAGCACCGCGCGCAGTCCGACGACGTCGTGGGACATCACGTCCACCTCCGGGAGCCGCTCGCCCGATGAGCGGGGTTATGATCCGGTTTGGGGTATTTGGATCTGATCAGATGTTATGGACCCACTGAAGAGGACGGAGTTGAGGGCCGTGCGGCGACACGACGACGTGAGCCGGGAAGGTCACCCGACTGGCTCACACACACCCGGAGGCCGGATCCGCGGGCCCGGGCCCCGCGCCTTCCCCGATACGCCCTGCCCCTTCCGGCCCCCGACGGGCCGGCGATTCGAATTTGCACTCGTACACGGCGACACGCCGGTGCCAATCGCTGCACGTCCCTTCACACCGGCCGGTGTGACGCGCGACACTCGCAGGCGCACGCGCGTTGCCACCCTGGTCCCCAGGACCCGTGGAAGCGAGGTCACGTCATGTCCGTGCACGACGAACTGACATCCGTCCAGCGCTGCCTCGACGAGCTCTGCCGGTCGGTGGGTCGGCTGGAGCAACAGATCGGCGGTGGTGGGCTCGACATACGCCGCGTCCGCGCCGACGTCGACCATCTGCGCGAGAGCGTGGCACTGCTGCGCGAGACGGCCTCCACCGCTGCCTCGACCCGGCGGCCCGATCTCGTCACCATCCCCGACACGCCGTACGACAGCACGCTGTGGACGGACTCCGACGACGAGGGTCTCGGTGCCCGTGACCGGCACGCCCCCTGAGCCGGTGCGGAACCCCGTCCCGACGGAGTAGGCGAGCCGAGCCCCCGACAGAGGAGAAGGTGCGTTGGCCACTGACACGGAACCCCCCGGCACGGAAGACCATCCACTCGGCGGCGTGCGGACCGGGACGCGCGCCGCGATCACCGCCCCGCATCTGCGCACCGACCGCTGGTGGCTGGCACCGGCCGCCACCGCGGCCGGGCTGCTGGCCTTCATCGTGTACTCGACCTGGCGCGCCTTCGCCGATGCGGACTACTACGCGGCGCCGTACGTCTCGCCGTTCTACTCCCCGTGTCTGGCGGAGCGGTGCCGGACCATGCACGCGGGCCCGAACGCCGATCTCTTCGGCAGCTGGTGGGGCATCTCGCCGGCGATCATCATCCTGATCTTCCCGCTCGGCTTCCGGCTGACCTGCTACTACTACCGCAAGGCCTACTACCGCGGCTTCTGGCTGTCGCCCCCGGCCTGCGCGGTGGCGGAACCGCATCGCACGTACAGCGGTGAGACCCGCTTCCCGCTCGTCCTGCAGAACATCCACCGGTACTTCTTCTACGCGGCACTCCTCGTGGCGGGTGTGCTCACGTACGACACCGTGCTCGCCTTCCGCGACGAGCACTACCGCTGGGGCCACATGGGGCTCGGCACCCTGGTCTTCCTGGTGAACATCGTGCTGATCTGGGCCTACACCCTCTCCTGCCACTCCTGCCGGCACATCGTCGGTGGCAAGCTCAAGCACTTCTCCAAGCATCCGGTGCGCTACGGGGCCTGGCAGTTCGTCAGCCGGCTGAACGCCCGGCACATGCTCCTCGCATGGGCGTCCCTGGTCAGCGTGGCACTCGCCGACTTCTACGTGTACCTGGTGGCGTCCGGCGCCTTCGACGATCCGAGGTTCTTCTGATGTCCGTGGTCGACCGGCAGGAGTGGGACGTGATCGTGGTCGGCGCGGGCGGCGCCGGCCTCAGGGCCGCCATCGAGGCCCGTGAGCGGGGCGCCCGTACCGCCGTGATCTGCAAGTCGCTGTTCGGCAAGGCGCACACGGTGATGGCGGAGGGCGGCATCGCGGCGTCCATGGGCAACGCCAACCCGCACGACAACTGGCAGGTGCACTTCCGCGACACCATGCGCGGCGGGAAGTTCCTCAACCAGTGGCGGATGGCCGAACTGCACGCGCGGGAGGCACCCGACCGGGTCTGGGAGCTGGAGACCTGGGGCGCCCTCTTCGACCGCACGAAGGACGGGCGCATCTCGCAGCGCAACTTCGGCGGGCACGAGTACCCGCGTCTCGCGCACGTCGGCGACCGTACGGGCCTGGAGCTGATCCGCACACTCCAGCAGAAGATCGTGGCGCTCCAGCAGGAGGACGAGAAGGAGACCGGGGACTACGAGTCCCGGCTGAAGGTCTTCCAGGAGTGCACGGTCACCAGGATCCTCAAGGACGGGGACCGGGTGTCGGGCGTCTTCGCGTACGAGCGCGAGTCGGGCCGCTTCTTCGTCCTGGAGGCGCCCGCCGTCGTCATCGCGACGGGCGGCATCGGCAAGTCCTTCAAGGTGACGTCGAACTCGTGGGAGTACACCGGGGACGGGCACGCGCTGGCGCTGCTCGCCGGGGCCCCGCTGCTGAACATGGAGTTCGTGCAGTTCCATCCCACGGGCATGGTCTGGCCGCCCTCGGTGAAGGGGATCCTCGTCACCGAGTCGGTGCGCGGCGACGGCGGAGTCCTGAGGAACTCCGAGGGCAAGCGGTTCATGTTCGACTACATCCCCGACGTCTTCAAGGAGAAGTACGCGGAGACGGAGGAGGAGGGCGACCGCTGGTACGAGGACCCGGACAACAACCGGCGCCCACCCGAGCTGCTCCCCCGTGACGAGGTCGCGCGCGCCATCAACGCCGAGGTGAAGGCGGGCCGCGGCTCCCCGCACGGCGGAGTCTTCCTCGACGTCTCGACCCGCATGCCCGCCGAGGTCATCCGGCGCCGGCTGCCGTCCATGTACCACCAGTTCAAGGAGCTGGCCGACGTCGACATCACCGCCGAGGCGATGGAGGTCGGCCCGACCTGCCACTACGTGATGGGCGGTGTCGCCGTCGACTCGGACACGGCCGCGGCCCGCGGGGTCCCGGGCCTGTACGCCGCCGGAGAGGTGGCGGGCGGTATGCACGGCTCCAACCGGCTGGGCGGCAACTCGCTCTCCGACCTCCTGGTGTTCGGGCGGCGCGCCGGCCTGCACGCGGCCCAGTACGCGACAGGGCCGGCGGCGCGCCCCACGGTGGACGACGCCCAGGTGGACACGGCGGCGGCGGAGGCCCTGCGCCCGTTCTCGGCCGAGGGACCGGTGCCCGGCGAGGACGTCGAGGAGCGGGGCCGCCCGGCGGAGAACCCCTACACCCTCCACCAGGAACTCCAGCAGACCATGAACGACCTGGTGGGCATCATCCGCCGCGAGTCGGAGATGCAGCAGGCGTTGAAGAAGCTGGCGGAGCTGCGAGTGCGGGCGCGCAGGGCGGGCGTCGAGGGGCACCGGCAGTTCAATCCGGGCTGGCACCTCGCCCTGGACCTGCGGAACATGCTGCTGGTCAGCGAGTGCGTGGCGCGGGCCGCTCTGGAGCGCACGGAGTCGCGCGGCGGCCACACGCGTGAGGACTACCCCGCGATGGAACGCGCCTGGCGCCGCGTCAATCTGCTGTGCGCGCTCACCGATCCCACCGGCGGGCTGGCGGCGACCGACCCGGTCCGCGGCCAGATCACCCTCACCTCGGAGACCACCGAACCCATCCGCCCCGATCTGCTCGCCCTTTTCGAGAAGGAGGAGCTGGTCAAGTACCTCGCCGAAGAGGAGCTGTACGAGTGAGCAGCTACAAGGCCCGTTTCAAGGTGTGGCGCGGCGATGTGCAGGGCGGGGACCTGGAGGACTTCAAGGTCGAGGTCAACGACGGCGAGGTGGTGCTGGACATCATCCACCGCCTGCAGGCCACCCAGGCGCCGGACCTCGCCGTGCGCTGGAACTGCAAGGCCGGCAAGTGCGGTTCGTGTTCGGCGGAGATCAACGGACGGCCGCGGCTGATGTGCATGACGCGGATGTCGGTGTTCGACCGGGACGAGACGATCACGGTGACGCCGCTGCGGGCCTTCCCGGTGATCCGCGACCTGGTGACGGACGTGGGATTCAACTACCGCAAGGCGCGCGAGATCCCGTCCTTCGTGCCGCCCGCCGACCTCGGTCCCGGCGAGTACCGCATGATGCAGGAGGACGTGGAACGCTCCCAGGAGTTCCGCAAGTGCATCGAGTGCTTCCTGTGCCAGGACACCTGCCACGTGGTGCGCGACCACGAGGAGAACAAGCAGGTCTTCGCGGGCCCGCGGTTCCTGATGCGGATGGCCGAACTGGACATGCACCCGCTCGACGCGGCCGACGACACGGGCCTGGACCGCAAACGCGCCGCCCAGGACGCTCATGGCCTCGGCTACTGCAACATCACCAAGTGCTGCACGGAGGTGTGCCCCGAGGGCATCCACATCACGGACAACGCCCTGATCCCGCTGAAGGAACGCGCGGTGGACCGCAAGTACGACCCGCTGGTCTGGCTGGGGTCGAAGATCAGGAGGCGGTCCTCGTAACGGTCGTCGGGGGTGCGGGTCCGTGACCTCGACGACCGCGCGGGCCGTCACGGATCCGAGGGCCGCGGTCGGCGGACGCCGATGCCCGGCGGTCGGTCCTCCAGGCTCTCCAGCACCCGCCGGAGGTTGTACTCGGCGATCGCCCGCATCGGCTCCCGGTCCTCGAAGTCACCCTCCAGGAGGCGCAGCGGGCCCGCCACGAGCGAAAGGTGCATGGCCGACCGGTACAGCCGCAGCCGGTCCTCGTCCAGGTCACGGGGCTTCAGACGGGCGTGGCGCGGGCCGAGGCGAAGCTCCAGGAACACATGCTCCCACTCGACGTCGAAGTACATGAGGCCTTCGATGTCGATCAGCACCGGCCGGCCTTCCCCGTCCACCAGGACGTGGTCCGGGCCGAGTTCGCCGTGGACGAGGCAGTGGCGGGCGCGCGGGCGGACGGCCGCGGCGAGCGCGTGCACCCGGTCCCTGAGCCGTTCCCGTACCGCCGCGACACGGGGCTCACGGTCCGCGGTCTCGTCGATGTGCCGCAGCGCGCGGTCCCGTACGACCGCCTCGCACGAACCGCCGTGCGCGCTGCCGCCGCGGTCGACGACGGCGACCTTGCCGAAGGCTGGAGCGGTGTGACCGCGCATCGCGTCCAGCGCCCGGGCGAGCCCCGCCAGCGTGGCCGCCGCCGCATACGGGTCGTGCTCCAGCAGTTCCTCCAGGCTGCCGCCGGGCACGTCCTCGACGACCGCCGCGTCGGCCGGGAGGTGCGTACGGGTGGGGTCGGCGAGCAGCAGGCGGGGCGTGCGGACGCCCACGGCCGTCAGTCGCTCGTACGACGCGGTGAACAGGTCGAGGCCCGAGGCGTGCGAAAAGGGGTCGTGGGGGTCGGCGGGCTGCTCGTCCCAGTAGTCCTCGTCCGGTGACCAGACGTAGGCGACCGCGGTGGAGCCGTCGTCGAGGGCGAGACGGTAGACGCCCTTCTTGCTTCCGCCGCGCAGCCGGCGCACCCCGGTGAGGACACGGGTGCGGCCGAGCGCCGCACGGGCGAGGGGGGCCAGGTCGTCGCGGGTGAGGGCGGTCCGGGCGGCCGTCATGCGGACGTGCCGACGACGCCGGGGTGGACCAGGACCACCGGGACGGCGCCCGGCGGCATGACGTGCGGCATCAGGCCCCCCGTGAGGTTTTCTCCGGATCATGGCACCGACCCGTCACGGAGGGCCACATGCTTTCCGGGGGTTCGTGTCTGCCACATCGGGCGCATCCCGCTCGCGGTGCCGCGCCATCGGCCATACGCTCCGAACTGTGACGCCGACCCACCGTCGACGCCGGCCGTGCAGGGCCGCCGCGTACCGCGCCGTGCGGAGGGTGCCGGTCGTGTGCGCGACGGTGCTGGTGCCGGTGGTCGTGGTCGCGGTGACCGGGATCGTGCGGAACCCCACCTCGGACGCCGACCTGGTGCTCCCGCTGGTCGCCGTGGTCGCCGCCGTCGCCGTGGCGGCGTACGCGTCGATACGGCGCATACGCCGTACGGCGACCCGCACGACACCGGGCACGGGTGCGGCCGCCGTCGTGCCGCTGGACGAACTCGACCGCCGGGCACAGCGGTTGCTGGTCCTGACCGACGACTGCGTACGCACCAGCCGGGAGGAACTCGGGGCGGCCGAGGCCCTGTCGGGGAGCGAGGCGGTGCGTCTGTCCGCCGAGGCGCTGGAGTTCGCCGCGGCGGAACTGGCCCGGGCCTTCCTGGTGCGGCAGCGGCTCGACGACGGGGAGGGCCGCAGGCGGGTGCTGCTGGAGGAGATCCTCGCGCGGTGCGAGGCGGCCGGGCTGAGGCTGGACGCGGCGGCCGCCGGATTCGACCAGATACGCGCGCTGGAACGCACCGCGCCCCAGGCGCTGGAGCACACCGAGACACGCTTCCGGGAGCTGACGGCACGGGTCGCGGAGGCGGACGGCACGCTCGCCGGGCTGCGCGAGGGATATGCGCTCACCGCGTATCTCCCGGTCGCGGGCCACGACGAGGAGGCGAAGGACCGGCTCGTCCTCGCCACGGCCTGCCTCAACCGGACCCGCCAGGCCCTGGACGGGGGCGGGACGGAGGACGCGGTGGCCGCCCTGCGCGCGGCCGAGGCTGCCGTCGACCAGGCGGTGCTGCTCCTCGACGGTGTCACCCGGCACGCCGCGGACCTGAGCGCCGCCGCGCGAGAGCTGCCCGCCGCTGTGACCGCCGCGGAGGCCGATCTGGCGGAGGCCCGCGCAGAACCGGACACCGGGACGGCCCGAGCCGATCTGCACGGCCGGATCTCGCACGGGGAGTCGGTGGTGGCGGCGGTGCGGGAGGAGGCGGACGGCGGGGGATCCGGCCCGAAGGGCGAGCGGGACGCCCGTGAGCAGAATGACCCGCTCGACGCCCTGCGCCGGATCGAGCAGGTGGCGACCGGGCTGGACCGGGCACTGCACCGGGTGCCGGACGGGTCGCGCGCGCTTGCGCGGCTCCAGCGGGCCCTGCTCGTCGCCCGCGTCGCCGTCCGTGCCGCGTCGGACCATGTGACGACCCATCGCGGTGCCGTCCACTGCGAGGCGCGGACACGGCTCGCCGAGGCGGAGCGGCGGCTGCACGCGGCCGAGAGCACCGAAACGCCCCCCGTCCCCGCGCCCGCCGACGCCCTCGCCGACGCCCGCGAGGCCGATGCGCTCGCCCGGCGGGCCCGGCAGCTCGCGGAGCGCGACGTGCGGGCGTACGGGACTCCGTACGGAGAGGGCCTGTGGACGGGCGGCGCCGTGCTCGGCGGCATCCTGCTCGACGCTCCCCACCGGACCGCCGGGCGACCGGGCCACCCGGGCGACGGCGGTCCCGCGAGCTACGGCGGACCGGGCACACGGGGCCGGCGCGACGGGGGTGAACTGTTCCGGCCGGCACCACCGCAGAGCCCGCTCCCGGACGAGACGAGAGCGCCCTAGCTGTTCTGTCCAAGGAGGTTGTGGACGGGAGAGGCAGGTCTCGGCTGGGGAATCTTGAACGGGCTCGACGGCCCCAAGCATGGGCACGTGGCTCGATGCCGAGGGCAGGGAGCATCACGAGGCCGATCTGGTGGAGTTGACCGTCCACCCGGACGAGCGACACCTCGCTGCAGAGGTTGCGGTGCCGCCATGCGTTCGGCGGACGCCGCGGCCGAACTCGGCGGGTGCCGGTGCCCCGTACCGCAAGGATGGTGCGAGGTGACGAGCCCTCCCACAACCGGACCGGTACCGCGCGCCGCGACGGACCCGCTCAGAACAGGCTCAGCAACGCCTCCGCGGGGTCCGTGAGTCCGTTCTCGCCGTCAGGCAGCGGGAGTTCGAACCACACGGTCTTCCCGCGCGGCGTGCGGCGGGATCCCCAGGCCGCGGAGAGCAGCCCGACCAGCTGGAGTCCCCGGCCGCCCTCGTCCGTGTCCCGGGCGCGGCGACGGCGCGGCTGGACCAGTCCCGAGTCCCACACCTCGCACACCAGCGTCCGGTCGAGCAGCAACCGCAGCCTGATCTCCCCCTCGCCGTACCGCAGCGCATTGGTGACCAGCTCGCTGACGAGCAGCTCCGTCGTGTCCACCAGCGGCTCCATGTCCCAGGCGAGCAGCTGGCCGCGCGCGTACTCGCGGGCCCGCCCCACACTGCGCGGCTCACGCGGCAGCGTCCAGTCGCCGACCGACTCGGCCGACAGCCCCTGGACACGGGCCATCAGCAACGCGATGTCGTCCTCGCCGTGGTGGGTGTCGAGGGTGTTCAGGACGTGGTCGCAGACGTCCTCGAGCGGCTGCGAGGGGTCGGTGAGTGCTCCCACGAACGCCCGCAGGCCCTCGTCCAGCGGATGGTCGCGGGATTCGACCAGGCCGTCCGTGTAGAGCGCGAGCAGGGCCCCCTCCGGCAGTTCGACCTCCACCTCCTCGAACGGCTCGCCTCCCACACCCAGCGGCATGCCGGGCGGCACGTCCAGCATCAGCGCCGCCTCGCCGGGTTCGACGAGCACCGGAGGCAGGTGACCCGCGTTGGCGAAGGTGCAGCGGCGGGTGACGGAGTCGTAGACCGCGTAGACGCAGGTCGCCAGGTACACCTCGGAAAGGTCCGCCTCGCGGGGCCGGCGGGCGGCGCGGGTGGCCTGCTGGACACCGCCGGGTGCGCCGAGGCCGCGTGCGATCTCGTCCAGCTGGGCGAGGACCTCCGCGGGTTCGAGGTCGAGCTGCGCCAAGGTCCTTACGGCCGTGCGGAGTTCGCCCATGGCGACGGCGGCGCGCAGCCCCCGGCCCATGACGTCGCCCACGACCAGCGCCGTGCGGTGGCCGGGCAGTTCGATGACGTCGAACCAGTCGCCGCCCACCTCGCTGGGGCGCCCGGTCGCCGCGTTGCCCGGCAGATAGCGGCAGGCGATGTCGAGGCCGGAGGCCTCCGGGTCGCCCGGCGGCAGCAGGGACCGCTGGAGTATCAACGCCCTTTCGTGCTCGCGCCGGTAGAGCCGGGCGTTGTCGATGCAGACGGCCGCGCGCGCCGCAAGTTCCACCGCGAGCGCCCGGTCGCGTTCCCCGAACGGCTCGCTCCCCTTCGTGCGGGAGAACTGGGCGAGGCCCACCACCGTGTCGTGCGCGACCATCGGGACCGCGAGCGTGGACTGGATCAGACCGCCGTCCTCGGCGGGCACGTGCCGGGGGCGCGCCGTGCGCAGGGCGTCCGCGCACGGCGAGTTGAAGGCGTAGTGGAACACGGCCCCGACGGACACGGGCGCGGTCCCGCCGCCGAAGGGGGCGTCCGAGACCGCGCTGGCGAACGCCACGCGCCGCAACTCGGCGCTGCCGTCGGCCAGTCCGGCGGGGGTCTCGTCGCCGACCAGGAGGCCCTGGTACAGGTCGACGGTGGCGAGGTCGCAGAAGCCGGGGACGACCACGTCGAGGAGTTCCCGCGCGGTGGTCTCCAGGTCGAGGGAGTTCCCTATGCGCGCGCCGGCCTCGTTCAGCAGGGCGAGGTTGCGGCGGGCGGCCGCGGCCTCACGCGCGGCGGCACGGCGGGCGGTGATGTCGGTCCCGAGCCAGGCCACACCGATGGGGCGGCCGCTGCCGCTGTGCACGCGGTAGAGGTTGACGGACCAGTGCTTGCGCTCCTCGGAGCCCGGGACGAAGCCGGTGACGTGCATGTCCGTGATCGAGTCGCCGGTCTCCAGGACCCTTCGCAGGGTCGCGGCGACGCGCTCGGCCTCGGGGGACTGCAGATAGTCGTGGACGGAACGGCCACGGTGGTCGTCAGGAGTGCCGCCGAAGGTGGACGCGAACCGCTGGTTGGCTCGCCGTACCCGCAGGTCGGGGTCGATCAGCAGGAATCCGAAAGGAGATTGACCGAAAATCGACTGCGAGGCGGCAAGGTCGGTCTCGATGCTGCGCAGCGTGCGGACGTCGACGATGATGCACACGGCGGCTCGTTCGCCGTGCTCCGTTGTGGTGGGCATCACATAGACCTCGGCCAGGCCCTCGGTCCCTCGCCCGCCGGGCGTGCGGAACGGGATGACACCGGTCCACTCGCGGCCGTCGAGGATCTCGGCCATCTTGCGCTGCCCGCGCTCGCGCAGCTGAGGCGTGATGAACGCCTCGATGGGGTCCAGGCCGACGGCCCGCTCGGCAGGGATGCCGAAGATGTTCTCCGCCCGCAGGCTCCACTGCTCCACATGCCCGTCGGGGCCGATGGAGAACGAGGCGACCTTGATGTAGTCGTAGATGGAGCCGGGCGGGCTGCTCTGCCACATCGCACCGCCCGCGGCGTCACGCGCCTCGGCGGCCGCGGCTGCATCGACCGCGGCCCCGTCCGTCGCGCCGCCCGACGGGTCCTCGGACTCCGTGGCCTTCGCTGGTATCTCGCTCACGCGAACCGTCCCCTCCAGCTCACCGCGTCCGGCACCGGTCACCGGGGGCGGCTGCCCGCAGTATCCAGCACTACGGTGCCGCACAACACGGTGTTCACGATCACAGGCCGGTCCCGATGCTTTTTGGACCGGCCGGGTCATACTCCCAGTCTTCTAACCAGGTGACGCCCCCTCGAACCACAGAGATCCCTCACCGTCGGTGGCGCGATCCTGTCGGTCCGTCCGCACACCGGGCCATCGCGCCCGCACCGGGGCACCGCCGGAAGGAGCCGCGGTCAACCGGGAACGGCGAGCTCGAACCAGACCGTCTTGCCGGAATTCGCCGGCCGGGTGCCCCAGCGACGCGAGGAGTGCGCGACCAACTGCAGCCCGCGGCCGTCCTCGTCGTCGTGGGCGGCGTCACGCTGCCGGGGCGGATCGGGGAGCGGGTCGGAGACCTCGACGAGCAGACCGGGGGCCGAACCGTCGCTGCGGACCATGCGCACACCGATGGGACCCGCGGCATGCCGCAGGGAGTTGGTCACCAGCTCGCTGACCAGCAGCGCGGCGACGTCCCCGAGCTCGTCGAGCCCCCACGTGCGCAGCTGGCCCCGGACTACGGCGCGGGCGGTCCGTACCGCACCGGGGTCAGCGGGGAACGTCCACTCGGCGCTGTCGCCTTGAGTGTCGAGCACGCCGATCACTTCCCAGGCCCAAAAGCCCACCCATGTCCGGTTTCGTGGGGTTAATGGGCACATACCCGATATCACTGGCGCCTTACCGCCCACCAGGGCGCACGGTGGCACGAACGGCGTATGGGGCGCCGGCCCCCGGAGCACCACACGTCTCAGCCGCACCGGGCCCCACCGGGACGACCGGCGGGCGTACCGGGATCCCGGTCGCGGCTTTCCCGCACGTCGGACGCATGAGATCGGGCCTGCACACCGTCCGGGCCCGTGCACAACAACGGCACGGGCTTTACGGATTCCATACAGGCGCGCGGACCACCGCACCAGGAATCGGGCACCCGCACGGGGCTCGGAAACCCGGACGGGGTCAGCGGCGCTTCCAGACGGCGAGCACGGCGTCGACGGCCGCCACGTCCTGATCGAGCCAGTCCACGTCCCAGACCTCTTCGGGGGTCAGCCAGCGCAGTTCGTCGTGGTCCTCGAGCGGCTCGGGGGCACCGTCGAGGAGCCGTGCGACCCAGATCCGCAGCACATGTCCCGGCTTCAGCGGCCACTCCCCCCGCACCCGCTCGACCGGCTCGGCCGTCACACCCAGTTCCTCGCGCAGCTCACGCACCAGGGCCTGCTCGGGGCTCTCGCCGGGTTCGACCTTGCCGCCGGGGAGTTCCCAGCGTCCGGCGAGCTCCACCGGAGCGCTGCGGCGGGCGGCCAGGAGGCGGCCGCCGTCCACCAGGGCGGCTCCGACCACCACGATCGGTTGCGTCATGCGCCGGAGCCTACGGGAGCGGACGGCGCACCGGGCGCTCGGGACGGACCCCTCTCACTTGGCCGCGTTAGGCCCGACGCGCTCGACCCAGTAGAGCTGTTTGTGACCGCGGTCCTCGAAGCCGTCCACGATCTTCTGGGCTTCGGCACGGGTCGCGTACCTGCCCACGCGGTAGCGGTTGCCGTTGTCGTCCTGCCGTATGACGAGCCAGGGAAGAGCGACCGTGCTGTCGTTCATGCCGCCCCTCCACTTCCCGTTCTCGGCTCTCGCCGGGCCCCGACCACCAAGGAAACCGCACTGCGCATATGCCCGAGCCTACGCCTAACCTTTACTCAGCGAATACGCCTTTTCACAAAGAGGTACGCAACCGGCCACACCCAAGGGGGCGTGCGCCGTCGAATGCGCCGCCCAATACGCCCTCGGTGCGCGCATGACGGGTCCCGGTCGCTGCCCGGAGAACGGCCGGATAACAACCGCCGCGAAGGCCGGGCGTGTTGGAGGGGAGAGGCGAGCCGATCGGATGCCGCCGGGCGGGGCCCGGTGAGCCGGCCCTTACTTCACGGGCAGGTGGTAGGCCACCCGGTAGCGGTCCGCCGGCACGACCACGTCCGCCGTCTCCACCGGTCGGCCCGAGGCGTAGTACGTCCGCTGGACGACGAGCACCACATGACCGGGGACTCCGCCGAGCGCCAGCAGCTCCTCGGCGAGCCCGGGGCGGGCGCCGACCTCCTCGGTGACGTTGTCCACGATCACGTCGATGGCCGCCATGCGCTCGACGACCCCCATACCGCCGAGCGGCCCCTCCTCGGGGAGCATCACGGGGGTGCGGCCGGTGACGGCGAGGGGCTCCCACGACGTGGAGAGCATCATCACCTCACCCGCGTCCCGGTACACGTACTTCGTGCACATCACGCTGTCGCCCGGCTGGACGGCCAGCCGCTCGGCGATGGCGCCGCTCGCCTCCGTCCGTTCACTGCGGGACTCCCAGGTGCCGCGCGCGGAGAGCTCCGCCTGCTCCTGACGGAACGGTGTGGCACCGCTCTCCGGCCGGAACCCGGAACGGGCCACCCGGCGGGGCACCGGCCGCTCCCGCACATAGGTGCCCGACCCGGAGCGGCCCTCGACCAGCCCCTCGGCCATCAGCACCTTGCGCGCCTCCAGGGCGACCGTGTCCGAGACGCCGTACTCCTCGCGGATACGGGCCTGGGAGGGAAGACGGGTGTGCGGTGGCAGCAGACCGTCGACGATCTTCTGACGGAGATCACCCGCGACACGCAGATACGCCGGCTGCTCACCGAAAGTCACTGGCCGCTCCCATCAGTTTGTACAGACAGCAACAGCGTGGCAACCGTGGGTTGTGCTGTGCAAGCACAGGCCAAAGAATCACTCGATGTGATTACTTGGGCGCGCCGACGCCCTACGCAGGCACTTTCTCCCCTCTTTCACCGTCGTCACACCTTCTTTCCACCGTCCGAACCGGCGTCACCGCCCTCGGCGCCGTCGTCGGGGCGCAACGGCGTAGTCGCGGCAAGGCCCAGAGCCTTGCGGGCGGTGACTGCCGCGCTGTCTTCCAGAAGTGCGCTGTCCCCGGTCGTAATGGACGAAGAACGTGTCGGAATCGGTCGCCGGAGGCTCGGATGTCGCGGCCGGGCGTGACGTGGTAGACGTCGAAGTCGGCCGGTACGGCAACGGTGTCCATCGCGTACGAGCCCTCCAGCGCACGGCATCTGTCGCCGGCCGTCTCGTCGACCCCGGCGTCGTCCGGGGAATAGCCCTCCGGCGGCCGGAAGTTCGCGAGGATCCCGGCCTGGTGCCCCCCGTCGCAGGGCACCCTGCCCCAGTCGTGGGTGCCAGTGTCGAGCGAGCCGTTCGGCGCTGCGGTGACCCGGGCGGCGGAGGTACGGACAGAGGTACCGTGCTCCTCGACGGAGCGCGCAGAACAGATGTACGGGCGCGTGCTGAGTGCGGTGGGGCTGGGGGCGGCATGCGGGTCACCAGGGCGACGGTCGAGGCGGTCGCCGGGCTGACCACCCGGTGGTTCGGGGCGGTCGAGGACGGCACCGTCCTGTCGGCCGTCGGTGTCTGGCCCCTGCTCGCCTTCCTGGCGGACGGCGCCGATGGCGCGGCCCGGGCCGAACTGGCCGAGGCGGTCGGGCTCCCCGCGGACCGGGCGGCGCCCGCGGCCCGGGAGCTGCTCGAAGCCCTGCGCGCCCTGCGAGGGTTCGACGCGGCACTCGGGCTGTGGACCGACCGCACCCTGGAACTGCGCGCCGAGTGGGAGTCGGGACTGCCCGCGGACACGCACGGGGTGCTCACGGGCGACGAGAGCACCGACCGGGGTGCGCTGGACGCCTGGGCGCAGAAGCGGACCGGAGGCCTGCTCGACCGTATGCCGATCGCGTTGACGGAGGACACCGAACTCGTCCTGGCGAGCGCGCTCGCCCTGCGGACCGAGTGGTTGCGCCCCTTCGAGGAGTGGCCCGTCACGCCGGAGCAGGGGCCGTGGCGGGACCGGACGCTGCTGGGACTGAGACGCGAGAGCTCCCTGCTGGACCGGGTCGCCGTGGCGGACACGCCCGAGGGGTCCGTCACCGAGCTGAGGGTACTGGGCACCAACGGCATCGACGTCCGTCTCCTGCTCGGCGAGGAGCGGATGACGCCCGCCGCGGTGCTGAGGACCGGAGTGGACGTCCTCCTCGGACGGCACCCGTCCGTGAACGGCACCCGGATGCCGTTCGGGGACGTGGGGCCGGGTCTGCGCGTACGGCGGGTGCGCCGTGTGACACCACAACCGCCGACGCTCGAAGTGACCACCGTGGCCTACGACATGACCGCACATCACGATCTGCTCGCCCGGCACCGGCTGTTCGGCCTGACCGCGGCGCGGGACTCCACCCGCGGGCACTTCCCCGGCATCAGCGGCTCCCCCCTGGCGATCGGTTCCGCCCGGCAGTCGGCGACGGCGCGGTTCGGCGCGCTGGGCTTCCGCGCCGCCGCGGTCACCGCGTTCGCCGCCATGCCCGGGGGGATACCGGAGCGCCGGTATGTGACGACCACCGTCGAGGCGGACTTCGACCGCCCCTTCGGCTTCCTCGCCGTGCACCGCACCTCCCGCCTCGTCCTGGCGGCGGGCTGGGTCACCGAACCCGTGCCCCACCCCGGGTACGAGGACGAGGAGTAGTACGCGCACATCGGGGACGCCACGCACACATAGCGCGATGTCCTGGTCAGGGGCATCTACGCTGCTCATATGACACCCTTGCCGGACTGTTACTGCCCGGTGGACGGAACACGCGTCGCCGCCGAATCCCTGGCCTGGTGCTGCCCCGTCTGCCGGGGCCCGCTGGACCTGGACTTCGCGCCGACCCCCGCCCCGCTCAAGTCCCTCGGCGGGCGGGTGAACTCGCTGTGGCGGTACGCGGAGGTGCTGCCGCTGCCCGCACCGTCGATCAGTCTCGGCGAGGGCCGTACGCCGCTCGTGGAACTGGAGGACGGCGTCTCGGCCAAGCTCGACTACCTGATGCCGACGCTGTCCTTCAAGGACCGGGGCGCTGTGCTGCTGGCCGAGCTGTCCCTGCGGCTGGGGCCGCGGGAGGTGGTCGCCGACAGCAGTGGAAACGCAGGCACGGCGATCGCCGCGTACTGCGCCCGGGCCGGACTGCCCTGCACGGTGTACGTCCCCGCGGGCACGTCCGCCAAGAAGCTGGAGCAGATCGGGGCGCACGGGGCACGGGTGCACGTGGTGGACGGCGACCGCGAGGCGGCGGCGCAAGCGGCACGCGAACGGGCCGACGAGCCGGAGGTGTTCTACGCCTCGCACGTCTTCAACCCGTTCTTCCTACACGGCACGAAGACGTATGTCCATGAACTGTGGGAGGACCTGGGCGGGCGGCTCCCCGAGGTGCTCGTGCTGCCCGTCGGCAACGGCACGCTGCTGCTGGGCGCCGCCCTCGCCGTCGCCGAGCTGTACACGTCCGGCCTGATCGAGCGGCGACCCGCACTGTACGCGGTGCAGGCGGAGGCGGTCGCCCCACTGGCCCACGCATGGCAGGAGGGCGCCGACGACCTGGTGGACGCCACGGCCACGGCCCCCACGTTCGCGGAGGGCATCGCGATCCCCCGGCCGCCCCGGGCCCGGCAGATCCTGCGCGCGGTCCGCGACTCGGGCGGCAGGTTCCTCACGGTGACGGAGCATCAGATCCGCGAGGCCCAAAGGGATCTGGCGTCCCGTGGGCTCTACGTCGAATCGACCGGGGTGGTGTCCTGGGCGGCGGTGCGGGAGGAGGAACTCGGGGCGCGCGGCGCGGTGGTCCCGCTGTGCGGAGCGGGTCTGAAGACGGGATTGGCGGGCACCGGTCCGTCCGGCGGCTGAGCCCGATGCGCACTGCGGGCCCGCGCTCCGGCATCCGCGCCACGGCCGAGCGGCGGTGCGACGCGCCCGGCGGTCACACCGGCTCGCCCGCCAGCCTGCGCTGCTCCTCCTCGACGATACGGCGGGCCAGAGCCGCGTCCGAGACGTCCACCGCGTCGGGGGTGGCCTCCGCGACATCGCTGCGCCGGGCGTAGGCGTCGAACAGGCGGTCCTTGTTCTTCAGAATGCTCAGCAGCCGTTCGTCCACGCTGTCCTGCGCCAGCAGCCGGTGCACCTGGACCGCGCGTACCTGCCCCATGCGATGCGCGCGGGCCACGGCCTGGTGCTCCAGCGTCGGCTTGACCTGCGGCTCGCACAGAATGACCACGGAGGCAGACTGAAGGTTGAGCCCGGTGCCGCCCGCCTCGATCTGGGCGAGCAGCACCGCGTGTCCCTCGACGGCCGTGAACTCGTCGACCAGACGCTGCCTGCGGGCTGCGGGGACACCGCCGGAGACAGTCCCGACCACCTCCTCGCCGAGGGCGGCCCGCACGGCGGAGAGCACCTCACGGAAGTACGAGAACACCACCACCTTCAGCCCGGTCTCGGCGGCCTCCGCCACCAGTTCGCGCAGCCGGTGCAGTTTGGCGGAGTGCTCGGGGTCGGCGTACGCGGCCCGGCGCATCGCCATGAAGTTCCCCTCGGCCACCGCCCCGCGGTAGGCGTCCAGGTCGGCGGCGCTCAGCTCCTCCCACTCGTCGGTGTGCATCAGCGCGGGCAGTTCGGTGAGGACGTCCTCCTGGTTGCGGCGCAGATAGGCCGGAGCGACACCGGCACGGAACGCCTGCGGTCCGGCGGCTCCCGTGCCCTGGCCGATCTCCGGCAGCAGTTCGGGGCGGAGGTGTCCGACCAGTGCGCGGAACTCGTCGACGCGGTTCTCCATCGGCGTGCCGGTGAGGAACAGCACACGCTCGCAGGCCCGCGTCCACACCGTGGCGGCCTTGGCGCGGCGGGTGCCGGGGTTCTTCACGTAGTGCGCCTCGTCCACGACGAGCATGGCCGGCGGCGCACCGTCCGGAGCGGGCAGGGTGCGCAGCGTGTCGAACGTGGTCACGGCGACGCCTCCGCGTTCGTGCCACTGCGCGTACGCGTCCAGCCGGTCGGGGCCGTGCACCGGAAGCGCGCGCAGGGCGCTGCGGACACCGATCTCCCGGGTCCAGTTGATCAGGACGCTCGCCGGGCAGACCACCAGGAAGTGGCTGTGTCCCTCGGCGGCGAGATGGGCGAGGGCCGCGATGGCCTGGACGGTCTTGCCGAGCCCCATCTCGTCGCCGAGCACGACTCGGCGCTGGGCGAGCGCGAAACGGGCGCCGAAGGACTGGTATCCGCGCAGCGAGACCCGGCGGTGGGTGTCGTCCAGCGGCTGGGCGCGGACCCGCTCGGCGACCTCGGCGGGCAGGAAGCCCTCCCCGGCCGCGGTGTCGGGGCGGTGCGCCGAGACCTCGGCGAGCAGGCCGTAGTACTCGGCCGAACGCAGCTCGAAGTCGACCCGGGCCTCGATGTCGGAGGCGGGATGGCGAAGCAGGTCGGCGGACGCCTGGGCGAGCAGCAGCGGTACGCCGCGGGCGACGGCGTCGGCGACGACGTCGCCGATCTCGGCCACCGCGGAGAGCGCGGCCTCCCTTTTGCCTCGCCCGGCGAGCGCCATCCGCAGCCGCCCCGCGGCGGGCCGGGCCGTCGGCAGCAGCGCTGCGAGTCGCTCCTCGAGCCGGGCGGCCGCGTCCAGGGCGCGATGCAGTTCGGGGCCCGCCTCGACGAGGGTGTGCAGGGCGACGAGCAGCGCTGTGGTGCGCGGGTCGGGACGATCGACGTCGACGCGCACGGTGACGGTCTCCTCGACGGCCGCCGCGATCTGCCGGGCGGCGGCGAGCGCCCGGTCCGCGGTCTGCTCGCCCACCCCGGGCAGCTGCCGCAACTCGTACCGACTCGCCCGGTGGACGTCCCCGACGGAGGTGAACCCGGCCGCCTCGATCGCCGCGATCCTGAGCCGGCCCTCGGTGACGTCCTTCAGCCGGCCGACGGGGATCTCCGCCAGTTCCCGGGCGACGAGTTCCGCCCGCAGCGGCGCGAGAGCCGCCCGCACCGCGTCCAGCGCTCGGCGGTGATCGCCGATCAGGGCATGCGCGGCTTCGTGCAGCCGCGCGCCGTCGGCACACAGCGCCCGCGCCCTTCGCCCGGTCGACGCGGCCCCGTTCCCCACCGTCCCCACGCCGTCCCCCCTCGCGTACGCGTCCCGCCCCGGAGTGCGCACATCCTTCCACGCGCTACCGACAGCGGCGGGCCCCGAAGGCGGCCCGGCCCGCCTCCCGAAGCGAGCCGGCCGCTAGGGCGCCCGCCAGACCGTCACGTCCGCGGTCACGAAACTGCTCCCGCTGTCCGGCATCGCGGTCGACTTCTGCTGGATCACGACCAGCGCCACGTCTCCCGAGCGGTTCTCGACGCAGATCTGGCTGCCGGCCGCCACCGCGAACATGGAGAGACTGTGCCGTTTGATGCCCTTGACCATGGTGCGGCATTCGTCGAGGGAACCGGGCGTCTTGCCGTACAGGACGTTCATCCTGCTGGTGTCGCTCTCCAGCGAGCAGTCGATCCGGGTGCAGGCCAAGCGGAGGTCGCCCTTGCGGTCCTTGCGGCTGATCGGGTCCTCCCCCAGGCTCAGCGAGCTCTTCTCGTCCAGAAACTGGATCGGATACGGATCGGGCAGCGGCGAGGCGCGCGTGCTCGGCGAGGGACCCGGGGCCGCCCCCTCCCGGTCGTCGGCCCCCGCGGCCGCCAGGGATCCCCGGGAGGTCGCCGAGGACCGTGCGGATCCCGACGACCCCGCGGATGTGGTCGGACCGGACGTCGAGGACTTGGCGGCGTTCCCGTGGCGAAGCCCGGCCGTCCCATCCATGACCGCCCAGCCCAGGGCCGTCAGCAGCAGCACGGCCGCCGTCATGACGGCGCCCGTGATCACCGCGGTGCGTCGGGGGCGCACCCGCTGCCCGTCCCGCGCCGTCTGCTGCCCCGGCGAGGGCAACGGCGGCGTGTAGAACGAGGTGGGGACGGGCACGGGCGGCGGAACCGTCACCTCCGGCCCCGTGACCTCCCGCCAGACCGCGGGCCCCGCGCCCGCGTCGGCGTCCGGACCCAACTGCCGCCGGCATCGGTCGACCACCTCCGCCGGGGTGGCGCGCTCCGCCGGATCGGCGGCGAGGCACCGTGCGATCAGCGAACGGAGCTCGGCGGGCAGAGGGGACAGGTCGGGTTTCGAGTGCACGATCCGGTACAGCACGCTGACCGAGGGGCCGTCCCCGTACAGGGGCTCGCCCAGCGCCGCGAAGGCCGCCGTCTGGCCGAGCGCGAAGATGTCGGACGCCGCCGTGACCTCACCCGCGGACGCCTGCTCGGGGGCCATGAACTGGGGGGTGCCGACGGCGTAGCCCGAGGCCGTGTGGGAGGTGACGTCGGAGGTCTGCGAGATGCCGAAGTCGATCACACGCGGGCCGTCGGCGGCCAGCAGCACGTTCGACGGCTTCAGGTCCCGGTGCACGATTCCCGCTCCGTGGATGGCCTGGAGCGCCTCGGCCACCCCCGCCATCAGCCACAGCACCGCCGGCACCGGCAGCGGTCCGCGCCGGGCGACGGCCTCCGCCAGCGAGGGCCCGGGCACATAGAGCGTGGCCAGCCAAGGCGGTACGCCGTCCGCGTCCGCGTCGATCAACTCGGCGGTGTAGGCGCCCCGGACCCGCTGGGCCGCCTTGATCTCCCGGCGGAACCGCCGCCGGAAGTCCGGGTCGTCGGCCAGTTCGGGCCGCACCACCTTGATGGCCACCGGTCGGCCGCCTGGTGTGTGCGACAGATAGACCCGGCCCATTCCACCCGCGCCCAGCCGGGCGGCGAGGCGGTAACCGGCCACCATGGGCGGATCGTCCGCCTGCAGTGGCAAGAACACCTCGGTCGCGTTGTTCATCGGCCCCCCGTCCCCTTCGGCCCCCCGAGTCGACCAACACCCAGTAGCGTAAAACGCGCCCCGGCGAACCCGGTTGGCGACCCCGGCCCACCGCGCACAGCCCGGTGGCTGCCCGGAGCCGGGACGCCGGCACCCGCACCGATGAGCCGTCCACCGCGCGCAACGCTGCGCCAGCGCTAGCCCTTGACGACGCCCAGCGGGACCAGGCGGGCCACCGGCCGGGCGAGCCCCGCGCCTTCGGCAGCGCGCACGACCAGGTCGACGTCCTTATAGGCGTCGGGGGCCTCTTCGGCCAGGCCGCGCCAGGAGGACGGCCTGACGGCGATTCCCCTGGACGCCAGTTCGTCGCGCAGTTGCTCGCCGCGGACCCGGTGCAGTGCCTGGTGGCGGCTCCAGAGGCGCCCCGCGCCATGGGCGGCGGAGGCGAACGCGTCGTTTCCGGCGACGCCGGCCATCACGTACGACGCCGTTCCCATCGTGCCGGGAACCAGCACGGGATGCCCGAAGTCGGCGAGATCCGCGGGCAGGTCCGGGTGGCCGGGCGGGAGAGCCAGGGTGGCGCCCTTGCGGTGGACGCACAGCCGGCGCGCCACCCCGTCCACCTCATGGGTCTCGATCTTGGCGATGTTGTGGGAGACGTCGTAGACCAGATCGAGCCCGGTCTGCGCGGCGGTGGCGAAGGCGCGCCGCGCCGCCTCGGTCAGCAACTGCCGGTTGGCCCGCCCGTAGTTGGCGGCGGCCGCCATCGCGCCGAGGTAGGCGCGGCCCGGCGTGGAGACGGCGGGGGCACAGGCCAACTGCCGATCGGGTACACGGATGCCGAAGGCGCGCAGGGACTGGTCCATGACCCGGACATGGTCGCTGCACACCTGGTGGCCCAGACCGCGCGAGCCGCAGTGGATCATGACGCAGACCTGGCCGGTGTGCAGGCCGAAGGCGCGCGCGGCCTCGGCGTCGTAGACGTGGTCCACCGCCTGAACCTCCAGGAAGTGGTTGCCCGAGCCCAGGCTGCCCACCTGCTGGAGCCCCCGGTCCACGGCCCGCTGTCCGACCTGCGATGGATCCGCGTCCGCCAGTGCTCCGCCGTCCTCGCACCGCTCCAGGTCGCGCGTGACCCCGTGCCCCTGTTCGACCGCGTACCCGGCTCCCGCCACCAGCAGCTTCTCCATCTGCGCCCGGCCGGACAGCTTCCACAACCCCCCGCGCCCCGCTCCGCGCGGGACCGTGTCGCCGAGCAGGTCCATCAGCCTGCGCATGCTCGGCGCCAGCGCTTCGCGGTCGATGCCGGCGGCGAGCAGCCGGACGCCGCAGGAGATGTCGAACCCCACCCCGCCGGGCGAGACCACTCCCCCGGCGTCGACGTCCGTGGCCGCGACGCCGCCGATCGGGAAGCCGTACCCCCAGTGCATGTCGGGCATGGCGAACGACGCGCGCACCACACCGGGCAGCGTCGCCACGTTCGCCACCTGCTCCAGCGTTCTGTCCTCGGCCGACCGGGGCAGCAGGTCCGGCGTCGCGAAGACCACTCCGGGCACCCTCATGGGGCCGTACCGGTCCATGCGGAACCGGTACGGGCCCTCCGGCACCAGCGACATGTCCATCGCCGTCACCGTCCGTCGGGCGGCCGCCGTACCGGTGCCGGGGCGGCGGCCTGCCGCCGTCCGGTCAGCGGGCCGTCAGGCGGCCGGCTGGAGGAGGACGTCGCGGATGTCGTGCGGGATCTGTTCCAGCGCCGACTCCAGCGTCCCGGGCGAGACGTGCTCGCGTACCACCAGGGTGACCGCGGCCGCGATGCGGGGAACCTCCTCGGTGGAGATCCTGGCCTCGTGCGAGAAGCGGTTCAGATAGCCCGCGCGGTCGTACTTGATCGGCACGATGCTGGGATCCCAGCCGTCGTAGTAGGCACCTCGCAGCAACTCGGGGAGTTGCGCGGCGAAGTGCGCGGCCACGTCCACGGTGAGCCGGTCCCGGAGCGTGTGCATCCAGGTGCGCAGCACCCGGTGGGCGAGGTGGCGGTCCTCGGTCCCCAGCCCCTCGCACACCGATTTCAGCCAGATGTTCGCCGTGTGGATGGTGCGCTCGAAGTCGGGCGGGTGTGTGACGGACATGAGTCTTCCCTTCCGGTCTGTCGGCGGCGTCTCCGCACCGGAAAGGAACCCGGCGCGGTGGCCAGGGCGGTGCGGTGTCCCGCACCGCGACGACCAGGTGATGGAGAAGTCGACAGGTGTGCCGGCACCTGCCGGGGGCGGCCCGTGACCGATGCCCCGGGGGCGGTGGCGCGGCTGCTTCTCTTCGTCCCTGTCCTCTCACTCCATCGTAGGGCGGCGCAATCCGGTCGGCAGCCGCGCCGGAGGACGGCAGGCCGCAGGCGCTCACACGTCGATCGTCACCGAGCAGGTCCAGCCCCGCGGCCCCCGGGAGACGGCCAGACCGTGCAGGGTGACCGCCTTCGGGGCGGCGCCCGTCACCGGGAGCGTGGCGGCGTCGGCCATGCGCAGACGGGCGCGCAGACCTCCCGCGACCGGGGCCAGTTCCACGTCCAACGGGACCTCGTCCTCGGTGTCGAGCCAGTAGACGACCTCCTCCAGCAGGGCCACGAGCACGTCCTCGTCGCGGTCGGCGCGCAGCAGCACCTCGCGTGTGCGCCCGGCGACCGCTCCCGTGAGGTCCAGGAAGGACTCGCACACCCCCCGGACGGCCTGTGCCAGGCATTCCGCACGGGTCGGACCCCACGCCTCGATGCGCAGATCCGCGGTGTGCGGAACGCCGCGGTGCCCACCGGGCCGCGTCACGGGCCTGCGCCACCGGGCCCGAAGGTGCCGTCGACGGCGTTCAGACCGGCCCACCCTTCTCCTGGTGCTGCGGGACGCAGGCACCGCCGCCGGCCCGCACGGCTTCCACCACCTCCTGGTGCAGGTGCCGGCTCTCCTCCTCGGAGGGACAGGGCACCGGGCTCCCGGCGAGGGTGAACCACTGCGAACCGCCGCTGTACTGGACCGCCACATCGGCCTGCCTGCCGTCCCAGGTGGTGTGCACGGTCAGGTCGCCGGTCATGATCCCGTCCTCGTCGGTTCGGGCGCCCCCGCGCCCTGCGAACACCCCCGTCGTCGTCCACGATGCCCAGAGCATGACCATCAGCCCTTCCTCATGACCGCGAGCGCACGCTTCTGCTGCTGCACCCGCTACTCGGTATGGTCCGCCCGCCGCACCCGGAACGACAGCGGGGACCGCGACGGGGGCGGCGCCGCCCCTCCGGGCGGGGACCGGGCGCACGACGGAAGACGACCCGAAGTACCACGCAAAAGGTGCACTTGTTGTTAATCCGGGATGTACGGGGCAGGGTAGTGGCAGTGCCCCGCACCCGACTCGTCCCGTATTCCGGATCACGCAGGAGGGATCATGCCCGACGCACGAACGCGTGACCGGACCCGCCGAGACCGGGCCGTCACGGCCACGTGCGGCGACAGGCCGGCGACGGACGCCGCACGGGACGTCCGCCTCCCCGGCCGCCCCGTGACGTCGCGGACGGGCGAGGCCCCGAGTTGAAATCAGGAGTGAGGCTCTTCGGCGGCTCCGTGTCCGCCGGCCGCCCCGCTCCCGGATCGGGGGCCGGCCGGAAGGGGCTCAAGAACGGCGCCCTCGGCATGTTCTCCTCGGTCGTCATCGGGCTGGCCTCCACCGCCCCCGCCTACAGCCTCGCCGCCACCCTGGGCATCGTCGTGACGGCGGTCGGACTGCAGGCCCCGATCGTCACCATGCTGGCGTTCATCCCGATGCTGCTGATCGCGTACGCCTACCGTGAGCTCAACGCCAGCAACGCCGACTGCGGCACGACCTTCACCTGGGCGACCCGCGCCTTCGGCCCCCGCACCGGCTGGATGGGCGGCTGGGGCATCATCGTCGCCGACATCCTCGTGATGGCGAACCTCGCCGAGATCGCCGGCATCTACGGCTTCCGGCTGGTGGGCTACGACGCACTGGCGGCGGACCGGCTGTGGACCACCGTGGCCGGCATCGTGTGGATCGCCGTGATGACCGCGGTCTGCTATGTCGGCATCGAGCTGTCCGCCGCGGTCCAGCGCTGCCTGCTGTGCGTGGAGGTCGGAGTGCTGCTCCTCTTCGCCGTCACCGCGCTGGTCAGGGTGTACACGGCCGGCCCCGCGGAGTCGCTGCATGTCTCCGCCTCCTGGTTCAACCCCTTCGAGGTGCCTTCGACGACGGCGCTGACCTCGGGCGTCCTCGCGGCGGTCTTCCTCTACTGGGGCTGGGACACCGCCGTGACGGTCAACGAGGAGACCGTCGACAGCCGGCGCATCCCCGGGCGGGCCGCGCTCGTCTCCACCGTGCTGCTGCTCTTCACGTACGGGCTGGTCTCCACCTCGGCGCAGTCGTTCGCGGGCGTCGGCACCTCGGGCACGGGGCTGGGCAACGCCGGCCACTCCGGCGACGTGCTCTCCGGTCTGGGCAACGCCGTGTTCGGGAGCAGCGGACTCGGGGTGTTCCTGTCCCGGCTGCTGATCCTGATGGTGCTGACCTCGGCGTTGGCCTCCACCCAGACCACCATCCTGCCGCTGGCCCGGACCGTCTTCTCCATGGCGGTCCACAAGGCCGTGCCCGCCCGGTTCGCCCGGGTCCACCGCAGGTTCCTCACCCCGACCTGGTCGACCGTCGGCATGGGGGCGGTCTCGATCGGCGTCCTGATCCTGCTGACCTCGTTCAGCCGGGACATCCTGGCCGACTCGCTCAACTCGGTCGGCCTCGCCATCACGTTCTACTACGGGCTGACCGGCTTCGCCTGCCTCTGGTACCACCGCAAGGTGCTCACCCGCAGCGCCGGGGACATGGTGTTCAAGGGCATCCTGCCGGGGCTGGGCGGGCTGACGATGCTCTCCCTGTTCCTCTACGCCGCCTTCGATGTCTACGCGAACCCCCGGCACGGCGTGACCACCGTCGACCTGCCCCTGATCGGGCCGACGGGCGGCGCCACGGTCATCGGCCTGGGCGCTCTGCTGCTCGGCTTCGTCCTGATGCTGGTGATCACCCGAGGGCACTCGGCCGCGCTCAAACTCCAGCGGAGCCTGCTTCCGCACAGCCTGCCGCCGCACACCGCCGTCGACACGGCGAGCCGCTATCTGCCCGCCGACAGCGGGACCGGTGTGGGCGGCGACTGGTTCGACGTGATCCCTCTGTCCGGCGCCCGGGTCGGACTGGTCGTCGGCGACGTGCTCGGCCACGGCCTGCGCGCCGCCGCCACCATGGGGCGCCTGCGCACGGGCGTGCGAGTGCTGGCCCGGCTGGACCTGGCCCCGGACGAGGTGCTCTCCCGCCTGGACGACCTCGTCGAGCAGACCGTGCACGAGAACGGATCCGGCCACCCCTCGGGCCCCGGGCGATCGCACGGTGACGAGGCCAGGGGGGTGACCTGCCTGTACGCGGTCTACGATCCCGTCTCCGGACGGTGCAGCCTCGCTCGGGCCGGGGAGTCGCCGCTGGTGGTCGTCGACCCGGACACGGATGCCGTCGACTGTCCGGAACTGCCGCCCGGACCGCCGCTGGGAGTCGGCGGTCCGCCCTACGAGAGCACCGAACTCGAGCTACGGCCCGGCAGCCTGCTCGCCGCCTTCACGCTCGGCCTCCTTCAGGCCGTCGACAGCCACGACGCCGGGCTGCGTCAACTGGCCCGGGCCCTGGCCGACCACCGGCGGCCCCTGGAAACGCTGTGCGACCGAGCCGTGGCCGGTCTGCTGCCCGGTCCCGTGGACGAGGACGCGACGCTGCTCCTGGCCCGCACCCGTCTGCTCGACCGCAACCAGGTCGCCCGGTGGGAGCTGCCCGCGGACCCCGCGACGGTGTCCACGCTCCGCACCACGATCAGCAAGCAACTGGCCGACTGGGACCTGGACGAGCTGGTGTTCACGACGGAACTGATCGTCAGCGAACTGGTCACCAACGCCATCCGCTATGTCGGCGGCACGATCCAGGTACGTCTGATCCGCGACCGGACGCTGATCTGCGAGGTCTCCGACACCGGGCACACGGCGCCCAACCTGCGCCACGCGGCGAGCGACGACGAAGGGGGCCGGGGCCTGTTCATCATCGCCCAGATGACCCAGCACTGGGGCACGCGCTACACCCCCGACGGAAAGATCATCTGGGCGGAGCAGGCCCTGCCGGGGCTCTCCGTCTAGGACCGCGTCCACGGGCCGCCGCCGCGGATGTTCCGCGGCCTCTCTGGTGCGCGGTCGGCCGGACTTCGTCTCACTCGAAGGACCCCAGATCCTGGATTGCATTTTTAAAGTCAACCCTCTAGGGTCCGAAGCCATGAGCAACGAAACCCAGTTCCGGACAGACGTGGTGTCGCCGTCCTACTGGAAGGTGACCTTCACGAACGGGCCGGTCAATCTCATCGACGTGGACACGATCGAGCAGCTGGCCGAACTGCTGACCCGTATCGAGCAGGATCCCGATCTGACCGTGGTGGTGTTCCGGAGCGAGAACCCCGACTTCTTCATGGCGCACTGGGACTTCCTGGCCGACACGGCCCGCGTGGCCGCCATGAAGCCCGGCCCGAGCGGCCTTCACCCGTACGCGGACAACCTCCTCCGGCTCGGCAAGGTGCCGGCCGTCACGATCTCGGCGATCGACGGCCGCGTGCGGGGAGCGGGCAGCGAGTTCGTCCTGTCCACCGACATCCGCTTCGCCGGGCCGAACGCCGTCCTCGGGCAGTTCGAGGTGGGCGTGGGCGCCGTGCCCGGGGGCAATCCGATGGGGCGCCTCGCCCGGCTGGTCGGGCGGGGCCGCGCGATGGAGATCCTGCTGGGGGGCGACGACTTCCCCGCGCAGCTCGCCGCCGAGTACGGCTATGTGAACCGCGTCCTGCCCGAGGGGGAGCTGGACGACTTCGTCGACACCTTCGCACGCCGCATCGCCGGCTTCGACAAGGTCGCGGTGACCGGTACGAAGCACCTCACCGACTCGGCCGCGCCGATACCGACCGAGGAGTTCGGAACGGCCCTGACCACCTATTTCGCCACGGCGGGACGCCCCGAGAACGCGCACCGCGCGCAGCGCCTGTTCGAACGCGGCCTGCAGCAGCCGAACGGCGCGGAACTCGACCTCGGGAGGCAGATCGCCGACCTCGGCTGAGTCCACCGGCGGATCCCGGCCGCACCCCGGCCCCGCGGCGAACGCGGAGGACCCGGCGCCCGCCCCGCGGAAACGATCGTGCCGCCCGCCCCGGCCCGGCGGCACCCCGGGCGGGGCCCGTCCTGGGGCACGGGCGGCCGCCGGGGAAACGGCGGTCGATCAGCACGGCACCGCCGACGACGACGGCCGCCGCCCACGGCGCACGGCGAGGCGCCGCTTCGCCGAGGACCACGCGGCAGGACCTGACATACGGTCATGCCGGTGGCTCCTACGAGAGCGATCGACGGCGGATCCCCCGCAAGGGGGGCCGGGCCCCGAGGAACGGCGCGAGCACCGCCAGGGTGTCGGCGGCGAAGAGATCACGGCGACCGGCGATCCCTTCGGGGCGGCACGGCCGATAGCGCCGCCGACCGTGGCGTCGACCGCGCACCGACCGCGGTTCGACGACGCCCTCCCGAGCCCGAAGGCCCACAGGCCCGGTGTCCGGGGCGCACTGCATGCAAAGCAGAAGTAAAATGGGCGCACTATCCCGCCGACGGCAGTGGGGCGGCGAAAGAGATGGAACGGTACGAGCCCATCCCGCCGAGTTCGACCCATGCACCCCTCGCCGCGCGGGACCGGGAGCAGCTCCTGGTCACCACGGCCGAGAGGCTCGTCGTCGACATGGGCGCGGCGGCGGCGGCCGTCTTCCTGAAGGTGCCGGGCGCCCCCGATCTGCGTGCCGCGGTCGTGGCGGTGACCACGACGGGAGTGGGATCGCTCGAGCACATACCCCTGGGCGACATGAGCCTGCCGTCGTCACGGGCGTGGCGGTCGGGCCGTGTGGAGACCGCACGGCATGTGGACATCGTGCCCGGCCATCCGAACCTGACGGTCGTGGCCCCCTTCCCGCTGGAGGCCGCGGCGGCGCCGCTCTTCTCGCCGACCCGCCGCTTCGGCACGCTCACGGCCTTCTGGCTGAGTGTGTGCGACGAGTCCAGCGGGCGGGAGCGGGAACGACTGGCCGCCGCGGCCTCGGCGCTGGCCCGTGACCTGGACCTGCTGGCCGATCAGGGGGCGTCGATGGCTCCGCCCCGGATACCGCACGTCTTCGCCGTGGAGGGCCGGGGCGCGGGAACCGAGACCCTCACCCCGTCGACCACTCCGCTGATCTACCACCTGCACAAACTCGCCACGTACCTGGCGACGACGGTGCACATCCGGGACGTCGTGGACATCTCCATGGAACGCGTCATGGACGGATTCCAGGCCAGGGCCGCCGTCTTCGGCCTGGTCGACGGGGACCGGTTCCGCGTGGCGAGCGCCTCGGGCTGTGCCAGGGAATTCGTACGCGCAGTGGACGGCTCACCGCTCACGCGGCCGACGCCCGAGACGGAGGCGATCGACCGGCAGCACCTGATCCTTTACGGCCCGGGCGACGCGGGACCGGCGGGTCGACTGCCCGAACCACTCCGCGACCGGCAGTACTTCTGGGTGATCCTGCCGCTGCTGGCCGAAGAGAGAGCGGTGGGCACCCTGTCGATGGCGTTCGATGTGCAGCGCGCGGACATCGTCTCCGAGCAGGGCACCCTCACGGCGCTGGCCACCGCGGTCGGTCAGGCGGTGGAACGGACCCGGATGCACGAAGTCCAGCATGCGCTGGCGGACGACCTGCAGCACGCCCTGCTGCCACCCGTACTGCCCCAGCCGGCCGGGGTGGTGAGCACCAGCAGATACACGTCGGCGACCAGCGGGATCGAGCTCGGCGGGGACTGGTACGACCTCATCAGGCTGCCCGAGGGCCGGCTGGTGATGGTGATCGGGGACGTCCAGGGCCACAACACGGCCGCCACCGTCGTGATGGGCGAACTGCGCAGCGGGGTAAGGGCCTACGCGACCGAGGGGCACGACCCCGGCGTCGTGCTCGCCCGGGCGAACCAGCTGCTGATCGGCCTGGACACCGACCTCTTCGCCACCTGCTGCTGCGCCTGGCTCGATCCGGACACCGGCAGGGCCCAGATGGCCACCGCCGGGCATCCACCGCCGTTGCTGCGCATGGCCGACGGCCGCATGCCCACCGTTCGTCTCGACGCCGGGATGCCCCTCGGCATCGACCCCGGGACGACGTTCCAGGTGACGGATCTCCAACTCGAGCCGGGCACACTGCTCGCCTTCTACACGGACGGGCTGGCGGGGCTCGGAGGCGATGTCGACCCGAGGGCGGTGGGCGCGGCCTTCCACGACCCCGGGAACCTGGAGACCGTGGGCGACCTGCTCATCGGAGGCTTCGGCGACTCGCCCCGGCGGTGCCCCGACGACGCCGCGCTGCTCCTGGTGGCGTACGAAGGGCCCTCGGCCGAAGCCCAGCGCAATGTGCGTCAGTTGAGGATCCAGAGACGCGATCTTCAAGGAGCGCGGCGCACCCGCAGACTTCTGCGCGAGTGGCTGGCGGGGTGGGACCTGTCCTCCATGGCCGACGACGAGGAACTGCTTCTGTCGGAGATCGTCACCAACGGCCTGGTCCACGGCGACAGCGACGTGTACGTATACGTCCGGAAGTATCCCGAGCGCCTGCGCGTGGAGGTCCGTGACAGCGATCCGCACCCCGCGGCGGCCGTGACCGTGCCCCGTGAGGAGGACCAGGCCGAGGGCGGGCGCGGGCTGGTCATCGTGTCGGCGCTGGCCTCGGCGTGGGGCAACTCGCCGAGCGGGCGCGGGAAGACCGTGTGGTTCGAACTGCCGACGCCGAGCCCCCACTGACCGGACGCCGGGGGCACCGTCCCGGACCTGGCCGACGCCGCGCCGCCCTCGACCCGTGTCACGTCTGACCGACCATGGCGGCCGGCCGGACGATCCGGTCGAAGTCCTCGGCGGTGATGTAACCCGAGGCCAGTGCGGCCTCGCGCAGGGTGGTGTCCTCGTCGTCGGCCTTGTGGGCGATCGCGGAGGCCTTGTCGTAGCCGATCACGGGCGAGAGCGCGGTGACCAGCATGAGGGACCGGTCGACGTATTCCTCGATCCGGTCGCGGTGGAGCCGGGTGCCCTCGATGCAGAACTCGCGCAACTTGGTGCAGGCGTCGCCGAGGATCGTCGCCGAGTGCAGGAAGTTGTTGATGATGACCGGGCGCATGGCGTTGAGTTCGAAGTTGCCCTGGGTGCCGGCGAAGGCGATCGCCTCGTCCTCGGACAGCACCTGGATGCAGACCATGACCATCGCTTCGCACTGGGTCGGGTTGACCTTGCCCGGCATGATCGACGAGCCCGGCTCGTTCGCCGGGAGGATGAGTTCGTCGAGACCGCAACGGGGTCCGGACGCCAGCCAGCGGATGTCGTTGGCGATCTTCATCAACGGCACGGCCAGGGCGCGCAGTCCGGCGGAGGCCCCGACCATGGCGTCCAGGCCGCCCTGGGCGGCGAACTTGTTCTGCGCGGTGGTGAACGGACAGCCGGTAGCGGTGGCGATCTCGGCGGCGACCTGTTCACCGAAGCCGGGCGGGGCGTTGAGGCCGGTGCCCACCGCGGTGCCGCCCATGGCGAGTTCGTACAGGCCCTCGGCGGACCTGGTGACCCGGTCGACGGCTTGGCCCAGTTGGTGGGCGTAGCCGGACCACTCCTGTCCGACGGTGAGCGGTACGGCGTCCTCCAGGTGGGTGCGGCCGATCTTCACCACGTCGTGCCACTGCTGTGCCTTCGTCTCGATGGCCCGTCGCAGTTCCTGCACGCTGGGCAGCAGATGCTCGTGGATCACCTTGACCGCGGCGATGTGCATCGCCGTGGGGAAGGTGTCGTTGGAGGACTGCCCCATGTTGACGTGGTCGTTGGGGTGGATCGGCGACTTGCTGCCCAGTTCCCCGCCGACCAGCTGGATGGCGCGGTTGCTGATCACCTCGTTGGTGTTCATGTTGGACTGCGTCCCGGACCCCGTCTGCCACACGTACAGCGGGAAGTTGTCGTCCAGTCCGCCCTCGATGACCTCGTCGGCCACCCGCCGGATCAGGTCGGCCTTCCAGGCGGGGAGCCGCCCCGCGCGCCCGTTGACCGAGGCGGCGGCCTTCTTGACGTGGCCGTAGGCGTGGTAGACGGCCTTGGGCATGCGGTCGTCCCCGATGGAGAAGTGGATCAGCGACCGTTGTGTCTGGGCGCCCCAGTAGCGGTCCGCGGGCACGTCGATGGCGCCCATCGAGTCGGTCTCCCGCCGTGTGCCGACCGCGTGCAGTCCCACGGGGATGTCGAGGATCCTCGGGGCCCGGTCGTCATCGGCGGGCCCGGCCCGGTCCGTGGCGGAGTGCTGTCTGCTCATCGTGTCGCTCCATCGGTGTAGACCGGCTGCCACATGGCCTCCCGGACGGCCTCCCCGATGTCCGTCGGCTTGCAGGTGGCCACACCGTCCTCGAGCGCCGCCTCGACCACCGCGGTCGCCGTGATCGCCGAGGACTCCCGGAGGTTCTCCACGGACGGCAGCAGTGAGGCGCCCTGCCCCGACACGTCGACCTGGTCCGCGACCGCCCGCGCGGCCGCGAGCAGCATTCCGGCGGTCACCTGGGACGCCCCGGAGACGATCGTGCCCAGTCCCAGTCCCGGGTACAGCAGTGCGTTGTTGGCCTGCCCGATCCGGTAGGTCACTCCGCCATAGTCCACCGGCGGGACGGGGATGCCCGTCGCGACGAGCGCCTTCCCCTCGGACCAGGCGATGACATCGGCGGGCATGGCCTCGATCCGGGAGGTGGGGTTGGAGATCGGGAAGACGATCGGCCGCTCGGTCCCCTCGGCCATGGCCCGGACGACCTCGCGCGTGAAGGCGCCGTGCACAGTGGACGTGCCCAGCAGGATCGTCGGCTCGGCCCGCCGGACCGTCTCCAGCAGCGAGATCGCTCCGTCGTCCCTCGCCCAGTCGGCGACCTCGGCCGGATCGCGTGCGTAGGTCTGCTGGAAGTCGCGCAGATCGGTCATGTCGCGGGTGAGCAGCCCCTGTTTGTCGATGAGCCACACCTGGGAGACGGCCTGCTCCGGTTCTGCGCCGTCACGGATCATCGCGTCGCGCAGCTGGTCGGCGATGCCCACACCGGCGGTCCCTGCGCCGAAGACGACCAGCCTCTGGTCCCGCATCCGCACACCGGCGACCTTGACGGCGGCCAGCGCGGCGGCGAGCGTGATCGCGCCGGTTCCCTGCATGTCGTCGTTGAAGATCCGGTAGCGGCCGCCGTACTGCTCCAGGATCCGGCGCGCATTGCTGGGCCCGAAGTCCTCGAAGTGCAAAAGGGCGTCGGGGAACGTGGACGACGCCGTCTCCAGGTACTGCTCGATGAACGCGTCGTACTCGGCGCCGCGCGTGCGGGGATGCCGGTTGCCCAGGTACAGCGGGTCCTCCAGCAGCGACTTGCGGTCCGTGCCCACGTCCAGCGACACCGCGACGACACGGCTCGGGTCGATGCCCGCGGCCGCCGTGTACACCGCGAGTTTGCCGACCGAGATCTGGATCCCGCCCACGCCCCAGTCGCCGATGCCCAGGATCTCCTCCGCGTCCGTGCACACGATCAGGTCCACGTCCTCGGGGCCGAGTTGGAGCGTGGCGAAGGCCTTCTCCATGTCGTCGGGCCGGTCGATGGAGAGGAAGATGCCGCGTGGGCGCCGGTACTCGTGGGAGTACTTCTCGATCGCCTCGCCCACGGTGGGGTCGTAGACGATGGGCAGCAATTCGGCCAGGTGCTCGGTGAGAACCTTGAAGTACAGGGTTTCGTTGCGGTCGTGCAGCTGTTCCAGATAGACGTTCTTGGCCAGGTCGGTACCCTGCATCTCCATCTGCTGGTAGGCACGCCGAGCCTGCTGGTCCAGGGTGAGCACTCCGGCGGGCAGGCGCCCGGTGAGACCGAGGGTCTCGCGTTCCTCCGGTACGAAGGCCACTCCGCGGTTGCGCAGCGGGTCCAGCAGGACGCCGGGGGTCGCCGGGGTCCGCGCGTGCCTCTCGGTCATCGGATTCTCCCTCTGTGAATGCCGTCCCGGCCCGGTCGGGTGACCACGAGGGCGCGTCCCGACCACGGCCGCCGGCGGATCGAAGGGGCGGGGTGTGCTGCTGCCCGTCGAGCAGATGCAGGGCTACGGGCATCGCCGCACGGGTCGGCGTCGTCCTCGTGGAGCCGGAACCACGGAACCGGCCGGCCGCGAAGTGCGCTCTCGACCGCACGACATGAAGGTCGCCACGGGGCCCCGGGGCCCGGCGGACTATGAAGGTGTGACGCCGTCATCCCGATGGGGCCGGCCGTCGCTCGCGAACAGGGCGGTCCTGCCGCCCCGTCGCCGGGGGCGCCTCATCGGTGCCACAGCGTGAATTCAGGCTAACCACTAGCCGACGGGCCGCGCGACTTCACCCGCCACCGGGCCGTACCGGTCGTGTGTGGGCCGGTGCCCGCGGCGGGCGACGGCGGGCACCCCGCGGGGCTCGGACCCGCACCGGCTCCTGCACAGGGGCCGATCCGGGCGCCGCGAGTCCGCGGTGATCAGGCCGAGGCGCCGGGCTCACCGGAGCCCGGCCCCCTCCGACCGGCTTCGGCTCGGAATCAGCACCGATGGAGGGGACGACCGGCCCTCGATCGACCGGTCCTCAGTAGCGCGGCATCTTCGGGATTGCCTTCTCCGCGAGCTCGATGAGCGCCTCCACCTTGGACACGTCGGCTGCAACCTCCTCCGGAGTCACCGCGGGAGCCTCGGACGATCGGTACTCCACCTCGTTGCGCCGGGCACGCATGCGGTTGAAAGGGCGCAGCACGGGCCCAGCGGCGGATCGAGTTGTGCACGGACGGCCTCATAGACCGTGATGTGCCCGCCGCGGCTCGTGGCGCGCAGGCCCTGGTTCTGCAATACGGCCGCCAAGGCTCTGCGCGCGGCGTCGTACGCCAGTGTGTACGCGCCTTCCGGGTCCGTTGCCGTCAACCGCCGCGCAGAGCCCACATGCGTTCGCGACCGGACCAACTCCGCCTCGGCGGCCTGCCGGGAAGCGGGTACTCGCTCGAGCGCACCACCGCTGAGGAGCGCGTCGATCGTCGCCCGTCCTTGATTCCAACGCTCCATCACGCCTCCCGCTCGAGGTTCAACCGGATCAGCGGACGCTCGCGAACGCTGGTGAGGAACGGATCGTCGGTGCGGGCGGACCACGCCTCGGCCGAGACCCGGTGGATGTTGACCTCGCGACGTAGCCGCCGAGACGCCTCCTCAGCGAGATCAAAAAGAGTGTCGGGATCAGGGTCGCCCACGACGAGGACATCGACATCGGCGGGGGGCGGGCCCGACTCGCCGTTGTAGCGTGCCGCCCAGGAGCCGTAGATGAACGCCTGCCGTACCCCTGCGACGTCCGCCAACGTCTCGGAGAGCAAGGGCAAGGGACCGAACGAGACAGACATGAGGTCACTCAGCGGGCGGTACAGCGCGGTGTCCGTCCGGGCCCGGACGAGGCGGCTTCGCCCCACCCGCCGGTCCGTCAGGATGCCGCCGCCGATCAACCGGTCGACCTCACGCAGGACGGTCGTGGGCGTCACACCGAAGTCTGCCGCGAGCTCGGTGATGTTGTACTCGCGTTCCGGATGCAGGAGGAGGAGAGCGAGGAGCTCGCCCTGCAGACGCGAACGCAGGACGGGAAGCAGACTCGGCGAAGCTTTCATTGGGCGCAGGATATCCTGCACCCAATGAAAGTAACAATGGGCGACCGTTCAGTCACACAGGCGGCCGGACACCCCCGGCACTCGGCACCGGGGCCGGTACGGGACGGCGAAGGGGCCGGATTCACCGGAACCCGACCCCTTGACCTGCGCGCGCGACGAGCCGTCCGGCGCAGGGCGACGCAACGGTCACACGTTGAACCGGAACTCCACCACGTCCCCGTCCTGCATCACATAGTCCTTGCCCTCCATGCGGGCCTTGCCGGCGGCGCGGGCGTCGGCGACCGAGCCGGTGGCGACGAGGTCGTGGAAGGAGATGACCTCCGCCTTGATGAAGCCCTTCTGGAAGTCGGTGTGGATGACACCGGCCGCCTCGGGCGCGGTCGCGCCCCGCTTGATCGTCCAGGCGCGGGACTCCTTCGGGCCCGCCGTCAGATAGGTCTGCAGACCCAGGGTGTTGAAGCCCACCCGTGCCAGGGTCGCGAGACCCGGCTCGTCCTGGCCGACCGACTGGAGGAGCTCGAGCGCCTCGTCCTCGTCGAGCTCGGCGAGGTCCGCCTCCAGCTTGGCGTTGAGGAAGATCGCCTCGGCGGGGGCGACCAGTGCGCGCTGCTCGTCCTTGAAGGCGTCGTCCATCAGCTCGTCCTCGTCGACGTTGAAGACGTAGAGGAAGGGCTTGGTGGTGAGCAGGTGCAGGTCGTGGAGCAGCTCGGCGCGCTCGCTGCCCTGGACGATGCCGTGGGCGAAGAGCGTGTCGCCCTTCTCCAGGATCTCCTTCGCCTCCTCGACGGCCTTGACCTTCGGGGCGACGTCCTTCTTGATCCGGGACTCCTTCTGCAGCCTCGGGAGGACCTTCTCGATCGTCTGGAGGTCCGCGAGGATCAGCTCGGTGTTGATCGTCTCGATGTCGTCCTTCGGCGAGACCTTGCCGTCCACGTGCACGACGTTCTCGTCCTTGAACGCACGGATGACCTGGCAGATCGCGTCCGACTCACGGATGTTCGCGAGGAACTTGTTGCCCAGGCCCTCGCCCTCGCTCGCACCCCGGACGATGCCCGCGATGTCGACGAAGTCCACCGTCGCCGGGAGGATCCGCTCCGACTTGAAGATCGCGGACAGCTCGCCGAGTCGGGCGTCGGGGACGCCCACGACGCCGACGTTCGGCTCGATCGTGGCGAACGGGTAGTTGGCAGCGAGCACGTCGTTCTTGGTCAGGGCGTTGAACAGGGTCGACTTGCCGACATTGGGCAGACCGACGATTCCGATCGTGAGCGACACGTTGCGACTTCCCGTACGTGAGGTGGAGGACTGGACCGGGGCGGTAGAAACCCGGGTCCGTCAGGAGCGGGTGTGGGACGATCCCCCAGTCTACGGCGTACCGGAACCCCACCCCGGCGGCGTATCGAACGCTTGGCCAAGGTCTCGCCATCGGCGTGTCTGAACGGTCATTCCACACATAAACCGACCTAAGTTGGTCCAGTGGAGCAACACAGGACGCGACCCCCTCACGACGGACCGCGACGCGGTGCGCCCCTTCCCCCACAGGGCCGACGGGACCCGGCCGCGCCCGCGCGGCCCGGTCCGGCCGCCCGGCCCGGCGGCCCCCCAGCAGGGGCCGGCCCCTCCGTGGCGCGTCAGGCCGACCACGGCGACATGCAGCGGCGGCCGACACCTGCGCGACGGAACGCCCCGCCGCCCGTCCCGCCGGTACGGCGCCTGCCCGGCCCCCGGCTCACCGGGCTGGGCGGCGGGTTGTTCTGCGCCGCCGTGATGCCGGTGATCGGCGCTGTCGACCGGCTGCTGTTCGACTCGTCGCTCACGCTCTACGGCGTCCTGTTCCTGCCGGTGGCCGCGCTGACCGCGCTGTGGGTGCGGGTCGGCGACCTGGTGGCCGCACCCGTGTCGGTGCCGATCGCCTTCGCCATCGGTCTGCTGACCGTCGCCGACGGGGGTGACGGGCTCAGCGGTCATCTGGTCGGGCTGGTCACCGGGCTCGCCACGCAGGCCGGCTGGCTGTACGGCGGGACGCTCGTCGCCGGTGTCATCGCGACCGTACGCAGGATGAGGATGCTGCGCCGCCGGGCGGCACAGCGCCGCCGGACGGCGTGACCCGACCGTCCCGGCCCCGCACCGCCGGACGGTCCGAGCGTCCCGCCGCAGCGGTCACTCCTGCTTGGCGGCTCGCATCGCCGCGCCCACGATTCCCGCGTTGTTCTGGAGCTGGGCCGGGACGATCTCCGCCTTGATGTCCTCGATCAGGGGCAGGAACCTCTCGGACTTGCGGCTGACGCCTCCGCCGATGACGAACAGCTCGGGCGAGAACAGCATCTCCACGTGCGCGAGGTACTTCTGCACCCGGCGGGCCCAGTGCTCCCACGTGAGCTCGTGGTCCTCCTTGGCCTTCGTGGACGCGCGCTTCTCGGCGTCGTGCCCGTTCAGCTCCAGATGACCGAGCTCCGTGTTCGGGACGAGTACACCGTCCACGAACAGGGCGCTGCCGATGCCCGTGCCCAGTGTCAGCACGATGACGGTGCCCCGGCGGTCGCGGCCCGCGCCGAACTCCATCTCGGCCACGCCCGCCGCGTCCGCGTCGTTGAGCAAGGTCACCGCGAGCCCGCCCAGCCGCTCGCTGAACAGGGCACGCGCGTCCTTGTCGATCCAGCTCTTGTCGACGTTCGCCGCAGTACGGATCGTGGAGCCGCCGGTGACGACCCCGGGGAATGTCACGCCGATCGGTCCCGTCCACCCGAAGTGACCGACGACCTCCTTCACCCCGTCGGCCACCAGGTCGGGCGTCGCCGGGTGCGGGGTGAGCACCTTGAAGCGCTCCTCCACCAGGACGCCCCGCTCCAGGTCCACGGGAGCGCCCTTGATTCCGGATCCACCGATGTCCACGCCGAAGATCTGCATGGGCACCACGGTACGGCGTACGGGCTACGGGTTCTTCCCGATCTTCGAGGCCGTCAGTTGTCGCCGGTGGCGTCCGGGCCCAGCTCGGCGGCCTCCGCACGCAGGTCCCGCCGGAGTTCCTTGGGCAGCGAGAAGGTGATCGACTCCTCTGCCGCCTTGACGATCTCGACGTCCTCGAAGCCCCGCCCGGACAGCCACTCGAGGACCTGCTCGACCAGGACCTCAGGGACCGAGGCACCCGAGGTCACCCCGACCGTGGACACGCCCTCCAGCCACGCCTCGTCGATCTCGTCGGCGAAGTCCACGAGGTACGCCTCCTGCGCACCCGCGAGCTTGGCGACCTCGACGAGCCGCTTGGAGTTCGAGGAGTTCCGGGAACCGACCACGATCACCAGGTCCGCCTCGGCGCCCATCTGCTTCACCGCGAGCTGGCGGTTCTGGGTGGCGTAGCAGATGTCGTCGCTGGGCGGGGAGATCAGCTGCGGGAAGCGCTCCTTGAGGGCGTCGACCGTCTCCATGGTCTCGTCGACGGAGAGGGTGGTCTGGGAGAGCCAGACGACCCTCGACGGGTCGCGCACCTCGACCTTGGCGACGTCCGCGGGGCCGTCCACGAGCTGGATGTGGTCGGGCGCCTCGCCGGAGGTGCCGATGACCTCCTCGTGGCCCTCGTGCCCGATCAGGAGGATGTCGAAGTCCTCATCGGCGAAGCGGACGGCTTCCTTGTGGACCTTGGTGACCAGCGGGCAGGTCGCGTCGATGGTGGCGAGCCTGCCGCGCTTCGCCTCTTCGTGGACCGTGGGCGCGACGCCGTGGGCGGAGAACATGACGATGTTGCCCGGCGGCACCTCCTCCGTCCGTTCGACGAAGATCGCGCCCTTCTTCTCCAGGGTCTGCACGACGTACTTGTTGTGGACAATCTCGTGGCGGACGTACACGGGGGCCCCGTACTGCTCCAGGGCCTTCTCGACGGCGATCACGGCACGGTCGACACCAGCGCAGTAGCCCCGGGGGGCGGCGAGCAGAACACGGCGGCCAGGCGAAGCGGTCATGCGCACCATCGTAAGGCCGTGTCCGGGCCCGCAGATCGCCTCCCCGGGGAGAGGTTGTGCCGACCGGCGATGTCGGTCCGGGCCGTTACCCTCGGCGCATGGCTGTCAACACGTCCGCGGAGTCACCGCTGCCCGTCGGTGAGGTGTCGCGGCTCATCGGCGGATGGATCGACCGGCTCGGAGCCGTGTGGGTCGAAGGACAGATCACGCAGCTGTCGCGGCGGCCCGGCGCCGGGGTCGTCTTTCTGACCCTGCGCGATCCGTCGTACGACATCTCCGTCGGAGTCACCTGCTACCGCCAGGTGTTCGACGCCGTCGCCGATGTCGTCAGCGAGGGCGCCCGCGTCATCGTCCACGCCAAGCCCGAGTGGTACGCCCCGCGCGGACAGCTCTCGCTGCGTGCCGCGGAGATACGGCCCGTGGGCGTGGGCGAGCTGCTGGCGCGGCTGGAGCAGCTGAAGAAGTCGCTGGCCGCCGAGGGGCTGTTCGCCGCCGAGCGCAAGAAGCCGCTGCCCTTCCTGCCGCAGCTCGTAGGGCTCGTCTGCGGCCGGGCCTCGGCGGCCGAGCGGGACGTGCTGGAGAACGCACGGCACCGCTGGCCCGCCGTCCGCTTCGAGGTGCGCAACGTCGCCGTGCAGGGGGTGCACGCCGTGCCCCAGGTCGTCCAGGCCGTGAAGGAGCTGGACGCGCTGGACGAGGTGGACGTGATCATCGTGGCCCGCGGCGGCGGCAGCGTGGAGGACCTGCTGCCGTTCTCCGACGAGCAGCTCGTACGGGCGGTGGCTGCCTGCCGCACTCCCGTGGTGTCGGCCATCGGACACGAGCCGGACAATCCGCTGCTGGACCACGTCGCGGATCTGCGCGCCTCCACCCCGACCGACGCCGCCAAGAAGGTGGTGCCCGACGTCGGCGAGGAGCTGCAGCGTGTGCACGCGCTGCGGGACCGGGCGCGGCGGTGCGTACTGGCGTTCGTCGAGCGCGAGGAGCGAGGACTGGCCCATGCGCTGGCGCGGCCCTGCATAGAGGATCCGCACCGCATGGTCGACGAGCGGGCCGAGCAGGTGGCCGCGCTGGTGGACCGCAGCCGGCGCACGCTGAGGCATCTGCTGGACCGGGCCGAGTCGGAGCTCACGCACACCCACGCACGCGTGGTGGCGCTGTCGCCGGCCGCGACGCTCCAGCGGGGCTATGCGGTGCTGCAGAGGGCCGACGGGCACGTGGTCCGGGCGCCGGAGGAGGTGTCGGCGGGCGAGGCGCTGCGGGCGCGGGTCGCCGAGGGCGAGTTCACGGTACGGGCAGAGATCTAGGGTGGGCGCATGACCGGCAAGACGGACGAGGCACTCGGGTACGAGCAGGCACGGGACGAGCTGATCGAGGTCGTACGGCGGCTGGAGGCCGGGGGCACGACGCTCGAGGAGTCCCTGGCGCTGTGGGAGCGGGGCGAGGAACTGGCCAAGGTGTGCCGGACGTGGCTGGAGGGAGCCCGGAAGCGGCTGGACGCGGCGCTCGCCGAGGACCGGGAGGACGCGGACGACGACGGGGGCGCCGAGGGCTCCGGGTGACCGTGTCGGCGGTTTGTGGCGTCGGCCGCGGGGGCGGCCCCTGCGAGCGGTGTGATGTCACGCATCACGGGCTCGTTGATTGAAGTTTGAACTTAATGGGGTTAGCGTTCACCTCGCAGGGGCTCATCGCCGAGCCGACGACCCGTCCGGACATCGAGGTCCGGAGTTCGACCGGGGCGTCGCCGTGGCCGAGCAGACTGCGCACACATGAGGAGGCCCCCGCCGATGACGCCGGGGCCCTCCTCATGTACCGGCCCGTGCAGGGCCGCCGCGGAGCACGGCCCCGCGGCCGTCACCCGGTCTTCAGCGACTGGGCCATCTTCGTCAGCTGCGCGAACGACGCCGTCCCGGCCACCACGGTCGTGGAGCCCTTGTCCTTGAACACGAGCGCGTCGTAGCGGCCGCCCGTGTAGTGCTGCCAGGTACGGCCGCCGATGTTCTGGGTCACCTCGGTCCCGTGTCCGCCCTGACTGGCCTCGTCGATGAAAGCGGACGGCTTCTGAGTGGACTGCTCGATCGCCACGTACTGACCGGTGGGGTCCTGGAAGCCGAGGTGCCAGGCGTCGAACGGCTCGCCCTGGAAGCGCACCGAGGTGGCCTTCCAGGTGCCGGGCAGGCCTTCGGGCGCCGCCACCGGGTAGGCCGCCGCGCGACGAGCCGTGAGCAGCTCGACCCGGTAGTCGACCCGCTGGAGATCGGGAGCGTGGTCGTCGTGCGGGAGGAAAAGGTAGATGACACCCGCCATCAGCCCGATCACACCCAGGGAGAGAAGCATGCCCCGGACCGTCTTCTGCTTGCCGTTCGTACCTGCCACGCCCCTATCGTCGCAGGTACGACGGTCCGCTCATCCGTGGGCCCCCCTGCTCATTTTGTCTGCCCGGCGATAGAGTCGTGGGCACACCCTCATCCGGCCGTCGTCGTATCAGAAAGGTGCGCTCCGATGACCGAGAATCATCATCTGCCGTCCGAACTCGAAGTTCCCTCCGAGGCACCCGACCGCAACCTCGCCCTCGAACTGGTCCGCGTCACGGAGGCCGCCGCAATGGCCGCCGGCCGCTGGGTCGGCCGCGGGGACAAGAACGGAGCCGACGGCGCCGCGGTGCGCGCCATGCGCAACCTCGTCCACACCGTGTCGATGAACGGCATCGTCGTCATCGGCGAAGGGGAGAAGGACGAAGCCCCGATGCTCTTCAACGGGGAGCGGATCGGCGACGGTACCGGCGCGGAGTGCGACATCGCCGTCGACCCGATCGACGGCACCACGCTCACCGCCAAGGGCATGCCGAACGCCATCGCGGTGCTGGCCGCCGCCGACCGCGGCACGATGTTCGACCCGTCGGCCGTCTTCTACATGGACAAGCTCGTCACCGGGCCCGAGGCGGCCGACTTCGTCGACATCGACGCCCCGGTCTCGGTGAACATCCGCCGAGTCGCCAAGGCCAAGCGGTCCGCGCCCGAGGACGTCACCGTCGTCATCCTCGACCGGCCGCGCCACGAGAGTCTCATCAAGGAGGTCCGGGACACCGGCGCACGTATCAAACTGATCTCGGACGGCGATGTGGCCGGCTCGATCCTGGCGCTGCGCGAGGGCACCGGCATCGACCTGCTGCTCGGTGTCGGCGGCACACCCGAGGGCATCATCTCGGCCTGTGCCGTGAAGTGTCTGGGCGGCACCATCCAGGGCAAGCTGTGGCCCAAGGACGACGAGGAACGGCAGCGGGCGATCGACGCCGGGCACGACCTCGACCGGGTGCTGACCACGGACGACCTGGTCTCCGGCGAGAACGTCTTCTTCGTCGCCACCGGCATCACCGACGGCGAGCTGCTGCGGGGGGTGCGCTACCGCTCCGAGACCGCCACGACCGACTCGATCGTGATGCGCTCGAAGTCCGGCACCGTCCGCCGGATCGACTCGGTGCACAAGCTGAGCAAGCTGCGTGCGTACAGCACGGTGGACTTCGACCGCGCGCAGTGATCGCGGCCCGGCTCGCCGGGCGGATCAGGTCGGGGGCGCCCTCGGTGCGGAGAGGGCGCCCTCCGCCGTATCCGGGGGCGGTGCGCGGGCGGTGAAAGCCCGACCCGGACGCGGAAGGCGTGCCGGGAGTCCGGCCGCGCCCAGGGCCTGCGTCGTCGGGCCCACCGCGCGCTTCCACCCCGGGCCCGCCCTCGGCGCGCCCGCCGGCCGATGGGCCGCCGCCCGCGCGCTCCTAGCCGGCCGCGGCTATCGTCCCTCGTGCGGCCTGCTTGAGCTCCATGTCCCGGCGCCGGCGCCGGGCGAGGACCACACGGCGCTCGGCGGCCGTGAGACCGCCCCAGACCCCGTACGGCTCAGGCTGGACCAGCGCGTGTTCGCGGCACTCCACCATCACCGGACAGCGCGCGCAGACCCGCTTGGCCGCCTCCTCGCGGGACAACCGGGCCGCGGTGGGCTCCTTGGAGGGGGCGAAGAACAGGCCGGCCTCGTCCCGCCGGCACACCGCCTCCGTATGCCACGGGGCGTCCTGGTTCCTGTCCCGCACCGGCACTCGCTGGTGCGGGATGGCAGCGACCTGCAGGGACGAATGCGGCGGTTGCAGCACGGTCTACTCCTGACGACGGCTTCGCGAGCGAGAGACGATGCAGCAAGGCCTACCCGCTGTGCGCACGCCTATGCACTGCGTCCCCAACGGCTGCTGATGCAGGGGGTGTTCACGACATGGGGAAACGTCCGTCCGGACGGGGACGCGCGCGAGGCACAAGAGTCAGCGGTCGAGGTGCCTGCGCAGAGCCTTGTCGACCTTGTCCGACACACGGTCCAGGATGTCGGCGACCAGCTTGCCCCGCTTGGGCCGCGCCTCCACGTTCCCGAGCACGGCAAGTCCGTCCACATGGACGACGGGTGCGTTCTGCTCGCCGGAATCGAGGGGACTCACCTCGAAGTTGCCGAGGACGGCGCCGCCGGTGCCGCGCAGCGTGATGTTCTCCGGGACACGGATCGTCACATCGCCGAAGACCGAGATCGCCTTGATCACGACCTGCTGGTACTCGAAGATCGCCTCGCTGAGGTCGATCTCGACGCTGCCGAAGATCGCGTAGGCGTGCAGCCGGCGGCCGGGACGCCAGCGGCCCTTGCGCATGGCGCTGCTGAAGACCGCCACCACGTTCGCGTCGGGCTCGGCAGGCACCGTGCCCGGGGCGGGGCGCCCCGGTGGGGCGTATGCCGCGGTGGTGCGGCGCGCGTGCGCCGCGGGCAGATCGCGGACGAACAGGTCCAGCTCCCCGACCGTCTTGGCGTTCAGCACGCCCTCGACGCGCTCGGCGTGCTCCTCCGCCGTGAGGCGCCCCTCGGCGAGGGCGTCGCGCAGGATGTCGGCGATGCGGTCACGGTCGGCGTCCGAACAGCGCAGCTCGGTCGCGGGCACGGGCCCGCGGCCCGTCGGGGCAGGGCTCTTGTGAAGGTCCACGGCAGCAGCGTACCGAAACGCGATAGATCGCGACTACCCCCCGGCACGCCCTGTGGAGAACCCGCGGGCCGGACCGGCACCCTCCGCCCGGCCGACTGAGCCTTACCTCACAGGTTCACCGCGAGTGCCAGGTTCTACGCTGGTGAGCGCTGCCAACGGAGGCCAGCCACGGCGAGTGAGCCGAGGGACGCGCCTGCGCTGGGAGACCGAGGTCCCCTGCTCGAGCAAGGCGAGAGCCCGGGGAAGCGCGCCGAAGCCCGACACGCAGGAGCCGGGTGCGGCCGGTCGCCCGGCACGGGTCCACCGCGCCCCGGAGGTGCACCGAGCCACGAAAACACGGCCTGTCTAGTGAGGAATGGGCGAGATGCCTGAGTTCGCGTACACCGATCTGCTCCCGACGGGAGAGGACACCACGCCGTACCGGCTGGTGACCTCCGAGGGCGTCTCCACCTTCGAGGCCGACGGGCGTACGTTCCTCAAGGTCGAGCCGGAGGCGCTGCGCAAGCTCGCCGAAGAGGCGATCCACGACATCCAGCACTATCTGCGGCCCGCGCACCTCGCCCAGCTGCGGCGCATCATCGACGACCCGGAGGCGTCCTCGAACGACAAGTTCGTGGCGCTGGACCTGCTGAAGAACGCGAACATCGCCGCGGCGGGCGTGCTCCCGATGTGCCAGGACACCGGCACGGCGATCGTGATGGGCAAGCGCGGTCAGCAGGTCCTCACCGGGGGCGAGGACGAGAAGGCCCTCTCCCACGGCATCTACGACGCGTACACCCGGCTGAACCTGCGGTACTCGCAGATGGCTCCGCTCACCATGTGGGAGGAGAAGAACACCGGCTCCAACCTGCCGGCGCAGATCGAGCTCTACGCCACGGACGGCGGCGCCTACAAGTTCCTGTTCATGGCGAAGGGCGGTGGCAGCGCCAACAAGTCGTTCCTCTACCAGGAGACCAAGGCCGTCCTGAACGAGGCCTCCATGATGAGGTTCCTGGAGCAGAAGATCCGCTCCCTCGGGACCGCCGCCTGCCCCCCGTACCACCTGGCGATCGTCGTCGGCGGCACCAGCGCGGAGTACGCGCTGAAGACCGCCAAGTACGCCTCCGCGCACTACCTGGACGAACTGCCGAGCGAGGGCTCCGAGCTGGGCCACGGCTTCCGGGACAAGGATCTCGAGGAGAAGGTCTTCGAGCTCACGCAGAGGATCGGGATCGGGGCGCAGTTCGGCGGCAAGTACTTCTGCCACGACGTGCGCGTGGTGCGCCTGCCGAGGCACGGCGCGTCCTGCCCGGTCGCCATCGCGGTCTCCTGCTCCGCCGACCGCCAGGCCGTCGCGAAGATCACGGCCGAGGGCGTCTTCCTGGAGCAGCTCGAGACGGACCCGGCGCGGTTCCTGCCGGAGACGACGGACGAGCACCTGGAGCAGGACGGGGACGTCGTCCGCATCGACCTGAACCAGCCGATGGACGACATCCTCGCCGAGCTGACCAGGTACCCGGTGAAGACGCGGCTGTCGCTGTCCGGACCGCTCGTCGTGGCGCGCGACATCGCGCACGCCAAGATCAAGGAGCGGCTGGACGCCGGCGAGGAGCTGCCGCAGTACCTGAAGGACCACCCGGTCTACTACGCCGGTCCCGCCAAGACCCCCGAGGGCTACGCGTCGGGTTCCTTCGGCCCGACGACGGCCGGGCGCATGGACTCGTACGTGGAGCAGTTCCAGGCGGCGGGCGGCTCCAAGGTGATGCTGGCGAAGGGCAACCGGAGCAAGCAGGTGACGGACGCGTGCGCGTCGCACGGCGGCTTCTACCTCGGTTCCATCGGCGGCCCGGCCGCCCGCCTCGCCCAGGACTGCATCAAGAAGGTCGAGGTCGTCGAGTACGAGGAGCTCGGGATGGAGGCCGTCTGGAAGATCGAGGTCGAGGACTTCCCCGCGTTCGTCGTCGTGGACGACAAGGGCAACGACTTCTTCCAGGCACCCGCCGAGCCGCCCACCTTCACCCGGATCCCGGTCCGCGGCCCCGGGCTCGCGTAGTACGCCGGGGCGGGGACGGTTCCGCTCCCGCCACCCCGTCCTTCCCCTGGCCGGCGGTCCGTCCGCCGCGCCGGGGGACGGCCGACCGCCCCCGCGGGCACCCGGCTCCCGCCCCTTCCGACGAGCGCTCCCGGAAGGGCCGTCGCCCCTCGGCCGCGAGGGCGCCGGATCACCCGCACGTCCGGCTCCACCGCGGAACAACCGCACCCGGTGCCGCGCTGTACCGGACATGAGCGAATACCGCATCGAGCACGACTCCATGGGTGAGGTACGGGTCCCCGTCGACGCCAAGTGGCGGGCGCAGACCCAGCGCGCCGTGGAGAACTTCCCCGTGTCCGGACAACGGATCGAGCGCGCGCACATCGAGGCGCTCGCACGGATCAAGGGCGCTGCCGCCAAGGTGAACGCGGAGCTCGGCGTGCTCGACAAGGACATCGCCGAGGCGATCCGGGAGGCGGCCGCCGAGGTCGCCGAGGGCCGATGGGACGAGCACTTCCCCGTCGACGTCTTCCAGACCGGTTCGGGGACCTCGTCCAACATGAACACCAACGAGGTGATCGCGACTCTGGCCACCGAGCGGCTCGGCAGGGACGTGCACCCCAACGACCACGTGAACGCCTCCCAGTCGTCCAACGACGTCTTCCCCTCCTCCCTCCACATCGCCGCGACCGCCGCCGTCGCCCGCGACCTCGTCCCCGCTCTTGAACACCTGGCGGCCTCCCTGGAACGGAAGGCCGACGAATTCGCCGACGTCGTGAAGGCGGGGCGCACCCACCTCATGGACGCCACACCGGTCACACTCGGACAGGAGTTCGGCGGATACGCCGCGCAGGTGCGATACGGCGTCGAACGGCTGAACGCCTCCCTGCCGCGACTCGCCGAGCTGCCGCTGGGCGGCACCGCGGTCGGCACCGGCATCAACACCCCGCCCGGCTTCTCCGCCGCGGTCATCGCCGAGGTCGCCCGGGCCACGGGGCTGCCGCTCACCGAGGCCCGCAACCACTTCGAGGCCCAGGGCGCCCGGGACGGCGTCGTCGAGACCAGCGGGCAGCTCAGGACCATCGCGGTCGGACTGACGAAGATCGCCAACGATCTGCGGTGGATGTCCTCCGGGCCCAGGACCGGACTCGCCGAGATCGCCCTTCCCGACCTGCAGCCGGGGTCGTCGATCATGCCCGGCAAGGTCAACCCCGTCGTCCCCGAGGCCGTCCTCATGGTCGCCGCGCAGGTCATCGGCAACGACACGACCATCACCACGGCGGGCGCCTCCGGCAACTTCGAGCTCAACGTCATGCTGCCGGTCATCGCCAAGAACGTGCTGGAGTCGATCCGCCTGCTGGCCAACGTCTCGCGGCTGCTCGCCGACCGCACCGTCGACGGGATCGTCGCCCACCGGGAACGCGCCCGGGAGTACGCCGAGTCGTCGCCCTCCGTCGTCACCCCGCTCAACAAGTACATCGGGTACGAGGAGGCCGCGAAGGTCGCCAAGAAGGCGCTCGCCGAGCGCAGGACGATCCGTCAGGTCGTCCTGGAATCCGGGTACGTGGAGCGCGGGGACCTGACGCTGGAGCAGCTCGACGAGGCACTCGACGTCCTGCGCATGACGCATCCGTAGTCGCCCGTCGTTTGACCCGCCCGTGATGCGAACCGTGACGGGGACCGCAGCGTCGTATGCCTGGGGCACCTAATATCTGTGCATGGCAGACGGCGGAGCGGTAGGACGGACGGAAGCGGGCGGATCGGCGACGCACTGGGCCCCGGGGGATCAGATTCTCTGGCGGTACCGGGAGAACGGCGGCGAACGCTTCCACATCGCTCGCCCCGTCACGGTCGTCAGGGACGACGAGGAACTGCTCGCGGTGTGGATGGCTCCCGGCACCGAGTGCGTGAAGCCCGTCTTCACCGACGGCACGCCGCTGCACGCCGAACCGCTGGGGTCCCGCTACACCAGGCGCCGGACCGTGCAGCTCGACCGCTGGTTCGGAACCGGCGTGCTCAAGCTGGCGCGTCCCGGCCGGCCCTGGTCGGTCTGGCTGTTCTGGGAGCCCGGCTGGCGGTTCAAGAACTGGTACGTGAACCTGGAGCAGCCGCTGGTCCGATGGGCCGGCGGTGTGGACTCCGAGGACCACTTCCTCGACATCTGCGTCTATCCGGATCGCAGTTGGGGCTGGCGGGACGAGGACGAGTTCACGCAGGCCCAGCGGGACGGGCTGATGGACTCCCGGCTCGCCGAGCGCGTACGGGCCGCGGGACGGTCCGCGGTGGCGGTGATCGAGGCCTGGGGGGCGCCGTTCTCGGACGACTGGCAGCACTGGCGGCCCGATCCGTCCTGGCCGGTGCCGCCCCTGCCGCGGGACTGGGACCGTACTCCCGCGTACATGACGTCATGAGACCCTTGTTGCGCCCCCGCGGTACAACCGTAGGATCGTCCTCCGCAAGGGCACACAACAGCAACTCCCGCAGAATGCGCTGGGCTTGACCGAACGTCACCGAGGGGCGGCAGGACGTGAGCGAGGGGTACGAGGACCACACCGGGACGGCGCGCCCGACCCGTGGATCATGTACGGCGGGTGACCGTACGGGAATTTCGTTCCTGGGACACGTATTCCGGGTATCGGCTTCTCGGCGGGACGAACTGCACGCGCGGCGCGCAGCCCCGGACGGATGGACTCGACACGCGTGACGGAGCACCCGACCTCCCACAAGAGCCCGCAGCAGGGCGTCGGCCCTGCGGACCCCCGCGGGGCGCTCCTGCGTACCCCGGAACCGCTGCCCACCCCGCCCGCCACGGCTTTACCGGCACAGACCCGGGCGGGCGGCGAGGCGCCGTCGTCCGGTCCGCTGTCCTGCGCGAAGCAGGGTCCGCCGGGCAACCCCGGTGGCACCTCCTCCCCGTTGCCCGCGACGGGCGGCTCCGAGCACTCGCAGCCGGCCGCCGAGGAGCCGGGCACGCACCGGCCGCGCCCGGTTCCGGAGGGCATCCCGGCGCAGCCCGGCGGTGAGCAGGACCGTGTGTCCGCGCCCCCCGGCGGCAAGGACCGGCGCACCGGCCAGAGCCCGATGCCGCACGGCCCCATGCCCATGCGGCGTGACGGGGACCGGCTGCGTTTCGTGGGCGCCGCCACCCGGCGGATCGCCCGCGGCATCGACCTCGACGAGATCGTGATGGGGCTGTGCCGGGCCACCGTGCCCACCTTCTCCGACGCGATACTCGTCTATCTGCGCGATCCGCTCCCCGTGGGCGACGAGCGGCCCACCGGACCGCTCGTACTGCGCCTGCGGCGCACCGACCGGATCCCGCAGGAGCGGGATCTGGAGGACGGGATCCTTCCGGTTCCGGTACCGGAGAGCTCCGGCCTGGTGGCCCTGAGCAGCGAACTGTGCGAGGTACGGCCCGGCGGTGCGCTCGCCGAGGTGCTGCGGGGGGTCCGTCCGGTCTTCGCGGACGCGCCCGCCGCCCGCGCGGCGCTGCCCGAGCTGCTCGGCGACGACACCATGGTCCCCGCGGGCCAGCGGGCGATCCTCGCTCCGCTGCGCGGCCGCCGCAGGGTCATCGGCGCCGTGCTCTTCCTGCGCCGCCCCGACCGGCTGGCGTTCGAGGCGGACGACCTGCTGGTCGCCGCGCAGCTCGCCACGCACAGCGCGCTCGGCATCGACAAGGCGGTGCTGTACGGCCGTGAGGCGTACATCGCCGACGAACTGCAGCGGACGATGCTGCCCGAGACCCTGCCGAACCCGACGGGTGTCCGGCTGGCGTCGCGTTATCTGCCGGCCGCAGAGACCGCCCGTGTCGGCGGCGACTGGTACGACGCGATCCCGCTGCCGGGCAGCCGCGTGGCGCTCGTGGTCGGCGACGTCATGGGCCACTCCATGACATCCGCGGCGATCATGGGCCAGCTGCGGACGACCGCCCAGACACTCGCCGGGCTCGATCTGCCGCCGCAGGAGGTGCTGCACCACCTGGACGAGCAGGCCCAGCGGCTCGGCACGGACCGCATGGCCACCTGCCTGTACGCGGTGTACGACCCGGTCGCGCACCGGATCACCATCGCCAACGCCGGCCATCCCCCGCCGGTCCTGCTGCACCTCGGCGGCCGGGCGGAGGTGCTGCGGGTCCCGGCGGGCGCGCCCATCGGCGTGGGCGGGGTGGACTTCGAGGCCGTGGAGCTGGACGCACCGGCCGGCGCGACCCTCCTGCTGTACACCGACGGCCTCGTCGAGTCGCGGCTGCGGGACGTGTGGACCGGCATAGAACAGCTGCGGGAGAAGCTCGCCGCCACCGCCCAGCTCACCGGCGCCGATCATTCGCCGCCGCTCGAGGCGCTGTGCGACGAGGTGCTCGACATGCTCGGCCCGGGCGACCGCGACGACGACATCGCGCTGCTCGCCGCCCGCTTCGACGGGATCGCGCCGAGTGACGTCGCGTACTGGGTCCTCGATCCCGAGGACGCGGCCCCGAGCCGGGCCCGGCGGCTCGCCCGCCGTGCGCTCGCCCACTGGGGCATGGAGGAGCTGACGGACTCGGTGGAGCTGCTGGTCAGTGAGGTCGTGACCAATGCGGTGCGCTATGCGTCGCGTCCCGTCACGCTGCGGCTGCTGCGCACCGATGTGTTGCGCTGCGAGGTGGGCGACGACGTTCCGCAGCTGCCGCGGCTGCGGCAGGCCCGCGCCACGGACGAGGGCGGCCGCGGTCTGTACCTGGTCAACCGCCTGGCCCGGCGCTGGGGTGCGACCCGGCTGAGCACCGGGAAGGTGGTCTGGTTCGAGCTGAACAGGGGCTGAGCGGCAAGGACGGGCCGAGCGGCAGTAGAACGATGCCGGTCTTGGACTCAGTCCAAAAGTTGCCAACCTCCCGTCGTAGGAGTTGACTGCTGGGGTGAGCGAAGCGACCTGACCGACCCCTTTTGTACGACGGGAGGACGCTCGTGACGCAGGCACCCCAGTCGGTTCCCTACACCACCAGCAATGCGGGTATCCCGGTGGAGAGCGACGAGCACTCGCTCACCGTCGGCCCCGACGGCCCGATCCTGCTCCAGGACCATTACCTCATCGAGAAGATGGCCCAGTTCAACAGGGAGCGGGTACCGGAGCGGGTGGTACACGCCAAGGGCAGTGGCGCGTACGGAACCTTCGAAGTCACCAACGATGTCAGCCAGTTCACCAAGGCCGACCTGTTCCAGCCGGGGAAGCGCACCGAGATGCTCGCACGCTTCTCCACCGTCGCCGGTGAGCTCGGCTCCCCGGACACCTGGCGCGACCCGCGAGGTTTCGCGCTGAAGTTCTACACCCAGCACGGCAACTACGACCTGGTCGGCAACAACACACCGGTCTTCTTCGTCCGTGACTCGCAGAAGTTCCAGGACTTCATCCGCTCCCAGAAGCGCCACCCGGTGACCGGGCTGCGCAACAACGACATGCAGTGGGACTTCTGGACCCTGTCCCCCGAGTCCGCGCACATGGTGACGTGGCTCATGGGCGACCGGGGCATCCCGAAGACGTACCGCAACATGAACGGGTACTCCTCCCACACCTACATGTGGGTCAACGGCGGCGGCGAGAGATTCTGGGTCAAGTACCACATGAAGACCGACCAGGGGATCGACTTCCTCACCCAGGAGGCGGCCGACGAGCTGGCGGGCAAGGACGCCGACGTGCACCGCCGCGATCTGTACGAGGCGATCGAGCGCGGCGACCACCCGTCCTGGACGATGTACGTCCAGGTGATGCCCTTCGACGACGCGCCGGACTACCGGTTCAACCCGTTCGACCTCACCAAGGTGTGGCCGCACGGCGACTATCCGTTGATCGAGGTCGGCCGGATGACGCTCGACCAGAATCCGGAGGACTACTTCATCCATATCGAGCAGGCCGCGTTCGAGCCGTCCAACATGGTGCCGGGTATCGGCCCGTCCCCGGACAAGATGCTGCTCGGCCGGCTCTTCTCCTACCCGGACACGCACCGCTACCGGATCGGCCCCAACTACGCCCAGCTGCCGCCCAACCGGCCTCGTGTGGACGTGCGCTCCTACGCCAAGGACGGCCCGATGCGCTACGAGCCCGCGCGCACCGCGCGGCCGTACGCCCCGAACTCCTACGGCGGACCGGCCGCGGACGTCCAGCGGTTCGGCGACCCGGCCGGCTGGCACACGGCGGGCGAGATGGTGCGGGAGGCCTATCGGCTGCACCGCGAGGACGACGACTTCGGCCAGGCGCACACGATGGTCCGCCAGGTCCTGGACGAGGCGGCCCGCGACCGGCTGGTCTCCAACGTCACCGGGCACCTGCTGCAGGGCGTGAGCCGCCCGGTCCTGGACCGTGCGCTGCAGTACTGGCGCAACATCGACAAGGAGATCGGCGACCGTATCGCCCACAACGTCAACGGCGGCTGACGCACAGCACACGAGGGAGCCCGGTGAACCGTCCACCGGGCTCCCTCGTACTACTGCCCCCCGTTAGGGTCGAGCGGGATCTTCGGGGTGCTCGGAGGCGTGGTCTTCGGAGGTGCCGGCGGGGTCGTCGTCGGCGGCTCGGACGTCGGCGGCTGGGTGCCCGGAGTCGTGGCGGGCGGCGTCGTCGGCGGCTCGGACGTCGGCGGTGCGGTGGTCGGCGTCGACGGCGGGCTCGTGGTCGGCGACTGCGAGAGGGTCGGCGACAGGGTCGGCTGGACCGCGGCGCCCTGCGTGGTGTCCAGGTCGAACTTGGCGACCTCGCCCATCGCGTCGAAGGTGTAGGCCGCCCATATCTGCGCCGGGTAGCCACCGCCGTTGATACGGCCGGGAGCCGGGAGCAGGCCCGTGGCGCCCTGGAGGGTGACCTGGGCATGGGTCTTGGCGTCCTCACCGAAGAGGCCGACCGAGGTGACCAGGTTCGGCGTGAAACCGGTGAACCAGGCCGACTTGTTGTTGTCGGACGTACCCGTCTTGCCCGCCACCTGCTGGCCGTCGCGCGAGGGGTTGTCCCGCACCGACACCTTGGCCGTACCGTCGTCGACCACGCCGGTGAGCACCGAGGTCACCGTGTCGGCGGCCTCGCGGCTGATCACCTGGTCGCCGATCGGGTCGGGCATGGTGACCGTGCGGTCCTTGTGCTCGGCCGACTTGATGATCGCCGGGGTGACCTTCCTGCCGTGGTTGTCGAGGGTCGCGTAGATTCCGGCCATCTCCAGCGGGCTCGCGCCCATACTGCCCAGGGTCTGCGCGGGCACGGCCTGCATGCCCTTGGTGTCCATGCCCAGGTCGCCGGCGACCTTCATCACGTTGTCCATGCCGACGTCCACGCCCATCTGCGCGAAGACCGAGTTCACGGACTGGTTCATCGCCTTCTGGACCGTGATGTCGCCGTAGTCCTGGTCGTCCTCGTTCGGCGGGGCGAAGGCGATCGCGCTGCCCTTGACCGGACGGCCGCTGGTGCCGTCGTAGATCGTGTTGGCGGTGATCGCCCGGTCGTCCTGGGTCTTGGCCTGCTCGTCCACGGCGGCGGCGAGTATCAGCGGCTTGAAGGTGGAGGCGGGCTGGTAGTCGCGGCGGGTGGCGTTGTTGGTGAAGTGCTTGAGGTAGTCCACGCCGCCGTACATGGCGAGCACACGGCCCGTCTTGGGGTCGACGGACACGGCACCGGGCTGGACGTCGCCGTCGACCGAGCGCTTCTTCGGGTTCAGCTTGCTGGTCAGCTTGTCCTTGACGGCCTGCTCCAGCTGGGCCTGCTTCTTCTTGTCGATGTTCACGGTGATGGTCCAGCCGCCCGACTTCACGAGCGCCTCGGCGTCACCGATCGAGGCCGCGGTGCCCTGGGAGACGAGCTGCCTCTCCAGGGACGCGTTGGCCGCGTCCACCAGATAGCCGGTCTGCCCCTCCATGCCGGGCGCCCCCTTGGGCGCCTTCGGCACCGGGAACTTCATGGCCGTGCGCTTGCCCGCGTCCAGCCAGTGCTGGCCCACCATGTTGTCGAGCACGTAGTTCCAGCGGTTCTGCACCAGCTTCTTGCCGGTGTCGGTGGCGACGGCCCAGTCGTACTGGCTCGGCGCCTGGAGCAGCGCCGCCAGATACGCGCCCTCCTCCACCGTGAGGTCCTTGGCGTCCTTGCGGTAGTAGGCCTGCGCGGCGGCCTGGATGCCGTAGGCGCCACGACCGTAGTAGCTGGTGTTGATGTAGCCCGCCAGGATGTACTCCTTGGACTTCTGGCGGTCCAGCTTCAGCGAGATGACCAGTTCCTTCAGCTTGCGCGTGACGGTCTGGTTCTGGTTCAGGTAGTAGTTCTTGACGTACTGCTGGGTGATCGTCGAACCACCCTGCGCGCCCTTGCCCGAGACGGTGTTGAGCAGACCGCGTGCCGTGCCCTTCAGGTCGACGCCCGCGTCCTGGTAGAAGGTCTTGTTCTCGGCGGCGACGAAGGTGTGCTGGACCTCCTTGGGCACCTGGGCGAGGTCGACGTTCTCGCGGTTGACCTCACCGGTGCGGGCGAGAATGCTGCCGTCGCTGTACTTGTAGACGTTGGACTGCAGCTTGGCGGCGGCGTTCCCCGCGGGGATCGGGGTCATCACGTACATCAGGACGAACGCGCCCATGACGAGCAGCACAAAGCCGAACAGCGTGCCGAGGATCGACTTCCAGGTGAAGAACCTGCGTATGCCGCCCTTCTTGTTCTTGGCGGCGCTCGCACGCGCTGCGGCCCTGCCGCCGACCGACGGGGAGCCGACCGTCCGCTCGGCTCCGGACGAGCGCTTGGGCGCCGCGCGGCGGCCACCGCGCTGCCGCGCTCGTCTCTCTTCCGCTCGTCCCATGGGTCGATCCGCTCCGCTTCGTTCTCGTGTGTCACACAGGGGCGTGGCTCGGGTCAGCTCAGAAAACTAACACCACGCGATATGACAAAGGCGCGCCGATCACGCCTTTTGCGGACGTGACAATCAGCACCTGCCCCATCCGAACCGACGATCGAACGGCATGAAAGGTTGTCATGACGGGTAATGTGCTATCACTTAGCTAGAGTCGCGCTAGTGGATGAAACGGGGGATACCACCCATGTCCGTACAAGACGCTTCCGCTGCCGGTGACCTACCGGAGATGCCCTCGCCCCGGGTCCGCGAGTTCGCCGCGCACAGCATCGGCGGCGGGGCGGCGCTGCTTCTCGGGCTCGTCGGACTGGCGCTGGGCGCCTGCCTGATCGCACTGGGGGCGAACCTCGGCTCCGGCTCCGGGGCCGCGCTGATCGTGGCCGGTGTCCTGCTCGCCATATCGGCGCTCATCGCGATGGCCGGCCTGAACACGGTGGCACCCGGCGAGGCCAGGGTCGTCCAGCTCTTCGGCCGCTACCGCGGCACCATCCGCCAGGACGGACTGCGCTGGGTGAACCCGTTCACCTCCCGCACGAAGATCTCGACCCGGGTGCGCAACAACGAGACCGCCGTCCTGAAGGTCAACGACGCCTACGGCAACCCGATCGAGCTGGCCGCCGTGGTGGTCTGGAGGGTCGAGGACACCGCGCAGGCCACCTTCGAGGTCGACGACTACCTGGAGTTCGTCTCCACACAGACCGAGACCGCCGTACGGCACATCGCCATCGAGTACCCGTACGACGCCCACGAGGAGGACGGGCTCTCACTGCGGGGCAACGCGGAGGAGATCACCGAGAAGCTCGCCGCGGAGCTGCAGGCGCGCGTGGAGGCCGCCGGGGTGCGGATCGTCGAGTCGCGCTTCACGCATCTCGCGTACGCGCCGGAGATCGCCTCCGCGATGCTCCAGCGGCAGCAGGCCGGAGCGGTGGTCGCCGCGCGGCGGCAGATCGTCGACGGCGCGGTCGGCATGGTCGAGGCGGCCCTCGCCCGGATCGCGGAGCAGGACATCGTGGAACTCGACGAGGAACGGAAGGCGGCGATGGTGTCGAATCTGATGGTGGTGCTCTGCGGGGACCGGGCGCCGCAGCCCGTGCTCAACACCGGATCGCTCTACCAGTGACGGATCCCTCCGAAGGTCCGGCCCCCCGGCGTCGGCCGCAGCAGCGCAAGCAGGTGCTGCTGCGGCTGGATCCGTCGGTCTACGAGGCGCTCGCCCGATGGGCGTCGGACGAACTGCGCTCGGCCAACGCCCAGATCGAGTTCCTGCTCCGGCGGGCCCTCGCGGAGGCGGGCCGGCTCCCCCGTGGGACGGCACCGATCCCCCGCCGCGGACGTCCGCCGGCATCCGACGACCCCGAGACCCAGACAGGGCGTCCGAACCATGTAGCCGAACCGTGACAAACGGCTCCCACCAGGGAAGACGCGGTCCGGACCAAGATCTATACGCACTGTGTATACGTGGGGTGTATACGCCATGTGTACAGTGCTTGCCATGTCCATCGGTCACACTCTTCTCGGACTCCTGGAGTCCGGACCACGTCACGGCTACGACCTGAAGCGGGCCTTCGACGAGAAATTCGGTCACGACCGGCCGCTGCACTACGGCCAGGTCTACTCGACGATGTCCCGGCTGCTGAAGAACGGCCTCGTCGAAGTCGACGGCATCGAGCCGGGCGGCGGCCCAGAACGGAAGCGCTACGCCATCACCGACGCCGGGGTCACCGACGTTCAGCAGTGGCTCGCGACCCCGGAGAAGCCCGAGCCGTATCTGCAGTCGACCCTCTACACCAAGGTCGTCCTCGCACTGCTCACACACCGCGACGCGGCCGACATACTCGACACGCAGCGTGCCGAGCACCTGCGCATGATGCGGATCCTGACCGACCGCAAGCGCAAGGGCGACCTGGCCGACCAGCTGATCTGCGACCACGCCCTGTTCCACCTCGAGGCCGATCTGCGCTGGCTGGAACTGACCGCCGCACGCCTCGACAAGCTCGCCGAGGCGGTGGCCAAGTGACTCCTCCCCCCGGTTCCCTGCTGACCGCCCAGGACCTGCGCAAGACGTACGGTCCGACCGTGGCCCTCGACGGCGCCGAGTTCTCCATCCACCCGGGCGAGATCGTCGCCGTGATGGGTCCGTCCGGTTCGGGGAAGTCGACCCTGCTGCACTGTCTCGCCGGGATCGTGCCCCCCGACTCGGGCTCGATCCTCTACAACGGCCGTGAGATGGCCGGCATGAGCGACGCCGAGCGCAGCCTGCTCAGGCGCTCGGAGTTCGGCTTCGTGTTCCAGTTCGGTCAGCTCGTGCCCGAACTGACCTGCGTCGAGAACGTGGCCCTCCCGATGCGTCTGAGCGGTACCTCGCGCAAGGAGGCCGAGCGGACCGCCCTGTCCTGGATGGAGCGCCTCGAGGTCGACGATCTCGCCGGCAAGCGCCCCGGTGAGATATCCGGAGGTCAGGGGCAGCGTGTGGCCGTCGCCCGCGCCCTGGTCACCAACCCGCGCGTGCTGTTCGCGGACGAGCCCACCGGCGCGCTGGACTCCCTCAACGGCGAGCGGGTGATGGAGCTGCTGACCGAGGCCGCCCGGTCCACCAACGCCGCCGTCGTGCTCGTCACGCACGAGGCACGGGTGGCCGCGTACTCCGACCGCGAGATCGTCGTACGGGACGGCAAGTCGCGGGACATGGAGCGCGTCGTATGAGCACGCGATCGGGGCGGCTCCCGGCTCACGAGGGTGTCCCCGCCCGAGCGAGGGCGGGAACCCGGGGGAGCTTCCGGGACCTGGCCATGGGTGTCCGGTTCGCCGTCACCGGCGGGCGGGAAGGATGGGTCAGGCTCCTGCTGACGGCCGTCGGCGTCGGACTGGGGGTGGCCCTGCTGCTCCTCACCACCGCACTGCCGAACGCGCTCACGGTGCGGCGCGACCGCGAGGAGGCGCGCCTGGACTACACCTACAGCCAGACGGTCATGCCCAAGGCCGACGACACCCTCGTGATCGCGGACATCGACACGACGTACCGCGAGAAGGACGTGCGTGGACGGCTGATGGAGCCCGAGGGCGCACGGGCACCGCTTCCGCCGGGGGTGGACGGGTTCCCGGCGGTGGGCGAGATGGTCGTCTCCCCCGCGCTGAAGGAACTCCTCGCCTCCGGCGGCGGGAAGCTGCTGCGGGAGCGGCTGCCGTACCGGATCGTCGGGACCATCGGCGAGAGCGGGCTCATCGGCTCGGCCGAACTCGCCTACTACGCGGGGGCGGACGGTCTCGCCACGAAGATCGACGGCTCGTCGGTGGCCCGGATCGACCGCTTCGGCAATCCGAACCCGACGACCGAGCGGTCTGACCCGGTGCTGGTCCTGCTGTCCCTCGTCGTCTTCGTGGTGCTGCTGACCCCGGTGGCCGTGTTCATCGCGGCGGCCGTGCGGTTCGGCGGTGAGCGGCGCGACCGCAGGCTCGCCGCACTGCGGCTGATCGGCTCCGACGGCGGGATGACCCGGCGGATCGCCGCGGGCGAGGCGCTCGCGGGGGCTCTGCTCGGCCTGGTCCTCGGGGCCGGGTTCTTCCTGGTGGGACGTCAGGCGGCGGGATCGGCGGTGGTCCTCGACGTCAGCGTGTTCCCCAGCTATCTGAACCCTTCGCCGCTGCTCGCCGTGCTCGTCGCGGTCGCGGTCCCGGCGGCCGCGGTGCTGGTGACGCTGTTCGCGCTGCGCGGTGTCGTCATCGAGCCGCTCGGTGTGGTGCGCACGGCGCGGCCCGCCAGACGCCGGCTGTGGTGGCGGCTGCTGCTGCCGCTGGCCGGACTCGCGATGCTCTACCCGATGATCGGCAAGGGCCGGACCCACGGGGACTTCAACCAGTACCTGGTCACCGGCGGCGTCGTCCTGCTGCTGGTGGGCATCACCGCCCTGCTTCCCTGGGTGGTCGAGACGGTCGTCGCACGGCTCGGCCGGGGCGGTGTCGCCTGGCAACTCGCCGTGCGCAGGCTCCAGCTGAGCAGCGGCACGGCGGCCCGCATGGTCAACGGCATCGCGGTGGCGGTGGCCGGCGCGATCGCGCTGCAGATGCTGTTCGCCGGGGTCGAGAGCGACTACACCAAGCAGTCGCAGAACGATCTCTCGCGGGCGCAGATGCAGGTGAGCCTGCCGAGCGGAGTGGCGGTCGACGCGGCTGCCGCGAAGTTCGGCACCACGCTCGGCGTACGGAAGACCACCGCGCTGTCCGGCACCGGTATCGGCGAGCGCAGCAAGGACCCCGAGATGTCCAGCGACCTCAGCATCGGCGACTGCGCCGCCCTGCGCGAGCTGGCCACGCTGCCCTCGTGCCACGACGGTGACGTGTTCGTGCTGCGGGGCGCCGAGTACGACACCGACACGCCGAAGCTCGTCGCACCGGGCCGGAAGCTCTACCTCGATCCTTCCTACGGAAGCGAGCACAGCGGCGCGGTGGCCTGGACCGTGCCGGCGAAACTGAAGCAGGCCCGGTCGATCGAGGACCCGACGGGAGTGCGGCGCGGCGGGGTCCTGATGACGCCGAGCGCGCTGCCCGAGCGGGCCGGACGGATCGTCACCGGGGTGGTCTACCTGTCGCTCGACCAGTCCGTGCCGGATGTACGCGAGTACGTACGGAACACGGCGGCGAAGATCGACGTGCAGGCGAATCCGATGGTCTGGGCGGCGTCCGAGCAGTCCCACCGGTTCACCTCCATCCGCACCGGGCTGTTCGTCGGCGCCACCTGCGTGCTGGCGCTGATCGGGGCGAGCCTGCTGGTGTCGCAGCTGGAGCAGCTGCGGGAGCGCAAGAAGCTGCTGTCGTCGCTGGTCGCCTTCGGCACCCGGCGCCGCACGCTGAGCCTGTCGGTACTGTGGCAGACGGCCATCCCGATCGCGCTCGGACTGGTGCTGGCGTCGGTGGTCGGCCTGGCCCTGGGGGCGGTCCTGCTGAAGATGACCGCGCAGAGCATCAGCGTGGACTGGGCGAGCGTGCTGTCGATGACGGGTATCGGCGCCGCGGTCGTCCTCGTCGTGACGCTGCTCAGCCTGCCGCCGCTGCTGCGGTTGATGCGGCCGGACGGACTGCGTACGGAGTGAGCGACACCCTGCCGTGCGGGCCCCTCCCCTGACCGGGAGGGGCCCGCACGCGTTCACGGGGCGTACTCCTTGACACCCTGCGGACCTGGGCGAAGAGCATGCCGACGTTCACCGACTTGCGGCACACCACCACCGCGACCACGTCCTGCTGCTCACTCGTCCGCACGAACAGATGGGTGAGGTTCTCGCTGTTGACGTGGATCTCCTGGAAGAAGTGGTTCTCGCTGGAGACACCGCGGCGTTCCTTGAACACGTCCTCGACCATCCCGGGCTGCCCGGAGACCCGGAGCCCGCCGCCGCCCGTTTCCCGCGCGAACCGGGGATTCTCAGTCGTCAGGCCCCAACACCCGTACGGGCAGCGGCCGCAGCGCCTCGCGGAGCGCCCCGGCCAGCTCCTCGTACTCGGCCCCTCGCGCGGCACCCGCGCGCATCGCGAAGGCGACGCGCCGGGACGGGGCCGGATCGGCGAAGCGGCCGGTGCGCAGCCGGCTGTTGCGGGAGGTCTCCACCTGGAGGGCGGTGCGCGGCAGCAGGGTCACCCCGAGGCCGCCGGCGACGAGTTGGACGAGGGTGGACAGCCCGGCGGCGGTCGTGGTCACCGGCGTGCCCACCGCGGGACCCCGCCCCGCCCCGCTGATGCCGCGGCCGGCCTCCCGGCAGATGTCGAGGGCCTGGTCGCGCAGGCAGTGCCCCTCGTCGAGCAGCAGCAGGTTCAGCTCACGCAGGGCCTGCCGGGGGATGCCCTCCCGGCCGCCGAGCCGGTGGTCGAGCGGTGTGACGAGCACGAAGTCCTCGTCGTACAGGGGAAGTTCCACGACACCCGGCACACCGAGGGGGACGGCGAGCAGCAGCAGGTCCAGACGGCCGCTGGTGAGTCCGTCGAGCAGGCTCGCGGTCTGCTCCTCGTGGACCTGCAGGTCGAGGTACGGATAGCGGTCGTGGACGAGATTGAGGACGGCCGGCAGCAGATACGGCGCGACGGTCGGGATCACCCCGAGCCGCAGCACCCCGGTGAACGGAGCCCGGACGGCCTCGGCCTCCTCCATGAGCGCGCCCACCTCCGCCAGCACCGCCTTGGCCCGTACCGCGAGCCGCTCACCGGCCGGCGACAGGAGGACCTTGCGGGTGGTGCGCTCCAGCAGGGTGACGCCGAGGACCTCCTCCAGGGCGGAGACCGCGCCGGACAGGGCGGGCTGGCTCATGCCGATCGCGGCGGCCGCGTCCCGGAAGTGGAGGTGCTCGGCGACGGCGGCGAAGGCGCGCAGCTGGGCGAGACTGGGCTGGCGGCGCCCGTTCGTCCTGGTCCCACCCATTCCCAACCCCCTACCGATAGTGACTGATAGCAGACATCGATCAACTGGTCAGAGTGTAGCTATTTCTTGAATCAATGCACCATGTGCCAGGATCGCAGACGTCCAACCCATGAGAAGCACCTTGTGTTCGTGGTGCTTCTGTGCTGCAAGGAGAGCGTGTGCTCACTGTCGGTGACAAGTTCCCCGAGTTCGAACTGACCGCCTGCGTCTCGCTGGAGAAGGGCAGGGAGTTCGAGGAGATCAACCACAAGACCTACGAGGGTCAGTGGAAGATCGTTTTTGCGTGGCCCAAGGACTTCACCTTCGTGTGCCCCACCGAGATCGCGGCCTTCGGCAAGCTGAACGACGAGTTCGCCGACCGTGACGCCCAGATCCTCGGCTTCTCCGGCGACTCCGAGTACGTCCACCACGCCTGGCGCAAGGACCACCCGGACCTGCGCGACCTGCCGTTCCCGATGATGGCGGACTCCAAGCACGAGCTGATGCGGGCCCTGGGCATCGAGGGCGAGGACGGTTTTGCGCAGCGTGCCGTCTTCATCGTCGACCAGAACAACGAGATCCAGTTCACCATGGTGACCGCGGGCTCCGTCGGCCGTAACCCCAAGGAGGTGCTGCGGGTCCTGGACGCCCTGCAGACCGACGAGCTGTGCCCCTGCAACTGGAACAAGGGCGAGAGCACCCTCGACGCGGTCGAACTGCTGGCCGGTGAGTGAGCGATGTCCCTCGACTCCCTGAAGTCCGCCCTGCCGGACTACGCCAAGGACCTGAAGCTCAACCTGGGTTCGGTCATCGGCAACTCCGACCTGCCGACGCAGCAGCTGTGGGGCACGGCGCTGGTCACGGCGATCGCGTCCCGCTCGCCGATCGTGCTGCGCGAGCTGGCGCCCGAGGCGAAGGCGAACCTCTCGCCGCAGGCGTACACCGCGGCGAAGTCCGCGGCCGCCGTGATGGCGATGAACAACGTCTTCTACCGCACCCGCCACCTGCTCTCGGACCACGAGTACGGCACGCTCCGCGCGGGCCTGCGGATGAACGTCATCGGCAACCCCGGGGTCGAGAAGGTCGACTTCGAGCTGTGGTCGTTCGCGGTGTCGGCGATCAACGGCTGCGGGATGTGCCTGGACTCGCACGAGCAGGTGCTCCGCAAGGCAGGTGTCGACCGTGAGGTCGTCCAGGAGGCTTTCAAGATCGCGTCGGTGATCCAGGCCGTCGGCGTGACACTGGACGCCGAGGCGATCCTCGCCGAGTAGCGCGCCAGAGCGTCCGCCTTACGGGGCCCCGGTCACCTCCGCGGTGGGCGGGGCCCCGCGGCTGTTCGCCCGGCTCTCGTGCTTCGGCCCGAACGGCCTCGCCCTCCCCCGCCGGACCGACGCTCACACGGTCGTCGGGCTGTCCTGCGGTGGCGGTGCCTCCGCCGCCGGTACGGACGCAGGCTGGGGAACCGGGTGCGGTGTTCTGGCGGCCGCGTACGACCGCAGATAGCCCACCACCGTGTTCGTCACCGCCACCAGCGGTACGGCCACCACCGCGCCGCCGATGCCGGCCACCATGCCGCCGGCCGTCACGGAGAGCACCACCGCGAGCGGATGCACCCTCACGGCCCGGCCCAGGATGAACGGTTGCAGGATGTGCCCCTCGATCTGCTGGACGGCCAGGACCACCACGAGAGTCATGATCGCGGTGAAGACGCCCTGGGTCACCAGCGCCACCACCACCGCCAGCGCGCCGGAGGCCACGGCGCCCACCAGCGGGATGAACGAGAAGAGGAAGATGAAGACGGCGAGCGGCACGGCCATGGGCACGTTCAGGAAGTAGATGCCGAGGCCGATGAAGGTGGCGTCGATCAGAGCGACGATCACCGTGCCGCGGACGTAGGCCGTCAGCGTGCGCCAGGCGCGGGGGCCGGCACCGGCCACTCCCGGCCGCGCCGCCGCGGGCACCAGCTTCAGCGTCCACTCCCAGATGCGCCGGCCGTCGTACAGCAGGAACAAGGTGGAGAAGACGGTCAGGAGGATTCCGGTCAGTGCCTCGACGATGACCTGGACGCCCTCGAGGCCCGTCGACGTGATCTGGTCGGCGTTCGCACCGATCGCCTCGCGCAGGTTCTTGGCGATCTGGTTGATCTGTTTGTCCGTGACGTGGAAGGGGCTGTTGAGCAGCCACTTGCGCAACTCGTCGATGCCGTCCTGGATCTGGTTGGAGAGCGAGTCGATGTTCTCCATGACCTGCCAGGTCACGAACCAGCCGATGAGGCCCATGATGACGAAGCCCAGGATGGCGGTCAGCGCGGTCGCCGGACCGCGCGGCACACCGTGACGGGTCAGCCGCGCGACGGTCGGCTGCAGGAGCGCCGTGATGAGCAGCGCGCACACGAACGCCAGCACCACCAACTGGACGGCGCTGATGACCCGCATGAGCACCCAGAGCGTGCCCGCGAGCACGAGTACCCGCCAGCCGGCCTCGGCCGCCACCCGCACGCCCCACGGCACCGCCTCGACGGGATGCGGACGCGCCTGTGCCGGTACGACGGGAGGATGCGCCGGAGGCGGCGGAACTCCGTCCGGCACCGGGGCGGTCGCCGACTCGGTGTGGTGGTCCTTCTCGACCTCGGCACGGCGTTCGTCCAGCCGCTCCCCCACCTGGCTGAGCCCGGCGCCGAGCCGTGAGAGCCACCCTGGCAGTTGCGACATGATCCGTCCTCCTCCCCCGCGTCCCTGAGTGCTCCCCACCACTCCCCCCGGGAGTCGTCGCTTCCGACCGTACACGGCGGGGCCCCGCACGGGTAAACGGCCGAAGCCCCTCACCCATAGACGGTGAGGGGCTTCATGAGGTTGAGCGCCCGCCCGGAGGCGGGGCCGCGGCTCAGTACCAGCTGTTGGCCTGCCAGAACGACCAGGCCTGGCACGGGCTGCCGTAGCGGCCGTTCATGTAGTTGAGGCCCCACTTGATCTGCGTGGCCGGGTTCGTCTGCCAGTCGGAGCCGACGGACGACATCTTGGAGCCGGGCAGGGCCTGGAAGAGACCGTAGGCACCGGAGGACGCGTTGACCGCGCGGTAGTTCCAGCTGGACTCGTGGTCCACGATGTTGCTGAAGCACTGGAACTGGTCGGCCGCGACCATCTGACGCGCCATCGCCTGGATCTGCGCAACGGTGTAAGAGCTCTGGACGGCGAAGCTGGACGCGCTGCGGCTGGCCTTGGCCTGCTCTTCCTTGCGCGCCTTCGCGGCCTCTTCGGCCTTCTGCGCGGCCTCCTGCTTGGCGATCGCGTCCGCGGCCGCCTGCTTACGGGCCGACTCCTCGGCGTCCTTCTTGGCGCTCGCGTCCGCGGCGATGGCCTGTGCGTCGGCCTGCTGCGTCAGCGACGCGGTCTGGACCTGGGCCTGCTGACCCGTAGGTATGTCAGCGAGGAGCATCGAGTCGCTTGCCGTTGCCTCGGCGTCGCTCGAGGGCTGCCCGGTGCTGCCCGAGGCAACACCAGTGACGGCGCCGACAGCGGTGACCGCCGTGGCCGAGGCCACTGCGAATCCCCGGACCGAAATCCGGCTCACACGGTTTCCTTCCAGCATCGTCCGCTTGGGTGACCCTGGCGGACGCAATCGTGCCCCCTGACGCTGGCCTCCCAACTGCGGGGTCACGGGAGGCACGGGCCCGGTGGGCAACCCCCTGTCGGAGGTGGCCGCGTGGTGCTCGGGCGGCATACGACGGCGCTGTGAAGTTGGCTGTGGTGCTTTTGAGGTGCCGTACCGCTGGGGGTACAGGTGTGTCGTATGCGGGGCCTGACAGGAGTGAGACTCTGCCGTAACCGGACGCCGAGTGGCAATTCTGTGTTGCGTGTGAAAGCTCACATCCCGTTTGGCCCAGTGGAATCTCGGAAACTCCCGCACGCGAAGGCGCCGCCCGGCTAGGCTCTTGGCCTTTGCCGGACGGCGCCAACCCGCGAGTAACAACCCCGCGTTGAATGCCCGGGTCAGATCTGCCCGTCTTCGAGCATTTCGGTAACAAGGGCGGCGATCTGGGACCTCTCGGACCGCGTCAGGGTGACGTGGGCGAAGAGCGGATGCCCCTTCAGCTTCTCCACGACGGCGACCACGCCGTCGTACCGGCCCACCCGCAGGTTGTCCCGCTGGGCGACGTCATGGGTGAGCACCACCCGTGAATTGGCGCCGATCCGGGACAGAACGGTCAGCAGCACGTTCCGTTCGAGCGACTGCGCCTCGTCCACGATGACAAAGGCGTCGTGGAGCGAACGTCCGCGGATATGGGTGAGCGGGAGGACCTCCAGCATCCCGCGCGCGGTGACCTCCTCGATGACCTCGCGGGAGGTGACCGCCGACAGCGTGTCGAAGACCGCCTGGGCCCAGGGGCTCATCTTCTCGGCCTCGGTGCCGGGCAGATAGCCGAGCTCCTGGCCGCCGACCGCGTACAGCGGCCGGAAGACCATCACCTTCTGGTGCTGCCTGCGCTCCAGCACCGCCTCGAGGCCGGCGCACAGTGCCAGTGCCGACTTGCCGGTGCCGGCGCGGCCGCCCATCGACATGATCCCCACGTCCGGGTCGAGCAGCAGGTCGAGCGCGATCCGCTGCTCCGCGCTGCGCCCCTTGATGCCGAACGCCTCCCGGTCGCCGCGCACCAGGCGGACGTTGCCCTCGGCCGTGACGCGGCCCAGCGCCTTGCCCCGCTCCGACTGGATCGTCAGGCCGGTGTGCACGGGCAGACCGGCGGCTTCGGGAACGTATACGTGTCCCTCTTCGAAGAGGATGTCCACCTGTTCGCCGGACAGCGTCAGTTCGGACATTCCGGTCCAGCCGGTGGAGTCCGTGATGGCCAGTTCCGCGCGGTACTCCTCGGCCTGGAGCCCGACGGACGACGCCTTGATCCGCAGCGGCAGGTCCTTCGACACGACGGTGACGTCGAAGCCCTCGGCCTGCAGATTGCGGGCGACCGCGAGGATGCGGGAGTCGTTGTCCCCCAGGCGGTAGCCGGTGGGCAGCACGCTGGGGTCCGAGTGGTTGAGCTCGACACGGAGGGTCCCGCCGAGGTCCCCGGTCGGGATGGGGGCGTCGAGTCGGCCGTACCGCACCCGGTAGTCGTCGAGGAGGCGCAGGGCCTGCCGGGCGAAATAGCCGAGTTCGGGATGGTGCCGCTTGGCCTCCAGCTCGGTAACCACGACCACCGGGAGCACGACCTCGTGCTCGTCGAAGCGGGTCATGGCGTTCGGGTCGGCCAATAGGACGCTGGTGTCGAGAACATAGGTGCGCCGGTCTGGCTTGTGGCGCTTTGTGCTGGTCACCACGGAAGGACGTACCCCCTCGGATGAGGTCGGGGAGCGACGGAGTGGAGCTGGACCGGTCGTCGGCCACGATGCACGGGCCGAGAACCGGCCCTCCACTGCTTCCTCCGTGCCGAGACCGCACGGTGGCGCTGGTGCAAAGGGCCTCCCGGGCGGACGACCCCGAGCCGTCCGCTGAGATACGACACCCGTGGTTCGGGTGTCGACCTGTCTGGTCTTATGCCCTCGAACATGCGCCGCCATGCCACGGCATATGACGGCGCCCCGATGAACTCCTTGTAACTTTTACACCCGAGCGAGTGAGTACGTACCGCCGAACGGCGGATGCCCGGGCGCCTCGGCGAGTGGCTTCTCAGCCGCCGTAGCGACGGTGGCGCGCCGCGTAGTCACGCAGGGCGCGCAGGAAGTCGACCTTGCGGAAGGCCGGCCAGAAGACCTCGCAGAAGTAGTACTCCGAATGCGCGGTCTGCCAGAGCATGAAGCCGGACAGCCGTTGTTCGCCACTCGTGCGAATCACCAGATCGGGGTCGGGCTGGTCACTCGTATAGAGGTGTCTGCCGATCAGATCGACGTCGACGGACTCGGCCAGGTCCTCCACCGACACGCCCTTGTCATGGGCCTCGAGAAGCATCGAGCGGACGGCGTCGGCGATCTCCTGGCGCCCGCCGTAGCCGATCGCGACGTTGACGAGTATTCCGTCGATGTGTGCGGTGGCCTCCTCGGCCTCCTTGAGGACGCCCTGCATCTGCGCGGGCAGCAGATCGCGGGCCCCCACGTGATGCACCCGCCAGCGCCCGTCGGCGGCGAGGGAGCGGACCACGTCCTCGATGATGCCGAGGAGCGGGACCAGCTCCTCCTTCGGCCGGTCGAAGTTGTCCGTCGACAGCAGCCAGAGCGTCACGCCCTCGACGTCCGTCTCGGCGCACCAGCCGAGGAACTCCTCGATCTTGTCGGCCCCGGCCCGGTGGCCCTGCGCGGTGGTCGAACCCGCGGCCTTCGCCCAGCGTCGGTTGCCGTCCATGATGACGCCGATGTGCTTGGGCACCTGAGCGTGGTCCAGGTGGCCCTCCACCCGGCGCGCGTACAGCCTGACGAGCAGGCCGCGCAGCTTGTCGCGCAGGTTCACGGTGATTGTCAGCCCCTCCGTACGGATCAGACAGGTGCGGGCGTGCGCGATCCCCGTCAGATGTCGGTCCCCGGAGGCGAAGCCTACTCCCGGGAAACCCGGGCCCCGCCAAGGGGTGTCAGTGGTCTGTGTCGGCTGCGTACCCGCGAACGGGGGCCGCATGACCCGGGATTCCGGGTTTTGTGTCGGGTGCGGGAAGACGCTCCCGCACGGGCGGCGGGCTCGGCGGGCGCGCCGGGTCGGACCGCGGGGCTCGGCCGCGGGGAAAGGAAACGGGCCGGTCCGTGGGGGGGGAGACGGACCGGCCCGAGGGGGGGTTTCCACCATAACCCTTCGTAAGTGATGCTGCGTGCATCGGCGTGCCACAACTACTCTCCGAAATCGCGCGACAACGCCACGGTGGCCCCGGAGGCGTTCATTCAGGGTGTGTCCATGGCCGAAACACAGCGGATTCAAAGGGAATCCGGCTGAATCCTGAGGTATCCAAGGGGTTTGCGCGGCCTAGAGGGACGCGCGGAGAGATGTCCGTACGTACTCCCGGCGGGTGACGGGCGCCAGAAGCTGCCACTTGACGCCACCGCTAACTTCGCAGCCATGGCCGTGCTCACCTCAGCGGGGATGCCCGCCCCGGTGCCGCTGGAGATCGCCCGCTCGGCGGGCGCCCGGCGGCGTGGACTGCTCGGGCGCACGGGGATCGAGGGCGCCCTGCTGATGAGCCCGGCGAGCGCCGTGCACACGCTGGGCATGCGCTTCGCGATCGACGTCGCCTACCTGGACGCGGCACTGCGGGTGGTCGCGGTGCGGACGATGCGGCCGGGGCGGCTCGGCCTGCCCCGGCTCCGCGCGCGCCACGTACTGGAGGCCGAGGCCGGCGCCATGGAGCGGTGGGGGATACGGCGGGGGGTGCGGGTGAGTGTGCGGGACGCCTGACGGTGCCTCCGGCCGGGCGCGGCGCCGCGCAGCCCCCTCCACTGCGCGATGCCGTCCGCGCAGCTTTGCTCACGCGATTTACCTTGGTCTGAACTTACGTGACAGGGATACCCGGATCGAGCCAACGTCGATAACGATGTGGAAACCTTGAGCCAACGTCTCGGAATGCGGTCGCCGGTCTCACATTTCGAGCGTGGTGATGCGGTGCACGGTCAGCCGCGCGGCTTGCGCGCCTCGATCAGGAAGCGCGTGCTGTGGGCGACGAAGGGTCCGTCGGACTCGATCCGCTCGTGCAGGGAACGGAGCCGGGACTCGTACCGCTCCACGGTGAAGTCGGGAACCATCCAGATCACCTTGCGCAGGAAGTGGACGACGGCGCCGATGTCGTGGAACTCCATGCGCAGCCGGGCCTCCTGAAGCCCGGTCACCTCCAGGCCCGCCGCTTCGGCGTCGGCCTCCGCACGCCCGGGGTCGCGGGCGGAGCGGACCCCGGACGGCTGGGGTCCCAGGAAGTACTCGACCACCTCGAAGGCGCTTGCCGGGCCGACCTGCTGGGAGAAGTACGTGCCGCCGGGGCGCAGGACACGGGCTATCTCACGCCAGTAGGTGCGCACCGGGTGCCGGCTGGTGACGAGGTCGAAGGCGGCGTCCCCGAAGGGCAGCGGCGCCTCCTCCGGAGAGGCGACGACCACGGCGCCGCGCGGATGGAGCAGGGCGGTGGCCCTCGCGACGTTCGGCGGCCAGCCCTCGGTGGCGACGGTGAGCGGCGGGAGCGCAGGCGCCGAGGCCAGGACCTCGCCTCCACCGGTCTGGATGTCGAGCGCGGCCGACGCGTGCGCAAGACGCTCGGCCATCGAACGCGCGTACCCCCACGAAGGCCGCTCCTCCGTGGCCCGGCCGTCGAACCAGGAGAAGTCCCAGCCGTCGACGGAGGCGTCGACGGCTTCCTTGACGAGCTCTTCGAAGGTGCGGCCGCGGGTCATGCGGCGATCGTCCCAATGCCGGGGAGGGATCGCGAACGAATTTCCTGCGGGGCCGTTCGCCCACACGGAGGGGCGGACGACCGGCCCCGTCAGGGCCTGCCCCGGAGCTACGGCAGCAGGGGCCGTACCTCGTGGGCCGCGAACCGCACGAACGCCTCCGGGTCCGGCTCGTCCGCGGTCGGCTCGAGGACCACCGTGTCCGCGCCGGCGTCGGCGAGGCTCCGGACGGCCTTGGCGACCGTGCCCGCGTCCCCGGCCACCCCGTGCTCCGCCCCCGGGTCCTTCCCGCCCGCCGCCATGTCCGCGCTCAGCCGTGCGACGGCGTCCGGACCGGTGGCGGTGCGCAGATACACGACGATGCGATGGGGATCGGTGCGGCCCGCCGACTCCCGTCCCGCGTCGATGAGCTGACGGGCCTTCCGTACGCCTTCGGGTGTCGTGGACGAGGTGAGGATGGTCCCGTCGGCCGCCTCGCCGGACAGCCGCAGCGTGCGCGGTCCGGTGGCGCCCGCGAGGATGCGGACCGCCTGCGCGGGCGGCCAGTCCAGCGCGACACCGTCCAGCCTCACGTACCGCCCGTCCGTGGTGACCCGCTCACCGCGCAACAGGGCGCGCAGGGCGTCGAGATGCTCGCGCAGCAGGGTCAGCGGCGAGTCGGCGCGGGCCCCGACCTGGGCCATCCAGCTCTGCACACCGTGCCCGACGCCGAGGATCGCCCGCCCCGGGAACAACCGATCGAGCGTCGCGGCCTCCATCGCGGTGACCGCGACGTTCCGCAGGGGCACCGGAAGCAGTCCGACGCCGATCCGCAGCCGCTCGGTCCAGGCGAGCGCGGCGGAGGCGGCGGAGACCCCTCCCTCCAGGAAACAGTCCTCCCACAGCCACAGTTCCTCCAGGCCCGAGTCGTCCGCGAGCCGTGCCATCGCACGCAGTCGCTCGGGAGGCAGTTGGGGCCGGAACACAGCACCGAGTCCAGTCATGCGGTCTTCCTATCGAGCGGACCGGGCCCGGACAACACCTTTACCGGTCGGCCGCGCCCGGACGCTCGTAGTGCAGCAGCACGACTCCGTTGCCGAACCGACGGGAATCGATCAGTCGGAGCGCGGTCAGGGCGTCGCTGTCGGGGAAGAGCCGCTGTCCACGGCCGACGAGGATCGGGTGGACGTACACCCGGAACTCGTCGACGAGGTCGAGCCGCAGGAACTCGGCCGCGAGGGCCGCTCCGCCGAGTGCCAGGTCCCCGCCGTCCTGTGCCTTGAGGGCGAGGATGTCGTCGACGACGACGTCCCGGACGACGGTGGTGTGCCAGTCGGCATGCTCCAGGGTGCGGGAGAACACCACTTTGGGCATGTTCCGCCAGATCCGGGCGTACTCGATCATGGGCCCCGAACGATGGGGATCGGCGTCGGCGGTGGGCCAGAAACCGGCCATCAGCTCGTAGGTCACACGTCCGTTGAGGAAGGCGCCCATCTCCTTGAGCACGTCGTTGAAGTGCTGGTGCAGTTCGTCGTCCACGAGGTGCCAGTCGATCTCGCGGTCGGGGCCCTCGATGTAGCCGTCCAGGGACATCGACATCATCAGGACGATCTTTCTCATGACAGCTCCCGGTTCCGGCACCGACCGACTGGACTGCACGAGCATCGCGCAGCCGTGCCGCACGGGGGCGGAGGCGGCTCCGTCGAATGCGCGCACTCCTACGAAGACGAGTCTCCTCTGGGGAACGACACCTCCACGCGGCGGTTCTTGCGCCGGCCCTCCTCCGTGGAGTTGTCGGCGATCGGATAGTCCTCGCTGTAGCCGCGCACCTCGAAGGTGACGTTCCCGCCGAGGGTCGAGGCCAGCCGGTCGTGCACCGCCTCCGCGCGCTTCTTGGAGAGGACCAGGCCGTGGGCGTAGCTGCCGAGGTTGTCGGTGAAGCCGAAGACGCGGACGCTGCGCGCGTTCTGCTTCCTGATCTCCTCCGCGATGGCGTCGATACGGGAGCGGGCCTGCGGGTTCAGCTTGGCGCTGTCCTTGGGGAACAGCACCTCCGCCTGGAGCGCGAAGGTGACGCTCTCGTTGGTGTCCTCACGACGTTCCTCGCCGCCGAGGTCCTCCACGACGGACTTGATGTCGAGCACCTTGGCGGGCGCGAGCGTGGCACCGTCGGCGAGTTTGAGCCCGGGGCTGGTGGGATCGACGGACGGCGGCGGCGAGGTGGCGACACTCCCGGGCGGCGCGCTCGGTCCGTCGTCGGCGAGCGCCTGGGGCGTGGCGGTCAGGGTGAGAAGGGCGAGGGCCGCGACGAGGGTGACGCGGGGGGTGGGGGCCATGGTGGGTCACCCCTGGGAGATCTGGATCGGGGCAGGGGGCATGGAGCCGACCTGGAAGTCGACGTCGGTGGTCCCTTCCGGTGGGGCGGGGAACTGGGCGAACCATTGGGCAGTGGCGCCCTGTTGCACGCCGCCCGTGAACTGGGTGCACAGACACCGGCCCGAGGTGTCGCGCAGGATCAGGTACTTCTTCTTGCCCTTCTGGTCGATCAGACTGGCACCGGCGATGGACGCGCCGTTCTTGGACAGCTCGCGTTCGTCACCGCGCCAGTTGGCCGCGACCCAGATGCTGTCCGTGTTGTTCGTGACCGATCCCTCGACCGTGACGAACCCCCCGCCGTCGCGTTTGGCCGATGTCACCGTGAGGGTGAGGCCGTTCTCCCCCTTGACCTCCGCCAGCACCGTACCGGAGTCGGGTTGCTGCGATGCCTGCTTGGCGCCGCCGCTGTTCTTCGCCGGAGCCGAGGAAGACGGAGCTCCCTTGTCGGACGTTCCTCCGTCCCCACCGCCGCAACCGGCCACCGTGAGGAGCAGCCCGGTCGTGATCGCGACCGCGCTCAGCGCCCTGCGGCCCTTCATGGTGTGCCGAAAGTCCATCGGTACGGCTTCCTTTCACTCGGCCAGATGCACAGAGAACAGCACGGACGCGTCAGGAAGGTCGTCCTGTTCGAAATCTTCGGGGTCGATGTTCACGATCCGGCCGTCGCAGTCCAGTTCGACTGGCTTCCCGGGGTCCGCGTCCGGGTCGAAGTCGCAGCGCGGTTGGACGACGGCGACGGCCTGGGCCTTCGCCCGAAGGCCTTCGGTGCCCGGAATGATCGAGTGGCCGACCGTGTAGTTCGTCTGAACGCCTACCTGGAAGCCTGGATATCCGTTCCTGGTGACCGGCTGGGCCCCGCCCACAACGGTCGAGTCGTTCTCCGAGGCCAGTTGCTGCGCGGCGCTGGTGGCACCCTCATCGGCGGGCAGCCGCCCACGGAGCCAGTCGAGCCAGTCGTCGTCCTGCCCGACGTCGGCCCCGAGACGGTCCATCAACTCGTCCCGGGCATCCTGGGCCGCTGCCAGAGCGGCAGCGTCCGCCGCCGACTGGGCTCCATTACGGGCTGACGCTGCCTGGGCGAACACGAAGAACGCGAGCGCAACGAACAGCAGAATCCCCGTCAGCCAGATATAGATCGGGAGTGTCTGCCCCCGGTCACTCGGGAGAAGTGAAGCGGTCAGCCGCCGATGACGTCGTTGACCGCCCGCAGGATCGCTCCCGAGATCAGGCCGTCCAGGCCCAGGCTGTCGATCAGCGTGAAGATCCCGGCGATGATGATCATCAGGCCCGCGTACTCCACGAACCCGGCTCCCGCGTCCCGGCCCTCGCCCCTCATCCGGGAGACGAGGGTCTGCCTCCACCTGTCGAACCCGGCCATGGCGTCCGCCCTCCCGTCCGATCGCACTGCCGACCTCAGCACGGTAGGTGAGAACATGCGTACTCCGAGTGGGCCCAGGGACCCAACTTCCCCCCGCGGTGGCCGTCACCCGGTCCACCCCTCTCGTGCCGTACCGAGCCAGTGGGCGATCGCTTCGCTGCGCGAGGAACTGTGCAGTTTCGCGAAGATGCGATTGATGTGGTTCTTGACCGTCTTCTCACTGATGAAGCAGGCGGCGGCGATCTGCCGGTTGTTCATCCCGGACGCGATGAGATCCATGACCTCCACCTCCCTCGAGCTGAGACCGAAGTCCAGCCGACTCGCGGCACGGCGCCGCAGGCTCCCCGTGCGGGCGGCCCCGGCCGTCGACGACTCTGACACGACCGATTGCAACTGCGAAGTACTTTCGCCCCGTTCGTAGGAAACACCGAGCGAGGACAAGACAGGACCGGACGGCGGCGCGACCGCGGGCGAGACCGTCGGCCGTCCCCGTCTCAGCTCCCGTACCGCCGTGATCAGTTCGGCCGCCGTGAACTCGCCGTGCACCAGATAGCCGCAGGCCCCGCGGCGCAGCGCCTCGGCCACGACGTCGGGTTCCCTGCTGTACGTCAGCATCATCACGAGGGACCGGCGGGCCAGTTCGGGCAGTGCGGTCAGTCCGTCCGTGCCCGGCATCCGCACGTCCAGGAGGACGACGTCGGGACGGTGCCGGGCACTGAGAGCGAGCGCCTGCCCACCGTCCGCCGCCTCTGCGACCACGTTGATGCCGGGGCGCGTGGACAGCAGGGCGGCGAGTCCCGCCCGCACGACCGGATTGTCGTCGGCCACGAGCACGCGCAGGGGCGGGTCGGGAAGCGCCTGGTCAGGCATGTGCGGCCTCCTCCTCGGGGGTGTGCGGAGCGGTGTCCGCGAGGGGCGCGTGCAGATGGATCTCGGCGCCGCCGAGCGGGGAACGGCCCGGCCGGAGGCGGCCGCCCAGGGTCGCGGCACGTTCCGCCATGCCGAGCAGCCCGAAGTGGCCGGTTTTCGCCAGGTCCCCAGGTGCGGTGCCCGGTGGCAGACCGACGCCGTCGTCCCCGATCCGCAGATCGAGGGCGGTGTCCCCGGTGGTGTCGAGCGTGATGCGGACGCGGGTCGCACGGGCGTGGCGGTGTGTGTTCTCCAGTGCCTCCGAGACGACGGCCAGGACGTGGTGCGCCGTCGCGTACGGCAGGAACAGCGGTGCCTCCGGCTTGGCCAGCTCGACCTCGAGACCCGCGCGTCCGGCGAACTCGCGTCCCCGGACCGCCAGTTCCGCCGATACGTCCACCCGGGCCGCCCTGAAGTCCGTGCGGCGCCGCAGGTCCGACAGCAGGTCCCGGGACTCCGCCGCCGCCCTGCGGGCCGCGCCGGCCACCTGATTCGCCTGGCGCTCGAGCGTCTCGGGGTCGGCGTGGTCCGCGGACAGCGCGAGCGCCTCCGCGGCCAGGGCGAGACCGTGCAGTGTCTTGGCCACCGAGTCGTGCATCTCCCGGGCGAGGAAGGCCCGTTCGGACTCGACGGCCTCCGCCGCGGCCAGGCGTGCGTTCGCCTCGGACAGCGCCTGGCCGGCGGCCCCGAAACGGAACAGCAGATTGCGCAGGGTCACCCCGATGATGCCCGCGGCGACGCAGAATCCGGCGATCAGAAGGGTGCTGACGCCGGCGCCCGGGCGCTGCTCCCAGGCCCGGAACACCGCTACGAAGACGACCAGTTGCAGGCCGGTGATGGCGCCCGCCCCCCGCCAGCCGTAGAGCAGGCCGGACAGCAGTGGCGTGCAGACGGTGGCGTACGCGAGGGGGGAGGCGGGGGACGCGGTGAGCAGCAGTGTGGCGACGAAGAGGAGGTCGAGCGCCATCAGGGACGGGTGGGCGAGCAGACGCGGGCCGACCCGGTCCCAGTCGCGCAGCAGGGCGTACGACGTCATGACACCGAGGACGGCGGCCGCGAGGACGGCGTAGCGCGGGGCGCCGTCGGCGGTGTTGGCCAGTGCGAAGGGCGCGCCGATCAGGACCAGGGCCAGTCGTACGGCGACGGTCTGGCGGCACAGGGCCTGGAGCGCGCCGAGCTGGAGGCGGACGCTCGCCGGCGGCGGGGCGTCGTCCTCCAGGTACCCGGGTGTGGGGCGCGGGGCACGGCTGCTCATCATCGGCCCAGGATCGATCCGAAGTCCGTCCCCGACCCCAGGAACATGCCCGTCGCGATGAGGATCATCGTGGCCGGAAGCATGAAGACCAGGGTGACCAGCGTGGCCTTGGGGATCGTCTTCGCCGCACGGCGGCGGGCGTTCTGCGCGTCGGTCCGCCGCATGTCCGTGGCCAGCTGGATCAGCGTCTCGGCGATGGGGGAACCGAGCTCCTCGCCCTGCTGCAGTGCCGAGACGAACTGGGCGACCTGCTCGGACGAGTTGCGTCGGCGCAACTCGTCGAAGGCCTGGCGGCGGCTGACCCCCATGTCCATCTGGCGCAGGGTGATGCGCAGTTCGTCCGCCCAGGGTCCCTCGTACTTCTCCGCGACCCGGTCGAGTGCCTGGCGGAAGCCCAGCCCGGCGGAGACGACGACCGCCAGCACGTCCAGGAAGTCCGGCAGGGTGCGGTCGATGACCTCCTTGCGCTCGCGGACGGCCTGCCAGATCAGCGCGTCGGCCGCCAGCAGACCGAACGCGAACGTGGCGACCGCGAGCAGCGGATGGCCGCCCGAGAGGAAGATCAGGCCCATCAGGCAGCCGAAGAGGCCGTACACCGCACGGCGGGCGGCGTAGCGGTTGAGGGTGAGGCCGTTCGGGTTGCCGGCCATGTCGATGCGGCGGCGCTTGTCGTCGACCCGGCGCGGGCCCATCAGACGCAGGACGAAGGGTGCGAAGCGTATGCCGAGGCGGTCGACCGCCGATCCGGTCCTGGACACGCGGCCGGCCCCGACCTCCAGGGCGAGCTGCAGGTCGCTCGGCAGTTTGGCGTCCGCTCGGATCATGCGCACGCCGAGCAGGATCCCGGCGACCGAGACCGCCATCAGCAGGGCGAGGAGCAGTGATGTCATCGCGGCCTCCTCACACTTCGATCTTGCCGAGGCGGCGGATGACGAAGAAGCCGACCGTGTAGAGGCCGAGGGCGAGCAGTACCAGCCCCTGACCGAGCGGTGAGCCGGTGACGCGGGCCAGGGCGCCTTCGTTCGAGGAGTTGACCAGGACGAGGGAGCCTAGGCCCAGCAGCGGGACCGTGAAGGCGGTGGCGTTGACCTCGGAGAGCATCGTGCGGACCTCGCGCCGGGTCTCCTTGCGGTCCTCCAGGGTCTGGGTGAGGTTGCGCAGCGAGTTCACCACCGAGCCGCCCGCCTTGTTGGCCAGGACGAGTGTGGTGACGAGGACGATCAGCTCACGGGACGGGAGTCGTTCGGCCAGTTCGTCGAGGGCGTCGTCGACAGAGCGGCCCAGCGTCAGCTGATCGGCGACCCGGGCCAGTTCCTCCCCGGCCGGGGCTTCCAGTTCCTCCGCCGCCATGGCGAGGGCGGTGCGCAGGGCGAGCCCGGCGGCCGTCGCGTTGGCCAGGAGGCGGGCCACGTCCGGCAGCTGGTTGATGAAGGCCTCGATGCGCTTCTGCCGCTGCCAGTTGAGGAAGATCGCCGCGCCCCACACCCCGATCAGCGCGGCGAGGGGCCCGAAGAAGGGGGCGAGCGTCGCCGCGGCGATCAGCCAGAGCGCCACGACGACGGCGGTGACGTAGGTGAAGAACTCCCCTGCCGTCAGGTCGAGTCCGGTCGCCGACAGGCGCAGCTGGACGGTGCGCCCGAGGCGGGTGCGGCGCACCCGGCGGTCGACGCCCGTGAAACGGCGTACCCGGCCGCTCGCGGTGCGGGCCGGGCCCGTCGCCGTGCCGGAGAGCCGGTCGACGAGCGTCTGGCGCTGGGCGCGCCCCGAGGCGTACATGTGCACGCCGGCCACGGTGAGCGTGCCGGTGAGGACGGTGGCGCCGAGGGCGAGGAGGGCGGGGTCGTTCATGGCGCGCTCCTTACGTGGACGGGGGTCATCCGATGGCCTGCCTCGTGTGGAGGGCGTCGATGGCCTCGGCGACGCCGAAGGCGGGCGGCAGCGGCTCGTTGGCGGCGTAGAGCTTCTCCGCGACGCTCCGGGGCAGCGGGAGGTGCTCGAAGCGGCCGCGGACGATCCGGTCGGCGGCCAGCGGCTGGGGAACGAAGCGGCACACGGTGGCGACGCGGAACTGTTCGCGTCCGTGGGACACCACGAGCGCGATCTCCACGACCTTGCGGGAGCCGTCGGCGTGCCGCGCGAGCTGCACGACCACGTCCACCGCCGAGTTGATCTGGTCCTTGAGCGCCTCGAAGGGGATCAGCACCTCGGACATCGACCCGAGGGTCTGCAGCCGCATCAACGCGTCCTCGGCGGAGTTGGCGTGCACGGTGGCGAGGGAGCCGTCGTGGCCCGTCGACATCGCCTGGAGCATGTCGAGGGTCTCACCGCCGCGGACCTCACCGACGATGATGCGGTCGGGGCGCATCCTCAGGCTGTTGCGGACCAGGTCACGGATGGTGATCCGGCCCTTCCCCTCGACGTTCGGCGGGCGGGACTCCAGCCGGATCACATGCTCCTGCTGGAGCTGGAGTTCGGCGGAGTCCTCGATCGTGATGATGCGCTCGCGGGAGGGGATCAGCCCGGACAGGGCGTTGAGCAGGGTGGTCTTGCCGGTGCCCGTACCGCCGCTGACGATGAGGTTGAAGCGGGCCCGGACGAAGGCGGCGAGCAGCATCAGCATCTGCTCGTCGAGGGAGCCGAGGCCGATCAGCTCGGGGAGGGTGTACGCGCGCGGGAAGCGGCGGATGGTCAGCGTGGGGCCGGTCAGGGCGAGCGGCGGAATGATGACGTTGACGCGTTCGCCGGTGGGCAGGCGGGCGTCGACCATCGGGTTGGACTCGTCGACGCGGCGGTTGACCGTCGAGACGATCCGCTCGATCGTCTGCATCAGCTGCTCGGTGGAGGCGAAGCGGAGGGGAAGCTGTTCCACGCGGCCGGCGCGCTCCACGAAGACCGAGTCCGGGCCGTTCACCATGATCTCGGTGATCGACGCGTCGGCAAGCAGCGGTTCGAGGACGCCGAGCCCGAGGGCTTCGTCGACGACCCTGCGGATCAGCTGGGAGCGTTCGGACGAGGAGAGGACCGGACCTTCCCGGCTGATGATGTGCCCGAGGACGCGCTCGAGCCGGGCCCGGCGTTCGGCGGCCGCGAGGCCGGACATCTCGGCGAGGTCGATCTCTTCGAGGAGCTTGGCGCGGTAGACCGCGACGAGGTGTCCGTCCTCTCGGGCGGCTCCCCCGTCGTCGGGGGCGGCGATACGGGAGCGCAGGCTCATGTCGGTCGTCAACTCCTCTCTGTCGTACGGCTGGTTCAGTCGTCGTTGGGCATGGTGGCGTGGCGGGTGACGTCCCAGCCGTCGAAGAGGGGGATCACGGCGGGGACGTGCACGGTGACGGTGGCGGTGGTGGTGTCGGCGCCCTTCGCCGGCGGCGGTACGTCGGGGGAGAGCCAGCCGCTGACGGCGGCCGCGCCCGCCGCCGAGCCGTCGCCGTCCCGGGATGCGACCCGGGCGGCCGCGCGGGCGGCGGTGCCTGCCTGGTTGATGCCGTAGCCGACGAGGCCCAGCTGGATGGCGGCCATGCCGATGACGAGCAGGACGGGGAGGTAGCCGGCGAACTCAAGCATGGAGACACCGCGGTCGTCCCGGCGGCGAGCCCGCCACCTCGACGGGGACGCCGCCCTGCCGCGCACGGACGACCTCATCGGTCGTCCCCCTCCAGAGCCGCGCCCGCGCTCCCGCCGACCCGCCAGCCCGGGTTGACCCCCGGGAGGAACAGCGGGACCTGGGCGCGCACCGTCGCCTTCATCACCGGGCCGTCCGGAGCGCAGCTGATCTCCGCGCCGCTCCACGAGCCCGGCAGATGCCGGGCTCCCGCCGACCGGCAGGCCCCCGCCCAGTCCCCCTGCACGGCGTACGCCGCCGTCGCCGCCCGTGCCGCCTCGTCCGCCGCGTTGCCCGCCAGCGAGTACGTGTAGCCGAACAGGGCGCACTCCCACAGCAGCGCCATCACGACCAGGACGAGCGGGAACATCCCGGCGAACTCCACGGTCACCGAGCCCCGGTCGCTCCTGCGCCACAGGCTCAGCGCCCCCCGGTCCGCGGACGCCTTACGGCGCCGCCCGCCGCCGCCCTCCTGCGCCCGCACGAGGTCGAGTTCCCCCGCCAGCGACCACAGCGCCTGCTTCACGGTGGAGCGGGCGTCCAGGTCCTGAAGGCGTCCGGCGTCGACGACCGCCTGAAGCTCCTTGAAGGAGGCCGGGACGACGGCGCGGGCCACCCGGGTGCCGGTGACGCGTTCGACGAGGGCGGGCTGGATCTCCGTCCCCCGAGAGTGGCGGTTGACGACCGTCAGGGTCTCCTCGGCCTTGCGGATCTGGAGCCGGTCCCACAGACGCACCATCCGCTTGGCCGCGCGGACCGCGACCACGTCCGGGGTGACCAGCAGCAGCGCGTGGTCGGCGACCTCGATCGCGGCGGCGGTTGCCGAGTTCATCTGGGAGCCGCAGTCGACGATCACGACGTCGTGGCGGGCCCGGAGCGCACCCAGGACCTGCCGGGTCACGCGGTCCGTGACCTCCTCGCCGCGTTCGCCGTCCGCCGGGGCGAGGAGCAGCCCGACGCCGCTGTCATGGGTGTAGACGGCGTCCTGGAGGACACGGGGGTTGATGTCCGTGATCCCGGCGAGGTCGGCCACGGAGCGCCGGAACTGCACGTCGAGGTAGGAGGCGACGTCCCCGGACTGCAGGTCGAGGTCGACCAGCGCGACGGTTCGGCCCGACGCCCGGGCCGCGAGGGCCAGTTGGACGGCCGTGACGGTGACCCCGACACCGCCCTTGGCCCCGGTCACCGTGACCACCGTCCCGCCGGCGCCGGAGTACAGCTCGGGGGCGGTGCTGCCCAGGTGGCGTCGCATGCCGGCCGACCAGGCGGCCGCCGCCTGGACACGTTCGGCGAGGGCGTCGTAGCCGAGGGGCAGGGTGACGATGCCCCGGGCGCCGGAGTCCATGGCGGCGGTCAGGACGCCCGTACTCGTGTCGGCGGTGATGAGCACGACTCCGACGGCCGGGAACCGCAGCACCAGGTCGCGGACCAGATCGAGTGCGGGGACCGGCCCTATCCGCTCGTGCACGAGGACGACCTCGGGCAGTTCGTCGAGGGACTCGCCGGCCAGCCGGGCGAGGGTGTCCAGCAGGGCCGTGGAGTCGTGGACGGGCGGGGCGGGTTCGGCGTCGGCGACCTGGCTCAGCAGGGTGGTGAGCGAGCGTGCCGCGTCGAGGTCGCCGACGGCGGGAAGGATGCGGATGGTCATCGGCGGAACCTCGTGGGGACAGGCCCGCTGGGGACCGGGACGGACCTCATGGGGCCTCCTACTTGTCCTGGTCGAGGGTGTAGGTGCGGTCGCCCGGCGCTACCGCAGTCGCGGAGCCGCCCGCGACCAGGGCGAGCCGTACGTGTTCGGCGAACGACTCGGCGTACGCCACGCGCTGCGCGTCGGCGGTGTCGAGGGCGAAGGTGATGGGGACGGCCTCGGCGGCGTTGCGCCGCCGGTCGTCACTGGACTGGCCCGGATCCAGGGCGGTGAGCCTGCCGACGTCGAGGACGCGGGCGTTGGTCACGATGACCTTGGACTCGTCCCTGCTCTTTTCGTTGGCGGCCTTGAAGGTGGCGTAGATGTTGACCCGGGAGCCGGGGTCGATCTTGCCGGCGACACCGGTCGACGCGTCGATCATGATGGCGATCTCCTGCTGTCCCGACTGGAGCGCCGGCCGGTCGACGATCATGTCGGTCTGGAGCAGTGATCCCTTCTCCAGCCGGGTCACGGCGATCTTTCCGCGGATCTGCGAGAGATCCGTGACGGCGGTCGCGGACAGCCAGCGCCGCGGCATGGAGATCCTCTGGAACTGATCGGCCGTGAGCTCCCGGTAGGGGGCGATGTCGGCCTTGAGCCGGTACGCCGTGGCCTCCGGGCCCACCTTCGAGTTCACGTCGCGGATCACCGACAGCACTCCGGCGAAGGCGCCGACTGCGGCGAGGGCCGAGAGGACCAGCAGGATGACGCCGCGGCGCTGGCGTGAGTTCATGACGCGGACAACCTCGATCAGAAGGTGGGGACGACGGGTCGAGCGGTCGTGCGGTCGTGCTGTGGAGTTGTCGGTACGGGGTTACGTGCCGCCTCGTGGAAGTGCCCGGGTGACGGCGGGCGGCGGCTGAGCGGAGGGCGACGACAGGGGCGCCGCGCAGAACCCGCAGCGGTCTCCGATGAGTTCGAGGCCGCACCAGTGGCAGGCCTCGCGCCGTACGGACGAGACGAGTTGGTAGAGCACGGACACGTCGTGCAGTCCCGCCGCGAACTCGACGAGCCGGCCGGTCCCCCACCAGCGCACCGACTCCTCGGGGAGCGGCACGGTCGCGACCCCCTGGACACGCCAGGCGGGCGCCAGCTGCGCGGTGACCCAGTCCGACGGCGGCTGTCCGGCGGCGACGAGCATCCGGGTCCCGAACTCGGGGCCCGGCAGCTCCTCCTGCCCGATCCGCACGAGCTGCGGCCGCGGATTGGCGAGTACGCCGAACTGGGCGCCCGGCATCCAGGACTTGGCGTGGGAGGCGAGCGGGACGGGGACCTGGTCGAGTTTCGCGACCGAGCCGAGGACCGCGCCCGCGTAGATGTAGTGGGCCAGCAGCCGTGCGGAGGACGCCAGCACTCCCGGGCTGAGGTCGCAGACGGACAGTTGCCGCAACTGCTGGGCGAGCAGGGCGAGTCCGAGCGGGGGCAGGGGGACGCCGAGCACCGCGATGCGGTCGCTCTCCAGGACGGAGCGCACAGTGCGCAGTCGCTGGACCGCCGGGTCGGCGCCGGAGGCGGCGTGGAGGGCGATCACATAGCCGTGCTGTTCGACGAGCGTGTGCATGGCGTTCAGGGACTGCTCGAGCGTGGGCCCGGGCTGGACGATTGCGGGCGGCGTCTGCCGGTCGAGCGGAGGGAGCACCAGATCGGGACTGGTGACTGCTATCGCGGTCGGCACGGCTGCACACCACCCCGTTCACTGCGGCAGGGTGGTCGGCCCCCGCCTCAGTTGGCCCCTGTGACATCCAATTGCATCGTCCTGCAACAGCACCATATCCACGGCATGCCCCGCTCAACACAGAATCCGGAAGATCATCTCACGGAAGGTGCGGGCATGATCCACACAGAGTAGGCGCATATGCCTCAACTCGACGGCCCGGTAAGGGCGTTGATGTCTTCAGAGGTATTGACAACGCAATTGGTCTGGACCAAATTCTTTCGTCAGGCGGTGGCCACCGTTCCGCAATGCCCTCCAGCCCCTCCTCTCCCCCCATCGGAGGCCCCAGTGGACCGCGCACCAGGTTTGCTCCGCCCCAGACGGACACTCGCCGCGGCCGGCGTCGCCGCGCTCGCTCTCTCGTTCCTGGCCGCCGGAAACGCGGCGGCCGCGGACGTGAACAACGCCAGGAACGCCGGCTTCGAGTCGGGCCTCGGCAACTGGACCTGTTCGGCCGGCAGCGGCACCACGGTGTCGTCGCCGGTGCACGGCGGCACGGCCGCGCTCAAGGCGTCACCGGCCGGCCAGGACTACGCGCAGTGCGCGCAGACGGTCGCGGTGAAGCCCAACTCGACGTACACGCTCAGCGCCTGGGTGCAGGGCGGGTACACGTATCTGGGTGCGACGGGCACGGGCACCACCGACGTGTCGACCTGGACACCCGACTCGACTAGCTGGAAGCAGCTGTCGACGACCTTCACCACGGGCGCCTCCACCACGTCGGTGACGGTGTACCTCCACGGCTGGTACGGACAGGCGGCGTACTACGCGGACGACGTGTCGGTGTTCGGCCCGGACGGCGGCGGTGGCGGCGACCCCGCCCCGACCGTGCCCGCGGCCCCCGCGGGTCTCGCGGTGTCCTCCACCACGTCCTCCTCCGTCTCCCTGGCCTGGAACGCCGTATCGGGCGCCACCGGCTACAACGTGTACCGGGGCGGTACCAAGGTCGCCGCCGTGACCGGGGCGTCGGCGACGGTGACCGGCCTGTCGCCCTCGACGTCGTACTCGTTCCAGGTGACGGCCACGAACGCCGCGGGCGAGTCGGCCAAGTCGGCCACCGTGACGGCGACCACCGCCGCGACCGGCGGGGGCGGGACCGGAGGACTCCCCCGGCACGCGGTGACGGGGTACTGGCAGAACTTCAACAACGGGGCGACGGTCCAGCGGATCTCGGACGTCCCGTCGCAGTACGACATCATCGCGGTGGCGTTCGCGGACGCGACGGGCACGCCGGGCGCGGTGACCTTCAACCTGGACTCGTCCGGCCTAGGCGGTTACTCCGTGGACCAGTTCAAGGCGGACATCCGGGCCAAGCAGGCGGCCGGGAAGAAGGTCGTCGTCTCGGTGGGCGGCCAGAACGGCACGGTGTCGGTGAACGACTCGTCCTCGGCGGCGAACTTCGCCAACTCCCTCTACTCGCTGATGCAGTCGTACGGCTTCGACGGTGTGGACATCGACCTGGAGAACGGCCTGAACCCGACGTACATGTCGCAGGCGCTGAGGCAGCTGTCAACCAAAGCCGGCTCGTCGCTGATCATCACGATGGCCCCGCAGACGATAGACATGCAGTCGACGTCGAACGGGTACTTCCAGACGGCGCTGAACGTCAAGGACATCCTGACCGTCGTCAACACCCAGTACTACAACAGCGGTTCGATGCTGGGCTGCGACGGCAAGGTCTACAGCCAGGGTTCGGTGGACTTCCTGACGGCCCTCGCCTGCATCCAGCTCCAGGGCGGTCTGTCCCCGTCCCAGGTCGGCCTGGGCGTCCCCGCCTCGCCCAGCGGCGCGGGCAGCGGCTATGTGTCGCCGACGGTGGTGAACAACGCGCTGGACTGCCTGGCCAAGGGCACCGGATGCGGCACCTTCAAGCCGTCGAAGACGTACCCGGACCTGCGCGGCGCGATGACGTGGTCGACCAACTGGGACGCCGCGTCGGGCAACGCCTGGTCGAACGCGGTGGGCCCGCACGTGCACGCACTGCCGTGACGGCGCACTGAGCCTGCATCACGGGGACGGACGGTCGCGGACCGTCCGTCCCCGTCCCGTCCCCGTCCGCCGCGCCCTCGCACCGGGCCCTCAGCCCATCGGGCGGTAGTGCCCCAGCACGGTCGCCAGACGGCCGAACCACTCCTGCAACTCGCCGCGCCTCGCGGCCACCACACACTCGAACACCCTGCCGTCCGGGTGCACCACGGCCACCGTCAGCGCCCTGCCGTCGGGGCTCGCGCGGTAGTGGACGCTGCGGACGACCTGCCACGGGAAGTCCGCCGACAGTCCGTGCGTCTCGAAGGCGACACCCGCCGCGTCCACCACCACCGAGTTGTGGCGGTCGGCGGCCAGGAAGTCCGGACCCGGGGGCAGTCGGGGAGCCACGGGCGGAAGTGACGACGGATAGGGCGGGTACGCCGCCGGCGGCGGCCCGAAGCCCGGCGGGCCCGCAGGCGGCTGGTGGCCGTACCCGGGCTGATGCATTCTTGTCTCCCCCACGCCCGACGGCTCGTCGTGATCAGTATCCCGGTCCGCCCAGCCCGGTTGAAACATTTCCGGGGGCCCACCGCATCAATGAGGTGAGGGCGTCGTGGGACGGCACCGGGGGCAGGGGGAACACATGCGGCAGAGCCGGACCGAGGGATATCCCGAGTTCGCGGCGGCGCGCGCGGGGCATCTCTACCGCTCCGCCTGCCTGCTCACCGGTGGCGACACCCACCTCGCCGAGGACCTCGTCCAGGAGGCCCTCGGCCGGGTGTACCTCCGCTGGGGCAGGATCTCCCGTCTCGACAACCCCGCCGGGTACGCCCAGACCGTTCTCACCCGTACCTTCCTCGCCCACCAGCGGCGGCACAGCAGTCGCAGGGAGCGGGCGACCGACGTGCTGCCCGAACTGCCCGCGCCGGACCCGGCCGGTGACACGCCTCTGCGGCTCACTCTCCTCGAGGCGCTCGGGCGGCTGTCCGCCAAGGACCGGGCCGTGGTCGTCCTGCGCTACTGGGAGGACCGCAGCATCGAGGAGACGGCCGCCGCCCTGAACACCAGTTCGGCCGCCGTACGCACCCGCTGCGTCCGTGCCCTCGCGCGACTGCGCCTGTTCCTCGGCGACACCGTCGGCGAGTACGCGACGCCCTGACCATCCCGCCCGACACCATCTCCTTCCGCAGAAAAGGCGGTTTGCCATGCCCCCGGAAGACCACGACCACTTCGAGGACCAGCTCGCCGCCGCTCTACGGCACACCGGCGGGGCCTTCGAGGCCGACCGGCACACTCTCGTCACCGGCGGCGAGGCACACGGCCGGCGTATCCGCCGCCGCCGGGCCGCCGTCGCGGGATGCGCGGCCGGTGTCGCGCTCGTGGGACTCGGCGCGGCCCTGCTCCCGGCAAGCGCCGGTGGAGAGCAGCGGTCCGTCGCCGCCCCTCCCGTCACTCCCTCGTCCTCACCCGCACAACGACCCGTCGTGACGGGTGACGACCTCGTGCGCACCCTCAAGAAGCTGCTGCCCGGGGGCCGGTTCAGCCACGAGGAGGGACGCGGCACGAACACTCCGATGCCGCTCGCCCAGGTCGTGTACGACGACGGCAAGGGCGAGGCCGCCGTCGCCGTCTCCCTCGGCCGTGTCGCGCCCGGCAGTCAGCAGGCGGCACAGGCCACCGAGTGCCCTGACAAGGTGTACGTCCCGTACGATGCCTGCACCCGATCCACGCTGTCCGACGGTTCCCGGCTCATGATCATGCAGGGGTACGAGTATCCGGACCGCCGGGTCGACACCAAGATGTGGACGGCGGACCTCGTCACGCGGAGCGGGCAGCACATCAGCGTGCAGGAGTGGAATGCCGCCGCCGAGAAGGACGCGCCCATCACCCGGGACCGGCCGCCCCTCTCCCCCGCCCGGTTGAAGGCGCTCGCCGACGCCCGCGAGTGGCGCGCCGCCGTCGACGCCATCCCGGTGGATCCTTTGGCGGCTGTGGCCGAGCCGGGCGGCACACCGCTCGCATCCGGCCGCCCCGTCTCCGGAACACTCGTCTCGCTGCTGCCCGAGGGACTCCACGTCGTCTCGAAGGGCGATGCGGATCCGGGGTTCGGCCGCCTCGTCCTCGACGACGGCCGGGGCGCGAGCCTGGTCCAGGTCAACGTCCAAAAGCCCGTGCCGGGCGTCAAGGCCGGTGCCTCCGTCCCGGTCACCCGGACCCTGCCCGACGGCACCACCGTCGACATGCGTCAAAGCGACGGTGACAAGGGCGTCGAGGGGACCGTCGTATGGACCGTCGACGTCCGGCGGCCCGACGGCTCCCGGGTGGTGATCAGCGCCTTCAACTCCGGTACCCAGCACACGTCCCCGACCCGCCTGCTGCCCCCGCTCACCATGAGGCAACTGGAAGCCATCGCCACCAGCCCGAAGTGGCGCCCGTCCGGCTGACCCGGAGCCGGCCGAACGGGCCCCGGCGGCCGGGGCCCTCGGCGTCACGTACGGGGCGAGGGGGCGCGTCCGGCATGCACCGGACCGCGGTTGCGGACGGACCGCGTCAGTCGGCGACCTTCTCGAGGGCGTCCGCTTCCTCCGCGCCGTCCTCGAAGTAGGCGTCCAGGACCTCGTCGAGCCGGGTCTCCCACTCCTGGAAGCGCGAGCGGGAGTCGGCCTCGATCTCTATGGGGTACCACCGGCGTTCGGGCGTGTGCACGGTGACCGTGAACCGCTTCCCGAAGCGGGCGGTCTCCGTCTCCACGGCGCCGATCTCGTCCCAGCGGAACTCGCACGCCTGGTCGTCCAGGAGGAGCCGGACGCCGCTGTGGTCCGCGACGATCCGGGCACGGCGGTCGGACGCCTCGAAGACGGGGCCGTCGGAGGCGGTCTCCTCCTCGGGCTCCGCCTCCGGCTCGTCCTCGGCGACCGCCTCCGGCTCGTCCTCGGCGTCCGGCTCGTCGTCCGCGTCCGGCGCGGCGGGTACCTCTTCGGAGACCCGGTCCTCGACCGGGCTCGCCTCCTCGGGCACGGTGTCGTCCTGCCTGTCCTCCGACTCGGCGGTGGACGCTGGGGAGGTGAGCCCGGGGATGAAGGCCGGGTCGACTCCGGCGCCGTCCAGGGGCTGGCTGCTCGAACCAATGCGCTGCTCCACAGCGGGCAGTATGGTCCAAGATCCTGTGTCCGACACAGCCGACCCCTGCATCGTTATAGGAAACTGCGCTAAACGAAGACACTCACCACGGCGGCGACCGCGAAGCCGGCCACCGACAGGACCGACTCGAGTACGGTCCAGGTCCGCAGTGTGTCGCGCTCACTGATGCCGAAGTACTTGGCCACCATCCAGAAGCCCCCGTCGTTGACGTGGGAGGCGAAGATGGAGCCGGCCGAGATGGCCATGATGACCAGGGCAACGAAGGCCTGGGAGTGGTGACCCTCCGTCAGCAGTGGGGCGACGATGCCCGCGGTCGTGACGATCGCGACCGTCGCCGAGCCCTGGGCCACGCGCAGGACGAGCGAGATCAGGTACGACAGGACGATCACCGGCAGTCCGACGTTGTTGAAGGTGTCGGAGAGGGCCTGCGCGACACCGCTGCCCTTGAGGACCGCACCGAAGATCCCGCCCGCGCCGACCACCAGCAGGATGTTGCCGACCGGCTTGAGCGAGGCGGTGGACACCGTCTCCAGGGACTTACGGGACCAGCCGCGGCGGATGCCGAGCAGGTAGTAGGCGAGCAGCAGCGCGATCGTCAGCGCCACGAACGGGTGACCGAAGAACTCGATCACCGACCGTCCGGTCGAGGGGTCGAAGGCGATCGAGGAGAAGGTGGCCAGCAGGATCAGGATCAGTGGTGTGCCGATGATCAGGAAGACCGTGGTGAGCGGCACCGGCTTCTCCGTCGGGGTCACTCCGGCCGAACGCTGCTCCTCCGCGAGCGCCTCCTTGGCCTCCTGGGCGGCCTCGACCATGTCCTGCGGTACGGGCACGAAGATCCGCTTGCCGATCCAGGCCGACCACGCCCACGCCGCCAGCACCGCCGGGATGCCGCAGACGATGCCCATCAGGATGACCATGCCGAGGTCGACCTTCAGCAGGCCGGCGGCGGCCACCGGGCCCGGGTGGGGCGGCAGGAACGCGTGGGTCATCGACAGGCCCGCGAGCAGCGGGAGGCAGTAGAGCAGGATCGACTTGCCGCCGCGTTTGGCGGCCGCGTACACGATCGGCGCGAGCACGAAGATGCCGACGTCGAAGAAGACCGGGATACCGAAGATCAGACCGGTCAGGCCCATGGCCAGCGGGGCGCGCTTCTCCCCGAACAGGTTCAGCAGCCGGGACGCCAGTACCTCGGCGCCGCCGCTGACCTCGAGGACCGCGCCGAGCATGGTGCCCAGGCCGATGATGATGGCCACATGGCCGAGGGTGCCGCCCATGCCGGACTCGATGAGGGAGACGGCGTCCGAGCGCTGGACCGTGCCGAACAGTTCGGTGACCGACAGACCCGCGCCGAGGCCGACGGCTATGGAGACGGCGAGCAGGGCCACGAAGGGCTGGAGCCGCACCTTGATGATCAGCACGAGCAGCAGCACGATGCCGAGCGCCGCGACGGTGAGCAGGCCGGCGGTGCCGTGGACGAAGGCCAGCAGGCCTCCGGTGTGGGGTGGGGCGGGTGGTGTGCCGGCGGCTGCGAGGAAAGGCATGGGCATGACAGGGGGACCTCTGGCTTCTCGTAGTGCCATACGGCTTCGGTGTGAGGGGGATCGCGGCACGACGCCCCGGGGGTGGGGGACGCCGTGCCGCGACGGACTGCGGGGATGGGTGAGCGGCGGCCGCGTCAGCCGAGGACGGCCAGCGCGTCGATCTCGATGAGGAGTCCGGCCGGGAGACCCACGTAGACCGTGGTCCGGGCGGCGGGCGGCTGGGTGAGGCCCTGCTCCTCGAAGTAGGCGTTGTAGATCTCGTTCATCTCCGCGAAGTGGTCCACGTCCGTCAGATAGACGCGGATCATCATCACGTCGTCCCAGGAGGCGCCGCCCTCCTCGAGGATCGCCTTGACGTTGGCGAGCGTCTGGAGGGTCTGTTCGCGCAGGGTCGGCCCCGCGGGCGTCGGGGGCTTGCCCTCCTCGGCGGGCAGGAAGCCGACCTGCCCCGCGACCTGGAGGATGTTGCCCTTCCGCACACCGTGGGAGAACTTGGCCGGCGGCGTGGTGTGGGTCTTCGGGGTGAGGGCGATCTTGTCCGTCATACGGCGTCCTTTGCTGGGGTGTTGCCGGAGTACTCCCGGCTGATGGCGTCCGCGGTACGGCGCACCAGGGGGAGCAGCGTGAGGAGTTCGTCCGCGGTGACGACCACGTTGGGCGCGGAGACCGACATCGCGGCGACGGCCCGGCCGTCGGCACCGCGGACGGGAGCGGCGACGCAGTTGATCGACTCCTCGTGGCCGCCGAGGTCGGTGGCCCAGCCCTGCTCGCGCACGATCGCCAGTTCCCTCAGGAATGCGGCGGCGTTCGGCGTCGAACGCGCCGTGTACAGGGGATAGTCGAGCTTGTCCACGACGGCGCGGCGCTCAAGGTCGGGCAGGTCGGCGAGGAGGAGCTTGGCGACGGCCGCGACGGTGATGGCCACCGGCTTCCCGATCCGGGAGTACATCCGTACCGGGTAGCGGCTCTCCACCTTGTCGATGTAGAGGACCTCGTTCTCCTCGTAGACCGCGAGATGGACCGTGTGCCCGCACTCCTCGTTCAGGCGCACGAGGTGCGGATGGGCGATCTCGCGGATGTCGAGGTTCTCGACCGCCTGCTGGGCGAGGGCGAAGAGCCGGGCACCGAGGCGGTAGCGCTGGTCGGACTGGCGGTAGACCAGTCCGTGTTCGTGCAGGGTGCGCAGGAGGCGCAGGGCGGTGGACTTGTGCACACCGAGCCGGTCGGCGACCTGTCCGAGATCGGCGGGCCCCTCGGCGAGCAGCGGCAGGATGCTCAGCGCCCGGTCGACGGTCTGGCTCATGGCGTACGTACCTCCTCCTCGGCCCGTGTGTCGGCTTCGGTCCAGCCGGGGCCGAGTCGAAGTGTCCCCCACCCGGTGTCGTCGAGTGCGGCGAGGCGGTCGGCGTGGTCGCGCGCGGGTGGGGTGGCGAGGTCACCGGGGACGGTGAGCGCCGCGGCGGCCATGAGGTGGCCGTGGCGCAGGCGGTCACGAACGGGGAGCCGGCGCAGGGTGGCGGAGAGGAAGCCGGCGGCGAAGGCGTCCCCGGCACCGACGGCGGCCACGACGTCGACGTTCAGGGCGGGTTCGAAGACGGCGGCCCCCGTGGCGTCCCGGCGTGCTCCGCCGGTGTCCCTGCCGAGCACCGTCGCCCCGTGCCCGCCCTGCTTGACGACCACGATCTCCGGCTCGGGCAGTGCCCGGCGGATCGCGCGGGCGCCGTGCAGCCCCCACGCCTCGCGGGCCTCGTCGTCCCCGACGAACACGATGTCGGCCCCGCGCGCCAGCTCCAGCAGCACCCGGGGCCCGTCGGCGTCGCGCCACAGCCCGGGGCGGTGGTTGACGTCGAAGGAGACGAGCGGACGTCCGGCGCCGGGCGCCGTCAGCTCCCGCACGAGTCCGAGACAGTCCTCGGACAGCGCCGCGGTGATCCCGGACAGATGCAGGATCCGGCCGGCCCGCACGGCGTCCAGGTCCGTGTTCCCCACCGTCATCGCCGAGGCGGCCGACCCCGCCCGGTAGTACGCCACCTCGTGGGCGTCGGTGGCGCGGTCCCCCGCCGTGCGGAAGTAGATGCCCGTCGGGCGGCCCGGGTCGCGCCGCACGAACCCGACGTCGACCCCGTACGCCCCGATCGACTCGACCAGGTGATCGCCGAAGCCGTCCGCCCCGACCCGGCCGACCCAGCGCGCGGAGTGGCCGGCGGCCGCCAGCGTGCACGCCACGTTGGACTCGGCACCACCGATGGCGCGGTCGAAGGAGGGGACGTCGGCGAGGCGCCCGGGGCGGGAGGGCAGAAACGCGACCATGGACTCGCCGAGCGCGACGACGTCCACGACGTCCGGGGCGGTGGGCCGGCCGATGGCGGTCACGATGGTGATGGCTCCTCGTCGACGGGAAGGGTCACGGCTATCCGTTGACCTCGCGTTGGCCGGGATGTTAGACAGCATCAAGCGAGATACGCAACGGTTGTTGCACATATTGCAACGCACTCCGTCAGGGAGGACCCATGGACGCCGCCACCTCCGCAGAACGCCTCGCCGCCCTCATGGCGGAGAGGGTCGACCACCGTTTCAAGGGCCTTCCGCCGGACGCGGAGGGCCTGACCCTCGCGGAGCTGGCGGACCAGCGCCGCAACCTGTTCACGGACGGCTTCACCACCCCGCTGCTCTCCCTCTCCGCCGAACGCCTCCAGCACAACCTCGACCTGATGGAGACCTACACGGCCCGCCACGGACTCGCCTTCGCCCCGCACGGCAAGACCTCCATGGCGCCCCAGCTCTTCCACCGCCAGATCGAGCACGGCGCCTGGGGCATCACCCTCGCGGTCCCCCACCAGGTGTGGGTCGCACGGCACTTCGGTATCCGGCGCATCTTCCTCGCCAACGAGCTGGTCGATGCCGCGGCCCTGCGCAGGCTCGCGGCCGAACTCGCCGCGGACGAGGACTTCCGCTTCATCTGCTACGTCGACTCGGTGCGCGGGGTCGAGCTCATGGACGCGGCGCTGGCAGGCGCCCCGCGCCCGGTGGACGTCGTGGTGGAACTGGCGGCCGGTGAGGGGGCGCGCACCGGCGTCCGCACGGAGGAGGAGTGCGCGGCTGTCGCGGACGCGGTGGCCGGCACACGGACGCTGCGGCTGGTGGGCGTCGCGGGGTACGAGGGCGAGGTGCCGCAGGCGGATCCCGACCGCGTACACGCCTGGCTGCGCCGGCTGACCGCGCTCGCGGCGGACTTCGACAAGGCGGGACGCTTCACGGGGCTGGACGAGATCGTGGTGAGCGCGGGCGGCAGCGCCTGGTTCGACGCGGTGGCCGACGTCTTCGCCGAGATCCCCGAACTGTCCGCCCCGGCGCTGAAGTTGCTCCGCTCGGGCGCCTACGTCTCGCACGACGACGGTCACTACCGCAAGCTGACCCCCTTCGGACGCGTCCCCGAGGAGGGCGCCCTGGAGCCCGCCTTCCGGCTGTGGGCCCAGGTGGTGTCCCGGCCCTCCGCCGAGCAGGCCTTCGCCAACGCCGGCAAGCGGGACGCGGCGTACGACCTGGATCTGCCCCTCGCCCAGGTGCTGCGCAGGGACGGCCGGGAGCGGCAGGCCACCGGTGTCTCGGTGACCGCCCTGTCCGACCAGCACGCCTGGCTCAGTACGGCCCCCGGGGCGGACGTCGAGGTCGGCGACTGGCTCGGCCTGGGGCTGTCCCACCCGTGCACGTCCTTCGACAAGTGGCAGCTGATCCCGGTGGCGGAGGCGGACGGCACGGTCGTCGACTACATCCGCACGTTCTTCTAGGAGGCCCGTCATGGAAGAGCTCGTCATCCGGGACGCGGACGTCGTGGACGGCAGCGGGGAGCCGTCCTACCGCGCCGACGTGGTCGTCGACGGCGGCAGGATCGTCTCCGTCGTGAAGGAGGCAGCGGCGGCCGGCTGTCAGCGTCCCGAGGCCCGCCGCGAGCTGGACGCCGAGGGTCTGGTCCTCTCCCCCGGCTTCATCGACATGCACGCCCACAGCGACCTCGCCCTGCTGCGGGACCCGGACCACAGCGCCAAGGCCGCGCAGGGCGTCACCCTGGAGGTCATCGGGCAGGACGGGCTGTCCTACGCCCCGGTCGACGACCGCACGCTCGCCGAGGTGCGCCGCGCGATCACCGGCTGGAACGGGTACGGCGACGACATCGACTTCACCTGGCGGTCCGTGGGCGAGTACCTGGACCGGCTGGACCGGGGCATCGCCGTCAACGCCGCCTATCTGATCCCGCAGGGCACGGTGCGGATGCTCGCCGTCGGCTGGGAGGACCGGGAGGCGACACCCGCGGAACTCGACCGGATGCGGCGACTGGTCGCGGAGGGGATGGAGCAGGGCGCGGTCGGCATGTCGTCCGGTCTCACCTACACCCCGGGCATGTACGCCAAGGACGCGGAGCTCACCGAGCTGTGCCGGGTGGTGGCCTCGTACGGCGGCTACTACTGCCCGCACCACCGCAGCTACGGGGCGGGCGCGCTGGAGGCGTACGAGGAGATGGTGGCCCTGGCCCGGGAGGCCGGCTGCCCGCTGCACCTCGCGCACGCCACCATGAACTTCGGCGTCAACAAGGACCGCGCCCCAGAACTGCTGTCCCTGCTCGACTCGGCGCTGGCGACGGGTGCGGACATCACCCTGGACACCTACCCCTACACACCGGGCTCGACGACGCTGGCCGCGATGCTGCCCAGCTGGGCGAGCGAGGGCGGTCCGGAGAAGATCCTCGAACGGCTCGACGACGGCGCGGTGACCGAGCGGATCCGGCACGGCATGGAGGTCCTCGGCTCCGACGGCTGCCACGGCGTGCCCATCGAGTGGGACACGATCGAGATCTCGGGGGTGAGCGACCCGGGGCTCGCGTCGTACGTCGGCAGAACCGTCCAGGAGTCGGCGGACCTGCGCGGGGAGGACCCGTGGACGACGGCCCGCCGCCTGCTGGTCGAGGACCGGCTCGGCTCCACGATCCTGCAGCACGTGGGCCACGAGGAGAACGTGCGGGCGATCATGCGGCACCGGGTCCACACCGGCGGCTCGGACGGCATCCTCCAGGGCACAAAACCGCACCCGCGCGCGTACGGCACCTTCCCGCACTATCTCGGCCGGTACGTAAGGGAGTTGGGGGTGCTGTCGCTGGAGGAGTGCGTGGCGCACCTCACCGCGCGCCCCGCGGCCCGGCTGCGGCTGCCGGACCGCGGTCTGGTCCGCGAGGGTTACCGTGCCGACCTGGTGCTCTTCGACCCGGCGACGGTCGCCGCGGGCGCCACGTTCGAACGGCCGCGCGCGCTGCCCACGGGCATCCCGTACGTCCTGGTCGACGGCCGGTTTGTGATCGAGGACGGGCGCAGGACGGAGGTGCTCGCCGGACGGGCGGTCCGCCGGACCGCGGTCTGACCGCCCGCCCGGCGCGCGTCACGGCTTGGGCAGGGCGCACCCGCTCGCGCTCAGGTCGAGCTGGTTGCCGGTGCCGAAGCACGCGGGGATCAGGTACGTCTCCTCGGCGTAGTTGATGCCCTGGCGGACGGTCACCTTGCCGTTGGCGTCGACCTCGCAGGGGTTGTTGACGGTGCAGGTCCCGCCGTCCTCGTTACCGGTGTTGTTGACGGCGACGACCTTGCCGGTGGCGTTGTCGATCACCGGGGACCCCGACGTGCCGCCGATGGTGTTGCAGGCGGAGGTGTAGCGGACCGAGTCCTTCCAGGTCCAGTCGCCCTCCTTCAGCCGGTACACGAACCCGTCGACGGCGCAGCTGTAGATCCGCTTCCAGTAGCCGGAGACGACCTTGATGGCGGTGCCGGCGACCGGGTGCGTGTCGGCGAGGGTGAGCGCGTTGATCCCGTACGAGCTCCTGATCTGCGCATAGGTGCGGGTGAGCTGGTAGATCGTGACGTCCGTGTCGGTCATGGTCGAGTAGGCGACCTTGCTCGCTCGGAGCGTGGCGACCCGGGTGCCGGCCGAGTCGAGCAGGCCGAAGGAGCGGCTGGAGCTCTGCCCGACGACGACCTCGCCGGGCTCCGGGAAGCCGGTCTCCAGGCAGTGGCCGTTGGTGAGCACCAGCGCGGGGTCGCCGTCCGCGGAGCGCGGGAAGCGGACGACGGAGCCGGAGCAGTTGCTGAGCGAGACGGTGCCGGCGAAGTCGACGGCCTGGACGGTCGCCGTGCCGGAGGCCGTGGCCGCCGTGCCGGCGCCGGCCGCGGACCGGGTCTCCGCGACCGCCGGTGCCGCACCGGCTCCGGTGATCACCAGAGCGAGCAGCGCGGCGGCGAGAGGCTTTCTCATGTGGGGGGTCCCCTCTCGATGAGGTTGCGATGACACGGCCGGCCGAAGATCCTCCGACCGGCCGAGATTGTCATGCGCATTGTCAGCGGAGGGGCATGCGCGGGCAAGAAGCTGTTTTCGGCCGGGCCGAGGTGGATCGAGAGTGCGGCCGCCGGCCTCCCGGATTCCGGGTTCGCCGCGCCCGATGCACTCCGACGGCGGTACGGACGCCCGCGACATGGCTCGCGGCGCCCGCACCGTGCACCCCCGCCGCCGGACCGCCCGCACCCACGCCTTGGCCTCGCGTTACGGGGGGCGATGGCGGTTCGGGCCGTGATCACCGGCGCCGGCCCGTCGCCCTCCCGCCGTCCCACGTGGCGGACAACACGGGGCGCGAGGCATTACGCGGCCGTAAGCTCACGGACATGCAGGTGATCCAGTCCACGAAGCTCGCCAACGTCTGCTACGAGATCCGGGGTCCGGTTCTCGAGGAGGCGATGCGGCTCGAGGCGGCGGGGCACCGCATCCTCAAGCTGAACACCGGCAACCCGGCCGCCTTCGGCTTCGAGTGCCCGCCCGAGATCCTCGAGGACATACTCCGCAACGTCTCCTCGGCGCACGGCTACGGCGACGCCAAGGGGCTGCTCGCGGCCCGCCGGGCGGTCGTCATGCACAACCAGACCCTCGGCATCGAGACGGACGTCGAGCACGTCTTCATCGGCAACGGCGTCTCCGAGCTGATCGTGATGGCCATGCAGGGCCTCCTGGACGACGGCGACGAGGTGCTCGTACCGGCGCCCGACTACCCCCTTTGGACGGCCGCGGTGTCGCTCTCGGGCGGTACGGCCGTGCACTACCTCTGCGACGAGCAGTCGGACTGGATGCCGGACCTGGCGGACGTGGAACGCAAGATCACCGACCGCACCAAGGCGATCGTGATCATCAACCCCAACAACCCCACGGGCGCCGTCTACGACGAGGCGATGCTCCGCGGCCTCACGGACATCGCACGCCGGCACAACCTCCTCGTCTGCTCCGACGAGATCTACGACAAGATCCTGTACGACGGCGCGACGCACACCCCGACGGCCGCCGTGGCCCCCGACCTGCTGACGCTCACCTTCAACGGCATGTCGAAGGCGTACCGGGTGGCGGGCTACCGGGTGGGCTGGATGTCGATCTCCGGCCCCCGGGCGCACGCGGCGTCGTACATCGAGGGTCTGACGATCCTCGCGAACATGCGGCTGTGCGCCAACATGCCGGGCCAGCACGGCGTGGTGGCGGCGCTCAGCGGTCGCCAGACGATCAACGAACTGGTACTGCCGGGCGGGCGGCTGAAGGAGCAGCGGGACGCGGCGTTCGACCTGCTGACGCAGATCCCCGGTGTGACGTGCGTGAAGCCGAAGGGTGCGCTGTATCTCTTCCCCCGCCTCGACCCCAAGGTCTTCAAGATCAGGGACGACCGGCAGATGGTCCTCGACCTGCTGCGCCGCGAGAAGATCATGGTCGTCCAGGGGACGGGCTTCAACTGGCCCGCGCCGGACCACTTCCGCGTGGTGACACTGCCGACCGTGGGGGACCTCACATCGGCGATCACCCGGATCGGCAACTTCCTCGACGGTTACGGCCAGCCCTGACGTCAGCCGGGTGAGCTTGCGGGGCAGTTTTACGATCCGGCTCAACTTTAGACGAAATCCAAGCTAAGATGGTTTCCTGCCAGAGCACAGGAGGCCGTCCCATGTACGAACCGATCCGCACCAAGTCGGTCCACACGACGGCCGGCCCCACCCCCGACTTCCCGCACCGCTCACGCGAGGAGGAGCTGGACATCCAGCTCGCGGGCCATCTGGCCGCCCTGCTCACCGTGACGGACGAGCTGCGCTCGCTGGAATCCTCGGCGGACCTGGACAGGGCCGCCGAGCGGCTCGCCGCGCAGGTGGCGCGGCTGAGGGGTGTGCCGCCGGTCCGTGCGGCGCTCAGTGCACACATCGACGCATCCCTCGCGGCACTGCACCGGCGCGCCCACACGCTGGCCGGCCGTGCCCTGGTCGTCGCGGCGTCCCGTGCCGACACGGCGGCGGCGATCCTGTCCGCGCAGCGCATGGACGCGCACACCGCCGCCCTGGGCGAGCCGCGGAAACCGATCGCCGCCGGCTGACCCTGCGAGCCGCTCCACACGGCTCCCCCAGTTCGGCCCCGGTCCGCGTGCACCCGCAGCGACGCGCGGACCGGGCGCCATGAAAGTGCGCCCGCCCGAACCGGAGTTCGGTGCGACTGTGTCCCGTCCGAGGGATCTGGTTCTGAACGAAATCCATTCGAGTGGTCCGCCGTGCCGAAGTGCCCGCCGAACGGCGGCGTTCCGGCAACTCCTCGTAACGTCTGCGGAAACGACGGACCGTTCGACGAGATGTGACGCTATGAAGCGCAGGCTGTGGCGGGCGGCGCTCGCCGGTGCGGCGACGGCCGCCGTCGGCGTGACGGTCTGGTCCGTGCAGTCCCAGCCGGCCGCCCGGCAGTCCCGGGCCGATACGGCCGAGTCGAGGACCCGGAAGGCAGACGCGCTTTTGATGGGCGCACTTGCACAGCAGCAGGACCCGAGGAGTGCGGCCCGCGCCTACCGGCAGGTGCTGGAGCTCGACCCCCGCAACAAGGCCGCCTGGTACCACCTGGGGGTCATCGCGCAACGCGACGGCAGGACCGACGACGCACGCGCGGCCTTCGACAAGGCGCTGGACATCGACGCGTCATACGGACCTGCCCTCTTCAACGAGGCGATGCTGCTGAGGTCGGGCGAACCCGACCGGGCCATCGCGCTCCTCGGGCGTGCCGTCACCGCCCGGCCGAAGAACGCGGCGGCCCGTCTCCAACTCGGGCTGCTCCTCGCGCGGAAGCACCGTGACGACGAGGCCGAGATCCAGTTCCGTCGCGCCGTCGCGGACGATCCTTCGCTGGGTTCGCAGGTGCCCGGGCCGTTCCGCAGGTACCTGGGCCGCGTGCGCAGGTGAAGCGGACGGCGACGGTGCCCCCGGCGAGGGCGGCGGACGCGGGAGCGGTGGCGGGGAGACGCACCGCACCACGGCGGACACGAAGGGCATGGGGCCCGCACCCGTACGCCGTTGTACGGGGCGGGCCCCACGTCTTCCCGTACTGCCGTCACCGCGGCCGGCCTTGACGACGTCGCAGGTCAGGGCAAAGCCGGACCGGCCGCGGAGTTCATGCGGAGGGGGACGTCAGCCGAGGCGCTGCACCAGCGCGCGGTACTCGTCCCACAGCTCCTTCGGAGTGTGGTCGCCGAAGGTGTTGAGGTGCTCGGGAACCAGGGCCGCCTCCTCGCGCCACACGTCCTTGTCGACGGTGAGCAGGAAGTCGAGGTCGGACTCCGACAGTTCCAGGCCCTTCGTGTCCAGCGCGTCCCTCGTCGGCAGGACGCCGATCGGCGTCTCGACGCCCTCGGCCCGGCCCGCCAGACGCTCCACGATCCACTTCAGGACCCGGCTGTTCTCGCCGAAGCCCGGCCAGACGAACGCGCCCTCGTCGTTCTTGCGGAACCAGTTGACGTAGTAGATCTTCGGCAGCTTGGACTGGTCCTTGTCCTTGGCGACCTCGATCCAGTGGGCCATGTAGTCGCCCATGTTGTAGCCGCAGAACGGCAGCATGGCGAAGGGGTCGCGGCGCAGCTCGCCGACCCGGCCCTCGGCCGCCGCGGTCTTCTCGGAGGCGACGTTGGCACCGAGGAACACACCGTGGTTCCAGTCAAAGGACTCCGTCACCAGCGGCACGGCGCTGGCGCGGCGGCCGCCGAAGAGGATCGCCGAGATCGGCACGCCCTTCGGGTCCTCCCACTCGGGCGCGATGATCGGGCACTGCGCGGCCGGGACCGTGAACCGGGCGTTCGGGTGGGCGGCCGGGGTCCCGGACGCGGGCGTCCAGTCGTTGCCCTTCCAGTCGGTGAGGTGGGCCGGGGTCTCCTCGGTCATGCCCTCCCACCAGATGTCGTTGTCGTCGGTGAGGGCGACGTTCGTGAAGACGGAGTTGCCCCACAGCGTCTTCATCGCGTTGGCGTTGGTGTGCTCACCGGTGCCGGGAGCGACACCGAAGAAACCGGCCTCGGGGTTGATCGCGTACAGGCGGCCGTCCTGGCCGAACCGCATCCACGCGATGTCGTCGCCGATCGTCTCGACCGTCCAGCCGGAGATCGTCGGCTCCAGCATGGCGAGGTTCGTCTTGCCGCAGGCGCTCGGGAAGGCCGCGGCCACGTACTTGGACTCGCCCTGCGGGGGCGTGAGCTTGAGGATCAGCATGTGCTCGGCCAGCCAGCCCTCGTCGCGCGCCATGACGGAGGCGATGCGCAGGGCGTAGCACTTCTTGCCGAGCAGTGCGTTGCCGCCGTAACCGGAGCCGTAGGACCAGATCTCGCGCGACTCGGGGAAGTGCGAGATGTACTTGGTCTGGTTGCAGGGCCAGGCGACGTCCTTCTGGCCGGACTCCAGCGGGGCACCGAGCGAGTGGACGGCCTTGACGAAGAAGCCGTCGGAGCCGAGTTCGTCCAGGACCGTCTGCCCCATGCGCGTCATGGTGCGCATCGAGACGGCGACATACGCGGAGTCGGTGATCTCCACCCCGATCGCGGAGAGCGGGGAGCCGAGCGGGCCCATGCAGAACGGCACCACGTACATCGTGCGCCCGCGCATGGAGCCGCGGAACAGGCCGTCCTCGCCCTGGAATATCTCCCGCATCTCGGCGGGCGCCTTCCAGTGGTTGGTCGGACCTGCGTCCTTCTCCTCCTGCGAGCAGATGAACGTCCGGTCCTCGACCCGGGCGACATCGGTCGGGTCGGATGCTGCGTAGTAGGAGTTCGGGCGCTTGATCGGGTCGAGCTTCCTGAACGTGCCCTTGTGCACGAGCTCCTCGCTGAGGCGCTCGTACTCGGCCTCGGATCCGTCACACCAGACCACACTGTCCGGCTGGGTCAGTTCGGCGATCTCGTTGACCCACGAGATCAGTTCCTTGTGCTGGGTGGGGACGGTTGAGGGAGCCGCGTTCTCGCGCGCCACGATCGCTCCTAGATGAGGGGTTTTTTGTTGAGTGCCCCGTGGGGGCTGCGACCCGGATGCTTCGTAGCCGCTCATCCGGTGCCGACCGCACTCATTTGATCATCCGACGAGATTGCCCATCTGTCCAGAGGACGTCACACCTGAGCGGAGTGAGGATCGCCACGCGTGCCCGAGCTTCTTTGCGTGCACGTAGAGTTCAGCTGAAGGATTTTTTGCATGGTCCGTGTTTCGCCACAGCCCGGACACTGCGGGTGATATCGATCGCACTTTGATACGTAACTTACGGTTCCGTAGGTACGATGCGGCCCATGACTGCGTCCGTCCCCGACGCGCCCACGGACTCGCCGGCAGCCGGCCGCAGTCCCGTCGCGCTCTCCTTGCCCCAACAGGTCAAGCCGAAGCTCCGCGGCTGGCTGCACCTCGGGATGTTCCCGACGGTCATCGTCGCGGGCCTGGTCCTCACCGCCCTCGCCAACTCGGCCCGGGGCCGACTCGCCTGCGGCATCTACGTCCTGACGGCGTGTCTGCTCTTCGGTGTCAGCGCGCTCTACCACCGCGGCAACTGGGGCCCGCGCATGGACGGGGTCCTGCGCCGCCTCGACCACGCGAACATCTTCCTGATCATCGCCGGCACGTACACCCCGCTGACCCTGCTGCTCCTGCCGGGCACGAAGGGCCGGTGGCTACTGTGGGGCATCTGGGGCGCCGCCGCGGCCGGCATCGTCTTCCGCGTCTTCTGGGTCGGCGCCCCGCGCTGGCTCTACACCCCCTGCTACATCGCGATGGGCTGGGCGGCCGTCTTCTTCCTCCCCGACTTCATGCGCACCGGTGGCATCGCCGTTCTGGTCCTCGTCATCGTCGGCGGACTGCTCTACAGCGCCGGCGGCGTGATCTACGGAATCAAGCGACCGAACCCGTCACCACGCTGGTTCGGCTTCCACGAGGTCTTCCACTCCTTCACCCTTGCGGCATTCGTCGTGCACTACGTCGGGATCTCCCTGGTGGCGTACCAGCACGGGTGACACCTGGCGACCAACCCCTTCATCAGGGCCGCGGCTTCCGAGCCGCGGCCCTTTCGTGTGCCCGGAGCCGACTCGGCGGCCACGGTCCGTTCACCCTGCACATTACGACAGCCACCCACCATTGACAGAAACATGTTTTTGAGAGCTACTCTCATTTCATGGCTGCTGTCATTCAAGACACGGAGACACGGCGCGACCCGCGCCGCTGGTGGGCCCTGGGTGCCCTGGTCGCGAGCATGCTCGTGCTCGGTTTCGACATGACGATCCTCAACGTGGCGCTCCCGACGATGGCCCGGGACCTCGGCGCGTCCACCGGCGAGCAACAGTGGATGGCGGACGCGTACATCGTCGTCTTCGCCGCACTGATGCTCCCGGCGGGCCTGCTGGGCGACCGGTTCGGACGGCGCCGGATGCTGGTCGCGGGACTGGTGGTGTTCCTGGCCGGTTCGCTGGCCGGCGCACTCGTCGACGACGTGACCTCCGTGATCGTCGCCCGTGCGGTCATGGGGATCGGCGGAGCGCTGGTGATGCCGCTGGCGCTGGCCGTCCTGCCCTCGCTGTTCGGGCCCGACGAGCGGACCAGGGCCGTCGGCGCCGTCTCCGCCGCGTCCGCCCTGGGCCTGCCGCTCGGACCGATCATCGGCGGCTGGCTGCTCGACCACTTCTGGTGGGGTTCGGTGTTCCTGATCAACGTCCCGATGGCGGCGATCGGCATCACCGCCTGCGTCCTGCTGCTGCCCGAGACCCGCGACCCCTCCGCCCCGAAGGTGGACGCCGTCTCCACCGCCCTCACCGCCGCCGGACTCGGCGTCCTCATCTACGCGATCATCGAGGCGCCCGACCGGGGCTGGGGCGATCCGCTGATCCTCGGTTTCTTCGCCGCCGCAGCGGTGCTGATCACCCTGCTCGTCGTGCGCGAGCGCCGCAGCGTCCGTCCGATGCTGGACCTGTCACTGCTCGCCCACCGGGGCTTCCTGGCCAACACGCTCGCCGCGACCCTGGTGATGTTCGTGCTGTCCGGACTGATGTTCGTGCTGCCGCAGTACCTCCAGGCGGTCCTGGGCCACGACGCGCTCGCCACCGGGGTGCGGATGCTGCCGATGATGGGCGGGCTGCTCGTCGCCGCGCGGGGCTCGGCCCCGGTCGTCGCGCGGTTCGGGCCGCGCGCGGTGATCAGCTCGGGGCTGGTCGTGCTCGCCTTCGCCGCGTTCCTCGGCAGCCGGACGACGGTCCACGACGGGTACGGCTTCACCGCGCTGTGGCTGTCGATCGCCGGCCTCGGTTTCGGCTTCGCCGTGGTCCCGGCGATGGACGCGGCGCTCGGCGCACTGCCCCGCGACCGGGCCGGCAGCGGCTCCGGGCTGCTGATGACGGTCCGCCAGGTGGGCGGCGCCATCGGTATCGCCCTGCTCGGCTCGCTGCTGGCGAGCACCTACGCCGACCGGCTCGACACCTCCGCCCTCCCGCGCACGGTCGCCCAAACCGCCTCGGACTCCGTGGTCGGCGCCCATGTGGTCGCGAGCCGGCTCGGTGACCGGGCCCTGGCCGCGTCCGCCGACGCCGCCTATGTCCACGGCATGGGTCTTGTGTTGCTGGTCAGCGGTATCGCCGCGCTGGCCACGGCGCTGCTCGCGGCGGCCCTGGTGCCGAACCCGAAGCCGGAGGCGGTCCTGCCTGAGGAGGTCCCCGACATGGTCACCGACCCGGAGAATGCCCGACAATGACGACCATGGCCGCCACCGCACACAGCTCGCCCACCAGCCCCGAACCCCGGCTGGGGCTCCGCGAGCGCAAGAAGATCAAGACTCGTATGGCGATCCGCAAGGCGACATACCGGCTCGTCCAGGAGCAGGGGTACGACGCCACGACCATCGAGCAGATCGCGGAGGCGGCCGAGGTCTCCCCGTCCACGGTGTTCCGGTACTTCCCCACCAAGGAGGACATCGTCGTCACGGACGAGTACGACCCGATCCTGGAGGAGGAACTGCGCTCGCGCCCGGCCGACGAGCCGTTGTCCCGGTCCCTGCGGCTCCTGATGCGCACCGCGGTCGAGCGGAGTCTGTCGGGCGAGTACGAGACGCGCGAGGAGATGGCACTGCGCGGGCGCCTCATGGTCGAGGTGCCCGCGGTCCGCGCGCGGATGAGCGAGAGCATGTCCGTCACCGGTCAGATGATGTGCCGCGTGGTCGCCGAGCGCACCGGGCGTGCCGCCGGCGACCTGGAGGTGCGCGTCTACTGCATGGGTCTTGTCGGCGCGTTGATGGAGGCCTCGCGCTACTGGGCCGAGCACGGACAGCAGGGCGACATCGCGGAGTACGCCGAGCGCACCCTGGACGTGCTGGAGCACGGACTCACGCCGCGGAATCCGGAGGCCTCCTGAGCCGCCCACGTGCCATCCTGACCAGGTGAACGGACCCGAGATCCACATCGCGTTCGCCCCCGAGCTGGGCCTCTTCGTCCCGCACGGGCGTCGCGGGCCTGCCACCAAGGTCGTCACGGACGGCTCCTCGACCCTCGGGCATGTCGTCGAGTCGCTGGGCGTGCCGCTCACCGAGGTCGGGACGCTCGTCGTGGACGGCCGCGCCGCGGCCCCCTCACATGTTCCGGCCGCCGGAGAGTCCATCGAGGTACGGCCCGTCGAGCGCCCGCAGCAGGTGCCCGGCGCACCGCTGCGCTTCCTGCTGGACGTGCATCTCGGCACCCTGGCCCGCCGGCTGCGGCTGCTGGGCGTGGACGCTGCCTACGAGTCCACCGACATCGGCGACCCGGCGCTCGCCGCCCGCTCGGCGGCCGAGCAGCGCGTGATGCTCAGCCGCGACCGCGGGCTGCTGCGCCGCCGCGAGCTGTGGGCGGGCGCGTTCGTCTACAGCACCCGGCCCGAGGAACAACTCCGCGACGTACTCCACCGGTTCGCACCGGTGTTGCGGCCCTGGACGCGGTGCACCGCCTGCAACGGACAGCTCCGCGACGCCACCAAGGAGGAGGTCTCCGACCAGCTCGAACACGGCACCCGGCGGTCGTACGACGTCTTCGCCCGGTGCGGTGCGTGCGGGCGCGCCTACTGGAAGGGCGCGCACCACGAACAGCTGGAGGCCATCGTGGAGCGCGCCCTCACCGAGTTCCCGGGCCGGACCCGGGGTCTGTCGTCCGGACGCCGGCATGATCCGGGCGACAGGTCCTAGCGCTTCGCCCTCACGTCACCCTTCGCACAGGCCACCCCGTCCTTGTTCGGGTCGAGGCCGAGCGGGTCGTCCTTTCCGTTGACCTTCAGGCGCCCGTAGTCGTTCACCGCGAGCCAGGCACAGCGTGCCGCCGTCGTCCTCCTCACCTGGGGCGGGAACACCGTCGGCACGCACACGTTGACCGAGCCGTAGTGCCGGTCGCAGCCGGAGAGGGTCGTGCTGACCTTCTGCGACGTGCGCTTCTTCGCCGGGGCCGCGGTGCCGCCCTCCAGGGAGTCGGCGAAGGAGTGGACGTGCGCCGAGGCCGTGTCCGCGCTCAGCGCGGCCGGGCCCTGGAGGTGGACCCACTTGGCCACCGACGGGACACCGCCTGCATCGACCGCGAAGAGCATGTACCAGCCGGGCGGCGCCAGGTCGGGGTTGCTCGTCACGTTCAGGTCGACGTTGGCGCCGTCCACCGACAACGGCAGATCCACGAACCGCTGGTTGGGGTCCGAGGAGTGGGTGACCGCCGCGGGGCGGATCAGCTCGGCCTTCGCGATGGGCCGGTCGACGGTGATGCGCTGTGTGGTGCCGTAGGTCCACTCGTCGTCGATCACGGAGGTGATCGTCGGTCGTGGGCCCTTGAACAGGTAGGGCGGCGAGTAGATCGACACGTTGTGGTTCCACGTGCCGTTGCCCGGGTTGTCGCCGGTGGCCATGATGCGCCCGTCGGGCAGCAGGAAGGCGGAGGAGTGGTAGCCGCGGGACTCCGGGTCGGCGGCCACCGGGTCGAAGGCGGAGGTGTCCGGGTCGAAGATCGACGCCTCGTGGACGGGATCGGCCCGGTTGTGCAGGCCCCCGCCCGTCTCCAGGACCTTGCCGTCGGGCATGAGCACCGCGGAGACGTACATCTTTCCCTGGTCGCCGGTCTCGGCGACGGGGCCGTCGCCGAGGTCGACGGTGCCCTGCGGCAGCGGCGGCCCGGCGACGTACTGCGGATCGGCCTGCTTGAGGTCGATGATGTCCGTCAGGCGGTTGGCGTCCGGGTTGGAGTCGATGTTGCCGCCGCCGATGGTGAGGACCCTCTGGTCCTGGGCCGGGGGCAGCAGCACGCTCGCCGACTGGTCTCGCTCGTCCTTGTTCTGCAGGCCCGGGATCTGCGTGATGGTGTTGGCGTCGTAGTCGTAGATCGCCGAGCCGGTGCCGGGGATGTTGTTGCCGAAGACATGGCTGCCCGAGTAGAACAGGCGGCCGTCCTGCATCAGGATCATCGACGGGTACAGGCCCCAGTACGACCAGGTCTGGTTGACCTTCCACAAAGGCAGCCACTGCTGTTCGGCGTCCGACCAGTACTCGGCCGTGACCGAGCCCGTGGAGTCCTCGCGCAGCCCGCCGAAGGAGATCACGTCGCCGTTGCCGAGTTCCGTCGCCGACGGGTACCAGTGCCCGTCGTTGAGGTCGTTGGTCTTGGTGTACGTCTCGGTCTTCGGGTCGAAGATGTACGAGTCCTTGAACCCCTCGTAGCCGTGACCGCCCACCACCGGGTAGGCCTTGTTGCCGCTCATGACGAGCACACGCCCGTCCTGGAGCTGCACGTGCCCGGCGCAGAACATGTCCTTCGGGGTCGGGATCACCTTGTACGAGCCGTTCGACGGGTCGTAGACCGCACTCGTGAAGGTGCCCGCGGCGAAGTTCTCCTCGCTGTTGCCGGAACCCGCGATCAGCAGGACCTTGCCGTTGTTGAGGACGACCGAGTGCATCGAACGGACCGGGTTCTGCGTGGGCAGCACCGACCAGCTGCCGTTCGCGCACTGGTCCGCGGTCCCCGTGCACTGCGCGGGCGGCGGCGCATCGGCCACCTGTTCCATCGTGTAGTCGTCCGTGGTCACGGACCCGGTGCCGTACAACGAGACGCCCCAGGTGATCATGTCGGTCCCGGACGGCACCTCGGGTGTGCGGACGCTGGCCTGTGCCCAGCCCGCGCTCATGTCCAGCGTCTTGAGGTCGGTCCAGTACTGCCAGCCCTCGCTCGCGTCGTGCCGGAACAGGGTGACCGCGGTGTCGGGAGTCGTCGATCTGTACCAGAGCGAGAGGTCGTACTGCTTGCCCGGCGTCACCACGGGCGCACAGCTCGCGGACTCGGTGATGAGCGCCTTGCGGTCGCCCTCGACGCGGCGGGTCAGCTCGACCTTCATGGCCTTGCCGCCCGAGTGGGCGTCACCGGTGGTGGTGAAGGCGAAGTCGTTGTCCCCCCAGCCGGACTTCTCCCAGCAGTACGGCATCCCGTCGCCGCCGGCCGTCTCGAAGCCCGGGTTCTTGACGAGGTTCGCGGCCGACGCGGGCTGTGGCGAGGTCAGGATCAGGCCCATGGTCAGGCCGGTCACGGCCATCAGGGCGGTTCTGCGTCTGCGGAGAATACGGAGTCTTCCTACGGTCTTCACATGGATCTCCTAGCTCTGCGGCTCGCACCGACGGGCGCGGTTCAGCTGTGTGCCTTCGCGGCGCTCCGGCCCTTGCCACCGCCACGGCGCGGCAGATAGACGAGCGCTTCGGTCCCCACGAAACGCAGGACGAACGTCATCACCAGCGCGAGCGCGGTGGCGGGCAGGGCTCCGATCCCGAAGTCGTGCACCAGCAGCGCGATCAGCGGGATGCGCAGCAACAGGTCGGCGTTGGCGAGGAGCGCGAACCGGCCCACCCGGTCCCACCAGCGGCGGTGCCTGCGGCGCTCGCGGAACAGCAGGTGCTCGATGAGCAGGAAGTTCCAGGCGAGGCCCAGCTGGTTGGCGAGGATCTCGGCCGGCACGTAGTGCAGACCGAGCTTGGTCAGCGCCCACAGGCCGACCAGGTTCGGTACGAAGCCGGTCGCGCCGATCAGCCCGAAGGCCACCATGCGCGCCGCGGGCGAGGCGGTGCGCAGCCCGAGCAGATGGCGCAGGAAGCGGAAGCCCTCCTGCGCGGTCGACTTGGACTCGCCGGCGAACCGGTCCTGGAAGACGAACGGCACCTCGGTGACCCGGCGCGGTCTGCTGCGCACGGCCAGCTCGAACAGGATCTTGTAACCGAGCGGCTGAAGGATCTCCGCGGTGACCGCGCTGCGGCGGATGGCGAAGAAACCGCTCATCGGGTCGCTGATGCCGCGCAGCCTGCGTGGGAACAGCGACTTGGTCAGCCAGGTCGCGCCGCGCGAGACGGCGATCCGGTAGCCGCCCGCGAGTCCGGCACGGCTGCCGCCCTTGATGTAGCGGGAAGCCACGACGAGCCCGGCGTTCGCGCGCTCGCCGGTGCCGATCAACTCGGGTACCAGGGACGGCGGATGCTGAAGATCCCCGTCCATGACCACGATCCAGTCGGAACCGGCCGCCTTGAAGCCCTCGACCACCGCCCCGCCGAGCCCGCCGACCGGCTCCTCCCGGTGCAGCACGGTGACCGGGAACGGACAGTCCTGCGCCTCACGGAAGATCACGTCGGGGGTGTCGTCGGTGGAGTCGTCGACGAACACGACCTCGCAGGGAAGCCGGCCGGGCACCGACTCGTTGATCCGCTGCAGCAGTTCCCGGATGTTCGCCGACTCGTTGAAGGTGGGCACGACGATGGTGACGGCGCCCGGTTCGGGGACCTCGGCGGCCCGTACGGCCGGATCGCCGAGTTCCCCGGGGACGGTGGATTCGTACGTCATCGGTTGCCTCCCGCGGCCTGGTCGATCCTGCGGATCTCGATCCGGTCGTCACCGGTGCCGAAGGTGGCGACCGGCGTGGAGTGCTCGATCGCGGCCTTGACGTTCGGCAGGTCGACCGCGTCGCGCCGTACCGTCGGGGAGGCGACGACGTAGTCCAGGGCTCGCCAGCCGCCCGGCATGGTCCTGGTGACCGCCGGGTCGAGGTCGGCCTTGTAGAACCAGATGACGCCGAGCCCGGGTCGGTATCCGGCGTGGACGAGGTCCAGCCAGAGCGCGTCGTCGACCAGGACCCTGGTGTGCTCCGGGTCCTGCACCTTGTGGGTGAGCCAGTGGGAGGCCCCCCGGTAGGGGGCGTTGGCGTCGGCGGTGACGGCGGTGCGGTCACCGTCGTACCAGCGCGGCACCGCATAGGCCGCGGCGGCGGCCACCAGCAGCGCCACCAGGGTGTACCTCAGCCAGGTCACGGAGTGCCGCCCGGCCCCGCCGCGCCACCTGTTCAGCACCAGGTGGACGACGCTCGCGGCGCTGCCCGCCAGGACCAGCGCCAGGAACGGCAGTGCCTGGATGACGTACATCGCGGGCAGATAGCCGCTCGGCCGCATCGCGACCAGGGTGAGGATCGCGACCGCGAGCGCCGGCCCGGCCAGCGCGCGCGCCGTGACCGACCAGCGCCAGCTCAGCAGGACGAGCAGCGCACCGGCCAGTCCGCCGAGCGGCAGCACACGGTCGTAGTAGAGCCAGGAGTGCAGCACCCCGTACGAGCCGGAGTGCGGGTCGAGGATGAACCCGGACCCGGCCCTGCTCATCTGGTAGATGATGCCGTCCCACAGCGAGACATGGCCCGCGCCGGGCAGCAACTCCCCCTTGAGCAGGGCGAAGAGGGGGTACGACAGACCGATCAGGGCGCAGGCGGTGACCGCGCCGGTGAGCGCGAACTTCCGTGTGTCCCGGTGGCTGTGGCGCCACATGGTCAGGAAGACGGCGGGCAGGACGACGAGCATCGTCTCCTTGGTCAGGACGCCCGCAGCCGCGGCGAGGCCGGCCCCGAAGTGGTGCCACAGATGACGGCTCGGGGAGGCGGCCAGGGTGAACGCGAGGAGCGTCCACATCACCGCGATGTTGTCGAGGAAGATCTCGCGCTGGAGCACCACCGACAGCGGGGAGAGACCGAAGAGGACCATGGCGAGCCCGGCGGCCCACACCGGCAGCAGCAGGCGGCGGGCGAGGACATGGACGAGGACCGCGCTCACGGCGCTGACCAGCAGCATCACGAACCGCATGGAGCCGACCGTCATCAGTTCGGGAGCGATGCGGGCGGGAATCCAGGTCAGCAGGGCGATCTGCACCCAGCCGAACGGCGGGTGGTCGTACCAGTACGTGTAATGGGCGAGCCCGTGGCCGTTCTGCACGGCCCACGCCTGGGCGAGGTAGGTGCCCTCGTCGTCGCTGAGCGTCGGATAGGCCGAGATGTTCCAGCCCTGCACCGCGAGGATCGCCGCGAGCAGCAGTCCGCACACGATCAGATCGGGACGGGAGCTGCGGAAACGGAACGCCGGACGCGGCGCCGGGACGGTGACGGGGACACGTGTGTCCTGCGCGGGGACCTCGGTGCCGGTCGCCGCGGGAAGAGTGGAGGTCACGCAGCAACGTCCTCTCGGGACGGGCGGATCACGTCGGCCGCGGTCAGATGCGCGCCCACGTGGCTGGTCAGCTCCCAGTCGTTGCGACCGCGCTGTTCGCGCCATACGGCACGGACGGCGGCACCTGCGAGGAGCACCTGGTAGAAGGGGCCGCCCACGATGAGCTTCACATAGTGGATGAAGCGGACACGCAGCCCGTACTGCTTGCCGAAGTCATGGAGCCCCACGACCTCGAACACGAAGGTCACGGCGGCCGTGACGAGAGGAAGGAAGGTGAGGAAGGCGATGCCGACCGGAACGTCCAGGAAGAGGGCGATCGCGGCATTGAGCGGGATGACGACACCCGAGAACGCCTGCAGGAACGGGGTCATGAGCGTGTAGCGGGCGAGCAGGCGCTGCCCGAGGCCGGAGAGCTGCTTCCAGTCCTTCTTGCGGTAGACCTGCAGGAAGCCCTGGTTCCAGCGGGTGCGCTGCTTGAGCAGCGACATCAGCGAGCCCGGGGTCTCCTCCCGGGTCACCATGTCGGAGTCGTAGGCGACGACGACCTTCTTCCCGACGCTGGACAGCCGCACTCCGAGGTCGCAGTCCTCGGCGAGGCAGTCGGGATCCCAGCCGTCGGCTTCCCGCAGGACGTCGGTCCGCACGAAGACGGTGTTGCCGCCGAGCGGGATGAACCCTTTCTGCGCATGCAGATGCAGCCGGGAGCGGAACCAGAAGAAGTACTCCAGGCAGTTGCGCAGGCTGTACCAGCTGGAATGGAAGTTGATGAGCTGCACCCCGCCCTGGACGACGTCCGCGCCCGTGGTGCGGAACGCGTGGTCGACGTGGGCGAGCAGCTCGGGATGCACCTGGTCCTCGGCGTCGAAGACCCCGACGACGTCGCCGCGGCAGTACGGCAGCGCCGTGTTCATGGCCTTCGGCTTGTTCTTCTTCTCGTGGTGGTCGACGACGACACGGACACGCCCGTCGCGGGCCGCGGCCTTCCGGGCGACCTCGGCGGTCTCCGGGTCGTCGTGCCCCACGATGACGATGATCTCGTAGTCGGCGTGCGTGGACTCGAGCAGCCGCTGGATCGTGTGGTCGAGCACGGCCTGTTCATGTCTCGCAGGCAGCAGCAGCGAGAAGGACAGGTGCTCACCACCGTCCGGGCTGCCGAACCGGGTGGAGGCCAGCACTTCGGGCGTACGCCACGCGTGCATCTGCCACCACAAAGTGAAAGCCGCCATCCAGAACAAAGCCAGCGAAACAGCAGCTATGAAGACAGACGTCAGCAACAGATCCCCCCAGATCCCCAAAACCCCCTGCCGCGACAACGTGGCACACCTGTCGCGGAACGATGGAGAGACTAGGCGGGAACTGTGAAGTCCTGGAGCTCTTCAGATAAATAGTGCGTTTCGGGATGGACGCCCTTCTGGTGGGATCTGCTCCGGGCCGGGACCGGTCATGCCACCGGAGTCTGATCTTCCGTCACCCTTCCCTGAAGCTCAGGCCGTTGCGCAGCCGCTCCGGGTCGGTGGTCGGGGCGTCACAGGTGAAGTTGCGGCAGATGTACGCGGTCGGTTCGCCATCCACCACAATCCGGTCGGCGAGAAGCGGCAGTTCCTCGCTCCCCGCAGTGCCCACCGCCACCACCGCGCCCGGGGCCGTGCCCAGAAGTGCCGTGCGGTGCAGGGCCCTTGTGGCCGGATCATCGAGAGCCGGACCGACGACCGCGACCTCGCGGGGACCGTCGAGGAACGCCTCGGCGACGGCGAGCCCCCAGCCGACGAAACGGGGCACGCGCGGTCCGAGCGCCTTGACCACGCCCAACGCCCGCTCCGCCGCGGTGCGATGGGGTTCGGATCCGGTCTGCGCCGCGTAGGACAGCAGGGCACCGGCGGCGGCGGTCCAGCCGGACGGGGTGGCGTTGTCGGTGGGGTCCTGAGGACGGCGGATCAGCTTCTCCGCGTCGGCGGCGGTGTCGTACAACGCACCGCTGTCGTCGGTGAAGCGGACCAGCACATGGTCCAGCAGGAACCCGGCGAACTCCAGCCAGACGCCCTCGCCGGTGACGGAGGCAAGCGCCAGGAAGCCCTCGGCGACGTCGGCGTAGTCCTCCAACACCCCTGTGTGGGCACCGACCCGACCGTCCTTCGACGTACGGGCCAGACGCGCGCGCTCGTCCATGTGCAGCCGCACGAGGAGGTCGGCGGCGCCGATCGCGGCCTCAACGAGGTCCGAGCGGTCGAAGTACGCGCCGGTCTCGGCGAGAGCCGCGACGGCCAGACCGTTCCAGGCCGCGACCACCTTGTCGTCCCGCCCCGGTGCGGGACGTTCCGCCCGGCTCACGAGCAGCCGGCTCCGGATCGACGCGATCCGCTCGGCGTCGACCACGCCTTCCTGCTGGGGCAGTTGGAGAACAGAGCTGCCCTGCTCGAAGGTTCCCTCGTCGGTGACGCCGAAGTAGCGGGCGGCGAGTTCGGCGTCCTCGGGACCGAGCACCTCCTCGAGCTGCGCAGGGGTCCACACATACGCGGCCCCCTCGACATGGCGGCCGCTTCCGTCGTCGCTGTCGGCGTCGAGCGCGGAGGCGAACCCGCCCTCCTTCGTGCGCAGTTCGCGCACCATGAAGTCGGCGGTCTCGAGCGCGACCCGCCGGGCGAGACCGGAGCCGGTGGCCCGCCACAGGTGCGCGTACACGCGGCACAGCAGGGCGTTGTCGTACAGCATCTTCTCGAAGTGGGGCACGACCCAGTCGCGGTCGACGGAGTAGCGGGCGAAACCGCCGCCGAGCTGGTCGTAGATCCCACCGCGTGCCATGCGCTCGCAGGTGTCCTGCGCCATCTGGAGGGCGCCCTCGGAGCCGGTGCGGGCGTGATGGCGCAGCAGGAACTCCAGCACCATGGACGGCGGGAACTTGGGGGCGCCGCCGAAGCCGCCGCGCTGCGGGTCGTACTCCCGGGTCAGGCCGAGGAGGGCCTGGGCGAGCTCGTCCTCGCCCGGGGTCCGCGTGTCGCCGTACTGCAGCTCCCGGCCGGCGAGATCCCGCACGATCTTCCCGGCGACCTCCGCCACCTCCTCCCGCCGGTCGGCCCAGGCCTGCCGGACGCCTTCGAGGACCTGGCGGAAGCCGGGCATGCCGTGCCGGGGGGAGGGCGGGAAGTACGTGCCGAAGTAGAAGGGCGCGGCCTCGGGGGTGAGGAAGACGGTCATGGGCCAGCCGCCCTGCCCGGTGGCGGCCTGGACGGCCTCCATGTACACGGCGTCGACGTCCGGTCGCTCCTCGCGGTCGACCTTGACGCTCACGAAGTGCTCGTTCAGATACGCCGCCGTCGCCCCGTCCTCGAACGACTCGTGCGCCATGACGTGGCACCAGTGGCAGCTCGAGTAGCCGACGCTCAGCAGTACGGGCACATCGCGCCGCCGTGCCTCCTCGAAAGCCTCTTCCGACCAGGGCCACCAGTCGACCGGGTTGTCGGCGTGCTGGAGGAGGTAGGGGGACGTTTCATGAGCCAGTCGGTTCGGCATACCTCCATCCTGCCCGACACGGCCCGTTCGATCGCACCGCGACGTGATCGTCTTCGCAGCGGCCGCGCCCAGGAGTCCCACCGCACGCCGGGATCCTTCACGAGGTGGCCCCGGCATCCATGGGACGGCCGCGCGCAAGGCACGGGTGATGGCGTAACCGGACCCGAATCCTGATCGTCGGCACCCTCGCGCCGACGCCGTCCTCGAAGGACACTGAAAAACAATGGAGTTGACGCCGGAGGGGGACGTGACATGCGGGACAGCCATCGGGCTGAAGCCGAGCGGCTGTTGGCACGGGCCGTTGAGGAGGAGGTGCGCCGCTCGGGCGGCCGCACGGAGGGGACCGTCCTGCTGTCGCGGGCGCGCGGAGCCCTCGACGCGATGGCGCAGACGGCCTCGGAGGAGTACGAGGTGTACACGCGGGCCCTCGACGAGGCGGAGGCCGGCCGGCTGACCTTCGGGCAGCGGTACGCGAAGGAGGGTGCGGGGACGGCACTCCTGGTCGCGGCCGTCGCCGCGGTCGCGGCCTGCGTCGCGGACCTCGCGCTGGGCACGGACAGCGGCACGGCGCTGGGCACCGGGGCCACCGTCGCGGTCGTGGGCGCCGCGGCCACGGTCGCCAAGGTGACGGCGTCCCATCTGCCGGCGGCCAGTCGGCGGGCCGGTGAGCTCGGCCGGCCCGGCGGCCCCGAGCAACTGCGCCTGCAGTGGCTGACCGCCCTGGAGGTGCGCGGCATCCGCCCGTTCCTCGACCAGCAGAAGGTGCTCACCTCGACGACACAGGCGAAGGCTTCGCCCCGGCTGCGCCGCACCGACAAGAGCGCGGCGGCTCTCAGGCGCACGGTGCTCGAACAGTCCTTCGGTCAACTTCCCGACCCCGTCGGCTCCTTCGCGGGCCGGCGCACGGAACTGGACCGGATCCGGCAGTGGGTACGTTCGGCCCGCGCGGGCACCGAGACCAAGCCGTCGGTGGTCGTGCTGCACGGCCCACCCGGCTCGGGACGCACATCGCTCGCGATCCACGCCGCACACGACCTCAAGGACCACTTCCGCGGCGCCTGCCTGGTGGACCTGCGCGGGGACAGCACCGAGGAGCAGCCGCTGTCCACCCGCGACGCCCTGCTCCATCTGCTCAACCGGCTCGGCGCGCCCCGCGAGCAGCTCCTGTTCCGTGAGCGCTCCGCCCCCGACCACCAGGTCAAGCGGCTGGGCGAGCTGTACCACCAGCACCTGACGGACCTGCCGGTCACCATCGTGCTGGACGACGCCTTCGACCCGGAGCAGGTGCGCACGCTCCTGCCCGAACGGTCCGAGAGTCTGGTGCTGGTCACCGCCCGGGAGCCCCTGGAGCTGCCGGAGGACCTGCCGGCCCATGTCCACCGGCTCCCGGTCGGGGCGCTGGACGCCGCGGGCGCGGAGGACCTGCTGAACGCGGCGGCCCAGGACGGCTCGGGGCCGTACGACGCCGAGGCCGCCGACCGCACCAGGGAGCTGTGCGGCGGACTGCCGCTGGCGCTGCGCATCGCCGGTTCGTCGCTCGGCCCGCGCTCCCCTCGCCGGCTGGCCGCGGATCTCGCCGCCTACGGGCCGGTGGGACCGGTGGAGCGCGCCCTGTGGCTGCGTTACACCGACCAGCCGGAGGCGGCCCGGCGGCTGCTGCGCCGGCTGGCGCTGGCGGGCCGTGCCTCACTGGGCGCGGCCGCGGCGGCGGCCCTGCTGGCCACCGACGACCAGGACGCGGCCCGGTATCTGCAGACGCTGGCCGACGCGGGTCTGATCGATCACGTCCGCGGCAACCGCTACCGCCTGCACGACCTGGTACGGGGCTTCGCACAGGCACGGCTCCTCGACGAGGAGGAGCCGGCCGAGCGCACGGCCGCGCAGGAACGCCTGATCGTGAACTACGCGGAGCTGGCGGACTCGGTGCTGCGCCTGGTGGACGGCAATATGTCGACCCGCTCGGACCGCTTCGGACCGCACGGCTTCACCTCCCTGGACGCCGCGCTGCGCTGGCTCGACGACGAGTCGAGCTTCATCACCGCCACCCTGCGGCACGCGGAGGGCGTCGACCAGGCGGCCGTGCTGAACCTGCTGGGCGCCCTGTGCGACTACTGCCTGCTGCGCGGCGACCTCTACCGCCTGGGTGAGATCAGCGAGCTGACACAGGCCGTGGACCAAGGTCTTCTGGTGCGCTCGGTGCAGTGGCGCACGGGCATCGCGGCACGTCAGCTGGGCGAGCTGGACAAGGCGCGGACGACACTGGCCGCGGTGGTGGACCTCTACTTCGAGGCGCACCACGACGCCGGTGCCGCCAGGGCGCTGTGCTCCCTCGGCATCACCCTCCACCACCAGGGCAACCTCACCGAAGCCGCGGCGAAGCTCCAGGAGGCGATGGATCTCCAGGCCGCCCCCGAACTGGCGGCGGACCGGGCGTGGACGATGCACGCGCTCGCGGCGGTGGAGCGCGACCGGGCACGGCTGAACCAGGCGCTGGAGCTGCTCACCGGGGCCCTGGTCCTGCACCGGGAGAACGAGTCGGTGCACGGCGAGGCCTGGGCGCACTTCCAGCTGGGCCAGCTCGCCCTGCGCATGGGGGACGTGCCGCGCGCGGAGAGCGAGCTGCGCACCGCGCTGGATCTGTACACCCGCACCCATGACGCGCGCGGCGAGGCCTGGGCGCTGACCCAGCTGGCCCGCGCCCGCCTGTTCGCCGGCGACACGTCCGCGGCGGCCGACGACCTGCGCCGGGCCGCCGCGCGCCACCGGGAGAACGAGGACGCGCGCGGTGAGGCCTGGACGGTCTACTACCTCGGGCAGGCCCTCGAGGAGGCCGGCGACCTCGACCAGGCGGTCCGTGATCTGGAGCGCGCACGCACGATGTTCTCGCGGATGCGGGACGTCTACGGCCTGGCCTGCGCCCGGCATCACTCGGCGCGGGTGACCCGAGATCAGCGGGCGGCCAGGACCGGCTCGCTGCGCAACTCCGGCTTCGCCCGCCAGTTGCTGGTGGACGCGAAGGCGGACTTCCAGCGCATCGGTGTGGCCCACGGCGAGGCCTGGACGTGCCTGGAGCTGGCGGTCGTGGACGCCGGGAACGCCCGTACGCAGCAGGCGCTGGCCCTGTGCGACGAGGCGGTGGACCTGTTCACCTCCTACGGCGACCGCAGGGGCGAGGACTGGGCCCGTTTTCTGCGCTGCACCCTCCTGCCCTACGCCTCACCGGGAGGGGCCGAGGTGGGCGCGGCGGTCGCCCAGGAGGAACTGGCCCAGCTCTCACGCGCGTACCACCCGGCGAGGGACGACAAGCTGGACGACTACGTCGGGGCGTACGGGCTGCTGCTGGAGCGGGGGGTGAGCCTGGAGGGCGGCTGGCAGGCGTGGCGCCTGGGGATGGTGCCGGGCCGGCATGCGCGCGAGGTCATGGGGGTGCCGATGATCGCCGGGCGCTGACGGGCACCCCTGAAGGGGGCTGCGCCCGGCGTCCGCCGTGCACAGCCCCTGGGAAACCCTGGTGGGGGCCTCAGCCCCGCTGGGACTTGGGCGCCCCGACCGAGCCGGGGTCCTGCCGGCCGGCCTTCTCGGCGCCGCCGGAGGTGTCGTCCTCGGCGTTCACCTGGAAGTCCACCTTGCTCATGTGCTTGTTCATGGACTTCATCAGGCGCCACACCGCCAGTGCCATCGCCGCGAAGACGATGAAGCCGAGGACACCGGGGGTGACCTTGTTCTGGTCCACCTCGGCGAAGGTGACGAGGTGCGTCATTGCCAGGCTCGCGCTTGCGCTCATGTCAGGCATTGTCCCTCAGGACCGGCGGACGCCTGCAAAGAGGTCGTCCTCCGGGAGGGAGGTGTCCACGAGGGACTTCGCGAGCTCGTACTCCTCCGTCGGCCAGACCTCCCTCTGGAGGTCCATCGGGACCCGGAACCAGCCCCCGTCGGGATCGATCTGGGTGGCGTGCGCGATCAGGGCCTTGTCACGGATCTCGAAGAAGTCCGCGCACGGGATGTGGGTGGTCAGCGTGCGCTCGACACGCTCCATCTCGCTCCACCGCTCCAGCCACTCCCCGTACGGCGACTCAAGCCCGCGGTCGAGCATCGCGTGGTGCAGCGCCTCGGTACGCGGCCGGTTGAAGCCCTGGTTGTAGTAGAGCTTCAGCGGCTGCCACGCCGGGCCGAACTCCGCCTCCGGGTACTTCTCGGTGTCCGCGGCACCCTCGAACGCCACCATCGAGATCTTGTGGGTCATGATGTGGTCGGGGTGCGGATAGCCGCCGTTCTCGTCATAGGTGGTGATCGCCTGCGGGCGGAACGCGCGGATCTTGCGCACCAACTCACCGGCCGCCTTGTCGACGTCCTCCAGAGCGAAACAGCCCTCGGGAAGCGGGGGCAGCGGGTCGCCCTCGGGCAGGCCGGAGTCGACGAAGCCGAGCCACTCCTGCTTGACGCCGAGAATCTCCCGGGCCTCGTCCATCTCCTTCTTGCGTACCTCGTGGATGTGCTCCTCGATGTACTTGTCGCCCTGGAGCTTCGGATTGAGGATGGAGCCGCGCTCCCCGCCCGTGCAGGTCACCACCAGCACGTCCACCCCCTCGGACACGTACTTCGCCATGGTGGCCGCGCCCTTGCTCGACTCGTCGTCGGGGTGGGCGTGCACAGCCATCAGTCGCAGTTGGTCAGTCAAGACTCGATCCTCAGTAAGTCGTCAAGTGCGCGCCCTGCGTGATTCGGCGCGATGAGCGGCTTCTATAGTGACCGAATCGGAGGGTGAAAAATTCCGGGACCGGTCCCGGAACGCCCCGTCCGGGGCGTCTGTTGTCCCGGTCCCTGCCGAGAGGACGATCATGAGTACGGCGAGCACGGAGCTGCCCCAAGGGCGCTACGGCCGCTCCGCGGACGAGCGCGCCGACCGCACACTCAAGATCGTCGGCAGTGTGCTGGGCGTGGTGCTGCTGCTGGTCGTCGGCCTTTTCGCGTACCACTACGTCTTCCAGAACAAGATCAGCGGCGAAGTGATCACCTTCCAGGCCTCGCGGGACGCGGTCAAGGTGCACCTGGAGGTGCGCAAGGACGCGGACGCCTCCGGCTACTGCACCCTGCGCTCCCAGTCCGCGGACGGCACCGAGGTCGGCCGCGCGGATTTCCGGTTCGGCGGACACGCCACGCGCATCGACAAGGTCGTCACCCTGCGCACCACGTCCCAGGGAAGCACCGCGGAGCTTCTCGGCTGTCACACGGGCTGACATCACCCGTCTCGCGTAAGCGCTGACCTGCGCTGACGTAATTCTGATGGCTTATGTCCTCCCCCTTTGGCCGTTGAATTGTTAGGCTCGTGGTTTCGCCCACTCGTGAAGGACCGTTCTTCTGGGTAGGGCGATGCTTTGTATTCCCAGTACCGACGAGGAGCACCTGTGACCCAGACCAGCGAGAACGTCACCTGGCTGACCCAGGAGGCGTACAACAAGCTCAAGGACGAGCTTGAGCACCTTACTGGTCCTGCGCGCACGGAGATCGCCGCCAAGATCGCGGCCGCGCGCGAGGAGGGCGACCTGCGCGAGAACGGCGGGTACCACGCGGCCAAGGAGGAGCAGGGCAAGCAGGAGCTCCGTGTGCGCCAGCTGACCCAGCTCCTGGAGAACGCCCAGGTCGGCGAGGCTCCGGCCTCGACCGATGGCGCCGTGGCCCCCGGCATGGTCGTGACGATCGCCTTCGACGGTGACGAGGACGACACGCTGACGTTCCTGCTCGCCTCGCGCGAGTACGCGAGCGCCGACATCGAGACGTACTCGCCGCAGTCCCCGCTCGGCGCCGGCGTGCTCGGCCACAAGGTCGGCGAGGACGCGCAGTACGAGCTGCCCAACGGCAAGAAGGCCTCGGTGAAGATCCTGAAGGCCGAGCCCTACCAGGGCTGAGCCTTCCCCACCTCGGCGATGCCCCCGGCGCCCATGCGGCACCGGGGGCATCGCCGTCCCCTGGGCCGGGGCCCAGGGGACGGGGTCGCGTCAGGCCGTCGCGGAGCGGTACTTGCGCACCGCCAGCGTCCGGAATATCACGATAATCACGACCGAGTAGATCAGGGACGCCCAGACGGGGTGGGCCATGGGCCAGGCGTCCGAGGGCGAGACCCCGGGGTTGCCGAACAGCGTGCGGCAGGCCTGGACGGTCGCGCTGAACGGATTCCACTCGGCGATGTGCCGCAGCCAGGGCGTCATATGGGTGGTGTCCACAAACGCGTTCGAGATGAACGTGACCGGGAACAGCCAGATCAGTCCACCCGAGGTGGCCGCCTCCGGCGTACGCACCGAGAGGCCGATCAGCGCGCCGATCCAGGTGAACGCATATCCCGTCAGCAGCAGCAGACCGAACGCGGCCAGCACCTTGCCGGCGTTGGTGTCGCCGTTGGAACCCACACGCCAGCCGACCAGCAGGGCGACGATCGCGAGGACGAACACGGTCAGCGCGGTCTGCACGAGGTCCGCGAGCGTCCGCCCGGTGAGCACCGCGCCCCGCGCCATGGGCAGGGAGCGGAAGCGGTCGATGAGCCCCTTGTGCATGTCGTCGGCGATGCCCGCGCCGGCGCCCGCCGTGGCGAACGTGACGGTCTGGGCGAAGATGCCGGCCATCAGGAAGTTGCGGTAGGCCTCGGGGCTGGTGCTGCCGCCGATCTGCATGGAACCGCCGAAGACGTAGCTGAACAGCACCACGAACATGATCGGCTGGATCAGCCCGAAGATCACCATCTCCGGAATGCGGGTCATACGGATGAGATTCCGCTTCGCGACCACCAGCGAGTCCCGGAAGGACTGGCTGATCGGGTTCGCCGGCGCCGCGGTGGCCACGGTGTCGGTGACTGCACTCACTTCGCGCTCTCCTTCGTGCGCTTGCGGGCCTTGCTGTTCCCGGCCGCGCCGTTGTCCTCGGACTTCTGCTCGGCCATGTGACCGGTCAGGGACAGGAAGACGTCGTCCAGGGTGGGACGGCGCAGCCCTATGTCGTCGATCTCGATGCCGTGGGTGTCAAGCTCCCGGATGACCTCGGCGAGGAGCTTGGCGCCGCCGGTGACGGGGACGGTGAGCTTGCGCATGTGCTCCTCGACCGTGGTCTCGCCCTTGCCGAAGCCGCGCAGGACGTCGGTGGCGGTCGGGATGTCCTCGCGCTGGTGCACCACGACCTCGACGCGCTCGCCTCCGGTGCGCGCCTTGAGCTGGTCGGAGGTGCCCCGGGCGATGACGCGGCCGTGGTCGACCACGCAGATCTCGTGCGCCAGATGGTCGGCCTCTTCGAGGTACTGGGTGGTCAGCAGGAGCGTGGTGCCGCCGGAGACGAGCTGCTTGATGACCTCCCACAGCTGCTGGCGGTTGCGCGGGTCGAGACCGGTCGTCGGCTCGTCCATGAACATCACGGGCGGACGGACCACGAGCGCGGCCGCGAGGTCGAGGCGGCGGCGCATGCCGCCGGAGTAGGTCTTCGTGGGGCGGTCGGCGGCCTCCGTGAGGTTGAACTGCTCCAGCAGCTCCGCCGCCCGCTGCTTGGCCGCCTTCGCCTTCATCTGGTAGAGCTGGCCCACCATCTGAAGGTTCTCCCGGCCGGTCAGGTACTCGTCGACCGCGGCGAACTGACCGGACAGGCCGACCGAGCGGCGCACCGCGTCGGGATTCTTGAGCACGTCGATCCCCGCGACGGTCGCGGTGCCGCTGTCGGGGCGCAGCAGGGTCGTGAGGCAGCGGACCGCGGTGGTCTTGCCCGCGCCGTTCGGCCCCAGCAGGCCCAGCACGGTGCCCTCCGGGACATCCAGGTCGACGCCGTCCAGAGCCCTTACGTCGCCGAAGGTCTTCACCAGACCTTCGGCATAGATGGCGCCTGGCATATCAGTTCTCCACGTCATTGGGAATTTGGGCAATGAGGGTACGATTCGGGCTTCGTCCGCTCGATGGGCCTTCCGCCCGCGCGGCCGCGAACGACCGAGTGTGCGCACAGACCGGCGAGACACTCACACCATAACGCGATGTATCGCGTCTCTCAATGCATTTTTCCACCGGGTCACGACGACGCCCCCGACCTCAGTCGATGACGGTGTAACCCGCCTCCCGCAGTGCCCGGCCCACCTCGGCGCAGTGCTCCGGGCCCATCGTCTCCAGCTGCAGCTCCACCTCCGCCTCCGTGAGCCCGAGCCGCGGGTCGGTCCGTACGTGACTCACATCGAGGACGTTAGCGTCGGCCACTGACAACACCCCGAGAAGCGTCGCGAGTGCCCCCGGGCGGTCGGTCACCCGCAGCCGGACGGCGAGGTAGCGGCCCTGCGCGGCCATGCCGTGCCGAAGGATGCGCTGGAGCAGCACCGGGTCCACGTTGCCGCCGGACAGCAGCGCCACCACCGGCCCCTCGAAGGTGCCGGGACCGCTCAGAAGCGCCGCAACGGGACTCGCACCGGCCGGCTCCACGACCAGCTTGATCCGCTCCAGGCACAGCAGGACCGCGGCGGACAGGGCGTCCTCGGACACCGTGCGGACCTCGTCGACCAGGTCCTCGACGATACGGAACGGCACCTCACCGGGCCGGCCCACCTTGATCCCGTCGGCCATCGTCGCCGGGTTCGCCACCGGCACCGGGCGCCCGGCCGCCAGCGAGGGCGGGTACGCGGCCGCACCCTCCGCCTGCACGCCCACCACCCGCACATCGGGACGCAACGCCTTCACCGCGGTCGCCACCCCCGCCGCCAGCCCGCCGCCCCCCATGCCCACGACGACGGTGCGCACCTCGGGGCACTGCTCCAGGATCTCCAGACCTACCGTCCCCTGACCGGCGACGACGTCGGGATGGTCGAACGGATGGATGAGGACCGCGCCCGTCTCGGCCGCGTACTCCTGAGCGGCGGCCAGCGAGTCGTCCACCACCTGTCCGTAGAGCCGTACGTCGGCGCCGTACTCACGGGTCGCGCTGATCTTCGGCAGCGGAGCGCCCTTGGGCATGAAGACGGTGGAGTGCACACCCAGCAGCGAGGACGCGAGGGCCACTCCCTGGGCGTGGTTGCCCGCGCTCGCGGCGACGACACCCGCCGCCCGCTCCTCGGGCAGCAGCCCGGCGATGCGCACATATGCGCCACGCAGCTTGAACGAACCGGTCCGCTGGAGGTTCTCGCACTTCAGGTGCACCGGTGTGCCGACCAGCTGCGACAGGTACCTGCTGCCCTCCATCGCGGTGACGCGCGCGACGCCCGAGAGCATCTTCTGGGCGCCCCGGACGTCGTCCAGCGTCACCGCGGGCAGGGAGTCGGCCGTGCTGTAGTTCATGACCACCAGTCTCGCAGTTCACGCCCGTCCGCAGCGGGTGTGACCAAGCTGCGAAACGGGTTTGCGCAGCGCCGGTACGCCCCGCGCCCCGGCCGCGTACCCTGTCCCCCAACCCAGCTTCCACGCATGAATTGAGCCCCCGGCCATGCCCACAACACCTGAAATGTCGATGGACATGTCGACCGTCGGTGACCCCGGTCTTCTGGACACGCTGCAGCACGAGGTCGCAGTGTTCGCACGCCGCGCCGAACAGACGCGGCTCGGCGGAGTCGGGCAGGTGCGCAACTCGATGGACCGTGCCGCATATCTCCTGCTCAACCGCCTCGACAAGGAAGGCCCGATGGGCGTCAAGGCGCTCGCCGCGAGCATGGGCATCGACTCCTCGACGGTCACCCGGCAGGTGGCCCCGCTGGTGGACACCGGTCTCGTCAAGCGGACCTCCCACCCGGAGGACGGGCGCGCGGTGGTGCTCCAGCTCTCCCCGCGCGGACTGTCGCGCCTGGAAGAGGTGCGCTCCTCCCGGCGGCAGCTCATGGCCGAACTGACGCACGACTGGACCCCCGCGGAGCGCCAGGAGTTCTGCTCGCTCCTCACGCGCTTCAACGTGGCCCTCTCGGCCCGCCAGACATCGCAGGTCCTTCCGGGGAACGAGGCACAGCAGCCGTCCTGAGTCCCGGGCGCCCCGTCCGTCGTCTCCCGGCACGCATGCGTGCCGGGCGCTCCCCGGCTCTTGACCCCGGGGTCGCCGCCGGTCTCATATGAGATCGGGTCCCTGTCGTACACGCTCCGGCATCCCGCACGCGCACCCGCGCCGTGCGGGCTCGGCCGCCTCCGTACGGCGCGGCCCCGACCCTTCATGGTCGCCCTCAGTCGGGAGGCGCGGTGCGAGAACGGCATGCGTCCCAAGAGGCCCGCCGGGCCCGGGACTTCGAGGCCTTCGTCGCGGGCGCGGCCGGACGGCTGCTGCATGCGGCCACCCTGCTCACCGCGGAGACCCCGGACGACAACCCGCGCGCCCGGCGCCTGCTGACGCTGGCCCTCGCCGAGACGTACGCCTCCTGGGACCGGCTGCGCGGCGACGACCCCTACGACCGCACGCGCCAACAGCTCGCCACCCGCTTCGCGCGCGAGGCATGGCACCGGCACGGGACCTTCGGCCGGCAGCGCAGGGATCGGGGCGGCATCCTCGCGGGCCTGTCTCCTCGGGAGCGGCTGATGCTCGTACTCAGGTTGTACGAAGGTGTGACCGAGGAACAGACCGGGGCGCTGCTGGGACTGCCCACCGAGCGGGTGCGCGCGATCTGCGCACGTGCGGTGGCGACGCTGCTGCACCCGCCGCCCCGGCCGGCGCCCGCGGTGCCGGTCGCGAAGGTGGCCCCGTCGTGACCGGCACGGACCGGAGAACGGGCGACGGCACGACGGGCCGCCCGACCTGCATACGGGAACCGAGGTGACCGATGTATCTGCGCGAGCGTGACGCCGCCGTACGGCGGATGCTGGAGCGGACACCGCCCCCTGTGCCGCCCGACCTGTACCCGGAGGTGCTGCGGCGCGGCACCCGGATCCTGCGCCGCCGGACCGCGGCGCGCCGCCTGCTGTGGATCACGCTGCTGGCCGCGGCCCTCGCCTTCGCGATCTGGGCGTCCCTGACCCGGCCCTGGGCGGAGCCGCCGTCCACGACGACTCCGCCCATCAGCGGCTGGTGAGAAGGGGCGGCGGCTAGCCGAGAGCCTGCTGCAGGTCCTCCAGGAGGTCGTCGACGTTCTCGATGCCCACCGAGAGACGGACCAGGTCGGAGGGGACCTCCAGGGCCGAGCCGGCCGCGGACGCGTGCGTCATGCGCCCCGGGTGCTCGACGAGCGACTCCACACCGCCCAGGGACTCGCCGAGCGTGAACACCTTGGCGCGGTTGCAGACCTCGACCGCCGCCTCCTCGCCGCCCTCGACCTGGAAGGAGACCATGCCGCCGAACGCCTTCATCTGCTTCGCGGCGATCTCGTGACCGGGGTGCTCCGCCAGGCCCGGGTACAGAACGCGCGTCACACGCGCGTGCCGGGTGAGCATGTCGGCGATCCTGGCGGCGTTCTCGCTGTGCCGGTCCATACGGACCGCGAGCGTCTTGGTACCGCGCAGCACCAGCCACGAGTCGAACGGGCCGGCGACCGCGCCCATCGCGTTCTGGTGGTACGCCAGCTGCTCGCCGAGCTCCTGGTCGTTCACGATCAGCGCACCGCCGACGACGTCGGAGTGGCCGCCCATGTACTTGGTCAGGGAGTGCACGACGACGTCCGCACCGAGCGCGAGGGGCTGCTGCAGGTAGGGCGTCGCGAACGTGTTGTCGACGACGAGCCTGGCGCCCGCGTCACGTGCGATCTGGGCGACGACGGCGATGTCGGTGATGCCGAGCAGCGGGTTGGAGGGGGTCTCCACCCAGACGACCTTGGTCTTCGGGGTGAGTGCGGCTCGTACCGCCGACGGATCGGAGGTGTCCGCGACGGACCATTCCACGCCCCACCTCGAGACCACCTTCGCGAACAGACGGAACGTGCCGCCGTACGCGTCGTTCGGGATGACCACGTGGTCGCCGGGGCTGAGCAGCGTACGCAACAGGCAGTCCTCGGCCGCCAGTCCGGACGCGAACGCGAGACCGCGGCGGCCGCCCTCCAGGGCCGCGAGGTTCTCCTCGAGTGCGGTCCTGGTCGGGTTGGCGCTGCGGCTGTACTCGTAGCCGCCGCGCAGCCCGCCGACGCCGTCCTGCTTGTAGGTCGACACCTGGTAGATCGGTGGGACGACCGCGCCCGTCAGGGGGTCGGCGGTGTTCCCCGCGTGAATCGCGAGGGTCTCGAAGTGCTGACTGATGTGCCTGTCGCTCATGTGCACCGAGGGTAGTGCTCCGGCGGCGGGGACGACGGACCTCGGGGACCCGGGCGCCGGGACGGGCGAGCCGGTCCCGGAGAGCACGGACCGGAGCACCCGGTCCCGGAGAGCACGGACCGGAGCACCGGTCCCGGCGAGCACGGACCGGAGCACCCGGACCCGGCGAGCCGGACCTGGGAACAGGGGTGCGAGGCGCTGGGCGCGGCAACCGCGCCCGATGCCCGTGCCGGTCGGTGCGCCAGTGGTTTTCCACAGGCCCGGCGACCGGGTTGGCCAAGTGTCCGACCCGTCTGGTTCGCTGGAGGCATGGCGATTCTCTGGGTCCTGATGGCGGCGGCCATGTTCAGCATGGTCCTGCTGCCCGTTCTCATGCGCAGGCGCGCGCGCATCCAGCAGGTGGCGCCGGGCCATCCGGACGCGGCGGACCCCGCGAACTACGGCTTCGTGCGCCAGGAGGAGCTGGACGTCCGCATGCCCGGCCCCGACCAGGACCTGCTGGACGTCCTGGACGTGGTGCAGCAGACGCAGGACTACCACGCCGCCGCGCAGCTCCTGGCCGGCACGGAGGCGGAGGGCGAGACGCGCTGGCAGCGTGTGCAGGCCTTCGCGGGCTCCGCGTCCCTGGAACTGCAGACGCGGCCCGGAGGAGTGAGCGAGATCCCGGGCGGCCAGTGGCTGCGGGTGTGGCGGACCGAGGCCCCGAAGGACGCGGGCGGCGCGGCCGTGCAAGCGGAGTTCCTGGTGCAGCAGGCCTGGCGCACGTCGACGCCGGGCACGGAGGAGTTCCGGATCATCATGGAGGAGGCGCAGTCGGCCTGCGCCGAGGCGGCACTGCTGGCCCCCGGTGACCCGGTCCCGTACATCATCGAGCTCTCGGTGGCCCGTGGCCTCGGCTACCCGCGGCCGGAGTTCGAGCAGCTGTGGCTGAAGGTCCTGGACCGCGCCCCGACCCACATGGGGGCGCACCTGGCGGCACTGCACTACTGGTGCGAGAAGTGGCACGGCTCGCGCGAGCTGGCCTACTCCTTCGCGGAGGCGGCGGCCGCGCGTGCCCCGCAGGGCTCGCTCCTGGCCGCGATGCCCCTCTTCGCGGTCTTCGAGCACCTGCCCGAGGTGAACCTGGTCAGCAGCTTCTACCGGAGCGAGGTCGTGACCAAGGCGATCCACGGCGCACTCTTCGCGGTGCAGTCGGCCCGCTCCGACGACCCCATGGCAGCGCACGTCCGCCACCTCCTGATCCTCTTCCTGGTCCGCAGCGAGCGCTGGCCGGAGGCGATGGCCCAGCTGGTCCATGTCGACGGTCATGTGGGTGCGCTGCCCTGGACCCTGAGCGCCGACCCGGCCGCGGACTACGCGATGTACCGGGCCCTGGCGGTGGCGGGCTTCGAGGCGAACGGCGGAAGCCCGGCGGCCCTGCCGCACTGAGTCCACCGGCCACGCCGCGCGGCGGCACACCAGGGCCGCGCCCCGGTGTCCGCCCCGGAATTCCGGGGCGGACACGCACGTTGGGCGTCAAGCCCCACTCGTTCCATGCCCCCTGTGGAGACCATATGTTCCCGTACAGCCGCACTCCCCGGCTGCCCACGCCGGAGCAGGCCCTGAGCGGTCGCCCCAAGCCGATCTTCACGGTCCCCGCGCGGCACACGGTGCTCGGCACCCCTCTCCTCGGCCCCTACCCGGAGGGCCTGGAGATCGCGGACTTCGCCCTCGGCTGCTTCTGGGGCGCCGAGCGCTCGTTCTGGCAGCTCCCGGGCGTCCACACGACGCTCGTCGGCTATCAGGGCGGCTACACCGAGAACCCCACATACGAAGAGGTCTGCTCGGGCCTGACGGGCCACACCGAGACGGTCCGTGTGGTCCACGACCCGGAGAAGATCTCCTACGAGCGCCTGTTGCAGGTCTTCTGGGAGTCCCACGACCCCACGCAGGGCTTCCGCCAGGGCAACGACGTCGGCACCCAGTACCGCTCGGCGATCCACACCCACTCCCCCGCCCAGGCGACCGCGGCGCGGGCGTCCCGCGAGGCGTACCAGAAGGTCCTCACCTACTCGGGCCACGGCAGCATCACCACGGAACTGCTCCCCGCGGAGGGCCGCGAGTTCTACCCGGCGGAGGGATACCACCAGCAGTACCTGGACAAGAACCCGGGCGGGTACTGCGGATTGGGCGGGACGGGGGTGTCGTGCCCGACGGGTATCGCTCCGACGCCGGAGCCCAGGGACCAGTAGCCGGTGTCGTGCGCCGGGGTGCCTGAAGAGGACCGTCGCGGCACCGGCAGCCCGCACGGTGCCGCACCAGGCGCTCTCCGCCGCAACCAACGGAGTCGAAAATCAGTGGCCCCCCGAAGCGGGCCAACGCGAGGCTGGACGCCATGGAAGAACCGCAACGCGGGATCCGTGCGGTCCATACGGAATCCACGATCACCGTCTACCAGGCCTACTCCCGGGAAATCGGCCTGCCCGCCGTCCGCGAGGGCCGATTCCCCGCCATCTGGAAGCGGGACAGGATGACGTGGATCAAGCCGTCGTTCCTGTGGATGATGTACCGCTGTGGCTGGGGCGCGAAGACAGGGCAGGAAACCGTCCTCGCTGTCGAGATCAGCCGTGACGGCTTCGACTGGGCGCTGCGCCACGCGTGTCTGTCGAGCTATGTCCGCGGGGTGCATCCCGACCGAGCCGCCTGGCAGCGTCAGTTGAAGCGTGCGCCCACTCGTGTGCAGTGGGACCCCGAGCGGGACCTGCGTCTCCAGCCCCTGCCGCACCGGTCGCTGCAACTCGGCCTCTCCGGAGAGGCCGCACGCCGCTACGCCGACGAGTGGACGGTCGCCATCCGCGACGTGACCCCGCTCGCCCATGAGATCCACGCCCTCGTCAGCAGCGGGGACCTGGACTCCGCCGCCCGGCTGCTGCCCCAGGAATACCCCTATCCCCATGGAGACGAGCTTCTTGCCCACCTACACGGATAACAGGCTGCTCCACCCGACAGCCGGCTCCGGCCCATGGGTCACATGGCAACACAGGCCCGCCGGGACGGATGTGTCGTGCCCGACGGCTATCGCTCCGACGCCGGAGGCCGGGAACCAGTAGCCGGTGCCATGCGTCGGGGGTGCCTGAAGAGGACCGCACCGGCACCCGCGGCCCGCACGGTGCCGTACCAGGCGCTCTCCGCGAGGGCCGACGCCTTCTCGTGGCAGACGTGCGCAGGGCCGCGTGTCCGGGCCGACGGCCGACGTTCGGATCACCCAAAGCGGCCCTTCAGGTGATTGCAAGATGCCTCATGAGCCGGACGACCCTCGCAGGGGTACGACGTCCCAGCAGAGAACGAACCCAGAACGCCGTGAGGAGCGTGGCGATGTACGCAGCAGTCCGACGGTACGAAGGGGTGACCGATTCGGCCGAGGCCGCACGTCTCGTGAACGAGGGATTCGTGCCGCTCATGCGCCAGGTCTCCGGCTTCGTGGCCTACTACTGGATCGATACCGGGGACGGAGTGATGGTCTCGACCAGCGTCTTCCAGGACCAGGCAGGTGCCGACGAATCGGTCTCGAGGGCTGCGGACTTCGTGCGGGACAACCTTGCGTCACTGCTCCCCAACCCTCCCCAGGTCATGGCCGGCGAGGTGGTGGCCTCCGCATGACAGCGTTCGGACCGGCCACATGAGATGGCCTCAAACGCCGGCCCGTAGTGCCCGCACGGTCGACCTTCACAGCCCGCGCATTTTCACTGGATGTGATCGGACAGAAGGACACTCCGGTCGGCAGCGGCCCCGGATCAAGGGAAATCCATGTCCGACAAGCATCACGGAACGGTGGCGGTCACCGGAGTGACCGGGGCACTGGGCAGCCGGATCGCGGCGCGGCTCGCCGACCGTGGCGTCCCCCAACTCCTCGTCGGACGCAGCCCCGATCGCATGCCCGACCTGCCGGGCGCCCGGCGACGCGGTCCCGCCGCCTACGGCGACGCCTCCGCGATGCGCCGGGCGCTGGAGGGCGCGTCGACGCTCGTCCTGGTCTCCGGACACCGCACGGGACGCCGGCTGGAGGAACACGCCACCGCGGTGGAGGCCGCGATCGCGGCCGGCGTGGACCGGGTCCTGTATGTGTCCCTCGTCGGCGCCTCGCCCACCGCCACCTACCTGAACGCCCGCGACCAGTGGCTGACCGAACGGTTCCTGGCCGGAGCCGGCATCCGCCATACGGTGCTCCGGGCGGGCTTCTACACAGCGACACCGGCCGCGCTCGCCGACGAGGAATTCGTCGTCAGCGGCCCCGCGACCACCGGTCGGGCCGCCTTCGCCACCCACGAGGACATCGCGGACGTGATCACCGCGGTCGCCCTCGACGACGGTCCCCGTTCCGAGCACGACGGCGCGGTCCTGGAGATCACCGGGCCCGAGGCCCTGACCCTCCACGAAGCGGTCACCCGGATCGCCGCGGCCACCGGAAGGCCCTACCGCTTCGAACCAGAGACCCTCGAGGAAGCCTTCGCGCGGCGATGGCGGCAGGGCATGAGCGGGGAACAGATCGAGACCTGGATCTCGTGGTACCAAGCGATCGAGAAGGGCGAGATCTCCCTGGTCACCGACGTCGTCACCCGGCTGACCGGCTCACCGGCGACCTCGATCTCCGACGCGGCCTGGTGGCCGTCACCGAACACAGCGCGTGGCACCCCCTGAGCTCGGGCGGACGGACGAGTGTGTTGGCCCGACCTGGATCGAGCCGCCGTTCCTGTGGATGATGTACCGCTGCGGCCGGGCACGACGACGGGGCAGCAGGCCGTCTTGGCGGTCGAGATCGCTCATGACGGCTTCAGGAGGGCGCTGCGCCACGCGTGTCTGTCGAATTACGTCCGCGGGGCGCACCCCGACCGAGGCAGCCGGCAGCGCCAGTTGAAGGGTGCACCCACTCCCGGGCAGTGGGAGCCCGAGCGGGTCGCGTCGAACGCAACCCGGGCCCGGTGCGTCGTAGGAGCGGTGCGTCGTAGGAGCGGTACGCCGCGAGGCCCGTGCCCGTCACCGTCGGACCCAGGGGGACCCATGCCCACACGCGCCGCACAACTGCTCCTCGCCCTCACCCTGCTTGCCGCAGCGGGTGGGACCGTCACCGCTTGCGACAGCGGTCGTGGCGCTCAGTCCCGCACCCCCCGCGACAACCCGGTGGCGGAGGCCCGCGCTCGTCAAGTGGCCGATGCATGGGACGGTTCCGAGGCCGCCCGGGCTTGGCGCAAGGGCTACTACCCGATCGGAGAGGCGGTCCAGTTGCCCGAGGACGCCTTCCACGACGAAGCCGACAAGCAGGCCTATGAGAGCCGCAGCTTCACCCTGCGCGGCCGACTGCCCACCGCGCCGCGCAAGAACGGCCTGGTGAGGTGGCAGAGCGGGGGCTCGCTCAGGCTGCCGCTGATGGAGGCTCAGCAGGCGTACGAGGCGGTGGCCCACGGCGGCGGCAAGGGACCGCAGTTGCACGTGACCGAGGTGAAGCCGGGTGAGATGACTTTGGCCACCAGTCGCGGGCCGGCCACCGTTCCGGCCTGGCTTTTCACCTTGGACGGCTACGACACTCCGCTCAAGCGTGCCGCCATCCGTTCCTCGGAACCTCCGACGCCGCCTATCGAGTCGTTCGCGGAGGGGTCCAGCGCCACGTTGCAGGCGCTTCAGCGCCTGGTCGGGACGCCAGGGGACGGCCGGAACGTCACCGTTGCGGCCCCCCACGGAGCCTGCGACGACGGGCCTGCCGTGGACGTGCTCGAGACGGGCGGGAGCGTGGTGCTGTCCGCGTCCGTCGTCGGGACGAAGGACGGTCCCTGCACCGCCCAGCTGCTCAGCGAGAGGCTGGCGGTGAAACTGGACCGGCCGCTCGGCGATCGCGTGCTCCTGGACGCGTTCACCGGCCGGCCGGTGGCCTACGGACGGCCGTAGGGGCACGCGCGTCGGACCTCGGCAGGGGAGTTCCGGGTCGGGGAACGTGACGGTCCCGAAGTGGGTACGTTGTGGTTCCCGGCGGCCGGTTCCACAACCTGGCCACGGCGGCATGGGAACGCTCCTCCCGGCCCGGAAATTCGATTGCCTCCGACCGGCCGATACGCGCTAATACGGCACATGGCCGATATCCGGGGCACGTACGACGATCTGTTCACCGCGGTGCCGAATACGCTGGCCGGGTTGCTGGACGAGGGAGACGCGGGTGCCTCGGTCGCGGTCTTCGTGGACGGCGAGTCGGTGGTGGACGTCTGGGGCGGATTCGCCGACGCGGACCGTACGACCCCGTGGCAGCAGGACACGATCACCAACGTCTGGTCCGTCACCAAGACGATGACGGCACTGTGCGCGCTGGTCCTGGCCGACCGTGGCGACCTCGATCCGACCGCACCGGTCGCCCGGTACTGGCCCGAGTTCGCCACGGCGGGCAAGGACAAGGTGCTGGTACGGCATCTGCTCGCGCACACCGCGGGCCTGCCCGACTGGGACGGGCCGATCGAGGAGCTCTACGACTGGCCTGCCGCCACCGCACGGCTGGCCGCGTCGGCTCCGCAGTGGGATCCGGGAAGCGCGGCCGGATACCACTCGCTCACCCAGGGGTTTCTCGTGGGCGAGGTCGTCCGCCGGATCACCGGCCGGAGCCTGGGCGAGTTCTTCGCGGAGGAGGTGGCCGGGCCGCTGGCCGCCGACTTCCACATCGGACTGCCGGCCGCGCACGACCACCGGGCGGCGCTCGCCGTCCCGCCGTCGCCGCACGACGGGGACTACACCGCGAGCGCGCCCGGCCGCAGCGCGTCCCCCGCCACCGGCACCGCCGTACGGGTCCGTGACGGGAACAGCACGGCCTGGCGTCGCGCGCAGATCCCGGCGGCGAGCGGCTTCGGCAACGCCCGCTCGGTCGCCCTCGTGCAGTCGGTGATGGCCTGCGGGGGAACGGCGCGTGGGGTGCGACTGCTGTCGCAGCCGGGCTGTGACCGTGCGAGGCAGGAGCAGTTCAGCGGCGAGGACCGCCGCCTGGGCATGCCGGTCCGTTACGGGCTGGGCTACGGGTTGTTCGGCAACACCTTCGGTTGGGGCGGTTGGGGCGGCTCGCTCGTCATGATCGATCCCGAGGCCCGTATGGCGGTGGCGCACGTGACCAATCAGATGCGCGAACCCGCGGACGACAACCGGGGGCTGGAACTCGTCATGGCCGCGTACGACGGACTCAAGGGTCTGCGGGCTTGATGCTGTCGGAGTCAGCCAGCCAACGGTGAGGCCGGTTCGCCGAGTATCACGTCAGCGGATCGCGGCGCGGCTCCGGTGGCTGGGTACGGGGGGTCGGGTCCGGGTTCCGCGTGGACTGGGCCGTCACGCAGGGGTCAGCATCACCAGGCGGAGAGAGCTCCGCAAGACCCACCGGGTACAACCGCCGGGAGACGTGTCAGACGTGTCCGAGCACGCCCGCTGAGGGACGCGAGGCAAAGACAGCCCTCGCCGAGGGCCGCGCCCACCGCCAGGACCACCTGTCGGGAGGCCCTGCGGCCCGCCCGCGGCGTCCGTGACCGGCAGCGGGTCGCCCACCCCACCGGTGACCACGAGATCCACGACGTCAGCCCCGTTCCTCCAGGACCGCCAGGTCGCGCTCGGCGTACATGCGGTGCCACCACTCCTCGTTCAGGACGACCAGCAGGCATTCGCGGAGCGGGAAGGTCTCACCCTCGTCGGGCCAGCCGGGGCCCACGAGCGGCTCGGTGCGGCTGTCGAGCCGCTCGTCGGTCAGACCGTCGACCACGCGTCGCATCATGGCCATCGCCTCCCGCCGCAGGGCGAGCGCCTCTTCGAGCGGCGGGCGCGCGTCACGGTCGTGCGGCACTCCCGGCCGCGGACTCATCTCGTCCCACGGCAGGGACAGCGGGTGCCAGGGGCTGGGTTCGCCCAGGACGCAGCGGCCGACCCACGACTCGGTTGCGAACGCCAGGTGGCGCAGGGTCTGGATGAACGACCACTCGCCGTCGACCGGCTCGTGCAGCAGTTCCTCGGGCAGTCGGCGTGCCCGCGCGACGGTCGACTCCCACAGCCGTTCGTCGAGGTCCCAGGCCTCCCGGAACCCCTCGGGGGTGGTCGGCCGGAACTTGCGGCGGTCGGGGTGCCGGCGGTCCAGTTCGGCCTCCACCAGCGGTACGACGTCGACTCCGTTGACGACGAGATTCCGGATCTCGCCGTCGATGGTGGTGTTGACCATCTCGACGCCGCGCATGACGACCCCGTTGAACTCGCATGCCCGGAACGTCGCCGCGTCCAGGCTCACCGTGGTGAACCGCGCCCCCGTCATGTCCGCGCGCTCGAACTCCGCACCGCGCAGGCCGGTGAAGTCACTGTCGCCCATGGCGCTCAGACTAGGCCTGGACACACCGCCGGGGGCAGGGTCTTCCGGGTACCGCAGCCGGGCGTCGTCCCCCTCCATGCCCCGAGGCGGAGACAGCACTTCGGCATCGTCCCGGCCTCACGCGAAGCGCGGCCGTACCGCGGTCGACTCGGCTCAGGCGGTCGCGCCGGCCGTCCCTCCGTCGTCGTTGTAGATCACCAGGGTCAGTTCCGGCCGCTCCGCCAGGTGGAACGCGGTGTACGCGTACTCGATCGCTCCGCGTCCCGGGTGCCGCAGGCGTTTGCGTCCGCTGTGCCGGGGCTGCACCTCGTACTGGGGCCACCAGGCCCGCGCCTGCGGGCTGTTCGCGTTCAGCTCGTCGATCAGCCGCGGGTAGCGCGGGTCGGCGGGATGACGTGCGGCCTGTGTCCGGAGCCGGGCGAGCAGGCCGCGTGCCTCGGATTCCCAGTCGACCAGGACGTCCCGAGCCACCGGCTCGAGGAACACCCAGCGGACGAGGTTGGCCGGCCGGTCGGCCCCGGTGATGAGCTTCGGGAACAGTTCCTCGGCCGCCCGGTTGTGGCTGAGCACGTCGTAGGTGCCGTCGATGACGTACGCCGGGTTCGGCTGGAGCAGCAGCGGCACGGCCGCCACCTCGCCGGTGAGCGGCTCCTGCTCCTCCGCTTCGGCCGCGGGCGCGTGACCGGCCAGCCGGAAGAGATGCTCCTGCTCGTGCCTGTCGAGCCGGAGCACCCTGGCAAGGGCGGTGAGCACCTGCTCGGAGGCGCGGATATCCCGCCCCTGCTCCAGGTACGTGTACCAGGTGGCACTGATCCCGGCCAGCAGCGCCAGCTCCTCCCGGCGCAGTCCCGGAGTCCGCCGGCGGCCGGTGCGGGGCAGGCCGGCCTCGTCAGGGGCGAGGCGCTCCCTTCTGCTGCGCAGGAACGCGCCCAGGTCAGTTCGTCGGTCCGGCTGCGTGGGCATGACGGCTGGCACCTCTGGTTCCAGAATAAGTACGTTCTGGATACCAGGCTAAACCCGTCGGAGACTGGTGTGCGAGCACCGGCCGCGGCGCCGCCGACGGCCTCGAACGCTCGCACCGGCCCACGGCCGCCCGGTGCGCGACGGTTCCTGGCCACCGGCGCGGGAAGCCGCCGCCACTCGGTACACGGCCGTGCCACCGACGACGGGACAGGACTGCTTCATGCACGGAATCAGGGACAAAGTGGTGGCGATCACGGGAGCCGGCAGCGGCATCGGCGAGGCGACCGCGCTGCTGCTCGCGGAACGCGGCGCGCGACTTGTGCTGGGTGCTCGCCGCTCCGAGCGCCTGGAGGCGGTGGTGAGCCGGATCAAGGAGGCGGGTGGCGAGGCTGTTCGGCTGCGCACCGATGTGACCCGGCGGGACGATCTGCGGGCCCTGGTGGCACTGGCAGGTGACCGCTTCGGCCGGCTCGACGTGCTCGTGAGCAATGCCGGGGTCGGCACGATCTCACCGCTGGACGATCTGCGCGTCGACGAGTGGGACCGGATGGTGGACGTCAACGTGAAGGGCCTGCTGCACGGAATCGGCGCCGCCCTTCCGGTCTTCCGGGCGCAGGGCTCGGGCCATTTCGTGACCACCGCGTCCACGGCCGCGTTCCGCGTCGTGCCGAACATGGCCGTCTACGCTGGTACCAAGCTGGCGGTCCGGGCCATCTGCGAGGGGTTGCGCCAGGAAGCGGGCGAGTGCCTGCGGGTGACCACCGTGTCACCTGGCGTGACGGCCACCGACTTCGCCGAGGCGTCGACCAACAGCCAGGTCAGAGCGGAGATCACGGCGATGCGCGACCGCATCGCGATCCCGCCCGACGCGATCGCCCGGGCCATCGCGTTCGCCGTCGAACAGCCCCCCACCGTCGACGTGAACGAGATCGTCGTACGGCCCACCGCCCAGAGCTGAACCGCACCCGGTCGCCGCGGAGCGCGCCTTCGTCCCGAGGCCGTACCGCTCCGTGCGGCGGCAGGCGGGGCACCGGGTGACAATGGAACACCCCGCACCTGCGAGGTGGTGGCGATGTCCGCATGGCATCTGCGCGACTACCACGATGACGATCTCGACCAGGCGATCCAGATCTGGGACCAGAGCCGGCCGGCCGACGAGCGGCCCGCCTTCCCGGTCTCCGAGGTGATGGCCGCGGTCGAGAGCGGTCAGACCGCGGTGGTCGCGGTCGTCGGTGACGAACTGGTCGGCATGGCCGTGGCGCAGGCGCACGGCAAACGCGCCTGGATCCTGCTGGTCGCGCTCGCCGCCCGCTGGCGCGAGCGTGGGATCGGCAGCGCCCTCCTGGCCGAACTGGAACGACGGCTGCGGGCGCGCGGGGTGCGCCGCATCAGCGCCCTGCTGCCCGCCGACGCCGCCGGGACGAAGGCGCTCGACCACTCCGGCTTCCTGTCCCGCGACGATCTGACCTACTACGAGAAGCTCGAACCACGGGAGTCCGCCGACACCGACGTGCTCCGGGCGCTGGGCGGCCGCATGCTGGCCGAGGGCCTGTGGAACCGGATGGCCGGGATGGAGCGGGAGAAGCAGGTCGTCGAGCGGCGGATCGTGCTCCCGCTGACGGAGCCCGCGCTGGCCGACCGCTACGGTGTCGTCCCGCCGAAGGCGGTCATCCTGTTCGGGCCGCCGGGCACCGGGAAGACCAGCTTCGCCAAGGCCGTGGCCTCACGGGTCACCTGGCCGTTCGTGGAGCTCTTCCCGTCCCGGCTCGCGGCCGACACGAGCGAGGGGCTGGCCGCGGCGCTGCGGGAGGTCTTCGCCGACCTGGTGGAACTGGACTCGGTCCTGCTCTTCATCGACGAGGTCGAGGAGATCGCGGGCGTGCGGTCGGGGCGGGCGGTCGACCCCGGCCACGGGGTGACCAACGAGCTGCTCAAACTCATCCCCAACTTCCGTGAGCACGATGCCCGGTTGCTGGTCTGCGCCACCAACTCGGTGCGTTCTCTGGACCCGGCGTTCCTGCGGCCGGGCCGGTTCGACTACGTCATCCCGATCGGGCCGCCGGACCCCACGGCCCGCGCCGCCATCTGGGCCCGCTATCTCAGGGCCGCCATCGACTCCGTGGACCTCTCACGGCTGGTGGCGGCCAGCGAGCTGTTCACCCCGGCCGACATCGAGTTCGCCGCGCGCAAGGGGGCCCAGGCGTCCTTCGAACGCGAAGTGACACATCGGCAGGGCGAACCGGCCACCACCGAGGACTACTTGACCGCCATCGCCGACACACGGCCGACTCTCACCGCGCGGGCGATCGAGGAGTTCACCGAGGACATCGAGAAGTACAGCCGACTCTGAGGGCGGTCAACCGCGGTACCGGGCAACCCTCGTGGGCGAGAAGAGGGGTACCCACGGTGCACCGAGCCCATGCCCTCCTGTCGGCCGACCCGGCGGTCGGGGCCCAGCCGGCAGCAGGACGGAGTCCACCGGCACGCAACCATGGCCGAAAAGCGCCGTCGAAAGCCCCGCACTGGAGTCCAGCCGGAGTGCCGCCGGCTCCCGTGGCGGCCCGCGCGTCTCATGCGGGGCCTCCGCGCACGCGACTCCCGCCCATGGTTCGGCCCTCGAACCGAGCTCACCAGGGACCCTCGCGGAGAGTGAAATGCTATTCACCGAAAGGTGATTGCACGCATTTTCTGAATTTCGTCGGCAGGGTACGGTCATCACATCGCAGGAACGATTCTGCAGCGATAGATTCCCCCGAATGCCGGATAGCTTCCTCCGTATGGCGCTCGTTAGGTGATCGTGACTTGGAACGAACCGGAAGATCAGATCCCTGTCGGACGTGGAGCCGCTTGGCAGGATCCGACGGGCGGTGAGGCACTCGCCAAGGGCTGCTCGGACCTTCTTGAAGACTTCCTCAAGGAGATCGGCGACATGGAAAGCGAATACCTGCGCGCCATGGACGGAGCGTCCTGACGAGGGCGCGGAGGAGCTGAGAATGGACAGGCTTCAAGGCGAGCCAGGCCTCTACGACATTCAGTTCGACCTGACAACGGATTACGACCCACCGGGGCGTCATCCTTACACCGTCGATCCCCTGGAGGTGCATCACGCCTGGGGCTCACCCGCCCCCGACATGGCACCGAGCGGCTGGGATCCGGACGAGGAACTGGCCCAGATGCTGTCCACGGCGACCGGAGTGGCCCCCGCTCCGCCCTCGATGGACGGGCAGCACCGCCACCGGATCGACCGTCGGCGCCCCCGGCCGGGTGCACACATCCTCGACAGCGGCCAGAAAGTCACCCCTGCCACGATCCTGGTCGCCACCATCGCCGCCTGCGCGGTGGCCATGCTCGGCTGGTCCATCGCCTACTCGTACGCCCAGTTGCGCGCCATCGCCTCGACAGTGCTTCCCGAGCCTCTGGCGCAGTGGTGGCCGCTGACGGTGTACGGGCCGTGGTTCGTGGCGGCCCTCTCCGTACTGCGGGCCGCCTTCCAGCACCGGACCGCCCGGCGGTCGTGGGTGGTCGTCCTCGTCGCCTCCGCCACGGCTGTCGCGCTGTGCATCGGCAACTCGGAACACAGCCTGCTGGCGATGGTGATCGTGGGAATCCCGCCGGTCACCGCGCTGGTCTGCTTCCGCGAGCTGGTCGGCCAGGTGTCGTGCAAGTACCGCCCCCGGCATGCGGCACCCAGCAAGGAGCAGCCGCCCGGCGGCTGACACGAGGACCCGACCTGCCGGCACCGCGGTGGCACACGGGAGGACACGGTCGGACACACGGAACGGCACCCGCTCGAGCGGGTGCCGTTCCGTGTGTCCGCGCCCTCGTCCGCGCCCGTCCCGCGGGCCGTCAACCGGCCAGGGACGGGACGAACGGCGACAGGGCCGGAGCGAGCTGTACCCCTGGGGCCAGTCCGAGGGCGACGAGGGCGTCGGGCAGGCCGCGTCCGACGCGCGCCGCCTCCATCGTGCCGGGGGCGGCCAGAGCGCGGCAGCTCGCGGCGATGATCTCGAACAGGTGCTGCACCCGCCCGGGACCACGGGGTAGCAGCTGGCCGTGGAAGTCCTCGTGGTGGGCGAGGACGAGGGCGGCGAGACCCGCGACATGGGCCGAGGCAGTGCCGGTGCCGTCGAGGGCCGCGTATCCGCCTCCCGGCGCGCACGACAGGACCGCGACGCCGGGGGCGGCGGCGTCGACCCCGGGGCCGTAACCGCTGAACGGCGCGGCGAAGAGTCCTTCCGGTGTCAACGGCGGCCCCGTGTGGGTCGCTTGGGAGGTGTCCGGGGGGAACGAGCCGTAGACCCCCAGCGCACCCACCGCGAACACGGTGGGCAGCGAGCCGGGGAAGGCGACCGGGCCGCCCGTGTCGCCCGCGGGGGCGACGCAGGCGATCCCCGCCGCGTTGGCGTCGGCCAGCTTGTGGGAGACCAGTGACGAGGGGTACGGCGTCGCCACGGCGATGTGGGCGATGTCCACCTCACGATCGATGCAGTGGTCCAGGGCGGCGATCAGGTCGCTGAAGTGCCCGCCGGGCATCACCTCGCACACCTCGATCTCGGCGTCGACGGCGATGCCGATGACACCCTTGCCGGTGTCGGCACCGGCGATGACGCCCGCGGCGTGCGTGCCGCTGCCCATCACGTCGTGCGCCCAGCCGTCGGCCGTACCGTGCACGAGATCGACTCCGGAACGCACCCGCTGCTTCAGGTCGGGATGGTCGGCGCTGACGCCCGACCCGATGACCGCGATCCTGACGCCGAAGGCGCGGAAGGTGGGAGGCAGCCGGTCCAGGCGCATGGCCTGCTGGCCCCAGCCGTACTGCTGCCGTTCCTCGAGCTCCGGGTACGCCTTGGCCAGCGGCGTCAGCATGACCAGGTTCTCCTGGGTCTCCGACAGGTCGGGGCTGTGGATCCAGCGGTCGTTGTAACCGCCCGCGGGCCGGACGTACAGCGACCGAACGGACTCGACGGTGTCCGTCGCCAGCGTCACGGTGGCCGTGCCGTCGGCCCCGGTGATGCCCTGGCCCGGCCAGGTCGCCCCGATCAGGAACACCGCGGCGCCGGGGAGCGGTTCGCCGTCCGGGCCGCAGACGCGGAGCGTGATCTCCACAGGGCGTCCCAGGGACAGGACGAGCCCCGGATCACGCAGCGGCAGGGTCCCCGCGGTGGGCATGGCGGCGAGTCCGGCCCCGGCCAGCGGCAGGTCCGGTTCGATGTGCACATGCAGCGACCGCATCGCCGGCACCTGTGCCTCGGCCGCCTCGACGACCGCGATCTCCGGGCAGGAGGGGTGCACACCGGCCGACTGCAGCCTCTCCGCGGGCCGGAGTCTGCGGATCACCCTCACCTCGGGCATCCGCTCCAGCCGGTCGCACACCGCGTCCATGCCCAGTTCGGGCACTCCCGGTGGGAGCAGATGCTGCGGCAGCGGCGTCACCATGTACCGCTCCCGGCGCGGATGCACCGCGATCGGTGACGGCGCGCCCTTCTTGCGCGGCGCGGCGTCCTTCCCCTCGGGCCCCGGCCCGCCCGCCCCCGCGCCCTCGGACCCGCCCTCGCGGTTGTGTTCGGGCTTTTCCTTGACCATCACGTCCACCTTCACCACGGAAATGTCGTCCTTGCTCCTGATCCGGCGACGGGCGGCTCGCGCTTCCACGGTGATGCGGTGTGCCCGGGAACCGGTCCCGTGGCACACCGCATCGCGCGCCGCCAGGGGTCAGCCGATACCGAAGGGCTGACCCATCTGGCCGTAACCGAAGCCGGGCTGCTGGTACTGCGGGAACGACTGACCGAACGACTGCTGGCCGCCCCACTGCTGCATGCCCTGCTGGCTCTGCTGGCTCTGCTGCAGCAGGGCCACGATGGCGGTGGGCAGCGCCTGCTGCACGGACTGCTCCACGGCCTGCCGGATGCCCGCGTGCAGCGTGTGGTGCAGCGCAAGAGCGAGGTAGGGGTGCGCCTGCTGGGCCATGCCCTGCTGCTGGAGCTGCTGCTGGACCTGCTGGATCTGCTGCAGCTGGTGCTGCATGCGCTGGGCGATCTGCTGGCTCGCCTGCTGACAGGCCTGCTGGATCGACTGCTGGACGATCTGCGTGATCGGCTGCTGCGAGCCGATCTGCTGCATGGGCTGGGTTCCGGTCATCACCGACATGAATGCTCCATTCGCGGCATCATGGGGGAAGCCGACATATAAATCTATGTTGGCTTTGTCGGGAGAAGTCCGACGAGCTGAAGCTAAGTTGGCGCCGCCCCGACCGCAATCCGATGGGCGCCCGGCGGGGGACACGCCGGTCGAGGGGCGCGGACGCGCACACCGCACGGTTTCGCTGGCCCGGGCCGCTCCCGGGGTCCGCGGTCGCCCATGGGAGTGGCTTTCGGAAGGCCGGGCGTGTCGCCCCCGCACCGCCCGCCACCCGGGTGACGACCTCCGCGGCACAGTGAGCCGGCCCGGCGCGGCGGCTCCGGGCAGCGACCCGTGGCGGCCCGTGTCGGCGCCGGGTCCGCGTTGCACCGGTCGAGGTACGGCGGCCCGTGCGTCACCCCGGACCGCCCGCCACCCACGGCAGCCCGACGGAACTCCGTGCGGGCGGCAACTTCCGCTCTCTGCACGGGAGTTCACGGAGACCTCGGAGGACACTCCGGAGCGCCGGCAGGCCTGATCGACGACGCCGGCGAGATCACTCCGCGCCGCGCGGGGCCGGCGTCGCACGCGCGCTCGCGGACATCCGCGCCGAGGGTCGACCGGTGCGCCCAGCGGTCGCGCGGCAGCCAGGCCGGGACCGCGGCCGGGAATCAGTCCTCGCCGCTCCCGTAGGGCCTGGTGAGGATCTCCAGGTTGTGTCCGTTCGGGTCGTCGAAGTACGCCCCGCGGCCGCCGTCGTTGTGGTTGATCTCTCCGGGACGGTTGTGGTGCGGGTCCGCCCAGTACGTCAGGCCCGCGTCCCGGACCCGGCCGAAGATCGCGTCGAAGTCGTCCTCGGAGACCAGGAACGCATAGTGCTGCGGAGTGATCGAATCGTCGGAGTCCATGAAGTCCAGTGTCACGCCGTTCGGCATCTGCACCGGCGTGAACGGGCCGTACTGCGGTTCCACCTGCAGACCCAGCAGATCCGCGAGGAACCGTGCGGATGCCGTCTTGTCGTGGGCGGCGACGATCGTGTGGTTGAGTTCGACCGCCATGGTCGGGCCTCCTTCCCCCTCGGTGCCAGGACCACTTCTCACGCTAGGCGGCCGCACGGCCGAAAACATCGGTCTCTGGTCCTGTCCCGCTCCGACCCGCGACCGAGACCCGGGCCGTCGGAGACCGTCGGGCATGCCCATGACATGAGCGTGCGGGACGCGACTGTACGGCGTGAGGCGGCCGCGGGGCCGCCTCACGCCGTGATCACCGATTCCTCAGATGGTGGCCGTGTCGATCACGAACCGGTACCGGACATCGCTGCTCAGTACCCGCTCGTACGCGTCGTTGATCTCGGACGCGCCGATCAGCTCGATCTCGGCGCCGATGCCGTGCTCGGCGCAGAAGTCCAGCATCTCCTGGGTCTCGCGGATGCCGCCGATGGCGGAACCGGCGAGGGTCTTGCGGCCCGAGATCAGCGAGAACAGGTTGAACGAGATCGGCTCCTCGGGCGCACCCACGTTCACCAGCGCGCCGTCCGGCCTCAGCAGCGAGAGGAAGGCGCCGAAGTCCAGCGGCGCCGACACGGTCGAGACGATCAGGTCGAACGAGCCGCGCAGCTGCTCGAAGGTCGTCGGGTCGCTGGTGGCGTGGTAGTGGTCGGCACCCAGCTTCAGCCCGTCGTCCTTCTTGCGCAGGGACTGGGAGAGCACCGTCACCTCGGCGCCCATGGCGTGGGCGATCTTGACGGCCATGTGCCCCAGGCCGCCCATGCCGAGGACGGCGACCTTCTTGCCGGGGCCCGCGTTCCAGTGCCGGAGCGGCGAGTACGTGGTGATCCCGGCGCACAGCAGCGGGGCGGCCACGTCGAGGGAGAGACCGTCGGGGATGCGCACGGTGAAGTTCTCGTCGACGACGATCTTCTCGGAGTAGCCGCCGTAGGTGGGCTCGCCGTTCTTGTCGAGGGCGTTGTACGTGCCGACATTGCCCTTCAGACAGTACTGCTCGAGGCCCGCCCGGCAGTTCTCGCACTCGCGGCAGGAGTCGACCATGCAGCCGACGCCCACCCGGTCCCCGACCTTGAACTTGGTCACGCCGGAACCGACCGCGGAGACGATGCCCGCGATCTCGTGCCCCGGAACCATCGGGAAGATCGCGTCGCCCCAGCCCTCACGGGCCTGGTGGATGTCCGAGTGGCAGATGCCGGCGAACTTGATGTCGATCAGTACGTCGAACTCGCCGACCTCGCGGCGCTCGATGGTGGTGCGCTCGAGCGGGGCCTTGGCGGCGGGTGCGGCGTACGCAGCAACGGTGGTCATGCCGGATTTCTCCTTGAGGGTCGCGTGCCCGGCTGCCTTCCACCGGGCACGGTGTTCAGCCTGCCGGAGGGCACCGGCCCCACCCAGGCCACGGCTTTGTGTACGTCGGCCGTTCGTACCACCGAGGGGGTCAGGCTCATGGGCGTACGACCAGGAATACTGGACGTATGGACGTGACGCCCGGCTCCGTGCAGGGGCCCATCGCGGGGGCCGGACAGGCCCTGGACCGGCGTGCGGAGCTCAGCGAGTTCCTGCGCACCCGGCGGGCCCGGCTCAAGCCCGAGGACGTGGGCCTGCCGGACTTCGGCCGGCACCGGCGGGTGCCGGGGCTGCGGCGCGAGGAGCTGGCGCAGCTGGCCGGGGTCTCGGTGGCGTACTACACGCGTCTGGAGCAGGGCAACGGACGGAACGTGTCGGCGGAGGTACTCGACGCCATCGCCCGCGCACTGCGGCTGAGCGACGCGGAGCACGCGCATCTGACGCACCTCGCCAAGCCCAAGGCGCACAAGAAGAAGCCCTCGGCACGGTCGCAGCAGGTGCGCTCCTCGCTGCGTCAGCTGCTGGACACCTTCGACGGTGTCCCCGCCTACGTCGTCGGGCGCCGCGCGGAGGTCCTGGCGTGGAACCGGATGGCCGCGGCCGTCTTCGGGGACTGGTCCCGGTTGCCCCAGCAGGAACGGAACTGGGCGCGCATGGTTTTCCTTCAGCCGGAGTACCACGACCTGTTCGTGGACTGGGAGCAGAAGGCGATCGACATCGTGTGCCAGCTGCGGTACGAGGCGGGGTGCTATCCCGACGATCCGCGGCTGTCGGCGCTCGTCGGGGAGCTGTCGGTGAAGAGCGAGGAGTTCCGGCGGCTGTGGGCGACGCACGACGTCAAGGAGAAGAGCCACGGACTCAAGCAGCTGAGACACCCGCTGGTGGGCGATCTCGAGTTGCAGTTCGAGTCGTTCCGACCGCCGAGCGACGGTGAGCTGTCGATGGTGACCTATCACGCCGAGCCCGGATCTGCGTCGGCGGAGGCCCTGCGCCTGCTGGCGAGCTGGGGGACGGACGCGACCCGGGCGGCCACGACCGCGCCCGGCCACTGACCCGCGGTACCGGCCCCGCCCCTCGGGACGTCGACCCCCCGGAGCACGCAATGCGCCGGGGGGTCGATCGGTGCCTCGGATCCGTGGGGTACGACGCATCGGGGCCCGTGCGCTCTACCGTGCTGCGTTCTCCTTGACCGTGATCCGCCCCTTGCGGATGGTCACGAGGCGCGGGGCCTTCTTCGCGATGGACGAGTCGTGGGTGACCATGATGAACGTCAGCCCGTGCTCCTTCCACATGCGCTCGAGCACGTCCATGATCTCGTCCCGCATCGACTCGTCGAGGTTTCCCGTGGGTTCGTCGGCGAGCAGCACCTTCGGCTGCTTCACCAGCGCGCGGGCGATCGCCACGCGCTGCTGCTGACCGCCCGACATCTCGCCCGGCAGGTGCCCGAGCCGCTCGCCGAGACCGACGGACCGCAGCGCATCGGCGGCCCGTTCGCGCCGCTCCTTGGCCTTCACCCCGAGCGGCACGAGGGCGGTCTCCACGTTCTCCTGGGCGGTGAGCGTCGGGATCAGGTTGAAGGACTGGAAGACGAAGCCGATGTTCTCGCTGCGCACCTTGGTGAGCCGGGCCTCGGACAGCTTGGCGAGGTCGACGCCGTCGAGTTCGACACTGCCGGCGGACGGCTTGTCCAGTCCGCCGAGCATCTGCAGCAGCGTGGACTTGCCGCCTCCGGTGGGGCCCTGGATGACCAGCCGGTCGCCGTCGCCGATGGCGAGGTCGACGCCGTCCAGGGCGAGGATGGTCTCCTTGCCCCGCGTGTAGCGCTTGGTGACGCCTCTGAGTTCGTACATGGGTGCAACTCCTGGGATGGGATGGGGCCGGGGTCTGCCGTGTCGGGCGGGCCCCGGGCCGCGCGAGGTCTGCGGGGCGGGTGCTACTCGACGCGGCGCAGGGCGTCCGCCGGACGCAGCCGTGAGGCGCGCCAGCCGCCGAAGGCACCGGCGATCAGACCGCCGGCCACCGCCAGGGCGACCGCGAGGACGATGGTGGTGGCGCTGACCGGCGCCGTGAGGGCGACTTCCAAGGTCTTGGCGGTCTGACGGCCGGGACCGCCGCCGAAGCCGCCGGCACCGCCGCCACCACCGAAGCCGCCGCCACCACCGCCGCCACCGCCGAAGGCGCCGCCCCCGCCGCCACCACCGAGCTGGGCCTGCAGCGTCGGGCTGATGGCGCTCACGACGTAGGCGCCCGCGAGGCCGAGCGCGATACCGAGGACACCGCCGACCAGGCCGATGACGACGGCCTCGCCGACCACCTGCCGGGTCACCCGGCCCGACTTCCAGCCCAGCGCCTTGAGCGTGCCGAACTCGCGCACCCGGCGGGAGACGGCGGAGGAGGTGAGGAGACCGGCGACCAGGAACGCGGCCACGAGCACCGCGATGGAGAGCCACTTGCCCACGCTCGTGGCGAGGCTGGAGGCGGTGGACAACGAGCCGGAGACCGTGGAGGCGAGGTCCGAGGAGGTGGTGACGGTCGTCCCGGAGATGTTCTTCTGGATCGTCTTCTTGACGGCCGCGATCTGCTGGGAGTCGGTCGCCTTGACGTAGATCGTGGTGACCTTGTCCTTGGAGTCGGCGAGGGTCTGGGCCTGCTTCAGCGGGAGGTAGAGGTTGGCCGCCGCGTCACCGCTGTCGGCCGTCGCGATGCCGATCACCTGGTACTTGACGTCCTTGACGGTGACGGTGCTTCCGACCTTGAGCTTCTTCTCCTTGGCGTACGCCGAGTCCGCGACGACGACCTTGGCGTCCGTCTCGGAGGTCTTGAACGTACGGCCGCTGGTGATCTTCGACGAGGTCAGCGGGCCCAGGGCGGGCTTGGTGACGTCGGTGCCGTAGAGGGAGTAGTTGTTGACGTCGAAGTTGGCACCGCCGCCCTCGACGCGGCCCTGGGGCCCTCCGGTGGCACCGCCCCGGCCGCGCTGCCCACCGCCGTTCTGGAACTGCTTGAACTGGCCCTGGGTGAACTGGCCGCTGATCTTGATGACGCGCAGGCTCAGTCCGCCCACCGCGTCCGAGACCCCGCTCTGCGAGCCGACCTTGGAGACCGTGCTGTCGGCCAGGGTCTGGAATCCCTGGACCATGACACGGTCACTGCTCTGCGTGTCGCTGGAGCCGTTGTTGCGTGCGTCGAAGTTGAAGCGCGGCCCCTGCGAGCCGCTCGACGGGGCAGCCGCCGCCTTCGTCACCGTCATGTCGGTGCCGAGACCGTACAGCGACTGCAGGACCTTGTCCTGTGCCTTCCCCATGCCGGAGGACACGGAGTTGACCACGATGACCAGAGCGATGCCCAGCGCAAGCCCGGAGGCGACGACGAGGGCCGCCTTTCTGCGGCGGCGCAGTTCGCGCCTCAGGTAGGTGAAGAACATGGCCGCAAGCTAGGGACGCACCCTGATGAACCCATAAGCCGGACATAAGAGAACGATGAAAAGACCGCGCCGCCCCGGCCGCGGTCCCGCTGCCGGGAGATCCGGGGCGACTCGTGGAGACGACGGAGGCGCCCGCCGCCCCTCTGCGGGGGTGGCGGGCGCCTCGGTGAAGTGGTGGTGCCGGCAGGGCCGTTCGGCGTCAGGCCGCGGAGCCCGCCGTCCACTGGGACCAGCTCATGTTCCAGCCGTTGAGGCCGTTGTCGGGCGACACGGTCCTGTCACCGGTGTTGCTGACGACCACGACGTCGCCGATCATCGAGTGCTCGTAGAACCACGCGGCCGGGGTGTTGGGGTCGTTCGCGCCCTTCTTGTCCTGGAGGCCCACACAGCCGTGGCTGGTGTTGACGCTGCCGAAGACGGAGGGCGCGCCCCAGTAGTTGCCGTGGATGAAGGTGCCCGACGTGGTCAGGCGCATGGCGTGCGGCACGTCCTTGATGTCGTACTCGCCCTTGCCGTCCGAGTCCTTGAAGCCGACCGTCGCACCGTTCATCCGGGTCTGGGTGAACTTCTCGGAGATCACCATCTGCCCCTGGTAGGTGGTGTGGTCGGGCGCACCGGCGGAGATCGGGACGGTCTTGACGACCTTGCCGTTCTGGGTGATCTTCATCTGCTTGGTCTTCGCGTCGACGTACGAGACCTGGTTGCGGCCGATCTTGAAGGTGACCGTCTTCTGCTGCACGCCGTACACGCCGCTCGCGCCCTCGACGCCGTCGAGGTTGAGCTTCAGGGTGACGGTGGAGCCTTCCTTCCAGTACTGCTCGGGGCGGAAGTCGAGCCGGTTGGCGTTGAACCAGTGCCCGACGACCTGCTGCCCGCTGCTGGAGGCGACGGTGATCCCCTTCTGCACGGCGGCCTTGTTCGAGATCGCCTTGTCGAAGTTGATCGAGACCGGCATGCCGACGCCGACGGTCGAACCGTTCTCAGGCGTGAAATTGCCTATGAAGGAGTGGTCCGGGGCGACGGTCGTGAACGAGGCGTTCTCGTGCGCGTCACGGCCCTGGGAGTCCTCGGCGGTCGCGGTGACCTTGTAGGTGGTCGCCCGCTCCAGCTGGCCGCTGGGCGCCCAGCTCTTCTTGTCCGCGGATATCTGCCCGGAGACGGCGGTGCCCGACTCCGTGGTCATGGTGACGTTGGAGAGGGTGCCCTTGGCGACCGTCACCTTGGCCGCGTTGTTGATGGAGGCGTTGTCGGACCCGTCCGACGGTGTGATCGTGATCTCCGCCTCGGAGGCCTTCTGGGCGGCCGCCTCGTCGACCTTGGCCTGCGAGGTGGAGTCGCCACCCTTGTCGCCGGCCGCCTCGCTGCCTCCGCTGCACGCGGTGAGCACGAGCATTCCGCCGAGCAGTGCGGACGCGGTCGCAAGACCCTTCCGCTTACTGTTCGTCATCACACGCTTCTCCATCGTTGCCGTAATTCCCAAAACCCCTTGAGTTCCCGTAAGAATCATCAACGGTACGACCGGCCGCCCCCGTTCCACATCCGGCGGATGTGTGGGCCACGCCACGTCGGTGCAACGGTACTGGGGGGGTGCCCGCGTCGTGCGGGACGCCTGGGAACGTCACTGAAGACGACGGAACCCCGGGCGCCGGTTGCCGCCCGGGGTCACGATTTCCCCAAGACACGTCAGCGGAGTCCGACCTCCTCGTCGTCCTCTTCGCCATCCGTTTCATCATCCTCGCCGAGGACCCAGTCCGGCGAGTCCGCGTCGTAGTCGATTTCCTCACTGCTCCAGGAGGCCTGGGCGAGTTCCACCCCGGGCACGTCGCTGACCAGGGCGGACGGATCGACCAGGTAGGCGAGGGCCTCGGCTGTGTCCTCCGTCACTGCGCTCTCGGTGTAGGCGCGCTCACCGTCGGGCATATCGGCGTCATCCTCGATCCGGCGCAGGGCGGCCTTGGTGACGGTGTCGGCGTCCTGGACCTCGAGGATCAGATCGACGCGAAGGCGCACAAAGCGTGATGTCTCAGAAGTGCTCATGGCGGGCAGCGTACGGCCCTGAGGGGGCGCGACTTTCCCGCGACCCGCGCCTTTCACTAGCATCGCCCTACACGGCCAATTCGCAAGCGCCACAGGGGGATCGGTATTTCGTGTCCGCCGCACGTCGATCGACGTCCACCACTCGCCGGACGTTGCTGACCGCCACCGCCGCCGGGACCCTGCTGGGGGCCCTGTGGTTCGTCCCGTCCGCCAACGCGACGCAGGACACATCAAGAGACCGGACCTCGGTGTCCCTGAACACGTCCACGCAGACGGACTCGGGCGAGGACGCCACGGCGGCCGGCACCCAGCTGGCCGACACGGGAGCCGTGAACACCACGCCGTACGTGATCGGGGGCACCCTCTTCCTGTGCCTGGGCGCGGGGTTCGTCGCGTACTCGGTGCGCCGGGAACGGCTGGACCTCTGAGTCGCTCGGCGCTTCCCCGCCGGACGACGTCCGGCGGGGACGACTCGGCCGCCGCAGCTCGTGATCCGGGCCCGATCGGGCCGGTCGGTCGCATGCGTGGGGGCCCCACCGGGCGGTAGGGCCCCGCATGCGACCGACCGGCTCCCGGGCTACTGCAGCGCCCCGGCGACCGCCTCCACCGAGGCGACCAGCCGCCCGTCCCGCACGAAGGCGTCCGCGGCCGCCAGGTCGGGAGCCAGGAAGCGGTCCGGGCCGGGACCCTCGGCGCCCGCCTCACGCAGGGCGGTGATCGCCGCCCGGGTGGCGGGGGCCGGGGTCAGTCCCTCGCGCAGTTCGACGGCCCGTGTCGCCGCGTACAGCTCGATCGCCAGAACCCGGGTGAGGTTGTCCACCGCGGTGCGCAGCTTGCGCGCGGCCGACCAGCCCATGGAGACGTGGTCCTCCTGCATCGCGGAGGACGGGATCGAGTCGGCCGAGGCCGGAACGGCCAGCCGCTTCATCTCGCTCACCAGCGCCGCCTGCGTGTACTGGGCGATCATCAGACCGGAGTCGACGCCCGGGTCGTCCGCGAGGAACGGCGGGAGGCCGTGCGAACGGTTCTTGTCGAGCAGGCGGTCGGTGCGGCGCTCGGCGATCGAGGCCAGGTCCGCCGCCGCGATCGCGAGGAAGTCCAGGACATAGGCCACCGGGGCGCCGTGGAAGTTGCCGTTCGACTCGACGCGGCCGTCCGCGAGCACCACCGGATTGTCGACCGCGGAGGCCAGTTCGCGCTCGGCGACCAGGCGGGCGTGTGCCAGCGTGTCCCGGCCGGCGCCCGCGACCTGGGGGGCGCACCGCACCGAATAGGCGTCCTGGACGCGCGGTGCGTCGTCCTGGTGATGGCCCGTCAGGCCCGAACCCTTCAGCACCGCGAGCATGTTGGCGGCCGACGCCCCCTGACCGGGGTGCGGGCGGATGGCGTGCAACTCGGGCGCGAGCACCTTGTCCGTGCCGAGGAGCGCCTCCATCGACAGCGCGGCCGTGACGTCGGCCGACTTGTACAGCCTGTCGAGGTCCGCGAGCGCCATGATCAGCATGCCGAGCATGCCGTCGGTGCCGTTGAGGAGGGCGAGGCCCTCCTTCTCGTGCAGTTCGACGGGGGCGATGCCGTGCTCGGCGAGGAGTTCGGCGGCCGGCCGCACCACACCGTCGGGGCCCTCCGCCTCGCCCTCGCCCAGGAGCGTCAGCGCACAGTGGGACAGCGGGGCCAGGTCGCCGGAGCAGCCGAGCGAGCCGTACTCGTGCACGACCGGGGTGATCCCGGCGTTGAGCACGTCGGCCATGGTCTGCGCCACCTCGGGGCGGACGCCGGTGTGCCCGGAGCAGACGGTCTTCAGCCGCAGGAACATCAGGGCGCGCACCACCTCGCGCTCCACCCGCGGCCCGATGCCGGCCGCGTGCGAGCGGACGATGTTGCGCTGCAGCTGTACGCGCAGCTCCTCGCTGATGTGCCGGGTGGCCAGCGCACCGAACCCGGTGCTGACCCCGTACACGGGTTCCGGCTTCGCCGCCAGCGCGTCCACGATCCCGCGGGCCGCCGAGAGGGCGGCCACGGCCTCCTGGGAGAGCTCGATCCGGGCGTCCGCGCGCGCCACGGCGAGAACGTCGGACACGGTGACCCCGGCCGTCCCGACCACCACTGTGTGCATATCCATATTCAGGAGCGTACGCAGTGAATTCTATGATGTCACTACTGGATGGCCGGTTGACCCCTTACCGCCGTCCGGCACTCTCAGTGGCGTCCGCGGAACCGGCGGCGCTCGCCGCCGGCGGGCGGCGGCGCGTCCGCCAGGCGTACGACCGGGTCGTCCGCGCCCTCACGCCCCGCGACCACGGGTTTCGCCGCGCGCACGGCCTTGGCGCGGTACTGGGCCGCGTCCGCGAGCCGGAAGAGCCGGCGGGCCGAGCGCACGGTACCGATCGGGTCCTGGGTCGAGGCGACCCCGCAGGCGACTCCGTCCCCCAGCTCCAGCTGGGCGGCACGGCGGCACACCTCGTCCGCGACCCGGACCACCTCGTCGGCCGTCGGGCCGACCGCGAGGAGACAGAACTCGTCGCCGCCGAGACGGGCGACGAGGGCACCCGGCAGCATCGCGCCGCACAGGGACAGGACCGAGCCGAAGCGTTCCAGCAGCCGGTCGCCGACGGCGTGCCCACGGGTGTCGTTGACCCGCTTGAGGCCGTTCAGATCGCAGACGAGCAGCGAGACCACGACCCCGTCCTCGCGATACCGCTCGATCGCCTCCTCGAGGCGGACGTCGACGGCACGACGGTTGGCGAGACCGGTGAGGGCGTCGGTGAAGGCGAGCCGGCGGACCTCCTCCAGACGCTCGGTCTGCGCGATACCGGCCGCGACCACCGAGGCGAGGACGGTGGCGAAGTCCGCGTCGGCGCCGTCGAAGACGGGAGCGCCGGCCTTGCGGGCGACATACAGCTCACCCCAGGCGCGGCCGTGCAGCAGCACGGGAGCGACGACGCAGCAGCCGCGCCCGCGCCGGCGCAGGGCGGCGACCCGCTGATGGCAGTAGCCCGCGTGTCCCGCGGCCGGGCCCTGCGAGGTCTCCACCCAGGCGGTCGGCCCACCACCGCCCGCCCACCGCTCGTGCAGGAACTCCGTGATCTCCGGGAACTGGTGCACGGGATAGGTCTCCTGCTCCGGGAACTCCTCCTCCTCGACCGCCCGCTCGCCCACATTGACAAGGACGCGCAGCCGCCCGCGCTCACGCTCCCAGACGGAGAGCGCGGCGAAGCTCCCGGCGAGGGCCCGGCACGCGCCGAGCGCGGCGGCCCGCCAGGACTCCCGCGGGTTGTGCGCCGCCGCCATCCCCTGCGCCAGCGCCACCACGGCTGTCAGCCGACTGTCCTCAGCCACGCATCCAGGCTAGGGACGATCAGGACAATATGAGACATCGGTGGGGCGATGGGGGTGCCCGCACGGACCGCTCATCGGCATGGGCGCCACCGGTGCCCGGCGGCTACTCGCCCGGCCACTGCGGGCTGCGCTTCTCGTTGAAGGCGGCCACCCCTTCGGCACGGTCTCCGGAGAACGCCACGGACCGCCACGCCGCGTCCTCCACCTCGAGCCCGGCCCGCAGGTCGAGGCCGTGCCCAAGGCGCAGGGCGCGCTTCGCGGCACGCAGGCCCACCGGGGAGTTCGCCGCGATACGGGCGGCGAAGGCAAGCGCCTCCTCCCGGTCCCGGCCCTCCGCCACGAGCTCGTCGACCAGACCGAGGTCGCGGGCCTCGGCCGCCTCCAGGCGCCGCGCCGTGAAGATCAGCTCAGCGGCCCGTGCCGCGCCCACCCGGCGGGGCAGCAGCTGGGTCCCGCCGCCGCCCGGGATCACCCCGACGGACACCTCGGGCAGTCCGACCACCGCGGTGGTGTCCGCCACGATCAGATCGCAGGACAGCGCCAGCTCGAAGCCGCCGCCCAGCGCGAAGCCGTGCACGGCGGCGACCGTCGGCATCGGCAGTTCGAGGACGCCGGTGTAGGCGCCGCGTGCGACCGGACGCTGGCGGACCAGGTCGGCGTCCGTGAAGGAGTTGCGCTCCTTGAGGTCGGCGCCCACGCAGAACGCCCGCTCGTGCGTCGACGTCAGCACCGTCACCCGGGCGTCCCTGTCGGCGGCTAGACGGGCGCACGCAGCCGCGATCGAACGCGCCATCTCGGTGGACACCGCGTTCATCGCCTTCGGCCGGTCGAGCGCCAGCTCCGCGACATACCCGTGCCGCCGCACGACGACGTACTCGCCGAACCGCCGTTCGTCCCCCTGCTCCGTCATGACACCCTCCCGGTTAACGCGGGTTAACTACGACGGCTCCGATCATCGCAGTCGAAGCGGCCCGGCGAAAGCCACCGCGGAACCCCGCCCGGCGCGGCCCAATCATCGCCTCCCCTCCCCGTTCGGGTGACATCCGGGCCCTCTCCCCATCACCCACCCCCAATCGCCACATAATCTGCCCACCGCTGGGGCGCATCGGGGGGCGTGCGGCCAAACCGGGGAGGGATGAGCATGACGACCGACACAGCCACCACCACCGAGGCCACTACGACGACTCCCGACGAAGCGGGCCGCTACCGGTTCCGTCCCGCCGGCCGGCACCGCAAGCCGAGCCGGCGGCGGGTGGTCCTCGCCGTCGGCGGGTTCGCGCTCGCCGCCGGGGCCCTGAGCCTGGTCCGGCTCGCGCCCGAGTCGGTCACGGGAGGAGGCGGAACCGTGGAGGCCGAGCCAAGGATCGAGGCCACCGACACGGCTGCCACGGTCGAGACCGGGCCGGCCACGGACGGCAGGCACCCCTCCGGGACGACCGGCACGGGAACCACGACCACGGTCTCGTCAGCGACGGCGATGGGGGCCACGAGCACATCCGCGGGCCCCTCCGCGCAGCCGTCCTCGGCGGCCGCGCGGGTCACCGACCCCGCCACCGGCATCCCCGAAGCACCGTCGGCCCCGACGCCGTCCCGTACGACCCGGCCCCCGACGGACACGACTCCGGCCGCCCCCGTGCCCATCCCGTCCGCGACCGCCACCACGCAGGTGCCGGTACCGGAGCAGGACCCGCCCGGCCTGTGTGTTCCGATCGTCGGACTGTGCGTCAGGGGTCTGCCGATCCTCGGCCCCTGATCCGGGCCGCGCGGGTCACCGACGGGGCCGCACGGCCCGACACCCGCGCAGGGACTACGACGAGCCGCCCCGCCGGGCCAGCAGCCAGGGCTCGATGACGCCGAGGCCGCGCACGGGGCGCTGCCACATCGGCTGGAGCGCGAAGCGGTAGGTGGGCGGCTCCTCGCCCTCCTTCTCCGCGGCGGCCGCGGCCTCGGTGGCCTCGGCCTCGGAGGCGGGCGCCTCGCCCGTGTGGATCAGCTCCTCCGCGAAGGCGCCGTCGACCAGGACCGAGTCCCGGGGGGCTATCGAGGTGAGACGGCTCGCCAGGTTCACCGTCGTACCGAACACATCGCCCATCCGGGTGGTCACCGTGCCGAAGGCGATGCCCACGCGCAGTTCCGGCATGGTCTCGTCGTTCGCCATCGTCTCGATGAGGCGCAGGGCGATCTCCGCGGCCGTGCCGGCGTCGTCCGCCGCGTACAGCACCTCGTCGCCCAGCGTCTTGATGAGCCGCCCGCCGTGCGCGGCGACCAGGTCGGCCGCGGTCGTCTCGAACGCCTCGACGAGTTCGCCGAGTTCCTCCTCCTCCATACGGCGGGTGAGGCGGGTGAAGCCGACGAGGTCGGCGAAACCGACCGCGAGACGCCGGTCCACCATCTCGTCGTCGTCCCCGGCCTGGACGACCCGGCCGGTCGCGGCGGCGAGCTGGCGCCGCCACACGTACACAAGGAACTCCTCCAGCTCCGGCAGGAGCAGCTCCACCAGGGGGTAGGTCACCTCGGTACGGGTCATGCCGGGCTCGGGGGGCTCGGTGAGGCCCTCGAGGAAGGAGTCGATCTGCCACTCGGCCAGGCGGGCGGTGGTCTGCCCGGTCGACCGGGCCACCTGCACCGCCATGGCCTCGCTCAGCAGGCCCGCCTCCACCAGACCGGCGAGCCGCCGCAGGGCCAGCACATCGGCCTCGGTGAGCGCCTTGGCCTGCCCTATGTCCGCGAAGCCCATCGCCCGCCAGAAGCGGGACGCGAGTTCCATGGACACGCCGGCGCTGCGCGCCGCCTGGAAGGGGGTATAACGACGCTCCGCCCCGAGAATCAGCTGCTCGAGCCGGAGTGCCAGGGGGTTCTCGTCGGACTCGGCCTGTGCGTCCCGCCCGGGTTCACCGTCGGCGGCGGGGTGTACGCCCGTGCCCGAGCCCGTGTCGTCGACGGTCACGCGTGCTGCCCTTCCGATCTGCCGCGGTCAGGTATCGACCGCGGTCAACTCTACGGCAGGTGTGCGGTAGCTCACTCCTCAGCAGCGCCGTCGGCCACACGGCACCCGGGCGGCCGCCCCGGTGGCTCCGCCCCGGCCGCCGCCCGCCCTCGCACCCACCGGTGCTCAGGCCGGGCGCAGGTGCACGATGTCCCCCGCTCCCACCGGCTCCTGCATCCCGTTCTCCGTCGCCAGGACGAGGCGGCCGTCGCCGTCGATCGCCACGGCCTCTCCGGTGACGGACCGGTCGCCGGGCAGTTCCGCCCGTACGAACCGGCCCAGCGTCGCGCAGCCGGCCGCGTAGATCTCCTGGAGGCCGCTCGCCACCGGGTCGCCCAGCGCGGAGCGCCACCGGCCGTACTGGTCCTCGAGGGAGCGCAGCACCGCACGCAGCAGGGGGTCCCGGTCCGTGCCGCGGGCTCCCGCGAGGACCAGGGAGCCCGCCGTGGGGACCGGCAGCTCGTTCTCACGGAGCGTGACGTTGATGCCGATGCCGACGACCACGCCGTCGTCCCCGGCGCGCTCGGCGAGGATCCCGCCGGTCTTGCGCTCCTCGTCGCCCACGGTGACCAGGAGGTCGTTGGGCCATTTGAGTGCCGTGTCCACGCCCGCGGCCCGCGCGAGCCCCGTCGCCACGGCCACGCCGGCCAGCAGCGGCAGCCAGCCCCAGCGGGCGACGGGCACCTCGGCGGGCCTCAGCAGAACGGAGAAGAACAGTCCGGAGCGGGGCGGGGCGGTCCAGGTGCGGTCCAGTCGCCCACGCCCGGCGTTCTGCTCCTCGGCGACCAGCACGGTGCCCTCGGCGGCCTCGCCGGACGCGGCGAGTGCGACGAGGTCGGAGTTGGTGGACCCGGTGCGCTGCACCACCTCGAGCCGCGTCCACAGCGCGCCCTCCCGCACCAGCGCCCGGCGCAGCGCGTCGGCGTTCAGAGGGGGGCGCTCCAGGTCCGACCAGCGGCTGCCGCCGCCGAAGGGGCCGCTCGACCGGTCGTTCGCGTCTGAGGCATCTCGGGGCATCATGCAAGCCACCCTAGGTGTGGTCAACGCCGCACTGCCGATCGGTAGGCACACCACTACGCTACGGATGAGTAACCGTTCGTTCTTCTGAGCATTCTCGTACCACTCACTCTCACGTCCCCACTGAGCAGGCAGGGAGCCGCATCCCGATGTCCGAGCCGGAAGAGATCGACATTCACACGACCGCGGGCAAGCTCGCGGACCTGCAGCGCCGTGTGCAGGAGGCGACGCATGCCGGCTCGGAGCGTGCCGTGGAGAAGCAGCACGCCAAGGGCAAGCTGACGGCCCGTGAACGGATCCTGCTGCTGCTGGACGAGGACTCCTTCGTCGAACTCGACGAGTTCGCCCGCCACCGCTCCACCAACTTCGGCCTGGAACACAACCGCCCCTACGGAGACGGCGTCGTCACCGGCTACGGCACCCTCGACGGCCGCCCCGTCGCCGTGTTCTCCCAGGACTTCACCGTCTTCGGCGGCGCCCTCGGCGAGGTCTACGGACAGAAGATCGTCAAAGTCATGGACTTCGCCCTCAAGACCGGCTGCCCCGTCATCGGCATCAACGACTCCGGCGGCGCCCGCATCCAGGAAGGCGTCGCCTCCCTCGGCGCCTACGGCGAGATCTTCCGCCGCAACACCCACGCCTCCGGCGTCATCCCCCAGATCAGCCTCGTCGTCGGCCCCTGCGCAGGCGGCGCCGTCTACTCCCCCGCCATCACCGACTTCACCGTCATGGTCGACCAGACCTCCCACATGTTCATCACCGGCCCCGACGTCATCAAGACCGTCACCGGCGAAGACGTCGGCTTCGAGGAACTCGGCGGCGCCCGCACCCACAACACCGCCTCCGGCGTCGCCCACCACATGGCCGGCGACGAGAAGGACGCCATCGACTACGTCAAACAACTGCTGTCCTACCTGCCCTCCAACAACCTCTCCGAGCCCCCCGCCTACACCGAGGAAGCCGACCTCACCGTCACCGACGAGGACCGCGAACTCGACACCCTCGTCCCCGACAGCGCCAACCAGCCCTACGACATGCACACGGTGATCGAACACATCCTGGACGACACCGAATTCTTCGAGACCCAGCCCCTGTTCGCCCCGAACATCCTCACCGGCTTCGGCCGCGTCGAAGGCCACCCCGTCGGCATCGTCGCCAACCAGCCCATGCAGTACGCCGGCTGCCTCGACATCAACGCCTCCGAAAAAGCCGCCCGCTTCGTCCGCACCTGCGACGCCTTCAACGTCCCCGTCATCACCTTCGTCGACGTCCCCGGCTTCCTCCCCGGCGTCGACCAGGAACACACCGGCATCATCCGCCGCGGCGCCAAACTCATCTACGCCTACGCCGAAGCCACCGTCCCCCTCATCACCGTCATCACCCGCAAAGCCTTCGGCGGCGCCTACGACGTCATGGGCTCCAAACACCTCGGCGCCGACCTCAACCTCGCCTGGCCCACCGCCCAGATCGCCGTCATGGGCGCCCAGGGCGCCGTCAACATCCTCCACCGCCGCACCATCGCCGAAGCCGACGACCCCGACACCACCCGCACCCGCCTCATCCAGGAATACGAGGACACCCTCCTCAACCCCTACATCGCCGCCGAACGCGGCTACATCGACGCCGTCATCACCCCCTCCGACACCCGCCGCCACATCACCCGCGGCCTGCGCCAACTCCGCACCAAACGCGAAACCCTGCCCCCCAAGAAACACGGCAACATCCCCCTCTGACCCCCCACCCCACCCCACCCCAGGGACACGACATGACGATCAAAGTCGTACGGGGCAACCCCACCCCCGAGGAGCTCGCCGCCGCACTCGCGGTCGTCCGAGCCCGCGCCGCGGCGGCAACCACACCACCGCCCGGCGCGGCACGGCAGCGCGACTCCTGGGCGGACCCGTCCCGTATCGCCGCCCACCGGCTCCCCCAGCCGGGGCCGACGGCGTGGAGCCGCACGTACTGGCCCTAGGCCACGCCTCGTCCCTTCCACGGGCCGGTCGCGCAGCGCCGGACCGGCCCGCCGGGGGGGCGAGCGGCCCCTCGGCCAAGTTGAGTACGCGTACTCAGGCGCCGCAGCGGGTCACCGGCGCACGATCGAGGGCATGCTGTGGTCCGACCCCGAGAACGAACCGCCGGAAGAACTCCGCGACACACAGGAGATGTTGCGGCGGCTGGGGGTCCTCATGGCGCTGGCGATGGTGGTCGCGATGATCGTCATCGGCATCGGGTGAGGTGCGCCGATACGCTGAGCCCATGACCGATCAGCCGCGTCGCCGCCTAGTGCTCGCATCCCAGTCCCCCGCCCGGCTCGGACTGCTCCGGCAGGCCGGGCTCGATCCCGAGGTCGTCGTCAGCGGGGTCGACGAGGAGGCCGTCAGCGCCCCCACCCCCGCGGAACTCGCGCTCGCCCTGGCCGAGGCGAAGGCCTCCGTCGTGGCGGCCAAGCCCGAGATCAAGGGCGCTCTGGTGATCGGCTGCGACTCGGTGCTCGATCTGGACGGCCAGGCCCTCGGCAAGCCCGCGGACGCCGAGGAGGCCACGGCCCGCTGGAAGGCGATGCGCGGCCGGGCCGGCACGCTCCAGACCGGCCACTGCGTCTACGACACGATCAGCGGCCGGTACGCCTCCGCCACCGCGTCCACCGTGGTCCGCTTCGGGGAGCCCACGGACGAGGAGGTCGCCGCGTACGTCGCCTCCGGCGAACCCCTCTACGTCGCCGGGGCATTCACCCTCGACGGCCGTTCGGCGCCCTTCATCGACGGCATCGACGGCGACCACGGCAACGTCATCGGCATCTCGCTGCCGCTGGTCCGCCGGCTGCTGGCCGAACTGGGCGTCCGCATCACGGACCTGTGGGCGGCCCCGGCGGCCTGAGGGCCGGCCGGGGCGAGGCCGTCAGGGGGTGACGGGTGCGGGGCCGCCGTTCTCCGGGGTCCCGCCCTGCTCCGCGGCCCTGTGCGCGGTCCCCTCGTCACCGCCCGGCGCACCGTCCTCGGGCGGAGCGCCGGCCGCCCTCTCCGGACGGTCGTACGTCATGAGGGTGAGCAGGATGAGCCCGAACACCACCATCATGAACACGAACGCGCCCCAGCCCACCAGACCGACCGTGAAGGCGCCGAGCAGACCGTGCACCACGGCCGCGGTGATCAGAATGATGCGCCAGAAGCCGGAGGGCGAGCGGTCACGCAGGGCGACGAGCAGTGCGGCAACCCCGCACAGCGCGAAGTACAGCCCGAAGACGACACCCCCCGCCTTCGACGAGACGGACATCGTGTCGGGGTCGAGACCGGCGAGGGACATGTCCTGCCGATCCACCACGACCCCGAGGAACCAGTTCAGCAGTGCGATGCCTATCGCCTCCACGAAGAGAACGATCGCAACGAGCCATGCCACCGGTCTGCGGACCACCGGTCCCCACCCACCTTCGCGCGTGCTTGCGTGTTACTCGGAGTACGTTCGAGACATCGTGAACGCTACTAACGGGTAAACCTCGGGACAAGAGGTCCGGCAGGGGCAAAGATTCGTTGGGCCATTAGTAGGGACTCCACAAAGAAACACGACCCGTGGCAGGACTACTTCATAGAGACCTTGACCACATCTGAGGGCTAGGGTTTTCCGGTGGATTCCCATGTGCGGCGGTGCGACAAGGGTTTTCGCAGGTTGAGTGAGCCTGGTTTCACGCTCCGTGTGGGCAAGCTCACCACTGGGGACGGGTCGAAACGTCGTGTCGGCAGTCCCTAAACTCGGCTTGTTTCAAGGAGAGGGAGCCATCGTGCGCAAGGTGTTGATCGCCAACCGTGGCGAAATCGCTGTCCGTGTCGCCCGGGCCTGCCGTGACGCCGGGATCGCGAGCGTGGCCGTGTACGCCGACCCGGACCGGGACGCCCTGCACGTCCGAGCTGCGGACGAGGCGTTCGCCCTGGGCGGCGACACCCCCGCCACCAGCTACCTGGACATCGACAAGGTCCTCCAGGCCGCCAAGGACTCCGGCGCGGACGCCGTCCACCCCGGCTACGGGTTCCTCTCCGAGAACGCGCACTTCGCCCAGGCCGTGCTGGACGCCGGCCTGACCTGGATCGGCCCGCCGCCGCAGGCCATCCAGGACCTGGGTGACAAGGTCGCGGCCCGGCACATCGCCCAGCGCGCCGGCGCCCCCCTGGTGGCCGGCACCCCCGACCCGGTGTCCGGCGCCGACGAGGTCGTGGCCTTCGCCAAGGAGCACGGCCTGCCGATCGCCATCAAGGCCGCCTTCGGCGGTGGCGGGCGGGGCCTGAAGGTCGCCCGCAACCTCGAAGAGGTTCCCGAGCTGTACGAGTCCGCGGTCCGCGAGGCGGTCGCCGCCTTCGGTCGCGGCGAATGCTTCGTCGAGCGCTACCTGGACAAGCCCCGCCACGTCGAGACCCAGTGCCTGGCCGACAGTCACGGCAACGTGGTCGTGGTCTCGACCCGTGACTGCTCGCTGCAGCGCCGCCACCAGAAGCTGGTCGAGGAGGCCCCGGCGCCGTTCCTGAACGAGCAGCAGGTCGCCCAGCTCTACTCCGCGTCGAAGGCCATCCTCAAGGAGGCCGGATACGTCGGCGCGGGCACCGTGGAGTTCCTGGTCGGCGCCGACGGAACGATCTCCTTCCTCGAGGTCAACACCCGCCTCCAGGTCGAGCACCCGGTCACCGAGGAGGTCTCCGGCATCGACCTGGTCCGTGAGATGTTCCGCATCGCCGACGGTGAGGAGCTCGGCTACGGCGACCCCGAACTGCGCGGCCACTCCTTCGAGTTCCGCATCAACGGCGAGGACCCCGGCCGCAACTTCCTGCCCGCCCCCGGCACGGTCACCACCTTCGCCCCGCCCTCCGGACCCGGTGTGCGCCTGGACGCCGGCGTGGAGTCCGGCTCCGTGATCGGCCCGGCCTGGGACTCTCTGCTGGCCAAGCTGATCATCACCGGCCGGACCCGCAAGGAGGCCCTGGAGCGGGCCTCCCGCGCCCTCAACGAGTTCCAGGTCGAGGGCATGGCCACCGCGATCCCCTTCCACCGCGCGGTCGTCACCGACCCGGCCTTCGCCCCCGAACTGACCGGCTCCGGAGATCCCTTCACCGTGCACACCCGGTGGATCGAGACCGAGTTCGTCAACGAGATCAAGCCGTTCGTCGCCGCCGCCGACACCGAGGCCGAGGAGGAGGCGGACCGCGAGACCGTCGTCGTCGAGGTCGGCGGCAAGCGTCTCGAGGTCTCGCTGCCCGCTTCCCTCGGGATGTCGCTGGCCCGCACCGGGCTCGCCGCCGGGGCCAAGCCGAAGCGGCGCGCGGCCAAGAAGTCCGGCCCGGTCGCCTCGGGCGACACCCTCGCCTCCCCCATGCAGGGCACCATCGTCAAGGTCGCCGTCGAGGAGGGCCAGGAGGTCAAGGAGGGCGACCTGGTCGTCGTCCTGGAGGCCATGAAGATGGAGCAGCCCCTCAACGCGCACAAGGCCGGCACCATCAAGGGCCTCAGCGCCGAGGTCGGCGCCTCCATCACCTCCGGCGCCGCCATCTGCGAGATCAAGGACTGACGCACACCGACGTCGACGAGGCGCCCAGCGGACCGCAGCAGCCGGCCGGCGGGGCGCCTCGGTGCTGTTCCGGGTCGCTGCCGCCGACGGTCGAAAAGAGCGTGGCGGAGGGCCACGGCCGTTCGTTCGAGGCGCCCATGAACCGTGTCTGCGTCATGTGCGCCGTTCGGACCGGTGCGCGGTGGGGCGGAGGCGGGCCGTGGGGACCGTCCGCGTGATGCCGGACCGGCTGTCACCGGGTGCCCGCGGGGCCGGGCACCGGTATCGCACCGCCGGTGAGGATGTTCGACGGGCCGGGACGAGGACCGTCCCCGACCCGCACGGCGGGCCCGACGCCCGCCGGGTCGCTATCGGCGGCGCAGGTCCGCCACGCGTGCGCGCTCTCCCGTGGGCGGCTCACCGAGAACCGTCGCGGTACGCAACTGCGGGCCGCCCTGGATCTGGCTGCGACGCGGGCCCGGCAGGGGCACGTCCCGGCGAGGCGGGCGCCCCGGGACCGCATCGCCCCCGGCCGAACCTCCGCCCGACGCCCCCGCGATCGCGACCTGCACCCCCTGATCGGCCAGGGCCTGCAGTTCGGTGGCCGCGCGGTCGTCGTGCGCGGGCGGCTCGTCCGTCACCAGCCGGGTGATCAGGTCCGTCGGCACCGTCTGGAACATCGTGTCCGTGCCGAGCTTGGTGTGGTCGGCGAGGACCACCACCTCCGCTGCCGCCTGCACCAGCGCGCGGTCGACGGACGCGGACAGCATGTTGGACGTGGACAGCCCGCGCTCGGCGGTGAGTCCGCTCCCGGACAGGAAGGCTCTGGAGACCCGGAGCCCCTGGAGCGACTGCTCCGCGCCACTGCCCACGAGGGCGTAGTTGGAGCCGCGCAGCGTGCCGCCGGTCATCACGACCTCGACGCGGTTGGCGTGCGCCAGGGCCTGGGCCACCAGCAGCGAGTTGGTGACGACGGTCAGCCCGGGCACCCGTGCGAGCCGGCGGGCCAGCTCCTGGGTGGTGGTTCCCGCCCCGACCACGATGGCTTCGCCCTCTTCGACGAGGCCCGCGGCGAGATCGGCGATGGCCGTCTTCTCGGCGGTCGCGAGATGTGACTTCTGCGGAAAGCCGGACTCCCGCGTGAACCCGCCCGGCAAGACCGCACCGCCGTGCCGGCGGTCGAGGAGTCCTTCTGCCTCCAGTGCGCGCACGTCCCGCCGTACGGTCACTTCGGAGGTCTGGACGACGCGGGCGAGCTCACGGAGCGACACGGCCCCGTTCGCTCGCACCATTTCGAGGATCAATTGACGACGTTCTGCAGCGAACACGAAACTGACAGTAACCCCAACGACCGTCTGCTTTCAGCAGTTTGCGCCGAATAACAGAAGTTGTTCGCACGGCGGGGCGGAAGGTGGTATACGTGCCTACTCTTTCCGCCTATGCCGCACGCATCGTCGGACACGCCCCGTGACCGGCGGTGGGACCTGCTCCGGACGGCCGGCGCCCGGGTGCGGCCGTCAGGCCTCGGCGCCCGCCTTGCGGGTGTGCAACTGCCGTGCCACCTCGGCGATCGAGCCCGACAGCGACGGGTACACGGTGAAGGCGTTGGCGATCTGCTCGACCGTCAGATTGTTGTCGACGGCGATCGAGATGGGATGGATCAGCTCGGAGGCGCGCGGCGCGACGACCACTCCGCCGACGACGATCTCGGTGCCCGGGCGGCAGAAGATCTTGACGAACCCGTCGCGGATGCCCTGCATCTTGGCGCGGGGGTTGCGCAGCAGCGGCAGCTTGACGACCTTGGCGTCGATCTTCCCGGCGTCCACGTCGGCCTGGGTGTAACCGACGGTGGCGATCTCGGGGTCGGTGAAGACGTTCGAGGAGACGGTCTTCAGGTTGAGGGGGGTCACCGCGTCGCCCAGGAAGTGGTACATGGCGATGCGTCCCTGCATGGCGGCGACGGACGCGAGGGCGAAGACGCCGGTCACGTCACCGGCCGCGTAGACACCGGGGGCGGTCGTGCGGGAGACCTTGTCGGTCCAGATGTGCCCGGACTCGCGCAGCTTGACCCCGGCCTCCTCCAGGCCCATCCCGCTGCTGTTGGGGACGGCGCCCACGGCCATGAGGCAGTGCGAGCCGGTGATCACGCGCCCGTCGGAGAGCGTGACCTCCACCCGGTCGCCGACGCGCTTGGCGGACTGCGCGCGCGAGCGGGCCATGACGTTCATCCCGCGGCGGCGGAAGACGTCCTCGAGGACGGCGGCGGCGTCCGGGTCCTCGCCGGGCAGCACCCGGTCGCGCGACGAGACGAGGGTGACCTTCGACCCGAGGGCCTGGTAGGCGCCGGCGAACTCGGCACCGGTGACACCGGATCCGACGACGATGAGTTCCTCGGGCAGCTCGTCGAGGTCGTAGACCTGGGTCCAGTTGAGGATCCGCTCGCCGTCGGGCTGTGCGTCGGGCAGCTCACGCGGGTGACCGCCGGTGGCGATGAGCACCGCGTCGGCGGTGAGGGTCTCCTCGCTGCCGTCCGCGGCCCGTACGACGACCTTGCGCGAGCCGTCCAGGGCCTGCATGCCCTCCAGCCGGCCGCGCCCCCGCAGGACCCGGGCACCGGCACGCGTGACGGATGCGGTGATGTCGTGGGACTGGGCGAGCGCGAGCCGCTTCACCCGTCGGTTGACCTTCCCGAGGTCGACCCCGACGACCCGGGCGGCCCGCTCCAGGGGCGGGGTGTCGTCGGCGACGATGATGCCGAGCTCCTCGTACGACGAGTCGAAGGTGGTCATCACCTCGGCCGTCGCGATGAGCGTCTTCGACGGCACACAGTCGGTGAGCACCGACGCCCCGCCCAGACCGTCGCAGTCGACGACGGTCACCTCCGCGCCGAGCTGCGCGGCCACCAGCGCCGCTTCATATCCGCCGGGTCCGCCACCGATGATCACGATCCGAGTCACGTACTCCATTGTCCCGCACCCTTCGGATGCCGCTCCCCCGGGGGCCGCGCGGTGCTCCGGCCGTTACGCAAGAGGCGGGCGGGGTGCTGTCGTACCCTCGACAGCATGTCGCTCTACGCCGCGTACGCCGGCAACCTCGATGCGCGGCTGATGACCCGCCGCGCACCCCACTCGCCGCTACGCGCCACAGGTTGGCTCAACGGCTGGCGGCTGACCTTCGGGGGCGAGCACATGGGCTGGGAGGGTGCTCTCGCGACGATCGTCGAGGACCCGCTCACACAGGTCTTCGTCGCGCTGTACGACGTCGCGCCCATGGACGAGGAGTCCATGGACCGCTGGGAGAGCGTGGGCCTGGAGGTCTACCGCCGGCTGCGCGTGCGCGTCCATACGCTGGACGGCGAGGAGATGGCCTGGACCTACGTCCTCAACGGCTACGAAGGGGGGCTGCCGTCCGCACGGTACCTGGGCGAGATCGCGGACGCCGCGGAGTCGGCCGGGGCGCCGCACGACTATGTGATGGAGCTGCGCAAGAGGCCCTGCTGAGCGCGGATCCGGCCCGTAGAATCGGACCGATCGACGCACGAACGGAAGAGCGTGCCATGGCCCCCATCGCCACGTACGACGTCTACTACACCGAGCAGGCCGCCGCGGCCCGCGACCGGCTCGACGACCAGCAGCGCCCGGCGTTCGACAAGGGCATCGCCCTCCTGGCCCGCGACCCCTTCCTTCCCGTGTCCCGCCCCATAGGTTCCACCGGGGACGACCGCACCGTCCGCCTCACGCAGAACATCCTGGTGGAGTACACGGTCAGCCGGGGCCGGCTGCTGATCTTCATCGTCGAGGTCTTCAACGACAAGGACGTCCTCGTCACGGACTGAGGGACCCCGGGGCCCTGGGGCGATCCCACCGGGCCGAGCGCGCGACGCCTCGTCGGAAACGACAAGACAACGATCGCATTCCCGTGACCTCCATCATCTACGCGCGTAGGCCCGGACCGGCTACCCTCTTGCGCGTGAACGCATCTCTTCTTCCGGACGACATCCAGGGCGACCCCTACGCCGCCGCCGACGCCGCCGCCGCACGGCTGCGTGAGCTGACGGGTGCCGAGACCCATGACGTCGCCCTCGTGATGGGCTCCGGGTGGGCCCCGGCCGTCGACGCCCTCGGCGAGGCCGACGCGGAGTTCCACGTCACCGAGCTGCCCGGCTTCCCGCCCCCGGCCGTCGAGGGCCACGGCGGCAAGATCCGTTCGTACCGGATCGGTGAAAAGCGCGCCCTGGTCTTCCTCGGCCGTACGCACTACTACGAGGGTCGCGGTGTCGCCGCCGTCGCGCACGGTGTCCGCACCGCCGTCGCCGCCGGCGCCAAGACCATCGTGCTCACGAACGGCTGTGGTGGCCTGCGGGAGACCATGCGTCCCGGGCAGCCGGTCCTGATCAGCGACCACATCAACCTGACCGCGACCTCCCCGATCGTCGGCGCCAACTTCGTCGACCTGACGGATCTGTACTCCCCGCGCCTGCGCACGCTGTGCAAGGAGATCGACCCCTCCCTCGAGGAGGGCGTCTACGCGCAGTTCACCGGCCCGCACTACGAGACCCCGGCGGAGATCCGCATGGCCCGTGCCATCGGCGCGGACCTGGTCGGCATGTCCACGGTCCTCGAGGCGATCGCCGCGCGCGAGGCGGGGGCCGAGGTCCTCGGAATCTCCCTGGTCACCAATCTCGCCGCCGGTATGACGGGCGAACCGCTGAACCACGAAGAGGTGCTCCAGGCGGGCCGGGACAGCGCCACGCGCATGGGAGCGCTGCTCGCCCAGGTGCTGAACCGGCTGTAGGGCGCCGCCCCGAACCGGCGGGCGCCCCGGGGTGGTCGCGCCAGGCCCGGACCGGGGTGCGCCGGACGGTGCCGACCGCGCCGAGCGGTGCTGGACTGGACGCGGACGCATGACGCCCGCAGCGGCCCCGGCGCCCCGCCCACCGGACGACTTCCCCGGACGGGGCGAGGACACCTTCGAGGAGCCCGCACGGGGGTCGGGCGGCGCGCGGCCACCGCACGAACACACAACGAGAGGTTGACCCGACGTGCACGACGAACTCATCGCACGGGCCAAGGCGTGGCTGGCCGAGGACCCCGACGCGGAGACCCGTGAGGAGCTCGCCAAGCTCATCGACGCCGAGGATCACGCCGAGCTCGCCGCGCGCTTCAGCGGCACCCTCCAGTTCGGCACGGCCGGTCTCCGCGGCGAACTCGGCGCCGGCCCCATGCGCATGAACCGTGCCGTGGTCATCCGCGCGGCCGCCGGTCTCGCCGCGTACCTCACGGCCGAGGGGCAGTCGGGCGGGCTCGTCGTCATCGGCTACGACGCCCGCCACAAGTCCGCCGACTTCGCCCGGGACACCGCGGCCGTCGTCACGGGCGCGGGCCTGCGCGCGGCCCTCCTTCCGCGCCCCCTGCCCACGCCCGTCCTCGCGTTCGCCATCAGGCACCTCGGCGCGGTCGCCGGGGTGGAGGTCACGGCCAGCCACAACCCGCCCCGCGACAACGGCTACAAGGTCTACCTCGGCGACGGTTCCCAGATCGTGCCGCCCGCCGACGCCGGGATCGCGGCCGAGATCGACGCGATCGGCAGCCTCACCGCGGTCCCCCGCCCGGACAGCGGCTGGGAGGTCCTCGACGACAGCGTCCTGGAGGCCTACCTCGCCCGCACGGACGCCGTCCTCGCCGAGGGCTCCCCGCGGACCGCGCGCACCGTCTACACGGCGATGCACGGCGTCGGCAAGGACGTACTGCTCGCCGCCTTCGCCCGGGCCGGCTTCCCCGTCCCGGCCCTCGTCGCCGAGCAGGCCGAACCGGACCCGGACTTCCCGACCGTCGCCTTCCCGAACCCGGAAGAGCCCGGCGCCATGGACCTCGCCTTCGCGAAGGCCCGCGAGACGGACCCCGACCTCGTCATCGCCAACGACCCCGACGCCGACCGCTGCGCCGTGGCGGTCAAGGACGGCGAGGACTGGCGCATGCTCCGGGGCGACGAGGTGGGCGCCCTCCTCGGTGCGCACCTCGTGCGCGGCGGAGCCACCGGCACCCTCGCGGAGTCGATCGTGTCCTCCTCGCTCCTGCGCCGTATCGCCGAGAAGGCGGGCCTGCCGTTCGTGGAGACCCTCACCGGCTTCAAGTGGATCGCCCGCGCCGAGGGCCTGCGCTACGGCTACGAGGAGGCGCTCGGCTACTGCGTCGACCCCGCGGGCGTGCGCGACAAGGACGGCATCACCGCCGCGCTCCTGGCCACCGAACTGGCCTCGGTGCTGAAGGAGGAGGGCCGCACGCTCCTCGACCTCCTCGACGACCTGGCCGTGGAGCACGGTCTGCACGCCACGGACCAGCTCTCGGTCCGGGTCGAGGACCTGTCGGTCATCGCGGACGCGATGCGGCGCCTGCGCGAGCAGCCGCCGGTGCGGCTCGGCGGTCTGCCGGTGACGACGGCCGAGGACCTGACGCGGGGCACGGCGTCGCTCCCGCCGACCGACGGGCTGCGGTACACCCTCGACGGCGCCCGGGTCGTCGTCCGGCCGAGCGGCACCGAGCCGAAGCTCAAGTGCTATCTGGAGGTCGTCGTGCCGGTCGGCTCCCGTGCGGAGCTCGGCGCCGCGCGGGCCAGGGCCGTGGAACTCCTCGGTGCCGTCAAGCGGGATCTCGCGGCGGCCGCGGGGATCTGAGACCGCGGACGCGAGGCGACCGCCGCCGGTACCGGAGCCCCGTCGCTCGACCGACGGCCTCCGATCCCCCGGCGGGCGCCTCTCGCACGGCACTTGCAAGGCCGCGATCTTCGACCCGCGGACCCGGACGCTGACGGGCCTGCGCCGCGGCTCGGTGGCCATATCGGTGACGAACGGCTCGACGCGCGCCTACGCGGACGAGAGCTCGCACGCACCGATCACGACCTCGAATGCCATCCAGGTCGTGCCGGGCTCGCACCACTGACAGCCGTGCGACCGTTGTGAATCGGCTCCCGCGCCGTCCGGCGCGGGAGCCCATCGGACATGCCGAGGGCCGGCACCCGGGTGCCGGCCCTCGGCATGTCCGGCCCCGGCGCCGCCATGCCGTTCCTCGCACCGGAGCGCCCGGCCGGACACCGGCACCCCCGTGAGCACGGCCCGAACGCGGAGAACAGAAGCCACGGCCGCCCAGCCGCGGGTTCCCCGGACCACCACCCGTCGGCGCCCCCGGGCGCCCGCGGCCTCGCCGTCCGGGTCCGGACACGGACCCGGAGGCAGTCGCCGTCAGCCGATCGCCAGCAGAACCGCCAGCAGGACCGCGCCGGCCACCGCCGGGCCGATGATCTCGTACGCCCAGCGGACGCTCGGTTCGCCCTGGGCGCGCTCGGACGCGCCATGGGTCTCGAACAGTTCCCTCAGTTCGTCCATGACCTGGTCGGTCTGGGCGCGGGTGGGCCTGTCCGGGACGGCCGAGGACCGCCCGCGCGAACGGCCGCCCGACGCCGCGCCGGCCGCACGCGCGGCGGCCATGCTCTGCTGCCGCGCCGCCTTCTTGCGGGCGCGCAGCGAGACGGGAATCGCCCACAGCTGGAACTTGGTACCGGACGTGGCGACGACCTCGTTCGAGTAGCCGGACTGGAGCGACGCCACCGAACCCCAGGGCAGCACGATCACCCGGAGCGGGTTGCGGATGCGCAGCCGCTCGTCGTTCGCGAAGACGGCCGGTCGCACGGTGAAGGCGGCGAACGTCGGCAGCACCAGGATCAAGGCGGCCAGCGCCAGCCAGGGTGTGCGGCCGTGGGCGGAGACCAGCGCGTCGATGCCGAGCCAGAGCGCGATGGCGAGCAGCAGCACACCGGCCGCGATGCCGGCAGGCGACCGGTAGACACGGTCCCGGGACTCGGGTGCCGAGTGGTCCGGCGCGGGCGGCTGGTGTTCCGGGGTCGTCATGGAACCGATTCTGCCCGACGGTCACCCCGTACCCCCCGGCCGGTCCCGGGCGCGGCACGACATGATGCGGGCCCGTGTCCGGTCCGTATCCGGGACCTCGGGGGGCTGTACAGCCGCTACGCGCGTAGATATGCTCGGCTGGTGACCATGCCCACCTCTGCACCCTCCCCCGAAGCCTCGGCCCCGCGCCAGCAGGGTGGTACCCCCACCGCCCTGGCGGACGTCACCGCGTCCGACAGCACGCTGCGCCGGTTCCTGCACGGGCTGCCCGGCGTCGACACGGTCGGCCTGGAGGCGCGCGCCGCCTCGCTCGGCACCCGTTCCATCAAGACCACCGCGAAGGCGTACGCCATCGACCTCGCCATCTCGATGGTCGACCTGACGACGCTGGAAGGCGCGGACACCCCGGGCAAGGTCCGGGCGCTCGGCGCCAAGGCGGTCCACCCCGATCCGACGGACCGCACGACCCCCACGACCGCGGCCGTCTGCGTCTATCCCGACATGGTGGCCGTCGCGAAGGAGGCCGTCGCGGGCTCCGGTGTGAAGGTCGCGTCCGTCGCCACCGCCTTCCCGGCGGGCCGCGCCGCGCTCGACGTGAAGCTGGCCGACGTGCGCGAGGCCGTGGCGGCGGGTGCGGACGAGATCGACATGGTCATCGACCGCGGGGCGTTCCTCGCGGGCAGGTACATGAAGGTGTACGACGAGATCGTCGCCGTGAAGGAGGCCTGCGGGACCTCCGCCCGGCTGAAGGTCATCTTCGAGACCGGCGAGCTGTCGACGTATGACAACATCCGTCGGGCGAGCTGGCTCGGCATGCTTGCCGGAGCCGACTTCATCAAGACCTCGACCGGCAAGGTTGCGGTGAACGCCACGCCCGCGAACACCCTCCTCATGCTGGAGGCCGTCCGCGACTTCCGCGCGCAGACCGGGGTCCAGGTCGGTGTGAAGCCGGCCGGCGGCATCCGCACCTCGAAGGACGCCGTCAAGTTCCTGGTCCTGGTCAACGAGACGGCGGGCGAGGACTGGCTGGACAACCACTGGTTCCGCTTCGGCGCCTCCTCCCTCCTGAACGACCTGCTGATGCAGCGCCAGAAGCTGGCCACCGGCCGCTACTCCGGTCCCGACTACGTGACGGTGGACTGATCCTCCATGGCTTTCGAATACGCACCCGCACCCGAGTCCCGCGCGGTCGTCGACATCGCGCCCTCGTACGGCCTGTTCATCGACGGCGAGTTCACGGAGGCGGCCGACGGCAAGGTCTTCAAGACCGTCAGCCCGTCCACCGAGGAGGTCCTCTCCGAGGTCGCCCGGGCCGGCGAGGCGGACGTGGACCGCGCGGTCAGCGCCGCCCGCAAGGCCTTCGGGAAGTGGTCGGCGCTGCCCGGCTCCGAGCGCGCCAAGTACCTCTTCCGTATCGCCCGCATCATCCAGGAGCGCAGCCGTGAGCTCGCGGTCCTGGAGACGCTGGACAACGGCAAGCCGATCAAGGAGACGCGCGACGCCGACCTGCCCCTGGTCGCAGCGCACTTCTTCTACTACGCCGGATGGGCCGACAAGCTCGGCCACGCGGGCTTCGGCTCCGACCCGCGGCCGCTGGGTGTCGCGGGGCAGGTCATCCCCTGGAACTTCCCCCTGCTGATGCTGGCGTGGAAGATCGCCCCGGCGCTGGCGACGGGCAACACGGTCGTGCTGAAGCCCGCGGAGACCACGCCCCTGTCGGCCCTGTTCTTCGCGGACGTCTGCCGCCAGGCGGGCCTGCCCAAGGGTGTCGTCAACATCCTTCCGGGCTACGGCGACGCGGGTGCCGCGCTCGTCGCGCACCCGGACGTGAACAAGGTCGCCTTCACCGGGTCCACGGCCGTCGGCAAGGAGATCGCGCGCACGGTCGCGGGCACCCGCAAGAAGCTCACCCTCGAACTGGGCGGCAAGGGCGCCAACATCGTCTTCGACGACGCACCCGTGGACCAGGCCGTCGAGGGCATCGTGACGGGCATCTTCTTCAACCAGGGCCAGGTCTGCTGCGCGGGCTCCCGCCTTCTGGTCCAGGAGTCGATCCAGGACGAGCTGCTGGAGTCCCTCAAGCGCCGGCTGTCGACCCTGCGCCTCGGCGACCCGCTGGACAAGAACACCGACATCGGCGCGATCAACTCCGCCGAGCAGCTGGCCCGGATCACCGCGCTCGCCGAGCAGGGCGAGGCGGAGGGCGCCGAGCGCTGGTCCCCCGCGTGCGAACTCCCCTCCTCCGGCTACTGGTTCGCCCCGACGCTCTTCACGAACGTCACCCAGGCGCACACCATCGCCCGCGACGAGATCTTCGGCCCGGTGCTGTCCGTCCTCACCTTCCGCACGCCGGAAGAGGCCGTGGCCAAGGCCAACAACACCCAGTACGGCCTCTCCGCCGGCATCTGGACGGAGAAGGGCTCCCGGATCCTGGCCGTCGCGAACAAGCTGCGCGCCGGTGTCGTCTGGTCCAACACGTTCAACAAGTTCGACCCGACCTCGCCGTTCGGCGGCTACAAGGAGTCGGGCTTCGGCCGCGAGGGCGGTCGCCACGGCCTGGAGGCGTACCTCGATGTCTGAGAAGTCCGAGAAGAGCGAGAAGTCCGAGAAGTTCGAACGGCTCTCGGTCTTCAAGACCTACAAGCTGTACGTCGGCGGGAAGTTCCCGCGTTCCGAGAGCGGCCGGGTGTACGAGGTGGCGGACTCCAAGGGCAACTGGCTGGCGAACGCACCGCAGTCCTCCCGCAAGGACGCCCGTGACGCGGTGGTCGCCGCACGCAAGGCGTTCGGCGGCTGGTCGGGCGCGACGGCGTACAACCGCGGCCAGATCCTGTACCGCATCGCGGAGATGCTGGAGGGCCGCAAGGACCAGTTCGTACGGGAGGTCGCCGACGCCGAGGGCCTGTCGAAGGCCAAGGCGGCCGCGGTCGTCGACGCGGCGATCGACCGCTGGGTCTGGTATGCGGGCTGGACCGACAAGATCGCCCAGGTGGTCGGCGGCGGCAACCCGGTGGCGGGCCCGTTCTTCAACCTCTCCTCCCCCGAGCCCACGGGGGTGGTCGTGGTCCTCGCCCCGCAGGACTCCTCGTTCCTGGGACTGGTCTCGGTGATCGCCCCCGTGATCGCGACCGGCAACACGGCGGTGGTGATCGCGAGCGAGAACTCCCCGCTCCCGGCCCTCTCCCTCGGGGAGGTCCTGGCCACCTCCGACCTGCCGGGCGGAGTCGTCAACGTCCTCTCCGGCCGCACGGCGGAGATCGCGGCGCCACTCGCCGCCCACCAGGACGTCAACGCGATCGATCTGGCCGGCGCCGACGAGGTGCTGGCGAAGGAGCTGGAGATCGCCGCGGCGGACAATCTGAAGCGCGTTCTTCGTCCACAGCCTGTGGATTACTCGTCGGCTCCGGGCACCGAGCGACTGACGGCCTTCCTGGAGACGAAGACGGTCTGGCACCCCACGGGGTCACTGGGCGCGTCCGGTTCGTCGTACTGACGCCCGAGGACCGAAGAGCCGCGTCTCCCCGCCGTCCGGGGGAAACGCGGCTCTCCGCCGTCCGGGCCGCGCACAACCGCTCAGTGCACCGCGCCGAGCACCTGCCCGAGCAGCGGCACACCGCCCAGCGACGGCGCCTGCGCCACCGGCCGGGTCAGGGCCTGTGAGGACAGCGGCGCGAAGTCGGCCACCTGGGTGGCGACTCCGTTGTCGAGCGGGTCGACTCCCGTACCCGCCAGCGGGTTGGGCTTGAGGCCCGCGACCGGACCGGTCGCATGTCCCACGGTCCCGGTCAACGCCGACAGCGCCGCCTGCGGGTCGGTGTGGCCGAGCGACGCGGGCCGCGCCGCCCCGTCCAGGACCGGAGCGGAGTCCGCCGACGCCGTGGCCGCACCCGCCGCCAGCGCGGCGCCCGTGGTCGCCAGGGCGACGAAAGTCCGCCGGACGGCGGGGTTCCTGGGGGAAGCGTGTCGTGCCATGGCTGCTGCCACCTTCTCCGTGCTCAAGGTAATCATGTCGGCACACAGGGTAGTTGAGGTGTGATCTGTGCTCCAAACGTCGACCCGCGGGGTCGGCCAGGTGGACGCAATGCGTCAGACTGGTGTCTCGTGAGTCCTCATCCCCCGGCCCCCGCCCGCGTCGTGCTGCTCTGCGGCCCCTCCGGTTCCGGCAAGTCCCTCGTCGCCGCCCTCTCCGGGCTCCCCGTGCTGCGGCTCGACGACTTCTACAAGGAGGGCGACGACCCGACGCTGCCCCTGGTGGAGGGGAGTTCGGACATCGACTGGGACCACCCCCGATCCTGGGACGCGGACGTCGCGGTCGCGGCCATCGCCGCACTGTGCGCCACGGGCCGTACGACGATCCCGGTGTACGACATCGCGCTCAGCGCGCGCACGGGCGAGGACACACTGCACATCGACCGCACGCCGGTCTTCGTCGCGGAGGGCGTCTTCGCCGCCGAGGTCGTGGAGCGGTGCAGGGAACTCGGTCTCCTCGCCGACGCGCTGTGCCTGACCCGCGGTCCCGTCACCACGTTCCGCCGCCGCTTCGTGCGCGACCTCAAGGAGGGCCGCAAGTCGGTCCCGTTCCTGCTGCGTCGCGGCTGGCGGCTGATGCGGGCGGAACGGTCGATCGTCGCCCGCCAGACCGGCCTGGGCGCCCACGCCTGCGGCCGGGACGAGGCGCTGAGCCGGCTGGCCGCCGCGGCCGCGGGACGGCGCTCGGCGCTGCGCACGGCCGCCTGACCCGCCCTGAGGAAAGCCGTAAAGAAAAAAGAAAAACGGGACTGGACGGACCCCCCGGCCCTCCAGTCCCGCTCTCCCCCCGTGGTGGAACTTCCCCCGTGGTCCCCCGTGACCCCGTTGTTCCCCCCCAGCGGCCCCCCGTTGCCGCTCCCCCGTGTTCCCCCCTGCGGGGCTCCCCCGAGCCCCTCATCCCTCAGGCGACAAGCTCCCCGAAGGACTCCTCCTCGTCACGGCCGAAGCTGAGGACCTCGTCCTCGCGCAGCCGGCGGAGCGACCGCCAGATGCTCGACTTCACCGTGCCGACACTGATGTCGAGGATCTCCGCGATCTCCGGGTCCGTGCGGCCCTCGTAGTAGCGCAGGACCAGCATGGTGCGCTGGAGTTCGGGCAGCCGGGCCAGCGCCTGCCACAGGACGGCGCGCAGTTCGGTGCCGCGCATCGCGTCCGTGTCACCGGCGGTCTCCGGCAGCTCCTCGGTCGGGTACTCGTTCAGCTTGCGGCGGCGCCACGCGCTGATGTGCAGGTTGGTCATCGTCCGCCGCAGATAGCCCCCCACGGCGGCCTTGTCGCTGATCCGGTCCCAGGCCCGGTACGTCGAGAACAGCGCGCTCTGCAGCAGGTCCTCGGCCTCGAAGCGGTCACCGGTCAGGTGGTAGGCGGTTGCGTACAGGGAGGCGCGGCGCTCCTCGACATAGGCGGTGAACTCCGCCTCGGTCGCCGAACGGCCCTCCCCCGAGGCCTCCCCGTACGCGGTTCCCCCGTGAGCTTCCCCCGTGCGTGCGTCAACCACCGTGATGTAACCGGTGTGCTGACGCCCGGTGCCGCGAGCGCACCCCCGCCCGCTCACGGCACCGGACTTCTCGGTGTTCCGGGTGACATCGTGCAGACGCGTGACAACTGCGCCCGTGCTGGTGCTGTGCAGCGTGTTCATCTCGCGCCCCCCGTCGTGGAGTCCCCGGTCATCCGTGCGGCCCTGCTTGTGTCGAAAAGCTTGCCCGGCCCACTTCATCGCCGTGTCCGCCGACTGTCACAGACCTGTCACAGGGGCGGTGCGCAGCGACACCTCGGCACGAACACGGAGGAGAGTCGTGCGGCTACGCAACCGCCCACCGCCGTCGGCGCCTCGCGGGACAAGACGAGCGGGAGCGCTCCAACGGTCGAAAGACGGCCACGGCATGGGCCAGAATGGCCCCCGTGCCTTCCCTGTTGCTGATCGAGGACGACGACGCCATCCGAACGGCCCTGGAGCTCTCTTTGACGCGCCAGGGACACCGTGTGGCCACCGCTGCCACCGGAGAGGACGGTCTCAAACTGCTGCGCGAACAGCGGCCGGACCTGATCGTGCTGGACGTGATGCTGCCGGGCATCGACGGGTTCGAGGTGTGCCGGCGCATCCGGCGCACCGACCAGCTGCCGATCATCCTGCTGACCGCGCGCAGCGACGACATCGACGTCGTGGTGGGGCTCGAGTCGGGCGCGGACGACTACGTCGTCAAGCCCGTGCAGGGCAGGGTGCTCGACGCCCGGATCCGGGCCGTGCTGCGGCGCGGCGAGCGCGAGTCCAGCGACTCGGCGACGTTCGGCAACGTCGTCATCGACCGGTCGGCGATGACGGTCACCAAGAACGGCGAGGACCTCCAGCTGACCCCGACCGAGCTGCGGCTGCTGCTGGAGCTCAGCCGTCGGCCCGGCCAGGCGCTGTCCCGCCAGCAGTTGCTCCGGCTGGTGTGGGAGCACGACTACCTGGGCGACTCCCGGCTCGTCGACGCCTGCGTGCAGCGGCTGCGCGCCAAGGTCGAGGACGTCCCGTCGTCCCCCACACTGATCCGTACGGTCCGCGGCGTCGGCTACCGGCTGGACGCCCCTCAGTGACGGATCCGCAGGGGGGACGCCGCGGCTTGTCCGCGGCACGCAGGACCGTACAGTCACGCATCCGCTTCACGAGCCTCAGGCTGCGCCTGGTCGTCGTCTTCGGGCTCGTGGCGCTGACCGCCGCCGTGTCGGCGTCCGCCATCGCGTACTGGCTCAACCGCGAGGCCGTCCTCACCCGTACCCAGGACGCGGTGCTGCGCGACTTCCAGCAGGAGATGCAGAACCGGGCGAGTTCGCTGCCGGTGCATCCGACACAGGACGAACTGCAGCACACCGCAGGGCAGATGGCGAACAGCAGCCAGCGCTTCAGCGTGCTCCTGGTCGCGACCGACGAGCAGGGCAGGACCGTCGTCGGCAACTCCGACCTGGACACCTTCACGCTGGAGGACGTGCCGAAGTCCCTGCAGAAGGCGGTGAACAAGCAGCAGTCGGCGTCGTCGGCGGGCGGGCACGCCTACCACCTCTACTGGCAGCGGATCGTCGACGGCGACAAACCGTACCTGGTGGGCGGCGCGAAGGTGATCGGCGGCGGCCCGACCGGCTACATGCTCAAGTCCCTGGAGCCGGAGGCCAAGGACCTCAACTCCCTCGCCTGGTCGCTCGGCATCGCCACCGGACTCGCGCTCATCGGCTCGGCCCTGCTCGCACAGGCGGCCGCCACGACCGTGCTCAAGCCGGTGCACCGCCTCGGCATCGCGGCCCGTCGCCTCGGCGAGGGCCAGCTGGACACCCGGCTGCGCGTCTCGGGCACCGACGAACTGGCGGAGCTGTCCCGGACGTTCAACAGCGCCGCGGAGTCGCTGGAGAAGAAGGTCGCGGACATGAGCTCCCGCGAGGAGGCCTCCCGCCGCTTCGTCGCCGACATGTCCCACGAACTGCGGACGCCCCTCACCGCGATCACGGCCGTCACCGAGGTCCTGGAGGAGGAGCTGGACGCCGGGACGGGCGGTCTCGACCCGATGATCGAGCCGGCCGTACGGCTGGTGGTCAGCGAGACCCGGCGGCTGAACGACCTCGTCGAGAACCTGATGGAGGTCACCCGCTTCGACGCGGGCACGGCCCGGCTGGTGCTCGACTACGTGGACATCGCCGACCAGATCACCGCGTGCATCGACGCCCGCGCATGGCTGGACGCCGTCGAACTGAATGCCGAGCGGGGCATCATGGCCCGCCTCGACCCGCGCCGCCTCGACGTGATCCTGGCGAACCTGATCGGCAACGCGCTCAAGCACGGCGGTTCGCCGGTCCGGGTCGCGGTGCGCGAGGAGGGCGAAGAGCTCGTCATCGAGGTGCGCGACCACGGTCCCGGCATCCCCGAGGACGTCCTGCCGCATGTCTTCGACCGCTTCTACAAGGCCAGCGCCTCACGGCCGCGCTCCGAGGGCAGCGGCCTCGGGCTGTCCATCGCGATGGAGAACGCGCACATCCACGGCGGCGAGATCACGGCCGCCAACTCCCCCGAGGGCGGGGCGGTGTTCACGCTCCGCCTGCCGCGCGACGCGTCGCCGCTGGTCGAGGAGGAGAAGCGGAACGGGAACGGCACGGAGGGGAACGCCCGATGAGAGGACGTGGCGTGCGCCCCTGGCTCGCCGTTCCGCTGCTGGCCGCGCTGCTGGCCGGCTGCGGCATCCGCTCCACCCAGGTGCCGACGGACTTCGGCCCCGCGCCCTCCCGGATGCCGTGCGCCCTGTCCGGCGCGGATCTGTCCACCCAGGCGGGTCACGGCATTCCGGTCCAGGTCTTCCTGCTGTGCGCCTCGCAGCTGGTGACGGTGGACCGTTCGGTGCGCATCCCGGACGGCACGGCCGAGGCCGAGCGGCGGGTGCTGGTGGCCCAGGGGCTGCTCGACCAGCTCGCCGCGAAACCGTCCGCCGCGGAGAAGCAGGCGGGCTACACGACGGACGTGTCGGAGGGCGTCAAGGTGGGCGGGCCGCGCGGCAGGGACCCGGAGGACACCTTCCGGCTGAGCACCCGGGTGCAGGACCTCACCCCCTTCGCCCTGGCGCAGATCGTGTGCACGTTCGCCGACTCCGAGGCCACCGCCGCCGACGACGGCACGGTCGTGCTCGGCGGATCGGACGCCCAGCAACTGCGCCGGTACGAGTGCACGACCGATGTGCGCACCCACCCGGGCGAGAAGCCGCCGCCGTCCACCGAGGTCACCTCCCCCTGAGCGACCGCACCGGCGTCCTCCCTCCGGTTCCTCGCGCCGGGATCGTGTGAGGAACGGTTCATATGCCGGCGGCGCGACACGGAACCGGAGGCACCGGAGACGGCGTCTTGGGGGGCGTGCAGCGTCAAGGCTCGATCGGCGGCAGTGCCGTGATCCGCGTCCGTGTGGCAGGGGGTGTCCTCCTCGTCGCACATCTCGTGCTCGTCGCCTGGATCACACTGCGCCCGCTGGACGTGCCCTGGGTGAGGCCCGCCAACCTCCATCCGCTCGCCGGTATCCGAGCCGACCTCGTGCTGGGCTGGCCGGAGGCCGCCCGGCGCATCGGGAAGGGGCTCGCGCTGCTCGCTCCGCTCGGCGTGCTGCTGCCCATGGCGGGCGGCCGGCTCCACGTCTCGCCGTTCGCCTCGCTGGCCCGTACGGTCGCCGCGGGCAGTCTGATCTCCCTGGCCATCGAGCTGGCGCAGACCGGGGTCCCCGGTCAGGTCGTTGACATCGACACCATCCTGCTCAGCACGGTCGGGGTGGCGCTGGCCCACCTGCTGGTCGTCCCCGCGGCGCGGTACCGGCTCCGCCGCCTGGCCGAGCACCGTCGCCGGTCCGCCCACCCCAGGGAGGAGCCGTCCCAGGGGCGGACCCCGACGATTCCCAGGGTCGGGATAGCTCCCTAGAGTGACGCTTCGCCCCCCTTCGTCCCCGTAGCGTGAAGGACATCGAAAGCGACGAGGAAGCCTCACGCCGAACAACACGGAAGGCATCGGGGACCCGGACGCGATCGGCCGTCCCGGCAGCCGCCGGGACCGGATTCCCGGCTACGGTTCGCGAAGGAGTCACCATGACCGCCCTGGCCCGCCCCACTCACGGACGGATGATCGGCGGAGTGTGCGCAGCGCTGGCACGGCGCTTCGGCACCTCCGCCACCACGATGCGCGTGATCTTCGTGCTGTCGTGCCTGCTGCCCGGCCCCCAGTTCCTGCTCTACATAGCCCTGTGGATCCTGTTCCCCTCGGAGGAGAAGGCGGGCGCACACACGGCCTGGTGACGGCCGGTGCTCCGGCACCGCACGCACGTGAAGGGGCGCCCCGACCCGGGGCGCCCCTTCACGTGCGTCGAACCCGTCGCGTCAGCCCAGCGGGATGCCGTTCAGCGGCAGGCCGTGGGTGGGCAGTCCCTTGACCGGCAGACCACCGAGCAGCCCGGTGACCGGGGCCGCAGGACCGTCGGAGACGGCCTGGTGGGCGGCAGGCTGCGCGGCACTCACCGCCCGGCCGAGCGCGCTCTGCCCCTGGCCGAGCGCCTCACCCGCGCCGGGCACCATCCCGGCGACACCGGCCACCGGCAGTGCCTGGGAGACGGTGTCGAGCCCGGCGACGTCCGGCGTGGCCGGGGCGGCGCTCGCAACACCGGCGCCCGTGGCGGCGAAGGCGGCACCGAGAGCGGCGACACCGAGGGTCTTGGCAGCAGACTGCTTCATGATGAACGCGTCCTTGGTCCGTTGACGGAGATGTGAGCGGTCCTGAACCGTAAACACGTGAATCGGCGATCCGCAAACATCACAAAGCGGCCGGGAAAATGGCTCCCGGCCGCCCCGAAAACGAGCCGATCAGTCCTCGGACTCCGCAGAACCGCTGGTGGAGGCGGTCTGCTTGAACAGCCATTCGGACTTCAATTCTGCGTATCCCGGCTTGATGACGTCATTGATCATCGCCAGCCGTTCATCGAAAGGAATGAATGCTGACTTCATAGCATTGACAGAGAACCATTGAAGATCCTCGAGTGTGTAACCGAATGCCTCGACCAGATGGTCGAATTCCCGGCTCATGCTCGTCCCCGACATCAGACGGTTGTCCGTGTTCACCGTGGCACGGAAGTGCAGCCGTCGCAGCAGCCCGATGGGGTGGTCCGTGTACGAGTCGGCCGCCCCGGTCTGCAGATTGGAGCTGGGGCACAGCTCGAGCGGGATGCGCTTGTCGCGCACGTACGAGGCGAGGCGCCCGAGCTTGACCGAACCGTCGTCGAGAACCTGGATGTCGTCGATGATCCGCACCCCGTGACCGAGCCGGTCGGCGCCGCACCACTGAAGCGCCTGCCAGATGGACGGCAGCCCGAAGGCCTCTCCGGCGTGGATGGTGAAGTGGTTGTTCTCGCGCTTGAGGTACTCGAAGGCGTCCAGGTGCCGGGTGGGCGGGTAACCGGCCTCGGCTCCGGCGATGTCGAAGCCGACCACGCCGAGATCCCGGTAGCGGTTCGCCAGTTCGGCGATCTCCAGCGCACGGGCCGCGTGCCGCATGGCGGTGAGCAGCGCGCCGACCCGGATGCGGTGTCCGTTCTCCCTGGCCCGCCGCTCGCCCTGACGGAAGCCCTCGTTGACGGCCTCGACGACCTCCTCGAGGCCGAGTCCGCCCTCCAGATGCTGCTCGGGCGCATAGCGCACCTCCGCATAGACGACGCCGTCCTCGGCGAGGTCCTCGGCGCACTCGGCGGCCACCCGCACCAGCGCCTCGCGGGTCTGCATCACCCCGACGGTGTGCGAGAAGGTCTCCAGGTACCGCTCCAGCGAACCCGAGTCGGCGGCCTCGCGGAACCACACGCCGAGCTTGTCCGGATCCGTCTCGGGGAGATGCGCATAGCCGGTGTCCCGGGCGAGTTCGACCATCGTCCCGGGGCGCAGGCCCCCGTCGAGATGGTCGTGCAGCAGGACCTTGGGAGCCCGGCGGATCTGATCCCGGCTCGGGGTGTTCTGGTGCTGGCTCGTCATTGCCGCACCATAGCGCCTACGCGCGTAGAGCACGAAGAGCGGCGATGCGTCGATACCCAAAGGTGACCACCGGGACGGGTTTCGTACACCGCTGCTTCTGACACTGTTCTGTCATGGCAGATCAAGCGACGCCGGTTCGCACGGCCCGGCTGGGGAGAGCGCTCGGCCCGGAACCGGCGACGGTGAACGGAGCGGTGCTGCTCCTGCCGGGAGGCGACGAGATCTCCGCCCGCAGGCCCTCTCCCCTGATGGCCGCCGTCTCGGTCCGCGCCCTCGGCCGCCGGCTGGCACGCGCGGGCCGCGGCGAGGGGCTGGTCATCCATGTGGTGCACTACCGCTACCGCGGCTGGAACGGCAGCGAGGCGCATCTGTCGCAGGATGCCGACTGGGCGGCGGACGAGATCGTACGACGCCACGGAGACGTGCCCGTCTGCCTCGCCGGCGTGGGCATGGGCGGCCGGGCCGCCCTGCACGCCGCCGGGCACACTGCCGTCAACTCCGTGCTCGCGCTCGCCCCTTGGCTGCCCGAGGACGACATGGCCGCGTCGCCCGAACCGGTGAGGCAGCTCGCCGGGCGGCAGGTGCTGATCGTGCACGGCACCAACGACGAACGCACCGATCCCGAGCTGTCGTTCAGGCTGGCGGAGCGGGCGAAGAAGGCCAATCGCGACGTCTGCCGCTTCGAAGTGCATGCGGACGGGCACGGGTTGCAGCAGTACCGGTCCGAAGTGCAGTCGCTGGCCGAGGACTTCGTGATGGGCGCGCTGTTCGGGCTGCCTTTCTCCCGACCGGTGCAGGACGCGCTGGCGGCTCCGCCTCCCCTGGGTCTGAGGATGCCGTTGGCGGCCGGGTTCGGGCGGTCGCTGCGACGGTGAGGGGCGCCGCCGCGGCACACCGTACGCGGCCGTGTGCGGCTCACGGGTGGGCCCCGGCGGCCCGTGCGGTCAGTCGGGCAGGAGCTGTCCTCTCCGTGACAGCAGAAAGCTCTTGAACGCGGCCACCGGCGGTGTGTCGACATGCCCCTCGAGCCATGCGACGCCGATCTCCCGCACCGCGCGCGGTGCAGTGACGGTCAGTTCGACGACCCCGGGGCGGGGCACGGCGGGCGGCGGCAGCAGCGCCACGCCGAGCCCCGCCGCCACCAGGCCGCGCAGCGTCTCGGCCTCCTCGCCCTCGAAGGAGACCCGCGGCGTGAACCCGGCCTCGCGGCACAGGTCGTCGGTCATACGGCGCAGCCCGTAACCGGGTTCGAGGGTCACGAAGGTCTCCTCGGCGGTCTCGGCGAGCCGGATGCGCCTGCGGCCCGCGAGCCGGTGGTCGGCCGGGACGACCAGCCGCAGCTTCTGCTCGTCGAGGCGGCGCGCGACGAGGTCGGGGGCGTCCGGCACCGGCGAGGTGAGGCACAGGTCGAGTTCCCCCGCGCGCAGCTTCTCGAGCATTGCCTCGCCGTAGTTCTGGACGAGGCTGAAGCGCACGCGCGGATGGCCGGCGCGGAAGGCGTGGATCAGGCCGGGCACGGTCTCGGCGCCCATCGTGTGCAGAAAGCCGAAGGCGACCTTGCCGGTCGCGGGGTCGGCGTCCGCGCGCACCTCCTCGGCGCCCCGCTCGATCTCGCCGAGGGCGCGCTCCACGGATGCGAGGAACGTGCGTCCGGCCGGGGAGAGCGAGACCGTGCGACCGCGCCGGGCGAACAGCTCGACGCCCAGGTCGTGTTCGAGCCGGACCAGCGCCCGGGACAGGGTGGACTGCGGGACCTGCATCTCCTGCGCGGCCCGCGTGACGTGCTCGGTCCGCGCGACACCCGCGAAGTACGCGAGCCGCGGCGCGAGCAGGGTGACGATGTCTGCTGCGTCACTTGTGTCACCGGATGATGACAGGCCCTTCGCTGACCTCTGCTGATGCGCCATGGGAACGATTATGGGGTTTCTGTGCATTGGACGCATGAGGACCCGGGTCCGTACGTTCGATGCATGCCTGCTGCCGATACCGGGGCGTCCACCGTCGTGGGCGCCGACGCCGTCACCGCCGACTCCCGTATGCGCCCGGGTGGGCCGGGCTACCGCCGGGTGAGTCTCGCCCTCTTCCTCGCGGGCGTGGCCACCTTCGCCCTCCTCTACTCCACGCAGGCCCTGCTGCCGCTCGTCTCCCGCGACTTCGGGGTGACCGCGAGCGCGGCGAGCTGGACCGTGTCGGGCGCGACCGGCGGACTGGCGCTGTTCGTCCTGCCCATGAGCGCGCTCTCCGAGCGGTTCGGACGGCGCACGCTGATGACTGCGTCGCTGGCGGTCGCGGTGACGGTCGGTCTGCTGGTTCCCTTCGCCCCGTCGCTCGGCACGCTGATCGCACTGCGCGCGGTGCAGGGCGCGGCGCTGGCCGGGCTGCCGGCCTCGGCGACCGCGTACCTGGCCGAGGAGGTCACCCCCAAGGCCCTGATCACGGCGATCGGCCTGTTCGTCGCAGGCAACAGCGTCGGGGGCATGAGCGGCCGGGTGATCACCGGCTGGGTCGCGCAGGAGTGGGGCTGGCGGGTCGCCGTCGGCACGATCGGGGTGATCGCGGTCGCCTGCGCGCTGGCCTTCCGGCTGCTGCTGCCGGAGCCGAAGCACTTCAAGGCCGGCTCGCTGCACCCGCGCGTCCTCGCCCGCACCGTCCGCGACCACCTCGCCGATCCGCTGCTGCGCCGGCTCTACGCGATCGGCGCACTGTTCATGACGGTGTTCGGCGGGGTCTACACGGTGATCGGCTACCGTCTGACGGACCGGCCGTTCGGCCTGCCCCAGGGCGTCATCGGGTCGATCTTCCTGGTGTACCTGGTCGGTACGGTGACGGCGTCGACGGCCGGCCGGCTGGTGGGCCGGCTGGGCCGCCGCGGGGCGCTGTACCTGGCGGCCGGGACCACGACGACGGGACTGCTGCTGTCCCTGGCGTCCACCCTGCCGCTGGTGCTGCTGGGACTGGTCCTGATCACCGCGGGCTTCTTCACGGGCCACGCGGTGGCGTCCTCGGCCGTCAGCCACACCGCGAAGCGGGGCCGCGCCCAGGCGTCCGCCCTCTACCAGTCGGCCTACTACATCGGCTCCAGCACGGGCAGCACGCTCGGCGCGGTTGCGTTCCACGCGGGTGGCTGGGCCGGAACCGCGGGTATGGGCGTGCTGGCGGTGCTCGGCGTCGTGACCATCACGCTGTTCGGTTCGAGGGCGGCCCGTCTGGCGGTCCGGGTGGCGTAGCGCGCGCTGCGGCGGCGGTCTGCGCAGGATCGCAGAAGCCGTGCTCACCTGCCCTTTTCCCCACTCGGGGGGTCGTTGTCAGTGGGCTGCGGTAGCTTCCGGAGTGCTGGGGCGCGACGATGCGCGACAGGAACGGCCGCTGGGGTGGGTGGACCATGGTTGACGGCACGGCGACGGCGGAGGACCTCGACGTCCTGCTGGAGAGGCACCGGGTCGAGCTGACCGGTTACTGCTACCGGATGCTCGGCTCCTCCTTCGAGGCGGAGGACGCGGTGCAGGACACACTGGTCCGCGCCTGGCGGAGCCACGCGAAGTTCGAGGGCCGCTCCTCACTGCGCTCTTGGCTGTACCGGATCGCGACGAACGTCTGCCTGGACATGCTGAGCGCGGGCAACAAGCGCGCACGCCCCATGGACCTGACCGAGTCCACCCCACTCGCCCGGGCCGCCCTCGCCCCGCGTCCGGACCACACCTGGCTCGAGCCGGTGCCGGACAACCGTGTACTGCCCGCGGTGACCGATCCGGAGGAGGCCGCGGTGGCGAAGGAGTCCGTGCGGCTCGCGTTCATGGCCGCCCTGCAGCAACTGCCGCCCAAGCAACGTGCGGTGCTCATCCTGCGCGAGGTGCTGGCCTGGAAGGCGAGCGAGGTCGCGGAGCTGCTCGACACCTCGGTCCCCTCGGTGAACAGCGCGCTGCAGCGGGCCCGCGCCACGCTGGCGGAGAGGGGCGGCGAGGGCGCCGACGCCGCCGTCTCCGATCCTCTGGACCCCGAGCAGCAAAAGCTCCTCGAGCGCTATGTGGCCGCTTTCGAGGGGTACGACATGGAGGCGCTGACGGCCCTGCTGCACGAGGACGCGGTGATGACGATGCCGCCGTTCGACCTCTGGCTGCGCGGCCCGTCCGACATCACCGGCTTCATGACGACGCTCGGCTCCGCCTGCGAGGGCTCCCGGCTCGTGCCGGTCGCGGTGAACGGCCTGCCGGGCTTCGCCCAGTACAAGCCGGACCCGGACACCGGCGGCTTCACGGCCTGGTCCGTCCAGGTGCTGGAGATCTCAGACGGCCGGCTCACCGGGTTCCACTTCTTCCTCGACACCAAGCGCTGGTTCCCGCTGTTCGACGTCCCCCTCCATCTCGAAGGGGAGGCCGACCAGAGCGAGTAGGGCACGCAGCGCGGGGGCCGGGTCGCGCAATCGGATGCGGCCCCCGGCGCGGCGGACGGCCAGCTGAAGCCGGGCCAGTGCGTCCACCGAGGCCAGGGTGACGGGCCTGAGCGCCGCGACGTCGCACACGACGACCGCGGCTCCGGTGTCCTTCATCAGCGCCCTCATCTCCTCGCCGAGCCGTGCCACGTCGTCCCGCGTGACGGGCCCGGCCACCACGAGTACGGCAGGTGTCTCGGCATCCACGGTCGGTAGACCGGCCGGGCGCCCGGTACTCATCGGCGCCGGATCCGCGCGGGGCGACCGGGCCGCTAGTCGACGGGGAACTCGCCGGTGTCGATGACGACGTCGAAAGGCGCGGGAAGCCTGATGGCCTCACCGAACTTGGCGGTGCTCAGGGGGCGGTAGACATCACCCTTGGGTTCTCCGTAGAGCGTCGCGGTCGGACCGTTGGAAGCCCAGCGGTCAATGAGGAGATAGAGCGGGATCCCCGCGGTGGCGTAGGCAGGGGGCTTGCTGACTCGGTCGTGGCGGGCGTTGGACTTGGACGTCACCTCGACGACGAGTTCGGCGAGGGCGGCCGGGATGTGGGTCTCCGTTTCCGCGCACTCCGGCACCGGCGCCACCACGAGGTCCGGGATGAGCATGCCCAGACGGGAGGGCACGGCGATGGCCAAGGTCTGGAAGACCCCCCAGTCATCGGGGATGGCAGTGTAGAGGCGACGCTGGATACGTTCCGTGATCACGTTGTGGCGGGACACAGGAGCAGGTGACACGGTGATGATCGCCTCGATGATCTCCACCTTGCTGCCCTCGGGCCATTCCATCTCCTCCCAGAAGCGGACGAGGTCGTCCCAGCTCTGCTCGGGATCCTGGCTGACGGTGAGTGCGCTCGTGGCGGTCTCCTGTCGGTGCGTCACCGAGTCCAGCATGACGAACGGGACCGGCGGTGGTCCACCGATCCCGTTCATCCGAAAGAGAGAACGCCTGGTCAGGCGATACGCTCCAGCACGACCGGCCCGGCCGCGAACTCCGTGCCCGGGGCCGCGACGTCGTACGCGCCCTCGATCGCCTCCAGCGCATAGGCGAAGCGCTCGGGGGTGTCCGTGTGCAGGGTCAGCAGCGGCTGGCCCTGCGTCACCGTGTCGCCCGGCTTGGCGTGCATCTCGACGCCCGCCGCCGCCTGCACCGGGTCCTCCTTCCGGGCGCGGCCGGCGCCTCGGCGCCGGCCGCGCCGAGGCGCCAGGCGGCGACACCGATGCCGTAGGCGTCCAGACGGCTGAGGACTCCCGAGGACGGCGCCGTGATCACGTGCTGCTCGCGGGAGGTGGGCAGCGGAGCGTCCGGGTCGCCGCCCTGGGCCGCGATCATGCGGCGCCAGACGTCCATCGCGGAGCCGTCGGCCAGGGCCTTCGCCGGGTCCGTGTCCTTCAGGCCCGCCGCGTCCAGCATCTCCCGCGCCAGGGCGATCGTCAGGTCCACGACGTCCGCGGGGCCGCCGCCCGCAAGGACCTCGACCGACTCGCGGACCTCCAGTGCGTTGCCCGCCGTCAGGCCCAGCGGGGTCGACATGTCCGTGAGCAGGGCGACCGTCTTCACCCCGTGGTCCGTGCCCAGGCCCACCATCGTTGAGGCGAGCTCGCGGGCGTCCTCGATGGTCTTCATGAAGGCGCCGGAGCCGACCTTCACGTCCAGGACCAGCGAGCCGGTGCCCTCGGCGATCTTCTTCGACATGATGGAGGAGGCGATCAGGGGGATCGCCTCGACCGTGCCGGTCACGTCCCGCAGCGCGTAGAGCTTCTTGTCCGCCGGCGCCAGGCCGTCGCCCGCCGCGCAGATCACCGCACCAGTGGTGTCGAGGACGTGCAGCATCTCCTCGTTCGACAGCAGCGCGCGCCAGCCGGGGATCGACTCCAGCTTGTCCAGCGTGCCGCCGGTGTGGCCGAGCCCACGGCCCGACAGCTGGGGGACCGCCGCGCCGCAGGCGGCGACCAGCGGGGCCAGCGGGAGCGTGATCTTGTCGCCGACGCCGCCCGTCGAGTGCTTGTCGGCCGTCGGGCGGGACAGCGACGAGAAGTCCATGCGCTCGCCCGAGGCGATCATCGCCGCGGTCCAGCGGGCGATCTCCCGCCGGTTCATGCCGTTGAGCAGGACGGCCATCGCGAGGGAGGACATCTGCTCGTCGGCGACCTCGCCCCGCGTGTAGGCGTCGATGACCCAGTCGATCTGCTCGTCGCTGAGCTCATCGCGGTCCCGCTTGGTGCGGATGACGGAGATGGCGTCCATGGCCATGGCTTCCTTCCGAAGTTCGAAGGTGCGCGGCCCCTGCGCACCACGGGCGTGGCACGCAGGGGCCGCACGGGAGTCACTTGGTGAGATGGTCCGGCCCGAAGGCCTGCGGCAGCATCTCGGAGAGCGGCAGGATCCCGGCCGGGGTCTCGAGCAGCAGGCCGGGGCCGCCGAACTCGTGGAGCAGCTGCCGGCAGCGCCCGCAGGGGACGAGGATCTCGCCCTCGCCGTCCACACAGGTGAAGTGCGTCAGCCTCCCGCCCCCGGTGTTCTGCAACTGCGAGACCAGCCCGCACTCGGCACACAGGCCGAGACCGTACGAGGCGTTCTCGACGTTACAGCCCGTGACGACCCGCCCGTCGTCGACGAGGGCGGCCGCGCCGACCGGGTAGCCCGAGTAGGGGGCGTACGCGCGGGCCATCGCGGTGCGCGCCTCCTCCCGCAGGGCCGCCCAGTCGACCGTCGCGGGCGGGGTCACTTGCCCTGCCCCTTCCGGTACGGCAGACCGTCCGCCTTCGGCATCCTCAGGCTCTGCGCGGACAGCGAGAGCACCAGCAGGGTGACGATGTACGGGGTGGCGCTCACCAGCTGCTTGGGGACCTCGTTGGTGCTGACGTACCAGACGAACATCAGGGCCGAGACGACGGCCGTGATCAGCGCGGGAAGGTAGCGCTTGCGCCAGGCCAGGTACGCGGCGCCGAACACCAGCAGGATCGCGAGCAGCAGGATCAGCGCGTGGACGTTGGTGGTGCCGCCGCGCAGGTTGAGGCTGTCGGTGTAGCCGAACAGGCCCGCGCCGAGGGCGAGTCCACCCGGCATCCAGTTGCCGAAGATCATCGCGGCCAGACCGATGTAACCGCGGCCGGCCGTCTGGCCGTCCAGGTACACGTTGGACGCCACGATCGACAGGAACGCACCGCCGAGACCCGCGAAACCACCGGAGATGATCACGGCGATGTACTTGTACTTGTAGACGTTGACGCCGAGCGACTCGGCCGCCACCGGGTTCTCGCCGCAGGAGCGCAGCCGCAGACCGAAGGCGGTGCGCCACAGCACCCACCAGGTGACCGGGACGAGGGCCACCGCGATCACGGTGAGCGGCGACAGGTCGGTGAACAGGCCGCCGATCAGGCCCGCGACGTCCGACACCAGGAACCAGTGCTTCTGGTTCAGCGTGTCCAGCCAGCTGGACAGACCGGGGATGTCGAAGGTGCCCAGCGAGTCGATCGGCGGGGACTGCTTGGAGGAGCCCTGCGGCTGGTTCTCGAAGGTGAACTTCGACAGATAGCGCGTGGCGCCGAGGGCCAGGATGTTGATGGCCACACCGGAAACGATGTGGTTCACATTGAAGGTGACGGTGGCGATGGCGTGCAGGACGGCGCCGAGGGCGCCTCCGATGATGCCGAAGACGACACCCGTCCACGGGCCCCACTGGTAGCCGGCCCAGGCGCCGAACCAGGTGCCGAGGATCATCATGCCCTCGAGGCCGATGTTGACGACGCCGGAACGCTCGGACCACAGGCCGCCGAGGCCCGCGAGGCCGATCGGGACGGCCAGGCGCAGGGCGGTGGACATCTGCCCGGTCGAGGTGATCCCCTCCGCGCCGCTGATCAGGCGGACGATCGAGGTGAGCACCAGCACACCCGCGATGACGAGCAGGAGCACGGGGAGAGAGACACGGCGGCTGCCCTTGCCGGGCTGCTGCGCCTTCGGCTTCGCGACGGTCGCGGTGGTCATCAGGCAGCCACCTCCTTCTTGTGGTTGTTGTTGCCGGCGGCCGCGGCTGCCAGCTCCGCGCCGACCCGCTTCTGCTGGCGGCGCAGGCCCCACTGGCGCACGGCCTCGTAGGAGATGACGACCGCGAAGACGATCAGACCCTGCATGATCGTGGCGATCTCCTTCTCGTACGCGACCGGGGTCGCGTAGTCGAGAGCCGGGGACGCCTTGTCCAGGAAGGCCCACAGCAGCGCGGCGAGCGCGATGCCGCCGGGGTTGTTGCGGCCCAGCAGGGCGATGCCGATGGCGGTGAAGCCGAGACCGGCCGGGAAGGTCAGGGCGTAGGTGTGGGAGTCGCCGAGCAGCAGCGGCAGGCCGGACAGACCGGCGACACCACCGGAGATCAGCATCGCCGTGAAGACCATCTTCTTGGCGTCGACGCCGGAGGCCGCGGCGGCGGTCTCGGAGGCGCCGGTGGCCCGCAGGTCGAAGCCGAAGCGCGTGCGGTTCAGGACGAGCCAGTAACCGATGCCCAGGAGGACGGCGAGGAAGACCAGGCCGTAGATCTCGCCGACGTCGGCGCCGAGGTTGATGCCGGGCACCCAGCCGGACTCCTTCATCACGCCGGTGGTGATGTTGTCACCGACCAGCACACCGAAGTTGTCGGTGAGGGTGAGATAGCCGATCACGCTGGTGGCGATGGCGTTGAGCATGATCGTCGAGACGACCTCGCTGACACCACGGGTGACCTTCAGGACGCCCGCGATGCCGGCCCAGAAGGCACCGGTGAGCAGACCCACCAGCAGGAGCATCGGGACCTGCAGGAAGGACGGCAGGGCCACATGCGCGCCGACGACCGCGGTCATCATGGCGGCCAGACGGTACTGCCCGTCGACACCGATGTTGAACAGGTTCATACGGAAGCCGAGGGCCACCGCGAGAGCGGCGATGTAGTACAGCGACGCCTGGTTGATGATCAGAACCTGGATGTCGGAGAACCCCACCTGCTCCAGCATCAGCCGGTAGGGCTCGAACGGGTTCTTGCCCGAGGCGATCAGCACGATCGAGGTCAGCACGATCGCCGCGACGAGCGCGAGGACCGGACCGGCCACCGCGAGGAGCGCGCGCTCCTTGTCGAACTTCTTCATCGGGCCTCGTCCTCCGGGGCGGCTGCTTCGTCGACGTGTTCCAGATGACCGGACGCGGCGCCGGTCATGGCCGAGCCCAGTTCCTCCGGAGTGATGGTGGCGGGGTCGGCGTCGGCGACCAGCCTGCCGTTGTAGATCACCCGCAGGGTGTCGGACAGGCCGATGAGCTCGTCCAGGTCGGCGGAGATCAGCAGTACGGCCAGGCCCTCGCGGCGCGCCGCGCGGATGTGGTCCCAGATCGCGGCCTGCGCGCCGACGTCCACACCGCGGGTGGGGTGGGCGGCGATCAGGAACTTGGGCGCGTGGCTCATCTCCCGGCCGACGATCAGCTTCTGCTGGTTGCCGCCGGAGAGGGAGGCCGCGGTGACGTCGATGCCGGGGGTGCGGACGTCGTAGTCCTTCACGATCCGCCGGGTGTCCTCCTGGGCACCCTTGGGGTCGATCCAGAAGCCCTTGGCGTTGGGGCGCTCGGTGACGTGTCCGAGGATCCGGTTCTCCCAGAGCGGGGCCTCCAGCAGCAGGCCCTGGCGGTGCCGGTCCTCGGGGATGTACCCGATGCCCTTCTCCCGGCGCTTCCGGGTGGCCCAGGAGGTGATCTCCTCACCGAGGAAGGCGATGGTCCCGGAGTCGGCGTTCTTCAGGCCGATCAGCGCCTCGATGAGCTCGCTCTGGCCGTTGCCCTCGACGCCGGCGACGCCCATGACCTCGCCCGCGTGGATGGTGAAGGTGATGTCGTCCAGGACGCGGCGCACACCGTCGGCCTCCGACACCTCCTCCGTCAGCAGACCGGTGCCCGCGGGCTCGGCGAGCTCTCCCAGGGAGGCGCCCCCGCTGGCGTAGACCGTGAGGCCCTTGACCTCGACGACGGGCTTGTCGGTGACCGTGGACTCGGCGGTCTCCGGGGTGGGCAGTTCGCTGCCCACCATCAGCTCCGCGAGCTGCCGAGGAGTGGTCTCGGCGGGGACGGCGGTGCCGACCGTCGTACCGCGCCTGATGACGGTGATCTCGTCGGCGACCGAGAGGACCTCGCCCAGCTTGTGGGAGATGAAGATGACGGACAGGCCTTCGGCCTTCAGCTCGCGGAGGTTGTCGAAGAGCGCGTCGACCTCCTGCGGAACGAGCACGGCGGTCGGCTCGTCCAGGATCAGCGTCGTGGCGCCGCGGAAGAGGACCTTGAGGATCTCCACGCGCTGGCGGTCGGCGACACCGAGGTCCTCGATGAGGACGTCGGGACGCACGTTCAGCCCGTACCGGTCGGAGATCTCCTTGATCTTCTTGCGCGCGGCGGCGCCGATGCCGTACAGCTTCTCGCTGCCGAGGACCACGTTCTCCAGGACCGTGAGGTTGTCGGCGAGCATGAAGTGCTGGTGGACCATGCCGATACCGCGCGCGATGGCGTCCGCGGGGCTGTGGAAGGCGACCTGCTCACCGGCGACGGTGATGGTGCCCTCGTCAGGCTTCTGCATGCCGTAGAGGATCTTCATCAGCGTCGACTTGCCGGCGCCGTTCTCGCCGACCAGGGCGTGCACGGTGCCCTTGCGGACCGTGAGGTGGATGTCATGGTTGGCAACGACACCCGGGAATCGCTTGGTGATTCCCGCCAGCTCGACCGCGATCGTCGACGTTGCGGTGAGCGGAGGGCTGCTGGACGCGTCGATGGCGCACTCCTCTTGGAAAAGGGGCCCCTCTACGCGCGTAGCGCCCCTGCCTTAAATAGTGCTCGGACCTGACCGGTTCCGATCGTTCCGAGCATTGTGCCGCGCGAACGGGGTGCGGGTCGGACTTCCTTCCCACACCCCGTTCCCTGGCCTCAACGCTGCCATTACGACGACGCCTTGACCATGGCCTGTTATGGCCTCTTGTCCTGGGCGTCCCGGCACCGTGACGTCGGTGCCGGGACCCGGGGGTTGTACGTCAGCGCAGGCGGACGGTCAGGACGTCTTGACGGTGATCGAGCCGTCCTTGATGCCCTGCTCGGCCTTCTTCAGCGCGGCCTGCAGGTCGGCGTTGTTCTTGAACGCCGGGTTGGAGTCGGCGAGGCCGACGCCGCCGTTGTCGAGGCTGCCGCGGATGTCGCCGGACAGCGGCTTGTGGTCCTTGATGACCGACTTGGCGAGGTCGTAGACCGCACCGGAGACGTTCTTCAGGGCCGAGGTGAGGATGTAGTCCTTGTACGCCGACAGAGCACCCTGGCTGTACTGGTCGGAGTCCACACCGATCGCCCACACCTTGTGCGCGGCGGCGGCCTTGATGACACCCTGGCCGGACAGGCCCGCGGCGTGGTAGACGACGTCCGCACCGGCGTCGATCTGGCCGTTCGCGGCGTTCTCGCCCTTGTCGGGGCTGGAGAAGCCGCCCTCCTGGGCCGTCTGCGTCAGGTACTGCGACTCGATCTTGATGCTCGGGTTGACCGACTTGGCGCCCTGGTCGAAGCCCGCCTCGAACTTGTGGATGAGCGGAACGTCCACGCCGCCGATGAAGCCGATGTGGTTCTTCTTGGTGGCCTTGGCGGCGGCGACACCGGCCAGGTAGGAGGACTGCTCCTCGTGGAAGACCAGGTCGGCGACGTTCTTCGCCTGGATGGTGTTGTCGTCGATGATGCCGAAGGTGATCTTCGGGTACTTGGCCGCGGCCTCCTTGACGGCGGGCGCGTAGGCGAAGCCGACACCGATGACCGGGTTGTAGCCGGACTTGGCCAGCGTCTCCAGGCGCTGCACCTTGTCCGCGTCGGACTCGCCGTCCTGCGGCTCGATGTCCCGGCCGCTGACACCGAAGTCCTTCTCGGCCTTCTGGAAACCGGCGTACGCTGCATCGTTGAAGGACTGGTCGCCCTTGCCGCCGACGTCGTACGCCAGGCCTATGCCCTTGCTGGAGCCGCTCCCGGCGGACCCCGTGGACGAGCTTCCGCAGGCGGAAACGGTGACGGCAAGTGCTGCGGCTGCAGCACCGGCAACGGCGAAGCGGGACACCCGGCGCATGGAACGTGACTCCTTTGTGCGTGCGCCCATACCAGGCGCTGGTTCCGCGGCAGCGTAACGCGCGTAGACCAGACGGAAAACCCCTTCTGTCCGGTCCGTTATCGAGATGTGGCCACAGACACAGGACACGTCACGGAGAGCGGTGCGCCGCTTGCGGGAGGCGAGGACCGGCATGCCGTGAGGGCCGTGGGAACACGGCCTGTGCCCGGGCGGCACATGGGGGAGGCCGGGTCGCCTCCGCGCCGCCGGTACAGCGCGCAGGACGGTGACCGGGAGGCGTCGCGGCCGCCCACGATGCGGGGCGCGGGCGTCGCCGGGCCGGACCGCCCGACGGCAGGGAGCGGCTCGGACACCCGCGCATGAGGGCGCCCCGGCCGATGTGTTCCGGCCGGGGCGCCCTCATGTCGTGGAACGACCCGTGCGGCTACTTCGTGTTGACGGTGATCTTGCCGTCGATGATGTCCTGCTTGGCCTTGTCGACCGCGGCCACCACGTCCTTCATCGCCTGGTACTTCGGGTTGGTGTCCGCGAAGCCGACGCCGCCGGACTTGAGGTCGCCACGCACCTCACCGGACAGCGGCTTGCCGTCCACGACCGACTTCGTCAGGTCGTAGACCGCGCCGCCGACGTTCTTCAGGGCCGAGCCGAGGATGTAGTCCTTGTACTTGGCCAGCGCGCTCTGCTGGTACTGGTCGGAGTCGACACCGATCGCCCACACCTTGTGCGCGGCCGCGGCCTGGATCACGCCCTGACCGGACAGACCCGCCGCCTGGTAGATGACGTCCGCGCCCGCCTCGATCTGGCCGTTCGCCGCGTCCTTGCCCTTGTCCGGGCTGGAGAAGCCGCCCTCCTGGGGCGTCTGCGTCAGGTACTGCGACTCGATCTTGATGCTCGGGTCGACCGACTTGGCGCCCTGGGCGAAGCCCGCCTCGAACTTGTGGATGAGCGGGATGTCCACGCCGCCGATGAAGCCGATGTGCTTCTTCTTGGTCGTCTTCGCCGCCGCGACGCCCGCGAGGTAGGAGGACTGCTCCTCGTGGAAGACCATGTCGGCGACGTTCTTCGCCTGGATGGTGTTGTCGTCGATGATGCCGAAGGTGACCTTCGGGTACTTGACCGAGACCTCCTTGACGGCGGGCGCGTAGGCGAAGCCCACACCGATCACCGGGTTGTAGCCGGACTTGGCCAGCGTCTCCAGGCGCTGCACCTTGTCCGCGTCGGACTCGCCGTCCTGCGGCTCGATGTCCCGGCCACTGAGCTTGAATTCGCTCTCGGCCTTCTGGAAGCCGGCGTACGCGGCGTCGTTGAAGGACTGGTCGCCCTTGCCGCCGATGTCGTACGCCAGGCCGATGCCCTTGCCCGAGTAGCCGGAGGAGTTCTTGTCCGAGCTGCTGCTCGACTCCGAGCTGGACTTGCCGCACCCGGCGGCCGCGAGGGCGATGACCGTGACGGCCACCGCAGCGTGGGAGAACCTCGTCCTCCGTGAGATCAGACGCACAGCAAGCACCCCTTTTTCCCCACGGCACCGTCACCGGTCCGCATTCCCCAATGCGCCGCCACCGCGGCGATTTCGGCGCACAGTAACGCGCGTAGAAGGGGAGAGGAACGGGGTTCCACGTGGCCGTTATCGATTCGTGCCGACACCGGGTTACGTTTGCGCGCCGACCGTGACGCACGCGTGACGCGAACGGATGAAGGGGTGCCAATCGGGCACCCCTTCCGACCACTTGGAGAGCACCTTCCGGCCGACTCGCCGGGGTGCGCGGGCCTACCGCTCCGCGTCCAGCAGCGCCGCCGCCGTGAACAGTTCCACGCCGACCGTGATGGCGTGCTCGTCGACGTCGAAGTCGCCCTGGTGGAGGTCGCGCACGAGGCGCTCGCCGGGACGGCGGACCCCGAGGCGGGCCATCGCTCCGGGCACGTGCTCCAGATACCAGGAGAAGTCCTCGCCGCCGAGGCTCTGTTCGGTGTCCTCGACGGAATGGCCGCCGCGCCGCGCGGTCATGGCCTCGCGCAGCAGCTCGGTGACCACCGGATCGTTGACGACGGGCGGCACCCCGCGGATGTAGTTGATCTCCGACTTCGCCTTGTACAGGTTGGCGATCTCGTCGATCGCGGCGTGCACGAGGTCGGGCGCCTGCCGCCAGGCGTCGAGGTCAAGACAGCGCACGGTCCCCGAGAGCTCGGCGTGCTGCGGGATGACGTTGGGGGCGTGCCCCGACTCGATGCGGCCCCAGGTGACCCCGAGTCCGCTGCGGGCGTCGACACGGCGTGCGACCAGTACCGGCACCTCGGTGGCGACGCGTGCGACGGCGGTGACGAGGTCGGTGGTGAGGTGAGGGCGGGCGGTGTGGCCGCCCGGGCCGTCGAGACCCACCTCGAGCCGGTCGCAGGCGGAGGTGATGGGGCCGTGCCGCAGCCCGATCCGCCCGGCGTCGACCTTGGGGTCGCAGTGCACGGCGATGATCCGCCCGACGCCGTCGAGGACACCCGACACGATGGCGTCGGCGGCCCCGCCGGGCAGAACCTCCTCCGCGGGCTGGAACAGGAGCCGCACGGGCCGCGGCAGCCGGCCCTCGCGGTGCAGCTCGGCGAGGACGAGACCGGCGCCGAGGACGACGGTGGTGTGCACGTCGTGACCGCAGGCGTGGGCACGGTCGGGCACCGTCGAGCGGTAGGTGCAGTCGGCCTTGGTGTCGGGGATGGGGAGCGCGTCGATGTCGGCGCGCAGGGCGAGCATGGGACGTACGCCGTCCACGTCGCCGATGTCACAGACGAGCCCGGTGCCGCCGTCGAGGACGCGCGGGGCGAGTCCGGCCTGCTCCAGGCGGGCCTTGATCGCGGCGGTGGTGCGGAACTCCTGGTTGCCGAGTTCCGGATGCATGTGCAGGTCGCGGCGGAAGGCCACGAGTTCGGCGCGCAGCGCCTCGGGCAGCGCGCCGGGGAGCACGGCGTTCCCCGGGTTTTCGGCCTCGGACTCTCTGGACATCACGTGGTTCACCCTTTGAAGGGTAGGGCGATCGGGCGGCCGACCTACCCGCGATCACAAAACTTCAGCCCGTCAGGCGAAGAAAAGTCGGCCGCGCGCCGCATGGTCGGCGGGCGGAATGGGTATGCTCACCCGTCTTTCGGGCGTCGGGACCTTGACGGTGTCCTGGCCGGGTCCGCCGGGGGTGACCGCGGAGCCGTCCGGCGCCACGGGGGCGTCCGGTGATCCCTGCACGGGCCCGCTCCCCTGTGCGAGCGTCCCGTGACGGGAACGCCCGGAGGGCCCGTGCGATTCCCGTACCCCACGCATACCACGTCATGGCCCGGTTCCTCTCCCGTAAGCACCGGTCCACGCGCTGGTTCGCCCTGCGGCACCCACGGCCGACGTTCACATGGCGGGACGGTGAACCCTGGAAAGCAGCCGCCGGGGCCCCGCCCCCGGCGGGTAGCGTGCGCCACCGTGAACCACCAGGAACCGGACTTCGTCCGTACCGCACGACTCGCGTACGACGCCATGGCCCCGTACTACGACGCACACCACCCGGACACCGCGGGGAATCGGCCGCTGGAGTCGGCCCTGGTCGGCGCCCTGGCGGATCTGGTGCGGGCGAACGGTCCGGCCCCGCTGGCCGACCTCGGCTGCGGCCCCGGGCACGTCACGGCCCGCCTGCAGGACCTCGGCGTCCCCGTCTTCGGGGTGGACCTCTCCCCCCGGATGGTGGATCTGGCCCGCCGCACGCACCCCGGTGTCCGGTTCCACGTGGGCACGATGACGGCCCTGGACCTGCCGCCGGACACCCTGGGCGGCATCGCGGCGCTCGATGTGATCGACCACGTGCCGCAGGAGCACCTGACGACGGCGTTCGACGAGTTCCACCGGGTCCTGACCCCCGGCGGCCACGCCCTCGTGGCGTTCCGTACGGGTGACGACGAGCACGGGCGGGTCGCGGGAGGCTCCGGGCGGGAGACGGCACTCGACCACCACTGGCACGCGCCGCAGACGGTCGCGGACCACCTCGCGAAAGCGGGCCTGCCCCTGCGGGCACGCATGCTCCTGGAGCCGGACGCGGGCGAGCACCGGCCGCGCGCGTTCCTGCTCGCCCGCAAGCCGGGCCCCCTGGACTGACGGCGTCGGCCACCGGCCGGAAATCGCCGGCCGGCCCTTGCGCCATTCGGGGTCCTGCCCCGCGGCCCGGCACGGACCACGGCGGGCGGGGGCCCGCCGGGCCCGTCAGCCGAACCGCCCTGCCACGTAGTCCGCCGTGCGCTGGTCCTTCGGGGTGCCGAAGATGTCCTCCGTGGGCCCGTGCTCGACGATCCCGCCGGGGGTTCCCTGTTCGGCGAGGAAGAACGCGCACTGCTGGGAGACCCGGGCGGCCTGCTGCATGTTGTGGGTGACGATCACGACGGTCACCTGATCGGCGAGTTCGTGGATCGTCTCCTCGACCCGGCGGGTGGAGGTGGGGTCGAGCGCCGAGCACGGTTCGTCCATGAGCAGCACCCGGGGCCGCACGGCCAGCGCGCGTGCGATGCACAGTCGTTGCTGCTGGCCGCCGGAGAGCGCGCCACCCGGCTGGCGCAGGCGGTCCCTGACCTCCTTCCACAGGCCGGCGCGGGTCAGCGACTCCTCGACGAGCTCGTCCTTCGTGCGGCGGGTCGCCCGCGTTCCCGTCAGCCGCAGCCCCGCCACCACGTTGTCGTAGATCGACATGGCGGGGAACGGGTTGGGCTTCTGGAAGACCATGCCGATACGGCGCCGGGCGTCGGTCAGCCGTCGCTCGGGGGCGTAGATGTCCTCGCCGTCGAAGAGCACCTCACCCGCGAGCTGCGCGGCCGGAATCAGTTCGTGCATCCGGTTCAGGGTGCGCAGGAAGGTGGACTTGCCGCAGCCGGAGGGGCCGATGAGCGCGGTGACGCGGCCGGCCGGCATCGTCAGGGAGACCCGGCTGAGCACCTGGTGGCTGCCGAACCAGGCGGACACCGAGCGGGCTTCGAGGGTGGCGGGAGCGGGGACCGCGGCTGTGGGCAGGGGCGGCATTGCTTCGGTGTCGATCAGGGTCTCGGTCACGTCGGGTACCTCGGTTCGGGGCGGGGCCGGTGCGGCGGTCACAGCAGGTTGGGCAGCAGTTCGGTGGTGCGTGTGGCGACCTGGAGGCCCAGCACCGCGACCAGGGGGGCGAAGACGATCCACGTCTGGTGGCGGCCCCAGCGGTGCCATGCCCACACCGCGGCGACGGACACGAGCAGCAGCGCCTGCAGCCACATCACCAGCGGCCACGGCACTCCGGCGGGGCGGGCGAGTGGCTCTTCGGACTGCGGCAGCGTGCCGGAGCGGATGACGGCCGCCGGCGTCTGGAAGGGCGCGGAGACCAGGTCGGCGTCGACACGCAGGACGCCCCCCGGCATGTAGTCCGGGCCGGTCGCCGTGACCAGCACGAGCCTGCCCTTGCCCGTGGACAGCGGCGCGGGTGCCGGATCGCCGGCCCGGCGCACGCCGAGGACCTGGTACGTCGCCTTGCCCTGGCCGGTGACGACCGTGAACCTGGTGCCCTCCCGGAGCCTGGCCAGTCCTCCGAACGGGCCGCCGTACGCGGCCGCCCGGCCCATCAGCACGCTCGTGCCCGTCTGGCCGGGCATCGGGGTGTCCCTGCGGTGTCCGGGACCGTCCGTCATGACCGTGGAGTCGGTGCCCTCGAGGACGACCTGGGTCATGTCGAGCGCGGGTACGTCGATCAGCGCGACCGGGGTGCCGGGGGCCAGCAGCCGGCCGTCCTGGTCGGTCTGGGCCACCGGAGCGGTGCCCAGGGCGAGTTGGTTGCGCAGCTCGTCGAACGCGGTGTGCTGTGCGGAGTGTTCCTGGATGCCGCTGACCATCAGCAGCTGGGCGGTGATGCCGAGCAGCAGGGCGGCCAGGCTGAGCAGGGCGCCGCGGGCGAGGTGGCGGACGGCGGTGACGCTGCGGGCGCGCGCCCGCAGCGCGGCCGGAGCGAACGTGGTCGGTACGGCGACGGTCACGGCGGTCCGCCTCCTTCGATGGTGATGAGGGTGTTCGGATACGGCCGGGGAGACCGCGGTGGCCGCGGTCTCCCCGGCAGCGGGCGTCAGGTGGACTTGATGGTGAAGTTGACGCCGTTCCTGGAGTTCACGGTCGAAGAGCCCGTGTAGTACGCGTGCATGGTGTGGTTGCCGCGGCTGAGCTTCGGCAGGGTGAGGGTCACCTTGCCGCTCTTCAGCGTGCCGGTGGCGATGACGTGCGAACCCGCGTAGATGCGCACGGTGCCGGTCGGGGTGGTGCCGGTCGCGGTGACCTTCACGGTGACCTTGGCACCCGAGTTGTGGCTGACCGTCTTGGGCGCGGAGGTGCTCACCGACGGGGTCGCCTTGGTGATCGTCAGCTTGACGGTCGTGGAGGACGTGTTGAGCTTGCTGCTGCCGCCGTAGGAGACGGTCAGGGTGTGCGTGGCGACCTTGAGGTGGTTCGACAGGCCGATGGTGACCTTGCCGGAGCGGTCCAGGGTGCCGGTCCCGACGGTGGTGCTGCCGTCCTTCAGCGTCACCTTGCCGGACGCGACGGTGCCGTGCGTGCCGGTGACGGCGACGGCGACCTTCGGCGTCTTGCCGTACGCGGTCTTGGCGGCGGTCGCCTTGGTGGTGCTCGAGTACTTCACGGCGCCGGTCCACGTCGCGAGGACACCGGAGCCGTTGAGGTTCGCGGCGCTGACCGAGGCGGTGTAGGTGCCGAGGGCCAGCCCGCTGAAGGTGTACGAGGTGGCGGTGGCCGGGACGTCCTTGACGGCCACGACGGCGCCGTCCGCACCGGTCAGCGTCACGCGGTAGTCGGTGACGGGCAGGCCGGTGGGGGCCGGAGCGGTCCAGCCCAGCTTGACCGACGCGTCACCGGGGGTGGCCTTCAGCGCGGGCTTGCCGGGCGTCTTGGCGTCGAAGGTCGACCCCTCGAGGCCGCCGAACTTCGCGTGCTTGGTCGGGTTGATCGAGCCGTTGTAGGACTCGTTCACGAAGCCGAAGGCGGCGATGGTCTTCTCCGCGTCGTCGGACGCCAGCGCGGCGGTGTGGCTGCCGTTCGTGACCAAGACGTCGTAGAGGTCCTTGTCGAAGAAGATGCTGGTCGGGTCGATCGCCCGGCTGGGCACGACGTTGTAGACGTCGCGGCCGAAGGTGGCGTTCTCGTAGTAGCTGTTGAGCGGGACGAGGTGGCCGTTGGACGTGCTCACCGGCTCGGTCTCGCCGGTGTCGCCGGGCAGCCGCACCGCGGCCAGGTAGGCGCCGGCCGCGGCGGCGGCCTTGCTGTGGTCCGGGGCCACGCCGTTGTTCTGGGCGATCCAGCTGCCCACGGAGAACGGGACGAGGGCGCCGTCCTCGGTGACGGCGTCGTCGGCCTGGTTCTCCTGGACGGTCGGGATGGTCGGCGCGATCGTCGAGTCGCTCAGGCCGATCGCCGACAGGAAGAACTTGCGGGTGCCCGACCCGCTCTGCGGGATCTTCGGGTGGACGGTCTGGCCTTCCACCACCGTGAGCGTACCGGCGTAGATGTCGTGCAGCTGGTCGACCGACAGCTTGTGCAGGGCCGAACCCTTGACCGCGACGCCGACCGCGTCCCGTGCGAACGGGATGTAGGTCAGTGCGGTACCGGAGGTGCTGGGGCCGCCGGAGGAGCGGGCGAAGTCGACCTGGCCCTTGATGGTGGTGCCGGTGCTGTTGGGCCACTTGTCGCCGGTCAGCGCCATCGTCAGCGCGATGCGGCCGTTGCCGGAGCCGTTGGGCCGTAGGAAGGACGGGCCGCCGGACCGGGTCCGGATCGAGGACGTGGTGGAGCCGGTTCCGGGCTCGACCGCGTCGTAGGAGGCGATACCGGCACCGCTCGGCGCCTTCACCGGGGCGTAGCCGGAGGCGTCACCGGCGAGGGCGTTCAGCACGTCCTGCGTGGTGTCGGAGCCCACGCCGACGAGCTTGCGGAAGGTCCCGGCGGGGGCGGGGTCGGCGGACGCCGGGGCGGCGAGGGCCAGGCCGCCGGCCACCACGGCCGCGGCTACAAGCGCCGCCGTAGAGCGCGTTCTGCGCATCGAGAGTCTCCTGACAGTTGTGCGCGGGATGCGTCGAATGGATGTGGCAGGGTGGAGCGAGCCGTCCGCCCCGACTGCCTTTCGGGGCGGGCGGCCGTCTGTGGGGAGCGCCCGGCGGGCGCTCCGGTGTGTCAGTCCCGGCCCGGTGGCAGCAGCTTCCGCAGCCGCTCGGGCAGGGTGACCGCGGGCACGACGGTCACGGTGCGGCCGCCGGGGAGCGGCACCCGCAGCGGCAGGCGCAGCCGGCTTCCGCCCGCGAAGGGGGCGCCGACGGCCGCGACGGCACCGAGCGCGGCGCCCACCGGGACGGCGTAGCGCAGCGCGTTCGCCGGGTCGGCGGGAGTGGTGCCGAGGGCCGTGGTCTGCAGAGCCTTGCCGCCGCCGTACGAGGGCGCGCCGCTGGGCGTGGCGCTCGCGTCCGCGCCGGCCGGAGCCGCGGTGCCGTCCCCGGTGCCCCCGGTGGTGGCGCCGTCGCCCGTCGTCTCGTCCGAGCCGCCCAGGTCACCGGTGCCGCCGGCGGCGCCGCCGTCCGAGCCGCCCTCGTGCGAGGAGTGCCCGGTGTAGCGGACCAGGGCGTCGGCCGCCCGGTCGGTCCGGGCGCGCAGCCGCTGTGACAGCGGGGCGTAGCCGGCGGGCAGCCGGCCCGGGTCGGCGCCGCCGATCTGCCCGGCGCCGGCCGCGTACCGCAGCAGGGCCGCGTAGTCCTTGCGGGCGGACGCGTCGATCTCGCCGGGGCGCACCGCGGCGTAGACCAGCTGCGCGAGCGGGTAGGCACCCTTCTGGGTGACCTTGTCCGGGTTGATCTCCGCGACCCCGGAGCCGGAGGCGCCGGAGGCGGCCGCGGACAGCGACGCGGTGGTGGGGGCGACGAACGCCCCCGCCGCGTTGCGCAGCTTGGCGGTCTGCAGCCCGAAGCGGGTGGCGGAGGCCGAGTCGGTGACCGTGATCACGAACCGGGAGCCGACGGTCTGCGGCCCCGGGCTCTTGTAGGTGGGCGGGTCGGCCAGGGCGTCCCAGGTGGACTTCCACAGCGTGTCGGTACGCCGGGTGCGCAACGCGGCGTCGTGCATGTCCGTCACGTACGGGTGGAAGTCCGTCATGCACTGCAGGGCTTCCTTGGGCGCCCCCGTGCCCGGGGGGACCGTGCACCAGCGGTCGTTCTTCGGGTAGTTGTCGGTGCGGGTCGGGTCGAAGGCCGCGCCGCTCGGGTTCAGGTCCACGTTGGTGCTGTAGAACGGGTTGACGCGCATGCCCCAGTCGTCGGAGACACCGGCGAGGAACTGGCGGGCGTCCTTGTCGGACAGGACCCACTGCCACAGCGCACGGGCCGAGTCCGAGTGGCCGGCCGCGGTGAGCAGATCGGTGTCGGTGGCCGGGGTCTCGGCGACCGACAGTTCGGCGAACTCCGGGTTGAGCGCGATGAACTCGGGGTCGCTCGCCAGACCCGCCGGGTTGCTCTTCGCCCAGCCGTACCCGGCGGCCGTCTTGTCGCCGAGCACCGCTCCCCAGGGGGAGTTGCGGTAGGACTCGGTCAGCAGTTTGGCGACCAGGCGGGGTGTGAGGTCGATGGAGTCGACCATCGTGCCGGCGAGCTTGCGCACGCTGTCCGGCGCCCCCGCCTTGGGCCTGCGTTCGATGGTGAAGCCGATGACGGCCCCCGAGAGCGCGACCGGTGCGTAGGTCGTGGTGCCGGGCGGCGCCGTCGTGCCTTCGTCCGACCCGAGGGCCCTGGTGGTGAACGCGAGACCGTTGGTCCCGTCCGTGCCGATCCGCTGACGGGCGTCGGGCTCACCGAGCTGGGTGTAGCCGTACACCCGGCCGGCCGGGCACAGCGCCGTCTGCCAGCTGGTCATGGCGTCGGCGGCGAGCTCGCTGCCGATGGTGGGGCGCTCCTCGGAGCCGAGGGCGCAGTTGGTGCCGACCGCGTTGAAGTGGAGCGGGATCGCGATGCGGTTGTGCCAGTTGGTCGAGGAGACGGGGGAGCCCGCGTTCACCTGGCTCTGGTCGGCGTACGGCTTGCCGTCGAGGTCCAGATGGCCCTGCGGGACGATCACCAGCCAGCAGGAGCGGGGCCTGGTGACGCCGTTGTGGGTGACCGGGATGCCGCAGCCCAGGTGCGGGGCCTCGTTGGCGGTCTGCACCTCGACGTACTCGTGTCCCCTGCCATCGGCACCGGTGCGGGCGAAGTCGACCTCGTTGGTGGTGTTGCGGTTGAAGAACTGGTTGTTCTGGGTGTCGCTGGTGACGACCGTGCCGTCGACGGACTTGAAGGGCACCTCGCCCTGGCCGAAGGGGTTGCCCGCCCCGTACCGGTCGTCGTCGCCGTAGTTGGTGGGGTCGGCGTTGTAGGTGATCTGGCGCGTGTCGTCGCGGTCGTTGCCCGGCCAGTTGTCCCGTCCGGTGACCGGGGAGCCGCCGAACTGGCACTGGGTGCGCGGCGGACCGGGGTTGGACGGGACGGTGCCGTCGTCGTCGCCCCAGCACTGCATGATCTGCACGAAGTCGGTGTTGAACCGCGTGCCCGCGAAGGTGGTCGGGGTGCCGCCCGACCAGGAGACGGTGACCGCCTGGCTGGTGAGGTGGGTGGTCTGGTCGACCGTGAACCTCATGTCCTTGAACTCGCCGCGCCCGGCGACGGTGACGGCGGAGCCGTTGGAGGCCGCGGCGGTGGCGGGCGGGGCCGCCTGCGCCACGGCGAATCCGGCGAGGGCGCCGACGGCCGCTCCCGCGACCAGGCGCACGAGCGCGTTGCGCAGTCGTCTCATCGTCCGTCCCCGTCCGTGAGGCGGCCGTCCCGGGTGCCGGTGCGCGAGGCGATCGCGCGGGAGACCACGGAGGGCAGCAGAACCAGTCCGAGCAGCAGGAACGCGGCGAGCAGCATCAGGGTCTGGGTGCCGGTCCAGCCGTGCCTCCCGGCCACCGAGACAGGCTGGGCGAGGGCGACGGTGCCGCCCGCGACCGTGCTGCCGCCGGCCACCGCCGATGTTCCGTCCGCCGCTACGGTCTGCCCCGTGTCGGGGTCGACGGACGGCTGCGCGCTGTCACCGGAGCCGCCGGACGTACCACCGCCCGCGGCGCTGCCGCCACCCGAGGTGCCGCCGCCCGTGACCGAGCCGCCGTTCGAGCCGCCGCCGTTCGAGCCGCCCGAACCCGCGGACCCGCTGCCGCCCTTGGCGCCCCCGCTGCCCGTGGTGCAGGGCGGAGCGCCCTTCTTGTCACAGGCGGCCGGGTAGGGCGCGGTCTCGGCCAGCTTGTTGCGGCCGCTCGTGGTGAAGGTCGGGTTGTTGCAGCCGCGGATGTTGATGTTCTGCGCCTGCACTCCGGGGATGCGGCGGATCTGGTCGAAGCCCGCCTGCACCAGGTTGATCGGCAGCGGCGAGTAGCCGAGCTTGGGCGCCTGCTGCTGGCCCTGGCACATGAAGTAGTACGAGAAGGCGCCGAGCGTCCTGCCCTTGGCCTTGGTGAAGATGCCCTGCTCCTTGAGCGGCAGGATCATGTACGAGTAGCTGGACAGCGGGTAGTTGCGCTTGTCGGTGTCGTTGTAGACGCCCTCGAGCTGCTGGGTGAGGTAGTCCGGCGAGCTCTTGTTCGTGTTGATCTTGGCCTTGAGCAGCGACACCGCGACGTTCTGCGGGGTCGGCTCGGTGTAGTAGCCCGCGTGGTTGAGGACCTTCGCGACCGGATAGTGCTCGTTGAGCGCGTAGGAGTAGTTGACGTACCCGATCGCGCCCTGGCCGTAGTTCTGGGCCACGTAGCCGGCCACACCGAGGTCGCCGGACTGGGCGATCATTCCGGAGACGGTCGGGTAGTTCGAGGTCTGCCCGCAGGCGCCGGCACGGCCGACCCGCCGGCAGTAGTCCTGCCACAGGCCCTTGTGCTGGTCGGCCATCCACATCGTGAACTGGGCCGTGGAACCCGAGCCGTCGGAGCGGACCACGGGGACGATGGCGCGGTGCGGCAGTTGCAGGCCCGGGTTGTCGGCCTTGATCACCGGATCGTCCCAGGTTTTGACGACCCCGGTGAAGATCTTGGTGACCACGTCGCCGGAGAGCCGCAGGTTGGTGATCCGCTTGCCGCCCGCGGTCAGGTGGTACATGAAGACGGTGCCACCGGCCACGATCGGCATGTAGGCGTAGGAGCCCGCGCCCGGCCGCTCGGCCGCCGAGCCGTCGGTCGGGTGGGTCTGGAACGGGATGTCCGAGACCGCGAAGTCGACCGTGCCGCTGAGGAACTGACGCCGGCCGTCGGAGGAGCCGTTGCCGGCGTAGCTGATCCGCATGCCGTACTGGTTGACGGCGCGGCGCCATTCGTCGATGGCGTTCTCGGCCCAGGTGGAGCCGGCTCCGGCGATGGGGGTGTAGCCCCCGCCGGCGGCGGCCGCGGGCGCGGTCAGCGGGCCGCCCAGCAGCCCGACGATCATGGCGAGCAGTGCACCGAGGATCCCCGGCGCGCGCAGGCGGCGCAGAAGAAGAGGCAGGTGACGGCGCATCAGTGGGTCTCTCCGGGCTTCTGTCCGGGGTCCTCGTCGGTGGTGGACCCGGTAGGTCGGTCGAACGGGGCGGCTTGCGGATCGGCCTCGAACAACGTGAGGCCGGGGGCGTGCAGTTCGGCGAACCGGGCGGTGTCGCGGCGGGAGGCGCGGGCCGTACGCCGCGCCTGTCGGCGGGTCTGATGCCCGGGGCCGCGCCCGCCGATCACCCGGGCGATCGCGAAGAGCACCAGGACCAGCGCCATCAGGACGGCCGCCGCACCGAAGCCGCGGGCGATCATGGTGGGCTGCGGCGACTTGACAAAGTTGAAGACGGCGAGCGGCAGCGAGATCATCGGCCCGCTCGTCGGATCGGCGTTCAGCGCCGCGGTGAAGCCCGCGGTGAGCAGCACGGGTGAGGTCTCGCCGATGCCGCGTGCGGTGCCGAGGATGACGGCGGTGGCGAGTCCGGAGCGCGCCGTCGGCAGGACGACGTGCCACACGGTCCGCCAGCGCGGCGCCCCGAGCGCCTCCGCGGCCTCGGTCAGATTGCCCGGGACCAGCCGGAGCACCACGTCCGCGGCGCGGATCACGATCGGCAGCATCATCACGCTGATCGCGAAGGCGGCCGCGAGGCCCGACTTCTGCATGCCGAGGATGAGGATCCAGGTGGCGTACACCATCAGGCCGGCCACGATCGACGGCAGCGCGGTCATCGCCTCGACGATGGTCCGTACGAACCGGGAGAAGCGGCCCGGGATCTGGTTGAGGTAGACCGCGCAGGTCAGGCCGAGCGGGACCGTGATCGCCAGGGCGATGGTGATCATGATGAGGCTGCCGAGCATCGCGTGGAGGATGCCGCCGTGGGTGAGCGGGTCGAGCGGACCCGACGCCTGCATGTCCTGGGTGAAGAAGTTGCCGTGCGGCAGCGCCTCGCGGCCGCGCCAGGCGGTGAAGCCGACGACCAGGGCCAGCCCCGAGAACAGCAGCGTGGCCGCCGTCCACAGCACCACGGTCATCACCCGGTCGCGGACCGCCTGGCCGTCCTCCTCCAGGCCGGTGAGCACGGCGTAGACGGCGAGGAAGGCGAGGTACGCGGTGACCGTGAAACCCAGCACTCCCGAGAAGGGGGCGAGTTCCCCGAACAGCAGCACCGTGAGGCAGAACCCCGAGACGGCGGCGCCGGTCAGCGACAGCACACCCGAGCGGGTCGGGCCGCCGATGCGCCGGGGACGGTCCGGGAGTTCGGCGGCTTCCGGAGCGGCCGGGGCCTCGACCGGTGCGGTCGTGGTCTCTTCTACGACGGTCATCTCATGCCTCGCTCTGCGCGCCGGACCGGGAGCGGGCCACGATGGAGGAGGCGGTGAAGTTGACCGCCAGCGTGAGCAGGAACAGCGCCAGGCCCGCCGCCATCAGCGCCGACATGCCGAAGGTGGAGGCGTCGCCGTAGTGCAGGGCGATCAGCGAGGACACCGAGTTGGAGCCGGTCTGCAGGATGTGCGGCTGGATCACGAAGACCGGGGAGATGATCAGGTACACCGCGATCGTCTCGCCCAGCGCCCGGCCGAGCCCCAGCATCGTGCCGCCGATGATGCCGCCCTTGCCGTACGGCAGGACGACCGAGCGGATCATCCCCCAGCGCGTGGCGCCCAGTGCGTACGCGCCCTCGCGCTCTCCCGCCGGCGCCTGGGTGAACACCTCCCGCATCACCGAGCACTGGATCGGCGCCACCATCAGTGCGACGACGATCCCGGCGACGAAGGTGGAGGCGGTGTAGACGCTCTCGGAGGCCAGCGGTTCGCCCGGCTGGGTGCCGTCCACCGTGAACAGCGGGATCCAGCCGAACCAGTCGGACAGCCAGCGCGACAGCCCGATCACGTGCTGCTGGAGGAAGAACAGCCCCCACAGTCCGTACACCACCGACGGGACGGCGGCCATCAGGTCGACCATCGTGACGAGGGTGCGGCGCAGCGGGCGCGGCGCCACGTCCGAGATGAACAGCGCGGTCCCGACGGCCAGCGGCACGGAGAGCGCCACCGCGACGGCCGCGATCAGCACGGTGCCGGTGAGCACCGCCGCGATGCCGAAGTGGTGGACGTCGGGCTGCCATTCGGCGGTGGTGAGGAACGAGAATCCCGTGGCGCGCAGGGCCTGGGCGGCCCTGAGCAGCAGGAAGAGTCCGACCGCCGCCATGATCGCCAGGACGACGACTCCCGTGGCCGTCAGCTGAAGGCGGAAGATCCGGTCACCCAGTCCCCGGGCCGCTCGCGGCCGGCGGGGCGCCGGTCTGTCGGACTCCGATCCGTCGGACTCCGGTCGGTCCGAATCCGTTCGGTCGGACTCATGGTGCGTGGCCGCCACGTGTGGTCCCCCCACTGTGGAAACAGAACTCCCCGCGCGTGGCCGGATGGCACCGCGCGGGGAGATTCAATGGCCGGATCATGGCGGTCCAGCGCGTGAGATGTGGACAACCTGTGAATGCCACATGGCTGTTCCGTACGCGAGTTGTGCGGATTTCGAGGTGACGGGCGTCCTAACCCGCGGCCACGTCCTGCCCGGCCGCCGCCACGTCCTGGTCCGCCGGCCCCGAATCCAGCCGGTCCACGTCCCGTGCCGTCCCCGAGACACCCGACAGAAAGCCCTGTGCGCGCGGTGACGCGTTCTCCGTCAGCCACGCCGGATCGATGTCGCACACCGACACCCGCACCTCCGTGCCGACCAGGGCCAGCGGCAGGGTGTGGACGACCGTGGAGGGGAAGCTGAGGACCGTCCGGCCGATGGGTCCGCGGCGGGCGATCAGCTCCAGGGGGAGGTCCGGGCGCACCACCTCCAGACCGGTCTCGACCGCCAGAGTGTGGAGTTTCTCCGTGCTCTCCCGGCGGTGCGCGAAGTAGCGCCGGGCGCCGTGCGCCTTGGCCAGGACCTGGACCGCGTCCAGGTAGCGCCGGCTGTCCACCACGCCCGTCTCGACGAGAGAGGTGCCGACCAGGTCCGCGCCCTTGGTGATGCGGGGCGGACCGAACCGCGCCCGGGTCCAGGAGAACTCGTTCGCCGTGACGGTGACCCCGAGCGGGGTCTCCTCGATCGGCATCGACGAGAAGACCTCCACCGTGCGCCGCCCGCTCGGCGTCAGTCGGCGGCGCGCCGACGACGACACCGGCGCGAGCATCAGCTCACGCACACCCCGTCTGCCGCCCTTGCGGTGCCAGCGCACCAGGCGCTCGCCGCGGGCGAGTTGGGTGACGAACTCCATCGTCGCCGTGCCGTCGTCCACGACCACCAGGTCACGCGCCCGGCTCATCATCAGCAGGAGCTGGACGTAGCGGGAGAAGGGATCCCCCATCACCACCCGGTGCGCGCGGCGCAGCAGCGGGAGGAGGCCGCCGATCGTCTGGAAGGGCGCGGTCGCACCGCCCCGCGCCTCCTCCCAGCGCACCTCGTAACCCTCGTCGCGGGCCAGCTCCGCCATACGGCGCAGCTGGCCGCGCGTCATCGGGTCGTTGGGGGACAGCACCACGAGGGTGAGCACGTCACCCTCGGTGGTACCCGCCGTTCCCGGGCCGTCCGCCGGCGTACGCCCCGCTATGGACCGCCTGCCCCCCTGTGTGGGGATCGCCGCCGCCTGTCCGGGCACACCGCTCCCCGTGCTGCGGAGCGCGTGCGCATGGGCCCACTCCAGCACGTTGAGGAGCTGTACGGGGCTCTCGACAAAGGCGAGCGTGCGGTGGCCGGCGGATCCGGCGCGAGGGCTCATCGGCGTACGACCGTCCCCTTATGTGCTCAGACCTGGACCGGCTCACCGGCGGCCGCGGCGATCTCCGCCTCCGCGACCACACCCGCGACACGGCGCAGCTTCTTCATCGGGCCGAGCTCGGAGTCGTAGACCTTCTTCACACCGTCACCCAGCGACGACTCGATGATGCGGATGTCGCGGACCAGGCGCTGCAGGCCCTGCGGCTCGACGGAAGCGGCCTGGTCGGAGCCCCACATGGCGCGGTCGAGGGTGATGTGACGCTCGACGAAGGTCGCCCCGAGCGCGACCGCGGCGAGGGTGGTCTGCAGACCGGTCTCGTGGCCGGAGTAGCCGATCGGGACGTTCGGGTACTCGCTCTGCAGCGTGTTGATCACGCGCAGGTTCAGCTCCTCGGCCTTCGCCGGGTAGGTGGACGTGGCGTGGCACAGCAGGATGTTGTCCGAGCCGAGGACCTCGACCGCGTGGCGGATCTGCTTCGGGGTCGACATGCCGGTGGACAGGATGACGGTGCGGCCGGTGGCGCGCAGGGCGCGGAGCAGCTCGTCGTCGGTCAGGGAGGCGGAGGCCACCTTGTGCGCCGGGACGTCGAACTTCTCAAGGAAGGCGACGGCCTCGGTGTCCCACGGGGACGCGAACCAGGCGATGCCCTTCTCCTTGCAGTACTCGTCGATCTGACGGTACTCGTCCTCACCGAACTCCACGCGGTGGCGGTAGTCGATGTAGGTCATCCGGCCCCAGGGGGTGTCGCGCTCGATGTCCCACTGGTCGCGCGGGGTGCAGATCTCCGGGGTGCGCTTCTGGAACTTGACGGCGTCGCAGCCGGCCTCGGCGGCCACGTCGATCAGCTTGAAGGCGTTCTCCAGCTCACCGTTGTGGTTGATGCCGATCTCGCCGCAGATGTACACGGGGTGACCGGGACCGGCGGTACGCGTACCGAACTGACGCAGACGGGAGTTGGTGCTCATGGCAGGGAGATTCCTTACTTGTCGAGGGAGTCGAGAGAGGGGCCGAGGATCCAGCTGGCGATCTCTCGGATCGCGCCGTCGCCGCCGGGTACGGTGGTGACCGCGCGTGCGGCGCCGCGCACGACGTCGTGGGCGCTCGCGACCGCCACGGGCCAGCCGACGAGGCCGAAACACGGGAGGTCGTTGACGTCGTTGCCGACGTAGAGCACGCGCTCAGGCGCGATGCCCTGCTCCTCGCACCACTGCTTCAGTGCGAGGTCCTTCCGGTCGATGCCGTGCAGGACCGGGATCTTCAGCTTCCGGGCCCTGGCGGCGACGACCGGGTTCTGCTCCGTGGACAGGATGAGCATCGTCAGACCGCTCTTGCGCAGTGCGGCGATGCCGAGCCCGTCCCCGCGGTGCACGGAGACGAACTCGCGTCCGTCGGAGTCGATCAGCACCCTGTCGTCGGTCTGGGTGCCGTCGAAGTCGAGTACGACCGCGTCGATGTCGGCGCGGGTCGGAAGGGCGCCGGGCCGGGACGCGTCGAACAGCGGCGCGAGGGCCCGGGCGCGGGCCAGCTCGTGCGGGTCGTCGATCTCCAGCACGCGAGCCGGGTCGGTGCGCACGAGGTCGGTGCGGCCGAAGAAGCGGTGCCGGTGCTCGCGCAGTCCGGCCGCGTCCATGGCGTAGGCGGCGCCGGTCTCCAGCAGGTCCTGCGGGCGGTCCTGGCGGCGCGGCCGGAAGGACTTGTCGTGGTTGATGCCGTAGCCGCCGCGGGTGACCCGGGAGGCGGCGACCTTGGTGCCGCCACCCAGCTCACCGGTGCGCTGCGCGCCGATGACCGGCGCGGGCTCGTCCTCCGCGTCGCGCCAGACGAAGCCGTGGAAGGGGGCCACGGTCAGGGCCGTGTCCGCACCCTTCTCGACCACCGCGGCGGCCACCCCGTCGACGTCCTCGCGCAGGAGGAACGGGCTCGTGCACTGGACCAGCAGCACCACGTCGACCGGCGAGCCGTGCAGCGCCTCGTGCGCGTCCATGGCGTGCAGGACGGCGTCCTCGGAGGTGGCGGTGTCACCGGCGATCGCGGCCGGGCGCAGCACGACCTCGGCACCGGCCTCACGGGCGGCGGTGGCGATCGCCTCGTCGTCGGTGGAGACCACGACATCGGTCACGAGACGGGCGGCCAGGCACTCGCGCACCGCGCGGGCCACCAGCGGCACGCCGCCGACCGGCGCCAGGTTCTTCGCGGGCACACCCTTGGAGCCGCCGCGCGCGGGGATCACCGCGAGCACACGGCGAACCGACGCCGTCTGTCCCGCTTCCGGGTTGGACATGGGCTGTACTCCTTGAGGTCCTTGGCGTGGGATGCGCTCGCTCACAGCTCGCCCATTCGCCGAATCACGGGGGCCACGCGCTGGACTCCGTGGCGGTAGGCACCGCGGGCCGCGCGGCGGACGATCTGGCGTACCGGGCCGGCCGGCTTGTCGGCGGCGGGTGCGCCGGGCAGCGGACTGCCGTCCGGGGCGAGGTGGTGGCGTGCGAGGACGCCGGGCAGATAGCCGGGCGCGGTGACGGGGGTGTAGTAGGGCCGCAGCGGCGGGAGTTCATCGGCGGCGAGCAGCGTGCCGATGCGCAGCCGCGCCTCGTCGAAGGCGGTGGCGTACGACCCTGCCCCGGAGGCGGAATCCCCGGCGGCCACACCCTGCCGTGCGACCCATTCCGGATCCGGCGCCGGCTCGTGCCCGGCGTCGAGCTGGTCCCAGGAGGCGAGGCACCCGGAGCCCACGAAGTGGTGGTTGCCGAGCCCCTCGCGCACCCCGAGGTCGGTGAGAACGACGGTGGGGATCCGGCGGTGCAGGGACTCCAGGGCGGCCGTCGAGCTGATGGTGACCAGCAGGTCCGTGTGGTCGAGGACCTCGCCCATGTTCCCGTACACCAGGCGGAAGTTGGCCGGCAGGTCCTGCCGCTGGGCCAGCTTCTGGTAGGGCAGTTCCTCGATGTGCGTGGTGTGTTCACCCGGCTTGGAGCGCAGCTTGAGCAGCACCTCGCGCTCGGGGTGCCGACGCGCGTGCTCGACCAGCCGGTCCAGCAGGTACGTGCGGTCCTTGCGGCTCTCGGGCACGGAGGGCTGCGCCGCGAAGACGACCGTGTAGGGGTCCTTCTTCTCGTACGGCGCCCCGCCCAGGAAGGGCAGCGCGACCTCGGTCACCGACGAGGCGTCGGCGCCCACTCCCTCGTACACCGCGCGGAAGCGCTCCGCGTCCTGCCGGGAGTTGGCGAGGACGAGGTCCGCGCCGTGGCGCAGCAGCAGACCGTCGGCGAGCTTCTCGTAGACGACACCGACGTAGCCGGTGACGACGACGGGCCGCCGTGCGCGTCCCTGCCAGGCGTGGGCGAGACCGTGCAGCATCGCCTGGACACCGCCGCCGACGAGGGCGAGCACGAGGACGTCGTAGGTCTCCTTCGCCATCTCGCGCAGGAACTCGACACCGGTGACCTCGCGCAGGGAGTCCGCCTGGACGCCGACCTCGCCGAGTTGGCGCACGGTGGGAGTGGCGCGTCCGCGCAGCAGAAAACCGTCCAGGACCGGCGCGGCTTGCGCGTCGGCCTGCTGCCCCGCTTCCATGGACGGACCCGCAGTGAGGCGGCTCGCGGTCAGCGCACCCCATTTCCACCGGGTGTCGGAGTCCGCGAGTACGGCAATCCGCGGGAGCTTCGTAGTACTTGCTGGCACGCTCCAGACGCTAGGAAGCAATTCCTAGGTACACCCCAACCGCGATTCAACAAAAGGTTAACAGCACCTCACCGAGAGCCAAACTGGCTCATGGAAGCCCGGAAAGCGCACGGCATGCACCGTTCCGACACATGGAGTTCACCCCCTGTACCCGTACCGGAAAGTTCACCAGTCGGGCAGCGCCCTACGCTTTCGCAGGTGCCAAAGCTTTCTGTGATCGTGCCGTTCTACAACGTGCAGCAATACGCCCCGGACACCCTCAGAAGCCTGCGCCGCAATGCCAGGCCCGAATTCGAGTTCATCCTCGTCGACGACCATTCGAGAGACGACACGCCGCGCATTCTCGAACGGGCGGTCGAAGAACTCTCGGACGTCGCGAGCGTGCGTTTCATCCGTCGAGAGGAGAACGGAGGGCTCGCCACCGCCCGCAACACCGGCCTGGATGCGGCGGAGGGCGAGTACCTGACGTTCCTGGACGGTGACGACTGGCTCGCTCCGGGTTACCTCGGCGACCTCGTCACGGCCATCGAGGAGCTGGGCTGCGACTTCGTCCGCACGGACCACATCCAGGCCACCGCCCGCGCACGTGCCGTGTTCCGGGCGCCGCACGGGCGGCGCTCGGAAGTGATGAACCCGCGGGACGCGATCCTGCCCGCCGACCGCTCGACCTCGGTCGACTACCCCTACGCCTGGGCCGGCGCCTATCACCGCCGACTGCTCGACAAGGGCCTGCTGCACTTCACCGACGGACTGCGCACGGCCGAGGACCGGCCGTGGATCTGGAAGCTGCACCGCGAGGCGGAGTCGTTCGCCGTGGTGAGCCTGATGGGCGTCTTCTACCGCCGGGGAGTGGCCGGCTCCCTCACCCAGATCGGTGACGTACGCCAGCTCGACTTCATCCGCGCCTTCGACCAGGTGATCGAGGAGACCGCGGCCGACCCTCAGGCCGACCGGCTGCTGCCGAAGGCCGTGCGCACCTACTGCGCGATCATCGCCCATCACCTGTCGGAGATCGACAAGTTCGAACCGAGTGTGGCGAAGCAGTTGCGGACGATGAGCGCCGCGGCGATCAAGCGGATGCCCCAGGAACTGCTCACCGACGTCCTCGACACCATGGACCTGCACCGCTCCTCCCGGCTGCGGCGACTGCGCCGGCGGGCCACCACAGCGAAGGCGGCCGCCTGATGTCCCGAACCACACAGATCTTCTGCGCGTCGACGCTGTACGGCGCCGCCACGCTGGCCGCGGCCATCGAGTCCGACTGCTTCCCCGCGGCGGACCGCCGCCTGCTGCTGGTGTGCAACAACTCCGCCATGCCGGAGACCACACCCGCCGTCGACGAGATGCCGGGCTTCGCGCCGCTGCGTGAGCACTTCGACGCGGTGCTGTCCTACAACGACGCGATCCGGCCCTTCCACCCGGGAGCCTGGGCACCACGCCCCGACGACCTCCCGCTGTTCGAGCGCTATCTGCGGATGCTGTGGGACCTGGGCGACGACCACGTGTCGCTGGTGCTGGAGTCCATCCAGGTCAACCCTGCTCTGACCATCGCCCAGATGTTCACGGACGCGCCCATCGACGTCTACGCCGACGGGCTGATGAGCTACGGCCCCACCCGGAACAAGATCGACCCGCTGGTCGGCACCCGCGTACGGCGGCTGCTCCACCTCGACCTGGTCCCCGGCCTCACACCGCTGCTGCTGACCGAGTTCGACGTGACCCCGCAGATCCTGCCGACCAGCGCCTTCCTCAAGGTGCTCGGCCGCCTCGGCGACTCCGTGGCGGAGCTTCCGCCGCTGCCCGAGAACTCCGCCCTGCTGCTCGGCCAGTACCTGTCGGCCCTGGACATCCTCTCCCCGCAGGAAGAGGAGGACCTGCACGTGCGGATGATGCGGGGGGCGGTCGCCCGCGGCCATCGCTCGATCGTCTTCAAGCCGCACCCGACCGCGCCCGCCCGCTTCAGCCGTGCGCTGGAGGCCGAGGCCGACAAGCTCGAGGTGGACCTCACCGTCCTCGACGTGCCCGTCCTCGCCGAGACGCTGTTCGAGAAGGCCCGGCCCGCACTGGTGGTCGGGTGCTTCTCGACCGCGCTGTTCACCGCGTCGGCGTTCTACGACCTGCCGGTCGCCCGGGTCGGCACCGCACCCCTGCTGGACCGTCTCGCGCCCTTCCAGAACAGCAACCGGATCCCCCTCACCCTTGCCGACGCGCTGCTTCCGGAGCTGGACGGCAAGCAGCAGCGCGACACCCTCGACGCGGAGACGCTGACCGGATTGGTCACCGCGGTCGGCTTCGTCATGCAGCCGCAGATCTACCCGGGCAAGCGCCCAGCGGCGGAACGCTTCCTTTCCCAGCACTTCGGCCCGGGGACCCAGCGCTACTTCAAGCGCCGCCGGCTGACCTCCCTCGGTCTGCCGGGCGGCATTCCCGAGCGTCTGTCGTTCCTGCCGCGCAGCTCCACGGCGCGCCGGGTCGTACGGCGGGCCAGGGCGCTGCGCAAGGCGGTACGCCGCTGACGCGACGAGCGGTGCGCCGGATGCAGCGTCCTGCCGTCCGGCGCACCGTTCGCACGAATTCCAGGTGAACAACCGGGGACAGAATCGGAGACCCGCCGAAGGGCGGCCTAACATCGCGCAGCCACATCCGTGCAGATGTTCCCATCTCCGACCTGTGAGGTGCTTCCATGTCGAACCTCGCCCGGCTGTTTCCCCTCCTCGACGATGTGCAGCTCCCGGACGCCCTGCCGTACGCCCAGATGAGCGAATGGGAACTGCAGTTCCTGTATCTGCTGGGCCGCCATCACCTCACCGGCGCGGACGCGCTCGTGGAGCTCGGTTCCGGCGGGGGCGGATCGACGTACGCCCTGGCGCTCGGCCTGCGGGAGAATCCCCGGTTCGACGAGGGGACGGGGCGGCTGCACGCCTACGACTTCTTCCGTGTGGGCAAGGGCACCTTCGCCTCGGAGAAGTTCTTCACCTCCGGGGCCGCGCCCGAGGACGGCAACTCCTTCCTGGACGACTTCCAAACCCGGCTCGAGCCGTTCCTGCCCTTCCTGGAGATCCACGCCGGGGACATCTGGCGGACCTCGGACCCGGACGACCGCACCCCGATCGAGTTCCTGCACATCGACATCGCCAAGACGGCCCGTGTCTTCCGGTGCGTCGCCGAAAGGTTCCTGCCGCGGCTGCGGCCCGGGGCCGTCGTCCTGCACCAGGACTTCGCGAGCCCCCGGCTGCCGTGGCTGCACCACAGCACGGGTGCCCTGCTGCCGTACATCGAGATCGCCGGGCCCCCGATCCGCTCCACGCTGGCCTTCGAGGTGACCCGTCCGCTGCCCGAGGACGTACTGCGGCGGATCGCCGAGGACGCCTACACGGTGGACGAGAAGCTGGAGCTGATCTCGGCCGTGCAGGAGCGCGTCGACCGCGACCACACCGGAAAGGTCCCCTTCCGGCCCGTACTGGAGCTGGCCAAGGCGTACGTCGCCCATTACGACGGGCAGTCCGAGCGGGCCTGGAAGATCGCCGAGTCGCTCACCACGGACGCCTATCTCGCCGAGACCCGCGCCGATCATTTCGCCCAGCTGCGCAAGGCGTACGAGGCGGACCGTCCTGCGCCCTCCCCGGCGGCTTCGGAATCGCGGCTGAGACGGCTGGTCCGCAGAGCGGTCCGGCGATGACCGCCGCCTCCGTAGGTTAAACCTGAAAAACCGAAGAGCAACGGGGAAGTTAGCTCCAGGACACGAGGTGTTGGGTTTCGTTTAACAAAGCCTCCATAGTTTCCCTGAATGCTGCAAATAGCCTTCCCCAACACCCCGTCCTCCGCGGGCGGGCTGAGATGACCCAGCAGGACATACGCCCGCCCGCCCAGGCCTCGGCTCACGTCACGCTCGCGACGCCGGAGCCGGCCCGGCGGCCGCTCATCTCGTACGTGCTTCCGGTGTACAACGAGCAGGACGGCATCGCCGCCTTCCACACCGAGCTGACGGCCGCGCTCGACGCCCGCCCGGATCTCGCCGCCGAGCTGGTCTACGTCAACGACGGCTCCTCCGACGGCTCGCTCGCCATCCTGCAGGGCCTGGCGCAGAAGGACGACCGCGTCCGGGTGATCGACTTCGCCCGCAACTTCGGGCACCAGATCGCCATCACGGCCGGCCTGGACATCGCCACGGGCGACGCGGTGATCGTCATGGACACCGATCTGCAGGACCCGCCCCGGGTCAGCCTGGAGCTGGTCGACGCCTGGCGCGACGGCGCCGAGATCGTGCACGCGCGCCGCCGTTCCCGGCAGGACACCGCGTTCAAGCGGACCACCGCGCACATGTTCTACCGGCTTCTGCGGTCCTGGACCGACGTGGACATCCCGGTGGACACCGGCGACTTCCGGCTGCTGGACCGCCGGGTCGCCGACGAGCTGCGCAGGTACCGCGAGCGCAGCCGGTTCGTGCGCGGCATCGTCGCCTCGATGGGCTATCGGCAGAAGGAGATCTCCTTCGACCGCGACGAGCGGTTCGCGGGCGAGACGAAGTACCCGCTGCGCAAGATGGCCCGCCTCGCGATCGACGGCGTGACCAGCTTCTCCACCACCCCGCTGAAGCTGATCACCCGGCTCGGTTTCGTGGTGCTGCTGCTGTCGCTGGCCGGCATCGTGTACGCCCTCGGGATGAAGTTCTTCCGGCCCGACATCACCGTCTCCGGCTGGACGATGCTCATGGTCGTGGTGCTGTTCCTGGGCGGCACGCAGATGCTGTCGCTGGGCGTGCTGGGCAGTTACATCGGGCGCATCTACAGCGAGGCCCAGAGGCGCCCGCTGTACCTGGTGCGCGAGGTCATCGGCGCCGACGAGGACGGGCGGGACGGTCGTCGTGGCGTCTGAGACCGCGGCCGAGGAGGCATCTGCGACCGGCCCGGGTGACGCGGTCACCGAGAGCCGGTCGCAGATGCTTCGCCAGCTGGTCCGTTACACGGTGATCGGTGGCAGCGGCGTCGCGCTGGACATGGTCGTCTTCCTGCTGCTGCACAACTGGGCGGGAATGAACGAGCAGATCGCCAACGTGCTCAGCACCACGCTCGCCATCACCAACAACTTCATCCTGAACGCACTGTTCACCTTCGAACGGCGCGACCGGCTCGTGGTGCGCTTTCTGCGCTTCTACGCCGTCGGTCTGACCGGGATCGTCCTCACGGACCTGCTCTTCCTCGTCTTCACCGACGCGCTGGGTATCGACGCCAACTACGTCAAGGCGGGCTCGCTGCCGCTGGTCCTGGCACTCCAGTTCGTGCTCAACAGAAAGTGGAGCTTCGCATGAACCTCGGCATCATCGGCGCGGGTGCCACCGGCCTCACCGCCGGCTGGGACGCCATACGCGCCGGCCACCAGGTCACCATCCTGGAGGCGGCCCGCGAACTCGGCGGTCTCGCCGCGTCGCTGGACGTGGGCGGCGTCCCCCTGGAGCGCTACTACCACCACATCTTCCGCAGCGACCGGGACATGATCGGTCTCATCGACGAGCTGGGGCTCGGCGACGCGCTCCGCTTCCACAAGCCGACCACCGGCATCTACCGCGGCGGCAAGCTGATCGACTTCACGTCGCCGTTCGACATGGTGCGTTTCCCGGAGTTCTCCCCGGTGGACGCGGTCCGCTTCGCGGGCTCGTCCGCGGTGCTGAAGGCCGTCCGCAACGGCGAGCGCTACAACGACCTCACGGCGCTGGCCTGGCTGCGCAAGTGGGCCGGCAAGAAGGCGACCTCGGCCGTCTGGGAGCCGCTGCTGCGCGGCAAGTTCGGCGACCGCGCCGAGCAGGTCTCGATGGCCTGGCTGTGGGCGCGCATCCACTGCCGTACCTTCGAGCTCGGCTATGTCGACGGCGGTTTCGAGCGTGTCTACGCGGCACTGCGTGACGGGATCGACGAGCGCGGCGGCAAGGTGGAGTTCGGCAAGGCGGTCGAGACCATCCGGCAGGAGGGCGCCGACGGCCCCGCGGTGGTGCACTGCGCCGACGGCTCCAGCTACTCCTTCGACCGCCTGATCGTCACCACGCCGCAGCCGGCCTTCGCCAAGGCGGCCGGGCTGCCCGCCGACGACGCGGTGTGGAAGAACCAGTACCTGGGCGCGACCTGCTTCGTACTGGAGCTGGACCGCAGCGTGATCCCGTACTACTGGCTCAACATCAACGAGCCGGACTTCCCCTTCCTCGCGGTCGTCGAGCACACCCGGATGATCGACCCGTCCGTCTACGGCGGCCGTCACGTCCTCTACATCGGCAACTACGTCGAGCGCGAGGACTGGCGGTTCACCACCGAGCCCGGCGAGCTGCTGGACAGGTTCGTGCCGTATCTGCAGCGGATCAACCCGGAGTTCGACCGCTCCTGGATCCAGAAGTGGCACTTCTCCAAGGCAGGGTTCGCCCAGCCGGTGGTGACGCCCGAGTACCGGGCGCTGATCCCCGGCCACGAGACGCCGATGAGCAAGGTCACGCTGGCGACGATGGCGCAGATCTACCCGCAGGACCGCGGGCAGAGCTACTCGGTGGCGATGTCGCGGAAGGTGACCGCCTCACTCGGACTGCGCTGACCGCGGACACGAGAACGGGGCCCCGTGTGCCTGGCGGGGCCCCGTCTTCTTCGTGCTACGGGGCCTCGGTGTGCCGACCGGGGCCCCGCAGTCGTTGTGCGCGGGTCAGCTGGTACCGGACTTGCGCTTGCACACCACGATCTTCAGATCGCCGTTCGCCGGCGGGCAGTCGTAGGTGGCGCTGATGCGCCTCCGGAGCTCCGGGTCGACCTTTCCGGGCTTGAACCAGACCCGGTCGAGCACCGCGTAGGGCGCCGGATTGTGGTCGACGCAGTCGGCGTTCTCCTTGAAGGACTTGAGATCGGCGACGTCCGGTAGGAAGCGGGAGCGCTGCAGGAACGTGGAGATCGGGTACCGGCACTGGGCCGGATGGTCGATGAAGTACACGTCGTCGCCGAAAGCCAGGTAGAGCACCCGCGCGCCGTCGGGGATCTGCTCACGCAGCTGGCGGTCATGGTCCTGCTTGCGCTCGACGCCACGCAGGAACGAGGCGTTGGTCGAACCCACCTTGCCGTGCGCCACCAGGTGCGGCGAACCCGGCCACATGCTGCCGGACAGACACACCACCCCCGCCAGAGCGGCGATCGCGGCGGACAGCACACCCCGGGAAACCCTGTCCGCGCCGCGGGATTCGCGCCACGCATCGACAGCCGCCGCCAGGAGTGCGACCAGGCCCAGTGCCCAGATCGTGGCGGGGCGCTGCACCCCCTTGGGGGCCTGCGCGTACAGCACGGGCAACAGCCCGAACAGCAGCGACACGACACCGAAGCAGCGCGGGATCGAGCGGCGGCCACCGCCCACCGCAAGCCCCCACATCGCGGCGGCGACCACGGTCAGCTGGAAGGCGTGGTACATGAACCAGTTGCCCTGCACGATGACGACCGCCAGCGAGCCGCACCCGATGGCCAGGGCGATGACGAGCAGTTCGACACGGCGTCCACGTCCCCTCACCCGGGCGAGGAGGAGGAGCAGGGCACCCGGCAGGAGCAGCAGCACGGGGCTGAGCACGGACCGGTCGGCGAGGAAGTCCACCGACTGTGCGAAGAGGCGTGCGGGGTGGATACCGGTGCGGCTGAGCGCCGACTGGTTGATCAGCGGCATGTCATGGGTCCACTGCCACTCGTGGGACCCGGCGAGCACACTGAGAGCGAACAGGACCACCGCACCGACCACGGAGACGAGCGCGACCCTGATCGCACGGCCGCGGTCGACGACGTAGACGAGCAGAATGCCGAACGCGGCGGTCGAGGCGGTGGAGTACTTCATCATCACCGCGAGCCCGAACGGCAGCGCGGAGATCAGTGCCGCCGGCCAGGGGCGGGCCACGCCGAGCGCCGCCGCCACACCGAACACGGCGAGCACGACAGCGGCCCACTCCGGCTGGAGGAAGTCCGTGCGCGGGGTCAGGATCATCAGCAGGCCGGTGGCGCCCGCGGTCAGGGCGGCCTCGCGGCCCGTCAGCCGGCGCAGCAGCGCCTGGTAGAGGGCGTAGGCCGCCGCAGCGGCGAGCAGGGTGCCCGCCGCGTACATCACGGTCTCCCGGACGACGACTCCACCGAACGTGATGTCGTCGAGAAGCGCGATGAACCACCGGTAGAAGAACGGCCGGTGGGTGAAGACCTCGGACGGGGAGTAGCCCGCCTCGCCACCGGTACGCAGGGCGGCGAGGACGTACCGGATGTCACCGGTGGGGCGCCGGGTCAGCACCGTGTACACAACGGCGGCCGCCGCCGGCACCGCGACCACCGGCCACCACAGGGGTGAGCGGCGGACGCGGGGTGCCGATGCGGCGGGCGCGTCACTGAGGACGGTCGCCATGGGTCAGCCGCCCAGGATCGTGCGCAGGTCGGCGGCGTTGGCCTCGGTGACCTTCCACAGCTCCTGCTGGCGTCCGTGCACGTCGGCCACGGTCTTGGCGTGGTCGGCGAGCAGGTCGCGGGAGCGCTCCACCAGCCGGTCGGCGAGATGCCGGTCGTGCACCGAGACGCCCCACTCGGGCCGGTCGATGTCGCGGAGGAAGTACGTCATCTTCGGGTGCGAGATCAGGCTGATGATGGGCGTGCCGCAGCCGAACGGGATCATGCCGGCGTGGCCCCGCATGCCGATGACCAGCTTGGTGCGGGCGTACAGGTCGCGGATCTCGTCGTTCTCGAAGTCGTACATCGGGATGACGGGCATCGACACGCCGTGCTCGCGGCGCAGGTCGAAGGCGAGCTTCTCGTCGTCGAGCGAGTGCGCCACGCACTTGACCTCGGCGAGCTTCCCCAGGTCCTTGACGGCCTTGGCCATCTGGGCGAGGAAGTAGCCGTAGTCGTGGCCGAAGCGCAGGCCCGCGCGGTCGTAGGCGGCGTTGATGAGGATGGTGTCCTCACGGCTCGCCGGGTCCTGCCAGTTCGCGACGAGCTGACGGGTGACCGTGGTCGGGCAGGGCTGGAAGCGCACCTTGTCGTGCAGGTGCTCCGGCAGCATCGAGCGGACCTTGGCGATGGAGCCGTGGTTGCGCAGGCCGAAGAAGGACGAGCGCTCCACCAGCAGCCGCAGCGAACTGCGGAACCGCTCCGCCCGGTAGGACTGGCCGTCGAAGGCGTTGAAGCCGACGGCGTAGACCGCGATGGGCACGTCGATGCGGTTGAGCAGCTCGTCCGGGACGTTCCACTGCCAGGCGCTGTTGCCGTTCGGCATGGTGTCCGGGATGAACAGGCCACCGCCGCCGATGACCATGCCCCTGCGGGCGTTCACGCGCTCCAGAGCCGCCTCGTCGAACAGGCGGTGGGCGTGGACGGAGTGCCAGCGGCGGCCGCCGGTGTCCGGGTCGAAGGCGAGGCGGACGCTCTCCGGGAGCAGCTTGTCCCCGGCGTTGCCCTGGCGGTCCATGTAGAACGCGACGTGCGCGAGCTGGTCCTCGGGGCTGCCGGCGGACTGGGCCGGGACGCCGACGGTGCGCTGGTGCCAGATGCGGCTCGCCCGGTGCGTGGGGTCGACACCGAGCCCGGCGAGGGCGTACTTCTGCGCGCCGGCGTCGTCGCCGTGCACCCAGGAGATCTGGGCCAGCCGGGAGAAGGCGGTGGCGGCCCGGTTGGGGGCGGCCGTCGCCAGCAGCAGATGGGCGCGGGCCTCCTCGTAGCGGGAGACGCTCATCAGGGCGTTGCCGTACACCTCGTGCGGCCACGCCTCGTCGATGGGGAGGTGGACCTGCTCCAGGATGTCGACGGCGGCCTGGTAGTCGCCGGCGCCGATGTGGGCGAGGCCGACGCGGCGGGCGGTGTCGACGTCACCCGTGCGCCCGACGTGCGCGGTGCCGTAGTGGATCAGCAGGTCGGGGTGGGCCGGGTCGCCCTTCTCGATGAAGGCGGCGTGCAGCTCGGCGTCGGTGATGTCGAACTCGACCCAGCGTGCCTGCGCCTGGCTGTACCCGTACTCGCCGCCCTGCCAGGGCTTGTGGCGGCCGGTGAAGTGCAGGATCGCGGTCTCGTCGGGGACCGGGAGGTCGCCGGACAGGCGCCGCTTGACGTAGTTGTACTTGGGGTCGAGGTCGACGAAGTCGCCGTCGAGCAGGGCGTTGAGAATGCCCTGGTCGTGCTTGTCGAGCTCGTAGCGGCCGCTACGGCCGATCTCGTCGAGCTTCGCGCAGAACTCGTCGCTCAGGTACTCCTTCTGGATGACGAGGAGTCCGCTGTTGAGCATGCGGGTCTTGTCGCCGTAGAAGAACTGCGGGACGGCGGCCAGGCCCTCGCGCAGCGCGAGCAGTTCGGTGATCGGGCCGAGGACCACCATGTCGGTGTCCAGGGTGATCACGGTGTCGTAGTCGCGGATGCGGAAGACGTCGAGGATGAAGTACGCCTTGCGGACCAGGTAGTTGTCCTGGTCGCCCTTGACGTAGCTGTCGTAATGGTCGGCGTCGACACGGCGGAACTGCACCCGCGGGTGCAGGGCGCGGATCGCGGCGACGGATGCCGGGCGCAGATCGTCGTGCAGGACGATGAAGTCCTCGCACACGTCCGGGTTGGACAGCGCGAGCGAGCGCAGCAGCACAAGGAAGCCGGGCAGGTAGTTCTCGTCGACGAAGCTCGCGAAGGCGACGCGGCGCTTGCCGGTCAGCACGCGGGCGGAGTCGTCGCCGGCGGTGGGGCGGGAGTCGGCCGCCGCGGATATCGGTGTCGTGGTCATCGCAGGGAAATCCTCATCCCGGAGACGCTCTGGGCCCGTTCCATGACCCACGCCTTCTCGCTGCCGTATTCGTGCACGTTGGTGATGGCCAGCTTCATCGCCTCCGGGATGCGGTACGCGCCGCTCTCGTAGAAGTCGAAGCCGATCAGGTCGAGCGTGGGGCTGACATCGAGGTAGTCGAGCAGCCAGAGCATGTTGAAGCCGGAGGTCGGGATCGCGGCGAACTGCTCGGTGGTCAGGGCGCCGATGTTGCGGACGGGCCAGCGCAGCGACTCGTCACCGACGTACGTCTGCGCGCCCGGCACGAGCTTGTTGCGCACGGAGTACTTCCAGTCGGGCGAGTTGCCGCCGAAGACGAGCCGGATGTCGACGGGCTTGTCCCAGTTGAAGGCGTGCTTGTGGATCGTCACGTGGATGTCGGTCCGCTTGCCCGTGTGGGCCGGGTCGATCCGGTACGAGTTGAAGCGCACGACCAGGTCGTAGTCGTCGATCTGCGAGCCCATCGAGGACTCGCCCACCTTGCCGGAGTTGGCGATGAGGCAGATGGACTTGCCGGCGATCCGGTTGCGGAACTCGCCGAGGCTGAGCCACTGCACGCCCCCGAACATGGGGTCCGGGACGGGGCCGCGCATACGGTTGCGCCGGGCGGCGGCGTACAGCGCGATGGCCTGGATGAGTTCGGGGGTGGGCCGGGTGTGCAGCTCGGTGCTGAGGTCCAGGTACTGCCCGATGGCTTCCTGGATCTCCTGCTCGGGGACCTCGGCGCTGTCCATGGCGAGCAGTGCGCCGACGAGGCGTGCCTGGGCGCCGGTCCAGTCGCCGAGGGCGTGCGCGGCGAGACCTTCGGCCCACATGTCGGTGGCGGGGCCGCCGGCGAACCTGGCGGAGTCGGGGACGGCGCCCGCGAGGACGGTCAGCAGTTCGGCGCGGGCCGTGTTCGCCGCCTTGATGCCGGCGAGCCGGGCCCGGACGCCGTAACCGTCCTCGGTCGTCAGCTCCAGGTAGCGCTCGAAGGCATCGGCCGCGGCGGCCGGACGCCCGATGGCCTCCAGCAGACGGCCGCGCAGCCGCCAGCCGGCGCGGGAGTTCTTGCGCTGGGTCAGAACCGTGTCGCTGATCAGCAGTGTGAGGTTCAGCTCGTCGTCGTAGCCGCAGTCGAGCGCCTTGTTGCCGACGGCGAGGAGCGCGTCGAGCATCTTGTTGCTCATGCCGCCGCCGACGACCTTGGCACCACGGCGCAGCAGGCTGCCCGCACCGGAGGGCGCGGGCGAGGGCTGGTCCTCACCGGCGGCGACCAGGGCGAGCAGCTGGCGCAGCGCTTCGGCGAGGGCTGTTCGGCGGGTGTCCAGACTGCCGACCAGTTTGCCGCTGTGCACGGCGCAGGCACGCAGGCAGTCGTCCAGTTCGGTCGGCTTGGGCTGAGCGGTCGGCGCCCCGAACCCCGCTGGCTCCGACACGGGCCCCCCGGGCCGGGGACGTGTCCATCTACTGCCAACCCTCGTCATGGTTCTCCTGCAAGGTGTGAAAAAGGTACGAAATCGCCAAGCCCTGGGGGGAAGGTTGGGGAACAGTAAGAAACCAATACGACGTGAAGATGAACCCCTCGGGTCTTGCGGGCAAATGCTGATCCCGTCGAACAGATTCGCTCAGGGTGAGGTCATAGAGTCTCGATAGACGACTTTCATTTGACCCGGGCGCATTCGGTCAGAAGTGAGCAGAACGGAGCCCGCGGCGGATCTTCAAGGGGTATCAGTGACCGAAACGGTCGTCAGTACAGCAAAACAGCAATCCGCCGTGGCCGCCCGTCCCGAAGAGCGACGCGTCACGCCCGCACAGCCGAAGGCGAAGAGGTCCGGTGGCCGCCTGCGCGCCCTCGACGGGCTGCGGCTGGTGGCCGCGCTGATGGTGGCTCTGTACCACTACGGGGGACGCGGCGGCGAGATCACCGCCGCGTGGGGCACGTCACCGAAGACGCAGTTCCCCGTGCTGCACTCGTGGTTCTCCTACGGCTGCCTCGGCGTCCAGGTCTTTTTCGTGATCAGCGGCTTCGTCATATGCATGAGCGGCTGGGGACGCCCCCTCCGCTCGTTCTTCGCCTCCCGGGCGTCACGGCTGCTGCCCGCCTACTGGGCGGCGGTCCTCCTCGTGACCGTCGTGTTCGCCCTGCCGACGGTCGCCTACAAGGCGCTGTCGCCCAGTGACGTGCTGGTGAACCTGACGATGCTCCAGATGCCGCTCGGCGTCGACCGCGTCCTCGGTGTGTGCTGGACGCTGTGGGCGGAGGTCCGCTTCTACGCCCTGTTCGCGCTCTGCATCGTGCTGCCGGGCGCCAACCGCCGGCGCGTGATCCTCTTCTGCGCCGGCTGGACCCTGGCGGCCGCGATCACCCAGTCGTCCAAGGACGCACTGCTGAACGTGATCCTGATGCCCGAGTACGCGCCCTTCTTCATCGGCGGCGTCGGCCTGTACCTGGTGCACCGCAACCGCAAGGACGCCTACGCCTGGGGCATCGTGGCCGTGAACTTCCTGATCGGGCAGCACTACGCGGTGCGGGACCTGTGGAACGCCTCGGACTCGAACGCCTTCGCCCACCGCACCTCCCTCGGCATCACGCTGATCGTCGCCTTCGGCTTCGTGGCGGTCGCGGCGATCGCGCTGGGCTGGCTGGACTGGGCGAACTGGCGCTGGCTGACCGTCGCGGGCGCACTGACCTACCCCTTCTACCTGGTGCACGAGCACCTCGGCTGGGTCGTCGTCAGGACGTTGCACCGGAGCCTGCACATCCCGTCGTACGCCACCTTCCTGCTGACGATCGCCTCGATGCTGCTGCTGGCGTGGCTGCTGAACCGCTACATCGAGAACTGGCTGACGCCGAAGCTGCGCGCCTCGTTGTCGAAGCCGCTGGCGTAGCCGCCCGCCCGGCCCGACGTGAGGGGCACCCCGCCACGGGGTGCCCCTCAGGTCGTTCAGCGACCGGTGCCGTCCGCCTCTCCCCGAAGGGTGAGCCCGATGCCCTCGATCACCGCCCTGAGTCCGGCCTCGAAGCCCTGGCCGTGCCTTTGGAACATCTCCCGGCCCGCCTCCGCCGCCAGCGGGTGGGCCGCCAGGCGCTCGGCGCGGGCGTCGAGGTCGTAGCCCTCCGCACCGGAGGCCGGGTCGGGCCCCATGGCCTGCTCCTCGATGACGTAGCCGATCGTGTAGCTGTACGCGGTGAACCAGGCGCGCGCCGCGGCGCCCGGGGTGAATCCGGCCCCGGTGAGCAGGCGCAGATTCGCCTCCATCGGCTCGGCGTAGGACGTGTCCGTGAACCGTGTGCCCGCGTAGACCTTGGCACCGTCCCGATAGCGCAGCAGATGCTCGCGCAGAGCGCTCATCCGCCGGAAGAACACATCCCGCCACGCCAGGTCCGGCGCGTCCGGCTGCGCGGCGAAACCGTCGGACATGCGCCGCAGCATCTCCGTCGCCATCTCGTCCAGCAGCGCCTGCTTGTTCTTGAAGTGCCAGTACAGGGCGGGCGCCTGCACGTTCAGCTCCTTGGCGATGGCGCGAAGCGTCAGGCCCTCGAGCCCCACCTCGTTGAGCAGCCCCAGGGCCGCCTCCGCCACCTGCCTTCTGTCCAGTTTCGGACCTCTCTGCGCAGCCACGCTTGACAGTTTAACGCCGTTAAGGAAACGCTTGCGGACAACGCAACTTAACAACGTTAAGGGGGCAGTCATGGACATCGAGAGCACCGAGGTCGCCGTCGTCGGCGCCGGGCCCACCGGGCTCGCGCTCGCGGTCGACCTCGCCCGGCGCGGCGTGGACGCCGTGGTCCTCGAGCGCGCCGGAACCCTCTTCCCCGGCTCCCGGGGCAAGGGCATCCAGCCGCGCACGATGGAGGTCCTCGACGACCTCGGCGTGCTCGACGCGATCCGTACGGCGGGCGGCCCCTATCCGGTCGGGATGATCTGGCAGGACGGCCACCGGACGGGCGAGCACCGGATGTTCGAGCCGGCCGAGGCGAGCGAGGACGCGCCGTACAACGAGCCGTGGATGGTGCCGCAGTGGCGGACCCAGGAGATCCTGCACGCCCGCCTGGCGGAGCTGGGCGGACGGGTCGCCTTCGGCCGGGAGGTCGTCGGCCTCGAACAGCACCCGGCCGGGGTGATCGCGCATCTCACCTCCGGAGCCCCGGTGCGCGCCCGGTACGTCGTCGCGGCCGACGGCGGGCGGTCGGCCGTGCGCCGGGCGATCGGCATCGGCATGACCGGCGAGGCCGTCGACCCCAACCCGACCCTTGTGGCGGACGTGCGCGTCGGCGGCCTGGACCGCGACAACTGGCACATCTTCCCGCCGGGTGCCGACGGCGAGGGGTTCCTCGCCCTCTGCCCGCTGGCAGGCACCGAGGACTTCCAACTCGTCGCGCGGTTTCCGGAGGGCACGACGCCCGACCTGTCCCTCGACGGCATCCGCAAGGTCGTGGCCGCCCGATCCCATCTCGCCCCCGAGGACGTCACCGAGGTGCGCTGGGCCTCGGACTTCCGGCCGCGAGCGGCCCTCGCGGACCGGTTCCGCGAGGGGCGGGTCTTCCTCGCCGGTGACGCGGCCCACATCCACTCGCCGGCGGGCGGCCAGGGTATGAACACCAGCGTCCAGGACGCCTACAACCTGGGCTGGAAGCTGGGAGCCGTGCTGCGGGACGGTGCGGCGCGGTCGCTTCTGGACAGCTACGAGGCGGAACGGCGGCCCGTCGCGGCGGACGTCCTCGGTCTGTCCACGCGCGTGCACCGCGGCGAGACGCGGCGGGGCGAGGCGACCCGGCAGCTCGGGATCGGCTACCGGGATTCGTCGCTCACGGCGGAGACCCGGAGGGCCCCGGGCCGGGTCCGGGCGGGCGACCGCGCACCGGACGCGACGGTGGACGGCGTGCGGCTCTTCGACGCCTTCCGCGGCCCGCACTGGACGCTGCTGGCCCTCGGTACGCCGGCGCCGGCGACCCCGGGACGGGTGCGAGTGGTCCACGGTCCCGCCCACGGGTCCTATGGGACGGGCCTGTTCCTGGTCCGGCCCGACGGTCACGTCGGCTGGAGCGGCGACTCGGCGGACGGACTCGCGGACTACCTCACGCGGTTCGGCCTGCGGTAGCCGGCGGTCACGCGCTCGCGAGCGAGAGCTTCACCGCGAAGCCGAGGAAGAGGGCGCCCGCGGCGGAAGTGGCCCCAGCCGACAGCCGCTTGCGGCGACGGAAGGCGTCCGCGAGTCGTGTGCCGCTGAAGATCAGGGCGCTGAGGTAGAGACAGCTGGCGAGCTGGGCGAAGGCGCCGAGCACCACGAAGGAGAGCGCCGGATAGGCGTACCCGGGATCGACGAACTGCACGAAGAAGGCGACGAAGAACAGGATCGCCTTGGGGTTGAACAGACTGACGACGAACGCCCGGCGGTAGGGCCGCTCCTCGGCGGCGGCGGCGCTCGCGGCCTGTTCCGGCACGTCCCTCTCACGTCGCGTCCGCCACATCCCCCAGGCGGTACGGAGCATTCCGAAGGCGAGCCACGTCAGATAGCCGGCGCCCGCGTACTTCACGATCCCGAACAGCACGGCGTTCGCCTGGAGCAGCGAGGCGACTCCGGCCGCGGACAGCGTCATCAGCACGGTGTCCCCGCACCAGACGCCGGCCGCCGCGGTGTACCCGGCCCGCACACCGCGCCGGGCGGCGACGGAGAGCACGTACAGGGAGTTGGGCCCGGGGAGCAGGACGATGAGGACGAGTCCCGCCAGGTAGGTGGGGAGATCGATGACGCCGAACATGGAAGGAGTGTCGCACGGGGGTACGACACTCGGCTTTCGGATTTCGCAGGGCGAGACGGACGGGTCGGTCGTCGCCACCCGGCACGAATCCTGCGGCCGGGGGACGGATGTGCTCGGGCCTTCCGTCCCCCGGCCGGCGCTGTGGACCGGCCGCCCGGCTCAGAAGGCGTCCGAGGGCACGTACGTCCCCCACACCTCCCGCAGCGCGTTGCACACCTCGCCCACCGTGGCGCGGGCCTTGAGTGCCTCCTTCATCGGGTACAGGACGTTGTCCGTGCCCTCCGCCGCCTTCTTCAGGTCCGCCAGGGCCGTGTCCACCGCCGGCTGGTCGCGTTCCGCGCGGAGCCGGGCGAGGCGTTCGGCCTGCTGCGCCTCGATCGCGGGGTCGACTCGGAGCGGCTCGTACGGCTCCTCCTCGTCGAGCTGGAAGCGGTTGACGCCGACCACGACCCGCTCGCCCGCATCCGTCTCCTGGGCGATGCGGTAGGCGCTGCGCTCGATCTCGTTCTTCTGGAAGCCGTGTTCGATGGCCGACACCGCACCGCCGAGGTCCTGGACCTTCTCCATCAGCTCCAGCGTCGCGGCCTCTACCTCGTCCGTCATCCTCTCGATCACGTAGCTGCCCGCGAAGGGGTCGACCGTCGCCGTCACGTCCGTCTCGTAGGCCAGCACCTGCTGCGTGCGCAGGGCCAGACGCGCGCTCTTGTCGGTCGGCAGCGCGATCGCCTCGTCGAAGGAGTTCGTGTGCAGCGACTGGGTGCCGCCGAGCACCGCGGCCAGCCCCTGGACCGCGACCCGGACCAGGTTCACCTCCGGCTGCTGCGCCGTCAGCTGGACACCCGCCGTCTGGGTGTGGAAGCGCAGCATCATCGACTTGGGGTTCTGCGCCCCGAACTCGTCCCTCATCACCCGCGCCCAGATCCGGCGGGCCGCACGGAACTTGGCGACCTCCTCCAGGAGCGTGGTCCGGGCCACGAAGAAGAACGACAGCCGGGGGGCGAAGTCGTCCACGTCCATGCCCGCCGCTACGGCCGTGCGCACGTACTCGATGCCGTCGGCCAGCGTGAACGCGATCTCCTGCGCGGGAGAGGCGCCGGCCTCGGCCATGTGGTAACCGGAGATAGAAATCGTGTTCCACTTGGGGATCTCGGCCCTGCAGTACTTGAAGATGTCCGCGATCAGGCGCAGGGACGGCTTCGGCGGGAAGATGTACGTCCCCCGCGCGATGTACTCCTTCAGGACGTCGTTCTGGATCGTGCCGGTCAGCTTGTCGGCCGGCACGCCCTGCTCCTCCGCCACCAGTTGGTACAGAAGCAGCAGCAGGGCGGCAGGCGCGTTGATCGTCATCGATGTGGACACCTTGTCCAGCGGGATCCCGCCGAACAGCACCCGCATGTCGTCGACGGAGTCGATGGCGACGCCCACCTTGCCGACCTCGCCGTGCGCGATCGGCGCGTCGGAGTCATGACCCATCTGGGTGGGCAGGTCGAAGGCGACCGACAGACCCATCGTGCCGTTCGCGATCAGCTGCTTGTAGCGTGCGTTGGACTCCGTCGCCGTACCGAAGCCGGCGTACTGGCGCATCGTCCACGGACGGCCCGTGTACATGCTCGGGTACACGCCGCGCGTGAACGGATACGCCCCCGGCTCGCCCAGCTTCCCGGCCGGATCCCAGTCCTTGAGGGCATCCGGCCCGTACACCGGCTCGATGGGAAGTCCCGACTCCGACTCGCGCGCCATGGTGTGTGCCTCCGCGTTGCTACTTGTCCCGGCGTGATGGCCCGGCCTCGTTACTCGCCAGTACGGCCGACCTCGCGACGGACTGTAGCGGCGGGCGTGCGACCGGTGGAGTACCGCACGCTGGGACCTTGCTCACAACCATGCCCCGTAGTTCGACGGCGGTCACGCGCGGGGAACATCTCAAGGGACACGACCGGCCCATGAGGACCGGTGAGGCGACGGGGGTTCAGATGCGTACCAAGGGCATGGGCCGAACGCTGATCGCAGTCGCCACGGGCGTGGCGCTCGCTGCTCTCACCGGGTGCGTCGCGCAGCCCGTGGACGCGAAGAACGGCGGCGGCAGGCACCGCTCTCCGGTGCACATCGAGATCTCGCACACCCCCTCGGGCACGGGCGCGACGAGCGCCGCGCCCGCCCCGAAGCCCTCCCCCGCGGTCCTCTGGGCGCCCGGCGCCACCGGCCCGGGCGTGCGTGAACTCCAGGCACGGCTGCGCCAGGTCGCCTGGCTGTTCGACGGTCCGACGGGGACCTACGACGACCTCACCGAGAACGCCGTCAAGGGTTTCCAGGGCAAGCGCGGACTGCCGCGCACCGGACGGGTGGACTCGGTCACCTGGCAGCGGCTGCTGAGGATGACGCACGAGCCCGGCAAGTGGGAGCTGTACCTGATGGGCGGACAGCCGGCCGCCGCGCCGGACGCGCGCTGCATGACGGGCAGGGTGCTGTGCATCAGCAAGACGAGCCGGACGTTGCGCTGGATGGTCGACGGACGCACGGTCTCGACCATGGCGGTGCGGTTCGGCGCGCAGTACACGCCGACCAGGGAGGGCGTGTTCCACATCTACTGGAAGTCGCGGTACCACGCGTCCACGCTCTACCACTCGCCCATGCCGTACGCGATGTTCTTCAGCGGTGGCCAGGCGGTGCACTACTCGGCCGACTTCGCGGCGCGCGGATACGCGGGAGGTTCGCACGGTTGTGTGAACGTACGGGACGAGGCGGCGATCTCGGCGCTGTTCGCCGGGGCGAGGACCGGGGACAAGGTCGTCGTCTACTGGTGAGAGCGGCCTCGAGGCGGGTGCGGGGCGCGGGCGGGACCGGGGGAACGTGTCCCGCCCGCGCCGATGTGCACCGAGCCGTGGGTACGGGGGGAACCCCGGCTCTGTGCGACGGCCGATGACCAGTCGGCTCACTCAGTACTGCGCCGGGTCGGCCGAAAGTGTCACACCCGCCGTGGAAGAGGTTCGCGAGAGCACCCCGCCGCGGGCCGAGGAGGGCGCGGGGCCGCACCCCCTGACGCCGTGCGACGGGTCAGTGTGCCGCTTCGGTGGCCGGCGCACCGTGCGTCGGGCTCGGCGACGGCGTCGCGTCCGCCGGAGCCGGGACGTGAGGTGTCGCCGGCGGGAAGGGTGCCAGACCGATGTCCGGGCCTATGTGTCCCTCGCCGTCACCGTCGTGGTCGTCGCCCTGGTCGCCGTCGCCGTGGTGGCCGAGGCCGTCGCCGTCCCTGCCGGGGCCCCGGATGTCGCCGTCCCTGCCGCTCCCGCCGCCGAGCACGCCCTTGCAGAACGTCTTCACCCGGCCGCTGCCACCGGCCGCGTCCTCGAGACTGCGCATCCGCCGGGTGCCCAGTTCCCTGCCGTCGGCCACGGCGCGACAGGAGGAGCGCACGCCGATCCACCACTCACCGCCCCGCCCCGCGGCGCCGTTGCCGGAAGAACGCGGCCGCCCGGTCGCGGCGGCACCGGCGCCCACCTCGTCCTGTGACGAAGTGCCCTGCACGGGTGCGCCGTTCGTGTCCGTGGGCGTCGGTGAGGTGGAACCGCGGGTCTGCGTCCCCTCGGGCGTGGGCGTGAGCACCGGCATCCGCGGGGTCGCGGCCGCCGACACGGACGCGGCGGGACGCGGTTCGTGGAACGGCGTGGGCAGCGCTCCGGTTCCGGCCGCCACAGCGGCCCCGCCGATCATCCCGGCGGCCACCACCCCGGCCAGCGCGAAGCGCACGGGGCGCCATCGCCGGGCCTGCCGCCCGTCCGCGACCGGCCGTCCGAGACGCACCAGTCCGGCGTCGCCGGACGGGGCCGCGGAGCGCCCGGGGGCCGGCCCCCCGACGCCCGTGCGCTCACCGTGGCGGGCCGTGCGAGCCGCCCTGAAAGCGGCCACGGCCGAAGCCTCCCCGGGCAGTTCGTCGCTGGTCGGCAGGGGTGGGGCGGCGAGTTCGGAGAGAGTCTCGGCAATCCTCGCGGCATGTGCACGCGCAACGTCGTCGACGGCGTCCAGCGGCTCTCCGCGCAGCAGACGCTCCGCCGCGTCACTGTCCAGCCACCTGTACTGCTCGTCGGCCATCACATGTCCTTCTGCGTCCGCGAACGCATATGCGTCACACCGCCGGACGCCACCGTGCGCCGGTGCGCCTCTCGTGGGGGAGGCAGGGCGCCGAGTCCGCCGGCCGATTCCGGATCCGCCCCCGCACCCTGACCGAGCAGCTCCGCAAGGCGTTTGAGACCGCGGTGGGCTGCCGTACGGACCGCCCCGGGACGCTTTCCGAGCGTCTCGGCGGCGCTCTTGGCGTCGAGGCCCACGACCACTCGCAGTACGACGGCCTCCGCCTGGTCCTGGGGGAGCTGGGCTATGAGGGAGAGGGTGTGTCCGGTGGCCAGCGCCTCCATGGCCTCGCCGGCCGTGTCCGACTCCGACGGCTTCCCGGTCAGTTCCGTCTCGTCGCCGCCGATCGCGGGCCGGCGACCGCGCATGCGTATGTGGTCGAGCGCGCGGTTGCGGGCTATCCGGGCCGTCCAGCCGCGGAACCGGTCGGCGTCCCCGCTGAACCGCTCGAGGTCGCGTGCGATCTGGAGCCATGCCTCCGAGGTGACGTCCTCGGCGTCCGGGTCGCCGACCAGTGTCCGCACGTATCCGAACAGACGCGGATGCACGGCGCGGTACACGGTCCGGAACGCGGTCTCGTCCCCCGACTGTGCCGCAAGCACCGCGGCCGTCAGCTCCGCGTCGTCCCCCAGCACCTCGAACTGCCCCTCTGTCCGCCTGCGCCGACGCCGCATCCGCGGGCCGGGTCTCACCGTCGTGATTCCGTCGTTGAAAGCGGTTTGAGGCCGCTCGTGGTCTGCGGCGGTTGCATCACCCGTTTTGCTGATCGTCCGCGGTCGGCGCGATGGGCACGTTACGGCTTGAAACCGTTCTACGTCCACGTCCGTACAACGTGCAACCAACCCGTGACGCGGTGAGGTGTGACAGAAAACGCATCCACGGCGCTGTAGGGAGTACGGGCCGCCGCGCGGCCCGTGCCGCGCGACGGCCGGGGCCTCTCCTGTGGGGGGTGGCGGCCCCGGCCGTTGCCCAGGCGGTGCACTCGCGGGACCCGGGGGTCGACCGCACACCACGGGAACACTCGGATGCTCGCACGTCCCGCGGTGTGAAAGGGGTTACCGGGTGCTCGGGGCCGCGACTCCCCGGACGACGCTACTCGTTCTTCCCGTTGCCCTGGTCGGTGTGCGCCGGTCCGTTGCCGGACGCGTTGCCGGAGCCGCCCGTCCCGTTGCCGGAGCCCTTGTTCCCCTGGCCCGCGCCGGCGCCGGACTTGCCGCTGCCGCTCGGGCCGTCGGCCGCCTTCGACCCCGCCAGTCGGCCGGCGCAGTAGGCGGTGACCTTCTCCTCGCCGCCCGCCGCCGTCACGAGCCGCTGCCAGGCGGTCGAGTCCAGCGCCTTGCCGCGGCCCTTCACCTGCGCATAGGCGCGGCAGTGGGCCGCGGTGTCCTTGGCGGTGTCCGGCCGGTCCGCCCGCCCGGGGCGGGTGGGGGACACGGCCGAGGGCTCCTTGCCCGGCAGGGCGGACGCACCCGTGGACGGCTTGTCTCCCGTGCCCGGACCGGCGCCGTGCGAGGACGACCCGGCCGAGCCGATCGCGGCGACCGCCACACCGCCCAGGGTGAGGCTCGCGAGGATCACGGCGAACGTCGTCCTGAGCGGGCGTCCGACCCGGCGCTCCTCGCGGACCCGCCAGTCGTCCCGGCGACGGGTCCTGGCCCTGTGGACACCCGCGTCCCGGGCCGCCCGGAACGCGGCGACAGCGCGCTGCTCCGCCCCGGCGTCGACATCACCGCCGCGCACGGCCGCGGCCAGCGCCGTCTCGAGACCGGCCTCGTCCGGCGCTCCCCCGGGGCCGGCCACGGTGCCGTCAGGGTGCACACGCCGACGACCGGGAAACCCGTCGCCGCCCAGCTGTTCACCCATGTCCGCTTCCGTTCCTGTCCGGTCCGTCCGACCTGTCACATCCAACCGGCCCGCCGGGCCCGCACGGTCGTCCGTACGAACGCGGCGCCGTCGTCGTTCACTTCGACTCCCCCAGCGTCCGGGAAGCCTCATCCGTCACACCCTCGTCCGCCGCGCCCTCGACACCCAGCCGGCGGGCCAGGCGCTTCAGGCCCCGGTGCGCCGCGGTGCGCACCGCACCGGGGCGTTTGCCGAGCACCCGCGCGGCGGAGGGGCCGTCCAGACCGACGACGACACGCAGCAGCACGGCCTCGGCCTGGTCCCGCGGCAGCTCGCCGACCAGTTGCAGGGCGCGCTCGGTCGAGAGGGACTCAAGGGCCTGCTCATGCGTGCTGCTCGGACCGGGCAGGTCCAGTACGTCCTGTTCGAGCGCCGTCGGCCGGGGCCGCGTCCGCTGCCGGCGCAGATGGTCGAGCGCCCGGTGCCGGGCGATGGTCGCCGTCCAGCCGCGGAAGCCCGCTCCGTCCCCCTTGAACCGCCCGAGGTCCCGGGCTATCTCCAGCCAGGCATCGGACGCCACGTCCTCGGCGTCGTCCCCCACGAGGCCGCGCAGATAGCCGAGCAGCCCGGGCTGTACCAGCCGGTAGGCGACCGCGAAGGCCGCCTCGTCGCCGTCCTGGGCCCGCGCGACCGCCGCGCCCAATTCCCCGTCGTACGCCTGTACGCGTCGGGGGTGCCGTCCCTGGCCCAAAACCGTCCTCGTTCGTACCGGGTTCGTAGCAGCTCCGCGGCGTCCGGCACGATCCGGTGCCGGGCGCCCCCCTCACAAACTGCGTCGGACGTCGCGGAAGTGTCACAACGGGGCTGGCGCCCTTCACGACTGCTGCCGGATTCCCCTCGGGAACCGGCCGGTGGCCCGAGGGGTCCCCGCGAGGGCGCGGACCGGCCGGAAGGCGTGCCGTCCCGCCCGCCGGATCGGGTGCCTGACGGGGGTTCCGCTTCCGGCCCCCGGTGACGTATCGCCGTCCCCGTGCGCTCTGTGGGAAGCCCGGGTCCGCACGGCGGCCGGTCACCCACGCACACCGGACGCCGGCGGCGTTTCCCTCTCCCCGGCCCCCGCCCGCTCCCATCTCCCCCCCCGGGAGCGGCGCGGGGAGGGACCGGTCGGCCGGGGGCCCACCCATGGCCGGAGTCCCCGGCCGAGCCGTGCCCGCACAGCGGCACGGGAACGGTCGGGGACTCGTGGAGCAGCGGGGGCCGGGGTCAACCGGCCCGGTGGGCGGACGCCCTCGCCGTCGCGTCCCGGCACAGCAGCCGCAGCGATCCGTGCCCGGCGAAGCAGCGGCGGGCCTCGTCGATGGGGTCCCACAGACCGCCGTCCGGGGTGCGGATCCAGTGGTCGCCGCCGGTCGACCACCACTCGGCGCCCGTCTGCCGCACGATCACCTCGCCGGCATAGGCGCCGAAACCGCGCAGAACGCTCTGCACGGCGGCGAAGGGTGCCCCTTCGCGGCGCAGGTCGTCGATCATCCGGTCGATGCGCCACAGGCTCTGCGCCGAGTAGTCGAGGCGCAGCCGCGCCCCCTCCCGCATCGTCGCCACGGCGTCCGCCGCCCATCGCAGGGGCTTCGCTGCCGCTTGGGGTCTGGTCTCCTGCTGAGTCGTCACATACGGAAGAGCGAGGTCAGCGTGCGATACGTCACTCGATTCCGTGGGATTCCCGCAACCGGCGCAGGACCGCCCCAGCTCGCCCGCACGACGGCCACAGGATCTTCCCGTGACGAGGGAGCCGGGCCGGACGGTGATGCTTCCGTGCTCCGGTGCGCTCCTTCCTTTGATGAGCACCCATCTGCATCTGCGCGCGGTACCGCCGCCGGCGCTGCGCAACAGCGTGAATTGGCTGCAACGACTGTTCGAGGACGACCGGAGCGGCGACCGGGCGCGGGTCTGCCGTCACCGCGAGGAGGTGCTGGACGAGGACTACCGGGAACAGGAACTGCTCTACGCCGGCTCTCCCCCGCTGCGCACGGAGGACCCGCCGCGGACCGAGGTGGTGCTCGGCGGCCGGCCGGTGTTCCTCCCGGACCGGGGCAAGCCGCCGTTCCTGGTGCTGACTGCGGCCCAGGCCACACGGGTCGCGCTGTTTCTGACCTCGGCCGACTTCGAGGCACTGTGGCGTCCCGCGCGGAGCCGTCTGCTTGCGCGCCATGGCGGGATCGCGGCGGAGCCCCGGACGCGGGGCGCCTTCGCGGCGGCGCACCGCGACCTCACGGCGTTCTACGCGCGCACGGCCGAGTGCGGGGACGCGGTGGTGAAGTGGTTCATGGACTGAGGTGCCCGGGCCATCGGGCCGACCCTGGCCCGGTGCGTCCACGGCCGGCCCTGGCCCGGTGCGTCCACGGCGGGACCCGGCACGCGCGAGCGCTCGGGCCGCCGCCGCGCCCGGCCCCCGCTCACGCCCTGCCGCGGGCCCGCCTCGACACGACGGCCTGCAGCACCCGGCGCCCCTCGGTCGACACATCGCGGGCCTGTCGCAGTCCGGCCGCGCCGTGGCCCGTCACCACCTCCAGGATGGTGATCTGGCGCCGCAGTTCGGCGGCGGCGAGCGGCGGCATACCGTCCGTGCGGCCCTCGCGGCGGGCCGCCACCGAGGTCTCGTCGTCGGCGGGATCGAGCAGCCGGTGTATCTGCAGCGCCGCGACCGAGCAGGCGTCGGCCCACTGGCGCAGCGCATCCGCCGGGGCCTGCGCGGGAATCGCCTCCAGCATGCGGCGCACGAGCCCCGCGGCCTCCGCCTCGAAGGTGCCGTCCGCGTCCGCGTCGGCCCGCACCCCGGCGCCGAGTTCGGCCCGCACCTTGGCGAGCCGCTCCTCCCACTCGTGGCCCTCGACAAGGCTCGCCCACAACGGGCGCAGGATGTCGTCGTCGCCTCCGAGGAGCGGTATACAGCGATCCAAACAAGCCAACCCGCTCGCCGCGAGCGCACGTTCGTCGGCCTGTGCGATCTGGTCCACCAGGCTCATCACGCCTCCTAGACATGCCTCGTTGGGCGCCACATGTCTACGGAGCCCGCACTTCCCCCTACTGCGTGCAACCTACCGGGAGTGTCACAACGGCACCACGCCGGTCGGTGAAGGAGTTGGTGGAAGTTGTTTTCGGCCAACTGCCCCACGATCGGGCCCCGGTGCGGCACCCGTGTCAGCCGAGCCGATCGGCCAGTTGCCGGAACTCCGTCCAGGACAGCGGGGGCGCCCCCGGGTCCCACAGCTTCTGGACCGTCGCCCGCAGGGGCATCCGGATCCCGGCCGCCACCTGGTCCTGCGTCTGCGCGGCGGCGCGATCGCTCCAGACCGCGAACACGCCGCCGAGGATCTGCCCGTCGTACCCGGCCGGCACCTCCGCCGTCCCCCGCAGCATGCGCGGATTCCACTGCTCGTAGATCCGCTGACCGGTGGGATAGACGAAGGTGTGCGGCTGCCCCAGCACGTAGTAGAGGAACTCGTCGTTGTAGTTGATCACCTTGCGGCCCGCGGCCAGGTACTCCGCCGGCTGCCTGGCGCCGCGCTCCTTGCCCGTCCAGTACGCGACCTCGAGGTCCTTGGCCGGCTGCACCACGCTGGTGCGGTAGAAGCCGTCGTTCCACGCGCGCATCGTCCGGCCGTGCCCGCGCATCACGTCGGCGCGGTCGTTCAGCCAGCCGGTCGCGAGGTCGGCGACGCTCGCGCTCGCCCCGTACTTCGCCCGCGCAGCGGCGGCCAGTTGCGGAAAGGACGCGGCGGGGTTCGGCACCGTCAGTGCCTGGTACTCGTCGCCGCCCAGATGCCAGTAGCCACCGGGGAACACCCCCGCGAACTCGTTGAGGAGGTCGTCCACGATCTTCGCGGCCTCCGGCTTCGAGATGTCGAGCGTGCCCCGCGGTGCGGCACCCGAGACGCTGCGCAGTTGCAGGTCGGGGTGCGCGGCGATGACCGCGCCCAGGTGCCCGGGCGAGTCGATCTCGGGGACGATCGTGATGTGGCGGCTCGCGGCGAGGTCGACGATCCGCTTGACCTCCGCCTTGCTGAGGTGCTGCGGGGACACGATCTCCGGGTGCGAGCCGGACTCGATACGGAAGCCCTGGTCGTCGGAGAAGTGCAGACCAAGTTCGTTGTACTTCAGGTCGCCGAGCTCCCGGACACGGTCCTCGATCCAGCCGGCCGAGTAGAACTTGCGGGCCATGTCGAGCATGAAACCGCGCCGCGGCTTGGCGGGCGCGTCCCGCACGACCCCCTCGGGAGCCGTACCGCCGCCGTGCACCTCCTGTTTGAGGGTGCGGGTGCCGTAGAAGACCCCCGCGTCGCCCGGGCCGGTGATCCGCACCCGTCCGTTCTGCACGGTCATCGTGTACGACTCCCGGTCGCCGCTTCCGGCCAGGCCCAGTTCGACGTCGCCGTCGCGGGCGGCGGTCCGGCCGCCGTACTCCATCCCCAGCTCTCCGGCCAGCAACCGGCCTTCGTCGTCCAGGGAGGGGCTGTCGACGACCACACGGGCACCGGACGCCGGACGCCAGCCCGGACCGCGTGCGGGGACGTGCTCCCGGACGGCGGGGATGGTGCGGGGCGCCCGGGACAGGGCATAGGTGGCGGTCGGTGACGAGAGAGGAGTCGACGGGCTGACGGAACTCCGCGGCGGCTCGCCGCCGCCGGACGGCCACAACACCACCGCCGCGGCGATCGCGCCCGCCACGACGATTCCCCCGCCCAGCAGCAACCCGTTGCGCCTTCGGTGCGTCTTGTTCTCGGGACCCTGCCGCATCCGGCCGGTCACCGCTCCGCACCCCGCTCCACTCCCGTGTACGGCCACGCCGGGCCCGTACGCCCTCGCGGCACCGAAGGCGCCGCACCCGCACGTATCCGACCGCCGTCCGATCGCATTCCCCTCACCTCTCCCTGCGCCTGCCCCTTCCGAACCTATGACCCCTGCCCGCCCCACCCGTCCACCGGACGCCATAGAACTCTCCCATTCGGGTGAAATTCGGTCAGCCGATGGACGACCCCCCGATCACCGTGGATAACGTGACGGCGCATTTCCCGCACCCTCCCCTGCCGACCCCCTGTGACGCCCACGACGTCACGCCCGCCACTCGCCGAGGACCCACGCTGCCTGCGCACCGTCTCCCCGACCTCCCCGGCCCCACCGCCCTGCCGGCGCAGCACCGCATCGAGGCCCCCACGGGTATCGAGCGGTTCAACTCCACGCCCGCCGCGAACGCCCGGCGCGCGCTTCTCACCTGCTGCCGGAGCCCGCGCTGGGCCGACCGCGTCGCAGACCACCGCCCCTATCCGGACCTGGACTCCCTGCTCGCCGCCGCCGACGAGGCCGCCTACGACCTGACGCCCGCCGATCTGGCCGAGGCGCTGGCCGGTGAATCGCTCACCCTCCTCCCGGCCGGCGCATACTCCGCCGCCCACACCGCCCTCAGTGCGGCCCACGCCGCCTACGAGAGCCGATTCGGGCACGTGTTCGTCATCTGCCTGGACGATGTGGCCCCCGGCGAGGCGGCCGACCGTGTCCTGGCCGCCATCCGGTCACGATTGACGCACGATCCGGAGGAGGAGCGCCCCCTCGCCGCGGAGGAGCTGCGGCGTCTGACAAGGGGCAGGCTGATCCGCCTGGTCCGGCACTTCTCCGACACGCCCGTCGCGCAACGCGCCGGGTAGAGGAGCGGATGCCGCGGGCTCGCAGCCACCGCCCCCTTCCGTCTCACCGGGGCCGCCAATAGCCCGTCCGTGCTCGTTTGATTGCCAGTTTGATCACATCGGTAGGGCCGCCGTAAGCGTTCCGACCGCACGTCGCTACGATGCTGGGGGCCGGTGGACCGTACCCGGCCGGGCCCGACCGACACAGAAGCCGGCGCGGCCCTAGTCCCCGCTCCCGGAGGGTTCTTCCGTGCCGGCTGGAACGCTGTACCGCGGCCGGGAAGGAATGTGGTCCTGGGTGGCTCATCGAGTCACCGGCGTCCTCATCTTCTTCTTCCTGTTCGTACACGTGCTGGACACCGCACTCGTCCGTGTCTCCCCCGAGGCCTACGACGAGGTCGTGGCCACGTACAAGACGCCGATCGTCGCCGTGCTGGAGTACGGCCTGGTCGCCGCCATCCTCTTCCACGCGCTGAACGGCCTTCGGGTCATCGCCGTCGACTTCTGGTCGCGGGGCCCGCGCTACCAGAAGCAGATGCTCTGGACCGTCGTCGGCGTCTGGGTCGTGCTGATGCTCGGGGCCGTCTACCCCGTCCTCGGCCACGCCGCTCGTGAAGTGTTCGGGAGCTGACGCGCATGTCCACGACTGAAACCACCGCCTCCGGCATCGGCCCCGTCGAGGGTGCCTCGCTGTACGACGTCGACAACCCGGCGCCGGTCATCGAGCCGCCGCGCAAGCGGACGAAGAAGACCCCGAAGTCGACCCGCGGCAACTTCGAGATGTACGGCTGGGTGTTCATGCGCCTGTCCGGCATCGTCCTGGTCGTCCTGGTCCTCGGGCACCTGCTGATCCAGCTGGTCCTCGACGGCGGCGTCTCCAAGATCGGCTTCGCCTTCGTGGCCGGCCGCTGGGCCTCCCCGTGGTGGCAGGTCTGGGACCTCGCCATGCTCTGGCTCGCCATGCTGCACGGCGCCAACGGTCTGCGTACCGTCATCAACGACTACGCGGAGCGGGCGAACACGCGGCTGTGGCTGAAGGGCCTGCTGTACACCGCCACGGTGTTCACCATCCTGCTGGGCACGCTGGTGATCTTCACCTTCGACCCGAACATCCGCTAGGCACGGGGCTGCGAGAAATATGAAGATCCACAAGTACGACACCGTCATCGTCGGCGCCGGCGGCGCCGGCATGCGCGCCGCCATCGAGGCCACCAAGCGCAGCCGCACCGCCGTGCTGACGAAGCTCTACCCGACCCGCTCCCACACGGGCGCCGCGCAGGGCGGCATGGCCGCCGCGCTGGCCAACGTGGAGGAGGACAACTGGGAGTGGCACACCTTCGACACGGTCAAGGGCGGTGACTACCTGGTCGACCAGGACGCCGCCGAGATCCTGGCGAAGGAGGCCATCGACTCGGTCCTCGACCTGGAGAAGATGGGCCTGCCGTTCAACCGGACGCCCGAGGGGAGGATCGACCAGCGCCGGTTCGGCGGTCACTCGCGCAACCACGGCGAGGCCCCGGTCCGCCGCTCCTGCTACGCGGCCGACCGCACCGGCCACATGATCCTCCAGACGCTCTACCAGAACTGCGTGAAGGAGGGCGTGGAGTTCTTCAACGAGTTCTACGTCCTCGACCAGCTGATCACCGAGGTCGACGGCGTCAAGAAGTCGGCCGGTGTGGTGGCCTACGAACTGGCGACCGGCGAGATCCACATCTTCCAGGCGAAGGCCGTGATCTACGCCTCCGGCGGCTGCGGCAAGTTCTTCAAGGTGACCTCGAACGCGCACACGCTGACCGGTGACGGCCAGGCCGCGGTCTACCGCCGGGGTCTGCCGCTGGAGGACATGGAGTTCTTCCAGTTCCACCCGACCGGCATCTGGCGCATGGGCATCCTCCTCACCGAGGGTGCGCGCGGCGAGGGCGGCATCCTTCGCAACAAGGACGGCGAGCGCTTCATGGAGAAGTACGCGCCGGTGATGAAGGACCTGGCGTCCCGTGACGTCGTGTCCCGCTCCATCTACACGGAGATCCGCGAGGGGCGGGGCTGCGGTCCCGAGGGCGACCACGTCTATCTGGACCTCACCCACCTGCCGCCGGAGCAGCTGGACGCCAAGCTGCCGGACATCACCGAGTTCGCCCGCACCTACCTCGGCATCGAGCCCTACACGGACCCGATCCCGATCCAGCCGACCGCGCACTACGCCATGGGCGGCATCCCGACGAACGTCGAGGGTGAGGTCCTCACGGACAACACCACGGTGGTACCGGGCCTGTACGCGGCCGGCGAGGTCGCCTGTGTGTCCGTCCACGGCGCGAACCGCCTGGGCACCAACTCGCTGCTGGACATCAACGTCTTCGGGCGCCGGGCGGGTATCGCCGCGGCGGACTACTCGCAGAGGGCGGACTTCGTCGAACTGCCGGAGAACCCCGCCGAACTGGTGGTCTCCCGGATCGAGAACCTGCGCTCCTCCACGGGCAGCGAGCGTGTGGCCGACCTGCGCCGCGAGCTGCAGGAGACCATGGACGCGAACGTCATGGTGTTCCGTACCGAGCAGACGATCAAGACGGCCGTCGAAAAGATCGCCGAACTCCGGGAGCGCTACAAGAACGTGGCGATCCAGGACAAGGGCAGGCGGTTCAACACGGACCTGCTGGAGGCCATCGAGCTGGGCAACCTGCTGGACCTGGCCGAGGTCATGGCGGTGTCCGCCCTCGCCCGCAAGGAGTCCCGCGGCGGCCACTACCGCGAGGACTACCCGAACCGCGACGACGTCAACTTCATGCGCCACACCATGGCGTACCGCGAGGTGGGCGACGACGGCACCGAGTCCATCCGTCTCGACTACAAGCCGGTCGTCCAGACCCGCTACCAGCCGATGGAGCGTAAGTACTGATGGCAACCCCCGTACTGGACAAGGTGGAGGCGGAGTCCGCCGCCTCCCCCTACATCACCGTCACCTTCCGGGTCCGCCGCTTCAACCCGGAGGTCTCGGCCGAGGCGACCTGGGAAGACTTCCAGCTGGAGATCGACCCGAAGGAGCGCGTGCTCGACGGCCTCCACAAGATCAAGTGGGACATCGACGGCACCCTCACCTTCCGCCGCTCCTGCGCCCACGGCATCTGCGGCTCGGACGCCATGCGGATCAACGGCAAGAACCGCCTTGCCTGCAAGACGCTGATCAAGGACATCAACCCCGAGAAGCCGATCACGGTCGAGCCCATCAAGGGCCTGACGGTCCTCAAGGACCTGGTCGTCGACATGGAGCCGTTCTTCCAGGCCTACCGTGACGTGATGCCCTTCCTCGTCACGAAGGACACGAACGAGCCGACGCGCGAGCGCCTGCAGTCCGCCGAGGACCGTGCACGCTTCGACGACACGACGAAGTGCATCCTGTGCGCCGCCTGCACCTCGTCGTGCCCGGTGTTCTGGAACGACGGCCAGTACTTCGGACCGGCCGCCATCGTCAACGCGCACCGCTTCATCTTCGACTCGCGTGACGAGGCCGGTGAGCAGCGCCTGGAGATCCTGAACGACAAGGACGGCGTGTGGCGCTGCCGCACGACGTTCAACTGCACGGACGCCTGCCCGCGCGGCATCGAGGTGACGAAGGCGATCCAGGAGGTGAAGCGAGCGCTGATCACGCGCCGCTTCTGATCCTCCGGATCCGGTAACGAGGGCCCTGTTTCCGCAACTCCGGGAACAGGGCCCTCGTGCGTTTCTGGCCTGTTTGCACCTCTACTGAATAAGCAGCTCCGTCTGTCACACTCCGACCCCAATGCCCAGTAGGTAGGGGGACGGTTCGTGGAGCAGAGCAAGGAACCGTACATAGGGCCGAGGGCCCCGCACTTTCTCGGCTATCCGGAAGCGTCCGCGACAGCGCAGACGGTGGCCGCGCCCCTGCTCGCGGGCGCGTCCCTGTCCCTGGTCGGCGTGATCATCGTTGACGGCGGCGACTTCCGGTGGCCCGGCGTGACGCTGCTTCTTGTCGTCATGTCGGCCATTGCATTGATCGCGACCATGCAAATCGGTGCCGATGCCCGCAAGTACCTGTACAACCGGCAGACGATCGAAGCCTGGTACGCACCGGAGGACCTGAAGCGGAGCAGCGAACTCCTGGAGCGGCGGAGCGCCCACTTCATCCAGTGGCAGGTGCGCAACCGCCGTGCCGTCGTCACCTTCAACACCGGCACGATGCTGCTGATCTTCTCCGTGGCCACGGCACTCGTTCCACCTCACGACGAGCAGGCCGCATGGCGATGGGCAGCCGCGGGCCTGGCTCTGGCCGGCGCTCTCGTCGAGGCCTGGTGGATCCACCACCTCTTCCATGAAGACCCGGGGGGACCTCCGGAGAAACCCAAGTCGCTGAACGGAGGAGACGGCTGATGCTGTACGACGTGACACTGCCGGGCAACGGGGTGGACCTGCACCAGTGCCCCTCATGCGTCCGGCCGTTCCGGGGCCACTACACACGCAATCAGGTGGACGACTGGGAGAGGGCACTCGAGCAGGGGGAATCCCTGGCCCGGGCCCACCTCGAGCAGTCCGGCGCCTTTGAGGTGCTGCATACGGCCACGTGTCCGTTGAGGTGTCTGCCACCGGCAGTTCTCGCGCTCTGCCCGGAGAGCGAGCTCCGCGCCCAGTACCACAAGGGCCGAGCCGTACTCGGGGACTGCTAGGACCGCGGCGGGCCGTCGCGATCGTCGGCCGATGGACCATGTCGTCGGGTACGACCACGCGCCGCCGCGTGGTCGTACGTCGTGCCCTGACGCCGAATGCCGGCCAACTGGTCCGAGAGTTCCGAAAACACCGCCTCTTCGCTCGTACGGTCCGAAGGCAGTGGGTGGTGCAGCGCGTCCAGGAGATCGAAGCGGTGCAGGTCGTACACCACGTGCATCAGGCCCGAGTAGGCCTGCGCCGCCGTCACCGCACCCTTGTAGGCGACCGCCGCGAGCACCAGGCCGGCGCCGCACAGCCACCAGGCTGACGGCTCGTCGTGGAGGGCCGCGCATCCGGCGCCGGTGAGCAGCAGGAAGGACCAGCAGAGATTCACCGCTGTGTCGAGTGCGTCACGAGTGGAACGGAGCACCTCGGCCACACGGTCGGACACCTGGAGGTAGATGCGCGGCCACGAGGTCAGCGTCGTCAGTCCGTAGCGTTCTCCGGCGCTCAACTCCCCGGCCCGCAGGGCGTTGCCCAGTGCCGTCGGCAGCAGAAGATCGGCCGGCGGGTGGGCGGCGAGGCGACGGCGCGCGTCGGCCCGCACGCGCCGTGCCCGGTCCCCACCCGTCGCCGCCTCGGCCCGTCGCCGCAGCGCCTGCCACCGTTTGCGCTGAACCCGGGCCAGAATCCCCGCAAGTCCGGCCGTGAGCGGCCAGCGGTCCCAGTAGCCCTCCAGCACGCGGACCGCACGCACCTGGAACGGCTGCAGCAACAGGGCGAGAACTGCTGCGCAGACGGTGACCGTCGCGATCGCTCCGAGCAGCGCCGCCGGCCGCTGCGGCCATACGGCACTCCAGTCGCTGCGCCCCGAGAAACTCCCTGCCCGTACGAGCGCGAGCACCCCGGCGACGAACAGCGCACACGGCGCGAAGTGCACCGACAGCACCCGTCGCACGAAGCCCCGCCCTCCCCATACGCCCCTCGGCGCCCCTCAGTATGGCGCTCGGGGATCACGGCCCATGGGCAGGGCGGGAGGGGCCCCGGTTGCTCAGCCGGCGGGCGGCACGCACCGCGCTCCGGTTCTCGGCGTGTGCGCACCGGTTCCCGGTCGGTCGTCTCCGACGACGTCTCCGCGTCGATCCGGTCGGGGGGCAGGAGTCCGGTGGAGAACCGGAGTTCGTTGTGGAAGCAGAACGGGGACCACTTGGTGGCCAGGCAGGCCTTGAGGCCGGGGTTCCGGTGGATTTCGTACGGATGCCGCGGAGGCGTCACGACATCCGCCCTCCGCGTCGAGGTTCGGGGCGCAGGCGTGACCGTCGCTTCACGTGGCGGCCGGACCACGGGGCGCACCTCTCCCGATTGAGTTGAACACGTTCAAAAACAGGTCTACAGTCAACACCGTCAGCGTTTTTGAACGCGTTCAAGAAGGGTGGGGACATGGACCTCACGGTCATCGCCTACGTCATCTATCTGCTGATCAGCGTCGCCCTGACGGTCTGGGTGGCGCGCACCCTCAGCCGCAACGGGCGGGTCTTCCTCGAGGACGTGCTGCACGGGAACGAGAAGCTCGCCGACGCCGTCAACCACCTCCTCGTGGTCGGCTTCTACCTCGTCAACCTCGGCTTCGTGGCGCTGTATCTGAACGGCCACGGCACCGTCGAGGACGCGCGCGGCATCTTCGAGGCACTGTCGACCAAGCTCGGCGTGGTGCTGCTGGTGCTCGGTGCGATGCACCTGGGCAACGTGTACGTGCTCAACAGGATCCGGCGGCACGGTGCGATGGAGCGGGAGCAGGTCCCGCCCGTCGGACCGCAGGGCTGGGTCACGCCTTCGACGGGGGCCTGAGCCGTGCCGGCCCCGGAGATCCGGGACGCCGCGCGCGTCCCGGTCCACGGGCTGACCGTCCTGTACGACGCCGAGTGCTCCCTGTGCACCTTCCTGCGCGACTGGCTGGTACGGCAGCCCCAGCTGGTACCGCTCGACCTGGTTCCGGCCGGCTCGCAGGAGGCGCGCCTGCGCTTTCCCGGACTCGACCACCGCGCCACCCTCGACGAGATCACCGTCGTCGGCGACGCAGGCCAGCTCTACCGCGGGCCCGGCGCCTGGGTCGTGACGCTGTGGGCGCTGCGCGGCCACCGTGCCCTCGCCCACCGGCTCAGCACGCCGACGGGGGCCAGGCTCGCCAGGGGCGCGGTGCTGGCGGCCGCCAAGTGGCGCGGGGCGCAGTGGGGCGGGCGCGCCTACCGGCAGGGGGACGGCTGGCGCTACGACCCGGCACGGGGGTGGACCTACACGGGGCCCGGGTGCGACGGCGGCGCCTGCGCCACTCGTTAGGCTCTGTGTTCGTGCCCTCGAAGAACGACCGAGCCGACGAGGCCGGTACGCCCACCAAGTCGGAGCAGACCCGTGCGCTCATCCTGGAGACGGCGATGCGCCTGTTCCAGGAGCGCGGCTACGACAAGACGACGATGCGGGCGATCGCCAAGGAGGCCGGCGTCTCCGTGGGGAACGCCTACTACTACTTCGCGGGCAAGGAACATCTGATCCAGGGCTTCTACGACCGGATCGCCGCCGAGCACCGGCTGGCGGTCCGGGAGGTCCTGGAGCGGGAGACCGGTCTCGAGGCACGGCTGGCGGGCGTCCTGGAGGCGTGGCTGGACATCGCCACGCCCTACCACGAGTTCGCGGTGCAGTTCTTCAAGAACGCCGCCGACCCGGACAGTCCGCTCAGCCCCTTCTCCCCCGAGTCGGAGCACGCGCGCCAGGAGGCCATCGCCGTCCACAAGGAGGTGCTGGCGGGCGCGAAGACCAAGGTCTCCGCCGATCTGCGGGACGTCCTGCCCGAGTTGATGTGGCTCTCCCAGATGGGGCTCGTGCTGTACTGGATCTTCGACAGGACCGAGGGCCGCGAGCGCAGCTACCGGCTGGCCGAACGCGGCGCCCGGCTCACCGCCCGGGGTGTCGCCCTGGCCCGCTTCCGTGTGCTGCGGCCCCTTGTCCTCGAGGTGCACGAACTGTTCACGGACTTCCTGCCGGGCATGACGAAGATGCTGCCGGACCCCGGAAGCAGGCAGCGGGCCGAGTGACGGCCACCGCCTGAACACCACCGGACCCGAAGACCGGGGTCGCCCCCTGCGCCGAGGCACGGATACCGGTGTGCGTCGTCCGGGCCGGCGCCTTCACCTGCGGAGCGATCCGGCCGGGGACATGTGCGGGAACCACCGCGTCCACGCCCCCGGCGGGATCGTCACACCGCCCGCACGATCGGTGCCGGGACCGGCCTCGATGCGGGCGCGAGCCTCAAGGCCGGGCGGTGGAGGGCCGGTTGACGGCGTCCACCTCGTCGCCCGCCAACTCCACGTCGTGCACCAGCGGTTCCTCGCCGACGACCACGTGCCGGGCCTTCGATCCGTACGCGGCGGCCGTGATCGCCACGAGGTAGGTGCCCGGCGAGGGGACCGCGAGGATGTAGGAGCCGTCCGCCAGTGATGTGACGCGGTCCAGCTGACGGCCGCCCTTCGAGAGCAGCGTCGCGGCCGCTCCCTGGACCGGCTCGCCCTCCGCGTCCCGTACGAACCCGTACACCACCGTCGCGCCCCCGGCCGTCGGCGTCCTCTCCTGCTGCGGCTCTTCGGCCGGCTCCACCGCCAGATGCGGCAGCCGCCTCTCCAGCCAGCCGGGCAGCCACCAGTTCGCCCCACCGAGCAGATGCATCACCGCCGGCACCAGCGCCGTCCGCAGGACGAACGCGTCCAGCGCCACGGCCGCGGCGAGCCCGACGCCCGCCATCGCGGCGCCCGAGTTGCCGCTGAGCACGAACGCCAGGAACACGCAGACCATGATCAGAGCCGCGGAGTTGATGACCCGGCTGGTCTCCGCGAGGCCGACCCGGACGGCGCGGGCGTTGTCCCTGGTGTGCACCCACTCCTCGTGCATCCGGCTCACCAGGAAGACCTGGTAGTCCATCGACAGACCGAACAGCAGGGACAGCATGATGATCGGCAGGAAGGCCTGGATCGGCCCCTCCTTGCCGAGGCCCAGCAGGTCCAGGCCCCAGCCCCACTGGAAGACCGCCACCAGGACGCCGAAGGACGACGCCGCGGCGATCAGGTTCATCACGGCGGCCGTCAGCGGCACCACGAGCGAGCGGAACGCGATCAGCAGGAGCAGGAAGCCGAGCCCGATGATGGTCCCGATGAAGTACGGCAGCCGGTCGCCGGTGACGGACGCGAAGTCCTTGGAGACCGCCGTGACGCCGCCGACATGGGCCTGCGCTCCCGCCTTCGGGATCACCTCGTCGCGCAGGGTGTCGATGAGCCTGTCCGTCTGCTCGGACTGCGGCGAGGTGGTCGGGACGACCTGGATGACCGTGACGCCCTGTGCGGGCGGCAGCGCGGCCGCCCGGGCCACGCCGTCTGTCTCCCGGATGCCCCGGACCAGCGTGTCCGTGTCACCGCTGACCGAGACCACCTGCAGCGGCCCGTTGAAGCCGGGTCCGAAGCCCTCGGCGAGCAGGTCGTACGCCTTGCGGGTCGTCGTCGACGCGTCGTCGTTGCCCTGGTCGGCGGCCCCGAGGCGAAGGGAGAGCACGGGCAGGGCGAGCACGGTCATGACCACCACCGCGAGCACGGCGATGGTCCGGGGGCGCTTCTGCACCGTGGCCGACCACTTCGCCGCGAGGCCGCTCGCCCGCTCCGCTTCGGGTCCCTGGGCCGCGAGCCGCCGCCGCTGCCGGCGGCTGAGCACCCGCGGGCCGAGCAGACCGAGCAGCGCCGGCAGCAGGGTGACGGCCGCGAGCACGCTCAGCACGACGGTGAGCGAGGTGCCGATGACCACACCGTCCAGGAAGCGCAGATTGGTCACCAGCATCCCGGCGAGCGCGATGCACACCGTGCCGCCCGCGAACAGCACCGCCCGGCCGGAGGTGTTGAGGGCGGTGACCGCCGCCTCCTCCGGCTCCATGCCGCGCAGGATGCCGCGCCGGTGCCGGGTGACGATGAACAGGGCGTAGTCGATGCCGACCCCGAGGCCGATCAACGAGGCCAGCAGGGGCGCGATGTCGGGCACGTCCGTGACATGGCTGATCAGCTGCGTGGAGAACAGCCCGATGCCGACACCGAACACCGCGACGGCGATCGGCAGCAGCATCGCGAAGAGCGAGCCGAAGGCCAGGAACAGCACGACCGCCGCCGCCACGATGCCGACCATCTCGGACAGGCCGGTGGGCGGCTGCTGGATCCGGGTGATCGCCTGACCGCCCAACTCGACCTCGAGACCGCCGCGCTCGGCGTCCTGCGCCGTGTCGACGACGTCCTGGACCAGTTCCTGGGGCACCTCGTTGGCCCGCTCGGTGAACGTCAGCTGCGCGTACGCGATCGTCCCGTCCCGGCTGATCTGCGCCGCGCCCTGGGGGCCCGCGTAGGGGCTGCCGACCGCGCCGATCCCCGGCATCCGCGCGATCTTCGCCAGTGCGGGCTGGATCCGCGCCCGCACCGCCTCGTCGCGCACCGATCCGCGCTCGACCTTCCAGACCACCGTGTCGGTGTCGCCCGAGGCCTTGGGAAAGGCCTTCGTCATCAGGTCGTACGCGGTCTTGGAGTCCGTGTTCGGCAGGGAGAAGACATTCGCGTAGTCGGGCCCCTTGGCGGACGCCGTCACGCCCATCCCGACCAGCGCTCCCACCCACAACAACAGGACCAGCAACCGGTGCCGATAGCACCACCTCGCCAGTGTCGTCACTCTCCACCCTCCTTCATCGGCGTCCCCCAGGTCCCGGAGCACCAGGATCGGCGGCGGCGGGCCCGGGCGGGCTCGCCACGGCCCGACTCTCAAGGAACTCCAAAGCGCCCACCGCCCCGGCCGCCGGTGCCGCCGCGGATACTGGGGGACATGACGGCCAACGAGGCAGCGCACGAAGGGGCCACGGTTCTCGTGGTCGAGGACGAGGAGAGCATCGCGGACGTCCTCGCCATCGCCCTGCGCTATCACCGCTTCCAGGTGATGATCGCGGGCACCGTGCGCGAGGCACTCACCCTCGCGGAACGGACACGGCCGGACGCGGCGCTGCTGGACGTGATGCTGCCGGACGGCGACGGACGTGCGCTCGGCCGGGAACTTCGCGCCCGCCGGCCGGACCTGGCGCTGGTCTTCGTCACCGCACGCGACGCGCCCGCCGAGATCGTCGGGGCGCTCGGCTTCGGCGACGACTACATCACCAAGCCGTTCAACATAGACGAGGTCGTCGCGCGGCTGCGGGCCGTCCTGCGGCGCACCCGCACGGCGGACGTCCTGCCCCAGCGTCCACCGCTGCGCTACGGCGATCTGGAGCTGGACGAGACGACCTACTCGGTGCACCGTGCGGGCCGCACGGTCGAGCTGACCCCCACGGAGTACGCGCTGCTGCGCTTCCTGGTGCGCAACGGAGGCCGGATCGTGCCCAAGGAACAGCTGCTGCGCCATGTGTGGCAGTACGAGCACACACCGCCCGAGTCGACGGTCGTCGAGACGTACGTCAGTTATCTGCGCCGCAAGCTCGACACGCTCGGACCGCCGGTGATCACCACACGGCGGGGTGTCGGATACGGCCTGGCATGATGCTTCCGCGACTCCCCCCGCTCCCGCGGTCACGGGGCATCCACTCCCTGCGCGGCAAGTTGACGCTGGCGAACGTGGGGCTGCTGGCGCTCGGTATCGTGGCGGCGACCGCCATCAGCCTGATGGGCATGCGGCACTACGTACTCGGGCAGATCGACACCGAGCTGACCAAATCACGTGACTCGCTGGTGCGTTCGCAGCTGACCCTGCGGGAGATCGACTCGCTGAGCGCGCTTGCGGTCGTCCGCGACCGGCTGCTGCCGCACAGCGGCGGCGACTCGCCGAACCCGGACTCCGTGTTCGCGGCCGTCGACCGGGACGGCACGGTGCTCACCGTCGCCGGCCTGAAGCCGACCGACGCCCAGCAGGCGCTCGCCTCCGCCGTCCACGACCCCGCCGCACTCGTCGTGGCCCCCCAACCGCGCGACATCCACCTGCGCGGCGACCCCTACCGTGTGACCGGGGCGCGGCTCGCGGACGGCACCTATGTGCTGCTCGCCCGCTCGACCAGGGTGCTGCACACCGGCATGGCCAAGGCGCTCAGACTCGATCTCACCATCGGGACCCTGCTGCTGGCCCTGCTCGCGGTGCTGACGATGATCAGTGTGGGCCGGCGGATGCGGCCGCTGGAGGACATGGTGGAGACGTCGTCGGCCATCGCCGAGGGCGATCTGACCCGGCGGATGCCCTCCAGCAAGGAGACATCACTGGAGGTGGAGCAGCTGCGCACCGCGCTCAACTCGATGCTCCACCAGGTGGAGTCCGCGTATCGCACACGCGAGCGCAGCGCCGCCCAGCTCCGCCACTTCGTCGCGGACGCCTCGCACGAGCTGCGCACGCCTCTGTCGGCGATACGCGGCTACCTCCAGCTGTACGACAAGGGGATGCTCACCGATCCGGACGAGCGCAAGCGGTCCTGGGAGCGGATGATGGCGGAGGCGGACCGGATGGGACGCCTGGTGGACGAACTCCTCGTCCTCGCCCGCCTGGACCAGCGGCCCGAACTCCGTTTCCGGAACGTGGACCTGAGCCGGCTGGTGCGGGACGCGGCGGAGGACCTGCGGGCCCAGCAGCCGGGACGGCCGGTGACGGTGCGTGCGGACGGAGCGCTGCTCGTACGGGCCGACGAGTCGGGTCTGCGTCAGGTGCTCGGCAACCTCGTGACGAACGTCCGGGTCCACACGCCCGCCGGCACTCCGGTGCTGCTCGGTCTCGAACGCGAGGGCGAGGTCGTACGGCTGTGCGTCGCGGACGAGGGTCCGGGCCTCGCGGAGGAGGACGCGGCACGTGTCTTCGACCGCTTCTTCCGCGCGGGCCAGGGTGCGGGCAGCGGGCTCGGCATGGCGATCGTGCACGGGGTGGTGGCGGCGCACGGCGGCGATGTGGCGGTGCGGACGGCGCCGGGCGAGGGGCTGGCGGTGACGGTCACGCTGCCGGAGCGGGCGCACGACCGGGACCACCGGTGAGCGCCCGCCCGACGTCCGTCAGATCCAGGTCAGCCGCCAGAGCCGGAAGACGCCGGTACCGTCCGACAGGTACTGGCCTCCGCCGACGTCCTCGCTGCTGACCACGTACTCCTTGCGCTGCCACAGCGGGATCAGCGGAACGTCGTCCGCCACGTGCTGCTGGATCCGCTCGAAGTCCTCGGCGCTCCGGGCGCGGTCCGAGAACCGCTGGCTCTCCCGGATCAGCCCGTCGACTTCCTCGTTGCCGTAGCCGTTCTTCATGCTGTTCCCGGTACCGATGAGCGGGGCGGTGAAGGTGTCCGGGTCGGGGTAGTCGGCCACCCAGCCGACGGCGTACGCGTCGAGCTTGCCTTCCGCGTACCGCTTCTGGAAGGCGGTCCACTCGTAGCCCTGGAGGTCCACCTTGAACAACCCGGTCGCCTCGAGCTGCCGCTTCAGCTCGGTGGCCTCCTCCTCGGCGGCGCCGCGGCCCTTGCCGTAGCCGTAGGTGAAGTGGACGGGCACATGCACCCCCGCCTCGGTGAGCAGCGCGCGGGCCTTGGCGACGCTGTGCGTGGGGTAGGCGTCGAAGAACGAGGTGGTGTGCCCCGTGATGCCCGCCGGGATGAGCGAGTAGAGCGGGTCGGCAGTGCCCTCGTACACCTTGTAGATCAGCTCCTCGCGGTTGACCGTCATCGCGACGGCCTGGCGGACCCGGCGGTCGTGCAGCGGCGAGCTGGAGGCGGTGTTCAGGACCAGATTGCGGATCTCGGCGCTGTCGGCCTCGCTGACGCGCTGGTCGGGGTCGGTCGGTGAGAGGTCCGCGAGCATGGCGGGCGGCAGCTGGCGCGCGGCGACGTCGACCTCCTTCGCCTTCCAGGCCTTCTCCAGCGCGGCGGGATCTGCGTAGTAGCGCAGGTCGATGGGCCGGCCCGTGTCCTTGACGTTGCCCTTGTAGCGGGTGTTCGGGGCGAGGACGGCGTTCTTGTCCTTCGAGTACGACGTCAGGGTGTACGGGCCCGTCCCGTCGGCACCGGAGTCGCCGCGCAGCGCGTTCTGCGGGTACTTGGTGTGGTCGACGATCACTCCGGCGCCGGTGGCCACCTTGAAGGGGAACGTCGCGTCGGACGAGGACAGATGGAAGGTGACGGTGAGTTTGCTGGCGTCGACCGAATCCAGTGTCTCGAGCAGGGACGCCGGGCCGACATCCGAGTTGATCTTCTTGACCCGGTCGAAGGAGTACTTGACGTCCTCGGCGGTCATGGTGCGCCCGCTCGGGAACGTCAGTCCGTCGCGCAGGGTGCAGCGGTACGTCTGCAGGTCCGACCCGAGGAACCCGCAGCTCTTGGCCGCGTCCGGCACCGGTTCCACACCGTCGGGTTCGAAGGTCAGCAGCGACTGGAACACGCTGCTGAACAACGCCCAGGATCCTGCGTCGTAGGCCCCCGCCGGGTCCAGGGACGTGACGGCGTCCGTCGTCCCCACGGTGATCGTCTTGTTGCTGTTCTCCGCGGCCGGCAGCAACTGCCACCCGCCCACTCCCACTCCTGCCAGAACCAGCACAGTCGCGAGAATCCGTATGCGAACCGAACGCATCGGCGCGCCCTCCCCAGGCACTCAGCGCATGCCACTCCCCTGTGGCGCGGATCACCTAATCACAGGAGTTTGACCTGAGGGAAGAGGGATTTGTTGAGATGAGAGTGAACTTGTCCAAGGCTTGATCCAACGGCATTTCACGGGCCGGGGGACAGCCTCACGCCTGCTTCGACGCCAGTTGCACGATCGTGATGTCCGACGGCGCGCCGACCCGCGTCGGCGGCCCCCAGGCGCCCGCTCCCCGGGAGACGTACAACTGCGTGTCGCCGTACCGGTCCAGGCCCGCGACGGTCGGGTTGGCGGCGGCCGCCACGAAGTTTCCGGGCCAGAGCTGGCCGCCGTGGGTGTGGCCGGAGAGCTGAAGGTCCACGTGATGGCGCACGGCCTCGTGGATCTGCAGCGGTTGATGGGCCAGCAGCACCACGGCGCGCGAGGTGTCGCGATCGCCCAGTGCCTTGCCGAAGTCGGGGCCCTCGCCCTCGCTCTCGCCCGCCAGGTCGTTGACGCCGGCCAGGTCGAACGCGGGCAGTTCCGTGCGCGCGTTCTCCAGCGGGTGCAGACCGAGCCGGCGTACCTCCTCGACCCACTGGTCCGCGCCGGAGAAGTACTCGTGGTTGCCGGTGACGAAGTAGCTGCCGTGGCGCGCCCTCAGCCGGGACAGCGGTGCCGCGGACGGGCCCAGGTCCTTCACGCTGCCGTCGACCAGGTCTCCGACGACCGCGATCAGGTCCGGCTGGGTCGAGTTGATCGTGTCCACCACGCGCTGTGCGAAGCCACGGCCGAGCACCGGGCCCAGATGGATGTCGCTCACGACGGCGATGCGGAACCCGTGGGCCGAGCGCGGCAGCCGGGCCAGCGGGACCGTGACGCGTTTCACGGCGGGGCCGCGCAGAACGCCGTATGTGCCGTACCCCACCGTGCCTGCCGTGGCGGCGGCCACCGCGCCGCCGACCGCCCGGGAGACGAAGAGACGGCGCGAGGGGTCCGCGGGCGGGGGCGCCGGGTCCTGGACGGGTTCCGCTTCCGACTCGGACCGGGCGGGTGCCGTCCCCGCCGGGACCGGTGCGGGACTCGGCGCCGTCTGCCTCGTCCGCGACCCGCGCCGCACCAGCAGGTGGACCAGGGGACGCACGAGTTCACCCGCGACCAGTGCCAGCAGCAGATAGAGCGAAACCGCCATCCACAGGAACCCGGGCCATCCGAGGGCGCGCTGGAGCCAGAAGGGGGCTCCGGCCCGCTCGGCGACCAGGGCCCCGACCATGAGCACCGGTCCGGCGACGAGCACCACTGCGCCGGCTCGGCGGGCCGGGCCCGGACCCCGGGTCGTGTCGCGCACCAGCCGGCGCCACGCGAACCAGTGCAGCGCCGCCAGGGCGACCAGGGCGGTCAGAGCGATCAACAGGACGACAACGACCACCGTTCTCCAGCCCTCCGCTATGACGTTCGCCGCAACGCGCGCAGTCCGCGCAACCCCAGGGCACCGATGACAGTCCCCAAGACAAAGGAGACGACGGCAAGCGTCAAGTGCACCCAGAAGTAGGCCGTCGGATTCCCCGCGTCGTCGAACGCGAGTCCACTGCCGTCCTTCCACAGGTTCTTGACGAAAGTGATCCAGATGACCCAGCTCCACACCCCGAAGGCGAGCAGGAACCAGGAGACGGGGCGGCTGAGCTTCATGAGTTCAGTATCGCGGTTCTCCGGGCGCCGCTCGGCGCGGGGTACCGAGCATCGGCCGGGATACGGCGGGACTTCCCGCTCCGCGCCCTGTACTTTCGCCACCGTGTCCGCCATGAAGAAGATCGCCGGGCGCCGTCTGGCGCTCGCCACCGCAGCCCTGTTGCCCCTCACGCTCGCAGCTCCCGCGACCGCCCTCGCGGACACGCAGAGCCCGACCCTGTCCCATGCGGCCACGCCCCCGGCCCGCATGTCGACCGTCGGCGGCGCTTTGCTGGGCAAACCCGGAACCCAGGCCAATCTCGGCAGCGGTGCCCCCGTGCTCCCGAAGGACCTGAGCGCGCGCTCCTGGATCGTCGCCGACGCCGAGTCCGGTGACGTCCTCGCCGCCCACAACGCGCACTGGCGGCTTCCCCCGGCGAGCACGCTGAAGATGCTGTTCGCCGACACGGTGCTGCCCAAGTTCCCGAGGAGCGAGAAGCACAAGGTGGCTCCCTCCGACCTGGCCGGCATGGGCGCCGGGTCCAGCCTGGTCGGGATAAAGGAGGGCGAGACCTACACGGTCCACGACCTGTGGCTCGGTGTCTTCCTGCGCTCCGGCAACGACGCCGTGCATGTGCTGTCCTCGATGAACCACGGCGTCAAGCAGACCGTCGAGGACATGCAGGCGCACGCCGAGGAACTCCAGGCTCTCGACACGCATGTGGTCAGCCCCGACGGCTACGACGCCGGCGGCCAGGTCTCCTCCGCCTACGACCTGACCCTGTTCGCCCGCTCGGGGCTGCAGAAGAAGGACTTCCGGGAGTACTGCTCGACGGTGCGGGCGAAGTTCCCGGGCGAGACCACCAAGAAGCACGGCAGGACTACGCGCGGGTCCTTCGAGATCCAGAACACCAACAGGCTGCTGGCCGGGGACTCCGACATCACCCCGTACCAGGGCATCGCGGGTGTGAAGAACGGCAACACCACCAACGCGGGCGCCACCTTCACGGGTGTCGCCGAACGCGGCGGCCGGGTGCTGCTCGTCACCGTGATGAACCCGGAGAAGAAGGACCACAACGAGGTCTACAAGGAGGCCGCCCGGCTGCTCGACTGGGGCTTCGGCGCGGCCGGGAAGGTGACTCCGGTGGGCGAACTCGTCGCCCCGCGGGGCGCCCAGGCCGGCTCACAGCCCAGCGCGCCCGCGACCGCCGCCCCGGGTGGGGAGCAGACCTCGGCCAAGCCGGTGGCCGCCTCGGTGCGGGAGAGCGGCTCCGGCGGGGTCGGCGTGGCGCTCGCCATCGCCGCCGGGGTGCTCGTGCTGCTCGCGGCGGGCGTCTTCCTGGTCAACCGCCGCTGGCCGCTGCCGGATCTGGTGCGCCGCCGGACGCGCCCCTGACACCGTCGGACCCGCTGCTCCGCGTCGCCGTCCAGGCGGCGCAGAACAGCACGAGTTTCGCGGTGAAGTTGATCCACAGCAGCAGGGCGACGGGCACCCCGAAGGCGCCGTACATGCTCTTCGACGCGACGCCCTGGATGTATCCGCTGAGCAGCAGCTTGAGCAGTTCGAAGCCGACCGCGCCGATCAGGGCGGCGGTCAGCAGCCGGTGCCGTGGGGGTTCGACGCCGGGCAGCAGGGTGAGCACGTACAGCAGGACCAGGAAGTCGGCGACGACGGCGACGAGGAGGGCGGCGACCTGCAGCAGGACGCTGCCCCAGCCGTTCCGTTCGAGGCCCAACTGCCCGGCCACCCGGTCGATCAGCACCGAGGCGACGGTGGTCACGGCGATGGTCACCAGGATCGCGCCGCCCAGGCCGACGAGCACCACCCCGTCCTTGGCCTTGGCCAGCACCGGGTTCTCACCTCTGTCGGGCAGCTCCCACACGGCACGCAGGCAGTCCCGCACCTGGGCGACCCAGCCGATGCCCACCAAGAACAGCGTGGCGCCGGCGATGAGGCCGACGGTGCCCGCGTTCTGCACCAGACCGTGGATGTCGAGCTGGCCGGAGATGCCGGGGAACTGCTCGGCGATCTTGTTCTGCAGCTCCTTCTGGCGGGACTCGCTGAGGGTCGCGGCGGCGATCGCGGCGGTGATGGTGAGCAGCGGAAAGAGCGCCACGAAGCTGATGAACGTCATCGCGGCGGCGAGCCGGGTCCACTTCACACGGTCGAGGCGCTCGTAGGAGCGCCAGGCGTGCGTGGCCATGAGGCGTATGACCAACGGCCCGATGACGGGGAGCTTCTTCAGCCAGTCCATGATCCGGATCTCCCCTCGTGTCCCTCGGTCATTCCTCGGGTACCCCCGTGAGCGCGGCATTCGGCATCGCCGGCCGCGTACGGTGACTCGCCCATTCCGGTGAGGAGCCGCACAGACCGGGGACATTGAGATGTTATGCCTGTTTCACGGCGCTACGGTCACGGTCATGCCTGCCCCCAAGGACGCTTTCAGCCCTCCGAAGTCCCTGCTGATTCTCGGCGGCACGTCCGAGATCGCGCTGGCCACCGCGCGCCGCCTCATCGCCCGCCGCACCCGGACCGTATGGCTGGCCGGGCGCCCGTCCCCCGGCCTCAACAGGGCGGCCGAGCACTTGAGCGAACTCGGCGCCGACACCCGCACCGTGGCCTTCGACGCGCTCGACCCTGAGTCCCACGAGAGCGTCCTCGGGAAGGTGTTCACGGAGGGCGAGATCGACCTGGTGATCCTCGCGTTCGGTGTGCTCGGTGATCAGGCGACCGACGAGCGCGACCCGCTGGCCGCGGCACGTGTGGCGCAGACCAACTACACGGGTGCGGTCTCGGCGGGGCTGGTGTGCGCCCGTGCGCTCCAGGACCAGGGCCACGGCGCGCTGGTGGTGCTGTCGTCGGTGGCCGGCGAGCGCGCCCGCCGCGCCGACTTCATCTACGGCTCCAGCAAGGCGGGGCTCGACACGTTCGCACAGGGCCTCGGAGACGCGCTCCACGGCACCGGTGTGCACGTCATGGTCGTACGCCCCGCCTCGGTCCGTAGAAGCGGGACGCAGGCCCGGGACGCGGCACCCCTGGCCGCGACGCCGGAGGAGATCGCCGCCGCGATCGAGATCGGCCTGCGCAGGGGGTCGGAGGTGGTGTGGGTGCCGGGGGCGCTGCGACTGGTGATGTCGGCGCTGCGGCATCTGCCCCGGGCGCTGTTCCGGCGGTTGCCCGTCCGGTGAGCGCGGCCCGCCCGGCCGCGGGCGGGCTAGAACAGCGGGAGGGTGGCGTCCTCGGCCCGTGCGGACGCCTGCGGCGGCACGACCGCGCCGCCGAACACGAACTCCCGCAGCTTGCGCCAGACGCCGTCCGCGCCCTGCTCGTACAGCGCGAACCCGGTGCAGGGCCATTCGGCGCGGTAGTCGGCGAGTTCCTCGTAGGCCCGGTCCATCGCCGCCTCGTCGATGCCGTGCGCGACCGTGACGTGCGGGTGGTAGGGGAAGAGCAGCTCGCGGGCCAGCGGCCCGGAGGCGTCACGGACCTGCTTCTGCAGCCGCGCGCACACCTCGGCGCCCTGGACGACCCTGACGTACACGACGGGCGACAGGGGCCGGAACGTGCCCGTCCCGGCGAGCCGCATCGGGAAGGGCCGGCCCGCCGCCGCGACCTCGACGAGGTGGGCCTCGATCGCGGGCAGCTCGCGGGCGTCGACCTCCGTCGGAGGCAACAGGGTGACGTGCGTGGGGATGCCGTGAGCCGCGGCGTCGCCGAAGCCCGCGCGCAGCTCCTGGAGCTGGCTGCCGTGAGGCTCCGGGACCGCGATCGACACACCGATCGTTACGGTCCCCACGTCGTCTCCTGTCGTCGTGTTGGTGTGCATGGCCCGGGGCAGGACGAGCCGCCGCGGAGATGTTCGGCTTCCGACTGTACGGCCAGGTCTGTGCCCTCGGGCAGGCGCAGACGGAGTGGAGTGCAGCACTCCGCGGCGCGCCGGGGCCCGGTGGGGGTCAGTGCTTGGCGGGCAGGAAGCCGACCCTCGCGTATGCCTGCGAGAGGGTCTCCGCCGCGACCGCACGCGCCTTCTCCGCGCCCTTGGCCAGGATCGAGTCGAGCGTCTCGGGGTCGTCCAGGTACTGCTGGGTGCGCTCCCGGAACGGCGTCACGAAGTCGACCATGACCTCGGCGAGGTCCGTCTTGAGCGCACCGTAGCCCTTGCCCGCGTACTTCTCCTCCAGTTCCGCGACGGCCGCACCGCTGAGGGTCGAGTAGATGGTCAGCAGATTGCTGACGCCCGGCTTCCCCTCCGGGTCGTACCGGACGACGGTGTCGGTGTCCGTGACGGCGCTCTTGACCTTCTTGGCGGTGGTCTTCGGGTCGTCGAGCAGGTTGATCAGGCCCTTCGGCGTGGACGCCGACTTGCTCATCTTGATCGACGGCTCCTGAAGGTCGTAGATCTTCGCCGTCTCCTTCAGGATGTAGGGCCGCGGGACCGTGAAGGTGTCCCCGAACCGGCCGTTGAAGCGCTCGGCGAGGTCGCGGGTCAGCTCGATGTGCTGGCGCTGGTCCTCACCGACCGGCACCTCGTTGGCCTGGTACAGCAGGATGTCCGCGACCTGGAGGATCGGGTACGTGAACAGGCCGACGCTCGCGCGGTCGGCACCCTGCTTCGCGGACTTGTCCTTGAACTGGGTCATACGGCTCGCCTCGCCGAAGCCGGTGAGGCAGTTCATGATCCAGGCGAGCTGTGCGTGCTCGGGGACGTGGCTCTGCACGAAGAGCGTGCAACGCTCCGGGTCGAGCCCGGCCGCGAGCAGCTGGGCGGCGGCGAGCCGGGTGTTGGCGCGCAGCTCCGCGGGGTCCTGCGGGATGGTGATCGCGTGCAGGTCGACGACCATGTAGAACGCGTCGTGGGTCTCCTGGAGGGCCACCCACTGACGGACGGCGCCGAGGTAGTTGCCGAGGTGGAACGAGCCGGCGGTGGGCTGGATCCCGGAGAGCACGCGAAGTGAGGCCATGTCCGTCATTCTCTCAGGTCCCGGGGCCCCCGCCGGAACGTGCCGGAAACAGGGGTGAAGCGAAGCGTCGTCGACGGTGTAACAAGGGGACATGACAAACATGGGGGGCCTCGTGCGCGGGCCGGGCAGACTGCTGGCGGCCCTGGCGGTGACGGTCGCGGCGCTGGCGGCGGCCGCCGCTCCGTCGCAGGCCGTGAGCAAGGACATACCCGACCTGGCGCTCGTCGTGACGGGCGGCAGCGGCCGCACGACGGCGCTGCGCTCGGGCGACCACGACTTCGCGCTGCTGCTGCAACTGCTGTCCCCGATGGACGGCGGGACGGAACGGGTGCCGGAGGACTGGACCCGGGGCCGGTATCCACAGGTACGGGCCACCGTGGTGTGGGCGCTGACCGGGATCGGGGGCTGGCCGTACACCCGGAGGGCGCCCGGCGGTGACGTGGCCATCGAGCGGGAGGACCAGGTCTTCCTGGCGCAGGACGGGACGGCGTGGGTGCGCTCGGATCCGGCACCGGACGTGTCCGACGACGACATCCGGTGGCGGCGGGTGCCCCGGTCGCTCTTCGACCGGCTGGCGCGGGACGGCCTGTTCGGGGAGCGCGTCGCCGCCGGGGACGACTCCGCGGACGGACTGCGCTGGGGCGCGGTGGGACTCGGGGCCGGGCTGGTGCTGGGGGGCGGCGGCGCGTTCGTCGCGCTGCGGCGGGCGGCGGCCCGGCGGGATGCCGGACCGCCGCGACAGGAACTGATCGATCTCGGAGACCTCCGGTGAGGGTCGCCGCGCGGACCCCGATCAGCTCAGGTCGATCTCCGGGTACAGCGGGAAACCGGTCAGCAGGTCGGACGCCCGGCGGGCGACCTCGTCCGCGACCTTGAGGTCCAGCACGTGCTGGGCCTTCGAGGGGGTTCCCTTGCCCGTGGTGCCGGGGACGGCCTCGGTCAGCACACGGTCGATCAGGCCGGCGATCTCGTCCATCTCCGCGACGCCGAGACCGCGCGTGGTCAGCGCCGGCGTGCCGATGCGGATGCCCGAGGTGTACCAGGCTCCGTTCGGGTCGGCCGGGATGGCGTTGCGGTTGGTGACGATGCCCGACTCCAGCAGCGCCGCTTCCGCCTGGCGGCCGGTGAGGCCGTAGGAGGAGGCCACGTCGATCAGGTTCAGGTGGTTGTCGGTGCCGCCGGTGACGAGGGTGGCGCCGCGGCGCACCAGGCCTTCGGCCAGGGCGCGGGAGTTGTCGACGATCCGCCGGGCGTAGTCGCGGAACGAGTCCTGCCGGGCCTCCGCCAGGGCGACCGCCTTCGCGGCCATCACATGCGGCAGCGGACCGCCCAGCACCATCGGGCAGCCGCGGTCGACCTGGTCCTTGAGCGAGTCGTCGCACAGGACCATGCCGCCGCGCGGGCCGCGCAGCGACTTGTGGGTGGTAGTCGTCACGATCTGGGCGTGCGGGATCGGGTCGAAGTCGCCGGTCAGGACCTTGCCCGCGACGAGGCCGGCGAAGTGCGCCATGTCGACCATGAGCGTCGCGCCGACCTCGTCGGCGATCTCGCGCATGACCCGGAAGTTCACCAGCCGGGGGTAGGCCGAGTAGCCCGCCACGATGATCAGCGGCCTGAACTCGCGGGCCGAGGCACGCAGGGCCTCGTAGTCGATCAGGCCCGTGACCGGGTCGGTGCCGTACGAGCGCTGGTCGAACATCTTGCCGGAGATGTTCGGGCGGAAGCCGTGGGTGAGGTGGCCGCCCGCGTCCAGGGACATGCCGAGCATGCGCTGGTTGCCGAAGGCCCGGCGCAACTCGGCCCAGTCCTCCTCGGACAGGTCGTTGACCTGGCGGACACCGGCCTTCTCCAGGGCAGGGGCCTCGACCCGCTGGGCCAGGACCGCCCAGAAGGCGACCAGGTTGGCGTCGATGCCGGAGTGCGGCTGGACATAGGCGTGTCGGGCGCCGAACAGCTCCTTGGCGTGCTCGGCGGCGAGCGACTCGACGGTGTCGACGTTGCGGCAGCCGGCGTAGAAGCGGCGGCCGACGGTGCCCTCGGCGTACTTGTCGCTGAACCAGTTGCCCATCGCCAGCAGTGTGGCCGGGGAGGCGTAGTTCTCGGAGGCGATCAGCTTGAGCATCTCGCGCTGGTCGGCGACCTCCTGGCCGATGGCGTCGGCGACCCTCGGCTCCACGGCGCGGATCACGTCCAGGGCGGCTCGGAAGGCCGCGGACTCGGTGGAGAGTGGCTGCTCTGGCATGGGGACCTCCGGACGGCGGGCGTTCAGCGTTCACGGTCGGCCCAGGCGCACGGCACTCGATCGCTCGACTACGGGCCGCTCCCCGATGGTCGGTCCCATCCCAGCGCGCCAGTCACGGCCCGTCGGTCAGCCTACCGGGCGGGCCCGTCGGCCAGGCTCCTGCGTCCACCATGCGAGCGACGATAGGAAGGAGGGAAGACGCCCTCGCACGGCCGGAAGGGGAGCCCCGTGAGCACCACCGACAGCTTCGTCGCCGTGGCCGAGGCACACGGCGCGCCCACCTACCACCCCCTCCCCGTCGTCGTGGCCACCGCGGACGGGGCCTGGATGACGGACGTGGAGGGGCGCCGCTATCTGGATCTGCTGGCCGGGTACTCGGCGCTGAACTTCGGCCACTGCAACCGGCGGTTGATCGATGCGGCCAAGGCACAGCTGGCGCGGGTGACGCTGACGTCCCGGGCGTTCCACCACGACCGGTTCGGGGCGTTCTGCGAGCAGCTCGCGGCGCTGTGCGGGATGGAGATGGTGCTGCCGATGAACACGGGCGCCGAGGCGGTGGAGAGCGCCGTCAAGACGGCCCGCAAGTGGGGTTACCGGGTCAAGGGCGTGCCCGCCCTGATGGCGAAGATCGTGGTCGCGGGCAACAACTTCCACGGCCGTACGACGACGATCATCAGCTTCTCCACCGACCCCGAGGCACGTGCGGACTTCGGGCCCTACACGCCGGGCTTCGAGATCGTGCCCTACGGCGACCTGACCGCGATGCGCGCGGCGATGACCGAGAACACGGTGGCGGTGCTGCTCGAACCGATCCAGGGCGAGGCGGGCGTGCTGGTGCCGCCCGCCGGCTACCTGCCCGCGGTACGGGAGCTCACCCGCGAACGAGGCGTGCTCTTCGTCGCCGACGAGATCCAGTCGGGGCTCGGCCGGACGGGACGGACGTTCGCCTGCGAGCACGAGGGTGTCGTTCCGGACATGTACGTGCTCGGCAAGGCGCTCGGCGGCGGGATCGTGCCGGTGTCGGCCGTGGTGTCGAGCGCCGAGGTGCTCGGGGTGTTCCGGCCGGGCGAGCACGGCTCGACCTTCGGCGGGAACCCGCTCGCCTGCGCGGTGGCGCTCGAGGTGATCGCGATGCTGCGGTCGGGGGAGTACCAGGCACGCGCCGCCGAGCTGGGCGACCATCTGCACCGTGAACTGCGCGCGCTGGCCGGCACCGGCCGGGTCACCGGGGTACGCGGGCGCGGACTGTGGGCCGGGGTGGACATCCGTCCCGACTGCGGCACGGGACGCGAGGTCGCCGAGAAGCTGATGGACCGGGGTGTCCTGGTGAAGGACACCCACGGTTCCACCGTCCGGATCGCCCCGCCGCTCGTCATCGGCAAGGAGGACCTGGACTGGGGGCTCGCCCAGTTGCGCGCGGTCCTTGGCCTCTAGAGGATCACGTGCGGCAGGAAGCGGGCGTACTCGTCGGTGATCAGGCCGGAGGACTCGCGGATGCCGAGCCCGGCCGACTCGCCCTCGACGACCCAGGCTCCGAGGACGACGCGATTGCCGTCGAACGACGGCAGGGGCGCCAGTTCCTGGTAGCAGCACGCCTCGTCGCGCACGACGGGCTCGGATCCCGGCTCGTGGACCGTCACCCCCTCGCCCTCGCGGCCGAGGAGCGGCTTGGCGACGTAGCCCGCGGTGCCGGCCAGATCGCGGGGGCCGTCCAGGTACGCGGGGAGCAGATTCGGATGGCCCGGGTACAGCTCCCAGAGGACCGCCAGGAGGGCCTTGTTGCTGAGCAGCATCTTCCAGGCGGGCTCGATCCACAGGGTGCTGCCCGTACCGCCGCCGTTGTCGAGGGTGTCCAGGACGTGTCCGGCGAAGCGGTCCGCGGTCAGCCACTCCCAGGGGTAGAGCTTGAAGCAGCTGCGGATGAACCGGAGCCTGTTGTCGACGAAGCGCCCGGAGAGCGGATCCCAGCCGATCTCCTCCATGGAGATCCAGTCGGTGTCGAGGCCGGCCTGATCGGCGGTCTCCTTCAGATAGGCGATCGTCATCAGGTCCTCGCCGAGCTCGTCGGCCGAGGAGTGCGCGAAGTGGAGCGGGCTGCCGGGCGGGAGGAGGGCGGACTGCTTCTTCCAGGCCGCGACCAGGCGTTCGTGCAGGGAGTTCCACTGGTCGGCGTCCGGGAAGCGGTCCTCCATCCAGAACCACTGGGGACTGGCCGCCTCGACCAGGGACGTGGGCGTGTCGGCGTTGTACTCCAGCAGCTTCGCCGGTCCCGTGCCGTCGTAGCGCAGGTCGAACCTGCCGTACACGGACGGGAGTTCGGCGCGGCGGTGCCAGGCCTCGGCGACGGCCGCCACGACGCGCGGGTCGGTGAGGCCGAGGTCGGCGAAGCGGTCCGCGGCGACGATGTGCCCGGCCGCGGCCAGGCACATCCCGTGCAGTTCCTCGACCGTCTCCTCCAGTGCCTCCACCTCGGGCAGCGTGAAGACGTAGTACGCGCTCTCGTCCCAGTACGGGCGCAGGGAGTCGTCCGGGTGGCGGGTGAGGGGGTAGACCAGGCCCTGCGCCTCGACGGTCTGCTGCCAGCCGGGACGCGGCTCGACGGTACGGCGTTCCACGGTGGGCTCAGCCGCCGGACTTGCCGTGGCTGCCGAAGCCGCCCCGGTCGACGCCGTGGCTGCCGCCGCCGGACCCCTTGCCGGGCCGGGTGAAGGAACCGCCCTCGACGAAGCCGCTCTTCTTCTTGCCGCCGTAGTACCAGGAGCCGTGGGAGGACGTCTTGGCAGACGTGCAGTTCTTGTCGGCGACGACCCGGTAGCCCCGGCCGAGGGTGTAACTGTCGCGGTCGACGCAGCGCTTGTCCGGGTCCGAGGAGCAGGCGGTGAGTGCGGCGGCGAGGAGTCCCATGCCACCGAGGACGACCGTGCCCGAGCGCAGTTGCCGGCGTGTGTCCGCCATGTTCGTGTTCCCCCGTCGAGTGAGACTTCGTCGAGTGGGACGTCGGTGAGACGTCGGTGAGTTTCCGCCCGACAGACTAGAGATCGTCACTCGGGTGTTCGACGATGCCCCCGTTCTTCCGCCGCCCCTCGGAGTCGCTCTGTGCTCTTCGGAATGATCTGCGCGCTGGGTGCGGCCGTCTGCTTCGGCACGGCGACCGTGTTGCAGGCGATGGCGGCACGCGCGGTGGGCAGGGGCGAGGGCGGGGACGCGGCGCTCCTGCTGCGTGCGCTCGGGCAGTGGCGGTATGTGGCCGGACTCGCGCTGGACGGGCTCGGGTTCCTGTTTCAGATCGCGGCCCTGCGGTCCCTGCCGATCTACGCGGTGGCGGCGGCCCTCGCCTCCAGCCTGGCGGTCACGGCGGTGGTCGCGGCCCGGCTGCTGCGGGTGCGGCCGACCCGGAACGAGTGGGCCGCGGTCGCGGTGGTCTGCGCCGGACTGGCGATGCTGGGCGTGGCGTCGGGGACGGAGGGCGGCCGCGCGGGGTCCACGGAGCTGAGGTACGCGATGCCGGCGACGGCCGTGGCGGTGCTGCTGCTCGGACCGGCCGGGGGCCGTTTGCGGGGGTGGCGCCGGGACCTGGTGCTGGGGCTCTGCGCCGGGTTCGGTTTCGGGGTCGTCGAGGTGTCGGTGCGACTCATCGACTCGCTGGCGCCAGGACCGCTGCTCACCGATCCGGCGACGTACGGGCTCGTGCTGGGCGGCGGGGCGGCCTTTCTGCTGCTGACCACGGCGCTGGAGCGGGGATCGGTCACGGTGGCCACCGCGGGCATGGTGGTGGGCGAGACTGTGGGGCCGGCCGCGATCGGGGTGGTGTGGCTGGGCGACCGCACCCGTGAGGGACTGGCCTGGCTCGCGGTCGTGGGCTTCGTCGTCGCCGTGGCGGGGGCGCTGGCGCTCGCGCGGTTCGGGGAGGCGCCCGTCGCCGAGGGGTGACGGTCCCGGCCGTCAGGGCAGCACCCTGCACAGGGCCTCGAGCGCCCCCGCCCAACCGTGGTCGGGCGGTGTTCCGTATCCCACGACCAGGGCGTCCATCGGCTCGACGGTCGCATCGGGGTGGCGGTAGCCGCCCAGCCCGTGCACCGCGAGGCCCTGCCACGCCGCCGCGCGCACCACGCTCCCCTCGGTGCCCGGCGGGAGCCGCAGGACCGCGTGCAGGCCGGCGGCGATCCCCGTGATGCGGACACCGGGGGCGCGGACCGCAAGAGCCCGTACCAGGGCGTCGCGCCGGCGCCGGTAGCGCAGCCGGGCGGCGCGCACATGGCGGTCGTACGCGCCCGACGTGAGGAACTCCGCCAGGGCCAGCTGGTCGAGCACGCCGCATGTGTCGAAGGCGCCCTTGGCCGCGACGGCCTCCTCGAGGAGCGCCTCGGGCAGCACCATCCAGCCCAGGCGCAGCCCGGGGGCCAGGGACTTGCTGGCCGTTCCCAGATAGACCACGTGCTCGGGGTCCAGTCCCTGCAACGCCCCGACCGGCTGCCGGTCGTAGCGGAACTCCCCGTCGTAGTCGTCCTCGAGGACCAGCCCGCCGCTGTTCCGCGCCCAGTCCACGACGGCCGCCCGCCGGGCGGGGTGCAGCGGCACGCCCATCGGGAACTGGTGGGCCGGAGTCAGCAGTACCGCTCCCGGTCCCGCGAGCCCCTCGGTGCTCGTGCCCCGTGCGTCGAACGGAAGGGGTTCGGTGCGCAGACCGGCCGCCTCCAGAAGCTCCCGGTGCACCTCGAGCCCGTATGTCTCGACGGAGACCGAGGGGACTCCGCGTGCGTGCAGCACCCTGCCGAGGATCGTCAGCGCATGTGCGAAGCCCGCGCAGACCAGGACGTGCTCGGGGTCGGCCCGCACCCCCCGGGCGCGGGACAGGTACTCCGCGAGCGCGGTGCGCAGTGCCGCGAGGCCGCGCGGGTCGCCGTAGCCCAGGACCTCGTTGGGCGCCGCCGTCAGGGCGCGGCGGGCGGCCCTGAGCCATTCGACACGAGGGAAGGAGGCGACGTCGGGGGTGCCGGGCTGCAGGTCGTGCACCGGGCGCCTGCGCTCCCGGGGCAGCCGCACGACGGGGGCGGCCGGCGGCTCGGGCGAGGTCCGCTCGGCCACCCGGGTGCCCGAGCCCTGGCGCGCGACGAGCCAACCCTCGGCCACGAGGTCGGCGTACGCGTCGGCGACCGTGTTGCGGGCGATGCCCAGGTCGGCGGCGAGAGAGCGGGAGGAGGGCAGCCGGGTCCCCTGCGCGAGCCGGCCGGTGCGGACCGCCTCGCGAAGCGCGCTGGTCAGCCCCTTGCGCACCGCCGGTCCCGTCGGCTCCAGATGAAGATCGACACCGAAGGTGGCCCAGGATTCAGCCATGGAAATGGACCATACTCCTGGGCTGCTCCGCTCCTAGGGTCGACGGCATGACGACGCATGAATACGCCCGCGAGCACACCCCCCGCATGCAGTGGGCCAAGCACGCCCCCCAGGTGTACAAGACGATGGTGCGACTGGACGCGGCCGCCGGGGAGGGCCTAGACCCCAAGCTGCGCGAGCTGGTCCGGATCCGCGCCTCACAGCTCAACCACTGCGCCTTCTGCCTGGACATGCACACCAAGGACGCGCTCGCGGCGGGCGAGAGCGTCGAGCGGATCATCCAGCTGAGCGCCTGGGAGGAGTCGCGGCACTTCTACACCGAGAGGGAGGTCGCGGCGCTGGAGCTGACCGACGCGGTGACCGTCCTCACCGACGGCTTCGTGCCGGACGAGGTCTACGAGCAGGCCGCCGAGCAGTTCGACGAGGCGGAGCTCGCCCAGCTGATCGCCGTGATCGCAGTGATCAACGCGTGGAACCGGTTCGGCGTGACGGCCCGTGCGGTGCCGGGCCACTACCGGCCGGGCCAGTATTCGTGACGGCCCGGACCACCCGGCTCGACGCCGGAGTGCGCACGGCGCTGCAGGCCATCGGCGCCGCCTCGCGGCGGGGCCTCGACGACCCCGCGCTCGCCGAACTGGTCCAGGTCCGTGCTCCCAGCCCAACCACCGCGCCTTCTGCCCGGACACGCACCTCGCGGGCGCCCGGCCGATCCCTCCGGGCAGCACCGAGTGGTGAACGCGGCCGACACCTTCCGGGCCCTGCACCACGATCGCCCGCCCGGCGACCCCCTGGTGCTGCCCGGCCCCTGGGACGCGGTCAGCGCACGGGTGTTCGCGGAGGCGGGGTTCCCGGCGCTCTCCACGCCCAGTGCGGGGATCGCCGCCTCGCTCGGGTACGCCGACGGGGAGACGCCCGCCGGCGAGATGTTCGCTGCGGTCGCCCGGATCGTCCGCGCGGTCGATGTCCCGGTGTCGGCCGACCTGGAGAACGGATACGGACTGGCCCCGCGCGAGCTGGTGGAGCGGCTGCTGGAGACCGGGGCGGTGGGCTGCAACCTCGAGGACTCGGACGCGGGTGTCCTGCTTGACCCGCACCGGCACGCCGACCGGATCGCCGCAGTGCGGGCCGCGGCCGGGGACCGGCTGTTCGTCAACGCCCGTGTGGACACCTTCGCCCACGGCGACGGCGATCCCGAACGGGCCGTCGAACGGGCCGCGGTGTACGTCGCCGCGGGCGCCGACTGCGTCTATCCGATCGGCGCCCCCGCCGACGTACTGCCGATACTGCGGGCTCAGGTCCCCGGACCGCTCAACGCGTTCGCCCGGCTGGACGGCGAGAGCCCCTCCCCCCGCGAACTCGGCGCGCTCGGGGCCACCCGCGTCACGTTCGGGCCGTGGCTGCAGCACCGTGCGGCGGCGCATCTCGGGGAACTCGCCGCACGGCTGGGGCAGGGCTGATCAGGACAGCCACGACTTCCATGTCGAGGCGTGGCTGTCCACCCACTTCTTCGCGGCCTGCTCCGGGGTCAGCTTCTGGTCGGCGATCATCAGGGCGACCTTGTTCTGGTCCTCGGTGGTCCAGTGGAACTTCTTCAGGAACCGCGCCGCCTTGCCGCCGCTGCGGTCGAAGTCGGCGTTGAGGTACTTCTGCAGTGGCGTGTGCGGGTACGCACACGCCACCTTCGCCGGGTCCGCGTCGCAGCCCTCCTTGTACGGCGGCAGCCTGACCTCGGTCATCGGGACCTTCTTGAACAGCCACTGCGGCGCGTACCAGTACGTGAGGAAGGGCTTGTGCTCCTTCGCGAACTGCCTGATCTGCGTGATCTGCGCCGCCTCCGAACCGGCGAAGATCACCTGGTAGTCCAGCTTCAGGTTCTCCACCAGCGCCTTGTCGTTGGTGACGTAGGACGGCGAGCCGTCCATCAGCTGGCCCTTGCCGCCGCTCTCCGCGGTGCGGAACAGGTTCGCGTACTTGTCGAGGTTCTTCCAGTCGGTGATGTCGGGGTGCTGCCGGACGAGATAGGTGGGGACGTACCAGCCTATGTGGCCGGTGACCCCGAGGCCTCCGGCCCGCGCGATCGTCTTCTTGTCCTCGACGTAGCGCTTCTCCTGGTCCGGGTGGCCCCAGTCCTCGAGGATCGCGTCGACCCGGCCCTGGCTGAGCGCGTCCCAGGCGGGGATCTCGTCGACCTGGACCGTGTCGACGCGGTATCCGAGCTTGTGCTGGAGGAGGTACTGGGCCACCGCGACGTTGGCCTGCGCGCCGACCCACGACTGCACCGAGAGGGTCACGGTCCTGGCGCCCTGCGCGTTCGCGAAGGGCGACGCCTGCTTGGTCATGTCGGCGGCGCCGCAGCCCGTCGTCAGCCCGAGCACGGCCAGGACGGTGATGATCTTCGTGCGGGTACGGGGCATGTCACGCTCCCTTCTGTGCGCGCCGCTCGGTCGGCTGGGTCACCCGGTCGAGCATCAGTCCGAGGCAGACGATCGCCGCTCCCGCCACCAGACCGGTCGCCAGGTCACCCTGTGCCAGCCCGAAGACGACGTCGTAGCCGAGCGCACCGCCACCGACCAGACCGCCGATGATCACGACTGCGAGGACCAGGACGACACCCTGGTTCACGGCGAGCAGCAGCGCCGGACGGGCCAGCGGAAGCTGGACCTGACGCAGTTGCTGAACGCTCGAGGCGCCGAGCGAGCGCGCCGACTCCAGGGCGGCCGGGTCGACCTGGCGCAGGCCCTGGGTGGTGATGCGGACGACGGCCGGGAGCGCGTACACGACAGCCGCGACGGCGGCGGGCGCGCGGCCCACGCCGAAGAGGGCGACGACCGGAATCAGGTACACGAACTGCGGCATCGTCTGGAAGACGTCGAGGACCGGGCGGAGCAGCCGCTCGAAACGGTCGCTGCGCGCCGCGGCGATCCCGGTCGCGACCCCGAGGACGAGCGTGACGGCCACGGCCGCCAGCACCTGGGACAGCGTGTCCAGGGAGGGCTTCCACACTCCGAGCACACCGGTCGCGGCCATCGCCAGGACGGCCGTGAGCGCGGTGCGCCAGGTGCCGATCAGCCAGGCCAGCGCGGCGACCACGAGCAGAACCGACCACCAGGGCAGCCACTGAAGTCCGGCCCGCAGGGGGTCGAGGATCCAGGTGGTGAAGTGGCCCGCCCAGTCGGCGGTGCCGCCCACGTACGGGACGCCCGAGTACAGATGGGCGGTCATCCAGTCGACGGCACGGTTCACCGGCTCGGCGATCTGCACGGTCCAGGAGCCGGGCCAGTCCAGGCCCCCCGCGAGGCGCGCGGCCACGGCGACGGCCACCGCCGCGGCGGCGGCGTAGGCCCATCCCGCGCGGCCGCCGAGCCGCAGACCTTCGCCGGCCGCACCCGTGACCCGGTCGAGGACCACCGCGAGCAGGACGATCGGAAGCCCGGCGGCGAGCGCGGCGCCCACGTCGACGGAGGCGAGGGCCTGGTAGACACGGTCGCCGAGGCCGCCCGCGCCGATCACGGAGGCGATGACGGCCATGGACAGTGCCATCATGATCGTCTGGTTGAGGCCGAGGAGCAGTTCCCTGCGGGCCAGCGGAAGGCGTGCGGTGAACAGGCGCTGGCGCGCCGTGGTGCCGAGCGACTCGACCGCCTCGAGGACCTCGTGGTCGGCACCGCGCAGTCCGAGTGCGGTGAGCCGGGCCATCGGCGGGGCCGCGTACACGACGGTGGCGAGGACGGCGGCCGGTACCCCGATACCGAAGACGAGGACCACGGGCAGGAGGTACGCGAACGCGGGAAGCACCTGCATCGTGTCGAGGACGGGGCGCAGGGCGCGGAACGTACGGTCGGACAGGCCCGCCGCGAGACCGAGCAGCACACCGAGCACGACCGAGACGAGCACCGCGACCACCATGAGCGCCAGCGTCTGCATGGTGGGGACCCACATGCCGAGCAGACCGCAGGCGAGAAGGGCGGCCGCCGTGCCGAGGGCGAGGCGCACACCGGCAACCCGCCAGGCCAGCAGTCCGGCGGCGGCCGTCACACCGGCCCAGCCCGCGGCGAGCAGCACGAGGTAGACGGCGCGTACGGACAGTACGACCGCGTTGCTGATGTAGCCGAAGAAGTAGAGGAACAGGGGATGGCTGTCCCGGTTGTCGATGATCCAGTCACTGACGCCGGTCAGCGGTTTGGACAGGTCGACCGTGAGCGCCTGCGGCCAACTGCCGCTCGCCCAGTGGGCGTCGGCAAGGGGGACGAGGACCGCCGCGGCGACGGCGAGCAGCACGAGCTTGCCGACGGCGCGGTGGCGCAGGAGGCCCGGCAGGCCGACGCGGTCCGGGGTCGCGGTGAGGGTGGCCATCAAGCCGCCCCCTCGCCGTGTTCCGTTCCGGCCACGACGGCGAGCAGCCGTTCGTGGTCGACAACGCCGAGGCAGCGGCCGCCGTCCATGACGCGGGCCGGGGACCCGGTACGGGCCACGGCCTCGATCGCCTCCGAGACGGTCGCGTCCGGCGACAGTGCGGGGCCCTTCGCCGCCTCCTCGGCGGACGCGGCGCGCATGGCCGCACGAACCGTGATGACCTGCTCTCGGGGGACGTCCCGCACGAAGTCCCGGACGTAGTCGTCGGCCGGGGAGCCCACGATCTCCTCGGGGGTGCCCAGCTGCACGATGCGGCCGTCGCGCATCAGGGCGATGCGGTCGCCCAGTTTGAGTGCCTCGCCGAGGTCGTGCGTGATGAAGACCATCGTGCGGCTCTCCTCGCGGTGCAGCCGGACGACCTCCTCCTGCATGTCGCGCCGGATCAGCGGGTCGAGCGCGCTGAACGGCTCGTCGAACAGCAGCACTTCGGGGTCCACGGCGAGCGCGCGGGCGAGCCCCACCCGCTGCCGCTGGCCGCCCGAGAGCTGTGCGGGGCGCCGCTGCTCCATGCCCTCAAGGCCGACCTTGGTCACGAACTCCGCGGCACGTTCGCGGCGTTCGGCCTTCCCGACGCCCTGGATCTCCAGACCGTAGGCGACGTTGTCGAGGACCGTGCGGTGCGGCAGCAGGCCGAAGTGCTGGAAGACCATGGCGGCCCGGTGGCGGCGCAGTTCGCGCAGCCGCGCCTTGTCCATGGCGCGGACGTCCTCGCCGTCGATGGCGATGCTGCCCGCGGTCGGCTCGATCAGCCGGGTCAGACAGCGTACGAGCGTGGACTTGCCGGAGCCGGACAGGCCCATGACGACGAAGACCTCGCCCTTGCGGACATCGAAGCCCACATCGCGGACGGCCGCCGTGCAGCCGGTGCGCTCACGCAGTTCGGCCGGGGTCAGGCTGCCGAGCTCGGGCTCGGCCGGGACGCGGTCGGCCTTGGCGCCGAAGACCTTCCACAGGCCCTCCACGCGGAAGACGGGAGTGCCGGCCAAGTCCCCGGTGGGGGGCTTGCGGGTGGGAACCGTGAGTGCCATCAGGCCTCACCTCCGAGCAGATCGGCGGCCTTCTCCCCGACCATGAGCACCCCGATCATGGGGTTCACGGCGGGAATGGTCGGGAAGACGGATGCGTCCGCGATGCGGATCGCGTCGAGGCCGCGGATCCGCAACTCGGGATCGACCACGGCGAGTTCGTCGGTCGTGGCGCCCATCCGGCAGGTGCCCGCCGGGTGGTACACGGTGTGGGCCGCCTTGCGGGCGTAGTCGTTCAGCTCCTCGTCCCCGGTGATGTCCGGACCGGGGCACACCTCCCGCTTCAGCCATCCGGCCAGCGGCTCCGTCCGCGCGATCTCGCGGGCGATCCTGATGCCGTCGACGAGGGTGCGGGCGTCGTGGTCCTCCTCGTCGGTGAAGTACCGGAAGTCCAGCGCCGGCTTCTCCTCCGGGTCCGCGCTCTTCAGCCAGAGGCGGCCCCGGCTCCTCGGCTTAGGGATGTTCGGGGTCATCGAGACGCCGAACTCCGGCCGCCGGTAGCCCAGTCGCTCCGGGTTGTCGGTGAACGGCACCTGGTAGAAGTGGAACATCAGGTCGGGACCCGCGTGGTCCGGGTCGCGACGCACGAAGAGCCCGGCGTCGCTGTCCATCGCGGAGTTCTCCGGGATCGGGCCGTGCGTCTCCCACACGATCACCGACTCCGGGTGGTCGAGCAGGTTCTCGCCGACTCCCGGCAGGTCGTGCACGACCGGTATGCCGAGGTCCTCCAGGTCCGCCTTCGGCCCGATGCCGGAGTGCAGCAGCAGACGGGGCGAGTCGACGGCGCCCGCACACAGCACGACCTCGCGCCGGGCCCGTACGAGGACCTCCTCGCCCGCCGCGGTGCGCACGTGCACGCCCTGTGCGCGGGTGCCCTCGAGCTCCAGCCGGTACGCCCAGGTCTCCAGCATGAGCGTCAGATTGGGGCGCTCGTCCATCACGGGGTGCAGATAGGCCACGGACGCCGACGACCGCTTGTTGTCCTCGGGGTGGTACGCGAGGTCGAAGAAGCCGACGCCCTCGGTGAACGGCTTCTTGTTGAAGCCCTCCACACGCGGGACGCCCAGCGCGGCGCGGGCGGCGTCCACGAAGTCGCCGGCGATCGCGTTCCGGTCCTTCTCGTGGACCGGAACGATGTTGTTGAGGAGACGGGCGTAGTACGCCTCCATGGGAACGGCGCCCCAGCCCTCGGCACCGGCCGCCTCCCACTCGTCCCAGTCGGACGGCAGGGGCTTGAACGCGATCAGCGTGTTGTGCGAGGAGCAGCCGCCGAGCACACGGGCCCTGCTGTGCCGGATGTGGGAGTTGCCGCGCGGCTGTTCGGTGGTCGGGTAGTCGTAGTCGAGTTCACCCCCGAGCAGGCCCATCCAGCGGCGCAGGGTGAGGACGTCGTCGCGGCCGACGTCGCTCGGGCCGCCCTCGATGACGGCGACGGTGACGTCCGGGTTCTCGGTGAGGCGGGAGGCGATCACGGAGCCCGCCGTACCGCCGCCTATGACGACGTAGTCGTATATGTGCTGCTCGGACATGGGGTGCTGCTCCTCGGGAGACGTGCGAAGGTGCTGCGCGTCGGTGGGGGGTGGGGGGACGGGACGTGGGGACGGGGACGGGAGGGAGGGGCGCGGTTCAGCCCGCGAACCAGCGCACGGGGCGCGGCGCGAGGTTCTGGTAGACGTGCTTGGTCTCGCGGTATTCGGCGAGGCCCGCGGGGCCGAGCTCACGACCGATGCCGCTCTTTCCGAATCCGCCCCACTCCGCCTGCGGGAGGTAGGGGTGGAAGTCGTTGACCCAGACGGTGCCGTGGCGCAGCCGGCCGGCGACCCGGCGGGCGCGGCCGGGGTCGGTGGTCCAGACGGCACCGGCCAGGCCGTACTCGGTGTCGTTGGCGAGCGCGACCGCCTCGTCCTCCGTGCGGAAGGTCTCCACGGTCAGGACGGGCCCGAAGACCTCCTCCCGTACGACCTTCATCTCCCGGTGGCACTGGTCGAGGACGGTCGGCTCGTAGAAGTAGCCGTCGGCGGGCCTGGTCCCGCTCGGCTCGGGGCGCCTGCCGCCGCACCGCAGCACCGCGCCCTCGGCGAGCGCGGAGGCGACGTACGCCTCCGTCCTGGCACGCTGCTGCTCGGAGACGAGCGGGCCGCATTCGACGCCCTTCTCGGTTCCGCGTCCGAGGCGGATCCGGCCGGCCCGGCGAGCCAGTTCGGCCACGAAGCGCTCCCGGACCGACTCCTCGACGATCAGGCGGGCGCCCGCCGAGCAGACCTGGCCGCTGTGGATGAAGGCGGCGTTGAGGGCCTGGTCGACGGCCGTGTCGAAGTCCTCCTCCGTGGCGCAGGCGTCGGCGAAGACGACGTTCGGGTTCTTGCCGCCGAGTTCGAGGGCGATCTTCTTGACCCCGGCGGCGGCGGCCTGGGCCACCTTGGTGCCGCTGACGAGCCCGCCGGTGAAGGACACGAGGTCGACGTCGGGGTGCTCGGCGAGCCGGGCGCCGACCGAGTGACCGGGGCCGGTGACGATGTTGGCCACTCCGGCGGGCAGTCCGGCCTCGTCGAGCCGTTCCAGCAGCGCGATCGTGGTCATCGGGGTGATCTCACTCGGCTTGACCACAAAGGTGTTGCCGGCCGCGAGCGCGGGGGCGATCTTCCAGCTGGCCTGCAGCAGCGGGTAGTTCCAGGGCGTGATCAGCGCGCAGACACCGACGGGCTCGTGCACGACGACGCTGTGGACGTCGGGCGAGCCGGCGTCGACGACACGGCCGGGGCCCTCCGCGGTGACGAGGTCCGCGAAGTAGCGGAAGGCGTCGGCGACGCAGTCGATGTCGACCCGCCCCTCTTCGACGGTCTTGCCGGCGTCCCGGCTCTCCAGCAACCCGAGCTCTTCGCGGTCGCGTATCAGGAGGTCGGCGACGCGGCGCAGCAGCGCGGCCCGTTCGGCGACGGGGGTGCGGGGCCAGGACCCCGCGTCGAAGGCGTGGCGGGCGGCGTCGACGGCGGCGTCGGCGTCCCGTTCGTCGCCCTCGGCCACCCGGGCGAACGGCACGGCATCCGCGGGGTCGAGGATCTCGCGGGTGGCCCCGGAGAGCGCCGGGCGCCACTCCCCCGCCACCTGGATCGTCTTGTCTGCCTGCTGTCCGGCCATGTTCGGTGTTGCCTTCCGTTCCTGGTCCATGCCTCCGTGTCACACGCGTGTCACCCTCAGAGACCGGATGCACCTGCCCCCGACCCGCCGATGCATGCGCGTTCGGTGGCGGAAAGTGCGAGGCGTCACTGAGAATGCGGTCGAAAAGGGATAAAAGTACGCTTTCGGGCAGATACTCATGGAGGTGATGCGATGTTCCCGACCCGTGGCTTCACAATCGCGACCTGTACGGCGACCGCGGCTGCGACGATGGGTCTGTTGTTCTCCCCCGGCATGGGCGGCGTTTCGTCGGCCCGGACCGGTGGCAACCAGGACCCGCAGCGGTTGGCCGCCCAGGCACAGGAAGGGCTGCGGAAGGCAACATCGGTACGCCTCGGATATGTGGACCGGAGCCCGACGGCCTCGTCCAACAAGCGTCTGCCGACCGCGATGAACATCGCGCTGGACCGGCGCGGCAACTGTGCGGGCACCATGACGCTCGGCGGCCACGGCGGCTCGGTCGAGATCATCAAGCGCGGCACCGAGGTGTGGCTCAAGCCCGACCAGACGTTCTGGAAGGCGGAGCTCCCCGGCGAGCGGGGTGTCGCCGCGAGCCGGGAGTACGAGAACCGCTATATCCACGGCTCCACCTCCAACGCCCTTCTCAGCGGCATCGCGAGCACCTGCGACCTCGAATCGCTCCAGCGGTCGGCGATGGTCAAGGCGCCGAACACACTGAAGGCGGGTCTCGCGAGGACCCTGGACGGAACGCGGGTGGTCCCCCTGTCCTTCCAGGTGAACGGCCTGACCTCGACGCTGTACGTCACGGCGGGCAAGCCGCATCGCCTGTTCCGCGCCGCCCAGACCGGGCCGGGCACGGACCTGTCCCTCACCTTCACGGACTACAACAAGCTGGTCCTGGTGCGGACCCCGCTCGCGAGCGAATCGGTGGACATCTCCCAGGTTCCGAACCTTCCGGCGTCCTGACGTCCCATCGCATCACCGGAGGGCCGGACACGGCCCACCGGATCGGTCGTCCCCGTCCCCTCGCCCGTGCGGCGGGGGGATTCGCCCGTCCGGGCGAGGCCCGGCCGGCACCGGCGTACGGCGTCAGGCCGGCGCCGGGTCGCAGGTGGCTCCGAGCGGGCAGAACCAGTTCAGGGCGGTGGTGAGCAACTGAAGCTCGTCGTCCCGGCCGTCCGCGTCGGGGCCGTACACGGCGATGGCGTAGATGTTGCCGTCCGCCGCCACGAAGCGCTCGTCGTAGACGTGCCAGGTGCCCACGGCGGGCTCGCCCTTGATGGTGTCCGCCAGGTACTCCAGCCGCGAGCCGGTGAACTCGCCGTCGTCGAGGTTCTGCAGGGAGATCTTCTTGAAGCCGGCCGGCTTCGCGGTCCCGGCGGACAGGTACAGCTCGAACGACGCGTCCGGCGACGACTCCGCCACCTGGTAGACCTGAAGCCGGTGGGAGCGGTCCTCGCTGCGGTAGTTGACCACGCGAATGCCGTACGTGGACTTCACCGTCGAGCGTGTCCAGCCCTCGGGGACGGCGATCCGGAAGCCCTCGCCGTCGTCCCGTGACGCGTAGCCCGTCGGGAGTGCGCTCGGCGAGGTGGAGGGCGACGCCGGGTCGTCGGTGGGCGAGGGCGCCTCGGAGCTCTCCGTCGCCCCGGTGGGCCCCGCTGTCGGGGAGGCGCTCGCGGCGGACCGATCGTCTCCCTTGTCGTCCCCGGGGCCGATCACCAGGCTCAGCACGAGGCTCACGGCGACCCCGACCACCGCCGCGCCGACCACCACGGACCACAGGACCCGGCGGTCGAGCCCACCGGGAGCGGCGGGCGCGGTCGGCTGCGGCGGCCAGTCCGGGTACGGCCGGCCCGCGTCGGCCGGCCACTCGGGGACGGGCCGCGCCCCGCTCCCGTCGGTCGCGTCCGGCGCGACCGGCTCGACGACCCCGCCCTCACCGGCCTGTGTCCGCGTCTGCCACCAGGCGACATCCGCCTCGGAAGGACCTGTCTGCGAAGGACCCGTCCCTCGGCCCTCGTCCGAGGCCGCCGCGTCGGGCGCGACCGGTCCCGGCGTCGCCGCATCCGGGGCGTGCTGCGGGCGCGCCGGTGGTGGCGGCGTCGCCGGGGCCGGGTTCCGGACCGCGTCGCCGTCCTCCCAGCGCTGGGTGTCCTCGTTCCAGTACCGCCCCCCGCTCATCGTCTCCCTCTCACATTCCCAGCAGCCCGGCCACGGCCCCCGCGGACGCGAGCACGTTCAGCAGTGCCTGCGAGTCGCCGAGCAACTCCCGCAGCCGTTCGCGGCGCGAGGGGGCCGCCTGGCCCGTACGGGTGATCTCGTCCTCCGTCTGGGCGAGCGCCGAGTCGAGAGCGGCCGTCCGCTCGTCGCCGCGCACCCGGGTCAGGTCGGCGCGCAGCTCGCGCACCGCCTTCAGCAGTTCCTCGGTGGCTTCGTCACGCTGTCCGGCAGTCCCGTTGTGGCTGACGGCCTGTGCGTGGCTGCCGACAGCGAAGGTGCTGTGCGACACGTCGCCGATGCTGACGTTCGGCTCATCCGTGGCCATCGGTCTCTGGTCCCTTCTGCGGCGCGGGGCCGCCGGTGGTGGCGGAGGCGCTGGCGTGCTCACCGACCGCGAAGGTGCTGCCCTCCACCCGGCCGATGTGAACGCCGCCGTTGCTGATGTTCACGATGCGCTGCACGAACTCGCCGGTTCGGTAGCCGGAATCGGCCAGGGCCGCCCGAACCCCGTGGGCGACACGGTCCTGGACACTCTTGAGATAGCGGTCGACGTCCATGTCCTGGAAGAGCGACCGGTCGGGCGTCGAGCCCAGCTCGCGTACCGACAGGGCCGGACCGTCGGGCAGTGCGTTCGCGTAGCCGCCGGTCAGCAGCCGCCATCCGTACACCACGGTCCTGCCGAGCGTGATCAGGGCGCGCGCCGGGGAGCCCGGCACTCGGGCGAGCGCCCAGGCGGCCCGCCCGAGCGGGTTGTTGTGACGGAAGCGGTGGGCCGTTCGGTCGGCGTCCTTGAAGTCCTCACGCACGGGGGTGAGCACATGCGGAGCGATCTCCAGCATGAGCATGCGGCCCTGGGTGTGGACGCGCACGAACACGGTGACGACCAGCTCCTCCTCCCATCCGCCGACCCGGATGCGCAGGAAGTGCCGCCGCTTCTCGCCTCCCTCCTCGACCGCGCGCGCCCGGTGCTCCTCGAACGCCTGCGGGTGGTAGGGGGCGTCCTCGCGGCGGAGCAGTCCCTCGGCGGGCAGGAACACGCACTCGTCGATCTCCAGCTGGCGCAGCCGGTCGCGGACGCCGGGCCCGGCGTACTCGGCGGGCACGCGCAACTGGGCGAGCAGCGGGCGGACCTTCTCCAGCACGGCCCGGTTGCTGAGCGGCTGCTGCTTCTTCGACGGGTCGGGCACGAGCTCGACGGCGAGGACCCAGGTGTCGAAGGCCGTGCCCGCGCCGCAGAACGGCCGGGCCTCGTGATACATGATCAGCGGCGCGTGCTGTTCGAGCCGGATGCGCTGCCGCACCCGCTGCAGGCGCGCCCCCTGCTCCTGTTCCGCGGGGTCGCCCGCGGCGTCCGGAAAGCGCTGCGAGGACAGCTCGGCGGCCATGACGCGGGCGAACTGACGGCGTTGCCCGGCGATGCACAGGGCGATGAGCGCGAGAACGCCGAGGGCGAACCACGCCTGCCAGGGCTTGACGCTCTCGCTCGGCAGCACCAGGTCGGACACGCTCGGCATGCCGGAGGAGCCGCCGTAGGGGTCGTAGGACGACTCGTACGACGAGCCGTCGTCGGAGCCGGAGAACGCGGCCAGGACGGTGATGACGAGGTACCCGGCGAAGGTGAGACGACCCCACCAGCGCAGGAAGAAGGCCGGCACCCGCCGGTACAGCGGAGGGTCCCCGGCCCGGCCCCTGATCCAGGACGCGATCGCCAGCATCAGGCTGGGCACGAGGAAGCCGAGCAGCAGACCGCCGGAGAGCGCGGAACCCACCAGCCACAGGCCGATGACCGCCCCCGCCCACGCGAGTTCCAGGCGCCGGGCCCGCAGGGCGTGGGCGAGCACCCGCGCCGCGTCGAAGCCGAGCGAGGGCGCCACGATCCGCTGTTCGTTGAGGTGCAGTTCCTCGATGACCCGGTCCCGGTAGACGGAATCCAGGTGGACACCCGCACACAGCAGTCGCGTGGCCTCACTGGCGTGCGGTGGGCTCGGCGGCTGTGCCGGTGGTGGTCCGAACTGCGTCGGCTGTGGTTGCTGCGGCACGTAGGCGGTGCTCACGCCACTCCCCCGATGACGGACCCCCGGCCCTCAAGAGACGTGGGTCACATGCAAGTTGATGAACCATCAGCATAGGGGGGCACCTGTGTCCGGGAAAGCGCAAAGTTCACGCCCGTGACGGGTGACGACTGCGGCGGGTGACCGGCCACGTCCATGGACGCCCGCAGTTCCTTTGACTAAGGTCAAAGGAACATGGAGCCAGTGTCCACCGAGCATGTGACGGCCTTCCGCCGGTTCAACCGCTACCTCACCCGCCGGATCGGCGTTCTCGACGACCACTACCTGGGGCAGGACCGGCCGCTGGGCCAGGCCCGGCTGCTGTACGAGATCGGGGACGGCGCCTCACTGCGCGAGCTGCGCGTGCGGCTCGGTCTGGACGCCGGGTATCTCAGCCGGATGACACGGGCGCTGGAGGCCCAGGGGCTGGTGCGGACGAGCGTCCATCACGAGGACAGCCGGCTGCGGCTCACGGAACTGACGCCCGCCGGACGCGACGAGGTCGGGGAGCAGAACCGCCGCGCCGACGCCCTGGCCGAACGCCTGCTGCGCGACCTCAGCGAGGACCAGCGCGGCGAACTGACCGCCGCGCTCGGCACCGCACGGCGCCTGCTGCGTCTCGCCGGCATCGTGATCGAACGTGTCGACGGCGCCTCCGCGGACGCGCGGGCCTGCCTCGACGCCTACGCCGCCGACATCGACGCCCGCTTCCCCGAGGGTTTCGACCCCACCGCACTGGTCCGTCCGGAAGAGGTGTCCGGGGACGCCGGCGCCTTCCTGGTCGCCTACGAGGAGAACCGGCCCGTCGGATGCGGGGCGCTGCGGACCCTGAAGCCCGGCGTCGGCGAGATCCGCCATGTGTGGGTCCACCCGGAGGCCCGCCGCCTGGGCCTCGCGCGCCGTCTGCTCGACGGCCTGGAGCGACAGGCGGTCGAACACGGCCTCGGCCTGGTGCGACTGGACACGCATGCCGTCCTGACGGAGGCTCAGGCCATGTACCGGGCCTGCGGATACACACAGATCCCGCGCTACGACGACAACGTGTACGCGGCCCACTGGTTCGAGAAGCGGCTGACGGACGGGGCCGTTCGCTGACCGCGGCACCCGGGGACGGTTCGCAGCGGTGTCCGCACAGCCGCAGGCCCCGTTCCGGACGCGACCGGAACGGGGCCTGTGCGGGCCGAAGGCCCGGGGATCAGATGAGGCCGAGCGCGCGGACCGCCTCGCGCTCCTCCTCCAGCTCCTTGACGGAGGCGTCGATGCGGGCGCGGGAGAACTCGTTGACGTCCAGGCCCTGCACGATCTCGTACGTGCCGTCCTTCGTCGTGACCGGGAAGGAGGAGATCAGGCCCTCCGGGACGCCGTAGGAGCCGTCCGACGGGATGGCCATGGAGGTCCAGTTGCCCTCGGCGGTGCCGTTGACCCAGGTGTGGACGTGGTCGATGGCGGCGTTGGCGGCGGAGGCGGCCGAGGAGGCGCCGCGGGCCTCGATGATCGCCGCACCGCGCTTGGCGACGGTCGGGATGAAGTCCTCGGCGAGCCACTTCTCGTCCGACACGACCTCGGCGGCGTTCTTGCCGGCGACCGTGGCGTGGAAGATGTCCGGGTACTGGGTGGCGGAGTGGTTGCCCCAGATCGTCAGGCGCTTGATCTCGGAGACCGGGACGCCCGTCTTCTTCGACAGCTGGGTCAGCGCGCGGTTGTGGTCCAGGCGGGTCATCGCGGTGAAGCGCTCGGACGGCACGTCCGGGGCGGCGGCCTGGGCGATCAGCGCGTTGGTGTTGGCCGGGTTGCCGACCACGAGGATCTTGACGTCGTCCGCGGCGTGGTCGTTGATGGCCTTGCCCTGCGGCTTGAAGATGCCGCCGTTGGCCTCGAGGAGGTCACCGCGCTCCATGCCCTTGGTGCGCGGGCGGGCACCCACGAGGAGGGCGACGTTGGTGCCGTCGAAGGCGACGTTCGGGTCGTCGCTGATGTCGATGCCCTGCAGGAGCGGGAACGCGCAGTCGTCGAGCTCCATGGCCGTGCCCTCGGCGGCCTTGAGCGCCGGGGTGATCTCCAGCAGGCGCAGCTTGACCGGCACGTCCGCGCCGAGCAGCTGGCCGGAGGCGATGCGGAAGAGCAGTGCGTAGCCGATCTGGCCGGCCGCGCCGGTGACGGTGACGTTCACGGGAGTGCGGGTCATGGCGTTCTCCGTTTGACAGCTGGCGGTAGGGCTTCGTCGCCCGGGGTGCGGGATCCCGCCGCCGGCTCGTGACCGGCGCCCCGCCGCGATGGTCGATCACGGGTACAGACGATCGATATCTTGGCGTCAAGAGAGATCCAGCCGTCAGGCTATCGCGCATCCGGGATCCCGTACGCCCGGGCCCCTGTGGCCCGCCCCACAGACGCGGCGGCCGCCGCGTGCCGGGAGAGGGGGACGCGAGGCGGCCGCCGTGCGGGGCGTCCAGCCGGAAGGGGTATGGGGGCCTCCCGGACTGCCGGACTCCCGTGGGGGTACGTTCCGCCTGCCCCGCGACGCGGGGGTCATGCATGCCGTACGGCGATTGTTTTTCGGTGGGGGCGCGCGGCAGGATCCCGCACGCCCCTCACCTGGTGGCCGCCCCGCGGGCAGCGCCCTACTTCGTGCACCCCTCCTGCCCCGACGTCAGCGTCACGCACGCCTTGGCCGCGGCCCCGCCCGCCACGGACACCATCGGGGTGTAGGCGTCCGTGTCCCCGGCGGCGGCCACCGAGCCGGTCTGCCGGGCGGCCCCGGCCGCCGACACCGTGACCGTGTCGCCCTGCGCCGCCCGGGTGACACGGGCCCAAGCGGCCCCGCAGGTCTTGCTGTAGCGGACCTCGACGAGGGTCGTGCCGACGGTGACGCTGGTGGAGGTCTTCGCCAGCGTGCCGCCGCAGCCCATGTTCTCCGGGTCCTTGCCGGTGCAGCCCACACCGGCGCACTTGACGCCGGCCGGCAGGTCGGGCGCGGGACTCGGCGCCGTGGCGGACGGCCCGGGCGCGCCCGCCGCCTTCGTGCCGTCACCGCCGGTCAGGAAGAACGCCACCGCGATCACGGCGAGCGCCCCGACCACCCCCGCGAGGAACATCAGCAACGGCCGCCTGCGGCGCGCCCCTTCGGACGTGTCACGGCCGGACGCCCGGCCCTCGTCCGGCGGGCCGCCGGCCGCCGCCTGCCGTTGAGCCGCGGGTGCCCCCGCGGATCCCTCCGCCGACGTCACCGGTGGCTCGGGCGCGCGGGCGGCCCGCCCGTTCTGCGACCGCCCCCGGGAGCCCTCGCCGAAGGATCCGCCCCGCGGCGCTCCCACGGCGCCGTCGGCGTCCGGTGCCGTGGTGGCCGTCGGCTGCGACGGCACCACCGGCGCCACGCCGGCGGGTCCCGCGACACCCGATGTCGTCGTGGCACCGCGGCCCCCGGTGCCGGGAGGCGGCCCGAACTCCCCGAGCGCGGCGCGCGCCTGGGAGATCCGGATGGCTTCCATGGTCATGTCGTGGCGCATCTCCGAACGGCTCCAGGCGCGTTCGGCCAGCTCCCACATGGTGGTCAGATGCACGGGATTGGTGCCGGTCACCTCGGCCAGGGCGATGACCGCGCCCTTGGGTGCGAGCAATCTGCCGTTGAGGTAACGGTCCCAGGACGTCTTGCTGTAGCCCGTGCGGTCGGCCACGGCGGAGACGCTCAGCCCGCTGCGGTCCACGAGCCGCCGCAGCTGTCCCGCGAACTCACCGACCTGCGGGTCGAGTTCATCGGGCAGGGCCTTCCAACGAGGCATTGCTTCCCCCTCTTTCCCCCGGTACCTGCTGACGTTCCCCTTGCGTGCCGTGCGCTGTCGAGTCCCCCCTCCCCGCTACCCACGGGGAGGCTCCCGGCCGTGATCCCGCCACCCGGAGTGGGGGCGCACGGGAGCATTCGGTCGCAGGCATGCACCGTCGCACACCCGTCGGTCCGCGGCCCAGTGTCCCACCGCCCGTTCGAACGGACCCCCGGTTCACCGCGCGGGACGCCCCGGACCGTCCCGGTTGGACACGTTAGCCACGGTCCGTCTGTGATTCGGCCGCCATCCCCGAAGTTGTCAACACATCGACACAACGGGCACACAGCGGTGACCTCAGCAGGCGCAGGGACCACGGCTCACCCGAGCGTGACGGCGCCAGGCCACGGCGAGCGGCGCCGGCGGGGTGCGGGGCGCGGCCGTCGGGGCGCGGTCTCCCACGGCATGCGGCTCGGGCGGCCGGTCCGGCCGGGCGGCGACCGGTCCGAGCCCGTCCGGTCCTTCAAAAGCCGCAGTGCTCGACGAACTGCCGCACCCCGAGCCGCAGATCGTCCGGCAGGGGCTGCCGGGCATTTGTGACACGCCCCTCCGCATCACCCCGCCCGCGAGCCTGTTCGGTCCGGCGGACGGCGTCGGGGCCGCACCGGTTCCGTTGCGGCGGGCGGACACCGTAGCGGAACGGTCACTTCCGTGCCACAGCGGAATGTCGGGTGTTGAACACCCCGAGCGAGTACATGAGGGTGTTTCCCGGGCGGCCGGCCGCCCCGCGCGCTCGGCCTCCCACGGGGGAGAGGCCGGGCGCGCCCCCGCTTTCCGGCCGGACGGCCGAGGGCGCCCACGACGGCGGCGGGCGGACCCTCGGGTGAGGGTCCGCCCGCCGCCGTCGTGTCGCGTCCCCGGACGCCGTCAGGTGCGGACCGTGAAGTGCAGGGTGTCGTCGAGGAACGGTATCTCCAGCCACGGCCTCGGCTGCGCCATCAGCGCGAGCAGCACGATCGCCAGACCGAGGACGCCGTACGTGACCATGTCCGTGAAGCGGGAGCGCACCGCGAGCATGCCCACGTCGGGCAGCGCCCAGCGCATCGCGGCGCCGCCGAGCAGCGCCACGCCGATCAGGATCGTGCCGAGACGGAACACGTCCAGCGCGGTCAGCAGAAGCCCGAGTGCGACTGCGGACAGCACGACCAGGATCGGCCACTGCCGGGCGGGCGCGGGTGCGTCGCCGGGCGCGGCCCTGCCGCCGCCCTCGGGCCGCGCGGTGTCCCGGGTGACCCGGGGGAACCGCCTGGTCGCGCGCCGCGGCCTGCCCTCGGCGTCGGGCGCGCTGACGGCGTCCGTCACGACGGGCTCGGTGTCGTCCGGCCGCTGCTCCTGCACGGCGTCCTTGGCGACGGGCTCCCTCTCGCCGGTCCGCCGCTCTCCCGTGGGGCCCTCGGGCCTGTTCTCAGCCGACACTGCGCTCCGCCGCCTCGACCACGTTGACGAGCAGCTGGGCGCGGGTCATCGGACCCACACCGCCGGGGTTCGGGGAGATCCACCCGGCCACCTCGGCCACCTCGGGGTGCACATCGCCGACGATCTTGCCTTCGGCGCTGCGCGACACGCCGACGTCGAGGACGGCCGCTCCCGGCTTCACGTCCTCGGCCCGGATCAGGTGCGCGGAGCCCGCCGCCGCGACGATGATGTCGGCCCGCCTCAGATGGGCCGAGAGGTCGCGCGTGCCGGTGTGGCACTGGGTGACCGTGGCGTTCTCGCTGCGCCGCGTCAGCAGCAGCGGCATCGGGCGGCCGATGGTCACGCCCCGGCCGACCACCACCACCTCGGCGCCCTTGATTTCCACGCCGTAGCGGCGCAGGAGGGTCAGCACGCCGTTCGGGGTGCAGGGCAGCGGCGCCGGCTCGTTCAGGACGAGGCGCCCGAGGTTCATGGGGTGGAGCCCGTCCGCGTCCTTCTCCGGGTCCATCAGCTCCAGGATCCGGTTCTCGTCGATGCCCTTGGGCAGCGGCAGCTGCACGATGTAGCCGGTGCAGGCCGGGTCCTCGTTCAGCTCGCGGACGACCGCCTCGATCTCCTCCTGGGAGGCCGTCGCGGGCAGTTCGCGCTGGATGGAGGCGATACCGACCTCCGCACAGTCGCGGTGCTTGCCGGCGACGTACTTGCGGCTGCCGGGATCGTCCCCGACCAGGATGGTGCCGAGGCCGGGCGTGACGCCCTTCTCCTTCAGCGCCGCCACGCGGGCGGTCAGCTCGGACTTGATCTCGGCTGCGGTGGCCTTGCCATCGAGAATCTGGGCGGTCATGGCTCCCATCCTCCCGGATGAACCGCCCGTGGTTCCAATCCGGGCGGCTTCCGCGCCCGACCCGTCCGCCCTGTCCCAAGATCGGTGATGTTGCACTTGGACAACACCTGCGTAATGCCGCTGGACAAGGACTCCACTCCCCCACGACGATGACTGGCGCAGTATCGCGGCCGTGTTGGGGGGCAAACCGCTCATCTGTTGACGATCCTCCGCGCCATTCCGCGTCGTCCCCGATCGTGCTACGGAGGAATCAGGCCATGAGTTTCGGCTCGCCCAACAACCCTTACGGTCAGCCGCAGAACCCGCAGAACCCGCCGTCCGGCTACGGGCAGCCCCAGCCGGGCTACGGTCAGCCCCAGCAGGGCCAGCCGGGCTACGGCTACCCCCAGCAGGGTCAGCCGGGCATCCCCCCGCAGGGCTACCCGCAGCAGCCGGGCGGCTACCCGGGCTACCCGCAGCAGCCGGGCTACGGCGCCCAGCCGCCGTACGCGAACTGGGGCTGGCGCTTCCTCGGCACGGTGGTGGACGTCCTCGTGTTCGTCGTCCCCTACATCCTGGTCGCGATCGGCGCCGCCCAGGACATACCAGCGCTGGCGATCGTCGGCTACCTCATCGTCATCGGCCTGGCGATCTGGCAGCTGATCATGGAGGGCCGCACCGGCCAGACCATCGGCAAGAAGGCCGTCGGCATCCGCCTGGTGAAGGAGGCCACCGGTCAGCCGCTCGGTGTCGGCATGGCCTTCGTCCGCCGTATCGCCCACTTCCTCGACAGCGTGGCCTGCTACCTCGGCTGGCTGTGGCCTCTGTGGGACGCCAAGAAGCAGACGTTCGCCGACAAGGTGTGCTCCTCGATCGTGATCCGCTCGCAGTGAGCTGTGGTTGAACCGAAAAGGCCTGCGGCCCCTCGTCGAGGGGCCGCAGGCCTTTTCGGGCTCCGGCTCAGTGGAAGAAGTGGCGCGTCCCCGTGAAGTACATGGTCACGCCCGCCTCCCGGGCGGCCTCCACGACCTGTTCGTCGCGGATCGAACCACCCGGCTGGACAATGGCCTTGACACCCGCGGCGATCAGGATCTCCGGCCCGTCGGGGAACGGGAAGAAGGCGTCCGAAGCGGCGTAGGAACCCTGGGCCCGCTCCTCCCCCGCCCGCTCGACGGCGAGCTTGCAGGAGTCCACCCGGTTGACCTGGCCCATGCCGACGCCGACCGAGGCCCCGTCCTTGGCCAGCAGGATGGCGTTGGACTTGACCGCGCGGCAGGCCTTCCAGGCGAAAGCGAGTTCGCGCAGCTCGTCGGGACCGAGCGCGTCACCCGAGGCGAGGGTCCAGTGGGCGGGGTCGTCGCCCTCGGCCTGCAGACGGTCGGTGACCTGCAGGAGCGCACCGCCGTCGATCTGCTTGATCTCGGCCGGGTTCTCCGGGCCGTCGGGCGCCCGCAGGACCCGGATGTTCTTCTTCTTGGTGAGGACCTCGAGCGCGCCCTCCTCGTAGTCCGGCGCGACGATGACCTCGGTGAAGATCTCGGCGACCTGCTCGGCCATCTCCTTGCTCACCGGACGGTTGACGGCGATGACGCCGCCGAACGCGGACAGCGGGTCGCAGGCGTGCGCCTTGCGGTGCGCCTCGGCGACGTCCGCGCCGATCGCGATCCCGCAGGGGTTGGCGTGCTTGATGATGGCGACGCAGGGCTCGGCGTGGTCGTACGCGGCACGGCGCGCGGCGTCCGTGTCCGTGTAGTTGTTGTACGACATCTCCTTGCCGTGCAGCTGCTCCGCCTCCGCGAGGCCGCCGCCGCTGCCGTCCACGTAGAGCGCCGCGGGCTGGTGCGGGTTCTCGCCGTAGCGCAGGGTGTTCTTGCGCTCGTAGGTGGCGCCCAGGAAGTCCGGGAAGGCGGAGTCGTCGACGGGCGCGTAGGAGGACGCGAACCAGGAGGCGACGGCGACGTCGTAGGCGGCGGTGTGCTGGAAGGCCTCCGCGGCGAGCCGCTTGCGCGCCGTGAGGTCGAAGCCGCCGCCGCGGACGGCTGCGAGCACGTCGCCGTAGCGCTCCGGGCTGGTGACCACGGCCACGGACGGGTGATTCTTGGCGGCGGCGCGGACCATGGAGGGGCCGCCGATGTCGATCTGCTCCACGCACTCGTCGGGTGAGGCACCGGACGCGACGGTCTCGCGGAAGGGGTAGAGGTTGACCACGACGAGGTCGAAGGGCTCGACGCCCAGTTCGTCGAGCTGCGCGCGGTGGCTGTCGAGACGCAGGTCGGCGAGGATGCCCGCGTGAACCTTGGGGTGCAGGGTCTTGACCCGGCCGTCCAGGCACTCGGGGAAGCCGGTCAGCTCCTCGACCTTGGTGACGGGCAGGCCGGCGGCGGCGATCCTCGCAGCGGTGGACCCGGTGGAGACGAGCTCGACGCCCGCCTCGTGCAACCCGCGGGCGAGGTCCTCGAGCCCGGTCTTGTCATAGACGCTGACGAGCGCGCGCCGGATGGGCCGCTTGGTGCTCTCGGCGGTCACTGGATAACTACCTTTCGTCCCTCGATGCGATAGCCGTTGCGGGCGAGCCGCCCCACGACCTCGACGAGCAGCCTTCGCTCGACTTCCTTGATGCGCTCGTGCAGAGCGCCCTCGTCGTCCTCGTCCCGGACCTCCACCACTCCCTGAGCGATGATCGGCCCGGTGTCGACGCCGTCGTCGACGAAGTGGACGGTGCACCCGGTGACCTTGGCGCCGTACGCGAGCGCGTCACGCACACCGTGGGCCCCGGGAAAACTGGGGAGCAGGGCGGGATGGGTGTTGACGAACCGTCCGCCGAACCGCGCGAGGAACTCCTTGCCCACGATCTTCATGAAGCCGGCGGAGACGACGAGGTCGGGCTCGTACGCGGCGACTGCCTCGGTGAGGGCGCTGTCCCACGCCTCCCGGCTGTCGTGGTCCTTGACCCGGCACACGAAGGTGGGCAGCCCGGCGCGCTCGGCGCGGGACAGGCCCTCGATGCCGTCTCGGTCGGCGCCGACGGCCACCACCTCGGCGCCGTACACACGGACTCCGGTCTCGGCGACGGCGTCGAGGAGCGCCTGGAGGTTGGTGCCGGACCCGGAGACCAGGACGACCAGGCGCTTGGCCGCGGACTCGGTGACGGTCTCGGCCACGGACTCGGCCACGACGGGGCCCTTTCTCGGGGAAGCGGTTGTGCGGTCGCTCGGCAGAGCGCTTGTATGTCGGCAGAGCGTTTGTATGGTCGTACGAATGCTTTGCGCCCCCGGATACGGGGAAGTCTACGAAGCGGACGACCGCCAGCAACGATACCGGCACTCCGGACGGCCCCCGCGGGACGGGGGCGTGGCCGGGAGGTAGCGTCTGGGGAGGAGCCGCCCGGTGAACGGGCGGTCGACTCGGGGAACGACGCACCTGCGTGGGACGTTGTCCGGGAACGGGTAGGCCCGCGGGGTACACCCCGCGGCGAGTTCCACGAACAAGCCGCACGCCGGAACCACCAAGGGGAAGACGCACACCTGATGCCGGATCGCAGTCTCCGACTCCCTCCGCTGCTGCTGCGCGAGCGGCGCCCTTCGCCCGTGCCGCCGCCGGAGGGCACGAAGACCCCCCAGAACGGGGACGACTCCGCACACGGCGGATCGGCGAGCGGCGGCCGGGACACGAAGACGCCCCCGGACGACAACCCCTTCGCACCGCCGCCGGAGGGCACTCCGGACCGGCCCTGGCAGCCGCGTCACCCGGCGCCCGGCCGGGATCAGGGACAGGGGCAGGGGCAGGAGGGCTCCGGCGAGGGCGGACGCACCCCGTGGGGCAGCCAGTGGAGCGACCGGCAGCCCGGCCCTTCGACGGGCGGGCGGTTCGGCGACCGCCCCGGAAGCCCCGGCGGACAGGGCGGGCCCGAGGGCCCCACCGGTTCCGGCCGGCCCGGTACGGGCATGCGCTGGGACCCCACGGACCCGGTGCAGCGCCGCGCTCGCTACGCGCTGCTGGCCGGCATGTGGGCCTTCTTCTTCGCCCTCTTCAGCTGGTCCTACGTCGCCCTGCTGCTGGGCGCGCTCGCGTTGTACTGGGGCTCGAGCGCGCTGCGCGCCAAGCCCCGCGACCCCGAGCCGAAGGCCGCCGCGTCCTCCACGGCCCGCCCGCAGACGACGGCCGCGATCAGCGGACTGGTCACGGCGTCCCTGGCGATCGCGATGGTGGCGGCCACGTTCACGGCGCATCTGGTCTACCGGGACTACTACACCTGCCTGGACGACGCCCTGACGACCACGGCGAAGCACTCCTGCAACGATCTGCTGCCCAAGGACCTGCGGAACGTACTGGGGACACAGGGCTGAGCATGGACGGGGCGCACGCGCGGCCCCGACCGCCGCGACACACGGTCCGCCTCAGGCACCCGGTCCGGGCGCCTCGGGAGGAGACGGTTTCGGACGCTGCGACAGCAGCGGATCGTCCGCCGACAGCTCCTCGTACTGCTTGAGTTCGAGGTCCACCCACGCGGTGTTCGGCCCGAGAGCGGGGTCCTCCGCGGGCAGCGCCTCGTACGGCCTCAGATCGGGGTCCTCCCACGCGCCGTGCGGCGCGGGCCCGGGGTCCCTCCAGGCCCGGTGCGACCCGGGACCGGGGTGGTCCCACGACGCACGGGGCGCGGCGCCGGGGCGCTCCCACGCGGCGTCCGCGTTCCGGCCCCTGTGGGTGTCCGCCGGTTCCGCAGCCGTCGGGGACGGGACCGCGGCCGCCCCCTTGCGCGACTCCTTCGGCTTGGTCCGCTTCTTGCGCGCCTCGGAGCCCCGCAGCCGCCATGCCCGCACCCCCAGGGCCACCGGCACGCCAAGCCCCACCGTCCAGCCGGCCGCCGCACCGCCCACCTGCCATCCGACCGGTCCGAAGCGCGCCAGGGCGGCGACCCCGAGCGGCCCGCCCGCCGCCTCCGCGAGACCTCCGAGCAGCAGCCCGCACAGCACCCCGGCCACGACGACCGCTCCCACGGCGCGCCCCACCGGCCACACCGCCGCACGCCCGCGCTCTCGCCCCTCGCACGCGGCCCGTGCCACGAACCAGCCCACCGTCACCCCCGCCGCGGCCGGCACCGCCGCCACCGCCCACCACAAAGGCCCGCCCCCCGCCCTGGGCACGGCCGCCAGCAGAGGAAACGGCGGCAGCAGGGCGGGCGGGCGTGTCGACGACAGCGGCCCCGTCACATGCCCCACGCCCAGCACGAATCCGGGCCCCAGTCCGTACGCCGCACCCCACACGGCCGCGTTCGGCACCAGCGCCATCGCGAGGAGCAGCACCCCCCAGCGACCCGACCATCCGTCCGCGAGCTGGTGGAACGTCGACTGCGCGGCCTCGCCGTGCCACAGCAGTGACACCCCCACGAGCAGCGCGCCCCCGCCCACCAGCACGGCCGTTCCGGCCATGGCCGCCCTCAGGGAGTCCCCCAGCCGCACCCGTCCCTCGGCATCGACGGCTCCGGCGGTGACGACCTGCCGTACGACCGAGGGCAGCCGGTCCAAGGCCCGGCGCGCGCTTCGCGGCAGACGTCCGCACGGACGCCCGTACGCCGTCCACACTCCGGCTCCCGCCGCCACGACCACGGTCAGCGGCAGATGCATCGCGGACCACGCCCACGCCGGGCGCAGTGTTCCGTCCGTGGCGTACAGCGTGGCCACCGCGGACACCGCGAGATAGCCCGTCACCACCCCCGTCCAGGCCGTGCGGACGTCGACGAGCGGCGCCCCGGCCTCCGCGGTCTCCTCGCCCTCGCCGTCCGTCACATCGCGTGCGGCCCGGTGCAGCAGCCACACCGGCACCGCGGCCAGCAGCAGCGGAGTGACACCGACGGGCGCGGGCAGGCCGGAGAGCGTCTCGGTACGGACGAGCACGACGCCGTGCGCCAGCAGCCACAGTGCCGCCGCCACGCGCAGCGCACCGCCGGGCCCGTTGTCGGGATACGGGGAACTGATCCAGAGCACCATCACCAGCAGGGCGAAGGAGCCGAGCCCCAGCACGGCCGCGACGGCGCCCGCGGCGAAGGCCTCGCCCAGATGGGGCCAGCGGTCCCGCAACCGGGTGCGCAGGGGCGACAGCGGGAATCGGCGATCGGTCCATTGGGTCACCCCGCCATGCTGCCAACGACACGCGCTTTACCGGCGTAACGGGCAAAGCGCCGCTGTGTCGCCCAATATACGTTTATGTACTTTTACGCACGGAGGGCAGCCCAGTGATGCAGAGCACCGCCTCCCAGCTGCCGGACCCCAAGGAATGCCGACGCCTCCGCAGGAGCCAGTCGCTGACGCAGACTCAAGTGGCGGTCACACTGGGCGTCTCCCTCGAAGAAGTACGCGACTGGGAGAACGGTCTGACGGAACCGCACGGCCGGCGGAGGCGGGCGTACGCGCAGCTGCTCGCCGAATGGGCGGCGCACGAGAGGACCGAGGGCAGCGCGCGGGACTGGACCACCACCCGTCCGCTGACTCCGCATCAGGCGTTCGACGGCCTTTACCGGTTCTGCGCCCCGGCCCTGGTGCGTCAGGCCTATCTGCTCACCGGCCGCACCGGCCTCGCCCGCGAGGCGGTCGAACGCGCCTTCCAACTGGCCTGGCAGCGCTGGCCCGAGGTCGCCCTGGACCGCGATCCGCCCAGCTGGGTGCGCGCGGCGGCACACGAGTGGGCACTCTCCCCCCGGCACCGCTTCCGGCTGCGCCACCGCCGCCGCGATACGCCCGCGGACCCCGCTGACCGGGCCCTGCTGGACGCCCTTCTGACGCTGTCCCCGATCCATCGGCGCACCCTGGTGCTCCACGACGGTGCCGGACTCGGCCTCGCGGAGACCGCGGCCGAGACGGAGGCGAGCACCGCGGCCGCGGCCGCCCGGCTGCAGCGGGCCCGCGAGACGCTGTCCGACCTCGTGCCGGACCAGGCGGCACCCGAGGTACTGCCGGACAGGATGGCCGACTTGGCGATGTCCGTCCCGCTCCGCGCCGCCCGGCCGCCCGCGGTCCGCTCCGTCGGCGAGCGCAGAGCCCGTCGCGGGAACCGGATGGCCGTGGTCTTCACGGCCGCCCTGGTGGGTGCCACCGCCCTGACCCTCAACATGGCGACGGACCACTACGAGCGACCGGTGCCCGAGGGAACGGCGGTCATCGACCTCCCGCCCCAGGTCGCCATGGGTCCGCTGTCCGCCAAGCAACAGCGACTGCGGCTCCTGCTGAAGAAGCAGGCCCACAAGGGGCCGGCGCGCCTCGTCCCACAGGCGCGCTGACGTCGGCCCCGCACACGCCGGTGGGCCCGCCTCCCGAGGGAGACGGGCCCACCGGCGTTCAGCCGGGAAGGACTCAGCCGGCGAGGATCTCGCGCGCCAGCTTGGCCGTCTCGGTCGGGGTCTTGCCGACCTTGACGCCCGCGGCCTCCAGCGCCTCCTTCTTCGCCTGGGCGGTGCCCGACGAACCGGAGACGATGGCGCCCGCGTGACCCATGGTCTTGCCCTCGGGCGCGGTGAAGCCCGCGACGTAGCCGACGACCGGCTTGGTCACGTTCTCCTTGATGAAGGCCGCGGCCCGCTCCTCGGCGTCGCCGCCGATCTCGCCGATCATGACGATCAGGTCGGTGTCGGGGTCGTCCTGGAAGGCCTTGAGGGCGTCGATGTGCGTGGTGCCGATGATCGGGTCACCGCCGATGCCGACGCAGGTCGAGAAGCCGATGTCACGCAGCTCGTACATCATCTGGTACGTCAGCGTGCCGGACTTCGACACCAGGCCGATGCGGCCCGGCTTGGTGATGTCGGCCGGGATGATGCCGGCGTTCGACTGGCCGGGGGTGATCAGGCCGGGGCAGTTCGGGCCGATGATGCGGGTCTTGTTGCCCTTCTTGCCGGCGTACGCCCAGAAGGAGGCCGAGTCGTGCACCGCGATGCCCTCGGTGATGACCACCGCGAGCGGGATCTCGGCGTCGATGGCCTCGATGACCGCGTCCTTGGTGAACTTCTCCGGGACGAAGATGACCGTGACGTCGGCGCCGGTCTTCTCGACGGCGTCCTTGACGGAGCCGAAGACCGGGATCTCCGTGCCGTCGAAGTCCACGACCTGGCCCGCCTTGCGCGGGTTCACGCCACCGACGATGTTCGTGCCGGAGGCCAGCATGCGCTTGGTGTGCTTCTGGCCCTCGGAGCCGGTCATGCCCTGGACGATGACCTTGGATTCCTTGGTGAGGAAGATAGCCATGGTTGTCTGTGACCTCGTCCCTTACTTCGCGGCCGCAGCCAGCTCGGCGGCCTTGTCGGCCGCGCCGTCCATGGTGTCCACACGCTGTACGAGCGGGTGGTTGCGGTCGTCCAGGATCTGGCGACCGAGCTCGGCGTTGTTGCCGTCGAGACGCACGACGAGCGGCTTGTTGACCTCTTCGCCCTTGGACTCGAGGAGCTCCAGGGCCTGCACGATGCCGTTGGCCACCGCGTCGCAGGCGGTGATGCCGCCGAAGACGTTGACGAACACGGACTTGACGTCCGGGTCACCGAGGATGATCTCCAGGCCGTTCGCCATGACCTCGGCGGAGGCGCCACCGCCGATGTCGAGGAAGTTGGCCGGCTTGACGCCCTTGTGGGCCTCACCCGCGTAGGCGACGACGTCCAGGGTCGACATGACCAGACCGGCGCCGTTGCCGATGATGCCGACCTCGCCGTCGAGCTTGACGTAGTTGAGGTTCTTCTCCTTGGCCGCGGCCTCGAGCGGGTTGGCCGCCGCCTTGTCGTGGAGCTCCTCGAACTCGGGGTGACGGAACTCCGCGTTGTCGTCCAGGGAGACCTTGCCGTCCAGGGCGATGACGTCACCGGAGGCGACCTTGGCCAGCGGGTTGACCTCGACGAGGAGGGCGTCCGACTTGACGAAGGTGTCCCACAGCGTGACCAGGACGTGGGCCACCTTGTCGGCGACCTCGGCCGGGAACTTGGCCGCGGCCACGATCTCCTGGGCCTTGGCCTCGTCCACGCCGTCGATGGCGTCGATCGCGATCTTGGCGACGGCGTCGGGGCGGGTCGCCGCGACCTCCTCGATCTCCATGCCGCCCTCGACGGAGGCGATGGACAGGAAGGTGCGGTTGGCGCGGTCGAGGAGGAAGGAGACGTAGTACTCCTCGACGATCTCGGGAGCCGTCTCGGCGATCATGACCTTGTGGACCGTGTGGCCCTTGATGTCCATGCCGAGGATGTCCGTGGCGCGGGCGACGGCCTCGTCCGGGGTGGCCGCCAGCTTCACGCCGCCGGCCTTTCCGCGGCCACCGACCTTCACCTGCGCCTTGACGACCGACTTGCCGCCCAGCCGCTCGGTGATCTCGCGCGCCGCCTCAGGCGTGTCGATGACTTCACCGGCCAGCACCGGTACACCGTGCTTGGCGAAGAGGTCCCTCGCCTGGTACTCGAACAGGTCCACGCGCTTCCGTCCCTATCAGTGATCTCGCGGTTCGTTGGATGCGTGGGCGTGCCGCGAAGGGCAACGTGACGTCCGCTGTGGGTCACAAGGGAGGCGCACACGGTGTCCGAGCACGCGGCATGTCCGTCTCGCAGGTTATCGCCGCTTGAGGTGGGGCCCTAAATCGCAGATCACACCTGAGCGGTGATACCGGTCACACGTGCGGCAGAGCGGGCGCGGGCCCCCGGGGACGCGGCGGAGCGGCAGGGTCCCACCGGGTTGGGGTTGGCCCGGTGGGACCCCTTGTGCCGCCCCTCAGGGCGCCGGGACGGATGGACCCCACCCCAATGGGGCCATCCGTCCCGGCCCGCGGGGCTCTCGGTCGGGCCGGTCGACGGCTTTCGGCCGCCCGGTCCTCGACCCCCGCGGAGTCCGGTGGATGCCGTACGGAGCGCGCCGCGCTCCGTACGGCATCTCGGGGTCAGACGGAGTACGTCTCGCCGTGCTCCGGCTGCGGGTGCTGCGGAACGACGGCCTCGGCGACGCCCCGGACACCGGTCACGGCGTGCTCGCCCAGCGCGGCGCCGGAGGCACGGACGTTCCCGGCGAGGCCACCGGCGAACGGCGGGACCTGGCCCGCGACCCCCTGTGCGAGAGGGCCTGCCGCACCCGCGACACCGCCGGCGAACGGCGGCACCTCGTCCGCCACGCCGTACGCGAGGTTCGCGGCGCTGCCCGCCACGCCGTACGCGACGGGCCGCACGGTCTCGTGCACCGTCCGCACCGCCGGCCGCACCGCGCCGCCCACGCCGTCCACGAACGGCGGCACCTCCTCGCCCACGCCGTACGCCGATGCGGTGGCGCTTTCGACGACATCCCCGGCGAACGGCGGGACCTGGCCCATGACACCCGCCGCGAAGGGGGGCACCTCGTCCACCACGCCGTGCACCGACCGCGCGGCGTCCCCGACGGCCCGCCCGGCGACGGGGACGGTCCCGTGGACGGCCGTACCGGCGACCGGCGGCAGGACGGAGTCCGCGGTGTCGCCGGTCACCTCCCCGGTCACGCCGTGCACGACCGGCCGCACATCGGCGCCGGCCCCGTACCCGAGCGCGGACGCACCACCGACGGCATGCCACGCGAGCGGCCGCACGTCCGCAACGACGCCGTCGGCCAGGCCGGTCGTGTGCCCCACGGCGTGCCCGGCCGCCGGCAGCACACCGCCGAGGACCGTGCCCGCGACCGGGGGGAGCACCGCTACGGCCGTCCCGGCGGCCACCGGCCCGACCGTGCCGGGCACGTCGGTGACCGTGCCGACGACCTGCTGCCTCAATCCCGTGACGACTCCGGTGACATGGCCGGGAACGGCGGAGGCACTCGCGCCCGCGGTGGCCCCCGCCTCGTCCGCCACGACGGTGGACTCGGCGACCGCCTGTCGCGCGGCGCCGTGCACACCCTCCGCGGTACGCCCCGCGCCTGCCACGGTGCTCTGCACCCTTGTGCGCACCGGACCGCCGACGCCCCCCGCCTGGGCGCGCGCGGCGTTCTGCACACTCTGGAGCCTGGTCTGCGCGGCGGCGAGTGCCTGCTCCACCTCGGGGGCGAAGGCGGAGAGGGGGCCGAACAGGTAGTCGATCTCGTCCCGCGGCGCGGTCGCGTCGGACACGGCGACGGTGGCCGCGACCGTGGCGTGGTCCGCCGTGGCGGCGGCCCGGGGCACGACGGTGTGCGCGAGGCCCCGTGCCTGCGAGAGGCCCTGGGCCTGCGAGAGATGCGACACGGCCGCACCCGCGCCGGAACGCCGGTCCGCCCGGCCCGCGTCGGCCGTCGCCTTCCCCACCCGGGCCTCGGCCCGGGCCGGGGTGTGAGCGGCATCGGAGACGGTGGAGTGGGCCGTTGTGGCCGTGTGCCGGGCGGTCGAGGCGGCGCCGTCCACTGCCGTGCCGTGCGTGACGCCGGAAACCGTGTTGTGCACACCGGCGACGACGCCGTCCAGGGTGTCGGTGACCGCGCCGACCGTGTCCGCGGCGTTGATGCCCACGTCGGGGGTGGACGCGGAGGCGGCGGGCAGTTCGTCCGCGTCGGCGACGGCGGAGCCGAGCGCCCATGCGCCGGTGACTCCGGCGGCTATGACGATGGAACGTCGGATGTTCTTGTTCATACGTGCGTCAGTTCCTTCGGGAATCCGTGAGTTCGGGACGTACCGGTTCCGAGTCCTGCGCCGGTGTCGGTGGGGGTCGACGGATCCATGGGGGTCATCGGGGACCTGCGGCCATGGAGGTGTTCCGGCTGTGGCGGCTCGGGATCCGGTGGCTTCCGTCCGGGACCGGGGGTCCGGACGGAGGGCAGACCGGTTCCGTCCCCGCGCATCGGGGCGCGCGGGGCGGAGGTGCTGACCTAGCCGGGGAACTCGGGGATGTCCCGGTGCCGGTCCCGGGTCCCGTCCATGGTGACGACCGCGGTGCCGCCCCGCATCAACGGCAGCGGCGCCCGGTCGCCGAACGCCACGGCGTGCGCGTCGCCGTGCCGCGGCACACCGCCGTCGGCGGCCGGCTGGTCGCCGTACGAGCCCGGATCACCGCCCGGGGCCTGTTGCGCGGGCGTCTGCGAGGGCCGGGCGGCGTGGTGGGCGTGGTGCGCGGGCGGCGCCACCGGGGCCTGGACGGCCACCGCCGGGAATCCGTGCGCTTCGCTCTTCCGCCGTTCGACCGCGCTCGGGTGCCCGCTCCCGTCCGGCTGCTGCGGGGCCGACGGGGCGGGCAGCGTGTGCACCGGCGGCGTCGGCAGTCCGGGAAGACGCGGCAGCCGGGGAAGTTCGGGCAGTTGCGGGAGCGAGGGCAGCGACGGCTGCACCGGTGCGTCCGGCAGCCCTTCGGTCACCGTCCCGACAAGGCCCCCGACGGGCCGAGCGACCGTGTCGCCGACCGGCTGCAGAAGCTTGCCGACGACGGGCCGCACCACATGACGGAGGGTCTGGTCGACCGCGGGAACCGTCCGGAGCACCGAGGCGACCGGGTCGGCCGGCGCAGCGGGTACGGACGCGCGGGTCACCGGTGCGGTGTGCGCAGGGGCGGCGGGCGTTCCGGAAACGCCGGTGGTGTGCCTGACGGCGGGCAACAAAACCGGCGCGCCGTGCGATGTGTGCCCCACCGGTGAGGCCGTACCGGTCCGGTGAGCGGCCGGCCCGGTCGCGCCGGAGTTCTTCACCGCTCGTCCGACCGTCCTGCCGACGGTCTTCCCGATACCTCGCACCCCGCCCTCGATCGGGTGCACGGCGTCGGCCGGAGCACCGGCCCCGACCCGAGCCGCGGATGCCTGCGGCGTCCCGTCGGCCGCCTGGGCGTGCCCGGCGCTGAGGAGCCCCAGTGCCAGCAACCCGCCCGCCACCAGCATCAGATGGAGCGCACGCCGCCCGGCCGCCGTACGCATCGTGCGCAGTGCGGCACCGGCGAAGGGAAGTGCGGCCGGCAGGGTCACGACGAGGAGGGCCTCCGTGCGGCGGAACGAGGCGATACGGAGCGAACGGCGCATCGCCGAGGGTGAAGCGCCGTCGATCCTTGCACGGAACTCCTGCGGTTGCGCAAGTCCCCTGTTACCGATGGGTAGTCATATCCGTTTTCTCACCTTCATCAAGAGGGGCCCCCTTTGTGAACTGCCCGTTGTGTCCCGCCTGTCGCCGGATCGTCATGTCGACTCCGGTATCGGAAGGGGCCGTTTCTCGATGGCCGCCGCCATCACCTCCGGGAACAGGTCGGGCGTGCAGGCGAACGCCGGTGCGCCCAGCGCCGCGAGCGCCGCCGCGTGCTCGCGGTCGTAGGCGGGCGCCCCCTCGTCGGACAGCGCGAGCAGCGCCACGAACTGCACCCCCGACGCCTTCATCGCCGCCACCCGCTTCAGCATCTCGTCCCGGATCCCCCCTTCGTACAGGTCGCTGATGAGGACCACGACCGTGTCGGCGGGCCGCACGATCCGGGACTGGCAGTACGCCAGCGCCCTGTTGATGTCCGTGCCGCCGCCGAGCTGCGTCCCGAAGAGGACGTCGACCGGGTCGTCGAGCTGGTCCGTGAGATCGGCGACGGCCGTGTCGAAGACGACCAGCCGGGTGGCGATGGAGCGCATCGACGCAAGGACCGCCCCGAAGACGGAGGCGTAGACCACCGAGGCCGCCATCGACCCCGACTGGTCGATGCAGAGGACGACCTCCTTCTTCACGGAACGGGACGCCCTCCCGTACCCGATCAGCCGCTCCGGCACGACCGTGCGGTACTCCGGGAGGTAGTGCTTGAGGTTGGCCGCGATCGTGCGGTTCCAGTCGATGTCGTGGTGCCGGGGCCGGGTGACACGCGCGCTGCGGTCGAGCGCGCCCGTGAGCGTGGCACGGGTGCGGGTGGCGAGCCGCTCCTCAAGATCCTCGACGACCTTGCGGACCACCGCCCTTGCGGTCTCCCTGGTGGTTTCCGGCATCGCCTTGTTCAGCGACAGGAGTGTGCCCACCAGGTGCACGTCCGGCTCGACCGCCTCGAGCATCTCCGGCTCCAGGAGCAGAGCGGACAGACCGAGCCGGTCGATGGCGTCCCGCTGCATGACCTGGACGACCGAGGAGGGGAAGTAGGTCCGGATGTCCCCGAGCCAGCGTGCGACGGACGGCGCGGAGGCCCCGAGTCCCGCCGAACGGTCGCGTCCCTGCCGGGGCTTGTCCCCTTTTCCGTACAGCGCGGTCAGGGCGCCGTCCATCGCGGCGTCCCGCCCCGCGAGCCCGTGCCCGGTGCCGTCCGCCGCGTCGCCGCCGAGCACCAGCCGCCAGCGCCGCAGCCGTTCGTCGGCTTCCGCCGTCCTGTTCCGCACGGTCAAGGTCTCCTCCCGGACGGTCGAGTGCGTGCTCATCGGACCACCCCCACAAGGCCGGCGGCGCCGTTGCCGGCGGCCTCGTCCGCTCCGAGCAGCAGACGCAGCACAGGGAGCACGGCGTCCGCACGCCCGGCGTCCCGCTCGACGGCGAACCCCGAGGGGCCCGAGCCGGTGGCCGCCGCGCCGCCCCGCGCCCCCGGACCCCGCCGCACCAGCTCACCCAGCGTGCGCCGCACTCCCGGCTCATAGGCCGAGAACGTGCGCCTCAGCAGCGGCAGTACGTCGGTGAACGCGTCCGCCGGCACCCCGGTCAGCCATGCGTCCACCAGGCCGAGCAGCCGCTCGTCGTGCACCAGCAGCATCCCGCCGCCGGAACCGCCGCCGACGAACCCCTCGATCCACGCGGCGGCGTCCGCCGGTGCCGTCCCCGGCGACAGCACGAGTCCCATCAGCCGAGCCGCATCCTCCTGCGCCAGCTCCCCGTCGTCCAGCAGCAGCCGCACGGCCCGCCCGCGGATCACCCCGGGCACGCTGTCCCGCCCGGAGAGCACCCGCAGGACGGAACACCACCGCCCGCGCAGTCCGCCTCGCGCCCCCACGGCCCCTTCCGCCAGCAGCCCCACCGACCCGTGCACCGCGTCGATATGACGCCGCATCTCCTCGGCCGCCTCCGCGTCCAGCGCGGCGCAGGCGGGCGGCAGCCCGACGAACACCCGCTCCGCCAGGCCCGTCGCGACCTCGGCCAGCGCCCGGGTGTCCGTGCCGCGCACGTCCCCGTAGCGCAGCGCACGGACCAGCGCGGGCAGGGCCTGGGCCAGATGTCCGACGTCGGCGTCGAGTGCCGCGCGGTCGGCGAGGACCCGCATGACCACGGGCAGCGCGTCGGACAGCTCCGCCCGCAGGCACCGCTCGGCGAGCGCCGTGACCTCGGCGAGAGCCTGCGCGGCGACCGCTTCCGCCTCGGCCTTCGCGGTCGCGGCGCCGAGCACGGTCGTCCCCCAGACGCCGGCCTCGGCGACCCGCACGGCCAGCTCCGGATCCCAGCGCAGCCGCCAGGTCTCCCGGAACGTCCCGGTGCTGCCGCGCGAGACCACGGGCTCTCCCCACCCGATCCCCAGGAGCCGCAGCCGGTGGAGCAGGCGGCTGCGCCCCGCGTCGGTCTCCCTGCGCAGATCGAGCTCCAGCTCCCGCTCCTGCGGCTCGGGTTTGAGCCTGAGCCGCTTCTGGAGCCGGGCGAGGTCCCGCTGCAACGGCACCGCGGGGGCCGAGGCGGGCACTTCCCCGAGGACGTCCCCGACCACCAGCCGGTCGTGCACCAGAGCCAGCGGCACATCCGATCCCTCGCACATCACCGCCCGCACCGCGTCGGTCGTCTCGGACAGCCCCGGCAGCGGCCGTCCGCGCAGCGCGGCAAGCGTCCCGGCGAGCCGCACCGCCTCGATGACATGCGCGGACGACACAATCCGGCCCTCCTCGCGGAGCAGCCCGGCCACCCTCGTCAGCCACCGCTCCACGGGCCGGTCGGGGGCGGCGAACAGGTGCCCGTACCAGCCGGGCGAGTCGATCCCCGCGCCGTAGCCACCGGCCCGGGACAGCCTCCGATGGGTCCAGGGCACCCAGGTCATGTCCGTCCTCACCTTGGGCAGTCCCTTCAACAGGGCCCGGTCGGCGGCGACGGATGTCCTCCGGCGCAGCGCGGGCACGTGCCAGGCCCCGCACACCACGGCCACGTCCCGGCCGAACTCGCGCCGGGCGGCGCGCACCTGCAGCCGCATGTACGCCTCCCGCACGAGGTCCCGCTCGCGCCCCCCGGTGCCGAACGCCTCCCGCAGGGCGCCCATCGCCTCCTCGAGCACGGCGAACGGGGCGAGGGCGTCGGCCGTCCCCGCGCCCCGGTGCTCGACGACGTCCTCCCACCACCGCTCCGGATCGTCGTATCCGGCGGTTCTCGCCAGTACGGCGACCGGGTCGACGCGCACCGTGTCCTCCGGTCCGCCGTCCGCGCCGGGCCCGGCGGCCCCGGTCGGCCCCGCTCCGTCCCCGCGTCCGTCTACGGACGGCCCGGGCTCCGCCTCACCGGTCCCGTCCTGCCGGGACGCCGGGTCCTCCCCCTGCCATGCCAGCGTGTGCGCGGCGGGCAGGTCGATGAACCGGGCCGGAACGCCGTGTTCCAGAGCCCAGCGGATCGCCACCCACTCCGGGGAGAACTCGGCCAGCGGCCAGAACGCGGACCGTCCTGGCTCGTCCACGGCGTGGGCGAGCAGCGCCACCGGCGGCCGCATCTCCTCGTCGGCCGCGAGCGGGACGAGCGGGTCCGCCTCGGGCGGCCCCTCGATCAGCACGGTGCGCGGCCGCGCCGAGTCCAGCGCGGCCCGCACGGCGCGCGCGGAGCCCGGTCCGTGATGCCGCACCCCGAGCAGCAGCGGCCCTCCGCCTGCCGTCGCGCCCGGCGACCCGTCAACGCCCGTCACACCGTCCCCCTCGCCTCCGGCCCCATCCCGGATCCCCGCGTCCGTGCACCCCGGCGCCGGCACACCCGTCCACGGCCGCCGTGCCGCCCGCGCCACCCGAAAAGCCCCGCGGGACCTCGCCCGCCGGGCCCGTCATGCGGACACCTCCCGGCATGCGCGATAGAAGTCCGTCCAGCCGTCACGCTCACGGACCACGGCCTCCAGGTACTCCTGCCAGATGACGCGGTCGGTCGCGGGTTCGCGGACGACCGCTCCGAGGATGCCCGCGGCGATGTCGCCCGCCCGCAGCACGCCGTCGCCGAAGTGCGCGGCCAGCGCGAGCCCGCCCGTGACCACGGAGATCGCCTCGGCGGTGGACAGCGTGCCGCTGGGGGACTTCAGCTTCGTCCGTCCGTCCGCGGTGACGCCGCTGCGCAGTTCCCGGAAGACCGTGACGACGCGCCGGATCTCGTCGATGCCGTCGGGCAGGGCCGGCAGGTCGAGCGAGCGTCCGATCTGCTCGACCCGGCGGGAGACGATGTCGACCTCCGCCTCGGCGCTCTCGGGCAGCGGCAGCACCACGGTGTTGAAACGGCGGCGCAGCGCGCTGGACAGCTCATTGACCCCGCGGTCGCGGTCGTTGGCCGTCGCGATCAGGTTGAAGCCGCGGACGGCGAGCACCTCCTGCCCCAACTCCGGTATCGGCAGCGTCTTCTCGGACAGGATGGTGATGAGCGTGTCCTGCACGTCGGCCGGGATGCGGGTCAGCTCCTCGACCCGGGCGACCGCCCCCTCGCGCATGGCCCGCATGACGGGGCCGGGCACCAGCGCGTCCGGGCTCGGGCCGTGCGCGAGCAGTTGTGCGTAGTTCCAGCCGTAGCGGATCGCCTCCTCCGGAGTCCCGGCCGTGCCCTGCACGACCAGCGTCGAGTCGCCGCTGACGGCCGCCGCGAGATGCTCGGACACCCAGGTCTTGGCCGTGCCCGGCACGCCGAGCAGAAGCAGGGCGCGGTCGGTGGCGAGCGTGGTGACGGCCACCTCGACGATGCGGCGCGGGCCGACGTACTTCGGTGTGATCACCGTGCCGTCCGGCAGTGTGCCGCCCAGCAGATAGGTGGCCACGGCCCAGGGCGACAGCCGCCAGCGGGCCGGGCGCGACCGGTCGTCCTGCGCGGCCAGCGCGGCGAGTTCGGCCGCGAAGGCGTCCTCGGCGTGCGGCCGCAGCACCCCGGACCCCGCCCGCCCGGGTCCTTCCACCCGCCCTCGCGCACTCTCCTCCCCCGGCGTGTGCACGGGCGCGGGCACCCGCCCGTCCGGGGCTGCCACCCCGCCCCCGCTCCCGGGCCCCGGCTCGCTCGGGCCCGGTTCGACGGACATCGGATCGACGGACACACGCATGGCCGTATCCCCCTCCAGCTCGGCCGGTTCTGATCTGCCACCAACCGTGCACCAGACCACTGACAATCCGCGGTGACCTGTGCAAAGACCCTTGCGACCGGCGATTGTCAGTGCCGGGACCTACCTTCGACGACATGACTCAGCAGGGGGTGCGCTGGACCGCGGACCAGGTGCTGGCACTGGCACCTGACGCCGCGTCACGCGAGGCGGGAAGCGAACTCGGTGCCGCCGGCCCGTGGTCGCAGGCGGGCAGTTCCGACGAGCGGACGGTCTGGGGACTGTGCAAGGGCAGTGGCAGTACGCCGTACCGGACGGTCGTCGACATCGCGGAGGCGAACGGCCCTGCGTACTCGTGCAGTTGTCCCAGCCGCAAGTCCCCGTGCAAGCACGCCCTGGGGCTGCTGCTGCTCTGGGCCGGCGGGGACGGCACGGTGTCGCGGGGGCAGGCGCCGGACTGGGCGGAGCGGTGGATCGAGGGGCGCAGGCAGCACGCACAGATAAAGGGGACAGCGGCCGGACACGGCGGGGGCACGACCGGCGATCCGGAGGCGGCCCGGCGCCGGGCGGAGCGGCGGGCCGAGCGGATCACGGCCGGGGCGGAGGAGCTGGAGCAGCGGCTGGCCGACCTGCTGCGCGGCGGTCTGGCCTCGGCCGAACAGGCGGGGTACGGGCTGTGGGAGGAGACGGCCGCCCGGATGGTGGACGCACAGGCCCCGGGACTGGCCGGCCGGGTACGGGAGTTGGGGTCGCTCCCCGCGTCCGGAGCGGGCTGGCCGGCCCGGCTCCTGGAGGAGTGCGCGCTGCTGCATCTGCTGGACCGGGGCTGGCTGCGCCGTGAGCGGCTGCCGGCCGGGCTGGCGGCGACGGTCCGTTCACGGGTCGGCCTGCCCGGCTCGCCGGAGGGTCCGCCGGTCCGGGACAGCTGGCTGGTCCTGGCGCAGTACGACACCTCGGACGGCCGGCTCACCACACGCAGGATCTGGCTGTACGGATCGGAGACCGGGCGCACCGTACTGCTCCTCTCCTTCGCGGCCGCCGGACGCGCTCCGGAGCCGTCGCTGCCGGTGGGCCTGTCCTTCGAGGCGGAGGTCTCCCGGTATCCGGGCGACGGGCAGCCCCGGGTGGCGCTGGGCGAGCGGTTCACCCCGCCCGAGCCGGTCGCGGTGCGTCCTGCGGGCCTGACCACCGTCCGGGCGGCGGCCCGGTACGGGGAGGCGCTGCGCGCGGACCCCTGGCTGGAGTCGTTCCCGGTGACGCTGAACCGGGTGATACCGACACCGGCCGGGGACGCCTGGCAGCTGGCGGACGCGGACGGCGGCACGGCGCTCCCGATCACCTCCTCGTCGGCCGCCCGTCCGGGCCTGTGGCGCTTGGTCGCCCTCTCGGGCGGCGGTCCGGTCACGGTCTTCGGCGAGTGCGGTCACCTCGGCTTCACCCCGCTCACCGCCTGGCCCGAGACAGCTGGAGAGGCGGTCCCGCTGTGCTGACGGCACCGGAGCCAACGCCCACCGACCGGAGGACCGACATGACTGCGACTCCCGCCCCGCCGGACACGGCTCCCGATGTGCCCTGGGATGAGCTCGTGACCGTGGCCCTGCTGGGCACCGGCCGGCGTACCCCGGCATGGCTGCCGCCCGGTCGCGAGGCGCCGACGGCTCTGCTGGACCTGGCCGCCGTGGAGACGGTGCGCCGCAGAGCGGGGCTGCGCCCCGCCCCGGCGGAGGCGCGCCCCGTGCCCGCTGCACCGGACCCTCGCCCGCCGCTGCCACCCGCGGCGGTCCGCAGACTGGCCCTGCTCCTGTCGGAGCGCCCCGGCGCGGTCGGTGGCCGCAGGGGGGCGGCCCCCGACCTCATGGAGTTGCTGCCGCAGTGGCTGTCCCTGGCCAACGCACGGGGCTTCGCGCCACCGCCGCAAGCACTGCCCGCGCTTCTGGACGCGGCCCGCGGGCGCACGGACCTGCGGCCGGCGGCGCTGGCCTTCGCCGGACCGCGCGCCCTGTGGCTGGCCCGGCTGAACCCGGACTGGCGCTTCGCGCTGCGCTCCACGCCCGGTGGCGGTGCCGAACTGCCGCCGTCCGAGGACGGGGACCGCATCCGGGCCCTGTGGCAGGAGGGCCTGTTCGCGGAGCGGGTCGCACTGCTCGCCGCGCTCCGTACACGACAGCCGGCCGCCGCCCGCGAACTGCTGGCCTCCACCTGGGCGGCCGAGCGGGCCGAGGACCGTCTGATGTTCCTCGACTCACTGCGCGCCGGGCTCGAAGCCGCGGACGAGCCGTTCCTGGAGCAGGCGCTCTCCGACCGGAGCCGCAATGTACGGGCGACGGCGGCGGAGTTGCTGTCGGCACTTCCGGGCTCGGCCCTGGCCGGCCGCATGGCGGCGCGGGCGGCGGCCTGCGTGGCGATCGACCGCACGCGTCCGGAGGCCGTGATCGTCGTCGAGGCACCGCACCAGTGCGATCCGGGCATGGAGCGCGACGGAGTGGTGCCGAATCCCCCGGCGGGCCGCGGCGAACGGTCGTGGTGGCTGGGCCAGCTGGTGGAGGCCGCACCGCTCGGTGCGTGGCCGGTCCGGCTGGGGCGGCGTACGCCGGAGGAGATCGTCGCGCTGCCGGTTGCGGACGACTGGCGGAACGAGCTGCACGCGGCGTGGTGCCGTGCCGCCGTGCGGCAGCGCGACCCCGGCTGGTCCCGGGCCCTGCTCGGCCGCCCCTCGGCCCCGGAGGCCGGGGGTCCGGGTGCGGTGTCCCTGGCCGAGCGGGCGAAGCTGCTGTCGATCCTGGAAGCGGCCGACCGGGCGGACTGGGTCGCGGGGTTCATCGCCACACACGGTCTGTCCGAGGCCTTCCAGCTTCTCGGGGTGTGCGCGGTCCCCTGGGCCGCGCCCCTCGGGCGGGCGGTCGTGGACGCGCTCGACATCGCCCGCGACGCGGGGAGTTATCCATGGAGCTTCAGCGGGGTGATGGGCCTCGCGGAGCGCTGCCTCGATCCCGCGGAGGCGAGCCGGCTCGACGCGCTGACGGCGATACCGGACGAGACGGAGGACACGTCGCCCGGGGCCGGCGGCTACTGGGCAGAGGCGTTCCAGCGCTTGACCACGACACTGCGGCTGCGCGCCACGATGCGGCAGGAACTGGGCGAGCCCTGAGCCGGGGCACACGGCCGCGCCACGACGTGCTGAAGGGCGCCGCCCGCCCATCGGTGAACGGCGCCCTCGTCGCGCTGGTCGCGGGTGTTACGCCCCGGCCGGCTGGCGCACGTTCGCCCGTACCCAGTCCACGATCGATGCCGTGGTCGCACCGGGAGTGAAGATCTCCGCGACGCCCTTCTCCTTCAGCGGGGGGATGTCCGCCTCGGGGATGATCCCGCCGCCGAAGACCAGGATGTCCTCCGCGTCGCGCTCCTTGAGCAGCTCGATCACCGCGGCGAACAGCGTGTTGTGCGCGCCGGACAGGATCGACAGGCCGATGGCGTCGGCGTCCTCCTGGATCGCCGTGTCCACGATCTGCTCGGGCGTCTGATGGAGGCCGGTGTAGATGACCTCCATACCCGCGTCGCGCAGCGCCCGCGCGATCACCTTGGCCCCACGATCGTGGCCGTCGAGCCCCGGCTTGGCCACCACCACGCGGATCGGACCGGCTGCCACACCCATCACTGCCTCCATGAAGCGACTACTCCACCCTGTACCGATGTACCGCACCGCCGCCACGTCACCGCACCGGCGGACATACGGACCGCACGTTCGGCGTATTTTCCCGCCGGCGGTGAACACACACCGCTCCGCCCGCGCGACCCCGGCGGACCGGGCCCTCGCGCACCTCACGCCACAGGTGTCCCGCTCCGCACCGACCCGGGAAGTGAACGAACGTTATCGCCAGCATCCCGCAACCGGCAGTTTCGCGGTGCAGACCGAGGGGGAAATCACACAGTGGGACACATTCGCCGCGCAGGGTCTCCCCTCTCGGCGGCACAGGGGCCGTGACACAGGCGGCCCGGGTGCCGTGGACCGAGGTGATCGTGCGCACGGAGAGCCGCTGAGGGCGGCCGCACCATCGCATCGCCGGCGGGGCGCCGTGGTGGTGAGGTCTTCCGGCGAAATTGCACAGGGCACGAATGCGGGGACCCCACACCCGTACGAGGAGGACGGGAACCGCGACCGAGGACGGGCGTCGCGTCACAGCGACGAGAAGACGTCCGTCACATCAGGGCACATGCCGCGTCCGCGGCACGGCCGAACCCGCGGTCCTTGCCCCGCAGGCCATCGCCTGACGGCTTTCCACGAGGGCTCACGGGGGACAGAGGCGTCCTTGCGTGTGCCGACGGGAGGTCGGCCATGATGGTCACCAGGGCAGTGCAGCCCCTGCAGCCGCTGCTTCCGCTGTGCCAGCGTCTGTTCCCGAGCCGACTGGCCGGACTCTCCATAGCTCTCCTGAAGGCGACCGCGCTGGAGCTCGCGATCCTCGCCGGGCATGTGCTCCTCTATCCCTCGGGCATCATTCAGGAGCGCCGTTCGGCGCCCCTCCCGATCCCGCCGGATGCCGCCACGCTGCCGACCGAGGCCAAACCTCCGGTCATCCTGCTGCACGGGTTCATCGACAACCGCTCGGTCTTCGTCCTGCTGCGTCGCAATCTCACCCAGCACGGACGGCAGCACATCGAGTCCCTCAACTACTCACCGCTGACCTGCGACATCCGCACCGCCGCCCAGCTTCTCGGCCGTTATATCGAAGAACTGTGCGAGCGTACGGGGCAGCAGCGGGTGGACGTCGTCGGGCACAGCCTGGGTGGGCTGATCGCGCGGTACTACGTCCAGCGCCTCGGCGGCGACCTGCGCGTCCGCACCCTCGTCACGCTGGGCACCCCGCACTCGGGGACTCGTGTCGCGCCGCTCGCGAACGCGCACCCGATCGTGCGGCAGATGCGTCCCGGCTCGGAGCTCATCCAGGAACTGCGCGAGCCCGCGCCCGGCTGCCGTACGCACTTCGTGAGCTTCTGGAGCGATCTGGATCCCCTGATGGATCCGCTGGAGACGGCCTGCGTCGACCACCCCGATCTGCTGGTGCAGAACGTACGGGTCAGCGGCATCGGTCATCTCGCCCTGCCGGTGCACCCCACCGTCGCCGCCGGGATACGGCAGGCACTCGACCTCGTCGAGCCCGGAGCGGCCGCCGCTCACACCGGTGGTCTGACGGTGGCCTGACCCATCGGCCCCCCGGCACGCGGCCACGGACGGCACGATCCTTGGCCATCACTTGCGGAGGACAGCCCGGCGCGACCCCCGCCACGGCCCCGGAATCGCCCGTCCGATGACGCGCAGACACCCTCTCGACCTCGAACATTCATCGAACGCAAAACCAAAGCCTCGCCGCGGGCCGCCGAATCACGGCTGAATGCCCGTTTCCTGCACGAGGGAAACCAACGGAAGATTGTCGCGCCCGCATACCGCCGGGTACAGTCACCGCACTGCTCTGCCAGCCCCTGTTGTCGAGGCGAAAGAGAAGTTGGTGAACGACCGTCACCCGTCGGGGACCGCTACTTCCCCGACTCCGGCCCCCGATGCCGTCGCGGCGCACTATGCGTCGTACGGAGGACACGGTGGCCAGTACGGCGAGTTCACCACGTACACGGACACCTTCGGCACCGGCGGCACCACGACGGCGAACTTCGCGGCCGACCCCCTCTTCGGGGACCTGCCCGGCCACGGCTCGACCGGCACGTACGACGCCACGCAGTGGTCCACGGCCGGCCATGCGACATACGGCGACAACGCCCACCCGTCGCCGAACTACGACGCCTACGCCGCCCAGCACCAGGCCGCCTTCGACACCGGCGCCCATGACACGACCGCCTGGGCGACCGGTTATCAGCAGCTCGCAGGTATCCCCGCGCAAGGCACCTCCCCCGATGCCACGGGTCAGTGGGACGCACAGGCCTGGGCCGAGGCCGGCCAGACGGCGGACCCGGCCCAGCAGTGGGAATGGGGCACGCAGGCCTTCGACACGGGCGCCTACGACGCCACCCAGTGGAACTCGGCCGAAGCCGTCGAGCACGGGGTCCACGACCAGTACGCCGACGCGGCGGACCCGGCCACGTCGACCTTCGAGCAGGCGATCCCGCACCCCTTCGACCAGGCCGAGTCCTTCGACGGCGCGGAGACCTTCGACCAGCAGGCCACCGCCGGCTTCGACGCGGCGGAAGCCTTCGATCAACCGCCGTACGACCACATCGCCTACGAAGTAGGCGAGTCGGGAGACGGCGAGGCGCCCGGCGACACCCCGTCGCTGCTCGAGGACGAGGAAGACATCGCCCCCGCCTCCCGTGTCGCGGCCCGCGCCTCGAACCGCGCCCGGCGCCGCGCCCCGGCGAAGCGATCCGCACTGCTGACCGTCGCCGTGCCGTCCGTGTGCGTCATGGGGGTGGCCGGTATCGCCGCCGCGTCCGTCGGCGTGAACGGGGAGGACGGCAAGACGACCAGCGCCTCGGCCGCCACCCCGGTGAAGCCGTCCGCCGCGAACAACAAGCTGGACTCCCAGCTCGAGAGCGTCTCCGCGGGTGCGAACGACTTCGCGGACCGGGCGAGCCGCACGCAGGAGCGCATCGACCTCAAGGCGGAGCAGGCTGCCGAGCAGCGGAAGGCCGCGGCGGAGGCGGCGCTCAAGGAGCGGATGCGACCGAAGTTCGTCCTGCCGGTTCTGCAGAAGGGCCTGAGCGCCTACTTCGGACAGGCCGGCATCAACTGGATGTCCGTGCACACCGGGATCGACTTCCCGGTCTCCTACGGCACCACGGTGATGGCCGCAACGGACGGCACGGTCCGCACACAGTGGAACAGTGCCTACGGCAACATGATGATCCTGACCGCGAAGGACGGTACGGAGACGTGGTACTGCCACCTCTCCACCTACCGGGTCTCCTCCGGAACGACGGTGAAGGCCGGCCAACCGATCGCGTACTCCGGCAACTCGGGCAACTCCACCGGCCCGCACCTGCACTTCGAAGTGCGCCCCGGCGGCGGCGCGGCAATAGACCCGCTGCCCTGGCTGCGCAGCCACGGGCTCGACCCGACCTGATCAACTCCCCGGCCGGGGCCCCGCCGTTGGGCGTGGGCCCGGCCGCATGGGCTACAGCTTCTCCACCGGCGCGTACCGCAGCAGCAGCCGCTTCGGCTTGGTGTCGCCGAAGTCGATCGTCGCCTCCGCGTTCCCACCCGTGCCCTTGACGCCGACGACCGTCCCCAGGCCGAACTGGTCGTGCGTGACGCGGTCGCCCACCGCCAGGGAGATCACCGGTTTCTCCGCCGCACCGCCCCGGCGGGTGGCGAACCCGGACGCGCCGACGGCCGAGGAGCGCGAGCGGGAGGACGACAGCGAGGCCGCGACGCCCGAGAGCGGACCGGAGGACACCGGGGCCGAGGAGGTGCCGGTGCGCTTCCACTCCACATGCTGGTCCGGGATCTCCTCCAGGAAGCGTGAGGGCGGGTTGTACGCGGGCTGACCCCAGGCGCTGCGCAGGGCCGACCGCGTGAGGTACAGCCGCTCCCGCGCCCGTGTGATGCCGACGTACGCCAGGCGCCGCTCCTCCTCCAGCTCCTTGGTCTGGCCGAGCGCGCGCATGTGCGGGAAGACGCCGTCCTCCATACCGGTCAGGAACACCACCGGGAACTCGAGGCCCTTCGCGGTGTGGAGGGTCATCAGCGTGATGACGCCGTCACCGTCCTCCTCGTCCGGGATCTGGTCGGAGTCGGCGACGAGAGCGACCTGTTCGAGGAAGTCGGCGAGCGTACCCCCCGCAGCTGCCGCCCCCGGCGTCGATGCCTCCTCGCCGCGCTCCTGCTCGAACTCCAGGGCCACGGCGGCGAGTTCCTGGAGGTTCTCGATACGGGTCTCGTCCTGGGGGTCGGTCGAGGCCTGCAACTCGGCCAGATAGCCGGTGCGCTCCAGCACGGCCTCCAGGACCGTGGCCGGTCCGGCGCCGGACTCCACGATGGTCCGCAGGTCCTCCATCAGTGCGTTGAACCGCTTGACCGCGTTCGTCGAGCGGGCCGCCATGCCGTATGCCTCGTCCACGCGACGCAGCGCCTGCGGGAAGCTGACCTTCTCCCGCTGCGCGAGGGCGTCGATCATCGCCTCGGCGCGCTCGCCGATGCCCCGCTTCGGGACGTTCAGGATCCTCCGCAGCGGTACGGAGTCCTCCGGGTTCGCCAGCACCCGCAGATACGCGAGGACGTCCCGGACCTCCTTGCGCTCGTAGAAGCGGACGCCGCCGACCACCTTGTAGGGCAGGCCGACGCGGATGAAGATCTCTTCGAAGACACGGGACTGGGCGTTCGTGCGGTAGAAGACGGCGACGTCGCCGGCCTTCGCCTCGCCCGAGTCCGTCAGTCGGTCTATCTCCTCGGCGACGAACTGGGCCTCGTCGTGCTCGGTGTCGGCGACATAGCCGATGATCCGTGCGCCCGCGCCCGCGTTGGTCCACAGGTTCTTGGGACGGCGCGACTCGTTGCGCTCGATGACCGCGTTGGCCGCGCTCAGGATCGTCTGCGTGGAGCGGTAGTTCTGCTCCAGGAGGATCGTGGTGGCATCCGGGTAGTCCTCCTCGAACTGGAGGATGTTGCGGATGGTGGCGCCGCGGAAGGCGTAGATCGACTGGTCGGCGTCACCGACGACGCACAGCTCGGCCGGGGGCAGGTCGTGCTCGGACGGCGGCACGTCCACGGGATGCCCGGCGGTGCCGACGAGTTCCCGTACGAGGGCGTACTGGGCGTGGTTGGTGTCCTGGTACTCGTCGACGAGGACGTGGCGGAAGCGGCGGCGGTAGTGCTCGGCGACGTCGGGGAAGGCGCGCAGCAGGTTGACCGTCGTCATGATCAGGTCGTCGAAGTCGAGCGCGTTCGCCTCGCGGAGGCGGGACTGGTAGAGCGTGTAGGCCTGGGCGAGGGTCTTCTCGAAGCCGTCGGCGGCCTGCGCGGCGAAGTCCTCCTCGTCGATCAGCTCGTTCTTCAGGTTGGAGATCTTGGCGCTGAAGGACTTCGGCGGGAACCGCTTGGGGTCGAGGTCCAGATCGCGGCAGACGAGCGCCATCAGCCGCTTGCTGTCGGCGGCGTCGTAGATCGAGAAGGAGGACGTGAAGCCCAGCTTCTTGCTCTCCCGCCGCAGGATGCGGACGCACGCGCTGTGGAAGGTCATCACCCACATCGCGTTCGCGCGCGGGCCGACGAGCTGCTCGACACGCTCCTTCATCTCGCCCGCGGCCTTGTTGGTGAAGGTGATCGCGAGGATCTGGCCGGGATGCGCGCCCCGCTCGGCCAGCAGATGGGCGATGCGGTGGGTGAGCACGCGGGTCTTGCCGGAGCCGGCGCCGGCCACGATGAGCAGGGGGGAGCCGGCGTGCACGACGGCCGCGCGCTGGTTCTCGTTCAGGCCCTGGAGCAGCGCCTGGGGGTCGATGACGGGGCGGGGAGCGCCGTCGCGGTAGTAGGAGTCACGATCCGCGGGCACGTCGAAGCGCCCGCCGAACAGATCGTCCGGAACCGGCTCCGGAGCGTGGTCGTCCTCGGGCGGCGGGGGCTCCTCCTCAGGGGCCGGTGTGGCCTTGAGGTCCGCCAGGAAGCTGTCGTCAAAGAGGCTGCTCATCGCTCTCCGAGTCTAGGCCGCCCCACCGACAGTCGGCCGCCGCCCCGAGAACTCCGCCGCCGGGAGCGGGCCGGACGCCCACGGTCTTCCGGTGCCGACCGCACTCGCACCGCCACCTTCCGGGACCGTTCGATCGCTGACGGAAACCGATCGCGGGACGGTGCACCGTCCCGCGATCCGGTACCGCCTCCCGACGGAACCAGGCGGAGTCCGTCACTCCGCACGACTTCACGGGAAAACGCCCAACCCGTCGCAGATCCCGCCGCATTCCCCCAGGGCGGCCCGGCACATGGTCAAGGTCACGAAAATGTATCGGGCATATCGCACATCAACCTTCACACGGGCCACACGAGTTGGCTAGCGTTCCGAGCGGGTCGCACGACCCCCACCGGCGAAGGTCGCCGGGCCGTGCGGCCTCCGCCGAGTCCGGTACGCCCCCGCGGCAGCCGGAGCCGGGGACCCACCCGACCTTGGGGTGAATCGGCCAACGGCCCTGCGGGGCCAGGGCCGTAGGGCATGCCTTCCGGAACCACCCGCCCGAACCCGACAGCTAACTCGGTAGGCGGAGTACGGAAGGAGACGCCTCCCATGGCGCCGCATCGCAAGGCGCGCCCCTCGGGCACGCGCATCGCAGGCATACGGACCCCCGTTCTCGCGACGGCCGCCCTCACCTCCGTGGCCCTGCTGTCCCAGACCGCCAACGCCGCCCCCTCCCCCGACCGCAAGCCGAGCGTCGAGGAGGTCGAGAAGAAGGTCGACGACCTCTACCGCCAGGCGGAGTCGGCCACCGACAAGTACAACGCGGCCAAGGAGAAGTCGACCGAGCAGCGCAAGCGCGTCGACACGCTCCTCGACGACGTGGCCCAGCGCACCCAGAAGCTCAATGAGGCACGTGAGCAGCTGGGGTCGTTCGCCGCCGCGCAGTACCGCACCGGGGCGGCGGCCCCCGACACGGCCACCTTCATGCTGGCCGACAGCCCTCAGGACTACTTCGACCAGACCCAGCTGATGAACCGGCTCACCGGTCGCCAGAAGGAGACGGTCGACGACTACTTCACCGACCGGTCCGCGACGATGAAGAAGCGGCAGGAGGCCACCGAGAGCCTTCAGACGCTCACCGAGTCGCAGGAAGCGCTGAAGTCGAGCAAGACGGAGATCCAGAAGAAGCTCGGCACCGCGCGGGAGCTGCTCTCCAGACTCACCGCGGAGGAGAAGGCACGCCTCGCCGCGATCGAGAAGAAGAAGCAGGAGGAGGCGCGGCGCCAGGCGGAGGAGCTGGCCCGGCAGCAGGAGGCGGCCCGGCAGAAGCAGGCCGCGCAGGAGTCGTCCTCCTCCACCACCACGGGCGGCTCGTCCGGCTCCTCCACCACGGTCCCCTCGAACGGGACGAAGGCGGAGAAGGCCCTCGCGTACGCCCGGGCCCAGGTGGGCAAGCCGTACGTGTGGGGCGCGACCGGCCCCGATTCGTACGACTGCTCCGGACTGACCCAGGCCGCCTGGAAGGCCGCAGGGGTGTCGCTCCCGCGCACCACGTACGACCAGGTCGACGCCGGCACGACGGTGCCGCTCGCCGACGCCCAGCCGGGTGACCTGATCTTCTTCTACGACGACATCAGCCACGTCGGCATCTACATCGGCGACGGCATGATGATCCATGCGCCGAAGCCGGGCGCCTACGTCCGCGAGGAGTCCATCTACTACGACGGCGCCTCCATCATCCACAGCGTGGTGCGCCCCGCCTGAGACCGGGCCTCCCGCTCGTCGTGCGGTACGCGCGCGTGGGGTTGTTTTCGGCATCCCCGCGCGCGTGCCCCGTACGCAACGCGGGTGCGCATCCCTAGCATCGGGCGCATGTCAGGCACCTCCGCGCTCCGCACCTGGTGGTCGCAGCGTCCACCCGCCACCGGGGCCGCCGTGATGGCGACCGGCATCCTGTCGGTCGGACTGCTCCTGGCCGGCCACCGGGTCCTCTCCCGTATCGCTCTGGCCCTGGCGGCCGCCGCCTGGCTGGGACTGGTCGCCGACGCCGCCGTACGGGCGCCGGGGTGGCGCGGGCGCGGGGCGGACGCGGCGCTCCCCCCGGCCGCCCTCACCCCGGTCGCGGCGACCGCCGCGCTGGGCACGGCGACGGCCGTGCAGGGCGGGCAGTCGCTCGCGAAGGCCCTGCTCGCCCTGTCCGTCCTGCTGTGGGCGGTCCTGCTCCTGGTGGTCGCACGCCGCTGGAAGCGCCGAATGGCCGGGACGGTCTTCCTCGGCTGCGTGGCGACGGAGGGGATCGCGCTGCTCGGTGCGGTGCTGGCGGTGTCCGCCGGTGCGGCGTGGCTCGCACACACGGCACTCGTGTTCTTCTGGCTCGGGCTGGTGTTCTACGTGGTCGGACTGCGGTGCTTCGACCTGCGCCAGGTGACGAGGGGGGCGGGGGACCACTGGATCCTGGGCGGCGGACTCGCCATCGCCGCGGTGGCCGGGGCGCGGCTCGTTCTCGCCTCCCACCGGATGTACCTCTGGAACAACGACGACCGTGCCGCCCTGCGGGGCGTGACCATCGCGCTGCTCGTCCTCGCCCTTGTGTGCTACTGCCTGCTGGCGGTGGCCGAGGTGCTCCGCCCCCGGCTCGGCTACGACGTACGGCGCTGGGCGACCGTCTTCCCGATGGGCATGACGGCGGTGGCGTCGCTGTCCGTCGCCACCGCGCTCGGGGTGCCGTGGCTGCGCGATCTGGGCCGGGTGCTGCTGTGGATCGCGGTGGCCGCCTGGTGCGTGGTCCTCGCCGGCGCCGTCCTGTCGGCGTCGGGCGGCCTCAGGTCCAGAGCACCGCGATGAAGATGTTCGCGACGGTCAGTGCGCCGACGAGGGCGAAGAGCGGCTTCTCGACCCTCTCCTCGTCCCGCTTCACATAGACCAGGCCGAGGATCACGATCAGCAGGGCCAGCTTCACACCGATCTTGATCGTGTCGACGGAGTGGTGGTCCGCCTCGTTGAGCCCGACCAGCACGACACCGGTGACCAGCATGGTCAGCGCGCCGTGCAGCATCCCGGGCACAAAACGGGCCGTGCCCCGGCCCATCGCCTTCATCTGGGTGAGGAAGCCGCCGAGGAGCGCGGCGATACCGATGATGTGCAGGCCGACGAAGAGATGGATGAGTACGTCCATGGGTCCGGAGCCTAACCAGGGGTGCCCGGCCTCCCGGTCACCGACCCCGCGTCGAGGACGACGCACGTGCCCGCGCGGCCACCGCGTATATGCGCTCTATAGCACTCCGCCGCCCGCCCGCGTCCCGAAACCACCGCATCGGTCATCGCACAGCGTGAAGTCGGCGCTCCCGGAACGGGATCACGGCCACATACGGTCACCGGTAGTCCGGTCGCGACAGTTCCGCACATTGCATCACGGAGCGGTCACGGTGAGGTTTAGCGTCCTGCACCAGGTGGCCGGCTCCCCACCACCGCCCGGGCCAGGGGCGGCCGTCGGACACCACCGCCGAGAAGGTCCGGCGGCGGCGCGCTCCCCCTGTGCGGGCCGCCGCCGGACGCGCGACACCGCCCGGGACGACCGGCGGTCGTACGAAAGGACGGGACGGCCAGGTGGCAGCGCACCGCAAGCCCAGACAGCGTTCGATCGGCGGCAACACGGTCCGCACCGCCGCCACGATCGCCCTCGCGGGAGCGGCTACCGCGACCGGTCTCGAGGGCACGGGGCACGCCGAACCGCAACTCTCCCCCGCCCAGGTCAAGGCCGAAGTCGACAAGCTGTACGAGCAGGCGGAGGTCGCCACCGAGAAGTACAACGGGGCGAAGGAGGAGGCGGCCGAGGCCCAGACCCGGCTCAACTCCCTGCGCGACGAGGCGGCCCGCCGTACGGACCGGCTCAACACGGCGCGCGAGGCACTCGGTTCGGCCGCGGCGGCGCAGTACCGCGGCGGCGGCATCGACCCCTCGGTGCAGCTCCTGCTCTCCTCGGACCCCGGCCGGTACCTCGACGACGCCGCTTTCGCCGAGCGGGCCGACGACCGGCAGGCCGCGGCCGTGAGCCGTGTGCGGGGGCAGCTGCATGAGATCGAGCGGCTGCGCGGCGCGGCCCGGGTGGAGCTGGCCTCCCTGAAGTCACGGCAGGCGGAGCTGCGCCGGCAGAAGCAGACGATCACCGACAGGCTGGGCGAGGCGCGCCGGCTGCTGTCCCGTCTGACAGCCGGCCAGCGGGCACAGCTCGCGGGGGACGGGAGCACCGGACGGGCGTCGCGCTCCGCACTACGGGGTCTGGCACCGATGTCGGCCGCCGCCGCGGCCGCCCAGGCCCCCAACACACGGGCGGCGGCCGCGCTGTCGTACGCGTACGGCAAGCTGGGCAGCCCCTATGTCTGGGGTGCGACCGGCCCCAACGCCTTCGACTGCTCGGGCCTGGTGCAGGCCGCCTACCGCTCGGCGGGCGTCTCGCTGCCGCGGACCACCTACGCCCAGATCGGGGCGGGACACCGAGTCTCGCGCTCCGAACTGCTCCCCGGCGACCTGGTGTTCTTCTACTCCGGCGTCAGCCACGTGGGGATCTACGTGGGCAACGGTCAGATGATCCACGCGCCCAACCCCTCGGCGCCGGTACGGCTGGCGCCGATCGACCAGATGCCGTTCGCGGGGGCCACCCGGGTGGTGTGAGCGGCCCCCTGATCCCCGAAGCCCCCGTGTCGTGTACGTCCGGTGAGGGCCGTCAGACCAGCCGGCGTGCCGTCGCCCAGCGCGTCAGCTCGTGCCGGTTGGACAGCTGGAGCTTGCGCAGGACCGCCGACACATGGGACTCGACCGTCTTCACCGAGATGAACAGCTGCTTGGCGATCTCCTTGTACGCGTAGCCGCGGGCGATGAGGCGCAGCACCTCGCGCTCGCGCTGGGTGAGGCGGTCGAGGTCCTCGTCGACGGGCGGGGCGTCCGTCGAGGCGAAGGCGTCGAGGACGAAGCCGGCCAGGCGCGGCGAGAAGACCGCGTCGCCTTCCTGCACACGGAAGACGGAGTCGACCAGATCGGAGCCGGTGATCGTCTTGGTGACGTATCCGCGGGCGCCGCCGCGGATGACACCGATCACGTCCTCCGCCGCGTCCGAGACGGACAGCGCCAGAAAGCGGACCGGCCGCTCCGCGTCGGCCATCAGCGGTGCGCACCGGCGCAGCACCTCGACGCCACCGCCGCCGGGCAGATGGACGTCGAGGAGCACCACCTCCGGCCGGGTGGCGGTGATGACGCTCACCGCCTGGTCGACGTCCGCGGCCTCGCCGACGACCTCGACCCCGGTCCGCTCGGTCTGCCCGATCTCGGCCTGGACACCCGTGCGGAACATCCGGTGGTCGTCGACGAGCACGACCCGCACACGCCGCTCCTCGGCGCCGCCCCCGCTCGCGCGCTCCGGCTCCACCGGGCCGGCCGGCTCGTTCGCGTCGCTCATGACGTCCTCTCCGCCCTCTCCATCTCCAGCTCGACCTCCGTACCGCCGCCCGGCACGGAGCGCAGTCGTGCCGTACCGCCGTTGCGCTCCATACGGCCGATGATCGATTCTCTGACACCCATGCGGTCGGTGGGAATCGTGTCGAGGTCGAAACCGGGACCGCGGTCGCGCACGGACACGAAGACGGTCCTCTCCTCGACCTCGGCGTAGACCTGGACGGCGCCGCCCTCGCCACCGTACTTGGCGGCGTTCACCATCGCTTCGCGCGCGGCCTGCATCTGCGCCGCGATCCGCTCGTCGAGGGGGCAGTCGCCGACGACGACGACCTCGATGGGCACGCCGTGCTTGTCCTCCACCTCCGCCGCGTTGCGCCGGACCGCCTCCGCGAGGGTGTCGGGCTCCTCGTCCTCGTCCTTGCCGGTGCCCTCCGGCTTGTAGAGCCAGGCGCGCAGGTCGCGCTCCTGGGCGCGGGCGAGGCGGCGCACCTCGCCTGCGTTCTCCGCGTTGCGCTGGATCAGGGTCAGCGTGTGCAGGACCGAGTCGTGGACATGGGCGGCGACCTCCGCGCGCTCCTGGGCGCGGATGCGCATCAGGCGCTCCTCGGACAGGTCCTGGGTGATCCGGACGAGATAGGGGCCCGCGAGCAGCGTGACGCCGACGAGGACCGCGAGCGCCGCCTGGAGGACCGAGCCGAGGTGCGCCGCCGAGCCCTGGAGCACGAAGATGCCCGAGACCCCCGCGGTCACCAGCAGGACCCCGGCCGCGGCGCGCAGCAGCGTGAGTGTCCGCCGGCGGCTGCCCACCTCCATCCAGCGCGCCCGTCGCGCGTTGTCCGCCTGGCGCCAGACCAGGGCGACACCCGCGGCGACGAGGACGGCCGGGATGAGGTAGGCCTTGGCCCCGCCGCCGAGGTTCACGCTGCCGACGAAGGTCAGCGCCACGACGACCATGAGCAGCAGGGCGACGATCTGGCCCCGGTCGGGCTTGCGGGCGACCAGTCTGCGCCGGCCGTCGGGCGAGGTCTCGGTGCCGACCAGGGACGGGGAGCGCCGGTCGTCGACGCCGCCGACACCGAGCGGGACGAAGAACCAGAACGCGGCGTACAGCAGCGCGCCGAGTCCGTCCGCCGTCATCAGGCCGACGAACACCAGACGCACCCAGATCACGGGCAGCCCCAAGTGCCCGGCGAGCCCCCGCGCCACGCCCCCGAGCCAGCGTCCGTCGCTGCTGCGGTAGAGCTTGCGCGGCGGCCGCGGGTCGTCGGGGAGCACTGCTGCGGCGTCCGGCATGCCATCGATGGTCACACGACCGGCCCATCGGTACATCAGGGTCGGCCCCTTAGACACCCCTGAACTTCACCTTCCCCGGGCGCCGGGCACGCCCCGGTGATCCGGCGGCGCCCCCCACGGACGTCCCGGCGGCCGATCCGGCGCTCGCCTCCCCCGACGGCTGTCGGGCGGATTTCAGGGTTCGGCCAGGGTCGTACGGACTGCCGCCGGGCCGCCGCGCCGGAGACCATGGACGTATGACGGATCAGCACCACGCGGCAGCGGGACGGAGGCCGGGCACGAAGCACGGCCCCGCCGCCGGGCACGGCCCCGCCGCGGACGAGGAACCGCGCGCGCCCGAGGGCCCGGACCCCGTCGGGGACGCCGGGCGCTTCCGGCGTGACCGGCGGCACAAGATGCTCGGAGGCGTCTGCGCAGGTCTCGGCCGGCAGTGCGACATGGACCCGGTGATCTTCCGGATCGTGCTCGCGGTGCTCTCCGCGACCGGCGGCCTCGGTCTGATCTTCTACGGCTTCGTATGGCTCCTCGTCCCCTACGACGACGAGGAGGAGAACGAGATCCGCAAGCTGCTGACCGGCCGCGTCGACGGACAGGGCCTGGCCGCGATCCTCTTCGCCCTGGTGGGCTGCGGGGTTTTCCTGTCGATGCTCAGGAACGGCGGGGTACTGACGTTCGCCGCCATACTGTCGCTGCTCCTGGCCGGCGCGGGGTTCTGGTCGCGACAGCGCGGCGCCCCCGATCCCGACCCGCTCGCCGCGCAGGCGGTGGCCGACGCGCCGCCGGAGGCGACGGCGCCCCCCGTGCCCGACGCGCGTCCCTCCTGGTGGCGCGATCCCATCGTCAAGGACGGCACCCATGTGGGCGGCACCGGCTATCTGTGGGGACCCAGCGACACCCCGACCCACGCGGCCGCGGCCGCCGGCACCGACCGCCCGTCGTACGGGCAGCGGACACGGGCCACGGCCCCGCCCAGATCACGGGGGCCGCGCTGGATCGGCGGCTGGACGTTCTTGTTCGCCCTGCTCGCGGGCGCCCTCGGCACCGGCCTGAGCTGGGACGACCGGACGCTCGGCACCAGTCTGCAGACGGGCCTGGCCAGTGCGCTCCTGACACTGGGCGCGGGCATCGCGCTCAGTTCGTTCCTGGGCCGCACGGGGGCCGGTTCCCTCTTCCTCGCCGTCCTCACGGCGGGGCTGCTCGCCGCCTCGGTGGCCCTGCCGAAGGACATCACCACACACTGGACCCGCACGACCTGGGCACCGACCTCGGCGGCGGCCGTCCGCGAGACCTACGATCTGGGCACCGGTGTCGGCACTCTGGACCTCAGCCGTCTGGACCTCGCCCGGGGCCGGACGGTGACGACCCATGCCGAGGTGGGAGCGGGCCGGCTCGAGGTGGTGGTCCCGAAGGACGTCACGGTCGAGCTGAGGATCGACGCGGGTCTCGGAGACGTCCAGTTGCCCGGTGACTCCCAGAAGGACGTGGATGTGCAGCCCGACCGGCATGAACAGCTGACGCTCTCCCCCGCGCCGGGCACGAGGAGCAGGGGCACGCTGAACCTCGGACTCGAGGTCGGCGTGGGACAGGTGGAGGTGACCCGTGCTGCGTCATGAGTTCCAGCCCGGCCGGCTGATCGCCGGCGCCGTCCTGACCGCCGCGGGTGTCGTCTACCTGGGCGCAGCGAACGGGGCCTGGGCAACGCCGTGGTTCGCGATCGTTCCGATGGTCTGCGGCGGCCTCTGCCTCGCGGCCGTGACAGGCCTCGCGGCCCGGGCGATCCGCAGGGGACGCTCGGGCCGCACGAAACCGCTCTCCGGACGTGGCGGCGCCGCGGCGCCGTAGACCGGGAGAGCCGTCGCCTAGCGGTACTCGCCCGAGCGCTGCCGGCGCCGGGCGCGGATGGCGGCGTCCAGGGAGAGCACCGGGGCGCCGGCGAGGACCAGCGGGAGCCAGGCCATCAGGTAGGCCAGGTCGTTGCCGTAGTAGTACGGAGTGGACGCCCAGCTGACGGTCAGCCAGAGGCTCAGCGAGATGAGCGCACCGCCGAAGGCGGCGAGCCGGCTCAGCAGACCGACGAGCATGCCGATGCCGACGGCGAGTTCACCGAAGGCGATGGCGTAGCCGAAGCCCACGGGGTTCTTCAGCGCCATGTCGACCAGGGCCGGGATCGCCGACGAGTCACGCACGCTGCGCATCAGGTCACCTATCGAACCCGAGCCGGAGGCGTGCATGAAGGCGCTGTTGGTGAGCTTGTCGACACCCGCGTAGATGAAGGTGATCCCGAGGAAGATACGCAAGGGGAGCAGTGCGTACCGCGTGGCGGTGTCCCGCCAGTCACGGCTGTCGTTGAGATAAGAGGTGTGGGAGTCCGTGCGAATACCGTGAGCCATCCTGTGCGCCGCCTCTCGCCCGCCATGCCGTTGACCCCTCAACAGACCATACGTACGAAAGTCGGCTCCCGCTCAACCGCTACGCGTCATTTTCGCCTCGTTGACGGGTACGCGTCGATGCCGCGATGCCCGGGGCGCGGGTCTCCCGGCGGCGGCCGGGGTCATTCCGTCACATCGACGGCCACCCGGTTGGTCTCCACTCCCGCGGCGGTCACCACCTGTACCTCCACCCTCCCCGGCTCGACGTCCGCGGGTACGGGGACCGTGAGCAGCGAGTCCGTCGGATTGCTGAAGCCGCCGACGACCGGGACCAGGGGGACGTGAACGTGGACCGCTCCTATGCGGACCACCATCCGGGACAGACGATCCGCCGACTGGGCGCCGGGCGGTACGAAACCGGCACCGCGGATCTCGATGTCGTCTCCGGTGCGGATCGGGGCGTCCAGATCGCCCGCCTCCCGCGCCCGGACCACGGAGAGAACCACCGGACGGCCGCCCTCCGCGAACTTCCCGGCGAAGTAGGTGGCCGCCGAGACCAGGACCAGCAGGGCGAGGCCCCAGGGCAGGTCGGGGAGCTGGTCGGGGCGTCGGGCCAGCCGCACCGCCGCGAAGACCAGGGCGACCGCGTTGATCACCACGTACTGCGTGTCCGCGAAGCTGCCGCGCCCCGAATCGTCCGTCAGCAGGTCGGCCGCCCTCGGCCGGTCGGCAGGCACCTTCTGCAGGCGCTGGCCGAGGACCCGCAGCCCGACCACCCGCCGTACCAGGACCGCGATGCCGCACACGACCGCGAGCACGGTCACCGCACCCGCTCCGCGTGCGAGGTCCAGACCGGCGATCAGCGCGTCCCGCCTGTCGTGCGCGGAGGCCATCGCCAGCTCGCCGGCCAGCATCAGCACCGCGTACACCACGAACAGCACCCAACTCGCCGCCACCGCACGGGAGGTCGACAGCCGGTTGTCCTCTCCGACGACGGGGGCGAGCGCGCCGCCGCGCGCCTGGTGCAGATACCCGGCGACGGTCAGCGCGGCACCCACCAGCAAGGCCGCGATCAGCCCGGCCGTCCGCGCTGCGGTCCACCCCGCGCCGATCGCCGTCAGTGCCTGGGCCAGCAGCAGGAAGCCCGCCACGGCCCACACCCAGGTCGCCGTACGCCGCCACAGCCGGCCCAGCCAGGCCTCACCGTCGGCCCGGCTGCGTTCGGCGACGAGATCCGCGGACTGGGTCAGTTCGTCGGACACCCACTGGCGGGAGGCGGACGCGGAGTGCGCGACGGCCGAGGGCAGTCCCCGCCCGGACGCGAACTCCTCGCGCTTCGCCAGGAACTCGGCGACCGCTCGCCGGTGCCCCTCGCGCACGCCGTGCGGGCAGTCCCCGCAGGTGCAGCCACCTTCGTGGGCGTCCCGGCCGCTGCCGCGTCCCGCGCCCTGCCTCGCCTCCTGCACCGCCACGCCCGCTGCCGCCTTCCCCGCGCCGGATCACCAAGTCGCACCCGTGACAACTGACGTGCGACGACAGCGAATTGTGCCGTACGGAACACGCCCCGCGTCCGCCAGGTCCGGTCAGCCCGGGTGAAAGAACGAATCTCCGGGTTGACCGGGGTCGAAAACGCCGTCGACCCGGCTGCGAGTATTCCGCAGGACCCCGACCGTCCGGCACGACGGGGGCCGGTCGCCGGCATCCACCCGGTGCGGATCGTGCCGGGACGACGCGAACGCAGGCGCGGCTCCGGAACCCGCACGGGCCGGGCGGGTTCCGGCCGGCGCGGCCGTCAGCTGAGCAGATCCGGTTCGCTCCGGCTGATGTCCTGCCACAGCGGCTGGTAGTTGATCCAGGCCACCAGATCACCGCCGAGCTGCTCCCGGGTCGCCACCGCCTGCCGATGCTCGATCAGCACGGGCCGTCCGGCCGCCTTCGCGGTCAGCTGCACCTGGCACGAGCGCTCCATCGACATGAACCACCAGGCGGCCGCGTCCACCGAGTCCCCCACGGTCAGCAGCCCGTGGTTGCGCAGGACGAGCGCCTTGCGGGTGTCCAGGGCGGTCGCGATCCGCCGGCCCTCCTCGGCGTCCACGGCGACGCCCGTGTAGGCGTCGTACACCGCGTGGTCCTCGTAGAACGCACAGGACTCCTGGGTGATGGGGTCGAGGAGATCGCCGAGCGCGGCGAGGGCGCGCCCGTGCACGGAGTGGCAGTGGGCGACCGCGACGACGTCCGGGCGGGCGGCGTGGACCTGGGCGTGCACGGTGAAGGCCGCCTGGTTCACGTGGTACCGGCCCTCGATCACCTGCCCGTCCTGGTTGGCCAGCACCAGATCGCTCACGGTGACGTGCCGGAAGGGCATGCCGAACGGGTTCACCCAGAAGCAGTCGGTGAACTCGGGATCCCGTGCGGTGATGTGCCCGGAGACGCCGTCCTCGAAGCCGAGCCGCCCGAAGAGCCGCAGCGCTCCGGCCAGCCGCTCCTTGCGGTGCTGTCGTTCGTCGTCCGACGACTCGTGCATCGGCGGCATGGCGAACTGCAACCGGTCGGTGGGCAGGGGCAGCGGGGGGGTGGGCCCGTGCATGTGTCCTCCAGCACTGGGTTCCTGTACGCAGCGGAAGTTACCGTCGGTCGTCGCAGGAGAACAGAGTCGTTCGGTGAAGAGAGTGCGCAACCGTTACGCGCGGTGGGGGCACGGCCCGCGCCGAGCGCCGGGTGAAGGGCGAATCGTTCGTCATACCGGACAGAAGCTGTCGGGTATGCGCGGCAGACTCGGTCCCATGAGCACCGAGAGCCCAACGCCCCCCGTGAACTGGTCCGCCTTCGTCACCGCTGCGCCGGCCCTCGCCAGGACCGTCGAGGACCGGTTCGGCGCGTTCACCCATCACATCCTCGCGACCCTGCGCAAGGACGGCTCGCCGCGCACCACCGGTCTCGAGGTCCGCTTCCTGGACGGCGAGCTGTGGCTCGGCATGATGCCGGACTCGCTCAAGGCGCTCGACCTGAGCCGCGATCCGCGTTTCGCGCTCCAGGCCAACCCGGGGCCGGGCACCGGGATGGGCGGCGGCGATGTACGCATCGGCGGCCGGGCGATCGAGGTGACGGACCCGGGGGCGAAGGCCGGGTATGTGAAAGAGGCGGAACCGCCGGAGCCGTTCCACCTCTTCCGCACCGAACTGACGGAGGTCGTGAGGACCCACGTCGAGGACGACACCTGTCTGGTCGTCGAGATCTGGAAGCCCGGTGCGCCGGTGCGCACTCTCAGGCGGACCTGACCCGGGAGGTCTCCCGGGTCACTCCCACTCGATGGTCCCCGGCGGCTTCGAGGTCACGTCGAGGACGACGCGGTTGACGTCACGGACCTCGTTGGTGATCCGGGTGGAGATCTTCCCGAGCACGTCGTACGGAAGCCGCGACCAGTCGGCGGTCATGGCGTCCTCGGACGAGACCGGCCGCAGCACGATCGGGTGACCGTAGGTCCGGCCGTCGCCCTGGACGCCGACGCTGCGCACATCGGCGAGCAGAACCACCGGGCACTGCCAGATCTCGCGGTCGAGGCCGGCCGCCGTCAGCTCCTCGCGGGCGATGGCGTCGGCCTCGCGCAGCAGGTCGAGACGCTCCTTGGTCACCTCGCCCACGATGCGGATCCCGAGGCCGGGGCCCGGGAAGGGCTGGCGCTGGACGATCTCCTCCGGCAGGCCGAGCTCCTGGCCGACCATGCGGACCTCGTCCTTGAACAGCTTGCGCAGCGGCTCGATCAGCTGGAACTCGAGGTCCTCGGGGAGGCCGCCCACGTTGTGGTGGGACTTGATGTTGGCCGTGCCGGTGCCGCCGCCGGACTCGACCACGTCCGGGTACAGCGTGCCCTGGACGAGGAACTCGACCGGCTCCCCGCTCTCGCCGGCCTCGGCGATGATCTCCGCCTGGGCCTGCTCGAAGACGCGGATGAACTCCCGGCCGATGATCTTGCGCTTCTCCTCGGGGTCGGAGACGCCCTTGAGCGCGGTGAGGAACCGGTCCTCGGCGTCGACGACCTTCAGCTGGACGCCCGTGGCGGCCACGAAGTCCTTCTCGACCTGCTCGGTCTCACCCTTGCGCATCAGGCCGTGGTCGACGTAGACGCAGGTCAGCTGGGAGCCGATGGCCTTCTGCACCAGGGCGGCGGCCACGGCGGAGTCCACGCCGCCGGAGAGCCCGCAGATGGCCCGCTTGGTGCCGACCTGCTCGCGGATCGCCTCGACCTGCTCCTCGATCACGTTGCCCGTGGTCCAGGTGGGGGTCAGGCCCGCGCCGCGGTAGAGGAAGTGCTCCAGCACCTGCTGGCCGTGCGTGGAGTGCATGACCTCGGGGTGGTACTGGACGCCGTACAGCTTCTTGTCGTCGTTCTCGAAGGCGGCGACCGGCACGACGTCCGTGGACGCCGAGACCGTGAAGCCCTCGGGGGCGGCGGAACAGGCGTCCCCGTGGGACATCCACACGGACTGCTCGGCCGGAGTCCCCTCGAAGAGGGTCGAGGAGGGACGCGAGACGGCCAGAGCCGTACGGCCGTACTCGCGCGCTCCGGTGTTGTCCACCGTGCCGCCGAGTGCCTGGGCCATCAGCTGGAAGCCGTAGCACATGCCGAAGACGGGGACACCCGCCTCGAAGAGAGCGCGGTCGACGGTCGGGGCCCCCTCCTCGTAGACCGACGAGGGACCGCCGGAGAGGACGATCGCCGCCGGGTTCTTCGCGAGCATCTCCTCGACCGGCATGGTGCTCGGGACGATCTCGCTGTAGACCCGGGCCTCACGGACGCGACGGGCGATGAGCTGGGCGTACTGCGCGCCGAAGTCGACGACCAGGACGGTGTCGGGGGCGGCGGCAGCGGGGGTCGCTGATGACACGTGTTGCCTTCCGGCGGCTTGACAGGGGGCTGTGCCACCGATTCTAACGGGGTGGGCGCGAGTGACCCCCGTCTCACGATACGAGCCCGTTTGGACCCCGGCGCCGCCCCGGGCATACTGGGCGCATGCTCGCGCACACGATCTTCGTCTTTACCTATGGCAACCGGCCCACCGGCTGCCATGGTCGTGCTGCTTGAGCCACTGACAAGCGACTTCCCAGGCGCCCCGGGCCGTTACGGTCCGGGGCGCCTGGCGTTTGCGGACCGTGCCGATCCGGGACACCTCATTCCGACCCCCCGTGAGGAGCCCCCCGCCATGACCGCCACCACCAGCGAGCAGACGGCCGCCGAGAAGACCGGCGCCCACACCCCCGAGGCCGCCGACGTGATCAACGGCGCCCGCGAGCGCATCGACACGCTCGACGACCGCATCATCGGCCTCATCCAGGAGCGCGTGGCCGTCTCCGCCGTCGTCCAGGAGGCCCGTATCTCCTCGGGCGGGCGGCGGGTGAACCTCTCCCGCGAGATGGAGATCCTCGGCCGCTACCGGGAGGCTCTCGGCAAGCCCGGCACGTCCCTCGCCATGACCCTTCTGGAGCTGTGCCGGGGCCGCATCTGACGGCTCGCGCGGATCCGCCTGCGACGAACGTCCGCTGCACCCACGTTCGTACGCCCTCTCACCCGTACGGCGCGTGACCGCCACCCCACGAAGTTCGTTGTGCCCGGTGTCCGTGTCAGCCAGGGGCGGGCCCGAGAGAACCACGCGTGGCTCCGCTGGGGTGATGAGACGTACGGATCGTGCCGTGCGTCGTGGGACCTCGCCCCAGGGATGTGACCGGACGGCAGGGGACAGCAGCCCGGTCACCCAGAGAACGGTCGGCTCCGGGGACGCCCGGGGCCGACCGGCGGGATCCCGTCGAGGTCGGTCGAAGCGGTTGCGGAGGCCGTGTTCAGACCAGCATCGAGCCCGCCGGCCGCCCGGCCGGCGCACACAGACAAGCGGCGCAACCCCCCGGCGCCGCTCATGGCACCGGCGCCACTCTGACGTCGGTGCTGACGAACGAAGGGCCCCGCGGTCCTCCCCGCGTCGTTGACGACGAACAGGGGACCCCCTCGCCGCGGGGCCCTTCGTCTGCCGCCGGACGGCGTCCGCACCGCGCGTCCGCCTCGGCCCCGACCGGGTTTCGGCCATTCGCCGCCGATGTGACCCAGGCCACATAAAAACTGTGTGAACACCGTGCAACCGTTCACATGCCCCACGGGTCACACCTACCGAATCAAGGGCCACGACCCGCGCCCCACACGCGGAGGCCTCCCCCCAGTTTGTGCCGTGTCTCCCACGGCACACCTGACTTCTCGAGGTCTTCATGAAGCTTCGTCGCGTTCTGGTCGCCGCGGCGGCGACCACCGCCATAGCACCACTCGCGCTCGTGTCGGCGCCGGCCGTGTTCGCGGACGACGCGCCCAGCACGGACACGAACACCAGCATCGTCACGACGGCTCCGGAGACGACGCCCGAATCGACTCCTCCCACCACGGAGCCCGAGTCGACCCCGCCGACCTCGGCGCCGGCGACCTCCGACACGGCGACCACGCCGGGGACGGCGGCGCCCGCCTCCCAGACGGCCGGCAACCCGACCGGCTCGACCCCGACGCAGTCGGCACCCGCCTCCACCCCGCCGGCCTCCGCCACTCCCTCCACCGAGCCGTCCGAGCCCGCCGACCTCTGCACCGACGAGGACGGCAACGACACCACCCAGCTCAGCGCCGATCTGCGCAGCGGTCTGTCGGGCCTGCCCGAGACGATCGTCGCGGGCAGCGGCTGGAAGGCGTTCTCGTTCAACGTCTCCAACCACGGGGACAACGAGATCAAGGACATCAAGCCGCTCATCGGTGTCGCCGCGGAAGGCTGGGACGGGAAGGACTACTCCGGCAAGATCGCCGTCGAGGTCTTCGACTCGGCGAGCGGCACGTGGCACACGGTCGCGGACGCCGCGGGCGAGGGTGGCACGTTCCCCGCGTTCTCGCTCGGCGCCGGTCAGTCGACCTCGTTCAAGCTGCGCCTGAGCGTCAGCGGCAAGGTGCCGGACGCCATCGGCGTGACCGGCGGCTTCGCCCAGTACTCGGACGCCGAGGGCTGCTGGATGGCCGATGACCCGAAGGGCTGGATCTACTTCTTCGACATCCTCGCCGCGGGCTCCGACGCCGGTCACCCGAACGAAGCCAAGCCGCAGACCGGCGGCTCCCTCACCGAGGTGAGCGAGGTCGACGCCACGGGCAGCCTCGCCGAGACCGGCTCCAGCTCGGCCCTGCCCATGATCGCCCTGGTCGGCGGTATCGCGGTCGTCGCCGGTGGCGGTGCCGTGTTCGCGGTGCGGCGCCGGAAGACGGGTGGTCAGGCCGCGTAAGGCCTGAAGGACCGTCGCACAGACTGCGTCAGGCGTCCCGAGCGCCTCGCACACAAGAAGAAGGACCTGGGCTCGGAGGGGGGCTCAGGTCCTTCTTCCTTCTTCGGTTCCGCTACTTCTTCGGCGGCACCGCCGGCATTCCGAGGAACGGCAGTCGCAGCGCCCCGAACGCCTCCACCGGCACCGCCGGATGCAGGGGTTCCACCGGCTCGAGGCGTTCGTAGCCCGCGCCCTGTGCCGGACGCGGGTCGGCCTCCCCCTTGTTCGGCCAGTACGACATCGCCCGCTCGGCCTGGGCCGTGATCGTCAGCGAGGGGTTGACGCCCAGGTTCGCGGACACCGCGGCCCCGTCGACCACCGAGATGCCGGGGTGGCCGAACAGCCGGTGGTACGGATCGATCACTCCCTCCTCGTGCGAGGCGCCGATCGGACAGCCGCCGAGGAAGTGGGCGGTGAGCGGGGTGCCCATGAGCTCACCCACGTTGCTGCCCGGAAAGCCGTTGATCTCCTCGGCGATCGCGGACGCCGCCGTCGAGGCGGTCCTGATCTGCTTCGGGTTCGGAGCGCCGTGCCCCTGCCGGGCGGTCAGCAGTCCCTTGCCGGGTCCCTTCGGCTTCAGATAGGTCGTCAGGGAGTTGTCCAGCGACTGCATCACCAGGCCGATGATGGTCCGCTCCGACCAGCGGCGGTTGGACAGGGACCGGACCAGCAGCCACGGGTGGCGCGCCACGTTGGCGAGCCAGACCAGGGCGCGCGAGGAGCCGTCCGCGTAGGGGACCTGGAGGATCGACAGTCCGCCCATCGCGTTCGATCCCTTGCCGTAGCGGACCGGCTCGATGTGCGTGTCCCCGTCCGGGTGGATCGAGGAAGTGATCGCCACACCCTGCGTGAAGTCGGCCTTGGCCCCGCCGTGCGCCTTGCGATAGCGGCGGTCGTCCGTCTGGGCGCCGACCAGCGCCTCGGAGTTGGTGCGGGTCAGCTCGCCCAGCCGGTCCGAGATCCGGGGCAGCTGGCCGTTGGTCTTCATGCGGTGCAGCAGGGTCTGCGTCCCGTAGGTACCCGCCGCGACCACGACCCGCCGCGCCTTGAACAGCCGCCCCTCGCCCTTGCGTTTGTCGTCCGTCGGCAGGGTCGCGACGGCGTATCCGCCCTGCGAGTCGTCCGTGACCGACACGACCGTCGTCATGGGGTGGACGACCGCACCGGCCTTCTCGGCCAGGTAGAGGTAGTTCTCGTTCAGGGTGTTCTTCGCGCCGTGGCGGCAGCCCGTCATGCACTCGCCGCACTCGGTGCAGGCCCGGCGGGCGGGTCCGGCGCCGCCGAAGTACGGGTCCGGGACCTCCTCGCCGGGCGTGACCGTGACCGTGCCGTCCGCGTCCTCGCCGTCGCCGAAGAAGACGCCGACCGGCGCCATGTGGAAGGTGTCGCCCACGCCCATCCGCTCTGCGGCCGCCTTGAGATGGACGTCCGACGGCGTGAGGGTCGGGTTGAGCCGCACGCCCAGCATGCGCCGCGCCTGGTCGTAGTACGGCTTCAACTCCTCCTGCCAGTCGGTGATCCCCTTCCACTGCGGGTCGTCGAAGAAGGCCTTGGGCGGCACGTAGAGGGTGTTGGCGTAGTTGAGGGAGCCGCCGCCGACCCCGGCGCCCGCGAGCACCATCACATTGCCCAGCAGGTGGATGCGCTGGATGCCGTACATACCCAGGGCCGGCGCCCACAGGTAGTTCCTGAGGTCCCAGGAGTTCTTCGGCAGCGACTCACGCGTGAAGCGGCGGCCTGCCTCCAGGACGCCCACCCGATAGCCCTTCTCGGTCAGACGCAGCGCGGTGACCGAACCGCCGAAGCCTGAGCCGACGACGACGACGTCGTAGTCGTAGGCGTCGTCGCCCTGATCGCGGACGGAGTTCTCCTGTGACACGTGCTCTCCTCGTCGAGAGTTGGTGCTGTCTAGCGGAGGCGGAACGCCTTCATCACCCGAAGGCTGCGGCTCATGAACGCCGCGTACTTCTCGTCGTCCATGCCGAGCGACGGCGCCATCGGCAGCAGCCGCTGATGGGCCACGGTCTGGGCCTCGGTGTACTTGAGGATGCCCTCGGAGCCGTGGCGCCGGCCGAGCCCCGAGTCCTTCATGCCGCCCATCGGTGACTGGACGCTGCCGTACGCGGGCGCGTAGCCCTCGTTGACGTTGACCGTGCCGGTGCGCAGCCGGGCGGCGACCGCGCGGCCACGCCGCCCGTCCTTCGTCCACACGGAGGAGTTCAGGCCGTACGCCGTGGAGTTGGCGCGCTCGACCGCCTCGTCCTCCGTCCTGAAACGGTAGATCGACACGACCGGGCCGAAGGTCTCCTCCGCGCAGACCGACATGGGCGCCTCGACCCCGTCGAGGATGGTGGGCTCGTAGAAGTAGGGACCGATGTCCGGGCGGGCGACCCCGCCGGCCAGCACCTTCGCGCCCTTGGCCTGGGCTTCCTCGACATGCCGGGTCACGGTCTGCAACTGCCGCTCGCCGACCAGCGAACCCATGTCCGCGCCGTACGCGAGGGACGTGCCGAGCCGCATCGCCCTGGTGCGGGCCGTGAAACGCTCCAGGAAGGCGTCCGCGATCGATTCGTGGACGTACAACCGCTCGATGGAGATGCAGAGTTGGCCGGCCGAGGAGAAGCAGGCGCGCACGGCCCCGGCGGCAGCCTTCTCGATGTCGGCGTCCTCGAGGACCAGCATGGCGTTCTTGCCGCCGAGTTCGAGCGAGACCCCGACGAGACGGGCGGCGGCGCCCTGGGCGACCTCACGACCGGTGCGGGTGGAACCGGTGAAGGAGACGTAGTCGGCGTGCCGGACGACCTCCGGGCCGACGACCGGGCCGTCGCCGATGACGATCTGGAACACCTCGGCCGGCAGCCCCGCCTCGATCAGCAGGTCCCGTGCCCACAGCGCGGTCAGGCAGGTCTCCGTGTCGGGCTTCATCACGACGGCGTTGCCCGCGACGAAGGCCGGGAGCGCGTCGCCGACCGACAGTTCCAGGGGGTAGTTCCAGGGTGCGATCTGGCCGACGACGCCCCGCGGATGGCGCAGTTCGGTGACGCGGGTCAGGGTGGGCACGGCGCCCGTGTGCCGCTTGGGACCCAGGTACGAGGGCGCCTTGCGGCCGTAGTGGCGGGACGCGACGGCGACGGCCTGCACCTCCTCGTGGGCGTGCAGGCGTGCCTTGCCGGTCTCCAGCTGGATCAGGTCCAGGACCTCGGCCTGGCGCTCCAGCACCAGGTCGTGGAAGCGCAGCAGGACGGCGGCGCGCTGCCGCACGGGCGTCGCCGCCCACGTCGGCTGGGCCTTGCGGGCCCGCGCGAACGCCTCGGCCACGTCCTCGGGCGTGGACTCGGGCAGGTCCGCCAGCTTCTCACCGGTGAACGGCGTGTGGTTGGCGGTGCGGCCGGAGCCGACCACTCCCTTGGTGAGCTGGGCCACCAGCTCGGGCGTGACCACGTCGACGGCGGTGCGGGCGCCGGCGGGGGACGGCGCGAGGGGATTGGTGCCGGCCGTGCCCGAACCGGTCTTGTCGGTGGCCTTCTCCGGGGCCTGCGAGTCCGTCATGACGCGCAGGGTATGACGGGTCGAAGCGTTTGGGTACCCGTCGGTAACGGGCTTTCACGGGGTGTCCACACCGTGCCAGTGACCGCTGGCAGCAAATGCGCTGATCAGGGCGTTGTCAGGAGATCACCGCACCGGTGGCGACTTTCGGGCGGTCCCCGGCCCGGGCCCGTCCCGTCCGCCGCGAGAACGCCGGACGGACTTCGCTACAACCTGTCGACGCCCAGGTTCGCGATCGCCGTGCGCGCCACCTCACGTCCGCGCTCCGTGAAGTCGCCGTCGCCGGGGTAGCCGACGGTGAGCTTGTACATGTCGCCGGCCGAGTTCTTGTAGTAGAAGATCTTCAGCTCGCGCGGAAGCGGGTTCCGGCTGTCGTTCGTCGTATAGGCGACGGTGTTCTGCGCGGCCTGCCGGCCCCGGTAGCGGATCTCCTCCGGATGCGTCTTCTTCGGACCCGATGCCATCTGCAGTTCGTAGGCGCCGCTGTCCTTGAACTCGCCGTTCTCCGCGTACATCTCGGCCGCCGAGGAGTCCTTGATCTGATGGGAGCTGTCCTCGGACCTCCGCGCCAGATGGAGCACGACCGAGATGCTCCCGCTCAGATCGGAATACGTCACCCGGTTCTTGTCGGTGTCGTCCTTCTCGGGCCTGTACACCCGGTAGTTCGCGGGCACCGCGAGCGTCGCGCCCAGCGCCTTCTCCCGGTGCTGCTTCCAGCCGTCCGGCAGCGGCCCCGCGAACGGGTCCGCGACGACCAGAGCGATCACCGCCGCCGCCGCGACGACCGCGGCGCCGATCCCGAACAGCGCCTTGCGGCCCGGACGCAGGCCTCGGCCGCCGGGGACGGTGAGCGGCACGCCCTGCGTCGGCTGCGGCTCTCTCACCGCCTCCTGCAGCAGCCGCCGGACCTCGGCCGCGTCCGGGCGTCGCTCGGGCTCCTTGGTCAGCAGGCCGTTGATCACGTCGGCGAGCGGACCGCGGGCCGGGGCCGTCGGGGTGGCGTGGAGGACGGACTGGAGGGTGGCGGGGGTGTTGGCGCGGCGGAACGGCGAGACACCCTCCGTCGCCGCGTACAGCACCACACCGAGCGACCACAGATCGGACGCCGGCCCGGGGCGCCGGCCCAGCACCCGTTCCGGCGCGATGTACTCGGGCGAGCCGACGAAGCCCCCCGTGTCCGTCAGATTCGTCTCGCCCTCGATCTGCGCGATGCCGAAGTCGGTGAGCACGACCCGGTCGTACCGGCCGAGCAGGACGTTGGCGGGCTTCACATCACGGTGCAGGATGCCCGCCCCGTGCGCGGCCTCCAGCGCGCCGAGCACCTCGAGGCCGATCCTCGCCGCCTCGCGCACCCCGAGCGTGCCCTCCTGGAGTACGTCGCCCAGGGACCGGCCCTGCACCAGCTCCATCACGATCCAGGGCCTGCCGTCGACGACCGCCACGTCGTGCACGTTCACGACGGAGGGATGGTCCAGACGCGCGGCGGCCCGTGCCTCACGGCGCATCCGCTCGTAGGCGTTGGCCTGTTCGCGCTCGGGGAGGTGGTCGGGGACCCTCGGTTCCTTGACGGCCACCTCACGGTCCACCGTTTCGTCCTTGGCCCGCCACACCGTGCCCATGCCCCCGTGGCCGAGCTTGGCGAGCAGCCGGTAGCGGCCTGCGACGAGCCGCCCGGCCCCCGGCTCCCGCGGCGCGTCCGGTGCGACCCGGGTGGGGACGGCCTGGGGCTGGGAGGCCGCCTGCGGTTGCGGCTGTGCGTACGGGTTGCCCGGGTACGGCACACCGGGCCGCGGCGGTTGCAGTCCGAAACTCGTCGGCTCGTCGGGCCGTTGAGGCCCTCCCCCGTAGGTGCTCATGCGCTCATGCTTATCGTGCGGGCGCTCCTTCAGCCACCCCCGTCCCACACCGGTCACAGACCCGTGACGCACCGGGTGAGATGTCTCCGGTTCAGGACGGGACGAACGTGTCCACCGCGACGTCGAAGTACTCCTTCGCCTCCCGCGCCTTCCCGACCGGCGCCGACACCCACACGTCGTACATCCTGCCGCCCTGCTCCCAGCACAGGTCGTAGGTGTGCCGCGGGCCCTCGGCCGCGGAGAAGCCGTTCCAGGTGAACTCCCAGAGCGCCGCCGGGTTCCCGCCGTGCGACGTGCCGACGACCCGGCCGTCCCGGTAACCCGGGTTGTTGTCCGGCCCGTCGGCGGCCGAGCGCCGCATCACCGCGAGCGGGCCGCCCTCTTCGGGTTCGGCCACCTTGATGCCGATGCGGAACGTCCGGCCGGGCGACATGTAGAAGATCCGCTCGCCCTGCGGGACACGCGTGAACCCTTCCGGCACGGCGAGCGAGAACCCTCCCGCGTCCCGCATCCGCCGATACCCGGAGGGCGCCCCTGACACCGTGGCCGATGCCGAAGGGGACGCCGGGCCCGAGGAGGGCGGGCGCGTCACCGTCACCGTGGGGGCGGGCGGAGACCCCGGGCCGGACGGCTCCGTGCCCACCGATGTACGCGGCGGCGACGAACTCGCGGGCGTGCCGGGGGCGCCACCGCCGTCGCGCAGCAGCAGCGCAGCCGCCGAGACGCCGGCTCCGGCCATCGCCGCGACCAGCGCGGCCGCTACCAGGGCGCCCCGTGCGGACGGCTTGCCCGCCGGGGATCCGGCCCCCGCCTGCCGCGCGGCCGCCTCGCGCCCGTCCCACGGGACCGGCGGCACGACGCGCCGGGGCATGTCCCGCTGCGTCGGCGTGTACGCCACCGGCGCCCTCGGCGTCCGTCCGGTCTCCAGGAACTCCCGCAGCAGCCGCTCCGCCTCCGCCCCGTCCAGACGCCGGCCCGGATCGCGCTCCAGCAGCCCCCGTACGACGGGAAGGATCGGCTGGGCCTGCGCGGGAGGCCGGATCTCGTCGACGACCACCGCGTGCAGGATCCCGCCCAACGAGTCCCGCCGGAACGGCGACTCGCCGCTGAGCACGGCGCACAGCAGCGCACCCAGCGACCACAGATCGGACTCGGGCCCGGTCCGCACCCCGGACATCCGCTCGGGTGCGGTGTACTCGGGCGAGCCGACGAAGGAGCCGCTCTCGGTGAGCGTGGTGGCGCCCTCGACCTGCGCGATACCGAAGTCGGTGAGGACGACGCGGTCGGTCTCCGCCTCCATCAGCACGTTCGCGGGCTTGAGGTCGCGGTGCAGCACCCCCGATTCGTGCGCGCGGCGCAGCGCGCCCAGCAGGGCGATGCCGATCCGGGCGGCCTCGCGCGCGTCGACGGGTCCGCGGTCGGCCAGGCGCTCGGCGAGCGAGCCTCCGTCGATCAGCTCCATCACGATGTAGGGACGCTCCTCGTGCTCGACGACGTCGTGCACGACGATGATGTGCGGGTGCCGCAACTGCGCGACCGCGCGCGCCTCCCGCAGGGTGCGCTCGCGCTGCAGCCGGGCCTCTTCGGTGGAGAGCGAGGCGTCGAGGACGAGCTCCTTGACCGCGACCTGCCGGCCGAGCAACTCGTCGGTCGCCCGCCAGACGACGCCCATGCCGCCCCGGCCGATCCGCTCCTGAAGCCGGTAGCGGCCCGCTATCACACGGACGTGTCCCCCCTCGGTCCCCATGAGCCCCATGATGCCGCACGGGACACGAACCCTCCCGGACGCTGTCGTCACAGTGGCCGACAAGCGACGCAAGAGGGCGTATGGACGGGGTGCGGTGGACGTTCGGGGGCGCACGAGGGGGCGTGCCGGCCCCGGCCGTCAGCCGGTCGGCTGACGCCAGGCCCTCAGCAGCACGTCGAACTGCTTGCGCGTCGCGTCCCAGTCCTCCGCCGGACCGGACATGTAGATGGCGTACTCGACTCCGTTGCGGCCGATGTACGTCTCCTCGATGTCATGGCGCGGACCGGGGAACTGCGTGTCCTTGGTGAACGTGAACTCCCACTCGGAGCCTTGGCAGTCGCGGTAGATGTTCTTGTGCAGCGTCACCCGGTTGTAGTCGGTCAGCCCCTGAATCTGCTGTTCGAGGTCGACCTGGTGCTCGTACGACTCGTCGAAGTCCGGCGAGTCGTCGATGGCTATGCGGATGAAGTGCCGGCCGCCGTCGGGCGTGTAGTCGGTCTGGAAGGAGTCGTACTTCTTGCGCTTCCACTGCTTGCCCGGAAGGGCGATGGTGAAGCCCGCCACCGGATCCTTCTTGCGCACCCACCCGTCGGGCAGGCCGCTCCCGGCCTGCTGCGAACCCTGGGCGGGCGGGGACGGGTCCGAGGCGGAGGTGGAACCGACGGACAGGCCGGTACCGGTGTCCCGGTCGGCGAACCGGTTCACGGCGACCGCGCCCGCCGCGCCGACGACCGCGGCCACCGCGAGGACCAGCGCGACCGTGCGGCCGCGGCGCCGCGCACGCGGTGCGGGCGGCGCCGCGGGCTGGGTTCGCCCGACCGCCCGGGCCTCGTGCGCCTCACCCCGCCCCGGGGAGTTCACCGTGGTGTCCTCGCGGTGCGGCAGGTCGACGTGCTGCGTCGATACGTACTCCTGTGCCGACCTCGGCCGCCGTCCCTCGGCGGCCTTGGCCAGCATCTGCTCCAGCTGTGCCGCGCCCGGCCGGTGCACCGGATCCTTGCTCAGCAGGGCCGCGATGACCGGGCCCAGCGCGCCCGCGAACCGCGGCGGCTCCGGGTTCTCGTCCACCACGGCCTGCATGGTGGTCAGCGGCGAGGTGCGGCGGAACGGCGATCTGCCCTCCACCGCCGTGTACAGGGTGGCGCCGAGCGCCCAGAGGTCGGAGGCGGGGCCCGGGTCGTGGCCGCGGACCCGCTCGGGTGCGAGGTAGTCGACGGACCCGACGATCTCCCCCGTACGCGTGATGGTCGAGTCGCCCTCGACCTGCGCGATGCCGAAGTCGGTGAGCAGCACACGTCCGTCGGTGGCGAGCAGCACGTTGCCCGGCTTCACGTCGCGGTGGAGGACGCCCGCCGCGTGCGCGGCGCCCAGCGCGCGCAGGACCCACAGCCCGATGCGCGCCGCCTCGGGTGCCTCGATACGGCCCCGCTCCTTGACAGCGTCCGCCAGCGAGCCGCCCTCGACCAACTCCATGACGATCCAGGGCCGGTTGTCGTGCTCCAGGACGTCGTGGATGGTGACGACGGCGGAGTGGTTGATACGCGCGGCGGCCCTGGCTTCGGCGTGGGTCCGGGCGAGCAGTACCGCACGGTCACTTTCCGTGACGTACAGGGCGGCCGTCAGTTCCTTGATGGCGACAGCCCGGTGCAGCACCTCGTCGTGGGCACGCCACACCCGGCCCATGCCGCCGCTGCCGATGGAATCGACGAGCCGGTAGCGGCCCGCGAGGAGCAGGCCCTGCATCTGATTCACGTTTCCCCGCAATGCTCTTGACGAGGTCACATTAAAGAGGGGCCCCCACCCAGGGAACCGGCGGGGGCGGAACGGAGACCGCACTGTGACGGTTCTCCCTTCCACGTACGGGACGGAACCACCGCACACTCAGCCCAATCGGACCCCGTTGCTTGTGCGTTGAACGAGCTTTGCGAGGTTCGCGGGGCGCGCGGAACGGGGCGAGCGGTGACGGACCGTGCTCAGCCGGTCGCCTGGTAGGTCTGCTCCGCCTGTTCGTACAGGCGGGTCACCTCGTCGCGTTCGGCCTCCGGGCCGCGGAGCTGCACCACGTGGTAGCGGCCGCCCACGGTGACGACGAGATTGCGCACGAACAGCTCCCGGCCGTCACCGTCGGTCCAGGTGAACTGCCCCTCGACCAGGGTCCGTCCGCCGACGTCGATGCGCCGCATCCCGCTGGAGGTGGCCCAGGTCGAATCGCGGAACGGCTGCAGTTCGGGCTCCGACTCCCGCTGGTAGGACAGCGGATCCGTGCCGTACGTGGCGGTGCTGTCGCGTCCGGGCACGACGATCAGCTCGAAGTCGCCCCGGGAGTAGACGACCTGGGAGCGCCCGTTCTTCGGCGTGCGCTCCCATCCCTCGGCCACCGCGACACGGAAGCCCTCGGGGTCCTCCCGCACCGTGAAGCCCTGGGCGGCCTGGCCCCCGCTGGTCTGCGTCTCCGCCGAACCGGCGGTCGGCGAAGGGCTCTTGGAACCCTCCCGGCCGGGCCGCCCGGCGTCGCTCGTGGCGGACTGCCGCGGAGCAGGGCCCACTTCACCCGCGGCACGGGTGCGCTCCCCCACCGTGCCGCCCCCGTGGCTGCCGGAGTCGGCCTTCGGCATGAACACCATGGCGTACGCGAGCGCCGCGGCCAGTGCGAGCAGGATCAGCAGAAGCAGGGTGCGGCCGAGTCTCCGGGGCCGCGGTGGCCGGTCGTCCCTGGCCCGCTTGTGACGGGCGTGGGTGGTCGCGGGAACCCCGGCGCGACGCCTGCGGACCAGCTCGCCGCGGCGGCGCACGATCGGCAGCCGCCCGGGGTCGACCGGCGGCGCCGCGATGACATGCGCGCCCGCATCCGGCTCCGGGGCGGATCTGACGAGGGAGCGCAGCCAGCCCCGCAGTTCCTCGAAGTCGGGGCGGTCGATGGGGTCCTGACGCAGCAGCGACTCCACGACGGGGCGCAGCGATCCGCACTCCTCGGCGAAGGCGGGCGGTTCCGCACAGACGAGCTGAACCAGCTCGGCGGTGTTCTCCTCGGGGTAGGGCGCGTGGCCCTGGACCGCACGGAACAACAGCGCGCCCAGGGCCCAGAGGTCGGTCGCGGGCCCGATCGGCGCGGCCAACTGCCAGTTCTCGTGCACCGGTCCGGCCTGCTCGGGCGCCCACCGTTCGGTGACGGGCCCGACGACGGCCATCCGCGCCTGCCGCGCGCGCTCGGCGGCCAGTGCGGTCGCGGGGCCGCGGTGGTTCCACTGGGTACCGGGAGCGGCCGGGACGGCGCCGGGCGCTCCCGCGGCCGCGGTCCCGTACGGCCCGCCCGTACGGGAGCCGGGGGTGCCGTACGGGCCGCCGCCCTCTCCCTGCGGCGCGGAGGTGCCGCCCGGCAGCGCGGCGTGCCCCCGGCCGTCGGTCACGGGCGCCACGGGACGTGGGACCGCGCCGTGCCAGGACGCCGTACGGCCCACTCCATAAGGGTCGACGATCTGCCCGGGCGGGGTGTCGGTGCGGTGCTCCACCACCTCCCCGGACGCCTGGGACGGTGCCGCGGGGCCGGTGCCGGCGGTACGGGGTCCGGGCAACGCCGCCCGGTCGCCGCGCTGTTCCTCCTGCACCCGGGCCGCGGCCCGCGCGCCCGCGCGGTACGCGGCGATCGCCCCGGCCCGGGCCGCGCGCACGTCTCCGGCGGACTCCAGCACATGGGGTCCCGCGGCGGGCACAACACCACCGGGGATACCGGCACCGGGCACCGCGCCGCCCGCCCGCGCCTCGATCGCGGCCCGCCGCGCGGCCTCCGGGTCCATGCCCTGCGCGGCCCCGCCCACGGGCCCGTGCGTACCGCCGGTGGGCCGCCCACCGGGACCTCCGGCTGTGGGACCGCGGTCCGCCGGGGCACCGGGCCGGGAGCCGGGAACGTCACCGGCCCCGGCCGCTGTGGCGTCGGCCGGTTCGGACTCCCCTGGTGGCACCGGGTCGTAGCCGCACAGCGCTTCCTCCGCGGCGCCGGTCGCCAGACCGGTCAGGACCACGCGTCCGTCGTCGCAGACGAGGACCGTGCGCGCGGTGATGTTGCGGTGCACCCAGCCGTGGGCGTGCAGCACGCGCAGCGCCATGAGGACGTCGGCGGCGACCTCGGCGGCCCGGTACGGCGTCAGCGGGCTCTGCTCGAGCAGGTCCTCCAGCGGACGTGCCGCCACCAGTTCGCTCACTATCCACAGCGAACCGCTCTCGGCGAACACGTCGAAGACCTGGTCGAGCCGGGGGTGGTCGGGTATCTGCGCGGCGGCCTGCGCCGCCTCGATCGCACGGCGCACCGCGGGTTCGGCCGGCCGTCGTGTGGCCGCCGTGCGGGCGGAGGCGCCCCGGGACCGGCCCTCGCGCGCCACGAATCCCTCGGGCAGTCCGTCCGCGCCGAGCACCTCGGCCTCGACCACCTCGGGCAACGGCACCTGGCGTACCAGGACTTCCTGACCGCTGTAGGTGTCGAAGGCGCGCGTCTCGGCCAGTTCGTACTCGTCGGGGGGTGGCAGCGGCAGGCGGTAGCGGTCGGCGAGCACCCGACCCGCATAGTCGTCCACGATGCCTCCCCCTGCCGCCCGGTTGGTCAATTCCGTTCGCCTTGCGTCCCGTTCTGGATGCGTACGGTCCGCAATCCCTCACGATACGTGCCGGAGGCAACCTGCAACCCGGGGATGTCATATCTCCCCGCCACACAACCGCGTCGAACATCAGCGCGATGCGTGGAACATCACGACTTGGGGCGGAAGGTCTCCGTCAGCGCCTTCCAGGTGTCCTTGCGCGGATCGCCGTCCCAGCCGGACGCCTTCGCCGTGTACAGCAGTGCGTAACCCTGGTGCGCGTTGACGACGAACCCGCGGTCGATGACCCGGTAGGCGGTGCCTCCGTCGGAGTACGAGAACTCCCAGTCGGCGGTGTTCCAGCCGCGGTAGTCCACCTTCTCGATCCGGATCCGCTTGTACTGGGAGCGCGTCATGTAGCGCTCCTGGTTCTTCCAGTCGGCCACCGGATCGTCCTTGGGCGTGGACGTCCAGGCGACGAGCAGCCGCTGCCCGTCGGGGCCGGTGAAGCGGTCCCCGGCGGAGTCCGACGAGCTGTACTTCCAGCCGTCCGGCAGCCCGATCGAATAGCCCTGACCGCCCTTGTACGGCGTCGTCGCCTCGTTGTCGTCCGACGGGGCCGACGGGGCGCTGCCGCTCGCACTGGCGCTCGCCGCCGGCGAACCGCCCCCGGTGTTCCGCTCGTCCGGATCGCCGGTCGCGGTGCCGCTGTCCGTGTGCGAGCCGTCGTCCTTGGTCCCGCCGCCGGCGGTGGCCTCCCCGGACACGGCCGACTTGGCGGCCCCCTTCTTGCTGTCCTGCGAGCCGCCGTCGCCACCGTGGAGAGCGATCGCGAGCACCGTCCCGAGCACGGCGAGGGCCACCACGACGGCGACGATCACCAGCGTGCGCTTCGGCACCACATCGGTGATCGGGGCCCGCGGCGGCTGGGCCGGACGCGGCGGCCGGTCCGGGTCGGGCACGATGGGCCAGCCCGAACTCGGCTTCGCCGTACCGGAGTCCGATCCGACGACGGCGGTGGTGTCCCTCTCGCCGGACGAGGCGGCCGCCGGACGGGGCACACCGGGCGTCCCGGCCGCGGGCGCCGCCGGGCTCCCGGACGACGCGGCCTCGGACGTCTCGTCGGTCGTGGATCCCGAGGTCCTGGACCGCGCCGCCGTCGCGGCGGCGGCCGTGGCCGCGCCGGCCGACACCGCGGCCTTGCGCACGGACCTGAGCGCCCCGCGCAGCCGCTCGGCGGCCTCCTCACCCCGCTTGGCCCCGGGCTCCGGGCTGTCGGCCCCCGTGCCCGCAGGCCCCTCGGGTGCCGGCGGCAGGGCCACGACCCGGGTCGCGTCGGCCGGCTGCGCCTCCTTGGGATCGGGCGCGTGGATGACCTCGGCGAGCATCGCCCGCGCGCCCCGGTCGTCCAGCCGCTGCTGGGGATCCTTGGCGAGCAGCCCGTAGATGACGTTCTTCAGCGGGCCCGCGTGCTTCGGCTCCTCGACCGGCTCGGTCATCACCGCCGTCAGCGTGGCGATGGCCGATCCCTTGTCGTAGGGCGGCACGCCCTCGACCGCCGCGTACAGCAGCCCGCCGAGCGACCACAGGTCCGCCGCCGGGCCCGGCTTGTGGCCGCGCGCCCGCTCCGGCGAGATGTAGGAGGGCGCGCCGACGAGCATGCCGGTGGAGGTGATGGACGGGTCGCCCTCGACCTGCGCGATGCCGAAGTCCGTGAGAACGACGCGGCCGTCCTCGGCGATCAGCACGTTCGACGGCTTCACGTCGCGGTGCAGGATGCCCTCGCGGTGCGCGGCGCGCAGCACGTCGAGGACCGCGAGGCCCACCTCCGCGGCCCGCTTCGGCTCCAGCAGGCCGTCCTCGCGGATGACCTCGGCGAGGGACTTGCCCTCGATCAGCTCCATCACGATCCAGGGCCGGTCGTCCTCGTGGACCACGTCGAAGACGGTCACCGCGCCGTTGTTGCGGATCCGGGCGATCGCCTTGGCCTCACGCAGCGTGCGGGTGATGAGCCGGCGCTTCTCGTCCTCGTCGATGCTCGAGGGGAACCGCAGCTCCTTCACGGCGACCGTGCGGCCCAGGGTCTCGTCCTTGGCGCGCCACACGGTGCCCATGCCGCCGCGGCCGAGTACATCCCCCAGCCGGTAGCGCCCGGCGAGGAGACGTTCGCTCTTGTCCTGACGGGGTGTGCCCGCCCGCTCCGCCTCCGACATGCGTCCCCTCATGCAACCCGCCCTGACAGAGCCTCCATTGTCCCTCACGCACGGACCGTCCAACGCCCAGGGTGCCCCTGATCCCGCGGCTCGCCCCGCGCCCGAGGACGTCCCTCCGCACGAACACCGCGCCGTCGAGGCCTCGGGGTGCGCCACGGTGCCCGGCACGGGCCGCCGTCACGCCCCTGCCCCGCCGCCGGAGCCGGTGCCACGCGGGCCCTGCCCGACCCCGTCACAGGGTCGTCCTCCATGATGGGCCGCGACGAGGAAGGAATCCGATGCCGCTGCGCCGGACACCCCGGACCCGGACCCTATTGGGCGTACCGGTATGCCTGGCGCTGCTCGGAATCGCCCCGGGCGGCTCGCAGGCCCGCCTGCCCGTGGAGACGGACGTCGTCCTGCCCCGGCTCGCGGTGGAGGCCAGCGCGCCCGCGGCCTCGGCCGCGCTGCTGGCCCGGGACGGGACGGACTCGCACTTCGCACACGCCGGTCCCGGGATCGCCCGCGCCGACCACTTCCGCGCCGGCAGCGTCACCAAGACCTTCATCGCCACGGTGGTACTGCAACTGGCCGCCGAGCACCGGCTGTCCCTGTCGGACTCGGTGGAGGACCATCTGCCGGGGCTGGTACGCGGCGCGGGCAACGACGGCCGCACGCTGACCCTGCGCGCCCTGCTCACCCACACCAGCGGCCTGGCCGACTTCACCGCGGACACCAAGGGTCTCGTCCCCCTGACCCCGCTCCAGGCCGTGCGCATCGCACTCGCCCACCCGCCGACCGCGCGGGGTCGCTTCGCGTACTCCAACACCAACTACGTCCTGCTCGGCATGATCGTCCAGCAGATCACCGGTCGCTCGTACGCCGTCGAGGCCGAGCGGCGCATCATCGCTCCCCTCCGGCTGACGGGCACGTCCTTCCCGGGCGGCCGCACCGCCCTTCCCGCGCCGCACGGCCGCGCCTACGCCGCCGACGGGTCCGACGTCACCGAGCTCGACCCCCGCGTGGCCGGGGCGTCCGGCGAGCTGGTGACCACGCTGGCCGATCTCGACCGCTTCTACGCGGCCCTGCTCGGCGGCGCACTGCTGCCCCGGCGCCAGCTCGGCGAGATGCTCGACACCCGCGCCGCACAGGGCGTGTACGGCATGGGGCTCTATCCGGAGAAGCTTTCGTGCGGCACGACGGTGTGGGGACACGACGGGCGGATCTCCGGCAGTTATGTGCGCAGCGCGGCGACCGTCGACGGCCGACACGTCCTCACCTTCCGTGTCGACACGGATGGATTCGAGGACCCCGGACTGGAACGGGCCCTGCTCACGTCGGAGTTCTGCCCCCGCACCTTCTAGAGCGGCCCTGCTCGCGGGGGCCGTCCCGGACCGCCTCACTCGTCCGGGCGATCCGGTCCCGCACCCGGGGGTCCGGCCCGCGGCGGCGGTGAGCGGTGTGGTGTCCGACTACAGCGGCACGATGTCCGGTGCGCCGAGCCGGGCCGCGTCCGCCGTCAGATCGTCCGGCTGCCGCTGCGACTCGCGCTCCGCCTCCACCCGCTTGTCGTAGTGCTCGATTTCCCGTTCTATCTGGTCCCGGTCCCAGCCGAGCACCGGCGCCATCAGCTCGGCCACCTCCCGGGCGCTGCGCGTGCCGCGGTCGAACGTCTCGATGGAGATGCGCGTCCGCCTGGTCAGCACGTCGTCGAGGTGCCGCGCGCCTTCGTGCGAGGCGGCGTAGACGATCTCCGCACGCAGATAGTCGTCCGCCGCCTGGAGCGGCTCGCCCAGCGAAGGATCGGCCACGATCAGGTCGAGCACCTCCTCGGCCAGCGACCCGTAGCGGTTCAGCAGATGCTCCACCCGCACCACATGAAGGCCCGTGCGCTCCGCTATCCGCGCCCGCCCGTTCCACAGCGCCCGGTAGCCCTCGGCGCCGAGCAGCGGGATGTCCTCGGTGACGCACTCGGCCACGCGCCGGTCGAGGCCGCGTACCGCCTCGTCGACGGCGTCCTTGGCCATCACCCGGTAGGTGGTGTACTTGCCGCCCGCCACCACCACGAGACCCGGCACCGGGTGGGCCACGGTGTGCTCGCGGGACAGCTTGCTGGTGGCGTCCGACTCCCCGGCGAGCAGGGGCCGCAGGCCCGCGTACACGCCCTCCACGTCGTCCCGGGTGAGCGGGACCGCGAGCACCGAGTTCACATGCTCCAGCAGATAGTCGATGTCCGCGCTGGAGGCCGCCGGGTGCGCCTTGTCGAGGTTCCAGTCGGTGTCGGTCGTGCCGATGATCCAGTGCCTGCCCCACGGTATGACGAAGAGGACGGACTTCTCGGTGCGCAGGATCAGGCCGGTCGACGAGCTGACCCGGTCCTTCGGTACGACCAGATGGATGCCCTTGGACGCCCTGACGTGGAACTGCCCCCGCTCGCCGACCATGGCCTGGGTGTCGTCCGTCCACACCCCGGTCGCGTTCACGATCTGGTGGGCGCGGATCTGGTACTCGCCGCCTCCTTCCACGTCCTGCACCGTGGCACCGACGACCCGCTCGCCCTCGCGCAGGAATCCCGTCACGCGCGCGCGATTGGCGACCTTCGCCCCGTACCAGGCGGCCGTGCGGACCAGGGTGGCGACATAGCGGGCGTCATCCATCTGCGCGTCGTAGTACTGCAGGGCGCCGACCAGCGAGCCCTTCTTCAAGCAGGGGGCGACGCGCAGCGCGTGACTGCGGGTCAGGTGCCGGTGCAGCGGAAGGCCGCGGCCGTGGCCGCGGGCCATCGACATGGCGTCGTAGAGCGCGACGCCGGAACCCGCGTACAGCCGCTCCCAGCCCTTGTGCTGGAGCGGGTACAGAAAGGGGACCGGTTTCACGAGGTGCGGGGCCAGACGCTCCAGCAGCAGCCCGCGCTCCTTCAGCGCCTCGCGCACCAGCGCGAAGTCGAGCATCTCCAGGTAGCGCAGGCCGCCGTGTATGAGTTTGCTGGACCGGCTGGAGGTGCCCGACGCCCAGTCACGCGCCTCCACCAGGCCCGTGGACAGACCGCGTGTGACGGCGTCCAGCGCGGTGCCGGCGCCGACCACTCCCGCGCCCACCACCAGCACGTCCAGCTCGCGCTCGGCCATCGCCGCCAGTGACTCGGCGCGTTGCGCCGGCCCCAGTGTCCCTGTCCTCACCGCTGCCTCCCGCTCAGTCGCGCTGGCCACACCCGTCCGGCGAAGCCCGGCTCATCTCCCCATGCCCAAAGTCTGACCGTGATGCCCGACTTCGGCCACCACGCACCCGCGGCCTGTGGACAACACTCACGGAAACGCGCCACGTCAATCCCGCAAATCGGTCATATTTACTCCTAGTGTGACATTGCGCTCCCTCATTGTGTCCACAGGGCTTGCGCACCACATCCGACTCGGCTACTGAGAAGGACGGCCCACTCCATGCCCGCAGATCTCGCCGTCATCGGACTCGGCCATCTGGGCCTTCCCCTGGCCCAGGCCGCCGTCGCCGCCGGTATCTCCACACTCGGGTACCGGACGGGGCCGGAAGCCGGTTCCCTCACCGCCGCCGAACTGCGTCGCATGCTCTCGCGGGGATTCCGTCCGACCACCAACCCGGCCGAACTCGGCCGCGTCCGCACCGCCGTCATCTGCGCGCCCGCCCAGCGCGGCGCCGACGGCACCATCGACCTCGGCCAGGTGGAGGCGGCCGCCCGCACCCTCGCCGAACAGCTCCGCCCGCACACCACCGTGATCCTGGAGTCGCCGGTGCCGCCCGGCACCACGGAGCAGTTCCTGCGCCCTCTGCTGGAGGAGGGCTCCGGGCTGCGCGCCGGACGCGACTTCCACCTCGCCTGCTCGCCCAGCCGGGTCGATCCGGGCAACCGCGACTTCGGGGCCGCCAACACACCCAAGGTGATCGGCGGTCTCACCCCCGCCTGCACCGAGTCCGCCGCCACCTTCTACGGACGCCTCACCGACAAGGTGGTACGCGCGCGTGGGCCCCGCGAGGCGGAGACCGTGCAGGTACTGGAGACGAACTACCGTCAGGTCAACATCGCCCTGGTCAACGAGATGGCGGTCCTCTGCCACGACCTGGGGGTCGACCTGTGGGACGTCATCCGCTGCGCGGAGACCAAGCCGTTCGGTTTCCAGGCCTTCCGCCCCGGCCCCGGCACCGGCGGCCACGCCGTCCCGCAGGACCTGGCGGGTCTGACCGGCCGCACCCTGCGCATGGTCGAGCTGGCGCAGCAGGTCAACAACCACATGCCCCAGTACGTCGTCCAGCGGGCCGCCACCCTGCTGAACGAGCACGGCAAGTCGGCCCGCGGCGCCCGTGTCCTGCTGCTGGGCGTCACCTACAAGCCGGACCTCGCCGACCAGCAGGGCTCCCCCGCGCCCGAGATCGCGCTGCGCCTGATGCAGCTGGGCGCCTCCGTCAGCTACCACGACCCGCACGTCCCCGCCTGGAGCGTCCTGGACCGCCCGATCCCGCGCGCGGACTCCCTCTACGAGGCGGCGGCGGGCGCCGACCTGACGATCCTGCTCCAGCACCACCGCACGTACGACCTCCAGGGCCTGTCGGTGAAGGCGCAACTGCTGCTGGACACACGGGGCGCCACACCCACCGGGGCGGCCCATCGGCTGTGAACCGGACGCACGCTCGGCGCCCGTCCCCGATCGCACCCCGCCCGCGGCATCGGGCACGCGAAGGGGCCCGTCCACCCCGACGGGTGGACCGGGCCCCTTCAGTGCTTCGCGCGCGGTGCGCCGTCACCTCACCGCTTGTGCTGCGAGTCCGCCACCGTCACCTCGACCCGCTGGAACTCCTTCAGTTCGCTGTAGCCGGTGGTGGCCATGGCGCGGCGCAGGGCACCGAAGAAGTTCATCGAGCCGTCCGGGGTGTGCGAGGGGCCGGTGAGGACCTCCTCGATGGTGCCGACCGTGCCGAGGTCGACCTTCTTGCCGCGCGGCAGCTCCTCGTTGACGGCCTCCATGCCCCAGTGGTGGCCCTTGCCGGGTGCGTCCGTGGCACGGGCGAGCGGCGAGCCCATCATGACGGAGTCGGCACCGCAGGCAATCGCCTTGGGCAGGTCGCCCGACCAGCCGACGCCGCCGTCCGCGATCACGTGCACATACCGGCCGCCGGACTCGTCCATGTAGTCGCGCCGGGCCGCCGCCACGTCCGCGACCGCGGTGGCCATGGGGACCTGGATGCCGAGCACGTTGCGCGTGGTGTGCGCGGCGCCGCCGCCGAAGCCGACCAGCACACCGGCCGCGCCGGAGCGCATCAGGTGCAGGGCGGCGGTGTAGGTGGCGCAGCCGCCGACGATCACCGGGACGTCGAGCTCGTAGATGAACTGCTTCAGGTTCAGCGGTTCGTGCGAGTGGGAGACGTGCTCCGCCGACACCGTCGTACCGCGGATGACGAAGATGTCCACGCCCGCGTCCACGACGGCCTTGGAGAACTGTGCCGTGCGCTGCGGGGAGAGCGCGGCCGCGGTCACCACCCCGGAGTCGCGCACCTCCTTGATCCGCTGCCCGATCAGCTCCTCCTTGATGGGAGCCGCGTAGATCTCCTGGATCCGGCGCGTCGCGGACTCGGCGGGCAGCTCGGCGATCTCGTCGAGCAGCGGCTGCGGGTCCTCGTACCGCGTCCACAGGCCCTCGAGGTTCAGCACGCCGAGGCCGCCGAGCTCACCGATGTGGATGGCGGTGGCCGGGGAGACGACCGAGTCCATGGGGGCGGCCAGGAAGGGCAGCTCGAAACGGTAGGCGTCGATCTGCCAGGCGATCGAGACCTCCTTCGGGTCCCGCGTACGGCGGCTGGGGACGACGGCGATGTCGTCGAAGGCGTACGCCCGGCGGCCGCGCTTGCCGCGCCCGATCTCGATCTCAGTCACGTCTGTGGCCTTTCCCTGATGCGTTTCAGCGTCTTCCAGTATCGCCGACGCCATTGCCGGAGGGCGCCCCGGATGTACGGCGAGGGCGGTCCCGGAAGCTCCGGGACCGCCCTCGGACGCGGTCTCGCCCGCGTGTCACACCCGCTCCACGCGGGCGTGGATCACTTCTTGCCGCTGTAGTTCGGTGCCTCGACCGTCATCTGGATGTCGTGCGGGTGGCTCTCCTTGAGGCCCGCGGAGGTGATCCGGACGAACTGCCCCTTCGTCTGGAGGTCCGGCACCGTCCTGCCGCCGACGTAGAACATCGACTGGCGCAGACCGCCGACCAGCTGGCGGACCACCGAGGACAGCGGGCCGCGGTAGGGCACCTGGCCCTCGATGCCCTCGGGGATCAGCTCGTCGTCGGAGGCGATGCGCTCCTGGAAGTAGCGGTCCTTGGAGAAGGACTTGCGGTCGCCCCGGGACTGCATGGCGCCCAGCGAGCCCATGCCGCGGTACGACTTGAACTGCTTGCCGTTGATGAAGAGCAGCTCTCCGGGGGACTCCTCGCAGCCGGCCAGCAGCGAGCCCAGCATCACCGTGTCGGCGCCGGCGACCAGTGCCTTCGCGATGTCGCCGGAGTACTGCAGACCACCGTCGCCGATGACCGGGACACCGGCCTCCTTGGCGGCCAGCGCCGCCTCGTAGATGGCGGTGACCTGCGGGACGCCGATGCCGGCGACCACCCGGGTGGTGCAGATGGAGCCTGGGCCGACCCCGACCTTGATGCCGTCCACGCCGGCGTCGATGAGCGCCTGGGCACCGTCGCGGGTGGCGATGTTGCCGCCGATGACGTCGACGCCCGAGGAGTTCGACTTGATCTTGGCGACCATGTCGCCGACCAGTCGCGAGTGGCCGTGCGCGGTGTCGACGACGATGAAGTCGACGCCCGCCTCGATCAGGGCCTGGGCACGCTCGAAGGCGTCACCCGCGACACCCACGGCGGCGCCGACGATGAGGCGGCCCTCGGGGTCCTTCGCCGCGTTCGGGTACTGCTCGGCCTTCACGAAGTCCTTGACCGTGATCAGGCCCTTGAGGACGTTCTCGTCGTCGACCAGCGGAAGCTTCTCGATCTTGTGGCGGCGCAGCAGCTGCATGGCCTCGTCGCCGGTGATGCCCACCCGACCGGTGACCAGCGGCATCGGGGTCATGACCTCGCTGACCCGGCGCGAGCGGTCGCTCTCGAAGGCCATGTCGCGGTTGGTGACGATGCCGAGCAGCTTGCCCGCCGGGTCGGTGACCGGGACACCGCTGATGCGGAACTTCGCGCACAGGGCGTCCGCCTCGCCGAGCGTGGCGTCCGGGTGGATGGTGATGGGGTTGGCCACCATGCCGGACTCGGAGCGCTTGACGAGGTCGACCTGGTTGGCCTGGTCCTCGATGGACAGGTTGCGGTGCAGCACCCCGACGCCGCCCTGGCGCGCCATCGCGATCGCCATCCGCGACTCGGTCACCTTGTCCATGGCGGCGGACAGAAGCGGGATGTTGACCCGGACGTTCCTGGAGACGTACGAGGCGGTGTCGATCTCGTCGGGTGCCATGTCGGACGCGCCCGGCAACAGCAGCACGTCGTCGTAGGTCAGCCCGAGTGTCGCGAACTTCTCGGGCACTCCGTCGACGTATGCAGTCATGACACCTTCCCCAAATGGCCTTGATCGGTGCGGATGTCCATGCTAACGGGAAGCACGGCTCTCTCATTCCACGGTTCGATGTGACCCTCGGCTTCGTATGTTCGTACGGAACCGAGGGGACGCCTGTTCATATGGGGGGCCGGGGCACGGATCGCCGTGCTCGGCCGGTACCGCCCCGGAGCCGACGGATCATGACCGCCAGGGCGCCCGCCGTACCGCCGGGGGAAGCCGCGTCTACTGCTCCGCGAGCGCGCGCAGCCGACTCAGGGCCCTGTGCTGGGCCACCCGCACCGCTCCCGGTGACATTCCCAACATCTGACCCGTCTCCTCGGCAGTCAAGCCCACCGCGATGCGCAGCAGGAGCAGTTCCCGCTGGTTCTCGGGCAGGTTGGCCAGGAGCTTCTTGGCCCATTCGGCGTCGCTGCTGAGCAGCGCGCGCTCCTCGGGCCCGAGGGAGTCGTCCGGGCGCTCCGGCATCTCGTCCGACGGGACGACCGTCGAGCCGGGGTGACGCATCGCCGCGCGCTGAAGGTCAGCGACCTTGTGCGCGGCGATCGCGAAGACGAAGGCCTCGAAGGGGCGCCCGGTGTCCTTGTAACGCGGCAGCGCGAGGAGGACGGCGACGCAGACCTCCTGCGCCAGGTCCTCGACGAAGTGCCGGGCGTCTCCGGGCAGACGGGACAGCCGCGTACGGCAGTAGCGCAGCGCCAGTGGATGGACGCGCGCGAGCAGGTCATGGGTCGCCTGCTCGTCGCCGTCGACGGCACGATGGACGAGCGCACCGATCACCGTTGTCTCGTCGTCGCGCATCGGTCCATGGTGCCTTGGCGTCGTCCGGTCCGTGGCACCGCGTCCGTAGTTGTGCACCGAAGCGTTATGAGCAGGTGCGCCGGAACTCATCTCCTGCGCCCTCCCCTCCCGCTCGATCGACTCGTCCCCGAGGAACTCCACACCTCCAAGGATGCGGCATCCGCGGCGAAACGAGCAGCGGGCACCCGGCGGGCCGTGTTGCCAACCCCGCCCACCGTGCGGTAGGCGGGGATCTGCGTACCCCCGCGGTGATCCACTTAACGGACCAGGCCCCACCGGAAGCCGAGCGCCACGGCGTGCGCGCGGTCCGAGGCGCCGAGCTTCTTGAACAACCGCCGGGCGTGCGTCTTCACGGTGTCCTCGGAGAGGAAGAGCTCGCGACCGATCTCCGCGTTGGAGCGGCCGTGGCTCATGCCCTCGAGCACCTGGATCTCACGCGCGGTGAGTGTCGGCGCGGCGCCCATCTCGGCGGAGCGCAGCCGCCGCGGCGCGAGCCGCCAGGTGGGGTCGGCGAGTGCCTGCGTCACGGTCGCCCGCAGCTCGGCGCGCGAGGCGTCCTTGTGCAGATATCCGCGCGCGCCGGCGGCCACCGCGAGCGCCACACCGTCCAGGTCCTCGGCGACGGTGAGCATGATGATGCGCGCACCGGGGTCGGCGGACAGCAGACGCCGCACGGTCTCGACGCCGCCCAGACCGGGCATGCGTACGTCCATCAGAATCAGGTCCGAGCGGTCGGCCCCCCAGCGGCGGAGGACTTCCTCGCCGTTGGCCGCCGTCGTCACGCGCTCGACGCCGGGCACGGTCGCCACCGCGCGGCGGAGCGCCTCTCGGGCAAGCGGGGAGTCGTCGCAGACGAGGACGGATGTCATGACCGCCCTCCGCAGCTGATGCGCGTCACCTTGAGCCTCCAGGCTGGTACGAATCGTCACCTGTGCGGTCGACGCCCTCGGACGCCTGCCCGAGCGCTTGTTGTTTCAACCGCCTCCGCACTCTCAACGATGGTCACTCGAAAGAGTTACGGTGCAGCAAGCCATCTTCGGCACTGTACGTGAGGGCTCGGACACGGTGCAGACATGCGCGGCGGACCCTCGAACTTTCACCACAACCTATGCCCCATTTAGCCGTTTTTCTTCCCGTTTGCTGGTGTCTAGGGCTAGATTCGCAATGAGTCATATTTTCATCTCCTAAGATCGTCGTTGTACGGTCGGGGACACACATATCCGCCCAGAACGGCAACAAGGGGACACGCAATGGCAGATTTCTCCCGCCTTCCCGGTCCGAACGCGGATCTGTGGGACTGGCAGCTCCATGCGGCCTGCCGTGGAGTCGACAGTTCGCTCTTCTTCCATCCGGAGGGCGAACGAGGGGCGGCCCGGAGCGCTCGTGAGAACTCGGCCAAGGAGGTCTGTATGAGGTGCCCCGTACGCGCGGAGTGCGCGGCCCACGCACTGGCGGTGCGCGAGCCGTACGGCGTGTGGGGCGGGCTGACCGAGGACGAACGGGAAGAACTCATGGGACGGGCGCGGAACCGGCTGGTACCGGCCTCCACGACCAGTGGGGGCAGTAGCCACTCGAACAACTGAAGGAACGTTTCTTCACTACGGGCGCGCACACGTGTGCCCATTTTTGGCGTGGGCACCGCCCGGGAGGCGGTTCGGGGGCGAGGGGTACAGGGGGACTTTTCTGGGGGATGGAGCGCAGGGACCGCTCCCTGGGGGACCGCTCCGCATCCGGAGGATCCGCTCCTGCCTCTATCGGCGCGCCGCCCGCGCCAGTTCCTCGAGCGTCGCCGCCACCGCGGGCACCTGTGCCAGATCCGGCAGGGTGAGCGCGACGATCTCCCGCCGTACCGCGGGCTCCAGGGTGACGGGCCGCGCACCCCTCGGCCGCACGGACTCGATCGCGAGCTGCGGCAGTACGGCCACACCGAGACCGGCGCCGACCAGGCCGACCACCGCCGGATAGTCGTCGGTCGCGAAGTCGATACGGGGCGTGAAGCCCGCGCTCTCGCATGCCTGCACCAGTTGCCCACGACAGCGCGGGCAGCCCGCGATCCACGGTTCCCCGGCGAGCTCGCCGATGGCGACCGACTCCGCGCGCGCCAGCCGGTGCCCCTCGGGAACGAGCCCGACGAGACGGTCGACGAGCAGTGGGCGGACGACCAGGTCGTCCCACTCCTCGGCGCCGGCGGCCCCTTCGTAGCGGAACGCGAGCGCGATGTCGCAGTCTCCCGCGCGCAGCGTCTCCACCGACTCGGGCGGTTCGGCCTCCTCCAGGGAGACGCGGGTGCCGGGATGCGCGGCCCGCAGGGCGGCGAGCGCGGTGGGCACGAGGGTGGAACTGCCGCTCGGGAAGGAGACGAGGCGGACCCGGCCGGCCCTCAGTCCCGCGATGGCGGCGACCTCCTCCTCGGCGGCGGTCAGCCCGGCGAGGATGCCCGCCGCGTGCCGCACCAGCGCCTCGCCGGCCTGGGTCAGACGCATCTCGCGGCCGTTGCGGACGAGCAGGGGGGTACCGGCCGACGCCTCGAGCGCCTTCATCTGCTGACTGACCGCGGGCTGGGTGCAGCCCAGCTCGCGCCCTGCCGCGGAGAAGGAACCGGTGGCGGCCACAGCGCGCAGCACACGGAGATGTCGAGCCTCGATCACCGTGCAAGCATAAGGGAATCTTGGACAAGGCGGCAGATATTGCATCGACGCTTTGACCTTTCGTCCCCTACGGTGCGGACATGAAGCTTCTGTCTCTGAATCTGGGCCGGCCCGTGGCCGTCGACTACACCGACCAGCCGCTGGGGATGACGGGCATCGACAAGCGGCCCGCGGACGGGCCGGTGCGCGTGACCGCCCCCGGGCCCAAGGGAACCGGCGCGAGCGGGCTGGCCGGGGACGCGGTGTGCGACCTTCGGCATCACGGCGGCGACGACCAGGCGGTGTACGCGTTCGCCCGTGAGGACCTGGACGCGTGGGAGCGCGAGCTCGGCCGCCCGCTGCCGAACGGCTCGTTCGGCGAGAACCTCACCACGGAGGGACTCGACGTGTCCGGCGCCCTGATCGGCGAGCGCTGGCGCGTCGGCTCGGAGTTGGTGCTCGAGGTGACCTCCGGGCGGATCCCCTGCCGCACCTTCCAGGGACACCTGGGCGAGCGGGGCTGGGTCAGGCGGTTCACGCACCGGGGGGCACCGGGAGCGTATCTGCGCGTGATCGAACCGGGTGAGACGCGGACGGGCGACCCCATCGAGATCGTGCACCGGCCCGGGCACGACATCACCGTCGCCCTTCAATTCCGCGCGTCCACCACGGAACGACATCTGCTGCCGGACCTGTTGGCGGCGGGCGAGGCGCTGCACCCGGAGACCGCCGCGGCGGCACGTCGTTACATGCAGATGCGCCCCGCCGGGAACTGACGTACCGCACAGGGACGTTGGCGGTGGAGCCGGCGGAATGCCCGGTCCGGCAGGCGGACTCGATCCGTCCGGGTCACTATCGTTGGCCCATGACAACGGCTCTGATTACAGGAGCGACCGCGGGCATCGGCGCCGCGTTCGCACGGCGGCTGGCCGCCGACGGCCATGACCTCGTCCTGGTGGCGCGCGACACCAAGCGGCTGCGCGAGCACGCGACGGAGTTGCACGACCGGCACGGCATCGAGGCGGAGGTGCTGACCGCGGACCTCGCCACCGACGAGGGCATCGATGCGGTGGCCGCGCGCCTGTCCGAGCTGAAGAACCCGGTCGACCTGCTCGTCAACAACGCGGGCTTCGGCAACAAGGGCCACTACCTCGACGTACCCATGGCGGACGAGCTGCGCATGCTCAAGGTGCACTGCGAGGCGGTGCTGCGGCTGACGAGCGCGGCGGCGGAGTCGATGCGCACCCGCGGCCGCGGCGGGATCGTCAACGTGGCCTCGGTGGCGGCGTTCGTCCCGCGCGGCACGTACGGCGCGTCCAAGGCGTGGGTCGTGCAGTTCACCCAGGGCGCGGCACGGGAACTGGCCGGATCGGGCGTACGGCTGATGGTGCTGTGCCCCGGCTTCGTACGCACGGAGTTCCACGATCGCGCCGGAATGGGGACGGAGAGCATCCCCGGCTGGATGTGGCTGGACGCCGACAAGCTGGTCGCCACCGCACTCGCGGATCTGGCCCGGGGCAGGACGGTGTCCATTCCCGACCCTCGCTACAAGGCGCTGATGGGCGTGGTCAAGGTGACGCCGCGTGCGCTGCTGGGCGGGATCACCACCCGGACGGGGCGCAGGTTCGGACCGCAGTAGCAACCGGGCACGGCCGTGCGGTGCCGCAGGCGCGGGCCGCTGCGGGAGAGGTGACGCCGTCCCTCGGGTGGGAGGATGGGCGTATCTGCCGGACCCAGGGGGGCCGGAGGCGGCGTCATGACATTCGTGCAGCTCATCGATTGCAGGACCAGCCGGTTCGACGAGATGAACCGGCTCGTGGACACATGGCTCGAACAGACCGGCGGCAGACGGAGTGCCACACACAGCCTGATCGGCAAGGACAGGTCGGACGCCTCGCACTTCATCGAGATCGTGGAGTTCCCCTCCTACGAGGAGGCGATGCGGACCTCGAACCTTCCGGAGACCGACCGCATCTTCCACGACATGATCGCCCTCTGCGACGAGATGCCCGTCTTAACGGACCTGGTGGTGGTGCGGGACGAGCAGTTGTACGTGGCGAACGTACGGCGGTACTTCGACGTCGTCGCCGCCCGGGGCGAGCTGCCGCCGCTCGACGGGCTGCTCGCCGAGAACTACCACGGCCACGATCCCGCCAACGAGCAGGACACCATCGGGATGGACGCGATGCGGCGCGAGATCCGGGAGTGGCGGGCCGGTTTCGACTTCGCGTTCACCGTCGAGGACCAGATCGCCGAGGGGGACAAGGTGTGCACCCGCTGGTCCTGGAAGGGCAGGCACACGGGCGAGTTCCTCGGCATCCCGCCGACGGGCAGGGAGGTCACCACGACCGGCACGACGGTCTTCCGGTGCGGAGCCGACGGAAAGATCGTCGAGGGCTGGTGGCAGTACGACCGGCTGGGCCTGATGGAACAACTGGGGGAACTGGACGTGCTCGAGGTCTAGAAGGCAACGGGACCTCGGGCCGCGAGCCGCCCGGCCGGGTCCCGTTGTCGTGGGTGAGGCCGATGACGGCCCGGATGCGCCCGGCAGAGTGAGCCATCGGCCGCCAGGCGGGCCGGGGGCGGACAGCGCAAGGCCCGGCACCCCCGAGAGTGCCGGGCCCCAGTACCGCTGGTCGGCTCGCGTCAGTGGGAGTGACCGTGGCCGTGACCGGCCGCGGCCGGCTCTTCCTCTTCCTTCTTCTCGACGACCAGCGTCTCGGTCGTCAGCAGCAGGGAGGCGATGGAGGCTGCGTTCTCCAGGGCGGAGCGGGTGACCTTGACCGGGTCGATGACGCCGGCCTTGATCAGGTCGCCGTACTCGCCGGTGGCGGCGTTGTAGCCCTGGCCCTTCTCGAGCTCGGCGACCTTGGAGGCGATGACATAGCCCTCGAGGCCGGCGTTCTCGGCGATCCAGCGCAGCGGCTCGACGACCGCGCGGCGGACGATGGCGACACCGGTCGCCTCGTCGCCCTGCTTGCCGAGGCCGCCGTCCAGCACCTTGGAGGCGTGGACCAGAGCGGAGCCACCACCGGAGACGATGCCCTCCTCGACCGCGGCGCGGGTCGCGGAGATGGCGTCCTCCAGACGGTGCTTCTTCTCCTTCAGCTCCACCTCGGTGGCGGCGCCGACCTTGATCACGCACACGCCGCCGGCCAGCTTGGCAAGACGCTCCTGGAGCTTCTCGCGGTCCCAGTCGGAGTCGGTGTTCTCGATCTCGGCCTTGATCTGGGCGATACGGCCGGTGACGTCACCGGACTTGCCACCACCGTCGACGATGGTCGTGTCGTCCTTGGTGACCGTCACGCGGCGGGCGGAGCCCAGCACGTCCAGGCCGACCTGGTCGAGCTTGAGGCCGACCTCCTCGGAGATGACCGTGGCGCCGGTGAGGACGGCCATGTCCTCCAGCATCGCCTTGCGGCGGTCGCCGAAGCCGGGGGCCTTCACCGCGACGGCGTTGAAGGTGCCGCGGATCTTGTTCACGACGAGCGTGGACAGGGCCTCGCCCTCGACGTCCTCGGCGATGATCAGCAGCGGCTTGGAGGAGCCGGCCTGGATGACCTTCTCCAGCAGCGGCAGCAGGTCCGCGATCGAGGAGACCTTGCCCTGGTTGATGAGGATGTACGGGTCGTCGAGGACGGCCTCCATGCGCTCCTGGTCCGTCACGAAGTACGGCGACAGGTAACCCTTGTCGAACGCCATGCCCTCGGTGAAGTCCAGCTCGAGACCGAAGGTGTTGGACTCCTCGACGGTGATGACGCCGTCCTTGCCGACCTTGTCCATCGCCTCGGCGATCAGCTCGCCGACCTGCTGGTCCTGGGCGGACAGCGCGGCGACGGCGGCGATGTCGGACTTCTCGTCGATCGGGCGGGCGGTGGCGAGGAGGTCCTCGGACACCGCGGCGACGGCGGCGTCGATGCCCTTCTTCAGGGAGGCCGGGGAGGCACCCGCGGCGACGTTCTTCAGACCCTCGCGCACCAGCGCCTGGGCGAGCACGGTGGCGGTGGTCGTACCGTCACCCGCGATGTCGTTGGTCTTGGTCGCCACCTCCTTCACCAGCTGGGCGCCGAGGTTCTCGTACGGGTCGTCGACCTCGACCTCACGGGCGATGGTGACACCGTCGTTGGTGATGGTGGGCGCGCCGAACTTCTTGTCGATCACGACGTTCCGGCCCTTGGGACCGATCGTCACCTTGACCGTGTCGGCAAGCTTGTTGACGCCGCGCTCGAGGGCGCGACGGGCGTCCTCGTCGAACTTCAGGATCTTCGCCATGGAGCGTTTCAGTCCTCTCGGATGCGATGCCCGGCAGCCCCCGGGGAACGGCCGTCATCACGGTGAAGAACGAACCGCGCCCCCGGCGCCCGGCTGATCGGTCGCGGGGGGCCAGGGGCGCAGTTCAGAGCAATCTGCTTCGGTGAATTACTTCTCGATGATCGCGAGCACGTCGCGAGCCGAGAGGACGAGGTACTCCTCGCCGTTGTACTTCACCTCGGTGCCGCCGTACTTGCTGTACAGCACGATGTCGCCGGTCTTGACGTCGAGCGGAAGACGCTCGCCGTTCTCGAAGCGGCCCGGGCCCACGGCCAGGACGACGCCCTCCTGGGGCTTCTCCTTGGCGGTGTCCGGAATGACCAGGCCAGAGGCGGTGGTCTGCTCAGCATCCAGCGGCTGGACCACGATGCGGTCCTCGAGCGGCTTGATGGCAACCTTGGAGCTGGTGGTCGTCACGATCCGACCTCCCCCTTCGGAGATCTCACGGGGTTAACTGTCTGAGGTGGCGACCAGGTGGATCCGTCGTCGCGGGTGCCGGACCTGCCCGTCGCTTTGTTGGCACTCGTCACTGCCGAGTGCCAGAGCCGAGACTATGACCGCGATTAGCACTCGGTCAAGCGGAGTGCCAGTCGGCCGCGGCGCGGCGCCCAGGACGGGCTGATCCGGGGGTCGTTCCGCAGCCCGTTCCCCGGCCCGCGCTACAGGTAGTCCTCCAGGCGGGCCACCGTGAACCCGCTCGCCTGGATGCGGCGCAGGAGGCGCGCCGTCTCCGCGGTCGGGGAGGCGAGTCGGCGGCCGGTCCCGCGGGGGCGGACGATGTCGCCCGGATGCAGGGCCGTGCCCGCGCCGTACGGTGGCGGTACGGGGCGCCAGAGGATCACCGCCGAGACGCCGCAGTCCGCCGCCGCGCGGAGGGTGGTGCGGTCGTAGACGCCGTGCGGTGGGCGGAGCAGCCGTGGGCCGGGGCCCGGGCGCGCCGTCAGCCGGTCCCGCTGTCCGCAGATCTCGGCGCGCTGTTCGCCGTAGGAGCGGCCGCGCAGCACGAAGTGGCCCAGGGCGTGGTTCTGGACGCCCGCACCGGCCGCCCGCAGGCGCGCGGCATCCGCGCCCTTCGGCCCGGCGCCGTCGGCCGTGAGGAACACGCTGACGGGGAGCCGCAGTTCACGGACCATGTCCACGAACCGGGGGTCGCCCTCGATGTCTTCGTCGTACGCCAGGAAGACGACCTTGTCCTGGGTGGGGACGCGATCGAGGACCGGTGGCAGCCCATCTCCCGTCCGGCCCGGGCCGCCCGCGGGCCGGGCCGGCCGGGGCGCGGGGGCGAGCGGAGCGCTCAGACCCCAGCGGCGGTACGCCCGGTCCGGACGCTGCACCTTCTGCGCCGCCTTCTTGCCCAGCCGTTCGATCGGGTCGACGGACTGGGCGCAGCCGGACAGGAGCACGGCGGCGAGTGTCGCGGCGAGCAGGGCCCGCGGCCGCGGCCGCGGCCGTGCCCTCACGGGTGGGCCTCCGCGCCCGCCCCCGCGAACCCCCCGTCCGTGGCCCTGCGCCGGAACCGTTGCGGCCCACCCGCGCCCGCCGTACCGCTGCCCGTGCGCCTCGCCGCCGGAACAGCACGCCGCAAGGGGCACCCGGCCCACTTTTCGTCGTTTTGTCGTACGAGCCACATGGTGTCGGATCCTTCCAGCGACCGGCGCCCCCGCCGGGCCGACACCGCGGCCGGACGCACGCCGTCCACCGACTGGTCGACAATGTCCGGGTGAACGACCTCTCCTTCGCCTCCCTGCTCACCCCCGAGGGCCGCGCTCTCCTGGACGAGGTGCGCGGCACCGCTCCGGCGCGGGAACTGGCCGTCGCCACCCGGTTGCGCCGCGAACACCCCGCCGATCTGGTCTCGGCGGCCCTCGCGCAGGCACGGCTGCGCGAACGGGCGGCGGCGAAGTTCGGCGCCGAGGACGCGGAGCGGATGTTCTTCACGGCGAACGGGGTCGAGCAGTCCACCAGGACCGCCGTCGCGGCCCATCGCGCGGGGCGGCTGCGGGAACTCGGCGCGACCTCGGTCGCCGATCTGTGCTGCGGCATCGGCGGCGACGCGATCGCGTTCGCCCGGGCGGGAATCCGGGTCCTCGCCGTGGACCGGGACCCGCTGACGGCAGCCGCGGCGCGGGCGAACGCCGAGGCGCTGGGCCTGTCCGCACTGATCGAGGTGCGCGAGGCGGACGTCACGGAGGTGGACGTGTCCGGCTACGACGCCGTCTTCGTCGACCCGGCGCGGCGCGGCGGGCGCGGCCGGATCTTCGATCCCGAGGCGTACTCACCCCCGCTGTCCTGGGCCGTGGCGACGGCCCTGAAGGCATCGCACGCGGCTCTGAAGGTCGCACCGGGCATCCCGCACGAGGCGGTGCCCACCGCGGCGGAGGCCGAATGGATCTCGGACGGCGGCGATGTGAAGGAGGCCGTGCTCTGGTTCGGCACACAGCCGGGGCTCGTACGCGCCACCCTGCTGCCCGGCCCGCGTGTGCTGCGCGGCCGCGCGCTGCCCGACCCGCCCGTGCGCGCGCCGGGCCGCTACCTCTACGAGCCGGACGGCGCCGCGATCCGCGCGCACCTGGTAGCGGAGGTGGCGGAGGAACTCGACGGCGCTCTGATCGACGAGACGATCGCGTATGTGACGGCGGACGAGCACCGGGACTCGCCCTACGCCACGGCGTACGAGATCACCGACCGGCTCCCGTTCAACGTGAAGAGGCTGAAGGCGCTGCTGCGCGAGCGGGAGGTCGGGGTCCTGACCGTCAAGAAGCGCGGCTCGGCGGTCGAGCCGGAGGAGCTGCGCCGGAAGGTCCTGCCCAAACCGCACGGGCCGAACGCCGTGACCGTGTTCCTGACCCGGGTGGCCGGTGCGCCGACGATGCTGCTCGGGCACCCGGCCTAGTTCAGCGGCAGTCCTGCGCGCGCCCGGAGCAGTTCCCGCTCCCGCTCGTTGCGGGCGAGCGAGGCGGCGCGCTCGAACTCCGCACGTGCCTCGGCCGTACGCCCCAGCCGGGCCAGCAGATCGCCGCGGACGCTCGGCAGCAGGTGGTAGCCGCGCAGGGCCGGTTCGCCCGCCAGACGGTCGACGATCTCCAGGGCCGGACCCGGCCCCTCGGCCATCGAGACGGCGACCGCGCGGTTCAACTCGACGACGGGCGACGGCGACCGGGCGGCCAGCAGGCCGTAGAGAGTGGCGATGCGCGCCCAGTCCGTGTCCTCGTACCGGTGCGCATGGGCGTGGCAGGCGGCGATCGCGGCCTGGAGGGCGTACGGGCCGGGGGCCCCGGTGGCGACCGCGTCGGCGCGGCCGAGCGCGGTCACACCGCGGGCGATGAGCAGGCGGTTCCAGCGGGTCCGGTTCTGGTCCCCGAGCAGGACCGGCTCGCCGTTCGGTCCGGTGCGGGCGGCCGAGCGGGACGCCTGGAACTCCAGCAGCGAGGCGAGCCCGTGCACTTCGGGCTCCTTGGGCATCAGCTCGGCCAGCACACGGGCCAGCCGCAGCGCGTCCTCGCACAGGGCGGGACGCAGCAGATCGTCACCCGCGGTGGCCGCGTACCCCTCGTTGAAGATCAGATAGATGACCTCGAGCACCGATCCGAGCCGCGCGTCCCGTTCGGGCCCGTAGGGCACCTCGAAGGCGACGCCCTTCGCCGCGAGGGTGCGCTTGGCCCGCACGATGCGCTGGGCGACGGTGGTCTCCGCGACGAGGAACGCCCGGGCGATCTCGGCCGTGGTCAGTCCGCCGAGCAGGCGCAGGGTGAGCGCGATACGGGACTCGGCGGACAGGACGGGGTGGCAGGCCGTGAAGACGAGCCGCAGCAGGTCGTCGTCGATGTCGTCCGGATCGGCCGGCTCGTCGACGTGGTAAGGCGTCGCCTCCAGGTCCCGCCCGACCTCCGCCAGCTTGCGCGCATACCGCTCCCGGCGGCGTACGAGGTCGATCGCGCGGTGCTTGGCGGTGGCCGTCAGCCAGGCGCCGGGGTTGTCGGGCACGCCGTCGCGCGGCCACTGCTCCAGGGCGGCGACCAGTGCGTCCTGCGCCAGCTCCTCGGCGATGGCCACATCGCGCACGATCCGGGCGACACCGGCGATGACGCGCGGCGACTCCATCCGGAAGACGGTCTCGATCACACGGGAGGGGTCGCCCGCGGCCGGGGAGGGGGTGGGCTGATGTTCCACAGCCCACCATGCAACACCCCCCGGCGGACGAGCGCCAAGGGACGCTCAGCCCTGGACGATCTCCCGCACCTCACAGGTGACCGTCCAGAACTCCTCGTGGACCTTCACGAAGCGCTTGGCCCACTCGATCGCCTCGGCCATGTCCTTGCACTGCATGATCGCGTAGCCGCCGATGACCTCCTTGGACTCGGTGAAGGGACCGTCCGTCACGGAGAGCTCTCCACCTTCCCAGCGCACCCGGGTGCCCTGGGCGGTCGGCGTCAGCCCGGCGGTGTCGAGCATCACCCCGGCCTTGGTGACCTCCTCGATCAGCTCCCCCATGCGCTCCATCAGCTCGGGGCTCGGGCCCTCCTGGGGCGCGGTGGTCTCGTCGATGCGAACGAGCGACATGTAACGCGGCACGGTGACTCCTCGATACGGCGGCCGGGTCCTTCCCGGCCTCTCACCCATGCGTCGAACGGGGACGGCGTGCCTCGACACGATCCGCGAACTTTTTCGCGGAATCCTTTTCCGTGACCGTCGCCGCAGGCCGGACGCTCAGGTCCGGGTCCGGGACCTCACCGGAGCGACTCCCACAACGTGCTCGCCGCCGGTTCCTTCGCCACCACTCGATCGTGGTCGGAAGCCGCCGGCACCACCGGCATCATCACCGTCTTCATGTTCTGCGACGTCAGTCCCTGCAGGCTCCGGGCGAAGCGCACCAGTTCCGGCAGCGAGTCCAGGCCGGTGTCCGTGGTCAGGCTGCCCGTGATCGCGTCGGCGACCCGGTAGAGGGCGGTGGGGTCGGTCAGCAGCTTCGACGACGCGATCTGTTCCAGCAGAGCCTTCACCACCTTCTGCTGCAGGCCTATGCGGCCGAGGTCGCTGCCGTCGCCTATGCCGTGCCGTGTGCGGGCCAGGGCCAGGGCCTGCTCGCCGTCGAGCCTGTGCGTGCCCGCCCGAAGGTGCAGATGGCTCTTGTCGTCGTCGATGTCCTGGTCGGTGACCGTGATCCCGCCGAGCGTGTCCACCAGCTTCGCGAACCCCGAGAAGTCGATCTCGAGGTAGTGGTCCATGCGGATGCCCGTCATCGACTCGACCGTCTTCACCGCGCAGGCCGGGCCGCCCACCGAGTACGCGCTGTTGAACATCGAGCTGTAGGCCACCGCCGTGGTACCGCCCGAGGGCAGAGGGCACGACGGGCGGGTGACCAGGGTGTCGCGCGGAATGCTCACCACCGTCGCCCCGGCGCGGCCCGCGTCGACGTGCACCACCATCGCCGTGTCCGAACGGGCGCCGGAGCTGTCGCCGCCGCCGAGTGCCGCGTTCGCCCGGCCGCTGCGCGAGTCGGAGCCGAGGACCAGGAGGTTCAGTGCGCCGCTGGGCAGCGGAGAGGCGGAGGCCGAGACCGAGGGCGCCGGGGTCGTCACCGTCCGCGCCGGCCGGTCACTGCCCAGGGCACCGTCGATGTCGATGCTCTTGATGTTCTGGTTGAGGTGCCAGTACGCCCAACCCGCCCCGGCCATCGCCAGCACGAGCCCGCAGGCGACGAGGGCTCCCGCGGCCCTGATCAGACGGGTCCGCCCACCGCCCCGCCGCGCTTCGCCGCCCTTGCCGTCCCCGTGCGCGTCTTCTGAAGTCACGCGCAGGAACATAAGTCCGAATTATGGGGAGCAGGGACCCCTGTGCGTCATTCTTCGGAAAATCTCACGCTTCTTACCGCCCGCTCAGCCGTCAACCGGCATGACCGAACGACGGGCCCCGGGACCCCGCCGCCTCAGTCCGCGGCCACCGACTCGAAGCGCCAGCGGTGCACCGCCCGGGTGACCAACCGGCCGTCCGGCTCGGGGAGTTCGGGGAGATCGGCGGCGTGGTCCGCATCCCACCAGGTGATGACGAGGACGCGGTCCTGGGGCGCACGGAGCATCTCCCGGCGCAGGGGCGGGGGCGTCAACTCCTGCGCCCTCGCCCACGACAGCAGTTCCTCGCCCCGGCCGGCGACCGCACGCGCCTCCCACATCAGCGCGACGGTCACGAGTACAGGTTCTCCTTGCTCACCTCGTGGACGTGGTCGTGGGAGTGCGCGTTGCCCGGCACATGCGGATCCGTCACCGGAAGCGACGAGTCCGCCGACAGATCCCAGTCCGACGCCGCCCGGCCCCTGGCGACCATCTCCGCGCCCAGCGAGGCGACCATCGCGCCGTTGTCCGTGCACAGCTTGGGGCGGGGCACCCTGAGCCGGATCCCGGCCGCCTCGCAGCGCTCCTGGGCCAGCACGCGCAGCCGTGAATTGGCCGCCACGCCACCACCGATCATCAGATGGCCGACGCCCTCGTCCTTGCAGGCCCTGACGGCCTTGCGGGTCAGCACATCGACCACCGCCTCCTGGAAGGAGGCCGCCACATCGCGCACCGGCACCTCCTCGCCCGCCGCGCGCCTGGCCTCGATCCAGCGGGCCACGGCCGTCTTCAGGCCGGAGAAGGAGAAGTCGTACGCGGGGTCGCGCGGACCGGTCAGACCCCGCGGGAACGTGATCGCCTCCGGGTCGCCCTCCCTCGCGTACCGGTCGATGACCGGGCCGCCCGGGAAGCCGAGGTTCAGCACGCGTGCGATCTTGTCGAACGCCTCGCCCGCCGCGTCGTCGATGGTCGCGCCCATCGGCCGCACATCGGAGGTGATGTCCGTGGACAGCAGGAGCGAGGAGTGCCCGCCGCTGACCAGCAGCGCCATCGTCGGCTCCGGCAGCGCGCCGTGCTCCAGCTGGTCCACGCAGATGTGCGAGGCGAGGTGGTTGACCCCGTACAGCGGCTTGCCCAGCGCGTACGCGTACGCCTTCGCCGCCGAGACACCGACCAGCAGCGCACCCGCGAGCCCGGGCCCGGCGGTGACAGCGATGCCGTCCAGATCCCGCGCGCTCACCCCCGCTTCCTTCAGGGCGCGGTCGATCGTCGGCACCATGGCCTCCAGATGCGCCCGGGAGGCCACCTCCGGCACGACGCCGCCGAAGCGCGCGTGCTCGTCGACGCTGGAGGCGATGGCGTCGGCGAGCAGGGTGCTACCGCGGACGATGCCGACGCCGGTCTCGTCGCAGGAGGTCTCGATCCCCAGGACCAGGGGTTCGTCAGCCATTGTTCTCGGTTCCTTGTACTGAGGAGTTGCCCGCAGCGGAACCGCCGTCGGGCGCTGTGCTGAGCCGCATCACCAGGGCGTCCACGTTCCCCGGCTGGTAGTAGCCGCGCCGGAAGCCGATGGGTTCGAAGCCGTAGCGCTCGTAGAGCTTCTGGGCGCGCACGTTGTCGACCCGGCACTCGAGCATCACCTCGGCGCACTCGAACGCGGTCGCCGCCTGCAGCAGCTCGGTGAGGAGCCGGCCGCCGAGCCCCGTGGCCCAGCGCTCGCGGGCGACGGCGATGGTCTGGATGTCGCCCAGGTCGCCCTGGGCGGCCAGCCCCGCGTAGCCGACCACACGCTCGCCCTCCACGGCCACGACATAGCGCCGGGTCGCCTCCGGGCCGCGCGAGTGCGCGAGCTCGGACCAGAACATGCCCCGCGACCAGGCGTCCTCGGGGAACAGGTCCTTCTCCAGCTCCAACACGGCATCGATGTCCCACCAGCGCATCTCGCGCAGCGCGGGCGTCACGGGCACGGTCACTTGGGGGTGACCACCTTGTAGTTCTTGGGCACCTGCGCGTCGGGGCGGCGCAGATACAGCGGTCGGGGGGCGGGCAGTTCCTCACCCGCGGCCAGCTTCTCCACCGCCAGGGACGCGAGCGCGGCCGCCGTGACGTGCTCGGGCTCCCGCGCCTGCGGGAACGTGTCCGGATAGAGCAGCGCCCCGGCCCCGATGGCCGGCAGGTCGGCGACCGCCTCCGCGATGTCCGCGGGCCGGTCGACGGCGGGTTCGGTGACGCGGGTGCGGGAGTCGTCGTACCGCGCCCAGTAGACCTCCTTGCGGCGCGCGTCCGTGGCCACCACGAACGGCACGGTGAGATCGGAGGCGTAGGCGAGGCCGTCGAGCGTGCACACGCCGTGCACGGGCACGCCGAGCGCGAGCCCGAACGTGTCGGCGGTCATCAGGCCGACGCGCAGCCCGGTGTACGGACCGGGGCCCACACCGACGACGATGCCGGTGACGGCGTCGAGGCGCGTGCCCGCCTCGGCGAGGACCCGGTCGACGGCGGGCAGCAGGAGTTCCCCGTGCCGACGCGCGTCCACCTGGCTCGACGAGGCGACGACGGACGTTCCGTCGTGCAGGGCGACGGTGACGGCGGGGGTGGCGGTATCCAGAGCGAGCAAGAGCACGCAAACAGCCTACGGCGCCGACGCCCGGCGCACGGCCGGGCCGGTCCGCGCGGTGCCTGCTGCTACCGTCACAGCAATGGAGTACGACGCGGTCGGTCCGTGAACGAATCGGTGAGTCGTACGAGACGGACACGGCTTGACGGGGACTTCCGCGTGCGGGGGCGAGAGGTGGGCACAGGTGGCTAGGGGCAGCTCGGGATTCGTGGCCGCGCTCACCGCGGCGGCGATCGCCGTGGTCGGTTTCCTCGCCTATCAGGCGTCGGCACACGTGCCCGACACCCTGGGCAAGCCCCCGGTGAAGAAGTCCCCCTCGGCCACGGCGTCGAAGCCGCCGCAGGACAAGAAGAACCCGGCGCCGCTGCCCGCCGGCTCGGGCACCGGTGAGCGGGTCGTGTACTCGACCGGCGACGACCGGGTGTGGCTGGTCGGCGCGGGCAACAAGGTGCGGCGCACCTTCACGGTGATGCCGGGGACGGTGGATCCGGCGCCCGGCACATACGCGGTGACCTCGCGCGGCGCCGTGGGCACCGGGTCCGACGGCACGACGGTCGAGCACATCGTGCGGTTCGCGCTGATCGACGGTGTGGTGTTCGGCTTCAGTGCGGCGGTCGACGGCAGCACGCCCAAGCCCGACGCCTCGAAGAAGCTGGGTGGCATCCGCGAGTCCCGTGCCGACGGCACCGCGATGTGGACGTTCGCCACGGGCGGTCAGAAAGTCGTCGTCCTCAAGTAGGCGAGGGCGGCACGCACGGGGAACAGCGCCCCGCCGGCCCCGTCCTATGCGGCCCTGCGCGGTTCCGGGGGCTCGTGGGCCGTGCGCGGCGCCCGGGGGACGGGGTCGCACGGCGGTGTCGAGACCGCCTTCGCCGCGGCGCACGCCGCCAGCAGGTCCCGCATCGACACCCCGGCCGCTCCGGCCGGAACGCGCGGCTGCGCCTCGTTACGTTCTGAAGCCGGCATGGACGCCTCCTGGTGTCGCGGGGGGCGGCATGGTTAGGCAGACCTAACCACGAACTGATTCCCATGGGACCATGCCCGGCACCTGCGGCGCAATATCTTGCCGACGAGTTGTCGGAATGCCGGGTGACGAAGGTCGCCGCGCCGGGGGACCCTTCCGAACGTGACCGGGCGGGTACACCTCGCGGGCGAAGACCCCCGTCGACCGGGCGGCTCCGCGCCGGGGACCCGGGACGGATCGCATGCCCGCTCTCAGGCGGACAGGGCCGCCAGATCCACGGCCGACCAGCGCCTGCCGAGGCCCGTGAGGGTCACGTGCCGCACCTCGTCGACGGTGTCTCCGACGGCGCGGTGGATGCCCACGTGCAGCCGGTCGTCCGTGAGGTCCTCGACCTTGCCCTCGCCCCACTCCACGACGACGACGGAATCCGGCAGCGAGACGTCGAGGTCGAGGTCCTCCATCTCGTCCAGCCCGCCGCCCAGACGGTAGGCGTCCACGTGGACCAGCGGGGGGCCGTCGACGAGGGACGGATGCACCCGGGCGATCACAAAGGTCGGCGAGGTCACCGCACCCCGTACGCCGAGCCCCTCGCCGAGCCCGCGGGTCAGCGTGGTCTTGCCCGCGCCCAGCTCGCCGTTCAGCATCACGAGGTCGCCCGCGCGCAGCAGCTCGGCCAGCCGGCGCCCCAGCTCCTGCATCTGTTCGGGGGAGGTGACGGTGAACTCCGTGCTGACGCCCGGCATCGGGGCCTCAGCCGGGCTGTACGGTGCTGGTGCTTCCATAGCCACCCACGGTAGCCCCTGCCGGGACCGCCCCCGAGCGCATCAGGAGGTCGGCGAGACGGTCGGTGACCACCTCGGGGTGTTCCAGCATCACGAGATGACCCGCGTCCGGTACGAGCACCAGTTCGGCGTCCGGCAGCAGACCGGCAATCGCCTCGCTGTGCTCGCTGGGTGTGACCAGGTCCTGGATGCCCGCGAGGACGAGCACCGGCAGCTCGGCGAAGCGGGCCAGCGCCTTGGTCTTGTCGTGGTCGGTGAAGGCCGGATAGAACTCGGCGACCACATCGATCGGGGTGCCCTCGATCATCCGCTCCGCGAACCGCGCGACGGCCGGGTCGACGTCGCGTGACGCGAACGAGTACCGCTTGATGATCCCGGCGAACAGGTCGGCCGTCGCCCGGCGCCCCCTCTCCACCAGCTCCGCCTGCTGGCCCAGGGCCTTCAGCACACCGGGGAGGATGCGCCGCACTGCGTTGACGCCCGCGACGGGCAGTCCGAAGTTGACCTCGCCGAGCCGTCCGGACGACGTGCCGACGAGCGCGACACCGACGACCCGGTCGCGGATCAGCTCCGGGTACTGGTCGGCGAGCGCCATCACCGTCATGCCGCCCATGGAGTGTCCGACGAGCACCAGGGGGCCCTCGGGCGCTGCCGCGTCTATCACGGCCTTGAGATCGCGGCCGAGCTGGTCGATGGTGACGGGCGTGCCCTCGGCCTGGGCCGTGCCGCGTGCGGAGCGGCCGTGGCTGCGCTGGTCCCAGTGCACGGTGCGGACGACGCCGCGCAGCGCGGCCCGCTGGAAGTGCCAGGAATCCTGGTTGAGGCAGTAGCCGTGGCTGAAGACGACGGTGACCGGTGCCGGCGCCTTGCGCCCGAAGAGCCGGCGGCGCCGTGGGACCGTTCCGCCCTCCGGCTCGATGTCGTCGACCTCGTAGTACAACGCGGTGCCGTCGTCCGCGTAGGCCTTGCCGGGGGCACCGCGCAGGGTGCCGTACGGTCCCGTCGAGTCGAGGGCGAGCCGGGCCTTGCGGCGCATGCCGCGGCCTACCGTCATCCGCTCTATGGCGACGCCGGCGGCGGCGCCCGCGGCCACCACGCCTATCGCGGCGCCGGCGATACCGGCTATGCGCCAGCTCCCGCCGGCGGAGGCGGTGGCGCCGGTGACGGCCTCCACAACCTCGGCACTGCTCTCGCTCACGACCCGTTTCCTCCCCGCCGGAGTCTCCGCCCGTCCGGCCTTCCGCTGCCCACCTTCACTCGTGTGGGTTACCCAACTTGTTCCGCATTCACATTCACGTAGACGCGGGGAACTCGGGATCCGATCCGGGTCACGATTTCGTAAGCGATGGTTCCGGCCGCCTGCGCCCAGTCCTCGGCGGTGGGCTCACCGTGCTCGCCGGAGCCGAAGAGGACCGCCTGTGTGCCGGGCGCCGGCTCGTCGCCGCCCAGGTCCACCACGAACTGGTCCATGGCGATCCGCCCCGCGACCGTCCGCAGCTTGCCGTCGACCAGGACCGGGCCGCTGCCGGAGGCGTGTCGCGGGACGCCGTCCGCGTAGCCGACGGGGACCAGGCCGAGGGTCGTGGTGCCGGGGGTCGTGTACTGGTGCCCGTAGCTGACGCCGTGACCGCCGGGGACCTGCTTCACCAGGGCCAGCGAGGCCTTCAGCGTCATCACCGGGCGCAGCCCGAGGTCCGCCGGGGTGCCGAGCTCGGGGCTGGGCGACAGGCCGTAGACGGCGATGCCGGTCCGGACGAGGTCGAAATGGGCCTCGGGCAGGGTCAGCGTGGCCGGCGAGTTGGCGATGTGGCGCACCTCGGGCCGTACGCCCTGCTTCTCGGCGTGCGCCACCATCTCGCGGAAGCGGCCGAGTTGGGACGCGATGGAGGGGTGTCCGGGCTCGTCGGCGCAGGCGAAGTGCGACCACAGGCCGACGACCCTGACCAGGCCGTCCGCCTGGGCCCGCAGGGCCTCGGCGACGAGTTCCGGCCAGTCCGCGGGCTGGCAGCCGGCCCGCCCGAGGCCGGTGTCGGCCTTGAGGTGGACGCGGGCCGGCATGCCGGCGGCGGCCGCGGCCTCACGCACCTCTTCCAGGGCCCACAGATCGCTCACGGACACGTCGACGTCGGACTCGATCGCGCGGCGCCAGGGCCCGCCGGGGGTCCAGAGCCAGCACAGGACACGTCCGTGCAGGCCCGCCTCGCGCAGCGCGAACGCCTCCTCGGGCGTGGCGGTGCCGAGCCACTCGGCACCGGCTTCGAGGGCGGCGCGGGCGCACGGCACCGCCCCGTGGCCGTACGCGTCCGACTTCACCACGGCCATCAGGGCGGCGCGGGGAGCGAGAGCGCGCAGGGCACGGACGTTCGCCCGCAGAGCCGCCAGGTCGATCTCGGCACGGGCGCGCAGAGGTGCCGTCTCAGTACTTGTCATCGCGCCCCAGTCTCTCAGAGGGCTCCCCCGCCTCTTCGACGCCGGTGCGGCGCGTGCCGTCCGCCACGACGGTGACGTCCCACAGGCGGGGCGGTCGCCCGGGGCCGCCCGGGAGGCCGGTCAGCCCCGTACGTCCCGCCAGGCCTCCGGGACGGCGTTCGCCACGTCGTGTGCCCCCGCGGGCGCGCCGTCCGCCGCGTACCGGCCCGCGAGACCGTGCAGATACGCGGCCGCACCGGCCGCGTCCCGGGCGGAAAGACCCGATGCGAGCAGTGAACCGGACAACCCGGACAGCACGTCCCCGCTCCCCGCGGTCGCGAGCCAGGGCGTGCCCGTGGCGTTCACCAGGACGGGCCCGCCCCCGGCGTCCGCCACCAGCGTGGTGGAACCCTTGAGCAGCACGGTCGCCCGGTAACGCGCCGCCAGTTCCCGCACCGCCGCGAGCCGGGCCCCCTCGACCTCCTCGCGCGACACCCCGAGCAGTGCGGCGGCCTCCCCCGCATGCGGGGTCATCACGGTGGGCGCCCCGCGGCCCCGGACGGTGTCCCGGTCGGCCAGCCGCAGCCCGTCGGCGTCGACGAGCACGGGCACGTCCGCCCCCAGCACCTCCGCAACGGTCGCCGCGTCGTCCCCGACGCCCGGCCCCACGACCCATGCCTGCACCCGCCCCGCCTTCGCGGGCCCGGTGTCGGAGACCAGCGTCTCGGGGAAGCGCGCGATCACCGCTTCCCCGGCGGGCCCCACATACCGCACGGCCCCGGCCCCGCCCCGCAGCGCGCCCGACACCGCGAGCACGGCCGCCCCGGGGTAGCGCGCGGATCCGGCGGCGATACCGACCACCCCGCGCCGGTACTTGTCGCTCTCGGCCTGCGGCAGGGGCAGCAGCGCCGCCACGTCCGCGTGCTGCAGCGCCTCGAGTTCGGCCTGCCCGGGCAGTTCGAGCCCGATGTCCACGAGGCGTACGGAACCGGCGTACTCCCGGGCCGGGTCGATGAGCAGGGCCGGCTTGTGGGTGCCGAAGGTCACGGTCAGATCGGCCCGTACGGCCGGGCCGAGCACCTCGCCGGTGTCGGCCTCCACCCCGCTCGGCAGGTCGACGGCGACGACGGCCGCCCGCGACTGCCCGACGAGCGCGGCGAGCCGCGCCGCGTCCGGCCGCAGGCCGCCCTTGCCGCCGATCCCGACGATTCCGTCGACCACGAGGTCGGCACGCCGGATCGCCTCCTCGGCGGCGCCCACGGACTCGGGACCGCCCGGCACCACCGTGCCGCCCGCCCCCCGCAGGGCCGCGAGCCCGCCCTGATGGGTCCTTTCCGGCGCGAGCAGCACCGCCGTGACGCCCGCTCCGCGCCGGGCCAGCCGCGCCCCGGCGTACAAGGCGTCACCGCCGTTGTCCCCGCTGCCCACCAGCAGCACCAGCCGGCTGCCGTACACCCGTCGCAGCAACTGAGCGCAGGCCGCGGCCAGTCCGGCGGCGGCGCGCTGCATCAGCGCACCCTCCGCAAGCCGTGCCATGAGCGAACGCTCGGCCGCCCTCACCGTCTCCACGCTGTACGCAGTACGCATACCGTCGAGTCTCCCTCACGACCGCGGGTAGGGAGCGGACCTACCCCTCCGCCACGACGACCGCCGAGGCCACGCCCGCGTCATGACTGAGCGACACGTGCCAGGACTTCACGCCGAGTTCGGCGGCGCGGACCGCGACCGTGCCCGTCACCCGCAGCCTCGGCTGGCCGCTGTCCTCGACGTAGACCTCGGCGTCGGTCCAGTGCAGCCCGGCGGGCGCGCCCAGGGCCTTGGCCACCGCCTCCTTGGCCGCGAACCGCGCGGCCAGGGAGGCGACACCGCGCCGCTCCCCGTTCGGCAGCAGCAACTCCTGGTGCAGGAAGAGACGTTCGGCCAGACCCGGCGTGCGCCTCAGCGACGCCGCGAACCGGTCGATCTCGGCCACGTCGATGCCGACCCCGATGATGCTCATACGGAGCACCCTACGGCGGCCCGCCTCCGCTCCCCGGTCTCCGCCGACGCGTCCGTCACGACCGGCTGCCGGCCTGCGGCGACCGTTCCGCACACGCCTGTGCCGAACGCCGGGGAGCGCCCGCTCGGGAGGGGTCCCGGAGTCTCGGGCCCCCGGCGAACAGGCCGCCACCGCCGCGGCCGTCGACTCCCCCGTTCCGTGTCCCTGCCCGACTCGAACTCCCGGGCCGGGCGTTCGAGTCGTGTTCACAGGCCCCGAGGGCTCATTCCACCGTCACCGACTTCGCCAGGTTCCGCGGCTGGTCCACCTCGTTGCCCCGGGCCGTCGCCAGTTCGCAGGCGAAGACCTGGAGGGGTACCGTCGCGACCAGCGGCTGCAACAGGGTGGGCGTCGCGGGGATGCGGATCAGATGGTCCGCGTACGGGGCCACCGTCTCGTCGCCCTCCTCCGCGATCACGATGGTGCGCGCACCCCTCGCACGGATCTCCTGGATATTGGAGACGATCTTGTCGTGCAGGACCGAGCGCGCTCGGGGCGACGGCGCGACCACGACGACCGGCAGGTCCTCCTCGATCAGCGCGATCGGCCCGTGCTTCAGCTCGCCCGCCGCGAAGCCCTCGGCGTGCATGTACGCCAACTCCTTGAGCTTGAGGGCGCCTTCAAGGGCCACCGGATAGCCGACGTGCCGGCCCAGGAAGAGCACGGTGTTCTTGTCGGCGAGCGAGCGCGCCAGCTTGCGTACCGGCTCCATGGTCTCGAGCACCCGCTCGACCGCGCGGGAGATCTGCGACAGGTCGCGGATGACGACATGGATCTCGTCACCCCACTTGGTGCCGCGCACCTGTCCCAGGTAGAGGGCCACGAGATAGCAGGCGACGAGCTGGGTCAGAAACGCCTTGGTCGAGGCGACCGCGACCTCCGGGCCCGCATGCGTGTACAGCACGGCGTCCGACTCCCGGGGAATCGTCGACCCGTTGGTGTTGCAGATGGCCAGCACCTTGGAACCCTGCTCACGGGCGTGCCGCAGGGCCATCAGCGTGTCCATGGTCTCGCCGGACTGCGAGATGGCGATGACCAGCGTGCGCGGGTCGAGGATCGGGTCCCGGTAGCGGAACTCGCTGGCCAGCTCGACCTCGCACGGAATGCGTGTCCAGTGCTCGATGGCGTACTTGGCGATCATCCCGGCGTGGAAGGCCGTGCCGCACGCCACGACCACGATCTTGTCGACCTCGCGCAGTTCGGCGGCCGAGATCCGCAGTTCGTCCAGGCGCAGCGAGCCGGAGGCGTCGATACGGCCGAGCAGGGTGTCGGCGACCGCCTTGGGCTGCTCGGCGATCTCCTTGAGCATGAAGTAGTCGTAGCCGCCCTTCTCGGCGGCCGAGGCGTCCCAATCCACGTGATAGGACCGGACGTCGGCGGGGCGGCCGTCGAAGCCGGTGACCGTGACGCCGTCCCGGCGCAGTTCGACCACCTGGTCCTGGCCCAGCTCGATCGCGGACCGGGTGTGAGCGATGAACGCCGCGACATCCGAGGCGAGGAAGGCCTCGCCCTCACCGACGCCCACCACCAGCGGGGAGTTCCGCCGGGCGCCGACAACCACGTCCGGCTCGTCGGCGTGCACCGCCACCAGGGTGAACGCGCCGTCCAGCCGCCGGCACACCAGCCGCATCGCCTCCGCCAGGTCCGCCGTCACCGCGAACTCCTCGGCGAGCAGATGGGCGACGACCTCGGTGTCCGTGTCGGAGGCGAGCACATGGCCCCGCTCCGCCAGTTCGGCCCGCAGGAGCGCGAAGTTCTCGATGATCCCGTTGTGGACGACGGCGACGCGGCCCGCGTTGTCGAGATGCGGATGCGCGTTGACGTCGGTCGGTGCGCCATGGGTGGCCCAGCGGGTGTGCCCGAGACCCGTGGTGCCGGCCGGCAGCGGCCGATCCACCAGCTCCTTCTCCAGGTTGACCAGCTTGCCCGCCTTCTTGGCGGCGGCCAGGCCCCCGTCCGCGAGCACGGCCACGCCCGCCGAGTCGTATCCCCGGTACTCCAGCCGCTTCAATCCCGCCACGACCACGTCGAGCGCCGACTGCGGCCCCACGTATCCCACAATTCCGCACATGTGCCGCAGCCTACGGTCCGGGGGACGTCCCGACCTCTCGAAGCGTGCCCGAAATCGGAAATTCCCACTGGCGTACGAACGCCCGTGGGCCGAAGCACACATGACTGACCGGGTACTCGTGATCAACCAGTGCTGGAGAGCGGCACCGAGTGTGGCGAAAAGTGCTCGCCCGGACGACTGGGGCGGGGACGTGGGAATCCGACGTGGGGATCCCCCTGTGCGTCACCGAAGCCGAACTCCGCCGGGCCAAGGGGCTCGGAAAGGTACGCGTCATCGCGCGCATCCAGGCGCGCTGCTGCACGCGCCTCGGCCGGCACGGCCCGCCGCGACACCGTCGGCGGCCGGCCCGTCGTCCGGCCTCGGCGGGCGATTGAGCCATCCGGATTACCCGGTCCGCGAAGGCACCACGGACCGGCCGGATCGGCCAACGGACGCGACGGCGGACGAAATCGGCCACCCCATCGGCATGTCCGCGCCAGGCGGACGTGACGCACCCCACCCCACAGTCCGGTTCGAACTCCGTTAACAATGGACTGTGATCTCTCCGGTCTCTTCGATGCCCCGGAGCGCCCACCGGCCAAGGCCGGAGGCGACTCCCTACGTCGACCTCACCCGTGCCGAGTGGAGCGCGCTGCGCGACAAGACGCCGCTGCCGCTGACGGCCGAGGAGGTCGAGAAGCTGCGCGGTCTCGGCGACGTGATCGACCTCGACGAGGTGCGGGACGTCTACCTCCCGCTGTCGCGGCTGCTCAACCTCTATGTCGGCGCCACCGACGGCCTGCGCGGGGCCCTGAACACCTTTCTCGGCGAGCAGGGCTCCCAGTCCGGCACACCGTTCGTCATAGGTGTCGCAGGCTCCGTGGCGGTCGGCAAGTCGACCGTCGCCCGTCTGCTGCAGGCGCTGCTCTCCCGCTGGCCCGAGCACCCGCGGGTGGAGCGGGTGACCACCGACGGCTTCCTGCTGCCCACCGAGGAACTCCAGGCCCGCGGGCTGATGGCGCGCAAGGGCTTCCCCGAGTCCTACGACCGCCGGGCGCTGACCCGTTTCGTCGCCGACATCAAGGCCGGCAAGGACGAGGTGACGGCCCCGGTCTACTCGCACCTGATCTACGACATCGTGCCCGGTCGCACGCTCACCGTCCGCCGCCCGGACATCCTCATCGTCGAGGGCCTCAACGTGCTCCAGCCGGCCCTCCCGGGCAAGGACGGCCGTACCCGGGTCGGCCTCGCCGACTACTTCGACTTCAGCGTGTACGTCGACGCCCGCACCGAGGACGTCGAACGCTGGTACCTCAGCCGCTTCCGCAAGCTCCGCCAGACCGCCTTCCAGGACCCCTCGTCGTACTTCCGCAAGTACACGCAGGTCGCCGAGGAGGAGGCCCTCGACTACGCCCGCACGATGTGGCAGACGATCAACAAGCCGAACCTCGTGGAGAACATCGCGCCGACCCGCGGCCGCGCCACCCTGGTGGTGCGCAAGGGCCCGGACCACAAGGTGCAGCGGCTGAGCCTGCGCAAGCTGTAGGACAGCCGTTCGGGTCAGCGGTGCGGCCTGTTAAAAAGGCGTCATGCTGCATCTGCGCGTGATCTCTCCGGAAGAGAAGACCGACGACGTGGTGCGTCTGATCGAACGGACGGTCGGCACCGCCCACCTGGTGATGTTGCGAGGGGCAGCTCGCAACCCCGCCGGGGACCTGGTGATGTGCGATGTCGCCCGCGAGGCGGGTGACGAACTGATCAGCGCGCTCCGGACGTTGGGGCTGGACCGAACCGGCTCGATCGCCGTGGAGAACATCGACCTGTCGCTCTCCGAGCGCGGCCGGAAGGCCGAGAGGGATGCCCCGGGCGAGGGCGCCGACGCGGTGCTCTGGGAGCACCTCACGGACGCGACGCACGAGGAGTCGACACTCTCGGTCACCTACGTGGCCTTCCTCACGCTGGCCACGATGATCGCGGCCTGCGGTGTCGTCCTCGACAACGCGATCCTGATCGTCGGCGCGATGGCGGTGGGCCCGGAATTCGGCCCGCTGGCAGGCCTGAGCACGGCGCTCGTGCGGCGGGCGTCCCGACTGGCTCTCCGCTCGCTGAGCGCGCTTCTGGTCGGCTTCGCGGTGGCCATGCTGGTGACCGTGGGGTTCACGTACTTCATGGACGCCGTGGACCTGTTCAGCCGGGTCAGGCTGGATGCCGTGCGGCCCAACACCGCCTTCATCTACCAGCCGGACGCCTTCTCGTTCGTCGTCGCGGTCCTCGCCGGCGTCGCCGGCACCCTCTCGCTGACCTCGGCGAAGTCGGGGGCGCTCGTCGGCGTGGCGATCTCGGTGACCACGGTCCCGGCCGCCGCGAACGCAGCCGTGGCCTTCACCTACAACGAGTACCGCCAGGCATGGGGCTCCACCGAGCAGCTCCTGCTGAACCTGCTGGGCATCGTGCTCGCCGGCACGGTCACCCTGCTGGCCCAGAAGTGGTTCTGGGCCAGACAGCGTGAACGCAACTCCGGAGCCGGGCGTCCCTAGCCGAGCGCCGACTTCACCGCGTCCGCGAGACGGCCGGCCACGGACCGCGCCTGGTCGATGTCTGCGGCCTCGACCATGACCCGCACCAGCGGCTCGGTGCCCGAGGGACGCAGCAGCACCCGCCCCGTCGACCCCAGCTCCCGCTCGGCCTCGGTGACGGCGGAGGCGACGTCGGCGGACGTGCCGACACGGGACTTGTCGACGTCGGGGACGTTCACGAGGACCTGCGGCAGCCGCTCCATCACCGAGGCGAGGTCCTTGAGCGTGCGGCCGGTCTGCGCCACCCGTGCGGCCAGCAGCAGGCCGGTCAGCGTGCCGTCACCGGTGGTGGCGTGGTCGAGGACGATGACGTGCCCGGACTGCTCGCCGCCGAGCGCGTAGTCCTTCTCCTTCATCTCCTCCAGCACGTACCGGTCACCGACCGCGGTCTGCACCAGATGGATGCCCTCGCGCTCCATGGCCAGCTTGAAGCCCAGATTCGACATGACCGTCGCGACGACGGTGCCGGAGCGCAGTGCGGAACGCTCCCGCATCGCCAGCGCGAGTACGGCCAGGATCTGGTCGCCGTCCACCTCCTCGCCCGTGTGGTCCACGGCGAGGCAGCGGTCGGCGTCGCCGTCGTGCGCGATACCGAGATCGGCGCCGTGCTCGACGACGGCGGCCTTGAGCTTGTCCAGGTGGGTCGAGCCGCAGCCGGCGTTGATGTTCAGGCCGTCGGGCTCCGCGCCGATCGTGACGATCTCGGCGCCCGCCCGAGTGAACGCCTCCGGGGAGACCCGGGCGGCGGCGCCGTGGGCCTCGTCGAGGACGATCTTGAGCCCTTCGAGGCGGTTCGGCAGGACGTCGAGGAGGTGGCCCACGTACTGGTCGAGGCCCTCGCCGTAGGACGTCACGCGTCCGACCCCGGCGCCAGTGGGCCGGTCCCAGGGAGCGCCGGTGCGGTGCTCCTCGTACACGGTCTCGATCTTGTCCTCGAGATCGTCGGCCAGTTTGTGGCCACCGCGGGCGAAGAACTTGATCCCGTTGTCGGGCATGGCGTTGTGGCTGGCGGAGAGCATCACACCGAGGTCGGCGCCGAGCGCACCGGTCAGATACGCGACGGCCGGGGTGGGCAGGACTCCCACGCGCAGCACGTCCACGCCCGCGCTGGCGAGCCCAGCGACCACGGCGGCTTCCAGGAACTCCCCGGACGCACGCGGATCCCGTCCGACCACCGCCTTCGGCTTGTGGCCCTCGAACGTACCCGCCTCGGCCAGTACGTGTGCCGCTGCCACGGACAGACCGAGTGCCATCTCGGCCGTCAAATCCGCGTTGGCGACGCCGCGTACGCCGTCCGTACCGAAGAGTCGTCCCACTGTGTCGTCCTCCGAACGTTGCTGCGATTGTGCGGCTCATGCCGAGTGTCCGGACAGGGACGGGCTACGTACACTCCCCGGACCTGTCTTCAGGCTTATCACCCGCGTCCGTACCGAGACCGTCGGGATTGCTCCATAAGCTCCACAAGCCGAACTCCATAAGCCGGGGATAAGCGCCACTCCCCGTAAACGAACCGCCCCGGCGGCACAGAGCGTGCTGCCGGGGCGATGCGTGCGCGCTGCAGGCGGTACGACGCCCGCAGCGACCAGCGGATGCGATCAGCGCTTGCTGTACTGCGGGGCCTTGCGGGCCTTCTTCAGACCGGCCTTCTTCCGCTCGACCGCGCGGTCGTCGCGGCGCAGGAAGCCGGCCTTCTTCAGCGCACCACGGTTGTTGTCGACGTCCGCCTCGTTCAGCGCACGGGCGACACCGAGACGGAGCGCACCGGCCTGACCGGAGACGCCGCCACCCGCGATGCGGGCGATGACGTCGTAGCGGCCGTCCAGCTCGAGCACCTTGAAGGGCTCGTTGACTTCCTGCTGGTGCACCTTGTTCGGGAAGTAGTCCTCGAGGGTGCGACCGTTGATCTTCCACTTTCCGGAGCCCGGAACGATCCGGACGCGGGCGATGGCGTTCTTGCGACGGCCCAGGCCGGCGGCCGGCTGGGGCTCGCCGAAGCGGGACGCGAGGGACTCGGAGGTGTACTCACCCTCCACCGGGACATCGGTCTCGGTGGTGTAGCTGTCGATGTCAAGCTCTTCGAGCGGCTGCTCGGCAGTGGTCTCGGCCACGATTCTCCTCAGATTCTCTTCTGGTCTTAGGGGGTGGCCGGACTTACTGCGCGACCTGGGTGATCTCGAACGGCACCGGCTGCTGGGCAGCGTGCGGGTGCTGGTCACCCTTGTAGACCTTCAGCTTCGAGAGCATCTGACGGCCCAGGGAGTTCTTGGGGAGCATGCCCTTGACGGCCTTCTCGACGGCCTTCTCGGGGTTGTTCGCCAGCAGGTCGTCGTAGCGGACGGAACGCAGACCACCCGGGTAGCCGGAGTGGCGGTACGCCATCTTCTGGGTCCGCTTGTTGCCGGACAGGTGCACCTTGTCCGCGTTGATGATGATGACGAAATCGCCGGTGTCCACGTGGGGCGCATAGATCGGCTTGTGCTTGCCGCGCAGCAGGGTGGCGGCGGTGGTGGCCAGACGGCCCAGGACGACGTCCTGAGCGTCGATGACGTGCCACTGACGCGTCACATCGCCGGGCTTGGGGCTGTACGTACGCACGGTTCGTAGCCTTCGCTTCTTCAGTGAGGATCCTGACAAGGTCACCGAAGACGATCACGACAGCCCAGACCGCACTGCGGTGACGCAAGCCGCGTGCAGGTCGCTGGTCATCGGCCCGGTGGACCGGTGTAAGGGCCCCTCACGTGAGAATGAGCAAGCCAATACACATAACGAACAGCCAGGATAACGGGGGCATCCACATGGGTCAAAACGAAGGGGCCCGCGCCTGTCCTGGCGGTTTCGGCGCCGCGGCACCGCCGATCGCCCCCGCGACGGCACCCCGCCGGGCGTGCCGGACCCGGTGACCTCGCCCTCAATGGTCGGACAGGCTGGATTTGCCTGGGCTGCCACACAAAGCGGGAGCCTGTCCATTCTGCCTCCCGGTCCCGCCGTCCCGGGGGCTCACCGAAGGGAACAGGACCCTCCGCGGCCCGTCTAAGATGCGCCGCATGAGTTATGGGCAGGGGGAGCCCCCGTGGGATCCCTGGAAACCGACTTCCCAGCAGTCCGAGCGGGGTAGCCGCAGCGACACCCCCGACTGGGCCGCGCTCGCCGAAGCCTCCGAGGCGCGCAACAAGCGCCGTCGGCTGCTGCTGATCCTCGGCGGCGCCCTGGCCACGGTCGCCGTCGGCGCCGCCGTCGCCGTGGCTGTCGTGTCCGCGAACGGCAGCCCCGAGGCATCGGACAAGCCGTCCGGCTCACTGCCGGGCACCGCGGACCTCCCCAGCGGGAGTGCCGCGACCGTTCCGACCTTCGCCCCCACCTCGGCCCCTCCTCCGCTGGACCCGATGGACTTCATATCCAGCGTGCAGAAGGACAAGGCCCCGATCAGCGCGGACACGCTGTTCCCCGGCACCCAGCTGACCGTGGGCACGAACGTCTACAAGAAGGGGCCGACGGCGGACACCACGAAGTGCGCCTCGGCCGCTCAGAACACGCTGCCCGCGGTGCTCACCAAGAACCGCTGCACCCGTGTCATCCGTGCCACCTACACCAAGGACGGCGTCGCGGTGACCGTCGGCGTGGCACTCTTCGACACCACCGACCAGGCGACGAAGACCAAGCAGCAGGCGGACAAGAAGAGCTTCGTCACCTCGCTGTTCGGCAAGGGCGTGCCCACGTTCTGCCGTAAGACGGTCTGCCGTTCCACCACCAATTCCTACGGTCGCTACGCCTACTTCACGCTCGCCGGCTTCACGAACGGCAAGGACGTGACGGCCAAGGACGCCAAGGTCTTCACGGCAGGCGACGACATGGCCGAGTTCGCCTTCCGGCAGATCCGCCGCCGCGGCGAGGTGCAGGCGGCCGCGGCCGCCGACCAGTGATACGCCGCGCGTCCGCAGACCACGGGCGTCCCGGGGAACACCGGGACGCCGTGCGGTCGATCACGGGATCGGCCTGACGTCATGCGGATGCGAGGACGCATCGGTCTGCTGGGGGCGATCGGCGCGGCGGTGACGGCGCCACTGGCGGTGTGGGCCTGGCCGGACAAGGCACCGGTGACGGTCGCGACCGATCTGCGGGAGCGGGACCCCAGGGCCACCCCGGCCGCACGCCGGGTGTACGCGATGCTGGCCGGCCTGGAGAACGACGCGCGGCACGGCCGCCCGAGCCGTACGGTGATCGGTCAGCACGTGGAGCTGCAGAACGAGCGGTACAACCCCCAGTACGGCGACTACCACGGCATCAAGCAGCCGGGCTACTACTACCGCAAGGCGAAGGACATCACCGGGCGGCTGCCCGGGTTCGTGGAGCTGGACCTGGGCCCCGGTTACGGACAGCCGGGCTGGGCGGTGGGCGAGTCGCGCTCCTACTCACGCTCCTGGCCGAGCTGCCGCCGGATGTGGGGGTACGTCGACGACGCCGTGGATCTCGCCCTGGGTGTCTGGGCGGGCCTGCCGCGGTCTGACGACGGCTCGTACCATCCCTCCGGCAGCCACTGGGACTGCGCGTCCGGAACCGAGGTCTCCCTGCCGCACAACGGGGGCGGCCCGGCGGGCATCGTCGGTTTCTCCTTCCACCAGCCGTACCCCGGAAGCCCGGTCAAGGGATTCGCACAGACACAACAGCGCAACTCCCCCGCCGCCCACGACCCCGGCTGGTTCGCCCGGGTGATCACCCCGGGCACCTCGGAGCACCAGAACCTGCTGCACGACCTCGACTTCCTCGCCGACCACCTGGGCTATCTCGCCGACCACGGGGTTCCGGTGCTGCTGCGTCCGTACCACGAGATGAACACAAAGCCCGGGCACGGCTTCTGGTGGTCGGGCCAGGACCCGGACCACTTCCGGCAGTTGTGGCGCGTGACGTACGACCACCTCGTGGGGCGGCGCGGACTGCACAACCTGATCTTCGTATGGGCGCCGAACTCCTGGGACGGCTCGTACGGCCGCGAGCCCCGGCCCTACTACCCCGGCGACCGTTACGTGGACGTGGTGGGGGTCGACGACTACAGCGGCAGCCCCACAGAGCCGTTCGGTGCGGGGGCCTGGACGGAGATCTGGTACCGCGGACTGGAGCAGTACGGCAAGCCGCGGATCGTCGCCGAGTCCTTCCACGTGCCGCTCAACGCCGCCCGGCCGGACACCCTGGACAGGACACCGTGGGTGCTGTGGACCGTGTGGGGCCAGGCACTGTCGTACGACAACGCCACGTCCCCCCGCAAGAAGAACACGGGGGCGGATGTGCAGCGGACCTACCGGTCTCCCAAAGTGATCAGTGGCGGAAACTGGGCACACTCAGTCACGAATCGACATTGAACATCTACAAGTCGGTTAACTTTTGACTACAACATTCACACTCGCTTCTCTTACACGCCTAAAATGTGTAAGCATCATTCACCTGTTCGGCCGGTGATCTGGGCGCCCGAGGGGGGGCATCTGAGGGGCAGCGGCCGAGACGCCGAAGTGGCGTTCGAGGACGCGCAACCCAGGGCACAGGCATGCGACGCGCACAGTGCGTCATGCCCGCCTGCCCGCTTCCTCGAGGCGCCGACCGATCTCACGGGAGTTCCGCAGTCGTCATGGCATCGACACTGGTCGACGGGAGCGTGCCGCATTCACGGCACAATCAGAAGCTCACCCAGCGCACCGCGGCATGGAAGCCAGGGATCATCCCCTTCCTGCTGCCCTTCATCCTGCTGGTCGCCATGGGCCTGTGGACCTACCGGCCCAGTTCGTCGGCACTCAGCTGGGTCCTGACCATCGTCTGGTCCCTGCCGGTGGTGGGCGTGATGGTCGGCATCCAGGGTGCTCTGCTGATCCGCCGCCGGGTCCGCCAGAGCGACCGGATGATGGATCCCGCACCGGTCGACCAGGACTTCCTGATCGTCCTCTGCCCCACCATCGGACGGCACGACACCTACCCGGCCCTTGAGCGCTCGGTCCTGTCGTACGTCGAGCACATGCCCGAGTGGTTCCCGTACATGCGCGTGGACATCCTCACCGAGGAGGGCTGCGAGGCGGCAGAGGCCATCGACCGGCTCGCCCAGTCCCACCCGCTGATCCGGGTGATCACCGTGCCGAAGGACTATGTCCCGGCCAACGGCACCCGGTTCAAGGCCCGTGCCAACCACTACGCCCACGAGCTGCGCATCGCGGAGGGCGAGGCCCTCGACTACGTCTGGGTGCTGCACATGGACGACGACACCGGCGTCGGCCCCGACACCGCGACCTCGCTGGCCCAGTTCATCAACCGGCAGCGTCGTGCCCACCCCGACGAGGCCAAGCACATGGCCCAGGGCATCCTCACGTACCCCCGCGAGAACGCGGTCAACCGGTTCACCTGGCTCGCGGACGCGGTGCGGCCCGCCGACGACATCGCCCGTTTCCGCGCGCTGACCGGCCTCGGCACCCCGGCCGCCGGTGTGCACGGCGAGCTGCTGGTGCTGCGCGCCTCCATCGAGGCCACCATCGGCTGGGACTTCGGCCCCAAGGAGATCGTCGAGGACGCCCGACTCGCCCTGACCTTCTGCCGCAAGTACCCCGGCCGCAGCGACTGGTTCAACGGCCGCTGCTACGGCGCCTCCCCCGCGAACTCGGCCGACTTCATCAAGCAGCGGGAGCGGTGGGCCTGGGGCCTGGTGGCGCTCTGCTTCAACAAGGCCGTGCCCTGGCGCTACCGCTGGTTCCTGTCGATCTGCGTGGCCACCTGGATCCTCGGCCCGCTCCAGCACATCGCCGCCGTGCTGCTCCTCGGCTGGCTCGTCAACGACATGAACACCTCGCCCGTGACCCAGTCCGTGGTCATCCTGTGGTCCCTCAACTTCGCCTACGTGATCTGGACCTACTGGGAGGGCCTGCGACTGAACGCGCTCGCGTCGGTCAGTGGCCGGCGCAAGTGGTGGGAGCCGATCGTCGTGGTCGCGCTCATCCCCGTCTTCTCGGTGCTGGAGGGCCTCGGAGGCTTCAAGGGCTTCCTGAAGTTCGTCCGGCGTGAGGAGAACAAGTTCGTCGTGATCGCCAAGCCCGCCTGACCGCCCGGAAGACAACTGACATGCGCTCGCGACTTCCCCTGCTCGCCATCTTTCCGGTGACCGTCCTCACCGTCGTGGTGGGCACCCCCTTCGTCCTCGGCGACCACCCGGTGCGCTGGGAGGCGGGCTCGGCCATGCCCAAGATCGTCAAGGGCGACGCCGAGGAGCCCGCCGGCCCGGCCGGCCAGTCCACGGACAAGACACCCGGCTCCTCCGCGTCCTCCTCCACCGACGCCCTCCAGGTCACCAAGCCCTGGAAGAAGGGCATGCCGCAGTGGGGCGTACAGCTCTACTGGGAGGAGGAGAAGAGCAAACGATCCGACACGTTCATCGAGGCACAGGCCGGCAAGCAGGCGAAGTACCTCATCGGCCTGGGCGCGAACTCGGTGTCGGTCTCGTTCCCGTTCTTCATCCAGAACTCCACGTCCAACAAGCTCTCCGCCGGCCCGAAGACCCCGTCCCCGGAACGTCTCGAACGGGTACTGAAGGTGTTCAAGGACGCCGGGTTCCGCACCACCGTCCGCCCGATCCTGGACGAAGGCACCCTGGAGCAGTCGAACGGCTGGCGCGGCAGCATCGAGCCCGCCTCGCGCTCCGCCTGGTTCGCCTCGTACAAGCAGTTCCTCGCCCCGTACCTCAAGGCCGCCGAGGACACGAAGGCGGACACCTTCGTCATCGGTACCGAGCTGAATTCCTTGGAAGGCGACGCCGGCTGGGGCACTCTGGTCAGCTACGCCGAGAAGGACTTCTCCGGCGAGGTCGCCTACGACGCCAACTGGGACAACTACGTCACCCGCCGGATCAACATGCCGGTCAACCACCTCGGCGTCGACGCCTACTTCCCCGTCAAGGTGCCGGACACCGCTCCGGTCCAGGACCTGGTCAAGGGCTGGAACGACTGGCTGGACAAGAAGGCCACCGGTTCGCTGCCGAACATCCTCGTCTCCGAGACCGGCATCGGCGCCATGAACGGCGCCTACCACGCCCCCGGTGACTTCTACGTCAAGCGAGCCGTCAACCCCCAGGTGCAGGCCAATTGGTACAACGCCGTCTGCCAGGTGGTGCAGGACCGGAAGATGCAAGGCATCTACTGGTGGTCGCTCTGGTTCGACGACGACCCCAACACCAAGCCCGACGACAAGGTCGCCTCCCGGCTCGACTTCGCCGGACGCCCCCTCTCGGAGAAGGCGATCAAGTCCTGCTTCACCTCTGACTACGCGGGACCCGGTACCGCCCCCACCAGCTGACCGAGCGGAGGCAATCATGCAAGAAGCCATCATCCTGGTGGGCGGCAAGGGAACTCGCCTGCGCCCGCTGACCAACCACACCCCGAAACCGCTGCTCAACGTCGCGGGCTCGTCCTTCATCCGGCACCAGATCGCCAAGCTGATGGACGCGGGGGTCGAGCACGTGGTGTTCGCCACCTCGTACCTCGCCAGCCTCTTCGAGGAGGAGTTCAAGGACTTCTCCCGGAATCTGCAGATCTCCTACGCCGTCGAGGAAGTCCCGCTCGGCACCGGCGGGGCCATCCGCAATGCCGCGCGCCTGCTGCGCGGCGGTGCTGCCGACGCACCCGTCCTCATCCTCAACGGCGACATCCTGTCCGGCGTGGACCTGCGCGCCATCCTGGCGCGGCACGAGGACAAGGACGCGGACGTCACCCTGTACCTCACCCGGGTCGCCGACCCGCGCGCCTTCGGTCTCGTCCCCACCGGCGAGGACGGCCGGGTGCTGTCCTTCCTCGAGAAGCCGAAGACGGCCGAGGAATGCGTCACCGACCAGATCAACGCCGGCTGCTACGTCTTCGGCCGGTCCGTCCTGGACACCATCCCCGCCGACCGCGAGGTCTCGGTCGAGCAGGAGACCTTCCCGCAGCTCGTCGCCGAGGGACGGCGCGTGTTCGGACACACCACCGAGGACTACTGGCGCGACCTCGGTACGCCGCTGGCCTTCGTCCACGGCTCGGCCGACCTGGTCACCGGCAAGGCGACCTCCCCGCTCGTGGAGACGCCCGCCGACAACCTGATCCATCCCACGGCCGTGATCGACCCGACCGCCCGCGTCACCGGTGGTTCGACGATCGGCCCGCAGGCCGTCGTCGGTCCGCATGTGATCATCGACCGCTCCATCATCGGCGCGAACGTCACCGTGGCCGAGGGCGCACGCATCCGGGAGTCCGTGGTCGACCACGACTCCTCGATCGGCAGCGAATCGTTCCTTCACGAGGTCGTCGTGGGCTGCCACTCCCATATCGGCGCGCAGAACGAGCTACCCGCCCAGCTGCGGCTGTCGTGCGGCATCCGCATTCCCGCCCAAGGGGTGCGCGTCAGCGGAACGGCTGTCGCCTGCCCGACGGTCCACTGAAGCAGCCGGCCGGCCCCCGCGGCCCCAACCGGGCATTTTCTGGAGAATCGTGACCACCCACGCCTCAACGGCCGTCAGTCCGCAACTTCCGCGACGGCATCGTTCGGAGCCCCAGCCGGACAAGACGGACCGCCTGCGCAAGTACCGCCCCGACATCCAGGGCCTGCGCGCGGTCGCCATCATGATGGTGGTCGCCATGCACTGCGGCATCCTCGACATCCACGGCGGCGTGGACGTCAGCTTCGTGCTCAGCGGCTTCCTCATCGGCGGTCAGCTCCTGGCGGAGATCGACAAGACCGGGAAGGTCTCACTCGGCAAGTTCTGGGCACGGCGCTTCCGCCGTCTGTCCCCGTCCATGGCGATCACCATCGTCGGCACCGCCGCCGCCGCGTGGATCTTCGGCAGCCCGCTGCGCTTCCGCGACTACGTGGCCGACGGTCTCAGCGCCTCCCTCAGCTTTCTGAACTGGCGCCTGGTCGAGAACGGCACGGACTACTTCGCCAACGACGGCAGCCAGTCCCCCTACCAGCACTTCTGGTCGCTGGGTATCGAGGAGCAGTTCTACGTCGTCGCCCCGATCCTGCTGGTCGTCGCGGTATGGCTCAGCCGCAAGATCTTCCGCAACCGATTCCTGGTGGTCCTGGGACTACTGGCCGTCATCGCAGGATCCTTCTACCTGGGCTGGACGAAGACGGCGGAGAACCAGCCGCTCGCCTACTTCGCCACCCACACCCGGATCTGGGAGATCACCACCGGCGTCCTGCTTGCCCTGGCCGCCCCGCTCGTATCCCGCATGAACACCGGATTCGCGGCTGTCATCACCTGGCTCGGTCTGGGCACCACACTGGTCACGGCCATGCTCATATCCGACGCGACCCCGCTGCCCGGCTACGCGGTGGCCGGTCCGGTCGCGGGCGCCCTGCTCGTGATCGCGGGCGGCTGCGCCAACCCCAGGTTCGGCGCGGAGCGGCTGCTCGACAACCCCGTGCTCGACTTCATCGGCAACGCCAGTTACGGCTGGTACCTGCTTCACTGGCCGCTGCTGGTGCTCTGGCCGTCCATCGTGGACCGCGAGTTCAGCATGTCCGACCGGTTCCGGGTGGCGGTGCTGTCCTTCCTGCTGGCCGTCCTCATGCACTACGTGGTGGAGCGCCGCTTCAAGCGGAATACACAGTTGGTGGCTCGGCCGTGGAAGGGCGTCCTCACCGGATTCGTCCTCACCGGCGTCACTGCCGGCGCGATGGTCGCCGCCACGAGTGTGCCGCTGCACCTGGCGACCGCCTCCTCGGGCGCGGTCGCGGTCGGATACACGAGCGAGGCGTCGGTCGAAAAGTCCGTGCAGCGCACGCAACTCTCCGCGGCAGTGCAGAGTGCGCTGCCGAGCGCCCCCAAGAACTCCGCCGAGCACGGGTGCATCGACAACTTCGACGTCAAGAAGTTCGTGATGCGCGACGGCTGTGTCGTCGGCGATCCGAAGGGCTCGAAGACGGTCGTCCTCATGGGTGACTCTCACGCCTGGCAGTGGAGCGACACCTACCACGAGGTCGGCAAGGAACTCGGCGTACGCGTGGTGACCATGACGAAGGGCGGCTGCTCGCCGCAGATCTACCACATCATCAATCCTCAGGTGAACCGCGAGTACACCGAGTGCGACAGCTGGCGCCAGTCGGCGTTCGCGGAGCTCAAGAAGATGCACCCGGATGTCCTCGTCATCGCGGACCGAGCCCGCCGTGAGGCGAACCGGGCCGGTGCCGAGGCCTCGTTCAAGGTGTTCAAAGAGACCGGCGCCAAGCTCGTCTACATGACGGACACCCCGGAACCCGGCCAGAACATCCCGGACTGTCTCGCCACGCACATCGACAACACCTCCCTCTGCAACCGCAAGCAGTGGCAGGCGCTGGAGTACACGGAATTCCGCACCATGGAGCGGGAGGTGGCCGAGAAATACGGCGCGGACATCATCGACACGACCCCCGCGTTCTGCGCAGCCGATGTGTGTCCGGCGGTCATCGGCGACCAGATCGTCTACTTCGACAACAGCCACATCACGTCGTCGTACTCGAAGACCCTGAAGCCCTTCCTGGAGCCGGCGCTGAAGCAGATCCTGGACAAGGCGTAGCCCTTCCAGGCCCCCCGGGGTTCCGCGGCGACCGCCGCGGAGCCCCTTTTCAGTGCACCGCGCCCCGCACCCGCCGCGCCTGCCGCTGCCGTTCGGCGAGTTGGTCGTCCGCCGGGTACGCGACCTCTTCCAAGGTCAACCCGAGCGGCCGTACGACATGGACGGCGCTGTCGCGGACACGGGCGTCGAGGACCTTCCGCGGCCACTCCGCACCCCGGTGTCCGTCGCCCACGAACAGCAGGGCCCCGACCATGGAGCGCACCTGGTTGTGGCAGAAGGCGTCGGCGCGGACCTCGATCTCGACGATGCCGTCCGCGCCCCGGCGCACCCCGAAGTCGAGGATCTCGCGGATCGTCGTCGCCCCCTCGCGCTTCTTCGCGTACGCCTCGAAATCGTGCTCCCCGACCAGGGTCCTGGCGGCGGCGTCCATCGCGGCGACGTCCAGGGGCCAGTCGTGCCACAGGACGTGGTTGCGCAGCAGCGGATCCGTGCCCCCGGGGTTGTCGGTGACGCGATAGACATAGCGCCGCCACATCGCGGCGAAACGGGCGTTGAAGCCGCTGGGCGCCTCTCTGAGCGCCCAGACCCGTACGTCCCTGGGCAGACGCCCTGCAAGCCGCTTCAGCAGCTTGCCGCTCTGCTCGGCCCAGACCTCCCGGGGCAGATCGACGTGGGCGACCTGTCCGCGCGCGTGCACCCCGGCATCGGTGCGCCCTGCCACGGTCAGCTCGTAGGTCTCCCGGGACCGGGTGACGGTACGCAGGGCGTCCTCGATCTCCCCCTGCACGGTCCGCCTGCCACCGGCCTGCTTGGCCCAGCCGTGGAAGTCGGTGCCGTCGTACGACAGGTCCAGCCGCACCCGTACGAACCCGGGCTGCACTTCGTCACTCACGTAGAGATCCTCTCAGGAACGCGAAAGCGGGCCCGCCCGGACGGACGGACCCGCTTTCTGCGAGGTCAACCTCAGGCGTCCTTGGACTCCTCGGCAGCCTCGACGGCCTCGGCCGGCTTGGCGTCCTCGACGACCTCTTCGGCCTTGGTCTCCTCGGCCTTGGTCTCGGCCTCCTTGACGGCGCGCTTCGTCGCCGCCTCGGCCTCACCGGTCGCCTGCTGGGCCACCGTCAGCGCCTCGACCAGCTCGATGACAGCCATGGGCGCGTTGTCGCCACGGCGGTTACCGATCTTGGTGATGCGCGTGTAGCCACCCGGACGGTTCTCGTACCGCGGGCCGATCTCGGTGAAGAGCGTGTGGACGACGCTCTTGTCCGTGATGACCTGGAGCACCTGACGGCGGTTGTGAAGGTCGCCCTTCTTCGCCTTGGTGACCAGACGCTCGGCGTACGGCCGCAGGCGGCGGGCCTTCGCCTCGGTGGTGGTGATACGGCCGTGCTCGAAGAGCGACTTCGCGAGGTTCGCGAGAAGCAGCTTCTCGTGCGCGGCACTGCCGCCCAGACGGGCACCCTTGGTGGGCTTCGGCATAGTTCTTCTCCTGTGTGTCTGCCCCGGCCGTATCAGGTACCGAGGTCAGTATCCGAGCAGGCGGGCGCCTGTCGGAGACCCCGCGCCCCGGGGGGCGCGGGGAGCTGCGCGACCAGCCGCAGCCGGAGACCGATCAGTACTGCTCGGTCTCCACAAAACCCGCGTCCGCGTCGTCGTCGGCACCGAAGGCGTCGGCGGCGGCGGTCGGGTCGAATCCGGGCGGGCTGTCCTTCAGGGCCAGGCCCATGCCGGCCAGCTTCGCCTTGACCTCGTCGATGGACTTCGCACCGAAGTTGCGGATGTCCAGCAGGTCCGCCTCGGAACGCGCCACGAGCTCACCCACCGAGTGGATGCCCTCGCGCTTGAGGCAGTTGTAGGAGCGGACGGTGAGCTCCAGCTCCTCGATCGGGAGCGCCAGGTCGGCGGCAAGGGCGGCGTCCGTGGGGGACGGGCCCATGTCGATGCCCTCGGCGTCGATGTTGAGCTCACGCGCCAGACCGAACAGCTCGACCAGGGTCTTGCCGGCCGACGCCATGGCGTCGCGGGGACGCATGGCCTGCTTGGTCTCGACGTCGACGATCAGCTTGTCGAAGTCGGTGCGCTGCTCGACACGGGTCGCCTCGACCTTGTAGGTGACCTTGAGAACGGGCGAGTAGATGGAGTCGACCGGAATACGGCCGATCTCCTGGCCCACCTGCTTGTTCTGCACGGCGGAGACATAGCCGCGACCGCGTTCCACGGTCAGCTCCATCTCCAGCTTGCCCTTGCCGTTGAGCGTGGCGAGGACGAGGTCGGGGTTGTGCACCTCGACACCGGCCGGAGGCGCGATGTCGGCGGCGGTGACCAGACCCGGGCCCTGCTTGCGCAGGTACATCACGACCGGCTCGTCGTGCTCCGAGGAGACGACGAGCTGCTTGATGTTGAGGATCAGGTCGGTGACGTCCTCCTTGACGCCCGGCACGGTGGTGAACTCGTGCAGGACACCGTCGATGCGGATGCTGGTGACAGCGGCACCGGGGATCGACGACAGGAGGGTACGGCGCAGGGAGTTGCCGAGGGTGTAGCCGAAGCCCGGCTCCAGCGGCTCGATCACGAACCGGGAGCGGAATTCGTCGACGACCTCTTCGGTCAACGAGGGACGCTGAGCGATCAGCATGTGTGGATCAGATCCTTCAGTCGTGGACGCCCGCTATATGACGCCCGACGGGGCCGCACCCGGAACGCAGAGGTGCGGGTACTGCAAGGGTACGGGCGGCACGTCCCGAAAGGGCCGTACCGCCCGAAACCGCTGTCCTGCGGAGCGGCCGTGCGTCAGACGCGGCGGCGCTTCGGCGGACGGCAGCCGTTGTGCGGGGTCGGGGTGACGTCCTGGATGGAGCCGACCTCGAGGCCCGTGGCCTGCAGGGAGCGGATCGCGGTCTCACGGCCGGAACCCGGGCCCTTGACGAACACGTCGACCTTGCGCATGCCGTGCTCCTGCGCGCGACGGGCGGCCGACTCGGCGGCCATCTGCGCGGCGAACGGCGTGGACTTCCGGGAGCCCTTGAAGCCGACGTGGCCGGCGGAGGCCCAGGAGATCACGTTGCCCGACGGGTCGGTGATCGAAACGATGGTGTTGTTGAACGTGCTCTTGATGTGCGCGTGGCCGTGAGCGACGTTCTTCTTTTCCTTGCGGCGCACCTTCTTGGCAGCGCCCTGACGTCCCTTGGGGGGCATCTACTAACTCCTACGGGAGGTGGTCGGTCCTACAGCGAAGACCGTGGACAGGTGTCCGCTGCGGACTACTTCTTGCCCGGCTTCTTCTTACCGGCGATGGCGCGACGCGGGCCCTTGCGGGTGCGGGCGTTGGTGCTGGTGCGCTGACCGCGGACGGGCAGACCCCGGCGGTGCCGCAGACCCTGGTAGCAGCCGATCTCGACCTTGCGGCGGATGTCGGCCTGGATCTCACGACGGAGGTCACCCTCGGTCCTGATGTTGTTGTCGACGTACTCGCGGATCGCGACCAGCTGCTCTTCGCTCAGGTCGCGGACGCGGGTGTTCGGGTCGACGCCGGTCGCAGCCAGCGTCTCCTGCGAGAGGGTCCGGCCGATGCCGAACACGTAGGTCAGGGCGACCTCCACGCGCTTTTCGCGCGGGATGTCAACACCGGAAACGCGTGCCATTCAATGGCTCCAGTTGATCTTCGGAGGTCTTCCGCAGAACCGGCTCCCAGCCGCCGTACCAGGTACGAACTGGGTCCCCGGCCTCCGAGCCGGGGGTGTCGGAACCGATCGGTTCCGGGTCCTGCGTATGAACATATTCAGCTTGCGTCGCGCGAAGTTCTGCGGATGCAGAGGATGCGGTCCTGCGTCAGCCCTGGCGCTGCTTGTGGCGCGGGTTGTCGCAGATGACCATGACCCGACCGTGACGGCGGATCACCCTGCACTTGTCACAGATCTTCTTGACGCTCGGCTTGACCTTCATGGATGTGAGGTTCTCCGGGTCAGTGCCACCACCCCGTGGAGACGGGGTACCGGCAAGATCTACTTGTAGCGGTAGACGATCCGGCCACGCGTCAGGTCGTACGGAGAAAGCTCCACCACGACCCGGTCGTCAGGGAGAATGCGGATGTAGTGCATACGCATCTTGCCGCTGATGTGTGCCAGGACCTGGTGGCCGTTCTGGAGCTCGACCTTGAACATGGCGTTCGGAAGAGACTCGACGACAGTGCCCTCGATCTCGATGGCACCTTGCTTCTTGGCCACGCTTCGCCCTTCGAATCGACTACCTTGATCGGCTCCGCGTACCGCATGCGGACATGCGGATGCACGAGAGCCGACGAGTCAGTCTACGTCAGGCCTCTCGGAAAGACGAATCGCGGAAGTCTGCCCCATGTCCGAGATCATCATGCGGACAGGGGCCTGTCCGGCACCGGCTCTCAGGCGAGCGGGTCCGGCGCGGCCGTCACGCCGTACTCGGCGAGCTTGGCCCGGCCGCCGTCGGGGGACGTCAGCACCAGCGGGCCCTGTTCGGTCAGGGCGACGGAGTGCTCCCAGTGCGAGGACCAGGTGCCGTCGGTGGTGATGACGGTCCAGTCGTCCTCGAGGACGTCCGTCTTCGGGGTGCCCAGGGACACCATCGGCTCGATGGCCAGGCAGAACCCGGGTACCAGCTTGGGGCCCTTGCCACGGCGGCGGTCCACGTAGTTCAGCAGATGGGGGTCCATGTGCATCTCGGTGCCGATGCCGTGCCCGCCGTAGTCCTCGATGATCCCGTACTTGCCGCCACCGGGCTTCGGCTGCCTGCGGATGTAGGTCTCGATGGCCCGGGAGACGTCGACCAGGCGGTTGCCCTGCTTCATGGCGGCGATCCCGGCCCACATGGACTCCTCGGTCACCCGGGAGAGCTCGATCAGCTCGGGGGCGTGACCGGACCCCACGAACGCCGTGTAGGCGGCGTCGCCGTGCCAGCCGTCGACGATGGCGCCGGCGTCGATGGAGATGATGTCCCCGTCCTTGAGCACGACCTCCTCGGACGGGATGCCGTGGACGACGACCTCGTTCACCGAGGTGCAGATGGTGGCGGGGAAACCGCCGTACCCGAGGAAGTTCGGCTTGGCCCCGTGCTCCGCGAGAACCTTGCGGGCGACCTCGTCCAGGTCCTTCGTCGTGGCGCCCGGCACGGCCGCCTCGCGCGTGGCCGCGTGCACGGCGGCGACGACCAGCCCCGCCTCACGCATCCTGGCGATCTGCTCGGGGGTCTTGATCTGCACCATGACGACTGCGGCCTTTCTGGACCGGAGAGAAACACGGACTTCTTCAACGATACGGGCGCGCCGGACCGCCCATCACCGCTCACAGCTCGGCCGCGGCTCCCGGAGGGAACCGCGGCCGTGTGTGCCGGGAGCGACTACTTGGCGCCGTCCTTCTGCTGGAGCGCCTCCATCGCGCGCTGGGTGACGTCCTCCACCTTGCCGAGCGCGGAGATCGTGACCACCAGGCCCTGCGACTTGTAGTAGTCGATGATCGGCTCGGTCTGCGTGTGGTAGACCTCGAGCCGCTTGCGGACGGTCTCCTCGGAGTCGTCGTCGCGCTGGTAGAGCTCGCCGCCGCAGACGTCGCAGACGCCTTCCTGCTTGGCCGGCTTGTACGACACGTGGAAAACGTGCGCCGAGTCGTTGCGGCAGACGCGTCGTCCCGCGATGCGCTTGACGACCTCTTCCTCGGGAACCTCGAGGTCGAGGACCGCGTCCAGCTTCATGCCCTCGGTCCTGAGCATCTCGTCCAGTGCCTCGGCCTGCTTCACATTGCGAGGGAAGCCGTCCAGGAGAAAGCCGTTCTTCGCGTCGGGCTGCTCCATGCGGTCCTTGGCCATCGCGATGGTGACCTCGTCGGGAACCAGCTCACCGCGGTCCATGTAGGACTTCGCGAGTTTGCCAAGGTCCGTCTGCCGGCTGATGTTGGCGCGGAACAGGTCGCCCGTGGAGATGTGCGGGATCGACAGGTTCTTGGCGAGGAACGCGGCCTGCGTTCCCTTGCCGGCACCCGGCGGCCCGACGAGGACGATTCGCATCAGCGGAGGAACCCTTCGTAATTGCGCTGCTGGAGCTGGCTCTCGATCTGCTTCACCGTCTCGAGACCGACACCCACGATGATCAGGATGCTGGTTCCGCCGAACGGGAAGTTCTGGCTCGCCCCGAAGCCGACCAACGCCACTGTCGGTACGAGAGCAATCAGACCCAGGTACAGCGATCCCGGCCAGGTGATCCGGTTGAGCACGTACGAGAGGTACTCAGCAGTGGGCCTACCGGCCCGGATGCCCGGGATGAAGCCACCATACTTCTTCATGTTGTCCGCGACTTCTTCGGGGTTGAACGAGATGGCCACGTAGAAGAACGCGAAGAAAACAATCAACAAGAAGTACATAGTGATGTAAATCGGGTGGTCGCCCTTGGTCAGGTTCTGCTGGATCCAGGCTTTCCACCCGGAATTACCCCCGGAGAACTGCGCGATCAGGGCCGGGATGTACAGCAGCGACGACGCGAAGATGACGGGGATCACACCCGCCTGGTTCACCTTCAGCGGGATGTAGGTCGAGGTCCCGCCGTAGGAACGCCGGCCGATCATGCGCTTCGCGTACTGGACCGGGATGCGCCGCTGGGCCTGCTCGACGAAGACGACCAGGCCGACCATGACGAGGCCGACGAGGATGACGGTGCCGAACTCGATCCAGCCGCCGGCCAGGGTGCCCTGCTTCTTGATCGCCCACAGCGCGGACGGGAAGGTCGCGGCGATCGAGATGAACATCAGAATGGACATGCCGTTGCCGATGCCGCGGTCGGTGATCAGCTCACCGAGCCACATGACGACGGCCGTTCCGGCGGTCATGACGACGACCATCGTGATGGTCGTGAAGATCGACTGGTCGGGGACGATCGAGGTCGCCACCGGGCAGCCCGAGAACAGCGCGCCGCTGCGGGCGGTCGCCACCAGGCCGGTGCCCTGGAGGATCGCGAGGGCCACCGTCAGGTAACGGGTGTACTGCGTGATCTTCGTCGTGCCCGCCTGGCCCTCCTTCTTGAGGGCTTCCAGGCGCGGAATGACCACGGTCAGCAGCTGGAGAATGATGCTCGCCGTGATGTACGGCATGATGCCCAGTGCGAAGATCGTGATCTGCAGCAGCGCGCCACCGCTGAACATGTTGACCAGACCGAACAGGCCCTGGTTGCCCTTGGCGACGTCGATACACGTCTGGACGCTCTTGTAGTCGACGCCCGGGATCGGAATGTGTGTACCGACCCGGTACACCACGATGATGGCGAGCGTGAAGAGCAGCTTCTTGCGCAGGTCGGGCGTCCTGAACGCCCGGGCGAACGCGGTGAGCACGGTGCCTCCTGCGACCCCCGCGCGTCTGCGTCAAGGGTGACGGTCTTGAGTATCCGACTGAACAACGACTTGGGTAACGGCTGACTGCCGCCCTGAGTGCCCGAACCGCGGCACCCTGTGAAAGTTGGCAGTGCAGGCCACCTTACCGGCGAGACTGCCCCCTTGGAACGACCAACCGGGGATACCCCATGTGGGATATCCCCGGCCGGGATCGTTCAGGTCATCGAGACGCCCGAAATTCTCAGACGAGCTCGGTGACGGTACCGCCGGCGGCGGTGATCTTCTCCTTGGCGGAGCCGGAGACGGCGTCGACCGTCACCTGCAGCGCCACGGAGATCTCGCCCTGTCCGAGGACCTTGACGAGCGCGTTCTTGCGAACGGCACCCTTGGCCACCAGACCCTCGACGGTGACCTCGCCACCCTCGGGGTAGAGCGCGGCCAGCTTGTCGAGGTTCACGACCTGGTACTCGGTCTTGAACGGGTTCTTGAAGCCCTTCAGCTTCGGAAGGCGCATGTGGAGTGGCATCTGGCCACCCTCGAAGCGCTCCGGAACCTGGTAGCGGGCCTTCGTGCCCTTGGTACCACGACCGGCCGTCTTACCCTTGGACGCCTCACCACGACCCACACGGGTCTTGGCGGTCTTGGCGCCCGGGGCGGGACGGAGGTTGTGGATCTTGAGCGGGTTCTGCTCCGCCATGATCAGTCGACCTCCTCGACCGACACGAGGTGGCGGACGGTGTGCACCATGCCGCGGAACTCGGGACGGTCCTCCTTGACGACCACGTCACCCAGGCGCTTGAGGCCCAGGGAACGCAGCGTGTCGCGGTGGTTCTGCTTGCTGCCGATGTAGGACTTCACCTGCGTGATCTTGAGCTGCGCCATGATTACGCACCCGCCCCGGCACGCGCACGCAGCAGGGCCGCGGGGGCGACGTCCTCGAGCGGCAGACCACGGCGGGCCGCGATCTCCTCGGGGCGCTGCAGGCCCTTCAGTGCCTCCACGGTCGCGTGCACGATGTTGATCGCGTTGTCGGAGCCGAGCGACTTCGACAGCACGTCGTGGATACCGGCGCACTCGAGCACGGCACGCACCGGACCACCGGCGATAACACCGGTACCGGGCGACGCGGGCTTCAGGAGCACGACGCCGGCAGCCTTCTCACCCTGGATCGGGTGCGGGATGGTGCCCTGGATACGCGGGACCTTGAAGAAGTGCTTCTTGGCCTCCTCAACGCCCTTGGCGATGGCGGCCGGCACCTCCTTGGCCTTGCCGTATCCGACACCCACGGTGCCGTCACCGTCGCCCACCACGACCAGCGCGGTGAAGCTGAAGCGACGACCACCCTTCACAACCTTGGCGACGCGGTTGATCGCGACAACGCGCTCAACGTACGCGGTCTTCTCGGCGGCAGCAGCGCCGCCGTCACGGCCCTTCCGGTCCCGCCGCTCGCCGCCACCGGCACCGCCACCGCGGCGCTGGGGTCCAGCCATTGGAATTACCTCTCTCTGTTTCCGCTAGCTACGGCAGGCTCAGAACTTGAGCCCGGCTTCGCGGGCGGCGTCCGCCAGGGCGGCGATGCGCCCGGCGTACTGGTTGCCACCACGGTCGAACACGACAGCCTCGACACCGGCGGCCTTGGCGCGCTCGGCGACCAGGGCGCCGACCTGCTTGGCCTGCGCGGACTTGTCGCCCTCGCCACCACGGACCGAGGTGTCCAGCGTGGACGCCGATGCCAGGGTGTGGCCCTTGAGGTCGTCGATCACCTGCGCCACGATGTGGCGGTTGGAGCGGGTCACGACCAGACGCGGACGCTCCGCCGTACCCGAGATCCGCTTGCGGATCCGGATGTGACGGCGCTTGATCGCGGCGCGCTTGTAGGCGTCGCCCTTGAGGATCTTCTGTCCGTATGCCATGGCTTACTTACCCGCCTTTCCGACCTTGCGGCGGATGACTTCGCCCTCGTACTTGACGCCCTTGGCCTTGTACGGGTCGGGCTTGCGCAGCTTGCGGATGTTGGCCGCAACCTCGCCGACCTTCTGCTTGTCGATGCCCTCGACCGAGAAACGGGTGGGGGCCTCCACCTTGAAGGTGATGCCCTCGGGGGCCTCGACGGTGATCGGGTGGCTGTAGCCGAGCGCGAACTCGAGGTTCGAGCCCTTGGCGCTCACGCGGTAACCGACACCGCTGATCTCGAGCTTCTTCACGTAACCCTGGGTCACGCCGGTGATCATGTTCGCCACCAGCGTGCGGGACAGGCCGTGCAGGGCCTTGTTCTGACGCTCGTCGTTGGGGCGGGTGACGTGCAGAACGCCGTCCTCACCCTTGGCGATCTCGATCGGCGACACGACGGTGTGGGTCAGCGTGCCCTTGGGGCCCTTGACCGAGACCGTGTTGCCGTCGATGGTGACGTCCACGCCGGCGGGAACCGCGATGGGGAGCTTGCCGATGCGCGACATAGCTGTTTCCTCCGTTCCCTTCCGTTACCAGACGTAGGCGAGGACTTCTCCGCCTACGCCCTTCTTGCCGGCCTGCTTGTCGGTGAGGAGCCCGTGGGACGTGGAGATGATCGCCACGCCGAGGCCGCCGAGCACCTTCGGCAGGTTGGTGGACTTCGCGTACACCCGGAGACCGGGCTTGGAGATCCGCTTGATGCCCGCGATGGAGCGCTCACGGTTCGGGCCGAACTTCAGCTCGAGAACGAGGTTCTTGCCGACCTCGGCGTCCTCGACCTTCCAGCCCGTGATGAAGCCCTCCTGCTGGAGGATCTCCGCGATGTGCGACTTGATCTTCGATGCCGGCATCGTCACGGAGTCGTGGTATGCCGAGTTCGCGTTCCGCAGACGCGTAAGCATGTCTGCGATCGGATCAGTCATGGTCATGAATTGGCCTTCGGCCTCTCTCGCCGGGGTTTCCTGGTGCGCCATCCCTCTCCCCGATCCGAGACGGGACGGGTGCGGCGCGGTGGACCTACGGCGTAGTAAGTCGTACGGGCGACAGACGCCCAACCCCACAAGCTTAATGCATGTGAGTTGGGCCGCCTGCCGACCCAGATGCTTACCGAGAGTCCTGCATCAACCCAATAGGGCTGTTACCAGGAGCTCTTGGTCACGCCCGGCAGCTCGCCACGGTGAGCCATCTCACGAAGGCACACGCGGCACAGGCCGAACTTGCGGTACACGGAGTGCGGACGACCGCAGCGCTGGCAGCGGGTGTAGCTGCGCACACCGAACTTGGGCTTACGAGCAGCCTTCGCGATCAGAGCCTTCTTCGCCATCTCGCTCACGCCTCCTTGAACGGGAAGCCGAGGTGACGAAGGAGCGCGCGGCCCTCAGCGTCGTTGGTCGCCGTGGTGACCACGGTGATGTCCATACCCCGGACACGGTCGATCTTGTCCTGGTCGATCTCGTGGAACATGACCTGCTCCGTGAGACCGAAGGTGTAGTTGCCACGGCCGTCGAACTGCTTGGGGGACAGACCGCGGAAGTCGCGGATGCGCGGCAGCGCGAGCGACAGGGTGCGGTCGAGGAACTCCCACATGCGGTCGCCACGAAGCGTGACGTGGGCACCGATCGGCTGACCCTCACGCAGCTTGAACTGCGCGATGGACTTGCGGGCCTTGGTGACGGCCGGCTTCTGACCGGTGATCGTGGTGAGGTCCCGGATGGCGCCCTCGATCAGCTTGGAGTCGCGGGCGGCGTCGCCCACACCCATGTTGACCACGATCTTGACGAGGCCGGGAATCTGCATGACGTTCTCGTACTTGAACTCGTCACGCAGCTTGCCCGCGATCTCCTCGCGGTACTTCTGCTTCAGACGCGGAGTGGTGGTGGTAGCCATCAGATGTCCTCACCCGTCCGCTTGGCAACGCGGATCTTGTTGCCGTTCTCGTCGAAGCGGTAGCCGACACGCGTGACGACCTTGTTGCCGTCCTTCTCCACGACCAGCTGAACGTTGGACACGTGGATCGGGGCCTCGGTGGTCACGATGCCGCCGGCCTGCGAACCGCTGGCGGTCGGACCGGCCTTGGTGTGCTTCTTGACCCGGTTGACACCCTCGACCAGGACACGCTCGTCGCGCGGGTAAGCGGCAATGACCTTGCCCTGCTTGCCCTTGTCCTTGCCGGTGATGACCTGGACCAGGTCGCCCTTCTTGATCTTCATGCTTACAGCACCTCCGGCGCGAGCGAGATGATCTTCATGAACTTCTTCTCGCGCAGCTCACGGCCGACCGGGCCGAAGATGCGGGTGCCGCGAGGGTCGCCGTCGTTCTTCAGAATGACGGCGGCGTTCTCGTCGAAGCGGATGTACGAGCCGTCCGGACGGCGGCGCTCCTTGACGGTGCGAACGATGACCGCCTTGACGACGTCACCCTTCTTCACGTTGCCACCGGGGATCGCGTCCTTGACGGTGGCGACGATGACGTCACCGATGCCCGCGTAGCGGCGACCGGAACCACCGAGCACACGGATGCAAAGGATCTCCTTCGCACCAGTGTTGTCGGCGACGCGCAGTCGCGACTCCTGCTGGATCACGTCTATCTCCTGATCGTCTGCCGGTTCCCTCCGGGTGTTGGCCCGGAGAGCCTGGCGGAACTGTCCTGCGGGGGATACCGCAGGAATTACTTACTCCTCTGCAGGCGGGAACCCACGCCGGGGGCCGGGCACCCTGAGGTGCGGCCCCCGGCGGGGGTCAGCAGGGGCCGTGCGGCCCCCGCTTGTTACTTCGCCTTCTCGAGGATCTCGACGATGCGCCAGTGCTTCGAGGCGGACAGCTTGCGCGTCTCCATCAGGAGGACGCGGTCGCCGACGCCGGCAGCGTTCTGCTCGTCGTGCGCCTTGAGCTTGTTGGTACGGCGCAGGACCTTGCCGTACAGCGCGTGCTTCACACGGTCCTCGACGGCGACGACGACGGTCTTGTCCATCTTGTCGCTGACGACCAGACCCTCACGGGTCTTGCGGGCGTTGCGCTCGGTCTGCTCAGTCACATTCTTCTCGCTCATCAGGCGTTCTCCACCGTTTCGATGCCCAGCTCACGCTCGCGCATCAGGGTGTAGATCCGCGCGATGTCCTTGCGGACCGCCTTCAGACGGCCGTGGTTCTCGAGCTGTCCCGTCGCCGCCTGGAAGCGGAGGTTGAACAGCTCTTCCTTGGCCTCGCGGAGCTTGCCAAGAAGCTCCTCGTTGCCCAGCTCGCGCAGCTCGGACGCCTTGGTACCGGCCGACATCACGCTTCACCTGCCTCGCGCTTGACGATCCGGCACTTCATCGGCAGCTTGTGGGCCGCACGAAGGAGCGCCTCACGGGCGATCTTCTCGTTCGGGTAGGACAGCTCGAACATCACGCGACCAGGCTTGACGTTCGCGATCCACCACTCCGGCGAACCCTTACCGGAACCCATGCGGGTCTCGGCGGGCTTCTTGGTCAGCGGGCGGTCCGGGTAGATGTTGATCCAGACCTTGCCGCCACGCTTGATGTGACGGGTCATGGCGATACGAGCCGCCTCGATCTGGCGGTTCGTCACGTACGCCGGGGTCAGCGCCTGGATGCCGTACTCGCCGAACGCAACCTGCGTTCCACCCTTGGCCATTCCATCGCGCTTCGGGTGGTGCTGCTTGCGGTGCTTGACCCTACGGGGGATCAGCATGTCGGTCAGGCCTCCGTTCCGGTGCTCTCAGCCGGAGCGGACGCGGGAGCCTCGGCCTTGGGGGCCTCGGCGCCGGCAGCCTGCTGCGGCTTACGACCGCGCCGCTCGCCACCGCGGCCACCACGGGCCGGGCGGTCGGCGCCACCGCGGGCCGGGCGGTTACCCGCACGGGCGGCAGCGTTCTCGGCGCGGACCTCGGCGATGTTCTTGACATCGCCCTTGTAGATCCAGACCTTCACGCCGATGCGGCCGAAGGTCGTCTTGGCCTCGAAGAAGCCGTAGTCCACGTTCGCGCGGAGCGTGTGCAGGGGCACACGGCCCTCGCGGTAGAACTCCGAGCGGGACATCTCGGCGCCGCCGAGGCGGCCACCGCACTGAATCTTGATGCCCTTGGCGCCAGCCTTCATCGCCGACTGCATGCTCTTGCGCATGGCGCGGCGGAAGGAGACGCGGGAGGAGAGCTGCTCGGCAACGGCCTGCGCCACCAGCTGAGCGTCGGTCTCGGGGTTCTTGACCTCGAGGATGTTCAGCTGGACCTGCTTGCCCGTGAGCTTCTCGAGGTCGCCGCGGATGCGGTCGGCCTCGGCGCCACGGCGGCCGATGACGATGCCCGGACGCGCGGTGTGGATGTCCACACGGACGCGGTCACGGGTGCGCTCGATCTCCACCTTGGAGATACCGGCGCGCTCCATGCCGGACGTCATCATCCGACGGATGGCGACGTCTTCCTTGACGTAGTCCTTGTACAGCTTGTCGGCGTACCAACGCGACTTGAAGTCGGTCGTGACACCGAGCCGGAACCCGTGCGGGTTTACCTTCTGGCCCATTACCGGGTTCCTTCCTTGCTGCTGACGACCACGGTGATGTGGCTGGTCCGCTTGCGGATCCGGTAGGCACGGCCCTGGGCGCGCGGACGGAACCGCTTCAGGGTCGGGCCCTCGTCGACGTACGCCTCGGAGATGAAGAGGCTGTCGACATCGGTGTGGTCGTAGTTGTGCGCGGCGTTGGCGATGGCGCTGTCCAGCACCTTGCCGACCGGCACGCTCGCGGCCTGCGGGGCGAAACGCAGGACCGCCTGAGCCTCCGCGGCATCCATGCCACGGATGAGGTCCACCACGCGGCGGGCCTTCATGGGCGTGACGCGGATGTACCGCGCCTGGGCCCTGGCGTCCATGGTTGTCCTTCCAGTGTCTGTCATGGTCATTCCACCCCGCTACTAGCGGCGCTTTGACTTCCGGTCGTCCTTGACGTGACCCCGGAAGGTGCGCGTCGGCGAGAACTCGCCGAGCTTGTGGCCGACCATCGACTCGGTGACGAACACCGGAATGTGGGTCTTGCCGTTGTGCACCGCGATCGTGTGGCCGAGCATGGCCGGGATGATCATGGAGCGTCGGGACCAGGTCTTGATGACGTTCTTGGTGCCGGCTTCGTTCTGGGCGTCCACCTTCTTGCTCAGGTGGTCGTCGACGAAGGGCCCCTTCTTGAGACTGCGCGGCATCTAAACCCGCTCCTAGCGCTTCTTGTTCGTCTTGCGGCGGCGGACGATGTACTTGTTGCTCGCCTTCTTGGCGGAACGAGTACGGCCTTCCTTCTGGCCCCACGGGGACACCGGGTGGCGGCCACCGGAGGTACGACCCTCACCACCACCGTGCGGGTGGTCCACGGGGTTCATGACCACACCACGCACGGTCGGGCGGACGCCCTTCCAGCGCATACGGCCGGCCTTGCCCCAGTTGATGTTCGACTGCTCGGCGTTGCCGACCTCACCGACGGTGGCGCGGCAGCGCGCGTCCACCATGCGGATCTCGCCGGACGGCATACGGAGGGTCGCCATGGCGCCCTCACGAGCCAGCAGCTGCACGGAGGCACCCGCGGAACGGGCGAACTTGGCGCCGCCACCGGGACGGAGCTCGATCGCGTGGATCGTGGTACCGACCGGGATGTTGCGGAGTGCCAGGTTGTTGCCCGGCTTGATGTCGGCCCCGGGACCGTTCTCGACGCGGTCGCCCTGCGCAAGGCCGCGCGGCGCGAGGATGTAGCGCTTCTCGCCGTCGGCGTAGTGCAGCAGCGCGATGCGCGCGGTGCGGTTGGGGTCGTACTCGATGTGCGCGACCTTCGCCGGCACGCCGTCCTTGTCGTGACGACGGAAGTCGATCACACGGTAGGCGCGCTTGTGTCCGCCACCCTGGTGGCGAACGGTCACACGACCGGCGTTGTTACGGCCGCCCTTGCTGTGCAGCGGGCGGACCAGCGACTTCTCCGGCGTGGACCGCGTGACCTCGACGAAGTCGGCGACGCTGGCGCCACGACGGCCCGGCGTAGTCGGCTTGTACTTGCGGATTCCCATTTCTCAGTCCTCGTCCGATATCGGACGATCCGGACCGCCCTCAGGCGGTCGGACCGCCGAAGATGTCGATACGGTCGCCCTCGGCGAGGGTCACGATCGCGCGCTTGGTGGCGGCACGCTGGCCGAAGCCCGTACGGGTCCGCTTGCGCTTGCCCTGGCGGTTGATCGTGTTGACCCCGGTGACCTTGACCTCGAAGACCGCCTGGACGGCCTCCTTGATCTGGGTCTTGTTCGCACGCGGGTCGACGATGAACGTGTACTTGTTCTCGTCGATGAGCGCGTAGCTCTTCTCCGACACGACCGGCTTCAGCAGGACGTCACGGGGGTCCGAGTACGACTTGCTCGCCGGGGTGACGACGGTGTTCTTGCCCTCGGCGGCGTGGCGACGCGCCTTGGCGACGCGCGCGGCCTTGGCGGCCTTGGCCGCCTTCGAGGCAATGGCGGGGTGACGGATAGCCATCAGGCCTCGCTCCCTTCGGTGTCGTTGGCCTTCGGGCCGGACACGAAGGACTCGAAAGCGGCCTGGGTGAAGACCACGTCGTCGGAGACGATCACGTCGTACGTGTTCAGCTGGCCCGGCTCCAGGATGTGGACCTGGGGCAGGTTGCGAGCGGACAGCAGGGCCTTGTCGTTCTCGCGCTCGATGACCAGGAGCACGTTCTTGCGCTCGCTGATCTTGCCGAGGAGAGCCTTGGCGGCCTTGGTGGAGACGTCCGACTCGACCACGTCGGTCACGACGTGGATGCGGTTGTTGCGGGCCCGGTCGGTGAGGGCGTGGCGCAGGGCCGCGGCCTTCATCTTCTTGGGGGTCCGCTGCGAGTAGTCGCGCGGCACGGGACCGTGCACGACGCCACCACCGGCGAACTGCGGGGCGCGGGTCGAACCCTGACGGGCGCGACCGGTGCCCTTCTGGCGGTACGGCTTCTTGCCGCCACCACGGACCTCGGCGCGGGTCTTCGTCTTGTGCGTGCCCTGACGGGCAGCGGCCAGCTGTGCGACGACGACCTGGTGGATCAGCGGAACGCTGACCTTCTCAACGCCGAAGATCTCCGCGGGGAGCTCGACGGAACCGGCCTTCTCGCCCGCCGGCGAAAGGATGTCAACAGTGCTCATCGGTTACCTCAGGCCCCCTTGGCCGCGGTGCGGACCAGGACGAGGCCGCCGTTCGGACCAGGAACCGCGCCCTTGATGAGCAGCAGACCCTTCTCCGCGTCAACGGCGTGGACGGTCAGGTTCTGGGTGGTGACCCGCTCGTGGCCCATGCGACCCGCCATGCGGACGCCCTTGAACACACGGCCCGGGGTGGCGCAGCCACCGATCGAACCGGGAGAGCGGTGCTTGCGCTGGACACCGTGTCCGGCGCCGAGGCCCTTGAAGTTGTGACGCTTCATGACACCGGCGAAGCCCTTGCCCTTGCTCTTGCCGGTGACGTCGACCTTCACGCCGGCCTCGAACACCTCAGCGGTGATCTCCTGGCCGAGGGTGTACTCGGCGGCGTCCGCCGTGCGGATCTCGACGAGGTGACGGCGCGGGGTGACGTCGGCCTTCGCGAAGTGGCCCTTGAGGGGCTTGTTCACCTTGCGGGGGTCGATCTCGCCGAAGGCGATCTGGACCGACTCGTAGCCGTCGGCGTCGTTCGTACGAACCTGGGTCACGACGTTGGGGCCGGCCTTGACGACGGTCACGGGGACGACACGGTTGTTCTCGTCCCAGACCTGCGTCATGCCGAGCTTCTCGCCCAGGATGCCCTTGATCTGCTTAGCCATTCTCAGATCACCGGCCTCAGAGCTTGATCTCGATGTCGACACCGGCCGGGAGGTCGAGTCGCATCAGAGAGTCAACGGTCTTGGGCGTCGGGTCGAGAATGTCGATCAGGCGCTTGTGGGTACGCATCTCGAAGTGCTCGCGCGAGTCCTTGTACTTGTGCGGCGACTTGATGACGCAGTACACGTTCTTCTCAGTGGGCAGCGGCACCGGGCCCGCGACCGACGCACCAGTACGCGTCACCGTCTCGACGATCTTCTTCGCCGAGGAGTCGATGACCTCGTGGTCGTAGGCCTTGAGCCGGATGCGGATCTTCTGTCCCGCCATGGCTACTCCGTAGTCCTGTCTCTCTTACGCTCTGGGACCCGGCGTTCCGAGCCTCTCTCCGACCCACGCGGTCGGGCGTGTCGCGCTCCCGCTGACACAGATGTCCCTTGTTCGAACATCCCTGCAGGGGGAACACGGCCCTTCCGGAACCGCGGGACCGGGAGCGAGGAGCCCACCGGGCGCCTGGCCGGTGTCGCGCCCACACTTCCCGGAAGATTCCCGTACGTCCGCCCCAGCGCTGCCGTGAGGCAGTTAGGGCGACGAGTACTGTGGGACTCGCTTCCGGTCCTCCCGACGGGAGGCGCGCAGCATCAACACTCGACCGAGCAACTCCGACAGTCTGCCACAGCAGGCGGGGGGCTGGCCAATCGAGCCGTAGAGAGTACCCCGGCGGAGTCGTAGGCGAAACGCGGGCCTCGATGCCCGCCTCCGGCGTTCGGGCTTCCCGCCCGTCCACGGCCCGCGCCGGGCGGCACGGGGGACGAAGCAGGGGGCAGGTGTGCGTGAGCGGGCCGGGCCCCTACACCGTTTGCTGCAGCCAGTCGAAGACCACCTCGCAGTGCTGCTGCGGAGCCATCGGCGAGCAGTGCATCTGGGCACCGGTCGCGGCGGTGAGCCTCACGTAGTCCTTGGGAGCGGTCAGCGCCTCGTACATCTGACGTGCCTGCCCCGGGTAGAACTGCTCGAACTCGTAGTCCAGGACGAGGGTCGGCACCTTGATGCGGCTCACCACGTTCGTCGTGGCCAGTGACTGGATCAGCTTGGCCGGGGTGTAGAAGTCGGTGAAGAGCTTGCCCTGGCGGGCGGCGAGCATCGCCGGCACGGAGAACGGCTCGAAGCGCGTCTTCAGGATCGCCGCGTCGGTGCGCGACAGCTTCGGGGCCACCTCCTTGTTCCAGACGTTGTTGGTCTCGTCCTTGGTCGCGGCCAGGATCTCCCGGACCTGCTTGGGAAAGGCCAGCCACGGCTCCAGCAGCCCGGGCATGGCCACCAGGGCCGCGATGCGCTCCTCGAAGGCCGCGGCACGGGCGGTCAGATTCCCCGCCATGCTGAGCCCGGCAAGGGCGATCTTGGCGCGATTGACATCGGACCTGGCGAGCAGCCAGTCGACGACGGGCGTCACCACGTGCTCCCAGCTGGGGGTGAAGGGCACCCGGTTCACGAAGAGCAGCTGACCCTGTCCGGGTCCGTCGTACACCAGGGCGTTCCACCCCCGGTCCAGGGCGGTACGGACCCCGTAGGTCCACATGTCCACGTTCTGCCCGTCGCTGCCGTTGGTGAGGATCACCGTGGGACGGGCCCGTCCCGAGGCGTCCGGCCGGAAGAACCACACGGGCAGCGGTGTGCTCTCGTAGGTGATGTTGTCCGTCACGGGAGCCGGGTCGCACAGCCCGCAGAAGGCGTCCCAGGCGCCGCGGCCCGCCTGGTACAGCGCTTCCTCGCTGCCGGGGTCCTCGGAGCCCAGCACGCAGGACAGCGCCTGCGCGTAGTACTGCGCCGCCCTCAGGGCCCGGAAGCGCATGGTCTCCGCGTCGGGTCTGGCGTTCCCGGGCTCCTTCGTCAGACGGTCCCCGAGCCTTCGGAAGGTCTGGGTGTAGGTCTGGGCGGAGAGACCGGCCTTGTTGATGGTGTTGACGGCGGTCAGCACCTCCCCCGCGTCGGCACTGCCCTGCCCGGCCCCACCGAGCGCCCAGAGCCCGCTGAAGTTGAACCCTTCGTCGTCGAACAACGTCATCACACCGGGGGCGGGGCCGGCCTTCGGAGCGGGTACCGGACTCGTGCGCACGGTGGCCGGCCTTCGCGTGTACCTCGGCCTCGGGGCCGTGCACCCGGCGGCCACCGCCGCCCCGGCCGCACCGACGAGCCCGGCGAGGGCGCCACGCCGACTGGGACCGGACGTCTGATCACCCATTGCGCTCTTCATGCCAACCGAACATATGAGTCGCGCCCGTTCCCCCCGGGTGCGACACCCGCCGTTCCCTCGAACGGCACGACCCGTGTAACTCCGGTGCCGGAACGGGCCGATCCGCCATGTGAGCGAGGGCATCCGTCCGACCGCTCGGCGGGCGGGTCCGGTACTGCCGAATGCGGCCGCCGCTGCGGATCCCGTGAAGCGGAACCCGTGAAAAGGCCCGGCCTCGCGACGCCGGTTGCCCGCACATGGAAAAGCGAAGAGGCCCGTACGACCGAAGTCGTACGGGCCTCTTCAGGTCAACTACCCCGAGGGGTCGGACCCTCAAGCGAGTGGACTCACTTGTTGATCTTGATGACCTGGCCGGCGCCCACGGTGCGGCCACCCTCACGGATGGCGAACTTCAGGCCCTCTTCCATGGCGATGGGCTGGATGAGCTCCACCTTCATCTCGGTGTTGTCACCCGGCATGACCATCTCGGTGCCCTCGGGGAGGGTCACGACGCCGGTCACGTCCGTCGTACGGAAGTAGAACTGCGGGCGGTAGTTGTTGAAGAACGGCGTGTGGCGGCCACCCTCGTCCTTGGACAGGATGTAGGCCTGCGCCTCGAACTCCGTGTGCGGGGTGACCGAGCCGGGCTTGATGATGACCTGGCCGCGCTCGACGTCCTCGCGCTTGATACCGCGGAGCAGCAGACCGACGTTCTCACCGGCCTGGCCCTCGTCGAGCAGCTTGCGGAACATCTCGATGCCGGTGACCGTGGTGGTGGTCTTCTCGGTCTTGATGCCGATGATGTCGACGGTCTCGTTGACCTTGAGGATACCGCGCTCGATACGACCGGTGACGACGGTGCCACGACCGGTGATCGTGAAGACGTCCTCGATCGGCATCAGGAACGGCTTGTCGACGTCGCGCTCCGGCTCCGGGATCGACTCGTCGACGGCCTTCATCAGGTTGAGGACCGACTCGGTCCACTTCGCGTCGCCCTCGAGGGCCTTGAGCGCGGAGACCTGGACGACCGGAACGTCGTCGCCCGGGAACTCGTACTCGGAGAGGAGCTCACGGACCTCGAGCTCGACGAGCTCCAGGATCTCCTCGTCGTCCACCATGTCGGCCTTGTTCAGGGCGACGACGATGTACGGAACGCCGACCTGGCGGGCCAGGAGCACGTGCTCCTTGGTCTGCGGCATCGGGCCGTCGGTGGCGGCGACCACGAGGATCGCGCCGTCCATCTGCGCGGCACCCGTGATCATGTTCTTGATGTAGTCCGCGTGACCCGGGCAGTCGACGTGCGCGTAGTGACGGGTCTCCGTCTGGTACTCGACGTGCGCGATGGAGATGGTGATACCGCGCTGACGCTCCTCGGGCGCCTTGTCGATGTTGTCGAACGCGGTCGCCTCGTTCAGGTCCGGGTACGCGTCGTGCAGCACCTTGGTAATGGCGGCCGTGAGGGTCGTCTTACCGTGGTCGATGTGACCGATGGTGCCGATGTTGACGTGCGGCTTAGTCCGCTCGAACTTCGCCTTCGCCACTGGGGTCCTCCTGTGGAGTGGTTCTGTACGCCTTACTCATCGGCGCCAGGTGATCTTTGCTGGGGTGCCGCCCGCCGGGGTCCTTCGCGGGGAAGAACCCCCGGCGGTCGGTGTCAAGCCTAAAGCGTGTAAACGGGGTGCGTTACTCGCCCTTGGCCTTCGCGATGATCTCCTCGGCGACGTTCCGGGGAACCTCGGCGTAGGAGTCGAACTGCATCGAGTAGCTCGCGCGACCCGACGTCTTGCTGCGGAGGTCGCCGACGTAGCCGAACATCTCCGACAGCGGAACCAGGCCCTTCACGACACGGGCGCCGGCACGCTCCTCCATGGCCTGGATCTGGCCACGACGGGAGTTGATGTCACCGATGACCTCGCCCATGTAGTCCTCGGGCGTGGTGACCTCGACGGCCATCATCGGCTCGAGCAGCACGGGGCTGGCCTTGCGCGCGGCCTCCTTGAAGGCCTGCGAACCGGCGATCTTGAAGGCGAGCTCGGAGGAGTCGACCTCGTGGTAGCCACCGTCGATGAGCGTGACGCGGACGCCGGTCATCTCGTAGCCGGCGAGGATGCCGAACTGCATGGCCTCCTGCGCACCGGCGTCGACCGAAGGGATGTACTCCTTCGGGATACGACCACCGGTCACCTTGTTCACGAACTCGTACGAGGCGTCGCCGCCCTCGATGGGCTCGATCGCGATCTGGACCTTGGCGAACTGTCCGGTACCACCGGTCTGCTTCTTGTGGGTGTAGTCCACACGCTCGACGGCCTTGCGGATCGTCTCGCGGTAAGCGACCTGCGGCTTGCCGACGTTGGCCTCGACCTTGAACTCACGGCGCATACGGTCGACCAGCACCTCGAGGTGCAGCTCGCCCATACCACCGATGATGGTCTGGCCGGTCTCCTCGTCCGAGTGGACCTGGAAGGACGGGTCCTCCTCGGCCAGGCGCTGGATCGCGACGCCCAGCTTCTCCTGGTCGCCCTTCGACTTGGGCTCGATGGCGACCTGGATGACCGGCGCCGGGAAGTCCATGGACTCCAGGATGACCGGCTTCTTGTCGTCGGACAGCGTCTCACCGGTGGTGGTCTGCTTCAGGCCCATGACGGCGACGATGTCGCCGGCGCCCACCGACTCGATCTCCTCACGCTTGTTGGCGTGCATGCGGTAGATCTTGCCGATGCGCTCCTTCTTGCCCTTGACGGAGTTCAGCACCGCGGTGCCGGACTCCAGGCGGCCCGAGTAGACCCGGACGAAGGTGAGCTTGCCGAGGTGCGGGTCGCTCATGATCTTGAACGCCAGCGCCGACAGCGGCTCCTCGTCGGACGGCTTGCGCCTGACGACCTCCTCCGGGTCGTTGACGGCGTGGCCCTCGATGGCCTCGACGTCGAGCGGGGAGGGGAGGTAGCGCACGACCGCGTCGAGCAGGGGCTGGACGCCCTTGTTCTTGAACGCGGTACCGCAGAACACCGGGGTGACCGTGGTGTCCTTGGACTTGCCGGAGGCGATGGTGATACGACGGATCGCGGCGTACAGCTGCTCCTCGGAGGGCTCCTCGCCCTCCAGGTACAGCTCCATGATCTCTTCGTCGTTCTCGGCGACGGACTCGACGAGCTTGCCGCGCCACTCCTCGGCCGCCTCGGTGTGCGTGGCCGGGATGTCGACGATGTCGTACATCTCGCCCTTGGTGGCCTCGGCGGACCACACGAGCGCCTTCATGCGGACCAGGTCCACGACGCCCTTGAAGTCGGCCTCGGCACCGATCGGCAGCTGCATGACCAGCGGCTGCGCACCCAGGCGGTCGGAGATCATGTCGACGCAGCGGTGGAACTCGGCACCGGTGCGGTCGAGCTTGTTGACGAAGCAGATACGCGGAACGCCGTAGCGGTCCGCCTGACGCCACACCGTCTCGGACTGCGGCTCCACGCCGGCGACGCCGTCGAACACCGTCACGGCACCGTCGAGCACGCGCAGGGAGCGCTCCACCTCGACCGTGAAGTCGACGTGGCCCGGGGTGTCGATGATGTTGATGGTGTGGTCGACGTCTTCCAGCGGCCAGTGACAGGTGGTGGCAGCAGAGGTGATCGTGATGCCACGCTCCTGCTCCTGCTCCATCCAGTCCATGGTGGCAGCGCCGTCGTGGACCTCACCGATCTTGTACGAAACGCCGGTGTAGAACAGGATCCGCTCGGTGGTGGTCGTCTTGCCCGCGTCGATGTGGGCCATGATCCCGATGTTGCGGACCTTGGCCAGGTCAAGTGAAGTGGTAGCCATAAGGCTTCAGTCTTCTCTCGGTCTCGATGTGGGTAGCGACTACCAGCGGTAGTGCGCGAAGGCCTTGTTGGACTCGGCCATCTTGTGCGTGTCCTCGCGCTTCTTCACAGCGGCACCGAGGCCGTTGGACGCGTCGAGGAGTTCGTTCAGCAGACGCTCGGTCATCGTCTTCTCGCGACGGGCGCGGGAGTAACCGACGAGCCAGCGCAGCGCGAGCGTGTTGGCGCGACCGGGCTTGACCTCGATCGGAACCTGGTACGTCGCACCACCGACACGGCGGGACTTGACCTCGAGGGTCGGCTTGATGTTCTCGAGGGCGCGCTTCAGCGTGATGATCGGGTCGTTGCCCGTCTTCTCACGCAGGCCCTCCATGGCGCCGTAGACGATGCGCTCGGCGGTGGAGCGCTTGCCGTTCAGCAGCACCTTGTTGATCAGGGAGGTCACCAGAGGAGAGCCGTAAACCGGGTCGATGATGACCGGACGCTTCGGGGCGGGGCCCTTACGAGGCATTCTTACTTCTCCTTCTTGGCGCCGTAACGGCTGCGGGCCTGCTTGCGGTTCTTGACACCCTGGGTGTCGAGGGAGCCACGGATGATCTTGTAGCGAACACCCGGCAGGTCCTTCACACGGCCGCCGCGCACGAGCACGATGGAGTGCTCCTGCAGGTTGTGTCCCTCACCCGGAATGTAGGCCGTGACCTCGATCCCGCTGGTCAGACGCACACGCGCGACCTTACGCAGGGCCGAGTTCGGCTTCTTCGGGGTGGTCGTGAACACACGCGTGCAGACGCCACGACGCTGAGGGGAACCCTCGAGTGCGGGCGTCTTGTTCTTCTCGACCTTGTCCTGCCGGCCCTTGCGGACCAGCTGCTGGATCGTAGGCACTACTTCTCCGGTTTCTGTGTGCCGATAGGTACAGCTAACCTGGAACTTCTCCGACCCACGCGGTCGGGTGTGTCGAATCCCGCAGACTCCCGCCGCAAGACGGAGAGGGCGCAGATTACGGTGGGCGGTGACGGCTCGCCATGCGGTTTCAAGGCACGCACGAGAGCCAGGGCACACCCCAGGCACAAGGTCTGAGCGTACCTACCTCATTCGCTGTGGTCAAAACAAATGGACCCGGCCTGCATCGACGCGCGGAACATGTCAACCCCGTACGCCGTATGTGATCTTCGAATCAACGGTACGGGCACCTCGCGCCACTGAGGGCCGTCACCCGGGGAACGCCCGCCCGGGCCTCACACCGACACGAGCGCCACCGCCAGGAACAGCACCAGGACGAGTGCCCAGCCCGCCGTCGACAGCCAGCCCAGGACGAGTCCGGTCAGCGCCAGCCCGTCGCCGGCCTCACCCCTGCGGCGGATCTCGGCGCGGGCCGCGTGTCCCAGGACCACCGCGGGGATACCCGTGAGACCTGCGGTGGGCAGGCAGAGCAGACCGCAGATCAGGGCCCCGACGGCCTTCTCGTTGGTCTTCGGCGGGGGTGGCGGCAGGAACGTCTGCGGCACGCCGTCCGTGCGCGGCGCGGGTCCCTGGGGCAGGTCGGCCACCAGCAGGGACAGTTCGCCGAGCGTACGGGCCGTGTACGCCCGCGCGACCCGGTCGTCGAACTCCGGCTGCCCGAGCCGCCCTTCGGCGTACCCCGCCCTGAGCACGTCCACGGCGCGCTCGCGGTCGGCGTGCGAGGCCAGCAGGGACGACGAGGCGGACGGGACGGCGACCTGACCCGGCCACGGCTGGGGGAACCCACCCTGCACCTGGCCCTGTTGCCAGGGTTGCCACGACGGATTCGACACGGAGCACCTCCCCCGATTTCTCCCATCATGCGCCGTACGGCCCCTCCCGCACAGGTATTGGCGGGCACCGGTTGCGCCGAACGCCGAAGGGCGGTCACTCCGCAATGGAGTGACCGCCCCTCAACTCAAGCTGCTCGCTTACTGGTTGTACGGACCGTAGTCGTAGTCCTCCAGCGGCACGGCCTGGCCGGAGCCCGTGCCGAACGGCGAGTAGTCGATGTCGTCGTAGCCGACGGCCGAGTACATCGCGGCCTTGGCCTCCTCGGTCGGCTCCACCCGGATGTTGCGGTAGCGGGACAGACCCGTACCGGCCGGGATGAGCTTACCGATGATGACGTTCTCCTTGAGGCCGATCAGGGAGTCGGACTTGGCGTTGATCGCCGCGTCCGTGAGGACCCTGGTCGTCTCCTGGAAGGACGCCGCCGACAGCCAGGACTCGGTCGCCAGCGAGGCCTTGGTGATACCCATGAGCTGCGGACGACCGGAGGCCGGGTGACCGCCCTCCTGGACCACACGACGGTTCTCCTGCTCGAACTTCGAGCGCTCGACCAGCTCGCCGGGCAGCAGCTCGGCGTCGCCGGACTCGATGATCGTCACACGGCGGAGCATCTGCCGGATGATGATCTCGATGTGCTTGTCGTGGATCGACACACCCTGCGAGTTGTAGACCTTCTGGACCTCGCCGACCAGGTGGACCTGGACGGCACGCTGACCCAGGATGCGCAGCACGTCGTGCGGGTTGGTGGCACCCACGGTGAGCTTCTGGCCCACCTCGACGTGCTCGCCCTCGCCGACCAGGAGTCGGGCGCGCTTCGAGATCGGGAACGCCGTCTCGTCGCTGCCGTCGTCCGGCGTGACGACGATCTTCTTGGTCTTCTCGGTCTCCTCGATCCGGACGCGGCCGTGGGCCTCGGAGATCGGGGCGACACCCTTCGGGGTACGGGCCTCGAAGAGCTCGACGACACGGGGCAGACCCTGGGTGATGTCGTCACCGGCCACACCACCGGTGTGGAAGGTACGCATCGTCAGCTGGGTACCGGGCTCACCGATGGACTGGGCGGCGATGATGCCGACCGCCTCACCGATGTCGACCAGCTTGCCCGTGGCCAGCGAGCGCCCGTAGCACATGGCGCAGGTGCCGACGGCGGACTCACAGGTCAGGACCGAGCGGGTCTTGACCTCCTCGATGCCCTGCAGGATCAGCTCGTCGATGAGCACGTCGCCCAGGTCGGTACCGGCCGGGGCCAGCACCTTTCCGTCGACGACGATGTCCTCGGCGAGGCAGCGCGCGTACACGGACGTCTCGACGTTCTCCGCCTTGCGCAGGACGCCGTCGGCACCGCGCTCGGCGATGTGCAGCTTGAGGCCGCGCTCGGTGCCGCAGTCCTCCTCGCGGATGATGACGTCCTGCGACACGTCCACCAGACGACGGGTGAGGTAACCCGAGTCGGCGGTACGCAGGGCGGTGTCCGCGAGACCCTTACGCGCACCGTGCGTGGAGATGAAGTACTCCAGCACGGACAGGCCCTCACGGAACGACGCCTTGATGGGCCGCGGAATCGTCTCGTTCTTCGCGTTCGACACAAGACCACGCATACCGGCGATCTGACGCATCTGCATCATGTTGCCTCGTGCACCCGAGTTCACCATCATGAAGATCGGGTTGGTCTTCGGGAAGTTCTCGTTCATCGCCTCGGCGACCTCGTTGGTCGCCTTGGTCCAGATCGCGATGAGCTCCTGCGTGCGCTCGTCCTTGGTGATCAGACCGCGCTCGTACTGCTTCTGGACCTTCTCGTCCTGCGCCTCGTAGCCCTTGACGATCTCCTTCTTCGCCTCGGGAACGACGACGTCGGAGATGGCGACGGTGACGCCGGAACGGGTCGCCCAGAAGAAGCCGGCCGCCTTCAGGTTGTCGAGCGTCGCCGCCACGATGACCTTCGGGTAGCGCTCGGCGAGGTCGTTGACGATCTCGGAGAGCTGCTTCTTGCCGACCTCGTAGTCGACGAACGGGTAGTCCTCGGGCAGCAGCTCGTTGAAGAGCGCACGGCCCAGCGTCGTCTTCAGCCGGAAGCTGTCACCCTGCTGCCACTCCGGCTCGCCCTCCTCCTGGGCCGGCGGGGTCCAGCCGCGCGGCGGGATGGTGCCCACCGGGAAGCGGATGTCCACGCGCGACTGCAGCGAGAGCTCGCCGGCGTCGAACGCCATGATCGCCTCGGCCACGGACGCGAAGGAGCGGTCCTCGCCCTTCACGTTCCGCATCTCGCCGTCCGTGGTCAGGAAGAACAGACCGAGGACCATGTCCTGGGTCGGCATCGTGACCGGGCGGCCGTCGGCCGGCTTGAGGATGTTGTTCGAGGACAGCATCAGGATGCGGGCCTCGGCCTGCGCCTCCGCGGACAGCGGCAGGTGCACGGCCATCTGGTCACCGTCGAAGTCCGCGTTGAACGCGGTGCAGACGAGCGGGTGGATCTGGATGGCCTTGCCCTCGACCAGCTGCGGCTCGAAGGCCTGGATGCCGAGGCGGTGCAGCGTGGGCGCACGGTTCAGCAGAACCGGGTGCTCCGCGATGACCTCTTCCAGCACGTCGTACACGACCGTGCGGCCGCGCTCGACCATGCGCTTGGCCGACTTGATGTTCTGCGCGTGGTTCAGGTCCACCAGACGCTTCATCACGAACGGCTTGAACAGCTCCAGCGCCATCGCCTTCGGCAGACCGCACTGGTGCAGCTTCAGCTGCGGACCGACGACGATCACGGAACGCGCCGAGTAGTCGACACGCTTGCCGAGCAGGTTCTGACGGAAACGGCCCTGCTTACCCTTCAGCATGTCGCTGAGGGACTTCAGCGGGCGGTTGCCGGGGCCAGTGACGGGGCGGCCGCGACGACCGTTGTCGAAGAGGGCGTCAACAGCCTCCTGAAGCATGCGCTTCTCGTTGTTGACGATGATCTCCGGGGCACCGAGGTCCAGGAGCCTCTTCAGACGGTTGTTGCGGTTGATCACACGGCGGTACAGGTCGTTCAGGTCGGAGGTCGCGAAGCGGCCACCGTCCAGCTGCACCATCGGACGCAGGTCCGGCGGGATGACCGGCACGCAGTCGAGGACCATGCCCTTGGGGCTGTTGGAGGTCTGCAGGAACGCGGACACGACCTTCAGCCGCTTCAGCGCACGGGTCTTCTTCTGGCCCTTGCCGGTGCGGATGATCTCGCGGAGACGCTCGGCCTCCTCGTCGAGGTCGAAGGACTCCAGGCGCTTCTGCAGCGCAGCGGCACCCATCGAACCGTCGAAGTACGTGCCGAAGCGGTCACGCAGCTCGCGGTAGAGCAGCTCGTCGCCCTCGAGGTCCTGGACCTTGAGGTTCTTGAAGCGGGTCCACACCTCGTCGAGGCGGTCGATCTCGCGCTGCGCACGGTCGCGCAGCTGCTTCATCTCGCGCTCGGCACCCTCGCGCACCTTGCGGCGCACGTCGGCCTTGGCACCCTCGGCCTCCAGCTCGGCCAGGTCGGCCTCGAGCTTCTTGGCGCGGGCCTCCAGGTCGGCGTCGCGACGGTTCTCGATCTGCTGCCGCTCGACGGAGACGTGCGCCTCCAGGGAGGGCAGGTCACGCGTACGGCGCTCCTCGTCGACGTACGTGATCATGTACGCCGCGAAGTAGATGACCTTCTCCAGGTCCTTCGGGGCAAGGTCGAGCAGGTAGCCCAGCCGCGACGGAACACCCTTGAAGTACCAGATGTGCGTGACGGGGGCGGCCAGCTCGATGTGGCCCATCCGCTCACGGCGCACCTTCGCACGCGTGACCTCGACGCCACAGCGCTCGCAGATGATGCCCTTGAAGCGGACGCGCTTGTACTTGCCGCAGTAGCACTCCCAGTCCCGGGTGGGGCCGAAGATCTTCTCGCAGAAGAGGCCGTCCTTCTCGGGCTTGAGGGTGCGGTAGTTGATGGTCTCGGGCTTCTTGACCTCGCCGTGGCTCCACTGACGGATGTCGTCAGCGGTGGCCAGGCCGATCCGGAGCTCGTCGAAGAAGTTGACGTCGAGCACTATGCGTCAATCCCTCTCAGGGTCGTAAGTCGTTCGGTCTGTACGGGGGCCTGGGGGTCGGCGGGTCTGGTGATCAGACCCGCCGGACTCCCGTCAGACCTCTTCGACGCTGCTCGGCTCGCGCCGGGACAGGTCGATGCCGAGCTCCTCCGCAGCGCGGAAGACGTCCTCGTCGGTGTCGCGCATCTCGATGGACATACCGTCGCTGGACAGCACCTCCACGTTCAGGCACAGGGACTGCATCTCCTTGATGAGCACCTTGAAGGACTCGGGGATGCCGGGCTCAGGGATGTTCTCGCCCTTGACGATGGCCTCGTAGACCTTCACGCGGCCGGTGACGTCGTCGGACTTGATGGTCAGCAGCTCCTGGAGGGCGTAGGCGGCGCCGTAGGCCTCGAGGGCCCACACCTCCATCTCGCCGAAGCGCTGGCCACCGAACTGGGCCTTACCACCCAGCGGCTGCTGGGTGATCATCGAGTACGGACCGGTCGAACGGGCGTGCAGCTTGTCGTCGACCAGGTGGTGCAGCTTCAGGATGTACATGTAGCCGACCGAGATCGGGTCCGGGAACGGCTCACCGGAGCGGCCGTCGAACAGCCGCGCCTTACCGGTCGGGAGGACCAGGCGGTCCCCGTCACGGTTCGGGATGGTGTGCTGCAGCAGACCCGCCAGCTCGTCCTCACGGGCACCGTCGAAGACCGGGGTCGCGACGTTGGTGCGCGGGTCGACCTGGTCGGCGCCGATGGCCTGCAGGCGCTGGGCCCACTCTTCGGCCAGTCCGGACACGTCCCAGCCGCGGCTGGCGAGCCAGCCGAGGTGGATCTCCAGTACCTGTCCCGGGTTCATTCGGGACGGCACACCCAGCGGGTTCAGGATGATGTCGACCGGGGTGCCGTCCTCCAGGAACGGCATGTCCTCGATCGGCAGGATCTTGGAGATGACACCCTTGTTGCCGTGGCGGCCGGCCAGCTTGTCACCGTCGGTGATCTTGCGCTTCTGGGCCACGTAGACGCGGACCAGCTGGTTCACGCCCGGCGGCAGCTCGTCGCCCTCCTCGCGGTCGAAGACGCGCACGCCGATGACCTTGCCGGTCTCACCGTGCGGCACCTTCAGCGAGGTGTCACGGACCTCACGGGCCTTCTCACCGAAGATCGCGCGCAGCAGACGCTCCTCGGGGGTCAGCTCGGTCTCACCCTTCGGGGTGACCTTGCCGACGAGGATGTCACCGGCGATGACCTCGGCACCGATACGGATGATGCCGCGCTCGTCCAGGTCCGCGAGGACCTCCTCGGAGACGTTCGGGATGTCCCGGGTGATCTCCTCGGGGCCGAGCTTGGTGTCACGGGCGTCGACCTCGTGCTCCTCGATGTGGATCGAGGAGAGGACGTCGTCCTGCACGAGGCGCTGCGACAGGATGATCGCGTCCTCGTAGTTGTGACCCTCCCACGGCATGAACGCCACGAGCAGGTTCTTGCCGAGGGCCATCTCACCGTTCTGGGTGGCCGGACCGTCGGCCAGCACCTGGCCGACGATGACGCGGTCGCCCTCGTTGACGATGACCTTCTGGTTGACCGAGGTGCCCTGGTTGGACCGGGAGAACTTGGCCAGGCGGTACGTGATGTACGTGCCGTCGTCGTTGGCGGTGGTGATGTAGTCCGCGGAGACCTCCTGGACCACACCGTCCTTCTCGGCCTTGACCACGTCGCCGGCGTCGACCGCGGAGCGGTACTCCATGCCGGTGCCGACGAGCGGGGACTCGGACTTGATCAGCGGCACGGCCTGCCGCATCATGTTCGCGCCCATGAGGGCACGGTTGGCGTCGTCGTGCTCGAGGAACGGGATCATGGCGGTCGCGACCGACACCATCTGGCGCGGCGAGACGTCCATGTAGTCGACGTCCTCGGGGCTGACGTAGTCGACCTCACCGCCGCGGCGGCGGACCAGCACCCGGTTCTCGGCGAAGCGGAGCTCGTCCGTCAGCGTGGCGTTGGCCTGCGCGATGACGAAGCGGTCCTCCTCGTCGGCGGTCAGGTAGTCGACCTCGTCGGTGACCTGGCCTTCGTTCACCTTGCGGTACGGGGTCTCGACGAAGCCGAACGCGTTGACCCGGCCGTAGGAGGCGAGCGAGCCGATCAGACCGATGTTCGGGCCTTCAGGCGTCTCGATCGGGCACATGCGGCCGTAGTGCGAGGGGTGCACGTCACGGACCTCGAAGCCGGCCCGCTCACGGGAGAGACCACCCGGGCCGAGCGCGGACAGACGACGCTTGTGCGTCAGCCCGGACAGCGGGTTGTTCTGGTCCATGAACTGGGACAGCTGGCTGGTGCCGAAGAACTCCTTGATGGAGGCGACGACCGGCCGGATGTTGATCAGGGTCTGCGGCGTGATCGCCTCGACGTCCTGCGTGGTCATGCGCTCGCGCACGACGCGCTCCATACGGGCCAGACCCGTGCGGACCTGGTTCTGGATGAGCTCGCCGACGCTGCGCAGGCGGCGGTTGCCGAAGTGGTCGATGTCGTCCGTCTCGACGACGATCGTCCCGCCGGAGTCGCCGACCGTCTCGGTCTCGCCCGCGTGCAGCTTGACCAGGTACTTGATCGTCGAGATGACGTCCTCGACGGTCAGGATGCCCGCGTCGAGCGGAGCGTCCGCACCCAGCTTCTTGTTGACCTTGTAGCGGCCGACCTTGGCCAGGTCGTAGCGCTTCGGGTTGAAGTACAGGTTCTCCAGGAGCGTCTGCGCGGCCTCACGCGTGGGGGGCTCGCCCGGACGCAGCTTGCGGTAGATGTCGAGCAGCGCGTCGTCCTGGCCCTGGGTGTGGTCCTTCTCCAGGGTGGCGCGCATGGACTCGTACTCGCCGAACTCCTCGAGGATCTGCTCGGTGGTCCAGCCGAGCGCCTTCAGGAGAACGGTCACGGACTGCTTGCGCTTGCGGTCGATGCGGACACCGACCATGTCGCGCTTGTCGATCTCCATCTCCAGCCAGGCACCCCGGGACGGGATGATCTTGGCCGAGAAGATGTCCTTGTCGGACGTCTTGTCGATGGTGGAGTCGAAGTAGACACCGGGCGAACGGACCAGCTGCGACACCACGACACGCTCGGTGCCGTTGATGACGAAGGTGCCCTTGTTCGTCATGAGCGGGAAGTCGCCCATGAAGACCGTCTGGGACTTGATCTCACCGGTCTCGTTGTTGGTGAACTCGGCCGTGACGAAGAGGGGCGCGGCGAACGTGAAGTCGCGCTCCTTGCACTCGTCGATGGAGTTCTTCGGCGGCTCGAAGCGGTGGTCGCGGAACGTCAGCGACATCGACCCGGAGAAGTCCTCGATCGGGGAGATCTCCTCGAAGATCTCCTCGAGACCGGACTTGGTGGGGACGTCCTGACCGGACTCCAGAGCCTCCTCGACGCGAGCCTTCCACGCGTCGTTGCCGAGCAGCCAGTCGAAGCTCTCGGTTTGCAGCGCGAGAAGGTTCGGAACCTCGAGGGGCTCCTTGATCTTTGCAAAGGAGATGCGCAGCGGGGCGGTGCTGGCGCCGTTGTTCATATTCGCGGTCGAGGCAGTGCGCGAGGCGGCCAAGAGGGGGTCCTTCCGAGGGCTCGGACTCACTACGCGCGTCCCGGTCCCCGCCAGGCACAGAGATGGAAAGTCCCAGGTCAGAGACTTCTGATCGTTGTGCTCGGGCAAGGGGCGTGCTCCTGGTGACGGGCAGGAGACAGCTAACAGGCAGCGCAAAGGGTCAGTGTAGCCACTTGGCACACTGATGTCCAGTGCGAGTTTTCAGCGCTCACGATGGAGGCCCTCGTTGTCCCTCAACACCTGCGGGAAGCCACGCCCTCGATGCACATCGATACTGCCCTCTTCGTCGTCGATCCATGCCTCGGATTCGGATCGTTGTGACGACGCGTCCTGAGAATTGCGCGCTGCGTGCAGTTCGTCAAGGCCCCCCTTGCTCAAACCGGGTGCTGCCATCGTCACTTGCAACCTGTCACCGGGGCCCTCGGGAGGCACGACGAAGATCACCATACTCCCCGCGGCGACGGTCGCAAGGCAGCCGCCGCCGGTCCCCCGGGAACGGCGAAGAGCGACCACCCGGATGGATGATCGCCCTTCGGTACGTCCGCGTTACAGCCTCCCGGGTGAGCAGCGATCGGGCACCCGGAAGGCCGTCTGCGCTGTTCGAGTGAACCGTGTCCCACGTACGCGAAAGGGCCGTACGAGGCAGAAGCCCCGTACGGCCCAGTGAGCCCTGTGCGGGCCCGTGAGTCCGGTGCGGACCCGAGGAGGTGTTACTTGACCTCGACGGAGGCGCCGGCGCCCTTGAGGGACTCGGCGGCCTTCTCGGCGGCGTCCTTCGCGACCTTCTCCAGGACGGGCTTCGGGGCGCCGTCCACCAGGTCCTTGGCCTCCTTCAGACCGAGGGAGGTCAGCTCGCGCACGACCTTGATGACCTGGATCTTCTTGTCGCCGGCACCGGTGAGGATGACGTCGAACTCGTCCTTCTCCTCCTCGGCCTCGACGGCGGCGGCCGGGCCGGCCGGGCCCGCGACGGCGACCGCGGCGGCGGCGGTGACGTCGAACTTCTCCTCGAACGCCTTCACGAACTCGGAGAGCTCGATGAGGGTCATCTCCTCGAACTGCGCGAGCAGGTCTTCCTGGCTGAGCTTCGCCATGATGGGCGATCCTTCCATTGATTCGGCTGGTGCCGGATGTACATGTCTGGCGGGCGTACGTTCGGCCCGCTACGACCGTCGCCTCAGGCGGCGGTCATGTCGCGAGCCGAATTACTCGGCACCGCCCTGCTCGGCCTGCTTGGCGCGAAGAGCGTCCACGGTGCGGACGAGCTTCGACGGGAGCGCCTGGAAGACCTGAGCAGCCTGGGTCTGCTTGCCCTTGAAGGCACCCGCCAGCTTGGCGAGCAGAACCTCGCGGGACTCGAGGTCCGCAAGCTTCTTGATCTCGTCGGCGGACAGCGCCTTGCCGTCAAGGACACCGCCCTTGATGACGAGGTTCGGATTGTCCTTGGCGAAGTCACGAAGACCCTTCGCCGACTCCACCGGGTCACCGGTGACGAAGGCGACCGCCGTCGGACCGTTGAACAGGTCGTCGAGCGTCGTGATCCCGGCCTCGTTGGCCGCAATCTTGGTCAGCGTGTTCTTCACCACGGCGTACTGGGCGTTCTCACCGAGCGACCGGCGCAGCGTCTTGAGCTGCGCCACGGTGAGACCCCGGTACTCGGTCAGCACGGCGGCGTTCGAGCTGCGGAACTGCTCCGCGAGCTCGGCCACCGCGGCAGCCTTGTCGGGCCTTGCCATAGAGCGTCGGCCTCCTTCCGGGTGATGGGACCGCTCGGAAGGGGCTGGACAGAACGAACGCCCCGGCGCAGGCGCACGGGGCGGACTCGACCGGCTGCATGCGCGGTGCACGCACATACTCCGGGAGTTCTTCCACTGTCACCTGCGCGGGCCGTCCGCAGTTCAGCGGATCCTTCGGTCACCGCACCCTCTTGCGAGTGCACAGCGACGACCAGCGGTCTTTGGCTTCGACAGGAAGAGTAAGGGAACGGATCGCCGTCAAGCAAATCCGTTCCCCTGCGGGCTCAGCCCTGCTGGGCGTCCTTCATCGCGTCGGCGAAGGAGAACGTGTCCTTGGCGGGCGGAGCCGTCACCGTCACCGGCTTGTTGAAGTCGAGGAAGGTGATGGTCGTGTCCAGAGGGCCCTTGTCGGTGTCGCTGCGCATCCGGAACTGCTTGGTGTGGTTGCTGCCGTCGATCCACATGTCCATGCTGATCGCGCCGGCGCCCATCTTCTCGTACGCGTCGATGCTCTTCTCGCGCCGGTCGAGGGTGGCCTTGTCCAGGTGCTGCTTCTTCAGGGCCGCACGCATCTCGTCGACCGAGACCTCGCCCTTGTAGTGCGTGGTCTTCACGCCGCCGACGGTCTCGGTGCCGACCTTCGTCACCCGCTTGGAGTCGGTGAGGAACGTGGACTCCTGGGCCGGGTTCCGGTCGGCCTGCCCGGCGCCGAGCTGGTCGGCGCCGAGCTCCTTGTCCATCCCCAGCGCGGACAGATCGAACTTGAGCCAGCTCTTGCCGTTCAGCTCCTTGGCGGCCGCGGCGCCACCACCGACGTACATCACCTGGTCCACAAGACGGATCTCGACCGGCCCGTCCGTGTCCTGGCCCGCGACCGTCATCTTCATGGCCATGGCGAGCGGCTTCAGGCTCATCCGTGCCTCGCCGCTGACCTTGCCCTCACCCGGGACCGTGCCGGTCATCCGGTAGTGCATGGATGTGATCTGCTCGGCGTTCTTCGCGGCCTCGGCCACGGCAGCGGCGGGCGTCATCCGCGGGGACTCCTCCGCACCACCCTTCGAACAGGCGACCGTTCCACCGCCCAGGACAAGCGCCGCGAGCGCCGCGCCCGCCGCGCCGCGCCCCATCGCGCCACGCACAGCAATCATCAAGAATCCCCCCAGGAAACATACTGTCGATCCATAGCAAGACCGTGAGCGTAACCCGGCCGGAACGCCTGTGGCTCGCGATTTCCGGATGACGCGTGTGACCTACACACGTCACGGACTCTGCTTGCTCAGCAGGTCCTTGAAATCGGCGGTGTCCGCGACGGGTGGCCTTTCGGCCGCGACCCGCACTCCGTAGTCGCGGTAGTACGCGGTCGAGGACATCCGCCCCGACGCCAGCTCCCCGCGCTCGGCCTTCTTCACCAGCAGGTCGTGGTCGTCGACCCAGATGTCCACGGTCTCCGTGGTGACCCCGGCCTGTTCCAGCCGCTCCTTGAGGTCGGCGGTGGCGGCGCCGGTGAGGGCGGCGGTGATGATCGTGCCCGTGTAGCGGGTGGTCCGCCGGCCGCGTACCGTCTCCTCGCCCGCCCTGCGGAGGTTCCCCGAGGCGAGCAGGAGGCGGACCGGCTGGAGCGGGGCGGTGTTGCGCAGCTGGTCCGTCAGCTGCGTTCCGGCGCCTCCCGGGAGGGCCACGAGGTCGTCGTAGGCGTATCTGATCCAGTGCCGGCCGTCCAGGCGCCGGGCGAACGAGGTGCCGACCTTCGCGTAGTAGGCGTCCGGCAGCAGCCGGGCCTCCATGGAGGCGCTGTTCAGCTTGCGCATGGTGTCGGCGAGCTGGCCGCCGGTGTAGGTGATGCGAAGGGTGCCGACGGATCGGCCGGACCAGCCGAGGGCGCCGTCCGTGTGCAGCGAGAGCATCCCGCCCATGACCGTCGTGGACTCTATCCGTGCGGAGCCGGCCCTGACCGTGGCCCGCTCCACGGCGTGCAGGGCCGACGCCGAGCGCGGGTCCGCACGCCCGCCCGAGGGCACTGCGGCCCTCTTGGAGGAGTCGTCGCCGGAGGGGCTGCACGCCGCGACGGCGGCCAGCGCGGCGGCCACCGCGATCGGAAGGATCCCGCGCCGAACGATCCGGTCCCTCATCCGTCCCCCCTTGTGCGCTCCGTGATCATCACGCTAACTCCGAGCCGGGAGGAACGGCACGCATCTGAGGCGGAACGGCATGTGCCCGGTGTCGCACACAGGTACGCCGAGGGGGCGCACCAACCGCGCGGAGCCGTTGCGAGCGCCCCGGGACACGGCCGGAAAACACGGCCGGCCCCGCACCCGGAAGGGTGCGGGGCCGGCCGTCAGCTGCGCGTGACCGCGGCTGCCGTCTGTGTCAGACGGCGGCCGGGTCCTCCTCGGTGAGGAGGTTGCGGGTGCGGTTCGGGTCGACCGGAACGCCGGGGCCCATCGTCGTGGCGATGGCGGCCTTCTTGATGTAGCGACCCTTGGCGGCGGACGGCTTCAGACGAAGGATCTCGTCCAGAGCCGCACCGTAGTTCTCCACCAGCTTGGAGTCGTCGAAGGACGCCTTGCCGATGATGAAGTGCAGGTTCGAGTGCTTGTCGACGCGGAACTCGATCTTGCCGCCCTTGATTTCGGTGACGGCCTTCGTCACGTCCGGGGTCACGGTGCCGGTCTTGGGGTTCGGCATCAGACCACGGGGACCGAGCACGCGGCCGAGGCGGCCGACCTTGCCCATGAGGTCCGGGGTGGCGACGACGGCGTCGAAGTCCAGACGCCCCTTCGCAACCTCGTCGATCAGCTCGTCGGCGCCGACGATGTCGGCGCCCGCGGCACGAGCGGCCTCGGCACGGTCACCGGTCGCGAAGACCAGGACCCGGGCGGTCTTACCGGTGCCGTGCGGGAGGTTCACGGTGCCACGGACCATCTGGTCGGCCTTGCGCGGGTCGACACCCAGACGGAAGGCGACCTCGACGGTGCCGTCGAACTTGGTCGTGGAGGTCTCCTTGGCGAGACGGACGGCCTCGAGCGGGGCGTAGAGCTTGTCCCGGTCGACCTTGGCGTCCGCAGCGCGGAGAGCCTTGCTGCGCTTGCTCACAACTGCTCCTGTGTGTTCTGAAAGGAGTCGTGGTACGGGCCGAGCAGGCCCTGCCACGTGCGGCCGTCAGCCGCATGGTTCTGCGAAGGGGGGTTCAGCCCTCGACCGTGATGCCCATGGAACGCGCGGTGCCCGCAATGATCTTCGAGGCGGCGTCCAGGTCATTGGCGTTGAGGTCGGGCATCTTGGTCTGGGCGATCTCGCGGACCTGCGCCTCGGTGATCTTGGCGACCTTGGTCTTGTGCGGCTCGCCGGAGCCCTTGTCCACGCCCGCGGCCTTGAGGATCATCTTGGCGGCCGGCGGGGTCTTGGTGATGAAGGTGAAGGAACGGTCCTCGTAGACCGTGATCTCCACCGGGATGACCCAACCGCGCTGCGACTCGGTCGCAGCGTTGTAGGCCTTGCAGAACTCCATGATGTTGACGCCGTGCTGACCCAGCGCCGGGCCGACCGGCGGAGCCGGGTTGGCCGCGCCGGCCTGGATCTGGAGCTTGATGAGCCCCGTGACCTTCTTCTTCTTGGGAGGCATTCCGGGTCCTCTCCCGTTTTCCGTTTCGATTTCCTAGTGCCCAAGGGCAAGACAGCCCGAAGGCAACCGCACAACCCTAGCGGGAATCCCTGTGCGGCCAAAAACCGAGCAGGTCAGACGGGCTGTGCAGCCGTCTGACCTGGCCGGTGGCTGGCCCGCCGGAAGGTGGTCCTTCGGGCGGTGTCGACACAAGTCTCTCATGCGCGGCGGACCGCTCCGGCCGCCGGGCGCCGTTGCCCGCGTCGCATGCCGCCGCCACCATGGCCGCCCCGGGTATGCGAGAGAGCCCCCGACCAACGGGAAACCGCTGGTCGGGGGCTCTCTCGGATGAGCGTCTGCTCAGTTCTTCTGGATCTGGTCGAAGCTCAGCTCGACCGGGGTCTCGCGGCCGAAGATCTCCACGAGGCCCTTGACCTTCTTGGAGTCGGCGTTGATCTCGTTGATGGTCGCCTGCAGCGTGGCGAACGGGCCGTCGGTGACGGTGACCGAGTCGCCGACCTCGAAGTCCAGCACCTGGACCTCGACCTTGCGCTGCGGCGCCGGCTTGCCCTCGGCCTCCGCGGCCTCGCGGGCCGCCTTCTCCTCGGCCTCCGGGGCGAGCATCTTGACGATCTCGTCCAGGGTCAGCGGGTAGGGGTCGTAGGCGTTGCCCACGAAGCCGGTGACACCGGGGGTGTTGCGGACGACGCCCCAGGACTCGTTGGTCAGATCCATGCGCACCAGCACATAGCCGGGGAGCTTGTTCTGACGGATGGTCTTGCGGTCGCCGTTCTTGATCTGGACGACCTCTTCCTGCGGCACCTCGGCCTGGAAGATGTAGTCCTCGACGTTCAGCGACACGGCGCGCTGCTCGAGGTTGGTCTTCACACGGTTCTCGTAGCCGGCGTACGTGTGGATCACGTACCACTCGCCGGGCAGGCTGCGCAGCTCCTCGCGCAGGGCCTCGACGGGGTCGACGGGCGCGGCCTCCTCCTCGCCGGCGGCCTCGTCCTCCTCCACGACGTGCACGGCGGCCGTCTCGGCCGGCTCGCCCGCCTCGGCTTCCGCAGCCTGGAACTCGTCCACCTCGTCCGCGCCCTCGACGATGTCGAGCTCGTCATCCACGGACTCGTCCGGCTCGATGGCGTCGTTCAGGTTCGGGTCAGACACGTGGCTGCTTCTTCCTGGATACATAGGGGTAGAACATGCGAAAGGGGACGCCGGATACCTCGGCGCCCTTCGCTCGCGGCTCAGCCGAATACGTACTTGGCCGCGTGGTTGAGCCCATAGTCAATCACGGTCACCAGGGCGATCATGATGACGACGAAAACGATCACCACAGTGGTGTACGTCGTCAGCTGGTTCCGCGTCGGCCAGACCACCTTGCGGAGTTCCGCAACGATCTGGCGGTAGAAGAGGGCAAGGCGCTTGAGCGGGCCCTTCTTGGCTCGCTTGCCACCCTTGCGGGTCTTCTTCGGCTCCTGCACCTCATCCTGGGCGTCAGGCATGTCGATGGAGCCCACGGCGTCCGTCACTCGTCCTCACCTGAATCCCGGGTCGTGGCCGTGCCGCGCCCGGTGGAGCCGCACGGCGAGTGCAAAGGTACTCTGCGCACACTTCCTGATGGGAGTGTGTAGCAGGGCCGGAGGGACTTGAACCCCCAACCGCTGGTTTTGGAGACCAGTGCTCTACCAATTGAGCTACGACCCTTTGCTGTGTACCCCAACGTACCGCATCCGAGCGAGTGCTCGGTGTGCACCGGCGCGATCACGGCCGCTGGAGGCCAACGAGGTGAGAGTGTACGTGGTCCGGGGCCGGTCGTCGAACAGAAAGCGCCCGTACGGGTTTTGCCGCCCGGAAGATCGCCCGGTCCGGCACCCGGATCCGGACGTGTGTCCGGTCAGCGGCCCGGTCCGGTTCAGTCTGTGAAACCCGTGTGCCGGGCGCGTTTCCTGTCTGAAACCATGGGGCCCATGAGCGCTGCAACCCCTCCCACCGAGCGCCGGGTCTCCGCCCGAGTCGGCGCGATCTCCGAGTCCGCCACCCTCGCCGTGGACGCCAAGGCCAAGGCCCTCAAGGCCGCCGGGCGGCCGGTGATCGGCTTCGGCGCCGGTGAGCCCGACTTCCCGACGCCGGACTACATCGTCGAGGCGGCCGTCGAGGCCTGCAAGAACCCGAAGTTCCATCGCTACACGCCGGCGGGCGGTCTGCCCGAGCTGAAGAACGCGATCGCCGCCAAGACGCTGCGCGACTCCGGCTACGAGGTGGACGCCTCCCAGATCCTGGTCACCAACGGCGGCAAGCAGGCCATCTACGAGGCCTTCGCCGCGATCCTCGACCCGGGTGACGAGGTGATCGTCCCGGCTCCGTACTGGACCACGTACCCGGAGTCGATCCGGCTGGCCGGCGGTGTGCCGGTGGAGGTCGTCGCGGACGAGACCACCGGTTACCGCGTGTCCGTGGAGCAGCTCGAGGCCGCCCGCACCAAGAAGACGAAGGTCGTCCTCTTCGTGTCCCCGTCCAACCCGACGGGCGCGGTGTACTCCGAGTCGGAGACCGAGGCCATCGGCCGCTGGGCCGTGGAGCACGGGCTGTGGGTGCTGACAGACGAGATCTACGAACACCTGGTCTACGGTGACGCCGCCTCCGTGTCGTTGCCGGCGCTGCTGCCCGAGCTGCGCGACAAGTGCATCGTGGTCAACGGCGTGGCGAAGACGTACGCGATGACGGGCTGGCGTGTCGGCTGGGTGATCGGCCCGAAGGACGTGGTGAAGGCCGCGACGAACCTCCAGTCGCACGCCACCTCGAACGTGTCGAATGTCGCACAGGTGGCCGCCCTGGCCGCCGTCTCCGGCGACCTGGAGGCGGTCGCGACGATGCGCGAGGCCTTCGACCGGCGCCGCAAGACCATCGTGCGGATGCTGAACGAGATCGACGGCGTGGTCTGCCCCGAGCCCGAGGGCGCGTTCTACGCGTACCCGTCGGTGAAGGCGCTGATCGGCAAGGAGATCCGCGGCAGGCGCCCAAAGGACACGGTCGAGCTGGCCGCGCTGATCCTCGAGGAGGCCGAGGTCGCGGTCGTCCCGGGTGAGGCCTTCGGCACCCCCGGTTACCTGCGGCTGTCGTACGCCCTCGGCGACGAGGACCTGGTCGAGGGCGTGAGCCGGATCCAGAAGCTGCTGGCGGAGGCGCGGGACTGACGTCCCGCTCCACGCCTCGGGGCGATCACCTGCCGGCCGGCGGGTGATCGTCCCGTCCTTTTGTGCGAGCAAGACCACTAAAGGGGAAAGCGCTACCGGAGCGGCGGGGACGTGCGGCAGGATCCTGGAATGGAGCATGTACGTGATGTCTCTGCGCTGCCGAAGGCCCATCTGCATCTGCACTTCACCGGATCCATGCGGCCCGCCACCCTCTTGGAGCTGGCCGACAAATACGGTGTACGGCTGCCGGAGACTTTGACCGAGGCCCTGACCAGTGGGGAACCGCCGAAGCTGCGGGCGACGGACGAGCGGGGCTGGTTCCGGTTCCAGCGGCTGTACGACGCGGCTCGCTCGTGTCTCAGAGAGCCGGAGGACATCCGGCGGCTGGTGCGGGAGGCCGCGGAGGAGGACGTCAGGGACGGCTCGGGCTGGCTGGAGATCCAGGTCGACCCGACGTCCTACGCGCCGCGCCTCGGCGGTCTGATCCCGGCGCTGGAGATCATCCTGGACGCGGTCGACGGCGCGATGCGGGAGACGGGTCTGGGGATGCGCGTCCTGGTCGCCGCGAACCGGATGAAGCACCCCCTGGACGCCCGCACCCTGGCCCGGCTGGCCGTGCGCTACCGGGACCGCGGTGTGGTGGGCTTCGGCCTCTCGAACGACGAGCGCCGCGGCATGGCCCGGGACTTCGACCGCGCCTTCGCCATCGCCCGCGACGGAGGCCTTCTCTCGGCCCCGCACGGCGGCGAACTGACCGGACCGTCGTCGGTGCGCGACTGCCTGGACGACCTGCACGCTCACCGGCTGGGCCACGGGGTGCGCGCGGCGGAGGACCCGCGTCTGCTGAAGCGTCTGGCGGAGCGGGGGGTGACGTGCGAGGTGTGCCCCACGTCGAATGTCGCCCTGGGCGTCTACGCGAAGGCCGAGGACGTGCCCCTGCGCACCCTGTACGACGCGGGTGTCCCCATGGCGCTGGGCGCCGACGACCCGCTGCTGTTCGGCTCCCGCCTGGCGGCGCAGTACGAGCTCGCCCGCCACCACCACGGCTTCACCGACGAGGAACTGGCGGAACTGGCCCGGCAGTCGGTGCGCGGTTCTGCGGCACCGGAACATACCAAGGCGGAGCTCCTCGCGGGGGTGGACGCCTGGCTGGGCGGCCCGGTGGCCTGAGGAAGGGGCGACGGGCGCGGGTGGGCCGCACGGCAGGGGCCCCCGCCGTCGGTGGACCGGAGCGGGGCCCACCCGCTCCCTTCCGCACGGTCAGGAGGCGCCCTCGGTGGCCGAGACGCCGCCGAGCAGGGTGCGCGCGAGGCGGCGCGCGAAGTCCTCCACGGGAGGTCGGCTGCCCGTCTCCGTCGCGTCGTAGGCGAACGCGCGCTGCGCGCAGGCGCCGAGGAGCAGGGACGCGGCCGCGAAGGTGTCGGCGTCGGGTCGGACCCGTCCCGCCGACTGTTCGGCGCGAAGGTAGGCGTCGAGGGCCTCGATCGGCCGGTGCGGGCCCGTCCCCATCTGCCGCATGGCCTCGTCGTGCCGCCGCTTGAGCTGCGTCTCGGCGTACAGCGACGCGGCGATCGGGAAGCTCTGCTCGTAGAAGAGGGCCGCACGCCGGGCGATCTCGGTGAGGTTCTCCTCCAGTGACTGCCGGCCGGGTTCGGCCGCGAGTTCGCTGAGCAGCGGGCCCAGTCGTGGCAGCCGTTCCGCGAGGACGCGGATGAACAGCTCCTCCTTGCTCGGGAAGTACTTGTACAGCGCGGCCTCCGAGCAGCCCGCGGCCCGGGCGATCTCCTTGGTCGTGGCGCGCGCGAGCCCGACGGTCAGCATCAGCTCCTGCGCCGCGTCGAGGATGCGGACCCGGGCCGGTCTCTGCTGCGCCGCCGGCGGCTGCGCCCCTGTGTGCTGCATGGGACCAAAGGATTCCACGACCGGGGCCTCCGGGTCTTGACGGGTGGGTGAGTGCTTACCCACCCTAGGAGCCAGCGAGGTGAGTGAACACTCACCCACCCGTATCGGGCGAGAGCGGACGTACAGGAGGGGCACGCCATGAGACTCACCGTCTTCGGTGCCACCGGCGGCATCGGCCAGGAGATCGTCGGACAGGCCCTCGCGGCAGGGCACCGGGTCACCGCGGTCGTACGGGATCCCGCGCGACTCACCGTCACGGGCACCGGCCTGGAGGTGTTCCGCGCGGATCTCGGCGACCCCGACGCGCTGCGCCCGGCGGTGGCGGGCCGGGACGCCGTTCTGTCCGGGCTCGGCGCGCGCAGCCGCAGGGACGCCGGGGTGGCGACCCGGCTGACCCGTACGGTCCTGGATGCCCTGGAGGCCGAGGGGGTGCGCCGACTGCTGGTGGTCGGCGCCGGCCCGGTCGGCCCCCGCCCCGAGAACGAGGGGGCCCTGGACCGGACCGTCCGGGGCCTGGTCTCCGTGATGCTCAAGGATGTCTACGCCGACCTGCGGGAGATGGAGGCCGAACTGGCCCGCAGCGCCACGGACTGGACGGTCGTGCGCCCGCCCCGCTTGCAGGACAAACCGCTCACGGGTTCGTACCGCACGGTCGTCGGCGGTTTCCCGCCCCGGGGGCGCTTCATCGCCCGCGCCGACGTCGCCCACGCGATGCTGGCGATGACCCACGACCCCGCGACGGTGAAGCAGGGGGTGGGGGTCGCCTACTGAGCCCGGCCGCGGCTGGTGTCGGGGCGGGGTCTAGAGGCTGACGCCCACCGTGACCGGCTCGTTGACCAGCGTGACCCCGAAGGCGTCGCGGACCCCGGCCACGACCTCGCGGGCCAGCGCGAGCAGGTCCTCGGTGGTCGCGCCGCCGCGGTTGGTCAGGGCCAGGGTGTGCTTGGTGGAGATGCGGGCGGGTCCGGTGCCGTACCCCTTGGTGAAGCCGGCCTTGTCGATGAGCCAGGCCGCGGAGGTCTTGGTGTGGCCCTCGCCCGCCGCGTACGCGGGCGGTTCCGTCCCCTCGCCCAGCCGCTCGCTCACCCGCGCCCGGAAGGCGGCGAACTCCTCGTCCGCGAGGATGGGATTGGTGAAGAACGAACCCGCCGACCAGGTGTCGTGGTCCTCAGGATCCAGCACCATGCCCTTGCCGGCGCGCAGCTTCAGCACGGTCTCGCGGGCGGCGGCCAGCGGCACCCGGTCGCCGGGCCCGACTCCGAGGGCGCGAGCCGTCTCGGCGTACTTGACCGGGCCCGAGAGCCCCTGCGCGTCCTCCAGCCGGAAGCACACCCGCAGCACCACAAAACGCTCGGGATCGGCCTTGAAGCGGCTGTGCCGGTACGAGAACGCGCACTCGGCGTTCGAAAGGGTGACCGTTTCCTGCGTCCGGCGGTCGTAGGCGATCACTTCGCTGATCGTCGAAGAGACCTCCTGGCCGTAGGCCCCCACGTTCTGGATCGGGGTCGCGCCCGCGGAGCCCGGGATGCCCGCGAGGCACTCGACACCGGCGAGACCGGCCTCGACGGTGCGGGCGACGGCATCGGTCCACACCTCTCCGGCGGCCAGCTCCAGCTCCGTACCGTCCAGACGGAAGCCGTCGGTCGCGATCCGCAGGGCGGTGCCCTCGAAGCCCTTGTCGCCGATGACCAGGTTGGATCCGCCGCCGATCAGCAGCAGCGGCGTACCGGCTCCGTCCGCCTCACGGACGGCGGCGATCACCTCCGCGTCGGTGGTGGCGGTGATCAGTCGGGTCGCGGGGCCGCCCAGCCGGAAGGTGGTCAGCGGGGCGAGCGGGGCGTCGTGGAGTTCCTGCACGCGCCAAGACTACGAGACGGCCCCGGCGGCCCGGCAGCGCACGGGTACGGCCCCGCCGGAGACCGGCGGGGCCGTCGAGGGATGCCGCGTCCGCGGGATCCCGCTCAGGAAGCGGCCGTCTCCAGGGCCGGGGCCGGCTGCGCGGTGGCCGCGGCCCGTCCCGTGCGCCGCCGGGTCGGGATCAGCAGAGCCGCGACGCCCGCCAGGGTCACCGCCGCGGAGCCCACCACGAGCGCCGGCCGCAACCCGTCCACGAAGAGCTGTGCGCTCCCATAGCCGCCCCGGGCCGTGAAGATCGAGGACATCACGGCGATGCCGAGCGCGCCGCCGACCTCGCGCAGTGCGTTGTTGGCGCCGGAGGCGATGCCCTGCTCCCGGGGCAGCACGCTGGACATGACGAGGTTGGAGGCGGGCGCGAAGAACAGGGCCATGCCGATGCCGCTGATGATCAGTCCGGGCAGCTGAACGGAGTACGCGACGTCCGTCGTGGCCACCCTGGCCAGGTAGCCGAGGCCCGCGGCCTGGAGAAAGAGACCGGCTGCGACGACCGGGCGGCCGCCGATGCGGTCGGAGAGGATTCCGGCGATCGGCGCTACGAGCATCGGCATGCCCGTCCAGGGCAGCATCCGCAGACCCGCCTGGGTCGGGGAGTAGCCGAGCACCCCCTGCATGTACTGGCTGAGCAGGAAGATCGAGCCGAACATCCCGAGGAACATCAACAGGCTCGCGGCGTTGATCCCGGAGAACGCCCGGGAGCGGAAGAGCCGCATGGGGAGCATGGGGTTGCGGCCCCGGATGCCGTGGAGGACGAAGCCGGCGAGCAGCGCGGTGCCCGCGAACAGGCCGGTCAGCACGACGGGGTCGGCCCAGCCGTCGGCCGGGCCGCGCACCAGTCCGTACACGATCCCGAAGAGGCCGCCGCTGACGAGCAGGGTGCCCGGGATGTCGAGCGCCGCGCCGGTGCCGTAGGACTCGGCGAGGCGGAAGCGGGCGAGGGGCAGTACGAGGAGGCCCAGCGGGACGTTCAGCCAGAAGATCCAGTGCCAGGACACGTGTTCGGTCAGACTGCCGCCGATGAGGGGTCCGGACGCCACGGCGAGGCCGTTGACGGCCCCCCAGATGCCGTACGCCATTCCGCGCCTCGCGGCGGGGACCGCTGCGGTCAGCAGAGTCAGGGTGAGCGGCATCATGATGGCCGCCCCGACACCCTGGACGGCGCGGGCCGCGATCAGGGAGTCGATGCCGGGCGCGAGGGCCGCGGCGGCGGACGCGCCGGTGAAGACGGTCAGCCCCACGAGGAAGAGCTTCCTGCGGCCGAACCGGTCGCCGAGCGCCGCGCCGAACATGAGCAGGACCGCGAAGGTGAGCGTGTAGGCGCTCACGGTCCATTCCAGGTCGTCCAGCGCTCCCCCGAGGTCCTTGCGGATGGAGGGCAGGGCCGTGGTGACGACGAGGTTGTCGAGGGCCGCCATGAATCCGGCGACGCTGGTGATGACGAGGGCCCAGACCGCTCCCCCGCGAGGTGCCTTCTGCTGTGACATCGCTCCCCCAGAGCGTGATCGTCGTGATGATTAGTTATTGATGACTAACTTTTGCGGTCATGAAAAGGCGGATCCGCGTTCCCGGATCCGGCTACTTCTTCTTCGGCATGCCCTCACGGTCCTCGGCCGGGTAGAGCCCGTCCCAGATCCGGTGCCCGGGCGGAAAGCCCATGGACACCAGGCAGTTGATGAGCATCCCCTGCGCCATGAAGGTGGTGGTCTCCTCGACGTCGGCCCCGAGGGCCAGATGCACGACGTCCCACAGCCGCATCCAGCCGGCCCGCACCGTCTCCCCGAACTCGCGGTCGCCCGCCTGCTCGGCCGCGGCCACCGCGATGTACATCTGCATCTGCATCATCAGCCGTTCGGGCTGCTCGGCGATGACCTCGGTGTACGCCTTCCCCATGGAGTGCAGGGCCTCTTCCCCCTCGAGCCCTTCGGCCGCCTCCTCGAAGGTGCGGATGGTGTCCTCCACGCACCGCTCGGCCGCCGCGAGGAAGATGGCCTTCTTGCCGGGGAAGAGCCGGAAGAGATACGGCTGCGACACACCGACACGCTTGGCGATCGCCTCGGTGGACGTGCCGTGGTAGCCGCCGCGGGCGAACTCGCTCGTCGCCGCGCGGATGACGCTCTCGCGCCTCTCTTCTGCGCTCATCCTGACCATGCGGCTAAGTTAGTGGTTGATAACTAACTTAGTCAAGGGGTCTCCCGCGACGCGGTCGAGGGGCGCCGCACACGGCGCACGCCCCTCACCGGCCAGGTCAGGCCAGCCTCACGACCGCCCGTGACATGCCCAGCACCTTCTGGCCGCCGCTGGTCGCCGTGAGGTCGACGCGGACCGTGCCGTCGTCGAGCTTGGCCGCCACCTTGCCGGTGACCTCGATGAGGGCGCCCTCTTCGTCGTTCGGGACGACGACCGGCTTGGTGAAACGGACGCCGTACTCGACGACCGCGCCCGGGTCGCCCACCCAGTCGGTCACCACGCGGATCGCCTCGGCCATGGTGAACATGCCGTGCGCGATGACGTCCGGCAGGCCCACCTCCTTGGCGAACTTCTCGTTCCAGTGGATCGGGTTGAAGTCCCCGGACGCGCCCGCGTACCGCACGAGCGTGGCACGGGTGACGGGGAAGGACTGCGCCGGCAGTGCGGTGCCGACCTCGACGGCGTCGTACGCGATCTTCGCGGTCATCCTCGTCACGCCTCCTCTTCCGGCGCCCGGGCCACGAGCTTCGTCCAGGCGGTCACCACGGGCTCGCCGGCCTCGTCGTGGACCTCACCGCGGATGTCCAGAATGTCGTTGCCGGCCAGTGACTTGATCGACTCGATGGTCGAGGTGACGCTCAGCCGGTCACCGGCGCGGACCGGGCGGTTGTAGACGAACCTCTGATCGCCGTGGACCACCCGGCTGTAGTCCAGGCCGAGCTTGGGGTCCTCGACGACCTGGCTCGCTGCCTTGAAGGTGATCGCGAAGACGAAGGTCGGCGGGGCGATCACATCGGGGTGACCGAGCGCCGTGGCGGCCTTCTGGTCCGTGTAGGCCGGGTTGGTGTCCCCGATCGCCACCGCGAACTCGCGGATCTTCTCCCGGCCGACCTCGTACGGGTCGGTGGGCGGGTAGGACCGCCCCACGAAGGACTGATCGAGCGCCATGGGCTCGGCACCTCCTGATAGTTCATCGGGCCCGGCCTCCCCGGAGGCCGCCGACCCCTTTGTGCGGCCGGCTCGGCGTTCGGCCCGTGTCACCGATTCTGGGACCGTCGCCGCTGCCGGTTCTGCGTACGCCCCGGCCGATGTCCGAATCTGCGTGGCGGTGCGGTCGATCTGACCGATTCCGCGTTGCGCCCGGTCGGCTTCCGCATGTCGTTCCGGTCGGGACGGCCGGATGCGGTCGGCCGGATCGGGCCATCCTGCTCCCGTCGCGGGAGACGACACGCGCGCCCCGCCGACGGCGGCGGTCGATGGACCGGTGCGGCCCACGGTCAACGCCGCGAGGCCGCCCCCTTGCTGCTGGGGACGGCCTCGCGTACGAGCCTTGGTTATCGCGTCTCGCGGTGCGCGGTGTGCGCGTTGCAACGCGGGCAGTGCTTCTTCATCTCAAGACGATCCGGGTTGTTGCGCCGGTTCTTCTTGGTGATGTAGTTCCGCTCCTTGCACTCCACGCAGGCCAGCGTGATCTTCGGGCGGACGTCGGTGGCAGCCACGTGAGTGCTCCTTGACGAACAGATGGATGAAAACAACGCAAGAAAGAGTAGCCGACCGAAGGACCGACTCCACAATCGGCTACTACGAGTAGCGGTGACCGGACTTGAACCGGTGACACAGCGATTATGAGCCGCTTGCTCTACCGACTGAGCTACACCGCTGTGATGCGATCGGGCCCCGCCTGGCAGCGGGAACCTCACACACCAGAGCCCCAAAACGGAATCGAACCGTTGACCTTCTCCTTACCATGGAGACGCTCTGCCGACTGAGCTATTGGGGCGAGCGATGAAGACATTACACGCTCGCCCGCCGTTCGCCCAAATCCGATTCGCGGCTCCCGCCCGGCCTGTTCCCCGGCCTTCCCCGTGCGTTTCCGCGGCCTCCGGCACCCCGACCCGACGGCTGCCCCACCGGCCACTCCCGCCGCATCCACGGCGGCGGCAGCAGGGGCCGCCGCCCGACGGACCCGCCATCGCGGTGACGGCCCTCCGTCCGCCGCGCACCGAAGATCCGCCCGCGTCCGGGGAACCACACCCCGGTACGACTATTGCGCTCCTCCCCGCCGTGGCCGGGTCACCGCCCTAGGCTCGAACTCACTCTGCGTGATCTTGCCCCGGGGTGCGCAGCCTCCCCCGAACCACAGGAGCGCGATGCCCGACAGCCGAGCGCAGTCGTCGCTCGTCCCGTCCCCGCCGTCGGCGACGACCGACTCGACCGTCCTGCTGCTGAGCGGGGCTCGGCTGACCGACGGCCGGACGGTGGACGTGCGGCTGGGCGGCGGACGGATCGAGGCCGTCGGCACCGCCGGCAGTCTGGCCACGGGAGCCGCCACCACCCGTGTCGACCTGCGCGGCTATCTGCTCCTGCCGGCCCCCGCCGAGCCGCATGCGCACGGTGACACGGCCCTGACAGCGGACTGCGACGGTCCTGTGTCGAACGATCCGGAGGAGGTCCAGCGGCGGACCACCGAGGCCGCACTGCTGCAACTCGGGCACGGCGCTACGGCGCTGCGCTCGCATGTGCACATCGGTGACGCACAGGGCCTGGACGCGCTCACGGCCGTGCTGGGCGCGGGGCGTTCGCTGTGCGGACTCGCCGAGCTGACGACGGTGGCGATGCCCCGGGTGCTGACCGGTGTCGCGGGGGCCGACGGGCTCGCCCTGCTGCGCGACGCGATGAAGATGGGCGCCACGGTGGTGGGCGGCTGTCCGGACGCGGATCCGGATCCGACCGGTTACGTGGAAGCCGTCCTCGAACTGGCCGCCGAGTTCGGCTGTCCGGTGGATCTGCACACCGACGCCGGCGATCCGGCACGCCTCGCCCGGCTCGCGGCGATGGCCGGCGGCCTGCGCCCCGGGGTGACGCTCGGGCCGTGCGGCGGTCTGGGACGTCTGCCGGCGGGAGCCGCGGCCCGCTCCGCGGAACGGCTCGCCGCCGCCGGGGTGACCGTGGTCTGCCTGCCGCAGGGCCGCTGCGGCGGGGCCGAGCAGCGCGACACCGCCCCGGTGCGGCTGCTGCGGTCGGCCGGGGTGCGGGTCACGGCGGGGAGCGGAGCGATCAGGGACGTGTCGAACCCGGTGGGACGCGGGGACCCGCTGGAGTCGGCCTATCTGCTGGCGTCCCGTTACGGGCTGTCCCCCGAGGACGCGTACGACATGGTGAGCACGTCGGCGCGGGCCGCGCTCGGGCTGCCCGCGGTGCGCGTGGAGGCGGGCTTCCCCGCGGAGCTCCTCGCCGTGCGGGGCGACCGGCTGGCGGGCGCGCTGTCGCTCGCGTACAGCCGGATCGTGGTGCACCGGGGGCGTGTGGTGGCACGCACGAGCGCCGTGCGCGAATACTGCAACTCGGCCGCGGTGGCGCTGGACCTGCCCCGGCAGGGGCGGGCGCAGCCGTGACGGTCCCCCGCCGGGCCCGCGGACACGGGATGGCGTGGATCCGCCGGTGAGCGCCGACCCCGCGAAAAGTCGTGCGGCGGATGCGTCCGTCCGGGCGTACGGTCGGAGACATGCGCATTGTCATCGCTGGTGGTCATGGTCAGATCGCGCTGCGGCTCGAGCGGTTGCTCGCCGCGCGCGGCGAGGAGGCCGCGGGGATCATCCGCCGTGCGGAACAGGCCGACGATCTGCGCGCGGCGGGCGCCGAACCGATCGTCTGCGACCTGGAGTCGGCGCCGGTCGAGGAGGTGGCCTCGCATCTGGAGGGAGCCGGTGCGGTCGTCTTCGCGGCGGGCGCGGGCCCGGGCAGCGGTGCGGCCCGCAAGTACACCGTGGATCGGGACGCCGCGATCAAGTTCGCCGACGCCGCGGAGCGGGCGGGCGTACGCCGTTTCGTCGTCATCTCCTCGATGGGGGCGGACCCGGAGCACCGGGGCGACGAGGTCTTCGACGTGTATCAGCGCGCGAAGGGCGAGGCCGACGCGTATGTACGCGCCCACAAGTCCCTGGACTGGACGGTCCTGCGCCCCGGGCGGCTGACCGACGACGCGGGCACGGGCCTGGTGCGCCTCGAGGCGCACACCGGCCGTGGCGCGGTCACGCGCGAGGATGTGGCTGCGGTGCTCGCGGAGCTCGTCGACACGCCCGCGACGGCCGGTCTGACGCTGGAGCTCATCGGCGGTTCGACCCCGGTGTCCGTGGCCGTGAAGTCGGTGGCGGGGAACTGAGCGGGACGGGCCACGCCGACCGGGGTTCCCCTCGGCCGACGCACTGCCGCGGCTGCAGGAGGGCAGGGGGACGCGTTCGTCCCGTGCCTCCCGTCTCAGGGACGCCGACCGCCAGTGCGGCGCCCCCGCACCGCCACGCAGGCTCCGGTGAACCGATCGGGTGTGCGGCGATCCTGACGGTGCGTCGGAGGCCGGGCCGCCTCGGACGGACCGGCCCGGCAGTACGGTCGCGCGGCACGGCCCGCCCGCGGCAGCGACGAAGAAGCCGGTCGAATATCGGCGGACGGGTCAGAAGAGCGGCATCTGACCGGGGAACTCCGGTACGGCGTAACCGTCGAGAGCGGGCTGCGCGGCGTCGGCCTGAGCGAGACGGCGGGATCCCGGACAGGAGACGAGCGCCCCGCTGTTCCGCGCCCCCGGCGGGTCGTGCCGTGCGAACCGCCCGGCGACGACGGCGATGTCCCGTCGGCACTCGGGGCAGCTTCTGCGGCGGGACGACATGTCCTCAGCGTACGAGAACGGGCCGGGCGACGGCGGAAATCCCGGTCAGTGCACGGATGCGGAGGGGCCGGCGGGACCGGTACGAGGACCGCGAGGCGCCGAATCAGCCGATGTAGGGCGTGGCGCGCCCCTCGTCCATGGCGTGATCGATCCGCAGCCGCATGGTGGGGTGCACGTCCAGGCCTCCCAGGTCCGCGGGGTCGACCCAGCCGGCCTGGGGCGCGTCTCGGAGCTGGTGCGGAGCGACCCGCCGACCGGGCGTGCCCGGAAGCACAGGCTGAACTGCTGGCGGACCTCCCCGTCGTCTACCGCATGACGTGTCCGGGATCGGTGTAGATCCCGGACAGATCGGCCACCTGCACCTCGATGCCGGTCTCCTCCCGCACCTCGCGGACGACGGTGTCGGCGATGGACTCGCCGAGGTCGTGGCCGCCGCCCGGAAGCGCCCACCGTCCGTTGTCCGAGCGCTGCACCATCAGCACGCGTCCGGCGCCGTCCCGGACGAAGGCCACGACCGAGGGGACGACGGAGTTGGCGGGCGGTGCGTCGGAATCGTGCAGGTAGTCGATACGGCCCATGGAACTGACTCCCGGGGTGCTGCGGCGCTCGGGCGGTGGGCGACAGCGGTCCCGCCGACACAAGTCTCCTCCTGTTCGGCGCCCCGGGTGGGCGACGCGATCCGGTCCGAAGGTCGCAGACCCGCTTGATCAAGTGAAGTGAGCCGGGTCGATCGGCGTATCGCCCGCGCCGCGTGCGCATCGACCCGATGCACCGTAAGCTTATTGTGTATCGATCATTTCAGAAAGATACCGCCATGGACCTGCACCTCGAGGGCAAGACCGTCATCGTCACCGGCGCCAGCCGCGGCATCGGGCTCGCCGTCGCACAGGCCTTCGCCCATGAGGGCGCCCATGTGGTGGCCGGGGCCAGGCATCCCGGCAAACCCCTCGAGGAACTCGCCGACTCCCACGGACTCGTACCGGTGGCCGGGGACCTCACCACCGTCGAGGGCGTCGAACGGCTTGTGGAAACGGCCGAGGACCGCTTCGGCGGCATCGACGTCCTCGTCAACAACGTGGGCATCGTCCACCTCCGGCCGAACGGCTTCCTGTCGGTCACCGACGAGGACTTCGCCAAGACGCTCGACGCGAACTTCTTCAGCGCCGTCCGTGCCTGCCGCGCGGCCCTCCCCGCCCTGCCGGCCGCACGCGGAACGATCGTCACCATCAGCTCCGTGAACGCCTTCTACCCGGACCCCGGGCTCATCGACTACACCGTCTCCAAGGCCGCCCTCACCAACTTCTCCAAGGCCCTGTCCAAGGAGGTCGGACCGCAGGGGGTCCGCGTCAACACCGTGGCCCCGGGCCCCGTTTCCACGGACATGTGGCTGGGCGAGTCGGGCCTCGCCTCGCAGGCGGGCAGTGCCATGGGCGTGGATCCCGACACCGCGCGGGAGAAGCTCGTCGAGGGCACGGGCGGATTCGCCACCGGTCGTTTCACCCGCCCCGACGAGGTCGCCGACCTGGTGCTCCTGCTCGCAAGCGACCGCGCGGGGAACATCACCGGCACCGATGTCACCATCGACGGCGGCCTCATCAAGACGCTCTGACCGGGGCGTCCCGGGCGCCCGGGCATACGGGTGTCCCGGCCCCGCCCGAGGTGCGGGCCCCGTACGCCGCTCAGGGTGACATCCGCCCCGTCAGGAAGGCGCGCACCACGGAGTCGAACAGGTCCGGGTTCTCCCAGAACATCAGATGGCTTCCGCGTTCGTCCGTGGAAAAGATGCGCACCTGGGCGCCGGGGATGCGCGAGGCGACCCACGCGGCCGACTCCGGCGGGAAGAAACTGGCCTCACCCCCGATCACCAGGGTGGGTACGTCCAGTCGGGGCAGGACGTCACGCCAGTCGTTGCCGTAGTGGTCGAGGAGCAGTGCCGCGGCGTACTCCCATGGCAGCAGCATGTTCTGCGCGGTGATCCATGCGACGTCCTGCGGACTCATCGCCGGGGTGTGCATCCTCTCCACGATGGCGCGGGAGGTGGCCACGGCGTCCTCACCGCGCAGGCCGGCCGCGATCCCGAAGGCCGTTTCGGCGTCGAACACGGCTCCCACGGCCCGGGCGTCCTCCGGCGCCACCAGATCGGCCGCGATCACAGCGGGCTGAACGACCAGGATCAGCGCGCCGACGCGGTCCCCGTAGTACAGGTCCCAGTAGCACCAGGCGACCGCGCAGCCCATCGAGTGGCCGAGCAGGGCCACGTCGTGCAGGTCCAGGGCAAGGATCAGATCCCGTAGATCCGCGGCGAGCCGGGAGACCCGGTAGCCGTGGGCGGGCTTGTCCGACCGGCCGTGTCCCCGGTGGTCGAGCGCGATCACCCGGAAATCACCGCTCAGGTCCTCGACCTGCCGGCGGAACTGGGCCACGGTCTGCGAGAAGCCGGGGAGCATGACCAGCGGCCGCCCTCGTCCCGCGTCCACGCAGTGCAGCCGGGTGCCGTCGTTCGTCCGCAGACTTCTCTCCTGCCAGGACATGGACTTCCTGCCTTCTCCGCGGCAACGCGGACGGACCGCGGGGCCACCACCGACGCGAGCGCACCCCAGGTTTCCCGGAGCCGGACCGATCCGGGCGCGGACACGCCGCCGGTGCACGCGGGGTGCGGCGCGGAGTGGTCCCCGCCGAGGGGCCGGTGGGGCGACGCAGGTCGCCTTCGTGCATGTCACGGATCGTGGAGCCGATCCGTCGAAGGGGTGTCACCACCCGACGACACCGCGGGGGCGCACCGTGGAAGCGCGGTTGGATCTCCTCGCCCGCCCGGTCGCGGTCAGGTTCGGCAAGCACCTCGTCGCCGCGGGCAAGGTGCTGGAGGACTCGACCCTGCCGGCCGTGACACGGGAACCGGTGAAGCTCCGCGCCGGCCGGATCAACGGCTGCGACTTCTGCACGGACATGCGCACCAAGGACGCCCTGCACGCCGGGGAGTCCGCGACGCGCCTCCACCTGGTCGCCGCCCGGCGGGAGGCCACGGTGTTCACGAAGGCCGAGCGTGTCATCGTCCGGCAGCCCGCCGGCGACCACCGGCCCGGCAGGTTCGCGTAGGCAGGGGATCTGCGCGGCACTTCACGGTCGTACCCGCCCGGTCTCCGAGTGGCGGCATCATCCTCGTCCGCCGGCCCGAGGTCCTTCCGGGTCAGCGCACGAACAGGGAGGCCCCGGCGGTGGCCGTGGTGCAGCCGGCGATCAGGAGGCACGCGCCGACGGCGTGCCTCCTGAGCAAGGCGTGCCGCAGGGTGGCGTAACGGGCCTCGTACTCCCCGCGCAGGCGCCCCGCCCGGTCGGCCGTGGCCTGCAGGGCCTGCCGTGTCAGACCGAGGCGCTGCTCCGTGTAGTGGCGGGCCAGGTCCTCGGCCTGCCCGCTCGTGAGCCAGGGCAGACGCGCGCAGAGGGCATCGGCCTCGCGCTGCGCCTGCTCCCGCTCCGCCTCCAGGAGGAGGTAGCCCTCGACCTCGTTGGCGAGTGCGCCGCTGTGCGGGTCCAGCGGGGTCCCGTGGCAGCCCGGTGATGTCAAGGCCGGCCTCTTTCACGTCCCGGCGCATCCACCGCGGCGCGCCTGCCGGGGCCACCCTCGTAGTCGAGTTGGGCGACCTCGGGGTGGTGCAGGTCGAACGCCGGGGACTCGGTGCGGATCCTGGGCAGCGTGTGGAAGTTGTGCCGCGGCGGCGGGCAGGAGGTCGCCCACTCGAGCGAACGGCCGTAGCCCCAGGGGTCGTCGACACCCACCGGCTTGCCGTACTTGGCGGTTCTCCACACGTTGTAGAGGAACGGCAGCATCGACAGGCCGAGCAGGAACGACCCGATCGTGGAGATGGTGTTCAGCCAGGTGAAGCCGTCGGTCGCGAGGTAGTCCGCGTAACGACGCGGCATGCCCTCGGTACCCAGCCAGTGCTGCACCAGGAAGGTGGTGTGGAAGCCGATGAACAGCGTCCAGAAGGTGATCTTGCCGAGGCGTTCGTCGAGCATCTTGCCCGTCATCTTCGGCCACCAGAAGTGGAAGCCGGCGAACATCGCGAAGACGACCGTGCCGAACACCACGTAGTGGAAGTGGGCGACGACGAAGTACGAGTCGGAGACATGGAAGTCCATCGGCGGCGAGGCCAGGATGACACCGGAGAGGCCGCCGAAGAGGAACGTCACGAGGAAGCCGGTGGCCCACAGCATCGGTGTCTCGAAGGACAGCGAGCCGCGCCACATCGTGCCGATCCAGTTGAAGAACTTCACCCCGGTCGGCACCGCGATCAGGAAGCTCATGAAGGAGAAGAACGGCAGCAGCACACCGCCGGTGACGTACATGTGGTGCGCCCACACCGTGATCGACAGGCCCGTGATCGAGATGGTGGCTCCCACCAGACCCATGTAGCCGAAGATCGGCTTGCGGGCGAACACCGGGATGACCTCGGTGACGATGCCGAAGAACGGCAGGGCGATGATGTACACCTCCGGATGCCCGAAGAACCAGAACAGGTGTTGCCACAGCAGCGCGCCGCCGTTCGCCGCGTCGTAGACATGGGCGCCGAACTTGCGGTCCGCCTCCAGGGCGAACAGCGCGGCGGCCAGGACCGGGAAGGCGAAAAGGACCAGGACGCTGGTCAGCAGCACGTTCCAGGTGAAGATCGGCATGCGGAACATGGTCATGCCCGGCGCGCGCATGCATACGGCCGTGGTGATGAAGTTGACCGCGCCCAGGATCGTGCCGAAGCCGGAGAAGGCCAGACCCATGATCCACATATCGGCGCCGATGCCGGGCGACCGGATCGCGTCCGAGAGCGGGCTGTAGGCGAACCAGCCGAAGTCGGCCGCGCCCTGCGGCGTGAGGAAGCCGCCGACCACGACGGTCGAGCCGAGCAGGTAGAACCAGTAGGCGAGCATGTTCAGCCGCGGGAACGCCACATCGGGCGCGCCGATCTGCAGCGGCATGATCCAGTTCGTGAAGCCGGCGAACAGCGGCGTCGCGAACATCAGCAGCATGACCGTGCCGTGCATCGTGAAGGCCTGGTTGAACTGCTCGTTCGACACGATCTGCAGACCCGGGCGGGCCAGTTCGGCGCGCATGAGCAGGGCCATGACGCCGCCGATGAGGAAGAACGCGAAGGACGTCGTCAGATACAGCGTGCCGATGGTCTTGTGGTCGGTGGTCGTCAGCCACTTCACCACGACGTTGCCGGGCCGCCGGTGCCGGAGGGGCAACTCGTCCGCGTACGACTCCTCGGCTGCCGCGGCACCGTGGGGTTCGTCGATGATGCTCACAGGTGGCTCTCTCCGATGCTCGCGGTTCGCGTCGTCAGTCAGCCGCCATCCTGGCCGCGCCGGGGCTGGGGCCGCCGTCCCGATGGACCCGAATACGGCCACTGGTATGACGGTCGGACCCCAATGGAGCAGCCGGGGCGTGTCCTCGTGGTCGGCGTCGTCGGCGCGCCGTGCCGGGTGTGCCGGGCTGTGCGGCGGTCCCGTGCCCGGGGCGGTTCGAGGTGACGGGCGACGGGGAGGCGGCGACCACTCGGTACCCCGCGGAGCGCACAACCGGCCGCCGTGGGTCCCGTATGCGCCGGTCGCACACCGCGGAGCGCAGCAGCACCCGGGCGGGTCCGTCCCCGCGGACTTCATGACCCGGCACCCGGTTCCGCCAGCATGCGACACGCAGGTGCTCTGACCTGGCCCGGTGCGGCGTCATGCGGCTGTTACCCACTTTCGGGTGACGCCCGGGAAACGGGTGGGGTGGCGGACCCTGGCGGACACATGCGACAAGCCACTGATTGCAAGGGCGAACGCTCCGGAACGGCGTCAACCCATCGCATTGCGCCGATAAATGGACCATACAGACGACAGTCATAGAGACATAGGCATCCCGTAACACGGTTCACGTTTCACACACATCACCCCCACCCCGACGGCACGGTATGAGGGCGCGGCCAACCCGGCCCCGCACCCGCACACCGCACCACCCCGCACCACACACGGGACGGTGCCCGCACCAAGCAGGGGGAACCTGTGACCACTTCCACCACCGCACGCCGCCTGGCCGCCGCCGCCCTCACCGCCGCCGCCCTGGCCGGCGCCGCCACCGTCCCGGCCACCGCCGCCGACCACCGCCCCCACCGGCCGGACGTCCAGATCACCCGCGTGCAGTACGACTCCCCGGGCCGCGAGGACCGCTCCAACCGCTCCCTGAACGCCGAATGGGTGCAGATCACCAACAACACCCGCCGCCCCGTCAACCTCAGCGGATGGACCCTCACCGGCCGCGACCACCGCACCTACACCTTCCACCACTACCGCCTCGCCGGCCGCGCCACCGTCCGCGTCCACACCGGCATCGGCCACGACACCCGCACCGACCTCTACCAGGACCGCCGCAACTACGCCTGGGACAACCACATCGACACCGCCACCCTGCGCAACGACCGCGGCCGCGTCATCGACACCGCCTCCTGGGGCTACCGCAACCACCGCTGACCCCACCCACCGATGACCGACCCCACCCGGGGCCGGTCACCGACACCCCACGGTGCGCCGGGCCCCACAGGCACGGCGCACCGTTCACGTATGCCCGTCGGCCTGGTCGTCCGAAGGCACGGCGCTCGTCCTTTGAACCGCCGGACCGGATGCCACGTATGAGTCACCGTGGGTGGCGCCGCGTCACCCGCTGTACCGCCAGGCGGTGCAGGGGCCGGCAGGTGCGGGCCCCTCCGGGACCGCGCCGCGTGGCGACCACCGAGGTGGCGGCCGCGTGGCGCGCATGCGGTACCACCGGGAGAGAGGGCCGAACGATCTCAAGCGATGCGAGCCGTGCCGCCGGCGGCGTTCTCGACATGCCCGCCACCGTGAGGCGGGGAGACGCGGTGCGCGAGGCGAACGTTCGGCGGCAGGTGCCGGGTCTGGACGGACTTCGCGGTTTGGCGGCGCTGTACGTGCTCCTGTTCCACTGCTGGCTGTACACCTTCCCCGGCTACCCCGACAGTTCGGCTCCCCGGTGGCTGGACGGGCTGATGTTCGGCCGTATCGCCGTGGTCTTCTTCCTGGTGCTGTCAGGCTTCTCCCTGGCCGTCTCTCCGGCGCGCAACGGCTGGCGACCGGGCGGCGTCTCGCGTTTTCTGCGCCGGCGGGCCTGGCGCATCCTGCCTCCCTACTGGGCGGCGCTCGCGTTCAGCCTGGTGATCTCCTGGCTCGTGGTGCCTGCTTCGCATGTGGGACCACCGACCGGCCGATCGATTCTGGTGTACGGCCTGGTCGCCCAGGACGTGTTCACCGCGCCGACTCCGAACGGCGCGTTCTGGTCGATCGGCGTGGAGGCGGAGCTCTATCTCCTCTTTCCGCTCCTTCTGTTCGTCCGGCGGCGGCTGGGTGCCGTGGTGCTGCTCACGGCCGCGCCCCTCCTCGTCGCCGTCTGCGGCCTGACGGCGGCCGGGGCGACGCCGGTGGAGGGCGACAACTGGCTCACTCCGCATCTCGCCCCCGTCTTCGTGGCCGGTCTGGTGGGCGCGGGAATCGTCGTCGCGTCGGACAGGGTCCGTCGCCTGCCCTGGCATCGGCTCGCCGCCGTGGCCGCCACACCGGTCCTGACTCTGGTCGCCGTCAAGGGACCGGTGTGGACGGTGAACCACTACTTCTGGGTGGATCTGGCCGTCGCCCCCGCCATGACGATGCTCCTGGCCGCGGTCGCCACCGGGAAACCCGCCCGTCTTGTACGGCTTCTGACCACCCGACCCGTTCGAGGTCTCGGTGACTGCTCGTACAGCCTCTACCTCATCCATCTGCCGATCGTCATGACCGTCGTCAGGAGGATCGCCCCGGAGTTCGTCTCCCCCGGCCTGCCCACGTTCTGGTTCACCCTCGCCGTGGCACTGCCCGCCTCGCTGTCGGGGGCGTGGCTGTTCGCCAGGATCTTCGAGATGCCTTTCAAGCGGAACCGGTCCTGGAAGTCCTTGCTCGCGCCGGTGCGTTCACAGCCGGGCGGGGGCAACGAGCGTCGGCCCGGCATACGTTCCGGCCGGCCGTCCCCCCAGCCGTCGGGCGGCTCGCCCGGGCGCATCGGCCCGTAGTCCGGCGGACCGGAGTACAGGCGGGCGGCGCCCGCCGGTGTCCGGGCCGGCCGCCATGAGGCGTGCTCCCCGGGCCGGGGACCGCGGCCGGGTCGTCCTCAACGGTGTCCGTCCGGGGTCAGAGCAGCGATGCGGTGACCTCGGCAAGGCTCCGCCGGTACTCCGGGTCGTACGCCTCGGCCGCCGCCCGGCCCTCCTTCTCGCCGTCGAAGTACCGCCCCGTGACGCCTGCCAGTTCGGGCGCGTCCACCAGGCGGCGGGTGGCCGCGACGCCCTGCTCGAGGGTGTCGACGACGTCCATCCCGGAACGCCGGGACATCGTGGTGGGCATGAAGGACGCGGGGTGGAGGCTGTTGACGGTGATACCGCTGTCGGACAGTTCCCCCGCAAGGTCGAACCCGTGGCAGATGAGTGCCAGCTTGGAGCGGCAGTAGGCGGCGACGTCCGTGTACTCGCGGGTGTGTCCTGGATCGTCGAAGTCGAAGGGCTCCTGGCCGACGGACGCCACGTTCACGATGCGGGAGGGCGCGGAGCGGCGCAGCAGCGGGAGCAGTTCCCGGGTGAGCACGACGGGCGCCAGGTAGTTGACGGCCAGACGCAGTTCGTGCCCGTCGGCGGACGTCTGCCGGCGAGTGCCCTCCGCATGGAAGCCGACGCCGGCGTTGTTGACCAGTACGTCCAGCCGGTCGTGCCGGGCGGCGACGTCCGCGGCGAGGCGCCGGACCCCGGCGAGCGAGGAAAGGTCGGCCCGGTAGGTCTCACCGCCGGTGGCCGCGGCCACTTCCCGGAGGCGTTCCTGATCACGGCCGTGCAGGAGGAGGGTGTGCCCGCCGTCGGCGGCGAGGTCCTCCGCGAGAGCGCGGCCGAGTCCGTCGGAGGCGCCGGTGATGAGGATCGTTGCCATGTCGTACACCTTTCTGATCCGGGGACACCACGGGTGCCGCCCGGCGGAGGACGGGAGCCGGCAGCGGGACGAGGGGCGGACCTGTACGCCGCTCACCGGGTGCGGGCCGGTGCTTCCCCTGCCATGTCGCGGGTGCTCCCCGACCCCGTCCGGGCCGCTGCCCGGGCGGGTGAGGAGCCGCCGGTTGACCGGCGGCGGAACGCTCCCGACCATAGGCAGCACAGCCATCAGCAAACCAATAGGAATTCCGAGATGTCTCATCAGAATGCCGATGGAAATGGTCCCCGGCGGGACGACGGTGGGCCGGCCGCACCGCAGGTCCGCCCACCGTCCACCGCCGGAGACGGGCCCCTGGACCTCGGCCTGCTGCGCACCTTCCTCGCCGTGCACCGGGCCCGGTCCCTCACCACGGCGGCCCGGGTGCTGGGCATCTCCCAGCCCACCGTGACCGCACAGGTGCGCACCCTGGAGCAGCAGCTCGGCCGGCAGCTCTTCGAACGACTTCCGCGCGGTGTGGCGCCGACCGGCGTGGCCGACGAACTGGCCGGGCGGATCGCCGGACCGCTGGACGCGCTGGCGGAAGTCGCCGACCGCGGCCGCGAGGGCCTGGAGGCGCCGCCCGAACCGGTGCATCTGGCGGGCCCGGCGGAGATGCTGAGCGTCCGGGCACTGCCCGTGCTGGCACCGCTCGCGGCTCGGGGCATCCCGCTGCGCATCACCACCGGACTCGCCGAGGAGCTGCTCGAGGGCCTGCACGGCGGTCGCTTCGACCTCGTCCTGTCGGCGGTGCGGCCGCGCGGCCGCACCCTGGCAGCGGTCCCGCTCATGGACGAGGAGTTCGTGCTCGTGACGACACCGGGGCATGCCGCCGGAATCGGGCCGCTCACCTGCGAGGACGCCGGCCCGTTGAGCGAGGTCCCGCTGGTGGCGTACGCCGAGGACCTGCCGATCCTGCGCCGGTACTGGCGCCATGTCTTCCGCACCCGCCTGACCGCCCGGCCCGCCGTCGTCGTGCCGGATCTGCGCGGTGTGCTCGCCGCCGTCGTCGCGGGCGCGGGCGCGACGGTGCTGCCTCGCTACCTGTGCGAGGCGGAGCTCGCGTCCGGCGCGTTGGTGGAGTTGCTGACGCCGGAGGATCCGCCCATCAACACCGGCTTCCTGGTGGCGCGGGCGGGCGCGCCCGACCGCCCGCCGGTCGAGGCGGTGCGCGAGCGACTCCTCGAGGCGGCCCGCTCCTGGTGACCCGCGCAGAGCTCAACACCCGTGTCGCACAGGGGCATCGGCCGGATCAGGGGCCTTCCGCGGCCCTTTCGGAGACGGTGTCCACGCCTCCTTCAGGGACAACGCCCTGCCCGGGATGTCCAGAACCTGCCGCCGGGGCGGGAGTCCTTGAGCACCTGGCGGGCCGTGAGCCGACCGGACGTGGCGTTGGTGCCCGCGCCGGGCCAGGTCGCGGCGCCGGTCAGATACAGCCCGGGGATCGCCGTGCGGTAGCCGCTGTGGCCGGGCATCGGCCGGAAGAGGAAGTTCTGGGAGAGGTGGTGGCTGCCGGCAGTGCTGTCACCGCCGACAAGGTTCGGATCGGCCGCTTCGAGGTCCTGAGGGGTGTATGCCGTGACGCAGGCGATCCGTGATGTGCCGCCGGGGGCATAGCGCTCCAGCTTGGCCAGCACCCTGTCGGTCATCGGTTCGACCGCCTCGGGCCAGCGCGTCTGCCGGATGGTGCCCGCCGCGTCGCCGGAGATGACCGGGGGCACGGTGCGGACCTGGATCCACACGACATGGCGGCCCGCGGGGGCCCGGGTCGGGTCCACTGCGGAGGTCTGCCCCACGACGAGCAGCGGTTCCGCGGGCAGCAGGCCCGACAGGGACTCGATATAGGTACGCGCCAGATCGCCGACGTACGGTGCCACGTGCACGTATCCGAAGCCGGACAGCTCGTCCCCCGCGGCCCAAGGGAGCGGCCCGTCCAGCGCGAGGTGCACCATCATGGTGCCGGGGCCGTACCGGTAACGGCCTGATGCGCGGCGTACCGGCGCGGGCACCTGCCCGGGCTCCAGCAGTCGCTGATAGAGGGCGGCGGGCCCGACGTCCGCGATCACGGCGCGACGCGCCGCAGCCGTGCTGCCGTCGACGCAGCGCACCCCCACGGCTCGGCCGTTCCGGCACAGCACGCGGTCCACCTCGGCACCGGTGCTGATCTCGCCACCGTGCTCGGCCAGCAGGGCCCCCAAGGCCTGCGGCAGCCGCTGGGCGCCTCCCTCGACCACGGACATACCGTTCTCCATGTCGGCGAACAGCTCCAGCAGCGGGAACATCGCGCCGCCGGCCACGTCGGGGCCGAAGTCCAGATGCATGCCCCAGCAGGCGGCCATGGCACGCGCCTCCCGGGTGGTGAACCAGGTCTCGCCGAGCTCCCGGGTACTCATCAGCAGGGTGTGGGTGAGTTCCGCCGCGCCGCGCACGCCCCGGTGGCGCAGCAGGCTCAGTACCTGCCGGACGGCGGCGACCGAGGGCACGGCACTTCCGTAGAGGCCGAACAGGTACGGGGCGAATCGCCTGTACTGCCGATAGAGGCCGGCGAAGCCCTCGGCGTCCCCCGCGCTGTGCGCGGCCAAGTGCCCGAGGGTGCGTTCGTAGTCGGAGTGGACGCGCAGGCTCAGCCCGTCCGGGAAGGCGTTGGCATACGGCCGGCCGGTGGTGCGGAACCGCAGCCCGTGCCGGGCCAGACCGGAAGCGAAGTCGGCGTACGCCCTGGATCCGAGGAACAGGTTCTGGTTGGTGGAGTACAGGTCGTGCACGAACCCGGGGAGCGTGGCCTCACCTCCGGCGATGGCGCCGCCCACGGCCGCGTTGCGCTCCAGCACGGCCACCGACCAGCCCGCGCGTGCCAGGTACAGGGCCGCCACAAGCCCGTTGTGACCACCGCCGACGACGATCGCGTCGTAGGAGTCCGCCGGGGTCATCGCCGGGGCCTCCTGCCACGCTCTCTCGCCGGGGCCGTGCCCGCGCCGGCGCCGAAGGCCGCCCGGGCGCCGGCCGTGGCCCGTACGTCCGTGTCGGCCCGGGATCTCCCCGCACACGCCTCGGCGTCTTCCCTGGTGCTCATGAGCGAGTCCGCGATCGAAAGCGCCGCTGCTCCTCTCCGTCTGCCCCTATTGCAGTGTTCCTCGCGTCCCGGCGGCCCGCGACATCACCGGGGCCCACTGAGCCCCGTCCCGCACGACGGCGGTGAAGCTACGGGGTGGGTCTTTCCCGCAATGCGTGCGCGGGACCCTGAACCGGGCGAATGCGGTCGATCGAAGCGGGTCGCCCCTGGGCCGCCCCACCCGGCTGCTGAGGTGGGAAAACGCTTTGACGAACCCTGTGGCGTAGGGCGATAGTTGCGTGCCGAATCAAACCCAGTGGTTCGGCGCGTGCATCAGGGGGAGAGCGTGCAGGCCGAAGATCAAGACGTCCGATCCGCGTACGACTCGGCGCATGTCCAGTTGCTCGCGGGCCGGTTCGCCCAGGCGCGGCGCACGGCCACGGAAGCGCTGACGGCGGACGGGCCCAGCGCCCGTCTCTACCTGGTGCTGGGGCAGGCCCATGCGGCCGAGGACGACGACGATCACGACGACCGGGCCGAAGCGGCCTACCGGGAAGGCCTGAAGGCGTTCCCCGACGACCTCGATCTGCTCGCGGCGTACGCGGAGTTGTGTCTGCGCAGCGACTACATGGACCGGCCGGCCAGGCACCGGCGCGGCCCCGAACTCGACGCACGACTCCGCGAGTTGGCACCCGGATCGCCACAGGCGCTGCGCATCGAGCAGATCTCGGCGGGCAAGGCGGTGAATGGCCCCAGGCCGCCGTCGCCGGTGCGCACCCAGACGCACGACGCCCGCCTCGTGCTCGCGGCCGTGGGCGATCCCGTCTCGGCCGCCGCGCAAGCCCGTGCCCACGCTCAGAGCCGGCCCGACGACAACCGCTTGGCCACGGTCGCCGAAACCCTCACCGCGCTCGCCCGCCCCGGCCGCGCGCCACTGCGCTGGATGGTGCGCTTCCCCCAGCACACGCTGCTGATCCGCGCGGCCCTGTGTGTCGTTGTGCTCCTGGCCGTACCCGCACTCCACTGGAACAGCTGGGCGCGCATGGCGGTCGTGGTCACCGTCGTCCCCACGGCTCTGCTCCAGTCCCTGCTGCGCCGGGCACGCCACCGTGCCGGCACCCGGCCCTCCGCCACCCACGCCGAACCCGTCGGTGTCCCGGACTTCCCCGTACTGCCACCGGTCCCGGCCGCCTCGTCCCGGGAGACAGCGGTGGCGGTCCTCGCGCTCGCCACCGTGATGGCGGCGCTGGTGGGGTCGGGCATCTGGGGCTACGAGCAGTACGCCGCCTACCCGCGCTACACCTTTGCGGCGCCGGACCGCGTCCAGGGCTACGAACGGCTGGAGGACACGTCGCTCCAGCAGTTCTTGGAGGGGGTCGTGAACGAGGACACGGGGGGCAGCGATGCCACGACCTTCACCTACGTGTACGGAAAGAGGGAGAACGAACGCCTGTCCGTGATCACGGTGTTCGGCGCGGTCGGCGACTTTCACGAGATGACGCCCGACGCGCTCGGTTCCATCCAGGACGGTCTCCGGTCGGGCCTCACCACCACGGGTCTGGCCGCCGGCAAGGTCTGGTCCGCCGACCCCGGCCGCCTCGGCGGCAGCCTGCGGTGCCTGTCGTACGACGCGATCGACAACCAGCGGCTCACCGCCTGCACCTGGGGGGACAAGGGCAGTTTCGGCACCGTCGTGTCACCCGACTCGGGCGCGGGCCACGAGGCCGCGGCGGACCTCACCCGAGCGGTTCGGGAGGCGGTTCTGCACCAGGGGACTCCCGCCGACTCCGTCTGAACGAACCGTGGTTCGCGCCCGGCGTCCGGCGCACCGAGGGCAACAGCGGAACACCCTTCCGTGCTACCGGGCGCGGCGGGCCGTGCTGAAGCGACGCCGGTACGCGGCGGGGCTGATGGACAACTCCCGTGCGAAGACCCGTCGGAGACTCTCGTAACTCGGGAACCCGGCCAGGGATGCCGCCTGTGTCGCGGTGTGCCCCTGGTCGAGCAGAGCCTTCGCGATGTCGAACCGGATGGACTCGACGTAGCGGGCCGGTGTGGTGGACAGCTCTTCCCGGAACAGCCGCGTGAGATGGCGGGGACTGAGGTTGAGATGCGCGGCGAGTTCGGCGAGGGAGTGGTTCCCCGCGGGATCCGCCATCACCAGGTCGACGACGGTGCGCAGGGCCGGGGACCGGGGCGGCGGGCCCTGCAGGGGCGCGGAGAACTGTGACTGGCCGCCCGCGCGTTGCAGATACACCACCAGAGCCCGGGCGACGTCCCGGCTCAGATCAGGACCGTGGTCCTCCTCGACGAGAGCCAGCGCCAGGTCGATGCCGGCGCTGACGCCCGCCGAGGTGTACGTGGTGCCGTCGCGCACGTAGATGGCATCGGGCTCCACACGGATCTTCGGGTGCCGGCCGGCCAGTTCGCGTGTGATCTTCCAGTGGGTGGTCGCACGCTTGCCGTCCAGTAGGCCGGCGGCGGCGAGGACGAACGCTCCGGAGCAGACGGACGTGACCCGCCCGGACCGGACCGCCAGCTCCCTCGTCGCCTCGATCAGATCCCGGGTGACGGGAGTTCTGGGATGGACGACCCCGCCCGGCATCACGAACGTGTCGGGATCCGGCTCGGAGGCGGGGCTGCCGTCGACGGCGATCCGGATGCCGACGGACGAGGCGACGTCGGCACCGGTCGTCGACAGCAGGTCGATCCGGTAGTCGGCGCCGAGCCGGTTCGCCTCCCCGAACACCTCTGCGGGACCGGCGACGTCCAGCAGTGCTACCCCGTCGTAGACGAGGATCGCGACCCGATGCGTTGCGGAGTTCACAGTCCTGTCCTCAGGTGTCCGGTTCCTCGGGTGTCCCGCTTTCAGGGCGGACTTCTCGGGTGTCTGGATTCGGGTGGTTCATGGCCGGACCGAGGCGGCGGCGAAGGCCGTGCGGTCGGCATCGTGGAGAACAGAGTCACCGCCCAGTGTTCACCACCACATCGAAAGCGTCACCGTCATGACCGACATCATCGCAGCAGTGGAAATACCCGAGACCGCAGCAGTGGCGGAGGCCACCCGTTTTCTCCGTGAAACGACCAGCCCTCTCATCTTCCATCACTCCCGGCGTGTTTTCCTCTTCGGTTCTCTTCACGCACGCGAGCTCGGCCTTGAGCCCGATCCGGAGCTGCTCTACATATCCGCGATGTTCCACGACGCGGGGCTTTCCGTCCCGTTCTCCGACGTGGAGCAGCGCTTCGAACTGGACGGCGCCGACCACGCGCGCAAGTTCCTGCTCGACCGCGGGTTCCCGAAGAGCGCCGCCGACGTCGTCTGGACGGCGATAGCACTGCACACGACGCCGGCGATTCCCGGCCGGATGGGCCCGGAGACGGCTGCCACGAACTTCGGCGTACTGACCGACGTGCTCGGCTGGGGACTGGACGGACTGGACGGCGGCCAGGTGGAGGAAATCGTGGCCGCCCATCCGCGCGAACAGTTCAAGAAGGGATTCCTGCAGGCATTTGTCGACGGGCTCGAGCATCGTCCTGACACCACGTACGGGACGGTCAACGCGGATGTGCTGGAACACTTCGTTCCGGGTTTCCGCAGCAGGACCATGGTCGAGCGCGTCATTGAAGCGCCCTGGCCGAATTGATGCCGAAGAAGCCGGAGGCAATACGACGACACCCGTCGTTTCCGGCCGCACCCATCGTCGTCCTGGACGGTCCGCCACCTTCACCGTGCCGACGTTCACCACCGTGGTGATGATGGCGACAGCGAGCGCACCGTCGACGCTCCATCCGCTGTATCGGGAACGCTGGGATTTCTCGGTCACCAGGGTCACCGTCGTCTTCGCCGTGTACGTCGGGGGGCTGCTCGGCGCCCTGATGACGGTCGGGTCGCAGAGTGACCGCCTCGGACGCCGCCCGGTGCTGATCACCGCGCTCCTGATCCGCCGTCTTCTGGACGGCCGACGGCGTCCCGTCCCTGGTCGTCGCGCGGGTGCTGCAGGGTGTCGCCACTGGAACGGCCATGAGCGGTCTGGCCGCCGGGCTGGTCGAGTCCTCTCCCCCGGGACGCCCGTACATGGGCCCCGCCGACGGACTCGACATCGCGGCGTTGTTCCTGTCCGGCGGCGCGGGAGGCGTCTGGTCCTGCGGCACACAGCACGGTCCGCCACGGTGCTGGGAGCGGTCCTCCTGGCCATGGGGGCGGCGGGACTTGCGGTGGCCATCACATCGTTGCGTCACCGATCGCCTTTGCGTCCGGATCGGTCATGGCGGGGCCGGGGGCCGGTCCGACGTTCAACGGCAGCCTGCGCGGCATCGCGGAGGTCACCACTTTGGACTCGCGATCCGGGGTGTTCTCGGCCCAGGCCGAGGAATCCGTCGGCCGTGCCCGGCCGTACGGGCCCCGCCCGGCCGGCGCACGCGTGCCGGACACCACACCCGCGAGAGCACACGACACGCGGTGAAAACCCGCTGACACGAACCGATACGTTCACCTTCGGAAGACCGGACAGAGGAGCACACATGCAAGCCATCACCGCCTCGGACCGCGACGCCGGCGTCAGCGGGCTGACCCTCACCGACCTGCCGCATCCCCATGCCGCCGAGAACGACGTCATCGTGCGGGTGCACGCCGCGGGATTCACCCGTGGGGAACTCGACTGGCCAGGAACATGGTCCGACCGCGCCGGCCGCGACCGCACTCCGAGCGTGCCAGGGCACGAGGTCTCGGGTGTCGTGGCGGAGCTCGGGTACGGAACCACCGGCCTCACCGTCGGCCAACGGGTCTTCGGACTGACCGACTGGGCCCGCAACGGCTCGCTCGCCGAGTACGTCGCCGTGGAGGCCCGCAACCTCGCCCCGCTTCCCGCGGATGTCGACCACACGGTGGCGGCCGCGCTGCCGATCTCCGGACTGACCGCCTGGCAGGGCCTGTTCGACCACGCGCGGATCGCGACCGGCCAGACCGTCCTGATCCACGGCGCCGCGGGGGCCGTCGGATCCATCGCGGTACAACTCGCGCTGGAAGTGGGGGCCCGGGTCGTGGGCACCGGCCGGTCCGCCGACCGGGACGCCGTCCTCGCTCTGGGTGCGCATACGTTCCTGGACCTCGATGCCGACCGGTTGGCGGACGCCGGCGAGGTCGATGTGGTCTTCGACGTGATCGGCGGCGACATCCTCGCCCGCTCGGCCGCACTCGTCCGCGCCGGCGGCACACTCGTCACCATCGCCGAGCCGCCCACCGTCCGGCCCAAGGACGGACGGGCGGTGTTCTTCGTGGTGGAACCCGACCGCGCCCGCCTCGCGGACCTGGTGCAACGGCTCCGGGACGGACGGCTCGGTGTACGCATCGGCGCGGTCCGCCCGCTGACCGAGGCAGCCGCCGCCTTCGCTCCTGATCGGCGTATCCCCGGCAGAACGATCATCCGGGTCACCGAGGACTGAGGCCACGGTCGGGTCCTGAGCCGGCCGCCCGGCTCGAGTACACGCACCACGCGGCTCGGGCCCGTCGGGAATCCGTCGGGTCCCGGCTCCGGCCTGGTGAACCGTCGACGCGGGCCCGGTCCTTCCGGTCTCCGCACCACGCCTCGCACAGGGGGCGCCCGGGTGCTGCCGTCCCGCAGAACCCGGGCGTTCCGCCCCGGCGCCTCACGATGAGTCAGAACCCGGGCGCTGCCCCGTGTCTCACGATGAGTCGGAACTCGGACGCCCGCCCCGCGCCTCACGGTGAGCCGGACGGCCCGACCATCCTTGGCAACGGCAGCCACTCCCAGGGCGGCCATCCCGCTGAGGATCAACACCGCGGCGAACGCCAGCTGTGCGTGCACAAACCTGATCACTGCCACATCCCCCGCCCCCGTCGGTATGCGTATCTGCTTACTGCTGGGGAGCTTCGTGCGCTCATCCGCGGGACATCCGCCAGACGTCCGCCTCGGAGCGTGGGGGCCGCCGCTATCGGTTCCAGCCCTGCCCGACCGGACGGTGAGAAGTGGAAATCCCGGTGACCCGCAGCGGGATCTCCCGAACCAGCACTCCGCAGCCCCGGACCGGGACGTCCGGACTCGGTACCGGCTGAGCGGTGCGGTGCCGCTCAGGGGTTGGCGCTGAGCGAACAGGGCCTTTCGACCCTTGCTTTCGACCTACGAAGCCGTCGGCGCGAGGAGTCCGCCCACGGCAGTACCCCGGACTCCGGACAACCGACCTGACCGATCAGACCCGGGAGCGGCGCGAGAACCGGCACCAACGGTTGTCGTCGGGGTCCCCCAGGGCCGTACGGAGGGCGATCGAGTCGCCGCTGCGGACGTAGTCCAGGTCGTAGAACTCCTCGCCGATCTTCAGGTCGAAAGTCTGCGGGGTGACCCCTTTGTCCCCCGCGTAGAGGTACCAGGTCCCGTGGCCGACTGCCAGGCGCTTCACGGCCCCGGAGACCAGCGCGTAATCCATCGGGAAATCCCGGACGGTGAACGTGCGGTCCGCTTCGACCGTGAGAGTCGATCCGCAGTCGCTCGTCCAGTGACCCAGGACGTCCGCCGCTCCTACGTGCGGCAGCGCCTTCGGGGCGCCACCGCAGGCGCCGGCCAGCAGAGCGAGTGCCATGGCCCACAGGGCGCTCGCCTTTCGAACCCTCACCACGTCCCACTTCCCGTACCGGCACCGGCTGTCCAGGGCCCGACCGCTGCCGCCGACGGCGATCAGTCGGACAAGCATGCACCGCCCTCCGACGGCCCTGGCAGCCTGCCAGCCGTGATCAAGGTCACCGCGGGTGCCACGACCGTGCGGAACAAACAGCCGCAGGCACAGGTAGGACGGCCGGCTTCTCGCCGAAGTCCCGGGCCGCCCCTGCCTCCAGTCCTCAACAGACCGGTGGCAGTCTCCCAGCACTCCCCACCAACCGAGTTTCGGGGTGAGCACCTGCCTACCGCTTTCCCGGCCAAGTGCGTGGCACGAGGCGGCGGCGACCTGCCACCCCGGCGGTGCTGGTCCCACCGCCCCGGACTCGGACCTCGACAACGCGGAAGCCATCGCAGGGGCCCGCTCGCGCCTGCCCGCTACAGGGGCCGTGCCGACGACCCGGGGTGAGCACTGGCTTTGTCAGGGCAACATGCAGGCCGCCAACGCCGTACGAGCCGGCGTGGACATCAAGTCGTCCATGCCGTACGCAGGTGGCTGGGCGGTGACCACGGGTCGGCACCGTCCCTGCGACCCTCCCGGCAGTGTTCGCACGGGAGTGCCCCGCAGCGCGTGGCTGCGGGGCGCCTTGTGGCGTTTAGTCGACCATCTGCCCGTCGTACGTACCGCCCCTGCAGAGGTTGGTCCCCCAATCGACCGTTCCGCCTCCCTGCTCGCACTCACCCGGGGTGGGGCTGGCGGCGGTGGCGGTGGCGGCGCTTGTGAGGCCGATTCCGGCGAGGGCTGCCGTGGCGATGACGGCGGCGAGGATTCGTCGAATGCGCATTTGGTTCCCCTTTCACGGATTGCCTCGGTCGGGACACTAGCCAGCTTGATCTTCGCCCATGTGGGTGGCACATCATGTTGCGCCATTCAGGTGACACGGCTGTCGGGAGCGGGGCCGCTGACCCAGCCCGCCCAAGGCCTTCACGCCCGACCGGGAAGGCGGGTCGGACGGCCGCGCGATGGTGGCTCCGGGGGTGGGGACGGTCTGCATGACGTGACCCGCCGGACACGCTCCTGGCGGTGCCTTTCGGGTACACGCCGAGTTCCTCAAGGACGGAGACGAGGCCACGAACGCCAGGATGTCAGCCCGCCTGGGACAACACGGCCGAGCCGTCCAAGATCCCGTCCACACGCCGTCCACGCACCCTGAGACGAGACGTTCGAACGCGAGACGGAGTAATACAGTGCCTCGATCACGGGGGTGCATGACTAAGGGCCCGTGACCTGCTGAAACAACAGGTCACGGACCCTTCGTCTCCGTGTGGCGGAGCCAGGATTCGAACCTGGGAAGGCGAAGCCGGCAGATTTGCAGACCGTGCCAGGGCCATGCCCTGACCTGCCGCTTCCCGACCCGGGGGTGCTCCCGCCCCACACCCGTCCCACCGGGGACGCCGCTGCGAGCGAAGCGCGTCCAAAGGTAAGTTCGAGTGCCGACTCGCCGAATGACGTCACGTCACAATCGCCTGCGCCGCCTTTAAGCGCAGCAAGGACATCTTCCATACTGCCGACACGGGGAGGCCGACCGAGGGGGACCGGTGGGGGTTGGACGGGCAAGACGGCTGACGGCATGTGGCGTGCTCTTCCTCGCTCTCGCCGGTTGCACCAACGGGGAACACGGACGAGACGCGCGCCGTCACACCACCCCGGTCCGCTCATCGGCTGCTGCGGCGCCGACAGCGGTCGCGGGTCCAGCCCGTCCGGTGGAGGCGGCAGCAAGGCTCGGGCCGACGGACGGCGCCCTAGCCGACTGGCTCAGCACGACAACCCTCCCCGACAAAAGTCCCCGACCGCCCAAGGAGGCGGTGGTGGTCGTCCGCCGGGGCAGCAAGGGCATCAGGGACTTCGGGTGGATCTCGGGCGACAGCTACTGCCTCGGCTACAGCCACGAGGTCGCACACTCGATCACCTGCGGCCCCTACGACGACAACACCGCCACCCCCTCCACACCCTCGGCGGACTACACCCCCGCGCCGGCGGTCAGCCGGGTGGAAGGGCTCACCGACCGCCTCCCGTCACAAGACACGCCCAACCAGTACTACTACACGCTCGCTGTGATCCTCGACGACGCCGGCCCCTTCCGCCTCACCGGAGACGACGACCGAGGCGTCCTCTACCAGGCCAGAGCCGTAATGAAGCCGGACCGCGCAGTCACATTCGTGGAGTGGGGCTACTTCGGCCCAGAGATACCGCTGCACGCCAAAATCTGCAGCACCTCGAGCCACCAATGCATCACCGACTTCGACTGACGGCCCAGGAACCAGTAGTAGTTGTCGTCGGTCTGCGGCAGGGACCTGCGGTAACCGCCGCCGGACTTGGGAGCGTCGAGAACAACCGTCCCCCGACCTCTGCCGGCGCCTCAGGTCAACGGACTGCCCGACTCACCGGAAGCTCATGGGGCCATGATCACTCGCACCAAAGCAGCTCCCGGCCAAAGTCGTTCCACCGACCGCGTGGTCCGGCTACTCAACTCCACATGATCACTCGATCACTTGACCGGGTGCTGCCAGGCAGCCCGTCCCACCCACAGACTCGGGACGCGAGCACTACAGAGATCAGGCTGATCGCGAGATCGATTCCGTTCAGCCCACTCCAAGCGGACTGCGTCACGACTCGGATCTCGTCCGTGTCCCCCGAGGGATACCGGCTACAGGCGCTCGCCGCCGGTGGCGTCGATGATTTGGCCCGTGATCCACCGGGCGTCATGGGAGGCGAGAAAGGCGACGACGTCGGCGATGTCGGCGGGTTCACCGACGCGACCGAGGGCGCGCGACGCGACGACGGTGGCCATGGCTTCGGAGTTGCCGCGCAACCAGTCGGCGTTCATGTCGGTGTCGGTGGTGCCGGGGCGGACGGCGTTGACGGTGATGCCGCGTGGGCCGAGGTGCTGGGCGAGCGGGAGCGTCAGGGCTTCGAGGGCTCCCTTGGTCATGGTGTATCCGATGATGCCGGGGATGGGGACGCGGGTGGCGCCTGAGGAGATGTTCACGACGTGTCCGCCGTTGGCCAGGCGCGGCAGGGCGGCCTTGATGATCAGGAACGGCGCGGTGGCGTTGATCTGCTGCTGGCGGATGAAGTCCTCGGCGGCGAACTCCTCGATGACGCCGTTCACGACGACCCCGGCGTTGTTCACCAGCACCCGCACGGGCGCGTCGCGCAGCGCGCCCGCGGCCGCGTCGTAGGAAGCCCAGAAGGCGGTGCCGGTGTCGGGTTCGGCGAGGTCGGCGGCGAAGGAGAACGCCGTGCCGCCGGCCGCGGTGATCTTCTCGACGACGTCGGCCGCGGCGGCCGAGTCCTGGCGGTAGTGAACTGCGACGGTGTAGCCGTCGGCGCCGAGACGGCCGGCGATGGCCGCCCCGATGCCGCGGCTGGCGCCGGTGACAACAGCGATGCCGTCGGACTTACGAGCGTCGAGCGCTTCGATGTCGCGCAGGTCGGTGTCAGACATGATGCCTTCCTGTCGCCCTGGATCGGGCGGTGCTGGGTGCTGGTGGCGACGCGCCCGCGCTCTTGTCGCGCGGCTGTCGCGGAGGGGGAACCTCGGCTCCGCGAGTTATATTCCGAGTGGGATAGAAGTCGCCGCGTCGGCTGTGCGGTCGTGCCTCACGCGGCCTCAGGTGGCCACCGGCAGCAGGTGCCGACGCACCGAGGCAGGGCGGGCCGAACACCGAGTCGACACGGCGTCGCCATGCCCTTCGGCCGCGCAATGACGTCGTCCCATACGACCGAGCCTCGGCTCCGGCCCGAACCACGGACTGTGTGTACTCGGATGGCGATCGACCTGCACCGACGCCTTCGATGAACCTCCGCGGGGACTGCCGCCGCGAGTAGGGTTCGAGGACACAAGGCTTCTGTTCCAATCGGTACATAATTCACCACCGGCTGCTCGGGGGTGGAGTACGCTGCACGCATGGCTGGTTCGCGGAACGCCGTCATGGGTCGGCCTCGGGAATTCGACATCGACGAGGCACTTGAGCGCGCCATGCAGGTGTTCTGGGAACGGGGATACGAGGGGGTCAGCCTCACCGACCTGACCAAGGCGATGGGCATCACGAAGCCCAGCCTGTACGCAGCCTTCGGTGACAAGAGGGAGCTGTTCCGCAAAGCGCTGGAGCGCTACACCGAGGGCCCGGCCGACTACGGGACGCGCGCCCTGGAGGAGCCGACCGCACGAGGCGTGGCCGCGGCGATTCTCCACGGAGCGGTTCGGACGACGACGCGCCCCGGCGGCCCTGCGGGATGCATGGGCGTGCAGGTCGCGCTGGCGTCGAGCGAAGCGGGGCGGCCCGCGCACGACATGCTGGTCGAGTGGCGGAACGCTTCGGCCCTACGCGTTGAGGAGCGGTTCCAGCGGGCCGTCGACGAGGGCGATCTGCCGCGCGACGCCGACCCCCGACGGCTCGCCCGATATGTCATGACGGCGGCGTTCGGCATCGCCGTCCAGGCCGCCAGCGGCCTCGGCCGCGACGAACTCCAGGACATCGCCGACATGACGCTGGAGTGCTGGCTGCCAAATGGCGTGCGAGGCACGCACACGGGCGTTCCGGCTGGTACTGCATAGGGACCGCTGCGGCCCGTCGCCCGGATCCAGTTCCGTCGCGGCCGCCCGAACCTCGCCCATCGAGTGCCGCTCGTCGCTGATTCCGGACGGGTTCATTCCGGCCTTCTCCAGCGCGTCCGCCAGGTCCCGCAGCAGACGGGCGAGGCGCTTCGGGTCACCTGCGTATGCCATATCACTCCCGCCCGCGATTCGGCGGCAGATGTTGCATGGGGTCGCAACACCGCCCTCCGCTCTGCTGCCCGACCAAGGTGATCGGCTTCACCAACGTGGCACAGACGTGTCCGAACGAGGGGGGAACGGCGGGGAACCACGGGGACGAGACCAGCAGTGACCCGAAAAAAGATCAGCCCCCGACCAATTCGCAGGTCAGGGGCTGATCTTCTCAGCGTGGCGGCGCCAGGATTCGAACCTGGGAAGGCGAAGCCGGCAGATTTACAGTCTGCTCCCTTTGGCCACTCGGGCACACCGCCGGGGATTGCCGCCGCGGGGCCGCTTTTCCGCGGTGCCCCTTGGCAACGACGTAAACGATACCTGATGCAGGGGGGTGCTTCGCCACCGGATAGATCGGCGTCCTGAGGGGGCGAGGTGGCTAGGCTTAGCCGGATGCGGCCCGGGATCGACTCCGGGCCGGGCGGCCGCGCTCCCGCACGCCGATACGCACCGATCCATCCCGATACAAGGAGCCACAGGACATGGCCGACTCCAGTTTCGACATCGTCTCGAAGGTCGAGCAGCAGGAGGTCGACAACGCCCTCAACCAGGCCGCCAAGGAGATCTCACAGCGTTACGACTTCAAGAACGTCGGCGCCTCGATCGCCTGGTCCGGCGACAAGATCCTGATGCAGGCCAACTCCGAGGACCGGGTGAACGCCATCCTCGACGTCTTCCAGTCGAAGCTGGTCAAGCGAGGGGTCTCCCTGAAGTCGCTGGACGCCGGTGAGCCCCAGCTCTCCGGTAAGGAGTACAAGATCTTCGCGTCGATCGAGGAAGGCATCTCCCAGGAGAACGCGAAGAAGGTGGCGAAGATCATCCGTGATGAGGGCCCGAAGGGCATCAAGGCTCAGGTCCAGGGCGACGAGTTGCGCGTCAGCTCCAAGAGCCGCGACGACCTGCAGGCCGTGATCGCTCTGCTCAAGGGCCAGGACTTCGACTTCGCGCTGCAGTTCGTCAACTACCGGTAGATGACCGGGCGGTACGAGGAAGGGTGGGCACCCCGGCCGGGGTGCCCACCCTTCTTTGCCGCCGGCTGCGGCTCAGGGGTGCTCAGCGCCGTGAGTCACCGAACAGAACGCGGTAGATGATCAGCAACACCAGCGAGCCGCCGATCGCGGCCGCCCAGGTGGGCCCGTCGTAGAAGTGCTTGCTGATCGGGTGGTGCAGCCAGCGCGACGAGATCCAGCCGCCGATGAAGGCGCCCGCGATGCCGATGAGGGTCGTGCCGATGAAACCGCCGGGGTCCTTGCCCGGCAGCAGGAACTTGGCGATGGCGCCCGCCAACAGCCCCAGAACGATCCAGCCGACAATGCCCATGCCGTGAACCTGCCTCTCCGCGCTGTGCCTGTGCTGTGCTCCTGCTCCGGCCAGGCCGTGTTCATTCCTTGACGCTGCCCGTCGTGACGGCCGCACTCGCCCCTGCTCTCCGTGTGCGGGTCCGTCGTCGGAGAGGACGCCTCCGCCGCAGTGGCCGGTTGCAGCGCTCAGTATGGTTCGCCCCATGACACAGTCCGGGGCACAGCAACCCGATGGCCTGGAACTTCGCCGGATCCTCGGCGTCGGGGACGCCGTCGTCATCGGCCTGGGTTCGATGGTCGGGGCCGGGATCTTCGCGGCCCTGGCCCCCGCGGCGCAAGCAGCCGGTTCCGGCCTGCTGATCGGACTCGCCGTCGCCGCCGTGGTCGCCTACTGCAACGCCTCGTCCTCGGCGCGGCTGGCCGCCCTGTATCCCGCATCGGGCGGCACATATGTCTACGGGCGCGAGCGGCTGGGGGTCTTCTGGGGGTATCTGGCGGGCTGGTCGTTCGTCGTCGGGAAGACCGCCTCCTGTGCGGCGATGGCGCTCACCGTCGGCGCCTACATGTGGCCGGGCCAGTCGCACGTGGTGGCCGTCGCCGCGGTGGTGGCCCTGACCGCCGTGAACTACGGCGGCATGCAGAAGTCCGCGCTGCTGACCAGGGTGATCGTGGCGGTCGTGCTGGCGGTCCTCGCTTCCGTAGTCGTTGTGTGTCTCGGTTCCGGGGCGGCCGACACCGCGCACCTGGACATCGGCGCCTCCGGTGGTGCCGGCGGGGTGCTGCAGGGGGCCGGGTTGCTCTTCTTCGCCTTCGCGGGGTACGCGCGGATCGCCACCCTCGGCGAAGAGGTCCGTGATCCGGCGCGCACCATCCCGCGGGCGATCCCGCTCGCGCTCGGCATCACGCTGGTCGTGTACGCGGCAGTGGCCGTCTCCGTCCTTTCCGTGCTGGGTGCCGATGGGTTGGGGCGTGCAGCTGCTCCACTGGCCGACGCGGTGCGGGCGGCGGGGGTGCCCGCTCTGGTGCCGGTGGTGCGTGTGGGAGCGGCTGTGGCCGCACTGGGCTCGCTGCTGGCACTGATCCTGGGCGTCTCGAGGACCACGCTGGCCATGGCCCGCGACCGCCATCTGCCGGGCGCCCTGGCGGCCGTGCATCCGCGCTTCAAGGTGCCGCACCGGGCCGAGCTGGCCGTGGGCGTCGTGGTGGCCGCCCTCGCCGCGACCGTGGACGTGCGCGGCGCGATCGGTTTCTCCTCCTTCGGGGTGCTGGCGTACTACGCGGTCGCCAATGCCGCTGCCTGGACGCTGCGTTCGACGCCGGCATCGCGCGTCGTACCGGCGGTCGGGCTGCTCGGGTGCGTCGTCCTGGCGTTCGCGCTGCCATGGGTGTCGGTGGGCGTCGGCGCGGGTATCCTGGGCCTGGGTGCGGCGGCTTACGGCATCCGGCGGTGGACCTCCGCGCGCCGGCCGTGAGTCGTCCCACAACCTCTGTGCGGACACGCCCTCGCGCCGGGCACGCTCTGCGTGCACACCGTCGGTCACCGCACGCGCCGTATGGATGTGCCTCCTACGAGGCGCGGGCCGTGCCCGTGCGTATCGGGAAGTCCGGCCACGGCGCCAGGTCCGTGCCGTCGTTGGACTCCTCGTACCAGCCGGTCCCTTCGAGCCAGGTGTGCAGCCAGTCCACGAGGCCGGGGGCGTCCACGTACCAGGCCTGTGCGGCGTCGTCGGTGTTCGGCTCGTAGAGCAGAACCGTGCCCTGCGGGGTGCTGCAGTCCACGCACGCATACATGCCGCATCCCCAGTGGGATATCGGCAGGACGCCCTCGGGCCACGGCCAGTCGGGGTCCTTGCGGCCGCTCGCGCGGTTCGCGAGGTACTGCGGGACGGCGGCGGGCTCGCCGGACGGCGGGCCGTCGAGCAGGGGCAACAGACCGTACGACGGGCCGAATCCACCGTCCCCTATCCGCAGATACAGGGCCGCGAGCAGCGGGTGCAGCGAGAAGCCCAGGGCCGCCTCGGCGCGGGTGAGCGCGGCCTCCTCCACGGGATCGGGGAGCGAAGCCCAGCCCCACGGCCGGATGTCGCGGGCCTGTTGCGCCACCCTGCCCAGCAACTGCTCGTACTCGGTCATGGCTTCATGATGCAGGGAGCCACCGACAACCGGCCGGCCTGTGGACAACCCGCGGGATTCATGCGGGACCAACGTCGATACGTCGTTCCGCGAGGTGGTCCGGCGGTTCCGGGAAGGGCCGCGGACGGGGCTTCCGCCAGCTCGCTCTTCGCCGTGCTCGCGAGGACGTCGTACGTGCCACGTACGGGAGTGCGCGGCTCGTACGCCCGTCAGCGCGTCGCGAACGGCTCGTCCGTGGACACGATCTCGCGCCCCAGGGGGAGCAGCGAGACCGGGATGAGCTTGAAGTTCGCGATACCGAACGGGATGCCGATGATCGTGATGCACAGGGCGATGCCGGTCACGATGTGGGCGAGGGCCAGCCACCAGCCGGCCAGGATCAGCCACAGGACGTTGCCGATGCAGGAGGGCGCACCCGCGTCACGGCGCTCGACTGTCGTATAGCCGAAGGGCCACAGCGCGTACACGCCGATGCGGAAGGCCGCGATGCCGAACGGGATGCCGATGATCGTGATGCACAGCAGCACGCCGGCGAGCAGGTACCCGAGGAACAGCCAGAAGCCGCTCAGGACCAGCCAAATGACGTTCAGGATTGTCTTCACCGGTGACGACCTGCCATCTGTTCGAGCCGGGCGATGCGCTCCGCCATCGGCGGGTGCGTGGAGAACATCTTTGCGAGTCCCTGTCCGGCACGGAAGGGGTTTGCGATCATCATGTGGCTCGCCGTCTCCAGGCGCGGCTCGGGCGGCAGGGGCAACTGCTGGGTGCCCACCTCCAGCTTGCGCAGGGCGCTCGCGAGCGCCAGCGGATCGCCGGTGAGCTGGGCCCCGGAGGCGTCGGCCTCGTACTCCCTGGAGCGGCTGATGGCGAGCTGGATGAGGGAGGCCGCGAGCGGACCCAGGAGCATGATCAACAGCAGACCGAAGATGCCGGGGCCCTCGTCGTCGTCCGAGCGGCCGACCGGGATCAGCCACGCGAAGTTCACCAGGAACATGATCACCGAGGCGAGCGCACCGGCCACGGAGGAGATCAGGATGTCGCGGTTGTAGACGTGGCTCAGTTCGTGCCCGATGACGCCGCGCAGTTCACGCTCGTCCAGGAGGCGGAGGATGCCCTCCGTGCAGCACACGGCCGCGTTGCGGGGATTGCGGCCGGTCGCGAAGGCGTTCGGCGCCTCTGTCGGCGAGATGTACAGGCGGGGCATGGGCTGACGGGCCTGGGTCGAGAGCTCGCGGACCATGCGGTACAGCGCCGGGGCCTCGAACTCACTCACCGGTCGCGCACGCATCGCGCGTAGAGCCAGCTTGTCGCTGTTCCAGTACGCGTAAGCGTTCGTGCCGATCGCTACGAGAACCGCGACGATCAGGCCCGTACGCCCGAAGAGGCTGCCGATGACGATGATGAGTGCGGACAGTCCCCCGAGGAGTACTGCGGTCCTGAGCCCGTTGTGCCGGCGGTGCACGGTACGCCCTCCAAGTGGTGCGGCAGGGGAACCCTTTGTCTGCGAATGCTGTTGACTCCACTTCTCAGTGGACCCTCCCGCACTGGTCAACGCCAGGCGGGGAGCTCAAGTTCCCTTGCGCGGGCATCGGAGCGTGTGAGCCGTCCGGGTGAACGGCGACGCCCCGCACGCGCGTGTGCGGGGGGTCGCGTACAGGGCATCCGTCAGAAAAGGCCGGTTTCCGAGAAACGCAGCACGAGCTGGGGCGCTCCGGACAGGGCGACGCCCAGGACGCCGCTCAGGGCGATGGCGGCCGTGAGGGGGGCGGGCACCCGCTGCTTCTCGGGCTCGCCCTCAGGAGCACGGAAGAGCACGGTCGTCCACTGCAGGTAGTAGAAGAGCGCGATCACCACGTTCACGGCCATCACCACGGCGAGCCAGCCGAGGCCCGCGTCGACGGCCGCGGAGAAGACGGTGACCTTGGCGAAGAGGCCGATGATGCCGGGCGGGAGGCCGGCCAGACACAGCAGGAAGAACGCCAGGAACAGGGCGGCGAGCGGGTTGGAGGCGTACAGGCCGCGGTAGTCGGTGATGCGGTTCAGGGTCCTCGTACGTCCCACGAGCGCGGCCACTGCGAAGGCGCCCAGGTTGATCGCCGCGTACATCAGGGCGTACGCCACCGTGGAGCCGATCGCCTTCTGGGCGTCCTTGGAGTAGCCGGCCGCCGCGATCGGCACCAGGAGGTAGCCGGCCTGGCCCACGGAGGACCAGGCGAGCAGGCGTACGGCGCTGTACGCGCGCGTGGCCTGCTGCCGCAGCGCCCCGACGTTGCCGACGGTCATGGTGAGGCAGGCCAGCGCGGCGAGTGCCGGGCCCCAGACGTCGGAGTAGGACGGCAGGGCGACGACGGTGACGAGGATGAGGCCGGAGAAGCCGACCGCCTTCCCCACCACCGACAGGTAGGCCGCGACCGGCAGGGGCGCGCCGACGTAGGTGTCGGGGACCCAGAAGTGGAACGGGACGGCGGCCGTCTTGAAGGCGAAGCCCACGAGGGTGAGGACCACACCCGTCTGGGCGAGAACGTGCAGCTGACCGTCCACGTGCTGGATCCGGTCGGCGATCTGCGTGAGGTAGAGCGAGCCCGTGGACGCGTAGACGAAGCTGATGCCCATGAGGCTGACCGCGGTGGCGGTGACGGACGAGAGGAAGAACTTCAGGGCCGCCTCGGAGGACCTCTTGTCGCCGTACCGCATGCCGACGAGGGCGAACGCGGGCAGGGAGGCGACCTCGAGAGCGACGACGAGCGTCGCCAGGTCCCGGGAGGCGGGCAGCAGAGCGGCGCCGGCCGCGGAGGACAGCAGCAGGAACCAGAACTCCCCCTCGGGGATCCGCCTCTTGGCGTCCTCGAGGACCGTGACGGACAGAAGCGCCGCGAGGAGGGCGCCGCCGAGCACGAGGAACTGGATGACGAGGGTGAAACGGTCCGCCGTGTAACTGCACAGGTGCGGGTCGCCGGCCAGGCAGAAGGTGGCCCGGTCGCCGTCGAGGAGCGGCAGCAGCATGAGCGCCGCGACCGCGAGACCGGCCACGGAGACCCAGCCGAGGAGGGCCTTCCTCCGCTCGTCGAGGAAGAGGTCCGCGACGAGGACGACGAGCCCGACGACGGCCGCGATGGTGGGCGGCGCGATGGCCAGCCAGTCGACGGACTGGACGAGGGTACTCATCGGGTGCCTCCTGCGAGGAGTTGCTGCACGGCCGGGTCGGTCAGGCCGAGGAGGGCCCTGGGCCACAGGCCGGCGACGACGGTGAGGGCGACGAGCGGCGTCCAGGCCGCGAGTTCGTACGTGTGTACGTCGGCGAGCTGCGGGGCGTCCTGCGGGGCGGCGCCCATGCACACCCTCCGCACCACGATGAGCATGTACGCGGCGGTCAGCAGGGTGCCGAACGCGGCGATCGACATGAATGTCAGGAACGCCGGGCGGCTGAGATCCGCGGCGGGCTTGAACGCGCCGAACATCGCGAGCATCTCACCCCAGAAACCGGCCAGCCCCGGCAGGCCCAGCGACGCCACCGCGCCGAAGGCGAGCAGACCGCCGAGTCGGGGAGCCTTGCCGTAGAGGGCGGCGCCGGACTTCTCGGCGAGGGTGTCGAGGTCGGTGGTGCCGGTGCGGTCCTTCAGCGCGCCGACCAGGAAGAACAGGAGGCCTGTGATGAGGCCGTGGGCGATGTTGGCGAAGAGCGCGCCGTTCACGCCGGTCGGGGTCGTCGACGCGATCCCGAGCAGCACGAAGCCCATGTGGCCGACGGAGGAGTAGGCGATGAGCCGCTTGAGGTCGCCCCGCGCACCGCGCTTGGCCAGGGCCAGACAGGCCAGGGATCCGTACACGATCCCGACGACGGCGAACGCGGCGAGGTACGGCGCGAAGGTGTGGAATCCGTCGGGCGCGATCGGCAGGATGATCCGGACGAACCCGTACGTACCCATCTTCAGCAGGACACCGGCCAGCAGCACCGAACCGACGGTCGGCGCCGAGGTGTGGGCGTCCGGCAGCCAGCTGTGCAGCGGCCACATCGGCGTCTTGACCGCGAGCCCGATCCCGATCGCCAGAACGGCGATGACCTGCACGGATGCGGTGAGTGACCGGCCGTTGTCAGTGGCGAGTGCCACCATGTCGAACGTGCCCGCCTTGAGGCCGATCAGGAGCAGGCCGAGCAGCATGACGACGGAGCCGAGCAGCGTGAAGAGGATGAACCTCCAGGCCGCCTGGGTCCGCCCCTCGCCGCCCCAGCGGGCGATGAGGAAGTACATCGGGATGAGCACCATCTCGAACGCGAGGAAGAACAGCAGCAGATCGAGGACGGCGAAGGTCGCGAGGGTGCCGGACTCGAGGACGAGCACCAAGGCGACGAAGGCCTTCGGGGACGGGCCCGCAGGCATCTTGAAGTACGAGTAGAGCGCGCAGAGGAAGGTCAGCAGCGCGGTCAGGACCAGAAGGGGGAGGGAAATGCCGTCGATGCCGAGGTGGATCCGCACATCGAGTGCGGGGATCCAGCTGATGTCGGTGGTGGCCTGCATCTTCGACGGATGGTCGTGGTCGAAGCCGAGCGCCAGGACGATCGCCGCGATGAGCACGACACCGGTGACGGTCACGCCGTGCCGCAGCACGGCCTGCTCGGGCGACTTCCCCTTCAGCCCGGGCGGCGCCGGCAGAAGGGCCGCGAGCGCGCCGATGAGCGGCACGACGACGATGAACGCCAGAAGGATCTGCATCACGGACTCGCTGATATCGATCACGCCTGCTCACGCTCCCGTGGCGACGAGGAGGGCGGCCACCGCGAGGACGACGGTGCCGGCGAGCAGCGCGCTCACATAGGTCTGCACATTGCCGGTCTGGGCGCGCCGTACCGCGGCCCCCAGCAGGCGGGGTAGGGCGCCGGCGCCGCGTACGTAGGTCTCGACGACCTCACGGTCGAGGAACCGGACGAGGCTCGCCCCCGCCCTGACCGGACGGACGAAGAGCGCGTCGTACACGGCGTCCAGGTGGAAACCGACGGCGGCATGGCGGTGAAGCGGGCCCAGCAGGAGACGGCCCGGGTCCGCGGGGTCGTGTGCGTAGGCGACCTCTCCGTACGCGGGCTCGTGGCTCGCGATGGCCTCGGCCTCGACCAGACCGGCGTCCGCCTCGGGGTGGGCCGCGACCGCTCCCAGGGGGATGCGGCCGGCGAGCGCGGTGGTGTGGCGCCAGGCGCCGTAGGTCACGAGTCCGCCGACCAGGGCGAGGCCCGTGCCGAGGACGGAGGTGATCAGCGTCGGTGTCAGATCACGGCTGTCGAACCAGTCGGGGAGCACGCCGTACGCCAGTCCGAAGGCCAGCGACGGAACGGCGAGCACCCACAGCACGGCGTTCATGGCGAGGGGCTGCTTGCCGTGGTCCGGCGCCTCGGCACCGTGGCCCCGGAAGGCGAGCAGCCACAGCCGGGTCGCGTACGAGGCGGTGAGCAGTGCCGTGAACAGTCCGACCAGAAGGACGATCCACCCTGCGGCACCGGGGGCGTGCTCGGTGTGCCCCGTCGCGACGTGCTCGGCGGCACCGAGCACGGACTCCTTGGAGAAGAAGCCGGCGAACGGCGGGATCGCGGCGAGAGCGAGCAGTGCCACGGTCATCGTCCAGTAGGCGTCGGGGACGCGGGCGCGCAGGTCCTTCATACGGGACATGGCGGCCAGCGAGTTGGTGCCGGCGGCATGGATGATCACGCCGGCCGCGAGGAAGAGGAGCGCCTTGAAGGCGCCGTGGGACAGGAGATGGAAGACGGCGGCCCCGCGCTCGCCGACGGCGAGGGCACCGGTCATATAGCCGAGCTGGCCGATCGTCGAGTAGGCGAGCACGCGCTTGATGTCGTCCTGGGCGAGCGCGGCGAACCCTGAGCCGGCCATCGTCACGGCGGCCATGACGGCGAGGACGACCATCGCGGCCGAGGAGGCCTGGAACACCGGAAGGAGGCGGGCGATGAAGTAGATACCCGCCGCGACCATGGTCGCGGCATGGATCAGTGCGGAGACGGGTGTCGGGCCGGCCATCGCGTCGGGGAGCCAGGTGTGCAGCGGGAACTGCGCCGACTTGCCCGCCACACCGGCCAGGAGCAGCAGCGCGATCAGGGTCGGGTGGTGCAGCCCGCCGCCGGCGACGGTGCCCAGGATCTTCGTGATGCGGAAGGAGCCGGCGTCGGTACCGAGCGCGAACAGACCGATGAGGAAGGGGACGTCGCCGAGCTTGGTGACCAGGAAGGCCTTGATGGAGGCGGCGCGGGCCTCCGGGGTCTCCCAGTAGTGACCGACCAGGAAGTAGGAGCAGATGCCCATGACTTCCCAGCCCACCAGCAGCACGATCAGGTCGCCCGAGTAGACGACCAGGAGCATCGCGGAGGTGAACAGGGAGACGAGAGCGGCGTACGAGGGGTAGCGCGGGTCGTCGCGCAGATAGCCCGTCGAGTAGATCTGCACGCACAGGGCGACGAGGCCGACCAGGACGGCGACGAGTGCGGCGAATCCGTCGATGTGCAGCGCGAGTTCGATGGGGACCGAGCCGGTGGGGGTGAACTCGGTCGCGGAGTCGACGGCCCGGCCGCCGCCCTGACGTGCCGCGACCAGCACGGCCAGTACGAACGCCGCGAAGGTCGGCAGGACGGCGAGCGGGCGGACGAAGCCCGGGGCGGTGCGGCCGAGCAGCAGGCCGGCTGCGGCACCGAGGAAGGGAAGGAGAGGGACGAGGACGGCGAGGGTGGTCGTGGTCACGCGGTGGCCTCAGCCTTCTCAGCCTCGGGGGCGTCGCTTTCGTGGCCCTCGGCGGTGTCGCGGAGTCTGTCGATGTCCGAGGTGCCGCGATTGCGGTGGACGGCGAGGACGATCGCCAGGCCGATACCGATCTCGGCGGCGGCGATGGCGATGGTGAACAGCGTCAGGGCCTGACCGGAGTGCAGCGTCTCGCGGGCGGCCCTGTTCAGCCAGGCGTCGAAGGCGACGAGGTTGAGATTGACGGCGTTGAGCATCAGCTCGACCGACATCAGGACGAGGATCGCGTTGCGGCGGGCGAGCACGCCGTACAGGCCCGTCGAGAAGAGGAGGACGGCGAGGACGGCGGGATAGACGAGGTGCATCAGCGGACGCCCTCCTTCTCGCTCCGGCTGCCCGGGACGGCCGGTGTGCCCGTCGTGGCGGTCGCCGCGTCCGCCTTCGCCTTGCGGGAGAGGACGATCGCGCCGACCAGGGCGGCGAGGAGGAGGACGGAGAGGGCCTCGAAGGGAAGCACCCAGTTCTGGAACAGGCTCGCGCCCGTCACCTTGGTGGAACCCGAGGGTGCACCGCCGAGGTCGATCCAGGTCGTGCGGAACGCGTCGACGACCACCCAGACGAGGGCGGCCGCGGCGGCGACGGCGACGGCGAGTGCGGCCCAGCGGTTGGCGGAGTCGGCATCCGGCGAGCGGCCGATGGGTGCCTTGGTGAGCATCAGCCCGAACAGGAGGAGGACGACCACGGAACCGACGTAGATGAGGACCTGCATCCACGCGATGAACTCGGCGGTGAGCAGCAGGTATTCGACGGCGAGGCCACCGAGGGTCACCACGAGCCACAGGGCGGCGTGCACCAGCTGCCTGGTGGTGACGGTGACGAGCGCGGCGCCGAAGGTCACCAGCCCGACGAGGAGGAAGGCGATCTCGACGCCGGTCGGGGAGAGGAAGCCGTGCGGTGCGACGGCGGCCGTGGTCGCCAGTGCGGCGGCGGGGCTCACGACGCTCCCTCCTGGGGGTCGGTGGGCTCGGTCGGCTCGGCCTGCGCGGCGGCCAGCTTCTCGGCGGCCTTGCGAGCGGCGGCGATCTCCTTCGGCTCCTCGGCGCCGGGATCGAGGGCGGGCGGGGCCGGCACGGTCCACATCCACTCGCGGAGCTTGTCGCGCTCGTGGGTGAGGTCGCGGATGTCGGTCTCGGCGTACTCGAACTCCGGGGACCAGAAGAGGGCATCGAAGGGGCACACCTCGATGCAGATACCGCAGTACATGCAGAGGGAGAAGTCGATGGCGAAGCGGTCGAGGACGTTGCGGCTGCGCTCCCGGCCGCCCGGGGCCGCCGCCGGGACCGTCTCCTTGTGGGAGTCGATGTAGATGCACCAGTCCGGGCACTCGCGGGCGCACAGCATGCAGACCGTGCAGTTCTCCTCGAACAGGCCGATGACGCCGCGGCTGCGCGGCGGAAGAGCGGGCTGGGCGTCCGGGTACTGCTCGGTGACGGTCTTCTTCGTCATCGTGCGGAGGGTGACGGCCAGGCCCTTGGCGAGACCGGAGCCCGGGACGGACCGGCGGGGCCGCCCGGAGGGCGTCGTCGTGGGGTGGTCGTGCGACGGGCGGGACACTAGGAGATCACCACCTTGACGATGCCGGTGAGGGCGATCTGGGCGAGGGAGAGGGGGACGAGGAGGGTCCAGGAGAGCTTCTGGAGCTGGTCCTCCCGCAGGCGGGGGTAGGTGACGCGCAGCCAGATGACCACGAACGCGAGGATCGCGGTCTTCAGCAGGGTCCAGACCCAGCCGAGGCCTTCGGCGCCCCAGGGACCGTGCCAGCCGCCCAGGAAGAGGACGGTGGTCAGGCCGCACAGGACGATGATCCCGGCGTACTCGGCGAGCAGGAACAGGGCGAATCGGAGCCCCGTGTACTCGGTGTACGCGCCGAAGATGATCTCCGAGTCGGCGACGGGCATGTCGAAGGGCGGGCGCTGCAGTTCGGCGAGGCCGGCGACGAAGAAGACGATCCCGCCGACGATCTGCCAGGGCAGCCACCACCACTCGAAGGCGCCGACGATGCCGGGGAGCGAGACGGTGCCCGCCGCCATCGCCACCGAGGCGGCGGCGAGCAGCATCGGGAGTTCGTAGGCGAGGAGTTGCGCGGCGGTGCGCAGACCGCCCAGGAGGGAGAACTTGTTGGCGGAGGCCCAGCCGGCCATGAGCGAGCCGAGGACACCCACGCCCATGACGGCGAGGACGAAGAAGATGCCCGCGTCGATCACCTGACCGACCGCGCCCTCGCCCGGGCCGATCGGGATGGCGAGGAGGACGAGGAGGTACGGCAGGAGGGCGACGGCGGGGGCCAGTTGGAAGACACGACGGTCCGCGCCCGCCGGGACGACGTCCTCCTTCTGCGCGAACTTCACGCCGTCGGCGACGAGTTGCGCCCAGCCGTGGAAACCACCGGCGTACATCGGGCCGAGTCGGCCCTGCATATGAGCCATGACCTTGTGTTCGGTCTGGCCGACGATCAAAGGGAAGGTGAGGAAGACGACGAACACGACCAGGAGTCGCAGGCCGACGTCGAGAGCGCCGTTCACCGCGTGCCTCCGGTGGGGTCGTCGGGAGTGGGGGATTCGTCGGAGTTCGGGGACGGTGACGGTGACGAGGACGGCGACTCGGCGGGCGGGCCGTCGGGGCGACGGATTTCGCCACCGGCCGCCTCGGTGCCGGCGCCTTCATCGGCTTCGGGGGTGGACCCGGCTTCCGGCTCGGTCGCACCGTCCGCGTCGGGCTCGACCGCGCCTTCGGCCTTCGGCTCGGCCGCACCCTCCGCCTCCGGTTCGGTCGCACCGTCCGCCTTCGGCTCGGCTCCCGGTGCGGCCCCGCCCGCGGTCCCGGCCGCAGTCGTCCCCTCGGCCGCCTCCGCCAGGTCGGCCGTGTCCGCGGTGCCGGCCCTGTCGGTGCTGTCCGCGCTGTTCGCCGTATCCGCGGCGTCCGCGCTGTCCTCCCTGGCCGGACGTTCCGGCGAGGAGGTGGAGCGGGAAGGCTCTTCGAAGGCCGGGCGGGCGTGGTGCCAGGGGGCGTCCGAGGTGCGCGCCGCAGTGGAGGGTTCGGGGGTCGCACCTGTGTCTGGGGCTTGGGAGGCGTCCGCACGCTGCGAGGCGGATCCTCCGGCCGCGCTGCGTGTACGCCGGGCACCGGCCGCCGTTTCTCCATCGGCGCCTTCCGTCCCGGCCCCCTGCGCGCGCTGCGAGGCCGAGCCCTCGGACGCACTCCGCGCCCGACGCGCACCCGCCGCAGGACCGGCGGACCCGGCGCCCGCCTCGGCCTCACGCTGCGACGCCGAACCCTCCGACGCACTCCGCGCCCGACGGGGCGGGGGCGGGGTCTGCGTGGGCTCGCTCGTGGCCGGGGCCTGGGTCGCGGAGCCCTCCGCTGCCGTGCGGGTGCGACGGACGGGGCGGTCGCCGGCCGTGCGTCCTGCGGCACGGGCCGTGCGGGCGGGGGCCGGGGGAAGCTGTCCCTTGAGGGGCCCCCACTCGTTCGGGTCGGGTACCCCCGGGGGCAGCATCTGGCGGCGCTTGGGGCCGCCGTGGTCGGACTCGCCCGGTTCCTTCGCGCCGGGCCAGGCCTTGGCGACCCGGGCCGCCAGGACGAAGTCCTTGCGCAGCGGGTGCCCCTCGAAACCCTCGGGCAAAAGCAAGTGGTCCAGCCCCGGGTGGCCTTCGAAGGAGACACCGAACATCTCGTGGGTCTCGCGTTCGTGCCAGGCGGCGCCCGCGTAGACGTCGACGGCGGAGGGGAGGACGGGGGCGTCGTGCGGGACCGTCGTGCGCACGAGCAGACGGCGGACCGGCGTCAGGGCCACGACGTGGGCAGAGACGCGCATGCCCGTGCCGGGGTCGTCGACCGCGCTCAGCCAGTCGAAGAACGTGCAGCCCAGGTCGTCGCGGGCCACCCGAAGCGCCGGGATCCAGCCCGAGGCGGGCACGTCGACCGTCAGGACCTCGTACGACTCCTCGACCGTGGCCTCCGCGCCGAAGAGGTCCTCGACGGGCGCGGGCAGCCAGCCGGTCCCGGTCATCGTGCCACCCCCGGTCCCTCGTCCGCGGCCGGCCCGCCTGGGGCCGTCGCCGTGGACGGCGGCTGGACCAGGCCGCTCTGCAGGGCTGCCGTGGACGGCCGCGTCGCGCCGTACCGCTCCCCCAGCGACTCGCGCGCGATCTTCTCCTGGAGTTTGAGGATGCCCTGGAGCAGTGCCTCGGGACGCGGCGGGCAGCCGGGTACGTAGACGTCCACCGGGATGATCTGGTCGACGCCCTTGGTGACCGAGTACGAGTCCCAGTAGGGGCCACCGCAGTTCGAGCAGGCGCCGAAGGAGATGACGTACTTCGGCTCGGGCATCTGCTCATACAGGCGTTTGACGGCCGGGGCCATCTTGTCCGTGACCGTGCCGGACACCACCATCAGGTCCGCCTGGCGCGGGCCGGGCGCGAACGGGATCACTCCCAGGCGGATGAAGTCGTGCCGGGCCATCGAGGCGGCGATGAACTCGATCGCGCAGCAGGCGAGACCGAAGTTGAAGACCCACAGCGAGTAGCGGCGACCCCAGTTCAGGATCACCTTCATCGGCTCCGGGGCGAGCCGGGAGAGCGCGCCGAGCCTGCCCCTGCCTTCGGCTGGAAGAACCTCGGGCTCCGGCAGCAGCACCGGCTCCGGGGCCGACGGGGTCGAGGGGTTCACGTCCATGTGAGGACGCCCTTCTTGTATGCGTAGAGCAGTCCCACGGCCAGGAAGCCGAGGAAGATGAACATCTCCACGAGCGTCGTCGCGCCGTAGCCGGGGGCGGCGAAGACCGTCGCCCAGGGGAACAGGAAGATCGAGTCGACCGCGAAGATCACGTACAGGAACGCGTAGACGTAGTAGCGGACCTGGGTGTGGGCCCAGCCCTCACCGACGGGATCGACGCCGCACTCGTACGTCAGGAGCTTCTCGGGTGTGGGCACGACGGGCCGCAGCAGGCGGCCCGCACCGAAGGCGACGGCGACGAACAGCACACCGACGACGGCGAGCAGCCCGACGACGGAGTAGGACTGGAAGTAGTCCGCCGCGACGACGTTCCCGGTGTGCACGGCGCCCGCCGTGCTTCCGCTCCCCACGTTCCCGGTCTCCGCCATGACAGCGACGGCGGTCGGATCCGGCACGTCAGCCCCTCACTCCCTGGCCCCGTGACTCTGATGAACCGTGTGTTCGACGATCTGTACGCACGGGAGTCTAGGCCCTGCTAAAGAAAGGGTAAGCAGCCCGTCGCGCCCCGGGACGCGCGGTGCTCCGCTCGCGGTATCGATCACGCACCGCGGGCAGGGTTACGCTCCCGCCGCCGCGGAAGCCGCAGGGGTGGGGTTTGCCCCAGTAGGTCTCGGCGGTCCGCCTCATGGCGTTCCCGGGGGCCGGGTTGGCAGGCTGGCGGACATGACCGAACGAGGCCGGAAGATATGACCGAACGCATCACGAGCTCCGGCGCCCCGCACGGCAGGCGCCCGCCGCCCCCTTCCACCGATTCGGACGGGGAGCGGCCGCCACCCGCGCGCATGGCCCTAGGTGGGCACACCTGGCGCGAGATCGCGCATCTGCTGGCCAATCTGCCGGTGTCGCTGGTGGGCTTCACCTACGTGGTGACGGTGCTGTCCACAGGTGTGGGAATGACGGCCACCGTGGTCGGCCTGCCGCTCCTGGCCCTCGGGCTGCTGGGCGCACGGCAGCTGGGCAAGCTGGAGCGGGCCCGGGCCAGGGCGCTGCTCGGAGTGCGGGTGGAGGAGCCGAGCCCCCTGCCGTTGCGCAGGGGCGGCGGGACGTTCCAGCGGATGTGGCTGGCCTTGAAGGACCCGGTGGGCTGGCGGACGGTCCTGTACGAATTCATCCGGCTGCCCTGGGGGATCGCGACCTTCACGGTGACGTTGGTGTCGCTGTTCGTCCTGTGGCCGGTGCTGCCGTTCATCACCCGCGGGCTGACGAACGTGGACCGCGCCATGGTGCGCGCACTGCTGTCCCCCTCGGACGAGCTGGAACGGCGCATCGCGGAACTGGAGTCCGACCGCGGGGTGGTCGTCGACACCGCGGCGGCGGATCTGCGGCGCATCGAGCGCGATCTCCACGACGGGGCACAGGCCCGCCTCGTGAATCTGGCGATGGGGCTCGGTCTGGCCAAGGAGAAGCTGCTGGAGGACCCGGACTCGGCGGCGGCGATGGTCGCGGAGGCGCACGGCGAGGTGAAGCTCGCGCTGCAGGAACTGCGGGACCTCGCGCGCGGCATCCATCCGGCGGTGCTCACCGACCGGGGGCTGGACGCGGCGCTGTCGGCGGTCGCCACCCGCTGCACCGTGCCGGTGAAGGTGACCGTCGATCTGGAGGCGAGACCGGCCGCGGCGATCGAGGGCATCGCCTACTTCACGGTCTCGGAGCTGCTGCAGAACATCAGCAAGCACAGCGGGGCGAAATCCGCCTCGGTCGACGTCTGGCGGACCGACGAGCGGCTGCTCATCCAAGTGCACGACGACGGTCGGGGCGGCGCAAGCCTCGACGCCGGAAGCGGTATGGCGGGGCTCGCGGAGCGGCTGGGCGCGGTCGACGGCCTGTTCGTCGTCGACTCCCCGGTGGGCGGCCCGACGACCGTCACGGCGGAGCTGCCGTGGCGGGGCCGGGAGCACGAGGCGCGGCGCGGCTGAGAGGCCGGCGAACGGGGGCGGCGGGGCGGTCGTACGCGGGAGCGTACGGCCGCTCGGCGTATCGGGGCTCTGGGAGGACCGGGTGCGGGGTGGGGAAAACCCCCGGTCCAAGACGCCGACGCGCTCCATGGTCCGGCGGGCGCCGGGACAGCAGGGTGGGGGTACGAACCTGCGGCGGGCCGAGCGGGCCCGCCGCGCAGGGGTGGATGACGAGGAGAACGGACGACGCCGATGGCCACGCAGTACGGGCAGGGGTACGGAGAGTGGGACGACCCCGGATCGGGCGCCACCGCGGGGCGGAGGCACCGGCTTCCCCTCGCGCTGCGGGCGCCGATCGAGGGACGCAGCTGGGGCGAGTTCTGCTACCTGCTGCTGAGCCTGCCGATCGGCATCACGATGTTCACCTACGGCGTCACGATGTTCTCGCTCGGAGCGGGACTGCTGGTGACGTTCCTCGGGATCCCGGTGCTCGCGGCGGCGCTCGCGGGAGCCCGAGGGTTCGGTGCGCTGGAGCGGGCACGGGCGCGAGGGCTGCTGGGGCTCGAGGTGGCCGACCCCGAGCCGCTGCGGATGAAGCGACGCGGCGCGATGGCCTGGGTCGGGGCGATGCTCAGGAGCGGCACGTCGTGGCGGCACATGCTCTACACGGTGCTGCAGTTCCCGTGGGCCGTGTTCTCGTTCGGTGTGGGGGTCACCTTCTGGGTGTGCGGATGGTCCCTGCTGACGTATCCGCTGTGGTTCTGGGTGTTCCCGAGGTACCTCGGGCAGGACGGCATACAGCTCTACGGCGACGAGACGCACCACGTCTATGTGGACAACCCGTTCGAGATCACGGTGACCGTGCTGCTGGGGCTGCTGATCACGCTGGCCACGCCGTGGATCGTGCGGGGGCTGACGACAGTGGACCGGCTGCTGGTGCACGGGCTGCTCGGGCCTTCGCGGCTGGCGACACGGGTGGTGGAGCTGGAGTCGGACCGCGGGGTGGTGGTCGACACCGCGGCCGCGGACCTGCGGCGCATCGAGCGGGATCTGCACGACGGGGCTCAGGCCCGCCTGGTGGCGCTGGCCATGGACCTGGGGCTGGCGAAGGAGAAGCTGACCGAGGATCCGCAGGCGGCGGCGCGGATGGTGGACGAGGCGCACGGAGAGGTGAAAACGGCCCTGCAGGAGCTGCGGGACCTCGCCCGCGGCATCCATCCGGCGGTGCTCACGGACCGGGGGCTGGACGCGGCACTGTCGGCGGTGGCCTCGCGGTGCACCGTGCCGGTTCAGATGGACGTGGACCTCGCGTCACGGCCGGCGCCGGCGATCGAGGGCATCGCCTACTTCACCGTGTCGGAGCTGCTGCAGAACGTCAGCAAGCACTCCCGGGCGACACGGGCGACGGTGGACGTGTGGCGGGTGGAGGACCGGCTGCTGTTGCAGGTGTCCGACGACGGGATCGGCGGTGCGGACACCTCCGCCGGGTCGGGGCTGGCCGGACTGGCCGGACGCCTCGATGCCGTGGACGGGGTACTGGTGGTGGATTCCCCGGCCGGGGGGCCGACCCGGATCACCGCCGAACTGCCGTGGCGGTCGGCCTGACGGCGACCGGGCTCCGCCCCTGACACGCCGCCCCCGTCCGTTCGTGCGGCGGGGGCGGCACGGCGCGGTTGTCACCCGGGCGGCTCATCGGGCCACCGGACGTCCGCCGCCCTTGACGTGCAGGACGCCCGCCGCCCTTGACGCACGGGACCGCCCTTGCCACACCCCGGCCTTGCCGCGCAGGACGCCGGCACGAGCGTCCCGCGCACCCCGCCGGCGCCTTGCCCGCCGGCCCGGGCGGAACCCCGCCCACCCCCATGGGACCCGGTCCCTCCCCCGGTGCAGACTCCCCCAGGCCCGCCGGGCGGAACACGGCCGGTTCAGTTGTCCACAGGCCCCGGTGAGAAGGCGCGGACGGCGTAATACTGAGGTGCCGAGGGGCGACCTCACGACGTGGGCCGCCCGGGACACCGCCGGTAGACACGGCTGGAGACGAAGGGCACGGGGGCCGAGGATCGTGGAGGACAGGGTGCGGGTGGTCATCGCCGAGGATTCAGTGCTGCTCAGAGAGGGCCTGACGCGGCTGCTGACCGATCGCGGGCATGAGGTCGTCGCCGGTGTCGGCGACGGCGAGGCATTGATCAAGACCATCACCGAGCTGGCGGACCGCGGCGAGCTGCCCGATGTCGTGGTCGCCGACGTGCGGATGCCGCCGACCCACACGGACGAGGGGGTCAGGGCCGCGGTCCAGCTCCGCAAGGCGCACACCGGGCTCGGCGTGCTGGTGCTGTCCCAGTACGTCGAGGAGCGGTACGCCACCGAACTGCTGGCCGGTTCCAGTCGCGGGGTCGGTTATCTGCTCAAGGACCGGGTCGCCGAGGTGCGCGAGTTCGTGGACGCCGTGGTGAGGGTGGCCCAGGGGGGTACGGCGCTGGACCCGGAGGTGGTCGCACAACTGCTCGGACGCAGCCGGAAGCAGGACGTGCTGGCCGCGCTCACACCGCGGGAGCGGGAGGTCCTAGGACTGATGGCCGAGGGCAGGACGAACTCCGCGATCGCCCGGCAGCTCGTCGTGAGCGACGGAGCCGTCGAGAAGCACGTCAGCAACATCTTCCTGAAGCTCGGTCTGTCACAGAGTGACGGGGATCACCGGCGTGTTCTCGCCGTCCTCACCTACCTCAACTCCTGATCGACTGACACTGTGTCACGAAGCCGGAACCGGCAGTGCCGGGTACTCCGGAAGCACCAGAACCAAAGGATGAACAAGGAGCGTCTTCAAAAGCATCGTCGGGGGGCTGGAAAATCATGACAAGTCAGGGCGTCGGATCGTCTCGCCATGATGTCCATCATGCGAGAGACCGAGGGAAGGCGACCCTTACCGACGTAGGGTTGATCCTGGGAAGGCCGGTGGGCCGGCCCCTCCCGGTCAGCCGCCTCGAGGGAGGTCCAGTTCAGTGACCAGCCAGGTCAGCAGTCCAGCGGAGCAGGCAGACGGAGCCGTCGTAGGGGAACAGCGCAAACCGGCGGGCGCGAAGGATGTGCAGAGGCTCGACCGGGTGATCATCCGTTTTGCGGGGGATTCCGGTGACGGGATGCAGTTGACGGGTGATCGTTTCACGTCGGAGACGGCGTCGTTCGGGAACGATCTGTCGACGTTGCCGAACTTTCCCGCGGAGATCCGTGCTCCGGCAGGCACGTTGCCGGGTGTGTCCTCGTTCCAGTTGCACTTCGCCGATCATGACATCCTCACGCCGGGTGACGCGCCGAACGTGCTGGTGGCGATGAACCCGGCCGCGTTGAAGGCGAACGTGGGCGACCTGCCGCGGGGCGCGGAGATCATCGTCAACACGGACGAGTTCACCAAACGGGCGCTGCTGAAGGTCGGCTATGACACCAGCCCGCTGCAGGACGGCTCGCTGGAGGGCTACCAGGTCCATCCGGTGCCGCTGACCACGCTGACCGTCCAGGCGCTGAAGGAGTTCGACCTCAGCCGCAAGGAGGCCGAGCGCAGCAAGAACATGTTCGCGTTGGGTCTGCTGTCGTGGATGTATCACCGGCCCACGGAGGGCACGGAGCGTTTCCTGCGGGCGAAGTTCGCGAAGAAGCCGGACATCGCGGCGGCCAACATCGCCGCGTTCCGGGCGGGCTGGAACTTCGGTGAGACCACCGAGGACTTCGCGGTCTCCTACGAGGTCGCGCCGGCCACGACGGCGTTCCCGGTGGGGACCTACCGCAACATCTCAGGGAACCTGGCGCTGGCCTACGGGCTGATCGCGGCGTCCCGGCAGGCGGACCTGCCACTGTTTTTGGGCTCGTATCCGATCACACCCGCCTCCGACATCCTGCACGAGTTGTCCCGGCACAAGAACTTCGGAGTGCGTACCTTCCAGGCGGAGGACGAGATCGCCGGGATCGGGGCCGCACTGGGCGCGGCGTTCGGCGGTTCACTGGCCGTGACCACGACCTCCGGTCCGGGGGTGGCGCTCAAGAGCGAGACGATCGGCCTGGCCGTCTCCCTGGAATTGCCGCTGCTGGTGGTGGACATCCAGCGCGGCGGCCCCTCCACGGGCCTGCCGACCAAGACCGAGCAGGCCGATCTGCTGCAGGCGATGTACGGCCGCAACGGCGAGGCCCCCGTCGCGGTGATCGCCCCGCGCACCCCGGCAGACTGCTTCGACGCCGCACTGGAGGCGGCCCGGATCGCACTGACCTACCGCACCCCCGTCTTCCTGCTGTCCGACGGCTACCTGGCCAACGGCTCCGAGCCCTGGCGCATCCCCGACCTCGACGAACTACCCGACCTGCGAGTGCAGTTCGCCCAGGGCCCCAACCACACCCTGGCCGACGGCACCACAGCGTTCTGGCCCTACCTGCGCGACCCACAGACCCTGGCCCGCCCCTGGGCCATCCCCGGCACCCCCGGCCTGGAACACCGCATCGGCGGCATCGAGAAACAGGACGGCACCGGCAACATCTCCTACGACCCCGCCAACCACGACTTCATGGTCCGCACCCGCCAAGCCAAGATCGACGGCATCACCGTGCCCGACCTCGACGTCGACGACCCCCACCACGCCCGCACCCTCGTCCTGGGCTGGGGCTCCACCTACGGCCCCATCACCGCCGCCGTCCGCCGACTGCGCACCGCCGGCCAATCCATCGCCCAGGCCCACCTGCGCCACCTCAACCCCTTCCCCGCCAACCTCGGCGACGTCCTGCACCACTACGACACCGTCGTCGTCCCCGAGATGAACCTCGGCCAGCTCACCACCCTCATCCGCGCCACCTACCTCGTCGACGCCCGCCCCCACACCCAGATCAACGGCATGCCCTTCAAAGCCGAACAACTCGCCACGGCTCTCCAGGAGGCCATCGATGGCTGAGACGCCCACCCAAGGCACCGGCACGATCGACGCGCTCTCCCTCGTGCCCAAAGCCATCGCCCGCCAGAGCATGAAGGACTTCAAATCCGACCAGGAAGTCCGCTGGTGCCCCGGCTGCGGCGACTACGCGGTCCTGGCCGCCGTCCAGGGCTTCATGCCCGAACTCGGCCTGGCCAGAGAAAACATCGTGTTCATCTCCGGCATCGGATGCTCCTCCCGCTTCCCGTACTACATGAACACCTACGGCATGCACTCCATCCACGGCCGCGCACCCGCCATCGCCACCGGCCTGGCCACCTCCCGCCGCGACCTGTCCGTCTGGGTCGTCACCGGCGACGGCGACGCCCTATCCATCGGCGGCAACCACCTCATCCACGCCCTGCGCCGCAACGTCAACCTCAAAATCCTGCTCTTCAACAACCGCATCTACGGCCTCACCAAAGGCCAGTACTCCCCCACCTCCGAAACCGGCAAAATCACCAAATCCACCCCCATGGGCTCCCTCGACGCCCCCTTCAACCCCCTCTCACTCGCCCTCGGAGCCGAAGCCACCTTCGTCGCCCGCACCATCGACTCCGACCGCAAACACCTCACCGACGTCCTACGCCAAGCCGCCGCCCACCCCGGCACCGCCCTCGTCGAGATCTACCAGAACTGCAACATCTTCAACGACGGCGCCTTCGACACCCTCAAAGACCAACACACCGCCGACGAAGCCGTCATCCGCCTCGAACACGGCCAACCCATCCGCTTCGGACCCGACCACACCCACGGCGTCCTGCGCGACCCCCACACCGGCGACCTCAAAACCGTCACCGTCACCCCCGACAACGAAGCCGACATCCTCATCCACGACGCCCACGCCACCACCCCCACCACCGCCTTCGCCCTCACCCGCCTCGCCGACCCCAACACCCTCCACCACACCCCCATCGGCGTCCTACGCTCCATCCACCGCCCCGTCTACGACACCCAGATGGCCGACCAACTCGACACCGCCATCGAACACAACGGCAAAGGCGACCTCACCACCCTCCTACACGGCAACGACACCTGGACCGTCGTCGGCTAGGACGCCAGGGGATCAGGGGGACATCGGTCGACTCACGAGGCCCGGGCCTTCGATGCCCGAGCCTCGTCGTACGCCCGGCGGGCCTCCTCGACGTCGGACATCCGGTCCTGCGTCCACAGCGACAGGGCACGCACCTGCTCGGCGGCCTCACGTCCCAGATCGGTGAGGGAGTAGTCGACCCTCGGCGGGATCACCGGCTTGGCGTCGCGGTGGACCAGGCCGTCGCGTTCCAGGGTCTGGAGCGTCTGGGTGAGCATCTTCTCGCTGACGCGCGCCACCTTCCCGATCGCCCGCCGCAGCTCGCTGAAGCGGTGCGGCCGGTCCAGGAGCTCGATCAGCACCAGAACACCCCAGCGGCTGGTGACATGTTCGAGCACGAGTCGATAGGGGCACCGCGCTGCATCGGTGTCGCCTCCGCCGGCGACCTGGCTACTTACCGTCATGCCAGTACCTTACTTGAAGGTGGGTACTTTCCCTAAGTTAGTACCCCTCCTAGGGTGAGTGCTACACGCACCCACAAGGAGATCCGAACCATGAGCATCGTCGTCACCGGAGCCACCGGGCATCTCGGCCGTCATGTCGTCGAGCAGTTGCTGGAGAAGGTTCCGGCCGACCAGATCACCGCGGTCGTCCGTACCCCGGAGAAGGCCGCCGACTTCGCGGAGCGCGGCGTACGGATCACGGTCGCCGACTACAACTTCCCCGAGACCTTCGACGGCCTCTTCTCCGCCGGGGACAAAGTGCTGCTCATCTCCGGCAACGAGGTCGACAGGGACCGCGTCGCCCAGCACAAGGTCGTCCTCGGGGCGGCCAAGGCGGCCGACGTGGCGCTTCTCGCCTACACCAGCGCGCCGGGCACCCTGACGGCCGCCCTCGCCGACGACCACCGGGCCACCGAGGAGGCCGTCCTCGCGTCCGGTCTGCCGTATGTGCTGCTGCGCAACGGCTGGTACCACGAGAACTACACCGAGCAGCTCGCCCCCGTACTGGAGCACGGTGCCGTCGTGCACGCCGCGGGCGAGGGCCAGCTCACCTCCGCCGGTCGCGCCGACTACGCGGCGGCCGCCGTCGCGGTGCTGACCGGCGAGGGGCACGAGAACAAGACGTACGAGCTGAGCGGCGACGAGGCATGGGGCTTCGCCGAGTTCGCGGCCGAGGTGGCCCGGCACTCGGGCAAGGAGATCGTCTACACCCCCGTCTCCGTCGAGGCCTACACCGGCATCCTCACCGGGGCCGGGCTGCCGGAACCCGTCGCCGCGATCTTCGCGGGTGTGGACGTGTCCATCGAGAAGGGCGAGCTGGCCATCCTCACCGGCGACCTTTCGCGGCTGACCGGCCGCCCGGCCATCACCATCGCCGAGTCGATCGCCGCCGCGCTCAAGGGCTGATCCCACGTCCCCGGCCCCACCAACCCCGCCTGTCATGACCGTATGGCGATACGGGCATGACAGGCGGGGGCGCTCGCGCTACCTTCGTGGATGCTGCACGGAAGCAGTCGCGCGAGAAGGAGGGGCCCGTGGCCGAGAAGTCGAAGATCGACCAGCGGACAGGTCTGCTGAACGGCTTCGCGGCGTATGGGATGTGGGGGCTCGTACCCCTCTTCTGGCCGCTGCTGAAGCCCGCCGGAGCGATGGAGATCCTCGCCCACCGGATGGTGTGGTCCCTGGTCATCGTGATCGCCACGCTGCTGGTCATGCGGCGCTGGGCCTGGGCGGGCGAGCTGTTGCGCCGGCCGCGCAGGCTGGGGCTGGTGACGATAGCCGCGGCTGTCATCACCGTGAACTGGGGTGTCTACATCTGGGCCGTCAACAGCGGCCATGTCGTGGAGGCATCGCTCGGCTACTTCATCAACCCGCTCGTCACCATCGCGATGGGCGTGCTGATCCTGAAGGAGCGGCTTCGGCCCGTCCAGTGGACGGCGGTCGGGGTCGGCTTCGCCGCCGTCGTGGTCCTGACGGTCGGCTACGGTCAGCCGCCGTGGATCTCGCTCTGCCTCGCCTTCTCCTTCGCCACGTACGGCCTGGTGAAGAAGAAGGTCAGCCTGGGCGGCATCGAGTCGCTGGCGGCGGAGACCGCCGTGCAGTTCGTGCCCGCGCTGGTGTATCTGCTGTGGCTCTCCTCGCACGGATCGACCTTCACTGCCCACGGCTCCGGACACGCGGCGCTGCTCGCCGCGACCGGCGTGGTCACCGCGCTGCCCCTCGTCTGCTTCGGCGCCGCCGCGATCCGCGTGCCGCTGTCCACCCTGGGACTGCTCCAGTACCTGGCGCCGGTCTTCCAGTTCCTGCTGGGCATCCTCTACTTCCACGAGGCGATGCCGCCCGAGCGCTGGGCCGGCTTCGCGCTGGTCTGGATCGCCCTGGTGCTGCTGACCTGGGACGCGCTGCGCACGGCCCACCGGACGGCCCGCGCACTCAGGGCGGGGCTCGAGACATCCGGTGCGGTCGTGGCCACCGGGACGGTGGGCGCCACGCGCGGGGCGGACGACGTGGTGGCTGGTTCCGACCAGCCGGTGGAGGCCCGGCCGTAGACCGGGACCGTCCCGTCGTCGGCCTGCCGATGTGAGGGGGCCAGAGCCGTCAGCGGCTCTGGCCCCCTTCGGTTCACTGGGGGCGGGGCGGTTCGCCGGCGGCGGCGACACGGGCCCGATCGGCGAGTCGGCCCATCCGGTTGCGGGCCTGTTCGAGCTGGTCGAGGTCGTCGGCGGCAGGCCCCTCGGAGGCGGCGAGTTCGCTCCAGACCTCGATCAGGTCACGGCCGAGATGCAGCCCCTGGATCGGGTCGCGGACGGCACGCCAGGCGGCGGCCGCGCTCTGCACGTTCCCGTACGCGCCCCGTGAGTCGCCAAGTCGGTGGCGGAGCCGGGCCAGCTCCAGCGAGAGATGGAAGGAACGCAGGACGTCGGTGGCCAGATAGGCGATGTAGGCGGTGAGTTCGCGCAGGCGCAGAACGTCGGGATGGTCGTCGCCGAGACTCCCGGAGGCGTCGGCGACGGTCCGCTCGGCCAGGGCGGCGGCCTCTTCGATACGGCCCTGCTTGACCGCGGCGTTGATCCGGGCCATGGGCTCCGCGATCGGTCCGCCCGCACCGTCGGGCGGCACGGCCCCGGAGTCGGGGGCGAGCACCGCCTCGGCCATGGAGTCGAACTCCCGCACGGGAGGCTCCTTGGCCTCCTCCTCGACCTCGGAGACCGGAACGGTTTTCGGGGGCGGGGTGGGCTTCCAGTCGGGAGCGGAATAGGGATCCGGTTCCGAATCGGCGTCCGTGGCGGGAGGGGCGAGCACCTCGGGGGTCTCCACGGACGAGGGAGCGGGGGCGGGCCAGGCGGGCGGGGGCACGGCGGCGGACGACGGGGGTGCGCCCGTCGTCGCGCGCCGGGAGAGCGGCATCGGGGACGGCTGAGCCGGGGTGGCCTGCGACGAGGACGGCGCGACGGGCCCGGCGGGGATCACCGGCGGCGGGCCGAACGTCCCCGTGGGCGCGGAGACGGTGCCGGGGGCCTGCGGCGCGGGAGCCGCTTCCCCGCGGGTCGACGTCGGCCGGCCCCCGTCGGCGTCCTGCGCGGGCAGCACCTGAGCGGGCCCGGGCGTGACACTGGTCAGCGCGGCGTCCTCGGGGACGGCCCGCAGGACGAAGGTGGAGACGGTGCCCCCGGGCAGCCCCTGTGCGACGTCCCGGCCGGTCTCGTGGGACTCCGGTCGAGGGGCTGGGCCCTGGCCGGACGAGGGCGCCGCGGCCGGCGGCAGGGGGGCGGAGGGCGACGACCGGACCGACGAGGCGGCAGGCACGGACGCAGGCCGGTCGGACGGGACAGGACCGGTGGCCCGCGCCGTCGCAGGCGAAGCCGGAGCGGGCTGCGGACCGGCCATGGGGGCCGGCGGCGCAGCAGGCGAGGGCACCGGCCGATCGGGCGCGGCGGGCGCCGAGGCCCAGACCGCCGACGCAGGAGCCGGGGCGGGCTGTGGAGCCGTGGCCCCCGGCGCCCCGGTCGCCGGGGGCGCCACGGGCCGCGCCGTCGGCGTGGTCGGGGGCGTCGCGGGGACGGGCGGTGACATCGACGGTGCGCCGGAGGTGGGACCGGCGGGACGTGCGGGGCGGGTTCCCGTCGGCTCCGGTGCGGCGCCCGGAAGGGACGTACCGGTCCCGCCATCCGGCGACTGCACACCCGGCATACCCGGTCCACCGGGCACGCCCGCCGGAGGCGACGGACGGGATGCGGTCGGGGGCCGGGTTACCGACGGCCCGCTCGGCTCGGGTACCGCCCTCAGCGGGAACGTCGGGGCCGAGGCGCCCGGCGCGGGCTCCTCGGCATCCACCGGTCGACTGCCGTGCGTGGGCTCGTCATGGCGTTGGGCCTGCGGCGCATCCGCGGTCCCGGCCGTGTCCATCCGCACCGGCTCCACCGCGTACTCGCTCGACCCGTCCACATAGACCCGGATCGCGACGACGTAACCGATCCGTTCGTCGTGGACCGTCGCGACGACGGGGCGGCCCGTGGCGAGGGCACGCCGGTGGAGGTGGTCCAGGACGACCTCCTGGGCCTCCTGGTCCGGCCCCACGGCCACCGGCGTCCCGCCCACGGTCGTCTCCGTGCCGGGCGCCGCCGGCACCCGGACCTCGATCGGCGCCGTCCCGGTCCCGGCACCGCCCTCGGACGCGGCCCCCGAAGCGGAACGCCCCCGCTTCTGATCGCGGCTGAGTCGAGTCATCATTCCCTCACTCGGGTCGGTCGGTGGAGGAAAGGGTGGCGGAGGCGGAGGAAGCAGTCGTCGCTGTGTCCCCCACAAGGCGCTCACAGGCGCCCAGCGTACGCGGACCGGCCGTCGTACGGGCGACGCCGTGCCCGGCCGCCCTCGCCGTTCCGGCGTCCCGCCGCTCAGCCGCGTGCCGGCGGGCGCCCGCGCTCGTCCGTTCCCCCGGCGTCCCTTCAACGGCCCTGTCCGCACCACCGGTTCGGCCCGGCACGGCCTTCTTCACGGCGATCCTGGCCCCGTTCGACATCGGCCCCCCAGGCCTCCGGCTCCGGACATGCGTACGGAGACGTACGTACGCACCAGAGTCTGCCGCTCCCGTCCCCCGCGCGCGTCACCGCAGCGTCACAAGCTCGTCCCAGGAACCGGTGGCCCGTTACCCGATGCGCGTGCCGACGTGAGGATCGGGGTGCGGCGAGCGAACGAGGAGAGTGGCGATGCAAGGGATCGCACAACAGGGGCCTCGCGGGCCCGGGATCTGGCTTCGCGGGCCGGTGGCCGACACCGGGCCCTGGCCGGAGGGCGCCCAAGGCGTCGCAGCACCCAGGACGTTCGCGTGGATGGCCACCCACGGCGGCGCCGGCGCGTCCACCCTCGCCGCCGTCTTCGGCGGTTTCGACGCGGGCCGCGACTGGCCACGCCCGGTGCAGGGCGAACCGTCCTCGGTGCTCCTGGTCGCCCGTACCCATGCGACGGGCCTGCGGGCCGCACTCGGGTTCCTCGACGTCTTCCGGCGCGGTGAGGCGCCGCCCGGCCTCGATCTCGACGCCGTCGTGCTGGTCGCGGACGCACCCGGCCGGCTGCCCCGTCCGCTCGGCCGGCATGTCACGGTGCTGGAGTCGCTGATCGACGTCTACCGCGTGCCATGGGTACCGGCCTGGCGCACCGGCGATCCGGACGGCGGACCGCCCCGCGGGTGCGAGCAACTGGCCCGGCTCACGGGCGTGTTCGCACCCTCCGGTGCCCGGGGGGAGCGGTGAGCATGCGATGGGCCGTGCACGGGGAGCGGGCGTTGTACGACACGCCCTGGGTGCGGCTGCGCGCACTGGAGGTGGAACAGCCCGACGGGGAGCGCTGCGAGTACCACGTCGTCCGGCTGCGCGACGTCGCCGTCACCGCGGCCGTCGACGACGGGCGACGCGTGCTCATGATGTGGCGCCACCGCTTCGTCACCGGCACCTGGGCCTGGGAGCTGCCCATGGGGCTCGTCGAGGACGGTGAGGAGCCCGTCGCCGCGGCCGCGCGCGAGCTGGAGGAGGAGACGGGCCTGCGCGCGGGTTCGCTCAGGCCGCTCATTCGCGCGGAGCCCGCGGCCGGTATCACCGACTCCCGGCACTTCGTCTTCCGCACGGACGACGCCGCGTACGTCGGCGAACCCGTCGAGCGCAACGAGTCGGACCGCCTGGAGTGGATCGCGTTGCCCCAGGTGCGCGCCATGATCGAGCGAGGGGAGATCGTCAGCAGCGCGACGTTGGTCGCGGTGATGGCCCTCCTGCTCGACGTCACGATGGACAGTTAGTGCACATGCATTTAATGTATGTGCATGTAATCGCCCGTCAGGGCTCGGGTGTGCACCCAAGGGGGTCTCATGAGCCGGCGTTTCCTCTTCGTCCTCGGCAGCTCGCGCAGCGGTGGCAACACGGAGCTGCTGGCGCGCCACGCCGCCGAGCGCCTGCCCGCCGACGTCCCGCAGGAGTGGATCGGGCTCGCGCGGCACCCACTCCCCGACTTCGAGGACGTGCGGCACGACAGCGACCATCTCCGCCCCACCGAGGGCACCGCCGCCCTGCTGCTCGACGCCACGCTCGCGGCGACGGACATCGTGATCGCGTCGCCGCTGTACTGGTATTCGGTGTCCGCGCACACCAAGCGCTACCTGGATCACTGGTCGGGCTGGCTGCGGACCCCCGGCCTGGAGTTCAGGAGGGAGATGGCGGGGCGCACTCTGTGGGGCGTCACCGCGCTCGCCCACGAGGAGCGGGAGGTGGCAGACCCCCTCGTCGGCACGCTCAACAACACGGCCGCCTACATGCGCATGCGGTTCGGCGGCGTACTGCTCGGCAACGGCAGCAGGCCCGGGGACGTGCTGAGGGACGCCGGGGCCCTGGGCCGTGCCGGGACGTTCTTCGCACAGGACGCGCCGCTCGCCCGCTTCCCGTACGAGACGGCGCTCGTGTGAGCCCTACGCGGTGATGTCCTTGGCGGTGAAGCGTGCCCACGCCGCCGAACCGAAGACGGCCGCGTAGAGGGCCTGCAGGCCCAGGTTGCGGGTCAGGTCGTGCCAGTAGACCGGCTCGCGCATCAGGTCGGCGAAGGACAGCCAGTAGTGCGAGAAGAAGTACGGCTGCAGGGCGTGCAACTGCGGTATCTGGTCGAGGATCTGGACCGTGATCAGCAGGCCGACCGTCGTCGCCATCGCCGCGATGCCGCTGTTGGTGAGGGTCGAGACGAACAGGCCGAGCGCCGCCACGCCCATCAGCGACACGGCGACGACCAGCGCGATGAGCAGGGCCCGGGCCAGACCTTCGGCGAAGCTGATGCGGGTGCCCGAGATCGTCGTCAGATCACCCAGCGGAAAGAGCAGGGCGCCCATCGCGAGCGCCGAGAGCGCGACGACCAGGGTGGCGACGACGCAGAAGGCCATCGTGGTCGCGTATTTGGTGAGCAGCAGCCGGGTGCGGCCGGCGGGCGCGACGAGGAGATAGCGCAGCGTTCCGGAGTTCGCCTCGCCGGCGATCGCGTCCCCCGCGACCACCCCGACCGCCATCGGCAGGAAGAACGGCAGGGTGGCGGCGAGCGCCGTGAAGACCAGGAACAGGCCGTTGTTGGTGATCTGGGTGATGAACGCCGGGCCGCCCCCACCGCCCTGTCCGCCGGAGCCGTCGCTCGTCTCGATCTTGACGGCGATCCCGACGAGGATCGGCACACCGGCCAGCACGGCGAGCAGGGCGAGCGTGCGCCAGCGCCGGAAGGTCGTCACCAGCTCACTGCGCAGCAGGCCGAAGGTCCACAGCGGACCCGGCCGCCGGGAGTCCGAGGCCCGCGCCACCGCGACCTGCTCACCCTGCGACATCGAAGCCCTCTCCCGTCAGCGCCACGAACGCGTCCTCCAGGGAGGCCCGTTCCACTCCGAAGCCGCGGACGCGGACCCCGGCGGCGACCAACGCGGCGTTCACCTCACCCAGTTCGCGGTCCGGAGGCTCGCCCGTCACCCTGCCGTCCTCCACCACCACGTCGGCCACACCCTGTTCCTTCAGGGCGCGGGCGGCGTCCGTCACGTCCGGAGTCGTCACGACGAGACGTCCGCGCGCTCCGGCGGCCAGGTCCGCCACCGCACCCTGTGTGATCAGTCGTCCCTGTGCCATCACCGCGGCGTGCGTGCAGACCTGCTCGATCTCGTCGAGCAGATGGGAGGAGAGGAACACGGTCGTACCGTCGGACGCCAGTTCGCGCACCAGGGAGCGGATCTCGCGCATGCCCTGGGGGTCGAGGCCGTTGGTCGGCTCGTCCAGGACGAGGAGTCTGCGGGGCTGGAGCAGCGCGGCCGCCAGTCCCAGGCGCTGCTTCATCCCCAGGGAGTACGCCTTGGCCTTCTTGCCGCCCGCCGCCGTGAGGCCGACCCGGTCCAGCGCGGCCGCGACCCGCGCACGCCTGGTGCGCGGGTCGGCGGTGGGGTCGGCGGAGTCGAGGCGCAGGAGGTTGTCGTGGCCGGAGAGGAAGCCGTACAGGGCCGGGCCCTCGATGAGGGCGCCGACCTGTGGGAGCACGGTGCGTGAGGCCCTCGGCATGGGCCGCCCCAGGACGCGCGCCGCGCCCGTGGTGGGCGCGATCAGGCCCATCAGCATGCGGATGGTGGTGGTCTTGCCGGAGCCGTTCGGCCCGAGGAAGCCGAAGACGCTCCCCGCCGGGACGGTCAGATCGAGCCCGTCGACGGCGAGCTGCCCACCGCGGTAGCGCTTGGTGAGGGCGCGGGTGGCGATGACCGCGGCGTCCGGGTCGCCCGGCGCCGCCCCCGGCGCCGTTTCCGCCCCCGCTTCCGCGGCGGACAGCTCCTCCATGGGCTCTCCTGTCCGTACCGTCCGTGGGCGACTACTTGGCGGCGTCCGCCGCCTTGACCAGCGCGTCCTTGGTCACCGCGCCGACGTAGACCTTGCCGTCGTCCGTCATCAGGGCGTTGACCAGGCGGGTCGAGAAGACCGTGCCCGAGCCGAACTTGCCCTTCACCTGGTCGCCGAGGGAGCCCAGGAACCCGGCGGCAGCGCCGCCGTCGGACGCGGCGCCCGAGGGCACCCCGCCCTTGCTGCCCGAGTCGAACACGGCGATCGCGTTCCAGCCCTCACCGATGGTCTTCGGCCCGGTGCCCTCGGCGCCCTTCTCCATGCCCTTGGGCATGCCCTTGGGCTGCGCCTTCCCCTCGTGCCCCTTCATTTCGTCGCCCTGGGTGACCTTCGTGCCCTTGGGGGGCGTGAAGTCGAAGGTCGAAGCGGCCGGCCTGGCGAACGAGACCTCCGTGAAGCCCACGTCCACGACGGCAGCGCCGCCCGACGCCGGGGTCAGCGTGAACTTCAGCGGCATCCCGGTCCTGGCGTCCACCGCGATGCTGATCGCGCCGACCGTGGTGCCCGACTGCTTGGGCCTGATCAGCAGCTTGTAGGCGTCCCGGCCGGCGACCTGGGCCGTGCCGTCGACCGTCACCGAGGTGGTCTTGTCGCCGGCCTTCAGGGCCTCTTCCGCGAAGTCCTTCGGCGTGGCGGGCACGTCCTCGGGCGCCGCCGTCGAACCGTGGCGGTCGCCCGCACCGGTCGTGTGGTACGCCTGGTTGGAGGCGCTGTCGTAGGCCCAGACGTCGTCGCCGTTGCGGATGACGCTGTACTCGGCGGCCTTCTCGATGAGCGAGAGCTTCTGCTTGTTGTCGCCGTCGGCCGCGACGCGCAGCGTGTGCGTGCCGGAGGCCAGTTCGAGCAGCTTGGAGCTCGGATCTGCGGCCGAGCCGTCCTTGTCGCCCGCGCCCTGGGAGAGCGCACCGGAGGCGAGGCTGTCCTGCAGGCCGCCCAGGTTCGGCAGGCCGAGGTCCGTGCTGATCTTGACCGTGCCGGACATCTGCTGGACGTCCGACTCGGCGATCTTCTCCATGAGCTGCTGGGCGCTGATCTCGGGCAGGTCGGGGTCGCCGGAGCCGGCGAACGCCGGGACGAGCCCGATGGTCGCCGCCGCCACTCCCACCACCGCTGCGGGGACCACGTACCGTGCGGCCGTGCGCCGCCCGTCGCGTACGTCCTCGGCCTCCCCGGCGGGTGTGTTGTCGTCGGATTCGTACGGTGCCATGTCTGCCTAACCTCCGTCGTCGGCGGCCATCAACCGTCCGAGCGCTCTCCACCCGAGTTCTCGACTTCCCTCGAGCGGGGAGACGCCACCACCCCTTTGCCGCCATTCTCACCCGAACTCCTGTGAGGTGGTGTCTCCCATCTGACCAAATCGACCGGGGAGAAGCGTCAGCCCGCGGACTCAAGTCCGCGTAATCCTGGGGTATGACATGCCGGGGCGACGCCTGCCCCGACCCGTAGGGGTCGGACGGGGCGCCGCGTTTCCGGAATTCCCGGGTTGCCGGATCTGCGGATCGGTGCTGCACGAGGACACAGTCCGCCCGGAAGGGAACGCCCACGACCGTCCCAGGGGTGCGGGAACCCGCCGGTGCCGCAGCGAGCCCGGGGTCGATCCGGGTTTGTGACCTGGATCACATATTTCAAAGGCGCCCGACAGGACGGTCGCGGATGTCCGGGCGCGCCGCGGAAGGCCGGAACGACTCCGGCGCCGGTCCGTCAGCCGGCGCGGTGCACCACGGCGTCGCACAGCTCGGTCAGCGCCGCCTTCGCGCCGCACTCCGGCAGCGGGACCAAGGCCGAGCGGGCGTCCTCCGCGTAGCGGATCGTGTCGCGCCTGGCCTGCTCCAGGGCCGGATGGACACGCAGGCGGGCGAGGGCCTCCGCGTGACGGGCGTCGTCCGTGAGGTCCGAGTCCAGTAGCTCGCACAGGGCGATGTCCTCGGGCAGGCCCAGGCGCTCCACCCGCTCACGCAGGCGCAGGACCGGAAGCGTGGGGACGCCTTCCCGCAGGTCCGTCCCGGGCGTCTTCCCGGACTCGTGCGAGTCGGAGGCGATGTCCAGCACGTCGTCGGCCAGCTGGAACGCCACGCCGAGCCGCTCGCCGTACTGCGTCAGCACGTCCACGACCGTCTCGTCGGCGCCCGACATCATCGCCCCGAACCGGCAGGCCACCGCCACAAGTGAGCCCGTCTTGCCGCCGAGGACGTCGAGGTAGTGCTCCACCGGGTCGCGGCCGTCCCGGGGGCCGGCCGTCTCCAGGATCTGACCGGTGACCAGACGCTCGAAGGCCTCCGCCTGGATACGGACCGCCTCAGGGCCGAGATCGGCCAGGATGTGCGACGCCCTCGCGAAGAGGAAGTCACCGGTGAGGACCGCGACGGAGTTGCCCCAGCGGCTGTTGGCGCTGTCCACGCCGCGCCGTACCTCGGCCTCGTCCATCACGTCGTCGTGGTACAGCGTGGCGAGATGGGTCAGTTCCACGACCACGGCGGAGGGCACGACTCCGGGTGCGTACGGATCGCCGAACTGCGCCGAGAGCGTCACGAGCAACGGCCTGAAACGCTTCCCACCCGCATGGACGAGATGCTGCGCCGCCTTCGTGATGAAGGGCACCTCGCTCTTGGTGGCCTCGAGCAACCCCTCCTCGACAGCCGCCAATCCGGCCTGGACATCGGCTTCCAGAGCCTGGTCCCGCACGCTCAGCCCGAACGGCCCGACGACGGTCACGTGGGGTCTCCTGTCTGCTGACGTCTGCTGACGATCACACGGTTGGTCTCAAGGACGGTCACTTCGTCGATGACGTTGTCTGCCGACGTGACTCATCGAGTTTGTCGATCTGTCGTTGCCATCACTCAAGTCAGCGTATCCGGTCACGTTTCGATCACTGCGAGCGCCCACAGTTCCAGGCCGGGCGGTATCGGATCACGAGCGGTATGTTCGTGATCAGGCGATACGAACATCCATTCATCCACATACCGGAAAAGCACCTCCCGCAGCAGGTACCGGCCCCTCATCTCCTCTCGTGTACCCCGGCGGACGCATCCCAGCGGACTCGGCCCCCCGGGTCGCGGGGCACCGGCCGCCGTCACCCGGGCGGGCGCAGACACGCGGGTGCCCTCCTCACGTCCCCGTAACCGCAACACGGACCGGTCCGCTGCGGACGTCGTCGAGGAGTCCGAGGCCATGCGCATGCACATCCGTACCTCCTTCCCTCACGAAACGACTCACGACGACTTCTGGATCCCGCTCCGGGACGGCACGCGCCTGTACGCACGCGCATGGCGCCCGCGGACCGAGGAGCCCGCCCCCGCCCTGCTCGAGTACCTCCCCTGCCGGCTCACCGACTCCACGGCCGCCCGCGACTGGCAGCGACACCCGTGGTACGCGGGCCACGGTTACGTCTCCGTGCGCGTGGACGCGCGCGGGCACGGCAACTCGGACGGCACTCCGACCGCCGCGCATGCGGCGACTGCCCTGTCCGACGGGGTCGAGGTGCTCGACTGGCTGGCCGCACAGCCCTGGTGCGACGGCAGCGTGGGGCTGTTCGGCCTCGGGCGGGGCGGGTTCGCCTCTCTGCGGCTCGCCGCCCTCGCACCGGCTCCGCTCGGGGCGGTCGTCGCGGTCTGCCCCACCGACGACCTCCCCGGCAACGACGTGTACGACGTGGGTGGTTCGGTCCTGGCGGCGGGCCTGCCCGCCCGGTCGGCGGCACTGCTCGCCCTCGCGGCCCGTCCGCCCGACCCGGCGTATGTGGGCACGGTGTGGCGGGACGTCTGGGCCCGGCGCCTGCAGGGGCTGGACCCGCTCGTGGACTCCTGGCCGGTGCAGCCGGAGCGCGGGGAGGCCCGGCAGCCCGACGGCGCTCCCGCGGACCATGAGGGGCTCCGGGCGCCGGTGCTCGCCGTGAGCGGCTGGTTCGACCCGTACCGGGACACCGTGCTCCGGATCCTGGAGCACCTCCCCTCCGATCGTGTCCGCGGCCTGATCGGGCCCTGGTCGCACCACTATCCGGACCACGGGCTGCCCGGACCTGCGATCGGCTTCCTCCAGGAGACGCTCCGCTGGTGGGACCACTGGCTCAAGGGCGAGGACACGGGGGTCATGGCCGAGCCGCTGCTGCGGGCCTACGTCACGGACCCGCACCCGCCGGCGACGAGCTACGACGTGCTGCCGGGCCGTTGGGTCGGCGAGCCGTCCTGGCCGTCGCCGAACGTCAGCCGCATCTCGTACGCGCTCCAGGGCACCCCGGTGCTCGTACGGTCCCCGATGCACACCGGTCTCGACGCGGGCCGCTTCGTCCCGCGGGGGGACGACGCGGACCTGCCGCCCGACCAGCGTGAGGAGGACGCGAGATCGGCGTGCTTCGAGTTCGCGGCGACCGAGGAGACCTGGGTGCTGGGGCGGCCCCGGGTACGGCTGCGGATCGCCTGTCCTGTGGAGCGCGGTCAGGTGGTCGTCCGGCTCTGCGACGTGGCGCCCGACGGGGCGTCGACGCTGGTCACCCGGGGCACCCTCAATCTGTCGGCGCGCCGGGGTCCCGGCCGGGCGGTCCCCTGGATCCCCGGCTCGGCCGAGGACGTGGAGTTCGAACTGAGCGGCATCGGCCACGCCTTCGGTGCCGGCCACCGCATCCGCCTCGCCGTCTCCTCCGCGTACTGGCCCTGGCTGTGGCCGCAGCCCGAGTCGGAGGCCGGCTTCGCGCTGCACCCGACGGGCAGCGCGCTCGAACTTCCCGTTCGTGTACCGGAGTCGGCAGCGGGCATCGCCTTCGAGGAGCCCGAGCAGTCCGCGCCGCTCGGTGTCAGCGCCGCAGCCGTGCTCGACGAACCGCGTCCGGAGCGCCTGTCGGTACGGGACATGGCCAAGGGCGAATGGCTCCTGGTGGTCGACCCGCGCCGCAACGGCACCCAGGTGTATCCGGACGGCCTGGAAGTGACCGAGGACGCGCTGGAGGCGTACACCGTCGAGGACGCGGATCCGTCGACCGCCCGCACCCGCTGCGACTGGTCGATCCGGCTGCACCGCCCGGAGCGGGGATGGGACGCGAGGGTGGAGGCCCACTCCGAGATCACCTGCACCGCCGCCGACTTCGTCACCTCGAACGAGATCGTCTGCAAGGACGGCTACGACGTGGTGTTCCACCGGACATGGCAGAGGCGGATCCCCCGCACGACGGGCTAGACGCCGGCCCACGCCTCCATCCCTTGTGTAATGAAATGCCCGAATTGCGCACTCGGGAGCTTCAATCGAGCGCCCGAGGGCGACCTCGCTTCAGATACGGACATATCACCCGAATCAAGTCATCACACCCTTGGCTGGTCGGGGTGAAATGGGTCGCTTGCCCCCTGTTGCGACCCTTCCGGTCACCCTCGTCAACAAGCCGTTCGCGGCAGGTGAGTTGCACCCGTTTCGGCAATGTGGATCAAACCCCCTATTCCCGATTACCGGGGTCAATTGGGTCAGGAAGTGATTTCCGGGCTTGTTCCTGGCATGTGCGTTCGCATACCTTCCATTCGACCCGAGCGGAACGCCGAATCCTGCCGCCGCTCGAGAAGCCTTCGACCCCATAACGGCAGGAGCGGGGGACCCAAGTAGGTCGCCGAACCGGACACAGCACCGGAACGGCTCGGGGTGAAGCCGTGCCTCGGCAGCGAGGACACGGCCGGGCACCTCCCCGCCCGAACCCGACAGCTCACCTCGCAGGCGACGGAGAGGAATACAACGTGTCCGCTTTCGCCCTGCCCGCACGCCGTCGGGACCGCAACTCCAAGGCCTCCCGCCTCACCCGCACTCTCGCAGTCGCGGGTACCGGAGCAGCCGTTCTCGCCCTCCCCATCCTGGGTGCGACCTGCGCCTCCGCCGCCCCGTCGGCGGCTCCGGCCAAGGTCACCAGCGCTGCGTCCCGCGCCGGTTCCCTGGACAGCTGGATCCGCCAGTCCCTGGCCATCATGGCCGAGCGCGGAATCCCCGGCAGCTACAACGGCATCTACCGCAACGTGATGCGCGAGTCGTCGGGCAACCCCCGCGCCATCAACCTCTGGGACTCCAACGCCCGCAAGGGCATCCCGTCCAAGGGGCTGCTCCAGGTCATCGACCCGACCTTCCGGGCGTACCACGTGCCGGGTACCGCTTTCGACCCCTACGACCCGGTCGCGAACATCACGGCCGCGTGCAACTACGCCGCCCACCGCTACGGCTCGATCGACAACGTCTACAGCGCCTACTGAGATCGGTCTTCGGGGAACAGTCGCTCGAGGACGACGGCGATGCCGTCGTCCTCGTTCGACGTCGTGATCTCGTCGGCGACCGCTTTCAGTTCGGGGTGGGCGTTGGCCATAGCGACGCCGTACGCCGCCCACTCGAACATCGGGATGTCGTTGGGCATGTCACCGAAGGCGACGGTTTCCGAGGGGCTCAGGTCCAGGAAACCTGCGGCCAGCGCGAGCCCCGTCGCCTTGGTCACGCCGCACGGCTGGAGCTCGACGGTGCCCGGCCCGGACATGGTGACCGACGCAAGGGACCCCACCGCTCCCCTGGCCACCGTCGCCAACTCGTCGTCGGACAGGGCGTGATGGCGCAGCAGCACCTTGCTGATGGGCTCGCACCACAGATCGTCGCGGCGCTCGACCCGCACCGCGGGCAGTGTGGGGTGCGGCATCAGATAGCCGGGTTCGATGAGTGTGAGCCCGTCCACTCCGTCCTGGTCGACGGCCGCGTACACCTGCCCCACCTCGGCCTCGATCTTGCCCAGCGCGGTCTCGGCCAACTCCCGGTCCAGGGTGACCGAGAACAGCAGCCGGTCCGCGCCGGCGTCGTACACCTGCGCGCCCTGTCCGCACACCGCGAGCCCCTTGCTGCCGAGGTCGTCGAGCAGCGGCCGCACCCTGGGCGCCGGGCGGCCCGTCACCACGAGATGCCGGGCGCCGGCGGCAGCGGCCCGCGCCAGAGCGGCCCTTGACCGGTCGGAGAGCGTGTCGTCACCACGGAGCAGCGTTCCGTCCAGGTCAGTGGCGATGAGTGAGTACGTGAGGGGTGCGGCCATGATCAGAGAATACGGATGGAAACGCACCCACGGTTCAGCGAGAACCGGACCACGTCCGCCGTCCCGTGCACTCCGCGCCGCGACCGCGGTGCCGCCTCGCACCACCGGCGTCCGGCATCTCCGCCCGTGGCCCGACTCCGGTGCGCCGGACGGCACTTCACCGATGCGGGCCCTTGTGCCGCATGCGGTCCGGGTCCCGGCTGCCGCCCGGATCGGCGGGGACGCAACGGTGTCACGCCCCCGCGCTCCGGTCAGGCGTGCGCCGCCGCCAGATGCTTCGCCAGCCGCGGGGACGCGAACTCCGTCCCGCACACGAAGCGCATCACCGGTCCGTACGAGGCCGCCGCCGGGAGGCCCGTGAAGTACAGGCCGGGGACGGAGGACACGTATCCCGCGCCGAGCCGCGGCGCGCCCCGGCTCACCGCGAGCCGGGTGCGCAGCTCGTGCCCCAGGAAGTCCATCGCGGCGATGTCCACGCGGTAGCCGGTTGCGGCGATGACATGGTCGGCGGTCAGTTCCTCCGTGCTCCCCGCATGGGTCCGGACCGTCAGGGCCGGGCTGCCGTCGGACGCGGAGGCGCCGACGACGCCGGCGACCTCACACACCTCGACCTTGCCGTCGAAGCGGTCCTTCAGCCACCAGGCGCCGAGCGGACCGAGAACGCGGCGGACCAGGTAGTGGCGGGTCTGCTCGGGCAGGAAGCGGTACGGGTGCGGGTAGTACGTCAGCGCCCACAGCGACCAGGCGCGGCCGAAGGGCGATTCGGGTCGCAGCCTGGGCTGGTTCCACGGAGGAGCGCCGAAGGCGACCCTGCCGTGGCCGCGTGAGACCACGCGCACCCGCGCGCCCGCCTCCGCCGCCAGCGCCGCCGTTTCCAGCGCGGACTGCCCAGCCCCGATGACCATCAGCTCCTTGCCGGAGAACCGGGTCAGATCGTGATGCTGGGAACTGTGGGAGAACGGGCCCGTGGGCGTGGCTCCGTCCACCGCGGCCGCCGCCAGCTCCGTCGGCAGATGCGCGAGCCCCGACAGACCCGTCGCCACCACGACCGCCCGGGCGGCGAACGTCTCGCCCGAGTCGAGCTTCAACTCGAAGCCGCCGCCCGGTCGTCGGTCCACGGAGACCACCCGGACCTGCTCGAGTTCGGGCACCAGCTTCTCCTGGAACCACCGCCCGTAGGCGATGAACGTCTCGACGGGGACGATGTCCTCGTCCGTCACCAGCCGGGGGATGCCGGCGGCGTCGCAGTAGTCGACCAGGTTGTGCCCGCGCTGTGGGGCGTCGAGGTTCGAGGCCGCCGGGGTGGACTTGAGGAGCATGCCCTCCGGCATGTGGTCGCGCCAGCTCACCATGGGGTCGCCGAAGACGCGCACCGGGATTCCGCGCGCCCGCAGATGGGCGGCGGTGGACAAGCCGAACGGCCCGGCGCCGATGATTGCTACCGGTTGAATCACGAAGTCCCTCCCCAGGACGCTACGTGCCTACTTCGTGGGAGACGGCCGAGCCGGGCTACCTGCCCGGACTCGTGGTGCTGCCGCGGCGACGGGTCCGCCACAGCTGATACAGGTGCTTCGCGCCCGGCCGCACGAAGCGAGCGAGCATCGTGAGGAACGGCCGCACGTCGTCACGCGCCAGCCAGGCGAGCTCCGTACCGCTCGCACGGGCCGGTGCGTGCGGCGTCGTGTAGCCGCTGCGGCGGTACGCGAGCAGAGCGGGCAGGTCGATGTTCTCCACGATGTAGCGGTGGCCGGCGCGCTGTTCCCCCTCCGGTACGGCGCGGCCGGTCAGGTCCAGGTGCATGGCGCGGACGACGTCCACCCCCGACTCGTTCTCGAAGAGCCGGAACTGCGCGCCCATGCGTGGGTTGAAGTCGAGCAGCTTGTACCGGCCGTCGCGGCGGTCGAAGCGCAGGTCGAGGTCGATGATGCCGGTGAAGCCGATCTGCTTGATGAAACGCGCGGCGAGGTCGGCGAGTTCGGGATTGTCGACGACGTACGCGTTGGCCGTCATGCCCGCGTGCGGCGGCCACGAGCGGACCTTGACACCGGTGAACAGGGCGAGCGGGGTCGAGTCCTGATCGAAGTACGCGTGCACGATCCAGTCCTCGGCCTCCTCCCGCGGCAGGTATTCCTGGAGGATCACTCCGGGGTGCTCGCCCCAGTCGCGGGCGAGCGCCAGCAGGCCCTCACGGGTGGCGATCCTGGTCGTCCCGTTCACGGCGGGCTGCGAGCGGCGCACGAACGCCTCGCGGTTCTTGGCCACGAGCGGGAAGCGCGCCTTGTCGGCGAAGGCGACGATGTCGTCGTAGGACTGCGGGAAGGCGGCCGCGGGACTCGGGATGCCGTGTTCCACGCACAGTTCGTGCAGCCCCTGTTTGCTGGCCAGACGGCGCGGAAGCTTGGCATCCACCTTCGGGAAGAGGAAGGGGCCGCCCAGGACGTCCTGGTGCTCCGCGATCAGGACCGCTGCCTCCTCGTCCGTGGGGACGAGCACCGTCGGGCGGCCGATGCTGCGGCCGATCCGCAGCAGGCCCTCCACCAGCCGCTCGGGTTCCTCCGTGCCGGTGGTCGGCCAGACGAAGGGACGCCGCAGATAGCGCGAGAGGGCGGCCGGTGTGTAACGGTCCTCGGTGATCGCGTACATCGGTATGCCGAGCCGGCCCAGGCTGCGGATGGCGCCCACCCCACCGTGGTGCAGCGGATAGTCGCCGAACTTCACAATGAGCCCAGGTACGTCGCAGTCCGCGTCGAACGGCACGCCGACGGTACTCCTGGCCACGGGTCCCCCCACGTGTCCCCCCTATGGACCGGACCCACCCCGTCCGTGTCCCCCAAAGGACGCTAAGCCGGAATTGGCCCCTCCGACAAGGCTTTTCCGGACATTGCGAACTCTTTAGACATGGCCCGGACAGGCTTCTCACCCGTAACGTGTGCGTCGACCACATGGAACACACACCCATGCACGGCGCACCCTGAAGTGCACGAAAGCGAGGCAGCATCCGATGCCCCCCTTCGATGTCCCCGAGGGCGACCCCTTCGGCCCGCACAACCTTCCCTATGGCGTGTTCTCACCGGCCGGCTCCGACGAGCGGAGCGTCGGCGTCCGCCTGGGCGACCACGTGCTCGACGCGGGCGCGGCGGCGCACGCTCTCGGCTCCCCGTACGCCTCCCTGCTGGCCCGGCCGTCCCTGGGCCCCCTGCTGGCGGCCGGTCGTACCGCCTGGTCGGACGTGCGCCGGGCACTGACCGCGTGGGTGACGGTGCCCGCGCACCGGGAGACCGTCGAGCCCCTTCTGCACCCGCTCTCCGAGGTGACGCTGCATCTGCCCTTCGAGGTCGCGGACTATGTCGACTTCTACTCCTCCGAGAACCACTCCCGTAACGTCGGGCAGATCTTCCGCCCGGACGCCGCGGACTCCCTGACCCCCAACTGGAAGCATCTGCCCATCGGTTACCACGGCCGGGCGGGGACGGTGGTGGTGTCGGGCACGGACGTCGTACGTCCGCGGGGTCAGCGCAAGGCCCCCACCGACCCGGCGCCGGTCTTCGGGCCCTCGGTTCGCCTGGACATCGAGGCCGAGGTGGGATTCGTGGTGGGTGTGCCCTCGCAGCTGGGCGGGTCCGTGCCGCTGTCGGCCTTCCGCGACCACGTGTTCGGGCTGTGCCTGCTCAACGACTGGTCGGCGCGGGACGTCCAGGCGTGGGAGTACGTGCCGCTCGGGCCGTTCCTCGGAAAGTCGTTCGCCACGTCCGTCTCGGCCTGGATCACCCCGCTGGACGCGCTGGAGGAGGCACGGGTGGAGCCACCGGAGCGCACCCACCCGCTGCTGCCCTACCTGGACGACGCACAGGAGGAACCGGCCGGTTACGACCTGCGCATCTCCGTCGCGATCAACGGCCAGGTGGTCTCCGAGCCGCCGTTCTCCACGATGTACTGGACGGCGGCCCAGCAGCTGGCGCACATGACCGTGAACGGGGCCTCCCTGCGGACGGGCGACCTCTACGGCTCGGGCACCGTGAGCGGGCCGACGGAGGGCGAGCGGGGCTCGCTCCTCGAACTGACCTGGAACGGACGCGACCCGCTCGAGCTCCCGGACGGCAAGCGGGCGTTCCTGGAGGACGGGGACGTGGTGACGCTGACGGCCTGGGCACCGGGACCGGACGGGACCCGGGTGGGGCTCGGGGAGGTCACGGGCCGGGTGGTACCGAGCCTCTGAAGGAGTCCTTGAGCCGCACGGCCGCCCATGAGTCGCGGTGCTCCTCGTGGGCGGCCGGCCCCAGGGGGACCGCTCCCTGCCTCGGGCTTCTAGGCCCAGTCCTCGGGCTCGGGCTCGGGCTCGTCCGCCGGCTCCGGCCACTCCGGCTCCGCAGCCGCGTCCGGTACCGGCCCGCCGTCCCCGGCGCCTCCGTCGAGACCGGCGAGCACCGTGAGCACCCCCTCGCCGTATGTGACGAGTTTCTTCTCCCCCACCCCGCTGATCGTGCCGAGCTCCGCCACCGACTTCGGACGGACGGCGGCGATCTCGCGGAGCGTCGCGTCGTGGAAGATCACGTATGCCGGGACGCCCTGTTCCCTGGCCTGAGCGGCGCGCCAGGAGCGCAGGGCCTCGAAGACGGGCAGCAGCTCCGGCGCCAGCTCGACCGCGGCCTTGGCGGACCGCTCCCCCTTCGATGCGGCGGACCGCGCGACCGTGGGCTTGGGCGGCTCCTTGCGCAGCGGCACCTCGCGCTCCCGCCCCAGCACCGCCCCGCTCTCCTCGGTCAGCACCAGCGTCCCGTACTCGCCCTCGACCGCGAGCAGGCTCTGCGCCAGCAACTGCCGGATCACGCCCCGCCATTCGCCCTCGGTCAGCTCCTCGCCGATGCCGAACACCGACAACTGGTCGTGGTCGAACTGGATCACCTTCGCGGTGCGCCGCCCCAGCAGGATGTCGACGATCTGCAGCGCCCCGAACTTCTGGCGTCGCTCCCGGTCCAGCCGCCACACCGTGGACAGCACCTTCTGCGCCGCGACGGTCCCGTCCCACGTCTCGGGCGGCACCAGGCATGTGTCGCAGTTGCCGCAGCCGCCCGGCTCCGGATCCTGGCCGAAGTAGGAGAGCAGCCCGCCGCGGCGGCACCGGGCCGTCTCGCACAGCGCCAGCATCGCGTCCAGGTGCGCCTGGGCCCGGCGGCGGAACGCCTCGTCGCCGTCACCGGACTGGATCAGCTTGCGCTGCTGTACGACGTCGTTCAGCCCGTAGGCCATCCAGGCCGTGGACGGCAGTCCGTCGCGACCCGCCCGGCCCGTCTCCTGGTAGTAGCCCTCGATCGACTTCGGCAGGTCCAGATGGGCGACGAACCGCACGTCCGGCTTGTCGATGCCCATGCCGAACGCGATCGTCGCGACCACGACCAGGCCGTCCTCGCGCAGGAAGCGGGCCTGGTGCGCCGCCCGAGTGCCCGCGTCCAGGCCCGCGTGGTACGGCACCGCCTCGACGCCGTTGCGGGTCAGGAACTCCGCGGTCTTCTCCACCGAGTTCCGCGACAGGCAGTACACGATGCCCGCGTCACCCTGGTGCTCCTCGCGCAGGAACGCCAGCAGCTGCTTCCTGGGGTCGGCCTTGGGGACGATCCGGTACTGGATGTTGGGTCGGTCGAAGCTCGCCACGAAGTGGCGGGCCGCCGGCATGTTCAGCCTCTGGGTGATCTCCTGGTGCGTGGAGTGCGTCGCGGTCGCCGTGAGAGCGATGCGCGGGACGTCCGGCCAGCGCTCGCCGAGCACGGACAACGCGAGGTAGTCGGGCCGGAAGTCGTGGCCCCACTGGGACACGCAGTGCGCCTCGTCGATCGCGAACACCGAGATCTTGCCGCGCGAGAGCAGATCGAGGGTGGACTCCAGGCGCAGCCGCTCCGGGGCCAGATAGAGCAGGTCGAGCTCACCGGCCAGGAACTCCGCCTCCACCACCCGCCGCTCGTCGAAGTCCTGCGTGGAATTGACGAAGCCGGCCCGCACACCCAGCGCCCGCAGCGCGTCCACCTGGTCCTGCATCAGCGCGATCAGCGGGGACACCACCACGCCCGTACCCGGTCTGACCAGGGCCGGGATCTGGTAGCAGAGCGACTTGCCGCCACCGGTCGGCATGAGCACAACGGCGTCGCCGCCGGCCACCACGTGCTCGATGATCACTTCCTGATCACCACGGAAGGTCTCGTAGCCGAAGACCCGGTGCAGCGCGGCCTGCGCCTCGCTTCCGCCACCCGGCGCCGGAATCACGCCCGCCTCGGTCATCACACCTGTCCCGTCCATCGCCCGTCCCCCGTGCGTCGTCCCTCGACCACGACGTCCACGATAGGGGGCCGCGCCGACAGGCTCCGGAGTTGTCCACAGGTTCCCCGTCCCCCCGCGTCGACGGCGCCTTGATCGTTCACCCGGTGCGCTCCTCCGGTGCGCAGCGGCCCCGCCGTCTCAGCACGACGACCCGGCACCCCCCGAGCGGGCACCGGGCCGTCCTGTGCGGCGGGGCTCGTCAGCGGACGAACACGCCCGCCTGGCTAGCCAGATCCAGGAAGTACTGGGGCGCCACACCCAGGACCAGCGTGACCGCCACGCCCACCGCGATCGCCGTCGTCGTCAGCGCCGAGGGCACCGCGACGGTCGGGCCCTCGGGATGCGGCTCACTGAAGAACATCAGCACGATCACACGGATGTAGAAGAACGCGGCGATCGCCGACGAGATCACGCCGATCACCACCAGCGGCATCGCCCCGCCCTCGGCCGCCGCCTTGAACACGGCGAACTTCCCCGCGAACCCCGATGTCAGCGGGATGCCCGCGAAGGCCAGCAGGAACACCGCGAACACGGCCGCGACCAGCGGCGACCTGCGCCCGAGTCCCGCCCACTTGGACAGGTGCGTCGCCTCGCCGCCCGCGTCACGGACGAGCGTCACGACGGCGAAGGCGCCGATCGTCACGAACGAGTACGCGGCCAGGTAGAAGAGAACCGAGGACACTCCGTCCCGCGATGTCGCGATGACACCGGCGAGGATGAAGCCCGCGTGCGCGATGGACGAGTAGGCCAGCAGCCGCTTGATGTCGGTCTGCGTGATCGCGACGATCGCACCGCCCAGCATGGTGACGATCGCGACCGCCCACATCACCGGACGCCAGTCCCAGCGCATGCCCGGCAGGACCACGTACAGCAGCCGCAGCAGCGCACCGAACGCCGCCACCTTGGTCGCCGCGGCCATGAAGCCGGTCACCGGGGTCGGCGCGCCCTGGTACACGTCCGGTGTCCACATGTGGAACGGAACCGCGCCCACCTTGAACAGCAGACCCATCACGACCATCGCGGCGCCGATCAGCAGCAGGGCGTCGTTGCCCATGGTGCCCGCGAGTGCCGGGTCGACATTGGTGACCGTGCCGTCGACGACCTGCGCGATCGTCGCGTAGGACACCGAGCCCGCGTACCCGTAGAGCAGTGCGATGCCGAACAGGGTGAACGCGGAGGCGAAGGCCCCGAGCAGGAAGTACTTGACCGCGGCCTCCTGCGACATCAGCCGCTTGCGGCGCGCCAGCGCGCACAGCAGGTACAGCGGCAGCGAGAAGACCTCCAGGGCGACGAACAGCGTCAGCAGGTCGTTCGCCGAGGGGAAGACGAGCATGCCGCTGACCGCGAACAGCAGCAGCGGGAACGCCTCCGTCGTGGTGAACCCGGCCTTCACGGCGGCCTTCTCGCTGTCGCTGCCCGGCACGGAGGCCGCCTGCGCGGCGAAGGAGTCGACCCGGTTGCCGTGCGCCAGCGGGTCCAGATGCCGTTCGGCGAAGGTGAACACCCCGAGCAGGCCGGCCAGCAGGATCGTCCCCTGAAGGAAGAGGGACGGCCCGTCGACCGCGATCGCGCCCATGGCCGCGATATGCGCCTTCGTGGTGCCGTAGCCGCCGGCCGCGAGCGCCACCACCGCGGCGAACGCGGCGGCGAGCGTGACGGCCGAGAGGAACGCCTGCGCGTAGTAGCGGGACTTGCGCGGGACGAACGCCTCGATCAGCACACCGATGAGCGCTCCACCGATGACGATCAGGGTCGGGGACAACTGTCCGTATTCGATCTTCGGCGTCTCGATCTTCGAGATCGGGTCGGCCGCGGTTGTCCACAGGCTGTGGACGGCTGCTGCGCTCACTTGGCCGCCTCCACCTCGGGCTTGGGATCGGTCTGGTGTACGTCGGACATGGTCTGCTTGACCGCCGGGTTCACGATGTCGGCGACCGGCTTCGGGTAGACACCCAGGAAGATCAACAGCACGATCAGCGGGGCGACCACCAGGACCTCGCGCACGCGCAGGTCCGGCATCTCGGCGACCTCCGGCTTCACCGGGCCCGTCATCGTCCGCTGGTAGAGGACGAGGGTGTAGAGCGCGGCGAGCACGATGCCGAAGGTGGCGATGATGCCGATCACCGGATGGCGGGCGAAGGTGCCGACCAGGACCAGGAACTCACTGACGAACGGTGCGAGTCCGGGCAGGGACAGTGTCGCCAGACCACCGATGAGGAAGGTGCCGGCGAGCACGGGGGCCACCTTCTGCACGCCTCCGTAGTCCGCGATCAGACGCGAGCCGCGGCGCGAGATCAGGAAGCCCGCCACCAGCATCAGGGCGGCGGTCGAGATCCCGTGGTTGACCATGTAGAGCGTCGCGCCCGACTGGCCCTGGCTCGTCATCGCGAAGATGCCCATGATGATGAAGCCGAAGTGCGAGATGGAGGCGTAGGCGACCAGCCGCTTGATGTCGCGCTGGCCGACCGCGAGCAGAGCGCCGTAGACGATGCTGATGAGGGCCAGGACGAGGATGACGGGCGTCGCCCACTTGCTCGCCTCCGGGAACAGCTGGAGGCAGAAGCGGAGCATCGCGAAGGTGCCCACCTTGTCGACGACTGCCGTGATCAGCACGGCGACCGGGGCGGTGGCCTCCCCCATCGCGTTGGGCAGCCAGGTGTGCACCGGCCACAGCGGCGCCTTCACCGCGAAGGCGAAGAAGAAGCCGAGGAACAGCCACCGCTCGGTGCCCGTCGCCATGTGGAGCGAGCCGTTCGCCCGGGCCTGGACGATCTCCGGCAGCGAGAAGGTCCCCGCCTGCACATAGAGGCCGATCACGGCGGCCAGCATGATCAGGCCGCCGACCAGGTTGTACAGAAGGAACTTCACGGCGGCGTACGACCGCTGGGTGGACGCCACCTTCTCGCCGTGCTCGTGGGCACGGTCCCCGAAGCCGCCGATGAGGAAGTACATCGGGATGAGCATGGCTTCGAAGAAGATGTAGAAGACGAAGACGTCGGTGGCCTCGAAGGAGAGCATCACCATCGCCTCGACCGCCAGGATCAGGGCGAAGAAGCCCTGCGTCGGCCGCCAGCGGCGACTGCCGGTCTCCAGCGTGTCGGCGTCGTGCCAGCCCGCCAGGATCACGAACGGGATCAGCAGGGCGGTGAGCGCGAGGAGCGCCACGGCGATGCCGTCCACACCGAGTTCGTACCGCACCCCGAAGTCCTTGATCCAGGCGTGGGACTCGGTGAGCTGGTAGCGGGAGCCGCCCGGTTCGAAGCGGACCACGACCAGGGCGGCGAGCACGAGTGTGGCGAGCGAGACGACGAGCGCCAGCCACTTCGCGGCGGTGCGCTGCGCGGCCGGTACCGCGGCCGTGGCGATCGCGCCCACGGCCGGGAGCACCACCGTCGCTGTCAGGAGGGGAAAGGACATCGCTATCAGACCGCCCTCATCAGCAGGGTCAGGGCGACGAGCACCGCCGCACCGCCGAACATCGAGACCGCGTACGACCGTGCGTAGCCGTTCTGCAGTCGGCGCAGCCGACCGGACAGGCCGCCCACGGAGGCCGCCGTGCCGTTGACGACGCCGTCGACCACCGTGTGGTCCATGTACACCAGGGAACGTGTGAGGTGCTCTCCGCCGCGGACGAGGACGACGTGATTGAAGTCGTCCTGGAGCAGGTCGCGCCGGGCCGCCCGGGTGAGCAGCGAACCGCGCGGTGCGACGACCGGGACGGGACGGCGGCCGTACTGGACGTAGGCGATGACTGCGCCCAAGAGCAGCACCACCAGGGTCGCCCCCGTGACCACGGCGGCACTGACGGGCGGGTGGCCCTCCTGGTGTCCGGTGACGGGCTCCAGCCAGTGCAGGAAGCGGTCCCCGATGGAGAAGAGCCCGCCCGCGAAGACCGAACCGAAGGCCAGCACGATCATCGGGATCGTCATGGACTTGGGCGACTCGTGCGGATGCGGCTCGTGGCCGTGCTCGTCCGGCTGCCAGCGCTTCTCACCGAAGAAGGTCATGATCATCACGCGCGTCATGTAGTACGCGGTGATGGCCGCGCCCAGCAGGGCCGCGCCGCCGAGGATCCAGCCCTCGGCACCGCCCTTGGCGAATGCCGCCTCGATGATCTTGTCCTTGGAGAAGAAGCCGGACAGTCCGGGGAAGCCGATGATGGCGAGGTAGCCGAGGCCGAAGGTGACGAACGTGACCGGCATGTACTTCCGCAGGCCGCCGTACTTGCGCATGTCGACCTCGTCGTTCATGCCGTGCATGACCGAACCGGCGCCGAGGAACAGCCCGGCCTTGAAGAAGCCGTGCGTCACCAGGTGCATGATCGCGAAGACGTAACCGATCGGGCCGAGGCCCGCGGCGAGCACCATGTAGCCGATCTGCGACATGGTCGAGCCGGCCAGCGCCTTCTTGATGTCGTCCTTCGCGCAACCGACGATCGCACCGAAGAGGAGCGTGACGGCACCGACCACGGTGACGACCAGTTGGGCGTCGGGGGCGGCGTTGAAGACGGCGCCGGAGCGGACGATCAGGTACACGCCCGCGGTCACCATCGTGGCGGCGTGGATGAGGGCGGAGACCGGGGTCGGGCCCTCCATCGCGTCCCCGAGCCAGGACTGCAGCGGCACCTGCGCCGACTTTCCGCACGCGGCGAGCAGCAGCATCAGGGCGATGGCGGTGAGCTTGCCCTCGCCGGTCCCGCTCACGTCCGCGAAGACCGGCCCGAAGGCGAAGGTCCCGAAGGTCGTGAACATCAGCATGATGGCGATCGACAGGCCCATGTCGCCGACGCGGTTGACGAGGAACGCCTTCTTCGCCGCCGTCGCCGCGCTGGGCTTGTGCTGCCAGAAGCCGATCAGCAGGTACGAGGCGAGGCCGACGCCCTCCCAGCCGACGTACAGCAGCAGATAGTTGTCCGCGAGGACGAGCAGCAGCATCGCCGCGAGGAACAGGTTCAGATAGCCGAAGAAGCGGCGCCGGCGCTCGTCGTGCTCCATGTACCCGACCGAGTACAGATGGATGAGCGAGCCGACAACCGGTGATCAACAGGACGAACGTCATCGACAGCTGGTCCAGCCGGAAGGTGACGTCCGCCTGGAAGCCGGACACCGGGATCCAGCTGAACAGGTGCTGTGTCACGGTCCGGTGGTCAGCGGCCTTCCCCAGCATGTCGGCGAAGAGGAGCGCGCCGAACACGAAGGAGAGGCCCGCGAGCAGCGTGCCGATCCAGTGGCCGACCGCGTCCAGCCTTCTGCCGCCGCACAACAGGACGGCCGCTCCGAGCAGAGGCGCCGCGATCAGCAGCGCAATCAGGTTCTCCACGATTCTTCCGACCCCTTACAGCTTCATCAGGCTGGCGTCGTCGACCGAGGCCGAGTGGCGGGTACGGAACAGCGACACGATGATCGCCAGCCCGACCACGACCTCCGCGGCGGCGACGACCATCGTGAAGAAGGCGATGATCTGGCCGTCGAGATTGCCGTGCATCCGGGAGAAGGTGACGAACGCGAGGTTGCAGGCGTTGAGCATCAGCTCGACGCACATGAACACCACGATCGCGTTCCGCCGGATCAGCACGCCGGTGGCGCCGATCGTGAACAGCAAGGCGGCGAGATAGAGGTAGTTGACCGGGTTCACTTCGACGCCTCCTCGGTCCTCTTCAGGGCCGGTCGCTCGTCCTCGGCCCGCTCCAGGCGCTCCGCGGCACGCTGCTCCAGGGCTTTGAGATCGGCGATCGCCTCGTCGGACACGTCACGGATCTGACCTCGGTCCCGCAGTGTCTTGTTGACGGTCAGCTCGGACGGAGTGCCGTCCGGCAGGAGACCGGCGATGTCCACCGCGTTGTGCCGGGCGTAGACGCCGGGGGCGGGCAGCGGGGGAAGGTGCTTGCCCTCGCGTACGCGCTGCTCGGCCAGCTCGCGCTGGGTCTTGGCGCGCTCGGTGCGCTCGCGGTGGGTGAGCACCATGGCGCCGACCGCGGCCGTGATGAGGAGGACGCCCGTGATCTCGAAGGCGAACACGTACTTGGTGAAGATGAGGGCCGCGAGACCCTCGACATTGCCGTTCGCGTTCGCCTTGCCGAGGCCGTTGAAGTCCTTCAGGGAGGCGTTGGCGATGCCGGCGAGCAGCAGGACGCCGAAGCCGAGCCCACAGACAAGGGCCAGCCAGCGCTGGCCCTTGATGGTCTCCTTCAGGGAGTCCGCCGCGGTGACACCGACGAGCATCACCACGAACAGGAACAGCATCATGATCGCGCCGGTGTAGACGACGATCTGCACGATCCCCAGGAAGTAGGCGCCGTTGGCGAGATAGAACACCGCCAGCACGATCATGGTGCCGGCGAGGCACAGCGCGCTGTGCACGGCCTTCTTCATGAACACGGTGCACAGGGCGCCGATCACCGCGACCGTACCGAGGACCCAGAACTGGAAGGCCTCACCGGTGGAGGTGGTGTAGGCGGCGAGCTGCGGGCTCATGCCTCAGCCCCCTTTTCTCCCTTGGACACGGCCACTTGGCGCTCCGTGCCGGGAGCGGCCTCCGTGACCAGGCCCCGGTAGTAGTCCTGCTCGTCCATCCCGGGGTAGATCGCGTGCGGCGAGTCGACCATGCCCTCTTCGAGACCGGCGAGCAGCTGCTCCTTGGTGTAGATGAGGTTCGCGCGGCTGGAGTCCGCCAGCTCGAACTCGTTCGTCATCGTGAGCGCTCGTGTGGGGCATGCCTCGATGCACAGGCCGCACAGAATGCAGCGGGCGTAGTTGATCTGGTAGACCCGCCCGTACCGCTCACCGGGCGAGTAGCGCTCCTCGTCGGTGTTGTCCGCGCCCTCCACGTAGATCGCGTCGGCGGGGCAGGCCCAGGCGCACAGCTCACAGCCGATGCACTTCTCCAGGCCGTCCGGATGGCGGTTGAGCTGGTGCCGTCCGTGGAACCGCGGAGCCGTGGTCTTCTTCTGCTCCGGGTACTGCTCGGTCAGCCGCTTCTTGAACATGGCCTTGAAGGTCACGCCGAAGCCGGCCACGGGGTTCTGGAAACCCGGCTTGGTCTCCTTGGGCTCCTCAGCCATCGGACGCCTCCTTTCCATCCGTAGATCCGTCACTGACAGTGTCCGACCCGCCACTGACAATCAGTTCCCGCTCCCTGCGCGGGCGGCGGCGGGGAACGGGCGGAAGGGTCTGCCCCGGCAACGGCGGTACGGGGAATCCGCCCGCCATGGGATCGAAGGCGGCCGGCTCCTCGGCGGGCTGCGCCGGTTCCTTCGCCTTCTCGCGGAACATGTCGATCACGAACGACAGCAGCAGCAGCGTGAGGACGCCGCCTGCCACGTACAGGGCGATGTCGCTGAAGGCGTAGTGCTCGTTGCGCAGCACCCGCACGGTCGCGACGAGCATCAGCCAGACCACGGAGACCGGGATGAGGACCTTCCACCCGAGCTTCATCAGCTGGTCGTAGCGGACGCGCGGCAGCGTGCCGCGCAGCCAGATGAAGAAGAACAGCAGCAGCTGCACCTTGATCACGAACCACAGGAGTGGCCACCAGCCGTGGTTCGCACCGGCCCAGAAGGTGCTGATCGGCCAGGGTGCCCGCCAGCCGCCGAGGAAGAGCGTGGTCGACACGGCGGAGACCGTCACCATGTTCACGTACTCGGCGAGCATGAACATCGCGAACTTGATCGACGAGTACTCGGTGTTGAAGCCACCGACCAGGTCGCCCTCGGACTCCGGCATGTCGAAGGGGGCGCGGTTGGTCTCACCGACCATCGTGACGATGTAGATGATGAACGAGACCGGCAGCAGCAGGATGAACCAGCGGTCGTGCTGCTGCTCGACGATCCTCGATGTCGACATCGACCCCGAGTAGAGGAACACGGAGGCGAAGGCGGCACCCATGGCGATCTCGTAGGAGATCATCTGGGCGCAGGAGCGCAGCCCGCCGAGAAGCGGATAGGTGGATCCCGAGCTCCAGCCCGCCAGCACGATGCCGTAGATGCCGACCGAGGCGACCGCGAGGATGTAGAGCATCGCGATCGGCAGGTCGGTCAGCTGCATCGCGGTGCGATGGCCGAAGATCGAGATCTCGTTGCCCGAGGGCCCGAAGGGGATCACCGCGATCGCCATGAAGGCCGGGATGGCCGCGACGATCGGCGCGAGGACGTAGACCACCTTGTCCGCGCGTTTGACGATGACGTCTTCCTTCAGCATCAGCTTCACGCCGTCGGCGAGCGACTGGAGCATGCCCCAGGGGCCGTGCCGGTTGGGGCCGATGCGCAGCTGCATCCAGGCGACGACCTTGCGCTCCCAGACGATGGAGAACAGCACGGTCACCATCAGGAAGGCGAAGCAGAAGACCGCCTTGACGACGACCAGCCACCACGGGTCGTGGCCGAACATCGAGAGGTCTTCAGCGGCGAGGTACGGGCTCATGCCTCCACCTCCTTGGGAGCGTCGGCGGAAACCGTCGCCGGGCCGATGTGGACGAGGGTGCCGGGCAGCGCCCCGGTGTCGGAGCCGACACCGCCGCCCGTCGAGTTCAGCGGAAGCCAGACGACCCGGTCGGGCATCTCGGTGATCTGCAGCGGGAGTTCCACGGTTCCGGCGGGGCCGGTCACGGCCAGGAGGTCGCCGTCCTTGACACCCGCCTCGGCGGACGTGGCCGCGGACACACGCGCGCGTGCCGCGTGCCGTGTGCCGGCGAGGGCGTCGTCGCCCTCCTGGAGGCGGCCCAGGTCGAGCAGCAGCCGGTGGCCCGCGAGCACGGCCTCCCCGGCGGCGGGTCGGGCCAGCTGCCCGCCGATCTCCAGGGGGTTGTCCGCGCGGGGGCCGTCCCACGCCCCGAGCCGGTCCAGCTCCGTACGCAGCGTGTGCAGATCCGGAAGCCCCAGATGGACGTCCATGGCGTCGGAGAGCATCTGGAGCACTCGCACATCGGTGGGTGCCAGGCGGCGGGTCATCTGGTCGGGCTTGAGCGCTGCGTCGAACAAGCGGGCGCGGCCCTCCCAGTTGAGGAACGTCCCCGCCTTCTCGGCGACGGCCGCGACGGGCAGCACCACGTCCGCGCGCTCGGTGACCTCGCCGGGCCGCAGTTCGAGCGAGACCAGGAAGTCCACCGCGGAGAGCGCCTCACGCGCGCGTGCCGGGTCGGGCAGGTCGGCGACCTCGACACCGGCGACCACGAGGGCCCCCAGTTCGCCGGTCGCCGCGGCCTCGATGATCCGGCCCGTGTCCCGGCCGTGACGCTGCGGGAGTTCGGCGACGCCCCAGGCGGCCGCGACCTCCTCCCGCGCACGCGGATCGGTGGCCGGGCGTCCGCCCGGCAGCAGCGACGGAAGCGCGCCCACCTCGACGGCGCCGCGCTCCCCGGCCCGGCGCGGGATCCACACCAGGTCGGCTCCGGTCGCGGCCGCGGTGCGGACGGCGGCGGTCAGCCCGCCCGCCACACCGGCGAGGCGCTCGCCGACGACGATCACCGCGCCCTCGGTGCGCAGTGCCTCGGCGGCGCGTACGCCGTCCTCCTCCAGGCCGACCTTGCCGGCCAGCGCGTCCAGCCACTCGGTCTCGGTGCCGGGCGCGGCGGGCAGCAGCGTGCCGCCCGCCTTCTCCAGGCCCCTGGTGGCGTGCGTGGCGAGCGAGAAGACCTGCTGCCCGTGCCCACGCCAGGCCTTGCGCAGCCGCAGGAAGACGCCGGGCGCCTCCTCCTCCGACTCGAATCCGACGAGCAGGACGGCGGGCGCCTTCTCGAGGGAGGTGTACGTGACCCCCGTGCCGTCCAGGTCGCGACCGCGTCCGGCGATCCGGGCGGCCAGGAAGTCGGCCTCCTCGGCGCTGTGCACTCGCGCGCGGAAGTCGATGTCGTTCGTCTCGAGGGCCACCCGCGCGAACTTGCTGTACGCGTAGGCGTCCTCGACGGTCAGCCGGCCGCCGGTCAGCACTGCGGCCCGGCCCCGCGCGGCCAGCAGACCCCGGGCCGCCGCCTCCAGCGCCTCCGGCCAGGACGCCGGCGCCAGTTCGCCGGACTCGCCCCGCACCAGCGGCGTCTGCAGCCGGTCCCTCATCTGCGCGTACCGGAAGCCGAAGCGCCCCTTGTCGCAGATCCACTCCTCGTTGACCTCGGGGTCGTTCGCCGCGAGTCGCCGCATGACCTTGCCGCGCCGGTGGTCCGTCCGGGTCGCGCAGCCGCCGGAGCAGTGCTCGCACACGGACGGCGACGAGACGAGGTCGAAGGGCCGGGAGCGGAACCGGTACGCCGCCGACGTGAGCGCGCCCACCGGGCAGATCTGGATGGTGTTCCCGGAGAAGTACGACTCGAAGGGGTCGCCCTCGCCGGTGCCGACCTGCTGGAGCGCGCCCCGCTCGAGCAGCTCGATCATCGGGTCGCCCGCGATCTGGTTGGAGAACCGGGTGCAGCGGGCGCACAGCACGCAGCGCTCCCGGTCGAGCAGCACCTGGGTGGAGATCGGGACGGGCTTCTCGAAGGTGCGCTTCCTGCCCTCGAAGCGGGACTCGGCGCTGCCGTGCGACATCGCCTGGTTCTGCAGCGGGCACTCGCCGCCCTTGTCGCAGACCGGGCAGTCCAGGGGGTGGTTGATGAGCAGGAGCTCCATCACACCCTTCTGGGCCTTCTCCGCGACGGGTGAGGTGAGATGGGTCTTCACGACCATCCCGTCCGTGCAGGTGATCGTGCAGGAGGCCATGGGCTTGCGCTGGCCCTCGACCTCCACGATGCACTGGCGGCAGGCGCCGGCCGGGTCGAGGAGGGGATGGTCGCAGAAGCGGGGCACCTCGATGCCGAGCTGCTCGGCGGCACGGATGACCAGGGTGCCCTTGGGCACGCTGATCTCGATGCCGTCGATCGTCAGCGTCACGAGGTCCTCCGGCGGGACCGCCGCTTCTCCCCCTCCCGAGGGAGCGCTGGTGGTCACGGTCATGCGGTCACCTCCGTGGGCTTGTCAGCCCAGGCCGTGGACTTGGCCGGGTCGAAGGGGCAGCCCCGGCCCGTGATGTGCTCCTCGTACTCCTCGCGGAAGTACTTGAGGGAGGAGAAGATCGGCGAGGCGGCGCCGTCGCCGAGGGCGCAGAAGGACTTGCCGTTGATGTTGTCGGCGATGTCGGCGAGCTTGTCGAGGTCGGACATGCTCCCCTTGCCCGCCTCGATGTCGCGCAGCAACTGGACGAGCCAGTACGTGCCTTCGCGGCAGGGTGTGCACTTGCCGCAGGACTCGTGGGCGTAGAACTCGGTCCACCGGGTGACGGCGCGGACCACGCAGGTCGTCTCGTCGAAGCACTGCAGGGCCTTGGTGCCGAGCATGGATCCGGCGGCGCCCACACCTTCGTAGTCGAGCGGGACGTCGAGGTGCTCGTCGGTGAACATGGGGGTCGAGGAACCGCCCGGCGTCCAGAACTTGAGGCGGTGGCCGGGCCGCATCCCGCCGCTCATGTCGAGCAGCTGGCGCAGTGTGACGCCGAGCGGGGCCTCGTACTGGCCCGGGTTCGTGACATGGCCGCTGAGCGAGTAGAGCGTGAAGCCCGGGGACTTCTCGCTGCCCATCGAGCGGAACCATTCCTTGCCCCGGTGCAGGATCGCGGGAACAGAGGCGATCGACTCGACGTTGTTCACCACGGTCGGGCACGCGTAGAGGCCCGCGACCGCGGGGAAGGGAGGACGCAGCCGTGGCTGGCCCCGGCGGCCTTCGAGCGAGTCGAGCAGTGCGGTCTCCTCACCGCAGATGTACGCGCCGGCGCCCGCGTGCACGGTGAGTTCGAGGTCGAGTCCGCTGCCGAGGACGTCCTTGCCGAGGAAGCCCGCCGCGTAGGCCTCCTCCACGGCCGAGTGCAACCGCCGCAGCACGGGGACGACTTCGCCGCGCAGATAGATGAAGGCATGCGACGATCGGATCGCGTAGCACGCGATGACGATGCCCTCGATGAGGCTGTGCGGGTTGGCGAACAGGAGCGGGATGTCCTTGCAGGTCCCGGGCTCCGACTCGTCGGCGTTGACGACCAGGTAGTGGGGCTTGCCGTCTCCCTGGGGGATGAACTGCCACTTCATCCCCGTCGGGAAGCCGGCGCCGCCGCGTCCGCGCAGCCCCGAGTCCTTGACGTACGCGATGACCTCGTCGGGCGACATGGCGAGGGCCTTGCGCAGCCCTTCGTACCCCTCGTGCCTCCGGTAGACGTCCAGCGTCCAGGACTTCTCCTCGTCCCAGAAGGCGGACAGAACGGGCGACAGCAGCTTCTCGGGGCTGATCTCTCCCCCGCCCTCGAACTTGCCCGGGCGGGAGGTCCCCCCGTCCTCGGTGGTCACTGTCATCACTCCCCCTCCTCCGTGACGGGACCCGCCGGGTGGGCCGGGTCGGAGGCCGATGTGTCCTGTGGCGCGTCGTGCGAACCGAGGTGCTCGGCCGGAGACGGCTCGTGCACGGACCCCGGTCGCGGCTCGTCGTGCGGTCCGCCGTCCCTCGGGTGCACCACACGCGCCGTGGGGGTCTCGCCCTTGGACAGCCGCAGCCCGACCAGCGAGGCGGGACCGGCGGCGCCGCTCGCGTCGACGGCACCGTCCCGTTCGTCGGGGAAACCGGCCAGCATCCGGGCGGTCTCCTTGAAGGTGCACAGGGGCGCACCGCGGGTGGGTTCGACCTGCCGGCCCGCCCGCAGGTCGTCGACGAGGCTCCTGGCGCTCTCGGGGGTCTGGTTGTCGAAGAACTCCCAGTTGACCATCACGACCGGTGCGAAGTCGCAGGCCGCGTTGCACTCGATGTGCTCCAGGGTGACCTTGCCGTCGTCGGTGGTCTCGCCGTTGCCGACGCCCAGGTGCTCCTGGAGGGCGGAGAAGATCGCGTCACCGCCCATCACGGCGCACAGCGTGTTGGTGCAGACGCCCACTTGGTAGTCCCCGGAGGGCCTGCGCCGGTACATGGTGTAGAAGGTCGCGACCGCGGTGACCTCGGCCGTGGTCAGGTCGAGCATGTCCGCGCAGAACTGCATCCCGGTGCGCGTGACATGTCCCTCCTCCGACTGCACGAGGTGCAGCATCGGCAGCAGGGCGGAGCGCGAGTCCGGGTAGCGCTCGATGATCTCGCGCGCGTCCCGCTCGAGCCGGGCCCGCACGTCGTCCGGGTAGTCGGGCGCGGGCAGCTCGGGCATCCCGAGGCTGATGCCGCGTTCCGAGGAACTGGTGGTCACCGGTCGACGCCTCCCATCACGGGGTCGATGGACGCGACGGCGACGATCACGTCGGCGACCTGGCCGCCCTCGCACATCGCCGCCATGGCCTGCAGGTTGGTGAAGGACGGGTCACGGAAGTGGACCCGGTAGGGGCGGGTGCCGCCGTCGGACACGACATGCACCCCGAGTTCGCCCTTGGGCGACTCGACCGCCGCGTACGCCTGTCCCGGCGGGACCCGGAATCCCTCGGTCACCAGCTTGAAGTGGTGGATCAGGGCCTCCATGGAGGTGCCCATGATCTTCTTGATGTGGTCGAGGGAGTTGCCGAGCCCGTCCGGCCCGAGGGCCAGCTGCGCGGGCCAGGCGATCTTCTTGTCGGCCACCATGACAGGTCCGGGCTGCAGCCGGTCCAGGCACTGCTCGACGATCGCGAGCGACTGGCGCATCTCCTCGAGACGGACGAGGAAGCGGCCGTAGGCGTCGCAGGTGTCCGCGGTCGGGATCTCGAAGTCGTACGTCTCGTAGCCGCAGTAGGGCTGGGCCTTGCGCAGGTCGTGCGGCAGCCCGGCGGAGCGCAGGATCGGGCCGGTGGCGCCGAGGGCCATGCAGCCGGCCAGGTCGAGATAGCCGATGTCCTGCATACGCGCCTTGAAGATGGGGTTCCCGGTGGCGAGCTTGTCGTACTCCGGGAGGTTCTTCTTCATCTTCTTCACGAACTCGCGGATCTGGTCCACCGCGCCCGGCGGCAGGTCCTGGGCGAGTCCGCCGGGGCGGATATAGGCGTGGTTCATCCGCAGACCGGTGATCAGCTCGTAGATGTCGAGGATCAGTTCCCGGTCACGGAAGCCGTAGATCATGATCGTGGTGGCGCCGAGCTCCATGCCTCCGGTGGCGATGCACACCAGGTGGGAGGACAGCCGGTTGAGCTCCATCAGGAGCACCCGGATGATCGTGGCGCGGTCCGGCACCTCGTCCTCGATGCCGAGAAGCTTCTCGACCGCGAGGCAGTACGCCGTCTCGTTGAAGAACGGCGTGAGGTAGTCCATGCGCGTCACGAACGTGGTGCCCTGCGTCCATGTGCGGTACTCGAGGTTCTTCTCGATACCGGTGTGGAGATAGCCGATGCCGCAGCGGGCCTCGGTGACGGTCTCGCCCTCGATCTCCAGGATGAGCCGGAGCACGCCGTGCGTGGACGGGTGCTGCGGGCCCATGTTGACGATGAGGCGTTCGTCGTCGGCGCGGGCCGCGGACTGGACCACCTCGTCCCAGTCGCCGCCGGTGACCGTGTAGACGGTGCCTTCGGTCGTCTCGCGCGCGGAGGCGGAGGACGGAGTCTGCGTGCTCATGAGTACGACCTCCGCTGGTCCGGAGCCGGGATCTGGGCGCCCTTGTACTCGACGGGGATTCCGCCGAGGGGATAGTCCTTGCGCTGCGGGAACCCCTGCCAGTCGTCGGGCATCATGATCCGCGTCAGCGCCGGGTGGCCGTCGAAGATCAGGCCGAAGAAGTCGTACGTCTCGCGCTCGTGCCAGTCGTTGGTGGGATAGACGGGGACGAGGGACGGGACGTGCGGGTCCGCGTCGGGTGCGCTGACCTCCAGGCGGATCACCCGGTTGTGGGTGATCGAGCGCAGGTGGTAGACGGCGTGCAGCTCGCGGCCCTTGTCGCCGGGATAGTGCACTCCGCTCACGCCCGTGCACAGTTCGAAGCGGAGCGCCGGGTCGTCGCGCAGGGTCTGGGCAACGGCGACCAGGTACTCGCGTTCGATGTGGAAGGTCACCTCGCCCCGGTCGACGACGGTCTTCTCGATGGCGTTGCCGGGGACGAGGCCCTGTTCCTCGAGTGCGCCCTCGAGTTCGTCGGCGACCTCGTCGAACCAGCCTCCGTAGGGCCGCGTCGCGGCGCCGGGGAGACGGACGGAGCGGACCAGGCCGCCGTATCCGGAGGTGTCCCCTCCGTTGTTGGCGCCGAACATGCCGCGCTGGACGCGGATCTCCTCGCCGTGGTCGCCGCGCATACCCGGCAGGTTGGCGGCGCCGAGGTCCTTCTCGGGGTTGACGCCGTTGCCGTTCACGCCGTCGCCCGGCGTGTTCGCACCGTTGCTCTTCGCATCGCTCATCGCAGCAGCCCCTTCATCTCGATCGTCGGGAGTGCCTTGAGCGCCGCTTCCTCCGCCTCACGGGCCGCCTCCTCGGCGTTGACGCCGAGCTTCGAGGTCTGGATCTTGTGGTGGAGCTTGAGGATCGCGTCCATCAGCATCTCGGGCCGCGGCGGACAGCCCGGCAGATAGATGTCGACCGGGACGATGTGATCCACGCCCTGGACGATCGCGTAGTTGTTGAACATGCCGCCCGAGGAGGCGCAGACCCCCATGGAGATCACCCACTTGGGGCTCGGCATCTGGTCGTAGACCTGCCGGAGGACCGGCGCCATCTTCTGGCTGACACGGCCCGCGACGATCATCAGGTCCGCCTGCCGGGGCGAGCCGCGGAAGACCTCCATGCCGAAGCGCGCCAGGTCGTAGCGGCCGGCGCCGGTGGTCATCATCTCGATGGCACAACAGGCGAGGCCGAAGGTGGCGGGGAAGACCGACGCCTTGCGCACCCAGCCCGCGGCCTGCTCGACGGTGGTGAGAAGGAAACCGCTCGGCAGCTTTTCTTCGAGTCCCATGACTAGTGGCCCCTCAGTCCCATTCCAGGCCGCCGCGCCGCCATACGTACGCGTACGCGACGAAGACGGTGAGCACGAAGAGCAGCATCTCCACGAGCCCGAAAACTCCGAGGGCGTCGAAGGTGACGGCCCACGGATAGAGGAAGACGATCTCGATGTCGAAGACGATGAAGAGCATCGCCGTCAGGTAGTACTTGATCGGGAAGCGCCCGCCACCGGCCGGCGTGGGGGTCGGTTCGATACCGCACTCGTACGCCTCGAGCTTGGCGCGGTTGTACCGCTTCGGACCGATCAGCGTGGCCATGACCACGGAGAAGATCGCAAAGCCTGCCCCGAGGGCTCCCAGTACGAGGATGGGCGCATACGCGTTCACCGCTCCTCGCTCCTCTCAGTCGGCACTGACTGCTGGCGGTTGCGCCGGGTTCGCGGCCGCCCCACCTGTCCCACGAACCCCACTCGCCCCAGCGAAGATCGCGCACATGTGAAGCAGGTCACAAGCCCAACTGCCCCGCATCTTATGCCCGCCGGTATGTGATCTGCGACACGGGGGTCACCACGTACTTTGTGATCTCCACCACCTGGCGAAGGATCATGAAGTCGGATGAGCGGTGATCTTCGTACGCGAAGCAGTCGAGCGATCACCAAGAGGTGACATTTTCGCTCGTCGTCGCTGGTCGGAGCCGTTTCGCACTATCAAAGGGAAGTCGATCGAGGCAAATTCGCCCTGGGCACGATCCCTTGATAGTGGACTCCGTTCACACGTCAGTGGGAGGTGTGAGGACGGATGTGGACGTGTGCACGCGTTCACGAGCCGGAGGCCCGACCTCACGGAGGACGGGGTGCACATACGGACGGACGCGAAGGACACCATCCGCGCGCGGGACGCCGCCGCAGCGGTGACCGTTCCGTGACCTGCGCCACATCGGAAGATGATCCGATAAACGGGGCTTGGCCACCTGGGTCGACCGATGGTAGGCGCAGAGCAATCCGGACGTAACGACGAAAGGCCGTGATCACAGGCTTGATCACTACTGTCCACAATGTCCGTTACGGCGTCAATAAGGATTGACGCGAAGGGGATTTGAGGTGTCGATTGAACAACTGTGGCGCACCACACGTTTCTTGAAGGTATGGAGGAGCCCCTGATACCGCTTGTTCTCATGTCCCACACCGCTCACATACGCAGCCACCGGAAGCCCCGCAACCGCAGCGCGTCGACGATCGCGATGCGGGCCGGGGTTGCCGGGGGCGTCCTCGGTCTGGCCGCCGCCGGAGCTTCGGCCACGGCGAACGCCGCCGAGCCGGTGACGCAGACGCTCGAACTGCCCACCCTGACCACCGACCTGGCCCAGCAGGTCGCGCAGTCCGCGGCCGCCACCCAGCAGGCCGCTGCCAACTACCAGCTGCAGGCCGAGCGTGACGCGGCCGCCGCAAAGGCCGCAAAGCAGGCAAAGGCGGACCTCGCCGAAGCCAAGAAGAAGGCCGCGGAGGCCAAGCGCAAGGCCGAGGCCGCGCGCAAGGCCGCGGCGGCCGCCGCCTCGCGCAGCGCCGAGCGCACCGTCCTCACCGCCGCGTCGAACAGCACCGCGACGAGCACCTCCACGGCGACCGGTTCGGCCGCCGCGGTCATCGCCTTCGTCAAGGCGCAGATCGGTGACTCGTACGTCATGGGCGGCACCGGCCCCAACTCGTGGGACTGCTCCGGTCTTGTGCAGGCCGCGTTCAAGCAGGTGGGCGTCAGCCTTCCGCGCGTCTCCCAGGGCCAGTCGACCGCCGGCACCCAGGTCTCGCTCAGCAATCTGCAGCCGGGCGACATCCTCTACTGGGGCGGTGCGGGCAGCGCGTACCACGTCGGCGTGTACGTCGGCGACGGCATGTTCGTCGGCGCGCAGAACCCCTCCACCGGTGTGGTGGAGAAGCCGCTGTCGTACGACCCGCCGTCCGGCGCGGTCCGGGTGCTCTGAACAAGCAGCCGGGAAGTCATGGGGAGTGAAGGGCCGCAGCCGCTCGGGGGCAGCGGCCCTCCTCCTCATCCGAGGTCGAAGGTGTTCGGCAGGCCGAGGCGGTAGCGCACCTCGTCGACCCGCTTGAGGGGCTCCATCTCCGGCGGTCGGTACAGCTCCCAGATCCGGCACCGTTCGGCCTCGGAGCCGTCCCGGTCGAGCAGCGCGTTGACGGCGCGGCGCGCCGACTCGTTGGCGCCTTCCATCGTCGCCAGGTCCACATCGGTGCGGACGTAGTCGCCGGCGAGGAAGAAGTTCGGCACGGCGGTCCTCGCCGACGGGCGGTTGTAGAGCGTGCCCGTGGGATGGATCAGGAGTGGCTCGCGGTTCTGCGGATCGGGGCCGCCGAGCCCTGTCACGGCCGGATCCATGAACCAGCCGAGCCGGTCGGCGTCCGTCAGCACCGTCTTGCCGGAGTCGTTCAGCGCGTCCTTCAGCTGCGCCCAGCACTCCTCGACGATCTCCTCGCGCGTGCACTCACGGGCCTTCTTGCCGTACAGGATGCCCGGCTTGTCCCACTCCGAGACGATCACGGACAGGCAGTCATGGGCGGTCCCGTCGCCGTAGTCCTGCGAGAAGTTCCGGACGTCCCAGAACTGCGCCTGCCCGATCCCCGTCACCGACCAGGGTGAGTCGAGGCAGTTGATGTGCCCGTGGACGACGGGCGTCGGCGTGCGCAGATAGAACTGCACACCGGTCATCCAGTCCGTCTGCAACGCGTCGCACCGGGCGAGCTGCGGGTCGGCCGCGCGCAGGGCGGCGCCCCAGGTGCGCCGGGCGTGCTCCACGGGCATGGCCGAGACGTAGTGGTCGGCCGTGACGGTGCGTTCGACGCCGCTGTCACGGGCCGCGACCCTGACGCCGCTGACCTGCCCGCCCTCGTACAGCACCTCCCGCACCTCCGTGCCGAGCACGAACCCGACGCCGAGGGAGCGCAGATGGGCGGACCACGGGTCGATCCAGGCCTCGCTCGTCGGGGCGTCGAGCACCCGGTCGATGTCCGCGTCGCCGTCCATGCCCCGGCCGAGCAGGCCCCACAGCAGCAGCGCCTCGATGATGACGCGGCCGACGGTACGGGTGGAGGCGATCTCGGCCCGGGTGGCGACGAGGTTGCGGGTCTGCCCGACGCCGAGGAGCGTGCCGTACTCCTCGCTCATCCGCTCGGCGCGGATGAAGTCCCACCAGGTGGTCTTCTCCCACTGGTCCTCCCGGCGCGCGTCGCAGCTGGTGAGGTGGACGAGGACGCGGTCGGCGAAGTAGGCGGCCTCGTACGCGGGCAGCCGGCTGCCCAGGTCGAGGACGGAGAGGATCTGGTCGCGGAGCCACGACGGCGTGATGTCGCCCGGCGCGGGCGGCGTGGTGACCCGCCGCAGCGGGAAGTGAAGATCCGGACGGCCGGCCTCTCGGGCGAAGAGCGCCTCCGTGCCGCCGCGGAGGTTGTCGTGGACGCCGTTCTCGTTGCCGGGGAAGGGGATGCGGCGCAGGGTGTCCGGCAGGTTCCGGTAGAAGCCCGGGAAGAAGCGGAAGCCATGTTCGCCGGGCAGCGGTCTGCGGCCGCCCGTGCCGGTTCCGGGGACGTCCATCGAGCGTGCCTTGCCGCCGAGCACATCGTAGTACTCGTAGACGGTCACGCTGTAGCCGCGTTCGGCGAGTTCCTGGGCTGCGCTGAGTCCGGAGACGCCGCCGCCGAGGACGGCGACGTGCTTACCGGTGGAGGCGGCGGCGGTGTCCGGCCATAACGCGAAGGCCCCCACCGCACCCCCGGCGCCCGCCAGGAACCGTCTGCGGGTCGTTCCCTGGTGTTCTGTTGTCATGGATACGGGAGGGTAGGGAGAGCGGGCACCGCGACGACAGGGCACGGCCGGGTCACCCACCGCATCCTCACAACGGTGCAGGATTCACCCGAAAGGGAACACAGGCGTGACGACGGGCGCCGGACCGGTTCCCATGACCGTCCGGCGCCCCCGTACCGTCGGTCAGGCCTTCGGGGCCACCTTCGACAGGCCGTTGATGACCCGGTCCATCGCGTCGCCGCCGGTCGGGTCGGTCAGGTTGGCGAGGAGCTTCAGCGTGAACTTCATCAGCAGCGGATGGGTCAGGCCCCGCTGCGCCGCGATCTTCATCACCTTCGGGTTGCCGATCAGCTTCACAAAAGCGCGACCCAGCGTGTAGTAACCGCCGTAGGTGTCCTTGAGGATCTTCGGGTAGTTCTGCAGGGCCATCTCGCGCTGGGCGGGGGTCGCCCGGGCCAGGGCCTGGACGATGACGTCCGCCGCGATCTGGCCCGACTCCATGGCGTACGCGATGCCCTCGCCGTTGAAGGGGTTCACCAGGCCGCCCGCGTCGCCGACGAGCAACAGGCCCTTGGTGTAGTGCGGCTGGCGGTTGAAGGCCATGGGGAGGGCCGCGCCGCGGATCGGGCCCGTCATGTTCTCGGGGGTGTAGCCCCAGTCCTCGGGCATCGAGGCGCACCAGGCCTTGAGGACCTCGCGCCAGTCCAGCTCCTTGAAGGCGGCGGAGGTGTTCAGGACGCCCAGGCCGACGTTCGAGGTGCCGTCGCCCATGCCGAAGATCCAGCCGTAGCCCGGCAGGAGCCGCTCCTGACCGCCCCTCCGGTCCCAGAGCTCCAGCCAGGACTCCAGGTAGTCGTCGTCGTGGCGGGGGGAGGTGAAGTAGGTGCGCACCGCGACGCCCATGGGGCGGTCCTCACGGCGGTGCAGGCCCATCGCCAGCGACAGGCGCGTGGAGTTGCCGTCGGCGGCCACCACCAGCGGGGCGTGGAAGGTCACCTCGCGCTTGTCCTCGCCCAGCTTGGCGTGCACGCCGGTGATACGGCCGGTGCGGTCGTCGACGACGGGCGCGCCCACGTTGCACCGCTCGTACAGGCGCGCTCCGGCCTTCTGCGCCTGCCGCGCCAGCTGCTCGTCGAAATCGTCGCGCTTGCGGACCAGACCGTAGTTCGGGTACGAGGCGAGGTCGGGCCAGTCCAGCTGGAGCCGCACCCCGCCGCCGATGATGCGCAGGCCCTTGTTGCGCAGCCAGCCGGCTTCCTCGGAGATGTCGATGCCCATCGACACGAGCTGCTTGGTGGCACGGGGCGTGAGGCCGTCGCCGCACACCTTCTCGCGCGGGAACGCGGTCTTCTCCAGCAGCAGGACATCGAGCCCGGCCTTCGCCAGGTAGTAGGCGGTGGTGGAACCGGCTGGCCCGGCCCCGACGACGATCACATCGGCGGTGTGTTCGGTAAGGGGCTGGGGCTCGGTCACGGCGGGTCTCCCCAAGGCTCGACGACGGCAACGGCGACACGGGCACCGGCAGCGGTGAATGCGCCGAAATCATCGGCGAAAACGATGTGCTGACGGGCACGGGACATGGGCAGTCTATTCAGCGGTATCGATCCCCCGGCTGAAGGGCTGCCCTCCGTGAACCGAGCTCTCCCCGACGTGCTGCTCCGCGTTCCCAGCGACGAGGACGCCTTCGCCTGGCACCGGATCTTCGACGACCCCGAGGTCATGAAGTTCCACGGCGGCCGGGCCGCCGAGCTGTCCGTGTACGAGGAGCTCACCGCACGCCAGCGCAGACACGACGCCGAGCGCGGCTTCTGCCTGTGGACCATGCTCGACGACTCGGGCGAGGTCATCGGTTTCACGGGCGCGCAGCCGTGGCCCGGTGGGTGGGGCCCGGAGGGCGAGATCGAGATCGGCTGGCGCCTCGGGCGGGCCCACTGGGGCAGGGGCTATGCCACCGCGGCGGCGCACGCCACGCTGGAGCGCCTGCGGACGGCAGGGGTGCCCCGGGTCGTGGCGATGGTCCTGCCCGCCAACGAGCGGTCCGTCGCGGTGACCCGGCGCCTGGGCATGGAGCTCGCCGAGGTGTTCACGCACCCCACTCTGGGAGGGCCCGCGCACTGCTACCGACTCGATCTGTGACGTTCGGTAGTCGACTGCTACAGAAAGACACGTGACGCTTCCGGGTGGCACCCTCGGCCGGTTACCCTTCCAGTACCGCTGGGGGTGAAATCTGTGCGTATAACACCCAAACCACCCGAAGTGCGTGTGCCGCGGCTGGTCGGCCTGATGGCGATGGACGCGCGCGAGGCCGCCGCGAAGCAGGGCGTGCTGCTGGCCGCACCCGACCGGCCGGAATTCCATCTCATCGTCGTCGACTACGTCGTCCGTCAGTACCCCTTGCCCGGTGCCGAGGTACCACGCGGTGCCGTGGTCACCGTGTGGTTCGATCTCGGGGAGGGCGAGGGCGGCGGGGGCGCCGGGGTCCGCGAGCCACGGCTGCCCATTCCGCCACCGGGCGGACTGCGCCGCGAACTCGACGAGCCGGGCAGCGCCTTCGAGGTGCTCAGGTGACCTGACGCCGCGCAGCCGAATTCGGGTCCGGGTCCTTGGGGCGGAGACCCTCAGATCTCCTTGAAACCGCGGTGCAGCGCCACGATCCCACCCGAGAGGTTCCGCCACGCCACCGACGACCAGCCCGCCGTGCGCAGCCGCTCGGCCAGCGCGGGCTGGTCGGGCCAGGCACGGATGGACTCCGCGAGGTAGACGTACGCGTCGGGGTTGGAGGAGACCGCGCGGGCCACCGGCGGAAGCGCGCGCATCAGGTACTCGGTGTAGACCGTGCGGAAGGGGGCCCAGGTCGGGTGTGAGAACTCGCAGATCACGACCCGCCCACCGGGCTTGGTCACCCGGTACAGCTCGCGCAGCGCCGCTTCCGTGTCCTGCACGTTCCGCAGGCCGAAGGAGATCGTCACCGCGTCGAAGACGTCGTCCTTGAACGGCAGCCGTGTCGCGTCGCCGGCCGTGAACGGCATCCAGGGAAGCCGCTTCTTGCCCACCTGGAGCATCCCGAGCGAGAAGTCGCAGGGGACGACGTACGCGCCCGTGCGCGTGAAGGGAAGGGACGAGGTCGCCGTACCGGCGGCGAGGTCCAGGACCTTCTGCGCGGGACGCGCGTCCACGGCCCTCGCGACCTCCTTGCGCCAGACCCGGTCCTGTCCGAGCGACAGCAGGTCGTTCGTCAGGTCGTACCGTTCCGCCACGTCGTCGAACATCGAGGCGACTTCGTGCGGCTGCTTGTCCAGGGATGCGCGGGTCACGGTCCCCATTGTGGCAGTACGGGGCGAGCGGGCCCGAGGCACCCGGCCGGTACGCCGGGCGTCCCGCTCCCCGAGGCCGGGCGCCGCTCCGGGCCCCCCTCACCGAACCACCGGCACCGGCCGCGGCGCGACGTGCCGGCTGTCCGGTACCGGCGGCAGTACCCGGCCGCCGCCAAGCCGTTCGTACCACGGTTCGGCGGCACGGCTCGGCGGTCAACGGCACGGGGCGGACGCGGGGTTCGGACCCTCGATCCGCTGACGGGCCGGCCCGTCAGCGACGCCGGTACACGAGCCGCCCCGCGAGGACCGTCGCCACACAGGTACCCGCTCCGCGCTCGGCGAGCGCGGCCTCGTCCGGGACGTCGAACACCGCGAACGTCGCGTCCCGGTCCGCCACGACCTCGGGCGGAAGCGGCGATGCCCACACCTGGGCCGGACTCCGTCCGGCCAGCGGGTCGAGGGACGGCGGGCCCGCGGGACGCTCCGAGCGCTCCTGCCGCCGCAGTCCGGCGCGATGCACGGCGTCCACCACGGCTGGCCGAGACAGCCGGCCGGCCACGGCGACGGTTCCGTGCGCCAGCATCCGCTGTACTCCGCGCCGTGCGCTCGCGCCCCAGCGTGTGTCCCCGACCGCCAGAGCGGCGAGGGCCTCGCCCGTGATCGGCTCGGTGCCCAGCTCGTCGGCCTCGCGCGGATCGGGGTGGTACGCGGCCTCCAGCAGCTCGGGCCCGTACGGATTCAGCAGCCCGGGCGTGAGGATTCCCGGCCAGCGCCGCACCCGGGCGGTCGGATGCGCCGCCGCCAGTTCCTCGTACGCGCCGACGCCCGCGCACCGTCTTCCGTCGACGAGCACCGCCCCACCGGGCACGGAAGGCCGCCGGTCCCCCGTGATCAGGAGGCCGGCGGCATGGATCGTCAGCACGCGCGGGCTAGTTGGAGGCGAGAAGCTTCAGTTCGGGATGGGCGGTTCCGCCCTCGATCGCCGTCGACGAGATGTGGGACATGACGCGCTCGTCGACCGGGTCGTCCGCCGGGTCGTCGTGGACGGCGAGGTGCTCGTACGTCGTCGAACGCTGGGCCGGGACGCGCCCCGCCCTGCGGATCAGGTCGATGATCTCTAGCCGGTTGGACCGGTGCTTCGCCCCGGCGGACGAGACCACGTTCTCCTCGAGCATGATCGAGCCGAGGTCGTCCGCGCCGTAGTGCAGGGACAGCTGACCGACCTCCTTGCCGGTGGTCAGCCACGAGCCCTGGATGTGCTGGACGTTGTCGAGGAACACACGGGCGATCGCGATCATCCGCAGGTACTCGAAGAGAGTGGCCTGGGTGCGGCCCTTCAGATGGTTGTTCTCGGGCTGGTAGGTGTACGGGATGAAGGCCCGGAAACCGCCCGTGCGGTCCTGCACTTCACGGATCATCCGCAGGTGCTCGATACGCTCGGCGTTGGTCTCGCCGGTGCCCATGAGCATGGTGGACGTGGACTCGACGCCCAGGTTGTGCGCGGTCTCCATGATCTCCAGCCAGCGCTCGCCGCTCTCCTTGAGCGGGGCGATCGCCTTGCGCGGCCGCTCGGGGAGGAGTTCGGCACCGGCACCGGCGAAGGAGTCCAGCCCGGCGGCGTGGATACGCGTGATGGCCTCTTCCACCGAGACGCCGGAGATGCGCGCCATGTGCTCGACCTCGGACGCCCCCAGGCTGTGGATGACCAGCTGCGGGAAGGCGTCCTTGATGGCACGGAAGTGCTTCTCGTAGTACTCGACGCCGTAGTCCGGGTGGTGTCCGCCCTGGAACATGATCTGCGTGCCGCCCAGTTCGACGGTCTCCGCGCACCGGCGCAGGATGTCGTCGAGGTCCCGGGTCCAGCCCTTGGCCGTGTCCTTGGGGGCCGCGTAGAAGGCGCAGAACTTGCACGCCGTCACACAGACGTTCGTGTAGTTGATGTTGCGCTCGATGATGTACGTCGCGATGTGCTCGATACCGGCGTACTTGCGGCGGCGCACGGCGTCCGCCGCGGCACCCAGCGCGTGCAGCGGAGCGTCGCGGTAGAGGGCGAGCGCTTCTTCGGGAGTGATCCGCCCACCGGCGGCGGCGCGGTCGAGGACGGACTGAAGGTCGGCCTTCTCGGTCACCGGGCGTCCCTTTCGTAAGGGTGAGGAAATCGGGCGCGAGGCCCATTCGAAGCAAGGGGGTGGTGGGAGACGGGTGGGCGGACCGAACCAGCCTACGCCAGCGGTTTCGCGGGCCCCACGTCAGGCCGCGTACGCCCCGATCAGCAGCCCGACGAACGCGCCGGCGATGAGAAACGGCCCGAACGGGATCGCGGTCCGGCGCCCGGCCCGGCGGGCGAGGACGAGCGCGAGGCCGTACAGCCCGCCGAAGAGGAACCCGGCGAACGTCCCGAGCACCACGGTGGGCAGGCCGTACCAGCCGAGCACCGCCCCGAGTCCGGGCGCGAGTTTGACGTCGCCGAATCCCATGCCGTTCGGGTTGACGAGGAAGAGCAGGAAGTACCCGACGCCGAGTACGAGCGCACCGAGGAGCGCGGTGGGCCACCTCCCCGCGTGCTCGGGCAGGGCCGCGGCGGCGCCGAGCAGAAGCGGGGCGAGTGCGGCCAGCGGCAGGGTGAGGACGTCCGGCAGCCGCTGCACCCGGAAGTCCACGATCGTCAGCAGGACGCCGACGGGGGCGATCAGCAGCCAGACGAGCAGTTCGGGACGGGTACCCGTGGCGAGCGCGAGCACCGCGCAGACCAGCGCGGTGGCCCCGCACACGAGCGCGGTCCCGGGGCCGTACGGCCGTCCGTCCGCACATCGCGCCGGACCGACCCAGCCGCCGATCGGATGTCCGTCGGGACACCGGTCCCGCCAGGGCTGCCCGGGCTCGACGGAGAGCCGGTAGGCGGCCCGGGGCACCAGGACCCCGGCCGCCGCGCCCCACAGCACGGCGCCGGCGGTCACCCAGAGGTCCAGATCCACGCCGACAGGTTAAGCGCCGGACCCTGCCCGACTCCGGCGAATCGTGGGTCAGCCGACCTTCGCCAGGCGCGAGGTCGGGTTGCCCGCGTCCGGGTTGTCCGTCTCGTACTCCAGGTCGGCGCCGGCCGGCGTCAGCCGCACCTCGTGCCGTCCGGTGGTGCACGTCGGCGGGTTGGAGGACTCCTTGGCCACGCTCGTGGCGACGAGCTGACGGTCCGTGACCCGCTTGAGGAGGAGTACGTCGTCGCAGATGCCGCCGAGTTGGTCGGTGGACCGGAAGAGCCCGATCTCCTCGCCCACCCCGGCCTGTTTGACGGTGACGCGGAAGGTGCCCGCGGGAAGGGTGCCCCCGAGGGCCGTCGCATCGCCCTCCCACGTACCGAGATAGGCGGCGGGCACACCGGAACCGCCGGTGCCCGGGGTGGCCGAACCATGGGTGGGCGCGCCCCCGGCCGCGGTGTCGTCGGCCGAGTCGTCCTTGTCGAACATCCCGAGGAGAAATGCCGAACCGACCGTCACCGCGGCCAGCGCGCCCGCGACCGCCAGCGCGATGGTGCAGCTCATCCGCCGGCCGCGACCGCCGGTCCCCGGCACGGAGGTGGTGGCGAGGCTGACGGAGAGTCTCCCGGGGCCGTCGGCGTCGGACGGCACGGCGTCCTGCGGCTCCTGCCGTTCGCGCGGCCGCGGCACATGGGTGGAGGGCGCGCCGGAAGCGGTCATCACGGGCGGCGGGCCGAAGACCCCCACGGGCACGGCGGCTTCGGCCCCCGCCGGAGCCACGTCCACGCGTGCACCGGCCGCCGACGGCTCGACCGTCGGCGCCCCACCGGATCGGGCCGGACCCGAAGGCGCCGCCTCCGCCTCCAGGTTCAGCAGCTGCACGGCCTTGCGGCTGACCTGTTCCACCAGCGGGCCGGGCAGCCAGCCCTCGGACACCAGGCGCGCCGCGCCCTGCGGGGCGAGGCGCCGGGCCAGCTCCACGGGAGCGGGACGCTTCGCCGGGTCCTTGGCGAGGCACAGGGCAACCGGTTCCCGCAACTCGTCGTCGAGTCCGTCGAGTTCCGGCTCCTCGTGGACGACCTTGTACAGCAGCGCCGCGGACGAGTCGCCGGGGAAGGGCGGCCGCCCCGTCGCCGCATAGGCCAGTACCGCGCCCAGCGAGAAGACGTCCGCCGCTCCCGCGACGCCCTTGCCGAGGATCTGCTCGGGCGACATGTAGCCGGGCGAGCCGATGGAGACGCCCGTGGAGGTGATGGACGCCGTGCCGTCGATGGCGCGCGCGATGCCGAAGTCGATGAGGACCGGACCGTCCAGGGTCAGCAGGACGTTCGAAGGTTTCACGTCCCGGTGGACCAGGCCGAGCGCGTGCACCGCCACGAGCGCCTCGGCGAGCCCCGCGCCCAGCGCCCGCACCGCCGGGAGCGGCAGCGGGCCGGAGTCCGTCACCGCCGAGGTCAGGGAGGGGCCCGCCGCGTACCCGGTGGCGACCCACGGCACCGACGCCTCCGGGTCCGCGTCCAGGACCGGTGCGGTCCAGGCACCGCCGACCCGCCGCGCGGCGTCCACCTCGCGGCGGAACCGGGCTCGGAACTCCTCGTCCAGCGCGAAGTGCGGATGCACGACCTTGACCGCGACCGTGCGCCCGCCGGCGCTGCGCCCCAGGTAGACGCGGCCCATTCCGCCCGAGCCGAGTCTGCCGAGCAGCCGGTAGGGCCCCACGACGGCGGGTTCCCCGGCCTCCAGAGGCTGCATGCCCTCCACCCCTCCCCCGTACGACTCCCAGCAGCGTAGTCCCCGGGGGCGTACGGACGGTGTCCTGCGTCCCGGGAGCCAGGAACAACTTCGCTACGGCTGGAGGAGCTTCACCTCGACGTCCGACGGGAAGCCGGTGGTCGGCCCGACCCGCCGCGCGAACTCGGCGACGGCCGCCAGCTGGGCGTCGCCGAATCGGAAGTCGAGCGTCGTGAAGTACCGCTCCAGGACCTGCTCGTCGAAGGACTCCCAGCGGGCCGCCTGCTCCGCGACCTTGCCGACCTCGTCCAGGGAGAGGTTGCGGGAGGCGAGGAAGGCCTCGTGGACCTTGCGGGTGATGACAGGCTCCCGGTCCAGGTAGTCGCGCCGGGCGGCCCACACCGCGAAGACGAACGGCAGCCCCGTCCACTCCTTCCACAGCGTGCCGAGGTCGTGCACGGCGAGGCCGTAGCGCGGCCCGTCGTGGAGGTTCGCGCGCAGGGCGGCGTCGCCGATCAGCACCGCCGCTTCGGCCTCCTGCATCATCAGGCTGAGGTCGGGCGGGCAGGTGTAGTACTCCGGCGTCACCCCGTACCGCTCGGCGAGCAGCAGCTGGGCGAGGCGTACGGAGGTCCGCGAGGTGGAGCCGAGGGCGACCCTGGCGCCGTCCAGTTGCTCCAGGGGCACCTGGGAGACGATCACGCAGGACATCACCGGTCCGTCGCAGCCGACCGCGATGTCGGGGAAGGCGACCAGGTCGTCGGCGTTCTTGAGGAACTCGACGAGGGTGACGGGACCGATGTCGAGGTCTCCCCGCACCAGCTGCTCGCTGAGCTTCTCGGGGGTGTCCTTGGTCAGCTCGAAGTCCAGAAGGGTGCCGGTTCTCGCGAGCCCCCAGTACAGGGGTAGGCAGTTCAGGAACTGGATGTGGCCGACGCGCGGCCGGGTGCGAGAATTGTCCACATCGCGAGACTAGACCCCATGCGATACCGTGACGGCCCCAGGGTCCCCGAAGGGCCTGGTGAACCTCCTGGACCACTGTTGTCCACCTTTGGGACTACCATGTGAAGCGGCGACGTCAATCCCGCCCACCACCCACTGAAACGTTCGGGTGAAGCGATCTTGACCTCTGTTGCTTTCGGCTGCCCCCGTGCTAGGCTCGCCGCAAGTTGCAGTTTGGTTTCCTTGCAGTACAGAGCCTGCGGAGCATGTGACCGCGGGCTCTCGTCGTTTTCAGAGACGTGCAGTTGTGCGGCGCTTAGTTTTCACACTTGCAGGTTCTGGAGCAGGGCAACCCTTTGGGCCCAAGGAGGGCTTATGGCTACCGGAACCGTGAAGTGGTTCAACGCCGAAAAGGGCTTTGGCTTCATCGCCCAGGAAGGCGGCGGCCCCGACGTCTTCGTCCACTACTCCGCGATCAATGCGAACGGCTTCCGCTCGCTTGAGGAGAACCAGCAGGTGAGCTTCGACGTGACCCAGGGCCCGAAGGGCCCGCAGGCGGAGAACGTCACCGCCATCTGAGTCACCGGTCTCGGAGATTCGGTCTTCGGTTCCAGGCCTTCGGCTCATCGAGTCCGATCGCTTCGATCCGGAACGGACAGCAGTACCCAAGGAGCCCCGTGCGCCACTCGGCGCAAGGGGCTCCTGCTTTTCGGTCGGCGTCCCTGCGCGGTACGTGATCGCGAGGCGCCGTGCGGTCACCAGGTCACGGGCAGCTCGAGCGGGAAGCGGCGGATCGTCTCCGTGTCCCATTGCACGTCCTCCGGCGGCACCGCGAGCCCGAGGTTCGGGAACCGCTCCACCAACCGCCCGACGGCCACCTCCAGCTCCGCCATGGCGAGCGGCACGGCGATGCACCGGTGCCCGCCCCAGCCGAAGGTCATGTGCGGCGCGGACGGACGCTCCGGATCGATCGTGCCCGGGTCCTGGTAGCGCTCGGCGTCCCGGTTGGCGGTCAGGTACGACACATGGACGAAGTCACCCGCCCGGATGAGCACGCCGTCGAACTCCACGTCCTCGAGGGCCACCCGGGGAATGCCGACCCCCTTGCGGAACGGGATGATGCGGAGCATCTCGTTCAGGACGTCCGTCAGGGTCTCGGGCCGGCTTCTGAGGTGCTTCATCAGCTCGGGCCGGGTCAGCAGGAGGTAGGAGATGTTGCTGATCTGGCAGGTGGCGGTGTCCTGACCGCTGAGCACCAGTGTCAGCGCCATGACCGCCAGCTCCTGGTCGTCGAACGCATCCTCGCCGTCCTTGGCCGCGGCCAGCGCGCTGATCAGATCCCTGCCCGGGGTGCGCCGCCGCTCCTGGATCAGTTCGCCGAAGTACTCCCGCAACCGGGCCTTGGCGTTCGCGGCCGTCTCGCGCCCGTCCTGCCCCGTGGCGAGCAGCTGGTGGGCGTACTCCTGCATCCGGGGCCAGTCCTCCCGGGGGATACCGAGGACGTCGTAGATCGTCTGCTGGGGAAGCCGGTTCGACAGGTGCTGGACCAGATCCGCCGGCGGCCCTTGCTCGGCCATCTCGTCGAGCAGCGTGTCCGCGAGCCGGACGATCTTCCGCCGCATCAGCTCCACATGCCGCTTGGCGAAGGCCTGCGACGCCAGGCGGCGCAGCCGGGTGCTGTGCGGCGGGTCCATCACATTGATCGACTCCGGGGAGACGATGGGCTCCGGCGTCAGCCGCGGATAGTCGAACCCCATGATCCCCGCGCGGCTGAAGCGCTGGTCGGTGGTCACCTGCCGCACTCCCTCGAATCCGGTGACCAGCCAGGCGTCGGCGTCGCCGTACGGCAGCCGGATGCGGGTGATGGATTCGCGAGCCATGAGCGCCGCGAGCGTGGGATCGAACTCCAGCGCCTTGCTGAAGTCGAACGGACAGGTGATTGCTTCGCCGCTTGAGGTCATGGCGCAGTACTCCCTTTCCAGCCGCTTTCGCCGCTATTCCATGCATACGCCCTTTCGTGCGACGTGGCCGTCGGGATACCCCCACATGTGCGATCCGGTCCTGCCGCGCCCGGCACCGGAGGCGACGCGGCGGGAGGGGCGGTCGACGGCGCCGGAGACGGCCCGGCCCGGATGCCGTTCACGGCGACGCGCGGGCCCCGGGCGAGTGCGACCGCCTCGCCCGGGGCCCGGGATCGACGTCGCTCGGGGGACCGCGGAAGCCCGTCGTCCGCCGTCGTACGACCTCCCGGCCGGACACGGACACGACGGACCGCCGGGACCACGGCCGAGCGGGTGAATCGGCCGTCGGCGACCGGCCGGCACCACCGCACGGCCCGGGCCGTGCGCCCGGAACCGCTACCTGTACAGCTCGTCCACCTGAGCGGCGAAGTCCCGCATGATCACTGCGCGGCGCAGTTTCATCGACGGGGTCAGATGGCCGGCCTGTTCCGTGAAGTCCACGGGGAGGACCGCGAAGCGGCGGATGGACTCGGGGCGGGAGACCATCTTGTTGGCCTCGTCCACCGCTCGCTGCAGTACCGCGAGCAACTCCGGGTCGTCCTTGAGGAGTTCCGCCGGTACCGGATGCTTGCCGTTCATCTGGCGCCAGTGGACGATGCCGTCCGGGTCCAGGGTGATCAGGGCGCTGACGAAGGGGCGGCGGTCGCCGAGGACCAGGCACTGGGAGATGAGCGGGTGGGACCGCAGCCAGTTCTCCAGGGGGGCCGGGGCCACGTTCTTCCCCCCGGCGGTGATCAGGATCTCCTTCTTCCGCCCGGTGATGGTCAGATAGCCCTCGTCGTCCAGGCGCCCGATGTCGCCCGTCGGCAGCCAGCCGTCCGGTGTGGAAGGAACCACCCCGCCCGCATGGGGATCCCAGTAGCCCCGGAACACCTGACCGCCGAGGACCAGCACCTCACCGTCCGCCGCGATACGCACCTTTGTGCCGGGCAGTGGCCAGCCGACCGTGCCCAGGCGGGGTTTGAGGGGCGGGGTGACCGTGGCCGCGCCGGTCGTCTCCGTCAGGCCGTACCCCTCGTAGATCTCTATGCCCGCGCCCGCGTAGAACGCCGCCAGGTCCCGGCCCAACGGGGAGCCGCCGCAGATGACATGGCGGACCCGGCCGCCGAGGGCGTTGCGGATGCGGCGGTAGACGAGCGGGTCGTAGAGGGCGCGGGCCGCCTTCAGGGCCCCGCTCGGGCCCCGGCCCGTGCCGTGCTGCCGGGCCTCCTGCGCCTCGCCGTAGCGACGGGCCACACTTGCCGCGCGGTCGAACAGCGACGCGCGGCCGCCCCGTTCGGCCGTCGCCCGCGCATTGTTGAAGACCTTCTCCAGCATGTACGGGATGGCCAGCAGGAAGGTCGGCCTGAAGCTCGCCATGTCGGCGATCAGATCCTGCGCCTGCAGGCTCGGCGCATGGCCCAGACGCACCCGCGCACGGATGCAGGCGACCGCCACCATACGGCCGAAGACGTGCGACAACGGCAGGAACAGCAGCGTGCACGGATCACCGTTGATCTTCGCCTTGAACACCGGGTGGAGCAGTTCGATCGCGTTGTCGACCTCCGCCAGGAAGTTGCCGTGCGACAGGGTGCAGCCCTTGGGCCGGCCCGTGGTGCCCGAGGTGTAGATGAGCGTGGCCAGTGTGTCCGGGCCGAGCATGCCCCGGCGTACGGAGACCTCCTGGTCCGGTACCGCGTCACCCATTTCGGCCAGGCGCTCGACATGACCCTTCTCCATCACCCACAGGTGACGCAGATCGGGCAGCAGGCTGCGTTCCGGGCCGATGGACGCCGCCTGTCCGGCCGTCTCCGTCACCAGGGCCACCGCGCCGGAGTCCTGGAGGATCCAGCGGGTCTGGAAGACCGAGGAGGTGGGGTAGACGGGGACCGTGACCAGGCCGGCCGCCCAGGCCGCGAAGTCGAGCAGCGTCCACTCGTACGTGGTGCGGGACATGATCGCGATCCGGTCGCCGGGCATCAGGCCCTCGGCGATCAGGCCCTTGGCCAGGGCCAGTACCTGGTCGGCGAACTGAACCGCCGTCACGTCCGTCCAGCCGCCGTCCGGGTCGCGGCGGCTGAGCACCGGGTGACCGGGCACCGCGCTCGCGTTCTCGAACGGCACGTCGGCGAGCGAGCCGTGCGTGACCGGCGGCACCAGCGGGGGTACGTATGCCTCCCGCACCTCGCCGTTCAGCCGCCGTGTCTCCGGCGCCACGAGCACGGGCCCGCCGTCGTGGTCGAGATCGGCCGGGACGGCGGGAACGGGCGTGGTCGAGTACGAGATGGGCATGGGGCAGCTCCTGTGGACCGCAGCTGTGCACTGCTCTGCTGCATGAGTACGCAACATGCGCGGGGAGACGTTCAACGGTCGGTGCGACTCGCTGTTACCGCCGGTTTGAACCGCGATCGTACGTCCCCCTCGTGGGGAGTCTGTGCGGGTTCGGGGATGGTACGGAGCCGGGGCTGTGCAGCCTCCTCCCCATGGCCGTCAGGCGCGTTCGAGGATGGCGGTGACCCCCTGTCCCCCGGCCGCGCAGATCGAGATCAGGCCGCGGCCCGGGGCGTCGCGTTCGGCGAGAAGTGCCGCGAGCGTCGCCACGATCCGGGCGCCCGTCGCGGCGAAGGGGTGACCGGTGGCCAGGGACGATCCCGCGACGTTCAGCCGTGCGCGGTCCACCGGGGCGAGTCCCCGCTTCTCCCAGGCGGACAGCGTCGCCAGCACCTGGGAGGCGAACGCCTCGTGGATCTCGACGAAGTCGAAGTCCTCCATGCCGTATCCCGTCCTCTCCAGCATGCGCGGAACGGCGTACGCGGGGGCCATCAGCAGTCCGTCCTCGCCTCCCGCCACGTCCCCGCCGACGAAGTCGACGGCCGCGGTCTCGTACGCCGTCAGATAGGCGAGCGGTTCGAGTCCGCGCCGACGTGCCCAGTCCTCGCTCGCGAGCAGCACCACAGCGGCGCCGTCCGTGAGCGGAGTCGAATTGCCCGCGGTCATCGTCGGGTCGGGTCCACCGGTGCCGAACACCGGCCTCAGGCGGGCCAGTTTCTCCGGCGTCGAGTCGGGGCGCAGGTTCTGGTCGCGTTCCAGACCGCGGAAGGGGACCACCAGATCGGCGAGGAGTCCGCGCTCGTACGCCGCCGCCAACCGCCGGTGGCTCGTGGCCGCCAACTCGTCCTGCGCCTCGCGCGTCACTCCCCAGGCACGGGCGGTCACCGCCGCGTGCTCACCCATGGACAGGCCGGTGCGCGGCTCGGCGTTGCGCGGGATGTCGGGGACCAGGTGGGCCGGACGGATCCTCGCCAGCGCCCTGAGCCTGGCGGCGGTCGAGGTGGCCCGGCGGACCTCCAGCAGGATGCGGCGCAGCGCGTCGTTCACACCGAGGGGCACGTCGCTCGCCGTGTCCGCGCCGCCCGCGATCGCGGACTCCGTCTGCCCCAGAGCGATCTTGTTGGCCGCCGCGATCACCGCCTGCAGACCGGTGCCACAGGCCTGCTGGACGTCGTACGCGGGCGTACGGGCGTCCAGCCCGGAGCCCAGCACCGTCTCCCGGGCGAGGTTGAAGTCACGGCTGTGCTTGAGCACGGCCCCGGCGACCAACTCGCCGACCGCGCCCGGACCGTCCAGTCCGTACCGCGCGACGAGCCCGTCCACCGCCGCCGTCAGCATCTCCTGGTCGGAGGCGGTGGCGTAAGGGCCGTCCGAGCGCGCGAAGGGAATGCGGCTGCCACCCACGACGGCTGCGCGCCGCACCTGCGTGCTGATGGGGGAACTGCTCATCTCGATCTGCTCCTCACGCCCGAGGGAGACTTACCCCGGGTAACCTTACTCCAGAGTAAGACACGGGAAACGGACGAGCGAGCTGGGAGCTGGACCATGGCCGACCGCTATCTGCGCTTCACGAGGACCGCGCCCGGTCGCTTCCTCACCCGGCGGCTGGGGCTTCCGCAACCGGTGGCGCTGCACCGCTGGTCCGCCGAACGCCCCACCCTGGGCGGCCCGTTGCTGCACCTCACGGCGGGCAGGTCCACGCTGGACCTGCCACCGGTGCTGGCCCGCACCGGGCTTGCCGCCGGTGCCGAGCGGCCCGCCGCGATCGTCCTCGACGCCACCGGCGTACGGGATGTCGAAGCGCTCGCCGAGGTGCACGCGGCGCTCCACCCCGTCGTACGGTCGGTCGCCGAGAGCGGCCGCGTGGTGGTGCTGGGCTCACCGCCGGACCCCACCGACCACCACCAGGCGGCGGTGCAGCAGGCCCTGGAGGGGTTCACCCGGTCGCTCGGCAAGGAGACGGGGCGGGGGCGGACCGTCACGCTCGTCCGGCTGGCCGACGCCGAGGCCGCCGAGTCGACACTGCGCTTCCTGCTCTCACCGAGGTCCGCGTATGTGAGCGGGCAGGTCGTCGAGGTGGGGAGCGGGGACGTCATCGCTCCCGAGGACTGGGCGCGGCCGCTCGCAGGGCGGATCGCGCTGGTCACCGGGGCGGCGCGCGGGATCGGCGAGGCGGTCGCCCGCACGCTGGCGCGGGACGGCGCACACGTGGTGTGCCTGGACGTGCCGGCCGCCGAGGCGGATGCGCGACGGGTGGCCGAGTCGATCGGCGGCACCGCGCTGACGCTCGACATCACCGCGGACGACGCGGGCGCGCGCATCGCCGACGCACTGCCTGAACGGCTGGACGTCCTCGTCCACAACGCGGGGATCACCCGTGACCGCACACTGGCCAACATGGCGGCGGAGCGGTGGGGTTCGGTACTCGAAGTGAACCTCGCGAGTGTGCTGCGCACGACCGACGTCCTGCTGGCACGCGGGGTGCTGCGCGGGCACGGTTCGCCCGAGGAGGGACCGGGCGGCGGGGGGCGGATCGTGGTCACCTCGTCGATCGCCGGGATCGCCGGGAACGTCGGGCAGACGAACTACGCCGCGAGCAAGGCGGGTGTGATCGGGCTCGTACGGGCGCTGGCACCCCGCGCGCAGGCCGAGCACGGGGTGACGGTGAACGCGGTGGCACCCGGGTTCATCGAGACGCGGATGACCGCGGCGGTCCCGCTGTTCGTCCGGGAGGCGGGGCGCCGGATGAACTCGCTCGGACAGGGAGGCCTGCCGGTGGACGTGGCCGAGACGGTGGCATGGCTGTCCGGTCCGGGGTCGGGCGCGGTGAACGGTCAGGTCGTACGGGTCTGCGGACAGAGCCTGCTCGGCGCGTGATCCTCCGCCCCGCGCACCCGCGCCCCCTCCTTCCCAGGTTCCGGAGACCACCCATGCTGCTTCCCGCCCTCCTGCGCGGCGCCCTCATGTCCCCCTTCAAGCGCCCCGGCCCCGACGCCGGCTTCGCCGGCGGCCGACTCGAGCTGCCCGGGTTCCGGGTCGGCCCCGGCCGTCTCGCCGCGTACGAGCGCGTCTGCGGATTCCCCGCCGGCACCGGCGCGTTGCCGGTCAGCTATCCCCATGTCCTCGGCTTTCCGCTGGCCATGCGGATCATGGCGAGCCGGAAGTTCCCCCTCCCCCTGCTCGGGCTGGTGCACACCTCCATCGAGATCACCCAGCGGGAGGCCCTCGCCCCGGACGGCACCTACGACATCGGCGTGTCGACCGGGGAGCTCGTGCCCCATCGGCGCGGTACCGAGGCCGTCGTGGTCACCGAGGTCCGTGCCGGGGACCGGACCGTGTGGGAGTCGGCCAGCACCTATCTCGCCCGGCACCGCACCGGCGCACCCGCCGAGGCACGGCCCTCGGACCCCGGCCCCCTCCCCGTGACGGCCGAGTGGCGGCTGGCCGGGGACGTCGGGCGGCGGTACGCGGCGGTGTCCGGGGACCGCAATCCCATTCACCTGCACGCCCTGACCGCACGCGCCTTCGGCTTCCCGCGCGCCATCGCGCACGGCATGTGGACCGTCGCCCGGTGCCTGGCCGAGCAACCGGCCCCCACCGCGGTTCGGGTGCGCGCGCAGTTCAGGGCGCCGGTCCTGCTGCCGGGTACCGTGACGTACGGGGCCGAGGGCGGACTGTTCGAACTGCGCGGTGGGGAACGGCTGCATCTGACGGGTGAGACACGCCCACTCGACCACTGAACGCCCCGTACGCACCCCGGCGGGACGTCTCACCGCCGGGGCCGGTCGCCTGCCGACTCCGGCCGGGCTGGGCCTAGGGCCGGTCGGGCTCCGGGGGCGACCAGGAGCGGCCCTCCATGAGCTCGCCGAGACCCGCCCACGCGAAGTTCATCAACGTCGTGGCGGCCTGGCGGGCGGAGACACCGGGGGTGGCGTTGGCCCAGGCCGCGAGCGACTCGGCGGCACCGACCAGGGCCTCCGCGAGTCCGGCTGCCTCGCGCTCGGGCAGGTCGGAGCCCGGGTGGTCGCCCGGCTCGCCCCCTTCGTTCGAGCAGGGGCTGCCTCCGTCCCGTGCGGCGACCGCGATGAGCCGGGTCACCAGCGCGACGATCTCCTTGCGCATCGCCGAGACCTCGGCCGCGAACGTCTCGCCGTGCGTACGCGCCTGGAGATGCAGGATCGACCAGCCGTCCGGGTTCTGCGCCGTGTGGGTGAAGAACGCACGCAGCCCTTCCCAGAGTTGACGGTCCGCGCCGAGCCCGGGCCGGACTCCCGCGCGCACGGCGTCGGTGAGCACCGCGGCCTCACGGCGGATACAGGCGGTGAAGAGTTCGTCCTTGGAGTTCAGGTAGAGATACACCAACGGCTTGGACACACCCGCCAGTTCGGCGATCTCGTCCATGGACGCGGCCGCGTAGCCACGCTGCCCGAAGGTCTGCACGGCGGCGTCCAGCATCTGCCGTTCACGGACCGCCCGCGGCATCCGCTTGGTCTTCACGGAACCCATAGGGGCAAGGGTACGTTCAGCCCGCGGCGCCTCCGGCCTTCAGGACGCCTGGCTCTGCTTCCTGGCGACGTCGTCGGCCCCGTCCTCCTGCGCCCGGTTGGCGTCGAGGTTGGCCTTCATGCGGTCCACCCGTCCGACGATCTGCAAGGAGGCCCGGTCGCGCTCCCCCCGCAGCAGGACGAAGCTGATCGGCGCCGAGACCACCAGGGCGAGCAGCACGATCCAGATGCCGTTGGAGTCGCCGAGGCCACGCGGGACGAGACCGGAGTAGACGAGGCCCCAGACGACCACGAGGCAGCCCGCGAAGATACCGAGGCGCATCAGTGTGTAGCGGAACATCTCAATCCACTCTTCCGTTCCATGAAGGTCCCGCTGTCCGGGCGATGCCGGCGCCGCCACGGGACCTCTCCAAGGGCATCCTCCAGTGAAGCACGCCGGGCACCCGATCTTGCACGGGGGTGCGGCGGCTCAGCCCAGGGGCAGCAGCATGATGATGTCGTCGCGGTCGTCATCGGGCGCCACTCGGATCGCCCCGGGTACGCGGCCGACCTCCTTGTATCCGCACGAGCCGTAGAAGTGCTCAAGACCGTGACCGCCCCGGCAGGTCAGCCGTATGGCCTCGATCCCCTCGAGGCCGCGGACCGCGTCCGCGGCGGCGGCCAGCAGATCACGGCCGTACCCCTTGCCCTGGTGACGCGGGTGCACCATCACCGTGTAGAGCCACACCCAGTGCTGCATCAGACGGTGCGTGTTGAAGGTGACGAACGCGGTCGCCGCCACCTGCCCGTCATCGTCGTGCCCCACCAGCAGCCGGGTGCGCCCCTCCGTCATCGCCGCAAGGTGCTTCACCAGCTCCGGGCGTATCTCCTCGCGTGTGACCGGCGGCACGAAACCCACGGATCCGCCGGCGTTGGACACGTCCGTCCACAGGTCGAGGACGCCGTCGCGAAGAGCGGGGGTCATGGCCGGATCGAGCGCGAACGTAAGGGGCATAGGTGGAGAGTAGTTATTACCGTCGGCAGGACTCAAGGCCTTTTGATGTCCTCTGTGCCACACCGGCGAGCCCCGGCCGTGGCCGGGGCTCGGTCGGGTTCGTGGAGCGCGTCAGACGCGCATGGGCTGCGGCTCGTCGCGCCGGGCCGGATCCGGGCCGTCGTACTCGCGGATGATCTCGTAGCGGGTGTTCCGCTCGACCGGACGGAAGCCGGCGTCGCGGATCAGATCGAGCAGGTCCTCACGGGTCAGCTTGTTCGGCGTGCCGTAGTTGTCGGCGTCGTGCGTGATCTTGTACTCGACGACCGAGCCGTCCATGTCGTCCGCGCCGTGCTGGAGGGCCAGCTGCGCGGTCTGGACGCCGTGCATGACCCAGAACACCTTCACGTGCGGGACGTTGTCGAACAGCAGGCGCGAGACGGCGAACGTCTTGAGCGCCTCCGCGCCCGTCGCCATCTGCGTCCGCGCCTGGAGCCGGTTGCGGATCTTGCCGTCCTTCATGTCCACGAAGTCGTGCTGGTAGCGCAGCGGGATGAAGACCTGGAACCCGCCGGTCTCGTCCTGGAGTTCACGCAGCCGCAGGACGTGGTCCACGCGGTGGCGCGGCTCCTCGATGTGGCCGTACAGCATCGTGCACGGGGTCTTCAGACCCTTCTCGTGCGCCAGGCGGTGGATGCGCGACCAGTCCTCCCAGTGGGTCCTGTGGTCGACGATGTGCTGCCGGACCTCCCAGTCGAAGATCTCGGCGCCGCCGCCGGTCAGCGACTCGAGGCCGGCGTCGATCAGCTCGTCCAGGATCTCGGAGGCCGAGAGACCGGAGATCGTCTCGAAGTGGTGGATCTCCGTCGCCGTGAACGCCTTCAGCGAGACGTCCGGCAGCGCGGCCTTCAGCTCGCGCAGCGAGCGCGGGTAGTAGCGCCACGGCAGGTTCGGGTGCAGGCCGTTGACGATGTGCAGTTCGGTGAGGTTGTCCGACTCCATCGCCTTGGCGAGGCGGACGGCCTCCTCGATGCGCATCGTGTACGCGTCCTTCTCACCGGGCTTGCGCTGGAAGGAGCAGTACGCGCAGGACGCGGTGCACACGTTCGTCATGTTGAGATGACGATTGACGTTGAAGTGGACCACGTCGCCGTTCTTGCGGGTCCGCACCTCGTGCGCGAGACCGCCGAGCCAGGCGAGGTCGTCCGACTCGTACAGCGCGATGCCGTCCTCGCGGGTCAGCCGCTCACCGGCCCGGACCTTGTCCTCCAGCTCCCGCTTGAGCCCGACATCCATGCTTCTGCCTCTCCCTCGACGAACCCCCCAACGGTACCCCCGGCCCTCGGACGGCCGGCGCCCCCGTCCGGTACCGCGCGCCTACTGCTGTTCGGGCAGCTCGCCGACCCGGTTCTCCCACTTGGTGGACAGCACGATGGTCGTACGCGTGCGGGAGACGCCCTTGGTGCCGGACAGCCGGCGGATCGTCTTCTCCAGGCCGTCCACGTCCGACGCGCGCACTTTGAGCATGAACGAGTCGTCGCCGGCGATGAACCAGCAGTCCTCGATCTCCTGAAGGTCCTTCAGCCGGTGCGCCACGTCCTCGTGGTCGGCGGCGTCGGAGAGCGAGATACCGATCAGGGCGGTGACGCCGAGGCCGAGGGAGGCGGCGTCGACCGTGGCGCGGTAGCCGGTGATGACGCCGGCCGCCTCCAGGCGGTTGATCCGGTCGGTGACACTGGGCCCGGAGAGGCCCACGAGTCGGCCGAGCTCGGCATAGGAGGCCCTGCCGTTCTCGCGCAGGGCCTGGATGAGCTGCCTGTCAACGGCATCCATAGATCCGTAGCCTTTCATTGTTCGGCGTTACCGCAAGTTTACGTATGGAACCAAGGCGCGCGGGATCTGACCCCTGAGAATCTCTCACCGGATGCGCGAAGGGCCGACCTCCCGGCGCGCCACCGGGAAACGCACCCCCACCGCTCGGTCGCCTACTCGTCGGGGCGGGAGCCACCCCCGAGCTCACCCTGCCAGCGGCGGTACAGCCGGTGCGGCACCCCCGCCGCGTCCAGCGCCCGCCCCGCGACGAAGTCGACGAGGTCCTGGATGTGCGTGGCGCCCGCGTAGAAGGCCGGTGACGCGGGCACCACGACCGCGCCCGCCTCGTCCAGCGCCACGAGTTGCCTGAGGGTCTGGCCGCTGAGCGGGGTCTCCCGCACGGCGACGACCAGCGGCCGCCGTTCCTTGAGCGTGACGCTCGCGGACCGCTGCAGAAGGTCCTTGGAGAGCCCGAGTGCCACGCCCGCCACACAGGCCGTGGACGCGGGCACGATCAGCATCCCCTTCGCGGGGTACGAGCCGGAGGACGGCCCGGCGGCCAGATCACCGGCGCTCCAGTACCGCACACGGTCGCCCTCGACGCCCACCGCGAACGTTCCGGGCTTGCCGTCGGCGCCCCGGCCCAGCCACTCCCGCAGGTCGTCCCGCCAGTGCGTGTCCCGGAAGGCGATGCCCGTCTCGTCGAGCAGCGTGAGCCGCGAGGCGCGCGAGACGACCAGATCGACGCTCTCGCCCGCGGCGAGGAGAGCGCGCAGCACGGCGGCGGCATACGGGGTGCCGGAGGCGCCGGAGACCCCTACGATCCAAGGCGTACGCGGCGTCTCTCCTGGCTTGACTGGGTTCACGACACCGAGCCTATCCGGCGCCGCGGGGCGGGATCCGGTCAAGGGGGCCGAGGCCGATCCCGAGGGGCGGACGAAGGGCGGGGTGCCATGTCGGGTACGGAGCCGGAGTGGTCGCAAGCCGACCGTGCGAAGGCGGCGGCCAAGCTGATGGTGGGCTGGGTGGCGCTGCTGTGGGTGCTCGAAGTGATCGACGTGACGACGGGCCATGCCCTGGACGACTTCGGCATCGTTCCGCGCAGGGCCTCCGAACTGGTCGACGTCGTTCCGGCCGCCTTCGTCCATTTCGGCTTCGCCCATGTCGCGTCGAACAGCGTGCCGCTGCTGGTGCTCGGCTTCCTCGCGGCCCTCGGCGGTCTGCGCCGGTTCGCCGCGATCTGCGCGCTGATCATCGTGGCGGACGGTCTGGGTGTCTGGCTCGTGTCCCCGGCGCACACCAACACCGCGGGCGCCTCCGGCCTGGTCTTCGGACTGTTCGGCTTCCTGGTGGCCGCCGGCCTCGTCGAGCGCCGCCCGCTGGGCGTCCTGGTCGGTCTGCTGGTCGCCGCGATCTGGGGAGGCTCGATCCTGCTGGGTCTGTCCCCCGCGCAGACTCACATCAGCTGGCAGGGCCATCTCATCGGTCTGGCGGCGGGCGTCGCGGCGGCGTTCCTGTTCCGCCGCCGTACGACGACGTAGCGCGGGACGGCGGGGTTCGGGCCGCCCGGGCGGCCCGAACCGTCGTCACACGCTCAGGCCGCGCACCAGGAGATCGAGCAGCGCGCACACGAACAGGGCGATCCCGATGAACCCGTTGACGCTGAAGAAGGCGCGGTTCACACGGCTCAGGTCGTGCGGCCGGACGATGGTGTGCTCGTAGACGAAGGCACCCGCCACGATCACCAGGCCGAGCCAGAAGAAGGCACCGGCGCCGGTGACGACGGCGTACCAGACGAACAGCGCCGTGGTCACCGTGTGGCAGGCGCGGGCGCCCCAGATCGCCGCAGGGACGCCGAAGCGGGCCGGCACCGACATGACGCCGATCTCCCGGTCCGTCTCCACGTCCTGGCAGGCGTAGATCAGGTCGAAGCCGCCGATCCAGACGCCGACGGCGAGGCCGAGGACCACCGCGTCCCAGTCCCAGGTGCCGCTGATCGCCAGCCAGCCGCCGACCGGGCCCATCGCCTGGGCCAGACCCAGGATGGCCTGCGGGAAGTTGGTGAACCTCTTGCCGTAGGGGTACACCACCATCGGGATCACCGCGATGGGGGCGAGCGCCAGGCACAGGGGGTTGAGCAGGGCCGCGGCACCCAGGAAGAAGACCAGCGCGACCAGCGCGCCCGTCCAGGCGTGCCGCACCGACATCGCACCGGTGACCAACTCGCGGTGGGCCGTGCGCGGATTGCGGGCGTCGATCTCGCGGTCGATGATCCGGTTCGACGCCATGGCGAAGGTGCGCAGCCCCACCATGGCCACGGTGACGAGGAACAACCGTCCCCAGTGGATGTTCCTGTCCCACTGGAACATGGCGGTCAGCGCGGCGATGTACGCGAAGGGCAGGGCGAACACGGAGTGTTCGATCATCACCAGGCGCAGGAACGCCTTGGTGCGTCCCGGCTGCGGGATCGCGGCGGAGGCGCTGCTCACAGGCCGTACTCCTTCCAGCGGCTCGTCACCTTTGCCGCCGTCTCCGGGTCGGACAGGACCATCTCGGGCCAGCCGCCGTCCCTCGTGTAGCCCTCCTCGGGCCATTTCCTCGTTGCGTCGATGCCCGCCTTGCCGCCCCAGAACTGCTGGTAGGAGGCATGGTCGAGATGGTCGACCGGGCCTTCGACGACCGTGAGGTCGTGGGAGTAGTCGGTGTTGCCGAGGGCCCGCCAGGCGACCTCGTGCAGATCGTGCACGTCACAGTCGGAGTCCACGACGACGATCAGCTTGGTCAGGGACATCATGTGCGCCCCCCAGACGGCGTGCATCACCTTCTGGGCGTGCTTCGGATACTTCTTGTCGATCGAGACGATCGCACAGTTGTGGAAACCGCCCGCCTCCGGCAGGTGGTAGTCCACGATGTCCGGCACGATGACCTTGAGCAGGGGCAGGAAGAACCGTTCGGTGGCGCGGCCGAGGGGTCCGTCCTCCGTCGGGGGGCGGCCCACCACGATCGACTGGAGCAGCGGCCGGCGGCGCATGGTCACGCAATCGATCCGCAGGGCGGGGAAGGGCTCCTGCGGCGTGTAGAAGCCGGTGTGGTCGCCGAACGGGCCCTCGGGGAGCATCTCTCCGGGCTCCAGCCAGCCCTCCAGGACGACCTCGGCGTTCGCCGGCACCTGGAGCGGGACCGTCTTGCAGTCCACCATCTCGATCCGCTTGCCCGCGATGAACCCGGCGAAGAGGTACTCGTCGATGTCACCGGGGAGCGGCGCGGTGGCGGCGTACGTCACGGCGGGCGGGCACCCGAAGGCGATCGCGACCGGCAGCCTCTCACCGCGCCTCGCCGCCACCTGGTAGTGGTTGCGGCTGTCCTTGTGGATCTGCCAGTGCATCCCGATGGTGCGCCGGTCGTGGCGCTGGAGGCGGTACAGACCGAGGTTGCGGACCCCGGTCTCCGGGTCCTTGGTGTGCGTCAGCCCGAGGTTGAAGAAGGAGCCGCCGTCGTCGGGCCAGGTGAACAGGGCCGGCAGGGCGTCGAGGTCGACGTCGTCGCCGCGCAGGACGACCTCCTGCACCGGCGCATTGTCGGATTTGACCTTCTTGGGCGGTACGTGCGCCATCGCCCCGAGCTTGCCGAAGGCCTCGCGCACACCGACGAACCCGTGCGGCAGTTCGGGCTTGAGCAGTCCGCCGATCCTGTCGGAGATGTCGCCGTACGACTTCAGGCCGAGGGCCTTCAACAGACGCCTGTCGGTGCCGAACACGTTCATGGCGAGCGGCATGCTCGAGCCGCGCACGTTCTCGAAGAGGAGCGCGGGCCCACCGGACTTCTGCACCCGGTCGACGATCTCCCCGACCTCCAGATACGGGTCCACCTCGGCTTTGATGCGCTTGAGGTCTCCCTCGCGCTCCAGCGCCCGGAGCAGGGACCGAAGATCGTCGTAAGCCATGCGATCCAGTATCCGGCACCCGCTAACCTTGCCCCGTCACCGGGGCCCTCTCACGCTCCGTCGCCGACTCCTGGGGGATCGCACCACCATGTTCAGGTATCTGCCCTACCTGCTGGTCCTGGCGCTGTGGATATACGCCTTCATCGACTGCCTGAACACACCCGAGGAAGAGATCCGGGGACTGCCCAAGGTGGTCTGGGTCATCATCATCCTGCTCTTCGGCGAAGTGCTGGTGGGCCCGATCGCCTGGCTCGTCGCGGGCAAGGTGCGCCGCGCCCCGGTGAACGGCTCCACCCCCTCCGAGTGGCACCGCAACCACCGCATGGACTGGGTCGCGCCCGACGACAACCCCGCGTTCCTCACCTCCTTGAAGGAGGAGAACAAGAAGGACGAGGCGCTCCTCAAGGACTGGGAGGCCGACCTGCGCCGCCGCGAGGAGGATCTGCGGCGCCGTGAGCACGGCGAGGACTCCAAGGACTGAGCCTTGGGTACCGGGCTCCGGAGACCGGCAGCGGCAACTCCCCCACGCGCAGGCGCCGTACGGCGTCCGACGGGCCCGGTGAGGCCGAAGCGGCGGACACCCGCTCTCACCACGTTGCCCGGACGATGCGGCGGGCGGAGAGTGAAGGCATGGACCGGGCGCAGGCACACGAATGGCTCGCCACCGCCGTAGCGGAGGCCCGCACCGGCCTCGCCGAGGGCGGCATCCCCATCGGCGCCGCGCTGTACGGCGCGGACGGCGCGCTCCTCGGCCGCGGCCGCAACCGCCGCGTCCAGGACGGCGACCCGTCCCTGCACGCGGAGACGTCCGCCTTCCGCGCGGCGGGCCGCCGGCCCTCCTACCGGGGCACGACGATGGTGACGACTCTCTCCCCCTGCTGGTACTGCAGCGGCCTGGTCCGCCAGTTCGGCATCTCCCGGGTCGTCGTCGGCGAGGCGACCACGTTCGTCGGCGGCCACGACTGGCTGGCGGAACACGGTGTGGAGGTGGTCCTCCTCGACGACCCCGAGTGCAGGGCGTTGATGCACGCGTTCATCGTCAGGAACCCGGCGCTGTGGAACGAGGACATCGGACGCGGCTGAGGACCGTACCGCCACCGCCGGTCCGAGTCCGTGGCGGAAGCGACCTCGATGCCCGCACCGGCACCCGGGACGTCGGTGCGCGGGAGCCGGAGCTGTTGAGCATCGGCTCGGCTCCGGGCTTCGGCACCGTCACCGCCCTCGGCCGACGCGCGGGAACGGGAGGTTCCCCGTCCTCATGGAGAAATGCACCCCGGCAGGGCGCGCCGTTCGACCCGGCGGCGCTCCGCGTCAACGTCGGTGATCCGGCGGTCGATCGGTCCCGTCGCCCGCCACCTGGGCGAGCAGGCGCTCGAAGCGCTGCCGCCAGCCCGGGTCCCGGTCGTCGCCGCTCTCGTGGGTGAATCGCACCGTCGTGCCCTGCGGCCTGCCCGGTTCCAGATGGAAGCGGATGCGGCCGCGGCCCTCCACCGTGTATTCGGCGACCCGTTCCACGTCCCATGCCGTGATGCGGCCCCGGGCCGTGCCGCCGGGCAGCCGGAGTCCCACCGCGCCGCCGAGCCGCGGTTCGAACGGCTCGGCGGCGGCCAGCCACTGCCGCAGGCCCGCGGCGGTGGCCAGAGCGCGCCAGACCTCCTCCACGGGCCGGGGCAGGTGCAGCACGTAGTGCCGTACGTGCATGTCCCCCCGATGCTCGGCGGTGCCCTCTTCGATGGGATCGGTCATGACACCAGCCTGGCGCGCGACCGGGGGATCCGCACGTGTTACGGGCGCTCGCCCGCCTTGTCGACGACCGTCCGCTCCAGAATGGCGCCGACGCCCGTGACCTGGCCCTTCGCACCCCGCCGCCGCTCCCCCGGGTGACCGCGACGCCCTCCCGGCCCGTCGAGTCCTTGACGTGCCGGACCGGCGTGACGGCTGTGGACGGACCGTGCGTACGCGTCGAAGAGCTCTCCGAACGCGCCGTGATCGCCCGCACGGATACGTGTCCTCAGGTGCGTGTCCACGTCTCTCACCTGCGCGTACGGCGAAGGCCGGTTCCGGTGACCTGGGTCACCGGAACCGGCCTCTGTGGTGGGGAGCTCGCGCGGCGGGGGCTTACACGCCCGCGTACGAGTGCTTGCCGCCCACGAAGATGTTCACGCCGTAGTAGTTGAACAGCCAGCACCCGAAGGCGATGAGCGCGATGTAGGCCGCCTTGCGGCCCTTCCAGCCGGCCGTGGAACGGGCGTGCAGGTAACAGGCGTACGCGACCCAGGTGATGAAGGCCCAGGTCTCCTTCGGGTCCCAGCCCCAGTAGCGGCCCCAGGCGGACTCGGCCCAGATGGCACCCGCGATGATCGTGAACGTCCACAGGGGGAAGACCGCCGCGTTCACGCGGTAGGCGAACTTGTCGAGGGACGCCGAGGCGGGCAGCCGCTCCAGCACGGAGGTGGCGAAGGTGCCGGGCTTGCCTCCCGAGGCGAGCTTGCTCTCGTAGGAGTCCTTGAACAGGTAGAGGATCGTGCCGACCGCGCCGACGTAGAAGACCGCGCCGCAGAGGATCGCGGTGGACACGTGGATGTACAGCCAGTACGAGTGCAGGGCCGGGACGAGCTGGTCGCTGGCCGTGTACAGGACGGTGACGGCGAGACCGAGGTCGAGCAGGACGGTGGTGATCAGGAAGAGGCCGAGCCAGCGCACGTTCTTCTTCAGGGCCAGCAGCGCCAGGTACACGCCCACGGCGACCGTGGAGAAGGTGATGTTGAACTCGTACATGTTGCCCCACGGCGCCCGCTGCACGGAGGCCGCGCGGGCGACGACGCCGGCGAGCTCGACGGCGAAGGCCAGCACGGTGAGCGACACGGCGACGCGGCCGTAGAGGTCGCCCTGCTCGTCGCCTCCGTGGGCGCCGGGGCCGTCCGGTACGTCACGGGCACCGGCCGCGGCACGGGTGACGACCTTGGGCCGCTCGAGCACCGCCGTGCCCCCGGCCCTCCTGACCCTGACGGCGGGCGCCTGCGCGCTCCTGGCACCGTCGGTGGTGAGCGCGTTCGCCGTACGGGCGACCTTGCTGCGGCTGCCGAAGAGCCATTCGGCGATGTACGCGAAGAAGGCCAGGGTGTAGACGGCCATCGCGGAGTAGATCAGCGTATTGCTGAGATGCGCGAGGTGTTCGTTGGTGGCGGTGGCGAAGGTCACTTCTTCTGGGCCCCTTCAGCGGCAGGTACGGGGGTTGTGGCGCCCGGCTCCTGATCGGGGTCGGCGTCCTTCTGGTCGGTCTTCGTGGGTGCCCGGTCGTGCACGAGCGCGGCCAGGTCGCCCAGTTCCTCGGGCAGCTTCGCGGACTCGCTGCGGCCGAGGCCCGCCATCTCGACGACGGTCACGCCGTCGGCCCCCGTGGTGGCGCGCACCCAGACGCGGCGGCGCTGGATGAACAGGGAGCCGGCCAGTCCGAAGATCGCGGCGAGCGCGCCGCCGAGCGCCCAGCCGTTGCCCGGCTGCTGCACGACCTGGAAGCCGGCCCACTCCTTGATGTCCTTGTCGAACGTGATCGAGCCGTTGCCCCCGGGCAGCGTCATGCTCTCGCCGGGCAGCAGACGCGCCGTCAGCTTGTTGCCCTTGGCGTCCTTGAACTGCTTCAGGTTCTTGGTGTTCAGCTGGTACACGTTCTGCGGGATGCCCGCGTTGACGCCCAGGTCCCCGTGGTACGCGGTCACCGCGAGCACCGGGAAGTCGAGCCCCGGGAACTGGGAGTACATCGTGCCCTTGCCGGCACCCGCGAAGGTCGGCACGAAGAACGCGGCGAAGCCGAGCTGGTCGTGCACCCCCTGGGCGTTCCGGTATCCGTCGTAGACCTTGACGGCGCCCTGCGAGGTCGCGTTCGAGTCGATGGGCAGCAGTGGCACGGCGCCCTGGAAGACGATGTCCCCCTTGCCGTCCCGGACGGTGACGGTGGGGGCGTACCCGTGGCTGACGAGGTAGACCTTCGCGTCGCCGATGTTCAGCGGCTCGTTGACCCTGACGGTGGTCTTCTTGCCCTTGCCGTACGCACCCACGCTGTAGGTGATGGCGGCCTCGTACGTGCGCGGGGTGCCCTTGTTCGGGCCGCTGCGCTCGTAGGTGCCGGTGAACCGGTCGAGCTTGAAGCTGAACGGCACCAGGTCGTCGTCGGTGAACAGGCTGCCGGACTTGAAGTCGTCGTACTGGGTGAGGGTGTTGGAGAACCCGTCGCCCTCGACGACCAGCTTGTTGCCCTCGGACTTGTAGAGCTGTCCCCAGGCGAAGGCGATCAGCATCACGATGAGGGCGACGTGGAAGGCGAGATTTCCGGCCTCGCGCAGATAGCCCTTCTCGGCTGCGACCGCGTCACCGGTGACATGCGCACGGAAGCGGCGCCGCTTGAGCACCTTCAGCGCGGCCTCACGGACCTGCTCGGGGTTGGCGTCGGTGCGCCAGGTCGCATAGGCGGGCAGCCGGGTCAGCCGCTTGGGCGCGCCCGGCGGGCGGCCCCTCAGCTGGCCCACGAACTGCCAGGTGCGCGGCACGATGCAGCCGATGAGCGAGATGAACAGCAGGATGTAGATCGCCGAGAACCACACCGAGCTGTACACGTGGAACAGCCCGAGCTTCTCGTAGATCGGCCCCAGCGTCGTGTGGGCGTCCATGAAGTCCTGCACCTTGAGCGCGTCGGTGCCGGACTGCGGGATCAGCGAACCGGGGATCGCCCCGAGCGAGAGCAGGAACAGCAGGAGCAGTGCGACCCGCATGGAGGTCAACTGCCGCCAGAACCACCGGCCCCAGCCGATGATCTCGCGCGCCGTCCAGGTGACCCAGCCCCGTGGTCCGGGGGCGCGGGAGCCGCCGAACGAACCGGGCATGGCCGTCTCGGTGGGCGCGGTGGACAGTTGCGAGCCGGCCTCGCCGAGGTCGGCCTCGGAGCCGTTGGCGGGGCTCTCGTCGCTGTGCACGTCGGTGCTCCGTGTGTCGCTCATGGATCAGATCCCCACCGTGAAGCCGTTGGACCAGCTCTGCATCTGCTGGACGATGCCGTCCCAGGCGCCCGTCAGCAGCAGCAGGCCGGTCACGATCATCATGGTGCCGCCGATACGCATCACCCAGACATAGTGGCGCTTGACCCATCCGAAGGCGCCGAGCGCCTTGCGGAAGGCGACGGCGGCGAGGACGAAGGGCACTCCCAGACCGAGGCAGTAGGCGACGGTCAGTATGGCCCCGCGTCCGGCGCTCGCCTGGTCGGAGGAGAGCGCCAGTACGGAGGCGAGGGTGGGCCCGATGCACGGAGTCCAGCCGATGCCGAACAACGCGCCGAGAAGGGGTGCGCCCACCAGGCCGGTGGCCGGCCGCTTGTGGAAGCGGAACTCGCGCTGGGTGAGCCAGGGCATCAGCCCCATGAAGAACACGCCCAGCACGATCATCAGGGCGCCGAGCACCTTGGACAGGGTGGCGTTGTGCTCCTGCAGCGTCTGGCCGAAGTAGCCGAACAGCGCGCCGCTGGAGACGAACACGGCCGTGAAGCCGAGCACGAACAAGGAGGCACCCGCGACCATCCGGCCGCGCCGGGCCTCGGCGAGGTCGGTGCCCGTGACGCCGGTCACGTAGGAGAGGTAACCGGGTACGAGCGGCAGGACGCACGGGGAGAAGAACGAGACGAGGCCGCCGAGGAGGGCGACGGGCAGCGCGACCAGCAGCGCCCCGTTGAGGACGGTCTGGTTCGGGTCGGTGGCCGCGGCGAGCGTGGACACTGCGCTCACGTCACTTCTCCGCGACGACCGGGGCGAGCATCCCGCGCAGCTTGTCCTCGCTGAGGGCCTGGAGCGTGCGCGCGGCGACCTTCCCCTCCCGGTCGATGACCAGTGTGGAGGGGATCGCCTGCGGGTTGAGCGTGCCCTTCGCGAAGCGGAGCATCAGCTTGCCGGTCGGGTCGTACAGGCTCGGATAGGTGACCCCGTACTGCTTCTCGAAGGCACGGGCCGGCTGTGTGCTGGTGTCACGGGTGTTGATGCCGACGAACTGGACGCCCTTGCCCTCCATGTCCTTGGCGACCTTGACGAAGTTCGACGCCTCGGCGCGGCACGGCGGGCACCAGGAGCCCCAGACGTTGATGACGACGACCTTGCCCTTGTAGTCGGCGACGTCGAGCTGCTTGCCGTCGATCGTGCTGCCGGACAGGTCCGGGGCGGCGGACCGCTCACCCTGCTTGACGGTCGCGATGCCGTCCTTGCCGGTGATGAAGTTGGTGTTGCCGGAACCCCCGGACGTGCCACCGGATCCGCAGGCCGACAGGACGAGCGCGGCGACGGCGGCTCCGGCGGTGGCCAGGGCGGCGCGTCGGCGGCTGCGGTCACGGGTGCGGTTCAGGCGCTGGGGGGTGCGGCGGGCGGCACTCATGTGAAAAGTTTCGCATGTCCGATCCGGGGATCTTGCGCACCCCCCTTGCGGGTGGAAAAGCGCATTTCAGGCGGCGTTCGACGGGGTGCTCGAGGCATCCGCCCCCGCGCCCGGGAGGAACGCCTTCCAGCCACCCGCCGGCTGCTGTCCCACGTCCAGGGTCTGCAGCTTGCGCACGGTCTCGGGCTTCTGGACGTCGAGCCAGTCCGTGAACTGCCGGAAGGACACGAGCCGTACGTCGCCGCCCTTCTCCTTCTCGCGCGCGATGTACTTGAACGCCTCTTCGACGGCGTCCATGTATATGCCGCCGTTCCAGTGCTCGAAGTGGTTGCCTATGAAGTAGGGCGCACGATTCGTCTCGTATGCCCGCTTGAATCCGGATATGTAGGCGTTCGCCGCCTGAGTGCGCCAGCCCGGGTAGTTGTACGAGGGCGCCTGGGTCGTCCTGATCGACTGGTTGGCGAGCATGTTGTAGTCCATCGACAGGACTTCGAAGGTGTGCCCGGGGAACGGGATCAACTGGAGCGGGAAGTCCCACAGTCCCTGCCGCTTCACCGGCCAGCGCTGCCGGCCGCCGGGAGAGGAGGCGTCGTAGCGCCAGCCCAGCTCGCGGGCCGTCGGCAGCAGGTTGTCCTGGCCGAGGAGGCAGGGCGTGCGACCGCCGATCAGTTCCTTGTCGTAGTCGAAGGGCAGGGCCGGCAGATCCGTGAAGCCGGTGTTGGTGCGCCACTCCTTGACGAAGGACTTGGCCTGGTCGATCTCGCTGCGCCACTGCTTGGGCGTCCAGTTGCCGACCGTGCCGAAGCCGGAGCAGAAGTGGCCGTTGAAGTGGGTGCCTATCTCATGGCCCTCGAGCCAGGCGCGGTGGACGTTCTCCAGGGTGGCGCGCACGTGCGCGTCCGTCAGATAACCGATGTCGGAGGCGCCCGGCGCGTTGTTCGGAGGCAGGTACAGACGCTTCTTCGACTCGGGCAGCAGATAGAGCCCGGAGAGGAAGAAGGTCATGTGGGCGCCGTGCTCCTTGGCGAGGTCGAGGAAGCGCGGGAAGAGGCCGTTGCCGACCTCGCCGGCGCCGTCCCAGGAGAAGACGACGAACTGCGGCGGCGTCTCACCCGGTTCCAGGGGCCGCGGCCTGTCCGGCTGGTCGGGCTGCTTGCCGGTGTCGGAGGTGGAACCGTCACCGAGGAGGCGCGCGGTGGCGGTGGGCCTGGGGCTGGGGCGGGAACTCCCGGCGTCGGCGCGGCCCCCCTTGCCGGAACCGCGTCCCGGGCTCGCGCCGTCGTGCGACTGGGAGCCGCACGCGGCCAGTCCCATGGCGGCCGCCGCACCGGCACCGAGTCCCATCAATCCCCGGCGGCTGATCTCCCGCATCCCGTCCTCGTCTCATAGCGCGCTCTCAGCGGTCACACAGTGAGAGGGCGCGTCGGAGACAAAGGTTCCGCTCAAGCCGCTGCTGTGTCGCGGATTTTACGAAGATACGACTGGATGACGGACTTGCGTACGACTTGTGACGAAACGTACGTCCTGGTGCAGGGCGTGCGCCCAACGGCGCACGCCTCCATCACCCGGCCCCGATCGGTCGGGGCCGCCCCTACGGCTCAGGCCCCGAAGGCCTTGTCCTTGCCCTTCACGGGCTTGGCCCCGGCCAGCAGATGGGCCGGAACCAGGTCCCGGGCCGGCTCGGTGTAGCCGACCGACACGATCTTGTCGCCCTGGTACGTGAACGTGGTCAGCGAGGCGAGCGTGCACTGCCGCTTGCGCGGATCGTGCCACAGGCGCCGCTTCTCCACGAAACTGCGCACGATCCAGATCGGCAGCTGATGGCTGACGCAGACGGCCTCGTGCCCGCGCGCCGCGTCCTTGGCGGCGTCCAGCGCCCCGATCATCCGCACGACCTGGTCCACATAGGGCTCGCCCCAGGACGGCTTGAACGGGTTGACCAGGTGCTTCCAGTTCTCCGGCCGCCGCAGCGCGCCGTCCCCGACCCCGAAGGTCTTGCCCTGGAAGACGTTGTCGGCCTCGATGAGCCGCTCGTCGGCGGCGAGGTCGAGCCCGTGCGCCTTGGCGATCGGGGTGGCCGTCTCCTGCGCCCGCTCCAGCGGGGAGGCGACGACATGGGTGATGTCACGGGAGGACAGGTGGTCGGCGACCCGCTCCGCCATCTGCCGCCCCAGTTCGGACAGGTGGTAGCCGGGGAGCCGCCCGTACAGAACGCCGTCCGGGTTGGCGACCTCCCCGTGACGCATCAGGTGGACGACGGTGATGTCACTCATGCTGCCGTGGCCTCCGCTGCTGCACGGGCCGCCGCGGGAAGCGCGTCGGCGATCCGCTGGATCGCGCGCTCGTCGTGGGCGGTGGAGACGAACCAGGATTCGAAGGACGAGGGTGGCAGATAGACACCCTGGGAGAGAAGGGAGTGGAAGAAGGCCGTGAACCGGAAGGACTCCTGGCTCTTGGCGTCCTCGTAGTCGTGCACCGGGCGATCGGTGAAGAACACGGAGAACATGTTGGACGCGCTCTGGAGCCGGTGCTCCACGCCTTCCTTGGACAGCGCGTCGGTGACGAGCGTACGGATCTCCGCGGAGACCGCGTCGACCTTGGCGTACGCGGCTTCGTCGAGCAGCCGCAGCTGGGCGAGGCCGGCGGCGGTGGCGACCGGATTCCCGGAGAGGGTGCCCGCCTGGTAGACGGGTCCGGCCGGGGCGAGGTGCGCCATGACGTCCGCGCGTCCGCCGAAGGCCGCGGCGGGGAAGCCTCCGCCCATGACCTTGCCGAAGGTCATGAGGTCGGGCTCGACCCCGTCGATGCCGTACCAGCCGGCCCTGCTGGTCCGGAATCCGGTCATGACCTCGTCGGAGATGTACAGGGCGCCGTTCTCCCGGCAGAGGTCCTTCAGGCCCTGGTTGAACCCGGGCAGCGGCGGCACGACGCCCATGTTCCCGGGAGAGGCCTCGGTGATCACGCAGGCGATCTCTCCGGGATGAGCGGCGAAGGCGGCGCGGACGGCCTCGAGGTCGTTGTACGGGAGAACGACGGTGTCCCCGGCCTGGGCGCCGGTGACTCCGGGGGTGTCGGGCAGGGCGAACGTGGCCACTCCGGACCCGGCGGCCGCCAGCAGCGAATCGACGTGCCCGTGATAACAGCCGGCGAATTTGACCACCTTGGCCCTGCGGGTGAATCCGCGGGCCAGCCGGATCGCCGACATCGTGGCTTCCGTCCCGCTGGAGACGAGCCGCACCTGTGCCACGGGCGCGACCCGGGCGACGATCTCCTCGGCGAGCGCGACCTCGCCCTCACCGGGCGTGCCGAAGGAGGTACCGCGCGAGACCGCCTCCTGTACGGCGGCGATCACCTCGGGGTGGGAATGCCCGAGAATCATGGGCCCCCAGGAACAAACAAGATCAACATATTCGCGCCCGTCGGCATCGGTCAGATAGGGACCGTCACCGGACACCATGAACCGGGGCGTACCGCCCACGGCGCGGAAGGCGCGCACCGGAGAGTTCACGCCGCCCGGCGTGACGGCCGACGCGCGCTCGAAAAGAGTCTGCGAAACTGGGGCTTCGTACGGATAGCTCACACAAGCCATGGTGTCAGAGCCCGCAAAGATCCCGCGGAGAGGTGTTTGAACGCACGTTTCGGCGGGCGGCCGTGGGGGAGGTCACTGACACGATGATCGGGTTGCGCGGCGGGGGCCACGCGTCCTAGAAAAGCACTCGGGTGGAGATATGCATCGCGGTGGCGGACTGGGCGAGGGGACCGATGACCTCGGTCCTCGGCGTGCCCGGCGGGGAAGGCACCGGCGCGACGCGGAAGAGACGAGCGAGAGACGCCAGGCGCAGAGCGCGCAGGGCGGAGCTGAGCGGATCGACCGGCTGTCACGTATGGATGGCATGGACCATGCGAACCGTAGGGTTGATCGACTCGGGTCTGGGAGCGGGAATGGTGGCCGGGTGGGGGTGACGTACAAATACTTCGGTGCGCCGGACGGCGCCACCGCGGCCCGGGTCCCGATCTCGATGCGTCCCGAGGAGCTCGGCGGTGACGAGCTCGGCATGGGCGGCATGTTCACCAAGATCAAGCCGGAGACCATGGCGGCGATGGTCCTCACGGGCATCGAGGGCGTCCCGCTGCACAAGGTCCCGCCGCTGGAACTGGTGGTCCTGCACCCCGATTACGCGGTGGTCAAGCTCCCCATGACGGTCGTGGACCCCCTGCGCGGCATAGGCGAGGAGGCGGTGGGCGCGGCGGCGTTCATCTGGTCGACGGTTCCCGACCGGGGCGGTCCCCGGGACGCGTTCAACGTCTACCAGCTGCTGCACGAGTGGCAGGATTTCAGCCATCGCCTGCACGAGGCCGGGCATCAGCCGTACTGCCTGGTGTGGCCCTGATCCGGAGTTCCTGATCACGCTGCTCCGAGCCGCGCCATGACGCTGCCGGTCCACGGAGGAGGGGCGCCCCGAAGACGGGACGCCCCTCGACCTCGTGGCGTCACTTCACGGTGACGAACACCGTGACGTGTGGCGTCACTTCACGCTGACGATCACCGTCGGCGAAACCGTCGCGCCATGGCTCACCCGGAACCTCTCCGAGCCCCTGGTGGTGAGCTTCGTGGCCATGAAGGTGTAGTTGTTGGCCTGGCCGACCTTGACGGTCTTCACGGTCACCCACTTGGTGCCGTCGAACCGCTGGAGCGACAGGGCGTCGCCTATCTTCAGACCCGTCGCGGCGCCCGTGAACGTCACCGACTCACCGGACTGGAGTTCGGTCCTGGAGGCGTTGACGCTGATCGAGACCATCGTCGCGGTCTTCACCGTGGTCGCGTTGTGCTGTGTCGCCGGGGCGGCGAAGGCGCCGGCAGCACCGGTGGCCAGCAGCGCGACGGACAGCGCACCAACGGGGAGCAGACGGGCGGAACGGGTGCGAAGTGAGGACTTCACGGTTGTCTCCTGTACTGTGACGGATCCCCCACTGACGGATTCCCCCACCTTGCGCGCACCACTGAGGCTTCCACGGAGCCGAGCGGGCGGCGACCCGTCTGTCACTGGATTGCAGTAACGAGACAGGCCCGAAGATCGCCACTTTAAGTGATTTCACCAGGTCGTTCGGGTAATCGTGACGCCCGACTTTCTTACGTCGGCTTCACTTCGCACCGGCCGTCGACGCCCTCGGCGCGAGCGTGCGGAACGCCTTCGGCACCTCGACGGATCCGTGCGCCGCAGGTCGGCGCCGGTGCTCGCCCGCCGGGCAGGCCAACTCGGCCGCGCCCGAGGGTGGTTGTCGCCGCCACGAGACGCGCTTCGGGTCCCGTCGGCCGGCGGGGCACTTGCCGTCGACTGCCGGTCCCGGCGCACCGCACCTCGGATGCCGCCATCCGGGCGCTGTCCGCAGGCCCGCTGATCGGTCTCTGCCTACGCTGGAATTCGGTCTCTTCGTCGGCCGGAACCGTACGCCAGGAGAGCGCGCCGATGGACACCACCGAACACCCACCACCCGCGAGCCGGCTGCGGGCGTGGATGCTGGAGGGGCTGTCCGACATGGGCAGGGGCTCCGCACAGCAGCCCCCCACCGAGCCCGAACCCCCGCACAAGGGCCAGCCCTGGTGGCGGGTGATGTGCCTGACCGGCGTCGACTACTTCTCCACCCTCGGCTACCAGCCCGGCATCGCCGCCCTCGCCGCCGGACTCCTCTCCCCCATCGCCACCATCGTCCTGGTGATCGTCACCCTCGCCGGCGCCCTCCCCGTCTACCGACGCGTCGCCAAGGAAAGCCCCCACGGCCAGGGCTCCATCGCCATGCTCGAACGACTGCTCTCCTTCTGGAAGGGCAAGCTCTTCGTCCTGACCCTGCTCGGCTTCGCCGCCACCGACTTCCTGATCACCATCACCCTCTCGGCAGCCGACGCCTCCACCCACCTCATCGAGAACCCCCACCTCACCAGCACCCTCCACGGCCACCAGATGGTCATCACCCTGCTCCTGATCGCCCTCCTGGGCGCGGTCTTCCTCAAAGGCTTCCTGGAAGCCATCGGCGTCGCCTTCACCCTGGTCGGCATCTACCTGGCACTCAACGCCGTGGTCGTCGCCGTCGGCCTGTGGCACGTCGCCACCGCCGGCCACGTCGTCACCGACTGGACCGGCGCACTGACCACCGAACACGGCAACGTCTTCGTCATGGTCGGCCTCGCACTGATCGTCTTCCCCGAACTCGCCCTCGGCCTGTCCGGCTTCGAGACCGGCGTCGCCGTCATGCCCCATGTCCAGGGCGACCCCGAGGACACCGAGGAAGAACCCACCGGCCGCATCCGCGACACCCGGAAGCTGCTGACCACGGCGGCCGTCATCATGAGCGGCTTCCTCATCACCACCAGCTTCATCACGACCCTGCTGATCCCGGAGAAGGAGTTCCGGTCGGGAGGTGCCGCCAACGGCCGTGCGCTGGCCTATCTGGCGCACGAGTATCTGGGCAACGCCTTCGGCACCGTCTACGACGTCTCGACCATCGCCATCCTGTGGTTCGCGGGCGCCTCCGCGATGGCCGGGCTGCTCAACCTGATGCCCCGCTATCTGCCCCGCTACGGCATGGCCCCGCACTGGGCGCGCGCCGTGCGGCCGATGGTCATCGTCTTCACCCTGGTCGCCTTCCTGGTCACCTGGATCTTCGACGCCAATGTGGACGCGCAGGGCGGCGCCTACGCCACCGGTGTGCTGGTGCTGATCAGCTCCGCCGCGATCGCGGTGACCATCGCCGCCCGCAAGGCCGGCCAGCGCAACTGGACCGTCGTCTTCGCCGTGATCTCGGCCGTCTTCCTCTACACCACCGTCGCGAACGTCATCGAGCGGCCGGACGGTGTGAAGATCGGCGCCTGTTTCATCGCCGGCATCATGCTGCTCTCCCTGCTGTCCCGGCTGGCCCGTGCCTTCGAGCTGCGGGTGACCAGCGTGAGCCTGGACACCATGGCGGAGCGGTTCGTCCGCGACATCGCCAGCCGCAAGATCCGGTTCATCGCCAACGAGCCGGGCAGCAGGGACGCCGCCGAGTACCGCGACAAGATCGAGCAGATCCGGGCGGACCACGACCTCCCTCAGCAGGAGGACTTCGTCTTCGTCGAGGTGACGGTCGGCGACCCCTCCGAGTTCGAGACGTGCCTGACCGTGCGCGGTGAGGTGCTGCACGGCCGCTACCGCGTACTGACCCTCGAGTCGTCCTCGATCCCGAACGCCCTCGCCGCGCTGCTGCTGCACGTCCGCGAGACCACCCGCTGCACCCCGCACATCTACTTCGAGTGGACCGAGGGCGATCCCTTCCGCAACTTCCTCCGCTTCTTCCTCTTCGGGCAGGGCGAGGTGGCACCGGTGACCCGCGAGGTACTGCGCGAGGCCGAACCCGAGCGACGGCACCGGCCTCGCGTCCACGTCGGCTGAGCGGGCTCAGACGGTTGTGGCCGCCGCCCTGAACAGCCGCTTGGCCATGCCGATGCGCTCATGGGCGGCGACGGCGGGGGCGTTGTCGGCGTCCACCATGAGGGCGGCGCGGCCGTGCTCGCGGACGAGTACGTCGGCGACGAACCGGCACACCGCGGCGCCGAGGCCGTGCCCCCGCGCCTCGGGGACGGTGACCACCCCGGCGAGGAAACCGCACCGGTCGGCGGACCAGGCGTCGGCGGCCACCGCGAGCAACCCCGAGCCGCCGTGCACGCCGGCCCAGCGGCGCACACCCGGCAGGCCGGGCCGGGCGTACGACTGCGGGAACCAGCGGTCGAACAGCGGTGCCGCGGCCCGCTCACCGGCGGCGTCCAGCCATCGCACGGCGGAGGAGCCGGGCGCATCGCAGGGCGAGTCCGTCTGCATCCAGTAGAAGGGATCGGTGAGGACGAGCCCGGGGATCCGCCGGGCCGGCACCTCCATCAGGCGCGCGTCGCCGAAGGGCCGGTAACCGGCCCCCGACTCGGCGAGCAGATCCCGTACGAGGGGCACGGCGTCCTCGGCATCCCCCGCGACCGCGATCCGGTCACGTCCGCAGAGCCCGCGAGCGGCGACGGCGGCAGCGGCCCCGTGCCGCCGCACCCGGGCCGGCCGCCCCTGCGCGGCCCAGACGAGATGGGTGCCCGGATCGGACGACCGCCCGGTCACCGGCCCCGGACCCGTCCACAACCGACCGTGAACCCGATGATCGAACCGCCGCCCTCACGTCTGCACGCGAACGCCCCTCCCCCGTGCGACATGGCCACCTCCTGCACGATCGACAGGCCGAGACCCGAGCCGGGCAGGCTTCTCGCATCCGCGGCGCGGTAGAAGCGGTCGAAGATGCGCATCAGGTCGCTGTCCTGGATTCCCGGCCCGCGGTCGAGTACCTCCACGCGCACGCTGCCCGGTGGCGACCCGGTGTCCGGCTCGTCGGACTCGTCCAGCTGGGGTGGGTGCTGGGTGCCCGTGACGACGATCTCGATGGGCGCCTCGCCGCCCCGGTCGAACTTGGCGGCGTTCTCGAGCAGGTTGGACACCGCCCGCTGCAGGGCCGTGAGCCGCCCGTCGACCGTCGTGTCACCGCTGACGCGGACGCGGATCTCGCGGCCCGTGCGGCGGCGCACGATCGTCGCCGCGTCCTCGGCGACGTCGGCGAGCATGAGCCGCTGCACCGGCTCCGTGTCCGACTGGCCTGCCGCCAGGTCGACCAGCTCGTTGACCAGGTCGGTCAGCTCGCGCGACTCCTGGGCGAGGTCCGCGACGAGTTCCTCGCGCGCGGCGGGCGGCAGCTCGTCGATCCGGCGCAGCAGCGAGATGTTCGTCCGCAGGGAGGTCAGCGGGGTACGCAGTTCGTGGCCGGCGTCCTGCACCAGGCGCCGCTGGTCGTCCTCGGACTGGGCCAGGCGCCCCAGCATGCGGTCGAAAGAGCGGCCGAGCCGGGCCACCTCGTCGTTCCCGGTGACCGGCACCTGGATGCCGAGCTGCCGGGTGCGCGCCACGTCCTCGGCCGCACCGGCCAGCCGCACGAGACGCCCCGTGATCCGCCGCGCCAGCCACCAGCCGAACAGCCCGGCGGCGATCACCACGGCACCCATCAGCAGGGCCGTGCGCTGCTGAAGGCTGCGCAGCAGGTCCTCGGTGCTGCTGAGTTCCTGGGCGACCTGCACCGCGCCCTGGCCGCGGCCCAGCGCGACGGTCGCGACGCGGTAGACGTCGCCGTCGACGTCCACACTCTTGTGTTCCACCAGCCTGGCCGCGGTGGCGGCCCTGGCGATCCGCTGGTCCTCCGTGCCGACGGGCAGCGCCGGATTGGAGTGGTCCACGACCATTCCGCCGGGCCCGAGCACCTGCACGACCGTACGGCTGGGCCGGATGATGTCGTCGCGCGGGGTGTCATGGTCCTTGTCGGATATGGCGAAGTCGTCCGGCATCAGCTGCTTCTGGCGGACCTGGTCCTGCAGGTCGGCGACGACCTGGGCGAAGACGGTCTGCTGGTCCACCCGTACGAGGCGGGCGGCGGCGTCGTAGCTCAGGAAGCCGACGAGAACGGTGACTCCGGCGGCCACGGCCGCGAACGACACGGTGAAGGTGGTCCGCAGCGAGGACACCTGCCGCAGTCTGGACCGCAGTCTGAGTCTGCGGCGCAGCCCGCGCTGCAGGCGCTGCCACAGGCCTGTTCCGGCACCCGTGTCGACGTCCTGGCTGGGTGGTGGAGGCATCAGTCCTCCCTCAGCACATACCCCACGCCACGCACCGTGTGGATCAGCGCGGGGGCCCCCGGCTCGTCGAGCTTGCGCCGCAGATAGCCCACGTAGACGGCGAGGTTCTTGGATCCGGGCCCGAAGTCGTAGCCCCAGATGCGGTCGTAGATGGTGGCGTGGTCGAGCACGATCCCGGCGTTGCGCGCGAGCAGCTCCAGCAGGTCGAACTCGGTCCTGGTGAGCTCGAGCTCGCGCTCGCCCCGCCAGGCGCGGCGGGCCTGCACGTCCATCCGCAGCCCGGCGACGGACATCTGACCGGTGGGGATCCTCTTCTCCTCCTCCTTGGGCACCTCGAAGGGGGTTCCGTTGGTGCGGCGGAGCAGGGCCCGAAGCCGGGCGAAGACCTCCTCGACGTCGAACGGCTTGACGACGTAGTCGTCGGCGCCCGCGTCCAGGCCCGCGATCCGGTCGGCGGTCTCCACCAGCGCGGTGAGCATCAGGATCGGGGTGCGGTCGCCCTCCGCGCGTAGCACCCGGCACACCTGGAGTCCGTCGATGCCGGGCATCATCACATCGAGAACGAGCACGTCGGGCTGGGTCCGATGGGCCTGGGCGAGAGCCTCGACCCCGTCGGCCACGGCGGTCACCTCGTAACCCTCGAGCGTCAGCGCGCGTTCCAGGGCGTGTCGGATGGCGCGGTCGTCCTCGGCGAGCAGCACTGTCTGGGTCACCCCACCAGTCTGCCAAGGCCAGAGCGGTGCTCCGCCGGTCAGCCGAGGAGCGAGCGTCCTTCTTACCCGCCTCTCACCGCTGCGTGCGTGGCGATTTACCTGCCAGGGCCACTGTGTCGGCCAGGCCGCATCGCACACAGGGCGACGCCGGCCGACGTACGAAGCGGAAGTCTCGGCCCGGCGCCACCCATGACGCCGGCCCGGAGCCCACCCGGCCCGCCGTCCCAGGGCACGGCCGGGTGACGGGACCGCGCGGCCCGCCCGGAAACCCCCCGTTCCGGTAACAGGCCGGCGCGGAAGGGGTGGGCCGGAACGGTAGACGGTGGCGGCCCACCCCCTCACCCACCCGGTGAGCGGGCGCACGGGCCCGGTCCGCCCGCCTCAGCCGTGCAGTGCGGCCAGCTGGTCCTCGAAGGGGATCACCTGGAAGCCGTGCGAACGGGTGACGGCGCCGCCCCGGGCGGACCCGCCGTCCGCCCGGGCCTCGCGGTCCGGACCGGCGGGCTTCGGCAGGGAGCCGTCCGATTCGGGCACAACCGCGGTCTCCGGCGCGGTACCCGCGCCCATCAGCCGCACCAGTTCACCCGCCCCGCGGTCGATCCGCTCGGGCAGTCCCTCGGCGCCCCAGTCCTCGGAGGCCGCGTACACACCGGTGGGGACGACCACGGCCCGCAGGTACGAGAAGAGCGGGCGCAGGGCGTGGTCGAGGACCAGCGAGTGCCGGGCGCTGCCCCCGGTCGCCGCGATCAGGACCGGCTTGCCGGCCAGCGCGTCCTTGTCGAGCACGTCGAAGAACGACTTGAACAGTCCGCTGTACGACGCCGAGAACACCGGTGTGACGACGATGAGCCCGTCGGCCTCCGTCACCGCCTCCAGCGCATCGGCGAGCGCACGCCCCGGGAAACCGTTGGTGAAGTGGTGCGCGATCTCCACGGCGAGGTCGCGCAGCTCCACGACCCGGATGTCGACGGGGGTCTGCCGGTCCACGGCGGCGGCCAGCCGGTCGGCGAGCAGCCGCGTGGAAGACGGGACGCTCAGTCCCGCGGAGACGATCACGAGTTTCATGCGACGTCCACCTCCTCGGAAACTTCCTCGGCGACCTTGCGGGCCTCCTCGGCGGCGAGCAGCGACCGGTGCGTGGGAGCGTCGGGGACGTTCGCCGGGCGGTTCTTGGCGAACTCCTCGCGCAGCACCGGAACGACCTCTTCGCCCAGCATGTCGAGCTGTTCCAGCACGGTCTTCAGTGGAAGACCCGCGTGGTCCATCAGGAACAGCTGGCGCTGGTAGTCGCCGGCGTACTCCCGGAAGGCCAGGGTCTTCTCGATCACCTGCTGCGGCGATCCGACGGTCAACGGGGTCTGGTCGGTGAAGTCCTCCAGGGACGGCCCGTGCCCGTAGACCGGCGCGTTGTCGAAGTAAGGCCGGAACTCGCGTACGGCGTCCTGGGAGTTCTTCCGCATGAACACCTGTCCGCCGAGGCCCACGACGGCCTGCTCCGCCGTGCCGTGCCCGTAGTGGGCGTAGCGCTCCCGGTAGAGCTCGACCATGCGCTTGGTGTGGTCGGCCGGCCAGAAGATGTTGTTGTGGAAGAAGCCGTCGCCGTAGTACGCGGCCTGCTCGGCGATCTCCGGGGAGCGGATGGAGCCGTGCCAGACGAAGGGCGGCACGCCGTCCAGCGGGCGGGGCGTGGAGGTGAAGCCCTGCAGCGGGGTGCGGAAGCGGCCCTCCCAGTTCACCACGTCCTCGCGCCACAGCCGGTGCAGCAGGGCGTAGTTCTCGATGGCGAGGTTGATGCCCTGGCGGATGTCCTGCCCGAACCAGGGGTAGACCGGGCCGGTGTTGCCGCGTCCCATCATCAGGTCCACCCGGCCGTCCGCGAGCTGCTGGAGCATCGCGAAGTCCTCGGCGATCTTCACCGGGTCGTTGGTGGTGATGAGCGTGGTGGAGGTGGACAGGATCAGCCTCTCCGTCCTCGCGGCTATGTAGCCGAGCATCGTCGTCGGCGAGGACGGCACGAACGGCGGGTTGTGGTGCTCGCCGGTCGCGAAGACGTCGAGTCCGACCTCCTCGGCCTTGAGCGCGATGGCGACCATGGCCTTGATCCGCTCGCGCTCGCTCGGCGTCCGTCCCGTGGTCGGGTCCATGGTGACGTCGCCCACGCTGAAGATCCCGAACTGCATACCCGCTCACACCCTCCAGATTTGTTGATGCTTCAACTATACCCGGAAACGGCGTGGCCCCCTCAGCTATTCCGCCCGCCGTCGGCCGGCGCTTCTACGATCCCTGTATGGCCGCCCCCCGCCGTGACACACGCGGCATCGTCGACGCCGCCGAACTCTTCTCGCGGGTCACCTTCCGCCGTCACGAGCCGGCCGCACCCCTGCGTCCGTATCTCGAGCACTACTGGCTGATCGACTGGGACCTCCCGGAGCCGTACGCCTCCCACGTCGTCCCGCACCCTTCGGTGAACGTCGTCTTCCAGCAGCACGGCGACGAGGCGCCCTGGGGCGAGGTGGCGGGCATCGGTCTGGCGCTGTTCACGCAGAAGCTCCAGGGCAGGGGCCGAGTGTGCGGGATCCAGTTCCGCCCGGGCGGCTTCCGCCCCTTCGCGGCCGGCCACCCGGTGGCGCACTGGACCGGCCGCCGCGTCCCGCTGCCCGAGGTGTTCCCCGACCCGGATCCCGCGGCCGTCCTCGCCCCGGACGCGGAGCGCGACCGCGTGACCGCCCTGGACGCGTTCCTGCTGGGCCTCGGCCCGCGCCCCGACCCGCAGGCCGATCTCGCCATGACCCTGGTCGACCGCATCCGCACGGACCGCACGATCCGGCGCGTCGCCGACTTCGCACGGTCGGAGGGCCTGTCCGTGCGGCTTCTGCAGCGCCTGTTCGCGGCCTACGTGGGCGTGGGCCCGAAGTGGGTCATCCTGCGCTACCGCATCCACGAGGCCCTGGAGCGCGCGGAGACCGAGCGGGCGGTGGACTGGGCGGGCCTGGCCGCGGATCTGGGCTACGCGGACCAGGCCCACCTGGTCCGGGACTTCACGGCGACGGTGGGGGTGCCGCCGACGGCGTACGTCCACCCTCGCACCCCGTGAGAGGTGGCGGGCGGGATCCTGATCGCCGACGCGGCGCGGGTGAGCCCGTGCGGGAGGGGGACGAGGCCTCCCCCCACGGCCGTCAGAAGGTGTACCGGTCCCCGGTGGCGAGGACCAGGACCTGCTGACGGCGCTTGCCCGGATTGCGGTCCATCTCGTCGTCGCCCCACACCGAGTCGATCTCCAGGCGCACCTCGTCGGTCGCCGTGTCGGCGAGGCGCAGGCGCAGATGGATCTCCCGGCCCTTGCCGTTCGCGGTGAGCTCTCCCGTGCCGCACACCACCGTGCTGACGTCGTGGCGGGCACAGCCGCGCGGCAGCTGCTGCAGCTTCGCCAGCGGCTTGGACCAGTGCAGGCGGACCGTGGCGTCCTCGATGCTCGGACCGAGGTTCGTCGGGGTGAGCCGGACGTTCACCTCACCGCGCCCCATGGCCACGTACCCGTGGTAGGCGATGTCCACCTCGGAGCCCAGAGCCGTCGCGGGCATGGCCGCACCCACCACCACGGCCGCACCCAGTGCGCCCGACATCCACTTCCTCATCGCCACTTCCTCCGCATCGGCCCGGACATCACGGCATGTATCCCACCTGGGCGGCACGGCGGACACCGCCGGGCAGGTGACCCGCGTCGCGCGGTGCCGCGCGGCCCCCGTACGGCCTACCGGGGGCTGCGTGCGAGTCTGACGACATGCTGATTCTGCGATCCGCTGCCCTCTTCGTCGTCGCCGCGCTCTTCGAGATCGGCGGCGCGTGGCTGGTGTGGCAGGGCGTGCGTGAACATCGCGGCTGGCTGTGGATCGGCTCGGGCGTGATGGCTCTCGGTGTCTACGGCTTCGTCGCCACGCTCCAGCCGGACGCGAACTTCGGCCGCATCCTCGCCGCCTACGGAGGTGTCTTCGTGGCCGGCTCGCTGGCCTGGGGCATGGTCGCGGACGGCTACCGACCGGATCGCTGGGACGTGACGGGCGCGCTGATCTGCCTCGCCGGGATGGCCGTGATCATGTGGGCCCCACGGGGCCACCGCTGACAGCGGGCCGGGCATCCGAACGGCGTCTCCAGGGCGCCCCCGCCGGGCCCGTACCCCGGCCACCTATCCTTGGGCAGAGGTCGCCCGTACGCCCGTACACGGACCGCAGGACCGAGCCCGCCGCCCGAGGAGCCGCCCCATGACCGCCGCCGCACCCCCCGCCGCCTCCCGCATCGCCGTGGTCACCGGGGCGAGCAGCGGCATCGGCGCCGCAACGGCCAGGCAGCTCGCCGGGGCGGGCTACCGCGTGGTCCTCACCGCCCGCCGCAAGGACCGGATCGAGGCGCTGGCGGAGGAGCTCACGGCGGCCGGCCGATCGGTGACGGCGTACCCGCTCGACGTCACGGACCGCGCCGCGGTCGACGAGTTCGCGTCGGCGTTCAGGACGATCGGCGTCCTTGTGAACAACGCCGGCGGCGCGCTCGGCGCCGACCCGGTCGCGACCGGGGACCCCGAGCAGTGGCGCCGGATGTACGAGACGAACGTCCTCGGCACGCTGAACGTCACCCAGGCCCTGCTCCCCGCGCTGACGGCGAGCGGGGACGGCACGGTGGTGGTCGTCTCCTCCACGGCCGGCCACGGCACGTACGAGGGCGGCGCGGGCTATGTCGCCGCCAAGCACGCCGAGCACGTCCTGGCCGAGACCCTGCGCCTGGAGATCGTGGGCACACCGGTGCGGGTGATCGAGATCGCCCCCGGCATGGTGCGCACGGAGGAGTTCGCGCTGACCCGCTTCGACGGGGACGCCGAGAAGGCGGCGAAGGTGTACGAGGGGGTCGCCGAGCCCCTGACGGCCGACGACGTGGCGGACACGATCACCTGGGCGGTCACCCGCCCCAGCCACGTCAACATCGACCTGCTGGTGGTACGCCCGCGGGCTCAGGCGTCGAACACGAAGGTCGCGCGGGAGCGATGACGGAGGAACCGAAACCGGCCCCGGCCGGCGAGCCGGATCACGCCGGGGAGCAGGAGCGTCTGTCCCTGGAGAAGAAGCGCGAGCGCTTCGTCTGGTACTACCTCGCGTACTTCCTCTTCGGCATCCACCTCGTGGCCTTCGTGATGATCTACGCGGTGCGGCACGCGAAGTGAGCCGCCGAAGGCCCCCGGTGACCGACCGGGGGCCTTCGCGCCGTCAGCCCTTCACGCAGACGACCTGCTTGAGCTTGGCCACGACCTCCACGAGGTCGCTCTGCTGCTCGATGACCTGCTCGATGGACTTGTAGGCACCGGGGATCTCGTCCACGACGCCGGAGTCCTTGCGGCACTCCACGCCCCGGGTCTGGTCCTCCAGGTCCTTCGCGGTGAACCGGCGCTTGGCCGCGTTGCGGCTCATGCGCCGACCCGCGCCGTGCGACGCCGAGTTGAAGGACTTCTCGTTGCCGAAGCCCTTCACGATGTACGAGCCGGTGCCCATCGAGCCCGGGATGATCCCGAACTCTCCGGAGCCCGCGCGGATCGCACCCTTGCGGGTCACCAGCAGGTCCATGCCCTCGTACCGCTCCTCCGCCACGTAGTTGTGGTGGCAGGAGATCTCCGGCTCGAACGTCGGCTTCGCCTTCTTGAACTCCTTGCGGATCACGTCCTTCAGGAGCGCCATCATCAGCGTGCGGTTGTACTTCGCGTACTCCTGCGCCCAGTACAGGTCGTTGCGGTACGCCGCCATCTGCGGGGTGTCCGCGACGAAGACGGCGAGATCGCGGTCGACGAGGCCCTGGTTGTGCGGGAGGCTCTGCGCCACGCCGATGTGGTGCTCGGCCAGTTCCTTGCCGATGTTGCGGGAACCGGAGTGCAGCATCAGCCACACGCCACCGGTCGTGTCCGTGCACACCTCGACGAAGTGGTTGCCGCCGCCGAGCGTGCCCATCTGCTTGGTGGCACGCTCCGCGCGGAACCTCACCGCCTCGGCCACCCCGTCGAACCGCCCCCAGAAGTGGTCCCACCCGGAGGTGGGCACCCCGTGGAAGCCGCCGGGGTCGACGGGCTCGTCGTGCATCCCGCGGCCGACCGGGATCGCCTGCTCGATCTTCGACCGCAGGCGCGACAGGTCCCCCGGAAGGTCGTTCACCGTCAGGGACGTGCGCACCGCCGACATGCCGCAGCCGATGTCCACCCCGACCGCGGCCGGACACACCGCGTCCCGCATGGCGATGACGGAGCCGACCGTCGCCCCCTTGCCGTAGTGGACGTCCGGCATGACCGCCAGTCCCTTGATCCACGGCAGCGTCGCCACGTTCTGCAACTGCTGCATCGCGGCGCCCTCGACCGACGCCGGGTCCGTCCACATACGGATCGGGACCTTCGCGCCCGGCACCTCTACATACGACATCTCTTACTCAACCCCCCGAAAGGCACCACAAGTCTTTTAACGCAAAAACCGGCACCAAGGTCGACGTACAGGACAACGGACCGGCGTTCACGGCAGTGCGTGCGATAGACATTGTCTCCAGGGGTCCGCCCCACGCGGCAACCGATTAACCAGCGGACACACACCGCAGGACCGTCGAGAGGAGCCTCACCGTGCAGCGGAAGGCGTACGCACCGGGCGCCGTCGTGCTGCTCGCGGCCCTGCTGGCCGCCTGCACCGGCAGTTCCGGCAACGGCGATGCGGCGGAGGACTCCAAGGCGGGCGGCGTCACCGCGAGCGCGACGGCCGCGCAGCCCGGCAAGTACCGCACCCTCACCGACGCCTGCGGCACGGTGAACCACGACATCCTCGACTCGCTCCTGCCGGGCATCAAGCAGACGGCGGACCAGGAGCAGCGGGACAAGTCGTACCAGGGCGAGTCCGTGCCCACGTACAACAACGACCGCCGCTCCGGCTGCCGCTGGAAGGCCGAGTCGACCGGCGCCACTGACCGTCTGTACGTCGACTTCGAGCGCGTGGTGTCGTACGACAACTCGGTCTCCGACGACAATCGCGCCCACGACGTCTACTTCACGAAGGAAGAGGCCGCGAACCTCCCGGAGCCCGTCTCCGGGGCCGCCGGCGGTTCCGCGAACGGCGGAGACTCGCCGACCACGAGCGCCCCGCCGAGCGCCGGCGTCACGCCCTCCGGGACGGCCACGGCCTCGCCTCCGGCGTCCGCGTCCGCCCCCGTCTCCGGGAGCCCGTCGGCCACCGAGACCCCGGCCGACCTCCAGCCCCGCACACTGGACGACCTCGGGGACGAGGCGTACCTCGACGACCGGCTGAGCACCGCCGAGCAGCGCACCGTGACTGTGGTGTTCCGCACGTCCAACGTGATCGTGACCATCGAGTACGACGAGCAGCCGGCCGGCACCGCTCAGGCACCTGACAGCAAGGACATGCAGGACAGGGCCCGGAAACTGGCTCGGGAGCTGGCCGGTTCGCTCGGCTGACGAGGGCTCCGGAGCAGCCGGGGCAGAGGAACCGATCCCGAACCGCATGCGTCCCCACCGCGTACCGTGGCCCCTCGGACCCGATCCGACCGCACGATCCACGAGCGTCATGAGTGAAGGAACCATGCACCGACCTGCACAGCGAGACCATCGAGATCAGCACGATCAGGGGGAGCGTCAGCCGGCCCGCCGGAACTCCCGCCTCGGCCGACTCCTCGTCTGCGCGGCCGCCGTTCCGGCGGTGCTCGTCGCCGCCGGCTGCTCCTCCTCGGACTCCGGCTCCGCCAAGGGCGACGACGCCACACAGCAGCAGACCTCGGCCGCGAAGCCCTCACAGAGCGCCTCGGCCAATGCCGTACAGCCGGCCGCGTACTCGACGCTGCCCGAGGCCTGTGCCGTCCTGTCGGGCGCGACATTGGGCGATTTGGTGCCGAAGGGGGCGAAGTCCGGCAAGGAGGGCGCTTCGGACGACACCGCGACGCGTGCCAGCTGCTCCTGGAGCAGCCTTCAGAACAACGGCGTCAAGGGCTCCCAGTTCCGCTGGCTCAACGTCTCCATGCTGCGCTTCGAGTCGAACGCCACGCGCGGCGCGGGCGACAAGCTCGCCAAGGACTACTTCGGCCGGCAGGTGCAGGACGCCCAGTCCGTCGACGGCGCGAAGAACACCGAGCCCGAGCAGCTCACCGGAGTGGGCGACCAGGGGACCGCAATACGCTACGACCTGAAGAAGAAGGAAGGCACCTTCAAGCAGCAGACGGTCGTGGCGCGCGTGGAGAACGTCGTCGTCACCGTCGACTACAACGGCGCGGGCCTGGCCGGCGACAAGACACCGAGCGCCGACGACCTGACCAAGGCCGCGGAGAAGGCCGTCAAGGAGGCCGTGTCCGCGGTGACGGCGGCGAACCGCGACGGCGGAGCCTCGCCTTCGAAGCCGGCGTCCGGGAGCCCTTCCGGGAGTACGTCGAAGGGCGCGTCCCCCTCCGCGTCGGCGTCCAAGAAGAACTGAGCGGATCCCGGAAAATGGGCCGGGCCGTCCAACACACAGCGCCACCAGGGAAGTTACCGAAATCCGGTCCCGTTCGGACCGGGCTCTCGACAGACCGGCCACCCATGCGCCACACGCGTATGCCACCCTGTTGCGCGCAACAACACGCATGGGGAGGGGAGTAGAGGTGGCCGCGCCACTGCAGCTGACACGGATGCACCGGATTCTCATCGGTGTGGTCGTGTCCGGAGCCGTCATCATCGCCGGGATCGGCTTCGCGGGCTCCTACGCGGCCGTACGCGAGCTGGCCATCAAGAAGGGCTTCGGGAACTTCGCCTACGTCTTCCCGATCGGCATCGACGCGGGCATCTGCGTCCTGCTGGCCCTGGACCTGCTGCTGACCTGGATCCGCATCCCCTTCCCGCTCCTGCGCCAGACGGCGTGGCTGCTGACGGCGGCGACGATCGCGTTCAACGGCGCGGCGGCCTGGCCGGACCCGCTGGGTGTGGGCATGCACGCGGTGATCCCCGTGCTGTTCGTGGTCGCCGTCGAGGCGGCCCGCCACGCGATCGGCCGGATCGCGGACATCACGGCGGACAAGCACATGGAGGGCGTCCGCCTGACCCGCTGGCTGCTCTCCCCCATACCCACGTTCCTGCTCTGGCGCCGGATGAAGCTGTGGGAGCTCCGCTCCTACGACCAGGTCATCAAGCTGGAACAGGAACGTCTCGTGTACCAGGCCCGCCTGCGCTCCCGCTTCGGCCGCGCCTGGCGCCGCAAGGCGCCGGTGGAGTCGCTCATGCCGCTGCGGCTGGCGAAGTACGGCGTCCCGCTGATGAACACCGCCCCCGCGGGCCTGGCCGCGGCCGGGATAGAACCGGCCCTCATACCCCCGTCGCCTGAGCCGGCCGCGGCTCCGGCAAGTCGCACCGCGGGGACCGGGCCCGTCGCCCAGCAGGCGGCGCCTGCGGGCGAGCCGCGCCCCGAGCTCGAGGGCCGGCAGCACCCCGAGCAGCCCGTCCAGGCCGAGAATCCCGAGCAGAGCCCCTGGTTCAACACCCAGCAGCAGCCGCCGGACTACCACGGCGGATACGACCCGGGCTACGAGCCGGAACCTTCCTACGTCGGCGAGGAAGAGCACTGGCAGTTCTACGAGGCGCAGCAGTACCAGAACCCCGTCCAGGAGATCCCGGAGCAGTACCGGAACCAGATCCCCGAGCAGTACCCGAACCCGGTTCCGGACCAGTACCTGAGTCCCGCCCCGGAGCAGCCCCTGGAACCGTCTCCCGAGGACACCGGGAGCTTCCCCATCCCCGTCTCCGGCAACCGCATGCGCGAGCTCGGCGAGGGCGGCGGCGCACCGGAACCGGACGAGGAGTCGTACTACCAGGTCTTCAAGCAGTCGATCAACGGCAGCTATCCGACACCGCGCGAGTTCATCGACAACGTCGAGGCGGAGTTCCGCATCAGCCTCGCCTCGGACGACGCCAAGCGCATGGTCAGCCGCTTCACGAACCGCCACACCGCGGAGCTGGAAGAGGACCACATCGCATAACTCCCGGCACGTACGACGACGGGGGCGCCCGGTGCCATCACCGAGCGCCCCCGTCGTCGTACGGCAGGTCCTACTCCCCGAGCAGCGTGCGCACCCGGTCCTGTCCCACCGCAAGCAGCAGGGTGGGCAGCCGCGGACCGGTGTCACGGCCCACGAGCAGGTGGTACAGCAGCGCGAAGAACGACCGCTGCGCGGTCTTGATCTCCGGCGGCAGCTCCTTGGGCGTGGCGTCGGCGGAGAACCCGGCCTGCACCTTGGGCACGCCGTACACAAGGTGGGTGAGCCCGTCCAGGGACCAGTGCTCCGCGAGGCCCTCGAGCAGCAGCCGCAGCGACTGCTGCCCCTGCTCGTCGAGGGACTTCAGCAGTTCGACGTCGGGCTCGGTACGGACGACGGTGCGCTGGTCCGCCGGCACCTGGGTGTTGATCCAGGCCTCGGCCCTGTCGTACCGCGGCCGGACCTCGTCGACCGAGGTGAGCGGGTCGGCCGGGTCCAGGTCGGACAGGATGCGCAGCACCTGGTCCGGCTGACCGGCGGTGATGTCGGCGACGGACGCCAGCGTGCGGTAGGGCAGCGGGCGCGGGGTGGAGGGCAGCGGGCCTGCGGCCGTACCGGTCGCCCGGGTGTACCCGGCCACATCGCCCGGCAGCGCGGAGTCGTCGGCGACCTTGAGCGCCAGCTTGTCCCACTCGTCGTAGAGTCGCTGGATCTCCTGATCGAAGGCGATCTTGAAGGACTGGTTGGGCCTGCGCCGGGCGTAGAGCCAGCGCAGCAGCTGGGGCTCCATGATCCGCAGCGCGTCGGCCGGGGTCGGCACCCCGCCCTTGCTGCTGGACATCTTGGCCATGCCGCTGATGCCCACGAAGGCGTACATGGGGCCGATGGGCCGTTCGCCGCCGAAGATCCCGACGATCTGGCCGCCGACCTGGAAGCTGGAACCCGGGGAGGAGTGGTCGACGCCGGAGGGCTCGAAGACGACACCCTCGTAGGCCCACCTCATGGGCCAGTCGACCTTCCAGACCAGCTTGCCGCGGTTGAACTCGCTCAGCCGCACCGTCTCGGTGAACCCGCAGTCCGAGCACGTGTAGGTCAGCTCGGTGGTGTCGTCGTCGTACGCCGTCACGGTGGTGAAGTCCTTGCCGCACCGGCCGCAGTAGGGCTTGTACGGGAAGTACCCGGCGGAGCCGGAGCTGCCGTCGTCCTCGCCGGCCGCGCCGGAGCCCTCGGCGGCCTCGAGCTCGGCCTCGTCGACCGCCTTCTGCTGCTGCTTGGCGGCGGCCTTGGGCCTGGTGCGGTACTGCTCGAGGACGGCGTCGATCTCGCCGCGGTGCTTCATCGCGAAGAGGACCTGCTCGCGATAGGCACCGGAGGTGTACTGCGCCGTCTGGCTGATGCCTTCGTACTCCACGCCCAGTTCGGCCAGCGACTCGATCATCGCGGCCTTGAAGTGCTCGGCCCAGCTCGGGTGGGCCGATCCCTTGGGGGCGGGCACGGACGTCAGCGGCTTGCCGATGTGCTCGGCCCAGGACTCGTCGACGCCCGGCACCCCGAAGGGCACCTTGCGGTAGCGGTCGTAGTCGTCCCAGGACAGGACATGGCGCACCGTGTATCCGCGCCGCCGGATCTCGTCGGCGACGAGATGGGGCGTCATGACCTCCCGCAGGTTCCCCAGGTGGATCGGGCCCGACGGGGAGAGTCCGGACGCGACGACGACCGGTTTGCCCGGGGCCCGACGCTCCGACTCCTCGATGACCTCATCCGCGAAACGGGAGACCCAGTCGGTGGTCTCGGTGCTCTGAGCCACGATCGGCACGTCCTTCTTTCTCCATGGGCAGCCGGTACGGTCGCACGGCTGACCGGTCCATTGTCCCAGGCGGGGCCGCCACGACGAAAACGCCTTTTCACGGCCCCGCCACATCCTCGATGAAGCCCGGGCACGGGCCGACGTCCGGCCCGCGAAGGGAAAAATCGCTTTACCCCGCATGGGATACTGGGTTTGTCCATCTATTCGCACGAGGAGAACGGCACCCACTCCTATGGCCTCGGTCACGTCCCTCACCGATTCCGTCCAGCAGCGCCTCGCGAACGCCCTCTCGGCCGCCCTGCCCGAGGCCGCCGACGCGGACCCGCTGCTGCGACGAAGCGATCGGGCGGACTACCAGGCCAACGGGATCCTGGCACTCGCGAAGAAGGCGAAGGCGAACCCGCGCGAGCTGGCGACCCAGGTCGTGGACAAGGTCGTCACGGGTGATCTGATCGAGGACGTCGAGGTCTCCGGGCCCGGCTTCCTCAACATCACGGTCACCGACAAGGCGATCACCGAGAACCTCGCCGCCCGGGCCGCCGACCCCGACGGCCGCCTCGGCGTGCCGCCCTCCGAGACCGCGGGCACCACGGTCATCGACTACGCCCAGCCGAACGTGGCCAAGGAGATGCACGTCGGCCACCTGCGCTCCGCGGTGATCGGCGACTCCGTGGTCAAGCTCCTGGAGTTCACCGGCGAGACGGTCGTCCGGCGCCACCACATCGGCGACTGGGGCACCCAGTTCGGCATGCTCATCCAGTACTTGGACGAGCACCCGCACGAGCTGGACCACAAGGCCGCCGAGGTCACCGGCGAAGAGGCGATGTCGAACCTCGACCGGCTCTACAAGGCGGCCCGCAGGCTCTTCGACTCGGACGAGGAGTTCAAGACGCGGGCCCGGCGCCGGGTGGTCGACCTCCAGACCGGCGACGCGCGCACGCTCGCCATGTGGCAGAAGTTCGTCGACGAGTCGAAGATCTACTTCTTCTCCGTCTTCGACAAGCTGGACATGGACATCCGTGACCCCGACATCGTCGGTGAGTCCGGCTACAACGACATGCTCGAGGAGACGTGCCGCCTGCTGGAGGAGTCCGGTGTGGCGGTCCGCTCCGAGGGTGCCCTGTGCGTCTTCTTCGACGACGTCAAGGGCCCGGACGGCAAGCCGGTGCCGCTGATCGTGCGGAAGTCGGACGGTGGCTACGGCTACGCGGCCACGGACCTCTCCGCGATCCGCGACCGCGTCTTCAACCTCAAGGCGAACTCGATCATCTACGTCGTGGACGCCCGCCAGTCGCTGCACTTCAAGATGGTCTTCGAGACCGCACGGCGGGCCGGCTGGCTGAACGACGACGTGAAGGCGTACCAGCTCGCCTTCGGCACGGTCCTCGGCAAGGACGGCAAGCCGTTCAAGACCCGTGAGGGCGAGACGGTCCGCCTGGTCGACCTTCTCGACGAGGCGATCGAGCGCGCCTCCGCCGTCGTACGGGAGAAGGCGCAGGACCTGTCCGAGGAGGAGATCACCGAGCGCGGGTCCCAGGTGGGCATCGGCGCGGTGAAGTACGCGGACCTGTCGACGTCGGCGAGCCGGGACTACAAGTTCGACCTCGACCAGATGGTGTCGCTGAACGGCGACACGTCCGTCTACCTCCAGTACGCCTACGCCCGTATCCAGTCGATCCTGCGGAAGGCCGGCGAGGTGCGCCCGGCCGCGCACCCCGAGCTGGAACTGGCCGATGCCGAGCGCGAACTAGGCCTGCACGTGGACCAGTTCGCGGAGACGGTGGCGGAGGCCGCCCGGGAGTACGCACCGCACAAGCTGGCCGGGTATCTGTACCAGTTGGCTTCTCTTTACACGTCCTTCTACGACAAGTGCCCGGTCCTCAAGGCCGAGACGCCCGATCAGGTCGAGAACCGCCTGTTCCTGTGCGACGTCACGGCCCGCACTTTGCACGAGGGCATGGCGCTGCTCGGCATCAGGACGCCCGAGCGGCTCTGACAGCGCACCGCCTCGCCAAGCGCCCCGCATCCCGGGCCGGTTCCCGGGATGCGGGGCTCTCGTGCGTCAGCCGCCCTGCCGCGTGATCCACTCCGCGCCGCCGAGCGGGAAGTCGTAGCCCGGCCGTCCCGTGTCCCCGCTCGTCCGGAACGGCTTGCCGTGGTCGTCGATCCGGACGGTGCCGTGCCGTGCACCGCTGGACCACTCCAGTTCCAGGTACCAGCGCACATCGTGCGCGGCGCTGCGGGCCAGGACGTGAAAGACCTCGGGATCGGACTCGCTCACCTTGAACGGGAAGTCGCGCTGCCCCTGCGCGGGCACCGCGGACGGACGGCCCGCGTCCAGGTCCACGCCGAACGCCTGCGTCCCCACACCACCGCCGCAGCCGACGGCCATGGAGTAGTCGTTCCAGGCCAGGGGCGCGTCCGACGACACCACTCGGACCCTCAGGTCCTCCAGCACCACGGTCCGGCTGCCGGTGCCCTGCACCGTGAGGGAGACGTACTGCTCCCCGGACGACACCGCGCCGAGGGCCGACACCCAGCCCGGGGCGTCCTGTTCGGTGGGCGGTGGTGGCACCTGCTGCGCCGAACGGTCGATCAGATAGTGCTGGCTGCACTGGTTTTCCCAGGCGTACGGGCGGGTGTTGACCGTCAGCGGTACGCCCGAGCCCGTGTCCGCGCGGCCGGTCGCCGGGGGGCTCGAGCCCGGCGAGCCGGCACCCGGTCCGGGGCTCCGGCCCGCGTCGGCCGCCGTGTCCGCGCCGTCGCCGGACCGCGACGGCGAGGGAGCCGTCGGGCCCGCGGTGCCGAGGCCGACCGCCGGCCCTCGCCCGCCCACGGTCGACGACGCGCGCGGCGGGCTCTGTACACCGCTCGCCCCGGTACCGGAGAAGGGGTTCCACGCGAGTGTGGCGGCACCCAGGACCGCGAGGGCACCGACCGGGACGAGCACCGCGGAGCGTATGCGCCGGCGGGTGCCGGAACGTGCGCCCGTGACCGGCTCCTCGTGGACGGCCCCTCGATCGTCCTGCGGCGCCGGCTCCATGGCGGCGCCGGACCCGTCCGCTGCGGTACCACCGGCCGCCGGTTCCACGGTACTTCCCGCCGAGTCCCCGTCCGCCCGCTCCTGCCCCGGCCCGGCATCCGCGTCCGGCTCGGCGGGGCGCGCCGCTTGTACGGCGGCCGTCCTGCCCTTCCTCTCCCGCACGGCGTCGGCCAGCACCCATCGGCGGTGCAGCTCGACCAGTTCTTCGGGTGACGCCTTGCACAACCGGGCCAGCCGCTCCACGGGCGCGTAGTCGGTCGGCACGACATCCCCGTTGCAGTAGCGGTGCAGCGTCGACGTGCTCATGTGGAGCCGCTTGGCCAGCAGCCCGTAACTCAGCCCGGACCGCTCCTTCAACTCCCGCAGCGACTGCCCGAACGCGTCTGCCGCATCCACCCCCGACACCATTCCTCCGCTTCCCGCATCCCGTCCCGGCATCCCAGAGACACCTCGTTCCCCCAGCTCAACGCTACTGCGGGCGTTCCAGTGTCCCTGATGGTCCGTCGGTCGTAGCGGCTGGGACACATCGCCCCGCAGGCTTCAGGCCATCCAAGCACGCCGCTCCCGCCGACCGGCCGGGCGGCGTGCTCCATCCCGGAACCGCGAACGAGGTATCCAGCCATGCGCACCCTCCGCACCGCCCGCCCCCGCACCGCACTGCTCGCCACCACCACGGCCGCGCTCGCCGCTCTGGCCCTGACGGCGTGCCAGAGCGGCATGGGCACACAGGACGAGGGCAAGGCGTCGTCGACACCGACCGTGTCGTCCGCGGTGCACAGCCCGGCCGCACAGAACACCGGTTCCTCGCAAACGGGTTCGGGATCCGGGTCGTCGACCACGCAGGGGTCGGACGCGGCGTCCCACACGGGCAAGGGGACCGGCGCGGGTTCCGCGGGCTCCGGCTCCGGCTCCGGCTCCGGCAAGGGCAGCGGGACGACGACCGCCTCCCCTGTCCTGTGCAACGGCGCCAACACCCGCGTCACCGCCCAGGAGGTGTCCCGTCCTGTCGACCACATGCTGATCACCGCCACGAACACCGGCTCGCGGCCGTGCGCCCTGACGTACTACCCCTTCCTGCGGTTCGACGAGATGCAGTGGGCGCCCGGGGCGTTCGAGGAGAGCCGGCCGCAGGCCGTCACCACGCTCGCCCCCGGTGAGTCCGGCTACGCGGGTGTGCGTCTCTCCGCCGCCGACGGTAGCGGAGAGAACGGCACGACGGGCCACAAGCTGACCGTCCTCTTCCAGGGGCGGACCCCGCGCAGTGACGCGGGCCCGACGGCCGAGGTGAAGCTGCCCGCCAAGGGCGTCCACTACGACAGCGAGCTGACCGCGACGTACTGGCAGACGACCGCGGCCGACGCCCTCACCTGGTGAGGTCCCCGGGTGGTGGGGAGGCGAACTCGCACCACACCACCTTGCCGAGTTCCCGCTCGCCGACACCCCACTTGTCGGCGAGCGCGGCGACCAGCAGAAGGCCCCGGCCGCCCTCACCCGCCTCGTCGAGGACACGGGGGACGCCGGGCCCGCTGTCGTGCACCTCCACCCGCAGCACCACGCGGTCGTACCGCAGGAACACCCGGAACTGGCGGCCCGGCGGCACACCGTGCATCAGCGCGTTGGTCGCCAGCTCGCTGACGCACAGCAGCACGTCGTCCCGCCGCCCGCCTCCGGTGAGCCCCCAGCCGGTCAGGGTCTCGTGGGCGAACCGCCTGGCGGCCGGGACGGAACGTCGCTCGCGCCGGAAGAACCTCTCGCGCAGGGGCGGGAGTTGAATCATCTCGTTCACGGGACGAGTGTTGCGGAGAGTGACTACCTTGGATCACCGGGTGAGCCCGTACAGATTTTTTGTACGGGTTCGTTCGGGGTCACGTACGGGCAGGTGCGGGGAGTGGGTCCGGCATGAACTCCAGGAAGCTTCCGCGGAAGAAGAACCTCTCGGCCATGAGGATGCTGGGCGTACAACTCGGCACGGCCCGCCGCGCGGCCGGCTTCACCCAAAGGTCCCTCGGCGAGCGGTTGATGATCGACGAGGAGACCATCGCGTCGATCGAGCAGGGCCGACGTCCGCTGAAGCCGGACCTGGCCGCGTCGCTGGACGAACTCCTGGGGACCAAGGGGATGTTGTCGGCCGGGGTGGCGAACCTTCCGGAGATCGACCAGTTCCCGTTGTGGGCGGAGCTGTATGTGCAGCACGAGCGTGAGGCGGTCTCACTTTCCCTGTATGCCAGCCAGGTTCTGCCCGGCCTCCTCCAGACCGAGCAGTACGCACGAGCCGTTTTGCGCGAACGTGTTCCTGCCTACGACGAGGACGAGATCGAGACCAGAACCGCCGCCCGCACAGGCCGCCGCGACGTGCTGCACCGAAAGACCCCGCCGACGGTGAGTTTCATCGTCTGGGAACCGGTGCTGCACCTTGACATCGGTGGCGCGCACGTCCGCCGCGAGCAACTGCGCCACCTGCGCGAGTACAGCGAACTTCCGGGTCTTTCCTTGCAGTTCCTGCCTCTGGACAGTCCATCCCATGCCGGGCTCGACGGCCCCTTCATCCTCTTGGAGACCCCGGATCACCAGCACTTGGCCTACATCGAAGGGCAGCGGGGCAGCCAATGGGTGTCCGACCCGAGCGAGGTGTCCATCCTGGCGCGCAAGTATGCGATGCTGCGAACACAGGCCCTCACACCACAGGAGTCGCAACGCCTGTTGGACCGTCTGCTAGGAGAACAAGGTGAGCAGCGCACTTCAGTGGTTCACGTCGACCTACAGCGGTAGTGAGGGCGGCGAATGCCTCGAGGTCGCCTTCGCAAGCGATGACTTCGGGACCGACCGCGCGGTCCACATCCGTGACTCCAAGAACCCCACCGGGCCCATCTTCACCGTCTCTCCGGAGGCCTGGGCCGCGTTCACGGACTACGCGACCCGCTAGAGCCGTTGTCAGTGGCTGCCCCTACAGTCACCGGCATGGCGACACTTCCCAATCCGCTGCCTCGGTTGGCGGCCGATCCGAGCGGGCGCGTGCTCGGGCTCGAACTCCCGCCCGGGAGTCTGATCGACGCGACGGACGACGGGCCTTGGCACGAGCCGCTGCTGTGGCATGCCGGGCGCCCCGCGTCCTCCGGCAACTGGGCGCGGCTGGGTTCGCCCGGGGCGCGGGCGGGCCTCCTCCCGGTCCTCGTGGACGTCGGCGGCACGCAGGGCGGGCCCGAGGAATGGGAGTTGATGCCGGGCGAGATGTCGTACCCCGGCGATCACGACGCCGAGGAGGTACTGGCCGAGTTCTGGGGCGACGAGGACGCCGACGACGAACTCGACGGGATACTCGCCCCCTTCGGCCCGCAGTGGCCGGGACTCGCCGCCGCTCCCCGGCTGACGGCCGACCCCGACGCGCGCGCCGCCGAGGTCGCCGACTCCCTGCTGGAGGAGGGCTCCTGGTTCAAGGAGCCGCGCCTCGCCCTGGTTCCGGCCCGTCGTTCCGCCGACATCCCCGCGGCCATCGGCTGGGGCGGGCCCCTGAACCACGAGACCGACACGGCCCGTCTGTGTGCCGTGCTCCGCTCCTGGGAGGACCGCTTCGGCATACGGGTCGTCGCGCTCACCTTCGACCAGCTCGTGCTGTCGGTGGCGGCGCCGCCGACCACCGCCGCCGAGGCGGAGGAGGTCGCCGCCGAGCACTTCGCCTTCTGCCCGGACAACATCACCCAGGGGCACCACGACACGCTGCGGAAGTACGCCGAACACGACGTCCTGGGCCGCAGGATCTGGTCCTTCTGGTGGGACTGACCCGCTCGCCCTAGTCCAGTGCCCTCCCCAGGCGCCGCAGTCCCTCGGCGATCTCCTCCGGCGTGTGCGTGACGAAGCACAGCCGCATCGTCGACCGATCCGGCGCGCCCGCATAGAAGGGCGCGCCGGGGACGTACGCCACATCCTGTTCGACCACGCGCGGCAGCAGGGCCGTCGTGTCGTACGCCTCGGGAAGGCGGGCCCACAGGAACATGCCGCCCTCGGGCCGGTTCCAGTCCGATCCCTCCGGCAGCGCGTCCGGAAGTCCGGCGAGCATGGCGTCCCGTCGTTCGCGGTAGGCGGCGGCGACCCGGGTCACATGGCCGTCCAGATCACGGTCGGCCAGGTAGCGGGCCGCGGCGAGCTGGTTGACGGTCGGCGTATGCAGGTCGGCGGCCTGTTTGGCGACCGCGCACGCCCGCCGCAGGGCCGCCGGTGCCCGCAGCCAGCCGAGCCGCAGCCCCGGCGCCATGACCTTGGAGAAGGAACCGAGCAGCACACTGCGGTCGCCCGCGTCCTCGTAGGAGGAGATCCAGGGCACACGCTCGCCCTCGAAGCGGAGTTCGCCGTACGGGTCGTCCTCGACGATCCACAGCCCGTGCCGGGCGGCGACCCGCGCGACCGCCGCACGGCGGTCGGCCGACAGGGTGCGGCCGGTGGGGTTCTGGAAGGTGGGGACCGTGTAGAGCAGCTTGGGACGCTCCCCGACCACCAGTTCATCCAGCGCGTCCGGATCGATCCCGTCCGCGTCGCCGGGCACGGGCACGATCCGGGCGCCGGCGAAGCTGAACACCTGAAGGGCCGCGAGGTAGCAGGGGCTTTCGACGAGAACCGTGTCGCCGGGGTCGAGCAGGGCCGTCGCGAGCAGGGACAGCGCCTGCTGCGAGCCGGTGGTGACGAGCAGGTCGTCGGCGTCCGTGGCCAGACCGCGCACGGAGGTGCGGTCCGCGAGCGCGGCCCTGAGCCCGGGCTCGCCCTCCGTCGTGGAGTACTGCAGCGCCTGCCGCGCGGCCCCGGTCAGCACGGCGTGAAAGGCGGCGGTCACGCCTTCCGAGTCGAAGAGACCGGGAGCGGGCAGTCCCCCCGCGAAGTTGACGACTTCGGGACGAGCGGTGACGGCCAGGATGTCCCGTACGGGAGAGCCGCCGACGGAGGCGACCCGGGCGGCGAACGCGGGCTGCGGCGAACCGGTGATCGCACTGTTGATGAAGGTCACGGCGGCGGCTCCTTGTGTGACACCGGCGCCCGCACGGCGAGGAACCCCCGTCGGCACGCCGCTCGAAACCGTCTCGTTCGCGCGCCCGGGGGCATGGCTGCCCCATGCAACAACCTCGTATCGTCATGCGGACGACCGTTCTTGGGCTCTAGCATGCGGCCCATGCTGCCCAGCGTGGACACGATCGACGAGTTGGAAGCGATGGTCTCGGACGAGGCGGTACTGCGCCCGGCCGCACTCGACGTCTGCGACCGTCTCGGGCTCGTCGGACTGCCGGTGCGGCGCTTCGACGACGGTTCGCGCCCCGTGTACGCGGTCGGCGGCGATCTGGTGCTGAAGCTGTATCCACGGTTCGAGATGACGGAAGCGATCAGGGAGGCGCGGGTCCTGGCCCACCTCTGGGGTCAACTTCCGCTGCCCACACCGCGGCTGCACGCCACGGACGAGTACTCCAACGGCTGGCGGTTCGTGCTGATGTCCCGGCTGCCCGGCCTGAGCGTCGCCGAGGCATGGCCACGTCTCACGGCGGCGGACCAGGACCGGATCGTCACGGAGTCGGCCGAGACGCTCGCCGCCCTGCACGCGATGAACCACGCGCCGCTGACGGACGTCCTCGGCCCCACCGACTGGGGCGCGTTCCTGGACCGCCGGCGCGCCCGGGCCACGGGGCACCACACCGCGAACGGCGTGGGAGAGCCATGGCTGAGCGGGATCCCCGAGTTCCTGGACTCGGTTCCGCTGCCCGCATCGACCGACCTGGCCCTGCTCCACACCGAGTTCATGCCGGAGCACCTGACCATCGACATGCGCGACGGCCGTCGGCTGACCGGGCTCTTCGACTTCGAGCCCGCGATGATCGGCGACCCCGCGTACGACTTCGTGAACGCGGGCCTGTTCGTCACGCGCGGCGACCCACGCCAGCTCCGCCGCTTCTACGAGGCCTACGGGCGCTCACCGCACGACCCGTACCAACTGCTCGCGTACACGCTGCTGCACGTGTACAGCGACCTGCCCTTCTGTCTGGACGAGCTTCCGTCCCCTTCCGAACCGCGCATCGACGCACTCGCCGAGCTGTGGTTCGGCACGAAGGGCTGACCGGCGCAGGGTGATCGGGTCCCGCTGCGGACTCCTCGCCCCGGCCGGCGAAGGACACCGCACCGCGTGCCTCACCGACGGCCCCGATGTGCCGAGACGAGGGCGGGGGGCTAGCGCAGCTGCCGTGCGACCTCGGTGGCCCAGTACGTCAGGATGGAGCGCGCACCGGCCCGCTTGATGCCGGTCAGGGTCTCGAGGATCGCGCGGTCGCGGTCGACCCAGCCCTTCTCCGCGGCGGCCTCGATCATCGCGTACTCACCGGAGATCTGATACGCGGCGACGGGCACGTCGACCGCGTCCGCCACCCTCGCCAGGACGTCGAGGTAGGGACCGGCCGGCTTGACCATCACCATGTCGGCGCCCTCCTCCAGGTCGAGGGCGAGTTCCCGCAGGGACTCCCGCCAGTTCGCGGGGTCCTGCTGGTAGGTCTTGCGGTCGCCCTTCAGGGACGAGGCGACGGCCTCGCGGAACGGGCCGTAGAAGGCGGAGGAGTACTTGGCGGTGTAGGCGAGGATCGCGACGTCCTCGCGCCCGATCTGGTCCAGCGCGTCCCTGACGACCCCGATCTGGCCGTCCATCATGCCGCTGGGCCCGACGACATGGGCACCCGCGTCGGCCTGTACCTGTGCCATCTCGGCGTACCGCTCGAGAGTGGCGTCGTTGTCGACCCGCCCCTGGGCGTCGAGCACACCGCAGTGGCCGTGGTCGATGACCTCGTCCAGACACAGGTCGGACATGACGAGGAGGTCGTCCCCGACCTCGGCACGCACATCGCCGATGGCGACCTGGAGGATCCCTTCCGGGTCGGTCCCCGGCGTGCCCACGGCGTCCTTCTTCGACTCCTCCGGCACACCGAAGAGCATGATCCCGGAGATCCCCGCCTCCGCCGCCTCCACGGCCGCCTTCTTGAGGCTGTCCCGGGTGTGCTGCACGACGCCCGGCATCGACGAGATCGGCACGGGCTCGGCGATGCCCTCCCGCACGAACGCCGGGAGGATGAAGTCGGCCGGGTGCAGCCGGGTCTCGGCGACCATACGGCGCATGACGGGGGTGGTACGCAGACGACGGGGACGCGTACCGGGGAAGGATCCGTACTTCGTCATGCCGTCTACGCTACGCCCGGCCGGGGCGAGCCTTTGCCGACGCTATGTCGGAGTATGGGCCCCTGCCGAACGCGGATGTGCCTCGGGGGTGCTCCGCGAACCGGAGCACCCCCGAGGCACAAGAACCGACCGGCCGGATCAGGTGGTCGACCTGCGCCGCCGCGCCCCCGGGCGCCGCTCGCTGGGACGCGTCACCGGGTCCCCGGCCTCCAGGGCGGCAGCACGCCGCTTCAGGCCGAAGTCCGCCAGCGCCTGGGCCAGCTTGTGGACGGACGGCTCCGGAGCCATGACGTCCACCCGCAGTCCGTGCTCCTCCGCCGTCTTCGCCGTGGCGGGACCGATACAGGCGATGACCGTCACATTGTGCGGCTTGCCCGCGATACCGACGAGGTTCCGGACCGTCGAGGACGACGTGAACAGGACCGCGTCGAAGCCGCCGCCCTTGATCGCCTCCCGGGTCTCGGCCGGCGGGGGCGAGGCGCGGACCGTCCGGTAGGCGGTGACGTCGTCCACCTCCCAGCCGAGCTCGATCAGGCCGGCGACCAGGGTCTCCGTGGCGATGTCGGCACGGGGCAGGAACACCCGGTCGATCGGGTCGAACACCGGGTCGTACGGCGGCCAGTCCTCCAGCAGGCCGGCGGCGGACTGCTCCCCGCTCGGCACCAGGTCCGGCTTCACGCCGAAGGCGACCAGCGCCTTCGCCGTCTGCTCGCCCACCGCGGCCACCTTGATGCCCGCGAAGGCGCGCGCGTCGAGCCCGTACTCCTCGAACTTCTCCCGGACCGCCTTCACCGCGTTGACCGACGTGAACGCGATCCACTCGTACCGGCCCGTCACCAGGCCCTTGACGGCGCGCTCCATCTGCTGGGGCGTGCGCGGGGGCTCGACCGCGATCGTCGGCACCTCGTGCGGCACGGCGCCGTACGACCGCAGTTGGTCGGAGAGCGACACCGCCTGCTCCTTCGTGCGCGGGACGAGCACCTTCCAGCCGAACAGCGGCTTGGACTCGAACCACGACAACTGGTCGCGCTGGGCGGCGGCGGAACGCTCACCGACCACGGCTATCACCGGGCGGCCGCCCTCGGGGGACGGCAGCACCTTCGCCTGCTTCAGCGTCTGTGCGATGGAGCCGAGCGTCGCGGTCCAGGTGCGCTGCCGGGTGGTCGTACCGGCGACGGTCACCGTCAGCGGCGTGTCCGGCTTGCGGCCCGCCGCCACCAGCTCGCCGGCGGCGGCCGCCACCGAGTCCAGGGTCGTGGAGACCACGACGGTGCCGTCGGAGGCGCCGACCTCGGTCCAGCAGCGGTCCGAGGCGGTCCGCGCGTCCACGAACCGTACGTCCGTGCCCTGTGCGTCCCGCAGCGGCACACCCGCGTACGCGGGCACACCCACGGCGGTGGCGATACCGGGCACGACCTCGAACGGAACACCGCTCGCGGCGCACGCCAGCATCTCGCCGGTCGCGTACACGTCCAGGCCGGGGTCCCCCGTCACCGCACGGACGACCCGCCTGCCGCCCCTCGCGGCCTCCATGACAAGATGTGCGGCATCCCTCGACGCAGGGACACCAGCGGCTGTCGACTCACCGTCGACTACCGCTAGTTGAGGCGTGCCCGTGCCCGGAAGCGCACCCCTGGCGGGGTCCGGGCCCGTGGTGACGACGGCGACGCCCGTTCTGGCATGCGCGCGCACAACGGCGAGCACGTCCTGCTCGCCGACGATGACGTCCGCGTTCGCCAGCGCCTCGACGGCGCGCAGGGTGAGAAGTCCCGGATCTCCGGGTCCGGCACCGAGGAAGGTGACGTATCCGGGTTCATTGCCGGCGGGAAGGGTGGTGGGGCTCAATGTGCTCGCTCCCCCATCAGACCGGCCGCGCCCTGGGCAAGCATCTCGGCAGCGAGTTCGCGACCGAGCGTCATCGCCTGGTCGTGCGTCTCGGGCACGGGACCGGTGGTGGACAGCTGCACCAGCGACCGGCCGTCGGGGGTCCCGACGACGCCGCGCAGGCGCATTTCCTTGACAATCTGCCCGTCGGCCAGCAGGTCGGCCAGTGCGCCCACAGGGGCGCTGCAGCCGGCCTCCAGGGCGGCGAGCAGGGACCGCTCGGCGGTTACGGCGACCCGGGTGAAGGGGTCGTCGAGCCGGGCGAGCGAGGCGATCAGGTCCGCGTTGTCCGCGGCACATTCGATCGCCAGTGCCCCCTGGCCGGGGGCGGGCAGAACCGTGTCGACCGACAGGAAGTCGGTCGCCTCGTCTATCCGGCCGATGCGGGTCAGACCGGCGGCGGCGAGGACCACGGCGTCCAGCCTGCCGTCACGGACGTATCCGATCCGGGTGTCGACGTTGCCGCGGATCGGGACGGTCTCGATGTCGAGGCCGTGGCCGAGCGCATAGGCGTTCAGCTGCGCCATCCGGCGCGGCGAACCGGTGCCGATGCGCGCACCGCGGGGCAGGTCGGTGAACTTCAGGGCGTCACGCGCGACGACCACGTCGCGCGGGTCCTCCCGCACGGGCACGGCCGCCAGCGCCAGCTCCTCGGGCTGCGCGGTCGGCAGGTCCTTGAGCGAGTGCACGGCGAAGTCCACCTCGCCCCTGTGCAGCGCGTCGCGCAGCGCCGTCACGAACACACCCGTGCCGCCCATCTGGGCGAGGTGCTCGCGGGAGGTGTCGCCGTACGTCGTGATCTCCACGAGCTCCACGGGCCGTCCGGTCATGCGGCTCACGGCGTCCGCTACCTGCCCGGACTGGGCCATGGCCAGCTTGCTGCGCCTGGTCCCGAGCCTCAATGGCTCGCGTGGCTCACTCATGCTCGCCCTCGGTTCTTGGCGTTCTCGGTGTTCTCGGTGTCCGCGGCCCGGGAGACGGAGGCGACCGTCTCGGGGTCGAGGTCGAAGAGGGTGCGCAGCGCGTCCGCGTACCCGGCGCCGCCGGGCTCGGCGGCAAGCTGCTTGACCCGTACGGTCGGCGCGTGCAGGAGCTTGTCCACCACGCGCCGCACGGTCTGGGTGATCTCGGCCCGGTGCTTGTCGTCGAGCTCCGGGAGCCGTCCTTCCAGGCGCGAGATCTCGTTCGCCACCACGTCGGCGGCCATCGTGCGGAGCGCGACGACGGTCGGTGTGATGTGCGCCGCGCGCTGGGCGGCGTCGAACGCGGTGACCTCGTCGGAGACGATCCGCCGCACCTGATCGACGTCGGCGGCCATGGGCGCGTCGGCGGAGGCCTCGGCGAGCGACTCGATGTCGACGAGGCGCGCCCCGGGCAGGCGGTGCACGGCCGCGTCGACGTCCCGCGGCATCGCGAGGTCGAGGATCGACAGCACGGGTGCCGGCCGGGGGGCAGGCAGGACGGGCTCGGGACGCCGGCGCTCGGGGATCCGGCCGGCCGTCGCCGCGGTGGCGGCGAGTGCGGTGATGAGTTCGGCCTCGGCCTCGGGGTCGGCTCCGCCGGCCGGACGGCCGCTGCGCTCCTTGTCGCCCTTGTCGACCCAGGCCGCGTGCTGCTCGAGCTCGGCGGCGCCCATCCCGGCGACGGCCGCCTCGCCCAGCACGGAGAACCCGGCGGTGCCCTGGACGGCCGACAGATCCAGCGGGCAGCCGTCCTCGGCGCCGAGGCTCGTGGGAGGAAGTTCGTCCCCCGCCTCCGCCGGCGCCTCGGCGGCACGGACGGACCCGGCGCCCGCGAGGGGAGCCGGGACCACGGGTGCGAGGGGGGCGGGAGAGCCGTCCACGCGCCCCTCGAGCGCCTCGGCGACCGCCTGGGCCGTGAGGACCAGCCCGGTCGCGCCCGTGCAGGAGACCACGACGTCGGCACGTGTCAGCTCGTCCGGCACCGTCTCCATCGGTACCGCACGTGCCGCCACGTCCGTGCCGTCGTCCTCCGTCAGGATCTGCGCGAGCCGCCGGGCACGCTCCAGCGTGCGGTTGGCGACGACGACCTCGCTCACCCCGGCGCGGGCGAGGGTCGCGGCCGCCAGGGAGGACATCGAGCCGGCGCCGATCACGAGGGCGCGCCTGCCCGACGCCCAGGTCTCCACCGGCGTACCGTCCGCCAGCTGCTCGAGGCCGAAGGTCACCAGCGACTGGCCCGCCCGGTCGATGCCCGTCTCGGAGTGGGCGCGCTTGCCGACCCGCAGCGACTGCTGGAACAGGTCGTTCAGCAGCCGTCCGGCCGTGTGCTGCTCCTGCGAGACGGCCAGGGAGTCCTTGATCTGGCCGAGGATCTGGCCCTCGCCGACGACCATCGAGTCCAGACCGCAGGCCACCGAGAACAGATGGTGGACGGCCCGGTCCTCGTAGTGCACGTAGAGGTGGGGGGTGAGCTCCTCGAGGCCGACCCCGCTGTGCTGGGCGAGCAGGGTGGACAGCTCCGCGACGCCCGCGTGGAACTTGTCCACGTCGGCGTACAGCTCGATGCGGTTGCAGGTGGCGAGCACCGCGGCCTCGGCGGCCGGCTCGGCGGCGACCGTGTCCTGGAGCAGCTTGGACTGGGCGTCCGCGCTCAGCGCGGCCCGCTCCAGGACGCTGACGGGAGCGCTCCGATGGCTCAGCCCTACGACGAGGAGACTCATGCCGGCATCACGGCGGGGACGTCCCCGTCGGGCCCCTGGTCGGCGGAGTCGGTGGCCGCCGCGGCGGTCGGCAGGCCGTCGGGCAGGGCCTCCTCGCCCGCCTTGCGCTGCTCGTGGAAGGCGAGGATCTGCAGCTCGATGGAGAGGTCCACCTTGCGCACGTCGACGCCGTCCGGGACGGACAGCACGGTCGGCGCGAAGTTCAGGATGGAGGTCACACCCGCCGCCACGAGCCGGTCGCAGACCTGCTGGGCGGCGCCCGCGGGGGTGGCGATGACGCCGATGGACACGCCGTTGTCCTCGATGATCTTTTCCAGGTCGTCCGTGTGCTGCACGGGAATGCCGGCGACCGGCTTTCCGGCCATCGCCGGGTCGGCGTCGATGAGCGCCGCGACCCGGAAACCGCGCGAGGCGAATCCACCGTAGTTGGCCAGCGCCGCGCCGAGGTTACCGATACCGACGATCACAACCGGCCAGTCCTGGGTCAGGCCCAGTTCGCGGGAGATCTGGTACACGAGATACTCGACGTCGTAGCCCACGCCCCGGGTCCCGTAGGAGCCGAGGTAGGAGAAGTCCTTGCGCAGCTTCGCGGAGTTGACGCCCGCGGCGGCGGCCAGCTCCTCGGAGGAGACCGTGGGTACCGAGCGCTCCGACAGTGCTGTCAGGGCTCGGAGGTACAGCGGAAGCCTGGCGACGGTGGCCTCGGGAATCCCTCGGCTGCGGGTCGCCGGTCGGTGAGTTCGGCCAGTTGCCACGGTGCTCCTGCGGGTAGCGCGGGGCTGCAGGCGGTCATGCGTCCCCAGACCGCCCCGTCGAATGCAGGCTATGTCTTTGTGAACGCGTGCACAAAGATGGTGTCCGATTTGCCCGGCCAACGTGACCGGGGTCACGCACACCCGGCGCATGGGTACGGAACCGGCGCACACACCCCGCCGTTCCTTGCGATCTGGGGGCAAAACCGCACACTCTCCTCAACGATCCACGCCCCCGAGACCATTCGCCATCGATCCTAAGCGACTTTCCGGATCAGTTGGACTACTCAGTCAGGTCACGCGGGCGCCGGCTTCTAGGCCAGTGCCTTGCGCAGGCGCTCCTCGTTCACACGCCAGAACGTGTGCTGCTCGCCGTCGACCAGCACGACGGGGATCTGCTCCCAGTACCGGCGGTTGAGCTCCTCGTCCTCGGTGATGTCCTTCCGCTCCCAGGACACGCCGAGTTCACCGCAGACCTTCTCGACGACGATCTGTGCGTCGTCGCAGAGATGGCAGCCGGGCTTGCGGATGAGGGTCACGATCCGGTCGCGGGGGTCCTGGTCGGTCCTGCGTCGAAAGATGGGACTCATGTCGGCCATTCTCGCCCCGCCGGGCGGAAGGGGGAGCCCGAGCGCGTCGACCCGGCACCCCGGGCCGCCGGCCCGCCGCCACGCCGACGACATCACTTCTTTAACGACACGGTCGCGGAGAGTTCACAGCCTCCAAACCTCTCGACTCCGGAACCACCGAACAGACTGGCTATGCTCACGACATGGCCGCTCTCGGATGGCTCACTCCCCGTAGGCGCTCCGCCACGGCGCGGAGCGTTTTGGCAGGCGAGGCCTCGGCGGAGGCCGCGCGCAAGTCCTCGCAGGACACCGTGCCGCAGGACGACTCCGACCAGGAGCCGGACTTTCCGGTGCTCGGGGACGACAAGGCAGCGGCGTTCTTCGACCTGGACAACACCGTGATGCAGGGCGCCGCGCTGTTCCACTTCGGCCGGGGCCTGTACAAGCGGAAGTTCTTCGAGACGCGCGACCTGGCCAAGTTCGCCTGGCAGCAGGCGTGGTTCCGGCTGGCCGGGGTGGAGGACCCCGAGCACATGCAGGACGCCCGCGACTCGGCGCTCTCGATCGTCAAGGGCCACCGCGTCTCCGAGCTGATGTCGATCGGCGAGGAGATCTACGACGAGTACATGGCGGAGCGGATCTGGCCGGGCACCCGGGCGCTGGCACAGGCGCACCTGGACGCCGGCCAGAAGGTGTGGCTGGTCACCGCCGCGCCCGTGGAGATCGCCACGGTCATCGCGCGCCGTCTGGGCCTGACCGGGGCGCTCGGCACGGTGGCGGAGTCGGTCGACGGCGTGTACACGGGCAAGCTGGTGGGCGAGCCCCTGCACGGACCGGCGAAGGCGGAGGCGGTACGCGCGCTGGCGACGGCGGAGGGCCTGGACCTCTCACGCTGCGCGGCGTACAGCGACTCCCACAACGACATCCCGATGCTCTCGCTGGTGGGCCACCCCTACGCGATCAACCCGGACACGAAGCTGCGCAAACACGCCCGCGCCCAGGACTGGCGCCTGCGCGACTACCGCACGGCCCGCAAGGCGGCGAAGGTCGGCCTTCCCGCGGCGGCCGGCGTGGGCGCGGTGGCGGGCGGCACGGCGGCGGCCATCGCGCTGCACCGCCGCCGCCGCTGAACGACGCGCCCAGCGAAGCGGCACCGCACCGCCGCGGCGGGCACCGGACGGCTGTGCGCCGGGCGATCGCGCCACCACGGGCACGAGACAGGTGTGCGCCGGGCGATCGCGCCACCACGGGCACGAGACAGGTGTGCGCCGGGCGACCGCCCCTCCGCCTGTACCGAACGTGTGCGCCCCGGGCGACCACTCCGCCTCGGGCACCGGGGCCCACAGGCGCCCGGACCAGCGGCCCGTCGCATTTCCCCGCCGTCCCGGGACGGGGAAAGGCGCCGTCGCGTCCGGGCACCCCGGCCCCTCTATGTGACTGTGCGTGACGGCGGGACGGTGGGCCGGACCGGCGCGGGTCCGTCCGCACATGGCGGCAACTGTTCACGTGCGCGCCTCGCCCGGGTCGCAGGCACAGTTCCGGGGTCATACCCCCGCACCCTCCCCACCACACGCCCTTCGCCCACCCGGCCACAACACGCCCCGTACCGAGACGGAAGACGAACTCTTCCGATCAACAAACGGTCACTCTAGGGCACTTGAGTGGGCGTCAATCGGTTACAGAAGCGACGTAATCGATTGTTTGAGCAACTGGGTGTAGTGCTGCCTGTACTAAGCGTTATTCTCCTCAGACGCAATCCGGTACCTCTCCGTCGCTACGACGGGTGAACGGTTCCGTACTGCACGTGATGGAAGCTCTGCCTCTGGGAGTCCCGTGTACCCACACGTCGGGGTTGACGCCTCGGGCCTGGCTACGCTGCGCGCAACGGTCCTCGACCTGCTGCGCGGCTTCGTCCCCACCGCGTACGCCGTGCCCGCTTTCGCCACCGCCGCACCGATCGGCCCGTGCTACGCACTGGCCGACGGCAGCGCTGCGGTCGGTGGCCGACGGGGCCGCTCCGGCTCGGCCGCCACCACCGCACGCCGACCGGCTGCGGACAGTGACAGCGCCCGCATGATGGACCTCGTGGAGCGCGCCCAGGCGGGCGAGGCCGACGCATTCGGGCGCCTGTACGACCAGTACAGCGACACCGTGTACCGCTACATCTACTACCGGGTGGGCGGCAGGGCGACCGCCGAGGACCTCACCAGCGAGACATTTCTGCGCGCCCTGCGCCGGATCGGCACCTTCACCTGGCAGGGCCGCGACTTCGGTGCATGGCTCGTCACCATCGCGCGCAACCTCGTCGCCGACCACTTCAAGTCGAGCCGCTTCCGGCTCGAGGTCACCACCGGGGAGATGCTCGACGCCAACGAGGTCGAGCGGTCCCCGGAGGACTCCGTCCTCGAGTCCCTCTCCAACGCCGCACTGCTCGACGCCGTGCGCCGGCTCAACCCCCAGCAGCAGGAGTGCGTGACGCTGCGCTTCCTCCAGGGCCTCTCCGTCGCCGAGACCGCCCGTGTGATGGGGAAGAACGAGGGCGCGATCAAGACCCTCCAGTACCGGGCCGTCCGCACCCTGGCCCGGCTGCTGCCCGAAGACGCCCGCTGAACCCGCACGCTCCGCACACGCTCGGCGACGCTCAACTCACCCTGCGTACACGGCCTTTGAGTTCGCGGTCCGATCATCCGTCGTCCGTAACCCAAGTGCCGAGCCGCTCGTTGTGCGGGATACAGGCTCCCTGTAGTCACCCCTGACCGTCCCCGGCCACCCGATCGTGTGGACGTGGTCAGTGCGTGCAACCCTCAGGATCCCCTGGGGAGTCGACCGTCATGATGAGAGGAGGTGCCGCCAGTGATCGCGAACGTATCGGCGCACCGGCGGGCGAACGCCTTCGCCCAGGCCTTGGAGGACCAGTCCGACGACCGGGGCACGGTGGCCGAGCCGCACGGAGGTTCGGCTCCGGCCCCGGATTCCGCGGAACGGACCGAGCAGGCCTGCCTGTTGGCCCTCGCGACCCGACTCGACGAGCTGCCGAGGCCGGAGCTCGACCCCGAGGTGAAGGTCGTCCAGCGCGCGCGGTTGGTCGCAGCGATGGAGGCCATGCTTCAGGAGGGCACAGCCCTGGGGGGCGAAGCGGCGAACCCTTCGGTACCCAGCCAGAAGGGCAGCGCCACGACGGGGCCGCGGTCCCACCGGGCCCGTGGCGCCCACCGGGCAAGCCCGTTGGGGAAGTTCCGCCCGCGCACACGGCTCACCAAGGGCCTTGCCGCCGGGGGGCTCGGTGTCGGAGTGGCCGCCGCGTCCTTCGGAGGAGTGGCCGCTGCCAGTTCAGACGCGCTGCCGGGTGACTCGCTCTACGGCCTCAAACGCGGCATCGAGGACGTCAAACTCGGCATGGCCGAAGGGGACAACGACCGCGGGCGGCTCTATCTCGACCAGGCCTCCACCCGGCTGAACGAGGCCCGTCGGCTGATGGAGCGCGGCCGTGCCGGCCAGCTCGACCACGAGTCCGTGGGCGAGATCCGGCGCACCCTGTCCGGCATGCAGCACGACGCCTCCGAGGGCCACCGCCTGCTGCACGAGGCATACGAGCGGGACGGTTCCCTCGCCCCGATCCAGACCCTCTCCACCTTCTCCCAGTCGCACCGCGAGGCGTGGGGCGCTCTGCGCGACCGGCTTCCGGTCCAACTCGGCGACGTCAGTCAGCAGGTGACGTCGGTCTTCGACGCCATAGACCAGGAAGTCGCCCCGCTGCAGTCACTGCTGCCGCAGGCGCCGTCCCAAGGTGGCTCGGGCCGACCCCGGAGCTCCGCTCCGGGTGCCACCGACTCCGCCGGCACGGACGCACCCGCGCCCAGCGCCACCGGCGGCTCCGCCTCCGGCAGCCGCAGCGGCGAGACACCCGAGCCGTCCGCCTCCCAGAGCGGCGGTGACGGCCTGCTCGGCGGCAACACGGGCGGTCTGCTGGACCCGCCGAAGGACACCGGCAGCAGCTCCCCGTCGTCGAGCAAGAGCCCCTCGTCGGGGACGAACGTGACGCTCCCGCCGCTGCTCCCCGGCCTTCTGCCCGGCCTGGGGATCGACAGCGAGGAGAGCAGGTAGGGCCCGTAGGACACACACGAGGACGGGGCGCCCCTGATGGCAGGGGCGCCCCGTCCTCGTACCGGGCACAGCGGCAGGATCAGAAGAACACCGAGCGCCGCTGCACAAGCAGCTTGTACAGCGTGTGCTGGATCTGCTCCCTGACCTGGTCCGTCAGGTTGAACATGAGCATCGGGTCCTCGGCGGCCTCCGGCGGATAGCCGTCCGTGAGGATCGGCTCGCCGAACTGGATCGTCCACTTCGTCGGCAGCGGGATCGCGCCCAGCGGGCCCAGCCACGGGAACGTCGGGGTGATCGGGAAGTACGGGAAGCCCAGCAGCCGGGCGAGGGTCTTCGCGTTCCCGATCATCGGGTAGATCTCCTCGGCCCCGACGATCGAGCACGGGATGATCGGGGTGCCTGCGCGCAGCGCCGTGGAGACGAATCCGCCGCGGCCGAAGCGCTGCAGCTTGTAGCGCTCGCTGAACGGCTTGCCGATGCCCTTGAAGCCCTCGGGCATCACACCGACCAGTTCGCCGCGCTCGAGCAGGCGCTCGGCGTCCTCCGCGCATGCGAGGGTGTGCCCCGCCTTGCGGGCCAGCTCGTTGATCACCGGGAGGACAAAGACCAAGTCGGCCGCGAGAAGCCTGAGATGGCGGCCGGCCGGGTGGTTGTCGTGCACGGCGACCTGCATCATCAGGCCGTCCAGCGGGAGCGTGCCGGAGTGATTGGCGACGATCAGCGCCCCGCCCTTGGACGGGATGTTCTCGATGCCCTTCACCTCGACGCGGAAGTACTTCTCGTACACCGGCCGCAGCAGCGACATCAGGACCTGGTCGGTGAGCTCCTCGTCGTAGCCGAAGTCGTCGACCTCGTACTCGCCCGTGAGACGGCGGCGCAGGAAGGCCAGCCCCCCGGCGATACGTCGCTCCAGCCCGCCGCCCTCCCCGGGAGCGGCCTGCGGCTTTTGCTCAGGCGTCACAGGAACATCATCCTGCGGGATCTCCCCGCTGGGCAGAGGCTGCACCTCGCGGACCGCCGCGGGATCGCCCTTGCGCCGGTTCCCCGCGCTACGGCGGCGCTGCGGCCGCTGCGCGGCAGCCCCGCGGGACCGGTCGTCGTCGAACGGAATGACCTTGGCGTCCGCCATCGTTGATGCGCTCCTCAGTTGGCGCTCTGCGTCGGGAGGTGGCCACCGCCCAGGACGGGCAGTGCGGCGATCCGGTCCATGGCCCCCGCGAGGGCCTCCGGTGGCAGCAGTCCGGGCCCACGGCTGTGGACGAAGTCCGCGAACGTCTCCGCCGTCGTGTACTTGGGCTCGTACCCCAGTGTCTCGCGCATCTGTTCCGTCTCCACCACCCGCCCGTGGGTCAGCAGCCGGATCTGTTCGGGGGAGAAGTCCGTCATGCCCAGGGTGCGCATCGCCGAGCCGACCCAGGTGACCGCCGGCAGCAGCAGGGGGACCGTCGGCCGTCCGAGGCGCCGGGCGCACTGCGACAGCAGCAGCACGCCCTCGCCGGCCACGTTGAACGTGCCGCTGTTGAGCGTGCCGCGCTGCGGCTCGTGCGAACCGATACGCAGCACCTCGATCACGTCGTCCTCGTGCACGAACTGCAGCCGTGGGTCGTAACCGAGGACGGTGGGCAGCACAGGCAGCGAGAAGTACGAGGCGAGGGGCGAGTCGGCCATCGGGCCGAGGATGTTGGCGAAGCGCAGGACGCAGACCGCGACATCGGGCCGCCGCCGCGCGAAGCCGCGCACATACCCCTCGACCTCGACGGTGTCCTTGGCGAAGCCCCCGCTGGGCAGGGACTTGGGCGGGGTCGTCTCGGTGAAGACGGCCGGATCGCGGGGCGCGGACCCGTAGACGTTCGTACTGGACTTCACGACCAGCCGTTTGACCGTCGGGGACTTCTGGCAGGCGCCGAGCAGCTGCATCGTGCCGATGACGTTGGTCTCCTTGACCGTGGCCCGGCTGCCGCTGCCCAGTGGCGTGCCGGTCACGTCCATGTGGACGACCGTGTCGACGGAGTGCTCGGCGAGCACCCGGGCGATGGTGGGCTGGCGGATGTCGGCCCGGATGAATTCGGCGGCGCCCAGATGGTGATCGGGCGGGACCGCGTCCACCGCGATGACGCGGTCGACCTCCGGGTCACGCTGGATCCGTCGTACGAACCGGCCGCCGAGTCGGCGGGCCACCCCGGTCACGAGCACGACCTTGCCCAAGATCAGCGCCTCTCTTCCCTCGCGTCCAGTCGTGGACGTCACTCTGCCCGTCAGCCTGCCGCGTTCCCCGTATGCGGCCAACTTAGCGGTTCGATGTTGCGCTGTGATGGCCACCCGATGCACGAAGTGACGACACCTGCGAACGTACGACCGGACCAAGCCATGTGATCCACGGACATACGCACGGCCGCACGCGGTCACCGTGCGGCATGACGCTCCGGCGGCGCGTCGCCCGGAGACGACAAGAGCCCCCCACCGATGGTGGGGGGCCACGGCGCAGACGTATGCGCGGAGCAGGGGCGCCCCTTTCGGGGCCGCGCCCTACTTCTTGTTGCGACGCTGAACGCGCGTCCGCTTGAGCAGCTTGCGGTGCTTCTTCTTGGCCATCCGCTTGCGCCGCTTCTTGATAACAGAGCCCACGACTACCCTCGCTCACTTCTCATCACTCGGTGCTGGGCGCCATGGGCCCATACGACCTACGAGGGGCTAGCCTACCCGCCCGAGCGCTGAGGTCGTAATCGAGGTGACCCGGGAGGCCCCGAGGGACCTCGCCGGGCCGCCGTCAGGCCGTCTCCACCCCCACGTAGCTCTCGCGGAGGTACTCGTGAACCGCTTGCTCCGGCACCCGGAAGGACCTCCCCACCCGGATCGCCGGCAGATGACCGCTGTGCACCAGTCGGTACACGGTCATCTTCGACACTCGCATCACCGAGGCGACTTCCGCCACGGTCAGGAACTGAACCTCGTTCAGAGGCCTCTCGCCAGCTGCAGCCATGACACACCTGAACCTTCCGCACTCGACGGCCACCGGCTTCCCCTTCCGGTGACTCTTCGTCGCTGCGTGCTCACTCCCCAATGTAGGGGCCTGTGGTGCGAGTGGGGAAGAGGGGATGGCATCGGCGGCCTACTGTGACAGACACGCTCGATTGAGTACATAGCGAGTAAGCGGTCGGTAGTAATCAGACCGCACAGCGTCATCAAGTGGAACGACGACGGACACGCGCCCCTCTGCCTCCCCGACGAAGAGCGCAGGATCGTCCGTATCTGCCAGACCGATGGCCTCGAACCCCAGCTGACCTGCTCCGCAGACCCAGCCGTGGTCTCCGATCACCAGCTCCGGCAACGGCCCGCCGGACTCCGCGGCCGCAGCGAGCACGGTGCGAACCGGCAGCGGCGAGTGCGAGTGCGCGCCGGGCTCACAACCGGCGCCTTCTGGCCCCGGTTTCCGTACCAGGGCGACTCCTCGTACGTAATCAAGGTTGTACGTGCGTAGACCGAACCGGGTCGTTATGTCGACACAGCGACCCTGCGCCGGGGTGAGGACATCACATCCCGCCGCCGACAGCGCGTCCGCGATCGCGGCGTAGAAGTCGAGCAGTCGGTGGGGATGACCGGTGCCGAGAAGGACCGTGCCCCTGTGACGCGCCACCTCTTTGATCCGCTGGGCGAAGGCGTCCAGACCCTCCAACGTGCGTTCCGGGTCGATCACATCATGCCCGGAGGTGCATCGGGGATCGGCCGAGACACCGCACTTGTCCGCCATCAGCTCGACCACATCCCGATGCCCCCACGACCATTCGGGATCGAGTCCGATCAGCAAACGGGGATCGCGGGCCGCGAAGAGCCGGTAACTGCGCAGGCTCTCCTCACGCGACGTGGCCACGGGGCCGGCGAGCCGGGCGGCCAGCAGATGTGCACGCAGTGCTCCGGTGCTCAACACGTCAGCGATGCTGACCCATCGCCGCCCATCACACGTACAGAACGGGGGAAACACCCCACAGTCGGCGTAATCGTGCGACCCTTCACACCGCCCGCGCTCGCCCCGCGGGAGAGGCGAACCGTCAGGGCCTGACGTTTGGATCATGCCGGCACCGCGAGGCGTGGCGCACCCCGCTCGGATCGGTCGAGAGGCGCACTGGCTCCCAGCCGACCTGATCCGAACGACAGACCCTGGTTTTCTAGGCGAGTAGCCCCCGCAACGGGAACGCCGCCTTGCGTGCCGCGATCACCGCCTGGTCGAGACGGTCGGCGGGGTCGTATCCCGACTCCCAGTCCGCGTAGGCCACCGGCCACCGGCCGTCCGTCATCCGCCCCGGCGCCAACTGGCGGGTACGGGCGAAGACTTCCTGCCGCCAGCTGTCGGGGATCACGGTCTCCGGCTCGATCGGCCGCCCCGCCGCGATGGCCACCAGGTGCGTCCACGAGCGCGGCACGACGTCCACCACCGCGTATCCGCCGCCGCCCAGCGCGATCCAGCGTCCACCTGCGTACTCGTGCGCCAGGTCGTGGCACGCGACCTGCACGGCCCGCTGCGCGTCCAGCGACACGGCGAGATGGGCGAGTGGGTCCTCGAAGTGGGTGTCCGCGCCGTGCTGGGTCACCAGCACCTGCGGCCGGAAGTCCGCGACCAGTTCGGGCACGACGGCGTGGAAGGCCCGCACCCAGCCGGCGTCCCCCGTCCCGGCGGGCAGCGCCAGATTCACCGCACTGCCCTCCGCGGTCGGGGAACCGGTCTCCTCGGGCCATCCGGTCTGCGGGAAAAGGGTTCGCGGATGCTCGTGCAACGAGATGGTCAGAACCCGCGGATCGTCCCAGAACGCCGCCTGCACCCCGTCCCCGTGGTGCACGTCCACGTCCACATAGACGATCCGCTCGGCACCCAGTTCGAGGAGCCGGGCGATGGCGAGCGAGGCGTCGTTGTAGATGCAGAACCCGGAGGCACCGCCCGGCATCGCGTGGTGCAGGCCGCCCGCGAAGTTCACGGCGTGCAGCGCGTCCCCCCGCCACACGGACTCGGCGGCGCCGACCGACTGACCCGCGATCAGTGCGGACACCTCGTGCATCCCGGCGAAGGCGGGGTCGTCCAGGGTGCCGAGACCGTAGGCGCCGTCGGCCGACGCCGGGTCCGCCGACGCGGCCTTGACGGCGTCCACGTAGTCCTCGCGGTGCACGAGTCGCAGCGTCGAGTCGCCGGCCGGCTTCGCCGCGACCACCTCGATGTCCCTGTCCAGCCCGAAGGCGTCGACGAGTTTCCTGGTCAGCGAGAGTCTGACCGGATCCATCGGATGCTCAGGTCCGAAGTCATAGCCCGTTACCGCCTCGTCCCACATCAGCTGTGCTCGGCCGCTCATGCCCGTCACCGTATCGGTCCGGACCCGTCCCGAACGAGCGGGCGTACACCAGCGTCACCAGGACCAACACCATCGGCACGAGCATGGCGCCCCGATAGCTCCAGGCGTCCCCGAGGGCGCCCACGAGGGGCGAACCGACAAGGAAGCCCACATAGTTGAAGATGTTCAGACGTGCGATCGCCGTGTCCGAGGCCCCGGGGAACAGCCGGCCGGCGGCCGCGAACGTCTGCGGCACGAGGACGCACAGCCCCAGACCCAGCAGGGTGAACCCCAGCATGCCGACCCACGCCCCCGGTGCCCCCGCCACCACGGCGAACCCGGCCGCCGCCACCAGCGCCCCCAACCGGACCACCGCCACGGCGCCGAACCGGCGCACCCCGAAGTCCCCGATGGACCGCCCAAGCAGCGTGGTCACCATGTAGACGTTGTACGGAACCGTCGCCAGTTGCTCCGAGCTGCCCAGCGTGTCCTGCAGGTACTTGGCGCTCCAGTTGGAGACGGTCGAGTCGCCGATGTACGCGAAGGTCATCACCAGGCACAGCGGAAGCAGCAGCCGGAAGACCACCGGGCCGGCCTCGGCCTTCGGGACGTCCGCACCGGGCCCGTCCCCGTCGACGTACCACCGGCTGACCAGGAACGTCGCGGGCAGCAGCACAGCCACCACCGGCAGATACGACACCCACAACGCCAGATGCCAGTGCGCGCCCGCCCAGGCCAGCGAGGCGCCGACGATCCCGCCCAGGCTGTAGGCGGCGTGGAAGCCGAGCATGATGCTGCGCCCGTACGTCCGTTGAAGGCTCACCCCGAGCATGTTCATCGAGGCGTCCAGCGCACCCACGGCCAGTCCGAATGCGGCCAGCGAGACGGCCAGTTCGGCCACATGGTCACCGGACCCCACGCCCAGCAGGGCGAGCAGCACCACGGGCTGCGACCAGCGCAGCAGCCGGCTCGGCCGGATGCGCTTGACGAGTTGCTCGGTCGTGACACTGCCGACACCCGCGAGGATCGGCACCGCGGCGAGGAAGACGGGAAGCAGCGCGTCGGAGACCCCGTACCGGTCCTGGATGGCCGGGATCCGCGTCACCAGCAGGGCGAAGGTCGCGCCCTGCGCGAGGAAACTGAACGCCAGCGAGGCCCTACCGCGCCGCAGCACATCGGTCATGGCGGCGAGCGTAGGGCCCCGGTTTACCGGTGGGTAGATCCAGTGAAAGATGATTTTTGTTCAGCTTCACCCGGCGGCAGCGAGTGCCACCGGACGCTTCTCCGCGCCCTGGGCCTTCACCTCGGCGATGAGCATGTGCGCCATCGGCCCGGCGGCGAGGGCGCCGCTGACCATGAACCCGATCACCATCGCGACGGCCAGGACGACCGAGCCCAGCCACACCATCGTGTCCACCGGCAGCGTGTAGGCGCCCACCACCCGCACCACGCACTCGACGAGCAGCACCACACCCCAGACGACCGAGAACACCCGCTCGGCCCGGCGGAACGACGGGGACGCGCTCTCCAGCCGGCTCCAGGCGGCCTCCCTGTCGGCGGCCCCCTTCACCAGCCACGGCTTCATGCCCGCCGTCATCATCGGCTTGCCCATGGCCACGGAGACCAGGATCCCGATTCCGATGGCGCTGCTCACCCCGCTGTCCTTGGCGAGCATCAGCCGCGGGTCGCCCGCGACGAAGCTCAGCAGGAGACCGACGACGTTCACGAAGAGGATGAGCGCGGCGAACGCGTTGATCGTGCGCTCCTCGACCACGCCCCACACCGTGCGTACGGCCGGAACGACGCTGCCGAGGCCGAGGGCCATCAGCGTGCTCATCCCGAACGCGTCCTTGAACAGGTAGTACGAACCGATCGGCACCGCCACGTCCATGATCAGCGGCATGAAGTTCTGCTTCTTGCTCCGGCCCTGGGAAACCGAGTTCGTCGTCATGCCCTCAGCTTCGCGGCCGGGGCGGGTCCGCCGGTAGAAACGATCGTCCGGAGCCCGGCGTGACAAATGTCAGTGCCGACCCGGTGGCCGGAATCACGGCGCGTCTCATCCGAGCAGGTCAGCCAACTCCCCCATGGTGGAGAACAGTTGTGTGGCACCCACGAGCCTGTCGGCAGGCGTCATGGCGGTGAACCCGTACACGTCCATCCCGGCGGCGACCGCGGCCCGGACACCGAGTGGGCTGTCCTCCACGACGAGGCAGTCGCCCGGCGCCACCCCCATCCGTTCGGCGGCGTGGAGGAACAGATCGGGTGCCGGCTTCCCCCGCCCGACGTCCTGGGAACTGAAGATCCGCCCGTCGACGAACCATCGGTCCAGCCCCGTGGTCCGGTGCCCCACCCGGATCCGCTCATGGCTCCCGGAGGAGGCCACACAGTAGGGAACCCTGTCGGCGGCCAGCTTCTCCAGCACGTCCACCACACCGGGCACGGGCTTCAACTCCCGCTCGAACGCGGCGAAGACACGTGCGTGGAAGACATCGTCGAAGTCGGACGGCAGCCGCTCGCCCGTCCGCTCCTCTATCAGGTCGTGAACCCGGTGCATCGCGGATCCCATGAAGTCCCGGATGGAGTCCTCGTACGACGTCGGGTGCCCGATCTCGGTCAGATAGCCGGCCAGGAGCCGATTGGAGATGGGCTCACTGTCGACGAGAACACCGTCGTTGTCGAAGATGACGAGGTCATAGCGCATGGGTACGAGCCTAAACGAGCCGGAAATGCGGAAAACCCCGTACCAACGGTACGGGGTTTTCCTCACAATTTGTTCGGCGGTGTCCTACTCTCCCACAGGGTCCCCCCTGCAGTACCATCGGCGCTGAAAGGCTTAGCTTCCGGGTTCGGAATGTAACCGGGCGTTTCCCTCACGCTATGACCACCGAAACACTATGAAACAGAACGCCACACCACCCAAAACAATGGGCGGGGCTGTTCGTGGTTTCAGAACCAACACAGTGGACGCGAGCCTCTATGGACAAGCCCTCGGCCTATTAGTACCGGTCACCTCCACACGTTACCGTGCTTCCAGATCCGGCCTATCAACCCAGTCGTCTACTGGGAGCCTTACCCCATCAAGTGGGTGGGAGTCCTCATCTCGAAGCAGGCTTCCCGCTTAGATGCTTTCAGCGGTTATCCCTCCCGAACGTAGCCAACCAGCCATGCCCTTGGCAGAACAACTGGCACACCAGAGGTTCGTCCGTCCCGGTCCTCTCGTACTAGGGACAGCCCTTCTCAAGACTCCTACGCGCACAGCGGATAGGGACCGAACTGTCTCACGACGTTCTAAACCCAGCTCGCGTACCGCTTTAATGGGCGAACAGCCCAACCCTTGGGACCGACTCCAGCCCCAGGATGCGACGAGCCGACATCGAGGTGCCAAACCATCCCGTCGATATGGACTCTTGGGGAAGATCAGCCTGTTATCCCCGGGGTACCTTTTATCCGTTGAGCGACGGCGCTTCCACAAGCCACCGCCGGATCACTAGTCCCGACTTTCGTCCCTGCTCGACCCGTCGGTCTCACAGTCAAGCTCCCTTGTGCACTTACACTCAACACCTGATTGCCAACCAGGCTGAGGGAACCTTTGGGCGCCTCCGTTACCCTTTAGGAGGCAACCGCCCCAGTTAAACTACCCATCAGACACTGTCCCCGATCCGGATCACGGACCCGGGTTAGACATCCAGCACGACCAGACTGGTATTTCAACGACGACTCCACCTGAACTGGCGTCCAAGCTTCACAGTCTCCCAGCTATCCTACACAAGCCGAACCGAACACCAATATCAAACTGTAGTAAAGGTCCCGGGGTCTTTCCGTCCTGCTGCGCGAAACGAGCATCTTTACTCGTAGTGCAATTTCACCGGGCCTATGGTTGAGACAGTCGAGAAGTCGTTACGCCATTCGTGCAGGTCGGAACTTACCCGACAAGGAATTTCGCTACCTTAGGATGGTTATAGTTACCACCGCCGTTTACTGGCGCTTAAGTTCTCAGCTTCGCCCACCCGAAGGTGAGCTAACCGGTCCCCTTAACGTTCCAGCACCGGGCAGGCGTCAGTCCGTATACATCGCCTTACGGCTTCGCACGGACCTGTGTTTTTAGTAAACAGTCGCTTCTCGCTGGTCTCTGCGGCCACCCCCAGCTCGAGCAGCACGTGCTCTCACCAGATGTGGCCCCCCTTCTCCCGAAGTTACGGGGGCATTTTGCCGAGTTCCTTAACCATAGTTCACCCGAACGCCTCGGTATTCTCTACCAGACCACCTGAGTCGGTTTAGGGTACGGGCCGCCATGAAACTCGCTAGAGGCTTTTCTCGACAGCATAGGATCATCCACTTCACCACAATCGGCTCGGCATCAGGTCTCAGCCACAAGTGCAACGGATTTACCTATCACACGGCCTACACCCTTACCCCGGGACAACCACCGCCCGGGATGGACTACCTTCCTGCGTCACCCCATCACTCACCTACTACCACCTTGGACCGGCGGCTCCACCACTCCCCTTCACCCGAAGGATCCAGGACGGCTTCACGGCCTTAGCATCAGAAGGTTCGATGTTTGACGCTTCACAGCGGGTACCGGAATATCAACCGGTTATCCATCGACTACGCCTGTCGGCCTCGCCTTAGGTCCCGACTTACCCTGGGCAGATCAGCTTGACCCAGGAACCCTTAGTCAATCGGCGCACACGTTTCCCACGTGTGAATCGCTACTCATGCCTGCATTCTCACTCGTCAACCGTCCACAACTACCTTCCGGTGCTGCTTCACCCGGCAGACGACGCTCCCCTACCCATCACAACACCCGTTAGGGCTATATGCTGCAATGACACGACTTCGGCGGTACGCTTGAGCCCCGCTACATTGTCGGCGCGGAATCACTAGACCAGTGAGCTATTACGCACTCTTTCAAGGGTGGCTGCTTCTAAGCCAACCTCCTGGTTGTCTGTGCGACTCCACATCCTTTCCCACTTAGCGTACGCTTAGGGGCCTTAGTCGATGCTCTGGGCTGTTTCCCTCTCGACCATGGAGCTTATCCCCCACAGTCTCACTGCCGCGCTCTCACTTACCGGCATTCGGAGTTTGGCTAAGGTCAGTAACCCGGTAGGGCCCATCGCCTATCCAGTGCTCTACCTCCGGCAAGAAACACACGACGCTGCACCTAAATGCATTTCGGGGAGAACCAGCTATCACGGAGTTTGATTGGCCTTTCACCCCTAACCACAGGTCATCCCCCAGGTTTTCAACCCTGGTGGGTTCGGTCCTCCACGAAGTCTTACCTCCGCTTCAACCTGCCCATGGCTAGATCACTCCGCTTCGGGTCTTGAGCGTGCTACTCCAACGCCCTATTCGGACTCGCTTTCGCTACGGCTACCCCACACGGGTTAACCTCGCAACACACCGCAAACTCGCAGGCTCATTCTTCAAAAGGCACGCAGTCACACCAAAGTGCTCCCACGGCTTGTAGGCACACGGTTTCAGGTACTATTTCACTCCCCTCCCGGGGTACTTTTCACCATTCCCTCACGGTACTATCCGCTATCGGTCACCAGGGAATATTTAGGCTTAGCGGGTGGTCCCGCCAGATTCACACGGGATTTCTCGGGCCCCGTGCTACTTGGGTATCTTCCAAACGAGCCGCTGACGTTTCGACTACGGGGGTCTTACCCTCTACGCCGGACCTTTCGCATGTCCTTCGTCTACATCAACGGTTTCTGACTCGTCCCACGGCCGGCAGACCGCAGAAGAAAGAACCCACAACCCCGCACACGCAACCCCTGCCGGGTCTCACACGTATACGGTTTGGCCTCATCCGGTTTCGCTCGCCACTACTCCCGGAATCACGGTTGTTTTCTCTTCCTGAGGGTACTGAGATGTTTCACTTCCCCTCGTTCCCTCCACACTGCCTATGAGTTCAGCAGCGGGTGACAGCCCATGACGACTGCCGGGTTTCCCCATTCGGAAACCCCCGGATCAAAGCCTGGTTGACGACTCCCCGGGGACTATCGCGGCCTCCCACGTCCTTCATCGGTTCCTGGTGCCAAGGCATCCACCGTGCGCCCTTAAAAACTTGGCCACAGATGCTCGCGTCCACTGTGCAGTTCTCAAACAACGACCAACCACCCGTCACAGCCCACCGAAGCAGACTTTTACCGGGGTCGGCGCCGAAGGACGACCAAACGGCCGCACCCTCAGACACCCAACAGCGCGCCCGACACCCTCGCCTCTCCTACAACCGTTCCACGCCGAAGCAGTACTAAGAAGAGAAGCAGACCAAGAGTGCCGAATAGTCAACGTTCCACCCATGAGCAACCAGCACCGGACGTTCGCCGATGTACTGGCCTCTGACCAACCGAAGTTGATGAGAAGTGCTCCTTAGAAAGGAGGTGATCCAGCCGCACCTTCCGGTACGGCTACCTTGTTACGACTTCGTCCCAATCGCCAGTCCCACCTTCGACAGCTCCCTCCCCGAGGGGTTGGGCCACCGGCTTCGGGTGTTACCGACTTTCGTGACGTGACGGGCGGTGTGTACAAGGCCCGGGAACGTATTCACCGCAGCAATGCTGATCTGCGATTACTAGCGACTCCGACTTCATGGGGTCGAGTTGCAGACCCCAATCCGAACTGAGACCGGCTTTTTGAGATTCGCTCCACCTCACGGTATCGCAGCTCATTGTACCGGCCATTGTAGCACGTGTGCAGCCCAAGACATAAGGGGCATGATGACTTGACGTCGTCCCCACCTTCCTCCGAGTTGACCCCGGCGGTCTCCCGTGAGTCCCCAGCACCACAAGGGCCTGCTGGCAACACGGGACAAGGGTTGCGCTCGTTGCGGGACTTAACCCAACATCTCACGACACGAGCTGACGACAGCCATGCACCACCTGTACACCGACCACAAGGGGGCACCCATCTCTGGATGTTTCCGGTGTATGTCAAGCCTTGGTAAGGTTCTTCGCGTTGCGTCGAATTAAGCCACATGCTCCGCCGCTTGTGCGGGCCCCCGTCAATTCCTTTGAGTTTTAGCCTTGCGGCCGTACTCCCCAGGCGGGGCACTTAATGCGTTAGCTGCGGCACCGACGACGTGGAATGTCGCCAACACCTAGTGCCCACCGTTTACGGCGTGGACTACCAGGGTATCTAATCCTGTTCGCTCCCCACGCTTTCGCTCCTCAGCGTCAGTAATGGCCCAGAGATCCGCCTTCGCCACCGGTGTTCCTCCTGATATCTGCGCATTTCACCGCTACACCAGGAATTCCGATCTCCCCTACCACACTCTAGCCTGCCCGTATCGACTGCAGACCCGGAGTTAAGCCCCGGGCTTTCACAATCGACGCGACAAGCCGCCTACGAGCTCTTTACGCCCAATAATTCCGGACAACGCTTGCGCCCTACGTATTACCGCGGCTGCTGGCACGTAGTTAGCCGGCGCTTCTTCTGCAGGTACCGTCACTTTCGCTTCTTCCCTGCTGAAAGAGGTTTACAACCCGAAGGCCGTCATCCCTCACGCGGCGTCGCTGCATCAGGCTTTCGCCCATTGTGCAATATTCCCCACTGCTGCCTCCCGTAGGAGTCTGGGCCGTGTCTCAGTCCCAGTGTGGCCGGTCGCCCTCTCAGGCCGGCTACCCGTCGTCGCCTTGGTGAGCCGTTACCTCACCAACAAGCTGATAGGCCGCGGGCTCATCCTGCACCGCCGGAGCTTTCCAACCTCCCAGATGCCCGGGAGGCTCGTATCCGGTATTAGACCCCGTTTCCAGGGCTTGTCCCAGAGTGCAGGGCAGATTGCCCACGTGTTACTCACCCGTTCGCCACTAATCCACCCCGAAGGGCTTCATCGTTCGACTTGCATGTGTTAAGCACGCCGCCAGCGTTCGTCCTGAGCCAGGATCAAACTCTCCGTGAATGTTTACCGGATATCCGGTCGAACACCACGAGAGCGGAACCAGGAGGAGGAATAATCCCCCCGGTCCACAGCGTCCTCGCTGTGTTATTTCAAAGGAACCTCGCCCCGATCAAACCGACCGGAGACGGGGTATCAACATATCTGGCGTTGACTTTTGGCACGCTGTTGAGTTCTCAAGGAACGGACGCTTCCTTCGTACTCACCCTCTCGGGCTTTCCTCCGGGCGCTTCCCTTCGGTGTTTCCGACTCTATCAGACCATTTCGCGATCCGATTTCCTCGGTGCTTTCCAGGTTTACGCTCTCGCGTTTCCCTTTCCGGCGTTGTCGACTCTATCAGATCCCTCAGTTCCCTTCGGGCCCGACTCCCGGTCGACCGGGATTGTCTTCCCTGCCTCTCGGCCGTTCCGACGAGTGAGACTTTAGCGGATTCCTGCCGTCCGAGCTAATCGGGGGCTGCGCCCTCACCTGAGTTCGAACGCGGATTCCTCATTCCGAAAATACACATGCCAATACACACGACGACGCATCGCCGATAATCGGTAGGTACTTGCGGAGTGGCTGTCCCGGGACCGACCTTGATCGGCGCTCACGTCGGACAACCCGAAGAACCTTACGGATCGACCCGGCGCGTGTCAACCCCCTGCATCCCGGCCCTGTAGGGCGTAGTCTCTGGCACATGACTTCGCGTACGTGCAACCAGCAGTGGTGGGCCGCCTGACGGCGGCCGAACTCACGTATGCGTTCAACGGCCGCCGCCTCGGCGGCCGTTCTCGTATCTCCCTCCGGAGGGTCGGCCGGCCGGTCGAGGCGGCCCCTACCAGGAGGTGAAGAGATGACACGGGTCTTCAGCGGGATCAAGCCGACCGGACATCTGACGCTGGGGAACTACCTCGGCGCCATGCGCCGGTGGGCCGAGGTGGACCAGCACCAGGCGGACGCGCTCTTCTGCGTCGTGGATCTGCACGCCCTGACCGTGGACCACGATCCGGCGCGGGTGCGAAGGCTCAGTCGGCAGGCGGCGACGCTGCTGCTCGCCGCCGGGCTCGATCCGCAGCGGTGCACCGTGTTCGTACAGAGCCATGTGGACGAGCACACCCGGCTGTCGTATCTGCTCGAGTGCGTCGCCACCGACGGCGAGATGCGGCGGATGATCCAGTACAAGGAGAAGGCCGCGCGGGAGCGGGAGCGGGGTGGAAGCGTCCGGCTGTCGTTGCTCACGTATCCCGTGCTGATGGCGGCGGACATCCTGGCGTACGGGACCGACGAGGTGCCCGTGGGCGACGACCAGGCTCAGCATGTGGAGCTGGCCCGGGACCTGGCGGTGCGGTTCAACCAGCGCTACGGGCACACGTTCGTGGTGCCCCGGGCCACCCATCCGAAGGTCGCGGCGCGGGTGATGAACCTGCAGGACCCGACGTCCAAGATGGGCAAGTCCGAGGACTCGGGACCGGGGATCGTCTATCTGCTCGACGAACCCGATGTGGTGCGCAAGAAGATCATGCGAGCCGTCACCGACACCGGTTCGGACGTCGTCTACGACCGGGAGGCCCGACCGGGTCCGGCGAATCTGCTGGAGATCCTGGCGGCGTGCGAGGGCCGCAGCCCGGAGGAGCTGAGCGGTGCCTACACCTCCTACGGCGCCTTGAAGAAGGACACCGCGGAGGCCGTGGTCGAGGTGTTGCGGCCGGTTCAGGAACGGCACCGGGCTCTGTGCGCGGACCCGGCACACGTGGACCAGGTGCTGCGCACCGGGGCGGAACGGGCCAGAGGGATGGCCCGGCCACTGGTGGACACCGCCTACCGGGCGATCGGGCTGCTGCCCGGGGTCTGAAGGTCGGCTGCCCATCGCCGGGGACCCGGCGGTGGGCACCCGGCGTCAGTTGTTGCCGGAGGCCAGTTCGCGGCTGCGGTCACGGGCGGCTTCGAGCGCGGCGATGAGTGCGGCTCGCACCCCGTGGTTCTCCAGCTCGCGGATCGCGTTGATCGTCGTGCCCGCGGGGGAGGTGACGTTCTCACGGAGCTTGACGGGGTGCTCGCCGCTGTCGCGGAGCATCACCGCCGCGCCGATCGCGGACTGGACGATCAGTTCGTGGGCCTTGTCGCGGGGCAGCCCGAGCAGGATGCCGGCGTCCGTCATGGCCTCGACCAGATAGAAGAAGTACGCCGGACCCGAGCCGGACAGCGCGGTGCAGGCGTCCTGCTGTGTCTCGGGGACACGGAGCGTCTTGCCGACGGCGCCGAAGATCTCCTCGGTGTGGACGAGGTGCGCCTCGGTGGCGTGGCTTCCGGCCGAGATGACGGACATGGCCTCGTCGACGAGGGCGGGCGTGTTCGTCATGACGCGCACGACCGGGGTGCCGGCGGCCAGGCGCGCCTCGAAGAAGGAGGTGGGGATGCCGGCGGCGCCGCTGATGATCAGACGGTCGGTGGGGACGTGCGGGGCGAGTTCGTCGAGGAGCGTGCCCATGTCCTGGGGCTTGACCGTGAGGATGAGCGTGTCCGCGGTCTTCGCGGCCTCGGCGTTGGTGACCGGGGTGACGCCGTGGCGACTGCGGAGTTCCTCCGCTCGCTCCTTGCGGCGGGCCGTGACCAGGAGGTCGGCGGGCGTCCAGCCGCCCCGGATCATGCCGCTGAGCAGCGCTTCGCCGATCTTTCCGGTGCCGAGGACTGCGACTTTCTGGGTCATGGTGCGAGTGCCCTCCGGAGGTTGCGTCGTCCGGGTTCATCCTCGCACCGGGTGCGGCTGCCCGGCTCGACCGTCCGGTGGGCGGACTGCCGTGCCGGGCCACCGTGGCGGCCCCCGATCACTGCGACCTTCGCCGCAGCGTCGCCGCCCCCAGTCCCAGTACCAGCAGCGCGCACCCCGCCACCACCAGTGCGTCACGGACGAACGTCGCCGTCATGTCCGTGTGCCTGAGGACCTCGTTCATGCCGTCCACCGCGTATGACATGGGCAGGACGTCGGAGACGGCCTCCAGGACCGGGTGCATGGCGGAACGGGGTGTGAACAGTCCGCAGAGCAGAAGCTGAGGGAAGATCACCGCGGGCATGAACTGGACCGCCTGGAACTCCGAGGCCGCGAAGGCGGAGACGAACAGGCCCAGCGCCGTGCCCAGGAGGGCGTCCAGGAGTGCCACCAGGAGCAGGAGCCAGGGGGAACCGGTGACGTCCAGGCCGAGGAACCAGACCGCGAGGCCCGTGGCCAGGGCGGACTGGACGACGGCCACGGTGCCGAAGGCGAGCGCGTAACCCGCGATCAGGTCGGCCTTGCCGAGCGGCATCGCCAGGAGCCGTTCCAGGGTGCCGGAGGTGCGTTCACGCAGGGTCGCGATCGAGGTCACCAGGAACATCGTGATGAGCGGGAAGATGCCGAGGAGCGAGGCGCCGATCGCGTCGAACGTGCGCGGGCTGCCGTCGAAGACGTAGCGCAGCAGCAAGAGCATCACGCACGGGATGACGATCATCAGTGCGATGGTGCGCGGATCGTGGCGCAGCTGGCGCAGGACGCGGACGGCCGTCGCCGTCGTACGCGAGAAGGACAGGGCACTCACGTTCGGCTGCGGTGTCGTGGTGGTCATCGGACCGCTTCCTTTCCGGCCGCCGTCTTCGCCGCCGCCTCGTCGACCAGGTGCAGAAACGCCTCTTCGACCGTCTCCGTGCCGGTCCGGGTCCGCAGGGCGTCCGGGGTGCCCTGCGCGAGGATCTCGCCCTCGCGCATCAGCAGGAGCCGGTGGCAGCGTTCGGCCTCGTCCATGACGTGAGACGAGACGAGGAGCGTGGCGCCGCGTTCGGCCGCGATGCTGTGGAAGAGGGCCCAGAGGTCGCGGCGCAGCACCGGGTCGAGGCCCACCGTCGGTTCGTCCAGGACCAGCAGCTCCGGGGTGCCCAGGAGCGCGACCGCGAGGGAGACCCGGCTGCGCTGGCCTCCGGAGAGGTTTCCGGCGAGGGCGTCGGCGTGCGAGGTGAGGTCCACGTCGGCGATGGCCCGGGTGACCTTCTCGTGGCGGCGGGCTGCGGCGGCGCGCCCGGGGTCGAGGATCGCGGCGAAGTACTCGAGGTTCTGCCGGACGGTCAGGTCGCTGTAGACCGAGGGGGCTTGGGTGACATAGCCGATGCGTGACCGCAGAAGGGCGTCGCCGGCGGGGCGGTCGAGGACCTCCAGAGTGCCGGTCACCTTGGCCTGGGTTCCGACGATCGCGCGCATGAGCGTCGACTTGCCGCAACCGGACGGGCCGAGCAGACCGGTGATCCGGCCGCGGGGGACGGTGAAGCCGAGGCCGCGCAGGACCGTACGGGGGCCGCGTACGACGGTGAGTTGTTCGGCGCGGACGGCCGGACCGGACTCGGGCTCCGGCTCGCCGGGCGGGCGTGGAGGACTGATATTCATCATGCGATGAATATTGCGTGCGACGACGGTGGCCGTCAAGCCCGGTGTGTGCGACGGCGCAAGCGCTCGGCGGGGCGATTCGCACCCGGACGGTCCGCTTCGTACGCCTCCACGTTCACCGTTCGGCCACGGAGACCGCGAACGGGGCCAACCCCCCTTCCCGACCATGGATTTCACTGCGCGGTCAAATGCCGCGCGGGCCCGCCGTGCCCTCCCCCGGCGCGGCACCCACGCATCTCCCGCCGTCGACCGGAGGTGCCGTCGTCATGCCCTGTGGCATACGCGAGGCCGATCTGTCCGCATCCCCCGTCGTGTTCCTCGCGGCGCCCCCGCTGTGCATCGGGGTCGCCGTGGCATCCGGAGTGCCTGCCGAACCGGGGCTGGTGACCGGAATGCTCGGCGGGCCGGTGGCCGGGGCGTTGCCCGGCAGCAGCCTGCAGGTCAGCGGGCCCGCGGCCGGGCTGACCGTGCTCGTGCACGAGGCCGTTCAGTCGTACGGCCTCGATGTGCTCGGAGCACTCGTGCTCGGCTCCGGGCTGGTGCAACTGGCCCTCGGCGCAGTGCGGCTGGGACGGTGGTTCCGGGCGGTGTCCGCGTCCGTCGTCCAGGGGATGCTCGCGGGGACCGGACTGGTGCTGGTCGCCGGGCAGGTGTACGCGCTGGGTGACGTCGCCGCGCCCGCGAGCGGGCTCTCCGGACCGACCGGCCTTGTCACTCCGCCGCGGCACCTCGATCCGGCGGCTCTGACGGTCGGCGGAGCGACCGTGCTCGTTCTGGTGCTCCGGCCGCGACGGCGGCGCGGGGCCCCTGCCGTGCCGGCGCCCTTGCTCGCGGTGGGGCCGGCGTCGCCCGTGACCGCGGTCCTCGATCTCCCGGTGCGCCCCGTGGAGGTGCGGGGACTGCCGGATGCCGTACGGCCGCCGACGCCCCAGAGCCTCGGCCGCCTCACGGAAGTGGGCGCCCTGGGGACGGTGGTCGCCTTCGCGCTCATCGCGTCCGCGGAATCGCTGTTCAGCGCGGCGGCGGTGGACCGGCCGCCGCGCGCGGTCAGGAGGCGGTGGCGACCACCAGGTACACGTCGTAGACCTCCTCGAGGACACCGTCCGGGAACGTCTCGAGGAGGCGTTCCCGCTCCTCGGTGAGGAAGGCGTCCGCTCGCTCCTTGCCGAGGACGAGGAAGATCGAGTGGCTGCCCACGTTGGCCAGATGGGTGTCGACGGAGACCTCGCGGCTCCAGCGGACGACACGGTGGGTGTGGCGCGGGATCCCGGGGGCACCCTCGAAGGCGGCTTCCGTACGGGTGCCGCCCGCGCCGCTCTTGGAGGCGTGTTCGGCGCCGAAGTACCGCCTGATCCGGTCCGCCTGGTCGGCGATCCACGGCACGTCCTGCGCGTCCATGTTCCACCACAGCGCGAGGGCGCCGCCCGGACGCAGCACCCGCAGGGCCTCGGGCACCGAGCGGGCCGGGTCGGTCCAGTGCCAGGCCTGGGCGTAGGTGAGGAAGTCGGCGGACGAAGTGGCGAGCGGAAGGGCGTTGCCGTCGCCGCGCAGGAGGGGGACGCCGGGGAGGCCGCGGCGGAACTCGGCCGCCATGCCGTCGCCGGGCTCCACGGCGACGACGTCCGCACCACGCGCGTGCAGGAGACCGGTCGCGATACCGGTGCCCGCCCCGATGTCGACGACACGCGCGCCGGCGAGAGGTCGTCCGGCGAGCTCCTCCAGGGTGTCGAACAGGACGGGCGGGTAGGACGGCCGGTTCGCGGCGTACTGGGCCGCCGCGGCGTCGAAGGAGCGGGCTCGGGTGGCGTGGGAGGAGGCGGTCATACGTCCATCCTGACGGGCCGTGGGGAGCGGGGCGGCGGGTTCCGGAGCGGGTGGCGCCCGAGGAGTCAGGAACGGCGTTTGCGCGACGGGTTGCCCGTGCGCCGGGACGACCGCTTCTCGTGGTCGGCGCGGGCCTTCTCGTACTCGTCCCGGTGAAGCTTCTCACCGGGGGCCTCGGTCAGGGAGCGCAGGAAGTACGCGAGCAGGGAGCCGACGAAACCGATGGCCAGCAGGCCGCGGAGGGATGCCTGGCGCTCCGGGTCCGGGCGCCGGGTGAAGGACCCCCAGGTGTGGTTGAAGGCCAGTGCGCTGCACGCCGCGAACATCAGCACGACCAGCACGGTCACCACCGAGCCGATGTCGGCGATCTCCAGGCCCTGATAGGCGAAGCGCAGTACGAGGCAGGACACGGCGGCGGCCACGAGCGAGCCGGCGGACACGGCCGCACGGCGCGCCGCATAGCCGTCGTCGTGATTCAGCCAGGTCGTACCGAAGAAACGCAGGGACTCGGGGCGGGGGCCCTTGGGCGTGTCCGGGGTGCCGTTCTCGTCGCTCACGCGTCGATTATCACTCCGGGCGCGGGAGGGCCCCCACCCTTTGCTGTCAGCCGCAACGCTCGGCGACGTATCCGTCGCTTCCTGTGTTCACGTAGGCGTCGGAGACGTATTCACCGCTGTCGATGTTGTCCCAGATGTTCGACGTGCCGTAGTAGCCCGACACCGTCGTGCCCGGCGACTGGCAGAAGATCGCGACCTTGGCGCCCGCCGGCAGCTGGCGCACGACGCTGTAGCCCGTACCCGGACCGCTGCGGACATTGAGCTGGACGCCCGGGGCGACGGGGTAGTAACGCAGTGCGTCGGCCGTGGCGGAAGCCGGCGACCCCAAGGCCATGAGGAAGGCTCCGGTGGCTCCGGCCAGGAGGAGGAACCTTCGTCTTCCAGATGTCATTGCGTACCCTCTCGATTCCGGATTCAGGCGCAGCGGGAGGCTACGTAGCCGTCGCTGCCGGTGTGCACGTAGGTGTCCGAGACGTATTCACCGTTGCTGACGTTGTCCCAGATGTTCGACGTGCCGTAGTAGCCCGACACCGTCGTGCCCGGCGACTGGCAGTAGACCGGGACCGTCGCGCCCTCGGGCAGGACACGAACGATGGGGTAACCGGTACCCGGACCGCTGCGGACATTGAGCCGAACACCTGGTGCCACCGCGTAGTAGTGCACGGCCGCTGCCGTCGTGGCGGCCTCTGCCACGTCGACGTCCTCGGCTTCTTCAACACGGTCAACAGACATGGAAAACCTCCCCCGTTGAACCCCATGACTGCCATGGGGTCCCGTTGATTCCCTTGAATCACGCCATGAAACACACGTATGCAATTCGCACGCGGAGGCTAGCAAGCCGCCTCTGTCTCGTACGAGTCATCGACTAGGCTCCCTGCGACGCGCGCGAAAGAACAGCACGGGGGTGGTCCATGTCGCCACAGCGCAACACCGGACCGGGCCCGGAAGCGGAACTTCCCGAGTACGCCGGGCACTACCGACTGGAGTCCTGCCTGGGCTCCGGGGGCATGGGCGTGGTGCACCTGGCCCGGGGCACCACGGGGATGAAGCTCGCGGTGAAGGTCGTGCACGCCGACTTCGCCAAGGACCCCGAGTTCAGAGGCCGCTTCCGGCAGGAGGTGGCCGCGGCCCGCAGGGTGAGCGGCGCGTTCACCGCGCCGGTCGTCGATGCCGACCCGGAGGCCGAACGGCCGTGGATGGCCACGCTGTACATCCCCGGCCCGACCCTGTCGGATCATGTGAAGCGGAACGGCCCCATGCCCCCGGCGCAGTTGCGTCGGCTGATGGCGGGCCTCGCCGAGGCGCTGCGCGACATCCACCGTGTCGGTGTCGTGCACCGCGATCTCAAGCCGAGCAACGTCCTGCTCGCCGAGGACGGGCCGAAGGTCATCGACTTCGGCATCTCCCGGCCGAAGGACAGCGAGCTGCGCACCGAGACCGGCAAATTGATCGGCACGCCTCCCTTCATGGCTCCCGAGCAGTTCCGGCGGCCCCGTGAAGTCGGGTCCGCAGCCGATGTGTTCGCCCTCGGGTCCGTGATCGTGCACGCGGCGACGGGCCGAGGCCCGTTCGACTCGGACAGCCCGTACGTCGTCGCGTACCAGGTCGTGCACGACGACCCGGACCTGACCGGTGTGCCGGAGGACATCGCACCACTGGTGCTGCGATGCCTCGCGAAGGAGCCCGAGGACCGTCCCACCCCGGACGAGCTGATGCGGGAACTGAGGTCGACTGCGGCCTCGTACGACACCCAGGCGTTCATACCGGCACCACGGACCGTCGAGACGCCGGGTCCCGAGCCCACGGCCGAGAAGCCGAAGCGGCGGTCCGCGATCCGCAGGCGGGCGGCCGTGGCGACGGGCGCGCTCGTCCTGCTCGCGGGCAGCACCTTCGCCGCCGCCCACATGCTCGACGACGGCCGCCCCACGGCTGCCCGGACCGGTCCTCGGGCCACGACGTCCGACTTCACAGCGTGGGATGCGAAGCCGGTGTCCGACGGATCGGGGGCGCCTCGCTGTTCGTATGGAGAAAGGAAACTGCTCTGCGCGCAGGGCGACACGGTCTTCGCCCTCTCCCCCTCCGACGGCGCCCTGTTGTGGCGGCGCTCCCTCAGCGAGGGCGGTCCACAAGGACCTCCCGTCCTGTCGGGCGGGCTCGTGCATCTGACGCGTACCGACGACCGGCCCTCGGAGGCACTGGATCCCGGTTCGGGGCGGACCCGCTGGAAGCAGCGAATGCCGGGGCAGAGCGCACTTGAGTACGTCGGCCGTATGTTGCTGCTCAGCCGAAGCGACGGAGCGGTGACCGGCGTGGACAGCACCACGGGCGAGACGACGTGGACCCGGCACATCCGGAGCTACACCCTGCCGTCCCTCTCCTCGTTCGCCGGGGACCCACTGGCGTACGCCACCAGTACCTCCGACGACGGCACACACACGCAGGTCACCGCACTGGATCCCGGCACGGGTGCCGTGCGCTGGGAGGCGCGGCTGAAGGGAAACCTGGAGCCCGTCGGAGCGCGTGACGGATCGGTCCTCCTCCTCTCCATCGGGAAGTTCCAGGACGCAGAGGCTGTCGTGCGCTACGCCCCGGACTCCGAGGTGACGCGTCGGGTGCCTCTGACCGGCCGCCCCTTGGAGGTCCAGGCAACCGTGCAGGGGAACGTCGTCTATCTCCTGGCGTCAGGCGGTTCGCTGATGGCCGTCGATGTCGAAGCGGGCAAGGAACTGTGGCGCCTCGAGACGAACGTGAGTCTCGGATCGGCGCCGGTCGCCGACAGCACCCATGTGTACCTGACCACCGCGGACGGACGGCTGCTTGCCGTCGACGCCCACGACGGAAGACTCGTCGGGCAGACCCGGCCACGGATGGGCACGGACTCGGACAAGGTCGCGGCGGACCTGACCCGGCCCGTCATCGCCGACGGCCACGTCTACGCCTCCGCCCCCGACGGCACCGTCTTCGCCGTGGACGGGCGCGATCCGTCGCGCTGGTGACATGCCGAAGGGCCGCCCCCTCGGGAGGCGGCCCTTCGCGGTGAGCCCTCAGCCCAGCTTGCTCACATCCCGCACGGCGCCCCTGTCCGCGCTCGTCGCCATCGCGGCGTAGGCGCGGAGCGCGGCCGAGACCTTGCGGTCGCGGTTCGCGGGGGCGTAGACGCCGTTCAGGGCGTCACGGCGGGTGGCCAGCTCCTCGTCGGACACGAGGAGTTCGATCGTGCGATTCGGGATGTCGATGCGGATCCGGTCGCCGTCGCGGACCAAGGCGATGGTGCCGCCCGAGGCCGCCTCCGGGGACGCGTGGCCGATCGACAGACCCGACGTGCCGCCGGAGAAACGGCCGTCGGTGATCAGCGCGCAGGCCTTTCCGAGGCCCCGGCCCTTCAGGTACGAGGTGGGATACAGCATCTCCTGCATGCCCGGGCCGCCCTTCGGGCCCTCGTACCGGATGACGACGACATCGCCCTCCTTGATCTGCTGGGTCAGGATCTTCTCGACGGCCTCCTCCTGCGACTCGCAGACGACCGCGGGTCCCTCGAAGGTCCAGATCGACTCGTCGACACCCGCCGTCTTGACCACCGAGCCGTCGACCGCGAGGTTGCCCCTGAGGACCGCCAGACCGCCGTCCTTGGAGTAGGCGTGCTCCGCCGAGCGGATGCAGCCGCCTTCCGCGTCCTCGTCGAGGGACGCCCAGCGCTCCGACTGGGAGAACGCCTCGGCGGAACGCACACAGCCGGGCGCCGCGTGCCACAGCTCCACCGCCTCCTGGGAGGGGGAACCGCCGCGGACGTCCCAGGTCTTGAGCCAGTCCGCGAGGGACGGGCTGTGGACCGCGTGGATGTCCTCGTTCAGCAGGCCCGCGCGGTGCAGTTCGCCGAGGAGGGCCGGGATGCCGCCGGCGCGGTGCACGTCCTCCATGTAGTACGTGCGGTCCTTGGCGACGTTCGGGGCCACCTTCGCCAGGCAGGGCACGCGGCGCGAGACCTCGTCGATCTCCGCCAGCCCGAACGGCACGCCCGCCTCCTGGGCCGCCGCCAGCAGGTGCAGGATCGTGTTGGTGGAACCGCCCATCGCGATGTCGAGCGCCATCGCGTTCTCGAAGGCGGAGAACGTGGCGATGTTGCGGGGCAGGACCGTCTCGTCGTCCTGCTCGTAGTAGCGGCGGGTGAGGTCCATCACGGTGCGGGCCGCGTCCTCGTACAGCGCCCGGCGGGCGGTGTGGGTGGCGAGGACCGAGCCGTTGCCCGGCAGGGACAGTCCGATGGCCTCGGTCAGGCAGTTCATCGAGTTGGCCGTGAACATGCCGGAACAGGAGCCACACGTCGGACAGGCGTTCTCCTCGATACGGAGGATGTCCTCGTCGGAGATCTTGTCGTTGGCGGCGTCGGCGATCGCGTCGATCAGGTCGAGGGTGCGGACCGTGCCGTCGACCAGGGTGGCGCGGCCGGACTCCATCGGGCCGCCGGAGACGAAGACCGTCGGGATGTTCAGGCGCAGGGCCGCCATCAGCATGCCCGGGGTGATCTTGTCGCAGTTGGAGATGCAGATCAGGGCGTCGGCGCAGTGGGCCTCGACCATGTACTCCACGCTGTCCGCGATCAGGTCGCGCGAGGGGAGGGAGTAGAGCATGCCTCCATGGCCCATGGCGATGCCGTCGTCGACCGCGATGGTGTTGAACTCGCGTGGGATGCCGCCCGCCTCCCTGATCGCCTCGCTGACGATCCGGCCGACCGGCTGGAGGTGGGTGTGGCCCGGCACGAACTCCGTGAAGGAGTTGGCGACCGCGATGATCGGCTTCCGTCCGATGTCCGCACCGGGTACACCGGAGGCGCGCATAAGGGCGCGGGCGCCCGCCATGTTGCGGCCGTGGGTGACTGTGCGGGACCTCAGCTCGGGCATCGTCGCTCGCTCCTTCGGAGAGTTCTGACTTCTGTCGAGCGTACGCCGGTGCTCCAAGGGCCGGACTGAAGTGTCCGGAATACGGGATGCACGTCTCGGTCGACAGGGGCTCGACGCGCCCCTCGGGCGGGGTGCGCCGGGCGCGGGTCAGGGGTTGGTCAGATGGCCCTGCACGACCGGCGCCACCCGTGCCACCAGTTGTTCCAGGTCCGCGGACGCCAATGGCTCCACCTTGATCACGTATCGCAGCATCGCGAGCCCCACCAGTTGCGCGGCCGCCAGTTCGGCGCGCAGCTCCGGGTCCGGGACGTCGAGCCGGCCCGCGATGCGGCGCAGCAGCTGTGTGGCGATCAGACGGCGGAAGACGGCGGCCGCCGTGTCGTTGTTCACAGCCGACCTGACGATCGCCAGCAGCGGCGTACGGGTCGTGGGGTTCTCCCAGATGCCGAGGATGAAGCGGGTCAGGCGTTCGCCGACACCCTCGGGCGGTCCGTCCGCGAACGCCTCGGGCGCGCCCAGGGCGGGCGCGAAGGCCACCTCGATGGCCGCCTCGAAGACCTGTTCCTTGGTACCGAAGTAGTGGTGCACCAGGGCGGAGTCCACGCCGGCCGCCTTGGCGATACCGCGCACGGAGGTCTTCTCGTAGCCGCGCTCGGAGAACTCCTCACGGGCCGACTCCAGGATGCGGTCGCGGGTGGCGGGCGCCGCCGCCGTCTCCGTACGGCTGGGCCGTCCCCTGCCGCGGCGCACACGTCCCGCTCCGGTCGCCTCGCTCACCGGCCGAGCACCTCGCTCATCCTCGGGGCACCCTCACGGCCGACGCCAGGTGCAGACGTGTGAAGGCGAGGGCCTCGGCGAGGTCGGCCTCGCGCTCGGCGCCCGACATGGCCCGGCGGGTGTTCACCTCGATGACGACGTGCCCGTCGAAGCCGGTGTGCGCGAGGCGCTCGAGGACCTCCGCGCACGGCTGGACACCGCGGCCGGGGACCAGATGCTCGTCCTTGTTGGAACCGTTGCCGTCGGCGAGGTGGACGTGACCCAGGCGCTCGCCCATGCGGTCGAGCATCTCCAGAGCGTCGCTACGGGCCGTCGCGGTGTGGCTGAGATCGATGGTGAAGTGACGGTAGTCGTCCCTCGTCACGTCCCAGTCGGGGGCGTACGCGAGCATCTCGCGGTCGCGGTAGCGCCAGGGATACATGTTCTCGACGGCGAACCGCACATCGGTCTCGTTCGCCATGCGCCAGACGCCGTCGACGAAATCGCGGGCGTACTGCCGCTGCCACCGGAAGGGCGGATGGACGACGACCGTGCCGGCGCCGAGCCGCTCCGCGGCCGCGCGGGCCCGCTGGAGCTTGGTCCACGGGTCGGTGGACCACACCCGCTGCGTGATCAGCAGACAGGGGGCGTGGATGGCGAGAACAGGGATCCGGTGGTAGTCGCTGAGCCTGCGCAGCGCATCGATGTCCTGGCTCACGGGATCGGTCCACACCATGATCTCGACCCCGTCGTACCCGAGGCGCGCCGCGATCTCGAAGGCCGTCGCGGTCGACTCCGGATAGACGGAGGCCGTCGACAGGGCGACCTTCGCATCCGGGATGCGCACCACTGGTTCTGCCACGAGGGACAGGGTACGGGGCGGCGCATTGACATGGAGGGCCGCTCGGGGGGCGGGGGACTGTGGGAAGGCGCACAGCGGCCGGATGTCGCCGCTGCCCGTATCGTGCGCGCCCCGCCCGCTCCGGCCGGACCGCCCGAGGGCGCCGGCAGCGGGGATGGCGGGAACCCTTCGCCGACAGGTCCGGGCCATCGGCATGTGCTCGAAGCGGTCTAGGTCGCCGGCATGTGGTCGAGCCGCCGCAGGATCACGCCCTCCCGGAGCGCCCACGGACAGATCTCGACGGTCTCCACCCCGAACAGGTCCATCGCGCCCTCGGCGACCAGTGCCCCGGCGAGGAGCTGGCTCGCGCGGCCGTCGGAGACGCCCGGGAGGTCCGCGCGCTCCTCGGCCGTCATCCCGGTGAGCCGCGGTACCCACGCCTCCAGGGACTGCCGCTTCAGATCACGCTGCACGTACAGGCCCTCGGCGGACCGCGCCGCCCCGGCGAGACGGGCGAGCTGCTTGAACGTCTTGGAGGTGGCCACCACGTGGTCGGGCGCACCGAAGCGGCTGAACTCGCCGACGGTCCGCGCGATCTCCGTCCGCACATGGCGGCGCAGCGCCTTCACGTCGGCCGGGTCCGGCGGATCGCCCGGCAGCCAGCCCGCCGTGAGCCGCCCGGCCCCGAGCGGCAGCGACACCGCGGCGTCGGGCTCCTCGTCGATTCCGTAGGCGATCTCCAGCGAGCCGCCGCCGATGTCGAGGACGAGCAGCTTGCCCGCCGACCAGCCGAACCAGCGGCGGGCTGCGAGGAAGGTCAGCCGCGCCTCCTCCTCGCCCGTCAGCACCTGCAGCTCGACACCGGTGGCGTCCTTGACCCGGGCCAGGACCTCGTCCACGTTGCTCGCCTCGCGCACCGCGGAGGTGGCGAACGGCAGGAGTTCCACGACACCTTTGTCCTCGGCCGCCTGGAGGGCGTCGAGGATCACTGCGATGAGCTTGTCCACACCGTCGCGTCCGATGGCCCCGCCGCCGTCGAGGAGTTGGGCGAGCCGCAGATCGGCCTTGTGCGAGTGCGCGGGCAGCGGGCGCGCACCGGGGTGGGCATCCACCACCAGCAGATGCACCGTGTTCGAACCCACGTCGAGGACACCGAGTCTCATGTACGGAACGCTACTGCCAGTGCGACGGTCCGCCGTCCCCGATGCGGGCCGGAGCCACTTACCCTGGATGCGTGCCAAAGACGAAAAAGGCGAAGTCCGACAAATCCTCCAAGGGCTCGAAGGATTCGCAGGCGAAGGCGTCCAGGAAGGTCCCGAAGGTGAGCGACGAGAAGGGACTCGACTTCGCACGCGCATGGGTGGAGTTTCCGGATCCGGCCGACGACGAGCAGATCTTCCGGTGCGATCTGACATGGCTGACCTCTCGCTGGAACTGCATCTTCGGTAGCGGCTGCCAGGGCATCCAGGCGGGCCGCGCGGACGACGGGTGCTGCACGCTAGGCGCGCACTTCTCCGACGAGGACGACGAGAAGCGGGTGGCCGAGCACGTGGCACGGCTCACGCCGGAGATCTGGCAGAACCATGACGTGGGCATGGAGACCGGCTGGGTCGCGGAGGACGACGAGGGCTCCCGGCAGACCCGGCCGTACCAGGGATCGTGCATCTTCCAGAACCGGCCCGGGTTCCCGGGGGGCGCCGGCTGCTCGCTGCACATCCTCGCGCTGCGGGAGGGCCGCGAACCGCTGGAGACCAAACCGGACGTCTGCTGGCAGCTGCCGGTCCGGCGGACGTACCAGTGGATCGAACGGCCCGACGACACCCGGGTGCTCCAGGTGTCCATCGGCGAGTACGACCGCCGCGGCTGGGGGCCGGGCGGCCACGACCTGCACTGGTGGTGCACCTCGGCCACATCGGCGCACGGCGCGGGCGACCCGGTGTATGTCTCGTACCGGGCCGAGCTGACCGAGATGATGGGCAAGGCGGGGTACGACCGGCTGGCCGAACTGTGCGAACAGCGCCTGGCCTCGCAGTTGCCGCTGGTGGCGCCGCACCCCGCGGATCCGGTGGGCTGAGGCCGGCGTACGACCGTCGCCCCGCTCACCCACGGTGACGGGCGCCTAGGAGGGCGGGCTCGGCGTGCCGCTGTCGGTGGGCGGCGGCGGGGTCGAGGCCGGAGGGTCGGTGGGCGTCGGATCCGTGGACGGGGGATCCGACGGGGTCGGCTCGCTCGTCGTGGGGTCCGGGCTGCTCGACGGCGGATCGCTCGACGGGGGGACGGACGGCCCCGGAGGATCCGGGGTGGGCCGGGGGCCGGGCGGGCCCGCGGTCCCGTATCCGTCGATCGTGACCACCGCGCCCGCGGGGGCCACGGCCACGCGCGCGTGCCAGGAGCCGGCGGGCTCGCGGAGGTGGTCCACGTGCACTCGGACAGTGAACGATTCTCCTGGCGCGAGCGTCCCGGAGGACCGGTTCGTGTAGAGCCAGGAGGCCTTCGTCGACACGGACCAGCGAACCGGCGCGTCGCCGGACGCCGTCAGCGTGATGAGCGTGGTGGTGCCGTCGCTGTGGGCCGCCACCTTCAGCTGTCCCTCGCCGGGCGCGCCCTTCCTCACCCCGATGACCTCGACCGAGACATCCGGCGCGCGGCCGTCCTTGCCGAAGGGCGCGCCGGGACGCGCGCTGGCGTTGCCCGCGTTCTCGTAGCCGCCCGCGCCCTCACCGCCGAGGGCGTCGGTGCCGTGCGCCTCCCGTGCGGTGGCGGGGCGTCCGTCGGCCCCCTCACCGGTGAGGGGGCCGCGGTAGGCGGCCCACAGGGCGAGGACGGGGGCCGCGATCACGGTGGCGACCACGGTCGTCGTGACGGCACGCGCGCGCAGGCGGTCGCGGCGGGCCGCGTGGTCCTTGGGGTCCATGGGGAAGCCGCGCCGGTCGAAGCGGGGAGCGCCGCCCCGCGCGCGGGGAGTGTGCGCCACCGCGGTGCGAAGGGCGGCGCGGGGCGCCTCGAGGACGGGAAGGGCCTCGGGCGTCACGCTCGTGCCCGGCCAGGTTCCGGGCACCGCGCGCTCGGCGGTACGGCGGCAGCGCGGGCAGCCGTCGACGTGCCGGACGAGTTCACGGCGCAGGGTGGCGCTGAGCACCAGGCGATGGTCGCCGGTGAGGCGGGCGACGCTCGGACAGGTGCCGGTCTCGACGACGGCGAGGGCGGCGCGGGTGCGCTCGACCTCGCAGGCGGCGGAGGCGAGGAGTTCCCTGGCGACGGCGAGGTCCATGCCGAGCACGGCGGCGACCTCCGGAGCGGCGAGCTGATGGCGTACGGCGAGCTCCAGCGCCTCGCGCTGCTCCGGGGTGGTGCCTGCGGCCTCCGGCCAGGCGAGCCGGGCGAGCTCCCGGCGGCGCTCCTCCTCGGTCTCCTCGGAGACGGGGGCGGCGCCGATCGCCTCGGCGGCGCGCCGGTCGGCGGAGTCCTTGTACCCGCGGGAGCCGCTGTCGCGCCCGACGGCATGGCCGGGCTGCCTGCGCCGCCGCGCCTCGGCGAGCCGGCGCAGACAGGACCAGCGGGCCAGGGCGTACAGCCAGGCCCGGCAGTCGTCGGCGGACTGCGGACCGCGCGCGCCGCGGCGCTCGGCGAGCGCCAGCGCGTCCGCCAGGACCGCGGTCGCCGCGTCGTGATCGCACAACACGGACAGGCAGTAGGTGAACAGGCCGTCCAGGTAGGCGTCGTAACGCCCGGGCGGCCGCTGTGCCGGGGTGCGCGTGTGTGCGCCGCGAGGCGCCCCGCCCCGCTTGCGCGAGTCCCTTCGCGCCGGGTGCGCGCCGCCGGCGTGCGTGGAGGTCTCCGGCCTGCTGCTCATCACCTGTGCGACCGTAGGCGCCGACAGGTGATGCCTTCTTCCTCCTTGAGCACTTTTACTCCGTACGGGTGAAACGATCCCTCATACAGGGACCGGAATGGCCTATTCCGCGACGTCGGACCCGTGGGTGGACCGGTGCGCGGACACGCCGTGAGCGCGCCCTCCTGAGAGTGACCCGCGTCACGCCCGCGCGCGCCGTGTCCCTCGGCACGCCGTGACGTGCGACGCACCGAGGACGGGCCGCGGTCGCCGGAACGTCGCCGTGGGAGCGCGGGGTCAGTCGCCGTCCACCCGGCCATGAGGGGTCGGCCGCCGAGGGGGCCGACCCGGCGGTGCTCGCGGTGTCAGAGGGCCCCGCTACGGTTCCGTCCATGGCTGCCCGTACGAAGACCACCAAGGACCGGCCGTCCTACCGCTGCACCGAGTGCGGCTGGCAGACGGCCAAGTGGCTCGGCCGCTGCCCCGAGTGCCAGGCCTGGGGCACGATCGAGGAGTACGGCGCGCCCGCCGTGCGGACGACGGCACCGGGCCGGGTGACGAGTTCCGCGCTGCCCATCGGCCAGGTCGACGGGCGGCAGGCGACCGCCCGCACCACCGGCGTGCCCGAGCTGGACCGCGTCCTCGGCGGCGGACTCGTGCCAGGCGCGGTCGTACTACTCGCCGGCGAGCCCGGGGTCGGCAAGTCCACGCTCCTGCTCGACGTCGCGGCCAAGGCGGCGAGCGACGAGCACCGCACGCTGTATGTGACCGGCGAGGAGTCGGCGAGCCAGGTGCGCCTGCGCGCCGACCGCATCGGTGCCATCGACGACCACCTCTACCTCGCCGCGGAGACCGATCTCGCCGCGGTCCTCGGTCACTTGGACGCCGTCAAGCCCTCGCTGCTGATCCTCGACTCGGTACAGACCGTCGCCTCCCCCGAGATCGACGGTGCGCCCGGCGGCATGGCCCAGGTGCGCGAGGTCGCCGGAGCACTCATCCGCGCCTCCAAGGAACGCGGTATGTCCACCCTGCTCGTGGGCCATGTCACCAAGGACGGGGCGATCGCGGGCCCGCGCCTGCTCGAGCACCTGGTGGACGTCGTGCTGCATTTCGAGGGCGACCGGCACGCGCGCCTGCGCCTCGTACGCGGGGTCAAGAACCGCTACGGCGCGACGGACGAGGTCGGCTGCTTCGAGCTGCACGACGAGGGCATCACGGGCCTCGCCGACCCCAGCGGCCTGTTCCTGACCCGCCGGGACGAGCCGGTCCCCGGCACCTGCCTGACCGTGACACTGGAGGGCCGGCGCCCGCTGGTGGCGGAGGTCCAGGCCCTGACCGTCGACTCGCAGATCCCCTCCCCGCGGCGCACCACGTCCGGCTTGGAGACCTCCCGCGTCTCGATGATGCTGGCCGTCCTGGAGCAGCGCGGCCGCATCAGCGCCCTGGGCAAGCGGGACATCTACTCCGCGACCGTCGGCGGGGTGAAACTCTCCGAGCCGGCCGCCGATCTGGCGGTGGCCCTGGCCCTGGCGAGCGCCGCGAGCGACACCCCCCTGCCGAAGAACCTGGTGGCGATCGGCGAAGTGGGACTCGCGGGCGAGGTCAGACGGGTCACCGGGGTCCAGCGGCGACTGGCCGAAGCACACCGTCTGGGGTTCACGCACGCACTCGTTCCGGGTGATCCGGGAAAGGTCCCGCCCGGCATGAAGGTGCTGGAAGTGGGGGACATAGGGGACGCCCTGCGGGTCCTTCCGCGCTCCCGTCGCCGAGAGGCCCCGCGGGAGGAGGAGGACCGCCGGTAGACTTTGCCCTGGTCTCGCCCGTCCGTACGAACCGAGTGTGCGACACGGGAGCGCCTGAAGAACCTGCGACCGGAGGAGTGCAGTGGCAGCCAACGACCGGGCGGCAGCTCCCGGAAAGTCCGGCGGGAGCTCCGGTACCGAGGGCCTGATGCGCGCCTCGCTGAGCGCCGTGGCGCCCGGCACGGGCCTGCGTGACGGCCTCGAGCGCGTACTCCGGGGCAACACCGGCGGCCTCATCGTGCTCGGCTCGGACAAGACCGTCGAGACGATGTGCACGGGCGGTTTTGTCCTCGATGTCGAGTTCACCGCCACCCGGCTGCGGGAGCTGTGCAAGCTGGACGGCGCCCTCGTCCTCTCCTCGGACCTGTCGAAGATCCTGCGGGCCGGTGTGCAGCTGGTGCCGGACCCGACGATTCCCACGGAGGAGACCGGCACCCGCCACCGCACCGCGGACCGGGTGAGCAAGCAGGTCGGCTTCCCCGTGGTCTCCGTGTCCCAGTCGATGCGCCTGATCGCGCTGTACGTCGACGGGCAGCGCCGGGTCCTGGAGGACTCGGCGGCGATCCTGTCCCGTGCGAATCAGGCCCTGGCCACCCTGGAGCGGTACAAGCTCCGCCTGGACGAGGTGGCGGGCACGCTGTCCGCGCTGGAGATCGAGGACCTGGTGACGGTCCGGGACGTCTCGGCGGTGTCCCAGCGGCTGGAGATGGTCCGCCGTATCGCCACCGAAATCGCCGAGTACGTCGTCGAACTGGGCACGGACGGCCGTCTTCTCGCTCTGCAACTGGACGAGTTGATTGCGGGCGTGGAGCCCGAGCGGGAGCTGGTGGTGCGCGACTACGTACCCGAGCCCACCGCGAAGCGCTCCCGCACGGTGGAGGAGGCCCTCTCCGAGCTGGATGCGCTGACCCACGCCGAGCTTCTCGAACTGCCCACGGTGGCCCGCGCCTTGGGTTACACAGGCTCCCCCGAAACCCTGGACTCGGCGGTGTCGCCCCGCGGATTCCGTCTGCTGGCGAAGGTTCCGCGGCTGCCCGGCGCCATCATCGAGCGCCTGGTGGAGCACTTCGGCGGCCTGCAGAAGCTTCTTGCGGCAAGTGTGGACGACCTGCAGACGGTGGACGGCGTCGGCGAGGCCCGGGCCCGCAGCGTGCGCGAGGGGCTGTCGCGCCTCGCGGAGTCGTCCATCCTCGAGCGTTACGTCTAGCGGCCGCACGGCGCCCGGCGGTCACCCCGCCGCTCCCGCGGTCACACTGCGGCCCCCACCCCCGAGGTTCGGCGGCCGGACGGAAAACCCGGTGGAGACGCACCACGCACCGCGTCTACGTTCGAGGGATGAGCACCCGCACCTTCCGTGTCACGGTCCGCGGCGTCTTCGACGGCCTCGACGACGGACAACGAGCAGAACTCCTCGCACGGGCCGCGGAGCACGACGTGCTGCGCGCGGCCTTCACCCCGGAGGGCCACCTCAGCTACGACGTGGCCGCCCGCGCCGCCTTCACCTTCCGGTTCCTCGACTCCGGCGAGGCCGAGGAGGACATCCTGACCGCGACGGAACGCGCCGAGGAGTCCGCCAGGGCCTGGCTCGACGAACACGGCTACGGCTACAAGAACCTCCGCTCCACGGCCGAGGACCTCTCCCAGGCACCGCTCGGAAAGCGCCGCCGCCGGGCGATGGGCCGGTCGTCGTCCTGACCGGCGCTCAGTCCTTCGAGAGCACGAACGAGGTCTGGGCCTTCGGGAACCCGGAGGCCTGTGCCTCCACGAGGTAGGTGCCCGCCGAAGCCGTACCGGCCGGTGGCGTCGCACAGTTCGGGGCGCTGGGCTTGCGGTCCCACTTCACCGTGTACGTCACCTCGTTGTTCGCGGGCACACGGAACAGCACGCTCCCGGAGCCGCTCGGGCAGTCGGCCGAGGACCAGACACCGTCGTCGCTGCCGGTCTGGGTGATGGTCAACACCGCGTTCTTGGGCCCGAGATCGACCTTGCAGTCGCTGCCGGAGGAGTTCTTGGCGATCAGCTCGAACGTGGGTGTCTCGCCGGGGGCGTAGGAGTTGTGGACGCTCTTCAGCGTCAACTGCACCGAACCCGAGGCACAGTTGGGAAGCGAGGAACCCGAACCGGCGGGCAGCTGCCCGCCGGTGGAACCGCCGCCGCCCACGCCCTCGTCCGACCCGCCGGACCCGGCGCCCGCTCCACCGGAGTCCCCGGACCCCGAGCCGCCGGACGACTCGTCCGAACCCCCGCCGCCGCTCGACTCGTCGCGCCCGCCCGGGTGTTGGCTTATCGCGGGCCCGCTGCCCGACGGTCCCGGCGTGATGGAGGACGTGGGGTGCTTGCCGTTGGACCCGTCCGCGCCGTTCCTGCCGCCACCACCGCCGGAGGTGGTGACCACCCACGCGATGAGCAGCGCCAACAAGGCCAGCACGGACAGCAGTACGGCCCTCCGTCGCCAGTAGATGGAGGAGGGAAGCGGCCCGACCGGATTGCGCAGAGATCCCACGGCCCAAACTGTACGAGAGATCCGCCGCGGGCCTTGCGCCACCCGCCCCATAAACCCAACTTTCCCATGATCATTACGTGTCGTGGGCCCGCGGGCCGTACATCCGCACCGGACCCGGGCACCCTCTGTGCGCCCGGAGCGGCGGCCGACGGACCCGACGGCGGGCCGCCGGCCCGGAGCCCGCACTCGACCGCGGGCAGCGGGCAGCGGGCAGCGGGACGTCCCCCGTACGACGGCCGCACACGAAGTCGGAGAAACCCGACTCGGGCACGGCACCCACACCGGCCGGCCGGGCCTTCCCCGCCCACCCCACCCGGACCGCCTCGCGCCGCCCGGACGGCCCGACCCGTGAACAACCGGCCCGCACCCCTCGGACGCCGTCCCTCGAACCCGCCCTCGCCCCCGGACGGACCGCGGCACCGGGGTCACCTCCGAACACCCGTGCCCAAGAGGCACAGATGCGCTCCACCCCGCCATCACGGGGGCGCCCACCGACACAAACCACTCCGACCCGGCCCGGTCGCCCGCCCTGCCGCCCCTCCCGTGGCAGGATCGACAGCGTCATGACTGCACCCACCACCCCCACTCCCGCCCCCGCCCAGACCGACGACACCTCCGACGCCCCCACCGGCCGAGCCCCCGGCGGGGCACTGCACGGCCCGGTCATCGCCTGGTTCGACGAGCACGCCCGCGATCTCCCCTGGCGGCGGCCCGAGGCCGGACCGTGGGGCGTGATGGTCAGTGAGTTCATGCTGCAGCAGACGCCGGTCAACCGCGTGCTGCCCGTCTACGAGCAGTGGCTCATCCGCTGGCCGCGCCCGGCCGACCTGGCCAAGGAACCACCCGGCGAGGCCGTCCGCGCCTGGGGCCGCCTGGGTTATCCGCGTCGCGCCCTGCGCCTGCACGGCGCAGCCGTGGCCATAACGGAACGGCACGGCGGCGACGTACCGACCGAACACTCCCAGCTGCTGGCACTGCCCGGCATCGGTGAGTACACGGCCGCGGCCGTGGCCTCCTTCGCCTACGGCCAGCGCCATCCGGTCCTGGACACCAATGTGCGCCGCGTGCTCGCCCGCGCGGTCACCGGTACGCAGTACCCGCCCAACGCCACCACCGCCGCCGAGCGCAGGCTCGCCCGTGAGCTCCTGCCCGAGGACGAGCGCACGGCTTCCCGCTGGGCGGCCGCGTCCATGGAACTGGGCGCGCTGATCTGCACCGCGAAGAACGAGACCTGTCACCGCTGCCCGATCTCCGCGCAGTGCGCCTGGCAGCTGGCCGGGAAGCCGGAGCACGACGGCCCCCCGCGCCGCGGCCAGACGTACGCGGGGACGGACCGTCAGGTTCGTGGACGGCTGCTGGCCGTGCTGCGCGAGGCCGTCACCCCGGTCCCCCAGTCGATCCTCGACCGGGTCTGGGACGAGCCGGTGCAGCGGGCCCGCGCCCTGGACGCCCTGGTCTCCGACGGACTGGTGGAGCCGCTGCCCGGCGGCCTCTACCGTCTTCCGCTCACCTGACCCCGTCACCGTCCGGGCGCGCGCCCCACCCGCCGCGCCCGGACGGTCCACCGCCGCCGGCGCGCCTTGTCACGTCGCACGCCTCGCCACATCAGCCATGTCTCACACCTCTCGGGCGGACAAATCACCCCATACCCTCCTCAACTACCCCCTGACTCAACGCTGTTCCCTCGTCCGTTACACAACCGACGGACAGCCGAGGGCTCTCCGCAGGCTGCCTCGCACAACCCCGTGACAACTCCTCCGTAGCTTCATAGACGTGCCGCTGAAAGGGCGGCACACGGATGACACGGGCTGAGCAGAACCGGCACCCGGCTGTGGGACGCAGCCGCGGGAGACGTCGGACACGGGGAACGGAGGCGGTCGGAATGGCGCAGGGAGAGGTGCTCGAGTTCGAGGAGTACGTCCGTACCCGGCAGGACGCGCTGTTGCGCAGCGCCCGCCGGCTGGTTCCCGACCCGACCGACGCGCAGGACCTGCTGCAGACGGCGCTGGTGCGCACCTACGGCCGCTGGGACGGCATCGCCGACAAGCGCCTGGCGGACGCCTATCTGCGCCGCGTCATGATCAACACGCGTACCGAGTGGTGGCGCGCCCGCCGGCTCGAGGAGGTCCCCACCGAGCAGCTCCCGGACGCGTCCGTGGACGACTCCACCGAGCAGCACGCCGACCGGGCCCTGCTGATGGACGTACTGAAGGTCCTCGCGCCGAAGCAGCGCAGTGTCGTCGTGCTGCGACACTGGGAGCAGATGTCCACGGAGGAGACGGCCGCCGCTCTCGGCATGTCGGCCGGTACCGTCAAGAGCACGCTGCACCGGGCGCTCGCCCGGCTCCGGGAGGAGCTGGAGGCGCGCGATCTGGACGCACGCACGCTGGAGCGTGAGGAGCGGGAGCGTTGCGCGGCCTAGGCACGGGGGCCATGGAGCCCGGAGGAGCCCTGAGAGCGGCGATCGTGGCGACGGCCGCGATCGCCGCCGTCGGGCTTTTCGTCTCCGGCTGCGCCACCGGCGGCACCGGAGCCCGGGACGAGGGTCCGGCGGGCAGTGACGCGGTGGTCCCGAGCGCCGCCCCCTCCCCCTCCGCCTCGCGCTCCCCGGCCGCCAAGGAGCCGACACGGCTGGACGTCGTGCGGATGGTCAAGGCCGATCCCAAGGTCGCGAAAGCGGTCAAGGACGATCTGAAGCCGTGTGTGGCCGACGAGTACCCGATCGACGTGTCCTACGGCGACCTGACCCGCGGTACCGCCAACGACATCGTGGTCAACGTGATGACCTGCGGCGACGCCGTCGGCGTCGGCTCGTACGTGTACCGCATGGAGAACCGCAGGTACCAGAATGTGTTCAAGGCCGAGGAGCCGCCGGTCTACGCCGAGATAGACCGTGGTGACCTGGTGGTGACCCAGCAGATCTATGAGAAGGGCGACCCGGTGTCGTATCCCTCCAGCGAGGATGTGATCACGTACAGCTGGAGGGGCAACCACTTCGCCTTCGTGACCAGCACACGCAACGAGTACAGCAATGCGGTGGGCGACGGCGACACGCCGGCCCCCGCCGGGAACTGAGAGCAGCGGATGGCAGAGCAGACCCACGTCCTGTTCGTCGAGGACGACGACGTCATCCGCGAGGCCACCCAACTCGCCCTGGAACGGGACGGCTTCGCGGTCACCGCCATGCCCGACGGACTGTCCGGCCTGGAGGCCTTCCGCACCCGCCGCCCGGACATCGCCCTGCTGGACGTGATGGTCCCCGGCCTGGACGGCGTCAGCCTGTGCCGCCGTATCCGCGACGAGTCGACCGTGCCTGTGATCATGGTGTCCGCCCGCGCCGACTCGATCGACGTCGTGCTCGGGCTGGAGGCCGGAGCCGACGACTATGTGACCAAGCCGTTCGACGGCGCCGTGCTGGTCGCACGCATCCGCGCCGTGCTGCGCCGGTTCGGGCACGCGAGCGGCGCCGACCGCGGGTCCGAGGACACCTCGGTACAGGACGGCGGGGTGCTCAGCTTCGGCGAGCTGGAGATCGACACCGAGGGCATGGAGGTACGGCGCTCGGGGCAGCCGGTGGCCCTCACGCCGACCGAGATGCGGTTGCTGCTGGAGTTCTCGTCGGCGCCCGGCACGGTGCTGTCGCGGGACAAACTGCTGGAACGCGTCTGGGACTACGGCTGGGGCGGTGACACCCGGGTCGTCGACGTCCATGTGCAGCGGCTGCGCACGAAGATCGGCCAGGACCGGATCGAGACGGTCCGTGGCTTCGGCTACAAGCTGAAGGCCTGAGCCGGGGATGCGCGGTTCTCTTCGACGCCTGATCCCGGACGACGCCATACGGACGGGGCTCAGATGGAAGCTCAGTGCGGCGATCGCTCTGGTGGGCGCGCTGGTGGCGATAGCGCTGAGCCTGGTCGTGCACAATGCGGCGCGCGTCTCGATGCTCGACAACTCGCGCGATCTCGCCGACGAACGCATCCAGGTGGCCCAGCGGATGTACGAATCCGGGCGCACCCAGTCCTTCGGGGTCAAGGTCGACGACCCGGCCATCCCACGGGACCTGCTGGAGAAGGTGGCCGAGGGCCGGCGTGCCACCTATGTCTCCGAGGGCCCACACGGTGTGCCGGACATCTGGGCCGCGGTACCGCTCAAGGACGGGCGGGTGCTCTCCCTGCACACCCGTTTCACCGACCGCGGTGCCGATGTGATGAAGGACCTCGACCAGGCGCTGTTCATCGGATCCATCGCGGTCGTCCTCGGCGGCTCGGCGCTCGGTGTACTCATCGGCGGGCAGCTGTCCGGGCGGCTGCGCAAGGCGGCGGCCGCGGCGAACCGGGTGGCGGCGGGGGAGACCGACGTCCGTGTCCGGGAGGCCATCGGCGGAGTCGTGCGCGACGAGACCGACGATCTGGCGCGCGCGGTGGACGCGATGGCGGACGCGCTCCAGCAGCGTCTGGAGGCGGAGCGCCGGGTCACGGCGGACATCGCCCACGAGCTGCGTACGCCCGTCACGGGCCTGCTCACCGCGGCGGAGCTCCTCCCGCCGGGCCGCCCCACCGAGCTGGTGCTGGACCGTGCACAGGCGATGCGCACGCTGGTGGAGGACGTCCTGGAGGTGGCCCGGCTGGACGGGGCCTCCGAGCGTGCCGAACTGCACGACATCATGCTCGGCGAGTTCGTGGCCCGGCGGGTGGCGGCGAAGGACCCGGACACCGAGGTCCGGGTGATCCACGAGTCGGAGGTCACCACGGACCCGCGCCGTCTGGAGCGTGTGCTGTTCAACCTGCTGGCGAACGCGGCCCGGCACGGCAAGCCGCCGATCGAGGTGTCGGTCGAGGGCCGGGTGATCCGGGTCCGGGACCACGGCACGGGCTTCCCGGAGGAACTGCTCTCGGACGGTCCGCAGCGCTTCCGCACAGGCCGCACGGACCGCTCGGGCACCGGCTACGGCCTGGGTCTGACGATCGCGGCGGGCCAGGCGCGGGTACTGGGCGCACGACTGACCTTCCGCAACATCCGGCCCACCGGGGCTCCGGAGCACATGGCGGCCGAGGGTGCGGTCGCCGTGCTCTGGCTGCCGGAGCACGCGCCGACGAACACCGGCAGCTTCCCGATGCTGCCGCTGTCCGGGGGCTGACACACCTACGCCTGGCTGGACCAGTCCTTGTCCAGATCCAGGCCGCCCTCCCGGCGCTGCGTGAAGGAGAACCAGTTGCCGGAGTCGTCGCGGAAGAGCGCCTCGGTCCCGTACGGCCGCTCCTGCGGCTCCTGGAGGAACTCCACGCCGCGGTCCTTCAGCCTCTTGTAGTCACCGTGGATGTCGTCGGTGGCCAGCACCCCGGCGCCGAGCGCGCCCTTGGCCACGAGCTTCTTCATCATCTCGGCGGACTCGGGGTCCATCGCGGGCGGACCGGGCACCATGAGCGTCAACTCGACGTCGGGCTGGTCGGGGGCGCCGACCGTGATCCAGCGCATGCCGCCCTCCCCCATGGTCATGTCCGTGCGGACCTCGAGGCCGAGCTTCTGCGTGTAGAACTCCTTGGCCCGGTCCTGGTCGAGGACCCAGACGGTCGTGATGGCGAGGCCTTTGATCATGGTGTGCTCCCGGAGGCGGGTGGTTTCTTCTGCGCCCCCACGGTAGGCACCCGCGGCATCAGGGCGCTTCTCCGGAATTGCGGTCCCGCGCGCCGGGCCCGGAACGGAACCCGCCGGCCCAGAGCATCGCGTAGCAGCCCGGAATGAGAGCGGCCCCGCGGGCCACGTGCTTGCTCCGGTACTCGCTGGGTGTGACGCCCGTCCAGGCCTTGAACCGGGCGGAGAACGTGCCGACGCTGCTGAATCCCACGAGGTGGCAGATCTCGGTCACCGTCAGGTTCGCGGTGCGCAGCAGGTCCTCGGCCCGCTCGATCCGCCGGTGCGTCAGATACTGGCCGGGGGTCTCGCCGTAGGCCGCCCTGAACGCCCTGATGAAGTGATACCTCGAGTACCCGGCGTGCGCGGCGACGGCGTCGAGATCCAGGTCCGGGTCGGCCCAGTCCCGGTCCATCGCGTCCTTGGCGAGCCGCAGCTGCCGCATCCTGTCCACGGCTTCGATGCTGCCACGGAGCACCGACATCGCCGTGTGCCGTGGACGGACGAAGGCCCCCGGGGCGGACGGCGCCGGGGGCCTTCGGGACCGGAGTCCGCGCGTGTCAGACGGCCTCTGCCACCGCCGGCTGCGCATCCGCGGCGTCCCCAGCCGCGGCCCCGGCCTGCTTGTCGTGCCCCGCGCCGCGCAGCGGGACCTCCTTCACGAACACCGCGGCCAGCAGCGCCGCCACCGCCACCACCGAGCCCAGCAGGAACGCGGAGTGCGTACCCGCCGAGACGGCGTGCTGGTAGGCCTCGCGGGCGGCCTCGGGCAGCTTCTGCAGGCTCTTCGCGTCCAGCTGCGCGGACTGTTCGGTGACCTTCGAACCGAGGGCGCCCGCCCGCTCGGACATCACGTGCTGCACCCGGTTGTTGAACAGCGCGCCCATGATCGCGACGCCGAACGAGGAGCCGAGGGTCCGGGCGAGGGTCGTGGTCGACGAGGCCACACCCATGTCCCGCATCTCGACGCTGTTCTGCGCCACCAGCATGGTGATCTGCATCAGGCAGCCCATGCCGGCGCCCAGGACGGCCATGTACACACCCGAGGTGAAGCGGCTCGTCTCCGTGTCCATCTGCGAGAGCAGGAACAGACCCGCGATCATCAGCACACTGCCGGCCACGGGGAAGATCTTGTACCGGCCGCTGTTGGTGGTGACCCGCCCCGCGACCATCGACACGACGAGCATCGCGCCCAGCATGGGCAGGAGCAGCAGCCCGGAGTTGGTGGCGGACGCCCCCTGGACCGCCTGCTGGTACAGCGGGAGGAAGAGCACCGCGCCGAACATCACGAATCCGGTGATGAAACCGATCACGGACATCAGCGAGAAGTTCCGGCCGCGGAAGATGTGCAGCGGGACGACCGGCTCGGCGGCCTTCATCTGCCAGAACACGAACCCGATCAGGGAGGCGACGCCGATCCCGGTCAGCTCCATGATCCGCGCCGAGGTCCAGGCGTACTCGCTGCCGCCCCAGGTGGTCACCAGCACGATGGAGGTGATGCCGACGGTCAGCAGCCCGGCGCCGAGGTAGTCGATGCGGGTCTTGGTGCGCTTCTTGGGCAGGTGCAGTACGGCGCTGACGGCGAGCAGGGCCACCACGCCGAGCGGCAGGTTGATGTAGAAGGCCCAGCGCCAGCCCCAGTGGTCGGTGATGGTGCCGCCGACCAGGGGTCCGCCGATCATGGCGAGCGCCATGATGCCGGCCATCATGCCCTGGTACTTGCCGCGCTCCCGCGGCGGGATCAGATCGCCGATGATCGCCATGACACCGACCATGAGGCCACCGGCGCCGAGACCCTGCACGGCACGGAAGCCGATGAGCTCGCCCATGTTCTGGGCCATGCCGCTGAGCGCCGATCCGATCAGGAAGATCACGATCGACGTCATGAAGGAGCCCTTGCGCCCGTACATGTCGCCGAGCTTGCCCCACAGCGGCGTGGAGGCGGCGGTCGCGAGCGTGTACGCGGTCACCACCCATGCCAGGTGCTGCAGACCGCCGAGCTCACCCACGATGGTCGGCATCGCGGTGCCCACGATCATGTTGTCGAGCATCGCGAGCAGCATCGCGATCATGAGCGCAAGCAGGACGACCCGCACGCTCCGTGGCTGTTTGTCGGCTCCCGCCGGTACCGCGCTGTCCGCCATCTTTCCCACTCCCCTGAGCACTGCGTGCCGTCGACCACTTACTTGCCGCCCGGCTAGTTCACTACACTGAGGGAAGGTAGTCCCGTAACTAGCCGGGCGTCAAGTAAGTTTCGGTGGGCCTGCCTGCCGACGGCGCATTAGGGTTTTTCCGGGAGCGCGAGGAGTTACGAGGGATGGGCGGCACCACCATGGACGGCACCAAGCGGCAGCGGCGGGGAGACACCCGCCAGCGCATCCAGGACGTGGCGCTCGAACTCTTCGCCGAGCAGGGCTACGAGAAGACGTCGCTGCGCGAGATCGCCGAGCGGCTGGACGTCACCAAGGCCGCGCTCTACTACCACTTCAAGACCAAGGAAGAGATCCTGGTCAGCATCTTCGAGGACCTGTCCCGGCCCATCGACGAGCTGATCGAGTGGGGCAAGGCGCAGCCGCACAGCCTGGAGACCAAGCAGGAGGTCCTGCGCCGCTACAGCGAGGCGCTCGCCGGGGCGACCCCCCTCTTCCGCTTCATGCAGGAGAACCAGGCCACCGTTCGCGAACTGAGCATCGGCAGTCAGTTCAAGGACCGCATGCTGGAGATGCGCGACATCATCAGGGACCCCGACGCGTCACTGACCGACCAGGTCCGCTGCATCAGCGCGCTGTTCACGATGCACGCGGGGATGTTCGTCCTGCAGGAGATGGAGGGCGACCCCGCGGACAAGCGCAAAGCTGTCCTCGAGGTCGCCATCGATCTGGTGACTCAGGCGCACTCGGGCACGCCCTCGTAGGGACGGGTCAGAGACCGACGCCCTTGGACCGCAGGTAGGCGACCGGGTCTACGGCGGAGCCGTAGTTCGGGGTCGTGCGGATCTCGAAGTGCAGGTGGGGCCCGCTGGAGTTGCCGGTGTTGCCGGAGAGCGCGATGTGCTCACCGCGGGTGACCGACTCACCCACGCGGACGTCGATCCGCGAGAGGTGGGCGTACTGGCTGTACATGCCGTTCGGATGCCTGATGACGATGGCATTGCCGTACGCCGGCCCGTCACCCGCGCCGTTCGGGCCGGCCTTGACGACCGTACCGCTGAACGCCGAGGCGACACCCGTCCCGCTCGGGACGGCGAAGTCCTGGCCGCTGTGGGTGGACTGCCACATCCCGCCGGCCTGGTTGAAGCTCGCGGAGAGCGTGTAGTGCTTGACCGGGCCCATCCAGGCACCCGGCCGCATCGGTGCGGTACGCGCGGGCTTCTTGGCCTCGGCGGGGCGGGCGGGAGCCTTGGCCTCGGCAGGACGGACAGGGGCCTTCTTCGCGTCGGCGGGGACCTTGGCCGCCACGGCTTCGGTGGCGGCCTTGCCCTCGGTGGCGCCGGCCGCGACCGCGACCCCGACTCCCAGCACGGCCGAGGCCCCCACTCCGGCGGCCATTGCGGCCACTCGGGTGCGGAATCGGAACGTACGGGACGGCAGGGTCAGGGTGCGCTTCACCATCGGAACCTCGGAGGTCGGGGACTTGACCATCTCTTGGTAACCGGAGCACCGACCGAGCCCAAAATGGGCGATCTACGACGATAGCTCGTACTCGGCTGCAAAAAATAAGGAAGCTTGACAGATGGTTCCGATATCGGGCAATCGTCTGACTGGGGAGATTTCCGTATTCCAACCTCGAAAAAGGGTGAGGAAAGTCCCTTTTGCCCGGAAACATTCCCGACTATGGTGCCTAGTACCGGCCGAACCCCTTGTGCGGCATGTCACCGGAGCCGCTCATCGAGCCGACCATCCGTCACAGGTCGACTACGGCTGACGGGACGGTTTTCGAGGGCCGTGAAAACCCCGGCCGGAACTCGATTCCCCGCTTCCGCCCGGCCGGGTGAAGCCGTCCTGCCGCCCGTGCCCGTTGCGCCGCGGCGGCACCGGGTCCGTTGGGCGCCCGGTGTACACGCGGGCGCGTACGCCCGTGTCACGGTCCACCACCGCACCGGGGCGGGCAGCGTCCTGCCTCCCGTCGGACCGTCCGCGCGGAGAAGGGCACCGTGCCCGGACACCGCGCTCGGCAGCCGAGCCCGGCCGGCCCAGGCGCCGCGAGGGCATGGGTCGGCCGGGCCATGCGCCCTCGCGGCGTCCGGGGACCAGCGCGTCCCCGACTCCGCGCACCGGCCGGCAGGTAACCCGGGCGGCCGGACGTCAGCGGCCCACCGGCGGCGCCGTCGGCGCGCTGCGGTACGGCCCACCGGACCGCCCATGACCCGGCCGCGCCCTGATCCAGGCCCTCTCCATGGTCGTGCCGCCGTCGACAGGCCGTCGGAAGCACAAAAAAGGGGCTGCCCCGGGACCGAAGTCCCGGGGCAGCCCCGGCGGCGAAACCCTGCGAGGGGTTACGCCTCCTTGCTCAGGTTCGGGCCCGCGCCACCGGCCGCCTGCTCGATCGGCGGAACGTCCGGCAGTGCCGACTTCTCCTCACCGCGGAAGGTGAAGGTCTGGGTGTCGCCCTCGCCCTCCGTGTCCACGACCACGATGTGGCCCGGACGCAGCTCCCCGAAGAGGATCTTCTCGGACAGCGTGTCCTCGATCTCGCGCTGGATCGTGCGGCGCAGCGGCCGGGCGCCCAGCACGGGATCGTAGCCCTTCTTCGCCAGCAGCTCCTTGGCGGACTGGGCGAGCTCGAGGCCCATGTCCCGGTCCTTGAGCCGCTCGTCGACCTTGCCGATCATCAGGTCGACGATCGCCAGGATGTCGGCCTGGGTCAGCTGCGGGAAGACGACCACGTCGTCCACACGGTTGAGGAACTCGGGCCGGAAGTGCTGCTTCAGCTCGTCCGACACCTTGTTCTTCATGCGCTCGTAATTGGTCTTCGTGTCGCCGGCGGCGGCGAAGCCCAGGTTGAAGCCCTTGGAGATGTCCCGGGTGCCGAGGTTGGTCGTCATGATGATGACCGTGTTCTTGAAGTCCACGACCCGGCCCTGGGAGTCGGTCAGACGACCGTCCTCCAGGATCTGCAGCAGCGAGTTGAAGATGTCCGGGTGGGCCTTCTCGACCTCGTCGAAGAGGACCACCGAGAACGGCTTGCGCCGCACCTTCTCCGTCAGCTGACCGCCCTCCTCGTAGCCCACGTAGCCGGGGGGCGAACCGAAGAGGCGGGAGACCGTGTGCTTCTCGCTGAACTCCGACATGTCGAGGGAGATCAGCGCGTCCTCGTCACCGAACAGGAACTCCGCCAGCGCCTTGGACAGCTCGGTCTTACCGACACCGGACGGGCCCGCGAAGATGAACGAACCACCCGGACGCTTCGGGTCCTTCAGGCCCGCACGCGTACGTCGGATCGCCTTCGAGAGCGCCTTGACGGCGTCCACCTGGCCGATGACCCGCTTGTGGAGCTCGTCCTCCATGCGGAGCAGGCGGCTGGACTCCTCCTCGGTGAGCTTGAAGACCGGGATGCCGGTGGCCGTGGCCAGGACCTCGGCGATCAGCTCGCCGTCGACCTCGGCGACGACGTCCATGTCGCCGGCCTTCCACTCCTTCTCCCGCTTGGCCTTCGCCGCCAGCAGCTGCTTCTCCTTGTCGCGGAGAGACGCCGCCTTCTCGAAGTCCTGGGAGTCGATGGCCGACTCCTTGTCCCGGCGGACGGCCGCGATCTTCTCGTCGAACTCGCGGAGGTCCGGCGGCGCGGTCATCCGGCGGATGCGCATCCGGGAACCGGCCTCGTCGATCAGGTCGATCGCCTTGTCCGGCAGGAAGCGGTCCGAGATGTACCGGTCGGCCAGGGTGGCGGCCTGGACCAGCGCCTCGTCCGTGATGGACACGCGGTGGTGGGCCTCGTAGCGGTCCCGAAGGCCCTTGAGGATCTCGATCGTGTGCGGCAGGGACGGCTCCGCGACCTGGATGGGCTGGAAGCGGCGCTCCAGGGCCGCGTCCTTCTCCAGGTGCTTGCGGTACTCGTCGAGCGTGGTCGCACCGATGGTCTGCAGCTCACCGCGGGCCAGCATCGGCTTCAGGATGGAAGCCGCGTCGATGGCGCCCTCGGCGGCACCCGCACCGACCAGCGTGTGCAGCTCGTCGATGAACAGGATGATGTCGCCGCGGGTGCGGATCTCCTTGAGCACCTTCTTCAGGCGCTCCTCGAAGTCACCGCGGTAGCGGGAGCCGGCGACCAGCGCGCCCAGGTCGAGGGTGTAGAGGTGCTTGTCCTTGAGGGTCTCGGGCACCTCGCCCTTGACGATGGCCTGCGCCAGGCCCTCGACGACCGCCGTCTTGCCGACGCCGGGCTCGCCGATGAGCACCGGGTTGTTCTTGGTCCGGCGGGACAGCACCTGCATGACCCGCTCGATCTCCTTCTCGCGCCCGATGACCGGGTCGAGCTTGGACTCGCGAGCGGCCTGGGTGAGATTCCGGCCGAACTGGTCCAGGACGAGGGACGTCGAGGGGGTGCCCTCGGCCGGGCCGCCTGCGGTGGCGGTCTCCTTGCCCTGGTAGCCCGACAGCAGCTGGATGACCTGCTGGCGGACACGGTTGAGGTCTGCGCCCAGCTTGACCAGGACCTGGGCGGCGACGCCCTCGCCCTCACGGATCAGGCCGAGCAGGATGTGCTCCGTGCCGATGTAGTTGTGGCCCAGCTGAAGAGCCTCGCGGAGCGACAGCTCCAGGACCTTCTTGGCACGGGGGGTGAAGGGAATGTGACCGGAGGGCGCCTGCTGGCCCTGACCGATGATCTCCTCCACCTGCTGGCGGACCGCCTCGAGCGAAATCCCGAGGCTCTCCAGGGCCTTAGCGGCGACACCCTCACCCTCGTGGATCAGGCCCAGGAGGATGTGCTCGGTGCCGATGTAGTTGTGGTTGAGCATCCGGGCTTCTTCCTGAGCCAGGACGACAACCCGCCGCGCGCGGTCGGTGAACCTCTCGAACATCGTTAATCGCTCCTCAGAGCGGTCAGGCAGTGAGGGGACGCTCCCCTCGCTGTCCTTCCGCAGCTTAGTCCCGCAAGCGGGGACCGCTCATTCCAACTGCCGACACCGTCCTTGGCCTCCTGACCCCGAACGCCGACATCTGCTCCAACCCGATGGTGCGAGACGATGTTCCCGCAGGCCAGGCAGTCACTCCACTCACCAGTACGCCTTTGGCGAACGCGAGACGGCCTTTTCCGCGGGTCGCCCCCTCCCACTAGGGATGTCTTACCCGTACGCACTGACACTCCATGCCGTGCGCACCGGTTCCCTCCGCTACGGGCGAACATCCTTGCGCCGCCGAACACCCCCACATGCCCCCTTTTTCGGCACTGTGCGCACTGGGTTCGACACACAGCGTAACCCCGAACGGACTTCCACTGTTGCTCCTGGCATGGTCCACACGGTGCCTCTCCCCCGAAGACCGCCCGACCCGAGCGGTTCGGTGCGTCACTGGTACGAGGAGGGGCTGGGCTGGGCGACACTGCCCGGGGAGCCGGTGCGGCTGGCGACCGGGGTGCGCTTCGACGTGCTGGAAATGCCCGCCGAGGCCGGGCCGGCCGCGCTGCGGCATCTGGGGCCCGCCTCACCGGTGGCACGGTACCGAGGCAGGCTGCGGCTGCTGGTGGCCGCGGGAAGCGCGGAGGAATTACCCGGACTGCTCGAATGGCTGGAATGGGGCACGCTGGCCCTGGATCTCAAGGCGATCGGGGCGGGCGGGCACATGGAGGCTCCGCTGCCGCCGGGTCCGGCCGGCACCCCGGAAGCCCGGCCGCTCCCCCCGGACCGGAAAGAGTCGCAGGGGGCCGCCGTGTGGCTGCGGCCCCCCGAGCCGGGGTGCGAGGTGGAACCTCTGCTGCCGACGCTGTCGGCCGTGCGGGGCGGTGAGGGCGCCCCCGATCTGGTGCGTCTGGTCGACACGATGGCGACACAGTGCCACCGGGTCCGGCTGCTGCGCTCGTGCGCTCAGCCGTTCGCCTTCTCGTAGGCCTCGCGGATGCTCGCGGGGACGCGGCCGCGGTCGTTGACCTCCAGGCCGTTCTCCTTCGCCCAGGCACGGATCTGCGCGGTGTCCTGGCTGCCACCGGAAGCTGCGGCACGGGCCTTGCCGCGTCCGCCCGACGCACGGCCTCCGGTACGACGGCCACCCTTGACATAGGGGTCGAGAAGGCCACGGAGCTTGTCCGCGTTGGAGGTGGTGAGATCGATCTCGTACGTCTTGCCGTCCAGCGCGAACGTGACGGTCTCGTCCGCCTCGCCACCGTCGAGGTCGTCGACAAGAAGGACCTGAACCTTCTGTGCCACCGGATTTCCTTTCATCGATAACTTCAGGGCCGAGGATGCACGGCATGTGCCGCCTGAATCGCGTCCCCTGTTATATGCAGTACTGCAGTACGTCGGAAAGCAAACCGCTTTTGCTGGAAAAACACAAACCCTAGGGGAGAGCCCGACAGCACGCTCCGAAGACGGAAAGATGCGCGTTTCGGACATAGGGAACCCGGGCAAGGTCGTCGGGCTGAAGCACTGCTGAATAGTCGACGGCGATCCCTTGGCGATCACAGATGCAGAAGCATCCGGCTGTTGCCCAAGGTGTTCGGTTTCACTCGTTCGAGACCGAGGAACTCCGCCACACCCTCGTCATAGGAACGCATCAGCTCCGCGTACACATCGGTGTCCACGGGCGTCTCGCCGATCTCCACGAAGCCGTGCTTCCCGAAGAAGTCCACTTCGAAGGTGAGACAGAAAACGCGGCGAACGCCGAGCCAGCGGGCGGTTTGCAGCAACTTCTCCAGCAACTGATGCCCGGCGCCCAGCCCTCTGGCCACAGGGTTCACCGCGAGAGTACGGACTTCCGCGAGGTCTTCCCACATCACGTGCAGGGCGCCGCAGCCCACGACCTCGCCGTTGTCGTCCCGTTCCGCCACCCAGAACTCCTGGATGTCCTCGTAAAGGGTCACCGTCGCTTTGTCGAGCAGGATGCCGCGCCGGACGTAGGCGTCGAGGAGGAGCCGAACGGCCGGGACATCGCTCGTCCTGGCCCGTCGAACGGTGATGGCTTTTGCGGTGACTTCGGGGCGCTCTGCTGCCATGACCGGACGCTATCGCCCGGTGGGGTCCTCAGTGGCGTCGGGGCTCTTCTCGTCCCGCATCCCGGCGGGGTTCTTGCCGGGGTTCCCCCCCGGGCTTCTCGCCCTCGCTCCCCGCGGGGGCACCCGGGGGCGCGGGGGATTCGGCGGATTCCGCCTCCGCGGGCGCCGTTTCGGTACCGGGGGGCTCCCAACCGGTCTCCGGTCCCTGCACGATCCGTACCGCATCCCTCAGCGCCTGCCGCTGTTCGTCGCTCATCATGCCGAAGAAGGCGACAAGAGCGGCGGCGGGGTTGTCGCTCTGCGACCAGGCGTCGTTCATCAGTGCGGCCGCGTAGGCGGCACGGGTGGAGACGGCCTCATATCGATAGGCGCGGCCTTCCGCCTCCCGGCGCACCCAGCCCTTCTGATGGAGATTGTCCAAAACGGTCATGACCGTGGTGTACGCGATGGAGCGCTCCTGCTGAAGGTCTTCCAGGACTTCTCGAACGGTCACCGGGCGGTTCCACTTCCACACCCGCGTCATGACCGCGTCTTCGAGTTCTCCCAATGGGCGAGGCACGTTCAGCACAATAGTGGGAGATGTCTCCCACGGCCTGCCGAACAAGCCCTTGACCGACGAAGAGCTACAAAAAGGGCGTACGGCTCGAAAAATCAGCGAGTCGTACGCCGGACGACGGAAGAGGGCCCCCGGTGTGCGGGTGCCGCCCGGGCGAGCCCCGGGGCGGGTCAGACCTCGGCGTCGCGGGTGGCCTTGCGGACGCTGTCCGCGCGTGCGAGCGCGGCGTCGACGGCCGCGTCCTCCTTGGCCTTGTTGGCGCCGCCCTGGGTCTTCACGATCACCCTGATGAGCCCGATGAAGAAGACGGCCATGACGACCGGGGGCACGAGCGCGGAGACGTAGTCCATGCGTCCAGAGTAGCCAGGGCCCGTCCCATGTATCCCGGTCGGGTCGGTGTCGCACGGATCGGGGCAGGTACGGCGCCCTCGGCGCGGGCTAGCCGACGGCGAGTTCCCGCTCCGCGTGCGGAGGCCCCGGCTTTCGCTTGGGCGGGAAGACCTCACCCGGGGTCGGGATGGGGCGCGAGGGGCGCGGCGACTGCGGATCGGGGCGCGGGGCCGGCTTCTCCGGCCGTTCGGCGGGCTTCTCCCCGGGCTTGCGGGTCGGCTTCTCGGCCGGCTCGTCCGCGCTCGCACGGCCGCCCGGGAGGGCCGTGAGGCGGGCGCGCGAGGCGGGAATGGCCGCCCGGGGCGGGATGAGGTGCACACGCACGTCACGGTCGGCAAGGGCCCGGCAGCGGTCGAGGAGGGCCGCCGCGACAGGTGTGCCACGCAGTGCGCGCAGGGCGGCGAGATCGTCCGGAACGGGGCGGTAGCCCGCACGCAGGGCATCCTCCAGCAGGGCCAGATAGCCGGTGGAGGCGCCGGGAAGGGCGGCCCGGTAGCGCACGAGATCCGCCAGCAGGAAGGCCCTCAGTCGGGCACCCTCGCGCACCGCCTCGTCGACTGAATCGGCGAGGCGGAGGCAGTCCTGGACGTCCTCGGCGGAAGCGGTGCGGGGGTGGAGGGCGAGGGCGAGGGCACGGCGGAGCACACGCAGCTCCTCCGCGCCGAACGCCAGGCCGCCACGGGATCCGTATGGCGTGGGCATGCGGCGACGCTACCGCTAATCGGACAAAATCGACCTAAAGGGGTGCCGTGTCGCTCTCCCGTTCCCTCAGGTGGGGGCGGGTGGGGCCCGTCACCGACGTCAGGAGCGCGCACGGTCGGCGGCGGACGCGTCGCGAACTCGCGGCGGACCGCGCACGGCACCGCTCCGCGCCCCCCGAAGGGGCGCGGAGCGGTGCCCCCGTGACGCGCCCTACATGCGTGACACGTTGCGTTCGTACACCAGCCGCAGGCCGATCAGCGTCAGCCAGGGCTCGTGCTCGTCGATCGCCGCGGCCTCGCCCAGGACCATCGGGGCCAGGCCGCCCGTCGCGATGACCGTGACGTCGTCCGGATCGTCCGCCAGCTCACGGGCCATCCGGCTCACCACGCCGTCGACCTGACCCGCGAAGCCGTACACGATGCCCGCCTGCATGGCCTCGACCGTGTTCTTGCCGATCACCGCGCGCGGCCGGGCCAGTTCGATCTTGCGGAGCTGAGCGCCTCGGACGCCCAGGGCCTCCACCGAGATCTCGATACCGGGGGCGATCACGCCACCTGTGTACTCGCCGCGCGCTGAGACCGCGTCGAAGGTCGTCGCCGTGCCGAAGTCCACGACGATCGCCGGACCACCGTAGAGCTCGACCGCCGCCACCGCGTTGATGATGCGGTCGGCCCCGACCTCCTTCGGGTTGTCCATCAGGATCGGGACGCCCGTCTTGATGCCGGGTTCCACCAGGACCGCGGGCACGTCGCCGTAGTAGCGGCGGGTGACCTCGCGGAGCTCGTGCAGCACGGACGGGACCGTGGAGCAGATCGCGATGCCGTCGATGCCGTCGCCCAGTTCCTCACCGAGGAGGGGGTGCATGCCCATGAGCCCCTGGAGGAGCACCGCAAGCTCGTCCGCCGTGCGGCGCGCGTCCGTGGAGATGCGCCAGTGTTCGACGATGTCCTCGCCGTCGAACAGGCCCAGAACCGTGTGCGTGTTGCCTACGTCGATGGTCAGCAGCATGGGTGCCTACTCCGCCGCTCTCAGGTCCAGGCCGATGTCCAGGATCGGGGACGAGTGGGTCAGCGCGCCGACCGCCAGGAAGTCGACGCCCGTGTCCGCGTACGCCCTGGCGGTCTCCAGGGTGAGCCGGCCCGAGGCCTCGAGGAGGGCCCGGCCGTCGACGATGGCCACCGCCTCCTCGCACTCCCCCGGTGTGAAGTTGTCCAGCAGGATCAGGTCGGCGCCCGCGTCGACGACCTCGCGCAGCTGGTGCAGGGTGTCGACCTCGACCTCGATGGCCAAGTCCGGGAACATCTTGCGGACCGCCTGGAAGGCCTGCGCCACGCCGCCGGCCGCCACGACGTGGTTGTCCTTGACCAGCGCCGCGTCCGACAGGGACATGCGGTGGTTGACGCCGCCGCCGCAGCGGACCGCGAACTTCTCCAGGGACCGCAGACCCGGCGTCGTCTTGCGGGTGTCCCGCACTCGCGTCCCGGTGCCCTCCAGGGCGTCCGCCCACGCGCGCGTCGCCGTCGCGATGCCGGACAGCCGGCACAGAAGGTTCAGTGCGCTGCGCTCGGCGGTGAGCAGATCACGGGTGAGTGCGGTGACCGTCAGCAGCTTCTGACCGGCCTCCACCCGCTCCCCGTCGTCCACATGGCGCTCGACCTCGAACTCCTCCGAGCAGACCACCGAGATGACCGCCTCGGCCACTCTCAGGCCTGACGCGACGCCGGCCTCGCGCGCGGTGAAGTCGCCCGTGGCGACCGCGTCGTCGGGGATCGTCGCGACCGTGGTCACGTCCACGCCGTGCGCCAGGTCCTCCTGGATGGCGACGTTGGCGATGTCCTCGACCTCCAGCGGGTCGAGCCCGGCGTCGGCCAGGATCTGGGCGAGCGCGGGGTCGAGCCCGCACTCCAGGTACTCCTCGTCGCCGTTCGCGCCGCAGGCACAGCCGTCGCCGCAGCCGCCGCTCGGGACGAGGGGAAGGTCGGGGGTGCTCACTTCTGTCACTGCTCCTGGGAATGCATGGCGGTGCCCACTGCCCGGACCGGGCCGAGGGCTTGGGGGAGGGTCGGGGGGAAGTCTGCGGTGTCGGTGGTGCGTACGGCCAGCGTCCGGTCCGGGTTCAGTGTCACGACGATGTGGCGGCGCCAGTCGGCGTCGTCACGGTCGGCGTGGTCCTCGCGCCAGTGGCAGCCACGGGTCTCCGCACGCAGCAGGGCCCCGGCGACCAGCACCCGGGCGACGCACATGAGGTTGGTGGCCTCCCAGGTGTCGACGCCGGGCTCGGAGGTCTTGCCGTTCTCCTCGAGGGCGTCGCGCGCGTCGCTGTGCAGCCGGTGGAGGCGGTCGCTCGCCTCCTGGAGTGAGCGCGCGGACCTGAGCACTCCGGCTCCGTCCGTCATGATCCGCTGAATGGCGAAGCGGTCCTCCGGGGCGAGCAGGGGCTGCGCGGGCTTCTCCGGGTGCGGGACCGGTTCGGGCACGCGCGCGTGCAGCCCGCCCTCCGTCCGGCCGCGTGCGATGTCCGCCGCGATGCGCTCGGCGTAGACGAGGCCCTCCAGAAGGGAGTTGGAGGCCAGCCGGTTCGCGCCGTGGACGCCCGTGCAGGCGACCTCGCCGCACGCGTACAGGCCCGGCACGGTCGTCCTGCCCCGGGAGTCGGTGCGCACGCCGCCGGAGGCGTAGTGGGCGGCCGGGGCGACGGGGATGGGCTCGGTGACGGGATCGATGCCGTGGGTGCGGCAGGCGGCGAGGATCGTCGGGAAGCGGTGCTCCCACATCTCGGCGCCGAAGTGCCGGGCGTCCAGGAACATGTGCTCCGCGCCCTGCTCCTGCATACGGCGCGTGATGCCCTTGGCGACGATGTCCCTGGGCGCCAGTTCGGCCAGCTCGTGCTGGCCGACCATGAAGCGCACACCGTCCGCGTCCACGAGGTGGGCGCCCTCCCCGCGCACCGCCTCGGAGACCAGCGGCTGCTGGCCCTCCGCGTCCGGGCCGAGGAAGAGCACCGTGGGGTGGAACTGCACGAACTCGAGGTCGCTGACCTCCGCCCCGGCCCGCAGTGCGAGCGCCACGCCGTCGCCCGTCGACACCGAGGGGTTGGTGGTCGCGGAGAAGACCTGGCCCATCCCGCCGGTCGCGAGGACCACGGCGGGGGCGAGGACGGCGCCGACGCCGTCGTGCTGGCCCTCGCCCATGACGTGCAGGGTCACGCCCGCGGTGCGGCCCTCGGCGTCGGTCAGCAGATCGAGCACCAGCGCGTTCTCGATCGTGCGCAGCCCACGCGCGCGTACGGCCTCGACCAGGGCCCGGGAGATCTCGGCGCCGGTCGCGTCACCGCCCGCGTGCGCGATACGGCGGCGGTGGTGGCCGCCCTCGCGGGTGAGCTCGATACCGCCCGCGCCGTCGGTGTCGAAGTGGGCGCCGGTGGAGATGAGCCGGCGCACCGCGTCCGGGCCCTCGGTGACCAGGATGCGCACCGCCTCCTCGTCGCACAGGCCCGCCCCCGCCACCAGGGTGTCCTCGAGGTGCTGTTCGGGGGTGTCGCCCTCGCCCAGGGCCGCCGCGATGCCCCCCTGCGCCCAGCGGGTGGAGCCGTCGTCGAGGCGTGCCTTGGTGACCACGACCGTCCTCAGCCCGGCCGCCTCGCAGCGCAGCGCCGCGGTGAGGCCCGCGACGCCGGACCCGACGACCACGACGTCCGCGGGGATGGACCAACCCGGTTCGGGTGCGTGCAGTCGTATGCCTGTGCTCGTCACGAGGCGGCTCCGTAGGGGTCGACGGGCTCGGGTGCTCCGAAGGAGAGAGGGAGGTTGTCGATCAGCCGGGTCGTCCCGACCCGGGCGGCGACGGCGAGGACCGCCTCGCCGGTGAAGTCGTCTGAGATCTCGGTGAAGTCCGAGGGGTCGACCAGGGCCAGGTAGTCCAGGACGAGCGGCGGGTCCAGATGGGCCGCCTCGTCGAGGACGAGCCGGGCGGCGGCACGAACCGCGGAGGGACCACCGGGCACGGCCTTCGCGACCGCGTGCGCGTCGGCGGCGGCACGCGACTCGCCCAGTGCGCTCAGGGCCTCGGCGCGCGCGTACGTGGAGGGCACCTCGCGGGCACGCGCGCGCAGCGCCTCCTGCGCGGCGTGCCGGTCCCGGCCCGCGAACAGGGCGCGGGAGAGGGTGAGGGCGGTGTGCCGCTCGTCGAGCGCCAGATAGCGGTTGCGGCTGGACAGGGCCAGGCCGTCGTCCTCGCGCACGGTGGGCACCCCGACGATCTCCACGCCGAAGTTCAGGTCGCGCACCATCCGGCGGATCAGGGCGAGCTGCTGGGCGTCCTTCTGCCCGTACAGGGCCACATCGGGACGGGTGAGATGCAGAAGCTTGGCGACGACGGTGAGCATGCCGTCGAAGTGGCCGGGGCGGGAGGCGCCTTCGAGCCGCTCCCCCATGGGCCCCGCCGAGATCCGTATCCGGGGCTCGCCACCGGGATAGACCTCGTCCACGGAAGGCGCGAACACCACGTCCGCGCCGGACTGCTCGGCGATCTTCAGATCGGCGTCCAGGGTGCGGGGGTAGCGGTCGAGGTCCTCCCCCTCGCCGAACTGCAGCGGATTGACGAAGACGGTGACGACGACCTCGCCCCCGTCCCCGGCGATCGAACGGGCGTCGCGGATCAGGGTGGCATGGCCCTCGTGCAGCGCGCCCATGGTCATCACGACGGTACGGCGGCCTTGCCGCACGCGCGCGTGCAGTTCGTCGGCGGTGTGCAGCAGGGTGGTCATCGGGCGCTCCCCTCGGTCCCGTTGGCGAGTACCCCGAGAAGGTCCTCCGCCAGCTCGGGCTTCAGCAGACCGTGGGCCAGGGCCCGGTCGGCGGTCGCGCGGGCCATCGCCAGATAGCCGGCGACGGCGCCCGGGGAGTGCTTGCGCAACTCGGCGACGTGCGCGGCGACCGTGCCCGCGTCGCCGCGCGCGACCGGACCGGTCAGGGCCGCGTCGCCGGAGCGCAGGGCGTTGTCGAGGGCGGCGCCGAGCAGCGGGCCGAGCATGCGGTCGGGGGCCTCGACGCCCGCCGAGCGCAACAGCTCCATGGACTGGGCGACCAGCGTGACCAGGTGGTTGGCGCCGAGGGCCAGAGCCGCGTGATAGAGCGGCCGCATGTCCTCGGCGATCCACTCCGGCTCGCCGCCCATCTCGATCACGAGCGCCTCGGCGGCCAGCCGCAGCTCCTCGGGCGCCGTGACGCCGAAGGAGCACCCGGCCAGGCGCTGCACGTCCACCGGGGTGCCGGTGAAGGTCATCGCGGGGTGGAGCGCGAGCGGCAGCGCTCCGGCCCTCAGGGCGGGGTCGAGCACCTTGGCGCCGTACCGTCCGGAGGTGTGCACGAGCAGGTGGCCGGGCCGTACGGCTCCGGTATCGACCAGCCCCTCCACGAGCCGGGGCAGCGCGTCGTCCGGCACGGTCAGCAGGACCAGGTCGGCGCGCTCCAGGACATCGGCGGGCGGGACGACCGGCACGTCCGGAAGCATCGCCGCGGCCCGGCGGCGGGAGGTGTCGGAGACACCGGAGACGGCGACCGGGCGGTGCCCGGCGAGCTGCAGCGAGGCGGCGAGCGCGGGCCCGACGCGGCCGGCGCCGACCACGCCCACGGTGAGCCGCGCGGGGCGGTCCTTCGGGTCCGGTTGTTGGAATGTACTCACTCGACGGTGGCCTTCCCGTTCCAGTCCGCTCCGGGTACCGGACGATTTCTCGTCATGTTAACGCGATTGGGTCCCGGGCCGTTCGGGCCGTCCACAGGCTGTGGGTTTTCGCAGGTCGCGCGGGGCGAGGAAATCGGGGGTGACCGGCGACGCCGGCGCACGGCATGATCCGGGCGTCAGGACGAGGTGACGAGGGCGGACGGGAACATGACGCAGACGACGGACGGGAGCCGGGTTCCGGCGGCAGGGCAGCGGGAGCCGGAGCCGGCCCCCGCTCGCGACGAACGGGAGGAGCGGCCGACCCCGGCCGCCGACGAGCCGGGCCGCCTGCGGCGCGAGCGCCGGGCCGCCGCCCTCAGGAGCGCGGACCACGTCCTGGCACGTCCGGGCATGCTGGGGACGCTCCGCGAGCGGCTGGCGCTGCTGGACGGCGTGCAGGACCTGTACGACCTGGACGAGAGCGCCGACATCTACGGCTCCGGGGTCGTCGAGGCGCTGGAGGCGAAGGTCGCCCGGCTGCTCGGCAAGGAGGCCGCCGCCTTCTTCCCGACAGGCACGATGGCCCAGCAGGTGGCCCTGCGCTGCTGGGCGGGACGCACCGGCAACCCCACCGTGGCCCTGCACGCGCTCGCCCACCCCGAAGTGCACGAGCGGAAGGCGTTCAGCGAGGTCAGCGCCTTGCGCCCGGTCCAGGTGACGAGCGAGCCCCGGCTGCCGACCGCCGACGAGGTCCGCGACTTCGAGGAGCCCTTCGGCGCTCTGATGCTGGAGCTCCCGCTCAGGGACGCGGGTTTCGTGCTCCCGACCTTCGCGGAGCTGACCGAGGTCGTCCGGGCCGCGCGCGAGCGGGACGCGGTGGTGCACTTCGACGGCGCGCGCCTGTGGGAGACCGAGGTCCACTTCGGCCGCCCGCTGGACGAGATCTCGGAGCTCGCGGACAGCGTCTATGTGTCGTTCTACAAGTCCCTCGACGGGTTCGGCGGCGCGGCGGTGGCGGGCCCCAGGACGTTCGTGGAGGAGGCGAAGACCTGGCGGCACCGCTACGGAGGTCTCGTCTTCCAGCAGTTCCCCACGGTGCTGTCGGCCCTCGCGGGCCTGGAGCGGCAGCTGCCCCGCCTGCCGGAGTACGTGCGGCACGCGCGCGTGGTCGCCGCGGCGCTGCGCGAGGGGTTCGCCGCGGCCGGGGTGCCGTGGGCCCGGGTGTTCCCCGAGGAGCCGCACACCCATGAGTTCCAGGTCTGGCTGCCCCACGACCCGGACACCCTCGCGGAGGCCGCCGTACGGCAGGGCGAGGAGACCGGCAGGCTCCTGTTCGCCGGCGCCTGGCGCCGCGGCGGTCCGGGCCTCGCCCTGACGGAGGTCTCCGTACGGGCCGAGGGTCTGGCCTGGACGGCGGACGACGTGAGGGCGGCGGTGAGCGACTTCGTGGAGCGGCTGCCGGCGGCCGGGAGCTAGGGTCTGCCGTTCGGACCGTGCAGGTGTGGGGCGGACAGGGATCCGCAGGCGCCGGGGCTGCCCCGGTGGCACCGGTCGGCGGCCGTCGGGGCCCGGCGTCGCACCGATTGACGAGCACCGTCAAGCGAGGACCGCGATGTCGGTGACACGGTGCACCATGAGGTCATGAGCGTGGACATCGACATCACCGGGCTGCGGCCGGAGCAGATCGCCGTGGTGGCCTCACCCCTGGCCGAGCTCGGGATGGCCCTCCACGCGCTGTCCGAGCCCGGTCACCATCCTGGGCTCCAGGGCTGGGCGACCACGGTGACCGCCGGACTCGACTCGCATCTCGCCGACCGCATGTCCGAAGCCGACTTCCTGTGGCGCACGACGTACTCGGACCTCTTCCTGCCGTACGCGGGCGTACCCGGCCGGTGCACGCTTCCCGGTGCCGGCCTCGCCGAGGACCTGGACCTGCTGGACAAGCTCAGCGACGAGCAGTTCGTGGACGCGGCGCTCGAGTTCACATGCGCGCTGCCGTACAGCGTGCCCGGCCCGGCCGCGCTAGCCGACGCGGAAGCCCGCCGACGGGCGCTGGAGCTGGCCGCCGCCCGCGGACCACAGCAGCTGCGCTTCACCGAGCGGCTGCTGGCCGACCCGCCGCGGACCCGGGCCTGGCTGCGGCAGTTCCTGGAGGACTGCGACGCTGCCTTCTTCGCGGACACCTGGTCCCGGCTGCGGCACCAGCTCGCGGCGGACGCCCGCCACAAGACGGACCTGCTGCGCCGCAAGGGCCTGGCCGAGGCGCTGGCGTCGGTGTCCTCCGCGGTGACCCTCGACGAGGCCGGGGCCCGGATCGTCGTCGACAAACTCGGCAGCGGCCGCAGCGCCACGATGGACGGCGGCCTTCTGCTCGTCCCGACCAGCCTCGGCCGGCCGCACCTGATGGTGCTGCACCGCTACGGCTGGCAGCCCGTGCTGCACTATCCGGTCAGCCACCCGGAGCCGGCCGCCCCGCCGTCGGTGGAGCAGCTGACCCTGCGGCTGGCGGCCCTGTCCCACCCGACGCGGATGCGCATGTGCCGCAGTCTGGCCCGCAGCGCCTTCACCACGGGCGAGCTGGCCCAGATCCACGGCATGACGGCACCCGAGATATCCCGGCACCTCAGCGCCCTGAAGAAGGCGGGCCTGCTCACCACCCGCCGCCGCGGCCGGTACGTCCTGCACCAGCTGGACGTGGCCGCGGTGGCCCGGCTGGGCAGCGACTTCCTGGAGGGACTCCTGCGGTAGCCGCCGCGCGACGGGACACTCAGTCGAAGCGGATGTGCCGGAGCCCGACCTTCGCCTGCCGCAGCCGGGTGCGCAGGGGCCCGTCGTTGTTGGGTCCGAGCGTGAGCCCGGCCAGCACGGCGATCCGGTCCGCCGTCTTCGGCACCGTGGAGTGGTCCGTCCACAGGTGCTCGGCGAACTCGGGTTCACGCAGCCGCTCGAGGCAGTGGTCCAGCTGCTTGACGGCCCAGCTCTCCCTGCGCAGCGAGGATCCCTTGCCTGCGACGTACTGCAGGACATTCCCGAAGCCGCGCTCCCGCAGCCGCTCCAGCACGGTCTCGCGCTGTGCAAGCAGTGCGAAGTGCCGTACGTCGTGGCCCAGTTCGCGCAGCCGCCCGATCGTCTCCGCGAAGTAGTCCGGGTCCGTGACCGTCATGGGGACGATGACCACACCGTCGTGCTCGGTCAGCGTCAGATCGAGCACCTCGACCACGCCCTGCCGCCAGGACGCCAGGTCCTGGAAGTCCCCGCGCAGTTCGGGCGGCAGCATGCGGCGCAGTCCGAATCCGGCGTCCTCCGGATCGCAGATGACGCTGCCGGGCAGGCGCCTGCGTATCTCGTGTGCGGTCTGTGTCTTGCCGCCCCCGAAGGGGCCGTTGATCCACAGGAGCATGCGCCGACCCTAGTGGTCGCCGGTGTCCCGGCGACCACACGGTGGCTCAACCGTGTCCGCCCGCCCGTACGAGACCGGTCTCGTACGCGAGGACGACCACCTGCACCCGGTCCCTGAGCCCCAGTTTCGTCAGGATGCGCCCGACATGGGTCTTCACGGTCGCCTCCGACAGCACGAGCCGGGCCGCGATCTCCCCGTTCGACAGGCCCTGCGCGACCAGCACCATGACCTCGCGTTCGCGGTCGGTGAGCCGTTCCAGCTCCTTGTGCCGGGGCTCGGTGGTGCCGCCCGGCAGCATCGGCGCGAACCGGTCGAGAAGCCGGCGGGTGGTGGACGGCGCGACCACGGCGTCCCCGCTGTGCACCGCGCGGATGGCGGCGAGCAGTTCGCCCGGTGGCACGTCCTTGAGCATGAACCCGGAGGCGCCCGCCTTCAGCCCGGAGAACGCGTACTCGTCGAGGTCGAAGGTGGTCAGTATCAGCACCTTCGGGGGGTCGGGCTCCGAGCAGATGCGGCGGGTGGTCTCCACACCGTCCAGCTTCGGCATGCGCACATCCATCAGGACCACGTCCACCTCGGTGGCGCGCAGCACCTGGAGGGCCTCGACACCGTCGCCCGCCTCCGCGACGACCTCCATGTCCGGCTGGGCGGCCAGCACCATCCGGAACCCGGTGCGCAGCAGCACCTGGTCGTCGACGAGCATCACGCGGATCGGCATGGGGGTCCTCCGGTCGAACTTCAGCGGGTCGTGGGCGGGCGGTCGAGGGTGCACGTGTCAATGGGCCTGTTTGAGCGGCAGCAGGACGCTGATGCGGAAGCCTCCCCCGGGGCGGGGGCCCGCGTCCAGGGTCCCGCCGACCATGCCCACCCGCTCGCGCATGCCGATCAGGCCGTGGCCCTGCCCGTCGGCGCCGCCCTCCTCGTACAGCTCGTGCGGGGCGCCCTTGCCGTCGTCCTCGACGAGCAGCCCGAGGCCGTCGTCGAAATAGACCAGGCGCACGCTGGCGCCCGCGTTGGGCCCCCCGTGCTTGCGCGTGTTGGTGAGCGCCTCCTGGACGATGCGGTACGCCGTGAGCTCCACGCCGCTGGGCAGCGGACGCGGGGTGCCCTCCACCTTGAAGTCCACGGGCAGGCCCGCGCTGCGGCACTGCTCGACGAGCTCGTCGATCTGCTCGACGTCGGGCTGCGGAACGTACTCCCCGGCCTCCTTGTGCTCGCCGGTGCGCAGCACGCCGAGCAGGCGGCGCATCTCGGCGAGGGCCTGCCGGCCCGTCCCCGAGATCGTCTCCAGGGCCTTCTTCGCCTGGTCGGGGGCGGTGTCGAGGACGTACGCCGCGCCGTCCGCCTGCACCACCATCACCGAGACGTTGTGGGCGACCACGTCGTGCAGCTCGCGGGCGATACGGGCGCGCTCCGCGGCGACCGCGACCTTGGACTGCGCCTCGCGCTCCTTCTCGAGCCGGGCGGCACGTTCCTCCAGCTGGGCGAGGTACGCGCGGCGCGTGCGCAGCGAGTCCCCGAGGACCCAGGCGAGGGCGAAGGGCACGGTCTTGAAGACCGCTATGGCGATGTTGCCCAGGACGCTCGTGCGCTCCTCCGGCCAGCGCATCTGGGCCAGGGTTCCGGCCACCAGGCCGGCGACCAGGCCGACGCGTGAGGCCCAGGCGGCGCCGTCCGCGGCGACCGTGTAGATGATCACCAGCATGGCGAAGTCGGCGATGATCGCCTGCTGGTCGAGCACCACCTGCGCCAGCCCCACCGCCGCGGCCACGAGAAGCATCTTCTCGGGCATACGGCGGCGGAGCGCGACGACCGTGCAGAGCACGACGGAGACCGTGAGCGCGACGGGGAGCGATCCGTGGTAGTTCGGCGCCCCGTCGAGGTTCGTCACGCTCACGCAGGAGAGCCCGAACAGGACGACGGCCCAGAAGCCGTCGACCCACGTCGGGTGCCTGCGGAGGAAGTCATAGAGGCGCTGCACGTGACCCAGCGTAGGGAAGCGCACTGCGTGCATGGGTCAACCGGAGGGCCGATCCCGGGCGGACACGTGTACTCCGCAAGGTGGATGCTCCGTGATCCCGGACGGCTGGAGATGCGCGGATACCGGACGGCCGGAGGCGCGCACGCCCGGGGCGCGGGTCGCGCGCGCCGAGCGCTTACGGCCCCACCGGCGTCCACACCCGCCCGCACCGCGCCTAGCCTGGCCCGGTGGCACACGAGGGCGACGGCGAGTGGCGTGGATGGCGGGCGGCTGCCGAGCAGGCGCTGTACGGGGCGGACGGGTTCTACCGGCGGCCCGAGGGACCGGCGGGGCACTTCCGTACCTCCGTGCACGCCTCACCGCTCTTCGCCGGCGCCGTTGCCCGTCTGCTGTGCCGGGTCGACGAGGCCCTGGGGCATCCCGCCGTGCTGACGTTCGTGGACATGGCGGCCGGCCGGGGCGAGCTGGTCATCGGTGTCCTCGCCGCACTGCCCCCGGACGTGGCCGCCCGCACGCGCGCGTGCGCCGTGGACATCAGCGGCCGCCCCGACGGCCTCGACCCCGCAATCGAGTGGCTTGACGAGCCCCCGACGCAGATCACCGGGCTGCTGTTCGCCAACGAGTGGCTCGACAATGTGCCGCTCGAGGTCGTGGAGGCGGCGCCCGACGGGGTGGCCCGGCTGGTCCTCGTACGCGAGGACGGCACCGAGCGCCTCGGGGAGCCGGTGCAGGGCGCGCAGGCCGACTGGCTGGAGCGCTGGTGGCCGCTGTCCGCCGAGGGGTGCCGCGCCGAGATCGGCCTCCCCAGGGACACCGCCTGGTCCGCCGCGGTCGCCACCGTCGGCCGTGGCCTCGCCGTCGCCGTCGACTATGCGCACCGCGAGGGCGCCCGGCCGCCCTTCGGGACGCTCACCGGCTTCCGCGAGGGCCGGGAGACCACCCCCGTGCCGGACGGGTCCTGCGACATCACCGCACATGTGGCACTGGACGCGTGCGCCCTGCCCGGGGCTCGGCTGCTGACCCAGCGGGCGGCCCTGCACGCCCTCGGGATCTCCGGCAGACGCCCCCCGCTGACGCTCGCCTCGACGCATCCGACGGCCTATGTGCACGCCCTCGCACAGGCCGGGGCGGCCGCCGAACTCACCGCCTCCGGCGGCCTCGGCGACTTCGGCTGGCTGCTCCAGCCCGTCGGGCTGCCGGAGACCTCTCTCGGCGGGCTACTTGTCGATGTCCCCGACCACGAAGAACATTGACCCCAGGATGGCCACCATGTCGGCGACCAGCGTCCCCGGCAGCAGCTCGGTGAGCACCTGGATGTTGTTGTACGAGGCGGAGCGCAGCTTGAGCCGGTACGGCGTCTTGTCGCCCTTGCTGACCAGGTAGTAGCCGTTGATGCCGAGCGGGTTCTCGGTCCAGGCGTAGGTGTGGCCCTCGGGAGCCTTGAGCACCTTGGGCAGCCGCTGGTTGATCGGCCCCGGCGGCAGCTCGGCCAGCCGGTCCAGACAGGCGTCGGCCAGGTCGAGCGCGTTGTGCGTCTGCTCCAGAAGGCACTCGAAGCGGGCCAGGCAGTCGCCCTCCTGGCGGGTGACCACCTTCAGCGTGCCCTGGAGCTCCGGGTAGGCCAGGTACGGCTCGTCGCGGCGCAGGTCGAAGTCAACGCCGGAGGCGCGCGCGATCGGCCCGCTCACCCCGTACGCGTGCACGGCCCGCGGTGCGAGGACGCCCACACCGCGCGTGCGGCCACGGAAGATCTCGTTGCCGAGCACGAGGTCGTCGAACCGGTCCATGCGCGAGCGCACATCGGCGACGACGGTACGGGCGCGTTCCGTCCAGCCCGCGGGCAGATCCTCCTTCAGGCCGCCCACCCGGTTGAACATGTAGTGCATACGCCCGCCGGAGATCTCCTCTATGACGTGCTGGAGTTCCTCGCGCTCGGAGAAGGCGTAGAAGATCGGCGTGATCCCGCCCAGTTCCAGCGGGTACGAGCCGAGAAACATCAGATGGTTCAGAACCCGGTTGAGCTCCGCGAGGAGTGTGCGCATCCACACCGCACGCTCGGGCACCTCCATGCCCAGCATCCGCTCCACGGCGAGCACCACGCCCAGCTCGTTCGAGAAGGCGGACAGCCAGTCGTGGCGGTTGGCGAGCATGATGATCTGGCGGTAGTCGCGCGCTTCGAACAGCTTCTCCGCACCGCGGTGCATATAGCCGATGACCGGCTCCGCATGCGTGATCCGCTCTCCGTCCAGCACGAGCCGCAACCGCAGCACACCGTGCGTGGAGGGATGCTGGGGCCCGATGTTGAGCACCATGTCGGTGCTCTCCGCGGCGCCGCCGATCCCGACCATGGTCTCCGTCGTAGGAGTCATGGACACAGTCTCTCGTACGTACGCTTGCGGCATGGAGATGGGGAGTGTGGGGACGGCCGCCGAGCCCGCCTGGACCGGGCTGCCGCCGGGACTGCTGCGGATGCGGCGGCTGCTGCTGGTGGTGTGGCTGGGACTGCTGACCGCGGCCGTGGGACTGCTCCCGGGGATGTTCGCCGGGCCGGTCTGGGCGCTGCTCGCGCTGCTGCCGCTGGCTCTGCTGCTGTGGGGCTGGGTCATGCTGGGCCGCAACTGGCGGTCCTGGCGCTACGCCGAGCGGGCCGACGACCTGCTGATCAGCCGGGGCGTGCTGTGGCGGGAGCAGACGGTGGTGCCGTACGGGCGCATGCAGCTCGTCGAGGTCACCTCCGGGCCCGTGGAGCGGCATTTCGGGCTGGCGAGCGTGCAGCTGCACACGGCCGCGGCGGCGACCGACGCCACCATTCCGGGCCTGGAACCGGCCGAGGCGGAACGGCTGCGGGACCGGCTGACAGCGCTCGGCGAGGCCCGGTCGGCGGGGCTGTGAGCACGCCCGCGGCAGAGCCCGCCATATCCCGGCCGCACGAGGCGACCGAGCGGCGGCTGCACCCCGTGACGCCGCTGCGGCGCGCCTGGGCGCCGGTCACCGTGGTCGTCGGCTGGGCCGTGCACGATCCGGGCCAGGCACAGAAGCAACTGACGAAACTGACCGCGACCACACTCCTCGCAGGTCTCGCGGCACTCGTCCTGGCCGCCGCCCTGTACGGCTTTCTGACCTGGTGGTTCACACACTTCGCGGTGACCGAGACCGAACTGCGCATCCGCACGGGCCTGTTGTTCCGCCGCACGGCACACATACGTCTGGACCGGCTGCAGGCCGTCGACGTCACCCGGCCGCTGCTGGCCCGTATCGCCGGCGTCGCCAAGCTGAAACTGGACGTCATAGGCACCGACAAGAAGGACGAACTCGCCTATCTCGGCGAGGCCGAGGCGCGCCGGCTGCGGGCCGAACTCCTCGCCCGCGCGGCCGGTTTCGCCCCTGAGACGGCGCACGAGGTGGGCGAGGCGCCGGCCCGCACACTGCTGCACGTGCCGCCGCGCATGCTGGCGGTCTCCCTGCTGCTCACCGGTGCGACATGGGGCCCGCTGGCGGCCGCGCTCGTCGTACCGACGGTGCTGTGGTTCGTCACCCACAGCCTGTGGACGGTCTTCGCCGTCGGGGTGCCGCTCGCCGGCGCCGCCACGCGGAGCGCGGGTCGCTTCGCCACCTCCTACGACTGGACCGTGGGCGAGTCGCCGGACGGGCTCCGCATCGACCACGGCCTGCTCGACCGCGCCCACGAGACCGTGCCGCCGGGCCGGGTGCAGGCCGTGCGCATCGTGGAACCGCTGCTGTGGCGGCGGCGCGGCTGGGTGCACGTCAGGCTGGACGTGGCCGGCTCCTCCAACTCCGTGCTCGTGCCCGTCGCCCCGCGCGAGGCCGCCGAGGCGGTGATCGCACGGGTGCTGCCCGGGGTGACCGTGCCGTCGTCGCTGTCCCGGCCGCCGCGCCGCGCGGGCTGGTGCGTCCCGTTCTGGTGGCGCGGCCACGGACTGGCCGTCACGGACACGGTCTTCGCCGCCCGGCGCGGCCTGCTGCGCCGCAGTCTTTCCCTGGTCCCCCATGCGAAGGTGCAGAGCGTACGGCTCACGCGGGGGCCCTGGGAGCGGCTTCTGAGGGTCGCCGACATCCATGTCGACACCGGTGCCAACAAGACGGTGACGGCGCGCCTGCGGGACGCCGAGGAGGCGCAGGCAGTGTTGTACGCCCAGGCGGACCGGTCGCGCACGGGGCGCCGCGACGCCCGGCCGGACCGGTGGATGGCCTCCTAGACGAAGGCGCGGACGGCGAAGGGCGGCGGCACATCGTGTGCCGCCGCCCTTCGCACGGGACGATCTGCCTCAGGACGCCGCGGTGCGCAGCCCCTGGACGTCGATCTGCTCCGTCTCGTCATGGGCGGTCAGGTCGATGACCTGGCCGACGGCGCGCGCCTGCGGGTCCGCGGGCTTGAAGCCGGACTCCGACTCCGCCTTGTGCATCGCGAGCGCCTCCTGGCCGACGACGTCCGCGAGGTCCTCGTTCTGCACCGCGTCCAGGGTCGCCCGCGACTTCTGCGTACCGAAGAAGTCGAAACCGCCCTCGACGGTCGCGCGGCGCCGCGGAGTCGGCGGCACCACGGCCACGGCGGTGGGCACCGTGAAGTGCCCGGTGCTGTGCGCCGGCTTCCTGGCGGACGGCTGGGGCTGCTGTGCGGTCGGGGCGGCGGCCTGCTCGGGCCCCGCGCCCGCCGAGGACGCCCCCTCGGTCCCGCCCTGCACGACGGAGCCGCCCTCCTTGGCCGCGGCCTTGGGCGCCACGGGTCCGGCGGGGTTGCGCTTCCGGCCGCCGCCGTTGCCGGGGCCGCCCTTCCTGGGGGAGGTCTCCGTGGTGGCCGGCGTCCCGGCGGTCCCGGGCGCGCTGCCGGCGTCGCCCTCGTCCGCGGCGGTGCTCGCCTCGGCCGCCTCACCGTCCTCGGTGGAGACCGCCTCACCGTCCTCGGCGGCGGTCGCCTCCACGGCGTCCTCGTGCGCCTCCACGGCGTCCTTCTCCGCCTCCACGGCGGGCTCGGGCGACGAGGACGCGGCCTCGTCCTCCTGCGCCACGTCGCCGCCCTTCGTCAGCCGCTCCAGCGCCGAGCCGGCCCGCATGAAGAGCGAGGACCCGTCGGGCGAGAACACCCCCGCGGCCGACGGCTCCGCATCGGGGTCCTCCACCGTGCCGTCCTCGACCGGGGCGGCGACGTCCTCGTGGTCCCTGGCCTCCGCACCGGCGGGCTCGCTCCGGTCGGTGTCGTCGGCCGCCTCCTGCGCACCGGACGTCTCCGAGTCGCCCGCCGGCAGCTCCGGTGCGGGCGCCGTCGACTCGATCGCCAGCAGACGGCGTCCTTCCAGGGCGGTCGCACGCTCCGTCTCCGCCGTGGCGTACCGGCGCAGCAGGGCGGCGTGCTCGTTGCGCAGATTGGCCAGTTCCGTGCGCTTGGCCCGGAGGCGCTGCTCCAGTTTGGTGCGCAGTTCGCGCGACTCCTCCAGGTCGGTCTCCAGTTCGGCGACCCGTTCCTCGTGGTGCCACTCGTCGCTCGCCCGCGCGCGCGTGAGGTCGGCGACATGTTTACCCGCGGCCACATCCCAGCGGCGCATGACGACGGCGCCCACGACCATCGTCGCCGCAGCGCCCGCGGCCAGCCCACGGAGCACCAACGGCTCCGTGAACAACCAGGGGCCCGCGGCGCACACGACCGCGACGCCGGCGATCACCGAGGGGGGCAGCAGCCTGTGCAAGGGCGGGGAATGGCGGTGACGTCCACGTGGCATGGCCAGAAACTTACCGCGCGTAGGCGAATGATGGTGCCCCGCCCGGTAAAAACACAGCCACACCGATACCTTCACCCCGCCCGCCGGCCCCGGAAAAAGGGATGACCCACCCTCCCGCGTCCGGGCGCCCCGAATCCGGCACCCGGTTCGGGCCCCGACACCCCGGATCGACCGAGGCCCGCAGGGCCCTTCCCCCGCTCCCGTCCGGTGCGCCGGGGCCTCCCGCCCGATCCGCCGCCACGGCCGTACAAGATCATTCATTGGCACACCGCTTTCCCGGTCCTCGAGCCCGGATCCTCTCCCCCGGAAAGGGACTTGACGGCTCGCCCCGGCGAATTCCACGGCCGCCCGGCGACAACGCACAAGGAGGAGCTCGCACGGCGCAGCCGGACTCCTTCGCATGGCCCCGAATTCCGGTCGGCGCCCCCGCGTATTCACCCGCTCAGCGATCGCCCAGCCGTCCGCTCAGCCACTGCAACGCAGGCGGGATCTCCCGCCGCCAGGTATTGAAGTTGTGGCCACCGCTGTCGAGCAGGATCGACGAGATCCGGGTCGGCTTCCTGGTCCGCACCTGCCGTATGAACGCGAGCGTGGACCGGTAGCCCTTCTCGCCGGCCCTGCTGCTGGTGACGAGCAGCGAAGTGTCGGGCGCGGCCAGGCGTTTGAGGCACCATCCCAGGTCGGCGCGGTTGCGCAGGTCCTTGTTCCCGCGGAAGAGGTCGCCCGTGGTCGGGTCGATCGGCGCCCTGTAGTACGGCGACAGGCCCGCGCCGGCGGCGTAGACGTCCGGATGGTGCATCGCCAGCTTCAACGCGCAGTAGCCGCCCGTGGAATCGCCGATGACGCCCCAACTGCGCGGCCTCCCACCTGTCCGGTAGTGGGCCGTCACCGCGTCGGGGAGGTCCTTCGCGAAGAACGACTCGGTCTGCGGGCCGCCCGGGACGTCCACGCACTCCGTGTCGCGCGGCGGCGCCACGGTCGGTCGCAGCATCACCAGGATCATCGGCTGCATCCTGCCGTCCCCGGCCAGTTCGTGCGCCGTCTGCGGGTACTGCAGCCCCTTGATGAGCGCCTCGGCCGTTCCCGGGTAGCCGGTGAGCACGACGGACGCGGGGAACGTCCGTGTGCGGTACCGCGCCTGGAAGTACTCCGGCGGCAGATACACGAACGCGGGAGAGGCGATCCGGGTCGTCCGGCCGACGATCTCCACCTTCTGGATCTGGCCGCCGATCTCCGGACGGGAGCCGCCGGGAACGGTCACCTGCTCTGTGCCGACCACCTGGAGCGGACCGCCGCCCGCTCCCGCCGCCCCGTGGTCGACGACCACACCCTGCCCCCTCTCCCGGCCGAACAGATCGGTCCAGGTGGCGTAGAACCCGAAGGCCTGGTTGGCGGCCAGGCCGATCGAGGCGAAGACCATGAGCTGGGTGGCGAACAGCAGACCGATCCGTCCCCCGACGGCACGCCAACTGCGCCGCGACAGCCGGGGCCAGTGCCAGACCGTGCCGACGAACAGCGCCAGTGCGAGCACGACGACCACTACCAGCATTTTGTTGCTCGTGAGACCCATGGGCCCTTTCCCGCCTGTGCCTTGTGGTCCCTTGGCCGCCCCCCGTGATTGGCGAGGGCTTGCCCGGGACTTTCCTTCGGCTTTGAACCGGCTTTGTGATGGGGAGTGAACCTCTCTCCCCGAGACACCGTCCTAGAGGGCGCAATGTCGCCGGATGCCCGAATCGGCATCGGACTCCAGTTCTCTCGCACACATACGGGATGCGATGTCTGTCAGGATAGATGGGGAAAAGTCGGGCGAGGTTCCGGAGCGATCGCGCGGAGCACGGCGCATACTCCGTGGCCCTCGCCCGGAAGCCGTCCCCGCGCTGATCGCCCGGGCCTGCATGCTCGTGGGGTTCCTGGACATCGCCGCGGGTGTGTTCCCGCGTTTCCGGCACAGCCGTATGCACCGCATGGCCGAGGTGCTGCCCGGCTCGCTCGGCCCGTTCGCGGCGGCCCTTTCGCTGAGCGCCGGCGTCCTGCTGCTGCTCCTCGCGCACGGGCTGCGCCGGCGCAAGCGCCGGGCCTGGCGCGCCGCCGTGATGCTGCTTCCGGCGGGCGCCGTGGCGGAGTACGTCTACCGCCATTCGGTCATCGGCGTCGTCATCTCGGTGGCGCTGCTGCTCCCGCTGCTGCGTCACCGAAGTGAGTTCGCCGCCCTGCCCGACCCCCGCAGCCGCTGGCGCGCGCTCGCCAACTTCGTGCTCATGGGCGCCGGTTCGCTGTCCCTCGGCCTGATCATCGTCAGCGTCCACCCGCACCGCCTGGTGGGCGATCCGAGCGTGTCCGACCGCATCGAACACGTCCTGTACGGCATGGTCGGCTTCGAGGGTCCGGTCGACTACACCGGCAACACCTCCTGGACGGTGGGCTTCTCGCTCGGTGCCCTCGGCCTGCTGACCGCGGTCACGACGATCTATCTGGCCCTTCGGCCCGAACATCCGGCCGCCCGGCTGACCGACGACGACGAAGTACGGCTGCGCGCCCTGCTGGACAAGCACGGCGACCGCGACTCGCTCGGCCACTTCGCACTCCGCCGCGACAAGGCCGTCGTCTTCTCGCCGAGCGGCAAGGCGGCGGTGACCTACCGCGTCGTGTCGGGCGTGATGCTGGCCAGTGGCGACCCGATCGGCGATGTCGAGGCCTGGCCGGGCGCCATCGAGCGGTTCATGGACGAGGCCAGGGCCCACTCCTGGACCCCGGCCGTCATGGGCTGCTCGGAGACGGGCGGCGAGGTGTGGACCCGGGAGACCGGCCTGGACGCCCTCGAACTGGGTGACGAGGCGGTGGTGGACGTCGCGGATTTCTCCCTCTCCGGGCGCGCGATGCGCAACGTGCGCCAGATGGTCAAGCGCATCGAGCGCGCGGGGTACGAGACCCGGGTACGGCGCATCCGTGATCTCGGCGAGGGCGAACTGGAGCGCATACGGCGGGCCGCCGAGAACTGGCGCGGCACGGACACCGAACGCGGCTTCTCCATGGCCCTCGGCCGCATCGGCGATCCCGCCGACGGCGACTGCCTGATCGCCACGGCGCACCGGATCGACGGGACGTCGCGAAGTGCCTCGGGCCGCGCCGCGGACGGACGGGCGGACGACGAGACCGGACCGTACGGCGATCTCAAGGCGGTCCTCCACTTCGTCCCGTGGGGCACGGACGGGATCTCACTGGACCTGATGCGCCGCGACCGCTCTGCGGACCCGGGCATGAACGAACTTCTGATCGTGGCCGCGCTCCAGGCCGCCCCGAAGTTCGGCATCAGGCATGTCTCCCTGAACTTCGCGATGTTCCGCTCGGCGCTGGCCCGCGGCGAGAAGATCGGTGCGGGCCCGGTGCTGCGCGTATGGCGGGGACTGCTGGTCTTCCTCTCCCGGTGGTTCCAGATCGAGTCCCTGTACAAGTTCAACGCGAAGTTCCAGCCCCGCTGGGAGCCGCGCTTCGTGGTGTACGCGTCCTCCCGCGACCTGCCGCGCATCGGCCTCGCGGCGATGCAGGCGGAGGGCTTCGTGAATCTCGCCCTCCCCCGCTTCCTTCGCCGTACGGCTCGGTCCGCCCGCCCGTGTGCCCACGGGCTCGCGGACCGCGGCATGGGCGCGGCGAGCGGCGTCTGACCGCACCGGCGCGCACCGTCTCGGGATGCGCGCACCGCGGACGGGCGTGGCCGCGCGACCGGCGCCGTCGCTGCCGTCCTCCCCGTCCCGTGCAAGGACGGCCGTGACGGCACCGACCCGGTGCCGGCAGGGCCGTATGCACACATCCCGCCGAGGGCCCCGCACCGCGTCGGGGGCGCCCGGCGGCTCGTACCGGTGGACCCGCCCCGCTTCCGGGCGCCGTCCGCCGGCCCTCGGCGGACGCCCCGCCGTTCCCGCCCCGCCCGCGCGGCCCTCGGCCGGACCACTCGCTCCCCGACCGCCCCGTGAACCGAACGCGACCGCGCCGGGGGCCTACGCTGAACGTATGAGCACGAAGACCGGGCGGGGCCAGGTGGCAGGCCTTCCGACATGGGACCGCTGTGCGGTCATGGGGGTCGTGAACGTCACCCCCGACTCCTTCTCCGACGGCGGTCGATGGTTCGACACCACCGCCGCCGTCAAGCACGGCCTCGACCTGGTCACCGAGGGCGCCGATCTCGTCGACGTCGGCGGCGAGTCCACCCGCCCCGGCGCCACCCGCGTGGACGAGGCCGAGGAGCTCAGGCGCGTCATCCCCGTCGTGCGCGGCCTCGCCTCCGAAGGCGTCACGGTCTCCGTCGACACCGTGCGCGCCTCCGTCGCCGAAAAGGCCCTCGCCGCCGGGGCGGCCCTCGTCAACGACGTCAGCGGCGGCCTCGCGGACCCGGCCATGATCCCGGTCGTCGCGGCGGCGGGCGCCCCCTTCGTCGTCATGCACTGGCGCGGCTTCCTGGAGGGCGGCAACGTCACGGGCGTCTACGAGGACGTGGTCGGCGAGGTCGTCGACGAACTGCGTGCGCGTGTGGAGGCCGTGCTGGAAGGAGGCGTCGCCCCCGACCGGATCGTGGTCGACCCCGGCCTCGGCTTCTCCAAGGAGGGCGAGCACGATCTGGCCCTGCTCGCCCGTCTGGACCGTCTGCACCGCCTCGGGCACCCGCTGCTCGTGGCCGCCTCGCGCAAGCGTTTCCTCGGCCGCGTACTGGCCGGCCCGGGGGGCGCGCCGCCGCCCGCGCGCGAACGCGACGCCGCCACCGCCGCCGTCTCCGCTCTCGCCGCGCACGCAGGAGCATGGGCCGTGCGCGTCCATGAGGTACGCGCGACGGCGGACGCCGTACGCGTCGCACGCGCCATCGAAGGAGCCCGGTGAGCACTGCCCACACGGATGTGGAACAGGTCGAACAGGCCAACACCACCTTCTACGAGACGATGGAGCGGGGGGACTTCGAAGAGTTGTCGTCGCTCTGGCTCGCGCCCTCCGACCTCGGTGTCGACGAGCAGTACCACGACCCCGCCGACGTCGGTGTCATCTCCTGTGTGCACCCCGGCTGGCCCGTCCTGACCGGCCGCGGAGAGGTCCTCAGGTCCTATGCGCTGATCATGGCGAACACCGAGTACATCCAGTTCTTCCTCACGGACGTCCATGTCTCCGTGACCGGTGACACCGCGCTGGTGACCTGTACCGAGAACATCCTCAGCGGTGGCCCCGCCCCGGAGGACAGCGACGAGCTGGGCCCGCTCGTCGGACAGCTCGTGGTGGCCACGAACCTGTTCCGCCGCACTCCCGACGGCTGGAAGCTCTGGTCGCACCACGCCTCCCCCGTACTGACCGAAAGCGACGACGAGGAGGAGGACGACTCCCCCACTTAAGGCGCCTTCTTCGCATAGGCGGACGATCCTCTCCGCAACAGGGGGGTGGGCGGGCCCGCCGGAGTGGGTAGGCGGCTGATAGTGGTTGGAATCACCTCCTCCGAGGTATGGGCGGCTACCGACTCGTGAGCCACCCTGTTCCCCAGGGGAAACACCGGATGAACCCTCCTGGCCATTGCGCGGGCGCACGCCCCCGCGACCGTGGGACGTCAGTGTCCGCAGGTAGATTCGTTCCGGACCGGTGCGCCGACCGCACTGGGTGAATGCCTGCCGCTGTCGACGATTGCAGGAGTGATTCGCGTGGATCGTGTCGCGCTGCGCGGCCTGAAGGCCCGTGGGCACCACGGCGTGTTCCCCAAGGAACGCGAGGAGGGCCAGACCTTCATCGTGGACCTCGTCCTGGGCCTGGACACACGGCCCGCCGCGGCCGACGACGACCTGACGAAGACCGTGCACTACGGCGTCGTGGCGGAGGAGGTCGTCGCCCTGGTGGAAGGGGAGCCCGTCGACCTGATCGAGACGCTCGCCGAGCGCATCGCCTTCTCCTGTCTCAAGCACGCACCGGTCCGGGAGGTCGAGGTCTGCGTCCACAAACCGGACGCACCGATCACGGTCCCCTTCGACGATGTGACCGTCACCATCACGCGGAGCCGAGTATGAGCGCCTTCTTCACCGGGGGTCAGAGCGACCCGACCGTCCAGCCGGTGCCCGCCTCCGTGGTGGAGCGCGTGGACGCCGCCGACACCACCCTGCAGAACCCCAAGCGGGCGGTGATCGCCCTGGGAGCGAACCTGGGCAACCGCCTGGAGACGCTCCAGGGCGCGATCGACGCCCTCGAGGACACCCCGGGCGTCCGCGTCAAGGGGGTCTCGCCCGTGTACGAGACGGAGCCCTGGGGCGTGGACCCGGGCAGCCAGCCGACGTACTTCAACGCGGTGGTCGTCGTGAAGACCACGCTGCCGCCGTCCTCGCTCCTCGAGCGCGCCCACGCCGTGGAGGAGGCCTTCCACCGGGTGCGGGAGGAGCGCTGGGGTGCGCGCACCCTCGACGTCGACATCGTCTCCTACGCGGAGGTCGTCTCCGAGGACCCGGTGCTGACGCTGCCGCACCCGCGCGCCCACGAGCGGGCGTTCGTGCTCGCCCCGTGGCACGACCTGGACCCCGCGGCCCTGCTTCCCGGCCGTGGCCCGGTGGCGGAGCTGCTCACTGCCGTCACCCAAGAAGGCGTCACCGCCCGTGCCGACCTGGAACTCAGGCTGCCCGAGTAGTCGTTAAGGTCTACCGGGCCGGGGATCCCTCCCCGTGCCACCACCGTCCCGAGGGGCGGGCGTTCGGGCCGACGAAGGGGCATCGTGAAAGAGCTGCGCATCAGGACGCTGGCAGCGGTGTTCGTGGTGGCCGGAGTGCTCTCCTGGGCGGGTGCCCGCCTGTGGAGTTCGGTGGGCACGCTGCCCAAGGTCCCCTTGGCCGCGCCCATCGTCCTCGCCCTGATCGCCGTGGTCCTGATGGCCACGGCGCTCTCGCTCCGCGCCCGTCTCAAGGCCCAGCGGGAGCGCCGCCCCGGCGCCAAGGGCGTCGATCCGCTGATGGCGGCCCGGGCCGTCGTCTTCGGACAGGCCAGCGCCCTGGTCGCCGCTCTGGTCGCCGGCATGTACGGCGGCACGGGCGTCTTCCTCCTGGAATCCCTGGACATCCCCACCCGCCGGGACCAGGCCATCTACGCCGGGTTCTCGGTACTGGCCGGTATCGCCGTCATAGCGGCGGCCTTCTTCCTGGAGCGCGTCTGCAAGCTCCCGGACGACGACGAGCACAACGACGGCACGGCGCCGGTCTCCTAGCCGGTGCCGGGCAGGGGACTCAGCGCGCCATGATGAGGCTCATCGCCTCGTTGCGCGTGGCGGCGTCCCGCAACTGACCGCGCACGGCGGAGGTCAGAGTCTTCGCGCCCGGCTTGCGGATGCCCCTCATCGACATGCACATGTGCTCGCACTCGACCACGACGATCACACCGCGCGGCTCGAGTATCTCCATCAGCGAGTCGGCGATCTGCGTCGTGAGCCGCTCCTGCACCTGGGGCCGGCGCGCGAAGACGTCCACGAGCCGGGCGAGCTTCGAAAGCCCCGTGATCTTCCCGCTCGTGGCGGGGATGTAGCCGACGTGGGCGACGCCCCTGAACGGCACCAGGTGGTGCTCACAGGTCGAGAACACCTCGATGTCCTTCACGAGCACCATCTCGTCGTGACCGAGGTCGAACGTCGTCGTCAGGACGTCCTCGGGCCTCTGCCACAGCCCCGCGAATATCTCCCGGTACGCCCGCGCCACCCGCCCCGGGGTCTCGCGGAGCCCTTCCCGGTCCGGGTCCTCCCCGACGGCGATGAGCAGTTCCCGTACGGCGTTCTCCGCACGCTTCTCGTCGAACTCGCCGATCGTGCCTTCGCCGTCCAGCGTCACCGGGTCGGTCATCTGGTGCCTCGTTCCTGCGCCTGTGACGCGCACGGATCACGCGTCTCATGTGCGGCCCCATGGAAATGCCGCGCCCCCCAGGCTAGAACCCTGGGGGGCGCGGTCGAAATTCCGGGCCTCGGCGAGGCCCACGGGAGGGCGGTGCCTCAGCTCTCCCGGCGGTCCTCCGGAGCCTTCTCCGTGGAGACGGACTCCGTCGCGTTGGCGATCGCCGGGGTCGCGCCGTTCGCCCCGTTCGTCAGTGCGAGCTCCTTCGGGGAGAGCACCGGCGGGCGGGTGGACGGAGTGCGACGCGAGGAACCGGTCCACGCGGGCCGCGGCGGGCGCTTGACGATGGGGGCGAAGATCTCGGCGATCTCCTCCTTGCCCAGCGTCTCCTTCTCCAGAAGGGCCAGAACGAGGTTGTCGAGCACGTCGCGGTTCTCGACCAGGATCTCCCAGGCCTCGTTGTGCGCGTTCTCGATGAGCTTCTTGACTTCCTCGTCCACCAGCGCGGCGACCTCTTCCGAGTAGTCGCGCTGGTGAGCCATCTCACGTCCGAGGAACGGCTCGGTGTTGTCCCCGCCGAACTTGATCGCGCCGAGACGCTCGGTCATGCCGTACTGCGTGACCATCGCCCGGGCCGTGGTCGTGGCCTTCTCGATGTCGTTCGCGGCACCCGTCGTCGGGTCGTGGAAGACGAGCTCCTCGGCCGCGCGGCCGCCCAGCATGTAGGCCAGCTGGTCCAGCATCTCGTTGCGGGTCGTGGAGTACTTGTCCTCGTCCGGGAGCACCATCGTGTAGCCGAGGGCACGGCCGCGGGACAGGATCGTGATCTTGTGGACCGGGTCGGAGTTGGGCGAGGCCGCGGCGACCAGGGCGTGACCGCCCTCGTGGTACGCCGTGATCTTCTTCTCCTTGTCCGACATGATCCGGGTCCGCTTCTGCGGGCCCGCGACCACACGGTCGATCGCCTCGTCCAGCATCTGGTTGTCGACGAGCTTGCGGTCGCTGCGGGCCGTGAGCAGCGCCGCCTCGTTCAGCACGTTCGACAGGTCCGCTCCGGTGAAGCCCGGCGTGCGGCGGGCGACGGCCGACAGGTCGACGTCCGGAGCGACCGGCTTGCCCTTCTGGTGGACCTTGAGGATCTCCAGACGGCCCTGCATGTCCGGGCGGTCGACCGCGATCTGGCGGTCGAAGCGGCCGGGGCGCAGAAGGGCCGGGTCGAGGATGTCGGGGCGGTTCGTGGCGGCGATGAGGATCACGCCGCCCTTCACGTCGAAGCCGTCCATCTCGACGAGCAGCTGGTTCAGGGTCTGCTCACGCTCGTCGTGACCGCCGCCGAGGCCGGCGCCGCGATGACGGCCGACCGCGTCGATCTCGTCGACGAAGACGATCGCCGGGGCGTTCGCCTTGGCCTGCTCGAACAGGTCACGGACTCGGGAGGCACCGACACCGACGAACATCTCGACGAAGTCGGAACCCGAGATCGAGTAGAAGGGGACGCCCGCCTCGCCGGCCACGGCACGCGCGAGCAGCGTCTTGCCCGTACCGGGAGGACCGTAGAGCAGCACACCCTTGGGGATCTTGGCGCCGACGGCCTGGAACTTGGCCGGTTCCTGCAGGAACTCCTTGATCTCCTGGAGTTCCTCGACGGCCTCGTCCGCACCCGCGACGTCCGAGAAGGTCGTCTTCGGGGTGTCCTTGGTGATGAGTTTCGCCTTGGACTTCCCGAAGTTCATGACCCGGGAGCCGCCGCCCTGCATCTGGTTCATCAGGAACAGGAAGACGACCACGATGAGCACGAAGGGCAGCAGGGAGAGCAGGATCCCGACGAACGGGTTCTGCTTGGACGGCGCGACCGTGTAGCCGTCCGGGATCTGCTTGTTCTGGAACTTGTCCTGCAGGGTGTTGGCCAGGGTCACGCCCTGGTCGCCGATGTAGCTCGCCTGGATCTTCGAGCTGCCATCGACCTTCACGCCGTCCTTGAGCGAGACCTTGATGGTCTGCTCGTCGCCTGTGGTCAGCTTGGCCGACTGGACCCTGTTGTCATTGATCGCCGCCACGACCTGGCCGGTGTCCACCGTCTTGTAGCCGCCGGAAGAGCCGACGACCTGCATCAACACGACCACGGCAAGGACGGCCAGCACGATCCACATGACCGGCCCACGGAAGTATCGCTTCACGTCCATCCATACGGAGCGGAGCCGCCCCGTCCCTCCTGCCATAGTGAGTTTGATAAAGACAGTTCTTCTGACGGTACCCCAGGATTGTCACCCGAAGCCGCAGGGGACCGCGGGCATACCGTCCACGCATGCTCCAACGCCGCGGGACCCCCTGGGGTTCCCGAGCCTCTCGAAAGTGCCGGGACCTGGGGGTTCCGTCGTCGTGGAGCACGGCCGAACCCGAGGGGTCAGCCGCCGTACACGTGGGGGGCGAGCGTACCGACGAACGGGAGGTTGCGGTACTTCTCGGCGTAGTCGAGGCCGTAGCCCACGACGAATTCGTTCGGGATGTCGAAGCCGACCCACTGGACGTCGATGGCGACCTTGGCGGCCTCGGGCTTGCGCAGCAGCGTGCACACCTTGAGGGAGGCGGGCTCGCGCGAGCCGAGGTTGGAGATCAGCCAGGACAGCGTCAGGCCGGAGTCGATGATGTCCTCGACGATCAGGACGTGCCTGCCCTTGATGTCGGTGTCGAGGTCCTTCAGGATCCGGACGACTCCGGAGGACTGGGTGCCCGCGCCGTAGGAGGACACGGCCATCCAGTCCATGGTGAGGGGGGTGGACAGTGCCCGGGCCAGATCGGCCATGACCATCACCGCGCCCTTGAGGACGCCGACGATCAGCAGGTCCTTGCCCGCGTACTCCGCGTCGATCTTCGCGGCCAGCTCGATCAGCTTCGCGTCGATCTCTTCCTTGGTGATGAGCACCTTCTCGAGGTCGGCACCCATGTCGTTCGCGTCCACCCGCATCACTTTCGGTCGTCCCGCACTTGTCGCCCGCTCGCCTCCGGGATGCCGGCGCCGCCCTCGGCGGTCGGCCGTACCCGGTCGTCCGCGCCGCGGCGGCAGCGTGTCCGCTGCGCCCCGCGCGGCCTGAGCGCGCTCTCCCTTCGGCAGCGACGCGCCCTTCGGCTCGCTCGCCCGGCTGACCGGTCCCTCCCGGAGGTGTGACCTGGCGCCTCCCGCAGGCGGCGCCGTTTCAGCCTTGCCGAATCACCAGTCTGCCACCCTGGCGCTGGGCGACCACTTTGCCCGGGAGATTGATGGCTCCCTGGCCCCGCCAGCCGGTGATCAGGCGGTCGACTTCCTCGATGTGACGGGCGAAGAGCGAGCCGGCCGGCGCGCCCGCCTCGATGGCGGCACGGCGCAGCACCCGGCGGCGGACGGCCGGGGGCAGCGCGTAGAGCTTGGCGCATTCCAGGAGGCCCGAGGCGTCGCGCACGGAGGTCTCCACCTGGCTGGCCCAGGCGTCGAGGGCGTCGGCGTCGTCGCGGGAGAGCTGCGCCGTACGGGCGAGGGCCTCGACGACGCCCTTGCCGAGCGCCTTCTCGAGGGCGGGCAGGCCCTCGTGGCGCAGCCGCGAGCGCGTGTAGGCCGGGTCGGTGTTGTGCGGGTCGTCCCAGACGGGCAGCGACTGCTCCATGCAGGCCTTGCGCGCGGTGTGCCGGTCGAGGTGCAGGAAGGGGCGGCGGTAACGGCCGCCGGCCCCCGAGACCGCGGCCATTCCCGACAGGGAGCGGATCCCGGAACCGCGGGCGAGACCGAGCAGGACGGTTTCGGCCTGGTCGTCGCGGGTGTGTCCGAGAAGGATCGCGGCGGCGCCGTGGCGTTCGGCCGCGGCGTCGAGGGCGGCGTAGCGCGCGTCCCGGGCGGCTGCTTCGGGGCCGCCGTCGCGGCCCACGCTCACGGCGATGGACTCGATCGGGGCCAGTCCGAGCTCGCGCATGCGCAGGGCGACTTCCTCCGCGCGCAGGTCGGAGCCGGGCTGCAGACCGTGGTCGACCGTGATGCCGCCGGCGCGGATGCCGAGTTTGGGCGCCTCGAAGGCCAGGGCGGAGGCGAGCGCCATGGAATCGGCGCCACCCGAGCACGCCACGAGCACGAGCGGCGCGAACGGACGCTCGTGGACCCGAGCCCTGGTGTGCTCGGTGGACGCCTCGGTGAGGATGTCGTGGAGGACGCGGCGCACCGCCAGGCGTATCGCCGCGACCGCAGGATGGGGACCCATGTCCGGTTCCCTTCTGAAGTTTTCGGGGGGTGTACCCGAAGCCGGTCACTCAGAGTGTGTAAATGGTGACAGAAACGGGCCGTTCCCCGAGCATCGCACGCCTACCCATGCCCCACGGTCCCTCGGACGGGTGATTGGCGAGGCGTTCACCTGCCGAAGGCCTGATTCATTTCCCTACGCTCGCGCGAGGCTCACGAGTCCGCCTTTCGGTGCACCCGCGCGACCCAGTCCGCCGGTTTGGCGATCTCCGCCTTGGTCGGGAGGGTGTTCGGGGAAGTCCACACCCGGTTGAAACCGTCCATGCCGACCTGCTCGACGACCGCCCGCACGAACCGCTCGCCGTCGCGGTACTGCCTGAGTTTGGCGTCCAGGCCCAGCAGTTTGCGCAGGGCGAGGTCGAGCCGGGAGGCGCCCTTGGCACGGCGCTGCTGGAACTTCTCGCGGATCTCCGCGACGGACGGGACCACATCGGGGCCGACGCCGTCCATCACGAAGTCGGCGTGGCCCTCCAGGAGGGACATCACCGCGGTCAGCCGGCCGAGGATCTCCCGCTGGGCGGGCGTCTGGACGAGCTCCACGAACGAGCGCCCGTCGTCGTCCTCCTCGCCCTCGGGGCGGCCGCCTGCGAGCGACTGCGCCGCCTCCCTGATGCGCTCCAGGACCGTCATGGGGTCGATCTCGGTCTCCGCGAGGAAGGACTGGATCTCGCCCTCCAGGTGGTCGCGCAGCCAGGGCACCGCGGTGAACTGCGTGCGGTGCGTCTCCTCGTGCAGGCAGACCCAGAGCCGGAAGTCGTGCGGGCGCACGTCCAGCTCGCGCTCGACGTGCACGATGTTCGGCGCGACCAGCAGGAGGCGACCGCCGCCGTTCTCACCCGCGGGCAGTTCGCGGGTGGCGGGCGCGAAGGTCTCGTACTGCCCGAGGACCCGGGAGGACAGGAACGACAGGAGCATGCCCAGCTCCACGCCGGTGACCTTGCCGCCGACGGCGCCGAGCACGGCCCCGCCGGGCGTGCTGCCGCGCCGCTCCTGCATCTTGTCCAGCAGGGGCCTGAGGATCTCCCGGAACCCGGCGACGTTCGCCCGGACCCAGCCGGGGCGGTCGACGACGAGCACGGGGGTGTCGTGCACACCCTCCTCGCCCATCCGGGTAAAGCCCCGGACATGCTCCTCCGAGGACTTGGCGTGCCGGCGCAGCTCCGCGACGACGGCCCGTGCCTCGTCGCGGCTCACTTCGGGGCCCGGCCGTACGAGCCGCGTCGCGGTCGCCACCGCGAGATTCCAGTCGACCATCTGGGCACCACCGATGCTCGTCATGCGTCAACGGTACGTGCTCGTGCGCGAGCGCGGAGAGGGTGCGACACCGTCGGGGCCCGGAATCCGGGCCCCTGGGGCCGATGGTGCGGCTGTCAACTGCAGCCGCAGCCCGCCAGTGCCGCCGCCGTACGGTCCAGTGCCGCTCTGGCCGAGGTCTGGTCCATCGAGCCGTCCGTCAGGAACGCGAACGCCAGCAGGCGCCCGTCGGCGTCGACCACCGTCCCGGCGAGCGTGTTGACGCCGGTCAGGGTGCCCGTCTTGGCTCGTACGACGCCGATGCCGGAGCGCTCGGCCGCCTCCTCGTAGCGATCGCTGAGGGTTCCCGTGAACCCGGCCACCGGCAGCCCCGTCAGGACCGGTCGGAGTTCGGGGTGCGCCGGTGAGCCCGCGCTCGCCAGCAGGGACGTCAGCAGGCCGGCGGTGAGCTTGTCCTCGCGGTCGAGACCGCTGCCGTCGTGGAACTGCGCACCGCCGAGCGGGAGTCCGAGCTTGCGGAGCCGGTCGGCGACGGCGGCCGCGCCCCCGGCGAAGCTCGGCTGTCCGCCGGTGGCGACGGCGGTCTGCCGGGCGAGGGCCTCGGCGATGTCGTTGTCGCTGTTGGTCAGCATCCGCTCGACCACGGCGGACAGCGGCGGGGACTGGACCGAGGCGAGGGTCTGGGCGCGGGCCGAGGCCTTCGCGCCGGAGGCGCCGGGGGCCGAGGTGCGGATTCCCCGCTCGTGCAGCAGGTCCCCGAACGTCCGGGCCGCGTCGGCCGCCGGGGCGGCGCTGCGCGGGGCCGGCCCGCTGGTGGAGCCGTCCGTGCGGCCCTCGTCGGCCATCAGGGCGGTGACGGGCGCGAGATTGGGGTTGACGCCGATCGGGTGCAGCGCTTCACCGGCGAACAGCGAGGTGTCGTACGAGAGGCTCACCGACGCCAGTTGGCGCTTCTTCAGCGCCGCGGCGGTCCGGTCGGCGAGGGTGCGCAGACCGGCCCAGCCGTCGGTCTTCCTGCGGGCGGTCAGGGTCGGGTCGCCGCCGCCCACCAGCACCACCTTGTCGGTGCCGGGCTCGAGCACGGTGCGTGTGGTGAGGCGGTGGTCGGTGCCGGCCGCGGAGAGCACGGCGACGGCCGTGGCGATCTTCGTGGTGGAGGCGGGGGTGAGCGCCTGATCGGCACCCTTGTCGTAGAGCTGTCTGCCGGTGGCCACGTCGACGACGGCCGCGGTGCGCCTCGGGCCGAGGGAACCGTCGCCGAGCAGCCTGTCCAGGACGACGTTCAGGGGCTGCCCGAGCGGCGCGGACTTGGTGGTGGCGGCGCCGACTCCGGCCAGAACGGGCGCGGCGCTGGGAGCGGCGACGGGGGCGTCGGCCGCCCGCCCGGTACGGCGTCCGTGATCTGTGCCACCCTCGCGGTCCCACGCTGCGGCCCGGTCGCGCTCGGCCGTACGCTGACCCGAGGAGTCCCAGGGACCGGCAGCGGTCGCGGTCCAGACCGCGAGCGCCAGGCCCAGGGTGACGGCGATCGCCGTCACCTGCGGGGTGGTGAGGCCTCCGGAACGCGGTGTCACCACCCGGGTGATCCGTGTCACGCGCGGTCTCGCGGCCCCGGTGATCCGCCGCGCACGGGGTTTCACGGTCCTGGCCACGCGCGCGATACGCGGTTTCACGGCACGCGCTACCCGCGCCACACGCGGTCGCGCGGCCCGCCAGGCCCTCAGCTCCGGCACGACCACCAGCCCCTTTCGCGATCACACACCTGCGTGAGGGACACTTAACCACCAGAACTATGTGTTGATCATGGAGGAGCCACCGGTGGAGTTCGACGTCACGATCGAGATCCCGAAGGGTTCGCGGAACAAGTACGAGGTGGACCACGAGACCGGTCGGATCCGCCTGGACCGTCGACTCTTCACCTCGACCAGCTACCCGGCCGACTACGGCTTCGTCGAGAACACCCTCGGCGAGGACGGGGACCCGCTGGACGCCCTGGTCATCCTGGAGGAGCCGACCTTCCCCGGCTGTCTCATCAAGTGCCGCGCCATCGGCATGTTCCGTATGACGGACGAGGCCGGCGGCGACGACAAGCTGCTGTGCGTGCCGGCTTCCGACCCGCGCGTGGAGCACCTGAGGGACATCCACCACGTGTCCGAGTTCGACCGCCTGGAGATCCAGCACTTCTTCGAGGTCTACAAGGACCTGGAGCCCGGCAAGTCCGTCGAGGGCGCCAACTGGGTGGGCCGCGCGGACGCGGAGGCCGAGATCGAACGCTCGTACAAGCGCTTGAAGGAGCAGGGCGGTCACTGACCCCTGCTGCCGTCCTGCGGGCCGCGTGACCCCGATGGGGGTGGCGCGGCCCGTTCGCGTTCGTGCGCATACTGAGGCGTAGGGCGGTAAGCAGGGAAAGCACGACTACGAAAGGCGGGACGGGAACTGGTGGCGGAGCCGGACGCGGAGGACCGCAAGCCGCGGTCGGACCAGGCGAGGAGCACGTTCGCACCCGTCGGGCGCGGCGGTGAGGACGATCCGTCCACGACATCCGGGTTCTCCCTTCCCGAGGGCCTGCGCACGCCGCCCCCGACCGTCGCCGACTCGTCCACGACCTCCGAGTTCGCCGTCCCCGTGGGCCTCGATGTGCCGCACGCGACCGGTGCGGAGCCGGAGACGACATCGGAGTTCGCCCTGCCGAAGGGCATGGAGACCCCGCAGCAGCTCGCCGAACCGGAGGGGTCGGCCTTCAGCCGGCCGAGCACGTACACCTCGGGGCAGGCCCCGCCCGCGTTCACACCGCCCTCCGGGATCCCCGCGGTCCGGCTGACCAAGGAGGCGCCCTGGCAGGACCGGATGCGCACGATGCTGCGCATGCCGGTGACCGAGCGGCCCGCCCCGGAGCCGGTGCACAAGGACGACGAGTCGGGGCCCGCCGTGCCGCGTGTGCTCGACCTGACGCTCCGTATCGGCGAACTGCTGCTGGCGGGCGGCGAGGGGGCCGAGGACGTGGAGGCGGCCATGTTCGCGGTCTGCCGGTCATACGGCCTGGACCGCTGCGAGCCCACCGCCACCTTCACACTGCTGTCGATCACGTATCAGCCGTCCCTGGTCGACGACCCGGTGACGGCCTCCCGGACCGTCCGCCGCCGCGGCACCGACTACACGCGTCTCGCGGCCGTGTTCCGGCTCGTGGACGACCTCAGCGACCCCGAGACGGCGGTCTCCCTGGAGGAGGCCTACCGGCGGCTCGCCGAGATCCGCCGCAATCGGCACCCCTACCCCGGCTGGGCGCTGACCGGGGCGAGCGGGCTGCTCGCCGGTGCGGCCTCCGTGCTGGTCGGCGGTGATGCGATCGTGTTCATCGCGGCCGCGCTGGGCGCGATGCTCGGCGACCGGCTGGCCTGGTTGTGCGCGGGGCGCGGGCTGCCGGAGTTCTACCAGTTCACGGTGGCCGCGATGCCCCCGGCCGCGATCGGTGTCGCGCTCACGGTCGCCCAGGTGGACGTGAAGGCGTCCGCGGTGATCACCGGTGGTCTGTTCGCGCTGCTGCCCGGGCGGGCGCTCGTGGCGGGCGTCCAGGACGGACTGACCGGCTTCTACATCACCGCGGCGGCACGCCTGCTGGAGGTCATGTACTTCTTCGTGGGCATCGTCATCGGCGTCCTGGTGATCCTGTACTTCGGCGTCAAGCTGGGCGCCCAGCTGAATCCGGACGCGGCCCTCAACCTCTCCGAGCGGCCGGTCGTGCAGATCGGCGCGTCCATGCTGCTGTCCCTGACCTTCGCCGTGCTGCTCCAGCAGGAGCGGTCCACCGTGCTCTGGGTGACCCTCAACGGGGGTGTGGCCTGGACCGTGTACGGGGCCATGCACTACCCGGGCGGGCTCTCGCCGGTCGCCTCCACCGCCGTGGCCGCGGGTCTGGTGGGTCTGTTCGGGCAGTTGCTCTCGCGCTACCGGTTCGCGTCCGCGCTGCCGTACACGACCGCGGCGATCGGACCCCTGCTGCCCGGTTCCGCGACGTACTTCGGGCTGCTGTCGATCGCCCAGAACAACCTGGACAAGGGGCTGGTCTCGCTGGCCAAGGCCGCCTCGCTCGCCATGGCCATCGCGATCGGCGTGAACCTGGGGTCGGAGATCTCACGGCTGTTCCTGCGCGTGGGCTCCGCCAGGGGACGGCGGGCGGCCAAGCGGACGCGCGGATTCTGAACCCGGGGAGCCGTGCCGGACGGTCCCCCGGGAGCACGCGCGCGGGTCAGTTCTGCGGGTAGCCCTGGCCGTAGGGGTACTGCTGGGGCTGCTGCCCGTACGTCGAGTCGGTGTCGTACGGCTGCTGCTGCGGCCCACGGCCCTGGTGCGGGGACGGCTGGGCGTACGGACGGCCCTGGCCCTGGTTCTGGTCGTAACCCTGGTGCACGTCATGGCCCGGAGCCGGGTCGTAGCCCTGGTGTCCGTCGTAGCCGCGGTCCGGGTGGCCCTGATAAGCGTCATGGCCCTGGCCCGGGTGGCCCTGATACGCGTCATGGCCTTGGTTCGGGTGGCCCTGGTACGCGTCGTGGCCCTGGCCCGGGTGACCCTGATACGCGTCGTGGCCCTGATACGGGTCGTGGCCCTGGTTCGGGTCGTACGGCTGCTGGTTCCGCTGGTGGGCCCGGCTCCGGTCGGCGTAGGGCGGGTACTGGCCGCGGTCCTGGTAGGCCGGTGCGACCGGGCGCAGCCGGGTGGTCGCGTCGTCCATGACCGGCGGCTGCTGCACGCCCTGCGCCGGCTGCTGCCAGGCCGGCGTCTCCGGCTGGTCCGGGTTCGGGTTCTTCCTGGCCTTGGAGCGGGCGCGCAGGAACTCGATGGCGATCGGGACCACCGAGACGAGGACGATCAGGATCAGGATCGCCTCGATGTTGCTCTTGACGAAGTCGATCTTGCCCAGCCAGGAGCCCAGCAGGGTGACGCCCGCACCCCACAGGACGCCGCCGATGACGTTGAAGGTCAGGAACGAGCGGTACTTCATGCCGCTGACGCCGGCGATGATCGGCGTGAACGTACGCACGACCGGTACGAAGCGCGCCAGGACCAGGGACTTGGGGCCGTACTTCTCGAAGAACTCGTTGGCCTTGGTGACGTTCTCCTGCTTGAAGAGGCGGGAGTCCGGCCGGTTGAAGAGCGAGGGTCCGACCTTCTTGCCGAACATATAGCCCGCCTGGTCGCCCAGGATCGCGGCGACGCAGATCAGGACGATGGCCGCCCACAGCGGGAAGTCCAGCTGGTTCGAGGTGATCAGCAGTCCGCACGTGAACAGCAGCGAGTCACCCGGCAGGAAGAACCCGATGAGCAGGCCCGACTCGGCGAAGACCACGAGGAGCAGTCCCCATATGCCGAAGTTGTCCAGCAGGGTGTTCGGATCCAGCCAGCTCGGTCCGAGGGCAAGCGTCGTCACGGTTCCGGGCTCCTGATGTGAGAGGAAGTGCGGCGCCCTGGGGGGCCTGCACGACGGTGGCCGCACAAAGCTATCAACGCACGGTTTCCGCACCAGGTTCCACCGGTGGCCCCGGCACGCACGGTGCACGGCCGGGGCACACGGGTGGTGGCCAAGGTCACCCGGGGCACGGCGCCGGTTCCGCGACGGCGGCGCTCCCGGCCCGGGGGCGGGCCGCCCCCGGGCCGGGTGCCCGTCAGGCGTGGCGGGCCGCGTTGGCCGTGATCGCGTCCCTCAGATGCTCGGCGAGGCCCGGCCGCATGGAGTCGTAGAACTCCTTGAACCGCTCGTCGGAGACGTACATCCCGCCGAGCCCGCGGTGGATGTCGTAGGAGCACTCGTAGAACCAGTTGCTGATGTGCTGCCGGTGCTCCTCGGCCATGTCCATGGCCCGCTCGCCGGACGGTTCCTCTCCTTCGGCCATCAGGGCGACGTAACGCTCGCCCCAGGAGGCCACTTCCGCCTGCATGCGCTTCCAGTCGTCCTTGGTGTAGCGGGCGACGCGTCGCTGCGACTCCGCGTACTGCTCGGTGCCGCCCCAGCGGCGCTCGGCCTCCTCGGCGTGTGCTTCGGGGTCCTTGTCCCCGAAGACCTCGAACCGCTCCTCGGGCGTGAGGTTGATGCCCATCGCGCGTGCCTCCATGGCGTGCTCCACGGCCGCCGCCATCCTCTGCAGTCTCTCGATCCGGGCGGTCAGCAGTTCGTGCTGGCGGCGCAGATGCACACGCGGGTCCGCGTCCGGGTCGTCGAGCAGGGCGGCGACCTCCTCGAGCGGGAAGCCGAGCTCCCGGTAGAACAGGATCTGCTGCAACCGGTCGAGGTCCGCGTCGCCGTAACGCCGGTGGCCCGCGTGGGTGCGCTCACCGGGCACGAGCAGGCCGATCTCGTCGTAGTGGTGAAGCGTGCGCACGGTCACGCCGGCGAATCCGGCGACCTGGCCCACCGAGTGGCTCACTTCCGCTCCCCTCTGGGTACGCGCACCAGACTGGGTCCTCACGTCGCGTGAGGTGCAAGCCCCGTCCCCGGGTGCGGGGGTGCCCCCTGCGACGGCCTGCGGGCCAGGGGCGTTCTGCCCGATTCACGCCCTTGGACTGTGCCCGTGGCTCAGGGCACCGCGCAATGGGCGACCGCCGGACCGGCGACCCCCGTGCGGCGACTGCTGCCGCTGGTCCCTCCTGACGCTCGTCGTCGGCGCCGGGGCCAGTCTGCTGTACCTGGCCGCCCCCGGACTCGGCCGGCCCAGTCGGGTGATCGCCGGCAGGCGCCCGGCGCTCCCGGATTCGGCCGGACGCAGCCGCCGTCCGGTGAACCGCGAAGGAGCACATCCCGGGGCGGCGGGGCATCCATGAGTCGGCGGGCGGCGGGAAACCCATGGAGCAGCGGGAGGAGGACACAGGCAGCAAGGGGCCCCAAGCGTCCGGCACAGAGCAGTCGAGGGGCCGGAGCCGCGCGAACGGGTGATACGCCGGCGGCCGGTGAACCGGCGGCCCCGCAGGCCCGATGAACCATCAGGACGTCCGGATCGAGTGATCCGGACGGCTGGATTCCGCAGGAATCGCACGTGTACTGCACCGACGTGATGGGAGACGAGACACGATGCCGCTCCACACCGGCCCGGGGAAGCCCGAAGAGCGCCCCATGTCGATGAACCCCTTCTTCGGGGAGGCCAACCCGGTCGTCGAGATGAACCAGGCGCCGCCCAAGCACCGGCTGCCCGACGGGCCGATGCCGCCCTCGGTCGCATATCAACTGGTCCACGACGAACTGATGCTGGACGGGAACTCCCGGCTCAACCTCGCCACGTTCGTCAGCACGTGGATGGAGGACCAGGCCGACCGGCTGATGTCGGAGTGCCGCGACAAGAACATGATCGACAAGGACGAGTACCCGCGTACGGCGGAGCTGGAGCGCCGCTGTGTGGCCATGCTCGCCCATCTGTGGAACGCACCGGACCCGGAGTCCGCGGTGGGCTGTTCGACGACCGGCTCCAGTGAGGCCTGCATGCTCGCCGGAATGGCGCTGAAGCGGCGCTGGGCACGGCGCAACGCGAACCGCTACCCGTCCGCGGACGCCCGCCCCAACCTGGTCATGGGCGTGAACGTGCAGGTCTGCTGGGACAAGTTCTGCAACTTCTGGGAGGTCGAGGCGCGCCAGGTGCCCATGGAGGGCGACCGGTTCCATCTGGACCCGCAGGCGGCCGTCGACCTGTGCGACGAGAACACGATCGGCGTCGTGGGCATCCTCGGATCCACCTTCGACGGATCCTACGAGCCGATCGCCGAGCTGTGCGCGGCCCTGGACGACCTTCAGGAGCGCACGGGCCTGGACATCCCCGTGCACGTGGACGGCGCGTCCGGGGGCATGATCGCGCCCTTCCTCGACCCGGACCTGGTGTGGGACTTCCGGCTGCCGCGGGTCGCGTCGATCAACACCTCGGGCCACAAGTACGGCCTCGTCTACCCGGGTGTGGGCTGGGCGCTGTGGCGGGACCAGGAGGCCCTCCCCGAGGAACTGGTCTTCCGGGTCAACTATCTGGGCGGCGACATGCCGACCTTCGCGCTCAACTTCTCCCGGCCCGGCGCCCAGGTCGTGGCGCAGTACTACACGTTCCTGCGACTCGGCCAGGACGGCTACCGCGCGGTCCAGCAGGCCGCGCGGACCGTGGCGCAGGGGCTCGCCCACCGCATCGAGGCGCTGGGCGACTTCGAACTGCTCACCCGCGGCGACCAGTTGCCGGTCTTCGCCTTCACCACCGCCCCGGATGTGCAGGCGTACGACGTCTTCGACCTGTCCCGGCGCATGCGCGAGTTCGGCTGGCTGGTCCCCGCATACACGTTCCCGGCCAATCGCGAGGACCTGTGCGTGCTGCGGATCGTGTGCCGCAACGGCTTCTCGACGGACCTCGCCGCCCTGTTCCTCGAGGACCTCGACCGGGTGCTTCCGGCACTGCGGCGGCAGCCTCACCCATGGACCCGCGACAAGCAGAAGGCCACGAGTTTCCATCACTGAGGGCCCGCACGGCCGCCCACGCCCACGGCGCGAGCGGCCGTCGGACCGCCGTACGGCTACCCGTTGAGCCGTCCGAACCTGCGCACCGCCAGCGGGAAGAAGACCGCCAGCAGCGCCAGGGGCCAGACGACGGCGGCCCAGACGTGCCCGGCCTCGCCGCCGGGCCCGCCGAGCAGGTCGCGTACCGCCGTCGCCGTGCGGGACATCGGGTTCCACTGGACCGCCGTGCCCAGCCAGCCGGGCATGGAGTCCGGAGCGGCGAAGGCGTTGGAGAGGAAGCCGACCGGCCAGACCAGGATCTGTACCGCCTGCACCAGCTCGGGCTTCCCCGCGACCAGCGCCAGGTGGATCCCGATCCACAGCATCGCGAAACGGAACAGCAGCAGCAGGCCGACGGCACCCAAGAACGCGGGGATCCCGTTGTGCACACGCCAGCCGAGCGCGAGCCCCACGCCTGTCAGGGCCGCCAGACCGAGCACGGACTGGAGCATGTCCGCGGTCGCACGGCCCACGAGCACCGCGCCGTCGGCCATGGGCATCGCCCGGAAGCGGTCGATCACGCCCTTGTCCAGGTCCCTGGTGACGGCGAGCATGGTGCCCTCCAGGCCGAAGGCCATGGTGAGCGCGAGCATCCCGGGGACGAGGTAGTCGAGGTAGTCGCCGGTGACACCGCGGCCGCCGCCGACCAGGTAGCCGAACATCAGCAGCAGCATCACGGGGAAGACCAGGCCGACCAGCACCTGGACCGGCTGCCTGGCCCAGTGGGCGAGCTCGCGGCGGGTCATGGTCCAGCAGTCGGCGAGGACGTGCGCGCCCGGCACGGGAGCGGGGCTGGCGGGGCCCCGGTGGGCGAAGGTCGTGCTCACGCGGCCTCCTTCACATTCCGGTCCGCGCCGGTGAGATGCAGGAAGACCTCGTCGAGGGTGGGGCGGCGCAGGGCGATGTCCTCCGCCTCGATGCCGGCCGCCTCCAGGGCGCGTACGACCCCGGAGAGCGCCGCCATGCGGTCGGTGACCGGAGCGCTGAGCAGGCGCCGGTCCGCGTCGACCGAGACCTCTTCCTCGGGCAGGGGCCACAGGGAGCGGGCCGCACGCAGCAGGCCGCCGTCGCGCAGCACGACGTCGATCCGGTCGCCGCCGAGGCGGGCCTTGAGTTCACCGGCCGTGCCGTCGGCGATCACGCGGCCGTGGTCCACGACCGAGATGCGGTCGGAGAGCTGGTCGGCCTCCTCGAGATACTGGGTGGTGAGCAGGACCGTCGTGCCGCCGCCCACCAGTGAGCGGACAGCGGACCACACCTCGGCCCGGCCGCGCGGGTCGAGACCGGTCGTCGGCTCGTCCAGGAACAGCACCTCGGGCTCGGTGATGAGGGACGCCGCGAGGTCCAGGCGGCGCCGCATGCCTCCGCTGTACTGCCTGACCGCCTTGCGGCCGGTGTCCTCGAGGCCGAAGCGCACGAGGAGTTCGGCGGCGCGCCGCCGCGCCCCACGGGCGCCCAGATGGTGCAGGCGGCCGAACATCTCCAGGTTCTGAAAGCCGCCGAGCTCCTCGTCCAGGGCCGCGTGCTGTCCGAGCAGGCCGATGCGGAACCGCACCTGCCGGGCGCCCTTCACCACGTCGTGCCCGGCCACCTCGGCCCGGCCGTCGTCCGGCCGCACCAGGGTGGACAGGATGCGGACCAGGGTGGTCTTGCCCGCGCCGTTCGGACCGAGGACCCCGTGCACCGTGCCGCGCCGGACCAGCAGATCGAGCCCGTCCAGCGCCGGTGCGCCACCGTATTTCTTGCGTACCCCTTCGACAGTGATCGCCGTCTCGGCCACCCGTCGCTCCTTCGCTAGTCAAACTTGACTACCGAGGGAAGGTAACGCGATCAGGGGCATTGGTCAAACTTGATTAGCCCGCGTCCCCCGGATGCGGCTCCCCGGTCGCGTACGGGTTCTCCTGGCCCTCCGTCAGAACGCCCACGAACGGCTCCCCCTCCCCCGCGAAGGAGTACGCCCCGCCCTCGATCCGCGCGACGAGCCCCCGGGTCCAAGCCGCGTCGGAGTCCGCGGTGTGGACCCAGAGGTTCATGATCTCGCCGATGTGGCCGAGTTGTCCGGGACCGTCCTCGGGGATGTAGTGCTCGGTGACGGCGGCCCGCCATGCCTCGATCCGCCGGGTCCGCTCCCTCAGCAGGTCCAGCACCTCCTCCCGCGGCAGGTCGACGACAAAACCGATGGCCGCGGACTGGATGTCCATCTTCTGGTCGTACGCGACCAGGGACTCACGAAGGAGCCGCAGGAACTCCTCGGTCCCCTTGTCCGTGATCTCGTACTCGGTGCGGGGCGGGCCGCCGGCCGTCGACGGGGCGACCTCGTGCGCATGCAGCAGTCCCTGTTTCGCCATCTGCTTCAGGGCGTGGTAGATCGAGCCGGGCTTGGCGTTGGACCACTCGTGCGCGCCCCAGTACTCCAGGTCGTTGCGCACCTGGTAGCCGTGGGCCCGCCCGTGCTGACGGACGGCGCCCAGCACGAGGAGGCGGATCGCTGACATGCGCTCCAGCGTAGGACGCCTGAGATCAGCCCCAGGACGTGCCCTGCTCCATGGCCACCAGCTCGAAGGCCGTCTTCCCGTCCAGCGACTCCCTGACGATGTCCGCGTGACCCGCGTGCCGTGCGGTCTCGCGGATCAGATGGAGCAGCAGCCAGCGCATCGAGACGCTCTCGTCCGGCGGGAACCACGGGTCGTTCGGCAGCGCGAACGTGTCGTCCAGGCTCGGCACCGACCGGATGAACGCCTCGGTCTCGTCGGCGACCTTCCGCCAGTACGCAAGCTGCGAGTCGACCGTCTCGTCGCCCATGAGCCGGAAGCACTCGTGCCAGTTCGACTCGTCCCGCGGTACCGCGGGGGGCTCGCCCTTGGCGCGGGCGATCCAGCCCTGCTCCACGTCGGCGGCGTGCTTGAGCAGCCCGGACAGGGTCAGTTCGCTGGCACTGGGCCGGCTCGCGGCCTGCTGCTCGGTCAGGCCGAGCAGGGCCCGGCGAATACCGCCGCGCTGCTCCTCCAGGAAGGAGAGCAGTGCCCCGCGTTCATCGCCCTGCGCCTCGGCACGCACATGAGTGACCATGACAGTCCGCCTTTCACCGGTTTCGGCTGGTTCGCCCTTGCCTTGCACCGATGAAGTTACGGGCCCTTGCGGTCGACTTCTGTCCGCAAGGGCCCGAGGGGGCGAGGAATCGCCGACAGGCGGTGGGCGTCAGAACGGGAAGCCGCTGCGCCCGTGCTGCACGGAGATCCACTTCAGCGTGGTGAACGCCTCCACGGTCGTCTCGCCGTTCAGCCGGCCGACGCCCGAGTGCTTCTCCCCGCCGAAGGGGACACGCGGCTCGTCGTGGACGGTGCCGTCGTTCACATGGAACATGCCCGTGTCGATCCGCTTGGCGAAGGCGACACCGCGCTCGATGTCGCCGGTGTGGACGGCACCGCTCAGTCCGTACGGTGTGTCGTTGACGATCCGCACGGCCTCCTCCTCGCCGTCGAACGGGATGAGGAAGGCGACCGGACCGAAGATCTCCTGCCGCAACAGATCGGAATCGGCCGGGACCCCCGTCAGCACCGAGGGCTCGACGAGGTTGTCGGTGGTCCTGCCGTGCACCAGCGCGATCGCGCCCTCGGCGATGGCCTGGTCGACGACGCCCGAGACCGCCTCGGCCTGGGAGGAGTTGATCACCGGGCCGATGACGGTCTGCGGGTCCCGCGGGTCGCCGACCTTGAGGGACTTGACCTTGGCGACGAACTTATCGGTGAATTCCGCCTGCAGCGAGCGGTCCACCAGAACGCGGTTGGCGGCCATGCAGACCTGGCCCTGGTGCACGTACCGGCTGAAGACGGCGGCGTCGACGGCGTAGTCGACGTCCGCGTCGTCCAGCACCACGAGCGCGCTGTTGCCGCCGAGCTCGAGGACGGACCGCTTGAACAGCGAACCGCAGACGGTGGCGACGTGGCGGCCGACCTTGTCGGAGCCCGTGAAGGAGATGACCTTCGGGATCGGGTGCTCGAGGAACGCGTCGCCTATCTCCGCTATGTCCGTGATGACGACGTTCAGCAGACCCCCCGGGAGCCCGGCGTCCTCGAAGATCCTGGCGACCAGGGAACCGCCGACGATGGGCGTCTCCTGATGCGGCTTGAGGACGACGCCGTTGCCGAGCGCGAGCGCCGGGGCGACCGACTTGATCGACAGCAGGAACGGGAAGTTGAAGGGGCTGATCACTCCGACGACACCCACGGGCATGCGGTAGAGGCGGTTCTCCTTGCCGTCGACCGGCGACGGGAGGATCCTGCCCTCCGGGCGCAGCGTCAGCTGGATCGACTCCCGCAGGAACTCCTTGGCGAGATGCAGCTCGAAGGCGGCCTTCACCCGGGTCCCGCCGAGCTCCGCGATGATCGCGTCGGCGATCTCGGTCTCGCGCTCCTCGATGATCCCGAGGGCCTTCTCGAACACGGCACGGCGGCCGTACGCACTGATGGCCGCCCATTCCCGCTGGGCGTCCGCGGCTGCCCGGTACGCCTCGTCGACCTCGTCGACCGTGGCGATCGTGATCGACGCCAGCTTCTCGCCGTCATAGGGGTTGAAGTCGATGATGTCCCAGGAGCCGGTGCCCTGGCGCCACTCACCGCCGATGAACTGCCGAGCCAGATCGGTGAAGTAGGACGACATGTGATCCCTCAATCCCTTGCAGCCGAAGCAGACACCCGTTCACCTGCCAATGATCACGACACGGTCTGATCTCGCGTCATCGTACGCATGTCCAAAAGGAGTTGGGGAACACCTCGAAGCACTCTGTGCGGACACTCAGGAAAGCTGGAGCAGGCCCCGCAGCAGATCGCGGCTTTCGTCCGGTCCGGGGCTGTCCTGCTGCAGCTGCTTCATGGCCGACTCGTACTGGGCGACGTCCTCACGCTTGTCCAGATACAGCGCACTGCTGAGCTGCTCCATGTAGACGACGTCGGACAGGTCGGACTCGGAGAAGCTCAGAATCGTGAAGGAGCCGCTCTCGCCGGAGTGCCCGCCGAAGCTGAACGGCATGATCTGAAGCCGTACGTTGGGGTGTTCCGAGATGTCGATCAGATGCTGGAGCTGGCCCCGCATCACCTGCCGGTCGCCGTAGGGCCGGCGCAGCGCGGCCTCGTCGAGCACCACGTGGAACTCCGGGGCGTTCTCCGCGACGAGGTACTTCTGACGCTCCAGGCGCAGCGCCACCCGCCGGTCGATGTCCGCGACGCTCGCGCCCCTCATGCCACGGGCGACGACCGCGTGGGCGTACGCCTCGGTCTGGAGCAGGCCGTGCACGAACTGGACCTCGTAGGACCGGATCAGATGGGCCGCCCCCTCGAGGCCCACGTACGTCGGGAACCAGTTCGGCAGCACGTCCGAGTAACTGTGCCACCACCCGGCGACGTTGGCCTCCTTGGCCAGCGACAGCAGGGACGTTCGTTCGGCCTCGTCGATGATCCCGTACAACGTCAACAGATCCCCGACATCGCGTGTCTTGAAGCTCACCCGTCCCAACTCCATGCGGCTGATCTTCGACTCCGAGGCCCGGATCGAGTAGCCGGCCTGCTCTCTGGTGATGCCGCGCGCCTCCCGCAGACGCCGGAGATGGGATCCCAGCAGAATGCGCCGCACCACCGACCCGCTCGAGTCCCCAGCGCTCACGTTCGTCAGCCTCCCCAACCGTCCTTCAGATCGCGCAGTCTGCCACTAAAACACTTCGAGCAGTACTCGTACGGTTACAGAAACGGAAAGGAGTCGAAGGGGATCCACAGACAGACATCAGGAAGTCGCAAGCAGGCGGCAAGAAAGTGTCGGAAGAAACAAGTAGAAAGCGGTACGGGAACCGCCAATTCCGGCGCGTGCACGTGCATCTGCCCTTGCATCTGCCTGGCTCATCCGAAACCATGGTCCCCGCGCCACCGCTGCATCGCCACGACCGCGAACACTCGGGAGTGCCTCGCATGGGGACGAATGGATCGACCATGCTCGAGCCCTTACGGCAGGGACTTCCGCCGCTCGATCCCGCGGCCGTGTCCAACTCCGCCTCCTGCGCCCTTCCCACCCGCCTCGAAGCCGTGCGCGAAGCACGGCAGTTCACCCGCAAGACCCTCGGTCAGTGGGATGTGGGCGATAGGTTCGACGACGTCTGCCTCGTGGTCTCCGAGCTCGTGACCAACGCGCTGCGGCATGCGCTGCCCTCGTCGGCACGGGATGCGGACGAACAGGACGCGCCGGTACGGCTGCATCTGATGCGCTGGACCTCGCGCCTGGTGTGCGCCGTACGCGATCCCAGTCACGACGGTCCGGTCGCGGGCGACTCGGACGACTTCTCGGCGGAGTCCGGCCGCGGACTGTTCCTGGTCGACTCGTTCGCCGACAGCTGGGGCTGGCACCCGCTGGCGGGCACGCTGAGCGGCAAGGTCGTCTGGGCGCTCTTCCTGCTGCCGGCCGGGCCGGTGTGCGCGGAGTGAGAGCCGCGGTCCTTTTCTGAGGTCGCGGTTCTACGCGTGTTGCGGCCCGTGACACATCGGTGCACCACAGGGCGGACGCGTTTCCGGTGTCCGCGGGACCTCCACCCGGCCCGGGCCGGGTGCATCAGGCGATCAGATGGTCGAACTCGCCGTCCTTGACGCCCAGCAGCATCGCCTCGATCTCCGCACGGGTGTAGACCAGGGCGGGCCCGTCGGGGAAGCGCGAGTTCCGTACCGCCACGTCTCCCCCGGGCAGCCGCGCGAACTCCACGCACGACCCCTGCGAATTGCTGTGCCGGCTCTTCTGCCAGGCCACTCCGCTCAGCTCCGCGGCAGCCATGCCGTTGTACACGTCGTGGTCCACAGGTCGCTCCCCGAACGGTGCATTTGGCTGGTGTGGCCATTGATGCAGTGGTCAACTGTCCCGGATCATAGCTCCGTTCACATGCAGCTGCATGCGCAAATGCACGTGCACGGGGGGTGTTCCTGCGGTTACAGCTTTTACAGTCCCTTGACTACTGCCTGACTGCTGCCTGACTACAGTCGGTCAAGCGTCTGCCCCAGAGCCCGCATTACATGCGACCTCCAGCCCCCGTCCATGATCGTCCGCGCCGTCATCTGTGCCGGGTCGTCCGGGTCGAACCCTTCATGCACTAGGAAGAGACGCGTCCCGCGGCCTTCCTGTTCCAATGTCCACGTGATGGTCCAGTCCGCGGGATTGGCGGGGTCCGCGTCGGCCCACCCCACACGCAGCATGCGCTCGGGCTCATAGGCGAGAACCTGCACGTCGACGGTGCCGGAGAACCGGGTGTTGGGCCGCGGTACGGAGGTCATCGAGTAGCGGTACCCCACTTCGAGCCGGAAGTTCTCGGAGCCCGGCATCTGCCACTGGGCCAGCAGTCCGGGTTCGGTGAGGGCGCGCCAGACCTTGGCCGGGGGGTGCGGCAGGAACTGGTCGACGCGGATCGTGGTGAGGTCGTCACCGGGCGCGGTGCTCATGGGCGGTCATCGTCCGGCATACGGTCGAGCAACTCACCGAGCCCGCGCAGCCGCTGCCGCCAGAACCGCTCGTACGGATGGAGCCAGTCCTGCACCTCGGCGAGCGGGGCCGCCTCCAGACGGTAGATGCGCTGCCGGCCCGAGCGCTGCTCGGAGACGAGGCCGGCCTCCCGGAGCACCTTGAGGTGCTCCGAGAGGCTCGGACGTCGCATGTCGAATCGGTCGGCCAGGGCCTGGACGGGCTGCGGTCCCTCGTCGCGCAACAGCCGCAGCACCTCGCGGCGGGTGCCGTTGGCGAGCGCGGCGAAGACGCGGTCCTCGGCGGCGGTGTCCGCCCCGGCCCCGGTCGTGGTCATGCCGGACTCCCTATCCCTGTGCCTCCGTCAGCAGCATCAGACCGTTGCCGTCGGGGTCCTGGAAGGACGCCATCCGGCCCCACGGGAGGTCGTCCGGGCCCTGTACGGACACGCCCGCCCCGGCCAGCCGTGCGCAGTCGGCGTCGACATCGGTCGTGACCAACATGATCCCCCGGGTCGAGCCGGGTTCGAAATCGCCCATCCCGGGACCGGAGAGCGTGAAGACGGTCTGGGCACCCCGGGGGGCGACCTGAAGCCACCGCCCCTGGGGCATGTCCAGGTCGGCGGAGACCTCGAAGCCCAGGACCTCCGTGTAGAAGCGCAGGGCGCGATCCTGGTCGGTGACGGGAACAGTGACGAAAGAAGCGTGTGTGACGGTCATGCGGCACACCATAGGTAGGAGATTCCCTACTCGTCAAGCGTAGGAAATCCCCTACCCATAATGACGCCGGGACGGCCGACATGACGCGCGGACGGCCCGCGCGGGCACGGCGCCCTGGGCAGGCGTGCACGGACGCCGCAGCGGCCGGAGCCCGTGCCCCCGGCGTGAAGATCCGAGGAGACCAGGGGCCGGTACGGCGAAGAACGGGTGGATCGCGACGATCGAGGGGCAACGGAGCGCCCGTCGCGCGGCGGGCCGCGCGCCGCGCCGGGCCGCGCGGGGATCAACGGCCTTCGATCGCCGCAGGACCGGGGCGGCTCATCGCCCGGCCGAAGCCGCGCAGGCAGCGGCGCGGGACACGGGCCTCCCGGGGCCGAGCCCGGCAGCGGGCCGCACGACGGCGCACCTCGCCTTCGGCCCGTGCCGGGTCGGTCCGCGTGAGCAACCGCACGCCCGGCGTCTCCCCGGCGCCCACAAGCCCTCCTGGTAGCTTGCTGCGATCGTCCCCATGACCTCATCGGCAACCCGGCAACCCTGGGAGACTCCAGTGACAGCGACGCATGTCACGCGCCGGCAGGCGCGCATCGCACTGACGGCCGCCGCGGGTCTCGCGGCCGTGCTCGTGCTGACCGGCTGCAGCGGCGACTCCGGGGGCAGCGACCCCGCGAGCGGTGGGGCGGCCACGCCGAGCGCGTCCGGGGCCACGGCGGACACCGGCGGGGACTCCGGCACACCGGGCGCCGCGTCCGGGACGATGGAGGGCAGCTGGCTGGCCACGACGGGCGGCAAGGCCGTGGCCCTGGTGATCACCGGCAAGCAGGCGGGACTCTTCGCGACGGGCGGCACCGTCTGCACCGGTGTGGCGGGCGAGGAGTCGGGCAAGCAGACGATCCACCTCAAGTGCACGGACGGCAGCAACGACCGCGGAACCGGGACGGTCGACTCGCTGAACTCGCGGAACATGAAGGTGACCTGGCAGGGCGGCATCGGCGCGGAGACCTTCATGAAGGCCGAGGGCGGCACGCTGCCGAGCGGACTGCCGACGGCGAGCCTGGGATCCTGACCTCCGGCGTTCGCGCGACGGGCCGCGGGGTCCGGGACCGGGTGCACACACGGCGACGGGGGCGCGCAACCCCGCCCCGCCCGCCTGCGTGATGATCCATGCACATCGTCACGACCCAGAGGACCTTCATGCGCACCCTCCACGTCCGCCTCTCCGCCGCCGCCTTCGCCACGGCCCTGGCCCTGACCGCCTGCGGCAGCGGCGGGGACGGCGGCAAGGACGCCGACCCCGCCGCCTGCCGCATCGGCGTCGAGGTCGGTCCCGGCAATGCCGCCACCAGCCCCGGCGACACCGGCAACGTCCCGGTCACCCTCACGAACCGCGACAGCAAGCAGTGCACCCTGAAGGGCTTCCCCGCCATCGAGCTGCGCGACGGCGACTCCGCCTGGACCGTGCCCGCCGAGGAGGGCGCGAAGCCGGCCGAGGTGACACTGCAGAAGGACGAGACGGCGACCTTCACCATCACGTACGTCCGCGGCGACGGCGGATCCGACACCGCCCCGGTCACAACCGTGAAGATCGACGTCCCGGGCGCCGGTGACACCGGCGGCCACCCGTGGTCGTACGGGGACGTGGCGCTGAAGGGCGCGAAGGCCCCGGACGCCTCGGTGAGTGCCGTGCAGGTCGCCGGGGACTGACCCGGTCTCAGGGGAGCCGGGGCCGTCCCGCCACCTGCGCCCGGTCGGCGGCCGCGGCTCCCTGCTCCCATCCGGCCGCATCACCGACGCCGCGCAGCCGGGTGGTGACCGTCTCCGGGAACATCCGCTCCATCCGGTCGGCGACGGCCACGTCCCGGGCCACGAGCACCGGCAGCAGATCGCCCTCGCTGTGCGCGACCTGCCCCTCGGCCGCGGTCCGGAGCCGGTCGCCGATGCGATGCGCGTACGCGGCCAGGAACGACTGCCGGAACGTCTTCGTACGCTTCCGCCCGCCCTTGCGCTGAGCCGCCTCCGCCTTCGTCATCGCACCGGTGGCCTGTACGAGCAGCGAGGTGTAGAGCAGTTCGACGGCCTCCAGGTCCGGTTCGAAGCCGATGACGGTGGAGAAGCCCAGGGCCTCGTGCCACACGGCCCTGCAGCGGTTCGCGGTCGCCACCGCGTCGAGGAGCACCGCCTTGGCCGTCTCGTAGGGCGGCTCCACCCCGATGCGGCAGGCGCCGGGCGCGTTCTCGGGGTGCGTACGGGCCGCGAGCAGCGCCTCGTCGATGCTGTGCCGCGCCATCAGCTCCTGCGCCTTGGCGCTCAGCGCCTCGGCCTCCTCGGGGTAGCCGGTCGCCTCCGCCTTGGCGAGCAGGGCACGGATGCGGGTGAGCATGCGTGACTCCTGCTGCCGCGGGGCGGCGTCCCGTCCGGGCGCCTCGAGCGGTTCGAGGGCGGGCAGCCGCAGGAGCAGGCGGTACAGCTCCAGAACGGCGGTGGCGTGCGAGAAGCGGTCGAAAGTCCCCGGGAACTCCGCGTCGAGGTCGCGCAGCTGTGCGGCCCAGCGCGGGCCGGGGGGCGTGCGCCCGCCGGCCTCCCCGAGGATCAGCGCCGACACGAGGCGCACATGGAGGGCGTCGAGTTCGCGGCGCACGATGCGTACGACATCCGCGGGCTGCCAGCCGCGCCGCCAGGCCGCGGCCACGAACTGCTCGCCGCGCCGGACGAGTTCGGCGTCGGCCCCGGGATCGGCGGCGAGCAGCGAGGCACCGGTGTCGAGGGCCGCGTCGGTGTCGTCGTAGAGGGCGGCCCGGAAGGCGCGATCCACGGTGGTCGTCGTACTCACGCGTTCGATCGTGACACGAGGCGCGCCGGAGCCCGCCGCCCTCCCCACCGCGGGCCCGCGCCTCGCCGCCGGGGTGTCAACTTCGGGTTGACAGTCGGCGGGTGTCAACTTACGGTTGACACATGACGGAGAAGCCGTACACCTCAGCGAACCTGCGTCTCGACGACCTCATCGAAGCCATCAAGAAGGTCCACACGGACGCACTCGACCAGCTTCAGGACGCGGTGATCGCCGCGGAGCACCTCGGCGACGTGGCCGACCATCTGATCGGCCACTTCGTGGACCAGGCCCGGCGTTCGGGGGCGTCCTGGACCGACATCGGCAAGAGCATGGGCGTCACCCGGCAGGCGGCCCAGAAGCGCTTCGTGCCCAAGGAGTCCGCGGACCTCGACCCCAACCAGGGGTTCAGCCGCTACACCGTCCGCGCCCGCAACGTGGTCGTCACCGCGCACAACCGGGCGAAGTCGGCCGGCAACGCCGAGACGGTCCCCGAGCACCTCGTCCTCGGGCTCCTCGCCGAGCCGGAGGCGCTGGCCGCGAAGGCGATCGTCGCCCAGGGGGTCTCGCTGGACGCGGTGCTCGAGGCGGCGACCGCCGCCCTGCCGCCCCGCGCCGAGGACGCCCCCGAACTCGTTCCCTACTCCCCCGCCGCGAAGAAGTCCCTCGAACTCACCTTCAGGGAAGCGCTGCGCCTGGGTCACAACTACATCGGCACCGAGCACATCCTCCTCGCGCTCCTCGAGCAGGAGAACGGCGAGGGCCCGCTGACCGGCCTCGGCATCAGCAAGGACGCGACGGAGGCACACGTGCTCAAGGCGCTGGACGACATCCGCAAGCAGCTCTCTCAGGAGGACTGAGCCGCCCGGCCGGCACGTACATCCTCACTGTCAGACCCCCCTGCCACACTCGCAGCATGACCGGGCGCTGGGCTCTCGCTCCGGCCGAGGACGGTGGCGCGGAGGTCGCGGCCCTCGGCCCGGACGGGCTGCTCGCCGGGCCGGTGGTCAGGGAGAGGGATCTCGTCGAGGCCGTCCGGGCGCGGCCGGAGGTCACCCGGTGGGTGTGGCGGTCCACCGCCGACGTCCAGCCGCGTCTGCTCGCCACGGGGGTGCGGGTCGACCGGTGCTATGACGTCGAGGCCGCCGAGGCCCTCCTCCTGGGCCACGAGGGGCGCCTCGGCGAGCCCCGGTCGGCCGCCGCCGCGCTGGCCCGGCTGCGCGGCGGCCTCGTACCGCCGGACCCGCCGTCGCGGTCCGCCGAGCCGGGCTCGCAGTCCTCCCTCTTCGAACCCAGCCCCGTCCACGTCCCGCTCCGCGACCTCGTCGAGGTGTACGCGGACCAGCAGCGCCGGCACGAGTCCACCGCCGGCCCCGACCGGATGCGTCTGCTCACCGCCGCCGAATCGGCCGGCATGCTGGTGGCCGGCGAGATGAACCGGTCCGGGCTGCCGTGGAGCGCGGACGTCCACCGCGAGTTGCTGCACGACCTGCTCGGCGAGCGGTACGCGGGCGGCGGCGAGCCCCGGCGGCTGGCCGAGCTGGCCGACGAGGTGTCGGCCGCCTTCGGCCGCCGCGTCCGGCCCGACCTGCCCAACGACGTCGTCAAGGCCTTCGGCCAGGCCGGCATCCGGGTGCGGTCCACCCGCCGCTGGGAGATCGAGTCGGTCGACCATCCCGCCGTGCAGCCCCTGCTCGAGTACAAGAAGCTGTACCGCATCTGGGTCGCCCACGGCTGGTCGTGGCTGCAGGACTGGGTGCGCGACGGCCGCTTCCGGCCCGAGTACCTGCCGGGCGGCACGGTCACCGGCCGCTGGGTCACCAACGGCGGCGGCGCCCTGCAGATCCCCAAGATCATCCGTCGCGCCGTGGTCGCCGATCCGGGCTGGCGGCTGGTCGTGGCCGACGCCGCCCAGATGGAGCCGCGCGTCCTGGCCGCCATCTCACGGGACCCGGCGTTCATGGAGGTGGCGGCCCGCGACGACGACCTGTACCAGTCGGTGTCCGACCGGGCCTTCTCCGGTGACCGCGGCCAGGCCAAGATCGCCGTTCTGGGCGCGATCTACGGCCAGACCTCGGGGGACGGTCTGAAGAACCTCGCCCTGCTGCGCCGCCGTTTCCCGAAGGCCGTCGCGTACGTCGACGACGCGGCGCGCGACGGCGAGGAGGGCCGGCTCGTCCGCACCTGGCTCGGGCGCACATCACCGCCGGCCGCCGGTGCCTCGGACGACGCGACGGAGGAGGCGGGCATTCCGCAGGAGGACGGCCCGTCGGCGGCGGCCGGGGAAACCCAGCAGTGGATGCCGGGATACGCCTCCACCAACTCCCGTGCCCGCGGCCGCTTCGCGCGCAACTTCGTCGTCCAGGGCAGCGCGGCGGACTGGGCTCTGCTGATGCTCGCCGCGCTGCGCCGCGCCTGTGCGGGCCTCGCCGCCGAGCTGGTCTTCTTCCAGCACGACGAGGTCATCGTGCACTGCCCGGACGAGGAGGCGGCCACGGTGGTGGCGGCGATCCAGGAGGCCGCGGACCTAGCGATGCGGCTGACGTTCGGCGAGACGCCGGTTCGGATTCCGTTCACGACGGGCGTCGTCGAGTGCTACGCGGACGCGAAATGACGTGGTGCGCACGGCCCGAGGGCGACCCCGCCGCCCGCGCGCGCCCCGCGGGTCGCTCACCCTCCGGGCTCACCCCTCCGCCAGCAGTTCCCTGAGCTCCCCGGCCACCGGACTGTCCGTCCCGTTCAGGGCGGCGAGGGCGGTCTCCCACTGCCGCCGGGCGTCCTCGGCGTCACCCTCCGCCCGGAGGAGCAGGCCGCGCTGGTGGAGCGCGAGCCCCCTGGTGTAGCAGTCGCCATGCCGGGCGGCGAGCGCCAGCAGCGCCTCGCACTCGCGCGTGGCCCGGTCCGCCTCCCCCCGCCCGCGCAGCGCCCGCACCAGCCCGAGCCGGGTCTGCGACTCGCCCTGCCAGTGCCCGTGCCCACCGAGCACACGCAGACTCTCCTCGAAGTGCGGCAGGGCGGCGTCCGGTTCACCGAGGGTGAGATGGGCGAAACCGATGTTGCAGTGTGCGGAGTGGCGGACGACGACGTGCCCGATCCGCTCACCGATCTCCAGGCTCCGGCGGTGATGGCCGATGGCGGCCCGCGGATCCGTGTGCTCGTAGAGGTTGCCGAGATTGCTGTAGGTGATGGCCTCCTGCATCGGGTCGTTCAGCACACGTGTGTACTCCAGGCACTGGCGCAGTGCCTCGCCGGTCTCCTCGTACCGGCCGAGGCTCTCCAGGAGCAGCGCCCGGTTGTTGAGGCCGCGGCACAGGCAGGACAGGTGGCCGAGCCGCCGCCAGATCTCGAGCGCCTCGTCCAGCAGGGCCAGTGCGTCGTTCCCGTGGCCTTTCAGGAAGTGCAGCCCCGCCAGGTCCACCAGTGCGTAGGCCTCCGCGGGCGCGTCCACCAGCCGGCGCGCTCCGCGCAGCGCCGCACGCACCAGAACCTCCAGCTCCGTCACCCGTCCGCGGCGTTGGAGGTGCGAGGCGAGCCTGCGGACGAGCAGCGGCACATGCGCGGAGGTGTCGGCGTGGCGCTCGACGAGCGCGACCATGTTCTCCAGCTCCAGGCCGAGCCAGTCGGTGGCGGCCTGCGCGGAGCCGAAGGCCGCGACGGCGGCTACGTCCGCGCGGTGCGTCCCGGGCTGTGACGGTGTCTCCCGGAGCCGGTCCTCGCGCTCCGCGCCCGGCGCGACGACGGCCTCGAAGGCCCGTGCGGCCACGGCGCTGTACCAGCGCAGGGCGAGATCGGCGGCGACGCGGTCGGTCTCCGCTGCGCCCTCACGCCTCGCGGTCTCACGGGCGAAGTCCCGGACGAGGTCGTGCGGCGAGTACCGCCCGTACGCGGTCTCCTCCAGCAGCGCGACGTCGACGAGCCGGTCGAGGGCGGCCTCGGCACGGCGTTCGTCCGTACCGAGGAGGTGCGCGAGCAGGGGTGCCCCGTAGCCGGGCAGGTCGAGGACGCCGATACGGCCGAGGGCACGTGCCGCGTCCCGGTCGGCCTCCCGGTCGGAGGCGCGCAGTGCGTCGTGGGCGACGGCGAGCGACCTGCGGACGCTCAGGTCGTCGTACTCCAGGTGGTGCAGCCGCCCTTCGGTGGCGGCGAGTTGACCGGCCAGGACGTCCGGGGTGAGCGCGCGGCGGGCGGCGAGGCGCGCCGCGACGACACGGAGGGCGAGCGGAAGCCGGCCCGCGAGTGCCACGAGCGGATGCCCGGCGTCCAGCCCGTCCCGGCCCGAGACCGCGCGGAGGAGGGCGGCGCTCTCCTCGTCGGACAGCGGCGTGAGCGGAAACCGGTGGGCACCGTCGAGCGCGGTGAGCGGGGAGCGGCCGGTGACGATCACCGCGCAGCCCGGGCCGCCGGGCAGCAGCGGGCGCACCTGGGCGGCGTTCGCGGCGTCGTCCAGGACCATCAGGGTGCGGGTGGGCGCGAGAAGCGAGCGGAGCAGTGCCGCTGCGGCGTCGGGGTGTCCGGGGATACGGCGGGGCTCGACCCCGAGGTCACGCAGGAGTGCCGTGAGTGCCTGCTCCGGGGTGAGCGGAACCCTGCCGGGCGTCGCACCGTGCAGATTGACGTAGAGCTGACCGTCGATGAAACGTTCCCGCAGGTCGTGCGCGACATGCAGGGCGAGTGCGCTCTTGCCGACCCCGGCCATACCGCTGAGCACGGCGACCCGGGGTGCGCCGCGATCCGCCCCGAGGAGTCGCAGGAGTTCCTCGGCCAGAGCGCCGCGCCCGATGAAATGCGCGGGCGAGCACGGAAGTTGGGCGGGGCGGGGCACGGGCGGGACGGGCCGGGCGTTCACGGGACGGGTATCCGGTCCGCGATCGCCGTCCCCACCGTCCCCGGTTCCGGCGTCCGCACCGTCCCCGGTCCCGTCGAGGGCGGCCGTTGCGCCCCCCGCCGCGCGGCCCGCGTCGCCCACCTCCGTGTATTCCGGCCGTGCGCCGCCGGACTGCGCAGCCCCGGCGGCCCCCCTTCGGCTCCGGGCTCCGCCACCGTCGTCCCGGAGTATCTCGAGATGGGCCTTGCGCACCGCGGCGCCCGGCTCGACACCCAGCTCCTCGATGAGACGTCCGCGCAGGTCCCGGTGGACGGCCAGCGCCTCGGCCGGGCGGCCGGTGCGATGCAGGACGAGCATCAGCAGGCGGTGGAAACCCTCCCGCAGCGGATGCTCGGCGACCAGAGCGGTCAACACCGGTACCAGACCACCGAGTCGGGTGCCTCCGACGTGCAACTCGGCCTCACAGCGCCATTCCAGGGCGAGCAGCCGCGCCTCCGTCAGGCGCCGCACCAAAGCGCGCCCCCCGGCCTCCGGCGGCAGGCCGCAGAGAGGGGTCCCGCGCCAGAGCGCGAGCGCGGCCGCCCCCTCCCGGACGGTGCGTTCCCAGTCGCCCTCGGCGTGTGCGGTGCGCGCCGCGGCGATGTGGTCCTCGAAGACGCGGACGTCCAACTCCCCGTCCTCGACCCGCAGACGGTAACCGGGGGCGACGGCGCGCAGACGTTCGGCGCCGTCGTCGCCGAGGAGGCGGCGCAGCCGGGTGACGTGGTTCTGCAGGGAGGCCTGCGCCGAGGCCGGCGGCGTCCCGCCCCACAGCGCGTCCTTGAGCGCGTCGACCGAGACGACCCGGCCGGGTTCCAGCAGCAACGCCACCAGAAGAGCCCGGGCCTTGGCACTGCCGATCGGCCGGATCCCACCGTCGGCCTCGTACACGACAGGCGGACCCAGCAGCCCGAACCGGAGCTCGTACCGCATAGCCGCTCCGCTGCCCTTCCGCGCGGCCGGAGCGCCGCGCCTGCGTCACCTTGCGGCACGACCGCCGCGTGCCGCCTCCTCACGCGGCCGGACGGCCGCGGCCCGTCGCCGACTTCACGGACTTCACATCCGCATACGACGGGTTCCAGCCGTCCGGCACGCGTCTCCTGCGGAAACCGTCCGGCTCACGGCCCCTCAGCAGCCGTTGGGCACATGTTAGCGATCCGTTGGCGTGGCCTGATGTGATCCCTTCAACGGATCTGGCCCGACGGTGCGCGCGTTGACGCGTAGCTCGGGGGAGTGTCGCCGCCATGGCCGGATCCGGGACCACGCAGGGGCCCGGTCGGCGGAGGTGACGACCGGGCTCTTCGCCGTCCCGCACCCACTCGCCGGCCAGGGTCTGCCGTGGGGATCGGACCGGCCGGGAGAGACCGCGCCTTTCGGTCGACGCCGGCATGATCCCGACGACGGGCCCTAGATCACCGGCGGGCGGCCGAGCCTGGTGAGCCGCCACACCGTGCGCCACCGCATGGGGCGCCGCTCCCCCGCCGAGGCGCGCACACCCTCCACGAATCCGCCGAACCACGCCTTGAGCCCGGCGACGGACCGCGTCCTCAGCAGGGTCACCGCGATCCACACACCGAGGTGGACGGGGACGAGCGGAAGGGGCAGCCGCCGGCGCACGAGCCAGACGCGGTTGCGTGCCGTCACCCGGTAGTAGATGGCATGCCGTGCGGGCGAGGTCTTCGGGTGCTGGAGCAGCAGTTCGGGCGCGTACAGCACGGTCCAGCCGCCGTCGACGGCCCGCCATGCGAGGTCCGTCTCCTCGTGAGCGAAGAAGAACTCCGCGGGCCAGTCGCCGGTCTCCGCGAGCATCGCCATCGACAGCGCGTGGCCACCGCCGAGGAAGCCGGTCACCGGACCGCCGCGCAGCGGGTCGGCGGCCCCCACCCGTGGCACGTGCCGTCGCTGGGTCTCACCGTGCTCGTCGGCGATGCGGAACCCGACGATGCCGAGCCTCGGCTCTGCGGCGTACAGATCCCTTACACGGCGCAGCACGTCGGCGTCGACGAGCAGCCCGTCGTCGTCGAGTTCCACCACGACGTCGACGTCCCCGAACTCCCGCAGCCGGGCGAGGGCCACGTTGCGGCCGCCCGGGCAGCCGAGATTCTCGTCCACCTCCACACAGGTGACCTCACCGGGCAGGCCGAGGCGATCGGCGAACTCGGGAAGAGGGCAGCCGTTGCCGACGACGACGATGCGGGAGGGGGCGACGTCCTGCTTGGCCACGGACGTGAGGAGGGCGTCGACCTCGGTGGGCCTGTTGCCCATGGTCACGACGGCGACCGCGACACGAGGTCCCGGCTCCCGCTGCGCCTGCGACACGACACCCTCCCCATCCCGGCCGACGACTGTGGCGCGATGCTAACCGTTAACCAAGAGGACGCCTCAAAGACGCCGGTTCTCCTCGCCCTGGATGATTTTCAGGTACGAGTACGGGTTCGCGCCATCCCTGTCACCACGGAACACCCCCTTTTCGCCGCACGCACCGCTGCGCCCCCCTCAGCCGCACCCCGGCGTACCCGCGGTTCCAGTGCGGCGGGCGGACCGAGGCGCCTGTGCAGGGTGCAGGAGCGTGGGGTCCGAAGCCCCCGGGCGGGGGCCGGTGCGCGGCGGTCCGAAGCGCCCGGGGCGGGTGCCGGCGCGTGGCCGCAGCGGTCCGCATTCCCGTCCCGGCACCGTCTCCGCGGGCCCCGCATTCCACCCCTCTTCCCGTCCGCCGTCCGGAACGGGAATCGATGAATTCCCCGGCGAATGCGACTCAACCCGGTTCGCGAGCCCGGCCCGCGGAATTCGCCCCGGGCCGGACCGCCTTGCGGCCGCGCCCGGCGCAAGCGGCCCGGCCGGAGGGCCGGTTGACGGGCGCGGAGCAGGCCTCCGACGGGTCCGGTACCCTGGCCACGACCGCGCGCAGTACACAGGAAACACGAGAAAGGGGGCGGAGGATCGGGGCCGGAAAGGCGCCGTGATTCCCACCGCCGATGCCGTCCATCCCGCGGGTTGGTTCGCCCAAGGAAATCTCCAGCCCGAGCAACCCTCATGTAAAGGAACTCGCCGCCCTCCGCCGCCGACGGAACAGGCAGAATTCCGGAGTGACCCTCGTGGAGGGTTATGAGGAACTGGATCTCGCCCTGCGGGCCGGCGTACGTCCCCGTGAGCTGTACTACTGCCCCGCACTGACCGGCGGGTCCGACCCGCGCGACGTCGTGGCCCGGGCGGCCGAGCGCGGATCCGCCCTGTTCAGCCTCAGCCGGCAGGCCTTCGACAAGGCCGCCTACCGGGAGGGTCCGGACGGCTGGCTCGCCGTCGTACCGGACATCGAGACCGATCTGTCCCGTATCGAGGTCGACGACCGTGCCCTCTTCCTCATCTGCGAGAGCGTCGAGAAGCCGGGCAACCTCGGCTCGATGCTGCGCACCGCGGACGCGGCGGGCGTGACCGCGGTCATCTCCGCCAATCCCGTGACGGACTGGGGCAATCCCAACGTGATCCGGGCCAGCAAGGGCACCGTCTTCGCCGTCCCGATCGCCTCGGCCGAGTCGGAGGACGTCGTGCGCTGGCTCGCCGAGCATTCGGTGAACGTCGTCGCCACGACCCCCGACACGGACCTCATGATGGCGGACGTCGACATGACCGGGCCCACGGCGATCCTCGTCGGCAGCGAGAAGTACGGCCTGTCGGACCAGTGGCTGGCGGGCCGCCACACCAAGGCGAAGATCCCGATGTTCGGCCAGGTGGACTCGCTCAACGTGGCGGTGTCGGCCGCCCTGTTCACCTACGAGGCCGTGCGCCAGCGCATGGCGCCCCGGTAGCGCCGGGGCAGGGCGGAGAAGCACCGGTGTCACGGCCCGGGGCCCGCGGGCCCGGATGGCGGTCGGCCGGGGCGGAGGTCACACTGGTGTGACGGCCGACCACTTTCGGTGACCGCCGCTACGTCCGGGTGGGGCGGGCCTGCTCCCCCACCGGTCGTCGTACGGACGGGAATCCCCGTCCGCGTGTGCCGCACTGCCTCCGCGAGGAGCGACGACCGCAACCGCGATGGGACGGTGTCGGATGCGTGAGGCGTCCTGGCTTCGGATCGTGATCGCCGCGCTGGTCGTACTGACCGTGTTCCCCGGCACGGCCGGTGCGTCCCCGCCGGGCACGACACCCGTCGTGCTGCTTCCCGCGTTCCATCTGACCAGGCTCCAGGTCGTCGTCGATCACCAAACGGCGGCGCCGGGATGCCCCCGGTCGGGCAGCTTCGAGGACTGGTACCGCAACGATCACCCAAGCCGGTTGTTCAGCCAGGTCTGCCAGGACAGGCTGCTGACACTGCGGTACGACGCGAACCCCTCGAAACCGATGGCGTCACGCTTCTCGAACGCGCCCGGTGTCGACGTACGGCTCCTCGACTACGGCAGGACCGACAGCGCACCCTTCTACGAGCCGTTCTACCGGGCACTGGAGGCCCACGGCCACCGCCGGAACACCGACATCCGCGTCGCCGGCTACGACTCCCGGCTCACCCCGGACATGGGCGGCTTCCTCGAGCGGACCCGGGAACTCATCGAGAAGACCTATCGGGACAACGGCAACCGGCCGGTCCACCTGGTCGCCCACTCGAACGGCCCGCTCTACGCGCAGTACCTCCTCACCCATATGTCGCGCGCCTGGCGGGACACCTACATCCAGGGGTTCACTCCGATCGCGGGCAACTTCCCCGGACAGGGCCTGCTGTACCCGGTCCTGTTCACCGGGCTCAACATCCAGGACTTCGGCTATCCGACGACCAGGGAGAACGCCGAGAGCAGCGCGCGTCTGTACCGGAGCGCGCCGTCGAGCTACATGAGTGCGTCCGACCCCAGGATCTTCGAGAACCGTGAGGTCGTCGTCCAGGACACCTCGACCGGCCGCAGCTACACACCGCGCGACTACCCCGAACTGTTCGCCGACGCGGGGATGCCGACGGCCAGGGAGATCGCCGACCACTACATCGGTTTTGTCCGCTTCGCCGACGCGCGGTCCTTCCCCGACGTGGATGTGTACGCGGAACGGGGATCAGGGCTCCCCACGGTGGTGGGCGCACGACTGCCGAACCTGTCCGCCGGGCAGATCGCGCAGCCCGGCCGGTTCCTGTACCGGGACGGCGACGGCAACCAGGAGGACATCACCAACGAAGCGGTCCTGGCCTGGCGGGCCATGGCCTGCCATCGCTTCGGTCTCACCGACAACCCGGACGTCGACCACTTCTCGCTACCGGGCGACCGGCACCTGCTCGACCGCCTGCTCGCCCATCTGGCACAGCCGCGCTCGGACTGTCCGGCCGACGGCTGACTCTCGGCGCACCCGACCGCCGGCCTGTGGTCGGCCGACGGTCGGCTTGCTCCGGTGGGCCCGGCCCACGCCCCGGGCCCGGTCGGTCGCCGTGTTCCGCGCGGAGATCCGGTTGATGTGCGTCTTCACCGTGGCCCGGCCTCGCCCCCCGTGGGGCGAAGCCGGCTCGATCCGCGTCCGCGGTGCACTACGGCAGGTCGATGCCTGCCACGATGCCGTTCTGGTCACCGACGACCAGGATGTCGCCGACGACGCCGCGTGCTGAAGGAGTACGCCAGGCTGTGCTGGAGGCGTCCCCGAGGTGTCCCGTCGGTCAGGTCGACTCCGAGCAGCCGACCGTCGATCGACTGGACCCACGCCGTGGCACCGTTGACCACCACGCCGGCGTTGAAGACGCGTACGGCCAGGTCGGTCCGCCAGCGCTCGGCACCCGTCGCCAGGTCGATCCGGGACATCACGCCCCACTCCGTGGTCAGCAGCGCCGATCCGTCGTCGAGGGGCACGGCCGGCGCGTACATCGCGCTACCGCTGAGTAGTGCATCTTGCCGTGCAGCTCGGGCGGGAGGATCTCAGCGTAACGGTCGAACTCGTCGGGCCGCCCGGTGTCGGTGATGTCCCCGCAGTGCAGCACGAGATCCGGGGTACGGGCGGCGATCGAGGCCCATACCTGGGTCAGCCACTGCGTGGTCTGGGGCGAACCCACATTCACGTGGGTGTCCGTCACCAGCGCGAAACGCAGGGGGGAATCCGGGTCGTTCGCAGGATCGGCATGGGCCGGTGCGGCCGCCGCCGGCGCGGCACCCAGGAGGGAGCCGATCCCGGCCGCAGTCAGCGTGGCACCCGCCGCGAGTCCGAGAAAGTCACGACGCCCCACATGGGCGTGACGGCACTCATCATGAAGGCTGAACAAGATGTCCCCGATCGAACAGGTTCATTGACGGGGCACAGAGTGATCCGACCGGGCGACGGAGCCGTGGATTTGGATGGTCCACGAACGCAACAACCAGTGGCCCCGGCACGATCCACCCGCGGCCCCGGCCCTCCCGTCGGCTCCTCCGCGCATGCGCGTACTCGCTTCCTCGGCGCATCCGGCGCGTGGGCCTGCGCCGGGGTTGTCAGTGCGGTGCGCTTCACTGTCCGCTGTGGAGCTCACACAAGCGACCGTCAACGACCTGCTGGCCCGGCTCGGCCCCGGCGACGGCCATATGTACCTGCCGGACGACCTGGACCCGCAGGTTCTGACCGACCTGCTCGACGGCAGGTACGGCGCCCCGCGCACCCTCGTCCTCGACGGTTTCACCGACCCGACGGTCGACGAGTTCGGGGGCGCCGCGCTCCTCGCCCCCTTCGAGGGCCGGGCCGTCAAGATCCGGGCGTGGGCGTACGGGGATCAGTGGGTCGGCACGGGTACGGCGCGGGACGCCGGTGGAGTCGAGCGCCCGGTGCTGGTGGTCGCTCACCGGGAGGTGCCGGAACCCCTGGCGGTCGCTCCGGACGAGGACGTCGACTGGATGGAGCGGCTCAAAGGGATCACCGGCTGGACACAGCACGCCCGGCGGCCGGACATGGACTGGACGGAGGTGGAGTCACGCCTGGGCACCGCGCTGCCGAGCGACTACAAGTGCATGGTCGAAACGTTCGGCGAGGGCGCCTTCGACGGATATCTGGACCTGAACCAGGAGCCGTGGCCGGGTCTCAGGGAGGACGGCCTGCTCAGCTGGGCCGGCACTGAGCACGAGGACCTGTACTGCTGGCGGGCCGACGGCGACGACCCCGATCGTTGGCCAGTCGTGGTCCTGTCCTTCGACGGCGAGTACGTCCCCTTCGACTGCCGGGCCGCGGAGTTCGTCTGCCGCATTCTGATCGACCCGCACCACCGGTTCACCATGGCCCGCTATTTCGACACCCACTGGTTCATGAACTACCGGGAGAGCGACTGACCGGATCCCCGTCGCCAACGGCATCCGCAGCCGGCTCGGCCGGCGCCTTCGGGGAACAGGGCGCAAACGCTCGTCCGCCACGAAAGACTCGCGTCGATCCACAGCGACGTGGGGCGCCACCGGGGAGCCGTGACAAGAGCATGCCGCCCGAACCTGAAACGAGCTGGGCGTGGACATGCCTACGCGCATACACATCGGCACCGCCCGTGCGCGGCGTCGTCGCCGCATCCCACTGAACGCAAAAACCCCAGCTCAGAGTCACTCTGGGCTGGGGTTTGGGTGGAGCCGCTTTCGGGATTCGAACCCGAGACCTACGCATTACGAGTTGTCCGATCTTGGTCTGTAGGTGTCCATGACTGTATGCAGAGACAGGTGCTTGCCTGGTCAGCGGGCGTTCCAGACGGAGGGCGACAAGGGTGGACGCTCACAGAACAGGCATTGACTGAGACCGAGATTGAGACCGTGGGGTGGTGACCGCGCGCGACCCCCTCAGCCTGCGCCGCCACGAAGGCGAGCGCCCAAAGTGAGGCTGCTCGTGCTCCCGGTGCTCATCGCAAGGCGACTCCCGGTGGGCCAGACGCCGAAGGGTCACGCTCCGCGGGTGCCAGTGCCGCCGAACTGAAAGCCTGGCAGGGCGTTCGGACGACATCTCCATCGCGCGCTTGTCGTATAACCTGGCAGGGCGTCATATGCCTTCCTGTACACCGGGGGACAAGCTCATGGATCAGCGATTCTCCTCTGCCGACGTTGAACGAGCGCTCGGCATCTCGTCCGTGTCGTATCTCGGCACGGGCACGTTCGGGGAGACGTGGAAGGTTGTTGACGGCGACCGGGTTGCGGCCTACAAGATCATCTATAGGGATGACGCGGACCTGGAGCGCCTGCGCCGCGAGATCACTAGTTACCGGAGGGTAGCGTCCGAAAACGTTGTTCGCCTGGACAACGTCGTTCCCCTGGTTATCGAAGGACGGCGCAGGGTGACGCTCGTCTTCGAGTACATCGAGGGAGGCGACCTCGCCGACGCAATTCCGCAAGATCGCCCTACTGCTGACGAACTTGTCAACCTAGCGAGCGGCTTGTTGAACGGCGTATCGGCGATTCACGCAGCGAGCCTCTTGCATCGAGACCTCAAGCCCGCCAACATCGCCCTTCGGGGCGGAGATTACGCGCATCCGGTCGTCCTGGATCTGGGGCTCGCCAAGTTGATGGACGTAGAATCCATTACTCGCTATCCCCAGATGATTGGGACGCCCATGTACATGGCGCCTGAGCAGCTTCGTGGGGAAAGGGCACTTAAGGCAAGTGACCTCTGGGCAATCGGCGTGGTGCTCTACGAGGCGGCGACTGGAGAACACCCGTTTGTCGCGCAAGGAGAAACACTGGCGTGGGACGAGTTTTTCAAGCGCATTGCGCGTAAACCGTCGCTGCCCGATCACATCCCGGCTAGTGTGGCCGATTTGATTGATCGATGCCTCTCCGAGCAGCCTCATAAGAGGGGCACTGTAGCCAAAGCTATTCGTCGTATCAAGGGGGATTAGGTTATGAGTGGTGACGACGAACTGCATTTCGTCGTGGACTCGGCGAACGCGGAATTCTCGGATGCCGAGACAATCGACGACGACCTTTTCGGTTGGGATGCGGAAGCGGAGGCTGATGCCGAAGCCTTGGAGGATTCTTTTGACGAAGAACGCTTTAGCGCGGCCAGGGAATGCCTTGCCGGTGGCAAGCCGCTCTTTCTGATCCAACGCAGCCATCAGCATTCATCGGTTATTCCGGGCGTCTTGAATCGCATCAATGCTTTGCATGGAGATTCTCTGAACCTTGGAGTGGTGGCACCAATTCCACGGATGCGACCTTCTGGCCAATCAGGCATTCCTACTTTCTTTCATAACACTGCTGCTGCACCTATCCAGATTGCTGATCCGGAATGCTTTGCGAGACCCGAATCCTTCGGCACGATGCTGGCGGATCAGCGTGATGGTAAGCCGTATGCCGGTACATCGACATCACGAAGGTGGCCTTATTTCAACCGCCCTCTTCCCTCCGGTTGGACCGAGGAGTGGGTAAAGGAAGTCGTGCGCACTCAGCGCGACCTGGGGGCCACGGTGCTGCTGACACCGGGCCTGTGGATGGATCCGTCTGACAGGTCTGGAAGCCTGCAAACCCTACGGGACTGCGTGAAGTGGGCGCGCGAAGAGATCCGCGATCACGAAAATCTTGCGGTCAATGTCACCGTTCCCTACACCTGGTTGACCACAGAGCGTCTGCGAGACTCACTCCTCGCCGAATTGCTTGATATGGACGAGGATATTCTCTACGTTCGCGTTCGTTGGCCTCTGCTTGGCCAGCCGTACGGGCAGCTTGCATCGCCCGAAATCTTGGATGGGTACGTCGAGCTTTCGAGCGTATGCGAGGAAAATGATAAGTTCCTGATTCTGCCCAATACTGCGCTGACTGGATGGGCGGCGCTTGCCTGGGGGGCTAGTGGATTCTCCACTGGAATCGGATCAGGTGAGAGATCGTTCGCCGATACCAAAGTCATTAAGATCAAACGTACGACTCCCCGGCCGGCGCCAACCAACCGGACATTCCGTCGCAGTCTTCTGCACGTCGTCGACGTGGCGACAGACGCGCTGCTCTCGGCACTGCCGGGCCAGGGCGGGTGCGGTTGCGAGTTCTGCCGAGCGCAAACGCCTGGTCTGTGGGACAAGGCGAAGGCAGGGGCGCACTATCTGCTGAAGACTGCCGAGATCGTGGCTGGTGCATCGGATCACTCGCGCGGTCGAAGGGCGGGTACGCGTTCCATCGCCAGAGAGGCCAGAGATTTTAGGGACTCGGCGTCACCTGTCGTACCACTCAACAATGCAAACGATCCTAAGCATCTAGATCTGTGGCTAGATCGACTTAAGTAAGAAGAAGCTTCGAATTTCGGGGATCCTCACCATTGCTGGTAGTGATCAGCCTGCCAAATACGTGCCCCCAAAACCCTGAATTACCGCCTGATCCGCGAACTGCAAGCAAGCGCTCAGCCACTACGAAGCGCTCCGTGCTTTTGGGTGACCTTCGCGACGGATTGGCAATCACTTCCAGCGGGTCTTTCAGTCGATCCGCTGAAAGGGAGAGCAGACCGACGCCTGCATGGCTCAGCGCACTAAGCAGATTCTCCTTTACTTTTGGAAGTCGCGCTTCATCCATCGCCAAGAATGTCTTATTCGCGAAGTTCGCGTGCGGGATAGCTTGCCCCAGGGCGCGTTGCCAGTCGGAGCGCTTCACTTCGATGGCATAGATGCTCGTCGTCGGGCACTGGTAAGGGTGCCGTACCTTCCATTGGCCACGCCCTGGTCGTTCCACCCAGCCATACTCAATCAACATAGGCATCAATTGTTGTGTGAGGTGGGATGTAGATGTCAGGGTGTGAGTTGCAATTTCCGAGGTCGCGGCGGCAGGGGATGTTCTACTTCCCGCCTCCCATTGTTGATGTGAAGCGGTCAGAAAGGCGATGACGTCAATCGCAGATTTCGATTGGATCGGATGCACTCTCCATTTCCTCCGATCCTCTATCACTTGCCTGTTGAAAACGGCAAGAACGAGATCTGCGACGCCCTTTGGTGTTTGAATCTCGTAAAAGTATTCCCAGGGCGTCCGAGGGGAGGTAAATTTGTGCCGACTTTCGGTTAGAGGTCGCAACATGTCGGCTTCTCGTTTAAATGTACTCATGCGACTCCTCCAGCAGCTTGCTCCCCGAAGCCCCATCGTAGGAGATGGGACTGACAGCGAGCCAGACTTTGTTTCGATTTTCGAACTGGGCTGGCATTAACGGCGGCGTCGCTTCGGGAGGAATGCGGGCTTTAGTTGTCCGAGTGCATGCAGCCGGGAAAGGCGCCCTCCGACGCCTTTAGGTCATGAGCAGGCGTGTCGTCCGTGAAGCCGTGCTCTGCCGGACGCGTCCTACGCTGCGCGAGCCACCCCGAAACCCTCGGTCCGCCGTTCACTGCTACGCCCTGGCGGACGGTGCGGACATGCTCGAATCCCTGACGGAGGTAGTAGGCCTGCAGAGCCGCGTTGGTCGTCCAGGCATCCAGCCGAAGCCACTTCGCACCTGTTCGGTAGGCCCGATCACTCGCCCAATTCAGGAGTCGCCCACCCACGTTCAGACCGGCGTGCGTTCGCGCCACAGTCAGCTTGTTGATGAACAGGCAGGGCTCCCGAAGTTCCTCTTCGGTCCAAAGCCCTTCCTCAGCCTCCGGGGAAAGTGTGATCGTGGCCGCCGTGGTGTCGCCGTCGCGCACCATGAAGGCCGTGCCGGCCTCTATCGTCGCGAGCAACTTGTTTGCCGGGTAAGGCCGTTGCCACTGGTCGGTACCAAGGCGGGACAGCCAAGCTGCCGCCTCCTCTCGGAAGGCGAGCAGCTCGGCCAGGTCCTCGGGTTGTGCGGCGCAGATTCTCACTGGGGCTCGTTCTCTTCGCGGCCGGACAGGTTGCCGATCTCGTAGTTCATCTGGTTCAGGTCCCCCCGGAAGGTGGTGACCGTGCATCGGATCGGCCGGTTCTCCGAGTAGCCGGTTCGCGTCCAGAGCAGCACCGGCACCCCGGCACCGAGCTCCAGAAGGCGCGCCTCTTCGGGTGTCGGCATCCGCGTGGCGATCTCGTCGAAGTAGCCCACCTGCTCGATCCCGTGAGCTGCGAGGTAGCGCGTGGTCCCCTCGTCTATGTCGCCCGGCTCTGCAAGCCGCGGGGCCTGCTCGACGAGCCACCCCGGGTACCAGGTGGCCTGGGTGGACCACGGCACGTCGTCCACGTAGCGGTGGCAGAAGCGCAGGACCGTCGTGGTGCCGGCGTCGACCTTGAGTCGTTTCGCAACGTCCTCGGACGCCGGGGTCATCTCGACTCGGAACGTCTGGTGAGGACGGCGGCCGACGCTAGTGACGTCGGTGTTGTACGCGTCGCCGTTCTGCGGGAAGTCCAGGTTCTCGAACCGGGACGCGTTGAGCTTGAACACCTCGTGGGACCGCACCTCGTACCCGAGTCCCTGGCTCGACGAGATGAGGCCCTGGCTGACCAGGAGGCTCAGGCCGTTGCGGACCGTGTTCCGTGAAGCGTCGAACTGCTTCATGAGGTCGCTCTCCGACGGCAGCCGCGCGCCCGGCGCGTACGTGCCGTTGTCGATCTCTCGGCGCAGTGCATCGGCCACCTGCCGGTACTTGGGCTGCTTGTTCATGCCCCCATCATGACTCACTCGGTCAACTCGTTGGTACATGTTCGCCTCAATCGCTTGACGACTCACTGTCCGTGGGTGCAGCATCAACACCGTCAGCTTGTACCAACAAGTTGAGCAAGCGGAGCAATACCTTTGAGTTGCCTTCGCCTGCACTGCACGCGCCTGGTGAGCCCCGTGAAGACGGGAGCCCCGACCTGGGGTTACCGCGCTCACCGCGTGGACCGTTGCTTGAGAACTGCATAGGTGGGCTCCGTCTCCCCGAGTCGAAAAGACGGATCGCGCGGCTACGTCGCGCCTGACCTCGCCGCAGTACGCCTGCTGCGGCCGGTTGCCTCCGCTGCACGTCTCGCACGCGCAGCGCTGAGGGGAGCCGGATGTTCCGACTTCAACGGCGTGCGGCCCCGGTGCTGGAACACCGGGGCCGCTGTTCGGGCCGTTGCCAACCTGCTAGGGAGAACACGACCCATGGACCACATCGTGACTGTTCAGGACGCTGTTACCGCGTTCGAGCCGTGGATGGAGCCCACGGACGCGGAGCTGGAGGCCATCGATGCGGAGATGCCCGTCATCCGGGCGGAGATGGAGTTGCTGGACGCACAGATCCTCGTCATCGACCGCACGCCGTGCGAGCTGGACGAGCGGCGTATCCGCCGGGCCCGCCGGCGCGTGCTCGCCGCACACCGTGACCACATCAACGGCCAGTCCGGGCACACGGGCGGTGCCGCATGAAGCTGCACCGCAAGGGCCGCGCCGCCCTCGTGCTCGCGCTGGTCGTCGTGGTCGCGATGGCCTTCCGGGTGTCCTGGAACGCCCTGCGCGACATCGCCGGCGCCATCGGCGCCGACGACACCGCCGCGACGCTGTACCCGTTCGTCGTCGACGGCCTCATGGCCCTGGCTCTGATCGCCACCCTTGTACTCGCCGGACGGGACCGCACGTTCGCCCTGCGCGTCCTGGCCGCCTACACCATCGCCTCACTCGTCCTGAACTACGTCCACGGCCTCGTCCCGGAGCTTCACGGCCGGACGGTCGACTGGGGACGGTTGGCCGACTGGGACCCAGCGAACTGGGCCCTCGTACTGCTCGCCACCTCACTGCCGGTCGGGTCGATCTACTTCGGCTCCGACCTCGTCGCAAAGGTCCTCCACCACCGCCCCACCCCGACCAAGGCCCCGATCGAGAATACGGAGGAATCGACCGAGACCGTGAGGAATCGGTCTAGTTCTGACCTCGCGGTATCGACCCTGGCGCCGATCACGCCGAACGTGACGGTGCTGCCTCGACCGGTGGCCGTCGGCTTCCTGAAGTCGACCGTGACGGCCAAGCCGGTCCACGCGATCGAGCAGCCGACCCCGGCGCCGATCGAGCGGCGCGCGGCGGCTGCCGAGTCGCCTCGTCCACGCGGGGCCACGGGCCGTGTGCCCGAGGCTGCCCGAACCCCGCGTCCGAAGCGCACTCCAGACGAGCTGCTGGATGAGGCGCGGAAGGCCACGGCCGATTGGCCGGACGCCAGGCTGACTGCCGAGGGCATCCGCCGTGAGGTCCGTACCTCGCCGGCGAACGCCCGGACCCTGCGCGACACTCTGCGCGCCGAACGCGGCGCCCAGGTCGCCTGATGGCGACGCTGCCCGTGTACCGGTGGCGGCTCGCTCCGGACGGCTACGCCACCTACCGCCAGCTCCGCGCCCTGGGACTGCGTCCCGGGGGTCAGGACGTGGTGGCGCAGGTGGAGCGGCCCCGGCGACGGCGAGGCCCGCTGGTCGCCTACCTCTACCGCATCGACGAGGCGAAACCGGTGCGCCCGATGACCCCGGCCCGCTGGGCCGCCTTGGCCAAGGCCAACGCCGCCCGCCGCACCTGCCCCGCCTGCCGCCGGGATGCGGGATACGTCATCCCGTCCTCGCTCGGCATGTGCACTGCCTGCGCTTTCCCCGACAACGCCCCGGAGGGCTCGTGATGGAACAGCTCCCCGCACACCGCCCGTTGACGGTCGTCCAGCTCCCCGACGGCCACCACGTCTACGCCGACCCCGCTGCCCTGCCTGCCCAACAGCCCACTGGGCCACAGGTGGTCCACATCCACCAGGCGCCCCCGGACCGCACCGTGCAGCGCATCGCCCTCGGCTCCGGAGTCGGCGCCGGGGCGGTCGCGGCCGGCGTCTACTTCGGCCCGCTCCTCGTCGGCGTCCTCACCGCCATCGCCGCGAACCTCGCGATGCTCGCCTTCATCGCGCTCGTCCTCGGATGGGCCGTGGTCAGCGTGGTCCGCTCGGTCACCACCAGCACCAAGGGCACCGGCAAGCGCGGCCGGAAGACCGGCTGAAGCCCTTCAAGGCCGTAGGCAGGTTGTCAGTCTCGCCTGCGGCGCCAGCTAGGCGGTATCAGCTCGTGCCGTCCCGTGAACGACTCCTCGCACGATGCGTTGCCTTCACCGTCAACCAGTGCGGTGCGGCTGTTCGCCTCCCACTGCAGGCCCATGTCGCAGACATCGCAATAGCCAGCGAACCGCCGGTACGGCGGGGGCACTTCGTGCGGTTTCGGCCTACCCACGGAGTCAGCCTAGAACGGCCAACCGGGCAGGCGCCCCTGAGAGCGCCTGTGACCCCTTCCGGGTGGGGTTTGACCCCCGGCAGGCTGTTCGGCCGCCAGAGACCCCGTAGCGACGCAGGGTGACGGAAGTTTCCGTCCTCGCGCGCGCACGCGTAGGGCCCCTCTCGGAAACCAGGAAACCCGGAAACCGACCACTCAACGTGACAGCGGCGGGCCGTACAGGGCCCGCCACCGTCCGACCCACTCACCCCAGAGACGAGGACCTTGTGAGTCAGTCCCAAGTCTGGCGCACCCACCGTCAGTACGCAGCCACCGCCGCCCGCTGGACCGCTGACGTGTGGCGCAAGGAAGCCGACCGCCGCGCCGCCCTGCGCGCCCAGCGCAAGCCGCTCGTGGCCGACGCCCGCGCCGCCCTGGAACGCGCCCGCGCCGTCGACCCCGAAGGCGTCACCTCCCTGCGCCACCGCGCCGAACGGGAGCTGCGCACCGCCAAGCGGCGCGTGCCGGACCCGATGTGGCTGTTCGCCACCAAGACCGGCGCCGCCCTCGGAGCCGCCGGATACCTCTACCTGCCCCAAGTCCCGACCCGCGTGTGGGTGTGGTCGGCCGTCACCGTCGTTGCCGCCATCACCGCCCTGACCGTGTGGGTGGCCGTGCGCGAACGCGACACCACCGGCCTGAAGCCCACCGCCGAAGAGTCCGCACTGCTGAAGCGGTTGCAGCCGCAGCACTGGAAGGAGCATGCCGAACAGCGCGGGCTCAAAGACACCTTGTCCGGTCGACCGAAGCTGACCGAGGCGGGCATCGTGTGCGCCATCCGCCTCGACGGCACCTGGACCGCCACCAAACTCCGCGCCGCGGAGGACCACGTCCGTGCCCTGCTCGGCACCCGCACGAGCCTGCGCATACAGATCAAGGCAGGCAAGCAAGGCGGCTGGGCCGAACTCATCCTGCGCACCCGCAGTGCGGCCGATGGCGACGATCTGAAGTGGGCGCCCGAGCGACGCTCGCTCGGGGTCGACACCGTCACCGGCGAGTCCGTGACCGTGCCGCTCGGGGAACGGCTGCTGATCGCCGGACGGTCCGGCGCCGGCAAGTCGGTCGCGTCACGGCCGCTGCTGTATGACGCATCCGAAGGGGAGACGAACGCGCTCGTCATCATCGACCTCAAGCGCGTGGAAGGCCGCCTGTGGGACCACCGGGCCCGCGTCGCCTCCACCCCGCGTGAAGTCGTCGACGTGGTCGACGAGCTGGAGACGGAGATGCTGGACCGGCTCAGCATCCTGCCCAAGGGACAGGACACCTGGACCCCCACCGCCGACCGTCCGCGCATCACGGTCGTCGTCGACGAGGGCGCCGAAGTCATGACCGCCGCCGACAAGGTCCCCTACGAGACCGAGACCAGCGACGGCAAGACACGTACCGTGAACCGTTCCGCGCTGCCGGGCCTGGAGTCCCTGGCCCGGATGGGCCGTGCGGCGTGCATCGACCTGTGGTGGATGACCCAGAAGCCCACCATCGGCGACGGCATCCCCAAGCAGATCGCCCCGCAGATCGGCGTCTCCATCTGCCTCGCGGTCCGCACCCCCGCCGAGGCTCGCGTGGTTCTGGGGGAGGACGCACAGGCCAAGGGCTGGAACGCCGACGAACTCCCCGTCCCCGGCGTGGCGTTGATCCGGGACGGCAAGCGCAAGCCCGACCCGGTCAAGGTCCGCTACATGGACAAGACAGTCGTCATCGCCCTGCCCGACCGCACTCCCTGGTCCCGGACCATCGCGCCCACAGTGGAAGCCGCGGGCGCCCCGACACTCACCCTCATCAAGGACACGGCCCCGGACGAGCCCGCCGCGGACAGCGCCACCGCCCGCGTCCTCAAGGCCATCGAGACCGCCGACGAACCGCTCCTCCAAAAGGACCTCACCGTGATCACGGGCCTGTCCAAGGGCGCCGTGTCCAAGGCCGTCAAGGCGCTCACCACAGGCGGCACGGTCGTTCGCGCCCTAGACGGCCGACTGACCGCCACGCGCGGCGACGACACCGCCGCCGCCTGACCCCCACCCAAGACGACGGCGGCCCCCATCCGACCAAGAACCGGGGCCGCCGCCCATCCACCTGCCATCAACAGACCTGTGGAGGTCTCCCAGCATGACCCAAACGACAGACACCCGGCGAGACGGCCACGGGCCGTTACTGCCGGACCTGCTCGCCTCCGCCCTCACCGCGGCCGAACGCGGCTGGCCGATCATCCCGCTCCACCCCGGCAGCAAGCGCCCGGCAGGACACGCCGAACGCGCCTGCCCCGGCACCGGACGCTGCGCCGACAGACACCGCACCCCAGAAGAGCGCGCCACGACCGACCCTGAACTGATCCACACCGCGTGGGCGCACCGGCCCTACAACGTCGGCATCGCGACCGGCCCGGCCGGACTGCTCGTCATCGACCTGGATCCCGTCAAGGCAGAAGAGCCAGAAGGAGCGCCTGACGGCGCCACTTCGTTGCAAGCGCTCTGCGAGCGCGCCCGACAGGTGCTCCCCGATACCTACCGAGTGCGGACGGCACGCGGTGAACACCTCTACTTCACCACCCCCACAGGGGTCCGGCTGAAGTGCAGCGTGGACCGTCTCGGACCGCACATCGACACCCGCGCATGGGGCGGATACGTCGTCGCCCCCGGCAGCACCACCCCCGACGGCACCTACGAGGTCACCCACGACGCGCCCGTAGCCGAACTACCGGGCTGGCTCACGGCGTTGCTCACCGAGGCGGACAAGCCCGCTCCGGTGCCCGTACGGGTCCACGACGGCACCCGTGCCGCGCGGACCGCCCTGGAACGTGAGTGTGCCGTCGTCGCCTCCACGGTTGAGGGCGGCCCGAACGGGCGGAACAACACCCTGCACCGAAGCGCCTGCAAGGTGGCGCGGTTCGTGGCGTGGGGCGACATCCCGCGGCACGTGGTGGAAGAGGCAATCCAGGGGGCGGGGGAGGCTACCGGACTGCCGCCGGCCGAGTGCCGCACCACCATCCGCAGCGCACTGGACTGGGTCATCGCCCACGCCACCCCACGGGAGGCGGCATGACGGCGCCGACTCCCCCCGCCCTGGACTGCCCCACCACCACCCAGAGCGGGCCGCCCGCCGCTCCACAGCCTGTGGACACGACGGCCGTAGGCGAGCCGAAAGGCGCCGCCCGCAAGGGCGTCGTAACTGCCCTTCGCTCGAACCAGTTCCGGGCATCCGACGCGCGCCACAGCACCCCCGACCCGACACCGGACCGGCCCGGAATCCGCATCTACGCCCCACCGGTCTACCGGCACCACTGGGACGGAGCCCGCTGGTCCACGCGCCACGGCGACACCCCCACCGCCGCCTGCGCCTGCACCTGCGGACAGACCGGCACCGCCCGCGGACAGCAAGCCGTGGCCGACCTGGTCACGGACTACGACACCCACAAAGGCGTCTGCACCGGAGCCCCCACCGCGCTCACAGAAAGGAGGGCCGCCGCATGACCCCCACGCCCATCGACGGGGCCGCGCTACTCGACGAAGTGGAAGCCTTCCACCGCCGCTTCAACGTCTTCCCCACCGACGCGGCGTATGTCGCGGTAGCTCTGTGGGACGCGCACGCCCACCTGCTCGACTGCTTCGACTCCACACCCCGCCTGGCCTTCCTGTCGCCCGAGCCTGGCTCGGGGAAGTCGCGGGCGCTGGAGATCGTGGAAACGCTCGTGCCGCACCCCATGGTCGCGGTCAACGCGTCCGCCGCCGCCCTCTTCCGGGCCGTGTCCGGAGCCGACGGGCGGCCCACAATCCTGTTCGACGAGATCGACACCATCTTCGGCCCCAAGGCAGGCGACAACGAGGACCTGCGAGGCTTCCTGAATGCCGGACACCGCCGTACCGGCGTCACCTACCGGTGCATTGGAGACGGCGGCAACCAGACCGTTCAAGCCTTCCCCTCGTACTGCGCGGTCGCGGTCGCCGGACTCGGCTCGCTACCGGACACGATCCTGACCCGCTCCATCGTCATCCGCATGCGCCGGCGGGCCCGCAACGAACGCGTGGAACCCTTCCGCGCACGAATCCACGAAGCCGAGGGGCACAAGCTCCGAGACCGACTCGCAGACTGGGCGCAGCCGGCACGGGGGTTCGTGCTCGGAGCCTGGCCCGAGATGCCCGACGGGGTCACCGACCGCCCCGCCGACGTGTGGGAGCCCTTGCTCGCCATTGCGGACGCCGTCGGTGGCCAGTGGCCCGAGCGGGCCCGCGAAGCCTGCGTAACGCTCGTGCGAGCCGCGCAGACCACCGACAAACACAGCCTCGGTATCCGCCTGCTGAGCGACCTACGCGACCACGTCCTGATCGGCGTGGACAAGCTCCCCACCATCGCCATCCTCGACCGGCTCAACGCCCTCGACGACGCCCCCTGGGCCGACCTCGACGGCAAGCCACTCGACAACAGGCGCCTGGCCCGAATGCTCGGCGAGTACATGACCGCCGACAACACCCCCATCCGATCCCGCAACATCCGCACCGCCGGCGGAGTCCTCAAGGGCTTCCACGCGGAGGACCTGGCGGACGCATGGACGCGCTACTGCCCACCCCCTCCCCAGGACTCCGCTACATCCGCTACACCGCTACAGCCCAGCTCAGAGCCCCTAAATCTGTAGCGGCACCGAAGCGTGTAGCGGCTACGCCCGCCACCCCGTAGCGCGTGCGTAGCCGCTACACGCCACCCCTCCGCTACAAAAACACCCCCGCTGACCTGCGATGTAGCGGTGTAGCGGATGTAGCGGACTTCCCAGAAGGGCCCCGAGACGCCTTGCCGAGGAGGCACCCCGGATGAGCACCGCGATCGCCGCCCCCGTCGACCGACTCCTGTACAAGCCAGAGGAGGCTGCCGAAGCGCTCGCCATCGGTCGCTCCACCGTCTACGAGCTGATGGCCGAAGGCGCCCTGAAGTACATCAAGTTGGGTCGTACGCGCCGGATTCGGCGGGCCGACCTTGAGGCGTACGTAGCGAATCTCGCCCCGCTGCCCTACTGACCCCGAGCACGCCACTGAGGCGCCCCCAGCATGCCGCTTGGGGCGCCTCCTGCATGGAGGAGCACATGAGCCCCCGCAAGCCCAACATGGAGTCATCCATCTACTTCGGTACCGACGGTTGGTGGCACGGCCGCGTCACCATGGGCGTGAAGAGCGACGGCGGCCCCGACCGGCGCCATCGTCGAGCCAAGACAGAGCCCGAGATCAAACGCAAGGTCAAGGCCCTGGAGCGTCAGCGGGACCAGGGGCGCGCGCCCGCAGCAGGCCGTAAACCGACCGTTGCCGCGTGGATGGAGACCTACCTCACCGACATCGCGAGCCTGAAGCTCAAGCCGCGCTCGCTCGACGACTACTGGTCGAAGACCCGCAACGACATCATTCCCGGCGTCGGCAAGCACCGCATCGACAAGTTGCAGCCCGAGCACCTGGAGCGGATGTACCGGGCCATGCTCGAGGCGGGTCACGCCCCGTCGCATGTCGTGAAGGTGCACCGCATCCTTTCCCGCGCACTGAAAATCGCACACCGTCGCCGCATCGTCGGTGAAAACGTAGCCACCCTCGTGGACCCACCGAGCATCGACGAGACCGAGGCCAACCCCTTCACCAAGGAAGAGGCCAAAGCGTTCCTCGAAGCCGCATCGAAGCGACCTACCTTCATGCGGTGGATCGTCGGTGTCGGCATGGGGTTCCGGCAGGGTGAGACGCTCGGTCTGCGATGGTCGTACGTCGACCTGGATGCGGAGCTGTTCCGCCCGGAGTGGCAGCTACAACGTCTTACGTGGCGGCACGGCTGCGACGACCCACACGCTTGTGGAGGGCGCTTGCACCGCTTCGAACCATGCCCTCCGGACTGCACCACACACGAGGGCTACAAGCGTGGCTGTCCGAAGCCGTGCACCAAGACGTGCACCAAGCACGCGAGTGCCTGCCCAGACCGCAAGCAGGGAGGACTCGTCTTCACCCGCCCCAAGACCAAGAAGAGCCGGAACGCCGTGCCGATCCCACCCGTCTTCATCCCCTTCCTGCACGACCACAAGGCCAAGCAGGGAGCGACGCGGGGCGCCGCCGGGGAGCTGTGGCAAGAGCATGACGTCGTCTTTTCCCGGCCGGATGGACGCCCGCTGGATCCACGCGCCGACTACGAGGAATTCAAGGAGCTGCTCAAGGAAGCCGGAATCGATGACCGCCGGCTGTACGACGGGAGCCGTCACACCGCGGGCACGATCCTTAACGAGCTGGGCGTGGACATGCCCACGATCATGGAGATCCTGCGACACACCCAGATCAGTCAGACCCGTCGCTACGTGAAGGGCAGATCGCACCTGTCCAGGGACGCCATGCGGCGCATGGGCGAGTTCTTCGTACCCCCGCCGACCGGGCCCCATCCGGGCCCCACTGAGACCAAAACTGAGACCGCCGACACCCGCGCGGCCCGTGCGCGGCGGCGTCGCCGCATCCACTGAACGCAAAAACCCCAGCTCAGAGTCACTCTGGGCTGGGGTTCGGGTGGAGCCGCTTTCGGGATTCGAACCCGAGACCTACGCATTACGAGTGCGTTGCTCTGGCCATCTGAGCTAAAGCGGCGCGCTGTCCGCACTTATGGTGCGATCAGCAACGTCGGTAAGTCTACACAGTTTCCCAGGGTGCTCCGACCATGCCTCCCGGGCGCCGCACAGCAGTGCGCCACAGCACCTATGAGCAGCGCTTTCCGTCCTCGGGTGGCGTGCCCCGCAGGAGATAGGCGTCGACCGCCGCCTCGATGCACTTGCTGCCGCGGCCGTAGGCCGTATGGCCGTCGCCCTCATAGGTGAGCAGTCTGCCGGAGGAGAGTTGGGCGGCCAGGGACTGCGCCCAGGGGTACGGAGTCGCCGGGTCGCGAGTCGTGCCCACCACCAGGATCGGCGCCGCCCCCTTGGCCTCGATGCGGTGGGCCTGTCCGGTCGCCTTGACCGGCCAGTACGCGCAGCTCAGTGACGCCCAGGCCAGCCCTTCCCCGAACACCGGTGACGCCTTCTCGAACGACGGGAGCGCCCGTTCCACGTCCTGCGGGCTCGAGAACGCCGGTGGCAGGTCCAGGCAGTTCACGGCCGCGTTCGCGAACATGAGGTTCGCGTACTTGCCGTCCGCGCCCCGCTCGTAGTAGCTGTCCGACAGCAGGAGCAGCCCGGCGCCGTCGTTCTTCTTCATCGCCGAGGTCAGTGCCACCCGCAGTTGGGGCCAGGCCGCCTGGTCGTACATCGCGGCGATCACTCCCGTGGTGGCGATGGCCTCGCTGAGCTTGCGGCCGCTCGTGTCGCCGGTGGGGATGGGGGACGCGTCGAGCTTCTTGAAGAACGCCTTGAGGTTGTCGCCCACCCTCGCGGGCGGGGTGCCCCGTCCGCCCAGCGGGCAGTTCGGCTGCCGTACGCAGTCCTTGGCGAAGGACTGGAACGCCGTCTCGAAGCCCGCCGTCTGGTCCTCGTTGAGCCGGAGCGCCGAGATGGACGGGTCCATAGCGCCGTCCAGCACCAGGCGGCCGACCCGCTCCGGGAACAGTCCCGCGTACGTCGCCCCGAGGAACGTCCCGTACGAGGCTCCGACGTAGTTCAGCTTCTGGTCGCCGAGCACCGCCCGCAGGATGTCCATGTCGCGGGCCACCTCGACCGTGGACACGTGGCGCAGCAGGTCCGCCGACTGCCGGCCGCAGCCCTCCGCGAACCGCTGGTACGCATCGACCAGCAGGTTCTTCTCCTTCTGGTCGTCGGGGGTCATGTCGGTCTGCGCATAGGCGTCCATGCGGGGCCCGTCGAGGCACTCGATCGGCTCGCTGCGGGCCACACCGCGCGGGTCGAAGGCGACCATGTCGTAGCGGGCCCGGATCTCCGCGGGATAGCCGATCCCGGCGTACTGCTGCAGATAGCCGACCGCCGACCCGCCCGGCCCGCCCGGGTTCACCAGCAGGGAGCCGAGCGGCTTGCCCTGACCCGTGGCCTTCTTCCGGGAGACTGCCAACTTCACGTCACCGGAGGCGGGTTTGCCGTAGTCGCGGGGGGCCTTCATCGTGGAGCACTCGAAACCGGCCGCTCCGCAGCTGTGCCAGATCAGCTTCTGCGCGTAGTACGGGGCGAGCACCGACGGCGTCGACCGTGGCAGCGCGGCCAGCGCCACCTCCGCCGTGGTGGTCGTCGAACTCCCCGACGAACAGGCCGAGATGAGCAGTGCGGTGGCGGCCAGCAGGGTGCCGCGCGTCCGTGTCGGGCGGAACGGGCGCAGGAGCGACAGGAGGCGGGAGGGGTGGGGACGGCGGGACGGTCCGGGAATGCGCCTGATGTGCATCTGGTGAGCGTAACCCTGAGCGATCAATTGGTCACGTTAGGTGGAATAGCCACTTCGTACGAGCTATCGCGTCCGGTCCTCGGCGAGCGGTTTCCGCCTGTCCCGGGCTCGCCGCCGTCCTGTCGCCTCCGCTGCCCGGGTCGGCTCTCACCGCCACGGCCGGGAACGCGCTCCCCCGTCGTACCTCTCCGCCCCGGCGCCCTCGCTCACCCCGCCCGCAGCGCCATCGTCATCGCCTCCACCGCCAGCAGGGGCGCCACATTGCGGTCCAGGGCGTCCCGGCATGCGGCGATCGCCTCGATACGGCGCAGTGTCGACTCCGGGGTGCTGCCACGGGCCAGTCGGTCAAGGGCGTCCTCGGTGTCCGTGTTCGCCAGGGCCACGCGGGAGCCGAACTGGAGGGCGAGGACGTCGCGGTAGAAGCCCGTGAGATCGCTGAGTGCCTGGTCCAGGCTGTCGCGCTGGGTACGGGTCCTGCGGCGCTTCTGCTTCTCCTCCAGCTCCTTCATCACACCCGCGGTGCCGCGTGGCATCCGGCCGCCCTGCACCGCGCCGAGTGCCGCCTTCAGCTCCTCGGTCTCCTTGACGTCGATCTCCTCCGCCAGCTCCTTGGAGTCCTCCGTGGCCGCGTCGACCAGCTCCTGAGCGGCTCTGAGGCAGGCTCCGACGTCATCGATCCGCAGCGGGAGCCGCAGCACCTCGGCGCGCCGTGCGCGGGCCCGCTCGTCCGTGGCCAGCCGGCGGGCGCGGTCGACGTGGCCCTGGGTGGCGCGGGAGGCGGCCGACGCGATCCCCGGCTCGATGCCGTCGCGCCGCACGAGCGTGTCCGCGACCGCCTCCACGGAGGGGGTGCGCAGATTCAGGTGGCGGCAACGGGAGCGGATCGTCGGCAGCACGTCCTCCAGGGACGGGGCACACAGCAGCCACACCGTCCGCGGAGCGGGTTCCTCGACGGCCTTCAGGACCGCGTTGGCGGACTTCTCGTTCAGACGCTCGGCGTCCTCGACCAGAATGACCTGCCAGCGGCCGTTCGCCGGCGATGTGAACGACTTGCGTACCGTGTCACGCATGTCGGCGGCGAGGATCTGGGCGCCCACGGCGGCGACGGTCGTCACGTCCGCGTGGGTGCCGATCAGGGCGGTGTGGCAGCCGTCGCAGAAGCCGCAGCCCGGAGCTCCTCCGAGCGCACGGTCCGGGCTCACGCACTGCAGGGCCGCGGCGAACGCCCGCGCGGTCTGCGAGCGCCCCGCGCCTGGCGGCCCCGTGAACAGCCAGGCGTGCGTCATCCTCGAGGCCTCGGGCAGCGGCCCGTCGGCGGCGGCCGCGGTGACCAGGGCGTCGGCGTCACGCGCGGCCGCGTCGAGCTGCTCGCTCACCTTCTCCTGGCCCACCAGCTCGTCCCACACCGTCACGGGACACCGCCCTTCCCTCGCACTTCGCCCTTCCAGCGTCCATTGTGCGGCCCGCCACTGACATCACGCGGACGCACCGGCAGGGAGCGGGCCGGCGACATCGCCGGGACGAACGGCGGCGCCGTGCCGCGGCACCCGCCGCCGGCGTCTCTCCGTCTCAGCGGCGCCGTCCGCGCCCCGGACCGTCGTTCCGGTCCTCGTCCTCCTGCGGGCCCAGCAGCTCGTCCGCCAGGGTCGGAAGGTCGTCCAGCGGCGTCTCCTCCGCCCAGTCCGGACGGGAACGGCGCTGGGGACGGCCGCCCGCGTCCATCTGCGGCATCTCGCGCGTGCGGTCCTCGGCCCCGTCCGGTCGCGGCGCCGGACGCTCGTCGCGGAAGAAGCCCGGCGGCACCCGGTCCGAAGGATCGGCGGCATCGGCGTCCCGTACGGGCGGCAGCACAGCGGTCTCGTCGGCCGCACCCGGCACCACGGGGGGCAGCACCGCCGTCTCGTCCGCCGCACCCGGCACCACAGGCGGCTTCGGCAGCTTCGCCGTGGTCTCCGCTTCGGTCTCCCGCGGACGCACCGGCGGCAGGACGGCGGTCTCGTCCGCCGGCCGGCCCGGAGCGTCGTCCGGCGTCACGATCGGCGTCGGAACCGTGATCTCGCTGTCCGGCGAGGCCTCGGTGGGGGAAGCCGCACCGGACTCGGAGGAAGCGGACGAGGCACCCCCCGTTGCGCCGGAGCCGGCCGGACCCGACACCGCCGTGGCGGCCGAAGCCGCCGCCTCCGAAGCGGCCCGGCGTGCCTCCTCGGCCCGCAGCAGCGCCTCCTCGGCCCTCCGCTGCTTCTCCAGCCGGCGCGCGTCGGCCTCGGCCCGAAGCCGCGCCTCGTCCTCGGCCTGCTTGCGCCGCCGCTCCTCCTCAGCACGCCGACGCGCCTCCTCGGCCGCCCGCGCCTGCTCCTCCTCGAGCAGCCGCGCCTGCTCCTCCTCGGCACGCCGACGGGCTTCCTCGGCCCGCAGCCGGGCCTCCTCGGCCTGCCGCTCGGCCTCGCGGCGCTGCGCCTCCTCCAGCTCGTGCCGCTTGCGCTCCTCCTCCTCGGCGCGCAGCCTGGCGAGCTGCTCCTTGCGCTCGCGCTCCAGCCGCTCTTCCTCGGCCTTGCGCGCGGCCTCCTCCTCGGCCCTGCGCCGGGCCTCCTCCTCGGCCTTCCTGCGCGCCTCCTCCTGGGCCGCCACTTCGGCCTCGGACAGCGGAAGCATCTGGTCGAGCCGGTGCCGGATCACGGTGGTGACCGCCTCGGGCTCCTGCCCGGCGTCGACGACCAGATAGCGGCCGGGGTCCGCCGCGGCCAGCGTGAGGAATCCGGAGCGCACACGCGCGTGGAACTCGGCCGGCTCCGACTCCAGCCGGTCGGGAGCCTCCGTGAACCGCTCGCGCGCCGTCTCGGGCGCCACGTCCAGCAGGACGGTCAGATGGGGCACGAGACCGTTGGTCGCCCACCGGTTGATGCGGGCGATCTCCGTCGGGGACAGATCGCGGCCCGCCCCTTGGTAGGCCACGGACGAGTCGATGTACCGGTCCGAGACCACGACCGCGCCCCGCTCCAGGGCCGGCCGGACGACCGTGTCCACGTGCTCCGCGCGGTCCGCCGCGTACAGCAGAGCCTCCGCGCGATGCGACAGACCGGCGCTGGAGACGTCCAGCAGGATCGACCGCAGCCGCTTCCCGACCGGTGTCGCGCCGGGCTCCCGGGTCAGCACCACCTCGTGTCCCTTGCCGCGGATCCACTCGGCGAGCGCCTCGGCCTGGGTGGACTTGCCGGCGCCGTCGCCGCCCTCCAGGGCGATGAAGAATCCGTTCGTGCCCGGCGTCTCCACCGGGTCGTCCCCGCCGCGCAGCGCATCACGCAGGTCGTGCCGCAGCGGCACTCCGGAGCGGTCGTCCGCCTTGGCGAGGACGAACGCGGCCACGGGCAGCAGCAGTGCGCCGACCAGCATCAGCGTGAACGAGGCACCGCCGTGCGCGAACACGAACCTGCCGTTCTCCAGCCGGTGCGGTCCGATCGCGCCCGCCACGACCGGGGCCACCAGCGCGCCCAGGGCCACGACGACGCGGACGACGGCGTGCAGATGCTCGGTCGTCCGCGTCCGCCGGTGGTCCTCCGCCTCCTGGTCGAGCAGTGTGTGCCCGGTGTTGGCGGCCACACCGGCGCCGACGCCCGCGAGCGCCACGATGAACAGCACGGTGGAGACGTCCGGGACCAGCCCCGCGGCGAGCAGCGCGACGCCGATGAAGGCGGTCGCCAGCGCGAGCAGCCGGCGCCGCGACAGCGACGGCAGCATGCGGGGCGCCGTACGGATGCCGACCGCGGTGCCCCCGGTCAGCGCGAGGACCAGCAGGCCGTACAGCACCGGGCCGCCGCCCAGGTCCTTGGCCTGCAGGACGCAGACGGAGACGACCGCCGCGACCGCTCCGGCGACGGCGGCGCAGGCGAGCACCAGCAGCGGGATGGCGCCCGTGCGGCCCTTGTCGGCGCCCGTGCCCGTCCGGGGAAGGCGCAGGCCCTCCAGCGGAGACCGGGGGCGCGGGGTGCGGGTGTCGGGCAGTTCGAGGGAGGTGACCACCGAGAGGGAAGCGGCGAACAGACCGGCCGCCACGTACGAGGCGAGGGCCACCTGGTGCTGGTCGAACCAGGCCAGGCCCGTCCCCAGCAGGTTGTTCACCAGCGACACGACGGCGAGTCCGGCGGCGGCCAGCGGGACCGCCATGAATCCCGTGCGCAGCGACAGGCGCCGCAGCGCGTCCATGTGGTCCGGCAGCGGGCGCACCGTCGCGCCCTCCAGGGGCGGCGCCGGCAGCAGGGCGGGCGCCGCGCTCTCGCGGCACACGGCCCAGAACCGCTCGGCGACGCCGGTCAGGAAGGCCGTGACCAGCAGGACCGGAAGCGCGTTGTCCGGGGTCCAGTCGATCCACAGCGGGGCGACGACCAGCAGGGCCGCCCGCAGTCCGTCCGCTCCGACCATGGTCCAGCGGCGGTCGAGGGGACCCTCCTGGGACGTCAGCGCGCTCAGCGGACCGAGCAGGACGGCTCCGAAGAGCAGGGTGGCGAGGAGTCGCGCGCCGAAGACGGTCGCGATCGCGAACGCCACACCCCGGTAGCCGCCGCCGAAGGAGCCGGCGGCGATGGCCGCCTGAAGAACGAGCGCGACCAGGACGAGCAGGGCGAGGAAGTCGCCGACCCCCCCGACGAGCTGGGCACTCCACAACCGCTTCAGCTGCGGCCGGCGCAGCAGAGCACGGACGGCGCGCTCACGGGAGTCGGCGACGAGGGCGTCGTCGGGGGCCGGGTGGTGGGCCGTTGGCTGCTCGGCTCGCGTCATGCTTTCAGCCTATCGGCAGCGGCGGACGGCCCGGGGCAGCCGCCCGAACGTACGCCCGCCCCGACACCAAACTGATGCCTGGGCGGGCGTCGTGCGAAGCCCGTGCGACGGCCTCGGCCGCCGGCTGCGGACCAGGTGCCGGGTCCGCAGATCCGGACCGTACGGCACGCTCACTCCTGGCCCGGGTCCTCCGGTGCCGCAGCCCTCGCGACGGCGGTCTTCTTCGACGTCGCCTTCGCGGCCGCCGTCTTCGCCGTCGTCTTCTTCGCGGTGGTCTTCTTGGCAGCCGTCTTCTTCGCCGCGGTCTTCTTGGCCGGTGCCTTCTTGGCTGCGGCCTTCTTCGCCGTCTTCTTGGCGGGCGTCTTGGCGCGCTTCTCCGCGAGCAGCTCGAAGCCGCGCTCCGGGGTGATCGCCTCGACGCTGTCGCCGGAGCGCAGGGTCGCGTTGGTCTCGCCGTCGGTGACGTACGGCCCGAAGCGACCGTCCTTGACGACGACGGGCTTGCCGCTGACCGGATCCTCGCCCAGCTCCTTCAGCGGCGGCTTCGCGGCCGCACGGCCACGCTGCTTGGGCTGGGCGTAGATCGCCAGCGCCTCGTCCAGCGTGATCGTGAAGAGCTGGTCCTCGGACTGCAGGGACCGCGAGTCCGTGCCCTTCTTCAGGTACGGCCCGTAGCGCCCGTTCTGCGCGGTGATCTCCACGCCCTCCGTGTCCGCGCCGACGACGCGCGGCAGGGACATCAGCTGGAGCGCCTCCTGCAGGGTCACCGTGTCCAGGGACATCGACTTGAACAGCGAGGCCGTGCGCGGCTTGATCGCGTTCTTGCCCGTCTTCGGCGTGCCCTCGGGCAGGATCTCCGTGACGTACGGGCCGTAGCGGCCTGCCTTGGCCACGATCGGCCGGTCCGTCTCCGGGTCGGTGCCCAGCGGACGCTCCCCGCTCGGCTTGGCGAGCAGTTCCTCGGCCAGTTCGACGGTGAGCTCGTCCGGCGCCAGATCGTCCGGGATGTCGGCGCGCTGGTGCTGCTCGGTGTCCTTCTCGCCGCGCTCGATGTACGGGCCGTAGCGGCCGACCCGCAGCACGATCTCGTGTCCGACGGGGAACGAGGACACCTCGCGCGCGTCGATCGCGCCCAGGTCGGTCACCAGTTCCTTGAGGCCGCCGAGGTGGTCCCCGTCGCCGTTACCGGCGTCGGCGGCACCGCCCGCGCCGGTGCCCTCACCGAAGTAGAACCGCTTCAGCCACGGCACGGACTGCGCCTCGCCGCGGGCGATGCGGTCGAGGTCGTCCTCCATCCGGGCGGTGAAGTCGTAGTCGACGAGCCGTCCGAAGTGCTTCTCCAGGAGGTTGACCACGGCGAAGGACAGGAAGGACGGCACCAGGGCCGTGCCCTTCTTGAACACGTAGCCGCGGTCGAGGATCGTGCCGATGATCGACGCGTACGTCGACGGACGGCCGATCTCGCGCTCTTCCAGCTCCTTGACCAGCGAGGCCTCGGTGTAGCGGGCCGGGGGCTTGGTCGAGTGGCCGTCGGCGGTGATCTCCTCGGCGCTCAGCGCGTCGCCCTCGGCGACCTGGGGCAGCCGGCGCTCGCGGTCGTCAAGCTCGGCGTTCGGGTCGTCGGCGCCCTCGACGTACGCCTTCAGAAAGCCGTGGAAGGTGATGGTCTTGCCGGACGCGCTGAACTCGGCGTCCCGGCCGTCGGCCGCGGTGCCGCCGATCCTGACCGTGACCGAGTTACCGGTCGCGTCCTTCATCTGGGAGGCGACGGTCCGCTTCCAGATCAGCTCGTAGAGCCGGAACTGGTCACCGGTCAGGCCGGTCTCCGCCGGGGTGCGGAAACGATCACCCGAGGGCCGGATCGCCTCGTGCGCCTCCTGCGCGTTCTTGACCTTGGCCGCGTAGGTACGCGGCTGCGCGGGCAGGTAGTCGGCGCCGTACAGCTGTGTGACCTGGGCACGGGCGGCGGTGATCGCCGTGTCCGACAGGGTCGTGGAGTCCGTACGCATGTAGGTGATGAAGCCGTTCTCGTACAGCTTCTGCGCGATCTGCATGGTGGCCTTCGCGCCGAAGCCGAGCTTGCGGCTGGCCTCCTGCTGCAGCGTCGTCGTACGGAACGGCGCGTACGGCGAGCGACGGTACGGCTTGGACTCGACCGACCGGACCGAGAACCGCGTGTTCTCCAGGGCGGCGGCCAGGGCGCGGGCGTTCTGCTCGTCGAGGTGGAGGGTGTTCGCGGTCTTCAGCCGGCCGACCGAGTCGAAGTCACGGCCCTGGGCGACCCGCTTGCCGTCGACCGCCGCGAGCCGGGCCACCAGGGACGACGGGTCGGAGGGGTCGCCGGCGCGGCCGGTGCCGAAGGTGCCGGTCAGATCCCAGTACTCGGCGGAGCGGAACGCCATGCGCTCCCGCTCCCGCTCCACGACGAGCCGGGTCGCGACGGACTGGACGCGACCGGCCGACAGGCGCGGCATGACCTTCTTCCACAGGACCGGCGAGACCTCGTAGCCATAGAGGCGGTCGAGGATGCGACGGGTCTCCTGGGCGTCGACGAGCAGTTGGTTCAGCTCGCGCGGGTTGCGCACGGCCTGCTGGATCGCGTCCTTGGTGATCTCGTGGAAGACCATCCGCTTGACCGGGACCTTGGGCTTCAGCACCTCCTGGAGGTGCCATGCGATGGCCTCGCCCTCGCGGTCCTCATCGGTGGCGAGGAAGAGCTCGTCGGAGTCTCGCAGCAGATCCTTGAGCTTCTTGACCTGCGCCTTCTTGTCGGCGTTGACGACATAGATCGGCTGGAAGTCGTGTTCGACGTCCACACCGAGGCGGCGCACCTCACCGGTGTACTTCTCGGGCACCTCCGCGGCGCCGTTCGGAAGGTCGCGGATGTGCCCGACGCTCGCCTCGACGATGTAACCGGGGCCGAGATAGCCCTTGATCGTCTTCGCCTTGGCAGGCGACTCGACGATGACGAGTCGGCGGCCGCCCTGTGCGGTCTCGCTGGTCGGGGACAACTTCGCTCTTCTCTCCGGTCGGCTGTGGCCTCCCCAGGCCTTCTTCCCGGGGTGGGGTCGTTCTTGTCCGGCTCGCTCGCCTCCGGGGGGCTGCGGCCGGTGTCGACAGGGCGATCGCGCCCAGCCCATCGGGGCTGAAGCGCCTTCGCCCTCTCGACACCGGCGCGTCCCTTCGGCTCACTCGCTGGTGACGCTGCGGAGTGTGACGGTACATCCCGCCCCCGTGTCAAACGGGAAAAGCCCGCAACGGCCACTCGAACGGTAACCCGACTACCGGCATTCCTGCCGCCCGGACCGGCGAGCAGGTCTTTCGTCCGTGTCCGGAGGGTGATCCCCCGGTTACCGGGGCCGCGGGCGCCCTGCGGCCCGGAACCTCACGTCACAGGCGCAGGAAGCACCAGGCGCCGGCGGTGAGCGCGGCCACCGCGGCGAGGACCGCGAGGGCGGCGGACGCGACGGGACTCACACCCTCGGCGACGGATTCGCGCCGGCGCACCCGGGTCGCCGTCCAGATCATCAGCCCACCGCCGAACAGGGCGAACACCGTCCCCGCGAAGATCGCCGGTCCGCTCTCCATGTCCCGTTCCTCTCCCGTTCCGGGCCACCCGAAGACGGGAGGCTGACATGTCCGGGCGGCCGACGGACGACCCCCGGGTGAACGTGCGGCGCACGGCCCCGTCCGTGCCGGCCGCGCACCGCCTCGCGGACGACGCCCGCGGCCCGCGGTCACACACCCGGGGGGCGATGCGGCCGGAACTCGCCGTCGCGCCGCCTGCCGTACGCCCTTCCTCCCCGGCCGATCACGGCTGGCGGATCAAGTACGGGACATGACGTACCGCCACTCGTCACGGCGTCCCCTCCCCGGTCGGTGCGGCGCGTGGACGTCCGCGTCCGAAGAGGCGTCGGCCGGGGCGGGCGCCCCGGCCCGGGGCCGGCGCCACTCCTACCGCGCGGGCTCGAGAAAGCCCTGCTCGACCAGCAGCCGGATCTGAGCGGGCGTCCGATCGCGCAGCAACACCGGGTCTTCGCCGACCAGTTGGGCGATGGCGTCGAGGATCCGTCCCGCGCTCAGCGTGCCGTCGCACACACCGGCGAAGCCCGCGCCGACCGTGTCCACCTTGGTGGCACGGCGCATCCCGCGGTTCTGTCGCAGTACGACGTGCTCCGGGTCCTCGGCGCCCGGCAGCCCCACCTGCTCCTGGACGACCTCGGCGGCAAGCCTGAAGTGCCCCGCGAGCAGCGCCGCGTCGTCGTGCGCCCGCAGGTAGTCGATGCGGTCGAAGTGCGCCCGGACCGTGTCACCGAGCGGCTGTTCGACCGGATGCGGCCACTCCTCGACCGTGATGCTGGGTTCGACGGCCTCGGTCCGGTGCAGCGCGATCCAGCCGAAACCGACCGCCCGCACCTTGCGCGCCTCGAACTCGTCCAGCCATGCGTCGTACCGCGCCTGGTACTCCGCGGTGTCGCCGCGGTGGTCACCGGCGTCCCGCAGCCACAACTCCGCGTACTGGGTGATGTCCTGGACCTCGCGCTGCACGATCCAGGCGTCGCAGCCGCGCGGTACCCACGAGCGCAGCCGGTCCTGCCAGTCCTCCCCCTCCACGTGCTGCCAGTTGGCGAGGAACTGCGCGAACCCGCCCCCGTTCAGCCGCTGCCCCGACTGCTGGACGAGCGTGCGGCAGAGATCGTCCCCGCCCATGCCACCGTCGCGATAGGTGAGACGGGCGCCGGGGGAGATCACGAAGGGCGGGTTGGAGACGATCAGGTCGAACGTCTCGTCGTCCTCGATCGGCTCGAACAGCGAACCCTGGCGCAGGTCCGCGGCCGGCGCGCCGGACAGCGCCAGGGTGAGCGCGGCGATGTCCAGGGCACGCGGGTTGACGTCGGTGGCCGTCACCCGCGTGGCGTGCCGGGCGGCGTGCAGCGCCTGGATCCCCGAGCCGGTGCCGAGGTCGAGGGCGGCGCCGACGGGGGTGCGGACGGTGATGCCCGCCAGCGTGGTGGAGGCGCCGCCGACCCCCAGGACGACTCCTTCGTCCCGGTTGCCGATGCCGCCCGCACCGCCGACCGCGCACCCGAGGTCGGAGACGATGAACCAGTCCTCGCCGCCCGGTCCGCCGTACGGCCGGACGTCCACGGTGGCGGCGACCTCGTCCCCACCGGTGCGGACGAGCCAGCCGCCCTCCACGCACACGTCGACGGGCAGCACACCCGTCACGCGGGCGTGCGGCACGGGCTGTTGAAGCAGGAACAGCCGTACGAGCGACTCCAGCGCCGTGTCCCCGCGTGTGGCCCGGAGCGCGGGCACGGTCTCGCTCCGCGCGAGCGCCGCGTACGCGGGCGCCCCGAGCAGATCGAGCAGCCCGTCGGCGGTGAAGGAGGCCGCGAGGAGGGCGTCCCGCAGCCGCAGGGTGACATCGACGCGGGCGGTGGACGGCAGTGTGGCCGGACTGGAGTTACTCACGCCCCCATTGTGGCGCGGGCAGGCGTTCGACGCGCCGCTCAGGCGGCCGTCGGCGAGGCCGAGGCGGACGCGGACTTGCAGCTCGCCTGCTGCGACATCGCCTTCCCGACGTCACCCGCCTCCAGCTCCTTCAGCGCGTCGTTCCCGCTCTGGCTCAGCGTGTCGAGCTTGGTCGCGATCCCCTTGAGGCCGTCGGCGAACTTCGCCTGGTCCTTGGTGTCGAGGCCGTCCACCTGCTTCTGCAGATCGCCGTAGGCGGTGGAGATGTCGTTGAGCTCCTTGACCGCGTTCTTCTGCTTCGTCGCGCCGTTGTCGACCTCCGGCGCGCCCGCCCTCTGGACGGCCGCCCCGATCGCCTTGTAGGCGTCGGCCATGTCCCGGAAGGCCTGGGAGTCGGTCTTCCGGACCTGCTCCGGCGCACTGTTGTCCGAGGTCTCCTTCTGGATCGCGGAGCTGGCGGCCGCGATCTTCTTGGCCTGCGGCTGCACCGACTCGCACACCTGCTTGGCCCAGGAGCCCAGCTTGTCGTCGACCGCGCCGCTGCCGCTGGTGCAGCCCGACAGCGCCAGTACCAGTACCGCACCGCCGGACAGTGCGGCCGCGAGCTTCTTGTTCACCGGTTTGGTCCCTTCCATGGCTCTCTCGGCCCCGGAACATACACGCCAACCGGGTGACAGCCGCACGCCGAATATTACTTATCTCTGCTCTTGCGTCCATTTGCACCAGGCGAGAGAAGGCTCACGGAGCGGGCTCGAACACAACAGGGCGGGCGCACGGCGTCGCGAAGAGCGCCGTGCGCCCGCCCATTGACCCGTACCTGACCAGGTCGAAGTGCGGGTGCTGTGGAAGCGGCTAGGAAACCACCGCCGGATCCGCCGACTTGGACACCCGTTCGGCGTTGTCTTCGTCACCCACGGCGATACCGCGGCGTTTGGAGATGTAGACCGCCACCACGATGACCAGGATCGCCAGCACGGCGATCAGGATCCGCACGGCGAGACTCTTGTCACTGCCGTACGAGAACTTGATCACCGCCGGTGCGATGAGCAGCGACACCAGGTTCATCACCTTGAGCAGCGGGTTGATCGCCGGCCCCGCGGTGTCCTTGAAGGGGTCGCCGACCGTGTCGCCGATCACCGTCGCGGCATGCGCCTCGCTGCCCTTGCCGCCGTGGTGGCCGTCCTCCACCAGCTTCTTGGCGTTGTCCCAGGCACCACCGGAGTTGGCCAGGAACACCGCCATCAGCGTGCCGGTGCCGATCGCGCCCGCCAGATACGCGCCGAGCGCACCCACACCGAGTGTGAACCCGATGGCGATGGGTGCCATGACGGCGAGCAGACCGGGTGTGGCCAGCTCCCTGAGGGCGTCCTTGGTGCAGATGTCGACGACCTTGCCGTACTCCGGCGTCTCCGTGTAGTTCATGATCCCGGGCTTCTCCCGGAACTGCCGGCGCACCTCGAAGACCACCGCGCCCGCGGACCGGGACACCGCGTTGATCGCCAGCCCCGAGAACAGGAAGACGACCGCCGCGCCCACGATGAGGCCGACCAGGTTGTTGGGCTGGGAGATGTCCATGACCAGGTTCAGCGGCCCGCCGTTCCCGACCTTCTCGCCCACGTCCTGTGCGGCCGTGGTGATCGCGTCGCGATACGAGCCGAAGAGCGCCGAGGCCGCGAGGACGGCGGTGGCGATGGCGATGCCCTTGGTGATCGCCTTCGTGGTGTTGCCCACCGCGTCCAGATCGGTCAGCACCTGCGCGCCGGAGCCCACCACGTCGCCGGACATCTCGGCGATGCCCTGCGCGTTGTCGGAGACCGGACCGAAGGTGTCCATGGCGACGATCACGCCGACCGTGGTGAGCAGGCCCGTACCGGCCAGCGCCACCGCGAAGAGGGCGAGCATGATCGACGTACCGCCGAGCAGGAACGCCCCGTACACACCGAGCCCGATCAGCAGCGCGGTGTAGACGGCCGACTCCAGACCCACGGAGATGCCGGCGAGCACCACGGTGGCGGGGCCGGTCAGCGAGGTCTTGCCGATGTCCCGCACCGGACGGCGCGTGGTCTCGGTGAAGTAGCCGGTCAGCTGCTGGATCAGGGCCGCGAGCACGATGCCGATGGCCACCGCAACCAGCGCGAGGATCCGCGGATCCCCGTCCTTGGCCCGGATGGCCGCGTCGGAGATGCCCTTGAGATCGGCGTACGACGACGGCAGATACATGAACACGGCCGCCGCGACCAGCGCCAGCGAGATCACCGCGGAGACGAAGAATCCGCGGTTGATGGCGGACATACCGCTGCGGTCGGTGCGACGCGGGGCCACCGCGAAGATTCCGATCATCGCGGTCACCACCCCGATCGCGGGCACGATCAGCGGGAACGCCAGTCCCGAGTCGCCGAATGCCGCCTTGCCGAGGATCAGCGCCGCGACGAGCGTCACGGCGTAGGACTCGAAGAGGTCGGCCGCCATGCCGGCACAGTCGCCGACGTTGTCGCCCACATTGTCGGCGATGGTCGCGGCATTGCGCGGATCATCCTCCGGAATGCCCTGCTCGACCTTGCCGACCAGGTCGGCGCCGACGTCGGCGGCCTTGGTGAAGATGCCGCCACCGACACGCATGAACATGGCGATCAGCGCCGCGCCCAGGCCGAAGCCCTCCAGGACCTTCGGCGCGTCCGCCGCGTACACGAGCACCACACAGGAGGCGCCCAGCAGACCGAGCCCCACGGTGAACATGCCGACGACGCCACCCGTGCGGAAGGCGATCTTCATGGCTTTGTGCGAGACGGCGGTGAGATCCTTTTCCGGCTCACCTTCTGCAGGCGTCGCCTCGCGCGCCGCCGCAGCAACCCGCACATTGCTCCGCACTGCGAGCCACATGCCGATATAGCCGGTGGCCGCCGAGAACACCGCGCCGATCAGGAAGAACACCGATCGTCCGGCGCGCTGATTCCAGTCGTCCGCGGGCAGCAGCAGGAGCAGGAAGAACACGACCACGGCGAATACGCCGAGCGTGCGAAGCTGCCGGGCCAGGTAGGCGTTCGCGCCTTCCTGCACCGCCGCAGCGATCTTCTTCATACTGTCGGTGCCCTCGCCTGCCGCGAGCACCTGACGGACCAGGACCCCGGCGACCGCGAGGGCCGCCAGGGCGACAACCCCGATGACCACCACGATCAGGCGGTTGCTGTCGGTCAGTACTGCGGCTGCGAGGGTTGTGGGGTGATCAAACTGTTGAGGGGTAGAAAGCCCCGCCATTCGTCCTCCTTGACGCTTGGGCTGAGCTCAAGATGTGGACGGATTGTAGGTAGCGGAACCTGATCAAAACAGTGCGCGGTAAACGGAATTGGCCTTCACCTCCTCTTCAGCAAAAGATCGCACGTGCGCCACAGAACCCGAAAGAGGTAATGCCTCAAAACCATTGACTGGATCTGAACTTGATCAAATCATCCTGCGATTGATCGTGAAGCAATTCACGAATTCCGGTACGACTGTACAAAAAGAAGGGTCCTGCACAGGCAGGACCCTTCAAAAACGTACGAAAAGCACAGAAAGGGGGCGAGGAGGATCAGGCAGGGAGCGTGGCGGGCGGCACGGTCGGCCAGCTCATCCTGATCTGTCCGCCGTTCTCCCCGGCGGTGACCTCGACGTCGTCGACAAGACCGCTGATGACCGCGAGGCCCATCTCGTCCTCCTCGGCCTCCGCGTCCGCCTCGTCGGCACCCGGCGCTCTCCCACCGAGCCCCACGTGCGGCGCCTCGTCACCGACCTCGATGGAGAACTGCTTCTCCTCCTCGGTCAGCAGCACCCGCACCGGCGCCGAGATGCCGTTGCTCTGGTGCAGTCCGACGGCCCGGGTGCAGGCCTCGCCGACGGCGAGCCTGACCTCGTCGAGCACGGCCTCCTCAACCCCAGCTCGGCGCGCCACGGCCGCCGCCACCAGTCGGGCGGTCCTGACATGTTCTGGCAGCGCGCTGAAGAGGAGTTCAACGGTGGCCATGCATCCCCCTCGGAACTTCGGGCGTGCGGTCGGGGGGCCGGGCCGCAAGGACCCGGCCCCCCGTCTCTTTGCTTCTGCCGTCCGGGCACTACGGCCCGGGAACGGAGTCAGTCGGTGGCCGCCACCGCTTCCTCGACCGAGGTGTGAATGGGGAACACCTTGGTGAGGCCGGTGATGCGGAAGATCTTGAGAATGCGCTCCTGGTTGCACACCAGGCGCAGGGACCCTTCATGGGCCCGAACGCGCTTCAAGCCACCCACCAGCACGCCGAGCCCGGTGGAGTCGAGGAAGTCCACGCCCTCCATGTCGACGACGAGGTGGAAATTCCCGTCGTTCACCAGCTCGACCAGCTGCTCGCGCAGCTTGGGCGCGGTATATACGTCGATTTCGCCACCGACCTCGACGACCGTACGATCGCCGACGGTACGGGTCGACAGGGACAGGTCCACGGATCCTCCAGCACCTTGCTATCGAGCGGTCGCCCCTCGGGACACCTCGGCAGACCCCCGGGACGGTTCGCCAGCCGCGATGGCATTCAATCACTTACCGGCAGGCGTGCACGACGCCTTGGACCCATTGTCCGTCACTCCGGTGACACACTCGGTGCCGATGGCCAAGAATCACCGATCCGATCGAACCCTGTCGGGCCCCGTGTCCCGCGTCTCTCCGGGCACGGTCCTGGACCGGCTCGCCTCGGGACCGAGCCGGGCTGCGCGCATCACTCATACGGAGCACTTGCCCCCGAGAGAGGGCCGCCATGCCGTCTGGCCGGACCGGATCCGCGCCGAGGTCATAGCCGCCGTGCAGGACGCGGGCATCGAGCACCCGTGGGCCCATCAGGCCCTCGCCGCCGAGCACGCGCTGGACGGCGATTCCGTGATCGTCGCCACGGGCACGGCGTCCGGCAAGTCGCTCGCCTATCTCGTGCCGGTGCTCTCCCGCCTGCTGGACGGCGCGGAAGCCCCGAACGGCCGCGGCGGGACCGCCCTGTACCTCGCCCCGACCAAAGCGCTCGCGGCGGATCAGTGCCGATCCGTGAAGAAACTTTCACAACCTCTGGGCACAGCGATCCGCCCCGCGGTGTACGACGGCGACACACCGCCGGAAGAACGCGAATGGGTGCGTCAGTACGCCAACTACGTGCTCACCAACCCCGACATGCTGCATCGCGGCATATTGCCCTCGCACCCGCGCTGGTCCTCCTTCCTGCGCGCCCTGAAGTACGTCGTCATCGACGAGTCCCACACCTACCGGGGCGTCTTCGGCTCCCACGTCGCCCAGGTCCTGCGCCGTCTGCGGCGCCTGTGCGCCCGCTACGGGGCCTCACCCGTGTTCCTGCTGGCCTCCGCGACCGCCGCCGAGCCCTCGGTGGCCGCGCGCCGCCTCACCGGCGTCCCCGTGGTCGAGGTCGCCGACGACGCCTCCCCGCGCGGCGAGCTCGTCTTCGCCCTGTGGGAGCCCCCGCTCACCGAGCTGCACGGCGAGAAGGGTGCACCCGTCCGGCGTACGGCCACCGCCGAGACCGCCGATCTGCTGACCGACCTGGCCGTGCAGGGAGTCCGCTCGGTCGCCTTCGTCCGCTCCCGCCGGGGCGCCGAGCTGATCTCCGTCATCGCCCAGGAGCGGCTGGCCGAGGTCGACCGCTCCCTGGCCCGGCGCGTGGCCGCCTACCGCGGCGGCTACCTCCCCGAGGAGCGCCGCGCCCTGGAACGGGCCCTGCACTCCGGAGAACTGCTCGGCCTGGCCGCCACCACCGCCCTCGAGCTCGGGATCGACGTCTCGGGCCTGGACGCCGTCCTCATCGCGGGCTACCCGGGCACCCGGGCGTCGCTGTGGCAGCAGGCGGGCCGCGCCGGCCGCGCGGGTCAGGGCGCCCTCGCGGTGCTCGTCGCCCGGGACGACCCACTGGACACGTTCCTCGTCCACCATCCCGAGGCCCTCTTCGACCAGCCGGTGGAGTCCACCGTCCTCGACCCGGACAACCCCTACGTCCTGGCCCCCCATCTGTGCGCGGCGGCTGCGGAGCTCCCGCTGACGGAGGAGGACCTGGAGCTCTTCGGCCCCACCACCGAGGGACTGCTCCCCCAGCTGGAGGCCGCGAAGCTGCTGCGCCGCCGGACCAAGGCCTGGCACTGGACCCGGCGGGAGCGGGCCGCCGACCTCACGGACATCCGCGGGGAGGGCGGGCGGCCCGTCCAGGTCGTGGAGGCCGGCACCGGACGACTGCTGGGCACGGTCGACGCGGGCTCCGCGCACACGACGGTGCACGAGGGCGCTGTCCATCTGCACCAGGGCCGTACGTATCTGGTGCGGACCCTCGACCTGGAGGACTCCGTGGCCCTGGTCGAGGAGGCCAGCCCTCCCTACTCGACGGTCGCCCGCGACACGACGGCCATCTCCGTCCTGGAGACGGACGTCGACATCCCCTGGGGCGACGGACGGCTGTGCTACGGCTCGGTCGAGGTCACCAACCAGGTCGTCTCCTTTCTGCGTCGGCGTGTCATCACGGGTGAAGTGCTGGGCGAGACGAAACTCGATCTGCCTCCCCGTACGCTGCGCACCCGTGCCGTGTGGTGGACGGTCACCGAGGACCAGCTGGACGAGGCCCGGATCAACCCGGAGATCCTCGGCGGCGCCCTGCACGCCGCCGAACACGCTTCGATCGGCATGCTCCCGCTCTTCGCCACCTGCGACCGCTGGGACATCGGAGGCGTCTCCGTCCCGCTCCACCCGGACACCCTCCTCCCCACGGTCTTCGTCTACGACGGCCACCCGGGCGGCGCGGGCTTCGCGGAACGCGCCTTCCACACGGCCGGCGCCTGGCTGACCGCCACCCGCCAGGCCATCGCGTCCTGCGAGTGCGAGGCGGGGTGCCCGTCCTGCATCCAGTCCCCCAAGTGCGGCAACGGCAACGATCCGCTGCACAAGAGGGGTGCCGTGCGACTCCTCACGGTGCTGTTGCGCGGGGCGCCGGAGAACGCTGCCGAGGCCGCGGAGCGGAAGGAGAGCGAGGCGGAGGTTCCGGGCGTCCGCCCTGCGCCGCCGGTTCAGCCGGGCCCGCCCTCGCCCTGACCTCGGCGGTGAACGGTCCCGAGGCCGACGCCGCCGTGACGTCGGAGACCTCGCCCACGACCGCGCACCGCACGATCCGGCTGCCCTGGGCCGCCGCGACACGTCCCGCCGTGACGCACGCCCTCTCCTCCCCGTCCGCCCAGTGGTCGGCGGCCGCGAGCGCCGCCAGATCGGCCGCGCCGGCCGCACGGTGGCGGGCCAGCACGACCTCACCCTGCGCCAGCAGCGTCCCGGACACGGCACACAGGGCACCGATCACACAGACGCACCAGACCGTCGCCGAGCCGCGGTCTCCGGCCGGCCGGCGCCCCGGCCACGTGGCCTTCAGCAGTCGGCGCAACCTCACCGCTCCGCCCCGGTGTCTCACCGCTCCTCCCCCACGATGTCCTCGGCCGACGCCACTGCCTCGTGGCGCAGTTCGAGCGGAAGGGCGTCGGGGCCCGGTGGGTGCGCGACGACCAGCACATGCACCAGTTCGCCCCGCCGGTCCACCGTCACCCTCGCCCCGTCGGGCGCGGCCTGCCGGGCCATCTCCGCGACCACCTCCGGCGGCTCCTGCCGAGCCGCCGCCCGGGCCCCCGCCCTGGCCGCGTCCACGCACTGGATCTGCGCGGACACGGCCAGCAGGGCCCACACAAGGGCCATGGCGAAGAGCACCAGGGCGGGCAGTACGACCGCGGTCTCCGCCGTCACGAACCCGCGGTCGCGGCCCGGGCCCGAACCGCCGCGCCGCTGCGCCCGGTCACATCCGGACATCGAGCGCCCGCTTCACGATGTCCTGCAGCTCCCCGCTGACCTGCCCGCTCGTCACCACCTTGTAGAGGACCGCCGCGAAGGCCACCGCGGCGATGACCCCCATCGCGTACTCGGACGTCACCATGCCCGCCTCCTCTCGCATCGCCGCCCGTACCCGGCGCACCAGCGCACGCGCCCGGACCCGTACTCGTACCGCCTTGCCCATGCCGACCCCCATGAGGTTCTCGTCCGTCGGTCTGTCCGATCCGGTTCGCCGGAATCGGTCTGCCTGTGTTGATCTGCTTTTTCCGGTCTGCCTGTTTCGGCCTGCTATGTCGGTCTGGTTCGTTCGGTTCGTCAGGTACGGTCCGTCATCGGCCACCTCCTCCCAGCAGCCCTCCCGCGAGCCCGATCACCACGGGGAGCACCCCGACCGCGATGAACGCGGGCAGGAAGCACAGACCCACCGGAGCGGTGACCATGACCCCCGCCCGGCGCGCCCGCGCCGTCGCCGTCCGGCCCCACTCGGCGCGGGCCTCCGCAGCGAGCCGGCCGACCGGCGCGGCCGCCGGCGCGCCGGAGTCACCGGCCCGTTCCAGGAGTCGCGCCAGCGGTGCCGCGCCGGGGAGGGAGGCGAGCCGCCGCCATGCGTCGGCCGGTTCTGCCCCGAGCCGCACTTCGGCCGCGCCCCGCGCCAGCCGCTCGCCGACCGGTCCCTCCAGGGCTTCGCCCACCGCCTGTGCGGCCGCCACGGGGTTCGCACCGGCCGCGATGCACGCCGCCAGCAGATCGGCCGCCGGTGGAAGCCGGCGGGCCACCACGGCGGGGTTGTACTCCTCGGCGAGCCGGTCGGCTTCCTGCCGGTCCCGCCATCGCCTCACACCGAGCCCGACGACCAGACCGGCCACCGGTCCGCCGAATCCGCCGAGCAGCACCCAGCCGGCGCACAGCGCCCCCGCGACGGGCAGCCACCGCCGCACGGTGTCCCGAGCCTCGGTCCGCCGCCCCGCGGCACCCGGAGCCGCAGTCGACTGCTCCCCCGCCGCGGCACCCGGCGCCCCGATCCACCGGCCCGTCGGCCCGGCGCGTCCCCATCCGGCCACCAGCGCGGACACCGGGGTCCGCCGCACCTCGGCCGGGCCGCCCGGCCCCAGCACCTCGGCCGGGCCGCCCGGCCCCAGCACCGCGGCCAGCCGACGCCGCGCCCGACGCTCACGCCGCGCTGCTGCCGTCAGGCTCATCGCCCACCACAGCGCCGCCACCCCACACAGTGTCCCCAGCCTGTGGACAAGGTCGGCGCTCATGCCGCCTCCGCTGCGCGCACGATCCGCATGGCCCACCACAGCCCCGCCCCTTCCAGGACACCGCCCGCCAGGAGACAGCCCAGGCCCGGACCGGTGTGCAGCAGCACATGCAGCGGGCGTGCGCCCAGCAGGGTGCCGAGCACCAGGCCGAGTACTGGCAGCCCCGCGAGAAGTACCGCCGTCGACCGGGCGCCCGCCAACTGGGCACGGAGGTCATCCCGTTGATCACGCTCGGCGCGAAGGGCGCCCTCCAGCCGATCCAGTCCGGCGGCCAGTCCCGCCCCCCGGTCCACGGCCACCCGCCAACACGCGGCCAGCCCGGACAACCCGTCGGCCCCGGGCTGTCGTGCCGCGTCCGCGAGCGCGCCCGGCACATCGCCGCCGAACCGCGCGGCCGCCAGCACCTGTGCCTGCGCTCCGCCGAGGCCGCCCGCGTCCCGCGCCGCGGACAGCAGTGCCTCGCCCGGCTGGCGTCCAGCACGCACCTCCCCGGCGAGCGCCCCGCACAGCGCGATCACCGCAGCGCCACGCGCTTCCCGCGCCTTCCGTGCCTCCCGTGCCCGCCGCACCCGGCGCAGCAGCGGCACCCCGGCCACCCCGGCCGCCAGCGGCAGGGCGGAAGCACCGAGCACCGCGATCAGCACACCCCCGACGACCGACCACCATTCGGTCGGCAACCGGCGTACCCGTGCCAAGGCCCGCTTCCAGTGCGGCGGACCGATCCCCGCCGTCGGACCGCCGTCCGCGAACAGCGATCGGGCACGACGCGCCCCCTTGCCCGAGCCGCTCATCAGCCAGGCCGCCGCCCCGGCACACGCCGGCCCGACGGCGAGCGACATCTGACCGATCACCGTCACCACACCTCATCTCCGTCACTCGAGCCGCTTTCGTCCCTTCCGTGCCGGAGCAGTTCCCTCAGTCGCTCCCAGCCCCGCTCCCGCGTGAACGCCTCCCGGCCCCATCTCAGGGCGGGCACCGTCACCACGAGCCCCGACACGTCCCGTTCCAGCACATGCACCTCCGCGATACGGCGCCGCCCGCTCCGGTCCCGCACGAGATGGAGGACCACCGAGAGCGCGGCCGCCAACTGGCTGTGCAGCGCCGCCCGGTCCAGACCCGCCGCGGTGCCCAGCGCCTCCAGCCGTGCGGGCACCTGGGCCGCCGCGTTCGCGTGGAGAGTGCCGCACCCGCCCTCGTGGCCCGTGTTCAGCGCCGCAAGCAGCGACACCACCTCGGGCCCGCGGACCTCTCCGACGACCAGCCGGTCGGGGCGCATCCGCAGCGCCTGCCGCACCAGGTCCTGGAGCTCCACCAGCCCCACGCCCTCCTGGTTCGCGGGCCGTCCCTCGAGGCGCACCACATGGGGGTGCTCGGGCCGCAGCTCCGCCGAGTCCTCGGCCAGCACGATCCGCTCCGACGGCCCCACCACGCCCAGCAGCGCGCTCAGCAGGGTGGTCTTCCCCGTGCCTGTCCCGCCGCTGATCACATAGGAGAGCCGGGACGCGATCAGCGCCCGCAGCACCCGGTCCCCGCCCGGCGGCACCGTCCCCTCCGCCACCAGTTCGTCGAGGGTGAACGCCCGCGGACGCACGACCCTCAGCGACAGGCACGTGCAACCGACGGCGACCGGCGGGAGCACCGCGTGCAGCCGCGTCCCGTCGGGCAGGCGGGCGTCGACCCACGGTCTGGCGTCGTCGAGCCGGCGCCCGGCCACCGCGGCGAGGCGCTGCGCGAGGCGTCGCACCGCCGCGGCGTCCGGAAAGGACACGTCCGTCAATTCCAGTCCGCCGCCCCGGTCCACCCACACCCGGTCGGGTGCCGAGACCAGGACGTCGGTCACGGCGGGATCGGCGAGCAACGGCTCCAGAGGGCCGCTGCCGACCAGTTCCGAGCGCAACTGCCGGGCCGCTCCCAGCACTTCCGCATCGCCGAGCACCCGCCCCTGCTCGCGCAGCGCCTGTGCCACGCGCGCGGGGGTCGGCTCGGCCCCGCTCTCGGCCAGCCACTGGCGCACCCCGTCGAGCAGCCGCGTCCGTTCGCCGAGCACGGCCGCACGCTCGGCGCCCTCGGCCGGCCCCGGACCGAGTACCGTGCCGCGATCCGCCGTGGTCCTCCGGGTCCATCCCGCCTCCATGGGTCAGTCACCCGCCTCGGCCGAGGCCCGCTGCCAGAAGGCCGAGCAGAACCGGGCGAGCGGCCCCCGAGCCGCTCCCCCGGGCGGTGCGCAACCATCGCGCGAGGTGTCCTCGGCGGGCACCTCGCCGACCAGTGGCAGTCCCATCAGCCGAGCCACCTCGCGGTCGTCGAGACCGGGCGCGAACGGCCCCCGTACCGCGATCCGCAGATCGCCCAGGACCATGCCGACGGCCGACGCCACCCGCCGCGCGGCCGCGACGGCGCGCAGTTCGGCCGGGACGACCAGCACCCCGACATCCACCTGGGCGAGCACTTCGGCGACACCCTCGTCGACGCGGCGGGGCAGGTCGACGACGACCGCTCCGCCGCGCCGTCTGGCCGCGGCGAGGACGGCGCGCACCGCCTGGGGCGGGACGGCCACGGTGTCGCCGCGGTCCCAGCTCAGCACCCGCAGGGCATGCAGCTTCGGCAGGGACTCCTCCAGGGCACCGCCCCCGACACGGCCCCGCGAGGCGGCGAACGCGGGCCAGCGCAGCCCTTCGGCGGTCTCGCCACCGAGGAGTACGTCGAGTCCGCCGCCCAGGGGATCCGCGTCCACCAGCAGCGTGCGCCTGCCCTCGCGCGCCGAGGTGACGGCCAGGGCGCAGGCGAGCGTGGACGCTCCGGCCCCGCCGCGGCCACCGATCACGCCCACGGTGAGTGCGGGCCGTCCGACGCCTTCGGCGACGTCGGCGATGCGGTCGACGAGCCACTGCTCACCGTCCGGCAGGACCAGGACGTGGTCCGCGCCGATCTCGACGGCGCGCCGCCAGACACCTGGATCGTCCTGATCCCGCCCAACCAGCACGACTCCGCGCCTGCGCGCTGCCCCGCGCACCCGGCGTGCCGCGTCGTCGCCGACGAGGACGAGGGGAGCCGCCTCCCAGCTCCCCCGGTGCGCCGGCACCCCCGGGTGAACCTCCGGTCTGGCGCCCGCGGCCGCGCACAGGCGCAGCAGGTCGTCCAGGAGTTCGGCGTCCTCGGTGACGATCAGCGGCCCGCTCCGCCGCCCTTCCACGACGGTCGACCCGTCGTGCGCAATGGCTCCCGCCACGATCTCCAGCCCCCTTCGCTGCTTCTTCCGCGCGGTCCGCGGGGCCCACTGCCTCCCCGCGCTTCCCGCTCGTGTGAAGAACCGGCAACCGGTCTCCATATGAACGGCCGATACGAACCGGCCAAACGCGCCCGGCAAACCCAACCGGCCATGAACTCGCCTTCGGTGGACGCGCTGGAATCACGGTGCGGGTGATCCTGGAAATCGTGTGGATCTTGGTCGATAACTGTGGACGACTCAACGGTTGTGAATATCGCCGTCACTCAAACGGACGAGGTCCGGGAAACCTCCTCAGCGCACCCGATCCACTACACACCGTGACGAACTATGGGTATGACGAAGCGGAGCCCGCCGCACCGCAGCAGGGCCCGAGATCACGCGGAGAAGGAAGAAAAACCCACCCGGACATGCGACGACCCCCGCCGGGGGGGAGAGCGGGGGTCGTCCCCACGGCCGACTCGGGGGGGGAGGAGTCGGACCGGGTTAGCACGGTCGCGAACGATCCGTGACTTCCATGGTGTACCCGAGAGGCCTCTCAGGCAAACCCACGCGCCACACCTTACGCCGAATGGTGGGCGCCTATGCTCGGGCCCGTGGAAAACCACTCCTTGCCCCGCACAGCGGCCTTCTTTGACCTGGACAAGACGGTCATTGCGAAGTCGAGCACACTCACCTTCAGCAAGTCCTTCTACCAAGGGGGGCTGATCAACCGCAGGGCCGCGTTGCGTACCGCATACGCGCAGTTCGTGTTCCTCGCGGGCGGCGCCAACCACGACCAGATGGAGCGGATGCGCGAGCACCTGTCCGCGATGTGCCGCGGCTGGAACGTCCAACAGGTCAAGGAGATCGTCGCCGAGACCCTGCACGACCTGATCGACCCGATCATCTACGACGAGGCCGCCTCCCTCATCGAGGAGCACCACACCGCCGGACGCGACGTCGTGATCGTGTCCACGTCGGGCGCGGAGGTCGTCGAACCGATCGGCGAACTGCTGGGCGCGGACCGCGTGGTAGCCACCCGTATGGTCGTGGGCGCCGACGGCTGCTTCACGGGCGAGGTGGAGTACTACGCGTACGGGCCGACGAAGGCGGAGGCGATCAGAGAGCTCGCCCGGACCGAGCGGTACGACCTCGCGCGCTGTTATGCGTACAGCGACTCGGCGACCGATCTGCCCATGCTGGAGTCGGTCGGCCATCCGCACGCCGTGAACCCGGACCGGACCCTGCGGCGCGAGGCACTCGCCCGCGGCTGGCCGATTCTGGACTTCCACCGCCCGGTCCGGCTCAAGCAGCGGCTGTCGGTGCCTCCGCGGCCGGCGTTGCTCGCGATGGCGGCCATAGGCGCTGCCGCCGCCACGGCGGGGCTCGTCTGGTACACCAGCCGGCGCCGCGCTTCGGCCGTGTGAATCCGCGGCAGGTGCGACGGCGTCGCATTTGCGCCCGATTCATGCCCATTTGAACGTGAAAGTAAAGAAGTGCAGCCGGGGGTTCCGCATGGCCCGGGGCTGGAGTACAAAAGGATTTAGTGGCCCGCGAGACCAAAGGACATCCGAAGGGATCACCTTTAAGAAACGCAATTGGCCCCACGGACCCAGCATGAACACAGAGCACCCACGCGACGTCGACCCGTCGATTACGGGCCAGCCGCACCAGGTGACGGGCAGAAGTTCCCGACCTGATGGGCGACACATCGAGGACGCTTGGTAACCCTGTGAGCATGCCAGCGGCGGTACGAGCATTCGTACCGCCGCAACCATGTGCAGGGGCCGTGCAGGAGCCGGGGAAGGGGCCCTGCGCGCCGCTAGGCCGCTCCGCGCTGCAGCGCCTCGCAGACCGCGGTCGACTCGCGCACTCCCAGTTCGACGGCCTTCCCGCAGTGGGCGATCCACGCCGCCACGCCTTGGGGGGTGCCGGACGCATAACCGTCGAGGGCGGCGACATAGGCCGCGGGCCCGAGTTCGGCGTGGCCGACCTCGGCGGAGCAGATCGCCTTGGGATCGAGACCGCTGCCCACGAGGACGATGCGCTGGGCCGCGCGCGCGACAAGGCCGTTGTGCGATCCGAAGGGGCGCAGGGCGAGCAGCTCGCCGTGCACCACGGCCGCGGTCACCAGGGCCGGGGCCGAGCCTCCGGCGATGATCAGCTCGGCGAGGCCTTCCAGACGGCCGGCGACCTCGGACGCGCCCGGCAGCGGCAGTTCCACGAGCGGCTCGTCGACCGGCTCGCCGTCCTGCCGCGGGCGCCCCACGCGGGGGTCGTCCGTCGCGGCCGCCACCAGGTGCAGACGCGCCAGGACCCGCAGCGGCGACTGCCGCCAGATGGAGAGCAGTTGCCCCGCCTCCGCGGTCAGCCGCAGGGCCGCACCGACGGTGCGGGCGCCGTCGTCGCCGCTGAAGTCGGTGCGCCTGCGCACCTCTTCCAGAGCCCAGTCGGCCCCGGACAGGGCCGCCGAGCCACGCGCTCCGCGCAGCGCCGCCTCGGAGGTGACCTCGCTGCTGCGGCGCCGCATGACCCGGTGTCCATAGACCCGGTCCACGGCCTTGCGCACGGATTCCACGGACTCGGCCACCCCGGGCAGTGTCCCCAGGGCCGCTAGCGGATCGGCGGTCGCACCTGTCGTACTCATGAGTACGACACTACGCACCTCCGCGCCCCCTCCTTCGATGGAGTGGTCTTCTTCATAGAGTGACGCCACTTACAGCAATCATGCGATTACTGTTGGTGAACATGAAAATTGCTTTCGTCGGGAAGGGCGGCAGCGGCAAGACGACCCTGTCCTCCCTCTTCATCCGCCATCTCGCCGCCGCGGGGGCGACCGTCGTCGCCGTCGACGCCGACATCAATCAGCACCTGGGCGCCGCGCTCGGACTCGAGGAGGACGAGGCCGCCGCGCTGCCGGCCATGGGCGACCGGCTGCGGTTGATCAAGGACTATCTGCGCGGCCGCAATCCCCGGATCGCCTCCGCCGACACGATGATCAAGACGACTCCGCCCGGCGAGGGCTCACGGCTGCTGCGGGTGCGGGAGGACAACCCGGTGTACGACGCCTGCGCGCGCCCGGTGGAGCTCGGCGGCGGCGCCGTCCGCCTGATGGTCACCGGACCGTTCACGGACGCCGACCTGGGGGTCGCCTGCTACCACTCCAAGACGGGAGCGGTGGAACTCTGCCTCAACCATCTGGTGGACGGCCGGGACGAGTACGTGGTGGTCGACATGACGGCGGGGTCGGACTCCTTCGCCTCCGGGATGTTCACCCGCTTCGACATGACGTTCCTCGTCGCCGAGCCGACCCGGAAGGGGGTCTCCGTCTACCGCCAGTACAAGGAGTACGCCCGTGACTTCGGGGTCGCCCTGAAGGTCGTGGGAAACAAGGTGCACGGCCAGGACGACATCGACTTCCTCCGCACCGAGGTCGGCGACGACCTGCTGGTGACGGTCGGTCAGTCGGACTGGGTGCGCTCCATGGAGAAGGGGCGTCCACCGCGGTTCGAACTGCTGGAGGACGCCAACCGCCGTTCCCTGCACACGCTTCGGGCCGCCGCGGACGCCATGTACGGGGTGCGCGACTGGCAGCGCTACACACGGCAGATGGTGCACTTCCACCTGAAGAACGCGGCGAGTTGGGGCAACGAACGCACCGGGGCCGATCTGGCGGCGCAGATCGACCCCGGGTTCGTCCTGAACGAGGGCCTGGCGGCCGCCGTGTGAGCGCTGTCCGTCCGGCGCCTACGGTCGCACCGACGGGGAGCGCGGGGTGCCGCCGGGTGCCTCCGGGGCGGGGGAGGCACCCAGGAAGGCCCCCCATCCCTCCGCCGGGGCCCGGCCGACCCCGAGTGTGCGGAGCTTCTCCAGGACCCGCGGGTCCTGCGCCTCGAGCCAGTCCACGAGCCGGCGGAAGGAGGCACAACGCACCTCGGGCCGGGTGCAGACGCGTTCGACCACCTCCTGGACGGCACGCATATAGGTGCTGCCGTTCCAGGACTCGAAGTGGTTGCCGATGACCAGGGGCGCCCGATTTCCGCCGTACGCCCGCTCGAAGCCCTGCAGCAGACCGTCCCGCAGCTGATCCCCCCACGCGTCGAACTTGTCGGGGTCCTGGCCGCGAGTCCCGGACTGACCGGTCATGAAGTCGTAGTCCATGGCCAACTGGTCCACGTCGTGCCCGGGGAAGGGCACGAGTTGCATGGGCAGGTCCCACAGGCCGCCCTGCTTCCTGGGCCAGAGCTGCCTGCCGATACCGGAGGAGTCGTAGCGGAAGCCCAGCTCCCGCGCGGCCCTCACGAAGTTCTGCCGCCCCTCCAGGCACGGGGTGCGGGCTCCGATGAGCTCCTTGTCGTAGTCGAAGGGCAGCGGAGGCTCCTTCGTCAGGCCGGAATTGGTCTTCCAGGACTTCACGAACGCCTTCGCCTGGGTGACCTCGTTCCTCCAGTCCTCCACCGACCACTGACCGACACCGCCCCTGCCGCGACAGAAGTGGCCGTTGAAATGTGTGCCGATCTCATTGCCGTCCAGCCAGGCCAGCCGCAGCTGCTCGGCGGTCTCCTTGACACCCTTCCTGTCGTTGAAGCCGATCGCCGAACGGCCCGGCGGCTGTCCCGGCGGCCTGTACAGGGCGCGCTTGTCCTGTGGAAGCATGTACACGCCACTCAGGAAGTAGGTCATCGTCGCGTTGTTGGCCTTGGCCACCTTGCGGAAGTACGAGAACAGCCTCCGGTCGTCCTCTCCCGCTCCGTCCCAGGAGAAGACCACGAACTGCGGGGGCGCGTGGCCGGGCGCGAGCCGGTCGGGTCGCGGCAGATGGGGCTGGGCACCGGTGTAGGAAGTGGAGCCGTCGCCGATCAGGCGGACCGCACTGCCCGGGGCATGGGCTCCGAGCAGTCTTCGCGCGCCGTCGCCGGCACGGGGTGCGCCGAAGGAGCACCCGGCGAGCGCGGCGCCGGCCCCGGCCAGGGCGACGCCCGCCGCGATCCTCCGGGTGGCGGTCATCTCGGCCCACCTTCTTCCTTCAGCCGGGGCCACGCCGATCAGGTGCGGACGAAGCGCGCAGCCCGGCCAAGGTCACACGAGGCACCGCCGAAATTTGTATGACAAGCCGATGAGATTAGTCATTCACCCCACCGAGTGACGTAATGATCTATTTGCTCGACCATGGAAGGAGTTTTCCTTTACCTGGCATTACGGTTCATTTACCGAGTGTTGAGATCCCGCCGCTGTACGCCGTGACCCACGGCCGCGCCCGACCCGGGTCCCCGCCGGGGACCACCAGTTCCGCGACCGCGCCACACCGGAGGAGACGGGAACCATGCCCGCCTGCGTCCCTGCCCGCGCCGCCGACTCGACTCGGACGAAGCGTGTGCACCAGCCCCACAGTCCCCCGCCGACCCGACCCCGCCGTTTCCGTATCGCGGGTGCCGACCTGTCGGCCTCGATCGCGGTCTTTCTGATCGCCCTCCCCCTGTCCCTCGGAATCGCCCTCGCCACCGGCGCCCCGCTGCAGTCCGGCCTCGTGGCCGCGGCCGTCGGCGGCATCGTCGTCGGACGGCTCGGTGGCTCCCCGCTCCAGGTCAGCGGGCCCGCCGCCGGCCTCACCGTGGTCACCGCCGACCTCATCCACCGCTACGGATGGCGTACGACATGCGCCATCACGGTCCTCGCCGGACTCGCCCAACTGGGCCTAGGCTGCCTGCGCGTGGCACGTACGGCGCTCGCCGTCAGCCCCGCGATCGTGCACGGCATGCTCGCCGGTATCGGCGTCACCATCGCCGTCGCGCAGCTGCACATCGTGCTCGGCGGTACCCCGCAGAGCGCCGTCCTCGACAATCTCACCGCACTGCCCGCCCAGTTGGCCCGCCTGCAACCGGCCGCGGTCTCGATGAGCGTGCTGACCCTGACCCTCCTGCTGGCCTGGCCGCGGCTTCCCGGACGTGCGGGACAGCTCCTGCGCCGGATCCCCGCCGCACTCGTCGCCGTCGCCGGGGCCACCGTGACCGCCTCGTTCGCCGGGCTCACCCTGCCCAAGGTCGAACTGCCGTCCTGGAGCAGCCACGCGCTTGCCGGACTGCCCGAGGGTCCCGTGCTCGGCATCGCCGCCGCCGTCCTCACCATCACGCTGGTGTGCAGCGTCCAGTCGCTGCTCGGCGCGGTCGCGGTGGACAAGCTGACGGCCGGGCGCCACCCCCACATGGGCCGTTCCGACCTGGACCGCGAGCTGCTCGGGCAGGGCGCCGCGAACATCGTCTCGGGGACTCTGGGCGGGCTGCCGCTCGCGGGCGTGGCCGTCCGGAGTTCGGCCAATGTGCAGGCCGGCGCGATCAGCCGGAACTCCACGATGCTGCACGGCGTCTGGGTGGTGGCGGCCGCACTGGTGATGGTCCCGCTGCTCGAGCTGATCCCTCTCGCCTCGCTCGCCGCCCTGGTGATGGCCGTGGGCATCCAGATGGTGTCCCTGCACCACATCCGCACGGTCACCCGCCACCGGGAGGTCCTGGTCTACGTCGTCACCACGCTCGGCGTCGTCCTCCTGGGCGTCCTGCAGGGCGTGGCGCTGGGGGTCGCCGCCGCCGTGGGGATCGCCCTGCACCGACTCGCCCGCACCCGTATCACGCACGAGGAGCGGAGTGGGGTTCATCTCGTACGCGTCCGGGGCCAGTTGACGTTCCTCGCGGTGCCCCGGCTCACCCGCGCCCTGCATCTGGTGCCCGCAGGGGCGGACGCCGTCGTGGAGCTCGACGGGTCGTTCATGGACCACGCCGCGTACGAGACGCTGCAGGACTGGCAGCGCACACACCGCGCGCGCGGCGGCACGATCGCCCTGACCGGCCGAGCGGGGACGCCCATCACGATGCCGTCGCCGGACGCCGCCGCGCGCACCGGGAACCGGGGACCGACGGAGACGTCCACCTGTCGATGCAAACCCTGGACACCGTGGCGCAACCACCAGTGCGAGCAGCCGCCGGCAGCGGCGCCTGAGGGTGTTCCGGGTGAGCCGGACGCCGGATCGGGACCGAGCGGGGGACAACTCGCGCGCGGCATCAGCGCCTTCCAGCGGAACACTGCTCCGCTGGTGCGCGGCGAGCTGGCCCGGCTGGCGCGCGAGGGCCAGCGGCCGTCGCAGCTCTTTCTGACCTGCGCCGACTCGCGGCTCGTGACATCGATGATCACCTCCAGCGGACCCGGCGACCTCTTCGTCGTCCGCAATGTCGGCAACCTGGTGCCCCTGCCCGGCGAGGAGAGCGGGGACGACTCGGTGGGGGCCGCCATCGAGTACGCCGTGGACGTGCTGAAGGTGCGCTCCATCACGGTGTGCGGGCACTCAGGGTGCGGCGCGATGCAGGCGCTGATCGGTTCCGGGGCGAACGGCGGGAACACCCCGCTGCGGCGCTGGTTGCGACACGGGCGACCCGGCCTGGAGCGGATGGCCGACACGGGGCGCCCACTCCCCCGGATCGCCGGGCGGCAGCCCGCCGACGCGATCGAGCAGCTGTGTCTGACCAACGTGGTGCAGCAGTTGGAGCACCTGCGGGAGCACGAGTCCGTGGCCCGCGCGCTCGATGAGACCGCGCTCGAACTGCACGGGATGTACTTCCACGTCGGCGAGGCGCAGGCGTATCTGCTCGAGCCGTCCGAAGAGGGCGGCGTCTTCGGGCAGGTGGCGGCGGCCGGGGAGGTGCGCAGCCGCGCGTGACGGAGCATGCGGTGCGGGGTCCGGCCGTCCGGACCCCGCACCGTCATGTCCGTACCGGACGACGGCGCCCGGCCGCCGGACCGTCGTCGCCCGCCGCACGGGTCGTACGCCGGTGAACTGCACGATGCGCCGCCTTCCGTCCCGGGCGACAGGTGCGAACATCACCGCATGAACCAGGCCGGCGGGGCATACGTGACCTCAGGTGACCTGGTCGATGACAGCCCGCAACAGGTCTAAACCAATTTCCGGTCGGCCCTTGTCACCGAGCCCCCGGTCTGATGAGCTGTGGCACGGGACACAACGGACACCCTGGGAAAGGGAGATGTCGTGAGCAACGAAAGCCTGGCCAACCTGCTCAAGGAAGAGCGCAGGTTCGCGCCCCCCGCCGACCTGGCCGCGGGCGCCAACGTCACGGCGGAGGCGTACGAACAGGCCAAGGCTGACAGGCTCGGCTTCTGGGCCGAGCAGGCCCGGCGGCTGACCTGGGCCGTGGAGCCCACCGAGACGCTCGACTGGACGAACCCGCCTTTCGCCAAGTGGTTCAAGGACGGCAAGCTCAACGTCGCGCACAACTGCGTCGACCGGCACGTCGAGGCCGGCCACGGCGACCGCGTCGCGATCCACTTCGAGGGCGAGCCCGGCGACAGCCGCGCCATCACCTACGCCGAGCTCAAGGACGAGGTCTCCAAGGCCGCGAACGCCCTGCTGGAGCTGGGGGTCCAGAAGGGCGACCGGGTCGCCGTCTACATGCCGATGATCCCCGAGACCGCGGTCGCGATGCTGGCCTGCGCCCGCATCGGAGCCGCGCACTCCGTCGTCTTCGGCGGCTTCTCGGCCGACGCCCTCGCCACCCGCATCAAGGACGCCGACGCCAAAGTCGTCATCACCTCCGACGGCGGCTACCGCCGCGGCAAGCCGTCCGCGCTCAAGCCGGCCGTCGACGACGCGATCGAGCGCGTGGACAACGTCGAGCACGTGCTCGTCGTGCGCCGCACGGGCCAGGAGGTCGGCTGGACCGAGGGCCGCGACGTGTGGTGGCACGAGATCGTCGAGCGGCAGTCCGCGGAGCACACGCCCGACGCGTTCGACGCCGAGCACCCGCTGTTCATCCTGTACACGTCCGGGACGACGGGTAAGCCCAAGGGCATCCTGCACACCTCCGGCGGCTACCTCACCCAGGCGTCCTACACGCACCACGCCGTCTTCGACCTCAAGCCCGAGACCGACGTGTACTGGTGCACCGCGGACGTCGGCTGGGTCACCGGGCACTCGTACATCGTGTACGGGCCGCTGGCGAACGGCGCGACCCAGGTCATGTACGAGGGCACGCCCGACACCCCGCACCAGGGCCGGTTCTGGGAGATCGTGCAGAAGTACGGGGTCACGATCCTGTACACGGCGCCGACGGCGATCCGGACGTTCATGAAGTGGGGCGACGACATCCCCGCGAAGTTCGACCTGAGCAGCCTGCGCGTGCTCGGTTCCGTCGGTGAGCCGATCAACCCCGAGGCGTGGATCTGGTACCGCAAGCACATCGGCGCCGACCGTACGCCGATCGTGGACACCTGGTGGCAGACCGAGACCGGCGCGATGATGATCTCGCCGCTGCCGGGTGTCACGGAGACCAAGCCCGGGTCCGCACAGCGGGCGCTGCCGGGCATCGCCGCCACCGTGGTCGACGACGAGGCGAACGAGGTGCCGAACGGCGGCGGTGGCTACCTCGTGCTCACCGAGCCGTGGCCGTCGATGCTGCGCACCATCTGGGGTGACGACCAGCGGTTCATCGACACGTACTGGTCGCGCTTCGAGGGCAAGTACTTCGCCGGGGACGGCGCGAAGAAGGACGACGACGGGGACATCTGGCTCCTCGGCCGCGTCGACGACGTGATGCTCGTCTCCGGCCACAACATCTCGACCACGGAGGTCGAGTCCGCGCTGGTGTCCCACCCGGCGGTCGCGGAAGCGGCGGTCGTGGGAGCGGCGGACGAGACGACGGGTCAGGCGATCGTGGCCTTCGTGATCCTGCGGGGCACGGCGTCCGAGGACGAGAACCTGGTCGCCGAGCTGCGCAACCACGTCGCTGCGACGCTCGGGCCGATCGCCAAGCCGAAGCGGATCCTTCCGGTGGGCGAGCTGCCGAAGACCCGGTCCGGCAAGATCATGCGACGGCTGCTGCGTGACGTCGCCGAGAACCGTCAGCTCGGAGACGTCACGACGCTGACCGACTCCACCGTCATGGACCTGATCCAGGCGAAGCTGCCCGCGGCGCCCAGCGAGGACTGAGCAGTCCCACTGCGTCCGAAGGGGCCCCGGCGGCGCGCCGGGGCCCTTCTTCATGGGCTTTCTTCCTGATCCCGTGGGCCCGTGGCCGGGGCCTTCGCGGTCGGCGCCGCACCCGCCCCACGGGCACCTCGGCCGCTCCCGCCCGAAGCGCGCGATTCGCAATCGTAATACTCAGGTAAAATGGTCAGCTCAAGGTGTGCCGGGAAGTCTGGTCGGCAAGCCGTCCGCATGTGACGGCCGTAAGCACTCGTACCGACCCGGAGGTCCATCGCCGTGGCCGCGCCCAGCACCCGCACCCGCACGTTCTTCGGCCGTCTCCCCCTGCCCGAACGAACCTTCGTCGCGAACGCGCTGCGCACCGAGACCGTCGGCGGTGTGCTGCTCCTGCTGGCGGCGGTCATGGCACTGCTGTGGGCCAATCTGCCCCCACTGCACGACAGCCACGAAACCCTCAGTCACTACCGCGTGGGTCCCGCCGCCCTCGGGCTGCAGCTGTCCGTCCAGCACTGGACCGCCGACGGCCTTCTCGCGGTCTTCTTCTTCGTCGCCGGGATCGAGCTCAAGCGCGAACTGGTCGCGGGCGATCTACGGGACCGCCGCGCCGCGGTGCTCCCCGTCGTCGCCGCGCTCTGCGGTATGGCCGCTCCCGCAGCCGTCTACGCCCTCACAGCCGCCGCCGGCGGCGGCTCCTTCGCGGGCTGGGCGGTGCCCACGGCCACCGACATCGCCTTCGCCCTCGCGGTCCTGGCGGTGATCGGCGCCTCCCTGCCGTCGGCACTGCGCGCCTTCCTGCTCACCCTCGCCGTCGTGGACGACCTGTTCGCGATCCTGATCATCGCCGTCTTCTTCACCGACCGAGTGGACTTCGCGGCGCTCGGCGGTGCCGTCGCCGGGCTCGTGGTGTTCTGGATCCTGCTGCGCAAGGGGGTGCGCGGCTGGTACGTGTACGTGCCGCTCGCCCTGGTCGTCTGGGGCCTGATGCTCAACAGCGGCGTCCACGCCACCATCGCGGGCGTGGCCATGGGGCTCATGCTGCGCTGCCACCGCCGCGAGGACGAGCAGCACTCCCCGGGCGAGCACATCGAACATCTCGTACGGCCCTTGTCGGCGGGCCTCGCGGTGCCGCTGTTCGCCCTGTTCAACGCCGGCGTGGCCGTCTCCGGCGAGGCACTCGCGGATGTGTTCACCGAGCCGGTGACGCTCGGGGTCGTGCTGGGCCTGGTCCTCGGCAAGACGGTCGGCATCTTCGGCGGTACGTGGCTGACGGTCCGGTTCACGCGTGCCTCCCTCGGGGAGGGCCTCGCCTGGGCGGACGTGTTCGCGGTCGCCTCGCTCGCGGGAATCGGCTTCACCGTCTCGCTGCTCATCGGCGAACTCGCGTTTGCCGGCGACGCCGCGCTCACCGGCGAGGTCAAGGCATCCGTCCTCACCGGATCGCTGATCGCGGCCGCATGCGCGAGTGTGCTGCTGAGGGTGCGGAACGCCAAGTACCGCGCCCTGTGCGCCGACGAGAATCGCGACGACGACCTCGACGGCGCTGCGGACGTCCACGAGGAGGGCGGCCCCGCACACCGCCTGCGCATGGCGGAGATCCTCGAGCGCGGGGGCGCGCAGCACGCGGGGATAACCGCATGGAAAACCACCGAGCGGGGGAACCGGGCCGGACCGGGAACGGGACGTCCGGCGGAGGCCGAAGGGGACCGGCTGCCGAAGGCCGGCCCAGACCGGTCGCCGGAGGGGAAGTAGGGCAAGCGTGCCGAAGTGGTGGGCGGGGCAAGCACGGAGAACCACCGTCCGGCATGATCTGACACATCCACAGAATTCCGCAGCCAAGGCAAAGCGGACACACGCAGAGAACAGGGAGACCGCGATGAGCGCACCCGACGGCAGCCCGGTCGGCGCCGAACGCAGCATCGGCCAGCTGTTCGCCTCGGCGACGACCGAGATGTCCGCGCTGGTGCACGACGAGATCGCCCTGGCGAAGGCCCAGCTCAAGCGGGACGTCAAGCGTGGCGCGACGAGCGGAGGCGCGTTCTCCGCCGCGGGCGCCGTTTTGCTGTTCTCTCTGCCCATGCTGAACTTCGCGCTGGCGTACGGGATCCGGACGTGGAGCGGCTGGAACATGGCCGTCTGCTTCCTGCTGTCCTTCGCCGCCAACGTCCTGGTCGCCGGACTGCTCGCGATCATCGGCCTGCTCTTCGCGAAGAAGGCCAAGAAGAGCAAGGGCCCGCAGAAGGTCGCCGCGTCGATGAAGGAGAGCGCCGGGGTCCTGCAGCACGCCAAGCCGCACCCCCGTCAGCCGAGCTCGGCCGACAAGGACGTCGACGCTGTGGCACGCTCGTCCTCATGACGGACCCCGCCCCCCATTCGGCGCAACCCACCTCGGTCGTGCGTCCCGACGGGCCCTGGACGCACCGGGACGTCGCCGCCAACGGCGCGCGTTTCCACATCGCGGAGCTGGGCGACGGGCCCCTGGTACTGCTGCTGCACGGCTTCCCCCAGTTCTGGTGGGCCTGGCGGCACCAGCTGACGGCGCTCGCCGACGCGGGCTTCAGGGCCGTGGCGATGGATCTGCGCGGAGTGGGAGGCAGCGACCGCACGCCGCGCGGTTACGACCCCGCGAACCTGGCGCTCGACATCACCGGCGTCGTACGGTCCCTGGGCGAGCCCGACGCCGCGCTCGTCGGTCACGACCTGGGCGGTTACCTCGCCTGGACGGCGGCCGCCATGCGCCCCAAGCTCGTACGGCGGCTGGTGGTCTCCTCGATGCCGCACCCGAGGCGCTGGCGCTCGGCGATGCTCGGCGACGTCAAGCAGACGACCGCGGGGTCCTACATCTGGGGCTTCCAGCGGCCCTGGATCCCCGAACGCCGGCTCACCGCCGACGACGCAGCTCTGGTCGGACGGCTGATCCGGGACTGGTCGGGGCCGCACCTGCCCGACGACGAGGCCGTGGACACCTACCGGCGCGCCATGAGCATCCCCTCCACGGCGCATTGCTCGATCGAGCCGTACCGCTGGATGGTGCGCTCCCTGGCCCGGCCCGACGGCATCCAGTTCAACCGGCGCATGAAGCGCCCCGTGCGGGTGCCCATGCTGCATCTGCACGGATCACTGGACCCCGTGATGCGCACGCGCAGCGCTGCCGGATCGGGTGAGTACGTCGAGGCGCCGTACCGCTGGCGGCTGTTCGACGGGCTCGGCCACTTCCCGCACGAGGAGGACCCGGTGGCCTTCTCCTCAGAGCTGATCAACTGGCTCAAGGACCCCGAACCCGACCGCTGATCCGGCCCCGGTACACCACCGGCCCGGACGGCCGTCCGGAGGAATCCGACCCCGTTCAGTGACGTCCCGGACGCGCCCGGTATCCGGGCAGGAACGCCTGTTCCTCGAACAGCCACATGCCTGCCGCATAGGCCAATTGGGCGGCATGAGGGCGGTTATCGACCTTGGGGCGGGGGCAGACGTCCGGGTATGGGCTGGACGCACGACTACAGTGACGTAGCACGCACTCGCCGCTCGGCCGCCGCGCCGAGCTCCCACCAGGGGGGCGCCCCGCAACTCGCGGGTACCGACCCACGCGTGGGCATCCCGCACATTCTTCGCCGCCGGGCCCGCTGGGTCTCGGTACGTCTGCGTCACCCGCGCGGCTGAGCCCGCCCCCGTCGAACCGGCCGACGACATCCGCACCAGCTACTGCGCCTCAGAGCGCACAGCTGTCGCTGTCCACCTGCTGGTTCGCGGCGCGGCCTCTGGCGATGTCCTCCTGGACCTCGTCCGCGGTGAGCGCGTACCCCGTGTTGGCATCGTCGAGGGACTTGGCGAAGACCACCCCGTAGACCCTGCCTTCGGGTGTCAGCAGCGGACCGCCGGAGTTGCCCTGCCGCACGGTGGCGTACAGCGAGTACACATCACGCCGGACCGTGCCACGGTGGTAGATGTCAGGGCCGTTGGCCGTGATACGACCGCGGACGCGGGCGGGCTGGACGTTGTACGAGCCGTTCTCCGGGAAGCCCGCGACGATCGCGTTGTTGCCGCCTGACGCGTCCGAGGACGTGAACTTCAGCGCGGGTGCGTTCAGATCGGGTACGTCGAGTACGGCGATGTCGCGCCGCCAGTCGTAGAGGACGACCTTCGCGTCGTACCGCCGGCCCTCGCCGCCTATCTGGACGGTGGGTTCGTCGACCCCGCCGACCACATGCGCGTTGGTCATCACTCGGCGCTCGCCGAAGACGAACCCGGTGCCCTCCAGCACCTTGCCGCAACTCTGCGCGGTGCCCATGACCTTGACGATGGACCGCTGGGCGCGCGTGGCGACCGCGCTCGACGCCAGGGTCGGGTCGGGAGGCCGGACCTCGGTGATGGGTTCGTTCGCGAAGGGGCTGAAGACCTGCGGGAAGCCGTTCTGCGCGAGAACCGTGGAGAAGTCGGCGAACCAGGTGTCCGCCTGCGTGGGCAGGGCCCGGGAGACGCCGAGGAGCACCTTGGAGCCGCGGACCTCCTTGCCGAGCGTCGGCAGCGTCGTGCCGGCGAGGGCCGAACCGATCAGCCAGGCGACCAGGAGCATCGCCACCACGTTGACGAGGGCGCCTCCGGTCGCGTCCAGGGCACGGGCCGGGGACCAGGTGATGTACCGGCGCAGTTTGTTGCCGAGGTGAGTGGTCAGGGCCTGGCCGATGGAGGCGCAGACGATGACCACGACGACGGCGACGACGGCGACCGTCGTGCTCACCTTGTGGTCGCCGGTCGCCCTGTCCCACAGGAAGGGAAGCAGATAAACGGCGACGAGACCGCCGCCGAGGAAGCCGATCACCGACAGGATGCCGACGACAAAACCCTGGCGATAGCCGACGATCGCGAACCACACGGCGGCGACCAGCAACAGGATGTCCAGCACGTTCAATGCTTCCAGCCTCGCCTCATCACGTTCGGTCCGCACTCGTCCGGCCGGGGATCCGGACCGTCGCACGGCGGCAATGGGGCAGGGCGGCACCCTGGGATACACAGCACGGGGGCCACCTTGTCATGCGCGCCAGTCGAGCGGGACCTGCTTGTCGCGGTCCCAGGGGCGCTCCCACCCCGCGAAGTGCAGCAGACGGTCGATGACGCCTGCCGTGAAGCCCCAGACAAGGGCCGATTCGACCAGGAATGCCGGACCTCGGTGGCCGCTGGGATGGACGGTGGTGGCCCGGTTGGCCGGATCCGTGAGATCCGCCACGGGGACCGTGAACACCCGCGCCGTCTCGTTCGGATCGACGACACCGACCGGGCTCTTCTGCCGCCACCAGCCGAGAACGGGCGTCACCACGAAACTGCTGACCGGGATGTACAGCTTGGGGAGCACACCGAAGAGCTGGACGCCGCCCGGATCGAGTCCGGTCTCCTCCTCGGCCTCGCGCAGCGCCGCCCGCAGCGGCCCCTCGGCCCGCGGGTCGCCGTCCTCGGGGTCCAGGGCACCGCCCGGGAACGCGGGCTGGCCGGCGTGCGAGCGCAGCGAGCCGGCACGCTCCATCAGCAGCAGCTCGGGACCGCGCTCGCCCTCACCGAAGAGGATCAGCACGGCGGACTGCCGCCCCCCGCCGTCGGTCGGCGGCAGGAAGCGGCTGAGCTGAAGCGGCTCGACGGTCTGCACGACCCGTAGGACCGGATCCAGCCAGTCGGGCAGCCCCTCCGTGTTCAGCCGACCGCCGTCCGTGCCGCTCATGCGGTCCGTGTTGCTCGCGTGCGTCATCGCCACCCCCGTTCTGCCGGTCCCAACGCCTGCGGGGCCCTCGATCGTTCCGCACGTCCCTCGTGCGGGTGTCCCGGCGTACGGCCTGCCGGACACCGTCCCCCTCCCGGGTGCTGCGCGAGTCCGCGCCGGCGCCTCACCCGGTCCCCAGAGGCGGCGCCGGCTTTCCGCCCGCGTCCAGATAGGCCTGCGGGGGCTTCAGACGCTGGCCCGGGAAGCCGCCCTTCTCGTACTTGAGCAGCTTCTTCGCCTTCTCGGGGTCCGTCTCGCCCTCGCCGTAGGCGGGGCAGAGCGGGGCGATCGGACAGGCGCCGCAGGCCGGCTTGCGGGCATGACAGATCCGGCGGCCGTGGAAGATCACGTGATGCGAGAGCATGGTCCAGTCGCTCTTCGGGAAGAGCGCGCCGACGGCGGCCTCGATCTTGTCCGGATCGGTCTGATCGGTCCACTGCCACCGGCGTACGAGCCGCTGGAAATGCGTGTCGACCGTGATGCCGGGGTGACCGAAGGCGTTGCCCAGCACCACGAAGGCCGTCTTCCGGCCGACGCCGGGGAGTTTGACGAGGTCCTCCACGTTGTCGGGTACCTCGCCGCCGAACTGCTCCACCAGCGCCTTGGAGAGCCCGATCACCGACTTCGTCTTGGCCCGGAAGAAGCCGGTCGGGCGCAGGATCTCCTCGACCTCCTCGGGATTGGCCGCGGCGAGGTCCTCGGGAGCGGGGTACCGGGCGAAGAGCGCCGGTGTCGTCTGGTTCACCCGCAGGTCGGTGGTCTGCGCGGACAGGACCGTCGCGACGATCAGCTGGAAGGGGCTCTCGAAGTCCAGCTCCGGGTGGGCGTAGGGATACACCTCGGCGAGCTCACGATCGATACGGCGGGCGCGGCGGACCAGTGCCGCGCGCGACTCGTTCCCGGGGGGCTTCGTGGCGATGGTCTTCGCGGGTGCGGCGTCCTTCACGGCGAGCGTGGTCTTCTCACCGACGACCTCCGGGTGAGCGGTCTTCCTCGCTCCCGTGGCCTTCTTCGTGCCCGCGGCCTTCTTGATCGCGGTCTTCGCGGGAGCCGTCTTCCCGGAAGCCGTAGGTGCCTTCTTCACCGCCGCCTTCTTCACCGCCGCCTTCTTCGCCGCCGCCTTCTTGGGAGCAGCCTTCTTGGAAGCGGTCGCCGACTTCCCGGCGGCCGTTCCCGAAGTCACGCCCTCCCCGGCGGCGGCCTTCTTCGCAGGGGTCTTCTTGGCTGCGGTCTTCTTCGCCGCCGCCTTCCTGGCAGGCTGCCGCGGCGTCGCCTCCTCGGGCGCCGCTTTTGTCGACTTTGAACTTTTCCTTCCGCCACCAGGGTCTTGTTCGCCCACAGCGGAATCCCGACGTACAACCACCTGCCCGGCCCCCTCGGCCTGCGCTCTCACCGGCGTTTTGGACACCCGGCCAGCCTAAAGCCCGGCGCCGACATCCGCCCCGGAGCCGGCGGATGAGCCCCCGATTGGACCCCTGCCGCGTACCCCGCGGCGCCGGTGCGGCATCCTTGTGACAGATCACACTGTTTGGATCGTCCGGCAAAATGGGGAACACGGTCCCCTGGTACGTGGGGGAACGAGATCCCCTGAGCAGGTCGACAAGGAGAGAACTCGTGGACGACGTTCTGCGGCGCGCCCCGCTCTTCGCGGCGCTCGATGACGAGCAGGCCGCGGAGCTCCGCGCCTCCATGAGTGAGGTGACCCTCGCCCGCGGGGACTCACTGTTCCACGAGGGCGACCCCGGTGACCGCCTCTACGTGGTCATGGAGGGCAAGGTCAAGCTTCACCGCACTTCCCCCGACGGCCGCGAGAACATGCTTGCGGTCCTCGGCCCCGGTGAGCTCATCGGCGAGCTGTCGCTCTTCGACCCCGGCCCGCGTACCGCCACCGCGACCGCGCTGACCGAGGTCAAGCTGCTGGGCCTCGGGCACGGCGACCTCCAGCCGTGGCTGAACGCGCGGCCCGAGGTGGCCGCCGCGCTGCTGCGTGCCGTCGCGCGGCGCCTGCGCAAGACCAACGACCAGATGTCCGACCTGGTCTTCTCGGACGTGCCCGGCCGGGTCGCCAGGGCACTGCTGGACCTCTCCCGGCGGTTCGGAGTGCAGTCCGAAGAGGGCATCCACGTCGTGCACGACCTCACGCAGGAGGAGCTCGCCCAGCTGGTCGGAGCGTCCCGCGAGACGGTCAACAAGGCGCTGGCGGACTTCGCCGGGCGCGGCTGGCTCCGTCTGGAGGCGCGCGCGGTGATCCTGCTGGACGTGGAGCGGCTGGCCAAGCGCTCGCGCTGAGTCCGGTACGCCGGAGCCGGCCCCGCACAACGACCATCGGGCCCCGCCTCTCGAGAGGCGGGGCCCGTCGTCGTGAGGCCGCCGGGGCCCCCGAGCCCCCGAACCGTCCGCCATCGGGTGACGGGCGCGGTCGGCGCATCATCGGCGGCCGCGGGCAGGGCACGCGCCCTCCGAATGCCCGAGGCGTTCGCCGCGTACCCCGCTGAGGGCGGAGCGGACGCACTCGACGGCCGTGCTCCCGTGCGAGTCGAACGGCGGTCCGGCCGTCCGGCATCGCTCCGTCGGAGGCCCTTTGATCCCCGCTCGGGAGTACGCACGCGTGCACGGTGTCAGGGCGCCGGGCTCCTACGGACTCCCATCGGGCGAGACCTTCAGATCAGCCCGTGTTCCCTGAGGTAGTCCAACTGCGCCCGCACGGACAGCTCGGCGGCCGGCCACAGGGAGCGGTCCACGTCCGCGTAGACATGGGCCACGACCTCGTCCGGCGTTCGGTGGCCGTTCTCGACGGCCGTCTCGACCTGGGCGAGCCGGTGGGCACGGTGGGCGAGGTAGTACTCGACGGCACCCTGCGCGTCCTCCAGCACGGGCCCGTGGCCCGGCAGGACGGTGTGGACGCCGTCGTCGACGGTCAGCGACCTGAGCCGGCGCAGGGAGTCCAGATAGTCCCCCAGGCGGCCGTCGGGGTGGGCCACGACCGTCGTACCGCGGCCCAGGATGGTGTCCCCGGTCAGGACGGCCCGGTCGGCCGGGAGATGGAAGCACAGGGAGTCGGCGGTGTGGCCCGGTGTCGGCACGACGCGCAGTTCCAGGCCGCCGACCGCGACGACGTCCCCGTGGCCGAGACCCTCGTCGCCGAGCCGGAGCGCCGGGTCCAGGGCGCGCACCCCCGTACCGGTCAGCTCGGCGAACCTCACGGCGCCCTCCGCGTGGTCGGGGTGACCGTGCGTGAGAAGCGTGAGAGCGATCCGCTTGCCGGACTTCTCCGCCGTGTCGATGACATGCCCCAGATGGCCGTCGTCGAGCGGACCGGGGTCGATCACCACGGCGAGTTCGGAGTCGGGCTCGGAGACGATCCACGTGTTGGTGCCGTCGAGTGTCATCGGCGAGGCGTTGGGGGCGAGGACGTTCACGGCGCGCGCGGTCGCGGGACCCGAGAGGACCCCGCCGCGCGGCTGTCCGGGGAGAGCTGTGGCGTCCGTCATGCGCCGGCACCTTCCTTCGCGTAGGTCATGCGGGCGCTTCCCCCGTCGGAATGTGCTTGGTGAACTCGTCGTGTCCGGGCCAGGCCAGCACGACCTCGCCGTTCTCCAGACGGGCCCGGGCCAGGACCGGCGTCAGGTCACGACCGGGCGCGGCCTCCAGCGTCTCGGAGGCGGTGGCGTAGGGGACGAGCTGACGCAGGGTCGCGACGGTGGGCGGCATCATCAGCAGCTCACCCTTGTCGTACGAGGCCGCCGCCTCCGAGGGCCGGATCCAGACCGTGCGATCGGCCTCCGTGGAGGCGTTGCGGGTGCGCTGGCCCTCGGGGAGTGCCGCCACGAAGAACCATGTGTCGTAGCGGCGGGGTTCGAACTCCGGGGTGATCCAGCGGGTCCACGCGCCGAGCAGATCGGAACGCAGGACCAGTCCCCTGCGATCGAGGAACTCGGCGAAGGACAGATCGCGGGCGACCAGGGACGCGCGGTCGGCCTCCCAGTCGGAGCCGGTGGTGTCGCCGACGACCGTCTCGGGGGTCGGGCCGGCGAGCAGTACGCCCGCCTCCTCGTACGTCTCCCGTACGGCGGCGCAGACGATCGCCTGGGCGGACGTCTCGTCGACGCCGAGGCGATCCGCCCACCACGCGCGCGTGGGGCCCGTCCAGCCGACCAGGCGTTCGTGGTCGCGCGGATCGACGCCGCCGCCCGGGTAGGCGTACGCGCCCCCCGCGAAGGCCATGGAGGCGCGTCTGCGCAGCATGTGGACCGCGGGGGCGCCGCCGTCGGTGTCCCTGAGGAGCATCACGGTGGCCGCGCGCTTCGGGTCGGCCGGGGTGAGCGTGCCCTCCGCGAGCGCGCGGATCCGCTCTGGCCACTCCGGTGGGAACCACTGCCCATTAGCCATGGCCGGAGGCTATCCCGTACTGGGCGGATGTTCGAGTGCCAATGATCGGCCCCGGCCGCCCCGCCGCCGGACGGGCGCGCTCTTCCGGGCCGGCGACGGGTCGAACCCGGGTTCCGCGGGTGCGGAGCCGTCCCGGAGAGCCCGACTACGCCTGGGTCAGCTCCACCTGGATCTCCACCTCGACCGGCGCGTCCAGCGGGAGCACCGCGACGCCGACCGCGCTGCGGGCGTGCACACCCCTGTCGCCGAGGACCTCGGCGAGCAGCTCGCTGGCGCCGTTGACGACCCCGGGCTGGCCCGTGAAGTCGGTCGCCGACGCCACGAAGCCGACGACCTTCACCACGCGGGCGATGCGGTCGAGGTCGCCGGCCACGGACTTGACCGCGGCGAGGGCGTTCAGCGCGCAGGTACGGGCGAGGTCCTTGGCCTCCTCCGCGGTGACCTCGGCGCCCACCTTGCCGGTCACCGGGAGCTTGCCCTCCACCATGGGCAGCTGGCCCGCGGTGTAGACGTACACCCCGGACTGCACGGCCGGCTGGTAGGCCGCGAGCGGCGGCACGACCTCCGGCAGCGTCAGACCCAGTTCGGCGAGCCGGGACTCGACCGCGCTCATGCCTGCTTCTCCCGCTTCAGATAGGCCACCAGCTGCTCCGGGTTGTTCGGGCCGGGCACGACCTGGACGAGCTCCCAGCCGTCCTCGCCCCAGGTGTCCAGAATCTGCTTCGTGGCGTGGACGAGCAGCGGCACGGTTGCGTATTCCCACTTGGTCATGGGGGCGACTGTAGCCGCTGCGGCGTGCGGTGCATGTGGCCGCCCGGCACCCCGGAGGGGGCCGCGTGCGGCCGACTGTTGCCACAGTTGTCCACAGCCTCCCGCGTAGGCCGCGCGCTGACTGGTTAGGCTCGAAGACGTGAGCAGGCTCCAGGTCGTCAGCGGCAAGGGCGGAACCGGTAAGACAACGGTCTCCGCCGCACTCGCGCTCGCCCTCGCGACCGAGGGCAAGCGCACTCTTCTCGTGGAGGTCGAAGGCAGACAGGGCATCGCACAGCTCTTCGAGACGGAGGCGTTGCCGTACGAGGAACGAAAGATCGCCGTCGCCCCGGGCGGCGGTGAGGTCTACGCGCTCGCGATCGACCCCGAGCTCGCCCTGCTGGACTACCTCCAGATGTTCTACAAGATGGGCGGCGCGGGGCGCGCCCTGAAAAAGCTCGGCGCGATCGACTTCGCCACGACCGTCGCGCCCGGCCTCAGGGATGTGCTCCTGACCGGCAAGGCGTGCGAGGCCGTTCGCCGGAAGGACCGGAGCGGCCGTTTCGTATACGACTACGTGGTGATGGACGCCCCGCCCACGGGACGCGTCACCCGCTTCCTGAACGTGAACGACGAGGTGGCCGGGCTCGCCAGGATCGGCCCGATACACAATCAGGCCCAGGCCGTGATGCGGGTGCTGAAGTCGCGGGAGACGGCCGTGCACCTGGTGACGCTGCTGGAGGAGATGCCCGTCCAGGAGACGGCGGACGGCATCACCGAACTGCGCGCCGCCAAGCTCCCGGTGGGCCGGATCATCGTCAACATGGTGCGCCCCACGATCCTGGACCAGGCGGACCTCGATCTCGCGCACGCGGTACCGCGGACCGCCGTCGCCAAGTCCCTGTCGGGTGCCGGACTCGGCGGAGCGCGCCGCGGCGGGCTTGCCGAACGGCTGGTGGACCCGCTGCTCCGGCAGGCCGACGAGTACGCGGAGCGCTTCGCGCTGGAGCGCGAACAGCGCGGCGTGCTCACGGAGCTGGGCCTGCCCCTGCGCGAACTGCCGCTGCTCGCCGAGGGAATGGACCTCGCGGGCCTGTACGAACTGGCCTCGGAACTGCGTCAGCAAGGGATCTCATGAGCTCGGACCCCTCCCCCACACGCGACGAATCGGCCTCCGCACCGGATGCGGCACTCCTCCACGACACGGGCTCCGTGCGCGCGTTGAACCCGGGTCCCGTCCTGGAGGTCGACCCTCTTCTCGACGACCCCGAGACGCGCATCATCGTGTGCTGCGGCTCGGGCGGCGTGGGCAAGACGACCACGGCGGCCGCCCTCGGGCTGCGCGCGGCGGAGCGCGGCCGCAAAGTGGTCGTGCTCACCATCGACCCGGCCCGCCGGCTCGCCCAGTCGATGGGCATCGACGCACTGGACAACACCCCCCGGAGGGTGAAGGGCATCGAGGACACCGCCGGCGGCGAACTGCACGCCATGATGCTCGACATGAAGCGCACCTTCGACGAGATCGTCGAGGCGCATGCGGACCGCGAGCGGGCGGCCGCCATTCTGGGCAACCCCTTCTACCAGTCGCTCTCCGCCGGCTTCGCGGGCACGCAGGAGTACATGGCGATGGAGAAGCTGGGGCAGCTGCGCGCACGGGACGAGTGGGACCTCATCGTCGTCGACACTCCGCCGTCCCGTTCGGCGCTGGACTTCCTCGACGCCCCCAAGCGCCTCGGATCCTTCCTGGACGGCAAGTTGATCCGGGTCCTGATGGCCCCGGCGAAGGTCGGCGGGCGCGCGGGAATGAAATTCCTGAACGTCGGGATGTCGATGATGACCGGCGCCCTGGGGAAGCTGCTCGGCGGACAGCTCCTGAAGGACGTGCAGACCTTTGTGGCCGCGATGGACACCATGTTCGGCGGGTTCCGCACCCGCGCGGACGCCACCTACAGACTGCTGCAGGCGCCCGGTACGGCCTTCCTGGTGGTGGCGGCGCCGGAGCGGGACGCGCTGCGGGAGGCGGCGTACTTCGTGGAGCGGCTGGCCGCCGAGGACATGCCGCTGGCCGGCCTCGTGCTCAACCGGGTCCACGGCAGCGACGCCGTCCAGCTCTCGGCCGAGCGGGCACTCGCCGCCGCGGAAAATCTTGAAGAGCCCCGCATTGTGGATCAGCAGGGCGGGAAAGCTGGACTTCGTAACTCTCCCGACACGTACGGCAGTTCATCTTCTTCCGCCTCCGAGGCATCTGACACCGACGCAGGCTCCCCCGCCGCCACGGACCAGGACCGGAGCGTGGAGCAACTCACGGCAGGCCTGTTGAGGCTTCACGCGGAGCGCATGCAGTTGCTCTCCCGTGAACAGCGCACGCGTGACCGCTTCACCGCGCGCCACCCCGAGGTGGCGGTTGCGGAAGTGGCCGCGCTGCCCGGTGACGTCCACGACCTCGTGGGACTGCGGGACGTCGGAGACCGGCTCGCGGCCAATCAGGACGAGCGTCCCGAGGAGCACGAAGCACACGGTTAAGGAGCCCTGATCGTCCGGTGCGGTGACCGAGTCCCTCCGCGACCCGCACCACACATGAGCGTCCCGGCGAGCAAGCATGGCTGTCGCACCGTTCGCCCCGGGGCCGCCCCGAAACCGGGCGCCCTCTGGGGCGCGTAGTCGACACACAGGCTGTGGAAACCGAGTCGCGCACACGCTGCCCGAACGACTGCGTCCACCGATCAACGAGGGCACGGGCCCCCACGGACGTCCCGGGCATGGAGTCATGACGATCCTGCAGGCCCGGCCCTCAGGAGTGACCGCGCGCACTGCGGGCCCGGATCAGCCATGACAGCATGCTCACGCCGACCCTGCCGCATGACGATGCCGGTCGTGACGGCAGCCGTTGTGGGCGGCGCAGACCTCATGAGCGTCCCGCACAACGGACGTCCTGGGTCAGCGACGGTCGGCGGATCCGCTCTCCGTGGACTCGCCGAGGGCACGTCGGGGACGACCCGACGCCCCGGGGAGCCCCCCGAAGGCGTCCGCGTCCACCGACAGCTCGAGCCGATCCCGGACCCGGCCGGTCCTCAGCCCACGGCCGCGTAGTTCTCGTACACCTCTTCCTCGTCGAGGGGCAGCAGGCCCGCTCCGCGCTCGTACTCCGTACGCGCGGTCTCCAGCAGGCGACGCCACGAGGTGACGGTCGGCCGCCTGCGCAGCAGTGCGCGGCGCTCCCGCTCCGTCATGCCACCCCACACGCCGAATTCGACGCGGTTGTCCAACGCATCGGCCAGGCACTCCGTGCGTACCGGACACCCGGTGCACACAGCCTTGGCCCTGTTCTGCGCTGCTCCTTGAACGAACAGTTCATCCGGATCGGTAGTGCGGCAGGCCGCCTGCGCACTCCAGTCGGTTACCCAGCCCATACCGGCGCCGTCCTCTCCCGAATCGAGGCTCCCCCACGGCGGCAGCGGCATATTCACCGCCGCCAGTTGAGGACGTTACGGAAGGCGGGCACAGCGCAACACCCCCTTCGGGCCCAATCTTGAATGGCCCGAACGGACTATGGGTAAACGGCAGATCACCCGGGGGAGTGAGCTGGGGGTATACGTAACTTTCCCGGCGAACCGGACAATTCAGTTACGTCACAACGGACACCCAGTGACACACAAGGCGGATTCGGACACGCACCCAACAAAAAACTCGGGAGAACACCGGAACGATTCGGGGTCGCCGGACGTACTTGATACGTGGCCCTACTGCTGTGACAGTTGGGTTCAGCTTAGGCCAATGCCTGTACGCATGTCCGCCGAATGAGAACGTAGGCTGCCCTCATGCCAAAGAAGCGCTCGGGCGGGGGGACGTCCCCCGTGCAGCTGGCCGCCAAGTTCCTCGGAGTAAGTGTGCTCGCGGGGGCGGTGATGGCCGGCATCGCGCTGCCCGCAGCCGGCGCGCTCGGGCTCGCGGCCAAGGGGTCGGTCAAGGGATTCGACGACATTCCGGCCAATCTGCAGAGCCCTCAGCTCAGCCAGCGCACCACCATCCTGGACAGCCAGGGCGGCCAGATCGCCACGGTCTACTCGCGCGACCGCACGGTGGTGGACCTCAAGGACATCTCGCCGTACATGCAGAAGGCGCTCGTCGCCATCGAGGACTCGCGGTTCTACCAGCACGGCGCGATCGACCTGAAGGGCGTCCTGCGCGCGCTGAACCAGAACGCGCAGAGCGGCGGAGTGGCCCAGGGCGCCTCCACGCTGACCCAGCAGCTGGTGAAGAACTACTTCGTGGAGGAGGCCGGCGACGACCCGACGAAGGTCGCCCAGGCCACCCAGCAGACCGTCGGCCGGAAGATCCGCGAGCTGAAGTACGCGATCCAGATCGAGGAGAAGCTCGGTAAGAAGAAGATCCTCGAGAACTACCTGAACATCACGTTCTTCGGCCAGCAGGCGTACGGCGTCGAGGCCGCCTCCCAGCGGTACTTCTCCAAGCACGCCAAGGACCTGAGCCTGCAGGAGTCCGCGCTGCTCGCGGGCCTCGTCCAGTCGCCCACGCGGTACGACCCCGTGAACGACGCGACGGAGGCCAAGAAGCGGCGCAATGTGGTGCTCCAGCGCATGGCGGATGTGCACGACATAACCCAGGCCGAGGCCGACAAGGCCAAGGCGACCCCCCTCGGACTGCATGTGAGCCAGCCGAAGAACGGTTGCATCACGGCCGTCAAGGGCGCGGGCTTCTTCTGCGACTACGTCCGCGAGGTGTTCCTGAACAACCCGTCGTTCGGCAAGACCCAGGCGGACCGGGCGAAGATCTGGAACCGCGGTGGTCTGACGATCCGCACGACGCTCGACCCGCAGGCGCAGGAATCGGTGCAGTCGTCCATAAAGAAGCACGTCTACAAGAGCGACGACGTGGCCACGGCCGCGACCATCGTCGAGCCGGGCACGGGCAAGATCCTCGCGATGGGCCAGTCCCGTCCGTACGGCTTCGGCAAGAACGAGACCCAGATCAACCTCTCGGTGGACAAGTCCATGGGCGGTGGCGCGGGCTACCAGCCCGGTTCGACGTTCAAGCCGATCGTGGCCGCGGCCGCCATCGAAGGCGGCACGCCGGCCACCCAGGAGTTCCCCTCGCCGTACGAGATGGCGTATCCGAGCCCGGTCTCGATCTGTGACGGCAAGGTCTGGAAGGACGACCCGTACAAGCCGACCACGCTGACGAACGAGGACGAGTCGGAGCACGGGCCGTACAGCATGAAGGAGGCGACCGCCAAGTCGGTCAACACCTACTACGTGCAGCTGATCGGCGACATCGGCATCTGCCCGGTGATCGACATGGCCAAGAAGATGGGCGTCAACCGGGCGGACGGCGCTGCGATCAACCAGGCGCCGTCGATCGCGCTCGGCACCCAGGAGATGTCCCCGCTGACGATGGCGAGCGCCTACGCGGCCTTCGCCGACCGCGGCACGTACTGCACGCCGGTCGCCATCGAGTCCATCACGCAGACCGTCGCCAACCAGAAGAAGTCCCTGCCCGTCCCGAAGACGACATGCTCGCGCGCGATGTCCGAGACCACCGCCGACACGATCAGCACCCTCCTCAAGGGCGTGGTCGAGGACGGCACGGGTACGCCTGCGGGCCTCGGCAGCCGTCCCAGCGCGGGCAAGACCGGTACGACGGACAATCGCTACGCGGCCTGGTTCGTCGGCTACACGCCGAACATGGCGGGCGCCGTCTGGGTCGGCGACCCGGCCCACAAGCGGCAGATGAAGAGCATCCGCATCGGCGGCGTGTGGAACGACAAGGTCTACGGTGGCCAGGTCCCGGGCCCGATCTGGCGCGACATGATGAACGGCGCACTGCAGAACAAGCCGGTCGAGAACTTCAACCTCGTCAACATCCCCGACCGACAGGACCGGGGGGACGGAGACGGTCACGGTGACGGGCACGGCCGCGGCAACGACAACGGCGGCTTGGCCAACGGTGGTCTGACCGGTGGCGGTCTGACCGACGGAGGCGCCAACGGCGGTCAGACCGGTGGCGGGTTCCCGACGCCTTCCTTCTCCATTCCCGAGGGATGGATCCAGGGGAACGGAAACGGCGGCAACGGAAACGGCGGACAACGGGGCTAACCGGCACCGCGGGTCCGCGGCCGTCGGCGCCGCGCCGGCGCCGAGGTGATGCTCGTACGACGACGGGGCGCTCCTTCTGCGAGGAGCGCCCCGTCGTGCTGTCCCCGGTGCGGGGCCGTTCGGTCAGCCGCCCGCGAGGAGCTGCTTGACCACGGCGGCGACACGACCGCCCTCCGCCTGACCGGCCACCTTCGGGTTCACGATCTTCATGACCTGGCCCATGGCGCGCGGGCCCTCGGCCCCGGCCGCCTTCGCCTCCTCGACGGCCTGGGCGACGATCTGCCGCAGCTCGTCGTCGGACATCTGCTTGGGCAGGTACGTGGCCAGCAGCTCGCCCTCCGCCTTCTCCCGCTCGGCCTGCTCGGGGCGGCCGCCCTGCGCGAAGGCGTCCGCGGCCTCGCGGCGCTTCTTCGCCTCGCGAGTGATCACCTTGGTGACCTCCTCGTCGGAGAGCTGGCGCTTCTCCTTGCCGGCGACCTCCTCCTTGGTGATCGCGGTGAGCGTCAGCCGGAGCGTCGAGGAGCGGAGCTCGTTGCGCTCCTTGATCGCGGCGTTGAGGTCTTCCTGCAGCTTCGACTTGAGCGTGGTCATGGCTCCGATTGTCGCAGGTGTGACGGCGCGACCGCCCATTGATTTCCAGGGGTTCGCACGGCCCTGCCCGAATACGCGCCGGCAACGCGCCCTCGTCGTCGGCGGAGGCGCTCGCCCGGCGGTGCTCCCGTTGTCCACAGGTGAGTCGACGCCGCCTCTTGTTCTGACACGATGGTCGTATGCGCGCGCGATACGGAGTACCCCTGGGAATCACGGCGGTGGCCGCCGCCGGACTGCTCTACTCGGCCGGGTTCGAAGCCCGCTCCTTCCGGCTGCGCCGGGTGACGATCCCGGTGCTGCCGCCGAGGGCGCGCCCACTGCGCGTGCTCCAGGTCTCGGACATCCACATGGTGAGCGGGCAGCGCAAGAAGCAGCGCTGGCTGCGCTCGCTGGCGGGTCTGCGCCCCGACTTCGTGATCAACACCGGGGACAACCTCTCCGACCCGGAGGGCGTGCCCGAGGTGCTGGACGCGCTCGGCCCGCTGCTGGAGTTCCCGGGGGCGTACGTCTTCGGTTCGAACGACTACTACGGTCCCAAACTGCGCAACCCCGCCCGGTACTTGCTGGAGAAGACGCAGGGCCGCCACGGTCTGAACGGCAACGCGCCCGCGGTCGGGGTCGTCCACAACCCCTGGGAGGACCTGCGCGACGGCTTCGACGCCGCCGGCTGGCAGAACCTGACCAACACCCGGGGGGCGCTGAAGATCGACGGCCTGGAGGTGGAACTGACGGGCCTGGACGATCCGCACATCCGGCGCGACCGCTACGAACACGTGGCGGGCGGCCCGTCCTCGTCGGCGGACTTCTCGATGGGCGTGGTCCACGCCCCGTACCTGCGCACTCTGGACGCGTTCACGTCGGACGGCTATCCGCTGATCCTGGCGGGGCACACCCACGGCGGACAACTGTGCATCCCCTTCTACGGTGCGCTGGTCACCAACTGCGACCTGGACACGGACCGGGTGAAGGGCCTGTCCCGGCACACCGCCGAGGGCCGGGCGTCGTATCTGCACGTGTCGGCGGGCTGCGGCACCAACCGCTACACGCCGGTGCGGTTCGCGTGCCCGCCGGAGGCGTCGCTGCTGACACTGGTCGGCAAGGAGTAGCGGCCCGGACGCGGGCGGCGGCCGTATCCCGGACCGTAACCCGACTGGACCACCCATATCGCCCGATCTGCCCCATCCACTTAGCGTGAGGGCATGATCTCGCCGATACCCAAGGAGATCCCCGACCTGCCGGCGGTGCAGAGCAGGCCGAGGCTGCGGCCGTCCTTCGTTCCTCCTGCGGCCGTGGTGGCCCCCACCTATCGTCCGATGGCGGCTGCCTACCGTTTGCTGGTCGCGCTGGTCGCCGCGGCGGCGGTGGCCCTCGATCTGCTCATCGGCAGTCCGGTCCGGGTGCTGAGCCATTTCGCTGTCCAGGCCAACGTGATCGTCGCCGTGGTCTTCGCCCTGTCGGCGTGGCGATGCACGACGGCCCGCCGCCCACTGCCCGCCCTGGTGACCGGGGGCGCGCTGTTCTATGTGCTGATCGCCGGCCTGGTCTACCACGTGCTCCTGCTGCACGAACCGGGCTCTTTCTTCCTGACGAGCCGACCCGCCGTACACACGGTCTGGGCGGCGGTCGCGAGCCACGTGATCCACACGGTGACGCCGGTCGCGGTGCTACTGGACTGGCTGCTGATCATGCGCCCGACCCCGCTGTCCCTGCGCCATGCGCGGACGTGGCTGCTGTACCCCATGGCGTACCTGGCCGCATCCCTGGTGCGCGGCGAACTGATCCCTCCGGGCACGCCCGGCCGGTACCTCTACCCCTTCCTGGACGTGGGCCGACTCGGCTACCGAAGCGTCCTCGCCAACGCGCTGCTCCTGGGTCTGGCGTTCTTCGCCCTGGCCGTCCTCCTGGTCGCACTGGACCACATCCGCCCCGACCCCACCCGCCGTCACCGCCGAAAAACCGGATTTCGTCTACGGCTGCCGGTGGGCTAAAGTAAACGTCGTCGCCGCGACAAGCAGCGACATCGGGGTGTAGCGCAGCTTGGCAGCGCGCTTCGTTCGGGACGAAGAGGTCGTGGGTTCAAATCCCGCCACCCCGACGCTGGTCAGAGGGCCATTCGCATGATCGCGAATGGCCCTCTGACGTGCTCGGGGGCCAAACAGGGGCCAAACGAAGTTGATCAAGTGATGGCGTCGCCTCCTCGTGCTGTCCGTAGCCGCACCCCGGAGGACCTCAGGCCTTCTGAGGCGTCCGCCGCAGGCGTCTCGTCTAACGTGGGCGCGTGACGACGCCCCCGACGACCGGGCCGTGCCGGTGCCAGTTCGCGTTCTGCTGCCGGACGGCCAGGAACTCACCGCCCGGCTCTGGGCACGGCATGAAACCCCCCGGGGCTGGTTCTACGAGGTCGGACTGCCGTCGTACCGCAACACCGAGGACGGCGACGTAGAACCTGCCGAGTACCGGGTGTGGGTGCGCGCCCCCGAGCACGTGCGACCTGTCGGCGGCGTCTCCTACAGGGCCGTGCCCACCGAGCGCCTGGAGAAGCCGTCAGCGGTGCGCGAGGTGCTGGGGCCGCGCCGGCCTTCTGGTTGGGTGCTGCTGAAACTGGACGGCGGCCGGGGGGTCGTCCACCCCGTCGACTGCGAGGAAGCACCTGTCGGAGCGCCGGCCTTGACTCTGGACAGTGCCCTGGACGCCGCAGAGCATCCCGGTACCCGACTTTGTTCCCTGTGCGGAGCGGGGGCCGAACTGGACCCTCTTCTCCAAGGCTTCGTCCACGGATTCGAGGGCGAAGACTGACCCTCGGACAGTCTCTCGGTTCGGGATGGCGCGCCGGACTCTGTTCCGGCGGTCCTCAGCCGATGACCCGGGAAGCCTCGTAGAGCGGATTCCGGAGATGTAATTGCGGCTTCACCTTCAACGCGAATCGCGCTCAGCGCTTCCGAGTGCACCGTCGCCGAATGGTGCCGGAATGGAGCTGGCTGCCGCGGTGAGTACGCATGCGGTGTGTCACTCGTGGCTATTCAGGCGAGGATCTCCCGGTTGAATTGTGATCCTAGCTGGGCGTGTTGCGTCTCCGCCGATTGATCCGACATGAATCATTTCTGCCGGTATTCCGGTCAACTTACGAAAACGCAGTCGCGATCCGCCCGAAGGAGCCCCGATGCGTCCGAGCATCTCTCGTATCGCCCCCATTCTCATGGGAACCATCCTCGCGGCTTTTGGCGTGGTCACGCCGCCCGCTACCGCACAACCTGCCCCACCGGGTCCGGACCTACTCGGCGTGTCGCAGTCGGGTACGACGCCTGTCAACCCAGTGACCGGCGCTCCTTCCGCCGAGGCAAGCAAAATCCCTCCTGCCACCAGCGGGGCGCTGATTGTGAATCTGTCCAGCTGCAGCGAGAGCGACCTGCAGGCCGCGATCGGCGCTGTCGCCACAGTCGGCGGCACGGTCAACCTCAGGCGCGGCTGCACCTACATCCTCACCGACGCCGCGCCGCCCAACGACGATAACGGCCTGCCGGTCATCAAGAACAAGGTTACGATCAACGGACGCGGCGACACCATCACCCGAGCCGCAACCGCCGCCAATTTCCGTTTCTTCGAAATCGACGGCCCCGATGGAAACCTCACGCTCAACGCCCTGACCCTCAGCAACGGTCACGCGTCCAGTAGCCTCGGCAACGGCCGGGGCGGTGCCATCTGGCTCAGTGGCGCCGGTGCCGTACTGACGCTGAACAACACCAGCCTCACCACCAACACTGCCGACACCTACGGCGGGGCCATCGACAACGACAACGGCGTGGTGAGCGTCAACAGAAGCACGCTCTACAACAACGGGGCGCTTGCCGGTGGGGCCATGTTTGTCAACCCATTCGGAGGTTCCGGCACGGCGACCATCGACAAAAGCAGGATCACCGGCAATCACGCAACCGTCCTGGCTGGCGGGATCGCCGCTGCCGTCGGCACGACGGTGACGCTGACCAGCACCCGAGTCACCCACAACGACGTCACCCGTAACAATGCGCAGGGCGGCGGCATCGCGCAAGCCGGAACCATGACGCTGAAGAACAGCAAGGTCATTGGCAACACCGCCACCGGTAACACTGCGCAAGGCGGCGGCATCTATAGCCTCGCCGGCACGGTAAAGCTCACCACCAACAGCCTGGTCACCGGCAACACCACCAACGGCACGAACTCCCGCGGTGGCGGCGTCTTCAATACGGGATCCGGCACAGTAGCTCTCACTCGTAGCTCGGTAACCAAAAACCAGGCGCTGGGAACGGGTGCAGACGGTGGCGGCATCTTCAGGGCCAGCGGCACGGTGACGCGGATCGCCAGTCCCGTTTTCGGCAACCAGCCCAACAACTGTAGTAACCCCAGCACCGTACCTGACTGCTCCTAGCCTGCGCGTTTCACCTGCAGCGGTGTCCGGATCTTGATCGGAAAGGCGAAACTGCGGTCCGGGAGGCAGCCTGGGGAGGGGGCCACGCCCTCTCCCCAGGCGACGGATGCAGCCGCCGGCCGCCGCCACAGCACGTGGCCCTGCCCTGACCCGGGGCAGGGCCACGACAGATCCGGCTCCGGCGGCGACCGCCAGGTCACCGGGTCACCGGGTCACCGACGTCCTTCGGTCCTGTACGAGGCAGAAGGCGCAGGGAGGTGTCACAGATAAGGGCCGTGCCCTGTCTTCCCTGCGAAGCAACCGGTTCGATACGGGAAGGCTGACAACGGCTGACACGATGACCTCACACTCCGGAGAGCACGCCGTCCGAGAGAGCTCCGCTCCCGGCGGTACTCATCGCCGCCCCGATCCCCGCTTGCGCCACGAACAGCTGGTGTTCGCCAGGATGCGCACGTCGCAGGACCGGTTCGCGGACGCGATCACCGCCCTCGCGGGCACGATGGGGTTCGTCTATGTCCACGCCGTCTGGTTCGCGGTGTGGATCGCTCTCAACCTCGGGCTGTTCGGCCGGTCAGCGGTTTTCGACCCTTACCCGTTCGGGCTGCTCACCACGATCGTGAGTCTGGAGGCGATCTTCCTGTCCACGTTCGTGATGGTGAGCCAGAATCGGCAAGCCGCACGAGAGAACGTGCGGGCCGATCTGGATTTCGAGACCAATCTGCGCGCCGAAGTCTGGGCGGTGCACACGGGCAAGGCCCTCGGCCTGAACCCGGAGGAGATCGAGCGTCACGTCCAGGAGACCATCCGGCAGAGCAGGCGCGCGATGGACTCGGAGGCCGGGGTTCAGCCGGTGGAACCGGAGGCCCTGTGAACGTGGCCCCAGGACCGGCTGCGCCACGGGTCGCAGTCGTCGATGGTGGACCGCTTCCGTAGTTCGCCTGGCTGGACAGAGCTTCTGCAGAAAGCGCAGAGGCTCTCGACCGACGAGCAATCCCAGCCGTGAGGATCAGGTCCTGCCTGAGCGAGCGGGTGGGATCGGGGAAAGCGGGACGCCCCGCCTCGGGCGAGGCGGGGCGTCATCCGTGGTGCTGCCTCCCGTCGGGCCGGATGTGGGGCACCCGGCCGCGACTTCTCGGCCCGGGCCTCAGTACAGGGCCTTGTACTTCTGCCAGCCGGTGCCGATCTTCACCCGCGGCGCGAAGGATCCGTTGCCGTAACCGGTCTGCCGGAACAGGTTGCCCGCGGTGTCCCGCGCAACGATGTCCGCCTTGCCGTCCCCCGTGATGTCACCCGCCCCGATCACCACGTTGTACGAACTGCCCCAGTTCGTGAACAGCCGTACCCGGGTCGCGAAGGTGCCCTTCCCCGTGCCGTAGTAGTGGTAGAAGACATTCGACCTGTCCTGGGCGACCAGATCCCCGATCCCGTCACCGTTGAGGTCACCGACGCCCACGACCTTCTTGTACGTCTTCCAGTTGTCGTACAGCTTCACCCGCGCCGACAGCTTCCCCGCACCGGTCCCCTTGTACAGATACACCGCACCCGTCGACGCGTTACGGGCCAGCAGATCGGGCCGCCCGTCACCACTGACGTCCCCCGGCGAGGTCAGCATGTCGTACTGGTTCCAGCCGGTGCCCAGCGTGGTGTGGGGGGTGCTGGTCTCGATCGGCGTTCCGAATCCGGGCCGGTACACCCGCAGTTCGCCGCTGCTGAATCGGACAAGGATGTCGTTGCGGCGGTCACCGTCGATGTCGCCGAAGGGGATCAGCGTCGCGGTGGAGGGCCAGCCCGGTACCGAATCGCCCTCACTCAAGGTGCCCGCGCCGTTGCCCGGCCGATAGCCGATGTCTCCGTACGACGAGCGGACCAGGATGTCGCCGATCCCGTCGAGTTCGGTCCTGCCGCTGCCGGTGAAGTCGCGGTGCGCCACCGCCCCGTCGGACACCTTCACCGTCTGCGTCACCGTCAGCGGTACTCCGGAACCGTCGGCCGGCCGGGCCGTCAGCTTGAACGTGTACGTGCCGTCGGGGACGAGCGCGCCCTTGGCGTCACGCTTGTCCCATCGTGCGGTCAGATTGCCGTGCACTTCGCCGCCGCCGAGCGTACGCACCACGGCGCCGGTGGCCTTCCTGGTGACCGTGGCCGTCCAGGAGGCGGCGGGCTTGGAGAGCAGTCCGCCCCACTGCCACCACAGGCTGCCGTCCAGCATGTTCTCCAGCGTGTTGCCGGTGACCTCGGACTCGACGGCGCCGAGCGGCTGGGCGGCGACCCCGCTGGGCACCAGATGGATCCGGTGGTCCGCGTCGACGTAGGCGACGGGTCCGCCGAACTTGTCCACGGTCCAGTTCACCCCGCGCACGCTGGGGGTGCCCGCCGCGAGTGTGCCGATCGTGCGGGTGGTCGCGGTGCCGCCTGCGAAGGAGGTGAGGAGGAGCGCTCCGGACGCGGTGTCGTGCCGGACGAGGTAGCCGTCGCCGAGCAGCGCCTGGCCCGACGGGACGGAGATCTTCTTCTTCGCCGTACGGTCCCAGACACCGGCCGTCGCGGCGGGGCCGCAGGACCAGTAGATCCAGCGCCCCACGACCTGCAACTCCTTCGGGACGCACGGGGCACCGATGGTGACGGTGTCGGTGGTTTTCCCGGTCCTCAGGTCCTTCGCGGTGACGACACCGGTACCGGAACCCGGGGTCCACAGCTTGCTCCCCCAGACGGAGGCGGCCGTGACGGAGCGGGTGAGGACGGGCTGCAGATCGGTGTGGACGCCGAGGTCGCCGACGTACTGCTTGGCGGGGGACGAGCCGTTGACGACCGCGTACCGGCCCGTGACGTCGAGGACGGTCCCGGAGGACGAGTGCAGGTAGAAGAAGCCGGCATCGTCGGCCTTGTCGAGGGACTGGACGTACGACCCGACGGGCTCGGGCTCCGCGGTGAACGTCACCGCGCGACCGTCGCCGGTGGCGTACGGGCCCTCCTCGCGGTCCGTCCACTCCCGCCAGGTCGGCGCGCCCGGCGCTCCATCGGCGGTGACCTGCCGGGTGAAGTAGGCGCCCAGGAAGCTGCTGTCGGCCTCATTGGTGGCCAGAGTGCCGTTCTGCAGCGACAGTTGGTTGATCCTGGCGGCCGCCGGCGGAATTGCGGTCAGCTCCGTCAACGCCGGGGTGTCCGCCCCCGTGTCGGTGATCCTGCGTACCGACCAGTGCCCCGAGTCGGTGCCGCCCACGGCCAGCAGACTGCCGTCCGGTGCCGTCGTGAGTGAGGTGTTCGCGTGCCGGAGCAGGGTGAGTGCGTCACCGCCGGTGAGGGGGACGGCCATGAGCCGCTCGCCGGATGTGTCGGCCATGTCGTGGACATTCGACGGCACGGAACGGGCCACCACCAGCCAGCGTCCGGCGATGCCCAGGTGCGGGGTGCCCTCCGTGCCGGGCAGCGTCACCGTCGTCCCGGCGGCGGAGAGGTCGGCGCGGTCGAGGACGTGTGCCGTCGTGTCGCCGGACCGGTACCAGACCAGCCGGTCCGCACTCAGCGCGACGTCCGTCGGAGCGACGGGCACCGCCACATCGCCGGTGACGCTCGCGGTGGCCAGGTCCACCAGTGCCAGGTGGAACCTGCCCCCTGCCAGTGTGTAAGCGATGACGGCGGTCCCGCTGTCGCCGCCCAGGACGCTGAAGTTGGTGGTGATCCCGGTCGGCCATCCGCCGACGAGGGTGCCCTCGGCGGATTCGCCGTCACCGAACAGGTACAGCAGGCGGTTGCCGTCGGCGTCCCGTGCCTCGGTGAGCACATGGGTGCCGAAGGTGGCCCGGTAGAGGCCGTGAGTGATGGCGACTTCCGTGGCGGTACCGGCGGTCATGTCCCTGAGGACGACCTTCGCGGTGGGCGAGACGACATCGGTCACGACGTCCGAAGACGCCCCGAGGTACGCGGGGACTTCCTCCCGGGTGAGGTTGCCCAGTTCGGTGGTCGTGCCGGTGCCGTACGACGTCCACAGATAGCCCGAACTACCCTCCTGGGCGTGCAGATAGCCGGTCGATCCGGCGGAGTACAGACGGTCCTTGCGCGGAAAGTAGCGGTCCGACTGGAAGACCTTCTCCGCCGCGGCGGTACTCCCGGCGGCGGTCTGGGCGCCGGCCGGCACGGAGAGGGGGCCGAATCCGGCGGTCACGGCGAGGACCGCCAACGCGGCGGTGATCCCACGGGTGGTGGTACGACGGGCCAACGCGGCCTCCTGGGCGGGAAAAGGGCATGGCGGGACGGCGGTCGCCGATCAGGCGCGCGTCAACGGCGCCGAGAGAATGCCCAGCCCCCCGGCTGTCCCCCCATGCAAAACGGCATGAGGGTAACAGCAACCCCGGGCCCATCAGGTGTACCGGAGATCACTTACTCGTAACCGTGATCGGACCCGCCACGGACGGGACGCGCGTCCGGGAAGGAGCACTGGATGCCGGATCAGTTCGGCGTGTGGGCCCGGGAGCGGAGGGACTGCGGACCCCCTGAGCAAAGTCCGGGTCGGCGGCCAGTGGAGGTACAACCTCTGCCCGGTCTCATGTGTCGTGATCACGAACGTTCCTTTCCGCGTTCTGATCCGATCAGAGGACCGAATGAACCCAGCCGGACGACGCGTGGCCTCCGCGGCCGCCACCGCCGTCGTGCTCACCACCGCGGGTGGCCTGCTCACCGCCCTCGCCACGCCCGCCTCAGCAGCCGTCAGCTGTGCTTCCCCCGTCTACAAGCGGCAGTTCTTCGCGAACACCACCTTCTCGGGCACACCGAAGAAGACCGACTGCGACTCCACGATCAGCGAGAACTGGGGTACGGGCCACCCCACTTCGGCCCTGCCGGTCGACAACTTCTCCGTCCGCTGGTCGGTGACGCGCGACTTCGGCTCCGGCGGCCCCTTCGCCCTCACCGCGTCGGCCCAGGACGGCATCCGTGTCTACCTCGACGGCAGCCGCAAGATCGACCTGTGGAAGAACGTCTCGTCGACGGTCTCCAGGACCGTCAACCTGACGGTCCCCTCCGGCAAGCACACCCTCCGCGTCGACTACGTCAACTGGACCCAGAGCGCGAACGTCAAGTTCGCCTACACGCCCCGCACTTCCGCGACCGTCGACAAGGTCAGGCCGCTCGCTCCGGCCGGAACATCCGTGTCGTACGACAGGGCTACGGGGAAGGCCGGGCTCACCTGGTCCAAGAACAAGGAGATGGACCTGGCGGGCTACCGGGTCTACCGGCGTCCCAAGAGCAGCACGGGCTGGACGAGGCTCGCGACCACCACCGCCACGTCGTACACGGACACGACCCTGCCGGTGACCGGCGCGGCCTACTACTACGAGATCCGCGCCTACGACAAGGCGGGCAACGAGTCGGCCGGCACCGCCGATCAGGCGGTCACCACCGTCGACCGGACCCCGCCGCCCGTGCCGGCGGGCCCGAGCGTCACCCGGGAACCGGAGGCGCTGCGAGTCCGGTGGAGCGCGGCCGAAGGAGCGGCGTCGTACCGGGTGTACCGGGCCACCAACGCGGACGGGACGTACACCCGCGTCGGCACTACCGCCCAGGTCTCGTACCTTGACGCCTCGGCCACCGAGGGCATCACCTACTACTACCGGGTGACGGCTCTCGACTCCGCGGGCAACGAGTCCGCGCGGTCCGTCGCCGTCAGCGGCACTTTCTGGGACCTCACTCCGCCGTCCGCCGTCACCGGGGTGACCGTCACCCCGACCGAGTACGGCTTCGAGGTGCACTGGGACGCCAACCCGACCGCGGACCTGGCACGGTACGTGGTCCGGCCCGGCGAGTTGCAGGGCGACGAGGAGGGGCAGTGGTGCTCCCTCTACCCCGGCTATGACCTGGGGGCCGACACCACGTCGTACGCGTACACCACCCTCCCGGACGGCGAGGAGCGCTGCTTCATCGTCGATGCCGTCGACGACGCCGGGAACTCTTCCTTCGAGTGGACGGGCGAGGCCCGGGTCGTGACCGCGACCGAGCTCGACATGACACCGAGCGTGTCGACGCCGGAGGGCTCGCCGGTCGAGCTGACGGCCACGTCGAAAGAGGCGGGCGTCGAACTGTCCTGGCATCCGGTGACCGACGCCACCGGCTACCAGGTCTATCGCTGGAACCCGGACACCAAGGCGTACGAGAAGCTGGCGGCCACGACAGGGACTTCCTACGAGGACACCGGCGCCGCCAAGGGCACCACTCACTTCTACCGGGTGACCGCCCGGTACGCGGACGGTGGCGAGTCCGCGCCCGGCGCCGACTGGGTGGCCATGGCGCCCTGAGCGCACGGAAGAGGGCCCGGAGGTCTCCGGGCCCTCTTCACGATGGGGTTTCCCCGTCCCTCCGCGGACCGCGGGGAAGCGGTGTACGGATCAGAGCGAGCCGCCCGGCCGAAGGGCCGAAGCGATGTGGTTGACCCGTCGACCCAGGTACCGCGCCGCTTCGAGACGGCTCTCGTCGGGCAGGTCGGCGCCGTTGTTGGAGGCGTGCGAGGGGCCGTAGGGGTTGCCACCGGCCTGGAACACCAGCGGGTCGGTGTAGCCGGTCGAGACGATGATGCCGCCCCAGTGGTAGAAGGTGTTGTTCAGCGCCAGGATGGTGCTCTCCTGACCGCCGTGCACGTTGGCGGCCGAGGCGAACGACGAGTACACCTTGTTCGCCAGCTTGCCCTGGGCCCAGAGCGGGCCGGTGAGGTCGAGGAACTGCTTCAGCTGCGCGGCGGGCAGGCCGAAGCGGGTCGGCGAGCCGAAGACCACCGCGTCCGCCCACTCCAGGTCGTCGAGCGTGGCCTCGGCGATGTGCTCCGAGTCACGGTGGTTCTCGGCCCAGGTCGGGTTGCTGTTGATGGCTGCTTCCGGCGCCAGCTCGGCGACCTTGCGCAGGCGGACCTCGGCACCGTCCTTGGCCGCCCCTTCGGCGACCGCCTCGGCGAGCTTCCGCACGGATCCGGTGGCCGAGTAGTAGATGACCGCGACGCGGGCGGCTTCACTCATGTCGGTACTCCCAAAGAGGTTGTGAAGAGCGGAGTTGTGCAGTCGACCTGGTGCTTCGGCCGGCATGGGCGTCTTCGGGCGTCGATCGACCAAGGCCAGGTCGTTTCGAATTCAACAATGAAGTTGAAAGAAAAACAAGTTCCGCCGGACCGGGTTCACCGTGGCGGGCGTCACTCCCGGCCCATCCCCCTGGGCACCCCGGCAGCGCGAAGAACGACCGCGCGTGCGTGACGAGGGGTCCCGTCTGTGCGGCCCCGTGCGTCGCGAGGGGGCCCATCCGTGTGCAGCCGTGCGTGACGAGGGAGCACACCGGCGGAGCCCGTCGGCCGGAGCAGCGAACATCACATTGACCCGGCCCGGCCCTCCCCCGAGGGTTGGCTGCATGCACCATGGATCCTCCGGATCGGCACCGTTCCGGATACCCGACGCCCCCCGGCCCGCCAAGGAGTCGCCGTGCAGGGGGTGTTGAGCGGATTCGCGGTCATCGCGGCCGTCATCGCCGTCGGTTATCTACTCGGCCGCGGCGGCCATCTCGGCGAGCACGGCCGGGAGGTGCTGACCAAGCTGGCCTTCCATGTGGCGTCCCCCGCCCTGCTGTTCGCCACGCTCGCCCGCGCCGACCTGTCGGTGATCTTCTCCAGCCGACTGCTGGTGACGGCGATGAGCACGGCCGCGGCGGCGGGCGCCTTCGTCGCGGTCGGTGCCGTACGCCGCTGGGGCGTGGGCGACACCACCATCGGCGCCCTGTGCTCCAGCTACGTCAACTCCGGCAACCTCGGCATCCCCATCGCCGTGTACGTCCTGGGCGACGCGTCCCTGGTGGCCCCGGTGCTGCTCTTCCAGGTCGTCATGGTGACCCCCATCGCCCTGACCGTCCTCGACCTCTCCGGCAGGGGCGAGAAGGGCCCGTGGTGGCGGCGCCTGCTGGCGCCGTTGCGCAATCCGATCGCGCTGGGCTCGCTGAGCGGTGTCCTGGTCTCGGCGACCGGCGTCCACGTCCCCGGCCCGGTCATGGACCCCGTCACCCTCATCGGCAACATGTCCGTCCCGGCGGTCCTGCTCGCCTTCGGCATCTCTCTGCGCGGCAGCGCCCTGCCCGGCCGCGGCCGGGAACGACACCCCGTGTTCCTCGCCGTGGCCTTGAAGGCGTTCGGCCAGCCGGTCGTCGCCTGGGCCCTCGCCACCACGGTCTTCGGATTGCGCGGAGCGCCACTGCTCGACGTGACGGTGACCTCGGCACTGCCGGCCGCGCAGAACCTGTACACCTACGCCGCCACTTATCGGGTGGGCGAGGTGCTCGCCAGGGACTCGATTCTGCTGTCCACGGTGCTTTCGGTGCCGGTGTTGGTGGTGGTCGCGGCTCTACTGGGTTGACGGCGGTGCCGGCCGGGAACTCCGGCGGAAGACCGCGTAAGGCGAACCCGTCCCTTCACCGCCGCCCGGCGGGCAGAGGTGGAAGTCGATCACCGTGACCGGGTCGCCGGAGCCGACGTCACCGGCCCGGGCCGCGGTCGACGCCGCTTCGGCGGTGCGCCCCACCCCGCACCTGGTTGCGTGCCGGGGCGCACCGCCGAGCAGGTGGGTGAGCGCTCGGAGCACCCGCCTTCGTGGCCGAACTCCGGTGGCTCAGCCGACAACGGTGCCGCCGCCGACCGGGTTGCGGGAGACGTCCTCCTCCGCCGGACGGGACGCAGCCGGGCCCGCATGCCCGTCAGGGAGGAGACGCGCCTCCTGGACGGCGTGGCTCACCTGCCGTTCCGCCGTGTCGCGGGCGGGATGCTCTGCTCGTACTGGAACACGTTGTACGGGTCGTACTGCGCCTTGATCTCGCGCAGCCGGTCGAAGTTGGATCCCCAGTAGGCGGTTTCCCAGTCCTGCATGCCGATGTTCGGCACGTTGACGTAGGCGCCGTCCACATAGGGACGCAGTGCCTGGCTGAACTCGGCGATCCAGGCCTGGGCCTGTGGGGTGAGCGGGTCGCACACGCCCGGTTGTGTTCCCCGAGTCCCCCAGCCGGCGCCGGGCTCGGAGTAGAAGAGTGCGTCGCGGTGCGGGAACGCGGTGCCGCCGCGAGGGGTCCTTCGGACCGCCCCGCCGAAGGCTTGGGTGAAGAAATTGCTGTCATCCGTGGGAGCGTCGGACATGTACGAGGTGATGACTTCGATCGCCGCGCTCGGGAACGGCTTTCTCGTGAACTGCGAGAAGAACTTCCAGTTCGCGGGCTCGCTCTGGATCGGAACCTGGAATGCCGCGTAGATGTCCCCCCAGTTACCGGTCTGTTCGGTGACATTGGGGCTGCCGATCGACAGGACCGGGGCCAGCATCTGCCGCGCCTGCGCCGGTGTTCCTTCTGCGAGAACGGCGAACAACAGGATCTGGTTCCGGTGGATCTCGAGCTGGGTTCCGAGCCGATTGTCCGCGACCGGCGCCGTACGCTGCCATGCGTCGAAGATCCCGGGCAGGTCGGCGATGCCGTTCCACATCGCCTGCACATAAGCCACGCTGTTCAGCGGGGTCACTTTATAGGTGAGCGAGGTGATGATTCCGAAGTTGCCGTTTCCGGCCCCGCGGAGAGCCCAGAGCAAATCCGAGTGGTTCCTCGGATCCACCTCGATCACCTCGGCGCACTCGTCACCCGATGGAACGACGATCTCGGCGCCCACAAGGCTGTCGCAGGCCATGCCGAGCCAGCGGGTGAGAAAGCCGAAGCCGCCGCCGAGCGTCGCACCGGCCAGGCCCACGCTGCCCTCGGTTCCGGTGGTCACCGCGAGGTTCTTCCGCGCGAGTGCGGTCACCGCTTCCAGTTGGTTCAGCCCGGCGCCGACTCTCGCGATACGCAAGCCGGTGTCGATGTGGACCGATTTCAGCTCGCTGATGTCGATCACGAGGCCGTTGTCCACGTTCGACCAGCCCTCGAGGTTGTGGCGGCCGCTCCGCACCCGCAGCGCCACATCGTGCTGCCGCGCCCAGGTCAGGGCGCTGACCACGTCCTGGGTGTTCTGGGCGAAGACGATGACCAGTGGATAGTGGGAGAAGAGCTGGTCCCAGCCGAGACGCGCGGCCGTGTAGTCCGGACTTTCGGGGCGGACGATACGACCGGTCAACTGCGCCGGCGGGCATTTCCCGCTTTTGGCCTCCGCGCTCGCGGCACTCGCGACCGGGGCTTCCACGGCTGTAATACCCGGAACGACGACCGCCCCTGCACCGGCGGCCGCCGTCGCCTTGAACAGGCCGCGGCGAGAAAAATCGTGCATGGTCCGTATCCTCTCGACCGGGATGGGCCGGTACTCGGCTGAGACACTTCTTTTCGCCGTCCGGCGCGCTTTCGGTCCTTTGTGGGTTGCGATCCCCCGGGAAGCGCAAAGTAACAGCGGTGTCCCATGGGGGTGTTGCCCGACACGCTTGTCCGGCGCAACGGCGATTTACCGACGAAGGGGATATCCGGCCGATCATGAATAAGCCCGCGTGGGGTACTTGGGGCTCGATATTCATGTTGTCGGCACGGCGGTCGACCTGACGTTACCTCGGTGAGCGTGAAGGCGCACGATGGATTACCGCATGCCGCAGGGACGGGCGCAGGTCGCAGAAATACGCGACCCGTGACGATTTCGGCCGTTGGCTTCGCACGTCCGGCGCCTCCATCGCCTGGCCCTGTCCCATGGAAAGGCCCGGGAAGTATTTCCGTCCTCCGCGGCGGAAGGTTCCCCTTCGAGGCGGTAGGTTTCCCTTTTCCCGGGCGCCGTACTCGGACGACCGCGCCGGGCCACGGCCCACGCGAGGGCCCTGAAGAGGTTTCTCGCGTGCATCCGCAGCCCATGGCTCCGTGCGGGACGGCGGTGACGGCGCGCCATGCGCACCCCGCCCGCCGCCCGCACCGGATCCGTCATTCCTCGTCGTCGGTGCTGGACGCCGCACGGGTCCGGCCCGCCGGGGGCGGCTCGGGCGACTGCGACCGGATGTGCAGGACATCGCCGACGAACAGGTCGTAGGCGAGGACGCCGATCACTCCCCCGACGAGGGGTCCGACGATGGGTATCCAGAAGTAGTCGCTGAAGGAGCCGGCCAGTGTCCCCGGGAGCGCGAGTTCCTGCCATCCCGCCAGCCAGGTGAACAGGCGTGGCCCGAAGTCCCTCGCGGGGTTGACGGCATAACCGGCGTTCGCGCCGTACGACATGCCGACGGCGGCGACCGCGAGTCCGATCACCAGAGGGCCGAGGTTGGCCTTCACCGCCGTGTTGCGCAGGTCGACGACCGCCACGATGAACATGACCAGGAACGCGGTCCCGACGATCTGGTCCACCAGCGGCCCCCAGACGCCACCGTGGAAGTACGAGGCGGGGAACGTCCCGAAGATCGAGAAGGTGGCGAGGGTGTGCCCATTGGTCTTCGGATCCGTCGAGGCGCTGTCGAAGGCGTGGATCGCGTCGTGGTAGACGCCGTACACCAGCGCGGCCCCGGCGAACGCGCCGGTCAGCTGCGCGAACATGTACGGCACCACCTTGGCCCAGGGAAACCTGCGACGCACCGCGAAGGCCAGCGTGACCGCCGGATTGATGTGCGCGCCGCTGACCCCTCCGGCCACATAGACACCGAAGGTCACGGCCATGGCCCAGCCCCATGTGATCAGCAGCCAGTCTCCGGCACCGAGAAAGATGGTGGTGGGTCCCGCCGTGCGACCCGATCCCGGCAGCGCGGCGACCGCCACGGCTCCCACCCCGCACCCGAAGGCGATGAGGACGAACGTCCCCAGGAACTCTGCGAGGCATTCGCCCAGGAGGCCCCCTCGGCGCCTGAGCCGGGAGGGGCGGACCAAGGGCGGAACTCCCACAGCCATGATGGCCCCCTAAGGGACTGGTCCGGCCGGTGACGGCTCCTGCGGCCGCCGGACGCCCCCCGATGCGGGCTGCCTCGCTCCCCTGCCGGGGTGCGGCAATGGCACCCGTCCGGGCCTGGATGGACGAATGTTTCCTGCGGGGACCTTTTTCACCGGCCGGGAGGGAGCACAAACGGCTGACGCACTCCCGCGGGCCCTTGCGGCACCCGCCTTCCTCCGTCCCCGGGCGGTGATGCGCCGCGGATTTCGAACGTACGCTCCCATCCGTGGCCACGGTCGAGGCACATTTCTGAGTATGACTCATGGGCTGCCGCCTCGCTCCTCGCCGATCAGTGCCCTTCACAAGGCCATCCGGAGACGTGCCGGGCAGTTCCTCTCCCGGTGAGCACCACGTTCGTGGGGACCGTCTCGCAGCGCCGTCACACGCTCGGCCTGCGGCGGCCACCACATCGCCGACCGCCGCAGGCATTCCCGTCCAGTGCCTCAGACCCCGGCTGCGGGATCGGCTTCGGTGAGCAGGTTCAGCAGCGTGGCGCGGGCGCGGGCCACACGGGAGCGGACCGTGCCGACGGGGCAGCCGCTCAGGACGGCCACCTCCGCGTAGGGCAGCTCCAGCAGTTGGGTGAGGACAAAGGCCTCCCGCCGTTCCGCGGGCAGCGCCGTCAGCAGATCGAGCAGCGCCACACCGTCGTCGAAGCCCGGCGCGTGCGGCGACTGGGCACGCTCGGCGGCCGGCAGCCAGTCGTGGACGTCGGACAGCCGGGGCCGCGTGGCCGCGTGCCGAAAACTGTCCACCACCGCACGGCGGGCTATGGAGAGCAGCCAGGCACGGGCCGAGCAGCGACCCTCGAACCGATGCAGGCTGCCGAGCGCCCGCAGGAACGTGTCCTGCGCCAGGTCGTCGACGGCCTGCGGGTCGGCGCAGAGGTGGGCGACGTAGCGCTGTACGTCGCGGTGCAGGGCCCGGACCAAGCGCTCGACGGCGTCGGCGTCGCCACGACGGGCGGCGAGTGCCCAGGCGGTGATCGAGTCGTCGCTCGATCGTGTCGGCCGGCGTCCCTCACGGGAGGCGGGCAGGGCAGAAGTGATCACCTGGTGTCCTTCTCTGGTCATGCGGTATCCGCACCGGGGCACGCGCGCGCGAAGGGCACGCGTCGGCGGCGCCCGCGGTCCGGTGAGTGGGGTGCGGCCGTGAGGGCCGGCGTCGTGCGTTCGACGCCTTTGCCGGATCACGGCCATGGCCCGGGGCACGCGGTGGCGCGGCCTCGGGATACGGCTGTCCGTCAGAGGACAGCGGTTCCCGGTGGTGGGCCCCTTGAGGTGATCGAGTGAACGAGGGGAAGCCGACGCGGTGGGCGGTCGGCCCCTCGACGACGGGCCCGCACCCGCGGCCGCTCCGGAGGGGCCGGCAGGGTCAGCAGCAGCCGCAGCGGTGCGGACAGCCGGCCGGCGACCGCCCGCAGGATCCTGAACGCGGCCCGCTCGCCGTATGCCAGCCACAGGCCGCACAACACGGCGGCGGACAGGTGGGCTACGAGCATGCCGCCGGAGGCTGCCGCGACGGCGGGTCCGAGGCCGGCTGGATCCATGAGTCCCATGTCGGCGCCGGCCATCGTGGCACCCATGTCCATGCCGTCCATGGGTCCCGTCGACGCGGGTCCGTCCATGGGTCCCGTCGACGCGGGCCCCATGTCCGCGCAGTCCATGGGCTCCCGAGGTGTGAGGCCTCCACCCGTGGTGGCGGGCGCCATGAGGTGCCGCCCCGACTGCGCGTAGGAGAACCCCACGTGCAGTCCTGCCTGGGCGACGACCACGGCGGAGACGACAAACGGACGTCCACGCTCGCGGCCGGCCAGGAACCAGCCCGCGCCACCGGTGACGAGGACACCGGCGGCCGGGCTCCACCAGGGCAGCGGGGAACCGGACATCATCGTGTGCCCCAGGGCGGCGAGCGATACGCACACTGCGGCGAACACCGCGGCCCGTAGCGTGCGAGAACACCACCCAACGGCCATGACGGACATCATCCTTGCATCCGGAGCCCGATCGTCATGGGTGGGTACGCACATCGGCCGGGGAATCCGCTCAATGCGCGCCGTGTGATCCGGCACACCCGAACCGGTAGGAGCGGGGCCCGAGTCGAACCCGTCGGTTTCCGCCCTCCGTCCCACGGGACGGCCTTCCCCGGAACCGCACCTCGCATTGCCCACCCCTGTGGAACCAGCGCCCTCAGTAGGGCAGTCTTTCTCCCTGTGGCAGGCGTTCCGCAGCAGAACGGGTCGGGTGAACCCGTCGCGCACATGGTGGTGTGCGGCGACGACGGACTCGCGCACCGGCTGGCCGCCGAGTTGCGCGGGGTGTACGGGGAGCAGGTGACGCTTGTCGTACCGCCCGCCGAACGAGTCGCCCGGCAGCCGGTCGTGGGGCGCGCCCGGGGATCTGGGCTGCTCGACCGGGTCTCGGCCGCCGTCACACGAGCGGCGGGCAACGGCAACGGCAACGGCAACGGTCAAGGAAACGGTACGGACGCACGTCCCGCCACCAGGGGCGGCGCCACGACGGAATCCCCCGGCTCCACAAGACTGTTGGAGGCCACGGAGGCGTCCGAGGCCGTGCTGGCCGAGGCCGGAGTGGACCGGGCCACGGCGCTGGCACTCGTCTATGACGACGACGAGACCAATATCCGGGCCGCGCTCACCGCCCGCCGAATCAATCCTCGACTGCGACTCGTGCTGCGCCTGTACAACCGGCGCCTGGGACAGCACATCGAGGCACTGCTCGACCAGGCCGCGGCGTTGGCCTCGGGCGGGCCCGGCGGTGAGGAGGAGCCCGACGCATCCACGACCGTCCTGTCCGACGCCGACACCGCCGCGCCCGCGCTGGCCGCGACCGCCGTCGCCGGCACCACCAAGGTCGTACAGACCGACGGTCTGATACTGAGGGCCGTCGAGCGTCCACCGCCCCCGCCGGGTCAGGTCGCCGACCCGGGGCTGTGCACACTCGCCCTGCTGTCCGCGACGGCGAACGATCCGGCGGGAGCGGATGGTTCGGAGGTGAGCGGCGAGCAGGGACCCCGGCTCCTGCCCGACGAAAGGGCCGTCGCCGAGGCCACCGGGCGCGGCACCGTCGTCCTGGAGGCCGTTTCGTACGCGGGTCCCGCCCTGGCCGCCGGGCGCGGCCCCGTGCCGCTCGGCTCGCTGCTGTCGCGGCGGCTGCGCTGGTCGTTCGCCGGAATTGTCGGCTGCGTGATCGCGCTCGCCGTCGCGTCCATGGCCGTCACCGACGAAACCCCACTGCGAGCCACGTACTTGACGCTCCTCGACCTGTTCGCCATCAACAACCCGGCCATCGGCGAACCCACCGGGCGGCAGATTCTCCAACTGCTGTCCGGGTTGGTGGGGTTGCTGCTGCTTCCGGTGCTGCTGGCGGCCGTGCTGGAGGCGCTCGGCACCTTCCGCAACGGGTCCGCGCTGCGCAAACCGCCGCGCGGACTGTCGGGACATGTGGTGCTGCTCGGCCTCGGGAAGATCGGCACCCGGGTCATGACCCGGCTGCGTGAGCTGAAGATCCCCGTGGTGTGCGTCGAGGGTGATCCCGACGCGCGTGGGCTGGCGACGGCGCGCAGGCTGCGGGTGCCCGTCGTGCTCGGCGACGTGACACAGGAAGGCGTCCTGGAAGCGGCCAAGATCCAGCGGGCGCACGCGTTGCTCGCGCTGACCAGCGCCGACACCACGAACCTCGAGGCGGTGCTGTACGCCCGCTCCGTACGGCCCGACCTGCGGGTGGTACTGCGTCTTTACGACGACGACTTCGCGACGGCCGTCTACCGGACACTGCGAGCCGCCCACCCGCACGCCCTGACCCGCAGCCGCAGCGTGTCGCACCTGGCTGCTCCCGCGTTCGCCGGGGCCATGCTGGGACGGCAGATCCTGGGTGCGATCCCGGTCGAGCGACGAGTGCTGCTGCTCGCGGCTGTGGATGTCGCCGGGCATCCGCAGTTGGAAGGACGGACGGTCGCCGGGGCGTTCCGTCCGGGGGCGTGGCGTGTGCTGGCCCGGGACACCTCGGCGCCCGGCGAGCGCGGCCGGTCGCCCGACCCGGAGTCGGACACCCCGGCCCGCGCCCCGGGGCTGGTCTGGGACCTGTCGCCCGATTACGTCCTGCGCCCGGAGGACCGGGTGGTCCTGGCGGCGACACGACGCGGGCTGGCCGAACTCCTCGGCCGCAGGCGCCGCGAGACGACCGGAGGATAGAGAGAGCCGGGAGCTGCGAAAACTGCGGGGGCGGCTCGCGGTCAGGTGGGCAGGACGTCCCCGAGTGCGCGCGGCGGACGGGGCCGCGCCCCTGCGCAGAGCCGTCAGAAGCGCTCGACAAGGTGTTCGCGGCCCGCCGGCGGCTCGTAGGGCTCGGGCCAGAAGTCCGTCACCGTGGCTATGTGTCCCTCCCGGTCGGCGGAGAAGAAGGTGATGCCGTGCATCTCTTCCAGGCCCACCGTGAAGTGGAGCCAGGTGACGGCCTGTTCGGGCTCGGCGACGATGCGCTCGACACGCAGGTGCCAGTCGCCCGGGTACTCGCGGTTGAACCGGACGTACTGCTCCCGCCCACGGATGCGCTCGCGCGTCTGCGGCAGGGTGTAGACGACGTTTTCGGCCAGAGTGGCCGCGAACGTGTCCCAGTCGCGGGCCTCCGCAGCGGCCCAGAAACTCTCCACGGTCTTGCGCAGATCGGTCATCGAGGTCATGTCGAGAGTGTGCATCCCGCCACTGACAGTCGGACCGTGGTTGCGCACGGTGCAGGGGCGGGTGATCAGAGCGCGGGTCAGTGGGGGCCACCGTCCCACCCGTCGTCCACAGCCGCACCCGTCGTCATCCGCCACCGGGTCGTCCAGCGCCGCACCCCTCGCACTCCGCCGGGCCCGTCGTCCACCGCCGTCCGGCCGTCCACCGTCAGGCCCGGCCACCACCGTCGGAGTCGTCCACCGCCGGGCCCGTCACCCGCCATGTCAGGTCGTCCGCGCCGAGCCGTCGTCCTCCGCCGTGCCCACGTCGCACCCCCCCGGGTCCCCCGCGCACGCGCCTCGGACTCCGCAGCCGGGGCCAAAGCCCGCACGGCGGTGGGCCCACTGCACGGCTCGCACCGGCGGCAGGGGATCATGCCTGGTCACGTGCTTTCCGGGGTGAGTTTTCCACAGGCTGGGCACCTCGCCCGCGGAAAGTCCGCCGGGCCAGGCACTATGGGGCCATGACTGAGAGCAACGGGTCCAGCTCGCCGGAGCACGGCGAGGACATGCCGGACTGGGAGAAGCGCTTCCGCGCGCCGCGGGTGTCACTGCCCGACTGGGCGGAGGACGCACCGCAGCGTTCCCTGTTCGTCTCCAATGCGACGGGGACGTACGAGCTGTACGCGTGGGACCGGACCACGGGCGAGCAGCGCCAGGTCACCGACCGGGCCAACGGCACGACGGACGGCGTGCTCTCGCCGGACGGCGAGTGGATCTGGTGGTTCGACGACACGGACGGGGACGAGTTCGGGATCTGGAGACGCCAGCGGTTCGCGCACGGCGCCTCCGGTGAGGACTCCGGGGCAGCCCGGAGCTCGGAACCCGACGCGCCGGCCGCTCCCGGACTCGAGCCCTCGTACCCGGCCGGGCTCGTGATCGGGCGGGACGGGCGGACCGCGGTCGTGGGCCGCTCCACCGACCAGGACGGGTCGACGATCCATCTCGCCCGGGCCGGTCAGGACCCGGTGGAGATCTACCGGCACCGTGAATCCGCCGGAGTGGGGGACCTCTCGCGGGACGGCTCGCTGATCGCCATCGAGCACACCGAGCACGGCGACGCCATGCACTCCGCACTGCGTGTGCTGCGGCCGGACGGTTCGACGCTCGCGGAGTTGGACGACACCAAGGGCGGCACGATCGAGCTCGGCCTCGAGGTACTGGGCTTCGCGCCGGTCGACGGGGACACGCGCCTGCTGATCGGGCACCAGCGGCGCGGTCGGTGGGAGCCGATGGTGTGGGACGTCGCCTCCGGCGAGGAGACGGACCTGGGTCTGGACCTGCCGGGTGACGTGGCCGCGGAGTGGTACCCCGACGGTTCGGCGCTGCTGATCGTGCACGGCTTCGAGGCACGCAGCGAGCTGTTCCGCTACGACCTCGCGGCGCGGAAGCTGACACGCGTGCCGACACCGCCCGGCACCGTGTCCGGGGCCACGGCCCGGCCCGACGGCACCGTGGAGTACCTGTGGTCGTCGGCCGCCGAGCCGCCCGTGGTGCGCTCGACCTCCGGCGCGGTCGTGCTGGACCCGCCCGGCATGAAGTCCCCGGAGACGGTGCCGGTGGAGGACGTCTGGGTGGACGGGCCCGGCGGCCGTATCCACGCCCTGGTCCAGAAGCCCGCGGGGGCGAGCGGGCCGCTGCCGACGGTGTTCGACATCCACGGCGGCCCCACCTGGCACGACAGCGACTCGTTCGCGGCGGGGCCGGCGGCCTGGGTGGACCACGGGTACGCGGTGGTGCGGGTCAACTACCGGGGCTCGACGGGATACGGACGGGACTGGACGGACGCGCTCAAGCACCGGGTCGGGCTGATCGAGCTGGAGGACATCGCGGCGGTCCGTGAGTGGGCGGTGTCGTCCGGGCTCGCCGATCCCGAGCGGCTCGTTCTGACGGGCGGCTCATGGGGCGGTTATCTGACGCTGCTCGGGCTCGGCACACAGCCGGACGCCTGGACCATCGGCATCGCGGCGGTCCCCGTCGCGGACTATGTGACGGCCTACCACGACGAGATGGAGGCGCTGAAAGCCATGGACCGGACGCTGCTCGGGGGCACACCCGAGGAGGTCCCGGAGCGCTTCGAGGCGTCCTCGCCGCTCACGTACGTCGACGCGGTGAAGGCTCCGGTGTACATCTCGGCGGGGGTGAACGACCCCCGGTGCCCGATCCGCCAGGTCGAGAACTACGTCGACCGGCTCACCGCGCGGAAGGCCATGCACGAGGTGTACCGGTACGACGCGGGACACGGCTCGCTGGTGGTCGACGAGCGCATCAAGCAGGTGCGGCTGGAGCTCGACTTCGCCGCGCGGCACCTCGGGACGGCATAGGGGGAGGGGGAGCGGGCGCCGGACCGGGCGTGGCCCCGGGCGGTGACGTGCGCGGTGCGCAGGGCGAGCGGCGTATCCGCAGGTGTGAGGCAGGGCCGGATGTACGGGGCATGCGCGTGTGCCCCGTACACCGGAGGCCGACGGCCGATCCCCGGGGAACGGCGGGTGGATCCCCAGGGCCCCACGGGCGGGTCCGCCGGGGCGGCACCGTACCGTTGAGGGCGTGTACCGGTTTCTGCTGACGCCCCGCTGGTGGGGGATCAACGTCTTCGTGCTGTTGGCCATCCCCTTCTGCATCTTCATGGGGTCGTGGCAGTTGAGCCGGTTCGAGTCCCGGGTCCAGGACCATCGCACGCAGACCGAGCAGGCCGAAGCCGGCGCGAAGGAGGCCCCCCGGCCTCTGGAGCAGCTGCTGCCGGTGGACAAGAAGACGTCCGGGATGCGGGCCACGGTCACCGGCCGGTACGGGAAGCAGTTGCTGGTGCCGGACCGGGAGCTGGACGGCAGGCAGGGCTTCTACGTTCTCACCATGCTGCGCACCGATTCCGGCAAGGCGCTGCCGGTGGTGCGGGGCTGGCTGCCGGGCAACGCGGACGCCGCGAAGGCGCCGGCCGCACCGTCCGGCGAGGTCACGGTCACGGGAGCACTGCAGGCATCGGAGAGCCCCGGGGCGAACGGCGTGGGCGCGGGCGGTGGGCTGCCCACCGGTCAGACCGCCGCGATCAGCGCGGCGTCGCTGGTGAACCTGGTGCCGTACGACGTGTACGACGCATGGGTCACCCTCGACAAGGCAGATGCCGGAATGAAGGCCGTACCGGCGACGGCACCGGCGGGGAGCGGGCTGGATCTGAAGGCGTTCCAGAACCTGGGCTATACCGGTGAGTGGTTCGTCTTCGCGGGATTCACGGTGTTCATGTGGTTCCGGCTGCTGCGACGCGAGGCCGAATACGCCCGGGACGCGGAACTGGGGCTCGTGACGGAGACAACGGCAGCCACGGATTCCGGGGCGGCTGCCTCCGGAGCCGACGGCTCGGCGGAGGGCCCGACGAACGGGGCCCCGGCAGAACGCCCCACGGGTGAGGCCCCGGGAGAAGGTCTGACCGGCGAGGACCCGGCAGACGGTTCGTCAGTCGAGGCCCTGGAAGAGGAGTCCCTCATCGAGGGGGTCGTGAGCGGGGAATCCGGTGGCGAGAGCCGTGCCCGCGCCACCAAGGCCTGAGGCTCACCGCGGGTCGTAGCAGGACCGCGCGCCCGCTGAACCGGACGTTCGCCCGCGGACGTCTCCGCCCTTCACGAACGCCCCCGGTCTCCGCGAAAGCCCCGCCTCGTCGAATTTCTCTGACGGTTCGCTTCACGGCCGATCTGCTTCACAGCGAGCAGGGCGTACCGGACATTCGGAACGGCCTCCCACGGGCTGCACAACGGCCGGACGTCCGCACGGCCGACCGCCCCGAACCGCCGTCACAGCCGACCGCGCCACGGACCGCCGAAGCACCGACCCGACAGGCCGGACGCCCGGCCGCCGGTGCGGCGGGCGGGCGGAACCAGGGCCTTCGGAGGTCCGGTGTGCCGGGTCAGGACGTCGGCAGCAGGATTCCCGTGCGGTAGACCGTGCCGGCGCAGGCGTTCGGGATGGTCGCCGTGGACGCGGCGGAGCCGGTCACCGGTGTGTTCGTGACCGCAACGCTGCCGTCGGCGACGCCGTCCTCCGTCATCAGCTGGGGTGCCGTGCCGAGGGTGCCGTCGGTGGTGGAACCGCTGCCCGTGGTCGCGGTGTCCGACGGGCTCGGGTTGGGGGACGGGTTGCCGGGGTTGCCGCCCTGGGTGGGGCAGGTCTGCGAGGGGACCCAGGCGAACTTCACGTCGTATGCCGTCCCGGGCTTGAGCACCACCGAGGTGACTTCCTGGGTCGGGTCCGGCAGAGCCGTCGCCGGGTCGCCGACGACGTGGTTCACCACGCTGACCTTGGACGGGTCGGCGGCGCCCTGGGCGACGGTGGTCACATTGCCCGCGCCGGCGACGGTGCAGCTCGCGGTGGAGGTGTTGGCGACACGGAACGTGCCGTAGATCGCGCCGGTGGAGTCCGGGGCGCCCGCGGTGGCGGTCGCGTCCCCCAACTGGTCCACCGTGCACGCGGGTGCGCTCCCCGCGGAGACCGACGGGTCGACCTCGCCGGTCGCCCCGGCGCCCACGCCCTTGCCCTTGTCCCCCTTGTCCTTCTGGCCGTCCCCGCCCTTGTCCTTGGCGGTGCCCGCGGTCCCGGCGGCGCCGCTGGAGCCGCCGTCGGGGCCCTTGCCCTGGGAGGTGCCGCCCTGGGCCTGCGAGGCCTGGCCGGCGATGGAGGGGTCGGCGTTGGAGCCGGTGGCGTTCGAGACGTGGACGAGTGCGGGGATCGCCGTGCCGATGAACAGGGCGGCGGCGGCCATACCGACCACGGCCTGCCGCTTCCGGGCCCGCCGGGCGGGCACGGCACGCCGCAGACGCGTCAGCGAGCCGTCGCGCGGCTCGATCTCGCTCACCGCCTGCTGCAGCATCCGCCGCAGCGCCAGCTCGTCCTCGGCGAGTCCTTCCGGAGCCGCCTCCGGCTCGGGACCGGTCGCGGCTCCCCCGCCGTTCGAAGCGGTCCGGTCGGTTCCTGAGACGCCTGATCCGAGATCGTCCCGGCCGAGGCCCTCGAGCGCCGCCATGAGCCGGTCCCGGCCGGGACCGTGGCGGTCGGTACGGGGGCCTTCGTCGTCCGCGCCGGAGGTCTCGCGCTCGGCACCGGGGCGATCGGCGTCCGTGTCGTCCCCGCCGTCGACGCCGCCGGGCCCGGGCACGGAGTGGTCGCCCGCGGTCGCGTCGGCAGCGGCGTGGTCCGGTCCGGGCTCGCGCCGGTCCTGGTCCTTGGGGCGGTGGTTCACAGTTCCGTTCCCAGCATGCTGGTCTTGGTCGTCCTCATGGGGCTCGGTCCGGTCGGTCGGCTGATGCCACTCATAGGGCTCATGGCGGTGCTGGGCGTCGCTCCCCCAGGACGCCCCGCGCCGCTCGTCGTGCTTGCTCATGCCGGCGCCCCCATGGCGGTACGGAGCGCGGCGATGCCACGTGAACCGTACGCCTTCACCGACCCGAGCGAGATGCCCAGCGTCTGCGCGACCTGGGCCTCGGTCATGTCCGCGAAGTAGCGCAGCACCAGGACCTCGCGCTGCCTGCGCTGAAGTCCCTTCATCGCCTTGATCAGCGAATCGCGCTCCAGCTGGTCGTACGCGCCTTCCTCGGCGCTCGCCATGTCGGGCATGGGCTTCGACAGCAGCTTGAGACCGAGGATGCGGCGCCGCAACGCCGAGCGCGAGAGATTCACAACGGTCTGGCGGAGGTACGCGAGCGTCTTCTCCGGGTCGCGGACGCGTTTGCGCGCGGAGTGGACCCGGATGAACGCCTCCTGGACGACGTCCTCGCAGGACGCGGTGTCGTCGAGGAGGAGCGCCGCGAGGCCCAGGAGGGAGCGGTAGTGGGCGCGGTACGTCTCGGTGAGATGGTCGACCGTGGTGCCGGCGGCCGTCTCGTCGGCGCCCTCACGCTGATTCGGTATGCGGGTGGGCCGCGCTGCGGGCATGGGGGCGATCACCGGCATGCCGCCGGGCGCGCCGGGCATGCGGGGGCGGTGGGGAGGACGCAGGGTTGTGCCCCTCGCCCGTACCGCGGTGAATTCGAGTACCTCTGCCACGCTTGTTGGACACGTCTCCCCCCGCCAGGGTTGTACGCGGGAGACAGCGCTTTTGCCTCGGGCGTCCCGCCCGGCCGCGCGTCCTCGCGTCTGCCCCCCAGCGCACCGGACCGTGCGTCAAGTGCCATGCGTACCAGCTCTTCCCCTATGCCCCATGTGTGGTGGTGCTCGGCCCCCGAAGGGCGACCGCAAAGACGCTCTCCGGCCTGTGCGCGGTTGCGGGGGCGGGGAGAAAAATCTTCGAACGCCGGGAGACGTCGATCAAGTGGTCTGAACCAATAGGACTGGACCACAGATCCGACACAGATCCTACAAATAATTCGGCCAATGACCACGGGGTTTCCGGCCCGTGGACATGCGTTACCGCAGAACGTCCGTATCACGTGCGTCACATGACACCCGTCGGCAGGTGCCGCTCATCGGGCGAACCACACAAAGGGGTCACCTGGAGAACGCGTCGATGACGCGTGTCCGGGGCCCGCGCCGGCCGTCACGAACGGGACGCCGCGCCCCACGTCCTCACTCGGAGGCGGGGCGCGGCGTCCCGAACGTCCTACGCCGCTCCGAGCTCCGCGGCCACCAGCTCGGCGATCTGAGCCGTGTTCAGGGCCGCGCCCTTGCGCAGGTTGTCGCCGCACACGAACAGTTCCAGGGCGGTCGGATCGTCCAGGGCTCGGCGCACCCGGCCCACCCAGGTCGGGTCCGTACCCACCACGTCCGCGGGCGTGGGGAACTCGCCCGCCGAGGGGTTGTCGCAGAGGACCACGCCGGGCGCGGTGTCGAGGATCTCGCGAGCCCGGTCGACCGTGACCTCACCCTCGAAACGGGCGTGGACCGTCAACGAGTGGACCGTGACGACCGGTACACGCACGCAGGTGACCGCGACGCGCAGCTCCGGCAGCCCGAGGATCTTGCGGGACTCGTCGCGGACCTTCATCTCCTCCGAGGACCACCCGTCCTCGCGCAGCGACCCGGCCCACGGCACCACGTTCAGTGCCACCGGCTCCGGGAAGGGTCCCGTGTTGTCGCCCACCGCGCGCCGCAGGTCACCGGGGCTGGTGCCCAGTTCGGTGCCCGCGACCAGCGACAACTGCTGCCGCAGTGTGTCGATGCCCGCGCGCCCCGCCCCGCTCACGGCCTGGTACGAGGAGACGACCAGCTCGCGCAGCCCGAACTCGGCGTGCAGCGCACCGAGGGCCACGATCATCGAGAGGGTCGTGCAGTTGGGGTTGGCGATGATGCCGCGCGGGCGCACCCGGGCGGCATACGGATTGACCTCCGGCACCACCAGGGGAACCTCGGGGTCCATCCGGAAAGCGCCCGAGTTGTCCACCACGACCGCGCCCTGCGACGCCGCGATCGGCGCCCACCGCTCGGCGACCTCGTCCGGCACGTCGAACATCGCCACGTCGACGCCGGACAGCGCCTCCTCGCTGAGCGCCACCACCTCGACCTCTTCCCCGCGCACGGTCAGCTTGCGGCCGGCCGAGCGCGGTGAGGCGATCAGGCGGATCTCGCCCCAGATGTCCGCGTGCTGGGACAGGATCTGGAGCATGACCATGCCGACGGCCCCGGTCGCTCCCACGACCGCGAGCGTCGGCTTCCCGGTCCGCGCCGTCATCGGCGCTCCGTACGGCCCGGGCCCCCGCGCAGGAGGCCTGCCGACGGCCCGCCGCACACCGGGGCCGACGACTCCCTACGTCCCGTGCCCCCGAAGGGGAGGCCGGTCATCGCCCGGTGCCTCCGTAGACGACGGCCTCGTCGCTCTCGGAGTCAAGACCGAACGCGGTGTGCACGGCGCGCACGGCCTCCGCGACGTCGTCGGCGCGCGTGACGACCGAGATACGGATCTCGGAGGTCGAGATCAGCTCGATGTTCACGCCCGCGTCGCTGAGCGCCTCGAAGAAGGAGGCCGTGACGCCGGGGTTCGTCTTCATGCCGGCGCCGACCAGCGAGATCTTGCCGATCTGGTCGTCGTAGCGCAGCGAGTCGAAGCCGATCGCGGTCCTGCCCTTCTCCAGGGCGTCGATCGCCTTGCGCCCCTCGGTCTTCGGAAGGGTGAAGGAGATGTCCGTGAGACCGGTCGCCGCGGCGGACACGTTCTGCACGACCATGTCGATGTTGATCTCGGCGTCGGCGATGGCACGGAAGATCGAGGCGGCCTCGCCCGGCTTGTCCGGCACGCCGACGACCGTGATCTTGGCCTCGGAGGTGTCGTGCGCGACACCGGAGATGATGGCCTGCTCCACCTTCACGTCCCCTTGCTGAATCGGCTCGCTGCTGACCCACGTGCCCTGCAGCCCGCTGAAGGACGAGCGGACGTGGATCGGGATGTTGTAACGGCGTGCGTACTCCACACAGCGGTGGAGCAGCACCTTGGACCCGGACGCGGCCAGCTCCAGCATGTCCTCGAAGGAGATCCAGTCGATCTTCCGGGCCTTCTTCACCACACGCGGATCGGCGGTGAACACGCCGTCGACGTCGGTGTAGATCTCGCACACCTCGGCGTCGAGGGCCGCGGCCAGCGCAACCGCGGTCGTGTCGGAACCACCGCGACCCAGGGTCGTGATGTCCTTCTTGTCCTGGCTGACGCCCTGGAAACCGGCGACGATGGCGATGTTGCCCTCGTCCAGCGCGGTACGGATGCGGCCCGGCGTGACGTCGATGATCCGGGCTTTGTTGTGGACCGAGTCGGTGATGACACCCGCCTGGCTACCGGTGAACGACTGGGCCTTGTTGCCCAGGTTCTTGATCGCCATGGCCAGGAGCGCCATGGCGATCCGCTCTCCGGCGGTCAGCAGCATGTCGAGCTCACGCCCGGCAGGCATCGGGGAAACCTGCTCGGCGAGATCGATCAGCTCGTCCGTCGTGTCGCCCATCGCGGAAACCACGACAACCACATCGTTGCCGTTCTTCTTGGCTTCCACGATCCGCTTGGCGACGCGCTTGATGCCCTCGGCATCGGCTACGGAGGAGCCTCCGTACTTCTGCACGACAAGGCCCACGTGCGCTCCTCGCTCAATCCGTCTCTTTCCGCACCTGCGCATGTGCGGGTGCGGTCGGCTCAGTCTATCGAGCGACCGAATTTCCCTTCCGGGATACCGCATGGTGAGATGTCTCGCTCACCCCGGGATCATCCCGGTTTTTCTCCGGACGTACGGCGGGCCCGCGACGGTTTTCACCGCAGGGTCCACCGCGCGGCTCCGGCCGCTCCAGCAGCGCATCTGCCCCGGCAGGGCCCCCGTACTCGGAAAGTGCCGCGTGTCACAGGCGTGCCGTGTGCACCACCTCTCCGGCGAGGGGTACCGCCCGCCGCACAACGGCCGCGACGGATCCGTGCACGGCCATTGATCCGGCCGGATCGGCGGCGGGAGGATACCGGCCCGTGACGGATGGATGGGCGCCGGAACTGCTGCTGGCCGGGGTGGTGCTGCTCGGCGGGTGCGTGCAGTGGCTCACCGGGATGGGCTTCGCCCTGGTCGCCGTCCCCGGGCTCGTGCTCCTGCTCGGGCCCGCCCAGGGTGTGGTGCTCGCCAACTGCGCCGCCGGCGCCATCAGCGCCTTCGGGCTCGTGGACGGCCGGCGCGCCGTGCGGCTGCCCGTGATGGCTCCCCTGTGCCTCGCCGCGGTGATCACCGTTCCGGCCGGCACCTGGGTGGCCCGGCAGCTGCCGGAACCCGCGCTGCTGGCCTGCCTGGGCGCGCTCGTCACCGGGGCGGTGGCACTGGTCATGCGCGGCCTGCGGGTGCCCGCCCTGCGCGGCGGCCGGGGCGCCGTCGTCGCCGGTGGTCTGGGCGGGTTCATGAACTCGGCCGCGGGTGTCGGCGGACCGCCCGTCTCCCTGTACGCGCTCAACGCGGGCTGGACGGTGCGCGAGTTCGTACCGAACGCGCAGTTCTACGGTGTCGTCGTCAACCTGGTGTCGGTGACGTCCAACGGGCTGCCCCGGCTCACCGCTCCGGTCTGGGCCGTGGCCGTCACCGCCCTGGCGGCGGGTGCGCTGGCCGGCCGTGCGCTCACGGGGCGCGTGCCCGAGAACCGGGCACGCGCCCTCGTCCTGCTCCTCGCGCTCGCCGGAGGCCTGAGCGCGCTCGCGAAGGGGTTCGCCGGGCTTACTTGACCGGACGCAGCCCCAGCGGTCCCGCGATCTCCTGCGCCATGACCCGGCCCGCCTCCTCGGCGAGGGTGTCGTCCCCGAGGCCCTGGTCGGTGTCGAGGCCGTCGAGCTCCTCCAGCGGCTGGTTCAGCCGCACATGCGCCACCAGGGACTGCAGTGCGCGCAGCGTCGCGGACGCCGTGGAACCCCAGTTGGAGAAGTACGAGAACTGCCACCACCACAGGGCCTCGGTGGTACGGCCCGCACGGTAGTGGGCCATGCCGTGGCGCAGGTCGGTGATGACGTCCGCCAGGTCGTCCGAGATACGGGCCGGAACCGGTGCCTTGCGCGGCTCGTAGGGGTCGAAGACCTCCGAGTAGACGTCGACCGGGTCCAGCATGGCGGCGAGGCGTTCGCGCAGGTCGTCCGCGTCCGCGTCCGGGCCCGAGTCCGGTTCGTAGCGCTCGTCGGGCACGATGTCCTCGTGCGCGCCGAGACGGCCGCCCGCGAGGAGCAGCTGGGAGACCTCCAGCAGGAGGAACGGGATGGCCGAGTCCGGCTCGTCACCCTTGGCGACCTCCGTCACGGCGACCAGGAAACTCTCGATCTGGTCCGCGATCTGCACCGCGAAGTCGTCGGGGTCCATCGTCGTGGAGTGCAGCGTGGCGTCAGACATCTAGGAGTCGTCTCCCCTCGAAGGCGCGGCCGAGGGTGACCTCGTCCGCGTATTCCAGGTCGCCACCCACCGGGAGGCCGCTGGCCAGGCGGGTGACCTTGAGGCCCATGGGTTTGATCATCCGGGCGAGATACGTGGCCGTGGCCTCGCCCTCCAGGTTCGGGTCCGTCGCCAGGATCAGCTCGGTGACAGTGCCGTCGGCCAGCCGGGCGAGCAGCTCCCGGATCCGCAGATCGTCGGGGCCCACACCCTCGATCGGGCTGATTGCGCCGCCCAGGACGTGGTAGCGGCCTCGGAACTCACGGGTCCGCTCGATCGCGACGACGTCCTTCGGCTCCTCCACCACACAGATCACCGAGGCGTCGCGACGCGTGTCACGGCAGATGCCGCACAGTTCCTCCTGTGCGACGTTGCCGCAGATCGCGCAGAAGCGGACCTTCGCCTTCACCTCGAGCAGCGCCTGCGCGAGCCGGCGGACGTCCGTCGGCTCGGCCTGCAGGATGTGGAAGGCGATCCGCTGCGCGCTCTTGGGACCGACGCCGGGCAGCCGCCCCAGTTCGTCGATGAGGTCCTGGACCACGCCTTCGTACAACGGACTGCCTTTCCTGGAGAGCGTCGGTACGTACCGTAGCCGGGCTGGGTTTCTTGGTACGTACGGTAGTTGGCCCTCGCCTCGCTTAGAAGAGACGGGCGGGTGGACTCAGAACGGCAGGCCGGGGATGCCGCCACCCAGCCCCTGGGCCAGCGGGCCGAGCTTCTGCTGCTGGAGTGCCTGCGCGTTCTCGTTGGCCGCCTGCACGGCCGCGACGATCAGGTCGGCGAGCGTCTCCGTGTCCTCCGGGTCGACCGCCTTGGGATCGATGGCCAGGGCCCGCAGCTCGCCGGAGCCGGTGACCGTGGCCTTCACCAGACCACCGCCCGCCTGGCCGTCGACCTCGGTACGCGCCAGCTCCTCCTGCGCCTTGGCGAGGTCCTGCTGCATCTTCTGGGCCTGCTGGAGCAACTGCTGCATGTTGGGCTGGCCACCACCGGGGATCACGATCAGCTCCTGGTCTCGTACGGTACGGCGGTTGCGGTTTCGTACCGCTGCCTCGGCGGGTTTTTACCGCCTGGCACGAGCCTACGTGGTCACCGTGACGCTCGCTCCGGTAGTCCGTCCGGACCCCGGAAGGAACCGGGTCAGCACTCTTTCGAGTGACTTCGCCTGCCGGTCTATACCTGACCAAGGCCCACTTCCGGGCGGAAAAGCAATGAAACCCGGGCCCTCGCCACCCATTGGGCGGTAGGAAGGGTCAGGCGCTTCAGTACCACGCGTCACGTACGGATCGCGGAGCGTGCACGAACCGACGCGCACCGCGGGCTGTACATCACGGAACGTGACAGCCGTACGGAGGGAGTGCCGGGTGAGCCAGCCGGAGATGCAGCCCGAGGGTCCGCTCCAGGACGGCCGGGGCGACGACGCGACCGGGTTGCGGCCGGACGACCTCACCGGGCGCCCCTTCCCGCACGGCGACTGGACGGAGCCCGCGCAGCAGCTCGACGAGCTGTACCGGTGGGTGGAGCGCCGCGCGCTGGAGACGGCGACCTGGTACCTCACGAACCGCGCGTGGAAGCGGCGGGGAGCGCTCGCACTGCGGGCCGGCGCCGCGACCGGGGCCGTCTGCGGGGCGGCGCTGCCGCTGCTCGATCTGACCGGCGCGGTCGGCGGGGTCGCGCCCTGGGCGTATCTGTCCCTGCTGCTCGGGGCGGCGTGCGTGGCGGCGGACCGGTTCTTCGGGGTGACGTCGGGATGGATGCGGGACGTGGCGACCGCACAGGCCGTGCAGCGCCGGCTCCAGGCGCTGCAGTTCGACTGGGCGTCGGAGAGCGTGCGGGAGGTGCTGGGGCCGACGGAGGGGACCGCGGGGGAGGCGGCGGAGCGGTGCCTTTCGGTGCTGCGGCGGTTCTCCGAGGACATCACGGAGCTGGTGCGGGCGGAGACGGCGGACTGGATGGTGGAGTTCCGTACGAGGTCCGGGCCGCTGGGGATGCAGTCGGCGGGGGTGACCGCGCCACGGGCGGAGGGGACGGCGCCGGGAAGGTTCCCGCCGGCGAACGGAACCCGGCCGAACATGCCCCGGCAGCGCCCGCCGGAACCGCGCTGAGAGGGCAGGCGGCGACCCGGCGCCGGCGGCTTCAGCCCTCGTCGTCCGCGCACAGCGGAAGCACCGCGGGCGCGGAGCACGGCAGATGGCCGTGCGCCCGGATCACGGTCCCGCCGACGCCCTGGCCGAGATAGGCGAGGAAGCCTGCCGCGAGGGAGCCGGCCGCCGGGCTGCGATAGGTGTAGGCGTACTCGACCCCGCGATAGGGGTAATGGCTCCTGCCGAGCTCGATGTCCTCGACCGAGGCCGCCGCGCCGTCCAAGGACACCCGGCGCACACCCTTGTTGCCGAGAGCGAGGTTCAGCTCGCTGTAACCGATGGCACCGGGAAGTTCGGCCACCTTGTCCAGCACCTGCTGCGTGGAGTCGAGTTCGCAGCGCATGACGGGGGCGGACCGGTCGTCCTTGTGGACGCAGTCCAGCGAGGTGCTGGGGGCGCGCTCCCAACTGCCCAGCACCTGACGCTGGAAGATCTGCCGCGTGCCGGAGTCGGCGTTGCGACTGACGAGGACCACGGGAAGATCGGGCAGCCGGCGGTCGATCTGCTTCCAGCGTGTGACCTGTCCGCGGTAGATGCGCCGTACGTCGCTCAGGGACAACCCGTGGGGCAGGTCGATGCCCTTGTTCACGACCAGGGTGAAGGCCAGTACCGCGACCCGGTTCGCGACGAGTTCACGGGACCCGTCGGCGGTGAGGCCGTCGGAGAACGCGATCACGGAGGGCGAGCCCCCGGACTTGGCGCCCCGTCCGACGAGTTCGCCCACGCCCGCCTCGCTGCCGCGCGCATCCACGGTGATGCGGGCGCCCGCGCACTTCTTCTCGTACTCCTTCGCCACCTCCCGCGCCACGGGAGCGAAGGCCGTGGACCCGGTGATCCTCAGGGAGCCGCGGGCGCAGTCCATCGGCGGCGGTTTGGGCGGGCTGTCGTCGCGGGCGATGACGATGCCGGCGAGCGTGACGACGCTCAGGGTGAGCGTGATGCTGATCAGCCGGGCGGCCCGGCTGAACAGCGGCGGCTTGTCGTCCGGCGTGGCGCTGCGGTTGGGGTGCACCTCGCCGTCCCGGATGCCGCCCGTGAGCCGTATCGCACGGCCCACGTCGCCGCCCGACAGCAGCACGAGCAGCTTGAAGTGGTCGCCGTGGTTGAGCGGTACCCGCGGGATGCGCAGCCGGCTGCCCTCGTAGCCGAACCCGCGCTCCGGAGTGAAGTGGTCCATGAGGTGGTCGGTGTCGGTCGGCTGCGTGACCGAGACACCGCGGATGGTGCGATCGGTGAACACCGCGGTCAGCCCGTGGCGTTCGGGGCCGGTGTAGTCGTCGCGGTCGATGCCCTGCGAGCCGTCGTTCTCGATGCGGAGGAGCACGAGCGTCGCGTCCACCATGCCCGGGGTCTCGTCGAAGAGGCCGAGACGTCTGTTGGCGCGGCCCGAACGGACGTCGTCGCCTATCGGGTTGTCCATCTGGACGCGGTAGCCGATGCGCTTGCGGCGCGGTACCCGGCGCTCGTACCAGACCATGACACCGGACGCGACGATGCCGAGGAAGGCCGTCCCCACGGCCACGACGTTCTCTGCGCTCAACCACTCCATCGTGGGTCCCCCGCCACTTCCCGGAGCCGATCGTGGGGTCACGGTACGACTGCGGGCGGAAACGGGCCGGGGTCGCCCGCCGAAGTTCGAATGACGTTCAACGGACAAGCGGATGACGGGAGTTCAGTTCGCTTTCGTGTATGTCAGGGACTCGCCGGTGCTGGTGTTCAGACGCTCGAGCCGGCCGTCCGGGAGGATCGTCAGCTCCGTCGCGGCGCCCGGGGTGCAGGACGAGGCGGGGCTGCCGACCGTGACCGTGGACGGGCCGATCCTCAACGGGCCGCCGGGGGCGGGCTCTTCGGCGAGCTTCGCCCGGAAGACGCAGTGGTACGTGCCGCTGCCCGCCGGGCCCTCCGCGGTCAGGGAGAGCACCGGGTCGCCCACGTCGCCCTGCTCGATGACCAGGCTGCGGGTGCTGTGGCCGCCCGAGTTGTCGATGCTGCCGTTCCAGGTGCCGAGGTAGGCGTCCGGCACGGCGCCGGCAGCCGGCGACGGCGAGGTGGGGCTCGCGCTCGCCGGACTGGAGGGCGCGGGCGTGGTCGGATCGTGGGTCGTGGGCGCGGCGGAGGTGTGCGAGGGCGCTGCGCCGCCACTCGTCCCGATCCCCCCGCCCCGCATCAGCGCGAACACCGAGCCGCCCGCGCCGAGCGCCACCACCAGGGCCACGACGATCAGCACGGCGGTGGAGCGGCCGCTTCTGCGCGCGGGTTCCGGCTGCCCCGGATCACCGTAGGGGGACGGCCCGTACGGCGGGGTCGGGCCGTAGGCCTGGTCCGTGGCGCCGCCCCGGCCACCGGCGTGCTGCGGGTAGCCGTACGCGGGAGGCTGGGGATGACCGTGGGCGGGGTGCGGGGCGGGCACGGAGGTGTGATCGGCGCGGACCACCTCGGTGGGCCGCCGTTCGAGCTCGCGGGACCCGACCGGCGGGGGCGTGTCCGGGCCGTCGGTGCCGTCCGCCGGGCCGGCCGCGGAAGCGTGCCCGAGCGGCGCCCCGGCCCCCCGGGGCGCCGGCACCCGCTCGATGAGGTCCGCGGGATCCTGGGGTCCGGCCTCGACGAAGACCGTGGGACCCCCGCGTCCGGTGGCCCCGTCACCGCCCACCGCGTCCACCCGCTGCCCGCCGACCTCGGCTCCGGGCACCCGGGGGCCCTCCGCGCCGTCGCCGGCCATCGCGCCCTCCGGCACGGCGGCACCGGCGGCGGGGGGCACTGCGGGGCCGAAGTGCCCCGGGTCCACGGCCTGCCCCATGGTGCCTCCGGGAGCCGTCACCGGCACCGTGGCGGTGGCCCGCGTCCCCTCCTCCGGGTCCTCCGTGTCCAGCAGCCGTACCGCGTGGCGGCCGAGTTGCGCGACCAGCACGCCGGGCAGCCAGGGGTCCTTGCTCCGGCCGCCGGAGACCGTGTCCTCGGCACCGGACCGCTCCAGGATCTCGGCGAGCGTGGGCCGGGCCGCCGGGTCCTTGCGCAGGCAGTCCCGCACGAGGTCGTCGAGCCCCTCGGGCAGCCCCTCGAGGTCGGGGTCCTCCTGCGCAATGCGGAACATCAGCGCATGCGCCGCGCTGTTCGCGTCACCGAAGGGGAGGGTGCCCGTGGCGGCGTAGGCGAGCACGGACCCGAGGCAGAAGACGTCGCACGCGGGCGTGATGCGGTCGCCGCGCACCTGCTCGGGCGCCATGAACCCGGGCGATCCGACGAGCGCGCCGGTGCGGGTGAGCCCCACGCCGGCCAGGGTCTCCAGGGCGCGGGCGATGCCGAAGTCGATGACCCGCGGCCCGTCGATCGTCACCAGGACGTTGGAGGGCTTGAGGTCGCGGTGGATCAGACCGGCGGCGTGGATGTCCTGCAGGGCGTGGGCGAGTCCGGCGGCCAGGATGCCCACGGAGCGTTCCGGCAGGGCACCGTGATCGTGCGAGACCACGGCCTGGAGGGGCGGTCCGGCTACGTACCCGGTGGCGACCCAGGGGATGTCGGCCTCGGTGTCGGCGTCGAGGACGGGTGCGGTCCAGTACCCGCCGACCTGCCGCGCGGCCTGCACCTCCTGCCGGAAGCGCGCCCTGAACTCCTCCTGCTCGGCCAGCTCCCGCCGGACGAGTTTCACGGCGACGGTCCGGCCCCGGTCCGACCGGGCCAGATACACCCTCCCCATGCCGCCGGCCCCGAGCCGCGCGAGCAGCCGATACGCCCCGATCCGTTGCGGGTCCCCCGCCCCCAGCCTGTCCATCACCGCGTCACCTGCCCCGCCCCTGCGTGTGCGACAGCCAGAGAATAGTGCCGCCGTACACCTAGTCGGCCGACCCGGTACCCGCGGTTCCATGAACGCCCCTCCACGTCGACACACTGTCGCGTTCACGTCCCGACCGCAGACAGGACGCCGATGTCGCGTCCGTATCCCGGACACCTACGCTTCGCCGCATGACCCCTCAGATCGACCCCCGGGCCGGCGCCGCCGTCAAGGCCGCGGACCGTGCGCACGTCTTCCACTCCTGGTCAGCGCAGGACCTCATCGACCCGCTCGCCGTAGCCGGTGCGGAGGGGTCGTACTTCTGGGACTACGACGGCAACCGCTACCTCGACTTCACCAGCGGACTCGTCTTCACCAACATCGGCTACCAGCACCCGAAGGTCGTCGCCGCGATACAGGAGCAGGCCGCCACCCTGACCACGTTCGCGCCCGCCTTCGCCGTGGAGGCCCGGTCGGAGGCGGCGCGGCTGATCGCCGAGCGCACTCCCGGTGACCTCGACAAGATCTTCTTCACCAACGGCGGCGCCGACGCGGTGGAGCACGCCGTGCGCATGGCGCGCATCCACACCGGCCGCCCCAAGGTGCTGTCCGCCTACCGCTCGTACCACGGCGGTACCCAGCAGGCCGTGAACATCACCGGAGACCCGCGCCGCTGGGCCTCCGACGGCGCCGCGGCGGGCGTGGTGCACTTCTGGGCCCCGTTCCTGTACCGCTCGCGGTTCTACGCCGAGACCGAGCAGCAGGAGTGCGAGCGGGCGCTGGAGCACCTGGAGACGACCATCGCCTTCGAGGGGCCCGGGACGATCGCCGCCGTCGTCCTGGAGACCATCCCCGGGACCGCCGGGATCATGGTCCCGCCGCGCGGCTATCTGGCGGGCGTCCGCGACCTGTGCGACAAGTACGGGATCGTCTTCGTGCTCGACGAGGTGATGGCCGGGTTCGGACGGACCGGCGAATGGTTCGCGGCGGACCTCTTCGAGGTGACCCCCGACCTGATGACCTTCGCGAAGGGCGTGAACTCCGGCTATGTGCCGCTCGGCGGCGTCGCCGTCTCCGGGAGGATCGCGGAGACCTTCGGCAAGCGGCCCTATCCGGGCGGTCTGACGTACTCCGGGCACCCGCTGGCCTGTGCCGCGGCCGTCGCCACGATCAACGTGATGGCGCAGGAGGGCGTCGTCGCCAACGCGGCGGTGGTCGGCGCCCAGGTCATCGAGCCGGGGCTGCGCGAACTGGCCGAGCGGCACCCGTCGGTGGGCGAGGTGCGCGGGGTGGGCATGTTCTGGGCCCTGGAGCTGGTGAAGAACCGGGAGAGCCGGGAGCCGCTCGTGCCGTACAACGCGGCCGGTGAGGCGAACGCGCCGATGGCCGCCTTCGCGGCCGCCGCGAAGGCCCACGGCCTGTGGCCCTTCGTCAACATGAACCGCACACACGTGGTCCCGCCCTGCACCATCACGGAGACGGAGGCGAAGGAGGGCCTCGCGGCCCTCGACGCGGCACTGTCGGTGGCGGACGAGTACACGGAGTGATCGCCCTCCGCCGCGCAGGCGGATCACGCCGCACAGGAGCGCACGGGATGCGGCACTCAGGGAACCCCCACCGCGTAAGGTGACGTGCTCGATAAGGAACACGAGACCGTACGCGGATGGGGGATCCAGAGCACGATGCCCGGCAATGGCACCGTTACCCGTAGCACCCTGCGGCAGCAGATCGCGGACGCGCTCCGCGACGAGGTGCTGGCCGGCCGTTTGCAGCCGGGGCAGGAGTTCACGGTGAAGGAGATCGCCGAGCAGTACGGCGTCTCCGCGACCCCCGTCCGCGAGGCTCTGGTCGACCTGTCGGCCCAGGGCCTCCTGGACGCCGTCCAGCACCGCGGCTTCGCGGTCCGCGCCTTCTCCCTCGACGACTACCGCGACATGATCGAGGCCCGGAGCCTCGTCACCGAGGGGATCTTCCACCGCCTCGCCACCGGGGACGGCGCGGCGGTACTGACCGAGCCCCGCCATGCCGCCGCCCTCACGGCGGTGCGCCGCCGCGGCGAGGAGGCCCAGCGCGCGGCCGCCGCGGGCGAGCTGAACATCCTCATCGGGTACGACCTGCGATTCTGGCGCGAGTTGAGCGCCGTGTTCGGCAACCCCTACCTCGCCGACTTCCTGCACCGGCTGCGGGTGCAGTCGTGGGTCTGCGCGGTTCAGCATCTGCGCAGGGTGACCGACCTCAAGGGCCGGCTCTGGGCCGGCCACACCGAACTCGTCGACGCGCTCGCCCGCCGCGACGCCGCTGCGGCACGTGCTCTGATCGAGGCGTACAACACGCACTCCCTCGACCTCCTCGAGCGACTGGCGGCCGGATGAGCGCGCCCCAGGCCACGAACGTCAGGAAGAACGTTCCGGCCGCCTCCGTCGACCTGTCCGTCGTCGTCCCCGCCCACAACGAGGAACAGCGGCTCGGCCCCACCCTCGAGGCGATCGTCGGCTATCTGGGCGACAGCGAAAGCCGTTTCGGCCCGTGGGAGGTCCTCGTCGTCGACGACGGATCGACCGACGGCACCCGCGACGTGGTCACCGCCGTCGCGGCCCGCGAGCGGCGCGTCCGGCTCGTCACCAGTGCCGAGAACCAGGGCAAGGGCCATGCGCTGCGCCTGGGCGTACTCGCCTCCCGCGGCCGCCGGGTGCTGGTCACGGACGCCGATCTGGCCACCCCGATCGAGGAGTTGGAGGCGCTGGACAAGGCGCTGGCCGACGGGCCCTCGGCGGCGATCGGCTCACGCTCGGCTCCGGGCGCGACCATAGAGCGGCACCAGAGCCGCGCTCGCGAAGTGCTCGGGCGGGCCGGGAACTTCCTGATACGCCGGATAGCCGTGCCCGGCATACGTGACACGCAGTGCGGCTTCAAGCTCTTCGACGGCGAGCGGGCCCGCGAGGCCTTCGGCGAGTCCCGGCTCCGCGGCTGGGGCATCGACGTGGAGATACTCCAGCACTTCCGGCGCTCGGGCTGGCCGGTCGCCGAGGTCCCGGTGCGCTGGGCGCACCAGCCGGGCTCCAAGGTCCGCCCGTGGGACTACGCCCGCGTCCTGGCCGAGCTGACCGCCCTGAAGGTCCGTTCCGTCCGGCCCGCCGACCTCCTCGCGGTGGCCGCTTTCCTGGCGATGGCGGTCTGCCTGTACGCCGGCCGCTGGGCCGACCCGAACCACCGCTACCTCCCGGAATCGCTCCAGGACCAGAACCAGTGGGAGTGGTTCTTCGCGGTGACGGCCGACAACGTGGCCCATCTCCGCAACCCCCTCTTCACCGCCCTGCAGGGCTATCCCGACGGCGTGAACCTCATGGCCAACACGGTCATGCTGGGCCTGACCGTTCCCCTGACCCCGGTCACCCTGCTACTCGGCCCCGCGATCACCCTCGCCCTCGTCATGACGGTCGGGCTGGCCGCCACGGCCACCGCCTGGTACCGGCTGGCCGTGAAACGGGTCGTCCGGCACCGGGGCGCGGCCTTCGTCGGCGCGGCGCTCGCCGCCTTCGCGCCCCCGATGGTCAGCCACGCCAACGCCCACCCGAACTTCATCGTGCTGTTCATGATCCCGCTGATCATCGAGCGCGCGCTGCGGTTGTGCGGGGGCGATCGGGTCGTCCGCAACGGCGTGGTCCTCGGGCTGATGCTGGCGTACCAGATCTTCCTCGGGGAGGAGCCGCTGCTGCTCGCCTGCATCGGCATGGTGCTCTTCGCGGGCGCATACGCGGTCCTGCGACCGGATGTGGCGAAGGCGGCCTGGCGGCCGCTGCTGAAGGGCCTCGCGATCGGTGCGGCGGTGTGCCTCCCTCTGGTCGCGCTGCCCCTGTACTGGCAGTTCTTCGGCCCGCAGAGCTACAAGAGCGTGCTGCACGGGGACAACGCGGGCAACAGTCCGCTCGCCCTGCTCTCCTTCGCCGGGCGCTCGCTGGTCGCGGGCAACGACGCGAGGGCGAGCGCGCTCTCCCTGAACCCCACCGAGCAGAACGCCTTCTACGGCTGGCCGCTCGTGGCCCTGGCCTTCGCCATCGTGGTGCGGCTGTGGGAGCACGTCCTGGTCAAGGCGCTGGCGTTCACGGCGGCGGCGGCCGCGTTGCTCTCGCTGGGCCCGCGCTTCCGGATCCCGCTCAGCGACTCCACGCTCCCCGGCCCCTGGGCCCTGCTCGCGGACAAGCCCCTGTTCGAGTCGGTCATCGAGGGCAGGGTCGCGATGATCTGCGCACCCGCGCTCGGCATGCTGCTGGCGGTGGCGATCGAGCGGCTGGTGCGCACCCCGAACATCGGCAACCAGTTCATCGGCCTCACCGCGATCGCCGCGGCCCTCATCCCGATCGTCCCGGCCCCGCTGAAGTCGGTCGACCGCGCCGAGGTGCCCGCCTTCATCGCGGACGGGACCTGGAGGTCGTACCTCGGCAAGGACGAGACGCTCGTGCCGATCCCGCTGCCGGACTCGGGCAACGCGGAGGCACTGCACTGGCAGACCGCGGCGGGCCTGGGGTTCAGGCTGCCCGGCGGTTACTTCAACGGCCCCTACGGCAGTGAGCGCATCGGCATCTACACCGCGTCCCCCCGCTACACGTCCAACATGCTGCGTGACGTCAGTTTCACCGGCCGGGTCCCCGTGATCGGCAGGAACTGGCAGGCGCAGGCCCGCGCCGACTTCGCCTACTGGAAGGCGGGGGTGCTGGTGCTGCCCCCGCAGCAGTACCAGGACCAGCTGCGCCAGGCCGTGGACAAGCTGGTGGGGCGGCCGGGTAGGTGGGTCGGCGGAGTATGGGTATGGGACCTGCACGGTTGAGGCGAACCGCCCTCGCGACCACTACTCTGCCTGGACCACACCGATAACCGGAGGAGCTGACTGTTGGCCTGTGACCTGTGGCTGGTCCCGCTCGTCGACGTGTTGTGCCACACACCCGACAATCCGTTCGCGGAAGAACTCGCCCTCTACGACAAGGTGCTGGGCGAGGCAGGACTGCCGCCGGTGCCGGTGTACCAGTACATGCCGGGACTGACCGGTGAGGTGGCCCCGATCGCGGGGTTCGACTACGACGCGCTGCACTTCCTGCGCCGCGCGTACCTGCTCCAGGTGTGCGGTCTCGCCCTGACCCCGGTCGACGAACTCGGCGGCGACTACGAGCAGCTGCTGGAGATGTTCGAGTCGACGGCCCAGCAGTCCCATCTGGTCTGGCACTACGACCACGCCGGTGCGTACGTCCCGGTCGACTTCCCGCACCCGCTGTCGAACGACGAACTCCTCACGGGCGGCGGTCCCCTGGGTTCCTCCCACGGGCTGCTGCGGGAGCTGAAGCTGGTGGCCCCGGCCATCGGCATCGACCCGGCGAACCCGCCCGCCGCGCCGGAACCCCCCGCCGCTCCCACGGAGCTGGAGGAACCGGCGCTTCCCGCTCCATACGACCCGAGCCCCTTCGCGCGTGAACGGCACGTGTGGCTGGGCCTGCACACGGCGGTGACCCGGAGCCTCGCCCAGGGCTCGATGATCGTCTTCAGCTGAGGCGGTCCGGCGGCCGCGCACGGGCTTCAGGACGGGCCGTGGAACGCCCTGCCCCCGGAAGTGGCCGGAGCCACACCGAGGGCAGGGGCGGACGGCGGATCCGCGGTCTACAGGAACGAGTTGACCTCGATCGTCTCGTCACGGCCCGGGCCCACACCGATCGCGGAGATCGGGGCGCCGGACATCTCCTCCAGCGCCTTGACGTAACCCTGGGCGTTCTTCGGCAGATCCGCGAAGGTCTTGGCCTTCGTGATGTCCTCCTGCCAGCCCGGCAGGTACTCGTAGACCGGCTTCGCGTGGTGGAAGTCCGTCTGGGAGTAGGGGAGTTCCTCGACCCGCTTGCCGTCGATCTCGTACGCGACGCAGACCGGGATCTGCTCCCAGCCGGTGAGCACGTCGAGCTTGGTGAGGAAGAAGTCGGTCAGTCCGTTCACCCGGGTCGCGTAGCGGGCGATCACCGCGTCGAACCAGCCGCAGCGGCGGTCCCGGCCGGTGGTGACGCCCCGCTCGCCGCCGATGCGGCGCAGGGCCTCGCCGTCGTCGTCGAACAGCTCGGTCGGGAAGGGGCCCGAACCGACGCGGGTCGTGTACGCCTTCAGGATGCCGATGACCCGGCTGATCTTCGTCGGGCCGACGCCGGAGCCCGTGCACGCGCCGCCCGCGGTCGGGTTCGACGAGGTCACGAAGGGGTAGGTCCCGTGGTCGATGTCCAGCAGGGTGCCCTGGCCGCCCTCGAACAGGACGACCTTGCCGTCGTCGAGCGCCTGGTTGAGGACGAGCACCGTGTCGGCGACGTACGGCCTGATCTTCTCGGCGTAGCCCAGCAGTTCCTCGACGACCTGGTCGACGGCGATCGCGCGCCGGTTGTACAGCTTGGTGAGGACCTGGTTCTTGACGTCGAGGGCCGCCTCCACCTTCTGGGTGAGGATCGACTCGTCGTACAGGTCCTGGACCCGGATGCCCACGCGGTTGATCTTGTCGGCGTAGGTCGGGCCGATGCCGCGACCGGTGGTGCCGATCTTGCGCTTGCCCAGGAAACGCTCCGTCACCTTGTCGACCGTGACGTTGTACGGCGTGATGACGTGAGCGTTGCCGCTGATCAGAAGCTTCGAGGTGTCGACGCCTCGCTCGTTCAGACCGCTCAGCTCGGAGAGCAGGACCGACGGATCGACGACGACGCCGTTGCCGATGACGGGTGTACATCCGGGCGACAGGATTCCGGAAGGGAGGAGGTGGAGCGCATACTTCTGGTCGCCTACGACCACCGTGTGGCCGGCGTTGTTGCCGCCCTGATAGCGCACTACATAGTCCACCGAGCCGCCGAGCAGATCGGTGGCCTTTCCCTTGCCCTCGTCACCCCACTGAGCACCGAGCAGCACAAGTGCGGGCACGCGCGTACACCCCTTCCGGGCGGGGCATGTCCAAGGCCAGGGGCGTACGCGGAGGGTCCACCGCCGCGTGCACCGCGACCGTCATCGGTCGCAACCGTCGGACCGGATGCCCCGGAATAGACGAAGCCCCTGGCGCAATAGCGCAAGGGGCTCTTGCACAAAGATGCTACCCGAGGAAGCGAGGCAGGACCGAGGTGGCGACTTCCGACCAGCTCCTCGTGGTCATCGACCCGGTCGCCCGTCACAGTGACGGTGAGTCGGTACGGATCGCGAAAGACGTGCTCAGCGCGGGTGCGGCGGCCAAGGTGTGCCTCCCGGACGGCCCGGAGGAATTCGCCCGGGCGCTGGATCGCCGGGGGTCCCGGCGGCCGGTCGTCGTGGGTGACGACCGGGCTCTGCTGCGCGCGGTGACCCAGCTGCACCGCAGACGCGAGCTCGGCACGACGAGCCTGTCGTTCGTGCCGGTGGGGGCCGTGCTGACGCTCGCGCGGTCCCTGGGGGTGCCCACCGGGGCGGTGGCGGCGGCCCGGGCCGTGCTGGACGGGGCGGTACGTCGACTGGATCTGCTGGTGGACGACAGCGACGGAGTGGTCCTCGGGGATCTGCGGATTCCGTCCGTACCGGCCGCGCCCCCCGGATACGACGGCGCACCGGTCGGCGAGGAGGCCGCGCAGGGACGCCCGTGGCTGCGGATGCGGCAGTCCCTGGTCCGCACGCTGGCGCCGCGTCCCCCGAGGCCCGCGTTCCCTCCCGCCCGGCCCTCCCGGCTGCGGGTGGAGGTCGACGGTCTGATGCTCGTGGACCTCGACCAGCCCGTGGCGGGGGTGTCCGTGGTGCCGGGCGATCCGGGGGTGGCCGAGGTCCAGGTGCGACCGGTGTCGGTCGGGGCCGAGGCCGCACCCCTCAACGCGGTCGGGCGCCGGGTGACGGTGTCCGGCGCCGACTTCCGCTACCGGGCGGACTCCGTGGTCGGCGGGCCCGTGCGGACGCGGACGTGGGTGGTGCGCGAGGCGGCCTGGGGACTGACGCTGCCCGGCTGAGGACTGCTGCCCGCGTCCCGATCGGTTCCCCGGTCAGCCCCCGTGGCCCGCCCCGTCCGCGCCGTACTGCTGGTCCCGATGGACACGCCAGCGCTCCATCATCCTGGCGATCTCGCCGTCGATGAACTCGAAGAAGGCCAGCGTCTCCGACAGCCGCCGGCCGGCCGGGGTCTGCGCGCCCAGGCTGTCGACACCCTCACGCAGGGCGTGTTCCCAGCGCTTGAGCACCGCGTCCCGGTTGGTCAGCGCCTCGTACCACTGGTTGCTGCTGACGCGGTACCGCTCGCGCCGCGATCCCGGCTCGCGCTCCCGCGCGACCATGTGCTGCTGGGCGAGGTAGCGCACCGCGCCGGAGACGGCGGCGGGGCTGACCTGGAGCTGCTCACCGAGTTCGGCGGAGGTCAGGGAACCGGGGTCGGAGGACAGCAGCGCCGTGAAGACCCGGGCGGGCATCCGCTGCATACCGGCCTCGACGAGTTGCGCCGCGAAGCCCTCCACGAACTTGGAGACCACCTCGGGGTCGCGCCCCTCCCTGTTCGGCTCCGTCATCCCGCGATCATCTCCCCTGCTCGTCGGCCCCTCGCCAGTCTATCCGGGGTTTATACGTTTCCTTAACTTCACAAATTTCTGAAGATAGCGTAGCTTCCAAAGCATGACCAAGGCCATCACCGTCTCCGGACTGCACAAGTCGTTCGGCAGGACGCACGCGCTCGCGGGCCTCGACCTGGAGGTCGAGGCCGGCGAGGTCCACGGTTTCCTGGGCCCGAACGGCGCGGGGAAGTCCACCACCATCAGGGTTCTGCTCGGTCTGCTGCGCGCGGACTCCGGAGCCGCCCAGGTGCTCGGCCGCGACCCATGGGCGGACGCGGTGGAGCTGCACCGGCGGGTCGCGTACGTCCCCGGGGACGTCACCCTGTGGCGCAACCTCTCGGGCGGCGAGGTCATCGACCTGTACGGCCGTCTGCGCGGGGGCCTCGACCAGGCGCGCAGGGCGGAGCTGATCGAGCGCTTCGAACTGGATCCCACCAAAAAGGGGCGGACGTACTCCAAGGGCAACCGGCAGAAGGTCGCCCTTGTCGCCGCGTTCGCCTCGGACGTCGACCTGCTGATCCTCGACGAACCGACCTCCGGCCTCGACCCGCTGATGGAGGAGGTCTTCCAGCGGTGCGTCGAGGAGGAGCGCGGCCGCGGCCGGACCATCCTGCTGTCCTCGCACATCCTCAGCGAGGTGGAGGAGCTCTGCGACCGGGTGAGCATCATCCGCAACGGCCGGACGGTCGAGAGCGGCTCACTCTTCGAACTGCGGCATCTGACCCGCACCAGCGTCACCGCCGAACTCGCCGGGACGCCCAACGGACTGGCCGGACTGCCCGGCGTCCACGATCTCGACATCCAGGGCCGCCGGGTCAGGCTCCAGGTGGAAACGGACAAGCTGGACGCGGTGCTGAGGTCGCTCGGCGAGTCGGGCGTGCGGTCGCTGACGTCGACACCACCGACGCTCGAGGAGCTCTTCCTGCGCCACTACCAGGACGAACTCCAGGAAGAAGGGGCCCGATGACCGCCGTCGCGCCGGCCTTCGCCGTGCGGACCGGAGGATCCCGGCAACTCGCCGGAACGGGAACGCTGTTGAGGTTCGCCCTGCGCCGGGACCGGTCGATGATCCCGCTCTGGGTCGCGATCAACGCCCTGATGGTGCTGTCGATGCCGGGCACGCTTAAGGGCCTGTACGGCACGGCGGCCCAACGCGCCGACCTGGCCGACCAGATGGCCACCAACAGCTCGCTGCGCGCGATGGTCGGACCGGTCTTCGGCGAGTCGCTCGGTGCCCTCACCGCCTGGCGCATCGGCGTCTACGCCGCGCTGCTCGCCGCGGTGATGTCCCTGCTCGTCGTCGTACGGCACACCCGTGACGAGGAGGAGAGCGGACGGCAGGAACTGATCTCCTCGGCGATGGTGGGGCGACGTGCCCCGCTGACGGCGGCCCTGCTCACGGCCGCCGTCGCGAACGCCGTCCTGGCGCTGGTGATCACGGGCGGTCTCGCCGGGCAGGGCGCCACGGGCGCGCTGGCGCTGGGGCTGGGGATCGCCGGAGTCGGCATGGTCTTCGCCACCATGGCGGCGATCGCCGCACAGCTGACCGAGAGCGCACGGCTGGCCCGCGGTCTGACCAGTGCAGTGCTGGGCGCCGCCTTCGTGCTGCGGGCGGCGGGCGACGCCGGATCGAGCGACGGCTCGTCGGTGCTGACCTGGCTCTCCCCCATCGGCTGGCTGGAGAACGAGCGCCCCTACGCCGGCGAGCGCTGGTGGGTGCTGCTGCTGTTCGCGGCGGCGGTGCTGGTCCAGGGTGTGCTGGCCTACACGCTCGCCGGGCGGCGTGACATCGGTATGAGCTTCCTGCCCACCCGGCCGGGGCCCGCCACCGGGCGCCTCGGCTCGGCGGGGGCCCTGGCCTGGCGGCTGCAGCGCGGCGGTGTGCTGGGCTGGAGCGTGGGCTTCTTCCTCGCCGGGGTCGTCTACGGCGGTATGACCGACGGCGCGACGGACCTCGTCGGCGACAACGACAAGGCCCGCGAGATCTTCCAGCGGATGGGCGGGCAGTCCGGGCTGACGGACACGTTCCTCGCCGCCATGGTCGGCATCATGGGCCTGGTCGCCGCGCTCTACATCGTGGCGTCCGTGCTGCGCCTGAACGGCGAGGAGACGTCGGGCCGGGCCGAACCGGTGCTGGCGAACGCGGTGGGACGGCTGCGGTGGGCCGGCGGCCATCTGGTGATCGCCTTCGGCGGCGCCGCACTGATCATGATCCTCTCGGGGCTGGGTTTCGCGGTGGGCTACGGCAAGGAGATCGGCCCGATCCTGGGCGCGTGCCTGGTCCAGCTCCCGGCGATCTGGGTGATCGGCGGACTGGCGGTCCTGCTCTACGGCGTGCTCCCGCAGGGTGCGGCGGCGGCGTGGGGCGTGGCGGGTGCGGCGCTGCTGATCGGCTGGGTGGGCCCGGCACTGGACCTTCCGCAGGCCGTGCTGGACATCTCGCCCTTCGGTCATCTGCCGAAGCTGCCGGGCGGGGAGATGGACTGGCCGCCGGTGCTCCTGCTGACCGCACTGGCCGCCGTGCTGGTGGCCGCGGGGCTGACGGGGTTGCGCAGGCGCGACCTGTCGACCTGAGGGTGCCTACGGGAAAGGCCGGCGTTCCCGCCGGCCTTCTCCGGGTGCATCACCCTCGTCCGCCGTCCGGGTCGGCGCGGCCCGGCGCAAGGGCGCCCCGGGACCGCCGACCCGGCTCACACGCAGGTCGTCCGAAGGGGAGATCAGCCGATCTCCACGCCCAGTCCTTCCAGCCCCCGGATCACGAAGTTCGGCTTGCGCCGCGGCTCCGCCGCCAGACGCAGCGTGGGCGCCGTCTCCAGCAGGGCCGTCATGGACGCCGCCAGCTCGATGCGGGCCAGCGGCGCGCCGATGCAGTAGTGGATGCCCGCGCTGAAGGAGATGTGCGGGTTGTCCCGACGGGTCAGGTCCAGTCGCTCCGGGGCGCCGAACACCGCGGGGTCGTGGTTCGCCGAGCCGAACAGCATCGCGATCTCGGCGCCCCGGGGAATGACGGTGCCGTCGATCTCGATCTCGTCCAGCACCCAGCGCTCGAAGAGCTGGAGCGGGGTGTCGTAGCGCATCAGCTCCTCCACGGCGGTCGGGACGAGCGAGTGGTCGGCGCGGAGGGCCGCCAGCTGGTCCGGGTGGCGGAACAGCGCCCACCAGCCGTTCACCGTGGAGTTCACCGTCGCCTCGTGTCCGGCGTTCAGCAGCAGCACGCAGGTCGAGATCATCTCCTGCTCGGTGAGCCGGTCGCCCTCGTCGTGCGCGGCGATCAGACCCGAGATCAGGTCCTCGCCGGGCTCCTTGCGGCGCTGCTCGATCAACTCCCGCAGATAGGCGGAGAACTCCACCGACGCCCGTACCGCCCGCTGCGCGGACTCCCCGGACGGATGCAGCTCGTACATCCCGCAGATGTCCGCCGACCAGGGCCGCAGTCGGGCCCGGTCCGCCTCGGGGATGCCGAGCATCTCGGCGATCACCGCGACCGGGAGCGGCTCGGCGACGTCCTTCAGCAGGTCGCCGCCGCCGCGCGCCACGAGCCGGGACACCAGCTCCCCCGCGAGCCCCCGCACATAGGGCGCCAGCCGCTCCACCGTCCGCGGTGTGAACGCCTTCGACACCAGGCGCCGGATGCGGGTGTGGTCCGGCGGCTCCAGGTCGAGCATGCCGTGGTCGTTGAGCGTGTGGAACGGCTCGTGCTCGGGGGGCGGGGCGGTCCGGCCGAATTCCTCGTGCGTGAAACGGTGCCGGTACGTGCGGCCCAGCCGCCGGTCGCGCAGCAGCGCCGACACATCCGCGTGGTGCGCGACCAGCCACTGGTCGGTGGGCTCGTAGTAGTGCACACGGCCCCGCTCACGCAGTTCGGCGTAGGCGGGGTAGGGGTCCGCGAGGAACGCCGGGTCCCAGGGATCGAACGCGAGGTCGGAACGGGCTGCCATGCCCGGACGCTAACCCGGCCTCCCCTCCCCTGACCAGAGGCGTCCCACGCAGGACGGACCGGGCGGGGCGCCTCAGCCCGGCGTCACCAGTCTCGCCTCGTACGCGAACACCGCCGCCTGCGTCCGGTCCCGCAGCCCCAGCTTCACCAGGATCCGGCTGACGTGGGTCTTGATCGTCGATTCGGCGACGACCAGTCGCGCGGCGATCTCCGCGTTCGACAGACCCTGCGCGATGAGCACCAGCACCTCCGTCTCCCGCTCGGTCAGGTCCCCGTACGCGGCCTGGGCCGAGGGGGCGAGGCGCGGTCCCTCGGACAGTTTGGAGAACTCGGTGATCAGCCGCTTCGTCACCGACGGGGCCAGCAGCGCCTCGCCGGCCGCCACCACCCGCACCCCCTCGGCCAGCTGCCGTGCCGAGGCGTCCTTGAGCAGGAAGCCGGAGGCGCCGGCCCGCAGCGCCTGGTAGACGTACTCGTCGAGATCGAACGTAGTCAGTACCAGCACCTTCGCCGACCCGTCCGCGGCGACGATCTCCCGGGTCGCCTCGATCCCGTTCAGCTCCGGCATGCGGATGTCCATGAGCACGACGTCCGGGGACAGCTCGCGGACCCGTTCGACCGCCTCCCTGCCGTTGACCGCCTCCCCGACGACCTCGATGTCGGGCATCGCCCCGAGGAGCACCGAGAACCCCTCCCGCACCATCATCTGGTCGTCGGCGATCAGTACCCGTACGGCGCCGCTCACGCGGCCTCCTCCGCCGCGGCCACCGGCAGGAACACCGTCACCTCGTACCCTCCGTCGTCGCCGTCCCCCGCCGTCATCTCGCCGTTCAGCATCGAGACGCGCTCGCGCATGCCCGTGATCCCGTGCCCCGCGCCGTGCGTGGACCTCCCCGGATCGGCCTGCGGTGGCGGCCCGTTGACTATGCGCAGGCCCAGACCGCCGAGCACATAGCCGATCTCCACCCGGGCCGAAGCGCCCGGGGCGTGCCGCAAGGTGTTGCTGAGCGCCTCCTGGACGATCCGGTACGCCGACAGCTCCACGCCCTGCGGCAGTTCCCGCACCGCGCCCGTGACCACCTTGTCGACGGTCAGGCCCGCCTCGCGCACGTTCGCCAGCAGGGCGTCCAGGTCGGCGAGGGTGGGCTGCGGGGCGTCCGGGGCCTCGTAGTCCTCCGCCCGTACGACACCCAGGACACGGCGGAGCTCGGTCAGGGCCGCCACCGCGTTCTCCCGGATGGTGGCGAAGGCCTTCTCCAGCTCCGGCGGCGGGTTGTCCACCCGGTAGGGCGCCGCCTCGGCCTGGATGGCGACCACCGACATGTGGTGGGCCACCACATCGTGCAGTTCACGGGCGATCGTGGTGCGCTCCTCCAGCAGGGTGCGGCGGGAGCGCTCGTGCGCGGTCTCCGTCTGCTGGGCGGTCACCTCCTGCGCGGCGTTCCGGCGGATGTGCCAGACGGTGACGGCCAGCAGCGCGAAGGCCGACAGGACCAGCATGGGCGCCGAGTCGTTGCCGAAGTGATAGCCGAAGACCCCCTCGGCGAAGGAGGCGTAGGTCGCGGTGAGCAGCCACATCCAGGCCGCCGTGCGCGGCCGGGTCCGCACCGCCACCACGGTGAGCACCGTCAGATGCGAGACGAAGCTCCCGGGCGTCCAGGGCCAGTCCCCCGAGCCGCCGGCCACCACCCCCGAGACGGAGGTCGCAAGGAGGGACAGCCAGAACGCACCGACCGGACGGGCCAGGGTCAGCAGCACCGGGGCCAGGGCCAGCAGACCGGCCACCAGGGCCGCCGGGCCGTCGTCGCCCGTCCAGGCGACGAGCATCGCCAGCAGCCCGGCCGCCGCCACCGCGGCCCGCGGTGTCCAGGCCGCGTACTGCCTCATACGCCCGGACAGCCGCCTTGTCAGGGGCCCGTCGACGGTCGGCCGGGGCAGCGGGCGGTAGGCGAAGGCGTCGTGGAACAGGTCCTGCCGCAGGCCGTGCAGGGCGTTCACGGCCGCCCGGTACTCCGGGCTGCGCGGCGTGTGAGGGCTGTGCGCGCCGTCCGGCGTCTCGTGCGTCTGGGTCGTCTCGGTCACGGTGAAAAGGTAGGCCGGGGACGGGGGCGCGGTCGTCACCAGTGAGGGGGGTCCTCGAGGGTCCTCCTCAAGTACTACGGGTGGCCCGGGTCATCGTCCCGACGGCCGGACCAGCCCCGACTCGTAGGCGAACACCGCCGCCTGCGTCCGGTCCCGCAGCCCCAGCTTCACCAGGATCCGGCCGACATGGGTCTTCACGGTCTGCTCGGCGACGACCAGGCTGCCGGCGATCTCCGCGTTCGACAGTCCCTGGGCGATGAGGGCGAGGACCTCCGTCTCCCGCTCGGTCAGATCGCCGACGCGCTGCTTGAGCGGAGCCCGAGGAGCATCGGTGAGCCGCGAGAACTCGGCGATCAGACGGCGGGTTATCCCCGGCGCGAGCAGTGCGTCACCCGCGGCCACCACCCGCACCGCCTCCGCGAGCTGGTCGGCCGAGGCGTCCTTCAGCAGGAAGCCCGACGCCCCGGCGCGCAGGGCGTCGTAGACGTACTCGTCCAGGTCGAAGGTGGTGAGCACCAGGACCCTCGGATGCGGGGCGTCCGCGGTGATGCGGCGCGTCGCCTCGATGCCGCCGAGACCGGGCATGCGGATGTCCATCAGCACCACGTCCGGGGCGAGTTCGGCGACCATGGCGACGGCCTCCTCGCCGTCCACGGCCTGGCCCACGACCTCGATGCCGGGCCGGGCGTTGAGCAGCACCGTGAAGCCCTGCCGCACCATCATCTGGTCGTCGGCTATCAGTACACGGACGGTACTGCTGGTCATCGGTCCTCTTCTCCTGTCGTGCCGGTGGTGGGGTCGTCGGGCGCAAGGTCCTCGGTGCCGGGCAGGAAGCACGCCACGACGTAACCGCCGTCCGGAGTCGCGGAGGTGACGAGCGTGCCGCCGAGCATCATGGCGCGTTCCCGCATGCCGAGCAGCCCGTGGCCGGCCCCCGGGGACGGCGGCGCGGTGCGGGTGGGAGCGGAGTTGGCGACCCGGATGTGCAGCCCCCTCGGGAAATGGGCGAGTTGGACGCGCACGGTGGATCCGGGAGCGTGCCGCAGCGCGTTGCTGAGCGCCTCCTGCACGATCCGGTACGCGGACAGCTCCACGCCGGGCGACAGCCGGCGCACCTCGCCGGTGATCTCCGTCCGCACCTCGAGGCCGGCCGTGCGGGTGTTCTCCACCAGGGCGTCGAGCCGGTCGAGGGTGGGCTGCGGGGCGTCGGGGGCGGGACCGGTGCCGCTGCCGATGCCGTAGGGGTCCGCGGGGTTCTCCGACCGCAGGACACCGAGGACGCGGCGCAGTTCGGTCAGTGCCTCCAGGGCGTTCTTGCGGATGCCGTCCAGGTTCTCCCTCAGCTCCTCGGAGGGGTTCTCCACGAGATGCGGGGCGACCTGGGCCTGGATGGAGATGACCGACATGTGGTGGGCGACCACGTCGTGCAGTTCACGGGCGATGCGGCTGCGCTCCTCCAGGACCGTGCGCCGGGCGCGTTCCTCGGCGGTGACACCGGCGAGTTCGACGAGTTGGCTGCGGGCCACCCGGCGGCCGCGCAGCGCCGTGCCGATGAGGACGACGACAGTGAGGACGACCATCGCGGGCACGCCGGTCGGCGAGTACGAGGAGGCACCTTCGACGCCTTGCAGCAGGTACGTGCCGAACGCGGTCAGTGCCAGCGCTCCGGCGCTCACCCGGGTGGGGACCCGCAGGGCCAGCAGGAACAGCACGAGCGTGCACGCCACGACACCCGAACCGGTCCAGGGCCACGGCGGGGGGTCCGGCGACGGGTGCTCGACACCGCCCGGGGCGACCCGGCTCGCCTGGGCGGCCGTCACGAGCGCCGCCAGCGACAGCCACCAGGCGGGCAGCGGACGCCACAGGGCGAGCGCGACGGCCCCGCCCTGCGCGCCGCCGATCAGCACGGCGAGCGGGAGAATCAGGGCATACGAGCTGTGCAACTCGCCCACGGCGCCCGCCGACAGGACGAGCGCGATCGCGCAGAACAGGACATGCGGCGCCCGGCGGAGCAGCCGCGGCCGCGACAGCGGCGGCAGCGGGTCCGAGGAGAACGTCCACAGGTCGTCCCGGAGAAGGCCGAGCAGCCCACGCAGGCGCCCGCGCACCCACGAGGTGCCCGAACCGGCGGCGCCGGAGAGGGACGGCGGCGCGGCGGCCGGGGGGCGCGCTCCCGGCGGCCGGTCGCCGCCTTCCGCGTACCGCCCGTCGTCCGCCGGATCCGCCCTAGGCACGGTCGGCCGCCTCGACGCGCGCCCGCCCGGACCGGTGGACGGCCACCACACGGGAACGGCGGCCCCGCGGCCGGCGCGGCCCCTGTTCGTGGATCCGGAAGGCGGACCGGCACACGGCGAGGGCGAGGGCGAACACCGGGAGCCACACCAGCCGGGCCGCGACCCAGGAGGGCCCGTCCGGGACGGTGTGCAGCCCCGGCAGCCGCCCTGCGAGGAGACCCGTCGCCGTGGTCGCCATCAGGGCCGTCTGGTGCCAGAGGAAGATCGTCATCGCGGAGAGGTTCACCACGGCCACGGCCGCCCAGGCCAGGGGGCGGCGCAGGGCGCGGCGCAGCGGTTCGCGCAGCACCAGCGCCAGTCCGCACTGCGCGAGACCGAAGGTGACAGCGGCCAGGGTCGGCGGGTCGAGGTTGGAGACCGCGGCGCCCGGGACGCCCACCATCGACGCCGGGTAACCCGCCCACACCACCAGTCCCGCCGTCGCCGCGGCGCCACCGGCGAGCAGCACCCAGCCGGCTCGTCGGCCCTCCAGCTCACCGCGCGTCCAGGCCGCGCCCAGGGTGTACGGCACGAGCCAGCCCGCGGCCAGATTCGTCCAGCCGAGCCAGGACGGGCCGCCGAGCCCGAAACGGATGAGGTCCACATGGAGAACGACGGCCAGCGGCCACAGCGGGTTGAGACGGGTCAGCAGCGGGGTCGCCGCCGTGAGGACCACGAAGACGAGCAGGAACCACAGCGGCGACAGGGCCAGCTTCACGAGGGTGTGCACCGTGCCGGCGTCCGCGCCGCCGAGAAGCAGACAGCACGCCGCCACCGTCCACAGCACCACGACGGCCGCGACGGGCCCGAAGAGCCGGGCCACTCGGGAGCGCAGCCAACGGCCGTAGGTGATCCCGCGTGCCCGGGCCGAGGCGAGGCTCCCGGTCGCCGTACGACCGCCCACCAGGAAGAACACGGCGAGTGTCTGGAAGACCCAGGAGATCGGGGCGAGCCGGGGCATGAACTGCAGCGGACTGGCCGTGCGCAGGGCGCCGCCGTCGGCCACCAGGGCGGTCACCAGCCAGTGGCCCAGGACGACGCCGAGGATCGCGAGGGCCCGCAGGGCGTCGACCGCGCGGTCCCGTCCGGCGGGGGTGGCCGCATCGATGCGGTGCGCCGCGATGCGCAGGGCGTCGCGGACCGGCACGCGGGTGCTCCGGTCACGCACGGGGCACCTCCGGCGTCCTGCCCAGGACGATCCGGGCGAGGCCGGCCAGACAGACCGAGGCCGGTGCGAAGTAGTCGCTGTGGCCGCCGTCGCCCGCGGCGAACACACGGGCGCCGAAGGCCGGGGACACCGGGTCCGTGCCGAAGCCGACGGTGGTGCCGAACAGATCGGCACGCAGGTGGGGCAGGTCCGCGATCCAGTCGCCGGTGCCGCGTGCGGCCCACACACGGGCGCGGGTGTGCAGATCGGCGACGGAGTCCAGGCCCGTGCCGGGGCTGCCGAGGAGGACGACGTCCTGCACGTCGGCCCAGGCGGCGCGGGCGCACACCGCCGTGCCGTAGGAGTGGCAGAGCAGGGAGATACGGGGTGCGGGCCCCAGCGCGCCGCGCAGTTCGCCCACGAACCGCTCGAGGAGCGGCGCCGCACGCTCGGCCCCGGTCGTGGTCAGGGCGCCGGTGCTGAGCATGCGGGGCGTGTCGTATCCGAGCCAGGCGATGACCGCGGTGCTGCCGTCCACCGCGCGATGCAGGTTCTGTGCGCCCGAGCGGAGGCGGTCGTAGGTGTCCAGCGTGGTGTCCGAACCCGGGACCAGGACGGCTATCCGCCGCGCCGTGGCCAGGTCGCCGAAGACCTCCGTCGCCCGGCCCGTGCCCCGGCCGTCGAAGGCCAGGAGGTCACGGGCGGGGGAGGCCAGGGCGCGGTCCTTCGCGGCGCGCCCGCGGTCACCGTGCGCCGCGGCCGTGCGGGACGCCTCGGCGGCGTCGGCGCGGTTGGCCCGGTACGTCGCGTTGAGGGTGGCCACCGAGAGCGGGGCGAGCGCCGCCGGCGCGGGCGCCGGGATCCGGGGCCGCACGGCGGCCGAGAGGGGGACCACCACCGCCCCCGTCACCAGGGCGGCCAGCAGCGTACGGCGCAGGCGTCCGCGGCGCGACCGGCGCCGTTCCGCTTCCCCGGTCCGATCGCCCTCCTCGCTCCCGCGAGGGTCCGCGCCGCCGGGGACCTCGGCCCGGCCGCCGTTCCGCACCCACCCGGCCGCGCCGATGACGGCGGCCGGGCTCCACCCCCGCAGGCACATGGCGTCCCTCCCTCCCGCCAGCCCGCTCATCGGGCCGTCCTGGAGGGGACGTTACGAAGCGTGGCACGTCGCCGGCGTCACACCGTGGAACTCACCTGGGAGGTAGCTCTCAGGTATGACGGGTATGACCGGGACGGCGCGGGGAGGGCGCGAACGTCCTCCTCGACTCGCCCTGCACTCAAGGGGGTTGGCCGGTCACCAGGCCAACTGCGCGATCTCCTCGGCCACCACGGCGCACGCGTCCGCCGCCGGGTCGATCAGGGGGAAGTGTCCGACGTCCTCGAGCAGGGTGAGGCCCACGACCTCGCCCGCCTTGGCCGCAGCCTCCGCGTAGGCCTCGGCGACCGCCTGCGGGACCACGATGTCCGTGCGCCCCTGGACAAGGGTCGTGGCGATGCCGGTGGGCAGCAGCAGAGCCGGATCGGCGTACGGCTGACGCTCCGCGAACATGTCGTCCCCGCCCATGAGTTGGGACACCGCCCCGCCGCACACCTCCAGTTTCCGGGCGATGTGGAAGTCGGCGATCGGCGCGAGCGCGACGACACCGCGCAGCGGGGCCGGACGGTCCGTGCGCCACGGGGAGTCGGGCGGGAGGACATGGCGGGCCGCCGCCCACAGCGCGAGATGACCGCCCGCCGAGTGGCCGGTGATCACCGTGCGGCGCGGATCGGCCTGGGGCAGTACATCGTGGACGAGCGCCGGGAGCGCGTCGAACGCGGCGGCGACGTCGTCGAACGTGTCGGGCCAGCGGCCCGACACCGGTCCCGTGCCGCCGTCCGCACCGTCGGCCTGGGCCGGGATGAGCGCTCCCCGGCGGTACTCGACGTTGGCGACGGCGAAACCCCGGCGGGCCAGATAGTCCGCGAACGGAGTGAGGTGCCTGCGGTCGTAGGGCGAGCGCCATGCTCCCCCGTGCAGGACGACGACCAGGGGGACCTGGGCCTTCTCCGCGGAGTCGGCGGGCTCCCGCGGGGCGTAGAAGTCGATCACCTGGTCGGGGTGGTCGCCGTACGCGGCGGTGGAGTCGGGCTCGACCGGCGGATGCGAGAAGGCGGAGGCCTCCTCGGCGGCGTCACGGGCCGCGGCGTCCCGGGCGGCGTCGTCCGACATGCTCCAACCTCTCAGCGGCGAAACGGAATACGTACGCGGGCCGGAAGGAAATCGGCCGTTGGCGGGGACGGTATCAGGCGGGCGAGGGGGGTCCCCACGGGGATGTCACGCTCGGTGAAGGGCAAGGGGTTCTGCCGTCTCCCACGGCCACCTCGCACCTGCTCGCGCGGTGACACGCCCGCCGGCCGGCACCGCCGCCCGAGCTGCACAACGACGGCCGGGCGGCGGTGTCGCAGCGTGGTGCCCACCGCCGCCGGGTCCCCTCCCGTACCCTCGCGGGCCGGGAGGGGACCGGTCCGTCAGGACAGCGTGCCCGCCAGGATCCGGGCCGCCCGCTCCACGTCGGCGAAGCCCACGTACAGCGGCGTGAAACCGAAACGCAGCACGTCCGGCGGCCGGAAGTCGCCGACCACGCCGTTCTCGATCAACCGCTTCATCACGTCACCGGCGCCGGGGCAGTGCAGCGCCACCTGGCTGCCCCGCTCGGCGTGCGCGACGGGCGTCAGGGACTCGACGGCGCCTTCGGGGAGATAGGCCGCCACGCACTCCAGGAAGAAGTCGGTGAGTGCGAGGGACTTGGCGCGCACGGCGTCGATCGGGACGCCGTCCCACACCTCCAGCGCCGCCTCCAGGGCGAGCATGGACAGGATGTCCGGGGTGCCGACGCGACCGCGCACCGCGCCCGCCGCCGGTTCGTAGGCCGGGCGCATCCCGAAGGGTTCGGTGTGCGAGTTCCAGCCCGGCAGCGGGGAGTCGAAGCGGTCCTGCAGTTCGCGCCGTACGTACAGGAAGGCGGGAGAGCCGGGACCTCCGTTGAGGTACTTGTAGGTGCAGCCGACCGCCAGATCGACACCGTGCTCGTCCAGGCCCACCGGCAGTGCGCCCGCGCTGTGGCACAGGTCCCAGACCACCACGGCACCCGCCTCGTGCACGGCCGCGGTCAGCCCCGGCAGTTCGTGCAGTCGTCCCGTGCGGTAGTCGACATGGTTCAGCAGCACCGCCGCCGTACGGCCCGTGACGACGTCGGGCACCTCCGCAGGCGTCGCCGGTCGCAGTGTGCAGCCCGTCATCCGGGCGGCCGACTCGGCGATGTAGCCGTCCGTCGGGAACGTCGTCGCGTCGACGACGATCTCGTCCCGGCCCTCACCGGCCAGCCGCACGGCCGCCACGAGTGCCTTGAAGACGTTGACGCTGGTGGAGTCCCCCACCACGATCTGCCCGGGCGCCGCCCCGACCAGCGGCGCGATCCGGTCGCCGATCCGCTCCGGCGCCGTCCACCAGCCGCTCTCGTCCCAGGACCGGATCCGCAGCGATCCCCACTGCCTGCGGACGACGTCCTCCATCCGGGCCGGTACGGCGGCCGGCAGCGCGCCCAGCGAGTTCCCGTCCAGGTAGACGACCTCGTCGAGCACGAACTTCGCCCGCAGTCCGGCCAGTTCGTCGGCCGCGTCCAGCTTCTGCGCTCTCAGGATGGGTTCAGACATACGACCGCGCCGTCCACAGTTCGGGGAACACGTTCTTCTGCGTCCGCTTCTCCAGCCAGGCCACGCCGGCCGAACCGCCCGTGCCGGACTTGGCACCCATCGCGCGGCGGGTGGCCACCAGGTGGTCGTTGCGCCAGCGCCAGACCAGCTCGGCCACATCGGTCAGCGTCTCGCCCAGCCGTGCGAGCTCGTCCATCGGATCCCCGGAGTAGACGGCGGTCCACACCGCCTCGACCTCGGCCGAGGGCTCGTGGCGACGGGACACGTCACGCCGCAGCACCGCGTCCGGGACCGCGTGTCCGCGGCGCGCGAGCAGCCGGAGCACCTCGTCGTACAGGCTCGGCTCGTGCAGCGCCTTCTCCAGCTCGGCATGGACCCGTGGCGCACCGCGGTGCGGCACCAGCATGGAGGCGGACTTCTCGCCGAGCAGGAACTCCATGCGCCGGTACATCGCCGACTGGAAACCGGAGCCCTCACCGAGGGCGGAGCGGTAGGAGTTGAACTGGGCGGGTGTCAGCTGGGCGAGGGGGCGCCAGGACGCGTTCAGCGCGTCCAGTTCCCGTACGGACCTCTTCAGCGCGTCGATCGCCACCGGCACCCGGTCCTCACGCAGGGCCCGGGCGGCGGTCTCCCACTCGTGGACGATCACGGTGAACCACAGCTCCATCACCTGGGTCGTGACCAGGAAGACCATCTCACCGGGGTCGTCGGAGAGGGTGTGCTGGAGGTGGGTGAGCACATCCGCCTTGACGTAGTCCTCGTACGGCGTCGTGCCCTGGAAGTCGAGATGCGGGGTCTCGGGCTCCTGAGTCTCGTGCGACTGATGAGCCTGTTGGGACATCGCTGTCTCCTGATGTGTGCTTCGGGTAGCGGTCCGCCCCTGCCGATGCCGGCACGGGGGCCCCGGTCCCCACCGGCATCCTGCGTAAAACACGAGGTCCTCGCAAGGCCCGCCCGGTCACAGGCGGGCCCCGCCACTCCCGGGGGCTAGCCGAGCGTCTGGGCCGCAGTCGGGGAGGAGTCCTTCAGGAACTGCGAGCAGCGTTCGTACTCCTCCTGCTCGCCGATCCCCTGTGCGGCGCGCGCGAGGGCGTGCAGGGCGCGCAGGAAGCCCCGGTTCGGCTCGTGCTCCCAGGGGACGGGTCCGTGGCCCTTCCAGCCGTTGCGGCGCAGGGCGTCCAGACCCCGGTGGTAGCCGGTACGCGCGTAGGCGTACGACTCGACGACCGAGCCCCGCTCGAACGCCTCGTCGGCCAGCTGCGCCCAGGCGAGCGAGGAGGCGGGGTACTTGGCGGCGACGTCGGCGGACGCCGTGCCGCTCGCGAGGAGCTCACGCGGCCCCGGGTCGTCCGGGAGGTGGGTCGGGGGCGGGCCCCCGAGCAGATTCTCGTGAAGGGTCATGAGATCCAGTGTGAGGCATCGCCCTCGATCACCGCCGGTCGCACGGGCTCCCCCCGGAAGGATCGGTTCCGGAGGCGGCCGGGCCGACCGGTCCCGCTGCCCGGCGGACGCCGGGTGTCCGCACCGGCGAGAAGCCGGTCAGGTGGCCGGATCGGGCTTGGCGACCGCGGTCCCGCGCGGCGGCTCCAGCGGCGGCGCGGCCACACAGCTGTACGTACGGCACTGGGGCCGACGGCAGTCCGGAGCCGGACTCCGGACGGTCGCGAAGGCGAGCACCGCACCGACCGCCAGTACCGCTGCGCACAGGGGCATTGCCCGGTCGAAGGCCGCGTCGAAGGCGTCCGGCGAGCGGTACGCCTCCGGGCCCATGCCGGTGAGCACCGGCAGCGCCGCCACTGCGATCAGCCCGGCCGCGCGAGCCGCCGCGTTGTTGATGCCACTGGCCAGGCCCGCCCGGTCGGTGTCCACCGAGGCGAGCACGGTCGAGGTCAGCGGGGCGACCAGGGTGACCATCCCCGCTCCCATGACCAGCACGGCAGGCAGGACGTCGGCGAGGTAGGAGGCGTCATTGCCGACGCGCAGCATCATCAGCATGCCGACCGCGCACAGCAGAGGTCCTACGGTGAGCGGGATGCGCGGTCCGATGCGCTCGGCCAGGGCGCCCGAGCGGGACGAGAAGAGGAGCATCAGCACGGTCGTGGGCAGCAGGGCCGTGCCGGCCCGCAGCGGCGAGTAGCCCGCCACCACCTGGAGCTGGAGCGCGGTGAGGAAGAAGAAACCGCCGAAGGCCGCGTAGACGCAGAGGGTCACCAGGTTGACCGAGCTGAACTGGCGGGAGCCGAAGATGTCGAGCGGCATCATCGGGTCCTGGTGGCGCTTCTCCACGTACACGAAGGCGACGCCCGCGGCCAGGCCCGCGACCGCCATGACGACCACGACCGGGGAACCGCTGCCGGCCTCGATGAGGGCGTAGGTGACCAGCGCGAGGGACACGGCACCGAGCGCGGCCCCGAGGGCGTCGAAGCGTCGGCGCGAACGCTCTGCCCCGCTCACCTCCCGGGCCGAGCTCCCGACCGATTCCGGTACGTGCCGGACGGCGACGGGCGCGCAGAGCAGGGCCAGCGGGACGTTGAGGAAGAAGACCCAGCGCCAGCCCGGGCCGTCCACCAGCCAGCCGCCGAGGAACGGGCCGATCGCGGCGCCGATGCCGCCGAAGCCGGACCACAGACCGACCGCCCGTGAGCGGTCGTCCGGGTGGAACGACGCCTGGATGAGCGCGAGTGAACCGGGCGTCAGGAGGGCACCGCCGATGCCCTGCAAGGCGCGGGCGGCGATGAGGAAGCCCGAGGTGGGGGCCAGTCCGCAGAGCAGGGAGGCGGCCGCGAACCAGACCACGCCGATGACGAAGACCTTGCGGCGGCCGTAGTGGTCGCCGAGGGAGCCGCCGAGAAGGATCAGGCCGGCGAGCGTGATCAGGTAGGCGTTGACGGTCCACTGCAGGGCGGCGAGGCTCGCATCGAGGTCCTTGCCGATGCGGGGAAGGGCGACGTTGACGACGGTGGAATCCAGCAGGGCCATGCTGGAGCCGAGCACGGTCGTGAGGAGGATCCACTTCCCCTGCGCGGTGCCGATCCTGACGACGGGCCCCTGCTGTGCGGTGACGGCCATGTAGGGGATCATCCCGCGTCCGTCGGCGCCGGGCCAGACCGGGGCCGTGCCGGTGCTGTACCGAACGGCCCGGGCGGCCGGTGGTGGCGGGGTGCCGCCGCTGTACGGCACCCCGCCGACCCGTGTCACTTCATGCGCGTACCGGTGGACCGGAGGTGGCCGCAGGCCTCGAAGACGCGCTTGGACATCGACGCCTCCGCCAGCTTGCCCCAGGTCCGCGGGTCGTAGGTCTTCTTGGAGCCGACCTCGCCGTCGACCTTCAGGACGCCGTCGTAGTTCCTGAACATGTGGTCGGCGACCGGACGCGTGAAGGCGTACTGGGTGTCGGTGTCGATGTTCATCTTGACCACGCCGTTCTCCAGCGCCGTCAGGATCTCCTCCTCGGTGGAGCCGGAGCCGCCGTGGAAGACGAAGTTGAACGGCTTGCTGTCGGCCGGCAGGCCGAACTTGGCGGCCACACCCTCGCTCAGGTTCTTGAGCAGGTCGGGGCGCAGGACGACGTTGCCCGGCTTGTACACGCCGTGCACATTGCCGAACGAGGCGGCCAGCAGGTAACGGCCCTTGTCGCCCAGGCCCAGCGCCTCGGCCGTACGGATCGCGTCGTCGACCGTGGTGTAGAGGGAGTCGTTGATCTCGTGGGAGACGCCGTCCTCCTCACCGCCGGTGGGGGTGATCTCCACCTCGAGGATGATCCTGGCGGCGCGGGTGCGCTCCAGCAGCTCCTGCGCGATCTTCAGGTTGTCGGAGAGGGTCTCCGCCGAACCGTCCCACATGTGGGACTGGAACAGCGGGTTCTCGCCGCGGGCCACACGCTCCTCGGAGATCGCGAGCAGCGGGCGCACGTACCCGTCGAGCTTGTCCTTCGGGCAGTGGTCCGTGTGCAGCGCGATGTTGACCGGGTACTTCTTCGCGACGATGTGCGCGAACTCGGCCAGGGCCGCGGAACCGGTGACCATGTCCTTGTCGTACTGCCCGCCCAGGAACTCGGCGCCGCCCGTCGAGATCTGGACGATGCCGTCGCTCTCGGCCTCCGCGAAGCCGCGCAGGGCAGCGTGCAGGGTCTGGGACGAGGTCACGTTGATGGCCGGGTAGGCGAACTTGCCTGCCTTCGCCCGGTCGAGCATCTCGTTGTAGACCTCGGGGGTTGCGATGGGCATCTGTCCGCTCCTTGTATGTGCGGGTGCGTTCTGCGTACGTACGGCCCTGACCTAGGGTGCGACGTCATCGTCGGCCCCATCTTTCCAGACTTGACCGGATGCTTCGGACACCCCGTCCAGCCTTCGGATGACCGTGCGGGTCAGTCCAGTCCCAGCTCGTCCTTCGAGTACGCGAAACGGTAGGGGACCCCGGCGCCGTCCTCGATCTTCTCGGCCGCGCCCGTGGCCCGGTCGACGATCGTCGCGACCGCCACGACCTCGGCCCCGGCCTCGCGCACCGCCTCCACCGCGGTGAGCGGAGAACCGCCCGTGGTGGAGGTGTCCTCGACGACCAGGACCCGGCGGCCCCTGATCTCCGGACCCTCCACGCGCCGCTGCAGACCGTGCGCCTTCGCCGCCTTGCGGACGACGAAGGCGTCCAGCTTCTTCCCGCGCGCGGCGGCGGCGTGCAGCATGGCGGCCGCGACCGGGTCCGCGCCCATGGTCAGACCGCCGACGGCGTCGAAGTCCAGGTCGGCGGTCAGGTCCAGCAGCACCTGACCGACCAGCGGCGCGGCCTCGCCGTCGAGGGTGATGCGGCGCAGGTCGACGTAGTAGTCGCCCTCCAGGCCGGACGACAGGGTCACCTTGCCGTGCACCACGGCCTTGTCCTTGATCTGCTGCAGCAGGTCGCCGCGTACGTCACTCATACGAGTCAGCTTAAAGGGGGGTGCTCACGGACGGCGCCAGCTCCACGTCGTCGACGCCTCCAGCGGCTCGATGGGCGTGACCAGGCGGGGAAGGGTGTTGAGGCCGTTGGGCGGACCCGTCTGCGGCTCCACGCACACGGCCTCCTGCTGCTCGTCGTAGACCACCACCCACTCCTCCCGGCTGGTCACCCGCAGCTCCAGCCGGTCCGGCCAGAGCACCGCGACGTCGACGCCGCCGGGCATCCCGAAGCAGTCGTCCCAGGGGCCGGGCCGGGGGTCGATGCGGTTCCCCGTGGGCAGGTGGTCGTCCCCGCGCTCCTCCTGCCAGGCAGGGCTGAAGTCGATGCGCGCGTCCACACCGTCGAGGGTGCGGTTGAACCAGGGGTGCCAGCCGATCTGGGCCGGGAACGAGGACTCGTAGGTCTCCACGGACATGGTGAGCGTCAGGGAGTCCTCGGTGAGCGTGGCGAGATGGGTGACGCGACCGACGTAGGGCCAGGGCTCGACCAGGTCGTAGGTGAGCACCGCCTCGGCGCGGTCCGCGCGGGCCACCCGCCACGCGCCGTCCCGCGCCGTGCCGTGGATGGCATGCGGCGGGGAGTTGAGGGGCATCTGGTGGACCGTGCCCCCGTCGCGGAACCGGCCGTCCCTGATGCGGCCGCACCAGGGGACCATGGGGAAGCACCCGAACCGTTCGCCCTGCCGCAGCAGCTCCGTGCCGCCGACGCGCAGACTCCGCACGCGCCCGCCGTTCGCCGGCGCCAGCACGACCTCCGCGTCTCCCGCGGTCAACGTGATCTCGTCGTTACTCACGGAGCCGACCCTACTTGGCCGATCAAGAGGGCGTGCCGGGACGCCGCTGTGCGGTGGAGCCGGCGGGATCAGCGACGGCGCCGCAGCAGGCGGCCCGCCACGATCGCGGAGGCCAGGAGCAGAGCCGCCGCCGGGGCCGCCCAGCGCAACGTCGCACCGGCCGCCACGGACTCGGGGACGGGTACGGGGGCGTAGCGGCCGCGCGGGGGCGCGTGGTCGACCTCCTCGGCGCTGCGGCCGATCATCGTGCGCCGGGCGTGTGCCGCCTCGGCGGGCGGCGGCTCTCCCTCGCCGTCGAAGTCGTCCTCGGGCTCCTCCTCGCCGTCGAACCCGTCCTCGTCGGCGAGGGGGTCGAGGGACGGCGGCGGGACTTCGGTGTCGTGGATCGAGGGCGTCGCGGGAGCGTCCGCGGACGACTTCCCGGAGATCTTCTCCGGGGGCCCGTCCGGCACCTGCCCGGCCGCGGCCTCCGCTTCCTCGGTCGGTGCCTGTCCTGACGGCTCCCCGGAGGTCCGGTCACCGGCGGCTTCCCCGGACGCCGCGGCCCCGCCCGTGCCGCCCGCCCCGAGGCCTTCCGCGAACCGTCCGAGCAGCCGGGCCCCCGCCGACGCCACCGCGTCCGCGGGCAGTTCCGCGATCCGGCCGTCGCCCGTGGCCGTTCCCGTGAAGACGACGGTCGTACCGCCGTCGGCCGGGAGCAGGCGTACGGACAGGGACAGCTTCACCGCGCCGGTACCGCGGACCTCCGTCGCCTCGCCGTGCGCCGCGTACGAGCCGTCGGGCCGCGCGGCGACCCGCAGCACGCCGCGATAGGTGATCGTGTGGCCGGCGACGCGCACCTTCAGCCTGCCGGAGACGGGCTCCGCCTCCACGTCCTGCTGGAGCCCCGGGATCGCGCGGGCGACCCGGACGGGATCGGCCAGCGCCTCCCCCAGCTGCTCGGCGGGTACCGGAACGAACGCCTCATGCTCCATACCAGCCGAGCCTACCCAGCAGCGCCCGAACCGCACCCGTGCATCACGGGATTCTCGGCTCCGGCAGGCCGGGCGGCTCAGTTCGCGTATCTCGGCCGCACCAGCGTCGACGGCGGCAGTCCCGGCACCCGGGTGCGCGCCGCCGCCCGGGCGTCCGCCCGCAGCACCTCCGGGGTCAGCGTGTCCGGGCGGGGGGCGTCCCGGTCCAGGGTCAGGGCGGGACGGGTGCGGGCGGCGAGCACGAAGCCCCAGTCGCGTGGCGCGCCCGCCGGGCGGTGCGGTCCCGCCCAGGGCGCGGGGGCGCGCTCGCCGACGCGGTACGGGGCGGTCCTCAGACCGGCCGCCCGGATCGTCGCCTCGACGGTCCAGAAGACCCGGGGGCGCGAGGTCACCGGGCCCGCGTGCACCACCAGCCGGCCGCCCCGCGCCAGGACCCGGCGGGCCAGACCGTAGAACTCCTGCGAGTACAGCTTCGTGCTCGCCGTGACGCGGGGGTCGGGAAGGTCGGCGATCACCACGTCGTAGCTGCGCCGGGTGTCCCTGAGCCGGCGGAACGCGTCCGCCGTGCACACATGCACCCGCGGGTCGCCGAAGGCATGGCCGTTCAGCGCGGACAGCGCCGGGTCGCGGCGGGCGAGCCGCACCACCGCCGGGTCGGGGTCGACCACGTCGACCCGCTCGACGCCCGGGTGTCGCAGCACCTCGCGTGCCGCGAGGCCGTCGCCGCCGCCGAGGACGAGCACACGCGCGTGCGGGCCGTCACTCATCGCGGGACGCACGAGCGCCTCGTGGTAGAGGCGCTCGTCGCGGCCGCTCACCCGCAGCCGGCCGTCGAGGAACAGCGCGAGCGGACGGCCGTGGGTCCCGCCGGTGAGCACCAGCTCCTGGGCACCGGTGTGCACCGCGACCCGGACGTCGCCCCCGTACACCGCCTGACGCGCGGCCCGTTCGAAGTCGTCGACCAGGAGGGCCGCGGCGGCCAGCACGCCCAGCACCGCGACGTTGGCGACCACGAGCAGCAGCCGGCCGCGGCGGGAGAGGTCCCGCCGGAACAGCCCGAGGACGAGGGCACCGCCCGCCACCGCGTTGATCGCGCCGGTGAGCAGGGTGCCGGTCAGCTGGCCGAGTTGCGGGAGCAGCAGGAAGGGGAAGGCGAGCCCGCCCACGAGCGCGCCCACGTAGTCCGCCGCGAACAGGTCGGCGACCGCGCCGCCCGCGTCCTGGCGGCGGATGCGCTGGATGAGCTCCATCAACAGCGGGACCTCGGCGCCGATGAGCAGGCCGATCGCGAGGGAGAAGGCCACCAGCAGACAGCGCGGGCCCCCCGACCACACTCCGCCCCAGCCCCCGGTCCAGGCGAAGACCGCATACAGCGCCATCGCGCTGCAACCGCCGACCAGGGCGAGTGCCGCCTCCACCGCGCCGAATCCGGCGGCGGCGCGACAGCGGAGCCGCTTCGCGGCGAGCGAGCCGATGCCCATCGCGAAGACCATCACCGACAGCACGACGGAGGTCTGGGTGACCGAGTCACCGATCAAGTACGAGGCCAGGGCGACGAGTTCGAGTTCGTACACGAGACCGCAGGCCGCGCACACGAACACCCCGGAGAGGACGAGGAACCGGCCCGTGCCCGGACGCACGGGAAGTGCCGTCCGGCTCTGGCCGCCCTCGCCGCTCCAGGAGCGTGGCGCGCCGGGCGGCGCTGGCGCGTGCGGTTCGATCACGGTCGGAACGCTACGTCACGGTCGCGCTGGGCCCTGTCACCCACACGTGTGGAACTGGCCGCTCCGGGAACGCCCGCGAGGCACGGCGTCCCGCACATGGGCGCCGCCTCCCCTGACCTTCGCCGCGTACCGTACGGCACCGTCCTCACACCCGCCCGCTCATCGCCTCCCGTGCCGCCGGCACCTTCGCCCCCACCCGCGTCCGCGTCGCCACCAACTGTCCGTCCTGCGGATACGCGTGCCAGGTGCGCCAGTGGACCTGGCCCTCGTGGTGCTGGGCCAGCATCGCCGTGAAGGCGTGCGGGCTGCCGGGAAAGACCCCGGCCAGGCCGTGGGGGTGATCGGACACCAGGGCCAGCAACTCCTGGGCCCGCCCCGCGAAGGAGCCCGGCGACAGGACCTCGACACGGGCCGCGAACTCGTACTCCCAGTCACCCACGCGCTTGGCGACACCGAGCGGCAGCGGGGCGCTGGAGCCCGCGATGCACGCCACCGTCTCCGAACAGGTGCCCCGCTCCTCCTCCAGGAGCACCTGGTGGGACGCGCCGAGCAGTCTCAACTGAAGCCGCGCCCCGGCGAGTTCCAGATCGAGGGTGGCCAGTGCGGGCAACGGCTCACGGCCCAGGGTCCAGGCGAGGTCGGCCGCGCGTGTGTCGGTGTAGGAGGTGTTCAGGGTCGTGAGCATGGATCGGCTCCGCTAGCACACAAAATGGGAGTGGTCCCGGCACTTCCGGGTCGGCACCGGGGTCCGGCCGGTTCAGCACAGCCGGTCGGGCACGCCGTCCGGGTCGGCCGGGCCGGGCGAAACGCCTGCAGGACGGGCGTCCGAGGGCTGCGTCGGTGGTTGAGAGCGAATCATGAACTGCTGCGGCGCCACAGCGTTTTTACCCAAGTTCGTAGGGTTTCCATCCCACCGGGGGCCCCGCAGCTCAACTGTTCAACCAGCACCTACGCCGGGAGCGTCGATGCGCAGGTCGGACGGGTTCCGGCGGCGGGGCCGCGAGCGCACGCTCGACGCAATGCGCCGATGACGTGCGCCCTCGCGCCCCTCACTCGGGTGTACTGCCGCACGCCCGTCGGGACACTTGCGGACCGCGGTCGTCAAGGCGGACACGCGTCCCCCTGCCGAGCCCGGCCGACCGTGTCAGCTGCCTCCGCCGCCGCACCCGCCCCCGCCACCGCCGCACCCGCCACCGCCGCCGCACGAGGAGTGGCCGCCGCAGGAGGAGTGACCACCACCGCACGAGTGATGGCCGCCCGAGTGATGGCCGCCCGACGACGAACCGCCGTCGCTCCCCGCAGCCCACCAGCTGCCGGCGCTCCCACCGGTTCCTGCCCGCAGCCCGCGGCGCTTGCCGCGCCTGCGCCCGCCCATGACGAGGCGTACGACGATACCGACACAGATGATCGCCAGGATGATGCCGAAAAGCATGGCGTCGTCCCCCTTTCCTCCCCGGGACCGGCCCCCCGTGGGCCCCTCCGTGTTCCCGGGTGCACGGGGGATGCCCCCACGCTCCCCCCGCCAAAGCAGAGTTGAGGAAGTTCTGAGGGTCACGACCCGGAAAAAGCCCCTGACCTGCATGGATGCACAGTTCGTCGGCCTTGTGGGTCGCGCCGTGGCCGACGCTGGGCCGTGGTCCTCCGCCGGGTGCTACGACGCGTCGGGCCCGTCCAGGAGGCGCAGCAGCACAGCGGCCTCCGCACGCAGCCGCGTGGCCCGGTCGGCGTGCGCCGGGGCGGTCAACTGCTCCGCGACGTCGAGCCGTTCGGCGGCCTCGGCGCGCACGATCTCCGCCACGCCGCCCTCGCCCAGCTCGCGTCGCACCGCCTCGGTGGCGCCGGCACCGACCGGCGACTGCTCCAGGGCCAGGCCGCGCAGGTCGGCTTCGCCGACGGGCACCGCCTCCGCGTTGTCCAGCGCGGCGAGCGTCGCGCGCAGGGCGCTCACCGCGGCCTTGTCGCGGGCGCGCATCGCTTCGGGGAGTGCCTGACGCATACGAGCACGGAGTGACATGCCGGGACCATAGAGCGGTGCTCTCGACCCCGACAAGCGGATATCCCGGCAGCGCCGGGCGCCGCCGTCCGCGGTCGGCCATGCCCGTCACGCCGTGTGCCGTCCCGCTCGGCGTACGCCCCCGCCGCCGCTCGTGCCCGGCCGGCCGGCGGTGGGCCGTCCGAGGGCGCCCCACAACACGGACGCCGACGGGTGCGGACGCCTCCTCCGCTGCTCGCAGGCGGTGCTCCGGGCGCCGGCACGGCTGAACGTCCTTGCGGGCAGCTTGAGGAGTCCCGGAGCTTCGGCGCAGGATGGCGGCCATGACCTCCAGCGCACGCCCTCTCCTCAACCGCCGGCTCGCCGAGTTCGGGACGACGATCTTCGCCGAGATGTCCGCCCTCGCGATGAGCACGGGGTCCATCAACCTCGGGCAGGGTTTCCCCGACACGGACGGGCCCGAGGAGATCCGCGAGGCCGCGGTGCGGGCGCTGCGTGAGGGTCGCGGCAACCAGTACCCGCCGGGCCCCGGCATCCCCGAGCTGCGCACCGCGGTCGCCGCGCACCACCGGCGGCGGTACGGCCTGTCGTACGACCCCGACACCGAGGTGCTGGTCACCGCGGGCGCCACCGAGGCGATCGCCGCGAGCCTGCTGGCCCTCCTCGAACCCGGCGACGAGGTGATCGCGCTCGAGCCCTACTACGACTCGTACGCCGCCTGCATCGCGATGGCGGGCGGCCGACGCGTACCCGTCACGCTGCGGCCGCACCACGAGGACACCGCCCGCTTCCGGCTGGACCTGGACGAGTTGCGCGACGCCGTCACCGACCGCACCCGGCTGCTGCTCGTCAACACCCCGCACAACCCCACCGGAACCGTGCTCACCCGCGAGGAGCTGCGGGCGATCGCCGACCTCGCCGTCGAGCGCGACCTGCTCGTGGTCACGGACGAGGTGTACGAGCACCTGGTCTTCGACGACGCCGAGCACCTGCCCCTGGCGTCCTTCCCGGGCATGCGCGAGCGCACGGTCACCATCGGCTCGGCGGGGAAGACCTTCTCGTTCACCGGGTGGAAGGTCGGCTGGGTGACGGCGGCGCCCGGCCTCGTCACGGCGGTGCGCTCGGCCAAGCAGTTCCTGACCTATGTGGCGTCCGGGCCGTTCCAGTACGCCGTCGCCGAGGCGCTCGCCCTCCCGGACACGTACTTCGCCGCATTCCGGGCGGACATGCAGGCCAAGCGGGATCTGCTCGCCTCCGGCCTGGCGCAGGCGGGCTTCGAGGTGTTCCGGCCCGCCGGCACGTACTTCGTCACCACCGACATCCGGCCCCTCGGCGAGACCGACGGCTTCGCCTTCTGCCGCGCCCTGCCCGAGCGTGCGGGCGTCGTCGCCATCCCCAACGCGGTCTTCTACGACCACCGCGAGGCCGGCGCCCCGTTCGTCCGCTTCGCCTTCTGCAAGCGCGCGGAGGTCCTGGAGGAGGCCGTCCAACGACTCAAGGCACTGGCGGGCTGAGGTCGCAGGCCGGCCCCATGGCGGCCGGGTGTCCGGCGGCGCACGCCTAGGCGTGGGAATTCCCCGCCTCTCACGCGCGCAAGGTTCGCAAATCAGCCGTGATCACAGCATGGTGCGGGTGTGACCCAAGCCAGCACCGCCCCGGCCGCCGCCGAAGCGGTCCCCGCCGACCGCGTCCGTATCCGTCCGGTCGGGCGTGGGCGGCGGCTGCCGACCTCGGCCGCCGCCGCCCTGGGGCTCTTCGTCGCCGCCCGTCTGTGCGGCTGTCTTGTGCTCGCCGTGGTCGCCCGCCCCTCGGACCGCCGGCCCCTGTTCCTGCTCGGACGGTCCTGGGACTCCGTCTGGTATCTGCGGATCGCCTCGCACGGCTACGGACACACGCTGCACAGCCGCAGCGGCACCGGCATCCACAACGATCTGGCGTTCTTCCCGCTGTACCCGGCCCTGATCCGCGGCATCGGCATGCTCACCCCGCTGGACGGCATGGCGGCGGGCCTGCTCGTGTCCTGGACGGCCGCGGCGGTCGCCGCGCTGGGCATCCACCAGGTCGGCCGCCTGCTGCACGGGCCGTCCGTGGCCACCGTGCTCGTCGTCCTGTGGGGGCTGCTCCCGCACTCCATCGTGCTGTCGATGGGATACACGGAGCCCGTGCTGACCGCGTTCGCCGCCTGGTCGCTGTACGCGGTCCTGACCCGTCGCTGGGTGTGGGCCGGCACTCTGGCCGCGCTCGCGGGCCTGTCGCGGCCCAACGGCTTCGCGGTGGCCGCGGCGGTCCTGGCGGCGGCCGTGCAGGAGGTCTGGCGGATGCGCGGGCGAGGGGTTCCCCACAGGCTGTGGACGGGTGCGGCACTGGCCCCGCTCGGCTGGGGAGGATATGTGCTGTGGGTGGGCCGGCGCAGGGGGGACCCGCTCGGCGGCTATTTCACCGTGCAGCGGCTGTGGGGGTCGCGCTTCGACTTCGGGGTGGGCTCGCTGCAGTTCGCCGAGCGGATGATGCTGCACGGCACCCGGCTGCACTTTCCGATGGCCCTGGTGATCGTGGCGGTCGGCACGGTGCTCTTCGCCCTGCTCCTGGCCGACCGCGCCCCACTGCCGCTCGTCGTCTACAGCGGCCTTCTGCTCGCGGTCGCGCTCGGCGGCTCGGGGTTCTTCGAGTCCAAGCCGCGCTTCCTGCTGCCGGCGTTCCCCCTGCTGATCGTGGTGGCGCAGGCGCTGGCACGAACCGCGAGAGCCCGGCCCTGGCACGCCGCCGTGGTGGCGAGCGCCCTGGCCGGGTTCTCGTTCGTCTATGGGGCGTATCTCGTGGTGCTGGCCCGGTCGCCCCTCTAGCCGGGTCTACTCTCCGTCTTCCTCGGGCTTCTCCGAGTCGTCGACGTCCTCCGCGAGGCCGAGCTGCTCGACGAGCCACCGGTCGAACTCGATGGCGGCCCGCACCCAGCTGACGGTCGACGAGACGAAGTGCTCCAGGCTGACGCCCGTGCCGATCAGCATCTGCGCCTCACCGATGAGGCGGACGGTGCCGTCGTCGTGCGTGTGGCTGTACACCTTGGGCCACAGCGTCCGCCGGTTCCAGTCGTCGATGGACTCCAGCAGCTGCGGCTTCTCGTCGATCTTGTGCGGCCGGTCGTAGAACGTCCGCACCGAGAAGACCTCCTGGTCGCCTTCGCCGCGGAACATGAAGTACGTACGGAACTGCTCCCACGGCGCGACGAGGTCTCCCTCTTCGTCGACGAGGTGCTTGAGCTCCATCTGGTCCAGGAGCTGCTTCACGAGGTCCTGATCCGGAACCACGGGGCCCGCCGGCGGCTGCGGCTCGGGCTGGCCCCCGAAGTTCGGAATCGAGGACGGGTCGATGCTCACCGTGTTCTTCCCTTCGTACGGATTCCGCCATCCTCCCCCATGCGGGGAGGGGGGTGGCAACCCCGGACGGGGTGTGTCCGCCCGTGGCTGACATGATCCGGCCCGTTCATGGGAAGCACGGCACGGGGGTGGGGTTTCCTGACGGTCACGCCGCCGGGGAAGAGGGCACCGCTGGACGGGCCGCAGCAACCGCCGGGAGGCACCGGGTGGCGGCTGGTCGCGGCCGTCGTGGCCCTGCCGGTACTGGCTCCGGCCGGCTCCGCCGCCATGGCCGTGGACCGGTTCCGGCCCGGTGGCGGATCCGGGGAGAAGACACACGAGGTCCCCTGCGCCGGGGTCCTGCGGCTCGGCCGGGCGGCGCTGCCGGAGACGGGTGAGTTCGCGGGGCCGTGCACGGAGCGGCAGAGCCGGCAGACCCTCGAGTACCACGCGGCTTTCCGGATGCCGGGGGCCGATGTCCGCGACTGGCCGGCCTGTCCGCAGGCTCCACCGCCGCACGCGACGGGCTGTGCACAGAGCGCGGATCTCTGTCTCGATCGATCTCCAGGTCGGCCCCCGGGACGGCGGGCCGACCGGCGCCGACGCGGTGAGCGTGGAGGTGGTGCACGAACACGCGGGCACCGCGCGAGTGCGGTTCTCCGCGTTCACGTACTGAGCGGCCTCCGGCACCGGACGTGACCGAAACGGAATCGGCCCCCTCCCCCGGTGAGGAGGGGGCCGTACGGCGGCGGGGGTCCGGGACTACAGCGTCTTGCCCGTCGCGGGCCCGACGATCAGCCCGTCGCCGAAGCGGTCCACCCGGACCGTGTCCCCGTCCTTGACCTCGCCGGACAGGATCTCCTTGGCCAGGCGGTCGCCGATGGCGGTCTGGATGAGGCGCCGCAGCGGGCGGGCACCGTAGGCCGGGTCGTTGCCCTCGTCCGCGAGCCAGGCCAGCGCCTCGGGCGTGATCCGAAGGGTCAGTCGCCGCTCGGCCAGCCGCTTGGCGAGGCGGTCGATCTGGAGCTGGGCGATACGGCTCAGCTCGTCCTTCGACAGCGCCGAGAAGACCACCAGGTCGTCGAGCCGGTTGAGGAACTCCGGCTTGAAGGAGGCGCGGACCACCTCCAGCACCTGCTCCCGCTTCTCCTCCTCACTCGTCATCGGGTCGACCAGGAACTGGCTGCCCAGGTTCGAGGTCAGCACGAGGATCGTGTTGCGGAAGTCGACCGTGCGGCCCTGCCCGTCCGTGAGCCGTCCGTCGTCCAGCACCTGCAGGAGGATGTCGAACACCTCGGGGTGGGCCTTCTCCACCTCGTCGAGCAGCACGACGCTGTACGGGCGGCGGCGGACCGCCTCCGTCAGCTGGCCGCCCTCCTCGTAGCCGATATAGCCGGGCGGGGCGCCGACCAGCCGGGCGACGCTGTGCTTCTCGCCGTACTCCGACATGTCGATGCGGACCATCGCCCGCTCGTCGTCGAAGAGGAAGTCGGCGAGCGCCTTGGCCAGTTCGGTCTTGCCGACACCGGTGGGGCCGAGGAAGAGGAACGAGCCGGTCGGGCGGTCCGGGTCGGCGATGCCGGCCCGGCTGCGGCGCACGGCGTCCGACACAGCGCGCACGGCCTCGCCCTGGCCGATGAGCCGCCTGCCGATCTCGTCCTCCATACGCAGCAGCTTCTGCGTCTCGCCCTCCAGGAGGCGGCCGGCGGGGATTCCGGTCCAGGAGCCGACCACGTCCGCGATGTCGTCGGGGCCGACCTCGTCCTTGACCATCGTGCCCTTGGCGGCCTCCTCCTCGGCCTCGGAGGCGGCCTCCATCTCCTTCTCGACGGCCGGGATCTCGCCGTACAGCAGCTTCGAAGCGGAGTCGAAGTCGCCGTCGCGCTGGGCGCGTTCGGCCAGCCCGCGCAGCTCGTCGAGCTTCTCCTTCAGCTCGCCGACCCGGTTGAGGGACTGCTTCTCCTTCTCCCAGCGGGCGGTCAGGCCCCGCAGCTCCTCCTCCTTGTCGGCGAGGTCGCGGCGCAGCTTGTCCAGCCGCTCCTTGGATGCCTGGTCGGTCTCCTTGCTCAGCGCGAGTTCCTCCATGCGCAGCCGGTCCACGGCGCGCTGGAGCTCGTCGATCTCGACCGGGGAGGAGTCGATCTCCATACGCAGTCGCGAGGCCGACTCGTCGACCAGGTCGATCGCCTTGTCCGGCAGGAAACGGGAGGTGATGTACCGGTCGGAGAGGGTCGCGGCGGCGACCAGCGCGCTGTCCGCGATCTGCACCTTGTGATGGGCCTCGTAACGGCCCTTGAGTCCGCGCAGGATCGCGATGGTGTCCTCGACGGTCGGCTCGGCGACCAGCACCTGCTGGAAGCGCCGCTCCAGCGCCGGGTCCTTCTCGATCCGCTCGCGGTACTCGTCGAGCGTGGTGGCGCCCACCATGCGCAGTTCGCCACGGGCCAGCATCGGCTTGAGCATGTTGCCCGCGTCCATGGCGGAGTCGCCGCCGGCGCCCGCGCCCACGACGGTGTGCAGCTCGTCGATGAAGGTGATGATCTGCCCGTCGGAGTTCTTGATCTCCGCGAGCACCGTCTTCAGGCGCTCCTCGAACTCACCGCGGTACTTCGCGCCCGCGACCATGGCACCCAGGTCGAGCGCGACCAGCCGCTTGTCCTTCAGCGACTCGGGCACGTCGCCCTTCACGATGCGCTGGGCGAGCCCCTCCACGACTGCGGTCTTACCGACGCCGGGCTCGCCGATGAGCACCGGGTTGTTCTTCGTACGGCGGGACAGCACCTGCACCACGCGCCGGATCTCCTGGTCCCGGCCGATCACCGGGTCCAGCTTGCCGTCGCGCGCGGCGGCGGTGAAGTCGGTACCGAACTTCTCGAGCGCCTTGTACTGGCCCTCGGGATCCGGGGTCGTCACCCGGCGTCCTCCCCTGGTCTTCTGGAACGCGTCCAGCAGCTTCCCGGCGTCCGCCCCCTGGCGGGAGAGCACCTCGCCGGCGGCGCCGCCCTTCGCGGCGATACCCATGAGCAGATGCTCGGTCGACAGGTACTCGTCCCCGAGATCCTTGGCTCGCCGGGTCGCTTCGGCGATCACCGCGAGCAGCTCCCGGTTGGGCTGGGGCGGCGCGACGGTCGACCCGGTCACGCTGGGCAGACCGGCGAGCACACGTTCGACACCGGCCCGCACCGAGGCCTGGTCCGCGTCGACGGCGGCCAGCAGGTCGATGATGTTCTCGTTCTCCTGCCCCTCGAGCAGCGCGAGGAGCAGGTGGGCGGGGGTGAGGTCCGGGTGACCCTCCGACACGGCCCTGTTGCTGGCCGCGTTGATCGCGTCCCGGCTCCTGTTGGTCAGCTCGGCGTCCACGTTCGCCTTCTCCTCCTTGCGTCGGCCGCGCTCAGACGTTGCCCTTCCATTCTGACCCGAGCAACGTGCACAAAGTTGAGTCTATTCCACTCAAGGCGTCGTTCGGGAGAGACACCGGCTAAGTTCCGCACCCATGGCCACCTATTCCGTAGACCCGGGCTCGCCCGACGACCCGTACCTCAGGTTCTGGCGGGAGCGGCACCTGTGCACGCTGACCACCCTGCGTCCGGACGGCAGCCCGCACGTCGTCCCGGTAGGCGTGACATACGACCCCGAGGCGCGGCTGGCCCGGGTGATCGCGAACAAGTCCGGGGCGAAGGTCGGGCACGTGGCGAACGCGGGCCCGGACGGCGCCCGGGTCGCGGTCTGCCAGGTGGACGGCCGGCGCTGGGCGACGCTGGAGGGCCGCGCACGGGTGTCGGCCGACCCGGAGCGGGTCGCGGAGGCCGAGCGGCGCTACGCCGAGCGCTACGGGCGGGTGCCGGCACCCAACCCGTCACGGGTGGTGATCGAGATCGCCCTCACCCGGGCGATGGGACGGGGCTGATTCCAGCCACTGTGCGCTCCGGGCGATAGCCGGAGATGTCCCCACAAACTGCAGCGGCGTCACCGTGTTCAGGTCACGGTGACGCCGCTGCGGGGGGAAGTACCTGAGCGATCTGTTACGACGGGGGAATCGCGTCAGGCACTGCGGGGGGTGGCAATGGTCTGTACTTCCGGACTGCCCGGTTCGGTCAGCCGGTGGTCACGCCGGTCGAGATTCACAAAGATCATTCCGTACCGTATGGCGCACCGCACGGGCTGCGGCGCCCCCCGAGGCCGCCGCAGAAGCCGGTAGGCCCGCACGTCCTCGTCCTCGTCCCGCGTCACGACGACCGGCTGCCCGAAGACGGTCACCATCAGCGAGTCGCCACTGTGGGGAATGGCGGTCGCCAGGTCGATGAAGTGCCATCCCGAGCGATAGGCGGTGGCCATCTCGCGCCGGAACGAGCGGTCGTCGGGAGGGATCGTCATGCGTCTGCGTCCGCGGGGAGATCGTTCCAGCCGCTGTCGGCCGGGGCGACGTTCCAGCCGCTGTCCGCCTGGATCGCGTTCCAGCCACTGTCGGCGGGGAGTACATTCCAGCCGCTGTCGGCCTGTACGGCGTTCCAGCCGCTGTCCGCCTGAATCGCGTTCCAGCCACTGTCGAAGGGGGCGACGTTCCAGCCGCTGTCCGCCCGGATGGCGTTCCAGCCACTGTCGGCCTGGACGGCGTTCCAGCCACTGTCCGACCGGACCACCGACGAGGTCTGCCCGGGATCAGGAACCGAGCCGCTCTGAACACCGAGAACCGCTGCGGCGGAGAAGACGGCTGCAAGCACTGAACCAAGCAATCTCGGTCGCATAGTCGGCTTCGTCCTCACTTGATGGAATCCTCTCCCCCGCAGCACAAGACGATGGCTCATTCAGGCACGTCAATGCCACAGGGGCGATGCATCATGTTCCTGCACGTTCATGACCCTGGGGGGTGGAGAAATGACCACGAACAACTCAAAGCCGACACATCCCCACGGCGTCACCGAGTTGTGCGACGACGGAGCACGGCTTTATGCCAACGCGCTCCGGTCCGGAAGGATCACACGTTCCGAGGTGGAGCCGGCTCCGTGTCTCCTGGAGTTCGCCCTGCTCCACCCCGATCCGGACGACGCCAACTGGCTGCGGCCGGTTCCCCCGTCCGTCGCGCTCGCCCAACGGTTGCACCCGCTGGAACGCGAGATACAGGACCGGCGGCGCCAGACGATCGAGCTGACCGAGTCCTTCGACCCGTTCATCACGATCAGCACGCAGAGCCCGCAGGCGAGCCTCCATTCGATCACGGTGCTCGAGGGATTCGACCGGATCAACGGGGCACTCAACTCGGCCACTGCGGAGTGCCGCAGCGAGATGATGACCGTACAGCCGGGAGGCGGCCGTCCCGCCGACACCCTCATGGAGGCCCTGGAGCGCGACCGGCCCCTCGCCGACCGCGGGGTCAGCATCCGCACGCTCTACCAGCACACGGCGCGGCACAGCCAGAGCACCCTCGCCTACGTGGACCGGATCTCCGACGGCAAGATCCAGGTCCGTACGCTCCAGGAGCTGATCGAGCGGCTCATCATCTTCGACCGGACCGTCGCCTTCATCCCGGCGAGCGAGGACCGGAGCGTGGCGCTGGAACTGCGCCACCCCGGCCTTGTGCGGTACCTCGCCATGGTCTTCGAACGGCTGTGGGAACGGGCGGTCCCGCTGACCGAGGAAGTGCCCAACGCCGTTGACCCCAACGGCATCACCGGAGTGCAGCGCTCGATCGCCAAACTCCTCATCGAGGGCCATGTGGACGAGGCGATCGCCCGCCGCCTGGGCATGAACGTGCGCACCTGCCGGGCGCACATAGCGAAGATCGCGGCCACCCTGGGCAGCGGCAGCCGGGCCCAGCTCGGCTACCTGATAGCGCAGTCGGGGATCCTGGAGCAGGGCGACTGAAACCTCCGGGCGCGGGGGAGCCGGCCCGCTGAGCGCGCCGCAGAGCGGCTGTGGCGGCGGACCGGCCCGTCCCCGGCCCAGGACCCCCCACAGCCCGTCCTGGGCCGTCCTGGGCCGCCCTGAGCCGCTTCCACGGCCGTCCAGCACCTCTGCCGGGGGTACGGGGACACGGGTTCCGCCCTGAGCGCGGAACCCCCCACCGCCGAGGACACCACCGGCAGGGGAAGCCGGGCGCGGCCCGGACGGCTCACAGGTCGCCCGAGGGCTCCCGGGCGCCGGGTGCCGTGACCGGCAGCAGTTCGGCCGCGAGAGTGGGGCCGTCCAGGCCCACCTGGGCGATGCGGACCCCGAGCTGTGTACGGCTGGCCGCGCCCAGGGTCTCCGAGAGCCGGGCGATGTGCGCACGGCACGTGCGGACACTGATGCCGAGGCGCTCGGCGACCACCGCGTCCTGGTGTCCCTCCGCGAGCAGTGCGGCGATCGACCGTTCCCGGTGGGTGATGCCGTCGATACCCGTGTCCGGGAGCGGCGAGGTCAGCGGGATCGCCAGCCGCCAGAAGCGCTCGAAGGCGGTCACCAGATAGTCGATCACCGCCGGGTGCCGCAGCTCCAGGGCGATCGTGCGGTCCGTGTTCGCGGGGATGAAGGCGACCGTGCGGTCGAAGAGGATCAACCGCTCGGGCACCTCGTCGAGGGTGCGCGCCTCGGCCGCGTCGCCCATCATCTCCATGTAGTTGCGCAGGCCCTGTCCGTGCCGGGCGACATGCGTGTACAGGTCGCGCATGCGCACACCCCGGCGGCGCATCTCCAGGGCCCGGTGCAGTCCCTCGGAGAGCTCGTCCTCCCGCCGGATGCCGCCCGGCTGGACAGTCAGCACCTCGGCCGTGCACTGCTCCGTCGCCTCGTCCATGGCCGCCCTGATCCGCGGCAGCCCGTCCAGCACGCGGATGGCAACGCCCTCCCCGGACCCCTGCTCGCGGCCGCCGAGCCCGGCGTACCACTCGACCGCGGCCACCGCCGTCCCGACCCGCGCCTGGCTCGCGCTGACCTCCTCGTGCACGCTGCGCAGCAGCCGGGTCATGACCTCCTGCGGGGAGGTCGGCACCAGCCAGTCCATGTCGTCGGGGTCGGGATGCAGCAGCGCGAGTTCCAGCAGGCACGGCACCGGCCCGGCGTCGGCGCGCGACACCCGGCCCCGGCGAACGGCCCGGGAGTACACGCGGTTCCCCGCTTCGCAGAGTCGGTCAGCGCCGTGTGGATGCGCGTCCGTCCCGTGCCCGGCCATCTTCCACCCCTGGCTCCGACTCCTGGCCCCAGCGTCCTGAGCGATGCGGCTCACCAGCGACGTCCCGGCGCTCACCGTCCGTGCCGCGTCCCGCACGCCTTCGCAGCGCAACTATGCGCGGCACCGCCCGCCTCCGCAACAAGTTCCTGCGCCTCAACGCCCGTGAATGCCCCGGAATCCGCCATATCCTCCCCACCTCCGGAACTTCCGCTGCACCAAGCTGACGGTCGACAGGTCGGCCCGTCTCGCACTGCGGTGGCCGCTTCCGGGCACGCCGGAGCGACCGGTCCACGACGTAGGGCACTTGACCTCGGGTGATGGCGGACATGTCCGATCCGTCGCGCAACGGCGGCCGTACGGATACGGGTTCGTCCGGGGGCGCGGGCGCGGCGCCGCTGCGCCGCCGCCGGGGCCGATCGACCGGACGAACCTCGGTGCGCGCTCCCCCGGATGACCCGATCCGGGTCACGACCGGCGCGCCCAAGGGCGGGAGGGGAAGTGCGCGGCGGACGGCCGCGAACTCCACGAGGCCACCGCACGGGGGAGGTGGAGGGCAGGGTGCCGGGGGGACCGCCGTGTGCGGCGGTGGAGTTCAGGTGTGGGAACGCCTCGGACGGGCGGGCGGTGACACCCGCCCGCCCGGAGGGTCAGTGCAGACCGACCGCCGCGCAGGCCGCCTTGTACTTGTCGGTGCAGATCTGCTTCACGGTGTAGATGCCGTCCTGGATCACCGTGTCCTTGATGTTGTCCGTGGTGAGCGCGACCACCGGCACCAGCATCGACGGGATGTTCTTCGTCGTCGGGCTGTCGACCTTGTCGCGGGTCAGCGCGTCGAACTCGATGGAGCGCCCCTGGACCTTGGCGACCGCCATCTCCGCGGCGTTGTTCGCCTCTTCAGGGTAGGACTTGTACACACTCATGTACTGCTCGCCCGAGATGATCCGCTGCACCGCGTCCAGCGCCGCGTCCTGCCCGGTCACCGGCGGCATCTTGGTGACGCCGGCGTCCTTCAGCGCTTCGATGACGGCGCCTGCCATGCCGTCGTTCGCGGAGTAGACACCGGCGATGTTGCCGAGCCCGATGGCCTGGATCGCCTTGTCCATGTTGGCCTTGGCGTTCTCCGGCTTCCAGTCCTTGGTGTCGAACTCCCCCGCCTTAGGGATCTTCACCTTGTCCTGGAGCTCGCTCAGCGCACCCGTCTTGAACTGCGCGGCGTTCGGGTCGGTGGGCGAACCGTTCATCATGACGATCGTGCTGCTGGAGGCCTTGGAGCCGAGCTTCTCGACGAGCGCGCGGCCCTGCACCTGGCCGACCAGTTCGTTGTCGAAGGAGATGTACGCGTCGATCGGGCCCTGCGCGAGTCGGTCGTAGGCGATGACCGGGATACCCGCGTCCTTCGCCTTCTGCACACCGGGCTCGATGGCCTTGGCGTCCACGGCGTCCACCAGGAGCACGTCCACCTTGTCGGCGATCATCTGCTCGAGCTGCTGGCTCTGCTTGGCCGCGTCGGCGCCGGCGTTCGCGGAGACGACCTTGCCCTGGTCGTGGGTGAGGGACTTCACCTGCCGCTCGATGATGGGACGGTCGAACTGTTCGTACCGCGGATTGTCGGTCTCGGGCAGAAGGAGACCCACCGTGATGTCGTTGCCCTTCTTCGGGGTCGAGGAGCTGCTGCCGCCGCCGACTCCGTCGATGACGCCGCAGGCGGCGAGCGAGACGGCCGACACCGAGGCGGCCAGGGCCATGGCGGTACGACGCACAGCGGTCCTACGGGTGGTACGAGCGTTCACATCAGGTGCCTTCCGGGCGAGGGAGCAGCATTGCGACCCAGGTGGCTGAAAGCCAACGCGGCGACGGTATGCAGCGTCAAGGAGTACCGGTTAACGAGATGGCAACAGCCCTCGTGTGGAAGTCACGTGAAACCAAAGAAAGTGTAGTGCGCGAGCCGTTGCCGAACCTTCGCGGGGTGGAGTTTTGAGCTCCGACCTGCGTGGATCGGGAAACCGACGGCCCATCAACTTCCTTAAAAGTTAAAGACGTTCATCGATCGACCAAAACGTGATCTACGTCACGTGCCACCGGGCGATCGCTTCTTCTCCGGAGAGCCGGCCACCGCGAACCGCACCGCCGACGAGCCGGTTCCGCACGATGACCCGCACATCTTCCCTCGTCGAGCGGGAGTTCTCCACGAACTCTCCATTACCGGGCACATCGGTAGAGACGCCGCACCATCGGCGATCGAGCACAACTGGGGCACCGGGGAATCCGTTTCGAGTCCTCGGGAACGACGAGACGGGCACCGGACGCAAAGCACCGCCGCCGCGACCTCCGATGCTTCCCCGGTCCTCAAACGGCGGTTCTTCGCGCACACGAGCCTGTCCGGCACACCGAGAAGGACCGACTGCGACCGCGCCGTCGACGACCGGCCCTACCGACTCCTGGCTCCGGCAACGCGCGAAGGGGCGGCACCGGAGACGTCTCCGGTGCCGCCCCTTCGGCGTGATGTCAGTCGGACTGCTGCTGCCGCTTGGGCCGCCACACGACCAGCGCGCTGGTCTGCTGCACTTCCTGGTACGGCACCAGGTCACGGCGGTACGAGGCGTGCACCGCGGCCTCGCGCTGCCGCATCGTCGCCGCTGCGCCGTCGAGCGCGGCCTGAAGCTCCGCGACCCGGGACTGGAGCGCGGCGACCTGGTTCTCCAGCTCGATGATCCGCTTGATGCCGGCGAGGTTGATGCCCTCGTCCTGCGACAACTGCTGCACCTGACGGAGCAGTTCGATGTCGCGAGCCGAGTAGCGCCTGCCCCGGCCGGCCGTGCGGTCCGGGGAGACGAGCCCCAGACGGTCGTACTGGCGCAGCGTCTGCGGGTGCAGGCCGGAGAGCTGGGCCGCCACCGAGATGACGTAGACCGGGGTCTCCTCGGTCAGTTCGTACGGGTTGCGTCGACGGCCGTCCATCTCCTCATGCTCCCTTCGCCGCCTGGAACAGCTCCGCCCGCGGGTCCTCGCCCGCGGTCGCCTCGCGATACGCCTCCAGGGCGTCACGAGCCTTCCCCGACAGGTCCTTCGGAACACTCACCTCGACGGTGACCAGCAGGTCCCCACGAGTGCCGTCCTTGCGGACCGCGCCCTTGCCACGGGCGCGCATGGTGCGTCCGTTGGGCGTGCCCGGGGGCAGCTTCAGCGTGACCGCGGGCCCGCCGAGGGTGGGAACCCGGATGTCGCCGCCGAGCGCCGCCTCCGTGAACGTCACGGGCACGGTCACCGTCAGGTTGTCGTCCTTGCGGCCGAAGACGGGATGCGCGTCCACGTGCACGACGACATACAGATCGCCGGCCGGGCCGCCCCGCTCGCCGGGGCCGCCCTTGCCGCGCAGCCGGATGCGCTGCCCGTCCGTGACGCCCGCCGGGATGCGTACCTGCATCGTCCGGGACGACTTGGCCCGGCCGCTGCCCTTGCACTCCATGCAGGGGTGCTCGGCGATGAGTCCGCGGCCCTTGCAGTCCGGGCAGGGATCCGTCAGCGAGAATCCGCCGCCGGAGCCCCGCGCCACCTGGCCGGTGCCGACGCAGGTCGGGCACACCCGCGGCGTGCCGTTCTTGTCGCCGGTGCCCGAGCAGGCCTTGCACGGCGCCTGCGAGGACATGCGCAGTGGAACGGTCGCGCCGTCCACCGCCTCCATGAAGCTGAGCGTGACCTCGGACTCGATGTCCTGGCCGCGCCTCGGCTGCGTGCGCGTACCCGCGCCGCCGCCGCGGTTGAACAGGCCCCCGAAGACGTCACCGATGCCGCCGCCGAAGTTCCCCCCGGCACTGCCGCCCTGACCGCCGAAGAGGTCGCCCAGGTCGAAGTTGAACGATCCTCCCGCCCCGGGACCGGGACGGAAGCCACCGTTGCCGAAGAGGGCGCGCGCCTCGTCGTACTCCTTGCGCTTCTTGGGGTCGCCGAGGATGTCGTTCGCCTCGGAGATCTCCTTGAAACGTTCCTCCGCCTTGACGTTGCCCTTGTTGGCGTCCGGGTGGAACTCGCGGGCGAGCTTCCGGTACGCCTTCTTGATCTCGGCCTCGGTGGCGTCCTTGGGGACGCCGAGGACCTTGTAGTAGTCCTTCTCGATGAAGTCCTTGGTACTCATCCCCGACGCCCCTCCTTCCGTTCGGCGTTGTTTTCCGAGGGGAGCCCGGTGCGGACACCCCTGTCGATCACGTCAGCCCTCGTCCGGGCCACCGCTCTCCTTGTCGTCGCCCGCCTCGCTCGTCTCCTCGGCCTTGACCGTCTGCGCCCCCGGCTGCGGCTCGGCCACGGCCACCCGCGCGGGGCGGATGGTGCGCTCGCCGAAGCGATACCCGGGCTGCAGAATCGCCACGCACGTCGTCTCGGTGACGTCCGGCGCGTACGAGTGCATCAGGGCCTCGTGGATCGTCGGGTCGAAGGGCTCGCCCTCCTTGCCGAACTGCTGCAGACCCATCTTCGCCGCGACCGTCTCCAGGGACTCGGCGACGGACTTGAACCCGCCGACGAGCTCGCCGTGGTCACGCGCGCGGCCGATGTCGTCGAGCACCGGCAGAAGCTCGGTCAGGAGGTTCGCGATGGCGATCTCCTTGACCGTGATCCGGTCGCGCTCCACGCGGCGGCGGTAGTTCTGGTACTCGGCCTGGAGGCGCTGGAGGTCCAGGGTGCGCTCGTGGAGCGCTGTGCGCACCTGGTCCAGCTGGGCCACCAGACCTGCGGTCTGTGCGGTTGCGTCCCCTGCCGGGGCCGCCGCCTCCTCCGAAGAGGGGGAGGCGGCCTGCGGCTCGGCGTCGTCTGGGGTGGCGCCGGAGGGGACGTCGGGCTTCTCCTCGAAGCCCGGAGTCTCCTCCGTCACGCGGCACCGTCCTTACGGTCCTCGTCGACGATCTCGGCGTCGACGACGTCGTCGTCGGCCTTCGCCTGGCCGGCACCGGCGTCACCGGCACCGCCCGCGGCCTGAGCGGCCTGGGCGTCGGCGTACATGGCCTGGCCGAGCTTCTGCGAGACGGCCGCGACCTTCTCCGTGGCGGTACGGATCTCGGCGGTGTCCTCGCCCTTGAGCGTCTCCTTCAGCTCGGCGACGGCGGCCTCGACCTCGGTCTTGATCTCGCCGGGGACCTTGTCCTCGTTGTCCTTGAGGAACTTTTCGGTCTGGTAGACGAGCTGCTCGCCCTGGTTGCGGGTCTCGGCGGCCTCGCGGCGGCGGTGGTCCTCCTCCGCGTACTGCTCGGCCTCCTGGCGCATCCGGTCGACCTCGTCCTTCGGGAGCGAGGAGCCGCCGGTGACGGTCATCTTCTGCTCCTTGCCGGTGCCGAGGTCCTTCGCCGTGACGTGCATGATGCCGTTGGCGTCGATGTCGAAGGACACCTCGATCTGCGGGACACCGCGCGGCGCCGGCGGCAGACCGGTCAGCTCGAACATGCCGAGCTTCTTGTTGTACGCCGCGATCTCACGCTCGCCCTGGTAGACCTGGATCTGCACGGACGGCTGGTTGTCCTCGGCCGTGGTGAAGATCTCGGACCGCTTGGTCGGGATCGTGGTGTTGCGCTCGATCAGCTTGGTCATGATGCCGCCCTTGGTCTCGATACCGAGGGACAGCGGGGTCACGTCGAGGAGCAGGACGTCCTTGACCTCACCCTTGAGGACACCGGCCTGGAGCGAGGCGCCGATGGCGACGACCTCGTCCGGGTTCACGCCCTTGTTGGCCTCCTTGCCGCCGGTCAGCTCCTTGACGAGCTCGGCGACGGCGGGCATACGGGTCGAGCCACCCACCAGGACGACGTGGTCGATCTCGTTGATCGAGATGCCGGCGTCCTTGATGACGTTGTGGAACGGCGTCTTGCAGCGCTCGAGCAGGTCGATCGTGAGCTGCTGGAACTGCGCCCGGGTGAGCTTCTCGTCCAGGTGCAGCGGGCCCTCGGCGGACGCGGTGATGTAGGGCAGGTTGATCGACGTCTCGGTGGACGAGGACAGCTCGATCTTCGCCTTCTCGGCGGCCTCGCGCAGACGCTGCAGGGCCATCTTGTCCCTGGACAGGTCCACGCCGTGACCGGACTGGAACTGCTTGACCAGGTAGTCGACGACGCGCTGGTCCCAGTCGTCACCACCGAGGTGGTTGTCACCGTTGGTGGCCTTCACCTCGACGACGCCGTCGCCGATCTCCAGCAGGGACACGTCGAAGGTGCCGCCGCCGAGGTCGAAGACGAGAATGGTCTGGTCGTCCTTGTCGAGACCGTAGGCGAGGGCGGCCGCGGTCGGCTCGTTGACGATACGGAGCACGTTCAGACCGGCGATCTCGCCGGCCTCCTTCGTGGCCTGCCGCTCGGAGTCGTTGAAGTAGGCGGGGACGGTGATGACCGCGTCGGTCACCTTCTCGCCGAGGTACGCCTCGGCGTCCCGCTTCAGCTTCTGCAGGATGAACGCGGAGATCTGCTGCGGGTTGAAGTCCTTGCCGTCCAGCTGGATCTTCCAGTCGGTGCCCATGTGACGCTTCACGGAACGGATGGTCCGGTCCACGTTGGTGACCGCCTGCCGCTTGGCCACCTCGCCGACGAGCACCTCACCGTTCTTGGCGAAGGCGACGACGGACGGCGTGGTCCTGGCACCCTCGGCGTTGGTGATGACGGTGGGCTCGCCGCCCTCCAGAACGCTGACGACGGAGTTAGTCGTGCCCAGGTCGATGCCGACCGCACGTGCCATTTCGATTCCTCCAGCTGACTTGAGTGGAACAGGCTCAAGGATGCATGAGGGAACCGGCGGCGTCAACAGACCTGAGTCAGGCAGGCTCAACTTTTGTCCGACGCGGCACGGCAACCAGGGAAACATCGCAGGTCAAGGCGCTGACCCTGGCTCCTCAGACGCTTGCGCCACCGCCCCCCAGAAGCAACGCCAGCCTGCTCACCGCCCGGTCGATCTCCCGGGCGCACTCGTACAGCACCTCGTAGGGCTGCGCCCAGGGGTCGAGGACGTCGTCGTCGGCGGCCGGGACCGGACCGGTCGAGCCCCGGCGGGTGGCCGCGGCGGCCACCACGACGTCGAAGGCGAGTACCGGGGCCGCCGCGCCGTGGAGGGTGCCCGGGGCCGAGGAGCGGGGGGCCGCCGGGTACGGAACCGCGCCGTGCGGGCCGGCCGGCCCGCACCGCTCCCGGGTCACGCCCGGCACCCCTTCGTCAACGGGCCGCCGCTGCGCGCGCGGCGTCTCCCCGTCCGTCCAGCCCCGCACCCCGTCCACTCCCCCTGCGGCAAGGCGCACGAACTCCTTCAGGGTGAAGCAGCGCCGCATAGCCGAGGGCGCGAGGCGCACGGCCGCCTCCCGGTGCTCGCGTGCGAGCCCGAGCACCAGGCCCGCCCCGGCGACGAGCGGTGCGGTGAGCCTGCGGGCCGCGAAGCCGGAGCCGTCCCCGCCCAGCTTCTCCAGCACCGCCCTGGTCGACCTCTCCATGCCGGGCCGGGGGCGCGCCTCGGTGCCGGCGCTCTCCGGGCGAACGGCCGAGCCGGACGGGAGCCTCGCGGCCAGCAGCCGCTCGGCGAGCACCGAGCGGTGCACATTGCCCGTGCACACGAACAGGACCCGGGTCATGTCTCGCTCGTGTGATGCGGTCCCGAAGGCGTGACGGCCGCGCCCCGCGCGGCCTCGGCACGCGGCGCGGGCAGTTCGCCGTACCGCCCGTAGGCCCCGGCGCCGTAGCGACCGCCCTTGGGGATCGGAGCCATGCTGAAGACGGTGCCGAGGACATGGACGCCCACGCGGTCCAGTGACTCCGCAGCGGTGCGGACCTGGTCCCGGCTGGTCTTCGCGGCGCGGACGACGAGCAGTGCGCCCTGGGCGAGCGAGGCGAGTCCCAACGTGTCGGCGACCGGCAGCAGCGGCGCGGAGTCGACGATCACGATCTCGTAGGTGTCCGCCAGTTCGCGCAGCACCTCCTCCATCCGCGCCGACGCGAGCAGTTCGGTGGGGTTCGGCGGTACGGCCCCGCTGGTGAGCACCGAGAGCCCGCCGCCGGACTGCTGCATCACGTCCTCGATACGGGCCTGGCCGATGAGCACCGTGGTCAGACCGGCGTCCTGGACGAGCCCGAACGTCGGGGCCACACACGGACGGCGCAGGTCGGCGTCGACCAGGCAGGTGGACACACCCGCCTCGGCGAGCGACAGGGCGAGGTTCACGGCGGTGTTGGTCTTGCCCTCACCGGGCACCGAACTCGTCACCACGATGAGCCGGGGCGGGTCGTCGACCTGCGAGAACTGAAGGTTGGTGCGCAGCTTGCGGAAGGCCTCGGCACGCTTGGAGTGCACGTCGGAGGTGACGAGCGGCTTCTTGGGTGCGTTGCGGTCGTAGGGGATGGCGCCGAGGACGGGCAGCGCGGTGAACTGGGTGAGCATCTCACCGGTCTTGAGCGTGGTGTCGAGCGTCTCGCGCAGGGCGACGAGACCGGCCCCGAGCAGCAGGCCGGCGAGCACGCCCGCTGCCAGGTTCAGCACGGGGCGGGGCGAGACGGGAGCGGTGGGTGCGACGGCCTCCTGGGTGACGCCCAGGGAGACGGGCGAGGTGCGGCTCCTCGAGGACTTGCCCGAGCCCGACAGGCGTTTGGGCGTCTCCAGCCTCTCGACCACCGAAGTGAACCGGTCGGCCACGGCGTTGGCGATGCGCGCCGCCCGCAGCGGCACGGTGTCCCGGACGGTGATGTCGATGAGCACGGTGTTGAGCGGAGCCCGGGCGGTGATCCGGGACGCCAGTTCCTCGGGCGTGGTGTGCAGCCCGAGCTCCTCCACCACGGGCGCGGTGACCTGACGTGTCGTCACGATCTCGGCGTACGACTGCACACGTGCCTGGGAGAAGCTCTGACCCTGATTCAGCTGCGTGGTGTCCTCGCCGGTGCGGGTGGCGACGAAGAGCTGGGTCCTGGCCTCGTAGACGGGGGTGCTCAGGGTGGTCGCGGCGAACGCCGCCCCGATCGCTAGGAGCAGGCAGACCACAACGGTCGGCCAGCGTCTGGCAAAAGCCTTCAGGAATCCGTGGAGATCCAAGCTGCACCCCTCATAGACCGATGGAACTACCCGAATTGGTGCGTTCTGTTCCCTATGCGCGCAGCCGAACATAGGCAATCGCCCACGTCATCCGGGGGAGGCAGCCCCGGGGTCCCGTCGAACGGACCTGACCCCGCACGCGATTACGTCGCCCGGTCGGACCGACACGGGCGGGTCATCGAGGTGCAACTGCTACATCATCCGGTGCCTTCTGCTCTGATCATGCCAGTCGGCGGCGATATGTCCCATTAATTCATGTATCTAGATCTTGATCCGGCTGACACGACGCAGCCTGACCCAAAGGGAAGCCACAAGAAGTCGAGGAGAGCGAACGAAGATGACGACATCGCCGAAATGGCGGGTCGCGCTGGCATCGGCAGCATCGGCTGCCGTGCTGGTCGCCACACCGCTGACCGGGGCGCCGGCCGCCCATGCGCAGCCGCCGTACCCGCCCACGGGACCGACACTGTCACTCAGCAGCTACACGGTGCGATCAGGGCAGACAGTGTCCTTCACCGCCAGGGGATTCACCCGCCGGCAGCTCGTCACCGTGGAACTGCTGTCGCGCACGATCGTCCTCGGCCGCTACCGGGCCGACCGGTTCGGAGCGGTACAGGGGAGGGTGCGCGTCCCGAGGATCGGGTCGGGCATGCACGTCTTCCGGCTGACCGCACTCCACCCCTACCGCCATGTCGCCGTCAACCTCCGGGTGATGCCGCCCCTCGGGCGGCCGGGAGGAGGGCGTCACGGCTGGCACGACGACGGCCGCGGTGGGCGGGGCAACAGGATGGGCCCCGCCGGCAGCGCGCAGAGCCTCGCGAAGACCGGTGACGAGAAGGCGCTGGGCCTGGGCGGCGCCGCGGCCGGGATGATCGCCGTCGGCGGTGGCACGCTGCTGGTCATGCGCCGTCGCCGCAACTCCTGACGGCGGGTCCATGACGCACAGTGACAATCGCACGGCGGTATCCCGGCGTCCCGGCCCCGGCCGGGACGCCGTCCGTGCGCCCGAGGCGGACGAGCCCGGCGAAGGAGCGCCTTCCGTCGTCGCACCGTCCCGATCCATCGGACCGTCGGCCGCGGACCGGGACCGTGTCTGAGCGCGCGCGCCGCACTGCGGCGGCCGGAGTCCTCGCGTGCGGCCTGCTGCTCGCGGCGTGCTCCGGGGCGGACCGCTCGACGGACGACCGGGTCGGCGGAGCCGCCGAGTCCACGGGCGACCGGCGCCCGGCCGCTCAGCGGATCGAGCAACTGAAGGTCAAGGTCCTCGAGGCCCTTCCGCACGACCCCGAGGCCTTCACCGAGGGCCTGGAGATCGTGGCCGGCACGCTCTACGAGAGCACGGGACTCGCCGGCCGGTCCTCCATGCGGGCCGGGCCTCCCGGCCGGAAGCCCGGGGTCCGCACGGCACTCCCGGCACCCTTGTTCGGCGAGGGCATCTCCGTGGTCGGCCGCACCCTGTGGCAGCTCACCTGGCGGAACGGGATCGCCATCGAGCGCGACGCCCGGACCCTCGCCGAGCTGCGCCGCGTCCCCTACCCGGACGAGGGCTGGGGGGCGTGCCTCCAGCGGGACCGGCACCGGCTGGTGACCAGCGACGGCTCGGCGCGGCTGGCCTTCCGCGACCCCGGCACACTGGCGAGCAGAGGTGAGGTCACCGTGACGGAGGAGGGCCGGCCGGTGACGGGACTGAACGAGCTGGAGTGCGTGGGCACCGCCGTCTACGCGAACGTGCTCCCCACCGACCGGATCCTGCGCATCGACCCCGCCACCGGAGCGGTGACGGCGAGCATCGACGCCTCAGGGCTGCTGCACGACGACGAGATCGTCGAGGGGTCGGTGCTGAACGGCATCGCCGCCGTCCCCGGGACGGACCAGTTCCTCGTCACGGGGAAGTTCTGGCCCAGAATGTTCCGTGTGGCGTTCGTGCCCGCCTGAGCGGGCAGCACAGCGACGCAGATCACCGCCTGCGCCACTACAGTGCGATGGAAGAAGTGGGTACTCTCGAACGGACTGCATAAGTTACCGCTTAGTAATCTCTCCGCCGGAGTACAGAGGACGTACGCCGAGGAGACCCCCTCGCAGGCCCGAGGAGCCCCCAAATGCAACTCGCCGCGATCATCGTGTCGCTGGTCCTGGCCGTGGTCGGCGTGGCGTTGTTCGCCCGAGCCATCGCCCAGATCTACCGCTTCGTGCGGCTCGGACAGAACGTACCCGCCGGCACCCGCACCGACGATCCCCGACAGCGCACCGTCACCGTGGTCAAGGAGTTCCTCGGCCACACCCGTATGAACCGCTGGGGCATCGTCGGCGTCGCGCACTGGTTCGTGGCGGTGGGCTTCTTCACCCTGGTCCTGACCCTGGTCAACGCCTTCGGCCAGCTCTTCCGGGCCGACTGGTTCATCCCCGTCATCGGCGACTGGGCGCCGTACGAGGTCTTCACCGAGCTCGTCGGCGTGCTCACGACGCTGGGCATCCTCACGCTCATCGTGATCCGCCAGCTGTCGCGGCCGGGCCGCCCGGGCCGCAAGTCCCGCTTCGCGGGGTCCAACATCGGCCAGGCCTACTTCGTCGAGGCCGTCATCCTCATCATCGGCCTCGCGATCCTCACGCTGCGCGGCCTGGAGGGCGCCCTGCACCACGTGTCGGGCTACGAGGCGTCGTACCTGATCTCGTACCCGCTGGTCGCGGCCTTCAAGGGCCTGAGCGTCGGCACGCTGCAGAACGTGGTCTACCTGGTCGCGATGATCAAGATCGCGACGTCCTTCATCTGGATGATCACGGTCTCCCTGAAGACGGACATGGGCGTGGCCTGGCACCGCTTCCTCGCCTTCCCGAACATCTGGTTCAAGCGCGAGTCCGACGGCGGTACGGCGCTCGGCGCGCTGCAGCCGATGACGAGCGGCGGCAAGCCGATCGACTTCACCGACCCGGGCGAGGACGACGTCTTCGGCGTCTCCCAGGTCGAGCAGTTCTCCTGGAAGGGCCTGCTCGACTTCTCCACCTGCACCGAGTGCGGCCGCTGCCAGTCGCAGTGCCCGGCCTGGAACACCGGCAAGCCCCTCTCCCCCAAGCTGCTGATCATGTCCCTCCGGGACCACGCGCACGCCAAGGCCCCGTATCTGCTGGCCGGCGGCGGCAAGACGATGGAGGGCGAGGAGAAGGCGTCCGCCGAGCAGCTCAAGGACGTCCCCGCGGCGGCCCTCGCCGAGGCCGAGCGCCCGCTGATCGGCACCCTGGAGGAGAACGGCGTCATCGACCCGGACGTCCTGTGGTCCTGCACCACCTGCGGCGCCTGTGTCGAGCAGTGCCCGGTGGACATCGAGCACGTCGACCACATCGTCGACATGCGCCGCTACCAGGTCATGATCGAGTCCTCGTTCCCGTCCGAGGCGGGCACGATGCTCAAGAACCTGGAGAAGAAGGGCAACCCCTGGGGCCTGGCCAAAAAGCAGCGTCTGGAGTGGACCAAGGAGGTCGACTTCGAGGTGCCGGTCGTCGGTCAGGACATCGAGGACCTCACGGAGGTCGAGTACCTCTACTGGGTCGGCTGCGCCGGTGCCCTGGAGGACCGCGCCAAGAAGACCACGAAGGCGTTCGCCGAACTCCTGCACATCGCGGGCGTCAAGTTCGCGATCATGGGCGGCGACGAGAAGTGCACCGGTGACTCCGCCCGCCGCCTGGGCAACGAGCCCCTGTTCCAGGAGCTCGGCATGGAGAACGTGGCCGCGCTGAACATGGCCTTCGGCGAGGACGACGAGGACCCGGCGACGAAGAAGCCGAGGTCCGCGAAGAAGATCGTCGCGACCTGCCCGCACTGCCTCAACACCATCGGCAACGAGTACCCGCAGCTCGGCGGCGACTACGAGGTCATCCACCACACCCAGCTGCTGCAGCACCTGGTGGACGAGGGCAAGCTGGTCCCGGTCACCCCGGTCGAGGGCATCATCACCTACCACGACCCGTGCTACCTGGGCCGCCACAACAAGATCTACACGCCCCCGCGCGAGATCATCGGCAAGGTCCCCGGTCTGCGCAACGAGGAGATGCACCGCCACAAGGAGCGCGGCTTCTGCTGCGGCGCCGGCGGTGCCCGGATGTGGATGGAGGAGCGGATCGGCAAGCGCATCAACAACGAGCGCGTCGACGAGGCCCTCTCCCTCAACCCGGACATCGTCTCCACCGCCTGCCCGTTCTGCCTGGTCATGCTGACCGACTCGGTCAACGGCAAGAAGAACGACGGCACGGCGAAGGAGTCCGTCCAGGTCGTGGACGTCGCCCAGCTGCTGCTCGACTCCGTCAGGACGCCGGTGGACCCGGCGGGCGAGGCGGAGACCGAGAGCGCGCCGGAGCCCGAGCCGGTGAAGTAGCAGGCGCCGCACAGGAATCCGCGGCCGAGGGGCCCACGTCGCAGCAGGCGATGTGGGCCCCTCGGCCGTTCGCCGTGCCGGGGACGGGCGACGGCCGGGACCTGTAGGCCGTAGGTGTGCTCTTCCGCCGGTGGGCGGTACGTCTGCGTCGCCTCCCATGCCCCCGCTGCCAGCATGACTGCCTGTCGTGATCATGAATCGCCGCCCGCCTCGGCGGTCGGCCGAGAACGCGGTGAGGCTGAATGGTGATGGCCCGGAGCGGCACAGCCGGCCCCGACGACTCCCGTATCCGGGTGATGAGGGTCATCGCCAGAATGAACGTCGGTGGTCCGGCCCTCCAGGTCTCCACCCTGATGCGCGGGCTCGACGACGAGTTGTTCGACCACCGGCTGTACGCCGGGTTCGTGGGCCCGGACGAGGCCGACTACGTGGAGCAGCGCGCCCCCGATGTGCAGGTCTGCCGGGTGCCCACCCTGGGACGGGCCGTGCGTCCCACCGACGACCTGCGTGCGCTGGCCGCACTGACCGCGGCCATGCGCCGCTTCCGCCCGCACATCGTGCACACGCACACCGCCAAGGCCGGAACCCTCGGCCGCCTGGCGGCGGTGCTCGCACGGGTGCCGGCGCGGGTGCACACGTACCACGGACACCTTCTGCACGGCTATTTCTCACCGGCGAAGACCCGGCTGGTGGTCCGGGCCGAGCGCAGGCTGGCCGCCGTCACCGACCGGCTGGTGGCGGTGGGTTGCACCGTCCGCGACGACCTCCTGGCCGCGGGTATCGGGCACCCCGGGCAGTACGCGGTGGTACCGCCCGGCACCACCGCGGCCGTGCCCGCACCGCGCGCCGAGGCGCGCAGGAGCCTCGGCCTGCCGGAGGACGGTCCCGTCGTGGCGTACGTCGGGCGGGTCACCGGGGTCAAACGGCCCGATCGGTTCCTGTCGGTGGCCCGGGAGGTGCGGCGCGCCGTGCCGGGCGCCCGGTTCCTGGTGTGCGGGGGCGGAGATCTGCACGGTGAGCTGGAGACGGCGGCCGACCTGAGCGAGTCGCTGCACCTGCTGGGCTGGCGCGCCGACGTGGAGACCGTGTACGCGGCCGCGGACCTGGTGCTGCTGACGTCGGACAACGAGGGCATGCCGGTCAGCCTGATCGAGGCGGGCCTCGCGGGCCTTCCGGCGGTGGCGACCAATGTGGGCAGTGTGTCGGAGGTGGTGCGGGACGGGCACACCGGCCTGCTCGCTCCTCCCGACGCCGCGGAGCTCACCCGCCACGCCGTCCGGCTGCTGCGCGACGACCGGCTGCGCCTGCTCATGGGGCAGCAGGCCCGCACCTGGACGGCGCAGCGCTTCGGGGCCGAGCGTCTGGTCCAGGACACCCATGACCTCTATGCCTCCATCGCGGTCGCACGCGGCTGGTGGCCGACACCCCTGACGAAAGGTGCGAACCGATGAAGGTCGTAGTGACCGGCGGTGCCGGGTTCATCGGAGCCAACCTCTGCCGAGAGCTGATCTCCCGGCGATCCGTCGGGAGGGTCGTCGCCCTGGACGATCTGAGCACCGGGGCGGCGGCGAATCTGGCGGGCACGGGCGCGGAGCTGGTCGAGGGGAGCATCCTCGACCGGGACCTGCTCGAGGACGTGGTGGACGGGGCGGACGCGGTGGTGCATCTGGCCGCCCGGCCGTCCGTGCCGCGCTCCCTCGCGGATCCGTTCGCCACCCACGAGGTCAACGCCACCGGCACCGTGCGGGTGCTCGAAGCGTGCCGCCGTCACCACACCCAGTTGGTCGCCGCGTCGTCGTCCTCGGTGTACGGCTCGGTCACCGCCCTGCCCAAACACGAGGGCCTGCCGACCCGTCCGCTCAGCCCCTACGCCGCCAGCAAGCTCGCGACCGAGTCCTACGTGCTCTCCTACGGTCACGCCTTCGGTCTTCCGGCCCTCGCGTTCCGCTTCTTCAACGTCTACGGCCCGCTGCAGCCCGCCGGACACGCGTACGCGGCGGTCGTCCCGTCCTTCGTCGACGCGGCGCTGCGCGGCAGGCCGCTGACGGTGTTCGGGGACGGTCACCAGACCCGCGACTTCACCTATGTCGGAACGGTCGCCCGGGTGCTCGCCGACGCCGTCCTGCGCAAGGTGACCTGTGCCGACCCGGTGAACCTGGCCTTCGGCACCCGGGTCAGCGTGCTGGAACTCGGCCATCACCTGGCCAAGGCGCTGGAGACGGCGGTCGAGTTCCACCATGAGCCATCGCGCCGCGGTGACGTACGGGACTCCCAGGCCGACGACGGGCTGCTCCGCGGTCTCTTCGCGGGCGTCGAGGCCGTTCCCCTGGAACAGGGGCTGGCCGAGACCGTGCGGTGGTTCCGCTCCCTGCCCGAGTACGCGTAGCGGCGGACGTGGCACGGGGCTCTCACGGCCTCACCCACCGGGGACCGGACGCACAGGACGCCGGGGAGAGGAGGCGGGCCACCGTGGTGGCCCGCCTCCTCTCCCCGGCGCGCAGACAGCTGTGGGCGATCGGGGGGCCGGTGCCCGCCGCTGCCGTGAGACCGGTTCAGGGGCGGCCGCCGGCCTGCTCGGACCCGGCGGGGCCGATCAGAGAATCTCGACCCTCTCGCCCCGGCAGCGGTTGCGGGTGTCGAGCACGTACGCACCGGCCCGTTCGACGAGCGCGTAGTCGAAGGCGTCGTGGTCGGTCGCGACCACGATCACGTCGGCGGAGCGGATCTCCGCCTCGGTGAGCTCGACGCGCGTGATGTCCAGGGGCACGAGGTACGCGTCGGTGTGCGGCTCGGCCACGACCAGCCGGGCTCCGAGAGCGAGCAGCGACCTGGCGAGGACGAGGGCGGGCGACTCCCGGATGTCACCGGTGTTCTTCTTGTAGGCCAGGCCCAGTTGGAGCACGCGCGCGTCCTTGACCGACTTGCCGCGCTCGTTCAGTCCGCGGGTGACCCGCCGGACGACATGGTCCGGCATGTTGTCGTTGATCTCGTTGGCCAGTGCGATGAACCGGAGGTCCCGCTTCAGCAGCCTCTTGACCTGCCAGGACAGATAGGAGGGGTCCACCGGCAGGCAGTGCCCGCCCACCCCCGGGCCAGGCCTGAACGGCATGAATCCGAACGGCTTGGTGGCGGCGGCCTCGACGGCCTCCCAGATGTCGGCGCCCAACTGCCGTGACACCATGGCCATTTCGTTGACCAGGGCGATGTTGACATGACGGTAGGTGTTCTCGAGCAGCTTGGTCAGCTCGGCCGTACGGCAGGAGCTCACGGGCACGGTGCGCTCCACGATGTCGCCGTAGAAGCCCTCGATCCTGCGCAGTGACGCGGCGTCGATCCCGGAGATCACCTTGGGTGTGTTCTCCAGGTGCCAGTCGGGGTTCCCGGGGTCGATGCGCTCGGGGCTGTAGCCGAGGTGGAAGTCGGCCCCCGCGCTCAGGCCGCTGCCCTGCTCCAGCAGTGGGAGCAGCAGGCTCTCGGTCGTGCCCGGATACGTCGTGGACTCCAGGATCACGGTGGAGCCGGGGGTGAGGTGCGGGGCGACGCTCCGTCCGGCACATTCCACGAAGCTCAGATCCGGCACACCCTCGCGCAGCGGCGTCGGCACCGTGATGACACACACGTCGAGGCCGTCGATGTCCTCGTACTCGGTGGTGGCGCGGAAGCGGCCACTGTCCGCGGCGGCGGCGAGACGTGCGTCGCCGATGCCCTCGATGTAGGAGTCACAGGCCCCCAGGCGTTTCACCCGCAAATCGTCCGTGTCCACGCCGACGACCGAGTACCCCGCCTCGACGGCCCGCACGGCCATGGGCAGGCCCACATAGCCCAGCCCTACGACGATCAACTTTCCCTTGTCACCGGCATCGTCCTTCTGACGCACACTCACCACTCCGATAGTTTTGGGGAATCCGCATATTCCACCCCCCCATTCATGCACGAGTGACGGCTCCCCCGGAGCCCTGTGGAATGTGTCCACGCGGCGTCACTCTGATTCCGTAACCAGCGGACGCGCCGAAGGGACCGCATTGAGCTGACGAGGTTTCAGATTCGGCTACTCATTGCATAGGTGAACCTTGGCTCGGCCATCGATCGAGCTGTGCCGGAACCCCGTCGCCATCTTCCGAAACCGGAGTGAAGCCGCTCATGGATCGTAGTTCGAATTACCTGGTCACCGGAGGAGCCGGCTTCATCGGCTCCCATCTCGTGGACGCCTTGCTGGCCCATGGACACAGCGTGGTGGTCCTCGACGACCTCACCACCGGGCGGACGGAGAACCTCGCCAAGGCGCAGCAGAACCCGCGTCTTCGTTTCCGCCGCGGCTCGGTCCTCGATGCACCCCTCGTCGACGAACTGGTCCGGGAATGCGACGTCGTCGTCCATTTGGCCGCCGCCGTAGGGGTCAAACTCATCGTCGAGCAGCCGCTGAAGTCGTTCATCACGAACACAAAGGGCACCGAGAACGTCATCGAGGCAGCACAGCGGCATGAACGCAGGATTCTCGTCACGAGCACGTCGGAAATCTACGGAAAGAATTCATCCGGACCGCTCAACGAGAACTCCGACCGCGTTCTCGGCAGTCCGTCCGTCGCCCGGTGGTCGTACAGCACGGCCAAGGCGGTGGACGAGATCATGGCCGTGCTCTACCACCGGGAGCGGGGGCTGCGGTCGACCGTCGTGCGGTTCTTCAACACCGTGGGCCCCCGCCAGAGCTCCGCGTACGGCATGGTCATCCCGCGGTTCGCCCGGCAGGCGGTGCGCGGGGAGCCCCTCACCGTCCACGCGGACGGCCGGCAGAGCCGCTGCTTCCTGCACGTCTCGGACGCCGTCGCGGCGCTGCTGCTCCTGCTCGAGCACCCGGACGCCGTCGGAGAGATCTTCAACATCGGTGCGGCCGACGAGATCAGCATCCGCGAACTCGCCGAGCGGGTCATCGCTCGGGCCGGCAGCGTCTCAGCGCTGGAGCACCTGTCGTACGACGAGGCCTACGGGCCGGGCTTCGAGGACATGGAGCGGCGCGTGCCCGACACCGCCAAGCTGCGCGCCCTGACGGGCTGGCAGCCACGGCACACCCTGGCCGACGTCCTCGCGGACGCGATCGCGGACGCCCGGGCCGAGTTGCGGGGCGACCGGTGCGCCCAGGTGCCCAGCACCCCGGAGCAGCGCCTTCCGACCTGCGGACCCGTTGCCGGGACCGCTCTGGCGGGACGGTGACCGGCATGGGCGCAGCGGTCGTGACGACGAGCGCGGGCTGCGCGGCCCTGCTGCTCGGACTGCTGCTGACGGAGCCGCTCAGACGCTTCGCCCTGCGCCATGGGATCACCGACCGTCCCGGCCCTCGTAAGGCGCACACCTGCCCGACGCCCTATCTCGGCGGTGTCGCCGTCGGGGCCGCCACTCTCGCCGCCGCGGCCGTCGCCGTCCTTCCCCGAGGGGTCTTCGACCCGGTGCTCGGCGTTGTGCTCGGCTGCTCCGCGCTCATGTGCGTCCTCGGACTCATCGACGATCTGCGGCAGCTCAGCGTGCGGTTCCGGCTGTGCGTCGAGACCTCGGCGGCCGCGGTGGTCGTGCTGGCCGGGGGGTGTCCGACCATCCTCGGCGGCCCCTTCGACGCGGTGTTCGCCATCGTGTGGATCGTCTTCGTGACGAACGCGTTCAACCTGCTCGACAACATGGACGGCGCGGCCTCGTCCCTGTGCGTCGTCATCGGCGCGTTCCTCTGTGCGACTGCCCTTGCCGACGGGCGGATCGGCCTCGCCGTGCTGACGGCGGCTCTCGTCGGGGCCTGTCTCGGTTTCCTCTTCCACAACCGGCATCCGGCGCGGATCTTTCTCGGCGACGCTGGCTCGCTCTTCCTCGGCTTCATGCTGGCCTCCGTGATGACGGTGGTGCACCACGACGTCGACGGCCTCTCCGGACCCGCGGTGCTTCTTCTCCCCACCCTCGTCCCGGCGCTGGACACCACGTTGGTGATGCTGTCCCGCTACATGGAGGCACGACCGCTGCTTCAGGGCGGCACGGACCACATCTCCCACCGGTTGCGCCGACTGGGCCTGACCGTTCCCCAAGTCGTGCGTGTCATGGGTGCGTTCGCGATGGCGGGGTGCCTCGCGTCGGTGCTGGTGGCCCATGGTGTGCTCGCACCGGGCGTGGCCCTCGTCGCCGCCTGTGCGGTGGGCGTCGGCGCGGTACGGCTCCTGCTCGTCATCCCGGCCACCGCGGATGCTTCACCGGCCTTCTCCGCGAGCGGGGTCCACCGCACGGCCTCGCAGTCCAGGCCTGGCGGCGGCGGATTCGGACGCCGTCACCGGTCGCTCCGGCCGACGACCGTGCCGCATTCGCGGGAGGCCCGGAAGCCCGCCACGCTGCCCCGCACCGCGGGGACTCCCGCCGCACCGCAGTGACGTCGTAGCCGCCGCGCCGGCGCGGTCAGGGCCGGTCCCGCGCTCGACGCGGGGCCGACCCGGCCGCGCCTCGGCACCGCCCGCCCGCGCGGGCGGGCGGTGCCGAGGCGCCCGGGGGAACGGGTACGGCGGACGCCGAAGCGCGCTGCATCACGGCAAGCCGCGATGGGAGGAGCTGCTGCGCTGGCTCGCTTCAAGCGCATGGTCACACGCGCGAACGGCTCGACCACGACATCGCCGATTCGGCCGCCCCGCATGGGGACGAACAGGATTCGTGAGAGCACCGTGCAGGATTCCTGCGTAGTCACGAGGGCGATGGGTCCCGCCGAGGGAAAGGACATCAAGTGGTCACGAAGTGCCGAAGTCGCCCTCACCCGGAGAATCCGTGTCTCATTCAGCTCAAGGCTGACCCGAGTTGATTCTTCCTCATGTTGTTCTCACCTCTCACGAGCGCGGATCACCCTTGCCGGATTTCCCGCCACAACCATGTCTGAGGGAACGTCTTTCGTCACCACGCTTCCGGCCCCGACGGCGGCACCACGCCCAATCGTCACACCCGGCAGAACGGTCACCCGGGCACCAAGGAAAACGTCCTCCTCCACGACGATGTCGGCATGAATCGGGGCGTGATCACGGAAACTTTCCCCGACTTTGGGCACCGGGTGGTCACCCGTGATGAAAAGGCACTCCGGTCCCATGTTTACATAAGCGCCTAGGGATACGCGGCCCAAGCCGAGGATCCGGGTTCCCTGCCCGATCGCGGCGCCTCTTCCCATCCTCAGTGTCGGTGGCAGGCTGACGTGGGAATGGATCATGACCGGCCCTCGCACCTCCGCGCAGATCTTCTCGGCGCACCAGCAGCGCAGGACGCGCGCGCCCGGGATGCGCCGGTCCAGTCGCTGTGCGATCAGCTTGTAGAAACAGCGGACGCCCCAGACGAGTGGTCGATTTTTCATACGGGCGTTCCTTCCGTGGACCAGCAGGGTTTAGCGGACGTTGGGTACTCGTTCGAGAGAGGTCCGAATCCGCTGTGACACGCGGACACCGAAACCACGGCTTCGATCGATATGCCGCCTACGCTACGACAGCATGTGCACGATCCATGGAAATAACAGGTGTGCCGCACATGCCGTTGACTGACAAAACATCAGTACCCCAGGTTCCCGGCACCCAGCAGACAAGGCAGGGCCAGTCACTCGAGAAAGTATGCCTGCTGATCGGGCAACTCGGTCTCGGCGGCGCGGAGAAACAGCTCGTCCTACTCGCACAGGGGCTGAGCGCTCGCGGAATCCGGACCCATATGCTCGTCATGTTCCACCTGGGGCCGCGGGCGGAAGGACTCCGGAAATCCGGCGTACGCGTGGTAGAACTTGGATTCCGCCGGCGCCCTTTCGGACGGAGGCAGATCATCGCCAACCTACGTGCGTGCATCCGCCTGGTGGTCTTCCTTCGCGAAGAAAGACCACAGATTCTCCAGGCCTTCCTGATGCACGCCTACATGACGGCCGCCCCCGCCGCACGGCTGGCACGCGTGCCGGTGTTCGTGGCGGGGCGGCGGAGTCTCGGCTTCTTCAAGAAGGACAACCGAGTGGTACTCGCCCTGGAACGGGTCGCCACACGATGGACGGACTTCCTGGTCGCCAACGCGTCGGCGATCGCCGACGAAGTCCGGCGCGAGGAAGGCGTACCGGCGGCCAAGATCGCCGTGATCCCCAACGGGATGCAACCGACCGAATTCGAACCCGCCGAACCCGCCGATGTCGTCAGCCCCCTGCCAGTGGTGCTGTGCATCGCCAATCTCACCGCCCACAAGGGGCACCGCTATCTCCTGGAAGCCTGTGCGACGTTGAGTCGCCGGGGAAGCCCCTGCACCCTCCTCCTCATCGGTGACGGGCCCGAACGCGCCGGGCTACAGGAGTTGGCCGACCGCCTGGAGATCGACTGCCGCTTCCTGGGGGCCCGTGCCGATGTGTCCGGTTTTCTGACCCGGGCCGACGTGGTCGTGCTGCCATCCCTGTACGAAGGGTCCAGCAATGCCGTCATGGAGGCCATGGCGGCCGGCCGGCCGGTGGTGGCCACCTCCGTCGGCGGCACCCCGGAGCTTGTGGAGGGGCGCGGGGTGCTGGTGCCCCCTGTGGACCCGGCGGCCCTCGCCGAGGGAATCCACCAGTTGCTGAGCGACCCGGACGCTGCCGCCGCCCTGGGACGGGCTGCACGCGAGTGGGCCATGGCCAACCTCACGGCCGACGTCATGGTGGACCGGTATGTCGCGCTCTACCGGCAACTGCTCGCGCGCCGGTCCTAGTGGGGCGGCCCGAGCCCACGGAACCGGCCCGGTCCGAATCGTCGCACCGCACGCTTTCCGAACAGCCCCGGCTGTTCGTCGTCGGGGAGGTGTTCCGGCACAGTGGATGACCGCCGACCGCAGTTCGCCTGGATACTGCTGGCCCGTGCCGGCACCCTCGCCATGGGCATTCTCGCCAGCGTCGTCGTGGCGAGAGCTCTGCCACCCGAGGGACGCGGAACCTACTACATGGCCGTCACTGTCGCCACGGCCGCCATGACGCTGGGCCATCTGTCCGTCGATCAGGCACAGACAGCCATGTGGGCGCGAGAAGGACAACGGCCTTCCCTCGATGCGAACAGCTTGCCGCTCGGCCTGGTCATCGGTTCCGCCGCGGCTGCCCTGGCGATCGGGCTCGGCCTGGTGTTCCAGGGGAGCGCCAACGTTCCGGACGTCTCTCTCCTGGCGACGGCCTGTGCGGGCGTGCCCTTGGGGATGAGCGTGTTCTACGGAACCAACATCATGGTTCTGCGCTCCCGTACCGGTGTGGCGGGACGCGCAATGCTGGCGAGTGCGCTAGCCCAGTGCCTCTGCCTGGTTGTCCTCGGATTGACCGGACACTTGACCGTCCAGATGGTGGTGGTCGCATGGGTGGTCTCGATGGCCGCTCCCCTGGCCGTGCTGATCGCCGCAGGAGGAGTCACCCTCGGGCTGCCCGACCTGGGTCTCGCCGCCGCGACATGTGCCAAGGGACTACGGCTTCACGCCGGTTCGGCAGCCGCATACCTGCTGCTGCGGTCGGACGTCTTTCTGCTGAACGCCCTCGCCGGGCCGCGGGAGGTCGGGATCTACACGCTCGCGGTGACCCTGGCGGACCTGAGCCGAGTAGCCGTCGACGTGTTCTCACAGGTCACTCTCTCCCTCCAGTTCGACGGCGACGTGAGCGGGTCAGCGATGGTCACGGCGCGGATCGTCCGGTTCACCGTGCTGCTGGGCGTCGCGTCCGCGGTGACGACCGTGACCGCGGTATCGATACTGATCGTCCCGCTGTACGGGCATGCGTACGCGGCCGCGGCCACACTCGTCGGTTGGCTGGTCCCTGGGGTCCTGCTGCTGTCGGCAGCCCGGCCGCTGTCCAATTTCCTGCTGCGTCAGCGGTCATCGCGCCTCGTCGTGTTCCCCTCGCTGATCGCACTGGTGGTGAACGTCGGATTGAACGCAGTGGCGATTCCCGTCTGGGGCGCAATCGGGTGTGCGCTCGCTTCCACTGTGGCGTACGGGACGCTCGTCGCCTTCCAGGTGGCGTATTTCAGCCGGGTGAGCGGACTCGGCTGGACGTGTCTGCTCCCTACGAGCGCCGAGACGGCACGCTTCACGATGGAGGTGAAGCACCGGTTCAAAGCACTGCGCATCGGCGGGGTGCCATAACCGGGTATCGCCCTGATGTGCCTCGGAACCCGGCCTCGGAGGTCTCATTAACGGGTGAACACGAACTCGTTGCAGCCGATCCCTCCCTTGCAGGTCTTCAGGTGAGACAGTTCGAAGCCACGCTCATGGCAGAAGGAGAAGACCTCCTCAGGCGTGGCGACCTGGAAGGGATAACCTCCCACCCAGTCGACGAGGTCGTGCTTGCGTGACATGCCACGCGGCCGGGGGACAGTCCCCTGCGGGTTGCCCTGGACCCGCTTGGTCAGCCTCTGGGCGGCGCGCAGCGGGGCGTGCCTGCCGAGATAGAGCAGGCTGCCGGTCAGCAGCAGTTGCCGCCCCAGCACGCCGGAGGCGTTGTAACGCCGTTTCACGGCCGTCCACATCCGGCTTTCCGGTCCCTGATCGTTGTAGATCGACACGTACAGCGTTCCCTCGGGAGCGACGAGGCCGCAGACGGCCTCCATCGCCGCCCAGAGATCGCCGGTATGGTGCAGCACGCCCCACGAGTAGACGATGTCGGCCTGGTCCAGTCGCTGCACGAACTCCGCGTCGAGGATGGAGGCGTGCTGGATGCTCCAGTCACTGTCCGGGGCGAATTCCAGGCGGAGCTTTCCGGCTGCTCTCACCGAGTCGGGGTCGTAGTCGAACGACCGTACACGTGCGCCCATACGCAGTGCCGCCAGGGAGAAGAGCCCGCTTCCGCAGCCGACATCCAGGAAGGTGCGTCCGGTCAGATCGGCGGTGCCGAGGGCAGCCTCCAGCGATCTCGTGGCACCGGCGATGCGCTCTTCGTCGATCAGTGTCCCGAATCGGAGCCAGTTCCGGCCGAAGGCGAAGCGCCGGCCCTGGCTGATCTCAGTCTCGCAGTCCATCATTCGGCTTTCCTTAACGTCGTGCGGATGAGGGTTTGGGGATCAGCCTTCCGGCGTCTGGCTTGGGCCAGCAAGCAGCCCAGGGAGATCCAGAAGGGCGTGGAAATGACCAGGTCTGTGAGGGCGTTGGCGAAGAGCAGCCCTACCGCGTAGGCAAGGCACAGCGCCTGGAGGATGACGCGTTCCGCGCTGTAGCGGCGTGCGAGACCGATCCACAGAAGAGCGACCAGGAGGGCGACGGTCACCATTCCGGACTCGGCTGCAAGCCTCAGGTAGTCGTTGTGGGTATTGATGAAGATGCCCAGGGCGGACGAGGTTCTGGCGTATTCGGGGAACACCGCGTACCCGATGCCGCGCAGTGGATGATCGAGTGCGACGCGCACTGCCAGAAGGGCGGCCTGCTTGCGCACCTCGGTGTTGACGGTGAGCTCGCTGGGCGTCCTGTCGCCCATCAGGTGGCCCTCGACCGAGTCCAAGGTGCCCGGCAGTACAACCGCCGCGGCCGCGATCACCAGCGCGATCAGCACCTTGTGCCGCAATGGACGGCTGGCGAGAAGAACGCAGGCCAACCCCATCGCAGCCGTCGCCAGCGCCCCTCGGGACCGGGTCAGCAGCAGTGCATGGGCGCAGACGACAGCCGGGACGAGCCACGACCAGGACCGGCTGAATCGTGCCAGACCCACGGCGGCGACCAGGGAGAGCGCGAGGACGACTCCCAGGTAATTGGGGTTCAGGCCCAGCCCGATCAGGCGGTCGGAGGCGTACTCCCCCCGGACGAGGAGGTATCCGGCGGCACCCGTCCCCGAACCGGCCACGACCTTCGCGATGCGGCGAGGATCGGGAGGCGCCAGGATCGAGGCGGTGAGCAGACCGAATCCCACCAGTAACAGAGCCCACGATGTCCACGACCGTTGTGCAGGGAGGGTGGAAGCCGCAGGCATCAGACAACTCACAGTGACAGCCAGGGCCATGAGCAATACCAGAACCAGGTCCGGGCGCAAGCGAAATCCGCTCAGCACCATCCGGAACAGCAACACTCCCACGGCACCCAGGACCGCCTTCAGCACCGTGCCGCCAGGATTGATGGCGGCGATCACCGGGACCAACCCGAGCACCATCAACAGGGCCACGTCCGGCCACTTCCACGCCACGAGAGCGAAGCAAATCAACGCCGCCGCAGCCGCGGCCGCAAAGCCATGGAAGAGGGCCAGATACGCGGCCACCGGCCCGGCGGCCAGGGTCCCCACCCGGCCAGCCACGGCGGCGGAGAGCGGTCTCAAGTTCGTCCTACCGGTGAGCAAAACTGGTCCTCCACGAGACCATCGGTGGGGAGACCCATCGGATCGCCACTACGAACGGGCACTGCCATGGGAATCGAACCCAGCGCGCGGGAACGCGGTGCCGATCAGCCGGTGTGCCGCAGCGGCTGACCGGCGACCGCCGGCGGCACGGGCTGCGGCCGGTCGACGAACCTGCGGTGCCAGAGTTCGAACTGCATCAGCGCCCAGATCCGGCGGGCGTGGTCCTCCCCGGCCTCGTGTTCGCGGAGCAGGGTTCTCACCGCCTCCGGCCGGAACAGTTCCCGGTCCGTCGCTGTCCGGTCGGTGAGCACGTCCCATGCCACGTCCCTCAGATCCGTACGCAGCCAGTGGGCCATCGGCACCCCGAACCCCTGCTTCGGCCGGTGCAGCACCTCATGCGGAAGCCAGTCCCGCAAAGCCTTCTTGAGCAGGTACTTGGTGGTGCCGCCGCGCACCTTCAGCTGCGCGGGCAGTCCGGCCGCCCACTCCATCAGGCGGTGGTCCAGGAACGGCGACCGGGCCTCCAGCGAGTTGGCCATCGTGCTGATGTCCACCTTGACCAGCAGGTCTCCGGGCAGATACGTGTTCACGTCCACATCCATCAACTGGTTCACCCGGCTGATGGCGCGGGACCCGCGGAAGGCCTGGTCCACAAGGTCGTAGCTGTCGACCCCGGCCGTGGCCTCGAGCAGCCGTTCCGTGTACAGCACCTGCTTCTGCTCCGGCATGAAGTAGGACATCATCCGGGCATAGCGCCGCTGCGACGTCTCGCCGAGCAGGGTCAGCGCGCGGCCTGCCCTGCGCCGCATCGAGCAGGCCGGAGCGGCGGCCAGCAGAGACCGCCCCATGTGACCGACGACCGGGCGCAGGGCCCCGTGGACCCGGAAGCGCTCCAGCCCGGCCATGCGGGCATACCGGGTGTATCCGCCGAACGACTCGTCGCCACCGTCGCCGTTCAGGGCGACGGTCACATGCCGGCGGCTCAACTGGGCCACGTAGAAGGAGGGGATCGCGGACGAATCCGCGAACGGCTCGTCGAAGTACCACGCGAGTGTGGGCAGGATGTCGAGCGCCGAGGCCTCCACGACGAATTCGTGGTGATCGGTTCCGTACTGCCGCGCCACCGCGCGGGCGTGCGCCCGCTCATCGAACCGGGTGTCCTCGAACCCGATGGAGAAGGTCTTCACGGGCTCCGTGGAGACCCGCGCCATGGCTGCGACGACGGCGGAGGAGTCGACGCCCCCCGACAGAAAGGCCCCGAGCGGGCGCTCCGACACCATGCGGATACGTGTGGCCTCGAGCAGAAGCTCCCGGGCCCGCTCGGCCGCCTCCTCCTCGTCCGGTGCGGGAACCGGTGAGAAGTCGAGCGACCAGTAGCGCTTCACCTGCACCCGGCCGCCCCGCCAGGTGAGCAGGCAACCGGGCGGCAGTTTGCGTACACCGCGGAGGATCGACCAGGGCGCCGGGACGTACTGATAGGTCAGATAGTGGTGGAGCGCGACCGGATCGACCTCGCCCCCGGTGCCGGCGACCGTGCTCAGCGCCTTGAGTTCCGAGGCGAAGGCGAGCTCACCGGCGGTCTCCCGGTAGTACAGCGGCTTCTTGCCGACACGGTCGCGGGCGAGCAGCAGACGTCCCTGGCGCACGTCCCACACCGCGAACGCGAACATGCCGCGCAGATGGCGGACGCAGTCCTCGCCGTGCTCCTCGTAGAGGTGCACAAGGCATTCGGAGTCGCCGTTCGTGCGGAAGGTGTGACCACGGCTCTGCAGATCCCGGCGCAGCTCGGGGAAGTTGTAGATCTCCCCGTTGAAGACCGCGATCACACTGCGGTCCTCGTTGAAGACGGGCTGGTCCCCTCCGCCGACGTCGATGACGGCCAGTCGCCGCATGCCGAGGGCGACATGGTCGTCGGTGTGGAACCCCGCACCGTCCGGGCCGCGATGGGCGAGGACGTCGCACATCGTCCGCACGGCCGCCGGATCGGGGGACGCCGTCGACACCATGCCCGCTACGCCGCACATCGGCCCTCCCTCATGTGGTGCAAGAAATGGAGCAACTACCGAAGAGATCCCGACTGGCACCATACCGGCGCATTCAGTACAAAACAGTCAACCCGCAAAGGGGTGGTGCCATCGGGTGACGGCCCGGACGGCGCCGGAAGGGCTCCTCGCCGCACCGCACGCCGATGCACGGGGCACTACGATCCGGCTCCCGCACAGCGCGGACCCCGACGCACCGTCACATGCAGTGGGCGGGTCAGCTGTTGCCGCAGCACGGTGGGCGCACGGTCGGACAGCGGCTCCAGCAGATGCAGCGTCAGCGTGCGGCTCGTCCCCCGGGGCACCTCGACATCGAACGTGTACACCGGATGTCCTCGTTCCGTCCCCTGCGCCGAGAGGGCGGCCTTCCCGTCGAGGCGCGCCTCCACCAGCCCCGCCCCGGCGGTCGCGAAGTACGAGACGAGCAGCCGGTTGTCGCCCCGGCGGGCTCCATGAGCGGGCTTGTCCAGCCGGTCGGTGACATAGAGGGGGAGCCCGGTGACGGGCGCGCGGTTGGTGAGGACCGCCTTGACGGTCACCTCGCGGCCGTCGGCGGTGCAGCGCCCGGGCGACCACTCCAGCGAGCGATCGAGGTAGTAGTCCAGCTTCGTGCCGGCGGCGTTGTTGACCACAAGCCCGGCATAGGCCCCCGGCCCCTGCGGAACGGAGCCTCCGACGGGGCGCGCGTTCAGCTCCTGCTGCTCGTCCGCGTGCGCGCTCCACACGGTCATCTGCCCGCTGTGCAGCACCTCGTACAGGCCCCGGAGCAGGGCGGGCCGCCGCTGGGCGTCCCCGGCGGCGGTCAGCAGCCGTCCGGCGGCCGCGCGCGCCACGTCGAGCAGAAAGGCCTTGCGCCTGACCGGGTCCGGATACATCGCGTAATTGGTGCGCTCGGTGAGGTCCACCACGTTGGCCGCGGTGACGGAGGTGCCGTCGGCCATCCGCGCCGGCCCGACCGCGGCCAGCAGTGCGGACAGCGCGCCCGGATCCAGTGAGAGCACGCCGTCCACGCGCTGCCGGCTCTTGGCGTGCCACGCGGCGGACCAGATGCGCGCGGCGTAGGGGAAGTGCGGGCTCATGTTGGAATTCGGCCAGGTCTTCACCGAGTCGTACTGCGCGTACATGGCGGCGAACTCCGCCCCCATGTCGATCGTGGGCCGGGCGGTCGCCATATCGGTGTCCCGCCCGAACTGCGGCAGTGCCAGTCGGCCCTTGTCGGCGGTCAGCACGGCGTAGGCGCCGGGCATACCCCCCGTCCCGCGCGCCTCGGCGGGGTTCTGGAACACCAGGAGGTAACGGCGCGGACCGCCCTCCCCCAGCATGGGCGGCAACAGGCGGGCGCCCACGGCGGCGTTCTCCATCACGGGCGCCACCCGCTTGAGCCCGGCGAGGAGTTGACCGCGGGCACGATCGACGGAATGCAGCCAGGTCCGCCGCGGCAGCCTGTCCGCCTCCACTCGGGCCAAGGCCGCCTGCTGCGAGGCCTCCTCGAGATCCGGTACGGCTCTGCGCAGTTCGGCGAGGTTGATATGGCTGCCGCCCGCGTCCGCGGTGACTCGGTCAACGGTGCGCAATGCGGCGGGCAGTACCCGTCCGCCCAGGCGGTCGAGCACCTCGGCCGCGCCGCGCACGGTCTCGAAGGGACCGCCGACGAACGGCAGATGCGCCGCCACGTACCAGGCCGGACCGGCGGTGAGCCGGTGGGCGCGTTCGGCGTGTTCCGCCGCGGAACGGGCGGCTTGCAGGGCGAGTTCACCGCGGTCCGTGCCGTGCCCCGCACTGGCGGCCGGGTCCGAGGGCGTCGTCATCCTCGTGCGCAGGCTGCTCAGATCGTTCCGGCTGCCGACGAGCTCGGCACGCGCCAGCAGGCCGGTGACGAGGATCCACCCGAGGCCCGCGAGGAGAACGACCACGAGCGCCCACAGCAGCAGCCGGACACGCCGGCGGTTCCGCCGGGCCTGGGGTTCGGGGGTGGGCGGGGCGGCCGTGTCGGGGAGGGTCTGGACGGTCCGTGTCATGCGGCCCTCAACTCCCACCGGCAGCGGGGGCGGAGCTCCCGGAAGGACTCGCGGCCATGGATATCGCGCATACGTTCGACAGCTGGCCGTACGACGGGCGACGAAGGCGGCGGACAGGGGCGGCAGGCGTCCGGCCGGCGGCCACGTCGGTGCCGGCCGGACAGTGCCGGACCGTGCGAAGGGCGTTTCGTGGGGCGCGTGGGCTGTTCCACCGTCGCTATCACCTCTCCGCAGTCGCGTCCGTCGTCCCTACCCCGATGCGCCGTGCCGCGCTCGTTCGCGTCGAGCCGTCCGCGCACCACGGACCGGCGAACGGAGTCGGCATGCAGAGGGATCAGGCAGGAAAATCCAACGCCATCAATCGTTTCGAACAGAAACAGACGCGCTCCGGTACGCCACAGACGGCGGAGCGGTGGCACTCGTTCGGCCGCCTCGGAGCTGCGGCGGAGTGCCGACCGGGGCCGGGTGTCCCGCCCTTCGGGCCGGGATGCACACACAGGATGCGCGTGCAAACGCCACCGCCACCGATATGTCCCCGATTCCCGTCCCCCGGGCCCTTACGGGATGTCACAGCTCGGCCCCAATGCCCTCCCCTTCCCCCCGGGCCCGGCACGCCGCCCTCCGGTACCGGGTACGTTCGAAGATGTGGCTGGATTCAGGATCGGACGCGACCGGGCGGACCGCGCTCCTCACGCGCGACCGCAGCAACCCCCGTACGGACAGCAGGTGCCGCAGGGCCCGACGTACGGCTACCCCTCCGCGCCGCAGCAGCGGCACGGGGGCCCGCAGCCCCACGGCGGCCGGCAGCAGTGGCGGGGGGCCCAGGGCCAGGGTGAGCCGGAGTACTTCGGTGACGACGGCCAGGGCCACTTCCACGCACCCGACCCGTACGCGGCGAACAATCCGGGCCATACGCAGGCGTTCTCGGTCGGCGAGGACCCCTACAGCGCGGGCGAGACGTACCGCGCGGGCCAGGCCTCGGCACCGCCGGTCGGTCCCCGTCTGCACTGGAAGGACCTGCTGCGGGGCATCGTGTTCTCCCCGACCCGGACCTTCCTGCAGATGCGGGACTACACGATGTGGGGCCCGGCCCTGATCGTGACCTTCCTCTACGGCCTGCTCGCGGTCTTCGGCTTCGACGGCGCGCGCGAGGACGCCATCACCGCCACACTGGACAACGCGATCCCGATCGTGCTGACGACCGCCGTGGCCATGGTGGTCAGCTCCTTCGTGCTGAGCGTGGTCACCCACACCCTCGCCCGCCAGCTCGGCGGCGACGGCGCCTGGCAGCCGACGGTCGGCCTCTCCATGCTGATCATGTCCATCACGGACGCACCGCGCCTGGTCGTCGCGATGTTCCTCGGCGGTGACGAATCCTTCGTCCAGATCCTCGGCTGGGCCACCTGGATCGGGGCGGGCGCGCTGCTGACGCTCATGGTGTCGAAGTCCCACGACCTGCCGTGGCCGAAGGCCCTGGGCGCGTCGGCGATCCAGCTGATCGCGATCCTTTCGATCATCAAATTGGGCACGTTCTAGTCGCGCGGGCGCCGAGGGTGCCCTCGGGGTGCTGCGCCGGAGCATGGCTCCCGAGCGCCCCGGCGGCGACGGGCGGCGGAATCAGGCGCCCGGTGAGCTCGCGGCGCGTTCCGCGACGCAGGCGCCTCATTACACGGAGTGACGTTCACATCCGGGCCTTTTGTTTTGTGGCCCGGATTCCCACAGATGCGCAGTATGTCGCGAACGTTATGGTCACTGATAGTTATATACGGTGACCAGCGTCGCGTCGGGCGGCTACCGGCGCGCACCTGACCTTCATCCATCTCGAAGGAGTGAGTGTGAACGCTCGCTTTGGCATGCCCAAAACGAAGACGCTGATCGTCACCGCCCTGACCACGATCGCGGCCGCCTCGGCCCTGGCACCGGCCTCCGCCGCCGCGGACCCGGCCCCTGGGCGCTCGGAGCACTGGGGTGTGATCACCCGCAACACGGTCGGCTCTCCCGTGGCGGCCCTGAGGGACGGTCCGTTCGGCAAGTACGACGTACAGGGGCCGTCCGCCAGACCGCCCTATGGAGTGGGAAGCCTCGGGATCCAGGTGGCGGACAGCTCCGTCGCGGCCGGCGACGCACGGGAGAAGGTCGACTTCGGCAACGAGGTCGACTTCCACGGCGATCCCGTGCTGGGTCTCAACCGGGTCGGGTTCCATGTGTTCCAGTCCGGCGAGAACGTGACGTACGGCGGCCTCAGGAACATGCCGAACATCAGGTTCGAGATCGATGCGAACCTGAGCACCGTACCGGTCACCGACAACTACACCTCGCTGGTCTGGCTGCCGCCGGCGGCCCCGGTGACCGACCGGTGGAGCGGTTACATCAACGCCGCCACCAGCGGCACCTGGTACCTGACCGGCGCCGAGGGCACGGCCACGGGCTGCACCTCACTCTCGCCGTGCTCCTTCACCGAGGTGAAGACCCGCCTGAACGACGGGGGCGCCGCACCCGTCATCCTCACCGTCGCCGTGGGCTACGGCCGCGACAGCATGTGGGTCGGCGCCGTCGACGGTCTGCGGATCAACCAGAACGTCTACGACTTCGAGGCCGACGGCGTCAGGGTCCACCGCGGCTGAGCGCCACGACCGGGCAGTACGTCCCGATGACGGACCCTGCGACCCCGGCGCGCACCCCCCTCGTTCAGACAACGACCTGCGACGAGGGGGGCGCCGACACGAGGACCACGGCCTGCGAGCCGACGCCCGCCCGGGGGGCAGAGCGCTTCCTTCGACGGGGTTTGCGGATCCGGCGCTGCCTACTGGACGGTAACCGTGGTCACCGGCTCACGGTCACACGGCTCAAGACCTCGTCGGCCAGTTCCCGGCAAGGACGCTCACCGTCCAAGAAGATCGTGTCAGTCGGCAAGGTGTCGACTGCCGCCACACACTGTTCGATCTGCGCCTTGCACCACTGGCGGGCAGCCTCGTCACGTTCAGGATCGTTCGGCGCCACAGTCCGGGCGTCGATCCGCCGAGCCAGTGCTTCAGACGGGACCTTGAGGAAGAAGTGGTGGACAGCCACCTCCGCTTCCTCCAACGCGCCGAAGATCTCGGCCACGTACTGTGGGTCGACCAGCGTCATCGGAACCAGGATCGGGCGTTCGTACTCTTCCAGCAGCCCCACGGCCATGCTGATCACCTGCCGGCGCCACAGGCGCAAGTCCTGAAAGTTCCCGGTCGGCACCTCGACGATGTCACGCAACACGTAACCGATCTGCTCGGGGTCGTACACCAAAGCCGCAGGCCGGCGCCGTTGCAACTCGTCGACCAGAGTGGTCTTCCCGCTCCCGAAGGCGCCGTTCACCCAGACGATCACGCGTGTCCCCCTGCCTTGAAGCACCGTCACCTGCTTCACACGCTATGCGACCGCTGACACCGGCGGCCGACACCAACAACGAGGGACGAGCGCGGATGGGCAGGGACCCGAGCGACCGCTGCATCACGGCACGACGGCCGGACAACGACTTCGAGGGTGGGAGATGTCGGTCGGCGCTGACCCCGTGCGGCCGCTCGGTGTCAGCGCCGGACATAAGAACGGAACTAGAGCGCTTCCTTCGACGGGGTCACCGGCTCCCCCGACTTGCTTACGGGAGGCAGAACACTCCACGGGAAGTTGATCCAGGCGTCCGTGCGCTTCCACACGTACTCGCACTTCACGAGCGAGTGGGACTTCTCATAGATCACCGCCGTGCGGACCTCGGCCACGGCCTCGCGGCAGAAGTCGTACACCAGCTTCAGCGTCCTGCCGGTGTCGGCCACGTCGTCGGCGATCAGGACCTTCTTGTCGGTGAAGTCGATCGCGTTCGGGACGGGGGCGAGCATCACCGGCATCTCGAGCGTCGTGCCCACGCCGGTGTAGAACTCCACGTTGACCAGGTGGATGTTCTTGCAGTCCAGGGCGTAGGCGAGGCCGCCGGCCACGAAGACGCCGCCCCGCGCGATGCTCAGCACGATGTCGGGACGGTAGCCGTCGTCGGCGATCGCCTGCGCGAGTTCGCGGACGGCGTGCCCGAAGTCGTCGTAGGTCAGGTTCTCCCGTACGTCGGTCATGCCCCGCTCACACCTGGGTCCGGTGGAAGTTGACGAAGGAGCGGGAGGCCGTGGGCCCGCGCTGCCCCTGGTAGCGCGAGCCGTACCGCTCGCTGCCGTAGGGGAACTCGGCCGGCGAGCTCAGCCGGAACATGCACAGCTGCCCGATCTTCATGCCCGGCCAGAGCTTGATCGGGAGGGTGGCGAGGTTGGACAGCTCGAGCGTCACATGCCCGGAGAAGCCCGGGTCGATGAACCCGGCGGTGGAGTGGGTGACGAGCCCGAGCCGCCCGAGCGAGCTCTTGCCCTCGAGCCTCGAGGCGAGGTCGTCGGGCAGGCTGATGATCTCGTACGTACTGGCGAGGACGAACTCGCCGGGGTGGAGGATGAACGGCTCGTCGCCCTCGGGCTCGACGAGCCGGGTCAGGTCGACCTGCTCCACGGAGGGGTCGATATGGGGGTACTTGTGGTTCTCGAACACCCGGAAGTAGCGGTCGAGCCGCACATCGATGCTCGAGGGCTGCACCATGGTCGGGTCGAACGGGTCGATCACGACCCGGCCCTTGTCGATCTCGGTCCGGATGTCCCTGTCTGAGAGAAGCACGTCCCGAGAATACGCAAGGCGCGCGGGGCCGCCACAATCGTGCCCTCCCCGCGCGCCTGTACCGCTGTGGTCCCTACCGCTTTTCCAGGGCCACCGGCACCACACTGCGCAGCCGGGCGCAGCGTGGACACCGGACGAGCCGGCCGGGGCCGAGGCGCTCGGCCTGCTGCATCGGGAACGAAGCGGTGCTGAACACGTGCCCCTCGGCACAACGGACGACGGTGCGCTCCATCAAGTCCTCTGAGTCCCTTCCCCAAGAGTCTTCGTCTCACTGCCGTGACGGACGACGAAAGCACATTACGGGATGAAAGGGACGGCCCTCCAGGCGGCACTCCGGCCGCACACGGCCCCTCTCCACCACCCCCACCGTACGCCCCAACTCCGGCCCGCCGCAGCCGCATCCACACCCCGGAACGACGTCGGACCCCGCGGCCTGAGCACCGGGGGTCCGAGATGAGGTACAGTGATCGGGCATAACGGCACCGGATCAACGGGTGTCTTACGCGGGTGTAGTTTAATGGTAGAACATCAGCTTCCCAAGCTGAGAGCGCGAGTTCGATTCTCGTCACCCGCTCTTATTGAAGCCCCAGGTCAGCGGCCTGGGGCTTGTGCATTTACAACATGCTTCCTGCTCCCTATCCGGCGGAGTATCGCTGACCTGCAGTTTCAACCCGGGCATAGGGCGATTCGGGCAGGGAGGCCCTCGGTCCGCCGAAATCCCTTCTGACAGCCGGGACTTCGTCGGCGCAAGGCCGCATCGGCGTGGCGCGTCATCGGGCAGGAGCGGAACGCCTCACAGCGTGCCCATGGTCGTACGGCCCGGACGTCGCGTCGGCCGCATCTGGCCCCCCGCCGTGGGAAAGCCGTGGTGGACATGGCTGTGGCACGGCGCGCACCGCGACGGCCGGTGCGATCCGCACAGAGGGTGACCGGCCCGGCCGGAGTGACCGTGTCGGGGTGTCGTGGAAACGCTGTGGTGTCGGCCGGGTACTCCGCGAGGCTTCGAGGTCTCTGCGACCGGGCGGCCCGGGGCCGCGGTGCGGTCTGTGCCGGAAGGACGGCGGCGACGCGATCGAGGGCTTGAGGTCCGGAAAGGAGCCTCCCGAGGCCGGCGAACCGGCGCTACTCGCCGACTCGATCCTGGCCGACGAGGACCGCCGCGGCCGGGCGGCGGCTCCTCGGGCGTTGCCCAGGCGAGACCGCATGTCCGGGCTCGCCGGAGATACGCTTCTTGCACGGTGCAGGTGGCGCTGATTCCTTCCGAGTGCGGGTGCCGCGCACGTCCGGTCCCTCTCCGTGTCCCCGAAACGAAGGTGCCATGCCCGCTGAGAAAGATCCTGTCACCGGCAACCTCGACGACGACGACTACCCCGCCTACACCATGGGGCGCGCCGCCGATGTCCTCGGTACCACCCCCGCCTTCCTCCGGTCGGTCGGTGCAGCCGAGCTGATCACTCCCCTACGGTCGGAAGGCGGCCATCGCCGGTACTCCCGCCGCCAGTTGCGCATCGCCGCCCGCGCCCGTGAGTTGGTCGATCAGGGAACCCCCGTCGAGGCCGCCTGCCGCATCATCTCTCTGGAAAATCAGCTCGCCGACGCCCTGCGCCTGAACCGGGAAATGCGCCGGAAGCTGGACGAGCAGGGCACAAATATCTAGTACCGCCGACACAGAAATCCGGAATCCAGTCGGATGAGGATTACCGGAGGATTCCGAATGTGCAGGGACGCTCCGGACCCGACCTGTGTTAACGTGACGGCAGTTGCAGTTTTGATTGCCAGAGATTTTTTCTTCGCAGAGCTTTCGGATTTTTCCGGAGGGGTGATCATCGCGGCGACTCGGCGCCGCGCAGTGCGGAGCCGACACTGCCCCCGAGGGAGATCCAATATGGCATCTGGCACCGTGAAGTGGTTCAACGCGGAAAAGGGTTTCGGCTTCATCGAGCAGGACGGCGGCGGCGCTGACGTGTTCGCCCACTACTCGAACATCGCCACCAATGGCTTCCGCGAACTTCAGGAGGGCCAGAAGGTTACCTTCGACGTCACGCAGGGCCAGAGGGGCCTGCAGGCAGAGAACATCATTCCCGCCTGACGCAGACGTGAACGTCGCGGGCCACAGGCTCGCGCATCGTATGGCCGGGGCCCGCACTCTTGGGGTGCGGGCCTGACCCATTGCGTTTCCGGGTTTCCTGGATCTCCGGATCGCTGACAGTCCGGGCTTCGGCATCAAGCGGCCCGACCTTTTGCTTTTTTATTCGGCTCAGTCTTGTGATTCCTTACGGCGGTAAGCCGTTGGACGGAATTCCTCGATACGCCGCATCGAGGAAGGTTCCGCCATGAACCGTACCCGCCGCACCGACAGCAAGTCCGGTCACCACCGCGCGGACCGCGGTGCCACGCGCTCGGCAGGCTCCGCTCGCGGCAGCCGTTTCCGTACGGAGGAGTCGGGCCGGCCGGGCCCTCGTCCGGGCACCGGGCGCAAGAGCGGCCAGGGCTCCGCCCCACGCCGACAGGAGTTCACCGCGCCGGTCACCCTGACCGAGCCACTGCCCGCGGTCGAGACGTTCGCCGAACTGGACATGCCCGCACGACTGCTGGCAGCGCTCAGCGCCGACGGCGTGACCGTGCCCTTCCCGATCCAGGCGGCCACGCTGCCCAACGCGCTCGCGGGCCGGGACGTCCTGGGCCGGGGCCGTACGGGCTCGGGCAAGACGCTCGCCTTCGGCCTGCCGGTGCTGGCCCGCCTCGACGGGCAGCGAGCCGAGCCACGGCAGCCGCTCGCCCTCGTCCTCGTCCCCACCCGGGAACTGGCCCAGCAGGTCACCGAGGCGCTCGCCCCCTACGCCCGCGCATTGAGACTGCGGCTCGCCACCCTGGTGGGCGGCATGTCGATCGGCCGGCAGGCGAGTGCCCTGCGCGGCGGCGCCGAGGTGGTCGTCGCGACGCCCGGACGCATCAAGGACCTCATCGAGCGGGGCGACTGCCGACTGGACCGGGTCACCGTCACCGTCCTCGACGAAGCCGACCAGATGGCGGACATGGGCTTCCTGCCGCAGGTGACCACGCTGCTGGACCAAGTCCCCTCCGCCGGGCAGCGGTTGCTGTTCTCGGCCACCCTGGACGGTGACATCGACCTCCTGGTGCGCCGCTACCTGCACGACCCCGTGGTGCACTCGGTCGACCCGCCGGCGGGCAGCGTCACCACCATGGAGCACCATCTGCTCCACGTGCGTGACGGCGACAAGGACACCACCGCGACCGAGATCGCCGCCCGCGACGGACGCGTGATCATGTTCCTGGACACCAAGCACGCCGTGGACCGGCTGACCACGCACCTGCTGTCCGTGGGTGTGCACGCCTCGGCCCTGCACGGTGGCAGGTCCCAGGCACAGCGCAACCGGACCCTCGCCCGGTTCAAGGACGGTCAGATCACGGTCCTGGTGGCCACCAACGTCGCGGCCCGCGGTATTCACGTCGACCACCTCGACCTCGTCGTGAACGTCGACCCGCCCGGCGACCACAAGGACTACCTCCACCGCGGCGGCCGTACCGCCCGCGCCGGCGAGTCCGGCACCGTCGTCACCCTCGTCCTGCCTCACCAGCGCCGCGCGGTGGACCGTCTGATGGCCGACGCCGGCATCACCGCGCGCACCGCCCGGATCCGCCCCGGCGCGGCCGAACTGCACCGCATCACCGGCGCACGCACGCCCTCCGGCGTGCCCGTCACCCTCCCCCCGCAGCCCGCCGAACCCCGCGAGGGCAGGGGATCCACAGGCCGTGGTCGTCTGGGCCGGGCTGCCGGCCGTGGCAAAAGCGGCCGGGCCGCCAAGGGAGTCGGTCGGCCCGCGGCGGAACCCCCGACGACCGCGGCACGGGTAAGCACTCGCAGCGGTCGGGACCGGACGTCGCCCGTCCCGCACGTTCCGACGAAGAGGAGAAGCTCTTGACGCCGATTCCGACCCTCACACGGCATGCCTACGGCACCGGTCCGACCGCCCGCGATGCCATGCACGCTCCCGGACCACAGGTCGACGACCACATGGACGTCGACGTGGCTCTCTCCGTCCTCATCGGCGCCCGCGTCCCGCACCTGCTCCTCCAGGACGAGGACGGCCGTTGCACGGGACTGGTCACCCGGTCCCAGCTCGCCGCACACCGGGGCGGCTCGTGGTACAGCGACCGGACGCGGCTGCGGGACCTCCCGCTCGATCGCGGGCCGTTCACCTCGTCCACGGCCGCACTCGGCGAGGCGGAAGCCGCCATGCGGGTCCGGGCCCTGCACGTTTCCCCCGTGATCGATGAGCACGGCTACGCCCTGGGCGTCCTGGCTCTCACATCCTGACCGCCGTCCGGCCGCCCGCCGCGCGGTCGGCCTCTCCGGTGATCCGACCCGTCCCTGTGGAGGCATCCATGCGCTGTGTGATCGCCCGTTTCCCCTTCGACCTGGTCAAGAGCGAGGTCGAGCAGTCGATGAGTGGCATCGCACCCGAACCTGTCACCGGCGTGTCCGTGACCATCGACGGCCGCGTCTTCCCCGTGATGCAGGTCGGGGAGGTGATCACCAGGCAGAACCGCCGGGACTTCACGTCGGATGAAATGCGCCGGGCGCTGACCCGCCTCGGCTTCACCTGCCACGACGCGCGCCCGGTCAAGCCGGCCCGACAGGCCTGGAGCGACGAGGACACAACCGGTTGGTGACGCTTTCCACGGCAACGGCAGGCTATGTGACTTTTCCCGGTTGGCGAGCCGAGGACGTGGCACCCGGCCTGTGAGCGGCCGAACACCCGAATCCGCGTCCCGCAGGGGCGGCGCTTCGGCCATGAGGCGCATACCGCACGAGACCGGTACGAACCGCTCCGCCGGTTGTCACCGAAGGGCTGTCCGGCGACAACCGGCGTGACCCGTCCCTGCCGCACCCTCGGCGCTCGGCACCTGCGATGGCAGCCGCCCATGGAGTACGTACGGCCGGCTTCGCCGACCGGGCCCGCCGAAGGCCGCGGACATCTCGGGCGCCTCCCATCGACGACCCCGTGCCCACAGCGTGCCGCGGCCGGGTCAGCCTGCCCCGAGGTCGCCCGCCGCGGCCGCCATGAGTGGCTTTGCGGCGTCCCCGGTGGTGTACCGAGGCACGACCACAAGGTCCCAGCGCCCTCGGCCGGCGGACAGCAGGACGACGGTGTGCGGGGCGTCGGCCGCAGGCGGAGGACGGGGTGGAGGGAAGCGGGGGCTGGAGCCCGGTGGTCTTGGGGCTCCTGGCAACTGGCTGATGGCAACGCGTGGTTGCCGTCAGGCGTGATGCGCGGCGACTCGGTTCGGCGTCGGCGGGCGCGCCTCGCGCGCCCGCCGAGGCGGTCCAGGAGACGGATGGCGGCGGCCGAGAGGTCCGTCCGGCCGCGTCCGACGCCGGTGGGGCCGGGGTCACGGACTGCCCCTGGAGGATGCGTGGTGTGCTGGTGACGGCCTGTCGGACAGCGGGTTGCGCTCGAGCCGGCGTCGCATTGACACGCATCGTCGCCGGACGTTGACTGGCAGGACGGCTGAGGGCCATGAAGGGCAGCGTCGACCGGGTCTCCGGAAGTCTGAAGCAGGCCGTCGAGAAGGCGAAGGGCGCCTTGAGGCGGTGACCCTCCATCACAAGCGGAAGCGGTACACACCACGATGTACGACCAGACACGCGCCCAGCAGCCCGCGGACCGGTCCCCGGGCCCGGGCGGACGCCGCACCACGGGCCCGGATCCGTTGCTCCCTCCGCAAGAACGGGACGAGATCGTGCGCCGCCTCGGACATGCCGTCAACACCTTCGCGGACACCCCGCGCGAGGCACTGGAGGAGGCCGAGGGCGCCTTCGACGAAGCTGCCTCCCAGCTCATGAACGCCCTTTCGGAGGCGCGGCGAGTCGTCCGCGAGGGCTGGCAGGACCGGGACCCCGAAACGGAATCCGCCGAACTCCGGAGCGCTCTGAGGCAGTACCGGGAGCTCACCCAACGACTGCTGCGTACATAGATTTCGGCAGGCTTCCGACGGAGAACGCCGGGAGACCTCCCACCACAAGCCCGGGCCCGGCACCGCGGCTGCCGACGGCGCCGCGGGTCGCCCGGACCTCGACGGTGGCCGCCCCGGCCCCCGCGCGCCGCGCCCTCTTTTTGAAGCTCCGACCCGGACAGAGGAGATGGCGCGCATGTGCGCTCATCCCGACCCACGCGAGCCTTTCCGTACGCCCGAACTGTTCGATGAATGCCGGATGGTGCAGGCCCGCGGCGAGTTGGACCCGACCACCGTGGCACCCCTGGTGCAGTCTCTGGAGGACGCCCGCACGGGACGTGGGCGCGTCTTCCTCATCGTCGATTTCCGTGCGGTGACCTTCGCGGACGGAAGCATCCTGGGACCGCTGTGCGAGGCGTGGGAAGACTGCCGGGCCCGGCAGGGCTGGGTCCGCGTCGTCCACAGCAGCCTCGGTATCGACCTTGTCCTGCTGGGCGGCGGCATGCTGGGCCGCTTCCCCGCCTATGCCACCGCCCAGGAAGCCTGGCGCGGAACGCCTGCGACAGCGGGGTGAGCAAGACAGACGGGAGACGGGCACGGCGCCGAGGCCGGAGGGCGCCCGCCTCTCCTTGAGGGCGAGCGCATGGCCTTTGGAAATCGGATCCGCCCGTTTGGGACGGAGTAGACTGATAAGTCCAGTCCGTCCCCTTTCGGGATACCGAACTCCGAGGTCGCCGTGCGGTCCACGCAAACATCCTCGGACGGGAACGCCGAGGTCCACATCGTCGCCGCGTCGCCCGAGGTCGCCCGCAGGGTGGCGGAGGTACTCCGTCGCTGCTTCGCGGCCACCGAGCAACGCAGCTATCCCGCGGGCCCCGACGGAGGAACCCGCCTCGACCTCACCGTGGACACCACCCGCGCGGCAGAACCCGCACGGTCCTGGCTGGAGACCAGCAGGTCCGGGCACGAGGCCGCGGGCAGAGACGAGACGGCGACCGGGTAGCGGGCCGTCCTGCCTCTCCGGGAGTAGCGTCAGGTCACCGGGACACTTCGTACACCGGCACCCGCGGACAGCACTCCGGCATATCCACGCAACGGCCCGTTCCAGCACCGGCGCCCCGCCGCTCCTTCTTCACCCTGAGTCGAGGCCCTCGTCGGCCCCACCTCCACGCGAAGACCCCCGTCGTGAGCCCCCGCCTTCGTGCCGTCCGCGGCGAGCACGGCCCGGAAGGACGCCCCGGGAGAAGCGCTACCCCGGTTGGCCGACCGCCACCGCGTGGCGGGAGGCGGTGTGGGCGAGCCGCGCGCCGGGAGGCGACGGTCCCGGTGGTAAGCCTGGCCGGGCCAGGAGCCGGTCGGCGTCGGGAGCTGCAGGTGGCAGGGCTGGGAGTGTGGAAGCGGCTGGGCAGGCGGAGCCACTGGCTGCCGGCCCTCCTGCTGCTCGTGGCCGGGGCGATCGACTGCACCACACCGCCCACCGTCAGCGCCTCGGCCCTCTACGCGGCCGCGGTCCTGGTGGCCGCCCCGCTGCTGTCCCTGTGCGGGACCGTCCTCGTCGGGGTGTGTGCGCTCGTCCTCGACTGGGCCATGTTCTGGTATTTCGGCCATCGCGGAAGTGCGATGTTCAGCGAGCTGGCCATGGTGGCGACCGTGGCCGGGGTGGCGGTCTTCCTCAACCGCCTGCTGTACCACCGCGAGGTGAAGCTGCAGTCGGTGAGCGGTATCGCCACCGCCGTTCAGCGCGCCGTACTGCCGGGCCCGCCGGCGCGCATCGGTCCGCTGCGCTTCGCCGCCCGTTACGAGGCCGCCCAGACGGATGCCCAGATCGGCGGGGACCTCTACGCGGTGCTCGACACCCCCTATGGCGTGCGCTGTCTGATCGGCGATGTGTGCGGCAAGGGGATGGACGCGGTCAGGGCGGTCACGGTCGCTCTCGGGACGTTCCGGGAGGCCGCCCTGCGGGAGCCCGCCCTGACCGGGCTCTCGGACCGGCTGGAGCAGGCCCTGGTCCGGGAGGCCGCGCAGTCGGGGAGCCCGCTCCCCGCCGAATGGTTCGTCACGGCCCTGCTGGCGGAATTCCCCCCGCGGGGGAACGAGGTCCGGTTGGTCAACCGGGGGCATCCGGCGCCCCTGCTGTTCCTCGGGGACACGGTGCGGTACGTCGAGCCCTGCCGGCCCGCCCTGCCCCTGGGCCTGGGCGCCCTGAGCGTCGACACCGCGCGCGTCGACCCGGTCGCGTTCCCCCAGGGCGCCGGGCTGCTGCTCTACACCGACGGGCTGACCGAGGCCCGGAACGCGTCGGGCGCCTTCTACGACCCCGTCGGCAGGTTCACGGGACGGCGGCACTCCGGTCCCGACGCTCTCCTGGACGCCCTCCTCGCCGATGTGTGCCGGCACACCGGCGGCCGGAGAACCGATGACATGGCGCTCCTGGCCGTCACCCGTGCGCCCGACGACGCGTACGAGCCGAGCGCGCGCCGGTGGCGCCCCGAGTCCCGGTGACCGCTCACCCCCGCGGAACGAACGCCGGGCGCCCGGGGAAGCGGGGATGGTCCCGGTGGATGCCGGGAGCGCCGTCGGCCACCGCTGCCGGAGTCAGGCCGTAGGGGTGATGAGCTCGTCGGTGACCCACCGCGCCACGTCGGCGGGGTACGGCGCCGGCAGCCCGAGGACGATGTGCCGGAAGCCGGCGCCGACCGCGTCGCCGATCGCGTCCCGGGTGCCGCCGGGCCGGTCGTAGGAGACGGGCAGATGGATCGAGCGGGTGATGGAGGCCGGATCGCGGCCGATCTCGGCGCAGTAGCGGTCCAGCAGGGCGCTGCGGCGGAGGCAGTCGTCCAGGTCGCCGCCCGGGATGTTCCACAGATCGGCGTGCTCGGCGGCCACCCGCAGGGTCGAGGACGAGCGGCCGCCGATCAGGATCGGCGGATGGGGACGCTGGACGGGCTTGGGGTTGCCGAACGCTCCGGTGAGCCGGACGTGGGTGCCGTGGAAGTCGAACGGTTCGGTCTCGGTCCACAGCCGCCGGATCACCGTGCACGCCTCGGCGAGGCTCGCCACGGCCCGCGCGGAGTCGTGGAAGGGCAGACCGTGGGCCTCGTACTCGCGCCGGGCCAGCGGATGGCCGGGCCGTGAACCGACGCCGATACCGAAGTCGAGCCGGCCGCCGGAGACGATGTCCACGGTCGTGGCGATCTTGGCGAGCATCGCCGGCGGCCGGAACCGGTTGCTGGTCACCAGTACGCCGAGCCGCAGCCGCCGGGTCCGGGCGGCAAGGGCCGACAGCAGTGTCCAGCCCTCGTAGGCCGGCCCGGACGGATCGCCGCCGATCGGCATGAGGTGGTCGAACAGCCACGCGTGCTCGATCTCGGGGATCCCGTCCGCCTCGCGCCAGACCCGCAGGACGTCGTGGTAGTCGACCTGCGAGGGGGCGGTCATGATCCCGAAACCGGGTCGGGGTGTGCGGGGCATGGAACATCGGTCCCTTCCGTCGCCGGGACGGTCAGCGACGCCGCAGTGACGGGTCGAGCAGCGCGGGCGGAGTGTCGTACTTCTCGTGCGCGGCCAGGTCGGTGCCGGGGGCGACGACGGCGTCGATCGCGTCGAGCACGTCGGGGCCGAGCACGGTGTCGGCGGCGGCGAGTTGCGTGTGCAGGTGGTCCAGCGTGCGGGGACCGACGAGTGCGCAGGTCACGGCGGGATGCGCGGTCACGAACCCGAGAGCGAGCTGGATCATGCTCAGTCCGGCCTCGTCGGCGATCGCGGCCAGTTGTTCGACTGCGTCGAGCCTGGCCCGGTTGGCGGGGAGGGAGGTGTCGAAGCGTTCCGGCATGAACGTCGAGCGGCTGGTGGTGATGTCCCGGCCCTCGCGGATCGCGCCGGTCAGCCATCCCGAGGCCAACGGGCTCCACGCCAGCACGCCGAGCCCGTACTGCTCGGTCACGGGCAGCACATGGGTCTCGATGCCGCGCTGCAGGATCGAGTAGCTGGGCTGTTCGGTGACGTACCGGCCCAGACGGTGCTCGCGGGCGGCCCACTGCGCCTCCACGATGCGGTGGGCGGGGAAGGTGGAGGAGCCGAAGTAGCGGATCTTTCCGGCGCGTTGCAGGTCGGTCAGCGCCGACAGCGTCTCCTCGTCGCCGGTGGTCGGGTCCCACCGGTGGATCTGGTAGAGGTCGACGTGGTCCACACCGAGGCGGCGCAGGCTGCTGTCCAGCTCGGCGACCAGCCAGCGGCGCGAAGCGCCCCGATGGTTGGGCTCGTCGCTCATCGGCATGCCCGCCTTCGTGGCCAGCACGATGTCGTCGCGGCGGCCCGCGATGGCCTTGCCGACCATCTCCTCGGACTCGCCGCGGCCGTACATGTCGGCGGTGTCGATGAGGTTGATCCCGCCCTCCAGGGCGGCGTCGACGACGGCGGTGGCCTCGTCCTGGGTGGTGCGCCCGATGGCGCCGAAGTTCATCGCGCCGAGCGCGAGGGAACTCACCTGCACTCCGGTGCGGCCCAAGGTGCGGTACTGCATGGTCGTGCCTCCTCGATCAGGGATGAAGCGGGACGGCAGCGCATGGCACGGCGGCGCATGGCTTGGTGGTCGGTTCCCTGCTCTGGCATCATCAGCAAACGGAACCACGTCCCGTTTTGACGATACGGAACAGCGTCCCGTTTAGCAAGGGAGGCTGTGGAGGGAGCGGAGCGATGAAGGACGCCGATCAGGCCGCGGGGCCCGCGGGCCGGCCCAGACGGGCGGACGCCCGGCGCAACGAGGAGGCCCTGCTGGAGGCGGCCGCCGCGGTCTTCGTGGAGTCGGGCGTGGAGGCGCCGGTGCGCGACATCGCGGCCAGGGCCGGTGTCGGGACGGCCACGATCTACCGCCATTTCCCGACGCGGGCGGATCTCATCATCGCCGTCTACCGGCACCAGGTCGAAGCGTGTGCGCAGGCCGGTCCGGACCTGCTCGCGACCGGACCGACCCCCTACGCCGCACTGGGGAAATGGATCAGCCTCTTCGTCGACTTCCTGGTCACCAAGCACGGTCTCGCCGCCGTTCTGCGGTCCGACGACGCCGGCTTCGACGCCCTGCACGCCTACTTCCTCGACCGGCTCGTGCCGGTGTGCACGCACCTGCTCGACGCCGCGGCCGGTTCGGGCGAGATCCGTTCCGATCTGCAGGCCTACGAATTGATGCGCGGCGTCGGCAACCTCTGCATCGGCGCGGAGAACGATTCCCGCTACGACGCACGACGGCTGGTCGAGGTCCTCGTCGCCGGACTGCGCCGGCCCGACTGAATCGGCCGGGGGCCGACGCGGGCCGTGCGCCCCCGGCCCGTCGCTCCCGCCCGGGCGCGGCCTCGGCGTGGTGAAAGGCCGGGTGCGCGAAGGCGCCCGTGAGCCGTCCGGCCCGGCGGGCCTTGAGGCCGCGCCTGCGTCGTACCAGCCGACCGCGGCGGCCGGCCCGGCCCACGGTTACGGGGCGGGTCCATGACCGCGGGGCCGGTCCATCGCCACCGGCCCCGTCCACGGCCACCGGACCGGGTCCATGACTGCAGGTCAGTCCACGGGGACTACAGGTCAGTCCACGGGCACGGGCCGGTCCACGGTTACAGGCCGGTCCGCGACCACGGGGCCGGTCCACGGTTGCGGGCCGGTCCACGACCACAGGCCCGGTCCATGGCTACCGGCCCGCTCCCCGAACACGGGGCCGGTCCACGACGACGGGCCCGGTACACGGTTGCGGGCCCGGTACACAGCCGCGGCCCGGATGCATCAGGCCCGCCCCATGACCACAGGGCCGTCCACGACTACAGGGCCGTCCACGACTACAGGCCCGTCATAGCTGCCGGACCGCTCCACGGCCACCGGCCGGTCCAACACTGCCGGCCCGCTCCACGACCGCGGGCCCGGATCGGGCCCGCGCCCCTGTTGCCGGTACCGGCCCGGAGGTACGTGCACCCGGGGGACCGCGAAGTTCACCGTCCGGCCGAGCAGTTCCCCCATGCCTTCGCCAGCGCGGCGGGGATCTCGGGGATGTCGCCGCAGCCGTGCGGCCCGGCCGGCAGACCGTCGCCGGCGAGATACGCCCAGCCGCCCCCCGAGGTGCCGCGGAAGTACTTGGTGGTGCTGCCCTCGTCCTGCATGTTCACGAGTTCCTCGTCCGTGACACCCGGCGTCGCCTGAAAACGGGTGGCGGCGTAGCGGACGGCGCCGCACTGACCGTAGAAGAACCGGTGCGGCTCCGGCCGGATGTGGACGAGTCGGGGAAAGGCGCGCCGGTACGCCGACGTCACGGCGGCCTTGACGTCGTCGCCGACCGACAGGTTGCGGCATCCGGGGACGCTCGCGGGAATCCGGGCGGCGCCGGTGGAGGGCGTGGCCCGGGCCGGGGTGGAGGTGGACGACGGGCGCGGCGCGGCCGAGGAAGCGGCGCCCGAAGCAGTGGCCGCCGCGGCGGGGGCATCGGGAGACGACGCCGACGACGTGGCCGACGGGGAGGCCGGCGAGGGAGCGCCCGAGGCGGCGTCGGTACTCGGCGAACCGTCGCACCCCGTCAGCATCAGGATTCCGCCCATCAGTGCTGTCACCGTCACGCCTCTGAGACCGCGCATGGCGAGTCCCCTCCTCGACCGACTGGGTCACGCACGCCACCCGCGTGACCAGGTGTGCGGCCGCCGTTCCGGGGCCGCGGTTCGCCCTTAGGACAGCGCTGACGGCTTGGGGGTTGCAGGGGACGACACTCGGGCCGGTCTCGATTCCGTATACACGTGCGGCCTCCCGGACCACCGGCGCCGGAGCGGCACCGCACGGGACGCGCGAAGCCCGCGAGGAATCCGCGCAGGAGTGTCACACAGACTGCACACAGTTTTGGGAATGCCCCGTTAGCGTTGCAGGCCGCTCGATCCCACGTGCGAACGAGACCAGCCGAGGCCCGGCGTGGCGACGGCACGTCAACTCAGGAAGACCGCAATGGACTACTGCTCCTCGTGCCGTCGGCATCTCAACGGCGCCCTGGTGTGCCCCGGATGCGGCGCCTACGCCCCGGACATCGCTCCGCTCACCTCCGGCGGCCACCCCGTCCCGGCCCGGGCCGCCACAGCGGCAAGGGGCTCCGCGACGGGAGGGGAGTTCGCGAACCCGAACATCCCCGACATGCGGTACGACGAAGAGGTCGCCGACGGGGCGGCGTTCGAGGACGGCGCCGTCGACCACCCGCGAGGTGAGGCGTCCGGCGCCCCCGACGGGCGGGCGGCACGGCGACGCCAGCGGGCCCGCTGGAAGAAGAGCCAGCGGCGGGCCGTGGTCGCGACCGCGGTCGCGCTCGTCGGCGGCGGCCTGACCTTCGCCTCGATGGACCGGCACTCCGCGGAGCGCGCCCAGGCGGCCGCGGCACCCGACGTCGCGAGCATGGGCGGCTCGGACGGACAGGCGCCGGAGCCGCCGGCGGTCCCGATCCTGCCCGGCACACAGCGGTCCGCGCACCCCTCGCAGTCGCCCGCCACCGGGCTGCCGCGGCACGGGTCCGCCACGCCCGGCGCACCCACCACGTCGCCGGACACCCGCCCGGACTCGGTGTCCGTCGCCCGTACGGCCCTGACCACGCGGACGGCGCAGACCGCGGCGCAGCAACTGCCGGTGACCACCCCGTCCTCCGCCGCGCCGGTCACCGCTCCCAGCCAGGCCGCCCCGGCACCGACCCAGACCGCCGCGCCCGCCCCCTCCGGGGGCACGGACTCGGGGACGGCGCAGCCGGCCCCCGCGCCGACGGCCACCTCGCCCTCGCACATCTGCCTGCTCGTGCTCTGCCTGGGCTGACCCGCACCACCGCCCCGGCCCGGCACCGAGCGGGGGCGCACACCACCGATCGGACCCACCGCGACGCCGGGCCGGGGAAGAACCCGCGCCCGGCATCGCGCGTTCCACCGTCCTTGCACCCCGGCGGAGTTGCACAGGTCCGGCGGGCGGCAGCCGGTTCGCGATCCGCCGCCCTCGCCGCGACCGGCGAGGGCGTCCCGCGTCACCCCGCGCCGCCGACGCGAGGCACGGCAAAGGGACTTGCTCCGCGGGGACGGACGTCCCGGAACAACGGGCTCCAGCACGTGCCCCGTTGCACCCTGCGGATCCGGGGAGCGGACCGTGCCCACGGTGGCCGAGGCGCGTGCGCCGCGCCCCGTCCCGCGGCGTCCGAGTCGATGAAGTCGGCGGATATCCGGACACAGGTGCCGGACTCGCGGGGATCGTGCGGCCGGATCGTCACGCCTCACCCACGAGAAGGGGGAGACGGTGATCGAATCGCGTGGGTGTGCCAGTAGGGTGGACCCGCTGCGGCACCGCACCATCACTCGCCCTGGCGGAGTCGTGGCCGGCGGCGTTCCGGTCGTCGCACGGCATTTCGTCTCACGGCATGAGGATGAATCAACAGGTGCTGATCGCGGGCCGGTACCAGCTGGACACGACCATCGGACGTGGCGCGATGGGAGAGGTCTGGCGGGCGTACGACCAGATGCTCGGCCGGCCCGTCGCCGTCAAGATCCTGCTCGCCCAGAACGCCGATCCCACCGCGGACTCCCGTTTCCGCCTGGAGGCCCAGACCGCGGGACGCCTGCACCACCCCCATGTGGTCGGCGTCCTCGACTTCGGGGAGCACGCGGACCGGCTGTTCCTGGTGATGGAACTGGTGGAGGGCGACAGCCTCGCCGGGGCGCTCGCCGACGTCGGGCGCCTGGCCGCCGAGCGGGTCGCGGACATCGCCGCGCAGGCCGCGGCCGGGCTCGCCGTCGCGCACGAACAGGGCATCGTCCACCGGGACATCAAGCCGGGCAATCTGCTCCTGGACGCGGACGGCACCCTGAAGATCGGCGACTTCGGCATCGCCCGCTTCATGGACGACCCGTCGGGAGCGCTCACCGCGACCGGGCAGATCGTCGGTACCAGCCTGTACATCGCGCCCGAACGCGCCCTGGGGAAGACGGCGGGACCGGCCAGCGACGTGTACTCGCTCGGCTGTGTGCTCTATCAACTCCTCACCGGGCACCCGCCGTTCCGCGCCGACACCCCGATCGCGATCCTCCACCAGCACTTGGACGCCGCCCCGGTGCCGCCGCGCGAGCTGGGCGTCGCACTGCCGCCTGCGTTCGAGAACTACCTCCTCGGACTGCTCGCCAAGCGGCCCGAGGACCGGCCCACCGCACGGCAGGCCGCCGACTGGTTCGCCGCGGGCGCCTGGCGGGGCCGTCCCGAACCGCTGCCGGCCACCGTCCCCGAGCCGCGTCACGCACCGGTACCGGCGGCGGAACCGCCGGCGCTCCCGCGCGGGGCGGCGGGCCCGGCGACGACGTACAAGCTCCCGTCCGCGCCCGGGGCGCCGAACCGTCGCGCGGCCCACTGGCAGCGGGTGTCGACGCCGGCGCACCGCGAACGTCCTTCGAGCGGAGGACACCGCGAGCGGACGCCGGTGAGCGCCCGCCGGGACCGGACGCCCACGGCGGCGCACCGCGACCGGGCGGCGACGGCGGGCCGCCGGGAGCGACCGTCGATCCGCGCGTTGGCCGCCCGCTCACCGCGCACGGTGGGGTTGATCGCCGCGGCGGCGCTGTTCCTGACCGCGATGCTGGTGAGCATGGCGATGTTCTCGCCGGACAGCAGCTCGGCTCAGACACCCGAGGAGACCCGGTCCGGTCCGGCCATGCCGACACCCTGACCACCGGGGCGTACCGGCCTCCATCCGCCATCACCCAACTTTGCTTCTCCGCCGTTGAGTTGAGTTGACGCAAGGTTGACCGATCGAAAAGAGAACGGTGGTGGTCGCCGACTGTAGGTTCACCGGCATGCCCCCACAGCCCCCACGTCTGCCGGTGCTCCCGTACCGCAAGCCCACGCGCGGTCGCGACTACTGGGTCCTCGACAACATCCTGCCGAACGTGGACGAGGTGCGGGCCCGCTGTCTCGCCAAGGACGAGGAGGACTGGGCCAAGGGGTTCCCGTACACGCAGGAGAGCTGGCCGGGGCTGCGCACCATGCCGGGCCTCGATCCGGACGAACTCGCCCGCGTCGAGGGAGTGGTGCGCAAGGAGACCGGGGCGCGGAAACTGTGGCAGGAGACGGCGCCCGGCGGCGGCACCCTCAACCACAACTGCGTCCAGGTCGTCGGCAAGGACGAGGGTGAGCCCCGTCCGCACACCGACTCGCGCGCCCTGTGCCGCTATGCCGCGGTGCTCTACCTCAGCCCGAACGTCCCGAAGGACTGCGGCACGAGCTTCTACCGGCAGAGCCTGCCCGGTGGGGTCCTCGGCGGCAACATGGTGCAGGCGCCGCACACGAATCTGGTCGAGGCCCTCGGCACACGGTACGTCTCCCCGGACGCGTTCACCGAGGACATCCGTGTACCGCAGCGCTACAACCGGCTGCTCCTTTACAAGGCCAACATCATGCACAGCGCGACCGGCTACTGGGGCGGCGGCGCCCTGGACGAGAGGCGCATGACCGCCGTCTTCTTCTGGATGGCCTGACCGGCCTCCCGGCGGTTCGCTCCGCGGGGCGTGCCAGGCAATCGCGGGCACCCGGCCGTCAGCGGGACGTGGCGAGCGGAAGGTCGTCGGTGTAGGCGTTCACCGGCCGGGTGATCCGTTCGACGCTGCGGGTGTCGAGCGCGACCGGCGCCGACGGCGTCCCCAGGGTCCCGCCCGGGTGCCAGGTCCCCGTGACGGCCACCCAGGTGTCGGCGGGCGGGGCCGCGGACCCGTACATCCGTACCTTCACGGTCCGGGCGTCCGCCGCACAGCACGAGAAGATGATCCGGGTCAGGTACCAGCCGCCTCCCTGCCCCCGGGGTGTGACGAACCCGGTCATCTCGATGTCGCGTCCCTTGACGGCCCGGGCGCGGTCCTGGCGCACACGGCCGGTGAAGTCGGAGAGGGTCATCGGGACGGGCGATGCCAAGGGCAGTGGTCCGAAGTGCTGCCGCTCGTCGACGGCCGCGGGGGTCTCCCGGGCGGCGGTGTATGCGCCGAGGGCCGGCGGGGCGTACAGGAGCAGACTCAGCACGGGCAGGAACAGCAGCCACGCGGCGCGGGGCATGCCGGAGTGGTCGTGACCGTGCCCGCCGTCCTCGCCACCCTGGCCCTCTGCCTCCTGGCTCTCCCTGCCGGGGGTGTCGACGTGGTGGCCACGGTGCCCGTGGTGTTCTCCGCGGTGCCGCCACTGCGACACCGCGTCCGCCACTCCGAGCAGAAGCAGCAGGACACCCGAGGCGATCAGCACCGGGCGCAGGTCCTGCTTGACGTATCTCAGGTACAGATCGGTGAGGAGCGAGGCGCGCAGCAGGCCGAGACCGCCGAGCACGAGCAGGACAACCTGGACGGGCCGTTTCACAGCAGCGCCCCGCCGATCAGAGCGCTGCACAGCACCGCGACGACCATCGTGGCGGCGGAGAACCGGACCGCGAAGGCCCGGCCGAAGGTGCCCGCCTGAAGGGCGATCAGCTTCAGATCGACCATCGGCCCGACCACCATGAACACCAGCCGCGCGAGGGGCGAGAAGCCGGTGAGCGAGGCAGCGACGAAGGCGTCCGCCTCGGAGCACACCGCGAGGAGGACGGCCAGCCCGGCCATGAACAGCACCGACAGCCAGGGCGAGCCGGAGAACACGTCCAGCACGGACCGCGGGACCGCCACGTTGAAGGTGGCCGCCGCCATGGCCCCGAGCACCAGAAAGCCACCGGCATGCAGGAAGTCGTGCTGGAAGCCGAGCCGGAACTCCCGCAGGCGGCTGTGCCCCGGCCGGTGCCCGGTGTGCCGTACGGCCGGCTTGAGCCATTCGTCACGTCCCAGCCAGAGCCACAGCCAGCCCATCGCGGCGGCGGTGGCGAGCGAGGCGAGCAACCGGGCCAGGACCATGGCGGGGCTGCCGGGGAAGGCGATGGCCGTGGCCGTCAGGACGACCGGGTTGACGGCGGGTGCCGACAGCAGGAACGTGAAGGCGGCGGCCGGGGTGACGCCCCGGCGGATCAGGCTGTTCGCCACCGGTACCGAGGCGCATTCGCATCCGGGCAGCACGACTCCGGCGACCCCCGCGACGGGGACGGCGAGCACGGGCCGCCCGGGCAGCACACGGCTGAACACCCGGGCCGGCACGAACGCGTTGATCGCTCCGGACAGCGCCGTGCCCAGCAGCAGGAAGGGCAGCGCCTGCACGGTGATGGCGAGGCACACCGTCCGCCAGGCCTGCACGGCCGGTTCGTCCAGCCCGCGGGCGAGGACCAGGAGGACCGGACCGGCGAGGGCGGCCGCCACGAACAGCAGCGGCCAGGGCAGGGGCCGGCCCCGTTCGGAGGCCTCACCGGACGCCGCCGGCACCGCGGCCGCCGAGGACGCCTCCTCGGCCAGTTCTTCCGTCTTCTGCATGCCGGCTCCGAATGTCGGATGTTCGGATCGAACATAACGGGCGCCCCTCCGTGCACCCCGTCACCGCCACGCGCCCGCGCAGGGGAATCCCCGGCGGCCGGACGGCTCGCGATGTGACGACCCCCACAGCGAGGGCCGCCGATTTTGCCTCGGGGAAAGGTTCTTGGTCCCCGCTGTACCCGTACCTCCCGGCGTCGGAACAACCAGGAGGTGCCATGCGCATGTCGCGGAGCGCGGCCGGAACCCTTTTTGTGGTCGGCGCCCTGACGCTGACACTGACGGCTCTCGTCTATCCCTCGATGCTGGGCGTACAGACCGTGTCCGGCTCCCCGGCGCGCGTGATCGCCACCACCCCGTCGGGACCGCTCACCGAGGCGGACCGCGACTTCGTCGTCAAGGTGCGGGCGGCCGGCCTGTGGGAGTTCCCCTCCGGAGAACTCGCCCTGAAGAAGGGCACGACCCCCGCCGTGCGCACCGCCGGTCAGCACCTGATCAACGGACACGCCAACCTCGACGCGACCTGCCGGAAGGTGGCCACGCAGCTGGGCATCACGCTGCCGAACCAGGCGAGTCCCCAGCAGCAGGGGTTCGTCGCGACGCTGACCGCGGACCAGGGGAAGAAGTTCGACCAGGACCTGGCGAACATCCTGCGCGTGACACACGGCCAGATCTTCCCGGTCATCGCCAACATCCGCGCCACGACCCAGAACACCCTGGTCCGACAGCTGGCCGACCAGGCCAACGACACGGTCCTCGACCACATCACGGTCATGGAGCAGACGGGTCTGGTGAACTTCGACTCGGTCCTGTTCCAGGAGACGACCCCGCCGAAGCTCCCGAAGAGCAGCATGACGCCGCCGGCCCCGGCACCCGGCGAGCCGACGGTGATCCTCTCGCCGCCCGCGGGATTCACCCCGCCGCCCTCGACGACTCCTTCGCCGGCCCCCACCACGGGCTGAGCGCGCTCACCGTACGCGAGAAGGTGGGCCCGGCGCTCTCCGGGGGAACAGAGCGCCGGGCCCGTGGAGGATGGTCACTGGGACGCCGCGGACGTCACGCCCGGGTTCGGGACGTACGGCGCCGTGTGGCGAGCGCGATGCCCGCGCCGGCCACGACGAGGACCGCCGCGCCGGCGGCGATCGGCAGCGCGTTGCCGCCACCCGTCTCGGCGAGATCGCCGGGCGGGGTGGAGGAGCCGCCGTTCGGCGACGGCGCCGCGGGCGAGCTGGACTCGTCGGCGGGCGGGGTGGAGGCGGACGGCGAGGCCGGGGTCGCCGGGCTCGACGCGGGCGGGGTGGTGGCCGGCACGGAGGCGGGCGGCGTCGAGGCCGGCGGCACCGAGGCGGGCGGCGTGGTCGCCGGGGTGCTCGGCGGCTGGGCGGTGCAGTCCTTCGTGCCGCCGTTCCAGGAGGCGATCAGCTTGTCCTTGATCACCGGGCGGTCCGGGCCCTTGGGCAGCTCACCGTGCTCGAAGCCGTCGTTCGCGCCGAGGTTGCCGTCGTACTTCACCTTGCCCCGGTACAGGTCGATCTGCGCGAAGCAGCCCGCGTCCGGCACCGAGATGTCCAGCGAGTCGGTCGCACCCCGCTCCACCGTCACGGAGTCGAAGTCGTGGAAGACCTGCAGACCGGAGGTGTTGAAGGTGGCACCGTGCGCCCGGTACGAGGCGAGCGAGGCCGTACAGGTGGTCGCGTCGCCCGCGGCACGCACCTTGATGTGGATCTTGCCGTCCTCGGTGGGCCTGAGGTTCTGGTCGTCGACGCGGACCGAGTCGGTGAAGGCGCTGCCGTCGAGCGAGAACTGGCAGTGGTCGGCCTGGGTCACCGTGCCCGGGCCCTTGCCGGACGCGTAGCCGCGGCCGCCCTTGTTCCAGCCGTCGCCGCCGGGTGTGCCCCCGGCCCACGCGGCGCCGCCGGTGACGGCGGTCAGCGTGAGCGCCGCGGCGCCCGTCATCAGCAGTCGGCGTACGGTGGCACGTCTGGCAATGGACATGCGTCCCCCACATTCATGAACCGGGACCCGGGCAGGGGCAGCGGGCAGCACGAAGCCGCCGGCACCATGGCCGGGAAGAAGTGGTCGAAGAGAAACACCGGGCTCACTGGTCACATGAGCCACAGTTCGAGCACATAATCGATCAACCGGAATGCACTGTCAACCTCGTTGAAACCACTACTACTTGACGGCCCATCACATAGGGGGCCGCACAAGGAATCGGTTACTCCGGCAGGCGGCGCACGGCGAGTGGCGCCACCTCCCCGGGCCCGGACTCCGTCCTCGCGCCCCGGGCCCGGCGACCTTCAGATCACTCCGGCACGGCGGCGGCCCGCACCATCACGCAGTCGAACTCCACCACCCGTCCCGTGGACGCCTCCCGAGTGACGGGGTACATCCCGGTGATCTCGAAGCCCCGGCTCTCGTACTCGGCGACGGACTCCTGCATCCGCGGGCTGCCCTCGTACAACCGCAGCAGCGCCACCTCCGACTGCAGTCCGACGAACTCACCGGCCCGCTCACCGGCCCCCGCGAAAACCTGCAGGTCGTAGCCCTGGGTGTCCATCTTCAGATAGGGACGCGGGTGGTCGATGCCGGCCATCGCCTTGTCCATCACCCCGTCGAGCCGGCGGATCTCGATCTCCTCCGTCTGCGACTTCGCGAAGCGGTGGTAGCGGTCGCGGCCGTAGTCGCTCGGCGGCAGCACGGAGTTCATGGTGTTCCAGGCCGTGTGGATGGACATGGTCTCGTCCTCGCGGCCCAGCCCGAAGGGGTACACCGTCCAGTCCGGGTCCCCTTCCGCCGCCTTCTCCAGCTTGGCGAAGGCCGCGGCCGTGGGTTCGAACGAAACGATGCGTCCGGCGTAACCGTGCCGGCGCAGCCGGCGTGCGTACTGACCGGTGTTGGCACCCACGTCGAACACGCAGTTCACCTCGTACCGCGCGAGCAGCGCGGCCACGTGGTGGGCGCACAGATACTCGGCCGCCGCCAGCTGGAGCCCGCGTTCGTCGGCAGCCGCCCGCGGGTCGAGCACCAGGTGCCCCCCGCTGCTCCCGAGCCGCACGCTCTGCCATGCGCCGTCCGGCGCCTGTGGCTCCCCGGCGGACCCCCGGGTCACCAGCCACTGATCCGAACCCACCTGCGACACCGCGTACGGGCGGCGGCCGGTCCGGGCCACCAGATCCGCGCCCGGCCCCACGGGAAGCCGGGCACGGGCCCCGCGACGCGAGACGACCGCCTCGCCGGGGCCGAGGTCGACCACCTGCACCCCGAGTCGGGGGAGCAGCTTGAGCAGGCTTCGGTAAAGGGTCCGCATCAAGCCACCCTGTCAGAGGCAGGCTCGAACACTCCACCGAGTGAAGTTAAATTCCTCACAGTGGTCACGAACGCCGCGGACCCGGGAACGGGCGCCGCCGCGGTCCGGCGACGACCCTGCGGCGTGGCCCGCTTGGCCGAAGTCGTCTCACTTACGGATGACTTACGTCCCTCGCCTCGCGGCCCGGGAACTTCGCCGCCTTCACCGTCGGTTCAAAGGGGCGACGGCTCGGTGTACGGCACTCCCGGACTCCGGCCGGCGTCGAAGGACGACAGTGCGACCAGTGAAGGAGCGACACCGGAATGGTGTTCAAACGGCTGCTCGGGGCGATCGGGGTGGGCGGTCCCGCGGTGGACACGGTGCTCGACACCGGCGTGGCGCTGCCCGGCGGTCCGCTGTCCGGGCAGGTGCATCTGCGTGGCGGCGACGCGACCGTGGAGATCGATCACATCGGGCTCGAGCTGGTCGCGCGCGTGGAGGCCGAGCACGAGCAGGGCGAGAGCGAGGGCACGGTCGCCTTCGCCCGGTTCACGGTCGGGGGCGGCTTCAGTCTGGGCGAGGGCGAGCAGCTCAGTGTGCCGTTCGGCGTGACGCTGCCGTGGGAGACGCCGATCACCGAGCTGTACGGGCAGCAGCTCGGCGTCGTCCTCGGGGTGCGTACGGAGCTGGCGGTCGCCGGCGCCAGGGACAAGGGCGACCTGGATCCGCTGGCGGTGCGCCCGCTGCCGGTCCAGGAGGCGGTGCTGGAGGCCTTCGGCCGGCTCGGCTTCGGCTTCCACTCGGCGGACCTGGAGTACGGGCACATCGGCGGCACGGGACAGCGGCTGCCCTTCTACCAGGAGATCGAGCTGACCCCGGCGCCGCAGTACGCGCACGCGGTCGACGAGATCGAGTTGACCTTCCTCGCCGCACCGGAGGGCGTGGAGATCGTCCTGGAGGCGGACAAGCGGGGCGGTCTCTTCTCCTCGGGCCATGACGCACTCGTCCGCTTCACGGTCGGTCACCAGGACGTCCACACCCGTGACTGGGTCGCGGACCTCGACGGCCGGGTCCGGCAGCTGGTCGAGCACCGATCGGCCCACGGGGCGCACGACCCGTACGCGGGTCACGGCCACCACGGTGATCACCACGGCCACCACGACGGGCATCACTCCGGCCCCGGTATCGGCACGGCGGTCGCCGCGGGCGCGGCGGGGCTGGCCGTCGGCGTGGTGGGTGGGCTGGTGGCGGCCGAAGTGGTGGACGAGATCGGGGACTTCTTCGAGGGGGACGAGGACTGACCCGTCCGCACCAAGGTTCTCCGGTCCTGATGGGCGCCGGCCGCACGCGCCCGGTGGTGCGCGTGCGGCCGCTCACCGTCGATCGGCGCGCAACGGGCCTGTGGCCGCTCGGTCCGAAAAGGACGCGCCGCCCGACCGGTCCCTCACAGGGTCAGGGGGTGCCGGTGCCGCCGAAGAAGGAGACCGTGCCGGTCGGCGTCGGCGTCGCGGGCGCGCCGCGGAACCCGGTGGCCCCACGGAGCGGGTCGGGCGATGACCCGCCGACCTCGATCTCGACCACGTCCCCCACACGCAGGTGCCCGTGCAGCCACTTCGCATTGACGAGGTCCAGACCGATCCAGCCACTCGTCACGTCGTAGTGGCCGGGAGCCTTGGCGTTGTACACCAGGCCGCCGAGATAGGTCGTGGTGCCGTCCGCCGCGCGGAGTTCGACGACCCAGCGAACCTTCGCGCGGTAGGCGCCCTTGAGTCCGACGTCCTTGCCGGGCACCGTCTTCAGGTTCGCCAGAGCGGTGACCGTCATCCGTCCGGTCGGGGTCCGGGCGCGCACCGTGCCCGCGGAGACGGGAAGTTCGCGCCTGCCGATGGTGAGCGTCCGCCGGCTCAGGTCCACCGTCGCCGCGGGTCCCGCCTGGGCGCTGGGACCCACCTGGGGGCTCGTGGGCATCGAGGCCGGGGAGGTCCGCGAGGGAGGTGTGTCCGCTCCGGTGAAGCCCAGCAGGGCCACTACGCCCAAGGCCGCCGCGGCGGAGGCACCCGCGATCGCCGCGGCCGTACGGCGGCGGTGACGGCGCACACCAGCGCGGCGCCGGATCTCCGAACCGGGGACGGGAGGCGGGGCCTGGCCCGACTCGGCCAGTGCGCGCAGCCCGGCGGTGAGGTCATCGGACACGGTCGTCCTCCCTCTCCTCCTCGCCGACGGCCAGCTCTCGCGCCAGCGCCGCCCGGCCCCGGGACAGCCTGGCCTTGACCGTCCCCACCGGGGCACCGGTCTCGGAGGCTACCTGCTCCACACTGAGGTCGCACAGATGGTGCAGAACCAGGGCCATCCGCTGCGGCTCGGGCAGTTTGCGCAACGCGGTGACGAGCGCGGTCCGTTCGGGGCCGGGCCCCGGAGTGTGCTCCAGCGGCGGAGTACTGCGGACCAATTCGAGCCAGCGCCGTGCCCGCCGCCAGCGGCTGACCGCGAGCCGCATCGCCACGGTCCGTATCCACGCCTCGGGCGCCCCGTCGGCCAGGAACTCCCGACGCCGGTGCCAGGCCCGTACGAAGGCCTCCTGCACGACGTCCTGCGCCTCGCTGTGATCCCCCGTGAACGCGTAGAGCTGACCGGTCAGCCGTGGGAACGCGGTGGCATAGAACGTGTCGAACTCGTCTTCGTTCATGCCCCCGCCACGCTCTCGGTCATGCCCCCGCCACGTGCTCGCCCATGGCCCCGCCTCACGTTCCCGCGACATTCCGGACTTCTTGGTGCAGACCGGTCGTCTCGCCCGTGCGTATAGGTCCCGTACGTCGCACATGGAAACACACCACGGGGGCGCCCCGACGAGCCGCGGAGCCGGGGGCGGGCGCCGGGGCCCCGTCCGGGCGGGCGGGCCGGTCCGCGGAGACCTCGAACGGGCCTCCACCACTGGCCTCCCGCATCCCCGGCCCGGAAGCTGGGCCCATGGACGCCGCGCCCCGTGACGGTCTGCCGCCCTTCGAGGACCGCACCGACTTCGAGAACGCCGACCGCGGGTTCGTCTCCGCCCTCGTGCCCGGGGTGGTGACGGCCGACGACGGGCGGGTGGTGTGGGACGCGGACGCTTACGGATTCCTCGACGGCGACTGCCCCGCCACCGCGCACCCCGGTCTGTGGCGGCAGTCGCAACTGTGCGCGCGGCAGGGGCTTTACGAGGTGACCGAAGGGGTCTACCAGGTGCGCGGGCTGGACCTGGCCAACATGACCCTGGTGGAGGGGCACGACGGCGTCCTCGTCGTCGACCCGCTCGTCTCCAGCGAGTGCGCGGCGGCCGCCCTCGCCCTCTACCGGCGGCACCGCGGGGAGCGGCCCGTCACCGGGCTGATCTACACCCACTCCCATGTGGACCACTTCGGCGGTGCCCGCGGTGTGCTGCCGTCCGACGAGGAGTCGGGCGTGCCGGTCCTCGCACCCGTCGGATTCCTGGAGCACGCCGTCAGCGAGAACGTGTTCGCCGGACCCGCGATCGCCCGGCGGGCCGACTTCATGTACGGGGCATCGCTGCCGAAGGCACCCGACGGGCAGATCGGCACGGGGCTCGGCGCGACCGTGTCGACCGGTACGGTCACCCTCGTTCCGCCCACCGTCGACATCACGCACAGCGGGCAGACCGAGGTCGTCGACGGGGTGCGGATCCTGTTCCAGCTGACCCCGGGCACCGAGGCCCCGGCCGAGATGAACTTCCTCTTCACCGGGCAGCGCGCCCTGTGCCTCGCCGAGAACGTCACCCACACCCTGCACAACATCCTGACCCTGCGCGGCGCCCTCGTCCGCGACGCCCGGATCTGGTCCCGCTACCTCGACGAGGCCATCGACTTCTTCGGCGACGCCTACGACGTGGCCTTCGCCTCCCACCACTGGCCGACCTGGGGACACGAGAACGTCGTCCGGCTGCTCGCGGAGCAGCGGGACCTGTACGCCTATCTGCACGACCAGACGCTGCGGCTGCTGAACAGCGGACTGACGGGACCGGAGATCGCGGAGGAGCTGCGGCTGCCGCCCGCGCTGGAGGCCGCCTGGCACGCCCGGGGCTACTACGGCTCCCTCAACCACAACGTCAAGGCCGTCTACCAGCGTTACCTGGGCTGGTACGACGGCAACCCCGCGCATCTGTGGGAACATCCGCCGGTCCCGCTCGCCGAGCGGTACGTGGAGATGGCGGGCGGCCCCGCCGCGATGCTCGCCGCAGCACGCCGGTACGCCGACGCCGGGGACCTGCGCTTCGCGGCCACCCTCCTCAACCACCTCGTCTTCGCCGAGCCGGGCGACGAGGAGGCGAGGCGGACGCTGGCGGGCGTGTACGAACGGCTCGGGCACGGGTCCGAGAACGGGCCCTGGCGGAACATCTATCTGACCGGAGCGCAGGAGTTGCTGTCGGAGGCGGGGGGTCCCGCCGTCACCACCGACTCGGCCGAGCTGACCTCGGCGCTCTCCGTCGGCATGCTGCTGGATTCCCTCGCGGTGCGCATCGACGGCCCCCGGGCGGCGCGCGAGCCGCGACTGATCATCGATCTGGTGGTGATCGACGAGCAGCGCCGGCACCGGATCAATCTGGAGCACGGCGCCCTCACGCACCGCAGCCTGCCGCTGCACCGCGCCCCCAGGCCGCAGGCCGGACTGACACTCACCCTGACCCGTCCGGAACTGCTGGGTCTGCTCGCGGGCAAGGGCCTTGCGGGCATCGGAACGGAAGGGGACCGGGAGCTGCTGAAGCGGCTGTTCTCCCATGTGTCCCGACCGGACCGGGGGTTCCCGATCGTCACGCCCTAGCGTGTCCCGCCGCTCCCCGGTCCGCGCCGCCCGGTGCCGGTCGCAGGCCGTCGTCAGAGCGGTGGCTGCGCTGGGGCCGGACCGAGGGTCGTCGTGCCGGGAGCGGTGCGGTGGCCGAGGCCCGTGCGGTACGCGTCGAGGGCGGCCTCCACCCGGCCGGTGCGGCGCAGCAGATCGCCGAGCAGCCGGCACAGGTCCGCGAGGTCGCCCGCCGCGCCCGCCCTCTCCAGCAGGCTGAGCGCACGCACATAGTGCTCCTCGGCGGCCTCCGTGTCCCGGGCGTCCTCCGCGATGATGCCGAGGAGGCGGTGCGCGGCGGCGGAGTGGACCGCGCCGCGCTCGGGGCCGATGTCGCCGAGGACGCCGTGCAGCAGTTCCGCGGCCTCCTCCGACCTGCCGCGGCGGTGCAGCACGTCCGCCAGCTCCACCGCGACCTGACTGCTGTAGAGGGCGGCCCGCTTCTCGGCCAGCATGCCGAGAGCCTCGCGCAACTCCTTCTCCGCGCGCTCGAGTTCGCCGTTCTGGACGTACAGATATCCACGCATCCAGTGGCAGTTGGCCAGCTCGGTGCGGATCTGCAGCTGCCGGTACAGCTCGGCCGCCTTGGCGAGGGAGGCGTCCGCCTCGGCGACCCGGCCCTCCGCGAGGAGCGTGCGCGCCACGGATCGGTGCATGCGTGCGACGAGTGCCGGGTCGCCGACCTGGGGCGCGAGGGCGAGGGCGAACTCGGCCGCCTGGGCGGCCCGCGCGTGCGCCCCCATGTCCATGTACGGGCCTATGGCGCTCGCGTAGAGCAGCAGGAGGGCGTCCGGGTCGTGCAGTCCGGAGCGGTTGAGCTCGTCGAGCGTCGACTCCAGCAGGTAGCAGGCGTAGCGGAGTTCGCCGGCGAGGTAGTGCGAGACGGCGCGGCCGCGCAGGGCCGGGACCCGGCTGGGCAGCGGCGCGTCGGCCAGGCTCTTCTCCGCACGCTCGAAATGCCGCCGCGCCACCGCCAGATCGCCGACGTCCAGGGCGCACTCGCCCAGTCCGAGCTGCGCGGCGGCCTGCTCGGCGTCGAGCCCGTGCCGCTCGGCCTCGGCCAGCAGCGCGGCGTACTGCTCGGCCGCCGCCTCGGCCTCCCCGGTGGCCAGGGTGCGCTGCGCGTCGGTGAGCCCGAGCCGCAGGGTGGTGGCGAGATGGGCGGGGCGCCCGGTGGCCAGCTCGTCGAACTCGACACCGAGCCGCTCGGACAGGTGCCTGAGCGCCTCGTCGGAGGGCCGGACGCGTCCGGCCTCCAGGGTGGAGATGTAGGCGGGTGTGTACGCGGGCTCGGCCAACTGCCTCTGCGTCATGCCTCGTTCGCGCCGCAGTTGCTGCACCCTGCGCCCGATGATCTCCGGGTCGTCTCGCTCCGCCATGCGATTAATCATGCCAGTAAGCACAGTTATCGAGCCCAGTTTCTTGACCGGAGGTCAATCTTGCGTTCGAAGGGCCCAACTTGCCTTGGCGCTCTTCCGGTTCGAGCCTCCCACCCCCTACGTTAGAAACGCTTTAAGCATGCTTAATCCATCGCTGTCATTGCGAGGTCGGTTGCCGTGCTCGGACGCCTTTCCGTTCACCGCGGACGTATTTCGCCCCGCTACGCCAGAGGACTCGCCGCAGCCGTCGTGGCCGTGGCCGCCCTGATCACGGCGGCCAACACGGGCCCGGCCAGGGCGACAGGACCGCTGCCCGCCCAGCACGTCGCACAGGACTCGCGCTGAACCGGCCGGACGAGGCGGGCGGCGACGGGCCGAACAGGGCAGGCGGCCCGCCGGTGGAGGCCCCCCTCCCGCCGGCGGCCGCCTTCTTCAAGTGCCGCGGTGGGCTTCGAAAGCCTCGATGCCGGTGAACGGCCCGGCGCATACCCTGGCCCCGTGACCTCTCCCGCCGCACGTACCGCGCTGGACCTCACCGCCGACCTCCCGACCGCCGCCCTGGAGGAGTGCTACCGGGATCTGCACCGCCATCCCGAACTGTCACTGCGTGAGCACCGGACCGCCGGGAAGCTCGCCGGGCTTCTGCGCGCGGCCGGCTACGACACCGCCGAGGGCGTCGGCGGCACCGGGATCGTCGGAGTACTGCGCAACGGCGACGGGCCCACCGTCCTGCTGCGCGCCGACATGGACGCGCTTCCGGTCGCCGAGGAGACGGGTCTGCCGTATGCCTCGCAGGTACCGGGCGTGATGCACGCCTGCGGGCACGACCTGCACGTCACCTGGCTGGCGGGGGCGGCCGGGGCGCTGGCCGCCGGGCGCGACGCCTGGTCGGGCACGCTGCTGGTGGTGGGCCAGCCCGCCGAGGAGAGCGGTCAGGGGGCCCGCGCGATGGTCGCGGACGGTCTGTACGACCGCGTCCCGCGCCCCGACGTCCTGCTCGCCCAGCATGCGGCCCCGGGCCCGGCCGGCCTCTACGCGCACTCCCCGGGGCTGATCCTGTCCGCGTCCACGGACGTGGACATCGTCGTGCACGGCCGGGGCGGTCACGGCTCGCGCCCGGAGTCGACGGTGGACCCCGTGGTGACGGCCGCCTACCTCGTCACCCGGCTGCAGACCGTCGTCAGCCGCGAGGTCGCGCCGCGTGACGCGGCGGTGCTGACCGTGGGCCGGATCGAGGCGGGCACCGGCAACAACATCATCCCGTCGCACGCGCGCATCGCGCTGAACCTGCGCACCCAGTCGGCCGGGGTCCGCGACCGGATGGTCGCCGCGATCCGGCGCATCGCGGCGGGCGAGTGCCTGGCCGCGGGCTGTCCGCGCGAGCCCGAGGTGACCATCGGTGCCGACTTCCCGGTCACGGTCAACGACGCCGACACCGACCGCCGCGTCACCGCCGTGCACGGTGAGGTGTTCGGCCCGGGCACCGTCTTCGACCCCGGCCCGGCGATGGGCAGCGAGGACTTCTCCGAACTGGCCCCGGACGGCGTCCCGTACGCGTACTGGTTCGTGACCAGCACTCCGTCCGCGGTCTGGGAGGCGGCGCCCGGCGCGGACCTCATGGAGAAGTTCGCGGCGGTGCCGAGCAACCACAGCCCCCGCTTCGCGCCCGACCTGTCCACGGTCGCACCCGGCGTGCGCGCCATGGTGTCGGGCGCGCTGGCGCACCTGTCGCCGGCCTGACCGCGCCGTCATCCGTCCCCGGCGGGCGCGCCCGAGCAGGGCCGTACGGCGTCACGGCTGCGTCTGGAGCCGGCTCCGCAGCCGGCGAAGGTGCTCCTGTACGTGGTGCAGGGCGCCCTCGCGCCGTCCCGGTACCCGTTCCCGCAGTGCGACGAGCGCGGGACCCAGTGCCCGGGCCCGCTCCGGATCGCTCATGCGGCCCCACTGGTGGTGGGCCCGGTCCACGGCGGCCTCCACCGCCGGGTCGGCCGGGCTCCGACCGGCCGTGAGCCGGGCGGCGGCCACCGCGAGCCAGGTCTCGCAGCTGCGGCCGGGGTCGCCCGCGAGCATCGCGAGGTCCGCGCGGACCTCCATCCAGTGCAGCGCTTCCTCGGACCCCGGTCCGTGCGCCCGCAGCGCGATCTGCTCCCACTGCGCGGCGAGCAGGTCCGCCTCCGCGTGCCGGCCGTCCTGGACGGCGGCGGTGAGCGCGGCGTGCGGGTCCGGGGGTGTGGCCGCGGGCGGCACGGGCACGAAGGGCGGCGGCATGAGCGGGCCGCGTACCGGGACCGGCACCCCGGGTGCCAGCACGATGTCCCCCTGCCCGCCCGTCTCCGCGTGTGCCCGGGTCATCGCCTGGTGGTGCAGGGTCGCCGGGTCCGGGCGGTGGCCGCTGCGCAGAATGGTCGCCACGGCCTTCATGTACCCGGGGACCGCCAGCCCGCGGCGCGGTGGCGGCGGGGCCACCCGGCCGTACAGGGGGACGGCCGGACCGCAGTCGAGAGGCGCGGTGTGCAGATGGCGCCAGGTCTCCGGGTCCGCGTGCAGATCCGCGAACACCGTCGTGGTCCCGGGCACACGCAGCCGCAGCTCCTCGCGGATCCAGTGCCAGGGGAAGCCGGTGTAGCGGACCGTGGCCGGGGTGGTGCGCGCCAGCGCCAGATGCGGCAGGTGCTGGCGGCGGTCCAGCTGGAGCTGTCCGCTGAGGAACACCGTCAGCGGGCCGGGGGCGGTGGCGGCGGCCCGCAGCCGGGTGAGGACGGCCTGCGGCTCGAGCGGGTCGGCGAGTTCGACCACGTTCGCCGTGTCCGTGCCGGAGAGCACCGGCGGGGCCACGGCCGCGAGCACCGGAAGCACGGACGCCGCGTCCACCAGGCACCCCTTGCCCGCCGGTGAGGCCGCGAGCAGCAGCACGGTTCCGGGCATCGTTCCCTCCCCCGATCGATCAGCCACGGCAGCACCGTAACCGCTGCGCCTGCAAAGCTGCGACGGAGGAAGAGCAAACGCACGCGTATGGACGGCCGGCGAGGTGGGGTGCCGGGCATGAAACACCCCCACGGGACACGGCCTCACCCGCCGTCGGCCGCACGGCGGCGCAGCGCGAAGATCGTCGTGTCGTCGCCGAGATGGCCGCCGCAGTGGCGCAGCGTGCTGTCACGGACGAAGCGCACCAGACGCCCGGGCTCGGCGATGCGCGGATCCCTTGCGAGCGCGTGGGCCAGGGTGTCGCGCAGCGGGAAGAACTCCCCCGCGGCGTCCCGTGCCTCGGACACCCCGTCCGTGAACAGCAGCAGCGTCTCCTCGTCCGCGAGCGGCAGGCGCAGCGCCGGTGCCGGTCCTCCCGTCAGCCCGGCCAGCCCGAGCGGGAGCCTCTCGCCGATCGGCAGCGACCGCACGCCGTCGGGTGTCACCACCAACGGTGGCTCGTGCCCGAAGTTGATCACCTCGACGCACCCGGCCCTGGTCTGCGGGAAGCCGACCAGCACGGCGGTGGCGAAGCGGTCGTCGTCGTCGCGGCCGATCTCGGCGCCGTAGCGCACATGCCGCCGCATCCGGGTCTCCAGCCGTTCGGCGACCGTGGCGAGGAGGGGCTCGTGGTAGCCGGCCTCGCGGAACGTGCCGAGCAGTGCCGACGCCGCCGCGACCGCGTCGAGCCCCTTGCCCTGGACGTCCCCGAGCAGCACGCGGGTGCCCCGAGGGCCCGGCTGGATGTCGTAGAAGTCGCCGCCGACGCGGGCGACGCTGTCCGCGGCGAGGTAGGCCGCCGCGTGCTCGATTCCGCCCCAGCCCGCCGGCATCGGCCGCAGCACCGTGCGCCGGGTGGTGTCGGCGATGTCCTGCATGTGGAGCATGCGCCGCTCGCCGCGCAGGCGGACCGCACAGGCCAGCACGGCGAGGCCGCTGCCCACGACGACGAGGATGAAGTCGGGCACCCCGGTCCGGAACTGGTGGGGCCAGGCGTTGTCCTCCAGCTCGTAGGTGAGAACGGCCAGAACGGCGACGCCGATCGTGGTCCACAGTCCGCAGATCGCGGCCGCGATGCCGGGGACCAGCACCACCCACGAGATGGTGCGGAACTCGCCGGAGGTCTTCCAGTCGACCACGGCGATGGCCGCGAGGAGCACGAGCGGTGGCACCCAGGCGACGCTGTACCCGCCGACCCGCAGGAACTGGTGTTCAGCGGGCCCGCCGCCGGAGCCGGGAAGGTCGGGGAGCCGGCGGTGTGCTCCCGCCGACGCGCCGCGCACCGCCGTCGCGTGTTCGTCCTCCGGGCCCCGGGGCGGCCCCCCTTGAACCGCCGAGGCGTCCGCGGGGGCGGTCCCGAGAACCGCCGCCCCGGGGGCACCGCGGGAGCCGCCGAAGTGCGGGAGCGCGCGCCGCCGGCGGGGGTCGGCAGCGTTCTGCTCCTTCCGGCTCTTCTCCGGCCGGCCCAGGGACGGCCGTCTCGTGGGCACGGCGCCGCCGTCCCTCAGTAGGCCACGGACATACGGGCGCGCGGATGCGTCTCCTGCTCCAGTTCGTCGACGAACGCGACCGCGAAGTCCTCGGCACTGATCCGGCTGTTGCCGTACACGTCGGTGAGCAGGCCGTCGTCGTCCGACCGGAAGCGGCCCGTGCGCTCGCCCGGGGCGATCTCGGCGGCGGGGGAGACGTATGTCCATTCCAGATCGTCGACCGTGCGGTAGTACTCCAGGACGGCACGGTGGGCGAGCGCCTCGGGGAGCAGCTCCTTCGGGAATCCCGGCTGGTCGCACAGCTCCTGCCCGGGCGCGACCTCCAGGCTGCCCGCGCCGCCGACCACGACGAACCGCCGCACCCCGGCATCGCGCGCACCCTGCACAAGAGAGTTGTTCAAGGTGAGGAACGGCCCCTTGGGGTCCGAACCGTCCCGCGGCGGCGCACACGCGTTCGCCACCGCGTCGGCCCCAGACATCAGCGCGGAGGCCTTGGCCACGTCCGAGGCGTCCGCGGCGGCGGCGGTCACCCCGGGCACGGGGGACCCGCCGGAGCGGCTGACGGCCGTGACGCGATGCCCGCGCCGCGCTGCCTCCGCGGCGATCCGGCTGCCGACCATTCCCGTCGCCCCGAACAGCACGATCTTCATGAGCCCCAGCGAAACACGGCCCCGCTGACGACGCATCCCGACTTGCCGGGTGCCCCCACCAGGTGTGCGCTGGAAGGCGGGGGCGAGGAGAGAGGAGCGTTCCCATGGCTCATGCGGCACCCGTGCCGGGGACATCGCGCACACCCGCCACAAGGCCCCGTGGAACCGTCACGACCCACCGCCCGCCCGAGGTCTTCGAGCCGCGCACACACGCGATGGCGCGGATCGTGGGGCCCATCGCCCTCGGACTCGTGTACGGGTACTGGGCCGCGGCGATCCGGCGCGCAGGAGGTCCGATCACCGGCTGGAACGTGCTGTTCGGCTTCGTGTGCGTGATCGTGTTCGCCGCGCTGTGCATCGGCCTGCTGCGGGTGGCGCCGCGCCTGTCCCGCGGACCACACGCGCTGGCGTGGGCGGTGTTCGTGGGTATCGCGTTCGGCTTCCTGTACAGCCAGACCGGCCACAGCGTGCTGCGCAGCATCGGCATCTCGCTCGCGGTCGCCGTGGCCACGCTGGTGTTCGACTACTACCGCTACTACGTGCACCAGGAGCCGCTGGGCGAGCACTGGGCGAAGCGCTGACCTTCCGGTCGGCCCGCCTTCCGGCGCACGAAGCCCCGGCCGTCGGCCCACGTCGACGCCGGGGCCTCGTGCGTCTCCCTCACTCACCCCTCTCCCGGAGTTGCGTCCCGGGAGCGGTCGAGGAGCCCGAGCCGTCCTTTTCCCCATCACCAGGTAACACCCGTTCGGATGAACCCTCCACCGGAGGGCATACCCGGCGAACGGTCCCGGTCCGGTGGACGCCACGGCATCACCCGCCCATCGGATCGTCATATGCACCCATTTGCAGTCAAACAGCTCGCCGATCGCCCGCGGACGCGGTTCTCTGGTGACGTGTCTCGACGTGCCCGGAGCCTGCTCTCCGCCGTGCTGGTCGGCCTCGCGTGCCTGCTCGCGCCGCCCGGCCTGCTCGCGGTGTGGGCGAAGTACGGCATCGAGGACAGCGCCCGGTACGCCGCCACGACCGCGCCGCTGGCCTCCGACGCCCAGGTCAGGGACGCCATCGCCGCCGCCGTCACGGACGGCATCATGCGCGAGGTGCACGTCGGCACGCCCCTGGAGGGCTCGGTGCAGGCCTTCGTCCACGACGCGGTCCGCTCGTTCACCGCCACCGAGGCCTTCCGCACCGCCTGGGACACCGCGAACCTCAGCGCACACGACGCCGTGATGCGTGCCCTGCGGAACGACGGCGACACCCCCGTGACCATCGACCTCGCCCCCGCCACCGAGCGCATGAAGAGACAACTCGTCGACGAACACGTGCCGTTCGCGGGCCGTATCCCGATCGCGCACACGGAGATCACCCTGCTGCAGTCGAAGGACCTGACGAAGTTCCGGAAGGGGTTCCGCGTGCTCGAAGTGACCGGCTTCTGGCTGCCCGTCGCCGCGGTCGTCTTCGCCGTCAGCGGGATGCTGGTGTCGGTGTGCCGCCGCCGGGCGGTGCTGGCGACCGGTCTCGGCACGGCGCTGGGCGCGGCACTGCTCGCCGTCGCGATCGCCGTGGGTCGCCGGATGACGCTGCGGGACCTGCCCCCGGACGTCTCCCACCCCGCGGCCGCCGCGGTCTACGACGCACTCACCGAGACATTGCGCACGGCAGCCTGGGTGATGATGGCGCTCGGCCTCACGGTCGCCCTGGTCGCCTGGCTCACGGGGATGTACGCGCGACGTCGGCGAGCGTCCGCAGGGCCCCCGCAAGCTCCCTCGGAGGAGCCGACGCAAGTCCGAGCCTGACGCAGTCCGCAGCGGAGCCCTCCGCCCCACTGCCACCCGCGGCGAAGGCGGGTCCCGGTGTCACCGCGATCCCCCGCTCGGCCGCGGCGGCCACGAACGTGTCGGCGCGCCACGGCCGCGGCAGTTCCCACCAGGCGAAGTACGCCCGCGGATCGGCCCGTACGGCGAAGCCGTCCAGATACCGCGCGACCAGCCGCCCGCGTTCCCGGGCGTCCGCCTGCTTGACCGTGACGAGCCGCTCCACGGTCCCGTCCCCGATCCACCGCACCGCCGCCTCCAGCGCGAACCGTCCCGCCGTCCAGCCCCCCGACCGCAGTGCCCCCGCGGCCTCCTCGCCGCGTCCCTCGGGCACGACGAGGAATCCGACGGTGAGGCCCGGCGCGACCCGTTTGGACAGCCCGTCGACGACGTAGGTGCGCTCCGGCGCGTGGGCGGCGAGGGGCCGTCCGCTCTCCCGCCCGCACAGGAACGCCCAGATGCGGTCCTCGACGACCGGCAGCCCCAAGAGCCGCACCGTGTCCGCGAGTCGGCGCATCCGTTCCTCCCCCGTCGTCACGGACGTCGGATTGTGCAGCGTCGGCTGCACATAGAGCGCGGACAGCGGCGTGGAGCGGTGCGCGGCGACGAGCGCGTCCGGGCACAGCCCCTGGTCGTCCATGGCGAGCGGGACGAGGAGGATGCCCAGGCGCGACGCGATCTCCTTGACCAGCGGATACGTCAGCCGTTCGACACCGACGCGGCCGCCGGGCGGTACGACGGCGGCGAGGGCGCCCGCGATCGCCTGCCGTGCGTTGCCCGCGAACAGCAGCCGCTCCGGGTCCGGACGCCAGCCACCGGTCGCCAGCAGGCCGGCCGCGGCCTCGCGCGCGGCCCGGGTTCCCGTGGCGGGCGCCGTGCGGGTCGCCCCGGCGAGGACGTCGGGCCGCAGCAGCGGCGCGAGTCCGGCCGCAAGCAGCTCCGACTGGCCGGGGGCGGAGGGGTAGTTGAGCTCCAGGTTGACGGGCGCCGTGGTCGCGGGCTCGGTGAGCGCGCGACCCGTCGGCACCGGGGCGGCCCGCACGAAGGTGCCCCGTCCGACCTCGCCCACGACAAGGCCGCGCCGCACGAGTTCGCCGTACACCCGGCCCGCCGTGGATGCCGCCAGACCGTGCCGGCGCGCGAACGCCCGCTGCGGCGGCAGCCGTTGACCGGGACGCAGCCGTCCCGCGGCTATGTCGGCGGCGATCCGGTCGGCGATGCGCCGGTAGTCCTCCACTGGTCCCCCTTGGATTGCACCGAGAGCAAAGATCTTATTGCACCGAGGAGTTGGCGACTCTAGGGTCGAGGCCATGGCACCCTTCCTCGCATACGAGGACAAAGGCGCGCATACATCGCGACTGCCCCTCGTCCTTGTCCACGGCCATCCCTTCGACCGCACGATGTGGACCCCGCAGCTCGCCGCCTTCGCCCGCACACGCCGCGTGATCGCCCCGGATCTGCGCGGCTACGGCGCCTCCCCGGTCGTCGCCGGCGTCACCCCGCTGTCGGTGTTCGCGGACGACATCGCCTCGCTCCTCGACGACCTGCACGTGGGCCGCTGCGTCCTCGCGGGGCTCTCCATGGGCGGTCAGATCGCCATGGAGTGCTGGTCCCGGTTTCCCGGGCGTATCGCCGGGCTGGTGCTCGCGGACACCTTCCCCGCCGCGGAGACCGAGGAGGGTGGGCGGGCCCGGTACGCCATGGCGGACCGGCTGCTGCGCGAGGGCATGCGCCCGTACGCCGACGAGGTGCTTTACCGGATGGTCGCGCCGCACGCCGACCCCGCGGTGGCGGCGCATGTGCACCGCATGATGGCGGCCGCTCCCCCGCAGGGCGCGGCGGCGGCCCTGCGCGGCAGGGCGGAGCGCCCCGACTACCGCGACCTCCTCACCCGTGTCACGGTCCCGGCGCTCGTCGTGGTCGGCGCGGACGACACCTACACACCCGTCGCGGACGCGGAGGCCATGCACGCCGCCCTCCCCGACTCCACGCTCAGGGTGGTGGCGGACGCCGCGCACCTGCCGAACCTCGAGCGCCCGGAGGAGTTCGACGCGGCGCTGGAGGCGTTCCTGAAGCGCGTGGACGCCTGACACGCCACCCCGACGATCACCCGATCGGCCTACCTCCCCCTGCGTCGCTGCTCCTTCGGGGCGAATCTGCGGATGAACGTCCCGTCCAGAGGAGGCGACCCCATGGTCCAGAACACCGCACGCGCCACGCACCCGAAACGCGAGGCGTGGTCGACCGGCGGCACGACGTTCGCCGGGGTACTGATGATCGTCGGCGGGATCGTGGGCGTGCTGAACGGCATCGCGGGCATCGCCGCGAACAACGTCTACGTCAGCGTCGGGCACTACGTGTACGAGTTCAGCCTGACCACCTGGGGCTGGATCCACCTGGTCGTCGGCGCGCTGGTCGCGATCACCGGCTGGGGCGTGCTCCAGGGCATGGGGTGGGCGCGCGCGGTGGGTGTGGGGCTGGCGGCCCTGTACATGGTCCTCTACTTCATGTTCCTGCCGTACGCCCCGATCTGGTCCATCATCGCCATCGCGATCGGGGGCTTCGTGATCTGGTCCCTGGTGACGGCGGACCACACCAGAACGACGATGTAACCGCTCCCGGGGACCACGGACCGTGGTCCCCGGGCTTCGCCGCCCGGCAACCTTTTTCCCTCCCACCCCGTCTTCGGGGGAGGATTCGGACATCGGGTCCTACGAGGGAAGGGCGGCGCCACGTGCGGACAGCGACCGCGGAACGGACCGGGCCGGCCGACACCCAGCGCCGGCCCCGGGGGCGGAGCGCCGCGGCCTGGCTCGCCGGGCTGGTGCTCGCCGGTGTGAGCGTCGTCGTGGGCTGCCGTGCCGCCGACACCGACGCGTTCACGCCGGTCCCCCAGCTGCTGGCCTTCCTGCCGTGGCTGCTCGCCCCGGCCGCCCTCGCACTCGTGCTCGCCCTGCTCGCACGCTGGCGCACGGGCATGGTCTGGAGCGTCGTCGTGCTGGCCGCGCTCGCCTGGTTCATCGAGCCCTACGGCAGGCCCGCCGAGCCCACCGGCACCCCGCTCGCCGAGTTCCGGGTGCTGACCTCCAACGTGGAGTTCGGCCGCGGAACGGACTCCCTCCTGCCCGCGATCCGCCGCGAGCGCCCGGACATCGTGTTCGTGGAGGAGTGCGAGTACCACTGCTCGGCCGCGCTGGAGCGCGCCTTCGGCGGAGCGGCCGGCGCCTACCCCTACCGCCGGGCCGTCGAGGGCGCCGGTTCCGACGGGTCGGTCATCCTCAGCCGGTTCCCGCTGAAGGCCGCGCCCGGTGTGCCCGGCACCATGGGCATGCCCGGGGCCGTCGCCGACGTCCGCGGCCACACCGTACGTCTCCAGCTCGCGCACCCCATGCCCCCGCTCCCCGGCCAGCTCTCGCTCTGGCACCACGAGCTGGGGGAGCTGCGCACCTACGCGGCGGCCGCCGCTGGCACCCCCACGATCGTCGCCGGGGACTTCAACGCCTCCCAGGACCACGCCGCCTTCCGCCGTATCCTCGACACCGGCCTGCGCGACGGCGCCCGCCTCGCCGAGGCCCCCCGCACTCCCTCCTGGCCCGCCAGGACCGCCCCGCCGCTCGGCGCCCAGATCGACCACGTCCTCGTCTCCCGGGACTTCTCGGCGAACTCGGCCCGCTTCCTCGACATCGCGGACAGCGACCACCGCGCCCTGCTCGTCGACATCACCCTCCACCGGCACACCGCCTAGCACCGGCCGCCGACCGGGGACGACGGGCGCCCCGGCATGCGGACGGTCCGGACACGGCCGCGGACACGGGAGAGGGGCGGTGCCCGGCCGCCACCGCCCCCGCTTCCTTCGTCCCGTGGCGGATCCGTCCCGAGGATCAGACCCCTATGTCGCAGCCGTCCGCGCGCCACACGGCGACGACGGCAGGACGGACGATCCTCCCTGGCCCGTCGGGCCAGGCGCTGGCCGGCTTCTCGACGGTCGCACCGTCGAGCTCGCCCGGGTGCTGCACGGCCACGAGCACCCGCCGGTCCTCGATGACGGGACCGCAGGTCTCGGCACCCTTCGGCACGGTGAGGAACTGCTTGAGCTCACCACGCCGCTCACCGCGCGTGGCGACACCGAAGAGGCCGTCGTGGGATCCCAGCTGGTTGCCGTCGGTGGACATCCAGAGGTTCCCGTGCGGGTCGAACGCCACGTTGTCCGGGCAGGAGATCGGGCTGACCCGGCCCTTGGGGAATCCGGCGAAGTACGTCGAGGGGTCGGAGGGGTCCCCGGCGACAAGGAAGAGCGACCAGGCGAACGACGTGCTCTCCGCGCGGTTGTGGCGCTCGGTGAGCTCAAGGATGTGTCCGTGCTTGTTGCCGCTCCGCGGGTTGGCCTCGTCGGCGGCCGGCGAGCCGGCCTTGCCGCGGTTGGTGTTGTTGGTGAGGACTACGTAGACCTTCCCGGTGTGCGGGGAGGGCTGGATGTCCTCGGGCCGGTCCATCTTGGTGGCGCCGACCTTGTCGCCCGCGAGCCGGGTGAACACGAAGACCTCGTCGGCGCTCATGCCCTCGACGTGGGACACGGCCCCGTGGGCGGTCGCGGTGGCGAGCGGGATCCAGGTGCCGGAGCCGTCGAACTCGCCGTCGCCCGGAAGCTTGCCGCTGCCGTCGATGTCGGTGGCAGGGGAGTCGCCGGTGAGCTTCGCGACGTAGAGCGTTCCCTCCTCGAGGAGCGAGAGGTTGTGCTCGCGTGCGGACCGGGAGTTCCCGTGCCGCATCCGCTTGCTGCCGACGAACTTGTAGAAGTAGTCGAACCGCTCGTCGTCACCGGAGTAGACGACGGGCCGGCCGTCGTCGGTGAGCCGCACGGTGGCGGCCTCGTGCTTGAAGCGGCCGAGCGCGGTGTGCTTGCGCGGGGTGGAGCCGGGGTCGTACGGATCGAACTCGACGACGTACCCGAAGCGGTGCACCTCGTTGGGCTCCTGGGCCAGGTCGAAGCGGCGGTCGAACCGCTCCCACTTGCGCTCGGTCGCGGAGGTGCCGATGCCGTACCGCAGGTCGGTGGCGCTTGAGCCGTTGGCGAAGTACTGGTTGAAGTTCTCCTCGCCGTGGAGGGTGGTGCCCCAGGGGGTCGTACCGCCGGAGCAGTTGTTGAGGGTGCCGAGGACCTTGCGGCCGCTCGGGTCGGCCGACGTCTTCAGAAGGTCCGAGCCCGCGGCCGGGCCGGTGAGACGGAATGCGCCGGTCGCCGTGACACGGCGGTTGAGGGGGTGGCGGGGGACCGCGGTGAGACGCCCGCTCCTGCTGTCCTCCTCGACGACGACGGCGCTGAGACCGTGGGCGGCCCAGGCCACCTCCACCTGCCGGCGGGTCGGGTTCCGGGGGTCGTATCCCCGGAACATGAGCACCTCGTCGGTGTACTCGTGGTTGGCGACGAGGAGCCGGCGGCCGCGCTCGCCGGGGACCGGCAGCAGGGCGAGGAAGTCGTTGTTGTACCCGAACTGGCCTGCCTGGGCCGCGGCGGTCTGGTTCTCGGGGTCGAAGGCGGGGGCGCCGCGGAGGATGGGCTCGCCCCAGCGGATGACCACGTTCTGCCGGTAGCCGTCGGGCACCGTGACGGCGTCGGCGGTGTTGGGGGCGACCGGGGCGAAGCGGAGGCCCCGGGCGGCGGTGGTGTGTGCCCCGCCGTGCCGGCCGGCGGTGGCCGCGGCTGCCTGCGGGACCGTGACGGCGGTCGCCGCGCCGGTGGCGGTCGCGACCGTGACGACGGCTGCGGCACGCAGTGCGGATCGGCGGCTGAGGGCGCCCGCGATGACGTCGCCGACGTATTCGTTGTCGCTGGTGTTGGGCACCTCGTGAAAACAGGCGTCGCCACAGCGGTAGCGGCAGGTCAGGGCGGACCGTCCGCCGGGATGCGAGCCGGACGTCGTTCCGATCAGTGGCAGCAGCTTGCGCACTTTACTCTCCCCTTACGATCTCTTGGTGTGGCCGTGACGTTAAGGGGGTGGATGTGCGGGAGCGGGGCCGCCACATGAACGACCGGTGAACCGGGGGGATCCGTACGGGGGTTGACGCGCAAGATCTCGGCGTACGGCCGGCGGAGCCGGGCGCGGTGCCGCCGGGGCGGGCCGCACGCTCGGTGACGGCGGGATCGCGGTGTTGACATCGGGCCCTCCCGATGGTCGGACCCTACCCAAGATCGCCGTCTGTGACCGCTAACCTTACGTGTCCGTCCTGGCCAGGGATTGACGGGCATCAACTCATGCGAAGGGTTGCGCACATGGGCATTCTCACTCTCCTGCGGAACGCGTTCGGCCGCTCACGCAAGGGTCGCTCCGCCGAGGGGGAGCCCTCGCGGGAGACGCAGGCGGCCTCGGAGCCGACGGTTTCGGAGGCCGCGACGGCGCCTCGGCCGAAGGCCGCGAAGTCCTCCCGGCCGGCCGTGACCCCCGAGATCCCGGCGCAGCAGTCGTCGGGCCCGGGGGACGAGCACGAGCTGGTGTCGGCGGCGTTCGACAACGTGACGGTGCCCCGGCAGGCGACCCCGATGGAGGAGCCGTCGCCTGAGGTCACGCCGGCCCCGAAGGCTGCCGCGGAGGCGGAGGCGGAGGCGGAGGCGGAGTCCGAGACCGTCGCCGAGGCCGACGCCGCCCCGGAGCCGGAGGTCGCGGAGACCACGGCACCCGAGACCGACGCTGAGGCCACCACGGAGGCCGAGGCCACCGTCGAGCCCGAGGCCGAGATCGTCGCGGAGCCCGAGGCCACCGTCGAGCCCGAGGCCGAGACTGTCGCCGAGGCCGACGCCGCCCGGGAGCCGGAGGTCGCGGAGACCACGGCACCCGAGACCGACGCTGAGGCCACCACGGAGCCCGAGGCCGAGGCCGAGGTCGTCGCGGAGCCCGAGGCCACCGTCGAGCCCGAGGCCGACGCTGAGGCCACCACGGAGCCCGAGACCGACGCTGAGGCCACCGCGGAGCCCGAGGCCACCGTCGAGCCCGAGGCCGAGACTGTCGCCGAGGCCGACGCCGCCCCGGAGCCGGAGGTCGCGGAGACCACGGCGCCCGAGACCGACGCTGAGGCCACCACGGAGCCCGAGGCCGAGGCCGAGGTCGTCGCGGAGCCCGAGGCCGCCGCGGAATCCGAGGTGTCCCCCGAGCCGGAAGCAGTCGAGCCGGAGGCCACTCCCGAGCCCGAAGCCGCCGCCGAGGCGCCCGAGCCGAAGGCCGCGGAGACGCCCGAGCCCGAACCTGAACCCGAGGCCACCGCCGAAGTCACCGCCGACGCGGAAACCTCCGAGCCGGAAGCCACCGAGCCCGAGCCCGTCGCCGCGCAGGCCGGTGCTTCGGTGTCCGCCGAGCCCGCCCTCACCCTGGCCGGTCTCACGTCGCGCGCACCGGGCCTGACCTCCGCCTACGAGGCCGCGGCCGCCGCCCTCGAGAAGCACGGGCTCACCGGCACCCGGGCCGGGGTCTACCTCGTCCTGGACCGCTCCGCCTCCATGCGCCCGTACTACAAGGACGGCTCCGCCCAGGCCCTCGGCGAGCAGGCCCTCGCGCTCGCCGCGCACCTCGACCCCGAGGCCAGCGTCCACGTCGTCTTCTTCTCCACCGAGCTGGACGGCACGGGCGAACTGACCCTCACCGACCACGAGAACAAGATCGACGAGCTGCACGCCGGCCTCGGCCGCATGGGCCGCACCAGCTACCACGTCGCCGTGGAGGCGGTGCTCGCCCACCACGAGAAGTCCGACCCGGCCGTACCCGCTCTGGTGATCTTCCAGACGGACGGCGCCCCCGACGCGAAGACGCCGGCCACCCAGTCCCTCACGGAGGCCGCGAAGAACCACCCCGCCGTCTTCTTCTCCTTCGTCGCCTTCGGTGACCCGGAGAACAAGGCCTTCGACTACCTGCGCAAGCTCAAGTCGGACAACACCTCCGCATTCCTGGCCGGAGAGACCCCGCTCGAGCTGACCGACGCGGAGGTCTACGAGGGCATCCTGGCGGCCTGGCGCCCGTAATCCGGGTCCGTCCGGCAGGCCACACCGCGGCCGCCCCTTCCCACCCTGCAAAACGGGAAGCGGGCGGCCCGCCCATGTCGGCTACGATTTCAAGGTTCGTAGACGATGCAGACGACCTGAAATCGGACGCGCCGTCACCCCACGTAGCGACCTGGGAGCAGCCCGCGATGGCTCGACACCTCATCACCAGCGCCCTTCCGTACATCAACGGGATCAAGCACCTGGGCAACATGGTGGGGTCCATGCTCCCTGCGGACGTGTACTCCCGGTACCTCCGCCAGCGTGGCCACGACGTCCTGTACATCTGCGCGACGGACGAGCACGGCACCCCCGCCGAGCTCGCGGCCAAGGAGCTGGGGCTCCCGGTCGCCGAGTTCTGCGCCCAGGCCCATGACGCGCAGAAGGCCGTGTACGACGGCTTCAACCTGGCCTTCGACTACTTCGGGCGCAGCTCCTCCCCGCAGAACCGGGACATCACGCAGGAGATCGCCCGCGAACTCAAGGCGAACGGGTTCATCGAGGAGCGGGCCATCCGCCAGGTGTACTCGAACGCCGACGGCCGCTTCCTGCCCGACCGGTACATCATCGGCACCTGTCCGCACTGCGGTTACGACAAGGCGCGCGGCGACCAGTGCGAGAACTGCACCCGTGTCCTGGACCCCACGGACCTGATCGAGCCGCGCTCGGCGATCAGCGGCAGCAGCGACCTCGAGGTCCGCGAGACCAAGCACCTGTTCCTGCTCCAGTCCACGCTGGCCGGCGAGGTCGAGGCGTGGGTCGACGAGCGCGCCGACGACTGGCCGGTGCTGGCCTCCTCGATCGCCCGCAAGTGGCTCACCGAGGGTCTGCACGACCGCGCGATCACCCGTGACCTGGACTGGGGTGTCCCGGTCCCCGCCGACACCTGGCCGGAGCTCGCGGCCGAGGGCAAGGTCTTCTACGTCTGGTTCGACGCCCCGATCGAGTACATCGGCGCCACGAAGGAGTGGTCGGACCTCGACCCGGAGAACCGTGACTGGCGCTCCTGGTGGTGGAAGTCGGACGCGGACGTCCACTACACGCAGTTCATGGGCAAGGACAACGTCCCCTTCCACAGCGTGATGTTCCCGGCGACCCTGCTGGGCACCCGCTCGCCGTGGAAGAAGGTCGACGTCATCAAGGCCTTCAACTGGCTGAACTACTACGGCGGCAAGTTCTCCACGTCCCAGAAGCGCGGCGTCTTCACGCACGACGCGCTGGAGATCCTGCCGGCGGACTACTGGCGCTACTTCATGATGGCGAACGCGCCGGAGTCCGACGACTCCTCGTTCACCTGGGAGCACTTCACGGCCACGGTGAACAAGGACCTGGCGGACACGCTCGGCAACTTCGTCAACCGCGTGCTGTCCTTCTCCCGCAAGCGCTTCGGCGACGAGGTCCCGGCGGGCGGCGAGCCGGGCGAGGCGGAGGCGCGGCTCGGCGCGGAGATCGCGCGGCTGCTCGCCGAGTACGAGGAGCACATGGAGGCCATCCAGTTCCGCAAGGCGGCGGCCTCGCTGCGCGCCCTGTGGTCGGCGGGCAACTCCTACCTCGAGGAGAAGGCCCCCTGGCTGGAGATCAAGACGAACAAGGAGGGCGCGGCCCTCACCCTCCGCACGGCGATGAACCTGATCCACCTCTACGCCGTCGTCTCGGAGCCGTTCATCCCGACCTCCTCGGCGGCCATGCGCGGCGCCTTCGACCTGGCGGACGACACCGCGGTGTGGGTGACGCAGGACGAGGCCAGGTCCCTCACCGCGGTCGCCGCGGGCACGCCGTTCACCGTGCCGCCGGTCCTCTTCGCCAAGCTCACCGAAGAGGATCTGGAGAGCTACAAGGAGCGCTTCGGCGGCGAGACCGAATAGGACCGCGGAACGCGGGTCGGCAGGACCTCGGGGCCCGGGAAGCAGCACGCTTCCCGGGCCTCTTCGTGCGGTCACCGGGGCGGTCGCGTTCGGCGACCCGGGCGGAACCGCTCCTGCGTCGTGTCCGCGGGAAAGACGGACGGGCCCGGAACCCCGCCGGGGTTCCGGGCCCGCTCTCGTCGCGCGCGCCTACTTCGGCTGCGGCTTGCGGATGGACAGGTGCAGCTCACGCAGCCGCGTCTCGTCCAGCTCCGTCGGGGCGCCCATCATCAGGTCCAGGGCGTTGCCGTTCAGCGGGAAGGCGATCGTCTCGCGGATGTTGGGCTCGTCGGCCAGCAGCATGACGATCCGGTCCACGCCCGGCGCGATGCCGCCGTGCGGCGGGGCGCCGAAGCGGAAGGCACGCAGCATGCCCGAGAACTTCTCCTCGACCGTCTCCCGGTCGTAGCCCGCGATCTCGAAGGCCTTGAGCATGATCTCCGGCTCGTGGTTCCGGATGGCGCCGGAGGACAGCTCGACACCGTTGCAGACGATGTCGTACTGCCAGCCCAGGATGTCCAGCGGGTCCTGGGTCTCGAGCGCCTCCAGGCCGCCCTGCGGCATCGAGAACGGGTTGTGCGAGAAGTCGATCGCGCCGGTCTCCTCGTCCTTCTCGTACATCGGGAAGTCGACGATCCAGCAGAAGCGGAAGACACCTTCCTCGAAGTGGCCCGCGCGCTTGGCGGCCTCCACCCGTACGGCGCCCATGATCTTGGAGACCTCGTCGAACTCGCCCGCGCCGAAGAAGACGGCGTGGCCGGCCTCGAGTCCGAGGCGCTCGGTGAGGACCTTGACGTTCTCCTCGGTGAGGAACTTGGCGATCGGGCCCGTCAGCGAGCCGTCCTCGGCGACGCGCACCCAGGCCAGTCCCTTGGCGCCCAGCGAGACGGCGTAGTCGCCGAGCTGGTCGAAGAACTTGCGCGGCTGGTCCTGCACGGCCGGCACCGGCAGCGCACGCACGTGCTTGCCCGCGAAGGCCTTGAACTCCGAGCCCTCGAAGACGTCCGTGATGTCCACGAGCTCGAGCTTGGCGCGCAGGTCCGGCTTGTCGGAGCCGTACTTCAGCATCGCCTCGCGGAACGGGATCCGCGGGAAGGGGGAGGTGACGTGACGGCCACCGCCGAACTCCTCGAAGATCTCCGTCATCAGCTTCTCGATCGGCTGGAAGACGTCCTCCTGCTCGACGAAGCTCATCTCGACGTCGAGCTGGTAGAACTCGCCCGGCGAACGGTCAGCGCGGGCGTCCTCGTCACGGAAGCAGGGCGCGATCTGGAAGTAGCGGTCGAAGCCGGAGATCATCAGCAGCTGCTTGAACTGCTGCGGGGCCTGCGGCAGCGCGTAGAACCGGCCCGCGTGCAGACGGGAGGGGACGACGAAGTCGCGGGCGCCCTCCGGGGAGGTCGCGCTGAGGATCGGCGTCGCCATCTCGTTGAAGCCCATCGCCGCCATCTTGTGGCGGATGGACGAGATCACGGACGTGCGCAGCATGATGTTGCGGTGCATGCGCTCGCGGCGCAGGTCCAGGAAGCGGTGCTCCAGACGCCGCTCCTCGTTCACCCCGTCCTCGGCGTTGATCGTGAAGGGGAGGGGGGCGGCCTCGCCCAGCACCTCCACCTCGCCGACCTCGATCTCGACCTCACCGGTCGGCAGGTCGGGGTTCACGTTCTCCGTGCCGCGGGAGACGACCTTGCCGTCGACACGGACGACCGTCTCCTTGGAGAGCTTGTCGAGCGTCTCGTAGGCGGGCGTGCCCGGACGCGCGACGAGCTGCGTGATGCCGTAGTGGTCGCGCAGATCGATGAAGAGGATGCCGCCCAGGTCGCGCCGATTGTGCAGCCAGCCGCTCAGCCGGACGTCGCTGCCGACGTCAGAGGCGCGGAGCTCGCCGCAGGTGTGGGACCTGTACCGATGCATCGTCGTTCATCCAGTCTTCGCGAATCGGGGTTTTTCCGGGGTCGCGCCCCGGAGCCTCCGGGCGGTCACGGCCCGGACCTACCAAGGGTACCGGCCGCCCCAAGATCGCCTCTCCCTCATTTCGCCCGGGGCGCGCCCGGGTCCCCGGCCCCTGCGTCGCCCGCGCGGGCACCGGGTCGCTCCGGGCCTGTGCAAGGTCCGTGATTTCCGGCGATCGGTGGCACCCTTCGATCACCTCTTCTTACAGTGGGGCAATGCGCACTGGTGAGCCCCTGCCCGCCGTGGGGGACGTCCTGGCCGCCCTCGCGACCGGTCTGTGGCGCTACGACGCCGCCGCAGGACTCGTGACGCTGGACGCCGAGGCCGCGCGGCTGGTCGGGCTGCCCGCGCAGGCGACGACGCTCACCCAGGCCGGGATCCGCGCCCGGTTCCACCCCGTCGACTGGAACGAGGTCGACGGCGTCGTCCAGCTCGCCCTGGCCGAGGGCACCATCGCCGAGGTGCGGATGCGGATCATGGACGGGCACGGGCGTGTCGTCCGTACCGTCCGCAGCCGCTCCAAGCCGTCGATCGACCCGCGGACGGGAAAGTACGAGCTGGTCGGCACCCTCCAGGAGGTCACCGACCCCTCCCCGAACGCCGCCCGCTCCCCCATCACCGGCGACTGGCGCCGCTCGCGCGAGGCGTTCCTGCTGGACGCGGGGCGGGCCCTGGCCGAGGCGCGCTCCACACAGGAGGTACTGCGGGTGGCGGCCGGGCTGGCGATGCCCGGCTTCTCCCCCGACGGGCTCGCGGTCTTCGGGGCTGAGGGCGACCGGCTGACCGTCGTAGGGCACCACGGGCACGAACCGGGGGACGAGGAGCCCTTCACGGAGATGTCGCTCGGCACGGACTACCCGGCCGCCGAGGTCGTGCGCACCGGCCGGGCGGTCTATCTGTCCTCGCCCGAGGAGTACCGGGCCCGCTATCCCGCCTCCTGGCCGCTCGCGGCGCCCTTCGGCCGTCAGTCCTGGGCCTATCTGCCGCTGACCGTGGCGGGCCGCACGATGGGCGCCTGGATGGCGGCCTTCAAGTACCCGGTCACGTTCACGCCCGACGAGCGCTCGGTGCTCACGACGGTCGCCCGGATGCTCGCCCAGGCCCTCTCCCGCGCGGGCGCCGCCGAGACGGAGCGGGAGCTGACGGACGGACTGCAGCGCTCGATGCTGCCCACGCTGGGCCCGGAGATACCGGGGATGGCCGTGGCGGCGCGCTACATACCCACCGGCGGCGGGCTCCAGGTGGGCGGCGACTGGTACGACATGATCCAGCTGCCGGGAGGCCGGTTCGCGCTCACCATCGGCGACGTCCAGGGCCATGACGTGCGTGCCGCGGGCCTCATGGGCCAGCTGCGGATAGCGCTGCACGCCTACGCCTCCGAGGGCCATCGCCCGGACGCGGTCCTCTCCCGCGCCTCACGTTTCCTGTACGGCATGACCTACGGCGAGGACGGCGCCGACCTGCGCTTCGCGACCTGCCTCTACGTCGAGGTGGACCCGGCGACCGGAACGCTGGAGATCGCCCGCGCGGGACATCCCGACCCCGCCATCCGCACCGCCGACGGGACGGTGCTGATGCGCCCGACCGCGGGCGGACTGCCGCTCGGCATCGACCCGGACGCGGACTACCCCACCACCCGGCTCGTCCTGGAGCCCGGCGAGACCATGCTCATCTGCACGGACGGGCTGATCGAGACCGGCGGACACGATCTGGACACCGGCTGGCGCCGGATACGGCGGATCCTGGAGGAGCACGACGGCGACACGGAGGAGTTGGCCGAGGCCCTGGTCCAGGCCGTGCACGGGCCCTCCTCGCACCACGCCACGGGGCCGCTGACCGACCGGCGCGAGGACGACATAGCCGTGCTGCTGCTGTGCCGGGCCGGCGACGGGAACCGCTGCACCACGGTGCCGGGCGGCCGGCATGTCGTGCGCCGCACGATGCTGACGGTCAAGCAGGCCGAGCCGGAGCGGGTCGCCGTCGCCCGGCAGCAGGTGCGCGAGCTGCTGCACGACTGGTCCTGCGAGGACCAGGTCAACTCGGCCGTCCTGCTGGTCTCCGAGGTGCTCACGAACGTCCTCGTGCACACCGACACCGACGCGCTCCTCGTCGCGGAGGTCTTCAGCGACCCCGACGGCCTGGACAGCGTGGACGGCAGGCGCGGGCGCCTGGTGCGCGTGGAGGTCACGGACGGCGGCGACGACCTCCCGCACAAGCGCGACCCGGGGGAGCTCGCGTCCTCCGGACGCGGCCTGGTCCTGATCGAACTGCTCGCCGACGCCTGGGGGGTGGATCCGCGGGGCGAGGGCAAGAGCACCTGGTTCGAGCTGCACGAGGAGCAGAAGAAGGAGTACGGGGAGGCTGAGGACCCGCTTCTCTGAGAGGCGAGGGCGTCCCGCACACCGCCGGCGGTGCTCACCGCCCGCCCTCGGGTTCCGGCGGCGGGGTCCGGTCCGCCTCGCCGTCGCCGTAGCGCTCCTTGAGCTCGTGGGCGACGCCGAACGCCGCCGCCGTCAGCGGGACGGCCAGCAGCATCCCCAGGATCCCGGCGACCGACGCGCCCGCGGTGATCGCCAGCAGTACCGCCGCGGGATGCATCTGCACGGTCCGGCTCTGGATCACGGGCTGGAGCACATGTCCCTCCAGCAGCTGCACGGCGACGACCACGCCGAGCGCCCACAGAGCGATGACGAACCCGCGGTCGGCGAGGGCGACCAGGATCGCGACCGCGCCGGAGAGGAAGGCCCCGAGGTAGGGGACGTAGGCGCCGACGAAGACGAGCGCACCGAGCCCGATCGCACCCGGCACACCGAGGATCAGCAGCCCCACGGTGATGCAGATCGCATCGATGAGCGCGATGATCGTGGTCCCGCGCATGAACCCCTCGACCGCCTCGAAGGCCCGCCGCGCCATGACCTCGACGCTGTCGGCGGCACCGCGCGGGACGAGCGAGCGCAGCAGTCCGGTGACCCGGTCGGAGTCGCGCAGGAAGAAGAAGACCAGGAACAGGGCCAGAACGGCCATGGCGATGGACTCGCCGACGACGCTGACCCCGCTGATGACGTTGGAGGCGGCGGTCCCGCCGAACTTGGTCAGCAGTTCCCGCGAATGGGACACCATGTCGTCCAGTGACGTCCCGGCGGCCCCGAAGTGCTGCGCGAGCGACTTCGCGGCGTGTCTGAGCGAGTCGACGATCTGTGCGCCGCTGTCCATGAGCGCCGTGACGACGACGTACACGGCCCCGCCCACCACGGCCACCACGGCGACGCAGGTGATCACGGCGGCGAGCGACCGCTGCATGCCGATCTGCACAAGCCGCCGGTACAGGGGCCCGAGGAGCGCGGTCCCGAGCAGTGCCAGCAGCACGGGCACGACGGCCGTGCGGAACACTCCGCACAGCCGGATCACGACCCAGCCGACCCCCGTGACCAGCAGGACGACGGCGCACCACGCGGCGAGCCGGCGGACGGGGTCGGGAAGGAGCTGCACCTTCCAAGACCAGCATGCCGAGGGCGGGCTGTCCTGTGCGGACGGCCCGCCCGGGTGACGCGGCGTCAGACCTGCTCGGCCGCGCGGCTCGTGGTCAGGAGCCCTGCGGACCGCTCTCGGTCATCCCGTGCACCGCGGGGACGGTGCCGAGCCGGCCCTTCTGGAAGTCCTCGAAGGCCTGCTGCAGTTCCTCGCGGGTGTTCATGACGAACGGACCGTAGTGCGCCATCGGCTCACGGATCGGCTGCCCGCCCAGCAGGATGACCTCCAGGTCGGGGGTGTTCGAGTCCTGCTTCTCGTCCGCGCGGACGGTCAGCGAGGAGCCCGCGCCGAACACGGCGGTCTGGCCGAGGTGGATCGGCCGCCGCTCCACGCCCACGGTGCCCCGTCCGGCCAGGACGTACGCGAGTCCGTTGAAGTCCTCGCGCCAGGGCAGGGTGACCTCCGCGCCCGGCGCCACGGTCGCGTGGACCAGGCTGATCGGGGTGTGCGTGATGCCCGGGCCCTTGTGGCCGTCCAGCTCACCGGCGATGACGCGCAGCAGCGCGCCCCCGTCGAGGGTCGTCAGAAGCTGCACCTGGCCGCCGCGGATGTCCTGGTAGCGCGGGGCCATCATCTTGTCCTTGGCGGGCAGGTTGACCCAGAGCTGGATGCCGTGGAACAGGCCGCCGGACATGACCAGCGACTCCGGCGGGGCCTCGATGTGCAGCAGGCCCGAACCGGCGGTCATCCACTGGGTGTCGCCATTGGTGATGGTGCCACCACCGCCCTGGGAGTCCTGGTGGTCGAAGATCCCGTCGATGATGTACGTGACGGTTTCGAAGCCACGGTGGGGGTGCCACGGGGTGCCCTTGGGCTCGCCCGGCGCGTACTCCACCTCGCCCATCTGGTCCATCATGATGAACGGGTCGAGGTGGCGGTAGTGGATCCCGGCGAAGGCGCGACGGACCGGGAAGCCCTCGCCCTCGAAACCGCTGGGTGCGGTCGTGACACCGAGCACGGGTCGGGCCACCGCGTCGGCCGAAGCGACCACGCGGGGCAGGGTCAGCGGGTTTTCGACGGTCACTGCAGGCATGTCGGTACCTCCTTGTGCTCTTACTTTAGTTGATGGTTGAACTTTCTGCCACCCGGAACACGGAAAGCCCGGACGGCATTCCCTCCGGGCTCCCGCCGCCCGCTCGGTGCGTCACTCGGTGAAGTACAGGCACTTCCGGGCGCCGTAGGCCGTGGAGTTCACGGTGTCGCCGGACCTCGGAGCCGGACGGGTACGGCCGGCTCGGCCGGGACGGGCTCCACAGCGGCCACACTCGGCGCGACCGAACCGGTAAGGATCGCGAGCGCCGTCGCGGCCGAGGTGCTGCGCATGCGCACAGTGCTGGAACCCCCACAAGAGAACCCGGGGTCGCCGGGAGATGAGAGTGCCGCGCGGCACCCGGACACCACCGCGGTACAGCGGTCGGCATGCGGGGCGCGGCCAACGGAGTGAAACTCTATGGCATGTTCGTGACAAGTCGGGCGGGAGTCACCCGGCCGTCACCGGGGGTACCGGCCCGGAAGATCGGCCGTCCGCGAGGCCGAGGCGCAGGGCCCCCGGCGAGACAAGGGCATCGGCCGTGCACGGCACGTCCACCCGGCCGCCCGCGCAAGGGCGAACGGCCGTCGGCGAGGAGCCGGCGTCCGGGGTCTGCCGTCCGGATCCGGCCGGCCGGGGAGACCGCGCCTTCCGCCGACCCGAGCGGGGCGTGGTGCGTGCAGCTGAAAGGCGGAGCGTCGGCAATCGACGACAACGCGGAAGACGGGCGTGCCACGCCCCGCGACGCCGACATGATCCAGACGACCGGCCCTAGCCGTACATCCGCCGCATCGCGAACTCCACCATCTGCTCGACCGCCTTCGCGTCGAAGACCATCCGGTGCTCGCCCTCCATGTCGAGGACGAACCCGTACCCGGTCGGCAGCAGATCGATCACCTCGGCCCCGGTGATCACGAAGTACTTCGACTCCTTGCCGGCGTAGCGGCGCAGCTCCTTGAGGGAGGTGAACATGGGGATCACGGGCTGCTGGGTGTTGTGCAGCGCCAGGAATCCCGGATTGTCGCCGCGCGGGCAGTACACCTTGGACGTGGCGAGGATCTGCTGGAAGTCCTCGGCCGACATCGACCCGGTGGTGAACGCCCGGACCGCGTCCGCGAGCGACGGCGGGGACGGCTCGGGGTACAGCGGGGGCTGCTGGCCGTACCCGCCGGGCATCTGCCCGCCCGGCATCTGCTGCCCGGGCATCTGCTGCTGCGCCGAGGCGTACTGCTGCTGCGCGCCCGTGTTCTGGTAGCCGTACATGCCCCAAAGAGTAGTGGGCCACATCAGGGCCATGAGGGGTTGATTCTTATTACCGACGGGTAGCATCATCGGAGCTACTAGTTGGTATGTGAACCAGATGCGAGGAGACAGTGCCTCGCCGATCCCGCTACGGAGCCGTCGCCATGGGGCACTACAAGTCGAATCTCCGCGACATCGAGTTCAACCTCTTCGAGGTGCTCGGGCGCGACAAGCTGTACGGCACCGGTCCGTTCGCGGAGATGGACACGGACACCGCCAAGAGCGTCCTCGAGGAGCTCACCCGCCTGTCCGAGAACGAGCTGGCCGAGTCCTTCGCCGACGCCGACCGCAACCCGCCGGTCTTCGACCCCGAGACCAACACCGCGCCCGTCCCGGCGTCCTTCAAGAAGAGCTACAAGGCCTTCATGGACTCCGAGTACTGGCGTCTCGGACTGCCGGAGGAGATCGGCGGCACCAACACCCCTCCGTCGCTGATCTGGTCGTACGCGGAGCTGGTCCTCGGCTCGAACCCGGCGATCTGGATGTACTCCTCCGGCCCGGCGTTCGCCCGCATCCTCTTCGAGGAGGGCAACGAGGTCCAGAAGAAGATCGCCAAGATCGCCGTCGACAAGACCTGGGGCTCCACCATGGTGCTCACCGAGCCGGACGCCGGCTCGGACGTGGGCGCCGGGCGGACGAAGGCCGTCCGGCAGGAGGACGGCTCCTGGCACATCGAGGGCGTGAAGCGGTTCATCACCTCCGGTGAGCACGACATGGAGGAGAACATCCTCCACTACGTCCTCGCCCGTCCCGAGGGTGCCGGCCCCGGCACCAAGGGCCTGTCCCTCTTCCTCGTGCCGAAGTACCTCTTCGACTTCGAGACCGGCGAGCTGGGCGAGCGCAACGGCGTGTACGCCACCAACGTCGAGCACAAGATGGGCCTGAAGGCCTCCAACACCTGCGAGATGACCTTCGGCGACCGCCACCCGGCCAAGGGCTGGCTGATCGGCGACAAGCACGACGGCATCCGCCAGATGTTCCGCATCATCGAGTTCGCCCGCATGATGGTCGGCACGAAGGCGATCTCCACGCTGTCCACCGGCTACCTGAACGCGCTCGAGTACGCCAAGGAGCGCGTGCAGGGCACGGATCTGGCCGACTTCATGGACAAGGCCGCGCCCAAGGTCACCATCACGCACCACCCCGACGTGCGCCGCTCGCTGATGACGCAGAAGGCCTACGCCGAGGGCATGCGCGCCCTCGTACTGCACACGGCCTCCGTCCAGGACGCGATCGCGGTCAAGGAGGCGAACGGCGAGGACGCCTCCACCGAGCACGCCCTGAACGACCTGCTCCTGCCGATCGTCAAGGGCTACGGCTCCGAGAAGGGCTACGAGCAGCTCGCCCAGTCCCTGCAGACCTTCGGCGGCTCCGGCTTCCTGCAGGAGTACCCGATCGAGCAGTACATCCGCGACGCCAAGATCGACACCCTGTACGAGGGCACCACCGCGATCCAGGGCCAGGACTTCTTCTTCCGGAAGATCGTCCGCAACCAGGGCGCGGCGCTGAACTCCCTCGCCGAGGACATCAAGAAGTTCCTGGCGCTCGGCACGGGCGGCGAGGATCTGGCGGGTGCCCGCGAACACCTCGCCAAGGCGGCCGTCGAGCTGGAGGCCATCGTCGGCCTGATGCTGACCGACCTCGCCGCCACCGAGAAGGACGTCAAGAACATCTACAAGGTGGGGCTCAACACCACCCGCCTGCTGATGGCCTCCGGCGACGTCATCGTCGGCTACCTCCTGCTGAGGGGTGCCGCGATCGCCACCGAGAAGCTCGAGACGGCCTCCACCAGGGACAAGGCGTTCTACACCGGCAAGATCGCGGCGGCGAAGTTCTTCGCGGCCAACGTCCTGCCGGGCGTGACCCTGGCGCGCAAGGTGGCCGAAGGCGTGGACCTGGACCTCATGGAGCTGGACGAGGCCGCCTTCTAGAACGCCGCCGGCCCGGACCCGTCACCCGCGCTGTCCGTACGGGCCTGCAGGCGCTCCGGCCGTCCGGAACCCCGACTCTCCACATCCCCCTTACGAGGGCCCGCTCCCGATCACCGGGAGCGGGCCCTCGTCCGTCGTTAAGGTGAACACATGAGCACAAGCCTCCGCTTCGACCGCGGCCACACCGACGACCTCATGTCCTTCCTGGCGGCGAGCCCGTCGCCGTACCACGCTGTGGCGCACGCCGCCGAGCGGCTGGAGAAGGCAGGCTTCCGCCAGGTCGCCGAGACGGATGCGTGGGACGGCACGAGCGGCGGCAGGTATGTGCTGCGCGGAGGCGCGATCATCGCGTGGTACGTCCCCGAGGGTGCCGAAGCCCACACGCCGTTCCGGATCATGGGCGCGCACACCGACTCCCCGAACCTCCGGGTGAAGCCGCGGCCGGACAGCGGTGCGCACGGCTGGCGGCAGATCGCCGTGGAGATCTACGGCGGCCCCCTGCTCAACTCCTGGCTGGACCGGGACCTCGGCCTTTCGGGCCGGCTGTCCCTGCGTGACGGCACCACCCGCCTGATGAACATCGACAGACCGCTGCTGCGCGTGCCGCAGCTGGCCATCCACCTGGACCGCTCGGTCTCCGCCGAGGGGCTGAAGCTCGACAAGCAGCGCCACCTCCAGCCTGTCTGGGGCCTGGGCGACGACGTGCGCGACGGGGACCTGATCGCCTTCCTGGAGGAGGAGCTCGGCCTCGCCACGGGCGAGGTGACGGGCTGGGACCTGATGACCCATTCCGTCGAACCGCCGGCCTACCTGGGCCGGGACAAGGACCTGGTGGCGGGGCCGCGGATGGACAACCTGCTGTCGGTGCACGCGGCCACCGCGGCACTGGCGGGCGTGGCCGCCTCCGACGCCGGCCTGTCGTACATCCCCGTGCTCGCGGCCTTCGACCATGAGGAGAACGGCTCCCAGTCGGACACGGGTGCCGACGGTCCGCTGCTCGGATCGGTGCTGAAGCGCTCGGTGTTCGCCCGGGGCGGTTCGTACGAGGACCGGGCCCGTGCCTTCGCCGGCTCGATCTGCCTGTCCTCCGACACCGGGCACGCCGTCCACCCCAACTACGCGGAGCGGCACGACCCGACCCACCACCCCCGGGCCAACGGCGGCCCCATCCTCAAGGTGAACGTCAACAACCGCTACGCCACGGACGGTTCGGGCCGGGCCGTCTTCGCCGCGGCCTGTGAGAAGGCGAACGTGCCCTTCCAGTCCTTCGTGTCGAACAACTCGATGCCCTGCGGCACGACCATCGGCCCCATCACGGCGGCCCGCCACGGCATCCGCACCGTCGACATCGGCGCGGCGATCCTGTCCATGCACAGCACCCGCGAGCTGTGCGGCGCGGACGACCCCCACATGCTGGCGAACGCGCTGGTGGCGTTCCTGGAGGGCTGAGGAACAGAGCCGCGACCGCCGCCGCGCATGCCCACCCCGGACCCGGGTACCCGGGTCCGGGGCCGGAAGGGCCGGCCCCGCAGGGAGGGCAGGACTCATGGGCCTGGGCGGATGCATCATCCTGATCGCCGTCGGCGCCATCCTCGCGTTCGCGACCGACTGGCACATGCAGGGCGTCGACCTTCAACTGGTCGGAGTCATCTGCATGATCGTCGGTCTCATAGGGGTGGCCACGTTCAGCAGCATCTACCGCCGCAGGCGGGTCGTGGTGCCGCCACCGGTCGTCGAGGAGGAGCGGCACCACCCCCGGGACGGGTACGGGCTCTGACCCCGCACCCACCCGGCCCGTCGGGTACTACTCCGCGTCCATGCCCGCCAGCACCAGGGGAAGCCGATCCGCTCCGCCCTGGGTCAGACGGACGGGGACTCCCCAGTCCTGCTGGTGGACGTGGCACGCCGGGTACTCGTTGGCGGGATCGTCGTCGCAGGACGCGGCCATCGCCGAGACGTGCAGGACGCCCTCGGACACGGCAGGGTTCAGCTCGAGTTCACGCGAGAGGTCCGTGTCCGCTCCCTCGCCCTTGAGCAGCAGCTCGGGCGGGGTCGAGGAGACCAGCAGCCGGGTCGAGGGGCCGTAGCGGGTGTCGAGCTTCTGACCGGCCGGAGCCTGGAAGATCACATCCAGCCGCAGTCCGCCCGGCGCCACTTCGGTCGCCGCCCGCTGGGTGCGGTGGGCGACCGAGGCGACCTGGACCGCCTCCTCGGGCAGCCGCAGCCGGGTCAGCCGGTGGCGGGCCGACTCCACGACCACGATGTCCTCGCCGACGAGCACCGCGTCCGAGGGCTCCCGCAGATCCGTCGCCAGCGTGCTCACCTCGCCGGTGGCCGGATCGTAACGGCGCAGGGCGTGGTTGTAGGTGTCGCTGACCGCCACCGAGCCGTCCGGCAGCGCGGTCACGCCCAACGGGTGCTGGAGCAGCGCCTGTTCCGCCGCGCCGTCGCGGTGCCCGAAGTCGAACAGCCCTGTGCCGACGGCCGTGTGCACCGCGCCGTCCCGGTCCACCCAGCGCAGGGCGCTCGTCTCGGAGTCCGCCAGCCACAGGCGCTCCCCCTCGGTGGAGACCGCGAGTCCGGAGGGCTGGGCGAACCAGGCCTCGGCGCCCGGTCCGTCCACCAGCCCCTCGTTCGTGGTCCCGGCCGCCACCTCGACCGAGTCCGACTCCGGGTCGTACGTCCACAGTTGGTGCACACCGGCCATCGCGATCCAGACCCGGCCGCCGAAGACCGCCACGTCCCACGGTGAGGAGAGGTCCACCTCCCGGGCGGGACCGGACGTGGGCGAACCCTGCCACCACTGCCTGCCGGTGCCCGCCAGGGTGGTGACCTCGCCGGTCGCCAGGTCCAGTCGGCGCAGCGCGTGGTTCACGGTGTCGGCGACGACCACCGCACTCTCGTCCAGCAGCGCGAGTCCCTGCGGCTCGCTGAAGGCCGCCGCGTCCGCCGGACCGTCCGCGAAGCCCCGTGCGCCCGACCCGATCCGGCGCACGACCGTCTCCCCGTCCGCGGCCAGCTCCACCAGCTGGTGCCGGGTGGTGTCGCTGACGAGGAACGTCCCGGACGGCAGCAGAAGCGCCTTGCCCGGGAAGCGCAGGGACGTGGGGCTGGGCTCCGGCGCCACGTACGGGCCGTCGCCGCGGCGCAGGGTGCCCTTGGCCGCGTGTTCCTCCGCCAGCTCCGCGACGAGCCGCGCTATCGCGTGCGCATGCCCCTCCCCCGCGTGCTGGGCGACCACATAGCCCTCGGGGTCGATGACCACGAGCGTCGGCCAGGCGCGGACGGCGTACTGCTTCCAGGTGACGAGCTCGGGGTCGTCGAGGACGGGGTGCTCCACGCCGTACCGCTCGACGGCGTCCACCACCGCCTGGTGCTCCGCCTCGTGGACGAACTTCGGGGAGTGCACACCGATGATCACCACGGTGTCGCGGTGCTTCTCCTCCAGCTCGCGCAGCTCGTCCAGGACGTGCAGGCAGTTGATGCAGCAGAACGTCCAGAAATCGAGAATGACGATACGTCCTCGCAGGTCGGCAAGGGTGTACTGCTCACCGCCCGTGTTCAGCCAGCCACCCTTGCCGATCAGCTCGGGGGCACGGACACGGACGCGACGCGGTGCGGAGTGGTTCATGGGTCAAGAGTGCCATCCGGGGCGAAGTCACCGCGGAGCCTGTGGACAACCTCGGTGACCGTACGTACACGACCGTCCACAGGATGCGTCCGTGCGGACACCGGGAGATGCTCGACGCAGACAGGGGGGTCATTGCAAGGGAGCAGTTCCATGCCACGAGACATCGACGACCAGATGCCCCGCCGGGACCGCGCACGCGAGCACGGCGAGATCTCCGGCGAACGGTCGCGCGACCGGGACCGGCACGAGCAGGACCCTGGCGGGTCCGATGCCTCGGACCCCGATCTGCGCCGTGAGCGCGGTGACGGTCGCACGTCGTGGGACGACGACGATGACGACATGCAGCAGGGCTATCGGTAGGCCCCGCCCCGGCCCCGCGCTCCGCCGGTGGCCCCCGAGGTGTCCGAGCGAGTCCCCCGCGCCCCGGCGGGGGACTCGTCCGCGTCAGGGGCCAGGGCTCTTGGACCCCTCAGTCCAGCGGGTGCCCCGTGGTCGCGTCCACATGGTCCGGGATCGCCTCGTGGCGGTCGCCGACCGTCACGGTCCCGGTGGGTTCGAACATGAGGATGGAGGCGCCGACGGGGGCGGACGGCTTGTGCTCCGTGCCCCGGGGGACGGTGAAGACCGACCCGCGGGGCAGCGTGACCGTGCGCTCTCCGGCCGGCTCGCGCAGCGCGATGTTCAGTTCGCCGTCCAGGACGAGGAAGAACTCGTCGGTGTGGTCGTGCGTGTGCCAGAGGTGCTCGCCCTCGACCTTGGCGACGCGGACGTCGTAGTCGTTGACGGCGGTGACGATGCGCGGGCTCCACAGCTCGGTGAAGGAGGCGAGGGCCGTGGCGAGGGAGACGGGTTCCTTGGGTTCCATGCCGCCATCGTGCGGGTGTCGCCCGGACCGCACGAGTGCTAGAAATCGCATATGCCGCAAGGATCCTCTCAGGCGTCGTCCGTGCACCGGGTCGTGCTCGTCGTGGACGAGAACTCCAACCCCTTCGAGATGAGCTGTGCCATCGAGGTCTTCGGGCTCGAGCGGCCCGAGCTGGGCCGCAGGCTCTACGACTTCCGGTTGTGCGCGGCAGCGCCGACGACCCGGATGCGGGACGGCTTCTTCTCGCTGACCGGCGTCGCTGGCCTCGAGGCCGTCGACGACGCGGACACACTGATCGTGCCGAACCGGCCCGACACCGACACCCCGCGCTCGCCGGAGGTCCTGGACGCCGTGCGCAGGGCGCACGCACGGGGAGCACGGCTGATCGGCTTCTGCTCCGGCGCCTTCACCCTCGCCGAGGCCGGGCTGCTCGACGGACGCCGCGCGGCCTGCCACTGGATGTGGGGCGCGTCGTTCCGGGCTCGGTTCCCACAGGTCGAGCTGGAGCCGGACGTGCTCTTCGTGGACGACGGCGACATCCTCACCGCCTCGGGCAGCGCCTCGGCCCTCGACCTCGCGCTGCACGTCGTGCGCCGCGACCACGGCGCCGAGATCGCCAACGCCGTCTCCCGCCGGCTGGTCTTCGCAGCGCACCGCGACGGTGGACAGCGGCAGTTCGTGGAGCGGCCGGTGCCCGAGGTGCCGGACGAGTCGCTGGCACCGCTTCTGGCCTGGGCCCAGGAACATCTCGCCGAACCGCTCACCGTCGCCGGCCTCGCGGCGCGCGCCGCGGTGAGCTCCGCCACCCTGCACCGCCGCTTCCGCGCCCAGCTGGGCACCACCCCGCTGGCCTGGCTGACCGGGGAGCGGGTCGCCCTCGCCTGCCGGCTGATCGAACGCGGGGAGGAGCGGCTGGACGTGGTCGCGGCGCGCAGCGGTCTCGGCACGGCCGCCAACCTGCGGGCACGGCTCAGGCGCGAGACCGGACTCAGTCCGTCGGCCTACCGACGGCGTTTCGGACCGGCCACGGGGGAAGCCCTTCTCGTATGAGATTCCTCGTACGAGACCGGCTGCTCGGCTTCGGTGACGACTACTGGATCGAGGACCAGCACGGCAACAAGGTCTTCCTGGTCGACGGCAAGGCGATGCGGCTGCGGGACACCTTCGAACTGAAGGACACGCAGGGGCGGGTCCTGATCGACATCCACCAGAAGATGTTCGCCCTGCGCGACACGATGATCATCGAACGCGACGGCGAACCGCTGGCCAGGATCAAGCGCAAGCGGCTGTCCCTCCTGCGCAACCACTACCGCGTCTCGCTGGCGGACGGCTCGGAACTCGACGTCAGCGGCAAGATCCTCGACCGTGAGTTCGCCATCGACTACGACGAGGAACTGCTCGCGCAGATCTCCCGCCGCTGGCTGCACGTCCGGGAGACGTACGGCGTCGACATCGTGCGCGAGGACCTGGACCCGGCTCTGCTGATCGCGGTGGCCGTCTGCGTCATCCACCTGGCCGAGAAGGAACGCGAGGAGGACTGAGCGGCCCGGCCGCAGGGGGACGGCGGGCCGGACGGCACCGGTACGGTGCCCTCCTGCCGCCTGCCCGGGAACCGGCCCCCTTCAGGGCCGGCTCCCCAGCTTCACTTCGTCACCGCGAACGCCAGGAAGATCGCCGCCGTGAGCTCCGGGTCCCCCTCGGCCTTGATGCGGTCCGCCACGACGTCCGCGGGGACGCGCCCGCAGGCGAGGCGGACGTAGGTCTCCCAGTCGAGCGTGAGCGACACCGTGGGGCCGAGGGAGGGCGCGCTGTCGATCGAGCCGCGGCCCTCCGCGTCGAGCCGGACCGTCCGCAGGAACTCGACGGGGCCGTGGACGTCGAAGACGGTCGCCGAACCGGCGGGCGCGCCGGCCTCCTCGACCACCTTCGGCAGTGCGGCAAGCAGCTCGTCCCGTGTGATGTACGCGCCGGGCGAGTCCAGGTTCCCCGGCCGTCCGAGGGCCGCCCGCAGGTCCTGCTCGTGCACCCACACGTCGAACGCGCGGTACCGCATGGCCTCTTCGAGGGTCTGCTCGGTGCCGAGCGGGCCGCGCACCTTTGCCCCCGGGTCCCGCGACTCGTTGCGCAGCTGACGGTTGCGGCGGATGATCGTGTACTCCAGCTCGGAGGTCATCTCCGGTGCCGTGTGATGGCGGCGGACGTCGACCTGCATCTCCATGTAGCGCTGGTGCTCGTTGGTGACGTGGAACAGGTCGCGCGGGAGCGTGTGGATCGGCCGCGGGTCGCCCAGCATCTCGCAGTCCATGCCGATCACATGGGAGGCGATGTCGCGCACCGACCAGCCGGGGCAGGGGGTCCTGCGGTTCCACTCGCCTTCGACGAGCGGCTGAACCAGTTCGGATATCGCTTCGATGGAGTGGGTCCAAGCGTCGGCGTAGGGCTGGAGGGTGGGAGGCAGACTCACGGAACGGGACCCCTCGGGCGGTCGGTGCACGGGCGGTTGTTGCGGCAGTGTCGACGGGCGGCGACTGTCGGCGGGTGTCTCGGAACGTTAAGTTACGCTGCTGTGAGGCACCCCGGCAGTGCTTTCGTGTGACGATCGTAGGCCCGAAGAGACGGCTCGAATGCCAGGACGGTGGTAGTGTGCGCGCCTCCCTCATCCAATTCCGGGTAGAAGAGGACGAATCGGTTGATTCGCGTCGCCGTCGCGCTGCGGCACTGGTACGCGATCAAGCCGGAGTCGATCTGGTGGTGCTGCCCGAGCTGTGGACGACCGGGGCGTTCGCCTACGAGCGGTTCGCAACCGAGGCCGAGCCGCTCCAGGGGCCGACGTACGAGGTGATGGCCAAGGCGGCGAGTGACGCGGGCGTGTGGCTGCACGCCGGGTCGATCCCGGAGCGGGGCGCGGCCGCCGACGGCGCGGACGAAGGCCCCCTGTACAACACCTCGCTCGTCTTCTCCCCCTCCGGTGAGCTGGCCGCCTTCTACCGCAAGATCCACCGCTTCGGCTTCGACAAGGGCGAGGCCGTGCTGATGGGCGCGGGCACCGAGACGGTGACGGTACGTCTGCCGGAGACGACCGTCGGCGTGGCCACCTGCTACGACCTGCGCTTTCCCGAGCTGTTCCGCTCGCTCGTGGACGCGGGGGCCGAGACGCTCGTGATCCCGGCGGGCTGGCCCGAGCGCCGCCGGTCCCACTGGACGCTGCTGGCACGGGCGCGGGCGGTCGAGAACCAGGCGTACGTCCTCGCCTGCGGAACGGCCGGCACGCACGCAGGGGTTCCGCAGGCCGGTCACTCGATCGTGGTGGATCCCTGGGGCGAGATCCTCGGGGAGGCCGGCGCCGACGAGGAGATCCTCACGGTGGAGTTCGACCCGGCGGAGGTCGCGACCACCCGGGACCGGTTCCCGGCGCTGAAGGACCGGGTGCTGGGCCTGGACCGCCCGCACCGCTGACGGGACGTTCCCCGAGAGGGCGGCGTCCGCGCCGCCCGCAGCCCGTGCGAAGGCCCTAGGCCGGCACGTGCACCGTCTCCACCCGGCTCGCCACCAGCCGCTCGCGCTCCCGGCGCGCCGCCTGTTCGCGCAGCCGCAGGATCTGGCTGAGCCCCAGCGCCTGGAGGACGAACACCGTGCAGAACGCCACGGTGTAGTTGTCGCCCGTGACGTCCAGGAGCACACCGATCGCCAGCAGCGTCGTCATGGAGGCCACGAAACCGCCCATGTTGGTGATGCCGGAGGCCGTGCCCTGACGCTCCGGCGGGTTCGCCGGGCGGGCGAAGTCGAAGCCGAGCATCGAGGCAGGGCCGCAGGCCCCGAGCACCGTGCACAGCACGATCAGCAGCCACATCGGCGCATGCGGGCCCGGGTGGAGGAGCGTCGCCGCCCAGACGGCCGCCGTGGCCCCGACCGTCCCGAGCGCCAGCGGCAGCCGGGCCGCATGGTGCCGCGCGACGATCTGCCCGTAGACCAGTCCGACCACCATGTTCGACAGCACCACGAGCGTCAGCAGGTCACCGGCCGTCGCCCTGGACAGACCCTGGGCCTCGACCAGGAACGGCAGGCCCCACAGCAGCAGGAACACCATCGCCGGGAACTGCGTCGTGAAGTGGACCCACATGCCGAGGCGGGTGCCCGGCTCCTTCCAGGACGCGACGATCTGCCGCCGCACGTACGCCGAGCCGTGGTGCGGGAACGGCTCCGGCTCGTACCCCTCGGGATGGTCCCTGAGGAACACCAGAAGCAGCACGAAGACGACCGCTCCGGCGAGCGCGCTGCCGCCGAACGCCGCGGTCCAGCCCACCCCGTGCAGCAGCCGGGCCAGCACCAGGGTCGAGACCAGGTTGCCCGCCATGCCCACCAGCCCCGCGAGCTGGGCGACCAGCGGCCCGCGCCGGGCCGGGAACCAGCGGGTGCCGAGCCGCAGGACGCTGATGAAGGTCATGGCGTCACCGCAGCCGAGCAGCGCACGCGAGGCGAGCGCCATGCCGTACGACGGGGAGAGGGCGAACCCCACCTGGCCTGCCGTGAACAGCACGACCCCGATGGCCAGCACCTTCTTGGTGCCCAGCCGGTCCACCAGCAGGCCGACGGGTATCTGCATGCCCGCGTAGACGAGGAGTTGCAGGATGGAGAAGGTCGACAGGGCGGAAGCGCCCACGTGGAAACGGTCCGCGGCGTCGAGTCCGGCCACCCCGAGGGACGTGCGGAAGATGACGGCGACGAAATAGACCGAGACACCGACGGCCCACACGGCCACGGCACGACGACCGCCCGGCGGATCGCCGGGCAGTGACGCGGACCGGGCGCCCACGGAGCGGGAACTCATCGCACCTCACCCCGCGCGAGGTGGGAGAACCAGCTGACGTGGCGGTGGACGATGTCGACGGCCGCCGCGGCGTCACCGGACCGCAGGGCTTCCAGGATCTCCTCGTGCTCGGTGAGCGTCTTGGCGATCCGGTCGGGGTGCGAGTGCATGACCGCGACCCCCATCCGCAGCTGCCGGTCGCGCAGTTGGTCGTACAGTCGGGAGAGGATCTCGTTGCCGCCGCTGCGCACGATCTCGGCGTGGAAGGTGCGGTCCGTGACCGCTGCCGCGGCCAGGTCGCCGGCGGCGGCCTGCTCCTTCTGACGGGCGAGCAGCTCCTCCAGGCGGGTGATCAGGCCCGCCGGGGCGGGCACGGCCTTGCGGGCCGCATGCTCCTCGACGAGCTGGCGCGTCTCGACCACGTCCGCGATCTCCTGGGCGGAGACGGGCAGGACGAGGGCCCCCTTCTTCGGGTAGAGCCTGATCAGTCCTTCGACCTCCAGCCGCAGCAGCGCCTCCCGCACCGGGGTCCTGGAGACGCCGACGGCCTCGGCGAGCTCGCCCTCGGTGAGCAGCGTCCCGCCCTCGTAACGACGCTCCAGAACGCCCTTCTTGACGTGGGCGTACACACGGTCGGCGGCGGGCGGCTGCTTCACGGACGGCTTCTCGGGCGCCGGCGCGGCGGACGGGGCTGAAGGCATGCGCACATCATAGATACAACGCGTACACATGCCGACGGCCGTCCATCATGCGGACGGCGCACCCCCTCCGAAAAATCTCCCCGCCAACCGCACATCCATCTGCCCCACTTGCGAGTCTCACGAGAAGGCGGCCTTGCCATCTGGCCGTCCTCCAGGGGCATTTGGATGTTTTCTGAGGCATCAAAGACGCAATCGGAGCGTTTGACTTGATTACCGGCATTAAGGGCACGCGAGTTCGCAGGGCCGTAGCGGCAGTGATCACCACCGGTGCCGTGCTCACCACCGGAGCTCTCACCGCGGCGCCCGCGCAGGCCGTCACGAAGCCCTCGATCACCGCCAAGGGCGGGTTCGTGATGAACAACGGCAGCGGCAAGACGCTGTTCACCAAGGCGGCCGACACCCGGCTGTCCACCGGTTCCACCACCAAGATCATGACGGCGAAGGTGGTGCTGGCCCAGCCGCACCTGAACCTGGACACGAAGGTCACGATCCAGAAGGCGTACAGCGACTACATCGTCGCCAACAACGCCTCGTCCGCCCACCTGATCGTGGGTGACAAGGTCACCGTCCGCCAGCTCCTGTACGGGCTGATGCTGCCCTCGGGCTGCGACGCCGCCTACGCGCTCGCGGACAAGTTCGGCACCGGCTCGACGCGAGCCGCGCGCGTGAAGTCGTTCCTCGGCAAGATGAACAGCTCCGCCAAGAGCCTCGGCCTGAAGAACACGCACTTCGATTCGTTCGACGGCATCGGCAAGGGCAACAACTACTCGACCCCCCGCGACCTGACCAAGATCGCGAGCAGCGCCATGAAGAACTCCACCTTCCGCGCCGTCGTGAAGACGAGGTCCACGAAGCAGAAGGTGACCACCAAGAGCGGCGGCTACCGCTACTACACCTGGACCAACACCAACCCGCTGCTCGGCACCTACAGCGGCGCCATCGGCGTCAAGACCGGCTCCGGCCCGCAGGCGAAGTACTGCCTGGTCTTCGCCGCGACCCGCAACGGCAAGACGGTCATCGGCACGGTCCTGGCGTCCTCCTCGGTCGCCAACCGCACCGCTGACGCGAAGAAGCTCCTGAACTACGGCTTCGCCGTCTGACCTTCGCCGCACACGACGCGAAGGGGCCCGGCCGCACTCCCGCGGCCGGGCCCCTTCGCGTGTGTTTCGCGTCCATGGAGTGCGAAGGGCCGGAGCCGTGCCCCGAGCGGGTGCGCGGCTCTCGGCCCTTCGCGTCGTGCGGAAGCGCCCCGGGGACTAGCCCCAGGTGATCAGGCGCTTGGGCTGCTCGAGGACGGCCGCCACATCCGCGAGGACCTTCGAGCCCAGCTCGCCGTCGACCAGGCGGTGGTCGAAGCTGAGGGCCAGGGTGGTGACCTGGCGGGGCTTGACCTTGCCCTTGTGGACCCACGGCTGGAGCTTGATCGCCCCGACCGCGAGGATCGCCGACTCGCCCGGGTTGAGGATCGGCGTGCCGGTGTCGACGCCGAACACACCCACGTTCGTGATGGTCACCGTGCCGCCCTGCATCGCCGCCGGGGACGTCCTGCCCTCGCGGGCCGTCGCCACCAGCTCGCCCAGCGCCTCGGCCAGCTGCGGGAGCGTCTTGTCGTGCGCGTCCTTGATGTTCGGCACGATCAGACCGCGCGGGGTCGCCGCCGCGATGCCCAGGTTCACGTAGTGCTTGCGCACGATCTCCTGGTTGGCCTCGTCCCAGGACGCGTTGACGTCCGGGTTCCGCCTGATCGCCACGAGCAGGGCCTTGGCGATGAGGAGCAGCGGGTTGACCCGGAGCCCCTGCATGTCCTTGTCCTGCTTGAGCTCCTCGACCAGCTTCATCGTCCGCGTCACGTCGACCGTCACGAACTCCGTGACGTGCGGGGCGGTGAAGGCCGAGCCGACCATCGCCTGTGCGGTGGCCTTGCGGACGCCCTTGACCGGGATGCGGGTCTCCCGGGCGCCGTCGTACGTCACCGCCGGCGCCGGCACGGCGGCCGGTGCCTCGACGGCCGCGGGCGCCGCGGGGGCCGGTACGGACGCCACGGCGGCGTGCACGTCCTCGCGGGTGATGATCCCGTCCGGACCCGAAGGCCGCACCGACGCCAGGTCGACGCCCAGGTCCTTGGCGAGCTTGCGCACCGGAGGCTTCGCGAGCGGGCGGGCGGCGGCCTGCGTGCCGTGCCCGTTCAGCTCGCTCTGGAGCGCCGTGGCCGCCTGGACGGCCTCCTCGGCGGGCGCGGCGGTCTTGCGGGGCCTGCGCCGGGTGGAGGACTCGGCAACGCCGTACCCCACGAGGACCGGCTGGCGCCCCTGCCGCTCGGGCTCCTCGGCCGGTGTCTCCTCCGCGGGCGCCGGGGCCTCCTCGGCCGGGGCGCCCCCGGACACGTCGACCGTGATGATCGCGGTGCCGACGTCGACCGTGGTGCCCTCGGCGAAGCGGAGTTCGCGGACGACGCCGTCGTACGGGATGGGCAGCTCCACGGCCGCCTTCGCCGTCTCCACCTCGCAGACGACCTGTCCGTCGGTGACCGTGTCACCCGGCTGCACGTACCACTTGAGGATCTCCGCCTCGGTGAGCCCCTCGCCCACGTCGGGCATCTTGAACTCGCGAACGGACGCGTCAGTCATCGTCGTCACGACCCTCTCCTCAGTACGCCAGGGCGCGGTCGACTGCGTCGAGCACCCGGTCCAGACCCGGCAGGTACTCCTCCTCCAGCCGCGCCGGCGGGTACGGGGCGTGATAGCCGCCGACCCGCAGGACGGGCGCCTCGAGGTGGTAGAAGCACCGCTCCGTGATGCGGGCGGCGATCTCCCCACCCGAACCGAAGAACACCGGGGCCTCGTGCACCACGACCAGGCGGCGGGTCTTCTCCACCGACGCCTGGACGGAGTCGAAGTCGAGCGGGGAGACCGAGCGCAGATCGAGGACCTCGAGGGACTTGCCCTCCTCCTCGGCCGCGGCCGCGACCTCCTGGCACACCTTCACCATCGGCCCGTAGGCGACGAGCGTCAGGTCCGTGCCCTCACGCACCACACGGGCCTTGTGCAGCGGGCCGGGGATGGCCTCGACGTTGACCTCGCCCTTGTCCCAGTAGCGCCGCTTCGGCTCGAAGAAGATCACCGGGTCGTCGCTCTGGATCGCCTGCTGCATCATCCAGTAGGCGTCCGAGGCGTTCGACGGGGAGACGATCTTCAGGCCCGCGACATGGGCGAACAGCGATTCGGGGGACTCGCTGTGGTGCTCGACCGCTCCGATGCCGCCGCCGTAGGGGATACGCACGACGACCGGCATCTTGACCTTGCCCAGCGAACGGGCGTGCATCTTCGCCAGCTGCGTGACGATCTGGTCGTACGCCGGGAAGACGAAGCCGTCGAACTGGATCTCCACCACCGGCCGGTACCCGCGCAGGGCCAGGCCGATCGCCGTGCCGACGATGCCCGACTCGGCGAGCGGGGTGTCGATGACCCGCTCCTCGCCGAAGTCCTTCTGCAGGCCGTCGGTGACCCGGAAGACACCGCCGAGCTTGCCGACGTCCTCGCCCATCACCAGGACCTTCGGGTCCGACTCCAGGGCCTTGCGCAGCGATTCGTTGATCGCCTTGGCCAGCGCCATCTTCTCCGCCATGTCACCGACCCCCTTCTGCGTCCGCGAACGACGCCTGGTAGGCGGCGAACTGGGCCCGCTCCTCGTCGACGAGCGCATGCCCGTCCGCGTACACGTTCTCGAAGATGGCGAAGTGGTCCGGGTCGGGCATGGCGCGGACCGCCTCGCGTACTCGCCTTCCCAACGCTTCGCTCTCGGCCTCGAGTTCCGCGAAGAATCCCTCGTCCGCGTGATCGGAGTCCAGGAGGTAGGTCCGCAGGCGGGCGATCGGGTCCTTCGCCTCCCAGGCGGCCCGCTCGTCGTCGTGGCGGTAGCGGGTCGGGTCGTCGGAGGTCGTGTGCGCGCCCATGCGGTACGTGAACGCCTCGACCAGGGTCGGCCCCTCGCCGTTGCGCGCCCGCTCCAGCGCCCACTTGGTGACCGCGAGACAGGCCAGGACGTCGTTGCCGTCGACACGCACGCCCGGGAAGCCGTAGCCCTGGGCGCGCTGGTAGAGCGGCACCCGGGTCTGCTTCTCGGTCGGCTCGGAGATCGCCCACTGGTTGTTCTGGCAGAAGAACACGACCGGCGCGTTGTAGACCGCGGAGAAGGTGAAGGACTCGGCCACGTCGCCCTGGCTGGAGGCGCCGTCGCCGAAGTACGCGATCACCGCCGAGTCGGCGCCGTCCTTGGCGACGCCCATGGCGTAGCCGGTGGCGTGCAGCGTCTGCGAGCCGATGACGATCGTGTACAGGTGGAAGTTGTTGCTGTTCGGGTCCCAGCCGCCGTTGTTCACGCCGCGGAACATGCCGAGCAGATTGGTGGGGTCGACGCCACGGCACCAGGCGACGCCGTGCTCCCGGTAGGTCGGGAAGACGTAGTCGTCGTCGTTCAGGGCCCGGCCCGAACCGATCTGGGCGGCCTCCTGGCCGAGCAGCGAGGCCCACAGGCCCAGCTCGCCCTGGCGCTGCAGGGAGGTCGCCTCCGCGTCGAAGCGGCGGGTCAGCACCATGTCCCGGTACAGGCCGCGCAGCTCGTCGGGCGTGATGCCCTCCACATAGCGGTCGTACTCGGGGTTCTCGACGCGCTCGCCCTCGGGTGTCAGCAACTGCACGAGGTCGGGGTCGGCGCCCTTCTTGGGCGTGGTGCGGGTGGTGCGCTTGGTGCCGGTGGTGCCGGCCTTGCTTCCGGCGCTGCGTCGCGGCTTGCGCGCGGCAGTGCTCTCCACGGTCACGTGTGCTCCTCCGTCGGTCCGGCCCCCGGGTTCGCCGGGTGCCTGGGGGTCCCATCAGCCCGTTCCGGGCCGATGGAAGCGGCTCGCCTGCAGCTCACGGACGCACAGGGTGGGTGCGACTCGTTCGAAACAACAGACGTGACAGGTGCCCCGGCGAGCGCCCTGCAAAGGGCACGTTACCCAGTGCCCCACAATTCTGTGAAACCCCTCCTGACCTGGGATTTTGCTTGGATTTCCAAGTAAATCGAGGAAGTCGGGAACAGTGCTGGTCAGGGCGTTGCAGGGGGCCGGAACAACGGCACGTTATCCCGCTCACCTGGAACACGGGAAGTGGTCGATCGGGGTGGCGCCGACGACCGACCCGATGGACGGCCGCTCATACGGTCACCACGGTCGTGATCACCTTGCGGACTCCATGTGACCGAGTACGACTGCCTGTGACAAGGCCCAGCTCACGGGTCCGGCTCGTGGCCTACCATCTGGCGCGTGCCGCGCTCATCTGTACCACCCCCCGTGTCGCATGCGCCCCCTCTGGGCCCCCTGCTCCGCCGATACGGTGCCGGATCCGTGCTCGCCTGCGACCCCGTCGACCAGGGACTGCTCAACGGCGGGTACCGGCTCTGCACAACACGCGGCCGCTACTTCCTCAAGCACCACTCCGACCCCGAGACCGCGGACCCCGCGGCGATCGCCCGCCAGCACCGGGCCACCCAGCGCCTGGCGGACCTCGGGGTCCCGGTGGCACCGCCGCTGACCGGCCACGACGGCCGTACGGTCGCGGTCGTCGGCGGCCGCGCCTACGCCCTGCACCCGTGGATCGACGGACGGCATCGGCACGGCGGTCAGCTCACCGCGGAGCAGTGCGGGCGGCTGGGCGCGCTGCTGGGGGTGGTGCACGCGAGCCTGGAGCGGGTCATGTCCCGCGCGCCCGGTTCACCCCTCGAGAGCGCCGACCCCGCCGACACCTTCGCGCTCATCGACGATCTGCTGTGCCGGGTGACGCGGCACCGTCCCGTGACGGCCTTCGACGAACTCGCCCGGCACCGGCTGGTGGAACGGCGGACGATACTGGAGCGGCACACGGACCGGCGTCCGCCGCCCGGCGGGGCGGTGGGCTGGGTGCACGGCGACTTCCACCCGTTCAACGTGCTCTATCAGGGCGACGCACCCGCCGCGATCGTCGACTGGGACCGGCTCGGCGTCCAGCCGCGCGCCGAGGAGGCGGTGCGCGCCGCGGCGATCTTCTTCGTCCGCCCCGTCGGCACGCTCGACCTCGCGAAGGTGCGGGCCTACGCGCGCGCGTACCGCCGCACGGCCGGAGCGCCCCCCGCGGAGCTCACCGCCGCCGTGCACCGGGTGTGGTGGGAGCGGCTCAACGACTTCTGGATGCTGCGCTGGCACTACGAACGCGGCGACAGCCGTGCGGATGCGCAGTTCCCGGCGGCATCGGCCCTCGCGGTGTGGTGGACGCGCGAGTACGACGCTGTGCGCGACGCGTTCACACAGTGACCGCCGCTGCGCAGGGGCACCGGCGGACACGGGTGTGACCGCGCATCCGTCGGCACGCCTCGCGGTCAGGCCCCCGGCGACACCCCGCCGTCCGCGCCCCCGTCCGTCGCGGACGGGCCCGTCGGCTCGCCGCCACCGTCCGTGGGCGTGTCCGTCGGCTCGTCGGAGGGCGTCGTCTGCGTGGGCTTGTCCGTCGGCTGGTCCGGCGTCTGGGACGGCTGGGCCGGCGGCCGGCTGTAGGTCTGCGTGGGCGGGTCGGAGGGCGTGTAGTCCGAGCCGCTGCCCGTGTCCGAGCCGTCGTTCGTGGACGTGTCGGTCGAGTCGTCCGACTGCTGCTCGCTGGGCTGCTTCTCCTCGTGCGACTGCGTGACGGACGGGGACTCCGTCGTGCCGCCCCCGCCACCGCCGCCGCCCGTGGTGTTCAGCGCCAGCGCGACGCCCGCCACGACGGCGACGACCGCGAGGACGGCGAGGATCCACAGCTTGCCGCGGCCGCTGCCCTTGTTGCCGTGGCCCTCGAAACCGCCGTCGTCCCCGCCGCCGTACCTCGAAGGCATGATCGACTGGGGGATCTGCGTGGTTCCGGGCTCGCCGGGGTGCGGCATCACCGTGGTGCCCGCGAAGCCCGCCGCCGGGGTGTGCCGGCCGTCGTGCATGTCCACCGGGCCGGTGTTCCAGGTGCCCGTGTGGCTGCCCGGGTCGTACAGCATCTGCAGCGCGTACTGGACCAGGCCGCGCATCTCCTCGGCGGTCTGGAACCGGTCGTCCGGCTCCTTGGCGAGGGAGCGCATGACGAGCCCGTCCAGCTCCGGCGGCGCGGCGCCGTCCGAGATCCGGGACGGCGGCACCGGAAGGTCCTGGACGTGCTGGTACACCACGGACAGCGGTGTCTCACCGATGAACGGCGGACGCAGCGCGAGCAGTTCGTACAGGAGACAGCCCGTCGCGTACAGGTCGGACCGGTGGTCGACGGCCTTGCCGAGCGCCTGCTCCGGCGAGAGGTACTGCGGCGTGCCCATCACCATGCCGGTCTGCGTCATCGTCGTGGACGCCCCGTGCAGCGCGCGGGCGATGCCGAAGTCCATCACCTTGACGGCGCCGTTGTGAGTGATGATCACGTTCGCGGGCTTGATGTCTCGGTGCACGATGCCGTGCTGGTGCGAGTAGGCGAGCGCCTCCAGGACGCCCGAGACGATGATCAGGGCCTGCTCGGAACCGGGTGCCTCTGCGTTGAGCAGCAGATCGCGGATCGTGCGGCCCTCGACCAGCTCCATCACGATGTACGGCACCGGCTGCCCGCCGACGAAGTCCTCGCCGGAGTCGTACACGGCGACGATCGCATGGTGGTTGAGTCCGGCCACCGACTGTGCCTCGCGGGTGAAGCGGGCCTTGGCGACCGGGTCCTCGGCGAGATCCGAGCGGAGCAGCTTGACCGCGACGGTCCTGCCGAGGCGCACGTCCTCGGCCGCGAACACCTCGGCCATGCCGCCCCGGCCGAGTCTGCGGGTGAGCCGGTACCGGCCGTCCCCCACAAGCCCGCCGTTGCCCCACATGTCCGGTGTGTCCGACATCCCGCCGCCAGTCGCCTCGGGGTCGGACGGGCCCTGGGCGCGCTGCGTCTGTGCCATCAGTCCTCGCCGTCGTTTCTGCCCGCGGTCTGCGCGGTGGTTGTCACGGTCTCCGACGGGCCACGCTACAGGCTCCACGCAAGGCGCCGGTCCGGGACGAAGTCGAGACGGACCCTCCATGGAACCGTGCACGCGGTCCCACGTGCAAATCCCGTGTACCGCCCGTACAACGCCTGTAACGCTTGCGCGACGCTTCTTTCGCGTACGGTCACGGAACGGGCACCGAGCTTGACGTGTCACTGCCCTCGGGCAGACTTGGCCGGGAATGAGCCTGTCGATCACGGAACAACCGCGTCGATCGCCACACATACGAACAGGGATCACGGACCGCGGGAGCACATTCAGCCGCTGCCGCCGCGCCGATGGGGGACGCTGAAGATGAGCCAGGACGGCGCGCAGGGCCGCTATGCGGGGCGATCGGTCGCCGGGGGCCGCTACCAGCTGCGCGACTTGCTCGGCGAGGGTGGCATGGCCTCGGTGCATCTCGCATACGACACCGTGCTCGACCGCCATGTGGCGATCAAGACGCTTCACACGGAACTCGGTCGCGAACAGGCCTTCCGTGAGCGGTTCCGCCGCGAGGCGCAGTCCGTGGCGAAACTCACGCACACGAACATCGTGTCGGTGTTCGACACCGGGGAGGACGAGCTCGAAGGGCTGGCCACCCCGTACATCGTCATGGAGTACATCGAGGGCAAGCCGCTCGGCTCGGTCCTCGAGGAGGACGTCCGCCAGTACGGCGCGATGCCGGCCGACAAGGCCCTGAAGGTCACCGCCGACGTGCTGGCGGCCCTGGAGATCAGCCACGAGATGGGCCTGGTGCACCGGGACATCAAGCCGGGCAACGTCATGGTGACGAAGCGGAACGTCGTCAAGGTCATGGACTTCGGCATCGCCCGCGCCATGCAGTCCGGCGTCACCTCCATGACGCAGACGGGCATGGTGGTGGGCACCCCCCAGTACCTGTCCCCGGAGCAGGCCCTCGGCCGGGGCGTCGACGCGCGCAGCGACCTGTACTCGGTCGGCATCATGCTGTTCCAGCTCGTCACCGGACGGCTGCCGTTCGAGGCGGACTCGCCGCTGGCGATTGCCTACGCGCATGTGCAGGAGGAGCCGGTCGCTCCTTCGTCGATCAATCGCTCGCTGCCTCCCGCGGTGGACGCGCTGGTCGCCCGGTCCCTCAAGAAGAACCCCAACGAACGCTTCCCGAGCGCCGAGGCGATGCGCGACGAGTGCCTGCGCGTGGCCGCGTCCCTCACGGCCGCCGCGCCGAGTATCGTGCCGGGCGCCCGGACGTCCGACGGCGCCGGCGTGAGCTCCGCGGTCTTCCCGCCGGTCGACCGGGCGACGCCGCCCCCGCCGGGCCCGGTGCAGACGCCGTATCAGCCCGGCCCCTACGGCACGCCGTCGCCCGCGTACGGCTATCCGCAGCAGGGCGGCTACCAGGCACCGCCGCAGACCGCCGCGTACGCGCCCCAGCAGTCCGCCTCGACCCCGCCGCCGTACAACCTCTCGCCGCACTCGGGAGCGCCCGGCGGCGGCTCGGGCGGGCAGAAGGGCGGCCGGGGCGTGATCATCGGTTCGGGAGTGGTCGCCGTGGTCGCCATAGCCGGCCTGATCACGGCCCTGTTGCTGAACAACGGCAACAAGGACGACACGGGTGGCGGCCCCAGCAGCAGCACCACCGGATCGTCCTCGAGCGCGGTCGCCGGCCACAAGGGCCCGGACCTGACCAAGACGATCGAGACGACGAAGTGCACGGAGCCGGAGGAGTCGTACAACGACGACAAGAAGATCCGGGTGCCGGACTTCGTGTTCAAGAACATCCAGACCGTGAAGTCGTGCTTCCAGGCCGCCGGCTGGCGGATGAAGATCAAGAACTACGACGAGAACACCTACGGCGAGGGCACGGTCATGGACCAGTTCCCCTCCGCGGGTACGGACGTCGACCCGAAGTACATGCCGGAGATCGAACTGAGTGTGTCGACGGGCGACCCGTCGTGATCCGCTTCTGACACACGGCGAAGGGGCCCGGCACCTGCACGGTGCCGGGCCCCTTGCACGACTGGGCGTTCTACACGACTGGGCTTTCTACAGGTACGGGCCTCCGGAGCGACCGCCCGCGCGGGCGTCCTCCTCACCGTCGGGGGAGCCGACACCCGGCGGGAGGGCGCGGCGCATCTGCTCGAGCTGGGCCCGCGCCGCCATCTGCTGGGCGAACAGGGTGGTCTGGATCCCGTGGAAGAGGCCCTCGAGCCAGCCGACCAACTGGGCCTGGGCGATACGCAGCTCGGCGTCGCTGGGGATCGCCTCGTCCGTGAAGGGCAGTGAGAGCCGCTCGAGTTCCTCGACGAGTTCGGGGGCGAGGCCGTCCTCCAGCTCCTTGACGGAACTGGCGTGGATCTCCTTCAGCCGCTGCCGGCTCGCCTCGTCCAGAGGAGCGGCGCGCACCTCCTCCAGCAGCTGCTTGATCATGCTGCCGATGCGCATGACCTTCGCCGGCTGCTCCACCATCTCCGTCACCGGGACCTCGCGGGATTCGTCGTCCCCGGTGCCGCCGAGAGTCAATCCGTCCTGGCCCACGACCAGGATCTTCTGGGCGTTCTCCGACGACCTGTCGTTCCTCGGCATCTCCATGCGCCCATTCTCTCGCACCCGTACATCTCATCGGCCATGTGCCCCCCGTGGCGAGTGATCCACCCTCTCCCGGTGCTGCCGGACCGCGGTTGTCCCGGGGTTCCGGTCACGACGGCCGCGTACGGTCCGGTCCCTGCGGCGACCCCCGAGGGCCCTGGTCGCCGGACCGCCCTTCCTCGTGCGGCCCACTCGTGCGTTCCACCGGACGGGTGCATTCGGTCCAGCGGTTCGGCCCCGCCTCCTCCGGCGAGCGGGTGCGGCGTGCTGTCCTGCGCGCCCCGCCTCCGGCGGATGGTGACTCCCGCCCCGTCCGGGCGGCTCGGCCCCCGTCCACCCGGCTCCGGTGCCTGTACGGACCCGGTGCGCGCCCCATGTTCGGTACTCGGTCCGCATTCGTCCCGGGCCGCGTTCCGGCATCGCCGGCGAGCCATCCGCAGCGGGCGGGCCGGGGGAGTCCCGGCCGCCGTGCCGCCCCTCGGGGCCGCGCGGCCGAGATGCCGGAGTCCGAAGTCCGTGTGACGCTGAAGCCGTTGATCTTGCCGCCCGACCACGGGAGGGGGTCACGCTGGTGACTCCAAGGCTGTGTACACCGTCCACGCTCCGCGCACTCCGTGTGGCCGTTGCGCCGCCGGTCCTCATGACGACCGGTCTGCTGTGGATATCCGCCGCCTACGGTGTTCCACCCGGGAACGGACCCGGTCTTCCGCATGGCCACCGGACCGCCGCCTCGTCCACCGTCCGGTCCGCGCCCGGTACCGGATCCCCCGACGCGGCCGCCCGACAGGCGGACGACGCCCGGTCCACGCACCTCGCCCGCGGCTCCGTTGCACCGTCCCGCGCCCTCGCGCTCTCAACGGGGCAGACGGCTGCCGCCGCAACCTTCCCGCACGCCCCCGAGCGCGGGCACTCCGTCCCGGTCGGCGCCGCGTCTGCATCCGGGCACCAGGACTCGGGCCCCGCGCGTCTCTGGCCCGCGATGCCCCCCTTGCCCCTCGGCGCGTTCCCTCTCACCAACGGGACGTCCGCCCTGCTCGGCCTCGTACCGGCCCCCGTGCGCAAGGCGCCGCCCGGCGCCGCCGGTGCCCCCGCCTCCGGGCACTCCGCCGCCCGTCTGCCCGCCATCGAGCCCTCGTCCGGCGCCTCCCGTGCGGGCAGCGAGGCGGGCGAGGGACGGGCGCGGCCCGGACGGGCGGACGCGGCACCGCAGGACGAGCCGACCGGCCCGATGGACCCGGACTCGACGGCACCGGATGTCCTGCCGTCCGTCGACGCAACGGCCGAGGCGGTCGGCCCCGCCGCGTCCTCCCCCGCTCCCTCGCAGAAGCCGGCCGTCCTCGCCCGGGAGGCCGCCACCTCGCAGCCCGTGGTGGAGATACTGCCCCTCGGCAGCGGCCTGGTCCTCGTCGGTGCCGGACTGGCGCTCGCGCTTCTGGCTCTGCGCCTGCGCCGGGAATGACCGTCACGTCCGCCTACGACGTCACAAGCAGCACCTTTCCGATGTGGCCGCTGTCCTCCAGCACCTGGTGGGCCGCGGCCGCGTCGTTCATCGGGATCTCCCGGTCGACGACCGGGCGGACGTGACCGGAGGCGATCAGCGGCCAGACATGCTCACGCACCGCCGCAACGATCGCCGTCTTCTCGGCGAGCGGACGCGCCCGCAGCGAGGTCGCGGTGATCGCCGCCTGCTTGCGCAGCAGCGTGTTGATGTTCAGCTCGCCCTTGACCCCGCCCTGCATGCCGATGATCGCCAGGCGTCCGTTCAGGGCGAGCGCCTGGACATTGCGGTCGAGGTACTTCGCGCCCATGTTGTCGAGGATGACGTCCGCGCCCTCCCCTGCCGTGGACTCCCGGATCTCCTCCACGAAGTCCTGCTCGCGGTAGTTGATCAGCACGTCCGCGCCCAGTTCCGCGCAGCGCTCCAGCTTCTCCTTGCTGCCCGCGGTGACCGCGACCTTGGCGCCCACCGACTTGGCCAGCTGGATCGCCATCGTGCCGATGCCGCTGGATCCGCCGTGCACGAGCAGCGTCTCGCCCGGGCGCAGATGGGCCACCATGAAGACGTTCGACCAGACCGTGCAGGTCACCTCGGGGAGCGCGGCCGCCTGGCGGAGATCGAGCCCCTCGGGCACGGGCAGCAGCTGCCCCGCGGGGACGACGACCTTCTCGGCGTACCCGCCGCCGGCGAGCAGCGCACAGACCTCGTCACCGACGGCCCATCCCGAGACCCCGGGGCCGAGCGCGGCGACACGGCCCGAGCATTCCAGGCCGGGGTATGGGGACGCACCGGGCGGAGGGTTGTAGAAACCCTGCCGCTGCAGGACATCGGCGCGGTTGACGGCACTGGCCACCACCTCGACCAGCACCTCACCCTCACCGGGGACGGGATCGGGGACCTCGGTCCACACCAGCGCCTCGGGCCCACCTGGTTCAGGAATCGTGATCGCGTACATGAAAGGGACGCTACTCCTCGAGGTGTGCCGCCCAGGACCCGCGCAACCGTTTTCCGAGCTGGGGGACCGGACATCGGACACCCCCGCCGCGGAATTTCACCCGATGCGACGAGGCGTTCGTCCGGTCGGCGCGTGAGCGGAGGGTCGGATCGGACGTTTCACGTGAAACATGGCCCTTTCCTCAGACCCCTGCCGGCGTCCTCACACCCTGCCGATTTCCTCAGACCGCCGCCGGCCTCCCGCTACCGGCCGGACACGGTGCGGCTCACGGATCCGGTGCAGCTCACCCCACCCATGGCCAGGGCAGATCGAGGAGTTCCAGTTCCTGACCCGGCCGGGCGCCGCCGGGCGGTACAACCGCGAGCGCGTCCGCTGCGGCGATGCCGCGCAGCATCGCCGGGCCGTTGTAGTGGAGCGGCACGGCGTGATCGCCGCGCACCGAGACGGGGATGAGCCGGGTGTCGTGCGGATGGCCGTGGACGGAGTCGCTCAACACCTGCGTGCACGGCTCCGTTTCAGTCCGGCCGCCGAGAATGCGCAGCAGCGGCTCGGCGAGTGTGAGCAGTCCGGACACCGCCGCGAGGGGGTTGCCGGGCAGACCGACCAGATGCTGGTCCTCACGCAGGCGGGCGAGGAGCATGGGGTGGCCGGGGCGCACCTTCACCCCGTCCACCAGGAGTTCGGCTCCGGCGCGGCGCAGGGTGGGATGGACGTGGTCCACCGGGCCCGAGGCCGTGCCCCCGGTCGTGACGATCAGGTCGGCCGTCGAGGACGTGATCGCCCGGTACAGGGCCTCGGCGTCGTCCCCCAGCCTGCGGACGGCCACCACGTCGGCGCCGAGGGCACGCAGCCACGGCGGCAGCATCGGACCGAGCGCATCCCGGATGAGACCGTCCCTCGGCGCGCCCCCGGTCAGCAATTCGTCGCCCAGGACCAGGACCTCGGCCCGCGGCCGCGGCAGCACGGTCAGATCGTCGTAGCCTGCGGCCGCGGCAAGTCCGAGCACGGCCGGGGTGACCTGGGTACCGAGCGGCAGCAGTCGGTCCCCGCTGTGGCACTCCTGCCCCCGCGGCCGGATGTCCTGACCGTGCACGAGCGTGGCGGTCCCCCCGGCACGAGCGGAGCCCGCGGCCCGGGGGCCGGCCTGCAGTCGTCCCTTGTCGTCGGTGTGCCCGTGTTCGCTGCGCAGGACGGCGGTGGCGCCTGGCGGGACACGCGCCCCGGTGGCGATCCGCACGGCCTCGCCGTCGCCTAGGGGGGCGTGCTCGGCGTGGCCGGCGAGGATCCCCTCCTCCCGCACGTCCCAGGGACCGGGACCCGCGACCGCCCAGCCGTCCATGGCCGAGGTGTCGAAGGAGGGCAGATCGGTGAGCGCCGTGAGGGGGGCCGCGAGAACCAGGCCTAGCGCCGCCTCGAGGGGGACGCCGACCGGTTCCCGGCGTGACACGGACCGGGCGGCGCGCTCGGCGACGGTCCGGGCCTCGGACCAGGGCATGGCCTCGTCCCGTGCGCCGTGTTTCGACGATCCGGCGGCCGGGGAACGTTTCTCCGCCGTGCCGTCCGGGGCCGGCGCACGGGTGTCCTCGCGCCCGGCCGGACGGCGCATGGATGCGGGTGCATCCGCGCCGGCTGCCGCGAGGGGCACGCCGGGTCCCGGGCCGTGCGGGTCCCGTTCCCGGACCAGGGCGAGCGCCTCGTCCAGATCCGGGTCCTGCCGCTCCCCGGGCGGACGGGCGGGGCGGGTCTCCTGCGGACGGCGGCCCCGACCCCCGCTCTCGTTGGCCACGGCCAGGGCCTCCTCCACATAGCGTTCCTCGGTGTCCAGGTTGCCCTGGGCGCCCGGCCCGGTCACTCCGTGTCCGGCTTGGCCTCGGCGGAGTCCTCGTCCGCCCAGCGCAGGGCCAGCGCGGCGGCCTTGCGGGCGGCCTCGGCGACCGCCTCCGGCCCGCCGCCCGACTGCGCGGCCGCATAGCCGACGAGGAACGTCGTCAACGGAGCCGCGGGACGGGCCACACCATGTGCGGCGTCGCGGGCGAGGTCCAGGAGAACACCGGTGTCGACGTCGAGGTCGATGCCCAGTTCGTCCTTGACTGCGGAAATCCATTCATCCAACACGTGCTCATGCTCCCTGATACGTGTCCGGGCGGTGGCGATGTCGTCCCAGGTGTCGCAGTCGAACGACGCGACGGGGTCGCAGATGCGTACAAGGCCCAGCCGGGCGACCAGGCGCCGCAGCGGAAGGCCGTTCAGACCGGCGTGCTCGTCGGACAGCCGGGCCAGCTCGCGGCGCAGGGCCGCGCTGCGGTAGGCGGCGACGAGGGTCTGGTCACGACCTTCGCCGTCGGTGAGCACGGCGCCCTCGGCGTCGCTCGACGCGAGTCCGCCCAGCAGCCGTCGCAGCGTCTGCTGGTCCAGGAAGGGCAGATCGGCGGAGAGTACAACGACGTACCCGGCCGTGGTCCGGCTCAGGCCCGCGTCGAGCGCGGCCACCGGTCCGCCGCCGGGAGGCTCCTCACGGGCCCAGACCACCGGCCGCGCGGTCGGCCTGGGCTCGGCGACGACCACCGTGGTGGCCGCGCCGGCACAGGCCGCGAGCACTCGGTCGAGCAGTGGCCGCCCGCCGATGCGTACACCGGGTTTGTCGGCACCGCCGAGCCGTCGTGCGGCACCGCCGGCCAGCACGACGGCGTCGTAGCCGTCGACGCCCGGGGCGCCCGAGGTATCGCTCGCGGTCATGCCCCGAGTATGGGCGCCGCGTGGATCATTGCCACCCCCGCGCACACCGGCCGTGCGCGGGAGCTTGCTCACAGTTTCAGCGGCGTCCGGTCGTCGACGCTGCTCAGAGGGTGCGCAGCAGCACCGCCGGCTGTTCCACACAGTCCGCCACATACCGCAGGAAGCCGCCCGCCGTACCGCCGTCGCACACCCGGTGGTCGAAGGTGAGCGAGAGCTGCACGACCTGCCGCACCGCCAACTCCCCCTCGTGCACCCATGGCTTGGGGACGATACGGCCGACACCGAGCATGGCCGCCTCCGGGTGGTTGACGATCGGTGTGGAGCCGTCGACACCGAACACGCCGTAGTTGTTCAGCGTGAAGGTCCCGCCGGTCAGATCGCCGGGGGTGAGTGTCCCGGCGTGTGCGGCCTCGGTCAGCCGGACGAACTCCGCGGTCAGCGTCTCGGCGTCCCTCGTGTGCGCGTCCCGCACGACGGGGACCACGAGTCCGCGGTCGGTCTGCGCGGCGAACCCGAGATGCACCTGGTCGAGCAGGACGATCTCGCGGGCTTCCGTGTCGACGGTGGAGTTGAGCTCGGGGAAACGGCCGAGCGCGGAGGTGCAGATTCGGGCCAGCAGCGCGAGCAGGGAGATCTTCGATCCGCCGGCCGCGTTCATGGCGGTCCGTGCACGCATGAGTTCCGTCGCGTCGGCGTCCACCCAGCAGGTCGCGTCCGGGATCTCGCGACGGCTGCGGGAGAGCTTGTCGGCGACGGCACCGCGCAGGCCCTTGAGGGGGATGCGGGTGCCCGCGGTGGCCGCCGGGCGCGCGGAGGTGCCCGCCGCGGCGGCGATCGTCGCGGACGCTTCCGTCCCGAGGGCACTCGGCGCGGACACGGTCGCGGTGGCCACCGTGCCGGCACGGACCTTGACCGCCGAGACCCTGATGGCGTCCTCCACGTCCGCCCGCAGGATCAGCCCGTCCGGCCCGGAACCCGCCAGCCGCCGCAGGTCCAGGCCGTTCTCACGGGCGAGTCTGCGGACGAGCGGGGAGATCACCGGGACGGGCCCTTCGGGCCGCTCCGGGGCGTCGCCGCGAGGAGTTCGGACCATCGCGTCGGGAGCGGAGCCGGGTGCCGCCGCAGCCGGGGGCCGTTCGGCCACGGCCGGGGCGGGGCGGGCCACACCGTCCGCGGTAGGCGCCACGGGCCGGGACGTCCGCACCCGGCGACGGCGGGCCGGGGCGGCGGACGTCCCGTACCCGACCAGCACGTTCCCGGAGGACTCCTCGGCCGGTTCGGCGGCGGCCCCGACGGCGACCGTCAACAACGGCGCACCCACGGGCAGTTCCGCGCCCTCCTCACCGAAGCGGGCCGTGACCACGCCCCCGTAGGGGCAGGGCACCTCGACCATGGCCTTGGCCGTCTCGACCTCGACGACCGGCTGGTCGACCGCGACGACGTCGCCCACCTGGACCAGCCAGCGGACGATCTCCGCCTCGGTGAGCCCCTCCCCGAGGTCGGGCAGCCTGAACTCCAGGACCTGGGCCATCAGCTCCCCGCCTCCCACTGCAGGCGCCCCACGGCGTCCAGGATCCGGTCGACACCCGGCAGGTGGTGGCGCTCCAGCATGGGCGGCGGATACGGGATGTCGAACCCGGCCACGCGCAGCACCGGCGCCTCCAGGTAGTGGAAGCAGCGCTCGGTCACCCGCGCGGCGATCTCGCCGCCGGGGCCGCCGAAACCGGTCGACTCGTGCACCACCACGGCCCGGCCCGTGCGGCGCACGGACGCGGTCACCGTCTCGTCGTCGAACGGGACCAGGGAGCGCAGATCGACGACCTCGAGGTCCCAGCCCTCGGCGCGGGCCGCCTCGGCGGCCTCCAGGCAGACGGGCACCGACGGGCCGTAGGTGATCAGCGTGGCGCTGCGGCCCGCGCGCCGGACGACCGCACGGCCTATGGGCTCGACCGTCTGCGGCTCCTCGGGGTTCCAGGAGTCCTTGGACCAGTACAGCCGCTTGGGCTCGAAGAAGACGACCGGGTCGTCGGACGCGATCGAGGCGCGCAGCAGACCGTAGGCGTCGGCGACCGTCGCGGGCGTGACGACATGGAGCCCCGGAGTCGCCATGTAGTACGCCTCGGAGGAGTCGCTGTGGTGCTCGACACCGCCGATACCGCCCCCGTAGGGGATACGGATGGTGATCGGCAGCGGCATCGCGCCGCGGGTACGGTTGCGCATCCGCGAGACATGGCTGACGAGCTGCTCGAACGCCGGATAGGCGAACGCGTCGAACTGCATCTCCACGACCGGACGCAGGCCGTACATCGCCATGCCGACGGCCGTGCCGAGGATGCCCGCCTCGGCCAGCGGGGTGTCCGTGCAGCGGTCCTCGCCGAACTCCTTGGCGAGCCCGTCGGTGACCCGGAAGACACCGCCGAGCGTGCCCACGTCCTCACCCATGACGTGCACGGACGGGTCGGCCGCCATGGCGTCGCGCAGCGCCCGGGTCAGCGCCTGCGCCATGGTGGCCGGCTTGAGGGCAACGGTCGTCATCGCCCGGCTCCTTCCGGTCCGGCGGCCTCCGCGTCCAGCTCCGCCTGCACCTGGGTCTCCTGCTCGAGCAGTTGTGTGGTGGGCTGGGCGTACACGTGGGCGAAGAGGTCCATCGGGTCCAGTGGCGCGTCCTGGTTCATCCGTGCCCGCAGGTCCGCCGCCATCGCCTCGGCGTCGTCGCGCGCGGCCCGTATCCCGTCCTCGTCGAGCAGTCCGCGCTCGGTCAACTCGCGCTCCAGCAGCAGGATCGGGTCGTGGTCGCGCCATGCCTCGACCTCGGCGTCACCGCGGTAGCGGGTCGCGTCGTCGGCGTTCGTGTGGGCGTCCATGCGGTAGGTCACGGCCTCGATGAGCGAGGGACCGCCGCCGGCGCGCGCATGGCGCACGGCGTCGCCGAGGACCTCGTGCACGGCGGCCGCGTCGTTGCCGTCGACCAGGCGGCCCGGCATGCCGTACCCGACGGCCTTGTGGGCCAGGGAGGGCGCCGCGGTCTGCTTGTCCAGCGGGACGGAGATCGCGAAGCCGTTGTTCTGGACCAGGAAGACGACCGGCGCCTGCCAGACGGCGGCGAAGTTCATCGCCTCGTGGAAGTCGCCCTCGCTGGTGCCGCCGTCGCCGACCAGGGCGAGCGCGACCACGTCGTCGCCCTTCAGGCGCGCCGCGTGCGCGAGGCCCACGGCGTGCGGCAGCTGGGTGGCGAGCGGGGTGGACAGGGGGGCCACGCGGTGCGCGTACGGGTCGTAGCCGGTGTGCCAGTCGCCGCGCAGCAGCGTCAGGGCCTCGACCGGGTCCACGCCGCGGGCGACGACGGCCAGCGTGTCGCGATAGCTGGGGAAGAGCCAGTCGCGCTCCTCGAGCACGAGCGCGGCGGCGACCTGGCAGGCCTCCTGACCGGTGCTGGAGGGGTAGACGGCCAGACGGCCCTGCTTGGTGAGCGCTGTCGCCTGCGTGTTGTACCGGCGGCCGCGCACCAGCTGCGCGTGGAGCAGTCGCAACAGCTCCGGGTCGGCCTTGGCGGCCGCCTCGGTGCCGAGGACGCGGTAGGGCAGTGCGTCGGGCAGCAGCGGAGCGGGGTCGGTACGGGGCTGCCAGGCGGGCGGCGGTGTGGGCCGGTAGGCGCCCCGCTGCTCCATGACCGTCATGACGGCACCTCCTCGTGGGAGCGGCTTCAGGCGCGCCACGGGAGTGGCGCCTCACCTACCGATTGTTCGGTCGTCGGCACATTTTGGCTACAGGCGCCTCCAGGCTGTGGACAAACGGTTCTCCACAACCTGAGATGTACGCAGTACGTCCATGGTAGAGAGGCGGGGGCGCATGGCACCTGAACAAATGGCCGAGCCGCCGGAGCGCGGCTCCGCGCCGTCGGTTCCCCGCCCTCTCGACGCCATCGACCGCGACATTCTGCAGATCCTCCAGTCGGACGGCCGTGCCTCCATACGGGCGGTCGCCGAGCGTGTCCACGTCTCGCGGGCCAACGCCTACGCCCGGATCAACCGGCTCATCGACGACGGTGTGATCCGCGGTTTCGGCGCCCGGGTGAACCACGAGCGCGCCGGCCACAGCACCTCCGCGTACATCACCCTCAAGATCGTCCAGAACTCCTGGCGCACGGTCCGCGAGCAGCTGCGCATGCTGCCGGGCGCCTCCCACATAGCCCTGGTGGGCGGCGACTTCGACGTACTGCTGCTGGTGCACACCCCCGACAACAGGGCGCTGCGCGAACTGGTCCTCACCCGGCTCCAGGCGATCCCCGAAGTGCTCAGCACACGCACACTGCTGGTGTTCGAGGAAGAAGACCTGGAACCGGAGCGCTGATCCGGCGCAGGGCGCGCGCCGGCCGGCCTCAGCCGTCGCCGCGCAGCCCGGAGAAGACCAACTGCACGACGGCGTCGGCGACTTCCCGCTCGCCGATACCGCGCCCCTCGGGCCGGTACCACTCCACGATCGAGTTGATCATCCCGAAGACGAGCCGCGTGGCGAGCCGCACCTCCACATCGCCGCGGACGTCCCCGTCGGCGGCCGCGGCCTTGAGCAGCTCGGCGACCCGGTGGTCGAACTCACGACGCCGCTCCAGCGCCCACCGCTCGGTAGCGGTGTTGCCGCGCACCCGCAGCAGCAGCGTCACATAGGGAAGTTCCGCGGTGAGCACCTCGACCATGCGCCGCACCACGTACTCCAGCCGCCGCACGGCACGCCCCTCGCGTGCGTGCTCCTCGTCCAGGATCCCGAAGAGGCCGTCCAGCGCCCGGCTGACGGCGCGGCGCAGCAGCTCCTCCTTGCCCGCGACATGGTGGTAGATCGACGACTTGGAGATGCCGGCCGCCTTGGAGAGGTGCTCCATGGAGGTGCCGTCGTAGCCCCGCTCGTTGAAGACCTGCACGGCGACGGAGAGCAGGGTCTCCGGGGTGTACGTGTCGCGTTTGGCGGTGGTCATGGGGTGCCCTCCCGCTTCTCGGAGGCGTACGCGTGGCGGTAGAGCGCGAGGGACGGGGCGTACCGTCCGGAGGGGTCCCGCATGTGCAGGTCGTCCAGGAGGTCGTAGGCCCAGCTGCGGCCGAGCCTGCGGCTCCATTCGAACGGGCCGAGGGGGTAGTTGACGCCGAGACGCATCGCGGTGTCGATGTCCTCCTCGGTGGCCACGCCCTTGGCGACCGCGTCGTGCGCCAGGTCGACGATCCGGGCGACCGTGCGGGCGATGATCATTCCGGGCACGTCCCCGATCACGCTGACGTCCTTGCCGAGCGCCTGGAAGAGCCCGATGGCCTCGGCGAGGGTGCCGTGCGAGGTGTCCTGGGAGGCGGACAGGGCGATCCGGGTCGCCTTGCGGTAGTCGAGTGCCAGGTCGAAGTAGACGACGTCGCGGAACTCCACGGAGGTCTGCCCGTCGGCGAGGGCGAGCTGGCCCCCGCCCGGCAGCACAAGACGGGTGCCGTGGTCCTCGTCGTCCTCCCGGACACCGATGCCCGCCTCGCGTATCAGCGCGAGCAGTTCGGATGCGGGCCCCAGGTCGCCCTCCGCGACGACGTACGCGGGCGGCTGCGCCCTCTCCGCTGTGTGCGGCTCGGAACGCTCCGCGTCGTCCGCGTAGTCGTACCAGCCCTGTCCGCTCTTGCGGCCGAGCCGGCCCGACTCGACCAGCCGCCGCTGGGCCAGCGACGGGGTGAACCGCACGTCCTGGAAGAAGGACTCCCACACGGAGCGGGTGACGGACTCGTTGACGTCCTGCCCGATGAGGTCGGTCAGCTCGAAGGCGCCCATGCGGAAGCCGCCGGACTCGCGCAGGACCGCGTCGATGGTGGCGGGGTCGGCGGCCTGCGCCTCGAGGACCGCGAACGCCTCCGCGTAGAAGGGCCGGGCGATGCGGTTGACGATGAAGCCGGGGGTGTCCGCGCAGGCCACCGGGGTCTTGCCCCAGGCGCGGGCCGTCTCGTACGCGCGCGTCGCCGAGGTGACGTCGGTGGCGAACCCGGAGACGACCTCCACGAGCGGCAGCAGCGGTGCGGGGTTGAAGAAGTGCAGGCCGACGAAACGGCCCGCGTTGCGCAGGGCGCCGCCGACGGCCGTCACGGACAGGGACGAGGTGTTGGTGGCGAGCAGGCAGTCGTCGCCGACGACGTCCTCCAGCTCCCGGAACAGCTGCTGTTTGACGTCCAGCCGTTCCAGCACCGCCTCGACGACGAGCGAGCAGTCCGCCAGTTCCGCCAGGGTCTCGGCCGGCAGCAGCCGGTCGCGGGCCGCGTCCCGCTCGGCACCGCTGAGCCGGTCCTTCTCGACGAGCCGGTCTAGACGGGCGCCGATCGCGGCCGCCGCCTCCCCGGCGCGGCCCGGGACGGCGTCGTACAGCCGTACGCGATGGCCGGCCACCAGCGCGACCTGGGCGATGCCCTGGCCCATGGTGCCGGTGCCCACGACGGCCACGGGGCTACTGAGGTCCAGTGCTGTCATGTGCGCGATCCTCCCGCACGGGGTTTTCCACAGATGCGGCGGTCCCCCTTGTACCGACCGATCGTTCGGTTACTCTAACTCTGTCCGCCTGTTCCTGCCCAGGTCATGAGTTCAAGGAAGAGCTCGAGAGACGAGGAGTTGGTCCCGCATGGCCGCCGAACTCACCGCGCACCAGCTGATCGCCCAGCACCGGCCCACCCTCGACCAGACGCTGGAAGCGATCCGCACGCGCGCGTACTGGTCCCCGCACCCCGAGCACCCCAAGGCCTACGGCGAGGGCGGCAGCCTGGACGCGGCGGCCGGCAAGGCCGCCTTCGACGCCCTCCTGGGCACCCGCCTCGACCTCGGCCAGCCCGGCACGGACGACTGGGCGGGCGACGAAGTGTCGCCGTACGGGATCGAGTTGGGGATCACCTACCCCCACGCCGACATCGACGCCCTGCTGCCCGCCATGCGCGCGGGCCAGAAGGCCTGGCGCGACGCGGGCGCCGAGATGCGCGCGATGGTGTGCCTGGAGATCCTCAAGCGCATCAGCGACCGGACGCACGAGTTCGCGCACGCGGTCACGCACACCAGCGGCCAGGCCTTCATGATGGCGTTCCAGGCCGGCGGGCCCCACGCGCAGGACCGCGGCCTCGAAGCGGTCGCCTACGCCTACGTGGAGCAGATCCGCACCCCGGACACCGCGGAGTGGACCAAGCCCCAGGGCAAGCGTGACCCACTGGCCCTCACCAAGACGTTCAAGCCGGTCCCGCGCGGCATCGCACTGCTCATCGGCTGCAACACCTTCCCGACGTGGAACGGCTACCCGGGTCTGTTCGCCTCCCTGGCCACGGGCAACGCGGTCCTGGTCAAGCCCCACCCGCGGGCGGTACTGCCGCTCGCGCTCACCGTGCAGGTGGCCCGGCAGGTGCTCGGCGAGGCGGGCTTCGACCCGAACCTGGTGGCCCTGGCCACCGAGCGCCCCGGCGAGGGCATCGCCAAGACGCTCGCGGTGCGCCCGGAGATCCGGATCATCGACTACACGGGCTCGACGGCGTTCGGCGACTGGCTCGAGGCCAACGCCCGTCAGGCGCAGGTCTACACGGAGAAGGCCGGCGTCAACACGGTGCTTGTGGAGTCGACGGACGACTACAAGGGGATGCTGTCGAACCTGGCGTTCTCGCTGTCGCTGTACAGCGGCCAGATGTGCACCACCCCGCAGAACCTGCTGATCCCCCGGGACGGCATCGCCACCGACGAGGGCCCGAAGTCGTACGACGAGGTGGTCGCCGATCTCGCACGGTCGGTGGACGGCCTGCTCGGCGACGACGCCCGCGCGAACGCCCTGCTCGGAGCGATCGTGAACCCCGACGTCAAGGCCCGCCTGGAGGCGGCGGCCGGACTCGGCGAGGTCGCGCTGGCCTCGCGGGAGATCGTCAACCCGGAGTTCCCGGGCGCGGTCGTCCGCACACCGGTGATCGTGAAGCTGGACGGCGCCAAGCCGGACGCGGAGGCCGCCTACATGAGCGAGTGCTTCGGCCCGGTCGCCTTCGCCGTCGCCGTCGACTCGGCCGCCGACGCGGTGGATCTGCTGCGGCGCACCATCCGGGACAAGGGCGCCATGACCGTCGGCGCGTACACCACCTCCGAGGAGGTCGAGCAGGCCGTCGAGGAGACCTGTCTTGAGGAGTGCGCGCAGCTCTCGCTGAACCTGACCGGCGGGGTGTACGTCAACCAGACGGCCGCCTTCTCCGACTTCCACGGCTCGGGCGGCAACCCCGCGGCCAACGCCGCCCTGTGCGACGGCGCGTTCGTGGCGAACCGCTTCCGCGTGGTGGAGGTGCGCAGGGAGGCGTAGGCCGCCTCAGGCGGGTGCGCCCCCGGTGGCGCTCCAGTGGTACAGCGTCATGGCCACACTGGTCGCGAGGTTGTAGCTGGAGACCTGGGGGCGCATCGGCAGGGCCACCAGGTGGTCCGTGCGGGCGCGCAGCTCGGCGGACAGACCGGTGCGTTCGGAGCCGAACGCGAGGACGGCGTCGTCGGGGAGCTTCAGTCCGCGGATGTCCTCGCCCTCCGGGTCCAGCGCGAACAGCGGGCCCGGCGGCAGCTCGGCCACGGTCAGCCGCTCCACCGCGGTAGCGAAGTGCAGCCCGGCCCCACCGCGGACCACCGTCGGATGCCACGGGTCGAGGGTGCCCGTCGTGACCACCCCGGTCGCGCCGAAGCCGGCCGCGAGCCGGATCACCGCGCCCGTGTTGCCCAGGTTGCGCGGATTATCGAGAACGATCACGGGTGCGCTGCGGCCGGGGCGAGCGAGGGTCTCCAGGTTGGCCTCACGCGAGGGACGCTCGGCGAGGGCGGCGACCCCGGTGGGATGCGGACGGGGCACCAGGCTCCGGTACGCGTCCTCGGGGATCTCCGTCAGGAGCGTCTCCAGGGTGACGCGGACATCGGGGGCCAGTTCGTCGGCGAGGGCGAGTGCCGCGCGCCGGTCGGTGGTGACGGCCACCGGGACGTGCGCGTGGAACCGCACCGCGTGCTTGAGCGCGTGGAAGCCGTCGAGCAGCACGGAGGCATCGGCAAGCCGGTGCCAGGTGCTCAGCGGGGCGGCGGTGCCGCGGGCCGGATCCGTCATGCCGTGCAGCCTACGTGCGGCGCCGGCCGGACCCCGCGCGGATCACGGCCGCCCGGCCGGACGGCGGGCGTGCACTGTGCGGCCCGGGCCGCAGGACCCGTTTGTGGCACCCCAGCGTTGCGGCCCCCTCGTGCTGCCCGCTGCGTACGATCCGTTCGCGGCGCCTGAGCCGTACGGCCCTCTCGTGCTGCCCGATGCGCACTGCCCTCTCGTGGCGCCCGCGCCGTAGGACCCCATCGTGCTGCCCGGGCCGTGCGCCTCGGGAGCACGGCCCGGACAGGCGCACCCCGGCCCAGGAGCGTCGATGCGCGGCTCACGCCCTCGCACCGGCGGGCGTGTGCTCGGCAGTCTCCTCGGCCGTCGGCGGGGCCTCCTTCCGCGGTCCGGGCAGAGCGAGACGGGCAAGGCCTCCGCGGACGAACCGTCCGCGCACGCGACCCGCCTCCGCGCCCACCCGGCGCAGGAAGGACGTCGGCAGGAACACGGCATCGGCCGCGATCATCGCGAGCGAGAAGAAGGGCAGCCCGAGCACCACGGCGATCACCGCGTGCTCGGTCATCATGGCCGCCAGCAGGACGTTCTTCGCCCGCCGGTTGAGCAGGGTGAACGGGAAAGCGACCTGCACGGCGACCGTTCCGTACGTCACCAGCAGCACGATCACGCCGTACGAGGACATCAGATCGGACAGGGCGGGCCACGGCGTGAAGTAGTCGAGGTGGAGCGGGTAGTAGACCGCGGTGCCGTCCTGCCAGCGGGAACCCTGGATCTTGTACCAGCCGGCGGTCGAATAGATCAGACACGCCTCGGCCATGATCACGAACAGGGCCGCGTTGTGGACGGCGTTGGCGACGACGTCCAGCAGGATGCGCGGCTGGGAGTGCGGGGCGCGCCTGCCCACGTACCACCACAGACCGTGCACGGCCCACAGCACCCAGAACAGGACGACCCAGCCGACGCCGAGGAAGCCCGCGCCCGTCACCACGGCCAGCGCGAGGCCGACCGCACACCACAGAACGGGGCCCGCCCGGTCGGGCGCCGGGAACTCGCCGCGCGCGCGTGCCGCCCGGGCCCGCCGTGCGCGCCGCTCGTCCAGGGACCACACCTGCCCGCAGCGCGTGAACACCAGGTATATCGCCATCAGATGGATGACGTTGTCGCCGCCGTCACCCACGAAGACGCTGCGGTTCTGCAGCGACAGCACGCCGATCATGAACAGCACGGACATCGTGCGGGTACGCCAGCCGACCAGCAGCAGGGCGCTCGAGAGCAGCGCGAAGACGTAGACGGTCCCGAACCACACCTGGCTGCCGGACCACGTCAGGACGGTGAAGGCGTGGTTGCCCGCGACGAGCTGCCGGGCCATGTCCAGGCTCCACGGCGCGTCCGGCCCGTACATCTCCTGCCGGTGGGGGAACTCCCGCAGCAGGAAGAGCAGCCAGGTGCCCGCGAACCCGATACGGACGACCGCCGTCTGGTAGGGGCCGAGGGCGGCCTCAGTGACGCGGCCGATCCCGCGCGAGACGGCCAGAGCGAACCGGCTCATCAGGCGTTCACCCCCGACCGCTCGCTCTCCGGCACCGACCACCAGGGCAGCTCACGGTAGACGGGCGTCCTGGACACCTTCTCGTCGCTCCATCGGGGAGGCGGCACATTGGTGGTACTGGAGCGGACCTGGACCCGTGCGAAGGAGTCCCCGCGGCCGAGCGCGTGCTCACGGCCGAGGCGCATCACGACCAGGCGGCGCAGGTAGTCCTCGGACAGGGCGCCGCGCAGACCCGAGGGCCGGTTCGCGGTGTCGTGCGCGCCGAGGTAGAAGTCCCAGGCGCGGCGCAGTTCGTTCTGCTGGCTGTGGCTCGGCAGCGGATTGCCGTGGATGGCGGCGCCGTCGAGTGCGGACAGGTCGTACCAGCCGGTCGTCCGTACACCGCCGTCCGCGGTGAGCACCTCGGCGCGGACCTGGACGTCGATGTTCTGCTGCAGCGGGTTCGGGGCGAACAGCTTCCAGTTCTGCTCGAACTCGGGATAGATCCAGTCGTCGATCGCCCTGCCGTGCTTCTTTGTAAGGGTGTTCGACGGCGCGACGTGCAGGAAGACCATCCCGACGTGCACACAGGCGGCGACTGCGACGACCGCGAGCGCCAGAGCGGCGGCTATCTGGTACCGCAGGGAGAGGGCCGCCATGCCGCGGCGAGGTGCGACCGGAATCACGCCGCCGGGATCCGCGACAGGGGCGGGCGGCGGTCCGTGCGGGTCCATGGCCCCCGGAACGGGGCCGCCCCTTTCCATGAGCCGCGCGACCTCGCCCGTCTCGTCCGGGCGTGCACCGTCCGGGCCCGAAGCACCTGTGTCGCCGCCCGCACCACCGGAGACCGGACCGCTCTCGCCCGCAGCATCCGCGGTCCTGCCCGCCTCACCCGGAGCCGCACCGTCCGGGCCCGGAGCAGGTGCGACGTCGTCCGCCGGCGGATTCTCCCGCTCGTCCCGCGCGACACCCGCGGGCAGGCGGGACACCGGGGCGTCGGAATCGCCCGGCCGGTCCTCCGGCTTCTCGTCGTACGTGTCCATCCCGCCCCGTCTTTCGAGCCTCGCCTGCCTCGATGCCCTGCCGCGCGCACCAGGACCGTCCGGCAGCTGCCGTCACCGCCACGGACCGCATCACCCGTTCGCAGCACGGCGCCGTACGTGCACCGGAACCGTACTCAGACCCACCCGTACCGCACACCCCAATGGACACAGCGGCCGCACCACGGCTCGGAGGTTGTCCACAGCAGTTGACACCCTACGGCGCCGCGGCCCACCATTGAATTCAACGGACCGAACGATCGGTCGGGAGACGGAATGGTCGAGGGGGACCGCATGGCGACAGCAGCAGCGCACCGGACGGCCCACGCGGACGGCGCGGCGCAGGAGGACACATCGGCCTTCCAAGCCGCCTTCGACGCCGCCGTGGCCGCCGAGGAGCGCATCGAGCCGCGTGACTGGATGCCCGACGCCTACCGGGCCACCCTGGTCCGGCAGATCGCCCAGCACGCGCACTCCGAGATCATCGGCATGCAGCCGGAGGCCAACTGGATCACCCGCGCCCCCTCCCTGCGCCGCAAGGCGATCCTGATGGCCAAGGTCCAGGACGAGGCGGGCCACGGCCTGTATCTGTACAGCGCGGCGGAGACGCTCGGCACCGGCCGGGACGAGCTGCTGGACAAGCTGCACACCGGTCGGCAGAAGTACTCCTCGATCTTCAACTACCCCACCCTGACCTGGGCGGACGTCGGCGCCATCGGCTGGCTGGTGGACGGCGCCGCGATCACCAACCAGGTGCCCCTGTGCCGCTGCTCCTACGGCCCGTACGCGCGCGCCATGGTCCGCATCTGCAAGGAGGAGTCCTTCCACCAGCGTCAGGGCTACGAGCTGCTGCTCTCCCTCAGCCGGGGAACCGCCGAGCAGCACGCGATGGCCCAGGACGCGGTGGACCGCTGGTGGTGGCCGTCCCTGATGATGTTCGGCCCGCCCGACGACGAGTCGGCGCACTCCGCGCAGTCGATGGCGTGGAAGATCAAGCGGCACTCGAACGACGAGCTGCGCCAGCGCTTCGTGGACATCTGCGTCCCCCAGGCCGAATCCCTCGGCCTCACGCTCCCCGACCCGGCTCTCGTCTGGAACGAGGAGCGGGGCCACCACGACTTCGGCCCCATCGACTGGACGGAGTTCCACGACGTCCTCAAGGGCAACGGCCCCTGCAACGACCAGCGGATAGCGCGGCGCAGGCAGGCACACGACGAAGGCGCATGGGTACGAGAGGCGGCCGCGGCCCACGCGGCGAAGCACGGCAACGCCGGGACGGGAGCGACGCACGCATGACGAACACCGACTGGCCCCTGTGGGAGGTCTTCGTGCGCTCGCGCCGCGGCCTCTCGCACACCCACGCCGGCAGCCTGCACGCCCCGGACGCCGAACTGGCCCTGCGCAACGCACGCGATCTCTACACCCGGCGGGGCGAGGGCGTCTCGATCTGGGTCGTCCCGTCCTCCGCCATCACGGCGTCCTCGCCGGACGAGAAGGACCCCTTCTTCGAGCCGGCCGCCAACAAGCCGTACCGGCACCCGACGTTCTACGACATCCCGGAAGGGGTGAAGCACCTGTGACCGCCACCGTGCACACATCGGCCGCGCTGGTCCTCGGCGACGACGCCCTGGTGCTCTCACACCGCCTGGGGGAGTGGGCCGGGCTCGCACCCGTGCTCGAAGAAGAGGTCGCCCTCGCCAACATCGCCCTGGACCTGCTCGGCCAGGCCCGGGTACTGCTGTCGATGGTGGGCGACGAGGACGAACTCGCCTACCTCCGCGAGGAGCGTGCCTTCCGCAATCTGCAGCTGGTGGAGCAGCCCAACGGCGACTTCGCGCACACCATCGTCCGCCAGCTGTACTTCTCCACCTACCAGCGCCTCCTCTACGGTCGGCTGGCCGAGGGCCAGGGCGAGTTCGCCGGTCTCGCGGCCAAGGCGGTCAAGGAGGTCGCCTACCACCAGGACCACGCCGAGCAGTGGACGCTGCGGCTCGGCGACGGCACGGACCTCAGCCATGAGCGGATGTCACGCGCCTGCCGGTCGCTGTGGCGGTTCACGGGTGAGATGTTCCTCCCGGTCGAGGGCGTGGACGTCGACTGGACGGGCATGAAGGACGCCTGGCTGGAATCGGTGAGCGACGTACTGCGACGGGCCACCCTGGAGGTCCCGCAGGGACCGCAGTCCGGCGCGTGGACCGCCGGCGCGGGGCGGCAGGGCCTGCACACCGAATCCTTCGGGCGGATGCTCGCCGAGATGCAGCATCTGCACCGCAGCCACCCGGGTGCGACATGGTGACGACCACGGCTCTCGAAGAGGAACTGCGCCGGCTGGCCGGTTCGGTCCCCGACCCGGAGCTGCCCGTGCTCACCCTCGAGGAACTGGGCGTCCTGCGGGCCGTCCACGCCCGCGGCACGGACACGGTGGAGGTCGAGCTGACCCCCACCTACACCGGATGCCCCGCCATCGAGGCGATGTCCCTGGACATAGAGCGGGTCCTGCACGCCCACGGTGTACGGGACGTCGTCGTCCGCACCGTACTCGCTCCCGCCTGGTCCACCGACGACATCACCGACGAAGGCCGCCGCAAGCTGCGGGAGTTCGGGATAGCGCCCCCACGGCGGCACCACGAGGCATCCGGCCCGGTGGCCATCCGGCTGGGCCCGACGCGTACGGCGGCCGAGGCGCCCCACCCGGAGGACGAGCCCGTGCGCTGCCCGCACTGCGGATCCTCCGCGACCGAACTGCTCAGCCGCTTCTCCTCCACCGCGTGCAAGGCACTGCGCCGCTGCCTGGACTGCCGCGAACCGTTCGACCACTTCAAGGAGTTGTGATGGCCCGGTTCCACCCGCTCCCGGTGGCCGCGGTCGACCGGCTGACCGACGACTCCGTGGCACTGACGTTCTCCGTGCCGCCCGCCCTGCGCGAGGAGTACCGGCACGCCCCCGGCCAGCACCTGGCACTGCGCCGGACCGTCGACGGCACGGACGTGCGCCGCACCTACTCGATCTGCTCCCCCGCCCCGGCACCGGACGGTGCGGCCCCGAGCACACTGCGGGTCGGAGTACGCCTGGTCGACGGCGGGGCCTTCTCCACGTACGCGCTCAAGGAGATCGCCGTCGGCGACGAGCTCGAGGTGATGACCCCGGCGGGCAGGTTCACTCTGGATCCCGCACCCGGGCTGTACGCGGCGGTGGTGGGCGGCAGCGGGATCACACCGGTGCTGTCGATCGCGACAACCCTGCTGGCACGGGAGCCCGGGGCGCGGTTCTGCCTCATACGCAGCGACCGGACGTCCGCCTCCACGATGTTCCTGGAGGAGGTCGCCGACCTCAAGGACCGCTTCCCCGCGCGGTTCCAGCTGGTCACGGTGCTCTCCCGGGAGGAGCAGCAGGCGGGCCTGCCGTCCGGGCGGCTGGACCAGGAGCGGCTGTCCGGGCTGCTGCCGGCACTGCTGCCGATCGAGGAGGTGGCCGGCTGGTTCCTGTGCGGGCCGTTCGGGCTGGTGCAGTCCGCGGAGCGGGCTCTTCGCGGGCTCGGGGTGGCGCGGAAGCGCATCCACGAGGAGATCTTCCATGTGGACGCCGGAACCCTGGTCGCGCCGGCCGTGCCCGCGCCCGCACACAGCACGGTGACCGCCCGGCTCGACGGACGCGGCGGAAGCTGGCCGGTGCAGGACGGCGAATCGCTGCTGGAGACGGTGCTGCGCAACCGCCCCGACGCCCCCTACGCCTGCAAGGGCGGGGTGTGCGGGACCTGCCGTGCCTTCCTGGTCTCCGGCGAGGTGCGCATGGACCGCAACTTCGCGCTGGAGCCGGAGGAGACGGAGGCGGGCTATGTACTGGCCTGCCAGTCCCACCCGGTCACGGAGAAGGTGGAGCTCGACTTCGACCGATGAACGGCGCTGAGCCCCGGCACGGATGAGCGAAGGAGCCGTGCCCGACGGCAGTGCGGTGCCCGGCCGTTCCCTTCTTCTAGAACCTGTTCTATCTTGACGCACCGTCAGGGAACCGGATGCGCCGGAAGGACAGGCCGTGGACTTCACCTTCAGCGAGGAGCAGCAGGCGGCGCTCGAAGCGGCCCGGGCCGCGTTCGCCCGGGTCGCACCGGACGACGTACCCAGTCCCGCACTCACCACGGGCGCCGTCGCCGACGACTTCGACCGCGCCCTGTGGAAGCGGCTCGCGGACGCCGACCTGCTGAGCCTGCTACTGGACCCCGAGCACGGCGGAGCGGGCCTCGACCCGATCGCCCTCTGCCTGGTACTGCGAGAGTCGGCGAAGGTCCTGGCCCGCGTACCGCTGCTGGAGAGCACGGCCGCTGCCAGGACCCTCCAGGCCTACGGCAGCCCGGAGTTGAAGGCGGACATGCTCGCCCGGGCAGGTCGGGGAGAACAGGTCCTCACCGTCGCCGCACACGGCCGCACCGGCCACGACCCGGCCGAACTCGCCGTGGTCGCACACAAGGACACGGACGGCACCTGGGTGCTGGACGGAATCCACACAGCGGTCCCCTGGGCGTACAACGCCGACGCCGTCCTCCTGCCCGCACACACCGACGACACCGGCCGAGCGGTCCTCGCCCTGGTGCCACGGCTGCACGAAGGCGTCGTACTGGCCGAACAGTTCTCCACCACGGGGGAACGGCTCGCGGAACTACGGCTCGAATCCGCGCGGCTCGCACCGCACCACATGATCGACACCGAAGAGGCCTGGGAGTCGCTGCGACTGCTGCTCACCACCGGGACGTGCGCGCTCGCGCTCGGCCTCGGCGAAACCGTGCTGGAGATGACAAGCACGTACACGGGCAGGCGCGAGCAGTTCGGCCGCCCGGTCGCCACATTCCAGGCTGTCGCCGTACAGGCCGCCGACCGGTACATCGACCTGCGCGCCATGGAAGCCACACTGTGGCAGGCGGCATGGCGGATCAGCTCCGGGGCGGCGGGTGCGCTGCCGGCGTCGGCGGACGTGGCGGTCGCGAAGATCTGGGCATCCGAGGGCGTACGGCGGGTGGTGCAGACCGCCCAGCACCTGCACGGAGGCTTCGGCGCCGACACCGACTACCCACTGCACCGCTACCACGCGTGGGCCAAGCACCTGGAACTCTCGCTCGGCCCGGCGGCCGCCCACGAGGAAGCACTCGGCGACCTGCTCGCGGCACATCCGCTGGGATGAGCCGCGGCACACTCCGGCGCGGGCCGCAGGCCCGATCTACAGCACGAAGCCCGACTCTCCCTCGGCGTCCACAAGGGGACGGCCCGCGGCCGCCCAGACCTGCATACCGCCGTCGACGTTCACCGCGTCGACGCCCTGCTGGACCAGGTACATCGCGACCTGAGCCGAACGGCCACCGGAGCGGCAGATCACATGGACCCTGCCGTCCTTAGGCGCCGCCTCCGTGAACTCTCCGTACCGTGCGACGAACTCGCTGAGGGGGATGTGCAGCGCCCCCTCGGCGTGACCCGCCTGCCACTCGTCGTCCTCACGGACGTCCAGCAGGAAGTCGCCGTCCTTGAGGTCCGTGACCTCGACCGTGGGCACACCAGCTCCGAAATGCATGCTTCGACGCTACCCGACGCCGGCCCAGGGCCGCCTCGGCCCCGACCGCCGGTACCGTGAGCGACCGGCCGTGCACAGCCGATCACCTCCCGGGCGCCGCCACAAGGCTGTTCGCGCGGCCGGTTCAGCCGCGCAGCGACTCCAGCTCGGCTTCCTTCTGCGCCACCTGGGCCAGCAGCTGTTCCGCGATGTCGTCGAGGAGACGGTCGGGATCGTCGGAAGCGATCCGGAGCATCGAGCCGATCGCGCTCTCCTCCAGCTCCCGAGCCACCAGCGTGAGCATCTCCTTGCGCTGCGAAAGCCACTCGAGGCGCGCATAGAGCTCCTCGCTGCGGCTCGGCCGGCGCTCCGGAGGGACGGGGCCGGCCGCCCACTCCGCGGACAGTTCCCGCAGCACGGCCTCGTCGCCGCGGGCGTAGGCGGCGTTGACCCGGGTGATGAACTCCTCACGCCGCTTGCGCTCGCCGTCGTCCTGGGCCAGATCGGGGTGAGCCTTGCGGGCGAGCTCACGGAAGAGCTTGCGGGCCTCCTCACTGGGGCGCACACGCTGCGGGGGCCGCACGGGCCGGTCCGTCAGCATGGCCTCCGCCTCCGGGAACAGCCCCTCCTCGGAGTCCAGCCAGCCGTGGAACAGTTCCTCCACGCCCGGCATCGGCATGACCTGGGCGCGCGCCTCCTGGGCCCGGCGAATGTCCTCGGGATCGCCGGTACGGGCCGCCCGCGTCTCCGCGATCTCCGCCTCCAGCTCGTCGAGGCGCGTGTACATCGGGCCGAGCTTCTGGTGGTGCAGCCGCGAGAAGTTCTCGACCTCGACCCGGAACGTCTCCACGGCGATCTCGAACTCGATCAACGCCTGCTCGGCAGCCCGCACGGCCCGCTCCAGCCGCTCCTCGGGCCGCGCACCGCCCTCGGCAGCGTCCTCACCTGGGCCCGCGGCCTCCCCGGATCCGGCGCCCTCGGCAACCGGCTCCTCGGCATCGGACAGCGACTGGCTCTGCTCGGCTTCGGGCGTCGTCACCGAACCAGCGTAAGACACGTCCGCGGGGGCGCTTCCCGCTCCGGTGAAGTCCTGGGCGTGGGGATCGGGACGTCCGAGGGTGCCCCGAGGCGCTTGGGGGGCCTCCCCCTCCCCCCTCCCTCCCCACCCCCCTCGAACTCAGACCCCCATCTCCCCCTGGATCCGCCCATCACGCACCGCCGCCACCAGTTCGTCGTGGTCCGCCTCCGTGCGGTCCGCATAGGCGACGGCGAACGTGGCGATCGCCTCGTCCAGTTCCTCGTTCTTGCCGCAGTAACCGGAGATCAGGCGCGGGTCGGCGCTGTGTGCGTGGGCGCGCGCCAGCAGCGCCCCGGTCATACGGGCGTAGTCGTCGACCTGGTCGGCGGCCAGTGCCGCCGGTTCGACGCTGCCCTTGCGGTTGCGGAACTGCCTCACCTGGTAAGGCCGTCCCTCGACCGTTGTCCAGCCGAGCAGGATGTCGCTGACGACCTGCATCCGCTTCTGGCCGAGGACGACCCGGCGGCCTTCGTGCTCCACCTCCGGCACCGGGTGGCCGGCCGTGGCCAGATGGGGGAGCAGGGCGGACGGACGGGCCTCCTTGACCTGAAGGATGAGCGGCTCGCCCCGGTGGTCGAGGAGCAGCACCACGTACGAGCGGGTGCCCACGCTGCCCGTGCCGACCACGCGGAACGCCACGTCGTGCACTGCGTACCGGGCCAGGAGCGGGAGGCGGTCCTCGGACAGTGTCGTCAGATACCCCTCGAGCGAGGACGCGACTGCCGCCGCCTCGGAGTCGGGTATGCGGCGCAGTACCGGCGGTGCGTCGACGAAGCGGCGGCCGCCGTCCTCGAGGGGTTCGGTGGCCTTCGCCGCGAACCGTCCGCTCGTGTTGTTCCGCGCCTTCTGCGACACCCGTTCCAGGGTGCCGAGGAGGTCGTGGGCGTCGGTGTGGGAGACCAGTTCCTCGTCGGCGATCGCGTTCCAGGCGTCGAGGACCGGGAGCCGGGCCAGGAGGCGCATGGTGCGGCGGTAGGCGCCCACGGCGTCGTGTGCGGCCGCCCGGCAGGCGTCCTCGTCGGCCCCGGCCTCGCGGCCGGCGAGGACGAGTGAGGTGGCGAGGCGCTTGAGGTCCCACTCCCAGGGGCCGTGCACCGTCTCGTCGAAGTCGTTCAGGTCGATGACCAGGCCGCCGCGTGCGTCTCCGTACAGGCCGAAGTTGGCCGCGTGTGCGTCGCCGCAGATCTGGGCGTTGATGCCCGTCATCGGGGTGCGCGCCAGGTCGTAGGCCATGAGGCCCGCCGAGCCGCGCAGGAAGGCGAAGGGTGTGGCGGCCATCCTGCCGACGCGTATCGGTGCGAGCTCGGGGATCCGGCCGCGGCTGGACTCCTGGACCGCGGTGAGCGCGTCGGGGCGGTCGGTGTCCACGGCCAGTTCGGCGTGTGAGCGGCGGCGGACGCGGGCGCGCAGAGCCTTGCCCTCTTCCTTGGGGGAGCCTTGTACCGGCCACCGCGCGAAGCCGCGCACCGGGGAGATCCTCGCCCGCTGCCGGGGCACCGCCACCCCGATCTCCGTTCCGACCTCGGTCATTCCGACCGCCTCCCCCGCTGGCCATGCTGCCGTTTGAACATCAACTGCGGACGACCGTACAGCCGGGGGGTGGGGAGGCGTCAGGCCCTGTGGACAAGTCGGTTGTTGTGGAAAACCCCGGTCGCTTCGGCATGTTCGGGCGGCCGACCGCGCCACGGCACTCCGGCCGTGCGACCGGGCTCCCGACGCCCTCGCCGCGCAGCCTCGTCCCCCGGTTCCGGCCGCGCAACCCGGCCCCCGAGCTTCGACCGTGCAACCCGGTCCCCTGACGCTGCGACCATCCGACCGGTCTCCCGACGGTCCGGCCATCCGACGGTCTCCCGACGTCCGGACCGCGCGAGCGGAAGTCCCTAAGGCCAAGCCGTGCGGCCGGAGGCCCCGTCCGTCCGGCATCAAGTCCTCGGAAAGTGCTCGCGACCACAGCCCGACCCGGGGTCGGAGAAACGACGGCCGCACGCACCGGACCCGACCACGGGGACATCAGCCCCCGCTACGAACGCACCACAAGGACATCGGTCCCCGCTCCGGACCCGACCCCTAGTACATCGGCCCTCGCCCGAACCGCCCGAGGGCGTCGGCCACACGCCCGGAGCCGAAGTCCGAATACCTGAGAGCTTCCTCACATCCTGGATCGCACCAGGCCGCACCCTCGGGGCCAGGAACGGCAAAACGGCCGCCATCGGGATCCGATGACGACCGTCTCATCTGGTGCGCGAGGGGGGAGTTGAACCCCCACGCCCTTGCGGGCACTGGAACCTGAATCCAGCGCGTCTGCCTATTCCGCCACCCGCGCATTGGGTGTGTCTTCCGGCTTCTGTCCTTGCGGCGCGGCGCCTTCTGACATCCAGAACATTAGCACGCTGGAGAGGGTGCGTTCACATCCCTTTCCCGGCCTCCCCGGGGGCCCACCACCGGTAACCCGGGCCCGACCAGCGATGACCCCGGGAGGCCGGCCGCGGTCCGGGGCCGAGCGAGCGGGACCCCGGCCGACCGGCCGGGACGGAGGCCCTCCGGCCGCGCCCCTGCCGCACCCGGTACGACGTCGTCGACGGGCGGAACGGACGGCGCGCGGCATCTGGGGCCGGATGTCCGGATCCGTTGCGGATCGCCGTCCTCCGCCCCCGGCCCGGAACCCGTCGCACAACGTCTCGACGTGTGCTTGTTCACGTATCAACCTCGTACCGGTCCAGCGCATCTACCCAGGAGACGGACAGGGTCCGCGGTCAGGTGCGGGACACTGGTCTGCGACCCCCTCTACGATCCATGCCAGGAATGCATGCGGGAAGTACGTGCAAGGAGTACGTCCGGGATGAGTTCGAAGGGGTCGTCGGCAGGGAACCCCCGTGGCGTCGACACCCGTCGACAGGGCCGACAGGGGGAACCAGCCGATTTTCCGGCGCGTGGATACGATCAGTAAGCAGTACCAGGTACGAAGCAGAACGCAGGACGACAGCAACGGAGGAGGTGCCCTGTGGGAGTCCTGAAGAAGTTCGAGCAGCGTCTCGAAGGTCTGGTCAACGGCACCTTCGCCAAGGTGTTCAAGTCCGAGGTCCAGCCTGTGGAGATCGCCGGAGCGCTCCAGCGGGAGTGCGACAACAACGCGACCATCTGGAACCGCGACCGGACCGTCGTACCCAACGACTTCATCGTGGAGCTGAGCACGCCGGACTTCGAGCGGCTCAGCCCCTACTCGGGGCAGCTCGGCGACGAGCTGGCCGGCATGGTGCGCGACTACGCCAAGCAGCAGCGCTACACGTTCATGGGACCCATCAAGGTCCATCTGGAGAAGGCGGACGACCTCGACACCGGTCTGTACCGGGTGCGCAGCCGCACGCTCGCCTCCTCCACGGACCAGCAGGGCCCGGCGGCCGCTCCTGCGGGCCGGCAGGCCCCCGGCGGCTACGGCTATCCGCCGGCCGCCGGCTCCCAGGGCGTCCCGCCGATGCCGTCCGCGCCGCCGCCCGGTGCCCGGCCCGCTGCCGCGCCGTACGGCCAGCGGCCGGCGGCCGCACCCACGGCGGGCGGGCGCACCCGCTACTGGATCGAGATCAACGGCGTCCGCCATCAGATCTCACGCCCGACGCTGGTGCTGGGCCGCAGCACCGAGGCCGACGTGCGGATCGACGACCCCGGCGTCTCGCGCCGGCACTGTGAGATCCGGACCGGAACGCCCTCGACGATCCAGGATCTCGGGTCCACCAACGGCATCGTGGTGGACGGGCAGCACACCACCCGCGCTACGCTCCGCGACGGCTCGCGGATCGTCGTGGGCAGCACCACCATCATTTACCGGCAAGCCGAAGGGTGAAGCGGGGGCAATGTCAGAGCTGACCCTCACGGTCATGCGGCTGGGTTTCCTGGCCGTACTGTGGCTGTTCGTGATCGTGGCCGTGCAGGTCATCCGCAGCGACCTGTTCGGCACGCGTGTCACACAGCGCGGCTCGCGCCGGGACAGCGGGCGGCCTCAGCAGGCCGCCCGTCAGACGGCGCCCCCGCCGCAGCGCCAGCAGCCGAGCGGCGGCCGCCAGCGCCGTGGTGCCCCCACGAAACTGGTGGTGTCCGAGGGCTCCCTCACGGGTACGACGGTCGCGCTGCAGGGCCAGACCATCACGCTCGGCCGTGCCCATGACAGCACCATCGTGCTGGACGACGACTACGCCTCGAGCCGGCACGCCAGGATCTATCCCGACCGGGACGGGCAGTGGATCGTCGAGGACCTCGGGTCCACGAACGGCACCTACCTCGACCGGACCCGGCTGACGACCCCCACACCGATTCCGCCGGGTGCGCCGATCCGCATCGGCAAGACCGTCATCGAGCTGCGGAAGTAGTACGACAATGAGCGAGCGGAGCGAGCACGCAGCGGTGGCCCACATCCCGGGCCCCGGCGCGCTCCCGACCGGAGGGTGGGCACCGTGCGGATGTACCCGGAGCCGACGGGCGAGGTGCGCATGAGTCTGTCACTGCGCTTCGCCGCCGGATCGCACAAAGGCATGATCCGCGAGGGCAACGAGGACTCCGGTTACGCGGGTCCGCGCCTGCTCGCGATCGCGGACGGGATGGGCGGCCAGGCGGCCGGCGAGGTCGCCTCCTCCGAGGTGATCTCCACCATCGTCCCGCTCGACGACGACATCCCCGGCTCCGACATCCTCACCTCGCTCGCCACCGCGGTACAGCGCGCCAACGACCAGTTGCGGGCGATGGTCGAGGAGGACCCCCAGCTCGAGGGCATGGGGACCACGCTGACCGCCCTGCTGTGGACAGGTCAGCGGCTGGGCCTCGTCCATGTCGGCGACTCCCGCGCGTACCTGCTGCGGGACGGTGTCCTGACGCAGATCACCCAGGACCACACCTGGGTGCAGCGGCTCGTGGACGAGGGCCGTATCACGGAGGAGGAGGCCACCACCCATCCGCAGCGCTCACTTCTGATGCGCGCGCTGGGCAGTGGCGACCACGTGGAGCCCGACCTGTCCATCCGTGAGGTGCGGGCGGGCGACCGGTATCTGATCTGCTCCGACGGGCTGTCCGGGGTCGTCTCCCACCAGACCATGGAGGAGACCCTCGCCAGCTACCAGGGCCCGCAGGAGACCGTGCAGGAGCTGATCCAGCTCGCGCTGCGCGGCGGCGGCCCGGACAACATCACGGTCATCGTGGCCGATGTCCTCGACCTGGACACCGGGGACACCCTCGCGGGTCAGCTGTCCGACACCCCGGTCGTGGTGGGCGCCGTCGCCGAGAACCAGAACCACCTGCACGACAACGGCATCATGCAGACGCCCGCCGGACGCGCCTCGGGCCTCGGCCGCCAGGTGCCCGGCCAGGGCGGCGGGGGCCAGTTCGGCCCGCCCGGGAGCGGTGACACCACCGGATACGTCCCGACGGGCAGCTTCGACGACTACAGCGACGAGGACTTCGTCAAGCCGCGCCGTGGACGCAGGTGGCTGAAGAGATCCTTCTTCACCGTGCTCGCGCTCGCCGTCATCGGCGGCGGGTGCTACGGCGCCTACCGGTGGACGCAGACGCAGTACTACGTCGGCGCCAACGGCGAGCATGTCGCGCTGTACCGCGGTATCAGCCAGGACCTGGCCTGGGTGTCGTTGTCGAAGGTGCAGAAGGACCACCCCGAGATCGAACTCAAGTACCTGCCCTCGTATCAGCAGAAGCAGGTCAAGGCGACCATCGCCGAGGGCGGTCTCCCGGCGGCGCAGTCGAAGGTCTCCGAGCTGGCCGTGCAGGCGTCGGCGTGCAAGAAGGAGAACGAGCGCCAGAAGGCCGAGGCCGAGAACCAGGCCAAGGCGGGCGGCGACGCCACGGGAACCACACAGACCTCGTTGACGTCCAAGGCCTCGCCGACCCCGAATCCCTCGGGTTCGACGTCCAAGACCCCAACCGCACCCACCCCCACACCCGGCCCCACCCTCTCGGAGGAAGAGCAGAAGGTCGTCTCACTGTGCGGAAAGCAGTAAGCAAGCCGTGAGGGGCCCTGTCACACCATGAGCAGCAGTACGAACACGACGACGCACCACACGTCCACGATCGGCTCGATCGGCGCACCGAGCCGGCGCAACACCGAGCTGGCGCTGCTGGTGTTCGCCGTCGCCATCCCGGTGTTCGCCTACGCCAACGTGGGCCTGGCCATCAACGGTTCGGTCCCGGCCGGACTCCTCAGTTACGGCCTCGGCCTCGGTCTGCTGGCGGGCGTCGGCCATCTGGTCGTCCGCAAGTTCGCGCCGTACGCGGACCCGTTGCTGCTGCCGCTGGCGACGCTGCTGAACGGGCTCGGTCTGGTCGTCATCTGGCGGCTCGACCAGTCCAAGCTTCTGCAGTCCATCCATGTGGCGGGCGGCAAGGCGACCAACCAGCTGCTGTACACGGCGATGGGCATCGCGCTGTTCGTGATGGTGCTGGTCTTCCTGAAGGACCACCGCACTCTGCAGCGCTACACCTATATCTCCATGGTCGCCGCGCTGTTCCTGCTGCTGCTCCCGCTGGTGCCGGGTCTGGGCCTGAACGTCTACGGCGCCAAGATCTGGATCTCGGTCGGTGGCTTCACCATCCAGCCCGGTGAGTTCGCCAAGATCGTGCTGGCGGTGTTCTTCGCCGGCTATCTGATGGTCAAGCGGGACGCGCTCGCCCTGGCCAGCCGCCGCTTCATGGGCCTGTACCTGCCGCGCGGCCGCGACCTGGGCCCGATCCTCGTGGTCTGGGCGATCTCGATCCTGATCCTGGTCTTCGAGACCGACCTCGGTACGTCGCTGCTGTTCTTCGGAATGTTCGTCATCATGCTGTACGTCGCCACCGAGCGGACGAGCTGGATCGTCTTCGGTCTGCTGATGTCCGCGGCCGGCGCCGTGGGTGTGGCGAGCTTCGAACCGCACGTGAAGATGCGTGTCCAGGCCTGGCTCAACCCGATGGGGGAGTACGCGCTCAGCCGCAAGGGCGTGGGCGGTCACTCCGAGCAGGCCATGCAGGCCCTGTGGGCATTCGGCTCCGGCGGCACTCTCGGCACCGGCCTGGGCCAGGGCCACTCCGAGCTGATCCGGTTCGCCGCCAACTCCGACTTCATCCTCGCCACGTTCGGCGAGGAGCTGGGCCTGGCCGGCATCATGGCGATCCTGCTGATCTACGGGCTGATCGTGGAGCGCGGCGTGCGCACCGCCCTCGCCGCCCGCGACCCGTTCGGCAAGCTGCTCGCCGTCGGTCTGTCGGGCGCCTTCGCGCTCCAGGTCTTCGTCGTCGCGGGCGGTGTCATGGGCCTCATCCCGCTGACCGGTATGACGATGCCGTTCCTCGCGTACGGCGGTTCGTCCGTCATCGCCAACTGGGCGTTGATCGGCATTCTGATCCGTATCAGCGACACCGCGCGCCGTCCGGCCCCGTCCCCCGCTCCGAACCCCGACGCCGAGATGACCCAGGTGGTCCGACCGTGAACAAGCCCCTGCGCCGGATCGCGATCTTCTGCGGGCTCCTCGTCCTCGCGCTGCTCGTCCGCGACAACTGGCTCCAGTACGTCCAGGCCGACACGCTGCGCAGCGACACGGAGAACCGCCGTGTGCTGATCGCCCGGTACTCGACGCCGCGCGGCGACATCATCGTCGACGGAAACCCGATCACCGGGTCCAAGAAGACACCCACCGACAGCCTGAACGACTTCGCCTACAAGCGCACGTACAAGGACGGCGCGATGTGGGCGCCGGTCACCGGGTTCGCCTCCCAGGCGTTCGGCGCCACGCAACTGGAGTCCGTCGAGGACGGCATCCTCACCGGCGACGACGACCGGCTCTTCTTCCGCAACACCCTCGACATGCTGACGGGCAAGCCCAAGCAGGGCGGCAATGTCGTCACCACACTGAACGCCGCCGCGCAGAAGGCCGCCTACGACGGTCTGAAGAATGTCGGCGGCAAGGGCGCGGCGGTGGCGCTCGACCCGCAGACCGGCGCGATCCTGGCGCTGGCGTCCTACCCCTCGTACGACCCGTCGTCCTTCGCGGGCAACTCCACGTCGATCGACTCCAAGGCCTGGACGGCACTGCAGAAGAAGAACAACCCGAGCGACCCGATGCTGAACCGGGCGCTGCGCGAGACCTACCCGCCGGGCTCCACCTTCAAGGTGGTCACCGCGGCGGCCGCGCTGGAGAACGGGCTGTACAACAGCGCCGACCAGAACACCGACTCGCCGCTGCCGTACATCCTCCCGAACACCCAGACCGAGCTGAAGAACGAGGGGAACATCCCCTGCAAGAACGCGACCATGCGCGTCGCGCTGCAGTTCTCCTGCAACACGGTCTTCGGCAAGATCGGCGCCGACCTCGGCAAGGACAAGATGCTGGAGGAGGCGAAGAAGTTCGGCTTCGACTCCGAGCAGTTCACGCCGGTGCGCGCCAACGCCTCCAACTTCCCCGACAAGATGGACCGGCCGCAGACCGCGCTCAGCTCGATCGGCCAGTTCGAGACCGCCGCGACCCCGCTGCAGATGGCGATGGTCGCCTCGGCGGTCGCCAACGACGGCAAGCTGATGAAGCCGTACATGGTCGACAAGCTGGAGGCCTCGAGCCTCGATACCCTCACCCAGACTCAGCCGGAGGAGCTCAGCCGGCCGCTGTCCGAGAAGAACGCCCAGGTCCTGCAGTCGATGATGGAGACGGTCGTCCAGAAGGGCACGGGTACGAACGCGCAGCTCCCGGGCGTGACCGTGGGCGGCAAGACCGGTACCGCGCAGCACGGTCTGAACAACAGCGAGAAGCCGTACGCCTGGTTCATCTCGTACGCCAAGCTCCCCGACGGCAGCTCACCGGTGGCGGTCGCGGTGGTGGTCGAGGACGACAAGGCCAACCGTGACGACATCTCCGGTGGCGGCCTCGCCGCTCCCATCGCGAAGAACGTCATGGAGGCGGTCGTCAAGAGCAAGAAGTGACCCCCGTCACGTTCCCTTCACATCGGTGCACGTTGCGATACCGGTCCTGTATCGGGTGGCGGATGTGGCCAGGTCACGCAGAGCGAGCCGGGTACCGTATGCCCGGACAGCACACCGCCGGATCACACGCGGGTGTGGTCGGGATCGACGGAGAGGGCTGGTAGGAAGCTATGGAAGAGCCGCGTCGCCTCGGCGGCCGGTACGAGCTGGGCCAGGTGCTCGGCCGTGGTGGCATGGCCGAGGTCTACCTCGCGCACGACACCAGGCTGGGTCGCACCGTGGCGGTGAAGACGCTGCGGGCGGACCTCGCACGTGATCCGTCGTTCCAGGCCCGGTTCCGCCGGGAGGCCCAGTCGGCCGCCTCACTCAACCATCCCGCGATCGTCGCGGTGTACGACACGGGCGAGGACTACATCGACGGGGTCTCCATCCCGTACATCGTGATGGAGTACGTCGACGGGTCCACTCTGCGTGAGCTTCTTCACAGCGGCCGCAAGCTGCTGCCGGAGCGGGCCATGGAGATGACCATCGGCATCCTCCAGGGCCTCGAGTACGCCCACCGCAGCGGCATCGTCCACCGCGACATCAAGCCCGCGAACGTCATGCTGACGCGCAACGGCCAGGTCAAGGTCATGGACTTCGGTATCGCCCGCGCCATGGGCGACTCCGGTATGACGATGACGCAGACGGCCGCGGTGATCGGCACGGCCCAGTACCTCTCGCCGGAGCAGGCGAAGGGCGAGCAGGTCGACGCGCGATCGGACCTGTATTCGACCGGTTGTCTGCTGTACGAGCTTCTGACGGTGCGGCCCCCGTTCGTGGGCGACTCGCCGGTCGCGGTCGCCTACCAGCACGTCCGCGAGGAGCCGCAGCCGCCGAGCATCTTCGACCCCGAGATCACGCCCTCGATGGACGCGATCGTGCTCCGGGCGCTCGTCAAGGACCCGGACTACCGGTACCAGAGCGCCGACGAGATGCGCGCCGACATCGAGGCCTGTCTCGACGGCCAGCCGGTCGCGGCCACGGCGGCCATGGGTTCCGTCGGCTACGGCGGCTACCACGACGACCAGGCCACGACGGCCCTGCGTGCGGACTCCGGTGCCGGCGCCACCACGATGCTCCCGCCGCAGAACCCCGACGACGGCGGCTTCGGCTACGACGAACGTCCGGACCGCCGCCGCCAGAAGAAGTCGAACACCTCGACGATCCTGCTGGTCGTCGCGGGTGTGCTGGTGCTGATCGGCGCGATCCTCATCGGCAAGTGGATGTTCAGCGGCAACGGGGGCGTGGGCAACGACAAGGTCCCCGTGCCCAACTTCGTCGGCCAGACCAAGGCCGACGCGCAGCAGCTCGGCGACAACGCCACCCTGAAGTTGACCTTCAAGCAGCAGCCCTGCGAGGACCAGAAGAAGGGCAACATCTGCAGCCAGGACCCGACCGCGAACACGGAGGTCAAGAAGGACTCCACGGTCAACCTGGTGGTCTCCACGGGCGCGCCCAAGGTGACGGTGCCGGACGTCGTCGGCCAGAACGTCAACGACGTCACGACGGAGCTCGAGGGCGACGACTACCAGTTCAAGGTCGAGACCAAGAACAAGGAGTCCGCCCAGGAGGCGGGCACCGTCCTGGAGACCGACCCGAAGTTCGGGCAGAAGGTCGAGAAGGGCAGCACGATCACGCTGACGGTCGCCAAGGCCGTGGAGACGGTGACGGTGCCCGACGTGACCGGCCAGGGCTGCGACGCCGCCAAGCAGCAGATGCAGGCGAGCGGCCTGACGGGCAACTGCACCGAGGTGGACACCAACGACCCGAACCAGGCCGGCAAGGTCATCCAGACCTCCCCCGGCAAGAACGAGACGGTCAAGAAGGGCTCCACGGTCACCATCCAGATCGGCAAGCAGGCCCAGCAGGCGACCGTCCCGCCCAACATCCAGGGGCAGAAGCTCAAGGACGTCCGAGGGATGCTGCAGCAGGCGGGCCTCCAGGTCGGCAACATCACCGGCTCCCAGGACGACAACGCCACCGTCATCGGGTCGAACCCGACGCCGGGCTCCCAGGTCGCCCCGAACACCCCGGTGAACCTGTTCACCGCCGGTGGCGGCGGCGGTCCGGGCAACGGCGGTAACGACGGCGGCTCGAACTTCTTCGGCGGGGTCACCGGCCGAAGGAACTGACCCGCCCGCTGTCACGACGGAGCCCCGGCACCCTTGGAGGGTGCCGGGGCTCCGTCGTGATCCGGGGTCCGGGGAGAACCGCTCAGCCCAGTTCCTTCGGCGGCGTCCGCTCGCTGTCCACCTTCTGCACCCGCTCCAGCTCACCCCACACGACGTAGCGGTACTCCGAGGTGTAGACGGGGGTGCACGTCGTCAGGGTGATGTAGTGGCCGGGCTTGGTGACGCCCGCCTGCTTGGGGACCTGGGTGAGGACCTTCACGTTGTACTTCGACGTCTGCGGGAGGATCGCGAAGACCTTGTAGACGTACCAGTCGTCCTTCGTCTCGAAGACGACCGGGTCGCCCTCGCGCACCTTGTCGATGTTGTGGAACTTCGCCCCGTGCCCGTCGCGGTGCGCGGCCAGCGAGAAGTTGCCCGTCTTGCCCGACATCGGCAGCGTCGCCTTGACGGGGTCCACGTAGTAGCCGGCCACACCGTCGTTGAGCACGTCCGTCGACGTGCCCTTCTCGACCAGCACATCGCCGTTCTTCATCGACGGCACGTGCAGGAAGCCGATGCCGCCCTTGGTGTCCAGCGCGCCCGGCCCGGGGTCCTTTTCGGCCGCCCAGTGGTCACGCACCTTGTCGGCCTCGTGGTGTGCCTTACGGTCCGCTATCACGTTCGTCCACCACAGGGAGTAGACGACGAACAGAGCGAGCACCAGGCCGGCCGTGATGAGCAGTTCGCCGAAGACACTGACAACCGTCGCGACAGGTCCGCGCCCGCGGGGCCGCGCCCGGGAGGGGGAGTCGGAGCCCGGCGACGGCGCGCCGGTCTGCTCGTCCTGGTCGGTCGTCACTCCCACTGCATCTGCCCCGTCTGTTCCAGGTGCCTACGAGTTCGCGTGTCCGTGCGCCCTACGAGATGAGCGCGTCCGGCTTGCCCTTGCTGCGCGGCCGTTCCTCGACCATCTTGCCCCAGACGATCATCCGGTATGTGCTGGTGAATTCCGGAGTGCAGGTGGTCAGCGTGATGTAGCGGCCGGGCGCGGTGAAGCCGGAGCCCTTGGGTATCGCGTCGAGCACGCTCGTGTTGGAGGGAGACGTCGTCGGCAGGATCGAGGTCATCTTGTAGACGAAGTACTTGTCCTGCGTCTCCACCACGATCGGGTCGCCGGGCTTGAGGCGGTTGATGTACCGGAACGGCTCGCCGTGGGTGTTCCGGTGGCCCGCGAGCCCGAAGTTGCCCGTCTTGGCGTCCGGCATCGCCGTCTTCAGGGTGCCCTCTCCGTAGTGCCCGACCATGCCCTTGTCGAGCACCTTCGTCTTGCTGGTGCCCTCGGCGATCGGAGCGACCACGTCCAGCTTGGGGATGTGCAGGATGGCGAAGCCCTGCCCGGGGGCGAACTCGCCCGGCTCCCGCCTGCCGTTCGCCCAGTCCTGCTGGAGATGCTTCGCGGCGCTTCCCGCCTCCTGGTGGGCCCGCACGTTCGACCACCACAGCTGGTACGTCACGAACAGCAGCATCACCACACCGGTCGTGATGAACAGCTCGCCGACCAGGCGGCTCACCAGGACCGTCCCGCTGGGCTTCTGGGCGCGTGCGGCCCGCCGGGCCTCCATGCGGGACCTGGGCGCCTCCGAGGCCGTCTCAGCGGCCTTCTCGGCCGTCTGGGGCCCGTTTCCGTGCCGCCCGTGCCTTCTGGCCGCCTTGCGCCGCGCCGCACGGCCTCCCGGCGCCGGTGCGGACGCCGTCGTGCTGTCGCGCTCCGCGGCCCGCCGTGCCGCCCCGACATCGGCCGCGCGCAGCGCGACGGTCTCGTCGTCCACGGGCGGCGTCATGGGCCGGGAACCGTCCCTGGCGGCCGGCGGGCCGTACGAGGAGGCGGGCGCGGGGTCGTCGTACGAGGGCAGGACCGCCGTCGCGTCGTACGGCTGCTGCTGCGCCTGCTGCGTCTGTCCGTACGACTGTTCCGCGGTCTGCCCCCCGCTGCCGTCACCGGGGTACTGGTAGCCGGACCACTCCTGCCCCTCGTGCCATGCACCGGTGCCCCCGTACGGCTGCTGCCCGTACGGGGCACCGGTGCCCCCGTACGGCTGCTGCCCGTACGGGGGTCCGGATTCGGCGGCGCCCTCGTACGGGGCGCCGCTCTCGCGCTCGGGGCGCAGTGCGGTCACGCCGTGGCCCTGCCCACCACCGGGGCCAGCCCCGCCGATCTCGCCACGGCGCCGCGGTCACCGCACTCGGCCAGCCAGTTGGCCAGCATCCGGTGGCCGTGTTCGGTCAGCACCGACTCGGGGTGGAACTGGACGCCCTCGACCGGAAGTTCGCGATGCCTGAGCCCCATGATGATCCCGTCGTGTGTGCGGGCCGTGACCTCCAGCTCGGCCGGCACGGTCGCCGGCTCGGCGGCCAGGGAGTGGTAGCGGGTCGCCGTGAAGGGAGAGGGCAGTCCGGCGAAGACGCCCTTGCCCTCGTGCTCGACCAGCGAGGTCTTGCCGTGCAGCAGTTCCGGCGCCCGGTCGACGACGCCTCCGTAGGCCACCTGCATCGACTGCATGCCCAGACAGACACCGAAGACGGGGACGCCGGTCGTGGTGCAGTGCCGCACCATCTCGACACAGACGCCCGCCTCCTCGGGGGTGCCAGGGCCGGGAGACAGCAGCACACCGTCGAAGCCGTCCTGCGCATGCGCGGCCGAGACCTCGTCGTTGCGCAGGACCTCGCACTCGGCGCCCAGCTGGTACAGGTACTGCACCAGGTTGAAGACGAAGCTGTCGTAGTTGTCGACGACGAGGATGCGCGCGCTCACTGGTTGTCCACCGTCACATCGTTGAAGGGCAGGAGCGGTTCGGCCCACGGGAAGATGTACTGGAAGAGGACGTAGACCACGGCCAGGACCAGCACGAGGGAGATCAGTGCCTTCAGCCATGCGTTGCCCGGCAGATGCCGCCAGATCCAGCCGTACATGCCGTCCCTTCCGTCTCACCACGGCACCAGACTCACGCCGTACGCCACCAGACTAACGGCGCAGAGCCCTCGGTTCTCCTGCCTCCACAGGCTGTGTGGAATCCAGGTGCGCCCAGACGATCAGCCGGTGACTGTGCCCCCATTCGGGATCGCACGTGGTCAGCGTCAGATACCGGCCCGGACGCGCATACCCCGACTTACGTGGCACGGGGTCGATGACTTCAACGTCCGTGGGGACGGTTTTGTAAGGGCCTTTGTCGATCCGATACGTGAACCAGGTTGATCCGTCGGTGAGGACGACCGCGTCGCCGGGGCGCAGCCGGGGGAAGTCCTTGAACGGGTCGCCGTAGGTGCGCCGGTGACCGGCGACCGCGAAGTTGCCCCGCTGGCCGAGCCGGGCGGTGCCCGCGTAGTGGCCGAGGCCCTTCTTCAGGGTGCCCACGGCCGTGTTCTCGAGCACCGGCTTGTTCCACGTGAAACCGAGCCGCGGGATGTACATGACGGCGAACGCCCGGCCCGGCACGTACGGCTTCGGCCCGGCGGGGCTCGCGGAGCCGTGGGGCGCGGCCGTCGGCGCCACGGTCCCCTTCGACCACTGCCGCTGCAGCCGGTCGATCTGGTCGTTCATCGCGCCGTCGGCCTTCACTCCGGTCCAGAACAGGATGTAGCCGACGAAGAGCACGATGAGGGTGCCGACGGTGATGCACAGTTCGCTGACGGCCCTGACGAGCGCGCGCACCGACACGGGTCCCCCAGCGGCCGCTGTTCCGGGCTTCTACTCCACGGGCTTCGCGTAGTGCAGATCCACTGTGCCCGAGTAGCCGGGAAGAGTCACCGTCCCGTCCTCGGTGACTTTCCAACCGAGTCCGTAGACGTTGACGTACACCATGTAGTTCTGGATAGCGGCCGAGTCGGCGAGCGCCTTCTGGAGCTTGTCCGAGTTCCCGATCGCGGTGATCTTGTACGGGGGCGAGTAGACACGGCCCTGGAGGATCAGGGTGTTGCCCACGCAGCGCACGGCGCTGGTGGAGATCAGCCGCTGGTCCATGACCTTGATCCCCCGGGCACCGCCCTGCCACAGCGCATTCACCACGGCCTGCAGATCCTGCTGGTGGATGACCAGGTAGTCGGGCTGGGGCGCGGGGTAGCCGGGGAGCTTGGCGGTCGCGTCGGGCGGGGCGTCGTTCAGGGTGACCGATACCGACTCGCCGGTCAGCCTCTGTGTGCCGGCGTTCTTCTCCAGCGCGCCGAGACGGGCCTCCTCGGCCTTGCTGCTGCCACCGCCGGTGCGCTTGGCCAGTACCTCGTTGCCGTCGCGCAGTGTGGCGTTGGACTCGTCGAGCAGACCGTTCTTGTGGCTGCGCTCGTGGATCAGGTCGGAGAGCTTCAGCAGCGAGGAGTCCGTGCGGATGTTGGTGCCCTTGGCCGTGTTGAAGCTCGTGATGAAAAGGAGCCCGGCGAGGGCGAAAACGCCCACGGTGAGCACCCGCGCGGGTCTCAGCCGGCGTGAGCGGGGCGGCGTGGTCCCCGTTTCCGGGGTTCCGTGACCCGCCTCATGGGAGTCGGCAGTATTGCTCAACGTACCCTTATCTCCTTCGGCGCCGCGGAAGCACTACGCTAACGGACGCCCGGGGGAGCGCTCGGTGTCCCCTTGTACGCTGCTCCGGAGCCCACCCCAGTACCCTGCGCGGCCACGCAGCGCATCGACAGGAGAGACCCTCGTGCCGAAGTCACGTATCCGCAAGAAGGCCGACTACACGCCGCCCCCGACCAAGCAGGCCACGGCCATCAAGATGAACAGCCGTGGCTGGGTCGCGCCGGTGATGCTGGCCATGTTCATCATCGGTCTCGCATGGATCGTGGTCTTCTACGTGACCGACGGCTCCCTGCCGATCCATGCGTTGCGCAACTGGAACATCGTGGTGGGCTTCGGCTTCATCGCGGCGGGGTTCGGCGTCTCCACGCAGTGGAAGTAGCGGCCCCGTACGGCTCGCCGCCGGCTCTGCCCATGGCTGTGCACTGAGTTATCCACAGCCTTGTCCACAGAGGCGGCAACCAGTGGAAAAAGAACGACGATCTGTGGATAACGCATCGAGCGTTGACACCGGTATGACGGAATCACTGGCCTCCGCAAAGATGTTCGCCCCCTGCCCCACCTGGGAAAACTCCGGTGGGTGACAGGGGGCGCATGCATGTCCCGCTGGATGCACAAGATCCACCACAGACTGTGGACAACGCTGGGTACAACCTCGGGCTACGGCCTGTGCACATCTGCCGTTCAGGTGAGCTGGGCGGTTCTCAGCACCGTCATGAGGACGACAGCGGCCAGCACCACGGCGCACACCCCGTACTGCACGAGGACACGCCGCTCACGCGGGGCGTGGACCATCGCGTAACCGACCACGACACCCCCGACGAGCCCGCCGATGTGGGCCTGCCAGGCGATGTTGCCCCACCCGAAGGTGAAGATCAGGTTGATCACCAGCAGCGCGATGACGGGGCGCATGTCGTAGCGGAGCCGGCGCATCAGCACGGCGGTGGCGCCGAAGAGCCCGAAGATCGCGCCGGAGGCGCCGAGTGAGGGCTGGTTCGCGTGGGCGAGCAGATAGGTGAGCGCGCTGCCGGCCAGCCCGGAGACGAAGTAGAGGGCGAGATAGCGGGCGCGGCCGAGGGCCGCCTCCAGCGGGCCGCCGATCCACCACAGGCTGAGCATGTTGAACAGGATGTGGATGTAGTTGACGTGCAGGAACATCGAGGTCAGCAGCCGGTACCACTGGCCCTCCGCGATGCCTTCGATCCCGCCGAGCAGCGGCACGTAGGCCCGGCCGAGCAGATCGAACCGGTCCGTGAAGCGATCACCGACCGACAGCTGAACCAGGAACAGGGCCAGATTGACGCCGATCAGCACCTTGGTGAGCAGCCGGGGGTCGGCGGTGACGGTGCCGCCCGCGAGCGTGCGCGGTGTCGAGGCCGCGGGTGCGTGCCCCGTGCCGGAACTGCTGCGCACACACTCCGGGCACTGGAAGCCGACCGAGGCGTTGACCATGCACTCCGGGCAGATCGGGCGCTCACAGCGGGTGCAGCGGATACCGGTCTCGCGGTCGGGGTGCCGGTAGCAGACGGGCAGCTCCCCGGATCCGTGCGGCTCCTGGTTCGGCGGGCCCTGCGGCGGGCTGCCTGGCGCCTGGTCCATCGGGTCCCTCACTCTCCGTACGACGGGGTGCCCCGCCCTTCCTTGTACGGACGGGCGGGGCGCTTTTGTTCCCTCGTGCGGTGTGCCCCGGGAGGGCTCAGCCCTCGCGGGACTGGACGACGACCGACTCGATGACGACGTCGTTGACCGGCCGGTCCGTGCGCGGGTTGGTCTGGGTGGTGGCGATGGTGTCCACGACCTTCTGGCTGGCCGCGTCGGTGACCTCGCCGAAGATGGTGTGCTTGCGGGTCAGCCAGGCCGTCGGGGAGACGGTGATGAAGAACTGCGAGCCGTTGGTGCCCGGCCCGGCGTTGGCCATGGCCAGCAGGTAGGGCTTGTCGAAGGCGAGGTCCGGGTGGAACTCGTCCTCGAACTGGTAGCCAGGGCCGCCGGTGCCGTTGCCCAGCGGGTCACCACCCTGGATCATGAACCCGCTGATCACCCGGTGGAAGACCGTGCCGTCGTAGAGCTTCTTCGTGGACTTCTCACCGGTCGCGGGGTGGGTCCACTCACGCTCGCCCTGGGCGAGCTCGACGAAGTTACGGACCGTCTTCGGCGCGTGGTTCGGCAGAAGCCGGACTTCGATGTCGCCGTGGTTGGTCTTCAAGGTGGCGTAAAGCTGCTCAGCCACGATCTGCCTTCCGTTGTCCTTTGTGACCCCCTGATCCTCGCACGGTACGCGTCCGGCGTCGTCGGGCCTCACCTCTACGCGAACATTCCCCGGTCGGTGTCGTGGCGGACCGGGGCCGAACGCCGGACCGCGCGGGTCGGCGGCCGCCTTCCGTGCTCCGGGCGCGCAGAAAACCGGTGGAGTACTGCCGTCGCGGGGGCGCAGCGCACCGATCCGTGGCATTGTCGTCGACAAGCTCCCGTTGCCCTGTATTCATCCGCTATCACGCGTGATCGGCCGAAATACACAATCGTCCCGATCACTTCCCGCCCGGAGGCGGACCGGACCGGCCTCCGTGGGCCGGATGACCCGGTTGCTCGTCCTCGCATGCCCGGGGGCTCTTCGGGAGGCATGATCCGTAAAAGGCGGGAAAGTCGAATTACCGTACGCCACCGAGGAGGAGGAACCCGTGACCCGCATCGACAGCGTGCGCGCCGCGACCGGTTCGGCGAAGGACAGCGTGCTGCATGCCGCGGAAGTGGTGGCGCCCTACGCCGACACGGCCAAGGACAAGGCAGCGCACTACGCACACGAGGCGCGCGTCCGACTCGCGCCCAGGGTGTCGCAGGCCGCCGAGCAGGCCCGCGTCCAGTACGACGCCCACCTCGCCCCACGCCTGGAACAGGCGCGCACCCATGTGCCACCCAAGGTGGACCAGGCCGCCCAGGATGCCGCCCTCTACACGCGCAAGGCTGCCCGGCAGGCAGCCGACTACTCCCGCCCCAGGATCGGCCAGGCGGTTGCCGCGGCGGGTCCCGCGCGGGAGGAGGCGGCGGCCCGTGGCGCGGCAGCGCTGGCCGCGCTGCGCGGTCAGGTCACGCCCCGGCAGATCGAGAAGCTGGTGCGCCGCCAACAGCGGCGGGCGAAGATGGGCCGCATCGCCAAGGGACTGGCGGTGCTGGCCGCCGTGGCCGGCGGAGCCTTCGCTGCCTGGAAGTGGTGGGACAAGCAGGCGAACCCCGACTGGCTGGTCGAACCGCCCGCCGCGACGGAGATGCCGCAGGGCGACCGTCTCTCCTCGGTGGACGGCAGCGGCCCGAGTGCACTGGATCCCGAGGTGCAGGCGAAGCAGGCCGAGGAGGACTCCGCGGGGAACGACGACGACCGCCACTGAACCCGCCTGGCGGGCAACCACACTGTGGGGCAGGAGACTTGCGAGTCTCCCGCCCCACAGTGCTGACCGGCCCGGGAACCGCGGGCCGGGAAGCAGGACGGGCGGCGTACGACCCCCTCCGCCACCGCCTGGAAGGCGGCCGTCCGGCCACATCAGGGCATCAGCGGCGACGCGGAGCCACGGGTTCCGGCGCGGCGTGATGTTTCACGTGGAACAGGAGGGGTTCACACTTTCCCCGCTCGATGACGTTTGCAACGCACCGAGTGTGGGAGTTCCGTGGAGACTTTGTTTACGGAATGCACCCTCCTGCTTACACATCTTTGGGCGCACTTGATCCTACAAGTCTGCCTATATCACCCCACACTGCCCTACGCACGGACCTGACACCCGGCCGGGGCCGTCCCGGGCAATGGACTGTTTCGACTGTTTGCGCAAAGGAATGCAACGGGTGCAAATCGTTCCGGATGGCACCGCTCACCACGAACGAAGGACCGGCCGACCGCCACAAGGGCGACCGACCGGTCCGAGGTGTGGAGCCTAGGGGAGTCGAACCCCTGACATCTGCCATGCAAAGACAGCGCTCTACCAACTGAGCTAAGGCCCCGAAGGAGCCACGTCCGGCCTGGGAACCAGGACCGGCGGGCGCTCCGCACCAGCGTACCCGGTCATCCCCTGCATCTCACAAAAAGATTGGGGGTCCCCGTGGGAGACCACCCTCCGTAAGATGCACCTCGTGGTTCGCTAGAGCGAACCGCCGTACTTGGGGAAGCGATGGGGAGACGCAATGGACGCCGCACAGCAGGAAGCCACCGCCAGAGCGCGGGAGCTGCAGCGGAACTGGTACGGAGAGCCGTTGGGGGCGCTCTTCCGTAAGCTCATCGAGGATCTCGGGCTCAACCAGGCTCGTCTGGCCGGTGTACTGGGACTGTCCGCTCCGATGTTGTCGCAGCTGATGAGCGGTCAGCGCGCCAAGATCGGCAATCCGGCGGTGGTTCAGCGGGTGCAGCTGCTGCAGGACCTGGCGGGGCAGGTCGCGGACGGCAGTGTGAGCGCCGCCGAGGCCACCGAGCGGATGGACGAGATCAAGAAGTCGCAGGGGGGCTCCGTGCTCAACAACAACACCACGCACACGACGAACAGTTCGGGCGTGCCCACGGTCAAGCGGGTCGTCCGTGAGATCCAGTCGCTGCTGCGCTCGGTGGCGGCGGCGGGAGACATCATCGAGGCGGCGGACACCCTCGCCCCGAGCCATCCGGAACTGGCAGAGTTCCTCCGGGTGTACGGCGCCGGCCGCACTTCCGACGCGGTCGCCCACTACCAGTCGCACCAGAGCTGAACCGACACCCGACCCGCCAGGACTCTCGCGCCGGGGGGTGCGCGGGAGTCCTGATCGCCGGTCCGGAAGGGGGCGCGACGCACGGCCATGGGTGAGGTCTTCGCCGGACGGTACGAGCTCGTCGACCCCATCGGGCGCGGGGGAGTCGGTGCGGTCTGGCGCGCCTGGGACCACCGGCGGCGCCGCTACGTCGCCGCCAAGGTCCTGCAGCAGCGAGACGCCCATGCGCTGCTGCGGTTCGTGCGCGAGCAGGCGCTCCGCATCGACCACCCGCATGTGCTCGCTCCCGCCAGCTGGGCGGCGGACGACGACAAGGTCCTGTTCACCATGGACCTGGTCACCGGCGGCTCGCTGGTCCACCTCGTCGGGGACTACGGCCCGCTGCCCCCGTCCTTCGTCTGCGTGCTGCTGGACCAGTTGTTGTCCGGGCTCGGTGCCGTGCACGCGGAAGGCGTGGTGCACCGCGACATCAAACCCGCCAATGTGCTCCTCGAAGCCACCGGCACCGCCCGGCCCCGGCTGCGGCTGTCCGACTTCGGCATCGCCATGCGCCTGGGAGAACCGCGGTTGACGGAGACCGACTACGTGGTCGGTACGCCCGGTTATCTCGCACCCGAGCAACTGATGGGCGCCGATCCGGACTTCGCCGCCGATCTGTTCGCCGTCGGCCTTGTCGCGCTGTACCTGCTGGAGGGCGCCAAGGCGGACACCAAGGCACTCGTCGAGCACTTCGCGGCCAACGGCACACCCGGGCCGCCACGCGGTGTTCCCGGGCCCCTGTGGGAGGTCGTGGCGACACTGCTGCAACCGGACCCGGCCGCACGGTTCCGCACCGCCACGGGCGCCCGCAAGGCCCTGGCCGCGGCCGGGGAACTGCTGCCGGAACCCGGCCCCGACGACGAGCAGGTGGAGGTCTTCGACCAACTCGGACCGCTTCCACGGGGGTTCGCCCCCCAGGGACCGCTGCGCACGCCGTCGGCGGTGACGGACCCCGCGGCCGCCCGGCCGCACACGAACGGCGCCCCAGCCGGCGCGGTGCACTCGACGGGATCCCCGGGATCGCACGGCACCTCCGGGACGGCAGGCGGCCCTGCGCGGCCCACAAGCGGTCCGATACCGCCCCGGCCGACCGCAGCCCCACCCTCCGGAGCCCCCGGCCCCTCCGCAGTTCCCGGTCCCTCCGGCACGACCGGAGGCGCGGCCTCCGTAACCCCCGCCTCCGCAGCCCCCGCGGTCGCGCCGACGCCCCCTCCCCCTGCCGCACGGCCCGGGCCCGCGCCCTTCGTGGTACCGCCCAGGCCCCCGGTCGATCCCACGCCCACCCGGCGACCGGCCACGATGTCGGACACCGGAAGCTTCCATCTGCCGCCCCCGCTGCCCCGCGAGGCGCTCAGGCCGCCCTCGCAGCCGTCCACGCCACTGGCCCCGGCTCCCGCCGGCATTCCGCGTCACGAGCCCATGCCCACCCCCACGTCCCCGGCCGGAGCGTCTCCCACCCGCAGCGCCTTCTCGGCACAGCGGCCCGGCCATGGACACCCCGTCGGGACCCTGCACGCCCCCTCCCGGCCGCAGCAGATCACACGGCGCGGCGGCCGGGCGGCGCCCCGGCGCCCCGGACCGCCGGCGAAGGTCGCCCTACCGGTGCTGCTGCTCGCGCTGGCCTGCTTCGCCGTGGGGTTCTGGGCGCTGGCACGGCTCTGAACGCGGTCATCCGGCCCAGCGGTCGCGCGCCCGCCGCCGGGCGATCGCCGTCCACAACACCAGCCCCAGGACCAGGACGCTGCCGGTGCCGATCCCGCCCGCGGCGACCAGCCGCATCGTGCCGGTGTCCTGTTCCGTTCCCCCGCGGCCGCTCCCGTCGCCGCGCGCTCCACCGTCCTCGCGCGCCGTCGCGCCGGCCCCGGGCTCGCCCCCGGAGGCGCCCGCGTCCCCCGTCGCGCCCGCCGCGGCCTCCTCGCGGTCTCCGGCCGTGACGCCGAAGACGTCGCGGGGCACGGCACGTCCCAAGTACGCCGGAGCGGACACCGGCGTACCGCTCACCCGCACCCGCAGCGTCAGCCCGAACGGCCCCTCCCCGAACCTGTCCGCCACCGGTGCGCCCAGGTGCACCGCGAGGTAGTACCAGCCCGCGAACCGCATCGCGCTGATGCGGTCACCGGGGGCACGACGGTTGGCATGGTCGACGGCCGGCAGCGGCGCGAGCGCCGCCGAGGTCTGCGCACCGTTGTACCCGGCGTCGGCGTCGTCGACGTGGGCGCGTACGGGGTTGTACAGCGACATGGCCAGGGCGGTGCCGACAAAGCCGTCGCCACCGGTGGAACCGCCCATCTCCACGGTGGCGGAGAGCTGTTGCCCCCAGTCGACGGGCACCTTGTAGAAGAGGGTCTGCCCGGGTCGGACGGTGTCCTGCCAGACGCCCTGCCCCAGGGCGCTCGCGCCGGCGAAGCCCGCCCCGCCCGCCCGCCGGGTGGCGTCGCCGAGGACGGCCTCGGGCGTCGCCGAGTCCCAGGACCCGGGCGGGGTCGTGGCATCGTCCCGGTCGAGAGCCGGCTCCGACACATAGTCGAGTTCGAGGTCCCAGTCTCCGGACGTGGACCCGGACGACCCGGGAGCGCGCCGCTCCACGACGACGTAGTACACCCCCGCGCCCTTGCACCCGTAGGTACCGGCGCCCGTCTCGCGCGAGGCCCAGGCGGCGATGGGGTGCGGGCTCCCGGTGGGCCCGAAGTGCGCGGTCCCGGTGGAACAGGTGGTTCCACCGGCGTCCTGAACGGACACCTTGAGTCCGTCGGCGGAGGAGACCCGTGCGCCCGCCCCGGGGACGGCCGTCGCGGAGACATAGGCGTTCGCCGAGGAGTCCAGCTCGAGGCGGTAGTAGCGCCGGTCGGTGCCCGGCAGGGCGCTGCGGTAGGTGTGCCCGGGGTCCAGGCGCACGGCGTCCGTGGTGACGGTGGCGCCCTCGACCCTCGTGTCGTCCTCGGCGAAGGCGTACGGGGTCGGCGTGCCCTCGGTGACGGGAGCCGCCCACACCGGGTGCGCCACGATCGTCGCGAGCGCCGCGGCGGCACACAGGGTCACCGTCCCGCGGCCCGGTGTCCACCCGTGTCCGCGCGCTCCCCGTCCCGCGCCCGTGCGCCGCCCCATCTCACGTCCCCTCGCCCCGCACCACCCGGACCGCCCATCCTGCCCCGCGGGCCACGGGGGCACCCGGCCATTGCGTCCGGGCGTCCGAAACACTCCCTCCCGCAGGCCGTGTCTCCCGGACAACACAAAACCCCGACCGCGACGGCGGTCGGGGTTTGCTCCGAATCTGTTGTCCGTAGGACCTCACGAACCCGTGGGCACGGAGTCGGTCGCCTCCGTCCACAGATCCTGCTCGGCGCGATCCGCCTGGATCTGGCGGTACACGAGGAGCCCGCCGATGGCGGCCAGTGCGACCAGGAGAAGCTTCTTCACCGCGCGACCTCGTCTTTCCTTGACGTAGGGGACCTCTGGCGCCCGACTATACACACCGACCGACATCGATCGGCGTGCCCGAGTCCGCCCTCAACTCGGGCCCGGCGCACCGCAGTACGGCCGACCGTCACCACCGTCGCCCGCGGGTGATCGCCCATCACAGAATGTGACGTTCACCGCCGTCCCCTGCCATTCTCCAACTTTCCGGACCTATTACGTCCATCCGAGTGGTGTTCATCCGAAGAGCGACGCGCCACGGGCGTCGGTCCACCACTTCGCGGCGCACATACACATCATGAGGAAAGTACGCAAATCGCCCGACCCGAAAGTGAGGGGACATGACCGGGAACAAGCTCATTCAGCTCTGGAACACCGTCGTCACGGCTCTCCTGGCACTGTGCACCGCGCTCGGCCTGATCAAGAAGACCGCCACCGCCGCGGTACCCCAGCCCCAGCCGGAGCGCAACTGCGACCGCCAGGCCCGCCGGATCCTTCCGGCCCGCCGGGTGGACCCGGTCCATACGACCCCGACGGTGACGCTACCGAGACAGACCCGGTCCGAACTGCCCCACACTCGGTCCCTGCCCCCCACGATGAAACAACGCATCAGGGCCGAGGCCCACGGTTCCTCCCCGAGCTGCCGACGGCGAACACCCGCGGACATCGTCCCGGCCATCCCGGTCGCACGCTCCTCCCTCCAGCCCCGCTGCGCACCGGCAACCGCCTCGCACGAACCGACGGCTCGGCTCCAGTGCTGATCGAGACCCTTCCTCTCCTGTCCCTTCACCGCCCCCACGGGCGCCCCTGATCCATCACAGGCGATCTTGCGTACACCGCCACAGCAAGCGGCCCGGCACCTGCTCCCAGGTGCCGGGCTGCTGATGTCCCCGAACCGAAGTCAGCCGTCGCCGCCGACCGCGGATGTCGGCTCGTCGCGCCTTTGTCGCAGCCTCCGAACCGCACGTCCCTCAGGCTGGACACGCGCGCTCTCAGGGGGTTGTCACTGACGCCGTTGGCCAAGGACACAGAACTCGTTGCCCTCGGGGTCCGCCATGACGACCCACGACTGCTCACCCTGGCCGATGTCGACACGCTTCGCGCCATGAGCCTCGAGGCGAGCCACCTCGGCGTCCTGGTCGTCGGGCCTGAAGTCGAGATGCAGCCGGCTCTTGCTCTTCTTGCTCTCCTCGATCCTGACGAAGTCCAGCCCTGGCAGGCGATCCGGCTCCGGGCGGATCTCGAACTCCTCGTCGGAGGAGTGGACGACGACCCAGCCGAGAGCCTTGGCCCACCACTGCCCCAAGGCGACCGGATCCGCCGAGTGAACGATTACCTGTTCCCATCCCAAGGTCATGCGCCGAGCCTAAGCGCAGCCGAGCTGCGAAAACAGGCGATTGAAGCGCTCGGAGGGAAGGTCCGCGGCGGCTGACCGGTCGGCCTTCCGAACTACCGGCGGAGGGCGGTTCCCTCGGCCCGGAGGAAGACCCGCGCCTCGCGGCTGACGCGCGATGCCTTCTGCACGCCCGCTGAACGGACATCGTCAGTCGATGTCAGCCATGAATGCCGAAGACCCCCAGCCGTGATCGGCTGAGGGTCTTTTCGTATAAGTGGCACCCACCCACACATTCGCACCCGGGCGGGGAGTTCACGACTCGACCGATTCCCCGTCCCCCGCGTCGACCAGCAGCCGGGCCATCAGGGCCCGGCCCTCCTCCCGCTTCAGGTCGTCGGGGCCGTAGGAATGCTTCGGCCAGTACGCGCGCCCGTCGATCCACGGGACGCCCATCGGAGCCTCGTCCGTACGGCCACGGACTTCGAGGTTGCCGGCGGGCTCCACGGGCAGGTCGGCCGGAAGCCCGCGTTGCCCCGGGAACCGGGGCTGAGCCAGCGGCAGAGGCCAGAGCTCCAGTACCGCCTCGGGCCGGACGTGGTCGCCCCCGCCTGCCGGGAACAGCACCAGCAGGGCGGTACCGCCCCAGGGCGGGTCGTACAGCAGGGCATACCGCTTGGACACGGGGCCGGGCGCGCAGGCCGCGCGGGCCAGGGCGCCGGCCGTGGCACCCCCACCTCTGCGAAGGCGGTAGCCCCCGTAGAGCGCCAAGCCGACTGAGACCACGAGTACGAACAAGGCCTGCGGGGCCAGCGAGGAATCCCCGACCAGCGCGTAGATCACCAGGACGAGGACCGCACAGATCACCGCCGGGACCAGAGTGGACAGCCCTGAGATCCCCCGCAACGTCCGCACCCGCCACCACGGCACCCTCCGGACGTCCGCCTCCCGACGACCGCGTGCCTTCGGCCTGGGCAGCGCGGCCTGGCGTCGCGCCTCGGCCGTCAGCATCGCGTACGTGAGCGCGCCGGATCCCGGCGCCAGACTCTCTCCATCGTCGTGCGACATCGGGCCCCCTTCCCCGCGGGTCTCGTCCCGCACCCCAAGTCCCCTTGGCACACACGGACTTCAGACTCCCGACGGTCCGCGCTTCGTGTGGCCTCCCTCACAAGCAGGCGATACCGAACGCCACGACAGTCCGGTTGAACCAGGCGGTGAGGCACGGTCGGTAACACCCTTCCTCAGCCCACCACTCACCCCCGCTCCCGCCGGTGATCACCGGTCGCAGAGGCCTGATCAGGATCTGATCCTTTTGTCGGCCCATGGCGGCATGATTGACCCGGTCGGCTTTTTCGCGGACCTCTTTGATCGGCTCGTGAAGCGTGCCGACGAAGGAGAAGCCGTCGCGCTACTGGCCGAGCTTCTGGAAGATCCGTTCACGGCTGACCGTGGCCGCGGGTTTCAACCGGTGGTGTCAAAAGACCCCCAGCCCGTATGGACTGGGGGTCTTTCGCATGTGGGGCTAACAGGATTTGAACCTGTGGCCTCATCCTTATCAGGGATGCGCTCTAACCAACTGAGCTATAGCCCCGCCGCGCTTTGCGGTGTGTGTCCCGCGCGCTGACCCCTGAAGATTAGCGCACGAGGTGGGAAGTCCCAAAATCGATACCCGAGGGCCCAGGACCCCTGCGAAGAGAGCGCATCCCGTGGGGGACGCGCTCTCGTACACGCATCGGTCCGCCGGTGCCGAAGACACCCGCAGGGACGGTTACTCGTCCTCCGCCAGCGTCAGCTCGACGCCGCCGACGAAACCCGCGGAGATGTTGTAGATGAACGCGCCCAGTGTCGCGAGCGCGGTCGCCAGCACGACGTCGATGACCGCGATGATCGCGGTGAAGGTCAGCACGTGCGGCAGGGACAGGAACGCCTGGAGGTCGAAGCCGTTCGAATCGGTGGAGCCGGTGGCCTCCGACAGCGTGCCGCCGACCGTCGAGAAGACGCCCATGGCGTCCATGACCATCCACAGCACCGCGGACGCCACGATCGTGCAGACACCGAGCGCGATGGACAGCAGGAAGCTGACCTTCATCACCGACCACGGGTCGGCCTTCGCCACCCTGAGGCGCGCCTTGCGCGTGCGCGGAACGGTGCGCGCCCCGGTCCGGGGACGGCGTACGGCACCGGCCGGCGGCTGCGCCTGGTACGCCTGGGGCGGGTGGTAGGGCCCCCCGGGCTGCTGGGTCTGCCGCTCCCCCGGGAGAGGGGAGGCGGGCGGCGCGGTGGGCGCCGGGCCCACGGGTGCCGCGGCAGGCTGCACCCCCGGCACGGGCTGCGCGGCACCGGGAGCGGCCGGGCCCGCTCCAGCCTGGTGCTGCTGGGTCTGCGGGCCTCGGGTGTCCGTCACAGTTCCCCCCTGGGATCCATGAGAATCATGGGAGTGCGTCGAGTTCGTGGCGGAGCCACGGCCTCCGCCGTCCGTTTCCGTACCGGTCGGTCCGGAACCCGTGGCTCCGCTCACGCTGACTCACTCCTCGTGTTACTCGGCCGGGGGCGTATCGCCCTCGACCGTGCCGATGGCGTCGTCGTCCGCGGTCTCGTCCACGACAACATCGCCGTCGACCTCCTCCGCCTCGCGCCCCGCCTCGGCGTTACGAGCGATACCGACCACGGCATCGCGCTTGCCCAGGTTGATCAGTTGGACGCCCATGGTGTCACGGCCCGTCTCCCTGACCTCATTGACTCGCGTACGAATCACACCGCCCGACAGCGTGATGGCGAGGATCTCGTCGGTCTCCTCGACCACCAGCGCACCGACGAGCGAGCCGCGATCCTCGACGATCTTGGCAGCCTTGATGCCGAGGCCGCCACGCCCCTGGACGCGGTACTCGTCGACAGCGGTCCGCTTCGCGTACCCACCGTCTGTTGCAGTGAACACGAACGTACCGGGTCGAACAACATTCATCGAGAGCAGCTCGTCACCCTCACGGAAACTCATGCCCTTGACGCCCGAGGTGGCGCGGCCCATCGGGCGCAGGGACTCGTCGGTCGCCGTGAACCTGATCGACTGAGCCTTCTTGCTGATCAGAAGCAGATCGTCCTCGGGCGAGACGAGTTCGGCCCCGATCAGTTCGTCATCGGAACCGTCGTCCATCTCGCGAAGATTGATCGCGATCACACCGCCCGAACGCGGCGAATCGTAATCCTTCAGAGGCGTCTTCTTGACCAGACCGCCCTTGGTGGCGAGCACCAGGTACGGCGCGGCCTCGTAGTCGCGGATGGCGAGGATCTCGGCGATCGCCTCGTCCGGCTGGAAGGCGAGCAAATTCGCGACGTGCTGACCGCGCGCGTCCCGGCCGGCGTCGGGCAGCTCGTAGGCCTTCGCCCGGTAGACACGGCCCTTGTTGGTGAAGAACAGCAGCCAGTGGTGCGTGGTGGACACGAAGAAGTGGTCGACGATGTCGTCTTCCTTGAGCTTCGTGCCGCGCACGCCCTTGCCGCCGCGCTTCTGGGCGCGGTAGTCGTCCGTCTTGGTGCGCTTGATGTAGCCGCCGCGGGTGACCGTGACGACGATGTCCTCTTCGGCGATCAGGTCCTCGATGGACATGTCGCCCTCGTACGGGATCAGCTTGGTCTGGCGGTCGTCGCCGTACTTCTCGACGATCGCGGCCAGCTCCTCGCTGACGATCCCGCGCTGACGGACCGGGGAGGCGAGGATCTGGTTGTACTCGCTGATCTTCGCCTGGAGTTCGTCGTGCTCCTGGACGATCTTCTGGCGCTCCAGGGCGGCCAGACGGCGCAGCTGCATCTCGAGGATCGCGTTCGCCTGGATCTCGTCGATCTCCAGGAGCCCCATCAGGCCCTCGCGCGCGACCTCGACGGTGGCGCTGCTGCGGATCAGCGCGATGACCTCGTCGATGGCGTCCAGGGCCTTCAGCAGGCCGCGCAGGATGTGTGCGCGCTCCTCGGCCTTGCGCAGCCTGAAGCGCGTACGGCGGACGACGACCTCGACCTGGTGCGTCACCCAGTGGCGGATGAACGCGTCCAGGGACAGGGTGCGCGGCACACCGTCGACGAGCGCCAGCATGTTGGCGCCGAAGTTCGTCTGCAGGTCGGTGTGCTTGTAGAGGTTGTTCAGGACGACCTTGGCGACCGCGTCCCGCTTGAGCACGATGACCAGACGCTGGCCGGTACGGGACGACGTCTCGTCACGGACGTCCGCGATGCCGCCGATCTTGCCGTCCTTGACCAGGTCGGCGATCTTCTGTGCCAGATTGTCCGGGTTGACCTGGTACGGCAGCTCGGTGACCACCAGGCACTGGCGGTTCTGGATCTCCTCGACCTCGACGACCGCGCGCATGGTGATCGAACCGCGCCCGGTGCGGTAGGCCTCCTCGATGCCCTTGCGGCCCACCACGAGGGCGCCCGTGGGGAAGTCGGGGCCCTTGATGCGCTCGATGAGGGCCTCGAGCAGCTCCTCGTGCGAGGCCTCCGGGTTCTCCAGGTACCACTGGGCGCCCGCCGCGACCTCGCGGAGGTTGTGCGACGGGATGTTGGTCGCCATGCCGACCGCGATACCGGCGGATCCGTTGATCAGCAGGTTCGGGAAGCGGGAGGGGAGGACCGTCGGCTCCTGGGAGCGGCCGTCGTAGTTGTCCGTGAAGTCGACGGTCTCCTCGTCGATGTCGCGGACCATCTCCATGGACAGCGGCGCCATCTTGCACTCGGTGTAGCGCATGGCGGCCGCCGGGTCGTTGCCCGGAGAGCCGAAGTTGCCGTTGGAGTCCACCAGCGGCATCCGCATCGACCACGGCTGCGCGAGGCGGACCAGCGCGTCGTAGATCGAGGAGTCGCCGTGCGGGTGGTAGTTGCCCATGACGTCGCCGACCACGCGGGCGCACTTGTAGAAGCCGCGCTCGGGACGGTATCCGCCGTCGTACATCGCGTACAGGACGCGACGGTGGACGGGCTTGAGACCGTCCCGGACGTCCGGCAGCGCCCGGGACACGATGACGGACATCGCGTAGTCCAGGTACGAGCGCTGCATCTCCGTCTCGAGCCCGACGGGCTCGATGCGGACGGTGTCGCCGGCTGCCTCTGCAGGCGTGGCGGGAGTGTTCTCGTCGGCCATTGCTGGTGAAGATCCTTCCTGATGCGGTCAGCTGAGACCGACTCAGATGTCGAGGAAGCGGACGTCCTTGGCGTTGCGCTGGATGAACGCGCGGCGGGCCTCGACGTCCTCGCCCATGAGGACCGAGAACAGGTCGTCGGCCTGAGCGGCGTCGTCGAGCGTGACCTGGCCGAGGACGCGGTGCTCGATGTCCATGGTGGTCACCCGCAGCTCCTCGGCGTTCATCTCGCCGAGGCCCTTGAAGCGCTGGATCGAGTCCTCCCGGACCCGCTTGCCGCGCTGGCGGCCCATCTCCAGCAGGGCGTCGCGCTCACGGTCGGAGTACGCGTACTCGACCTCGTCCCGACCCCACTTGATCTTGTAGAGCGGGGGACGCGAGAGGAACACGTGCCCGGCCTCGACCAGCGGCCGCATGAAGCGGAAGAGGAACGTCAGCAGCAGGGTGTTGATGTGCTGGCCGTCGACGTCGGCGTCCGCCATCAGGATGATCTTGTGATAGCGGAGCTTCTCGATGTCGAAGTCCTCGTGCACGCCGGTACCGAACGCGGAGATCAGCGCCTGGATCTCCTGGTTCTGCAGGATCTTGTCGATCCTGGCCTTCTCGACGTTGAGGATCTTGCCCCGGATCGGGAGGATCGCCTGGTACTGCGGGTTGCGGCCGGACTTGGCCGAGCCGCCGGCGGAGTCACCCTCGACGATGAAGATCTCGCACTTGGTCGGGTCGTTGGACTGGCAGTCCGAGAGCTTGCCCGGCAGGGACGCGCTCTCCAGCAGGCCCTTGCGGCGGGTGAGGTCACGCGCCTTGCGGGCCGCCACGCGCGCGGTGGCCGCCTGGATGCCCTTGCGGACGATGTCCGCCGCCTCGTTCGGGTTGCGGTCCAGCCAGTCGTTGAGGTGCTCGTAGACCGCCTTCTGGACGAACGTCTTCGCCTCGGTGTTGCCCAGCTTGGTCTTGGTCTGGCCCTCGAATTGCGGCTCGCTCAGCTTGACCGAGATGATCGCCGTCAGGCCCTCGCGGATGTCGTCGCCCGTGAGGTTGTCGTCCTTCTCGCGGAGCATCTTCTTGTCGCGCGCGTACTTGTTGATCAGCGAGGTCAGCGCCGCACGGAAGCCCTCCTCGTGCGTGCCGCCCTCGTGGGTGTGGATGATGTTGGCGAAGGAGTACACACCCTCGCTGTATCCGCTGTTCCACTGCATCGCGACCTCGAGGGACAGGCTCTTGTCCTTGTCCTCGGCCTCGAGATCGATCACCGTCTGGTGCACCGCCTCTCCCTTGCGGGAGTTGAGGTACTTCACGAAGTCGACGATGCCGCCCTCGTAGTGGTACGTGACGCTCTTGACCTCGTCCTTCTCGTCGGCACCGGCCTCGTCCGCCCCTGCGGTGGCCTTCGCCGACTCGCGTTCGTCGGTGAGCCTGATCGTCAGGCCCTTGTTGAGGAACGCCATCTCCTGGAAACGCCGCGAAAGCGTCTCGAAGGAGTACTCGGTGGTCTCGAAGATGTCCGGGTCGGCCCAGAAGGTGACCGAGGTGCCGGTCTCGCCGGTCTCCTCGTGCTGGGCGAGCGGGGCCGTCGGGACGCCCATCTTGTAGTCCTGCGTCCAGCGGTGGCCGTCGGTCCTGACCTCGACCGACACCTTGCTGGACAGGGCGTTCACGACGGAGACGCCGACGCCGTGCAGACCGCCGGAGACCGCGTAGCCGCCGCCGCCGAACTTGCCGCCCGCGTGCAGAACGGTCAGCACGACCTCGATGGCCGGCTTGCCCTCGGAGGGGACGATGCCCACGGGGATGCCGCGGCCGTTGTCGACGACGCGCACGCCGCCGTCGGCCAGGATCGTCACGTCGATGGTGTCCGCGTGGCCGGCCAGAGCCTCGTCGACGGAGTTGTCCACGACCTCGTACACGAGGTGGTGCAGACCGCGCTCGCCGGTGGAGCCGATGTACATACCGGGTCGCTTGCGGACCGCGTCCAGCCCTTCGAGCACGGTGATGGCGCTGGCGTCGTACGAGGCGGTGACCTCGCCGTTCGACGGAGTCACCGCACCGTTCTCGCCGGCGTCGGTGGACGGGATGTTCTCGTTGGGGTTGCCGGAATCGGCCACGAAGCGCCCTTTCTGGCACAGCACGAGCCGGGCTCGTCGGCGGCTTGCCGGAGCGGCTGCGGCATGTTGCGTTGGTAAGCCTTGATCAGCGTTGCTCAGCTACTCCCGGACGGTCCCCACGTTCGGGGCGGGATTAGCTTCTAGTCTACCGGTAGCGCCGACAGTGATGGGGGTTTGCCGGTACCTGAGTCCGCATGTGCCGCCCTCAACCGGTCTCTCCCGACTCCCCATATGCGGAGCGGGGCTCCAAGAGGCTCTACGAGGCACTCAGCGCTTCTGGCTGTCAACCCTTGGCTACTGAGGAGTCGGGCCCGGCTTCGCAATCGCATGTGGGTACGACGAAACGGCCGCCGGGCGCCTGCCACGGGCGGTGCCGAGTGATGTCGGTCACCCGTACGTGTCACCGGGGCCCTTGCTGCCGGGAGCGCGCAGCGGGCCGAAACGCTGGGCCGGAGCACCGGGTCCGTGCACCTTGATCAACCGGACCGTGCCGTGCCCCAGGTCCTCGTTCAGGCGCGCCACGAGCTGCGGGGCCAGCAGCCGCAGCTGCGTGGCCCAGGCCGTGGAGTCGCAGCTGACGGTGAGCACGTGCTCGTCCTCGTCGTACCTCTGGGGTACGCAGTGCCTGGCGAGGTCCGCGCCGACGATCTGCGGCCAGCGGCCCATCACCCCTCCCACCGCGGCCGGGGTCTCCCAGCCGCGCTCGGTGATCAGCCGGTTGATCGCCGCACCGAGCGCCATCGGGTCGCGGCCGTCGGCGCGGGCGCCGGAGCGCAGTCCGCCCCGGCGCGCCTGCTTCTTCTGCTGCGCGGCGTCCCCACGCGCGCGTGCCTGTTCCTTCGCGGCCCGCAGCGCCACGCGCGCGAGGTCCACGCCCGAGAGTTCGGAGGTCTTCTTCGGTGCGGGTTCGTCGGTGCTCATGCGCGCTCCACGGTGCCGTCGGACACGGCGAACCGCGTCCCCGTCAGTACGTGCGGTACGTCGTCGTCGACCGCCGCGGTCACCAGGACCTGCTCGCCGGGTGCGACCAGCTCGGCCAGTCGTTCGCGCCGACGGGTGTCCAGCTCGGCGAAGACGTCGTCGAGGACGAGCACCGGCTCGTTGCCCTCCGCGCGCAGCAGGTCGTAGGACGCCAGGCGCAGCGCCAGCGCGTAGGACCAGGACTCGCCGTGGGACGCGTATCCCTTGGCGGGCAGCTGCCCGAGCTTGAGCAGCAGATCGTCCCGGTGCGGTCCCACCAGGGTGACGCCGCGTTCGATCTCCTGCTTGCGGAACTCGATGAGCGCACCGGTCAGCTGCTCGTAGAGCGCCTCGCGGGTGTGGGCGTCGCCCGGCGCGGACGGCCTGTACTCCAGGGTGACCGGGCCGCCGCCGGGTGCCAGCTGCTCATAGGCCTTGTCCGCGAGCGGCTGGATCGAGGCGATCAGGTCCAGGCGCTGGGCGAGCAACTCGGCCCCGGCGCGCGCCAGGTGCTGGTCCCAGACGTCGAGTGTGGACAGATCCGCGCCCCGGCCACCGTGGCGGCGGGCCAGCGCGGCCGTCTTCAACAGGGTGTTGCGCTGCTTGAGGACCCGTTCGTAGTCGGAGCGGACGCCCGCCATGCGCGGGGAGCGCGCGGTGATCAGCTCGTCGAGGAAACGGCGGCGCTCGCCGGGGTCGCCCTTGACCAGCGCCAGGTCCTCGGGCGCGAACAGCACGCTGCGCACTATGCCCAGCACGTCACGCGGCCTGACCTGCGAGGACCTGTTGATGCGGGCGCGATTGGCCTTGCCGGGGTTCAGCTCGAGCTCGACCAGCTGCTGCCGGTCGCCCTGTCTGACCTGCGCCCGGATGATCGCCCGCTCGGCGCCCATGCGGACGAGCGGCGCATCGGAGGAGACGCGGTGGCTGCCGAGCGTGGCCAGATAGCCGACCGCTTCGACCAGGTTCGTCTTGCCCTGTCCGTTCGGGCCGACGAAGGCGGTGACGCCCGGGTCGAGCGGGACTTCGACCCGGGCGTACGAGCGGAAGTCGGCCAGCGACAGGTGCGCGACGTGCATGGTCGTTCGCCGACCTCCCCCAAGGGTTGTGGACCGCCGGGCGGCCCTGTGGACTACTTCTTCTCTACGGCGTGGCCGCCGAACTGGTTGCGCAGCGCGGCGATCATCTTCATCTGCGGCGAGTCGTCCTGCCGCGAGCCGAAGCGGGCGAACAGCGACGCCGTGATCGCCGGCAGCGGCACGGCGTTGTCGATGGCCGCTTCCACGGTCCACCGGCCCTCGCCGGAGTCGGCCGCCCAGCCGCGCAGCTTGTCGAGGTGCTCGTCCTGGTCGAGGGCGTTGACCGCGAGGTCGAGCAGCCAGGAGCGGATGACGGTGCCCTCCTGCCAGGAGCGGAAGACCTCGCGGACGTTCTCCACGGAGTCGACCTTCTCCAGCAGTTCCCAGCCCTCGGCGTAGGCCTGCATCATCGCGTACTCGATGCCGTTGTGGACCATCTTCGCGAAGTGGCCCGCACCGACCTTGCCCGCGTGCACCGAGCCGAACTCGCCCTCGGGCTTGAGGGCGTCGAATATCGGCTGGACCTTGGCGACGTTCGCGGCGTCACCGCCGTACATCAGCGCATAGCCGTTCTGCAGGCCCCAGACGCCGCCGGAGACGCCGCAGTCCACGAAACCGATGCCCTTGGCCGCCAGCTGCGCGGCGTGCTTCTCGTCGTCCGTCCAGCGGGAGTTGCCGCCGTCCACAACGACGTCGCCGGGCTCGAGGAGTTCGGCGAGCTCGTCGATCGTGGACTGCGTCGGGGCGCCGGCCGGGACCATCACCCACACCACCCGCGGGCCCGCGAGCTTGTTCACAAGCTCCTCGAGGCTGTGGACGTCGGCGAGGTCCGGATTGCGGTCGTATCCGAGGACGGTGTGGCCTGCGCGGCGGATCCGCTCGCGCATGTTGCCGCCCATCTTGCCGAGGCCGACGAGACCGAGATCCATCAGTTGTTCCTTAGGTAGCGATGTGGCATGAGGGGCACTTTCGTACCCGCGTCCGAGCCTAAACCCGGAGCCTCATGCACATCTCCAGACCCTCCATGCCCACGCATGGGCCCCGACCTGCGGCTTCGTCCAATGGACCACAGGTTCCGACGATCCACCGGACCGCCTGAACCTGTGGACGGCGGCCAGCGCTCAGCCGCTCAGCCGCACCGGCATGATCAGGTACTTGTACGCGTCGTCCGCCTCGGCGTCCATGGCGGGCTTGCCGCCCAGCAGCGCGGGCTTCGTGGACGTCGTGAAGGAGAGCTGGGCCACCGGGGAGTCGATCGCGCTCAGGCCGTCCAGCAGGAAGGTCGGGTTGAAGGCGATCGAGATGTCGTCGCCCTCCAGGTTGGCGTCGACCCTTTCCACAGCCTGTGCGTCGTCGCTCGAACCGGCCTCCAGGATCAGCACACCCTGCTCGAAGCTGAGCCGTACCGGGGTGTTGCGCTCCGCGACCAGGGCGACGCGCTTGACGGCCTCCACGAAGGGGGCGGTCTCGATGGTGGCGACGGAGTTGAACTCAGTCGGGAACAGCGTCCGGTACTTCGGGAGGTCGCCCTCGAGAAGGCGCGTCGTCGTTCGGCGGCCGGCGCCCTCGAAACCGATCAGACCCTCGCCCGCACCCGAGCCCGACAGGGCGAGCGTCACGGTGTCGCCACTGGTCAGGGCCTTGGCGGTGTCCAGGAGGGTCTTGGCGGGCACCAGGGCGACCGCGGACGCCTCGGGGTTCTCCGGCTTCCACAGGAACTCGCGGACCGCGAAGCGGTAGCGGTCGGTGGAGGCGAGCGTGACCGTGTCGCCCTCGATCTCGATGCGCACACCGGTGAGGACGGGAAGCGTGTCGTCGCGTCCTGCGGCGATGGCCACCTGCTGGACCGCCGATGCGAAGACCTCGCCGGGGACCGTGCCCGTCGCGTTCGGCATCTGGGGCAGTGCGGGGTACTCCTCCACAGGCAGTGTGTGGAGTGTGAATCGCGAGGAACCGCAGACGACCGTCGCCCGTACACCGTCTGTGGAAATCTCCACGGGACGGTTGGGAAGGGCCCGGGAGATGTCGGCGAGGAGCCGGCCGGAGACGAGGACCGTGCCCTCCTCCTCGACCTCGGACTCCACGGACACGCGCGCCGAGACCTCGTAGTCGAAGCTGGACAGGCTCAGCTGGCCGTCCTCGGCCTTCAGCAGCAGGCCGGCGAGGACAGGCGCCGGCGGACGGGCCGGAAGGCTGCGCGCCGCCCAGGCCACTGCCTCCGCGAGTACGTCGCGTTCCACCCGGATCTTCACCTAAGCCGCCTCCTGCTGTTGCCGGCGTTCTCGCCCTGCCTGGCCTTCGTCGTCTGACTCGGTGTCGGGGGCCCCTGGGAGGGGAAGACACCGGGGAACAGTCTGACGCACCGCACCGACAGTAGGCGCCTGTCGGGGTCAAGTCGTGATGCGGGGCAGCCGGAGACCGGACAGCGAGTTGTGCACAGGACCCACTTCGAAGCGAAATTCCCGGTCTCTCTAGTTGGGAGTAGTAGTAGGGCCTGTGGAAACCGTGGATAACGTCGTTTTCCCAGGTCAGAGGCGAAATTTTGTCCACGGGCCCTGTGGGCGGGACCGGTGGACAACCCAGGGTCTCTGTGGAGAACGGAAAGTTCTGCACACCCCGTGCACAGCCTCAGGGCACTTCTCCCCAGTGTCGTCCCCAGCTTTACCCACCTTTCCCACAGACCAATCCAGCACCATGGTGTGACGGCTTTCACTCGTGCCGGTGAGAGGCCGCGTCGCGTTGCCGAACAGTGGACAGGGATGTGGAGAAGACCGAGTTCACTGGGGACAACGGGCCTCAAGCTGTGGGTGGGCAGTGGACAACTCCACCCACAGGCTGTGGATCTTAGTCTTCTCCACAGTCTGTGGAGATCGACTGTCCACCAATCCACAGGCAGTTGAGCTGCGCTGATCTCTGTTCCCCAAGGCAGCCTGTGGACACCGTCTGGACAACTTCGCAGTCCCCAGGATGTGGACGGAAGAAAGTCGCCCGATCTGTGGAGAGTGGCCGTAACCCGGCAGATATTCGAACAGAGCGGGTCCTGCGCACGACCCGGAACCGGACGGTCGCGCTCGCGGCGGCGGGCCGGAACACGGCTGAGAGGCCTCGCCGCGCGGACGGGGAACGCCGGAGAGGCTTCAGCGGCGTAGGGAACGGGAACGCGGAGCGACGCCGCCGAGCCCGATCCGGCGGTACAGACGCAGGAGGCCCCTCTGTGCCCGGACGTGCGACTGCGCGAGGCGTCCCGTACGCATCGGGTGAAGCGGCAGGGAGGCGCCCGGGTGTGCCGTGCCGGGAAGCGCGGCGCCTCACGCTCATGCGGTGGCCGGACAGCGGAAGGCGCCCGCGGGAGAGGCTCCCTGGGCGCCTTCCGCGACGTGTGCGGTCGTCAGCCGTTCTTGATTCGGTTCGTCAGCTCGGTCACCTGGTTGTAGATGGAGCGCCGCTCCGCCATCAGCGCGCGGATCTTGCGATCGGCGTGCATGACCGTCGTATGGTCACGGCCACCGAACTGCGCACCGATCTTCGGCAGCGAGAGATCCGTCAGCTCCCGGCACAGGTACATCGCGATCTGCCGGGCGGTGACCAGCGCACGGCCGCGCGAGGTCCCGCACAGGTCCTCCACCGTCAGCCCGAAGTAGTCGGCGGTGGCCGCCATGATCGCGGTCGCGGTGATCTCAGGGGCAGTGTCCTCGCCGCCGGGGATCAGATCCTTGAGGACGATCTCCGTCAGACCGAGGTCCACAGGCTGACGGTTGAGCGACGCGAACGCCGTCACCCGGATCAGCGCGCCCTCCAGCTCCCTGATGTTGCGGGAGATACGGGAGGCGATGAACTCCAGTACCTCCGGCGGGGCGTTGAGCTGTTCCTGCACCGCCTTCTTGCGGAGGATCGCGATGCGCGTCTCCAGCTCGGGCGGCTGGACGTCCGTGATCAGGCCCCACTCGAAGCGGTTGCGCAGCCGGTCCTCCAGGGTGATCAGCTGCTTGGGCGGCCGGTCCGAGGAGAGCACGATCTGCTTGTTGGCGTTGTGGAGCGTGTTGAAGGTGTGGAAGAACTCCTCCTGCGTCGACTCCTTCTGCGCGAGGAACTGGATGTCGTCGACCAGCAGGATGTCCATGTCGCGGTAGCGCTTGCGGAACGCGTCCGCCTTGCCGTCGCGGATGGAGTTGATGAACTCGTTGGTGAACTCCTCCGAGCTCACGTAACGCACGCGTGTGCCCGGGTAGAGGCTGCGTGCGTAGTGCCCGATCGCGTGCAGAAGGTGCGTCTTGCCGAGCCCCGACTCCCCGTAGATGAAGAGGGGGTTGTACGCCTTCGCGGGCGCCTCGGCGACGGCGACCGCCGCCGCGTGCGCGAAACGGTTGGAGGCACCGATGACGAAGGTGTCGAAGAGGTACTTCGGGTTGAGGCGCGCGGTGGGCTCGCCGGGACCGGCCGCCGGCGCGGGCTGCGCGGCCAGCGGACCGGGAGCGCCGGTGGCGGGACCGGGGCCGACGGGGCCGCCCCGGTGCACATGGCCGTCGGCGGAGGGCCGCTCGGGGCGCTCGTGCCGGCCGGAGCGCTGCTGCTCGAAGTCGGACCGGGCGCCGTCGTAGTCCTGGCGCTGCTGTTCGTAGGGCGAACGGGGCAGTGACTGCCCGTGGTAGTCCGGTGCCGGCGTCGCGTACGGGTCGCGGTCGGGGAAGCCGAGACGCTGCTGTTGCCAGCTGTAGTCGTCCTGCGGCGGGCGCGGCCAGGCGCCGGGCTCCGGGCGCTGGTACTCGCTCGGGTAGGCCGGGCGGGCGCTGGGCAGCTGGTCGCCGGGTCCGGCCGGAAGACGGTCGGAACGACCCCCGCGGTGGTCGTCGGCACGGTGCCGGCCGTATCCCTCGTAGCCGCCCTGGCCCTCGTACGGGTCGCCCGGCTGGGGCGTGATGAGTTCGGGCTCCTCGTAGCGCGACTGCGCGGGCGGGGGCTCGCCGACGGAGTCGTCGACGGTGATCGCGATGCGGATCGGGCGGCCGCACTCCCGGCTCAGCGTGTCACTGACAACGGGCGCGAGCCGTCCTTCCAGGACGCCCTTCGCGAACTCGTTGGGGACGGCGAGCAGAGCGGTGTCCGCGACCAGCGCCAGCGGCTGGCAGCGCTTGATCCAGTGCTCGTCCTTCGCCTCGACACCCGGTCCGTGCCCCTCACCGAGGAGCTGCTCGAGTACGCGCGGCCACACTGCGGCAAGATCGGCAGGTACGTCAGCCACAGGGCACGCTCTCTCACAGGTCCCACGAACGTGTGGTTGCGGGACGGGTCGGGATGTAAATCGGGTGGGGCAGGGATAAGGGAACGAATCGGAGTCCAGCCACGGTAGTCAGGGCGGCCCGTGCGGTTCAAGTTGTTGTCCCCAGCCTGTGGACAAGTGTCTCCTACGGGTCGTTGGTTTGACCGGATGGCGTAGCCGCGCGTACCGTAACCAGGTCGAGTTGTCGATGGCTGCTGCCGCCTGCCTCCGATGGGCACAGATCACGTAGCGGTGTCCCCACCAGGGCACATTCGGTGATCGGGAAGCGGTGCACTCGGGCGTAATGCGAGCTACTCGTGGGCGCACGGTGACAGCCAGGCGACACCCCGCGAACCACCGAATCATTACTGGAGCCCCCGAGTGAGCAAGCGCACCTTCCAGCCGAACAACCGTCGTCGCGCGAAGACCCACGGCTTCCGGCTGCGTATGCGCACCCGTGCCGGCCGCGCCATCCTGGCGTCCCGCCGTAGCAAGGGTCGCGCCCGCCTGTCCGCCTGATCGCGTACAGGTCATGACGTCGTGCTGCCTACCGAGCATCGGCTGAGGCGGCGCGAGGACTTCGCGACCGCGGTACGCCGAGGACGCCGGGCCGGACGCCCGCTTCTCGTCGTCCACCTTCGCAGCGGTGCAACGGACCCGCATGCGCCTGGGGAGAGCGCTCCCCCGACGCGTGCGGGTTTCGTCGTGAGCAAGGCCGTGGGCGGAGCGGTCGTACGCAACAAGGTCAAGCGCAGACTTCGTCATCTGATGCGCGATCGAGTAGCACTGTTGCCCACCGGTAGCCTGGTAGTCGTACGAGCGCTACCCGGTTCGGGTGACGCCGACCAAGCACAGCTGGCCCGAGACCTGGATGCCGCTCTTCAACGGCTGCTGGGAGGAGGGAGCGCGCGGTGAAGTACCCGCTGCTGGCTCTGATCAAGATCTATCAGTGGACGATCAGTCCGCTGCTCGGTCCGGTGTGCAAGTACTACCCGTCGTGTTCCCACTACGGCTACACGGCCATAGACCGGCACGGTGCGATCAAGGGAACCGCACTCACCGCCTGGCGCATCCTGCGGTGCAATCCGTGGTCGCTGGGTGGTGTGGACCATGTCCCACCGCGCAAGCGCCCTAGGTGGCACGAAATGCTGCGCGACGCCTGGCGTGCACGCAAGGGCGGGCCCTCCGCCGCCGAACCGGCCATCGAGGGGGACATGATCCCCTCGAGCCCGGCCGCAGAGACCTCGTCCCATGCCCAAGGAGCATGATTAGTGGACACGATTGCCAGCCTCTTCAGTTTCATCACGACACCTGTCTCCTGGGTCATCGTCCAGTTCCACTCGGTGTACGGGAAGATCTTCGGACCCGACACGGGCTGGGCCTGGGGCCTGTCCATCGTGTCCCTCGTGATCCTGATCCGTATCTGTCTGATCCCGCTGTTCGTGAAGCAGATCAAGGCGACCCGGGCCATGCAGACGCTGCAGCCCGAGATGAAGAAGATCCAGGAGCGCTACAAGAACGACAAGCAGCGCCAGTCCGAAGAGATGATGAAGCTGTACAAGGAGTCGGGTACCAACCCGCTCTCCTCGTGCCTTCCCATCCTGGCGCAGTCTCCGTTCTTCTTCGCCCTCTACCACGTGCTCAACGGCATCGCGACGGGCAAGACGATCGGCGTCATCGACGATCAGCTGCTCGCCAGCGCCCGTAAGGCGCACATCGTCGGTGCTCCGCTGGCCGCGAAGTTCACCGACGGCGCGGACAAGGTCGCGGCGCTCGGTGCCTCGCTGACCGATGTGCGTGTGGTCACCGCGATCATGATCGTGCTGATGTCGGCGTCGCAGTTCTACACGCAGCGCCAGCTGATGACGAAGAACGTCGACACCACGGTGAAGACGCCGTTCATGCAGCAGCAGAAGATGCTGATGTATGTCTTCCCGGTCATGTTCGCCGTCTTCGGTATCAACTTCCCGGTCGGTGTCCTCGTCTACTGGCTGACCACCAACGTGTGGACCATGGGCCAGCAGATGTACGTGATCCGCAACAACCCGACCCCCGGTTCCAAGGCGCAGGCCGCGTACCTGGAGCGTCTGCACAAGCACGTGACGCACCACGGCAAGACCCGCAACCGGCGGGAGAAGACCATCGTGAAGGCGATCGTCGCCAAGGGCCGTGACCGCAACGAGTTCGAGCGGAAGTTCATCAACGGCCTGACCAAGGCCGGCCTGGCGGCGCAGGCCGACGGCACCGTGGCGACGAGCGAGGCCGTGGCCGTCGCCACCGTCGAGGACGGCACGCCCACCACCACCGCCGCCGCTCCCAGGCGTCAGCAGCCCAAGCGGCAGTCCAAGTCGCAGCGACAGTCCGGCGCCGCCAAGTCGCCGGGTGACTCCGAGGAGTCGTCGTCCTCGGCACCATCGCTGAGCAAGTCCGATGCACCGCAGGACGCCCAGGAGACGGGTGGCACCGGAAAGGCGACGCCCAAGTCCGGCACCGGAGGCAGCCGCAGCAAGGCCCAGTCCGGCCAGCGCAAGGGTCCACAGCGGCCCAAGTCCCCGTCCAAGAAGTAAGAAGGAGTCCATCCCGTGACGGAAGGCACCACCTCCGCCGCTGCCGAGGGTGCAGACACCCTGAGCAACCTGGAGCAGGAGGGCGAGATCGCGGCGGACTACCTCGAGGGTCTGCTGGACATCGCCGATCTCGACGGCGACATCGACATGGACGTCGAGGCCGATCGGGCGTCCGTGTCGATCATCAGCGACACGGACGGCCGTGACCTGCAGAAGCTGGTCGGCCGTGACGGTGAGGTGCTGGAGGCGCTCCAGGAGCTCACACGCCTGGCCGTGCACCGGGAGACCGGCGATCGCAGCCGGCTGATGCTGGACATCGCGGGCTACCGCGCCCAGAAGCGTGCCGAGCTCTCGGAGATCGGCGCCAAGGCCGCGGCCGACGTAAAGAACACCGGTGAGCCGGTGAAGCTCAAGCCGATGACCCCCTTCGAGCGCAAGGTGGTGCACGACGCGGTCAAGGCCGCGGGCCTGCGCAGCGAGTCCGAGGGCGAAGAGCCGCAGCGTTTCGTCGTCGTGCTTCCCGCCTGATCCGATCTCGACGTTTCTTCGGCCCCGTCTGTTGAGCAGGCGGGGCCGAACTTTGTCAGCCTGGTAGTCCCTCACAGCTGCGGCGAAGGCAGCTCGTGGTCCCTCATAGTTCTGGTGGTCGGCGCTCAGTGCGCTCATGCGGTACGGAAGGACGGTCCTCGTGACGGAGGCAGCAGAGCTTCCCCCTGCGCCCGAGCAGGCGCCCGAGGTGTTCGGCGATCGCTTCGCGGATGCGGTTCGCTATGCGGAGCTGCTCGCCGAGGCAGGTGTGCAGCGCGGTCTGATCGGCCCGCGGGAAGTGCCCCGGCTGTGGGAGAGGCACCTGCTGAACTGTGCGGTGCTCTCCGAGGTCGTGCCCGAGGGCGTCAGCGTGTGCGACGTGGGCTCCGGCGCGGGACTGCCGGGTATCCCTCTTGCGCTCGTGCGGGAGGACCTGAAGATCACGCTGCTCGAGCCCCTGCTGCGGCGGACGAACTTTCTCACCGAGGTTGTCGAACTGCTGGGTCTCGACCATGTGACGGTCGTCCGCGGTCGTGCCGAGGAGGTCATGGGCAAGCTGCCTCCGGTCCATGTTGTGACCGCACGCGCCGTGGCACCACTGGACCGCCTGGCAGCGTGGGGAATTCCTCTGCTGCGCCCTTACGGCGAGATGCTCGCTCTCAAGGGCGACACCGCGGAGGAGGAGCTGAAGAGTGCCGCTACCGCTCTGACCAAGTTGGGTGCCGTGCAGACGTCTATCCTGCATGTGGGCGATGGAGTCGTGGACCCGCTCTCGACCGTGGTGCGTGTCGAGGTCGGCGAGAGCCCGGGCGGGGTGCGCTTTGCGGCCAAACGAGCGAAAGCGGCCCGGACGGGCCGAACTCGTCGACGTCGGTGAGAACCTGAGCGATCGTGTCGTCGGAGTGACGGACTGACCCGTCTCGACGATCAGTCGTACGCCACACAAGCTGCCAAACCCATGCATCTCGGAGTGTCGCAAAGGCCTGGCCGGAGCTGATGTGCATCGTGTTTCACGTGAAACGTCGCTCACTGCTCCACGGCATCATCAGTCGCGGCCGGGCCGCGGCCGAACCCCGCGAACGCAAGCCCCTCGGATCCCTACGTGAACCGTCCACCCACGGCGTTTTGTCCCCCGTGGAGGGCTCAGAGTTGTCCACAGAGGTGGATTTCTCCACAGAAGGCCAGACCTCACTGGTTCACGACCCCGAAGGCATGGGAGGCTCTGTTCATAGCGAGCCTGAAGTCGAGGAGAGTGAATCCTTGCGGTCCGACGCCAACATCGCGGGACCGATGACCGATCCGGTCCCCGGTCCCCGTACCGAGTCGATGGGGGACGATGTTTCACGTGAAACACCGCCCCCGATGGACGACACTCCCATCGGTCGTGCTGCCCAACTTGCGGTGGAGGCATTGGGGCGCGCCGGCGAGGGGCTGCCGCGACCCGAGCAGACCCGTGTCATCGTGGTCGCCAACCAGAAGGGTGGGGTGGGTAAGACCACGACGACCGTCAACCTTGCCGCCTCGCTCGCCCTGCACGGTGGCCGGGTTCTGGTGATCGACCTTGACCCTCAGGGCAATGCCTCCACTGCGCTGGGGATCGACCATCACGCCGAAGTCCCCTCCATTTACGACGTGCTGGTGGAGAGCAAACCGCTCGCCGAGGTCGTCCAACCTGTCCCCGATGTCGAAGGTCTCTTCTGCGCCCCCGCCACGATCGATCTCGCCGGTGCGGAGATCGAGTTGGTGTCCCTGGTGGCGCGGGAGAGCCGACTGGAGCGGGCCATCCAGAGCTACGAGCAGCCCTTGGACTACGTCCTCATCGACTGCCCGCCCTCTCTGGGTCTGTTGACGGTCAATGCGTTGGTCGCGGGGCAGGAGGTGCTCATCCCCATTCAGTGCGAGTACTACGCGCTGGAGGGCTTGGGGCAGCTGCTGCGGAACGTTGATCTGGTGCGGGGGCACCTCAATCCCGCCTTGCATGTGTCGACCATCCTGCTCACCATGTACGACGGGCGGACGCGACTTGCATCCCAGGTCGCGGAAGAGGTGCGGACCCACTTCGGCGATGAGGTGCTCAGGACGAGCATTCCGCGCTCGGTCCGAATCTCCGAGGCCCCGAGTTATGGGCAGACGGTACTGACCTACGATCCAGGGTCGAGTGGCGCTCTCTCGTATCTTGAGGCGGCACGTGAAATCGCGCTGAAGGGTGTTGGCGTCCACTACGACGAGCAGCAGGCCCACCTCGGCGCCCAGACGGAACAGAGCATGGTGGAGGGGATCCAGTGAGCGAGCGACGGAGGGGGTTGGGTCGCGGTCTAGGCGCGCTGATCCCTGCCGCCCCGACGGGCGAAAAGACGGTGACCTCGGGTGCGGGGGGCAGCGGCACGTCCGGATCCCCCGCTGCGGCACCCGTGTTGACCACGGAGCGGGGGGTGGCGGCCGCGAAGGTGACCACCCTCGCGCCGGTTTCACATGAAACCGATGAGCCGTCGGCGAGCAGCGCAGCGGAGACGACCACGCCGCCGCTCGGTGCTCATTTCGCGGAGCTGCCCCTCGACACCATTACGCCGAACCCGCGGCAGCCCCGAGAAGTGTTCGACGAGGATGCCCTCGCGGAACTGATCACGTCCATCAAGGAGGTCGGCCTTCTCCAGCCGATCGTGGTGCGACAGGTCGCTCCCTCCCGCTATGAGCTCATCATGGGTGAGCGCCGTTGGCGGGCCTGCCGTGAGGCCGGTCTCGAGTTCATCCCGGCGATCGTCCGCGCCACGGATGACGAGAAGCTCCTCCTGGACGCTCTTCTGGAGAACCTGCACCGGGCCCAGCTGAACCCGCTGGAGGAGGCGGCCGCCTATGACCAGCTCCTCAAGGACTTCAACTGCACTCACGATCAGCTGGCGGACCGCATCGGTCGTTCGCGCCCGCAGGTCTCCAACACCCTGCGCCTGCTGAAGCTGTCGCCGGCGGTCCAGCGCAGGGTCGCCGCAGGGGTGCTCTCGGCAGGACATGCGCGAGCCCTGCTGTCCGTAGAGGACTCGGAGGAGCAGGACCGCCTGGCCCATCGGATTGTGGCCGAGGGTCTGTCCGTGCGAGCCGTCGAAGAGATCGTCACGCTGATGGGGTCGCGGCCGCAGAGCGCTCCGCGTTCCAAGGGACCCCGCGCCGGCGGCCGGGTCTCCCCGGCGCTGAGTGATCTGGCGACACGGCTTTCGGATCGCTTCGAGACCCGGGTCAAGGTCGACCTCGGGCAGAAGAAGGGCAAGATCACCGTCGAGTTCGCCTCGATGGATGACCTGGAGCGGATCCTGGGCACCCTTGCACCGGGTGAGGGACCCGTCTTTGAGCGGAGCCTGGTGGATGAGGACTCGGAGGAGCCGGAAGACTGAGTCGACCGATGGCACAACGGGTTCTGTGCCGTCGACCATCAGAGTGGGCTGTGTCCGGTGTGTACCGGAACACGGCCCGCTCTTTGCTTTCAGGCGGTATCGATGGAATCGCATCGTGGATACGATGCGTTCGGGTATGGCGCATCCACCTGGGAGCACCTTCATCGGGGAGGCGGAGGCCTTGCGAACCATGAGCCGTACCGGACTGGTGACTGCGGGCCTGGGCTTGGGAGCGGTCGGCGGGTTCGTCGGCAGCATGCTCAGGGAGCGGAGCACTCTGACAGCCGCCCGTGGAACTGCGGGCGAAGGAAGCGAGGAACTGCCTTCATGGGGCGTCGGCTCGTACCGCTCACGCTGGACAACCTTCCGGACCTTCCCCATCGTTGTCGGGCGTGTGTCTTCTGGGAGCTCGACCCCGTCAGTGGCGAAGCAGCGGTAAAGTCCGGCACCTCCTCGCTGGAGAAGGAAGCGTGGATCTCGGCCGTCCTGCTCGATTGGGGATCCTGCGGCCGGGTGGTCTATGTGGACGATGTGCCGGTGGGGTTCGTGCTGTACGCACCCCCTGCGTATGTTCCTCGGTCCACGGCATTCCCCACGAGTCCGCTGTCCCCGGATGCGGTGCAGTTGATGACCGCCTACATCATGCCCGGGTATCAGGGCCAAGGGCTCGGCCGGGTGATGGTTCAGACCGTCGCCAAGGATCTGTTGCGGCGGGGATTCAAGGCGATCGAGGCGTTCGGCGACGCCCGGTGGAAGGAACCTGCGTGCCTTCTGCCCGCTGAGCATCTCCTGGCTGTGGGCTTCAAGACGGTACGCACTCACCCGACGTACCCGCGGCTGAGGCTGGACCTGCGCACGACGCTCTCCTGGAAGGAGGACGTCGAGCTGGCGCTGGACCGCCTTCTGGGGGCCGTACAGAAGGAACCCGCGCTGCGGCCACTGTGAGCTTCTGAGAGGGCGCCTACGCAGCCCCTCTCCCCTTTATACGAATGGGCCAGCCCTCAAGGGCTGGCCCATTCGTGTTTCACGTGAAACATCGCCACTTCGGTGCGGCGGGGTGGGTCCTACTCGACGATGAAGTCCTCGAGGTCGCGGACGATCGCTGCCTTCGGCTTGGCGCCGACGATCGTCTTGGCGACCTCGCCACCCTGGTACACGTTCAGGGTCGGGATCGACATGACACCGTACTTAGCTGCGGTGGCCGGGTTCTCGTCGATGTTGAGCTTGACGATCTCGATCTTGTCTCCGTACTCGCTGGCGATCGCCTCGAGGGACGGCGCGATCTGGCGGCACGGACCGCACCAGGCGGCCCAGAAGTCCACCAGGACGGGCTTGTCGCTCTTGAGGACGTCCTGCTCGAAGGAGTCGTCGGTCACATTCTTCAGGGTGCCGGCCACGGCGGGCTCCTTAACTCGGTGGTGCGATGGGGGAAGGGGGTCAGACGGTGGTCTTCTCCGGCTCGGCCCGCTGCTCGCTGTCTGCGAGAGCGGCGAGGAAGCGCTCGGCGTCCAGGGCGGCGGAGCAACCGGTGCCGGCCGCGGTGATCGCCTGGCGGTATGTGTGGTCGACGACGTCGCCGGCGCCGAAGACTCCGGTGAGGTTGGTCCGGGTCGCGGGGGCGTCCACCTTGAGGTAGCCCTCCTCGTCCAGGTTCAGCTGGCCCTTGAAGAGCTCGGTGCGGGGGTCGTGGCCGATCGCGATGAACAGACCGGTCACAGGCAGCTCGGTGAGCTCCCCGCTCTTCAGGTTGCGCAGCGTCAGGCTCTCCAGCTTCGGGTCGCCCTTGATCTCCGCGACCTCGCTGTCCCAGACGAACTTGATCTTCGGGTCGGCGAAGGCGCGGTCCTGCATCGCCTTGGAGGCACGCAGGGTGTCACGGCGGTGCACGATCGTCACGGACTTGGCGAACCGGGAGAGGAAGGTGGCCTCCTCCATCGCGGTGTCTCCACCGCCGATCACGGCGATGTCCTGGTCCTTGAAGAAGAACCCGTCACAGGTGGCACACCAGGAGACACCGCGGCCGGACAGTGCGTCCTCGTTGGGCAGCCCCAGCTTGCGGTGCTGCGACCCGGTGGCGACGATGACGGCCTTCGCCCTGTGAACCGTGCCGGCGGTGTCCGTGACCGTCTTGATGTCACCGGTGAGGTCGACCGAGACGATGTCGTCCGGGAGGAGCTCGGCACCGAAGCGCTCGGCCTGGGCGCGCATGTTGTCCATGAGCTCAGGGCCCATGATGCCGTCCTGGAAGCCGGGGAAGTTCTCCACCTCGGTGGTGTTCATCAACGCACCGCCCGCGGTGACGGCACCCTCGAACACCAGCGGCTTCAGCGAGGCGCGCGCGGTGTAGAGCGCCGCCGTGTAGCCGGCGGGGCCGGAGCCGATGATGATCACGTTACGGACGTCGCTCACGGCTTGATTCCTCGTCTCTGGAGTCTGGCTGCTACTCGGTGGAGGCTCTCTCTGACTCTCACCCCACCCAACGGATCCTAAGGGGCCCGCATTCCCACCGTGTCCGGGCACACGGAGATCCGTCACCGTACACGGATACCAAGGGGGTATCGAGGCGGCAACCTTCGTACGGGGGACGTCTCAGGAGCGGGCGTAGGAGTGGTTCAGCAGCACCTTGCCGGGCGTGGCCGAGGCCTGCTTCACACACGTCGCATCGACGATGTAGGCGGTGACCCGAGTGCTGTCGGAGGCATCGGGAGTGAGGACGAGGAAGACGGCCTTCCCCTGGTACACGCCCTCGTCGGCGGCGAGCACGGTCTGGTTCTTCCGGATGGCTTGCTCGATACAGCTCGGCACGGTGACGGTGGTACCGCCGAAGGTCTTGTTGTGGCCCATGCCCGACGACCCCGTGTTGCCGTCCGCGGACTCGATGCCCCAAGGCTTGGGGCTCTCGGGGCTGGCGCTGCTTCCCTCTCCGCTGAGCAACGTCGTCACCTGGTTTTGCAGGGTGTGCTCGGAGTAGGTGTGCGCGGCGTCGGTCTGCGCCCCGATGGCCGTCGATGGAGTCCTGCCCGAGTCGTTCCCCAGGGTCTGGACCAGGAACGTGCCCAGCCCCAGCGCCCCGACCATGAGAACGGCTGTGAGGGCGACGGTCCGGCGACTGGTTCGGCGCTTTCGCGGCGAGCGCCCCGGTCCGGTGGCTGCGGCAGCGTGGCCCGAGGGGCGGCCGGACGCGGAAGAGACCGATGTTTCACGTGAAACATCGGCGCCGGCAGGACCGTCGGACGGGATGTCCATGGCGGCAGGTGTTGTTGCGTCCAGCAGCGCCTGGGCGGCCAGGGCAGCGTCGATCCGCTCCGCAACATCGTCCGGCATGGGCGAAGGCTCCGGTGCCGCGCCCAGGATGCTCCTGATCTCCTCGAGGGAGTCGTACACGTCGGAGCAGAGAGCGCAGCCTTCCAGGTGCCGCCGTACCTCTCCGGTACGGGAAGGCCGAAGAAGGCCTTCGCTGAGGTCGGAGAGCTCCTCGACGTCCGGGTGCCCGGCTGCGTCGGTCGTGGATGTCACGCTCGCCCACCTCCGCCCTTCACAGCAGCTGAATCGCTTGGCCCTGCATCCTGTGGTCCCGCTGCGGGTGGGACGGACGTCCCCTGCGTCCGGTTCCGTCCGTCGCCCGACTTTCGCTCGTCCCGGCCTTCTGGACGCAGATGGGTCAGGAGCGGCAGCAGTCTGGCTCTGCCTCTGGCACAGCGACTCTTCACCGTCCCGGTCGGCACGTCGAGAATGCGGGCGGCTTCCGCGACCGGGTAGCCCTGCATGTCCACCAGGACGAGAGCGGCCCGCTGGTCGGCCGGCAGGGTGCCCAGGGCCTCCACCAGCTGACGGTGGAGGTCGTTGCGCTCGGCCGGTGCGGAGGCCGACTCGTGCGGCTCCAGCAACTGCTCCAGCCGCTCCGTTTCGTCGACCGGTGAGGTCTTCCTGGAGGCCGCCTTGCGGGCACGGTCCAGGCAGGCGTTCACCGTGATTCGGTGCAGCCAGGTCGTGACGGCCGACTGGCCCCGAAAGGTGTGGGCGGCTCGGTAAGCGGAGACGAGGGCGTCCTGCACGGCGTCAGCGGCCTCTTCGCGGTCTCCCAGCGTTCTCAGCGCCACGGCCCAGAGCCGATCGCGGTGGCGCCGCACAAGCTCGCCGAAGGCATCGGGATCGCCCTCGACATGACGGGCGAGGAGGTCCTGATCGCTGGTATCGCCGTATCCGGCCTCATGAGCCATCGGACCCCCTCCCCCCTCAGCGTGACGCTCAGCCCGTGAACTTCACGTCGGTGATGGCCTGCTTGTAGCCGGCACTGCTGTAACCGTCACCCGGCGCCTGCGGCACGTCCGTGATCCAGAGCAGCACGTACTGACTCTTCACCGTCTTCTTCGTCTTCACCGTCAGAGAGTCCCCGCTCGTCGTGGCGGTTCCGATCTCCTTCATCCCGTCGACTCCGGTCGAGGGTGTCAGCGAGTCCGTGGCGTAGAGATGGACCGTCGTGTGGTCGCCGGTGTATCGGAGACCTATCGACGCGGAGGTGAGCTCCTTGGGCGAGCCGAGGTCGTAGACGATGCCGACGCCCGGCTTGTAGGGCGCCAGCGGCGGCCCTTCGTTGTAGCGCTTGGTCCGCCAGTAGGTGGAGCTGTCGCCGTCATAGGTCTTTGCGACATCTCCGGGTGCCTGGGCGTCACCCTTGGCGACATACTCCTCTGCGCCCTGGATCTTTATGGGCGCGACAGGCTTCGGCTTGTCGCCGTTCTTGTCGTTGCCGTCGGTCGTCTGCGTCTGGTGCGTGTCGTTGGACTTCTTCCCCCGGTCCATCAGCGCGTCCGCCAGCTGCCAGCTGCCGAGCCCCAGCGCAACGATCAGCAGGGCGGAGACGACCCACTTGAGGGCCTTGCCGGTCGGGGTCTGCAGCGGGGGCGGCGGCGCGGCCACGGGCTGGGAGACACCAGGACGGGCCGAGGGGCGCCCGTAGGTTCCCTGCTGGTACGTCGTGCGCTGGTACTCGGGTGGGGCCGTGAACGTGGGCTCCGGCGGGCGGACGCGGGGCATCTCCCCGACCGCCTTCACCAGTTCCTCGGGCGTGGTGCAAGGGGTCTCGTGACGGGACGCCGTGGCGCCGTTGTTGGCCAGTGCCCGCATGGAGAGTTCGGACAGACCTCGGTGGACCCCGGCACGGACCTGGTCGGGCGCGATGAGGCCCACGCCCTTGGGCAGCCCGGACAGACCGTAGGCGTCGTCGTCGTACGGCCAGCGCTGGGTGAGCGCCGCGTAGAGGAGTGCGCCGATGGCCTCGGTGTCCGTGCGCTGAGGGGTGTCCGAGCCGATGCCGCGCAGTGCGGCGTTCACGGCGAGGCCCCGGATGCGCCACTGACCCGAGGAGGTCCGCAGCACGGTGCCCGGGTTCAGCCGCAGATGGGACAGACCTTCGCGATGAGCGGCCGCCATCGCCTGGGAGACCTGGGTGACCATGTGGTAGGCGTCGTGCGCCTCCAGCGGTCCCGCGGCGAGCAGTGTCGTCAGCTCGGTGGCATCGGGCAGCCACTCGTGCACGACATAGACGACGTCGTTCTCCTCGACGGCGTCCAGCACCTGCACGAAGCGAGGGTCGCCGAGCAAGGCCGAGGAGCGCGCCGCGGCCAGCACGGAACGAGCCCGTGCATGGTCCGCGGGAAGGATGTGTACGCCGACGGCCCGGCGGAGTTTCTCGTCCACCGCACGCCAACTGCTGAATCCGTCCAGACGGGTGACGCACTCCTCGAGGCGATAGCGTCCGGCGAGCTTATGACCGCTGTGCAAGTCGGGCGGCGATGCCTTCGCGGGACGGTCGGTCACACCGTTCCCCTGCGCTTCGCCGCTGTCCGTGTCCCGCTCCGGGTCCTGGGTCGGCCCGTCGGACGTGGACTGGCCCGCCTTGGCGGTCAGCGGCTCGTCACCGCTGTTGTCTGCCACGTCGACGGCAGCCGTGCTCCGTTCCGCCACGGTCGTTCCTGCCTCCCCATCCGTTGCGCGCTGTCAGACGCAGAAACCAATTGTGCCCACAGTCCGTCGCTATGCACGACACACGGCGACGGGCGATGGTTGTGCGCGTACCCCCGCCTCAGCGCCCCAGGCGCCCGCGGACCATGCCGACCATTGAGTTGAGTTCCTCGATGCGCATCTTCCGTGCGGCGACGTAGAAGACACCGAGAAGCAGTGCACCACCGCCGAGCAGGGCGGCGAACGAGCCGCCGACGCCCTGGCCCAGCGAGTGGCCGATTCCGTAGCAGGCCGCGCCGCTCAGCAGAGCGGCCGGCACAGAGGCGATCCCCAGCCGTGCGTACGTCCGCACCACCCGCGCGCCGTCCAGGTCCCCGTTCAGCCGCTTGCGCAACCGGGCCCAGGCGACGCCGACACCGATGGCGTACGCCAGACCGTACGAGGCCGCCATACCGACCACGGCCCAGCGGGCCGGGAGGACGAGGTAGCAGACGGCCGAGGCGCTCGCGTTCACAACGGCCACGATGACCGTGTTGTAGAAGGGGGTGCGGGTGTCCTCGTACGCGTAGAAGGCGCGGAGCACGACGTACTGCACGGAGTAGGGGATCAGGCCGAGGCCGAAGGCCATCAGCATGAAGCCCATGTTCGTGGCCGCGTCGGTGCCGGAGGAGCCGAAGATCAGAGTGCACATCGGGATGCCGAGCGAGAGGAACCCGAAGGCGATCGGCACGATCGCGACGGCGGTGGTGCGCAGACCCTGGGAGATGTCGTCCCGGACCGCTCCGCCGTCGCCCTCGGCGGCCGAGCGCGAGATCCGCGGCAGCAGGGCCGCCATCAGGGAGACGGTGATGATCGCCTGCGGCAGGCCCCAGATCAGCTGGGCGTTGGCGTAGGCGGCGAAGCCGGTGCCTTTGAGGGGGGACGCCTTGCCCGAGGCGGTGGACAACTGGGTGACGACCATGGCGCCCGCCTGGTTGGCGAGGACGAACAGGACCGTCCACTTGGCCAGCATCGCGGCCTTGCCGAGGCCGTGTCCCTTCCAGTCGAAGCGCAGCCGGAGGCGGAAGCCGGTCTCCCGCAGGTAGGGGATCATCGCCAGGGCCTGGACGACCAGTCCCAGCAGCACACCGACTCCGAGGAGCCGCTCGCCGTCCGGCGGGATGGTGTGGACGGTCATCCCGGAGTCCGCGGCGGTGCCGTAGACCCAGATGAAGGCCCCGAGCGTCACGATGATCACGATGTTGTTGAGGACCGGAGTCCACATCATCGCGCCGAACTTGCCGCGCGCGTTCAGGATCTGCCCCATCACCACATGGATGCCCATGAAGAAGATCGAGGGCAGGAAGTAGCGGGTGAAGGTGACGGCGACCTCGTTGGCGGCGGGGTCGTTGGCCACGGGGACGGACAGGACGCGGACCAGAAGGGGCGCGCCGAGCATCGCCAGTGCGGTGAGCAGACCCAGTGCCACCATGACGAGGGTCAGCAGCCGGTTGGCATACGCCTCGCCTCCGTCCTCGTCCTCCTTCATCGCGCGGACGAGCTGCGGCACGAAGACGGAGTTGAGACCTCCGCCGACGGTGAGGATGTAGATCATCGTCGGGAGCTGGTAGGCGACCTGGAACGAGTCGCCGAGGAGACCGAGGCCCAGGGCCGACACGATCAGCGCGGAACGGATGAAGCCGGTGAGGCGGGAGACCATCGTGCCCGCCGCCATGACCGCGCTGGACTTCAGCAGGCCGGAGGCCCGCCCGCCCTTCTTCGCGGCAGGTGCGGGCGCGGGCTCGGGAGCCGGCGCAGGGGCGGACGGCATGCCCGGTGTCATCGGGGCGGGGCCGGATCCGTACGGCCCCGCCGTCGGGGGTGCGGGGGCGGCGTACGCCTGGCCCGGGTACTGCCCCGCCGCGTTCTGACCGGGGTAGGGCGCAGTGGGGGCTCCGGGAGCGGCCGGGGGCTCGGCGTACGGCCGGCTGCCGCCCTGCTGCTGGTCCCGGAAGAGGTGGGCGAAGGCGTCCCGCTCCTGGTGCTGTTCGCCGGTCGGCGTCACCAGGTCGTCGACACCCACGAACTGCGTCGTGCGGGGGTCGTCACCGTACGGAAGGTGCTGCGAGGGGCCTTCGGGCTCCGGCGCCGGTGGCTGGGCCCAGACGCGCGGGTTAGGTGCGTACTGCGCGGCCGGAGGCTGCCCGTACAGGGGCTGCTGCGCCTGGTACGCGCCCGGGGGCGGCGGCGGGTGCGCGGCGCGGTCGTAGAGCGCCTCGGCCACCGGGTCCTGGGCGGAGGGGTCCTGCGAGCGGTAGGGGTCCTGGTCGTAGGCGTCCTGGAGGTACATGTCCGCCGGGGGCTGCGCGTGCACCTGATCGGGCTCGTGCGGCGGCGGGCTCTCGGGGTAGCCCTGGCTGCCCGCAGCACCCTGGCCGCGGTCACCGTCGTACGGCGCGTTCATGGTTACCCCACCTCATTGTCAGCAGGCCCACCGGCCACGACATCGCTCAACGGTCCACTCTCTCACCCGCGCCGGACGGGTCGGCGCTTTCCGTTGCGGTGTCCGGTGTCGGGTCACTCGGCTGCTTCCGGTCGTCTGCCCCGGTCTCCGCGTCCGACTCCCCTCCCGGTGTCCCCGCCGAGGTTTCGCCGTCCCCAGTGTCTACGGTCCCGTCCCCGGCCTCGTTCAGACCGCCCTCTTCCGAGGCGCCGTCCGTGCCCTCGGGGCCGTCCGTCTGCTCTTCCTCGGCCCGCTGTGCGGCCAGCCTCTTGCGTTGGGTGTACATGCGGAATCCGGCGAGCACCAGCAGCAGGACTCCGCCGGCGATGACCAGCATCACCGTGGGCGTGATCTCGGTGACGTTCACATCGAAGGTGACGGCGGGGCCGTAGGCACGGCCGTCCTCCGTGAAGAGCTGGGCCACGACGGCGGCCCGGCCGTTGGCGTTGGCCGTGGTCGTGAACTTCACGGACTGGCTGTGGCCGCCCGAGACGGTGATGGGCTGCTCGTAGTAGGGGCCGTTGCCGACCTTCAGTCGGGTCGGCTGCTGCGAGGTCAGTCGCAGTACCAGATGGTCGACACCCTGCATCAGGTTGTTCTGGACCGTGACCGGGATAGTGGCGCTGCGACCGGAGAGCTTCGTCTCGGACTTCTGGATCAGCCTGACCTGGCTGGTGAGCTGCTCGAGGTACGACGACACGCCTTGGCGGAACGTCGACGCCTTGGTGGCGTGCCCTCGCCACTGCGTGGACACGGAGCGATCTATCGCCCGTCCGAAGGGGGTCACGACCCGGGAGGGGTCGCTGAGGATCACCTGGAAGCTGTCGAGCTTGTCCTGGGTCTCCTCGATCTGCTGGAACGCCGACTGGGGCAGCTCCGCCCTGCGCAGCGACGAGGGGTAGCGGGACACGGACGGCACCTTGGTCGTGGCGCCCGGATCAGGCTTGGCCTTGGCGGCATCCGACAGATCGGAGGGCAGGGACCAGCCGCCTCCCTGGAGGGTCCTCACCGCCTGCGCCATCGACTGGGCCTGGTCGGCGGAGGGCATCCGCTGCGGGGCGATGACGATGCTGCGGGCCCTGTCGGGCTTCTGCAGGTTGATCATCAGGCTCTGGGCGAGGAACTTCTGCACGGCGAGGGTGGAGTCCGCGGCCGAGGTCATGTCACCCCGGAACAGCGTCGACAGGCCGGCGTCCGCGACCACGGCCGTCGTTCCGCCGCCGATGGGGCGGGCGGCCGTGGGTGTGTACGACAGCTGATCGTCCTGGAGGCTGTCGCTGCGGGCGATCACCTTGTCGGCGCCCGCGGAGGTGGCGACCTTGACGATCGACGGATCGATCGCACCGTCCACCGGCCAGGCGAAGTCGGTGTCGGCTTTCACATGGAGGACGGTCTCCACCGTGCTGGACGCCACATCCGTGGCGTCCTTGAGGTGGCTCAGGGAGCCCGTGACGTTTCTGCCGTTGTGCGCCAGTGAGGCCAGGTCGGGGTCGGCGAACGGGAGCGCGACGACCTCCTTGTCCTGGACGGCCTTCTCGAGCTCGGAGAGCCACTGCTTGGCGATGTTCTGGTTCTTGCCCGCCGTGACCTTGTCGCCCTCGCCCTTGATGCTGTAGCTGCCCGTCATGGCGTCCACCGACGCGAGCAGGTCCGGGTCGATCACCCATGTGACGTCCAGGTCCTTGCCGAGCGACAGGAGCTGGGAGAGACGGCCGCCCGGAGCGAGCTCCCGGGCGAGGTCGTCGTTCTGGAAGACGGGTGTCTGCTGCTGGTTGGGAAGCGTCTCCGCGGTCATGTGGACGCCGGAGATCAACGGCCACAGGAACGTCGTCCTGGTCTTGGTGGAGGCGCCGTCGGGCTGCCACGGCAGAAAGGTCCGCTGGATGCCGAGCACCTGCTCGTAGGGCTGTGAGGCGGTCTCACCGGAGAGCGAGACACCGAGCTGGTAGACCCCGTCGGAACCGAGATCCAGGTCCTCGACGGGAACGGAGATGCTGAAGGGCTGCGAGACACCCGGGGCGAGCTTGTCGAACTCGGTGACGTACTTGCCACCCAGCTCGGAGCCGTCGGTGCCCGGCCGGTATCCGGTCCGGTCGGCCGCGTCGGCGATGGCCGCGCGACTGTACAGGGGCGTCGGAGCGACGCGCAGACCCACATGCGCGTCCGTGACGGACTGCTTGCCGTTGTTGGTGACCGTGCCGGAGACGGTCAGGGTGTCGTGGTCGGTCGGCGTACTGGGGGTCAGAGAGTCGACGGAGACGCTGACCGTGCGGGAACCGGTTGCCTGTGCCGGAGAGCTCTTCTCGGCGGCCTGAGCGGCCTGGCCGGCGGGCAGCTGCAGCAGGCCGGCCAGCAGAGGCGCGCCCGCGAGCAGCGCTCCGGTGCGCCGGAGCCACCGACGGGCAGGTGAGGGACTCATCCCCTGGAAGTCTGCCGCCTCGGCCACGCGCTCGCCCGTCCCTCGTCGTCGTCAGTGGTCGTCGGAATGTGCGTCCACGCATGGTAACGATGCGCGCGGAGGGGAAGTGCCGCGGTCCGTGCCCCAAGATCCGTACCGGGCGTTCGGCTGCCCTTTATCTACTGAGATACGAGTAAACATCCAGGGGGGATGTTTGTGCATGTTCACCAGGCGCTCGTACCCGTTAATGGGGGCGCCCGTCCGCGTCCCGGCCACGTACCCTTTTCTGCTGTGCCGAACGCCAACGAAGACAATCCCAGTGCCCTGAACCAGGTGCAACGCCGTGCAGTGAGCGAACTACTGCGGGTGTCCCCCGTCGCCGACGATCTCGCCCGTCGTTTTGAGGACGCCGGGTTCTCGCTCGCCCTGGTCGGCGGCTCGGTGCGGGATGCCCTGCTCGGGCGTCTGGGCAATGACCTCGATTTCACGACCGATGCCCGCCCCGAGGACGTTCTGAAGATCGTGAGGCCTTGGGCGGATGCCACGTGGGACGTGGGCATCGCCTTCGGTACGGTCGGCGCGCAGAAGGACGCCCGTGTCGGAGACGTGGTGCAGCGCTTCCAGATCGAGGTGACGACCTACCGGTCCGAGGCCTACGACCGGACCTCGCGCAAGCCCGAGGTGTCGTACGGCGACTCCATCGAGCAGGATCTGGTCCGTAGGGACTTCACGGTCAATGCGATGGCCGTCTCGCTGCCCGAGAAAGAGTTCGTCGATCCGTACGGCGGTCTCGGTGACCTCGCCGCCCGGGTGCTCCGTACCCCCGGCACCCCCGAGGACTCGTTCTCGGACGACCCGCTGCGCATGATGCGGGCCGCCCGCTTCGCCGCCCAGCTGGACTTCGAGGTCGCTCCCGAGGTGGTCGAGGCCATGAAGGAGATGGCCGGCCGTATCGAGATCGTCTCCGCCGAGCGTGTGCGAGACGAGCTGAACAAGCTCATCCTGTCCGCCCACCCCCGCAAGGGGCTGAGGCTGCTGGTGGAGACCGGGATCGCCGACCGCGTCATTCCGGAGCTTCCCGCATTGCGGTTGGAGCGTGATGAGCACCACCGCCACAAGGACGTCTACGACCACACGTTGATCGTGCTGGAACAGGCGATGGCGCTGGAGGAGAACGGCCCCGACCTGACCTTGCGGATTGCCGCACTGCTCCATGACATCGGGAAGCCCAGGACGCGACGCTTCGAGGACGACGGCCGGGTCTCCTTCCACCACCACGAGGTGGTCGGCGCCAAGATGACCAAGAAGCGGATGACGGCACTGAAGTACCCCAACGACCTGGTGAGGGACGTCTCACGTCTGGTCGAGCTGCATCTGCGCTTCCATGGTTATGGCGCCGGCGAGTGGACCGACTCCGCCGTACGCCGCTATGTGCGTGACGCCGGTCCGGTCCTCGACCGCCTCCACAAGCTGACCCGGTCGGACTGCACGACCCGTAACAAGCGCAAGGCGGCCGCGCTCTCCCGGGCCTACGACGGCTTGGAGAAGCGTATTGCCCAGCTCCAGGAGCAGGAGGAGCTGGACGCGATCCGCCCCGACCTGGACGGCAACCAGATCATGGAGATCCTGGGTGTCGGCCCAGGGCCGGTTGTGGGTCAGGCGTACAAGTTCTTGCTGGAGCTCCGGCTGGAGAACGGCCCGATGGGGCACGACGCCGCGGTGGCGGCACTCAAGCGCTGGTGGGCCGAGCAGAGCTGAGATGTGGAACGGGGTCATGTTTCACGTGAAACATGACCCCGTGATGCGACGAAGTCCCTCAACCCGATGGGGGCGATGTTTCACGTGAAACATCGCCCCCATCGTCGTTCTCAGCCCGAGGTGTTACTTGGTCTCCTTCAGGCAGAGCACCACGTCGTGGCCTCCACCGGACTGGATGTAGGAGATCGTCGCCGCCTCGACGTTCTGGCACTTGTTCTCGTCGCTGCTGCCGTCAAACTTCTGGACGACCTTGTACTGGGCCTCGCTGGAGGAGCAGTCGACTTCCTTGAGGTCGGCACTGCTGTCCGTCCCGGCGTTGTGCATGCAGGAGCCCACCGACGTGGTCTCCGCATCCGTCTCGGTCATGAACCAACCTATGCCGAACTTGATGCCGGCGACGATGAGCGCAACAACGATGACGCCGACGATGCGCAGAGCCTTCTTACCGCCGCGCTTGGCAGGACCGGCCTGCGGCGGGAGCGGAGCGGGACCACCCTGGTTCGGGAACGGTGCGTAGGGGGCACCCTGCGGCGGAACGCCGGGGTAGCCGCCCTGCTGCGGCGGGACCCCCGGCTGGCCGGCCTGCTGAGGAGCTCCGGGGTAACCGGCTTGCTGCGGCGGGACCCCCGGGTAGCCGGGCTGCTGCCCCATGGGCGCGGTGGGCTGCTGGGCGTAAGGATTCGAGCCCTGGGGCGGCGGAGTGGTCACTTTGGGGGTCCCCCTCGAACGTGGGTGCGCGTGGCGCGAAATAAGACGCACGTAAGCTACCGGTGAGGACTGACAACTCTGAAGTTCAGCAAGGGTCCGTAGCCTTGATGTGACACTTAAGGCGTTCAAATCGGTGCATAGTCACAGCGATGGCCGCGTAGACAAGCCCGACCACGACCACGAGTGGGACTGAACGGCCGTCAGGAGGCAGCATCAGGGCGGCGACACCCGCGGCGCCGACGAACGCGACGTTGAACAGGACGTCGTAGACGGAGAAGACCCGCCCCCGGAAGCCGTCGTCGACAGCGTGCTGCACGATCGTGTCGGTGGAGATCTTCGCGCCCTGTGTGATCAGCCCCAGCACGAAGGCGGCCACCAGCATGGGACCCGTGGCGAACGGCAGACCGAGCGCGGGCTCCAGGACCGCTGCAACGGCGGCGCACATGACGATCCAGCCGCCGGGGCCGAGGCGCCCCGCAGCCCACGGCGTCACCACCGCTGCAACGAAGAACCCGGCACCGGACACCCCCAAGGCCAGTCCCAGGAGGGCGAGTCCACGGCTGGAGTCCGAGGACAGGGCGTATCGGCACAGCATGAGAACCAGGACGAGCAGCGCGCCGTAGCAGAACCGCATCAGCGTCATCGCCCCCAGAGCCCAGGCGGCCTCCCGGCGTGGAGGGTCCCCGAGATGCCGTACGCCCGCCGCCAGGTCGCGTGTGGCGCCGGCGAGGGCGGTGCCGAGCCTCGGCGGCGCCGACTCCTTGTCGGGGCCCAGCTGTTCCGGGGCCAGACTCAGCGACGCGAGTGCCGCACCCAGATACAGAGCGGCGCCGAGGAGTACCACCGCCGCGTCGGAGTCCGCTGCCACCAGGCGAACGACGAAGGCGAGCCCTCCGCCCGCGGTGGCGGCGAGCGTGCCGGCCGTCGGGGACAGCGAGTTCGCGATGACCAGACGTTCGTCGTCGACGACATGCGGCAGTGCCGCGGACAGGCCCGCCAGGACGAAGCGATTGATCGCGGTGACGCACAGCGCGGATGCGAAGAAGAGCCAGTCCGGGACATGGCCGAGCATCAGGACGGCCGTCGCGCAGGCGAGCACGGCACGCAACAGGTTGCCGTAGAGGAAGACCTGGCGGCGCCGCCAGCGGTCCAGGAGAACGCCCGCGAACGGGCCGACTAGAGAGTAAGGAAGGAGCAGTACGGCCATGGCGGAGGCGATGGCCCCGGGCGAGGTCTGCTTCTCCGGGGAGAAGACGACGTAGGCGGCGAGCGCGACCTGGTAGACGCCGTCGGCTCCCTGGGACAGCAGCCGCACGGTGAGCAGCCGCCGGAAGTCCCGGAAGCGCAAAAGGACACGCAGGTCGCGCACGACGGACATGGGGCACAGCCTCACATACTGCGCGGGTCCCCGGGCGCGCGGCCCAGGGACCCGATGAGAACCGGCGGACCGGTCTCGGAGCGCGGTTGCTCAGCGCTCGACGTCGCCCCTGATGAACTTCTCGACGTTCTCGCGGGCCTCGTCGTCGAAGTACTGGACCGGCGGGGACTTCATGAAGTACGAGGACGCGGACAGGATCGGGCCACCGATGCCGCGGTCCTTGGCGATCTTCGCGGCACGCAGGGCGTCGATGATGACACCGGCGGAGTTCGGGGAGTCCCAGACCTCGAGCTTGTACTCCAGGTTCAGCGGGACGTCACCGAAGGCGCGGCCCTCGAGGCGGACGTAAGCCCACTTGCGGTCGTCGAGCCAGGCCACATAGTCGGACGGGCCGATGTGGACGTTCTTCTCGCCGAGGTCCCGGTCGGGGATCTGGGAGGTGACGGCCTGCGTCTTGGAGATCTTCTTGGACTCCAGACGCTCGCGCTCGAGCATGTTCTTGAAGTCCATGTTGCCGCCGACGTTCAGCTGCATGGTCCGGTCCAGGATGACGCCCCGGTCCTCGAACAGCTTCGCCATGACACGGTGCGTGATGGTGGCGCCGACCTGGGACTTGATGTCGTCGCCGACGATCGGGACGCCCGCCTCGGTGAACTTGTCGGCCCACTCCTTGGTGCCGGCGATGAAGACCGGAAGGGCGTTGACGAAGGCGACCTTGGCGTCGATGGCGCACTGGGCGTAGAACTTCGCCGCGGCCTCGGAACCGACCGGCAGGTAGCAGACGAGGACGTCGACCTGCTTGTCCTTGAGGATCTGGACGATGTCGACCGGGGCCTCGGCGGACTCCTCGATGGTGGCGCGGTAGTACTTGCCGAGACCGTCGAGGGTGTGGCCGCGCTGAACCGTCACGCCGGTGGACGGGACGTCGCAGATCTTGATGGTGTTGTTCTCCGAGGCGCCGATGGCGTCGGAGAGGTCGAGGCCGACCTTCTTGGCGTCCACGTCGAACGCGGCGACGAACTCCACGTCACGGACGTGGTAGTCGCCGAACTGGACGTGCATCAGACCCGGGACCTTGGACGCCGGGTCGGCGTCCTTGTAGTACTCGACTCCCTGTACCAGCGATGCGGCGCAGTTGCCCACGCCGACGATGGCTACGCGAACCGAACCCATTCCGGTTGCTCCCTGTGTGTGCGAGGTGAAGCCCCGACTGGACCTCACGTGGTGGTGTCGTCGGACGGATCCGGCCGGGACGTGTCCCGGTTCCGGGGCAGGCCGCCCGTCTCTCCAGATGTGCTGTTCGAAGCGGAACCGTCGGCGTTGGAACCTCTGAGATCCCGTCCGGCCCGCTCGCTCTCGATGAGCTCGTTCAGCCAGCGCACTTCGCGCTCCACGGACTCCATTCCGTGGCGCTGGAGCTCGAGGGTGTAGTCGTCGAGGCGCTCCCGGGTGCGTACCAGGGAGGCACGCATCTTCTCCAGGCGCTCCTCCAGGCGGCTGCGGCGGCCCTCCAGCACGCGCATGCGCACGTCCCGGGAGGTCTGTCCGAAGAAGGCGAAACGAGCGGCGAAGTGCTCGTCCTCGTACGCGTCGGGACCCGTCTGTGCGAGCAGCTCCTCGAAGTGCTCCTTACCCTGCGCCGTCAGCCGATAGACGATCTTGGCGCGCCGCCCCGCGAGCGGTGCGGCGAGGACGTCGTCGGGTGTGCCGGCCGATTCCTCGATCAACCAGCCGTTGGCGACCAGCGTCTTGAGGCATGGGTAGAGCGTCCCGTAGCTGAACGCACGGAACACACCCAGTGACGTATTGAGTCGCTTGCGCAGCTCGTAGCCGTGCATCGGGGACTCGCGGAGCAGGCCGAGGATGGCGAACTCGAGGATCCCGGAACGCCGGCTCATGTGCGCCTCCTTCCTGTCGCTGACTCGTCCACACGGACTTTATCTCGTGCTGATGTATCGACTCGATACATCAGCACGATAGAACGCCTCTCCGGGTGCGACAAGAGGGGCGAGGGTGAACGGGGTCACATCACCGATTAGTGGAGGCAAGTTGCCTGATTTGGGGTGACCTTGGGGACTCGGGGGGTTTCGACGGTGCGTAGTCTGTGCGGCATGCACATCACCGGGAACCGAGTGACGCCCGAGGGCGTCCTCGTCCTCGGTGCCGTACGGGTGAATGCAACAACGACCACATCCGTACTTCGGGGGGACCGGAAACCTGCTGCCGTTTCCAGGCGCGCCAGGATGCGCCTGCCCGAGGAGTAATCGTTCGATGAGCGAGCACCGTCGCAAACCGTCGCAGCCCCAAGGAGGCGGACGTGCCGCGGCCCGACGTGGCCAGTCGGCGTCGTCCTCCGGCCGCCGCGCGGCACCGCGAGGCGCCACCGGGTCTCCTTCCGATGAGTATGGAGTGGGAGGTGAGGAGCGCCCGTACGGTGGCCGAGCCGATGCCCGACGGGCAGCCCAGAGAGGTGGAGGCAGCCGTCGCAGGACCCCGGACGGCCCGGGCCGTGGGCCGGGCGGCCCGAACGGGCCCGGGCGGGGCAGAGGGCGTGCCACGCCTCCCGGTAAGAAGCGCCTCATCGACTACCCGCGGGCGGGCAAGTATGGAGCCGCGCGCTGGGTGCCCTCGTGGAAGCTGGTGAGCGGCCTGTTCATCGGCTTCATAGGAAGCCTCGTGGCAGTCGCGGGCATCGGATACGCCATGGTGAGCGTCCCGAACGTGGCACAGACCGCGCAGGCGCAGAACAACGTCTATTACTGGGCCGACGGCACCCAGATGGTGGCGACGGGCGGTGAGACGAACCGCCAGATCGTCAATCTCTCGCAGATTCCCCAGGCGATGCGGTACGCGGTCATCTCCCAGGAGAACAAGACCTTCTACACCGACAGCGGCATCGACCCGAAGGGCATCGCGCGCGCCGTCTTCAACATGGCGACGGGCGGTCAGACCCAGGGTGGCTCCACCATCACCCAGCAGTATGTGAAGAACGCGCGCCTTGACGACCAGTCCCAGACGGTCAGCCGCAAGTTCAAGGAGATCTTCATCTCGATCAAGGTGGGGGCGACCGTCAAGAAGGACGACATCCTCGCCGGCTACCTGAACTCCGCGTACTACGGCCGCAACGCCTACGGCATCCAGGCCGCCGCGCGTGCGTACTTCGACAAGGACGCCGTCAAGCTCAACCCGGGTGAGTGCGCCTTCCTGGCGGCGATGCTCAAGGGCGCCACGTACTACGACCCGGAGGGCGCGACCTCGATCGACACGTCCGCCACCCCGACGGCCAACAGCGCGCGTGCCCTTCGCCAGATGCAGGACACCTTGGACAAGATGGTCCTGTACAACCACCTGAGCGCCTCGGATCGGGCCAAGTACACGACCTTGCCCAAGTGGAAGAATTCGCGGTCCAACACCCGGCTGAGCGGTCAAGTCGGCTACCTCGTCGACCTGGCCAACAGCTATCTGGTGACCCACAGCGACAAGACCCATGTCTCCCAGGACGTGCTGCAGCGGGGTGGCCTCTCGATCTACACGACCTTCCAGAAGAAGAAGGTGGACCAGCTCGAGTCCGCCGTGAAGAAGGTCCAGCAGGCGAACATCAAACCCGAGAAGCGCCCCAAGACGGACAAGTTCGTCCAGTTCGGCGGTGCTTCGGTGAACCCGACCTCCGGCGCCATCGAGGCGATCTACGGCGGTGAGGACGCGACCAAGCACTTCACCGACAACGCCGACCAGACCGGTGCCCAGGTGGGTTCGACGTTCAAGCCCTTCGTGCTGGCGGCCGCGATGAAGTGGGGCGTCCGCAACAAGGACCTCGGACCGGAGCAGGCGCAGGACGAACGCACGGTCGTCTCCCCGAAGAGCCTGTACAGCGGCAAGAACAAGCTCAAGATCAAGAATTACGACGGCACCGTCTGGACCGACAAGGACGACAAGGAATGGCTGCAGACCAACGACGGCGGTGAGTCGGTGGGACGTGCGCCCGACTACAAGATCGACCTCCGTGAGGCGATGCGGGAGTCGGTCAACTCCGTCTACGTCCAGCTCGGCATGGATGTGGGTCTGGACAAGGTCAAGCAGAGCGTCCTGGACGCGGGTATCCTGGACAGCAGCCTGGCCAGCTCCGCCTTCCCGTCGTTCTCCATCGGCACCTCCGACCCCAGCGCGATCCGCATGGCGGGTGCGTACGCCACCTTCGCGGCCAGCGGCAAGCAGAACGACCCGTACTCGGTCGACAAGGTCACCAGCAAGGACGGAACGACCTACCAGCACACCAAGGCGACCAAGCAGCCCTACACCTCGGCCGTCGCCGACAATGTGACGGACGTCCTGAAGACCGTGGTGGACAAGGGCACCGGTACCGCGGCCAGGCTCCCCGGCCGCGAGGTGGCGGGCAAGACCGGTACGACGGACGGCAACAAGTCCGCCTGGTTCGTCGGATACACCCCGCAGTTGTCGACCGCGATCGGCATGTACCGCATGGACGACGACGAGAAGAGCAAGTCGCGCACGTTCTTGGAGATGTACGGAACGGGTGGCCAGGACAAGATCCATGGTGCCTCGTTCCCGGCCGAGATCTGGCACGACTACATGGCGCAGGCGCTTCAAGGGCAGCCGGCGGAGTCGTTCCCGACGCCCGAGCCCATCGGTGAGGTCGTCAACGCCGCCCCGAGCCCGAGTGTGACCCCGTCGCCCACGCCGAGCCTCACACAGAGCCCGTCGCCGACTCCGACGCCGACGCGGTCCCAGCTCACGGCTCCGCCCACGCCGAGCGACACCTGTGGCAACTTCGGTTGGGGTTGTGCGAACAACGGCGGCAACAACAACGGCGGTACCGACACCGGCGGTACCGACACCGGCGGTACAGGGGGGGTGACCTCGTCGCCGACGGAGAGCGCGGGCAACGGGAACACCCGGGGTAACGGGAACAACGGGGGACTCTTCGGAGGGCCGAACGGGTAGCCGTCACCGAGTGTGTTTCACGTGAAACGCTCTGTTTCACGTGAAACACCGACCGGACAAGGGCCGTCACATCGACCAGGTGTGGCGGCCCTCGGCGTGTTCCTACTCTGATGCGGCAGTATGAGCCCCATGCCCAGTGCAGAGACGACGCGCGCGAGCGTCCACGAGCCGGACACGGTGCGGCCGACCCGGGAAGACGAGGTCGCCGCGGCCGGCAGTGAGCTGATCGGCGGCCCCATCGGACGGCGTGCGCTGCTCGGGACCTCCTGGTGGACTCCCGTACGGGTCGTGGCGCTCGTCGCGATCGGGATGTTCGCCCTGGGGATGGTCCAGAAACTGCCCTGCTACGACAGCGGCTGGTTCTTCGGGGCCAGCGCCCAGTACACGCACGCGTGCTACTCGGACATCCCGCACCTCTACCAGGGGCGCGGTTTCGCCGACGGGCTCGTGCCGTACTTCGACAGACTTCCCGGCGACATGAGCTACTTGGAGTACCCCGTACTCACCGGTGTGTTCATGGAGGTCGCTTCCTGGCTGACCCCGGGCAGCGGCGCCCTCCAGTCCAGGGAACAGACCTACTGGATGGTCAACGCCGGGATGCTCATGGTGTGCGCCGTGGTCATCGCCGTATGCACCGCACGCACGCACCGCCGGCGCCCCTGGGACGGCCTCCTGGTCGCGCTGGCGCCCGCCTTCGCACTGACAGCCACCATCAACTGGGACCTGCTTGCCGTGGCCCTGCTGGCCGCCGCGATGCTGATGTGGTCGCGCGGCCGAGTGCTCGCTTTCGGAGTCCTCGTCGGGCTCGCCACGGCCGCCAAGTTCTATCCGTTCCTGGTTCTCGGACCGCTGCTCGTGCTGTGCTGGCGGGCGGGCAGATGGCGGGAGTACGGGACCGCCCTCCTGGGGGCCGTCGGCGCGTGGCTCCTGGTCAATCTGCCTGTGATGTTCCTCGCCCCCGAGGGCTGGTCGAAGTTCTACAGCTTCAGCCGTGAACGCGGCGTCGACTTCGGCTCGGTCTTCCTGTTCATCTCGCGCTGGTTCAACATCGAGATCACCAAGGACACGGCCAACATCTGCGCGATGATCATGATGGTGTTCGCCTGTCTGGGTATCGCCGCGATGACGCTGACGGCTCCGCGCCGACCGCGCTTCGCACAGCTCGCGTTCCTGATCGTCGCGGCGTTCATCCTCACCAACAAGGTCTACTCGCCGCAGTACGTGCTGTGGCTGGTTCCCCTGGCGGCGCTGGCCAGGCCCCGCTGGCGGGACTTCCTGATCTGGCAGGCCTGCGAAGTGGCGTACTTCCTGGGGATCTGGATGTACCTCGCCTACACGACGAGCGGAGACGCTCACAAGGGCCTGCCGACGGACGGATACCAAGTCGCCATCGCCGCACACCTCTTGGGCACGCTCTTCCTGTGCGCCATGGTCGTACGCGACATCTTCATGCCGGAACGGGACACAGTGCGCCGGGCCGGTGACGACGATCCAGCGGGCGGTGTGCTGGACGGTGCGCCGGATGCGTTCGCGCTGGGGGCCGCGGCTCATCCACCCCGGCACGCGGCGCACTTCGAGGGGCCGCACGTGGAGTGGGGCAGCCCCGTCGCGGAGCCCACGGGAAAGAGTTCGCCTTGAGCGAACAGAACCACAGGACTCCATGACAGAGGCCGTACACGGAATCCGTGTACGGCCTCTGCGTGCTCGGGGCGGTTGCGACCCGCTCTCAGCGGTCGACGATCCGGTCGAACTGCGTCGTGGTGTGACGTAGGTGGGCCACCAACTCGTCGCCGACCTTCGGCTCGGTGGCATCCGCGGGGATGAAGAGGATCGAGACCTGCATGTGCGGGGGCTCGGCGAACCAGCGCTGCTTGCCCGCCCAGACGAACGGCGAAAGATTCCGGTTCACCGTCGCGAGACCGGCCCGGGCGACGCCCTTGGCGCGCGGCATGACGCCGTGCAGGGCCTTGGGGGCCTCCAGACCCACCCCGTGCGACGTTCCGCCCGCCACGACGGTCAGGAAGCCGTCGGAGGCCGCCTTCTGCTGCCGGTAGCCGAAGCGCTCGCCCTTGGAGATCCTCGTGACGTCCAGGATGGCCCCGCGGTACTCCGTGGCCTCGTGGTCCCCCAGCCAGAGCCGGGTGCCGATACGGGCACGGAAGCGCGTCTGCGGGAACTGCTGCTGCAGCCGGACCAGTTCCTCGGCCTTGAGGTGGCTCACGAACATCGTGTGCAGCGGCAGCCGGGCCGCACGCAGCCGGTCCATCCAGCCGATGACCTCCTCGACGGCGTCGGAGCCGTCCGTGCGGTCGAGGGGCAGATGAATGGCGAAGCCTTCGAGGCGGACGTTCTCGATGGCGGCGTGCAGAAGGGACAGTTCCTGCTCGCTCACGCCGTGCCGCTTCATCGAGGACATCACCTCGATGACCACGCGGGCCCCCACGAGCCCGTACACGCCGTCCACGGACGACACCGAGCGGATGACCCGGTCGGGCAGCGGAACGGGCTCCTCGCCGCGCCGGAAGGGCGTCAGCACCAGCAGGTCACCGCCGAACCAGTCCTTGATCCGGGCCGCCTCGTACGTCGTGCCCACGGCGAGGACGTCGGCTCCCAGCCGGGTGGCCTCCTCCGCCAGCCGCTCGTGGCCGAAGCCGTAGCCGTTGCCCTTGCAGACGGGGACGAGCCCCGGGAACTGCTCCCGCACGTGCTTGTGGTGTGCCCGCCAGCGCGCGGTGTCGACGTAGAGCGTGAGCGCCATGGCCGGTCCCGGAACCTTTCTTGTGGCTGCCGTGTGTCAGAGGTCTGAGAGGAAATTGTGGCGTATCCGCCGGGCCGGCGGGCGATGCCGGAGCGCTCGGGCCGTCGGCCCGTGGGCCGGGGCATCGGCTGCGGCGCCGAAGTCAGCGGCGCGACATGTAGAGGTCGAGCGCCTTGTGGAGCAGCTTGTTCAGGGGGAAGTCCCATTCGCCGAGGTACTCGGCGGCCTGCCCGCCCGTGCCCACCTTGAACTGGATCAGGCCGAAGAGGTGGTCGGTCTCGTCCAGGGAGTCGGAGATGCCGCGCAGGTCGTAGACGGTGGCGCCGAGCGCGTAGGCGTCGCGCAGCATCCGCCACTGCATCGCGTTCGAGGGCCGGACCTCGCGCCCGACGTTGTCGGAGGCGCCGTAGGAGTACCACACGTGTCCGCCGACGATCAGCATCGTCGCGGCCGAGAGGTTCACGCCGTTGTGCCGTGCGAAGTACAGCCGCATGCGGTTGGGGTCCTCGCTGTTGAGGGCCGTCCACATGCGCTGGAAGTACGACAGCGGGCGGGGCCGGAAGTGGTCTCGCACAGCCGTGATCTCGTACAGCCGCTGCCATTCCTCGAGATCGTGGTAGCCGCCCTGGACCACCTCGACACCGGCCTTCTCGGCCTTCTTGATGTTGCGGCGCCACAGCTGGTTGAAGTTCTTGTGGACTTCTTCCAGGGAGCGGTTGGCGAGCGGCACCTGGAAGACGTACCGGGGCTGCACGTCACCGAAGCCGGCGCCGCCGTCCTCGCCCTGCTGCCACCCCATGCGGCGCAGCTTGTCGGCGACCTCGAAGGCCCGCGGCTCGATGAAGTCCGCCTCGATGTCGCGCAGACGCTTCACGTCCGGGTCCTGGATGCCCTGCTTGATGGAGCTCGCCTCCCAGCGCCGGATGATCACCGGCGGGCCCATCTTCACCGAGAAGGCGCCCTGCTGCTTGAGGTGCGCGAGCATCGGCTGGATCCAGTCGTTCAGATTCGGCGCGAACCAGTTGATGACCGGGCCCTCGGGCAGATAGGCGAGGTAGCGCTTGAGCTTGGGCAGTTGGCGGTACAGGACGAGCCCCGCGCCCACGAGTTCACCGCTCTTGTCGAACCAGCCGAGGCTCTCGGAGCGCCACTCCGCCTTGACGTCTGCCCAGGCCGGGACCTGCATGTGGCTCGCCGACGGCAGGCTCTGGATGTACGCCAGATGCTGCTCGCGGCTGATCGTCCTCAGGGTCAGGCTCATTCGGGGCGCTCCTCGGGCTGGTGTGTCCCCATGGGTACAGGGGCTCCGGCTCTCGCGCCGAAGCCTACTGCGCCCTACGAGCGCCCCGAATGGCTGTATGGAACCTCTGTGCCCATTGAATCCCGCCGCGGACCGTGGAGCCGCGGCGGGATTCGGCGTCAGCTGCCGACGACGCCGCCGAAGAGACCGCCGTGGGCCATGCCGAGGAAGAAGCCGATGGCCGCGGCGCCGAGGCCCAGGATCAGGCCGAAGCGCTCACGGGTCGTGACGGAGATGTACTGGCCGAAGGCACCGGTGAAGATCCCCACCAGGCCGGTCCAGGAGCTGATCAGATGCAGGCTGTGGAACATCGCCGTGACGAAGGACGTGATCCCGAGCACCAGGGTCACCAGGAGAAGGGTGTCCTGGACGGGATGGGCCTTGCCGTCCGTGGCGAAGAGAGAACCGGTGGTGTTGGGTCGCAATACCTGTGCCATAGGGCACCTCCTGCGGAAGGCGGCGCATCGTAGCGCCATACACACCCGATGTGTACAGATTGACGGGCTACCCGGCCGGATTTCAACCGGAAGCACGTGTGCGGGTACTCTGTACCGTCTGCACCGGTGTCTGCCCAGGCCGTGCCGGGTCAACCGCCGACCGACATCCGATTGTCAGTGGCGGCCGATACCGTTGCGTACGCATCACAACCCTCCTGCCACGGAACGACCGTGGCCGCTGAGTCCAGAGGAGGTGGGTTCCACATGCGTCACTACGAGGTGATGGTCATCCTCGACCCCGATCTCGAGGAGCGTGCTGTCTCCCCGCTGATCGACAACTTCCTTTCGGTCGTCCGTGACGGCGGCGGAAAGGTCGAGAAGGTCGACACCTGGGGTCGTCGTCGTCTCTCGTACGAGATCAGGAAGAAGCCCGAGGGCATCTACTCGGTCATCGACCTGCAGGCCGAGCCTGCGGTCGTCAAGGAGCTCGACCGCCAGATGAACCTGAACGAGTCGGTCCTCCGGACCAAGGTCCTCCGTCCCGAGACCCACTGAGCTTTCGCTCAGTGATCCCGGGATCCGAGTAGCAGCACAAGCAGCCAGCAGCAAACCCGCCGAGAGGTTCCCCCATGGCAGGCGAGACCGTCATCACGGTCGTCGGCAATCTTGTCGATGACCCCGAGCTGCGCTTCACCCCGTCCGGTGCGGCGGTCGCGAAGTTCCGTGTCGCGTCCACCCCCCGCACCTTCGACCGGCAGACGAACGAGTGGAAGGACGGCGAGAGCCTGTTCCTGACCTGCTCGGTCTGGCGTCAGGCGGCGGAGAACGTCGCCGAGTCGCTCCAGCGAGGCATGCGCGTCATCGTGCAGGGCCGGCTGAAGCAGCGGTCCTACGAAGACCGTGAGGGCGTCAAGCGCACGGTCTACGAGCTCGACGTCGACGAGGTCGGCGCGAGCCTGCGCAACGCCACGGCCAAGGTCACCAAGACCGCGGCCGGACGCGGTGGGCAGCAGGGTGGTTACGGCGGCGGCGGTGGCGGCGGCCAGGGTGGCGGCGGCTGGGGCGGCGGCCCCGGTGGCGGCCAGCAGGGCGGCGGCGCTCCGGCCGCCGACCCGTGGGCGACCGGCACCCCGGCCGGCGGCCAGGGCGGCGGTGGCTGGGGCGGCGGCTCCGGCGGCGGCGGTGGCGGCGGCGGCTACTCGGACGAGCCCCCCTTCTAGGCCATTGGGCCGGGTCCTCGGACCCGGACGGGGCGAAGGTGGGCCGTACCCCACACTTCTTGATCACACAGGAGAAACACCATGGCGAAGCCGCCTGTGCGCAAGCCGAAGAAGAAGGTCTGCGCTTTCTGCAAGGACAAGGTCACGTACGTGGACTACAAGGACACGAACATGCTGCGGAAGTTCATTTCCGACCGCGGCAAGATCCGTGCCCGCCGCGTGACCGGCAACTGCACGCAGCACCAGCGTGACGTCGCCACGGCCGTGAAGAACAGCCGTGAGATGGCGCTGCTGCCCTACACGTCCACCGCACGCTAAGGGAAGGGTGACCGACACATGAAGATCATCCTCACCCACGAGGTCTCCGGCCTCGGTGCCGCCGGCGAGGTCGTCGACGTCAAGGACGGCTACGCTCGCAACTACCTGATCCCGCGGAACTTCGCGATCCGCTGGACCAAGGGCGGCGAGAAGGACGTCGAGCAGATCCGTCGTGCTCGCAAGATCCATGAGATCCAGACCATCGAGCAGGCCAACCAGATCAAGGCCCAGCTCGAGGGTGTCAAGGTCCGTCTGGCTGTTCGCTCCGGCGATGCCGGCCGTCTGTTCGGTTCCGTCACCCCGGCCGACATCGCCTCGGCGATCAAGGCCTCCGGTGGCCCCGAGGTGGACAAGCGCCGCATCGAGCTGGGCAGCCCGATCAAGACGCTGGGCGCCCACGAGACGTCCGTGCGTCTGCACCCCGAGGTTGCCGCCAAGGTCAGCATCGAGGTTGTCGCGGCGTGAACGCTGCGCTCGGCTTGAACAGCTGAGGGAGGGGCCGTACCCGACGGGTACGGCCCTTCTTCGTGTCCGACCAAGGGCGGGTGTCGTTTCACGTGAAACAGCGCGAATCAGGACGCCGTTTCACGTGAAACGGCGTGAACCCGGGACCTCGGGTCCGCTCAGCGCGTCGCCCCGGTCACGATCCAGTGGCCCGAGCGAGAGCGCAGCCACAAGGTGACCATGCGCACGGTCATCATCAAGGTCATGGCTGCCCACAGCGCGGTGAGCGCTCCACCGAGAACGGGGACGAGCAGGGCTACGGGTGCGAAGACCGCCAGGGTGAGCGACATGGCCCAAGCGAGATAGCGTCCGTCCCCCGCACCCATCAGTACGCCATCGAGGACAAAAACGACGCCGCAGATGGGCTGTGAGACGGCCACGAGGATCAGGGCCGGTAGGGCCGCCTGATGGACAAGCGGATCACCGGTGAACAGGGGCAGGAAGAGCGGACGGGTCGCGAGGACGAGCAGACCGAGTCCGACCCCGGTGGCGATGCCCCACTGCACCATCCGGCGGCACGCATCGCGGGCTCCTTGTGGATCGTTCGCTCCGAGATAGCGTCCGATGATGGCCTGTCCCGCGATGGCGATCGCGTCCAGGGCGAAGGCGAGCAGGCTCCACAGGGACAGGACGATCTGATGCGCGGCGATATCCACGTCCCCAAGTCGTGCGGCGACGGCAGTGGCGATCATCAAGATCGCCCGCAAGGACAATGTGCGGACCAACAGAGGTACTCCGGCCTGTGCCGAGGCACGTATCCCGGCCGTATCTGGCCGCAACGAGGCACCATGTCGACGGGCTCCACGGACGACGACGACCAGATACACGGTGGCCATACCGCACTGGGCAATGACCGTTCCCCAGGCGGAGCCCGCGATCCCCAGACCGGCGCCGTAGACGAGGGTCGCGTTCAGGACGGCGTTGGCGACAAAGCCGGCGATGGCGACGTACAGCGGTGTCCGGGTGTCCTGCAGCCCCCGCAGGACACCGGTCGCGGCAAGCACCACCAGCATCGCGGGGATGCCCAGGGCGGAGATCCGCAGATACGTCGTCGCATAGGGGGCGGCTGTCTGCGAGGCACCGAAGAGTTCGACGATGCCGGGGGCGGTGGGCAGGACGACGGCGATCACGACGGCTCCCAGGAGCATCGCGAGCCAGATGCCGTCCATGCCCTGGCGGATGGCCGCTCCCAGTTCGCCGGCGCCGACCCGGCGGGCGACCGCGGCTGTCGTGGCATAAGCGAGGAAGACGAAGACGCTCACGGCGGTGGTGAGGAGCGCCGAGGCGACTCCGAGGCCGGCCAGTTGCGCAGTGCCGAGATGGCCGACGATCGCACTGTCGGCCATCACGAACAGGGGCTCTGCGACGAGTGCGCCGAAGGCCGGAACCGCCAGTGCGACGATCTCCCGGTCGTGCCGGTGTCGGATGGCGCGCGGTGTCGCCGGGGCCTGTGTCATGGGCACCAATCTAACCGTCCACAGGTAAGCGACGCAAAGCAGTTGTGACCCTTACGAAGATCCAAGTGTGACGCGGCGTCGTGTCCCCTTCGCGGGGATCTTGCTCTAACGGGGGAAGTTTTTCTTCTGCACAGCCGGTGGATGGGAAAGATGCTGGTCAACGAGTTTTTGACGGGGTGCCTGAGGGCTTGTTCACAGGACTGTCCACCGCACCGTGCACAGGTTTTGAGGAGTTCTCCACAGCATCCGGGCGCTCGTCCACATGGCCTGTGGATAACCAGATTGGCTGACGGTGCCGACGGGCCTAACGTGGTGCGGCGCCCGCTCCCTCCTCCGTCCTCGGAAAACGCACAAAACCGACGCGCTAGAACCGGAGCAGGGCTTCTCGCTTTGTCAGTGTCGTGCCCTAGAAATGAGGTGCACGGCGAGGTCCGCGCGGCGGACGGGAGGAGGCGGCCCGGTGAGCATTTCCGAGCCCTTGGACGATCCGTGGGCCGACAGCGCTCCGGGTGATCGTGTCCCTGCCTCCCGCCAGGGCCGTGACGGTGGCCGAGGCCGCGACGAGCAGCACGACCGCGGTCAGGACAGTGGCGCATGGGACGGCGCGGGCTCCTCCTTCGAGCGTGTCCCGCCGCAGGACCTGGACGCGGAGCAGTCCGTGCTCGGCGGCATGCTCCTGTCCAAGGACGCCATCGCCGACGTCGTCGAGATCCTCAAGGGCCACGACTTCTACCGGCCCGCGCACGAGACGATCTACCAGGCGATCCTCGACCTGTACGCGAAGGGTGAACCGGCCGACCCCATCACGGTCGCAGCCGAGCTCACCAAGCGCGGTGAGATCACCAAGGTCGGCGGAGCCCCGTATCTGCACACCCTGGTCCAGACGGTTCCGACCGCGGCCAACGCCGAGTACTACGCGCAGATCGTGCACGAGCGGGCGGTCCTGCGCCGGCTGGTCGAGGCCGGCACCCGCATCACACAGATGGGATACGCGGCCGACGGCGACATCGACGAGATCGTCAACAGCGCCCAGGCCGAGATCTTCGCCGTCACCGAGCAGCGCACCGCCGAGGACTATCTGCCGCTCAGCGAGATCATGGAGGGCGCGCTCGACGAGATCGAGGCGATCGGTTCACGCTCGGGGGAGATGACCGGTGTGCCGACCGGTTTCACCGATCTCGACCAGCTCACCAATGGTCTGCACCCGGGCCAGATGATCATCGTCGCGGCCCGTCCCGCCATGGGTAAGTCGACCCTGGCACTGGACTTCGCGCGGACGGCGTCCATCAAGCACAACCTGCCGAGTGTGATCTTCTCGCTCGAGATGGGCCGCAACGAGATCGCGATGCGACTGCTGTCCGCCGAGGCGCGGGTGGCGCTGCACCACATGCGGTCCGGCACGATGACCGACGAGGACTGGACCCGCCTCGCCCGCAGGATGCCCGATGTCTCGGCCGCCCCTCTCTACATCGACGACTCGCCGAACCTGTCGATGATGGAGATCCGCGCCAAATGCCGGCGCCTGAAGCAGCGCAACGACCTCAAGCTGGTCGTCATCGACTATCTGCAGCTGATGCAGTCCGGCTCCAAGCGGTCCGAGAGCCGGCAGCAGGAGGTCTCCGAGATGTCCCGGAACCTCAAGCTCCTGGCCAAGGAGCTGGAGCTGCCGGTGATCGCACTCTCGCAGCTCAACCGAGGCCCCGAACAGCGCACCGACAAGAAGCCGATGGTGTCCGACCTGCGTGAGTCCGGCTCGATCGAGCAGGACGCCGACATGGTGATCCTGCTGCACCGCGAGGACGCCTACGAGAAGGAGTCCCCCCGCGCGGGCGAGGCGGACATCATCGTCGGCAAGCACCGTAATGGCCCGACGGCGACGATCACGGTCGCCTTCCAGGGCCACTACTCACGATTCGTGGACATGGCGCAGACGTGATCTTCAGCGTTGCAGGGCACTTTCGTCACCCTGGCTTCCGCCGACACGGGGAGGCCGGCCTCGTCCAGCGGGCAGGCGCCGAGCGCGGCCCATCGGCAGGGCAGATGACCGATGGGTGGAGACCGGCACCGGAGGTCGTGATCGCGTCGGCTGGACGACCGGTTTCCTGGTCGTAGTCGGTTACCTTCAGCCAGGTTGGAAGAACGCGAGCATTTTCTGGGCGGCGTCCGGCAGCGCCAGCAATTCCTGCATGTCCGTGGACATTCGGGCGGCAGCGCCGGTGCGTTCGAACATCTCGCGCTCGTAGCCTTTGACTGCGACGGCAAAGTCGTCCGGGTGCGCGGCCAGCGCGAGACCCAGCAGTGCGCCGTCGAGCAGCGCCATGTTGGCGCCCTCTCCCACCGGCGGCATCAGGTGCGCGGCATCGCCGAGCAGCGTGACGCCTGGAGTCGACGGCCAGGTCAGACCGACCGGGAGAGTGGTGACCGACCGCGGCACGACCGTGTCGTCGCAGGCCGCGATCAGCGCGGTGAACCGTGAGTCCCAGCCGGGGAGCAGTTCGATCAGCCGCGCCCGGGCGGCGGCCGGGTCGTCGAACGGGATCCCACTGGTCGCGAACCAGTCCTCGGCGGTGTTGTAGAAGCTGAGGCCGATGCGAACGCGGCCGTCGCCGTTGCGCTGCGCCGCCAGGGACACCCCGTTGCCGAGAACCCAGTAGGTGCCGCGCCCGACCATCGCCGCGAGGTCCGGATGCGTGCGGTCGATGTCGGGAATGCCGATCTCGACGACGTTATGGCCGGTATGCGCCGGACGGGCCTCGGTGACCAGTGTGCGGACCCGGGACTGAGCGCCGTCCGCGCCGACCAGCAGGTCGTATGTCGCACTGCTGCCGTCGCCGAAATGCAGCAGGCCGTTGTCGGCCGATGTGAACGCGCGTCCCCAGCGCACCACGTCTTCGGGGAGGGAATCCAGCAGCAGGTCGCGCAGATCGGCGCGGTCGACCTCGGGTCGCTCAAGTGGGGCGTCGTCGGGCGTGTCCTCCTGGAGCAGCAAGGTGCCGTCCGGCTCCAGAAGCCGCATGTCCTGGCCTTCACCGCGAGCAATCGCGTAGAACCGGTCGATCAGACCGGCCTCGCGCAGCGCCCGCTGCCCCGAGTGGATGTCGAGCATGCCGCCCTGACCCCGCGCGCCGCGTGACGGCTCACGTTCGTACACGACGGAGTCCAGGCCGTTCACGTGCAGGACCCGGGCCAGAGTCAGGCCACCGAGGCCGGCTCCGACGATGGCAATGGTCATGGTTGCTTCCCCTCCGATACGCCGCACTGGTCGATACACTGTATCGATCGATGCGATGTATTGTGACGGCATGTTGGTGTGGGAGAGGCCGGAGCCACCAGATCGACCCGTGCCGGCGCCGTTGAGCCGAGAACGGATCGTGCGGGCGGCGATCCAACTGGCCGACGCGGACGGTCTGGACGCGGTGTCGCTGCGCAAGGTCGCCACCGCGCTGGACGTTCGTCCGATGCGGCTGTACAGCTACATCGCCGGCAAGGATGAGTTGCTCGACCTGATGGTCGACGCCGCCTACGCCGAGATCAGGCCGGTCGGAGACGGCTGGCGGGAGGTGCTCCGGTCTCTCGCCGAAACCACTCGGCGCGCCGCCCACGAGCATGAATGGCTCGCCGATCTGCTGGGTGGCCGACCTCAGCTGGGGCCGCACGCGCTGGCCAGTGGGGAGACCGTGGTGGCCGCACTGGGCGATGTCGATGTGGACGCCATCATGCCGGTGGTGGCCTCGGTCAACGCGTATGTGATCGGCGCCGTGCGTCGGGAGATCGCAGAGCGGCGTGCCGAGCGGGCTACCGGGATGGACGAGAAGCGTTGGCAGGCCGCACTCGGGCCCTATCTGGAGCGGACCTTCGCCACCGGCAGTTTCCCCACGCTGGCCACGGTGGTGCGCGATGCCGCCCACCTGGACGCCGACCACACCTTCCGGATCGGTCTCGACTTCCTGCTCGACGGCATCGAAGCCCGCATCTCAGGGGTTCTCGGTGGTGTAAGCGACATGTGAGTCGAAGCTCGGACGCGGCCGTCGCAGCGCCTCGTTCCGCAGCTCATCACCGCCGTGCATCACCTCCGCTGAACGGTGCCCCGTCGGCAGGGGCCGGATATTGCGCTCGACGTGGAAATGCCGGGCGGGGTGGACTGTAGTCATGACGACACCTCAAGAGGATCTGCTTCCCGCGACGCGTCGGGCTCTGTTGCATCGGATCGCCGTTGCGCAGGTCGAAGGGCGGGCGCCGTCGCTGGTGGCCGCCGTCGTGCGGAGCGGACGGACGGTGTGGCACGGCTCGCGCACCTCCGTGGACGGTCACGCGCCCGACGAGAACGTGCAGTACCGGATCGGTTCCATCACCAAGACCTTCACCGCGGTTCTGGTGATGCGGCTGCGGGACGAGGGGCTCCTGGACCTCGGAGACCCGCTGGAGAAGCATCTGCCGGGCACCGTGGCCGGGGAGGCGACCATCGCCGAACTGCTTTCCCACACAAGCGGTCTGGCGGCCGAGTCGCCTGCGCCGTGGTGGGAGCGCACACCTGGATCCCTGCGTCCGGAGCTCGCGGACGTGCTGGGTGAGCGGCCGTTCCTGCATGCGGCCGGCAGGCGGTTCCACTACTCGAACCCCGGCTACACGTTGCTGGGCGCGCTGGTCGAGAAGCTGCGGGGAGCCCCGTGGGAGGAGGTCCTGCGCGGCGAGGTGCTCGAGCCGCTGGAACTGCGTAGCACGAGCGGGCGTCCTCGAGCGCCCCACGCAGGAGGCTGGGCGGTGCATCCCTGGGCCGATGTCATGCTTCCGGAACCGTCCGAGGACCTCGGGCGGATGGCCCCGGCCGGGCAACTGTGGTCCACGACCGGTGACCTGGCCAGATTCGCGGCCTTTCTGGTCCAGGGCGATGACCGGGTGCTGAGCGCCCGGTCGCTTCTGGAGATGCGCACGCCGGCGGCTCCCCCCGAAAGCGCCGATGTGATGGCCGGCTACGCCTACTGTCTGGGCCTGGAGACCAGGAGATCGGGAGAGCGGCTGCTGGTGGGACACACGGGGTCTCTGCCGGGCTTTCTCGCCTGTCTCACCATCGGTGTGGAGGACGACGTCGCGGCCGTCGTCCTGGCCAACTGCACCTCCGGCCCGCAGGTGTCCACGGTGGGTGCCGATCTCGTCCGTATCGTCGCCGAGGCCGAACCGCGGATCCCCGAGCCATGGCGCCCGTTGTCGGACGTGGATCCGTCCGTGCTGGAGTGGGCGGGACAGTGGTACTGGGGGACGTACGGTTTCGCTCTGCGCATCACGGCGGACGGGCTCATCGCGTTGGAGCCGCTCTCCGGCAACGGCCGTCGCTCCCGGTTCCGTGCGAACGGTGACGGCACATGGACGGGGCTGGAGGGCTACTACGCCGGAGAGCTGCTGCGGGCCGTACGGAGCCCCGACGGTGTCGTGAGCCACCTGGACGTCGGGTCGTTCGTGTTCACGCGTCAGCCGTACGACGAGAGCGCTTCAGTGCCGGGCGGAGTGGACCCGGACGGATGGCGAGGGATCGGCTAGCGACCGTTGCCCGGCCGGCGCCCCGTTTCACGTGAAACGCGGCGCCGGCCGAGTGGACCGGAAAGGCGGGGTCCGCTCAGAGCGCGAGCTTGAACCCCATGTGCGATGACTCGAATCCCAGACGCTCGTAGAAGCGGTGGGCATCCGTCCGGCTGACATCGGACGTCAGCTGGACCAACTGGCAGTCCTGGCGGCGGGATTCGTCGATCGCCCACTGGAGGAGCTGTGTGCCGAGGCCGCTGCCGCGTTCATCGGCGTGGATGCGCACGGCCTCGACGATCGAGCGCGTCGCACCCCGGCGGGACAGCCCCGGGATGATCGAAAGCTGCAGGGTCCCGACGATACGGCCGTCGCGTACGGCGACCATGAGGTGCTGGTTCGGATCTCCGTTCACTCGCTCCAACGCGTTCAGGTACGGCGTCAGATCGTCCGGCGACTCACGCCGGGCGCCGAGCTGGTCGTCGGCCAGCATGGCGACGACGGCGGAAACGTCGTCCGTGACGACAGGGCGTATCTCGAGGTCTCCCATGCCCGCACCCTATGTGGAGGGGCGAGCTCACCAAATGCCGAGGTGGGCGCCCGCTATGCGGGCACGCTCAACGACTCGACGACGCGGACCAGCGGCGCCAGCTCGGGGTTCTTGGTCGCTTCGTCCAGTGCCTCGCGCAGTGCGGCGTCATTGGTGGGACGGGCCTCTTCGAGGAGCCGGAGACCGGCCTCGGAGACGTTGGTGTAGATCCCGCGGCGATCGGTCGGGCAGAGGTAGCGCGCGAGCAGACCGCGGTCCTCGAGCCGTGTGACCAGCCGGGTCGTGGCGCTCTGGCTGAGAACCACCGCGTCGGCGACCTGCTTCATCTGGAGATGTCCTCCCTCGCCGTCGTGCTGGCGGCTCAGCACGTCCAGCAGGGAGTACTCGCGGACACTGAGTCCGTGCCTGGCCTGCAGGGCTCGCTCGATACGGGCCTCGATCCTCCCGTGGAGCAGGGAGAGAGCACACCAACCCTGGGCAAGGGCGGTGAGCGAGGGGTCCGTCGCTGTCATGGCGTTGTCCTCCGTCCCGGAGCGGCTCACTCCCAGGATAGGGCACCGCCGCAATAGCCTGCGATTGCATATATGGCGCGTCTGCAATTAATGTGTACGCTTACAAAGCGCACATGCAATCGCTTGGAAGGTCTACTTCATGCCTCTCGCGCTTCTGGCCCTCGCGATCGGGGCCTTCGGGATCGGAACCACGGAATTCGTGATCATGGGAGTACTGCCCGAGGTCGCCGACGACTTCGGAGTCTCCATCCCCACGGCCGGTCTGCTGGTGACCGGCTATGCCCTGGGTGTGATGTTCGGTGCCCCGATCATGACCGCGCTCGGTACCAAGGTCTCCCGCAAGCGGATGCTGATGCTCCTGATGGGCCTCTTCGTCCTCGGCAACCTGATCTCCGCCGTAGCCCCGGCCTTCGGTCTGATGCTGGTGGGCCGTGTGGTGGCATCCCTGGCCCATGGCGCCTTCTTCGGCATCGGCTCGGTCGTCGCTGCCGAGCTGGTCGCTCCACAGCGGAAGGCCGCCGCCATCTCCATGATGTTCAGCGGCCTGACCATCGCCAACGTCGTGGGTGTTCCGCTCGGCACTCTCGTCGGGCAGTCCGCCGGCTGGCGGGTCACCTTCGCACTGGTCGCCGCACTCGGCGTGATCGGGCTGCTCGGTGTCGCGAAGCTCGTGCCCGACCTGCCCAAGCCGGAAGGCGTCCACCTCCGCCACGAGCTGGCCGCGTTCAAGAACGTCCAGGTCCTGCTCGCCATGGCGATGACCGTCCTCGGCTTCGGCGGCGTGTTCGCTGCCATCACCTACATCGCGTCGATGATGACCAACGTCACAGGATTCGCCGACAGCTCGGTCACCCTGCTGCTGGTGCTGTTCGGCCTGGGCATGGTGGGCGGCAACCTCATCGGCGGCCGGTACGCGGACCGCGCGCTCATGCCCATGCTGTATGTGTCGCTCGGCGGTCTGGCGCTCGTCCTCGCGCTGTTCACGCTGACCGCGCACAACAAGCTGCTCGCCGCGCTCACGATCGTCCTGGTCGGGGCCCTCGGGTTCGCCACCGTGCCCCCGCTGCAGAAGCGGGTGCTGGATCACGCGCACGGTGCCCCGACGCTCGCCTCGGCCGCCAACATCGGCGCCTTCAACCTCGGCAATGCGTTGTCAGCGTGGCTCGGTGGCATGGTGATCGCCGCAGGGCTCGGCTACACCGCCCCCAACTGGGTCGGCGCACTCCTCGCGGTGTCGGCTCTGCTGCTGGCCTTCCTCTCCGCGGCCCTGGAGCGCCGCGAGACGACCTCCGGCACCGTCGTGACAGGTGGTGTGCCCAGCGAGCGGTCCGCTGCGGTGCACCGCTGACCGGGCTGCTCCATGGACGAGACGCGTGTCTCCGGCCTCCCGGGCACGCGTCCTGTCCGGAGACCGGCTCAGCCGGCGGCGACCGTCACCGGGGCGAAACGCCGCGTCCAGTCGCCGGGCAGGTCCGGGATGCCATGGGTCATGACCGCGTTGAAGCCGACGGAGGCGAGGCCGCGTTCCTTCAGCCAGCTCAGCAGTTCCTCATGGCGCACATCGACGTCGGTGCGCAGCGGCCGGGAGGTGTGGGCGGCGAGCGACACGATCAGGGCCTTCGCCGTCTCGGTGTCGCGGGCGATGAGCGGACCCACGACATGGGTGTCCATGTTGGGCCAGGCGGCCGCGTAACCGATGATCCGTCCGTCCTCCTCGGCGACACGCAACTGGTCGGCGAATGCGGGCAGGCGGGTGATCACATGGGTGCGGTCGGCACCGAACACCTCTGCGTCGAGCCGGACAAGGGCGGCGAGGTCCTCGCCGGTGGCCGCGCGGGTGGCGACGCCCGATGCTGCCCCATCGGGCGTGAAGTGGCCGCGCACCATCTCGGCGCTGCCCGTGACCTTGAAGCCGAGCTCTTCGTAAAGGGGTCGGCCATAGGGCGTTGCGTAGAGCGTGAGCGGGGTGGCGGTGGTGCCCGACTCGGCCACCACATGCCGCATCAGACGACGACCGACGCCCTGACGGGCATGCCGTTCGGCGACGAGCACCATGCCGATGGCGCTCAGATCGGGTCGGTACTCGGTTCCGTACTGGGTCACGACACAGGCGGAGACGAGGCCACCGTGCGGGTCGTCGATTCCGTAGCCCTTTCCGGCGGCCAGGAGAAGTCCCCACTTGTGTTCCTCGCGTGGCCACCCCCGGTCCTGGGACAAGTCGGCGCAGGCGATGAGATCGCGGGGCGTCAGACGGCGAATGGGCAGATCGGCGAGGGAAGGTGTCGACACGCAGGTCAGGCTGTCTGACATGAGCCACTGGCGTCCACCGGTTTGAGGTCGAACGCACACCCTTTTCGCCATGCCGCGCCCGACCGCGCAGGACAGGGTCAGATGTTTCACGTGAAACGGTGATGATCCGATCACGACCGGTCGTCGGTGGGCGAATGACCGGGCCGGACCCCGGACGGCCGAGGGGCATCCCGGGATGAGGGAGCAGGTGGACGCTAGCCTCCTTGCCCATGGCGAGACTGCATCTCTTCGATCTGGACGGGACGTTGCTGCATGGGACGACGGCACCAGTGGAGATATCGCGGCAACTCGGCCGGGAGGCCGAGACCGTGGCGCTGGACACGGCGATTGCGAGCGGGCGCATAGGGCCGCCGGAGTATGCCGCGCAGGTGTACGGGCTGTGGAAGGAACTCACGGAGGAGCATGTGGCGGCCGCGTTCACGGCGGCTCCCTGGCTGACCGGCATCCAAGAGGTGTGGACGGAGATCCGCGAGGCCGGCGACTACTGCGCCGTGATCTCGCTCTCGCCCTCGTTCTTCGTGGAGCGGCTGACGCAGTGGGGAGCACATGCGGCGTTCGGCTCCCGCTTCCCCGCGTTGCCCTTCAGGGAGCCGGTGGATCCGGCGGGACTCATGAGCTCGGCCGCCAAGGTGCGGATCGCGGCCGGGCTCTGCACGGAGTTCGGAGTAGGCCTCACCGACTGCGTCGCCTACGGTGACTCGCTGTCGGACAAGGACCTGTTCGAGGTGGTTCCGGTGTCCGTCGCGGTCAATGCGGACCGGCATCTGGAAGGCCGTGCGACCCACACCTACACCGGGCGGGATCTGTGGGATGCCTATGAATTGGTTCGCCGCGCCCGGTAATCGAGGGAATCGCTGGTTAGCGCCGTTGCCGCTTCACGGCCGACCCAAAGGGGACTTGTGTGTGAGACGGCGACCGGTATGGTCGAGTCCGGTTCGCGTCCGGTGTGATGTGCGCACGTTCCGCAGGGCGCGAACGCATGCCCATGCAGCTTAACGGGACGGAGAGATCGAAGGCCCGCATTCTCTGTTACACGGCCGAGAGCCGGGGCCGAGTGGGATGCTGCGGTGAGAGTGCTGCGGCCAACATCACACTCCTGGCTTACCAGTCCGTACACCGCGGGTTTGCAGGTTGACTGTGCCGCATTGGACTTGAGGGACCGAACGGGGGAAGCAGGGCCGTCGGTGGGGTGAAGCAGTCGCCCTCCGACCGGGGAAGTGCGCAGACCGACCGAAAGATGTTCGAGGCGAGGCACACCATGAACGCTCCGACCACCATGTCGGCCGACGACGGCACGTCCGGCGGCAGCGGCGGGGGCGGCTGGTTCACGCCCCGCAGCCAGCCCGAGACGCCCCCGGGAGGGGAGCAGGAGACGCCCGAGGGCAGCCGTCTGGCGGCGATGCGGCCCGTCAGGCGCCCGACCTCCGGCGGCGGCGCCGAGCAGTCCCGAATACATCCGCGGTCGGGAGTGGCAGCCCCGTCGGGTCGCCCCATCACCGAGCCGGAACCCGCCCACGCGGCGGCCTCCCCGGAGCGCCAGCCGCCGCCTCGCCGACCCGAGCCCGAGCCATCGCCCGACGCCGTGCTCATCCGGCGGACCATGGCCGAGGTCGGGCCCATCGCCGACAAGGTCACCTCGTACTTCTACGCGCTGCTGTTCGTGCGCCACCCCGATCTGAGGCCGTTGTTCCCCGCTGCCATGGACACTCAGCGGGACAGGCTGCTCAAGGCACTGCTGACCGCCGCCGAGCACATGGACAACACCGAGGTCCTCGTCGCCTATCTGCAGAACCTCGGTCGCGGCCACCGCAAGTACGGCACCCGGCCCGAGCACTATCCGGCCGTCGGCGAATGCCTGATCGGCGCGCTGAGCAAGTACGCCCCCGCGATCTGGGACGAGCGGACCGAGGCGGCCTGGGTGCGGGCGTACACGACGATCTCCCAGGTGATGATCGACGCGGCGGCCGCGGACGAGTTGCGGGCTCCGGCCTGGTGGTATGCCGAGGTGGTCTCGCACGATCTGCGTACACCGGACATCGCGGTGATCACCGTGCGCCCCGACCAGCCGTACCCGTTCCTCGCCGGGCAGTACACCAGCGTGGAGACCCCGTGGTGGCCACGGGTATGGCGGCACTACTCCTTCGCCTCGGCGCCGCGTTCGGACGGACTGCTCTCGTTCCATGTGAAGGCGGTCCCCGCGGGCTGGGTCTCCAACGCGCTCGTCCACCGGGCCCGCCCCGGCGACGTCATCCGCCTCGGCCCGCCCGCCGGCACGATGACCGTCGACCACACCACGCACAGCGGGCTGCTCTGTCTCGGCGGCGGCACCGGTATCGCACCCATCAAGGCCTTGGTCGAGGATGTCGCCGAACACGGCGAGCGACGCCCGGTCGAGGTCTTCTACGGGGCGCGCACCGACCACGACCTGTACGACATCGACACCATGCTGCGACTCCAGCAGAGCCATTCCTGGCTGTCGGTCCGGCCGGTCGTCGACGAGCAGGCGCACCAGCAGTTGCCGGACGTCATACGCGGGTACGGGCCCTGGAACGAGTACGACGCCTATCTCTCGGGACCGCCCGGAATGATCCGCAGCGGTGTGGGCGTGCTCCGGGACATCGGAATACCGGTGGAGCGCATACGCCATGACTCGGTGGAGGAACTGGTCGCCGCGGGGCCCTGACTCCGGACCGCTGTGCACGACGTCAGCCCAGATCGGGCGCGTGCATGGCTCGTACGCCTTCGATGTTCCCGTCGAGATAGTGCCGCAGGGACAGCGGCACAAGATGGACGGAGGCGATGCCGACCCGTGTGAAGGGCACCCGAACGATCTCGTACTCGCCGGCGGGTTCCTCGACCTCGGGACCGTGCCGCAGACGCTCGTCCATGGACTCCAGTCGGCAGACGAAGAAGTGCTGGACCTTTACACCGGTCGCGCCACACCCCTCACCGATGTGCTCGACCGTGTCGACGAAGCAGGGCACCACATCGGTGATCTTGGCGCCGAGTTCTTCGTGCACCTCGCGGTGGAGGGCGTCGATGACGGTCGCGTCCGACGGCTCGACGCCTCCGCCTGGTGTGACCCAGTAGGGATCGACGCCGGGCTTGGTGCGCTTGATCAGAATCAGGTCGTCGCCATCGAGCAGGATGGCGCGGGCGGTGCGCTTGACCACGGGGCGAACGGTCATGGGTGGAATGTGGCCCAACCTGTTCCACGTGAAACATCGCTCACTCCACACGGAGTCGAATCCCGCGTGAACCCCCGGTTGCGCCCAGTGGCGGTGCGCCGGGAGCGCCCGGCGTCCCGGTTGTGGCGCCGGATATGGCGTCTCGTCCTCGATCAGCACCAATCGGCTGCTGTATGCAGCAGCCACTCATGTGCCCGGGCTATGTGCGGCATGGCCAGTGTCCCCGTACGGACCACGAGGAAGTACGTCCGCAGCGGAGGGACCGCGGGTTCATGGAGGGCCACCACATCGCCCCGCTCCAGTGAGGAGCCGCAGAGATAACGGGGCAGCACGGCGAGTCCGGCACCGGTGACGGCGCAGGCGAGGACCGCACGCAGATCGGGGACGATCACGGTGCCGGAGGCGGCAGGCAGGGAGTCGAAGACGGAGGCCCAGTAGCGGGAGACGAAGGGCAGGGACTCGTGCACCTCGACCACCGGGAGGTTCTCAAGCGCATGGGCCCCCTTGCGGCGCAGCTTGCCGGGGCCGCCGATGCGTGCGGCCCAGCGGGGGGCGGCGACCAGGACATGCTCTTCGTCGCAGAGCGGAGTCGCGGTGAGCAGGGCGCCACGCGGACGGGTCGTGGTGATGGCCAGATCGTGGTGCCCGGCGGAAAGCCCTTCCAGGGTCTCGTCGGCGTTCCCGAAGGAGGCGCGCAGCGCGAGCCCCTGTCCGCCGTCGTCGGACAGCTCCGCTAGGGCGGGAAGGGCCCGCTCGGCGGTGAACTCCGGAGGGCCCGCGAGGTGGAGGGTGCGCAGCGAGGAGTGCTCGTCGAGTCCGGTCTCGGTGATCTCCACCAGGGCGTCGAGATGAGGTGCCGCCTTGTGCGCGAGTTCGTCCCCGATGGTCGTGGGGGTCACTCCACGGGCCTGCCGTAGGAAGAGGGGGCGGCCCACCTGCCGTTCCAAGGTACGGATCTGCGAGGTGACCGCCGGTTGCGAGAGGCCGAGCAGCGCCGCGGCGCGGGTGAAGGAACCTGCCCGGTGCACGGTCACGAAGGTCCGCAGCAGGGCCAGATCCATCGTGTTCTCTCCCCTCCTCGCACCCCGACGGCGCCCAACTATAAATAAGTCGATAGGTCGCTGTCGCTACTGTGATTGGACACTGACACAGAGTCAACTAGCCTTGGTCGCGCGGTTCTTCGCGCACAGAACCGGGACGGTCCGAGCCACGAGGGGGGAGGCTCGGACCGTCCGTTGTACGTAGAAAGTATCCCCGGGGCGGTGCCTCGACGCTCCGGAACCGCGTAGCCGGAGCGGGTGTCACCGCCACGACGTGGGTCAGCGTGCCGATTCTTCCAGCGCACGGAGCACATCGGCCACCAGGTCCTGGGGGTCCTCCGCACCGGCGGAGAAGCGGATGAAGCCCTCCGGCACCGCGTCGCCGCCCCAGCGTCCACGCCGCTCTGCCGTGGACCGCACACCACCGAAACTCGTGGCGTCGTCGACGAGCCGCAGGGCCTCGAGAAAGCGCTCGGCGTGGGCACGCGTGGGCAAGGAGAACGACACCACGCACCCGAAGCGCCGCATCTGCTGCGCGGCGATCTTGTGGGAGGGGTCGTCGGACAGGCCCGGATACCGCAGCCCGGTCACCTCGGGGCGGTCGCGCAGCGCCTCGGCGAGTGCGAGCGCGTTGGCCGTCTGGCGCTCGGCGCGCAGATGGAGCGTGGCCAGCGAGCGGTGTGCGAGCCATGCCTCCATGGGGCCGGGGATCGCCCCGACGATCTTGCGCCAGCGTCGCACCGAGGACATGAGGCCGGCATCACGGGACGCCACGTATCCGAGCAGCAGGTCACCGTGTCCGGTGAGCATCTTGGTGCCGCTGGCCACGGAGAAGTCGGCGCCCAGCTCCAGGGGCCGTTGCCCGAGCGGGGTCGCCAGGGTGTTGTCGACGGCGACGAGGGTGCCCTGGACGTGCGCCACCTCGACGATCCTGCGCAGGTCGCAGACGTCGAGCCCCGGGTTCGAGGGTGTCTCGATCCACAGCAGCTTCGCGCCGTCGAGCACACCGAGCTGGGCGTCGTCGCCGGTGGGCGCGGTGCGCACCTCGATGCCGTAGGCGGTCAGCTGCTCACGTACCAGGGGCAGCACCTGGTAGCCGTCCGTGGGCAGTACCACGGTGTCACCGGCGCGCAACTGCGAGAAGAGAACCGCCGAGATCGCGGCCATGCCGGAGGCGAAGGCGAGCGTCTCGACGTCCTCGCCGGGTGCCTCCAGCTCGCCGACGGCCCGCTCCAGATGGGTCCAGGTGGGGTTCTCGTCACGGCCGTAGGTGTATGGACCGGTCGGCTCCCCGGGCAGATGGAAGTGCGCGGCGAAGACGGGGCCCGGGAGGGTCGGCTCGTACTTGACCGGCTCGGGCAGTCCCGCCCGGACGGCGCGCGTCCCGTCGCCGATCCCCGTACCCGGCGTGTCGTTGTCCCCTGGCTTCATGCCGCCCGTCCCTCCAGATGCTCTCTCACCTCGGCGAGCAGCCCGTGGCTCGCCGTCTCCACCATCTCAAGACAGGCCTCGAACCCGTCCGTCCCCCCGTAATAAGGATCGGGCACGTCGAGGTCGTCGCCGGCCGCCGGATCGTAGGAGCGCAGGAGCCGGACCTTCGCCGCGTCCTCGGGGGTGGGTGCGAGCCGGCGCAGGGCCTTGAGGTGGCCGGAGTCGAGCGCGATCACGAGATCGAGCCGGGAGAACCAGGAGGCCCGGAACTGGCGGGCGACATGATCACTGCCGTAGCCGTGCTCCTCCAGGACGGTGACGGTGCGCGGATCGGCGCCGTCACCCTCGTGCCAGTCGCCCGTCCCCGCGCTGTCGACGTCGACCAGCTCGTCGAGACCGGCCTCCTCGACGCGTGCGCGGAAGACGGACTCGGCCATCGGCGAACGGCAGATGTTGCCGGTGCAGACGAAGCAGACGCGGTAGGTCATGGGGCTCACTCAGTCCTCGTCGGGCAGCACCATGTGCAGCGCCCAGGAGACGATCGAAATGATCAGGCCGCCGAGGACGGCGGTCCAGAAGCCCTCGACGTGGAAGCTCAGATCCAGCTTGCCCGCAATCCACGAGGTGAGCAGCAGCATCAGCGCGTTGACGACCAGGGTGATCAGGCCGAGGGTCAGGATGAACAGCGGGAAGGTCAGCACCTTCACGACCGGCTTGACCAGGAAGTTCACCAGGCCGAAGAGCAGGGCGACGACGATGAGTGTGCCTATCTTCTTGCCGGTGCTCGTCCCGGTGAGGGTGATCTTGTCCAGGATCCAGACGGCGACGGCCAGGGCCCCCGCGTTGGCGATCGTCTTGACTACGAAATTCTTCATGTGTCTGATCGTGGCAGACGCGATCACGGACGAGTACCGAGCAAGGGCGGACAACTGCGATGAAGGCATTCCGGCTGGACGAACTGGAGGCGGAGCGCGCAGTCAACGAGGGTGCCTATCTGCAGTTCCTGCGGGAGCGGAACATGTCGGTCGGGCTGTATGCGCTCGACGCGGGCGAGCGGGACCCGCAGACCCCGCACCAGCAGGACGAGGTGTACTTCGTGGTCAGCGGCAGGGCTTCGATCACCGTGGGCCTGGAGACCACTCAGGTCGCCCGCGGCAGTGTCGTCTACGTGCCCGCCGGCGTCGCCCACAAGTTCCACCACATCACCGAGGACCTGAGGGTGCTGGTGATGTTCTCTCCGCCCGAGAGCTGAGGGCGGCTTCGGGGTTCCCTAGGGGGACGGTCAGGGGAGGACGAGGGATGCGAGGCGTACTCTCCGCCCCTCGGCGGCCCTAGCATCGAAGACAGAACAGGGACCCGTGAGCAGAGCCCCCGAACTGGACGTGGGGCGACGGGCACAGAGACAAGGACAAGGCGATGCGAGAGATCTTCGCGGGTTTGCCGTGGTGGGTGAAGTGGATCGCGGTGCCGGTCATCGCCCTGGTCGTCTTCGGGGGTGTGATCGCGAGTGTCATCGGCTTCGTCATCGGGCTGCTGTTCAAGCTGCTGGTGTTCGTCGCTCTGGTCGGCGGACTGATCTACGTCGTGCGGAAGTTCATGTCGAGCTCGACGTCGCGCGGAGACTGGTGACGGTCGTGACCGGGCGGGGCGTACGGCGCGGCGGAGCGCCGGCGGACGGGGTGGGCCGGAACAAGCGGCCGGAAACAGCGGGCTGAGGTTCCCTCGGCCGGGGGAAGTTTTCTCGGTGAGGCCGTCGGCAGGGGGTGGCGGACCGTTAAAGTCCGGAGCTCGACGCGCGGCAGGCCTCGCGCGTGGCGCATCCCCTTCCGTGTCCCCGCACGGGAGGCCCTCCTCGCGCTCCGGGAGTGATCCTTGGCCACGGTTGGCACCGCACGCGCAGACTCACCCGCCCCACCCGTCCAGCGGCGCGCCTCACCGGTGGAGGAGCGACTTCCGCCCGGGCAACCGCAATCCACCCTCATCGGGTCCGTGCAGCGGGCGATGCGGTTGCTCGAAGCCGTCGCCGACCGTGAGTACGGCGCCCCGGCCAAGCAGCTGGCGCGCGAGGTCGGTCTCGCGCTGCCCACGGCGTACCACCTGCTGCGCACCCTGACCCACGAAGGCTATCTGCGCCGGGAGAAGGGGCTGTTCTTCCTCGGTGACGCCGCCGAGCGACTGAGCAGCGGTGCAGTCCAGCAGAAACGTCGCAGCGTCATGGACGACGCACTCGCACAATGGCGTGATTCGATCGGTGCCCCTGTTTACTACGCGGTCTATCGCGAGGGCGAGATCCAGGTCCTCAGCGTGGCCGACAGCCCGGGCACTCCGGCGGTCGCGGAATGGGCCGACTTCCGGGAGACCGGGCACGCACACGCGATCGGTCAATGCCTCCTGTCGCAGCTCGACGAGGAGGCCCGGCGGGACCACATCGATCGCTATCCTGTGCGATCGATCACCCCCTACACGGTGCGCGACGAGCACATTCTTCTGCGGCGGCTCGACCGCATCGGACGGATGGAACCCGTCCTCGAGCGTCAGGAGTACGCACTGGGTACCGTCTGTGCCGCGGTGCCCATCACCGCTGGTGCGACGGCTGCGACGGTGGCCATCTCACTGCCCGCCCACCAGGCCGACCGGCTGCTGTCCGCGGCATATCGGTTGCAGGCGGAGGTCGGAAGGCTAGTAGGGACACTCGCCGTCTCTATCAACATCTGAAAACTCACTCCTTGTGATCTGCCATCTACGTTCAGCAAACTTCTGAACGTGTCAGGGGGATCATTCCTGGCCAGTCGACGGCTACTGACGGGGTAGGCGATGCGCGAGTCGGTACAGGCAGAGGTCATGATGAGTTTTCTCGTCTCGGAGGAGCTCTCGTTCCGCATTCCGGTGGAGCTGTGTTACGAGACCTGCGATCCCTATGCCGTACGGCTGACCTTCCACTTGCCCGGTGATGCGCCCGTGACCTGGGCCTTCGGACGCGAGCTGCTGGTCGACGGGGTAGGGCGGCCGTGTGGTGACGGCGACGTGCACATCGCGCCGGCCGAGCCGGACACCTTCGGCGATGTGCTGATCCGGCTCCAGGTGGGCGCCGATCGGGCACTGTTCCGATCGGGTGCGGTGCCGCTCGTGGCGTTTCTCGACCGCACGGACAAGCTGGTGCCGCTCGGGCAGGAGGGCTCGCTCGCCGACTTCGACGCGCATCTGGACGAGGCGCTGGACCGGATCCTGGCGGAGGAGCAGAGCGCCGGCTGAGGCTCTCTACGGCGCTGTAACGGCTCCTCGCGGGTGCTGTGCGTACCTGGAGGCGCCGCGGCGTTTGAGGGCGCTGTAACGGTTCCTCAGGCGTGACAGGGCCATGAGTGGGCGCGTCGACCGGACAGTGAAGTCGGCGGCGGCAGACGGACTTGGCGCGTCTGTGCAGCTGCCTCCACGGTTCGGGGCGGATCACCGTTGTGGCGGACCGCCGTTCCAGGCCGACCGCGGTTCCAGGCGGATGACCGCTCCAGTGGATCACCGCCTCCTGCGGCGTCCCCGTCCCCCGCGTGCCGGGGCCACGTCCGCGGCCATTGCCGTCTGCGGACGGTCGGCCGAGACCATGAGGGCGGCCAGGGCCGTGGTGACCGGCACCGAGGCCACCAGCCCGATCGATCCCACGAGCGTCCGCACGATCTCCTCGGCGACCAACTCGCTGTTGGCGACCGTCACCACACCGCTCTGCGCGATCGAGAAGAGCAGCAGCAGGGGCAACGCGGCACCCGCGTAAGCCAGAACGAGGGTGTTCACGACCGATGCGATGTGGTCGCGTCCGATGCGAATGCCCGCGCGGTAGAGGCCGCGCCACCCCACTGAGGGGTTCGCCTCGTGGAGCTCCCAGACCGCCGACGTCTGGGTCACCGTCACATCGTCGAGAACGCCCAGCGAACCGATGATGACGCCGGCGAGCAGCAGACCGCTCATGTCGATGTGCGGGTACAGGCCATGGATCAGACCGGTGTTGTCGTCCGTGTTCCCGGTCAGCGCGGCCCAGTCGATGAACTCCGAGCCCAGCAGACCGATCAGCGACAGCGAGATGAGGGTGCCGAGCACCGCCACCGAGGTGCGGGCCGAAAGACCGTGGCACATGTAGAGGGCGATCAGCATGATGGCGCTCGATCCGACCACCGCCACGAGCAGCGGATTCGAGCCTTGCAGAATCGCCGGCAGGATGAAGAGACTCAGCACCAGGAAACTCACGGCCAGCGCGACGAGCGCCATGACGCCGCGCAACCGTCCCACGACCACCACGGCGACCGCGAAGATGCCGGCGAGCAGGGCCATGGGGAACTTGCGGTTCACATCGGTGACCGAGTACTGCAGGTCCTTGGGCGCGGAGGGCTCATAGGCGACCACGACCTTCTCGCCCTGGTGCAACTGCCGGGACTGGTCGGGCTGGACGATCTCCGTGAACGTACGGCCCTTGTCGTTGCCGGTGTCGACCCGGATCGTCGCCTTCTTGCAGGTACCTCCCGCCTCTTGCTGTGCCGAGGAACCCTCGGCGGTGGAGGTGTCGCCGGTCGGGGTCTCGCCCGAGGCGTTCACGGACTTGCAGTCCACCGCTACGACCGTGGTGACCGTGGCCTGCTGGGTCTGCCGGTCGAAGCCGACACCGGTCCGCTTGTGGTCCGGAACGCCGCCGGGCCACAGCACCACGAGACCGACCACGACCGCCGCGGTGAAGGGAATGAGGATCGCCGCGATGACTCTGCGCAGATGACGTGAGACGGGGGCGGCCGGCCCATGGCTGTGGGAGTGGCCGTGCCCGCCGCCGGACCCGTTGCCGTCCCCAGGCCCGCCTCCATGGCCGCCTCCGTGACCGTCCCCGGGCCCATGACCGCCTCCATGGCCATGGTCGTGCCGGTCGCCCGGACCGCGACCGCGAGGCGGCTCGGAGGGCGGATAGGGGGGCGGGTGCTGCATCGAGGTCACCGACCGATCATTGCAAGATGGCGCGAGGCCTACTGTGCAGGCCGCGGAATTAGACGCTAGCGTGAGAGGACCTTTGCACACGCGGGAGCTCGGAGCACCGGGCTGAGAGGGCGCTGACCTCCGTGGACGCGATGTTTCACGTGGAACATCGTCGAGCGGAAACCGCTGCGTCGACCGCTGAACCTGTTACCGGGTAATGCCGGCGTAGGGAGTAGGTCTCATGACCAACAAGGATGCGCACACGCCTGCCTCCGATCAGCAGCACATGTCCTCGGAGGCCGGAACGTCCATCGGATGGCACAAGGCGTTCGTCGAGGGTTCGCGCCCCGATCTGCGGGTGCCGGTCCGTCAGGTGCATCTCACCAACGGGCAGTCGGTCACGCTGTACGACACCTCCGGCCCGTACACCGATCCGCTTGTGGAGACGGACGTCCGCAGGGGTCTGACGCCGCTGCGAGAGAACTGGATCGTCGCTCGCGGGGACACGGAGGAGTACGCGGGGCGGCCCGTCCGTCCCGAGGACGACGGAATCAAGCACACATCGCCGCGTGGGGGCCTGCGCAACCTCGACGCGGTCTTCCCGGGCCGGCCGCGCCAACCGCGCCGGGGTCGTACCGGCCAGGCGGTCACACAGCTCGCCTATGCGCAGCGGGGCGAGATCACCCCCGAGATGGAGTTCGTGGCGATCCGGGAGAACATGGCGCCCGAGGTCGTACGGGAGGAGATCGCGGCGGGTCGCGCGGTTCTCCCCGCCAACGTCAATCACCCGGAGACCGAGCCGATGATCATCGGCAAGCGGTTCCTGGTGAAGGTGAACGCCAACATCGGCAACTCGGCGGTGACGTCCTCCATCGAGGAGGAGGTCGAGAAGATGACCTGGGCGACCCGTTGGGGCGCCGACACGGTCATGGATCTGTCCACCGGCCGCAACATCCACACCACACGCGAGTGGGTGCTGCGCAACTCCCCCGTGCCGATCGGCACGGTGCCGCTGTACCAGGCCCTTGAGAAGGTCGACGGGAAGGCCGAGGAGCTGACCTGGGAGATCTACAAGGACACGGTCATCGAGCAGGCCGAACAAGGCGTGGACTACATGACGGTACACGCGGGGGTGCGACTGCCGTATGTGCCGCTGACCGCGAACCGGAAGACCGGAATCGTCTCCCGAGGCGGTTCGATCATGGCGGCATGGTGCCTCGCGCACCACAAGGAGTCGTTTCTCTACGAGAACTTCGAGGAACTCTGCGAGATCCTCGCGGCGCACGACGTCACCTACTCGTTGGGCGACGGACTGCGACCGGGTTCGATCGCCGACGCCAACGACGAGGCGCAGTTCGCGGAGTTGCGCACCCTCGGGGAACTCAACCGGATCGCCCGGCGCTTCCATGTGCAGACCATGATCGAGGGCCCGGGACATGTCCCGATGCACAAGATCAAGGAGAACATCGATCTGCAGCAGGAGGTCTGCGACGAGGCCCCGTTCTACACGCTGGGGCCCCTGACGACGGACATCGCGCCCGCGTACGACCACATCACCTCCGGCATCGGTGCGGCGATGATCGCCTGGTGGGGCACGGCCATGCTCTGCTACGTCACGCCCAAGGAGCATCTGGGTCTGCCCAACCGTGACGACGTCAAGACCGGTGTCATCACCTACAAGATCGCCGCTCATGCGGCCGATCTCGCCAAGGGACATCCGGGCGCCCGGACATGGGACGACGCGCTGTCCGACGCGCGCTTCGAGTTCCGCTGGGAGGACCAGTTCAATCTGGCCCTCGATCCGGACACGGCCCGCGCCTTCCACGACGAGACCCTCCCGGCGGAACCGGCCAAGACCGCCCACTTCTGCTCGATGTGCGGACCGAAGTTCTGCTCGATGAAGATCAGCCAGAGCATCACGGAGCGGTTCGGCGGCGCCGCGTCCGAGGGGGCCTCCGCCGAGGAGATCGCCGAGGGGATGCTCCAGAAGTCGAAGGAGTTCGCGGAGAGCGGGAACCGGGTGTATCTGCCGATCGCGGACTGATGTTCCCGGCCGGTGCTCGTGGTCGTCGGTTGATCACGGGCACCGCCCGTCGCGCCCGCTGCTCCCGATTCCCCTACGACCCGGGCGTCTCGCACCTCGCGACGCCTCGGGGAGGATTCCGCAGAAGTCCGAGGAGTTCGGGGTGAGCGGGAACTGCCCGTTCGAGGCGAACTCCTCTACTCTCTGCCACGCGATCACGTGCCGGACGGAGGGGGTGGGTCGTGGTCTCCAAGGATCTCGTCGAGGTGACGTCGCTCGAGCAGTTGGGCGCGCTGCTCGGAGAACCGACGCCGGCGGCGGCGGACAAGGTGCGGAGCAGTCTGCACGAGCTCGACAAGCAGTGGTTGGCGGCGTCGCCGTTCTGCCTGGTGTCGACCTCCGCCGCCGACGGCAGTTGCGACACGTCGCCGAAGGGCGATCCCGCCGGTTTCACCCTGGTTGTCGACGACACGACGATCGCCATACCCGACAGGCCCGGCAACCGGCGCGGCGACGGGTTCCGCAACATACTGACCAATCCGCAGGTCGGGTTGCTGTACCTGGTCCCCGGCCGCAGTGACACCCTGCGCATCAACGGACGGGCGCGCATCCTCCAGGACGCCCCGTTCTTCGAGCAGATGGTCGTGAAGGGGAATCGCCCGAAGCTGGCCCTGCTGATCGAGGTCGACGAGGTCTTCTACCACTGCCCGAAGGCCGTGTTGCGGGCCGGGCTCTGGAAGGCGGACAGCTGGAACCCGGACGCGGCCCCGCCGCGCTCTCTGATCGCCAAGACCCTGGAGCGCCGTCCGGAGAGCCTGGAGGAACTCGAACGGCACTACGGCCCGCAGTACGGCCAGCGCCTGTACGGCTGATCTCCGTCACCGGTTCGGTGACACGGCCGCCGGAACCCGGTGAGCGCCGTCCGAAGCAGATTCCCGGCGGCGCTCGTCGGCAGCGGACTCTCCGGTGCTCTGCGCGGTCTCCAAAGGTTTCCACGGGTCTCGGCGAGACGATGGCTCCTCCCCGGCCGTCGAAGCGGCGTGAGCCCGTGGACGTCGTGCCGGGGTCCTCGACCCGGGACACCGGCACCCGGCGGCACCCTCGGTGCCGTCGGCGCCGGTGGCACCGGCACGGTCGGCCGGCACCGCCTCACTCCGGTCGGTGGTCCGGCCCGCCGAAGTCCGGACTGGTGAAGTCCGGGCTGGTGAAGCTGGGCCGCGATCCCGCGGAGGCGCCGCTGTCGGGGCTGCTGAACCCCGGCCGGTCGTACCCGAGGTGCGGGATGCGGCTGGGGGTCGTTTCCGGAGTCTTCCGGCTCATCGCGGCCGTACCCGGGTCGGCGAGCGCCTCGCGGAGGAACGGCAGGATTCCGCGCTCCAGCAGGGCCTCTCGCCAGGATTCCCTGGCCCGGGTCACCTCCAGGGCCAACTCGCCCTGGGGGCCTGGTTCGTCCTCGGCGGAGCTGTTGCGCAGGGCGGTGATCAGCAGCCCTATCGCGGCGATCAGGATCGTCGCCGCCGTCATCGCGCCGAAGACCCACCCGGTGGTCAGGAGGGTACGGGCGAAGGCCTGGTCGGGATCGACCATCTTGAGGATGTAGCCGACGAGCAGGAAGATCACCGCGGCGGCACCGGCGAGGAAGGGAGCGAGCACCGCGACGACGGCACCTGCTCCGGCACTCGCGGCGGCCTCTCCCATGGTGGCGGCGAGCCCCAGGCCGTCCATCTCCTGTTCCAGGGAGCGGGAGGTGCTGTCGTGGACGGGCGGGGTGGACTGCGTCGGCCGGCGCAGTTCCTCGCGGACCTTCACGTAGTGGTGGTACTCGGCCGCTGCCGCCGCCGTGATGAGAGCGGTGGCGTTCAGCGCCATGGTGCGCAGTTGTTCGGGGTTGAGCCGCTGTCCCACAGCGGCCAGTTCCGGGCGGTGTGGTGCGGAGCGCAGCGCCTCATCGAGGATCCGCTCGTAATCCTGGCGGTCCTCGCTCAGCAGGTGCTGCGGAACGCTGTTCATGTGCATCCCCCGATGCTCCGTAGGGCTTGTGGCTCGGCATGCTGACGAGCCGTCGGGCAGAAACGGAGGGGAGCCTGCTACGGATAAGCCGATGGTAGAGCGGCGACGGCACCCGGTGACAGGGGGTTTCAGGAAATTGCACGCCCGACCGCCGGGTCAGCGGCGGTACTGTGCCGGGGTCACGTGCCTCGTGAACTTCTAGCGCTCCAAGGGGAGTTGCTGGACGAGCAGCTTCCCGGCCATGGTCACACCGCCGTCCATCGCGATCGCCAGCCCGTCCGCGTACACGTGCGGACCCTCGACCACCGGTCCGGTGCTGTCCTCGCCCTCCTCCGAGCCGACCTGGCCCAGCAGGTAGGGAATGGGGCTGTGGCCATGGACGACGCGCCTGCCGCCGTACATCTCCAGCAGGGACCGCGCGGCGTCGGCACCGCCCTCGTCGCGGAAGGAGAAGCGCTTGGTGAACTTCCGGAACAGGTCCCACACCTCGTCCGCGTCGTTGCGGGTGAGCGTTTCGCGGATGGTGTCGTTGACCGCTTCGATCGAGTCGCCGTAGTCGAGGTACGCGGTCGTGTCCGAGTGGACCAGAAGATGTCCGTCGACCTCCTCCACCGCGTCCAGACGGGCCATCCACTGGAGGTGATGATCCTGCAGGCGGTCCATGTCCGTCTTCTGGCCGCCGTTGAGCAGCCAGGCCGCCTGGAAGGTGGCCGTTCCCGCGCCGGAGCTGACGGGGGTGTCGCCGAACCGCTTGGCGCCGAGGAGGAGCAGCTCGTGGTTGCCCATGAGCGCCTTGCAGTAGCCACCTGACGCGGCGGCCTCGGCCGACAGCCGCATCACGAGATCGATGACACCGATGCCGTCGGGACCGCGGTCGGTGAAGTCCCCCAGGAACCACAGCCGCGCCGTGCCGGCGGACCAGTTGCCTGCGGCGTCGATGAGGCCCTTGTCCTGGAGGGCCGCCACGAGCTGGTCGAGGAAGCCGTGGACGTCCCCGACCACGAACAGCGGCCCCGGTCCCTCGCCGGGCTGCTGGGCCGGGACGGACGCGGGGTCGACGGTGGTCTGGAGGGTGTCGCCGCGGTTGACGACGGGGAGGTCACGCTCGGTGGGCGTGTAGTCGGCGGAGTACCCGTCGGGGTAGGCCGCCGGCGGTGCGGCGGTCGGGGCGACCTCGCCGGGGGGCATGTTCTGGGCGTACGGACCGGTCTCGTGGACGTATCCGGGCACCCTGAAGTCACGCACCGGCCCCGTCTGTTCCGCCTCGGGTCCCTGACCGGCCCCCTGAGTCATCGACCCCTCCACCATTGCGCCGCATCTGCACCGCTTCGGACTGCCTGGTCGCAGCGGCCCGCGGTGTCGTGGGCCCATCATAGGAATGCGGATCGCGCCATGTGATGACCCAGGGGTGGTGAATCGGGGAAGGGCCCCGGATCCCCGAGGCTTTCGCCCTAAATGGGCGGGGCTTTCCCCTGTCGACGGCCGGCCCTTCGGCCGCCCGCGGGCCATCCGTGCGTCGCCCGCGGGTCACCGGCGGCTACCCCTGCTCGGGGGACCGGGGCGGACTGACGGTCGTACGCGGCGGGCGTCGCTCGGACGACGTACGGACGATCAGTTCCGTCGGTATCACCTGCTCGACGGGCCGCTCCGACTGCACCCCCTCGATGGCGTCGATGAGGAGCTGGACCACCGCCGTGCCGATCCGGCGGGGCTTCAGCGAGAGCGTCGTGACCGGAGGCTCGGTGTTGGCGTACACGGCGGACTCGCTGCAGCACACGAGCAGCAGATCGTCGGGTACGCGCAGTCCGTACCGGCGGGCGGCCGCCAGCAGGTCGGTGCCGTTCGGGTCGAAGAGCCCGTAGACCGCGTCGGGACGGTCGGGACGGGCCAGCAGACGGTCGGCGGCGACGGCGCCCGCGCACGGGTCGTGGGCCGGATAGGCCTCGTAGACGGGGTCCTGCCCGACGCGCTCGCACCAGTTCAGGTACGCGGTCGTGGACAGGTGGGTGTAGGTGTCCGTGGTGGTGCCGGTCAGCAGTCCGATCCGGCGGGCACCCGCCTCCGCCAGGTGGTCGAGGATGCCCAGGACCGCCGCCTCGTGGTCGTTGTCGACCCAGGCGGTGACCGGGAGCGAACCGGCCGGGCGGCCGTCGGAGACGACCGGTAAGCCCTGCCGGACCAGCTCGCTGACCACCGGGTCCTGGTCCGACGGGTCGATGACGACCGTGCCGTCCAGGGCGACGTTCGACCACACGTCGTGGCGCGAGGTCGCCGGCAGGATCACCAGTGCGTAGCCCCGGGCGAGCGCGGCCGAGGTGGCGGCTCTGGCCATCTCCGCGAAGTACGCGAATTCGGTGAAGGTGAAAGGTTCATCCCCGTACGTCGTCACGGTCAGGCCGATGAGGCCCGACTTGCCGGTACGGAGGGTGCGGGCCGCGGCCGAGGGGCGATACCCCAGCCGTTCGGCGACCTCGCGAACGTGGCGTCGGGTGGCGTCCGGCAGCCGGCCCTTGCCGTTGAGGGCGTCGGAGACGGTCGTGATGGAGACCCCGGCGGCGGCGGCCACGTCTCTGATGCCCGCCCGTCCCTGTCGGCTTCCTCGGCGGGAGGTCTCCGCCCGGCCCACCTGGTGCTTCCCTGCTGCTGTCATGGCGAGCCGATAGTAGGGCTCATGCGGTGGGGTAGTGCGGACGCATATGCACCCGTTGACAGGCACGTTTCTGCATGGTCAATTTCCGTCAAATGCCTTGGAACCCAAGAGACTTGAACGATCCAGCATCAGTACATGACTTGTCGGCACGTATGGGCCTGCCAAGGTCGCCATATTTCGAAGAGGTCTCAACTCACCTTCACGAGGGATGCGCGCCAGGGCGTGAGCCACGGGCGCGCACGAAAGTCGGCGACGCGCCCCCCGGACCCACACGCCTTCGGACGGTGATGCGCCCCGGTTCGTACGCTGATGCGCCGCCGTTTTCGCCGGGACGGGAACGCAGGCGCACACGGTTGTCCACAGCCCATTCGCAGCGGCGCCGAATCCTCATAAGGTGAGAAGCATTGGACGCCGGTGGCGGGCCACGGCCGGTGGTGTGCGCGAGGAGGACTGCGGTGAGCGAGACGAGCCCGAGGCTGCGTGCCGTGCTGGAGGACATCCCCACCTACAAGCCCGGGAAGCCTGCCGGGACGGGCGGTCCGGCGGGCTACAAGCTGTCCTCGAACGAGAACCCCTACCCCCCGCTTCCGGGCGTGCTGGAGAGCGTGACCGCGGCGGCCTGTTCCTTCAACCGCTACCCGGACATGGCGTGCACGGGCCTGATGGACGAGTTGTCGGAGCGCTTCGGGGTGCCCCGGGACCACCTCGCGACCGGGACGGGCTCGGTCGGGGTCGCCCAGCAGTTGCTGCAGGCGACGAGCGGCCCGGGTGACGAGGTGATCTACGCCTGGCGCTCCTTCGAGGCGTACCCGATCATCACGCGGATCAGCGGTGCGACCCCGGTGCAGGTGCCGCTCACCCCGGGCGACGTCCACGACCTGGACGCGATGGCGGACGCGATCACCGACCGCACCCGGCTGATCTTCGTCTGCAACCCCAACAACCCGACCGGCACGGTGGTGCACAGGGAGGAGCTGGAGCGCTTCCTGGACCGGGTGCCCGACGATGTGCTGGTGGTGCTCGACGAGGCCTACCGGGAGTTCATCCGCGATGTCCGGGTGCCGGACGGTGTCGAGCTGTACCGCCGGCGGCCGAACGTCTGCGTGCTGCGCACCTTCTCCAAGGCCTACGGCCTCGCGGGACTGCGCGTCGGCTTCGCGATCGCCCATGAGCCGGTGGCCGCGGCGCTGCGCAAGACGGCGGTGCCGTTCGGTGTGAGCCAGCTGGCACAGGAGGCGGCGATCGCCTCGCTGCGGGCGGAGGACGAACTACTGGGCCGCGTCGGCTCGTTGGTGGGCGAGCGCTCCCGGGTCATGGACGCCCTGCGCGCCCAGGGCTGGACGGTGCCCGAGACGCAGGCGAACTTCGTGTGGCTGCGGCTGGGGGAGCGGACCATGGACTTCGCGGCCGTCTGCGAGCAGGCGGGCGTGGTCGTGCGGCCCTTCCCGGGTGAAGGGGTGCGCGTGACGATCGGCGAGGTCGAGGGGAACGACATCTTCATGAAGGTCGCGGAGGGCTACCCCAAGGAGGGCTAGCGGTCTTCGCGCAGGCGTGTACCGGCGTGCCCCCACCGTCCCCGTGGCGGTGGGGGCACGCCGAGTGCGTTCGGGCCCGCGGGTCTCGGCGGCCTGGCGGAAGTGGCCGGGTCGCGCCATGGGCCGGCCGGTCCCGGCCCGGGTCCGATGGTCCGTCGGCTTAAGGGACCCCCCACCCATCCGGACTCGAACCCCTATGCGCCATAATTGCTTGTGAATGTGAACGCGTTCACAAACGCGTCCCGATTGATCCAGTGATGTCTGGGACAAAAGGGGCGAGCCACCGCTTGTGACCACGGCGACGTAAGGAGAACACGACGTGGACATGGCATTGGCACCGGAGACTCTGGCGCGATGGCAGTTCGGTATCACCACCGTCTACCACTTCCTGTTCGTTCCGCTGACGATCTCGCTGGCCGCGCTGACGGCCGGTCTGCAGACAGCCTGGGTGCGGTCGGAGAAGGAGAAGTACCTCCGGGCCACGAAGTTCTGGGGCAAGCTCTTCTTGATCAACATTGCGATGGGTGTCGTCACCGGCATCGTCCAGGAGTTCCAGTTCGGCATGAACTGGTCCGCCTACTCGCGCTTCGTCGGTGACATCTTCGGTGCCCCGCTCGCCTTCGAGGCACTCATAGCCTTCTTCTTCGAGTCCACCTTCATCGGTCTGTGGATCTTCGGCTGGGACAAGCTGCCGAAGAAGATCCACCTCGCGTGCATATGGATGGTGTCCATCGGCACGATCCTGTCGGCGTACTTCATCCTCGCGGCCAACTCCTGGATGCAGCACCCGGTCGGCTACCGGATCAACAAGGAGAAGGGCCGCGCCGAACTCACCGACTTCTGGCAGGTCCTGACCCAGAACACCACGCTCACCCAGGTCTTCCACACCCTGTCCGCGGCCTTCCTCACGGGCGGCGCGTTCATGGTCGGCATCGCCTCCTACCACCTGCTGCGCAAGAAGCACATCCCCGTGATGAAGAGCTCGCTGCGGCTCGGTCTGGTCACCGTCGTCATCGCCGGCCTGCTGACTGCCGTCAGCGGTGACCTCCTCGGCAAGGTCATGTTCAAGCAGCAGCCGATGAAAATGGCCGCCGCCGAGGCCCTGTGGGACGGCGAGAGCCCCGCACCTTTCTCGATCTTCGCCTACGGAGACGTCAGCAAGGGGCACAACAGCGTCGAGCTGTCCGTCCCGGGCCTTCTGTCCTTCCTGGCCAACGACGACTTCAGCTCCTACGTCCCCGGCATCAACGACACCAACAAGGCGGAGCAGCAGAAGTACGGCCCCGGTGACTACCGTCCGATCATCCCCGTCACCTTCTGGGGATTCCGCTGGATGATCGGCTTCGGCATGGCGTCCTTCACCATCGGGCTCGCCGGGCTCTGGCTCACCCGCAAGAAGTTCCTGCTCCCCGCCCATCTGCGGGTGGGTGAGGACGAGGTGCCGCATCTGGTCCTCCTCCGGAAGAAGCCGCTCGGCCCGAGGCTCACCACCTGGTACTGGCGCATAGCCGTCCTGACCCTGGGCTTCCCGCTCATCGCCAACTCCTGGGGCTGGATATTCACCGAGATGGGCCGTCAGCCGTGGGTCGTCTATGGCGTGCTGCGCACCCGTGACGCGGTCTCCCCCAGTGTGTCCCAGGGCGAGGTCCTCACGTCCATGACCGTGTTCACCCTGCTGTACGCGATTCTCGCGGTCATCGAGGTCAAGCTGCTCGTCAAGTACGTCAAGGCGGGACCGCCGGAGCTCAGCGAGTCCGATCTCCATCCGCCCACAAGGATCGGCGGCGACTCCACGGACGCCGACAAGCCGATGGCCTTCTCGTACTAGGCCGAGGGAGCGCTCAGATCATGCAACTTCACGACGTCTGGTTCGTCCTCATAGCGGTTCTCTGGATCGGCTACTTCTTCCTGGAGGGCTTCGACTTCGGGGTCGGCATCCTCACCAAGCTGCTGGCCCGCAACCGGCCGGAGCGGCGGGTGCTGATCAACACGATCGGGCCCGTCTGGGACGGCAACGAGGTGTGGCTGCTCACCGCGGGCGGCGCTACCTTCGCCGCGTTCCCCGAGTGGTACGCCACGCTCTTCTCCGGGTTCTATCTGCCGTTGCTGGTCATCCTGGTCTGCCTGATCGTGCGCGGTGTCGCCTTCGAGTACCGGGCCAAGCGACCCGAGGAGAGGTGGCAGCGCAACTGGGAGACCGCGATCTTCTGGACCTCGCTGATCCCCGCATTCCTGTGGGGTGTGGCCTTCGCCAACATCGTGCGGGGCGTCAAGATCGACCGGAACCTCGAGTACGTGGGCGGCGTCGGGGATCTGCTGAACCCCTTCGCGCTCCTCGGCGGCCTGGTGACGCTGACTCTGTTCACCTTCCACGGCACGGTGTTCACGGCGCTCAAGACCGTCGGGGACATCCGGGAACGGGCCCGGAGGCTGGCCCGCTGGGTCGGTCTGCTGACGGCCGCCCTGGCCCTGCTCTTCCTCGTCCGGGCACAGATCGACCAGGGCGACGGCAAGAGCCTGATCGCGCTGATCGTGGCGGTGGCCGCACTGGTCGTGGCCCTCGTGGCGAACCAGGCCGGGCGGGAGGGATGGGCGTTCGCGCTCTCCGGCGTCACCGTCGTGGCCGCGGTCGCGATGCTCTTCCTGACGCTGTTTCCGAACGTCATGCCGTCCACGCTCGACGCGGACTGGAGCCTGACGGTGAGCAACGCCTCATCGAGCCCCTACACCCTGAAGATCATGACGTGGTGCGCCGGTATCGCCACACCGCTCGTCCTGCTCTACCAGGGATGGACGTACTGGGTGTTCCGCAAGCGCATCGGCACGCAGCACATCGCCGACGCCGCAGGAGCCACGCACTGAGTTCTGGTCGGGACGGGCGTTGCCCGTGAAACGCCCGTCCCCTGTCCGGAAAGGCATGTTTCACGTGAAACCGATCGATCCGCGGCTCCTCCGCTACGCGCGGGCCACCCGGCTCTTCCTTGTGGCGGTCGTCGGGCTGGGCGCCGTCGGAGCTGCACTGGTGATCGCCCAGGCCATGCTGATCTCCGAGGTGGTGGTCGGCGCCTTCCAGCACCACCACTCGGCCGCCGAACTGCGCACGCCCCTGCTGCTCCTGGTTGCGGTCGCGGCCGGCCGGGCCGTGGTCTCCTGGCTCACCGAACTCGCCGCCCACCGGGCGAGCGCGGCCGTGAAGTCCGAGCTGCGCCGACGGCTGCTGGAGCGGGCCGGGGCCCTCGGCCCCGGGTGGCTCGCCGGTCAGCGGACGGGATCACTGGTCGCTCTGGCCACCCGAGGTGTCGACGCCCTCGACGACTACTTCTCCCGCTATCTGCCGCAGTTGGGTCTGGCGGTGGTCGTGCCGGTGGCGGTGCTCGCACGGATCGTCACCGAGGACTGGGTTTCGGCGGCGATCATCGTCGCGACGCTGCCGCTCATCCCGCTCTTCATGATGCTGATCGGCTGGGCCACCCAGTCGCAGATGGACCGCCAGTGGCGGCTGCTGTCCCGGCTGTCCGGGCATTTCCTCGACGTGGTCGCCGGGCTGCCGACGCTCAAGGTGTTCGGCAGGGCCAAGGCACAGGCGGAGTCCATCAAGCGGATCACCGGTGAGTACCGGCGGGCGACGATGCGGACACTGCGGATCGCGTTCCTGTCGTCCTTCGCGCTGGAGCTGCTCGCCACGATCTCGGTCGCGCTCGTCGCGGTGACCATCGGCATGCGGCTTGTGCACGGCGACATGGATCTGTACATCGGGCTCGTCATCCTCGTCCTCGCGCCGGAGGCGTATCTGCCGCTGCGGCAGGTGGGCGCGCAGTACCACGCGGCGGCGGAAGGCCTGTCCGCGGCGGAGGAGATCTTCGCGGTGCTGGAGACCCCCGTGCCCGCCCGCGGGACCCGGAGGCTTCCGGAGGGGGAGATCACCTTCGAGGGCGTGAGCGTGCGGTACCCCGGACGGTCTTCCGATGCCGTGTCGGCGGTGTCCTTGTCAATCGGGGCAGGTGAGACGGTCGCCCTTGTCGGACCGAGCGGCGCCGGCAAGACCACGCTGCTGAACGTACTGCTCGGATTCGTCGAGCCCGGCCAGGGGCGGGTGTGCGTCGGAGGAGCCGACCTCACCACGGCCGACCTCGACGAGTGGCGCTCGCGGATCGCATGGGTGCCGCAGCGACCGCATCTGTACGCGGGCACCGTCACCGAGAACGTACGGCTGGCCCGGCCGGACGCGGACGACGCCGCGGTACGGAGGGCGCTGGCCGATGCCGGGGCGCTGGAGTTCGTCGACGTCCTGCCCGCCGGTGCCGACACGGTGCTCGGCGAGGACGGTGCCGGACTGTCCGCGGGGCAGCGGCAACGACTCGCACTGGCACGGGCGTTCCTCGCCGACCGGCCGGTGCTGCTGCTCGACGAGCCGACGGCGTCGCTGGACGGAGCGACCGAGGCGGACATCGTGGAGGCGGTGCGCACGCTGGCAGCCGGCCGTACGGTGCTGCTCGTCGTGCACCGGCCGGCGCTGCTGGCGTTGGCGGACCGGGTGGTGCGGCTCGATGCACAGGAGCAGGCCCGCACGAGCGGTCCCACGCGGGCCGGATCCGTACCGTCATCCCGCCAGGGGACACCGCCGGGAGCAGCGGCACACGACGAGCGGGCGCCCGTCACCGCCCCGTTGCGGCCAGCCGGCCTGTTCGCCCGCGTCCGGGCCATGGCGGGCCCTCGGCGCGGACGGCTCACCCTTGCGCTGCTGTTCGGCAGCCTCGCACCGGCGAGCGCCGTCGGGCTGATGGCCACGTCCGGCTGGCTCATCTCGCGAGCCTCCCAGCAGCCCCCCGTGCTCTATCTGATGGTCGCCGTGACGGCGACGCGGGCGTTCGGTATCGGACGGGCGGTGTTCCGGTACGCGGAGCGGCTTGTGTCGCACGACGCAGTGCTGCGGATGCTGGCCGACACCCGGGTGGCCGTCTACCGCCGACTGGAACGACTCGCCCCGGCCGGACTGCGGACGACCCGGCGCGGCGATCTGCTGACGCGCCTCGTCGCCGATGTGGACACACTGTCGGACTACTGGCTGCGCTGGCTGCTGCCCGTGGGTGCAGCACTCGTCGTGTCGGCCGGCTCCGTCGGCTTCACCGCCTGGCTGCTGCCCGAGGCCGGTGCCGTCCTGGCGGTCGGGCTGCTGGCGGCCGGTGTCGGCGTACTCCTGCTGACCGGCGCCGTGGCACACCGTGCGGAACGGAGACTGGCGCCCGCCCGCGGCGAGTTGGCGACCCGGGTGACGGACCTGCTCACCGGGACCGCCGAATTGACGGTCGCGGGTGCGCTGCCCGAACGGACGGCCGGTACACGGCGGGCGGACGGGGTACTCACCCGCATCGCCTCCCGCACCGCCACCGCTACAGCGCTCGGTGACGGGCTCACCGCGCTCGTCACCGGGCTGACAGTTGCGGCCGCCGCCCTCGTCGGGGCCCGCGCCGTGGCCGACGGCCGGCTCGGAGGGGTGGCGATGGCCGTCGTGGTGCTGACCCCGCTGGCCGCGTTCGAGGCGGTGACGGGGCTGCCGCTCGCCGTGCAGTATCGGCAGCGGGTGCGCCGGAGCGCGGAGCGCGTGTACGAGGTGCTGGACGCCCCGGAACCGGTGCGTGAACCGGACCTGCCGCGGCAGGCGCCCCCGTCACCCTTCCCGCTCGTTCTGGCGGGGCTGACCGCCCGTCACGACGGACGGGAGCGGGACGCCCTCGGCGGATTCGACCTCACCCTGGAACAGGGCCGCAGGATCGCCGTGGTGGGCCCGTCGGGCGCGGGCAAGACGACACTCGCGCAGGTTCTGCTGCGGTTCCTCGATGCGGACGGCGGCTCCTACACGCTGGGTGGCACCGATGCGTACGCCCTCGACGGGGACGATGTGCGACGCATGGTCGGGCTGTGCGCACAGGACGCGCATCTCTTCGACAGTTCCGTGCGGGAGAACCTGCTGCTCGCGCGGAGGAACGCCGATGAGGCGGAGCTGCGCGACGCGCTCGCGCGTGCCCGTCTGCTCGACTGGGCGGACGGACTCCCCGACGGCCTCGGCACCTTGGTCGGCGAGCACGGCGCACGCCTCTCCGGCGGTCAGCGGCAGCGGCTCGCACTGGCCCGGGCCCTGCTCGCCGACTTCCCCGTCCTGGTCCTGGACGAGCCCGCGGAACACCTCGACCTGCCGACGGCGGACGCTCTCACGGCGGATCTGCTGGCCGCCACGGAGGGCCGTACGACGCTGCTGATCACTCATCGGCTGGCCGGACTCGAGGCAGTCGACGAGGTGATCGTGCTCGTGGAGGGCCATGTGGTCCAGCGCGGTCCCTACGCCGAACTCGTTGCGACGGACGGACCGTTGCGGGAGATGCTGGAACGGGAGGCCCGCGGGGACCTCTTGGGCGACCGGGCGGTGCGGGCCGTGCCGGCGGTTCGGGAACTCGCCGAAGTCCAGTAGGCGGCATGCGGCGGACGGAGCAGTGGCCGACCCTCCCACGAGGGAAGCCACTGGGCCATATGTGGTCGTCCCGTCCCCCGTGCGTAGGACGTCGACAGGACCGCGGCCGCGACACGGGCCACGATCATTGACATGCGATCACCTCACTGTTGTCCCCTGGTTGTTTCCCTGCTGCTGGGCACCGTCGCGCTGTTCCCGGGACGGCCCGCCGCGGCCGCCGACGGGGCGTCGGGTCTCGACGCGGCCGCCGGCGCCAGCGTTCTGGTGGCGCGGCTCAACGACGACGCCGCCGTGGTGGCGCGGCAGTACGAGAAGCTGCGCCACGAGTCCGAGACGCAGCGTTCCATAGCCAGTAGGGACGAGAAGCTCCTCGTCCGTGCGCGCACGGTGACGACGGCCCTGCACAAGGACCTCGGACGAATAGCCCGCGCGCAGTACCGCCAGAGCGGAGGGGTGTCCTACACCTCGCTGCTCCCGGACAGCACCCGCGAACTGATGCAGACTCATGACGTGCTCGCCCGTGTGGACCTCGCGGTCGCATACGCGGTGGCCAGAAGCCGTCAGGCGGAGACCCGCCTCACCAGGGAACGGACACGCGCCTCGGCACGATGGAGGGCGCTCCAGAAGCAGTACGGGGTCCTGGCCACCCGGAACCGGACCGTTCAGACGAAGCTGGACGTGGCGCGCGCGGTGTTGCAGCGCCAGGCCGACGCCGCCGCGGCCACGAGGACCTGCCGGGGCGCCGTCCATCTCCAGCAGCCGCGCCGGAGAATCGGGCACCCATGGGTGACACCGGTGGAGGGGTACCGGCTGTCCGCGGGCTTCGGCAGCGGAGGCAGCCACTGGGCGCGCGGGCACACCGGCCAGGACTTCGCGGTGCCCATCGGGTCGCCGGTGCGGGCCGTGGGGGCCGGGCAGGTGGTGCGCGTGACGTGCGGGGGCGCGTTCGGCATGGAGGTCGTGATCAAGCATGCGGGCGGCTTCTGCACCCAGTACGCCCATCTCGCCGCCGTCACCGTCGACCAGGGTGACCGGGTGAAGGCCGGGCAGTGGATCGCCCAGTCGGGAACGACGGGCAACTCGACCGGTCCCCATCTGCACTTCGAGGTCCGGTCCACACCCGCGTTCGGGTCGGGCGTCAACCCCGTGCCCTGGCTGGCGGCCCGGGGCGTGAAGGTGTGATGTGCCTCGCCGGCGACTACAGCCGTTCCGCGAGGATCCGTTCGATCACGACGGCCACGCCGTCCTCGTTGTTGGCCACGGTCCGCCCTGACGCCGCCTCGATCACGTCCGGGTGCGCATTGCCCATGGCGTACGACTGCCCCGCCCAGGACAGCATCTCCACGTCGTTCGGCATGTCACCGAAGGCGACGACCTCCTCGTGCGAGATGCCGCGTTCGGCGCAGCACAGCGCCAGCGTGCTCGCCTTGGAGACGCCGGGACCGCTGATCTCCAGCAGTGCGCTGGGGCTGGACCGGGTGATGGACGCCCGGTTGCCGACGGCGAGGCGGGCGAGGGTGAGGAAGGCGTCCGGGTCCAGGTCCGGGTGGTAGGCGAGGATCTTGAGCACCGGCTGCTGGGTGCCCGGGGCGTCCCGTGCGAGCAGCTCCTCGGCGGGTGCGCGGAGATCCGGGCTCTCCATGTGCAGCTTGGGGTAGTCCGGTTCCTGGTAGAAGCCGTACGTCTGCTCGATGGCATAGACCGTGCCGGGTGCGGCGTCCCGCAGCAGGCGTACGGCGTCCACCGCGTTGTCCCGGGGCAGTTCCCGGACCTTGACGAAGCGGTGGGTGCCCGGGCCGCCGTGCAGATCGACCACGGCGGCGCCGTTGCCGCAGATCGCCAGTCCATGTCCGTGCACATGGTCGCTGACGACGTCCATCCAGCGGGCCGGGCGGCCCGTGACGAAGAACACCTCGATACCGGCCTCCTCGGCGGCGGCCAGCGCGGCGACCGTGCGCCCGGAGACCGACTTGTCGTCGCGCAGAAGGGTGCCGTCGAGATCTGTCGCGATCAGACGGGGCGGAACGATGGAGGCGGGGGTCTCGGGCTGTCGGGTCGCTGAGGTCACGGGCCTCATTCTCGCGCATATGCCCGCACGATCGTGCGAAAGTCCGCACAGGTGAGTGATACCACTCCCCGGTGTCACCCTCCGTCACGGTCAGCCCAGCTGCGCGGGTGCCTCCAGGGCGATCCGTTCGAAGACCTTCTCGTCCGCCGCGAAGTCGGAGTCGGGGATGGGCCAGTGGACCACGAGGTCGGTGAAGCCCAGCTCCTGGTGCCGGCCGGCGAAGTCGACAAACGCGTCGAGGGACTCCAGCGGACGGCCTCGGTCCGGGGTGAAGCCGGTGAGCAGGACCTTGTCGAGCTCCGTGGCGTCGCGGCCGATCGTGCCACACGCCTCGGCCAGCCTCTCGGTCTGCGTGCGCAGCGCCTGGACCGACTGCTCGGGGGTGCCGGTCTCGTACAGGTTCGGGTCGCCGGTGGTCACCCAGGCCTGACCGTGTCGCGCGGCGAGCAGCAGACCGCGCGGTCCCGTCGCGGCGACCGCGAACGGCAGCCGGGGCCGCTGGACGCAGCCGGGGATGTTGCGCGCCTCGTCCGCCGAGTAGTGCCGGCCCTCGTACGAGACGGAGTCCTCGGTGAGCAGGCGGTCGAGCAGCGGGAGGAACTCCCCGAACCGGTCGGCGCGCTCACGCGGGGTCCAGGGTTCCTGGCCGAGCGCGGTGGCGTCGAAGCCGGTACCCCCCGCACCGATGCCGAGCGTGATCCGGCCACCGGAGATGTCGTCGAGGGAGATCAGTTCCTTGGCGAGGGTGACCGGGTGCCGGAAGTTCGGCGAGGTCACCAGCGTGCCCAGGCGCATACCCTGCGTCACCGAGGCAGCGGCCGTCAGGGTGGGGATCGCACCGAACCAGGGGCCGTCGCGGAAGGACCGCCACGAGAGGTGGTCGTAGGTGAACGCGGTGTGGAAACCGAGCTGCTCCGCACGCTGCCAGGCGGCACGCCCGCCCTTGTGCCAGCGGAGGTACGGCAGGATCACGGTGCTCAGACGCAGACTCATGCATCGAGCCTACGGGGGCGCAGGTGGCGGCCGGATCACGGGCCTGAACAGGGGGCCCCGCACGGTGCGGGCGACGGGTCAGTGCGGGCCGGGGAAACGCAGATAGCGCGGCGGCACGGACCGGGTGAGCCACACACCGTTGGCGCTGACATGGAAGACATGGCCGTCGCGGTGCATGGCCTCGGCGTCCACGCCGAGGACGACCGGCCGGCCGCGGCGGGCGCCGACGCGGGTGGCGGTCTCGCGGTCCGGCGAGAGGTGGACGTCGTGGCGGTTCATCGGCCGCAGGCCCTCGGCCTGGATCGCGTCCAGATGGCGCGCGACGGTCCCGTGGTAGAGGTAGGCGGGCGGGGTGGCCGGAGGCAGCCCCAGGTCGACGTCGACGCTGTGCCCCTGGCTGGCGCGGATGCGGCCGCCCTCGACGGCGAAACGCTTCTTGTCATTGCCGGCGACCACGTGGTCCAGTTCGGCACGTGTGATCCGGAAGCCGTGCGCGGCGGCTGCGGCGAGCAGCGTGTCGATCTCCACCCAGCCGGCCTCGTCGAGCGTGAGCCCGATCCGTTCCGGCTGGTGCCGCAGATGCTTCGAGAGGTACTTCGACACCTTCACGGTGCGTCTGTCGTCGTTCTCGTCCTTCATGTGCACAGCGTGAGGGACGAGACGTGGATCACGCATCCGATTTCGTCGTCGATGTTTGGTCCACAGCCAAGTGCGGTTATCCACAGGCTACTTGGCAGTTCTGTGGACAACTTGTAAGCGGAGCGGGCTGGTTCGCCAACTGAGGTTGTTCGAAGGTCTTCTGTGTCGAACGGAGTCAAACGGGCTTCCTGTGGCTCGAGTTGCGCGCGCATCATGATGCGAATGGTGAGACTCCTGTAGGAACACGCAGTAGCGAAGGATGAGTTGTCCGTTCCTTCGATCGACGAGTGATCGCCCACTGCAGGTTCGGCTCAACCTGAACGTCCCGCGTGTGGAAACGAGTTGAAGCACGGCCGGTTGTGCCTCGACGCCCGTCGTACGGGACGGGATTCGGCGCACGTCGACCGACGCCGACGCGGAGCGAACTACGGCCAGGGGAAAGCACGGTGGCCTCTGAACGCCTGAACATCCCCGTGGAGCCGGACGAGATGATGCGAGGTGTCGTGACCGATCCCCAACTCGGCCGTCACAGTGGTGGATCGAGCCGGGCGATGGCCCGCAGCGCCTTCGGAGCCAAGCGGGACATCAGGTGCGCACCCCGCGCCTCGGGGGTGACCGGTACGACCGCCTGGTTGCGTACGACGGCCCGCAGGATCGCGTCGGCGACCTTCTCCGGCGGGTATCCGCGCAGGCCGTACAAGCGCGCCGTCCTCTCCTGCCGCCGCTTCTCCTCCGCCGCGTCCACGCCCGTGAACCGCGCGGTCGACGTGATGTTCGTGTGGACGAAGCCGGGGCAGACGGCCGACACTCCGATGTCCCGTCCGGCCAACTCCGCACGCAGGCACTCGCTGAGCATCAGGACCGCCGCCTTGGAGGTGCTGTAGGCAGGCAGTGCCTTGGAGGGCTGATACGCCGCCGCAGAGGCGACGTTGACGATGTGGCCGCCCTGTCCCCGCTCGGCCATCCGCCTACCGAAGAGACGGCAACCGTGGATCACCCCCCACAAGTTGACGTCGAGGACCCTGCGCCAGTCGTCGGTGGTCGTGTCGAAGAACGAACCGGACAGGCCGATACCGGCGTTGTTCACCAGTACGTCCACAACGCCGTACTCGCCGGCGACCTTCTCGGCGAGCTTCTCCATGGCCCGCTCGTCGGAGACGTCGACCGTCTCGGCCCATGCCGACCGGGCGCCGCCGGACCGGGCCTGCTCCGCGGTGCGGGCGGCCCCCTCCGCGTCCCGGTCGACGACCACCACACGCGCTCCGGCCTCGGCGAAGGCGAGCGCCGTGGCCCGCCCGATGCCGCTGCCGGCGCCGGTGACCAGCACGAGCTGTCCCGCGAACCGCTGCGCGTACCGGCCGTTCGCCGCCGGTGCCGGATCTCCGCTCTCGACAGCGGTCACGAACTCCGAGATCCAGGTGGCCACCTGGTCCGGCCGGGTGCGCGGGATCCAGTGTTTGGCGGGGAGCGTGTGACGGGTCAACCGCGGTGCCCACCGCTCCAGTTCGTCGTAGAGCCGCTCGGAGAGGAACGCGTCTCCGAGCGGCGTGATCAGCTGGACGGGAGCATGTGCGCGGGCGTCGGTGCGTGGACGGCTCAGCCGGGACCGCACATTGTCGCGGTACAGCCATGCGCCGTGAGCGGCGTCCGTGCGCAGGGACGGGGTCGGATAGTCACCGTCGGGCACCTTCTCGATCCGTCGCAGGACCTTGGGCCACCGGCTGCCGAGCGGGCCTCGCCAGGCGAGCTCCGGCAGGGCGGGCGTGTGCAACAGGTACACGTACCAGGACTTCGCACCCTGGCCGAGCAGTTGGCCCACCCGGCGGGGGGTCGGACGCCGTACGCGCTGCTTGATCCAGTGCCCGAAGTGATCCAGGGACGGTCCGGACATCGAGGTGAAGGACGCGATCCGGCCCTCGGTGCGCTCGACGGTGACGAACTCCCAGGACTGCACCGATCCCCAGTCGTGTCCCACCAGGTGCACCGGTCGGCCGGGGCTGACCGCGTCCAGGACCGCGAGGAAGTCGTCCGTCAGCTTCTCCAGTGTGAATCCGCCGCGCAGCGGCGTCGGCGCGGTCGACCGGCCGTGCCCGCGGACGTCGTACAGCACCACGTGGAAACGGCCGGCGAGACGTTCGGCCACCTCCGACCACACTTCCTTGCTGTCGGGATAGCCGTGCACGAGCACCACCGTGGGCCGCGCGGGGTCTCCCATCTCGGCGACGCACAGTTCGATTCCACCTGTCCGCACCCGGCGCTCGCGCGCCCCTGTGAGAGTCACCCGTCCTCCGTCCTCTGTCCGGCGCCCGCAGTCGGTGTCCGCGGTCCGCCACGATCGAGTGGTGTGCTGCGGCCGCCTCCGCGCACGCCGCGGTTCCGCCTCGAACCCCGCCGGGAGTTCACGCGGCACCGCCGTTCCCCCGCCACGCTCCGGGCGCCCCGCGATTGCGCTACGTGCCCGTAACGTGACATCGGCGAATCTCGCAGTTGTTAGAGATTTCGTCAATAGCGGCATTCCGCCGGTGCGGGGCCGCCGGCGGGTTCGACCTGAGGGGGACCCCTAAGGACCCGTACGACTGGAGTCTGATGTCAAGACGGCTCTGGGGTCTGACGACCGGCATGGGCTGTGTCACTACCTTCGGGGATGTGACTGTGATCGCGACCGAAAGCCTGAGCAAGCGGTTCCCCAGGGTGACCGCGCTTGACCGGCTCTCCGTGGACGTCGGGCCCGGTGTGACGGGACTCGTCGGTGCCAACGGAGCCGGCAAGTCCACATTGATCAAGATCCTGCTGGGTCTGTCCCCCGCCACCGAGGGCCGAGCCGAAGTGCTCGGACTCGACGTCGCCACCAAGGGCGGCGCCATCCGTGAGCGCGTCGGGTACATGCCGGAGCACGACTGCCTGCCGCCCGACGTGTCGGCCACCGAGTTCGTGGTCCACATGGCGCGCATGTCCGGACTGCCCCCGGCCGCCGCCCGTGAGCGCACCGCGGACACCCTGCGCCATGTCGGCCTGTACGAGGAGCGCTACCGCCCCATCGGCGGTTACTCGACCGGCATGAAGCAGCGCGTCAAGCTCGCCCAGGCCCTGGTGCACGATCCCCAACTGGTCTTCCTGGACGAGCCGACCAACGGCCTCGACCCGGTCGGCCGCGACGAGATGCTGGGCCTGATCCGCCGCGTCCACACCGACTTCGGCATCTCGGTCCTGGTGACCTCCCATCTGCTCGGCGAGCTGGAACGCACCTGCGACCACGTCGTCGTCATCGACGGCGGCAAGCTCCTGCGCTCCAGTTCCACCCGGGACTTCACCCAGACCACCACGACCCTCGCGATCGAGGTCACCGACACCGACGAGCACCCGGACGGCACCGGCGCGGTCCGCGAAGCGCTCCTGGCGCGCGGGGTGACCACCCACGACAGCAGCGGTCTGCCGGGCGCCGGCCACATCCTGCTGCTGACCGCGGAGCGTGAGCAGACGTACGACCTCGTCCGGGACGTCGTCGCCGAGCTGGGCCTCGGCCTGGTCCGCATGGAGCAGCGCAGGCACCAGATCGCAGAGGTCTTCAAGGACAGCGACGAGCAGCGGAAGGAGGCGATCGGCCATGGCGGTTGAGCAGTCCACGGCCCGTGGCGCCGAGCAGACCCGGATCCACAACATCGGCTATCGCAACTACGACGGCCCGCGACTCGGCCGCGCCTACGCGCGCCGCTCGCTGTACTCGCAGTCCCTGCGCGGCGCCTACGGCCTCGGACGGTCGGTGAAGTCCAAGGTGCTGCCGATGCTGCTGTTCGTGGTCATGTGCGCGCCCGCGCTGATCATGGTGGCGGTCGCGGTCGCCACCAAGGCGAAGGACCTGCCCGTCGAGTACACCCGGTATGCGATCATCATGCAGGCCATCATCGGCCTGTACGTCGCCTCGCAGGCGCCCCAGTCGGTCTCCCGCGACCTGCGCTTCAAGACCGTCCCGCTGTACTTCTCGCGGCCCATCGAGACCGCCGACTACGTCCGCGCCAAGTACGCGGCGCTGGCCTCGGCGATGTTCATCCTCACGGCCGCACCGCTGCTGGTCCTCTACGTGGGCGCGCTGCTGGCGAAGCTGGACTTCGAGCACCAGACCAAGGGATTCGCCCAGGCGCTGGTCTCCGTGGCCCTGCTCTCCCTGCTGTTCGCCGGGATCAGCCTGGTCATCGCGGCGGCGACGCCTCGGCGCGGATTCGGGATCGCGGCGGTCATCGCCGTCCTGACCATCTCCTACGGAGCGGTCTCCACCATCCAGGCCATCGCCGACGCGCAGTCGGGCGACTCCAACGCCATCGTCTGGATGGGGCTGTTCTCGCCCGTCACGCTCATCGACGGTGTGCAGACGGCCTTCCTGGGTGCGACGTCCTCCTATCCCGGAGGACACGGCCCCTCCGCCGCACAGGGCATCGTCCATCTCCTCGTCGTCCTGGGACTGGTCGCGGGCAGCTACGGACTGCTGATGCGCCGCTACCGAAAGGTCGGACTGTGATCTCCCGCCCGTCGCCCACCACCACCCTCCCGAGGAATGGGCTGCGCCCATGAGCACTCTTTCCATCGACCACGTCTCGCGCTGGTTCGGCAATGTGGTCGCAGTCAACGACGTCACCATGACCATCGGCCCCGGCGTCACCGGTCTGCTGGGCCCCAACGGCGCCGGGAAGTCCACGCTCATCAACATGATGGGTGGCTTCCTCGCCCCCTCCACCGGCACCGTCACCCTGGACGGGCAGCCGGTGTGGCGCAACGAGCAGATCTACAAGCAGATCGGCATCGTCCCCGAGCGGGAGGCGATGTACGACTTCCTGACCGGACGCGAATTCGTCGTCGCCAACGCCGAACTGCACGGTCTCGGCGCGAAGGCCGCCGCGCGCGCCCTCGCCACGGTCGAGATGGAGTACGCGCAGGACCGGAAGATCTCCACGTACTCCAAGGGCATGCGCCAGCGCGTGAAAATGGCGTCCGCGCTCGTGCACGACCCGTCCCTGCTGCTCCTCGACGAGCCGTTCAACGGCATGGACCCGCGTCAGCGCATGCAGCTCATGGACCTGCTGAGGCGGATGGGCGCCGAGGGGCGCACCGTGCTCTTCTCGTCGCACATCCTCGAGGAGGTCGAGCAACTCGCCTCGCACATCGAGGTGATCGTGGCCGGACGGCATGCGGCGAGCGGCGACTTCCGCAGGATCCGCCGTCTGATGACCGACCGCCCGCACCGTTACCTCGTGCGCTCCAGCGACGACCGGACGCTCGCGGCCGCGCTGATCGCCGACCCGTCGACGGCCGGTATCGAGGTCGACCTCGCCGAGGGTGCGCTGCGCATCCAGGCGGTGGACTTCGGCCGGTTCACGGCCCTGCTGCCCAAGGTCGCGCGCGAGCACGGCATCCGGCTGCTCACGGTCTCGCCGTCCGACGAGTCCCTCGAGTCCGTCTTCTCGTATCTCGTCGCGGCGTAGGAGGCCGAAGATGTACGACCCCACAGTCGCCCGGCTCACCTACCGGGGCCTGCTCGGCCGCCGCCGTGCCCTCGTTCTCGGCGCACTGCCCGTGCTGCTGATCGTGATCTCCGCCGTCGTCCGGGCGCTGACCGGTGCCGACGACCAGGTGGCCCACGACGTCCTCGGCGGTTTCGCCCTGGCCACGATGGTGCCGATCATCGGTGTCATCGCCGGCACCGGCGCCATCGGGCCGGAGATCGATGACGGTTCGGTGGTGTACCTGCTGGCCAAGCCCGTGAAGCGGCCCACGATCATCTTCACCAAGCTGATCGTCGCGATCGCGGTCACCATGGCGTTCTCGGCGCTGCCGACGTTCGTCGCGGGAATGATCCTCAACGGCAACGGCCAGCAGATCGCCGTCGCGTACACGGTGGCCGCGCTGGTCGCCTCGATCGCGTACGCGGCGCTGTTCCTGCTGCTCGGCACCGTGAGCCGGCACGCAGTGGTCTTCGGCCTGGTGTACGCACTGGTCTGGGAGGCGCTCTTCGGCTCGCTGGTCTCCGGGGCGCGCACGCTCAGCGTCCAGCAGTGGGCGCTCGCCGTCGCGCACAAGGTCTCCGACAGCTCCCTCGTCACCTCCGACGTGAAGCTGCCCACCGCGACGGTGCTGCTGGTCGTGGTGACCGTGGCCGCCACCTGGTACGCGGGACGGAAGCTGCGGACGCTGACGCTGGCGGGCGAGGAGTAGGCGGATCGCCGGGCCCGGGCCCGGCTCCCCAGGGGGGTGCGGCCCGCACTGCGGCCGTGCCCCCCGACGCGTTCCGCCTCCGTATCGTCGGTCCCGCCATTTCGAACGCATTCTTGACGGCGGCTTCACCCCTACCCATGCACACTTGGGCAAAGGGGATGTGCAGTGGAAAGGAACGGGGATGGCCGCGCAGGCACCTGAAGGAGATGGAGCGGGCGAGGCAGGGGACGGCTTTGACGGCGTCGTGTTCGACGAGGACTTCATACGGTCCGCGCCCACGACGGAGCAGTCCGCGCGTGCCCGGATGCTGGCGGCCCGCTGGCGCAACCAGGCGCCCGACCCCCAGCCGTGGCGCTCCGACGAGCCGCCCGCCGGCTGGTTCTTCAGCAAGGCGCGCCGCCGCAGGTGGCGGCGCCGGTAGCGACTGCGCCCGCGCCGCACGCCCGGCGCGATCAGGCATACGGCGGGCGCGATTTATTTCGGTGGCGCCCGATCAGGTTGCCCGGCACAGTAGTGGTGTCCACGACGCCGGTGACCGGCGCCACGTTCTGGGAGAGGAGCCGGGCGATGTCCATGCACGACAGTCCGTCCTGCTCCCTGCAGGGCAGCCGCGGCGGACTCCGGAGCAGTTAGCCCTCCGTCGAGCCCCGACCGCGTACAGAGCTGCCCGGGGCGGCCGCTTCGAGCGCGCGAGTGGATTCGCGCGGGCCGCCCACCCGGAGGATTGGCCGAGTGGTAAGGCACCGGCTTGCTAAGCCGTGATCGGGTCCTGACGGCCCGCGCGCGTTCGATCCGCGCATCCTCCGCACGAGGACACCATCGGCGACACGACCGACCCGGTGCAACGACACATGCGACCGCCTAGGCGAGCAGTCGCTCCAGCACGACCGCGATGCCGTCCTCCTCGTTGGACAGCGTCACCTCGTCCGCGACCGCCTTGAGGTCCGCGTGGGCGTTGGCCATGGCGACGCCGTGCGCCGCCCACGCGAACATCGGGATGTCGTTCGGCATGTCGCCGAAGGCGATCGTGTCGGCGCCCTTCACCCCGAGCCGCCGCGCCGCCAGAGACAGCCCCGTCGCCTTGTTCAGGCCCAGGGGAAGGATCTCGACTATTCCCTCGCCCGCCATCGTCACGCCGACCAGGCCGCCGGCCGCCTGCTCGGCCGCCTCGGCCAGCTCGTCGTCGCCCAACGTCGGGTGCTGGATGTACACCTTGTTCAGGGGCGCGGACCACAGGTCCGCCGCGTCGTGTATCGGCTGGTAAGGGAGCGGGCCCTCATGGGCCCGGTAGCCGGGACCGACGAGTACCTCTCCGTCGAGTCCGTCCCTGCTCGCGGCCAGCAGCAGCGGGCCCACCTCGGCCTCGATCTTGGCCAGGGCGAGACCGGCTATCTGCCGGTCCAGCGTCAGCGACGTCAGCAGCCGGTGCTCCCCCGCGTGGTACACCTGCGCACCCTGGCCGCACACCGCGAGACCCCGGTAGCCGAGATCGTCGAGGACGTGGCGGGTCCAGGGGACGGCGCGTCCGGTGACGACGATGTGTGCCGCGCCCGCCGCGGTGACCGAGGCGAGCGCCTCGCGCGTGCGATGCGAGACCGTTCCGTCGGGTCGCAGCAGCGTCCCGTCCAGGTCGGTCGCGATCAGCCTGTACGGGATTCCGGCGGGGTCGGCCTCGCTCACTTGGCGACGGGCTCCAGCAGTTCCCGGCCGCCCAGGTAGGGGCGCAGGACTTCCGGCACCCGCACCGAGCCGTCGGCCAGCTGGTGGTTCTCCAGGATCGCCACGATCGTGCGCGGAACGGCGCACAGCGTGCCGTTCAGCGTCGCCAGCGGCTGCACCTTCTTGCCGTCCCGCATGCGGACCGACAGGCGGCGGGCCTGGAAGCTGTCGCAGTTGGAGGCCGAGGTCAGCTCGCGGTACTTGCCCTGGGTGGGGATCCAGGCCTCGCAGTCGTACTTGCGCGAGGCGGACGCGCCCAGGTCGCCCGACGCCACATCGATGACCTGGAACGGCAGCTCGAGGGCGTTCAGCCAGTCCTTCTCCCACTCGAGGAGCCGCTTGTGCTCGTTCTCCGCGTCCTCGGGGTCGACGAACGAGAACATCTCGACCTTGTCGAACTGGTGCACACGGAAGATGCCCCGGGTGTCCTTGCCGTACGTACCGGCCTCGCGGCGGAAGCAGGGGGAGAAGCCCGCGTAGCGCAGCGGAAGCTTCTCCGCGTCGATGATCTCGTCCATGTGGTACGCGGCGAGCGGGACCTCGGAGGTGCCGACCAGATAGAAGTCGTCCTTCTCCAGGTGGTACACGTTCTCGGCGGCCTGACCGAGGAAGCCGGTGCCCTCCATGGCACGCGGCCGGACCAGCGCCGGCGTCAGCATCGGGGTGAGCCCGGCCTCCGTCGCCCTCGCCATCGCGGCGTTGACGAGTGCCAGCTCCAGCAGGGCGCCGACGCCCGTCAGGTAGTAGAAGCGCGAGCCGGACACCTTCGCGCCGCGCTCGACGTCGATCGCGCCGAGCCCCTCGCCGAGCTCCAGGTGGTCCTTGGGCTCGAAGCCCTCGGCACCGAAGTCGCGGACGGTGCCGTGCGTCTCCAGGACGACGAAGTCCTCCTCGCCGCCGACCGGGACGTCGGGGTGCACCAGGTTGCCAAGCTGGAGCAGGAGCCGCTTGGTCTCCTCGTCGGCCTCGTGCTGCTCGGCATCCGCCGTCTTGACGTCCGCGGCGAGTCGGCCCGCCTTCTCGAGCAGTCCGGCCTTCTCGTCGCCGGAGGCCTTCGGGATCAGCTTGCCGAGCGTCTTCTGCTCGGAACGGAGTTCGTCGAAGCGGACGCCGGACGACCTGCGCCGCTCGTCGGCGGAGAGAAGGGCGTCGACGAGCGCGACATCCTCACCACGGGCGCGCTGGGAGGCGCGAACACGGTCGGGGTCCTCACGGAGCAGGCGAAGGTCAATCACCCCTCAAGGCTACCGGTGCCGAGATCCGTCTCACGACTGTGTTTCGCACTCGCGGCACTTGGACCGTTATGGGGGAATTACTCTGCGTGCCAAGGTAACGGTCACCGCCCCTCGGAAGGGTGTACTGCGGCAGTTGTCCATTGACCCGACTTCCCCGAGGGGAACGGGATTTGGGATGCGCTTGTCCACAGGTATCCACAGCCGTCCCGGAGTTATCCACAGCCTGTGCGGAAGATCTGTGAACTCCGGCAATGATCGTTTCGAAAGCCGCGCCCACAGGGACGAATTCCCTGTACAAAACCGAACTAGCTGCATCTTCGGGGGTAAATGGGTCACTCGAAAGGGGTGATCAAAAGAAACACGTGGACAACTGTTGCAGACGCGGCGGTGGACGGATGGGAGCCTTTGGAGAGATTTGCCGACCCTCTGATGTCATGTTGTCGACTTGTCCCCAGGTCGAGAAGCCAACCTGTGGATAACTTCTGTGGACAGCGAAAATCTGCAGGTAAGACCGGATGTCGTGGCCCCGCCAGTCTAGAACCGGCCGTCCTGGCAACGTGCCACCCAGTCGGCCGCAGACATGAACTCGTCGTCCGATGTTCCCGGCAACGGGCTACGGACGTCCTCCGGCCCGCCCCCCGCGCGCGGATAGGAGCCGAGGAAACGGACCTGAAGGCAGATCCTCTTCAGCCCCATCAGCGCCTCGGCCACCCGGCGGTCCGAGATATGGCCCTCGGCGTCGATGCAGAAGCAGTAGTTGCCGATACCGGCGCCGGTGGGGCGGGACTGGAGCAGCATCAGGTTCACCCCCCGCGCGGCGAACTCGCCCAGCAGATCGCGCAGCCCACCGGGGTGGTCGTCGCGCTGCCACAGCACGATGGACGTCTTGTCCGCGCCCGACGGCGCCGCCGGGCGGGCGGGCCTGCCGACCAGTACGAACCGCGTCTGCGCGTTCTCCGCGTCGTGGATGCCCGTCTCCAGTGCCTGCAGGCCGTAGCGCGCGGCGGCGAACTCACCCGCGAACGCGGCGTCGTAGCGGCCCTCCTGGACCAGTCGGGCGCCGTCCGCGTTCGAGGCGGCGGACTCCCAGACGGCGTTCGGCAGATGGGCCTTGAGCCAGTTGCGCACCTGCGGCTGCGCGGCCGGGTGCGCGGTGACCGTCTTGATCCCGGAGAGCGTGGTGCCCGGCCTGACCAGGAGCGCGAAGGTGATCGAGAGAAGCACCTCGCGGTAGATCATCAGCGGTTCGCCCGCCACCAGCTCGTCCAGCGTGGTGGTGATGCCGCCCTCCACCGAGTTCTCGATCGGTACGAACGCGGCCTCCGCCTCGCCGTTGCGCACGGCGTCGAGCGCCGCGGGGACCGACACCATGGGAACAAGTTCCCGGGTCGCGGTCTCGGGCAGCGTGCGCAGGGCGACCTCGGTGAAGGTGCCCTCGGGACCGAGATACGTGTAGCTCGCCAGCATGTCCTCACCCTAATGGGCGCCGCACGCCCGGACGCGGTTCTCATCCGGGCGTGCGGGGCGGTGTTGCCGGCGGTCAGCCCTCCAGCAGCCGCTGTCCCACGTACTCGCCCGGCGCGGCGCCCCCCGGCACGGCGAACAGTCCGCTCGCCTCGTGGCGGATGTACTCCGACAGCGCGTCGCCCCGGTCGAGCCTGCGCTGCACCGGCACGAAGCCGCGCACCGGGTCCGCCTGCCAGCAGACGAACAGCAGGCCCGCGTCGGGCGTTCCGTCGGCGTCGAAGCCGTCGTGGAAGGAGAAGGGGCGGCGCAACATCGCCGCGCCGCCGTTCTGGTCGGGGCGGGTGATGCGCGCGTGCGCGGTCAGGGGCACCACGAGCGAGCCGTCGGCGGTCGTCTTCTCCAGGTCCATCGTGGTGGTCTCGGTGCCGCCGCTGAGCGGCGCCCCGTCCGACTTGCGGCGGCCGATGACATCCTCCTGGGCCTTGAGCGAGAGCTTCTCCCAGTCGTCGAGCAGCATGCGGATGCGGCGAACGACGGCGTAGGAGCCGTGCGCCATCCAGTCCGGATCACCGGACCCGGGGACGAAGACGCGCTGCTCGAAGTCGGTCTCGGCCGGCTTGGGGTTGCGTGTGCCGTCGATCTGCCCCATCAGGTTGCGGGCCGTCGACGGGCGGGCGGTCGCGCCCGGCGAGCGGTTGAAGCCGTTCATCTGCCAGCGCAGCCGGGCCGCACCACCGGCGTCCTGCTGGATCGTCCGTAGCGCGTGGAAGGCGACCAGCGCGTCGTTGGCGCCGATCTGCACCCACAGATCGCCGTTGCTGCGCGAGGCGTCGAGACGGTCGGAGGAGAAGTCGGGCAGCGGGTCCAGGGCGGCGGGCCGCCCGGCGTCCAGCCCCGTGCGGGAGAAGAAGCTGTGGCCGAAGCCGAAGGTGATCGTCAGGGAGGACGGTCCCGCGTCCCGGGCGACGCCGGTGTCGTCGTGCCCGGCCGCCTCGCCCGCCATCAGCCGCTCGGCGGTGGCCGACCAGCGGCGCAGCAGGGCGGCGGCCTGCGTGCGGCCCGCGCCCGGCGCCAGGTCGAAGGCGAGGAGATGACCCCGGGCCTGGGCCGCGTCGACGATGCCGGGCTGATGCCGCCCCCGGAACGACACCCGGGCCGCTCCCAGCGAGGTGAGGGGCGCGGTTTTCTCCGGCTCCGCGGGCGCCGCGGTGTATCCGGCGGCGGCGCCCACCGCGCCCAGCGCGAGCCCGGTGGCACCGGCGGTGCCCAGCAGCCGGCGCCGGGAGATCGCCCCCGTGGAGGCGGCGCCGTCCGCGACGGTGCCGTCCGGAGCGCTCCGTCCGGACGGGCGCCGCGTGGGGGCGGCCTTCGTGGCGGGGCCCCGCTTGGTGTTCTGGGAAGGGATGCCCTCGGGGGACGCCTCGGGTGTGGACTGCTCAGCCATGGTGTCGTTCAGCCGATCTTCGCGTTCTTGCTCACGCTTGTCTGGTCGATGTCGGACGTCCGCACGGTGATGGCGATCTTCCAGTCGCCCGCCATGGGGATCTGCACCCCGCTCGCCGACCAGTGCCCGGTGGCGATGCGGTCGGGCACGACGGGCAGCGGGCCGATGCTCTTGGCCTCGAGGGTGAAGGCGACCTTCACCTCGGGGACGTCGAAGGCCCTGCCGTTCGGGCGCACCACATAGAGGTGCATCTCGTTGGCGCCGACACGGGCCGGGTCGAGGGTGACCTCGACGGTGCCCTTGCCGTCCTGGCCGCCCGTGTCGAAGGGGATCTTCAGCGACAGGGTTCCGGACCGCTGGGCCGCGGTGGAGGTGGCGGCCTTGGCCACTTCTTCCGTGCGCCCCGGCTCGGTGGCCGTCAGCGCGGTGGTGACGGCCAGCACGACGACGGCGACGGCCGTCTCCGTGAGCACCGAGCGGCGCAGCCCGGAACGGGCGGGATCGGCGTCACGGAGCCGCTTGGCCCGCGCGGCGGCCATGGCGGCGCGCTGCCTGGCCAGCTGGGCGGTGCGCTCGGAGGCGTCCGAAGCCCCCTTCCGGGAGGCGTTCGAGCCGCCGCCCTTGGCCGACGCCTTCGCCGTCACCCGCTTCTTCTGCGCCGTGCGCTGCGCCTTCGCCGCGGGCACGTCCGTGAGCCGGGCCGTCCAGCGCCGTGAGATCCAGGCGACACCGACCAGGACGGCGACCAGCGCGACCTTGACGAGGAGCAGCTGTCCGTACGCCGTACCGGTCAGCGCCGACCACGAGCCGAGCTGGCGCCAGGACTGGTAGACACCGGTCGCGACCAGGGTCACGACGCTCGCGAAGGCCACGCGCGAGAAGCGCTGGACGGCCGGCTTCCCGATCGACGGCACGCGGTACAGGGCGACCAGCATCGTCGTGAGACCACCGAGCCAGACGGCGACCGCCAGCAGATGGAGGATGTCGACGGGCATCGCGAGGCCGGTCTGGATGCCGGTCGAGGCGTGTTCGGCCATCGCCCAGGTGGCCGCGAGACCGGCCGCGACGACAAAGCCGCCGACGGCGAGTCCGAAGGTGAGGTCCTGCTTGGTGGCCGCCCGCTCCGCATCGGGGCCGTCGCCGCCCGACGCGGCCTTCCGGGCCCCGGACCCGTTCGCCGCGCCGGCCCTCTCCTCGCCGTCCGCGTCCCGTTTCGCGTACGCCCCGAAGAGCACCGCGACGAACAAGGCCGCCGCCGCGAGCAGCAGCAGCCGGGAGACGAGGGCGGCACCGGCCTTGGTCTGGAGCACCTGCCCGACCAGGGAGAGGTCGAAGACGTCGGCGAACTTCCCCGAGCCGGTGTACGAGCCGCGCAGAAGCAGCAGCGCGAGCGTGGCGGAGGTGAGGGCCACCCATCCGGAGACCACGAGCCGCTGCACCGCCCGCTCCGCGGCCCCCCGCTGCCAGCAGGCCAGGACGAAGGCGGCGCCGCCGATCAGGACGATGAAGCCGGCGTACGAGACGTAGCGCGCGAACCCGTAGAGTCCGCCGACGACCCCGCCGCCCACGGTCTGGCCCGAGGCGGAGACCGTGGTCGCGGACGGGGCCCCGACGGAGAAGGTGAAGGCGCCCGAGACGGGATGGCTGTCCGCGGACACCACCTGGTAGGTGACCGTGTAGGTGCCGCGGGGCAGACCCGGCTGCACCTTCACGCCGTACATCGTCCCGGTCAGCTCGGCCGGCTTGCCGGTGTCGACCCGCTGTCCCTTGGGGTCGAGGACCTTGAACGACCCGTCCGACAGGGCCACCTTCTCGGAGAAGTTGAGCGTGATCTGTGTGGGCGCCTTGTCGACCACCGATCCCTGCGCGGGGTCGCTGCCGAGCAGCGCGGCGTGCGCGGAGGCGGGTGCGGCCCCGCCGAACAGCGTGCCCGCCACGGCGAGCAGCAGCGCCATCAGCGCCAGGACGCCCCGGATCCGCGGTGTGCGGGGGGACTTTGCGCCGATGCCGCCCTGGACGTGTCCGGTGGGAGCGGTGGCCTGCGTCACGGTGATCCCTCTCTCAGTGCCCGGTCTCGGGGGTGTACGTCGGCGACTTCACCGGCATCTCGACCGTGACCGTTCCGGACTTTGCGAAGTGCAGCTGCACGGACACCTTCTCGCCCTGTTCGGGCTTGTGGGTGAGCTTCTCGAACATGAGGTGGTTGCCACCGGTCTCGAAGTCCAGCCGGCCGTCCGGGGGCACGGTGAAGGACTTCTCCTCCTCCATGACGCCGTCCTTGGTGGAGTGCAGCGTGACGTCGCCGGCGAGCCGGCTGGTGACGGAGGTGAGGGTGTCGGCGCCACCGGAGTTGGAGACGACGAAGAATCCGGCCGCGAGATCACCGGTGGGCGGGGCGGGCATGTAGGCCCCGGTGACCTTCAGCTCGGGCTCGGAGGACGCCGAGGAACCCGTGCCGCAGCCCGCGAGCACCAGTCCCGCCGCTGTCAGTACGGCGAGGTGGACGGGGCGGTGGTTCACGGGTTCTCCCCCTTGATGATCTTGGGGAGGTCCTTGGTGTAGTCGTCGACGGTGGCGTCCTCGCCGTACACCACATAACCCGCGTCGGTCTTCGGCGAGAACGCGATGACCTGGGTGCCGTGGAAGGAGACGATCTTGCCGTCCTTCTCCTTCTTCGGTGGCTCGATGCTGATGCCGACGGTGCGGGCTCCTGCCTGGACCGTGGCGAAGTCGCCGGTCAGCCCGACGACATCGGGGTCGATGCCCTTGAGCCACGCGCCGAGCGCGGACGGTGTGTCGCGGTCCGGGTCGGTGGTGACGAACACGATCCGCAGCGACTCCTTCTGCGCCGGGGTCAGCTGCTTGTCCTGTTCCACCTGCTTCTTGGCGACCGCGAGGTTGTTCATCGTCAGCGGGCAGACGTCGGGGCAGTGGGTGTAGCCGAAGTAGATGAGGGTCGGCCTGCCCTTGGTCTGCGCACGCAGGTCGTACTTCTTGCCGTGCGTGTCGGTGAGGACCAGATCCGGCTTTTCGAACGGCTGGTCGAGCACGGTCGCGGCCTTGTCCGATCCGGATTCCGCGGAGACCACGGCGATCGGCTTGTCCCCGCCGTCGCCGGAGCCGCAGGCGGAGAGGGTGAACGCGGCGGCGGCCAGGAGGGCTGCCGCGGCGAGCGTCTTCTTGCGCATGGAGAACGTCCCAGATGTGAGTGCTCCGGTGTGCACGGGGACCGTGCGCCGCGCGCCACGGCGATGGCGCACGATCCCCGCGCGTGCCCGGAGGCGAGTGGTACCTCAGGCCTCGGTGCTGCGCCGACGGCCGGCCATGACGCCGTACGCGACACCGGCCGCGCCGACGACGATGCCCACGACGCCGAGGACGCGGGCGGTGGTGTCACTGCCGCCGGTGGAGCTCACCGCGGCGGTTTCCCCGGAGGCCGAGGCGGCGGAGGCGTCCTCGGCCCGGCTGCCGTTGTGGCCCCCCTCGGAGGCCGAGGCCAGCTCGAGCACCGGGGCCGGGTTGTCGGGCTCCTCCTGGCCGTCCTTCTGCACCTCGATCCAGCGGACGACGTCCTTGTCGGAGTACGTCTGCAGGGCCTTGAAGACGAGCTGGTCGGCGTCCTCGGGCAGCCGGCCGACCGAGAGCGGGAACTTCTGGAAGTAGCCCGGTTCGATGCCCTTGCCGGTGGCTGTCCAGGTGACCTTGGTGACGGCCTCGTCGATCTGCTCACCGTGCAGAGTGAGCGGCTTGTCGAGCTTGGACCTGGTGACCTGCACCGTCCAGCCGTCGACCGGCTGCGGCATCACGGAGGCCAGCGGATGGTCGGCGGGGAGGTTGACCTCGAGCTTGGTGGTCGAGGCGTCGTCGCGCTCGTTCGGGACCTTGAAGTCGACGACTGCGTAGCCGCCCTTGGCGGCCTCGCCCTCGGGCTGCACGGTGACGTGCGCGAAGGCGGGCGAGGACAGGACGAGAACGGCCGAGGCGGCGGCGGTGCCTGCGACGGCGAGGCGCGAAGCCTTCAGGGAACCCTTGATGGCCTTCATGGCGTTGGAGCACTCCACTTCGAGTGTGAGTCCGTTGGGAAGAACGGTGCGCGGGTGCAGGCGTGACCACGGGTGTGGCACGGGGCGGGCGCGCACGCGTGCTGCACGACGGCAGCCCTCCCGGAGGAACGAGTGGAGAGGCGCGTCGTGTTCAGGCAGCGAGGACGTGAGGAGTGGAGGACGGCGGTCCGCGCCGGATCACCGTGTGCTGCAGTGCGCTCGTCCGCTGCTTCGGCGGCACGAGGAAGGAGGCGCGTGGGGCGCGCGTCCTCTCGTCGGGCGCCTCGGGGAGCCCGGCCAGCAGGGCGCGCACAAGCGCGAACGCCGATCGCAGGGACCGGACGAGCGCCCCCTCCGCGACTCCGTGCGCGGACAGCCGCATGAGCCGCAGCAGTGCGATGTCACCGTGGCGCAGAACCCAGCCCGCGGCGACCGCGGCGAGTACGTGCCCGAGCAGCATCGGCACGGACGGCAGCATCGACCACCACGAGCCGGCGGTGGTCGACAGGGCGTCCGCCGGGTCGTGCATGGCGGCCATGCCCGACCCCGTGCCGAGCCGCGCATCGGCGAGGATCCGCTGGGCCTGTGCCGGGGAGATCGTCGCCGCCGTGGCGCCGCACATGATGTGTGCGGCCCGCGCCACGAGCGTGGCGTCGGGCGCGGACATCGCGCTCGGGGTCATCGACATGACACCGGCGTGCTGCCCCAGCCCGAACAGGGTGTGCAGCACGGCCTGGCCCACCGCGAGGACCGCGGCGATACCGGGCAGCGAGCGCTCCCGTCCGGCGAGCGTGACGGCGACGGCGAACACGCCGAGGAATCCGGCGCCCAGCGTCCACAGCGGAACCGTGGCGCAGGAGGCGAGCGCATGCCCCGCCGCGGCCAGCACGACGCAGACCGCGGCGAACACCGCGGCCCGCAGGACCCGGAGATCGTGTCCGGTGCGCGCCGTGCGCTGACGAGGGGCACTCATGGCGGGCTCATCATCCCACTGGCCCCGTGGGCTCCGTACGGCAGGTCCGCAAGGTGGCATCCATGCGGTTATCGGAAGAGTGATCCGGAAGATCGCCTTCTGCCGTGTTCCTGCTGTCCGCGCCCACTCCTTACACCCGCGCACGGCCCGGGCGCATCCGCCGATCGAGCGGGATCTCGTCCAACGGGCGATTGCACGCGGGCAGTCGTGGCAATACGTAACGGTATGTCGAGCCGCGGCCAGGAGGCTGGAGCATGAGCATCTGGTGGTCACTCCATCTGCGGCGCGAGGCTGCGAGCGTGCCGCTCGCCCGACGGCTCCTCATGGGCACCATGGAGACCGCAGGCGTCGACCCCGACATCTCCTACGACCTCTCCGTCGCGCTCAGTGAAGCCTGCGCCAACGCGGTCGAGCACGGCGGCGGCGCCGCCCACGGCGAGGCGTACCGGGTCACGGCGTATCTCGACGGGGAGACGTGCCGCATCGAGGTCACCGACTCGGGCCCCGGCTTTCCCACGGGCAGGGTCCGTCCGGCGATCCGGCCGGCCCGCACCGACGCCGAGCACGGCCGTGGGCTCTGCCTGATCGAGCAGCTCGCCGATCACGTCCACATCGGCAACAAGCCGGACCGTGGCGGTGCGGTGGTCAGCTTCGACAAGATCCTCAAGTGGAAGAAGGACGCGCCGCTGGTGGCCGTCTAGCGCGCCGCCCGGTGGCGTGCGCAGCCGGGAGGACGTCCTGCCCCGCCGATCGCAGCGGCCACGCAGCTCGGCGACGGCGGGGACGTGATCTTCGACGGACGGGCCCCGTCCGGCCCCCGGACGCCCCTCGTCAGCCGTCCAGGTGGTCCAGTACCCGTCCCAGGACGTCCAGTGCCTCGGGATACGCCCGCTCCCGCGGCGTTCCGTACCCGACCACCAGCCCCTGCGGCCGTCCCCCGCCCGACGAGTGCCAGTGGTCGCCGAGCCGCCCCACCGCAAGCCCCGCCGCCTCGGCCCGCGCCACCGCCGCCTCCTCGTCGGGGACGTCGACCAGTGCGTGCAGACCGGCCGCGATCCCCCGGACGCGGCGACGGGTGCCCAGCCGGTCGACGAGCTGGTCGCGTCGGCGCCGGTAGCGCAGCCGGCAGGCGCGGATGTGCCGGTCGTAGGCATGACTTTCGACCAGTTCCGCGAGGGCCAACTGGCCGATGGTCTCGGTGTGGTGGTCGCTGTGCAGCTTGGCGTCGGCCACCGCGTCCACCAGGTGCGGCGGCAGCACCATCCAGCCCAGGCGCAGTGCGGGACCGAGTGTCTTGGAGGCGGTGCCCAGATAGACCACATGGTCGGGCGCCATCCCCTGGAGCGCGCCGACGGGCTGCCGGTCGTAGCGGAACTCCCCGTCGTAGTCGTCCTCGACGACCAGTCCGCCCCGCGCGCGTGCCCACTCCGTCAGCGCCCGGCGCCGCTCCGGGTGCAGCGTGACCCCGGTCGGGTACTGATGCGCGGGAGTCACCACCACGGCCGCCTCGTCGGTCAAGTCCCCGGTGCGAGCACCCCGTTCGTCGACCCGCAGCGGGACCACGCCGCCGCCGTTGTGCCGCACCACGTCCCGGTGGAACGGCAGGCCGGGATCCTCCATGGCGATCGACGCGCCGTCCAGCACACGCGTGAGGAGGGCGAGCCCCTGCACATAGCCGGAGGTGATCACGATCCGCTCGGGAGGCGCCGGCACCCCGCGCGCCCGGCCCAGATAGCCGGAGAGCGCCGTGCGCAGTTCGATACGGCCGCGCGGATCGCCGTAGTCGTAGGCGAGGGACGGCGCGGTCGCGATCGCGCGGCGCAGTGCCCGCAACCAGGCCGCTGCGGGGAAGGCTCCGACGTCCGGACTGCCGGGCCGCAGGTCGAAACGCGGGGCACGCGTGTGCGGGGCGCCCTCGTCCCGCGCGGGCGCCTGCGCGGGAAGCGAGGCGACCCGGGTGCCCGAGCCCTGCTGCGCCGTCAGGTACCCCTCGGCGACCAGCTGGTCGTACGCCGCCTTCGCGGTGCCCCGGGAGACACCCAGTTCGGCGGCGAGCTTCCGGGTCGCCGGGAGCCGCGATCCGGGTGCGAGCCGGCCGTCCCGCACGGCGTCCCGAAGCGCCCGCTCCAGACCGGCGCGGCGACCGTCCGCCGCGTCCGGTTCGAGGTGCAGGTCGACGCCGGACCAGAACGCGTCCGCGGACGCAGGTGCTCGGACCAACGGAAATCCCCTCGTACGTCATGCGGATGGCCGGGTACCTCCCTTCGGTACCCGGCCATCGGCTGCCGTATCAGCCCTTCAGCGCGGCCATCCACGCCTCGACCTCGTCGGAGCGCCGGGGCAGGCCCGCCGAGAGGTTCCGGTTGCCGTCCCGGGTGACGAGGATGTCGTCCTCGATGCGGACTCCGATGCCCCGGTACTCCTGCGGGACGGTCAGGTCGTCCGCCTGGAAGTACAGGCCGGGCTCGACCGTGAGCACCATGCCGGCCTCCAGCGTGCCGTCCACATACGTCTCCACACGCGCGGCGGCGCAGTCGTGGACGTCCATGCCGAGCATGTGGCCCGTGCCGTGCAGGGTCCAGCGGCGCTGCAGACCGAGTTCCAGGACACGCTCCACCGGGCCCTCGACGAGACCCCACTCGACCAGCTTCTCGGTCAGCACCCGCTGCGCGGCGTCGTGGAAGTCGCGGTACTTGGCGCCCGGCTTCACCGCCGCGATGCCGGCCTCCTGGGCCTCGTACACGGCGTCGTAGATCTTCTTCTGGATCTCGCTGTACGTGCCGTTCACCGGCAGCGTGCGGGTCACGTCGGCGGTGTAGTAGGTGTGCGTCTCCACGCCCGCGTCCAGCAGGAGCAGGTCGCCGGAGCGGACCGGGCCGTCGTTGCGCACCCAGTGCAGCGTGCAGGCGTGCGGGCCCGCCGCGCAGATGGAGCCGTAGCCGATGTCGTTGCCCTCCACCCTGGCGCGGAGGAAGAACGTGCCCTCGATGTAGCGCTCGGAGGTGGCCTCCGCCTTGTCGAGGACCTTCACGACGTCCTCGAAGCCCCGCGTGGTCGAGTCGACGGCCTTCTGCAGTTCGCCGATCTCGAAGTCGTCCTTGACCAGCCGCATCTCCGAGAGGAAGACGCGCAGCTCCTCGTCGCGCTCGGCGGTCACCTTGTCGTGCAGCGCGGACTCGATGCCGGCGTCGAAGCCGCGGACCAGCCGGACCGGGCCGGTCGCGTCCTTCAGCTTCTCCGGCAGCTTCCGCACGTCCGACGCCGGGATGCCGTGGAGCTGCTCGGCCTCGGCGAGGGAGTGGCGGCGGCCGACCCAGAGCTCGCCCTGGCCGGACAGCCAGAACTCGCCGTTCTCTCGGTCGGAGCGGGGGAGCAGATAGAGCGTCGCGGTGTGGCCGTCGGCGGTCGGCTCCAGGACGAGGACGCCGTCCTCGGTCTGGTTGCCGCTGAGGTACGCGTACTCGACGGAGGCGCGGAAGGCGTAGTCCGTGTCGTTCGAGCGGGTCTTCAGATTGCCCGCGGGGATCACCAGGCGCTCGCCCGGGAAACGTGCGGAGAGCGCGGCACGGCGGGCGGCCGTCTCGGCGGCCTGGGCGATCGGCCGCAGGTCGTGCAGCTCGGTGTCGGCCCAGCCGGACTTCATGCTCTCGGCGAGCTCGTCGGACACGCCCGGGTACAGGCCGTTCTTGCGCTGCTTGATCGGCTCTTCGGTCTCTTCCGGGGTCTCCGGGGTGAGCTCGTCCGCCACGGTCATCCTCCTTGGATACGGCACTGGGCCTCATCCATCGTACGGTCGCACTGAAGGGGGCACCGGGCGGGAAGGCCTGTTACCGAAGGCAGCCGTGTTCTCACTCGAAGCGCGCGGCCAGCAGCACCACGTCCTCCGCGCTGTCCGCCTGGTCGAGGCCGTCCGGGAGCACCGACCGCAGGACGTGGTCGGCGATCGCCCCCGGGTCCGTCCGCACCGGCCGCGGCACGCTCGCGGCCGCCGCGTGCAGCCGGGCGAAGGCACGGTCCATGGGGTCGCCGGTGCGGTGCAGCAGTCCGTCGGTGTAGAGCAGCACGGTCTCGCCCGGCTCGGCCGTCACCTCGATGCTCGGCGCCTCCCAGCAGGCCAGCATCCCGAGGGGCGCCGACAGCGAGGTCTCCACGAACTCCGTGCGGCGCGGTCCGACCACCAGGGGCGGGCTGTGCCCGGCCCCGGCGAGGGTGAGCTTGCGCAGCGCGGGTTCGCAGTACGCGAACAGGGCGGTGGCCGAGCGGGCGGGCTCGGTGAGTCTCAGCAGCAGTTCGAGGTCCGACAGGACCGCCACCGGATCCTCGCCCTCCATCACCGCGTACGCGCGCAGTGAGGCGCGCAGCCGGCCCGACGCGGCCACCGCGCTCGGTCCCGAACCGGTGACCGAGCCGACCGCGAGACCGAGCGCCGCCTCGGGCAGCACCAGCGCGTCGTACCAGTCGCCGCCCCCGCGCGGACCGGTGTGGCGCCGGGCGGCGAGCTGGACGCCGGCGACCCGCGGCAGCCGTGCGGGGAGCAGTTCGTCGACGATCGTCGCCGTGCACACGCGTGTGCGCTCGATCTCGACCATCCGTGCCAGGTGTTCGGCGGCGTAGCGGACGTAGAGGCCGACGAGGTGGCGCTGGCGCTCCACCGGCTCGGCCGGCTCGTCGTAGAACCAGACCGCGGCGCCGAGCCGGCCGGCCGCCTCGCCGGACAGGGGGAGCGCATAGCTGGCGGCGTACCCGAGCCGGGCGGCCACCTCGCGATGACGGGGGTCGAGCCCGTCCTCGGAGAACAGGTCCGGCTGCGCGATCTCACGCTCGCCGCCCGGCAGTCCGTCCAGGATCCTGCCGTACGACATGGAGCTGCGCGGCACGGTCTCGATGTGCCCGAGGTCGGCACGGGCCAGGCCCAGGCCGATGGTGGTGTCCGGTCCCAGGCCGTCGCGCGGCTCCAGCACGACGAGACCGCGCCGGGCGCCCACCAGCGCGGCTCCGGCCCGCAGCAGCTCCTGCAGCGCGTCGGCGAGCGTGTTGGTGCGGGCCAGGCGCTCGGTGAGTTCGTGCAGCGTCGTGAGATCGGACACCCAGCCGGCGAGGCGGTCCTGGAGGACGGCACCCGTGTCGACGGGGACGTCCGGGGTGTCCGGTGGGACGCCCACGGTGGCCGACGGCTGCGCGACAGTGTGTGCGGGGGCCGGAACCGTTGAATCGATTCCGGCCACTTTCGCAGGGTGAGGTGCGTTCATGGTGACCGGCTTTCGAACCGGTGCAAATTGCTCGATAGCATCGCAAACCCCCATGTCAATCTGCGCCGCTAGCGGTGTCTCCACATGTACACGCACTTGTGAGTAGATGTCCAGCATTGTCCTGCTGGGATTCCTGGTGTCCGCGAGGCCTTCCTACTCTGTTGAGGAACAATAAAGTTGGCTCAAAACTGCCTCGGGTATCCCGTTATTGCGGTCGACTGGCCTTGTTCGACAGAGCGTCACAGCGGTCGTGATGGGTACGTACTCGGTGAAGGCCAGGGGTGGTTGGGGGCCGCCCGGAACCTGGCGCCGGACCCGGGCGTCTTAGCCACCGACGACCAAGCCCCATCCTCCCCTGGCGGAGGCGGCGAGTAAGAGCGGGACGGCAAATCGCCAGGTGCCGCCACCCCGCGCCATACCCATCCTTGTGACGGGCACGGTGGGACGCGGACGCAGCCAGGGCTCGGCCCATAGGGGCTCCCCTTGTCCAGGGCAAGGGAGTGATGCGCCAGTAGGTACGCACAGTGAAGTGATCGACACATGGTGTGATGTGGACCTCGGTGTTGCCAGGCGTGCAACGGAAAGGAACGAGCGCTCATGCGCGAGATCCTCGGAAGGCGACGCAGGCTCCTGTCCAGGCGGAACGACGGCAGGCCTGAGCCGATCAGCGCGGCCCTGACCTTCGCGACCGAATGGCAGTGGCCGGTTCTCCCGGGTGTGGCACCGGACCCGCAGGGGCGGGCCCGCTGCGGATGCCCGGACCCCGAGTGCACAGTGCCAGGAGCGCACCCCTTCGACCCCGGGCTGCTCGCGGCCACCACCGACGAGCGCATGGTGCGCTGGTGGTGGGGCAACCGGCCCTCCGCACCCATTGTGCTGGCCACCGGCGGCCGGGCGCCCTGCGCCGTGAGCCTGCCCGCCCTCGCGGCCTCGCGTGCCCTCGCCGCGCTCGACCGGAAGGGCATCCGCCTCGGCCCGGTCGTCGCGGCGCCGCACCGCTGGGCGATCCTGGTGGCGCCCTACTCCATGGAGCAGCTGGGCGAGCTGCTCTACGCACAGGACTTCGTCCCCGGATCGCTGCGCTTCCACGGTGAGGGCGGCTATCTGGCGCTGCCCCCCTCCGAGACCGGTCACGGGGAGATCCGCTGGGAGCGGGCGCCGCTGCCCGGCTCCGCCTCGCCCTGGGTCCCGGACGTGGAGGCGGTCGTGGACACCGTTGTGGAAGCCCTCACTCGTACGGGTGTGAGCGCGCCCGAGTTGTAGGGGTGTCGGGCGCGCGGCGGACCGGGCGCCCATGATCCGTCGATATCTTCGGCCCATGCTGATTCGCCCTGGTGGACACGGGAGGCGGGCACGGGGGACGGGCTCGTGGGTCCGTGAGCGGTCCGACGCCGGCAGGGTCCGGTTGCTCGCCCTCATGGGCGCGGTCGCGGTCGTGGTCGCGCTTCCGCTCGCCGTGGCGTCAGCGGGGTCGGTCGGCGAGGGGGATCGCGGCGCGATCCGCATCCCCGGACACGAGGAGGAGAAGCGTCCGGCGTCCGTCCAATCCCCGCAGCCGGGCCTCGGTCTCACCACCGCCGCCCGCTGCGGTCCCCAACTCTCCTCCGTGGACGGGATCGAGGCGCAGACCTGTGTCATGACACAGGGCCGGGAGGCCTGGGCGCGCACGTACTACCGCAATGCCACGGGCGAGGAACTGAGTTCCGTCCTCAGCTTCATGGGGCCGGACGGCCGCAGTGTCCAGATGCACTGCGTGGTGGCGGCGGGCGACGACCCGGAGAGCTGCGAGACACCGCGGCGGCCCCTGGCCGGCGAAGCGGTGGCGTACTCGGCGGTCGCGGAGTTCGCCGCGGGCGACGGAGAGGGACCGCTGCTGCTGCGCTCCGGCAGTGACGTCGGCGCGCACGGTCTGTAACTCGGCGGTTCCGTACGGCAGTTGAGGCCGATGTCGGCGGCGTCCCGGATCCGGACATGGAAAGACCCGGTTGCTGGCGACGGGGGATGCACCAGCAACCGGGCTACTGGAACGGTAACAAGAGATCGGCTGTTCGCAAATTCGATCTCGGCTATTCGGACACGGATTTGCCTGTCGCCGTGGGGACTTGTGACAGGGGTCACCCGCAGCGAGGTCCGGACGGGCCGACCGTTCGATGTGGCGAACGCCTCGCCTCAGCTGAGCGTCACCTGTCGATTGGTCAGCCCGCCGCGTGCCCGGCGCTCGTCGGCGGTGAGCGGTTCCTTGGAGGAGAGGGCGGCCGCGAGTCGCTCGGCGAACTCGGCGGCGGGCTTCTCGATGTCCTCGGCGCCCATCGCGGTCGGCAGGTCCCAGACCGGCACCGTGAGCCCGTGCGCGCGGAAGGAGCCGACCAGGCGCGTGCCCTCGCCGAGGCTCGACTGCCCGGCCGCGTGCAGCCGCGCGAGAGCGTCCAGAAGCTGCTCCTCGGCGTGCGGCATGACCCACCGGAGGTGGTTCTTGTCGGGGGTCTCGCACCAGTACGCGGCGTCCACGCCGGCGAGCTTCACGGTGGGGATGGCGGCCTCGTTGGCCCGCTCCAGGGAGGCGGCCACCTCGGGCGTCGTGTTCTGCGCGTCCGGGACCCAGAACTCGAAGCCGCTGTGCACGACGGGCTCGAAGGGGCCCTCCGGGTCCAGCAGGTCCTGCAGCCGCGGTCCGCCGGCCGACGGGCGACGCCCCTGCACCGGGGTGCCGGGCTCGGCCACCAGGGCGCGCTCGAGGGTGTCCGCGAGGTCCCGGCTGATGTCGCCCGACGCCGTGTCGTTCTGCAGGCCGAGCAGGACCGTGCCGTCGTCCCGGCGCAGCGCCGGCCAGGCCATCGGAAGGACCGTGGCGAGCACGACGGACGGGACGTCCTCGGGCAGACCCTCCCTGAGATGGAGCTCGACGGTCGCCGCGGGCACCAGCTCGCGCAGCGCGATCCAGTCGCACTCGCCGGCAAGTCCCTCGAACGGACGGTGCACCAGCTCGGTCACCGCGTGCGCGGCGGCCCGGCCGTGGCAGGCCTTGTAGCGGCGGCCGCTCCCGCAGGGACAGGGCTCGCGGGCGCCGACGACCGCGATCTCGGCATCCGTGAGCTCCGGGCGCTCGGCCTTGGTCTGGGGTCGCTTCTTGGCCATCGTGGATGTCTCCCGGTTACGGCTCGTTTCGTACGGGCGCGAGCCTAGCCCCTCCGACCACGGGCGACGGGATCCTGTGGACAACGCACCGAGTCGTCCCCGAAGGGGGGTGTGCCGGGCAGGACGGGGAGTGTGCGAACGCGCCCTCACGGCGTCGGCCCATGAGGTCCGCGCGACGCCAAGAGCCCTGGTCCGGGAAGGGAGCGTTGAGCCTTGGTCCGGGAAGGGAGCGTTGGGGGACGGCCGCCGCGTCCGGCGCGTCCCGCGGTGGATCTCCGCTCGGACGTCGGTCCGCGTGTCGCGTGCGGGGCGGCCCGGATCGTTCCGGTCGCGGCCCGGCGCCCCCGATCGGCCGGCCGCCTCGTCCCGGTGGCCGGGTCTCAGTCCAGTTCGTCGAACGCGTCCGCGAAGTCCAGCCCGGGTATCTGCGACACGGAGGGCGCGGTGACGCGCGTAGCGAAGTCCTCGCGCCGACGGGCCGAGCAGACGTCGTCCTGGACCACGACCCAGACCGTGACCTCGCCGCGGACGTCGTCCCGGACGCCCCAGTCCTTGGCCAGTGCAGTGATGATGTTCAGTCCGCGGCCGCCGTGCGCGGTGACCGACGGAGTCGCGGGAACCGGACGGGTCGGACCCCCGCCGTCCGTCACCTCGACGGTGAGGCGTCCCGAGGCGTCGACGCGCCATGCGACGCGCACGTCCCCGTCCCCTGCCAGGCTGCCGCCGAGCGGCCTGCCGTGCCGACAGGCATTGCTGAGCAATTCCGAAAGGATAAGTACGGCATCGTCGATGACCGTTTCCGAGACACCGCCGGTACGCAGATGATCCCGCATACGGTGCCTCGCCTCCCCCACGCCCGCAGGACCATGGGGTACGGCCATGCTCGACGACGTGGGCACCTCCTGTGCCACCACCAACGCCACCCCCGAGACCTCCTTCGCCCCACGCCACCGAGTGGATGCCCCGACGGGCCGGACCGGAAACCGGCCGTGTATGTGTGCTGACGCACTCATAACGGTCGAACACAGTCCGAACGCGCCGGTGCACTCCCCGTATGCGCGTGGCTGGATCCCGCCCCTTGCGAAAGTGCCGTCGATCGTGGCCTGAAAGGCGCCGCTCAGCGGCCCAGCTGTTGCAGCACGGCGCGCGGGCGGTTGGTGATGATGGCGTCCACGCCCAGCTCGAGGCAGAGATCGACGTCCTCGGGCTCGTTCACGGTCCACACGTGCACCTGGTGCCCGGCCTGCTTCAGACGCTGGATGTACGCGGGGTGGCTGCGCACGATCCGCATCGAGGGGCCCGCGATCCGGACACCCACCGGCAGTCGTCCGTCGCGCAGCCGCAGGGACAGGAACTGCAGAAGGTAGACCGTCGGCAGCGTGGGGGAGGCGGACCGCACCCGGTGCAGCGAGCGCGCGGAGAAGCTCATGACCCGCACCCTCGACTCGGCCGGCGACTGCGGGGCGTCCAGACCGAACCGCTTCAGGAGTTGTAGCAGCCGCTCCTCGACCTGGCCCGCCCAGCGCGTCGGATGCTTCGTCTCGATCGCCAGGTCTATGGGGCGCCCGGCGTCGGCGACGAGCTCGAGCAGACGCTCCAGGGTGAGGACGGAGGTGTCGCCCGGGTCCTGCGGCCGTCGCTCCCAGTCGGGCTCTTCGTCCCTGCTCTTCCAGGAGCCGAAGTCCAGGGCGGCGAGGTCGGAGAGCTCCAGTGCGGAGACCGCGCCGCGGCCGTTGGACGTACGGTTGACACGGCGGTCGTGAACGCAGACCAGGTGGCCGTCGGCGGTCATCCGGACGTCGCACTCGAGGGCGTCCGCGCCGTCCTCGATCGCCTTCTTGTACGCGGCCAGGGTGTGCTCGGGGGCCTCTTCGGAGGCTCCTCGGTGGGCGACGACCTGGACCAGGTGCTGTCGTGCGTGGGTCACCGCGTCATGGTGTCACCGTCGCGAGGAGCGTGTGTGGTCGGAAGGCGACGTGACGGCGTCGGCGAGGTGTCGGGTATGCAGATTTTTGTTCGGACAGGTCCCGGTATAAAGAGAGGTCGCGGACCCACAGCCACGGTTTATGGTGCCCTGACGCCCGGTGGGAAAAGCTTGACGGCGTACAACAGGACAGGCACAGCTGAAACGCGCCCGGCGCCGCGCAGGGTGAGCGAGCGTGGCCGAGTGCGACCGAGAAGGACAGCCGTGGAACGAGGAGAAGAGCTGTGAGCACCGAGAACGAGGGCACTGCGGTCCCCCCGGCCCCGTCTGCACCCCCTGTGCCGGTGGATGCTCCCGCTTCCGCGTCGGGAGGGGCCCACGAAGGACACCCGCCGATCGCGGGCGGCCCGGCACCGGACGCGGGGAGCATCCCGCCCGCCGGGGGCCCGGCATACGGACCGCCGCAGCACGAGGGCGCGCCCACCACTCAGCTTCCGCCGGTGCCTCCGGGGCAGCCCGGAGCGCCGTCGGCCGCAGCGGCGGGATGGCCGCCGCCTCCGCCGGTCACCCCGGCGTACGCGGGTGGCGGCGGTGCGGGCGACGTCTGGGGCGCCTCGTACCAGCAGCCCGCCCCGAAGCCGAAGAACGGCCGCGGCGGTCTGATCGCCGCGGTCCTCGTGGCCGCGCTGGTCGCGGGCGGTGTCGGCGGCGGCATCGGCTACCAACTCGCGAGGAACGGCGACTCCGGCGGCTCCACCACCGTCTCCGCGGCCACCAGTGGCGGCGACGTCAAGCGCGACAACGGCTCGGTCGCGAGCGTGGCCGCCAAGGCACTGCCGAGCACGGTGACCATCGAGGCCGAGAGCAGCAACGGCCAGGGCGGCACGGGCACGGGCTTCGTCTTCGACACCCAGGGCCACATCGTCACCAACAACCACGTCGTCGCCGACGCGGTCGACGGCGGCAAGCTCACGGCGACGTTCCCGAACGGCAAGAAGTACGACGCGGAGATCATCGGGCACGCACAGGGCTACGACGTCGCCGTCATCAAGCTCAAGAACGCCCCGTCGGACCTCAAGCCGCTCGCGCTCGGCGATTCGGACAAGGTGGCGGTCGGGGACTCGACGATCGCGATCGGTGCACCGTTCGGTCTTTCGAACACCGTGACCACGGGCATCATCAGCGCGACGAACCGTCCGGTGGCCTCCAGCGACGGGAGCTCCTCCAGCAAGTCGTCGTACATGAGCGCCCTGCAGACGGACGCCTCGATCAACCCCGGCAACTCCGGTGGCCCTCTCCTGGACTCCCAGGGCGCGGTCATCGGAATCAACTCCGCGATCCAGTCGTCGAGCGGTGGCGGTCTCGGCAGCGGCGGGCAGTCCGGTTCGATCGGTCTGGGCTTCGCGATCCCGATCAACCAGGCGAAGTACGTCGCCCAGCAGCTGATCAAGACGGGCAAGCCGGTCTACGCGAAGATCGGTGCCACGGTGTCGCTGGACGAGGCCACGGGCGGGGCGAAGATCACCGACCAGGGTGCGGGCGGTTCCTCCGCGGTCGAGTCGGGCGGTCCCGCGGCCAAGGCGGGCCTCCAGCCCGGTGATGTGATCACGAAGCTCGACGACAGGGTGATCGACAGCGGTCCCACGCTGATCGGCGAGATCTGGACCCACAAGCCCGGGGACAAGGTCACGATCACCTACCAGCGGGGCGGCAAGCCCCACACGGTGGAACTCACCCTGGGCTCCCGGGCCGGCGACAGCTGATCCCGACGGGCCGCGTGGGACCGGTCGTGCACGGCCCGCGGGGTGTGAACAGAGAGCAGACAAGAGGGGCCGCCGATGCGTTCGGCGGCCCCTCTGTGCTGGTCCGGGCGTCTTGGACGGGCGAACTCTGCCCGGCGCCGCGGCGGCCGTCGGCCCCGCCTCCGTATGCCCGCAGGACGACATGCGGAAGGGCGCGAATCCTCCCCGCACGTACCGACGCCCGATCACCCGACGTCGATTCGCCTCATTGCACGGGCCGTTGTGGACGCGAGCGCGCCGCTGCCCACAGCCCTCCCCTGCGGCAATGCCGTACCGGACCTCGGCGTGGGTCTCCCCTGAGAGATCGATTACCCCACGCGTGCACTGTTCGCCCAGGCGTCACTTGCGGTTAGGCATAAACCGATTGTTGCTCCCTAGATTGCAAAAGGAGTGTTTTGCCACGTCCATGGGAGGGTTTTGTGAGCAAGAACGTGCGCGGTATGCGTTGGGGGGCGCCCGCCGCAGCGGCATCGGCCGCGGTGGTGGTGACCATGGTGCTCAACCCCACGCTGGGTGCGTCCGCCAGTGCTCCGCAGAGCACGGCGAAGGCGAAGGCCCCCGCCGCGAAGAACGTCATTTTCATCAATGGTGACGGCATGGGTGCGGCCTTCCGTGAGGCGGCGCGACTGCACCTCGCCGGCCTGCAGGGCCAGCTGACGATGGATCGTCTTCCCGTCTCCGGCCAGCTGACGACGACGCCGGACGACCCCAAGGCCATCGTCACGGACTCCGCGGCCGCCGCCACCGCGTGGGCCACGGGCGAGAAGACCTACAACGGCGCCATCAGCGTCGACCCCGACGGCAACCCGCTTCCCACGCTCGGGGCGCAGGCCAAGGCCGCGGGCAAGGCCACCGGCCTCGTGACCACGGCTCAGGTCACCGACGCGTCGCCTGCGGCCTTCTTCTCCAACACCGCCGACCGCGGCAAGCAGGACGAGATCGCGCGTCAGTACCTCGAGGTCAGCAAGCCGGACGTGATCCTGGGCGGCGGCGAGGACTGGTGGCTGCCGGCCGACAACGCGGGCGCCTACCCCGACAAGCCGGCCGAGGACACCAGCGAGGGCAGCCGCGGCACCAAGGGCAACCTGATCGCCAAGGCCCAGCGCTCCGGCTACACGTACGTCAACAGCGCCAATGGGCTGGACAAGGCCAAGGGCGGCAAGCTGCTCGGCCTCTTCAGCAACGAGGAGATGTTCCAGCAGCGCCCCGAGGGCCAGGGCGACGTGTACAGCCCGGTCGTCGACCTCGCCACGATGACCAGCAAGGCGCTGAACACGCTGGACAAGAACAAGAAGGGCTTCTTCCTCATGGTCGAGGAGGAGGGCACCGACGAGTTCGCGCACAGCAACAACGGCGCGCGTGTCCTGCAGTCGATGCAGCAGCTGGAGAAGGCCGTCGCCGTCGCCCGCTCCTACCAGGCGACGCACCCGGACACCCTCATCGTCGTCACCGGTGACCACGAGACCGGCGGTCTGTCGGTCGAGGAGAACGACGCGGCCGACGAGTCCGGCAGCGGCATCTCCGTCGAGGACGGTCCGTTCACGATCCACGGCAGCGACCGCACCTTCACGATCGACTGGACGACGTCCGGCCACACCAGCGTCGACGTCCCCGTGACGGCCGCGGGCCCGCTCGCGAACCAGTTCACCGGCAAGCACGCCAACACCTACGTCCACGACGTCCTGTCCCAGATCCTGGCTCCCCGCCACTGATCTGCTCGACCGGCAGGTCTTCGTCCCGGAGCGGCGTGCTGTTCCGGGACGAAGACGAGCGGACGCAGAACGGACTCCGCCTCGGCGGGAGTAGGGCACCGGGCGGTCCGCCCGGTGCCCGGCCGTCGTCCGGGGCCGTCCTTCGGCCGGTCCCCGTGCCCAAGGTCGTCAGGCGCTAGGCTGTACCTGCTCCGCCCCTGGTGGGCGAGCGCGGGGTGGGTTGCCCGAGCGGCCTAAGGGAACGGTCTTGAAAACCGTCGTGGCGCGAGTCACCGTGGGTTCAAATCCCACACCCACCGCGTTGCAGGTCAGAAGCTTGCAGGTCAGATGGGGTGCCACTTTCCGGAGCGGCACCCCATCTGCGTGACCGTGTCTCAGCCTGATTCGCCGGTTTCCCACCTCTGACCAGCACGTGCGGCCAACCTGCGGCCAGGATTCACGGCCCCTCGGCGTCGCTCTCGTGCTCTGCCAACCCCTGTTCGATCAGCGCGTTCATCCTCGCCTCTTCCCCGTCGGGCACCTTGGCGCAGTAGCGCTGGAGAACCGCGACGCTCTGTCCCGCGCGGCGAGCCGTCTCAGCGAGGCTGACCCCGGACCGGAGCCAGAAGGACACGCAGGCGTGCCGCAGGTCGTACGGGATGGCGGCCATGATTGACGACGTAGGCGTTCGGGGTAGGGGTGGCCACCCGCGCCGGAGCCGCAGCCACGGCCGGCAGGGACAGTCCCGCCAGCACGACCAGCATGGCCAGGGCCCCCATGACCAGCCGCAAGATGCCCGGGTCTGGCCCGGGCCTGCTCCGGTCCGGTACCGGACCGCCCCGCGGCCCGGACTGCTTGCCCGCATATGGGATCACGAACGCCTCGCTTCGTCAGGAAGGGCGGCAGCGACCGGACATACCATGGGCGCCGACAGTGCACCGCAGCCACACAAGGCATGTGACCGCGCGTCACTCTATGTAGCTTGTTGTGGACAGGGCGGCCAGCACCCCGCAACCGATGTGCCAGGCTGAGCGGTTGGGCGCACACCGCATACGACCCGATCGACTGACCATCAGACCGGCCGTCACGAATGCCCGCGGCCGGCGGCACACACTACGGTGCGACCGCGCACTGCTGCGGAAGACGTTTGGGGCCGATCCCACGTGACCGCAGGGCCTGGATCAAAGACGAAGAGCGCCTCCACGCGGGAAGCCAACGGCATAGCCTCACTCTCGCCACCTCCGGAGAAATCCTGGAGATGATCCCGCCCTTGAGGCCTCGAAGTACCGATGCACGCCAACGCACAGCAACGCCCTGATCTGCACCTTTGACGTGAGCCGCAGGTCGACGATCCCCCAGGGCCTAATTCGGGACGAAGAGGTCGTGGGTTCAAACCCGCCACCCCGACAGAGAGATGACAAATCAGGCCCGGTGCTGAGATCAGCACCGGGCCTGATTTGTTGTCCGGGGCGTTCCAGGAGAAGCTGCGCAGGGCTAACTGACCAAGCGTCAAGCTAGAGCTACCGGTTACGTGGGCGAGCCGCGGGCTCGCCCCCCTCACCGCTGTCAGGCGGACGGGTTGACGACCACCTTGGCCGAGTTGTTCTTGCTGTTCGGGTCGAAGGTGGAGGACGTGTCGGAGTGGGGGTGGACGACGACGCGGCCCGTCGCGTCGGGGACGACGCGGTCGATGCGCAGCTGGAACGGAAAGCTGACCTTCAGGTCCGGCTTGGCCCACAACGGCAGGGTGCAGGCGTAGTGGCCGATGGCCGGGTCGTCGCCGGACGTCCAGGCGTTGCGGCAGGTGTCGGGCACGGACGTGGCGGTGGTGCCCTCCGGGAGGTAGTAGTCGATCACGGCGACCGGGTCGCCGGAGCTGACGTTGCCGACCCAGGCCGGGCCGCGGTTGACGAAGCGGAAGGCGGCGGTGACGGTGTCGCCGGCCGCGCCGCTCACCTCGGTGCCGCGCACGGCGAAGTCGGCGGTGTTGTCGGCGGTGATGTGCCAGGAGCGGCCGTTGTCCGAGCCGTCGAGGTCGGTGGCGTCGCCGCCGGGCTGGACCTCGTAGTCGAACCGTTCGTACAGGGCGTGGTCGGTGACGGCGAGGTGTAGCGGCTCCGGGAGGCCGACGCTGGCGCCGGGCGCTATGTCGGTGTCGAAGGAGCAGGTCACGTACGTCATGGGCGTGTACTCGCCGCCGTTGTCCGGCCCGGAGTAGGTGCACTGCGGGTAGCGGGTGACGACGTCGAGGCCGTATGTCGCCCACATCTTCACGTTGAAGCCGTGGGCGGTCTCGTTGCCGGTGTTGGTGACGGAGAACGGCACGGTGAGGCTGGTGCCGGGCGCGACGTCGGTGGTGTCCTGCGGGGCGCTGATGCCGAGGTCCGGGCCGGAGCCGACGGTGACGAAGGTCTCCGCGGAGTCCTGCGGGGCGACGAGCGTGCCGTCGGGTCCGCCGGTGGCTTCGGCGGAGTACTCGATCGAACCCTGCGCTCCCACGACGGCGCCAGCCGCGGCCTGCACCTTCAGCTGCACCTGCGCGCTCCAGCGGGTCGGAACGTCCCCGGTGTCGCACACCGCGACGGTGCCGGCGTCGTTCGGAGTGCAGTTGTCGGGCCAGGACACGTCCGCGACGCCGGCGAGGCCGGAGACGTCGACGGTCAGCCGCCCGTCGGTCACGGTGAAGTTGTCGTTGTCGTGGTACAGACCGAGCGCCAGCGACCGGAACTGCGCCGCACCGCCGTCCGGAGCGACGGTGACCGACTGCTCGTACGGCGCCTGGATCCACAGCTGATCGCTCTGCGGCTGGTCGTCGGCGAGGGCGACCCCACTCCCGAGACCGGCTGCGACCAACGCCCCCACGGCTCCGGCGCAGGCTCCGCGACGCAGCACACGCCCGACGGAGACAGAACTCATGACATCCCCCAGATGGGACAGAAGAGACCCCGGCACAGTGATCAGCACCAGGCGCGAATTGGACGACCTGTCGAGACGGAAAGTTGTAGGGAGGGGCGCAAGTGGTGCGTGGTTCTTACCGTCTTCTTGATCAGTCGGGTAGGGGGCGGCGAGGCGTGTGGTCAACGTATCGCCCGTACGCCTCGCGTCCGCCCCCCACTGGTACCCGAGCGGCCCCCTACCAGTAGGCGACGTCGGCCGAACGGGAGGCAGCCGTTGCGACTGTTGGGAGAAATCTGGGAGAAGATCTTCTCCCAGGGGTCTCAGCTGCGGTCTCAATAGGACTTCAATCCGAGTCGGTCCAGCAGGCTCCGCTGGAGTCCAGCCATGGTCGGAGGAGCGGTGGCGCGGCGGTCTTGAAAAAACCGTCGTGGCGCGGGCGGCCACCTGGGGTCAGCCCTTGGAAAGCGTGACCTCCGACTCCTGCTGTCCTGTGTCGACAGCCACCGGGTAGTCCCGGTCGTCTGCCCGGGCCCTGCCGCGCATCGTCGCGGTGCCGGGCCGGAACGAGGTGCCGGGTTCCTGGCTGGTCAGCGTGACGGACCAAGGGACGGGCGCGCCCGGAGCACAGGCCACGTATGTCTCATAGGAGGCACCCGGCGTCTCGTGCCTCTGGATCTGGAAGACCTGTCCGGTGACCGTGACGCTCGCAGGCTTGTTGCACGTCACGGTGCCACCGACGGTGATCCGACCGTCCGGGACGTTCACCGTGGCATTGGGGTCGGTGTTCATCCCCATGGCGAGTTCAACCGGAGGTTCGGGCATGACCGCGTGAACCGCACCGCGCAGAGGCACGGTCGATCCGTTGCAGTACTGCTCGAAGGTGGCGTCAAGTTCGTGGACGTAGCCGTAGGGGCCGAAGGCAATGTGCTCGATGGTGAAGGAGCCGGAGTTGGTATTGCACCATTTGTCGGTCCCGCTGAACGTCAGCTCCGGATCCCCCGGCTGCGCGTAGGGCCATTGCTTCGCCCCGGTGTACGTGGTGCCTTCCGTCAGTTTCTGACCATCGGGGGCGGCGACGATGAGACGCCAGAGCGTGCCCTGGTTCGCATCTATCGCGACGGCAAGGCTGTTCTCGTCCCTGCTGCCCTGGACGTCGAACAGCTGGACCGCTCCAGCCTCGTACCCATACGACTGACCGCCTGAAATGGGCTCGCCCGGTTCGCCGCCGAAGCTCAGCGATCCTGACTCCGCGCTGTAGGCCTGCGCAGTGTCCACCAGCGGTGCAGCCGTGAGCGCGACGGTCATTGCCGCGACGACGCCCACTGCCCGGGCCGGTATGCGTCTCGGCGTGGTACTTCTCGTCAAGGTTTCCCCTCGAGGGAGTTTTCGATCTTGACCATCAGGCGCGCAACGCATGCGCCGTTGAGGCTCAAGTCGGGCGAAAACTTGCTTTTTTGAGAGGCCGTCAAGCCTCATTAGGGGAGCGCTGGAGCTTCGGCAAACGTCACAGGGGCCTCACAAGTCCCGTTCGCCACATCCATGGCATCGGTCCGTGATCTCACGACCGGTCGGGCACACAAGGGGCCAGGGACCACGTGGTGGCGGTGCCGCCTGGGCCGGAGTCTCTCCGCAATGCTCGCGCGGTGCCTTGCCGCCGCAGTGGGCCACTTCCGCGCCGCGTGCGCGCGGGCATGGGCGTACCAGCCAGTTCGGTTTCGCTCGTGCACCTCGGACACCGGAGGTCCGGTCTCGGTATCGGACGGCTCGCCCTTTCGCGTCGCGGTCAGCGGCTCCGCGCGGCGGGCGTCCGCGAGATTCCTGGTGGCGAACTTCTCCCGATGCTCCGTCCCGTCCGCTTGCCGGCGAGTTGGGACGGAGTGAACTCGAAAGGCGCGCAGGCGTTCAGGAGCTCGTCGGTGTCAGGTCCTGCAAGCCCACCACCCGCAGCAACTGCAAGCGCAGGTACGACTCCGTGCCCGGGCGGGCCGTGTGGATGACGAGCTGCTGGTTGTGGTCGGAGTTGACGAGGACCTCGCAGTCGAGTTCGAGGATGCCGATCGCGGGGTGCCGAAAGCGTTTCGTGGCGGCGCGGCGTACGGCGACCTCGTGTTCGTCCCAGAGGCGGGCGAACTCCTCGCTCGCGGCGCGCAGTTCGGCGACGAGGGAGGAGGGGTCGGGGTCCGTGGGGCGGGCCGAGGCCACTGCTCGCAGGCCGGCGACCCGCTCGCGGGCGCGCTCGGGGCGGTCCTCGGGCGGGAACAGCTCCTGGGCCGCCGGGTCCAGGAAGAAGCGGCGGATCATGTTGCGTCCTTGGGGCGGGCGGGCGAGGACGTCTCCGCTCAGCGCCCGTGACAGCGCGTTCTGGGCCAGGACCTCGCCGCAGTCGGTCACCACCATCGCCGGGGTGTCGTGCAGCCGGTCCAGCACCAGGAGCAGGCCCGGGCGCACGTGCGTGCCGGTCGCCTCCCGGCGCGGCGGCTGTTCGCCGGCGAGGTGGAAGAGGTGGTCGCGTTCGTCCTCCGTCAGGCGCAGGGCGCGGGCCAGCGCGGTGAGCATCTGGCGGGACGGGCTCGGGCCCCGGGACTGTTCCATCCGCGTGTAGTAGTCCACGGACATGCCGGCCAGCTGGGCCACCTCCTCGCGGCGCAGCCCCGGCGTACGGCGGCGGGCGCCGGCCGTGAGGCCCACGTCGGAGGGGTCCAGACGGGCGCGAGCGCGGCGCAGGAAGTCGGCGAGTTCGCTTCGGTTCACCTCTCCAGGGTGCGGGAGGCCGGCCGGCTTATCCAGGGACTCCCGGTCCCCCGATGAAGAGGTCTCTCCCGATCGTTCCCGCATCCGCCGAGGCTGGTCACAACGACAGGCGACACAGTGCGTGAGGAGCACATCATGCTGACTTTGGTGACCGGTACGACGGGACAGGTCGGACGCCGCTTCGTGCCGAGGCTGCTGGCCCAGCGGCAGCCGGGCGAGCAGGTGCGGGTCCTGGTACGGGACGCAACCCGCGGCGAGCGCTTCGCTGAGCTGGGCGCCCAGGTCGCCGTAGGAGACATGCGCGACGAGGAGACACTCGGCGAGGCGCTCGTCGGCGTGGACGCCGTCGTGAACGTCGCCGCCTCCTTCCGCGGGGTGCCGGACGAGGAGGCGTGGGCCGTCAACCGGGACGCCGCGGTGGCCCTGGGCCGCGCCGCGCAGGCCTCCGGCGTGGCGCGGTTCGTGCAGGTCAGTACAGGCAATGTGTACGGCGTCGGACGGGGCCGCCCGCTGACCGAGGAGGACGAGAGCCGACCGGGCGGCGAGATGTGGGGCGCCTACCCCGAGTCCAAGGCCGAGGCCGAGCGTGAACTGCTCGCGCTCAAGAGCCTGGACGTGCGCATCGCGCGGCTCCCCTTCGTCTACGGCGAGGGCGACCCGCACCTCGCCAACTCCTTGCATTGGGCCGCCGGTTGGGCGCCGCACCAGCGCCTGCAGATGGCCCACCACGCGGACGTCGCCCAGGGTCTGATGCGTCTGCTGTACGCGCCGAGCATCGTCGGCCGCATCTACAACATCGCCGATGACGCCCCTGTCACGACGGTCGAGCTGTACCAGCTCAACGGCGTCGAGGTGCCCGCCGGGCTCCACGAGCTCACGGACCCCGACCCGTGGTTCGGGATCATGTCCAACCAGCGCATCCGCCGGGAGCTCGGCTTCCGGCCGATCTATCCGAGCGTCTGGACGGCCCGGGACGCCGGAGCCCTGTGACGGTCACTGCGCGAGGTGAGTCCATCCTCTGATGTACAACATCGCCATGACGACTCGGCCGACGCGGGCGATGTGGTGGGCCGAGCGTGGCCGGCGTGACCCTCACGGCGATTGTTTTCCTGGTGTCGTTGGGAGCCGGAGGCCGCCACGTGACCCTCGAACGCCTGCCGTCGATTCTCTTGATCGCGCTGTCCACCGGCGTGGGCATCTTCGTGAGCGGCCGATTCGGGGCGTGGGGGTCGCGTCGCGGTACCGCGTGCCACTCGCAGACCTGAAAGCCGTCGCGGCGCGAGTCACCGTGGGTTCGAACCCCACCCCCACCGCGCAGCCGAACGGCCCCCGACCCGGTGGATCGGTCGGGGGCCTTGGGCATGTCCCCGTACCGTGGTCGCCCGGTGTCCCGCGTGGTCCTTTGTTCGGTCAGGCGCGCAGGGCCCCGCCCCTCGTCCCTTCGGCACGGAGAACCTGCGATCGAAAGCCGCGTGCCCGCATCCGCTCAGTCCGCGCGGGGAGGATTCGCACCGGCGGCCACGGCCGGGTTCCTCCTCGCCCGGGCCCGGTCGAGGCACCAAGCCCCCAGAGCCACAAGTGCGGCCGCACCGAACCCGTACACCGGCAGCCACAACGTAGTGGTGGCCGACAGGCAGTCGGCGACCGCCTCATGGATCTTGGTCTCCCGTACGTGGGCCAAGGCGGCTCCGTCGCGACCGGCCAGGCCGGCGAGTGCCGCTTCTGTCTGGAGGCCCGCGTACCTGCCCGTCTCAGGACATACGCGTCGAGTGCCCGGCATCGGAAACAACCAGGCCCAGCGCTGAAGAGCGGGTGCCAGGGTGATCGCCACGCACAGGCCGACCACCAGGGAGAACGCGGTCAGATTCCGCATGTACGCGGATCCGGGGCCGGGCGTCCAGGTCGGCAGCCGGTAGAAGGAGAAGACCACCGCGAGGAGGGTCAGTCCGATGTAGCTGGAGAACCACTGCCATGAACCCTGCGCGAGTGCGGCCGTCAGCACGGCGGCGAGTGCAATGCCGATGACCCCCGGCTGACCGGAAGCGTCATGGCTCGCACCGGCGGACGTCGGTCGCCGGGCTTCTCTGAGTGTGGGTCGGTCGTCCATGATCCCTCCCGCTGGGGTCGGAGGCCATCAGCATCCGGGCACGGTGCGTCTCGGCAGGGCGCCATGCCGGACCGGCCCGTAGGCCCGCCCGATCGGCCGGGACCCGGAGCCGGGCGCCGTCGCCATGGGGCGAGGCCCCGCCCGGCCGGTGTCGGGTTCGCCCCGGCGCATTCCTGCCTGGACATCGCATGGCACCGCGTGGCACCGAGTGGCACCGCGTGGCGTCCAGTAGTGCCAGGTGGCGCCAGACGGTGCCAGATCGGCGCTCCTGGTGGCGCATCGGCACGCATTCCGCCACTGTGGCACAGCTCGGACGGCTGACCGTTTCGCAGGTCAGATCGCCATTCTTCAAGCATGACCCATGCGCGGTGCCACTTGGACTTGCATGTGGCGCCATAGTGGTGCCATGATGACGTCATGGACCTCACGCCGTATGTCGACACCCTCCGCCGCGAACTTGCGGTGGCCGCCGAAGCCGGCGGCGAAGACGCCCGCGAACTGGCCGAGCGGCTCACCGCTCCTCTGGAGTCGGCGACCCGCCTGACCATGCTCAATGTGCTCTCCGCCGCGATGGACGAGATCACCCGCGAGCTCGCCCCCGGCTCGGTCGACGTACGGCTGCGCGGGCTCGACCCCGACTTCGTGGTGACACCGCCGCCCGCCTACGGCGGCTCCACGGAAGCGGCGGCGGCGCCCGTCGAACCACTCAACGTGCAAGCGCCCGCAGAGGCCGACGAGGGCGGCACCGCCCGCGTCAATCTGCGTCTGCCGGCCCACCTCAAGGCGCGTGCCGAGGAGGCCGCGAGCCGCGAGGGCCTGTCGGTCAACGCATGGCTGGTGCGGGCGGTGTCGGCCGCGGTCGACGGCGGCACACGGCCGCGTACGCCGGAGAAGACCCGCAGCATCGGACAGAACTTCACGGGCTGGGTGCGCTAGCCGCGCCCGCCCGCCCCACTTCACCCACACCACGTCCCACCAGCGGGGACGCCCCAAGGACTCAATAGGACGGTACAGCCATGCCTTCTTTCGACACTCCCGAACCGATTTCTGTCACCGCCCACGTGGGCGCCGGTTCCATCCGGTTCACCGCGAGCGACCGCCCCGACACGGTCGTCGAGGTCCGGCCCCTCAACGCGAAGAGGGACAAGGACGTGCGGGCCGCCGAGCAGACCGAGGTCGCATACGTGAGCGGCGTCCTGACCGTCAGGACGAAGGAGCGCCGACTCATCGGGCCCAGCGGCGCGGTCGACGTGACGGTGGAGCTGCCCACGGGCTCGCGCGTCGACATGGACGGCTCCTGGACCCAGGTGCTCGGCGAGGGCCGGCTCGGCGAGGTCCGGGTGAAGGCCTCGGGCGGTGACGTCCGCCTGGACTCGACCGGGCCGCTCCAACTGACGGTCTCCCACGGCTCGATCACCGTCGACCGGGTCGAGGGTCTGGCCGAGGTCGTCACCAGTTTCGGCAGCCTGCGCGTCGGCACCGTCGACGGCCCCGCCGTCCTGAAGAACTCGCACGGCACCACGACCGTCGGGGCCGCGATCGGCGACCTGCGGGTGAGCGGTGCCCACGGCAACATCGACATCACGCGCGCCGAGGGCTCGGTCACCGCCACGACCGCCCACGGCACCCTGCGCGTGGACGAGGTCGCCCGCGGAGTCGTCCAGTTGGAGACGTCCTACGGCGCCATCGAGGTCGGCGTCCGCGAGGGCACCGCCGCGTGGCTCGACGTCAGCTCCGAGCGGGGGCAGGTGCGCAACACGCTCGCCGCCTCCGAGGCCCCGGCGGAGACCGAGGACACCGTCGAGGTCCGCGCCCGGACCCGCTGGGGAAACATCGACGTGCGCCGCGCCCGGGCCTGAGCGCCCGCACCGCGAACTCACCCACTCCTTCTGGTCACTTCACCCTCGAACGGGAGGGCTCCATGCCTTCATCTGTCATGCCCACGTCCAGGCGGGGCGACGGTTCGCAGCCGCCCGCCGCCGTCTCCACCATCGGTCTGCGCAAGTCGTACGGCGACAAGACCGTGCTCGACGGAATCGATCTGCGTATCCCGGCCGGATCCGTGTTCGCGCTGCTCGGGCCGAACGGCGCCGGCAAGACCACCACCGTGCAGATTCTGTCCACGCTCATCGCCGCCGACGGCGGACAGGCCCAGGTCGCCGGGCACGACGTCGCCACGGCACCGGACAGGGTGCGCGCCGCGATCGGCGTCACCGGACAGTTCGCCGCGCTCGACGACCTGCTCACCGCCGAGGAGAACCTGCTCCTCATGGCCGACCTGCTGCGCCTCGGCAAACGTGAAGGGCGCCTGCGGGCGGCGGAGTTGCTGGAGCGGTTCGGTATCGCCGACGTCGCTCACAAGCGGGCCGCCACCTTCTCCGGCGGTATGCGGCGCCGGCTCGACCTCGCCATGACGCTGGTCGGTGACCCCCGGGTGATCTTCCTGGACGAGCCGACGACCGGTCTCGACCCGCGCAGCCGCCGCACCATGTGGGACACGGTGCGCTCGCTGGTCGCGGGCGGCACCACGGTCCTCCTCACCACCCAATACCTGGACGAGGCGGACCAGTTGGCCGACCGGATCGCCGTGCTCGACGGCGGCCGGATCGTCGCCGAGGGCAGCGCCGACGAGCTCAAGGCGCGGATCCCCGGCAGTCATGTGCGGCTGCGGTTCACCGACTCCGACGAGTACGAGCGCGCGGCGGCCGTGTTCCCCGGCGCGGCCCGGGACGACGAGAACCTCGCCCTGCGCGTGGCCGGCGACGGCGGCCTCGACGCGTTGCGCGGACTGATCGACCGGCTCGACGCCGCCGGGATCCCGGCGGCCGACTTCTCCGTGCACACCCCCGACCTCGACGACGTGTTCCTCGCCCTGACCGGCCGCGGCACCGCCGAAACCGGCACCAGCACCCCGCTCCACGCCAAGGAGACCCTGCAATGAGCACCCTCACCCACGCCGTGCACGACTCGACGACGATGCTGCGGCGCAACCTCAAGCACGCGATCCGCTATCCGTCCGTGGGGCTCGGCAGCGCCCTGACACCGATCCTGATGCTGCTGCTGTTCGTGTACGCCTTCGGTGACTCGATCGGCGCCGGCATGGGCGGCGGCCGGGGCACGTACGTGAACTACCTGACGCCCGGCATCATCATCATGGGGGTGGCCGCCGGTTCGATGTCGACCTCCATCGCGGTCTGCTCCGACATGACCGAGGGCATCATCAACCGCTTCCGCACGATGGACATCACGCGCTCGTCGTTCATGACGGGGCATGTCATCGGCAGCGTCATCCAGACCATGGTGTGCATGGTCCCGGTCGTGGGCGTCGCGCTCGCCGTCGGGTTCCGGTCCGGGGCGACCCCGCTCGAGTGGCTGGCCGCGGCCGGCCTCCTCACGGCGATCGCCTTCGCGGTGACCTGGCTGTCGGTGGCGCTCGGGCTGATCTCCAAGACCGTCGAGTCCGCGAGCAACAAGCCGCTGCTGATCCAGTTCCTGCCGTTCCTCGGCTCGGCGTTCGTACCGGCAGACTCGATGTCGCCGGGCCTGCGCTGGTTCGCCGAGTACCAGCCGTTCACGCCGATGACCGAGACACTGCGCGGCCTGCTCTCCGGCTCGGAGATCGGCGACAACGGCTGGATCTCGCTCGCCTGGTGCGCCGGCATCGCCCTGGTCGGTTATGTCTGGTCGCGCTCGCTGTTCAACGGCACCACCAAGCGCTGAGCTCCCACGGGTCACCGGCCACCGACGTCGCACACCGACCCGGGACACCGGGCCCTTGACCGGGCACACTGGTCAAGGGCCCTTTGTCGTCAGCACGGTCGGCCGGCCGGCACGGGCCCGGGGCGCGTCCTGACGCCCGGCCGGGCGAGGGCACGCTATCCGCGCGGGTGCGGGACCTGCTTCCAGCCCTCCATCGACCTGGTGAAGAAAAGGACCCGATAGACATCACGGGTCCACACCGTGGCGCCCTCCCCGAAGTCGGAGAGCTCCCGGAACGCTTCTTCCTCCGAGTCGTAGCTGTACTTCCGGCCCTTGGCGTCCTTGATCATCCACTCTCTGCCGGGCAGCGATGCTCCCATGGCCATGACGATCTTCCCCTCCCCGTTGTCGACGGCGAGAGCGTAGCCACTGTTGCCCCGACCACGGCCCAGCAGGCCCCGCCGAGCAGGAAGTTCGGCCTCGGTGTCCGCGTACGAGCCGCCCGCGGGCCCGCAGCGGTTGTGCGCACGAGATGCCGCGGTCACCACTGAGCACGCTCGCCGGCCGCCACGGATACGCGCAGCCGGGCCGCCCACGGACCCCTCGGACGGCGGTGCCCGTCCGTCGCCGACCTGCGGCCTTCCGGACTCTCTCGTCCGGGTTCCCGGTGTCGCCCGAGCGGATCAGGCGCAGTGGCGGCGGAGAGGAGCCTCCCTAGGCTTGATCGTGTAGGTCAACGGGCCTCCTCTTCCGGGGGCTGCTGTTCGGTCCTTTCCGAGGAGGCACGCCATGACCGCATCGCCCGGGGGTTCCCGACGTCCGGAGGCCGAGGTCGCCGGATTCACCGCCTCGCCGCAGTTCGCCCGAGCGTTGCAGCAGATCCTCGTGGATCTTGTCGAACTGCACCTCCAGGGCAAGCAGGCCCATTGGAACGTCGTCGGCCACAACTTCCGGGACCTCCATCTGCAGCTCGACGAAATCGTCGACGAGGCACGGGAGTTCGCCGACACGATCGCCGAACGCATGCGCGCTCTCGAGGCCTGGCCGGACGGCCGCTCCGACACCGTGGCGGCGAGCACGACACTGCCCGCGTTCCCGGAGGGGGCGCGGAGCGTGAGTGCGGTGGTCGATCTCGTCACCGCGCGGCTGCGCGCCACGGTCGACACGGTGCGCACGCATCACGACCAGGTCGACAGCGAGGACCCCTCCACGGCCGACCTGCTGCACGGCATCATCGACTCGCTGGAGAAGTACGCCTGGATGGTCAGCGCGGAGAACCGGTCCGCCTGACACCGTTTCTGTCGTGGCGCGTCACATCACAAAAATGGACCATTCCCACTATTCTCCCCGGATGGCGGTCCGAAGCACCTGCGGCGGTCCCGCCCCGACCTCGTATGAACCCGCATGACCCGCGTCATGTCCGGCTCATCCGGCTTCGGACTACCCGAGCACGGCACGCCACCCCCGGAGAGACTGTCATGCGCTCATGGTCCAAGACGACCGGGACCCTCGCCTGCCTGGCGCTCGCCCTGTCCTGGCTGTCCGGCTGTGACGCGGCGCCGCCGTCCAAGCCGGCGGCGCTGGGTGCGACGCCGTCCGGGGCACGGCTCAGAGGTGCCGATCTTCTCGACCCCCCGGAGGTGGCGAGCCGTCACGGGGTGCTGCGGACCACCCTCGTGGTGGAGCGGCGCAGGGTATGGGTGGGCGACCGCCGGCTGTGGGCGCTGACCTACAACGGCCGCTACATGCCGCCCACACTCCGCGTACGGCCGGGCGACCGCATCGAGTTGACGCTGGTGAACCGCGTCGGCGCCGAGTGGCAGGGTGTCACGGCGAACACCAATCTCCACGCGCACGGGCTGAACGTCTCACCGCGCCGGCCCGCCGACGACATCTTCATCTCCATCAGGCCCGGCGCGACCTACGACTACACCTACCGGATGCCGCGGAGCATCACACCGGGCACGTACTGGTACCACTCGCACATCGACATGCACTCGGCCGCCCAGGTGGCCGGTGGCGAGTCGGGCCTCATCGTCGTCGACGGCCTGCGCACCTATCTGCCGAGGCACCTGCGCAACATCACCGAGCGCGTGATCGCCCTGAAGGACAACCAGATCAAGGGCAACGAGATCAAGATCCATCCGTTGTCGATCGGGGCGAAGACCAACCGCACGGTCAACGGCCAGCAGAATCCGTTGATCCGCATCCGCCCGGGCGAGACCCAGCTGTGGCGGGTCGCCAACATCGGCGCCAACATCTATTACAAACTGCGTCTGAAGGGCGCCATCTTCCATGTGGTCGCCCAGGACGGCAGGCCCGTCCACCGGATCTACTCCGTGGACACGCTGATCGTCCCGGCCGCCGCCCGGTACGACGTGCTGGTGCAGGGGGGTCCGGCCGGCACCGCCCAGTTGGAGACGCAGCCGTTCTACACCGGACCGGCGGGCAACAGCTTCCCGCAGGCGAACCTGGCGACGGTCGTCACCGGAGGTCCCCCCATGGTCCGGGCCCGTATCCCGTCCCTCTTCGGCCCTCTCGCCGATCTCACCCGCGCCAGGATCGCCGGCCGCAAGGCGATGATCTACACCGAGAACAAGGCGGGCACGCGGTTCTACATCAACGGCAAGTACTACGACCCGAAGCGCATCGACTTCGTCTCCCGGCTCAACACCGTCGAGGAGTGGACGGTGCGCAACGACACGCAGGAGGACCACACCTTCCACGTCCACACCAACCAGTTCCAGGTGATGTCCCTGAACGGGAAGGCGGTGGACCCCGCCCGCGCCTGGCACGAGACGGTCAACGTGCCGCGCGGCCAGAAGCTCGTCCTGCGGATCCGCTTCGACCACTTCACCGGACGGACCGTGCTGCACTGCCATCTCCTCAACCACGAGGACATGGGCATGATGTCCGTCCTGGACATCCGCAGATAGGACGGGAACGGCGGCCACGGGCCGTACGGCGTGCGGCGGTCCCGGCGGTGTGGAGGCGCGCCGCTGCGGCAACGGCGGAAGGCGGAGCAGCGAGACCGGGGCATCCCCGACGCACCGGCGTCGCTAGCCGCGCGTGCCGTCCGGGTCCTGGGCGAAGGCGCGGAACTCGCCGGGGGTCATGCCGACCGCCGCGCGGAAGGCGCGGGTGAAGTCGGACGGTCGTGGATATCCCCAGCGCAGGGCGATCGTGCTGACGGGGACGGTGCGCTGGGAGGGGTCGGCCAGGTCACGTCGGCAGCGGGCGATGCGCTGCTGCCGGACGACGTCGCCGACCGTGGTGCCGTGCAGCTGGAAGACACGGTGCAGATAGCGCGTGGAGATGTAGTGCGCCGCGGCCAGCGAGCCCGGTGTGAGTGCGGGGTCGTGCAGGTGCGCGCCGATGTAGGCGCTGATCCGCTCGAACAGCGCACGCTGCCGTGACCCTGCGGGAAGCAGGGTGTCCCGGTCGCAGTGGTGGGCGAGCAGGGCCGCCGTGAGATCGAGGGCGGTGGTGCCCACCCGGGCGCGGTCGGCCGGGGTCAGTTCCGCGTGCGTGTCGGCGAGGGAGGTCAGCATCACGTGCAGGAGCCGTCCGACCCCCTCCCGCCCGGGAAGCGCCGTTCCGCACAGCGGTGCCACGACCTGCTCCGGCAGGGGCAGGAGCCGCCGCGGGAACTGCAACAGCATCGCCCGTGCCCCGGACGGGTCCGGGCCGGCGATGGCGGTGAACGGCCGGGAGCTGTCGTACAGCAGCAGGTCCCCGGGGCCGACCGAGGCCTGGGACCTGGCCTGTTCGATGCTCTGCCGGCCCGAGAGGGTCAGCGCGATCTGGAACATCTCGGGATCGGACCGGCGGATGAGCCGGGGAGTGCGCTGGGACAGCAGAGGGGTGTAGGACATCAGCGACAGCTGCGCCGGTCCGAGGTCCATGGTCTTGATCAGGGCTTCGATCCGTTCCGGCTCGACGGCGAACCTGATGCGGGTGGCCATCAGGGCCTCCCCCGTGGTCTCCATCCAGGCTGCCGCCCGATCCGTGGGTGGCAGATGGGTGGTGTCCAGCACTGTGGTCAGCATGACCTTCCCTCGTACGTGCCGTTCGCTGCGCAGTGCGTACGAGCGTCCTCGGGGGTCCGGGACAACGGAAGTGCGTTGTGAGCCAAGTCGAGTGCGCGGACCGCTCATGACGCGGCCGGGATCGGACGGCAGGCTGATGCCGCACCCCGACGGACGGGCGGCGATCGCCGGCCCGACCCCGCCGGGTTGCCCGTCGCGGGCCCCTTCTCGGCGCAGGGGCATTCCGGACGGCACGAGAACTCGACCGTGATCACCAAGACGCCGTGCCCATCGAAAACGCCGTGCGCATCGAACCGAGGGGCGCGAAAGCCCCCGTCGGAGCCTCTTGAAGGCCCTGACGGGTGGGTCGCAGGGCCCCCGCCGCCAGTGCCGTGATCAACGGCAGGCCTGGCCGCCTGTCCAGTACGGGGGAGGACGGCTCCGGCGTGCGGGGCTCTGCGGCTTCGGCGGATCCACCGGGGACGCAACCCGCCGGCCGTCACGGCGGCGGCCGTGACACCGCCCCGCGGCTTCCCGATCCGGTGAACGATTATCAGTGGGTATGGTGAATTTGTGCGGTTTATCAGGGGTGGCCCGGCGGCCATGGTGTGTGCCCTGGTGGCGCCACTCCTCGTCTGCCTGGTGCTGGTGCCGTTCCGGACCATGTTCCCCGGCGTGGACGCCGCCCTCGTCCTGGTGGCGGTGGTGGTGGCCGTGGCCGCCCAGGGCCATCGACTCGCGGGCGCCCTCGCGGCGGTGTCGGCCACCGTCTGGTTCGACTACTTCCTGGTCCCGCCGTGGAACGACTTGTCATTGGCAAGTGCCGAGAACGCCTGGACGGTTCTGCTGCTGCTGGTCATCGGAGTCGCCGTCTCGGAGCTGGCGGTTCGCGGCCGGGCCCAGCGCAGACGGGCGCAGGCCGCTCATGGTCACCTCGACCTGCTCTGCCGGGCCAGCAGGTCCATCGGCACCGGTCTCGACGTGGAGCGTACCGCGGAGGAGCTGGTGCAGGTGGCCGTGCCGGGGTTCGCCGACTTCGTCACCGTCGACCTGGCGGCGTCGGTCCTGGCCGGCGAGGAGCCCGAGAACGGCTCCGCCGAACTGCTGCGCGTGGCCGTCGGAGGCGTCGGCGAGGACCATCCGTTCCATCCCTCGGACATGTCGACCGGGCCCGTCGCCCCGACTCCCGCGGCCTGCGGGCTCCCGGGCGCGGTCACATGGAGCGAGCCCGATCTGCTCGCGTCGACCGCATGGCGGTCACCGAGCCCGGAGCGGGGTGAGACCGTGCTGGACTTCGGACTCGGCTCGCTGGTCACGGCGCCGCTGCGGGCGCGGGGCATGTTGCTGGGGACGGTCAACTTCTGGCGTACGCGGGACAGTCGGCCCTTCGGCGCCGGCGATCCGGAGGTCGCCGAGGAACTGGCCGCGAAGGCCGCCGTGGCCATCGACAACGCGCGTCGGTACACCCGTGAACGGTCGACCGCGCTGGCTCTGCAGCACAGTCTGCTGCCGCAGCAACTGCCCGGACAGACGGCGGCGGACGTGGCCTTCCGTTATCTGCCCGCGGGTGCGCAGGCCGGGGTGGGCGGCGACTGGTTCGACGTGATTCCGCTCTCCGGCCACCGGGTCGCGTTCGTCGTGGGGGACGTCGTCGGCCACGGCATCAACGCGTCCGCCACCATGGGACGGCTGCGCACCGCCGTGCGCACCCTCGCGGACCTCGACCTGCCGCCCGACGAGCTCATCACCCACCTGGACGACCTCGTCCTCCACTTCGCCGAGGACGACCGCCCCGGCGCCGCCCGGAACGACGGGGCGGGGCCCTGCGATGTGGGAGCGGCCGGCGACGTCGGGGCGACCTGTCTGTACGCCGTCTACGACCCGGTCTCGTGCCGTTGTGCGCTGGCCTCGGCCGGCCATCCGCTGCCCGTCCTGCTCACCCCGGACGGCGCCGTGGACCTTGTCGCCGGATTCGTGGGACCGCCGCTCGGCCTGGGCGGTCTGCCCTTCGAGACCACCGAGCTCGACCTGTCCGCGGGCAGCGTGCTCGCCCTCTACTCCGACGGCCTGGTCGAGACCCGGGAGCGCGCCCTGGACGACGGCGTGAGCGAACTGCGTGAACTGCTGGCGGCGCCCGCGGCCTCGCTCGAGGCCACGTGCGACTCCATCATCCACACCCTCGTCACCGACCGCCCCGGGGACGATGTGACGCTGCTGCTCGCCCGCACCCGTGTGCTCACCTCGGACCGGGTCGCCAGCTGGGACATACCCGCTGTCCCGGCCCTGGTGGCGAGGGTACGGAAGCAGGCCGTCGAGCAACTGGACGCCTGGGGGCTGTGCGAGGCGACCTGCATCACCGAGCTGCTCGTCAGCGAGCTGGTCACCAACGCCATCCGCTACGGCGAGCCCCCGATCGAGCTCAGACTGATCCGCGACGGCGCGCTGATCTGCGAGGTCTCCGACGCCAGCGGCACCGCTCCTCATCTGCGTCGTGCCCGCACCTACGACGAGGGCGGCCGGGGCCTCCTCCTGGTCGCCCAGCTCAGCCAGAAGTGGGGAACCCGGCACAACGCCAAGGGGAAGACGATCTGGTGCCAGCAGGTGCTGCCGGCCAACTGAGACCTCGCGTACCGCACGGCGCGGGCCGCCGGGCGGCCGTGCGGACCCCGGCCCCCGCCCGGCGCCGTGTCGCCGGGCCCCCGGGTTCCGGCACCCTCACGCCGTCATCCGTGCCGCCGATGCGACGGTCGAGCGGGCCTCGCGTTCGGTGAGGCCGGTGCGGACCGCCGCGTCGACCAGTGCGGGGGCGAGTTCCGGGCCGATCCCGTTCTCGTACGCCCGGCAGGCGGCCCAGAAGAGGCGGGTGTTGCGCTGGCCCTCGTGCGCGGCGAGGACGAACTGGACCAGGCCCTGCCCGTGCCTGTCGGCCGACGGGGGCAGGGCATGGCGGCCGGCGACGCGTGGCGGAGGCAGGAGCAGTCGCAGCAGGGCGGGAGGGCAGGGCGCGGGTGTCAGCTGGGCGGTGCCCGGGGCCGTGCCGTACACCCCGCGCTCGGTGCGCGAGCCGGGGCCGACCAGATAGCCGCCGGCACCGCGGATGTCGATGCCGGGGGCGAGTCGGCCCGCCGAGTTCGGTACGACGACGTCCGGCGGGCCGCTCAGCCACAGATGGCGGCCGCCGCTCGGTGTCAGTACGACCACCGTCTCCGGGATGGTGAACAGATGGCGCAGTGCGAGTTCGCGCAGTGCGGCCGAGGAGTCGGTTCCGGACTTGGTGTCGAGGTCGACGCCGATCAGATGGTGGGGCCGCAGGCCGCAGGCGATGCCGTAGCCGGTGGCCCAGGGCGCGGCGGCGAACAGCTCCCGGATGCGGCGGGGGTCGGTGGAGGCGTCGTAGACCCCGTGCCCGAAACGGCCGCACTCGCCGTGACAGGTGGGGGCGGTCGGATCGGGGTCGTCGCGATGGGGGGAGCGCAGGGCGGGCAGCTTCGTCCGGGACAGCGGGATCACCGCCAGTCCGCGTTCCGCGGCGGACAGGGCATGGGCCAGGGCCAGCGTGGTGGCCTTCCGATCGATGGTGGCCATGCCTCCATGTTCGTACGTACGTTCGAAAAAAGGAAGAGGGTCCGGCGGGGTTCACGATGTGGGAATGTGGCGAAAAGGGTTTATCGACACTTTCTCACGCTTGAGAGGGATCGCCGGGCAATGGGCGATTTGCCGGGGAATCGGTGGGCAACTCTGAAGTCGCGACGTCGTACCTCGTCCGAGGCGGTCGGCCAACTGCCCCGGAAGCAGCCCTACTTCACGTACAACCCGGTGACCAGGCCGGATCGTACGGAGTTCTGGAGGAAACACATGGCAATCATCCGTACCGCTCGTGTCCTCGCCGTCGTCGCTGCCCTGCCGCTCGCCGCCACTCTCTTCGCGGGCGTCGCCTCGGCGGACAACGGCGCGTTCGCGGACGACGGATCGAACGCGGCAGCCGCGAGCATCACCGGCAGTGGAGTCGGACGCGACAACAGGGGAAACTCGTCCACCACGCAGCAGCAGGCGGTCGGCTTCGGTGCCTCGAACCGGAGCAACACCGCCCAGGTGAACGGTTCGGCGTTCACGGCCATCGACCAGAGGAACGAGACAGTGGCCATCAACTTCACCAAGCTGTGGTGAGCAAGGGGCCGGTGCGCGCCCGCCGGCCCTGAACTCCCATGGTGTGTGCTTTCCAGGGTCATCACACGTCCGCGCGGCGGCACTTCGGTGTCGTCGCGCGGACGTTTTCCCATGTCCGTGGGTGTCCCCAGGGGGTACCGCGACCTTGACAGGCCACTGTATCTGACGGACAGTCAGGTATCGTCGTGAGGAACAACCCCGTCTCCGCAACGAGGTCCGGGAGGCCCGATGGTCATGCCGAACAGCGGCGAGGAGGACGTCTCGGCACGCTCCACCACGGCGGAGCAGGGGCCGGCCGCGCGTCTCAGGACGTACGCGGGGCGCCCCGCCGCCGTCGCGGGCGTCGGCAGGGACCCGGTCAACGCGCCGATGATCCGGCACTGGTGCGAGGTGCTGGGCGACACCAACCCCGCCTACACCGGTCCGGACGCGATCGCCCCGCCCACCATGCTCCAGGTGTGGACGATGGGCGGCCTCTCCGGCCACGCGGGGCGCACGGAGGCGTTCGACGAGCTGCTCGGACTGCTCGACGAGGCCGGCTGCACCTCGGTCGTCGCCACCGACTGCGAACAGGAGTACCTGCGTCCGCTGCGGCCCGGGGACGAGGTCACGTTCGACGCGGTGATCGAGTCGGTCTCGGACCGGAAGCGGACGAAGCTCGGCACCGGGTACTTCGTCACGACGCGGATGGACGTACGGGTGGCGGGTGCGCCGGTGGGCACCCACCGGTTCCGGATCCTCAAGTACGCCCCCGCCCCCGTCGGTACCGGCGCCCGAAGGCCCCGGCCGGTGATCAACCGGGACAACGCCGGGTTCTGGGAGGGTGTCGCGCGGCACCGGCTGCTGATCCAGCGGTGCTCCGGCTGCGGCACACCGCGCTTCCCCTGGCTGCCGGGGTGCGGTGCGTGCGGCTCGCCGGACTGGGACACGGTCGAGGCCGGCGGCGAGGGGATGGTCTACTCCTACGTCGTCGTGCACCACCCGCCCTTCCCCGCCTTCGACCCTCCCTACGCGGTCGGCCTGGTCGCGCTGGCGGAGGGCGTGCGGATCGTCGCCGACGTGGTCGGGGTGCCGTACGACAAGGTGCGCATCGGCATGCCCGTTCGCCTGGAGTTCCACCGGTACGACGAGGAGCTGCAACTCCCGGTCTTCCGGCCCCTCGACGGGGACGGGCGACCGGGGGAGCCGATGGGCCTCGGGGAGGAGCCGGGATGAGGGGCGGTGGGCCACGGGCCGGTGCGGTGCGGGTGGGGACGCGGCTGCCGCCGCTGGAGATCGAGATCACGCGCACGCTGATCGTGGCCGGGGCGATCGCCTCCCGCGACTACCAGGACGGGCACCACGACCCGGAGTCGGCCCGCCGGAAGGGGTCCCCCGACATCTTCATGAACATCCTGACGACCAACGGCCTGGTCGGGCGGTACGTCACGGACCACTTCGGCCCGAACGCGGTCCTGCGCAAGGTGGCCGTCCGGCTCGGCGCGCCCAACCGCCCCGGCGACACGATGGTGCTGACCGGGACGGTCGAGGAGGCCGACGGGGACACGGTCACCGTGGGCGTGGTCGGCTCGAACGGCATCGGCCGGCACGTCACGGGCACGGTCACCCTCACCCTTCCGGGCGGGGGTGCAGGATGAGCGTACGGGCGAAGGACAGGCTGGGCGGACGGGCGGCGGTCGTGGGGATCGGGGCCACCGAGTTCTCCAAGGACTCGGGGCGCAGTGAGCTGAGGCTTGCGGTGGAGGCGGTGCGTGCCGCGCTGGACGACGCCGGGCTGTACCCGGCGGACGTGGACGGCATGGTCACCTTCACGATGGACACCAGTCCCGAGATCACCGTGGCCCAGGCGGCCGGCATCGGCGAGCTGTCCTTCTTCTCCCGCATCCACTACGGCGGCGGCGCCGCCTGTGCGACGGTCCAGCAGGCCGCGCTCGCCGTGGCGGCGGGGGTGGCCGAGGTCGTGGTGTGCTATCGCGCGTTCAACGAGCGCTCGGGCCGCCGCTTCGGCTCCGGCGTACAGCACCGCGAGGCGTCGGCCGAGGGCGTGGCCCTCGGCTGGTCCCTGCCGTCCGGGCTGCTCACCCCCGCCTCCTGGGTGGCGATGGCCGCCCGGCGGTATCTGTACACCCATGGGCTGACGCCGGACGCGTTCGGCCAGGTGGCCGTCGTGGACCGCGCCTACGCGGCCACGAACCCCGCGGCGTACTTCCACGGCCGGCCGATCACGCTCGCCGACCACGCGGCCTCCCGCTGGATCGTGGAGCCGCTGCGGCTGCTCGACTGCTGCCAGGAGACGGACGGCGGCCAGGCCCTGGTGGTCACCTCCGTGGAGCGGGCGCGCGACCTGCCGCACGTCCCGGCCGTGGTCGCGGCCGCCGCCCAGGGCGCAGGACGCGCACAGGAGCAGATGACCAGCTTCTACCGGGACGACCTGAGCGGACTGCCCGAGATGGGCGTGGTGGCCCGCCAGCTGTGGCGGACGTCGGGGATGGGGCCCGCGGACATCGATGTGGCCGTCCTCTACGACCACTTCACGCCGTTCGTGCTGATGCAGCTGGAGGAGTTCGGGTTCTGCGAGCCCGGCGCGGCGGCCGGCTTCGTGGCCTCGCGGACCCTGCCGCTGAACACCCACGGAGGGCAGCTCGGGGAGGCGTATCTGCACGGGATGAACGGCATCGCCGAGGCCGTACGGCAACTGCGCGGCACGGCGGTGAACGGGATATCCGGTGCCGCCCGCACGCTGGTCACCGCGGGAACCGGCGTTCCCACCTCGGGTCTGATCCTGACGGCGGACGGCTGATGACCGATGCCCCGGTGCCCGGCTCTCAGGGATGAACCCTCAGGGGGCGTACAGGCTCGTCCACCTTCAGGAGGTGGGGCCGGCCCCCCGCCTACAACCTGAGGGGGACACCGCTTCGGGACCTCCGGCCGATCCGCCGCAACACGGGGCGAACCTAGCGTTGAGCCATGACCACACCCGTCTGCACCAGCGCTTCGAACGCCATGACGCGGACCCTCCCGTACCCGTCGTTCTCGTCGTACGTGAAGGCCCGCCAGCCGGTGCTGCTGCGCACCGCCCGGTCGCTGACCGCCAATCCGAGCGACGCCGAGGACCTGCTGCAGACCGCTCTGGCGAAGACGTACGTCGCCTGGGAGCGGATCGAGGACCACCGTGCGCTCGACGGGTACGTCCGCAGGGCCCTGCTGAACACCCGGACCTCGCAGTGGCGCAAGCGCAAGGTCGACGAGTTCGTCTGCGACGAGCTGCCCGAGCCGGAGGGGACGCCGGGCGCGGATCCCGCCGAGGAGCAGGCGCTGCACGACGCCATGTGGCGGGCCGTCATGAAGCTGCCCGCACGCCAGCGCGCGATGGTGGTCCTGCGCTACTACGAGGACCTGAGCGAGGCCCAGACGGCCGAGGTGCTCGGTGTGTCCATCGGCACGGTCAAGTCGGCGGTGTCCCGTGCGCTCGGCAAGCTCCGCGAGGACCCCGAGCTGGAGCCCGTGCGCCAGGCATCCTGAGCGAACCCTGATCGATCATCCCGAGGGCTAGTGACATACCGAACGGTATGTGCGCAGAATGCGCTACCCCCCTACCACCGCGTAGGCAACGTCGCCCCGGGAGGACGCCGTGCAGAGCACGATGCAGGACGTACCGCTGCTGATCTCGAGGATCCTGACCCACGGATCCACGGTCCACGGATCGTCTCAGGTGACCACCTGGACCGGTGAGGGCGAGCCGCAGCGCCGCTCGTACGCCCAGGTCGGCGCCCGCGCGGCCCAGTTGGCGCACGCTCTGCACGAGGACCTCGGCGTCCGGGCCGACGACCGCGTCGCCACCCTGATGTGGAACAACGCCGAGCACGTCGAGGCCTACTTCGCGATCCCCTGCATGGGCGCCGTACTGCACACGCTCAACCTGCGACTGCCGGTGGAGCAGTTGACCTGGATCGTCAACCACGCCGCCGACCGGGTGGTCGTCGTCAACGGCTCCCTCCTGCCGCTGATCGCTCCCCTCCTGCCGCACCTCAAGTCGGTCGAGCACGTGGTCGTGTCGGGCCCCGGTGACCGTTCGCTGCTCTCCGAGGCAGGCGCCCAGGTGCACGAGTACGAGGACCTGATCGCCGGGAAGCCGGTCGACTACGACTGGCCGGAGCTGGACGAACTCCAGGCCGCCGCCATGTGCTACACCTCCGGCACGACCGGCGACCCCAAGGGCGTGGTCTACTCCCACCGTTCCGTCTATCTGCACTCGATGCAGGTCAACATGACCCAGTCCATGGGTCTCACCGACGAGGACACCTCGCTCGTCGTGGTTCCGCAGTTCCATGTCAACGCCTGGGGTCTGCCGCACGCCACCTTCATGACGGGCGTCAACCTCCTCATGCCGGACCGCTTCCTGCAGCCCGCGCCGCTCGCCGAGATGATCGAGAACGAGCGGCCCACGCACGCCGCGGCGGTCCCCACCATCTGGCAGGGCCTGCTCGCCGAGCTGACGGCCCGGCCGCGTGAGGTGTCGTCCCTCACCCAGGTCACCATCGGCGGCTCGGCCTGCCCGCCCTCGCTCATGGAAGCCTTCGACAAGCTCGGCATGCGGGTCTGCCACGCCTGGGGCATGACCGAGACCTCCCCGCTCGGCACGGTGGCTAGGCCGCCGGCCCATGCAGTGGGCACCGACGAGGAGTTCGCGTACCGGCTGACCCAGGGGCGCTTCCCGGCCGGAGTCGAGGCCCGGCTCACCGGCCCCGGCGGCGAGCGGCTGCCCTGGGACGGCGAGTCGGCGGGCGAACTGGAGGTGCGCGGCCCGTGGATCGCCGGGGCCTACTACAACGGTCCCGACGCCGATCCGCTGCGCCCCGCCGACAAGTTCAGCGAGGACGGCTGGCTCAAGACCGGGGACGTCGGGACGATAAGCCCGGACGGCTTCCTGACCCTCACCGACCGTGCCAAGGACGTCATCAAGTCCGGCGGCGAGTGGATCTCGTCCGTAGACCTGGAGAACGCCCTGATGTCCCACCCGGACGTCGCCGAGGCCGCCGTCGTCGCCGTCCCGGACGACAGGTGGGGGGAGCGCCCGCTCGCCACCGTGGTGCTGAAGGAGGGGGCCACCGCGGACTTCGGCGCACTCCGGCTGTTCCTCGCAGAAGAAGCCAAGATCGCCAGGTGGCAGCTTCCCGAGCGCTGGACGATCGTCGCCGCGGTGCCCAAGACGAGTGTCGGCAAGTTCGACAAGAAGGTGCTGCGCAGGCAGTACGCGGCGGGTGAACTGGAGATCACGCAGATCTGACCCGCACGACAGGGGACCCGGGGCGGTGTTCCACGACGCACGCCGCACCGGCTCCCCCGTGCGTGCGCGACGGGCTTCGTGGCCAGGTCAGTTCGTGCCGACCCGGGCCAGCAGGTCCACGATCCGGTCCTGCACCTCGGGGGTCGTCGAACGCTCCGCGAGGAACAGCACCGTCTCGCCGGAGACCAGCCGGGGCAGATCGGCCTGGTCGACGGCGGCGGTGTAGACGACGAGCGGGGTGCGGTTGAGCAGGTTGTTCGCCCGCAGCCAGTCGACGACCCCGGCCTGCCGGCGGTGGACCTGCATCAGGTCCATCACCACCAGGTTCGGCCGCATCTGAGCGGCCAGCGTGACCGCGTCCGTGTCCGAGGCGGCCCGTGCGACCTGCATTCCGCGTCGTTCCAGCGTCGCCGTGAGAGCCAGTGCGATCTCCGCGTGCTCCTCGACGAGCAGGACGCGCGGAGGGTGCTGCTCGGAGTCGCGTGGCGCCAGGGCCTTCAGGAGCACCGCCGGGTCGGCGCCGTACGCGGCCTCGCGTGTCGCCTGGCCGAGTCCCGCCGTGACCAGTACGGGCACCTCGGCGGCGACCGCCGCCTGGCGCAGCGACTGGAGCGCCTTGCGGGTGATCGGACCGGTGAGCGGGTCGACGAAGAGCGCGGCCGGGAAGGCGGCGATCTGCGCGTCGACCTCCTCACGGGAGTTGACGATGACGGGCCGGTAGCCGCGGTCGCTGAGGGCCTGCTGGGTCGTCACGTCCGGGGCGGGCCACACGAGCAGCCGGCGCGGGTTGTCCAGCGGCTCGGGGGGCAGCTCGTCGTCCAGCGGCCGCGTCTGGGGCTGATCGGCGACCTCGACGGCACCGCCGGGCCCGTCGAGCGGCTCGGGTCCTTCGTCGGCGTTCTTGTCCGGGGCTCCTATGGCGTACGACCGCCCGGCGCCCTCGCTGGCGCCTGCGAGACGGGACTGCCCGGCCGACGACGACTGGGCCGAGGAGCCCTGCGGATGCTGGCGGGCCGCCGTCTCCGGGCTCTCGCCCGCCGGGTCGGGCGGCGTGCCGAGCTTGCGGCGTCGTGCCGAGCCGGCGGGCTGATGCGGCGCAGGTGTCGGCGACTGGGACCGGGGCTGGGCCTGCGGCTGTGCCCCCTGACGGGCGAAGGGCACACCTTGCCCGAGCGTGCGCACACTGATCGCCCGGCCCTGCGTCGAGTTGGGGTCGACGGGCGCGGCGGCCTCGGCGGGCAGGGGCTGGGCGGTGCGCGGCCGGGCGGTGCGCTCCGGGGCCGGTGCGGTGCCCGCCGCGGGCGTCTGCTGCGCGGGCACGGGCGTTCCGGCGCCCGTGGTGTCACCGGAGGCCGGCCAGGACTGCGCGGTCGCGGGGGTGCGTGTGCCCCTCTGGGGGACACCGCCCGCGGGGGCCGTCTGCGCGGGCACCGACGGAGCCGGTGCGAGCGCGGCAGGCGCCGATGGAGCGGGGGCGGACCGCCCCGCCGCCTGCCGGCCGTCCATCGGGCTCTGCGGCGCGGTCCCCTGCGGGGGAACGGCCGCTTTGGCGACCGCGGGCGCGGGGGCACCTTGTGCGGGGACACCCTGGCCGGGCGTCGGCTGCGCGGGCACGCTTTGAGCGGGCACCGTCGCGGCGGGAGCCTGACCGGAAGCCGGACGGGCCCGGCGGCGGCCCGTGGGCGCGGACACGGGATGGGGCTGAGGGGGCGTGTGGTCCTGGGCCTGGTCGTGCGACACCTGGTCGTGGCGGCCGTCCGCGGCCCGGCCGGGGTCGGGAGCGTCCCGCTCCGGTGTGCGGTCCGCCTCCGCCGGCGGCAGCGCGAACACCGTCCGGGGAGCGGAATCGGCCGCGGCGGCACGCTCGTTCGCGGCGGCCAGGGCGCGTCGGCGGCGCCCGGTCGGCGCCGGGTCGGCCTCGTCGGACGCCGGGGTGGCCACCGCGGGCAGTGCGGGGGGCAGCGCCTGCGGCGCGAGCTCGCCGCGGGAGCCCTGGCCCGCGGGTACGCCCCGTGGCGACACGGCCTGCCCCAGCCCGTTGGCCGAGGCGGGGCTGCCGGCGGCGTGTTCGGCGGCGGTCGTCACCGAACCCTCGGACACCCCCTCGGCACCCTTGTCGACCGGGCTCGGGCGTCCGCGTCGTCGTCCCGTACCGCCGGAGGCCGAGGTCTCGGCACCGCTCTCGTCCGTCGCGGCGGTCGGCGCCGGCGTACCGGCGGCCTTCTCCTCAGCCGCGCGCCGCCTGCGTCGGCCGGTGGGCGCGGCGGCCGGGTCGGCGGCGACGGGAGTGTCCGACTCGCTCTCCAGGAAGGCGTCCACGGACGACCGGCGGGCCCGCCGCCGTCCGCCGCCCTGCGGTGCCGCCTGCTCCTCGGGCGTCTGCCCGGTCGCGGGCTCCTCCGCGGGTGTCACGGCCGGGGGCGGCGTCATCGCCCCGGCACCGCCGCCGATCGGCACCTCGAGCACAAACGCGTTGCCGCTCATCCCCGGCACCTCGTGCGTCTGCAGCACACCGCCGTGCGCGCGCACGATGCCGCTGACGATCGGCTGGTGGACCGGGTCTCCCCCGGCGTACGGGCCGCGCACCTCGATGCGGACGACCTCGCCGCGCTGGGCGGCCGCGACGACGACGGTGTTGTCCATGTAACCGCCCGCCGAGACGGGCGCGTTGCCCGTGGCGTCGACGCCCGCCACGTCCGCCACGAGGTGCGCGAGCGCCTGTGCGAGCCGCTGCGGGTCGACCTCGGCCTCGATGGGCGGGGCATGGACGGCGAACTGCACGCGGCCGGGCCCGATCAGCTCGACGGCGCCGTCGACACCGGCGGCGACCACCGCGTCGAGCATGACGGCGGTGCGGACGAGCGGGACCTCGCCGGCGTCCAGGCGCTGGTAGCCGAGGACGTTGTCGACGAGTGTGGTGATGCGCGAGTAGCCGGCCGCGAGGTGGTGGAGCACCTGGTTGGCCTCGGGCCACAGCTGGCCGGCGTCGTCCGCGGCGAGCTTGGACAGGCCGCCGCGCAGTTCGTCGATGGGGCCGCGCAACGACTGCCCCAGCAGGGACAGCAGTTGATCGTGCCGGACGGTCAGAGCCTCGTAGCGGTCCTTTTCACGCTCGCCGAGCGCCGCGTAGCGCTCGTCGCCGGCCGCGATCTCCTCCGCGTGCCGTTCGTGCAGCTCGGCGAGCTCGGCGGCGTGCTCCTCGCGCAGCCGCCGCAGCTCTTCCTCGTGCTCCTTGGCGAGTCGCTCGAGCTCCTGCTCGTGCTGCTTGAGGGACTCCTCCTTCTCCGCCGTGAGCGCGTCGAACGGGCGCCGGTCGGTGAACGTCATGACGGCGCCGACGAGCTGGTCGCCGTCGCGCACGGGCGCGGTCGTCAGGTCGACCGGGACCCTGTCCCCGCTCTTGGACCACAGCACCTGCCCGCGCACCCGGTGCTTGCGCCCGGAGCGCAGGGTGTCGTGCAGCGGCGACTCGCCGTACGGGAAGGGGGAGCCGTCCTCGCGCGAGTGCAGTACGAGGGTGTGCAGCTCCTTGCCGCCCAGATCACTGGCGCGGTAACCGAGGATCTGGGCCGCGGCCGGGTTGACGAGCACGACCCGGCCGTCGGTGTCCGTGCCCACCACACCCTCGGCCGCGGCGCGCAGGATCATCTCGGTCTGCCGCTGCGAGCGGGCGAGTTCGGCCTCGGTGTCGACGGTGCCGGACAGATCGCGGACCACGAGCATCAGCAGCTCGTCGCCGGTGTAGCCGTGGCCGTCGTACGCCTGCCGGCCGTCCTCGAGGTTGGCGCTGGTGACCTCGACGGGGAACTCGCTGCCGTCCGTGCGGCGAGCGATCATCCGTGTCGGCTTGGTCCGGCCGTTGGCATCGAGGGAATCGGGCTGCCGCATGGACCCGGGGATCAGCCGCGAGTCGAAGTGGGGCAGCAGGTCGAGCAGTCCGCGCCCGACCAGAGCGGTCCCGGGCGTCTCGAAGGCCTCGAGGGCGATGGTGTTGGCGTTGACGACCGTTCCGTTGGCGTTGACCAGCACCAGTGCGTCCGGAAGCGCATCCAGTATGGCAGCGAGGCGAGCAGCGCCTCGGGATGGCCTGCTGCTCACGAGACGCTTCCTCCCTGTTACCGCACCTTGCCGACCGCGGAGGCCATCTTGCCAATCGGCCCGCAGCGTGTCACGGGAGGGATTCTACGGGCAGAGACCCAGCCTGCGGCGCCGGATGAGAGGGAGGTCGCACGCGGAAGTCTCGCAGAACCTGTGACCGCGCAGGTCGACGGGCGGAACCCGCGTATCACCCGTGACGTCGTCCCGGGCCGGCGAGGATCCGCCGGGGCGGATTCTGCGAACGAACGTCCGGCAGTAGGGGCACCAGATCGTCCCAGCGGGACATCTGACAGCCGTCGCCGCGGCTGTAGCGGGCGTCGACCGGCCGCCCGGCCCAGACCCCGGTGACGTGGGCGGTCGCCGGGCCGCCGTACTGCATCGTGCACAGACTGCGCGGCGGTACCGGAGCGAAGGGGTCCCGGCCCCAGACGGTCCTCTTGTCGAGCGTGCGGCAGGCGCGGACGGGGTCCGGGTGGCTGCCGAGGTCGGGATGACAGCGCAGTACGTACGTCCCGTCGGCCTGTCCCGCGTGGCGCACGGTGACCACGAGCCGGTCGCCGCGGGGGGCGGGTCCGCGGCCGTGGGCATGCGCGGTGACGGGTGCCGCGGCCGCGGAGAGAAGGAGGACGGCACCGAGGACCATGCCGCGTGAGATGAACTGGACCATGCCGGGACTAACGGCGGTGGCGGAGGACGGTTGCGCTCCCTGCGCCGGCCGTGGTCCTCCCGGCCCACTCGCGGGGCCGGCGAGGGGTCCCGGCGGGGGCACCGGGCGGGAGGCGGCCGGGCGGATGCGTCGGGAGCCGGGCCCCGGGACGCCGCCTGCGGATCCGCGGTGCGGTTCGCGGCCCAGTGCTTTGCCCTGCGGCCTTTCCGCCTAGTACCGTGGGGGTCGATTGGTGACACCCCGCTCGGCTGTGTCATCATCTGCACGCACCACTCGCGCTCGCGCGGGAGCGGTTGTGCTGGAGGCGTCGCCTAGTCCGGTCTATGGCGCCGCACTGCTAATGCGGTTTGGGCCTTAAAGCCCATCGAGGGTTCAAATCCCTCCGCCTCCGCGTTCGATCACCGAAGCCCCGGTCCGTACGGCCGGGGCTTCGGCGTTCCCGGGGCTGTCAAGAGGGGTCGGGCGCATCCGCCAGATATGGCATTTTCGCAGGTCACAAGGGGTTCGCCAAATGGATTTCACATGGCGGCGGCAGTCATGTAATGTTCTTCCTGTCGCCGAGAGCGGGCCGCAAGGGCCGGGAGTGGCGGAGAAAAAAACAGAAGAACAAGCACTCGTAGCTTAACGGATAGAGCATCTGACTACGGATCAGAAGGTTGCAGGTTCGAATCCTGCCGAGTGCACACAGATCAGAGGCCCCGGAGTGATCCGGGGCTTCTGGCATTTCGGGGCCGTGCGGCAGCGAAGTACGGCAACGGCGTTGGCCGGTACCGCCCATGGCTTCGGACGGCCTGCCGATCGCGGCGTGCACCTTCAGTGCGTCCGGATCAGGGGACGTCGACGGGCGAAGAGGCCGGCCGCGAGCCGAGCGCCGTACCGCCACCGTCACGTATGCGGCAGCGCGAGCGGACCGAGCGACCCGTACACGGGCCGAGGGAGGGCCGGTTGCTGCCATGCCGTGGCCGAGCCCGTTGTGGGAGTTCCGCCGGGTTCATCGCCGTGGGGAGTCCGGGATCGGTGAAGCCAGGGCCCCGAAGTCCCTCCGTCGGCCTCGGGAACGGGTCGCGGCGTCGACTTCGGCTCCTCGGCCCGGATCCCGGCACGGGGCGAGGCCGACTGGCCACCGGATCGGCCGGCACTCGCGCCGGGGCCGCAGTTCTTCGGGTGTGCCGTGGGCGACTGCTGGTGTCCCCGTCCGGTCCTGCAACGGTCGGACCTCTTCCGGTGGGTCTCGATCAGCGACCCGGTGAGGCCGTTCTGCCCGCTCGCGCCGTCCTTCCCCCTCCTTCCCGTATGACCCCTGTCGCCCTCGTGACCACGTCTCCCGTCCCGACCGGGCTTGCCGTCCTTGCCCGGCAGGCCGGTGGGACCGGTCGGGCCAGGAGGGCCGGAGGGGCCGGGGGGACCGGGAGAGACGGAGTCGACATAATGTCCCTGGAGGTCGATGTGCTGTCCCCGCAGATCGTCGATCTGCATTTGATGGGCGACGATCGCAGTTGTCTGCGCGACGAGCGCGACGATCAGTGATGCGCCGAGCACAAGGTCACGCCGCGGCCTCCGCAGCGCTTCTTTTACGCTACTCACCCAACCCATTACACTCCGTAGCGAGTTCACGGGGCCGTGTTCCCGACGTGGGACGGCCCACTGGTCACCGGTTCGGGTGATGCTCCTCCTGGTGTCGCGCTTCGTCGGGGGTTGCTGTGCGCGACCGGAGTGATCCCCGTGCGGTCACGCACGGGTTGAGTACGTTTCAGGGCGTTGCGGACGGGCCGGCCGGGAGGGCCCGGTCGTCGTCGTCGTCTTCGCTGTCGCTCCCGGTCTCGCTCGAGGTCGCCCCGGTGGCGGCGTTCTCCCCGTCCTTCCCGTCCTTGCCGTCGTGTCCGTCCCGGCCGTCCCGGCCGTCCTGCCCGTCCTGCCCGTTCTGTCCTTCCCTCCCGTCCCTTCCGTCCCTGCCGTCCTTGCCCGGCGGGCCGATCGGACCGGTGGGGCCCGTGGGGCCGGGTGGACCGGAGGGGCAGGACTCGACGGAATGCGCCTGGAGGTCGATGTGCTGTGCCTGCAGGTCGTCGATCTGCACATGCTGGGCCACGAGTGCGGCCGACTGCGCGACGAGCGCGACGATCAGCGATGCGCCGAGCACAAAGTGGCGCCGCGGGCCGCGCAGCGCTTCGATTACACTTCTCACCATGCCCCCTCACGCTGTGTCACGGCGTGAGTGTAAATGACGAAGAATTGGAGACCGCGGACCTCCTCGGCGAGTGCGCCCGCGGCGACCCGTACGGTCGCCGTCGTCTGCACGGGGGCGAGTCCTCCGGCTCGCTCAGGTCCTGTTTTCGGGCCGTCCACCGAAGCGGTCGGTTAATGTGCGCGAATGCCGAACGTACGCACGCATGGCAGCTACCGGACAGGCGGGCTGTGGGCCGGGGCCGGGATCTCGTTCGGTGCCCTCGTGGTCGGTTGCGGAGTGGCCCTGCTCGGCATGCTCGAATTCGACGAGCGGTGCAATCACGGGCTGATCCGGGGACCGGGCCGGCTGCTGCGGGTGCGGGAGCAGGCGTTTCCCCCCGCCACCGTCTGCGAGTTCGAGCGTGGAGACGTCTCCTCCGCCGGGGGGACGGGAGTGCTCGGCGCATTGCTCTGGCTCGGCATGGTGGCCCTTGTCGTCTGCCTGGTCGTGGCGCTGGTCGCTGAGTGGTTCGAACCGCGTCTCGGCAGCGATCTGGTGGTGCCGACGACGAGGGGCCGGAAGCTGCGGCGCACGGGGACCGCCTTCTTCGTCACCGGCTCCGTCTTCCTCATGTTCTACGCGTTGGCCGGGTGGAGGCTGTTCACGGGTCCGGCGTCGGTCTGCTCCGCGGGAGCGGACTGGGGGGCCAATGCGCCGCGGACTCTGGCGTACAGCTTCTTCCCACCGCAGGCCACCTGCCAGTACACGAGCGGCTTGACGCGAAGGATGAACCCCGAATGGGTCGCGTCGCTGTTGATGGCGTCGGCCGTTCCCGCGTTGCTGGCCGGGGTCGGATGTGTGCTCGCCTGGCTGCGTCTGCGTGCGGAGCGGCGGGAGACGCGTCCCGGCACTGCCGCGGCGGACTCCGCGCTCGCGGATCAGGGCCGGTCCGCTCGCTGAACGGCGGCGCCCGCGTCCGCCGGGACCCGCCGCTGTCGGTGGCGGAGCCTAGGCTCGGGGGCGATGACTCAGGCGTGGAGATGTACGGGGCTGCGGTGGGGTGAAGGCGGGCCCGAGCTGGCGTGGGAGGGCGGGCGCCGCAGTGGTCTCGAACGGGGCAAGCGGGTGGCCTTCGCCGTTCTGCCGACCGGTGTGCGCACATGTGTGGGGGCTCGTGGGAACGCCTGTCCCGTCCTGGCCGAGGTGTCCGGGCGGAGTACCGGTGCGCGATGCGAGGAGTGCGCTCGTCTCGACCGCGCGCACTCCGTCGCCGCCGATACCGTCGCCGACGACCCGCGGCCGTATCGCGTGTATCTCGCGTGGTTCGGGCCCGGCATGATCAAGGTCGGGATCACCGCGGCCGAGCGCGGCCCCGCGCGGCTCCTCGAACAGGGTGCCGTCTGCTTCAGCCGGCTGGCGTGCGGGCCGCTGATGGCGGCGAGGCGTGCGGAGGAGCTGCTGCGGGCCGCACTCCGGGTACCGGACCGGATTCCCTACGCCGACAAGCGTGCGGTGCGGGCCGGGTTGCCGCCCCTCGGGGAGCGGGTCGCCGAACTGGCCGAGCTGCACAAACGGGCCGTGGCCCTCGACGGGTGGCCGGAGTCGCTGGAACGGGCGCCGTTCCGCGCCGTCGACCACAGCGGTGTGTTCGGGCTCGACGGGCTGCCCCGCATGGACGGCGTGGTGACCGAGCTCGCCGCCGGCGGCACGGTGAGCGGGGAGGTGCGGGCCGTCGCCGGGCCCGATCTCCATCTGGCGACGGCGCGGGGGCTTCTGGTCCTGGACACGCGGTTGATGCCCGGGTGGGAGCTCACGGCCGCCGCACGCCACGAGGTGACCGTACCCGTACGCAGGTCGGTGGAGACGGACGTGCAGGACGGGTTGTTCTGACCGTCCCGGACCGGCCGGCCGCCGTGGGACGGTCAAAAGGCGGACACCTTTCGGACCCCGTACGGCAAGAGGCTGGACGGCCGGCACGGACACGACTGATCGTGATGACATGAGCGATCACCCCGTTGCGCCTGTCGCCGCCCATGAACCGCCGTACTACGCCGTTGTGTTCACCTCCGTGTACACCGAGGAGGACAAGGGATACGCAGAGACCGCCGAGCGGATGGAGGAACTGGTCAGGGACGTCCCCGGGTATCTGGGCATGGACCACGCCCACACCCCGGGCGGGCTCTCGATCACCGTCGGGTACTTCCGGGACCTGGCCGCCGTCGAGGCGTGGCGGAGCGATCCGGAGCACCGTACGGCACAGAAGCAGGGACGCGCGCAGTGGTACGAGGCGTACACGCTGCACGTCGCCAGAGTCGAGCGCAGCAATGCGTTCCGGCGACCGCGGGACTGAGCCGGTCCACCGCGGGCCCTCCTCCGAGGCACCGTCATCTCCCGGTCCACGCACAGGTTCCCGGGCAGGCGGGCCCGTGCGCCCCGGCCCGGGTTCGCCCTCGCGGCGAGGTTGCGGCCCCGGAGGCGAGGTCGTTCCACGGACCTTCCCAGGAGTTGTCTGAGAGGCACCTGTGCGTTTCTCAGGGAAATTACAGATTGACGAAAGGGCTCTCTCAGAGCACCTCGACAAGGTGTCCACCATGACCATGACCTCGCCCCAGGGGCGCACCGAACTGCTGAGGCCGGACGGGAGCCCCGTCCGTGTGCTGGTGGTGGACGACGAGCTGTCCATCACCGAACTGCTGTCCATGGCCCTTCGCTACGAAGGCTGGCAGATCCGCAGCGCGGGTGACGGACAGGGCGCCCTGCAGAGCGCCCGTGAGTTCCGGCCCGACGCCGTCGTCCTGGACATGATGCTCCCGGACATGGACGGGCTCACCGTCCTGGGCCGGCTGCGGCGCGAACTGCCGGACGTGCCGGTGCTCTTCCTCACAGCCAAGGACGCCGTCGAGGACCGGATCGCGGGGCTGACCGCGGGCGGCGACGACTACGTCACCAAGCCGTTCAGCCTCGAAGAGGTCGTGGCCCGGCTGCGTGGTCTGATCCGGCGGTCCGGTGCCGCCGACCGCCGCTCCGGCTCCGTGCTCGTCGTCGGTGACCTCACCCTCGACGAGGACAGCCACGAGGTGTCGCGGGCCGGCCAGGGCATTCACCTGACCGCCACCGAGTTCGAACTGCTCCGCTTCCTGATGCGCAACCCGCGACGGGTGCTCAGCAAGGCGCAGATCCTGGACCGGGTGTGGTCGTACGACTTCGGCGGGCAGGCCAACGTCGTCGAGCTCTACATCTCGTACCTGCGGCGGAAGATCGACGCCGGGCGTGAGCCGATGATCCACACGCGGCGCGGTGCCGGTTATCTGATCAAGCCCGCCGCGTCATGAGCACCCGGCGACGGCCGCGGACGCAGCGGCGGGTACGACAGCCGCGCACGCTGCGGACACGGCTCGTCGTCTCTGCGGTGACGTTGATCGCCGTGGTGTGCGCGGTGATCGGCACGGTCACCACGATCGCGCTGGGCCGGCATCTCGACCAGCAGAAGAACGCCCAGGTCACCGACGCCGGTCGACGTGCCGCGGGGCTGCCCAGGGGCGCACTCGACGACGGGGGGCCGCCCGCTCCCGTTGGGTCGGCCGTCCCGCCCGTGGTCGACTCCACCGGAACGGGCGAGTCGACGGACGACAAGCTGGACTTCATAGTGACCCGGGGAGGGGCGCAGCCCGGGTCCGTCGCCGCCGTCGTCGACCCGAGCGGCAGGATCGTCAAGGCGGCCGTGGCCGAGTCGCGCAACGACAGCAGCGGCGGCTTCAAGGGCATGGTCGCCAAGGGGCTGAACGCGTCCCAGGCCGCCGCGCTCTCCTCCGTGCCGAAGAGCGGCATCCACACCGTCGACATCCCGGGCCTCGGCGAGTACCGGGTCACCTATGTGGAGGGAACCCGGGGCAACTTCTACATCGGGTTGTCCACCGCCGACGTCACCAGCACCGTCAACACCCTCATCGTGGTCGAGGTGAGCGTCACGGCCGCCGGCCTCGTGGCCGCCGGTATCGCCGGATACGTCCTCGTCGGCATCGCCACCCGTCCTCTGCGCAAGGTCGCCGCCACCGCCACCCGGGTCTCCGAACTGCCGCTCCACAGCGGCGAGGTGACCCTCGACGAGCGGGTACCGGAGTCGGAGACCGATCCGCACACCGAGGTCGGCCGGGTGGGGGCCGCGCTCAACCGCATGCTCGACCATGTCCACGGCGCCCTGCACGCGCGGCAGCAGAGCGAGATGCGTGTGCGGCAGTTCGTCGCGGACGCCAGCCACGAACTGCGCACCCCGCTCGCCTCCATCCGCGGGTACGCCGAGCTGACCAGGCGCGGGCGGGAGCAGACCGGCCCCGACACCCGGCGCGCGCTCGCCAGGATCGAGTCCGAGGCCGATCGGATGACCCTGCTCGTCGAGGACCTGCTGCTGCTCGCCCGGCTCGACGCGGGACGGCCCCTCCGGTTCGAGCAGACCGATCTGGTGCCGCTCGTCGTGGACACCGTCAGCGACGCACGCGCGGCCGGACGCGATCACAACTGGCGGCTGGAACTGCCCGACGAGCCGGCGCTCGTGTCGGCCGACGCCGCACGGCTGCAGCAGGTGCTCGTCAATCTGCTCGCCAACGCCCGTACGCACACCCCGCCCGGCACGACGGTCACCATACGTGTGCAACGGCGCGGGCCGTGGCTGTGCGTGGACGTGCACGACGACGGCCGGGGCATTCCCGCGGAGCTGCTGCCGCACGTCTTCGAGCGGTTCGCCCGCGGCGACTCGGCGCGCGCCCGGACCACCGGCTCGACGGGGCTCGGCCTCGCCATCGTGCAGGCCGTCGCCACCGCGCACGGCGGTGCCGTCACGGTCGACAGCGTCCCGGGACGAACCGTGTTCACCATGCACGTACCGGCGTTCACCCCGCGCAGGCCGGCGCCCGATCACGAAACGAAGGCGCAACAGCACTCACAGGCGCACCACAGCACCACCACATGGGTGCGACAGGGCGCTTGAGAAGAGTCGGTGTCATGCGAACCGACTTTTCTCCCGGCGCCCTGCCGACGCGGGAACACCTCCCGGCCGGCGACGCCGGTACGCCGGTCCTGGATGTAGTGATCCCCGTCTACAACGAGGAGAAGGACCTCCGGCCGTGCGTGGTCGGACTGTACGAGCACCTGCGGCGCACGTTCCCGTACGCGTTCCGCATCACGATCGCGGACAACGCGTCCACGGACAGCACCCCCCGGGTGGCCGCGCGGCTGGCGGCGGAGATCGCGGAGGTGGGGTCCTTCCGGCTGGAGCAGAAGGGCCGCGGGCTTGCCCTGCGCACCGTCTGGTCCGCCTCCGACGCCCCGATCCTCGCCTACATGGACGTGGACCTGTCCACCGACCTCAACGCGCTGCTGCCGCTGGTGGCTCCGCTGATCTCGGGCCACTCCGATCTGGCGATCGGTTCCCGGCTCGCCCGGACCTCCCGCGTCGTGCGCGGTCCCAAGCGTGAGTTCATCAGCCGCGCCTACAACCTCGTCCTGCGCGGTTCGCTTCAGGCTCGCTTCTCGGACGCGCAGTGCGGCTTCAAGGCGATCCGCCGTGACGTGGCCCAGGCGCTGCTGCCGCTGGTGGAGGACACCGGATGGTTCTTCGACACCGAGATGCTGGTGCTCGCCGAGCGCGCGGGTCTGCGCATCCACGAGGTGCCGGTCGACTGGGTCGACGATCCCGACTCCACGGTGCACATCGTGAGGACCGCGACCGAGGACCTCAAGGGCGTGTGGCGGATCGGCAGGGCGCTGGCCGGCGGTTCGCTTCCGCTCGACCGGCTCGCGCGGCCCTTCGGCGACGATCCGAGGGACCGGGAGATCGCGGACGTGCCGCGGGGCCTGGCCCGCCAGCTCGTCGGCTTCTGCGCGGTCGGTGCTCTGTCCACCCTCTTCTACCTGGTGCTCTACAGCCTCTTCCGGCAGGTCTCGGGCTCGCAGACCGCCAATGCGCTCGCCCTGCTGGTCTCGGCGATCGCCAACACGGCGGCCAACCGCCGGCTCACCTTCGGGGTGCGCGGCCGAGGCGGCGCCGTCCGGCACCAGGCACAGGGCCTGGTCGTCTTCGCCATCGGCCTCTGCCTCACCAGCGGTTCTCTCGCCGCGCTGAACGCGGCGACCGACAGCCCCCCGCACTCCACGGAACTCGCCGTGCTGATCGCCGCCAACCTCGCGGCGACGATGCTGCGCTTTCTGCTCTTCCGGGCCTGGGTGTTCGTGGACCGGCACGGCGATTCGCGCAGGAACGCGCCGCCCGTCGCCGCCCACGGGCCCTCCTCGCCCGGCTCCTCCACGACGGGGACCGCCCACGACGAGCAGCAGCAGCCGTACGAGCGGCACCACCGCCACCGGCCGGATGAGCAGCCGCCGCGGCCCCAGCCGCCGGCGCCGTACGACACGACCCGGTCCCGCGCCGACGCGGACCACCTCCCCTGGAGCGACGCCACCGTGCCCCCGCAGCACACCGATCCGAGGAACTCACGATGACCACTGACTACGACCGCCCCCGTCACCCGGGGAGCGCCGGGCCCGTCGCGTGGGGGCCGCCGGCCGCGCCCGGCCCGACGGACGCGCCCGCTCCCGGCTCCGGGGCCGGCGAGCCGAAGGGGCCCCTGGTCCGCAGGCTCTGGCGCGGCCGGCCCGAGGACCCGCGCTGGGCCCGCCCCGCGCTCCTCGGCCTGCTGCTCGCCACCGCGCTGCTGTACCTGTACAACCTGAGCGCCTCGGGCTACGCCAACTCCTTCTACTCGGCGGCGGCCCAGGCAGGCAGCACGTCCTGGAAGGCGTTCTTCTTCGGCTCGTTGGACGCGGGCAACGCGATCACCGTCGACAAGCCTCCGGCGGCGCTGTGGCCGATGGCCCTGTCGGTGCGGATCTTCGGCCTCCACTCGTGGACGATCCTCGCTCCCGAGGTCGTCATGGGCGTCCTGACCGTGGCCGTCGTGTACGCGGCCGTCCGGCGCAGGTTCAGCCCTGCGGCCGGGCTGATCTCGGGCGCCGTGCTCGCGCTCACCCCCGTCGCGGCGCTGATGTTCCGCTTCAACAACCCGGACGCGCTGCTCGCACTGCTGATGGCGCTGACGGTCCACTTCGTCCTCCGCGCTCTGGAGGACGGCCGCACCAAGTGGCTGGTGTGGGCGGGCGTGGCGGTCGGCTTCGCCTTCCTGACGAAGACCCTGCAGGCCTTCCTGATCCTGCCCGCGCTGGCCCTCGTGTACGGCGTCTGCGCACCCGTGCGGCTGAGGAAACGACTCGTGCAGCTGGCTCTCGCGACCGTCGCGCTGGTCGTCTCGGGCGGTTGGTGGGTCGCGATCGTCGAGCTGTGGCCGGCGGCCTCGCGCCCGTACATCGGCGGCTCGCAGAACAACTCCTTCCTGGAGCTGACCTTCGGCTACAACGGGTTCGGCCGCATCAACGGGGACGAGACCGGCAGTGTCGGGGGCATGGGTGGCGGCGGTGGCGGGCAGTGGGGGACCACGGGCTGGGACAGGATGTTCAACTCCGAGATCGGCGGCCAGATCTCCTGGCTGCTGCCGGCCGCGCTGATCCTCTTCGTCGCGGGCCTGGTGCTCACCAGGAAGGCGGGGCGGACGGACCCGGCCCGCGGTTCGTTCCTGGCCTGGGGCGGCTCGCTGCTCATGACGGTGGTCGTCTTCAGCTACATGGCCGGCATCTTCCACCAGTACTACACCGTGGCACTGGCTCCCTATGTGGCCGCTCTCGTGGGCATGGGCGTCACGGTCCTGTGGGAGGAGCGGTCGAGGACATGGGCGTCGCTCACACTCGCCGCGGCCGCCACCGCCACCGCCGCCTGGGGGTATGTGCTCCTCGACCGCACACCCGACTACCTGCCGTGGCTGAAGTGGTTCGTCCTCGTCGGCGGTCTGACCGGCGCCCTCGGTCTGATCTTCGTGACCCGGCTCGGGCGGCAACTCGCCCTCGCGGCCGTGGGCCTGAGCTTCGTGACCTCGATCGCGGGGCCGACGGCGTACACCCTCAGCACGGTGAACCAGGGCCACAGCGGTTCGATCGTCACGGCCGGTCCGGCCGGCGCGAGCATGATGGGCGGCCCGGGCGGTGGCGGTATGCGCGGTGGCTTCGGCGGATTCCCCGGCCAGGGCCGGCAGAACGGCAACGGCGAGGCCCAGGGCGAGAACGGCGGGCGCGGCTTCGGGCAGGGCGGCGGCTTCGGCGGGTTCCCCGGCGGAGGCATGCCGGGCGGGAACGGCCAGAACGGCACGACCCCGCAGGGCAATCAGCAGGGCGGCTTCCCCGGCGGTGGCACGGGCGAGGGCGGTATGCGCGGCGGGCGCGGTCCCGGCGGTCTGCTCGACGGGGCGAACGTCGGTTCCGAGGCGAAGAAGCTGCTGGAGAAGGATGCCGGGAACTACACCTGGGTGGCCGCGTCCATCGGCTCCCAGAACGCCGCGAGCTACCAGCTCGCCACCGGTCATGCTGTGATGGCGATCGGCGGCTTCAACGGCAGTGACCCGGCTCCGACTTTGGCCCAGTTCCAGAAGTACGTGGCCCAGGGCAGGATCCACTACTTCATCGCCGGCGGGGGGTTCGGCGGCGGCTTCGGCGGCGGTGACCGGACCGGCGGGTCCGACGCCGGCACGCAGATCAGCTCATGGGTGGAGAAGAACTTCAAGAAGGTGACGGTGGGTTCGTCAACCTTCTACGACCTCACCCGGAAGTCCGCCGGCTGACGGAGGCGTCCCAGAGCGGTGGCCCGGGCATGCGTGCCCGGGCCACCGTTCCTGTGTGCGGGCACACCACCCGTGCCGATCGGGCGCCGCTGGCACGGGAGTTGTCGCGTGGGCCGCGACGGGATGGCTTGCGGTGGCTGCCCGGGATCCCGGCCCCGGGACGGGCAGCGGCGAGGTGTCATGGTCCCGCGCGGCCGCCGGGCGCCTAGCATCGTGAGCAGGTCGAAGTGTCGAGAAAGGTACGCCATGGTGAAGGCAGCCCAGCGGGCGGAGCGTCCGGCGCGTACCAGCGTCTGGCTGGAGGGCAAGGCGCCGCGGGGCGGAGGCTCGCGCGGCGGTCAGCCCTCGGGCCTGGACCGCGACCGGATCACGGAGGTGACCGTACGCCTGCTGGACGCCGAGGGGCTGCCGAAGTTCTCCATGCGCCGTCTGGCCGCCGAACTGAACGTGACGGCCATGTCGGTCTACTGGTACGTGGACACCAAGGACGACCTGCTGGAGCTGGCCCTGGACGCGGCCTACGGCGAGATGCGGCTGCCCGCGGGCGACTCGGGCGAGGACTGGCGCGACCAACTGCGGGCGCTCGCCGCCGAGTACCGGGCGCTGCTGGTGCGCCACCCCTGGCTGTCGCCGCTGGCCGGCACCTTCCTCAACATCGGCCCGCACGCGGTCGCCTTCTCGCTGGCCGTGCAGCGGGTGATCCGGCTGACCGGGCTGCCCGCACACGGTCAGATGGGCGCGATCGCGGCCGTCTTCCAGTTCGTGTACGGCTTCGGCACGATCGAGGGCCGCTTCATCGAACGCTGCGCGGTGGCCGGGCTGAGTCAGGACGACTACTTCCGCCACGCCATGAGCGCGGTGACGCAGAGCCCCGACCTGACCGAGGTCGTGCACCACGCCGCGGACCTCATCGAGGCCCGCGGCGGCGACACGGTGGAGGAGATGCGCGAACGGGACTTCACGTTCGCGCTGGAGACGCTGATCGCGGGGATCGAGGCGATGATCGTACGAGGCTGAGCCCCGCCGGGCGCCCGGGAGCGGTCAGTCCTCCGACGGCACCAGGCGCGCCGGGAAGCCGCCCGTCGCCACCGGACCCCAGCGCACCGGGGTGACCCGGATGATCGACTTGCCCTGCTTGACCATGGCCTCGCGGTACTCGTCCCAGTTCGGGTGCTCGCCCGCGATGTTGCGGTAGTACTCGACGAGCGGTTCGACGGAGTCCGGCGTGTCGATGACCTCGGCCGTGCCGTCGATCTGGACCCACGGCCCGTTCCAGTCGTCACTGAGCACGATGAGGCTGACGCGCTCGTCCCGCTTGGCGTTGCGGGTCTTGGCTCGCTCCGGGTACGTGGAGACCACGATCCGCCCGGAGTCGTCGACCCCGCAGGTCAGCGGCGAGCCCTGGGGGCTGCCGTCGGCGCGCCGCGTCAGCAGGATGGCGCGGTGGCGGGGCCGTACGAAGTCCAGCAGCTCGTCCAGGGTCACGCCGGTGTTCGTCGCGATGTTCGGTGCCATGGGGGCAGCCTAGGGGCAGACCTGCCGGATCAGGGTGATCCTGCTGTGCCTACGCCTGCGGCAGCGAGTCGCCCCGCACCGCCTGGATGTCCAGTTCGACCTTGAGTGTCGTACCGACCAGGGCGACGCCCGCCTGGACCACCTGGTTGAAGTTCATCGCGAAGTCCTCCCGGCGCAGTTCCGTCGTCGCGCGGAAGGCCGCTCGGGTCCCGCCCCACGGGTCGGAGCCGGTGCTGAGGTAGACCAGGTCCAGGTCGACCGGGCGTACGACGCCGCGCAGGGCCAGCTCGCCGTGCACCGTCCAGCGGTCGGAGCCCGCGTCGGTCAGGCCGGTCGAGCGATACACGATCTCCGGGTACGTATCGGTGCCGAGGAAGTCGTCCGACCGCAGGTGGGCGTCGCGCATGCCGTTGCCGGTGGTGATGGACGCGGCGCGGATGACCGCCTCGACCCGGGACTTCGCCACGTCGTCCGGGGCGATCTCGATGCGCCCGGCGAACTCGGTGAAGCGGCCGTGCACGCTGGAGATCCCCAGGTGCTGGGCGACCGCGGCCACGGAGGAGTGCGCCGGGTCGATGGTCCACGGTCCCGGCGGCGGCAGCTCGGTGCCGCCCTGACGGGCCAGCGTCACCGTGCCGACCGCGGCCCGGCCGCCGGCCGTGACGATCGCGCTGGACGCCGCGGGCGCGTACCCGACCGCGGTGACGATCACCGTGTAGGCACCGGGGGCCAGCGCGGTCGCGTCCCGTACGACCCCGTCCTGGTCCGCCTCGGCGCGCACGACCTGGGTACCGGTCATGTCGGTCACGGTGACGACCGCGTGCGAGACGGCCCATCCGTCCCGCGTACGGATCCGTGCGGTCAGTCCCATCGTGTGGTCTCCCTCTAAATCCTTGAATATCCCCGTAGAACGCTCAAAAAAATCCGGCTCGTGGGGGCGCACCTCGTGCTCACGGTGCGCCCCACGAGCCGGTGCCGACTACTCGCCCGGGTGGGCCAGTTCGATGTCGTGGTCGTCGACGCCGCGGCCCTGCACCGTGACCGCCGTCGCCTGCGGCGGGTAGCCCGTCGCGATGACGGTGTACTCGCCGCTGTTCAGGTCGGTGAAGGCGTACGCCCCGTCCGTGCCGGTCATGGCCGTGCCCACCACGTTGCCCGCCGCGTCCACCAGCGTCACTCGGGCGTCGGCGAGGGGTCCGTGCGGGGCCCGTACGACACCCTGCACCTGGGCGCCGGAGTCGAGGTCGATCTCGATCCTGGTGACCCCGGTCGCGCCGACCTCCACGGGCAGTGCCCGCGGCCGGTGCCCCGCGGCGTTCACCGCGAGGGTCACGGAGCCGGGCACGAGTTCGGCCAGGGAGAACTCGCCCTGTTCGCCGGTGGCGGCGGTGGCCAGCAGGTCACCGCGGACGTCCGTGACGATGACCATCGCGTCCTTGACCGGGAGCCCGGTCTCGGCGGCCCGCACGACACCGCTCAGGCCGCTGGTACCGCTGAGCAGGATGTCGAACGACACCGGCTCCTCGTGCACGACGACCGTCGAGGCCTGCGGCTGGAAGCCGTCGGCGGAGGCGATCAGGACGTAGCTGCCGGAGCCCGGCGCGTCCACGGCGTAGGAACCGTCGGCACCTGCGACCGACCGGCCGAGCTGCCGGCCCCCGAGGGAGATCAGCGTGACGGCGGCCCGCGCGACCGGGGCGCTCTCGGCTCCGCGGACGAAGCCGCGGACCGGTACGCCACCGCCCTCGCCGGCGGACGTGGGCGGGGCCAGCGTGGCGACCGCGGACAGCCTCTGTGCGCCATCGGGAGCGGCCTCGGTGCTCGACACCGCCCAGCTCGGGACCGCCTCCTCGACGGGCGCGGCAGCCGCGGCCGCGGGGGCCTCTTCCGCCTCGGCCTCGGCCTCGGCGGCCGCCGCCTGCGCCAGACCGCCCCTGGTCCGCAGCGGGACCTCCTTGATGAACAGGGTGATCACAAGGGCGAGGAACGCCAGGCAGGCGGCGATCAGGAAGACATCGGCGATGGCGTGGCCGTACGCGCTCTCGATGACCGTGCGCAGCGGCTTGGGCAGCTTCCCCAGGTCCGGGATGGCGCCGTCGGAACCCGCCTTGGCAGCGAGTCGTGCGTACTTGGGGCTCAGGTCGTCCAGGCCGTCCCGGACGTAGTCGGTGATCCGGTGGGCCATGATCGCGCCGAGTGCGGAGACGCCCATCGCACCGCCGAGGGAGCGGAAGAAGGTGACCGTGGAACTGGCCGAACCGAGGTCCTGGGGCTCCACCTGGTTCTGGGTGGACAGCACCAGGTTCTGCATCATCATGCCGATGCCGAGGCCCATCAGCGCCATGAACACGGCCATCTTCCAGTACGCCGTGTCGTAGCGGATGGTGCCCAGCAGACCGAGGCCGGCCGTCACGAGCACACCACCGCTGACCAGCCAGGCCTTCCACTTGCCCGTCTTGGTGATGACCTGGCCGGAGACGGTGGAGGAGACGAACAGGCCGCCGATCATCGGGATGGTGAGCACGCCGGACATGGTCGGGGACTTGTCCCGTGCCAGCTGGAAGTACTGGGCGAAGAACACCGTTCCGGTGAACATCGCGACGCCGACGAAGAGCGAGGCGAGCGACGACAGGGTGATGGTGCGGTTGCGGAACAGGCGCAGCGGAATGATCGGCTCCGCGGCCCGGGACTCGACGAGGATGAAGATCAGTCCGAGGACGATCGCGCCGGCCACCATGGTGTAGGTCTGCCACGACACCCAGTCGTACTTGTCACCGGCGAAGGTGACCCAGACCAGCAGCAGGCAGACGGCGGCGGAGATGAAGAACGCGCCGGCCCAGTCGACCTTGACGTCCCGCTTGACCACGGGCAGATGAAGGGTCTTCTGGAGCACGATCAGTGCGATGACCGCGAAGGGGACGCCGACGTAGAAGCACCAGCGCCAGCCGAGCCACGAGGTGTCGGTGATGACACCGCCGATCAGCGGGCCGCCGACGGTCGCGACGGCGAAGGTCGCGCCGAGGTAGCCGGAGTAACGACCGCGTTCGCGCGGGGAGATCATCGCGGCCATGACGATCTGGGCCAGTGCGGACAGACCGCCGACGCCGACGCCCTGGACGACTCGGCAGGCGATGAGCATGCCGGGGTTCTGCGACAGACCCGCGGCCATCGAGCCGAGTACGTAGATGATCAGGGCTATCTGGACGAGCGCCTTCTTGCTGAACAGGTCCGCGAGCTTGCCCCACAGCGGGGTGGTCGCGGTCATGGCCAGCAGGGAGGCCGTGATGACCCAGGTGTAGGCCGACTGGCCTCCGCCGAGGTCGCCGATGATGTGCGGCAGCGCGTTGGAGACGATCGTGGACGACAGGATCGCCACGAACATGCCGAGCAGCAGCCCGGACAGGGCCTCCATGATCTGCCGGTGCGTCATCGGAGTGCCGTCCGGGAGGCCTCCCCCGTGCTTGGCGTGAGCCCGCACACCGGCTGGTGTGGTCGTTGCCATGGGCTTCCTTTTCTTCCGTTCTTTATGCGGGTGTACGGGTGGTCTGGTCTGCAACCGATTGCGTCGCCGGCGCGAGCTGCACCAGCCGGGGGGCTGAGCGGCAGTCGCCGAAGCTGGCCCGCAGCCGCGCCATCAGCTGGATGAGCAGGTCGACGTCGTCCTGCGACCAGTCGCTCAGCCGTTCGGCGAGCAGTTCGGTGGTCCGCCGGGACAACTCGTCGAGCTGGATCCGGCCGGAAACGGTCAGGCGCAGGATGCGGGAGCGTTTGTCCGCGGGATCGGGGGAGCGCTCGATCCAGCCGCGGTCCGCGACCTGCGCGACATGGCGGCTCGTGACGGAGATGTCGACGGCGAGCAACTCCGCGAGCTTGCTCATGCGCATGTCCCCGTAGCGGCCGAGCAGGGTCAGTACGGCGGCGGAGCCGCCCGGGCAGTCGGGCGGCAGGATCCGCCCCATGTCCCGCGTCACGGCACCGATGGCGCCGAGCTGACGCGCCAGCTCTTCGTATTGCGCTCGCTCGGCCATCACCCCTCCCAGTATCGTTGCTTAGGGCAACCATAAATCGGTTGGTTGCCGCAGGCAAACTAAATCGGGGGTCCTGGGCTAAAAACTTGGCAAAGGCAAGTATTGGCGATCGTAAACCCCCAGGTGGACCGCGTGGGCCCGGCCGGCCCTGACAGTGGTCGCACAGTGAGGTCACAGTCCCCTCACCGGGCCGACGGGTGGCAGAAGGGCACCCGCACTTGGGCAGCCTCCGCGTTTTCGCTAGGGTCTCGGGCCATGGCTAACACCCAGGGCCCCCAGGGCAACTACGACCCCTCCGGCAACACGCAGATGTTCCGTGCGTTCGTCGACGAGGCCCCGCAGGACCGGCACCAGGCCGCCGTCTCGTCAGGGCCGCGCGTCGGTCTGATCGTGGGCGTCATCGCCGTCGTGGTGATCGTCGCCGCGGTCGCCTGGCTGGCGCTGAAGTAGCACGAGCAGGGCGGAGCCCTGCTCCGCTCCCACCTTCACTTCCACTGGACGGACACGTCCCGCGTGTCGATGTGCATGCCCGGCGGCACACGCCACGCGTCGACACACACCGTCCAGGTCTTCTTCGTCGACGCACCGGCGGCGATCGGCGACGGCAGCGTGCCCGTGGACTCCACCGTCGCCCAGTCGATCCCGAGCGCGCCGACGATGTGCGTGCCGAAGGCGACCGTGCCCGAACGCACCGCGCTGCCCCCGGTGTTGCGCAGCGAGAGGGTGACCTTCTCGCACCAGCGACGGTCCGTGGGCTCCCGTACGGGTGTGCCCACGCTCAGTGCCGCCGGTCCACCCGGCTCAGCGGGCGGGGCGGTTGCCGTCGGTGTCGGCGAACCCGCCTGCGGGGGTGGGGAGTCGGGGGTGCGGGACGCAGGTGCGGTGCTGTCGGAGGTGCCCTCCGGAGCGCGGGTGGCCGCGGGAGGCGGTTGTGGCGCGACCGAGGCGCCGGCCTCGGCGGGCGGCTGCCGCCGTCCCCTCTCCCGGCGGCTCTCCGCCGCCTTCAGCGGCACCAGCGCGACATCCCCCGTCGGCGCCACCGCGGCACCGGAGACGACCGGGGTACCGCCCGCGGGCCCGACCGCGACGAATCCGTCGTCGCCCGGGCCGCCCGCGCACGCGGCCGGAATGCCCACCAGACACACGGCGGTCGCCGAGGCACCGATCAGGGCCCCTCGGCGACCCCGCCACCACGTCGCTCGAAGCATCGCGCCAGTGTGTCTGACGGCCCGTCAATTAGGAACCCTCGGGCGGACGGGCCGTCCCCGGGCACCGGCCCGGGGCTCCCGGCGGCTCAGTCCGAGATGAGGCCCTCCCGCAGCTGCGCGAGCGTGCGGGTCAGCAGCCGCGAGACGTGCATCTGCGAGATCCCGACCTCCTCGCCGATCTGCGACTGCGTCATGTTCGCGAAGAAACGCAGCATGATGATCCGCCGTTCACGGGGCGGAAGCTTGGCCAGCAGCGGCTTGAGGGACTCGCGGTACTCCACGCCCTCCAGGGCCGAGTCCTCGTAGCCGAGGCGGTCCGCGAGGGAGCCCTCGCCGCCGTCGTCCTCGGGGGCCGGGGAGTCCAGCGAGGACGCCGTGTAGGCGTTGCCCACGGCGAGGCCGTCGACCACGTCCTCCTCCGACACGCCCAGCACGGCGGCGAGTTCGGTGACCGTCGGGGACCGGTCCAGCTTCTGCGAGAGCTCGTCGCTGGCCTTGGTGAGGGCCAGGCGCAGCTCCTGGAGGCGGCGCGGCACACGCACCGACCAGGACGTGTCCCGGAAGAAGCGCTTGATCTCGCCCACGACCGTCGGCATCGCGAAGGTCGGGAACTCCACGCCGCGCTCGCAGTCGAAGCGGTCGATCGCCTTGATCAGCCCGATCGTGCCGACCTGGACGATGTCCTCCATCGGCTCGTTGCGGCTGCGGAAGCGGGCGGCCGCGTACCGCACGAGCGGGAGGTTCAGCTCGATGAGCGTGTCCCGGACGTAGGCGCGCTCCGGGCTGTGCTCGCCGAGGGTGGCGAGCCGCAGGAAGAGGGAGCGGGACAGGGTGCGGGTGTCGATGGCGTCGTGGGCGGAGGGGACGTCCTGGGCCTCGGGGACCGGAACGGTCTCGGCGCTCGGGAGGTCCTGAGGGGCCTGAAGGTCCTGAAGCACATCGGGCGCGGAGTCGCTCTGCATGAGCGTGAGCACCTTCGAGCTGCCCTGGTCTGCGGACATGCCACCCCCTTTGGGTCGCGGGACGGTCGCGGCGGACGCTCCCGTCGTCGGGAACGCAGCCTCCACCTGAATACCGGCCACGAGGCTGCGGCAAACGCGCTTGGGGAAGAATGTCACATGTCGGCAACGCGCTGTAGTGACATGTCGACATGCAAGTTGCGAAAGCGCCCTGGTTGAAGGTCTTCTGATGGCTTTTCAGCGGGGATCGGCAGGGAAGGGGGCCTGCGGACGGATTCGCTCTCGCGGGTCAGGCATCGATCCTGTTTGCGGATCTGAGTCGTGCAAAACTCCTGGCGAGGAGTCTTGACACATGCATCTGGGAGACCCCCAGCTCCGCGCTGATCTGTGACTGGGTCAGATTGCTGTAGTAGCGCAGCAGCAGGATCCGCTGCTCCCGCTCGGGCAGCTGTACGAGCAGATGCCGGACGAGGTCGCGATGCTCGACCCCGTCGAGAGCGGGGTCCTCGTAGCCGAGCCGGTCGAGGAGCCCCGGCAGCCCGTCACCCTCCTGGGCGGCCTCCAGCGAGGTCGCGTGGTACGAGCGTCCCGCCTCGATGCAGGACGTCACCTCCTCCTCCGTGATGCGCAGCCGCTCGGCGATCTCCGCGGTGGTGGGGGAGCGTCCGAACGTCGTCGTCAGGTCCTCGGTCGCACTGTTGACCTGCACCCACAGCTCGTGCAGCCGGCGCGGGACGTGGACCGTGCGGACGTTGTCGCGGAAGTAGCGCTTGATCTCGCCCACGACGGTGGGCATCGCGAAGGTCGGGAACTGCACGCCCCGCTCGGGGTCGAAGCGGTCGATGGCGTTGATCAGGCCGATGGTGCCGACCTGGACCACGTCCTCCATCGGCTCGTTGCGGGAGCGGAAGCGCGCGGCGGCGTAGCGCACGAGAGGGAGGTTCGCCTCGATGAGCGCCCCACGCACACGATGGTGTTCCGGCGTGCCCGGTTCCAGGTCCTTGAGCTCGGCGAAGAGCATCTGGGTGAGGGCCCGGGTGTCGGCCCCGCGGCGCTTCTGGTCCGTGGCGGGCGGTGTGGATTCCTCCGGTGTGGTGTCGTCGGTCGTGGTGGATTCCTGGGGCGGGCCGGCAGCGGGGGCCGGAGCCTCGTCCTGGGGCGGCGCGGTACTGGCCGACACGGTCAACGCCACCTCTTCATCCATCCACGCATCCGTCAATTCGCCGTCAAAAGCGGTCATAGCATCACAAGAAATGGACACTGTGTGCAAGCACCGCATAACTCCGTGTTGAGGGAGAGTTGGGGCACATCACGCAGAAAAGCCCCCCGCCGTTTCCGGTGGGGGGCTCTGCGGTGGTGTCGCCCTGAATCAGTGGGCGGTATCGCTCAGATTTCGTAGTCGGCCATCACCCAAGTGGCGAACTCGCGCCAGAGCGCGACGCCCTCCTGGTGTGCGGGGTGCTCCAGGTAGCGGCGCAGCGCGTCCGCGTCGTCGACCGCCGAGTTGATCGCGAAGTCGTAGGCGATGGGCCGGTCGGTGATGTTCCAGGCGCACTCCCAGAAGCGCAGCTCGTCGATCACGTCGCCGAGCCTTTCGAAGGCGCGTACGCCCTCCACGACACGCGGGTCGTCACGCCGGACGCCTTCGTTGAGCTTGAAGAGGACCAGATGCCGGATCACGGGTGCTCCCAGGGTGACGACGGTGGCCGCCCGGGCCCCGGAAGCCTCACTGGGCCCCGTTGGCGATCCATGTCATGAAGTGGCCGATGGCCTTGGCGGCATTCGAAATGCCCTCGAACCCTATCTGGACGTAGTCGGCGGCCCTGGCCGGATTGGTGATGATCACGTAGAGCACGAAGACCACGACCGCGTACAACCCGATCTTCTTTCCCGGTACCGCCACCGAGGCCTCCCCCGTCTCCTCCGCCCCGCGGGGCCCGTTCGCCGGCGGCGAGTCTAACGCGGCCAGGTGTTCGGGTCTCGCAAAAGATCACGCATCCATCAGGTCCTCACGCGGTTCCTCCCCGCCGGGTGCTCCACGGCGCGGTCGCCGGTCTCAGGTGGCGGGCGGTCCGTCGTCGGCCGCCGTGATCCCGGGAGTCCGGTGCGCCGACGAACAGGACTGGTAGCGGGCCAGTGCGCGCCGCAACTCGTTCAGTTCGGCGTCCGGCAGGGTGCCGCCCTGGGCGAACTTCAACACGTCCTCCGCGACGACGCGCAGTTTCGTGTTGGTGCGCTGCGAGACGTCCCGCAGGGCGCGCCACGCCTCCTCGGGAGGGAGCTGCCCCAGGACCACCAGGGCGCCGATGGCCTGGTCGATGACGGCACGCGAGGACAGGGCACGCTGGAGCTGCTCGTTCTCCGCCTGGAGCCGTTCGTGCTCCATGGCGAGGTCGGTGACGGACAGCAGCTCCAGAGGGCGGTGCCTGGAGACCGCGAAGAACGCCATGGGATCACCTGGTCGACGGGGGCAAGGTCTTCCTACTGCTACCCGCCCCGCATGGAAATAGTTGTCATGAGACAACGTTCACTGTGGGGTCGTCGGCGGGCTCATGTGGAAGGGGCCGGCAGCCGGGCTCGATGAGGAGGGCGGCCCTGCGGTGATGCGGCGAAGAAGACCTGAGTCGGCCGGGCGGGCAGCACGGGGCTGCCGTGATGATGGAGCGCTCGATCGGCCGGCCGGGACGGATACCGGGGCCGGGGATGCGCGAAGGGTCCGGCTCGTCGAGCCGGACCCTTCGGCCATCTGCGGTAGCGGAGGGATTTGAACCCTCGGTGACTTGCGCCACACTCGCTTTCGAGGTGTGCTGACGCCTTCCTCGTCGTGGTGATGTTCGCCGCGCCTGTCAGCGGGAGGAAGCCGAAGCATGGGGAGAGGTTGGGTCGTTCGTCCCCCGCCGAGGGACCTTCGACCTGTACCGGCTTGCAAGCTTCTTCGACACGGTGGGTGATGACAGCTGCTTCCACCCCCGCAAATCGGAGGAGGGGACGTCATGGCTGTTCATCACGCGCACTGGCTTCGGTACCGGAACCAGGCTGCCCCTGTGGCCGACCAGCCCCGCGATCTCTCCCGGAGCGGCGGGCTCACGCTTGCTGCGGCCAGGGTGGTGGCGGGGGCCCGGCTGATCATGAGCTTCTTGTTCCTGTGGGCCTTCTTGGACAAGACCTTCGGCTTCGGCTATCTCACGCCGCCGGCCAGAGCATGGATCAACGGTGGCTCACCCACGATGGGCTTCCTCAAGGGCGTCAAAGTCGGTCCCCTGGAGTCGACGTTCCGCGGCTGGGCGGGGGCAGCCTGGGCCGACTGGCTGTTCATGCTGGGACTGCTGGGGATCGGGCTCGCCCTGCTGGCGGGCATCGCGCTCAGGATCACCGCGGTTTGCGGCACGATCATGCTTGCCTTGATGTGGGCTGCGGAGTGGCCGCCCGCAAAACACCTCTCCGACGGATCTCCGAGCATGTCCACCAATCCTTGGGTGGACTATCACGTCGTGGAGGCGGTGCTCCTGATCGTGCTCGCCGCGGTGGGCGCCGGAAACACCTGGGGCCTGGGCCGTGCCTGGGCGTCCCTGCCGGTGGTCCGCAACCATCCCTGGCTCCGCTGACACCGGGCCGCGGATCTACACAAAGACACTGGACGGTCGCGGGGATACGCCATGAGCGGCGGCCCCGACTGGCCATGCGATGCGTGACCGGCCGGACGTTCTTGCCGGCGTCCGACCGGTCTCGCGGCTCGGCCAAGAATCAGTGCAGCTGGTTGAGGGCCTGCTCGAAGGCGGCTGCGTGTTTGGCCTCGTCGGCGGCGGTGTCGCGGAAGTAGCCCGCGGCGGCGGTGTCGCCGACAGCGACGGCTCGCTCGGCGAACCCTGGGTACAAGATGGTCGCTTCGTTGTGCTCCCCAGCGATGGCCTTGCTCAGGTTGTCCTTCGTCGTGCTGACCAGGCCGGCCAGGACCGCCTCGCCGGCGAAGTGTTCATGCAGCTCAACCCTGCCGGTCCCTTCGAACAGCCGGGCCAGCGCAGGGTTGCCGGTCTGCTGGGCGCGGGCGGCGAAGAGCATGTACTTGGCGTGTGCAAGCGCCTCGCCGTGCATGGCGGTGTCGAGGTTGGCCTTTGTGCGGGCGGCCTTCACCTTCGGCAGTCCGGCAGGCACCGACACCATGTCGGCTTTCGGCGGCGCCGGGATGGCGCCCTGGCCGGTGGTCACGACAGCCAGTGCGGCGCGGTAGGCGTCACGGTGGCGTCCCTCGTCCGTGGCGATTTCCGCGAACAGATCGGCGGCCTCGATGTCCCCGTCCTTGCGGGCCTGGTCGGCGAAACCGCGGTACATCACCTGGTGCTCGTAGGTCTCGCCGTTGATAGCCTCGCGCAGATTGTCCGCGTTCGAACCGACCGCACCCGCCAGCGTGGCCGCTTCGGGCAGATGCTCGTTCAGCTCGGTCTGCGCCGTATTGCGGAAGAGCTCGCCGACGGCCGGGTAGGCCTGGCTGTCGGCTTGAGTGCTGAAGAGGTTGTAGACGGCGTGGGCGAACGCCTCCCCTTTCATGGCGGTCATCAGGTCGTCGAGGGTCTGTGAGTGGAGAGTCCGGGTGGTGGCGTACGTGGCCTAGTGGTGATCACCCGGCACGGCAAGTGCCACAGCCGTGGCAGCCTGGGACGCGGCAGTCAGTGTGCACAGACCGACCACAAGCGTACGTATCGAGTGGCGGAACATGATGCCTCCTTCCGGGGCACTCCTCTGCGCGGACGCCCCGTCCCATGCGACCCGCATACGTACACCGTTGCCCTTTCAGGTGACCCTTTTGGGTGAATGCGAACGGTAATCACAGCGCGCAGCGGAGCCTGGATGCGCGCCCGATTGAGCGGAGCGCAGCCGGCGCTTGATAGAGCAGAGAAAGTCGTCCCGCGCTGGGAGACGTGGGCGAGGCACATCGCCCCGGACCGACTACGACGACTGGAAGGAGTTCCTTGATGAAGCGAAAGTCCGTGGCGGACGGTTGCACGACGCCCGGCACACGGCCGCAACGCTGGGGTCTCGCAGGCCGATGTAGTGGGCCAACGTATCCGCCATGAGCAGGCCAAGACGGATTGGGCAACTGAGACGGAAGCCGAACGGGCGTCCGATCCATAAGATCGGACGCCCGTTCTACCTGCGGTAGCGGAGGGATTTGAACCCTCGGTGACTTGCGCCACACTCGCTTTCGAGGCGAGCTCCTTCGGCCGCTCGGACACGCTACCGAGGGAGACCCTACCCCAAGGTGGGCTGTGGTCAGAAATCCATATCCGGGGCATCCGGCGCGGGACTCAGCGGCTCCTGAAGAAGTCCGTGAGCATGCGGGCGCACTCGTCAGCGAGCACGCCGTCGATGACCTCGGGGCGGTGATTGAGACGCCGGTCGCGCACCAGGTCCCACAGCGACCCGGCGGCGCCCGCCTTCTCGTCGCGTGCGCCGTAGACCAGGCGGTCCACCCGGGACTGCTGCACCGCGCCCGCGCACATCGTGCAGGGCTCCAGCGTCACGACCAGCGTGCAGCCGGGCAGCCGCCACTCGCCGAGCGCCGCGGCGGCCCGGCGGAGCGCGAGTATCTCCGCGTGAGCCGACGGATCGCCCGTCGCCTCGCGCTCGTTGTGGCCGCGGGCGATCACCGAGCCGTCCGCGGACAGCACGACGGCGCCGACCGGCACGTCACCGCCCGCGACGGCCAGGCCGGCCTCGTCCAGGGCGAGCCGCATCGCGGCCCGCCAGCGGTCGCGCACCGGATCGGGGGCCGGCGTCCCGTCCTCGGTCACTCGGTGCGCCTAGCGGACGGTCTCCAGGACGTCCGAGGCGCCCAGGGCGTCGGCGATCGAGCTCAGCGCGTCCTCGGCGTCCAGGATGCGCAGCTCCTTCTCGTCGACGCCGAGGTCGTCGAGGATCGCGCTGTCACCCACGGGACCGTGCGGCACAGCGAGGTCCGCGACCGCCGGTTCCTCGTCGTCGGCGTCCTCGGGCTCACCGTCCTCCGTACCGTCGAGATCGAGGGAGTCCAGGTCGGCGACATCGTCACCGGGCTCCCTTCCGAGCAGCTCGTCGGTGAGCAGGATCTCGCCGTACGAGCTGCGGGCCGCGGCCGCGGCGTCCGAAACGTAGATACGAGGGTCGTCCTCGCCGTCCACGCGGACTACGCCGAACCACGCGTCCTCCTGCTCGATGAGTACGAGCACCGTGTCCTCGTCGACCGAGGCTTCGCGGGCCAGGTCGGTCAGATCCGACAGGGTTTCCACATCGTCGAGCTCTGTGTCGCTCGCTTCCCACCCGTCTTCGGTGCGCGCGAGCAGTGCGGCGAAGTACACCGTGACTCTCCCACTGGTCATAGGCGTGCCGGTTGGGGTTCCCCCCGGCGGAGGTTGCGGGCGGGGAGTGCTGCTCCGAGCCCCGCCCACTCGGAATCGTGGCAGAAACAAGGCGCTCAGGGGACGTCTTCGGCTCCCTGTGTCTGGCCGTTTTGATCGCGGAGCGCTTGTTGCAAGCAGTCCACTCACCAGCGCACTCATTGCCGCCACCTGCGGATCGTACGCGGCTCGGGGCCGTGTGGTCGCACGGCCACCCCCGTGGCGGCCGCGTCACTACCAGCGGAAGGTGCGCATACGCACGGCGTGACGCAGGCGCGCGACCTTGGCGCGGCGGGGCTGGACGCGGTCGCGCAGCTCGCGTGCCTCGGCGAGTTCTCGCAGGAACCGGGCGCGGCGCCGCATACGTTCGGCATCCGTCCGCCGCGCTTCGCGCACTTCTTCGGACTTCCGGTCGGACATGAACACACCACCCCAGTTGTGTCCCTCTCACTTTCCCTCCGATGGCGGGTTCGATGCCGGCGCGGAAGGGGGGAAGGATCCGAGGTGAGCGGTCCGCCGCCAACGGCGTCGGACAGGGGCGCGGTGGGGGTGGGAGGCCCGGTTACTGTTGGGGACATGCGTCTCCACGTCGTCGACCACCCCTTGGTCGCCCACAAGCTCACCACGCTGCGCGACCAGCGCACCGACTCCGCGACCTTCCGTCGGCTCGCCGACGAGCTCGTCACCCTGCTCGCCTACGAGGCGACCCGTGACGTGCGTACCGAACAGGTCGACATCGAGACCCCGGTCGCCCGGACCACGGGTGTCAAGCTCGCCCGTCCGCGCCCGCTTGTCGTGCCGATCCTGCGCGCCGGCCTCGGCATGCTCGACGGCATGGTGCGGCTGCTGCCGACCGCCGAGGTGGGCTTCCTGGGCATGATCCGGAACGAGGAGACGCTCCAGGCCTCCACGTACGCCTCACGCATGCCGGAGGACCTGTCGGGGCGTCAGGTGTACGTCCTGGACCCGATGCTGGCCACCGGTGGCACGCTCGTGGCGGCGATCCAGGAGCTGATCAAGCGCGGCGCGGACGACGTGACGGCCGTGGTGCTGCTCGCCGCCCCGGAGGGCGTCGCCGTCATGGAGCGCGAACTGGCGGGCACGCCGGTGACGGTGGTGACGGCCGCGGTCGACGAGCGGCTCAACGAGCTCGGTTACATCGTGCCGGGGCTGGGCGACGCGGGAGACCGCCTCTACGGGGCGGCCGAGTAGACGGCGTTCGGGCCGGTGGCGATTTCCGTGCGGAAGCCGCCGACGGCCCGGTACGGCGGCCGCACGGCCGCCTGAGCGTTCCCCGCCGTGCGGGTGCGGGAAGCTTCAGCAGCCCTTCTTGGTGCCGCCCGTGGGCGACGCCGTCGGACTGGTGAGCGCGGTCAGCGCCTTGTCCGCGTCCGGCTTGCTCGTCAGCGCCTTGAACCCGTCGCCCAGGATCAGATCGACGGCGGGGCCGGTGCGGGACGCGTCCGCGCGGCGTTCGGCGGCCGGGAGTTGCACGCCGAGGACGGTCAGCGAGGTGTCGACGGCCGTCTTGGGGCCGAGCAGCAGCGCGACGCCCTTGACCTTCTTGTCGAACTCCTCGGTGGCGTTGCCCACGTCCCCGATGTGGAAGCCGCGCTTCTTCAACTCGTCCGCGGTCTGCTTGGCGAGGCCGCTGCGGGGTGTGGCGTTGAGGACGTTCACCGTGATCTGGGCGGGCGCGGGGAGGGCCTTGAGGGCCGCGGGCGTGGCATCCGCCTTCGCGCAGTGCGCCCTCGCGCCGGACGCCGACGCATTGCCGCCGTTGCCGCTGAAGACGTTGATGAGCTGCAGGGTCCCCCAGCCGATCAGCCCGACGGCGGCCACGGAGGCGACGACGGTGAACACGATCCTGCCGCGGCGCCGGGGACGGCGCATCCGCGGGTACTTGTCCCCCGTGATCCGGTACTGGCCGCCCATGCCAGGGGGAGTCAGCATGCTCATGAGGCGCAGCGTAGTGCGCCCGGGCGGCAATGCCTACTAGATGATCATTCAACGCCGTGCACTCCAACCCGAAAGGGTCAAAGGGAACACACGGACGGCCGGACGCCGCGGAGACGAGCGGGTCTCACAACGGCCGGCGGTGCACGGACGAGGCGAGGACGACGGGACGTCAGTCGAGTTCGAGCACTCTCGCATGCAGGACCTGGCGCTGCTGCAACGCCGCGCGGACCGCGCGGTGCAGGCCGTCCTCCAGGTACAGGTCGCCCTGCCACTTCACGACGTGCGCGAAGAGGTCGCCGTAGAACGTCGAGTCCTCGGCGAGGAGGGTCTCCAGGTCGAGCTGCTGCTTCGTCGTCACGAGCTGATCGAGGCGGACCGGGCGCGGCGCGACGTCCGCCCACTGCCGGGTGCTTTCCCGGCCGTGGTCGGGGTACGGCCGGCCGTTTCCGATGCGCTTGAAGATCACACGGAAAGCCTACCGGTCGAGACGTTCCGGGCGCAGCCATGGCGACGGAGTACGGCACAGGAAAAGACACGGTAAACAGGGGCAAAACGGGAGTGAGGTGAGGGGGAGCCATGGCCGGAGCCTGCCTGGGAGCCACCGCTTCCACGGGGCGGGTGAGTCCTTCCGGGCTCCCGGGTGCGACGTGTGCGGTCCTGGGGTCACGGCTGGTGGGGGGCCACGGGGCGGCTTCGGCCGCATCCGTCGCGCGGCTCCCGCCGGTGGTGATCGCCCTCATGTACAGCGGGCTCCCGAGCTCCGGCCGCCGGCCGGGGCCCGGTGGGGAGGGGGAGCGGCCGCCCGGCCCTGGGGCGGCCGCCGTGCGTGCTACTCGCGGTCCTTCTCGGGCGGGGTGGTGGCCGGGGGCGGCTGCTCCCCGGTCTCGGCTTCCGGTTCGGTCGTGGTCCGGGGTTTCGTGCTGCGCGCCGCCTCGGCACGCAGCAGGGCGTGCAGGACCGCGTACGGGTCGATGAGCATGTCGGTGTCCTTGCGTTGCTTGCAGGTATGACGGTTCCGGAGGGCGGGACCTGTCAGCAGCGCAGGACGACCGTGCGCAGGGCGTGCAGCGTGGGTGAGTGCGCCGCCCCGGGGAGGAGGGGCACCGAGCCCTCGGGGCCGGACGGCCTGGCGCCGCCCGGCGGACCCGGCCGCGAGGAGGCGAGGGCGCGGTGGCCCTGGGGGCTGGCCGGCGTCGGGGTCGCGGCGAGCTGCTCGTACTCCGCGTCGCAGGTCTGAGCCGTGGACGTCGGGAGTGAGTCGGCCGTCACCGCCCCGGTGTGCGCGCCGGCCGTCAGCAGCGCGACCAGCACCACGAGCGCCCGCAGCCAGGCGTACCGGCGGGCGGTGCGCGGGGCATACGGGGTGCGGCTCACGAGAGGTCATCTGCCCGCTTGGCGAGCATCGTTCATCGTGTCGTCCTCGAAACCGCCCGCTCGGCGTACGTTCCGGGCGTGGTGTTGACGCCAATCAGACGGTACGAGGAATCTGCTTCGCGCGGCTCCGGATCCGGATCGCCGTGACGATCTCGACGACACCGACCACGAGCAGCCACCAGCCCGCCACCAGAGTGAGCACGGCGATCGAGGCGAACGGCGAGACGATCAGAACGATCCCGGCGACGAAGGTCACGACGCCGAGGAAGATCTGCCAGCCGCGCGCCGGCACCGCGGGGTCGTGTGCGGCCGCCATGGTCTGCGTGATCCCGCGGATCAGCCAGCTGATGCCGATCCACAGCGCGAGCAGCAGAACCGATTCCATGGGGCCGCGGAAGCAGAACAGGCCCAGCAGGATCGACAGCGCACCGCTGATGAAGGCCAGGACACGCAGCGAGGTGGCCTTGTGCGTGCCGAAGGCGGACGCCAGTTGGAGCACACCGCTGATGATCAGGTAGAGGCCGAAGAGAACTCCCGCGGCGAGCAGGGACGGTCCCGGCCAGACCAGGACCAGGATCCCCAGGATCAGGGACGCGACGCCGGTGGCCAGGACGACCTGCCAGGCCGTGCGGGACAAGTAGTGCAGGACTCCCTCGAAGGGGGGTTCGACATCCTGCGACGCGGGCCTCGGTGTGTGCGGGTCACGCGTGGCGTGGACGCGGCGGTCGTCGTATTCGGATTCCCGGGGGGAGCCGCTCGGTGCCTCGGTCATGGTCCATGCTGGGACCGGGCTCGAACACTCCGCCAGCCGGGTGGGCCAACCGGCTGACGCTAGCGGCCCGCCGTCCTGGCGGCCTTCGCCGCCGCCTTCAGTTCCTGTTTGTACGCGCGGACCTTCGCCAGTGACGAGGGACCGGTGATGTCGGCGACGGAACGGAACGACTTGTCCTCGCCGTAGGGCCCCGCGGCCTCCCGCCACCCCTCCGGCCGCACGCCCAGCTGCTTGCCGAGCAGGGCGAGGAAGATCTGCGCCTTCTGCTTTCCGTAACCGGGCAGCTCCTCGAGTCGTTTCAGCAACTCCCGTCCGCTGCCGACGCCTTTCCAGACGGCCTCGGGGTCCCCGTCGTAGTGCTCGACGAGGTACTGGCACAACTGCTGGACGCGCTTGGCCATGGAGCCGGGGTAGCGGTGCACCGCCGGCTTCTGCGACAACAGGGCGGCGAAGGCCTCCGGGTCCCGTGCCGCGATCTCGTGCGCGTCGAGTTCGTCCGTGCCGAGCCGCTGTGCGATGGTCCACGGCCCCTTGAACGCCCACTCCATCGGAACCTGCTGGTCCAGCAGCATCCCGATCAGCGCGGCGAGCGGATTGCGTCCGAGGAGCGCGTCGGCTTCGGGATCCTGGGCGAGATGCAGGGTGACGTCCATGCCCCGATGATCCCGCGTGCCGGCTCAGGTCGCGCGCCAGTACCCCAGAGCGTGCAGCCGCCGTGCCGGGACGCCCAGTTCCTTGCGCGCGTACGCGCTCAGCATGCGTGTCGTCACCGTGTCGCAGGCGATCCACACATAGGGCTGAGGGGCGGCCTCCAGCAGGCCCGGCAGGGCCGATCCCACCTCGGCGACCAGTTGGGCGCCGTCGTCCCCGCGGGGGACGGCGCGCAGCTCGTGGCGAGCGGGATCGATGCGCAGCGGGAGACCGTCCGGCGCCCCCTCGAACCACACCGTCGCCGGGGTGGGGGCCAGCGCCGAGAGGAGGGAGTTGAGCGCGGGCAGCGAGGCAGGGTCGGCCATCGCGAAGACGTGCGAGGGCTCCGGTTCGGGTCGGTGGAAGGCGGTGCCCTGGACCGTGGCCTCCACGGTGTCGCCGGGCTTCGCGGCCCGTGCCCAGTCGGCGGCTCGCCCGTCGTGGAGGGCGAACTCCAGGGTCAGGGTGCCGGAAGCCGGGTCCGGGTCGACCAGGGTGTAGGCCCGTTGGTGCGGACGGCCCGGGCCCGGGAACCACAGCCGCACCCACATCGTGGGATGCACGCCGGTCGCCCCGAGCATTCCGCCGTCGGTCAGGCGCAGCCGCCGGTAGTGCGGTGTGACGTCCTCCGTGTCGGTCACGGTGAACACGAAGTCCTTCGCACGCAGCAGCCTGAGGACCGTGCCCTCCCAACCGCGCCCCTGCCCCTGACCCATCGCGCCCCCACTCGTCGTTTACGATTCCGTCCCAGTAACTTAGGTAAGCCTAACCTAAAGAATTGAGGGTCACAGGTGCCCACCGAGATCTACCGCGATGCCTGGGGCATCCCGCATCTGCGCGCCGACGACACAACGGCCCTCGCCCGGCTCCAGGGCAGGGTCACGGCCCTGGACCGGGCCTGGCAGCTGGAGGTCGAGCGGCACCGGGCGCAGGGCACCTCCGCCTCCTTCCTCGGCACATCCGCCCTGGCCTGGGACACGCTCGCCAGACGCGCCCGGCTCGACGACACGGCCAGACGCTGCTTCGCCGCGCTGGAGCGGCACGACCCCGAGACCGCGCGATGGGTGCGCGCGTACACCGACGGAGTGAACGAGGGGCTGGCCGAAGGGGCGCGTCGCACCCCCGAGTTCGGCACGACGGGACTTGTCCCCGGGCGGTGGGAGCCCTGGCATCCCCTCGGCGTGTGGCTCGCCACCCACATCCTGTTCGCCGGTTTCCCGGCCAAGCTCTGGCGCGAGGAGGCCGCGCGGTGCCTCGGCGAGGAGGCGATCGGCCTCTTCGCCACCGACGGGCCGGGCACGTCGGGCAGCAACGGCTGGCTCGTGACCGGCGAGCGCACGGTCACCGGGCGGGCCATCGTCGCCGGAGACCCCCACCGCTTCATCGAGGACCCCGGCGTCTACCAGCAGATCCACCTCGCCTGCCCCGAGTTCGACGTCGTCGGCCTCGCCGTCCCCGGCATCCCCGGCATCGCGCACTTCGGTCACACGGGCCCCGTCGCCTGGGCGATCACCAACGCGATGGCCGACTACCAGGACCTCTACCGCGAGCGTCTGCGGCGCACGGCGGACGGCGGAGTGGAGGCGCTTGACCCGGACGGCACATGGCGTGCCGCGGTCAGGCTGGTGGAGACGGTCGAGGTGGGCGGAGGCGATCCGGTCGAGGTCGAGGTGATCGAGACCGGGCGGGGCCCGGTCGTCGTCGGCGGCCCGGAGTCCGCGGGCACCGGCACGCGCCCGCAGGCCGCCGTCTCCCTGCGCCATCCGCCCCGGGTCACCGAGCGCCTCGGTTTCGGCGCCCTGCTCCCCCTGCTGCGCGCCCGGCGCGTCGCCGATGTGGACCGCGCGCTCGATCTGTGGGCCGAGCCCGTCAACGTCGTGCTGGCGGCGGACGTCGACGGCGGTGTGCTCCACCGGGTGGCCGGAGTGGTGCCCTGGCGCGGTGGGAAGGGCCGGTCGCGGCTCGTTCCCGCCTGGGAGCCCGGGCACGAGTGGCGGGGGTGGCACGACATGCCGCGGGGGGACGTCGAGAACGGCATCGCCGTGATGGCCAACCAGCGTGGACCGGCCGCCCCCCTCGGCGTCGAGTTCGCCCCCGATCACCGGGCCGACCGCATCCGCGAGCTGCTGGAGCGGAAGCCGCGGTGGTCCGCGGGGGAGATACCGGCCGTCCACATGGACACCCGTCTCGCGTCCGCCGCTCCGCTGCTCGACCGCCTCCGCACCCTCGACAGCCTCACTCCCGGGGCGGGTGCGCTGCGCGACGTCCTGCTGGCCTGGGACCGGCACATGGACGCGGACAGCGGTGCCGCGGCGGTGTACGCGGCGGTGCGCGGTGCGGTCGTACGGCGGCTCGCCGCGCACCCCGCCTTCGCCGGACTGGCCGCCGCGCCGTCCGCGTATCCGGAGGTCTTCCTGCCCTGGCTCGCCCTTCTGCCCCGGATCGGCTTCGCCCTCGAACACCTGCTGGCCGCCGAGGACCTCTACGGCGTCGACCGCGCCGCGATCGTGCGCGAGGCACTGGAGGAGGTCGCCGCGAACCCACCGCGGGGAACCTGGGGCGACACCCACCGGCTCGCCCTCTGGCGGGCGACGCCCGGGACGCCGTACGAGGAACCGGGTCTGTCCGGGGACCACGACTGCGTCCTGTGCACGTCCTGCGTGCCCGGCCTGACCGATCTGAGTGCACGCGGCCCGGCCGCCCGCTATGTCTGGGACCTCGCCCGCCGCGACGACAGCCTCTGGGTGGTCCCCCTCGGCGCCCTGGGCGTCCCGGGCTCGCCCCATCACCGCGACCAACTGCCCCTGTGGCTCGAGGGGGAGCTGGTCCCGGTCGTCACCGACTGGGACCGTCTGACGAAGGAGGCGCCGACGGCCGCCGAGCCGTACGCCGCCCACCGCGGGGCCGTCCACGAGGAGCTGGTCGAGGGCTTCGGCGCGGTCCGCATCGTGCCTCTGGACCCCCGGGCCGACCTGGACCTCGTCCATGGCTGGGTGAGCGAGGAACGCGCCTCCTTCTGGGGCATGAACGGGCTGACGAAGGAGCAGGTGGGCGAGATCTACGGCCATATGGCCACGCTGGACACCCATCACGCCTTCCTCGCCGTCAAGGACGGCGCGCCGGTCGCGCTCCTGCAGACCTACGAGCCGGAGGCCGACCGGGTCGGCGCGTGCTACGCGGTCGAACCGGGCGACATCGGTGCCCACCTCCTCCTCGCGCCCCCCGGCTCCACCGGCGCGCGGGCGGGCTGGACTTCGGCCCTGCTGACCGCCTTCACCTCGTACATCCTGGACGGCCTCGGCCGGCGGCGGGTGGTGGTCGACCCCGACGAGCGCAACGAGAAGGCGATAGCCCGCTTCCTGCGTCAGGGCTTCGTCCCCGGCCCGGCCGTCGTCCTGCCCGAGGTCGACCTGCCGGACGTGTACCTCCCCGAGAAGCGGGCGCGGCTCGCGTTCCTCACCCGTCCGGTGAGGCCCTAGCCTGCGTGCCGTGACCCCTGACGACCTCGTCGCCCACTACGGCCTGGAACCGATCCCGCGTGAGGGCGGGAGGTTCCGGCGCACCTGGGCGGGACCCCCGCTGCCCGACGGACGCCCGGCGGGCACCGCCATCGTCGCCCTGCTGACCGCCCAGCCGGACGACTACTCGGCGCTGCACCGCCTTCCGGCGGACGAGGTCTGGCACTTCTACCTCGGCGATCCACTGGAGCTGCTGCTCCTCGGCGCCGACGCGAGCGTGCGGACGGTTGTCCTCGGACCGGACGTCCTCGGGGGCCAGAGGGTCCAGTTCACCGTGCCGGCGGGCACCTGGATGGGCGGGCGGGTCGCCGCGGGCGGGTCGTGGACGCTCTTCGGGTGCACCATGGCGCCGGGCTTCACCTACGAGGGCTACGAACACGGTGACGCGGCCGCGCTGACGGCGCGCTATCCGGCCGCGGCGGCCCGGATCGCGGGACTGTGCCGGTCATGAGCGGATTGCTGAGGGGACAGGTTGCCCTGGTGACCGGCGCGGGCGCAGGCGTCGGACGCGGGATCGCGCTGCGGTTCGCCGAGGAGGGCGCCGCCGTCGCGGTCCACTGCCGCACATCGGTTTCCGGGGCGCACGACGTGGCCGGGCGCATCCGTGACATGGGCTCCCGTGCCGTCGTCCTCCAGGCCGATCTCACCGTCGAGGACGCCTGCGCGTGGCTGGTCCGCGACGCGGCCGACTGGGGCGGCGGAAGGCTGACGGCACTGGTCAACAACGCGGGCGTGCAGCCCACGCAGGACCTGTCCGGGATGACGGCCGCCGACTGGCGGGCCGTGGTCGACGCCAACCTCTCGAGCGTGTTCGCCTGCACGCAGGCGGCGGTGGAGGTGATGCGCGCGACGGGCGGCGGGAGCGTCACGCACATCGCCTCCGTCGAGGCCACGCATCCGGCGCCCCTGCACGCCCATTACTGCGCGTCCAAGGCGGCCGTGGTCATGCACGCGAGGTCGGCCGCGCTCGAGTACGGCCCCCACGGGATCCGCGTCAACACGGTCTCGCCCGGACTCATCGACCGCGAAGGGCTGGCGGAGGACTGGCCCGAGGGGGTGCGCCGCTGGCGCGGTGCCGTGCCCACCGGCCGGCTGGGGCGCCCCGAGGACGTCGGGGACGCCTGTGTGTTCCTGGCCTCGCCGCTCGCCTCCTGGATCACCGGTCACGACCTGGTGGTGGACGGCGGTGTGTCGGCCCGGCCCACGTGGTGACGGGACCTGCGGCCATGATGACCTGACGCATGTACGGGTGGGGGATCGCCGCCGCGCTGAGCGCAGCGGACGCACCGTCCGTACGTAACCGGGACCCGGGACGGCGGATACGGGAGACAAGACGTGGGCGCAGGACGCGTGGGCGACGGGAGATCGGTGGCGGTGGCGGGCGGGCGACGGCCGTGGCACCTCGTGTTCGTGCTGCTCGTCGTTCCCCTGCTGCTCCTCGCGGGGGGTGGTTCCGCTTCCGCGCACGCCGTCCTGAAGGACGTCGACCCGGTGGACGGCAGTGTGCTGAAGACGTCGCCCGAGGCGGTCACCCTCACCTTCTCCGAATCCGTCGGACTGTTGGATGACTCCATACGCGTGTTCGACCCGGGCAACCGCCGGGTCCACACGGGCGAACAGGAGCACGCGGACGGCCGCGCGGACACCGCGCGCGTCACGCTCCCCCGACTGCCGCAGGGCAGTTACATCGTGGCCTGGCGCGTGGTGTCGGCGGACAGCCATCCGGTGTCCGGGGCGCTCACGTTCTCCGTCGGCAAGCCCTCCGCGACGACCGCGGTGCTGCCGTCCGACGAGGCCCAGGACGCCGCCACCACGACGCTCTACGACATCGCCCGCTACGTCGCCTACGGCGGCCTGGCCCTGCTGCTCGGCGTCCTTGTGTTCGCGATGGCGACCGGTGCGGGAGTGGCCCGGGGTCTGCTCGTGGGCGGTTGGTGGACCCTGCTGGCGGCCACGGTGGCACTGCTGCTGCTCCGGGGACCGTACGAGCGCGGCAGCGGCCCCACGACGGTCTTCGAACTTCGGGTGCTGCGCGAGACGGCGACGAGCCGGCCGGGGATCGCGCTGCTCGTGCGGCTCGTGCTCCTCGGTGTCGCGGCCGCGCTCGCGGGGCGCGCGGGGCTGCCGCGGGCGCACGGCCGGGGGCCGGACAGCGACGGCGAGCGGGCCGCGGGCGCGGTGGCGACGGTGGGTGGTCCGGCCGTCGGCGCACGGCTGCGGTTCGCGGTCGTGACCCTGCTGTCGCTCGCGCTGGCGCTCACCTGGGCGGTGGCCGAGCACGCCTCCGCGGGCATCCAGGTCCCGCTGGCGATGACCTCTGCGGTGCTGCATCTGCTGGCGATGGCGGTATGGCTCGGAGGCCTGGCCGCGCTGCTCACGGCGCTGTACCGGACGCCCGACGAGCTTCCCGCGGCCGCGGTGGCCCGCTTCTCGCGCCTGGCCCTCGCGAGCGTCGCCGTGCTGGTGGCCACCGGCGTCTACCAGTCCTGGCGCGGCCTCGGTTCCCTCGACGCGCTCACCTCCACCCAGTACGGCAGGCTGCTGGCCGCGAAACTGGTGGCGGTCGTGCTGCTGCTCTCGGCGGCCGCGTACTCGCGCCGCTGGACCGCACGGCTCGCGATGCCGGCCGCGGTGGCGGCGCCGTTGCGGGTGCCCGAGGTGGTGGGGGCGGCGGGGCGCGCGGAGAGCGCCGCGCGGGCCGGGCTCGTCGAGGAGACGCGCACGGTCGAGGGCCCCGACGGCCGCAACGTGAACGCCGGCGCGGACCCCGGACCGGGAGGGCCGAGCGGCGAGGACCCGTCTCCGTACCGGAGTGCGTTGCGCCGCTCGGTGCTCGCGGAGATCACCGTCGGGGTCGTGGTGCTCGTGATCACGACCCTGCTGACGGGCGCGCAGCCGGGCCGGGCGGTGTCCGAGGAGCAGGCGGCCCGGACCGCGTCCGAACAGACCCTCGGCTCCACCACGTTGATCCCCTTCGACGTGGGGACGCCGGGCGGGCGGGGCAAGGTGCAGGTCGAACTGACGCCGAGTCGGGTGGGTGAGAACCAGGTCCAGATGGTGATCTACGGACCCGACGGCGGCATCGCGACCGTGCCCGAACTGCGGCTGAGTTTCACGCTCGACGGACGGAAGATCGGTCCGCTGGACGCCAAGGTCGAGAACCGGGGCGGCTATTGGGCCGCCGACGCGCTCAACCTCCCGCTGCCCGGCACCTGGACGATGAAGGTGACGGTCCGTACGAGCGACATCGATCAGGTGACCGTGTCGAAGACCGTCCGGATCGGCTAGCCGGCACGCGCGAACCACGTCCGCTCGCAACGGGTTTCGGAACGGTGCGGTGGTGACATGGTTCCGGTTGTGCACATCTGGTGGAGACGCGGCCGACGGGTGATCCGCCGGTCGTGGCCGCCGCGCCCGTATACCGCCTCGGGATCGCACGCTCGCCGGCGTCCCGCGCCGAGGCGGTCAAACACGCTGTGTGCAAACGGTCTTGGGAAGCGCTCTCCACTGTTCGTTCGTCAACGGAGTCGATCAAGGTGATGTCGATTACGTTTCAAAAACGGGCCACGACAGCTCTTGACGTATGACCGGACATGCGAGTCTTATGACGGCCACGATGTTCGGTCGAGTTGGTTTCTGGTGGATTCTGACCCAAGTCCTCAGAGATCCGCCCGTGACCGACCCTGCCCCCAGGAGCCGTCATGCATCACACCCCGTCCGGCCTCACCGTCCCCGGCCCGAGCCGTCGTTCACTGCTGCGTGGCGTCGGCGGCGCAGCCGTTCTCGCCGGTGCCGGCATACCCCTGCTGAGCGCCTGCGGCGGCAGCGGCGCGGCATCCGACCCGAAGACCGTGAGCCTCGGCTCCAACGCCTCGGACGCGGTGCCGAAGAAGGCGTTCGAAGAGGTCTACGCGGCCTTCAAGAAGCAGTCCGGCATCGCGGTCGATGTGAACACGAAGGACCACAACACCTTCCAGGAGCAGATCAACTCCTACCTCCAGGGCACACCGGACGACGTCTTCAACTGGTTCGCCGGCTTCCGGATGCAGTTCTTCGCCGCCAAGAAGCTCGCGTCCCCGATCGACGACGTGTGGCAGAAGATCGGGGACAACTTCCCCGACGCGATGAAGAAGCTCAGCAAGGGCGAGGACGGCAAGTACTACTTCGTCCCGCTGACCACGTACCCGTGGGCGGTCTTCTACCGCAAGAGCGTGTTCCAGCAGCACGGCTACCAGGTCCCCACCACCTGGGACCAGCTCGTCGCCCTCTGCAAGCAGATGAAGAAGGACGGCCTGGTCCCGATCGCGTTCGGCGACAAGGACCAGTGGCCGGCGATGGGCACCTTCGACCAGATCAACTTCCGCCTCAACGGCTATGACTTCCACGTGGAGCTGATGGCGGGCAAGGCGTCCTGGACCGACGCCAAGGTCAAGGCGGTCTTCGACCACTGGACCGAGCTCCTGCCCTACCACCAGGACGGAGCCCTGGGCCGCACCTGGCAGGACGCCGCGCAGTCGCTGGTGGCGAAGAAGGCCGGCATGTACCTCCTGGGCAGCTTCGTGGCGCAGCAGTTCACCAACAAGGCCGATCTGGACGACCTCGACTTCTTCCCCTTCCCGGAGATCAACTCCGCGTACGGCCAGGACACCGTCGAGGCGCCGACCGACGGATTCATGGTCAGCAAGGCCCCGAAGAACCACGACGGCGTCGTGAAGCTGCTGGAGTACCTGGGCAGCCCGGGGGCGGAGGAGACCTACCTCAAGACCGACCCCAGCGTGGTGGCCGCCTCCAGCAAGGCGGACACGTCCTCGTACAGCGCCCTGCAGAAGAAGGCGTTCACGATGATCAGCGGCGCCAAGAACCTCACCCAGTTCATGGACCGTGACAGCCGCCCCGACTTCACCTCCACGGTGATGCAGCCCTCGCTGCAGAAGTTCGTCCAGAACCCCAAGGGCGTCGACAGTCTGCTGTCCTCGATCGAGCGCCAGAAGAAGACGATCTTCGCCTCCGCATGACCATGGACACGACGACGAAGAATCCGGAGGCGGCCTCCGTGCCGCCTCCGGGCCCCGCACCCGCGAAGAAGCGGGTCACGCAGGGCCATCGGCGCCTGCTGACCCGCCGTGACCGGATCACGCTCGCCGTCATGGCGGGCGTGCCGACGATCCTGCACGTGGCCCTCGTCTGGGTCACCGCCCTCGCCTCCATCGCACTCGCCTTCACCACCTGGGACGGCATCGGCTTCGACTCGATCAAGTGGGTCGGCCTGGAGAACTTCAAGCAGCTCTTCTCCGACAACCCGCAGTTCTGGCCCGCCGTCGAGCACAACGTCATCTGGTTCGTGGTGCTCATCCTCGTTCCGACGCCGCTCGGTCTCTTCCTCGCCGTCCAGCTGGACAAGAGGATCCGCTTCAGCCGCGTCTACCAGACGGCGTTCTTCCTGCCGGTCGTGATCTCGATGGCGTGCATCGGGTTCGTCTGGCAGCTCGTCTACAACCCGGACACGGGCCTGATCAACAGCCTGATCGGCGCCAACAAGCCCGGCCACTACATCGACTGGATCGGCGACCCGAAGCTCAACCTCTGGGCCGTGCTCGTGGCCGCCTCCTGGCGGCACACCGGCTACATGATGATCCTCTACCTGGCCGGTCTGAAGAGTGTGGACCCGTCCCTGCGCGAGGCCTCGGCCCTGGACGGCGCGAACGAGTGGCAGACGTTCAAGAGCGTCATCTTCCCGACGCTGCGGCCCACCAACACGGTCGTGCTGGTCGTCACCATCATCGAGGCCCTGCGCGCCTTCGACCTGGTGTTCGTCTTCAACAAGGGGGCCCAGGGCACCGAGCTGCTGTCGATCCTGGTGACCAACAACATCATCGGTGAGTCCAGCCGCATCGGCTACGGGTCGGCCATCGCGGTCGTCCTGCTGGTCATCTCACTCGCCGTGATCATCCCCTACCTGGTGGCCACCTTCCGGAAGGAGCGGCGATCGTGAGCGCCCCCACCCTCGCGGCCGGCGCGCTCAAGAAACGCGCGCCCCTCCGCCCCGCCCGCGTCCTGCTGCATGTCTTCCTCGCCGGGACGGCACTGGCGTGGCTCGCGCCGCTGCTGTGGGCGGTCTTCTCCGCCCTGCGCCCCTACAGCGAGACCAGCACCAAGGGGTATGTCTCCTGGCCGGACAAGCTCAGCCTGGACAACTTCACGAACGCGTTCGAGCAGTCGGACATGATGCACTACTTCGGCAACACGCTGCTGATCGCGGTGCCGGCCGTGCTGCTCACGCTGTTCCTGTCGTCGATGGTCGCCTTCTACGTCAGCCGCTTCGACTTCCGCGTCAACCTCGCGTTGCTGCTGGTCTTCACGGCGGGCAACCTGCTCCCGCAGCAGGTCATCATCACCCCGCTCTACCGGTTGTACCTGCTCACGAACCTGCCCGGGATCACGGCGAGCGGCAAGCTGTACGACTCCGCGCTCGGCCTGGTCCTCATCCACGTGGCGTTCCAGTCCGGCTTCTGCGCCTTCGTGCTGAGCAACTACATGCGCTCGCTGCCGCACGAACTGACCGAGGCCGCGCTCGTCGACGGCGCCTCGGTGTGGCGCATGTACTGGCAGATCACCCTGCCGCTGTGCAAGCCGGCGATGGCGGCCCTGGCGACCCTGCTCTCGATCTGGATCTACAACGACTTCTTCTGGGCCCTCGTACTGATCTCGACCGGCGAGAACATGCCGATCACCTCGGCACTGAACAACCTCTCCGGCCAGTACTTCACGGACCCCAACCTGGTCGCCGCGGGCGCCCTGCTCACGGCGATCCCCACCCTGGTCGTGTACTTCGTGCTCCAGCGCCAGTTCGTCAGCGGCCTGACCCTCGGCTCCAACAAGGGCTGACCGGGCTCCGCTCGACGGAGAACCCCGGCCACCACCCGTTCCGCACGGCGGACTTCTCCCTCGTGGACCTGCGCACCGCGCGCGTCCACGAGGGACGGCCGGCCGTGCCCGGTCGCGGGATCCGTTCACCGCTCGCCGTGTCGGCCCTCTTGATGACCGGCAGGACGGCTCTTACCCTTCCGGCATCTGTCGACGAGGGGGCGGCGATGGCGAGGGAACCGTCCGCGGAGGAACTGCTCCAGGCCGTCGGGGAGCATGTGGCCCGGCACGGAATCAGCGTGCTGCTCACCTCTCCCGGCGCCGCGCACCTGTCCTGGCAGTCGTTGCTCGACTGCCGGATCGTCCGCAGCGTCGAGGAGCGCAGCGAGCGCGAGATGAGGACCACGGGCCGGCGCCGTGACATCGCCGATCGCCCCGCCTACACCGACCTGGCCTCCCATCCGGTCGAGACGCCCGCCGACCCGGTGACCCCACTGAGGCTGGAGCTGGTGCGCGAGGGCTCGCTCGGGGAGGTTTCGTGCGAGGGCTGTGAGGGGGGCCGCAGGACCTGCGGGCGCTGCACGGGCAACGGCCGCCTCGCCTGCGAGAAGTTCGTGTCGTGCGACGGATGCGGAGGCGGCATCGACGCATGCTGGGAATGTGACGGCACCGGCCGTCCCCGGCGCCGCGGCAACCTGACCGGATCCCGTCCCGTCGACGGCCCGCAACGCGCCCGCTGCTCCCGCTGCCACCGCCCGGACGCCGCGTGCCCGAAGTGCCTCGGCAAGGGCCGCGTGGACTGTCCGGCGTGCCGGGCGAGCGGTTTCGTGGAGTGCTCGGCCTGCCGTGGTGAGGGCCGGGTGAAACATACGGAGTGCGCGGGCACGGGCCTGTTCACGACCTGGACCGGCGCGGTGATCAGTCGCACTGCCGACCAGCGGAAGGTGGAGGAGGCGGCGCCGCTGCACATCCGCTCGGCGACGGACGGCGCGGGCGCCTGGCGCAGGTCGGTGCTGACAGGCGTGACGGACAAGCTTCCGGACGACCTGGAGCCGGTCCACCGGACGCTGATCGAGGGCCACTTGGCCCTCGCGAAGAACGAGGTGGGCCGGCGTGTGACCATCCGGTATCTCCCCCTCGCGCGCGTCACGGTCCACGCCGACCCGGACCGCGTCTACTTCGCCTTCCCGTCCTCCACCGGCATCAAGGTCGTCGAACGCCCCTCGAAGCAGCGCGTCGTCCGCTTCTCGGCGATCGCCTCGACCGCGGTCGCCGTGGCCGTGCTCCTGCTGCTGCTGGTCGTCGTGGTGCTGAACTGAACCGTCGCCGGCCTCGGCGGGGAGGGGCCGCCGGGGCCGGGTGAGAGCGCGATTCCCGGCCCGACGGGGGAGCCCCCCTTCGGGCGGGACGGAAGGGCGACCGCAGGGCGACGACCCTCCTCGGCGCTCCCCACCGTCCCGAGGACGGGAATCCGCGGGCGAGGGGCCACGGCGGACCACCGGGTGTCGCCCTGTGCACGTGACCCCGCTCGCCGGGCCTGTGAACGCCGACGGGGTGCCCGAGACCGCTCGGGCACCCCGCCGTGGATCAGGCGTCAGATCACTGGACGACGACCTGGGCGCTGCCCGTGACGCCGCCGGAGGTCACCGAGACGGTGACGGTGCCGGAGCGATGGGCGGTCAGGGCGCCGGTGGACGGGTCCACCGAGGCGACCTTGGGGTTGCTCGAGGTCCAGACGTGGGACGCGGGGTCCGCGATCGGGATCGTGAGCGGTGCGATGTTGTCACCGGCGATCTGGTCGCCGGTCGCGGTCAGGGTGACGCGGTCGCCGCGGGCGATCGGGTCCTTGGGGCCCGTGACCTTGATCGTGGCGAGCGCCGGCTCGACGGTGTACTGCAGGTCGCCGTCGTCACCGATGCGGACCAGACCGAAGTGGTAGATGCCACCCTGGTCGGCCGGCGCGTACGCCGGCATGCCGAGGTCCGCGAAGGTGAACTGCGGGATGCCGCCGTCCTCCGTGCTGACGCTCTGGCCCTCGGGGTTGAGGATCTGCTCCGCGAAACCGCGGGCGTGACCGTACATCATGATCACGTGCTGCTTCGGGTGCGTCTCCTGGTAGCGCTGCACCAGCCGCAGGTACATCCGCGCCTCCCAGCGGTCCGTGAACTGGCTGTTCGCGGCCGGGTGCGGGTCGTACGCGGGCATGTGGGTGATGACCAGCACGTCCTTGGCGGTGGTGTCCGTCAGCTGCTGGACCAGCCACGGGTACTGCACGCCCTCGGGGTTCTGGAACGGGTCCGAGGACTGCAGGCTGCCGTGCGAGTTGTCGGTGACGATCATCCGCGCCGCGCCCTGGCTGTAGGCGTAGTGGGTGTCGCCGAAGGTGTCGCTGTAGTTGCCGTCCTCGGAGTCCGCGCCCTGGGTGATCTCGTGGTTGCCCACGATGTCGCGCTCGGGGACGCCGAGGGCGTCCATCTTGGACTTGGCGTACTGCAGGTCCGCCAGTTTGCCGTCGTCGGACATGTCGCCGAGGAACTGGGCGGAGTCCGGCCGTGCCTGCGGCGTGAGGGTGGGCAGCCGCTTGGCGATGGAGTCCATCACGTTGCTGCTGACGGAGCCCGGGTCGCTCGCGAGCATGTGCGCGTCGTCACCGGTGAGGACCGTGGTGCCGCGCTTGGCGAAGTCGGCCGAGTCCTCCTCGAAGGACAGCCACTTGGGGTTCTGCGGGATCGCGTGGTACTCGGGGACCGTGACCGGGCGCGGCGAGTACAGCGCCTGCAGGCCCGCGACGTTGAGCGAGCCGCTGTAGGCGGTGCTCGGGCTGATGGCCAGGAAGTCGATGAAGCTGATGGTCAGCGGGAACTGCATGCCCGCCGGCAGCTGCGCGACCGCCAGGTGCCAGTCCTTCCACGTCACGTACGTCGGGTAGAGCGTCGTGGAGGTGCCGTTGACGCCGATGTACTTCTCGGCGAGCTCGATGCCGTTGCCGTCGCCCTTGATCCACACGCCGATGCCCGTGGGGACCTGGCCGTTGTTGGTGTCGGTCTTCAGGGTGGTGCGCGGCGAGAGCACGAGCTGCTTGACGCCGGCGCCGGCCGGCATCGAGTAGTCGAGCCGCAGCGACCCGGACTCGGTGGAACCCGGCGGGACGACACCCGGGTCGGTGGCCAGGGTGGCGGGCTTGCCGGTGGTGTTGTTGCTGAGCCGCCAGACGTCGAGGCTCGTCATCGGGTCGATGACCTTGCTGACGCTGCCCACGGCGATGGACGTGGTGCCGGTGGCGCCCGCGACCTCGGCGCTCACCTCGGCGAGGCCGCCGTTGTCGGCGTCCGCCGTGAACAGACCGTGGGTGTCGACGGTGCCCAGGTTGTCCGGGGTGACCTTCCAGTCCGCCGCCTCAGCGGGGATCTGCACCTCGCCGCCGCCCTTGACGGTGCCGGAGAGGGCGAGCTGCTGGGTGGCGCCGTTGTCGAGGTCGGACTTGTCGGGCGAGACCGTGAGGGACTCGAGCTTGCTGACGACCTCGAGCTTCTCGGAGGTGAAGGCCTTGCCGTTGAAGGCGATGATGCGGCCGGTACCGGATCGGCGCGGGGTGAGCTTGCCGTCCTCGTACGTGGCGAGGCTCGACGGCACGATCCGAACGTGGTCCTGGCCGGCCGCCGGATTGGCGAACCGGTCGACGGAGTGCACCGGGAGCGGGATGGAACCGCCGGCGACGGTGGTGACCGTCTTGCCGCCGTTCACCACTACCTTGACGGCCGGTCCGGCCTCCTTGGCGGTGGAGTAGAAGAAGATGCCGTTGGCGACCGGGCGCTCGGTGTTGCCGGGCAGGTCGGAAGGCGTGTTGACGACCTCGGCCTGGTCGGCTCCGGGCGCGCGGCTCACCATGCCGGTGGAGCCGCCGCCGTCGAACAGCATCGCGGTGTAGGCGCCGTGGGCCACCATGTAGCCGGCGGCCTGGTCGGCCGTCACACCGAAGGCCGTGGAGGCGCCGCCGTGGCCGTCGATGGCGACGACGACGGCGTGCTTGCCGTCCTTGGTGATGCCGACGGCGGTCTCCGGGTTGGCGCCGCTCGGCGGGGTGCCGGTCGGGTCCTTGTAGACCTTGCCGTCCTTCACCAGTGTGTCGACACCGCTGATCAGCTGGGTGACATCGTTGTCGGGCGACAACCGGGTCGTGATGCCCACCGTGTCGCCGCTGTGCAGGTTGTCGGACAGCCACTGCCCGCCGTCGCCGGCGCCGAGCAGACCGAGCCGGCCGGCGGAGAGCCGCGGCACGGTGGTGACGCCGGACTGCACCTCGTCGACGACGAAGCCGCCGTCAGTGCTGTGGCCGAGCACCAGGGTGGACGCCTTGGACAGGCCCGGGGTCTCGCCGAGGTCGGGGGTGACCTCCGTGATGCCGCCGGAAGCCACGTCGTTCACGGTGTTCACCGAGGTGAGCGCGTGGTTCGCGGAACCGGCCGTGATCGTGCCGGAGAAGGTCTCCGGACCCATCACCATGGTGCCGTCGGGCTTGACGCCCAGCTGGGAGGCGAAGCCCGGCTCGGGGCTCTTCAGCAGCCGACCGTCGGTCATGATGCCGCCGAGCGGGCGTCCGCTGGCGTGGATCTCGAAGTAGTCGGCGTTGACGCCGGCCACCGCGTGCGTGCGGTGGGCCATCGAAGAGGGCGTCTCGTCGGCCGGGTTGGTGATGGTGTCACCGGCCTCGACCATGCCCACCTGGAGGTTCGGGTCGTCGAGGTCGGCCGAGAGCACCTGGATGTGCTGGCGGCCGCCGACTGTGTCGTAGGTCTCGCTGTAGTGCTGCAGACCCTGGGTGACGGTCTCCGCCGGCGTGCGGGTGTAGTCCACCACCAGCGGCCAGTTCTCGGGCGTGTCCGGGAGCCAGTTCCCGTTCACGGCCTGGCTGTCCGCGGCCGTGGCTTCGGCGGAACCGAAGGCGGTTCCCGCTCCCGTCACAGAGCCGGCGAATGCCAGCGCCACCGCGACCGCGACCGCGGTACGGCGTGTGCCGGCCCCCGCGGGTCTCTTTGCGCGAATTGTCATTGCGTATTTCCTTCAGGACGTGCGCTCCGGTGGTCACCGGGGCGCACCGACCACCGCACACCGGCCCGGCGGATCACAGGTATCGGCGCGAGGTGACGCAGATGACTTTCCGGAATACTTGCTCACTACATTGAGTCAAGTGGAGTTAACCTCCGACTTGATTGGGTCCGCGCTCGCCCTTGTCGGGTGCGGCGTCGGACCCGGACCGGGGCGCGGTGGCCACGGTGTCCTTCGTTGGGCGCTTCAATTCCGGTGCCGGGTGGGCTCATCCGCCCAACCCCGATCGGATCGGTCACATCGGGCAGGTTCCGATCTGAGGGCATATTCCGTTCGTACGGGGAGCTGGGAAGCCGCTTGTGCGGAAAATCCGGGCGGCCTTGATGACCAGGGGCCCCACGGCCGCGGCGCGGACGCGGTGTGGTGCGGACGGTGCCGGAAGGCGTCGCCCCGGGGTGGTTCTTCGTGACCCGGCGCGCCCCGGCCGATCCCCATGGACCACCGCTCGGCCGGGTGTGCTCGGACGGAGATGCCGCCACCGCGATCGGCCCGGTCACGGTCACGGCCATCCGGTCGTGCGGGGTGCGCACCGCGTCGGTGTGCACCCGGGCGGGAACGGGAGGTGAACCGGTCGTGCGGCGGGATCGATCCCGGCCGTGTCGCGGCCGGCCCCGAAGCCCCACACCCGGCACAGGGGCTGCCGCGACTCAACGTCGGCTCGAGCAAAGGGCGTTCGGTGTGCTGTTGCGACCGGCACGGTCCGGGGACCCGTCCTGTGTCAGTGCTCTCCCCTAGAGTCGCCGACATGATCGAGCCCGACTACCTTGCCGCGGTCCGGGAGTCGTACGACGCCGTTGCCGCCGCCTATGCGGAGCGCGTCAAGTCGCCGGCGGAGTTGGACCCGCTGTCCCGGGCGATGCTGGCCGCGTTCGCCGAGGTGGTGCGGACGGCCGACCACGGGCCGGTCGCGGACCTGGGCTGCGGGCCCGGCAAGGTCACGGCGCATCTGGCGGCGCTGGGGGTGTCCGCCTTCGGCGTCGATCTGTCCCCGAAGATGATCGAGCTGGCCAGGCAGGCCCATCCGGCGCTGCGGTTCACGGTGGGTTCCATGACCGGGCTGGCGCTCCCGGACGGCGAACTCGGCGGCATCCTGGCCTACTACTCCACCCATCACACGCCACCCGAGCTGCTGCCCGTCGTGTTCGCCGAGTTCCATCGCACGCTCGCACCCGGCGGCCACCTGATGATGGCCGGGTACGTGGGAGACGACGTGCGTCTGCGTCCGGCACAGGCCTATGGAGGCCATCCCGTCTCCTACGAGTCCCATCTGCAACCGCCGGACCGGCTCGCCTCGTTGCTGGGCGAGGCAGGATTCGTCCTCACCGCACGGCTGTTGCAGGAACCCGCCGGAGAAGTGAGGAGATCGATCGCCACCTTCCTGGCCCGAAAGCCCGAACACCCATGAGCTGACCGTCGGTTGCCCCGTCTGCACCCGTCCGACCCGCGGTGTCCAATACGAACCGGCACCCTGTCACTCGTCCCTCCACAGGCGGCAGGGCACCCTCGTCCGGACCGCGTCACCGGTCGAGATCTCCGAATCCCTCCGGCGGCACCCCCACCGCCGAGAAGACCTCCAGTGCCTGCCGGCGCGCGAGTTCGGCGGCGTCGCCGTCCGTCCCGCGAAGGGCACGGGCCAGTGCGAGGAGGGCGCGGGCCTCGCCCAGCCGATGACCGGTCCGGCGATGAACGGCCAGCGCCTCGCGACCCAGGGCGACGGCCGCTGCGTGCGCCGACTCGGCCTCCGCGGCGCGGCACAGAACGGTCAGCGCCTGTCCCTCCACCACTCGGAAGCCGTACCCGCGTGCCATGCGCAGCGCCTCCTCGGCATGGCGACGGGCGCCATCGTGTCGGCCGAGCTGCTGGTGGGTGAGGGAGAGGCCCAGGATGCTGTCCGCCTCCGGTCGTTTGAATCTGGCCTTCCGGGCCAGAGCGAGAGCTTCTGCGTCGGTCCGCAGGGATCGCTCGAAGCGGCCCAGATGCCGGTCGGCGGCCGCGAGCGTGTTGAGGATGCCGGACTGTATCCAGGCGCGTCCCGGGGCCCTGACCATGGAGAATGCTCGCTCGGCCTGAGTCAGGGCCTCCTGGTGGTGACCCAGCTCGATATTGATCTTGGCGACGGCGTCGAGCATCATGGCGCGGCCGTTGCGGTATCCGCCCCTGTCGTCGGCGGCCACCTTGGGACCGAGGACGTCCAGGCCGTCGGTCAGACGTCCGAGCTCCCAGTAGACCCCGCCCAGTATCTGCAGTGCCAGGCTGTCGTCCCACCAACTCATGTCCGCATTACGGCCGATGACCAGTTCGAGATGCTCCGCAGCCTCCCGGAGCCGGCCCAGATCCCGGCAGGTCATACCGAGGCCGAGCAGCCCGAACGTCCCGAGATACCGGTTTCCGGTTTCCTGGACGATCCGCATGCCGGCGGTGAGGCGCTCGAGCGCACTGTCGAGGCGCGCGAGACTCCATTCCACGCAACCGCCGACGCCGAGAGCCGCAGCCTCTCCCAGCGGCCAGCCGAGCTCCCGGCTGATGTCCAGTACGCGCGTGTGATGACGCGTCGCCTCCCGGGGATGCCCCCAGTCCCACTCGATCACTCCAAGGCTCACGTGCATGGCCGCCTGGCCGAACCGGTCTCCCTCGGCCTCCGCCGCACGCAGCGCCGTCTGTGCGCCGGCCTGCCATGTCGTCCGTGGCAGATGGAGCCAGAAATGACCGAACAGCACGGAGTTCAGATGCCAGGCGACGGGCCGGGGACCGTGGCGGCCCGTGTGATGGACCACCGCGAGCAGATTCGCCCGCTCCGCGTGCAGCCAGCGTCCGGCTTCGGCAGCCGTAGGCAGGCCCTGCTGCTCGCCGGGGTCGAGGTCGGCGGGCAGCTCCGGGAACAGCCAGGTCCCCGCGGCCTCGCGTGCGGCGTGCAGGTACCAGATCACCACGCGTCGCAACGCGGTGTCGCGATCAGCTGCCGGATCCTCCGCCCGTGCACGCTCCTGGCCGTACTCGCGAAGCAGATCGTGGAACCGGTATCGACCGGCCGTCACCGGTTCGACCAGATGGGCGGCGGTCAACGCGCCGAGCAGACGCCGGGCCTGGGGCAGCGGCGCGTCCAGGAGGGCGGCCGCGACCTCGGCGGTGAACTCCGGCCCGGGAAACAGGCTGAGCGATCGGAACAGCCGGCGCGCCGCGGGTACGAGCACCCGGTACGAGACGGAAAAGGCCGCCCGCAAGGGGGAGTTCTCGTCGCCGTCGGGCTCCAGGGCCTCCAGCCGATTGCCCTCGGACATCTCGGCGACCAGGTCGGCCAGGCGCAGGCCCGGATCGCCCGCCAGCCGGGCGGCGGCCACCCGCAGTGCCAGCGGAAGGCTGCCGCACAGCCGGATCAGCTCGTCGACGGCCTGCGGTTCGGCGAGGAGCCGCTCCGCACCGAGTGCCTCGCCCAGCAGCGCGCGGGCCTCGTCCGGCAGCAGGAGGTCCAGCGGCAGGGCGTGCGCGCCGTCGCGGGCCACCAGGTCACCGAGCCGATTGCGGCTGGTGACGACGACACAGCAGGACGGGCTGCCCGGAAGCAGCGGACGGACCTGCTCCGCCGAGGCCGCGTTGTCCAGCAGCACCAGCAGGCGCCGGCCGGCGAGCACCGTCCGGTACAGGCGCGACTGCTCCTCCTCGTCCGCAGGGATCTCCGACGCGGCCAGCCCCAGGCTGCGCAGCAGGAGCCCCAGGGCCTCGCCGGCCTCGAGCGGCTCGCGGTCGCGGTCGAATCCATGCAGGTTCACATACAGCTGGCCGTCGGGGAAACGATCCCGCACCTGGTGCGCCCAGTGCACCGCCAGAGCGGTCTTGCCGATGCCGGCGGCTCCCCCGATGGCGGAGATGACCACGGTGTTCGCCGAACCCTGGTCCCGCTCCGTCGGAAGCAGCGCGTGGAGCCTGGCGAGTTCCTCGGCCCGGCCGGCGAACCCCGCCGCGTCGTGCGGAAGTTCGGCGGGTGCGGGTGCGGGTGCGGGTGCGTGTGCAGCGCTGTCGCGCGGTGGGCGAGCCGGCCGCTCCGGCGGCCCTGCCTGCGGGGCGGCGCGGACGACGGACCGGGCCGACGACGGTGGCGTCGCGGAAGCCGCCGGTGCGAGCAGGCAGGCGTCGTCCTGGCGCAGCACCGCCTCGTGCACCCGGCGGAGGTCCTCCCCGGGATCGACCCCGAGCTCGTCACGCAGGCGCACACGCATGTCCTGATAGGCGTTCAGCGCCTCCGCCTGACGCTCGCAGCCGTACAGGGCGCGCATGCGCAACGCCAGCAGCGATTCGTCGTAGCGCTCGAACGTGGACAGAACCGCCAGGTCGTCCAGGGCGTCGCCGAACCGGCCGAGCAGAATCAGGCAGTCGAGCCGTTCCAGCCGGATCGTCCGACGCCGCTCCAGCAACCGTTCCCGCTCGGCCTGCGCGAACGGCCCCGGCAGGTTGGCCAGCGGCTCGCCCCGGAACAGGGCGAGCGCTGCGGACAACTCTTCCGCGGCGGTGGCCAGGTCGCCGGACGCCTTGGTGCGCAGCGCCTTGTCGCCGCGCTCGGACAGATCCGACAGATCGAGCCGCACGCCGTCGACGACGAAGCGGTACCAGCCCTTGCCGCTGCGAATCACCGACGCCGTGTGCGGGGTGCCCGCTGGATCCAGCGTCCTGCGCAGGGGATTGATGTGACTGGCCAGCACCTTGCTTCCGGAGAGGGGTGGTTCCGCACCCCACACCCCGTCGAGAAGGTGCTCGTGGCTCACCACGATTCCCCGTCGGAGCAGCAGCCCGGCCAGCACGGCCTGCCGCTTGACGGGCCCGGGATCCAAGGGTGTTCCGCCCCGCCAGGCCCGTAACGGCCCGAGCACCTCGATCCGAAGCAGCTGAGGATCTCCCCCGTCCACCGCGAAGCCTCCGTTCATGTGCATCACCGGTAAATCGACTGCATTGCAGCACCCCCGGCCCCCGCGGGGACGACGACATCGCACAACCCCCACAACCTGGGGTCCTGCGGCTTCGCCGGACGGCCGTCCGCATCGCGTCCGTCGCCGGGGTGCCCGCGCCGCGGGAGACGTGGCTCAGCGCGTTGTGCGCCCGAGGTAGGTGAGCGGCCCGGGGGACCGTACCGGCAGGACGGAGAATCCGAGGCGGTCGTAGAAGGCGCGGGCGGCGGTGTTGGCGGTGACCATGCCGAGGTGGACCCGCTCGACCCCCTGCGCGGTCAGCGCGCCCAGGAAGGTGTCCATCAACGCGCGGCCGTGGCCGAGCCGCTGGTGGCTCGGGAGCAGGTCGATGTGCAGGTGGGCCGGGTGGTCGGCGATCTCGGGCACGAGCATCCGCTCGGGGGTGTGCATCAGGTGCAGCATCACGCCGGTCGGGGTGCTCGGCTCGCCGGTGGGGGCGGGGTAGCGGTCGACCAGCCCGGGCAGCCACTCCTCCCGGAAGCGCCGCACGAAGGCAGAGGTGTCCGCGGTGCCGACGATGTATCCCACCGCCCGGTCGCCGTCGTCCACGACGAACGCCAGCTCCGGTTCCAGCTCCGCGTAGGGGGCGGCGAATATGTTGGGCAGCAGCTCCGGGTCGGGATAGATCTGCCGGGAGTCACCGCCGTTCTCCGCCGTGCGCACGCAGATGTCGAAGAGTGCGTCGCGATCGGTGGGGAGGTAGGGCCGGATGAGCGCTCGAGACGTCTTCATGCGGGCCATGCTGCCTGGCGCGGGAGCGCTCCCACAATGCCGGCGGCCGGGCGTCGGCGCGTTCGCGACCGACGGGGCCGAGGTGATGACGGCCGCCGCCGGACCGGTCGACATGGTGCCGATGGACCTGCGCATGCCCATGAGGCTCGCCCCGCGCTCCCGGTCCGCTCGTCGTCCCGGAAAAACAAGAGCCGCTCGTACAACCGCCCGCCCTCTTCGCAGGTCCGACCGGTCGGCACGCACGGATGTGCGTACAGCCCGGCTCAACAGGAAGGACTTCCTTGGCTTCCATACGCACCACCCGACGCCGTCTCGGCGCCTCCGTCGCCACCGTTCTCGCCGTGACGATCGGTGCCGGCGTGCTGGTCTCGCCCGGGGCCGTTGCCGCTCCCGCTGCCATGACCGCCGCCTCCGCCACCATCGGCGAGGCGAAGCTGCCCCTCGATGCCGAGATCGTCAGCACCGGTGACACCGGATACCTCACATCCCGGTCGGACGACTCCGGTGGCAAGGTCGTGGAGTGGCACGGGTACGCAGACGGCTCGGTGCTGCCGATCACGGGCACGACGGGCTACGACAGCAACTCCGACATCGTCGTGACCAGCGACGGCGGCAGCACGGTCTTCCTGCGGGACATGACGGAAGGCGCCGGCTGGTCCGCGTCCTACGACCTCGCGTCCGAGTTCAAGCCCGGCGCGAAGCTCGTCGGCGTGGTCGGCGACAACCTTTTCGTGAAGGTTCCGACAGGCAGCGGGGACTACCACGAGCTGTGGCAGCTCGCCCGGGTGGACGGGGTCGCCAAGAAGACGAAGCGCTCGTCCAACCCCTACAGCATCGACTTCAAGGTCGTCGCCGCCACGAGCAACGTCATGCTCGTCCTGAGCAGCAACCGGGTCTTCCCGAGCCCGGCGACCTTCCGGACCGAGTACTGGAAGACGCGCACGACCGTCAACAGCGACGCGCCGATCGAGTGGGGCAGCGGAGGGAACACCGCCCCCTGGACCCAGACCTCGACGGGCGCCTACACCGCCGACTACGAGGCGTCGGTCGAGTACCGGGGAGGCGTCACCGAACTCGTCGTGGACGGGACGGGCGTACACCAGAGGTTCGCCATGGACAGCTCCATGAGCGGTGCCGTCATCGCCGGCGTCACCAGGGACACGCTGCTCCACGGGGTCCCGGGCAAGGCGGCCGACGAGAAGCTGAGCCCGCTGTACGCCCGGAGTGTCAAGAACTCCACGGCTGCGCCGTACAAACTCCTGGAGCACTTCTCCAGCGTGGCCCACGCGCCGGACGGCGGCCTGCTCGTGCGCGGCGCCACGGCCGAAGCCGACGGGCTGTTCCGGATCTGGGAGGGGAACGACGGCCTGCCGAGCGCCACGCTCGTGGCGGACACGGGCCGGGTCCTGGCCGTCAAGGTGACCGGGTCGAAGGCCCCCACCACCGTGAGCCTGGAGAAGCCGGGCACCACGGTCCCGATGGAGTGGACCCTGTCCCGCCCGAACGCCACCGTGGACCTCACGCTCACGCACACGGCCACCGGCAGGAAGCTCACCAAGCGTCTGCCCCAGCAGGTCTCCGACGGCCGCTTCGCCTTCGTCTGGGACGGCGTCCTGGAGGGCATCAGCGCCCCGAACGGCGCCTACACCTGGCAGATCACCGCCACGCCGACCGACGGCGTCGGCGGCCCGGCGACCGCCCACGGGAGCTTCCAGGTCTCGCGCCAGGCCAACCCGCACGACTTCGGCAACAACGGCTCGACGGACGTCCTCGCGCGGGACGCCTCGGGTGCGCTGTGGCGGGACGACCTCTTCGACTGGCCGTCGGGCAGCAAGGTGACCACGGCCAAGCGGACGAGGATCGGTACCGGATGGCAGGTCTACAACCAGATCGTGGCCGCGGGGAACCTCGCCGGCACCTCGACGGGCGACCTCGTCGCCCGCGACGCCTCGGGCGTCCTCTGGATGTACCTGGGCAAGGGCGACGGCACCTTCGCGCCCCGCGTCAAGGTCGGCACCGGCTGGCAGATCTACAAGAAGATCACCGCCGGCAGCGACCTCACCGGAGACGGCCGGCCCGACCTCCTTGCCACTGATGCCTCCGGCGTCCTGTGGCTGTACAAGGGCACCGGCAGCTCGTCCGCCCCCTTCGCCGGCCGCGCCCGGGTCGGCAGCGGCTGGAAGATCTACAACCAGATCACCGCCGTCGGCAACATCGCGGGCAGCACGGCCGGCGACCTCGTCGCCCGCGACACCTCGGGCGTCCTCTGGCTCTACCAGGGCAACGGCAAAGGCAACTTCAGCACCCGCGTCAGGATCGGGTCCGGCTGGAACGCCTTCTCCCACCTCGCCGGCGCCGGTGACGTCACCGCCGACGGCCGCCCCGACCTGATCGCCTACGGCCGGAACGGCACGTACGTCTACCGCTCGACCGGTTCGACGACGGCTCCGTTCAGCCGGCTGACGACCACCCTCTACGCGGGCGAAGGCACCAAGTTCAACAGCATCGCCTAGAAGGCCCCTGATGATGCTGGGCTTCTGGCCCCGCCGCGTGAGCGGCGGGGCCAGAAGCGCTTTGTGGTGATGCGGGAGCCACGGGGTGGGAGCCGGGCACCTCCGCAAGCGTGCGGGCGCGGTACCTCAACGTGCCCGACGCCATGCTCGAGGACGTCGCCCGGAAGATCGCCGACGCCATCTGGGAAACCCCGGAAACACCCGCTGTGGACAAAAACCCGGCCGGGACAACGAAGTCCGAGGACAACGTCGAAGGGCCCCACCGCGAGGTGGGGCCCTTCGACGTATTGCCCGGTGAGAGCAATGGCGGAGGATACGAGATTCGAACTCGTGAGGGGTTGCCCCCAACACGCTTTCCAAGCGTGCGCCCTAGGCCTCTAGGCGAATCCTCCGCCGGAAACATTACATGACGCCGGGGAGTGCTAGCGAACTCGTTCGGGCCCCCTGCGATCAGGTACGCTGGGGTCCAGCCCCTCACGCGGCGCTATCTGACTGAACTCCCCCAGGGCCGGAAGGCAGCAAGGGTAGGTTGGCTCTGGCGGGTGCGTGAGGGGTCTTCTGCGTCGCAGGTGAGGGTCGCGGGGGCAGGGGCCCGGGAGTGGGCCTCGGGCCGGTCGCTTTGTCAGTGGACGCCTATAACCTCGTATGCGTGTCGTCTCTCGCGCTGTACCGCCGCTATCGCCCGGAGTCGTTCGCCGAGGTCATCGGGCAGGAGCATGTCACCGACCCGCTGCAGCAGGCGCTGCGGAACAACCGGGTCAATCACGCGTACCTGTTCAGCGGGCCCCGAGGCTGCGGCAAGACGACCAGCGCGCGCATCCTGGCCCGTTGCCTGAACTGCGAGAAGGGCCCGACCCCGACGCCGTGCGGCGAGTGCCAGTCCTGCCGGGACCTCGCCAGGAACGGGCCGGGGTCCATCGACGTCATCGAGATCGACGCCGCGTCGCACGGTGGTGTCGACGATGCCCGTGACCTGCGGGAAAAGGCCTTCTTCGGGCCCGCGAGCAGCCGGTACAAGATCTACATCATCGACGAGGCCCACATGGTCACGTCGGCGGGATTCAACGCGCTGCTGAAGGTGGTCGAGGAGCCGCCCGAGCACCTCAAGTTCATCTTCGCGACCACCGAACCGGAGAAGGTCATCGGGACCATCCGGTCGCGCACCCATCACTACCCCTTCCGGCTCGTGCCGCCGGGCACCCTTCGGGACTACCTCGCCGAGGTGTGCCAAAAGGAGAACAACCCCGTCGAGGACGGGGTCCTGCCGCTCGTCGTGCGCGCCGGTGCCGGATCCGTGCGTGACTCCATGTCCGTCATGGACCAGTTGCTGGCGGGCGCGGGTGCTGACGGTGTGACGTACGCCATGGCCACCTCGCTGCTCGGCTACACGGACGGGTCGCTCCTCGACTCCGTCGTCGAGGCCTTCGCGTCCGGGGACGGGGCCGCCGCCTTCGGGGTAGTGGACCGGGTCATCGAAGGGGGCAACGACCCGCGGCGGTTCGTCGCCGATCTGCTGGAGCGGCTGCGTGATCTGGTGATCGTCGCCGCCGTGCCCGACGCGGTCGAGAAGGGGCTCATCGACGCCCCGGCAGACGTACTCGAGCGCATGCAGGCGCAGGCGGGCGTCTTCGGCCCGGCCGAGCTCAGCCGTGCCGCCGACCTGGTCAACGAGGGGCTCACCGAGATGCGCGGGGCCACCTCGCCCCGGCTGCAGCTGGAGTTGATCTGCGCCCGGGTGCTGTTGCCCGCGGCGTACGGGGACGAGCGGTCGGTCATGGCCCGCCTGGACCGTCTGGAGCGGGGCGTCAGCCTTTCCGGGGGCGGCGCTCCCGCGATGGGGTACGTGCCGGGTCCCGAGGTGCACGGCGGTATGACCGGGGGACCGCCTCCGCAGGATGCGGCACCCGTGCCGTCAGGTGGAGGCGCGGCGGCCGCTCGTGCCGCCGTGCGCAACGGTGGTGCCGGACCGGCCGGGACCCCCGCTGCCCCGTCCGCCCCCGCTGCCCACGAGATCGCCGCGCCCCCGGTGTCCGCACCGTCGCCTGCACAGGAGGCCGCCCCGGCCGCCCCCGCCCCGGCCGCCCCCGCACCGACCACCCCGCCACCGACCGCCCCCGCACCGGCTCAACCGCAGGCCCCGGCTGCCGGCGCGCCCGGTGCATGGCCCGCCGCCGCCTCCGCGGGGGGCGGCCGCCGTCCGGGCGGCTGGCCCACCGCGGCGCCCGCCGGCGGTGGCCGGGCACCCGCCGCCCAGGGCCGGCCGACCGCACCGACCTCTCCGGCCGCCCCGACAACTCCGGCACCCGCGGCGTCCACGCCGGGCTCCGGCGGTCTGGACCCCCGCACGCTCTGGCCGAACGTTCTCGAGGCGGTGAAGAACCGCCGCCGCTTCACCTGGATCCTGCTGAGCCAGAACGCGCAGGTGGTGGGCTTCGACGGCACCACGCTGCAGATCGGCTTCGTGAACGCGGGCGCCCGCGACAACTTCCTCAGCAGCGGCAGCGAGGACGTGCTGCGGCAGGCGCTGGCCGAACAGTTCAATGTGCAGTGGAAGGTGGAGGCCATCGTCGACCCGTCGGGTGGCTCGGCACCGCCGGCCACCGGGGGGTCGGGATTCGGTGGCGGCTTCCAGCCGGGAGGAGGCGGTGGTGCCTCGCCCGCGCCCCGTCCCGTCCCCGCCGAGCAGCCGGCCTCATCGGCGCGTCCGGCCACGTCGGCGTCCCCTGCTCCGGCGCCCCAAACCCCTACTCCGGCGGCGCCTCCCGCCGAACGGCACGTGGTCGCTCCCGAGGACGACATGCCGGAGGACGACGACCCCGACCTGGACGAGTCGGCCCTGTCCGGCCACGACCTGATCGTCCGGGAGCTCGGCGCCACGGTCGTGGAGGAGTTCACGAACGAGTAGGCGGGCGCGCAGGGTCACCAGGCGGCACCCCTTGTTTTGGGAGGAAGCCACAAACGCCCGCCCCAGCCCCGTTCGGCGGCCCCCACAAGGCCGTTCCGCCCCGGCGGTTAGGCTGACCCCGTGAAGGTCCTCGTCATCGGTAGCGGCGCCCGCGAACACGCCCTGTGCCGTTCCCTCTCCCTCGACCCCGATGTCACCGAACTGCACTGCGCCCCCGGAAACGCGGGTGTGGCAGAGGTGGCCCAGTTGCACCGGATCGACGCCCTCGACGGAAAGGCCGTGGCCGCGCTGGCCACCGAGCTCGGCGTCGGGCTGGTCGTCGTGGGCCCGGAGGCGCCGCTCGTCGCGGGCGTCGCCGATGTGGTGCGCGAGGCGGGGATCCCCGTCTTCGGACCATCCGGGGAGGCCGCCCAGCTGGAGGGTTCCAAGGCCTTCGCCAAGGATGTGATGGCGGCCGCGGGCGTTCCCACCGCACGTTCGTACGTCTGTACGACCGCCGACGAGGTGGAGGAGGCGCTCGACGCCTTCGGTGCCCCCTACGTGGTGAAGGACGACGGTCTCGCCGCGGGCAAGGGCGTCGTCGTCACCGATGACCTGGAGGCCGCGAAGGCGCACGCCGCCGACTGCGAGCGCGTGGTCATCGAGGAGTACCTCGACGGACCCGAGGTCTCCCTGTTCGCCGTCACCGACGGCGAGACGGTCCTGCCGCTCCAGCCGGCACAGGACTTCAAGCGCGCGCTGGACGGCGACGAGGGGCCGAACACCGGCGGCATGGGGGCGTACTCGCCGCTACCGTGGGCCCGGCCGAAGCTGGTCGAGGACGTCCTGGAGAGCGTTCTCAAGCCGACAGTCGACGAGATGCGCCGCCGCGGCACCCCCTTCTCCGGTCTGCTGTACGCGGGCCTGGCGATCACCTCGCGCGGTGTCCGGGTCATCGAGTTCAACGCCCGGTTCGGTGATCCCGAGACGCAGGTCGTCCTCGCCCGGTTGAGGACACCGCTCGGAGGCGTCCTGCTGGCCGCGGCGAACGGCACCCTCGCCGATCTGGAGCCCCTGCGCTGGAGCGAGGACGCGGCGGTCACGGTGGTCGTGGCCTCGCACAACTACCCGAGCACCCCGCGCACCGGCGACCCGATCACCGGTCTCGCCGAGGTCGCGGCCGAGGACGCCCCGCACGCCTACGTCCTGCACGCGGGCACCCGGCAGGAGGGCGACGCCGTGGTGAGCGCGGGCGGCCGTGTGCTGTCCGTCACGGCTACCGGAGCCGACCTCGCCGAGGCGCGCCGGCGGGCGTACACGGCGGTGGGCCGTATCGGGCTCGAGGGCTCCCAGCACCGTACGGACATCGCTGCGCGGGCCGCCGGGGTCGACGGCGCCTGAGCAGCCTTGGCGCCGCCCGGCGATGAACCCCTCGGGCCCCGGATCCGTCTCAGGATCCGGGGCCCGCGTCGTGAGAAGGGGCCCAAAATCCGGGTCTCCGTCGAACGCGTTTCTGTGGGCGATCCCGGGCCTGGCCGTCGCCCTACGTCATCCACCTTTCCCCAAAGCCATTCCATCGAGTGAGCGGTGACCCATCCGGCTGACGAGGGCGGGGGCCCCAACTAGGGTGCGGCGCAAGCGTTCCGGCACTTGGCCCACCGGCATTGCGATGTCGGTGGCGGCTGCCACAGTGGGGGAGTGAGCAACGCACGGACGTCCGACGACGACCTCTGTGACGGGGACCGTCACGACACAGGTCGCGTGGGACAGAGGCGGATCAGAGGGGGTGACGTCCGGTCGTGACCGGAATCGGTGTGGAGGTCGGCGCGCAGGCCGCGCGTTCCCGGGCTCTTGCCGTGCTGCGGATCCGCAGCAGGGCGCTGGCTGTGGCTCTGCTGCCTGCCGCCGTTGCGGTCGTGCTCCTCGTCGGCCGCTCCACCGGTCATATCAGTGGTGGGCACTGGGGAGTGGTCGCGCGCTGGGTCGTGAGCTGCGTCGCCGTGGCCGTCCTGCTCGCCGCCGCCGGTATCGCCCTCGTGGTCGCAGGCGCCCGTCCGGCCGTCAGCCCGACGGTCCCGATCGCGGAGGACGCGGCCCCCGATCTGTACCGGATGGTCCGGGACCTGGCCGATCGCCTCGATGTCCCCGCCCCGTCCGCCATAGCGCTCACCCCGGACTGCGACAGCTGGCTGGAGGACCGCACCCATCCCGCCCATGGCCCGCCGCTGCGGTCGCTGGACGAGATATCCGGCCCGCGGGGCATACGCGGCCTGCAGTCCTCCCGGCAGCACCGGGCCCCGACGGCGCCCGTGCTCGTGATCGGCTCCCCGTTCCTGTGGTGGATGCGGGTGGGCGAACTGCGTGCGGTGCTCGCCCCGGTCGTCGCCGGTACGGGGCCGTCCGCGCACCCCGACATAGCAGCGGCACGACGCTTCGTCCGAGGACTGGACGCCGCCGTGGCGGTGAGTGCGGCACCCGGGCGCGGAGTCCTGATCCGTGCGGTGCTGGGCGGTGTCGGCCGGGTGGCGCGGCTGCTGCTGCGGAGCTGCCGGGTTCATGCGGAAGAGATGGAACGAGGGGTGGCGGCCGCCGCGGCCGAGCGTGCACAGGCTGTGGACTACGGTCTGCGGATCGTCGCGCAGGAACAGGTGGGTCTGGCGTACGCCGGCTGGGACCGGCTGCTGACCCGGGTCGCGCTGCCCGCCTGGCGGATGGGTCGCTGGCCGTCGCGCCTGGACGCCGGAGTGGTCGCGGCCCTCACGGAGCTCTCCCGCCGGGACCGTCTGGCCGAGGGATTCGCCTCCCGTCTGGGTGAGCGGCCGGCCTGCGACCTGCTGGAGGAGCCCGGAGCGGTGGACGAGGCCGCGTCGCTGCTGGCGGCGCGTCTCTTCCACGGCGGTCCGGCGGCGCCCGGCCCGAACTGGGCACCGGTCAACTGGCAGGACTATCCGGACGAGGTCGTGGACCGTAAGTGGCGGTCGGACGCCGCCCGGCTCCACCGGGCCCTCGACGCCCTGGGCGTCCACCACACCACCCGTACGGGCACGTCCGACGCGGGTGGGCCGACGCTGGACCGGGTCCTGAAATACCTGACGGTCCGGGCGGACACCGACGAGGGGGACGCGGTGGCCGGGAGCGAGCGCCCCGGCGCGTCCACCCCTCGGCACGACGGCCTGCCCGGCCCGCACCTCCGCGAGCACGGCGCCGAAGGTACGGGCGACGGCGGGAGCGCGCCGCATGCACCGGACCGGGCCGCCGTCCCCGAAGCCCCCGACGCGGAAGGGGATCCCGGCGCGGGGACGGCGCACACCGAGGCCGTCGGTCCATCCGCCGCCGACATGCTTGCCGCCGGTGCCGTTCCTGCCTCCGACGAGGACGGTGCGGTCGCCGGTGTGCGGACCGCCGCCCTGGTCGCCGGACTCAGTGCCGAAGTCGCCTGGGAGGAGTCGGCCCTCGCGGCGGTACCGGGCGGGAGCGCCGGCCGGCCGTCGGGGCCGGACCGCACGGTGTGGGACGACGTGTTGCTCCCACTGTTCCCGCTCCAGCCGCCCCGCAGCGGTCGCGAACTGCTCGTCGACCATGTCGCCGCGATGGTGTGCTGCGCCGCGATGGACACGGCCGGAGCGGTACCCGGCCTCGACTGGCTGGACGGTCCGTCCCTGCTGGTCCGGGACGAACGTGCGACCGATCTGACCCCCCGGGTGCTCACGCTCGTCGAGGACGGCGATCCGGAACCGCTCCGCGCCTGGCTCCTCCATCTCGGCATACGCGCCGAGAAGCCGGTCCGGTTGGTCTGACGACTTTCGGCCGGCCGAGCCGTTCCGTCACCCCCTCCCCGCTCCTCACGGGGGACTCTCCCGCCCCACGGGGCGGCCGTCACCCCGAGGATCGCGACCACCGCACCCGGTTGTGCTCCCGCCCCGTCCCATCTGCGGATACGCCGCTTCGGCCGGTGTCGGGGCCGCGACCCATGGCCGGAGAATCCCATTCCGTCCACGTCAATTCACGACGAACGGTGACGGAGTGCGTGCGTAATGTGATGTGCTGGGACCGTTCGGGTACGACGCAATGGCTACGACGGCTCACGGGGTCGAGGGAGGGGACATCGCATGGGGTCGGAGCACATCCGCCGCTGGGAGTCGGGCGCTCTCGCACACGCTGTGACGGATCCTTTCGGCCAGGGCCCGGTTCCCTGGCTCCGGGGCAGTGAGACCTACTTCGACGACACGGGCCAAGTGGTCCCCTGGTACGTGGATCCGGCCCCGGCCCACGTCCCGTCCCAGGGCCACAAGGGAGCGCGGATCCCGGCGCCCCGCACCGGCGGTCCGCGCTCCGCCGACGACGTCCACCGCCAGATCAAGGGCTTCACCTCCACCGGCGGGGTCGCGCCGGGCGAGGCCATCGACTTCCGGATCACCGTGGACCCGCCGCAGGAATTCGCCGTCGACGTCTACCGGATCGGCCACTACGGCGGCGACGGGGCTTCCAAGATCACCACGAGCCCCCGCCTCTCCGGCATCGTGCAGCCGCCTCCGCTGACGGCGGACCGCACGGTCTCCTGCCATCACTGGTGGCTGTCCTGGCGGCTGCAGATCCCGTCCTACTGGAGCATCGGCGCGTATGTGGCCGTCCTCACCACCGCCGACGGCTACCGCTCCCATGTCCCCTTCACCGTCCGCGACAGCCGCCCGGCCGACCTCCTCCTGCTGCTCCCGGACATCACGTGGCAGGCGTACAACCTCTATCCGGAGGACGGCCACACCGGCGCCAGCCTCTACCACGCCTGGGACGAGAACGGCCGGCTGCTCGGCGAGGCGGACGCCGCCACCACGGTCTCCTTCGACCGCCCGTACGCGGGCGCGGGTCTCCCGCTGCACGTGGGCCACGCCTACGACTTCATCCGCTGGGCCGAGCGCTACCACTACGACCTCGCCTACGCCGATGCCCGCGATCTGCACGCCGGCCGCATCGACCCCACCCGCTACCGCGGTCTGGTCTTCCCGGGCCATGACGAGTACTGGTCGCCCCAGATGCGCCGCACCGTGGAACTCGCCCGGGAGAACGGCACCTCGCTCGTCTTCCTCTCCGCCAACACCATGTACTGGCAGGTGGAGTTGGGGCCGTCCCCGTCCGGTGTCCCCGACCGCCTGCTCACCTGCCGCAAGCGCCGCGGCCCGGGAAAGGCCACGCTGTGGCGGGAGATCGACCGTCCCGAGCAGGAGACGATCGGCATCCAGTACGCGGGCCGGGTGCCCGAACCCCACCCCCTCGTCGTCCGCAACGCCGACCACTGGCTGTGGGAGGCGACCGGCGCCGAGGAGCGCGACGAACTGGCCGGGATGGTCGCCGGCGAGGCGGACCGTTACTTCCCGCGCGCGCCACTGCCCGAGCATCAGGGCCGCATCCTCCTGGCTCACTCTCCCTACCGGGACAGCGAGGGAGTGCTGCGGCACCAGGAGACATCCCTGTACCGGGCCCCGTCGGGCGCCCTGGTCTTCGCGTCCGGGACCTTCGCATGGTCGCCCGCGCTGGACCGCCCCGGCCATGTGGACGCCCGTATCCAGCAGGCGACAGCGAACCTCCTGGACCGCATCTGCAAACGGGACTGAATCCGTTCCGACCCGCCCCGCGGACCGGCCCGCTCCTGGCATACGGGAGAATCGAGCCAATTGGAGAGAACCACGGGGAGGAACCGTGTCCGGATTCGTCGAAAAGCCCGAGCCCGTCGAGGTACCGGGTCTGGTGCATCTGCACACCGGAAAGGTGCGGGAGCTGTACCAGAACGAGGCGGGCGACCTCGTGATGGTCGCCAGCGACCGCACGTCCGCGTTCGACTGGGTGCTGCCGACCGAGATCCCGGACAAGGGCCGGATTCTCACGCAGTTGTCGCTCTGGTGGTTCGACCAGCTCGCCGATCTGGTCCCGAGCCACGTCCTGAGCACGGAGCTGCCGGCCGGGGCCCCGGCCGACTGGGCCGGCCGCACTCTCGTCTGCAAGTCCCTGCGGATGGTTCCGGTGGAGTGCGTGGCGCGCGGTTACCTCACCGGCTCGGGCCTCCTCGAGTACAACGAGTCCCGTACCGTCTGCGGCCTCGCACTGCCCGAGGGCCTGGTGGACGGCTCGGAACTGCCCGCGCCGATCTTCACCCCCGCCACCAAGGCCGCGGTCGGCGAGCACGACGAGAACGTCTCGTACGAGGAGGTCGCCCGCCAGGTCGGTGCGGAGACCGCGGCCCAGCTGCGTCAGGCGACCCTCGCCGTCTACGGCCGTGCCCGGGACATCGCCCGTGATCGCGGGATCATCCTGGCCGACACCAAGTTCGAGTTCGGCCACGAGGGCGACACCCTCGTCCTCGCCGACGAGGTGCTCACCCCGGACTCGTCCCGCTTCTGGCCGGCCGACCGGTGGGAGCCGGGCCGCTCCCAGCAGTCCTTCGACAAGCAGTTCGTGCGGGACTGGCTCGTGTCCCCCGCTTCCGGCTGGGACCGTGCGAGCGAGCAGCCTCCGCCTCCGCTGCCCCCGGAGATCGTGGAGGCGACCCGGGCGAAGTATGTGGAGGCGTACGAGCGACTGACCGGCGTGCGCTGGTCGTAGCGGCCATGGGCCCGGCGATCCCGTCGGGCCACGGCTTCCACCTCGCGCACAGCAAAAAGCCCCCCGGCCTGGACCGGGGGGCTTTTCCGCGGAGCGGACGACGAGGCTCGAACTCGCGACCTCAACCTTGGCAAGGTTGCGCTCTACCAACTGAGCTACGTCCGCACTGCGCTGTTGCGCGAGAGCAACTATACCCAACGTCGCTCGTGTGGGAGACGTACCGCCCCATCACGGTGCACGGCCATGAGTTCGAGAGCGGCCCTCGGGAATGGGATCCGCACCCTCTCCTTCTCCGGCGCGGCCCGCCCGGGGATTTCCGGCGTCGACGCGGGCGCCCTCCCACCCCGGTCTCCCGGGCCGCTGGCGGCGCGTGCACGGTGGCGCCGACGACATCGCCCAACTCGTGCTCCACGTGCCGGTTTTCCGTACGGACGGTCCGGACGACCGCGACGTGCCGTCGGCCCGGGGCGGCGCATCCGCACACTCCCGCCGTGGGCGCCCGCTTCGGATGCCCGGCATCAGGCCCGTTCCCGATCGCCACCCGGGGCCGCGGCAGTTCGAAGGCTCGGAGATGTGGCGACCCTCACACCGGCGTGTCCCGGGCCCGGTGCCTGCCGGGACCACCGGGCGGGGCATGTGCGGCTCGTCCATCACGGCGGGCACGTCGGCACCACCGGTCACTTCCACCACACCGACCATGTCCCGTCCGAATCCAGGGCTCCGGTGGTGGTCGACCGGAGGTTGCACGGGTCCATTGGATGCCGGGCAGACGGGAATCCCAGCCATCGGGCAGGCGTCCGCCTGATCGAAGCCACGCCCCGGCCGAAGCACGCAATCCGTCCGCGCGGGTTTCGGGTAAGACAAAGGCCCCGGTCGATCGACCGGGGCCTTCCTCTTTGGAGCGGACGACGAGGCTCGAACTCGCGACCTCAACCTTGGCAAGGTTGCGCTCTACCAACTGAGCTACGTCCGCATTGCTCCCGACCGGCTCTCACCGATCGGTGCGGGCACCAGCCTACCTGATCCTCACCCCTGCTCTCGACAAGCTCGAGCAGAGGTGCTTCCTGGATCGGCGGAACCGATGCCTTGGAGCGGGTGACAGGGATTGCACACTGCGCCTCCCCCTTGGAAAGGGGGTGTTCTGCTACTGAACTACACCCGCACGGCTCTCGGGGTTTCGGCATTCCGCCCTCGCCCCTCGGCGTGCTCCAGACTTTAGCTGATCACCAGGGGGGCAGTGCAAGTCGGTTGCCCGCAGCGTCCGATGGGGCCGCCACAGGGCGGGCGGACCACCCGGCTCCCGGCAACGGGGGAACGCGCGGCGTCCACCGGACGGGGGAGGCGACGCGTGGAGGGGAACCGGGCTCGCCGGGGCCGGATGCCGGCCCCGGCGAGCGGGTCGTGTCAGTTCGCCTCGGCGAACGCCTCGTACACCTTCTTCGGGATGCGGCCCCGCGGCGGTACGTCCATCTTGTTGGAGCGTGCCCAGGCCCGTACGGCAGCCGGGTCCGGCGTCAACGCCGTGTGCGTGTACGCCTTGCCCGACTTCGCCTTCTTGCGGCCGGCCTCGACGTAGGGTGCCAGCACCTTACGCAGTTTCTTGGCATTGGCTTGATTGAGGTCGATCTCGTACGACTTGCCGTCCAGTCCGAAGGCGATCGTTTCCGCCGCTTCTGAGCCGTCGATGTCGTCAAAGAGAGTGACCACGACACGCTGCGCCACGAATATCGGTCCCTTCGTGCGGCACCTCTGCGATCAGACACCATGACGTGCGCAGACGTCCGGCGGATGTCGGGGAGATGTCGACTGTCCGGCTGTTATTGGGCAAAGTATCGGCTATTGCCATTTCCTTTGTACAGTGCCCGGCATTGCATTGTGAAGACCGACTGAATACCTCCGCGTGTCCGCCTGCAATGACCTGCCATCGCTCTTCTGTGATTTTTCCCAGGATTTTCCGTGGACGGGCCGTCGCCACCGGTGTGCCGTGACGGCCGTCACGTAGGATGCTACGAATCTACGCGGGTAGAAATTCTGTGCGGGTAGTCTGAAGGAACCTGCTCAGCACCACACACCGGGAGTGCCAGTGGCACGCGTCGTAGTCGACGTCATGCTCAAGCCGGAGATCCTCGACCCCCAGGGCCAGGCGGTCCATCGCGCACTGCCGCGGCTCGGTTTCGAGGGCATCTCCGATGTACGTCAGGGAAAGCGATTCGAACTCGAAGTGGACGGTCCGGTCGACGAGGCCGCGCTCGCCCGCATCCACGATCTTGCGGAATCCTTCCTCGCGAACACCGTGATCGAGGACTTCACCGTCAAGGTCGAGGAAGTCGCGGAGGCCGCGAAGTGACCGCTCGTATCGGCGTCGTCACTTTCCCGGGCAGCCTCGACGACCGGGACACGCAGCGCGCGATCCGCCTCGCGGGCGCCGAGCCGGTCGCTCTCTGGCACAAGGACAAGGACCTGAAGCAGGTCGACGCCGTGGTGCTCCCCGGCGGTTTCTCGTACGGCGACTATCTGCGCGCCGGTGCCATCTCCCGTTTCTCGCCGGTGATGGGGACGGTCATCGAGCAGGCGAAGTCCGGTCTTCCGGTCCTCGGCATCTGCAACGGTTTCCAGGTCCTGACCGAGGCCCATCTCCTTCCGGGCGCGATGCTGGGCAACGACCATCTCCACTTCATCTGCCGCGACCAGAAGTTGCGGGTGGAGAACGCGGAGACCTCCTGGACCGGTGACTACACCGCGGGCCAGGAGATCCACATCCCGCTGAAGAACATGGACGGCCGGTACGTCGCCGACGAGTACACGCTCGACAAGCTGGAGGCCGAAGGCCGCGTGGCGTTCCGCTACGTGGACTTCAACCCCAACGGCTCGCTCCGCGACATCGCCGGCATCACCAATGAGGCGGGCAACGTGGTGGGCCTGATGCCGCACCCCGAGCACGCCGTCGAACCGCTGATCGGTTCCGGTCGCACCGACGGTCTCCCGTTCTTCACGTCGATCCTCAAGAAGCTGGTGGGCGCATGAGCCGGACGCCTCTGGACACGGTCGAACATGCGACCGCGACCCCCGACGTCGAGCTGCCCTGGGCCGAACTCGGCCTGAAGAAGGACGAGTACGAGCGGATCGTCGAGATCCTGGGCCGTCGCCCCACCGGCGCCGAGCTCGCCATGTACTCGGTCATGTGGTCCGAGCACTGCTCGTACAAGAGCAGCAAGGTGCACCTGCGCCAGTTCGGCGAGAAGGCCCCCCGGTCGGACGCGCTGCTCGTGGGCATCGGTGAGAACGCCGGTGTCGTCGACGTCGGCCAGGGCTACGCGGTCACCTTCAAGGTCGAGTCGCACAACCACCCCTCGTACGTCGAGCCGTACCAGGGCGCGGCGACCGGCGTCGGCGGCATCGTGCGCGACATCATCGCGATGGGCGCGCGGCCGGTCGCCGTCGTGGACCCGCTGCGATTCGGCGCGGCCGACCACCCGGACACCAAGCGAGTGCTGCCCGGTGTCGTGGCCGGCATCGGCGGCTACGGCAACTGCCTCGGACTGCCCAACATCGGCGGAGAGGTCGTCTTCGACGCGTGTTACCAGGGCAACCCCCTGGTCAACGCCGGTGCCATCGGCGTCATGCGGCACGAGGACATCCATCTGGCGAAGGCGTCCGGCGCGGGGAACAAGGTCGTCCTGTACGGCGCCCGTACGGGTGGTGACGGCATCGGCGGCGCCTCGATCCTCGCCTCCGAGACCTTCGACGACGCCAAGCCGTCGAAGCGCCCGGCCGTCCAGGTCGGTGACCCCTTCCAGGAGAAGCTCCTCATCGAGTGCACCCTGGAGGCCTTCAAGGAGAAGCTGGTCGTCGGTATCCAGGACCTCGGTGCGGCCGGTCTGTCCTGCGCCACCTCCGAGCTGGCCTCCAACGGCTCCGGCGGCATGCGCGTGACGCTGGACGACGTACCGCTGCGCGACTCGACGCTCTCGCCCGAGGAGATCCTCATGAGCGAGTCGCAGGAACGCATGTGCGCGGTGGTCGAGCCGGAGAAGGTCGACCGCTTCCTGGAGATCTGCGAGAAGTGGGACGTCATCGCCACCGTCATCGGTGAGGTGACCGACGGCGACCGCCTGGAGATCTACTGGCACGGCGGGAAGATCGTCGACGTCGACCCGCGGACCGTCGCACACGAGGGACCGGTGTACGAACGCCCGTACGCCCGTCCGGAGTGGCAGGACGCCCTGCAGGCGGACGACGCGAACAAGCTGCCGCGGCCGGAGACCTCCGAGGAGCTGAAGGACCAGGTCCTGAAGCTGGTGTCCTCGCCCAACCAGGCCTCCAAGAAGTGGATCACCTCCCAGTACGACCACTTCGTGCAGGGCAACACGGTCCTCGCCCAGCCCGAGGACTCCGGCATGATCCGTGTCGACGAGGAGTCCGGGCTCGGCGTCGCCATCGCGACCGACGGCAACGGCCGGTACGCGAAGCTCGACCCGTACGCGGGCGCGCAGCTCGCCCTCGCCGAGGCGTACCGCAACGTGGCGACCACCGGCGCCAAGCCGCTGGCCGTCTCCGACTGCCTGAACTTCGGCTCGCCCGAGGACCCGGCCGTCATGTGGCAGTTCGCGGAGGCCGTCCGCGGACTCGCGGACGCCTGCCTGCAGCTGGGCACCCCGGTGACCGGTGGCAACGTCTCCCTCTACAACCAGACGGGTGAGGCGGCCATCCACCCCACCCCGGTGGTGGCGGTGCTGGGTGTCATCGACGACGTCGCCCGCCGCACACCCGTCGCCTTCCAGGAGGAGGGCCAGCTGCTCTACCTCCTCGGCGACACCCGTGAGGAGTTCGGCGGCTCGGCCTGGTCGCAGGTCGTCCACGACCATCTCGGCGGTCTGCCCCCGCAGGTCGACCTCGAGCGCGAGCGGCTGCTCGGCGAGATCCTCATCTCGGCCTCCCGCGACGGCATGATCGACTCCGCGCACGACCTGTCCGACGGCGGCCTGATCCAGGCGGTCGTGGAGTCCTCCCTGCTGGGCGGAAAGGGCGCGCGGCTGGTCGTACCGGACGGGTTCGACGCGTTCACCTTCCTCTTCTCCGAGTCGGCGGGGCGCGCGCTCGTCGCCGTGCCGCGCTCGGAGGAGGTCCGCTTCAACGACATGTGCGGGGCGCGCGGTCTGCCCGTCGCCCGCATCGGTGTCGTGGACGGTGACGCGATCGAGCTCCAGGGCGAGTTCGCGCTGTCCCTGGAGGAGCTGCGGAAGGCCCACGAGGAGACCATTCCGGCGCTGCTCGCGTAAACGGTCCGTATGACGGCGAAGGCCCCGCCCGGTTCGCCGGGCGGGGCCTTCGTGTGCCGGCGTCAGACCGTGGCGGGCTCGCTCGCCGGTTCCCCGGCGCTCTGCACGGGACGGGACCCGGGCAGCCGTGTCGCCACCACCAGACAAACCGCCATCAGCGCGGCCCCGCAGAGGAACACGCCGTCCAGCGCGTCGACGTAGGCGTGCACCTCCGCCGTGCGCGCCGTGCCCGGCACGGAGGCGAGGGGACCGGGCCCGTCGTACAACCGGGAGACGAGAGTGCCGAAGAGGGCGGCGCCCAGGGCCGTGCCCAGGGTCTGGAAGAGGCGGATGCCGGTCGTCGCCACCCCGAGTTGATGGCGGGGGGCCGCCTCCTGGACCAGTTGGATCAGCTGACCGATGAGCTGGCCGAACCCGACGCCGACGAGAAGGAGTTCGGCGCGGAGCCACCACAGGGAGGTGTCGCTGCCGGTGGTGGCAAGCAGCAGAAAGGCCACCGCGGTGACCGCGGACCCGCTGATGGCGAACGCCCGCTCGGGCAGGCCGCGTTCCGCGAGTTTTCCGGTGACGACCCCGGCGGCGGTCATGCCGACGGCCATGAAGACGAGGTACAGCCCCGCCGACGAACTGGCCACCCCACGGGCGACCTGCAGGTAGACCATGACGTAGTACAACGCGCCCACCAGGGCCGCGCCCACCAGACCCTGGATGGCGAAGCCCCATCGCAGTTCCCGGACACGGAACATGGACAACGGCAGAATCGGTTCGGCGGCCGTGAGCTGGCGCCACAGGAAGAGACCGAGGGCGGCCACCGAGGCCAGAGCCAGAAAGACGATCTGCGGTGAGGACCAGGCGTACTCCTTGCCGCCCCACTCGGTGACCAGCAGCAGTGCCGTGGAGAAGGCGGCGGCGAGACCGGCGCCGAGGAAGTCGATCGAGCGGTCGGCGGTGTGGCGGGGGAGCTTCAGGACACAGGCGGCGAGGACCAGGACCGCGAGGCCGAGCGGCAGATTGATGTAGAAGATCCAGCGCCAGCTCGCATGGTCGGACAGGAGACCGCCGATCCAGGGGCCGAGCGCCATGCCGCCGCCGGAGACGATCCCGCCCATGCCCGCGCCCTTGGAGTCCCGTTCGCCGGGGCCCCTCAACTGGGCGATCACGACCATCGTGACGCTCATCAGCCCGCCGGCCCCGACGCCCTGAACGGCCCGCGCTGCGACGAGCTGCCCGATCGACCGGGCCGCTCCGCACAGCGCCGAGCCGAGGAGGAACGTGCCCACCGCCCCCAGGAACACCCGCTTGGCGCCCAGGACGTCGCACAGCTTCCCGTACAGCGGGAGCACCGCGGCCGACGCCAGCGAAAAGGCGCTGACCAGCCAGGGGATCTTGTCGATGCCGTGATCCGGGTCGAGGTCGCGCACGATCGGGACGGTGGCCGCGGACACGATCTGCATGTCCAGGACGGCCAGGACGATCGTGACGAGGCAGACGAGGAAGGCGATCTTGCGCTGGGTCTCGGTCATGGGCATCACCATGCCGACATTTATGTACTGAGTCAATGTTTTATCTCGGAGTAAATTTCTGCCAGAATCAAATTTCATCTTGGTACAGTGGCGTCATGGCTGCTGAGGCGATGGGGCTGCGTGAGCGCAAGAAGCGGCAGACGGCGCTGCGGATCTATCGCACCGCGATCGCCCTGTTCGCCGAGAAGGGCTTCGACGCCGTCTCCGTACAGGAGATCGCCGACGACGCCGAGGTCTCCAAGATGACCGTGTTCAACTACTTCGGCTCCAAAGAGGACTTGGTCTTCAAGCCGATGGTCGAGCACTTCTCGGACGCGGCGCGTGCCGTGCGCGACCGCGCCTGCGGCGAGTCGGCGGTGGACGCCGTTCGCCGGCAGTTCCTGGAGATGGTCGAAGGGCGCGACCCGTCGGTCGGTCTGCACGGCGAGCCGTTCGCCCGCCGGATCCGGGAGGTCATCATGAAGACGCCGGAGCTGATGGAACGCGCCTACGTCGAGTCGGAGAAGGGCGCGCGCCAACTGGCGGACCAGCTCGCGCAGGAGACCGGCGACGCCACGCTCGCCCTGATCGCCGCCGCCACCCTGACAGCCGCCCGTAACGCCCTCGTCGAGGAGCACCACCGCCGCCTCGACGGCGGCGAGGCCGTCGACGAGGTCGCGGCCGACGCGGCCGAGCGCGCCCACCGCGCCTTCGACCTGATCGCAGCCGGCCTGAACGGGTACGCGGTGAAGGCATAGGCTCACCGCCATGCCCCCGGCCAGGAAACGCGCACGGACGTACGACTCCGCCAAAGTCCGTGCAGCGGTGCACGCGCAGTTCGGGAACGTGCGGGAGGCCGTGCGCACCCTCACCCCCGAGCAGCTGGCGCTGCCGACGCGGCTCGGCGGCTGGACGGTGCGGGATCTCGTGGCGCACACCGGGACGGCGCTCGGCGCGGTCAGCCGGTTCGTCGACCTGCCGGAACCCGCCGGGAAGGACGTCACGCTCCTCGACTGGCCCTTCGCGACCGCCGTCGACGCGGACACGATCGCGGACGTGGGCCGTCGGCTCGCCGAGCGGAATCCGGACCTCGACGCCCATCTCGGCGACATCGAGCGCCGCTTCACCGAAGACCTGGCTCGCCACCCCGGCACACGACTGCTCGCCACCGGCATCGGCCCGCTGCCGCTGGCCGACTATCTCGTCACCCGCGCGGTGGAACTCGTCGTCCACAGCGACGATCTGAACGCCGCCGTTCCGGGGCTCGACATCCCGTACGACCGCCAGGCTCTCGCCGCCGCGACCCGGCTGCTCGCCGACGCGCTCGCGGTGAAGGCGCCCGGCGCCTCGACCGAGGTGCGCATCCCGCCGTTCGCCGTGGTGCAGTGCGTCGAGGGCCCCCGCCACACCCGGGGCACCCCGCCGAACGTCGTCGAGACCGATCCGCTGACCTGGATCCGGCTGGCGACGGGCCGGGTGCGGTGGGCCGCCGCTCTCGCCGACGCCAAGGTGAGCGCCAGCGGCGAACGAGCCGACCTCGGCGGCCTGCTGCCCCTCATGGCCTGAGGCCGCGGGGGCTCCGGGTCCGTCCGGGAACCGCGTGACCGAAGGACGCCGGCCGTGGAACCGGCCCCCCGCCCCACCCGTCCCACCTCCATGGACAAGCACCGACTGACCCTCACCGTCCTGACCCTGCTCCCGCTCGCGGTGGCGTGCGGCACCGACACAGGTTCGGGCAGCGGCAGCAGTTCCGTCGGAACCGGCGGCGGCTCGCAGGTCACGGGTGTGCACTGGCGCGTGGACAGCCTCACGACGAACGGCACCACACGGAGTGCCCCGGCCGGTGCCTACCTCCTGATCGAAGACGGCCGGGCCGAGGGCAACTACGGCTGCAACGGCTTCGGCGCGTCCGCCACCGTCCGGGGCGACCGTGTCGACCTCGGACCCGCCCGGTCCACCGACATGGCCTGCGCGAAGGACCCGATGGCGTTCGAGGCGTCCTTCTCCCGCATGCTCGCGCACGGGCCGCTCACCGCGGCCGTCGACCGGAACCGGCTGACGCTCACCGGCGAGGAAGGCGACCGCATCCACCTCACCAAGGAGGACGACGCGTCCCTGTACGGCACGAAGTGGCAGGTCACGTCCATGGTGAACGGCGACGTCGCCTCCTCGCTGCCCGAGGCGGCCACCGGCAAAGCCTGGTTCACGTTCGACAGGACGGCAGGCACGGTGTCCGGAAGCCTCGGCTGCAACCGGTTCACCGCCAAGGCGACCGTGAGCGACGGCCGGGTCACCCTGGGTGCTCCCAGGGCCACGCGCATGATGTGCGACGGCTCACTCATGACGACCGAACGGGCGCTGAGCACCCTCCTCGACGGGTCGCTCGGCTACCGCATCGATCATCGCGACATCACGCTGACCAGCGAGAACGGCAAGGGTCTCACCGCGACCGCCAAGCCCTGACCCCCCTTGCCCCGGGAGGGGGCGCGTCCGGCGGCGCGGATGCCCGGATTCGGACCAGTGCACGATCTCGCCTACACTCGGAGCCGTGCCACGTGGTGACGGTCGACTCAATCACGACCTGCTTCCCGGTGAGAAGGGCCCTCAGGACGCGTGTGGCGTCTTCGGTGTCTGGGCTCCTGGGGAAGAGGTCGCAAAGCTCACGTACTTCGGGCTGTACGCCCTCCAGCATCGGGGCCAGGAATCCGCGGGTATCGCGGTCAGCAATGGTTCCCAGATCCTCGTCTTCAAGGACATGGGCCTGGTGTCCCAGGTCTTCGACGAGACCTCGCTCGGTTCGCTCCAAGGTCACATCGCGGTCGGACACGCCCGCTACTCGACCACGGGTGCCTCCGTCTGGGAGAACGCCCAGCCGACGTTCCGGGCCACGGCCAACGGCTCCATCGCCCTCGGCCACAACGGCAACCTGGTCAACACGGCTCAGCTGGCCGAGATGGTCGCCGCGCTCCCCAAGGAGAACGGCCGCGCCACCCAGGTGGCCGCGACCAACGACACCGACCTGGTCACGGCCCTGCTGGCCGGACAGGTCGACGACGACGGCAAGCCGCTGACCCTCGAGGACGCGGCCGCCAAGGTCCTGCCCCGGGTCAAGGGCGCCTTCTCGCTGGTCTTCATGGACGAGCAGACCCTGTACGCGGCCCGTGACCCGCAGGGCATCCGCCCGCTGGTCCTCGGCCGTCTGGAGCGCGGCTGGGTGGTCGCCTCCGAGACCGCAGCGCTCGACATCACCGGCGCCACCTTCATCCGCGAGATCGAGCCGGGCGAGTTCGTCGCGATAGACGAGAACGGCCTGCGCACCTCTCGATTCGCGGAAGCGAAGCCTCGCGGCTGTGTCTTCGAGTATGTGTACCTGGCCCGTCCGGACACCGATATCGCCGGCCGGAACGTGTACCTCTCCCGGGTCGAGATGGGCCGCCGCCTTGCCAAGGAGGCGCCCGTCGAGGCCGATCTGGTGATAGCGACGCCGGAGTCCGGCACGCCCGCCGCGATCGGTTACGCGGAGGCCTCCGGCATCCCGTTCGGTGCGGGTCTCGTGAAGAACGCCTATGTGGGCCGCACCTTCATCCAGCCGTCGCAGACGATCCGCCAGCTGGGCATCCGGCTGAAGCTGAACCCCCTCAAGGAAGTCATCAGGGGCAAGCGCCTGGTCGTCGTCGACGACTCGATCGTGCGCGGCAACACCCAGCGCGCGCTGGTGCGGATGCTCCGTGAGGCGGGTGCCGCCGAGGTGCACATCCGCATCTCCTCGCCGCCGGTGAAGTGGCCCTGTTTCTTCGGCATCGACTTCGCCACCCGCGCCGAGCTGATCGCCAACGGCATGTCGGTGGACGAGATCGGGCGCTCCCTCGGCGCGGACTCCCTGTCGTACATCTCCATCGACGCCATGATCGAGGCGACCACCATCGCCAAGCCCAATCTGTGTCGCGCCTGCTTCGACGGCGAGTATCCGATGGAGCTGCCCGACCCGGAGCTGCTGGGCAAGCAGCTGCTGGAGACCGAGCTGGCGGCCGGTCCCGCCGCCACGGCCGCGGCCGACGCCATCCGTCGTCCCTGAGCCGCACCATCAACCCCGAAAGATCCCAGGCAATGTCTGCTGTGTTCGATCAGTCGACTTCGTCGACGGGCAATCCCGAGGGCGCTTCCTACGCGGCCGCGGGCGTCGACATCGAGGCGGGTGACCGCGCCGTCGAGCTCATGAAGAAGTGGGTGAAGAAGACGCAGCGCCCCGAGGTTCTCGGCGGCCTCGGCGGGTTCGCCGGCCTCTTCGACGCCTCCGCCCTCAAGCACTACGAGCGTCCGCTGCTCGCCTCCGCCACCGACGGCGTCGGCACCAAGGTCGACATCGCGCGCCGGATGGGCGTCTACGACACCATCGGCCACGACCTCGTGGCGATGGTCATGGACGACATCGTGGTGTGCGGTGCCGAGCCGCTGTTCATGACCGACTACATCTGCGTCGGCAAGGTCCACCCGGAGCGCGTCGCCGCGATGGTGAAGGGCATCGCCGAGGGCTGCGTGCTGGCCGGTTGCGCCCTGGTGGGCGGCGAGACGGCCGAACACCCGGGTCTGCTCGGTCCGGACGACTTCGATGTCGCGGGCGCCGGTACGGGCGTTGTGGAGGCCGACCGGCTGCTCGGTGCCGAACGCATCCAGGAGGGCGACGCGGTGATCGCCCTGGCCGCCTCCGGACTTCACTCCAACGGGTACTCCCTTGTCCGGCATGTTCTCCTCGACCGGGCGAAGCTCGGCCTCGACCGGCACATCGACGAACTCGGGCGCACCCTCGGCGAGGAGCTGCTCGAGCCCACCAAGATCTACTCGCTGGACTGCCTGGCGCTGATCCGCACCGCCGAGGTGCACGCGTTCAGCCACGTCACCGGCGGTGGACTCGCGGCCAACCTGGCCCGTGTGATCCCGGACGGTCTGCACGCCGTGGTCGACCGCTCCACCTGGACGCCTGCACCGGTGTTCGATCTCGTCGGGAAGACCGGCGACGTCGAACGCCTGGAGCTGGAGAAGACCCTGAACATGGGCGTCGGCATGATCGCGATCGTCCCCGAGCACTCGGTGGACGTCGCGCTCGCCGCCCTGGCCGACCGCGGTGTGGAGGCATGGGTCGCCGGCGAGATCACCGACCGGACCGGCCACGAGACGGGCGCGGCCCTGGTGGGCGACTACGCGGGCTGAAACCCGGCGGACAGCACAGCACCCGGTCCGTGGCTGGTGCCACGGACCGGGTGAGAGCTCAGTGCAAGGTCAAGCGCCGCGACGATGCTGCGAGGAATCGCCGTCCTCGTCGTCGTCATCCTCCGAGTAGAGATCGGCGTACCGTGCGTACACGTCGTCGTCTTGCTCATCGTCCTCGAACCGGTCGCCGTTAGGCGACGTATTCGACGTCGATGCGCCCAGCTCCTCGGCCAGGCGTGAGAGATCCGTCCCACCGCTGTTGTACTTCAGCTGGCGGGCGACCTTCGTCTGCTTGGCCTTGGCCCGGCCGCGCCCCATGGCTCGACCCCCTCAACGACGGGGCTCGACGGCCCCAGAGTCTTGACACGCGTTCATGATCCGGAACGGGCTCTCCGTGGAGAGACCGGTCCGTAGGGCTTCCACGGTACCTGAGCCCACGCCCATACGGTACGTCGCCCGCAGGACGGGCGTGTGCCCAGGACCTGCGAGGCGCCCTGTCCTCGCTGGTCACGGCCGATTTTAACCACTTATTGGCGGACGACCCGCCGATAAGAGTGAGAGTTCTCTCCAACCTCCCATCGGCGGGTACCGCTCACAGCTGCGAGGCCTCCCCCGGGAGGGCCGGCGTGCGGGCCTCCGCCATGCGCTGCTCGGCGATCCGGTCGGCGGCGGCCGCGGGCGGAATGCCGTCGTCCTTCGCACGTGCGAATATCGCCAGTGTGGTGTCGAAGATCTTCGACGCCTTCGCCTTGCAGCGGTCGAAGTCGAAGCCGTGGAGTTCGTCGGCGACCTGGATGACACCGCCGGCGTTGACGACGTAGTCCGGCGCGTAGTGGATCCCGCGGTCGGCGAGGTCCTTCTCCACACCCGGGTGCGCGAGCTGGTTGTTGGCGGCGCCGCACACCACCGTTGCCGTCAGTACCGGCACGGACCGGTCGTTCAGCGCCCCGCCCAGGGCGCAGGGTGCGTAGATGTCGAGACCCTCGGTGCGGATGAGGGCGTCGGTGTCGGCGGCCACGGTGACCTCGGGGTGCTCGTCGGTGACCCGGCGCACGGCGTCCGGCCGCACATCGGTGATCACGACGTCGGCACCGTCTTCGAGCAGGTGACCGACCAGGTAGTGCCCGACCTTGCCGACCCCCGCGACGCCGACCTTGCGGCCGCGCAGGGTGGGGTCGCCCCACAGGTGCTGGGCGGAGGCCCGCATGCCCTGGAACACGCCGTAGGCGGTCAGGACCGAGGAGTCGCCGGCGCCGCCGTTCTCCGGGGAGCGCCCGGTGGTCCAGGGGCACGCCCGGGCGACGACGTCCATGTCGGCGACGTAGGTTCCGACGTCGCAGGCGGTGACGTAACGCCCGCCGAGCGAGGCCACGAAGCGGCCGTACGCAAGCAGCAGCTCCTCGGTCTTGATCCGCTCGGGGTCACCGATGATCACGGCCTTGCCGCCGCCGTGGTCGAGGCCGGCCATGGCGTTCTTGTACGACATGCCGCGTGCGAGGTTCAGCGCGTCGGCGACGGCCGCCTCCTCGCTCGCGTACGGGTAGAAGCGGGTGCCGCCGAGGGCGGGGCCCAGGGCGGTGGAGTGGATCGCGATGACGGCCTTGAGGCCCGTGGCCCGGTCCTGACAGAGCACGACCTGCTCGTGCCCCCCTTGATCCGACCGGAACAGGGTGTGCAGGACGCCGTCGGTTACGTCGGTCACGGTGGTGACTCCCGATTGAGTAGCGCCGGTTGAGGGAGGGTCCCGTGCGGGTGGCGGGGCCCGTGGGCATGAGCGTAGAGCGTCCGGGCGGCCCTGAACCGCCCAGTGCCCGGGATCACCCTCCCCCGGAGTACTCCGGGACGGGTTCGTGGGACGATTTGCAATGGTTTTCCACCCCGGCCGGGTATTGACCGGCCGGGTTTCGGGTCATGACCGATGGGGAGGGAGCAGGCGTGCCCAAGGTGTCCTCGGTGATCGTCCCGTACGCGTGCTACTTGCGTGTGTACGAGCCGCTGGCCGCCTTCCCGGAGCCGGAGCGCAGCCACTGGGAGCGCTACGCCCGGCGTTCCGGCCGCCCCTCGTACCAGGACGAACTGCGCCGCTCCCTGGCCGACTTGCTGCCCACCCCGCCCGTCCCGGTGCCGGTGCACGAGAGCGCCGACGCCTTCGTGACCCTGGTCGACGAGGCACTGTGCGTCTGCCCGTGGCGCACCCGGCTGCGCGGCTGGCAGGCGCTGGAGGACCTGGCCGAGGAGCTGCCCGCCCCGGTCCTGGACGCGGTGCTGCCGCGCGTCGTGCGTGATCAGGCCGCCCGGGACTACGAGCGCTGGCGCGAGCGCAACCCCGACGCCCGGCCGTGGATCCGCACCGCGACCTGGCAGGTGCCGCTGAACTGGTTCGTACTGGTCTCGGACGAGGAGCGCAGGTACGAGAAGGGGTCCGGCGAGGTGCCTCCGATGCTGCGCTACCGCACCCCCATGGTGCAGGCCAGGCGCCGCACCGCGCGGGCGCTGCGGACCCTCAAGGAGACGATCGACGAGGGACCGCTCATCGACGGCCTGGTGGACGTGGGGCGATGGCTGGAGGAGTTCCACCCGCGGTCCCTGGTCGAACTGGACTACGGCGGACTCGTCCACGTCCTGCCGGCCGCGGAGCTGGACGGAGATCACTCGGCCGCGGACGTCGCCGAGGGCATCGAGGCCCTGCGTGTGGGCGACGGGGCCGCCGCCGGAGAGGCGTACGGGCGGCTGGTGGAGCGGTGGCGTGGCGTACGGGAGCGGCGCTCGGCGAACTGAGGGTCCGTCCGACCCCCGCGGGGCTCCAGCGAACCGATGCTCGAATTGTGACCCGCGAGACATGGTGAAGTGGCAACCATTGGCCCATGGTTGACGTACCGCAGTTCGACACACGGGACGTAGGCGCCGATCCGGGCTTATCGCGTCAAGCGTGACGGAGCGCACTTACGCGGACCTTGCATCTTACGGCCCTCCTCATGCCAAAATAGGACAAGGAGCCCGGGGGAGGCTCCATCTGCCCGATTTTGGGCGGAAGCTCTGCATTGCACGCTTTGGGGGGTCTGGTGCCTCCTGATCGCCCTGTGACTGATCGTCACAGTGGCGTGACTGTCCGCTATGGCATGGTCCATCGGCTTCCGTCGCTGATGAACACCTGGGAGGGCAATTCCATCGGTTTGGCCGACGCGGCTGGACAGATGGTGTAGTTGTAGTGCCGAGGACAAGCCGTTCGTCCTATAACCGACTCGACTCGCGTCCGCCATTTCGGGCAACGCGGGTCAAGGTGCAGAATTTAGAGGAAAGAACCGAGAAGGTTCGGTTCTCCCGAGGAGGCCGCTCATGACCGCTCGCACCCCTGATGCCGAGCCGCTGCTGACCCCGGCTGAGGTCGCCACCATGTTCCGTGTCGACCCCAAGACGGTCACGCGGTGGGCCAAGGCCGGCAAGCTCACATCCATCCGCACGCTCGGCGGGCACCGCCGCTACCGCGAGGCCGAGGTCCGCGCTCTGCTCGCGGGCATCCCGCAGCAGCGCAGCGAGGCCTGACGCCGCATATAGCCGGACATACGGGCAGGTTCCCCCATCTGTCACCGTGTCCGACGGACAGCTCCAAGCGACGCGGGTTCTGCCCCAACAGGACCCTGTCCCAAGGTCATAGAGGCACGACAAGGGTGCGTCGTCGATCGCGCTGGACTCCGCCGAGTCCGGCGCGATCTTTTTTGTGTCCGGACCGTGGTCTGCCGGGCCCGCCCGTGAGCGACCTTGTCGGACTCTGGGGAGGGGTGTCGGATCTGCCGGACAGGACCTCCGGGAGTAGTGCAATTGCACATATTAAATTGACCCTATGTAGGAGAGGGGTAAATTCCTCATCTCCCAAAACTCATACGGTGACTCCCGTCACATGCCAGAGTCCTTGTCGCGGTCATGGTGTCCTTGCTAGAGGAACACGCCCGCGCGGGACGGGTGTTGGGCGGACCGCACGTCCAGAAGTGCCCACGCGGAGAGGGTCCCAACCTCCGGATCGGCGGGCGGTGCGGGCCCGCACGTCCGTCGCGCCCGCCGGTTCGCTCACGCCCTGGAGGGGCTGTCGTCCTCGGCTGCCGTCTCCGGGCCCTCCTCGACCTGCTGGGCCGGCTCCATGGCCAGGCGCAGGAGGCGATGGCAGACCGGGCAGTGGTGCGTCAGATGGCGATACCCGGAAGCGGCCGACAGATGGGCGCGAAGCAGCGCACGGGTCTCGTGCCGAGCGGACGCCGCCATACGCCACCTCCCCCGAGGGCCCGAATCGTCGGGGTCCCTGCTGTCCGGGGTACCGGTGGAAAGTGACGCCGTCAAGAGGCACCGGAACGCATGGGAGGTGGGCCCGCCACTTCGGACGCGGGGCGCAGAGGCGTCCGGAGAAGGCCGGACGGCCTGCCGGGCCGCCGGCGCTCCTGACGGAGGCTCACACGGTCGCGGAGGCCGCGGAGGGCCCCCTGCGCGGTTGGTGCGGCGGTGCCCGGTCTGCGGTCCGGTGAGGGTCGTCGCCGCCGGTCGAGGGGGCCTCGGTCGGACAGGGCCGTGCGGCGTGAGCCCCGGGCTCCCGGCGGGTGCCGCGGACCGGCCGGGCGACGGTGGCACGGACCGCGCCGCGGAGGGCGGCCGTAGCGCACAGGGGCACGAAGAAGCCCCGCATCTCGAGGGATACGGGGCTCTTCCTGGTGCGGTCCTGACGGGATTTGAACCCGCGGCCTCCACCTTGACAGGGTGGCGAGCACTCCAAACTGCTCCACAGGACCAGGTTTCGCAGCACTCGCTCGGCCGGACCGGATCTCCGGCTCCGTGTGCGGTGCGCTGCGAGAAGAGACTGTACAGGAGGGTGAGCCCTTGGTCGAACTCACCCACCGTGAAGGGGCCGTCACGGCGCCGCGGCGTCGATCGCCTTCACGATGCGCTTGTCCGAGACCGGATAGGCGGTGCCCAACGCGTGCGCGAAGTAACTCACGCGCAGCTCCTCGAGCATCCAGCGGATGTCGCGTACCGAGGACGGGACGGGGCGGCCCTGCGGCAGCTGCTCGAGCAGCCATGCGTACTCGTCCCGCATCTCGTGGACCTTGGCCATGCGCGTCGTGTCCCGCTGGACGTTGGTCGGCATCTGCTGCAACCGGCGGTCGGCGGCGACCAGGTAGCGCATCAGGTCAGGCAGCCGCCGTATGCCCACCTCCGTGACGAAGCCGGGTTTCACGAGGGCGTCCAGCTGGGTCCTGACGTCCGTCAGGTTCGGCAGCAGCGCGGGGCTGCGCACCGCCTTCAGCCGGCGCTCGCAGGCCTGCCAGGCGGCGAGTACCTGCTGCACCTGCCCGACGGTACGGACCGTGGTGTCGACGATCTCGGCGCGCACCCTGTCGAACAGCTTCCGGTACGACTCCTCGTCCCACGCCGGTCCCCCGAAGTCCCCGATCAGCTTGTCCGCCGCCGCCGTCGCGCAGTCGTCGAACAGCGCCTGGACGGAGCCGTGCGGGTTCGCGGACAGTCCGAGCTTCTGCGCGTTCGTCAGCTGCTCGGACGCGAACTTCGCCGGGCTCACGGGGATGTTCCGCACGATCAGGCGGCGGGTGCCCTTCCACATGGCCTCGGCCTGCTCCTCCTCGGTGTCGAAGAGGCGTACCGAAACCGTGTCGCCGTCGTCCACCAGCGCCGGGTAGGCCTTCACCGGCTGGCCCGCGCGGCGGGTCTCGAAGACCCGGGTGAGCGCGCCGATCGTCCAGTCCGTGAGGCCGGAGCGCTCCAGGGACTCCCCGCCCTCCCGCTCGGCGGTGGCCGCCGCGGCCTGGGAGAGGGCCTTGCGGGCCTTCGGCTTCAGCCGGAGCTTCAGGGTCTCGAGGTCCTTGTCCTCGGCGAGCTTGCGGCGCCGCTCGTCGACGATCCGGAAGGTGATCTTGAGATGGTCGGGAACCTTGGCCCAGTCGAAGTCGTCGGCCTCGAAGGGCACCCCGACCATGCGTTTCAGCTCGCGCGCCATCGTCACGGTCAGCGGTTCCTGCAGCGGGACCGCGCGGTCGAGGAACGCCGTCGCGTAATTCGGTGCGGGCACGTAGTTGCGGCGGATCGGCTTGGGCAGGGACCGGATCAGCTCCGTGACCACGTCCTCCCGCAGCCCCGGGATCTGCCAGTCGAAGCCCTCGTCGGTGACCTGGTTGAGGACCTGGAGCGGGATGTGCACCGTCACACCGTCGGCGTCCGCGCCCGGCTCGAACTGGTAGGTGACCCTGAACTTCAGCGGGCCCTGGCGCCAGGAGTCGGGGTAGTCGTCCTTGGTGACCGCGCCCGCCTTCTCGTTGATGAGCATCTCGCGCTCGAAGTCGAGGAAGTCGGGCTGCTCGTGCCGCTTGTGCTTCCACCAGGAGTCGAAGTGGGCCCCCGAGACCACGTGTTCGGGCACCCGCTGGTCGTAGAAGTCGAACAGCGTCTCGTCATCGACCAGGATGTCCCTGCGGCGGGCGCGGTGCTCCAGCTCCTCGACCTCGGTGAGCAGCTTGCGGTTGTCGGCGAAGAACTTGTGGTGGGTGCGCCAGTCGCCCTCGACCAGGGCGTTGCGGATGAACAGCTCGCGGCTCGCCTCCGGGTCGATCCGCCCGTAGTTCACCTTCCGCTGGGCGACGATCGGGACGCCGTACAGCGTGACCGTCTCGTAGGCCATCACCGCGGCCTGGTCCTTCTCCCAGTGCGGTTCGCCGTACGTCCGCTTCAGGAGGTGCTCGGCGAGCGGCTCGACCCACTCCGGCTCGATCTTGGCGTTGACGCGCGCCCAGAGCCGGGAGGTCTCCACGAGCTCGGCGGACATCACGAAGCGCGGGGGCTTCTTGAACAGGGACGAGCCCGGGAAGATCGCGAACTTGGCGTTGCGGGCGCCGATGTACTCGTTGCGCCCGCCGTCCCGGCGGGCGCCGGGGCCGGAGTCCTTGGACTCCTTCACGTCCTTGAGCCCGATGTGCGAGAGGAGGCCGGCGAGCAGCGAGACGTGAATGCGGTCGGCCGGGGCGTCCTGCTCGTCGAGATGGATGTCCATCTGCTTGGCGACCGTGCGCAGCTGTGTGTAGATGTCCTGCCATTCGCGGATGCGCAGGAAGTTCAGGTACTCCTGTTTGCACATCCGGCGGAACGACGACGAGCCCCGTTCCTTCTGCTGCTCACGGATGTACCGCCAGAGGTTGAGGTAGGCGAGGAAGTCGCTCGTCTCGTCCCGGAACCGGGCGTGCTGCTGGTCGGCCTGGGTCTGCTTGTCGGCGGGCCGCTCCCGCGGGTCCTGGATGGACAGGGCGGCGGCGATCACCATGACCTCGCGCACGCAGCCGTTCTTGTCCGCCTCCAGGACCATCCGCGCCAGCCGCGGGTCGACCGGGAGCTGGGCGAGCTTGCGGCCGGTTTCGGTCAGGCGCTTGCGCGGGTCCTTCTGCGCGGGGTCCAGCGCGCTCAGTTCCTGCAGCAGCTGGACGCCGTCGCGGATGTTGCGGTGGTCCGGCGGATCGATGAAGGGGAACTTCTCGATGTCACCGAGGCCGGCGGCGGTCATCTGGAGGATGACGGAGGCGAGGTTCGTACGCAGGATCTCGGCGTCGGTGAACTCGGGCCGGGCAAGGAAGTCCTCTTCGCTGTACAGACGGATGCAGATGCCGTCCGATGTACGGCCGCAGCGGCCCTTGCGCTGGTTGGCGCTCGCCTGCGAGACCGGCTCGATGGGCAGGCGCTGGACCTTGGTGCGGTGGCTGTAGCGCGAGATGCGCGCGAAGCCGGGATCGATGACGTACTTGATGCCGGGGACGGTGAGGGACGTCTCGGCGACGTTGGTGGCCAGGACGATCCTGCGGCCCGTGTGCGGCTGGAAGACGCGGTGCTGCTCGGCGTGCGAGAGCCGGGCGTACAGCGGCAGGATCTCGGTGAACCGGTACTGCTTCCTGGTCAGCGCGTCCGCGGTGTCACGGATCTCGCGTTCACCGGAGAGGAAGACCAGGATGTCGCCCTGGCCCTCGGTCATCAGCTCCTCGACGGCGTCCGTGATCGCCGTGATCTGGTCGCGGTCCGCGTCCTCGGAGTCCTCCTCGAGGAGCGGCCGGTAGCGCACCTCGACGGGATACGTGCGTCCGCTGACCTCGACGATCGGGGCGTCGCCGAAGTGCCGTGAGAACCGCTCGGGGTCGATCGTGGCGGAGGTGATGACGACCTTGAGGTCCGGCCGCCTCGGCAGGAGCTGGGCGAGGTAGCCGAGCAGGAAGTCGATGTTGAGGGACCGCTCGTGGGCCTCGTCGATGATGATCGTGTCGTAGCCGCGCAGCTCGCGGTCCGTCTGGATCTCGGCGAGCAGGATGCCGTCCGTCATCAGCTTGACGAAGGTGCCGTCCGGGTTCACCTGGTCGGTGAACCGCACCTTCCAGCCGACGCCCTCGCCGAGCGGGGTGCGGAGCTCGTCGGCGACCCGCTCCGCGACGGTCCGGGCGGCGATACGGCGCGGCTGGGTGTGGCCGATCATGCCCCGTACCCCACGGCCGAGTTCGAGGCAGATCTTGGGGATCTGGGTGGTCTTGCCGGAGCCGGTCTCGCCGGCCACGATCACGACCTGGTGCTCACGTATGGCGTCGGCGATCGCGTCCCTCTTCTGGCTGACCGGCAGCTCTTCGGGATACGTGACGGCGGGGACGCGGGCGCCGCGCTCGGCGATCCTGGCCTCGGCCTTGGCGACCTCCGCCTCGATCTCGGCGAGTACGGCGGCCCGGGCCTCGGGCTTGCGGATCTTGCGCGCGCCTTCGAGCCTGCGGCCGAGCCGGTGGGCGTCGCGCAGGGACAGCTCGGTCAGGCGGGGGGCGAGAGCGCCGAGGGCGGGGGCAGGATGCGTAGACATACGCGGTCCAGGATCTCACCTCGGAGAAATTCGTGGCTAACGATTTGTCTCCGGCGGGTTGGCGTGATGCCACGTGTGGACCACGCGGGCGCTACGGGCCGCGCCGCTGCCCGGCGATCGCTGATCAGCGCCCGGTGACCACTGCTCAGTGATCGGTCGGCTGCGGGGGCACCGAAGCGGCGGGCTTGGCGGCGGCGACCCGCTCCCGGGCCATCGACTTCGCCGTGTTGGAGACGGCCTTGATGCCCAGGTACGCGGTGGTCATGCTGCTCACGGAGGTGAAGGCCGCGGTGAGCACGCCCACCATCACGGACCGGTCGCCGTCCAGGCGCCACACTCCGAAGATCGCGACACCGGCGATCGCGAGATTGCTGATGATCACCGCGAGGAGTCCGTAGCGGGCCCGGTCCCGCTCCAGCTCGACGTCCCCCATGGCCTTCGCCCCGCCCACGCCCATGATCGCCCCGCCCGCACGATTGACCTCGACCCGCCAGAACCTAGCGTTCGCGCGAGGGCATGCCAAGCCGGGTCGGCCCCGTGGGGGACAAAGGCCCCGTCCGTCTGCGGCGGGGCCTTCCGCCTGGCGGTCGGCGCGCTCGCCGCGATCCCGTGCGCACCGGCGGGCTCGGCGTGAGCGCCGGGCCCGGCGATCCTCCCGCCGGATCCGCCACGCGTGCCGTTCGAGGATCCGCTCCGGGTCGAGGGTCGTGGCAGCCGGTGGACTCCGCGACGACGTGCGCAGGGCCGACGACGTGCGCCGTCGGCCCTGCGCGGGGACGTCGGACGGATACGGGGCGTCAGCGCAGTACGGACTCGCCCGAGCGCACGGCGCTCAGGGCGCGCTCGACCGTCTCCCGGTTCTCACCGACGGGAGCCACGTAGTCGAGGACGCCGCGCGCGGCGTCCTCCCCGAGTGTGCGGGTCATCACCCACGTGGCCAGGTACTGGGACGCCAGGCAACCGCCCGCCGTGGCGATGTTCCCCTCGGCGTGGAACGGGGTGTCCAGCACGGTGACACCGCGGGCCTCGACGAAGGGCCGCGTCTTCACGTCCGTGCACGCGGGCATGTCCGCCAGCAGGCCCAGCCGGGCGAGCACCAGCGCACCGGAGCACTGGGCACCGATCAGCTGGCGCGAAGGGTCGAGTCGGAGCCTGGCGATCAACCGGTCGTCCTCGACCACGTCGCGGGCCTTCACACCGCTGCCGATCAGCACGACCTCGGCCTCGGTCACGAACTCCATCGGACGCTGTCCGGTCACCTCGACGCCGTTCATCGACGTGACCACCGGCGTCGGCGTCGTGATGAAGGCCTCCAGGCCGTCCTTGCGGCACCGGTTGATCAGGGCGGAGGCGATGAAGCTGTCGAGCTCGTTGAACCCGTCGAAGGTGACCACGGCGACCTGCATCACAACTCCTTCAGTACGGCGTCGAACGGGCAGTATCACCCGGCACGCCGTTCCGGGACGACAGCCAATCCGGGGTTGGTGGCATGCACACACCCAGGTCGCGTGGGGTTCGGCGCCCGAGTGCCGTGTCCGTCGAAGCCCCGCGTGCTGCCGTCGTCCGGCCCGGTCCCGCGTCCGTACGCCGGGGAGCCGATGAACTGCCGTGGGCCGCGGGCCACTTGCCGCCGTCCGCCCGTCACGCCACCGCCCTCCGGCCCACGGGTGATGTCGACGGCTCCCATCGGGTGCGCGCCGTGAAACATGGGATGTTAGCCTGGCCGAAACATGGGATGTTAGGAGGTGTGGGATGCCTATCCAGCCTACGGAGCGGGCGAGCCTGGTGGCGCAGGTCATCGGGCAGTTGCAGAACCTGATCGAGTCGGGCGAGTGGCCCCTGGGGACGAGGGTCCCCGCCGAGCCGGTCCTGACCGAGACGCTGGGGGTGGGCCGGAACACCGTGCGGGAGGCGGTGCGCGCGCTTGTGCACACCGGCATGCTCCAGACGCGGCAGGGTGACGGGACCTACGTCCGGGCCTCCGACTCCCTCGGCGCGGCACTTCGACGACGGCTGCACCGGGCGGGGCTGATGGAGACTCAGGAGGTCAGATCCGCCCTCGAACGCGACGCGGCGCGGCTCGCCGCCCGGCGGCGCACCGACGCGGATCTCGAGGTGCTGCGCTCGGCGCTGGCGGGCCGGACGACGGCGTGGGAGGCGGGGGACGTAGAGGCGTTCGTGCAGGCGGACGTGGCCTTCCACCGTGCGGTGGTCGCCGCCGCGTACAACGGCATGCTCTCCGACATCTACAGCCATCTCACCGACGGCCTGTACGCCCTCATCTCCTCCATGACCGACTCCTCGCTCCCGGACCGCGACCGCACGCACTTCGAATCGCACGCCGACCTCCTCGCCGCGATCGAGGCCTCCGATCCCTATGCGGCGGGCCGCGCGGTGGCCCGGTACATCGACGACGGCACCAGCGCGCTGCGCCTCCTGCAGGACGCGGACCCGCTCCCCTCGGCGGCGCCCCCGTCGGCAGCGGCTCCACCGCCCGTGACCGGCACCCTGACGGGAGACGAGTAGGTGGGTCCCGCCTTCCGCCCCGACCGCGCCGTCGGCTCGGACGATGTCGATGCCGGCACCCGGCCGGAGGAGACCCCGGCCGTGCGAGGGAGAGCGGGACTGCGGACAGGGTTCCTGCTGGGCGCGGGCGTCATCGCCCTGGCGCTGAACCTGCGCCCCGCGATCGTCGCCGCCTCGCCGATCCTGGACACCATCCGGCAGGACACCGGTATGACCGCCACGGCGGCCGGCCTCCTGACGACGCTGCCGCTGCTGTGCTTCGGGCTCATCGCGCCGCTCGCGCCCGGGCTGGGCCGCCGGCTGGGGATGGAGCCGGCGCTGCTGTGGACGATGGCGGCCGTCTGCTGCGGCAGCGCACTGAGGCTGACCCCGTCGACGGTGGCGCTGATGGCCGGCACGGTCGTGGTCGGCGCGGGGGTGGCCGTGGCCAATGTGCTGCTGCCCGGGGTCATCAAACGCGACTTCCCCGACCGCATCGGCCTGATGACCGGCCTGTACTCGATGTCCCTCTACGCCGGTGCGGCCCTGGCCGCCGGCCTGACCGTGCCGATCGGCACGGCGCTGGGCCTGCACTGGCGGCCCGAGCTGGCCATGTGGGGACTGCCGGCGCTGGTGGCGCTGGTGCTGTGGGCCCCGCAGTCCCGTCGGCGCTCGCGCCCTTCCGCCGCACAGGCCGCAGCCGCGCAACACCCCGTTCGCGGGATGTGGAGCCATCCGATCGCATGGCTGGTCACCGGCTACATGGGCATGCAGTCGCTGTCGTACTACGCGGCGGCCGCCTATCTGCCCAGCATGCTCACCAACGCCGGCATGAGCGCGGGAACCGCCGGCTGGATGCTGTCCTTCAGCAGCCTCGTCGGTGTCGCCGGCGCCTTCGCCTCCCCTGTGCTCGCCCGGCACGTCCGCCCCGGACTGCTGGCCGTCACCGGCACGGTGGTCACGGGCGCCGGATTCGCGGGCCTGGCCGCGGCCCCCACGGGCCTCCCCTATCTGTGGATGGTCCTTCTCGGCCTCGGGCAGGGCGCCGCGATCTCGTTGGCCATGCTCTTCGTCGTGCTGCGCTCCCCCGACGCCCGGCACACCGCACAGCTGTCGAGCATGGCGCAGTTCGTCGGCTATCTGCTGGCGGCGGCGGGGCCCCTGGCGCTGGGCGCTGTCCACCAGTCGACCGGCGGCTGGACCGTCCCCCTGATCATCCTGATCGTGCTGCTCGTCCCCCAGGCGGCACTCGGCCTGGGCGCATCCGTCGACCGGCACGCCGCACCACGCCGGTCGACGGACGAGGGGCGCGGAGTGGTCTCCTGATCCAGGGGACCGGTGCCGCAGCCGAGGTCGCGGCGTCGTCACCGTACGGACGGGCCGGCCGTTCGCCGGCGAGAGCCCGACGGTCCGGCTCCCCACCCGAACGGCCCGACGCCCACGGGCCGCCGAGCCCGTGGGCACGAAGGCGTGAGCATCTTCGGCCCCAAGGCGGGCCCCAACGAGAGACCCCGCCGGCGCCGCCCTGCCGGTCGCCCGCCCTGTCGCACGGCGACCCTCCCGGAACCACACTGGTCACAGGGGCGCCCCGGCCGGGGCGCGTGCTCACGGCGGAAGGACCGAGCCATGCCCACGGACACATCTCCCGGCCCGCTTCGGGTGCTGGTCTTCGGCGGGGCACTGCGTGCCGATTCGGCCAACGCCCGCCTGGCCGCCCTCGTCGCCCGGCTCATCTCCGACACCGGTGCGGCGGTCGACCTCGCCTCCATGCGCGACTTCGACATGCCCTTGTACGACGGCGACATGGAGGCCGCGGAGGGGCTGCCCCCCGGCGCCCTCGCCCTGCGGGACCGACTCGATCGGAGTGACGCCTTCGTCATCGCCTCGCCGGAGTACAACGCCTCCGTTCCGGGTGTGCTGAAGAACGCGATCGACTGGGTCTCCCGTGTCCGGCCGCAGCCGTTCAAGACCAAGCACGCGATGCTCGTCTCCGCCTCGCCGTCACTGGTCGGCGGCAACCGCGGACTGTGGGCCCTGAGGGTGCCCCTGGAGCACCTGGGCACCCGGGTCTACCCGGACATGTTCAGCGTGGCCGACAGCTACCAGGCCTTCGCCGAGGACGGAGCGCTGGCCGACTCGGGGCTGCAGCAGCGTCTCACCGAGACCGTGGCGGGTTTCCTCAGCCTCGTCGAGGCGGACGTGCGTTACGTCTGCCTGGAACGCCGGTGGTACGAGTTCCTGGGGGACCGCACCGACGCGGCCATCACCCAACGGGCCGAGGCGTGATAGCCGGGTGACACGTACGGACTTCGTACCGAAGGGCGGTCCGGGCCCTGCCGCGCCCGCTCTCCGGCGGTACGGCGATTCGGGGAACGGCGCGCGGCGGGTTTTCCTCGCCATCCTGCTGCGCCCGGCCATCACACTTTCGACAACTGCTTCAGCGGCTCGAGGATCCCTGCGGCATTTCCATCGGATATGAAAAGACGAGAAGGCCGCCACTTCCTGTGAAGTGGCGGCCTTCCTCGCGTCATTCCTGCATCAGGCAGGTTCCGTCAGAAGACGGGATTCAGCTCGTGGCCATCTCACGGCAGAGGCAGTCCGCGATGCTGTCATCGATGCTGCTGGCGTCGTCCTCCGGGGCGACGGTGCCCACGGTGTCGTCTTCGGTGGCGGCCGGGGTGGTGGCCGCGGTCTCGGTCGGCGTGATGTCGGCACCGTTGGCGCAGGTGTTGCCGGCCGCCGGGTTCAGCAGCCCGATCACGTTCACGGTGTTGCCGCAGACGTTCACCGGGATGTCGATGGGCACCTGGATGACGTTGCCGCTCAGGATGCCCGGGGAGCCCGTGGCGCTGCCCTGGGCACCGGAGTCAGCCATGGCCGGAGCAGCCGCCCCGAGAGCAACGACCATACCTGCGGCCACAGCCGCCATTTTCCTGAGCTTCATGCGTTCCTCTCCCTGCAATCATGTCGACGTGCCGCAAGACTGAGTGCTTCTGAGCACTCTTGATCCCGAGCAACAGCATGGAAACGACAACAGCACCAATAAGGCCACTACACACGGGGCAGTTTTCGATATATGCACTCGGATGGCTCATTCGGAGAGGATTCGCCGGGCCGCCGACGGGGCATCACGGGCGGCGAAATCCTGGTGACCGGGTCGACCATTCGGAGCGCCGGTCCCTACTTTTCGTCCCCTCTCGGCTCGGCTCGGCTCGACGAAGAGGATCGGGGCGGGGGCAAGACGCGCTGTTCGGGTGAGCCACGGTCTGCCGTCGATCCGGGCGGAGCCGAGCAGATGCCGCGTCCCGGGTCGGGGTCGCCCCTGAGAGCCCGGGCGCAGGGCACCGATGGCCCAACTCCACACCGCCGGCCGGGGCAAGGGCCACCGGTGGCGGACCGGCACACGCCCGCTGTGCGTGCGGGCGCCCCCTCCGGCTGTCCGATCGTCCGGTGCCTTTGCGGACTCATGGCCCGATCTTGATCGGATGCCGAAGTCCCGTCCGTACGCTCTCCTGCATCCCCCCACGCGCACCGGCACGGCGCGCACGCGTGCCTTCGGAACACCGCAAGGACAATCATGAACAACCGGCGCAGACAGCAGCTGCTTCAGTCCGTCGCCCCCCTGCTCACCGAGGGAGAGCAGGTCGAAATCACTTCCGTCGCCAAGGTCGGATCCGTCTCCGCCAGGCGCCGGGTGCTCACCACCGCGCTGGTCGGCGCCCTCACCGCCGGGACGGTGATCGCCACCGTCCAGCCGCGTCCGATGTACTGGGCGCTCACGGACCGGCGGCTGATGTTCTTCGACGCCTCGACGATGTCGGGACGCCCCGGCAAGCTGCTGATGTCCCTGCCGCGCCAGCTGATGTCCGCGGCACCTGTGAAGAAGGCGCTGCTCGGTCTCGGACTGCAGACCGTGCTCACCGTTCAGGGCCAGGAACAGGGTCTGAAGCTCACCTTCCCTCCCGCGTACAAGGCCGCGGGCAGGGACCTCGCCTCCCGCATCGCCGTCGCCGCCTGAGAGGTCACCGACCGGCGCATTCTGCCGTGCGGCTTGGTCGGCGAATGCACCGTGCACCCGGCCCCAGGACCGAGCTGCGACGGCGACGGCGGAGAGCGGGCGCCGCCCGCCAACTCGGCTTACCCGAGTGCCGGTTCCGTGTCACGGACGGGACCGGAGAATCGGCGCGGCCGTGGTGACGAAATGCGAACGGCCGCGGCCGGCGGACCGGACGGCACGGTCGTCAAGGCCGGCGAAGCCGAGGGGCGGCCGCGGAAGGGCGACGGTGTGTCGTATGCACCGCCGCCCTTGCCTTTTCCGAATCCGGTCATTTGGTGATGCAGCGGGGGGAAATACGGCTCAGCCCCATCCGAACCACGACAGCACGTTTGTGATGCCCAGGACTGTGTGCATGAGGCGCCAGGCGAAACGCAAGCCGATCCGCTCGACCGCGAAGACGAAGAGCAACGCCGCGAACGCTGCCTGCGCTGCGTGCCGCGGCGAGCAGAACAAGCGCGGTATTCGCCGTGCCGGCAGAGTGTTGTCGCATCTCAGGCACGTGCGGCTTCCGGCTTCGGTGGCGCCCTGCGCCTGGATCTCCCCACCCATGCGCGCGACCTTAACGGTCCCCCAGACCGCCGCTCCGCCCGCCCGCACCCGACAACTCCCCTTGAAGGAAACAACCATGGCGCCGCCCCGCACCCGTCGCCTGAGCCGGGACGGCGTGGACACCCGCCCGTTCGACGCATGGGACCGCGGCCGCGACCCCGGCCGGTGCATGACCTGGCCGACCAAAGGCCGTCCAGGAACCGCACGACCGCTGAAGGAACCACCTACCGCCGGCGATGTTCCCCGCCGCAGAACCGCCGTCGACGCCAACGACTCCGCGGCTGCTGCACCGGTGCGTCGCACCACCTGCACGGCCGCGTCTCGCGATCAGGTCCCGCACCCGCGCCCTCACCGTGACGGGCCGTTGCCCGGGCCCTGATCGGGTCGGTTGCGTCTGTGCAGTGGCAGAGCGGCAAGCGCAAGCAGAGTGGCAAGTCCAAGCAGCAGGATCGCCTCGGGCACGGGCTGCTTGGCGCGCCAGAGCTGGACTGGCAGTCCGATCGAGGGCACGCGTAACCGTGCTACGCCTTCGAGTGCCGTGGATCGGATCGGGGTGGAGTCCGGTGCGGAGTTGGCGTCGCCTTTGGTGACCAGGTCGTTGTCGGGGAGTACCTGGTAGACCCGATGGGTGAGCAGATGGCCGGGACGGGTGGGGTCCTGCACCAGCACGATGTGGCCAACCGCCGGTGTGCGGTCGCGCGGTGGTGGCTGATAGAGAACCACGTCGCCCGGCACGAGGGCGGGACGCATGGAGCCGGACTGCACCACGCACGCCGTCCAGCCCAGCGCCACCACGGGCAATTGCGCCCACACGAGCAGCCCAATCAGCGAGCCGAGCACGGTACGTGCGGTGACCGAGGTGACCACGCGGATCGGGTGCCGGGCACCTCTGGCCGTGGGTTGGCAGGGCGCGGTGGCGGCCGGGCCACTTGAGGGAGTCACTTGTGTTCTCGTGCTTCCCAGGTGAAGGTCACCTCGTTGGTGACCACGCTTTGCGCGCTGTTGGGTGCGCTCCGGCTGAACTTCCACGCGAAGCGGAAGCTCAGCGAGTTGGGTGGCTTGCCGGGCAGGGTCCAGGGGCCCACGCCGTTGCGGAAGTCTGTGTACAGGGCGACGAACTGGTCCAGGGTGCCGTTGAACGCGGTCCTCTGCGGAGTGAAGCCCTTGCAGTTACCGAAGGTGCCGCCGCTGCCTACCTCGATTTTGAGGTCGATGAAGGATTGGTAGTTGCTGGGCCAGTTCGGTGAGCTGCTGTAGAGCTTGAGCGCGGTGGGGAAGTCGGCGTTCGACTCGATTCTGATGCAGTTGGAGCCTGTGTCGCCGGGTCGCATGTTGTCGACGCGGAACATGGGCACCTTGCTGTTGTTGGCCAGCCCCAGCGAACCGGACTCCCACGTGTTGCCGCTGTTGCTGGTGGTCCCACTCCAGTCGGCGTTGGTGGCACCCCAGACCAGTGCACCGCTGAGCAGCAACCCGAGCGGAACGGGGACCACCTGTGCCAGCACGTGCAGCCAGGGACGCCCCATCGACCACTCCATTCAATTGCGACATTCGCGACATCTTTGTGCATTCTGTCTCATCTATGTCGGTGCCGCTCCGGTGACCGTGGCAGGCAGAGGGGCAGGGTGCCTGTGGTGCCGAGTGACCGGAGTCCGGCCATGTCTTTACGGCGGCTGCGGGCTCGCCGATCGGCCCGAGGAACCTGAATCGCCACTGGCATGCCACGCGGAAACGGGTCGGCCTGCATGAGTACCGTTCCATGATCTTCGGCACTCGTTCGTCTCGCTACCGCTGGATCTTGGAGTAGGGCCGCACATCGTCCGGGAGATTGCCGTGCACGGTGATCTTCAGATCACCCTCGGGGTGTACGCCCGCTCCTCCACGGAGGGGAAGAGCAAGGCGTTGGCCCAGTTCAGCGAGCTGTTCGAGTAACCGCACTGCCGTCGTGCCGCTGTCAGTACGACAACGCAACGCCCCCGCCGATGATCTCGACGGGGGCGTTTTCGCTGTTCAGCTGCGGTGGCTGGGGCCGGGGTCGAACCGGCGACCTTCCGCTTTTCGGGCCGTGTTCTGGCGGATCCGGGCCTGATCGCGGGAGGTGGGAAGGGACGTCGTCAACCGTGCTTGTGCGCTGCCGTCGGCGTACTCCGCCATGGCTCTGGCCTGTAGCTATGGCTGTCCCCCGCTGTCCTCAGCGGGGCCCCGTCGTTTCGCCTGTCCAGGCGGCTGGTGCAACCGAGGCTGCAACCGCGCATGCGAAAGGGCCGGACCATCTCGTGGTCCGGCCCTTTCGCGGCTCCGGTGGCGGTGGCGGCGTCAGCTCCCGGGCTGCAGGATCGTCCAGGCGGCCCCCGGGGCCGACTCGGTCCCGTCGGCGTACACGGCAGTTACCCAGTAGAAGTGGGTGGTGCCCGTGGCGGCTGTGGTGTCCGTGTAGGAGAGATCGGTGACCGGCTCCGCCGTCAGCGGCTCGTACGCTGCGGCGTCGGGGTTCCAGCGGTGGACGCGGTAACCGGTCGCTTCCCTGATCGCGTCCCAGCGCAGCTCCACCGCGTGGCCCGAATCGGCGGCCGTGGCAGTGAGATCGAGTGGCGCGCCCGCCGGCGTGTCGACGGACGGAGTCAGATCCAGCTCCGTCACGTCGGCGAACGTCATGCCCTCGCCTTCCGGGTTCAGGTACAGGGTGTAGAGGGAGTTCCCCGAGGTGTCCACGGCATCCACGGAGTAGGTCAGGGTCTCGCCGTCCGGCAGCTCCGCGTCCACGAAGTGGGTGGTGTCGGCGTCGACTTCGGCCAGATTGCACCAGCAGGGAAGCTTCTCTTCCGGCTCCCTGCGAATGATGAACTTGGCGATGTCGGGCGCCGTGCTGGGGTCCCAGTCCAGCACCACACCGTAAGGCGTGGCCTTGACCGTCACCCCGGTGACCGCGGGCGGGGGCGTCCTGTCCACGCGCGTGATCGAATACGGGGCGGATCGCTCCGACTCCCGCCCCTCGCCGTCGACGGAGGTCACCGCGTACTGGTACCCGGTCCTGGCGACCGCCGTCCGGTCGGTGCAGTAGTGGACCTGTACGTATGGGGTCGAGCCGCCCCGCCCGAAGTCCTCGCACGTGACGGCATGCCAGGAGGGGTCGGCTGAGCCGGGTTCGGCGCGGTAGACGCGGAACCCCGTCGTGCCGGCGTTCAGGCGCGCTTCCCAGAGCAGACGGATACCGGTGTCCGCCTCGTTGTTCTCGGCGTGGTAGAGCCAGGGGACGGCCGTGGGCCGGGTGTAGGACAGCACGGCGGACGCCGCCGACGTGTTGCCCGAGACGTCGGTGGCAGTCACCTTGTAGTGGCGGGGCGTGCTGTAAGGGACGTCGGTGAGGGTCAGCCACGTCGACTTCGTCGTACCGACGAGGGAGTACGGCCCGGTGGTCGAGTTGGCCCGGTACACCCTGAAGGTGGAGCCCGCTTCGCTCGCCGTCCAGCTCAGGGTGACGTCCCACTGGCTGTCGGCCGCCGTCAGTCCGGTGGGTGCCCGCGGAGCCGTCCGGTCAGCGGTCGTGACGGGCAGATCGATGCCGGAGGACGACGTGTTCCCCGCCCTGTCCACGGCGTCGACGCCGAATCGGTAGACCGCACCCGTGGCGGGCAGCGTCGTCGTGTAGGACGTGGCGGTCGTCCGCACCACCAGGGTGCTGGTGCCCGGTCTGCGCAGGTACACCTTGTACCCGGCGAGATCCATCTCCTTGTTCTTGGACCAGGTGAACGTGGCCTTGCTGGTGGCCTGGTCGTACGAGACCCTCGCGCCGGTCGGGGCGAGCGGGGCGGTCTTGTCGACTGTGGCCGAGGTTTTGGGCGCGTAGCCGAACTTGACGTTCGCGCTTCCGGTGAAGGCGGCGAAGTCGACGCGAATGTTGTGCGTGCCCCTGGGGACGGTGACGTTGACCGTCTTGCTGCGGGTCGACGAGACGTTGGACCACAGGTTGATCTTGCGGGTGCCGTCGAGGTAGACACGGATGGCGTCCTGGACGGCCACGCTGAAGGTGAAGGGCCCGCCGGAACCGAAGTTGCGCGTCATCGTCCAGCGGACCCCGAAATTGTCGCGTGGGAGAGTGACGCCTGCAGGGTCTCCGGTGCCGTAGCTCTCGCTGATCGCTGTGTCGCACACGGCCCGCTTCGGCGTCCCGGCGAACGTGGTGTTCGCGTAGTACGACGCTTTCCACACTCCGGCGGCGCAGGTGGTTGCCGCCTGAGCGCCGGAGGCGGGTAGCGCGAGGCATGCGACTGCCCCCACGAGGGCAGTGCCGACCGCTCTGCGGGTGCCACGGCGGCTCCGCATGCGGCGGCTTCCTGTGAATGTGTCCTTCATGATCCCCTCCCCAGAGAGGGGAGGATCGCACATGATCGGCAGTCCGCGAAACCGCTTCACATGGCAGCTGATGTAGGCGTTCCGAGGTGCCTCTCACCATCGGGCGCCCTTCCAACTCGTGAGGGGTTGCCCCACCCGCTTTCCAACCGTTCGCGTGGCCGTTCGCGGTGGTTCGAAGGGATTCAACGGGTCGGATCAGGGGTCCGCGCACGGTGGCAACCGACCTTCGGGAGCACCAGGAACGCCAGGCCCAGGAACGCGTGGCGGCCGGCACGGAGTGGAGGGAAAGCGGGCTGGTCTTCACCTCACGCCTTGGCACGCCCTACGAGCCGGACGACCTCTGGCGGAGCTGGGGCCCCGTCCGCCGGAAGTTCGGGCTGACGCACAGGTTCCATGATCTGCGGCATACCTGCGTGACACTGCTGCTCGACCTCGGGGCGCCCCCGCACGTCGTGATGCAGATCGCCGGGCACAGCGACCTTGAGGTGACCATGGGCGTCTACGCTCACGCCTCGCTCGATGAGAAGCGGCGAGCCCTGGATCGGCTGAACGTAGCTCTCGCCTGACGCGTTGATGTCACCAGGTGATGTCACGGGCACAAAAAAGCCCCCTCCGAAGATCTTTGGAGGGGGCTTTGCCCTGATAGGGCGGCGGTGGCTGGGGCCGGGGTCGAACCGGCGACCTTCCGCTTTTCAGGCGGACGCTCGTACCAACTGAGCTACCCAGCCGCAAGGTTTCACGTGAAACCTTAGCGGTCCTGACGGGATTTGAACCCGCGGCCTCCACCTTGACAGGGTGGCGAGCACTCCAAACTGCTCCACAGGACCAAGCGTGCGTACGACAGTGTCGCACATGGTGGTGCGTGCCCCCAACGGGATTCGAACCCGTGCTACCGCCTTGAAAGGGCGGCGTCCTAGGCCGCTAGACGATGAGGGCTATCGGCCCGCCTGCGCGCTTCTCAGCGCGTCGGGGACGTGAGAAGCATATGGGATGCGGGGAGCGTTCGCCAAAACAGTTCAGGGGGCGCTCGACGCAGGGGGCGCGCCGGGCCGGGACGGGGTCGAGGTGGAGCTGCCGGGTGGCGTGGACGTCGGGGGCGACGTGCCGGGGGAGGGCCCGGTGCCCGGCTGGTTCTCCTCGGCCAGATGGCGGGACACCTCGGCCGTGGTCTGGCCGAGGCCGCCGAGTTTGATCTCGTCCCAGGCCTGCAGACGGCGGGTGTCCCGGTCCAGATAGAGGACCGAGGCCTCGATGGGCGCCGGGTACTTGTGCTCGACCGCACGCAGCCCGCTGCCGCCCGTCGAGCCCTCGATGCGCAGCCGGGTGCCGTACTTCATGATCTCCGTTCCCTCGTGGTGCAGATGCCCGGCGAGCACCAGGGGCACCGCGCCGTCCGTCCCGCGTGCGGCTGTGGGCTCATGGGCGATGGCGATGTCGACGGGGGTGCCGGCGGCCTTCTGGTCGGTCAGGGCCGCGGCCAGGCGGGCGCCCGCGAGCTCCTCGGTCCGTTCGCCGCCCGGCTCGACCGAGCGGTCGGGGGTGAACTGGGGGTCGCCGATCCCGGCGAACCGCAGGCCCGCGACGGACACCGCCTTGCCGTCGTCCAGCACATGGACGTTCTTCATGCCCTCCAGATAGCGCTGGGTGGCGCGGGAGTCGTGGTTGCCGCGGACCCATACGTACGGGGCGCCCAGGTCGGAGATCGGGTCGAGGAAGCCGTTCTCCGCGGCCGTGCCGTGGTCCATGGTGTCGCCCGAGTCGACGATCACGTTGATCTTGTACTGCTCCACCAGTGACGCGATGATCTTCCAGCTCGCCGGGTTGAGGTGGATGTCGGAGACGTGCAGGACCCGGATGGTCGTCGGGTCGGGGTCGTAGGCCGGGAGGGTGGACGTGACGTCGTAGAGCTTGGTCACGTTCGTCACCAGGCGTGCCAACTCCTCCTGGTAGACATTGAATTCCGTCACGATGCTGCGCGCGTTGCCGACCACGGACGGGGCGGAGGACAGCAGCCCGGAGAACCTCGGCTCCAGGACCGACTTGGGGTTCCAGGTGGCCCAGGCCGTCGCCCCGGAGGCGGCGAGGAGGGTCAGCGCCAGACCGCCGGCGGCGAGGGCACGGCGCGGACGGCGGTAGACGGCCAGCCCGAGCGCGCCGGCGCCGGCGACCACGGCCACGCCGGAGCGCACGGCGAGATCGAGCGTGCCGTGTTCGACGTCGTGGGCGATCTCCTCCTGGAGCCCGGAGATCCGTTCCGGGTGGTCGACCAGGGCCTGGGCGCGGTCCGGGTCGAGCTGGTCGACGTTCACGTCGAGCCGGACGGGCGCCCTGTGGCTGTCCAGCTCCAGGGCGCCGAGCGGCGAGACGTTGATCTTCGTACCGCCGGAGAGCGAGGGACGCAGCGTCATGGTGGTGTTCATGGGCCCCACCGGGACGCGTACGTTGCCCACGATCAGCAGGCCGAGCCAGGCGCCCAGGAGGACGACGGCGACCATGCCGAGCGCTCGGAGCCAGGGATGGGGCTGGGGGACCAGTTCGGCGGACGGATGGGGTCGGAGCGAGCGGTAGTACCGGACGAGCGTGCCTGACGCCCTTCGTATTCCAAGCTGAGTTGCGGCGGGGACGCGGGCCATTGGTCCCGTATGCCCAAGTTCCCCGGCCGATATGCGGAACGGTTCACGGCTCTCCTCGAACGGGGTTCGTACCGGACAATGGCCCTGTGCTGGAGATGACGCGCGAGGAGTTCGAGGAACTGGTCGCCGAGGCGCTCGACCGGATCCCGCCGGAGCTGACGCGGCTGATGGACAACGTTGCGGTGTTCGTCGAGGACGAGCCGTCCGCCGACGACCCCGAGCTGCTCGGACTGTACGAGGGGACTCCGCTGACGGACCGCGGGGAGTGGTACGCGGGGGTGCTGCCGGACCGGATCACCATCTACCGGGGGCCGACCCTGCGGATCTGCGAGACGCGTGCGGACGTGGTGGCGGAGACCGAGGTCACGGTGGTCCACGAGATCGCCCATCACTTCGGGATCGACGACGCCCGGCTGCACGCGCTCGGGTACGGATGACGGCGACGGACGGCGTGTGTGTGCGGGCGCCGGGCCCGGCGGACCGCGGACGCGACTCGCCGGACGCGTGACGTTCTCCCCCGGGTGCGTGTCCTCCTGCGGGTACGGGGAGTTGGGCAGGGGGACTCCTCGCACCTTCCCCGCGCTCTCGGCCGCTCCCCAGGTTCTCGGTTCCACCGGACCGGGGGACCCTCACGGGCAGGGGAGACCCCTATCGGAGGTGGCTGCCCGTGCGCGCCTGTTACGTACCCGTCCGTCTGGCCGCCGCGGTCATGGTCGTGGCCGCGCTCGCCGGCTGCATGAGCGTGGGGGACGACGAGGGCAGTCCCTCCCCGTCGCACTCGGCGGGACACCACGGAGGGGGTGCACCCGGCGGCGGGTCGGCGGTGGGCCAGGGTGCGGGCGGCGGCCGCGGCGGGGCCGCGGTCAAGGGCGGTTCGACCGACCCGGACGAGTCCTCCGGGACCTCCGCTTCCCCTTCCTCCTCCGAGTCCGAGCACGGCGGCAAGGGCAAGGACGGCAAGCCGACCGCCGGCCACACCGAGGGCAAGGGGGGTGACGGAGGGGTGCCTCCCGCCCCGACGGACGGGAATCCGACCCCGACGGAGACCACGGCGGATCCGACACCGCCGAGCGAGCCGGACCCCACCTCGTCCACGCCGACGACCGCCGAGCCCTCGTCCTCGGCGCATGAGCAGACCACCCAGCTGATGCAGCGGGAGCCCGCGCCGCGTGCGGGCGTTCCGGCGATGTAGCCGTCCGCCCCGCCCGGGGAGGCCCACGGCGGGGCGAAGCGGCCGTGTGGTGAGGGTCACCCGTGGCGGGCGGGACTCGGTTTGCACTCGAGGGGGCCGGGTGCGTATGGTGGTAGATCGTTTGATCCCATTTGCCCGGCGCCACAAAGACGCGCCGCGTGTGGCGCGTACTCTCCCTTGCCGTGGCCGGACCGCATTGAGGCGGTCGAATGCGACTTCACGGATGTTTGGGCGCGTGCCGTGAACTCCGGAAGGTTCGCATTTCGCATGTCTGCTGTCAGTACTGAGCACGTCGTCCTGTCCGAGGACACCGAGGGCGGGGAAACCGCTCCCGAGGTGACTTTCGCCGATCTCGGGCTCCCCGAGGGCATCGTCCGCAAGCTCGCCCAGAACGGCGTCACCGTCCCCTTCCCGATCCAGGCCGCGACCATCCCGGACGCCCTGCTCGGCAAGGACATCCTCGGCCGCGGCCGCACGGGTTCCGGCAAGACGCTCTCCTTCGGTCTGCCGACCCTCGCCACCCTGGCCGGCGGTCGCACCGAGAAGAAGAAGCCGCGGGCCGTGATCCTCACGCCGACCCGTGAGCTCGCCATGCAGGTCGCGGACGCGCTGCAGCCGTACGGCGATGTGCTCGGCCTGAAGATGAAGGTCGTCTGCGGCGGCACGTCCATGGCGAACCAGATCTACGCCCTCGAGCGCGGTGTGGACGTTCTGGTCGCCACGCCCGGCCGTCTGCGCGACATCATCAACCGCGGTGCCTGCTCCCTCGAGAACGTGCAGATCGCGGTGCTCGACGAGGCCGACCAGATGTCGGACCTGGGCTTCCTTCCCGAGGTCACCGAGCTGCTCGACCAGGTGCCGGCCGACGGCCAGCGCATGCTCTTCTCCGCGACCATGGAGAACGAGATCCAGACCCTCGTCGACCGGTACCTGAACGACCCGGTGAGCCACGAGGTCGACGCCGCCCAGGGCGCCGTGACGACCATGTCGCACCACATCCTCATCGTGAAGCCCAAGGACAAGGCCCCGGTCACCGCGGCCATCGCCTCCCGCAAGGGGCGGACCATCGTCTTCGTCCGCACCCAGCTCGGTGCCGACCGGGTCGCCGAGCAGATGCGCGACGCCGGTGTGAAGGCGGACGCGCTGCACGGCGGCATGACGCAGGGCGCGCGCACCCGGACGCTGGCCGACTTCAAGGACGGCTACGTGAACGTGCTCGTCGCCACGGACGTCGCGGCCCGCGGCATCCACGTCGACGGGATCGACCTCGTCCTGAACGTGGACCCGGCCGGCGACCACAAGGACTACCTGCACCGCGCCGGACGCACGGCCCGCGCCGGCCGTACCGGCACGGTCGTCTCCCTCGCCCTGCCGCACCAGCGGCGCCAGATCTTCCGGCTGATGGAGGACGCGGGCGTCGACGCCTCGCGCCACATCATCCAGGGCGGGGCCGCGTTCGACCCCGAGGTCGCCGACATCACCGGCGCCCGGTCGATGACCGAGGTCCAGGCCGAGTCCGCCGGCAACGCCGCGCAGCAGGCCGAGCGCGAGGTCGCCCACCTCGCCAAGCAGCTGGAGCACGCCACCCGGCGTGCGACCGAACTGCGCGAGGAGGCGGACCGGTTGGTCGCCCGTGCCGCGCGGGAGCGGGGCGATGACCCGGAGTCGGCGGTCCAGGCGGCCACCGACGCGTCCACGGCGGCCGCCGAGGCGCCGGAGGCGGAGATCTCCGTGCCCGAGCAGCCGACCGCCCAGGACGTCGAGCGTGCCCAGCGCGAGGAGCGGCCGGCCGGTTCGTCGTACGAGCGCCGTGAACAGCGCGACGAGCGGGGCGGTTCCCAACGCGACCGCGAGTTCGACCGGGGTCGTGACCGCCGGGACGACCGCGGAGGCTTCAACCGCGACCGGGACCGTGGTTTCGACCGTCGGGACGGCGAGCGTGGTGAGCGTGGCGGCCGTTCGTTCGAGCGTCGTGACGACCGTGGCGGCTTCCGCCGGGACAACGACCGTGACCGTCGCCCCTTCGACCGTGACCGCCGGGACAACGACCGGCGTTCGTTCGAGCGTCGTGACGACCGCGGTGGTTTCCGCCGGGACAACGACCGTGACCGTCGCCCCTTCGACCGTGACCGCCGGGACGACCGCGGAGGCTTCAACCGCGACCGGGACCGTGGTTTCGACCGTCGGGACGGCGAGCGTGGTGAGCGTGGCGGCCGTTCGTTCGAGCGCCGTGACGACCGTGGCGGCTTCCGCCGGGACAACGACCGGCGTCCGTTCGAGCGGCGTGACGACCGCGGTGGGCACCGCGGCAGCGACCGGCCCTTCAACCGCGACCGCCAGGGTGACCGCCCCGGCTTCCGCGCCGGCGGTCACGAGCGCCCGTTCGGCCGCCGTGACGACCACCGCGGCTCGGGCGGGTTCGGCCGCCGCGAGGACAAGCCCCGCTGGAAGCGCAACGGCTGACGCCGGGCGCGACCCGAGCGCACAGTGAACGCCGTGGCCCCCCACCGGAATCGGTGGGGGGCCACGGCGTTCGTGGTGCGCGAGCCGCAGCAGGGGGCGCGGTAATCGCGCTCCCGCATGCTGTGAACTTCCTATACGATCAGCGGGCTTTGAGGGGGATGTGGCGGCTGGGGGCCGGGGGATCCGATGCGTGCACCGCACGCGCACGCATCCCCTCTCATGTTTTCGGGGAGGGATTTCCTTGTCGCGTCATGCCTTCGTACGCCTGCGGCTGATCGCCGCGTCCGCCGTTCTCGCCGCCGGGCTGGGACCTCTGCTGCCATCGGCCGCATTCGCGGACGGGCCGCACGAGACGGTGGTTCCGGCAACGTTGCGCAGCACCTACACCTCCGCGCGCCTCTTCCAGGGGTCGACCTACACGGGCCACGACGGCGCCGGGACCCAGGGCGTCTTCCACTCGCTGGAGGGGTACACCGGCCAGGTCTGGACGCGTTATGCGGACGGGCGGACCGTGCCCGTGGTCAAGCCCGCCGGGGCCGTCTCCGCCCTGGCGACCGGCGGCGACGTCATCGCCTACCAGTACGGCGGGGGACGGGTCGAGCTGTGGAACGCGGTGGACGGGACCACCCGCAGCGTGCAGACGCCCGCGGGACTCCAACTGCTCACCGAGTACAGCGACCTGGCGGTCGGCTGGCGCAGTGTGCAGGCCCCCGACGGGACCACCGTGCGGGAGATGCACCTCCTGATCCCGGACGCCGACGGGACCACACGTGACGTGCCCGTCGGAGGACTGCCCGAGGGTGTGAACCTCGGTGCGCCCGTGGGCGGGGACGCCACGGGTCTGCTGTTCAACGCCTCCGAGGACGGGCGTTATCTGTCGATCATGGTCGACCGGAGGACGGGACAGGTGCAGAGCCTGACCCCGCTGCGCTCCAAGGTCTATCTCAAGGCGCAGGTCACCGCCGATCACGTGGTGCTGTTCAACCCCAACGAGGCCGCCGTCCAGGTGCTTTCCCGTTCCGATCTGTCGGCCGCCCCGGTCGGGGTCACGCTGGACGGCACGGGGAGCGTGAACCCCGCGGACGGTCTCGCCGTGGTCGGTGACTGGCTGGTCCACCGGCCCAGCGCGGGCACGGCCGTGACCGCGGTGCCCATCGCCGGCGGTGCCGCGGTGACCGTGCTCACCTCGTCGGACTCCCCCGTCTCCGCCGTCTCCGACGGCACGGCCGTGGTCGTCGGGCGCACCACCGCCGACGACTGGGGCATCCAGCGCATCCGCGCGGGCGCCGACGGCCGGCCCGCCGTCACCCAGGTCAAGGCGCTGCCGAAACCGCCGTACAGGATCGAGGGCCTTGCCCTGGAGCAGGGGCGGCTGATCGTCGCGGAAGAGCGCGATCAGGGGTACCGCCGGGCCTACGGCCGGACCGTCGCGGCGACCGGAACGCCCGAGTTCGGTGAGCGTTCCCTGTACAGCGACGATCTGTTCGGCTGCCCGTCGGCGGAGGGCGCCTGCCGGCTGTTCGCCACGCCGGACAACCGCGCGGTATGGCTGACGAGGGACACGGCGAGCATCGACCGCCTCCGGGCCGACGGGCCCGACGAGGGCGGCCGGCGGGAGTTGAGCCTTCCTGCGGGCGGGCAGATCACCGACGCCTCGGGCCGGTACGTGATCCACACGACCGCGACCCAGCAGCGGGTCGTCCAACTCGACAACGAGGTCGCGAGCGTCGTCCGCGCACCCGGCGCCGCCGCTCTCTCGGGTGACGTGCTGTGGACGGCGGGGACCACTCCCGGCACGGTCACGGCCTACGACCTGACGACGAAGAAGACCACCGAGACTCTCACCATCGACGCCGGGTGCACGCCCATCGAACTCCAGGCGTTCGGCCGCTGGATCTACTGGACCTGCGACGGGAAGGCCGGGGTCTACGACCGCGACACGCACAGGTCCGTGCCCGTTCCGGCGGACGAGGCGAAGCTCGGCGACGGTTTTGTCGTCTCGCACGACCGGCGGGCCGGGAAGCTGACGCTCACGACGGTCACGGACGGAACGCCCGTGAGTCGGGTCATCGGCGATCTGCCGGACACCGGGGTCTCGCAGCGGGATGTGCGCTGGACGGTCGACGAGTCCGGCCCGAACGCCGCCTACGTCGACGAGCAGGAGCGTGTGCATCTCGTACCGTCCGGGGTGCCGCAGCAGGCGCTGAGTCCGTTGGACCCGGCGGAGTCCAGCGACAGTGTCTTCGCGGACCAGGGCGACTCCGGTCCCGCCCTGACCAGGATCGAGCTGTCGAAGCCCGCGGTGAACTGGCGTCTGACGGTGCGCAGCAAGGCGACCGGCAAGGTCGTCGACACCCGCGACGGCGGGGAGGCGCGCGGTGAGCTGGCGGTGAAGTGGCACGGGACGACCAGTACGGGCCGTCTCCCCAACGGGCCCTACGACTGGACGCTCTCGGTCGCGCCGGCGGACGGCGTGGGCGGGCCGCTGGAGACGAAGGGCACGGTCCGGCTGCTGCACGGCGGCGCGGCGCGCCATGACTTCGCGGGCAGCACCTCGCAGGACCCGGACGGCGTCGGCGATCTGATCACCCTCGACTCCGCGGGGGCTCTGACGATCCACAACGGGACGGGGACCGGGAAGTTCTCCGCGCGGACGACCGCCTCGGGCTGGGCCACGTCGATCAAGGCGGTGCCGATCGGCGACCTGAGCGGGGACCGGTGCAACGACGTGCTGGTGAAGCTGAGCAGCGGTGCCGTGCGTCTGTACAAGCCGGGTTGTGGTGCGGCGCTCAAACCGGCGACGCCGTACACGACGCTTGTGACCAGTGGCTGGAACCAGTACGACATGCTGACCTCGCCGGGGGACGTCAGTGGTGACGGGCGGCCCGATCTGCTGGCCCGTAACGCGTCGACGGGTGCGGTGTATCTGTACAAGGGGACCAGTGCGGGGAAGCTGTCGGCGCGGGTGAAGCTGTACGACAACTGGAAGACGTACAAGAAGGTCGTCGGTGTGGGGGACCTGAACGGTGATGGCATCGGGGACCTGATCGCCCAGGACACGTCGAACGTCCTGTATCACTACTACGGCACCGGGAAGGGCACCTTCGCCTCCCGGGTGCGGTTGTTCACGGGCTGGGGGAACTCGTACAACGTGGTGGTCGGTGCGGGTGACATCACGGGGGACGGCAAGGCGGACATCGTGGCGCGGGACACCGCGGGCAACCTGTTCCGGCAGACCGGTTACGGCAACGGGTCCTTCGCGCCGCGGGTGAAGATCGGCACCGGCTGGCAGAAGTACAAGGGGATCTTCTAGCGGTTCCCGGGGCTGCCACCCGTACGACAACTTTTGGCCATGACAACCACTGTGTGGCGCATGTCACGTCCTCGGTGAGGGAATCGCTGGGGACATGACATCTCCCTCATCCTCCGGCGCCCGCGGCCCTTCGGGGACCGCGGGCGCCGCCGTGTCCGACGAGGAACGGCTCGCCCAACTCGGCTACACCCAGGTTCTCGCCCGCCGGATGTCGGCGTTCTCCAACTACGCGGTGTCCTTCACGATCATCTCGGTTCTCTCGGGCTGCCTGACGCTCTATCTGTTCGGCATGAACACGGGCGGCCCGGCCGTGATGACCTGGGGCTGGGTCGTCGTCGGCCTGATGACCCTGTTCGTCGGACTGTCCATGGCCGAGATCTGCTCGGCGTATCCGACCTCGGCGGGCCTGTACTTCTGGGCCCACCGCCTCGCGCCCCCGCGGACCGCCGCGGCCTGGGCCTGGTTCACGGGCTGGTTCAACGTGCTGGGCCAGGTGGCGGTGACGGCGGGGATCGACTTCGGCGCCGCGTCCTTCCTGGGCGCCTACCTCAACCTCCAGTTCGACTTCGAGGTGACACCGGGCCGCACGGTCCTGCTGTTCGCGGCGATCCTGGTGCTGCACGGGCTGCTGAACACCTTCGGCGTCCGGATCGTCGCCTTCCTCAACGGCGTCAGCGTCTGGTGGCACGTGGTGGGGGTCGGGGTGATCGTCGGAGCGCTGGCCTTCGTGCCGGACCACCACCAGTCGGCGTCCTTCGTGTTCTCGAAGTTCGTGAACAACACGGGTTGGGGCAGCGGGGTCTACGTGGTGCTGCTGGGGCTGCTGATGGCCCAGTACACCTTCACCGGCTACGACGCCTCCGCCCATATGACGGAGGAGACGCACGACGCGTCGACGGCCGGCCCGAAGGGGATCGTCCGGTCGATCTGGACGTCGTGGGTGGCCGGGTTCGTGCTGCTGCTCGGCTTCACCTTCGCCATCCAGTCCTACGACAAGGAGCTCGCGTCCCCGACGGGCGCACCGCCCGCCCAGATCCTGCTGGACGCCCTCGGCGCGACCGCGGGCAAGCTGCTGCTCCTGGTGGTGATCGGCGCCCAGCTGTTCTGCGGGATGGCGTCGGTGACGGCCAACAGCCGGATGATCTACGCCTTTTCACGCGACGGCGCCCTGCCCTTCTCGCATGTCTGGCACACGGTCGATCCGCGTACGCGGACACCCGTGGCGGCCGTCTGGCTCGCCGCGCTCGGCGCGCTGGCCCTCGGTCTGCCGTACTTGATCAACTACACGGCCTACGCGGCCGTCACCTCGATCGCCGTCATCGGGCTGTACGTCGCCTATGTGATCCCGACCCTGCTGCGGGTGCGCAAGGGCGAGGCGTTCGAACGCGGGCCCTGGCACCTGGGCCGCTGGTCGCACATCGTCGGGGTGGTGTCGGTCGGGTGGGTCGGGGTCATCACGATCCTCTTCATGCTGCCCCAGGTCTCCCCGGTCACCTGGGAGACCTTCAACTACGCCCCGGTGGCGGTCCTCGCGGTGCTCGGCTTCGCGGCGACCTGGTGGGTGGTGTCGGCCCGGCACTGGTTCCTGAACCCCGAGCACGCGCGCACCCGCGCACGGGAGGCGGCGCGGGCCGGGGCGCCGACGGTGGAGGATCCGTAGGACCGGGCGGGGCGGTGGGGCCATCCGCAGGATCTCGGCCGTCGGTGTGGCCGGGTCACCGATACCCGATCGGAGTCCCGGCCTCCTCCGGCTATGCTCGGGGAGGCAACATCGCCTGGGCCCTTAGCTCAATTGGCAGAGCAGTGGACTTTTAATCCATTGGTTGTGGGTTCGAGTCCCACAGGGCCTACCAGGACCCCTCGGGGTCGAAACCCTCGTCGACCTGCGTCGGCGGGGGTTTCGCCGTCTTCGGGACGGCGGGCTCGGCAGGAAGCTGCGCAGGTGAAGCGGCCGCCGAGTGGTCACGCCGGTCAGCTGCCGGACCGTCCGGTGCGGTACGCCGGCCGCGTCTTCCTCTACCGGGCTCCGGGCATGGCCGAGAAGCCGCGGGTCGACGTCGGGGCGCCCATGGCCGCGTGCCCGGCCGGACGGGTCAACGGTGCAGGCCGCCCCTCTTCGGGGGTCGGGGGCCGTCGCCTCGTCTTCGGGTCCGAGCGCGGTCACGGAGACGAATCGTCAGCTGCACGGTGACGGCAGCCGGGACAACGAACCTGACGATCCATGAAAAGCGCAGCCGGACATCGGCCCAGGATGTCGCCGTCGTCCAGCCGTGGGGCAGGCCGATGAGAAGGACCGAGGTCAGGAGCGTGAGGGCGGCCGACGCCAGCACGCCGGCGAGCACACAGACGGCGAGACCCACCCACCACCCTCTTGCGCGAAACACCCCGTCTCCGTCCGCCTCGTGCGGGCATTGTCGCTCACGAGTCACGGCGGGGAACAGAACGGTGACGGTGCGCTTCGCTGTCGGCAGATCAGCCGTCGTGCGCTGCGCGGTCCGCGAGGATGGCGGCATGGGAAGAGACATCGCGGTGCGTCGGCTCGACCTCGGTTACTTCGTCCGGCCCGCCTCGGAGACGGACAGCGGGCAGCCACGGGTGGAGCCGGTGCTCGCCTATCTGGTGCGACACGAGCGCGGCCTGCTCCTCTTCGACACCGGCATCGGCGCCGCGGACCCCGGGACCGAGGCGCACTACCGGCCCCGGCGCCGTGCGCTGCAGGAGGCCCTGTCCGCGGCGGGGGCCGTCCTCGACGACATCTCCGTCGTCGTGAACTGCCATCTGCACTTCGACCACTGCGGCGGGAATCCCCTTCTGGGGGGCAGGCCCGTCCTCGTGCAGGACGTGGAGCTGGCCACCGCCCGGCGGGGCAACCACACCTTCGACGAGCTGGTCGACTTCCCCGGTGTCGTCTACGAGGAGCTCACCGGGGAGACCGAGATCTGGCCGGGGGTCCGGGTCGTTCCCACACCGGGGCACACCGAGGGACATCAGTCCCTGGTCCTGCGGAAGGACGACGGCACCGTGGTCCTCGCCGGTCAGGCCCATGACTTCGCATCCGGGTTCGCGTCGGACCAGCTGGCCCGCCACGCCGCCCGACAGGGCGTGGAGCAGCCGCTCCCGGCCTACCCGTCCTGGCTGGACCGGCTCGCCGATCTCGACCCCCGGCGTGTGCTCTTCGCACACGACTGCTCGGTCTGGGAACCGTCGCAGGGCGGCCTCTGACACGGCTCGGAGGCGGCACCGCGGAGGCCGTGCGCCACGGGCGCGGGCCGGGGGCGGGCCGCGACGACTGACATGCGGCCAGGCCGCCCCGGCCGTCCTGGACACCGGCGTCGCCGGCCGCGTCAGCCGGCCGTCAGCTCCGTGAGGGGCAGGGTGTGGTGGGTGTGGACCACCTTCGCGCGGAGGTAGCGGACGTTGTGCGCCGTGGTGAAGACGCCCGTGGGGACGTCGTGGGTGACCGCGAGACCCAGGGCGCGGAGCTGCGCCGCCTTGTCCGGGTTGTTGGACAGCAGGTCCAGGCTGTTGATGCCGAGGGCGCGGAGCATCTGCGCGGCCGCCGTGTAGTCGCGGGCGTCCTCCGGCAGACCGAGCGCGGCGTTCGCCTCGTAGGTGTCCAGACCCTGGTCCTGCAGGGCGTAGGCGTCCAGCTTGTTGTAGAGGCCGATGCCGCGGCCCTCCTGGCGGAGGTAGAGCAGAACGCCGCCCTGGTCGGCGATGCGTTCCACCGCCTCGCGCAGCTGCGGGCCGCAGTCGCAACGGGCCGAGCCGAAGACGTCGCCGGTGAGGCATTCGGAGTGCAGGCGCACCAGAGGGGGCCGGTCGGCGGACATCTCGCCGAGGACCACGGCGAGGTGCTCCTGACCGTCGGCCAGGCCGTGGAAGGTGACGAGGTCGGCGGTGACCGTGTAGCCGTCGCCGAAGCGCAGCGGGACCGTCACGCGGGTGCGGACCGTGGCGGTGGGCAGGCGGGTCGGGTCGCCGCCGTCGCCGGATGTGGTGGCGTCGCGTGGGTCGGTCATGTCTGTCGTCCTCCTCCAGGCCGGCTGCGGGTGCGGAGTGCCCCGCTGCTTCAGATTTGAAGCACAACCTCGGTCGGAGACTCTAGCCCGTGCTTTAAAGTTCAAGCAACCCTTTTGGGGCCGCGGGGCCTCCGGGGGCTTACGCCGAGGACGAACGCCGCCGCCAGGGCAGGCCGCCGCACGTGGACTGCTCCTCGCTCGCCTGGAGCGCCTCCGTGATCCGGTCGCAGATCGCCTCGAGCTGGCTCACCTGCTCGGGCGTGAGATGGTCGAAGACGGCGGCCCGGACCGTTTCGACATGGCCCGGCGCGGCACGCTCCAGCAACGCCGTCCCCGCGTCCGTGAGGACCGCCATGCTGCCGCGCCGGTCCGTCGGGCACCCCTCCCGGCGGACGGTGCCGTCCTTCTCCAGGCGGGTGACGACATACGTCAGCCGACTGCGGGTGATCTTCGTGGCCTCGGCCAGATCGGTCATCCGCATCCGGCGGTCGGGTGCGTCGGAGAGGTGGGCCAGCACGGAGTAGTACAGGTGCGGCATGCCGGCCTCCTGCTGGAGCTGCCGGTCGATCGTGTCCTCCAGAAGCCAGGACGCGGCGATGTAGGAGCGCCAGGCGCGCTCTTGCTCCGGGGTGAGCCAGCGGGTCGTCATACTGGCAGTGTAGTTATTGTTTAAAACTTGAACCAAGCGTCAGCAGCGCGGCCTTCCTGGCTGTCGACCGAAGTCCCACTGGAGCGCACCCCATGGCCCACCCCTATGTCCTGCTGTCCGCCGCCGTCTCCCTCGACGGCTTCCTGGACGACACCGGGCCCTCGCGGCTGCTGCTGTCCGGACCGGAGGACTTCGACCGGGTGGACGAGGTGCGGGCGGGCAGCGACGCGATACTCGTCGGCGCCGGCACGCTGCGCATCGACAACCCGCGGCTGCTGGTCAACTCGCCCGAGCGCCGCGCGGCACGGGTCGCCGCAGGGCTGCCGGAATACCCGCTCAAGGTCACGGTCAGCGCGTCCGGCGACCTCGACCCGGACGCCCAGTTCTGGCACACCGGCGGGGCGAAGGCCGTCTATACGACGGACAAGGGCGCCGAGCGGCTGCGCGGGCTGCTGCCGGGGAGCGTGGACGTGGTCGCGCTCGGCCCCGACGTGGAGTGGCGGACGGTGCTCGACCACCTCGGGGACGTCAAGGGCGTACGGCGGCTGATGGTCGAGGGCGGCGGGCGTGTGCACACCCAGCTGCTGCGGCAGGGGCTCGCGGACGAGCTTCAGCTCGCGGTCGCACCGCTGTTCGTGGGGCAGGCGCAGGCGCCGCGGATGTTCGGGCCCGGCGACTACCCGCCGGGGCGGATGCGGCTGCTGGAGGCGCGGACGGTCGGGGACGTGGTGCTGCTGCGGTACGTCCCCACGGCGCCCGGAACCGGGACGCTCGTCTCGGCCGCGGACCGGCGGTGGCTGGAGACGGCCTGCGAGCTCGCGGCGCAGTGCCCGCCCTCCCGCACGGCCTTCAGCGTGGGAGCGGTGGTCGTCGCGGCCGACGGCACCGAGCTGGCGCGCGGGCACTCCCGTGAGGAGGGCGATCCCGTGGTCCACGCGGAGGAGGCCGCCCTGGCCAAGCTGGACCCGGAGGATCCGCGACTGCCCGGCGCCACGGTGTACAGCAGTCTGGAACCGTGCGCGCGCCGCTCGTCCCGGCCCGCGCCGTGTGCCCGGCTGATCCTGGACGCCGGGATACGGCGGGTGGTGACGGCCTGGCGTGAACCGGACACGTTCGTGCGGTCCGCCGACGGGAACGCGCTGCTGACGGCCGCCGGGGCGGAGGTGGTGCTCCTGCCGGAGTACGAGGAGCAGGCGAAGGCGCCGAACGCCCACCTGCTGCCCCCGCCGGGCCGTCCCTGAGGCGTCGCGCACCCCCTTGACGGCTGCAAAGAGCCGGTGAGGGCCCCTGGCCGCAAAACCCGTGTCATTAGTGTCGCGCGCATGGCGTACACTTGAATCAACGACGCGGGGTGGAGCAGCTCGGTAGCTCGCTGGGCTCATAACCCAGAGGTCGCAGGTTCAAATCCTGTCCCCGCTACTGATGGTCGAGGGCCGGAGTCCATGAGGACTCCGGCCCTCGGTGTTTCCCCGGTGCCCGTTCCCTCGCCCCCGCCCGGGCGGGTCCCGCCGGTCCGTACTCCGGCCGGCCCACAGCGGTCGCCTCCCGCCGTCCTTACGGGAAGCCTGGACGGGTGGTTCAGCAAGCAGGTGCGCCGTGGCTGCAGGAGTCCTACGACGACGAGGACCGCCTCGACGCCTTACTCACCGGAGAACCCGTCCGCGTCCCCGGTACCGGGGACGTCCGGCGGCCAGGCCGGGCCGAGCGTGAGACCCGCCGCCTCGTGCGCGCGCGGGCGATCCTGTCTGCCCTGCCCGTGCTGCTCGTCGTGGTCGGCACGTGCTACGACTGCCTCACCCCGTCCGACGTCACGGCCGGCCCCCTCTTCACCGCGGCGCCCCTCGTCGCCGCGCCCCTGTACTCGCTGCGCGGCACGGTTCTCACCGGCCTGGCGGCGATCGTCGCCGTCCTCGCCGTCCACGTCGGGCTCGGCCTGCTCGGCGGGGCCGGTGCGATCACCGAGTCGGTCACCATCGTCACCGTCGCGGTGCTCGCCGTCCTCATCAACGTGCTCGTCCGCCGCAAGAACGAGCGGCTCGCCTCCGCACGCGGGATCGCCGAGGCCGCCCAGCGCGCCGTGCTGCCCGAGCCCGCCGCACGGATCGGCGGGCTCGACATCGCCGCCCGGTACGAGGCGGCCCAGGCCGGCGCCTTCATCGGCGGTGACCTGTACGCCGTGCAGGACACCCCGCACGGCGTACGGCTGGTCGTGGGCGACGTGCGGGGGAAGGGGATGGGCGCGGTGGCCGTGGTCGCGGTGGTGATCGGCGCCTTCCGGGAGGCCGCGGAACAGGAGTCGACGCCGGAGGCCGTCGCCCAACGGCTGGAGCGGGCCCTGTCGCGCGAGGGCACCCGGCGCGACGGCCCCGACATGGTCGAGGGGTTCACCACCGCGGTCCTCGCGGAGATCCCGCACGGCGGCGACCTGGTCCGCATCCTCAACCGCGGTCACCCCGCCCCGCTGATGCTGCTCCCGGACGGCAGTCTGCGCGTGCTCGAGGCCCGCGAGACCGCGATGCCTCTCGGCCTCGGCGCCCTCGAGGCCCGGCCCGACCGCGCGGAGGAGTGGGACTTCCCGCCAGGGGCCACACTGCTGCTCTACACGGACGGCGTCTCCGAGGCGCGTGATCGGCACGGGGAGTTCTACGACCTCGCCGCGGGCCTCACCGGCCGGGTCTTCGCCGGCCCGGGCGCACTGCTGGCCGCGCTCACCGAAGCGGTCGCCCGCCACACCGGCGGCCGCGCCACGGACGACATGGCCCTGCTGGCGGTGCGCAGACCCGAGCGTCCATGACCGCGGTCACCAAGGGTGAGTGACCGACCCCCCTCCGCATAACAACTGACTTACCGTCAATACGTCTGAGGTTTAAGAGGCGCGGTCAACTCGCCCCTTTTCCGCCGATCATGGCGGGAAAGTCCAGGCCAGAAGCGTTAATGATCTGTCCGAACAGCTTGGAATCAAGGCCCCGGGTCTATTAACGTTCGATAACGCAGCGCGGTCGTCCCAGCCGTCACAAGAGGCGGCTCCGTGCGCGTGTGCCGAATCCCGCAAGGGAGCCGGGGAACCACCACCTTGGGGTGAATCGGGCGGAGACCGCCGTGGAAGCACGGTCGGTATACGCGCGTAGGAGACCTTCCTCTCCGAACCCGTCAGCTAACCCGGTAGGCGAGACGGAAGGAAAGGAGTGCGCCCACGTGGCGTCCAACCGGCCTGCCCAGAGCACCTCGTTCGCTCCGAACGACACTCAGACGTTCGGCTTCGCATCTGGCAACGACGAGGGCCCCTGGGAGGAGTGGAACCCCACCGAGGAGTCCCTCCGCCCTGTCCGCGGCCGGCACCGCGTCGCCAAGCAGCGCGGGGGCGGACTCGCGCGCAGCTCCACGGTGTTGGGCGTCGGCGTGATGGCCGCCGTAGGTGCGGGCGGCATGGCCACCGCGCAGAGCGGCAAGCCTCCGGTCTCCATATCCATGCCCGACCTCTCCTCGGTCACCCACTCGGCCAAGGAGTTCATCGGCGCGGACACCAGCAGTGCCCCGAAGGGCTCCGCCACCGCGCTCAGCGGCGCCGGCCTGACCACCGAGGAGGCCGCCGCCGGCTCCTCGGACGCGGGGGAGGCGCTGCGCGCCCGGATCATGCAGCAGGCCGAGTCCCAGCAGGACCGGATCGCCGCCGCGGCCGCGCAGGCGGCGGAGGACGCCGCCGCGAAGAAGGCCGCCGCGGCCGCCGTCAAGGCGCAGGACGACGCCAAGGCCAAGGCCGCCGCCGCGAAGAAGAAGGCAGAGGAAGAGGCCAAGAAGAAGGCCGAGGCGGAGCGGCTCGCCGCACTCGCCAAGCAGTACGCGCTGCCGACCTCCTCCTACACCCTGACCTCCCGCTTCGGTGACGCCGGTGCCATGTGGTCCTCCGGCTACCACACCGGGCTCGACTTCGCCGCGCCCACGGGCACGCTCATCAAGGCGATACACAGCGCCACCGTCACGGAGGCCGGCTGGGCCGGCTCGTACGGCTACCGCACGATCCTGACCCTCGACGACGGCACGGAACTCTGGTTCTGCCACCAGTCGTCCATCAGCGTGACCGTGGGGCAGAAGGTTGCCACCGGCGACGTCATCGGCCGTGTGGGTGCCACCGGCAACGTGACCGGGCCGCACCTGCACCTGGAGGTGCACCCGGGCGGCGGTGACGCGATCGACCCGATGGCGTGGCTGCAGAGCAGGGGCCTCACGCCCTGACCGCGGACCTCTCCCGGCCCCGGTGGCCCTGACGGCATCCCCCCGACGTCAGGGCCACCGGCCGTGGTGCGCCGAGGGCGGAATGGGTGGATCCGATGGTTTGCAAGATCTTTGCGGCTGTCACGGAAGGCGCCGGTCCGGTCGGCGCGTTCTCATGAACCATGACTTCCCTTCGCAAACTCGGCTCCTCCGGCCTCGAGGTCTTCCCGCTCTCTCTCGGCGGCAACGTCTTCGGCTGGACCGCCGACGAGGCGCAGTCCTTCGCCGTACTCGACGCCTACACGGCCGCGGGCGGCAACTTCGTCGACACGGCGGACTCCTACTCGGCCTTCGCCCCGGGCAACAAGGGCGGCGAGTCCGAGACCATCATCGGCAAGTGGGTCAAGGCGCGCGGCAACCGCGCGGATGTCGTCGTCGCGACCAAGGTCAGCCAGCACCCGGACTACCCGGGCCTGAGCGGTGCCAACATCAAGGCCGCCGCGGACGCGTCCCTGCGCCGTCTGGACACCGACTACATCGACCTCTACTACACGCACTTCGACCGGCCGGAGGTGCCGGTCGAGGAGAATCGTCGGCGCGCTCGACGAACTCGTGAAGGCCGGGAAGGTCCGGTCCATCGGGGCCTCCAACATCTCCGCCGAGCGTCTCCAGGAGTCCCTCGACGTCTCCGACCGCGAGAACCTGGCGCGGCAGCCGCACTACAACCTGGTCTCGCGCGACACGTACGAGGGCGCGTTGCAGGACGTCGCCTCCCGCGCGGGTCTCGCGGCCGTTCCCTACTTCTCGCTGGCGGCCGGCTTCCTCACGGGCAAGTACCGTCCGGGGACCACGGTGGACTCGGCTAGGGCCGGGCGGGCCGGCGAATACCTGAAGTCGGAGCGGGCGGCACGCGTCCTGGCGGCCCTGGACGAGATCGCGCAGGCGCGGGGAGCGGAGATCGCCACCGTGGCCCTCGCATGGCTGGCGGACCGGCCGACTGTGGCGGCCCCGATCGCCTCCGCGCGCACCCCGGAGCAGCTGCCGGCCCTGCTGGCGGTGGCGGATCTGTCGCTGACGGACGAGGAGTCCGCGAAGCTGACGGCCGCGTCGGCGTAAGGGCACGGACCGGTCCGTCCCGCCGCCTCGCCGAGCGGTCACCGCTGCCCGGTCCGGCGGGCGCCGGACCCTTGCGGCGACCCCTACGAGCGGTACGGGTTGTACGCGGGAGGTGGTGCCGTCGAGCCGTAGGGCGGTGACCAGTACGCCGGCGCGGCTCCGTACATCGGCAGTACCGGTGGCGCCGTCACCGGTGGCATGGCCGGTGTCATGGACCGCGCGGCCTCCGCCAGCGCCGGCCGCGCCACCGCACGGCGTGCCCACAGCTCGCAGAGCAGTTCCCGCTCCCGGGGGACAAAATCGGCGCCTGCCCGGCCGAGGCGCCCCCGGCGGCGCAGGAACGCCAGCGATGTCGCGTAGGCCTCGTACTCCGCGACGGAGCGCGCCCCCGCTCGGCCGAAGTGGTGCCCCGCGTACTCCCGGGCCAGTCGTCGCGCCCGCATCGAGCCGAGCACGAGCGGCTCCACGGGCCCCAGCCAGCCGGCGATCATGTAGGCAGGCAGCTCCTCGCGCACGGTGCGCAGCTCCCTCTGCCGGGTCCAGACGACCAGCCAGGTCAGCAGGGCGAACGCGGGTGCCATGAACGACGCGTAGACCGCGAAGAACCCGTAGTCGCCGAATGCCGACGAGCCGTTCCACATGGCGTGCATGCCCATCGCGAGCAGCAGCCCGCCCAGGGGGATCAGCACACGGCGTACGCGCCGGCGCTCCGACGAGAGCGCGGCGACACCGAAGCCGATGCCGGTGAGCACGGTGAACAGCGGGTGCGCGAACGGGGACATCACCACGCGCACGAAGAAGGTCGCGGCCGTCACGGAGGTGAGCCCGTGCCCGCCGCTCAACCGGTCCGTGCCGAAGGCCGTGCCGAGATAGAGGATGTTCTCGGTGAAGGCGAAGCCGGTCGCGGTGACCCCCGCAATCACCACGCCGTCGAGAATTCCCGTGAAGTCGCGTCTGCGGAAGAGGAAGACCAGCAGTACGGCCGCGGCCTTCGCGGACTCCTCCACGACGGGTGCTATGACGGTCGCGCCGAGCGTGTCGGCGCTGTGGGGATCGGCGATCGCGGTAGCTATCCACCGGGTCGCGAAACTGTTCGCGACGATCGCGATCAGTGCGGCCGCGCAGGCACCCCAGGCGAACGCGAAGATCAGATTTCGCCAGGGTCCCGGCTCGACCCGGTCCAGCCAGCGGAAGGCGGCGACGAGCAGCGGCACGGGCAGCACGGCGAGGCCGAGGCCGACCAGAAAGCCCTCGGTGCCGGTCTGTTGGCGTACGAGGGCGAGGATGACGAGTCCCGAGAGCGTGAGCAGGGTGGTCAGCCCGCAGTAGCGCACCCACCGCTTCTGCCACCAGTGCGGGTGCCCGGCACGGCCCCGGCCGGCGTCGCCGCCGGGTGGCATCGGATGCGGGGGGAAGGTGGCCACGGCATCGACCCTAACGAGGAGGGGAACCGCTCGCGACGGCGCGCGACAGGCGCTCAGTCGTCGGCGGAGGGCTGGTCTCGGTGCTCTGCGCGGCGGAACAGCAGATCGTTCACGACATGACCCTTGTCCAGTCCCTGGCCTTCGAAACGGGTCAGCGGCCTGAAGTCGGGACGTGGCGCGTAACCGCCGTCGGGCTGCGTGTTGTCGAAGTCCGGGTGTGCGGACAGTACCTCGAGCATCTGCTGGGCGTACGGCTCCCAGTCCGTCGCGCAGTGCACCAGCGCGCCGGGCCTCAGGCGGGCGGCGGCGAGCGTGAGGAACTCGGGCTGGATGAGCCGGCGTTTGTGGTGGCGCTTCTTGGGCCAGGGGTCGGGGAAATAGACCCGCAGTCCGTCGAGGGAGTCCGGCCGGAGCATCTCGCGGAGCAGGATGATGGCGTCGCCGTTCCCGACCCGGACATTGGTCAGTCCGCTCCGGTCGGCGAGATTGAGCAGGTTGCCCTGCCCCGGCGTGTGCACGTCGACCGCGAGGATGTTGGTGCCGGGGTCCTGCGCCGCCATCCGTGCGGTGGCCTCGCCCATTCCGAACCCGATCTCCAGGACGACCGGACGGGTGTTCCCGAACAACTCGGCCAGGTCGACGATCCGCTGCCCGTCGATGTCCAGCCCCCAATGGGGCCACAGCCGCTGCAGGGCGTCGGCCTGCCCGGCCGTCACCCGGCTGCGCCGCGGCTGGAAGCTCCGGATCCGGCGCTCGAAGTGCGAGCCGGCGGGATCGGCCTGCGGCCCGTCGGGGAACCGGGGCTCGCCCTTGGCGCGGCTGTGACGCACGGACACGCCGGGGGCATGGCCGCCGCCCGGACCGCCGACGGCGATCTGGTGATCTTCGGGAGCGAAGTTGAGGGAGTCAGACACAGTGGGACCAATTTTAGGGCCTGCACGGCCGGGGTCGGCCGCCGTACCGACGTGACGTGGGCCCTTCAGTCCCGGGCCAGTACGGCCAGTGCCCTCCGCGCCACCTCCCTGCCGATCGGCAGCGAAGCCGTGGCGGCGGGTGACGGCGCGTTCAGCACATGGACCGCGCGTGCGCCCTCGTGGATCAGGAAGTCGTCCACCAGCGTCCCGTCCCGCAGCACGGCCTGCGCCCGCACCCCGGGCAGGGTCCGCACCAGGTCGTCCTCGTCGATCTCCGGCAGCAGCCGGCGCACCGCCCGGGTGAACGCCCGCTTCGACACCGACCGCAGCAGCTCCCCGGTTCCGTACCGCCAGTGCTGCCGCGCCATCCGCCACGCACCCGGCCATGCCACCGTCCCACCCAGCTCGCGCGGCCGTACGATCCCCCAGCCGTATCCCTCGCGGGCCAGCGCGGGAACCGCGTTCGGCCCGACGTGGACCTCCGCGTCGATCCCCCGCGTCAGATGGACCCCGAGGAACGGGAACGCCGGGTCCGGCACCGGATACACCAGCCCCCGCACCAGCTCGGGCCTGGCCAGTGCGTAGTACTCGCCGCGGAAGGGCACGATCCGCATCCCCGGGTCGTCGCCGGTCATCAGGGCCACCTCGTCGCAGTGCAGCCCGGCGCAGTTCACCAGCACACGGGCGCGCAGGATCGTGCCGTCGTCGGTGCGCACGGCGGCGCCCAGGGACGGACGCCGATCGATCCGGACCACTTCCGCGCCGTACCGGATCTGCGCGCCGGAGGCCTCACCCAGCCGCCGGGCGACCGAAACGAAGTCGCAGATCCCGGTCGTGCCCACATGGATGGCCGCCAGTCCCCGCACCTGCGGCTCGTACTCCGCGATCTGGGCCGGGCCGAGCTCGCGCACGGGAATGCCGTTCTCCCTGCCGCGCTGGACGAGCGCGTGCAGGCGGGGGAGCTCGTCCCGCTCGGTCGCGACGATCAGCTTGCCCGTGACGGCATGGGCGATGCCGTACTCGGAGCAGAACTCGACCATCTCCGCGGCGCCCCGCACCGCGTACCGGGCCTTGAGGGAGCCGGGACGGTAGTAGATCCCGCTGTGGATGACCCCGCTGTTGCGCCCCGTCTGGTGGCGGGCCGGGCCGGGCTCCTTCTCGAGGACCGTCACCCGTGTGCCCGGAGAGGCACGGCTGATCGCGTACGCCGTCGACAAGCCGACGATCCCGCCCCCGATCACCAGCACGTCGCAGTCGTAGGCGCTCTCCCGCACCTGCTTCACCTCCCGGCTTCGATAGTGCACTGCGCCACCGACAATGCCTTCAAACCGGGCCGCGCCCCGTGACGGCGCGGTGCTGTGCCGATATGCGGTTCCTTGCGTGGTCCGGAGCGCCCCCGACGGCCCGCCGCCCCGAAGCGCGGCGGCCGGGCGGCCGCTCGCAGGACCCGCCGGGCGGAGCGCCTACGCGGGAGCCATCAGCAGCGGCCGTGCCCGCTCCCGCAGCTCCACCACACGCGGCTCGTCGCCGTACGGCTCCAGACGGTGCAGAAGGTCCCGCACGTATTCGGTGGTGCGCGCCGACGATATGCGTCCGGCGACCTCCACGGCCCGTACGCCCTGCTCGCACGCCGCGTCCAGATTGCCGGACTCCAGCTCGGCGACCGCCGAGACCACCAGGCGCAGTCCGTGGGAACGGACGAACTCCTCCGTCGGCCGTGACAGGGCCTGCTCGGTGAAGCGGCGGACCTGGCGGGGTGCCTTGAGGTCGCGGTAGCACTCGGCGGCGTCGGCCGCGAAGCGGTCGTAGGAGTAGAAGCCGAGCCAGGACGGGTCGTTGTCGCCGTCGCGAGCCCGCTCCAGCCAGCCCTCGGCGGCCTTCAGCGCCGCGCCGGCCGCCTGGGCGTCGCCCGCGCGTGCGTGTGCGCGCGCCTCGACGAGACGGAAGAAGCTCATGGTGCGGGCCGTGGCCAGGCCGCGGTTGCGCTCCAGGGCGGCCTGGGCGAGGTCGACGCCCTCGTCGCCGAAGCCGCGGTACGTCGCCTGCAGCGACATGGAGGCGAGGACATAGCCCCCGAGAGGCACGTCGGCGGCCGCGCGCGCCAGGCGCAGGGCCTGGATGTAGTAGCGCTGGGCGGCCTCCTGCTGTCCCGTGTCGAACGCCATCCAGCCGGCCAGGCGCGTCAGTTCGGCACTGGCTCCGAACAACGCCCTGCCCACCTCGTCCGAGTACGAACCGAGCAGCAGCGGCGCCGCCTCCACGCGCAGGCATTCGGGCACCATCGACGAACGCCAGTCGCCACCGCCGTACTTGGAGTCCCAGCGCCGTGCGTCCTCCGCGGCCTCGCGGAGCTTCTGGACATCGCTGTGGCCGACCTTCAGCGGCGCTCCCGCCCCTTCGCCGGGGCTCGGGTCACGTGCCACCGAGCTGTCGGCCGGTGTGATCAGCCAGCGGGAAGCAGGGGTCGCATAGGCACTCACCGCGAACGATCCGGCCAGCGACTGCCAGATGCCGCCGCCGGTCCGGCGCCCGGCGAGGTCGAGGCGGTAGAGCTCCGTCGCCGACTTCACCGCCTGTCCTACGTCCCGGGGGAAGGCGAGGCCCACTTCCGGTGCGGGGTCCGCGTCCGCCAGACCGATCTCGTGGAGCGGTACGGGGCGGCCGAGCTTCTGGCCGATGGCCGCGGCGATGAGGTGGGGAGCTGCGCCCTGCGGCACCATCCCCTTCGACACCCAGCGCGCCACCGACGTCTTGTCGTAGCGAAGAGTCAACCCGCGCTGGGCGCCAAGGTCGTTGACGCGCCGGGCGAGTCCTGCGTTGCTGATTCCCGCGAGGGCGAGAACGGCGCCGAGTTTTTCGTTCGGCCCGCGTTGCTCCCTGGACATGCGTCACCCCTCGACACAGACGGCTGCCGCAGCGGTGGCATAACCGCGCGGCATTCGTAAACCCAGCGTAGTTCGCCGCATCCCAAGCGTTAAGGGGCTTAAATCCGGATGGCGGGATTGTGGTCCGTACCTCGGCACGGACGGTTGCGGCGTGCTACCGGCGTGTGGCCGTGCGCCCGTCCGTGCGCTCTTCTCCGGCCACCGGGGGAGCGGTTCCATGGGCCTTGCGTGGGTCGGCCCGCTGTACTGGATCCAGTGGGCTGGGGGACACCGCCGCCTTCATCCCCGCGGGCGGCGGACCGGTCCGGGAGGTGAACTCCACCTCCCGGACTGTGCGTTGCGCGAGGGCCTGTACGGAGCGTGCCCAATCCTGCCCGCTCACCACCGATTTGGCCGAAATCCGACGGTGGTCCTCAGTGGCGATCAAGGCTCCTACCACCACTCTTCAGGGCGCGAAGGGCGTTTTCGGGGAGCATTTCGGGGGCGCATTCACGTCGCTGTTCGCTCATGACTTCCGCCCGGCGGCCGTTTCCCGAACGGGAGTCCACCGGCTCGTGACGGTTCGTGCACGGGCGCATTCCACGGCGCGCAAGCAGTGCACACACCCTCCCAGGGGCACTCTTCGTGGCAGCATGGGAGCCGTTCGTACGGTGCACTGGTTGTCCCCAGCCTGTGGAGGCGTCGATGCGGTGGTTGGTGGGTTGGAGCAGCACCGCCGCTGGAGCCGCAGTGCCCGGGTCGGCCGGGGCCACCGGATACGACGGCGAGACCGTGCACCCGGTGGGCTCCCAACTCCTGTGGGGCGACCCGGACCCCCTGTGGGCGGTGGGCGACTGGCGCCCGGACGAGGTGCGCGTGGTGAAGGCCGACGCCCAGAACCGGATCGCGGTCCTCGGCATGTGCGGGGCGTCCGACGAGGAACTGCGCGTCGGCCTGTTCGCCGCCCGGGGAGGGGCACTTCGCCATCTGACCGCCTGGCCCGGCAGCTATACCGCCGTCGTCCAGGTCGGACGCAGGATCACGGTGTGCGGCGATCTCGCGGGCGCGCGGCCGGTGTTCTACACGCCCTGGGCGGGCGGCACGGCCTACGCGACCGCCGCTCTCCCCCTCGCCGACCTCATCGAGGCCAATCTGGACTTCGGGCACCTGGCGGCCCTCCTCGCCGCACCCGACGTACCGGCCGCGGTGCACGACTCGACCCCGTACGACGGCGTGCGGCGCATCCCGCCGGGCCACGCGCTCATCCTGCGGGCGGGATCGCGCGAGATCGCCGGATACGAGCCGGTCGCCTCGCTCGCGGTCGCGGCACCCCCGGCGGACCCGGGAGCGGCGGTGGACGCGGTGCGCGACGCCCTCGTGGACGCCGTCCGCGCACGTCTGGCGGCGCCCCGGCACGTCCCGGGCACCGACATCGACCCCGGGCCCGTTCCCGGGATGGGGCCGGCCGAACGCCGCGCCGCGCGCGGGATGCCCGTGCCCGGCATCGGCTCCGACCTCTCCGGCGGGCCGGCCTCCGGCACGCTGGCGTTGCTCGCCGCGGGTCTGCCCGGGATGCCCGGGACGGTGCTCGGGCACGGCACCGGAGCGGGTGAGCGTCTGCTGGCCGTCACGTTCAACGACCTGGCCGTCGGAGGACGCGAGGCGGAGCTGGAGCGGGCGGGCACGCTGGCGGCGAACCCCCGTCTGCACCACGTGGTGGTGGCCGGCGGCGAAGAGGTGCTGCCGTACGCCGACCTGGAGGGCCCGCTGACCGACGAACCGGGCCCGTCCCTGGTGACGGCGGCCCGGCATCGCGCACGACTGGCCGCGGGCAGCGCCGACCACTTCACGGGCTACGGCGCGCGCCAGGTCCTCGACGCGCACCCGGCCCGTCTGGCGGACCTGCTGATGGACCGCAAGCGGCGCCATCTGGTGCGCCCGGTGGCCGCGCTCGCGAAGGCGGACGGCTCGGTGATGGTCCCCGCGCGGGTGTACAGCGCGGCGCGACGGCTGGCCCGTACGTCGTACCGTGCCGGGGTCGACGCGCTCTCCGACCGGCTGATGCAGCGGCGGTTCGAGGAGCCCGGAGGCGCCGTGGGCGCGTCGCTCGCGGCGCTCACCTGGGCCAGACCGGGGCCCGCGGCGCGCTGGCTCACCGGTGAGGCACTCGCTGAAGTATCGGTTCGCCTCCAAGGAGCCGCCGGCCGGACGGGAGTGGGTCCTGGACAGCGGCCGGGCGACTTCCGCGCCCGGGCGGCGCTGGCGAGACACGCGGCGGACCTGCGGGTGCTCGAACAGGCGGCCGAGATCCGCTCCCAGCGCCTGCACGCTCCCTTCCTGGACAACCAGGTCGTCCGCGCGTGCCGGGCCCTCCCCGAGGCGCTCCGTGTGCAGCCGGGAGCGCGGGCGGCGATCCTGCGCAGCGTGCTGGAGGGCGCGGGAGTGGGCGGCCTGCCCCCCGGCTGGGGCGCACCCACGCACGCGTCCTCCGCCGTGGCCGCCCGCACCGGTCTGCGGGTGGCGGCGGACTCCCTGACGGCGCTGTTCGACACACCGCTCCTCGCCGAGGCGGGCCTGGTCGAGGCCCGGGTGGTCCGCGAGGCGGTGCGGGACGCGGCGGACGGCGTCGCCCTCCCGCTGGACGGGATCGCCGACCTCGTCGCCCTGGAACTGTGGCTGCGGCGCCTGCTGGCCCGAAGGGGCACCTGCTGGACGGGCACCCCGGCCCGGGCGCGCGCCGTGCCGGCGGGCATCGCCCCCCAGGGACGCGCCCTCGGCGCGGGCGCGTAGGCATCCCCCGGTGCATCGGGGCTCCACCACGCCGAACCACGTGGCCGTACCGCACCTCCCCGGCCAGAATGGCCCGATGCGGTACAGGATCCTGGGCGTCGCCCAAGCAGAGGACGACCGGGGAACCCCAGTCCCCCTCGGCGGCCCCCGCGTGCGCGGCCTGCTCACCGCGCTCGCCCTGCGCGCCGGCCGTACCGCCACGCTCTCCGACCTGATCGACGAGGTGTGGGCCGACGATCCGCCGCTGGACGCCCCGGCCGCGCTCCAGGCCCTGGTCGGACGGCTCCGCAGGGTCGTCGGACGTGACGCCGTCACCTCCGAGCCCGGCGGCTACCGCCTCGTGGCCTCCCGCGACGCCGTCGACCTCTTCCTCTTCGAGGACCTCGTGCAGCGCGGCACCGCGGCCCTCGCCGAGGGCGACGCCCTGACGGCCGCCGGTGATCTGCGCGAGGCCCTGGCCCTGTGGCGCGGTCCCGCCCTCGCCGACCTCCCGGACCGTGGTGCCGCCGCACGTCCCGAGGCACTGCGCCTCGCGGCGAACCGGACCCGCATCGAGGCCGATCTGCGCCTGGGCCGCGCCGACGACGTCGTACCCGAGCTGACGGAGCTGACCTCGTCCCGTCCCTACGACGAGCCGTTGCACGCCCTCCTCATCCGCGCCCTGCGCGCCACGGGGCGTGCAGCGGACGCGCTCGCCGCGTACGAGGTCGTGCGTCGTGCGCTGGCGGACGGGCTGGGCGCCGACCCGGGTGCGGAACTGCAGTCGCTGCACGCCGAGCTGCTCTCCCCCGAGCCCTCCGAGCCCGTACCGTCGCCGCCCGTACGCCCCACCCTCGCCCCGGCGGCCTCCCGCGCCGCCCGCACGGGCAACCTCCGCCCGCGCCTGAACTCCTTCGTGGGCCGGGAGCCCGAACTCGACGCCATCCGCTCGGACTTGCGCAGGTCGCGCCTGGTCACCCTCACCGGCCCGGGAGGCTCGGGCAAGACCCGGCTCGCCGAGGAGGCCGCCGCCGGGCTGCCGCAGGCGTGGCTTGCCGAACTGGCCCCGCTGGACCGGCCCGAGGCGGTGCCGGCCGCGGTGGTGAGCGCGCTCGGTCTGCGTGAGACCGCGCTGATCACCAACGACATGGCGGTCCCCCACGACGATCCGGTCGCCCTGCTGGTCGAGTACTGCGCACCTCGCAGCGAACTCCTCGTCCTCGACAACTGCGAACATGTGATCGGCGCCGCGGCGGAGCTCGCGGAGACCCTTCTGACCCACTGCCCCGGGCTCACGATCCTCGCCACCAGCCGCGAGCCCCTCGGCGTGCCCGGCGAGTCGGTCCGCCCGGTCGAACCCCTGCCGCCCGACCCCGCGCACCGGCTCTTCATGGAGCGCGCGGCGGCCGTGCGCCCCGACGCCCCCGCGGCCCGCGACCCGGAGGCCGTCGACGAGATCTGCCGCCGCCTGGACGGTCTGCCCCTCGCCATCGAACTCGCGGCGGCCCGGCTCCGGTTGCTGACCCCACGGCAGATCGCCGACCGCCTCGACGACCGGTTCCGGCTTCTCACCTCCGGCAGCCGTACGGTGCTGCCCCGCCAGCAGACCCTGCGTGCGGTCGTCGACTGGTCCTGGGATCTGCTCGACGAGCGGGAGCGCACGGTGCTGCGCGAGGTCTCCGTCTTCGCCGGCGGCTGGGACCTGGCCGCCGCGGAGGCCGTGTGCACCGGACCCGCCGCCGACCTCGTCGGGGCGCTCGTGGACAAGTCCCTGATCGTCGCGGCCCCGTACGACGCGGACGGCGGCGGTATGCGCTACCGCATGCTGGAGACGATCCACGAGTACGCCGCCGAGCGGGCCACCGAGGTCCCCGAACTGCGTGCGGCGGCGGAGCGCCGGCACCGCCGATGGGTGCGGGCGCTCGTCGAGAAGGCCGAGCCGAGGCTGCGCTCCGCCGATCAACTCCCGTGGATCCAGAGGCTGGAGACCGAGCTGGACAACATCCGGACCGGGCTGCACCGGGCGATCGTGGCGGGCGCCGAGGAGGAGGCGGCGGCCGTCGCCCTCGCGACGGGCTGGTTCTGGTGGCTGCGCAACTTCCGCCGTGAGGGCGCCGAGTGGGTGGACCGCCTGCTGCGCCTCGGAGCGGTCCTGGACGCCCGCGCCGGCCATGACCCGGGCGCTCCCGCGCCGACGGCGGTCCCGCGCCGGGTCGGGACCGGGGACGCGGAGTCCTGCACCGCCTCCGCGGGGCGCCCCGCCGTCGACGCCTTCGAGGAGCTCGAGGCGGTCGACCCCGTCGACACGTTCCTCGCCCATGAGGACGCCGAGCGGGGGCACCCCCTCCATGCGCTGCGGATGAAACTGCGGATCCTGCACATGTTTCTGCTCGCCGAGTCGCGGCCGGCGGAATCGATGCGGAACGAGCGATCGCAGCGGTACGTCGCCCTGGTGCACGAGCACTTCTCGCGGGGAGGCCGGGACGCGGCCCGGCCGCCCGGCATCATCTGGCCGATGACCGCCTACTACCTGGGCGAACCGCACGACATCCGGCTCGCCATGGACGCGGCGCTCGCCAACTGCCGCAGGCACGGCGAGGACTGGGAGATCGGCGTCACCCTCATGCTCCGCACGCACGTCCTCGTCGACTCGCAGGGCGGTCTGCACGACGTGGACGGCGACCTCGCCGAACTCCGCCTGATCAGCCGCCGTGTGGGCGACCGCTGGATGCGTGCGCAGGTGTGCAGCGCGGCGGGCGAGGCGGCGATGGGGCGGGGCGACTTCCCCGAGGCGCAGGGCGAGTACGAGGAGGCGCTGCGGCTCGCCCACGAGGTGGGGGCATACGCGGAGACCCCGTTCCTCATCGCACGGCTCGGTGAGATCACGTACCGCGAAGGGAAGCGGGAGGACGCGCGGGCGGCGCTGGACGAGGCGAGCGATGCCGCCGATCGGTACGCAGTGCAGGACGCCCGCGCGTACGTGTCGCTGTTGCGCGCCCACATGGCGCTGGACGACAGGGAGACCGCCGTGGCGCGGGAGTGGTGGGAACGGGCGCGGGTGGAGATGTGGAGCGGCACACCGCCCCCGCAGTTCGTCGCCGCGCTGAACGGTGTCGACGCACTCGTCACCGTCGCCGAGTCGGGACCGGAGTCCGGTCTGCCCAAGCTGTCCGAGGCACTGCGCCAGGCGGTGTCGGGCCAGTGCGCGGAGGCGGTGACGGCGGGACTCGTGGACACCGCGGCCAACGTCCTGGGAAGCCTGGGCGCGCACGCCGACGCGGTCCGGCTGCTCGCCGCCGCGGACAGCTGGCGCGGTCCGTCGGTGCGGCCCGCACCGGAGTCCACGGAGGTCGAGCGGACACGGGAAGCGGCCCGGGACGCCCTCGGCCCTGCACGCTTCGACGCCGAACAGGCCAAGGGCTCCGCGTTCACGGCGGAGGACGTACTGGCGGACCTGGCGGAGGCATCCGCGCGCCATCCCGTCCGATGAGCCGGGCCCCGTCGTCCATGTGCGGGTGAACCGGGTCGTGGGAGCCCGGGACGGCCCCTGCCGGTGATCCCGTTCGTGGAGCACCGCCCGAGTTCGTGGGACGGCTCGCCGGGACGGATGATACGCGGTCGGTGTCCCGGGCGCGGACCGCACAGGATCCGCGCCCGGGGAGAGCCGACGAGCAAGGGCCCGGACGGAGCGCCGACCGGCTCAGGCCGGGCGGGAGCGCAGGCCCTCCAGCAGGATGTCGAGCAACCGGGCCGAGGCCGCCGCCTGCTGGGCCGGGTCCGGCAGCGACGGCGCCGCCGTCGCGATCACCAGCAGCACGTCGGCGACGGTGACGTCGGGCCGCAGTTCACCCGCGCCACGAGCCCGCTCGACGAGCTGACCGACGACCTCGAGGAGCGTGGCCGCACCGGCGTCGTCCTGCTCCGCGGCGGTCCGCTGCTCGACGAGCCGGAGCTCGGTGGCCGACGGGTAGCGCTGCTGCGGCACCCTCGCCTCGTCCACCAGCAGGGAGTCCGGCCCCTGCGGACCGTCCTCGGCCACTCCCACCCGCAGCACATGCGGCGGCAGCAGCCGACCCGCGCCCGACGCCACCGACGTCCGCAGGAAGCGCGAGAGCGCCGACCACGGCTCGTCCTCCTGGCCGAGCGCCGCCCTGGCCTGATCGGTCAGCCGGGAGGTCTCCTCCTCGGCTATCCGCCGCACCAGGACGTCCTTGCTCGGGAAGCGCCGGTACACCGTGCCGACGCCGACCCTGGCACGGCGCGCCACGTCCTCCATCGGCGCGCCGTAGCCCAGCTCGCCGAAGACCTCGCGGGCCGCCCGCAGTACATGTTCCAGGTTGCGCTGTGCGTCCACGCGCAGCGGTGTCGACCGAGCACCGTCCCCGCGTCCGTTCCCCGTGGCCGCGCTCATCGCGCCCGCCGGTCCGACGGCAGACGTGGACGGCCAATGAGAGTCCTGAATGTGCATAAGCGATCCCCCGGTGATGACGTCTCCCCCCGGAGACTTCCCGCCATTGGAAGCCGGTGTGCACGGAACCAGCGCCGTATGCGACCAGGTCCGCCCGTCGCGGGCCGGTCGAGCGCAACCCCTTACACCCCGTCGACACACGAACATAGTTGAGCAGGGGTCAATTCAGAAGGGGCAGGTTCCGCACAGAGCGCCCCCCGATCGGAGTACGGGGCGGTTACGTCCCGATTGATCCCCCGAACGACACCTCGCACGCACCTGCTGACCTGCGGTCCTTTCACACAGTCCGGCAATTCGGCCAACTCTGCCTCGTGCCGTTGTCCGGTCACACAATTTGCCGGGGCTGTGGACAAACTCCAGAGTCCGATGCGTCATGGGATGGTGACGGCTGCAACCCATCGGGGCACGCCCCCCGACCCCCCGAAGTGTGTGCGCATCCTCATCGTCGGCGGCGGCTACGTCGGCCTGTACACGGCCCTGCGTCTGCAACGCAGACTCAAGGCGGAACTCGCGTGCGGCGAGGCCGAGATCGTGGTGGTGTCGCCCGATCCGTACATGACGTACCAGCCCTTCCTGCCGGAGGCGGCCGCCGGCGCCATCTCGCCGCGCCATGTGGTCGTCCCGCTCCGGCGGGTCCTGGAAGGCTGCCGGGTCGTCGTCGGCGAGGTCACCTCCATCGACCACGCCAAGCGCACCGCCACGCTCGACACGCTCGCCACCGAGGAGACCGGGCAGACGGAGCAGCTGTCGTACGACGAACTCGTCCTCGCCCCGGGCTCCATCTCGCGCACGCTGCCGATTCCCGGTCTGGCCGAGCACGGCATCGGCTTCAAGACGGTCGAGGAGGCCATCGGGCTGCGCAACCACGTCATCGAGCAGATGGACATCGCCTCCTCCACGCGCGATCCCGAGATCCGCGACGCGGCCCTCACCTTCGTCTTCGTGGGGGGCGGATTCGCCGGCGTGGAGGCGCTCGGCGAGCTCGAGGACATGGCCCGTTACGCCGCGCGCTACTACCACAACGTCAAGCCCGAGGACATGAAGTGGATCCTCGTGGAGGCCTCCGACCGCATCCTGCCGGAGGTCGGCGAGGAGATGGGCCGCTACACGGTCAGTGAACTGCGCCGCCGCAACATCGACGTACGCCTGAAGACCCGGCTCGAGTCCTGCGTCGACCGGGTCGCCGTCCTCTCCGACGGCGCACGCTTCCCCGCGCGCACGGTCGTGTGGACCGCCGGAGTGAAACCGCACCCCGTGCTGGCCGCCACGGACCTTCCGCTGAACGGCCGCGGTCGCCTGAAGTGCACCCCCGAACTCACCGTGGACGGCGTCCGGCACGCCTGGGCCGCGGGCGACGCTGCGGCCGTCCCGGACGTCACCGCCGCCGAACCGGGCCAGGAGACCGCGCCCAACGCCCAGCACGCGGTGCGCCAGGCACGGGTGCTCGCCGACAACATCGTGCGCTCGCTGCGCGACCGGGCGCTGGAGACGTACGCGCACAAATACGTGGGCTCGGTCGCCTCCCTGGGACTGCACAAGGGTGTCGCCCACGTCTACGGGCGCAAGCTGAAGGGGTACCCTGCGTGGTTCATGCATCGCGTGTACCACCTCAGCAGGGTGCCCACCTTCAACCGCAAGGCGCGTGTGCTGGCCGAATGGACCCTGGCCGGGCTCTTCAAGCGGGAGATCGTCTCTCTCGGTTCACTCGAACACCCCCGCGCGGAGTTCGAACTTGCGGCCGGTGGAAAGCCTCCTGGGCACCCGAAGGGGTCGTCCTGACCGGATCCAGGAACTCCGCCGAAAGGGCCGACGTCTGACGGATGTCGGCCCGGTCGGGGAGACTGGTCCACGACCGTGGGCGGGCCGACCCTCGCCCGGGCGCATCCACCAGGCTTCCCCCGACTGGGCCGTACCCCCGGGGCGGGCCTCCGGACCGGACCCCGACCGGAACCGGAGCGGGCCGGAGACGACAACGACGAGGCAAGGAATCGGTGAACTTCACGCGCTGGAGCGCCCGGCTCCCCGGAACGCAGCGCCGCGCCGCAGCGCGGACCGAGCACACGGTCTCCCCGGATCGGCTGGGTGACGGCTCCGTGCCCGTGGCCCGCGCCGAGCGGCTCACCGACGACCCGCCGGGCGTGCCCGCCGTCGACGAGCTGCCGGCCCGAGAGGTCCTCGACCGGATCCCCGCCCTCGTCGCCCTCGTGCACGGCCCCGAGCACCGCATCGCCTATGTGAACGACGCCTATGTGGCGGCCTTCGGCGCGCGCCCCGTCGGTGAACCGGCGCGCGAGGCGCTGCCCGAGCTGGACGAGCTCGGGCTGCTCCCGCTGCTCGACCAGGTCCTGCGCAGCTCCAAGCCGCGCACGGTGAAGTCCCGCAAGGCGCCGAGCGGCCGTTCGTACACGTTCACGTGCACTCCGGTGGACGTGCCCGGCGACAGGGCCAGGGGCGTGCTCGTCTTCGCCGCCGACGTCACCGACCACGCCGAGGCCGCCGAACGGCTGCGGGCCAGCGAGCGCGAGCAGCGCAGAACCGCGGTGACCCTCCAGCGCTCCCTGCTGCCGCAGGAACTCGAAGAGCCCGACGACCTGCGCATCGCCGCCACCTACCAGCCGGGCGGCACGGAGGCGGCGGTCGGCGGCGACTGGTACGACGTGATCACGCTCGGCGGCGGCCGCACCGCACTGGTGATCGGCGACGTGATGGGCAGAGGGGTCCGCGCGGCCGCGGTGATGGGCCAACTGCGCACGGCCGTACGGGCGTACGCCCGTCTGGACCTCCCTCCGCACGAGGTGCTCCAGCTCCTCGACGGTCTGGCCCAGGAGATCGACCCCAACCAGATCGCGACCTGTGTGTACGCCATCCATGACCCGAACGAGGGACGTCTGGTCTACGCGTCGGCGGGTCACCTGCCGATCCTCGTGCGGGACGAGAGCGGAGTGGTGCTGCGCGCCGACGAGCCCACCGGGCCGCCGCTCGGCACCGGCGGCTGGATCCACGCGTCCGGCTCGGTACCGCTGGGCCCGGGCGCCACGGCCGTCCTGTACACGGACGGCCTGGTGGAGCGCAGGGACGCGGACCTCGACGATGGCATCGCGGCGCTGGAGAGCGCACTCGCGGGGGCCACGGGCACGCCGCAGGTGATCTGCGACCGCCTGTTGCGCTCGGCGGGCGTCACCGCGGGACACGACGACGACGTGGCGCTCCTGGTCCTCCAGCACCCGGCGAGACCGGGGCCGGACGGCGATCTGTTCCGCAACGCCGCCCTGGACCTGCTCGGGGGCGTCGAGGCGGCCCCGCGCGCGCGTGCGTTCGCCTCGGGCGTGCTGACGAGCTGGCGGTTCCCGACGGATCTGCACGACCTCGGCGTACTGGCCGCGAGCGAACTCGTCGCGAACTCCCTTCAGCACGGAGTCCCGCCGATGAGGCTGCGCCTCCGGCGCACGGACCGTCGGCTGATCATCGAGGTGACGGACGGCGACGACCATCTGCCCCGCCGTCGTCGCGCGGAGCCGGCGGACGAGGCGGGACGGGGCATCGCGATCGTGGCGACGATCGCCTCGAACTGGGGCTCGCGCCGGACGCCGGGCGGTGGCAAGGCCGTGTGGTGCGAGTTCGCGCTGCCCCGGGGAGCCGGCTGACCGCTGAGCGGGGCCGCCCAGGGGTGCGAAGCACCGTGTGGTCGTGCGCTCGCACCCCGGCCGGCTTCAGGGACCCGTCGCTCACGCGCAGGACGGGCTGACCTCCAGACCGTCCGTGCGACCCGGTGCCCCCTGGGCAACCACGCGGCTCCTCGAGGGGTGGTTCTGGGCGGGTGTGAGGCTGCGCCCGAGCCGGACCGCTAGGAACGTGATGCCCAGCGAGAACAGCAGGAACGTCACGACGTACGGCGCCGGCAGCGACGCGGCCAGCGGACCTCCGACCGCCGGGCCCACCGCCAGAGCAAGCTGCTTGACCAGGGCGAACGCCGAGTTGTACTGGCCCGCCATGCCCGACGGCGCAAGATCCGCGACCAGCGGGGCGAGCGTCGGCGACAGCATGGCCTCACCCAGCCCGAAGAGCGCGTACGTCGAGACGAAGGCGGCGGTCGCCATGGTCTTGCTGCCGTGCCCGAGACCCGCGTAGCCCGCGATCGCCCAGGCGACGGCCCAGAGGAGCCCGACGGCCGCGATCACCCGAGACCGTCGCCGCCGCTCGACGAACTTCAGCACGGCGAACTGCGCCACGACGATCACCATCGTGTTCGCCGCCAGCGCCGTGCCCAGCGCGGACGTGGAGACTCCGGCCGCCTCCACGCCGTACGCACTCAGTCCGGACTCGAACTGGCCGTAGCAGGCGAAGAACAGCACGAAGCCGAGTACACACAGCTGCACCATGGCGCGGTTGCCCAGCAACTGTTTCCAGCTCGACCGGCCGCCTCGCTGCGCGTCGGCCTCCGCCTGGGGCAGATGCGGGATCCGGACCGTCGCCATGATCACCGCGAGCAGCAGGAAGATCGCGGCCTCGACGGCGAACAGCAGGGTGAAGGACGAGGCGCGCGTGGTGTCGACGAGGTGCCCCCCGATCAGACCACCGACACCGAGCCCCAGGTTCTGCAGAAAGAACTGCATGGCGAAGGCACGCGACCGCGTCCGCGTGGTCGAGGAGTCCACGATCATCGTGGCCAGCGCGGGCTGCATCACCGCCTGCCCCGCACCGAGCAGCGCCGCCGAGACGAGTACGCGCACGGCGGTGGCGGCGAGGCCCAGGCTCAGGGCGCCGGCCGCGGCGACGACCAGGGCGGTGAGCAGCACCGGAAGGGGACCCCGCCGGACGATGGCCCGCCCGGCGAAGGGCAGGACGACAAGGGCGGCCACGGCGAACACGGCGAGCACGAGGCCCGCCGTCGCGGCACCGAGGTCGCGCACCTGGGCCACGTACACGTACAGATACGGGACGGTGAAGCCGAGGCCGAACGCGCTGAGTGCGTTGCCTACATGGATCCGGCGCATCGCTGCGCCCATCGCTCTGGTCACGTTCACCTGCCTTGGGAAGGAGGGACCGCCCGGAGTGCACGACCAGAAGGTCTCACCTCTGAAGCAGTTAACCCTGAAGACTTAGAAGCTAAAGTTGACCGTTTCAACATTACACTGTGAAGGACTTCAACGCCAAGCAGGTGCGTGCCATACTGCGGCCATGGGTGACACCCCCGGCGGCAGTGAGCCGACGCTCGACGAACAGATCGCCGCCTACCAGCGCGAATTCCAGGGTCTGGACCCGCAGGTGGAGAAGATCGTCTCCGCGCTGTCCCGGCTCAACCGCCGTATGAACGTCGCCTACGGCCGGCAGACGGCGGAGCTCGGGATCAGCAACGCCGAGTGGGAGGTGCTGAAGGCGCTGGTGCTGTCCGGCGCCCCGTACCGCATGGGTCCGAGCGACCTGGCCAAGCGGCTCGGCCTGACGCCGGCCGCCATGACCCACCGCATCGACCGCATGGTGAGCGAAGGGCTCGTCACCCGTGAGCGCGACGAGGCCAACCGCGTCCGGGTGATCGTGGAGCTGACCTCCGAGGGACGCGAGAAGTGGCTCGAAGCGATGCGCCTGGCCTCCCGCTTCGAGGAGGACCTCCTCCAGGACCTCTCCACCGAGGACCGTTCGGTCCTCGGTGAGGTGCTGACCCGCCTGTTGCGCCGGGTGGAGGACGCCCAGCCGGACGCCGGCGGACGCCTCAGCGACCTGGACTGACGCAGGCGGAGGTTTGGCGCTGCGTCGGCCCGGGCAGGCTTGACAGTCCAACCCCAGATCCGTAAAGTTCTCCGAGTTGCCACGAGGCTGTAACGCTTCTCCGGCAGCAACTCCCGCCGCGACAGCGGCAGTCAAACCACTCAGCAAGATCTCCCGATGGGATCGATTTCGGCGCGCCCGAATTCGATTTCTTCGGCGCGTGTCGACGCAGAACCACTCGAGATCCACTCGATTGGGAATCGCCGGAGAGATCCGCTAGGGTTTGGCGAGTCCGAACGGCCCAACAGCCGTAAGGGCAAACCCGGTTGACTGGGAGTCAGGCCCCGAAGGGAACTGAGGGATCTGATAGAGTCGACAACGCCGGAAAGGGAAACGCGAGAGCGTAAACCTGGAAAGCACCGAGGAAATCGGATCGCGAAATGGTCTGATAGAGTCGGAAACACCGAAGGGAAGCGCCCGGAGGAAAGCCCGAGAGGGTGAGTACGAAGGAAGCGTCCGTTCCTTGAGAACTCAACAGCGTGCCAAAAGTCAACGCCAGATATGTTGATACCCCGTCTCCGGTCATTCTGATCGGGGCGAGGTTCCTTTGAAATAACACAGCGAGGACGCTGTGGACCGGGGGGATTATTCCTCTTCCTGGTTCCGCTCTCGTGGTGTTCGACCGGATATCCGGTAAACATTCACGGAGAGTTTGATCCTGGCTCAGGACGAACGCTGGCGGCGTGCTTAACACATGCAAGTCGAACGATGAAGCCCTTCGGGGTGGATTAGTGGCGAACGGGTGAGTAACACGTGGGCAATCTGCCCTGCACTCTGGGACAAGCCCTGGAAACGGGGTCTAATACCGGATACGAGCCTCCCGGGCATCTGGGAGGTTGGAAAGCTCCGGCGGTGCAGGATGAGCCCGCGGCCTATCAGCTTGTTGGTGAGGTAACGGCTCACCAAGGCGACGACGGGTAGCCGGCCTGAGAGGGCGACCGGCCACACTGGGACTGAGACACGGCCCAGACTCCTACGGGAGGCAGCAGTGGGGAATATTGCACAATGGGCGAAAGCCTGATGCAGCGACGCCGCGTGAGGGATGACGGCCTTCGGGTTGTAAACCTCTTTCAGCAGGGAAGAAGCGAAAGTGACGGTACCTGCAGAAGAAGCGCCGGCTAACTACGTGCCAGCAGCCGCGGTAATACGTAGGGCGCAAGCGTTGTCCGGAATTATTGGGCGTAAAGAGCTCGTAGGCGGCTTGTCGCGTCGATTGTGAAAGCCCGGGGCTTAACTCCGGGTCTGCAGTCGATACGGGCAGGCTAGAGTGTGGTAGGGGAGATCGGAATTCCTGGTGTAGCGGTGAAATGCGCAGATATCAGGAGGAACACCGGTGGCGAAGGCGGATCTCTGGGCCATTACTGACGCTGAGGAGCGAAAGCGTGGGGAGCGAACAGGATTAGATACCCTGGTAGTCCACGCCGTAAACGGTGGGCACTAGGTGTTGGCGACATTCCACGTCGTCGGTGCCGCAGCTAACGCATTAAGTGCCCCGCCTGGGGAGTACGGCCGCAAGGCTAAAACTCAAAGGAATTGACGGGGGCCCGCACAAGCGGCGGAGCATGTGGCTTAATTCGACGCAACGCGAAGAACCTTACCAAGGCTTGACATACACCGGAAACATCCAGAGATGGGTGCCCCCTTGTGGTCGGTGTACAGGTGGTGCATGGCTGTCGTCAGCTCGTGTCGTGAGATGTTGGGTTAAGTCCCGCAACGAGCGCAACCCTTGTCCCGTGTTGCCAGCAGGCCCTTGTGGTGCTGGGGACTCACGGGAGACCGCCGGGGTCAACTCGGAGGAAGGTGGGGACGACGTCAAGTCATCATGCCCCTTATGTCTTGGGCTGCACACGTGCTACAATGGCCGGTACAATGAGCTGCGATACCGTGAGGTGGAGCGAATCTCAAAAAGCCGGTCTCAGTTCGGATTGGGGTCTGCAACTCGACCCCATGAAGTCGGAGTCGCTAGTAATCGCAGATCAGCATTGCTGCGGTGAATACGTTCCCGGGCCTTGTACACACCGCCCGTCACGTCACGAAAGTCGGTAACACCCGAAGCCGGTGGCCCAACCCCTCGGGGAGGGAGCTGTCGAAGGTGGGACTGGCGATTGGGACGAAGTCGTAACAAGGTAGCCGTACCGGAAGGTGCGGCTGGATCACCTCCTTTCTAAGGAGCATCTAGCTGCCGCAAGGCGGCCAGAGCCACTACGTCGGCGAATGATCGACGGTGGTCAGCTCATGGGTGGAACGTTGACTATTCGGCACTCTTGGATGGATGAGGACGTTAGTACTGCTTCGGCGTGGAACGCGGATCTTGTCGGCGAGGGTGTCGGGCACGCTGTTGGGTGTCTGAGGGTGCGAGCGCTGCTCGTCCTTCGGCGCCGACCCCGGTAAAAGTCTGCTTCGGTGGGCTGTGACGGGTGGTTGGTCGTTGTTTGAGAACTGCACAGTGGACGCGAGCATCTGTGGCCAAGTTTTTAAGGGCGCACGGTGGATGCCTTGGCACCAGGAACCGATGAAGGACGTGGGAGGCCGCGATAGTCCCCGGGGAGTCGTCAACCAGGCTTTGATCCGGGGGTTTCCGAATGGGGAAACCCGGCAGTCGTCATGGGCTGTCACCCGCTGCTGAACTCATAGGCAGTGTGGAGGGAACGAGGGGAAGTGAAACATCTCAGTACCCTCAGGAAGAGAAAACAACCGTGATTCCGGGAGTAGTGGCGAGCGAAACCGGATGAGGCCAAACCGTATACGTGTGAGACCCGGCAGGGGTTGCGTGTGCGGGGTTGTGGGTTCTTTCTTCTGCGGTCTGCCGGCCGTGGGACGAGTCAGAAACCGTTGATGTAGACGAAGGACATGCGAAAGGTCCGGCGTAGAGGGTAAGACCCCCGTAGTCGAAACGTCAGCGGCTCGTTTGGAAGATACCCAAGTAGCACGGGGCCCGAGAAATCCCGTGTGAATCTGGCGGGACCACCCGCTAAGCCTAAATATTCCCTGGTGACCGATAGCGGATAGTACCGTGAGGGAATGGTGAAAAGTACCCCGGGAGGGGAGTGAAATAGTACCTGAAACCGTGTGCCTACAAGCCGTGGGAGCACTTTGGTGTGACTGCGTGCCTTTTGAAGAATGAGCCTGCGAGTTTGCGGTGTGTTGCGAGGTTAACCCGTGTGGGGTAGCCGTAGCGAAAGCGAGTCCGAATAGGGCGTTGGAGTAGCACGCTCAAGACCCGAAGCGGAGTGATCTAGCCATGGGCAGGTTGAAGCGGAGGTAAGACTTCGTGGAGGACCGAACCCACCAGGGTTGAAAACCTGGGGGATGACCTGTGGTTAGGGGTGAAAGGCCAATCAAACTCCGTGATAGCTGGTTCTCCCCGAAATGCATTTAGGTGCAGCGTCGTGTGTTTCTTGCCGGAGGTAGAGCACTGGATAGGCGATGGGCCCTACCGGGTTACTGACCTTAGCCAAACTCCGAATGCCGGTAAGTGAGAGCGCGGCAGTGAGACTGTGGGGGATAAGCTCCATGGTCGAGAGGGAAACAGCCCAGAGCATCGACTAAGGCCCCTAAGCGTACGCTAAGTGGGAAAGGATGTGGAGTCGCACAGACAACCAGGAGGTTGGCTTAGAAGCAGCCACCCTTGAAAGAGTGCGTAATAGCTCACTGGTCTAGTGATTCCGCGCCGACAATGTAGCGGGGCTCAAGCGTACCGCCGAAGTCGTGTCATTGCAGCATATAGCCCTAACGGGTGTTGTGATGGGTAGGGGAGCGTCGTCTGCCGGGTGAAGCAGCACCGGAAGGTAGTTGTGGACGGTTGACGAGTGAGAATGCAGGCATGAGTAGCGATTCACACGTGGGAAACGTGTGCGCCGATTGACTAAGGGTTCCTGGGTCAAGCTGATCTGCCCAGGGTAAGTCGGGACCTAAGGCGAGGCCGACAGGCGTAGTCGATGGATAACCGGTTGATATTCCGGTACCCGCTGTGAAGCGTCAAACATCGAACCTTCTGATGCTAAGGCCGTGAAGCCGTCCTGGATCCTTCGGGTGAAGGGGAGTGGTGGAGCCGCCGGTCCAAGGTGGTAGTAGGTGAGTGATGGGGTGACGCAGGAAGGTAGTCCATCCCGGGCGGTGGTTGTCCCGGGGTAAGGGTGTAGGCCGTGTGATAGGTAAATCCGTTGCACTTGTGGCTGAGACCTGATGCCGAGCCGATTGTGGTGAAGTGGATGATCCTATGCTGTCGAGAAAAGCCTCTAGCGAGTTTCATGGCGGCCCGTACCCTAAACCGACTCAGGTGGTCTGGTAGAGAATACCGAGGCGTTCGGGTGAACTATGGTTAAGGAACTCGGCAAAATGCCCCCGTAACTTCGGGAGAAGGGGGGCCACACCTGGTGATGATCTTTACGGTCTGAGCTGGGGGTGGCCGCAGAGACCAGCGAGAAGCGACTGTTTACTAAAAACACAGGTCCGTGCGAAGCCGTAAGGCGATGTATACGGACTGACGCCTGCCCGGTGCTGGAACGTTAAGGGGACCGGTTAGCTCACTTTCGGGTGGGCGAAGCTGAGAACTTAAGCGCCAGTAAACGGCGGTGGTAACTATAACCATCCTAAGGTAGCGAAATTCCTTGTCGGGTAAGTTCCGACCTGCACGAATGGCGTAACGACTTCTCGACTGTCTCAACCATAGGCCCGGTGAAATTGCACTACGAGTAAAGATGCTCGTTTCGCGCAGCAGGACGGAAAGACCCCGGGACCTTTACTACAGTTTGATATTGGTGTTCGGTTCGGCTTGTGTAGGATAGCTGGGAGACTGTGAAGCTTGGACGCCAGTTCAGGTGGAGTCGTCGTTGAAATACCAGTCTGGTCGTGCTGGATGTCTAACCCGGGTCCGTGATCCGGATCGGGGACAGTGTCTGATGGGTAGTTTAACTGGGGCGGTTGCCTCCTAAAGGGTAACGGAGGCGCCCAAAGGTTCCCTCAGCCTGGTTGGCAATCAGGTGTTGAGTGTAAGTGCACAAGGGAGCTTGACTGTGAGACCGACGGGTCGAGCAGGGACGAAAGTCGGGACTAGTGATCCGGCGGTGGCTTGTGGAAGCGCCGTCGCTCAACGGATAAAAGGTACCCCGGGGATAACAGGCTGATCTTCCCCAAGAGTCCATATCGACGGGATGGTTTGGCACCTCGATGTCGGCTCGTCGCATCCTGGGGCTGGAGTCGGTCCCAAGGGTTGGGCTGTTCGCCCATTAAAGCGGTACGCGAGCTGGGTTTAGAACGTCGTGAGACAGTTCGGTCCCTATCCGCTGTGCGCGTAGGAGTCTTGAGAAGGGCTGTCCCTAGTACGAGAGGACCGGGACGGACGAACCTCTGGTGTGCCAGTTGTTCTGCCAAGGGCATGGCTGGTTGGCTACGTTCGGGAGGGATAACCGCTGAAAGCATCTAAGCGGGAAGCCTGCTTCGAGATGAGGACTCCCACCCACTTGATGGGGTAAGGCTCCCAGTAGACGACTGGGTTGATAGGCCGGATCTGGAAGCACGGTAACGTGTGGAGGTGACCGGTACTAATAGGCCGAGGGCTTGTCCATAGAGGCTCGCGTCCACTGTGTTGGTTCTGAAACCACGAACAGCCCCGCCCATTGTTGTGGGTGGTGTGGCGTTCTGTTTCGTAGTGTTTCGGTGGTCATAGCGTGAGGGAAACGCCCGGTTACATTCCGAACCCGGAAGCTAAGCCTTTCAGCGCCGATGGTACTGCAGGGGGGACCCTGTGGGAGAGTAGGACACCGCCGAACAAATATTGAGAAAGAGCCCCAACTCCGGGTGGATACCCGTGAGTTGGGGCTCTTTCGCGTTTCCGGCTCCGCTTGCCGGCGTTCACTGATCATGTGCGGCCGGGGCTCCGCGGAAAATTGGGGCGCATCTGCCGCGTGCGGCCGTTAGCGTGGCCGCATGTCTCACGTCATCCGATCCATACGTCCCGAGGACTGGCCCGCCGCGAAGAAGCTGCGGCTCGCCGCGCTCCAGGACCCGGTCGCCCATCTCGCGTTCCTGGAGACCTACGAGGACGCGCTCGCCAAGCCGGACTCGTTCTGGCAGGAGCGGGCGGCGGGAGCCGCGGAAGGGGAGACCGGAGCCCAGCAGATCATCGCCGAGGCACCGGACGGAACATGGGCGGGCACCTTGACCGTGCTGCTCGAGGAGGCCGGCACGACGGACTGGGCCGGGTTCGATGTGGACCGGAGACAGGGACATGTCGTCGCCGTGTTCGTGCGGCCCGGGCACCGCGGAACCGGGCTGACCAAAGCGCTGTTCGACGCCGGTCTGGAGTGGGCGTGGGGACGCGGTGCCGAGCGCGTGCGGCTCATCGTCCACGAGGACAACGTGCGGGCCAGGGCCTTCTACCGCAAGGCGGGGTTCGTGCCGAGCGGGGTCACCGTACCGCTGTCCGGGGACGGTGAGGACTCGGAACTGGAGATGGTGATCGAGCGGTACTAGTGGCTCTGCACCGGCAGGTCGTACTGCGGCCAGCGTGCGCGGGCCTGTTCGCGTGAGCGGAGCAGGGCCAGGGTCGGCAGGCCGCGGACTTCTCCGGTGGAGAGCAGCTCGGGGAGCTGTGGGAGCGGGGCCACGGCTGCCACGTCGTCCAGGACGAGGGTGAGTGGTGGGTCGAGGCGACCGGAGGATGACCGTTCGGCCATGCGCCGGCCGCGCTCGACCACGCTGGAGGAGAGGGCCGTCAGCAGGGGCATGGCGCCGGGGTGCTGCCTGGGGTCCTCGATGGATTCACCCACCACATAAAGCGTGCCCCCTTCGTTGACGAAGGAATCCAAGGCAAGGCTGTCACTTCGGTTGGATGTGCATGCCTCGCGGATATTGACCGTGAAGAGGCAGGACAGGGCACGCGCCGTCAGCTCCTGTGCCACGTCCTTGCGTTCGGGATGCGAGGTGAGCGCCGCCTCCAGCTCGCCGGCCGAGCCTGACGCAGCCTTGGGGTTCGTCCGCAGTACCCGTACCGTCTCCTGGACCTGGGTGCCCTGGGCCCAGCGGTGGATGTGCCGGATGGTGCGGCCGTCGACGGCCGCCGCGTGGAGATAGCTCCGCAGGAGCGTTTCCGCGACGTCCGCGACCGCCTGGTCGATACGGGCCGTGGGTCGGACCGGAGCGAGCAGCGCGACGGCTCGGGCCGCCGCGGTCGTCTTGTCCTCGCAGCCGGCGGACGGTGCCCAGTGGAGCCGGGCCGGGGTGTCGCACAGGTGCGAGGGGTCGTAGAGGAGGACCGGGCCGAGCTTCGCGCGGGCATCCTTGGTCTCGGACCACAGTGCGGGGTTCGAGGTGACGACCAGGACGGGTCCTTCGGCGTCGCGTACCGACTGGGCGGCGACGGGATGACGGACGTCGGGCGCGCCGAGGACCACGGACGCGGGCGTCAAGGAGGTGGACGGTGAGGCTCCGAGGCCGCTCCGCTCGCTCACCACGCCGACGTGCCCGGCGGTCCTGACGGGCTCCGCAGTGGCGGCGGCGGGCTGTTCGAGGGTGGTCCGGACGGGTGCCTGTGCCGGAGCCGTGGGCTCGGGGTCATGGTGCTCCCCCGCACCGGGGCGTGGGGTGGGAACCGGTGCCGGATCGGCGACGAGGGCCGTGCCGGCGTCCCGGGCCGAGACGTCCGGGACGGGGCTCGGTGGCCCCGCGACCCGTGCCGGTGACAGGGCTTGAACGGGCGCGGCCCTGCGGCGCGCCCGTACCGCCTTCCAGCGTGCCACCGTGCCGATCGCAAAGACGGTGAGCACGAACAGCACCATCAGTTCGCCTATGAACAGGCCCCAGAACAGCCCGTAGCCGGAGAGCTGGTCCGCGGGGGTGTTGGGCCACGCGGCCGCGATGTCGTGCGGCTCGGCGATCAGATGGCGCATCGCCACCGGTGTGTTGCTGAGCCCGACGCCATGGGGCCATGCGCCCTGCGCGAACCAGCCGGAGAGGCCGGTGGCCGACCACACCATCAGCGTCACACCGAGCAGAAAGGCCAGTACACCCACCAACAGACCGTCGGAGACGCCGCCCTGGCCGTCCCGCTGCTCCTTGCCTGGTCTCATCGGGACCCCATGTCTATGCCACCGTGGACTCGGACGAGCCGTCCATGTCGCTCAGCCGCTGCTCCATGAATGCTGCCGCGCGCTCTTCCGCCTCCAACTCCGCCGCGCGCAGGGCGTCGTCCGTCTGCCGGTCGCTGGACGACTCCGTCATGGCGCGGTCGGTGAACACGAGCGGCCGCTCGGACTCCGTGACCAGGTGCTTGACGACCTGGACGTTGCCGTTGACGTCCCAGACCGCGATGCCCGGTGTCAGCGTCGGGATGATCTCCACAGCCCATCGTGGCAGGCCGAGAACGCGGCCGGTCGCCCGTGCCTCGTCCGCCTTCTGGGCATAAATCGTCCTGGTGGAGGCCATCTTCAGGATGGCGGCGGCCTCCTTGGCGGCGGCCCCGTCCACCACGTCGCTGAGGTGGTGGACGACCGCCACGAAGGACAGGCCGAGCCGTCGCCCGAACTTCAGCAGCCGCTGGAACAGCTGGGCCACGAACGGGCTGTTGATGATGTGCCAGGCCTCCTCGACCAGGAAGATGCGCTTCTTCCGGTCGGGACGGATCCAGGTGTGCTCCAGCCACACGCCCACGATCGCCATCAGGATCGGCATGGCGATCGAGTTGCGGTCGATGTGGGACAGGTCGAACACGATCAGCGGCGCGTCCAGGTCGATGCCGACCGTCGTGGGCCCGTCGAACATGCCCCGCAGGTCGCCGTCGACGAGACGGTCCAGGACCAGCGCCACGTCCAGGCCCCAGGCCCGGACGTCGTCGAGGGCGACGTTCATCGCCTCGGCCGACTCGGGCTCGGGGTGGCGCAGCTGCTCGACGATGTCCATCAGCACCGGCTGGCGCTCGACGATGGTCTCGTTGACGTAGGCGTGGGCGACCTTCAGGGCGAAGCCGGAGCGCTCGTCCAGGCCGTGTCCCATCGCGACCTCGATGATCGTGCGGAGCAGGGCGAGCTGTCCCGTCGTCGTGATCGAGGGGTCCAGCGGATTGAGCCGGATGCCGTGGTCGAGCGCAGCCGTCGGGTCGAGCCGGATCGGCGTTATGCCCAGCTCCTCCGCGATCAGGTTCCACTCGCCGACGCCGTCCTCGCCCTGCGCGTCGAGGACCACGACCTGCCGGTCCCGGAACCGCAGCTGGCGCAGGACGTACGTCTTCTCCAGGGCCGACTTGCCGTTGCCGGATTCGCCGAGGACCAGCCAGTGCGGAGCGGGGAGCTGCTGACCGTAGAGCTGGAAGGGGTCGTAGATGTATCCCTTCCCGGAGTACACCTCGCGGCCGATGATCACGCCGGAGTCGCCGAGTCCCGGTGCGGCCGTCGGCAGGTAGACGGCCTGGGCCTGGCCCGTGGAGGTGCGGACGGGCAGCCGGGTGGTCTCGACCTTGCCGAAGAGGAAGGACGTGAAGGCGTCGGTCAGGACGGACAGCGGATCCCGCATCAGGTCCTTACCTCCGAATGCCGGTGGCGAAGGGGAGCGTGTTGACGAAGGCGCGGTGGTGCTCGCGGTCGCACCACTCCAGCTTCAGATAGGACTTGCCGGCCGAGGCCCGGATCGTCCGCTTGTCCCGGGCAAGGGCCTCCGGGGAACGGGCGGACACGGTGATGTAGCCGACCAGGTTGACGCCGGCCGCACCGCTCGCGAGGTCCTCGCCCCGCTGGTCCAGACGGGAGTGGGAGGCGATGTCGCGGGGGTCGACGGTGCGGTTCATCTTGGCGGCGCGGCTGGCCTCCGCCTCGTCGTTCGTCTTCTCGGTCAGCATGCGCTCGATGGCGACCTCGGTGGGTTCGAGGTCCATGGTGACGGCGACCGTGCGGATGACGTCCGGGGTGTGGACCAGGAGGGGCGCCAGGAAGTTCACGCCGACCGGCGTCATGGGCCACTCCTTGACCCACGCGGTGGCGTGGCACCAGGGTGCCCGCGTCGACGACTCCCGGGTCTTGGCCTGGAGGTAGGTGGGCTCCATGGCGTCGAGTTCGGCGGGCCAGGCGTTGCGCCTCGTCATCGCCTGGATGTGGTCGATGGGGTGGTCGGGGTCGTACATGGAGTGGATGAGGGAGGCGAGCCGCCCCTGTCCGAGGGGCTGCCGTACGCGGATGTCGGCTTCCTGGAGCCGCGAGCAGATGTCGGTGAGCTCGCGTGCCATGACGACCGCGAGGCCCGCGTCCCGGTCGACCTTCCTGCCGCCCTGCGGGCGTGCGGCCCGCGCCATGGTGTGGGCCTCGGCCGCCAGTTCACGGGTGTAGTGCATGCAGGCCACGAGGTAGGCGCGGTGCTGCTCGCTGCTGGTGGACACCATGGACTGGAGCTGGTCGTAGGACTGCCGCAGCCATGTGGGAGCGCGTTCGTCGCCGCGCTGGGCGACGTCCTTCGCGTGTGCGTCCGGGTCCGCGGGCAGGGTCCGGGCGAGCATCTGGAGGCGGGTGACGAAGCCGTCGCCGTTCGCCACGTGCTTGAGGAGCGTGCCGAAGCGGTCGACGAGGGCCTCCTGGTCCTCGCTGTCGCGCAGGCCCACGCCGGGACCCTCGATCTCGATGGCGGCGGTCACGGTCCGCCGGTCGGCGTGCAGCAGTACGGCGATCTCGTCGGGCCCGAACGGGGCGGCGAGCCAGCTGATGCGCCCGATGCCCGGGGGCGGTCCGATCTCGACCTCGCGTCCGTCGAAGGCGGTGCCGGCCTCCATCACGCTGCTTCGGTACGTCGTTCCCTGCCGCAGCGTCCTCTTGTACGTGCGGTTGATCTCGAACCACCTGTAGAACGTGCGGTGCTTGTAGGGGATGTACACGGCGGCCAGGGCGAGCAGCGGAAAACCCATCAGGAGCACGATACGCAGCGCGAGGAAGGGGACGAGGAGGCCGCACATCATGCCGAGGAACGCGCCCGCGATGATCAGCACGATCTCGCCGGACTCGCGGTTGCGGCCGATGATCGCGTTCGGCCGGGCGCGGCCGATCAGATATGTCCGGCGGGGCGTGACCGGATGCGACAGGTGGGACTCGGTCGTCAACGCCCTTCACCTCCCGTGCGGTTGGTACTGCTGTTGCGGGTCCTGCCGGCGTGCGGAGTGTCGGCCGGGCTGGTACGCGGTGGGGGCGTGGCGGGGACGGATCCGCCGCCGGGGGCGCGGGTGCTGTGCGCGGCCACACCGCCGGACACCGGGTTTGCGGGGCGCGGCGGTTGGTTGCCGCCACCGCCGCCGTTGCTGTCGGCGCGTGTGCTGTGGGTCTTGATGCCCTGGGCGACGAGGGTCGCCGGGGAGCTGATGACGGCGGCGGCCTTGCGCTCGGCGCCCTGCATGATGCGGTTGCTGCGGGAGGCGGCGATCTCGTCGCCGAAGCCGGGCACGAACCGGTAGATCATGGCGCTCGCGAAGATGGCGAGCAGGATGATGGCGAGCCCGGAGACCACGGCTGCCAGGGAGTCGGGTCCGTTGTCCGTGGCCAGCGCTCCCGCGAGCCCGAGCACTATGACGATGACCGGCTTGACCAGGATCACCGCGATCATGATCCCGGCCCAGCGGCGGACGTGGCCCCAGAGGTTCTTGTCGACGAGGCCGGAGTAGACGACGACGCCGAGGAGGGCGCCGACGTACAGCAGGACGGCCCGCAGGAACAGTTCCAGGTAGAGGACGCCCGCCGCGAGGATCGACACGAGCGACACCAGGATCAGCATGATGGGGCCGCCGCCGATGTTCGACCCCTTGCTGAGCGCGCCGGAGAACGCGCCGAAGAACGTGGTGGTCTGGTCGCCGGTCGCCTTGGCGAGGACGTCACTGACGCTGTCGGTCGCGGAGACCACCGTGTAGAGGACCAGCGGGGTGAAGGCCGAGGCCAGCACGGTGAGCCAGAGGAAGCCGACCGCTTCCGAGAGGGCGGTGGTGAGCGGGACGCCGCGCACGGCCCTCTTGGCGACGGCCAGCAGCCACAGCAGGAGGGTGAGGATGGTCGACGCGGCGAAGACGATCTCGTACTGGTGCAGGAACTGCTGGTTGGTGAAGTCGACGCTGGCGGTCTCCTTCACGGCCTCGCTGAGCTTGTCCACGGTCCAGGACGCGGCGTTGGCACAGCCCTTGGCGAGGGAGGAGAGGGGGTCGAGGGGATCGGTCAGGGTATCGGGACCGGGTCCTCCGGAGGTGTCGCCGTTTTCGCAGTATTGCTTGGCGGGGCCGATGAGGAGGTCGCACGGATCGTTCGATGTCGTGGGAGTAGGCGTCGGCGACGGTGCGGCCGAAGCCTGCGCAGCCAGCGGAATGGTCAGCGTCTGGGCGGCGGCCACTACAGCCGCGAATTTGAGTACGAAGCGCGGGCTACCGGGCATATGTGAACCCTCCGTACTCCTCGATGGCCTTGCTGATCTCGTCGGACGTTGCGGCCTTGTCGTCGCCGGGCACGGGGGCGGGGCCGTCGGTCTGGGAATCTCTGACGATCTTCCAATCACCGTCGAGCCACTGCAGGTCGAAATTCCACGTCTTCCAGGTTGAGCTGACCGGATCGATCGAGCCCTGACCGGACATGCCGATGAGGCCCATGTACCACACCGAGACCTTGGCGTTGTCGGGGGTGTAATGCGTGCTCCTGGTGCCAACGGGGACTGTCCGCGACACGAAGGTGCTTCCTGCCGGCGCGTTGCCGTTGGCATCCAGCCCCAACTTGGCAAGGAAATCCGTCGAGTAGGCCTGATCCATCGGGCTTTGAAGCTTGCCCGCCGCGGTCGGCGTATAGATGGCGTCGACGATGCTGTGCCGACTCTCCTCGTTGAACATGCCGTCGGACCCCAACACCACCGCATAGTTCGCCGCAGCCGACGCCGCCCCCTGTTGGTCGTGGGCGAAGCCCGAGGGGATGCCGGACGACTTCGACTTGACCGGGCGTGTGCCGGAGGCAGCCGTCGCGGACGTGTTCGGCTTGTTGTCGCCGCTGTCCGAAGAGGAGTCCCCTCCCCCGCGGTTCGCGAAGGCGATCGCCGCGATCAGGAGGACCACCACGCCGACGACCGTCACCAGGCTGCGGGACGACGACCGGCCCCGCCGGGCGCCCCCGTACACGTCACCGGCCCGCTCGGGCAGCCGCGTGCGGGTCTGTCCCACCCCGCCGTACTGTTCGTCGCCCCCGCGGGAGGCACCGTCATCGAGATTCACGCCGCGCACGCCCCCTCGACCTCGTAGCCGATTCGCATTTCGTGTCGGAACTCGTAGAAGTACGACGGTAGCCGTGCTGGCTTCCGCGCGGGCGCGGTGTGGTGACTCGACATCTGGGGAACGCAACCTCAGCCGGTGGGCGCGACGGACGGGTGGGTCGGAGGGTGGGAACCCTGCGCACCCGGGCGGGGACTGATGGTGCGTCAGGGTCGTGGTGGTCCGGGGCGGGGTCTAGACGGCCATGCCGTACACGATCGTGAAAAGCGTGCCGAGCGAGCCGATGATGAAAACCCCGGTCAGGCCCGCGATGATGAGGCCCTTGCCCTGCTCGGCGCTGAACGTGTCGCGCAGGGCCGTTGCGCCGATGCGCTGTTTCGCCGCGCCCCAGATCGCGATCGCCAGGCAGAGGAGGATGGCGATGGCCATCACGACCTCGACCATCACGCGAGCCTCGTTGCCCAGGCTGCCGAAAGGACCCCAGTCTGGGGCGATACCGCCGATGATCGTGTTGATGTCGCCTTTTGCGGCCGCGAGATACATGTAAGTCACCGCCCCTAGTGGGTAGTTCCGTACCCCTGCCACCGTCGCAGAGGTCAGGGTCATTGTCGCTGACGATGGCGCTGTCGCATGTCGACTTGGCGTCATTGATTGGCGGGTTTCGTACGTGTCCCTTGCCATCGGCCCGCGCGGGACCCTCTCGGGGGCGTGGGACGGTTCACCGAGGGGCATCTGGTCACTCTGTGTATCATGCCTGGTCACGCCGGGCAATGAGGGTCGGGCGGAACCTCCGGTGCGGCTCCGTCGGTGACCTCCTCCGTGCAGCGAGGACCTGGATCGACCCGCGACGCGGCCCGGACGTGTTGACCGTTCCGTCGGGGTGTCACCCGTACGAGCGGAAGGCTATCGCTGGACGGCGGAACGGGCCGCGGCCGGGTGCCGTGGCCCGTTCCGCCGGTGCGCCGGCGGACGGGGTCCCCACGACCCCCGCCGCCGGCCTCCCCGGTGGCCGGAGGTCAGCCCGTCGGGTCCGCGACGACTGCCGGGTGCTCGGTCTCAACCGCCTTACGGAGAAGGCGGGAGGGCGCGATGTCCGCCGGGCGGCCCCTCACGGGCCGGTCGTTGGCGGCAGTGCGGGTCGGGATGCCGTCGCAGAAGCGGTACTTGGCGAGGGCGGCCGGTGTGCTCGCGCAGTCGTGTGCGCCGGCTCGGGTGTCGCGTTCGTTCGTCCGGGGGGAGCGGGGCGGGCGCAACGTACGGCCTCCTGAGCATGCGGTGACAGGGGCGGTGAGGGCATGTGCCGCGCGCCGGTGCGGTGGTTCCGGCGACGGCTCGGCGGCCCGTGGACGACGATGACTTGTTGCGTCCGCGACAACAAGAGATCTCGGGAATCCTGACGTCCCCCTTACCGAACGAGGGCGGTGCCTTACGTGTCGATGGCCGCTCGATGGCGGTCCGCTGGGCACGGCTTGACCGGACTCCCGGGAGATGTGACGCATTTCCCCGCGGGGCCCGCGCGTGTCCGCCAGGCGAGCCGCCGGGCACGCCCGTTTTCGATTGTTCAGCACTCGCTTATATAAGCGCATGCTGATATCTTGCCTCCCATGCACGCATTCGATGTGCTCGGAGACCCTGTGCGCCGCAGGATCCTCGAACTGCTGGCCGACGGGGAGATGACGTCCGGGTCGGTCTGCGAGGTCATCACGGCGGAGTTCGGGATATCGCAACCCGGTGTCTCCCAGCATCTGAAGGTGCTGCGCGAGAACGGGTTCGCGACGGTGCGACCCGAGGGGACGCGACGCCTGTACGCGGTGAACTCCGAGCCGCTGCGGGACGTCGACGAGTGGATCGGGCGCTTCCGGCGCTTCTGGGCCCCTCGGCTGGACGCGCTGGAGACGGAGTTGGCACGGGGGAAGCGGGAGCGCCGCCTCGGGCGCCGGACGGGAGAGAGTGAGGGCTGACGACATGGACGTCACGCACGAGATCAATGTGGTACGGCGGCAGGTGGGCCGGCGGGAGTTCAAGGCGGGCGAGGCGCGGGTGGTGACGGTCTCGCGGACGTACGGCACCTCGCTCGACGACCTCTGGGACGCCTGTACGAACCCCGAGCGCATTCCGCGCTGGTTCCTGCCGGTCTCCGGAGAGCTCCGCGTCGGCGGGCGTTTTCAGCTCGAGGGCAACGCGGGCGGCACCATCGAGCGCTGCGATCCGCCGAAGAGCTTCTTCGCGACGTGGGAGTACGGCGATGAGGTGAGCTGGATCGAGCTGCGCCTGACGCCGGTCGAGGACGGCGGGACACGGTTCGAACTCGAGCACATCGCGCATGTGGACGACGAGCGCTGGGCGGAGTTCGGCCCGGGGGCCGTGGGCGTGGGCTGGGACACCGGTCTGCTGGGCCTTTCGCGGTACCTGGCGACCGGGGCCTCGATGGACCCCGCGGAGGGCATGGCGTGGCTGATGTCCGACGAGGGCCGCCGCTACGTGACGCTGAGCAGCGAGGCCTGGCGGGAGGCGAACGTGGCGTCCGGTGAGCCGGAGGAGTCGGCGCGCGCCGCGGCGGAACGGACTACGGCGGCCTACACGGGCGGCTAGACCCCGCGTCCGAGAGGGCTCGCCGTGCCGGTGGTCGGCCCGGTCGCGCATACGTGCGGAAGCCCTTCGGGGGAGGAGTCGTGAGTCCCACCGGTGCGTCCGAAAGGGGGACGCGGCAACCGGCGGCGTGCCCGTGCCGACCTGCGGCGACAGAGGATCACAGAGGAAATTCAGATTGCTTGCGGAGTCTTTCTCACCTTCCTGGGCCACAGTGGGAGGTGATGAACCGCATCCCACGCCCCCCAGGCAACCGGCGGCACGCGTTCTTCGGTGCCTTCGTGATGCTGGCCGTCACGACCTCCTCCGTGTCCGCCGCCGACGGCGGCCCCGGACCGCTGGGCGTCACCACCGTGGCGAAGGCCGGCGCGGCGGTCGCGAGGGTCGGTGCGCTCTTCGGGACGGGCGACGCACAGGCGGGCGGACACTTCTGCACGGCCTCCGTGGTCCACAGCGCACAGCGCGACCTGATCGTGACCGCCGCTCACTGTCTGGGCGGTGGCGCGGTGTGGTTCGCGCCGGGGTACCGGGAGGGCAAGGCGCCCTACGGGGTGTGGAAGGTGACCGGGACGTTCGTCGACGACGCCTGGAGCGGTGACGAGGACGAGGACAGCGACGTCGGTTTCGCCACGCTGGAATCCATCGGCGGTGTCGACGTCGAGGACGTCGTCGGGGCCGACAAGTTCGTCACCGGACGCGGGACCGGGGCGAGCGCGGTGACCGTCACGGGATACCCGGACTCCGCGGAGACACCGATCACCTGCACCAACAAACCGACCGTGCTCAGCGATACGCAACAGCGCATCGCCTGCCCGGGATTCACCGCCGGCACCAGCGGCAGCCCCTGGGTGAACACCCACGGCGAGGTCGTGGGTGTGCTCGGCGGCCACGAACAGGGCGGCTCCACGCCGGATGTCTCCTACAGCGTCGTGCTGGGGGACGAGGCGCAGGACCTGTACCGGACGGCGTCGGCTCCCCGCTAGCGATCGGGTGCCGGACGCGGACGGGCCGTCCGCGGACGGCCCGCGGAACGCATGCGCTAGTTGAGCTTCCCTGGGTGGCCGATCTCGTACCCCCGCGTGGCCGGACCAGGACTTTTCGGGTCCGGCTCCCCTGCGCGCCCCTACACTGACCCTCGGCGGACTCCCGTGCGAAGAGGGGCGGTTGACGGTGCGTAAGGCGTGGATCTGGACGACGGTCGCCGTCGGTGCCGCGCTGAGCTTCGTGATGGTCCTCGTCGTCGGGGTCTACATGGTCGCCGGCAACCTCGCGAACGGCATCGGGGGAGGGTCCGTCGGGCTCGCCAAGAACGCCGTGCCGGCCGCGTACGCGACGCTCGTACAGAAGTGGGGCAATCTGTGCCGCGCGATCAACCCCGCGTTGCTCGCCGCCCAGCTCTACCAGGAGAGCGGTTTCAACCCGAACGCCAGGAGCCCCGCGAAGGCAGAGGGGATAGCGCAGTTCATCCCCGGCACCTGGGCCGCGCACGGCATCGACGGCAACGGCGACGGAGTGGCCGACGTGTGGGACCCGCGCGACGCGATCCCCTCCGCCGCCTCGTACGACTGCAAGCTCGCCTCCTATGTGAAGGACGCGCCCGGGAACCCGACGGAGAACATGCTGGCGGCGTACAACGCCGGGGCGTACGCGGTCATCAGGTACGGGGGCGTGCCGCCGTACCGGGAGACCCGGAACTATGTGAAGACCATCACCACCCTGGCGAAGAGCTTCGCCGCGCCCGTCCAGCGGCTCCAGCCGTCCAGGCAGGCGGCCGGCGCCATCTACTACGCACAGAAGAAGCTCGGCACGCCCTACCTGTGGGGCGGCAACGGCACGCCCGAACAGGGCGGCCGCTTCGACTGCTCGGGACTGACCAAGGCCGCGTACGCCAGCGTGAACATCACGCTGCCGCGTGTCGCCAACGACCAGTACAACGCGGGGCCGCACCCGAAGCGGGACGAACTGCTCCCGGGCGACCTGGTGTTCTTCTCGCACGACCCCACCGATTCCCGGGCCATCCACCATGTCGGGATCTACGTCGGCGGCGGCTACATGATCGACGCGCCGAGGACCGGTGCCGTGATCCGCTTCGACCCGATCGACACGTCGGAGTACTTCGGGGCGACGCGTGTCACCGAGGATGGCGCGAAAGCACTGCCCACGACGGTGTGAATCGGGGTGCGAACGACACGTCGAAGGATGCGTCCTGGCTGGAACTATCTCCTGCGAGTGCCCGCTGAGCTGCGAAGACGAGTCTCTCTTCGATAACGTCTACGTGATCATTCGGTGGAATGCGGAACGTCGGGAAGACGACTGTGCGTTCCTTCTGACGTAGAGCGCCGACGTGGACGGACAGCTTGACGTGGAGCGTATCTACGACCACGGGGGTGGTGGAGCGGCGCGCACGCGCGCGTCCGCGGAACGCGACAGAGTACGAAGGGGCCGCGCACCATGGCTGGACTCGCCGAATCCGGGTCGAACCCCGACGTCGATCTGCTGTACGACATCAATGGCCTGGCCAAGGACGTGCCGCACTGGCTCGACCGCGGCCTGGGGTTCGTCGGCGAGTACGGAATTCTTCTCGCCATGGTCCTGCTGGTCCTGGGGTGCTGGTGGGCCGTGCGCCGACGCGGTGGCGAGGGCGCCGCGTCCTCCGTCACCGCGCTCGTCTGGGCGCCGCTGGCCGCGGGCATCGCCGTGCTGGTGAACATGCCGATCCGGGGCTTCGTCCAGCGCCCGCGCCCGTTCGTCGACCATCAGGGGATCGACGTCCTCGTCTCCGGCAGGAGCGGTTTCTCCTTCGTCAGCGACCACGCCACGCTCACCATGGCGATGGCGGCAGGACTGTTCGTCGCCCACCGGAAGTTCGGCCTCGCCGGTCTCGGCCTCGCTCTGCTCGAGGGGTTCAGCCAGGTCTACATGGGCGCGCACTACCCGACGGACGTCGTCGGCGGCTTCGCGCTCGGCACCGCGGTGGCCCTGCTGCTCTCCCCGCTCGCCACGGCCCTGCTCACCCCGGTCATGAAGGCGATCGAGCACTCGCCGCGCGCGGGACGGCTGATCCGCGCCCGTGACGTCCGGGACGCGGACCCCGTGATCGCCGACACCAGGACGGACTGCGCGACGGAGGAGCGGGGTCTGGCGGCGTGAGGCAGGGGCGGCCTCTCGACCGCCCCCGACACCCGCCCTCGTCCGGCGAACGCGCGGCACGGCGCCCGGTGAGGGCGCTCGCAGTCGTCAGAGCGCCTGCGGGAAGGTGAAGAACCCGGTCGGGTCGTACTGGTGCTTGAGCTGCGCCAGCCGAGTGGCTGCGTCGCCGTAGTAAGCCTTCCGCCAGTCCGTCAGGGTGGAGTCCGTGTAGTTCTGGTAGGCCGCGCCGGAGGCGTAGCCGCGCATCGACGTGTGCGCGGACGTCAGCCACGACCGGGCCGTCGTGCCCGAGGTGCCGGGCTGCCAGCTCGCGATGTACTGCGCCAGCATGCGTGAGCGGCGGTGCACGAACGCCGTCGCCGTCGGTGAGACCCGGTTGACCGCGCCGCCGAGGGCGGTGAACGCGACGCTGCCAGCGCCGCCCCGCGCCTGTGCGACCTGGGCGAGGATCGTCTGGATGCCCGCGGCCGGGATGGAACGGTCGAAGAAGTCGGAGCGGGCCGCGTACGTCTCGCGGCCGAGGGCACCCTGCTCCGAGCGCCCCGGCGTCGAGCCCGGCAGATGGCACTGGGCGTCGGTGGGGAAGGACGAGCAGCCCGCGTAGGACTCCATCGCGCTTTCGTACGAATGCCGGTTGAGCGAGACACTGCGGGCCGGAGCGCCGACCCGCGCGGCCAGACGGTCGACCGCGTTCTGGAGTTCGCCGTACGTGCCGAGCGAGAACGCGGCGACGGAGACGGTCGGTGTGCCGCCGTTCTCGAGATGGCAGGAGGACCAGATCTCGTCCGGCTGGTCGGGGCCCCACTCCTGCCAGGCCCCGAGCACCGCGGCGGCCCGCGACCACGGCCAGGTCATATAGGCCGACACCGCCTGGGGCGCCGGGTGGGTCCTGAAGCGCAGCTCGGTCACGACGCCGAAGTTGCCGTTGCCCGCGCCGCGCAGGGCCCAGAAGAGGTCCGCGTTCTCGGTGGCGTTCGCGACGACCTGCTTGCCGTCCGCCGTGATCAGGGTCGCCTGGGTGAGGCTGTCGCAGGTCAGTCCATACGCCCGGGAGACCACGCCGTGGCCGCCGCCGAGCGTGAGACCCGAGACGCCGACGGTGGGGCAGGAGCCCGCGGGAATCGTCACGCCCTTCGCGGTCAGCGCCCGGTAGACGTCGATGAGCTTGGAGCCGGCACCGACGACCGCCTCGCCGGCGCTCGCCCGTATCGTGTTCAGCTTGCCCACGTCGATGATCAGACGGTCGTCTCCGGAGGACCAACCGGCGTAGGAGTGGCCCCCGTTGCGTATGGCGACCTTGACGCCCTGGGCGCGTGCGTACGCCAGCACGGTGCGGATGTCGTCCGCGTGTGCCGCGTATGCCACCGCCGCGGGCTTCAGGGAGTCGAAGCGGGTGTTGTAGAGCTGCCGGGCCGTGGCCCAGGCCCGGTCACCGGGGCGGACCAGGGCACCGTCCAGGTCCTTGGACAGGGCCTTCAAGTCGGCCGCGGCACGAGGGCTGCTCGTGGCCGTGGTGGTGGCCGCGGCCGGTGTCGCGGTCGTCGTGGTTGCACGCACGGACGTGCCGGTGGCGGACGATGTGCCGCTGGTGCCGCCACCGCTGCAGGCGGTGGTGACCGCCGCCGCGACCGTGGCGGTGGCACCGCCGATGAACGTACGCCGTTGCATGTGCGCCTCCCATGGGTTCCGAGCAATGAGATGGGCCCACGCGGCGGAAAAGTTCGCGGGGAAATGCCACAGAATCGTCACGACGCCCGGGGTGAGCGCGACCGAAATGCCCGGAACGGTCCCATCTTGTCCGCCCCCCAGGCGAGTTGTGCGGCCGGGGGCGCCGAAGCGGCCCCCGGGACAGCACACCTAGGCGCTCGCGTGCTTCTCGGCGTCCGTTCTGGCCAGGCTGCGGGCTCTGCGTGCGGGACCTCGCCAGCCACAACTGCATCGGGCCACACAGAAACGGCCCTGTTCGACGGTCGAGGTGCGGTGCTCCAGCGGAATGGTGGGGGTGTCCTGTCGCTCCACGCCCACAAGGTTACCCGGGGCAAGTGTCCGACCATGCGGTGCGCGTGACGGCTCCCCCGACCCGTCGTTAAGCGGAACGACAGGAGGGCACCGGGACGGACCGGCTGGGGGTAGGCAGGTGATGGTGGTGCGGCGGCACGGTCGGGTCGGTGCGGCGATCGTCGCGACAGTGGGACTGCTCGTCTGCGGCGCCCCGCTCACCGGATGTTCCGGTGGCGGGTTCGCCCTTGACGGCGCGCGCTCCGGCTCGGCCGCCGTCGCGACGCTCCGGCAGGCGGCCTCGACCCTGGTGCGCGCGGGCAGCTCCAGGGCCCGTACCTCGATGGAGATGGCCACCGGCGGGACCCGGGTCACCATCCGCGGCGAGGGCGTCTACGACTACCGTGAGCGGCTCGGCCGCCTCAGGGTGACCCTGCCGCAGGACCCGTCGGGCGCCGAGGAGCACCGCCCCATCACGGAACTGCTGGCCCCGGGCGCCCTGTTCATGAAGAACCGCGGTGCGGGCGTGCCCGCCGACAAGTGGGTGCGGGTCGACACGACCGCGCTCAGCGACGGCAACCTCGTCACGGGAGGCGCCACCGACCCCTACGCGGCGGCGGAGTTGCTGCGGGGGGTGCGGCAGGCCACCTACGTGGGGCGCACCGAGGTCGCGGGGACGCCGGTGCGGCACTATCGAGGGGTCGCCGACATCGGGCTCGCGGCGCGGAGCGCGACCGGCGACAACAAGGCGTCGTTGCAGGCCGCAGCGAAAGGGTTCGCCACTGCCGAGGTGCCGTTCGACGCCTATCTCGACGATCAGGGCCGCATCCGCAAGATCCGCCACCGGTTCAGTTTCGTCAACGGCCGGCAGAAGACCGCCGTTGCCGTGGCCTCCACGACCCTGCTGTACGCGTTCGGCGCCCCCGCCGACGTACGGCTGCCGGACACCAAGGACATCTACGCCGGGAAGATCGCCGCGCAATGACCGGGCGCCCGCCGGTCACACGTGCCGATGACGGCTCGCGCCGGGGGCGACCGGTCCCGTTCGCCCCGAACCGGGCGGGCAGCGGCCGCCGCCCGTCCGGAAACTGGCGCGGCTGAGGGGCCGGAAATGGTCCGTCCGTGCCATGCGCGGTGCGTAGCCGCTCCCTACTCTAGGAAGCTGGTGACGGCAGAAAAAAGAGGTGATGCACGTGGCTCCGGTCGGCGGTACGGCAGTTCAGGACCACGTGGCCCTCGCCGAGATCGAACTGTGCGGTGACCTGATCATCGCGGCCTCGGCCGCACACGAGGACCGGCTCAGCCTGGAGAGCATCGACGAGGTGCTGAAGGTGGCCGAGGAGAGGGACATCCGCGGCCGGTGAGCGCGCCGCCGCGGGAAAGCGGCGGATCCACCGCCCCGGTCCCGCGGAATGTCGGAAACATCACGTCCGCAGGAGGCGGCCGATCGCCTTCGTCGCCTCCTCCACCTTCGCGTCGATCTCCGTTCCGCCCTTGAGCGCGGCGTCCGCCACACAGTGGCGCAGATGCTCTTCCAGGAGCTGGAGGGCGAAGGACTGGAGCGCCTTGGTGGAAGCGGAGACCTGCGTGAGTATGTCGATGCAGTACACGTCCTCGTCGACCATCCGCTGCAGGCCCCGGATCTGGCCCTCGATGCGGCGCAGTCGCTTGAGGTGCTCGTCCTTCTGCTTGTGATAGCCGTGGATGCCGCGGTCGTGGTCGGTCACCACGGTCCCGGTGGCCTCGGAGGGCGCTGCCGCGCCGGTCTCGCTCGTCATCGCGTCCTCCTGTCGACTGCCGTTCCGGGGGGCAGGATCCGGACAGACGACCGTCGGTCCGGATTCCGCGCATCCCGGTACGGACACATACCCCTGGTGGGTATATGGTAACGAACTTTGCTGGGTATAGGGCCCTTGGCCGGCCACGTGGTCCCACCCGCACCGCCCCCGTGCGGACCACCGTGTTCGATGGGCGACACTGGAGGACGGCCCCTTAGCCGTGGCCGGATGATGCGCTTAGCATCAGCCTGACCGAAACCGAAGGATCCTGAGGACCCCACGTGCGCTTTCGTCTGACCCCCAGGGAGACGAGCTTCTACGACATGTTCGCCGCATCCGCGGACAACATCGTCACGGGCTCGAAACTCCTGATGGAACTGCTCGGGGCGGACGCCTCCGCCCGGGCCGAGATCGCAGAGCGTATGCGGGCCGCGGAACACGCTGGTGACGACGCCACGCACGCGATCTTCCACCAGCTGAACTCCTCGTTCATCACACCGTTCGACCGCGAGGACATCTACTCCCTCGCTTCTTCCCTCGACGACATCATGGACTTCATGGAGGAGGCCGTCGACCTGGTCGTCCTCTACAACGTCGAGGAACTGCCGAAGGGCGTCGAGCAGCAGATCGAGGTGCTGGCCCGGGCGGCGGAGCTCACGGCGGAGGCCATGCCGAACCTGCGCACGCTGGAGAACCTCACCGAGTACTGGATCGAGGTGAACCGCCTGGAGAACCAGGCGGACCAGATCCACCGCAAGCTGCTCGCGCACCTGTTCAACGGCAAGTACGACGCGATCGAGGTCCTCAAGCTCAAGCAGATCGTGGACGTGCTGGAGGAGGCGGCGGACGCCTTCGAGCACGTGGCCAACACGGTGGAGACCATCGCGGTCAAGGAGTCCTGAGGCGTCCATGGACACCTTTGCTCTGATCCTGACCATTCTGGTCGCGCTCTTCTTCGCGTATACCAACGGCTTCCACGACTCGGCCAACGCCATCGCGACATCGGTGTCGACCCGTGCGCTGACACCGCGGGCGGCGCTGGCGATGGCCGCGGTGATGAACCTCGCCGGCGCGTTCCTCGGCAGCGGGGTCGCAAAGACGGTCAGCGAGGGCCTGATCCAGACGCCGCAGGGCGGCAAGGGGATGGGGATCCTCTTCGCGGCGCTGACCGGCGCCATCGTCTGGAACCTGGTCACCTGGTACTTCGGTCTGCCGTCGTCCTCGTCGCACGCGCTGTTCGGCGGACTGGTGGGCGCGGCCCTGGCGGGCGGTACGACGGTCTACTGGTCCGGGGTCCTGGACAAGGTCGTCACCCCCATGTTCCTGTCGCCGGTGGTGGGCCTGATCGCCGGTTACCTGGTGATGACCCTGATCATGTGGATCTTCCGCCGGAGCAACCCGCACAAGGCCAAGCGGGGATTCCGTATAGCGCAGACGGTGTCGGCGGCCGGCATGGCCCTCGGCCATGGTCTGCAGGACGCGCAGAAGACGATGGGCGTCGTGGTGATGGCGCTGGTCATCGCCGATGTCGAGGACTACGGGGATCCGATCCCGGTGTGGGTCAAGCTCGTCTCCGCCGCGATGCTGTCCCTCGGTACGTACGCGGGCGGCTGGCGCATCATGCGCACGCTCGGCCGCAAGATCATCGAGCTCGACCCGCCGCAGGGTTTCGCGGCGGAGACCACCGGCGCGTCGATCATGTTCGCGACGGCGTACCTCTTCAAGGCCCCGATCTCCACGACGCACGTCATCACGTCGGCGATCATGGGTGTGGGCGCGACGAAGCGGCTGAACGCGGTGCGATGGGGCGTCGCGAAGAACATCGTCCTGGGCTGGTTCATCACGATGCCCGCGGCCGCGCTCGTGGCGGCGGCCGCCTTCTGGCTGATCAACCTGGCTTTCCTGTAATCATCACGAGGTCCCGGCATCCACGGGACCGTTTCGCCGCCCGACTTCCGCCGCGGATGCCACCCAGTGTCGTGTGGCCCGCATCCCCCTCCGCGCCGTCCGCTTCAAGGGACGCCCCGTGCCCCGGCCCCTCGGTGCCGCCTTCTCCGCACCCACGCCGGTGAGCTCCGCCAGGCCATCTCCTGCCTGTCCCCGTTCCGGAACGCGCCGAGCGGTTTCCTGCTCCTGGCTTCTCCGGGCTTGATCCCGTCCCCCTGACCCACGGCACGACGTGCGACCGGTCGCTCATCGGGGTGTCGGTCCGACGACCCCGTCCTCGCACAGGGGCCGCCCCGTCCCCGAGCCTTGCCGCCGTCGTCCGGGATCATGCGCCCTGTGGCCGGGCCCGGGCCCCGTGGCCGGGTTGCGGTTCGAGATGCGGGTGCCGATCGGGGGGCAAGACTGGAGCTATGACTAGCAAGGCACTCCTCGAAGGCGGGCCGGAGGATCTGGCGGGCCAGATCGTGCCGGTCGTGCCCCCGGGACAAGAGCTGAAGATTCCGCACCGCGGCGGATACGAGCACTACAAGGTCACGTCGCGCCACGAGGACACCAAGGAGGGGCAGGTGAACGTCTACCGCTGGTGGGAACGGACCGAGCTCGCCGAATGAACAACGCGAACGGGCCCGCCCCCGGGAGCCGGGGGCGGGCCCTCTTCGGCCTCGCGGTGGCACCGCCATGCAGCACCGCGAGGGGTTTCCACAGACCGTCGGATCAGCCGAAGCGGCCCGAGATGTAGTCCTCCGTCGCCTGGACGGACGGGTTGGAGAAGATCCGCTCGGTGTCGTCGATCTCGATCAGCCGGCCGGGCTGGCCGACGGCCGACAGGTTGAAGAACGCCGTGCGGTCCGAGACACGCGCCGCCTGCTGCATGTTGTGCGTCACGATGACGATCGTGAAGCGCTCCTTCAGCTCACCGATCAGGTCCTCGATGGCGAGGGTGGAGATCGGGTCGAGGGCGGAGCAGGGCTCGTCCATCAGCAGGACGTTCGGCTCGACCGCGATCGCGCGGGCGATGCACAGACGCTGCTGCTGACCACCGGACAGGCCGGAGCCCGGCTTGTTGAGGCGGTCCTTCACCTCGTTCCAGAGGTTCGCGCCCTTGAGGGACTTCTCGACGATGTCGTTCAGTTCCGACTTCCGGTAGTTGCCGTTCAGGCGCAGACCGGCGGCCACGTTGTCGAAGATCGACATCGTGGGGAAGGGGTTCGGGCGCTGGAAGACCATGCCGACCTCACGGCGGACGGAGACCGGGTCGATGCCGGTGCCGTAGAGGTTCTCGTCGTCCAGGAGGACCTTGCCCTCGACACGCCCGCCGGGCGTGACCTCGTGCATGCGGTTGAGCGTCCGCAGGAACGTCGACTTGCCGCAGCCGGAGGGACCGATGAACGCCGTCACCGATCGCGGCTCGACCGTCATCGAGATGTCCTCGATCGCCTTGTGGGAGCCGTAGTAGGCGGTGAGCCCGCTTACGTCGATTCGCTTGGCCATGACTACTTCACTTCCAGTATCAGTCGCTGATGGCCGCGTCAGCGACCGGTCTTCGGGGCCTTCCAGCGGGCGATGCCGCGGGCAACCAGGTTGAGGATCATCACGAAGGCGATCAGGGTGAGCGACGCCGCCCAGGCACGGTCGTACGCCGCGTTGGCGCCCGCGCTGTTCGCGTACTGCTGGTAGATGTACAGCGGCAGCGACTGCTGTGCACCCTCGAACGGGTTCGCGTTGATGAAGCGGTTGCCGAACACCAGGAGCAGCACCGGCGCGGTCTCACCGGCGATACGGGCGATCGCCAGCATGACGCCGGTGGTGATGCCGCCGATGGAGGTCGGCAGGACCACCTTCAGGATCGTGCGCCACTTCGGCACGCCCAGCGCCAGGGAGGCCTCGCGCAGCTCGTTCGGGACGAGCTTGAGCATCTCCTCCGTGGAGCGGACCACGACGGGCATCATCAGGATGGCCAGGGCCAGCGAACCGGCGAAGCCGAAGGGCTGCATCTTGAAGATGAGCATCAGGCTGAGGATGAACAGACCCGCGACGATCGACGGGATACCGGTCATCACGTCGACGAAGAACGTGACGGCCTGAGCGAGACGGCCGCGCCCGTACTCCACGAGGTAGATCGCGGTGAGCACACCGATCGGCGCACCGATCACGGTGGCGAGGCCGACCTGCTCGAGGCTGCCGAGGATGGCGTGGTAGATGCCACCGCCCGGCTGGGAGTCCGCGACGATACCCATCGAGTGGGTGAGGAAGTAGATGTCGAGGACCTTCACACCGCGCGCGACGGTCGTCCAGACGAGGGAGACCAGCGGGATGACGGCGAGCAGGAAGGCGACCCACACGAGCGAGGTCGCGATGCGGTCCTTGGCCTGGCGACGGCCCTCGACCTGGGCGGCGACGACGTACGTGCCGATGAGGAAGAGGAGCGCGGCGATGACGCCCCACTGGACGTGGCTGCTCAGGCCGGCGGCGGCCCCGATGCCGCACGCGACGGCGATCGAGCCGAGGGCGACGGCCCAGGGCGTCCACTTGGGGAGGCTGGCGCCGCGCAGCGTGCTGGGGCGCTTGTCGGCGACGGCTGCGTGGCTCATGCGTTGGCCCCCGAGTACTCCTTGCGGCGAGCGATGATCATGCGAGCCGCGCCGTTGACCAGCAGGGTGATGACGAACAGGACGAGACCGGAGGCGATCAGCGCGTCACGGCCGTCCTCGGTCGCCTCGCTGAACTTGCTGGCGATGTTCTGGGCGAAGGTGCCGCCGCCCGGGTTGAGCAGGCTGGCGTGGATCAGGAAGTCCGGGGAGAGCACGGTGGCCACGGCCATCGTCTCGCCGAGCGCGCGGCCGAGGCCGAGCATCGAGGCGGAGATGACACCGGAGCGGCCGAAGGGCAGCACGGCCATGCGGATGACCTCCCAGCGCGTGGCGCCGAGGGCCAGGGCCGCTTCCTCGTGCATCTGCGGGACCTGGCGGAAGACCTCGCGGCTCACGTTGGTGATGATCGGCAGGATCATGATCGCGAGCAGGATGCCGACGGTGAGCATCGAGCGGGGGGCGCCGCCCTCCCACGAGAAGATGCCCGTCCAGCCGAAGTAGTCGTTCAGCCAGCTGAAGACGCCGCCCAGGTTCGGTACGAGGACCAGGGCGCCCCACAGGCCGTAGACGATGGACGGCACGGCGGCGAGGAGGTCGATCACGTACGCGATGGGCCCGGACATCCGGCGCGGGGAGTAGTGCGTCAGGAAGAGCGCGATGGCCACCGCGATCGGAACCGCGATGATCATGGCGATGATCGAGGAGACCACCGTGCCGAAGGCCAGTACGGCGATACCGAAGACCGGCGGGTTGAGGTTGGTGTTCCACTCGAAGGTGGTCAGGAAGTTGCCGTGGTCCTTGCCGATGGCGAGGGACGCACGGTAGGTGAGGAAGACCGCGATCGCGGCCATGATCACCAGCAGCAGGATGCCCGACCCACGGGAGAGACCGAGGAAGATCCGGTCTCCGGGTCGGGTGGCGCCACGGGCCGCGCGCTTCATCTCGCCCGTGGTCGGCTGGGGGGCAGGGGGAGGCGCTTCAGTGTTCTGTGTGGATATGTCCATCGGGATCTCCGGTCTGCGGAGCCGCACGCGCTGTGCGACTCCTGGCGGCGGTGCACCGGACGGTGCGGTCCGGTCCCGTGGTGGGACCGGACCGCACACTCAGGTCAGCTCAGGCCCTCGATGGTGGTGCGGACCTTGGCGATGATCGCGTCGGGGATCGGCGCGTAGCTGGCGTCGGCGAGGATCTTCTGGCCGTCCTCGCTGGCGATGTAGCGCAGGAACGCCTTCGTGGCGGGCAGGGTGTCGGCCTTGTTGCCCTTGTCGCAGGCGATCTCGTAGGTGACCAGGACCATCGGGTACGCACCGTCGGCCTTGGTGTTGTAGTTCAGCTGCAGGGCCAGGTCCTGACCGGTGCCGATGACCTTGGCGTCCGCGATCGCCTTGGTGGCGTTCTCGACGTTGGCCGCGACCGGGGCGGAGGCGCCCGTGTCGATCTGGACCGAGCTCATGTCCTTGGCGTAGGACAGCTCGAAGTAGCCGATGGCGCCGGCGGTCTGCTTGACCTGCTGGGCGACACCCGCGGACTGCGGAGCGGACTGGCCACCGGGAGCCTCCCAGGCCTTGCCACCCTCGTACTTGCCCCAGACCGACGGAGCCGCGGCCTTGAGGTACTTGGTGAAGTTGTCCGTGGTGCCCGACTCGTCCGAGCGGTGGAACGCCTGGATCTTGGTGGAGGGGAGCTTGGCGTCCGGGTTCAGCTTCTTGATCTCCGGAGCGTTCCAGGTCTTGATCTGGTTGTTGAAGATCTCGGCGATGGTCTTCGCGTCCAGAACCAGGTTGTCGACGCCCGGCAGGTTGTAACCGAGGGCGATCGGGCCGCCGACCATCGGGAGGTCGATGCCCTGGCCGCCGGAGCAGACCTTCTTGGAGGCCGTGACCTCTTCGGGCTTGAGGGCCGAGTCGGAGCCGGCGAAGGCGAGCTGGCCCTGGTTGAACGACGTCACACCGGCGCCGGAACCGCTGGCCTTGTAGTTGATCTGCACGCCACAGGCCTGGCTGAACTGCGCGACCCACGCGTCGATCGCGTTCTTCTGCGCGGACGAGCCGTCGGCGAGGAGCTGACCCTTGGCGTCGTCACACTTGATCGAGCTGGCGTTGGCCGTGGACGAGGACGAGGCGCTGCTGCCGCCACTCTTGTCGCTCGTGTCGTCGGAGCCGCACGCCGTGAGGGCCAGGGCGCCGGAGACGGCGAGAGCACCGAGGGTGAGGGCCCGCCGGTTCATGCGCTGAAGCTTCACTTTCGGGAGTTCCTTCCTGAAGCCGCCGTCCTGTCCGGCGGCGTGCGAAGTGTTGGTGATACGAGCGCGTATTCGAAGCCGCGCTCGCCATCAGGTAAGGCCGAAATTAGGCAGAACAGGTGAAGCCGCTTATGGCCGTAAGTGAACGGAGGGTGAACCCCTGTGGTCGGTGCGGTTAGGTCACGGAACGCTTACATCGAGGACACGGCGCGGTCCCGGGGGTCGACCCCGATCGCCGTCACTCTGCGCAACCGACTTGGCCCGTTCATGTCCGAGAAGTCCCGTCGTTCCGGCATCTTCGTCGGTTACGGAGCGCATTCCCCTTCCCTTCGTGAGAGACCTCGGTGGACCCCGCGCGGGAACGGCGCTCGAGCTGTCTCCAGGACCCAAGTCAGCTGCCGCGGGTGCGGCGGGCGCGGTGTCGGCCGCGGGTATGGACGATGAATTCGGTGTGTGCGACCGAACACGTGTATGCAGAACATGTGTACGGCCGCGAAGGATGCCTCCAGGACAGGAGGCGCCTTTTCGACGGCGACGAACCCGGGCTACGTCGGGTTCAGCGCGTTCAGCAACGCGTCGACCAGATCGCGGTCGCGCGGCTGGGTCAGGCGGTGTCTGGCGGCCGTCGGCGGGAGCCACAGGATGCGGTCGACCTCGTTGTTCGGGATGAAGTGACCGCGCGCCCCCTCCGCCGCCCAGTACCGGACCTCCTTGGGGCGGCCGTTCGCCTCGTAGCGGGCCGTGGGCAGCGGCGATCCGGGCACGGCGAGATAGCCGGTCTCCTCCTCGACCTCTCGCAACGCACCCGCGAGGGGGTCCTCGCCACGCTTCAGCTTGCCCTTCGGGTGCGACCAGTCGTCGTACCTCGGCCGGTGGACCAGACAGATCTCCAGCTCGCCGTCGACGGGCGAGCGGCGCCACAGGACGCAGCCCGCCGCGCGGATGGTGTCGTCGGTCATCGGGTGCTCCGGCTCCTCTCCGTGCCTGCGGCGCGCCCGTCGGCGCGCCGTGCCGTCGTACGGGTGCCTCGTCGTCGAGGCGCCTTGCGCACCGGCGCCTAAGGAGTCACCACCGTCTGCTTCTGCCATGCCTGCTGGAAGGCGAAGCGGGCCGCCTCCACCTCGTGCCGCTGGTCGGCGTGGAGCACGCCGAGCGCGTACGCCGTCGCAGGGGCGATGCGAGGGGTGCGCGCGGCGGCGGCCGCGGCGGCCGCGGCTTCCGCGGCGTCACGGTGGCGGTTCAGCGCCTCGCCGGCCGCGAGCAGACGGACGTCGACGGCCGTTTCCGCCCCGTGCAGCACCTCACGGGCATAGCGGTGCAGGCGCAGCAGCAGCCGGACCTGGTGCCAGGGGCCGTCCTGCGGGTGCGGGGACGGGTCCGGCGACAGTCCGTGGACCAGCGCCTCCGCGTTGTACGGGTGGCCGGCGGTGACCAGCGGCAGAGCCGCCACCGCGTCGCACAGCCGTTCCTCGGCCGCCGCCGCGAGCGGGCGCAGGTCGGCGTCGGCCGCGGCGGGCGTGAGCGGGACCTCGCTGGCGAGGACGGCGACGCTGTCCGCCACCGCGTGGAACCGGCTCGAACCGAGGGCCTGCAGGGCCGCGGAGTGCGCGCGTGTCCGGGCCAGGGTCAGCTGGCGCTCCAGCAGGGCGCCCGCCTTCGCCGCGCCGACGGTCAGATTGCCCCGTTCCGGGATCGCGGTCTGGGGGCGCGGGCCGGCGCCGGCGGTCTCCCCGGCGCTCGATGACTGGGCGGGGAACACCGACGAGCCCGACAGCCGGTGCAGGGCGAGGAGCAGGCGTTCGAGCCGGGACGCGTACGCGTGCTCGCGGGCCAGCGTGCCGGAGAGCCAGGCGAGCTCGGGTCGCATCGCCTCGGACCAGTCGGCGTCGAGGAGCGGCCGGTACGTGTGCAGGGTGCCGCTGATGCGGCGGGCCGAGCGGCGCAGGGCCAGCGCCGCGTCGGCGGCGTCCTCCGTGCCGCCGTCGCCGGCTCTGGAATCCTCTCCCGCTCTCGACTTCGCCCGCACGGGAGAACCGCCCTGAGCGGGGGGACCGCCGGCGGCGCCGTTCTCCCGGTGCTGCCGCAACGAGCGCAGGAACTCCGTGGCCTGGGCCCGCAGGTAACCCGCGAGGGCGTCCCCGGACGTCGGCGCGGCCGTGGGGTCGGTCGGGGGATCAAGGTGTTGCTGTGCCACGCCGGCGCCTCCGGGCGTCTATGAGCATCTCCTGGATGTTCCGCAGGGGCTGGCCGTCCGCGTCGGTGGCGTGACGGATCCACTCGCCGTCCGGGCCCAGATGCCAGGAGGACGTGGTGTCGGACATACCGGTCTCCAGGAGCCGGTTGAGCGCCGCCCGGTGGGCCGGGTCGGTCACCCTGACGAGTGCCTCGATGCGGCGGTCGAGGTTGCGGTGCATCATGTCGGCGCTGCCGATCCACACCTCGGGCTCGCCTCCGTTGCCGAAGACGAAGACCCGGGAGTGCTCGAGGAAGCGGCCGAGGATGGACCGGACACGTATGTTCTCGGACAGGCCGGTGACGCCCGGGCGCAGCGCGCAGATGCCGCGCACCCATACGTCGACCGGGACTCCGGCCTGCGAAGCGCGGTAGAGCGCGTCGACGATCGCCTCGTCCACCATCGAGTTGACCTTGATGCGGACGCAGGCGGGCCGACCGGCCCGGTGGTGCTGGATCTCCTTGTTGATCCGTGAGATCAGGCCGTCGCGCAGGGACTTGGGGGCGACCAGCAGCCGGCGGTAGGTCTCCCGGCGCGAGTAGCCCGACAGCCTGTTGAAGAGGTCGGACAGGTCGGCGCCGACCTGCGGGTCCGCGGTCAGCAGCCCCAGGTCCTCGTACAGCCGTGCGGTCTTCGGGTGGTAGTTGCCCGTGCCGACGTGGCTGTAGCGGCGGAGCGTTTCGCCTTCCTGCCGCACGACGAGCGACAGCTTGCAGTGCGTCTTCAGGCCGACGAGTCCGTACACCACATGGCAGCCAGCCTCCTCCAGCTTGCGGGCCCACTTGATGTTGGCCTGCTCGTCGAAGCGGGCCTTGATCTCGACCAGCACCAGGACCTGCTTGCCGGACTCGGCCGCGTCTATCAGTGCGTCGACGATCGGCGAGGTCTCCGAGGTCCGGTAGAGCGTCTGCTTGATCGCGAGGACGTCCGGGTCGGAGGCCGCCTGCTCCAGGAAGGCCTGGACCGAGGTGGAGAAGCTGTCGTACGGATGGTGCAGCAGGACGTCCCGCTCGCGCAGCGCCGCGAAGATGTCGGGGGCCGACGCCGACTCGACCTCGGCGAGGTCGCGATGGGTGCCCGCGACGAACTTCGGATACCTGAGCTCGGGCCGGTCGAGGTTGGCGATGCCGAAGAGGCCGGTCAGGTCCAGCGGGCCGGGCAGCGGGTACACCTCGGCCTCGGAGATCTTCAGCTCGCGCACGAGCAGGTCGAGCACGTACCGGTCGATGGACTCCTCGACCTCGAGGCGCACCGGCGGCCCGAAGCGACGTCGCATGAGCTCCTTCTCCAGGGCCTGGAGCAGGTTCTCGGCGTCGTCCTCCTCGACCTCGAGGTCCTCGTTGCGGGTGATCCGGAAGGTGTGGTGCTCCAGCACCTCCATACCGGGGAACAGCTCCTCCAGGTGCGCCGCGATGACGTCCTCGATGGGGACGTACCGCTGCGGGGAGGCCTCCAGGAAGCGGGAGAGGAGTGGCGGGACCTTGACCCGCGCGAAGTGGCGGTGGCCCGAGACCGGGTTGCGCACGACGACCGCGAGGTTGAGCGAGAGGCCCGAGATGTACGGGAAGGGGTGCGCGGGGTCGACGGCCAGCGGGGTGAGGACCGGGAAGATCTGGTGGCGGAAGAGCGTGAACAGGCGCGCCTGCTCCTTGTCGCCCAGTTCGTTCCAGCGCACCAGGTGGATGCCCTCGTCCGCGAGTGCCGGGGCGACGTCCTCGTGGAAACACGCAGCGTGCCGGGCCATCAGCTCACGGGAGCGGGCCCAGATCATCTCCAGCACCTCGCGGGGCTGGAGCCCGGACGCCGACCGGCTGGCGACGCCCGTGGCGATGCGGCGCTTCAGACCGGCGACCCGGACCATGAAGAACTCGTCCAGGTTGCTGGCGAAGATGGCCAGGAACTTCGCCCGCTCCAGAAGCGGCGTGTTCGGATCCTCGGCCAATTCGAGCACACGTTCGTTGAACTGAAGCCAGCTGCGCTCCCGGTCGAGGAAGCGGCCCTGGGGCAGAGCCCCCTCGGCCACGTCGTACGACGAGAGGTCGGCGTCGATGTCCGGCTCCAGCTCGGAGACCGTCGCGGCCAGGGTGTGCGGGCGATGCGCGGCGATGGACCCTACGGAGGGTTGCAGGTGCTGCTGGTTCGCGCGGTCCGAAGACTCTCCGTCACTCGGGGCGGTGGGGGACGTGTGGGCCGCTGCCTGGGCGTTCTGCTGGCTCATGAACCCATTCTTCCGCGCGGACCGGGTGGCGGGCGCGTCGGAAGGCCGGGACGGTGGCGCGGTGAAGGCATGACCGTGCCCCGCACCGGCCCCGTTCTCCGAGGGGGGTGTGTGTTCTGGCACGGCGGTGTTCATTGGCCGAGCGTCGCAAGTCCGTCTGAATCAATGGTTACGGCGACATGACGTGCGGGATAGCGGGGAGGGGCTCGCGGGCGTCTACAGACGGCGCTGTGGCGTACGGGGGCGCTGGAAGCCCGGCGTGCGCCGCCTCTGTCGGGGGCGTGCGGGGTGGCCGTGGTGGGCCGCCGAAAATGTTCTCCCGAACGTGAACCGGTCGCGGGGGCTCGTCCGATGAGGAGGCGTGAGGGAAACGAGAAGTGACGGGGAGCTGCTGCGTGCCGCGGCAGACGGGGACCGTCGCGCCTTCGAGGAGCTGTACCGGCGCTATGCGCCGTGGCTCACCGCACGGCTTCGCGGCCGGTGCGCCGACCCGGGGGTCGTGGACGACGTCGTGCAGGAGACCTTCCTGGCCGTCTGGCGCGGCACCGCGCGCTACCGCGAGGACGGGGACGTGGCCGGCTGGCTGTGGCGCGTCGGCGCCCGGCGGCTGGTGGACGCGCTGCGCGGCGACGGCGCGCGCGGCCGGCTCCGTCAGACGCTGGCCCGGCTGCGGCACCGGCACGAGGCCTCCGCGGAGGAGCGCGTCCTGGCGGGAGTGGAACACGGCGACCTGGCGGGAGCCCTGACCCGGCTCTCGCCCGAGCTGCGCGCCGTCCTGCAGGCGACGGTGATCGACGGACTGACGACCAGGGAGGCGGCCGTCCTGCTCGGCATTCCCCCCGGAACGGTCAAGACGCGGGCACTGCGTGCACGCAAGCGGTTGCGGGAGGAACTGGCATGAGGGACGACGGGCACGACGGCACCGGATGGCACGCGGACATCGACGACCTCCGCGCCTATGCGCGCGGCGAGCTGCGGGCGCCCCGCCTGTGGTCGGTCGACACACACCTCGTCACGTGTGCGATCTGCCGTGGCACGCTCGCCGAGGTCAGCGATCCGCAGACCCTGGACGCCGGCTGGGAGCGCCTCGACGCCGAGCTGGATGCGCCGAGGCCGGGTTTCGTCGAGGGACTGCTGCTGCGGATCGGCGTCGCGGACCACACCGCGCGGCTGCTCCTGGCGACACCTGTGCTGCGGGCCTCCTGGCTGGGAGCGGTTCTGCTGGTCCTGGCCATGACCGTGGCCAGCGTGTACACGTCGGACTCACCGGTCCTGTTTCTGGCACTCGCCCCGCTGCTGCCCCTGACGGGCGTCGCGCTCTCCTACGGCCCCGCTCTCGACCCGACCCATGAGCTGGCGGTCGTCGCGCCGCTGCACGGCTTCCGCCTGCTGATGACCCGCACGATCGCGGTGCTCGTCGCGAGCCTGGGGCTGAACGGGCTGGCGACGCTGGCCCTCCCCGGATACGGACTGCGCGCCCTGGCCTGGCTGGTGCCTGCCCTGGCGCTGACGGCGACGGGGCTCGCGCTGACGGCACGTCTCGGCCCCGTCCTCGCACCCGCCCTGGTCAGCGGAGGCTGGGTCGCCCTGCTGATGGTGACCGAGGCGACCACCCACGGAATGCTCGCGGCCTTCACGGGGCCCGCCCAGGGTGTCGCGGCGGCGGTCGCCGTGATTGCGGCCTGTGTGCTCCACCGCATGCGTGACCGGTTCGACGCCTCACCGGTCCCCTCCCCCTTCACCCACTTCGCCCGCAGGAGCACCTCATGACCAGTGCCGCCACCGTCTCGGCCGCCGGCCTGACCCTGCGCTACGGCCGCACGGCCGCTCTGGACGACGTCACCCTCGGCCTGGGCGAGGGCGTGACCGGCCTGCTCGGGCCCAACGGCGCGGGCAAGACGTCCCTGCTGCGGGTGCTCGCCACCGCCGTGCCCGCCGACCGTGGCGCGTTCACCGTCCTCGGGCACGATCCGGCCACGGCCGCCGGACGCCGGGAAGCACGGCGCAGGCTCGGCTATCTGCCCCAGAACCCGGGCTTCCACCCGGAATTCACGGCCTTCGCATTCGTCGACTACGTCGCGATCCTCAAGGAGCTCACCGACCGGGGCGCACGTCACCGCGAGGTGCGACGCGTGCTCGAGGCCGTCGATCTGACCGACGTGCGGGGCAAGCGCATCAAGCGGCTCTCCGGCGGTATGCGCCAGCGGGTCGCCCTCGCCGCCGCGCTCGTCGGCGACCCGGGCGTGCTGCTGCTCGACGAACCCACCGTCGGCCTGGATCCGGAGCAGCGCATGCGGTTCCGGGAGCTGATCGCCGACGCGGGCGCGAGCCGCACGGTGCTGCTGTCCACCCATCAGACGGAGGACGTGGCCATGCTCTGCCACCGTGTGATCGTCATGGCCCGCGGCCGCGTCCGCTTCGCGGGCACCCCGGCCGAGTTGACCGCCAGGGCCGCGGGCCGGGTATGGATCGGCACGCAGCGCGACCCGGGCGCCCGCGCCGGCTGGCGTACCGGTCTGGGCACGTTCCGGAACGTGGGCGACCCGCCGAAGGGCGCCGATCTGCTCGAACCCACTCTGGAGGACGGCTACTTGCTCGTCCTGGACGGAGAACCGGCGGAGGTGGCGTCCGTATGAGCACGGTCGTCGAAAGGACCTCCGCGGTCCCCGCTCGCGTGCGGAGCGGCCGTCATTCGGCCTCCGCCGTCGTCGCCCTCGCCCGCTTCGAGGCGCGCGAACTCCTCCTCACGATCCCGGTTTTCGTGTTCTTCGCGCTCTACCTCGGCGCCACGCTCCGGAAGCCGCTCTTCTCCCGGGACGGCATGGATGACTTCCCCGTCCTCCAGAACGCCGATCGCGCCACGCAGTCCGGCTCCCTGTTCCTGGGCATCGCATGCCTCGTATGTGTGCACGCCGCCGTGCTGCGGTCCCGGCGCCACGGGACGGACCGGCACTTCGGCGTCCTCGTCATGGAGCCCTGGCAGCGCACGGTGGCGCACGCGCTGTCCGTGGTGCCGTTCGCGGCGGTCACCGCGGTGGTCACCGCAATCGAGTACGGCTGGGCGGCGCTGAAGCCGGGTGCCGTGGGCCGGGGGTCGGCGGCCGAACTGGCCGTGGCGCCTCTCGTGGTGCTTCTGTGCGGCGCCGTGGGGGTGCTGCTCGCGCGGCTGTACCCCCGCATGGCCGGTGGTCCGCTCTTCGTGGTCGTGGGGTTCGCCACGTTCATGGTCGCCTCCTCCGTCACCGGCGGCAGGCTGCACTGGCTGAACTGGCTGCAGCCGGTCATCACCGAGGACGGCTCCCCTCCGGTGCCCTCCGACGTCCTGGGCCGTCCGGCCGGCTGGCACGCCTTGTACCTCGTGGGCCTGGCCGCGCTGGTGCTGTGCCTGGCGGTCCTGCTCGGCGGGGGACGCACGCGGATGCTGAAGGCGCTCACATTCGTCGCACTCGGTGCCACGGCCGTGGGGATCGCCGGGCAGTCCCCGAACCACGAGGCCGCTCTGACCGAGGCCCGTGCGCAGCTGAGTCGGACGCCGCAGACGGTCCAGTCGTGCGTGGCGCACGGCCGGTCGACGTACTGCTCCTTCCCGGAGTGGACCGACTGGCGGGACGACTGGGCGCGGGTCGTCGACCGTGTCCAGGACCTCGCGGGCGGCGCAGCCGGGGGGACGCGCCTGACGATCCGGCAGCGGATACCGGTCCTTCACGACCTGAGCAGCGACTCCGCCATGACCCCTTCGAGCACGCCGCGCGAAGTCACGGTCGGTACGCGCTGGGGTGGCAGTCGGGTTCCCGAGTTCGCCGTCGGGGTGGCGTCGGTTCTCGTCACCGGCGACGAGGAGGCCGTCCCGGGCCTGTGCGACGCCCGCGTGGTGACCGTGATGTGGCTGGCGCTGGCGGCGCAGGACGACCCGGTGGCCGCGTTGCGCTCGGTCAGCCTGAACGGCGGGGGCGGCGGCTCCGCCGTCGTCATGACTCCCACCGAACCGCTCTCCATGAGCGCCGAGCAGGCACGCATCGTCCGGGAACTGCTGCGGCGTCCCCACTACGAGGTCACGGCCAGGGTGAAGGCCCACTGGACGGAGCTGACGTCCACGGCGACATCGCAGGCGCGAGTGGCGGAGCTCCTCGGGGTGCCCCCGGCGAAGGGGGCGGCCGGCAAGGGGGAGCCGTGCGAGGAGTAGCGCGGCGGGTGCCGGGGCGCGGGCAGGTCCGTGCCCTTGTCCCGCCGGTGTGGCGCAGTCCGCTCCGGCCGCGGCCCGGTGCCGCCGGGGGCCCGGGCCTCGCTCCGGACGGAGCGGCCCGGTCGGTCCCCGGCGAGTCCGGTACGGCGTACGCGGCGGCGCTCACGGCTCCGGCGCTCACCGCGGGGCGGCCGCCGTGCGCCGCACCGGTGAGTCGGAGCCGGGACCGGGCACGGCGGCCGCGCTCCCGGTGGGCGTGGTGCTCGCGATGGTGCCGCCCGAGCGCCGGGCCCTGTTCGTCGCGGCGGGAGCACCCTGCTGGACGGCGGCCCGTCAGCGGTGGGCGGCGCTGTTGATGATCACCCTGCTCCTGGGCGCCGCGCTGCTGCCGGAGCCGGTCCGTGGACGCGATCCCGCAGCGGCCCCCGCGCCGGTCCCGGCGCCGAGGCCATCACCCGGCCGGCGGCTTCCGCGTCTCACGTCTCCGTGCGGTACATCAGATCCGTCTCGTAGGTCGTGAAGCCCAGCCGCTCGTAGACGGTCAGCGCGGCCTTGTTGTCCGCGTCGACGTAGAGCATGGCGGTGGGCAGTCCCTGGGCGGCGAGATGCCGCAGACCGATGGTGGTGAGCGCACGGCCGAGGCCGCCGCCCTGGGCGCCGGGGCGGACGCCGAGGACGTAGACCTCGCCGAGGCCCTCCTCGGCGTGGACCTTCGTCCAGTGGAATCCGATGAGCTCGGGCCCCTGCTCGCCCGTGCGCTCCGCGAGGAAGAAGCCCTGCGGGTCGAACCACGGCTCGGCCTTGCGGTCGTCGAGGTCGCGCTGGGTGAGAGAGCCCTGCTCGGGGTGGTGGGCGAAGGCCTCCGCGTTGACGGCGAGCCAGGCCGCGTCGTCCTGCCCGGGCACGAAGGCGCGCACGGTGACGCCGTCGGGCAGTTTCGGATCGGGCAGGTCGAGGTCGGTCAACGGGCGGCGCAGCTGGCGCAGTTCGCGGAAGAGGGAGAGGCCGAGGACCTGGGCGAGATGCCGGGCGGCGGAGTGACCGCCGTGCGCCCACACCCGCAGCCGCTTGCCGGACGTGGCGAGGAGCGCGGAGCCCAGCGCCCGGCCGTGCCCGTGACCGCGGTACGAGGGGTGCACGACCAGTTCGGCGGCCGGGGCCTCCACCGGGTCCGTGTCCTCCAGTTGCGCGTAGCCGATGAGCGTGTCGCCCACCGACAGCAGCAGATGCGACACCCCTTCCCGCTCACCGCCGCGCAGCTGCAGACGGCCCTGCTCGGACACGGCCTGCTGGCCGTCGACCCGGGCGGCTTCGGCGAGCAGCGCGAGCACGGCCTCGCTCTGTTCGGGCGAGAGTTCCGTGACGGTCTCGAGGGAGCGGGGCAGTGCCGGGCGGGCGGTGTCGTCGCTGGTCATGGGTACGAGGGTAAGGGGCGGACGGGGGAAAAGGGAGGCAAAGGCAACGCGCTTGTAACCCCGAACCCCCTGTTGCGCTACGCGCGTTGATCCTAGGCTGCGCGATTGGCCGCCTTGGCGCACTCTTTACACAACGCGCGCACAGGCAGCCGGCCGCCCGTACGGGGCCGGCTGTGCGCACGCGGCCGCCGCGCGCACTACACAGAGGGGGGCACATGCCGCCGATCCACCGGCACAGACGTCTTCACCGCACCCTGGGGGCGGCCGCGAGCCTGGCCACCGTCGCAGCCCTGGTGGCGGCGCTGCCGGCCAGCGCCCACGGCAACCCGTCCGGTCACGGGCAACCGGGCCGCTACCAGGACATCCAGCTGCTGTCCTTCAACGACCTGCACGGCAATCTCGAGCCGCCGGCCGGATCCTCGGGACGGGTGACCGAGCAGGAGGAGGACGGCACCACCAAGAGCATCGACGCGGGCGGTGTCGAGTACCTCGCCACGCATCTGCGCCAGGCCCGCGAGGGAAACCGTTACTCGATCACGGCCGCCGCCGGTGACATGGTCGGCGCCTCGCCGCTGATCTCCGGACTGTTCCACGACGAGCCGACCATCGACGCGCTCAACAAGCTGGACCTGGACGTCACCAGCGTGGGCAACCACGAGTTCGACGAGGGCGCCAAGGAACTGGGCCGGCTCCAGAACGGCGGCTGCCACCCGACGGACGGCTGCTACGACGCGCAGAAGAAGTTCCGCGGGGCGGACTTCCCCTACCTCGCCGCGAACGTGACGGACGAGAAGTCCGGCAAGCCGATCCTCGCACCGTACTGGGTGTGGAAGAAGAACGGCATCAAGGTCGGCTTCATCGGCGTGACGCTCGAGGGCACTCCGGACATCGTCTCCGCCGAGGGTGTCAAGGGCCTGAAGTTCGGCGACGAGGTGGAGACGATCAACAAGTACGCCAAGGTGCTCCAGCGCCAGGGCGTCCAGTCGATCGTCGCCCTCGTCCACGAGGGCGGGGCTCCCGCGTCCGGCTCCTACAACTACGACTGCGACAGCCCCGGTGCCGGCGACGGCATCTCCGGTCCGATCGTGGACATCGCCAAGCACGTCACCCCGGCCGTGGACGCCCTGGTCACCGGGCACACCCACCAGGCGTACGTGTGCACGATCGACGACCCGGCGGGCCGCCCGCGCATGGTCACCTCGGCCTCCTCGTTCGGCCGGCTGTACACGGACACCACGCTGACGTACGACCGCCGGACCGGGGACATCGCCCGGACCGCCGTGACCTCCGCCAACCACGTGGTGACCCGGGACGTCGCCAAGGCCCCCGACATGACGGACCTCATCACGAAGTGGAAGACGCTCGCCGCGCCCATCTCCTCCCGTCCCATCGGCTACATCGCGGGTGAGATCGGCAACAGCGGTACCGAGTCCCCGATGGGCGACCTGATCGCGGATGCGCAGCTGGCGTACGCCAAGTCCCTCGACCCGGAAGCCGATCTCGCCCTGATGAACCCCGGCGGCATCCGCGCGTCGCTCACCTACGCCTCCAGCGGCGGCGAGGGCGACGGTGTCGTGACGTACGGCGAGGCGTACACGGTCCAGCCGTTCTCCAACACGGTGAACCTGGTCGACCTGACCGGCGCCCAGGTGATCACCGCGCTGCAGCAGCAGGTCAGCGGCGCCAACGAGGCCTCGCCGAAGATCCTTCAGGTGTCGAACGGCCTGACCTACACCCTCGACCTGACGAAGTCGGGCGCCGCGCGTGTGGTCGTGGACTCCGTCAGGCTGGGCGGCACGGCGATCGACCCTGCGTCCACCTACCGCGTCGCGATGAACTCCTTCCTCGCGGGCGGCGGTGACGGCTTCGCGGAGCTCGGCAAGGGCGCGAACGTGCTTGTCGGCGGGGACGACCTGGCCGCGTTCGAGGGATACCTCACGGCCAACTCCTCGGCCTCGGCGCCGTATCCGGTGCCGGCGGCCCAGCGGATCACCCTCGTGCGGTGACCGGGACGCAATGATCGAAGGCCCGTCACCGTCCCTCGACGGGGGCGGGCCTTTCCGGTCCGGACGGCCGCGTGCGCATCACGCGAGTTCGTGTCTGCCGGTCTGCAACTGCGGCGTCGCCGTGCCCGGCAGCCGTACCGTCGCCACCGTGCCACCGCCCTCCGCCGGTGTCAGGGACACCTCGCCGCCCACCTGCTGGACCGTACGGGCCACGATCGACAGGCCGAGGCCCGAGCCGGGCAGCGCCCGGGCGCTCGGGGAACGCCAGAAGCGGTCGAACACGTGCGGGAGTTCCTCCGCGGCGATGCCGGGTCCGTGGTCGCGGACCGTCAGCACACCGTCCGCCAGCACGACCTCGATCGTGCCGCCCTCGGGGCTGAACTTCACCGCGTTGTCCAGGACGTTCACCATGGCACGCTCCAGCGTGGACGGCTCCGCCCGTACGTACCACGGCTGGAGGTTCGCCATGATCGTCAGCTCCGGGCCGCGCAGCCGCGCCCGTTCCAGCGCGGTCTCGACGATGTCCTGCCACTCCACGGTCTGCGTCCTGCCCGTGTGCTGGCCCTGCTCCGGCCGCGACAGTTCCTGCAGATCGCCGATGAGCGAGGCCAGTTCGGTCATCTGCGCCTTCACCGAGGCGAGCAGCGCCTTGCGGTCCTCCGGCGGGATCGGGCGGCCCGTCTCCTCACTGCGGGTGAGGAGTTCGATGTTGGTGCGCAGCGACGTGAGCGGCGTCCGCAGTTCATGTCCGGCGTCCGCGATCAGCTGCTGCTGCAGTTCGCGGGAGTTGGCCAGGGCCGAGGTCATCGAGTTGAAGGAGCGGGAGAGCCGGGCGATCTCGTCCTCACCGTGCGCGTCCACGGGGATGCGGATGGTCAGATCCTCGGTACGGGCGACGTGCTCGACCGCCTCGGTCAGCTTGTCGACGGGACGCAGGCCCGCGCGTGCCACGGCCAGCCCGACCGCCCCGGCGCCCACCACTCCCACGCCGGAGACGAGGAGCAGCAGCAGGGCCAGGTCGTTGAGGGTGTTCTGGGTGCTCTTGAGCGGCACGGCGATGAGGAGAGCGGTGTCCGGGAACAGCCGGGGCTGGCTGCCGATGCCACCCGTGCTGACCACCAGGGGCAGGGTCAGCACCCGTACGTCGGTGCCTTCCGTGTCCGTGCCGTTGCGAAGGATCCCCTTGTTGCTGCTGGCGTTCTCGATCACGTCCTTGTCGGCGTCGGTGACCTTGACCATGCCGGCGGAGTGGGAGGAGAGGCAGGGTGTCCCGTCGGCCTTGACCAGCTGGACGTAGAGGTTGTCGCGGACCCGGAAGTCGTCGCTGTCCGTCCCCGGGCTCTGCGGACAGGAGGCCAGTGTGCCCAGTACGTCGGCGTACCCCTGCGGTTTGGCCGCCGACTTCTGCAGGTCGTTGTCCACCTGCTCGTACAGCTTGCCCTGCACGACGAACCAGCAGCTCACCGATACCGCCGCCACCCCGAACGCCACGGCCGCCGCCACCAGCAGGGCCAGCCGGGAACGGAGCGGAAGGGACCGGAACCGCTTGATCACTCGGCGCCGCCCTGCCGCAGGACGTAGCCCACACCGCGGACGGTGTGCACGAGTCGCGGTTCACCGCCTGCCTCCGTCTTGCGGCGCAGGTACATCACGTAGACGTCGAGGGAGTTCGACGACGGCTCGAAGTCGAAGCCCCACACCGCTTTCAGGATCTGCTCACGGGTCAGCACCTGGCGCGGATGGGCCATGAACATCTCCAGGAGCGTGAACTCCGTCCGGGTCAGCTCCACAGGCCGCCCGCCCCGGGTGACCTCACGTGTCGCGAGGTCCATGCGGAGGTCGGCGAACGTCAGCGCCTCGTCCTCCTGAGCGCCGACCGCCACGGCGGCGTAGGAGCTGCGCCGCAGCAGGGCGCGGATGCGGGCGAACAGCTCGTCCAGCTCGAACGGCTTGACCAGGTAGTCGTCGGCCCCTGCGTCGAGGCCGGTGACGCGGTCGCCGACCGTGTCGCGGGCCGTGAGCATCAGGATGGGTGTGGTGGTGCCCGCGCCGCGCATCCTGCGGGCGGCGGTGAGACCGTCCATGCGCGGCATCTGGATGTCCAGGACGACCAGGTCCGGCTGGTACGCGGTCGCCTTGTCCAGCGCGTCCGCGCCGTCCACGGCGACCTCGGTCTCGTAGCCCTCGAAGGCGAGGCTGCGCTGGAGTGCTTCGCGCACCGCGGGCTCGTCGTCGACGATCAGGATGCGCTGGGGTTCACGGTCGCCTTCGGCGGGACTCATCGGGGTGCGGTGTCCTCAAGGTGCGGTGGGCGGGGCTGGACGCATTCAGCCTCGCACGTTTCCCGGCTGGGACGGAAAGGGCGGCTCGGGCTTTTTCGCCGGGTATCGCCGAGCCGTACGGCACACGGCTCAGCCGAGCACCGCGGTCAGCCGGTTGAGCGGCACCTTGCGGCGGTGGGGGCGTGCGGCGCTGGTGCGCAGGCCCATGAGCTGCGGGACCGCCACTTCCGGGAGGCGGAACTCGCGTGCGGGCGCCTCGTGGGGCTTCGGCACCCGCCTGATCGACGGTGCGTGCAGTTCGTGGGCCACGGCGAGGGCGAGGGAGATGCCGGCGGGGGCGATGGGGGCAGTGGCCTCGTGCAGAACCTTCTTGATCATGTCGTGCTCCTTACCGATCGCGGTGGCGGGAGGTCCGCTCAGCTCTGAGAGCCTGAGCGCAGCTTCGCCAGGTCGGACTTGACGGTGTTGATCGGGATGGCGAAGCCCAGGCCGACACTGCCGGCGTTCGACGAGGTCGAGTCCGAAGCGTCCGAGTACATCGCCGAGTTGATGCCGATGACGTTGCCGTTCATGTCGATCAGGGCGCCGCCGGAGTTGCCCGGGTTCAGGGACGCGTCCGTCTGGATCGCCTTGTACGTGGTGGTGGACGAGCCCGTGTCGCCGTTGAAGTGCCGGCCGCCGAACTCGAAGGGCCACTGGTCGTTGCCCTGGCCCTGCCCTTGCCCTTGGTTCTCCTCGGTCGAGACGGTCACGTCGCGGTCGAGGGCGGAGACGATGCCGCTGGTGACCGTGCCGGTCAGGCCCTCGGGGGAGCCGATCGCCACGACCTGGTCGCCGACCCGGATGCCGTCGGAGTTGCCGAGCGTGGCGGTCTTCAGACCGGAGGCGCCCTCCAGTGCGAGCAGAGCCAGGTCCTTCTTGCTGTCGGTGCCGACGATCCGCGCCGTGTACGACTTGCCGCTGCTCGTCGTCACCTTGATCGAGGTGGCGCCCGAGACCACGTGGTTGTTGGTGATGATCTCGCCGTTGCCGGTGATGACCACGCCGGAGCCGGTCGACTCGCCGGCGTTCGAGGCGGCGTTGATCTCCACGATGCTCGGGCTGACCGCGGCGGCCACACCGGACACCGTGCCCCTCTTGCTCGAGGGCACCACGGCGGTGCTGGTGGAGCTGGAGGAGACCGTGTTCTTGCCGGTCAGCTCCTGGATGCCGTAGGCCGTGCCGCCGCCTATGGCCGCGGCGACGATCGCCACGGCGGCGAGGAGGGCGAGCGGACCCGTGGAGCGCTTCTTCGGCGTCCCGGGCTCGGCGGGGACCGCCGCCGGGGGAGCCGTGCCACCGCCGTCGCCCGTGCCGCCGTGCCCCGCCGCGGCCGTGGTGGCCGGGTACGCGGGCTGCTGTCCGGGCCAGACCGTGGTCCCCGGCTCGACGGCCACCGGATGGGCCGGACGGTACGCCGGCGGGGGCGGCCACTCGGGGTTTACGGGGGAGGAGGCGTGCTGCCCCGGGTGTGCGAACTGGTGCCCGTCACCCTCGGGGTGCTCGTACTCGCCGCTGCGGCGGAAGCTCTCGGTCATGTAATAGAGGTTGTCCCGGGATCATGAGAGCCAGCTGAGTCGTCCCTGAGAAGCCCGACAGAACCTCGTATGCCCGATATAAAGACGCCTCGGAGGGCCTTCCGGGGCGGAATCCGCGGGTCCGGGGTCCGCCCCCGGCCTCCGTCGACCAAGGAAACGCGGGATGTCCGGCGGGTGAGCGTGCGTGGAGCGTCAGGCGAACATCTGTCTGAGACCTGTGTGGGACGTGTGCGCAGGGGCCGCTGAGGCCTAAGATCACGGCGACCGGAGGGGGGCTCCGCGGTTTCGCCCGACTGTGCCGCGCTGTTTTGTGCGCGCTGCGTCGGGCTGGTGTGTCGTACGCCCTTCTCGGGCCCTTCCTACGACGTCACCCCAGGAGTCCTGAGTGATACGTGCCCCGCGCGGCCGTTGGAGACGCACTGCGACGACGCTCTCGGCGACCGCCCTCGCGCTGGCCCTGAGCGGCGCAGGCGCCCTGGCGGCCCAGCCGGCCGCCGCCGCGGGCGGACTGCCGAAACCCGGAGTCCTCCAGCAGCGGACCGCCGCCCCGAAGCCCACCGCCTCCAACAAGGAACTGCGCGACCGACTGCTCGACGCCGCCAGGAGGCAGGCGGTCGAGAACAAGGAACAGAAGCGGGAGGCGGCCACCGAGGCGCCTGCCGCCGCCACCGGGTCGGGCAAGGTGTCCCCGTTCATCATCGGCGGCACCCAGACGACGATCGCCTCCGCGCCCTGGATGGTCCAGCTCGGCTACTACGACCCCGCCACCGACAAGGGCTATTTCTGCGGCGGCACCCTGGTCGCCCCCAACAAGGTCCTCACCGCCGCGCACTGTGTCGCGGGTCTGAACTGGGCGAAGAACGGCACGGTGCTGGCCGGTGCCACCGCGCTCGACGACTACAGCGGCGGAACCGTCGCCGGTGTCCTGCGTCAGTGGAGCCACCAGCACTACAACCCCGACACCATCCAGAACGACATCGCCGTCCTCACCCTCGACCGCCCGCTTGAGCAGCCCTGGCTGCGCCTCGCGGCCTCGAACGACAGCACCCTGTACCGGGCGGGCACCAATGCCACCGTGTACGGCTGGGGTCTGACCGCCGGCGGCGGTTCGGAGCTGTCCGCCACCCTGCGCAAGGCCACCCTTCCGCTGGTCGCCGACTCCACCTGCAACACCGCCATGCGGTCGGTCCTCGGCGGGGACTACTTCCGCGAGGGCTCGATGATCTGCGCGGGCACTCCGGCCACGGGCTCCGACGAGGGCACCAAGAGCACCTGCAACGGCGACTCCGGTGGCCCGCTGGTGGTCAGCGGCAAGATCGTCGGCATTGTGTCGTGGGGCGTGGAGGGCTGCACGGCCAAGGGCGCCTACCCGGTCTTCACCAAGGTCTCCACCTATACCGTGGGGGCCCAGCCGCGCATCGACGACGCCGACCTGTCGTACGACGGCCGCGCCGACCTGCTGCTGCGCACGCCCTCGGGCGGCCTCTTCCAGCAGAACAGCAAGGGCACCACGCTGGGGCGGCCCGGCTACCAGAGCGCCGGCTGGCAGGACATGAGCTGGGCCCTGCAGGCCGATCTGGACCGGGACTACTTCCAGGACCTGATCATCCGGGACAAGCACGACGGCAAGCTGTACCGCAGCTACTTCAACCACTCCACCCAGGACTTCGCCTGGATGCAGATCAGCACGGTGTGGGGCGGCTACAAGTCGTACGCCATCCCGGGCGACATGACGGGTGACGCCCGCCCCGACCTGGTGGCGGTGGACGCGGACGGCTCCGTGTACCTGTACCCGGGCAAGGGCAACGGTCAGTTCTACGGCAAGGTCAAGGTCGTCAACAAGGCCTGGAAGGGCGTGAAGATCTTCGGCCACGGCGACCTGTCCGGCGACGGCAAGGCGGATCTGCTGGTCCGCTCCGGCGACGGCACCCTGTGGCTCTACCGGGGCACCCAGCAGGAGCACACCCCGTGGTCCACGCGGATCAAGGCGCGTACGGGCTGGAAGTTCACCTCGTACGTGGCGAACGGCGATGTGACGGGCGACGGCATCGCCGATGTCATGGCCCGCGACTCCGGCGGCACGCTCTGGCTCTACCGCGGCACGAACAAGGCCACCACCGGCCTCTTCGGCGCCCGGATCAAGCTGGGCACCGGCTACAACAAGTACAACCTGCTGTTCTGATCAGCCGAGCGCACCGACGGCCCGCCGGTTCACCGGCGGGCCGTTTGCGTGCGGGGTGTCCGGTGGCAGGGGGCTTCCGGTGGCGGTGGCGCCGCATGACTGCGCGGGTTTGCCCGGGCAGGGCGCGCCGCTCGGCGCCCGCGGGTCGCTGCACGGCGCCTGCGGGGCGACGGCCGGGACCGGACTCCGGCCGGCTCAGCCCGTGCAGCCGCAGGAGCGCCGTACGACCAGCCTGGACGGGAACAGCTTCAGCCGCTCCCGGCGCGATCCCGCGACCCGCAGACCGTCGTCCAGCACCAGGTCGACGGCGGCCCGGGCCATCCCCGAGCGGTCCGAGGCCACGGTCGTCAGCGGGGGATCGGTCAGCGCCGCCTCCTTGACGTCGTCGAAGCCCGCCACCGCGAGCTCCCCCGGCACGTCGATGCGCAGCTCGCGTGCCGCGCGCAGCATGCCGATCGCCTGGTCGTCGGTGGAGCAGAAGATGGCCGGCGGACGGTCGGGGCCGGACAGCAGCTCCAGTCCCACCTGGTAGGCGTCGTAGCGGTTGTACGGCGCCTCGAAGAGCCGGCCCTCCGTGGGGATCCCGGCCTCCTGCATCGCCCGGCGCCAGCCCTCGACGTGGTCGGAGACCGGGTCGCCGACCGCCGGGGTCTCCGCGGTGCCGCCCACACAGGCGACGTACTCGTATCCGTGCTCCAGGAGGTGACGCACGGCGAGCTGGGCACCGCCGAGGTCGTCCGTGACGACCGCGACGTCGTCGATCGCCTCGGGCCGCTCGTGCAGCAGCACCACCCGGGCGTCCCATGCGTCGATCTCGGCGGCGGCGTGGTCGTTGAGCGCGTGGCTGACCAGGATCAGACCCGAGACGCGCATACCGAGGAAGGCCCGCAGATAGTGGACCTCGCGCTCGGCCACATAGTCGGTGTTGCCGACGAGGACCATCTTTCCGCGCTCGGCGGCGGCCTGCTCGACCGCGTGCGTCATCTCCCCGAAGAAGGGCTGACGCGCGTCGGGCACGATCATGCCTATGAGGTCCGTGCGCCGGGAGGCCATGGCCTGGGCGACCCGGTCGGGCCGGTACCCCAGCTCCTTGATGGCGGCGAGCACGCGCTCGCGCGTGGCCGGGGCGACCGGCCGGGGTCCGTTGTTGATGACATAGCTGACGACGGCGGTGGAAGTACCCGCCAGCCGCGCCACATCGTCCCGAGTCACCTTGGCCACGCGCGGAGTCTACGCGGATGGACCCGCCCTGGGCAGGGCATACGCCTTTCTATGCCTCAGCCGTGACCTCGGTCGAGGACAGGGCGGCCATCTCGCCCGCATCCTCCGGCTTTGCCCGGGCGGCCTTCGCGCTCGTCCCCCCACCGTTCTCGGCCTCGCCCTGACGGGAGGCGCCGCCGGAGGCGCGGTCCGCCTTCTCCGGGGTGACGAAGCGATAGCCGACGTTGCGGACGGTGCCGATCAGCGACTCGTGCTCGGGTCCGAGCTTGGCGCGCAGCCGCCGTACGTGCACGTCGACCGTGCGCGTACCGCCGAAGTAGTCGTAGCCCCAGACCTCCTGGAGCAGCTGGGCGCGGGTGAAGACGCGGCCCGGGTGCTGGGCGAGGTACTTCAGGAGCTCGAACTCCTTGAAGGTGAGGTCGAGGACGCGGCCCTTGAGCTTGGCGCTGTAGGTCGCCTCGTCCACGGACAGGTCGCCGTTGCGGATCTCCATCGGGGAGTCGTCGTTGACGATCTGCTGGCGGCCCATGGCCAGGCGGAGGCGGGCCTCCACCTCGGCGGGTCCCGCGGAGTCCAGCAGGACGTCGTCGATGCCCCAGTCGGCGGTCACCGCCGCGAGGCCGCCCTCGGTGACCACGAGGACGAGGGGACAGCCGGGCCCGGTGGACCGCAGCAGCTGGCACAGGCTGCGCACCTGCGGAAGGTCGCGCCGGCCGTCGATCAGGATGACGTCGGCGCCCGGGGTGTCGACGAGAGCGGGGCCTTCCGCCGGTGCCACTCGCACGTTGTGCAGGAGCAGGCCGAGAGCGGGAAGCACCTCCGTCGACGGCTGAAGGGCATTGGTCAGGAGCAGCAGAGAACTCATCGCACCCCACCCGCCCCGGTCGTCATACGTTCGTGCACGGTTCGCTCGCCCATAGCGTCTGGTTCCTCCTCGGTCCCTGCGAGTGGGGGTACCTCCCACGCCCTCCGGGCGGTGGGGGAGCCTTCGGCACAGCTTCGTACGGTGCGGATCCCGCGCCGGGGACCCGCCTTCACGTTCGGCGGCCCGTACACCTGCGGTTTCCCGCTTCGTATACAACGCTTCCGAAAGCACAAAAGGACCCGGGGGCTACGCTGCCCGAGTCCTCTCCCCAGCAGAATAGCCCACATGAGCTCTGGTCCGGCAGGTCATACGGCACGATCCATGCTTCGTCCGAACTCTGAGACGGCCCGACGGGGCCCGCTGCGGACGCTGCTGCACACGGTCGACGGGGTCCGGATCGACGCCGCATACGATCCCGGCGCCGCCGCGACGGACATCGGGCATGCACCTTCCGGTCATCTCGAGGATCTTGCGATCGTGGTCGCCCACGGCTTCACGGGCGACCTGGAACGGCCCCATGTACGCCGGGTGGCCGACGTCCTCGCCCGACACGGCGCGGTGGTCACGTTCTCCTTCCGGGGCCACGGTGCGTCGGGGGGACGCTCGACGGTCGGCGACCGCGAGGTGTACGACCTGGCGGCCGCGGTGGAGTGGGCGCGTGCCCTCGGGCACACACGGGTGGTGACCGTCGGATTCTCCATGGGCGGGTCCGTGGTGCTGCGGCACGCGGCGCTGCACCTCGGGGACGCCGGTACGGACGCCGTGGTGGCGGTCAGCGCCCCCGCCCGCTGGTACTACCGGGGCACGGCCCCCATGCGCCGGCTGCACTGGCTGGTGACCCGGCCGGAGGGGCGTCTGCTGGGCCGCTACGGTCTGCGCACCCGTATCCACCACCGCGACTGGGACCCGGTCCCCACCTCGCCGGTGGAGTCCGTCCCCCTGATCGCACCGACCCCGCTGCTGATCGTGCACGGCGACCAGGACGGCTATTTCCCCGTCGACCACCCCCGGATGCTGGCCGACGCGGCACCGGGGCACGCCGAACTGTGGCTGGAGCCCGGCATGGGCCACGCCGAGCACGCCAGCGACGACGAACTCGTGGCGCGGATCGGGGCGTGGGCGGTCTCCCACGCGGGCTAGCCTGACGGTGTTCACCAAGACCGAGTTGAGGAAGCAGATGGCACAGGGCACAGTGCGCTACTGGGCCGCCGCAAAGGCCGCGGCCGGGACCGCCGAGGAACCGTACGACGCCACCACGCTCGCGGAGGCGCTCGACGCGGCCCGCGGCCGGCACCCGGGCGAACTCGTCCGCGTCCTGCGGCGATGCTCCTTCCTTGTCGACGGTGACCCCGTCGGGACCCGTGAGCACGAGACGGTACGGCTGGCCGAGGGCGGCACGGTCGAGGTGCTCCCACCGTTCGCAGGAGGATGAGCACAGCGATGAGCAACCAGCCGTACGAGGGCTACGACCCGGGCTTCGACCCCCATCAGCAGCACTCCTATCCGCAGCAGCCGCAACAGCAGGAGTGGTACGACCCGAGCGCCGGGTATCCGCAGCAGCCCTCGGCCTACCCGCAGCACTGGGACGGACAGGCGTACGGCCCCGCCCAGCCGCTGCCGCCGGAGTCCCAGGCGTACGACCCCCACGGTTACGCCGCGCACGGCGTGGGCGGCCGCGCCCATCCCACCGGCCCCGGCGGGCCGGCGGCCCGCGGCGGTGGCGGCACGCAGACCACGACCGCGCCCGCGGCACCCCCCGTCGACATCTCCCGACTCCCCGCGAATCAGCGGGCCCGGCTCGAAGGGCGTTCGCCCATCATCGAGCCGGGGCTCCAGCCCGCCGCGCTCACCGCGCTGCTCGGGGCGCTGCTCGCCGGTGGCGCGGCCCTCGGACCGTACGCCCTGGTGGTGCCGCTGGTGATCCTCCAGGCTGTGACGGCCGCGGGATGGTTCCGGCTGAACGGCATGTGGCCCGCCCGGCAGGGCATCGCGCTGGCGTTCCTGGGCGCCGTCGCCGCGGACGTCGCGGTGCTCGTGGCCGGCCGCGAACACGCGCCCGCCGCGATCCTCGGCGCCCTCGGCGTCTGGGTCCTGCTCTCCCTCGTCCTGCAGCTGCGGTCGCACGCCGACCCGGACACCCGGATGCACGGCCTGATGGCGACCGTCGCCTCGGCCTCGCTGTCGATCATCGCTGCGGGGCACCTCGCGGCCGAGGCGGACGCCGTCACCGTCGGAGCCGTCGCCGTCGCCGTGGCGGTCCTTGCGCGGGCGCTGCCGCTGCCGACCGCGGCCTCGGTCGTCGTGGCCCTGCTGGCGGCGACCGGTGCGGGCATCGCCATGGGGAACGCCACCGGCGCCGGCACGTCGGGCGCCTTCCTCGGTCTGGGTGCGGGCGTCTGCGCGCTGGTCGGCAACCGGGTCGCCTCCTACGACTACCCCTCCCGCTTCGTCCACTTCACGGCGGGCGTGGCCCTGCCGCTGACCGCGGCGGCGCCGGTGATCTATCTGCTCGGGCGTGCCATCGGCTAGCCAGTGTCACAGGTGATCGACAATTCGGAGGACCTCCGTCCGCACGGGGTTACAGTCGCGCTCGACGGTCACCCGGTCCGTCATCGACCGCCTAGGTGGGGGAAACACCGAGCATGCGCGCACTGCGGAGACTGCTGATCGTCGTCCTGGTCCTGGGCGTCCTCTTCGTCGTGGTGGACCGTGTCGCGGTCCACTTCGCGGAGAGCGAGGCGGCCGACAAGCTGAAGACCTCCGAGGGGCTGACCGACACCCCGGACGTGTCCATCAAGGGCTTCCCCTTCCTCACCCAGGTGGCCGGCGGGGAGCTGGACGACATCGAGGTCGGGATCAGGAACTACGAGGCCCCCAGCGGGGACGGCGGCGAGAAGATCCGCATAGACGACCTGAACGCCGACATGAAGGGCGTGAGGTTCACCGGCGACTACAGCTCCGCGACCGCGGCCACCGCCACCGGAACGGCGCTCATCTCCTACGAGGAACTGCTCAGGACCGCCAAGGCCGAGCCCACCCAGGTGGCGCCCGGTGTCACCGCCCGGGTCGTCGGCCTCTCGGACGGCGGCAACGGCAAGATCAAGGTCGCGGTCGAGGCGACGGTCCTCGGCAAGACCCTGCCGGACCCGGTCACCGTGCTCAGCTCGGTGACGGTGCAGGGCAAGACCGTGAAGGTGCACGCCGACACGCTGCCGAGGTTCGGGGGCGTCCGGCCGGCCGAGGGCCGGGTGCGGGCCGTCACCGACTTCCAGCAGGCCGTCGACCAACTGCCCGGCGGCATCCGGATCGACTCGGTGCGCGCGGCCCAGAAGGGCGTGGAGATCACGGTGAAGGGTTCGGACGTCAGGCTGGCCGGGTAGGACGAGTCCTGAGCACCGGGCGTCCGAAAGACGAGACGTCCGGTCCGTACCGCAGCTGTGACAGGGCCCCCGGAGCGCCGGGGGCCCTGCACCGGCGGGCTCGACGCCCCATGTTTCTCAAAATGTGGACGATCGTATCTCACCATTCGACACCCCGGTGACATGCCCGGCGGTCCGTCCCTACGATCGACCCCATGCAGCGACAGGCGGATCTCACGAAGCGGCGGGCAGTAGACCTGTGCCGCGTCGCCGCCATGCTCTGTCGCACTTCCTGAGCGGGAGCCCCGACTCCCGTATCGCCGGCCCTGATCCTGACGCAGGGCCACCCGTGCGCCGTGTACGCCGGCCTGAAGCCGCACACCCGCACCCCACCCCGACTCGCAGACCCCGCCGCAACTGCCCCGGAGGAGATAGAGCATGAGCCGCAGCGACGTCCTGGTAGACGCCGACTGGCTGCAGGAGCACCTGGACGACTCGACGATCGCCATCGTCGAGGTCGACGAGGACACCTCCGCCTACGACAAGAACCACATCAAGAACGCCATCCGGATCGACTGGACCAAGGACCTCCAGGACCCGGTCCGCCGTGACTTCATCGACCAGGCCGGCTTCGAGAAGCTCCTGTCGGAGAAGGGCATCGCCAACGACCACACGGTGGTCCTGTACGGCGGCAACAACAACTGGTTCGCCTCCTACGCCTACTGGTACTTCAAGCTGTACGGCCACGAGAACGTCAAGCTTCTCGACGGCGGCCGCAAGAAGTGGGAGCTGGACGCGCGCGAGCTGGTCGACGGCACGGAGGTCCCCGAGCGGGCCGCCACCGAGTACCGGGCGAAGGAGCAGAACACGGCCATCCGCGCCTTCCGCGACGACGTGGTCGACGCGATCGGCGTGCAGAACCTGGTCGACGTCCGTTCGCCCGACGAGTTCTCCGGCAAGCTGCTCGCCCCCGCGCACCTGCCCCAGGAGCAGTCGCAGCGTCCCGGCCACGTGCCGAGCGCCCGCAACATCCCCTGGTCGAAGAACGCCAACGACGACGGCACCTTCAAGTCGGACGACGAGCTCAAGGCGCTCTACGCCGAGGAGAGCGTCGACCTGGCCAAGGACACCATCGCGTACTGCCGCATCGGTGAGCGCTCCGCGCTGACCTGGTTCGTCCTGCACGAGCTGCTCGAGGTCCCGAACGTCAAGAACTACGACGGCTCCTGGACCGAGTACGGCTCCCTCGTCGGCGTCCCGATCGAGCTCGGCGCCGCCAAGTAACCCCGGATCCCCGGACCTACCCCTAAGGAAGAGCCATGTGTGGAGCGAAGGCCGGCGGTCCCGACGCCTCGACGATCAAGCCCGGTGAGACCACGATCCAGGGTCAGGTGACCCGCGACGGCGAGCCCGTGGTGGGCTACGTGCGCCTGCTCGACGCGACCGGCGAGTTCACCGCCGAGGTCCCGACCTCGGCGACCGGACAGTTCCGCTTCTACGCGGCCGAGGGGACCTGGACCGTCCGGGCCCTGGTGCCGGGCGCCACCGCGGACCGCACGGTCGTCGCGCAGACGGGCGGCCTCGCGGAGGTCGCGATCGCCGTCTGACGATCACTCCACGACGGTCCGAGGGGCCGTACGTGCACGGCTGAAGGGCCGCATCCCGGGGCAGGACACCTGTCTGCAGGGGTGCGGCCCTTCGGCGTGTCCGGGCATAGCCTGGAGATATGTACGCGCGACGGCGGCACGTCTACTTCGCCATGATGGGGACCTGCATCGGTCTGTTCGTCCTGGCCTGGGGGGTCGTGCGTATCTGGTCGGTCCCCGCGGCCGTCGGGATGTGCCTGCTCGCGATGGTGATCCCGCCGCTGGCGGCCATGGTGGCGAACCGGCGGGGTCCCGAGGACCGGTGGTGGGACGATCCGTCCGGGGACCCCAAGTCCGACGAGTGGTGGGACGAGCTGGACGGCAAGAAGCGGCACTGAGGTCTGCGCCCTCGCCGGGCACGCCTCAGTAGACGAGTGCCTGGGCGTCGTCCGCCAGCGCCTCCTGGACGAACACCTGTGCGCCGGCGATCCGGATGCCGTCGATGACGTCCTGTTGTGTGATGTCCCGGCGGGCCGCGCACTGGGTGCACAGGGTGATCCGCCCGGCCGCCATGATCGCCTCGATCAGATCGGGCAGCGGCGCCGCGTGCGGCAGCTCGAACTCCGCGGCCCGGCCCGGCAGCGCGAACCACGAGGACTCACCGGTCAGCCAGAACGAGACGTCGACTCCACTGGCAACGGCCACGGAAGCGACGGTGAACGCCTGGGAACAGCGCTCGGGGGCGTCCGCACCGGCCGTCACCTTGATCACGAGCTTCTTCGACATGCTCGAATCGTAGTCCGAATCGTGATCAACTCCCGTGCAACTCCGTTCAGTAGCCATGAGTCTCCTGTGTGCGCGGATACGGAATCCGTGCTTCTCGTTCTGTGGGGGACGTCTTGGAAGAACCGGAAAGACCCGAAGAGCGACCGGGAAGCTCCGCTGTGGCGCCGGAAACACCGGAAGCGCAGTTGCCCGAGGGTGCTGAGGGCGACACCGGAGAATCGGCACAGGCACCGGACAGGCCCGTCGACGGCGCACCCCGCCCCCGTCGACGTGGCCGGACCGCCGTGCTCGTCGTCGGTGCAGCCGTGCTGGGCGTCGTCGCCGGGACCTGCACGGGTTACGTCGTGCAGGCGAACCGCACGCCCACCCCCTTGCCGCCGTTGTCCCAGCCGGTGGTCAAGCAGGCCAAGGGAGAGGCGGAGCCGCTGTCGGCAGCGCAGGACCGCCGCGTGAAGACCGACGGCGATCTGCGCAAGCTGCTGGTCGCGCGGCCGGCCGGGGCCCGGAACGCCCCGTATCCGGTGGGCAACGACGGCTGGATGAACCTCGCCTCGTACGCGGAGACCTTCGAGAAGCCGGACCAGGCCTTCACCGACCAGGTCACGAGCGAGTTCCGGCGTGCGGCCGTCACCTCCTGGCGGACGAGCGACACGCACTACGTCGAGATCCACCTCGTCCAGTACCGGCAGGAGGAGGACATGGACGCCAGGGGTGAGGCGGAGAACGGCACGTACTGGGCCGAACGGCACTCCGGCTCGCACGGCTGGCCGATTCCCGGTACGGGCGACGGCATGGCCTACGTGGATTCGACACCCGACCGGGAGCCCGGATACCTCCCGCTGTACTCGGCCGAGGCACACGCCTGGCGCGGTGATATCGCCGTCGACATCTACGTCAACGACACCAGAGCGATCACCAAGAAAGAGATCATGAGCCTGGCCGAGCGGCAGATGGGACGACTGTGAGCGAGAACCCGCAGACTCCCGTACCCGCCGGACCGGTGGACGAGGCCGGACAGCCCGGGCTCGTGGCCCCGGCAGCGGAGCCGTTCGCGGCGCCGGTGGCGGCCGCACCCGAAACCGGGCGACCCGCCCGCCGCCGACGCGTCGGTGTGATCGGCGGAAGCGCCGTGCTGCTCCTCGCTGTGCTCGGCGGCGCCGGGTACACCGTGGTCACCGTTCAGAACGCCGACCGCGATCCGGGCGCGCCGGTCTGGAGCCTGCCGAAGGCCGAGGCGGAAAAGAAGGCCCAGGCCGAGGCCACCGGCCTCAACGGCATGCTGCTGCCCTTCGGCACCAGCGGTTACGGCCGCGGTCCGGACATGGGCAAGTTCGGCTCGGACGCCGAGCTGAGCGGCAGGGAGGCCACTGAACTGCGCAAGGAGTCGCTCCGCACCCTGCCCCGCTCCCAGCGGCTGCAGCTGGAGAAGGAGATCGACAAGCAGCACATCCAGGGCATGGCGATGCGCAGCTACCTCAATGCGGACAGCGCTACCGCCTCCACCTCGTACGGGAAGGACGCCTTCACAGTCGAGATCGCGCTGTCCCGGATGGAGAGCCGGCAGACGGTGCGTTCGATCGCGGCCTTTCAGCAGGAGTTCCTCGGTGCCATGAAGGTGTTCCGGGCGGGACCGACGATCGAGGGCCACAAGAACGCCCGCTGCTTCCTGCTGCCGACGAACCGCGACGAGAAGATCGACCTGATGGTCTGCTCCGCATACGAGGGCGACGTCCTGGTCAGCGCCACCGTGTCCGGGGCCAAGCCACTGGACAAGAAGGGCGCGGCGGACCTGCTCCGCGCACAGCTGGACCGCATCAAGGACCCCGGGGAGGCGGTATGACCGAGCAGCAGACCACGGATCACCCTGCGGTGCCGGAGAACTCGCCGAGTGCGGCGGGCACACCGCAGCCGGCCGCTCCCCCGGTGCCCGAGGGGACTTCGGCGGAGGCCGTCGTTCCCGGCGCGTTCGCCGTCGCCGGGCCGCCGCCCGCGAAGAAGGACCGCCGGGTGCTGCGGGCCACTCTGCGCTGGACCGCGGCCGTCGCCGTTTTCGCGGCGGTCGGCGCGTCCATGGCGTTCGGCATCACTGGCATGGACCGTACGGACGTGCCCGGCCTTGCCACCGAGTCGGACGGGCGCTGGGACTTCCCCGAGATCGTCCGGCCGCCGCTGCCGTCGGACCGCCCCCGTCCGTTCGCCGAGGCCAACGTGGCCGGCTCGCACTACGCCGACCTGCGCGCCCTGGTGCTGCCCGCCCCCGCGGCAGCCCGGGAGGACAAGGCGCTGCACGGGAAGGACGGCTGGCTGCCGACCGAGGACCTTCTTGCGGAGTACTCCGACACACAGGATCGCAAGGAGTTCGGCCAGCGGTTGTCCGATGACGGTCTGCGGCACATCGCAGCCCGGGGCTGGACCACGCAGGACGGCACGCACACGCGGATCTACCTGCTCCAGTTCGACTCGGGGGCCGTCGCGGACGAACTGCGGACCCAACTGGCCCCCTACAGCGAGCCGGAGTACCCGTTGCGTGGAACCGAGACCTCGGTCGCCGACGAGGATTTTCCGACCGCGACCCGGGTCGTGGGGATCGAGCGCTTCGTGTACACCGAGTCCAAGCCGTACGGGGCTGAGCAGGTGCGCCAGGCGTACCTGGCCGCCGGTGACGTGCTCGCGCTGGTCGTCCAGTCCCGGAAGGGCGGTGCGAACGCCGTGCCCTTCCAGCAGACGGTCGTCCTGCAGAGCGAGCTGCTGGACTGAGTCGACCTCGAAGAGAGGGCCGGGTTCCACCCGACTAGAGTGGGACCCGGCTCTGTGTACCCACCCTCGCTCACCAAGGAGCACCCGTGGAGATCTTCTTCGAAACCCTGCTGGTCCTGGTCTGCGTCGGCGTGCTCGCCTTCGCCGGACTGACCGTGAAGAAGCTGTACGAGGGCCAGCGCTGAGCCCCGCACCCATCACGTACGCGACCGTCACGACTCCCACGAGAAGCTGCTCATGATCGAGATCCCGTCCGACCTCCACAAGGACCTCGTGCCCCTGGTGTTCCTGCTCGGCGACTGGGCCGGCGCGGGCGTGCACGACTTCCCCGGTTCCGAGAAGTGCAACTTCGGCCAGGAGGTGTCCTTCACCCACGACGGGCGGGACTTCCTCGAGTACCACTCGCACAGCTGGGTGCTGGACAGCGAGGGGAACAAGGTCAGGCCGCTGGAGACCGAGGCCGGGTTCTGGCGGATCGACGCCGACCGCAAGGTCGAGGTCACCATGGTCCGCAACGACGGGGTCGTCGAGGTCTGGTACGGCGAGCTGGCCCAGAAGAAGCCGCAGATCGAGATGGCCACGGACGCCGTCGCCCGGACGGCCGCATCGGGTCCCTACAGCGGCGGCAAGCGCCTGTACGGATACGTCAACAGCGACCTGATGTGGGTGGGCGAGAAGCAGACCCCCGAGGTTCCGCTGCGCCCCTACATGTCGGCGCACCTGAAGAAGGTCGTCACCCCGGAGGACGTGGAGCGCTGGGCGAAGGCTCTCCCGGACGACCTTCCGGACGACGGGATCGCATTCTTCAAGTAGTCCTAGACTTTCCAGTGTGGTGAGCACCGACTGGAAGAGCGATCTGCGGCAGCGCGGCTACCGGCTGACCCCGCAGCGGCAACTTGTGCTCGAAGCCGTGGACGCCCTGGAGCACGCGACCCCCGACGACATCCTCTGCGAGGTGCGGAAGACGGCGTCGGGGGTCAACATCTCCACGGTCTACCGGACCCTGGAGCTTCTCGAGGAGCTGGGACTGGTCAGTCACGCCCACCTCGGGCACGGGGCGCCGACGTACCACCTCGCGGACCGGCACCATCACATCCATCTGGTGTGCCGTGACTGCACGAACGTCATCGAGGCCGATCTCGACGTGGCCGCCGAGTTCACCGCCAAGCTCCGCGACACGTTCGGCTTCGAAACGGACATGAAGCATTTCGCGATCTTCGGCCGCTGCCAGGATTGCTCGCTCAAGAGTTCAACTACCCCGTCGTAGGCTGGACCCATGAAGAGTCCCCTGCTGGCCCTGCCCGGTGCCGTTCCCGCCGAAGGCGTGGACGAAGGCGTCGCCGCCCACTACGGCGACCTGTTCCGTGAGCAGCGTGCCCTTGCCGACGGCTCCGGATTCGTGGACCTCTCGCACCGCGGCGTCGTCACCGTGAGCGGCGAGGACCGGCTGAGCTGGCTGCATCTGCTGCTCACCCAGCACGTCAGCGACCTGCCTCCGCATCAGGCCACCGAGGCGCTCGTCCTCTCCGCGCACGGCCATATCGAGCACGCGCTCTATCTGGTGGACGACGGTGAGACGGTCTGGGCCCATGTCGAGCCCGGCACCCAGGACGCGCTCGTCGCGTATCTGGAATCGATGAAGTTCTTCTACCGCGTCGAAGTCGCCGACCGGACGGAGGACATCGCGGTGGTGCATCTGCCGGCCGGCTCGATCGCCGAGCCGCCCGAAGGTGTCGTGGTCCGCGAGACGCCGTACGGCCGTGACCTCTTCCTCCCGCGTGCGGACCTCGAGCCCTACGCGCACAAGAGCGGCCCCGCGGCAGGACTCCTTGCCTACGAGGCGCTGCGGGTCGAGCACCACCGCCCCCGCGTCGGCTTCGAGACCGACCACCGCACCATCCCGCACGAGCTGGGCTGGATCGGCACGGCCGTGCACCTTCAGAAGGGCTGCTACCGCGGCCAGGAGACGGTCGCCCGGGTGGAGAACCTCGGCAAGCCGCCGCGCCGGCTGGTCTTCCTCCACCTGGACGGCAGCGAGGTGCACCTGCCGCCGCACGGCACCGAACTGCGTCTGGCGGACGAGGGTCCCGACGGCCGCAAGATCGGTGTCGTGACGACCTCGGTCCGCCACCACGAGCTGGGGCCGGTGGCCCTCGCCCTGGTCAAGCGGAACGTGCCGCTCGACGCCCGCCTGGTCGCCGACACGACGGCGGCGGCCCAGGAAGTGATCGTGGAGCCGTAGGGCTCAGATCTCCAGCAGCACGGTGAACGGGCCGTCGTTCGTCAGCGACACGCGCATCTGCGCACCGAACCGGCCCGTCGCCACCGTCGCGCCCAGCGAGCGCAGCCGGGCGACCACCTCGTCGACGAGGGGCTCGGCGACATCACCCGGGGCCGCCGCGTTCCAGGTGGGGCGGCGGCCCTTGCGGGCGTCGCCGTAGAGCGTGAACTGGCTGATCACCAGCAGGGGCGCGTCGACGTCTGAGCACGACCTCTCGTCCTGCAGCATGCGGATCGACCAGAGCTTGCGGGCCAGCTGGGCCGCCTTCTCCTTGGTGTCCTCGTGTGTGACCCCGACGAGCACGCACAGCCCCTCGCCGCTGATCTCGCCGACCGTCTCGCCGTCCACGACGACGCTCGCGCCGTCCACCCTCTGCACCACCGCACGCATGAGGACCATCATGCCGTGCCTCCCGACGGCCCCGGGGAGGGGCCGACAGCGCCGGCGCGACCGCCCGTCCGGGGCATTCCGCGCCCCCGTTTGTCCTCTCTTACGAGAGCATTCTTATCGGCCCGTAACCCTCCATCCGGGGCAGATCAGGGGCACTCGGTCACATTGCGGCCACTCCGGGTGGCACGATGCGTGTGTTGCGGCGCATCCGTGGGGGGTGCCGCGCCGGTCGAGGGGACGGTAAGGACATGAGCACAGTGGGTACCGGGCGACGACCCGGGGTTGCGGCGCCCGCCCGATCGGGGAGCGCCGGGGAGTGCCGGGCTCCCGTGCAGCGCACGGACAGCCCGCTGCCCGCGGACGGGTCCGGGCAGGACCTGTCCACGCTGCGGCTGACCGAACTGCGCGCACTGCGCCGTGGCGCCCAGCGGGACGAAGCCGATCTCAGCTATGTACGACGCCTGCTCCAGGGCCGTATCGACATCCTCCGGGCGGAACTGGCCCGGCGCGGCGGTCGGATGCCCGAGGAGGTGGTGACTCGGCTGCCGGAGATCCTCAGGGACGCACCCGCCCGCCATCGCTCCTCCGCCCGCCATGTGACGGTCGGCACACCGCAGAGCGAGGAGTTCCGGCGGCTTGCGGCGGAGATGCTCGCCGAGGTGGAGCTCTCCGACCTCCAGGCGCGTACGGACGACGAGTTGGGGGCGGGCATGAAGCGCCTCGTGCGGTACGAGCGGCAGGTCTCGCGGCGGCGGCAGCGGTTGCAGCGCACGGCGGACGATTGCAGCGCCGAGATCGCACGCAGGTACCGTGAGGGAGAAGCACAAGTAGACGACCTGCTCATGTGACGCGGAGGGCCCCGGCGAACCCGGGGCCCCTGGGTGTGCGCGGCGGCCCCGGTACCCCGGCGGCATCCGGGCCGAGGGGCGGGTCCCCGTCGCGAAGGCAAGCACCCATGTCGACTTCCGCCCAGACCGTCCTGCCCGCCGGATCCGACCACTCCGCCATACCCCCGATACTCGCCGAGGTGGTGCGGTCCGGGTTCGTCGAGGGCCGGCACCGGGGGAGCCTGGTGCTGCTCGGCGCCGACGGTTCCGTGGAGTTCGCGCTGGGGGACGTCTCGTCGCCGGTCTTCCCCCGCTCGTCCAACAAGCCCATGCAGGCGGCCGGTGTGCTGCGGGCGGGCCTGGACCTGGCCGGGGAGCGGCTGGCGATCGCCGCCGCGAGCCATTCGGGCGAGGCGTTCCATCTGGATCTGGTGCGCACCATGCTGAGCGAGCACGGCCTGAGCGCGGAGGACCTCCAGTGCCCGCCGGACCTGCCGCTGGACCCGGCCGAGGCGGAGGCGTATCTGGTGTCCGGTTCCGTACGCGAGCGGGTCGCGATGAACTGCTCGGGCAAGCACACGGCGATGCTGGCGGTGTGCGCGCTGCGGGGCTGGCCGCTCGACTCCTACCTCGACCCCGGCCATCCGCTGCAGCAGCTGATCCACTCGGTGGTGGAGGAGACGGCCGGGGAGCCGGTGGCGACGGTCGGCACGGACGGCTGCGGCGCCCCGCTCATGGCGATCAGCCTCACCGGGCTGGCCCGCGCATTCCGGTCCTTCGTGCTCGCGCAGCCGGGCACCGCGGAACGCCGCGTGGCCGACGCGATGCGGGCGCATCCCGAGTATGTGGCGGGCACGCGCCGCCCCGACACCTGGCTCATGCGGGAGATCCCCGGCGCCCTGTCGAAGATGGGCGCGGAGGCGGTCCAGGCGGTGGCACTCCCGGACGGCCGGGCCCTCGCGTTCAAGGTGGACGACGGCGCGACCCGGTCGCTCGGCCCGATACTGGCCCGCGCCCTGACCCTGATGGGTGTGCAGGCCCCGGTGGTGGACCGCATCGGCCGGGCGCCGCTGCTGGGCGGGGACCGTGAAGTGGGGGAGATACGCGCGGTGTTCTAGCCGCGCGCCCCCGGTGGCCGGAGGCGGGACGGAGCGCGGGCAGGATCGTCCCGGGGGCGCCCTCGTGGCAGCCGGGGCGCGGAAATCCGCGCGACACCCGATTCGCCGTACCCCTAGCGTGGGGCCATGAGCCGCCGCGCCGAAGACATCGAGGTACGCCCGATCACCGAACCCGAGATCCGGGACTGGAGCCGTGCGCTCAGCACGGGCTTCCTGCGTTCCCCGGCCCTCTCGGACCACGACGTCGCCGACCTCGGCACGTACGTCGTCCCGTCCCGTACGCTCGCCGCCTTCGACCGCGGCCCCGCCCGCATCGTGGGGACCTTCCGCTCCTTCACCCAGGAGCTCACCGCCGTCGGCGGGGCGACCGTCCCCGCCGACGCGATCACCAACGTCACCGTCACGGCCACCCATCGCCGCCGCGGCATCCTCAGCCGCATGATGGCCCTGGACCTCGCCGCGGCGAAGGAGCGCGGCGACGTCGCCGCCACACTGATCGCCGCCGAGTACCCCATCTACGGCCGCTTCGGCTTCGGCCCCGCCACCCACACCGCCGAGTGGACCGTCGACCTCCCCCGCACCGGTCTGGACCGTCACCGCTCCATTCCGGACGACGGCGGCCGCATCGACCTGGTCGACGTCGGCGAGGTGCGCAAGCTCGGCCCCGAGCTCCACGAGCGCCTCCGGCTCGCCCAGCCGGGGGCGATCAACCGCAACGAGCGCTGGTGGCAGGTCACCACGGGTGCGGTCCGCCAGGACGCCCGGCCGTGGACCGAGCCCTTCCATGCCGTCTACCGGTCCCCGTCCGGGGAGATCGAGGGACTCGTCGCCTATTCCTGCGACGACAACTGGGGCGACGACAAGCGGCCCACGAACACCGCGTCCGTCAAGAGCCTGATCACCACCAGCCCGGCGGCCGAGCGCGCCCTGTGGCACTACCTGTGCTCGATCGACTGGGTCACCACGGTGAAGTCGGGCCGCCGGGCCCCCGACGACCTGCTGCCGCACCTCCTGCCCGACCCGCGTGCGGCCCGTCTCACCACGTACGCGGACTGGCTGTGGGTGCGGATCCTGGACGTCGTACGGGCTCTGGAGGCGCGTACGTACGGCGGCAGTGGCGCGCTCGTCCTCGAGGTCGTGGACGAGGCGGGCCTGACCGGCGGACGCTACCGTCTGGAGGCCGGCCCCGACGGTGCGGAGTGCAAGCCGACCGACCTGGAACCCCAGCTGACCCTTCCCGTGGGCGAACTGGCGACGCTGTGGCTGGGGGACGAGTCCGCGGTGCGTCTGGCGGCGCTCGGGCGGGTGCGGGAACAGCAAGAGGGCGCCGCCCTTGTCGCCGACGCCCTGCTGCGTACGTCCAGGCGACCGTGGTGCCCGGACATCTTCTGAGCCCTCGCGGGCTTGGCCGGTCTCTGCGGTGTCACTCCTTCCGTGCGGGCGGTGGGCGCTTCGTGCTGTGCATCCGTAGCGATTCAGTTGTGGTGGTACGCCTGGTGCGGACCGACCGAGCTCCCGGCTCCCCTCCGGAAGGGAGTTCGGTCAGCCATTGTGCTGGCCAAGAGCGCTCAAGCTCTCTCAACTTCTCGAAGTTGGCGACCAACTTCACCTTACTTATCTCCGATTGGAGACGTCTCATAACCACCTTCCTCTGAACTGCCGGAAGATGGCGTGAAGTTGTAGTGTTTGGTCGTGGAGCCGGAACATGCCTCCGTCAACGGACGGAAGAGGTCACAGCGGCCACAGAGGTCGCACCATGATGTGGCCGACGAGCTGCGCAGCCGGATCAGGTCCGGAGTGCTGCGGCCCGGCCAGCGCATGCCCACGCAGGCCGAGTTGGCGGACGAGTTCGGCGTGGAGCGCGGCGCGGTGCGGCAGGCGCTGCGCATCCTGCAGACGGAGCGTCTGCTCGTCAACGTGTCCAAAGGGAGCCCGGCGACCGTCGCACCGCACATGGGCGGGGCCGCGGCCGGCCCGGAGGCTCCGCCCCAGCCCACGATGGTGGCGCTCGCCCCACGGATCTCGGCGGCCTTCACCGCTCCGCACGTGGAGATAGACGCCCTGTGTCTGACGTCGGTATCGCTCACGCTCGCGATGAGCGAGCCGTTGCGCGAGATTCACGCGGGGCGAATAAAACCGGCCAAGGTCGATGTGCGCCTGCTGCTGCCGAGCGGCCGGATCGAGCTGGCGTTCCCCAAACCGGTGGAGGACACCGACGACGGCCGGCTGCGCCGGCGCTGGCTGGCGCAGCGGAACGCCCAGGGCCAGGTCCTCAGGCACAACCTGCTGGCGCTGCGCAGCACGCACGGCATCGACGTGCATGTCACCTTCCGGGCGCTGCCGTTCACTCCGCCGGTGAAGCTGTACCTGCTCAACGGGGCGGAGGCGCTTTTCGCGTACTACACGGTGACCCGCCGCGGCGCGGAGATCGACCACGAGTACCTGGAGATGTACGACGCGGAGGGCACGCGGTCCATGCTGTTCCCCTTCGCGCAGGGGGCGGGACTGCGGGACACGACGTTCGTGGAGCAGTCGCATCTGTGGTTCAACGCCCTTTGGGAGACCATCAGCTCGGAACTGGAGCTCGGCGGCTAGCCGATGTCCTCCAGCGGGTCGGACGGTCTCCCGAAGGGCTGGTCAGAGGGCCGGCTGGGCGACCATCAGGGCGAGGACGACCGCCCCGACGGAGCTGCAGGTGGGGCTCTTGGCCTTGATGCCGACGGTCAGCAACAGCAGGCCGATGATGCCCATCGTCCCGTACTTCCACTGGACGAACTGGTCGAAGCCGACGACGAAGAGAGCGGAGAGAAGGGCTATGGCGGGCATGGTGGCACCTCTTTCCGTGCGGGTGGATCCGGGCGATCCGGCGGGCGGGGCAAGGGTGAGCGAACCGTCTGCATGGGGCGACTACCTACGGCTGGTGCGCGAGAGGAGGCAATCCCTCCGCCAACTCTTTCGAGTTGGCAACCAACTCCTTTAGAGTTATCCCCAGTTGGTCTATGCTTATAAACAACTATCAGACAACTCCACATAGATGGACGTAGGTTGTAGCGTTTGGTCGTGACCCAGGAGAACGTCGCAGTGAACGACAGCAGAAGGCTCTCGCCCCAGGAGATCGCCGAGACGATGCGGGACCGCATCCGTGCCGGCGAGCTGAAGGCAGGCGACCGCCTGCCCACACAGGCCGAGCTGGCCGAGGAGTTCGGTGTGGAGCGGGGCACGGTCCGGCAGGCCCTGCGCCTTCTCCAGGAGGCCGGCCTGCTGAGCAACGTCAGCAAGGGGAGCCCGCCCAGGATCGCCCAGCCCCAGCCGGTCAGGGACGAGCCGCAGCCGACGATGGTCGGGCTGACCCCGAGGCTCGTGGAGGCGTTCGGGTCCCCGCACGTCCGCATCGACGCGGCCTGCCTCACCGCGGAGACGCTGATGCTGGCGCTGGGCGAGCCGCTGCGGCAGATCCACGAGGGCCGCATCCGCCCGGAGTCGATCGACGCCCGCATCCTGCTCCCGTCCCGGGACATCAACCTGGCGTTCCCGATCTCGGTCCAGAGCCCGGGTGACGACGACCCGGTCCACAAGCGCTGGCTGGACCAGCGCAACGCCCAGGGTCACGTCCTGCGCCACAACCTCCAGTCCCTGCGCTCGTCGCACGGCATCGACGTCCGCGTGACGTTCCGCGCCCTGCCGTTCACCCCGCCGGTGAAGCTCTATCTGCTGAACGGGTCGGAGGCCCTGATCGCCTACTACATGCTCACGAGGCGGGAGGAGGAGGTCTACAGCCAGACGCTCGAGATGTACGACACCCTGGGCACCGAGTCCCTGCTCTTCTCCTTCGAACGCCGGACCGGGCAACGGGACGCGGCTTTCGTCGATCAGTCGCAGAAGTGGTTCGACGCCCTCTGGGAAACCATCACGTCGGACCTGACACTCTCCTAGTGACTTCTGATACGACGCAGACTGATCTGGTGGCAGAAGAGACTGAGAATCTGCGGAAGTTGATCGCCAAGGCGCGTTTTATACTCTTTGACTTCGATGGGCCGATCTGTCGGCTCTTTGCGGGGCACACAGCGGAGGACGTCGCGCGCCGACTGGTCGAATGGCTCGAGAGCCGGGGGCTGCGTGGCCTGCTGACCGAGGAGGAGCGGGTCCATCCGGACCCGCACTACGTCCTCGAGGCGATCCATCGACGGCATCCGCAGAGCGATCTGGTGACCGAACTGGAGGAACGGCTCACCCAGCAGGAGTTGAAGGCGGTGACGTCCGCGATGCCGACGCCGTACGCCGACCCGTTGATCCGCACCTGGAGCGCCCTCGGCGGTCAGCTCGCCGTGGCGACCAACAACTCCGCCCGAGTGGCGACCGCGTACCTCGCGAGACGCGACCTGGATTCCTGCTTCGCCCCCTATGTCTTCGGCCGCACACACGACCTCGACCTGCTGAAGCCGCATCCGCACTGCCTCAACCAGGCCCTCAACGCGATGGGCGCGGACCGCACCGCCTCCCTGATGATCGGGGACGCCCCCTCGGACTTCTACGCCGCTCAGAACGCCGGCGTCGCGTTCATCGGCTTCGCGCGCAACCAGGACAAGGAGAAACGTTTGAGGAGCGCGGGAGCCGAAGTCGTCGTGGAGTCGCTTGAACCGGTGCTGCGGATGCTGCGCGGTCAGGCCTGAGACATCAGGATGGCGAACACGACCGCGGCTCCCACCGCGAGGCGGGTGTGGTTCATCCGGATGCCCGCGAAGATCAGCGCCATGAGGATCGCCCCCGGTAGCCCGATCTTCGACTGGGCCAGCATCGACAGGACGAACTCCGCAGCGGCGACAAGTCCTTCTGACTGGATCACTTTCCCCACCCGATCCTTCCGCTTCCAGTCAACCAACCAACTTACCGACCAATTGGACTGGTTATCGTGATTGGCATGTGCCCTGCTTGCTTGATCCTGTAACCAACAGGGCAGTTGGACTGCTTGGTTGGCTGGAAACGGTTTGCCGATCGGGTGAAGGAGGTACGGTCGGCGTGTGGATGCAGAGCGCGTCGGTGAAGGTGGCGGCACGGAGTTCGACCGCGTCGCGGGAGTCCTGCGTGCCCGGATAGCCGACGAGACCTATCCGTTGAACGGCACGCTGCCCCCGCAGCGGGCGCTGGCCGACGAGTTCGGCGTCTCCCGCGACACCGTGCAGCGGGCGATCAGGGAGCTCACCAGCGAAGGCTGGATCGAGTCCAAGCGCGGAAGCGGATCACGAGTGATCAAGACCCAGCGCATCGAGTCCTCGACCCCCCGGGGCGTGAAACCGGGCGACCCCGTGACCGTGGGGTCATTCATCGAGCAGGCGTTCAATTTGCCGGAGGTCGACCTCGACGTCTACACGCTGACATCGGAGTCGCTCAACATGCATCTCAAGATGTTGTACGACAAATGGGTCCGCGATCGGAGAGTCGAATCGCATCCCACGCCCCCACGGGTGAAGCTGCGCCTTCTGCTGCCGGCGGAGGATCTGGAGCTTCCCTATCCGAAGGCCCGGAACGCCAAGGACGACTCCGCCGTGGCGGAGAGGCACCTGGGAATCGCCCAGGAGCACACGTCCTCGCTGCGGCGCGTGCTGGGCAACCTCCAGGCGGCGAAGCTCGTCGAATCCTTCGACCTCCAGGTACGCCACGTGAGACTGCCACCTGCGTTCAAGGTGTACCTGTTCAACGAGACCGAAGCCCTGTTCGGCCCCTACGTGGTCGACGAGCGGCCCATCGTCCTGGACAGCGGCAAGGAGATCGAGGCGCTCGATGTGATCGGACTCGGCGCCACGCTCACCCACCACATCAGGGACCACGACCCGAACTCACCCGGTTCGACGTTTGTCGACAGTATGCAGTTGTGGTTCGCCTCGTTGTGGGATCTGCTCGCGGTCTGACTTCCGAATCGGGTGACCGATTCGCCGCCATGGCGGCACGCCGCCTTGCATCCTCGCGACCCGTTACGTCGTTGAGACCAGTCCGGAGGGTGCGCGCTTCAGGTTGCCGCTAATGTTGCCGCAACTTGAGCAACAGGAGCAGCCCGTGGGCGCACCTCCCGTTCCCCGGCACGCCTTATGGGGACGATGGGCCGCCGGTGACGCCTACGACGAGTTCGTGGGCCAGGCAAAGCTGGGCGGGGTGATGACCAGGGGTCATCACAACCGGAACTATGTGCTGCCCCTGACCGAGGCCATGGCGCACCGCGTCAGACGCAAGCCGGGCACGAATGTGACCGTGCGCATGCGCAGACCGGAAGCGCTGCCGGTCGTGATCAGGACCTGGCGGGACGAAGCGGAGATCCTCGACGCCATCAAGGGGGAGCTGCCGCACGTCCCCACCTGTCTGGTCCGCGGCCGGGGGGTGTCCATCCACAGTTATGTGGAAGGAGTCCCGCTGTCCACGGTCTGCCCCAACGGCAAGCCGGTCGACAGGTTGCTGATCGACGCGCTGGCGGGACTGCTCGCCCAGATGTCGCAGGTGCGCAGGGAGGCGCTGCCGCGACTGCCCGAAGGGTGGCCGCGCAAGGACAGCCAGGGCTTTCTGAGGACACTCGCCCTTTGGGCCGACCGGCAGATCCGTCAGCCCAATTGGACTGCCTTCGGCGGACTGTTCGCCGCGCTCGGCATCCCCGAGGACGCACTGATCCGGCTGGCCGAGCGAGTGCCGCTCATGGTCCGCAGGCCCTTCAGCCTGCTCCACGCGGATCTGCACCGGGACAACGTGATCGTCACCTACCGCGGTGACCCGCCCCTGATCTGTGTGGACTGGGAGCTCGCGACCTACGGCGACCCCCTGCACGACCTCGCCACCCATCTGGTCCGGATGAAGTACCCGGCGTTCCAGTGGGACGAGGTGATCGACAGGTGGGCGCACGCCATGCAGGCCATCAGACCGATGGCGGCCAACGGTCTGGCCAGGGATCTGCGTCACTACGTTGCATTCGAGCGTGCCCAGTCCATCTACCCCGATGTGATCCGCGCTGCGACGTCGCTGGACGACTCGTTCGACCAGAAGAGCCTGGACACGGCGACCGAGAGCGTGAGCCGCGCCCTCCAGGCCGCGGCCGAACCCCTTCGGCTGGCCCATGTGCCGGACGTCGCCGAGATCGAGCGGGTTCTCATCCGGTGGCGGACGTCTCGGGGCGAGCAGGCGAGCGGTGTCCGCCGGACGGCCACCGCTCTCAGGTGGAAGCCAGACGAGCGGCTTCCCGAGCACCCTGACTTTCCGCGTTCGGCCGTTCGCGACGCCTTGCTCGCCGAGGGGTCCGCGCCGGCCAACCGGGTGTTCAAGGGCACCGGCCACCTCAACTCGGTGGTGCGCGTGGCGGACATCGATTTCCCCGTCGTGGTACGACGCAGGTTGGCATCCGGCTCTCGTCGCGAGCGCGGTTACCTGAGCGAACACGCGGTCCTCGCAGCCATCGAGCGGTCCGGTGTCCCGGTGATGGCCCCGAGGGTGCTCGCCCTCGGCGAGAGTCACGCCGGCGACCCCTTCGCCATCCACACATACGTCGGCCCTCCCGAGGGGGACCGGCCGCCGAACCATCCGGTCAACGGTCTGCTGCCCCACGAGGCGGACGGGCTGGTCGACCAGCTGTGCGCCCTGACACGGGTCGACTGCGCCTCCGTTGATCCGACGTCCTGCGAAGTGCCCTGCGGGGACGGCTTCTACGGATGGCTGAGTGAGCAACTCGCCCTGTTGGTGGCAAATCTGCCCAAGGAGTCTGAGCAACTGGCCCGAGTTCTGGGCCTGCCCGGTGCGCAACGCCTGCGGGAGATCCTTTCCCGGCACCGGGTGACCCACCGGTCCACCACGCTGCTGCACGGGGATCTGAACCCCTGGAATCTGGTGCGTCGGTCGGGCGGACTCACCCTCATCGACTGGGAGATGGCCATGGTGGGCGACCCGCTGTACGACTTGGTCCGCCATATGCATCTCACTCCCTCACGTCCCGAGATCCGCGGGAGGATGTTCACGCGGTGGTCCCGGTCGCTGCCGGAGGCGTACACGAGGGGCTGGCAGGAGGACTGGCGCATCTATCGGTGGATGGAGGTCGTCCGCTCGGCTTACGTGGACCTCGACCGTCTCGTGACCGGCGACAGTCTGGATGCCCCCAATGTGCGCCGGGCCGTGGACACGTACGCGATGACCCTGGCCGAGGCCACGGCCGCACTCGGATTGCGCGTCAAATCGATTGCGAATCCCCATCTTGTCCGTGCGCTGCCACACAAGGACCATGGAGCCCAACGGGTAGGCGGGCTCTCCGCGGACAACTGAACCACCGCTGGGCGCCTCGGCGCCGGGAGGGGCTGCGGATGTCCGTCGGTGGGAGAAGGCCGGCCGAAGGCGATGTGATCGAGCGTCTGAAGAGGCTACGGGCCCGCTACGAGCCGGCGGTCACACGGATCCTGCTGCTGGGGTTCTTCGTCACGGGGCTGGTCGCGCAGTTCGTGAAGCCGGTGGGGGACGCCCTTCAGGGCAAGGTGTTCCTTGGCGGCGCCCTGCTCAGCCTGGTCGGCTACGTCCTGTACGACTCGGTGAAGGACCTGACCGTGTCCCTGCGGATGCCACCGCGCCGGCAGGTCAATTCGCGGGAGCTGGGCGGCTTCGTCAGCGAGGCGTTCAGCGCACGCACCGTGGAGATCAGCTTCCTCGGCTATACCGGCGAAACGCTCTACAACGAGCTCTACCATCGCCTCGAAGGGCTCCTCGACGATCCCGGCCCGACCAGACACGTCACCATTCGTTTCCTGATCCCGGACTTCGGACAGTCGATGACCGTGCCCTCGATGGTGGGACCGGACGGGATGCCACTGGACGACCCCGACTTCCGTAGGCGGCTCGAGCTGCGGTGCCAGGAGTACGACCGCACCCTCTCCATCATCGCCGAGAGGCTCACCGCGGTCGGCCGGGTGGCGGCGGAGTGCGAGTACCGCGTCTATCCCGGCATACCGAGGGACAAGGTCTGCATCTTCAACAGGGAGTTGGTGCTGTACGGCCTCTACGACGTGGCCGCCCGGACGATGCTGCGCAGCACGGATCCCGAGTTCTACGACCCGAAGGGCTATCGCACGGACCTCAACGTCTGGTCCCAGGAGGGCGGTGACGAGGCCAAGACCGTGATCACCACATGGAACAAGCACTTCGACGACCTGTGGACCCTCGCCGCGAACCCGAGCTGGAGACAGGGGACGACGGCGTGAGGGGTGCCTCTATTGCCGGATGGAAAAGCCGCAACCTTGCCTTCTGGCACTCTCACCGGATCTCAGGCGAACGGTGAGCCCGCCAGGTGTGTCTGAGCGCCACGAGTTCGCTCCGGGGCAAGTGTTCACCCCACTTGACCCGGTATCCGCTTTCGCCGTGGACCAGCGCAACCTCGTCGAAGCAGCGAACCACCGCACGGGCGATACCGCCGATGCGCAGCGCTCCGGACAGTTCGGTCCCGGCGTTGTCGTGTTCACCGCCGTGCCGCAGTTCGAGCAGGCGCAGCCGGGTGTACCCGGCCCCGTCGCCGCCATCGGTGCCTCCAGACGCCGGAATCCGCGGGCAGCGTGACGCGTCGCAGCAGAAGCCGCCGGTCGAACGTCCGTTCCTGGTCCCGTGGTTGAACGATATGCGACCTCACCGGCACGGGCGGAGGAGTTTGCTCCTCGATGGCGGGCAGGAGGCGGAAGGGCCCGGCACCGTGGCTGACCGACCTTCGCGGACGCAGGGCCGCCCCGCACGGGCGGCACCCCCCGGACGTGACACGACGCACTTTTGCAAGCGGCCTGCTTGCAATTGTTAGCAAGGGTGCGGCAAGGTGGACGTATGGCATCGCTCAACGTCGGCAATCTCGGTGAGTACCTGCGCGAGCAGCGGCGCAATGCGCAGCTGTCGCTCAGGCAGCTCGCCGACGCCGCCGGGGTGTCCAATCCGTATCTGAGCCAGATCGAGCGCGGGCTGCGCAAGCCGAGCGCGGAGGTGCTGCAGCAGGTCGCCAAGGCGCTGCGGATCTCCGCCGAGACGCTGTACGTGCGGGCCGGCATCCTCGACGCCGAGCGGGACCGGGACGAGGTGGAGACACGTGCGGTCATCCTCGCCGATCCCACGCTCACCGAGCGGCAGAAGCAGGTGCTGCTCCAGATCTACGAGTCCTTCCGCAAGGAGAACGGATTCGAGATCGCCCGCCCGGACACGGACGACGCCCAGGACACCGCAGCCCCCGGCCCCCGTACGGCCGACGACGGTGATGCCGGTCCGCGGAAGAGCGAGGGGTGACCTCAGGACCGTGACGACCAGCGAAACGCACGGGACGACTGGAAAGCGCCCCGCGGGCCACCCAAAACCCTCAGACGAAATGCGATCCGGGAGGACCGTTCCCATGGCCATCAGCAACGACCTGCGCAAGACCCTCAGCGACCCGACCCCGCTCTACTTCGCCGCCGGCACCGCCGATCTGGCGCTGCAGCAGGCCAGGAAGGTGCCCGGCCTGGTGGAGCAGCTGCGCTCCGAGGCCCCGGCCCGCATCGAGGCCGTGCGCAACACCGACCCGAAGGCCGTCCAGGAGCGGGCCGCGGCCCGCGCCAAGGTGGCCGGTGCCCGCGTCAAGGAGACGCAGGAGAGCCTCCAGACCAAGTTCAACGAGTTCATCAACGGTCTGGACTCCGACATCAAGAAGTTCGGCACCAACCTCGACGCCGACCTGAAGAAGCTCGGTGAGACCGCCCAGGACCTCGCCCTGCGGAGCGTCGGTGTCGCCGCCGAGTACGCCGTCAAGGCCCGCGAGACCTACGAGAAGGTCGCCGAGCACGGCGAGCTGGCAGTGAAGACCTGGCGCGGCGAGGCCGCCGAGGAGATCGAGGAGCTGGCCGTAGCCGTCGAGGGCAAGCCGGAGCCCGTCGTCGTCAAGGACGAGCCGAAGCCCGTCGAGGCCGTGGCCGAGCCCGCCGCCCCGGCGAAGAAGCCGGTGGCGAAGAAGGCCCCGGCCGCCAAGAAGGCCCCGGCGAAGAAGCCCACGCCGCCGGCGAAGTAAGTAAGTGCGAGGGATCGGGTGACATCGTACGGACCGGGCACTTGCGCAGCGCCCGGTCCGTTCTCACGGATACACGGCTGCCGGACACGGGTACGGTGGCCGTACATAGGACTCGACCCGGGTGGTGGGCATAGTGCTGTTGACGGCATTCGGCGGCTTTCTCTCGCTGCTGTACCTCGCCATGCTGGTGCTCGCCGTGGTGGCACTGGTGATGGCCGCGCTGTACCGGAATGACGCGTACCGGGCGGCCGACAAGCAGAACAAGGGCTTCTGGCTGATCATCCTGGGTATCGCTGTCGCGGTGAACCTGCTGGTGCCGATGCTCTTCCTGCAGCTCGCGGGCCTGGTGGCGAGCATCGTCTTCTTCGTGGACGTCCGGCCCGCCCTCAAGCAGATCTCCGGAGGCGGCTGGGGCCGGCGTCGGCGCGGAAGCAGCAGCGACGGTCCCTACGGTCCGTACAACGGCGGACGATAGACGAGGACAGCGGTCCTACCGGTACGACGACGGCGGCGGGCATGGCCCGCCGCCGTCGTGTTGATCGTCGTCGCGTCGCTTGTCGCCGTGCGTCACGGTCCGCGGTCGAGCAGGACGACCGCGACGTCGTCCGCCAGCTCACCACCGTTGAGGTCGCGGACCTCGTTGACCGTGGTGCGCAGCAGTTCCTCGCCGGTCAGGCCGTCGGCCAGCCGGCGTCGCACCAGCTCCAGCATGCCTTCCTGGCCGAGCCGCTCGCGGCCCTCGCCGATACGTCCCTCGATCAGCCCGTCCGTGTAGAGCATCAGGCTCCAGACGGGCCCCAGCTCGACCTGCAGACGCGGCCAGCGGGCGTGCCGCAGCAGACCGAGCGCCGGGCCGTTGTTGTCGTACGGCAGCAGCTCTGCAGGCCGGTCCGGGCGGGCGACCAGCGGGGACGGGTGGCCGGCCAGACACAGTCCGGCGCGGCGGCCGTCCGGCGCGATGTCCACCGTGCACAGCGTCGCGAAGATCTCCTCGTTGCCGCGCTCGTGCTCCAGCACCTGCTGGAGGGTGGACAGCAGCTCGTCACCGCACAGGCCCGCGAGCGTCAGGGCACGCCAGGCTATGCGCAGCTCCACACCGAGCGCCGCCTCGTCGGGGCCGTGCCCGCAGACGTCGCCGATCATCGCGTGCACCGTGCCGTCGGGCGTGCGGACGGTGTCGTAGAAGTCACCGCCGAGCAGCGCGCGGGAGCGGCCGGGGCGGTAGCGGGCAGCGAAACGCAGCGACGAGCCGTCGAGCAGCGGATTGGGCAGCAGCCCCCGCTCGAGACGGGCGTTCTCCTGGGCCCGCAGCTTGGACTCCGTCAGCCGGCGCTCGGCCGTCTCGGAGCGCTTGCGTTCGACCGCGTAGCGTATCGCCCGGCTCAGCAGACGTCCGTCCAGCTCGTCGCGGAACAGGTAGTCCTGGGCGCCGACGCGCACGGCCTCGGCGCCGCGCTCGGCATCGCAGGACGCGGTGAGGGCGAGGACGGCGTGCCGGGGCGCGATCTGCAGGACGTGCCGCAGTGCCGCCAGCTCGTCGTCCTCGGCCGCGGCCCGGCCGGGGGCGGGCAGCGCGAGGTCCAGCAGGATGCAGTGGACGTCGTCCGTGAGCAGCCGCCCGGCCTCGGTGAGGTTGCGGGCGGTGCGCAGCCGGATGGGACGGCCCGCGGTGTCGAGCATCTCGGGCACGATCGGCGAACCGGCCGGGTCGTCCTCGATCACCAGCAGGGTGAGCGTCTCGGCCGCGGTGGTGCCGCGGGCGGCCGGCCCCTGTGCGGCCGCGGTCACGGGCAGGGACTCGGCTTGAGCCTGACCACTCTCCGCGGCCGGGATCGCCCTCTGCCGCGGTACGGGTACGGGCATCGTCTTGGGTTCCTTCCCTCCCCCCGAGGGCACGGCGGGGCGAGGGACCTCGACCCACCGACGGGGACCATAGCGGTAGCCGAGGGGGCAACGGAATGCCCGGTGGGGCGGCTCGGGGCAACCGGCCGCCGTCATATGCCGCATCAGGTACCGCAGTTGGACAGGGCGGACCCCACCTGGGATGACGAATGTCACGTGTGGTTGAGGTTTTGGGCGGGGCCGTCGTGTGCCACGTCACGTGAGACGCATCACGCGTCCGGGCGAACGACCCCCAGGATGGGCATCGAGCCCGCGCCCGCGATGGTCACCGTCCGGCCCGGGCGCGGGGCGTGGATGATCGCGCCGTGACCGATGTACATCGCGACATGGCTGGCGTCATGGAAGTAGATGATCAGGTCGCCGGGGCGCATGTCCTTGACGTCGACGTGCCGGAGCTGCTTCCACTGCTCCTGGGAGGTGCGGGGGATGGGTGTGCCGGCCGCGATCCAGGCCTGGGAGGTCAGGCCCGAGCAGTCGTACGACTTGGGGCCCTCTGCGCCCCATACATACGGTTTGCCGATCTGGCGCGTGGCGAACCGCACGGCCTTCCTGCCCTCTTGGGAGGCCTTGGCCTTGATCTCCTTCAGTATCCCGGAGTCGAGCCAGGCGGTCTGGGCCTTGTGTGCGGCCTCCTCCTCGAGCTTGCGCAGCCGCTCCCGTTCCTTCTTCTGCAGCTGCGACTGGAGCTTCTCCGCCGCGGCGATCTGCTTCTCGATCCTCTTCTTGGCCTCGGCCCTGACTTTGCGGTTGGCGTCGAGTTCCTTCCAGCGGTCGGAGGCGTCGCGTGCGTACTGCTCCAAGTCGTGCTGTGTGCGCGTCAAGTCGGCGAGCAGGCCCTTGGTCGCGCGTTCGCCCTGGCGGACGGTGCCCGCGTCGTCGAGGAACGCCTGCGGATCGCTGCTCAGCCAGAGGCGCACCTCTGGCGGCAGACCCCCGCCGCGGTACTGCGCGCGGGCCGCGGCACCGGCGCGGTCCTTCAACTCGGCGAGCCTGTCCTGCCCCTTGACGATCTCCCGGGCCAGCTCGACGATCTGCGCCGACTGCTCCTTGCTCTTCTCCTCGGCCGCGTTGTAGGCGTCGGTGGCGACCGCGGCGTCGTGGTACAGCGTGTCCAGCTTCTCGCGGACGGCTTCGAGATCCCCGACCGTCGCCGTCGCCGACCGGTCGGACGGCCTGGGCGTCGGCCGACCCGGGTCGGCGGACGCCTCCGCGGGCACGCCCAGCACGGTGACTGCGCAGACCAGAACGATGGCCGACGTGGTGAGGGTCCGCTTCCCGGATCCCATAACTTCGCCCCCAAAGCTGATTAACTGTCAGTAACTCCCAGACGCCTGGGGGATCGTGTCACGGCAGCGTGCAAAGTGACAGAGGCAGGACTTAGGGGCGCAAAAAACTCCCTCTCCTGCCGCACCTCGTACGACGATCTCCCTCCCCCACAGGCCGTCTTCGTACGACGATCTCCCCGCGAATGTGACGAAGGACTCAGGAAGATCGTTCCCCGCAGATCGGACGGGTTCAGTCGCGGGGTGCCAACGCCCTCCAGGTCACGGTGACTTCCCCCTGACGCCAGCGCGCCGGGCCGTCGGTGACCGGCCAGTCCGCCGTCAGCCGGCGGACGGCGCGTATCCAGCGCTGGCGCGAGCCGTACGAGGCGTAGGGTGCGGCGGCGGCCCAGGCGCGGTCGAAGTCGCGCAGGAAGGTATGCACCGGTTCACCTGGGACGTTGCGGTGGATGAGCGCCTTCGGCAGCCGTTCGGCCAGGTCGGACGGGCGGTCCAGCGAGCCGAGCCGGGTCGCGAACGTGACCGTGCGCGGGCCCTCGGGGCCGAGCGCGACCCAGACATGGCGGCGTCCGATCTCGTCGCACGTCCCTTCGACGAGCAGCCCGCCGCGGAAGCCGGCCCCGGGGTCGGCGGGGGCGAGCCGGGCGCGCAGCCGCTCCCATACGGCGGCGACCTCGCGCTCCTCGTACTGCCGCAGGACGTTCGCGGCACGGATGAGGGCCGGGCGGCCCTGCACGGGCACCTCGAAGCCGCCGTGCCGGAAGACCAGGCCCTCCCGGGCGTACGGCTGCGCGGCCGCGACCCGTACGGGCTCTATCTCCACGCCCACCACCCGGGTCCGCGGTGCCGCGGCGCGCAGCCGGTGCAGCAGCTCGACCGCGGTCCACGGCGCGGCGCCGTACCCGAGGTCGACGGCCACGGGGTCCGCCACGCGGCGGAGCTCTGCACCGTGGACCGCTGCGATCCAGCGGTCCATCCGGCGCAGCCGGTTCGGATTGGTGGTCCCGCGCGTCACCGTACCCACGGGGCGGGACGCGGCGCGGGTTGACATGCGTACGAGGGTAAGCGGCCCGGGCGGTGGGGCGGCCGGCCTGTGGACAACTCCTCGAGCGGTCTGTGGACAACCTCTGGACGGGGCCGGCGCGCCGCATCGGGCGGCGATCCGACGGGGTCCGCGGCGAGAGGTGATCGCGTCGCGCAGGGCCGACGCGCGGATCCCGCCACGCCGACCAGCCTCGAACGGTTGAGCGACGATAGGTAATGATTGGGCAAAGCCATCCGTGCTGGAAATGGAGCGTCGTCCTCCGGCGTTCGCACCTTGGAGGGGGTCCTGCGCCCTCCCTGAAGGCATGCCCGGAACAAGGAGGAAACGCCACGTGAGCCAGTACATCAGCAGGCTCGGGCGTCGCTCCCCGACGGCTCCCCCGCGGCTGCGGCTGCCGCATCGCAGGCCGCGCCGCGTGGCCATGCTCTCCGTGCACACCTCGCCGCTCCATCAGCCCGGCACGGGCGACGCCGGCGGCATGAACGTCTACATCGTGGAACTGGCGCAGCGTCTGGCGGAGATCAACATCGAGGTCGAGGTCTTCACCCGGGCCACCACGGCCGCCCTCCCGCCGGTCGTCGAGCTCGCCCCGGGCGTCCTCGTCCGGCACATCGACGCCGGACCCTACGAAGGGCTCGCCAAGGAGGAGCTCCCCGCCCAGCTCTGCGCCTTCACCCACGGCGTGATGCAGGCCTGGGCAGGCCACCGCCCCGGTTACTACGACCTCGTGCACTCCCACTACTGGCTCTCCGGCCATGTCGGCTGGCTCGCCGCCCAGCGCTGGGGCGCCCCCCTGGTGCACGCCATGCACACCATGGCCAAGGTCAAGAACGCCTCGCTCGCCGAGGGCGACACCCCCGAGCCCGCCGCCCGGGTCATCGGCGAGACCCAGATCGTCTCCGCCGCCGACCGGCTCATCGCCAATACCGCCGAAGAGGCCGCCGAACTCGTACGGCACTATGCGGCCGACGCCGGCAAGGTGGCCGTCGTCCATCCGGGGGTGAACCTGGAGCGGTTCTGCCCGGCGGACGGGCGCGCCGCCGCCCGGGCCCGGCTCGGTCTGCCACAGGATGCGCTGATCCCCCTCTTCGCGGGTCGCATTCAGCCCCTCAAGGCGCCCGACGTGCTGCTGCGCGCCGTCGCCCTCCTGCTCGACGAGTGCCCCGAGCTGCGCTCCCGCATCGTGGTGCCGGTCGTGGGCGGCCCGAGCGGCAGCGGCCTCGCCAAGCCGGAGGGGCTGCAGAAGCTCGCAGCCCGCCTGGGCATCGCCGATGTCGTGCACTTCCGGCCGCCCGTCGACCAGGCGCGGCTCGCCGACTGGTTCCGTGCCGCGTCCGTTCTGGTCATGCCGTCGTACAGCGAGTCCTTCGGGCTTGTGGCCATCGAGGCGCAGGCGGCCGGTACGCCGGTGATCGCCGCCTCGGTCGGCGGACTGCCCGTCGCCGTCCAGGACGGACGGACAGGATTCCTCGTGCCGGGACACGACCCCGCCGCCTACGCGCGCGTGCTGCGCGAGTTCGCCGCCAACCCGCATCTCTGCGCCGGCATGGGCGAGGCCGCGGCCCGGCACGCCAAGTCGTTCGGCTGGGACACGGCGGCCTCGACCACGGCCGGCGTCTACGCGGAGGCGATGCAGGCGCACCGGCGCCGGGCGTGAGCGCCGCGGCCGACCCCGTCACGTACGCTGCCCGCATGTCCGATGAACAGCAGGCGGCACAGGTCATCGAAGGGGCGCTCGAGGACGCCGAACTGGAGTGGGAGAGCCCGCAGACGGGCTCGTACGTCGTGAAACTCCCCGGGACGCGCAAGCTGTCGACGACCGTGTCGCTGATCGTCGGCAGGCACTCCCTCTCTCTCAACGCCTTTGTGATCCGGCACCCCGACGAGAACGAGCCGGCCGTGCATCGCTGGCTGCTCGAGCGCAATCTCAAGCTGTACGGGGTGGGTTACGCCGTCGACCCGCTCGGCGACATCTATCTGACCGGCCGGCTCCCGCTGGACGCCGTTACCGCGGACGAGGTGGACCGGCTGCTCGGGTCGGTGCTCGAGGCGGCGGACGGCAGTTTCAACACCCTGCTGGAGCTCGGTTTCGCGTCCGCGATCCGCAAGGAGTACGCCTGGCGGGTGTCGCGCGGCGAGTCGACCCGCAATCTGGCGGCGTTCAGTCACTTGACCGAGCGCTCCGAAAGCTGACGCTTCGGTCCGTACCAATCAACCGCTGCACAACTCTTTCCCCGCCCAGGGGCGCCGTGGCATGCTCACCGCCAACGCAGACATGAACAGCGTTCACATCCATGGAAATTCACGTCTCGGAGTCCTCGGAGTCCTCGACATCCTTGGAAGGCGGTTCGGACATGGGCATGGGGCACGCGGACATCACCCGACGGAGCCTGCTCGGCAGCGCCATCGCCGTGGCGGCCGTCGCCGTGACCGGAACGCCGGCGACGGCCGCCGCCACCACTCGCGACAAGGGGGAAGTGCCCCTCCTATGGCGCGAGTTCGTCCGAACCCCCTTCACCCATCCGCAGATCCCGTACATCGGCCGGGCCGGCTACGGCCGTGGCGCCACCCGCTTCCCGCGCCGTCGTGTGGTGGCCGATGTGACCGCGTACGGAGCCGTGCCGGACGGCGCCACCGACTGCGCCCCCGCGATCAACCGTGCCGTCGCCGACGCCGGGAGGGCCGGGGGCGGCACGGTGCTGATCCCGCCGGGTACGTACCGCATCGACGATCTGATCCGCATCGGACACGACAACGTCGTCCTCAAGGGTGCGGGCAGCGGACGTACGACGCTGTACGCGACGAGGAACCTCACCGAGCTGATCGGTGTCTACGGCTCGCGGTACGGCGGCGACAAGTCCTCCTGGTCTTGGGCGGGGGGCCTCATCTGGCTGGCACCGAAGGCGCGTTGGGACTCCCTGGTCACGGCGATCCGGGACCGGGCGTGGCCGTTCGAGGGCTGGACGGGCAACAAGCGCGACGAATGGGAGACGCTGACCACGGTGTCCCCGGCCCAGCAGGGCTCCTGGACGGTGACGGTCGCCGACGCCCGGCGGCTGAGGCCGGGGCAACTCGTCCTGCTGCGCCTCGCGGACGACGCCGGGCACACCCTCCTGGAGCACATGTCCGGAGGCGGCCCTGGCCCCGAGGCGTACTACTGGGACGACAAGACGAAGCTGACCTCGTACGTCCCCTACGAGTGGCCCGTGCGCATCGCGCGCGTGGCGGGCCGGAAGGTCACGTTCGAGCGACCCCTTCCGCTGGACGTGCGCCCGGAGTGGGATCCGCGTCTGACGACACACGTACCCGCGCTGACCGGCGCGGGAGTGGAGGGCCTGACCCTCCAGGCGGTCCGGACCCCGCAGTCCCCGCACCTGCTGGACAAGGGCTACAACGGGGTCGCGTTCCAGTGCACCTACGACTGCTGGGCGGACGACGTCGTGGTGCGTGACGTCGACAACGGCTTCGGCCTGGTCGCCGCCTCCTCCTGCACGCTGCGCCGCACCCGGGTGGCCGGCCGGGGCTCGCACCACCCGTACTTCTGCCGGGAGGGCTCGCACGACAACCTGATCGAGGACTTCACCGTCGAGGAGCGCACGGTGCCTGCCCCACCGAACACCCAGCTCCACGGCATCAATGTGGAGGGGCTGTCCTCCTACAACGTCTGGTCGCGCGGCGAGATGCAGATGGGCACCTTCGACTCGCACCGCGGGCTGCCCTTCGCGAACGTCCGGACGGACATCACGGTGAACAACAACGGCCGTCACGGCGGGGACGCGTCCGCGGGTCCCCTCTTCGGCGCCCGCTTCACCCATTGGAACGTTCGTGTGACGAACGGACGTGCGGGACTGATGAGGATCGACGGCCTGGCGCCGTACTCGGCCACCGTGGGGCTGAACGAGGTCACGGAGTTCGACCAGATCGACGTCCCCGACTTCGCGGGCGATCTGCACGCGCGTCTGGAGCTGTACGGGACGACGGACACCGTGCGTCCGCGCAACCTCTACGAGGCGCAGCGGGAGTTGTAGCCCGTCACCCGCCCTGCGCCGGGCGGGGCGGTCGATCGGGAGGGACAGCCGGCGGTCGTGCTGCCCACGGGGCAGCCGGCCGCCGCGCATCGGTGTGTGCGGTCCGCGCAGACCCGCCCGGAGGGTCTCGGCGACGACACCCGGATCCTCTTCCGCGGCGAACGGTGCCACGGCCGGGCGCGGTTCGCCGAAAGCGGCGCGCAGCGGGGCGGGCGCCCCGGCCGTCGCGAACGGCAGGTCCATGGCAAGTGGCCGTAGAGGACCGACCGGCGGTATTCGATCTCGGCGGCGAGGCGGCGAGGCGGCGCGTGGTCACCGCGTCCCCGCCCTCGGCCTCCGCGAGTTCCCGTGCGGCCGTGACGACGAGCGGCTTTCGTTCAGCTCGTTCGCGCTCACGGTGCGTCCGGGCCCTGCGCGACCGCACTTCCACACCCGCTCGGCCGAGATGTTCTACATCCTCGACGGCACGGCCCAGCTGCTCTCCGGCGACCGGGTCGTCACGGCGGAGCAGGGCGATCTGGTCGTCGTGCCTCCGGGGGCCGCGCACGCCTTCGCCGCCGCGCCCGGACAGGACTCCGACATCCTGATCGTGATCACTCCGGGTGTCGAGCGCTTCGAGTACTTCCGCCATCTGGAGCGCGTCGGCCTCGGGAAGGTGCCGCCGGAGACGCTCCTCGAAGTACAGGAGCTCTACGACAACCACTTCCTGGCGAGTGAGGCCTGGGAGGGGCGCCGGGACTGAGCTGACGTGCCGGGACGGGGGCGCCCGCTCAGGCCGTGCTGGCCTCCGCCTCGGGCGCTCCCACCCGGGCCCCCGTCGTCGTCGCCTCCGCGGGCAGTCGGCGCATCAGCGCCGCGTACCCGGCCGCCGCGCCCGTGCCGACCACCGCGCACAGCCCCCACAGCCACTCGGCGCCGAACCGGTCGATGACGACACCGGACATCAGCGGGGCGACCAGGGCCGCCACCGCCCAGGACAAGGTGTACATGCCCTGGTAGCGGCCGCGCCCGTGCACGGGGGAGAGGCGGACCACGAGGCCGGTCTGGGTGGGGGCGTTGACGATCTCAGCCAGGGTCCACACACAGACCGTCAGCATGAAGACGCCGACCGAGCCTGCGAAGGCGGTGAGCCCGAAGCCGTACCCCGCCAGCATGGAGGAGGCCACCAGCAACCGGCGCGGGTCGCGGTGCTCGATGAAACGGGTGACCGGGATCTGCAGCGCGACGATCAGCGCGCCGTTGACGGCGATGGCCATGCCGTAGTCCGCGGGTGTGAAACCGGCCCGGCCCATCGCCACCGGCAGGCCCACCGCCCCCTGCTGGAAGACGACCGCGACGAGGAAGGACAGCCCGACCACGCTCATGAAGCGCCCGTCGCGCAGGACGGCCGCCAGCCCCACGTCCTTGCCCGCCGCCTCCTTGGCGGTGACCACGGGCCGCGACTCGGGGAGCTTGGCGAACACCACGATCGCGCAGATCATCGTCATCCCCGCCTCGATCAGGAACCCGGCGAGGTAGCTGAACTCGGCGATGAACCCCGCGGTCATGGAGGAGACGGCGAAGCCCAGGTTGATCGCCCAGTAGTTGAGGGAGAAGGCGCGGACCCGGTCCTCGGGCCGGACGATGTCCGCCATCATCGCCTGCACGGCTGGACGGGACGCGTTGCTCGCCATACCGACCAGGAAGGCCACGGCGGCGATCGCGACGGGGTCGTGCATGAAGCCGAGCAGGGCCACGGAGACGGCCGTGGACAACTGGGCGACGAGGAGGGTCGGCCGCCGGCCGAGCCGGTCCGTCATCACGCCCGAGCCGACGGAGGAGACCACTCCTCCCAGTCCGTGCAGCGAGGCGACGAGTCCGGCGTAGGACGCGGAGTAGCCGCGGTCCAGGGTGAGGTAGAGCGCCATGAACGTGGCGACGAAGGCGCCCAGCCGGTTGACGAGCGTGCTGATCCACAGCCACCAGAACGCGCGGGGAAGGCCGGAGACCGTCTCGCGGGCGGCACGTCTGACGGCGGCGAGCGGCATGAGAGGTCCCCCATGGATGTAAGCGGTACGAGCGGTGAGCACAACTTACGAGTGTGCAGGCCGGAGGGGCTACTCGATTAACAGATGCCGTCAACTGGCGGACGCCCGAGAGGACGGCCGTCCGCCTGGCGACCGGATGCGCAAGCGGTCGAAGGCTTCGATTACGCTCGGGGCCATGGCCGACGCACCGTACAAGCTGATCCTCCTCCGCCACGGCGAGAGCGAGTGGAACGCGAAGAACCTGTTCACCGGCTGGGTGGACGTGAACCTGAACGAGAAGGGCGAGAAGGAGGCGGTCCGCGGCGGTGAGCTGCTGAAGGACGCCGGCCTGCTCCCCGACGTGGTCCACACCTCCGTCCAGAAGCGCGCGATCCGCACCGCGCAGCTCGCGCTGGAGGCGGCCGACCGCCACTGGATCCCGGTCCACCGCAGCTGGCGTCTGAACGAGCGCCACTACGGTGCCCTGCAGGGCAAGGACAAGGCCCAGACGCTGGAGGAGTTCGGCGAGGAGCAGTTCATGCTGTGGCGCCGCTCCTACGACGTGCCGCCGCCGCCGCTCGAGGACGGGGCCGAGTTCTCCCAGTCGGACGACGCGCGTTACGCGTCGATCCCGCCGGAGCTGCGCCCGAAGACGGAGTGCCTGAAGGACGTCGTCTTCCGCATGCTCCCCTACTGGTACGACGGCATCGTCCCCGACCTGCTGACCGGCCGCACGGTCCTGGTCGCGGCCCACGGCAACAGCCTGCGCGCCCTGGTCAAGCACCTGGACGGCATCTCGGACGCCGACATCGCGGGGCTGAACATCCCGACGGGCATTCCGCTCTACTACGAGCTCGACGCCGACTTCAAGCCGCTCAACCCCGGCGGCAAGTACCTCGACCCGGACGCGGCCGCGGCGGCGATCGAGGCGGTCAAGAACCAGGGCAAAAAGAAGTAGGGATTGTGATCATGCCCCTGAGCTGCGTAGGCGGCGCGACTCAGGGGCATTTTCACGGCCTGGGCCTTCTCTGGGCCCTCAGGCCCCCGGGTCCTGCGGCCGGAGCGCTCGCCCGAGAGCCTTCCGAGCTCGGTCCCGGCTGCTCGGCATGAGGTGCGCGTACACCTTCAACGTCAGCCCCGGATCGGAGTGCCCGAGGTACTCAGCGAGGGCTTTGATGCTCTCTCCGGCGTCCAGGAGGACGGACGTGTAGAAGTGCCGCAGGGCGTGCATCCCGTGCTCGCGGGCGGCGGCGGTCGTCGTTCTCTATGGGGCCAAGAGCGGGGTGACCCCCTCGCGCAAGGCCGTCATCACGCAGAACACCGCAGGTGTGCCCGACAGCGCCGAGACCGACGACGGCTTCGGGTCCTCGGTCGCGTACGCCGACCTCAACAACGACGGCTACAGCGAACTGATCGTCACAGCGCCCGGCGAAGACGTGGGGACCGCCAAGGAGGCGGGCAACGTCACTGTCCTGTGGGGCGGCAAGAGCGGGCTGTCCGCGGCGAGCACGCTGCCGGTGCCGCGGGTCGCGCACGGTCGGTACGGCCTGGACGTCGCCGCCGTACGTGACAAGGGCGGGGCGCGCGTACTGGTCGGCGGGTACGACGGATCCGTGGAGTTCAGCGGCACCTTCACCCGCACCGGTGCGGTCGGGGCGAAGACGGTGAACCAGTCGACGCCCTCCTTCGCCGTCGTCGACCTCGCGGACCTCAACCGTGACGGACGGGCGGACCGGATCGTCACCTCGGTCCGCATCGGCGGCCACACCGGCGGACTCCTGTACGTCAACCCCGGATCCAGCGCCACCCCGCTGCCCGCCGACGGCACCACGACCGCCGTCGGGGACGTCAACGGCGACGGCTACAACGACCTCGTGGTCGGCGACCCCGACGAGCCGGCCGGCGCCTCCGACGGCCACAAGGGCGGGCAGATCACCCTCTGGTTCGGGGGCAAGAACGGGCTCGCGGTCACGCCGGTTCGCATCAGCCAGGACACCCCCGGCGTCGCCGGCACGGCGGCCAAGCACAATGCCTTCGGCACCGCCGTCGCCGTCACCGACCTGAACAAGGACGGCCTCGGCGACTTCGTCGTCGGCGTCCCCGGCCAGACGCAGAACAACAAGGCGCGCGCCGGCGTCGTGGTCGTCGTCCCCGGCAAGAAGACGGGAACGCCGGGCGCCGGCTCGTACCAGCTCTCGCAGGAGACCGTGTCCGTGCCCGGGACATCGGCCGAGGGTGATGCGTTCGGCGCCACGCTCGCCGTCGGGGACGTCAACAAGGACGGCCACCCCGACCTGATCGTCGGCGCCGAGGGCGAGGACAACTACCGAGGGGCGGTCTGGATCCTGCGCGGCACCTCCACCCGGCCGACCGGAACGGGCAGCGTGGAGCTGATCGCCTCGAAGCTCGGAGTGGGCGGGGACTACCCCCGGATCGGCGGCTTCCAGCCGGAGTGAACTTCGCGCAGGACCGCCGCGGCCCCTCTCCGGTACGCCTGAGCGGCCCGGAGGCGGCCCCAGCACTGCATCAAGCCCCCTACCAGCGGAGAACCCGCAGGCAGGGGGCTTGATCTGTACCGCTTACTTCTTCTTGCCCTGGATCTGGCGGGCCCATACTTTTGACCAGGTCAGCGGGACATAGACTCCCGCTGACCTGCGGTCGGGCGGTCGTTACTGGTCGTTGTTGGCCGTTGCTTGTCACTCTCGGAGGGCCCAGAGAGGGCCCGGCGATGTCGCCCCCAAGTCCTCACGCAAGAGGAGCAGCCCCCCTTCGCTCGCCGTGGCGTAAGAAGGGCCCGCCTCTCGACAGGCGCTTCCGAAGCGGTAAGCGGAAACTCGGTGACGGCTTACACCACACTCGCTTTCGAGGTCTGTTCGTGGTCAGGGTCCGTACCGGGGCGTTCGTAGCCGTTCACGGCCGGTCTGAACATCGCTCCACAAGGCGCGGAGTACGGCTATGCACGGCGCCGTACGGTCATGAACGAGACGGAAACTGAGACGGGATCGGCTGGATTTGCGGACCCCGAGCGGCTACGGCTCGCCTGTCGATCCGCCAAGGAACGCGTCGCCGCGTCCCATCCGCTGCACCAGCGGGACAATAGCGGCGACGACGCCGGCGACCGTTCCGATAGGCCCCGCAAGACCCGGGAACGCCAGCACCAACGCCACTACGGCAAGCCTGATTGCAGAGACGCCGGCCACGAGGAGCCCCTCCCTGCTCTCCATGGAGGACCGCGCCCGGCGAGTCCCGCTGGGTTACCCAGTGCGGTCAGTGTCTTTGCCTACTTTGGACGCCATGCTCAGACTCGGAGTCCTCACGGTCGCGACAACGGCCGTCGCGACGGTCGTCGCCCTTCCCGGCCCCGCCTACGCCAAGCAGTTCGTCGCCTGTAGTTCCACAGCTCTCCGCAACGCCATCACCCAGGCCAACAACACCCCCGGCCCGGCGATCCTCCACCTCTCCAGAGGCTGCACCTACACGCTCACGGCCGCCGACAACCCTGGCAACGGCCTCCCGATCGTCACCAGCGAGATCACCGTCCTCGGCAACAACAGCAACATCCGCCGCCAGTCCGCGACCGGCTTCCGCCTTCTCGAGGTCGGACCAACCGGCAATCTCACGCTCAACGACCTCACCCTTCGCGACGGCCGATCCGACTCCAGCGGCGGCGGAGCCATCCTCAACCGCGGCGGTACGCTCAGCCTCAACACCGTCGAACTGACCCGGAACGTCTCGGACGCGGCAGGCGTGGGCGGGGCCGTCAACAACGCAGGCGGCACGCTCATTGCCCGCAACAGCACCGTGAGCTTCAACATCTCCACGAATAACGGCGGCGGCATCTCCTCGCAAGGCACCGCGAACCTCTCCAACACCACCATCACCGGCAACACCGCCCGCGACAGCGCCGGCGGGATGGACGCCCGCGGCAACCTGACCCTCAGCAAGAGCCGGGTCACCGACAACTCCTCGGGCCAGGACGCTGGCGGCCTCCTCGCGTTCGACGTCACGGGCACGGTCTGGGCGACCCTCGTCCGCGGCAACACCAGCGCCGACTCCGGCCAGGCCGGCGGAGGCATCAACAGCAGGGGCAGCATGCTGACCCTCGAGCGGACCACCGTCTTCGCCAACCGCGCCATCGAAGGGCAGGGCGGCGGAATCGCCGCTGACGCGGGTTCGAGCCTCACGATCCGGAACAGCTCGGTGACCAACAACTTCGCCGACGATGAACCGGGCGGCATCTTCAACAACGGCGGCACCGTCTCGCTGACCGCGACTCCGGTCGTGGACAACTTCCGGACCAACTGCGCTCCCAGCGTGGTCCCCGGCTGCACGAACTGACCGCCGCCCTGACGCCACCCGGAATACCCCGTGGCTCCCCGCCCAAGGCGCAGTTGTGGCACGGGGAAAATCTGATCCGTGTATCGGGGCAACGGAAGGAGACGTCATGGACGTGGACGAGCTTCTGCAGCGCCACGGCGTCGACACCGCCCGACTCGAACCCGCGCCACTTTCCCCCTCATGGAGGGAAATGCGGGACCACCTCGCACTCCTGGCCGGATGCGCGATCTGCGGCGACACGTGCCTCAGTGCCTGGGTGGTCGACGCGGGGCGTGGGCCTCGGTGGGTCGGTCTCTGCCGAGGCCACACGCCGAGCGTACTGTCCGAACTGGCCGCGCCGACCGTGCTCGGCAAGACGGGTGCCGTTCATGGATGACGCCGGCCGCTACCGCCTCACCCTGTTTCTGGACGACCGCCGGGTGATGGACGGCTGGTGGGCGCGCGAGGCCACGGGCCGCAAGAAGTTCTCCGCGACAGTCGGCGACTACGGGCGCGACGGGGCGCGTATCACCTTCGTGGACACCGAAACAGACGAGGAGTTGGCCATCTGGCCGAAACCTGAGGCCAGCTCCACGCCGTAGATCAAGCCGAGGCCAGCTCCGGATGCCTGGCCGCCTTCTTCACGTCCGCCTCAACGTCGTTGCGGGCCTGGCCCTCATCCTTGGCGTACGTCGTGATCGCCGCTTGGACGTCGGCCGCTCGATCACGCCAGGCGTGCCACGCCTCCTCGTACGCCTCGGTCTGCTGCTCGGTCCAAGGCTTCACGCTCGGGGGCCCGTACTCGTCCCGGAGCTGCGCGACCTGCGCTTGTGCCTGATCGGCGACGCGTTCCATCTCCACAAGATCGTCAAAGGTGTGTGCCACGCATGGACCCTACGTCCGAGGTATGACAACGCCCCCGCCTCGCAGGAGACGGGGCAGGGCAGGTACGCCAGTTGGCCTTACCGCGCATTCGACGGAGGTACGGAGCGCCGATTGGATCCCCAGTCGCAGCCCTGCATCACCGCCGTAGTGACCTTGCCCTTAAAGCCTGCTGCCGGCGTCAGCCGGTCCTTACACCAGCGATAGACGTCGTCCGCCATGCCGGTCGGGCCCTCCCCACGCCTGGCGAGAGCGGCAGCAAAGTCGTAGCCGCGCTCATATTGGGCGTACGCAATCGAGCCGGGCTCGTACGGGTTCCCATAGATGATCGGGGGCGACGGTTCGGAGGCACCGCCTCGACTGATGAACGGGGCGATCAGCAGCGCAATGGGCAGGCCGACCAAGGCCAAGGCGATCAGCAGGCCCATCGTCGGGGACGTCCTTTTACCGACCACGTACGACAACAGCGCCAGCAGAATGACTACAACAACCGCCGGGAACAGGATGATCACTGCACCACCTGCCACAGGTCAGCCCCCCCGTCGCGGCTCGGCGGAGTCAGGCTACGCCGGCCCCGTCCTTGCCTCCGACCTTGGCCATGGGCGCCGGGACGACCACGTCCCGGTAGCCGTCGCCGTTGAAGTCCGCCGGTGCGGCGATCGGTTTCGCCGCGGCCTGACCGGATACGACTGTCGCGCCGGTCGCGGCGGCCACGGTCACCGCAACCGCCGCCGCAAGCCTGTCTCTTGTTCTCTTCCCCACCCTGATCCCCACCCTGATGGCCCCTCCAAGTGCACAGTGAGACGGCAGGGAGCGTAGAGGATCCAGGCGAACAAATGTGCCGCGGCCTGGGCTCCATGCTGCGCCTGGCTGAGTGGCGGTCTCCGTGAACACCGAAGGCGGGCGGCATACGTGTGACGAACCTCGGCGGCATGTTCGCCGGCGATCCGGCGTGGGACCTGGCGGGCGCATGGGTGGTACTTCCGGCGGGCGCCGCCTCAGGTTCTTCGACGTGTACGAGCATGCGGACGAGCCGGCGATCCGGCGCGCCCGCGACGGGCCGCCATGAAAGGCCTGTTCCTCATGCTCATGGGTTGGGAAAGCCTTCCCGCCGGCAGGACGACGTGGGCGCCCGCGGGCGGAGCGTCGGTCCCGGGCGACTCGCCGTTCGACCTTCGGTGAACGCTCGACCTGCCCGGAACCGGGCCGTCGCGGCGGGAATCCTCCCGCTCCTCGCGACACTGATGTGCGGGTACGGTGCGTGGTGCATGCTCGCCATGAACACAACCGGTGGCTTGACCCGGCCGGTGGGCGGGTTGATTCTGTTGCTCGCTGTCGGAGGGCGGGCACGATTCTCTGCGGAGGGCGCATGGCCTGGCGGCGTTCGATCGGGTCCGGACTCTGGGGGCCCGTCGCGTTCGTGGTGGGGTGGACCGTGCTTGTCGTCGGCGAGTTCACCGGTCGCCCGCTCTGGGCGGCGCTCGTGGCGCTCCTCTTCCTGGTGCCGAGTCGCGTCGCGATGTGGCGTCAGGGGCGCAAGCGCCGGCTCCGACTGCACACGCCTCGTCGTCGTCCGTGGCGTGGACGTTCGCCGGCGTCCCCGCCGTTGTCGCCCCCGGTGCGTGGTCGACGGGGCGACTAGGGGAGGACGGGTGATGGCTCCTCCCACGACCGGGATCGGCTGCTTCTCGCCGACGTCGTACGTGAACTCGGTCTTCCGGGATGACCACGAGGTGAGCGACATCTGAACTTGCCCTCGGCCTGCGGTTTCCGGGGCGGCGGGAGGGCCGTTCGCCGGGCGGCTGCACTTAGCATGGCGGCGCTCGTGCCGGTCGGGGCACGCTGGGGATGATCTTGTGCCGGGGGCGTCATGGAAGAGGGCCGGAGATCGGGTTCGGACGTGGAGGGGGACTCGTCCTGGGTGGCGATCGTCCACAACGATCCCATCACCCTCATGTCGTACGTGGTCCATGTGTTCCGGGTCTATTTCGGCTGGTCCGAGGCCGAGGCCCGCGATTCGACGATGGACGTGCACCGCAAGGGCGAAGTCGTGGTCGCCGTGGGCAGCCGTGAGGAGATGGAACGGCACGTGCAGGCGCTGCACGGCTACGGCCTGCTGGCCACCCTCCAGCGCAACCCATGAGCTGCGAAAGCCCGGTTCGTGCCGCTGCCGGGTCCGGAGCGGGCCCGCTCCACGGTGTTGCCGTCACTGTCGTCCGGCGCGGTTCAGGGCGTCCTCGGCCTGACGCGCCAGTCTGCCGACGAGGTCGGCCGCGGGCGGCAGGTCGGTGACCAGGTCGACGGCCTCGCCCGCCCAGACCGGTAGCGGCGGCACCTCACCTCTGGCCACGTCGTCCTGGTAGGCCCGCTGCGCTTCGGCGTCCGCGGCGAGTTCCGCCTCCCGGCCCCGCCATCGGTCGAGGTAGCGATGGCCCAGGGTGCGGGCGGTGTACCGGGAGGGCCACGAGGAGCTGCGTGCGATGTCGAGCACGCGGCTGCGTTCGGTGTCCTGCCCGCGTCCCTCGACGAGCGCGGTGCTGATGGCCGGGTGCACCAGGGCCTCGGCCGTGGCCTGGAAGCGGGTGCCGATGACGGCGCCCGCGGCACCCAGGGCGAGGGCGGCCGCCAGGCCCCTGCCGTCGGCGATGCCGCCGGCCGCGAGCACCGGCACCGGTGCCACGAGGTCCACCACGACCGGCACGAAGGGAAGGGTGGACCGTCCGTTCCGGGCCCCGTGCCCTCCGCTCTCGGTGCCCTGCGCCACGATGACGTCGGCGCCCAGGTCCACCGCCTGCCTGGCCTCCTCCAGATCGGTGACCTGGATGGCGAGTAACGCACCTGCCCGGCGGATGCGTTCGGTGAAGGTGCTCGGGTCCCCGAAGGAGAGCATCACGGCACTGGGCCGGTGCTCCAGCGCGCGCTCGACCGTGCGGACATCGAGCGCCCAGGTCAGAAAGCCGATGCCCCACGGTCGGTCGGTGCCCTGTACGACGAGGGGCAGTTCACGGGCCAGCCACTGCGGATCGCCGCCCCCGGCGCCCAGCAGTCCGAGCCCGCCGCCGCGCGAGACGGCCGCGGCCAGCGCACCTCCGGCGGAACCGCCCATCGGTGCCAGTGCGATCGGATGCCGTACACCCGACAACTTCGTGAACGCCGTCGACAACGCCATGGCCCGCATCATCGCACTCGCCGCTGTGCGGCACACGGTGTACGGCGCGCGCCCCGCGGTACGGAATGCGGGGCGAACGACCATGCCCCCTGCCGGCGCGTTCTGCGTCGGCAGGGGGCATGTTGGCGTGGTCGTGGCACTGACTACCGCAAGGAACGCCCTACTTGAGGTACACGAGACCGTCGGTCGTGACGGTGGGACGGCCGCTGGTACCGACCAGGACGATCTTCACGGTGTGCTTGGCGCTGGTGGACCAGGACTTGGTCCAGATCGCCTGCCGGTACAGCGTGGCGGCCGACTTCAGGTCGACGGTGCTGACCTTCGTGCCGTCGACGTAGACGTAGACCTGGCCGGAGGTGGAGGCGCGGGAGACCACCCACGCCGCCGAGCGACCCGTGAACGTCCAGGTGAGGCTCGCGCCCTTCGAGGCACTGGAGTACGACTTGCCGCCGAGGTAGCTGCTGGAGGAGCGGATGCTCCAGCTGCCGGACTTCGTGGCGGAGCTCTCCTGCAGGATCACGGGGGTGAAAGCGGGCGAGGAGGTACGGGAGTTGCCCGCGTAGTCGTAGGCGCGCATCGACCAGGTGGTGGCGGTGCCGGACTTGGCGGTGCTGCCGGCGCTGGTGGTGGTCGCACCGTAGGTGGCCGCGGTCGGGGACAGCAGCTTCACATAGCGCAGGGCCTTGTCGTCCGTCGCCTTCCAGCCGAGGGTGACCGGGACGGCGGTGGTGTTGACGGTGCCGGAGCGCAGGGAGAGCCGCGGGGTGGTGGTGAAGGTCGGCGCGGTCGTCTCCGCCATGACGCTCAGCGCGGCGCTGGTGGCGGTCTTGCCGGACTGGTGCACGGCCCGTACGGCGACGGTGTGGCCCCCGAGGACCAGGGTCGCGGCGGCGGAGGTGGCGGTGCCCGAGGTGGTGGCCACGACCTTGCCGTCGACCAGCAGCTGGAAGTTCTTGATCAGCGACGACGGCGTGGTGGCCGTCCAGTGCACGGTGATGGCGCCCTTGGTGTAGTACGTCGAGCCGGAGAGGCCCGCGCCGTCGACCGTCGTGGTCTTCAGACCCTGCACAGGTCCGGCCGCCCACGCCCGGATGGTGGGCAGCTGGGCGTAGAGGGAGCCGCCGGGGCACTGGGTGTTGTAGCCGTCACGGTGGCCGGAGATCCGCTGGAAGGTGTACTTGGTCCCGGTGGTGAAGCTGGTGCCGAAGTAGTTCTTCTGGCCGGCGCCCGCGGTGAGCTGGGTGGTTCCGGCGGGGTCGGCACCGTACTGGCCGAGCTTCCAGGCCGCCACGCGGGCGATCGAGGCCAGCGCGGCGTTGGAGGCGCTGGTCGTGGTGTAGTCACCGAGCACCGCGATGCCCGTGGACTCCCGGTTCCAGCCGTAGGTGTGGGCGCCGAGCACCGGCAGGTCGACACCGCCCTTGCGGCCCTCGAAGACGGTGCCGCACTTGTCGACGAGGAAGTTGTAGCCGATGTCCTTCCAGCCCTCGACCTGCACGTGGTACGCGTAGATGCCCCGCACGATCGACGCCGACTCGGTGCAGGAGTAGTCGTTGGCCCCGTCGGTGTGGTGGACGAACACGGCCTTGACGTCCGGGTTGTACTCCGGCGCCTCGGGGCTGATCGACTCGTCGGCGCCCCAGCCCGCGCGCGCCACGATGGGCGGTTCGGGCACGGTGGACGGCCGCGCGGCCGGCACGGTGGGCGAAGCGCTCGCCGAGGGGGATGCGGGCACGGAGTCGCTGGGGGTGACCGCGGGCGTGGAGTCGGTCGGAGCGGGAGGCGTGGTGGTCTGGCCGTCCGTCGGCGCGACGGTGGTGCCGTCACCGGGTGTGGCGGAGTCCGTGGGCGCGGTGGAGTCCGTGGGCTCAGCGGAGTCCGTGGGTGTGGCACCGGGACTCGTCTCGGCGACGAACGCGGCCGGCTCGGCGGCGGCGGACTTCGTCTCGGCGGCGGTCACCACACCCGGGTCCACCAGGTTGACCTCGAGGCCCTTGGGCAGCGAGCCGGTGGTGCCGTTCTTGTGGACGACCTGTACCTGGACGCCGTCGGAGGAGCCGACCCACAGCGGTTCGGAGGCGCCGCGCACGTGAGGGCCGGGCTTCTCCAGCGGGTCGATGTTCAGTTCGAGGTCCTGCCAGGAGCTCCACTCGCCGCTGTCGAGGCCGTGGGTGCGTACCTGCACCGTGCCGTCGAGCCGCTTTGCGGCACCCGTCCATGAGACGCCGACCATCGAGAACTGCTGGGTGTCCGTGCGGGGCAGTTCCCGCTTGCCGGACTCGCTGCCCTTCAGCGCGAGGTCGTAGACCTTCACCGGACGCTTGGCACGACCCGTCGCTCCGTGGTCCCCCGAGGGGCTGGCGACCGCGTAGGTCACGATGCCCCCGCCGCCCAGGACGACCGCACCCAGCGTCAGCCACGCGCGCCGTTTGAGGCTCAGCGGTCTGTATGCATGCGAACGACGACCACTCACGACGTATCCCACCCCTAGAAGGCCGATGAAGGCCGCAGACGAAAGTCACATGAGGCACGCCCTTCACAGAGGTGACTCGCTCTCTCAGCGCGCCCCGGCCCGTGAACGTCACGGGGTACGAGGCCGCCGTGACGTAGATCACTGCGGTGGGAGGTGTGACCGGGGTTCCAGGAGGTCGCGCTGCTCCGGTCCATGGCTGCCGGTCGACACGGCGTCAGGCGCCGGTCGTCATGGCGTCAGGGTCTGTCCGAGGTGGGCGCCGGCGGGTGTGCCGAGGGAGGCCCTGCGGAGCGCGACGGTCCGGGCGAGGCCGAAGCCCGTGCTGTGGACCGGTGTGTACAGGACGATGCCGTCGCCCGCGTCCTCGCCGTCCGCCCCGAGGACGAGGCCCGCGTGTCCGGAGCCGGACAGATCGACGAGCGACACGGAGGAGCCGAAGCGGTCGCCGCTCTCGGTCGAGTCGAGGATTCCCGGGGTGTCCTGGTTGAGGGCGAAGGATCCGCTCGTCGTCAGACCGGAGGCGCTGCCCTGGAGCAGGGTGGCCTGGCCGGCGTCGAGCCGTTCGACGCCGTCGCGGGTGAGGTCTTCGCCCGGAGTGCCGACAAGCGCGTCCGCACGGCCGTCGGCGTTGTAGTCGCCGACCGCGACGGAGGCGCCGAAGGCGTCACCGGGCCGGTCGGTGCCGGCCACGCCGACGGCGTCCTGGTAGACGACCTTGCGCCCTGTGGGCCTGAACCCGGTCGCCGCCCCGGGGACCACGGTGATCTGACCGCCCGCCCGGCCGCCGGACTCGGCGGCACAGGGCTGCCCGATCACGAGGTCGTCGTGGCCGTCGCCGTCGACGTCGCCCGCGGCGATCGACCGGGCACCCCGCACCGGGACGACTCCCGCAGTGGTCAGTCCCGACGTCGAGCCCGCGAACCACACCACGCGCCCGATGCCGTCGGTGCCACGGTGGACGAGGGCGGCGTCCGCGAAGCCGTCCCGGTCGAAGTCGCCGGTCGCGGCGTGGAGTCGCGCGTCAGGAGCGGTGGCGCCGTCGAGCGCGCCGGACCTGGTGGCGCCGCCGGTCAGCCGGACGTTCCAGGTACCGCCGCGGCCCGCGCCCGCCGCGAACACGTCCGCCCTGCCGTCGCCGTCGAAGTCACCGACGGCGACCGCGGAACCGAGCCGCGCCCCGGTGGCCGGGACACCCGAGGTCGTGTAGGCGAACCCCGAACGCAGACCCGGTCCGTACAGGACGGTGACGGACCCGCGGTCGGCGTGGCCGCTCGTGTCGTCCTCGCCGGGGGGGCCGATCACGAGGTCGGCACGGCCGTCCCCGTTCACGTCGCCCCATGCGGTCGCGGCACCGAAGCCGTCGCCCGGCTCGGAGGAACCGGGCACCCCCGGGCTGTCCTGGGTGAGCGTCACCCTCGAGGCGACGGCGGGTCCGTCGGGACCGCCCGGGACGACGGTCACGCTTCCGGCGGCGCCCGACGTCTTCGGGGTGCCGACGACCAGGGCGGTGATGCCGCCGCGGTTGCGGCCGGAGACGGCCGGGGTGTGCTCGGCACCGGTCGCATCCCGGGCGGGCAGCGCTCCGCCGAAGCGGTCCGTGCCCCGGTGACGTGACGGCGTGTGCCCCGCTCGCCCGTCCGCCGGATGCACGGGGTGCCCCGCGGGTTCACGTCCGTGCCCCTGTGACTGCGCGGGCGGAAGGCCGACGGCGCAGACGACGATGCCCGCTCCGCTCAGCACGACGGCTCCGGCCGTGAGCCACGCCGACCGTCTCCGGCTCCACGGCATGTGCGCACCGGTCGTACGGAGACTCAATGTCCCACCCCTCGATCCCCGACTGCCCCACCCGCCCCCGGGCGGTACTCACCGAGCGAACGGGCCCGGCCGGACGTCACAGGGTGAGCCGCCCGGCCGGGTCGTTCCGACAGGACAACGCGCGGGCGGCCCCCGAGGAGACGGGCCGTGGCGAAGTGTTCGGGGCGGGCACGGTGCGGCAGGGCGCACGCCTGTGGCACCCGGCGCGGGAGTGACACCTCGGCGCCCCCGTGCGCTGTAGGAGTGGACCGTCGCCGGCGCGGCGTGTCGTCGGCACCGGTGACGTGAGCCCCTTGCGGCTCACGACGTGATGGGCCGTGAGAAGCGGCGTCACAGTGGTCGAGTGTTGTCGATGTGGGGTGGGGGCACGGGTGCTGCTGGAGGACCGCTATCAGCTGGAGGAACCGCTCGGGCGCGGCGCGATGGGCGAGGTGTGGCGGGCCGCCGACCACGTTCTCAACCGCACCGTCGCGGTGAAGGTCCTGCACGGCGACGACGCCGCAGCCCTCGAGCGGTTCCGGATGGAGGCGCAGACCGCGGGCCGTCTCAGCCACCCCAACGTGGTGGGGGTGTACGACTTCGGCTCCCATGACGGCCGGCCCTACCTGGTGATGGAACTCGTCGACGGCTGGAACCTCTCCCAGGAGCGTTCCGTGTACGGCGTGCTGGCCCCGCGTGAGGCGGCCGGGATCGCGGCCCAGATGGCCGCCGGACTGGCCGCCGCCCACCGGCACGGGGTGATCCACCGGGACGTCAAGCCGGCCAACGTCATGCTCACGATCGACCGGAACGTGAAACTCACCGACTTCGGGATCGCCCGCTTCGCCGACGCCGTCGCCGGCGCGCTGACCGCCACCGGCAAGATCGTCGGCAGCGCCGCCTACCTCGCCCCCGAACGCGCCATGGGCCACTCCGCCCAGCCCGCCTCCGACGTCTACTCGCTCGGCTGCGTTCTGTACGAACTGCTCACCGGTCACCCTCCCTTCCGCGGCACCAATTCGCTGGCCGTGGTGCAGCAGCACGTCGAAGCCCGGCCGGCACCACCGACCCGGCTGCGGCCGGACATACCGCCGGCGCTGGCCGACTACGTGATGTGCCTGCTCTCCAAGGACGCGGACGGCCGCCCCACCGCCGACCAGGCGGCCGCCTGGCTCGAGGCCTGGCACCGGTCGCCGGATCCGGCGGAACCGGAACAGGACCGTCCGGAGGCTGTGGCCCTCACGGCCGCCCTGCCGATCGCCGCGGAACCGGAGGTGGCGGATACGTCCCCGCGCGTCCAGCGGCGGGGCAGGCGCAAGCCGCCGTCAAAAGCCGTACTGGGCGCCGTGGGTGTGGCCCTCTTCGCGGGGGCCGTCGCCCTGGGCGCCACCTGGATCGGGGATTCCGGCCGTGACACCCCCACCGCGCCGACCCCCTCGGCACCGGGGGCGGCACCGTCCGCGTCCGTCGACCGGACGTCCCCGACCGGGCCCTCCGCCGGTGCTCCGTCCGACACCGCCGCACCGCAGGACGACCGGGGCGGCAACGACGACCACGGCGGCGACGGCCACGGGGGCGGGCACGGCCGGAAGGGCAAGGGGTCCGACGACTGAGTCGCCCCTCGTATGGACACGCCGTACGGAAGATGTGCCCGGACGCGGAGCCCGGCGCCACAGTTGTGCTGATCCTGCGACAGTGACCGGACACCCGTGACACATGGTGCGCTCGGTGCGCTGGAGGTAGTGACCCCGGGCGGGGTCCGCCGCCTGCTCTCCGGGGGGAGGTACGCGGGCGGCAACGCGACAGGGGCAGGTCGGTTCACCTTTCGTGACCGGCCCGCCCCTGCTCACGTCGTGGTGGCGCAGCCCACCGGGACGAGGAGGGCGCCGGTGCGGGGCCGCACGCCGCACCGCTCGAGTTCGCGGACCGTCGTGGTCCGAGGGGGCGTGGGGCGGGTCACCAGATGGACAGCGGGACGGGGTGGATCTCGTCGGGTGCGTGGCCGGCGCGTTCGTGGACGCGGCGGACGGCTTCGGCCGAGGGGGCCTCGGAGAGGCAGTAGAGCGTGCCGGACTCGGGGTCGGCCCAGGCCCGCTCGAAGTGCACGCCCTCCTCCTTCTCCACGGCGAGATCGGCCCGGTGGACCTGCTTCAGCCGGTCGTCAGTGATGCCCTTCATCCCATGGTGGACGTCCATGAACTGAGTCATCGCCCCGCACCTCCTTCCGGACGGAGTGCCTTCTCCGCTTCCCATGCTGCGCCCGTCGGGCGGCACCTGCCACGGACACACGGACACGAGGGGCCCCGGCGCAGTGCCGGGGCCCCTCGTGGTCCTGCTCGATGTCCGGTCGTCCCGTGGGATCGTCCGCGTCGTCCGGCGTCAGCCGCACTGGCACGGAGCGCCCGACTGGCACCCGCACCCGCAGCCGGAGCCGCAGCCGCACGCGCCCACCAGCGGGAGGCTCGTGATCTCGACGGGTTGTTGGGTCTCGCGCTCCTGCGTGGGGTCCTGCGTGCTGGGGGTCTCGGCCATGGGTCCCTCCTCGAGACTGGTGCCTGTGCCCATTTCATGCCCCAGTCGACAGGCGCATCAACGGCGCACGGAGGCTTGTGCACACCCGGCCGGGCCCCTTCGAGCCCCCCGACTGGTGGGTGCCGGTCCGAGCGTCCGCCCCGAGCGCGGACCGCCGGCCCCTCCCCGCCGGGCGTCGGTCAGGCGCCCTCGACGCCCGTCACCGGCTGGATGTCGGCCTGGAGTTCGTCCGCGTGCTCGCCCGTCACCAGGTAGACCACACGCTTCGCCACCGCAACCGCGTGGTCGGCGTAGCGCTCGTAGTAGCGGCCCAGCAGGGTGACGTCCACGGCCGTCTCTATGCCGTGCTGCCAGCGGTCGTCGATCAGGTGCTGGAAGAGCGCGCGGTGCAGGAGGTCCATCTCGTCGTCGTCCTGCTCCAGCTGCATCGCCAGGTCGACGTCCTTGGTGACGATCACCTCGGCGGCCTTGGCCATCAGGCGCTGGGCGAGCTGGCCCATCTCCAGGATGGTGGCGTGCAGGTCCTGCGGGACGGCACGCTCCGGGAAGCGCAGCCGGGCCAGCTTCGCGACATGCTGCGCCAGATCGCCCGAGCGCTCGAGGTCGGCGCTCATCCGCAGCGACGTGACGACGATGCGCAGGTCCGTCGCCACCGGCTGCTGGCGGGCGAGGAGGGCGATCGCGCGCGCCTCCAGGTCGTGCTGGAGCTCGTCGACCTTCTTGTCGCCCTCGATGACGGTCTCCGCCAGCTTCAGGTCACCGTCGAGGATCGCCGTCGTGGCGCGTCCGATCGCCGACCCCACGAGCCGGGCCATCTCGACCAGACCTTCACCGATCGAGTCAAGTTCCTCGTGGTACGCGTCCCGCATCAGGGTGTCCCTCTCTTACGTCTTTTCGGGGGGCCGGGGGCCCGGGCCCGTTGTCACCATGGTGAACACGGCCGTCACGGCGCCCTTTGCACCCCACGCTCCCACGTTCTGGTCCGTACGCGACTGTTTCAGTCATCTCAAATGAACCGATACTGGCTCCAAGGTGAACTCTGGGCGACGAGTGTCCGAGGTCGCACTCGGATGGCTGTGGTCCGGCGTCCTGACGTGCCTAACCTGGGTGCATGGACGTGAACGCGGCGGTCGCCGCAGCGGCAGCGATCGCCGGGGTGCTCACCGGCGTGATCGCCATGCTGGCGTTCCGCTGGAGCGAGCGCGACCAGAAGCGCCCTACCCGCACTTCCCTGCACACCGACCCCGTGCTTCCGCCGGGCGTCGACACCGTGCTGTCCGTGCTGCGCTCGTCGGCGGTCGTGCTGGACGAGGCCGACGCCGTCGTGAAGGCCAGCTCGGCAGCCTACGCCCTGGGACTCGTGAGGGGCGGCAAGCTCGCCGTCGAGCCGATGCTCCAGATGGCACGTGACACCAGGCGGGACGGGGAGATACGCCAGGTCGAGCTGGACCTGCCGCGCCGCGGCACCGGACGGGGCGAGGCCCTGGCCGTGTCGGCACGCGTGGCGCCCCTCGGCTCCCGGCTCGTGCTGCTGCTCGTCGAGGACCTCACCGAGGCCCGCCGGATAGAGGCGGTGCGCCGCGACTTCGTGGCCAACGTCAGCCATGAGCTGAAGACGCCGGTCGGCGCCCTGTCGCTGCTCTCCGAGGCCGTGATGGACGCCTCCGACGACCCCGAGGCCGTGGAGCGCTTCGCGGGCCGTATGCAGATCGAGGCGACGAGGCTGACCAACCTCGTGCAGGAACTCATCGACCTCTCGCGGGTGCAGAACGACGACCCCCTCGAGGACGCCGAGCCCGTGCGCGTGGACGAACTGGTCGCCGAGGCCATCGACCGCTGCCGCCACCAGGCCGGCACCAAGCAGATCACCATGGCCGCCGGTGGCACCGCCGATCTGCATGTGTGGGGCAACCGCGGCCAGTTGGCCGCCGCTCTCGGCAACCTCGTCGAGAACGCCGTGAACTACTCGCCCGCCCGCACCCGCGTCGGCATCGCCGCGCGCAGGATGTCGGCCTCGGGCGGGGATCTGATCGAGGTGTCGGTGACCGACCAGGGCATCGGCATCTCCGACAAGGACAAGGAGCGCATCTTCGAGCGCTTCTACCGCGTCGACCCGGCTCGCTCCCGTGCCACGGGCGGTACGGGGCTGGGTCTCGCGATCGTCAAGCACGTGGCCGCCTCGCACGGCGGGGAGGTCACCGTGTGGAGCTCCGAGGGTCAGGGCTCCACTTTCACCCTGCGGCTGCCGGAGGCGGGTGCGGCCCGTGACCGTGCGACCGATCACCCGTCCGGACTCGACGACGAGGACGGCCGGCCCGACGGGACGACCACCGTCACATCCCCGTACGAACCGCTTCCCGCCCCGGAGGTCCTTCCGTGACCCGAGTACTCGTCGTCGAGGACGAGGAGTCCTTCAGCGACGCCCTGTCCTACATGCTCCGCAAGGAGGGCTTCGAGGTCGCCATCGCGACCACCGGGCCCGACGGTCTCGACGAGTTCGAGCGCAACGGCGCCGATCTCGTCCTGCTCGACCTGATGCTGCCCGGCCTGCCGGGCACGGAGGTCTGCCGCCAGCTGCGCGGCCGTTCCAACGTCCCGGTCATCATGGTGACCGCCAAGGACAGCGAGATCGACAAGGTTGTCGGCCTGGAGATAGGGGCCGACGACTACGTCACCAAGCCGTTCTCCTCGCGTGAGCTGGTCGCCCGCATCCGGGCCGTCCTGCGCCGCCGCGGGGAGCCCGAGGAGGTCACCCCGGCCGCGCTGGAGGCCGGTCCGGTCCGTATGGACGTCGACCGCCACGTGGTCACGGTCTCCGGCTCCAAGGTCGACCTGCCGCTGAAGGAGTTCGACCTCCTGGAGATGCTGCTGCGCAACGCGGGCCGCGTCCTGACCCGTATGCAGCTCATCGACCGTGTCTGGGGCGCCGACTACGTGGGCGACACCAAGACCCTCGATGTCCACGTCAAGCGCCTGCGCGCGAAGATCGAGCCGGACCCGGGTGCCCCGCGCTACCTGGTCACGGTCCGCGGCCTCGGCTACAAGTTCGAGCCGTGAGCCGACCGGCGCGCGTCGGCCGGAAACGGCCCCTGAGCGGGGCCTGAACAGCCCTCACGCGCGCGCACGGCACGATCAAGGGCGGCACCCCCAGGAGGGGTACCGCCCTTCGTGCGTTCCGGTTCCGCGGCATCGCTCCCTCCGCCGCCGCGCGAGCACCACGGCGGAGGGAGCGGTCACCGGACGCCGGTGTCCCGGCCCGTTGTCACTGCTCGGACGAGCCCGACTCCGTCGTCGTGTCGCTTCCCGGCTCCTCGCCCGCGGGCGTGCCGGGCGCGCCCGAGGCGGGCGTACCCGTGGCCGACTCCGTCGGGGTGGCGTGCTCGGACGGCGAGCCCGTGGGGGACGGCGTCGAGGGGATGTTGCTGGGCCCCCACTTGGTGAAGTAGCTCTCGGCCGGGACCACGAACGCCCGCAGGTTGACCTCGCCGGTCTTGCTGAACGAGAAGGTGATCTTCTGGGCGTTGCCGTTCTGCACGGCGGCGTCCATGTTGTTCAGCGTGGCCGTGGCGTTGTCCTTGCCGCCGAGCACCAGGGAGCCGCCCGCCGGGACGGTCACGCTGCCGCCGCCCTTGGCCGGCGAGATCTCGGCGGAGCCGTCACCCTCCACTCTGATCGAGTCCAGCGTCTGGGACGTGGTGCCGGTGTTGAAGATGGTCGCCGAGACCACGGCCGGGCCGCCGGCCTTCGGGTCGGGCTGGGTGATGACCATCGCGTTCTGGACCTTGATGTCGCCGACGCTGGTCGCCGCGTTGTCGGGCTTGACCTCGAGCGTCTGGGCGTTGTTGCCGGCGCCGCACGCGGCGAGCGAGGTGATCGAGAACGCGATGGCGGCGGCGGCGAGGGCGCCGCGTCGAATGCTGCTGCTCACGGCGGCGGCAACTCCTTGAACGTGGGCGGTGCAGGGCGACTCCCTGATAAAGCCGCCCTAAGTGTCTGTCAGCGGCCTTAGGTTACCGAGCCGTTCCGGAGCCGCCGCACCCGACCCGCCCCAAGGCATGCGGGGCCTCCCTGCGGCGCCCGTCGAAGTCGCTTCCGTCACACCGATCCCATGCATCTCCTCAGCCACTTTGACCTCACGTCGTCCAGTATTCACATAAGCGTCTCCGGCGTCTCGGTGGTTTTCCGCGAGGAAATGCACCGAGGGGCCGAAAATCGATCAACCGATCAACGGCGGGATCACCGTGTGCCGTGATCAATTCCGGATTCGTCTCGCGGTGGCCATGAGGCGCCGAACGGAGTAGCGGAAGTCGATCGCTTGAGGGAGGGCATAAAGGGGCATTTTGGACCTAGTCAGGTGCCCTCGATGTGTGTAACGTGCGCGTTTCTCTTCACCCGCAGAGCGGCTCCGACCTGCGAATACCGTCTTCCGTCGCCCCCTCGCAGCACGTTCCTGTTGTGGTTGTCAAGCCCCGAGATATGCCCTGACCTGCGAAAACGCCATTCAGAAGACGCCGTTTCCGTGTTACCCTGGATAGCCACGGAAGGGGTACCTGTCACATGACGTTCAAGGTTGGCGACACCGTGGTCTATCCCCATCACGGGGCCGCGCTGATCGAGGCCATCGAAACTCGCCAGATCAAAGGCGTGGACAAGACCTACTTGGTGCTGAAGGTCGCCCAGGGCGACCTGACGGTACGTGTGCCAGCGGACAATGCGGAGTTCGTCGGCGTGCGTGATGTGGTCGGTCAGGACGGGCTGGACCGGGTCTTCGAGGTGCTGCGTGCGCCGTACGCCGAGGAGCCCACGAACTGGTCGCGTCGATACAAGGCAAACCTGGAGAAGCTCGCTTCCGGCGATGTCATCAAGGTTGCGGAGGTCGTCCGCGATCTGTGGCGTCGTGAGCGCGAGCGCGGACTGTCCGCCGGTGAGAAGCGGATGCTCGCCAAGGCCCGGCAGATCCTGGTGAGCGAACTCGCCCTCGCGGAGAACACGAACGAGGACAAGGCCGAGGCTCTGCTCGACGAGGTCCTCGCGTCCTGACGCCCATCCCGCCCCACCCGCTCCCCGGCCGGGAGCGTGACGGACGGAGCAGCGCGCAGTACGTCTGCACATGCCGCGGTGCCCGATGACGCAGTAGCTGTCGCCGGGCGCTGCGGCATGTTCATACCCGGACGTCTCGACGTCATGCTCTGCCGAAATGGTGAAGCCCTGCCCTCGTTCCGTACCCCGGCGGGACACCCCCCGGACACGGGAAACCCCCGATACTTGGCGTGCCGGGCCCGGGCAGTCGGCTCGACCGGGGTCACGGAAGGGTCCGGTCAAGGCCTCGCGCCCGGCACGCTGTGGCCATACCCATCCCGGCCGAGCACACAAACCTGACAGGAACCGATGTCTGACGATTCGCGCCCTTCGCTCACCGGAACCCTGACGGAAACCCCGGACTCCGCCCGGGCAGGGACCCCCATCGCGGCCGTGATCCCGGCGGCGGGCCGAGGTGTGCGCCTCGGTCCGGGCGCCCCCAAGGCGCTTCGCGCGCTGAACGGCACGCCCATGCTCATCCACGCCGTGCGCGCGATGGCCGCGTCCCGTGCCGTGTCCCTGGTGATCGTCGTCGCGCCGCCGGACGGCGCCGCGGAGGTCAAGTCGCTGCTCGACGCGCACGCGCTGCCCGAGCGGACCGACTTCCTGGTCGTGCCGGGCGGGGAGACGCGTCAGGAGTCCGTGAAGCTGGGCCTCGACGCGCTGCCGCCGGAGTACGAGATCGTCCTGGTGCACGACGCGGCCCGCCCGCTGGTCCCGGTGGAGACGGTGGACGCGGTGATCGAGGCGGTGCGCGAGGGTGCGCCGGCCGTGGTGCCCGCCCTGCCGCTCGCGGACACGGTCAAGGAGGTGGAGCCCGCGGCCGAGGCCGACCAGCCGGAGCCTGTCGTCGCCACGCCCGACCGTGCCCGGCTGCGCGCCGTGCAGACCCCGCAGGGCTTCGACCGCGGGACGCTGATCCGCGCGCACGAGACCGTGACGGACAACGTCACGGACGACGCGAGCATGGTGGAGCAGCTCGGGCTGCGGGTCGTGGTCGTCCCCGGTCACGCGGAGGCGTTCAAGGTCACCCGCCCCCTGGACCTGGTGCTGGCCGAGGCGGTCCTGGCGCGCAGGAGGCTGACCGATGGCTTCTGAGGCGCCGCTGCTGCCCCGGGTGGGCATCGGGACCGACATCCACGCCTTCGAAGAGGGGCGGGAGCTGTGGTGCGCGGGTCTGAAGTGGGAGGGCGAGGGGCCGGGACTCGCCGGCCACTCGGACGCGGACGTGGTCGCACACGCCGCGTGCAACGCGCTGTTCTCCGCGGCCGCCCTCGGTGACCTGGGGCAGCACTTCGGCACCGGACGGCCCGAGTGGTCCGGTGCGTCCGGGGTCACGCTGCTGACGGAGGCCGCGCGGATCGTCCGCGAGGCGGGCTTCGCCATCGGCAACATCGCCGTCCAGGTGGTCGGGCCCCGCCCGAAGATCGGCAAGCGCCGCGACGAGGCACAGAAGATCCTCTCGGACGCGGCGGGGGCACCGGTCTCGGTGTCAGGTGCGACGACGGACGGTCTCGGCTTCCCCGGGCGCGACGAGGGGCTGATGGCGATCGCCACCGCGCTCGTGGTGCGGGTGGACTGAGGGCGCACGGACGCAACCGGAGCATCACCCGGCGCCGGAGGCTCCGAAGGCGCTCCGGGACGGCCGGCCCGGCTGTCCGGCACGGTGGTGACACCGGCGGCGAAGAGACGTCCGGACCGCGACCCCGGGCGGGCGTCGTGGTCCGGGACGCCGGTCGCCCCGGAGGTGGGCGGGGGGATACCTGCGGGCGAACCGTTTGTCACGAATGCATGGCCCTTGACCGCAAGGCGCGTGAGGCACTCCTTCCGGACCACTACCCTGGACTCGTGACTATTCGCCTGTACGACACCAGCGCCCGGCAGATCCGTGACTTCACCCCGCTCAAGCCGGGTTGTGTCTCGATCTACCTGTGTGGCGCCACCGTGCAGGCCCCGCCGCACATCGGGCACATCCGCTCCGGCCTCAACTTCGACATCCTGCGCCGCTGGTTCGCGTACCGCGGCCTGGACGTGACGTTCGTCCGCAATGTCACGGACATCGACGACAAGATCATCCGGAAGGCCCGCGAGCAGAACCGCCCGTGGTGGGCCATCGGTTACGAGAACGAGCGCGCGTTCAACGATGCCTATCGCGCGCTCGGTTGCCTCCCGCCCAGCTACGAGCCCCGCGCCACCGGGCATGTGCCCGAGATGGTCGAGATGATGCGCGGGCTCATCGAGCGCGGACACGCCTACGAGGCCGACGGCAACGTCTACTTCGACGTGCGCTCGCTGCCGGGTTACCTGTCGCTGTCGAAGCAGGATCTCGACGATCTGCGCCAGCCCGCCGACGAGGGCGAGATCGGCAAGCGGGACCCGCGTGACTTCGCCATGTGGAAGGCGGTGAAGCCGGGCGAGCCCAGCTGGGAGACGCCGTGGGGACGCGGCCGTCCGGGCTGGCACCTGGAGTGCTCGGCGATGGCCCACAAGTACCTGGGGTCGGCCTTCGACATCCACGGCGGCGGCATCGACCTGATCTTCCCGCACCACGAGAACGAGATCGCCCAGGCCAAGGGCTTCGGTGACGCGTTCGCCCAGTACTGGCTGCACAACGCCTGGGTCACCATCGCGGGCGAGAAGATGGCCAAGTCCCTCGGCAACTCGGTGCTGGTCTCCGAGATGGTCAAGCAGTGGCGGCCCATCGTCCTGCGCTACTACCTCGGCACGCCGCACTACCGCTCGATGATCGAGTACAGCGAGGAGTCCCTGCGCGAGGCGGAGTCCGCGTTCGCCCGTATCGAGGGCTTCATGCAGCGTGTCGTCGAGAAGGCCGGCGGGGTCGTCGAGCCCGCCGACGAGGTGCCCCCGGCGTTCGCCGAGGCGATGGACGACGACCTGGGTGTGCCGCAGGCGCTCGCCGTCGTGCACACCACCGTCCGGCAGGGCAACAGCGCGCTGGCCGCCGACGACAAGGACGCCGCCGTCGCCCGGCTCGCCGAGGTGCGGGCCATGCTCGGTGTCCTGGGCCTCGACCCCCTCGACGCCGAGTGGGCCGGGGAGGGCGACCGCGGCGAGGACCTGCACGGCGCCGTCGACACCCTGGTGCGCATGGTCCTCGACCAGCGCGAGGCGGCCCGCTCCCGCAAGGACTGGGCGACCGCTGACGGGATCCGCGACCAGCTCAACCAGTCGGGGCTCGTCATCGAGGACGGCCCCCAGGGTCCGCGCTGGTCGCTCGGCCCGCGCTGAGCCGGCACCGGATCCGATGATCGATTGTGCCGCCCGGCCCTCCGGGCGGCACACTGCATAGACATACGTACGACGCTTCAACAGACGGGTAGGTCATGGCCGCGAACAACCGCCGCATGTCCGGCAAGAAGGGCGCGCAGGTCGGCAGCGGCGGCAAGCGGCGCCGCGGCCTCGAGGGCAAGGGCCCGACACCGCCGGCCGAGATGCGCAAGGGGCACGCCAAGCAGCGTGCGGCCCAGGCGAAGTCGCGCCGCGCGCAGGGGCGTCCGCAGCAGCGTCGTACGGGTGGCAGGTCCTCGTCCGAACTGGTCGTCGGGCGCAACCCGGTCACCGAGGCGCTGCGCGAGGGCGTGCCCGCCTCCACGCTCTACGTCCAGCAGTTCATCGACAACGACGAGCGTGTGCGCGAGGCGCTGCAGCTCGCTTCCGAGCGCGGCGGGATCAACCTCATGGAGGCCCCGCGCCCCGAGCTCGACCGGATGACCAACGGACTCAACCACCAGGGGCTCGTCCTCCAGGTCCCGCCCTACGAGTACGCCCATCCCGAGGACCTCGCCGACGCGGCCTACGACGAGGGCGAGGACCCGCTGATCGTCGCCCTGGACGGGGTCACCGACCCGCGCAACCTGGGCGCCGTCGTCCGGTCCGTCTCCGCCTTCGGCGGACACGGGGTCGTGGTGCCGGAGCGGCGCGCCGCCGGGATGACGGCCGGCGCGTGGAAGACCTCCGCGGGCGCGGCGGCCCGTACGCCGGTCGCGCGCGCCACCAATCTCACGCGTGCCCTGGAGGCGTACCAGAAGGCGGGCATCATGGTCGTCGGGCTGGCCGCCGACGGGGACGTCGAGCTCGGCGAGCTGGACGCCCTGGGCGGGCCGGTCGTGATCGTCGTCGGCAGCGAGGGCAAGGGGCTGTCGCGACTGGTCGGCGAGACGTGCGACGTCCGGGTGCGGATCCCGATGCCGGGTGGCGCCGAGTCGCTCAACGCCGGTGTGGCGGCGGGCATCGTGCTGTACGAGGCGGCCCGTCGACGGGCCTGACACCCGAGGCCGAGGGCGTGAACAGTCGTTCGCTCCCTCGCCCGTACGGGGTCATTCGGTCGTACAGGACAAGCTTGACGGGGTCCGGACAGATCCGCGCGGTCGGAGCAGTGTCCTAATCACACCTCACTCGGTTAGATGAGTGTGGAGACCAGAACGCCCCGCACACCGACGGGGGACCGATCGTCGGGATTCGACGACACCCCCGTGCTGAGCATGGTGAAGGTGCCGAGCGATCCGGCGCAGGTCATCGTCAATCACGCGAGCTTCCGCGTGCGGTTGGGCGCGTCCACGCGGCGCGGCCCGTCCCCACGGCTCGTCCGGTACTCGGGTATCGCGCAGAGCGGCCTGCACATGCCCGCCGCCGGTTCGGCGGACAGAGCCGCAGAGGCCGACGGCCGCCGTAGGCCCGTCGTCTGGAGCGGCAGGTCCGCACCCGACGACACCGGCGCCCACCGGCTGCTGCAGGCCGTACGGAGTTCGAGCGTGCGCCACGGCGACGACCCGACGGCCGACGCGCGGGCGACCCGGGTCATCCCCCGCATCGGAGTCGAGGACCTGCCGGGTGCCGGCGGCTACGGTGACGACCGGACCCTGCCCTCGCCGGTCGTCGGCGCCCCCCGCGGTCACCGTCGCGGCGAGACCCGGCTGCTGCCGCAGATGCGGAGCGCCGGCAGCGCGTACGACGAACCCGCCTACGCGGCACCCGGCTACGACGACCCCGCCTACGGCGGACCCGATCATCCCCGATCCCCCTACGACGACGCCCGGTTCGCGGACGGCGCGGGGGCCGGAAGGCGGGAGCCGCGGGCGCGGCGGCACGGCGGGGACCATGTGCGGCACGCCTATTACCCCGGCCGCCGTTTGAACCTCGGCGTGGTGCTGCTGCCCCTGCGTGTCTTCCTCGGCTCCATCTCGGTCTACTCGGGAATGGGCAAGCTCTGCGACCCCGTCTACTTCGACGGTGGCAGGCGGGGCTCGATGACCACATGGCTCAACTCGCTGCACCCCTGGGAAGCGGCCGAGCCGCTGCGGCAGTTCGCACTCCACCACCCCGTCGGCACGGGGCTGGTCATCGCCTTCCTCCAGGTGATCGTCGGCGTGCTCACGGTCCTCGGCCTGTGGCAGCGGGTCGCGGCCTCGGCGGGGGCGCTGCTCGCGGCCGCCTTGATCGTCACGGTGAGCTGGCACACCACCCCGTCGTACGACACGCCCGACATCATCTATCTCGCCGCCTGGTCGCCGCTGATCATCGCCGGGGCGCCCGTGTACTCCGTGGATGCCCGGCTCGCGGGCGGCGCGTGGCGCAGGCTCGGGCCGCGGGCGGACATCTGGGAGCTGCGGCAGTACGTACTGCGGCGCGGGGCGCTTGTGACGGCCCTCGTGACCGGCGTGACGCTGCTGGTCGGATCGCTCCTCGGCGGGGCGGTGCGGGACGCGGACCGCGTGGTCGTGCCAGGACCCGGCGACGCGCCGCGCAACGAACTGCCCGGTTCGCCGCTGCCCGAGACGCCGGGCGAGCAGCAGCACAAGGCCAGCCCTTCGGCCTCGCGTTCCCCGGCGTCCCCGCAGGGCACGACGTCGTCGCCGTCCGGCCCGGCCCGGACGCCGGACGCGCCCGGTGCGACCGGCACGGTGTCGGGCGGTCGGCCGAGCCAGACGCAGGGCAGCGGTGGCCAGGTTCCGCCGCGTCACTCGGCGCCGGCACAGCAGGCCCCGAGCACGAGCGCGGGCCCGTCGTCCTCGGGCGGCAACGGCACGGGCGGCCCCTCGGGCGGAGCGAGCGGCGGCGGAAGCACTGGTGGAGGCCACGGCGGAGGGAGCGGCTCGGGGGGCTCCGAGCATTTGGTGGGCGGCCTGCTGGGGTAGTTGGGCCGGTTCCTTCGAAAGGGGTCCCCGCACACTCGGTGTGCGGGGACCCCTTTTCGGGTGAGGACGTACGGGACGACGCCTCCGGCGGAACCTCAACGCACCAGCGTCGCAAGCTCCTTCGCCGCCTCGGTGAGGTCCTTCGCGGTGTCGATGGCCCGCCAGTACGCGCCCTGAGGGATGGGGAAGCCGGCCAGCCGGCGCTCCCGGGCCAGCCGGGGGAAGGTGGTGCGCTCGTGGTCGCCGCGCTCGGGGAGCATCTCGGCGAACCCGGCGGAGAAGACGTAGACACCCGCGTTGATCTCGAACGTGGACGGCGGGGCCTCGATGAAGTCGGTGACGTGCCCGAAGCCGTCCGTCTTGACCGCGCCCCACGGGATGCGCGGGCGCGCCAGGGCGAGGGTGGCGACCGCGCCGCGCTCGGTGTGGAAGTCCGCCATGTCGCGCAGCGAGAACCGGGTCCAGATGTCGCCGTTCGTCGCGTACCAGGGCCGGTCGGGGTGCGGGAGGTACCCGGCGGCGTACCGCAGGCCGCCACCGCGGCCGAGCGGCTCCGACTCGACGACCGTCGTGACGCGGACGGGCAGGTCCGACGTGTCCAGCCACTTCTGCAGGACGTCGGCGAGATGGCCGCAGGAGACGACGACGTCGGTGACGCCTTCCTCGGCGAGCCAGGTGAGCTGGTGTCCGATGATCGGGGTCCCGGTGCCCGGGATCTCCACCATCGGCTTCGGCCGGTCGTCGGTGTACGGGCGCAACCGGGAGCCCTGGCCACCGGCCAGGATGACGGCTTGGACGGGGCGCGCGGCGGCGTTCGGATCGGTCATGACCGAACTGTACGTCGCGCGTCCCGTCCAAGCCGGGGCTGAAGAGGGCCCTCAGCCGTGCTGTGCGGCGACGCCCGAGGCGAAGGAGGTGTCGCAGACCGGACGGGCGTAGGACTGGGCGCGTGAGGGGCCGTACACACGGACGGCGGCGCGTCCCAGCGCGCGGGCGATGGCCACGCAGTGCTTCGCGAGGGAGGGGCGGCCGTTGACGGCCTGCTGGAGGTGGGTGAGCGCGGTGCCCGGGTCCTTCTCCTGAAGCTCCAGCAGCAGCCTGTCGCGCAGCGTGTCCTGCGGCGCACGGGAGGAGGCGCGTGTCGAGACGTCTCCCGAGGAGGCGGCGAGCACCGAGTTGGAATGGGCTCCCGACCAGTTGACGCGGGCGACCGCGAGGGTCCCGGACAGCACCAGGACGACGGGCAGTACGAGGGCGAGGGTGCGCCCGATGCGGCGGGCGGGGCCACGGCCGCGCCGTGTCCGAGGAGTAGTGGTGTGCTTCACGCGAGTGAGGGTAGCGCGGGGTAGTGATTTGGCGACAATTAGTCACCGGTTCGGGGGATGAAGAAGCGACGATTTCTGGGTAGGGGGTTGACGCACTCAGGTGAAATGCCTCTTATGTTGGGGTATTTATCGACAACGAAGAGGGCCCCGCAGTGATCTGCGGGGCCCTCTTCGTCAGTGCCGGGAGGCATGACCCGCCGTGGGGCGGATCGGTGCGGTGCGTCCGGTGGGCGGAGCTCAGTCGGAGAGACGCTCGCCGGTCGAGGTCGAGAACACGTGGGTCTCGCCCGGACGCGGCACGACGTGCAGCTGCGCGCCCTTCTCGGGGACCTGGCGGCCGCCGACGCGGACGACGAGGTCCTTGGTCTCGCCGCCGACCTGGGCCGCGCCGTAGACGTAACCGTCGGCGCCGAGCTCCTCGACGACGTTCACGGAGACGGCGAGGCCCGCCGGGGCGTCCTCGGTGTCCTTGGACAGGGACGCGGCGGCGTCACCGTTGTGCTCCACCACGTCGAAGTGCTCGGGGCGGACACCCACGGTCACCGTGCGGTCGCCCCTGTCGGCGGCGGCCTTCAGCGCCTCGCGGTTGACCGGCACCACGCTGTTGCCGAACTTCACGCCGCCGTCGGTGATCGGGACCTCGACCAGGTTCATGGCCGGGGAACCGATGAAGCCGGCGACGAAGAGGTTGGCCGGGCGGTCGTACATGTTCCGCGGCGAGTCCACCTGCTGGAGGAGACCGTCCTTGAGCACGGCCACGCGGTCACCCATCGTCATGGCCTCGACCTGGTCGTGGGTGACGTAGACGGTGGTGATGCCGAGGCGGCGCTGCAGAGACGCGATCTGCGTACGGGTGGAGACACGGAGCTTGGCGTCGAGGTTCGACAGCGGTTCGTCCATGAGGAACACCTGCGGCTCGCGCACGATGGCGCGGCCCATGGCGACACGCTGGCGCTGACCACCGGAGAGCGCCTTCGGCTTGCGGTCCAGGTACTCGGTGAGGTCGAGGATCTTCGCGGCTTCCTCGACCTTCTTGCGGATCTCCGCCTTGTTCACGCCGGCGATCTTGAGCGCGAAGCCCATGTTGTCGGCGACGGACATGTGCGGGTAGAGCGCGTAGTTCTGGAACACCATGGCGATGTCCCGGTCCTTGGGCGGCAGGTGCGTGACGTCGCGGTCACCGATGTGGATGGTGCCGGAGTTCACGTCCTCGAGCCCCGCCAGCATGCGGAGCGAGGTGGACTTGCCGCAGCCGGACGGGCCGACCAGGACGAGGAACTCCCCGTCCTCGATCTGGATGTCGAGCGAGTCGACGGCGGGCTTCTGGGAACCGGGGTAGATCCGGGTCGCCTTGTCGAACGAGACAGTGGCCATGGTGAATGGGCCCCCTTCACCGGCAGGAACGTGCCGGACGATCCGTTGTAAAGGTGGTTGCCACTACGGGGTTCCGTCGTGGTGGTGTAGTCCACACGGGTGAACTGGTTCAGGACCGTACCTGGCGTTCACCGCTATGTCAGTACCTGGGGGACTGTGAACTTCGCGGAAATTTTCGACGGGCACGGTCCGGGACCTGGGTACACTGCTCGGGCACGCCCGTGCGCGCCTCCTTAGCTCAGCTGGTCAGAGCGCCGCTCTTGTAAAGCGAAGGTCGTCGGTTCGAATCCGACAGGGGGCTCCCCTGCCCAGCAGTACCAACGCCCCGGACCATGATCGGTCCGGGGCGTTCGACGTCCACGGTGCCGTCGGGCGCGGCGGTCACTCATGCCCGAGGCGGTGCCCTGCGCGGGCCGTCCAGGTGGCTGATGACCTCGCGCTGTGTGTCCGACGTCACTTGGGTGCAGAGGTCCATGGTGATGCTGATCTGGCTGTGACCGAGGATCTCCATCACGACCCGGGGAGCCACGCCGCGGCCGCTGCGAGGAGCGTGGCGCAGCGGTGCCGGGCGTCGTGCAGACGAATGCGGCGAAGGCCCGCTGCGGCCGCGATGCGGAAGAACGACCGGGTGACGTTCTGCGGGTCGATCGGGCGACCGGTGCGAGTGGTGAAGACGTACGAGGGCGGGGAGAGCTCCACTCCCTTGAGCCTCGCCTCATCCGACCGTCGCATCCGGTGCCAGCGGAGTGCCGCAAGGCAGCCCGTCGTGGGCGCTCCTCCAAGTACATCGCCGTCCTGGCGCTGCTGGCCGCCGCTTCTGCAGTGCGTGCCACACTGACCCAGGGGCTACGACGGGCTCAGGGGCGGCGCCATGAGCGCTGCGGCGGGACTCATGGCATTGGCTGTACTGGCCGTTTTGCCGGCACTTGCGGTTGCGGGCGTCGTGCTGGGCGTGCAGGCAGTGCTGTTCGGACGCATCTCCGGGCGTTGGCTGCGACGGCGTGTGCGCGAGCCGCGGCTCTGGGGAGCCGGCGTCCTACTGCTGATCGCCGGCTGGTTCACAGCGGCAGAGATCGCCGTCCCGGGCGTGGGCCTTGTCGCGTCGGCGTACGCCGTGACGGCGCGTTCTTGATCGGATCTGCAAGAGCGTTGGCCGCCGCTGGGCCGCGCGATGGCTGACCGACGTTGACAGGCGGGGGAGTTGCCGCATCAGATCCAGAAGAACTGACCGTTGCCGGGGGAGATGAACGGCCATGAGAGACGTGACACTCGCCGGAAGACGCTTTGCTGTAACTCGATTCACCAACATCATCGATGACTGCTGGACCGGTGCTGTACAGCAGCGAAGCGGGGAACAACGGCCAAGGCCCCAACATCGCCTCGCCGCAGGTCAGCGCGGTATCTGCCGCCGGAAAACCCAAGTTTCCCAAGCTGAGGGCGCCCGCCGCACGCCCGGGCTCGCCAGGGAGTTAGACGAGGTCCCGCCAAAAGAGGGCCGTCGCACGCGGGTTCCAGCTCTCGTCGACCTCGCCCCGCGCCTCGTCGAACTCCTGGTGCATGTAGTCGGCCAGGTCCAGGCCGTAATAGATGATGTCGGTCTGCCACATCGAGAGCACTGGATGCCCGAAGCTTCCCCGGCCGGCAGGCAGGTATCGGTGGGCGTACACGGGCACCAGCACCGGCGCCTCCGCCAGATGATGCCGCGCAGTAGCCAGTGCTGCCGTTCCGTCGGCTGGACGCTCACCCCAGCCCTCGTACCAGAACCCGTTGTGCTCAACGTCGAGCAGAACACCGTGGACCGGCCAGTCGAGCTGTCGACGCAAACTGTCTAGATCGCCGCCCCGCCACTCCGGCCAGGGCCTGGACCAGGTCTGCCCGTCCTCGGGAGGGACGTTGATCGGGAGCCCGGCCGCAAGGAATGCTCGGTGGTCGTCCGCGAACTCGAAGCCGTACTCGCGCTCGATGTGCGTGAACTCGGCGTCCGTCAGCCCCGGCTCGAACTCATAGAGGCCTGTCTGTGTCAGGCGACGTGCAGCCTCCGCACCCAGGCGTACTCCCCTATCGCTGATCACCGCCGCACGCTAGCGCCGACCGCAGCCAACTGTCACCTGAGTTATGCGGGGGCTCCGTCTCATTCGGCAGTGGCCATGCTCGTTCAGGGGAGACCCCGCCTGCGCGCACGTCCCCGGCGGTCGAAGGGCGCCCCGGGAACCTCCGGGGCGCCCTTCGTCATTGCGGCCGGTCGGGCACGCGCAGGGCTTCGCCTCCAACCGGTCCACGTCCGGGTGAACAGGGGCGGGACGTCCAGTCGGAGGGTCCGGTGGTGCCGATGTCGCGCCCCTGCGGTGAAGCCGCCTCGGCGGGAGGGCCCGAGCCGACCAGCGGCGCGTGACGGCGAACCTCCAGGATCTCGGCTTGGGAGTCAGTTCAATGGCAGCCGGCGAGCTTGATGCTGAGCTGGGCACCGAGTTCCCGGAATCCCAAGGCGGCCGCAACCCGCCGGGACGCGAATGGCCGGGCCCGCCACTGCGGCAGCAGTCCGGCCGCGAATGCATGCGTCACGGCTGCCGAAGCCGCCACCCTGGCGAAGCCTCGTCCTCGCCAGGCGGGATCGGTCAGCACGCTGAGATGCGCGACCCTCCCCGGCCAGGATCGGTATCCGGCAGCGGCCACCACCCTGCCGCCCACGCGCATCACGAAGGCCGGCGAGGTGATCTCCCCGAGAGCGGCCTCCCCGGCGTCGTCCTCGCCCACGGCCTCCTCCAGGTTTCGAAGTGCAGGGTGGTCACTGGGGAGTTGCCGCGCAGCCGGGGGTCCAGGCGGGGCCGGGAGGAATGCGTCCGGGGACACGGCCTCCCGGAGGTGATCGTCTCGCTCAGCGTGGCGGTGGCGGGACATGGGCGCCAGCGGTTTGTTCAGGCAAGGTGGGACATGCCAGATCGCTTCCCTCGAGGGCCCGGGGCGCGGCCCGGCGACAAGAGGGCGACTGCCTCGGATCGCAGGTGGCTCGGGACAGCCAGGTTCGTCGTCGCGGGTGGGAAGTACCGCCCAATCCACGGAAGGTGACGCCCGCAGTGGCCGAACCGTACGTGCCGGACCGGCCGCGCGCACACCGGGTCACCTGTCCGTTCCCGCGCCCCGCCGTACGGCTGCCGGTCCTCGACTCGGGTTGAGGCGGTGCCACCCGTGTCACGGGGTGTACAGCGACTGCAGCCGGGTCACCCGGCCGTTGCCGTCGAACGTGAGGTCGAAGCCAAGTCCTTCGAGGTACGTCGGGGACTGGCGCTTCATCCGTCTGACGAATTCGGCCTGGGAGTAGGGGTAGGGGACCGAGTTGTCCCCCAGCGGGACCGACAGCAGTATCCGGCTGCCCGTGGCCATGGACACGGTGCTGTAGGACCCCCGGCCCGGAATGATCTGCCAGGCCTCGATGTCGCCGGTGGCTGCCTGCTTCCGGGCCGATCGGACCGACAGGTAGGTCCGTCCGTCGCTGATCCAGGCATCGGTGATCTGCATGAACTGCTTGGTGTCCGCCCAGCGCCCCGGAGCTCCCGCTGTCACCGTCGGGTCCGGTGCCGTTGTCGGGGCTGCCGCGGAGGCCGAGGCGGACGCCGAAGCCGAAGCCGAAGCGGTCGCCGAGGCGGTCGAGGTGGCCGGTGTCGTCACCGCGGCGGGGGCCGAGGTGACCGCCCGGCTTTGGGCGCCGCCCTCCGAACAGGCGGTGAGGACAAGGGCGGCGAGGGCGAGGGCGGTGGCTCCGGCGACGCTTCGGCGGCGTGAGATGAGCATGGGCGGCGTCCGATCGGGTCGGGTGCGGTCGGGATACACGGGCACTACGCGGTGCCGCACCCTGCGGGTTACACCGGGAATGTCATGAAGGCGTAACAGCTCATCGGGGGATCACCCGGCCTCCCGCAGGGACTCCACACGCCCTTCGTTGTCGTAGTCGATCCAGAACGTCCAGCGCGGGCCGTCCGCCAGCCGCTCGACCAGTTGACCGAGCTGCATGTCCGCGGGATGCCCGCCGGAGAGCCGCCGTGTCTCGACGAGAGTCGCACGCGGCAGCGTCAGCGCGTGCACAACGCCGGTGGGGGAGGCGGTGCCCCGGATCGTGCCGCGGAGCTGCCGGACCGTGACGCGTACGGTGTCGCCCTCGGCCACTGCGCCGTAGACATAACCCAGTTCGCTGGCGTACTCCTCGCCCGGGCCGGGCGACGGGCGCACGAAGGGGGGCGGAGCCGGCGCCGGTGTGGCCGTGGGCTGCTGCGGCCCGTGGGCGGATCCGGCCAGCGCCAGTCCACCCGCGACCAGCGCGGCGGCAAGTGACGCGACCGCCGTCACCAGAGTCGTCCGCCTGCGTCGCAGCCGCTGCTCGCCACGGGCTCGCACCCGGTGCGCGGCGAGCGGCACCGTGTGGCTCCTTCCCGACTCTGCGAGTTCGGCGAGGCGCCATCCCAGTTCGGTCTCGTCAGCCATGCTCCCCCTCCGGCAGTCGCCCCGCCCGGGGATCCAGCTCCGTATCGGACAGCAGCCGGGCCAGAGTTGCCCGTCCGCGGCTCAGGTGCACCTTGACCGTACCGACCGGAGAGCCGGTCTCGGCGGCGACCTGCTCCACCGACATATCGCACAGGTGGTGCAGGACCACGGCACGCCGCTGAGCCTCGGGAAGTCGCCGCAGCGCCTCGACCAGCACCACGTGGTGTGGCTCCGGTGGTGGTACGGCGGGAGGCGGGCCCTGCCGACGGGCCAGAGCGAGGGCGGTGCGGACCCGCCTCCACCGGCTGACCGCCAGTCGCCACGCCACGGTGCGCACCCACGCCTCGGGTGCGCCGTGCAGATCCAGCTGCGCCCGGCGTTCCCAGGCCCGGGCGAAGGCCTCGTGCACCACGTCCTGCGACTCCGCGAGGTCGCCCGTCATCGCGTAGAGCTGGCCTATGAGACGGCCGACGCTTGCGGTGTAGAAGGCGTCGAACTCACGCTCATCCACGCCCCGTTCCGGCGGGTACTCGGGCTGCCGCATGCCTCTTCCCGTTTCGGGCCCCGGTGGATCCCAGGCACCCGGGTGCTCGACGATGCGCACCCTATCGTGCCGCCCGGATCCGGCGCCCTCGCACCGATGCGACGCCGGCGCGGTATCCACCCGGACCGTGAAGGCCACCTCTTCAGGTGACGGCCCGGTCCGTCCGGAGGACCGACGTCAGGACCGCCCGCAACGTCGCCTCCGGGTCCGCGGTGGTCCGCTCCGCCCGCCACGCCACGAACCCGTCCGGCCGCACCAGGACCGCGCCCCCGGGCGTGGTGCCGTGGACCCGCGCCCAGTCGGCCCGCTCCTCGTCGTCCTCGTCGCAGATCAGGTCCGCGCCGTCGGGATGCGTGCCGATCCGGTGGGCGACGAGTCGCACGGGGCCCAGGTCCGCGACCCGGCGGGCGGCTTCGTGCCATCCCGCCCCGCCCCGTGCGTCGCTGAGCAGCACCATCGAGCGCTCGTACAGGTCGAGCGTGGACAGTCGTGTGCCGGAGCGGCGCAGCCACATATGGGGTGCGCGGCTTCCCGGTTCACCGGTCAGCCGCGCTGTGGCGGGCACAACCGTTCGAGCCGGATCGGTGCCCACGACCGCGCCGTCGGGGTAGCGGTGGCCCAGGACGAGGTTGAGCAGGCCGCTCGGTCTCTCGCCCGCCCCCACGCTGCGGGCCGGTGCGAAGCCCGGGTGTCCGTGTTCCACGGACCGGGCCGACGCGCGGGCGCCCGTGGCCAGCGCGACCGGCCGGCGCTCGGTGTCGTAGGTCTCCAGCAGTCCGGGCCCCGCCCAGCCGCCGAGGACGGCGGCCAGCTTCCAGGCCAGGTTGTGGGCGTCCTGGATGCCGGTGTTGGAACCGAACGCCCCGGTGGGGGGCATCTCGTGGGCGGAGTCCCCGGCGAGGAACACACGGCCGGAGGAGAGCCGCTCCGCGACGCGTTCGGCGGCCTGCCAGGGCGCCTTGCCGGTGATCTCCACATCGAGGCCCCTGACCCCGGTGGCCCGGCGGATGTGCCGCGCGCACCGTTCGTCGGTGAACTCCTCGGGCCTTTCGCCCCGCTCCGGGTGCCAGGGGACGTGGAAGACCCAGTTCTCCTTGTTGTCGACGGGCAGGAGGGCCCCGTCGGCGTCGGGCCCGATCAGGTAGCAGCAGAGGAAGCGCCGGTCGCCGACCGCGTCCGCGAGCAGCCGGGAGCGGAAGGTGACGCTCACATTGGCGAAGAGGTCACCGGGCCCGGTCTGCGCGATGCCGAGGCTTCTGCGGACCGGGCTGCGCGGGCCGTCGGCCGCGACGAGGTAGTCCGCGCGGACGGTGTACCGCCGCCCGGTGGTCCCGTCGAGCACGACCGCGGTCACTCCTTCGGGGTCCTGCACGAAGGATTCGAGTTCATGGGAGTACCTGAGGTCGCCGCCGAGTTCGCGGGCGCCGTCCAGCAGGACGGGCTCCAGGTCGTTCTGGCTGCACAGGCACCAGGTGGCGGGGCTCAGCCGGGCGAGTCCGCCGTCCGGGTCGATGTGCCTGAACAGCCATGCGCCGGCGTCGCCGAGAAGTGACGGGGCCTGCAGGATGCCGTGGTTGTCCGTCAGCAGCGACGCCGCCGTTCTGACGTCCTGTTCGATGCCGGCCACCCGGAACAGTTCCATCGTTCGTGCGTTGTTGCCTCGTCCACGCGGGTGGACGGAGGTTCCCGGGTGGCGCTCGACGAGGGTGTGCCGTACTCCGTGACGGCCCAGGAAAAGGGATGCGGACAGGCCCACCAGGGAGCCGCCGACGATCAGGACCGGAACGCGGTGGTCGGCTTCTTCGCGCATCGATGCCTCCCGGAGCAGAGGAGCGGGTGCGGGGGCGCCCCGCAGTTTCCATGCCCTTCGGGGAGCGGGTCCGAGTGCCCAGTCACCCACGTGGTTCATCCGAGTCGCGCACTCTCTGCGACCGGCACACGATCGAGGAACGCTGACGTCGCGTCACCCGCGGCTCGACGTTGACCTCTGCCCCGAGAAGGAGAAGTGCTCAGGATGACCACAACGTCTGAACGTGTCTCAGAACCGCTGACGCGACAGGTGTCGAGACGGGTCTCCCAGTCCGTCTTCGACGGCTCTCCACTCCGTGTCGTGCTGCTCGTGGACGTCTACGACGGAGCCCAGCAGCAGTTTCTTGAAGCGTACGAACAGCTGTGCAGTCAGGTCGCGTCCGTACCCGGACACGTCAGCGACCAGCTCTGTCAGTCGATCGAGAACCCGTCCCAGTGGCTCATCACCAGCGAGTGGGAGAGCGCTCCGCCCTTCCTCGACTGGGTGAACAGCGAGGAGCACGTGCAGATGGTGCGGCCACTGCACAGCTGTGTCCGGGACACCCGTTCGCTGCGCTTCCACATCGTGCGCGAGACGGGACGCCAGATGCCGTCCGCCTCCGCCACGCGCCGGCTCCAGGAGGCACCCCGGATCGGCGACGGCAAGATCCGCCATGCGCTCACCTTCACCGTCAGGCCGGGCAGCGAGCGGGAGGTCGCCAAGATCCTCCAGGGCTACGCCTCCCCCGAGGCTCAGGTCGACGACACCACCCGGCTGTGCCGCACCTCGCTGTTCATGCACGGCAACCGGGTCGTGCGGGCCATCGAGGTGGAGGGCGACCTGCTCACGGCGCTGCGCCATGTCGCCAGGCAGCCCGAGGTTCGTGCCGTCGAGGAGGCGATCAACCCGTACCTGGAGGAGGAGCGCGACCTCAACGACGCCGAGGCCGCCAGGGTCTTCTTCACCCGTGCGGCGGTCCCGGCCGTACACCATGTGACGGGCGGTCAGCACTGTGCCGAGGCGGAGCGGTACGCCCTCCACTACCCGGCCAGGCACGGCCGCGGGATGGAGCTGGCCCGGCTGCTGGCCCGGCAGGACGAGGCGGCGGCGGACGACCCGCGCAGCCCGATCTGCGGCAGCACGATCTTCCATCGCGACGACATCGTGGTGCGCCTGATCGATGTGAAGGACAGCCTCGACGCCGAGCCCGCGCTGTCCCTCGGCCTGACGGACACCGCACAGGTGGCCGAGCTGACGACCCTTCTCGACGGCGCCGCCGACACCGGGAGCGGCGACCTCGCGCGCTTCCTCACGCTCGCCCGCATGGACCTCATCACCGACCGCCGGTCGTCGCCCGAAGCCTGACGGCACCCGCCGGGCACGGCTGTCACGCCCAGGTCGGCGCAGCACACCAACGGAGGAAACCGACGTGATCAAAACCCGTCCCAAGATCGTGGATCTCAGCGAGACCGAGCACAACCGCAGACGCGGCGGCGATCTGCGCGCCATGCTCACCCCGGCCACGGTCGGCTCCACCAGCGGCTTCATGGGCGTGGCCATCGTGCAGCCCGGCGACCGCATCGGCGAGCACTACCACCCGTACTCCGAGGAGTTCGTCTACGTCATCTGCGGGAAGCTGGAGGTGGACCTGGACGGCGAGCCTCACCCGCTGCGGCCCGAGCAGGGACTCATGATCCCCGCCTTCATGCGGCACCGCTTCCGCAACGTCGGCGACGAGGAGGCCCGTCTCGTCTTCCATCTCGGTCCCCTGGCCCCGCGGCCGCAGCTCGGCCACGTGGACACGGAGGAGACCGACTCCGTCGCGGTGTCGGCGGGTGCGGAAGGTGCCGGGGTGGCAGGTGCCGGGCAGGCCGACCGAGGTCAGGTCCGGTCATGACCCGGCGCGTGGCGGTCACCGGCATAGGCGTCGTGGCACCGGGCGGCATCGGCGCGCCGGCGTTCTGGGATCTGCTCGCCAACGGCCGTACCGCGACGCGGGGCATCACCTTCTTCGACCCGACCGGCCTCCGTTCGCGGATCGCCGCCGAGTGCGACTTCGACCCGGCGGCCCACGGGCTGGACGCGGAGCAGATCGAACGTGCCGACCGGTACATCCAGTTCGCCCTCGTCGCCGGCGACGAAGCCGTACGGGACGCCGGCCTCGACCTCACCCGGGAGAACCCCTGGCGGATCGGGGTCTCCCTGGGGACCGCGGTCGGCGGCACCACCCGGCTGGAGCACGACTACGTCCTGGTCAGCCATGGTGGGCAGCGTTGGGACGTGGACCACCGTGAGGCGCAGCCCCAGCTGCACCGGGCGTTCTCCCCGAGCACGCTCGCCTCGGCGGTGGCCGAACGCTTCGGCGCCCATGGACCCGTGCAGACCGTCTCCACGGGCTGCACCTCCGGGCTCGACGCGGTCGGATACGCCTTCCACACCGTCGAGGAGGGCCGGGCCGACATCTGCATCGCCGGTGCGTCGGACTCGCCGATCTCGCCGATCACCATGGCCTGCTTCGACGCGATCAAGGCGACGTCGCCGAACAACGACGACCCCGCACACGCCTCCCGTCCCTTCGACAACAACCGTGACGGGTTCGTCATGGGCGAGGGCGGCGCGGTGCTCGTCCTGGAGGAGCTGGAACACGCGCGCGCCCGCGGAGCGCATGTGTACTGCGAGATCAGCGGCTACGCGACCTTCGGCAACGCGTATCACATGACCGGTCTGACCAGCGAGGGCCTCGAGATGGCCCGGGCGATCGAGGACGCCCTCGACCACTCCCGTCTCGACGGTTCGGCGATCGACTACGTCAACGCGCACGGCTCGGGCACACGGCAGAACGACCGGCACGAGACAGCCGCGGTGAAGAGGGCGCTGGGCCATCACGCCTACGACACACCCATGAGCTCCATCAAGTCCATGGTGGGTCACTCCCTCGGTGCGATCGGCGCGATCGAGGTCGTGGCCTGCGTACTCGCCCTGAAGCACCAGGCCGTACCGCCGACCGCGAACTACGAGACGCCGGACCCCGAGTGCGACCTGGACTACGTGCCCCGGGTCGCCCGCGAGCGGAAGCTGAACAGCGTGCTCTCCGTGGGGAGCGGGTTTGGCGGCTTCCAGTCCGCGGTCGTCCTGAACCGGCCGAGGGAGAGGACAGGATGAGCGCATTCCACCGAAGGCGCGCTGCCGTCACCGGAATTGGCGTCGTCGCGCCCAACGGAACGAACACCGACACCTTCTGGAAGTCCACCCGGGAGGGAATGAGCGTTCTGGACCGGATCACCCGCGAAGGCTGCGATCATCTGCCGCTGCGGGTGGCCGGCGAAGTCCGCGCCTTCGAGCCGGCGGCAGCGGTCGAGGAGCGCTTCCTCGTCCAGACCGACCGGTTCACCCACTTCGGGATGGCCGCGGCCGACCTGGCGCTGGAGGAGGCCCGGATCGGCCGGGACACCGTCGCGCAATCGCCGTTCTCCCTGGGTGTGGTCACCGCTGCCGGGTCCGGCGGCGGTGAGTTCGGCCAGCGCGAATTGCAGCAGCTGTGGGGCAAGGGAAGCCGCTTCGTCGGTCCCTACCAGTCCATCGCCTGGTTCTACGCGGCCAGCACAGGCCAGATCTCCATCCGGCGGGGGCTCAAGGGCCCCTGCTCGGTCGTCGCCGCCGACGAGGCCGGAGGCCTGGACGCCCTCGCGCACGCCGCACGGGCCGTGGAACGGGGCACCGACGTGATGGTGGCCGGTTCGACCGAGGCACCGCTGGCGCCCTACTCGATGGTCTGCCAGCTGGGCTACGAGGAACTCAGCACGTCCGACGACCCGGCGCGGGCCTACCGCCCGTTCACCACCGGGGCCCGCGGGTTCGTACCCGCGGAGGGCGGCGCCATGTTCGTCGTGGAGGACGAAGCGTCCGCCCGTGAGCGGGGCGCGCATGTGCGGGCCACCGTCGCGGGACACGCGTCGACCTTCACCGGGGCCTCCCGCTGGGAGCTCTCCCGGGAGGGACTCGTCCAGGCCATCCGCGGTGCCCTGGACGAGGCCGGCTGTGCGCCCGAGGAGATCGACGTGGTCTTCGCGGACGCCCTCGGTGTGCCGGAGGCGGACCGTGCCGAGGCGCTGGCCATCGCCGACGTCCTCGGTGCGCACGGCAGACGCGTGCCCGTCACGGCGCCCAAGACGGGCACCGGCCGTGGCTATTGCGCGGCGCCCGTACTGGACGCCGCGGCGGCGGTGCTCGCGATGGAACACGGCCTGATCCCGCCCACGCCCAACGTTTTCGACATCTGCCATGACCTCGACCTGGTGACCACCCGTGCCCGCGCCGCGGATCTGCACACGGCGCTGATCCTCAGCCGCGGACTCATGGGGTCGAACTCGGCGCTCGTGCTGCGGCACGGCGCCGCCGGGTGAGTCGGCTCTCGGCACCGGCCGGTGCCCCGTAGGCGAACGACCGAAAGAGGCGACGTCTCGATGTGAGGCCGCCCAGAAGCAAAGGAGAGGAACCGAATGAGCCGAATCACCCTGGAAGAACTGTCCGAACTGATGAAGAAGGCGGCCGGAGTCACCGTCGCCCCGCAGGAACTGCAGCAGCGCTACGACTCCGCCTTCGACAGTCTCGGCATCGACTCCCTCGGCCTGCTCGGCATCGTGGGCGAACTGGAGAACCGGCACGGCACGCAGATGCCGCCGGACGCGGAGCGCTGCAAGACCCCCAGGCAGTTCCTCGATCTCGTCAACAGCACCCTTATGGCAGGAGCCTGACATGGCCGGACACACGGAGAACGCCATCACCATCGCCGCACCGGTGGACCTGGTGTGGGACATGACCAACGACCTGGAGAACTGGCCGCAGCTGTTCAGCGAGTACGCGTCCTGCGAGGTGCTCTCCCGCGAGGGGAACCGGACGACCTTCCGGCTGACCATGCATCCCGACGAGCAGGGCACGGTGTGGAGCTGGGTCTCGGAGCGGGAGACCGACCGCGACGCGCTCAGCGTCAAGGCCCGCCGCGTCGAGCCCGGCCCCTTCGCCTACATGAACATCCGGTGGCAGTACGAGGAGGCTCCCGAGGGCACCCGGATGACGTGGACCCAGGACTTCGAGATGAAGCCGGAGGCGCCGGTCGACGACGCCTGGATGACCGACAACATCAACCGCAACTCCAAGGTCCAGATGGCCCTGATCCGGGACCGGATCGAGCAGGCCGCCCGCAGCCACCGGCCCGCGCCGGCCCTGGCCGACTGAGCCGGACGGAGGACAGGCTGATGCATCAGGCCCTCATCGTCGCCCGCATGGCCCCGGGGTCGGCCCCGGACATCGCCAAGGTGTTCGAGGACTCCGACCGGGGAGAACTGCCCCACCTCGTCGGGGTCACCCGGCGCAGCCTCTTCCAGTTCGGCGATGTGTACATGCACCTCGTCGAGTCCGAGCGGGAGCCCGGTCCGGCCATCGCCAAGGTGGCCGAGCACCCCGCCTTCCGGGACATCAGCGAGCAGCTGTCGGCGTATGTGAGTGCGTACGACCCCGCGACCTGGCGCTCTCCGAAGGACGCGATGGCGCAGCGCTTCTACCTCTGGGAGCGGGACGCAGCGAGGTGAACCGTCCGCACGGCCGTCGGTCGCCGGGTCCGCGTCAGCCGCGGACCGGGCGACCGACGGTGTGCGGCCTCGACGTTCCGGCCGCAGCGCTCACGCGGGGACGGTGCAGTCGAAGGCGTGCAGATAGGCGTTGACCGGCCGGATCGAGTCGACGACCAGACCGGCGCCGGTCAGCCGGTCGACCATGCTCCCGGTGGTGTGCTTGGCCCCGCCCACGTTGAGGAGCAGCAGCAGGTCCATCGCGGTGCTGAACCGCATCGAGGGGGTGTCGTCGACGAGGTTCTCGATGACCACGACCCTCGCCCCGGGCCCACCCGCCTCGATGACGTTGCGCAGCGTCCGGGAGGTGCTGTCGTCGTCCCACTCCAGGATGTTCTTGATGACGTAGACGTCGGCCCCGACCGGGACGGTCTCGCGGCAGTCCCCGGGCATGATGGTGACCCGGTCCGCGAGTGAGCCTCCCGGGCGCAGCCGCGGGTCGGCCTTCTCCACCACGCGGGGCAGGTCGAGAAGGGTTCCCCGCATCGACGGGTACTTCTCCAGCAGGCTTGCCACCACATGTCCCTGGCCGCCGCCGATGTCGGCGACCGAGGAGCTCCCCGACAGGTCGAGGAGTTCCGCGACGTCCCGTGCGGACTGGGTGCTCGAGGTCGTCATGGCCCGGTTGAAGACGTCGGCCGACTCGGGGGCGTCCTCGTTGAGATAGACGAAGAACTCCTTGCCGTACAGCTCCTGGACGACGTTCCGGCCGGAGCGCACCGCCTCGTCCAGCCGCGGCCACGCCTCCCAGGTCCAGGGCTCGGTGCACCACAGCGAGATGTTGCGCAGGCTGTTCGGGTCGTCCTCGCGCAGCAGCCGGGACATCTCGGTGTGCGTGAAGGTCCCGTCCTCCTGCTCGGCGAAGACGCCGTAGCAGGACAGGGCACGCAGCAGCCGGCGCAGCGTCCGGGCCTCGGTCCCGACGGTGGCCGCGAGGTCCTCCACGCGGGTCGGTCCCTCGCCCAGCGCGTCGGCGACGCCCAGCCGGGCGGCGGCGCGCAGCGCGGCGGCGCAGGCCGCCCCGAAGACGAGTTCCCTCAGCCGCATGGACGGCGGCGGAGCCGGGGCCTCGGCCGTCGCGGCGGTCTGCATCGTGGTCGTCATGTGCTGCCTCTCCTCTCTGGATCCGCGGTCGGTCAGCACAGTCCCGCGGGCTTGGAGGCCCGGCAGGAGTTGCCGTGGAAGGTGTTGCCCGTGCCGGTGTCCGCGTTGACGAGGTCCGCCGGGCCGTTGCGCATCAGTGTGTTGGCGGTGATCTGGTTGTTCTCGTTGGGGGAGCCGACCATGCTCTTGAAGAGCACGATGCCGCCCGCGAACGGGGAGGAGCCGGCGTTGTCCGTGATCACGTTCCGTGTGACGACGGTCTTCTCGACGCCGGTGAGGACGATTCCGGCACCCTGGATGACGGGCAGCCGGTCGGCCTTCGGACAGATCTTGTTGTTGCCGTGGATGAAGTTGTCGCTGACGGTCAGCGCCCCACCGCGCGGCTTGTTCTCGTCACCGACGACGAACACCGCCGCACAGTTCGCGGTGAAGTCGTTGCCCGTGACGCTGAGGTCCCTGAGCCGTCTGACGGTGACCCCGACCCGGTTGTCCTGCAGCCGGTTCCGTGCGACGACCGCGCCCTTGGTGTCCAGGGCCGCCGCCTCCTCGCTGGAGGTGTTGGCGAGGAAGATGCCCGCGTTGCCGCTGTTGCGGACGGAGTTGTCCAGGAGCACGCCTCGGGTGGACTGCTCCTGCGCGATGCCCCACTGACCGTTCTTCTCGGCCGTCACCTGCCGGACGGTCAGGCCGTCGGTCCACGACGACCACACCCCGTTCTTGGGGAAGCCGGTCACGGTCAGCGATTCGACGGCGGCGTTCTCGACCGGGTGACCGTCCTTGCCCTCCACGCAGATGCCGCTCCCGGCCTTTGCGCAGGCGTTCGGGGACGAGCCGGTGGCCGGCGTGATCACCGTGCTCCGGCCCATGCCGCGCAGGGTCAGCGGCTTGGTGATCCGGACGCTCTCACGGTAGGTGCCCGCGGAGACGAGGACGATGTCTCCGGAACCGGCGGCATCCACCGCCTTCTGGATCGAGTCCCCCTGACGCACCAGGTGGGTCGAGGGACCCGCGGCGGTCGCGGCCGCACAGCTGAGCGTCGAGCCGAGCAGCGCCGTGGTGCATACGAGGTAGGCGATATGGCGTTTCGTCATATTCTGTACGCTATGACCGGATGCGCCTCCGCAAGCCGGATCGGCCATTCGGTGGCGTGTCTGGTGGGGCGTTGGGCCGGTCGCCCCGTCCGGTGCCCGTGGTCGACGCCCATGTGGTCCGCCACGAACGGCCCACGGCGGTCGTGGCGGCGCGGGCGCCCCGCTCCTCCGGGTGGCGCACCGCCCCGGGGCGCGCCTCACCTGCGCAGTGCGCGGCCGATCTCCAGCTCGTCCGGTGACGGAGGGTGGCCGCTGCCCGCCTCCCAGAGGGCGTACTGCAGGACGCGGCCCAGGGTCCAGGCCCGTGCGCGCTCCCGGTCCAGGCCCAGGACCTCGGTCATGGCGTCGAAGCGCCAGACGGTCTCGTCCGGCTCGAAGCGGTTGCGCAGTGCCGGGAAGAGCTCGAACCCCGGGTCGCCCGACAGCGGTTTGGGGTCGATCGCGAGCCAGGGCTCCCGGTCGGCGGCCAGGACGTTGTCGTAGTGCAGGTCCCAGTGCAGGAGACGGTCACCCGGCTCGGCGGCCACCTCGCGCACGGCGGCGACGCAGTCCGCCATCAGCCGGCGGTCGCGCGGATCGGGGATCGTCGGCAGGACCCGCGGTGCCGCCTCCAGCATGGTCCGGGCGCTGTCACCCAGCTGCCGCATCCCCTCCGGTGCCCGCACGGACGTCAGCCGGGCCAGCAGCCGGGCGAGGACCAGAACGGCCGCACGGGAGTCGGGCACATGCGTCAGTGCGCGGGCCGGGTCGAGGCGTTCCAGCAGGAGGCTGCCCGTGGCGGGGTCCTGCTCCAGCAGCCGCACGGCCCCCTCGCCGTCCCAGACGCGCAGGGCGACCGGTTCACCCTCGCTCTCCTCGTCCAGGAACTGGAGTTTGAGCACGGCAGGCGAACCGTCGGCCCGCACCACCGGCAGGACCAGGGCGCACATGCCGTACATCGAGGGTCCGTCGATCCGCAGCCGCCATCGCCGCAGGAACTCTGCCGTCCGCCGCGGCAGGTCCGCGACGAACGCCCGCCCCGCGGCCCCGTTGAACCTCTCCTGTGCGGCGACCAGCTCGCCAGGCACGTCGATCACGTTCCCGACCATACTTGCGTATGTGAGCGGGGTCATACGGGCCAGGCGACGGCTCGGGGCGGCGGCGGCATACGTCCGCAGCGCCCCGGGCACCTATCTGTGGCTGCTCGTCCTGTTCGTCACCACCGTCGCCCTGCACCACATGCCGCCGCAGTTCGAGGAGGACTTCCTGCGGCAGCGGTCCACCAACCTCAACGAGCTGTCGTCCAACCCCGTGCGTGTGTTCATCACCAGCGCCATGTGGACAGACGGCGGCCGCTGGCTGCCGTACGCCGTGCTCTACACGGTCTTCCACGCACCGGCGGAGCGCTGGCTGGGCACCGCGCGCTGGCTGGCCGTGTGCGTCGCCGCGCATGTGCTGGCCACGCTGGCCGGTGAGGGCGCCCTGTTGGTGGCGATACGGGACGGGACCGCCCCGAGGTCGGCGGCCGGCACTTTGGACATTGGCGTGAGTTACGCGCTGGCCGGAGTGGTGGCCGTACTCGTCTACCGGATCGCTGCGCCCTGGCGCTACGCCTATCTGGCGGTGGTCCTGTGTGTGTACACGGTCCCTCTCATGGCCGCGCCCACCTTCACCGATTTCGGGCATTTCGTGGCACTGATGATCGGGTTCGCGTGCCGGCCGCTGACCGTGGGCCGCGGAAAACCATGGAATCCGAAGGAGACACCGGCCGCCCACAGAAGCTAACGTCCGGCCCATGAGCAGCGCAGTCTCCGGCGCCGTCAACGGCGGTGTCTCCTTCTGGTACGCCGACGACGGCCTCCCCGTGCAGCGCGAACCCCTGCCCGGGGACCGCTCCGCCGACGTCGTGATCGTCGGCGGCGGCTACACCGGACTGTGGACCGCGTACTACCTGAAGAAGGCCGCGCCCTTCCTTCGCATCACCGTGCTGGAGCAGAAGTTCTGCGGGTACGGCGCCTCCGGACGCAACGGGGGCTGGCTCTACAACGGTGTGGCGGGCCGCGACCGGTACGCCAAACTGCACGGCCGTGAGGCCGCCGTCCGGCTGCAGAAGGCGATGAACAACACCGTCGCCGAGGTGGTACGGGTCACCCGGGAGGAGGGCATCGAGGCGGACGTGCACGTCGGCGGCGTCCTGGAGGTGGCGTACACGCCCGCGCAACTGGCCCGGCTCAAGGCGTTCCACGAGCACGAATTGTCGTTCGGAGAGCAGGATCGCGAGCTGTACGGCGCCGCGGAGACCGCCGAGCGGATCCGGGTCGCGGACGCGGTCGGCTCCACCTGGACCCCGCACGGGGCGCGGCTGCACCCGGTCAAGCTCGTCAAGGGGCTCGCGGCGGCCGTCGAGGCGCTCGGGGTGACGATCCACGAGCGGACGCCGGTGACGGAGATCCGCCCGAAGCACGCGGTGACGCCCTACGGCACGGTCCGGGCGCCCTACGTCCTGCGGTGCACCGAGGGCTTCACGGCGTCGCTGAAGGGCCAGCGGCGCACCTGGCTGCCCATGAACTCGTCCATGATCGCGACCGAGCCGCTGACCGACGAGCAGTGGGCCCGGATCGGCTGGGAGGGACGCGAGACGCTGGGCGACATGGCGCACGCCTACATGTACGCGCAGCGCACCGCCGACGGACGGATCGCGCTCGGCGGCCGCGGGGTCCCCTACCGGTTCGGGTCCCGCACGGACAACGACGGCCGTACGCAGCCCGCCACCATCGAGGCGTTGTACGACATCCTGGTGCGCTTCTTCCCGTCGCTGACCGGGGTGAAGGTGGCCCACGCCTGGTCGGGTGTGCTGGGGGTGCCCCGGGACTGGTGCGCCACGGTCACCCTGGACCGGTCGACGGGCCTCGGCTGGGCGGGCGGATACGTCGGCTCGGGTGTGGCCACCACGAACCTCGCCGCCCGCACACTCCGCGATCTGGTGCGGCAGGACTCGGGTCAGGCCGGGCCGACGGACCTGACCGCGCTGCCTTGGGTGAACCACCGGGTGCGCAAGTGGGAGCCGGAGCCGCTGCGCTGGCTCGGAGTGCACGGCATGTACGCCACATACCGCACGGCGGACCGTCGCGAACTGACCACGCACTCCGCCGGGTCCTCACGGCTCGCGCAACTGGCCGACCGCGTCGCGGGACGCCACTGAAGCCGGCGCCGTCCGTACCGGCCGGACGTGATCGACCGCTCTGACCAGCGGTGGAGAACGCCGGCAGGAGGTGTCGGGCCCGCGGCGCCTGTGTGACACTGCGATGGTGATCCGTACCGCGATACCCGCCGACGTGCCCGTCATCCACACGCTCGTCCGAGAACTGGCCGAGTACGAGAAGGAGCCCGAGCAGGCGCGGGCGACACAGAACCAGCTCCACGAGGCGCTGTTCGGCGAGCGGCCCGCGGCGTTCGCGCACATCGCCGAGACGGAGGACGGCGAGGCCGTCGGCTTCGCGCTGTGGTTCCTGAACTTCTCCACCTGGCGCGGTGTGCACGGCATCTACCTGGAGGACCTCTATGTCCGGCCCGGGGCCCGCGGCAGCGGGTACGGCAAGGCGCTGCTGACGGAGCTGGCCCGGATCTGCGTGGACCGGGGCTACGAGCGGCTGGAGTGGTCGGTCCTCAACTGGAACCGGCCGTCCATCGACTTCTACGAGGCCCTGGGCGCCCGCCCGCAGGACGAGTGGACGGTCTACCGGCTGACGGACGAGGCCCTCACGAAGCTGGGGCGGCGGGCGTAGTCGGGAAGTGGACCGGGGACGCCCCCGGACCTCGGCCGTGGCCTCGGACGTCCGTGGCGTCGTCCCTCAGTCCTCCGGCGCCACCCGCACACCGATCTCGGCCGCCAGCACGGCGGCCAGGTCCAGGAGTTGGGTGTGGCTGATCACCGCACCGGACAGACGACCCACCCCGCGGGTGATGTCCAACTCGGCGGCGCGGCGCAGATCCACGTCCACCAGTGTCGCCGCCGTGAGGTCGGCGCCCTTCAGGACACAGTCCACGAACTCGACCCGTTCGAGTCGGGCACCCCCGAAGTCCGGCTCGACCAGTACGCAGCCCTGGAAGACGACGTCCTTGAGCCGCGCCTTGCGCAGGTTCGGATAGTCGATCTTGCCGCCGCGCACCAGCACCCGCTCCAGGACCGCGCCGTGCAGCTGCACACCGCCCAGCCGGGCGTCCACCAGCTCCACATCGCGCAGGCTCGCCTCGGCCAGATCGGTGCCCACGCCCCGTATGCCGGTGAGGACGGAGTCCAGCACGCGCGCGTGGTGGAGCCGGGTCTCGTCCAGGGCACAGCCCGTCAGCGAGCAGTCCATGAAACGGGCGCCCGCGCCGTCCTGCCCCGCGAAGTCCGCTTCATGGAACTCCAGTCCGTCGTAGTCCCCGTCCGGCTCCAACTCGCCGATCGAGGCGGCCACCAGCTCGGGCAGCCGCACCTCGGGGCGCCGCGCCGCCTTCACCACCCGATTGCTCCGCGTCATGCCCCCTATGGTGCATGCCGCCGGTGACAATCCCCCTGACCTGCGCCTTCTCCAGCGATGTCACATTCGGGGTGCCTTCAGGCGTCGTATGGGCGACGCGACTCGCGACGTGGCTCTGCGCACCGTGCTCTCGAGCCAGGGCCTGCGCCAGGAGGGAGAACCCCACCCATGCACCGCATCACCGTCGTCGGCGGCGGATTCGCCGGGCTCACCGCCGCGATCACCGCCGCCGAGGCCGGGGCCAAGGTCACCGTGTACGAGGCCCACCACACCCTCGGCGGGCGCGCGCGGACCGACGAGGGCCCGTACCGGACCAACGAAGGGCCGCACGCCCTCTACAGCGGCGGCCCGCACTGGACCTGGCTCGGGCAGCGGGACCTCATCGGCCCGCTCGCTCCTCTCCCGCCCCTGGAAGCGGCCCGTCTGCGCCTGCACCACAAGGGCGTGCTGCGCCGCACCCCGCCCTTCGCGATGCTCAAGCTGTTGCGCCGGACCTCCGTACGGGCGCCCGTGGACGTGGACTTCCTCACCTGGGCGAGCCAGGAGGCGGGTGAGGAGGCCGCGCGTGCCGCGGCCCACTACGCAGGGATCGCCGTCTTCCATCACGACCCCGGTTCGCTGTCCGCCGCCTTCGTCCAGGAGCGTCTGCGCCGGACCACCAGGCTGCCGACCGAGGCGCACCAGCCGAAGGGCGGCTGGGCGAGCGTCATCGACCGGATGGCGGCGCGCGCCTGGAACCTCGGCGTGCGCATGGAGACCCTGTCCCGCGTCGACACGCTGCCCACCGGCACCCCCGTGATCGTCGCCACCTCCCTGGACGCGGCCCGTCGCCTCCTCGGGGACGACTCCCTGGTCTGGGACGGTGGCCGGACCGCCCTGATCGACCTGGCACTGCGCACCCGCCGGGGCGACACCTGGGCCGTGTCCGACCTGGACGCGCCCGGCTGGATCGAGCGCTTCACCGCGAAGGACCGGTCGCTGGCGCCCGCGGGGGAGCAGCTGATCCAGGGCCAGATCCCGATCGCGCCCGACGAGTCCCGGGCCGACGGCGTGGCACGTGCCGAGCGCCTGCTCGACCTCGCCTACGAAGGCTGGCGCGAGCGCGTCGTGTGGCGGCGGGAGGCGGTGGCCCGGGGACGTACGGGCGCCGTGGACCTGCCGGGCACCAGCTGGCGCGACCGGCCCGCCGTCGACCGCGGCGGCGGTGTCTACCTCGCGGGCGACCAGGTCGCGGCACCCGGTGTGCTGTCGGAGGTCTCCTTCAACAGCGCCCTCGCCGCCGCGTCCCTGGCCGTCGGCCGACGCGGCCTTGACCTCAAGCGCGCTTGAGGCCGAAGGGTGGGTCCTCCGACAGTGACGGCGAGGAGCCCGCCCATGCACGCCATCCGTCTGCACACCTTCGGCCCGGCGGAGAACCTGACCTACGAGCGGGTCGAGGACCCCCAGGCCGGTCCGGGGCAGGTCCGTGTCGCGGTGGGCGCGGCCGGTGTGCACCTGCTGGACACGGCGCTGAGAGAGGGCGCGACGGGTCCGGCGCCCGGCCCGATCCCCCTTCCCACCATCCCGGGCCGCGAGGTCGCGGGCACCGTCGTGTCGCTCGGCGAGGGGGCCGACGCCCGCTGGCTCGGCCGACGGGTGGTCGCGCACCTCGGGTTCGCGCCGGGCGGCTACGCCGAGCTCGCCGTCGTGGACGTCGAGCGCCTGCACGAGACCCCGCCGAACCTCGACCACGCGCAGGCGGTCGCCATGATCGGCACGGGGCGTACGGCAATGGGGATCGTGCAGTTCGCCGACCTCGGACCCGGTTCCGTGGTCCTCGTCCCGGCGGCCGCGGGCGGTATCGGCACCCTCCTCGTGCAGCACGCCCGGCACGCGGGTGCCACCGTGATCGGGCTCGCCGGAGGGGCGGAGAAGGTGGCGCGGGTGCGCGAGAACGGTGCGCACCTCGCGGTCGACTACACGGACCCCGAGTGGGCCGCGCGCCTGGACGGCCACCGGGGCGCGGTCACGGTCGTCCTCGACGGAGTGGGCGGCACGGTCGCGCGCACGGCGGTGGACCTGCTCGCACCGGGCGGCAGGCACATCGTCTTCGGCTGGTCCGCCGAGGGCATCAGGGGCGGAGCGCCGTACCTCGTCGAGGGCGTCTCCGAGCAGGTGCTCGGGCCCGTGATGCTGCGGAAGGCGGGTGGCCCCGACCCGCTGCGCACCCTGGAACAGCGTGCTCTCGCGGAGGCCGCGACCGGGCGCCTGGTGCCGGTGGTCCAGCGGTTCCCGCTCGCGGCGGCGGCCGCGGCCCATCGGGCCCTGGAGGCGCGGGCAACAGTGGGGAAGGTCGTGCTGGAGCCGTGAAGCCGCGGGGCAGCCGCCGGGGGCCCGGACATCGATCGCCCGCCTGTGGACGGCGGCCCTCCGCGCCGACGGCCTTGACGTTCAGATATCCGTAAGTACAGACTTACCGTTCGTGGGTACTTACCAAGCCGGCGATGCCCTGGGTGCCCTGGGGGACCCCACCCGGCGCGCCATCGTCGAGCGCCTGGCCGAAAGGCCGCGCGCGGTCGGTGAACTCGCCGACGAGCTCCCGGTCAGCCGACCGGCGGTGTCCCAGCACCTGAAGGTGCTGAAGAGCGCCGGGCTCGTGAGCGAGCGAGCGGACGGCACTCGCCGGATCTACCGGCTCAACCCGGCCGGCGTGGCCGCGCTGCGCGATCAACTGGAGACGTTCTGGAACCGGGCGCTGGCCGGCTACCAGGACGTCGTCGAAGAACCGGAAGAGGAAAGCTCATGACCCAGGAAGCCACCACGGTGGTCCGTCGCCGGATCGTCGTCGAGGCGCCGCTCGAGCGGGCGTTCACCGCGTTCACGGAGCGGTTCGGCGACTTCAAGCCGCCGGAGCACAACCTGCTCGCGGTGGAGATCGCCGAGACCGTGTTCGAGCCGAAGGCCGGCGGCCACATCTACGACCGCGGCGTGGACGGCAGCGAGTGCCGATGGGCGCGTGTCCTCGCCTACGAGCCGCCGGACCGGGTGGTGTTCAGCTGGGACATCGACCCGCAGTGGCAGATCGAGACCGAGCCGGAGAACACCAGCGAGGTCGAGGTCCGGTTCGTCGCCGAGACCCCGCAGCGCACCAGGGTGGAGCTGGAGCACCGCAACATCGACCGGCACGGCCCCGGCTGGCAGGCCGTCGCCGACGGTGTCGGCAACGACGCCGGATGGCCGCTGTATCTGGCCCGCTTCGCCGGTCTGTTCGCATCCGGCGACTGAGGGCCGCCCTTCACCACGACACGGCGTGGTCGGTCCCTCGGCACCGGGACGCGGGTACCGCTCCGCCTGGGGGCGTGGGGCGTGGGGCGCGGGACGGGGAGGCGGTGGCCGCGCCGGAGGGCGCGGTCACCGCCGCTTCCGGGGCACCCTGGGGAAGCGGGCCTGAAGGGTCCAGATCGCCGGGTTCTCGCCGAGGTCCTCGTGCAGGTCCGTGAGGTCGGCGATCAGATCCTGCAGGAAGTCACGGGACTCGTGGCGCAGTTCGGCGTGGGAGAAGGACAGCGGCGGCTCGGACGGCGGCAGCCACTCCGCCTCGATGTCCACCCAGCCGAAGCGTCGTTCGAAGAGCATGCGGTCGGTGGACTCGGTGAAGTCCAGTTCCGCGTGCAGCGGCCGGGCGGAGCGGCTGCCGAGGGGATCGCGGTCGAGTTGCTCGACGATGTCGCACAGCGCCCACGCGAAGTCGAGCACCGGCACCCATCCCCAGGCTGTGGAAAGTTCGCGGTCCGCCTCGGTGTCGGCGAGGTAGACGTCCCCGCAGAACAGGTCGTGTCGCAGCGCGCGGACGTCCGCACGGCGGTAGTCGGTCTGCGGCGGGTCGGGGAAGCGGTTGGAGAGGGCGTAGCCGATGTCGAGCACGGGGGCGATGGTGTCACGCCGCCGCGGGCCCCACCTCCGCGGCCTGCCCTCATAGGATCGTGGGTGTGTCCAGATACGTACGCATTGTCCCGGCCGCCCTCCTGGCACTCGTCCTCGGTGCGTGCGGCGGCGCCGTGCACGGGACCCCCGGCGGATCCGGCCTGCGCGACCCCTATTTCCCGGGGATGGGCAACGGCGGCTACGACGTCGGCCACTACGGCCTGACCCTCGCCTATGACCCGGCCGACCGTCGTCTCACCGGCACGGCGGTCGTCACGGCACGCGCGACCAAGGACCTCTCCGCGTTCGACCTGGACCTGAAGGGGCTTGAGGTGGCCGCCGTCGCCGTCGACGGGCGCGCCGCCCGCTGGAGCCGATCCGGCCAGGAGCTGACCGTGCGGCCTTCCGGCGGGCTCGACAGGGGTGAGACGTTCAGCACGACGGTGCGCTACTCGGGCACTCCCGGGACCATCACCGATCCGGACGGCTCGAAGGAGGGCTGGCTGAGGACCGCCGACGGGGCACTGGCGCTCGGCGAACCGACGGGCTCGATGACCTGGTTCCCCGGCGACCACCATCCGTCCGACAAGGCGTCCTACGACATCCGGATCACTGTCCCGCAGGGCCTTGAGGCCGTCTCCAACGGTGAGTTGAGGAGCCGGACGACGAAGGCCGGCCGTACCACCTACACCTGGCGCACCGCGCAGCCGATGGCGAGTTATCTCGCCCTGCTCGCGATCGGCCGGTACGAGATCACCCGCTCCACGCTGAAGAACGGTCTGCCCGTGTATGTCGCCGTGGACCCGGCCGAGGCGCGGACGAGCCGGGAGGTGCTGGCGAAGCTCCCGGAGATCATGGAGTGGGCGGAAGGCGTCTTCGGCCCCTACCCCTTCTCCTCCGTCGGCGCGGTGGTCGACCGGCCGCACGACGCCGGCTACGCACTGGAGACCCAGACGCGCCCCGTCTTCCCCGGGGCCCCGGACACCGAGATCCTCGTCCATGAACTCGCCCACCAGTGGTACGGCGACTCCGTGACCCCGAAGAGCTGGCGGGACATGTGGCTCAACGAGGGTTTCGCCACATACGCGGAGTGGCTGTGGCAGGAGGGCCATGGCGGCAGCACGGCCCAGCAGACCTTCGACGCGCTCTACCGGGGCGACTACTACGAGGACCCGGCGGACGACGCGGCGATCTGGGCGTTCCCGCCCGCCAGGCCGTTTGGCGCCGCGCAGATCTCCGAGAGCCCCGTCTACGAACGCGGCGCCATGGTCCTGCACAAGATCAGGCAGACCGTCGGTGACGACGCCTTCTACGGCATCGTCCGCGGCTGGGCCGCGACCCGTCGTCACGGGAACGCGGACACCGCCGACTTCACCGCCTACGTCGAGAGAACGGCACCGGGCCACGACTTCCGCGCGATCTGGCGGGACTGGCTCTACGGGCAGGGGCGGCCGGAACACCCCTGACGCGGCGGGAGCCGTCAGCCCAGTGCCTTGCGCAGCACGGCGCAGGGGCGGCCCCGGCCGCGGTCCGGGCGGCGGTCGATCGTCTCGTAGCCGAGGGCGGTCCAGAAGGCCAGGGCCTTGGGGTTGTTCTCCAGCACCGCCAGACGCACGGCGGTGCGGCCCGCGGAGCGGAACCGGTCCTCCACCAGGGAGACGAGCCGCCTGCCGTGCCCCTGCCGCTGGAGTCCCGCGTCCACCATCAGCAGGCCGATCCAGGGGTCCGGGTCGGCCGGGTCGGGATGGTGCGCGAGGGTGATCACGATGCCCGTCAGCCGCCCGGCGCTGCGCGCGAGCAGGACCTCGACGTCCGGGTTCGCCAGCTCGTCGGCCAGCTCGGCCGCCACCTGTTCGGGGCGGATGTCGTCCGGGTCCGGGAAGTCGCCGCTCAGTGCGTGGAACTCGCGGTTGGAGATATAGACGGCGGTGAGTTCGACGAGCAGCGGACCCGGGATGTCGTGGTCGGGGGTGAGGGGGAGGGACTCGAGGATCACGGGGCCCAAGGTATCGCGACGGAACCCCGGGGGCAGGAGGTGTGCGGAACTCCGGTCAGGGGGCATGACCGAGCCCCCGGCCGCGGCGCACCGCGGGCCGGGGGCTTCACGCCGAAGCGCCCAGGGGTCAGACGTTGACGCCGAAGTCCTGGGCGATACCGACCAGACCCGAGGCGTAGCCCTGGCCGACCGCGCGGAACTTCCACTCGGCGCCGTTGCGGTACAGCTCGCCGAAGACCATGGCCGTCTCGGTGGCCGCGTCCTCCGACAGGTCGTAGCGGGCGATCTCCTGACCGCCGGCCTGGTTGACGATGCGGATGTACGCGTTGCGCACCTGGCCGAAGTTCTGCGAGCGGGATTCCGCGTCGTAGATGGAGACCGGGAAGACGATCTTGTCGATGTCGGCCGGGAGGGCCGCCAGGTTGACGTTGATCGCCTCGTCGTCGCCCGCGCCCTCACCCGTGCGGTTGTCACCGGTGTGGACGATCGAGCTGTCCGGGGTCTGCTTGTTGTTGAAGAAGACGAAGTGCTGGTCCGAGTAGACCTTGCCCTGGGTGTTGACCGCGATCGCGGAGGCGTCGAGGTCGAAGTCGGTGCCCGTGGTGGTGCGGACGTCCCAGCCGAGGCCCACGGTGACGGCAGTCAGGCCCGGAGCCTCCTTGGTGAGCGAGACGTTGCCGCCCTTGGACAGGCTTACAGCCATTGTTGGGAGTCCCTTCCCTCGGTCGCGTACGCGGTGCGGTGTCTGTGCGCTTCGTACGGCACGAAGCTACAGCTACCCGTCTCAACGCCAAGGGGGGTCCCGATGGTTCCGGATCTCTTTACTTTCTTTACCCGGAGTCTTCCGCGGGGGCCGTGCGGGTGATATTCGCGTGACGTGGACCGGTCAGTCGCGCGACCATGGAGGCATGTCAGGTCCCTACGTCGTCCGCGGCTCCGTCTCGCTTCCCGAGGCCGAGCTCCTGTGGCGTTTCTCGAGGTCGTCGGGGCCGGGCGGGCAGCATGTCAACACGAGCGACACCCAGGTGGAGTTGCGCTTCGACCTGGAGCGGACCGAGGCCCTGCCCCCGGTGTGGAAGCAGCGGGCCCTGGAGCGGCTGGCGGGGCGCCTCGTCGACGGAGTCGTCACCGTACGCGCGTCCGAGCACCGTTCGCAGTGGCGCAATCGCGAGGCCGCCGCCGTACGTCTGGCCTCCCTGCTCGCCGAGGCGACGGCTCCGCCGCCGAAGCCCCGGAAAGCGACCCGCATCCCCCGCGGCATCAACGAACGCCGGCTGCGGGAGAAGAAGCAGCGCTCGGACACCAAGCGGGGCCGGTCCGGACGGGACTGGCACTAGCCCCCGCGCGGGGCGCGGTTGTTCTCCGTCGTCCCCTCCCGAACACGACGGGAAATGCCGAGAACGCCGGAGCGAGCGGCCCTTCAGGATCGGTCGGGCCCCACCACCCCCACGAACATGAACATCTGGTGTCCTGATGGAAAAATCGCGGACAAGTCGGTTGTCCGGAGGGGTCGGGTGAAGTCGCGGAATTCGGCGAAGCGACCGCCGGTGCGGCGACGGCCGGCGGTGTCCGGCCGGTGCCCCGGCTGCTCCGTCGCGCCGGTCGCGAGCGCCGTACCGAGTGACCTGCGCAACTGCCTCGCCCCCCGTCCGTCCGGAGGACGCACGGTCACTCGTGGGCGAGTCTTGTGGAAGTTGTCGTGGCAATGGTGCAAAAAGCAGCCGCGCGTTCTTGCCGCGATCGGGGCTGACCAATTTTCAAAAACAGTTCTTCGGGAGGCGGGCGGAATTCCCGAATGCGCGGGAAAGGCCCGTCCGCTCCGGGGAAACCGGGGAAAAGGCGAGGGCCTCGAGTTCCGAAGTGAGGCCCGTCGCACGGACCGCGGCCGGCCGACGCCCGTGGAGTTGCGCCCCGTACCCGCGCCCCTCAGTCCAGGTGCCGGTAGCGCCCCCGGAAGTACATGAGGGGTCCGCCCTCCGCGCTCGGCACCTGCGCGCTCAGCACCCGTCCGATGACCAGCGTGTGGTCGCCCGCGGGCACGCGCCGCTCCGTGCTGCACTCCAGGGTCGCCAGGGCGCCGCCGACCAGGAGTGCGCCGGAGGCCTCGCCGCGCGCGTACGGGATGTCCTCGAACAGGAGCCGGTCGCTGATGCGCCCCTTCATCGCGAAGCGGCCCGCGATGTGCCGTTGGCTCTCCGCGAGCACGGAGACCCCCCACAGCGGCTGCTCGGCGAGCAGGTCGTCCATGCGCGAGCCCTCGCGCAGGCTGACCAGGACCAGCGGCGGGTCCAGGGACACCGACATGAAGGCCGTCGCCGTCATGCCCACGTCCTCGCCCCGGGTGATGTCGCGGCGCGCCGGGGTTCCCCCGGGGCCGACGGTACCGGGGGAGCTCGTGACGGCGGGGCCCTCGGCGTCCAGCGGGGGCTCGTGCGAGGTCACCAGGACCACCCCCGCGGCCAGCCGGGACAGGGCGGCACGGAACTCGTCGTTGCTCACCCCTTCAGCATGCCCGGACGCGGACGGGGCGGTTGGCACGGGCGGGGAAGGGGGAGTCTTCAGCACGCCCGGAACGCTAGCCGGAGCGGCCGGACGCGCACATCGGCCCCGGGCCCGAAGCACGACCTAGGACCATGGGCGGACGCCGGCGGCGGGTACGGGCCGGCCCGCAGGCGGTGGGGACGTCGCCGGGCGTCGGCGTGCATGATCGGCCCGTACACTCAACGGGGCCCGTCCGTCATGGAGTTGGCACGTATGATCACAGCTTCTGCACGGGGCGTTAATTGCGGGCGGTAAACGCACAGGAAAAACGCGGAATCCCCACTCAATTGTTCATGTTCTGCTGTGACTTGAGTCACAGGGGCCGTATTTTGTTGACCCTGTGTACCTAGTGGGCAGCGCGCTGTGATTCAGTGGCTGGGGCGCTGCACGACGCTACGCATGGAGTACGCCGAGTAGCGCACCGAGGAAAACCGGGAGAACCGTAGTACGCCGACGCGTCCCTGGAGTTGCTGCGAGACCTCGAGGGGAGGGCGAGTGGACACCGAGTCGGAGCCGTATGTCCGTCTTGCGTCCCTGCGGCAGCTGCATCAGGTCATGGCGGACATGAACACCGCGCGGAGCCTGGCGGACACGCTGCAGACCGTCGCCGACGGCGTCGTGGGCGGCCTCGGCTACGAGCTGGCGGCCGTCAACCTCGTGCGGCAGGACGGTGACCTCGTCGTCGCCGCTTTCGCCGGCAACTCCGCCGCCGAGTCGCTGATCACCGGACGGGTCGGCTCCCGTGCCTCCTGGGACCGCCGGCTGAACATGGGCGAGACCTGGGGCGATCTGCGGTTCATACCCCACACCGAGGGCTGGGTGCTCGACGAGGACGACGTGCCGCAGTGGCACACCGACGGCCCCGATCCCCGTTTCGAGGACGAGTGGCACCCCGCCGACCGTCTCCTGGCGCCCATGTACACACCGAGCGTGCAGGGCAGCTGCGGTGAGCTGATCGGGGTCATCTCGGTCGACCGGCCGCGCAATGGGCGGCGGCCCGGTGCCTGGGGCCGCGAGGCGCTCCAGATGTACGCCTTCCAGGCGGCCATCGCCATCAGCAACGCCCGCCTCAGGGCCAACATGCAACGGGCCCTCGTCCGCCTCGAGCGGGAGCAGCAGGCCCTGCGGGCCAGCGAGGAGTCCTTCCGCCAGGCCTTCGAGTACGCCCCGTCAGGCATGGCGATCGCCGAGATGGGCGGTGACCAGCACGGGCGGATCCTGCGCACCAACGACGCGCTGTGCCGGCTGCTGGGCAGGCCCGCCTCCGCCATGCGCCGCTACTCGTTCTCCGACCTTGTCCATCCCGAGGACATCGGCACTCTTCTGCGGACCTCCGCCGAGGGCGGGCGGGCGGAACTGCGGCTCGGGCGCCGCGACGGCACGTACGTCTGGGTGTCGCTGCGCAACTCCGTCGTCGCCGACGCCGCGGACGGGCCCCGCTTCCTCCTCACCCATGTCGAGGACATAGAGGAGCGCAAGCGCCGCGAGCTGCAGCTAGCCCACCGGGCCTCGCACGACTCGCTCACCGGACTGCCCAACTCCGCCGAGCTGCGCTCCCGCCTGTCCGCCCGCCTCTGCCAGCGTCCGCAGTCCCTTCCGCCGGGCGCGGCCGACGCGCTGGACGCGGCCTACGGCGATCACGTGACCGGCCACCCGGCGGCCTTCGACGGGACCGGGCAGACGTTCGACCTCCACCCGCGGGGGCCGTACGACGCCTTCGATCACCATGTGCACACGGTCGCCCCCGAGATCGACAGCGACGACGGCACCAAGGGGCTCGCGGTGCTCTTCTGCGACCTCGACGGCTTCAAGTCGATCAACGACCGCTTCGGCCACAACGCGGGCGACGCGGTCCTCATCGAGGTGGCCCGGCGGCTCAGCCGCGGAGTGCGCGACGGGGACACGGTGGCCCGACTCGGCGGCGACGAGTTCGTCGTCCTCGCCAACGGGCTGGGCAAGGCCGACGCCCAGGACCTCGCGGTGCGCCTGCGCAACGAGATCATCCAGCCCATCCGGGTCGACGGCCGCGCCATGAGGGTCGGCGCGAGCTTCGGTATCGGCTGGGCGCACTGCGGTATGACGGCGGACGAAGTGTTGAAATCCGCTGACGAACGGATGTACGTAGAGAAACGTTCTCGTCCCAAACAACACAGGCGAGCTGGATAAACGCAGGTCATTGCCTGGGTGATGGGGAGAACAGCAGTTTGGGGTCCTGGGAACGGGTAGGCTCGCCATTCAGCCACGTATGCATCTGGACCCGCACCTGTTGAGGAGACCTAGGGATGACGCCCGGCAACAACGGCGCGAGCACGCCCGAGGACGAGGACCCGTTCGGCTACCTCTATGCCGACGGCCAGGCCAACGGCGCACAGCCTCCCACCGGCGGTTACGGCTACCCGGGCACCGTCAACAGAGTGCGCCCGGTCGGCGAGCGCCAGTACGGCCAGCCGCAGGCCCCGACGGCCGCCTACGGCCAGGTGCCCCAGCAGCAGGCGTACGGGCAGCCGAACGCGCACTACGCCGCGCCCGAGACCGTGCCCGGCGGCGGTGCCACCACGACGCGCCATACGTCGGTCGGCACGGGCGGCGGCGGCCGTGGCCGGGGCCCCAACACCAAGGGCCTCCTGATCGGTGCGATCGCGGTGGTCGCCGCGGTCGTGATCGGTATCGGCATCGCCATGATCGGCGGCGACTCGGACGGCGACAAGGGCGGCGACGAGGCGGGCTCCAGCCCGTCGGCCGCGCAGAGCGCGGACCCGAGCCAGTCCGCCACCCAGCAGGCCACGGACGACAGCCCGCTGCCGACCGTCGACGCCAAGGCGCTGCGCCTGGAGGGCGGCACCAGCACCGCGTCCGACGTGAAGGGTGCCAAGGCGGACGGCGGTGTCTACGTCCAGGGCTTCAACGCCCCCGGTGCCGCCGTGACCTGGAGCGTGGACGTTCCGTCGACCGGCAAGTACACGCTGCACACCGGCTACGGCGTCCCGGGTGTCGACGCCACGGCCACCCTCGCCGTCAACGGCACGGCCCAGACCACCCCCATGTCCCTGAAGAACTGGGCGAACGCGCCGCAGGGCGACTGGGAGAAGGGCTGGACGAAGACGTTCAACTACGTCCAGCTCAACAAGGGCACCAACACCATCCGGATCTCCTGCGAGCAGGGGAACCAGTGCAACGCCAACTTCGACCAGCTCTGGCTGACCAAGGGCTGGGCGAACAAGTAGCCGCGCGGGGCCCGTGAAGCCCCGCGCCGAGCACATCTCACGCCGCGGCGTTGTGCGGGGTGACGATCACCCGCTCCAGCAGCTCCTCATAGGTCCGGCTGTCGAACTCGCCCGCCACCGGGGCCAGTACGGTCGCCGCGGACACCGCCACGGCCCGGGCGAGGCGGGCCGGCCACGGCAGCAGGTCCACCAGGCCGGACAGCAGGCCCGCGACCGCCGAGTCGCCGGCGCCCGTCGGATTGCCCAGGACCCGGCTCGGAGGGACGGCGCGCCAGCGGCCCTCCGCGTTCACCGCCAGCAGCCCCTCCGCGCCCAGCGAGGCGACCACGGTGTGTGCGCCGCGTCGCCGGGCGTCCCTGGTGGCCTGCAACGGCTCGTGGGAACCGGTGAGTTCGGCGAGTTCGTCGGCGTTCGGCTTGACCACGTCGGGGCGGGCGGCGACACCCCGGCGCAGCGGTTCGCCGCTCGTGTCGAGCAGCACGGGGACGCCCGCCGCCCGTGCGGTGCGCACCAGTTGGGCGTACGCGCCCACCGGCACCCCCGGCGGCAGGCTGCCGCACAGCGCCACCGCGGCGGCCGAGGACACCAGTTCGCCGTACGACTCCAGGAAGGCGGACCACTCGGCGGGGGCTATCACCGGGCCCGGTTCGTTCAGCTGGGTGGTGTCGCCGGTGGTCTGGTCCACGACCGCGATCGTGCGCCGGGTCGCCCCCGCGACGGGGACGAGCGCGTCCACCACGCCCGAGGTGTCGGCGAGTTGGTCCCGGACCGAGCGGCCCGTCCTGCCGCCGGCGAATCCCGTCGCGGTCACCCGATGGCCGAGCGCCGCGAGCACCCGGGCCACGTTCAGCCCTTTGCCGCCGGGGCGTTCGGTCACCTCGGTCACCCGGTGTGAGGCGTGCGGCCGCAGCGTTCGTACCCGGTAGGTGATGTCGAGAGCGGTGTTCAGCGTGACCGTGAGGATCACCTGGGGGACCTCCCTCGAGGTCATGGCGGCGCGATCCATGGAAACAGGATTCCAGAATGCGCCTGCCGACGGCGTGTGCGGAGGCTCGATCATGCCAAAAGAGTCGGCGGTCGGCCCAGTCCCCCGAGCCGACCGCCGTATGCCAACATCCGGATGAATCACCCCAGTTGGGGATCGACCACCCACTCGCCGCGGCGCATCACACCCTTGAGCTCGAACTCGGCGTCCAGCAGCACCAGGTCGGCGTCCTTGCCCGGCTCCAGCGAGCCCACCCGGTCGTCGATGCCCAGCAGCTTCGCCGGGTTGGCCGAGATGGCCGCCACGACGTCCTCCACCGGCAGCCGGTCGACGGTGACGGCCCGCCGGAAGGCGCGATCCAGGGTGAGTGTCGAACCCGCGATCGAACCGCCCTCCACCAGCCGTGCCACACCCTCGCTGACCTCGACCTCCAGCGGGCCGAGCAGATAGCGCCCGTCGCCGCTGCCGGCCGCGTCCATCGCGTCGGTGATGAAGGCGACCCGCCCGGCGCCCGCGTGATGGAACGCCAGCTGGACGGTGGCCGGGTGCAGATGCGTGCCGTCGTCGATCAGCTCGACCGTGATCCGCTCGTCCTCCAGGAGCGCGGCGATGGGGCCGGGGGTGCGGTGGCCGAGCGGCGGCATGGCGTTGAAGAGGTGGGTCGCTACCGTGGCGCCCGCGTCGATGGCCGCCACCGTCTGCTCGTAGGTGGCGTCCGTGTGCCCGATCGCCGCGATCACGCCGTGTTCGGCGAGCAGCCTTACGGAGTCGAGGCCGCCGGGCAGTTCGGTGGCGAGCGTGACCATTTTCGCGTGGCCGCGGGCGGCGTCGACCAGTTTGCGGACCTCCGCCGGATCCGGGTCGCGCAGCAGTTCCTCGGAGTGCGCTCCCTTGCGGCAGGGGGAGATGAACGGCCCCTCGAAGTGGATGCCGGCGATGTCCCCCTGCTCGGCGAGTTCGGACAGCAGCCCGGCCTGCCCGACGAGGAAGTCCATGTCGTCGGTGACGGTCGAGGCGACGACGGTGGTGGTGCCGTGCAGCCGGTGCGTGCGCACGGCCGTCAGGGCCTCGTCCGCCGTGCCCGAGAAGGACGCCCCGCCGCCGCCGTGGTTGTGGATGTCGACGAAGCCGGGGACCAGCCAGTGCCCCCGCACGTCCACGGTCTGCGCGTGCGCAGCGCCCTCCGCGGCGATCCGTGAGCCCTCCACGGCGACGAGGCCGTCGTCCACGATCCCGGTGGGCAGCACCACCCGGGCACCGGCGAGAACCTTGCTAGTGGCCATCAGGTGGTTACCTCCGAAGGGTCGGTGGATTCGAGGAGATCCCAGGCGAGGAGTCCCGCGCCCAGGCATCCGGCGGTGTCCCCCAGCGCGGCGGGGACGATCGACGGCAGCTTCTGGAAGGTGAGCCGCCGCCGGACGGCGTCCCGCAGCGGTGTGAACAAGGTTTCCCCCGCCTCGGCGAGCCCGCCGCCGATGATCAGGGTGCGCGGGTCCAGCAGGGTGAGCGCGGTGACCAGACCGTCCGCGAGCGCGTCCACGGCCTCCTGCCACACTCGAACGGCGTTCGGCTCCCCGGATGCGACGGCCTTCGCGCAGTCCGCCGCGTCCGCCTCCGGCTGTCCGGAGGCCGCGGCCCAGGCCTCACTCACGGCCGCCGCGGACGCGTACCGCTCCAGGCAGCCGCGCTGACCGCACGGGCACGGGGCCCCGCCGGGCCGTACGACGACATGGCCGATCTCTCCGGCGAAGCCGTGTGCGCCGGCCTCGACGCGGCCGCCGATGCCGATGGCGCCCGCTATGCCGGTGCCGAGCGGCACGAACAGGAAGCGGTCCGCTCCCTTGCCGGCGCCGACACGGCCCTCGGCGAGACCGCCGGTGCGCACGTCGTGGCCGAGGGCGACGGGCGCGCCGTCGAGCCGGCGGCTGAGCAGGTCGCGCAGGGGTACGTCACGCCAGCCGAGGTTCGCCGAGTAGGCGGCGACACCGCGCTCGGCGTCGACGATCCCCGGCACGGCGACGCCGGCCGCGGCGGCGGGCACGCCGAAGTGACGCTCGCCGTGCGCGCTCAGCTCGGCGGCGAAGTCGAGGATCGACTCCACCACGGCCTCAGGCCCGCGCTCCCGGCCGGTCGCGCGGCGTGCCTGGTGGAGCAGCTCACCCGCGGCCCCTACCAGGGCGGCCTTCATCCCGGTACCGCCCACGTCGAGCGCGATGACATGTCTCACGGAGACAGTGTGGCTCCTGGACCCGTAAGAGGTCTAGTCCACTTACATGGTGTAGACCTTATGTCGGTATTCCACATGGCGAGACAGCAAGGTTGGTCAAGAGCAGTGCAGCGGGGCAGGACATGCAGGCCGACATGGCGAAAGGGACTGATCGCGGGAGTGTCCGCGATGGGTGTGACAGGGGCTCTGGCCGGCTGCGGAGGGCCGGCCGGCTCCGATGACGTGACGCTGCGGCTGGTGGCCGCGGACTACGGGCGGTCGTCGGCGGACAGCTCCAAGAAGTACTGGGACGGTCTGGTCCGGGGCTTCGAGGCACAGCACCCGGGGACCAAGGTCGACGTGAGCGTCTACTCGTGGAACGACGTGGACCGCAAGGTCAAGGAGATGGTCGCGGCGGGTCACGCGCCCGACATGGCGCAGATCGGGGCGTACGCGGACTACGCGGCGGCCGGAAAGCTGTACCAGGCCGAGGATGTGCTCTCGATCCCGGTCCAGGCGGACTTCGCCTCGGAGCTGAGCGACGCGGGAAAGGTGAACCGGGTCCAGTACGGCCTGCCGTTCGCGGCGTCCACCCGGCTTCTGTTCTACAACAGGACGCTGTTCGCGCAGGCCGGCATCACCGCGCCGACGACCTGGAGCGAACTGGCGGCGGACGCGCGGGCGCTGAAGGCCAAGGGGGTGAAGTTCCCCTACGCCCTGCCGCTGGGGCCGGAGGAGGCCCAGGCGGAGACCATGCAGTGGCTGCTGAGCGGCGGCGACGGCTATCTGGACGGTTTCGGCTCCTACAACTTCGACTCCACCCAGAACGTGGCGACCTTCACCTGGCTGAAGGACGAACTGGTCGACAAGGGGCTGACGGGGCCCGTGGAGCCGGCGAAGCTGAACCGTGCCGACGCCTTCGCCGCCTTCACCCGCGGCGAGGTCGGCATGCTGAACGGCCACCCCTCCCTGATGAAGGCTGCGGCGGCCGAGGGTGTGAAGTTCGGCGTGGTGCCGATGCCCGGCGTCGACGGCCGGGCGAAGTCCACGATGGGCGTGGCGGACTGGATGACGGCGTTCAGGCAGAACGGCCACCAGGACCGGATCCGCGACTTCCTCGACTATGTGTACAGCGAGAAGAACGTCCTTGCGTTCTCGCGCGAGTACGACCTGCTGCCGGTGACCAACTCCGCGCAGGAGGCGATGTCGGCGTCGCCCCGGGACGCGGACCTGGCGCCCTTCCTCGAGGAGCTGCCGAGCTCCGAGCTCTACCCTGTGGGCAAGACGTCCTGGGCGGCCGTCAGCGCCGACATCAAGCAGCAGGTGGGCAAGGCCGTCGGTCCGGAGGGCAGCCCGGCGGCGGTCCTGGGCGCGCTGCAGCGGGAGGCCGTGACCGCGGACGGTTCCGCCGGCTGACGGAGCGGTGTCGGCCCTTCCGGCTACGGTTCCCCCATGGACGACCTCACTGCCCTGGACAAGGCCATCCTCGCGCTGGAAGGGCGCAGTTTCACGGGGCCGGGGGCCAAGGAGCGCGTCATCCGTGAGCAACTCGGTCTGGCCCCCGTCCGGTACTACCAGCTGCTCAACGCCCTCCTCGACGACCCCAGAGCCCTCGCGCACGCCCCGGTCACCGTCAACCGGCTCCGCCGCGTCCGCGAGTCCCGCCGCGCCGAGCGCTGAGCGGGACGCGCGGGGCGGCGCGCCAGGAGTGAGGCCGGGCCCGCGTGGATAGGGTCGTCCCATGGGCAGCCACACGGACTCCTTGCCGACGCCCGCCACACCGGCCGGGCGGGACGGACTCGACGCGATCCTCACCCGGCCCGGGCGGGCCGTCCTCGCCTTCGACTTCGACGGGACGCTCGCGCCGATCGTCCCCGACCCCGACCAGGCCCGCGCCCACCCGGACGCGGTGCCCGCCCTCGCGGCCATCGCCCCGCGGGTGGCCGCCGTCGCGGTCGTCACCGGCCGCCCCGTCGACGTGGCCGTCCGCTACGGCGGCTTCGCGGAGGTGCCCGGACTCGAACACCTCGTGGTCCTCGGCCACTACGGCGCCGAACGCTGGGACGCCCGCACCGGCACCGTCGAGGCTCCGGCCCCCCACCCCGGCGTCGCCGCCGCCCGTGCCGAACTCCCCGCGCTCCTCGAGGCGATCGGACCCCGTGAGGGGACGTGGATCGAGGAGAAGGGGCGTGCCGTCGCCGTGCACACCCGTCGCGCCGGGGATCCGCAGGCCGCGTTCGAGGCCCTCCGCGATCCCCTGGCCGGTCTCGCCGCCCGCCACGGACTGATCGTCGAACCCGGCAGGTTCGTCCTGGAACTGCGCCCGCCGGGCATGGACAAGGGAGTGGCACTGCTGGAGTACGTCCGTGAGATCGGCGCCGGCGCGGTCATGTACGCGGGCGACGACCTCGGCGACCTCTCCGCCTTCGCCGCGGTCGACAAGCTCCGCTCCGACGGCGTCCCCGGCCTGCTGGTGTGCAGCGGCAGCGACGAGGTCACCGAACTGGCGGAACGGGCGGACCTGGTGGTCGACGGGCCGCCGGGGGTCGTACGGCTCGTGAGGGCACTGGCACACGGGCTCGCGTGAACGGGCCCGGCCGGTGGCGGCCCCGTCACTTCTCCAGCGCGGCCAGCTGATCAAGGAACCACCGGGCCGGCGGAAGTGCCGTGGCCTGCGCGGCGAGCCGCTTCGTCCGCTCGGCGCGCTCCCCCGCCCCCATCGACAGCGCCTCGTGCAGCGCGGCCGCCATGCCCCCGATGTCGTACGGGTTCACGGCCACCGCGTCCTCGGACAGCTCCTCGAACGCCCCGGCCTCCCGGGACAGCACCAGCGCACAGCCCTCGTCGGAGACCACCGGGACCTCCTTGGCGACCAGGTTCATGCCGTCCCTGATGGGGTTCACCAGCGCCACGTCCGCCAGCCGGTAGGCGGCCAGCGAGCGCGCGAAGTCGTCCTTCACATGCAGTTCGACGGGGGTCCAGTCCGGCGTGCCGTAGCGTGAGTTGATCTCCGTGGCCACCCGCTGGACCTCTGCGGTGTAGTCGCGGTAGACGGCCAGGTCCTGGCGGGAGGGGTACGCGAAGGCGATGTGGACGACCCGTTCGCGCCACTCCGGACGCGATTCCAGCAGCTCCTGGTAGGCCAGCAGTCCGCGCACGATGTTCTTGGACAGCTCGGTGCGGTCCACCCGCACGATCGTCCTGCGCGGGCTGCCGTCGGGGGCCGAGCCGATCTGCTTGCGCAGCGCCGCCATCCGCTCGTCCACGTCCGGCCGGTGGGCCCGCTGCCGCAGGAAGTCGGCGTCCGCGCCCAGGCCGTGGACGCCGATGCGGGTGCCGGAGGGAATGCCGGGACCGAGGACCGTGTGACAGCAGTCCGTGAACGCGTCCGCCCAGCGCTGCGTGAGGAACGCCGCCCGGTCCGCGCCGAGGATCCCACCGAGCACCTGCGCCGCGATGTCGTCGGGCAGCAGACGGAAGTACTCCGGCGGCGCCCACGGCGTGTGCGAGAAGTGGCCGATCCGCAGATCGGGCCGCAGACCGCGGAGCATCCGCGGGGCCAGGGTGAGGTGGTAGTCCTGGATCAGCACCGCCGCACCCTCGCCCGCCTCCTGCGCCAGCGCCTCGGCGAACGCGCGGTTGTAGGCCTCGTATGCCGCCCACTGGCGCCGGAACTCCGCTCCGAAGGCCGGCTCCAGCGGCGTCTGGTAGAGCATGTGGTGCACGAACCACAGCACCGAGTTGGCGATGCCGTTGTAGGCGTCCGCGTGCACCTGCGGGTCGATGTCCAGCATCCGCACCCGCCGGCCGCCGGTGTCGGCCGTGTCGAGCGCGCCGCCGGTCCGCCGCACGGCCTCCCGGTCACCGGCACCCAGGGCGGAGCAGACCCAGACCGCGTCCGTGTCCGGGCCGATGGCCGAGAGCCCGGAGACCAGCCCGCCCCCGCCGCGCTTGGCGGTGAGCCCGCCGGACTCGTCCAGCGCGTACGAGACCGGGCCGCGGTTGGAGGCGACGAGTACGGATGCCGCATGCGTGGAAGCCATGCCTCGAAACCTAGCCCGAGCTCAAAACGCTCAAACGTTCCCGTCGGCCGTATGCGGAGCCGTATACAACGGGTCCCGCCGCGGTCGCGGACCGTCGCCGCCGGGCCGAGATCCTCAGGCCGCCTTGTGTTCCGCGTACTCCTCGATCTCCGCCATCGGCGGCCGCTCCTCCGTGTCCACCTGATACGTGCGCGGCTCGAAACCGCCGTCGCCCCGCTCGAACTGGATGAGGGCCGGGCGGATCAGATGGCCGCGGGCCAGGCGCAGCTGCGCCGTGCGGTAGATCGAGGCGGCCATTCGGCCGAGCGCCTGGCCGTCCTGGTGGCGGTGCTTGCGCACGCCCACGTCGACCTGGGCGAGGGCGTCGAGCCCCACCAGGTGCAGGGCGTCCACCAGGATGCCGAGCTCCACCCCGTACCCGACCGGGAACGGCAGCCGCTCCAGCAGCGAGCGCCGGGCCGCGTACTCGCCGCCGAGCGGCTGCACGAAGCCGGCGAGCTGCGGCCAGTGCATGTTGAGCAGCGGGCGGGCCATCAGTTCGGTGACACGCCCTCCCTGGCCCGCCGCGCCGCCCAGCGGACGGTCGTACATCGCCTTCACCAGGTCCACGCCCGGATCGGTGAGCAGCGGGCCCACGATCCCCGATACGAAGTCGGACGAGAACTCCCTGAGGTCGGCGTCGATGAAGCAGACGATGTCCCCGCGGGTGACGAGCAGGGAGCGCCACAGGACCTCGCCCTTGCCGGGCACGGCCGGGATGCGCGGCAGGATCGTGTCGCGGTGCACCACCTTCGCTCCGGCCGTGGCGGCGACCTCGGAGGTGCGGTCGGTGGAGCCCGAGTCGACGACGACGATCTCGTCGACGAGCGGAACCCGCAGCACGAGGTCGCGGCGGATGGCGGTGACGATGTCGCCGACCGTCTCCTCCTCGTTCAGCGCGGGCAGCACGACACTGACCGTCGAGCCCGAGGCGCGTTTCGCGGCCAGGATCCGGTGGAGCGGGCGCTCGGTGACGGACCAGGAGCGGGTGCTCAGCCAGCGCTCGACTTCTTCCAGCACAGTCTGCGGCTCCTCACGTTCGTACGGCGGTAGTGGCAGTAGAGATCTTCGAGTGATGTGTTCCCGTCGGTGCGGGTGGGTGTCCATCTCGCGCTTCGGACGACTCTCTCAACTGTCCTGGCCTTCGGTTACAGTCTTGAACAACGCCGGTGACCAACGCATGTCGGGGGTCACCGCGGTTCATAACCGGTAAAACAACCGCATACAGCTCATCCAGAGGGGCAGAGGGACACGGCCCGATGAAGCCCCGGCAACCCTCCAGCCGGTCTCGTAGATCAGTGTTGATCACTGCGCGAGGCTCCCGGCTCGGGAAGGTGCCAATTCCGTCTTACGGCGAGATGCGTCGTGAGGAAGATGAGGAGAAAGGGCCTCGCCTGACATGGCTGTGCAGACAGTTGCAAGCAGCACCGACTCTGTGAATCTCGGCCCCGCAGCGGCGCTGTCCTGCCGCGAGTGCGGCCACCGGGTGCCGCTCGGCCCGGTCTTCGCCTGCGAGGAGTGTTTCGGCCCGCTGGAGATCGCGTACGACTTCTCGGGTTACGACACCGAGGAATTGCGCAAGCGGATCGAGGCGGGTCCCGCGAACATCTGGCGCTATGCGCCGCTGCTGCCGGTCCCGGCGGACGTCGCCGACAAGCCGAACCTCAACCCGGGCTGGACCAAGCTCGTCCGGGCCGACAACCTGGCGCGCGAGTTGGGCGTCACCGGCGGGTTGTATGTGAAGGACGACTCCGGCAACCCCACGCACTCCTTCAAGGACCGCGTGGTCGCCCAGGCGCTGGAGGCGGCGCGCGCCTTCGGCTTCACCACGCTCTCCTGCTCCTCGACCGGCAACCTCGCGGGCGCGGTCGGCGCCGCGGCGGCCCGTGCCGGCTTCCGCTCCTGCGTCTTCATCCCGCACGACCTGGAGCAGGGCAAGATCGTCATGGCCGCGATCTACGGCGGCGACCTCGTCGGCATCGAGGGCAACTACGACGACGTGAACCGCTTCTGCTCCGAGCTGATCGGGGACCCGGCGGGCGAGGGCTGGGGCTTCGTCAACGTCAACCTCCGCCCGTACTACGCGGAGGGCTCCAAGACGCTGGCGTACGAGATCGCCGAGCAGCTGGGCTGGCGACTGCCCGACCAGATCGTGGTCCCGATCGCCTCCGGCTCGCAGCTGACGAAGATCGACAAGGGTCTGCAGGAGCTGATCAAGCTCGGGCTCGTCGAGGACCGGCCCTACAAGATCTTCGGTGCGCAGGCGGAGGGGTGCTCGCCGGTGTCGGTGGCGTTCAAGGCGGGCACCGACGTCGTACGGCCGCAGAAGCCGGACACCATCGCCAAGTCGCTCGCGATCGGCAACCCGGCGGACGGCCCGTACGTCCTGGACATCGCCCGCCGCACGGGCGGCGCCGTGGAGGACGTGACCGACGCGGAGATCGTCGACGCCATCAAGCTGCTCGCACGCACCGAGGGCATCTTCGCCGAGACGGCGGGCGGCGTGACCGTCGGCGTGACGCGCAAGCTCATCGAGAACGGCGTCCTCGACCCGGCGAAGACGACGGTCGTCCTCAACACCGGTGACGGCCTCAAGACGTTGGACGCCGTGGCCGGAACCGGGCTCACCGCCACGATCCGCCCGAACCTCGACTCCTTCCGCGAGGCCGGGCTCGGTTGAGAGTCCGTCCCCGCCAGCCGCACCCCGACCGGAGGTCACACCCCATGAGCGTCAACGTCCGCATCCCCACCATCCTGCGCACCTACACCGCCGGCCGAGCCGAGGTGACCGCCGAGGGCGGGACCCTGGCGGAGGTCATCGCCGACCTGGAGAAGAACCACGTCGGCATCGCCGCCCGGGTCCTGGACGACCAGGGCAAGCTGCGCCGCTTCGTCAACGTCTACGTCAACGACGACGACGTCCGCTTCGAGCAGGGTCTTGAGACGGCGACGCCGGACGGCGCCGGCGTCTCCATCATCCCGGCCGTGGCGGGTGGCTGACGGTCGTTCAGCCGCGTGATCGTTACCCTCGGTAATGCACGTCACCGAGAGTTCATCGAATTGCCCTCTCCGTGAGACAAGCGGAGGGGGCAATTCTGCATGGTTGAGCGAGGTACAGTTGGGGAACGTGTTCCCGCTCTCTCCGTCGGGCACCTCCGGTCGCTGCCGCGCACCCGATAAGAAGTAGCCAAAGTGCGCAGGGCTTTTGCGCCATTCATTCCTTTTACGGGGCCCGACTTGCCCTGAATTCGGACGAATTCTTCGTACATTCCCGACCGGTCATGCCCTGAATTCTCGTCCGATTGACCTGTTGCAGACGGCAGTTGGACAGATACATTCAGCCGCGGTCGACGCGTTCCGGCGCACGCCCCCAACCGTTGGGGGGTGAGGTCTGACCCGGATCCGCGAAGTGTGGATCTGTGCAAGGGCCAGTAATAGGGGAGTTAGGCATGGCTCAGGGCACCGTCAAGTGGTTCAACGCGGAGAAGGGGTACGGCTTCATCGCGGTCGACGGTGGTGCGGATGTTTTCGTCCACTACAGCGCGATTCAGATGGACGGCTACCGCACCCTCGAAGAGGGCCAGCGGGTCGAGTTCGAGATCTCGCAGGGTCAGAAGGGGCCGCAGGCGGACATGGTCCGACTGGCCGGCTGAAGCACGCGCCGACGACTGAACTGATCGACGTGTCGAGGGGCTCGCATCCCGTTGGGGTGCGAGCCCCTCGGTCTGTCCGGCGGCGCGCCGGGGCGCAGGGGCCTGCTTCACGGGGCCGCGCCTTGCACTCGGACGGGGCGAGTGCTAATCATTGGCGTTAGCACTCTGAAGGTGAGAGTGACAAAAAAGAAGGACCGGGTCGGTGAGGCCGCGGACCGGGTGGGGCAGGGAACCTCCGGCCGAGGCCGTCCGTCGCGGGCGCGGGCGCGGTCCGAAGTAATCACCCCCAGTCCTGGGAGGACCACTTCACATGGCCAAGATCATCGCGTTCGACGAGGAGGCGCGGCGAGGCCTCGAGCGCGGCATGAACCAGCTCGCGGACGCCGTCAAGGTGACCCTCGGCCCCAAGGGCCGCAACGTCGTCCTCGAGAAGAAGTGGGGTGCCCCCACGATCACCAACGACGGTGTCTCCATCGCCAAGGAGATCGAGCTCGAGGACCCGTACGAGAAGATCGGCGCCGAGCTGGTCAAGGAAGTCGCCAAGAAGACGGACGACGTCGCCGGTGACGGTACGACCACGGCGACCGTGCTCGCCCAGGCGCTGGTCCGCGAGGGCCTGCGCAACGTGGCCGCCGGTGCCAACCCCATGGCCCTGAAGCGCGGTATCGAGAAGGCCGTCGAGGCCGTCTCCGCCGCCCTGCTGGAGCAGGCGAAGGACGTCGAGACCAAGGAGCAGATCGCCTCCACGGCCTCCATCTCCGCCGCCGACACCCAGATCGGCGAGCTGATCGCCGAGGCCATGGACAAGGTCGGCAAGGAAGGCGTCATCACCGTCGAGGAGTCGCAGACCTTCGGTCTCGAGCTCGAGCTCACCGAGGGCATGCGCTTCGACAAGGGCTACATCTCGGCGTACTTCGCCACCGACATGGAGCGTATGGAGGCGGCCCTCGACGACCCGTACATCCTGATCGCCAACCAGAAGATCTCCTCGGTCAAGGACCTGCTCCCGCTGCTGGAGAAGGTCATGCAGTCGGGCAAGCCGCTGCTGATCATCGCCGAGGACGTCGAGGGCGAGGCTCTGTCGACCCTGGTCGTCAACAAGATCCGTGGCACCTTCAAGTCCGTCGCCGTCAAGGCCCCGGGCTTCGGTGACCGCCGCAAGGCCATGCTCGGCGACATCGCCATCCTCACGGGCGGCGAGGTCATCTCCGAGGAGGTCGGCCTCAAGCTGGAGAACGCGACCCTGGACCTCCTGGGCCGCGCCCGCAAGGTCGTCATCACCAAGGACGAGACCACGATCGTCGACGGCGCCGGCTCCCCGGAGCAGGTGCAGGGCCGCGTGAACCAGATCCGCGCGGAGATCGAGAACAGCGACTCCGACTACGACCGCGAGAAGCTGCAGGAGCGCCTGGCGAAGCTGGCCGGCGGCGTGGCCGTCATCAAGGCCGGTGCCGCCACCGAGGTGGAGCTCAAGGAGCGCAAGCACCGCATCGAGGACGCCGTCCGCAACGCCAAGGCGGCCGTCGAGGAGGGCATCGTCGCCGGTGGTGGCGTGGCCCTGCTCCAGGCCTCCCAGGTCTTCGAGAAGCTGGAGCTGACCGGCGACGAGGCCACCGGTGCCGCCGCCGTCAAGCTGGCGCTCGAGGCCCCGCTGAAGCAGATCGCCGTCAACGCCGGCCTCGAGGGCGGCGTCGTGGTGGAGAAGGTGCGCAACCTGACCCCGGGTCACGGCCTGAACGCCGCGACCGGCGAGTACGTCGACCTGGTCAAGGAAGGCATCATCGACCCGGCGAAGGTGACCCGTTCCGCTCTGCAGAACGCCGCCTCCATCGCCGCGCTGTTCCTCACCACCGAGGCCGTCATCGCCGACAAGCCGGAGAAGGCCGCCGCGCCTGCCGGTGGCGGCATGCCGGGCGGTGACATGGACTTCTGAGCCTGATCCCAGGCTCGGACCCGGTCCGATCACACCGAGGGCGGTACTCCCTGGAGACAGGGGGTGCCGCCCTCTGGCGTGTCCAGGGTCACCCGGAGGTCGACCGACCGTTGGGTATGCTGCTCGATGCATGTGCACATACCACACGGTCTCCCGATCGACCCCCTGCCGAGGAGTTCCCCCACGTGACCGTCACCCCCTCCGCATCCCGCGCGGCCGGCATCCTGGCCCGCCCCGTCACGCTGAACGGCCTGACCGTTCCCAACCGGATCGTCATGGCGCCCATGACCCGCCAGTTCTCGCCGGGAGGCATCCCCGGTGAGGACGTGGTCTCGTACTACGCGCGCCGCGCGGCCGCCGGGGTCGGGCTGATCGTCACCGAGGGCACCTACGTGGGCCACGAGTCGGCGGGTCAGAGCAGCCGCGTCCCGCGGTTCCACGGTGAGGAGCAGCTGGCGGGCTGGGCCGGGGTGGTCGAGGCGGTGCATGCGGCGGGCGGCACGATCATGCCCCAGCTGTGGCACATCGGCATGGTGCGGAGGCAGGGCCAGCCGCCGTTCGCGGACGCCCCCGCCGTCGGTCCCTCCGGGCTGCGCCTCGACGGAGCCGAGGGCACGGGCAGGGCGATGACGCAGCAGGACCTGGACGACGTCATCGGCGCCTTCGCCGCCGCGGCCGCCGAGGCCGAGCGGATCGGCTTCGACGGTGTCGAACTGCACGGCGCCCACGGCTATCTGCTCGACCAGTTCCTGTGGGCCGGCACCAACCGCCGCGCCGACGCCTACGGCGGAGACCCGGTGGCCCGTACGAAGTTCGCCGCCGAGATCGTCGCGGCCGTGCGCAAGGCGGTCTCCCCCCACTTCCCGGTCGTCTTCCGCTACTCGCAGTGGAAGCAGGAGGCCTACGACGCCCGGCTCGCGCGGACCCCGCAGGAGCTGGAGTCGATCCTGACCCCGCTGGCCGCGGCGGGTGTGGACGTCTTCCACGCCTCCACCCGCCGGTACTGGCTGCCGGAGTTCGAGGGCTCCGACCTCAACCTCGCCGGATGGACCAAGAAGCTGACGGGCAGGCAGGTCATCACCGTCGGCTCGGTCGGCCTCGACGGCGACTTCCTCAGGGGCTTCCAGGGCGAGGGTGCTCCGGTCAAGGGGATCGACAACCTCCTGGACCGCCTCGAGCGCGACGAGTTCGATCTGGTGGCCGTCGGCCGTGCACTGCTCCAGGACCCCGAGTGGGCCGCCAAGGTCCTGACCGACCGCTTCGACGAGGTGAAGCCCTACGACGCGGCGGCGCTGAAGACGCTGAGCTGAGAGGGCACCCGACGGGATCGGCGCGGCGCTCGCGAAGGGGAGCGCCGCCCGCCGTCCTCCCGACACCTCCGGACTCCTGGCGGTCGTCCGCAATTTAACTTGCTTAAGTCAATCAATCGGGACTAAGGTTGCCTGAGTCAAGCACACCTGCACTCCCACGGAGGCTCCTGCCATGCCCGACGCACCCGCCCGGCCCGCCGGGGACGGAACGACCGTGGCGCCGAGATCGAACGCCCTGGTCGCGGTGCTCGCCTTCGGTGGCATCGTGGTCTCGCTGATGCAGACCCTGGTGATCCCGATCGTCCCGGAGCTGCCGAAGCTCCTGCACGCCTCGCCGGCGAACGCCGCCTGGGCCGTCACCGCCACCCTTCTCGCCGCCGCCGTGGCCACCCCGGTGATGGGCCGGCTCGGCGACATGTACGGCAAGCGCCGCATGCTGCTGGTCGGCCTGTCCATGCTGGTGATCGGCTCGGTGACGGTCGGCCTCAGCGACGCCCTGGCGCCGGTGATCGTGGGACGTGTCCTGCAGGGCATGGCCGCCGGTGTGATCCCGCTCGGCATCAGCATCATGCGCGACGAACTGCCCGCCGAGCGGCTGGGCTCGGCGACCGCGATGATGAGCGCCTCGCTCGGTGTCGGCGGCGCCCTCGGTCTGCCCGCCGCCGCGGTCATCGCCGAGAACTTCGACTGGCACATGCTGTTCTGGACCTCGGCCGTGCTCGGCGCCGTCGCCGCCGTCCTCGTCCTGGTGTTCGTGCCGGAGTCGGAGGTGCGCACGGGCGGACGGTTCGACGTGCTCGGCGCCCTCGGCATGGCGGCCGGTCTGGTGTGTCTGCTGCTGGCGATCTCCAAGGGTGCCGACTGGGGCTGGGGCAGCGGTACCACCCTCGGCCTGTTCGTGGCCGCCGTCGTGATCCTGCTGGTGTGGGGCGTCTTCGAACTGCGCGTGCGGGAGCCGCTGGTGGACCTGCGCACCACCGCCCGCCGTCAGGTGCTGGTCACCAACCTCGCCTCGGTGGCGCTCGGCTTCGGCATGTTCGCGATGTCCCTCGTCCTGCCGCAGCTGTTGCAGCTGCCCGCCGCCACCGGCTACGGCCTCGGCAAGTCACTGCTGACGGCCGGCCTGGTCATGGCTCCGTCCGGTCTGGTGATGATGGCGACCGCACCGGTCTCCGCCGCCGTCTCGCGCGCCAGGGGCCCGAAGGTGACCTTGATGATCGGCGCGCTGATCGTGGCCGCCGGCTATGGCATCAACATCGTGCTGATGGACCAGGTCTGGCACCTCGTGCTCGTCTCCTGCGTCATCGGCTGCGGCATCGGCTTCACGTACGGCGCGATGCCCGCGCTCATCATGGGCGCCGTCCCCGCGTCGGAGACCGGGTCCGCCAACAGCCTCAACACCCTGATGCGGTCCATCGGCACATCGACCGCGAGCGCGGTGGCCGGCGTCATCCTGGCCAACATGACCACGACCCTCGGTCCCGCCACCCTGCCCTCGGAGAAGGGCTTCAAGACCGTCCTGGCCATCGGTGCCGGCGCCGCGCTCCTCGCCTTCGTGGTGGCGTCCTTCATCCCGCGCCGCACCCCGTCGGCCGAGCAGGGCTCGCCCGCCGAGGGGGCGGGCGAGCACGAGCCCGCAGGCAAGGTCTCCGGGGCCAAGGCATAAGCCCGGCGGTGCGCGGCGCGCGGTCCTGCTTCGACGGGATCGCCCGCCGCGCACCGCGTACGGCGGGGGCGGCAGCCGCCCCGGGTCAGCCCGCCGCCTTCTCCAGCGCCGTGCGCAGATACCCGCCGCTCTCCGCGAGCAACCGTGCCGCCGACGGTCCGTCCACGCCCCCGAGGATCGTCAGGATGGCGTTCTTCACCTCGCCGTCCGTGGCCGCCAGGGCGCGTTCGATCTCCCCGTCGGCCGCTCCCGTCGCCAGCGCCACGATGCGGTGGGAACGGGCGCGGAGCTTGGCGTTGGAGGCACGGACGTCGACCATCAGGTTCCCGTAGGTCTTGCCCAGACGGATCATCGTGATCGTGGAGATCATGTTGAGGACCAGCTTCTGCGCCGTGCCGGCCTTCAGCCGCGTGGAGCCGGTCAGCAGCTCGGGGCCGGCCACGATCTCGATGCCGTGGTCGGCGGCGGCCGCGAGGGGGCTGTCCGCGTTGCACGAGAGGCCGACGGTGAGCGCGCCGCGCGCCCGGGCGTGCTCCACCGCGCCGACGGCGTACGGAGTGCGGCCCGAGGCCGAGATGCCGACCACCGTGTCGCGGTCCGTCAGCGCCAGCGCGTCGAGGTCCCGCGCCGCCAGTTCCCTGGAGTCCTCCGCACCCTCGACCGAGGTCACCATCGCGCCGGGGCCACCCGCGATCAGGCCCACCACCTGCGACGGGTCCGTGTTGAAGGTCGGCGGGCACTCGGAGGCGTCGAGGATGCCCAGCCGGCCGGCGGTGCCCGCGCCCGCGTAGACGAGCCGGCCGCCCCCGGCCATCCGCTCGGCGATGTCGTCGATCGCGGCGGCGATCTGCGGCAGCCGTGCGGCGACGGCGCCCGGCACGGTCGCGTCCTCACCGTTCATGATCTTCGCGATCTCCAGCGTCGGCAGCTGGTCGATCTCGGCCAGCTCGGACCGGAACGCCTCGGTGGTCAACGTCTCCAGCTCTGCTCGAAGACCATGGGGGTGGGGCGAGGTGGTCATGGGTGGCGGCTCTTTCCGGTGCGGCGCAGCTCTGAAAGGAAGACGGGCGGCGCTAGCGCTTTGTTCCGCCCCGTGGGCTGTGCCGGTGCGCCAGGGCCTCGTACGAGGCGGACAGGGCGGGTGCCGCGGTCTCGTAGGTGCGCTGTGCGATGCCGACGAACAGGCAGTCCACCACGAGGAGCTGGCTCGTGCGGGAGGACATCGCGGCCGGCCGCAGTTCGCTCTCGCGCGCCGTGGAGGTGGTGAGGATGTGGTCGGCGTACTGCGTCACGGGGCCGTCGGGGCGGCCGGTGATCGCCACGGTCGTCGCGCCGTGCTCGAAGGCGACCCGCAGCGGTTCGATGACGTCGCCGGTGGAGCCGGAGTGCGTGATCGCGATGGCCACGTCCTTGGCCCGCAGCTGCACGGCGTTGGTGACGGCGAGGTGCGGGTCGCTGTGCGCATGGGCTATGAGCCCTATCCGCAGCAGCTTCTGGACCAGGTCCTGGGCGACCAGACCGGACGCCCCGATGCCGTACACGTCGATGCGCCGTGCGGTGGCGAGCGCGGCGACGGCCGCGCCGAGCTGCACGGTGTCCAGGCCCGCCGCCGTGTCGGCGAGGGTCTGCTGCTCGTCGTAGGCGAGCTTGGCGACGACGTCCGCGATGGGGTCGTCGACCGCGATGTCGGCGGTGACGGCGGGGGCGCGGCCTGACTGCTGCTGGGCGGCGAGGCCCGCGAGGGCGAGCCGCAGGTCCCGGTAGCCGGGATAGCCGAGCAGGCGGGCCGTGCGCACCACGGTGGCCTCGCTCGTGCCGGTCAGCTCGGCGAGTCCGGTGACCGTGAGCGCCGCACATGCGGCCGGGTCACCGGCGACGGCCTCCGCGACGCGCTGCATGGACCGGGTCATGGAGGGCGCGAGGGTCCGCACCTTGGCCGCGAGCGCGGCGGGGGCGGGCGGAGCGTCCAGGCGCATCGACCCCGCGAAAATTTCCTTCACATCCTGGGTCACACCGTGAAAGATATTTTCCATTCGGAGGCCCGGTCAAGAGTGCGCACAATAGGGGCATGGATCCCATCAGTCCCCTGGAGCAGACGCTGCACGCCGCACGCGCCCTCGTACTGGCCGACCTGGTCGCGGGTGAGGTCGCCGAGGCGGACGTCGTCTCACTGGTCGAGGACTCCGTCACCCAGCGGCGCTGGTGGGTCGAGCAGTGGCCCGACGGAGCGGACTACGTGGCGGGATTGGTGGCGCAGGACGTCCAGGACGCCCTGCTGGAGCGGTACGGACGCTGGCCGCTGTGCCCCGTCTGCGGCTCCGGTGACCCGCACGCACTGGACGTCGAGCCCGAGCTCGGGCCGGACCCGCACTGGGTGTGTCACAAGGCCGGCGTGAAGGTCGCCGCGGTGGGGGCGCTCGGGCGGGCCGCGGGCGGGACGCCGTCCTCGTGACGATCTACATCGACCCGCCGTCCTGGCCCGGCCACGGCCGTATGTGGTCGCATCTGATCAGCGACGTCTCCTACGACGAACTGCACGCCTTCGCCGCGAGGCTGGACGTGCCGCGCCGCGCCTTCGAACGCGACCACTACGACCTGCCCTCGAACCGGTACGCCGACGCGGTCCTGGCCGGGGCGGTGGAGGTCGCCAGCCGTGAGGTGGTGCGGCTGCTGCTCGCCTCCGGACTGCGCCGACGCAAGCAGCCGCCCCTCGGGGTCAGCGCCTCAGCGAGTAGGCGTACATCCCCCGCTCCTCGCCCACCCGGGTGAATCCGGACCGGGTGACCACGCCCTGCGAGGGGATGTTCGTCCTTTCGACGTTCGCGACGAGTTCCGTCACGCCGTCCCCGGCCAGCGCCCGGGCGGCGAGTGCGCGCAGCGCCTCGGTCGCGTAGCCGTTGCCCCGGGCGCCCGCCACCAGGTCGTAACCGACCTCCACGCGTCCGTCCTCGTCGGGGGCGCCGTGGAAGCCCATGCCCCCGACCGCCCTGCCGTCCTCGGACCGCACCAGGACGAAGACGCCCCACTCCGGTCGCAGCACGCCCGCCTCGTAGGCCTGCACGAGCATCCCGGCGGCTTCGCGGGTGCCCTCGTAGGGGCCGCCGCCGATCCATTCGAAGCCCCCTGTGCCGCCCATGCGCAGATCGATGGCGGCCGCCGGAGTGACGCCGTGGAGAGTGAGCCGTTCCGTGGGGATGGCCGGGTTGTTGCTCCAGTGCCACCGGGACACCGGGGCACGCCCCGGCAGATCGCCGCGGCCCGTGGCCCACAGCAGGGTGTGCCACGGGTCGGGGCCGGGTCGCACATGGGGGAAGATCCGGGTCAGGACGTCCTCGCACAGCTCGGCGGGCGGCTCGTACGCGAGACCGAGGCCCGTCGCCATGTCGTGCGTGTGCAGTATGACCTCGGCGACACCCATCGCCGCGAAACCCTCGCGGTCCGCGCTGCGGAAGGGGTACGGGTGGAAGGCGCGCACCTCGCGGGGCGTGGTGGCGACGGCGGCGGCGAGCAGCGCCCCCGCCGTCTCGATGACGTGCAGGGCTCCCTCGTTGCCGGCGCCGTCCTCGAGAGTGATCTCGAAGGGGACGTACGCGTCCTGGGCGCGCCCCGTCAATTGCCCGGCATAGGCGATGAGGTCACCCGCCACATGCTCGGCCGTGCGGCGGCAGCTCCACTCCAGGCGCCCCGCCCCGACCTCGCTCCAGTCCTGGTCCACGCCCCTGCGCAGCGCCTGCACGGCACCCGCGACGGCTTCCCTCACCCGTTCCCCGCCCATGCTCCGCATGCGGGCGAGGATAGGCCGGTGGGTGCATCCCTCCCCACCGGATTTCGCGGATCAGGCGCCGAGGAGGTCCAGTTCGGCCCCGATGTTCCAGCGGGCCGTCGCCTCCCACTCCCGCTGTCCGTAGGGCGTGCGGAACAGCCGGGGCAGATCCAGGAGCCCGCGCAGCACGGCCGCCCGGCCCTCGCGGAACGCCTCGTCGGGGACGAAGCCGTACTCCTGACGGACCGCGGCCGTGTACGCGGCGTACTCGTGCGGGGCCGCCGCCAGGATCGCCAGATCCGCGTCGCACAGCACGGCGCCGTTGGCGTCGCCCGGCTCCGTGGCGTGGCCGACGGTCAGACGCACCAGACGGGCGACCTCGGCCGTCGTACGCTGCGGCACTCCTGCCTCGGGCAGGGCCCGCTCGGCCAGGCGCGCGGAGCGCTCCTCGTTCGTCGAGCGGTCGGGCTGGTAGACCGCGTCGTGGAACCAGGCGGCGAGCCGTACCGCGTCCGGATCGTCCGCGTACTCCTCGAGGACGTCGACGTGGTCGAGGACCGCTCTCAGATGCTCCGTCGTGTGGTAGCGCCGCTGGGGCTCCGCCCAGCGGCGCAGCAGGTCGTCGGCGTACAGGCGGGGATCGGGGTGGCCCCCGCCCTCCCGGGTCGCGAGCAGGGTGCGCTGCCAGCGGGAGCGCAACGCGTCGAGGTCGGTCATGCGCGCATTCTCCCGTGCCGGCGGGTCGGCCCCTAGCGTTGCTCCCATGACGACTGCCGACCTGCACGACGACGTACGGGACCCCGAACTGCCCGGGCGGCTGCTGGCCGTCGAGCGCGACGCCCTGATCCCGCTGCTGCGGGGCCGTCCCGACGCGGACTTCGCGCTGCCTTCCGCCGCATGTCCGGGCTGGTCCGTGCGGCATGTGCTCGCGCACTGCTCGGCGGCTCTGATGCGCGTGGTGGAGAACCGCTTCGAGAAGGACGTGTTCAGCCCCGAGGCGAACGAGCGGGACATCGCCGAACGTGCCGGGTGGACCAATGCCCGGGTCGTGGACGAACTGGAGCACGGGATGACCGAGGCGGGGGCGGCGATCGCCGTGGCGGGCGGCCCGCTCGACATGATCGCGCTCGGTGAGTGGGTGCATGCCGGGGACGTCCGGGACGCGTTCGGGGAGCCGGGAGCGTACGGAGGCGACGGACTGCCCGACGCGCTGACGCTGCTGGCCCGTGTCTGCCGCGAGCGCAAGCACGTCCCGCTGCACGCGGACCTGGACGACGTCGACGAGCCTCTGCGCCTCGGCGACAGGAACGGCGAGCGGCCGCCGGCACGGTTCCTCGGCGGCTCCGCCACGCTGGTGCGGCTCTACTCGGGCCGCCCGCCGGCGGGCGCGTCGTACGAGCTTGTGGGGGTGTCGGAGAAGGAGCTGAACCTCTTCCGCTGAGCCGTCCCCGGAGTGATCTTCTCGCGCGCGGGCGCCCCGCCGTCGTACCCTTTGGATTGGACTAGACCTGTAGTCGCTTCAGGGGAACACCAAGGAAAGGGGTCCTATGAGCACGCGTGCAGTCCTGGAGGTGATCGCCCTCGGGGTCGAGGACGCGCTCGCCGCCCAGGCCGGAGGCGCGGACCGCCTCGAGTTGGTCACCGACATCGCCGCCGACGGGCTCACCCCGCCGGTCGAGACCTTCGCCGGGATCCGCGCCGCCGTCGGCATCTCGCTGCGCGTGATGCTCCGCCTGCGCGACGGGTTCGCGGCCGGTGACCTCGAGGCGCTCGTCCGTACCGCGGGCGAGCTGCGCGCGGCCGGGGCCGACGAGTTCGTGTTCGGTTTCCTCGGCGAGGACGGCGGACCGGACCTCGGCGCCGTGGAGCGGCTGGTCGCGGAGCTGGACGGCTGCCGCTGGACGTTCCACCGCGCGATCGACCGTGCCACCGACCGCGACGCCCTGCGCAAGCAACTCGCCGAGCTCCCGGGCCTGGACACCTACCTCACAGCGGGCTCGCGGGACGGTGTGGACGACGGACTGCCCACCCTGATCACCGAGGCCGTACGGCACGGGGAGCCCGGCTACACCCAGCGGCTGCTCGTCGGCGGCGGCCTGCGCCTGGAGCATGTGCCGCGGCTGCGCGCGGTCGGCGTCGACGCCTTCCACATCGGCGGGGCGGCCCGCCCGCACGGCTGGACCGCACCGGTCTCGGCGGAGGCCGTACGCGTGTGGCGCACGGCGGTCGACGCCTAGCCGGAGCCGCGGCGGTGGGTGCGCTTCGGTTCGGACCGGCCCTTGCAGGGCAGCCGGCGGGCGGGTGTGGCGCGCGGTCGTGGACGTCCGGCCGGTCGGCGGCGCGGCGGTGCGGAACCGCCCTTTGCCGGGCGGTTGCTGTTCGGATGTGACGTGCGGCCGTTGATGCCCCGCCGGTGCCGCCGGGGTGCGGACCGTCCTTGCCGGCCGTTGCCGTTCGGGTGCGACGTGGTCGTGGACGTCTGGTTGTGCCGCGGGCGACGGTGGCGCCCCGGCGCGGATCGTTCGTTGCCGGGTGGCAGGTGTTCGGGTATGGCGTACGGCAGTCCGAGCCCGGACCGGTGGAGCCCCGGTGCGTGGCTGGTGCGTCTTCGGGCGGCTGCCGTGTGCCGGTGGGCTCGCGACGGCCGCCCGGCGCATCCGGGCCCGCACCGGGGGCCGTGCCGTGACGGCCCCGGTCGTCTCAGCCCAACTGGGTCGGCAGCGGGGCCGCGTGGGTGACGACCAGGCCCGAGACCGCACGTGTGAGCGCGACATACAGTCGGCGCAGACCCGTCCGTTCGTCCGGTTCGCCGTCGACGACCGCCTGCGGCTCGTCGAGGACCACGTAGTCGTACTCGAGACCCTTGGCGAGTGACGCCGGAACCAGGGTCAGCCGGGTCTCGTGGGTCGTCTCCTCGCCGGGGCCCAGATAACCGATGCCCGCGGCGGTGAGCGCCTCGGCGAGCACCGGGATCCGCGCGTCCGCCGCGATCAGGCCCGTCGAGCCCTCGTTGCGCAGCAACTCCGCGCAGGCGGCGACCACTTCCCCGGACGCGCTGATCGCACGCACCTGGAAGAAGCCCGGGTTCTCCCGCACCGACGCCACCGGTGCCAGGCCCGGCGCGATGTGCGGCAGCAGCCGGGAGGCGTACGTGATCACGTCCGTCGGCACGCGGAAACCGGCCGTCAGCTCCTCGACCATCGCGTCCGACTTCCCGAGGTGTGCGAGCGCCTCCTGCCAACTCCGCGTCGCCCAGGGGGTCGTGCCCTGCGCCAGGTCGCCGAGCACGGTCGCCGAACCGGTCGTGCAGCGCCGGCCCACCGCCCGGTACTGCATCGGGGACAGGTCCTGGGCCTCGTCCAGGACCACGTGCCCGAGCGAATGGGTGCGCTGGACCAGGTCGGTGACCTCGTCGATGAGAACCGCGTCCGCGGGCGACCACTTGGCGGACTTCACGGACCGCGCGGGCTTCGCCCAGAGGATCTCCTTCTGCTCCTCCTCGTCGAGGATCCCCGCCGCGTGCGCGGCGAGGAAGTCCGCGTCGGCGAGCAGACGCAGGACCAGTTTCGCCGGATCGACCGGCGGCCAGACGGCCTTGACCGCGGCCTTCACGGAGCTGTTGCGGGCGACCGCGTCCTGCACACGGTCGTCCGGGGCCTCCCCGGACCGCTCCATCTGTACGAGTACGGCGTGCGCGATCCGCTGCGGCAGGGCCTCGCGGGCGGCGCCGTAGCGGATGTCCCGCTGGAGCAACTCGCGGACGATCTCCTCGAGGTCGTATGCCGGCACCCGCCAGCGCCGGGAGCCGCGCACCACCATGACGGGCTCGGTGGGCATCGTCACATGTGAGCGGACCGCCCGTCGGAGCACCTCCGCCATCCGCGCGTCACCCTTGATCACGGCGGCGGCCGCGGTGTCCGTGCCGCGCACCTCGACGTGCGCGACGAGGTCGTCGACGGTCGCCTGCTTCACCGCGAGCTCGCCGAGCGCGGGCAGCACCTGCTCGATGTAGTGCAGGAAGGACGCGTTCGGCCCGATGACCAGGGTGCCGGTGCGGGCGAGCCGCTCGCGGTGCGCATAGAGGAGGTACGCGACCCGGTGCAGGCCGACGGCCGTCTTTCCGGTGCCGGGTCCCCCCTGCACGCAGACGGTCCCCGACAGCCCCGACCGCACGATCTCGTCCTGCTCCGGCTGGATCGTGGCCACGATGTCGCGCATGGGACCGACACGCGGGCGCTCGATCTCCTGCTGGAGCAGCTTGCTGGTGGTGGCGGCCTCGGCGGGGTCGGAGAGGTGCTCGTCCTCGTACGCGGTGAGATCCCCGCCGGTGTACCCGAAGCGCCGCCGCAGGGCGACGTCCATCGGGTCCTTCTTCGAGGCACGGTAGAACGGCTGGGAGACGGGGGCGCGCCAGTCGATGACCATCGGGTCGCCGTCGGCGTCGTGCACATGCCGCCGTCCGATGTAGAAGCGCTCGCCGTCCGCACCCTCGGCTCGGTCGGCGCCGGGCGCGTGGAGGTAGTCGAGGCGGCCGAAGAACAGAGGGGTGTGGCTGAGGTCGGCGAGCGCCTTGATGCGCTCCTCGATCTGACGGGCGAGGACCTCGGCGTTGACCCAGTTCGCGGTGACGTCGCTGATGTCGAGGTTCTCCACGTCCTCGCGCATCGCGCGCAGCGCGGCCCGGGACCGAGTGAGGTGGGATCGCTCGCGGGTGAGCGGGTCGGGCGCGGACGGGGCGGAAAGAGGATCGGGGGCGGACGGTGCTGACGGGCTGGACACGGAAAGGTGCCTCCGGGGCGGTGGGCTCCCCTGTTCGCGCGGTGCCGGGAGGACAGGGGAGGCGGGCCGATCGGAGCGCGTGCGCGCGCCGGGCGGCTCCTCGCGATGGCTGGTGGCTGTCGTGCCGTCCGGTTTCCGTCCGGACGGCGGCTCTCCGTGAAGGGAGGCGGGCAAGAGAGGGCATTCTAGGTGACGGGTGGATGTGGTGGACAACGGATTTTCCGGCGTCCCGGGGATGACGACCCCCGTGCCCTAAGGGACGGCGTCCCTCCGGAGTACGACACGGGGGAGACCGGAGGGGTACGGGGCGGGCGGGAAGGTTACGTCCTTGGTCCGACGCCGTTCGGGGCACACGGTTCCACCATGGAGACATGAGCGCAGCAAGCTTCACACCCGCCCGGCACGGCCCTCCGCCCGGCGCGACCGCCCTCGACGGGGACCACCGTCGCCATCGCATCGGCAACGCCCTGCGTGCCGTCAAGGTGTTCGTGGGCGCCACGATCGACGTGGTGCTCCTCGGTGAGTACGGCGAGGAGTCCGGGGTCCGCAGCCGCCGCTGACGGGCGTCCCGCCGGGCGCCCGCCCGCATCCCACAGCCGGGCGGCAGGCCCGGGTGCGCGGGGCCGGGTCGGCCCTCCGACGGACCGTGACCGCGCGCACCCTTTCCGTGCCGTGCCCCGCCGGTGACTCAGCTCTCGGCCAGCAGCTCGTCGGCGTCCATGATCCGGTAGGCGTATCCCTGCTCCGCCAGGAAGCGCTGGCGGTGGGCGGCGAAGTCCTGGTCGATGGTGTCGCGGGCGACGACCGAGTAGAAGTGGGCCTGATGGCCGTCGGCCTTGGGGCGCAGCACCCGTCCCAGCCGCTGGGCCTCCTCCTGCCGGGAGCCGAACGTGCCCGAGACCTGGATGGCGACGGTCGCCTCCGGCAGGTCGATGGAGAAGTTGGCCACCTTCGAGACGACGAGCACGCTGATCTCGCCCTCGCGGAAGGCTCCGAAGAGCTTCTCGCGCTGGGCGTTGGTGGTCTCGCCCTTGATGACGGGCGCGCCCAGGTGCTCACCCAGCTCGTCCAACTGGTCGATGTACTGCCCGATGACGAGGATCTGCTGCCCGGCGAAGCGCCGCACCAGGGCCTCGGTCACCTTCCGCTTGGTGTCGGTGGTCGCGCAGAACCGGTACTTCTCCTCCGTCTCGGCGGTGGCGTAGGCGAGCCGCTCCGCGTCGGTGAGGTTGACCCGCACCTCCACGCAGTCGGCGGGCGCGATGTACCCCTGGGCCTCGATCTCCTTCCACGGCGCGTCGAAACGCTTGGGGCCGATGAGGGAGAACACGTCCGATTCGCGGCCGTCCTCGCGCACCAGCGTCGCCGTCAGCCCGAGCCGCCGTCGTGCCTGCAGGTCCGCCGTGAACTTGAAGACGGGCGCGGGCAGCAGATGCACCTCGTCGTAGACGATGAGGCCCCAGTCGCGGGAGTCGAACAGCTCCAGGTGCGGATAGACGCCCTTCCGCTTGGTGGTGAGTACCTGGTAGGTGGCGATGGTGACCGGGCGGATCTCCTTGCGTGTGCCGGAGTACTCGCCGATCTCGTCCTCGGTGAGGGTGGTCCGCTTCACCAGCTCGTGCTTCCACTGCCGGGCGGAGACGGTGTTGGTGACCAGGATGAGGGTGGTGGACTTGGCCTCCGCCATCGAACCGGCGCCGACGAGCGTCTTGCCGGCGCCGCAGGGCAGCACGACGACACCGCTGCCGCCGTGCCAGAAGTTCTCCACGGCCTGCTTCTGGTAGGGCCGCAGGGCCCAGCCGTCCTCGCGCAGTTCGATCGGGTGCGCCTCGCCGTCCACGTAGCCCGCGAGGTCCTCGGCCGGCCAGCCCAGCTTGAGCAGCACCTGCTTGATCTGCCCGCGTTCGGAGGGATGGACGGCGACGGTGTCCGGGTCGATCCGCGCACCGACCAGCGGGGCGATCCGCTTGGACCGGAGCACCTCCTCGAGCACCGGCCGGTCGGTGCTCGTCAGGACCAGGCCGTGCGCGGGGTGCTTGCTGAGGGTCAGCCGCCCGTAGCGGTCCATGGTCTCGGCGATGTCGACGAGCAGCGCGTGCGGCACCGGATACCGGCTGTACTGCACGAGGGCGTCGACGACCTGCTCGGCGTCGTGCCCGGCGGCCCGCGCGTTCCACAGTCCGAGCGGGGTCACCCGGTAGGTGTGGATGTGCTCGGGAGCGCGCTCCAGTTCGGCGAACGGAGCGATGGCCCGACGGCAGTCGTCGGCCTGCTCGTGATCGACTTCGAGAAGCAGGGTCTTGTCGGACTGAACGATGAGCGGACCATTCACGCGCGGCACCCTTTCCATGTGGCCTGATCGTGCGGCCAAACGTCCAGTGTGCCTCATACGGGTGTGATCACAGCTGGTCGTCCGCCAGCTCGGCCACCCCGGTGACCCTGTGCAACGGATAGGTGCGCACTTCGTCGGCCGTGTGGTCGTAGGCCGTGACGAAGCCGCCCTCCACACGGATGGGAGCGATGACCCGCTGGCTGGCGCTGCCCTCGGCGTTGACGTAGCCGATCCACAGGGACTCGCCGGTGAGGACGGCGGCCTGCATGGTGGCCAGGGTCTCGGCCGAGGTCGTGCGGGGCAGATCGCCGCCCGTGGCGGGGGCTCCCGTCGGCTTGCGCGGCGCCGTGGAGGCCAGGTCGCCCGCGCGTACCGCGCGGAGGGCCGCCGTCAGCAGTGTGGTGTCGGGGGTCGGGGGGCCGTCCGGGACCGGCTCGGGCGGGGTGCGGGGCGGGGTGCGGTGGGCATGGGCGCGGGTGATCAGGACGTCGCCCTCGGCGGACTCGGCCGCAGGGGCGAAGCCCATCGTGCGCAGGCCCTCCAGGAGCACCGCCGGATCGGACTGGGCGGCCAGGACCGTCGGGGCCAGCCTGCGCAGGCGCAGTCCTGCCGAGCGCCTGTCGGCGAGGATCTCGCTCAGCAGGGCGTCGTCGTCGCAGCGCAGATACGCGGAGGCGGCGCCGACCCGCAGGTGCCCGTGCCGGCGGGCCACGTCGTCGATCAGGTACGCGAGCGGCTGCGGGACCGGGGTGCGCGCGTGCGCGGCGAGAAAGGCGTGCAGATCGGAGGCCGTACGGCCCGCATCGAGCGCGCGGCGCACGGAGGCCGGTGTGAAGCGGTAGACCGTCGCGCCGCCCTTGGACTCCACGTCCGCGAGGACGTCCAGCATGTCGGCGAGCGGCCGTTGCAGCGGGCCGGGTGCCACCGCCGTCAGGTCCGCCTGGAGCAGGACGTGGTCCAGCGGTTCGGGGAGCAGGGGCGCGAGCAGACGAGCGGCGCGGGCGGCGGCCGCCGTCTGTTCGGCGGCCGTGAGGGGCTCGTGCGGGGCGGGGCGGTGGTGCTGCCGGTGGACGGGCAGCTTGTCGCCCGGACCGGTCGGCTCGGCGGGCGGGGTGTGGTCCGGGCGCTCACCGAGCAGGGCACGGCCGTGCCCGGACAGGGCGCCGCGGCCCGTGACGCCCAGCAGCTCCGCCTCGGACAGCGTCCACTGGGCGAGCCGGCTGCGCAGGTCGTCGGCCGCGGGCCGGTCGGCGCGCAACGGGCGCTCCCAGCGGAGCCGGGCGAGGACGGATTCCTGCGCGGCGGAGGCGCCCTCGGGGAGTCCGGCCAGCAGCGTCAGGACGCGGTGGCGGACCTCGGGCGCGGCCGAGCGGTCCAGGCCGGGGCCGAGCGCGGAGAGCGCACGGTCCTTCGCGTCCCGGCCGCCGACGAGCCCCGCGGTGCGGGTCGCGGTCAGCCAGGCCGTGACCAGCCGGGTCCAGCGTCCGGCGGGGGGCAGCTCCGTCCACTCGTCGTACGCGGGAGTCGCGGCGTAGCGCTCGTCCGCCTCGCCGTCGGACGCCAACAGGCCCGCCGCGTAGCAGAGTTCGACCCAGAAGGCGGCCACGGGCTCGGACACGTCCAGTGCCACGGCGGTCCGCTTCAGGTCCCGTACGCTCAGGCCGCCCGCGCGCAGTACGGAAGGGCCGCCCTCGTCCCAGTCCTTCAGGAGCTCCTCGACGGTCGCGAGCGCGGTGTAGGCCTGACCGGCCGCGGTCGCGTCCACCATGTGCGCGGAGTGGGTGGCGGCGGCCTCCACGACGGGCGGCAGCGGCTCCGTGTGGTGGTGCGCCCGGCCGGACCGCAGATGCAGGGCCGCTTCGCGGGGCAGGACGACCGTGCCGGGGGCGGGGGGCCTGCCCTGTTCGAGTCCGGCCGACAGCTTGGGGGAGGGCAGCAGCAGGCCGCGGTCCAGCAACCAGCGCAGGCGCGGCGCGGGGTTGGGGGTGACCTGGCCGTAGGGCGGGCCCCACACCAGCCGGGACAGCACCTCGAGGGACTCGGCCGGTGCCTTCTCGAGGAGCGCGGCCATACGGGCGCGGTCGCCGAACAGCTCGGAGAGGGCGGTCATGGCGGACACGGCGTCGTGCGTGGAGGGCAGTCCGGCCGCGGTCAGGATCTCCTGGATCCGCCCCGGGGACATGCCGCCCGCGGCCTCCGCGACCGTGGGCCCGAGGCCGGTGGGCGAGGGGTGCTGCGGAGACGGGGCGAGCAGTTCCCGGGCCGTGCGGACGAGCCGCAGCCGGTCGTCCGCGCCCCAGACGACGGCCTGGTCGCGCAGCGTGGTGAGGGCGCGGGGCAGGGCCTCGGCGACCAGGGGATCGGCCTGCGGTCCGTCGTCACCGGCCATCAGGCCGAGGAGTTCCCCGTACGTGGCGGGGTCCCCGGCGACGGCCAGGGCCTCCGCGGTCTGCAGGGCGAATCGGTCGAGGCGCTCGAGCGCACGGACGACGCTCGCCCGGGTGGCCGCCCGGGTGGCGAGCTGGGTGAGGTCGGTGGGAACCGGGGTGATGAGGTCCGGGCGGGCGCGGAGGAGGGCGGACAGGGAGGCGTCGTCCCGCGCGCGCAGGGACTCGGCCAGTGAGCGCGGTGCGGCGGTGCCGCTGCCCGTGCCCGGCGATTCCTTGCGTGAGCGCTCCTCGGGGGTCATCCGGTCCACGGTAGCGGGTGTTGTCGTGGTGGGGCGGAGGTGCACACCGTTCAGCCCGGTCGGGACGCGACCGGGACGTCGCGGGGATCCCTCCGCCCCGGCGAAGCCGGGGGCGAGGGGCTCCAGGGCGGGGCCGGCCGGACCGATACAAGGTCCGGGGGCGGATCCCCCGGGGACGGTTCGCGGGGGATACGGTACGTCTCAAAGCGGCCCACCGCGGAGGGGATTCGTGGGGATCGAGAGCGACCAGCTGGTCTTCGACTATCTGAGCCGGGTCGGGGACCTGGCCCAGCAGCGTCAGCTGCCGTCGGTCGCACGTATGCGGCTCGTCTCCGAGCTGCGCAACGAGATCGACCGCCGGCGGGCGAAGTCCCCGGTGGACAGCCCGGCCGCGGTCCGCCGCATCCTCGACCGCCTCGGTACACCCGACGAGGTGGTCGCCGCCGCGTCAGGGGGCGCCGCGGGCGCCGGTTCCGAGAGCCGTCCGGCCGCCGTCCCCGTGCAGCGGGCGAGCGACTTCGAGGAGCGTCCCAGGGGTCTGCGGCGCGTGGTGCCACGCCCCCGCCCCGCCGAGCCCCGTCCCGAGGACTCCTCCGGCAATGCCGCGTCCCCGCCCCACCTGGCCGGCGCGCACGAACTCGGTGACAGCGCCACCCGGCCCGACTGGTGGCGGGTGGAGGGCGGGGCCGGCGCCGGATTCGGACTCGGCGACAGCGTGCCCGGGTTCGTCGGCGGCGTGGAGATCCCCGAGCTGCTGAAACCGCCGCCGGGCACCCCGCCGAAGCCGGAGGCCCCGAAGGACCCCGGGCCCGTGACGGAGGCCGCTCCCGCCGCCGAGGAGACGACGGTCGCCCGGCCCCGCCGGCTGTTCCGGCCGACCGGGCGGCGCAATCCTCTGCTGCTTCTGGCCGCCGTGCTCCTGATCGCAGGCGCCGTGCTCGGCAACTGGATCGCCCTCGGCCTCGGATGGCTCATCGCCTGGGCGTCCCGCAGGCTGAGCCCCGCCGAGTCCAAGTGGGCGGTCGTGGGCATGCCCGGCCTGGCGGCGGTCGCCGGCATCGTCTGGCTGTGGGGCCGCACGAGCGGCCGCTGGGGCGAACCCGTCGCCGCGGGCCATATGAACGACGCGGTCGTCCAGACCTGGCCCTGGGTGGTCAGGGGTGCGGCCGTCGCCTCCGCCCTGTACCTGTTCTGGCGGGCGCAACGAGCCAGGTGAGGGGACCGGCGGTGCCGCGCGGCGCAGGGTGGCCCCCTGTCTCCCGGCCGACGTCACCTGGGACAATCGCCCATATGACCTCTCGCGCCCTGACCGTCGGCTTCGACCTCGACATGACGCTGATCGACTCCCGGCCCGGTATCCGAGCCTGCTACCAGGCCCTCTCCGCGCGCACCGGGACGTACATCGACGCCGATCTGGCCATCACCCGGCTCGGTCCGCCGCTGGCGGACGAACTGGTGAACTGGTTCCCCGCGGAGCACATCGCCGCCACCGCCGACCTCTACCGCGGGATGTACCCCGATGTCGCGATCGCCGCGACGCCCGCCATGGCCGGGGCCCGTTCGGCGATCGAGGCCGTGCGGGCGGCCGGCGGGCGGGCGATCGTGGTGACCGCCAAGTACGAGCCCAACGCCAAGCTGCACCTGGAGCACCTGGGCATCGAGCCCGACGCGGTCATCGGCGACCTGTGGGCGGAGGGCAAGTCTCAGGCGCTGATCGAACACGGCGCCGCCGTCTACGTCGGCGACCACATCGGGGACGTCCGGGGTGCCCGCGGCGCCGACGCGTTCTCCGTCGCCGTGGCGACCGGCCCCTGCACCGCCGACGAACTGCGGGCGGCGGGCGCCGACGTGGTCCTCACCGATCTCACCGAGTTCCCCGCCTGGCTGAGCTCCTACTCCGGTGCGGGCGACGGCCTGCCGAGGTAGGTCCTAGGACCGGATCTCGCGCGCCCGCCTACGGCCCTCCGCGATCGACCGGAGCACTCCCGCCCCGGCCATGAGGAAGCCCACGGCCATGAGCATGCTCATGCCGAACATGTACGTCGGGAAAGGTTTCGTCCCGAGCAGCAGCGGGGCCACGGTGACCAGTGTGGCCACAGCGCCGACGAAGAAGACGATGGCACCGGCACGGATCAGCCCGTCCCCGGCAGCGGCGGAATTCGCTTGGGTTTTGTCACGCACCGGACCAGGGTAGTTCCCAGCGCGAGGAACAACTCGGCGACGTCTTGTCACCGGCCCCCGGACCATTAGCCTTGGTCCCGGCGGGTCCACACGGCCCGCTGCAGTGCTATCCAGAGCAGTTTCCCGAAACACTTTGCAGACGCAGTTTCCGACGAGTACGAGGACGAGGACAGACGTGCCTACCGGCAAGGTCAAGTGGTTCAACAGCGAGAAGGGCTTCGGCTTTCTCTCCCGCGACGACGGCGGCGACGTCTTCGTCCATTCCTCGGTACTTCCCGCCGGAGTCGATTCCCTGAAGCCGGGACAGCGCGTGGAGTTCGGTGTCGTCGCGGGCCAGCGCGGCGACCAGGCGCTGTCGGTCAGCCTCCTGGAGCCGGCTCCGTCGGTCGCCGCCGCGCAGCGCAAGAAGCCGGACGAACTGGCCTCCATCGTCCAGGACCTGACGACCCTCCTGGAGAACATCACACCGATGCTCGAGAAGGGCCGCTACCCCGAGAAGGCCTCCGGCAAGAAGATCGCGGGTCTGCTGCGCGCGGTCGCCGACCAACTGGACGTCTGACCCCGGTCAGGGGAAGACGAGCGCGTCCGGGCCGAGGGGCGGTACGAGCCCCTCGGCCGCCGCACGTGTGAGCAGTCCGCGGACCGCCGCGTAACCGTCCTCGCCCAGGTCGGCCGTGAACTCGTTGACGTACAGGCCGATGTGCTGGTCCGCCACCGCGGGGTCCATCTCCTGCGCGTGTTCCATGACATACGCGCGCGACGCCTCGGGGTCGTCCCAGGCCGTGCGCACGGACGTACGGGCGGAGTCGGCGAGCAGCTTCAGCGTGTCCGCACCCAGCGAGCGCTTGGCGATGATCGCGCCCAGCGGGATGGGCAGGCCGGTGGTGTCCTCCCAGTGCTCGCCCATGTCGGCGAGCTTGTGCAGCCCGTAGTTCTGGAACGTGAACCGCGCCTCGTGGATGACGAGTCCCGCGTCGACCTTGCCGTCGCGCACCGCCGGCATGATCTCGTGGAACGGCATGACCACGATCTCTCCGACCCCGCCGGGCACGGTGTCCGCGGCCCAGAGCCGGAAGAGCAGATACGCCGTCGACTTCTCGCTCGGCACGGCGACCGTCCGTCCGGTGAGGTCGGTCCCCGCCTCGCGGGTCAGCACCAGCGGGCCGCAGCCGCGCCCCAGCGCGCCTCCGCACGGCAGCAGGGCGTACTCGTCGAGGACGTACGGCAGGACGGCGTACGACACCTTCAGGACGTCGAACTCGCCGCGCTCGGCCATGCCGTTGGTGATGTCGATGTCGGCGAAGGTGACGTCCAGGCCGGGGGCACCCGGTACCCGGCCGTGCGCCCAGGCGTCGAAGACGAAGGTGTCGTTGGGGCAGGGCGAGTACGCGATCCGGAGGGGCTCATGGGTTGCGGTCATGCTGATTCCAACTCTCCAGTACGGGCGCGAGCTTCCCGAAACCCTCGGTGAGGGCCGTGAGGGCGTCGCCGATGCGCCAGGCGGCGCGGTCGCGCGGGCCGACGGGATTGGAGACGGCGCGGATCTCCACGACGGGTGTGCCGTGCGCGGCGGCCGCCTCGGCGACGCCGAACCCCTCCATCGCCTCGGCGAGCGCATGCGGGTGACGGGCGCGCAGCTCCGTGGCGCGCGCGGCGCTCCCGGTCACGGTCGAGACCGTGAGCACGCCACCCGTGAGCGCACCGGTGGCGGCGGCGAGGTCTCGTACGAGTGATTCCGGTGGCCGGTGACCGGAGGTGCCGAAGCCCAGCTCGGTGACGGGCAGGAATCCGTCCGGGGTCTCGGCGCCGAGATCGGCGGCGACGATGTCGTCGGCGACGACAAGCGAGCCGACGGGCGCGTGTGGCGCGAAACCGCCTGCGACACCCGCGCAGACCACGAGGTCGTAGGGGGCACCCCGCAGGGCGGCGGCGGTGAGCGCGGAGGCGGTGGAGGAGGCGGCGAGCGCGGGACCCACACCGGCCGCGACGAGGTCCAGGCCGCCGGTGCGGTGCAGGGTCACCCCCGGGAGCGGGACCTCCACGGCCGGTCCGGCGAACGCACCGGCCACCGCGTCCCGTTCGGCCGGGACCGCGGTGGCGATCAGAACGTGTGCGCGGGACGTGATCAGGAGGCCTTCTCGAGCTTGAAGGACCACAGACCCGTCACCTTGCTCTCGCCCTCCTTGATGGAGACGAGGGTGGAGTTGCCGCTCGCGCCGTACTGCGCGTTGAAGAACACGCTGCCGGGGATCGTGCGGTAGGTCTTCTTGCTGGACTCGGTCAGCGGCTGACCGTTCATCAGGATCGTCCAGCCCTGGTCCGCGATGCTCGGGTCGACACCGAAGCGGACCGTGTCGTCGGGGTCGACCTTGATCGACTTGATGTCCTTGGACTTCTGGTCGAGGCACGGCGCCGCCTGCGCGGTGGTGATCTCCTTGCCGTCGTTGTAGCAGTCGGTCTCGGTGCTCACCGAGTCCGTACCGACCGTGACGGTGGCCAGCGGCGTCGGCTTGCTACAGGCGGACAGCAGGAGGAGTCCGGCGGAGACGGCGCCGAGGGCGGCTACGGCGCGGCGGGAACGCAGTGCGGTCATGGCCGAAGGCTATCGGGCACGTCCGGCCCACTCCCCACGTGGGGTGTGCGACGTGCCGCGCACTCGTGCGATCAGGTGCCGCACGCCCCGCCGGTCAGGCCACCCGCGGTTTCGCGGCGCCGCCGCGGCGGGCCGAGGCGAGCAGGCCCCGGACGGTCGCCAGCCAGCCCAGGGCGACGATCGCGGCGCCCACCACGAGCCCGAGCACCCCGTTCAGCGGCAGCGCGATGCCGATCGCCCCGCCCAGCACCCAGGCGACCTGCAGCAGGGTCTCGGAGCGCGCGAACGCGGAGGTGCGGACCAGCTCCGGCACGTCCCGCTGGATGAGCGCGTCCAGCGACAGTTTGGCCAGTGCCTGGGCGAACCCGGCGACCGCCGCGAGGGACGCGACCAGGAACGCGCCGAAGAAGATCGCCGCGGTGATCGCCGCGCCCAGCGCCATCGCGACGACCGTCACGATGATCACTTCGGGAGCGCGGGATTTCAGCCAGGCGCCGACGGCCGTGCCGAGTGCGTTCCCCGCGCCCGCCGCGACGCCGACGATCCCCAGGGACACCGCCGCGCTCTCACCCGCGAGCGGGTGCTCGCGCAGCAGGAAGGCCAGGAAGAAGATCAGGAACCCGGACAGGCAGCGCAGGGCGGCATTGGCCCCCAGTGCGTGGGTGACGGCGGGGCCGACGGTGCGCAGTCCCGGACGGCGCCCGGTGCTGCTGCGATGCGGGCCGCGCAGGTGCTCGGCGTCCGCGGCGAGCAGCGCGACGTCCTCGCCCTTGGCGGAGTCGACCTTCGGCGGCAGCGAGAACGACAGGAACGTGCCGGCGATGAAGATCACAAAGGCGCCGTACAGCGGCCAGCCCGGACCTATGGTCTGCAGCCCGGCGCCGATGGGCGCCGCCACGCCGGTGGCGAGGAGGCCGCCGAGGGTGACCCGGGAGTTGGCCTTCACCAGGGAGAAACGGGGCGGCAGCAGCCGGGGCACCACAGCGCTGCGGACGACTCCGTAGGCCTTGGACGCGACGAGCACGCCGAGCGCGGCCGGATACAGCTCGATTCCGCCGGCCGCGACCGCCCCCGAGATGATCAGCGCGAGCAGGGCGCGGGCGAGCATCGCGGCCGCCATCGCGGCCCTGCGCCCGTGCGGGAGCCGGTCCAGGAGCGGGCCGATCACCGGGGCCAGCAGCGTGAACGGCGCCATGGTGATGGCGAGGTAGAGCGCGACGCGTCCCCGGGCCTCGTCGGTCGGCACGGAGAAGAAGACGGTGGAGGCCAGGGCGACGGTGATCATCACGTCGCCCGCGCCGTTCACGGCATGCAGCTCGATCAGCTTGCCGAGCCCGGACTCGCCCGCGCCGTGCGCGTGGGTGGCCTTGCGGATGCCGCGGGCGGCGCCGGTCACGGGCAGGTGGAGGGCACGGCCGACCGCGCGGACGGACCCGCCGAACCGGCCCGAACCGCCACTTCGCTCACGTCCCTTGACCCCGTTGACCCCGGCGGTTCCCTGGGACGACCTCGCGGCTGCCACCCCGTCATAGTGCCCCGAGAACGGCGGGGGTAGTGCGGTTACCGCCCGTACGTGACCGAGTGGCGTCCCGCGGGGGTGCGGGCGGCCCGGGGCGGCGGGCCGGATGGCGCGGCGCGCGCGGGCCCGACGGTCCGGGACACGGAACGTGCTCGCCGTGTTCGGGGGCCGGAAGCCGCCGCTGCGGGGCCTTCGGCCGGTGCCCGGAGTGCCGCGCTCCGGGAATGCCCAGCGACTCGGTGTGGGCGCAGCGGCCGGGAGAAGGTAGCGTGCGTAGCGCGCCGTGGCGATCGTTCTCGGCCGCGCGCCTCTCATCCATCCCGCAGAATGGGTGGTGTAGGTGTGCCCGAGCGCGATCGGGCGCGGACGTCGACGCGGCCCGCTGGTCCGCTCCGTCCGCACCCGCAGCCGAGGAAGGGCGCACCCGTGAGACGGCGTAGGAGAGAAGCGATACCCGTGAGCGCAGCGACAACGCGAAGCCGCACCCCCGACCGCCTGTGCGCCGAGGCGGTCGACCTCGCCCGCGCCGCCGCCGAGGAGACGGCCGCGCCCGGCGTGGTCGGCGAGCATGTCGGGACGGTGTCCGAGGGCGACCGTGTTGTCACGCACTTCTTCGAGTGCAAGGAGCTCGGGTACCGGGGCTGGCGCTGGGCGGTGACGGTGGCCCGGGCCTCGCGCGCCAAGGTGGTCACGCTCGACGAGACCGTCCTGCTGCCCGGCCCCGATGCGCTGCTCGCCCCGGAGTGGGTGCCGTGGAGCGAGCGGCTGCGCCCCGGTGACCTCGGCCCCGGCGATCTGCTGCCGACGGACGCCGAGGACCTGCGTCTGGAGCCCGGGTTCTGCGGCGAGGAGGAGCCGCCGCCGAACGCCGCGGTGTCCGGGGAGATGGCGGAGCTGGTCGAGGCGGAGGACGCGGAGGTCACCGGCGGAGCCCCGGCGAACCTGCCCATCGCGCCGACGCGCGGATCGATCGCGGCCGTGGCCGAGGAACTGGGCATGGGCCGGGCCCGGGTGCTGTCCCGCTACGGACTGCACACGGCGGCCGACCGCTGGGAGGACTCCTTCGGGCCGAAGACCCCCATGGCCCAGGCGGCGCCCGCGACCTGTGTCAGCTGCGCCTTCCTGGTGCCGGTGGGCGGTTCGCTCGGGCAGGCCTTCGGCGTGTGCGCCAACGAGTTCTCCCCGGCGGACGGGCGCATGGTCTCCCTGTCCTACGGCTGCGGAGCGCACTCGGAGGCGGCGGTCATGCCCAAGACACCGCGGCCCGCCCCTCCGGTGGTCGACGAGACCAGGGTGGAGCCGTTCCCGTTGCGGCCGTCCCCCGACTCGGGCTCCGTGCCGGCGGTGTCGGACGAGTCCGCGGCGGAGCTGGGTCACTCCTGACGCGGTGCCCCGGGAGGGTCCGGGGCGGCGGCCACCTCGGCCGACGGCGGCATTCCGCGGTCCGCGGCACCCACGGCGCACGGTACCTTCGTCCCGCACGCGCTGAGAGGGAGAGTGAACCGTGAGCAAGTTGGTGCAGCCGGCGGCCGAGGGCGCGGACCCCTTTGGGACGGCGCGCCTGCGGCGCGGTGTGCTGGACGCCTGGGCCACCAGCCCCGCCCGGTTCCGCGAGGACGCCAACGCCGAGGAGGACCTGGTACTCGGCGGCTACCGCGACCGTCTGGTCGTCGAGCTCGCGCAGAACGCCGCCGACGCGGCGGCGCGGGCCGGTGTCCCGGGCCGGTTCCGCCTCACCCTCCGCGACGGGGTGCTCGTCGCGGCCAATACCGGCGCGCCCCTGGACGCGGCCGGTGCCGAGTCGCTGTCCACGCTGCGGGCCTCCGCCAAGCGCGACGGCGACGAGCCCACCGTCGGCCGCTTCGGCGTCGGCTTCGCGGCCGTCCTCGCCGTCAGCGACGAGCCGGCGGTCGTCGGCCGGCACGGCGGTGTCCGCTGGTCCCTGGCCGAAGCCCGGGCACTGGCCGAGGAGGCCGCCGGGCAGAGCCTGCGCCTCGGCGACGAGATCCGCCGCCGCGACGGCCATGTGCCGCTGCTCAGGCTGCCGTTCGCCGCCGAGGGCACGGCTCCCGACCCCTACGACACCGTCGTCATCCTGCCGCTGCGCGACGCGGCCGCCGCAGACCTCGCCGAACGCCTCCTCCAGGGCGTAGACGACGCACTCCTGCTCGCCCTGCCCGGGCTCGAGGAGGTCGTCGTCGAGATCGGCGGCGCCGGGCCGCGCATCCTGCGCCGGCGCAGCGACGGAGCCGACACGGTCGTCGAGGACTCCCGCGGGGGCGCCACCCGCTGGCGCACCGTCTCCCGGCACGGCCCCCTCACCGCGGATCTTCTCGCCGACCGCCCGGTCGAGGAGCGGCTGCGCCCCCACTGGTCGGTCACCTGGGCCGTGCCGGTGAACGCCGACGGCACCCCCGCCGAGCCACGCACCGCACCGGTGGTGCACGCGCCCACCCCCAGCGACGAGGCGCTCGGCGTGCCCGCCCTGCTCATCGCCTCGTTCCCGCTGGACACCACCCGGCGCCATGCCGCGGCCGGCGCGCTGACCGCGTACCTGGTGGAGCGCGCGGCCGACGCGTACGCCGAACTCCTCGCCGCCTGGCGCCCGGTGACGCCCGGAGCCATCGACCTGATCCCCGGTCCGCTGGGCAAGGGGGAGCTGGACGGCGCGCTGCGCCAGGCCGTCCTCGAGCGGCTGCCGCGCACCGCGTTCCTGCCGCCCGCCAACGACGCGGGCGACGACTCCGAACTGCCCGAGGCGCTGCGTCCGCGGGACGCCGAGATCGTGGAGGGTGCGGGTGCCGCCACCGTCCGGGTGCTCGCCGAGGTCCTGCCCAGTCTGCTGCCTGCGGGTCTGGAACGCCGCGTCGAACTGCGCACGTTGGGTGTGGCGCGGGTGCCGCTGACGGAGGCCGTCGACCGGCTCGCTGGGCTCGAGAAGGAGCCCGACTGGTGGTGGCGGCTGTACGACAGCCTGGCCGGGGTCGACCCGGACCGGCTCTCCGGGCTGCCCGTCCCGCTGGCCGACGGACGCACCACCATCGGGCCCCGGCAGATCCTGCTGCCCGGCGGGGACGGGCCGCCGGTGGCCCCCGACCTACTCGCCCGGCTGGGTCTGAAGGTCGCCCACCCGGACGCGGCCCACCCCCTTCTGGAGAAGCTGGGCTCCCTTCCGGCGACCCCGCGCGCCGTGCTCACCACCCCGCAGGTCAGGGCCGCCGTCGCCGCCTCCCTCGACGACGAGGGCGCGAGCTGGGACCAGGAGGGCCTGGAGGCCGAGGAACTGGCCGACAGCGTGCTCGCCCTGGTCCGCGAAGCCGGGCTCGAACCCGGTGACGAACCCTGGCTCGGCGCTCTGGCGCTGCCCGACGAGGACGGCGAGCTCGCTCCCGCCGGTGAACTCGTGCTGCCCGGAAGCCCGTTCGCCGGAGTCATGCGCGAGGGCGAACTCGCCTTCGTGGACGCCGAAATGACCGAACGCTGGGGCGAACAGCCGCTGGCGGCCTGCGGCGTGCTCGCGAACTTCACCCTGGTCCGGGCCACCGACGTGGTGCTCGACCCGGACGAACTGGAGCCCCGCGACTCGGAGTTCCCCGAGCCCGACGACGTCGGGCTGCTCGACGCCGTCGACGTCTGGTGCGAGGACGTCCTCGACCGGCTGCCCGACACACCGGTACCCCCGGTCGCGACCGAGGTCGTCGCCGTGCGCGATCTCGACCTCGTCGACGACGACCGCTGGCCGCAGGCCCTGGCCCTGCTCTCGCAGCCCCCGCTGCGGGACGCGCTCACCCAGCCTGTGCGGATCCTGCTGCCGGACGGCACCCACGAGATCGTGCGGCCGTACACCGCCTGGTGGCTGCGCGGTCACCCGGTGCTCGGCGGGCGGCGCCCCGCCGGTCTGCGGGCCGCGGGCGGCGACCCGTTGCTGCGCGGCCTGTACGACGAGGCCGACGCGACCGGCTTCGAGGACGAGCAGGTGCTGCGCGCACTCGGCGTACGGACCTCCGTGTCCGCCCTGCTCGACGAACCCGGCGGTGCCGCCGAGTTGCTCGACCGGCTCGCCGAACCCGATCGGCATGTCTCGGCAGCCCAACTGCACGCCCTGTACGGCGCCCTGGCAGGCCTGGACCCGGAGCAGGTGACCCTGCCGGACGACCTGCGCGCGGTCGTCGACGGCCGGGTGACCGTCGTGGACGCCGCCGAGGCGGTGGTGGTCGACTCGCCGGATCTGCTGCCGTTCACCGAGGGCGTCCCGCTGCTGCCCGTGCGTCCGGTGCTGGCAGCCGATCTCGCCGAGCTGTTCCAGGTGCGGCGGCTGAGCCGGTCGGTGACGGGCGAGGTCACCTCGGAGGGCGTCGAGCACGACGTGCCGGAGTCCGTACGGGTGCTGCTCGGGTCCGCGACCCCCGCCTCGTACGTCGAGCACGAGGAACTCGTCGCCGACGGGGTGGAGATCGACTGGCGGCTGACCTCGGACGGTGCGCTCCACGCCGCCACCCTCGAGGGCGTCGCCGCGGGACTCGCCTGGGCCGCGGGGCAGTGGCCGCGCCGCTTCGAGGTCGCCGCCCTGCTGGAGGACCCCTCCCGCACCGAGGAGCTGGCGCGGGACCGCTGGTTCGACTGAGCGGTCCGGCCGCCCGCCCCGGCCCCGCCGGTCCGTGACCGAGGGGCGCCGGAGCGGGCGGCCCGGTGCGCGGGCGGGCGCTGCGGTAAAGGAGGGAAAAAGGAATCCCGCCTCGTACAACCATGCGTTTCGCCCGTTGATCTCTTCCCGCGAGTCAACAGACTCCCCAGTCACTTGGGCCCCAGGGGCGGCGCATCGCACCTCTGGGCCCCTTTCTCCTCGTGGAGAACGCAATGCGTATTCGTGCCACCGTGGCCGCCCTCACCGGTGCCCTGGCCCTCTCCGCCCTCGCAGTACCGGCCGCCCACGCCGCCGGCACCGCGGGCCCTGCCGTCACCTTCTCGAACGTCAAGGTGAACCAGGGCAAGAACATCGCCGTCAGCGCCACCGGCAAGGTCTCCGTCGCCGCCACCTACACCGTGACGCACTCCGCGAGCCTCGACCCGAGCACCTTCGCGTCCGGGCCGGTCATCTATCGTGGCACCAAGATCACCGCGCCCAGCGCCCTCCTGGGCGGTGACAACCCGGGTACGTGCACCGCCGCGTCCTCGACCGTCCTCAACTGCAAGGCCACCGTCGACATCCGCCCCGCCGACGGCGACCTGCTCAACTCCGACGCCGGTACCTGGACGGTCGGCGCCGTCGCGGTCGACAAGGACTACCACGCGACGTGGCAGGGCGACTTCGGGCACCTCAAGGTGCTGCGCGGCGGAAAGCTCACCGTGGACGCCTCGCCGGAGCCGGTGGCGAAGGGCAGGACCATCACGGTGACGGGCAAGCTGACCCGCGCCGACTGGCAGACCGGCAAGTACACGGGCTACGCGGGCCAGTCCGTCCAGCTCCAGTTCCGCAAGAAGAGCTCCACCACCTACACGACGGTGAAGACCATCAAGACGTCCTCGACGGGCAGCCTGAAGACCACGGTCAAGGCGTCGGCGGACGGGTACTTCCGCTACACCTTCGCGGGCTCCGCGACCGTCGCGGGCGTCAGCGCCGCCGGTGACTTCGTCGACGTGAGGTGATCCGACACAAGCGCCTGCCGGTCCCCGCGCCCACCAGGGCGCGGGGGCCGTTGCGTCGACGGCACGTCGACCGTCCGGCCACCACGGAACGAGGGATCAGGAGTCGTACAACCATTCGTTCCGGCAGCCGATCCGATGACCCGAGCCAAGAGGCTCAGCAGACATCCGGCCCCGCATGAAGCCAGTCCGCGGAGGCCCCTTTCTCCACTTGGAGAGCGCAATGCGCACACGTGCCACCCTGGCCGCCGTCTCCGGCGCCCTGGCTGTCGCCGCCCTCGTCGCGCCGGCCGCCCGGGCCGCCGACTCCGGCTCCTCCCACCGCGCGGCCCTCGGAGCGGTCCTGCAGGCCTCCGGGCACGGCAGGACGGCGTTCACCGCCGGCACCCGCGCCGCGGGCGCGCCGTACGAGCTGAACGTCACCTTCTCCAACTTCAAGATCGGCAAGGCGTACAAGGTGGGCCCCACCAGCCACGTCTCCATCCCGGTCTCGTACACCCTGACCCATGGCGCCGACGTCGACGTCACCGCGCCGGACTTCGAGACGGACCCGTACCTGTACAAGGGCTCCTTCGACGACTGGAGCAACCTCGTCCTCGGCGACGCCGCGGCCACCTGCTCCGCGACCTCGTCGACCGTCGCTGCCTGCAAGGGCAGGATCGACATCTACGCGGCCTACGGAGATCTGGAGAACGCCGACGCGGGCTCCTGGACCGCCGCAGCCGAGGCCATCGACTGGAACGGCCAACTGGACGTGACCGATCCGGACGTCTCCAAGATCGGCATCGCCGACCAGGGCGGCCTCGCGAAGACGCTCGTCCAGCGCACCTCCACGCTGACGGTCAACGCCTCGCCGGAGCCGGTGAAGAAGGGCGGGACCATCACGGTGACGGGCAAGCTGTCCCGCGCCAACTGGGAGACCAACAAGTACGGGAACTACACCGGCCAGTCGGTGAAGCTGCAGTTCCGCAAGAAGGGCAGCAGCACCTACACCACGGTCAGGACCATCAGGACGAGCAGCACGGGCAATCTGAAGACCACGGTCAAGGCCTCCGTGGACGGCTACTACCGCTACGCCTTCGCGGGCAACACGACGACCCCCGCGGTCAACGCCGCGGGTGACTTCGTCGACGTCAGGTAACCGGCCCGGCGACTTCGGACGCGGTGGCCGGCTGCCACCGCGTCACGCCGGAAAGCGGCGGTCGACCCACTTCCAGAGGAACTCCAGGACGACCGCCGCCACCGCCGCGATGCCGACCGCGAGCCAGGGGATCGCGATCCCGACGAGCTTCAGCGCGAAGAAGTTCTGCAGCGACGGCACGAAGAGGACGAACAGGAACGCCAGACCCATCGCGGCCACCAGGAGCACCCGCCACCAGGTGTAGGGGCGGGCGACGATCGCCAATACCCACATGGAGATCAGGAACAGGGTGAGGGTGGCCGCGCTGGTCTCCGCGTCCAGCGCGCCCGGGCCCGTGTAGTGGTGGCGGGCGACCAGGTAGGTGACGAAGGTCGCGATCGCGGCCACGGCCCCGCCCGGGATCGAGTACCGCATCACCCGCCGTACGAAATGGGGCCTGGCCCGCTCCTTGTTGGGGGCCAGGGCCAGGAAGAAGGCCGGGATGCCGATCGTCAGGGTCGACAGCAGCGTCAGATGCCGGGGCAGGAACGGGTACTCCACCTGCCAGCACACCACCAGCACGGCGAGCAGCACCGAGTACACGGTCTTCACCAGGAACAGCGTGGCGACCCGGGTGATGTTCCCGATCACCCGCCGGCCTTCGCCGACCACCGAGGGCAGCGTCGCGAAGCTGTTGTCCAGCAGCACGATCTGAGCGACGGCCCGTGTCGCCTCCGAGCCCGAACCCATCGAGACACCGATGTCCGCGTCCTTGAGCGCGAGTACGTCGTTCACCCCGTCGCCGGTCATCGCCACCGTGTGTCCGCGCGACTGCAGCGCTCCCACCATGTCCCGCTTCTGCTGCGGGGTGACCCGTCCGAACACGGTGCCCTTGTCCAGTGACTTCGCCATCTCGTCCTGGTTCGTGGGCAGCCGCCGCGCGTCCACCGTCTCGCCGGCGATACCGAGCTTTCCGGCCACCGCGCCCACGGAGACCGCGTTGTCGCCGGAGATCACCTTGGCGTGGACGTTCTGGTCGGCGAAGTAGCGCAGGGTGTCGGCGGCGTCGGAGCGCAGCCGCTGCTCGAGGACGACCAGGGCGGTGGGCCGGACACCGGACGTGACCCGCCGGTCGTCCAGGTCCCGGGCGGTGCGGGCCAGCAGCAGCACCCGCAGCCCCTGTTCGTTGAGCCGCTCGGTCTCGGCCAGGGCCGGGTCGTCGGGGTCCAGCAGGACGTCCGGGGCGCCCAGTAGCCATGTACTGGACTCTCCGTCGCCCTCGCTGAAGGAGGCGCCGCTGTACTTGCGGGCGGAGGAGAAGGGGAGCGCCTCGATGCAGCGCCAGTCCTCGCTGTCCGGGTAGGCGTCGATGATCGCCTGGAGGGAGGCGTTGGGGCGCGGGTCCGACTCGCCGAGTGCGCCGAGCACCTTGCGTACGTAGGTCTCGTCGGCGCCCTGGAGCGGCCGCAGTTCGGTGACGTCCATGCCGCCCTCGGTGAGGGTGCCCGTCTTGTCCAGGCAGACGGTGTCGACGCGGGCGAGCCCTTCGATGGCGGGCAGCTCCTGGACGAGGACCTGTTTGCGCCCGAGCCGGATCACCCCGATGGCGAAGGCGACGGAGGTCAGCAGCACGAGCCCTTCGGGGACCATGGGCACGATGCCGCCGACCGTGCGGGCTATGGAGTCCTTGAAGCCGTGCTGCTTGACGACCGACTGGCTGATGACCAGGCCGATCGCGGTCGGGACCATCATCCACGTCACGTACTTGAGGATCGTGGAGATGCCGCTTCGCAGTTCGGAGTGGACCAGGGTGAACCGGGAGGCCTCCTCGGCGAGCTGGGCGGCGTAGGCCTCACGCCCCACCTTGGTGGTCTTGAAGGCGCCGGTCCCAGCGACGACGAAGCTGCCGGACATGACGGGATCACCGAGCCGTTTGACGACCGGGTCGGCCTCACCGGTCAGCAGTGACTCGTCGATCTCCAGACCGTCGGCCTCGACGCAGGAGCCGTCGACCACGATCTTGTCGCCGGGGCCCACCTCGATGACGTCGTCCAGCACGATCTCGGAGGTGGCGACCTCGGCGGCCACTCCGTCCCGGCGCACCGTAGGCCTCGCCTCGCCGATCACCGCGAGCGAGTCCAGGGTCTTCTTTGCACGCCACTCCTGGATGATGCCGATGCCCGTGTTGGCGATGATCACGTACCCGAAGAGGCTGTCCTGGAAGGGCGCCACGAACAGCATGACCAGCCAGAGCACGCCGATGATCGCGTTGAAGCGGGTGAAGACGTTCGCGCGGACGATCTCGCCCAGGGTGCGACTGCTGCGGACGGGGACGTTGTTGACGTCCCCACGGGCGACCCGCTCGGCCACCTCGGTGGCGGACAGCCCCCGCGTCTGCCCCGGCACGGGGACGGGGTGCACGGGATCGAGCTCGGCGCCCGCGTCGATGTGCGTCATGCATTCGACGGTACGTGTGGATTTGCGCGTTCACCCGCCGAGCAGCCCAAAGATCCGACCAGGGGAGGACGGCTCTCGTGCGGTGGGTGTAGGGGGAACCTCGGGGCTATTGACGGGCCGCGGCCCGTTTGATGGCCGCGTCGCGCCTGCGGACGTACCAGATCCCGATGCAGCCGAGGCCCGCGCCGGCCAGACAGGTCCACAGCCACCAGGTGTGCCCGTGGTCGGCGAACCAGCCGTAGAACGGGAGCTGGGCCAGGAAGAGGACGAACCAGAGGATCGTGCCGCCGGTGATGGTGGCGACCACGGGGCCCTCCAGGGGCTCCGGCGCCTCGTGTCTGGGGGTCCACTTCGCCATGCCCACAGCTTACGAGGAGTCCGGCCGGGGGCGGCGGACACCCCGGGAACTGCGGGGACCCCTTGCGTACCAAGGGTCTACGCGCGGAGATAGCGATCTACGCCTTATATGTTCATACTGAAACGGTTCGAGTCTGGCTGCTTCTGTTCGTATGAACCACCAAAGGAAGCGTTGAGGAAGTCCCTTGGTGATCAGGCGACAGCCCGACTCGATCGCTTTTGTCACCGGTCGCCCGCAGCATTGAGGTCCCGCATGCCCACCTCGGCTCCCGCCAAGGTCCCCGCCCCGCAGCAGCCGGGCACCACGCCCCCGTCCGGCGCCATCGACCGCTACTTCAAGGTCTCCGAGCGGGGCAGCACGCTCCCGCGCGAGATTCGCGGCGGTTTCGCCACGTTCTTCGCGATGGCCTACATCATCGTGCTGAACCCGATCATCCTCGGCAGCGCCAAGGACGTGTACGGGCACCACCTCGACCACGGTCAGCTGGTCACCGCGACCGCCGTCACGGCCGCCTTCACCACGCTGCTCATGGGTGTCATCGGCAATGTGCCGATCGCGCTCGCCGCCGGCCTCGGCGTGAACACGGTCGTCGCGCTCCAGCTCGCTCCGCGCATGTCGTGGCCGGACGCGATGGGCATGGTCGTCCTCGCCGGGTTCGTGGTGATGCTGCTGGTGGCCACCGGTCTGCGCGAGCGTGTGATGAACGCGGTGCCGCTCGGCCTGCGCAAGGGCATCGCGATCGGTATCGGCCTGTTCATCATGCTGATCGGTCTCGTCGACTCCGGCTTCGTCACCCGCATCCCGGACGTCGCCCAGACGACGGTCCCCCTCCAGCTCGGCGGCGACGGCCATCTGAACGGCTGGCCCGTCCTGGTCTTCATCGTCGGCACGCTGCTCACCTTCGCGCTGATCGTGCGCAAGGTGCCGGGCGCGATCCTGATCTCGATCGTGGCGATGACGGTCCTCGCGCTCGTCCTCAACGCGGTCACGACGATCTCGACCTGGGGCCTGACGGTCCCGGAGTGGCCCGGCAACCCCGTCGCCACTCCCGACTTCGGCCTGATCGGCAAGGTCAGCCTGTTCGGCGGCTTCGGCAAGGTCGGCGTGCTGACCGGAATCCTGTTTGTCTTCACGGTCCTGCTGTCGTGCTTCTTCGACGCGATGGGCACGATCATGGGCATCGGCGACGAGGCCAAGCTGACCGACGCCGAGGGCAACATGCCCGGCATCAACAAGGTCCTCTTCGTCGACGGCATCGCGGTCGCGGCGGGCGGTGCCAGCTCCTCCTCGGCCACCACCTGCTTCGTGGAGTCCACGGCGGGCGTCGGCGAGGGCGCGCGCACGGGCTTGGCGAACGTGGTCACGGGCGCGCTGTTCGCCGTGGCCCTCTTCCTCACGCCGGTCGCCACGATGGTCCCGTCCCAGGCGGCCACCCCGGCGCTGGTCGCGGTCGGCTTCCTGATCCTGTCCAACTCCGTCAAGGAGATCGACTGGGCCGACTACACGATCGCCGTCCCGGCCTTCGTGACGATGCTGATGATGCCGTTCACCTACTCGATCACCAACGGCATCGGCATGGGCTTCATCACCTTCGTGGTGCTGCGCCTGGCCGCGGGCCGCGGTCGTGAGGTCCCGGTCCCGATGTACGTGGTGGCGGCGGTCTTCGGCTTCTACTACCTGATGCCGGCGCTGGGTCTGACCTGAGCCGCGGGGGCGAGGCCCGGCGGCTCGGAGGGCCTCCGCCGGGTCAGGTGACCCCGTAGAAGCGTTCCGTCTCCTCGACGGCGGCGTGGAAGCGCTCGTCGAAGTCATCCCGAATGAGCGTCCGGACGACATAGTCCTGGACGCTCATTCCTCTTTTCGCGGCATGGTGCCGGAGCCGGTCGAGCAGCTCCCGGTCCACCCGCACGCTGAGCACGTCGGTCCCCATGGCTATGAGGGTTGCCGGACCGGGGCGCGCGGTGTGTCACGTTCCGCTGCTGTATCACTCATATGGGTGATGAGTGCCGCTCAGGGGTTTTATCGGCCGGCTCGAAGATGCGGAGAGGGTGATGGCCGGCGTCGCCCGTACGGACCGCGCGCTCGAGTGGTCTTTAGAGAAGGTAATGAGTTACGCTAAAGAGCATGGCTGACCTGACCCATGGCGACGACGCTGCCGCCGTGAACGCTCTCCGCTCCGCCGTGATGCGGCTGTCGCGCCGACTCAAGCACCAGCGGGTCGACGAGTCGCTGAGCCCGACCGAGATGTCGGTGCTCGGCACCCTCGCCCGCTGCGGCTCCGCCACGCCCGGCGAGCTCGCTCGCAAGGAGCATGTCCAGCCGCCCTCGATGACCCGCATCGTGGCGCTGCTGGAGAGCAAGGGTCTGGTCCAGCTGGAGCCGCACCCCGAGGACCGGCGCCAGAAGGTGGTCACGCAGACCGAACGGGCCGAGGCGATGCTCGAGGAGAGCCGCCGGAAGCGAAACGCGTTCCTTGCGGGACTGGTCGAGGGTCTGGACGAGGACGAGTGGGCGAAACTCCGCGCCGCCGCCCCCGTCCTGGAGAAGCTCGCGCATCTGTGACACGCGGCCCCCACCCGCGGCCGTAGGGACAACCCCATCGCAAGGAGGCGAAATCTTTTGAGTTCGGGAACCGGAGCAGCTTCCGCCCCCGCACCAGCCGCCCACGACTCCCCGTCCGCCCACGACCCCACCGGTGCTCCCCGCAGCCCCGGACCCTCGAAGCCCCCCACGTCCACCACGAACGCCCCCGGGCGGGCCGAGCCCGCCAGGTCCTCGATGTTCAGCTCGTTGCGCGTGCGGAACTACCGGCTGTTCTTCCTCGGCCAGGTGGTGTCCAACACCGGCACGTGGATGCAGCGCATCGCCCAGGACTGGCTGGTGCTGAGCCTCACCGGTTCCTCCACCGCCGTCGGTGTCACCACGGCGCTGCAGTTCCTGCCGATGCTGCTCTTCGGTCTGTACGGCGGTGTCCTCGTCGACCGCCTGCCCAAGCGCCGGACCCTGCTGGTCACGCAGTCGGCCATGGGTGCCACGGGACTTGTCCTCGCCTTCCTGACCCTCACCGGTCACGTCCAGGTCTGGCACGTCTACCTCGCGGCCTTCGCCGTGGGACTCGCCACGGTCGTCGACAACCCGGCCCGGCAGTCGTTCGTCTCCGAGATGGTCGCCCCCGGGCAGCTGCAGAACGCGGTCAGCCTGAACTCGGCGAACTTCCAGTCCGCCCGGCTGGTCGGCCCCGCCGTCGCGGGTGTCCTGATCACCGGTGTCGGCACGGGCTGGGCCTTCCTGCTCAACGGCGTGTCCTTCCTCGCGCCCATCAGCGGCCTGCTGCTGATGCGCGCCCGGGAGCTGCACATGGTGGAGCGCGCCCCGCGCGGCAAGGGCCAGCTCCGTGAAGGACTGCGTTATGTCGCCGGGCGCCCCGAGTTGATCTGGCCGATCGTCCTCGTCGGGTTCATCGGCACCTTCGGCTTCAACTTCCCGGTCTGGCTCTCGGCCTACGCGGACCATGTCTTCCATGCAGGCGCCGGTGCCTACAGCCTCTTCAACACGCTGATGGCGCTCGGTTCGCTCACCGGCGCGCTGCTCGCCGCCCGGCGCGGTACGGCCCCGCTGCGCCTGCTGATCGCGGCCGCGGCCGCCTTCGGTGTGCTGGAGGTCGTGGCCGCCGTGGCCCCGTCCCTGTGGCTGTTCGCGCTGCTCATGGTGCCGATAGGGATCTGCGGTCTGACGGTGAACGTCACGGCGAACACGACCGTCCAGATGGGCACGGACCCGGCGATGCGCGGCCGCGTCATGGCCCTGTTCATGATGGTCTTCATGGGCGGTACGCCGCTGGGTGCCCCCGTGGTCGGCTGGATCACGGACGCCTACGGCGCCCGGATCGGGTTCGCGGTGGGTGGTCTGATATCGGCCGCGGCGGCCGTGACCATCGGCCTGATCCTGGCACGGGTCGGCGGCCTGCGGCTGGCCGTGGGCTGGGACCGCGGGTATCCGCGGGTGCGCTTCGTACCGCGTGCCCAGCGGGAGCAGCCGGCGACGGCGTCGGTGTGACATCTCGAGGGGCGTCCCAGGGCGCCCCTCGAGGTGTCACACGCGCTGTGCCAGCACCTGGCCCGGCCACTGGTCCTCGCCGACGGTGAAGGCCTCCGTCCGGGTGAAGCCGTTGCGCTCGTAGTAGCCGACCAGCTTGCCGTCGTCCCCCGCGTAGCAGTCGACCCGCAGCAGACCGACGCCCGCGCGCCGGGCCTCCTGGACCGCATGGGCGAGAAGCGCGCCGCCGACACCGCGGCCCGAGAAGCGATGGTCGGCCGCCAGCAGATGGACATAGCGTTCGGGTTCGTCCGCGGGTGCCAGGTAGGCGCCGGGCCCGTCGGTGAGGGTGAGCGTGCCCGCGGGGACGCCGTCGATCTCCGCGATCCAGGGTTCGCCGCCCGTCACGTACCTGCGCACGGTCTCCTCGCCTCTGGGCAGCTCCGACCAGGGCCGGGTGCCCCACTGCCGGGTGCGTCCCTGTGAGACGAGCCACGCGACCGCGCCGTCGAGCAGACCGAGGATCACGGGGATGTCGTCGGTGGTGCCTCTGCGTATCAGCATCCCCCCATGATGACGGTGGCCGAGTGATCCGTTCCCTGGAAGTGTGAGGTCATGAGACTCTTCGCCGCGGTGCTGCCGCCTGACGAAGCGATCCGTGAACTCGCCTCCACCGTCCATGCGTTGGAGCGTCTGCCGGGGGCGGACGGGATGCGCTGGACGGCACGGCCCGGTTGGCACTTCACGCTCGCGTTCTACGGTGAGGTGGACGAGGAGGCCGTACCGGACCTGTCCGAGCGGCTGGCGCGGGCGGCCCGGCGCACCGAGCCGTTCCGGCTGTCCCTGCACGGAGGCGGACGTTTCGGCGGCCGGGCGTTGTGGGTGGGGGCGTCGGGGGACGTCGCCGCGATGGGGCTGCTCGCCGACCGTGCCGAGTCCGCGGGCCGGAAGGCGGGCGTGGAGACGGGGGAGCACCGCCCCCACCGCCCGCATCTGACGCTGGCACGCAGCAGCCGGGGGGCCGCGGACTTCCGGCCGTACGTCGCGGCGCTCGAGGTGTTCGCGGGACGGGAGTGGACGGTCGGGGAGCTGAGCCTCGTCCGCAGCAGGCTGCCGAGGTCCGGGGTGCCGGGGGAGCAGCCGCGCTACGAGACGGTGGGCCGGTGGGGGCTCGGGGCGGACGGGTGACGGGGCCCGGTTAGTCTCGATACGTGGACCCGAAGACCCGTAACCGGATCATGGCCGGTGTGCTCGTGCTGATGTTCGCGGTGGTGGCGATGGCCGCGGCGATCGGAAAGTAGCCTGCCGCCGGCGCCCTGCCGCGACGACCCCTCCCTTGTGACGCAAGACGTCCCGGTCTGCCGGAAGACCCTTCCGGCAGACCGGGACGACCTCGGGACCAGGACCGGCCGGGGCAGCGCCTGCCTACCAGGCGAAGGCCTCCGGCGAGGGGCCGGGACCGGGGAAGATCTCGTCGAGACCGTCCAGGACCTCCTGCGAGAGCTCCAGCTCGACGGCCCGCAGTGCCGACTCCAGCTGCTCGGCGGTGCGCGGGCCGACGATGGGGCCGGTGACCCCGGGACGGGTCAGCAGCCAGGCCAGGGCGGCCTCACCGGGGTCGATCCCGTGCTTGTCGAGCAGGTCCTCGTAGGCCTGGATCTTCGCCCGGGCGCCGGGGTCGGCAAGGGTCTCGGCGGCGCGGCCGGTGGCACGGCGGCCGCCCGCGACCTCCTTCTTGACGACGCCGCCCAGCAGCCCGCCCTGGAGCGGCGACCACGGGATGACACCGAGGCCGTAGTCCTGGGCTGCCGGGATGACCTCCATCTCGGCCCGACGCTCGGCGAGGTTGTAGAGGCACTGCTCGCTGACCAGGCCGATGGTGCCGTTGCGCCGGGCCGCGATCTCGTTGGCCTGGGCGATCTTGTAACCGGGGAAGTTGCTGGACCCGACGTAGAGGATCTTTCCCTGCTGCACCAGGACGTCGATGGCCTGCCAGATCTCCTCGAAGGGGGTCCGGCGGTCGATGTGGTGGAACTGGTACAGGTCGATGTAGTCGGTCTGCAGCCGCTTGAGGCTGGCGTCGACCGCCCGCCGGATGTTGAGGGCGGAGAGCTTGTCGTGGTTGGGCCAGGCGTCGCCGGCCGCGGCCATGTTGCCGTACACCTTGGTGGCGAGGACGACCTTGTCGCGCCGGTCGCCGCCCTTGGCGAACCAGTTGCCGACGATCCTCTCGGTACGGCCCTTGTTCTCGGGCCCGCCGTAGACGTTGGCGGTGTCGAAGAAGTTGACACCCGCGTCCAGCGCCGCGTCCATGATCGCGTGACTGTCCGCTTCGTCGGTCTGCGGGCCGAAGTTCATGGTCCCGAGGACGAGTCGGCTGACCTTGAGTCCTGTGCGTCCGAGCTGCGTGTACTCCATGACTGCCCAGCCAACGGCGTGGAGTGCGCTCTAGGCAAGGGGGATGATCGCCGCCCGGGCCGGCCGCGGGGGAACACGTCCGTTCCCGGGGTGAGTCCGAGGGGGGTCCGGTTGCCGCGCGGTGACCGGCGCACGCCGGGATGCGGTCAGGCCGATTCCGCGTCGTACTCCTCGCACAGTCCCCACCCCTGGTACATCGCGTCCGCGAACGCGGCCGCGATCTTGTGCTCGCCGCTCGCGTTCGGGTGCGTGCCGTCGTAGGTGTCGTGGTGGATGTCGTACGACGGCGGCACCGAGGTCAGCAGGAGCGGCGAGCGGGGCTCGTCCAGGTCCGCCACCGCCTTCGCCAGGAGCTCGTTGAAGAGGGCCACCTCGGTCCCGAACTCGGCGTCCTCCTGCGCCCGGATGTTGGGGATCACGGGGAGCAGAACCATGTGGATGCGCGGGTCGGCGGTCCGTGCCCGGTTGACGAACTCCTCCACGTTCTTCGCGGTTTGCTCCGCGTTCGTGTAGAAACCCAGGTCGATCAGGCCGAGCGAGACCAGCAGGACGTCCGCCCGCGACTCGCGCACGGCGTCGGCGATGAGGGGCGCCATATGGATCCAGCCCTCGCCCCAGCCCGCCAGATGGGCGCGGGGGAAGGCGGGCTCGGCGTACTCGTACGACGTCGGTGCGTCCGCGGCCTTGTCGTACAGCGTCTCGCGCGGTCCCACCAGCGTGAACGGGCCGTCGTACGTCGCGCACAGATGGCGCCACAGCCGGTGACGCCATGTGTGTTCGCCCGCGCTGCCGATCGTCATGGAGTCGCCAACGGGCATGAACCTGAGCATCCGCTCATCATGGACGATCGCCGCGGGACGCAGGGCGGACGTATGGGGCGGCACGGTGTGAGGATCGACACGCCCGTCCGCGGGGCGCCGTCCGGATCGCCGGGCCGGTGGACCACAGGCTCGGATGGCAGGCTTGGGGCATGCGTCGATCGCTCGTGTTCCTCTCCGGGGCCCTACTCATCGGTGCGCTCGCCGCGCCCGCGTCCGCCGCCGACGACGACGGCGGCTTCACCATCAAGGACCCCCGGATCACCGAGTCCAGCGGGCTCGCCGCCTCCCGTCTGCACCCGGGGATCTACTGGACCCACAACGACAGTGACGACGGGCCGTATCTCTACGCCGTGGACGGCCGCACCGGGAAGACCGTCGCCACGATCACCCTGCGCGGCGTCGGCACCCCCCGTGACGTCGAGGCCGTCTCCATCGGGCCGGGGAACCAGATCTACGTCGGTGACATCGGAGACAACCTCGGCGGTTCCTGGCCGTACGTCTGGATCTACAAGCTGCCCGAACCCAAGGTGCTCCAGGACCGGACGATCCGTGCCACCCAGTACGTGGTGAAGTACTCGAACGGGGCACGGGACGCGGAGTCGCTGGTGGTGCACCCCAAGACCGGGCGGGTGTACATCATCGACAAGAAGGAGGACGGCGGGCATCTCTACGAGGGCCCGGCGCAGCTGTCCCCCACCGGGACGAACGTCTTCCGGCCCGTCGCCCCCGTCGACCTGTGGGCCACCGACGCCGCCTTCTCCCCCGACGGCGGCCAGCTCGCCGTACGCGGCTACTTCGGCGGCATCGCGTACGAGTGGAACGGCGGCCGGATCAAGCGGCAGGGCCGGCTCGACGTGCCCCTGCAACAGCAGGGCGAGTCCGTCACGTACACGGCCGACGGGTCGAAGCTCCTCTACGGCAGTGAGGGGACCGACAGCCAGGTGAAGGCCGAGAGCGTGCCCTACGGCCCGAGTGGCGACTCCAAGTCGCCGTCCGGGAAGGGGAGTCAGCCCGCCGGGGCCGACGGCGGGTCGACCCCGAAGGCCGACTACAAGATCGGCGCACTGGCCCTCGTCGTGGGCCTCGCCCTCGTCTTCGGCATCAAGAGACTGCTGCGCCGCGATCCGCGCCGGTGACGGGACGCGGACACGGGCGAGGGGCGCCCGGTGTGGACCGGGCGCCCCTCGGCGACGTGGACGTTGGGGAAGGTCAGAGCTTCTCGATCACGTAGTCGACGCACTTCGTCAGGGCCTCGACGTCCGCCGGGTCGATCGCCGGGAACATCGCGACGCGCAGCTGGTTGCGGCCGAGCTTGCGGTACGGCTCGGTGTCGACGACGCCGTTGGCGCGCAGGACCTTGGCGACGGCCGCCGCGTCGACCTCGTCCGAGAAGTCGATCGTGCCGATGACCTGGGAGCGCTTGGCCGGGTCGGCGACGAACGGCGTCGCGAACTTCACGTCCTCGGCCCAGCCGTACAGCGTCCGGGCCGAGGTGGCCGTGCGGCGGACGGAGAAGTCCAGGCCGCCCTGGCCGCCCAGCCAGTTCAGCTGCTCGTTGAGCAGGAACAGGGTGGCGAGGGCCGGGGTGTTGTACGTCTGGTTCTTGCGGGAGTTGTCGATCGCCGTCGGGAGACTGAAGAACTCCGGGACATGGCGGCCGGAGGCATGGACGCGCTCGGCGCGCTCCAGCGCGGCGGGCGAGAACACACCGATCCACAGGCCGCCGTCGGAGGCGAAGGACTTCTGCGGCGCGAAGTAGTAGACGTCCGTCTCGGAGATGTCGATCGGGAGACCGCCGGCACCGGAGGTGGCGTCGACGAGCACCAGGGAGCCGGAGTCCGCCCCGTCCACGCGCGCGATCGGCATCGCGACGCCCGTGGACGTCTCGTTGTGGGTGAAGGCGTAGACGTCGACACCCGCCTCGGCCTCCGGCTGCGGGTGCGTGCCCGGCTCGGAGGAGATGATCGTGGGCTCGGCGAGCCAGGGGGCGAGCTTCGCGGCCTTCGCGAACTTGGAGGAGAACTCGCCGAAGCTGAGGTGCTGCGACTTGTTCTCGATCAGGCCGTGCGTCGCGATGTCCCAGAACGCGGTGGAACCGCCGTTGCCGAGGACGACCTCGTAGCCGTCGGGGAGTTGGAACAGCTCGGCGATGCCCTCGCGCACGCTGCCGACCAGGTTCTTGACCGGGGCCTGGCGGTGGGACGTGCCGAGCAGGGAGCTGCCCGTGGCGGCGAGGGCGTCCAGCGCCTCCACCCGCACCTTGGAGGGACCCGCGCCGAATCGGCCGTCAGCGGGCTTGAGGTCAGCAGGAATCTGGATGTCAGCCACGAGCCGGAGGGTATCCCCTCGGCGAAACCGGGCGGAAACGTGTCCGTTCGATGAGACGACGCCCTCCGGCCCATGACCTGTAGGGAAATACGAGGATCCCTGTCCGGGGATCCTCGACGTCCCCCTGCCCTACGGGGTCAGCCGCACCGGCAGCTCGAAGAGGTCGTTCTGGGTCACCACCGGCTTGTGGCGCAGTTCGCTCACCGGGACCGCCAGGTCCAGGTCGGGGAAACGTCCGTAGAGGGCCGGCAGCGCCACCGCCGCCTCCAGCCGCGACAGGGCCGCCCCGGGGCACACATGCGGACCGTGGCCGAAGGAGATGTGCCGGATCTTTGTTTCCCGGGTGATGTCGAAGACGCCCGCGGACGGTCCGTGCGCCTTCTCGTCCCGGCCGATCGCGCCGTAGGACACGATCAGTGCGTCGCCCGCCGGGAGGATCCGGTCGCCGACCGGGACGTCCTCGGTGGCGAACCGGATCAGGACATGCGAGGTCGGGGCGGAGTGGCGCAGGGTCTCCTCGACCACCGCGGACCACTCGGCCCCACCGCTCAGCACCTGGGCGCGCTGCCCGGGGTGGGCCGACAGGTTGACCACCGCGTTGACGATCAGCGAGATCGTCGTCTCGTGGCCCGCGGCCACCATCAACTGGAGGGTGGAGACGATCTCCTGGTCGGTGAGGCGGTCGCCGTTCGCGGAGGCCTCGATGAGGGCGGAGGTCAGGTCGCCGCCGGGCACGGCACGCTTGGCCGCGACGGTGTCGGCCATGATCCCGGCGAGTTCGGTGAGGGTCGCGAGGACCTCCTCGGGCGGCGTCTGTGTCGAGAAGAACTTCTCGAACAGCTCCTTGAGCGCGGCAGTCGGGACTCCTCGATGCCCATCAGATCGGCGACGACGTACATCGGCAGCGGATGGGCGAACTCCGCCTTGAGGTCGACCGTGCCGCCGTCCGTGGGCAGCCGGTCGAGCAGACCCTCCGTCAGTTTCGTGATGCGCTCCCGCATCTCCTCCACCCGTCGTGGCGTCAGCGCCTGGGCGACCAGTGCGCGCAGCCGGCGGTGGTCGGCTCCGTCGACGGTGAGCATGGACCGGCCCGGGTCGGCGAGGCCGATCAGCGGCCAGTCGGGCGCGATCTCACCGCGCTGCCAGGCGCCCCACACGGTGATGTCCTTGACCAGTCGCGGGTCCGTCAGCAGTTGTCTGGCCTCGGCGTGGTGCGTGACCGCCCACACGGGAACGCCGCCGGGCAGCACCACGGCGGCGAGCGGGCCCGCCTCCCGCAACCGGGCGCTCTCGGCGTCCAGATCGCGGACGAAGGGGTCCAAGGCTATGGGGGGTCTTTCGGTAGTGGTCATGCGGAGGGGCTTCCAGGCTGAGGGGTGGGGGCAAACCTCCTCGGCGGTGCCGTCCGGCCCACGCCGCCACGGGACCGGTCGGCGGGCCGTCCGGATGCATCCTGGGAGCATGACGGATCTCGAGGAGCCGCGGCCGGAGGCGGGCCACGGCGACACCGGTGGGTTGTACGCCGAGCTGCGCGCGGCCGTACGGGGTGCGGTCGAGTTCGGCAGGACCGCGAGGGCCCTGCACACCATGGACGCGTCCAACTACCGGCGGGAGCCGGTCGGCGTGGTGGCACCCCGCGACGCGGACGACGTGGCCGCGGTGCTGAGCGTGTGCCGGGAGCGCGGTGTGCCGGTCGTCTCCCGCGGCGGCGGCACGTCGATCGCCGGGCAGGCGACGGGTACCGGGGTGGTGCTCGACTTCACCCGGCACATGAACGGGATCGTGTCCCTCGACCCCGGTACGCGCACGGCGGTGGTGCAGCCGGGACTGGTCCTGGACCGCCTCCAGGAGGCCGCCGCCCCGCACGGCCTGCGCTTCGGACCGGATCCCTCCACGCACTCACGCTGCACGCTGGGCGGGATGATCGGCAACAACGCGTGCGGCTCCCACTCGGTGGCCTGGGGCACCACGGCCGACAGTGTGCGCGAGCTGTCGGTGCTGACCGCCCGGGGCGGGCGGCTGACCCTGGGCCCCGGCTGGCGGGGCGCACCCGACGGGCTGCGCCGGCTGGTGGAGGGCGAGCTGGCGCTGCTGCGTACGGGGTACCCGGTCCTGCCGCGCCGCATCTCCGGGTACGCGCTGGACGCGCTGCTCCCGGAGAGGGGCGCGGACGTGGCCCGCTCCTTCTGCGGCTCCGAGGGCACCCTGGGCGTGCTGACCGAGGCGGTGGTCGGCCTCGTGCGGACACCGCCCGCCCGCGTGCTCGCCGTGCTCGCGTACCCGGACGAGAGCGCGGCCGCCGAGGCGGCGGCCGGACTTCTGCCGTACCACCCGCTGACGGTGGAGGGCATGGCCGCCGATCTCGTACCGCCGTCGGCCGGGCTGCCGCGGGGTGGTGCCTGGCTGTTCGTGGAGGTGGGCGGCGAGAGCGGGGCGCAGGCACGCGCGGCTGCGGAGGAGATCGTCCGGGCCGCGGACGTCATGGACGCGGTGGTGGTCGCGGATCCGGCCGGGCAGCGTGCGCTGTGGCGGCTGCGCGAGGACGCGAGCGGCACGGCGACGCGGACACCGGACGGGGCCGGAGAGGCCTGGCCGGGCTGGGAGGACTGCGCGGTGCCGCCGGCCCGACTGGGCGACTACCTCCGGGACTTCCGGCGCCTGCTGGCCGACCACGGTCTGCGCGGCACGCCCTACGGCCACTTCGGGGACGGCTGCATCCACGTCCGCATCGACTTCGACCTCATGTCGGCACAAGGCATCGCCCGCTTCCGCCGCTTCTCCGAGGAGATCGCCGAACTGGTCGTCTCCCACGGCGGCTCGCTCTCCGGTGAGCACGGTGACGGCCAGGCGCGGGCGGAGCTGCTGCCGAAGATGTACGGACCGGACCTGGTCGCGCTGTTCGAGCGGGCCAAGGACGTCTGGGACCCGGACGACCTGCTCAACCCGGGGATGCTGGTGCGTCCGGCCCGCCTCGACGAGAACCTGCGATTCGCGGTGCTCCCCCGTGAGCCGGTGGACGTCGTCTTCGGCTACCCGGCGGACGGCGGCGACTTCTCGGCGGCGGTCCGCCGGTGCGTGGGTGTCGCCAAGTGCCGTACGACGGCGGTGTCCGGTGCGGGCGTGATGTGCCCCTCCTTCCGGGCGACCGGCGCCGAGGAGCACTCCACCCGCGGGCGGGCCCGGCTGCTGCACGAGATGCTGGCGGGCGAGGTGGTCACCGACGGCTGGCGTTCGACGGAGGTGCGGGACGCCCTGGACCTGTGCCTGTCCTGCAAGGGCTGTCGCACGGACTGCCCGGTCGGTGTGGACATGGCCACGTACAAGGCCGAGTTCCTGCACCACCACTACGCGGGGCGGCGCAGACCGGCCGCGCACTACGCGATGGGATGGCTGCCGGTGTGGCTCGGCGCGGTCGCCCGCACGAGGACCGCGCCGTTGTTCAACGCCCTTGTGTCCGCCCGGCTGCCGGCGGCGCTGGGCAGGCGGCTGGGCGGGATCGCCCCCGAGCGCGGGATCCCCCGGCTCGCGCGCGAGACGTTCACCCGATGGTGGCGGCGGGAGTCCGGCGGGCCGGAGCGGGGGAGGACCGGGACGGACGGCGCTTCGCGTGTCGTCCTGTGGCCGGACACCTTCACGGAGCATCTGTCGCCGTCCGTGGGCAAGGCGGCCGTACGGGTGCTGGAGGCGGCGGGTCTGGACGTGGTTCTGCCGCCCGCGGTGCGTACGGGGCAGGGGTGGCCCGCCGGCGCGGGACCGAGGGCAGGCCGCGGCCGGGTCTGCTGCGGTCTGACCTATGTCTCCACTGGACAGCTGGACCGCGCCCGCATCGTCCTGCGCCGGACTCTCGACCTGATGGAGCCCGTACTCGCGGCCGGTCTCCCCGTGGTCGTCCTCGAGCCCAGCTGCGCGGCGGCGCTCCGCACCGACCTGCCGGAGCTGCTGCACGACGATCCGCGGGCGGCCCGCCTCGCCTCCGCGGTGGTCACCTTCGCGCAGGCGCTGGAGCGTCTGGCCCCGGACTGGACTCCCCCCGGGGTGAACCGCCCGGTGGTCGGCCAGACCCACTGCCATCAGCACGCCGTCCTGGGCGACGCGGCCGATCGCAGGCTGCGCGAGGCCGTGGGTCTGACCGGGGAGCTGAGCGGCGGTTGCTGCGGGCTGGCGGGCGACTTCGGATTCACCGAGGGCCACTTCGAGGTGTCCAAGGCGTGTGCGGAGGACCAGCTGCTCCCGGCGGTGGCGGCGGCACCCGACGGCGCCGTGGTCCTGGCGGACGGCTTCTCCTGCCGCACGCAGCTGGAACAGCTCGCGGGCCGCTCGGCGCGGCATCTGGCCGAGGTGCTCGCGGAGGCGCTGGAACGAGCCCGTGGCGAGGGCACGAAGGAGTGACGGCCAACGCGGTGAACTCCCGCCGATGACGTGGCGGCACGGAAGGTCCTCGGAAGGATGGAGGTGCGGGGTCGAGCGGCCCCCGACCCGGCCGGCGAGCCGCGACACCCCGGCGCCCGGAGCCGGTCCCGGTCCGGCGTCCGTGTCGGCGTCGGCCGTCACCCATCAGCACCCAGGAGCACCCGCATGACCCTCCGTATCCGCCCCGTCTCGCGGGAGGAACACCTGGCCTTCATCGCCTCGCGTCCCTCCGCCAGCCACCTGCAGCTGCCCTCCTGGGGCGATGTGAAGTCGGACTGGCAGGCGGAGAGCCTCGGCTGGTTCGAGGAGGACGGCGACGGGCGGCCGGTCGGTGTGGGCCTGGTCCTGCTGCGCCCGCTGCCGAAGCTCAAGCGGTATCTGGCCTATCTGCCCGAGGGCCCGGTCATCGACTGGTACGCGCCGGACCTCGACCGGTGGCTCCGGCCGCTGGTCGACCATCTGAAGAGCCGCGGCGCCTTCTCGGTCAAGATGGGCCCGCCCGTGGTCGCGCGCCGCTGGAGCGCGGACGCCGTCAAGGCGGCGATCGCGGACCCGGGAGCACATCGGCTGCGCGACGTTCCGGCGACCGGGCACGAGCCGCGCGCTGCCGAGGTCGCGGAGCGGCTGCGCCGACTGGGCTGGCGGCAGACGGAGCCGGGCGGCTCGGAGGGCTTCGCGGCGGGGCAGCCCCGTTACGTCTTCCAGGTGCCGCTCGAGGGGCGGACGCTGGAGGACGTCCAGCGCGGTCTCAACCAGCAGTGGCGCCGCAATGTGAAGAAGGCCGAGAAGGCCGGCGTGAAGGTGGTCCGCGGAGACTACGACGACCTGCCGGCCTTCTACGCCCTGTACACCGAGACCGCCGAGCGCGACCGCTTCCTCCCGCGCCCGCTGCCGTACTTCCAGCGGATGTGGACCGCGCTGACGGCCGAGGACCCGGACCGAATGCGGCTGTATCTCGCCCACCACGACGGCGAGGTCCTCGCCGCCGCGACGATGCTGACGGTCGGTACGCACGTCTGGTACTCGTACGGCGCCTCCACCGGCCGCAGGCGCGAGGTCCAGCCGAACAACGCGATCCAGTGGCGCATGCTCAGCGACGCCCACGAGGGGGGCGCCGCCGTCTACGACCTGCGCGGCATCACCGACACCCTGGAGGATTCCAACCACCTCCTCGGCCTGCTCCGCTTCAAGGTCGGCACGGGCGGGCAGGCGGTGGAGTATCTCGGCGAGTGGGACCTGCCGCTCAACCGCCTGCTGCACAAGGCGCTGAACCTGTACGTCTCTCGCCGGTGACGCTCATGCCTCCGGCTCGGCGACCGGCCCGCCCCGCCCGATCTGCGTCCGTACCGCGCCCATGCTCGCGGCGATGACCAGTGCGATCGCCGCCGCCTGACTCGCGTTCGGGGACTGGTCGAGCACCAGGAAGCCGGCGGTCGCCGCGACCGCCGGCTCCAGGCTCATCAGGATCGCGAACGTGGAGGCCGGCAGGCGGCGCAGGGCGAGCAGTTCCAGGGTGTAGGGCAGTACCGAGGAGAGGACCGCCACGGCCGCGCCCAGGCCGATCGTGGTCGGCACGAGCAGTTTCGCGCCCGACTCGGCGACCCCCAGCGGCACGAACACCACGGCCGCGACCGCCATCGCGAGTGCCAGCCCGTCGGCCTGCGGGAAGCGCCGCCCCGTGCGGGCGCTGAAGACGATGTACGCCGCCCACATCGCTCCCGCCGAGAGTGCGAAGCCGACCCCCGCCATGTCGAGGTCGCCGAAGCCCCCGCCGCCGAGGAGGAAGACGCCGGCGAGCGCCAGGCCCGCCCAGACCAGGTTCACCGCACGCCGGGAGGCGAGGACGGAGAGGGCCAGCGGGCCGAGGACCTCGAGGGTGACCGCGGGGCCCAGGGGGATGCGATCCACTGCCTGGTAGAAGAGACCGTTCATCGCGGCCATGGTGACGCCGAAGACGACGACCGTGCCCCAGTCGGCGCGTGCGTGGCCGCGCAGCCGGGGCCGGCAGACCAGAAGCAGGACGACGGCAGCGACCACGAGTCGCAGGGTCACTACGCCGAGCGCGCCGGCCCGTGGCATCAGGCTCACCGCGAGCGCCCCGCCGAACTGCACGGAGACACCTCCGGCGAGGACCAGACCCACGGGCCCGAGGGATCCCCGGCGGCGCGGCCCGCCGGACACCGGGTGCGCGGATACCGGTCCGGTGGCGACCGGGGCCGGGGTGGAGGGGGCGGCGCTGGGCGTGTTCACGGGGCCTTCCAGTGCAGTTGACTTGAGGTTCGTTCAGCATCGTGTACCTGCTGGTCCAGGGTAGTGGACTGCGTCAGGTGTGTGAACCCGTGACGCGCCTGTACCGGACGGCCGGGTGCGGGGCGGACGCCGTGCCAGGGCGTCCCGTCGTGGAACCGGAGCCCCTCGCCGCGGAGTTGGCCGCGCGGAGCGGAGGTGGGGCCGCCCGGCTCGAACGGGCCGGACGAGGGAGGGTGAGCAGTGCCACAGGGATCGATCGCCCGCGTGTACCCGCGGGGCACACCGCCGAGGGCGGCGTCCGCGTGGTCAGGCCGGGAAGCCCGGGGGCGCCGCGTCCGCGGCTGGAGCCGGCCGGGGGAAGAGAGCCGGCCGCGGTTCCCCCGTGTCCATCGGCGCGTTGTTCGACCGGTGCAGACGGCTGTACGCCCCGCCCCGGGCCAGCAACTCGTCATGGCGGCCGGTCTCGACGACGCGGCCCCGGTCGACGACGAGGATGCGGTCGGCGTCCGGCGCCAGGTTCAGATCATGCGTGATCATGATCGTCGTGCGTCCGGCCGTCAGCCGCCGCAGCGGTGCGAGGACCCGTCGCGCGGCCGTCGCGTCGGGGCCGGTCGTCGGCTCGTCCAGGACCAGGACGGGCGCGTCGCGCAGGACGGCCCGGGCGATGCCGAGGCGCTGGAGCTGGCCCCCGGACAGACGCGGCGCGTGCGGATCGACCTCGGTGCCGTATCCCTCGGGGAGCCGCACGATGAGTGCGCGTCGGCCGCCCGCGCCGCCTCGACGATCGCCCGGTCGCTCGCGCCCGGCCTGCCGCAGGCGATGTCCGCGCGGACGGTGTCGTGCAGGACGAGCGTCTCCTGCGGCAGGAGCGTGACGTATTCGCGCAGCCGGGCCGGCGGGAGGTCGCGGATCGGGGTGGAGTCGAGCAGGAGCGAGCCGGAGTCGGGTCGTAGAAGCGCAGCAGCATCCGTACGCCTCGTTGAGGCGGGCCGAGCGGACGGAGGCGCGGAACCAGGCGCCCGCCTCCACGGCCAGCCGCCTGCGCTCGGCGTCCCGGCGGTCGTACGCCTGGGTGAGCACGATGTTGCCGAGCGACTCCTCGACCACGGAGGTGATCGCGCCGTCGGCGACCCGGCCGGCGCGCGAGGCGTCCCCCGACGGAGCCCGAGAAGCGGCGGGCCGCCAGCCAGAACAGCGGGGCGAGGACAAAGGCGGCCGTGGCCAGGTCCCAGCGCAGCCAGAACGCCGCGACCGCGTAGAAGGGCGCGCTGAAGGCCGCGGAGGCGGCGCCGACAAGACCGGAGACGAGCATGGTCTCGATCGCCTCGACGTCACCCGTCAGCCGGGACAGCAGGTCCCCCTGCCGGTGCCGTTGGAAGAAGTGCGGCGGCAACTTCTGTACGTGGTCGAAGACATGAGCGTGCAGCCGCATCACGAACCGCTCGGTCACCCACGCGGCGAGCGAGTTGCCCGCGTAGGTCACGACCGCGCCCGCGGCGGCGACGCCCAGCCACTCCAGGGCCGGGTCCCAGAAGGCACTCAACGACCCCTTCTGCAGGGCCCGGTCGGTGAGTTCACCGAACAGCAGCACGGCCCCGGTCTCGGCGAGCGCGGCCAGGACCGTGCACAACCACACGGCCACCAGACCGGACCGCAGCCCCTCGGTCAGCGGCCAGAAGCGCCGGAAGGCGGTACGGGCGGGGATGGTGGGGGTGCCGTCGTGCTGGTCGTCGTCCGCGTGTTCGGGGAAATGGCGGGAAAAGGAGTGTGAGGGCTGTGAGTACCTGGGAGATCGCCGGCATTCCGGGGGATCGGCTGGGTGGGCCCTGTGGCCGGGGGTGCCGGGCTGTGGGATCCCTGTGACCGGAGATCCATGCAAGCATGCTTGCTTGTTTCTTCGGCCGCTGCCATGCTCCCCACGCACATCGTCGTGCCCCGAGGGGAGCGCATCGTGTCCGACGCATCGTCCGTGATCGACGATCTGGGCCGGGAGAGTGAGGAACTCGACCGGCTCGTGGCCGGGTTGGAGGAGTCCCGCTGGGCGCTTCCCACGCCCGCCGCGGGCTGGACCCTCGCCCACCAGATCGCGCACCTCGCCTGGACGGACCGCGCCGCCCTGCTGGCCGTCACCGACACCGAGGGCTTCGGCGCGGAGGTGGAGAAGGCGCTGGCATCCCCCGACACCTGGGTCGACGAGGCCGCGGGTGAGGGCGCCGCGCTGCCGCCCGCCCGGCTGCTCTCCGAGTGGCGCGAGGGCCGGGCCGCTCTCGACCGGGCACTGCGCACGGCGCCTTCCGGCACCCGCTTCCCCTGGTACGGGCCGCCCATGTCGGCGGCGTCCATGGCCACCGGACGGCTGATGGAGACCTGGGCGCACGGGCAGGACGTCGCCGACACGCTCGGGGTGGTGCGTACTCCCACCGACCGGCTGCGCCATGTGGTCCGCATCGGGGTGCGGGCGCGGGACTTCGCCTTCGGCGTACGGGGGTTGAGCGCGCCCGCACAGGAGTTCCGGGTGGAGCTGGTCGCGCCTTCCGGGAACGACGTGTGGACGTACGGGCCGCACGACGCCGCCCAGCGGGTGACCGGCCCCGCACTCGACTTCTGCCTGCTGGTGACCCAGCGCGCCCACCGGGCCGACCTCGCGGTCCGGGCCGAGGGTCCGGACGCGGACCGGTGGCTGGACATCGCGCAGGCCTTCGCGGGCCCGCCGGGTGCAGGACGGGAACCGAAGAGGGCGGGCCGGTGACCGCCGGGCCGCTGCGCATAGGCAACGCCTCCGGCTTCTACGGCGACCGCTTCGACGCGCTGCGCGAGATGCTCACCGGCGGCCCCCTCGACGTGGTCACCGGCGACTACCTCGCCGAGCTGACGATGCTGATCCTGGGCCGCGACCGCCTCAAGAACCCCGCCGGAGGCTATGCACGCACGTTCCTCGGCCAGTTGGAGGAGTGCCTGGGCCTCGCCCATGAGCGGAACGTGCGGATCGTGACCAACGCCGGCGGCCTCAACCCGGCGGGGCTGGCCGATGCGGTGCGGGAGTCGGCCGACCGCCTGGGGATCCCGGTGCGGGTGGCCCACGTCGAGGGCGACGACCTCACCGGCTCCTTCTCCCGGGACCCCGGCACGGGTCGGCCGGCGGCGCCCCCCGCGGGCCTGCTCGCCGCCCATGCCTACCTCGGCGGCCACGGCATCGCCGCGTGCCTGCGCGAGGGCGCCGACATCGTGGTCACCGGTCGCGTCACGGACGCCGCGCTCGTCGCCGGACCGGCCCTCGCCCACTTCGGCTGGGGGCCGGCGGAGTACGACCGGCTGGCGGGCGCGGTGGTCGCCGGACACGTCCTGGAGTGCGGGGCGCAGGCCACCGGTGGCAACTACGCCTTCTTCACCGCACATTCGCCCGAGCTGCTGCGCCGGCCCGGCTTCCCGCTGGCCGAACTCCACGAGGACGGCAGCAGCGTGATCACCAAGCACGAGGGAACCGGCGGTGTCGTGGACGTCGGCACGGTCACGGCGCAGTTGCTGTACGAGACGGCGGGCGCCCGGTACGCGGGTCCCGATGTCACCGCGCGCCTCGACTCGGTCCGCCTCTCCCAGGAAGGGCCCGACCGGGTGCGGATCGAGGGCGTGCGGGGAGAGGCGCCGCCCCCCGCCCTGAAGGTCGGCCTGAACCGTCTGGGCGGCTTCCGCAACGAGGTCGCCTTCGTGCTGACCGGGCTCGACGTCGAGGCCAAGGCCGCGCTGGTGAGAGCGCAGATGGAGGCGGCCCTGGACGCGGCCGGGTGCCGCCCGGCACACGTGCGCTGGGAGCTCGCCCGCACCGATCGCCCCGACGCGCCGACCGAGGAGACGGCGAGCGCCCTGCTCCGGCTCGTCGTGCGCGACCCGGCCGAGGAGACGGTGGGCCGGGCGCTCAGCGGCGCGGCGATCGAGCTGGCCCTCGCGAGTTATCCCGGCTTCCATGTGGTCGCCCCACCGGGGAAGGGATCCCCCTACGGGGTCTTCGAGTCGGCCTATGTGCCCCGGGACGGCGTGGACCATGCGGCGGTGCTCCACGACGGGCGGCGGATCGCCGTGGACCCGGCCGGCGGCACCCGCGTCCTGGAGGAGGTGCCCGAGCCGCGCCTGCCGCAGCCGCCGGTCCCTGGACCGACCCGGCGCGCCCCTCTCGGCCTCGTCGCCGGGGCCCGCAGCGGTGACAAGGGCGGTGACGCCAACGTCGGGGTGTGGGTGCGCACCGAGGAGGCCTGGCGGTGGCTCGCCCACACCCTGACCGTCGACCGTTTCCGTGAACTCCTGCCCGAGACGGCCGGTCTGAACGTCGTCCGTCATGTCCTGCCCAACCTGCGCGCCCTCAACTTCGTCGTCGAGGGGATCCTCGGCGAGGGCGTCGCCGCGCAGGCCCGATTCGACCCGCAGGCCAAGGGCCTCGGCGAATGGCTGCGCGCCCGCCACCTCGATCTGCCGGAGGCCCTCCTGTGACCCCCGCCCATCCGTCCGAGATCCCGGAGGCCCGCCCGTGACGGTCCTTTCCACGGCCGTGGACGTCGACGACCCCGACCACCGGGCCCATCGCGACGTCATGCTCGCCAAACTCGCCGAACTCGACACCGAACACGCCAAGGCGCTGGCGGGCGGCGGCGAGAAGTACGTCGAGCGGCATCGCGGGCGCGGCAAACTGCTCGCCCGCGAGCGCATCGAGCTGCTCCTCGACCCGGACACGCCGTTCCTGGAGCTGTCCCCGCTCGCCGCCTGGGGAAGCGACTACACGGTCGGAGCCTCGCTGGTCACCGGCATCGGTGTCGTCGAAGGCGTCGAGTGCCTGATCACCGCCAACGACCCGACCGTGCGCGGCGGCGCCAGCAACCCGTGGAGCCTGAAGAAGGCGCTGCGCGCCAACGACATCGCGCTCGCCAACCGGCTGCCGTGCATCAGCCTGGTCGAGTCGGGCGGCGCCGACCTGCCGTCCCAGAAGGAGATCTTCATCCCCGGCGGGGCCATCTTCCGCGACCTCACGCGGCTGTCCGCGGCCGGCATCCCCACGGTCGCGGTCGTCTTCGGGAACTCGACGGCCGGCGGCGCCTACATCCCGGGCATGTCCGACCACGTGATCATGGTCAAGGAGCGTGCCAAGGTCTTCCTGGGCGGTCCCCCGCTGGTGAAGATGGCCACCGGCGAGGAGAGCGACGACGAGTCCCTCGGCGGCGCCGAGATGCACGCACGGGTCTCGGGTCTCGCCGACTACTTCGCCGTCGACGAGCAGGACGCCCTGCGCCAGGCCCGCCGGGTCGTCGCCCGCCTCAACCACCGCAAGGCGCACCCCGATCCGGGTCCGGCGCTCCCGCCCGAGTACGACGCGGAGGAACTCCTCGGCATCGTGCCCGGCGACCTGAAGGCGCCCTTCGATCCGCGCGAGGTGATCGCCCGGATCGTCGACGCCTCGGACTTCGACGAGTTCAAGCCGCTGTACGGCAGGAGCCTGTGCACCGGGTGGGCGAGCCTGCACGGCTATCCGATCGGGGTGCTGGCGAACGCCCAGGGGGTGCTCTTCAGCGAGGAGTCCCAGAAGGCGGCCCAGTTCATCCAGCTCGCCAACCAGCGGGACATCCCGCTGCTGTTCCTGCACAACACCACCGGCTACATGGTCGGCAAGGAGTACGAGCAGGGCGGGATCATCAAGCACGGCGCGATGATGATCAACGCGGTGTCCAACAGCAGGGTGCCGCATCTGTCCGTGCTCATGGGCGCCTCCTACGGGGCGGGGCACTACGGCATGTGCGGAAGGGCGTACGACCCGCGCTTCCTGTTCGCCTGGCCGAGCGCCAAGTCCGCCGTCATGGGGCCGCAGCAGCTCGCCGGTGTGCTCTCGATCGTCGCCCGGCAGTCCGCGGCGGCCAAGGGACGGCCCTACGACGAGGACGCCGACGCCGCCCTGCGCGCCATGGTGGAGCAGCAGATCGAGTCCGAGTCCCTGCCGATGTTCCTGTCCGGGCGGCTGTACGACGACGGGGTCATCGATCCCCGCGACACCCGCACCGTCCTCGGCCTGTGCCTGTCCGCGATCCACACGGCGCCCTACGAGGGCGCGCGTGGCGGATTCGGCGTCTTCCGGATGTGAGGCCCGTGATTACTTCCGTTCTGGTGGCGAACCGCGGTGAGATCGCCTGCCGTATCGCCCGAACCTCTCGTGAGCTGGGTATCCGCACCGTGGCCGTGCACTCGGACGCCGATGCGGACGCGCTCCACACCCGGGTGGCCGACGCGACGGTCCGGCTTCCCGGTGCGGCACCCGCCGAGACGTATCTGCGTGGCGACCTGATCGTGAAGGCCGCCCTCGCGGCGGGCGCCGACGCCGTCCACCCCGGGTACGGATTCCTCTCCGAGAACGCCGACTTCGCGCGCGCGGTGCTCGACGCGGGCCTGGTGTGGATCGGTCCCCCGCCGGAGGCGATCGAGGCGATGGCCTCGAAGACCCGGGCGAAGAAGCTGATGGGCCTTGAGCCGCCGGCCACGGTCACCGCCGACGACCTGCCCGTCCTGGTCAAGGCGGCGGCCGGCGGCGGCGGGCGCGGTATGCGGATCGTGCGGGACCTCGACGACCTGGACGCCGCGCTGACGGCGGCGCGCGCCGAGGCGCTCGGCGCCTTCGGGGACGACGAGGTTTTCGTCGAGCCGTATGTCGAGGGGGGACGCCATGTCGAGGTGCAGATCCTCGCCGACACGCACGGCACGGTATGGGCGCTCGGGACCCGCGACTGCTCCCTCCAGCGACGTCACCAGAAGGTGATCGAGGAGGCCCCCGCGCCGGATCTGGCGCAGGAACTCGCCGACCGCCTGGGCGCGATGGCCGTACGGGCCGCCCGCGCGGTGGACTACGTGGGGGCCGGGACGGTGGAGTTCCTGGTCGCGGGCGACCGGGCGCACTTCCTCGAGATGAACACCCGGCTCCAGGTGGAACACCCGGTCACCGAGGCGGTGTTCGGGATCGACCTCGTGGCGCTGCAGATCCGGGTGGCCGAGGGAGCGGCCCTGGACGCCGAACCGCCGCAGGCACAGGGACACGCGATCGAGGCCCGGCTCTACGCGGAGGACCCGGCACATCGGTGGGCCCCGCAGACCGGCACGCTGCACCGCCTCGCGGTCCCGGACGTGCGGCTGGACACCGGGTACGCGGACGGGGACACCATCGGCGTCCACTACGACCCGATGCTCGCCAAGGCCGTCGCGCACGCCCCCACGCGGGCCGAGGCGATCCGCAAGCTGGCGAGCGCCCTGGAGCGTGCGGAGGTCCACGGCCCGGTGACCAACAGGGACCTGCTCGTCCGCTCCCTGCGGCACGGGGAGTTCACCGCGGCCCGGATGGACACGGGCTTCTACGAACGGCACCTGGCCGAACTGACCGAGCCCGCGCCCGACCCGTACGCCGCCCTGGCCGCCGCGCTGGCGGACGCACAGGGCCGTTCGCGGTTCGGCGGCTGGCGCAATCTGCCGTCGCAGCCTCAGTCCAGGCGGTTCCTGGTGGCGGGCGAGGAGCACGAGGTCCACTACCGGCACACACGGCAGGGTCTGGCGGCGGACGGGGTGCGCGTGGTGCACGCCGACTCCGGTCTCGTCGTCCTCGAAGTGGACGGGGTGCACCGGAGGTTCCGGGTGTCCCGGTACGGCGATCAGGTGTACGTCGGCCCGACCGCCCTCACCGCCCTGCCCCGCTTCCGCGCACCCACCACCGACCACGTCCCCGGGTCCCTGCTCGCGCCGATGCCGGGCACGGTCGTGCGGGTGGCCGAGGGCGTGACCGTCGGAGCCGCCGTCGAGGCCGGTCAGCCGCTGCTCTGGCTGGAGGCGATGAAGATGGAGCACAGGATCACGGCGCCGGCCGGCGGCACGTTGAGCGCTCTCCACGCCAGTCCGGGCCGGCAGGTCGAGGTCGGGACATTGCTGGCCGTGGTGGAGTCCGCCCCGTGAGAGGACCGGGGAACCGCGCGAGCAACCACGTCAACTCCGTACCCGGGAGACCGATATGAGCCCCGCCATCGAGACCGAAGAACAGCGAGCCCTCCGCTCGGCCGTGGCCGCCCTCGGCAAACGCTACGGGCGCGACTACCTCTCCACCGTCATCGCCGAGAACCGTCACCCCACCGAACTCTGGTCCGAGGCGGCCGAACTGGGCTATCTCGGCGTCAACCTGCCGGAGGCCTACGGAGGCGGCGGCGAGGGCATAGCCGAACTCGCCATCGTGCTCGAGGAACTGGGCGCCGCGGGCTGTCCCCTGCTCATGCTCGTCGTCTCGCCGGCGATCTGCGGCACGGTCATCTCCCGGTTCGGCACGGAGGCGCAGAAGCGTCGCTGGCTGCCGGGCCTGGCGGACGGCACCCGCACCATGGCCTTCGGCATCACCGAACCCGACGCCGGCTCCAACTCGCACCGCATCACCACCACCGCACGCCGTGACGGCGCCGACTGGCTCCTCACCGGCCGCAAGGTGTTCATCTCCGGCGTCGACATCGCCGACGAGACCCTGATCGTCGGCCGCACCCAGGACGCCCGGACCGGACGGCTCAAGCCCTGCCTGTTCGTCGTCCCGCGGGATACGCCGGGCTTCGGGCGGCGGCGGATCGACATGGAACTCTCCGGCGCGGAGAAGCAGTTCGAGCTGACCCTGGACGACGTGCGGCTGCCCGCCGACGCGCTCGTCGGCGACGAGGACGCGGGACTGCTCCAGCTGTTCGCCGGGCTCAACCCCGAACGCGTGATGACCGCCGCCTTCGCGATCGGCATGGGCCGCTACGCGCTCTCCCGTGCCGTCGAGTACGCCCGCGACCGCACCGTCTGGAAGCAGCCCATCGGCGCCCACCAGGCGATCGCCCACCCCCTCGCACAGGCGCACATCGATCTGGAACTGGCCCGCCTGATGATGCAGAAGGCGGCTTTCCTGTACGACTCCGGGGACGACGCCGGCGCGGGCGAGGCCGCGAACATGGCCAAGTACGCCGCGGGGGAGGCCTGTGTGAAGGCCGTCGACCAGGCCGTGCACACCCTCGGCGGCAACGGGCTCACGCGGGAGTTCGGACTGGCCTCGCTCATCACGGCGGCGCGCGTGTCTCGTATCGCACCGGTGAGCCGGGAGATGATTCTCAACTACGTCTCCCACCAGACCCTGGGGCTGCCGAAGTCCTACTAGCCCCGCAGCCGTACCGCAGTCGTACAGAGTCGTACGAGGAGGAACCGTGTTCCGAAGCCAGTATGCGGACGTCCCGGCCGTCGAGATGCCCATCCACGACGCGGTGCTCGGCCGGGCCGCCGAGTTCGGTGAGCTGCCCGCCCTGATCGACGGGGTGGACGGCACCACGCTCACCTACGAGCAACTCGACCGGTTCCACCGGCGGTTGGCCGCCGCCCTCGTCGAGGCGGGGGTGCGCAAGGGTGATGTCCTCGCCCTGCACAGCCCCAACACCATCGCCTTCCCGACCGCCTTCTACGCCGCCACGCGCGCGGGGGCCTCGGTCACGACCGTGCACCCGCTCGCCACGGTCGAGGAACTCGCCAAGCAGCTGCGCGACTCGGGCGCCCGCTGGATCGTCACCGTGTCGCCCCTCCTGGACACGGCACGCACGGCCGCCGACAAGGCCGGCGGCGTACAGGAGATCTTCGTCTGCGACAGCGCGCCCGGACACCGCTCCCTGATCGACATGCTGGCGACGGCCGCGCCCGAACCCGAGGTCGACATGGACCCGGTGCAGGACGTCGCCGTCCTCCCGTACTCGTCCGGGACCACGGGCATGCCCAAGGGCGTGATGCTCACGCACCGTCAGATAGCCACCAACCTCGCCCAGATCCGCCCGCTGATCGGGACGGGGCCGGGCGAGCGCATCCTCGCCGTGCTGCCCTTCTTCCACATCTACGGCATGACGGCCCTGATGAACGCACCCCTGCGGCAGGGGGCCACCGTCGTGGTGCTGCCGCGCTTCGACCTGGACTCCTTCCTGGCGTCCATCCAGGACCACCGCATCACCGGCCTGTACGTGGCGCCGCCGATCGTGCTGGCGCTCGCCAAGCACCCGACCGTCGCGCGGTACGACCTGTCGTCCCTGAAGTACATCATCAGCGCCGCGGCGCCCCTGGACGCGAGCCTGGCGGTGGCCTGCGCCGAGCGGCTCGGCCTGCCGCCCATCGGCCAGGGCTACGGCATGACGGAACTGTCCCCGTGCACCCATGTCGTGCCCCTGGACGCCCGCGACGCGCCCCCCGGCACGGTCGGCAAGCTCGTCGCGGGCACCGAGATGCGCATCCTCTCCCTCGACGATCCGGACAAGGACCTCGGCGTCGGCGAGACCGGCGAGATCGCCATCCGCGGTCCCCAGGTGATGAAGGGCTATCTGGGGCAGCCCGGAGCGACCGACGCGATGATCGACCCGGACGGCTGGCTGCACACCGGGGACATCGGCCATGTGGACGGTGACGGCTGGCTCTTCGTCGTGGACCGGGTCAAGGAACTCATCAAGTACAAGGGATTCCAGGTGGCGCCCGCCGAACTGGAGGCGCTTCTGCTGACCCACCCGAAGATCGGGGACGCCGCCGTCATCGGTGTCTACGACGACGACAACAACGAGGTCCCGCACGCCTTCGTGGTACGCCAGCCGGGCGCGGAGGAGCTCTCCGCGGGCGAGGTCATGATGTACGTCGCCGAACGTGTCGCCCCCTACAAGCGGGTCCGGCGGGTCACCTTCGTCGAGGGAGTGCCGAGGGCCGCGTCCGGGAAGATACTCCGCCGGCAGCTCAGGGAGCGCTCGTGAGCGAACTCGTCCACACCGCGGACGACCGCGGCGTCACCACCGTCACCCTCGACTCGCCCGGCAACCGCAACGCACTGTCGGGCGCGCTCGTCGGCGCCCTGACCGCGGCGCTCACCCGCTGCGGCAAGGACGACGACGTACGGGCCGTCCTCCTCACCCACACCGGGAACACCTTCTGCGCCGGCGCCGATCTGCGTGACCCGCCGCACCCGGACGCCCTGGTCGGGCTGTTGCGGCAGATCGTCGAACTGCGCAAACCCGTGGTCGCCCGGGTGAGGGGGCACGTACGGGCGGGCGGCCTCGGGCTGCTGGGCGCCTGCGACATCGCGGCCGCCTCGGCGGAGGCCACCTTCGCCTTCACCGAGGTGCGCATCGGAGTCGCCCCGGCCGTCATCTCCCTGCCCCTGCTGCCGCGCACGGACCCCCGCGCCCTCGCCCGCTACTACCTCACCGGCGAACGCTTCGACGCCGCCGAGGCCGTGCGCACCGGGCTGCTCACCGCGGCGGGCGACGACGTCGACGCGGTGCTCGCGCCCGTGCTCGACGGGCTGCGCAGGGCCTCGCCCCAGGGGCTGGCCGAGACAAAACTACTGCTCACGGCTAGTGTGCGGGAGACCTTCGACCGGGACGCGGCCGAACTGACCGCGCTCTCGGCCCGGCTGTTCTCCTCGCCGCAGGCCCGCGAGGGGATGACGGCCTTCCTCGAGCGACGGGACCCCGCATGGGTGGTGTGAACGCGGTCGAACGCGTTCCCAAACAGGACCGCAGCCGGGCCACCCGGCAGCGGCTCCTCGAGGCCGCCGTGGCCTGTCTCGCCGAACACGGCTGGGCGGGCTCCACGGTCTCCGTCGTAGCCGAACGCGCCGGCGTCTCCCGGGGCGCGGCGCAGCACCACTTCCCCACCCGTGAGGACCTGTTCACGGCCGCCGTCGAGTACGTCGCCGAGGAGCGCTCCACGGCGCTACGGGCCCTGTTCCCGCAAGGGGCGGCCGACCGCCGTGCGGTGGTCGCCGCCCTCGTCGACCTGTACACCGGGCCGCTGTTCCGTGCGGCTCTGCATCTGTGGGTCGCCGCCTGCGACGAGGACCAGCTGCGGCCGCGCGTGACGGAGCTGGAGGCCCGGGTCGGCCGCGAGACCCACCGCATCGCCGTGGACCTGCTCGGCGCCGACGAATCACGTCCCGGCGCCCGTGAAACCGTCCAGGGGCTGCTCGACATGGCCCGTGGCCTCGGTCTCGCCAACCTGCTCACCGACGACGGGGCCCGCCGGGACCGGGTGGTGGCCCAGTGGGGCGTGTTGCTGGAGGAGGCGCTGGGCTGAGAGCGGCCCACCCTCCGCGGCCGTCGTGCGCGGCCCGTCCGTTCCGCGCACCCCGCAGTACCCTTGCCCTCATGCCTCCGATGCTCGTCCGACGCCGCCACGTGGACTACGTGCGCGTCACGAGCATGGGCTGTCGGCCTTCCGCCTGACCCAGCCCCTCTTCCTCCCCCGGTGGCACCCAGGGGTCCGCACCATCCTCCGCGGACGCTCCTGCCCCCGTAGACCCCGCGGACGCACCCCATGACGAACCCGTCGTACGACCAGCTCCCGATCATCGACCTCTCGGCCGCCGACCGCGGCCCCCAGGCACGGGCGCTGCTGCACGCCCAGCTGCACAGCGCCGCCCATGACGTGGGCTTCTTCCAGCTCGTCGGGCACGGTGTCACCCGGGCCGAGACCGATGCCCTGCTCGACGCCATGCACGCCTTCTTCGCGCTCCCGGCGGCCGACCGCCTCGCCCTCGACAACGTGAACTCGCCGCACTTCCGCGGCTACACCCGCATCGGGGACGAACGCACCGGCGGCACCCGTGACTGGCGCGACCAACTGGACATAGGCGCCGAACGACCCGCCCGCGCACCCGGCCCGGGCGAGCCCGCCTACTGGTGGCTGCAGGGCCCCAACCAGTGGCCGGGCGCCGTCCCCGAACTGCGGTCCGCCGCGCTCGCCTGGATCGACCGGCTCGGCGCGGTCGCCCGGCGGCTGCTGCACGAGCTCCTCACCGCGATCGGTGCGCCCGCCGGCTTCTACGACCCGGTCTTCGGCGGCCGTGCGCACCCGCACCTCAAGCTCGTGCGCTACCCCGGGAGCGCCGGCGACGGCGCCGGCCAGGGGGTCGGCGCCCACAAGGACTACGGATTCCTGACCTTGCTGCTCCAGGACCGGATCGGCGGACTCCAGGTGCAGCGCGCGGACGGACTCTTCCACGACGTTCCGCCACTGGAGGGAGCGTTCGTGGTCAACCTCGGTGAGCTGCTGGAGGTGGCGACCGACGGCTATCTGATCGCGACCAACCACCGGGTCGTCAGCCCGCCCGGCGCCACCGAGCGGTTCTCCGTGCCGTTCTTCTTCAACCCCCGTCTGGACGCCCGAGTGGAGCCGCTGCCCTTCCCGTACGCCGCCACCGCGCCCGGTGTCACCGACGACCCGGCCAACCCGCTGTTCGCGGAGTACGGCTTCAACGAGCTGAAGGGCAAGCTGCGGGCGCATCCGGCGGCAGCGGCCCGGCATCACGCGGAACTGCTGAGCCCCGCGTGACGCCGGACGGCTCCGCGCCCCTTCCGCCGGACGCGGGGCCGCGTCGCGTTCGGCGGTGAACGGGATGCCCTCGCGCGGTGCGGTCAGCGCGAGATGTCCGCGTAACCCTCGATCTCCTGAGGGCCTCGCGGGGCGGGACCGACATAGCGTGCGGACGGCCGTACCAGCCGGCCGGTGCGCTTCTGCTCCAGGATGTGCGCCGACCAGCCCGCCGTACGGGCGCAGGTGAACATCGACGTGAACATGTGCGCCGGAACCTCGGCGAAGTCCAGCATGATCGCCGCCCAGAACTCCACGTTCGTGGCGAGCACACGGTCGGGTCGGCGGTTGTGCAGCTCCTCCAGGGCCGCCTTCTCCAGCGCCTCCGCGATCTCGAAGCGCGGCGCACCGAGCTCTCGGGCCGTACGGCGCAGCACACGGGCACGCGGGTCCTCGGCGCGGTACACCCGGTGTCCGAAGCCCATCAGCCGCTCGCCCTGGTCGAGAGCACGCTTCACATAGGCCTCCGCGTCACCGGTGCGCTCGATCTCCTCGATCATGCCGAGCACACGCGAGGGCGCACCGCCGTGCAGCGGACCGGACATGGCGCCCACCGCGCCGGACAGCGCGGCGGCGACGTCCGCGCCCGTGGACGCGATCACCCGGGCCGTGAAGGTGGAGGCGTTCATGCCGTGCTCGGCGGCGGACGTCCAGTAGGCGTCGACGGCCGCCACGTGCTTCGGGTCCGGCTCGCCCCGCCAGCGGATCATGAACCGTTCCACGACGGAGTGCGCCTTGTCGATCTCGCTCTGCGGCACCATCGGCAGCCCCTGTCCGCGTGCCGACTGGGCGACGTAGGACAGGGCCATGACGGCGGCGCGGGCCAGGTCCTCGCGGGCCTGCTCGACGTCGATGTCCAGGAGCGGCTTCAGACCCCACACCGGGGCGAGCATGGCGAGCGCCGACTGCACGTCGACACGGATGTCACCGGAGTGCACGGGGATGGGGAAGGGCTCGGCGGGCGGCAGGCCGGGATTGAAGGCGCCGTCGACCAGCAGTCCCCAGACGTTGCCGAAGGAGACCTGGCCCACCAGTTCCTCGATGTCGACGCCCCGGTATCGCAGGGCACCGCCCTCCTTGTCCGGTTCGGCGATCTCCGTCTCGAACGCGACGACTCCCTCGAGCCCGGGTACGAAGTCGGACATCAGGCGGCTCCTCGTGATGTGTGCGGCGGATGTGGTCTGTGGGGTTCCCGTCGGCCGCGTCCACGAGCCGCTGGGACTGAGGTGGTGGACGTCGGCTGTCAGGGGGAGGTGCGCCGTCCCGGTTCCGCGGTCGCTGACGAAGGACTCGCGGTCCGAAACGGTCAATCCGGTGATGCCCCGATCGGTCGGCGGTCACCCAACCCGAACGGCATCTGCACGATATCCCCGAGTGCCACCTTTGGGGAGAGGTGGCGGCACTCAGTGCCACGCAGTGATGAACCGCACCCCATCGAAGTGCCAAGGGCATGGGGCAAGATGACCGGGTGACCGACCGCTACCCGGACGAGCCCGCAGCCGAACCGCCCGCCGCCTACGCCGCGGAGCCGGAGATCGAACCCATTGTCGAACGTGCGGCGGCCCAGGGGCCCACCGAGGACCTGGCGCACGATCCCGCCGAGATGCGGGCGCACTACCGTGCCGAAGGGCTCGACGCGTCGTCGCTGGCCGCCGTGCCGATGGAGCAGTTCGCGCGCTGGTTCGAACAGGCGGCGCAGGCCGCGGTGGCCGGGATGATCTACGAGCCGAACGCGATGGTGGTCTCCACGGCGGACGCGGACGGCCTGCTCAGTTCCCGTACGGTCCTGATGAAGGGCTACGACGCGCAGGGCTTCGTCTTCTACACCAACTACGAGTCCCGCAAGGCCCGGGACCTGGCGGTCAACCCGCACATCTCGCTGCTCTTCCCGTGGCATCCGATGGCCCGCCAGGTGATCGTCACCGGCACCGCCCACCGCACCGGCCGCGAGGAGACGACCGCCTACTTCCGCACCCGCCCGCACGGCTCCCGGCTCGGTGCCTGGGCCAGCGCGCAGTCCTCGGTGATCGCCTCGCGTGCGGAACTCGACACCGCGTACGAGCAGCTGAGCGCCCGCTATCCCGAGGGCTCCGAGGTTCCCGTCCCGCCGAACTGGGGTGGTTTTCGCGTCACGCCCCGAACGGTCGAGTTCTGGCAGGGCCGTGAGAACCGCCTCCACGACCGCCTCCGTTATATCGCGGAACCGGACGGCGCGTGGCGGGTGGAGCGGCTGAGTCCCTGAGGCCGTGTGCGGGGCCCTGCCGGGCGGCTCGTGCCGGGCTCGGCCGCCCCGATACGCAGACGACCCGCGAGCTCAGGTCCCCCTGCCTGACGGCGGGGGAGCCGGCCGGACGTACCGGCGAGCTCGCGGGTCGGGTGACTGCGTTGGATTAGGCCGGCTGCGCGCTTCTCGCACGCGCTGGTCCGGCGCCGAACCGAGTACGACGGCGGGCCACTAGCCCGCAGTCACCTCTTCCGTCCGGTATTCATACATCTGCCGAACCACCTCCTTTCCGAAGTACCAGCCACCCTAAGAACCCATCGCGCCAGGATCAACCGCTTTTTGCCGTAGTCGGGCGATCGTCCTGCCGCGCGCACCGTTTCCGCTGCTCAGGGGGTGAGTACGCCCTCCAGGAACGGTTCGACCGCCGTGCGCCACGCCTCCGGCTGGTCGTAGTGGACGAGGTGTCCGGCCTCCGCGACCTCCGCGTAGCGGCCGTGCGGCAGGACGCGCACCATCTCCTGCGACTCGGCACGGCCGAGCTCGCCGTCGAGGCCGCGGACGACCAGGGCCGGGCACTGCACCTGCGCCAGCTCCTCCCAGTGCGCGTCGTACACCCAGGTCTGGCGGGACTTCAGCATCTGCTCCGGTTCGAAGACGGGCCGCCAGCCGTCCTCGGACTCGGCCATCACCTCGGCGTAGAACTCGCCGCGGGCCGGATTCGGGCGCTCCACCCAGGGGTCGTCCTCGCCGAACCACTTCCGTACGTCGGCGAGTGTGGCGAAGGGCAGCGGCCAGGACTTGAACCAGCTCTCCCACTCGCGCTGCGAGGCGGCGCCGAGCGCGGAGGCGCGCATATCGCAGATGATCAGGCCGCGCACCAGGTCGGGGCGTTTGGCGGCGAGCTGCCAGGCGGTCAGGGCGCCCATGGCGTGGCCGATGAGGACGGCCGGGGCGAGGCCGAGCTGTTCAAGGGCGGCCTCGGCGTCGTCGATGTAGGCCTCGCGGGTGTACGCCCCTTCGGGCGGTTTGTCGCTCTGACCGTGACCGCGCTGGTCGAGTGCGACGGCGCGGTGCCGCTCGGAGAGCCAGCGGGCTGTGGGCGCCCAGTGCGAGGCGCGGCCCATCAGCCCGTGGAGTAACAGCACTCCCGGTGCCCGCTCGTTCTCCCCTGTCTTGGGCGGGTCGGCGAACTCCCAGGCCGCGAGGCGTAGGCCGCCCGCTCCGGTCACGTCGATGCGCCGCACCATGCTCGTGGCACCCCCCTGCTCCGTCCGGACCGCCTGCTTCCGCCGGCCGGTCCACGCGCTCGTCGTACTGCCGCTGTTGTCCTGCTGCTTCTGCTGGTGGTGCCGGTCACCGCCGTCGCCGGGTGCCGGTGCCGGCCCTGTGTGGTGCCGTCGCTCGCCGAGTCACGGGATGCGCCGGTCGTCGTGGCGCACGATCGGGTGGGGCCATGGCCGCCACGCTATCGAATGACTATTCGAAAATGGTGCTTCTGGAGGCAACACCCCTCCTTCGAGTGACCTTCCTCGAGGATTGGCCGTCGGTTCCGCGGGGAGATCTTCAGCGGGAGGCGGACCGCTCGGGGAAAAACGGTCCGAGGGGGACGACCCTGGGAGCTCGGGGCTCCGGGTCGGAACAGGGGAGGACAGGCCCCGGCGCCACAAGGCGCCGGGGCTCTTCCCTTGTCTGCGGCACATCCATCCGCCCCCTCCCTGACCAGGTGATATCGCTGTCACCCCGTGGCCACGAGCTCTCCGGTCATATGCCTCATGCGACAGCCTTGCATGCGCACGGCCCGAACGCTGCGATTCCGCGCACTGGATCTTGGATTCGGCAGGATCGCGAAGTCATCACAACAGCCCCTGGAGTCACCCGCATTGCGTGGCTCCGATGAAGGCCGTGCGCGTCGGGACCGTGCGAGCCGAAAGATCGGCCGGCCGTCTGCGGGACTCCGCCTAGAAGACTCATGAAGATCTTGGTGGGGCTGTCTGGTTTCTGGGCCGGGTGGCCCCTTGGTCTATGCGGTGGCGGGGTTGATCGTCCAGGTGTTGCCTGTGCGGGTGAGTCCGAGGTTGATCAGTCGGCGGAGGTTGAGGGCGGCGGCTCGGGTGTGGAGCCAGGTGTCGTTGGCGATGGTGCCGCGGTAGCGGAGTCTGCGGTTGCCGTGGTGGACGAGCCAGGCGACGGCGCGTTCGACCGGTGGTCTCCAGCGGCGGTAGTCGGCTTGCCAGTCAGGGTCGGCGGTGGCCTGGCGGCGGGCGGCCGCGAGCAGGTCGTGGTGGGGACGGATGGTCAGGATGCGGCCGGCCTTGGCTTTGGTGCACCGCTCACGTAGGGGGCATCCGGTGCACAGGTTCCCGAAGGCAGCCTTGCGCTGGTTGTTCTGCCCGCCGGGGTCCGACAGGGGGACGGTGTGTCCAGCGGGGCAGCTCACCGTGGCGGCGGCGGTGTCGATACGGAAGTCGTCCAGGGTGAAACCGCCGGGGACGGCAGGCCGTAGCGGGGCGGGTTTGAAAAACAGCCGGTGGCCTGCTGCTTCGAGGGCCTGGCGGGCCTCGCCGGTGGAGTAGGCGGTGTCGCCGAAGGCGTCCACCGGCCCGTCTTCCTCGGCGAGCAGGTCCACGCCGATGGTGGCCTCGTGGTGCTCGGGCCCGACACCGGGGGTGAGGGTCACAGCGGTGTATAACGCGGTCTCCGGCTCGATGGCCAGGTGGGCTTTGTATCCGTCCTGCTGGTGGGTGCGTGTCTTGTGGATGTGCCGGGCTTCGCCATCGACGGTGGAGACCATCCGGTCGTAGGCGGTGCCCCGAGTGATGCGCCAGCGCCCGTCACGGCCGTCGGAGTCCTCGGCGGGTTCGACGTCCTGTCCGGCGACCAGGGCCAGCAGGCCCACCGCGTTCGCAGCCTTCTCACCGAGCTGCTGGTCAGGCAGGTGGCCCAGCAGCCTGAGCGCGTCACCGACGAGGGAGTCGACGAGGTCGGCGCGGGCCTGCTCATCGTTCCAGGCGATGCGGGGTTTGCCGGGATCGGTGTAGTCGTGCGCGGTGCACTGCACGGCCGCGATCTGGTCGGCGCCGGGAACCTCGCGGATCACCGCGCGGATGGCGGCGATGATCTGGGTGACGGTGTCCTGGGTGGCGACCGCGTCGTCCAGCACGGTGGAGTCCAAAGCCCGCCGGTGCTTGCCCTTGAGGACACCGGTCGCCTTCACCACCTCCCGCACCGCCTCGAAGACCCGATTCGGCCGGGCCGACCGGGAAAGGCGGCGGCGGAAGTAGGCCAGCAGCGACGGATCGAACGCCATGTCGTGCAGGCCGAGTCCGCAGGCGGCCTTCCACCGCAGGTCGCACCGCAGTTCCTGGACCGTCTCGAAGTCCGACAGCCCGTGCAGGGCCTGCAGCGTGACCGCCGAGGCCAGGATCTGCGGCGGCATGCTGGGCCGTCCGTTCCCCGAGGGGTACATGTCCGCGAACATCTCCGCCGGGAACAGCGCACCGCGGTCCTCGGCCAGGAACGCGAACACACTCCCTACCGGGATCAACTCCCGGCAGGTCTCCCACACATCCGGCCCGACCGTCTCCCCGACCCATTCCCCCATCACCACACAACGAGTCTGGCCCCACCGCTCACACGGTGGGGCCAGAACCCCAAGATCTTCATGAGTCTTCTAGCGCTTGGCCACGAACACGTGGGAAGCGACCTCCGACTCCAGCTCGGCCGCCTCGCCGCCGCTGCCGACGAGCACCCCGCCCGCGGACTCCGTCACGCTGACCACCGAGCCGGGCTGCACGCCGGCCCGCCGCAGCGTGTACATCAGCTGGGCGTCGGTCTGGATGGGCTCGCCGATACGCCGGACGACGACGGTCTTGCCGTCGGTGCCCGGGTCCAGCTCGGCCAGCGACACCATGCTCGCGTCCAGGAACGGGTCCGCCCCGTCCTTCTCGCCCAGCTCCTCCAGACCCGGGATCGGGTTGCCGTACGGCGACTCGGTGGGGTGCCGCAGCAGCTCGACGACGCGGCGCTCGACCGCCTCGCTCATCACGTGCTCCCAGCGGCACGCCTCGGCGTGCACCTGCTCCCACTCCAGGCCGATCACGTCGACCAGCAGGCACTCGGCGAGACGGTGCTTGCGCATCACACGGGTGGCCAGGCGGCGGCCCTCGTCCGTGAGCTCCAGGTGGCGGTCGGCCGCGACCGACACCAGCCCGTCGCGTTCCATGCGCGCCACGGTCTGGCTGACCGTCGGGCCGCTCTGGTCGAGCCGCTCGGCGATGCGGGCGCGCATGGGGACCACGCCTTCCTCCTCCAGCTCGAGGATGGTGCGGAGATACATCTCCGTGGTGTCGATCAGTCCGGACATACGTGCCCCTCGATGGAATCTGCCGGAGGCTCGAAGGCTCACCGGCGTGTGCGCTGGCCCTGGACTCAATTCTGACGCATCGCGCTGACAACCGGGGAGAGCCCGCGAAACCCGGGCCGCCGAGCGGCCCCCCTGGGCCCGTCCGTATTGACATCCCTCTGGTCCGGACCGCAACGTGATCCGCGACACGGGCCGCCCCCGGGGGCGTCGTTGCGCCGTGCGGTCGACGGCCGGTCGAGAACGGGACACCGAGACTTCGAAGGGGCGTCGCCGATGAGCGAGCAGCCGAGTGGCGGGGAGCCGCAGGGCGGGAACGAACTGGCCGGGCGGTTCTTCGACGCGGCCATCGGCATGCTTCGACGGGTGCGGGACGAGGAAGCGGAGGAGATCGCCGCGGCGGGCACCCTGGTCGCGGACGTGGTCGCCGCGGGCGGCCGCCTGTTCGCGTTCGGGGCCGGGCACTCCTCGCTGGCCGCCCAGGACATGGTCTACCGGGCGGGCGGCCTCGCCCTGATGAACCTGCTCGCGGTGCCGGGGGTCGTCGGGGTCGACGTCATGCCGGCGACGCTGGGCTCGGCGCTGGAGCGGGTGGACGGTCTGGCCGGCGCGGTCCTCGACTGCAGCCCGCTCCGGTCCGGCGACCTCCTGGTGATCATCTCCCTGTCCGGCCGCAACGCCCTCCCGGTGGAGATGGCGACGAGCGCCCGTGCACGGGGGGTCAAGGTCATCGGGGTCACCTCGGTGGCGTACGCCTCGGAGACCGGCTCGCGGCACGCCTCGGGCACTTACCTCAAGGACCACTGCGACATCGTCCTCGACTCCAAGATCGCAGTGGGCGACGCGACACTCACCCTCGACGCCATCCCCGCCCCCTTCGCCCCCGCCTCGACCGTCGTGACCACGGCCCTGCTCCAGGCGGTGATGGCGACGGCCGCCGGCGTCCTCTCGGACCGAGGCGTCGAACCGCCGCTGCTGCGGTCCGGGAACGTCGACGGGGGCCACGACTGGAACGCCCGGGTCATGCGGGAGTACGGCGACCGGATCTTCTACCGACAGGGCTGAGGGCCTGTCGTTCGGATCAGGCGGCGTCGCGGGCTACGCCTCCTCGGCGGCGCCCGACACGTCCGCCAGGTCGAGCGCCGCGGCGATCCGCACCGCGACGTCCTCCCCGTACACCGCGTCGGGCCGTTCGAACCGGCTGCGCCCCGCGCCCCGCAGGAACGTCACCACGCCCAGTGTCCGCCCCCGGCTGCGCAGCACCGTGCACAGCGCGTGCACCGCGTCCGGCGGCCACTGCCGGGCCTGCGCCCACGCGCGTGCCTCCTCGGGGCCGACGTCGCCCGCGCCCGCCCGTACGGATCCGGAGCGCGCCACGCACTGCAGGGCCGGATGCCCCTCCGCGTACCGCGCGGGAAGCCCGGCCTTCCCGGAGAGCATGCTCGGCCCGGGTGTCCCGGAGGGTGTCTCGGCGGCCCGCACCAGCCGGATGCGTCCTTCTCCGTCCGCCGCCGATCCGTCCGCCACCCGGTCGATCAGCGCGTGGTCGGCGAATCCGGCGAGCGCGAAGTCCAGATGGAGGGTGGCCGCCTCGGCGGGATCCTCGCACTCGGCCGCGGCCCGGGCGGCGCGGTGCAGCTGGTTGGAGCGGAAGCGCAGCAGGGCCGCCTCCTGCTCGGCCTGCTTGGCCTCGGTGATGTCCTGGAACAGCCATCCCACGCCCAGTGGAACAGGCTCCTCCGCGAGCGGTGAGGACAATCGCAGGAACCCGCTGCGCCAGCACCGCCGCTTCTCGCCCTCGCCGGTCCGCACACTCACCCACATCTCGGCGGGAGCGGGCGGTGCCCCTTCGGCCAGCACGTGGGTCAGCGCGCTCTCTAGCTCCTCCACGCCCTGTGGGAGCAGGTCCCCGAGAGGCCGTCCGAGCACGGCGCTCCGGCCGATGCCGAGCGCCCGGGCCGCGTACGCGTTGACCACGGCGGGCCGCAGATCCGCGTCCACCAGGACCACACCCCAGCTCGCGTCCTCGAACAGGGCCTCGCTCAGTGCGATGGAACGCTCCAGGTCGATCTGCGCATGGACCTCGCTGAAGGCGCAGTAGACCCCGGCGGGCTTTCCGCCGGGCCCGCGCACCGCCGCGGACTGGGTCCGCACGAGCACCCGCCCGCCCTCCTTGGTGAGGAGCGCGAACTCGTGCACCTGCCGGCCGGGCGAGTCCATGGCGGACAGCAGCCGCCCCTCGACCTCCTCGGCGTCGGCGGTCCGCACGGCCCATCCGGCGAACCCCTGCCGTCCGACCGCTTCCGCCGCGGTCCACCCGAGGATCCGCTCGGCCTCCCGGTTCCAGTGGGTCACGACCCCGGCGGCGTCGAAGGCGCACAGGGCCGCGTCCATCCCGTCCAGAAGCGCGGCCAGAAGATCCGAGCCATCGCGCTCGGGCTCACCGGGCCCCAGCTCGTCAGTGGTCCCACTACGCCGGGAAGCACTCACCTGAACCCCCTGCAGGCTGCTGCGTCCGCACGTACGCCGCGCTCGTCCACTCTCCGGACATCATTCAACTCGAACGTGACGCAGCCCACATCGGCTTCCGGAAAGATTCGACTAAATCGTTGCTCCCCGGATTTCCGTCACTCCCGGCACGCCTGCCCCGGGCGAACGTGTTCAACCCTTGGAGACCGCCGTCAGGATCTCCGGCAGCCGCCCCGCCGTGCGCGGTGCGGCGAGGCGCAGGCCGAGCAGGGTGATCAGCGCCCCGTAGAGGACGCCCGCCGGGAGCAGCAGCCAGGTCCACCTGTCGCCGTCCGAGGAGACGTTCAGCCAGATCGCGACGGCGATCACGGGCGCGGTCAGCAGGGCGGCGGCGATCATGCCGCCGAAGATGGAGATCCAGGCGAGGCCCGCCTGACCGGGGACCACGTTCTTGTAGCCCTCCTGCGGGATGGAGTAGGGGAAGCGGGCCGAGGACCAGGCGCCGGTGGCGAGCATCGCGCCGAGGAGCGCGAAGGACAGCCCGAGCACCTCGGGCAGCTTCGGCCAGGCGCCGAGCAGCGCGGTCGTCACCACGGTGACGAGCGTGGCGTACGGGAGCGTGATCAGCAGCAGTGCCAGCGCCCGGCCCCGCAGCTCGGCGTAGGCGTCACGGCGGGAGGAGATCGTCATGGCGACCATCCAGAACGCGGACGTGTCCTGACCGAACTGGTTGTACATCTGGATGCCCAGCATCCCCGCCGCGAAGCAGGCGAAGTAGATCGACCCGGTGCCCTGCAGCGCGTTGAAGACCGGGACGATCAGTCCGATCGCGAGCGAGGTCACCCATGCCGCCTTGGTCTTCGGGTCACGCCAGATGTAGCGCAGGCTGCGCTCCATCACCGTGCCGGTACGGCCCGCGGGCAGCAGTCGGGACAGGCCCGTCGAGGTGCGCTCCCGGGCGCCGGGATCGGCGGCCTGGAGCGTCGACTCGTCCGGTGAGGTCATCAGCGTCGTCAGGCTGCGCGACCACAGGGCCAGCAGCCCCGCGAGCGCCGCCGCGCTCAGGGCGAGTTGGGCGACCGCAAGGCCGTAGGCACCGCGGCTCACGGAGTCCACGGCGCCGATCGAGGAGGCGGGCGGCACCCACCGCAGTACGTTCTCCACCGGGTCCAGTGGGGACAGCCCGGCCGAACCCAGCCGCTGGGCGCCGAAGTTGACGAGCTGCGCGCCCACCGCGATGACGAGTCCGCTCAGGACGGCCAGGTCGCGACCCTTGCGGCTGGTCAGCAGCCGGATGTTGGCGGCGGCGACGGCACGGGCGAGTGCCACGCAGACCAGCAGGGCGAGGACGACCGCGAGCACGCCGACTCCGTACGCGGCCGCCCCGTGCGCCACGGAGATCACCGCGCCGGTGAACAGACAGAGCGTGAAGAGGGGGCCGATCCCGACGAGGGAGGCCGCGAGCAGCGCCCGTACGAGGGGCTGCGGGCGCAGCGGCAGCATCACCAGGCGGGTGGGGTCCAGCGTCTCGTCGCCGCTGGGGAAGAACAGCGGCATCACCGCCCAGCCGAGCGCGAGCACCTCGACGAGCAGGACCGCGATGGTGGCGGCGTGCGCGTTGCCGCGCAGGGCGATCAGACCGAGCAGTTGCAGCGCGGCGATCAGCAGCACGACGACGACGGAGGTGATGTAGGCGGCCCGCCGCCCGGCGGACTGGCGCAGGCCGTTGCGCAGCAGGGACAGTTTGAGCCGTACGACGACGGGGGTGAGGCCCGCGGCGCTCATCGGGTGCCACCGCCGAGCCAGTCCAGGTCGGTCGTGGTGGCGCGGCCGTGTGCGCCGACCAGTTCGAGGAACGCCTGCTGGAGCGTCGGGGCGCTGCCGCGTACCTCGGCGAGGGGGCCGTGCGCGCGGATGCGCCCCGCGGCCATGACCGCCACCCAGTCGCACAGCGACTCCACCAACTCCATGACGTGGGAGGAGAAGACGACGGTGGCGCCGGAGCCGGTGTAGCGCTCCAGGACTCCGCGGATGGTCTGCGCGGAGACCGGGTCGACGCCCTCGAACGGCTCGTCGAGGAAGAGGACTTCGGGGTTGTGGAGCAGGGCTGCGGCCAGTCCGATCTTCTTGCGCATGCCTGTCGAGTAGTCGACGACGAGCTTGTGCTGCGCCCCGGCCAGGTCGAGGACGTCGAGGAGCTGGGTGGCCCGCTTGTCGACCTCGGCGCCGGGCAGCCCGCGCAACCGGCCGGTGTAGGCGAGGAGTTCGCGCCCGGAGAGTCGTTCGAAGAGCCGCAGCCCCTCGGGCAGGACGCCGATGCGGGCCTTCACCTCGACCGGGTCGCGCCAGACGTCGTGTCCGACCACCTCCACGGTGCCCTGGTCGGGCCGCAGCAGCCCGGTGACCATGGACAGGGTGGTGGTCTTCCCGGCCCCGTTCGGGCCCACCAGCCCGATGAACCGCCCGGCGGGCAGCTCAAGATCGATGCCGGCGACGGCGATCTGCTCCCCGAACCGCTTCCAGAGCCCCTGCACCCGTACGGCGGACATGCCTGTCGCTGCTCCCTCGGTCATAGGAGCACCCTAAGGGGCAAGGGCAAGGGGGCAGAGGGGAGTGAGGCCACCGGAGCGGAAGGCGTGAACGGGGCCCGGTTGCACGGGCGGGCCGGGCGAGTTCGGCGGCGGCGCTCGCCTATCGGTCCCGCCCGCAGGCGTAAGCGAGCGGCGAGATCAACTCCTCCGCGTCCGGCAGCCAGCGGTTCGCGTCCGTCGGCCGGCGGACCCACTGCACGGCGCCGCGGGCGGCGTACCGCGTGGGCGGCGCGGCGACGTAGGACCCCTCGCCGAGGGCGGACAGGTCCAGGGAGTCGAGTGACCAGCCCCGGTTCCGTACCAGGTCCGGAACCTTCGCCGACGCGCCGGGAAGCACGAAGAACCACATTCGGCGGTCCGGCGTCAGGGTCACGGGCCCGAGTGTCAGTTCCATCCGCTCCATGCGTGCGAGTGCCAGGAATCCGGCGGTCTCCGGGACGTCGATCGCGTCGAAGGTGCGCCCGGTGGGCAGCAGGATCGACGCCTTCGGCTGTCCGGCCCACAGACGGCGCACGACGGTCGCGCTGCCGGTCGCCTGCGTCGCCCAGTCCTGGCGAACCGGATGGGCGCCGGGCATGCGGCATGCGGCCCGACCGCAGGAGCAGCGAGGCATCCCGTCGACGGCTTCCAGCCAGGTGCCCGGGAACACGTCCCAATGGCGCTCCTGGACGTAACGTACGGCGGCTTCCAGCAGCGAACCGCCGCGCTGCTGCGGGATGGGGGCAGCTTGAGGGCCTGCGATCGTCTCTTCCACGTTGAACACAACTCTGGTCGTGACCGGGGGTTACGCCTCCTGGTCCGGCGCCGTCGGCCGCTCGGGAAGCGCCTTTTGGGAATGTCCTATTAATTCCGCATGCGCCGGGAGGAGCACCGTCTTCGAGGGCGGGGCGCACAGGTGCACGGGCGGGGGCGCGCAAGAGGAACGGCACCGAGGTCCGGGTAACCACGTGAGGGGTGAGGCATCAGCCTTTACCCCGGCAATCCGCGCATGTCTCGCATCAGAGGCATGCCTGCTGGGCATCGATCTTCAAGGCCGGACCCTTTCGGTGCCCGGGAAAGGAGTTCCCGTCGAACCCGGCCGTTGAAGAGACGTCGACTCGGTGCACGGGCAGGCATCCGAGCCGTGAAGCAGGGGGTACACATGGCCGCCAGGCCTCTCGTCGCGCGGCAGCCGAACGAACGGCTGCAGGCGCTCATCCAGGAAGCGGGCTGCTCGAACGCGGGCCTCGCTCGCCGGGTCAACATGTGCGGCGCGGAACACGGTCTCGATCTTCGCTACGACAAGACCTCGGTGGCGCGCTGGTTGCGCGGGCAGCAACCGAGGGGCCGGGCCCCGGCGATCATCGCCGAGGCGCTCGGCCGCAAGCTGGGCCGCGCGGTCACGATCGACGAGATCGGCATGGCCAACGGCAAGAACCTCGCCTCCGGCGTGGGCCTGCAGTTCTCGCCGACGGTGCTGGGCGCCATCGAGCAGGTCTGCGAGCTGTGGCGCAGCGACGTCGGGCGGCGCGACTTCCTCTCCGGCTCCTCGGTCGCCGCCTCGGCACTCGTCGAACCGAGCCGCGACTGGCTGATCTCCGGGCCGGACCCGCAGGTCGCGCGGTCGGCCGGACCGCGGGTGGGGTCCTCGGACGTGGCCGCGGTGCGTGCGATGACCCAGGCGCTGGTCGACCTGGACCACCAGTACGGCAGCGGCCATGTGCGCCCGGTCGTCGTGCACTACCTCAACAGCGTCGTCTCGGGGCTGCTGGCCGGCTCGTACCGGGACGCCGTGGGGCGCGAACTCTTCGCGGCCGTCGCACGGTTGACGGAACTCGCCGGGTACATGGCCGTCGACACCGGGCAGCCGGGACTCGCCCAGCGGTACTACATCCAGGCGCTGCGGCTCGCCCAGGCGGCGGGCGACCGCGGCTACGGCGGTTATGTGCTCGCCGCCTCCATGAGCCACCTCGCGGCGCAACTCGGCAATCCGCGCGAGATCGCGCAGTTGGCCCGTGCGGCCCAGGAAGGGGCACGCGGGCGGGCGACACCGCGGGCGGAGGCGATGTTCCTCGCCGCCGAGGCACGTGGACACGCGCTGATGGGCGATGCGCGGGCCGCCCAGATCGCGTCTGGCCGCGCGGTCACGGCACTGGAGGCGGCGGACACGGGGACCGGGGACGACCCGGCGTGGATCGCCCACTTCGACCACGCGTATCTGGCGGACGAGCTGGCGCACTGCCACCGGGACCTCGGACAGGCCGAGGCGGCGGCACGGTGCGCCGAGGAGTCCTTGGCCGGGCACCCCGAGTCCCGGGCGCGGCGCCGGGCCATCGGCTATGTGCTGCTCGCGACGGCCCAGGTGCAGCAGCGCGAGGTGGAGCAGGCGTGCCACACGGGCCTGAAGGCCGTGGAGATCCTCGGCAGCCTGCGGTCCAACCGCGGCGCCGAGTACCTGGAGGACCTCCAGCAGCGGCTGGAGCCGTTCCGGGACGAGGCGGTGGTGCGGGAGTTCGGGGCGCGGATGGATCTGGCGACGGCCGCTTAGCCGCGTCGAACTCCCTTCGGGGCGTTCGCACGCTCCTTCGGAGCCTTACGGGGCAGCCGCGCGGGTGTGAAAGTCCGGCGAACGAGAGGTGGCCGACGGGCGAAGGTGTGGAAGAGGACTTAAACAGCGCCCGGCGTGGCGGTTGTGTTACCGCTGTCACACGGGCGCGAGGTCGGGCCCTGTGCTGCGTGGCATGCGGCTCGGGGGACCCGGTAGCGTGAGCCGACGATTCCGAAAGTCCCCCATTCGTAGGAGTCCCGGTGACGCAGAGTGGACAGGGCGAGGAGCCCTCGGCGCGGCCCGCGCGCGAAGGCATCGTGCTGCCCTCCGACGGCGGCGAGCCCCTGCTGCCGGGCCAGGCGGGCGGAGCGAACGGCTCCGCCGTTCCCGCGGCCGGCCGCCATGCGGCGGCTGCGGGCGGCCCGGAGGGCCATGGCTCCCCGGCGGGCGGTCAGGCGTGGGGCAGCCCGTGGGGACCGGAGCAGTCCCCCCAGGCGCCCCCGGCTGCCCAGGGCTGGGGCGGCGACGCGGGGCAGCAGTGGGGTGCAGCCGGGGCGGCGCCCGCACCGGAGTGGGGTGCGCACGGCGCACAGTCCTCCTGGGAGACCCCGGATCCGCAGCAGGGCTGGGGCGGGGCTCCGGCCGCCCAGCAGCCGCACGGCGGTGCCGGACAGCCGCTGCCGCCCGAGGGCGCGCAGCCGTCGTCGTACGGCCAGGACGGGCACCTGCCGCAGCAGGGTGCCTACGATCATCGGCAGGGCGCACAGCCCCTGCCGCACGCCGCGCCCCTGCCGCCCGCGGACGAGGGCGCCACGCAGTACATCCCGCCGGTGGCGCTCGGCCCCGACGAGGGCGCGACCCAGTACATCCCGCCCGTCGCGGCCGGTGCCGACGAGGGCGCCACGCAGTACATCCCGCCGGTGACCGCGGGGGCGCTGCCGCCCGAGGTGTCCGGCGACGCCGCGACGCGCTTCCTCGGCCGGGCCCAGGGCTCCGCGCCGCTGCCGCCGGCCGGCCCCGACGCCCAGGCCACGCAGTACCTTCCGCCCGTCCCCGGACAGCCGGGTCCCGCGCCCTACGGAATGCCGGAGCCCCAGGACGACCGGCGGACGCCGGCGGAGTTCGACAATCTGTTCCGGCATGCCGCGGGCGGCGCCGAGCCCACCCAGCATCTGCCGAGGTTCGACGGGGCGGACGCGCCGGGTGCCCCGATGGGCCGGGCGGCCGGACGACACGACGACGGCGGCGGCCGCGGCCGCTCGCGGATGCCGCTCATAGCGGCCGTCGGCGTGGGCATCGTCGTCCTCGGCATCGGCGCGGGCGCCCTGCTCGGCGGTGGCGGGGGCACCGACGACGAGGGCGGCAACAGCAAGAACGTCTCTGCGACCGGCCCGGCCGCGGACTCCTCGCCCTCGGGTTCCGACGACGCCGCCAAGCAGCAGGCGGTCGCGCTCGACAAGCTCCTCGCCGACAGCGGCAACAGCCGGGGTGCGGTGATCAAGGCGGTCGCGGAGGTCAAGGTCTGCCAGAACCTCGGCCAGGCGGCCAGCGATCTGCGCAACGCCGCCCAGCAGCGAAACGGCCTGGTCACGCAGCTGTCCAAGCTCGAGGTCGACAAGCTGCCCCAGCACGGCGAGCTGACCAACTCGCTCACCGCGGCATGGAAGGCGTCCGCGTCCGCCGACACCCACTACGCCGCCTGGGCGGACCAGGTCGCGGGCAGCAAGAAGACGTGCAGGAAGGGCCATGCCCGCTCCACCGGCCAGACCGAAGCGGGCAACCGCGACAGCGGTACGGCCAGCGCCCAGAAGGCGAAGGCCGCGCGGCTGTGGAACGCCATCGCCCAGAAGTACGGCCTGACCCAGCGCCAGCCGACACAGTTGTGACAGCGCGGGTGTGCGTCGCCGGTCCGGGACCGTGCGGCGCACACCTCGCGCGGGCCCGTTCGGTGCCCCCGCTCGCCGGGCCTACTCGGTGGTGCTCTCCAGCGTCTTCGAGACGTCGACGAAGCCCTTGCGGGCCGCCACCAGCTGACCCTGGTGCACGACCTGGAAGGTCACGCTCGAGTTGATCAGCCGGGGGAAGTCGACGACGGCGGTCAGGTCCTGGAACCGCCAGCGCAGGCTCGGGGTGAGACCGCCCGTGTCGACCTTGAGGCCGTTGTCGAGGGCCGAGCGGATCGTGTTCGCGCTCACCCGGCCGCCGCCGAGCGACTCCACGACCTCCTTCAGGACCGTGTAGGCGATCCACGTGGTCTGCACGCCCGCGTCCGCCGGGTCGATCCGGTTGTCGCCGAAGGCCTCCTCGCGGATCACCTTCTTCATCGGGTCCCAGCGCTTGTCCGTCGACTCCGGGTACCAGCCGGTGACGTACGCCCCTTCGTAGGGACCCGAGCCGCCGCCGGACTGGTTGATGACCGACTGGTCGACGCTGCCGAGCACGGAGGCGGTGCGCACCGCGGGGTACTCCGTGCTCAGCCGGCGGAAGGAGTCCATGAACGTGCCGGTGCGGTCGTCGAGCGAGGGCACCACGCACCCCTTCTTCGCCGTGTCCGCGGTCGCCTGTTCCAGCGCCGACTTGGCCTGGGAGTCGAACGCGGTGGCGTCCTCGGCGGCCCGCACATCGGCGACCTGGGCGTGGCCCGCCGCCTTCAGCCCGGAGTCGAGCAGCAGGGGCAGCTGGTCGCCGGCCACGGTGTCGGGCCGCACCATCGCGACGGGACCGCAGCTCTTGCCCAGCTCCTCGCCGAGGCCGGCCAGCAGCGCCGGCTGGCCGCCGTTGACGGGGTAGGAGAGCACGCTCTTGAACTCGTCGTCGGTCAGGCCGTAGCCGCCTATGTACGGGATGCCCGCCGACTCCAGCGGCGAGAGGAAGGAGGAGCCGAACTGGCTGTAGGAGCCGACGACCGCGACGACCTTCTTCTTGACGGCGAGCCGGGCGCACTTGGCGGCGCCCACGTAGTCGTTGTGGTCGTTGCAGGTGAGCACGTTCAGCTTGTGTCCGCCGAGGCCGCCGTGGGCGTTGACCCAGCGGGCGTACGCACTCGCCATGGCCGGCATGCCCGGCTTGTTGGTCGCCGACGTGTTCTGCGGCGCCCACGTCATGACGGTGACGGTGTCGTCCCCGGAACCCCCCGAGATACCGGGGACGACACCGCAGGCCGCGGCCAGCGACGCACAGGCCACCAGGGCTCCCGTGGCGATCAGGGCCGTCTTGACGCGGGGAGTCGCTGTTCTGCGGACGGCACCCGGAGCACTCGGGCTGGTGGGGGAGGAGCTGGTACGTCGCCTGCCGGTCATGGACACGCACGATTCCCCCACATCACTAACCCTCGTGCGATCAGTGGTCAACGAGAAGTGACGTAGAGGTGAATTACGGGGGTCGATGATCCGGATTTCACAGGGAACGTACGATCGATGACCGTGCAAGGTTCCGAGAGCTCTTCCCGTCGTGCCCGTCGCTCATCCACCATGGGCGTCATGCCACTGAACGACATGCCGTGGTGGCGCTGGCGCAGCAATGTGCGCTCCGCGCTGCACATGCTTTCGGACCAGGTGTTCCAACGGGACGTCTGGCTCGCCGGAGTCGAGGGATACGGAGACGTCACCGACGCCGTGTACCGCCTCGTCGAGGACACCTGGCTGGACAACTGGTCCGCCGAGAAATACGTCGGCACGATCTTCCGCGACTCGCAGGAGGCGGCGCTCGTCGACACCGCGGTGCTGCGGGTGCTGCGGATCATGCACCAGGTCGGGCCCGATGCGGAGGTGGGGGCGTACCTCAACCACCACGGGTGGCCCGAGGCGGTGCGGGCGGCACGCGATGCCCATGTGCGGCTCGCGATGGGCGACGGCGAGGACCCCGACGTCCCCCCGCGGACGCTCGAGGTGCTGCGGATCGTCACCCGAAGCGCGTAACAGGCGGAACGCGGCGTCCGGGTGGCGGGACGGAGATCCGTCCCGGCCCGCCGTCATGAGACCCTGGCCTGCATGAGTGAGCAGTCCACCCGAGCCGCGGTCCCCGCCCACCAGTACGTCCTCACCCTCTCCTGCCCGGACAAGCAGGGGATCGTGCACGCCGTGTCGAGCTATCTCTTCATGACCGGCTGCAACATCGAGGACAGCCAGCAGTTCGGCGACCACGACACGGGACTGTTCTTCATGCGGGTGCACTTCTCTGCAGAGGCCCCCGTGACCGTGGACAAGCTGCGCGCGAGCTTCGCGGCGATCGGTGACTCCTTCCAGATGGACTGGCAGATCAACCGGGCCGACGAGAAGATGCGCGTCGTGCTGATGGTCAGCAGGTTCGGGCACTGCCTGAACGACCTCCTCTTCCGCGCCCGGACCGGCGCGCTGCCCGTCGAGATCGCGGCCGTGGTGTCCAACCACACCGACTTCGCCGAGCTGGTCGGGTCGTACGACATCCCGTTCCATCACATCCCGGTGACCAAGGACACCAAGGCGGAGGCCGAGGCACGGGTGCTGGAGCTGGTGCACGAGCTGGACGTCGAGCTGGTGGTCCTGGCCCGGTACATGCAGGTGCTCTCGGACGACCTGTGCAAGCAGCTCAGCGGGCGGATCATCAACATCCACCACTCGTTCCTGCCGAGCTTCAAGGGCGCGAAGCCGTACCACCAGGCGCACGCACGCGGTGTGAAGCTGATCGGCGCCACCGCTCACTACGTCACGGCCGACCTCGACGAGGGTCCGATCATCGAGCAGGAGGTCGAGCGGGTGGGCCATGGCGTGACCCCCGACCAGCTGGTCGCGATCGGCCGGGACGTCGAGTGCCAGGCGCTGGCCCGCGCGGTCAAGTGGCACGCCGAGCGCCGGATCCTGCTGAACGGCCGGCGGACGGTGGTCTTCGCCTGAGACCCGGGCCTACATCCGGCTCAGCGACGCCGCCGCGAACAGCACGTCCCTGATCGCCTCGCGGTCCCCGACCTGCCCCGCGGCCGCCTCCTCGGGCGGCACATGGCCCGCGGCCAGGCGGCAGAACTCCACCCCGTCGAGTGCGACGTGCGCCACCTCGTGCTCGGCGGAGGCGACCGCGCCGGGCGAGTCCAGGGCGATCAGCCACTGGCCGCCGCCCGATCCCTCGATCTCCAGACGCAGGGTGCGCCCGGGCTCGCCCGCCGGTACGAGGTGCCGGGTGCGGCCGGGGGCGGCGAGACCGGCCTGCCGCCGGGCCGCCAGCATCGCGGGGAGCAGGCGCGCGCCCAGGTCGATCATGCTGTTCAGATGCCGGGGCGCCGGCGGTTCGTACGGGTAGTCGATGGCGTTCGCGATGTCCTCGGCGTGCACCCAGCACTCGAACGCCCGGTCCAGCATCGCGTCCCGCAGCGACAGCCCGAATCCGCCGTAAGAGACCGTCGGCGTCCCGGTGTCCCCGCCGGTGAAGGACAGCGTCCGCACCAGGTTGTGGCTCTGCTCCCGCCACGGTCCGCGGACCGAACGGGTGGGCGGGAAGTGCGAGGCGCGCCAGTACGCCTCCGTGCGGCCCTCGGGCGTGCCCTCCTCGCCGCTCACGCTCCCGAGCGGGTCGTCGAGCCCCAGCGCGACCGCCACCAGCCCGTCGACGGAGAGCAGGTGCGCGATCACCCCGGCGACGGTGGTGCGGCGGCTGGTGGGACCCGTCCCGTCGAACCAGCGCAGCCGCACCGGGGCGTGCCACTCGGAGTCGCCGATGTCCTGCAGCAGGGCGTCGAGGCGGGCGGCCTCGGCGTCGAAGGGGGCCACCCAGTCCGGCACCGGGATGCGCGGCGGGCGCCGGTCGAGGCAGCTCTGCAGGACGCGGGTGCGCAGGGCCGGGTCGAGATCAAGACTCTCGGGACGCTGCAGCAGTCCGACGGCCTGGCGCAGCCGTCGCGCCTCGTCCGCGCACGGGCCGCAGTCCCCGAGGTGCGCCTCGACGGCGGCCGTCTCCTCGGCCGAGCAGGCGGCCAGCGCCCATGCTCCGAGCAGCGACTTCAGTACCCGGTGCTCGAGCACGAGCGCGGGGGGAGAGACCGGCGGCGCGGTCACGGGAGACGGGTCGGGCAACGGCATCCCGGAGTCCTCGACGGAACTGCGCGGCGTGGGGATCCGGGGTGCCCGCCCGGTGCCACCCGGTCCGTCGGCTCCGGTGACCGGGCCGGCAGGGCCGTAGGCGGCGCCGTCCCCACCGGTGCCCGGGTCGGCCGGCCGGCCGTCACCGGGGTCTTCGGAGCGTCCCGTGGCGCCGTTCCCGCCGTTGTCCGAGTCGCCGTGTCCGTCCATGCCGCCGTTCCGGTCCGTGCCGCCGTCCGCCGGTGGGCCCGGTTCCCCCGGTCCACGCGCGTCACTGCCGGGCTCCGCCCCCTGGGCGTCGCCGTCCGCCACCCGCCCGTGCCCGGCAGCCGTGCCGCCGTCGGCGGCCGGTGTGCCCGGACCCTCGTGGGCGCCGTGCCTTTGGTGCTTCCCGTGTTCCTCGAGGCCCTCCTCCTCGGTCACCAGGCCTCCCCCGCTTCGGGAGGGACGCCCGAGGGGGCCGCCTCATGGGCCGTGGACAGCAACTGGAGGCCGAGGCGCAGGCGTCGACGGGCCTCCTCCTCCTCGATGTCGAGGTCGACCGCGGTCTGGCGGTAATCGCGGCGCTGGAAGTAGGCCCGCTCGAGCGCCGCGCGCAGCGGTACCGGCATCGATGTCACGATGAAGTCCGCGCGCGCCGCGATGGAGGCCTGGCGCACCCTGCGCTCCAGGTCCTCCGGGGTGCCCTGCCCGCCCTGCGCCAGCGCGGCGGTCCCGGCGGCGTGCAGCCGCTGCACGGCGAGCCGGTGGGTCAGCATGGCGATCCAGGACCGGAGCGGACCCTGTTTGGGGTCGTACGACTCGGGGTGCTCCCAGACGTGGACGAACACCTCTCGCGTGATGCCGTCGGCGGCCTCCTCGTCCCCGAGCACGCGGTGGGCGAGGCCGTGCACGAGCGAGGCGAACCGGTCGTAGCACTCACCGAGCGCCGCCGCTTCGCCCCGGGCGAGCCGCTGTTGCATCCTGCGGTCCCACCGGGGCGGTGCGTCCTTCTTCGCCATGCGGCCCCCTCGCCCCTGGTCGTGCCCGGTGCCCTGTCCTGATCCAGCCTCTGTCTTCCGCCATCACGAATGTAGTCGGCACCTGGGACGACGCACGCCCCTTTGCGGCAATGTGCGCCCCTTGACGAGCCGCAGGTGATAAAGGCGTCCGGGCGGGATTGGTGGTTCGAGCGGCGTATACCCCGATGAGGGCCGATCAGGCGTGAGCGAATGCGATCGTTACCGATTGATTTGGCTCATCTACCACGCGCTTTCGATCGAAAGTTCGGTGTTTTATGGAGAGTCATCGGGGCAGCCGCGCCTGAAGGAAGCGTAGGCACTGCTTCCGTTTTCGATCGGGCTGCGGGCAGGCGGGAGGCATGGCGGTGACAGTCGAGGTGGCCTTCGGGCAGTACGGCGAGTGGGCCGTGCTCCAAGTGGCGGGCGAACTGGACCTGGTGACGTCACCGGTGCTGCGGCAGCGGGTGCACGACGCGGTGGCGGACGGTCGTCACCATGTCGTGCTGGACCTCTCCGACGTGGTCTTCTGCGACTCCAGCGGCGTCGGCGTGCTGATCGCCACCCGCCGGCTGATCCGCTCGTGCCAGGGCCGGCTCAGACTGATACTGCCCGGGCGGAGCAGCGAGGACGGCTCACACGTCGACCGGGTTCTCGCGGCTCTCGGTGTGCGTCGCCTCTTCGACGTGTACCCGGACGTCACCGCGGCCGTCGACGACGAGGCCCGCCCCCTGTCCGCGTAGTCGCGAGGACACCCCGCCGACCGACGGCGTGACATGTGGTCCTGCCCACAGTTCCGGCAGGGCGTCATCCATGGAAGGTCGCGGGACGGCCACGCTGTTGTCGCGGAATTCCTGCGGTCTTGGTACAAGCGTCGTTTTCCGTCTCCCCCGAAGCCCGCGACGACGTACGCTCCGTGCGAGACACACCCCCGATACGTCACGTGAGGCGGCCCGAGAAGACATGGTCAGCACCGAGTACGAGCGAAGGATCGCCGCCCGGTTCGCCACCTTCGACCAGGACGGCAACGGCTACATCGACCGCGCGGACTTCAACGCTGCGGCCAAGGCGGTCCTCAACGAGTTCGGCACCGCGGCCCGGTCCGAGCAGGGGCAGGCCCTGTACGCAGGGGGTGAGGCCTTCTGGCAGGGCATGGCCGGGATAGCGGACCGTGACGGCGACCAGCGCATCACGCGCGAGGAATTCGTGGGGGGCGCGGTCAAGCGGCTGCGCGACAATCCCGACCGGTTCGCCGAGATCGCCCGTCCGTTCCTGCACGCGGCACTCGCCGTGGCGGACTACGACCGTGACGGTGCGGCCACGGTGGACGAGGCCGTGCGCGTCCTGACGGCGCTCGGTGTCCACGAGGACATCGCCCGGACGGCAGCGGCGGCGCTGGACGCCGACGGCGACGGCAAGGTGGGCGAGGCCGAGGTCGTGGCCGCGTTCGCGCGCTACTTCACCGTTACCGAGTAGCGTTCGCGCAGTTTGTGCTTGAGCACCTTCCGCAGCGTGTCGTTGCGCGGGAGGGCATCCACCAGCTCCAGCTGCTCCGGCAGCTTGTGCACGGACAGCCCTTCCGCGCGCAGGTACGAGACGACCGCCGGGAGGGTCAGCCCCCCGATGTCCGCGGCTGTTTCGACCACCGCGCAGACCCGTTCACCGCGCTCTTCGTCGGGCAGCCCGATCACCGCGACGTCCCGGACCGCGGGATGCCGGTGCAGCAGGTCCTCGATCTCCTTGGCGGAGATATTCTCGCCCTTGCGGATGATGACGTCCTTGAGGCGTCCGGTGAGCACCAGATGACCGCTGCCGGTGAGACGGCCGAGGTCGCCCGTGATCAGGAACCCGTCCTCGTCGAACGCCTGAGCCGTCTGGGCCGGGTCCAGATACCCCCGGCAGACGGCCTCCCCCCGCAGCCGCACCTCCCCGTCCACGATCCGTATCTCCATCCCCTCGGGCGGCCGTCCCTCCGTCGTCGCCAGGTTCTCCGCGGAGTCGTGCGGCGATCCCATCGTGATCATCGGTACCTCGGTCATGCCGTACCCGTGGGTGAGCTGCACCTCCATCTCCCGTACGACGGCGTGGTAGACCTCCGGGGGCTTCGGCGCCCCGCCCCCCGCCAGCAGCCGCAAGGACGGGATCACCTTCACCCCCGGCTGCCGGCGCTGCTCGGCGAGGAACATCGAGTAGAAGGCCGTCGATCCGCCGGCCACCGTCACCCCGTGCCTGCGGTAGTCCTAACCGCGTCAGGCGGAGGGGACCCATGACCGAACTGCCTCGCATCATCAGTGTCGACGACCATGTGATCGAGCCCGCGCACTTCTTCGAGACCTGGCTGCCGACGAAGTACCGGGACCGCGGCCCCAAGCCGCTGACGGCGGGGATCGGGGAACTCGCCTACGTCGGCGGCAAGTACCGGATCACGATGGACCCGCAGGGGCCGCCGACCGACTGGTGGATCTACGAGGACCTGAAGTTCCCGTACAAGCGCAACATCGCCGCCGTCGGCTTCGACCGCGACGAGATGACCCTGGAGGGCATCACCCGTCAGGAGATGAGGCGCGGCTGCTGGGACCCGGTGGAGCGGCTGAAGGACATGGACCTCAACCATGTCGAGGCCAGCCTCTGCTTCCCGACCTTCCCCCGCTTCTGCGGTCAGACCTTCGCCGAGGCGCACGACAAGGAGGTCGCCCTTGCCTGCGTGCGCGCGTACAACGACTGGATGGTCGAGGAGTGGTGCGGCGACAGCGGCGGCCGGCTGATCCCGCTGTGCCTCATCCCGCTGTGGGACGTCGCCCTCGCGGTCGCCGAGATCAGGCGCAACGCCGCACGCGGGGTGAAGGCGGTCACCTTCTCCGAGATCCCCACCCATCTCGGCCTGCCGTCCATCCACTCGGGCCACTGGGACCCCTTCTTCGCGGTGTGCGAGGAGACCGGCACGGTCGTGAACATGCACATCCGGTCGTCCTCCCAGATGCCCGCGGCGTCCCCGGACGCCCCGCCCGCCGTACAGGCCTCACTCTCCTTCAACAACGCGATGGCGTCGATGATGGACTTCCTGTTCAGCGGCGTGCTGGTGCGGTACCCGCGGCTCAAGCTCGCCTACTCCGAGGGGCAGATGGGCTGGATCCCCTACGCCCTGGAGCGCGCCGACGACGTCTGGCAGGAGCACCGTGCACGGGGCGGTGTCCGCGACCTGATCCCCGAACCGCCGTCGACGTACTACTACCGGCAGATCTTCTGCTGCTTCTTCCGCGACAAGCACGGCGTCGCCTCCCTCGATGTGGTCGGCCGTGACAACGCCACCTTCGAGACGGACTATCCGCACGTCGACTCGACCTTCCCGCACACCAAGGAGGTCGCGCTCGGCCATGTGAAGGGGCTCGACGACGAGACCGTTCACAAGCTGATGCGCGGCAATGCGATCCGGATGCTCGCACTCGACCTGGACCGCTAGCGGATCTCGCCGACTCGCCCGAGGAACTCGCCGACGACGCCGCCGTCCGTGGTGCCCGCGACTGCCTTCAGGTGCACGGCGGCATGGGGTTCACCTGGGAGTCCGATGTGCACCTGCTGCTGAAGCGGGCATGGGTGCGGACCCAGCGCTCAGGGTTGCATACGGAGAGTGATGAACTTCTGGCCGCCGATCTACTGTCCGATGCCGGGTGAGCGGCTGTGTGCAGGCATGCCGTCGAGCCGGCCCGTGGAAGATGTCGCGGATTGTGGCAATCCGGTGTCACTGAGCGTTGATACCGGGTTGTGTCCTACGCGTGACTTGTCACGGACTGGAGTCGGCGCGGTGCTCGGGTACCTTGTGTGGGATGCGAGCGGTTCCGAGTCCGAGCGAGCCCGGTGCGGCCTCTGTGGCGGCGCCGGATCCGGCGCTGCGTACCGCCCGCAGGGCAGGGCGGCCCGTCGTACCTGCCTGTTCGACTCACCACGGCGAGCGTCGCACAGTATGCCGCACGCGTACTCCTTCGCGCTGGAATATGCCCGAAGCGCTTGTTGGGGTGACTGTACGTCAACCATGCTGTCGTGCAAGGGATTCACGGTCCGTGATCCTGGTTCCTGCCATGCAGACGATGACCACGATCGTGGCCCTTGCGAGGCGCGAGGCGATGTGTCCGCCGGTTCGGATGGTGTGAGCGGTGCAGGTGCTTCAAGTGCAGCTGGAGATCCGGCCCGACCCCGCGGAAGTGGGGCGGGCCCGCCGATGGGCCCGCTCCCGGCTCGTGGGGTCGGGCATAGCGGCGGACGAGCCACTGGCCGAGACGCTGGTTCTGCTCGTCTCCGAACTCGTCACCAACGCCGTGGTGCACACCGGCTGTCCCGCCGTGCTGCGCCTGCTGCTGACGGGTGTGCGGGACGAGTCGTCCTCTTGCGCCGCGGCCGGCACGGTCCGCCTCGAGGTGGCCGACGCCAGCGCCCGGCCGCCGGCTCCCCGGCATGCGATGGGTGACGAGACGGGCGGCCGCGGCCTGGAGCTCGTCGACGGCCTCGCGGACCGCTGGGGCTGGGATCCGGAGGGCGTGGGCAAGCGCATCTGGTGTGAGGTGGACCGCCGTGCGGCCGGAGCCGCGGGCAGGGCGGCGGCGTACGAAGTGGGCCGGGTGCCTCAGGAGTTCGCCTACGGCGTGGTGTAGCCGAAAGGGCCCGGGAGGTACGACGGTGCGCACGCTTGTGTGCGCGGCCGTGCGGGCTGCGGAGGGCCGGAGCGGACCGACGTCGGGTGCGCCGGGCCGTGCATCCGCACGCGCCGTCATAAATGGGGCATAGGTGATGAGTTGACCGGCTGCTGTTGACGTCGCGTATTCGTTTGATCACGCTTATGGACAGCGATTCGCCGTGAGGGGACGCCGAGGGCTCCGGTGACGGGGGTCCTCGACGAGTGCGGATCGTGATTCGGCGTCGGCCTCTCACGGGGAGGGCGGTCCGCGGGACCGTCCGGGGGCAGGGCGGGTACGCCGAGCCGGATGGCGGTGCGCGGTGCCGTGCTCGGGTGAGGCGGGGCGCCTCCCGCTCGAGCGTGGTCAGCAGGCGCGCCGCCACCCGGCCCTTCTCCGCGCGGACCCTGCTCCTAGAGGATCGCCACCGGCGCCACGGGAGTTCCTGTCGCGCCGGTGAACGGTTCCGGCATCGCCGACAGCAGGAAGGTGTAGCGGCCTTCTTGTCCACAGGCTGTGGACAACTCTTCGAGATTCCAGTTCTGGCCCTGCGGCATGCCCATCTCCACCAGGTCCAGGGCGTGGACGGGCAGCCAGAGGTCCTCGATCTCGGGAGGGAAGATCTCGAAGGTGAGGGTGTCGTTCGCGACCGCCGCCACGTCGCGCGCATGGAACCACTGCGGGGTCCGCACCGACAGCCCCGGCGACGGATACCCGTACCCGTGCTTGTCGCCCGCCAGATAGGTCTGGATCTGCCCGGTCCGCACAAGCACGATGTCTCCGGCCCGTACACGTGTACCGGCGAGTTCCTCGGCGGCGTCGAGGTCCTCCGGGGTCACGGCGTGCGCGCCGTCGAGCCGGTTCCGGCCGAGCGCCCGGGGCACGTCGAGCAGCACCCCGCGCGAGACGATGTGCGGGGGCTTGTCGATCCCGCCGAACGCGGCGCCGCTGTGGGGCGTGATCGTGCCGGCCGGGCGCCCGTTGTAGAGCTTTCCGGAGTGCGAGACGTGGGTGAGCGCGTCCCAGTGGGTCGCCGCCTGGAGCCCCATGGTCACCACGTCGTCGCTGCACGCCGCACCGCCGGACCCGAAGATCTCCTGGTTGATCTGCACCATCACGTGCAGCGGATTGACCCGTCCGGGATGAGGCCGGTCTGCACCCCGTCCTGCCGGAGGGGCAGGGCGAGCGGTACACGCCGGCCGCTGCGAACGCAGGCCGCCGCCTCCCTCACCACCTCGTCGGTGATGAGGTTCAGGGTCCCGATCTCGTCGTCATCGCCCCAACGTCCCCAGTTGTTCACGCGCTTGGCCATCTCGTGGAACTCGGCCGGCAGTGACATGAGTCCTCCCCGGGGCTTGTCTCGGACTGCCCGACGGGTCATAAAATCTAACGGTCCGTCAGAAACCGCGGGAAGGGGTCGGGCGTGGGGAACTTCTTGGCAGGCAAGGTCGTCGCCGTGACGGGCGCGGGCCGCGGGATCGGACGGGCGGTGGCGCTGGCCGCGGCGGCGGAGGGCGCACGGGTGGTCGTCAACGACCACGGGGTGTCGGTGGAGGGCGCCTCCCCCACGAGCGAGGTGGCCGAGGCCGTCGTGAAGGAGATCGGTGCGGCGGGCGGCGAGGCCGTCGCGGTCGCCGACGACATCTCCACGATGGCGGGCGGACAACGAGTGGTGGACGAGGCGCTCTCCCGCTACGGGCACCTGGACGGGGTGTTGTGCGTGACGGGCATCCTGCGCGAGCGGATGCTCTTCAACATGACCGAGGAGGAGTGGGACCCGGTCCTCGCGACCCACCTCAAAGGCACGTTCACGGTGTTCCGCGCGGCGTCGGCGGTGATGCGCGCACAGCGCTCCGGCACGCTGATCGGTTTCGCACGGGAACTGGGCGATGTCGTACGGGCGGCGGTGGCGACGGGTGCCGCGAGCGACCCGGTCGTGCGCGACCGCCTCGTGGCGCAGTGGGCCGAACTGCGGGCCATGCGCTGGAACGCCCTGCGCACGCTGGGTGCCGCGGCGGATCCGGGCGCCCCGAGCGTCGCCAAGCTCCTGTGGGGCCGCTGGCACCAGCGGCTGGGCGAGCTGGCGATGCAGGTGCGGGGCGCCGCCGGGGCGGTGGGCCCCACCGACTGGTCGCCGGAGGCACCGTACGAACTCGACCCGTTCCAGCACCTGTTCCTCTTCAGCCGGGCCGACACCGTCTACGGCGGCTCGGACCAGATCCAGCGCACGATCATCGCCGAGCGTGTGCTCGGTCTGCCGAAGGAACCCAGGGGACCGAAGGGCTGAGGAGTTGCGATGCCAGGGACCATACGAGGCGTGCTCTACGACGGCACACGGCCGCAGGTTGTCAGCGACCTGGAGGTGAGGGAGCCGGGACCCGGCGAGGTGCAAGTGGCGGTCTCGGCGGCGGGGCTGTGCCACAGCGACCTGTCCGTGGTGGACGGGACCATTCCGTTCCCGTGCCCCGTGGTGCTGGGCCACGAGGGCGCGGGCGTCGTCGCGGCGGTGGGCGAGGGGGTCACGCATGTCCGGCCGGGCGACCATGTGTCGCTGTCGACCCTGGCGAACTGCGGGACGTGCGCCGAGTGCGACCGTGGGCGGCCGACGATGTGCCGGAAGGCGATCGGACGACCGGGGCAGCCGTTCACCCGGGCCGGCCGGCCGGTGTACCAGTTCGCGTCCAACTCCGCGTTCGCGGAACGCACGGTGGTCAAGGCGGTGCAGGCCGTCCGCATCCCGGAGGACATCCCGCTGCCGTCGGCGGCGCTCATCGGATGCGGCGTGCTGACCGGTGTGGGAGCCGTGCTGAACCGGGCCCGGGTGGGCCAGGGCGAGACCGTTCTTGTCATCGGGACCGGCGGGATCGGCCTCAATGTGCTCCAGGGAGCCCAGATCGCCGGGGCGTCGAGGATCGTGGCGGTGGACGCCAACCCGGACAAGGAGCCGACGGCCCGCAGGTTCGGCGCCACCGACTTCCTCGACTCCGTCGACGAGGTGAGGGACGTGCTTCCCAGCGGCGCCGACCACGCCTTCGAGTGCGTGGGCAGGGTCGAGTTGATCCGCGCGGCGATCGACTCCCTGGACCGCCACGGCCAGGCGATCCTCCTGGGGGTGCCCCCGGCGACGGCCGAAGCCACGTTCCTGGTGTCGTCGATGTACCTGGACAAGTCCATCCTCGGCTGCCGCTACGGCTCCTCCCGCCCCCAGCGGGACATCGCGCTCTACGCCCGGCTCTACCGTGAAGGACGTTTGCTCCTGGACGAGTTGGTGACGGCCACGTACCCGGTGGAGGACTACGGAAAGGCGGCGGCGGACGCGCACGCGGGGAAGGTCGCGCGGGCCGTGCTGACCTTCTGAGCGACTCCGGGCAACCGCTCTCGGGGACTTGTCCACAGGCGGGGGAAAAACCCGTGGGCCGCTGTCGGTGCCATCCCCTACCTTCAGCCGCATGACGTACCGAGACGTGGCCTCCCGAGGGGTCCTGACCTGGGCCGTGGTGGCCGTCGGCGCCCGTATGCCGGTCGCCATGGCCCCGCTCGCCCTGGTCTTCCTCGCCCGTGAGCGGCCCGGCGGCTACACCCTGGGCGCCACCCTTGCCGCCGCGTACGTCATCGGCGAGATCGTCGGCGCCCCTCTCCTCGGGATGCGCATGCCCCCGGACCGTGCCCGCTCCCATCTGGCCGTGGGCCTCGCGGTGGGGGCGGCCGGTTTCGCGGGCCTCGGCGCGTTCCCGGCCGCGCCCGTGGCGGTCCTCGCGGTGCTGGCGTTTCTCGCGGGCGGCGCCCCGGCGGCGGCCCCCGGCGGCCTGCGCTCGCTGCTCACGGCCCTCGTCCCCGGGCGGGCCGTCGCCCAGGCCCTGTCCGCCGAGTCGATGCTGATGTCCGGCATCTGGGCGGTGTCGCCGGCCGCGGTCACCGGTCTCGCTCTCGCGGTGGCGCCCCGGGTGCCGCTGCTCCTGGCGGCGGCCCTGATGGCCGCCTCGGTCGTCGGACTGTGGCTGCTGCCGTCCGGCTGGGACGCGGGCACCGAGGAGCGGGACGGCATGTCGATGGCCCGACTCCTCGCCCGGGCCTGGCCGGTGTACGTGACGGGCGCGGCCAGTCTGTCCCTGCTCCCCCTCGCCGAACTGGTCCTTCCCGCCCTGCTCGAACAGCGCGGTGTGTCCGTCGGCTGGGCGGGCCCGCTGCTGACGGGGCTCGCCCTGGGTTCGGCGGTGGGCGCGTTCGTGTACGGGCTGCGCTCCTGGCCGGGCGGGACGCGCGCCCGGAGCGTGGTGCTGATGTGCGGCCTCTCGATGTGCCTGACGCTGGCCGCGCTGGCACCGAACACGGCCTGGACGGCGGTGGCACTCGTCATGGGTGGCGCGCTCCAGGCGGGCGCGCAGGTCACCCGGAATCTCGCCCTGCGCGAGATCCTCCCGCCCGCCGCGCTGGCCGCGGGCTACTCGGTGATGTATGCGGCCGTGGGCGCCGGCTACGCGGCCACAGGCTCCTTCGCGGGCGCCCTGCTCCACTTCGTCGCGCCCTCGACCGCGATCATGGCGGGCGTCGCCCTGACCCTCGCGCTCACGGCGCTGGGCGCCTGGGGCGAGGGTCCGCGGCGCCCTTCCGTATCCCTCGCCGGCTCATCCCTCGCCGACGGCGAGGGGGGTGCGGTTTCCATCGCCGGTGCGGACGGCGGGAGGGTCGTCCGGCTCCGCGACACCCGTGCGGAACGTCCGCCGATACGCCGTGGGGGTGACCCCGAGCGCCGCCTGTAGGTGCTGGCGCATCGACTGGGCCGTGCCGAACCCGGCGTCCCGCGCCACCAGATCGACCGAGAGATCGGTCGACTCCAGCAGTTGCCGGGCGTGTTCGACGCGCTGCCTGGTCAGCCACTGGCCGGGGCTGACGCCGACCTCCTCGCGGAAGCGGCGTGTGAAGGTGCGCACCGACATGGACTCCTGCTCCGCCATGTCGCGCAGCTGGATGGGCTCGTGGAGGCGTTCGAGTGCCCAGGCGCGGGCGGCGGTCGTGGTGGCCAGCTGCGGTTCCGGCAGCGGGCGGTGGATGTACTGCGCCTGGCCGCCGTCGCGATGGGGCGGTACGACCGTGCGGCGGGCAACCTCGTTGGCGACGGCGGTGCCGTGGTCGCGGCGCACCATGTGCAAGCACAGGTCGATGCCGGCCGCGACACCGGCCGAGGTCAGGACGTCGCCGTCGTCGATGAACAGCACATCGGCGTCGACCCTGATCCGCGGGAAGAGCCGCTGGAAGTGCTCGGCTTCGGCCCAGTGCGTGGTGGCGGGCCGGCCGTCGAGGCGACCGGCGGCCGCGAGGACGTAGACGCCGGTGCAGATGGAGGCGAGCCGGGTGCCCGGCCGGATGTACGCGAGCGCCGCGGCCAGCTCCTCGGTGAGCACGCCCTTCTCGAAGACGGGGCCGAGTTCGTAGGACGCCGGGATGACGACGGTGTCGGCGGTGGCCAGCGCCTGCGGGCCGTTGCCGACGTGGATGGCGAAGTCGGCGTCGGTCTCGACCGGACCCGGTGGCCGGACGGAGCAGGTGACGACCTCGTACAGATGCCGCCCCTCGGCGTCCTTGGGGCGTCCGAAGATCCGGTGCGGGATGCCCAGTTCGAAGGGGAGCAGTCCGTCGAGGGCGAGGACGACGACGCGGTGCGGCCGGAACGCTGGCTCACGGGTCATGGCCCGATCCTAGCGAACCCTGTCCCTCGGGCCACTCGATCCGCTGGATCCGCTGTCGGATCCTGTATGTCGTGACCCAGACAACCGAAGCCGCAGCCACCGAGGACGCCCGGGGCGACAAGAAGCCGTCCCGCGTCCACCGGGCATGGTTCGTCGCGGCGGTCACCTTCGTGACGATCATCGGCGCCGCCGCCTTCCGTTCGCTGCCCGGACTGCTGATCGACCCGTTGCACCAGGAGTTCGGCTGGTCGCGCGGCACGATCGGCGCCGCGGTCTCCGTCAACCTGGCGCTGTACGGGCTGACCGCGCCGTTCGCGGCGGCCCTCATGGACCGCTTCGGCATCCGCCGGATCGTCGCCGTGGCCCTCGCGGTCATCGCGATCGGCTCGGGCACGACCGTCTGGATGTCGGCGGCCTGGCAGCTCATGCTCTGCTGGGGCCTGCTGGTCGGCCTGGGCACGGGCTCGATGGCGCTGGCCTTCGCGGCGACGGTCACCAACCGGTGGTTCACCGAGCGGCGCGGACTGGTGAGCGGGATCCTCACCGCCGCCTCCGCCTCGGGACAGCTGATCTTCCTTCCCGTGCTGTCCTGGATGGTGGAGGGCCACGGCTGGCGCCCCGCCGCGGTGACGGTCTCCCTCGCCGCCCTCGCGGTCATCCCCTTCGTCTGGCTGCTGCTGCGCGACCACCCCGCCGACGTCGGCCTGAAGCCGTACGGTGCGAAGGAGTTCGTGCCGCGTCCCGAGCCGGCGCGCGGGGCCGCCCGCCGCGCGGTCACGGTGCTTCTCTCGGCGGTGCGCACGGGTCCCTTCTGGCTGCTGGCCGGCACCTTCGCGATCTGCGGCGCCTCCACGAACGGCCTGATCCAGACCCACTTCGTCCCGGCCGCGCACGACCACGGCATGCCCATCACGGCGGCCGCCTCCCTCCTCGCGGTCATCGGCGTCTTCGACGTGCTGGGCACGGTCGCCTCGGGCTGGTTCACGGACCGCTACGAACCGCGGCGTCTGCTCGCGGTGTACTACGCCCTGCGCGGCATCTCCCTGCTCTTCCTGCCGATGCTCCTGGCCCCGACGGTCCGTCCACCGATGATCTTCTTCATCGTCTTCTACGGCCTGGACTGGGTCGCCACGGTCCCGCCCACCCTCGCGCTGTGCCGGGAGCGGTACGGCGAGGACAGCGCCATCGTCTTCGGCTGGGTCCTCGCCTCGCACCAGGTCGGCGCGGCCCTGGTCGCCTTCCTGGGCGGCGTCGCACGGGATGTGTTCGGCTCCTACGACGTGGTCTGGTACGCCTCGGGCGCGCTGTGTGCGGCGGCGGCCCTGATGGCGCTGGTGATCCGGCGGCGCCCGGCGGTGGTGCCCGCACTCGCCTGAACGCGAGGGCCGGCCGGGCGGCGGAGTGCCCTGCCCGCTAGACGAACCGGCCCCGGTGGAACAGCAGCGGCGGTTCCTCGTCGTCCCGCGTCCCGAGAGCCCGTACCCGGCGCGCGGGGCGCGTGCCCGGGCCAGGAGGGCGGCGGTGTCCTGGAGTTCGTCGAGCCCGTCGACGCGTATGACCCCGTACTGCCGCATCGCCGCGTCGACCACGTCGTCCGCGCCGGTCAGTTTGCCGGTGTGCGAGGCGGCCGTGCGGGCGCCGGTCCCGGTGCGGCCGACCTTGACCGCGACCACCGGTACTCCGCGCCGGGCGGCACGGTCGGCGGCGAGGAGGAAGGAGCGGCCGTCCTTCAGCCCTTCGATGTAGCAGGCGATGGCGCCGACCTCGGGCTGCTCGGCGAAGTAGGAGAGGAAGTCGGCGGTCTCCAGATCGGCCTCGTTGCCGGTGGGGGCCCAGTGGGAGAGCCGCACACCCAGCTCCTGCAGGGCGAAGACGGGCCGCCCCTGGTGCCCGGACTGGGTGATGAGCGCGATGGCCGGGCCGTCGAGGTCGTCCCGGAACCGCTGGAAGGCGTTGAGGTTGGTGTTGGGCCCGAGCAGCCGGGTCCCGGACCGCTCCGCCGCGGCCGCGAGCCGCGCCTGCGCGTCCGCGCCCTCCCTGCCGGTCTCGGCGAACCCGGAGGCGAAGGCCACCGCGAACTTCACCTTGGCGGCGCCCAGTTCCTCGAACAGCGGCAGAGGGTCGGAGACGAGCAGAACGGCCAGATCGACCTGCTCGGGCAGGTCGGAGAGAGTGGGGGAACAGGGCACCCCGAAGACCGAGCCGCGGGTGGGGTGCACCGGATGCACCCGGGCTCCGACCCGTCCGGCCCAGTCGAGCAACTGCCGGGTGATGCCGGTGTTGGGCCGTCCCTCGGCGTCCGACGCGCCGACGACGGCGACCGACCCGGGCCGGAAGAACCGGTCCAGATCGGGGACCTCGGCGTACAGCGGACGCCCGCTGACGTCGACGTCCGGACCTTCGGCGGGCCTGCCGTGCACCACGGGCGAGGGCTGCTCGTCGCAGCCGAGGACCCGGGCCCGGCGGGCGTCGGTGGTGAGGGTGCCGTGGGTTGATCCAAGCATCGGTCCACCCGCTCCTGTGTGATACAGCTCGGTAACTGACGCAGTGTCAGATTACTGAACTGACGCACTGTCAGGAAGAGACGGAGCGGCACTCGGTGCGCAGCGGCCCGACCCGGGACACGGGCACCCTCGGTGCCGTCGGCGCCGGCACGGTCCCTCCCCGGTGCCCGCACCGCCGGCGACGCCTCCTGCGCCCGGCTCCGGCCCGGGCTCAGAGTGCCGCACGGTCGCGCGCGGTGCGGCGGGCCACCGCCTTGGCGATTCTGCGGGCGTCGATGGCCAGTTCGCGGAACATGCCGCTGATCGGATTGGTGAAGCCGGTGAAGTACAGGCCGGGGGCGGTGCGCGGGCAACGGGCACCGTGGACGACCGGCCTGCCGTGGGCGTCCAGAACGCCCAGATGACCCACGAGGCCCTCCAGGGCGCGTACATAGCCGGTCGCGGCGATCACGGCGTCCGGCTCGATCCGGCTGCCGTCGGCCAGGACGACCTTGCCGTCCTCGAATCCCTCGACGGCCGCCACGATCTCCACCCGGCCCTTGCGCACGGCGTCGATGAGTCCGACGTCCTGCACGGGGATGGCGCCCTCCTTGACGCGGGAGTAGAGGCCGGTGTCGGGCCGGGGCAGACCGTGCGCCGACAGGTCCGGCACGCTGATCCTGGCCATCGGACCGGCCAGCCGGTCGACGAGCCGCACCGGAAGCCGCCGTACGAGGATCCCGGTGAACTGGGCCGCCCATCCGGCCGTGGAGCGGCGCACCACATGGGGGGAGGTGCGCACCGACAGCCGCACCCGGGAGGCCCCGCCCTCCGCCAGGTCGACGGCTATCTCGGCACCCGTGTTGCCGACGCCGACCACGAGGACGTCCCGGCCCGCGTGCGGCGCCGGGTTGCGGTACTCGCCGGCGTGCAGGAACTCACCGCCGTAGGTGTCCCGGCCGGGCCAGTCCGGCATGCGCGGGGTGTGGTTGAAGCCGGTGGCGACGACCACGGCGCTGCCCGTCAGTTCACGGCCGCCGGTGGCGTGCAGCAGCCAGCCGGTGCCGCCCGCCGCGGGCTCGATGCGTGAGACCTCGACGCCGGTGACGATCTCCAACTGGTGGTGTTCGGCGTACTTCTCGAGATAGCGCACCACGTCGTCGCGGGCCACCCACCGCCCGAAGGACCGCGGCATCGCCAGTCCGGGCAGGGCCGACAGGCGCCGCGTGGTGTGCAGGCGCAGCCGGTCGTAGTGGCGCCGCCAGGACGCCCCGACGCGGTCGGACTTCTCCAGGACGACGGCCCGAACGCCCTGGGCGCGCAGTGCGTACGCCGCGGCGAGCCCTCCCGGCCCGCCGCCGATGACGTACACCGGTCGGTCCTCGTGCGACGGCACCGCTGGGCGCGACGAAGTGGTGGTCGAGTCGGCCATGAGCGGAGCGTATCCGCGCATGTCGTTGATGGGTCTCGGTCAAGACCGGAATCGGTTGCGAATCGATCACGGCTGTAGGAGGAGTGCGCGGAGCGCGTGTCGTAGTCCGACCGGTTGTGGTGGACGGGTGTGCGTTCCTGTCGCTCGTCCGCGGAGGGCGGGAAGCTGCGGTGCGGCACGGGGCTCTTGCGCCGAGCGGGTCCGTGCGCTGAACTGACGTACCGTCAGGTATGGGCTCGGTGGGAGGCGGGGCGCCGTATGGACACGATCTGGCTCACCGGAGCGGAATGGCTCGCCGTGCTCCGCATCGGTCTCGGCCTGTGGTGGCTCGAGAGCTGGCGGCACAAGGACAGGAAGGCGTGGTTCCGGCGGGGCACCGGGATCGCGTGGGCCGCGGACGTCGCCTCCGGACACCGGTGGACGGCGGTGCGCAGGGGGTTCGACGTCGTGGTCGCGCCCCGGCCGCGGACGACGGCCTACGTGGTCGTCCACGCCGAACTGGCCATCGGGCTCGGCCTGATCGCGGGCCTTCTCACCCCGGTCGCCCTGGCCGGCGGACTGCTCCTCAACGTCCTCTACTTCGTCCTCATGATCCATGACTGGGCCGAGCAGGGACAGAACTCGATGATGGCGCTGATCTCGGTGGTCGCCCTGTTCGGGATGTCCTGGCAGACCTGGGCGGCCGACGGCGCCCTGGGGCTGTTCCGGTGAGCGGGGCGCCGCAGGGCGGGCCCCGCTACGACGAGCCCGAGGCCGACGCCTTCACGCGGACGTACTGGGACGCGGCGGCGCGGGGGCGGCTGCTGATCCGCCGGTGTGCCGCGTGCGGGCGCGCGCACCACTACCCGCGGGAGTTCTGCCCGCACTGCTGGAGCGAGGACGTGGTCTGGGAGGCGGCGAGCGGCCGGGCCACGCTCTACACCTGGTCCGTCGTCCACCGCAACGACCTGCCTCCCTTCCGGGACCGCACGCCGTATGTGGCCGCCGTGGTCGACCTCGCGGAGGGTCCGCGGATGATGACGGAGGTGGTGGAGTGCGGGAGGCCGAACTGCGCGTGGGGATGGGACTCAGGGCGGCCTTCCGGGCGGTGGGGTCCGTCGCCGTACCGGTCTTCCGGCCGTCGCACCGGGGCTGAGGGCGACCTCGTCGCGGAAGCCGGAAATCGGGAGGTGCGCAGGCGCCGTACGGGTTTCAATGGCCCGATGGCCGACTTCGAGAAGAACTCCGCGGTGCTGGTGACCCCCTTCCCCGAACTGCGCGGCCACGGGCTGCTGCTGTCCTCGTGGGACCCCGGGTCCGAGGAGCATGTCGAGGCGCATCTGCGGGGGTTGACGGATCCCGACTTCCGCCGGTGGAACACCCCCCTGATGACCGTGGTGGACCGGCAGAGCGCGCATGACTCGCTCAGGTCGAAGGCGAAGCACGCGGCCGACGGGACGAGCGCCCTGTTCCGGATCACCGACCCGGAACGCGGTACGACGCTCGGGCACATCGGCGTCAATGACATCGACCGGGTCATGCGCACCGCCCGCGTCGGCTACTGGGTGCTGCCCGAGGCCCGCGGCCGGGGCGTGGCCACCCGCGCACTGGCCCTCGCCGCCGACTGGGCCCTTGCCGGCCTGGGCCTCCATCGTCTGGAGCTGGGCCATGCCCTGGGCCATGAGGCGTCCTGCCGCATAGCCGAGCGGTGCGGCTTCCGGTACGAGGGCACCTTGCGCGGTGCGATGTTCGAAGCGGGACGGCAGGACGCCTTCCGGGACGAACATCTGCACGGCCGAATCGCCGGGGACCCGGAGCCGACGGTCCCGTAGCCGTCACGGATCGCGGGGGGCCGGGGCTGCTCCCCGCTCAGGGCCACAGCAGTTCCCTCGCCCACCCCTGCTCCGATCGGCGGTAGACCAGGCGCACATGCCGGCGCCGTTCGTCCCCCTGGAAGAACTCCACCTCCTGCGGACGGACGCGGTAGAGCGTCCAGGACGGCACCGGGGCATCGGGCTGCCGTTGCGCCCGCTCCCACGCCTCCTGCGAGGCGCGCGCCAACTCCTGTGCCGATCCGAGCACTTCGCTCTGGCGGCCGGTGAGCGCCGCGGCCAGCGCGCCGGTCGAGCGGGCGTGCAGATCCGCCCGGCCCTCGGCGGCGGGCGCGGCCGAGACCGGTCCGCGCACCCGGACCTGACGGCCCTGCACAGGCCAGTAGAAGCCCAGCGCGGCATACGGTCTCGCCGCCAGTTGCCGGCCCTTGCGGCTGCCCGCGTGCGTGGCGAACGCCCATCCCTGCGCGTCCGCGCCGTGCAGCATCACGATGCGGACGTCCGGCGTGCCGTCCGGGTCCGCCGTCGCCAGCGACATCGTGTGCGGTTCGCTCTGTCCCGCGGCCACCGCCCGGGCGAACCACTGAGTGAACAGTGTCAGCGGCTCCTCCGGTGCCGTCGCCGGGTCGAAGGAGGGCAGTTCGGTGGTCTCCGGGTCCCACACCTTCAGGGTCCTGAGCAGCTCGTGAAGATCCGTTCCCATGCCTCGAGTATCACCTCCGCACCCGAGGGCGGGACATGCCGGGCCGTCGTCCGTGCGGCGGCCGGGTCCGCGACCCACTCGCGGCAGTGCCCTCGCACCGCTCACCGCCCGAGCAACAGCGTCCCCGACGAGCAGAACCAGCCCCCCGTCCCGGAGGCGACCCCCAGCCGGGGCAATGCGCCGCCGCGCCGACGCACTTGACGGTCCCCGGCCTCACCGCGCAGTTGCCGCACCGCCTCGACCAGCAGGAACAGGCCCCGCATCCCGGGATGCTGGGCCGAGAGCCCGCCCCCGTCGGTGTTCACAGGCAGCTCCCCGCCCCGCACCAGCAGCCGCCCCTTCTCCACGAACGGGCCTCCCTCGCCCTTTCCGCAGAAGCCGAGGTCCTCCAGCGTCACCAGCGTCATATAGCTGAAGGCGTCGTAGATCTCCGCGAAGTCGACCTCCTGCGGGCGCACCCCCGCGCGCTCGAAGGCCAGCCTGCCGCTCACGGCCGCGGGCGACACGGTGAAGTCCGGCCACTCGGACATGGCCGCGTGCGAGACGTGCTCGCCGGCGCCGAGCACCCACACCGGTGCGGTGCGGCAGTCCGGCACCAGGTCCTCGGCCACCAGCAGCACCGCGGCGCCACCGTCGGAGCGTATGCAGCAATGGAGTCTGGTGAAGGGATCCGCGATCATCGGGCCGGACAGCACCTCGTCGACCGTGACGGGGTCGCGGAACATCGCCTCCGGGTTGGCCGACGCGTTGGCCCGCGCCTGCACCGCCACCTCGGCCAGCTGCTCGATCGTCGTGCCGTACCGGTGCATGTGGCGGCGGGTCGCCATCGCGTACTTGGCGATGAGCGTGTGGCCGTAGGGCACCTCGAACTGGAGGGGGCCGCGGGCACCGAAGGACAGTGTGCCGGTGCGGCGTCCCGCTCCGATGTCGGCGCGGGCCGTCGAGCCGTAGACCAGGAGCACCGCCCGCGCGCGGCCGGCCGCGATCGCGTCCACGGCGTGCGCCGCCATGACCTCCCAGGTGGAGCCGCCGACGGAGGTGGAGTCCACCCAGGTGGGTCTGAGCCCCAGGTACTCGGCGACCTCCACCGGTGCCAGTGTGCCGAGCCCCGCCGAGGCGAAGCCGTCCACCAGAGCGCGGTCGAGGCCCGCGTCGGCCAGGGCGCGGCGGGCCGCCTGGGCGTGGAGGGTGTAGGGCGTCGCCTCGTCGACCCGGCCGCAGTCGGACAGCGAAACGCCCGCGATCGCGGCTCTCCGAGCGGTCAGGGGAGTCATGGATCTGACGGTACATCAGATCGTTGACCGCCGGACCTGTGCATGAGCGGCCCTCCGCTCTAATATGACGCCTCGTCAGATGAGAGAGGGCCTGCCCATGGACGCCCGCTTCACCGCCGAACAGGACGAGATCCGCCGCACCGTGCGGGAGGTGCTCGCGGCACGCTGCGGGCCGGAGGACGTCCGGGCCGCCGTCCGTACCGACGCCGGGTACGACCCCGCTCTCTGGGCCACGCTCGCCAAGCAGCTCGGTCTGCCCGGTCTGGCGCTTCCCGAGGACTACGGCGGCGTCGGCTGCACCATCACCGAACTGGCCCTCGCGAGCGAGGAGGTCGGCCGCGGCCCGGCCCTCTCCCCGCTGCTGTCGACGGCCGTCCTCGCCGCCCCGCTGCTGCTCGCGCTCGGCACGGAGGACCAGCGCGCCGAACTGCTGCCCCGCATCGCCTCGGGGGAGCTGACCGCCGCCCTGGCCGTGCCGGGCACGGCCCTCGCCACCGCCCTCGCTCTGGTCGGCGGCAACCGGGGGGACTGGGTCGGCGGGGGGCGTGCGGGCGGCGTCCAGGCCCGGCGGGTCCGCGGGGCCTGGCGGTTGTACGGCGAGGCCGGCCAGGTGCTCGACGGGCACAGCGCCGGGCTGCTTCTCGTGGCCGCCCACGCCGGCGGCTTCGCACGGTCGCGGACCCTGCTGTTCCTCGTACGCGATGCCGGGCTGCGGACACGGCAGACGGCTCTGGACGTGACCCGTCCCCGCGCCCGGGTCCGGCTGCGCGACGTCGAGGCGGAGCTGCTGGGCGAGGACGGAGCCGATGTGCCGGGCGCGCTCGCCGCCGTCGGGAACCGCGCCGCGGCCGTCCTCGCCTGCGAGGCCGTGGGGGCCGCCGACCGGGTGCTGGAACGGACCGTCGAGTACGTCGGGCAACGGGAGCAGTTCGGGCGGGCGATCGGGTCATTCCAGGCCGTGAAGCACCGCCTGGCCGATGTGTACGTGAGTGTGCAGACGGCTCGTTCGGCGGCCTACTACGCGGCCTGGGCGGCCGGGCAGGGGGAGCCGGTGGGCGGGCTCGCCCTGGCACAGGCGCTGGAGGCGCTGCGGACCGCCGCGGCCGAGGGGATCCAGCTGCACGGCGGCATCGGGTTCACCTGGGAGCACGAGGCGCATCTCTTCTTCAAGCGGGCGGCCGGCGACGAGCTGCTGTTCGGTCCCGTGCACCGGCTGCGGGCGCACGCCGCCGACGCCGCCGGGCTCTTCGAGGGGCGGGAGGTGGCCGTATGACGTCCGCGGGTGTACGGATCGTGCAGAAGCTTTCCTCCATGGGCGCCTTCGCGAAGGTCGCGCCCCACGTCGTGCCGGCGACGGACCGTGCGGTGCATCGGCTGACCCGGGGGAGGGTCCTGCTCAGCTCCCTGATGCTGCCGGGTGTGGTCCTCACCTCCACCGGAGCCAGGAGCGGGCTGCCGCGCCGTACGCCCCTGGCGTGCATGCCGGAGCGCAGCGGCCGCTGGATCGTCGTCGGGTCGAACTTCGGGCGGAGCGGTCACCCCGCCTGGACCGCCAACCTCCTCGTCCGTCCCGACGCCGAGATCAGCTGGAAGGGGGAGGCCGTCCCGGTCACCGCCCGTCTGCTGGAGGGCCGTGAGCGGGCGGAGGCCTGGGAGGCGGTCGTGGCCTTCTGGCCCCCGTACGCGACGTACCAGGAGCGGGTGGAGCGGGAGATCCGGTTGTTCCGGCTCGTGCGGCGGTGATCAGGCCGTCGGGCGGCGCCGATCGCCGGGCCGGCGGGCGATCGGCCCGGCGGTGGGCCGGTGCGGGGCCGACGCGTCGTTCAGATCGTCGCCAGACGCTCCACCAGCAGGAACGCACCGATCCCCAGCATCGCCGCGCCGCTTGTCCGGGTGACCGCACGGGTGGCGGAAGGGTGAGTGCGCAGCACGGCCCGGGCCAGGGTGCCGACGGTCAGGTAGACGGCGGCGCAGCACGCCATGTGCGCCAGGCCGAGCACCCCCGTCTGCACCGCCACCGGCGGGTGCGCACCCCGCGTGACCAGGAACTGGGGCAGCACCGAGAGAAACAGCAGCAGCCCCTTGGGGTTCAGTCCGCTGATCGCCGCGCCCCGCAGGAAGCCGATGGCCGGCGACGTGCCGGTGGTGCCCTCCGGCGCCGCGCCCGGAGTGCCGGGGCGGCGCAGCACCTGCCAGCCCAGCCGGACCAGATATCCGGCTCCGGCCACCGTCAGCGCCGTCAGCAACCCGGGTGACCCCGCCACCAGAACCACGAGCCCCGCCGCCGCAAGGGCCGTGTGCGCCGCGTACCCGGCCACCAGGCCCGCCACCGCCGGGACCACCGACCGCCCCCGCAAGCCCGCCGCGATCGCGTACGCCCAGTCCGCACCCGGCACACACACCAGAAGCAGGTCCACGGCGAGGAAAGACATCAAGGTTCCCGTGTCCATGCCGGTGACATTAGGCGGGATCGGCCCGAAAGTGTTCCTTGAATTTGCACAAAGCAGCCCGTTTCGAGGGAGAATCTGTCTCATGGACAGTGTGGATCGGGAAATCCTTGCCGAGCTCCAGCGGGACGGGCGGCTGACCGTGACGGAGCTGGCCGCGCGGGTGCGGCTCAGCGTCTCGCCGTGCCACCGGCGGCTGCGCGAGCTGGAGCGGAGCGGGGCGATACGCGGGTACCGGGCGGTCGTGGACCCGGCCGCACTCGGGCTGAACTTCGAGGCGCTGGTCTTCGTCTCGATGCGCCAAGAGGACAGGGACACCGTCGCCGAGTTCGAGCGGGCGATCGGCGAGGTGGAGCACGTCCTGGAGGCGCAGCGGCTGTTCGGCGACCCGGACTATCTGCTGCGGATCGCCACCGGCGACCTAGCCGCCTTCCAGCGGCTGTACGACGAGCGCCTCGCCACGCTTCCCGGCGTGGGGCGGCTGACGTCCACCCTGGTGATGAAGCACGTGGTGGAGGACCGTCCGCTGCCCGCCACCCGCACATGAGCAGCGGGCGATGGTCCACCGGAGTGAACCACCGCCCGCATGACAGAACTTGGGCTGGAACAGCCGACCAGGGCAGGGAAAAGCTTACGGCGACGCAGCGTGACGAACGCCTACTTCGTCGGCTTCTTCCCCGTGACACCCAGATGCACCAACAGTGCGAGGTTCGGTTTCAGTTCGGCCTGTTTGACGCCCCAGGACTGGAAGCCCTTCTGGTGCGAGGCCACGGACGCGAGCATCGCCACGAGCGAACCGGCCACGGCCGCCGGGTTCACGTCCTTGTCGACCCTGCCTTTGGACTGGAGTTCGGTGATGGAGTCCGCCAGGGAGTTGTTCACCGAGTTGAGGATCTTCATGCGGATCTTGTAGAAGCGCTTGTCGCCCTCGGCCGCCCCGAGGTCGACGACCCGCAGGATCGCGTCGTGTTTGCGCCAGAACTCGAGGAATCCGTCGACGAGTTCCTGCGCGGTCTGCCAGCCCGTCTTGCCGACCCACGAGCGCCCTTCGAGCAGCGCGGTCAACCCCGCGCCCTCCGCGGCCATTTGCTCGGCGATCTCCAGGACGGCGCCTTCGACGTCCGGGAAGTACTGGTAGAAGGTCGCCGGCGACGTCCCGGCCTTCCGGGCGACATCAATGACTTTGACGTCCCGGTACGGCGACGAGCTGAGCATCTCGCTGAGGCAGTCGAGCAGCTTCTGCCGGGTCGCCTGCCCACGCCGACCCGCCACGCGGCCGTCGACGGTACGCACTTGTCCTGTCATGCCGTCAGCTTACCGAGGGGTGATCGGAGCGCGATTCGGCCGACTGCAAATGGGGAGTAGGGGGGTGCACAACCGCTCCCCGGGCGTGTGAGAAGGGAGTACGCGGGCGCGCGCCCGACGGGAAGCGCCCTTAAGTTGGCGGCATGGCCGAAAATCCGCCCTCGACCCCGCCAGGCGGGAACGGTGCGAGCCCTGGAGAGGGCACCTCCGGTCGTGAGGATCCGGACGGGCCCGCCTTCCCGGAGGGGGTCCCCTGCTGGATCGACGCGCACCTGCCCGACGTCGAGGCGGGCAAGCGGTTCTACGGCGGCGTCTTCGGATGGGACTTCGAGAACGCCCGGGGCTCGGTGTGGGCCCGTTCGGGCGGCGAGACGGTGGCCGCGCTGGTGCCCAAGCGGAACGGGCGGATGCCCACCGTCTGGACGGTGTACTTCGCGACGCCCGACGCCACGGCGCTCTCCGGGCGGATCCGGTCGGCAGGGGGCCGGATCGTCGTTCCGCCCACGCCGGTGGATTCGCTGGGCGCCATGGGGCTGGCCGCCGACCCCGAGGGCGCCGTCTTCGGACTGTGGCAGGCCGGTACGCACCCGGGCTTCGGAAGGCGGCACGAACCCGGCTCCTTCACCTGGGCCGAGCTCTACGCGCGGGACACGGCCGCCGCGAACACCTTCTACACGGGTCTGTTCCACGACGCCCTGTTCGGCCCGGACGCGGTGCCCGACTTCGGTCGCGCATCCCTGCTGGACGTCTTCCCGGCCGAGATGCCGCCCCACTTCCTCGTCCACTTCGGTGTCGCGGACGGCGCGGCCGCGCTCGGCGTGCTGAGCCGGCTCGGCGGTCGCGTACAGGTACCACCGTTCGAGACCTCGTACGGATGGGTGGCGGTGGTCACGGACGATCAGGGGGCTTCCTTCGCACTGCTCCAGCGCTGACCGGGGCCCTTTCCCCGTCAGGGGCCGCACTTCGTGGCACGGCGGGGGCGCGCGGGGCGGCACTTCACGGGCGCCTCAGGCGTTTCATGATGCGGGCGCCTGCTTCCCGAAGGGCGGTCCGGCATGGTTTTGTCCTGAGACACCCCGATCCGCCCCCGGGTTCGCAACCAGTGGCCCGGACAGGGAGAATCGGGCTGCGTGCCGCCATGGCGGTGCGGTGGTGAGACGCTGCACGGGGTCGCGTGCACAAGGCGGATGACGCGACCCGTACGGGGAGGTGGCAGGCAAGTGGTGGATCAGCTGACACAGCACGATCCGCGCCGGATCGGGCCGTTCGAGGTGCTGGGACGGCTGGGTGCCGGCGGCATGGGGCTGGTCTATCTCGCGCGCTCGGCGTCCGGCAGGCGCGTGGCTATCAAGACGGTGCGCACCGAGCTGGCCGAGGACCAGCTCTTCCGTGTGCGCTTCACACGTGAGGTCGAGGCCGCGCGCGCGGTCTCCGGCTTCTACACGGCGGCCGTGGTCGACGCCGACCCGCGCGCGGCCGTGCCGTGGCTCGCCACCGCATACGTGCCCGCACCCTCCCTCGAGGAGATAGTGACCGACTGCGGGCCGCTGCCGGCCCAGGCCGTGCGCTGGCTGGCGGCCGGCGTCGCGGAGGCGTTGCAGTCCATCCACGGGGCGGGCCTGGTGCACCGCGACCTGAAGCCGTCGAACGTGCTCGTCGTCGAGGACGGTCCACGGGTGATCGACTTCGGTATCGCCTCCGGGGTGTCGAACACGCGGCTTACGATGACGAACGTCGCCGTCGGCACCCCGGCGTACATGTCCCCCGAGCAGGCGAAGGACTCGCGCAGCGTGACGGGGGCGAGCGACGTCTTCTCGCTCGGCTCGATGCTCGTCTTCGCGGCCACCGGACATCCCCCCTTCCACGGCGCCAACCCCGTCGAGACCGTGTTCATGCTGCTGCGCGAGGGCCCGGACCTCTCGGGGCTGCCGGACGAACTGCGTCCGCTGATCGAGTCCTGCATGCAGATGGAGGCGACCGGCCGTCCGAACCCGGCCGACCTCCAGGCGCAGCTCGCGCCGCACCTCTTCGGCTCGGGGTCCGACGACAGCGGTACGGCGTCCGCGTGGCTGCCCGAGAAGGCCGTGGGCCTGATCGAGTCGCGCCGGGGCGGGCGTCCGGCGGTGAAGCCGTCCTCCTCGGGCAACCGCAGCGGCGGGGGCGCCCGCCCGGCGGTGCCGCCTCCGCCCCCGCACCCCCCGGTGCCGGTTCCGGTCGGGGCGCCCGACGCCGGACCGGTGCGGCTCGCCGGTGCCGCCGTGCCCATCGGGCCCGGGCCGCGGGTCGCCGACGCACGGGCCGCCGCGGTCAAGGCGCCGCCCCCGGAGGCGGGCCTGGTCGCTTCCTGGTCCCGCCCGGGTCCCGGCGTCAACGGCCTGGTCGGGGCCGCCGCGGTCGCCCCCGCGATCGCGCCCCCGGAGAGCGCCTCCGGATGGCGGCCGTGGCGCTTTCGGATGTCGAACGACGTCTGGGGCACCCCTTCCGTCGCCGACGACCTCGTCTACGTCACGTCCTTCGAGGTGCACGCGCTGGACGTGGCGACGGGCAGACGCCGCTTCAAGACCCGGGACGTGGCCTGGTCGATGGAGGTCGCGGACGGCCGCGTGCACGCCTCCGACGGGCCGACGCTGTTCGCCCTGGACGCCCGTGAGGGCTCGGACCTGTGGCGGCTGTCCATGGACGGCTGGGTGTACTCCCTCAAGGCCGACCGCGGCACGGTCGTCACCGGCACCCGCGGCGGCGGCGTCCAGGCGTGGGAGGCGTCCAGCGGGCAGAAGCTGTGGGAGATCACCGGTGCCCAGACGGACTTCGAGTCGCCCGAGGCCGGACCGGTGGTCCACGACGGCACGGTGTACGTGTGGAAGGACGCCCGGCTGCGGGCGCTGGAGGCCCGTACCGGCGAGGAGCGCTGGTCCTACCCGATCGGGGACGCCGCCTCGTGCGGCGGTGTCCCCGTGCGCCTGACGCAGGCCGCGGACGGCTATGTGTACGTCTCGGCCGGCACCCGGGTCCTTGCCGTCGAGGTGTCGAGCGGAATGGTGCGCTGGCACTTCGAGGCGCCGGCGGTGTTCCTGTGCCCGCCGACGTTCGTGCCGGGTCCGGCGGTGACGGGCGGCGGCATCTATCTCGCGGACTACCTCGGCACGGTGTACGCCCTCGACGCGGCGGACGGCCGCGACCGCTGGCGCATCGCCACCGAGTCGCGTGCCGCGATCGAACCGGTCCTGGTGGCCGCGGGGCACGTCCATGTGGGCAGCGGCAAGGGCCTCTACACGCTGGACGCGGTCACGGGCACCCCCAAGTGGCGCTTCCAGGCGGGCGGCGACATCGTGGGCTCCCCGGCGGTGGCCGAGGGCCGCATCCACTTCGGCTCCACGGACCATCTGCTCTACACGCTGAAGGCCGACGACGGCCGGCTGCGCTGGAAGCTGGCGACCGGGGGCGAGATCACCGGTGCGCCGGTCGTCAAGGACGGTGTGGTGTACGCGTGCAGCAAGGACCGCTGCGTGTACGCCCTGGACGCGGAGAAGGGGACGGGGACGGCCCGGACCACCTGAGCCGGTGTGAGCCGGACGGCCGTCGCACCAGGCCTGACGGAAGGGGCGCCGGACGGCGGCCGTCACCGCAGACGCTACGCCGGGTGCGTGAGTCGTGCCAGACGGTGGCGGTCGGGGTGGGATGTCCGAATAACATCGCGGCCGAGCGTCCTCCCGGGCCCGCCCACCCTCCACCAGTCCCTCCTCGACCACCCCTCCCGTGCCGCCCACGACCTCTCGGCCCTGCGCCTGGTGGTGACCGGGGCGGCCGTGGTGCCGCTGCGGCTGGTGGAACGCCTGCGCGCCGAGCTCGGTGTGGAGACGGTCCTGACGGCGTACGGCCTGTCGGAGGCGAGCGGTTTCGTGACGATGTGCCGCAGGGGGGACGAGTCGTCCGTGATCGCGACGACGTCGGGCCGCGCCCTGCCCGGCACGGAGGTACGGGTCGCCGACGCGAGCGGTCGGCCGGTGGCTCCCGGCGTCCCCGGTGAAGTGCTGGTCCGCGGCTTCAACGTCATGCAGGGCTACTTCGAGGACGAGCGTGCCACGGCCGAGGTGCTGACCCCCGAGGGCTGGCTGCGCACGGGCGACGCGGGCGTGCTGGACGCGCTCGGCAATCTCCGTATCACGGACCGGCTCAAGGACATGTTCATCGTCGGTGGCTTCAACGCCTACCCGGCCGAGATGGAGCAACTGCTCGGCCTGCACCCGGACGTGACGGAGGTCGCGGTGATCGGGGTACCGCACGCCCGCCTCGGAGAGGTCGGCAAGGCGTACGTGGTCCGTCGCCCCGGGGCGGTGCTCACCCGCGACGACCTGATCGCGTGGTCCCGCCGGGAGATGGCGAACTACAAGGTGCCGAGGGCGGTGGAGTTCGTACGGGAACTGCCGCGCAACGCGAGCGGCAAGGTGGTGAAGGGCGAGTTGCGGGGACGGGCCGGCCGGCGGGGCTGAGCGCGGCGGTTCAGGACGGGCGGTTCCGGTTCAGAGCGCGCCGTCCGGTCCGCAGGTCACCGGGGCCGGAGCGCGGTGGGAGCCCACACCGGCGCCGACGGGCCGGGGTCCCCGGCCGAAGGGCTCGATCCGAGCGGGGCCGGGTGCCGGGGCGCCACCGGGGCGGCGGCCGGCCGGGGCGTCGGCCATGATCACGGCGAGTACGCACCAGAACAGGACGTCGATCCGGTCCAGGTTGGCCGGATGGTCCAGCATGCTCATCAGGAAGAACCCGGTCAGCGAGGCGAGCCCGACGGTGCCGACGACCGACTTCGTACGGGCGGCGCGCGCCGCGGTGGCCAAGGCGATCAGCGCGACCAGGGCGACCGCGAGCAGACCGAGCGGCCCCGCCTCCACCAGCCAGTTGAGCCAGAGGTTGTGGGCGTGGACGAAGACCCGGTCGCCGGGCGCGGTGGCGGATATGACGGCGCCCGACCGTCCTAGGCCGACGCCCAGCGGATGGTGGGCGCCGATCTCGAGAGCCGCGGCCCAGGCCTGGCCCCGTACGCCCAGTGAGTTCCCGGCCCTTGACACCGCCCAGATGACCCCGGACGCCAGGAGCAGGGACAGCACGCCCAGGACGGCGAACAGCCGCCGCTGCGCCCGCTCGGCGAGCCGGGGTGCCAGCCAGTAGGCCCCGCCGAGCACCAGGAGCCCGGCGGCACCGGCGACATATCCGGCGCGGGAGAACGTGGTCAGCAGGGCCCCGTATCCGACGAGCACCAGGACGACGATCGCGGTGCGCGCCGTGCGGTCGTCGACGGAGACGGCGGCGAGCAGGACGAACGGCAGCAGGAGCACCAGGAAGGCGGCCAGCAGGTTCGGGTTGGAGAAGGTCCCCGTGGCCCGGATGAGCACACCGTTCCCGCCCGCGTCGCAGGCGACGTCGGTGAGCAGGCCGGTACGGCAGAAGCCGGTCGGGATCTCATTGGTCACCTGGGAGAAGGCGGTGGTGCTCGCCGCCGCGAGCCCGGCCACCGCGAGCACTCCGATGGCGCGCCACGACGGGGGCTGGGTGCGGCGCAGTCCGACGACCAGGTAGTAGCAGACGACGACGGTCAGCAGTCCGCGCAGCGGCGCCGTGGGGTGCCCGCCGGCGTACGTGGTCGCCGCCGCGGCGAGGAGCAGCAGCACGACGGGCAGGTCGAGCCGGGTCCTGAAGTCCGGGAGCCGGGCCCGCCGCCGGCCCGGGACGGGTACGACCAGGGCGATCAGCCCGACCACCAGGGCGAGCCGTGTCGGTGTGAGGATCCCGACGAGCGGGTCGTCGGGGAAGAAGTCGGTGGCGGCGTCCATCAGCACGACGGCCACCACGGCGAGCGGGAGGAACTCAGCGATCGCCGTCGGCAGCCCAGCTCCTGCCGACGTGCTCCGGTCGGATGCCATGGCACCTGAGCGTGGCCCCCGGGTGCGACGGGTGGATGTCCGGCGGGCGAACGGGGCGGAGAGGGCTTGCGGCCGAGGCCCCGCCGCTCTCCGCGGGCCGACGGCGAGCGGGTCCGCGACAGCCGGTTCACCGGCTTGCCGATCTCGGCGGGGCACGGTGTGCGTGCGGGGCGGCTGCCTGCGCACCACCGTGATCCGTTCGACCGGATACTGGTCGCCCAGGCCCAGATCGAGGCCATGACCCTGGTGACCCGGGACAAGTGGATCCCGGAGTACGACGTGCGGGTCATGGTCGTGTGAGCGCCGGGCGCCGGTACAACCCTGCTCGTGACACACCACGGCCGCGGCGGCTCCCCCTCCGCGCCGCCGCGGCCGATCCCCGTGTGGAGGTAAGTCCGGTCAGGCCTTCTCGTCCGTGGCGTGGACGTTGTCCGGCGTGGCCGTGCCGGTGCCCTCGCCCTTCAGGTCGAGCGGCTCGCTCGTGGCGTGGACGTTCTTGACCGTGACCGGTTCCTCGGTCGCGTGGACGTTGTCCGTGGACGCGTCGCCGGTCGGCTCGCCGGTGGCGTGGACGTTGTCCGTGGTGTTCTGGTCGCTCATCTCGCTGACTCCCCTGTGTTGTGCGCTGGTTGAGCAGGATCCGCCCGGCAACTCCCCCGAGGGTTGCCGGACGGATCTGCTGGGCCGGTACACCTTAGAGGGGCCGGCCGGCCGCCGCTCCGTCTGCCCCCCGATGCGACGGTTCGACACAGCCAAGAGTGCTGTGCGGCGATAAACGAATGATGAACGTCTGCTCCCGGGCGGCGATCCGCTTGGACTCAGGCGGCGGACGCGACCTTGAGCAGCCCTCTGACCTCGTCCGCTTCCGGTGCGCCCAGCGCCTCCAGGAGTTCGAGGGCCTCGCGCCAGCACACCTGGGCACGGTCCAGCTGGCCGATCCCGTTGAGGGAGCGCCCCAGCACCGTGAGGACATTGGCGTGCCGCCATTCGCCGCCGATGCCGCGCAGCAGCGTCAGGGCCATCTCGGCGTTCGGCGCCGCCTGGGCGGGGCGCCGGGCGGCGAGGTCGAGCTCCGCGAGGCGGAACAGCGTCATGCCTTCCCACAGCCGCTGCCTGCTGTCCCGGAAGACCCACAGCGCCTGGTGCAGGCATTCCGTCGCCTCGGCCAATTTCCCGCTCTGCGTGAGGGCGAGGCCCAGTGCGTACCGTCCGTTGGCGCCCTTCAGGGCGTGCCCCATGTCGTCGTACATCGTCGTGCCCTGCCGTGCCAGTTCCACGGCGGTCTCCGTGCGTCCGGTGGCGAGGTGGACGCGCGAGAGGTTGCACAGCGCGCTCGCCTCGCCCGGCCGGTCCCCGAGCGCGCGGAAGTTCTCGATCGCACCCGTGAGGTGCACCTCGCCGGCGTCGTTCCGGTTCTGGTAAAGGGCGATCACGCCACTGATGTTGGACGACCAGCAGGCCGTGAGCGGGTCGTCGGCGGACCGGGCCAGCTCATTGGCCGACTGTGCCTCCTCGATGGCCACGTCGAACCGGCTGCCGTTGTGCTGGTGCACAAAGGCCAGCGCCGTCAGCGCCCGTGCCTCGGTACGGGGGTCGCCCTCCTCCCGGGCGACATCCCGCAGGAGCGCGGCCACGGCCTCGTACTCCTTGGAGTTGGCCCCGGACTCGGCCAGGTCGACCGCCGCCCACAGGACGTCGACGGCACGGCGCATCATCCCCGTGCGCATGGTCTGGCGTACGCACGCCAGCAGGCAGACCGCCTCCGAATACAGCCAGTCCTGGGCGGGGTGCCGGTCCGAGAAGGTCAGCCCCGGATATGCGGCGTGCTCCAGGTGGTCCACCAGCCGGTCCCCCGGCCGCTCGATCAGGTAGACCCCCGAGACGGTCGCCAGGTAGAAGTCCAGCAACCGCGACATCGCCGCGTCCCGCTCGCTCGGCGGATGTTCGTCCCGCTCGGCGCAGGCACGCGCGTAGAGGCGGACCAGGTCGTGGTAGCGGTACCGGCCGGGCGCGGCCGACTCGAGCAGGGAGGTGTCGACGAGCGACTCCAGCAGGTCCTCGGTGTCGTCCACCGGCAGGTCCAGTACCGCCGCGGCCGCCGCCAGGGAGATGTCAGGGCCGTCCGCCAGGCCCAGCAGGCGGAACGCGCGGGCCTGGGCAGGCTCCAGTTGGCCGTAGCCCAGTTCGAAGGTGGCCTTCACCGCCAGGTCTCCGGCCTGGAGCTCGTCCAGGCGGCGCCGCTCGTCGGCCAGCTTCGCCGCAAGGACCGAGACCGTCCAGGTGCGCCGGGCCGCGAGGCGGGACGCCGCGATGCGGATGGCCAGGGGCAGGAAGCCGCACGCCGCCACCACGTCGAGCGCCGCCTTGCGCTCCGCGGCCACCCGTTCCTCGCCCACGATCTTCGTGAACAGGGACAGCGCCTCGTCCGGGGACATCACGTCCAGGTCCACGAGATGCGCGCCCGCCAGGTCCACCATGCGCACCCGGGAGGTGACCAGGGCCGCGCAGCCCTCCGTGCCCGGCAGCAGCGGGCGTACCTGGGCGGCGTCCTTCGCGTTGTCCAGCAGGACCAGGACCCGACGGCCGTCCAGGACCGAGCGGTACAGCGCCGCCCGTTCCTCCAGCGAGTCCGGGATCGCAGAGTCCGCGGTGCCCAGAGCGCGCAGGAAGGAGCCGAGGACCGTCTCGGGTTCCGCCGCCCGGGGGCCCGCGCCCTGCAGGTCCATGTACAACTGCCCGTCCGGGAAGGCCGAACGCGCCTGGTGTGCCACGTGCACCGCCAGCGTCGTCTTGCCGACGCCGCCGATCCCCGCCAGCGCCGAGACGGCCATCACCCTGCCCTCGGCCGAGGCCAGGACCTCTCCCAGCTCGGCGACGAACGACGCCCGGCCCGTGAAGTCCGGAACGGTGGCGGGCAGTTGCGCAGGCCGGACGGGTGCGGACGAGACCTCCTGCGCCGGGGCGGACGGTTCCGCGAGGCTCGGATCCGCCTGGAGGATCCGCTGCTGGATGTCCTTCAGGCCGGGACGCGGGTCGACTCCCAGCTCGTCGGCCAGCAGACGCCGTGTGTCGGCGTACACCGCCAGCGCCTCCGCCTGGCGGCCCGAGCGGTACAGCGCCACCATCAGCAGCTCGCGCAGCCGCTCGCGCAGCGGGTGCGCGGCCGTCAGGGCGGTGAGTTCGGAGACCGCCTCGGCATGGCAGCCCTGCTCGAGGTCCATGTACAGGCGGGACTCGAGGAGTTGCAGACGCCACTCCTCCAGGCGGGTGCGCTGGGTGTCCGCGTACGGTCCGGGCACGCTCGCCAGCGACTCCCCGTCCCACAGCGCCAGCGCCTCGTTCAGCAGCTGCCGTGCGTGGCACAGGTCCCCGGCGTTCTTGGCCTTCTCCGCCTCCGCTGCCAGCTCCTGGGCGGCCGCGACGTCCAGGGAGCGGGCGTCGCCCAGCCGCAGCGCGTAGCCGCCCGACTCGCTGACCAGCACTCCGGGCGAGAGGACCTTGCGCAGCCGTGAGGCGTAGGTCCGCACGGCGGCCAGCGCGCGCGGCGGCGGCTCTTCGCCCCACAGTGCGTCGATCAGCTCGGACGCGGTCGCCGTACGGCCCTCGCGCAGCAGCAGCGCGGCCAGCAGGGCACGCTGCTGCGGCGAGCCCGTGGCCAGCAGCTCCTCTCCGCGCCACGCGCGCACCGGCCCGAGCACGCCGAAGCGCAGCGTCGCCGATTCCTCGGGACCCCGCTGCTGCGGCACTCGCGGTACACCCTCCATCGCTGCCCCCAGGCCCCCTGCCGAACCGTCCACAACCAGGAGGCCAGTTTGCCTTGTTCATGGCGGATACGTCAGCCATGGGAGACAGCGATCACAACCCGCCGGGTGGGACATCACACTGCCCACACAAGTTCTCTCCACGCATCGCCGGGCCGGAGTGGTTCCACGAGTAGCTGACGGGTCGTCAGATCGGCGCTACCGTGACCGTATGGAGACCTCACAGTCCAACGGAACCAGCACCTTCCCGAAGATCATCTCCGTCGACGACCACACGGTGGAGCCCCCGGACGTCTGGCAGGACCGGCTCCCGCGGAAGTACCGCGACACGGGACCGCGCATCGTCCGGGCGCCCCTGAAGGAGATGTCCTTCCTGGGCGGCAGGTTCGCCCCCGTCATGGGCGCACCGGGCGACGACGGACCGGTCGGCGACTGGTGGGTCTACGAGGATCTGCAGCGCCCCCTGACCCGTCTGGACACGGCCGTCGGGTACAGCGGGGACGAGATCAAGCTCGAGGTCATCACATACGCGCAGATGCGGCCCGGCTCGTACGACGTCCCCCGGCGCCTCGCCGACATGGACGTCAACCACGTCCAGTCCGCGCTCTGCTTCCCGACCTTCCCGCGGCCATGGCCGCCAGGAAGGGCCTCGGAGTGCTCGGCTTCAGCATCCAGAAGGTCTCCGACATGGAGTGGGTGCTCGAGCAGTACAAGACGGCGATCGTCGACGCCGAACCCGTGTGCGGTGCCCCGTACACGACCCGGTTCCTCGGGGACTGTCTGCGCGGCCGGAGGCTGGTGCCGCTGGAGCAGGCCGTGAAGATGCTGACGCACGACCCTGCGCAGCTGTTCGGGCTGCGGGAGCGGGAGCGGGGCCGGGTGCGGGAGGGCTTCCATGCGGACCTGGTCCTCCTCGACCCGGAGCGCGTCGACGCCGGTCAGGCCACCCTGGTGCACGACCTGCCGGGAGACAGCCCACGGCTCGACTCCAAGGCGATCGGGATACGGGCGGTCTGGGTCAACGGCGTGGTGGCGATCCGGGACGACGAGGTGACCGGGGCCGTGCCCGGCACGGTGCTGCGCTCCGGGCGGGACACCAGGACGGTGAGCACGACGTGACGCAGCGGCAGCGGCTGTTCGTCGGCGGTGCCTGGGTGGAGCCCGACGACGGCCACTACGAGGTCGTCGACCCGGCCACCGAGCAGACCGTCGGATGGGCGCCGGAGGCCTCCCGGAAGCAGGTGCACGCGGCGGCCGCGGCGGCCCGTGATGCCTTCGGGCCGTGGTCGCGGAGGTCCCCGGAGGAGAGGGCGGCCGTCCTCGCCCGTGCGGCGGACGTTATGCAGCGCAACCTCGTGCCGTACGCCGACCTGGCCCGGGCGGAGAGCGGTGCCACGACCGGTACGGCGCGCGGGATGCAGGTCGGGGTGGCGGTGGCCCGGTTCCGCCGGTACGCACGGGTGGAACCGGCGGAGCGGCCGCTGCCTCCGCAGATCAACGAGGCGGGGCCGTTCGGCGGGGCCGCCGTCCTCGGCGCGCTCGCGGTGCGCCAGCCGGTGGGTGTGGTCACCTGCATCACCTCGTACAACAACCCCTGGGCCAACCCGGCGGGCAAGGTCGCGCCCGCGCTGGCCGCGGGCAACACGGTGGTGGTGAAGCCGGCGCCGCAGGACCCGCTGTCGGTGTACCGCATGGCCGAGGCCCTCCAGGAGGCGGGCGCGCCGCCCGGCGTGGTGAACGTGGTCGGCGGCTCGCGCCCGGAGGCCGGCGAGGCGGCCGTGGACTGCCCCGACGTCGACATGGTGAGCTTCACCGGCTCCACGGCCGTCGGGCAGCGCATCGCCGAGGTCTGCGGCCGTTCCATGAAACGGCAGTTGATGGAGCTGGGCGGCAAGGGCGCGGCGCTCGTCTTCGACGACGCGGACCTGGACGCGGCGGTGGCGGGGATCGGGACGACGTTCTCCTTCTACAGCGGCCAGATCTGTACGGCGCCCACCCGGGTGATCGCACAGCGGGGTGTGTACGACCGCCTGGTGTCCCGACTGTCCGGGTACGCCCGCCATCTGACGGTCGGGGATCCGCGCGAGAGGGCCACGGTGGTGGGTCCGGTGATCTCGTCGGCGCACCGGGACCGGGTGGAGTCGTATGTCCGACTGGGCCGCAAGGAGGGTGCGCGGCTGGTCGCCGGGGGCGAACGGCCGCCCTGTGAGCGGGGCTTCTACGTCGCTCCGACGCTTCTCGCGGACTGCACCCCCGATATGCGGGTGGTCCGCGAGGAGATCTTCGGACCCGTGGTCGTGGTCGTCCCCTTCGACGACGAGGAGGAGGGGGTGGCACTGGCCAACGACAGCGACTACGGCCTGATCGACTACGTCTGGTCCGGGGATGTGGCCCATGCCTTCCGCGTCGCCCGGCGTCTGCGGGCGGGCGGAGTCGGCGTGAACACCGTCGGCCGCAACATGGAGGCGCCGTTCGGCGGTTTCAAGAGGAGCGGGGTCGGCCGTGACGTCGGCTCCTACGCCCTGCACGCCTACAGCGAGTTGCAGGCGATCGTCTGGCCGGGCTGAGCGACCTTCAGTCGTCCAGGTCCACCCGCACGGTGAGCAGCCCGGTCCCGAACGCCCGCACCGCCGCGCTGTTCAGACGGGGCAGCGCCTTCAGCCGGACCAGGGGGTCGTCGTCGGGGAGCACATGGGCGGTGCCCGGGTGCCAGCGTCCGGCGATGCGGACACGCACCCGTGGATCGGCGCGGAGGTTGCGGATGTACTGGGACCGCTCGCCGTGCTCGGAGACCAGCCAGAAGGAGCCGCCGACGCGGCGCCCGCCCAGGGGGGTCCGGCGCGGCAGGCCCGAGACACGTCCCGTGGTCTCCAGGAGCGTCTGCAGCGGCATGCGGCGCTGCACCGGATTCACGACGTGCCGCTGGAGTGCCGTGATCGCACGGTACTTGAGGTCGGTGAAGCCCGGCATGGTCCCGTGTCCCCCTGACGACGTGAAGGGCGATCCGCTCCACGCAGTCTCGCAGACCTCGTGCGGGGGCGCGCGGTAACCGGCCATGCGCCCCCGGTGGGCCTACGCCCGGCCCAGGAAGACCGGGTTCGTGAACGCGGCCAGGACGCCCGGCAACGGGCCGACCGCCGTCTCGTGCCGCAGCTCCGCGCGCACGTATGCCGCGTACTGCGCCGTCGTGTGCCACTCGACGGTGCCCGAGCCGGTCACCGGCAGCGGGTCGCTCGTGAACAGCACGCCCTGGTCGGTGACGAAACGGACCGAGCAACGGGGCACACCCTGCGCCTCGAGGCGGACCGTGACCGGGGTGTCGCGGTCCACCCGCAGCCGTTCGCCGATGCCCGCGTGTTCGCCGCGGCCGCCCGCCGCGGTGAACGTCAGCGAGACGTTCTTCGACTCGGCGACGTAGGAGCGGCCCGCGCGGATGCCCTCCTGGACGGCCTCCCTGGTGAGGTCGTCGGCGAGGACGACCGTCTGGGGGGTGCCGATCGCGTCGGGGTCGCGGTGGGCGTCGCTGTTGCCCATCGCCGGCAGCCACCTGCCGTGCCCCTCCCGGACAGCCGCCACCAGGGTGTTGTCCCACTCCGCCAGCGTCACCTCGTCGTCCGGCGTGTACGGGCCGTTCCACACCTCCAGCGCGTCCGCCTCGCCGAAGCCGAACTTCCAGCCGCAGCCGATGCAGGTGGCGTGCGGATGGGCCGGTACGACCAGGCCGCCCGCCCGACGGATGTCCCGGGCGAACCGCGCCCAGCGGTTGTCGCCCGCCCGGTAGCGCCAGTCGACGAACGTGCCCGGGTCGGTACCCAGCGCCAGTACATGGCCGTTCCGCGTGGTGACCTCCTCGCCGAGCATGATGAGCAGGTCGTCACCCGCCTGGTCGGCCCAGTGAGCGTGGGAGGAGTGGGTGTTGTGGTCCGAGGTGTTGATGAAGTCGAGGCCCGCGGCCCGGGCCAGCGCCGCGATCTCCGCGGGGGTGCGGCGGCCGTCCGAGTACCAGGAGTGCATGTGGCAGTCGCCCCGGTACCAGGCGCGGCCGCGGCCCTTGGCCCGGTTCGGCGGGTACACGGGCGCCGGGGTCCGGCCCTGCGCGCCGTAGGTGAGCGTGATCGTCACCTCGTACGTCAGGCCCTGCGGCGCCACCGTGTACGGGCCGAGAGCGATGTGCCAGGTGCCGGCGCGGACCGGGCCCGGGATGTACCCCGGGGTGGCGTCGTCCGCGCGGATGAAGAACTCCGTGCGCGCGCCGCCGGACCAGCCGCGGAAGCCCTTGCCGCCCAGTTCCGTGCCGCGCTCGTCGAAGACTCCGATGTCGAGGGCGTTGGCCTGGGTGCCGGCCGGGACGGACGGCCTGTCGTAGGTGTAGGAGACCTTGATCTCCCGGACGCCTTCGGGGACGTCGACCGGGAGGTAGACGAAGTCGGGGGAGCCGGTGGGCAGCGTGCCGCGCACCGTCTTCGTCTCCTGGTTGTCGGCCGCCTCCGCGGCGGGCCCGTTGGAGAAGCTCACGGTTCCCAACGTAAGCGCGGCGGCCGCACCCGTCACGAACAGTGCGCGTCTTCCGATGCGGTGGTCGTCCTCGCACATGCTGCTGCTCCCGGAGTGTCGGATGACGGGGTGGTGCAGAGATGGTGCTTCCCACTCTGGTGTTCACCCGTGAACTCCATTCCACGGGAAGCCGATCTGCAGCCGCGCGTCGGCGTAACAGGGGGTGCCCGTGCACTGCGGCGCCGTCCCACCGGGATGCGAGCGCCCTGTATGACCTGATCACCGCAAACGTATGCTCGGAGGATGACGACTTCCGCGACCTCCGGAACCGGACCCACCGAGAACTCCATGCGTCGCGCCCTGAAACGTGCTCGTGACGGAGTCGCTCTGGACGCCGCCGAGGCGACGGTGCTGCTCCAGGCCCGTGGCGGCGATCTGGAGGACCTGGCCGCCTCGGCCGCCCGGGTGCGGGACGCAGGCCTGCGGGCCGCGGGCCGACCGGGTGTCATCACCTACTCCAAAAGTGTCTTCATCCCGCTGACCCGTCTGTGCCGGGACAAGTGCCACTACTGCACCTTCGTCACCGTGCCGGGCAAGCTGCGCCGGGACGGGCACGGGATGTTCATGTCCCCGGACGAGGTCCTGGACATCGCCCGCAAGGGGGCGGCACTGGGCTGCAAGGAGGCGCTGATCACCCTCGGGGACAAGCCCGAGGACCGCTGGCCCGAAGCGCGCGAGTGGCTGGACGCGCACGGCTACGACGACACCATCGCCTATGTGCGGGCCGTGTCCGTCCGGATCCTGGAGGAGACGGGTCTGCTGCCCCATCTCAACCCCGGGGTGATGTCGTGGACGGACTTCCAGCGGCTTAAGCCGGTCGCCCCGTCGATGGGGATGATGCTGGAGACCACGGCGACCCGGCTGTGGTCGGAGCCGGGCGGACCGCACCACGGCTCCCCGGACAAGGAACCGGCCGTGCGGCTGCGGGTGCTGGAGGACGCGGGCCGTTCCTCGGTGCCCTTCACCTCGGGAATTCTGATCGGGATCGGTGAGACGTACGAGGAGCGCGCGGAGTCGCTGTTCGCGCTGCGGAAGGTGGCGCGCAGCCATCACGGCATCCAGGAACTGATCATCCAGAACTTCCGCGCCAAGCCGGACACGGCGATGCGGGGCATGCCGGACGCGGAACTGGACGAACTGGTGGCCACGGTGGCCGTCGCCCGGCACATCATGGGTCCGGCGGCCTGCCTCCAGGCGCCGCCCAACCTGGTGGACGGCGAGTACGAGCGGCTCATCGGCGCCGGTATCGACGACTGGGGCGGGGTCTCGCCGCTGACCATCGACCATGTGAACCCGGAGCGGCCCTGGCCGCAGATCGAGCGGCTGGCCGAGCGCTCCCGGGCTGCGGGCTTCGAGCTGCGCGAACGCCTCTGCGTCTACCCGGAGTTCGTCCGGCGCGGTGAGCCCTGGCTGGACCCGAGGCTGCTGCCCCACGTCCGGGCGCTGGCGGATCCGGAGTCGGGGCTCGCCCGTGCGGACGCGGTCGTCGAGGGGCATCCGTGGCAGGAGCCGGAAGAGGTGTTCCGGGCGTCGGGGCGCACGGATCTGCACCGCGACATCGACACCCACGGGCGCACCGGCGACCGCCGTGCGGACTTCGACGAGGTGTACGGCGACTGGGAGGCGCTGAGGGAGGCGGCCGTGCCCGGCATGGCGCCCGAGCGCATCGACACCGACGTACGGGCCGCGCTGCGCCGGGCGGCGGACGATCCGACGAAGCTCAGCGACGAGGAGGCGCTGGCCCTGCTGCACGCGGACGGTCCCGCGCTCGACGCGCTCTGCCGGGTGGCGGACGACGTCCGCAAGTCGGTGGTCGGCGACGACGTCACGTACATCGTCACCCGCAACATCAACTTCACCAATGTCTGCTACACCGGCTGCCGCTTCTGCGCGTTCGCCCAGCGCCGCACGGACGCCGACGCCTACACCCTCTCCCTCACCCAGGTCGCCGACCGTGCCCGGCAGGCCTGGGACGTGGGCGCCGTCGAGGTGTGCATGCAGGGCGGCATCCACCCCGACCTGCCCGGGACCGCCTACTTCGACATCGCGAAGGCGGTGAAGTCCCGGGTTCCCGGGATGCATGTGCACGCCTTCTCGCCCATGGAGGTGGTGAACGGCGCGACACGCACCGGCATGTCGATCCGCGAATGGCTGACGGCGGCGAAGGAGGCGGGCCTCGACACGATCCCCGGCACCGCGGCCGAGATCCTGGACGACGAGGTGCGCTGGGTCCTGACCAAGGGCAAGCTGCCGGCGGCCACCTGGATCGAGGTCGTGACGACGGCGCACGAACTCGGCATCCGCTCGTCGGCGACGATGATGTACGGCCATGTGGACCAGCCCCGCCACTGGCTGGGGCATCTGCGCACCCTCGCCGGCATCCAGCAACGGACCGAAGGGTTCACGGAGTTCGTCACCCTCCCCTTCATCCACACCAACGCGCCCGTCTACCTGGCGGGCATCGCCCGCCCCGGTCCCACGATGCGCGACAACCGCGCCGTCACGGCCATGGCGCGCCTGCTGCTGCATCCGCACATCCGCAACATCCAGACCAGCTGGGTGAAACTCGGCACCGAGGGCGCGGCGGAGATGCTCCGTTCCGGCGCCAACGACCTGGGCGGCACGCTGATGGAGGAGACCATCTCGCGGATGGCGGGCTCGTCGTACGGGTCGTACAAGTCCGTCAGGGAACTCGTCGCGGTGGCGGAGGCGGCGGGCCGCCCGGCGAAACCGCGCACGACGCTGTACGGCGAGGTCTCGCAGGAACGGCAGCGGGCGGCGGCGGCGTCGGACGGGCATCTGCCGGAACTGCTGCCGGTGTTGGACTGACGGGACGGCTGCGTTCGGCTCCTCCCGCCGCGGCCGGCGGCGGGAGGAGCCCAAACCCTGTGATGTTTCTGTGATGTTGCTCCGGGCAACGAACGAGGCGCCCGGGTGGTCTGAGGGGTGTGCCCAGGCACGGAACACCCCTCAGACTCCGACATCCGACAAGGAAGCGTTGATGAGACGTCCCGTCCGCAGAGCCGTATCCCGGGCAGTGCTCGGATTCACGGCGGTCGCCGCTCTGTCCGCCGGGTCCTTCGCCACTGTGCCCGCCTTCGCCGACGGAGGCACGCCGCTGCCGGTCGCCATCACCGGACCGAACCATGTGGACCTCTCGCTCCACGGGGACAACGGCGGCCCGTCCCAGCCGCAGGTCACCCTGCGGCTGGCCGCCCCCGGCAGTGACGAGCCCGGTGAAGGCGGCGGCGTCATCCCCGTCGCGCACAACGGCGACTACAAGATCAAGATCGATGCAAGCGGTCTCAAGGGCGTCGCAGCCGTGAAACTGCCCTGCCAGGCGAGCGGCCTCACCGCCGTCTGCGAGGGCAACGAGATCTACGCCGGGGAGCAGTACAACCGGCTCGGCGACATCCGCCTCGACATCGACGACGACAGCGCTGCGGGCGACTTCGGCTCCATCAAGGTCACCGGAGAGGGCGAGGGCGTCGACTTCGCGCCGCTGACCATCGATGTGCTGGTCGGCGGCCCCGAACTGCTCGGCCGCAAGCTCACCGAACCGGCTGGTCTCGCCGCGGGCGACACCTACCGGGCACCGGTCGGCTTCCGCAACGCCGGCGGCCTGGCGGCCGAAGGGGCCGTGCTGCACTTCCACGGTTCACGCGGCCTGAGCTTCCCCGACGGCTACGGCAACTGCGCCTACAAGGCGACCACCACCGGTTCGCTGCTGCATCAGGGCATCGACGCGATCTGCACCTTCTCCGGCACCTACCAGGCGGGCACGGCCTACGCACTGGCCGAGCCGCTGAAGGTGCGCACGGCCGGCTTCGCGCTCAACGACGTGTTCAGCTACGGCTTCTCCGCGGTCGAGGCGGGGAAGGCGAAGGCCCTGCTCGCGGGGGACGGCTACACACCGGGCACCGGCGCGCCGCTGACCCTCGAGGAGGTGCCGGGCGCCGCGTCCGACTACACCCGCTACACCGATCTTGACCTCCCCAGCCACAACACCTACGACCTGGTGCTGACCGGTGCCTCCCTCCGGGGCGAGGCGGGGGACACGGTGAAGGCGGACATCGGATTCCGCAACGACGGACCCGCGTGGATCAGCGCGCTGCGCTCGGGCGGCGAGCCGATCTCCTTCTCCGTCGCCGTGCCCGAGGGCGCGACGGTGACCAAGAGCCCCGACCGCTGCACCTTCACCACCATCGAGGCGGGCACGAAGGGCTACCGCTGCCAGGTGGACACGCCGCTCCTGGAGAACACCAAGGTCGCCTTCCCCTTCGAGCTCCGCATCGACAAGGTCGTGAAGAACGCCCGGGGCAAGGTGGCGCTGCCGTCCTGGGACAACCCGTTCGAGACCGAGCGGTCCAACAACACCGCCTGGATCGTCCTGAACGGCCCCGACGACGGGCAGGGCACGGGAGGGCCGTCCACCGGCGGGCCGTCGGGCAGCCCCAGCCCCACGGCCTCCGCGGGTGACACCTCCGGTTCCTCCGGCACCGACGGCGGCTCCGGTTCCGCCGGCTCGGCGGGTGGCCCGGGCGACGAGGCGACGGGTTCGGGCGGTGGACTCGCGTTCACCGGTGCAGGTGGCGCGCTGCTCATCGGCGGGGCCGCCCTCCTGGCCCTCGCGCTGGGTGTGGGAGTCGTCCTGGTGGTGCGCCGCAGGGCCGCCGCCTGACGCACGGACGTCCATGTGCGCCGCCCGTGGCCACGGGCCACGGGCGGCACACCGTGTCGTCCACCCCGCGTCTTCTCCCGGTCCTCGGCCGGGGCGACCCAATGTGCGAGAGCTGTCCACCGGTGTGGCGCGCCTGACTCCTCGGTGTCCTGAATCGACCGTTCCTGTTCTATTACAGTGCTGGACTGTCGACGTGCGGACGGTGCCCCGAGGAGGACTGGGTGGGTGCGACAGCCGGTGCCCCCTGGGGCCGGACCGAGCAGCAGGACTTCCGCAGCCGCGTACGCGGAACGCTGCTCGGCGTGGCCGTGGGTGATGCCTTGGGCGCCCCTCTGGACGGGCTCTCCCTGGAGGAGATCCGCACGGCCTACGGTCACGAGGGGCTGAGCGACCTCGCCGACGAGCACGGCCGGCGCGGCGCCATCACGCACCTCACCCAGCTCAGCCTGTTCACCGTCGACGGCCTCATCCGCGCCCAGGTCCGCCGTGACACCGGCGCCTGGCACCCGCCGACCGATCTCCACCGCGCGTATCTGCGCTGGGCGGCCACCCAGCGGGACTGGGGCCCCGACGAGCGCCGCGAGGACGACGGCTGGCTGGCCCGCGAGGAGTGGCTGTACGACCGCCGTTCCCCGGCCCGGACCTGTCTGACCGGCTTCGGCGACGAGACCATGGGCACGCTGGACGCGCCCAAGAACCCCGGCGAGCAGGGGCCCGAGGCGGCCGCCCGTTCGGCGGCCTTCGGACTTCTCGTCGGCTGGGACCCGCAGCTCGTGCTCCAACTCGCGGTCGAGTGCGCCGCGCAGACGCACGGGCACCCCACCGCCTGTCTCGCCGCGGGCGCGTACGCCGTGATCGTGCACGCCCTGGCGCGCGGCGAGAGCCCGGACGCTGCCGTGCAGCGGGCCCTCGCCCTGCTCGCCCCGCGGCCGGGGCAGCAGCCCGTCGCCGACGCGTTGCAGCATGCGCTGGGCGCGGTGCGGCAGGGCATGCCCACACCGGCGCGTATCGAGGAACTCGTCGGGGGCGGTGGGGCGGACGGGACGCTGGCCGTCGCCGTGTACTGCGCGCTGGTGGCGGAGGACGCGCGGCACGGGCTGTGCCTCGCGGTGAACCACGGCGGCCCGTCGGGGGCCGCGGGCGCGCTGACCGGCGGACTGCTCGGGGCACTGTACGGCGAGACGGCCCTCCCGCCGGCCTGGCTGGCCGAGCTGGAGGGCCGTCCCACGATGCTGGTGCTGGCGGACGACTTCGCCATGGAGATGACACAGGGCGCCGCCCTGCACGGCCCCACCGGGTCGTCGCAGGGGTGGCTCGTGCGCTACCCCCGGGCGTAGGGCCCGCCGTTCGGATCATGCCGGGGCCGGGCGAAAGGCGCGTCATCTCCCAGCCGACCTGATCCGAACGACAGACCCTGGTCCCGTACCTCGTCGTCCCTCAGGTGCCCGACGACGTGGTGGTGCCCGGGCCGGGGGCCACGGCGTCCGCCGCCGGCACCGCGGCAGTCGCCCCGTCGTCGTCCGTGTTCAGCTGCTCGATGATCGCGTCCCGCTCCGGGGTGTCCTCCGGACGCACCAGACCGATCACGATGTACAGCACCAGCGAGATCACCATCGGCAGCGACACCTGGTACTCCAGCTTCACGTCCGTGCGCTGGGAGAAGTCCAGGTTGTAGTTGACGAAGAAGAACGCCAGCAGGCCGGCCGCCCAGCTGATCAGCGCGGCCGCGGGGCCGGACTTACGGAACGGCCGCAGCAGGCCCAGGATGAACGGGATCGCGATCGGGCCCATCAGACCGGCCACCCACTTGATGACGACCGTGATGATGTCCTTGAAGGTGGGGGAGTTGACCTGGGTCGCCACCGCCATGGACAGGCCGAGGAAGGCGACCGTAGTGACCCGGCCGGCGATCAGGCCCGTCCGGGAGGTCCATGTCCGCGCCGCCTTGGAGAACACCGGCACCACGTCCCGGGTGAACACGGCGGCGATCGCGTTGGCGTCGGAGGAGCACATGGCCATCGTGTGCGAGAAGAAGCCCACGACCACCAGGCCCAGCAGGCCGTGCGGCAGCAACTGCTCGCTCATCAGACCGTAGGCGTCCGAACCGTCCGGCTTCTGCGCCGTCACCAGGAGCGGCGCCAGCCACATCGGGATGAAGAGGATGACCGGCCACACGAACCACAGGCCCGCCGACAGCAGCGCCGACCGCGTCGCCTCCTTCGCGCTGCCCGTCGCCATGTAGCGCTGGGCCTGGTTCCACATGCCGCCGTTGTACTCGAAGAGCTTGATGAAGAGATAGGAGATGAAGAAGACCGTCAGATAGGGGCCGGCGAAGCCGTCCCCGTGACCGTGGAGCTTCGGCGAGTCCAGGGCCTTGGACAGACCGCCCTGGTCGGAGATCTTGTTCAGCGCGATGACCAGCATGGCCAGACCGGCCAGCAGCTGGATGACGAACTGCCCCAGTTCGGTCAGCGCGTCCGCCCACAGGCCGCCGATCGTGCAGTACACCGCGGTGATGCCGCCGGTGATGATGATGCCCTGGGTGAGCGTGACCCCGGTGAAGACGCTGAGCAGGGTCGCGATCGCCGCCCACTTGGCACCGACGTCCACGATCTTCAGCAGAATGCCGGACCAGGCGAGTGCCTGCTGGGTGGGCACGTTGTAGCGGTCCTTGAGGTACTCCAGCGGCGAGGCCACGTGCAGCCGTGAGCGCAGCCGGTTCAGACGCGGCGCGAACAGCTTCGCGCCGATCAGTACGCCGATGGCGATGGGAAGCGCCCAGGTGACGTAGGACGTGATGCCGTAGGTGTAGGCGATGCCGGCGTACCCCGTGAACATCACGGCGCTGTAGCCCGACATGTGGTGGGAGATGCCGGACAGCCACCACGGCATCTTGCCGCCCGCGGTGAAGAAGTCGCTGACGTTGTCGACGCGCTTGTGGGACCAGAAGCCGATCGCGGTCATCACACCGAAGTACGCGATCAGGACGGCCCAGTCGAGACCGTTCATGTGCCCCCTCCAGGGGTCCGCCTTGTGAACCTGCAGATACCGGACGGCACTTCGCCAGTAGGTACACACGGGCGGCGCCCCCGTGCGGGAGCGGGGGACTTCGGGGATTGAACCGCTGGTCAGGTGGTCGGTCAAGACCTTTCTCGGTCACGGATATGAACTCAGATCAGAAAGCAGAACGATTTTACCGTCTCTTGACCTGTACGGCGGTTGTCGTGCTCGTGACGAGGAACACACCATGAGCGGGCACTTCGCCAGTGGGAAACATCCGATGGATCGGGAACGGGCTTACGGGATGCGGGTCCCGGGCGGCCCGGAGGGGAGCCGCCGTTGCACGGAACATCCACCCGCCCGGTCGTCCTTGGAGCCGCTCCGGGGACCGGCCGGACTACCGCATGAGTTCTCCGGCGTTCACGAGCAGGGACTGGCCCGTGATCGCCCGCGCCCGGTCCGAGGCGAGGAACACCGCGGCGTCCGCCACATCGCCGTCCGTTGCCAGTTCGGGCAGCGCCATCCGCTCCGTCAGGCGGTGCTTCACATCCGCCTCCGGTACGCCCTCGGTGTGTGCGGTGAACTGCACATAGGCCTGGACGGGTGGTCCCCACATCCACCCGGGCAGCACCGTGTTGACCCGGATCCGGTACGGTCCGAGCTCCCGGGCCAGTGAGTACATCGCACTGGTCAGCGCGCCCTTCGAGGCCGCATAGGCCGCCTGCCGCACCTGGGACGGCGCGGCCACCGACGACTGCGTGCCGATGAACACGACGGAGCCGCCGCACCTCTTGAGGGCTGGCAGACACGCCCGCGTCATGCGCAGCGTGCCGAGCAGGTTCACGTCGATGACCGAGTGCCAGGTGGTGAAATCCGCTTCCTGAAGGCCGCCGAAGTGGCTGTCCCGGGCCGCGACGTGCACCACCGCGTCGATCGCCCCGAACCGGTCGACCGCCAGTGCCGCGAGGGCCTCGCACTGCCCCTCGTCGGTGATGTCCGTCGCGCGGAACGCCGTGTGGGCGCCGTCCGGGTCGAGTTCGGCGGCCGACTCGGCGAGGTTCGCCTCCGTGCGCGCCCCGAGCACGGCGTTGCCGCCGTCGCGCACCACGGCCGCGGCGACCTGGTGTCCGAGCCCGGCGCCGACCCCCGACACGACGACGGTCCTGCCCTGGAGCAGTGACATCGAACCGACCGCCCTTCCTCCCGGCGTACCGCGCCTCTGGCGCTTTTCCTGACGGGCCGTCAGGGTATGGGCGAGCGGCGGATGAAGGAAGGGGAGCGGCATGGGCGAGCGGACACGCAGCGAGTTGTACGGGGAACTGGCCGCCGTGGGCCCCTACGGAGTCCACCCGGGCCATGCCCTGATCACCATGGTGGAGCCGCACCCCGGTCACGAGTACGCGTACAGCCGCTGGTACGAGGACGACCACTACTACGCGGGCGCCATGGCGATGCCGTGGATGTTCGCGGGCCGCCGCTGGGTCGCCACCCGGGACCTCCAACTTCTGCGCGGCCCGGAGCGGTCGGCCGTCGCGCAACCGGTGACGGCGGGGTGCTATCTCTCCACGTACTGGGTCACGGACGGCCGCTACGACGACCACATGCGCTGGACGGTGGCCGTGAACAAGCGGCTCAACCGAGACGCCCGCGTGTACCGGGACCGCACCCATGTCTTCACGGCCTTCCAGGACCACGAGGCGACGGTCTACCGGGACGGTGCGGCGGGTCCCCGGGACTTCCACGCGCTTGACCACCCGTACGCGGGCCTGGTCCTGGAGGTCGTCGACGCCGACGGGCCCGAGGAGCGGGCCGCGTTGCTGGAGTGGCTGTGCACCCGCCATCTGCCGCGGCGCCTCGCCGGCTCCCCCTCCGCCATGGTCACCCTCTTCCGTCCGACCCCGCTGCCGGGCGACCGTATGACCTATGTGCAGCAGGTGGAGGGAGTGGACATCCGTCTGACCCTGCTGTGGTTCCTGGAGAAGGACCCGAGGGAGTGCTGGGACGAGCACTTCGCGGGCCTCGACGGGGCGGTGGCCGAAGGCGGTCTCGGGAGAGTGGAGTTGGTGGCGCCGTTCGTCCCCACGGTGCCGGGCACGGACCGGTACGTGGACCGGCTCCGCTGAACCGCGCGGCGCGGACGCCGCCTCGGGCGCCCGGAGCCGGCCGGGCCCCTGGGAAGGAGTGAGCCCCCTCGGCCGGGACGGCGGGCCAGTCGAGAGGGCTTTCGGAGATCTTTGTGGAGTTGTACTGCTCGTTGCTACTTGATCCCCTCCACGAAGGCGTTCCAGGCGTCGGCGGGGAAGGCCAGGACGGGGCCGTCCGGAACCTTGGAGTCCCGTACGGCGAGTGCCGCCGCGATGGGCGACCTGACCTCGACGCACGCGCCGTTGCCCGCCGAGTAGGACGACTTGGTCCACGTTGCCGTGGCCCCCTGAAGTACTGCCATGTTCACTCCGGTAGCGAGTTGCTGAGTTGCTGTCGTCGCCTTGCGGGAACCTGGATGGTGCCCGCGATGCGATTCGCGCCAACTTGTTTGTCTGATGGCGTGATCGAAGCTACTCGTCGACATCCCTGCTCGGAGGAGTCGTTCACTCGACCGGATGGCATATTCCAGTTGGCCCTTACGCGTGAAGGTTGCGCTGGTGTAAGATCCGCCGCTCCTTCGCGCAAGGGCTCAGCGCGCGTACTCCTTCGCGGTATCAGTGATGAATTGCCGCGACTGGTCGACGTTCAGGGCCTGCGCCCGCAGATGCTCGTACATCACCGCGTACTTCTGGACGTCGTGCGCCTTCTCCAGATACAGGTCGCTGGTGACGCCCTCCAGGTACACCACGCTGGAGTCGGCCGCGTCCGCGAACTCGAGGATCGCGTACTGGCCGTTGAGCCCGGGATGGGCCCCCACACCGAAGGGCAGCACCTGCACGGTGACGTGCGGGAGCTGGGACATCTCCGCGAGATGCTCCAACTGCTCGCGCATCACCAGGTTGTTCCCCACGACGCGGCGCAGAGCCGCCTCGTCCAGGACGACCCACAGGCGCAGGGGGCTGTTCTCGGCGGCGATACGTTCCTGGCGGCGCATGCGCACCTGGACGCGCTTGTCGATGTCCGCCGCCGACGTCTCCGGCAACGCCCCCTGGATCAGGGCCTCGGCGTAGGAGCGCGTCTGCAGCAGACCGGTGATGATCTGCGGTTCGTACACCCGCAGCGACTCCGCGTCGGTCTCGAGTCCGATGTAGACGCTGTAGGGGATGTCCCCGAAGGCGTGCCACCAGCCCTGCTGGCGAGAGTCCCGCGCCATCTCCATCAGGGACTCGACGACACGCTGGTCCTCGACCTCGTAGACCCCGCACAGATCGCGGACGTCACGCTGACTGATGCTGCGGCGGCCGTTCTCCAGACGGCTGATCTTCGACTGCGAGACCAGCAGGCGTTCCGCGACCTCTTCCGCCGTCATGCCCTTGACTTCACGGAGCCGGCGCAGCTCCTGGCCCAGCCGGCGCCGCCGGACGGTGGGATTGACATTCGACGCCACGGGACGTGCACCTCCGGCTGCGTGCCTCTGCTGCTTTGCGTATCTGCCGTTGAGCAGATTGCCACCAAGGTGCTTTCTACCGCTGGGAAACACCGGATATGCGCAGCCCGCGCACCACTTGGGCGGCAGTCGGCCGGATGCCGCGGCCGACGGTGTCCTGGACGACGCCCGTCCCGGGCCGGCCGGCGGGGTGCCGTGCGCGGCGGAATCCTACGGCGCGGCCGCATGCGGCCGCGCGGGGCGGTGGGACCGTGTCGTCGGACGTACGGTCTCACCGCCCCGCGCGGACCGGCGGCTCCCGAACCGGATCTCGGGGACGGATCGCGCGCCTGCCGGGTCGTGCGGTACCTGCCGTACCGGTCCTGCCGGTACGGCCGTTGGTGGTGCCGTGGTCCCGGCGTGCCGTGGGACTGCGGCTCAGTGGGCCACGACGCGCGCCATGGAACCGTGGCGCGGCTGCATCGGAACACCGCGGGCGGGTTCCGGTGCGGGCCTGGGTCCGGCGGCCGGGCGGCCGGCCGGTGCCGGGCTCCGGCGCGGCTGTGCGACCGCGCCGTTCTGGACGTCCATCACGGCGTGCGCCACGAGACCGCCCATGGGGTCGTGCCTGATCAGGTCCCGCAGCCGGGAGCGGGACGAGCGTCCCTCGTTGCCCGGATACAGGTGCTTGCCCAGGCCGACCGCGTGGGCCAGCGCGGCGAGCGCCGCGGTCCGCGGGTCCGGCGGCACGCCGGTGCGGATCGCGGAGTCCAGCCGGGACCTGATCTCCCGGCTGATGGCGGTGTCCGTCGCCTGGTACCGGGTCGTCGGCAGCACCCCGCACATCTGGCCCGGCACGGCGTGGACCATGCCGCACCGCTCCAGATGCGAGAGATAGGTCTGGCGCAGCCCTAGACGGGGCCCGCCGATCCAATGGACGGCCCGTACCGGAGCGCCGCGCCTGCGCAGCAACTCCAACGCGCTGTCCAGAGTTGGATCTCCAGTCGGCCGTGGTGCCACCACGGCGATACGATCCCCGTCTGGGGCTATCCGTCCGGCCAGCGCCAGCTCCACTAGCTGTGCTCCGGCCAGACCCAGGTCGAGCGACTGCGGCTGCGCAGTGGTACCCGTGGTCGGGTCCAGTGCGAGCAGCAGAAGCTCCTCCGGAATTGTTCTGCGGCTCCTGCCCATCCATGCCTCCCCGCGTGGATGAATGACAGGGTGACCCCTCTCACATTGGTCTGTCGAGGGTGCGTGACCGGAATGTAGTGGAACCAGTAGGTATGTCGTTCTCGTCTAGCGCTTGGGTCAATCCCTCACACAGGACACTGGTACATGGTTCGGACAGCCGTGCTCGGGCGGCGGTTCACGGTTCGGCGAGGCGCGCGAGTGGGTGCGTGACGCAACGAGGAGGCATCGGTGGCGGGCGAGTCCCCCGACAGGTCGAAGCAGCACGAGTCGTCGCAGGAACCGACGTCGGGGAGCGGGGCGGCGGTTCCGGGGCCGGCGGGGGCCGGAGGCGATCCCCGGCTCGCGCGGGCCGGTGACACGTCGCGGGTCGACCAGGCGACGGCGGTTTTCTCCACGCGGGGGCTGCGCGGCTCCGCCGGAACGGCCCTGGACGAGGCCGCCACGGCGCCGGGGGCCGCCGATGAGGACGCGGAGGCCCCGGATTCCGGGGACGAGGCCGGGAACGGCTCCTCCGGCCGTGCGACCGTCGTGCGCGGGGACGGCGGGGCGAGCGACACACGACGGCGTACCTCCCTGGCCTCCTGGGTGCGGACGGCGGACGACCACGCGGCCGGGGACGCGGCGGACGAGGCCGGTCCCGAAGCCGTGACGGAGACGGCCGGCGAGCGTTCGGGCGACGCGCATGAGCGGGTCGCGAAGAAGCCGGAGGCGGCCGAGTCGGTGGAGGACGCGCCGTCCGCCGACGCCGTGGAGACCCCCGCGGAACCCGAGGGAACCGAGGAGCCCGGGGAGCCGGAGGCCGAGACCACCACCGAGGCGGAGCCGGAGGACACCTCCGAGGACGAGGACGAGGGCGAGGACGCACCCGCGGCTGACGCCCCGTCGGAGGCCGACGCGGCGCCCGAGGCCGATGCCGAGACCGAGGAAGCCCCCGAGACCGAGGGCGGGACCGAGAGCGACGACGACGCCGACGGGGACGCCTCCGGGCCGGCCGAGACCGGGGACGCCTCCGAACCGACTGCGGACGAGGACGCCGACGAGGAGGCCGTGGACCGGCCCACCGCCGTCTTCAAGACCACGCGCCGGCCCGCGGTGGACCAGCCGACGACGATGCTCAAGCTGGGCGATGTGAAGCCGTCCGGCAAGGCGTCGGGCGAGCCTGCGGGCAAGGCGGCGGGCGAGCCCGAGGACGAGCCCGCGGACAAGGCGCCGGAGAAGTCCGGGGAGTCGGGTGGTGCGGGGGCCGGGAAGCCTGCGGTGGACCAGCCGACGACGATGCTCAAGCTGGGCGATGTGAAGCCGTCCGGCAAGGCGTCGGGCAAGTCCGCTGACAAGTCGCCGGGCGAGCCCGAGGACGAGCCCGCGGACAAGGCGCCCGAGAAGTCCGGCGAGTCGGGTGGTGCGGGGGCCGGGAAGCCCGCGGTGGACCAGCCGACGACGATGCTCAAGCTGGGCGATGTGAAGCCGTCCGGCAAGGCGTCGGGCAAGTCCGCCGATAAGCCTGCCGCCAAGGCCCCGGCGCCGTCCGACGCCGAACGCACCGGCAGGTTCGTCCCGCTGAGGTCGCCGGACGACGTCGCGCCCCGGATGAGCCCGGCGGAGGCGACCGCCGCGCTGCCCCAGGTCGGACCCGAGCGCACCGCACAGCAGCCGCTTCCGCCGAAGCCGCCGCTGGACCTGCTCGCCGAGCTGACGAACACCCCGCCGCCGCCGGAGACGCCGGTGCGCACGGTCCTGCGACGGATCAAGATCTGGACGCCGCTCGTCGTGCTGCTGGTGATCATCTTTGCGATCGTGCAGGCGGTCCGCCCACTGCCCGCGGCCTCCCTCGAACTGACCGCCGACGACACCTACACCTTCGGCGGCGGCGAACTCGACCTGCCCTGGCCGGGCCAGGGCCAGTCGGCGATCGCGGTCGACGGCGTCGGCACGATCGGCACGGAGGGCACGCAGAGCCCGAAGCCGATCGCGAGCGTCGCGAAGATCATGACGGCGTACGTCACCCTCCAGGAGCACCCGCTCAAGGGGAACGACGGCGGCCCCACGATCACCGCCGACCAGCAGGCCGAGGACGAGTCGAAGAACGAGGACGAGTCGACGGCGGCCATGAAGAAGGGCCAGAAGTTCAGCGAGCGGCAGATGCTGCAGATGCTGATGATCCCCTCCGGGAACAACGCGGCACGGCTGCTGGCCCGTTGGGACTCCGACAACAAGACCTTCGTCGGGAAGATGAACGCCGCGGCCGAGAAGCTCGGCATGACCAAGACGACGTACACCGACCCGAGCGGCCTGGAGAAGACGACAGTCAGCACCGCCGTCGACCAGCTGAAGCTGGCCCGGGCGGTCATGCAGAACGAGGTGTTCCGCTCCGTCGTCGGCATGGCCAAGGCGGAGATCCCCGGCCTCGACCAGCCGATCTACAACAACAACGACCTGCTGGTGAAGCAGGTCGGCGTGATCGGCCTGAAGACCGGTTCGTCGACCCCGGCCGGCGGAAACCTCGTGTGGGCGGCGACCAAGGTCGTCGACGGGGAGACGCAGACGATCTACGGTGCCGTCCTCAACCAGGACGCCCACACGGGCCGGGTCTGGGACAGCCTCCAGCTGGCGCTCGACAACAGCCAGAAGCTGATCGACAAGGTCCAGCAGAGCCTGGCCACCGCGACGGTGGTCAAGAAGGGTGAGGTCGTCGGCTACGTGGACGACCAGCTCGGCGGGCGGACCCCGGTGGTCGCCACGAAGAACATGAAGGCGATCGGCTGGCCGGGACTGAAGACCGGCATCTCCATCGGGGACAACGGCAAGCCGCTCCCGCACGAGGCGAAGGCCGGCACGGTCGTCGGCGAGCTGAAGGTCGGCGACGGATCCAACCGCGCGGTGACGATCCCGGTCGCCCTGCAGAAGGACCTCGCGGAACCGGGCTACGGCGCGAAGTTCACCCGAATGGGCTGAGCCGCCGTACCGGCCGCCGGAACGACGTCGCGCACCCCGCCGAGGGGGCCCCCACCCGGGATCCTCTCGGCGGGGTGCGTGCTAGCGTCGCGAGATCGGGACAGACCGTGAGCCGCACGACCTGACCCGGCCCGGACACCGGAGAGAACCCCGACGGAACGGTGACGTAACTCTTGCGGACGCCCGGACACGGGGAGAGAACGGAACCGGGGCGGACGAGAACGGAAAACGGGACACGGGGAGTACCTTCAGGTGGCCACAGCGGAGCCGAAGCACGCCGACGACGCCGATCCGGGTCGTCATGCGGGCGGGTCGTCGGGCCCGCGAATACCGCTGAGCGCGCCCACCGCCGACGGGACGCCGCCTCGGACCGTCCCCGCGGCTGCGGACAGCCTCCGGCCCCCGGCCGCGGACTCGGCGCCCGAAGCCCCGGGCGCGAGCCCCGAGCCGGCATCGAGCCTGCGCCCCCTGCTGACCCGGGTGAGGTCGTCGCGCGCGGCGGACCTGGCCCGCCGGCACGCGGTCCTCACGATCACCGCCCTCGCGGGAGTGCTGCACCTCGCCTGGTTCTTCACGTTCGCGAACAGCGGCGGCGACCTCGCCGCACAGGACGCCTGGGCGGAGTTCGTGGGCCGCCACCCCGACTCGGCGTACAACCTCGCCTGGTACGGGGGTATGCACCCGGTGTCGTACAGCGTGGTGTCGCCGTATCTGATGTCGGTCCTCGGCGTGCGTACGACGATGATGGTCGCGGGGACGATCTCGGCGGGGCTGCTGACCCTGATCCTCATCCGCAGCCGTGCGGTCCGCGAGCCGTGGGGCCCGGCCCTGGCCGGGGTGTTCGCCCTGCTGTGCAACGCCATCTCGGGACGGGTGACCTTCGGCCTTGGCACGATGTTCGCGCTGGGTGCCACGGCGTGCGTCTTCTGCTGGCCCCACCGCTGGCGTCACAAGCGCTGGGCGAAGGCGCTGTGCGCGGCGCCGCTGGCCGCGCTGGCCACGGCCTCCTCACCGGTGGCGGGCCTGTTCGTGGGTCTGGTGGCGGTGGCGCTGTTCCTGCAGAGACGCCGCCCGGGAGCATGGGCCCTGGGATTGGCGCCGACCGTCGTGGTGGCCCTCTCCGCCTGGCTGTTCCCCTTCTCCGGCACGCAGCCGATGACGTGGGCCTCGGCGCTCCTGCCGTTCGTGTACGCGGTCCTGGTCGCCGTCCTGGTCCCGAGGGAGTGGCGGACGGTACGGATCACGGCGGCGGTCTACGCGCTGTCCGTGCTCCTCGTCTGGCTGATCAGCTCCCAGATCGGCTCGAACATCACCCGGCTGGCGATGCTGTTCGCGGGCGTGGCGCTGGTGGCGGCCCTGCCGTTCGCCGTGCCGCGCAGCCGGAAGTGGTACGCCCTGGTGATCGCGTCCGCCGGCTTCGTCGTCTGGATCGGGGCCAAGACGGTCGACGACATCGTCCATACGACCCCGGCGGCGTCCTGGGCGCGCGAGCTCGCGCCGCTGGTGAACCAGCTCCAGGTGGCGGGCGCCGAGCGGGGCCGGGTGGAGGTGGTCCCCGCGCGCTCGCACCGCGAGGCGTCGGCGCTCGCCCCGTACGTGAACCTGGCGCGCGGCTGGAACCGGCAGGCCGACATGGAGCGCAACCCGCTCTTCTACGACGACACGCTCAACTCCGCCAACTACCACGCGTGGCTCCAGCGCTGGGCGGTGCACTACGTCGTACTGCCGAAGGAGGAGCCCGACGGGGACGGCGGCGAACGCGAACGGGAGCTCGTCCAGCGGGGGATGCCGTATCTGAAACAGGTCTGGGGCGACGCCAACTGGCAGCTGTTCGCGGTGACCGACCCCACTCCGCTGGCGGACCCCCCGGCGGTCGTCGACCGCGCGGAGCAGGGTGAGCTGACGATCGAGGTGAAGAAGGCGGGCCGGGTGCTCATCCGCATCCCGTACTCGCCCTGGCTGGGCCTGGTCGACGCGGACGGCAAGAGCGTCAAGCCGCCGCAGGAGACGGAGGAGTCCAAGCACCGGGCCCCGGGCATGCCGAAGACGTACGACAACGTCCACGGCTGTCTGATGGAGACCGCCGAGGATGCGGCGGGCGACAAGTGGACGGAACTCGTCGCCCCCGGCTCCGGCGTCTATCGCCTGGCCGCGCCGTACCAGCTGCCGCGGGGCACCCCGTGTCCGGAGGAGCTGCGGTAGCCGCCGTCCGTCGCGACCGCGGGCGGTCGTGCTACCGCTCGGCGGCGCCCCTGACCGGGAACGCCACGTCGCACACCGGGTCCTGCGGCCCCGCCGCGTCCCAGTCGGCGAAATACACCTCGCGACAGGGCCCCGCGTACTCCAGTCCCTGCTCCGCGACCCAGGCCTCGACAGCCTCGAACGCCGCGAGGATCTGCGGATGTGCGACCTGCGCCTTGGTGATGCGGGTGCTCGCGAGCCGCTGGGCGGGCTCGACCCGCACCTCGGTCTCCCATGTCCGGCCCCGCTGTTCGGCCCAGGCACGTGCCGCCGCCTCGTCGGCCACCGGTACGCACGCCTCGGCGGGTCCGTCGCTCTCCTGGGAGACCTCGGCGTGGTAGACGACGAACGGTGCGCCGGCCACCCCGCCGCACGCCCGTGCCGCCTCCTCCAGCCGTCCCAACGAGGCGCCGATCCAGGCCGGCAGCTCGTCCGCCAGCGTGTGCCGCTTCTCGGTGATCACCACCTGCGCCGGCACGTCCACCGTCTCGACCACGAACTTCCCGTACATCTCGGAGCTCCTCCCCGACAGTCGTCCACGGAGGAAGTCGGCGAGGGTGCGCTGTCCGGCGATCCGCTCCTCGACACCGGCCCAGTAGCCGGCGAGCAGCTCGGACGCCCGGCCGCCGTCCGACTCGCGCGCCGCCACCACATCGGCGACCTGCGCGAGGGGCATGTCGAGCCGCCGCAGCAGTGCCACCGTCCGGGCGCGTTCCACCTGGTCGGCCCGGTAGTAGCGGTAGCCGCTGGCCTCGTCGACGTGCGCGGGCGTCAGCAGCCCCAGCCGGTCGTACAGCCGCAGCGCCTTCGCCGACAGCCGGGACCGCGCGGCGAAGGCGCCGATCGTGAGCAGTTCGTCCTTCACCCTGTCATCCTCCGTCACCGGGCGGCTGCCGCCCGGTGACGAGGACGCTCCACCCTGCCCCTGGGGCAGGGTCAACCACGTGGAGGACGCGGTCAGACGATCGCCTTCTCCACCGCCGCCACGACCTCGGCGGACTCCGGTTCCGTCTTCGGCGCGAAGCGGGCCGCGATCCGGCCGTCCTTGCCGATCAGGAACTTCTCGAAGTTCCAGCGGATGTCGCCGGTGTGGCCCTCGGCGTCCGCGTGGCCGACCAGACGCTCGTACAGCGCGTGCCGCCCGTCGCCGTTCACCTCGACCTTCTCGGTCATCGGGAAGGTCACGCCGTACGTCGCCGAGCAGAACTCCGCGATCTCCTCGGCGCTCCCGGGCTCCTGCCCGAGGAACTGGTTGCACGGCACCCCGAGCACGGTGAAGCCCATCGGCGCGAACCGCTCCTGCAGCCGCTCCAGGCCCGCGTACTGCGGGGTCAGCCCGCACTTGGAGGCCACGTTCACCACGAGGACGGCCTTGCCCGCGTACTGGGAGAGGTTCGCGGAACCGCCCTGGAGGGCGTCGATCTCGACGTCGAGGACGGAGCCGCCGGAACCGCTGGTGTTGTCTGTAGTCATGACGCGGATGCTAACTCCGCATCATGACGAAGCCGTCAGTCCCGCTGTGCTGTGACGAGCACCTCACCCGCGGCCGTACGGGAGTAGAGCACCGACCGGCCGGCCCGTCGCCGATCCACCAGACGGGCGTCGAGCAGCACCTTGAGGTGGCGCCCGACCGTGCCGAGCCCCTGTCCGGTCACGGCGACCAGCTGGCTGGTGCTCATCGGCGAGTCGAGCAGGACGAGGACCCCGGCCCTGGCCGGTCCGAGCAGGGTGCCGAGGCTCTCCGGCACCTCCGTACGCGGTCCCTGCGCCAGCACGCCCGCACACGGGTAGACGACGGCGTACCGGTCGGTGTCCTCCCAGGACACCCAGCCGGTCTGCGGGGTGACGGGCACGAACAGCAGCTCGGCGCCGGAGATCTCGCGCGGCGGGTACTCGTGCAGATTGACCTGGAGCCGGTTCCCGCCGAGCCAGCGTGTCCTCCCGGGCCGCAGGGTGTCCACCGCGGCCGCCCAGCCGCCCCGGCCGAACTGTGCGGTGCGGGCGACCACGTCGGCCTCCAGGATGCGCCGCCGCCGGTCCCAGTAGGGGAGTACGGTCCGCGTCCACACATAGGTCAGGAGTTCGGCGGCGCGTTCCGGCAGGTCGTCGCGGTCCAGGCGGTCGGGGAGCGGGCCGCGCAGGGAGACCGTGAGATGGGCGCGGGCCACGGCGGGGGACGCCGTGCGCACCCGGGCGACGCCCTCCTCGAAGCTCTCCTGCTCCCTCGGGGTGGGGGTGAGGAAGTCCGCGATCCACTCCTGGCCCAGGCCGCTGCGGACAAGCAGCGCCGTGACCGGGTCGTCGGCCAGCAGCCGCCGGTAGGCGGGCAGATGGGTGTCCAGCCAGGCTCTCTCGCCGGGGTGGGAGGCCGCGCCCGCGTGCAGCAGCTTCAGGCTCGCGAAGGTCTCGGCGAGCGGCGACACCACGAACCGGCTGCCGGCGAGGGTGTCGGCGTTGAGGTACCAGAGGCTCATGGGGCCCGCGCCCTCCCGATGTTTCGCGTGTACGCGAAACATTAACGACCGTGCGCGGACGCCGCCCAGACTCCGCGCATGCGCAGCTACTCCGATCTCTTCCGCACCCGGGAGTTCACCCCGTTCTTCCTGTCCACCTCCCTCCTGACGGCCGCCTCGACCGTCGGCGGTCTGGCCCTCGGCACCCTGGTGTACCGCGCCACCGCCTCGCCCCTGCTGTCGGCCGTGAGCATGTTCGGCCCGCAGCTGGCGCAGGTCCTGGGCGCGACGACCCTGCTGTCGGCGGCGGACCGGCTGCCCCCGCGGGCCACCCTGGCCGGCATCGCGTGCGTGTTCGCGGTGGGTACGGCGGCCATGGCGGCGCCCGGTCTGCCCGTCGGCGGGGTGTTCGCGCTGGTCCTGCTTCTCGGCCTGGTCCAGTCGCTCGGCGGCGGGGTCCGCTGGGGGCTGCTGAACGAGATCCTGTCCAAGGACGGCTATCTGCTGGGCCGTTCGCTGTTCAACATGATGAGCGGGCTCATGCAGATCGCCGGATATGCGACCGGCGGTGTTCTGGTGGCGGTCCTGTCCCCGCGCACGACCCTGCTGACCGCGGCGGCCCTGTACCTGGCGGCGGCCGCGGGAATCCGTCTGGGTCTGAGTCGCCGTGCCCCGCGCACCGGCGGTCGTCCCTCGGTCGCCCAGACCTGGCGCACCAACGCGCTGCTGTGGTCGTCGCCGCCGCGCCGGAGAATCTATCTGCTGCTGTGGATCCCCAACGGCCTGATCGTCGGCTGCGAGTCGCTGTATGTCGCCTACGCACCCGAGCGCGCCGGAGTGCTGTTCGCGTGCGCGGCGTTCGGGATGTTCGTGGGGGACGTGACCCTGGGCCGACTCCTGCCGCCCGCCGTGCGGCGCCGCCTCGGCGTTCCGTTGCTGCTGCTTCTGGCGACGCCCTATCTGCTGTTCGTGCTCCGTCCCGCGCTGCCGGTCGCGGCGGTCTGCGTGACGGTGGCCTCGGCGGGCTTCGGGGCGAGCCTCGTTCAGCAGGAACGGCTGATGGAGCTGACGCCGGACGCACTCGCCGGGCACGCCCTCGGTCTGCACTCGGCGGGAATGCTCACGATGCAGGGCGTCAGCGCGGCGCTGGCCGGAGCGGTGGCCCAACTCGCCTCACCGGGCGTCGCGATGACCGTGATGGCGGTGGCGTCGGTCATGGTGACGCTGGCGGTCGGGGCCCGGCGTCGGCAGCCCCGCGACGGCCTTCTCGTGCCGGCCGCCGCGGGTGCGAAGAGCGGGGAGTGAGGCCGCACTTCGGTATGCGGGGGGAGGGCGTCGCGTTCGCCGGCGAGGGGGCCCGTCCCGGACCACGAAGGTCCGGGACGGGGCCGTCCGCGTTGTCACGCCTCGTTGCCGGGTGCCTCGTTCGCGGGCGACGGGAAGACCGCGGTCGACAGCCGCGGGTCCGCGGGCGGCTGCACCTGCGGGGCCTGCGGGGCCTTGACGGTGTCCGCCCGGGGCCCCGGCGCCTCCTCGGACCCGAACTTGCGCGCCGCACGGTCGAAGTACCGCAGCAGCTCGACCGGGAAGGGCATCACCAGCGTCGAGTTCTTCTCCGCGGCGACCTCCACGACCGTCTGCAAAAGCCGGAGCTGCATGGCCTCCGGGGTGTCCGACATGATGCGCGAGGCGTTGGCCAGCTGCTGCGCCGCCTGGAACTCGCCGTCGGCGGTGATGACCCGGGCCCGCCGCTCGCGCTCGGCCTCGGCCTGCCGCGACATGGAGCGCTTCAGGGATTCGGGCAGCTGGACGTCCTTGATCTCGACGCGGTCGATGTGGATGCCCCACCCCGCGGCCGGGCTGTCGATCATCAGAGCGAGGCCTTCGTGCAGCCGCTCACGGTCGGACAGCAGATCGTCGAGGTCGCTCTTGCCGATGATGGACCGGAGCGAGGACTGGGCGACCTGCCCGACCGCGAAGACGTAGTCCTGGACCTCGATCGCGGCCTTCACGGGATCGATCACCCGGAAGTAGACGACCGCGTCGACCTTGACCGAGACGTTGTCCTTGGTGATTCCCTCCTGAGTGGGTACCGGCATGGTCACCACCTGCACGTTCACCTTCCGCATCCGGTCGGCGAACGGGATCAGGAACGTGATGCCCGGCTGCCTGTGGTGCGACTGTGCCTTCCCCCAGCGGAACACGACCCCGCGCTCGACCTGGTTGACCACCCGCATTCCGCTGCGCAGCACGAGCAGAACCAGCACGACCACCAGGACGACCGCCACGACGGTGCCTTCCATGGCACTTCACTTCCCTTACAGGGTTTCGAAGAGTGACACCCAGTTGGACACCGCGGACCGGATTGCCGGATGCGGGCGAAGCGTCAGGAGTTCGTCAAGAAACGGGAACCGCCCCCCACTCACCTGGAGGGCTGTACCGCCCGGGGGCACCGCTCCTCGATCCACGCGGTAGCCTCTGCGTCGGCCTCCGGCGGCACGGCGCGCCCGTCCCACGGTGGACTCCCCGCAACGGGGCCGCGGTGGTGGCGGTGCCCAAGGCCCGTGCCCCTGCACGGCGGTTCACGGAGCGGAGCGCCGGGCGATCGCCTCCGCGTCGCGCATGCCGCCGACCGACTTGTCGACTCCCCCGAATGTCGACGAGTCGGCCGGCCGCAACCAGACGATCGCAGTGGGGGGTTGGTCGATCAAGGCCGAAGTAGTACACAATCCATGAGCCGGGCTCATCGATGCGAGGAGCAAGGCAGTGGATCTGACGGAGATCGAGACCTTCCTGGCACTGGCGCAGGAGCTGCACTTCGGCCGCACGGCGGAACGCATGGGACTGTCCCAGTCCCGCGTGAGCCAGCTGATCCGGTCCCTGGAACGGCACATCGGCGCGCCGCTGTTCACCCGCACCAGCCGCCGGGTCGAGCTGACCCCGTTGGGCGAGCACACCCGGCGGACGCTCGGCGCGGCGTACACCGGCCTCCGCAGAAGCTACGACGAGGCCTGTGCCATCGCGCAGGGCATGGTCGGGACCCTGCGGGTGGGCTTCCTCGGCTGCCTCAACGGGCCACCCCTGACGGACATGGTCGTCGTCTTCGGCCGCCGCCACCCGGCCTGTGACGTCGTGGTGACCGAGGTGGCCTGGCGCGACCCCTACTCGCCGCTGCGCAGTGGCGAGGTCGACGTGCTGCTGACCCTGCTGCCGACAGACGAGCCCGACCTCCAGGTGGGGCCCGTCCTCGTGTCCCACGGGCGCGTGCTGGCCGTCGGCCTGGACCATCCGCTGGGGGAGCGGGAGTCGGTCGACATCGAGGACCTGGCGGGCTGGGTCCTGCTCGACGGTCCCGCCGAACTGCCGGAGGCCCTGCGGCACGGCTTCTGCCCGCCGTTCACCCCGACCGGCAGGCCCCTGCGCCGCGGGAGGGGCGGGAGCACCTACCAGGAGGCGCTGCACAACGTCGCCACCGGCGAGACGGTGTGGACGACCCATGAGGGACTGTTCCGCGCATACCGGCACCCCGGCGTCGTACACCGCCCGCTCAGTGGTCTGCCCCGGGCCAACGGCGCACTCGTCTGGCGCGCGGACACCGAGAACGCGAAGGTCCGCGCGTTCACGTCGCTGGCCGCCCGGACGGTCTGCGACCAGGTGCCCTCCCAGGCGCGGCGGCCAGGATGACACTGCGGGTGCCCGGGGTGCCACGAGGGCGCATGCCCCACCCCGCTCCGGTGCGGCCGTTGTGATCAGGGGCCTCGTGGGTTTGACGGCGCCGAAGGGATGGGGTGTGGTGGAGGTATCCCGTCCGAGGGACGTGCCGTCCGGAGCCGTCGTCGACGGCTCACGTCCACGGCACTGCGCCCGGCGTTCCCGGTGTGGGGCGACCTGCTCGCACGCACCGGTCCGCGGACGGCACGCCACAGATGATCGGAACGCCCGTGGATTCCGCTACCACCACCCGGACCGTCGTGGCCGGGCGGGTCCAGGCCGCCGACGGGTCGGCCTCGAGCGCCTGGGTCCGCCTGCTCGACCCGGCGGGCGAGTTCGTCGCCGAGGTGGCCACCTCACCGGACGGCGAGTTCCGCTTCGACGTGCTCCCGGGGCGCTGGGTGCTGCGGGCGCTGTCTCCGCTCGGAGTCACCGAGACACCGGTCGAGGCGGAGCCCGGCCGGACCGTCGAGGCCGAGCTGCGTCTGTGCGAACTGCTCCCCGAACGCCTGGAGATCATCCAGATCTCCACACTCAGCCTCGGCAACCGCAGCTACCTCATCACGGACGGGACGGTCGCGGTCGCCGTCGACCCGCAGCGCGACGTGGAGCGGATCGCCGACGTGCTGGGCTCCCGCGGCCTGCGGCTCGGTCTGGTCGTGGAGACCCATCTGCACAACGACTACGTGACCGGCGGTCTCGAACTCAGCCGCCGTTTCCGGACCGGGTACGCGGTGCCCACCGGGCCGAGGCTGGGCTTCGATGCCGTCCGGGTCGCCGACGGGGACCTGCTGGACGCCGGTGAGCTGCGGATCCGGGTGATCGCCACGCCCGGGCACACCGACCACCACGTCGCCTACGCCTTCGCGTCCGCCGACGGGGTGCCGCGGCTCGTGTGCACGGGAGGCTCGCTGCTCTACGGCACCACCGGACGCACCGACCTCATGGGCAGTGAGCGGACCGGGCCGCTGGTCCACCAGCAGTACCGCTCGGTCCGCCGCCTGGCCGAGCTGCTGCCGGACGACACGGTGGTGCTCCCGACCCACGGCTTCGGCAGCTTCTGCGCCGCCACCACGACGAGCGCGGTGCAGCGGTCCACCATCGGCCGGGAACGGCAGGTGAACCCCGTCTTCGACCAGGCCGAAGACGCCTTCGCCACGACGACGCTGGCCGCTCTGGAGCCCTGTCCCGCGTACTACCACCGTATGGGGGCGATCAACGCCGCCGGTCCGGCGCCGCGGGCCTCGCTCGCCCCGCCCCGGCCGGCTGAACCGGCCGAACTGGCCGACCGGATCGCGGCGGGCGAGTGGGTGGTGGACGTGCGCGCACGAGCCGACTACGCCTCGGCCCACCTGCCGGGCACCGTCAACTTCGACGCCTCGGGGTCGCTCGCCACCTATCTCGGCTGGCTGGTGCCGTTCGACTCGTCCCTCTCCCTGCTGGCCACCGGCCGCAACCAACTGGAGGCGGTCCGGATCGAGCTGCTGCGGATCGGCTTCGACCGCATCGCGGCCGCGGCCGTCGGAAGCCCCCTGGAATGGGCGGGCGCCCAGTGGCTCGCCTCGTACCCGCGTGCCGACTTCGCCACCCTCGCCCGGGTCCGGACGGCGCGTCCTGTGGAGGTACTGGACGTCCGGGGCGGCCGTGAGTGGCGCTCCGGCCACCTCCCCGGCGCCCGCCACATCCCGCTGCCCCAACTGCCCCATGCCCTCGCGTCCCTGCCGGACGCGGAGTACTGGGTGCACTGCCACAGCGGCTTCCGAGCCGCGATCGCCGCCTCGCTGCTCGCCGCCGCCGGCCACCGGGTGGTACTCGTCGACGACAGCGTGGAGTACGCGGTGATCGAGGCCCTGGAGCGGTAGCGGATCGAGCCGGGCCGGCCGGTGGTCCCGACTCCGCCCGCGAAAGCCCCGGTTCGGTCGGCCTCGGACAGCAGGTGTGCTGCGTACTTCCCCACCGCTTCCAGCAGTTCCTTCTTCGGCGCGTTCACCATCGCCCGCCCGGCCACGGTCACCGGACGGACGCAGCGAACGCCGGAGTCCGGCCCGTCCGTGCGTCGGGCGGACCTCAGGCGGCGGGCTTGAGGGCGGTCCGGGTCCGGGATGTCGCCTCGATGAGGCCGAGCAGCCGGTGCCGTTCCAGGGCGTGGTCGAAGCCGGGGACGGTACGGCCGCCGTCGCGGAGGTCGGCGGCGAACGCGGCGTAGACCTGCGCCACGTTGTGCGCCGGTCCCGTCAGCCCGCGGGGAACCGCGGCGAAGTATCGGTCGGGGATCTCGATGGGTGCGACCGTCTCGTCGGACCCGCGGCCACCCTCCAGGCGCAGGTCTGCCACCTGCAGGTTGCCGTTGACGCCGGGGGCGGTCAGAACGAGATCGCCCTCGGTGCCGTTGATCTCCCAGCGCAGGTTGTCGCCGCGGGAGTGGGCCCCGCGGTAGTAGACGGAGGCGGCGGCGCCTCCCCGCAGGGTGCCGGTCACGGACACCTGGTCGGGTGCGGTGACCGGGACGGTGATCCCCTCGTCGGTGATCCGGACCTCCGTACGTCCCCTGACAAGGTTGGCGAAGACCTCGTCGAAGTCTCCGAGCGCGAAGTTCAGCGCCTCCAGAGCGTGCATGGCGGGGACCGTGAGGGTCGTCGTGCCGCTCGCACGGTCGAAGATGTAGGCGTGGGCGCGGTCGGTCTCGCCGACCCAGGCGAGCCCCGAGCCGATCAGGGTGGTGCCGAGCACCTTGCCGACGTAGCCGTCCGCGACCAGGTCGCGGACATGGCGCACGGCGGGGGCGAACCGCGCCTGCAGACCGATCACCGTGCGGACCCGTGCGGCGCGGGCGCGCTGCGCCAGGTCCGCGGCCTGGTCGAGGTCGACGCCGAGCGGCCACTCGCTGTAGACGGCCTTGCCGGCCCCCAGCGCCTCGGAGACCAGCATGTGGTGGTGAGCGACCTTCACCGACACGACCACCAGGTCCACCTCCGGGTGGGCGATCAGGTCGCGGTGGTCGTCGAAGCCCGACGGGACGCCGAACTCCTGGGCGGCCGCGTCCGCGGACGCGCGCCGGGTGGTGCTGATCGCCCGCAGTTCGTAGTCGGGCAGGGCCCTGATGGCCGGTATGTGTCCGAGTGCGGCCCAGCCGCCGCGGCCGGCTCCGATGATGCCGACGCCGATCTTCGCCATGTGGTTCTCCTCGTGCGCTGTGACAGTCCGCCTCCGGCCTCCGGTCACCGCCCTGTGGCTTTTACAGTGGTGGGACGCATGTGATGCGCTCCGGCACCGCCGACTGCTCACGATCGAGCCTCGTGCCGGTGGCGGATCCGGACAAGAGAGCACTTCGAAGTGCCCAGGTATCCCGGAGGGAACCGTGGCCGCGGCAACTGCAGAAGAACTCCGTACGGAAGCGGCGTCCGATACCCCGGGCTGCCGCGAGGAGGCCCGTCCGCTGATCCGCAGCGTGCTGGAGCGGATCGGCGACAAGTGGAGCGTGGTCGTCGTCTGCCAGTTGGGCGAGTCGACCTACCGGTTCAACGAACTGCGGCGACTGACCAGCCCCATCACGCAGCGGATGCTCAGCGTGACGCTGCGCGGTCTCGAGCGGGACGGCCTGGTCAGCCGCACCGTGCATCCGACGGTTCCGCCCCAGGTCGACTACGCGCTGACGAAACGCGGCCGCTCGCTGCTCGGCGTCGTCCGCGATCTGGCCGGCTGGGCCGACGCCCATGCGCAGGAGATCGGCGAGTCCCGTACCGAGTACGACGGCCGGGAGGAGTGACCATCCGGCCGTCGTACCCCGGGGACAGCGTGTGGCCCATGCGTGGCTGAACGGGCCAGGCGGCCGAGGAGTTCGCGCCGTTAGTGCTCGGCGCCCGTCCTATCGGTAGTCCTCCGGGTGGCCCTGCATCCAGGCGTTGATCCTGTCCCGGGTGCCGGTGAGCAGTTGCTGGTGCTTCTTGAGGTTCTCGAAGGAGCGGTCGCCGCCGAGTTCGGCCCGGAGTTCCGCGATCCGGGCCAGGGGCTCCTTGAAGTGTGCGGGTCCCTGGGGGTCCGCCTTCATCGCCGCGTCGAGGCCGTTCAGCTCGTCGAGCACCCGGCCGAGGAAGTACTCGCAGTTCCCCGGGGTCGTGCACCCGTCGTTGTAGGTGGCCTGGAGCCGGGCGAACACGTCGCGGACCTTCTCGACCCCCGGTGCCGGCTCCGTCGCGTCGGCGGCGGCCGGCTCGCCCGCGGCCGGCTCCTCGGCGGCGGGTGCCGACGCCGTCGTGCGGACGTCGTGGGAGGGTGACGTCCCGCCGCCGGACGTGGTGTCCGGACTGCCGGAGCAGGCGAGCAACAGGGACGCCAGGGCCACGACGAGCGTGGAGGCGCCGAGAGCGTGGCGTGCGCGTGTGTCGATCATGCCGCTTAGGACTCTTCGGAGGGCTCGCCGGTTGCGCCGCCCGGCGCCGGACACACAACGCTCCGATCCGCCCGGCGCCGGACCTTTCGGCCGCGGACCGCTGTACGAGCCCGTTACTTCCCGTCCGGGGCGGCGTCCCGCAGCCGGGCCAGCACCACCGGATCGATCTTGCCGGAGACCAGGCGGTTCTCGAGGTTCTCCACCCCGGCCCACATGTCCAGCGAGGCGTAGCCGCGCTCGGTGACCAGGCTCTGGACCTCCTCCTTCAGCTCACCCGACAGGTCGAGCAGGGTGCCCGGGTCGGGCGTGCCGAACAGCAGCTCATGGACGTCCCGCAGGCGCCGCAGCTCCCCGACCGGGTCGGGGTGGTCGTCCACCCGGAGGTCGCAGGCGACATCGCTGCCACCCCCGTACCCGGCGCCCGGTGACACCACGTACAGGGCCGCGCTCTGGCGGCCCCGGCGGTCACCGCCCGCCGCGTCGCCCGCCGCCAGCACCGCGAGCAGCCGACGGTCGAGCGCCTCCTGGGGCGAGGACAGCCAGGCCGACTCCATGGCCTCGACCACCTCGGGGCCGGTGAGGATGTTGCCTTGGATCGCGTAGCCGTCCCCCGCTCTGCCGCCGGCCCAGTCCAGGCACTCCTCGCCGGTGTACGTCGCTCCGGGACCCTCGGGTCCGACGATCCCCACCTGACGGTGCGCGCGTTCCCGGTCGGCGGCGACGAGACCCGCCACCACGTCCGCGGGCGGCACGCCCGTACGCAGCAGGGCCAGTCCCTGGGGGAGATAACGGAGGTTGGCCGCCGCCTGGGTGGCCACCGCCCCGGCCCCGGCCTCCGCGGCCGGAACCACGGCACCCACCGCCAGGAACTTGCTCGCCACTGCGATGCCGAGGGCCTGGCCGGACCGGGCCACGATCGAGAACGTCATGGAAGAGGACCCTAGAGGGGCCCGGACACCGGCACCAGAAGCGGGGACGGACACTCACGCCGGTGATGTGCCCGAGGGGTGTGGCCGCTGTCGCCCGGGGCGGTCGAGCGGCCCGAGCCGGGCGCGCCGGAGCGGCCGGTGGACGAAGCGGGGTGCGGGCCGGGCTCGTTCAGGAGGTGCGGCGCGGCGGGGTGGCGTGGCGCTCGCCCCATTGCCGAAGGCCGCGGAGGACGGGCTCGACGTCCTTGCCCGCGGCGGTGAGCAGGTACTCGTCGCGAGGCGGGCGCTCCGAGTACCGACGGCGCTCTATGAGTCCGGACTCCTCGAGCTTGCGCAGACGCAGGGTGAGGGTCTCGCGGGGTGCGCCGGTGTTGGTCCGGATGTCCTTGAACCGGTGCACGCCGAGACCCAGTTCGCGGAGCACGAGCAGCGTCCAGCGCTCGCCCACGACGTCGAGCGCGTCGGCGATGGAGCAGGCCCGGGGCGCGCCCGGATTCGTTGGTTCGCTGTCCCGACTCACCCTGCTACGGTAGCGCGGCGGTGAGTCCGAAAACCGAATCCACAGAGGTCCGTGCCGGGCGCGGACGAGGGACGGGGTGCGTATGGCAACGCTGGACAGGTTTGCCGCGCTGGCCGCGAAGGAGAGCGGTCTGGTCGTCGTCTCGACGCTTCGGGCGGACGGCACGATCCATGCGTCGGTGGTGAACGCGGGGCTGCTGCCGCACCCGCTCACCGGCGAGCAGGCGCTCGGGTTCGTCACCTACGGCAAGGTCAAACTGACCAATCTGCGGGCACGCCCCCAGGTGACCGTCTCGGTCCGCTCCGGCTGGGACTGGGTCACCGTCGAGGGCTCGGTCGCTCTTGTGGGGCCGGACGATCGGGTCGCCGGCGTCGACGGCGAGCGGCTGCGGCTGCTGCTGCGCGAGGTGTTCACGGCGGCCGGCGGCAGCCACGAGGACTGGGACGAGTACGACCGGGTCATGGCGGAGCAGCGGCGCACGGTCGTCCTGGCCACCCCGACCCGGATCTACGGCCGCTGACCAACCGCGTCCGCGTCCGCGCCCGGCTCCCGGTCCTCGCCGAACTGCACACATGGGGCCGCGACACGCCTCGCCGGGGCAGAACGTCTCGCACGCGCACCGACACCACCTACGGCTCGCCGAAAGGCTCGAGCGGTTGAGCGGCGCCCCGGGGACGGGTTTCAGCAGCGACCGGTTGCGCCGCGGCGCGGAACGCCTCCGGGATCGACCGGCGTGCGCCGCCGCCGAGTTCACTCCGTCGGGACGATGCGGCCGTCCCGCAGCTCCAGGACACGGTCGGCGATGGCCAGGAGCTGGGGGTCGTGGGTGGCCACGAGGGCGGTGACGGACTGGCTGTGGACGACCGCGCGCAGCAGTTCCATGACGGAGCGGCCGGTCTCCGCGTCCAGCTGTCCGGTCGGTTCGTCGGCGAGGAGGAGTGAGGGGCGATTGGCGAGGGCGCGGGCGATGGCGACGCGCTGCTGCTGGCCGCCGGACAACTCGCCGGGACGCTGGGCGGCGTGGTCCTCGAGGCCGACCAGGCTGAGGAGCAGGGCTACGCGGTCCTCGCGTTCCCCGCGCTCGGTCCTGCGCAGGCGCAGCGGGACGCCGACGTTCTCGGCCGCGGTGAGGACGGGCAGCAGGCCGAAGGACTGGAAGACGAAGCCGATGTGGTCGCGGCGCAGGTCGAGCAGTTCCTTCTCGCCGAGGCCCACCAGTTCGGTCCCGGCGACGCGGACACTGCCGGAGTCCGGGCGGTCGAGCCCGCCGACCACGTTGAGCAGGGTGGTCTTGCCGGAACCGGAGCGGCCCTTGAGTGCGACGAGCTCTCCGCGCGGCACACCGAACGACACCTCGCGCAGGGCGTGCACCGCGGTCTCCCCACGGCCGTAGGTCCGCGTGACCTGGTGAACCGTCACCATGTCGCCGGCCGCCGATGCCGGGTCGCCCCCCGCCGGGTCGTCCGCCTTGTCCAGCACCCGTTCGCTCATGCCGGTCAGCATAATCTCGCCTGTGGATCACCTGACAGACCCCTGGTGTCCAGGTACGTTTGTGGCCCGTGTTCTCATGACCACAGGGACAAGGGGAGAACGGAACAGGCTTCGCCGGGGGCGGAGCCGGCCGCGTAGCTCTGGGCGGGTGCGCGGGACGGTGGCGGGGTGAGTCTTGACGGGGTTCGTGTTGCTGCGCGCACGCGCGCACTGGCTGCTGCTGGGCGCTGCGCTGCTCTGCGTGGTGCTCACCACGTGTGTGATCGCCTCGCTCGCGGCGTTCAGCGGAGCGGTCGGGGATGTCGGACTGCGGCGTGCCCTTCAGGACCAGGGAGCGGCGCGCACCCTGGTCGAGGCCGACGCGGATGTCACCCTCGCCGACCGCGCCAAGCTGGACGCGGCCGTGCGCAGGACCGTTCCTGCCGCCTTCGACGGCATGCCGGTACGGGTGGCCGCCAGCGTCCAGTCCGCTTCCTACGGTCTGCCGCGCGCGGCCGGCGCCTCCCATGACGCCGACCCCGATCTGACGCTGCTGGCCACCCTCGACCCCGCGCAGGTGACGATGACCGGCGGGGCCCGTCCCGGCCCGCCCCGGGCCGGGGGCCCGGTGCCCGTCGCCCTGCCCGAACAGGCCGCCCGTGCGCTGGGTCTGCACGCCGGTGACCGCGTCACGCTCAGCGACCGTCGCGGCGGCCGGCCCCTGCACGTGCTGGTGACGGGCCTGTACCGGCCGGTCGACCGCACCGCGCTGTACTGGCGGCTCGACCCGCTGGGCGGCCGGGGGGTGCGGACGCTGTCGTTCACCACCTACGGCCCGATGCTCGCGGACCCCGGCGCCTTCACCTCCGGGAGCGTTCCGCCGGACCGCATGTACTGGCAGGCCCGCGCCGACTTCTCCGCCATGAGCACGGCGCGCATGGACCGTCTGGCGCACAGCGTGCAGCAGACGCTGCACGACCTGGACCGGGCGACGGGCGGATCCGTGAGAGCCCGCAGCGAGTTGCCGGATCTGCTGACGGATCTGCGCCGCACGCTCCTGGTGAGCCGCTCCACGGTGCTGATCAGCACGCTGCAGGTGGTGCTCCTGGCGGCCTTCGCGCTGCTCCTGGTGGCCGGCCTGCTCGCCGGGGAACGGTCGGGTGAGATCGCGCAGCTGCGGGCCCGTGGCGCCGCCCGCTCCCGGGTGGCGGGGCTCGCGGCGGTCGAGGCACTGCTGCTCGCGCTGCCCGCGGTCGTGGTGGCCCCTCTGCTCGCGGGCCCACTGCTGCGGTTGCTGGCCGGCCATGGCCCGCTGGCCCGTGCGCAGGTGCGGCTCGACGCCTCACCGGCCGGGACGTGGTCCGTGGCCGCGATCACCGCGCTGGTCTGTGCGCTCGCCGTCGCGGGCCCGGCGCTTCGCCGATCCGGCACGTACGTCGACGAGCGGAACACCGGCAGGCGCCTGGACGCGCTGCCCGGGATCGTGAAGGCCGGGGCCGATGTGGCGCTCGTCGTCGTCGCGGTACTGGCCTACTGGCAGCTGTCCCGCCGTGCTTCGGGCTCGGGAGTCCTGACCGTCGACACCGGTGGCGCCCTCGGTGTCGATCCGGTGCTGGTGGCCGCCCCGGCGCTCTGCCTGTGCGCGGGCGCGGTACTGGCCCTGCGCCTGCTGCCGTTCGCGGCCCGGCTCGGCGAGCGGCGGGCCGCAGGCACCCGCGGACTGACGGCGGCGCTCACCGGCTGGCAGCTGTCCCGCCGGCCCGGACGGGGAGCGGGCCCCGTGCTGCTGGTGGTGCTCTCCGTGGCGATGGGGGTGTTCGCGACGGGCGAGTACTCCAGCTGGGCGCGATCCCAGCGCGACCAGGCCGACTTCGCGGTCGGCGCGGACCTCCGGGTGGTCGGTTCGTCCACCCCGCCCTTCGCCCAGGGCGGGGTCTACGACGCCATTCCCGGCATCGCGGCCGCCACCCCCGCCGTCCGCACCGAGGTCTCGCTGCCCCGCGACCGCAACGCCACCGTGCTGGCCATGGACACCGCGGCCGCGGCCGGGGTGGTCGACTGGCGCGACGATCTGACGGACCGCTCACCGAGCCGACTGCTCGGGCCCCTCCACTCCGGTGCGCAGGCGCAGGGCGGCACCGCGGGCTTCGAGCTGCCGGGGAACACCGGCCGGCTGAGGATCACCGCGCGCCTGGAGGTGCTCGGCCCGGCGGGCGCGTCCTCCCGGAGTACCGTCGCACCCGACCTCGTCGCCACCGTCACGGACCGGTACGGCGTCCCGTACTCCTTCCCCTTGGGCACACTGCCCCCCGACGGCCGTCCGCACGTGCTGACGGCGGACTTCGCCGCCGATTCGGACCGGGCCGAGGGCGCGGCACCCGCCGGGCCGGTCCGGCTGACCGGCATCAAAGCCGCCTACCGCCTGCCGGAACGCGGCGAGGAGCACCGGCTGACGGTCACCGGGCTCAGCGCGGTCCTGGCCGACGGACGCACCCACGCCGTCCCGGTGCCCGCCGGCGCGACCTGGGGTGCCCGGGTGCTGACCGCCGCCACGGGCGACTCCGACGGCGCCCCCCAGCGGCCCAGGGCCACGGCGGCGCCCTCCACCGCCGCGGCCCCGTTGTCCATCAGATACGGCACCGGGCAGGCGTCGCCGGATGACCCCGTCGAACTCGCGAGCGGGGAGCTGGACCTGCGGGCCGACACGGCCGCCGTCCCCTTGCCGGCCGCGCTCGCCACGGATGCCTTCCTGCGCGCCACGGGAACACATGTGGGTCAGACGGCCGACATCAGCCTGGGCAACACGACGTTGAGGGTCCGTGTCACCGCGGTCGTTGGTGCCCTGCCCACCGTCGTGCCGCCCGCCACCGACAACGGCGGTGCACTGCTGCTCGACCTGCGCGCCGTGAACCGGGCCCTGGCGGACCACGGCGGGGTGGCGGTGCAGCCCGGCGAGTGGTGGCTGGCCGCGGACCACGGCGCCGCTTCCCGTGTCGCGACGGCGCTGCGGGGCCGTGCCGATGCGGCCTCGGTGCTGGTCCGGGACGAGGAGCGGGAACGGCTCAAGGCCGACCCGCTCGGTGCGGGCCCGCAGGCCGGACTCCCGGCGGCGGTGGTCGCCGCGGCGGTGCTCGCCGCCGTGGGCTGCGCGGTCGCGGCGGTCGGCGCGTACCGGGAACGCGCGGACGAACACGCGGTGCTGAGGGCTCTGGGCGCCTCCCATCGCTCGCTGGCGCGCGGGGCTGCCGCCGAGCAGGGGCTCCTCCTGGCCGTCGCGGTCGCCGTCGGTGCGGGCCTCGGCGTACTGCTCACGCGCCTCGTGGTGCCGCTGATCGTCCTCACGGCGCAGGCGGAGCGTCCGCTCCCGGCCCTCCGTGTCGAACTGCCCGCGGGCCCCGTGGTGCGGATGCTGATCGCGGTGACGGCGGTACCGCTGCTCGTGGTCGCACTGACGGCGCTGCGATCCGGCGAACCGGCTCAGGCCCTGCGCCGCCAGGGAGGTGAATGACATGACCGCTCTTCCGGGTCCCCGGCGCACGTCCGCCGAGGACGGCACCGCCCCCTCGGCCGACACGCCCTGGATACGCACCCGTCTGCGCGCGGCGCCCGGCGCCGCGCTGGCCCTGTCGCTGCTGGTTCTGGTCACCGCGTTCCTCGCGGCGGCGCTGCCCCGCGCGATCGACGTTCAAGAGGACACGGCCCTGCGCGACACGGTGGCGAGGGCGCGTGTCGTCGATCGCAGCGTCACGGCGACGCTGGACGTGTCGTGGCTGTCCTTCCCCTACAACGCCCAGGCCCTCGTCACCCCCCGCTCCCTGGCCTCGACCGAAGCGGTGTTCCAGAGCTTCGTCCACCCGCCCCTCGCTCTGGACCGGCGGCAGACCGTCTACGGCGTACGGACGGCTCAGGCCGCGCCCGCCACGGACGGGTACCTGCCCCGGCCGACCGCGCACACCGACCCGGAGGCCACGGTCGTCGCCCAGCCGGACCTCGACCGCTTCACCCACGTCGTGGACGGACGACTGCCCCGGCCCGGCTCGGGCACCGGCACCGTCGAGGCGGCCGTCACCGAGCGCACGGCGCACATCATGCATCTGCGCACGGGTTCCGTGGTCCATCTGGCCGGGGGCGGCGAAGCGGGGCTCGCGATGCGGATCACCGGTGTCGTCCGGCCGCTCCACAGCGAGGCCGCCTACTGGAACGAAGAGCCGGACCTGAAGGCGCCGACGCTGTCCACGGTCCCCGGACAGGACCCCTCGGACCCCAAGTACTACTGGCACTTCACCGCCCTGATCGACGACAGAGCGGCGGGCACCCTGCTCGGCCTGCGGGAAGGCGCCACCGCCTACTGGCGCCACCCCGCCGACACCGGCGCCCTGACCGCGCGCTCCGCCTCGGACCTGGTGGACCGTATCGCCGCGCTCACCAGCGGCCCGCAGGCCGCACAGCTCCAGCAGCGGACCGGGCTGCGCGGGATCACCGTGGAGGAGGAGGGGCTGGCCACCCTCGTCGAGCCGTTCGGACAAGAACGGGCCGCCACCGCGCCGCTGGTCATGGTCGCGGCGGTCGGCGTCGGCACGGTCGCCGTCATCGTGCTGCTGATGGCCGGTGAACTGGCCGCCGCCCGGCGGCGAACGGAGCTGGTGCTGCTGCGCGCCCGGGGAGCGGGTCTGCGCGGCCTCGCGGTTCGTCTGCTCGGTGAGAGCGTCCTGACGGCGGTACCGGCCGCGGCCGTCGGACTGGTGCTCGCCCTGCTGCTGATTCCCACGCAGCGCTCCGCCGCCGCCGTGGCCGGCGCGGGTGCGGTCGCGGCCGTCGCGTCACTGGCGCTGCCCGTACGCGCCCTGCTCGCCGTCCGCACGGTGCGGCCGGGCGAGCCGGAGGACCTGGTACGCGTCCGTCCCTCGCGGCGCCGCACCGTGGCCGAGCTGACCGTCGTCCTCGTCGTGACCGGCGCCGTGCTGGCGCTGCGCCGCCGCGGTACGGCGGACGGCGGCCTCGACCTGCTCACCGCGGCCGCCCCCGTCCTCGTGGCGGTGGTCGCGGCCGTGGTGCTGCTCCGGCTGTATCCGCTGCCGCTCCGGCTGCTCGCCCGGCCCGCGGCCCGCCTGCGGGGTGCGGTCCTCCCCCTGGGTGTGGCGCGCGCCGGCCGCGCTCCCGCCACGGCCACCCTGCCGCTGCTCGCCGTCCTGGTCGCGCTCACCGTCACCTCGTTCGGCGGCGCGGTCCTTTCCGGCGTGTCCGCCGGCCGGGACCGGGCGGCCCTCGCGGCCGTCGGCGCGGACGCCGCCATCGAGGCGCCAGCCGCCCTGCCGGCCGGTCTTGCGGAACGCGTCCGCCGCCTCGGCGGCGTGCGCGACGTGGCGTCCGTCCGCATCGAAGCCGGCCTTCGCACGGACTCCCGCAGGACCGTTTACGACCTGTTCATGGTCGACCCCAGAACCTATGCGCGGCTCGCCGCGGCGACGGGCGTGGACGACGGCTTCCCCGCGCGCGCGCTCGACAACGGCGGTGCGGGCGCGTTCGCCGCCGTCGTGTCCCCGCGGCTGGCGCTGGAGTTCGGGAGCGGCCCGAACATCGTGCGGGCGGCCGCCGGCTCCTTCGAGGTGCGGACCGTGGCGACGAGGAATTCGGCCGCGGCGGCGACCGCCGGCCGGAACTTCGTCATCGTGTCGTCGAAGGCCCTGGCGAGGGCCCATCCCGACTGGCTGGACGCGGGCTCCCTGAACCCCACGGCGCTCTACATGACCGGTGACCACATCGACGGACACTCCCTGCGCGCCACCGCTCACCAGGCGTCGGCCCGGCTGACCGTCCTGGTGCGGTCGGAGGAGCGGGCGGCGCTGAAGAGCACCGCTCTGCAGTCCGGTACCCAGCACGTCTACTTGGCGGTGGTCGCGGCAGGCGGCGGCTACTGCGCCCTGGCTCTGCTGCTCTCCCTGCTGCAGAGCTCACCACAGCGCAGCACCACGCTCGCCCGGCTGCGCACCATGGGCATGCAGGGCCGCCAGCGCCAGTGGCTCGCCGTGCTCGACATGCTGCCGCAGATCCTGCTGGGCGCGCTCGGTGGCATGCTCACCGGGCTCGCCGTGGTCCCGCTGCTCCGGCCCGGGGTGGACCTGACCGCTCTGGCCTTCACCAGCAGGCCGCAGACGGCCGACGTACCGACGGTGGTGCTGGACACCGACCCGCTCGCGCTCGTCCTGCCCTCGGCGGGGCTGCTGGCCGTGGCGTGCGCCGTACTGGTGGCCCAGGCATGGCTGACCGGACGACGCGGCGAAGGCACGAACCTGAGGATGGGTGACCAGGCATGACGGAACAGACCTCCGCGACGCCGGACGCGCTCACGCTCGCCGATCTGGAGCGGCGCGTCGAGCAGCAGCGACAGCGACCCGCCCACGGCCACGACGCGCTGATCGCGTGCGACCGCCTCGTGCGCATCTTCGCCGGCCAGGGCGGGGAGGTGCAGGCCCTGCAGGGACTGGACCTGCTGGTCGCGAAGGGCGAACTCATGGCCCTGGTGGGCGCTTCGGGCAGCGGCAAGTCCACGCTCCTGAACATCCTGGCGGGCCTGGACGTCCCCACCGCGGGCGGCGCCTCGGTCGCGGGCTTCGATCTGCTCGCCATGGACAGCCGGTCCCGGCTGCGCTACCGGCGCGAAGTGGTGGGCTTCGTCTGGCAGCAGACGGCGCGCAACCTGCTGCCCTACCTCACGGCCGCGCAGAACGTGGCCCTGCCCATGCGCCTCAGCGGCATCGTCAAGGGCAGGCGGCAGCGCGCCGCCCGCACGGCCGAGCTCCTGGAGATGACCGGTGTGGCCCACTGCCGCGACCGGCGTCCGCACCAGATGTCGGGCGGCGAGCAGCAGCGCACCGCCATCGCCGTCGCACTGGCCAACCACCCGGCCCTGGTCCTGGCCGACGAGCCCACGGGCCAGCTCGACTCCGCCACCGCCGAGCAGGTCTTCGCCACCTTCCACACCGTCAACGAGGAACTCGGCACCACGGTCGTCCTGGTCACCCATGACACCGCCGTCGCCTCCGCGGTGCACCGCACCGTCGCCATCCGCGACGGACGCACCGCCTCGGAGGTACTGCGCCGCACCACCACCGACGACCAGGGGCGCACCATGACCACGGCCCGCGAGTACGCCACCGTGGACCGTGCGGGACGCCTTCAGCTCCCGGGCGACTTCACCCAGGCCCTGGAGATCCGCGACCGCGTCCTGCTGGAGCTGGAGCCCGATCACATCACGGTACGGCCCGACCAGGCGCCGTAGAGGGCCCGGCGGGCGTCCCGGAGTCGCCGCTCGGCGGATCAACCGCAAGGGGCGGCCGGAGAGCCGTCGCACACGGTCGCCCGCCGGGCCTCCCGTACCGGACGGCCGGTGCACCACGCGCAGACGCCGGATGGCCGGCGCGCACCTCGGTGGGCGACCTCGCATCCGAGCCGTTCGTACAGGCGTCGCGATGTCACCAGCCGCAGTCGATGCCGGCCGATCCTCCGTCGAGGACCGGATTGCCGGTCGTACCGCTGACCCTCGGAAGACCGCCGTCGCGTCCCCAGCGCACCCCCGAGGTCAGTGGGACGCCTCGCCGGCCCCGGCCGGCCGTCACCTCTTCCACGGGCCGAGCGCCGGCGCGGCTAGACTCCGGCCGGCATCGGCTCGGCTTGAGCGGCCACGGGGTTCTCCAGGGGGCACACATGGTCTGGTCACGGCTTCGTCGCGGACGGGACGCGCCCGGACTTCCGCTCCCCGGCGTCTGCGGGCATCGGCGGCACACCCTGCGCACGGGGCGCCTCCTGCTCTACAGCCTGGAGACGCGGCTGGACCTCGCAGCCGCCCTGGCGGCCGGCTCGGACCCGGAGGCCCAGTGGTGGCTCGGATGGGACAAGCACATCATGACCGACCCGAAGGTCCGCGAGGTCTATGTGCAACTGCGCCCCGGCGACACCGACTCCCTTCGTAGGTACCCGGCCGTCCAGCGCCTGTTGCGCCATCCCGTCGAACCCCTGTCCGGCGAGGCGGTGGCGCTGATCGGCGTGCGCGTGGACGACGGCAGATACGCCGGGTTCGCGGAGCTGGAACCCGACACCGGGCTGATCGGCGGATGGCTGGCACCGCACGCGCGTGGCCTGGGGCTCGGTGTGGAGCTGTTCGGGGCCGCCGCATCCCTCGGCCACACCCATCTGGGGCTTCGGACGGTCCGGGCGGGCCACGAGCCGGCCAACACCGCGAGCGCGCGTGCGCTGGCGGGTGCGGGCTTCGTCGCGGACGACGGGCCGCCGCGCCACACCCTGCGGAACGGCCGTGAGGTCGACGCCTGCTGGCTCCGGCACACGGCACCGGGGACGATCTCCCGCTGCCGTGCCGCCGGTCGGCAGGACCGAAGGAACCCCTGAGCCGTTCGGCCGTGGGCAACAGGAAGTCGGGGAACACCGCGAAAGCGTGCGGGCCCCGATGGGCATCACCCCTTCAGCCGCTCCGCCGCGCTGCGTTCCACGCAGAACTCGTTGCCCTCCGGGTCGTAGAGAGTCACCCACCCGGTTCCGTCGGGCCGACGGTGGTCCCCCTGAAGCGTGGCGCCGAGCGAGAGCAGTCGCTCGACCTCCTCGTCCCGGCTGCGGTCCTGAGGCTGGAGATCCAGATGGACGCGGTTCTTCACGGCCTTTCGGTCGTCGACCCGCACGAACAGCAGGGCGGCTGCAGCAGATGTGACCGAGGCTTCCGGATCTCCCGGAAAGTCGTCATCGGCGAGCGAGCCGTTCAGGGCCTGGGCCCAAAAGCCCGCAAGGGCATAGGGGTCGGTGCAGTCGACGGTGATGTGGCGGATCAAGGAAGTCATGCGCGCAACCCGATCACGAATGCCTCATGCGGTCCAGAGCCCGCGTCCTCGACGGCGAGCGTCTTCCGGCCCGGGTGCCGGGAACGAGGTGCCGGAAGAAGTGATCGTCACGCTCATCGCGGAGTTGATCGGCTTCGCTGCTGTACGGCCATGGGGGGCTGTGCCGGCGTCGGCCGATCCCTCGAAGGACACGCGCTGTTCACCGGTACGGCCGACGAGTGCCGAACATCCGTAAAGGACGGCACAACCCTGTCCCCGTCTCATGGGTCACACAGGAGCCACCTGTTCACAGGTTTTTCAAAGGTCCGAAAGGGGCCCCACCCTCTGTGATGACTCGTACCCGGCTGACCGCGCTGGCCGCGACGGCCACCGTCGCCGCTGTCGGCGGCCTGATCACCGCCGCCCCCGCCTCGGCGGCCGTCAGCTGCACCTCTCCCGTCTGGAAGGCGCAGTACTTCGCCAACTCCACCTTCAGCGGCACGCCGAAGCTGACCACCTGCGACTCCGCCATCGCCGAGAACTACGGCTACGGCGACCCGCCCGGCGTCACGCTCCCCAAGGACAACTTCTCCGTCCGCTGGTCCCTCACCCGGGACTTCGGCTCCGGCGGGCCCTTCCGGCTCTCCGCCGCCACGCAGGACGGCATGCGCGTCTACGTCGACGGCGTGCGGAAGATCGACCTGTGGAAGAACGTCTCCACCACCGCCCGCAAGACCGTCGACCTGACCGTCCCGTCCGGCAAGCACACGCTGCGCGTCGACTACGTCGCCTGGACCGGCACCGCCAACGCCGGGTTCACGTACGCCCCGCGCACCGATGCCGCCGTCGACAGGGTCAAACCGCTTGCCCCGACCGGCATCACCGCCGCGTACAACCGGGACACCAGGAAGACCACCCTGCGCTGGGCCGCGAACAAGGAGATGGACCTCGCCGGTTACCGCGTGTACCGCCGGCTGAGCGCCACCCAGTGGGCGAAGGTCAGCGGTTCGTCGCCGCTCACCTCGCCCTCCTTCGTGGACGCGACGCCCGCCACGGGTCAGACCTTCCTTTACGAGGTCCGCGCCGTCGACAAGGCGGGCCGCGAGTCCGCCGGCAGTCTCGACGCCACCGCCGTGAGCGTGGACCGCACGGGGCCGGCGACGCCCACCGGTCTCACGGTCGCCGGCGACAACTGGTGGGCCACCCTGGCCTGGCAGGGGCCCTCCGACGCCGCGAAGTACGAGGTGTACGCCGCCTCCGCGGCCACCGGCCCGTTCACACTGCTGGGTACGACGACCACGACGTCGTACCGCACCGAAGCGCCCGTGAACACCCTCCGGTACTACCGGATCCGCGCCCTCGACGGGTCCGGCAACCCATCGGGGTACGCCGCCGTCACCGGCGACGGAGTCGACCGGACACCGCCGACGAAGTCCCCGACCTCTCTCGGCTCCGTCGTCGGCGTCGGGCGCACCGAGGTGTTCTGGGAGCAGCCCGACGGCTTCTACGAGGACTTCGACAACGGCGGGACCTACCGTGTCTACCGTTCGCCCGGCAAGACCCTCGACCCGGCCGCACTCACCCGCGTGACCTGCGCCGAGGAGAGCGACGAGACCAGCACCGGCGGCAAATGCCACGACCTGGACATGCCCGCCGGCACATACGTGACGTACGCGGTCGCGGCGGTGGACCCGGCCGGCAACGAGTCGGCGCTGTCCGCGCCGCTCGTCGTCCGCACCGGCGACCGAATCGCGCCCGGTCCGGTGGGGGGCGTGAAGGCCACCCCCCGTGCCGACGGCGTGCTGGTGAGCTGGGCGGCCTCGACCGAGGACGACGTCGAGCGCTATGTGGTCCGGAGCGGCGCCCGGCAGGCGGACGGCACGGTCGAGTGGCTCAGCTCCACCTCCTGCCGGGAGGGTACGAGCGACCCGCTTGCTGTCCTCTGCGGCGACCTGCCGGACGGCGAGACGTACGTGTACGCGGTCGTCGCCAGGGACCGCTGGGGCAATGCGCTGCCCTCGAGCGACCCGAAGGTCACGGTCGTCGAGGCCACCGAGCTCGACGTCCGGCCGTCCGTGACGGTCGTCCGGGACTGGGACCTCGGCAGCCTGGGCCACGGCACTTTGATCGGACCTGACCAGGACGGGCCGTCCATCGACTGGCGGTGCGACAAGACGGCCGTGTGCGACACCGTCGCGGGCTACCGGGTCGAACGGTGGAACGCGGCCACGAAGGCGTACGAGCCGCTGCACGCCGGACTGCTGCCCGCGGACACCCGTGCCTACACGGACACCACGGCCGCGCCGGGTGCCACGCACTTCTACACGCTGGAGGCGGTGCGCGCCGACGGCAGCGTCGCGGCCACGTACGTGTGGAACTGCGTCTTCCAGGACCGCGTCTAGCCGGCGCGAAGCCGGCGGGACTGCGTCATGGGCCCCGGACCGTGATCGGTCCGGGGCTCCGCCTCGGGTGCCGGGCGCAGTAGCCTCGGGCCATGCCCGAGACCTCGGCGGCACATTTCTACGACGAGCTGGCCGATGACTACCACCTGATCTACGCGAACTGGGACGCGAGCGTGCGTCGTCAAGGAGACGTGCTGGACGGCCTGATGGGCCAGGACCACGCAGCGGTGCTCGACTGCTCGTGTGGCATCGGCACGCAGGCCATCGGCCTGGCGCTGCGCGGGCACCGTGTCACCGGGACGGACCTCAGCCCCCGCGCCGCCGCCCGCGCTGCCCGTGAAGCCGCGCGGCGGAAGGTGTCATTGCGCACGGCCGCCGCCGACATGCGACGCCTGCCGTTTCCCGACTCCCGGTTCGACACCGTCGTCTGTGCCGACAACTCGCTGCCCCATCTGCTGACGGAACAGGACGTGCACGCCGCCCTGGCGGAGATGCGCCGCGTGCTGCGCCCCGCGGGCCTGCTGCTGCTCAGCACGCGCCCCTACGACGACCTGCTGCGCGACCGCCCCACTTCAACGCCCCCGCAGGTCCACAGGGCGGCGGACGGAGGAGAACGGGCCGTCACCTTCCAGCTCTGGCACTGGCACGAGGACGGCGAGCACTACGACCTGGAGCACTTCCAACTGCTGTCGGCCGGCGGGGAATGGCGCGTCAAGGTCCGCCGGACCGTCTACTGGGCGCTGGGCCACGAGCGACTGGCGGCCTTCGTCACCGACGCGGGGTTCGCGGAGCCCGAATGGCGGATGCCGCAGGAGACGGGCTTCTTCCAGCCGCTGCTGGTGGCACGCGCGGGCGAGTAGGCGACACCACCGCCGCGCGGGGCGTTTGCCGGATGCTCAGGGGTGAATCTTCGCCCGATCTGCCAAGGACATGGCCCGACCGCTCTTCGTCCCAGGGCGACTCAGGAGGGCTCTGCGTTGAACTGGCGTGGTCTCCACCTGCCCTGTCGGGCCCATAGGAGTCCGCACTTGCGCGCAGGTGTACGTCGGTGCGGTGACCCGGTCAGGTACTCAACCCGCTGCCCTCCAGGGCCCGGTCGCTGCAGCGGAGATCTGGCGCGCGAGCTCCCCGTGGTCACCCACAGGATCCGGCACGCGGCTAGGGTCATGGCCAGGTGATCGGAGTCATGGCTGAGGTGGGCACGTATGGCAACCTGGCAGGAGTTGGAAGCCGAGGTCGTAAGCCGGTTGGCCAACGCGTCCGCGGATGAGCGCCAGCTGTTCGCCGTGGGCGTGGCGGAGCGACTGATGCGGGCCCAGGAGGCTCTGCCGGCCGATGAGCAGGCGGAGTACGCCCTCAGCCTTCGGCCGATGCTCAATGCGCTGTGGGAAGCCGCGTTGGGCAACACAACGGCGTTCGGAGAGATCAAGCACGGTCTGGGCGAGCACATCCTGAGCGAGTACTGCCACAACGACGGGCAGGACGGTCCCGGAGACGCTGACGAGCCGGCTGCGGCCGCGGTGCTCTACGCCGCTGCCGCCTATCTGTTCGGGACAGGTGATCCGGCCTCGGTGGCGAGCAGCCGCGCCGTCGAGGCTGTGGACGAGCGCTTGAACACGGGTGACAACTACGCCGACGACCCGGATGGGGTTCTCGCCGCCGAGTTGCACCGCCAGCTCCAGGACCTGGACCTCATCGGTCGGCACAGCGGGTCCTTGCGCCACGCCGGCCAGGGCCTCGACATCGAGACCTCCACCCGGCTCCACCGCGTCCTGCGCATCCCCCTGTCCTCCGTCGACGCCGGCGTATAACGGCATCCGTTGGTGCAACTGCTCGCTGGAGACGACGAGACGTCCATGGCTTCTCCGGGCGTCAAAACGGTGGGAAACCACAGCCTCTGGGCAGAGGCTGGGCCGTTTCGGGTGACACCTGCGGATTCCCTGCCCCCGGGCGGAGTCCGATGACCCGCACCCCCCATACCTCGATTACCCGTAGGTCCCCACCTGTTCTGGAACAGAAGTGGCACGACCCTCGTGGAACGTGTTGACCTCACTTGTCCGACCGGGAAGGGTCACTGCTGCGAGCCTTGAGAGGGAGGCAGGAAGATGGCCGGCACCACGCCACCCTCAGAGCGGGACGACGCCGCGAGCGGCTGTCTGGCCGTGGGCCTGATCGTGGGGCTGGTGCCGCTCGGCGGGATGCTGCTCCTGTTCAGTTTCGCGGCCACGGTGGAGATCGACTCTCCGGATGCATTCGGGGGATGGCGGGACAACCTCAGCAGCTTTGCGCTGTTTCCGCTGGTTCTCAGCATTGCCTCGCTCCTCGGAGCGCTGGCGGTCACCTTGCGGGCGTCTCGGCGCGTGCGGCTGTTCGTCGGCGTGGTGTGCGGTCTACTGCTCGTCGCGGCCTGCTGGAGGGCGTACACGCTTGCACCGATGCTGAAGTGCTGGAGTCACAACTCCATCGCGCGGGAGCCGGACGGCTCCTATGACTGCGCTGACCGCTGACCGCTGACCGCTGACCGCTGACCGCTGACCGCTGACCGCTGACCGCTGACCGCTGACCTTGGCCGTCCACTTCTGCCCGGTCCGCGGCCCCGAAACGGGACCCGGACAGGGCCGCACGGCCGGTGGAGTATCAACTTCCGTGGCGCTTAAGGGCACGGCGTCGTTCCCCGGACTTCCCCGCTCAGCACGCTTGTGCCCGGTACTGATGTGGCACGCCTGTCCCTGCACGGAATCCTGTGGAGCCTGGCCGGCCCCGTCCGTAGTCTGAACGCATGGCGCATGCGAAGACCTCGTACGTCTGCCTGCCGTGCCGAGCCTCCTACAAGCAACCGTACGTCGGTGATCACGAACGGCTGTGCCCGCGTTGTGCCGAACCGCTTATCCATGTCGGCTCCGCCTTCGCCGTGCCGCGTCGTCGGGACACCGCCGGCTGGCGGGTGCTCGCCGTGCTGTTGAACGCGGGTGTCCGTTTCCACAAGAGCTGTTGCGGTGGCCCCGGATACCGACCTCGCACCCTGAGGGAGGTCCGTGAACGCATGGCGCACGCCCGCTCCAGCGGGGAGCCGTTCGCCAAGGCATTGGTGTACCGCGAGTTGCCCTAGCCGACCCAACGCCGCCGTGGCGTCCTCAACGATGCCCCCAGGAGCCGCCGCCCTCGGGCCGTTCCGCTTCCGGGTGTCTGCATCGCGCCGGCACCGGATACGGCAGGCAACTGCTGGTGCCAAGGAGGGGGGATCCGGCGGGAGTCGGAGTACGTCTTCACCACCCGGACCGGTCGCGAACCATGGGGGGGCGACGGCCGCCCTGGCCCGCCAAGCACGTCAGTTGGATATCTGCGGCCGTTCGGGGTCGGTTGTGGGCGCGACGGTTGCTGTATCGCGCTGCAGTACGACAGCGGCTGAGGCCGATGTGTGTTGACGTTCCGCTGATTTCGACGGCTCGGGTCGATAGGACCGTCGGTAGAGGCCGAGGGCACCGAAGACGAAGCAGAATCCCACGATCGTGGCGAATGCCGTCATTGGCTTCGATCCCAGGTGGTGATGCACGGGACCCACCGTGAGTGTGCCCCCGATGCCCATGCAAACGTCCGCCCAGCCCCCGAGACGCGGCGATGAAACCGTCTTCCTGAACCATGGGGGCACCCATCCGGCGCAGATTGCGGCAGTGCCGGGAGCCAAGGTCACGAGCCAAAAGAGCACCAACAGAGCCCAGCCGATGACCCCCACAGCAAGTCCCCCCATTGCGACAACTGTGCGACTCGATGGCCGCCAGGCGTGATCATTGCATGGCGGCGGTGCCCCCGGTGAAGAACCCGTGTAGTTGAGGCCTGAGTCGCGGTCATGCCCGAGAAGACCATGTGTTGCGAATCGCTCAGAACCGGAACATCCGCTCGTGAGTGCCCGATGTGGAGTCACGATCTTCGGGACTCGCGCCAAAGCGGCCGGCTGGAGTGGTGGACCCGGCCGCCGCAGCCACGGCGTGTTCTGACCTCATGCCCCGTGTGCCCGCCCGGAGGAGCGGAGCGACGACCGTTGGTGAGGTCTGTCATGTGCGCTGCTCATAGCGGCGTTACGGGTTCGGCCCGGGTCCCCTGAAGTCGGCGCGGTTGCTGTGCATCTCTCCCGGACCGCACTCGGCTTGACCCACCGTCACCTGCTCGTGATCGCGCTTCTGCGGGGGTCGTCGGGGCGTGCTCGATCCCCCGAATGGCGGCACCCGGTTTGTTGCAGAAGCTATTGCGCCGTTCGAGTGACCCGAAGTGCAGGTGCGGCACGGAGGCATGACAAACCGCTGATGGAAAGTGTGCTGCTCAGAGGCCTGTTCGGGGCCAGATGCCGATCGGCATCTGGTATTTCGTCATCATTGGTAGGCATCACGGCGGATAGTTGTGGAAATGTCACTGTTCTGTAACACAGCTTGGTTCGTTGAGGTCCAGCGGCGAGAGCGCGTCACAGTTGCGGTCCTCGGCACTGCGCCGAGACCCGGATAGCACGCTGACTCCCACCAAGGTGGGTGTGCACTCATGTGAAGGGGAAGCTTCATGTCTGTTGCTCGTACCACGGTCCGTCTGATGGCCACCTGTGTGGCGTCGGCGGCCCTCATCGGGGCGGCTGCCATGCCGGCCCTCGCCGACGGACACGGCCAGGGCTTTGACAACCGCGGCCGTTTCTCGCACAGCGCCGCTTCGCATGGCGCCGACGGATACGGCCACGACCGTGACCTGCGCCGCTACGGCCGCTGGGACCACGGCAGGTACTACTACCGCAGCCACAACCGCGACCGCTTTGGGCACTGGCTGTGGTTCCTGGCCCCGCGCCACGTCTGGGACCGGTCCCACCACCACCGCTGAGCCGCCCGGCCGGTGACGCGAGGGGCGGGCGGCGCGCCATGCCGCCCGCCGGAACAAGGGCCATTGCCCCGTCTTTCGGGGCCGAAGACCGTTTCTCGCGGTCTTCGGCCCCGCTTGCCTATCGGGACCACGCCTGACGGCTGTCGGTGCCGTGCCGCGGGTCATGATGGAAATCCTGGGCACAGTCAGATCAGCGTCACGATGGCTGTGTACACGCACGTCGTGCACGACACCCGGCGCGAAGCGATCAGCCGCATGGACCGGCTGCTCAGGCGAGGTCCGCCCACCGCCCGAGTGGTGACTGCCGCCAAAGGCCCCGGACCACGATCGGCCCGGGGTCTTTTGGCTGGTGCCCCGGCAGGGTTCGAGCCTGCGACACCCGCTTCAGGAACTTACCAGGTCGATCACGGAGGACCGTCGGCGACGGCCGACCGGGCCTGCGCCTCGGCCGGTCAGCCACTGGGATCAGGCACCGATCGCTGCCGTTCGCGCTTGCCGGTGTCAACCGCCGGTGAAAGCCGTCGGACCCAGTCCGACAAGCACGTTGCCGAACGTCGCTGTTACGGAAGTTCGAGCCTCTCGCGGGCCGCCGCCACCCAGCGCAGGACACCGTGCGATTCCGTGGCTTCAGCCATCTCGGCAGCCTCCTCGAGAAGTGCCGTCGCTTCGTCCCGCTGATGCTGCTCAGCGGCAAACTGGGCGAGTGTGATCGCATTTGCCGCAACTCCCGGCAGGAATCCCAGCTCCCGGCGCAGACGGGTGGACTCCTCGAGGTGTTCTCTCGCCGCGTCCAGGCGTCCGGCCATGTGCTCGGCGAAGCCGAGGTGTCGAAGGACGTAGGACAGGGTCAGCCGGTCATCGGCTCGGGTGGCGAGTTCGCGAGCCCGTATGTAGGCGGGCAAGGCCGTCTCGGTGTCGTCGCGGACCACCTGGTGGAAGGTGCCGACCCAGAAGAGTGCCTCGCCTTCGCCCCGTACGTCGCCGAGCCGCTCATACAGTTCTGCGGCCCGCTTGAAGAGTTCGAGTTCGAGCGCATTCTCGACCTGATTGTCCAGGAAACGGGCATGTTCCAGGCGGCCACGGGCCAGGGCGACGTCTGCCTCGACCGCATCGAGTCCCAGATCAGCAGTGGCGAGTACATCGCTGTCGCCACCGAACACGGCGCGCTCGTAAAGGAGATGTGCCTGCTCAATTCGCGTATCCCCGGTCATGTGGTGATCGTACGGTCGCTGCTCACCGGCATGGGGAGGAATCACGACCGTGCGCGCAGCGCCACCTTCCTCAGCCCACCACGCGCCCCAGCTCTCACCACGCAGTGCCGGTAGCGGAACCACGGATGGCATGGGACTTGTCAGTGAAGGAGCGGTGGCTCTGTAGCTGGTGTTACGCAAGGACGGAACTGGGTTACGGCTCGGACGAGGTCTCGCGGCCGCAGTACCAGCCGGTGGACGGGCGCTGGGAATGGGCAGACTCAGGGGAGCCGGCGGCCGGGACAGCGCGTCCGGCGCTCGATGTTCGGCAGCAGAGGCTCGGCCACCGCCGACAGCTCGTCGCAGACCTCCCACGGCTTCAAGCAACAATGGTTTTTTGAGCGCGCGTTCGCCCACCTGCACTGGTTCCGCCGACTGCGGATCCGCTGGGAGATCCGCGACGACATCCACGAAGCCTTCCTCACCCTCGGATGCGCACGCATCTGCTGGCGGGGACTGCGCGCGCCGGTGAGCGATGCAGTGGGTTAGTCGGCCGCCGCTAGCCGGTTGAGAACTTCCTTGGGGGTGAGACTCCAACCGACCAGGCGCGGCCCGGTCCAATTGATGCCGATCACGAGTCCATCCCGGGCGGCATCGAGCAGTACGCGATCGCACCAGGTGTTCAATGGCATGGCCTCAACACGAAGTCCATGCCCCCAGATCTTCGCTGCCCTCTGGGCGCGGGGCGAGGTCGACCAGAAGGGGAGACTTCGCGTGCCATCCGCGGAGAGGTGAGTCGGGCTTCCGTCGTCATCCCGGACAAGCCAGACCACCTTGCTCAGGCGGACGTCTCGGAGGAATGCCCCCGCTTGCGAACCGCTCTGACTCACGGCCACCGAGCCTACCGTTCCCCAACACTCATTTCGGCAGGAGTTCTTAGTGGACTTTGTGGCACGGGAAAGCCACGGCCGCGATCACCATCCGTGCGCTGCCCGCCTGGCCGTTGAGCTCGGCCACGAGATCGTCAGGACACAACTCGTAGAGCCTCCTGCTCATGGTCCCCCTGTTCGGGCACGGTTCGTGCTGTCTCCATCAGCGAGTCCTGGGGCCGCGATACTGTGCGCGCCGTGGACATACCTGGCTGGTTCGTCTGGATCGCTCTTGGTCTGGCGGTCATGCAGGCTCTCGGCCTCGTTCCCGTCGTCCGCCGACTGCGCGGATCCGACTCGTCGGTGCGTTTCAAGGCGCGCCTCGACCTGGTGGACGCCGTCGGCTCCCTGCTGCTCTTCGGCGGCCCGGTGCTGAGTCTTGCAGTGGCGGAATCCTGGTTCTGGCTCACCGTCGCCGGCTTCGCGCTCATGGCGGTCGTCTACTCCGTGAAGGGTGTCCACTGGCTCCGCGCTCGCCGATCTCCCACGGCCTGATCCAAACGCAGGCTCCAACCGCTCGGTGCAGGTGGCCACAGGTGGCACGCTGTCCTCGCGGCATCCCAGGTAGACATGGTGGAGCGGCTACGGCCGCTCGTCGTGGTGCATCGCGGTCGTCAGCAAGCGCCTGTTCGATTCCGCCCGGCGACCCGGCGTCTCTGGTCGGAGTCGCAAGGGGTGGCACATGTGCTGGGGCTCGGCGCGACGACAGTGAGCGAGCACGCTCTCAGATCAGCATCACCATGGACGTGTACACCCACGTCGTTCAGGACACCCGGCGCAAGGCCATGAGCCACATGGACCGGCTGCTGCAGAGGCGTCCCGGTCGCCCGTGGCCGACCTCGTTGATGCCAAAACTGGATGTCAAAGGCCCCGGACCGTGATCGGTCCGGGGCCTTTCGGCTGTGCTCCGGCAGGATTCGAACCTGCGACACCCCGCTTCAGGAGCGAGGTGAGGCGACTGCGGCTCTGACCTGCAAAACAGCCACGTGGGCGGAGAGGGGTATCAAACACCTGCTGGCCCCGCCGTTCCCCGTGGCTCCCCGCTGGATCTGGCACGGATATGGCGCGGGGAGCTTTTGACGTTCCTCAACTCATCCTTCGCTGATGGGTACCTGCGCAAGTGCGCTGTGCGTCGCCTCTGAGCAGGGGCGGTGCTGTTGTCGACTGTCGTCATCTGTCGTCGTCGGCCACCCTCGGACGGCCCAGAGACGGCCCGAGCGGGGTGCCGCGTGCGCGGCGGGTTTGTCCGCATGCTGATGAGCACTACCACCGATTACGGGAGCCGTTGGCCTGGACGCACCCGCAGATCGCAGCGCCAGGAGATCACTGGCACTTCTTCCAGGCCAGGTGGTACACGGTTTGGATGCTGCCGTCCGTCGAGTCCATGGCCATGAAGCTGGTGGCGCTCGGGCTGGAGGTGCCGGGATCGACCTGCAGTTCAGTGTTGATGGTGAGGGTGCGGTCCTCTCCGCAACGGCCGCGGTTCCGGGCGCCGATGTGCACGGTGTCGGTCGTCTGCCAGTTGTTGTTGAAGCCGCCTGGGAAGTGATGAGTGAAGGTGGTGGTGTGGGCATCTCCCTGGAAGTGGTAGCCGGCGCGCTCGGTCCCTGAGGCGCCCGGCGCCAGTGACGCGAAGCCCCTGTAGGTGGCGGTCACGATTGCGTAGGTGGAGCGGCGACCGGGGACATGCAGGAGCAGGTTGAGCCGGCAATTCTTCTGGCGGGCGCTCGGCGCCGAGCCGCCTCCCACTTGGGCCTGGTAGTTGCTGTAGGTGACGGTGAAGGTGGTTTGGTCAGGGCTGATGGCCACGGCGGCCGTCCCCGGCGGGCAGCCGGTACCGTTGGCTGTCACGCTGTCGATGGTGATCGGGGCGGGGGGCTGGGGCGGGTGGCCGCCGAAGGCCGCCGGGCCGAACAATGATGTGGCTACACCAGTCGCGGCCAGCGCGCGGAGCACCATGGGCTTCCCTTCAGTCGTCCACGGATCCAGGGCGGGGGTCGCTTTCCGAGCCCCGCCCCCGGATTTCACGTGGGCATCGCACCACATGTTGCGTGTGCGCGTACGGAAGGTGACGCTCCAGTCACTCAAACAGCCTTCAGGGGGAGACCTCGTTCACCCACGGGATAGTTGTGAGTCGTGATGGTCGGTCAGTAAACAGTTCGACGGCGCTGATCGACTCATGGCCTACTTCGGCGACGCCTTTGTCCTTGAGGACGCCCAGGGCCTGGCGGGCCGTGAACTCGCGGTCCAGCTCGCGGTCCTCGTCCAGCCACAGCGAGACACCGCCCACACCTCTGGCGACGGTCACCGCGCCCGGATGAAGGCCGACCTCTCCGATCGCAGACAGTGGCTCCACCAGATCGGCCGGCTGCACTGCCGCGGGGATGCGGATGATCAGGTTGTTCACAGTGCGATCACCGTCGGTAGCTCCTCCAACAGCGGACCTTGTGGCACCTGAGCGGCACGCCCGCGATCATGCGAAAGGGCCAGTTCGAGGGAATCAAGCCTCTGAACTGGCCCTTCATCGTGTGCCCCCGGCAGGATTCGAACCTGCGACACCCGCTTTAGGAGTTCGATCTGACTGCCTGTCCACCCGCGCTGCGCGGGGCGACCGTGGCCATGTCAGACCGCACCGTGCCGCCGCTGTCCGCTGTCGTTGATGTCAGCCATGGATGTCACCTCACACCGGCTGGGGCCACTTGCGACGCTTGCGTGTCTTCGCCTTGCGTTCGGCTTCCTTGCGCTTCTCGATGGTGTACGACGACCACTCGCCACGGTGCAGGTTGCATCGCGACGCACCGACCATCGCCAGCCGCCGGCACCGAGTGCCCTTCTCCGTGAGCGCTCCACACCTGGACTGCGTACGAGCCACGTCTCCCACCCCCGGTCTCGACCGTCGTGCGGACTCGTGCAGGATTGCCGGGCACATGTCCTCTGTGGAAGGCGCACTGCTCCGCGCAGCGGTGCACGGCGTCCCAAGGAGGTTGCTCGGGGGCGCACGCTTTCCAAGTCTGTTGGTGCCTCGCTGGGCCGCGTGCAGGGGCGTTCACTTGCGTTCATGGGCGGACCCCCGGTGGGGCGCACCCGGCTCCGGTCTCGTCTGAACGGCCGTGAACGGGGCTGAATGAGACGGAAACTGAGACGGGCGGCAGGACTAACGGCGCACCTTGCCACAGCAGGAGGATGATCACCTTTGGGGGTGCCTCACCGCAGGAAATCACTGTTTTTCCTACACGTACGGGCTGGGGGTACCACGATGTAGGCACTACCGTGAGAGGGCGCCCATGACTACTACCCTTGCCAAAGGCGGCAACGCTGTTTTGCCCGCAGCGGTCTGCCGCGTCACCCTCACCTCGCTCAGTACAGGCATCGACGTTTCTGCTGTTCTGCTCGGGCAGGACGGCAAGGTGCGGAGTGATGAGGATCTGGTCTTCTACAACCACTCGTCTCAGGACGGGGTCGTACTGAACGGGCAGACGATCGTTGCGGATCTGGTCACGGTCCCTGCGACAGTCGACCGTGTTGCGGTCGTCGCCAGCATTGACCCAGAGCTGCGGGCTACGCACTTCGACGAGAGCAACACTCCTCACGCGGTCATCGAGTGTGGGAGCGCCCGGATCACGTTTGCGCCGCCGCCGCTCATGCATCGAGAGACAGTGGTCATCCTGGTTGAACTCTACAGACGCGCAGGCGTTTGGAAGGCAAGGGCAGTAGGCCAAGGGTGGGACACAGGGCTGGCCGGCCTGGCCTCGGACTTCGGCATCGTTGTAGATGACCCCGGGCCGCTCCCGGCGCAATCTCCATCTGCGGCGGCGACGGGCGCACGAACCCGGCACACGCCTACTGTGCCGCCACGCCCCACCTATGCACCGAACGTCTCACCGGGGGGTGCACCAGTGCCGCTGACGCCACCGACGCGCCCTCTCGTCCCGTTGGGCAAAGTCGCCCTCACCAAGGCTGGCCAGGCGACCATTAATATGCGTAAGGACGATCCAAGCCTCGTCGTGACGGCCACACTCGAATGGAACGGCGGGAGCGCAGCCCGAAGACAAGCTGGCGCTGACCTCGACCTGTACGCCCTCTATGTCCCTGGAAGCCTTGTCACCCCACCTGGCAAGCGCCCGAACAAGTCAGATCAGGTCGTCTACTACCGACAGCTCGGAACGCCTTTCGCGCCGCCCTACATCGCCCTGGATGGCGACTCCCGGGTGCCGGGCCGCGAGACCATCACCATCCATCGCCCCGACCTCCAGGGTTACGTGCTTCTGTGTGCCTACAGCGCGGTGGAGAACGGGACCGGTTCGTTCAAGTCCTACGGCGCCCGGGCAGTCATCACCGACGGACGGGGCTCGACCGTGACGGTGCCACTGTTCAACAACCGCAACTTGTCGTACTGGGTCGCGATTGCATTGATCGACTTCACCGTCCCCGGTGGCGCCCAGATCCGACATGTGGAGAAGTACAGCGGCAATCACGTTGAGGCCCGCCCCATGCTGTACTCGAACGGGAACTTCCGGATGAGCACCGGAAAGGTTGAGTTCAAAACACGATAGTTGGCGACAACGCCGGGAGCACCCTTCTGGTTTCTGGCTTATTCGAGGAGCGACATACGAGACTCTCCATAGTATAAAGCGGAACGAGAGGGTGAAATTGAGTCACAGTAGGCTGATGGTCATAGCGCAAGGAAAAAGCTTGGATTGGCGAATTTCACTTATAGTTGCGGCCATTCCGGCTATAGCGTCCGTCGTGGCCGCCGTTATTTCTGCCCGTTCGGCAAGGAGGGCGAAAAAGTCTGAAATTGACGCACAGCACCTTAGGGATCTAGAAGCGAGAATATCGGAGAAGAAGTATGACGTATACAAGCCCATGATCAACCTCCTCAAAGACATCCTCAACCAGCGCGTGATGTCGGAGGATGAGTTTAAGAGTCTAATTTCTGAATTCTCGGCCTGGGTCACAATTTTCGGCTCGGATCAAGCGGTCAGAGCTTTCCATAATTTCATGCAAGCGACGTATGTGACTGGAACACCTCCTGTTATCTTGATGAAGTTCTATGCCGAGTTCGTTCTTGCTGCGCGCCGCGATATGGGGTATCCGGATACTATGATCGACGCCAAGCATTTCCTGGGTATGCGTATCAGTGATCTGTATAGTCACGACCAACTCGCCAAAGTAGATATGCCGCTAGCTGACCTTTGTCGGGAGGTAGGTTGGACGCCCCCTTGGGAGCAAACGCCAGCAACGTGAACGCGTGTGAAATGGAACGCCAAACACCGTCGATCAGAGCAAGCCGCAACGTCTGGACCGGTGTGACGATTCCCGAGCCCTCAGCTTGGGAAGCTGAGAGCACTTGCGGTTGGTTCGGCCACTGACCTGGGCGAAAGTTCAGATCACGGCCTCTCGGGCCGGGTCGCTTTCACCGTGATTCCCCGCTGTTCCCCGCCTGATCTGGTGCGCTTGTGGAGCGGCGGCGACTGGCGAGTGGTCGGGGCTCAGGGTCGGGCGCGGATGATCCCTGTCCCGTAGGGTGCGCCGCTCTCGGGATGCTCGTGGGGCAGCGGGGCACGCACGGACCGTGTGAAGCGCATGTCGCAAGCACCGACCTCCTGGAAGTTCCGGCGGGCCTCTCGGAGGCTGAGCCCGCCGTTCGCACCACCCCGGATCTCGTCCGCGTCGTGCTCGTCCTGGCCGTCGTCCTCCCAGAAGCAGACATGGCAGATCTCGTACGCTCCACGCGCGGCCAAGGTGATGAAGCCGCAGCAAGGACAGCGATAGGGTCCGGCCGCGGCTGCTCCCTGAACATTGATCAAGGTCATGGCTGCAATCCTTGACTACCGCTATCGCACGGGACCACGTCGTTTCAGCGGTGGCCCGATCGACAGAGCCTGCGGCACACCGGTTGTCGGCCAAGCCAATGGTGGATGGGGTGCACGCTTTCCAAGTCTGTTGATGCCGCAGAGGGCTGTGTACGACGCTGTTCACCTGCGTTCGCGCCGGGTCAGCGACACAGCCGGTACTGGCTACGGTTCCGCCCTGAACCCTCGTGAACGGCGCTGAAAGAGACGGAAACTGAGACGGGGGCTCCGATGGAACGAGTAGAGGCTGAGCTGTTCACCGATGGCGGCAACGACGCTGTGGTGCGCCTTCCGGGACGCAACTTCCCCGGAGTCCTGATCCAGGGAGACACCCTCAGCACCCTCCAGGCGGACGTGGCCGAACTCGTCGAGCTATGCGCCGCCGGCGACGTGGGGGAGGCCCAACGCGTGGCGAACCTCCTCCACGCCGATCTGGGCGCTAAGCTCATGCGCTACAGCGAAGCACTCGAAGCCCACGGGATCTCCCGGCCCTTCTGATCCGTAGCTCTAGAGAGATAGGTCAACGAGGGTCATAGAAGCTGCCGTGCGGTCCTGGAAAGAGGCTGCCGATCACGGCTGGTTGCTGAGGTTGCTGTACTTCGCTGCTGTACAGCAAGAGGAGCTGTGCTCAGCTCGACACTGCCCCGCCCGCGAAGCCGACTGCAAGGTCTCCCAGTACGTCACAAAGGGCGCTCGCCCACTGCTTCATCCTGCTCGACTTAGGTTCATCAGCCATACGGTTCTCCTTGTCGTTCGTCTCCACGGTCTGGTCGTTGTTGTTCAACTTCGATGCCAGAACCTTGCAGATGACGGCTGCGGAGAGGGACAGTGCGAGACTCGGCAGCGCCGAGCTGAGCACAGCTCCGACGTGATCTTACGGCTTGGTGCAGCGTTCGGTGCCCAGATCTGACTTCCGCCGTGCCGGGGAACGGGGATGAGGCCCAACCAAGAACCGTTTACGTTCGGGCCTCATCCTTATCAGGTCGATCACAGGGGGCCGTCGATGTCGGTCAACCGGGCCTGGGCCACAGTCGATCGTCCACTGAGGTCCGGCGCCGACCGCTGCTGTTCGTGCCTGTTGGTGTCAGCCGCCGTACGCAGTCTTGAAAAGCGGCTTTTCTCGGAGACGGCCCCGGCGCTGCCGCTACCGCTTCTGGGCTCGGTACTGCTTGAGCAGAGCCGTGATCTTTTCGCTGTCGGCCGCGCCGTTTAGTTCGACCAGTAGAAGATCGGGACACAGCTCGTAGAGATCGCCCCACCATCGGCGCCCTCGGTTGTCCCAGATCCGGTAGCCGCCCGGTACGCCTCTGGCTACGTACCGACGCTTACTCATGACTGCTCCCCAGGCCGTGACAGCCGCAGGGCTTCGTCACGGACTCCCTTGTCCTGGTCGGCGGCGAGTCTCACAAGCTGGTCCACGAACTCGCCCGTCCGGTCGTCGGCGATCATCCAACTCTGGTAGCCGAACACCTCGCCGTCGAGCTGGTCGGCGGTCGACCACTCCTCGGCCCGCGACAGCGCCGCCAGCACCGCGCGCAGACCGACCAGGTCCCTCCGTTCGAGCAAGGCCTGCGCCGTCTCCTGCGTAACTGCGGTGTCGTGGGCGTCCAATAGGAGCCGCTCAAGGATTGGGCCGAACTCTTCCCGCTCGGCCCACGCCGCAAGCTGTCGGCCGGCCGCGGCTCTTCGAGACCACGATTCCGAATCCGAGTCACGAAGCGCTGCCGTCAATTGGTCCGTCCCCTGGTCCTGGCTCACATAGCCATACTGCCTGTAGCGAGATCGTGCAGGAAGAGACCAAAGCACAGCTCAAGCGCCGGGAGAAGGCTTGAAAACCGTCGTGGCGCGAGTCACCGTGGGTTCAAATCCCACACCCACCGCAGGTGAATGGCTCCTGACCAGGTAAAACGGTCAGGAGCCGTTCTCGTGGGCATTGTCCGCTGGTAACCGTGACTCCCCGCTGGTTCCCGACCGAACGGGCACGAGAGGGGCACGGCGTCGGGGCTCCTGCTCGGGGGCGATCGATCGTGCCGCATGATGGCTGGCATGTCACTGACCTTTGGCCCGGACCGGCAGACCCGCGAGTTCCAGTGTGACTGCTGCCAAGCTCCGATCGAACGGGCGTGGAACTTCATCCACGCTGACGGTGCCGCGTACGCCGTGTACTTCGCGAACTGCTACCACCACAAGGACAAGGATCACGATGCGTGGATAGACGTGATCTTCGGGACCTGGGGCGCTGGAGCTGAACAGTGGGGCGATCACGTTTCGTTCGCCTGCCGCGTCGGTCCCGTGGCTGGGCAGAACACGCCAGCTTCGACCCTGGTGACTGCCGGTCTCGCGCACCCCGACGGTCCCCTGTTCGGCACCAAGCTCGATCGTGAGGCTGCTCTCCAGCACCCGAGGTTGTCAGAGTTCTGGAAGGTGTCCGACTTCATCTTGGAACACGACCCGCTAGTACGCGGCCACATCTACGGGCACTGATTCACGAAGGCCAGCGGGCCCATGGTCGGCACGACGGTCCGCGGTCGACGACGCTGAGAGGTTGGCTCCGAGACTTTGGGCTGGAGCTGCCATGGGGCGAGTGATCATGGCCCCTTAAGCTTCCGGCGAGTCGGGCAGTCTGTGGACCTGCCCGTAAAGCACGACGTTGGGGCCATGATCTTCGAGGCTCGCCCCATGGTGGCTGCCTAAAGTCTCGGAGCCGACCGGCCCATCAGCGTGTTTACCGTTCTCGACTCGGGCCCGCACTCGCTGCGGCCCAGGGCTTGGCCCCGGCGCCGAAGGCGCAGAGGGGCCAAAGCCCAAGGGCCAGCCCGCGCTCGCGCGGGCACTTGATGGAGTAGGGAAAGTTCTATCCCGCTGGGATGGTATGCCGCTTGTCTTGTCTCGGTTGATGCCTGACGTTGCGGATCCACTCGCTGCCTTGTGAGCGTTGCTCGTTGCCCGCTGGAGGGGCCATCAGGACGGCGCGGACCGTGGTGCCGCGAGCTGTCTCGACCGCTGCGTTGGCGGCAGGGTAGGTACCGATAGGCCTGGAGTGGCAGAGATCGGTTAAAGCGCGATGGGCTTGTATGCCATGGCGCGGTCGACGACTTTCTCGGCGGTGAACGCGGGGTCGTAGTCCCAGAAGATGTAGTCCGAGATGTGCGGACAGCCCAGTCCGCGCTCTAGGGCTTCGAGGATGTCGAAGTCCTCTGCCTCGTTGGCTGTGTCTCCGTTCAGGAGGCGCTGCACGAGGGCTATCGCCTGGTCGCGGCTCATTTTCTGGGCGCGTTCGATGGTCATTGGGTCGGTGCCAGGTGCTTGCCATCATGGCTTCGCACGTGCGGGCCGTGGCCGTCCAAGGCGTCCAGAAGGCGGACTGCGAAGACTTCGGCCATGCGTTCGCTGACCTCGTCGGGCGTGAGCCATTCGACGGCGGTGGACTCGGTGGAGGTGCGCTCGGTGCCGCCTGAGGGCTTGCAGCGGAAGACCAGGGCGACGATGCCGCGGGTCGTGTTCTTGTAGACCCCGGTGAGTTCGTCGACCTCGACGTGGATGCCGGTCTCTTCCAGGACCTCGCGGGCGACGCCGGCCTCTGGGGTCTCGTTCAATTCGAGTACGCCGCCGGGGAGCTCCCAAGTGCCGTTGTCGGCTCGGCGGATCGCCAGGAGGCGTCCGTCCTCGCGCACCACTACTCCGGCCACGGACACGGAGTGCAGCGGCGTTGACTGGCCTTCCCGGGCACTGTTACTCATGTACAGGAGCATAGGAGGAAGAGAAGGACTATGGGAACAGCGGTAGGAGGTGAGAGGGCCGTACCTCGGTACGTGCAGATCGCCGAGGAGATCGTGCAGCAGATCCGGGCCGGTGTCCTCAAGCCCGGTGAGATGGTGCCGAGTGAGTCGGAGCTGGTGGACCGCTACGGCGTCTCGGGCGGCACCATTCGCAAGGCCATGGTGGAGGTGCGCGCGAGCGGGCTGGTCGAGACGCGGCACGGCAAGGGCTCGATCGTGAAGGATCGCCCGCCGGTACGGCACCGCTCCTCCGACCGCTTCCGGCGCTCGCACCGCCAGGGCGGCAAGGCCGCCTACCTCGCGGAGTCCGCGCAGTCCGGCGCCACGGCCAAGGTGAGCGTCCTCTACATCGGCCCCATGGAGGCCCCCGAGGATGCCGCCGAGCGACTGGGCGTCTCCGCCGGCACTCAGGTGCTCGCCCGACGCCGCCTCTACTTCCGGAACGGCACCCCCGTCGAGACCGCGACGTCCTATCTCCCGTGGGATGTCGTCAAGGACATCCCCGAGCTGTTCGCCGAGAACCCCGGCGGCGGTGGCATTTACGCCCGACTCGAAGACCATGGGCACGAGTTCGCCGAGTTCGTCGAGACACTGCAGGCGCGGACGGCTTCCAAGGCGGAGGCCTCGGAGCTGGCGCTGAGCCCCGGTGCGCCGGTGGTCCACCTGATCCGCGAAGCGCGTACGACCGAGGGTCGAGTGGTGGAGGTCTGTGACACGCTCATGGCCGCTGACCAGTTCATCTTCGAGTACCGGATCCCTGCCGCCGACTGACGCAGCCTCAACTCTCTGCAGCCCGTCGCGAGTTCTTCTTCGCGGCGGGTTGACTCATGTATAGGAGTCAGGCACTCTTCTCCATGTCACTCATGTACATGAGTGACGGAGTTCAGCATCTATAGAGGAGTGACCTGCTGTGCGTCAGATTCCTGTCGACACCTCCGCCGCAACCGTGATGGTCGCGAAGACTCCGCAGCCGAAGGTCAAGGACCGCCGGACCGGTGAGATCGCCACCGATGCCGAAACCGGGGCGAAGCTGATGACCGTGGACGTGATGTTCGCGGCGAACGACGAGGTCGAGATCCTGTCCGTCACCGTCCCCGAGCCCGGTATCTCCGGTGAGCTGGCCATGGGCACCCCGGTCGCACTCACGGGCCTGATTGCCCGGCCGTGGGAGAACGACTTCAACGGCCAGAAGCGGCACGGCATCGCGTTCCGAGCGGTCGCCGTCACCTCCCTCGCCGCCACCGGTACGGCGAAGGCGGCCTGATCATGACCGGGTTCACGGTCACGCTGGTGCTGGTCGTCGCCGCTGCGGGTCTCCTGCGGTGGCGGCGCCCCGCCTGGTACTGGCTGACCTTCGGCGTCACCCTCGCGAGCCTGCGGGTCCTGGTCCGCTACGCCACGGTCATGGACGCTTGCGGGCTGACCGTTCCTCCGTCGCGGTGGCGGCTGGCGTTAGCCCGGGCCACCAACCGGCCCGCCCCTGAGTCCCGCCCGCCGCGCATCCTGCTGCTGCGCCCGACCCGCACCGGCCTGGTTCTCAGGTTGAAGCTGCGGCCCGGGCAGGACGCCTTTGATGTCGCTGCCGCATCCGACCGGCTGCGGCACTCCTTCTCCATGTACGGCGTCACCTCGCGGGAGCTGCGCTCGGGTGTGGTGGAGGTGCGGATGACCGGCTACGACGTCCTCAAGCGAGTCCAGATGCCCGCCCAGACTGATACCCGTCCGATGCGGGTGGCGGTCGCTTTGCGGGAGGACGGCTCGGTCCACTACCGCGACTACCGGGCGATACCCCACGCCCTCACCCTGGGCGCCACCGAGTCCGGCAAGTCCGTCTACCAACGCAACCTCGTCGCCGGACTCGCCCCCATGGACGTCGCCCTGGTGGGGATCGACTGCAAGCAGGGTGTGGAACTGTTCCCGCTGGCCCGCCGGTTCTCCGCCCTGGCCGACAACCCCGACACCGCCGCCGAACTGCTGGACGCCCTCGTGGCCCGCATGGGGGAGGTGTACCAGCTCATCCGCGCCGAACAGCGGATCACCGCCGACGTTCCGGACGCGGAGATCGCCGCCGACATCTGGGACCTGCCCGACCACCTACGCCCGACCCCGATCGTGGTGCTGGTGGATGAGGTCGCCGAACTCGCCCTGTTCGCCAGCAAGGAGGAGGAGAAGCGCCGGGACCGTATCGTCACCGCCCTGGTCCGCCTCGCCCAGCTCGGCCGTGCGGCCGGCATCTACCTGGAGATCTGCGGGCAGCGCTTCGGCTCCGAACTCGGCAAGGGCATCACCATGCTCCGCGCCCAGCTCACCGGCCGCACCGCACACCGCGTCAACGACGAAACCAGCGCCAACATGGCCTTCGGCGACATCAACCCGGACGCCGTCCTGGCCGCCATCCAGATCCCTGCCGAGATGCGCGGCGTCGCCGTCGCGGGCGACTCCACCGGAGGCTGGCACCGCATCCGCGCCCCCCACACAACGCTGCGTCAGGCCGTCAACGTCTGCAACCGGCACGCCGACCGGACCCCGGACCTGCCCGAACTGGCCCCCTTCCGGCCCACCCTGCCCGGCACCCCCGCGGCCCCCGTGCCGCTGACCAAGGCCGCCCCAGCAACGGCCTGACCCTCCCCGCCCTCCGGTCGGCGTGACCGTCTTCGCGCCAGGTCCCTACCCCCTCCATGCCTGAACAGGAAGGAGCCAACGATGAGCCGCCCCGCTCTCCGCATCGACGCCGTGCTGATCCAGGCCGTCATCGCCGGGGCGCTGTCCTTCGCCCACCTGCACGACCTGGCCGCCGCTGCCGGACAGGACGGATGGAAGGCCTGGGCCTACCCGGTCAGCGTCGACCTGCTCCTGGTCGCCGCCTGGCGACGCCTCCGCAGCGATGGGCCGTCCCGGTTGGCCTGGTGCTGGTTCGTGATCGCCCTGTTCGCCTCGCTCGGCGCCAACATCGCCACCGCCGGATTCCTCGACCTGGCCAACCCGCCCGCCCTGCTCCGCCTCGGCATCGCCGGATGGCCCGCCCTCGCCTTCCTCGGCGGCACCCTCCTCGCCCACTCCGGTGGACACCAGGAGCCGCATCCGCCGGCACCCACAGCCCCGGACCCCGTACCCCATATCGAGCCCGACCCGGAGCCCGAGCCCATCAGCGCTCCAGAGCCCGAGCCCGTATCGGTCGAGCAGGCCCCGGCCCTTCCGGCCGCCGACCCGGCGCCCGGGGTTCCGGCCGTGCTCATCGAGCACGCGCGCAAGGTCGCCGACGACCACCAGGCCCGCACCGGCACCCCGATCGACACCGACACCCTACGCGCCCGCCTCGGCGTCCCACCCCAGCTGGCCGACGCCATCGCCGCCCAACTCACCTAACTCCGAGAGGAGAACCCCTCGTCATGCCTGCTCGCGACCACTTCCATTCCGTGATGCGGATCGGGCCGGTGCAGATCGGCACTCACCGCGACCGCAACGGCCAGACCAAACACGCCGCCGTGTGCACCAACGACCGGTGCGGCTGGTCCGCCGACTACGCCAGCTCCTCCGCAGCCCAGCTCGCCGCCCGCACCCACCGCTGCCACGCCCGCTGAAGGAGACCACCGCCGTGCAGGTTCCGCTCTGGCTCGCCCTGATCGTCGTCGGCTACCTCGGCGTCAAGCTCACCCGCCCACCCGCCTGGCTCGTCGCCGTACTCCTCCTCGGCGGCTTCCTCCTCGCCGACAGCGTCCTCGCCCCCGCCATCGACACCTTCCTCAAGTAACACCCACCGAAAGGAGATCGACCATGCTCCGACCCAAAGTCCCGACCAACCCCATGCCCACCAGCATCGTCACCCCGCGCACCGTCATCGAGCCCACCACCGTCGTGCAACACCCGGCGGCGCCCGCTCCCACACCGGTCGCCCCGGCCTCTGCCCGGCCGACCGTCCAGCTCACCCCGGGCGCTGTGCTCGCGCTTGTGGGCGGTGGCACGGCCGTGGTCCTGGTCGTCGGCGCCGTCCTCGTCTCCATGCTCCTCGCGGTAGCCATCACCGGCGCCTCGCTCGCCATCTGCGCCCTGGTCATCCGCTCCCTGATCACCGCCGACGTCAAACGGCACTGACCGGCCCCCGGGCGGCCTCGATACCGCCAAGCATCCACCGCCCGGGAGCCACGCCCCCATCCGATCCCGCAGAACCGGAAGGACCCCTCAGCATGACCGACTGCACTACGCCCCCGCCCCGCGTCTGCCCCAACTGCGACGGCTTCGCCTCCGCTGCCATCACCCTCGGCGGCCGCAACGCCCGCGGGCAGCTGCGCATCATCACCGCCCACTGCCCGGCCTGCCACGGCACCGGTATTGCCCCCACCCGCCGCAACCGGGAGGGTGCCCGTGCCTGAGCAGCTGCTCGACCCGACCACCCTCGGCGACCTGCTGAGGGTGGCCTCGGCCGACGACTACCACCGCTGGGAAGAGCAGATCCGCCGCACCGGCGGCTGCGCCGACCCCATCCACCTGACCGGCTGGACCCTCCACAAGGACAAGGCCACCGGCGAGACCCTGCACCACTACAGCACCGAGAACGAGCCCGGCGGACGCCTCCGGATCGCCTGCGGCAACCGCCGCGCCTCCCGCTGCCCGGCTTGCGCCTGGACGTACTCGGGGGACACCTATCACCTCATCCGCGCGGGCCTGGCTGGAGACGACCGCCGCAACATCCCCGCCACGGTCCGCGACCACCCCCGCGTCTTCGCCACCCTCACGGCTCCGTCCTTCGGCCCCGTCCACAACCGGACCGATCGTGGCGTCTGCCGCTGCGGTACTCGCCATATCCCCGACGACTCCGCACTCGGCACGGCCCTGGACCCGGCCACGTACGACTACACGGGCGCCGTCCTCTTCAACAACCACGCCGGGCAGCTGTGGATGAGGTTCACTACCCGCCTGCGCCGCGAGATCGCTGCCCGCGCCGGACTCACCCGCAGCGAACTCCCCGACCACGCCCGCCTGTCGTACGGCAAGGTCGCCGAGTTCCAGAAACGCGGCGCTGTGCACTTCCACGCTGTCATCCGCATTGATGGCCCCGACGGACCGGACACTCCGTCCCCGGCTTGGGCAACGGTCGAACTCCTCACCGACGCGATCCGCGCCGCCGCGGCGCACTCCTACACCTCGGTCACCGTCCCGGCCGCCGAGGACGAGCCCGCCCGTACCTTCCGGTGGGGCAGCCAGCTCGACGTCCGCCCGGTGAAGGCGTTCGGGAACGGCTCCGACATCACCGAACAGGCCGTCGCCTCCTACGTCGCCAAGTACGCCACCAAGGCGGCCGAGAACACCGGAAGCCTCGACCGTCGCATCGGCGAACTCGCCGAACTCGACCGCCACCAGGTCCCCGACCACACCCGCCGCCTCATCGAAGCCTGCAAGCACCTCGACCCGCTCTACCCGGAACGGCGGCTGTGGGCCTGGGCTCACATGCTCGGCTTCCGCGGCCACTTCTCCTCGAAGTCCCGCCGCTACTCCACCACCCTCGGGGAGCTCCGCCAGGCCCGCGCCGACTTCCGCGCCGCACAGGAACGCGAAGCCCTCGGCCTCGAGGACCGCGAGCCCGACACCGTCCTCGTCCTTGCCGACTGGCAGTACGCCGGCCATGGCCACACACCCGGCGAATCCGCCCTCGCGGCATCGATTGCCCGCGACCTTCAGCTCAATCGCGACACCGCACGCGAAGCCCTACGCGACCAACTCGCCCAGGAAGGAGCCGCAGCATGACCACTGCCACCGCTGAGCTGCTGACTGTGCCGGACGTCATGGCACGGCTCAAGCTCGGACGCTCGAAGGTCTACGACCTGATCCGCTCGCACCGTCTGATATCGATCAAGATTGACGGCGCCCGCCGTATCCCGGCCGACGCTGTACGAGACTTCATCCTCGGCCAGATCGAGGAGGCCGCCTGATGGCTGGTCAGCGCAAGCGCAACCCCAACGGGGCGGGCACGATCACCAAGCGCAAGGACGGCCGCTATCAATGCGCGGTCTACGTCCTCCAGCCGGACGGCACCCGCGCCCGCAAGTTCGCCTACGGCAAGACGTGGGCCGAGTGCGACACCAAGCGACGGGAGCTCCTTGCCAAGGTCGACCAGAGCGTGCCCGTGCGCCAAGCTCTCCGAGTGGCTGCCGTGCTGCCGTACTGGCTGGACAACCTGATCAAGCCTCGGCGGAAACTCAGCACGTACGACAAGTACGAGGCACACGTCCGGCTCTACCTCCTGCCGCTGCTCGGCTCGAAGCGGCTCGAATCCTTCGGCGTCGCGGACGTCCGTCGCTTCCTCATTCGGATGGAGAAGGACACCACGGCGGCGACGGCCAAGGAGTCTCACCGCGTGCTGCGTTCCGCTCTGTCCTCGGCCTGCCGTGAAGAGCTGATCGTGCGCAACGTCGCCAAGCTCGTCGAGCCGCCCCGGACGGCCAACAAGGAGCTGGGCCCCTGGACGTTGGACGAGACGCTGGACTTCCTCGCGGCCTCTCGCCGCGATCCGCTCTATGCGGCCTTCGTGCTCGCCATCGGCATGGGGCTGCGACGGGGCGAGATCATCGGTCTCCGCTGGTCGGACCTCGACCTGGACAACCGCGTCCTCTACGTCCGACAGCAGACTCAACGCCGTCGCGGCGTCCTCTATGACGACGATCCCAAGAGCCGTCGTCGCCGCGTCGTCCCGTTGCCCGCGCTCTGCATCGCCCCGCTGCGCTGGCACCGGATGCGTCAGTCGGCCGCGCGGGTCAAGGCGGGGGAGCAGTGGCACGAGTCGGGCTACGTCTTCACGACCCGCACCGGGCGCCAGGTCGAGCCGCGGAACGTCTATCGCTCCTTCACCCGAGTCGCCAAGTCCGCCGGCCTTCGCGTGATCCGGCTGCATGACGCTCGGCACGGCACCGCCACCCTGCTCACGGCGGCCGGAGTCGCGCCCCGCGTCGTGATGGAGATCCTCGGGCACTCGCAGATCAGCATCACCATGGACGTATACACGCACGTCGTGCAGGACACCCAGCGCGAGGCCATGAGTCACATGGACAAGCTGTTGAAGAGGCGTCCCGGCCCAGGCTGACCACAGCCGTCCCCCTCTATCCGAGACGCGGAGCCCCAGGACGTCACAGTCTTGGGGCTTCCTGGTCTTCAGAGAGCGGACTCGGGTCCGCCGCTTTCGATGAGCGCGCGGGCGGCGACAAGGACTTCTTCCTTGAGCTGCTCTAGCGGAGTGCTCCAATTGGCGTCCCAGTCGTCCAGCTCAATGGCACAGTGAACGATCGGGTGCAAGCCATCCGGATAGCCGAGTTCCATCGCTGCTTCGACCCATATGAGGCCGGCACCGATCGCCGGGTCCAAGGAGCCGTCGACGATCTGAGCGGCCAGCCAGTAGGCCAAGGCCCACCTGGCAGCGATCGGGTCCGCCGGCACCTCGAATCCCAGTCCCAGCTCGTCCTTGACGTGATCGAACAACTCCCGTGCCTCATGCTCCTCACGGCGGCCCAGGCCGGCGAGGAGGGCAAGCGACGGGGCATCGACGTCGGCCAGAAGAGCGTCGAGGCCGGCCTGGATGAGGCGGTCCGAGCCGACGTGATGTCCGAATGCCTGAGCTCGTGCGAGTTGCCTCAACCGGTCGAGAGCCTCATCTCTTGTCACGCCGGATGCGCTCCGTCCCGTCCCCGTTGATGTCAAAAGTGGATGTCAAAGGCCCCGGACCATGATCGGTCCGGGGCCTTTCGGCTGGTGCCCCCGGCAGGATTCGAACCTGCGACACCCGCTTTAGGAGAGCGGTGCTCTATCCCCTGAGCTACGAAGGCCAAAGCGCGGCCTGGGTGGAATCCTGCCCGCCGCTCGGTGTACGGGTCGCGGTCAGGTTTTCCGGTCAAGCCCTGAACGACCTGGGGAAGGCTGCTGCGGTGGGGAGCGCGGGGAGCCGCGTGACACGCCGCAGCGCCCTGCCGGGGCGCTCGATCCACAGCGTACCGGATCAGGGCTCTGGCGGGCGCTGGTGTCGGGGAGCCGAGTCGCGGCGGTCGGGCCGTGCCGGCCGGCGGACCGGCTGCTCCGCGCTGCCTTCGGGTGGCCTCTCGCGTGGTGTGCGGGGACGAAGTCGAGGGCGGGGAGGTGCCGGGTTTCGACGGCGCAGGGAGTGTTCGGACTCCGGTGATGCCAGTCAGCCGGCCGATCCGGCACGGGCAGGTGGCCTGCGGCACCGTCTCAGTACAGGGCCTGCTCGGCCAGGTGCATCCGCATCCACAACCGCACCGGCCCCGAGCCGCACGCAACAGGACGACCCGCGGTCAGCCCCGCGTGGAGCTCGTGCCCTGGGTCGGGGCGTCCTCGGTCTTGAGTTTGTCTCCCGTGTTGGAGATGAAGATGACCAGCAGTTTCGCCGGCTTGGTCGAGCTTGTGTTCTCCGTGAGTACATGGTGGGCGCCCGGCGGTTCGACCCAGTACTGGCCCTGGTGGTACTCGTGCGCCTGCTCCCCGGCAAGCCGGCTGCGTACCGTGCCCTGGAGCACATACGCGTAGACGAAGGCCGCGCCGTGCCGATGCGGCAGGGCGTGTGAACCGGGCGGGAAGTCCACGATCGCCGAGGTGAACGTCTTGCCCGCCACGTTCGTCAGCGGTAGTTCGAGTACGGGCGTCAGCGTCTCGGTCGGGCGCGGAGAGGCCACGGCGGCGGCCGGCGCCGCCTGAGGTGCCGGGGCACGGTCTGCCGCGGTGGAGCACACGATGGCCGTGGCCGCTATCCCGGCAGCCAGAACGCCTCCTGTGATCCGCATTCCGATCATGATTGCTCTCCTTCTTCTGTTCTCGTCCGACCTCGTCCGCCCTCTTCTTCAGTCCCTGGCCGCGCGGTCCGATCGGTCCGGGCCCCCGGCCGGTCCACTCCAGCTCTCCTCGGGTGAACCCCGTGGCGTGTACCCGTACGGCGACATCGTTCTCGGCCAGTGGGGGGTGGGGCAGCTCCGTCGAGGACTGTCCGGCGGCACCGGCCTCACGGTCTCGAACGGTGACGGCTTGCATGACAGGTTCTCCCGTCGTCGCGGGATCGGAAGCGGGTGGACGCGTGCGGTCCCGCGCGGGCGCCTCGCACGGGCGCCTCGCACGGGCGGACTCGCTCCCGCGAACGGCCGTGTGGTGGAGCGTGGTCGGCAAGAAACCGGTACAGGTGACTTCGGCATCCGTGAGCACGGCATCGACCGCGGCGTATGTGCCGTGCGCTCCCGGCGTTCATGGGATCACGACACCGGCGAGCCCGCAGCTTCAGCGGCGCGCACACGTCCGGCATCTGCGGAACGCGTGACCGCTCCGCGGAAGGTCCGGCAGGGCTCAGGAGCCGTCGTCACCCCGGTGATGCAACCCGCCCCACCGGCCGTCTCGGCTCGTCGTCCGGGAGAACGCGAACGGGTGATGCCCGGTGCTCGTCGCCCGCCGAGCGCACGTCGGTGCCGCTCGGCACTGTCGCCGGACCGGGCGTCATACGCACGCGTGCGTCGTGTGCCGGACGGCAACTCGTCCCGGTCGAGCAGCAACTGACGGCGGGCCCGGGGCTCGACCCCAGGCGGAGACAGGTGTGCGAGGTACGGTGATCACCGGTGCGGCCGTACGGATCGCCGGCAGGAGCGTCGTCAGATGCTCGGCACCTTCCTGAATCGCCCCGCCACATGCAGGTCCGCCTCGATCCGTGCCGCCGTCGCGCGCAGTTCCGGCAGCAGCTCGGCCACGCACTCCTCGATCGTGCGGCGGCTGCTGTGCATGGCGATGTTCACCGCGGCGACCACTTTGCCCCCGCGGTCCCGCAACGGCACCGCGATCGACCGCAGGCCTTCCTCCAACTCCTCGTCGACCAGGGCGTATCCCTCGCGCCGGACGCGGTCGAGCGCCGCCCTCAGTTCGTCCGGGTCCGTGACCGTGCGCGACGTCAGGGAGGTCACCTCGGGCAGCTTCGGTTCCGTCTGGTCCGCCAGCATCACCCGGCCCAGTGACGTCGGATACGCCGGCAGCCGGGTGCCGACCGTGAAGTTGACACTCATGATGCGACTGGGCGCGACCCGGGCCGTGTACTGGATCTCGTCGCCCGCCAGTACCGCCAGCGAGGTCGACTCGAGCACCTGCTCGGACAGGGCCGCCAGATGGGGGGCCGCGATGTCCGGCAGCGTGACCCGGGAAAGGGAGGGGTAGCCGAGGCCCAGGACGTGCGGGGTGAGCCGGAAGACGCGGTCGTGCGCGGTGACGTATCCGAGGTGCTCCAGTGTGATCAGCGCCCGCCGTGCCGTCGCCCGCGCCAGCCCCGTCGCCTCGGCCACCTCGGTGAGCGTCAGTTCGGCGCGCCCTTCGCCGAAGGACGTGATCACCGTCAGTCCGCGGGCCAGCGACTCCACGAACTCCCGTCCGAGCTCCTGCTTGGACGCCCCGGTCCAGGTCGCGAGTCCGGACGGCGCGTCGGGGGCGGCGGGCGGCGCCTCGTGCAGCTCCCGTTCCATCGCCGCCACCGCCGAGCTCAGCCGGGGCAGCAGAGTCCCGTGCAGATCGTCCGCGGAGTGGCGGCTCGTATGACTGACCACGCTGACCACACATGCGATCCGGCCGTCCGCCTTCCTGACGGGCATGGCGAGCGCCACCAGACCCGGCTCGATCAGCTGGTCGTCCAGCGCCCAGCCCTGGTCGCGGGCCTGCCGGGTGCGCTCCTCGAAATCGTCGCCGAGGGCGCTGCCGCCGGACCCGGGCAGTGGGCGGCTGCGCAGCGGCACGGCGGGGAAGCCGCGGTCCTCGGGGTCCGCGGCCCGCCGCTCGTGCCAGCGCTTCCAGTCCGCCTCGTCCCACTCCGTGGCGAACAGCGGTCCGGGGGCGGTCCGCTCCGCGGGCAGCAGATCTCCGATGCGGAAGCTCAGGGACATCGCGCGGCGGCGGGTCGCCTGGTGGATGAAGCGGATGCCGTCCCGGTCGGCGACGGCGAGCGACACCGATTCGTCGAGATCGTCGGCGAGCGCGTCCGCGTGCGGATCCAGCAGTTTCGGCAGCCGCAGCGCAGCCAGGTAGGCATTGCCCAGTTCCATCAGCCGTGGCGCGACGACGGCGTCCCGGCCGTCGAGTCGTACATAGCCCATGCGGGCCAGCGTCGCCGTGATCCGGTCGACCGTGGACCGGGCGAGCCCACTGGCCCGCTCCAGAGCGCTGAGGCTGCAGCTGCCGTCCGTGTCGGTGAGCCGCCGCAGCACGGTGAGCCCTCGCATCAGGGGCGTGACGGCTTCGGCGGGGGCGGCCGAGTCCTGGGCGGGCATGGCGTTCGGGCGCATGAGGTCACGGTAATGCCGGTCAGGCCGCCTGCGCCGGGTATGCCCGCGCCGTGCGCCGCACCGCGCCCCGGGATGTCCGGGGATCGCTCACCGGCGTGTCACGCGGACGCGGAAGTTCCCGGAATCGTCACGGTCAAGGACGGTGACCACGATCCCCGTCTTCGGGTCCGTGAAGCTCTGACCGGGGAGGAAGGTGGCGTCGGACATTTCGGCCTGGACGTTGGGGCTGTGGGTGCAGCCGCCGCTGTCGGGCTGGGCGTCGTGGACGGTGATGGGCCCGTTGCCGGTGTCGACGTCGGCGTCGACGCGGTAGACGAGGATGCCGGGCCGGCACATCGTCGCGTCGTTGCCCGCGCGGGTGCGCAGTTCGAGGGCGAATCCGGCTCTGGAGCTGATCGGTACGAAGACCAGTTTGCGGCCGCCCGCGAGGCCCAGCGGGGTCAGCGTGTACTCGCTGGTGCCGCGGGTGCTGACGCAGCTGACCTGGGAGTCCGCGAGCCAGCCCAGCTTCCACTTGTGCCAGGCCAGCAGGTCGTTGTCGGCACCCCAGTCCTCGCTCATGATGTCCCAGTGGCCGACGGCCGCCCCGCCCTCCTGGGTGTAGAGGTCGGGCAGGCCGAAGGTGTGGCTGTTCTCGTGCGGCAGGACCCGGTAGCCGGTCCGGGCGTAGGAGCCCGAGCCGTCGTCCTGGCGGCTGTAGATGAAGGACGCGTTGGACAGCGGCACGCCGTCGGCTATGGGGGCGTCGGTGTTGCCGGCGAAGGTCACCGACAGGACCGTGTCCAGGGCCGAGGGGCCCGCGTTCGGCGTCACGAGTACGTTCAGCAGGTCGTAGCGGCGGAAGTCCACCTCGGGGTCGGCGGCGGCCACGATGTCCTGCACCAGCCGGCGGTAGCCGGGGTCGAAGGGGGCTCCGCGCTCCAGACCGTACGCCGAGAAGGGCTTGGGCATCCGCAGCCAGTGCTGTATCGGGGCCTCGGGGCGGTAGTCGAGCCGGCCGTAGGAGCTGGTCGTGAACCACTTCCGGGTCTGCGGGAAGAACTCCCCGAACCGGTCCATCGCGCCGCCCTGCCCGGGAGCGTCGGAGAAGTCGACCATCAGGTTCAGGGCGTGGACGGTGCCGGTGGAGCGGACGTACCCGGCGGGGGTCGGGATGCCCTCCGGCATCTGGACGCTGCTGCTGCCGTGGATCATGCAGGCGCGCAGTGCTTCGCGGGCCGGTGCGACGGGTCCCGGTGTCGTGGAGCCGGTGATGAGGTGTCCGGTGCCGGCGGAGGTGGAGACCGCGAGTGTCAGAACGGCGACCGAGGCCAGCGAGGCGACGCGGCGGGAGCGTATCCGGCGGCGGGACAACTGCATGCGGTGACCCCTCGCTGCAAGGCAGCCGCCCGTCACCGACTGCACCCTTGCGCTCACCCTGTGCCGAGGGGAGTTCGGGCGCGCGCTGGGGCAGCCCGAACGAGGGTTCAGGGGTGCGGGAGGGGTGACGGTGCGACGGCTGCGGGAGGGGTGTGCGAGGGCGTCGGCGGCCGGCGCGGACGGGCCGGTGCGGCGCCCGGGCCGCCGTTCCACCGACCGGGTGAGGCGTGTGTCCCACGTCACAGAAAATCCGGGCCGGGGCGGGAAATAACCGGGGACCGATTCCCCGTTTAGACCTGTGTCCGAGCGAAACGGGGACCCAGTCCCCGGAACGCGTTTCCACTCCACCCGAGGAGTACGCCGTGCAGACCGCGCCCCCAGTGCCGCGCCGAGTGACCCGGCCGCGTGCCGATGCTCTGCGCAACCGGGAGCGGATCGTCACCGCGGCCCGGGAGATGTTCGTCGAGTTCGGCCCCGAGGTGCCGTTCGACGAGATCGCCCGCAGGGCCGGGGTCGGCAATGCCACGGTGTACCGCAACTTCCCCGACCGTGACGCACTCGCCCGCGAGGTCGTCTGTTGGGTCATGGATCGAACGGCCGAGGACGCCGAACGGGCCCTCGCCGAGAGCGGCGATGCCTTCGAGGCGCTGTCGCACTTCGTGCACGCTGCCGCCGACGAACGGATCAGCGCGCTGTGTCCGATGGCGGCCAGCGCGTTCGACGAGCACCACCCCGATCTGGAAGCGGCACGTGAACGGGTCGAGCGACTGATCGTCGAGCTCATGGACCGCGCCCGCGCGGCCGGGCAGCTCCGCCCCGACATCGGCGTCGGGGATCTGATGATCGCCGTCGCACAGCTGAGCAGGCCTCCGGCCGGCACCGGCTGTGTGAGCCTCGACCGCTTCGTCCACCGCCATCTGCAGCTGTTCCTGGACGGTCTGCGGGCTCCGGCCCGCTCCGAACTGCCGGGTACGGCCGCGACCATGGAGGATCTGCGCCAGTCCTGAGCGACGAGTTCAACGGGCGCCGCCCGTCCGCACGACACCAGACAGCTGTGACAGACGCCGGACAGCTGTGACATGACAGGCGTCCCAGCCGTCACCGTCGACGGGCCACGCCTTCCCGCCCTCCCTTCCGCCTGCCCTCTTTCCGCACGATCCCTTTTCGCTCCCGAGTCCTGACTTTTCCGTCACGAAGTCCCGAAGTGGATACCTCCATGTCTGAAACAGCCCGAAACATCCCGGGCGCCTCCGCCCCCGACCCGAGTCGCTGGCGGGCCCTCGTCTTCATCGCACTCGCCCAGCTGATGGTCGTCCTCGACGCCACCATCGTGAACATCGCGCTTCCGTCCGCCCAGCAGGACCTGGGGATATCCGACGGCAACCGCCAGTGGGTGGTGACCGCCTACGCCCTGGCCTTCGGTGGTCTGCTGCTCTTCGGCGGCCGTGTCGCGGACCTGTGGGGCCGTAAGCGCGCCTTCGTCATCGGCCTCGGCGGCTTCGCCCTCGCCTCCGCGCTCGGCGGTGCCGCGCAGAGCGGCGCGATGATGTTCGGCTCCCGTGCCCTCCAGGGCATCTTCGGCGCACTCCTCGCCCCTGCCGCGCTCTCCCTGCTCGCGGTCATGTTCACGGACGCCAAGGAGCGCGCCAAGGCGTTCGGCATCTACGGTGCGATCGCCGGTGGCGGTGGCGCCGTCGGCCTGATCCTCGGTGGCTTCCTCACCGAGTACCTGGACTGGCGCTGGACGTTCTTCGTCAACATCCCCTTCGCCGTTGTCGCGGCGGCGGGCGCCTACTTGGTCATCCGGGAGCCGGAGGGCGGCCGCAACCGCTCGCCGCTCGACATCCCGGGTGTCATCCTCTCCACCCTCGGTCTGGTCTCGCTCGTCTACGGCTTCACGCGTGCCGAGTCGGACGGCTGGGGCGACTCCATGACGGTCGGCCTGTTCGTCGCGTCCGCGGTGCTGCTCGTGGCCTTCGTGATCACCGAGGCCAAGGTCAAGGCTCCGCTGCTGCCGCTGCGTGTCATCACCGACCGCAACCGCGGCGGTGTCTACCTCTCCCTCGGTCTCGCGATCATCGCGATGTTCGGCACGTTCCTCTTCCTGACCTACTACCTGCAGGTCGTGAAGGGCTTCTCGCCGGTCAAGACCGGCTTCGCCTTCCTGCCCATGATCGCGGGCATGATCACGGGCTCGACCCAGATCGGCGCCCGGCTGATGACCCGTGTGCCGGCGCGGCTGCTGATGGGCCCCGGATTCCTGGTCGCGGCCGCCGGTATGTTCCTGCTGGCCCAGATCGAGCTCGATTCGGCCTACGCGGCCCTGATCCTGCCGGCCATGCTGCTGCTCGGCCTCGGCATGGGTACGGCGTTCATGCCGGCCATGGCCCTGGCCACGCACGGCGTGCAGCCGCGGGACGCAGGTGTCGCCTCCGCGATGGTCAACACCTCGCAGCAGGTGGGCGGCGCGATCGGCACGGCCCTGCTGAACACGATCGCGGCCTCGGCGACCACGTCCTACATCAAGGACCACATCGCGACCGCCACCTCGAAGTCGCAGTCGCAGCTGGTCCAGCTGCAGGGACAGGTGCACGGCTACGCGAGCGCGATCTGGTTCGCCGTCGGCATCCTCGTGGTGGCCGCGGCCATCGCCCTGACCCTCGTCAACGCCGGCCGCCCCGGCGCGGCGTCGGTCTCCGGCCAGGACACGGGCACGGGCGCCGAGGACGAGCTGCACGTTCCGGTGGTCGCCCACTGACCGTGGCCGGTGGTCGTCCGTCCACCGGCAGGTCACGGGAGTGAGCCCGAGGGGCTTGGCCCCGAAGGCGAGCCGGACACCACGGACGAGGGCCGGGACGCCTCGTCCGAGCACTCCGGGTGTGCCCCGGCCCCCGCGGGGGCCGGGGCACACCCGTGTCGGCGCCGATCCGCCCGGTGGCTCAGCGCAGCCAGGGCAGGTCGGCGCCCGCCTCCGAGGGCTGCAGACCCTCGGCGATGATCGACATGATCTCGCCGAGGGACTTCTGCTGTTCGGGGGTGAGCCGGTCGAAGAGGGCCTGGCGCACGGCGGCCACATGCCCCGGCGCGGTGTCCGACAGCACCGCGTATCCCTGGTCG